>CAVYFI010000001.1:0-114877 GCA_963767775.1 Bryobacterales bacterium
ATGGAGTCAATACTTGAGGAGATCTCGGCCGAGGTCGCGAATATCAACGTTCCAACGGTGCTGCTCGCGGGCGAGCTCGATCAGGTCGATTCAATCGAACGACACAAGACCGAAGTCCTGGCTTACCTTCCGAACGCCGAGTTCAAGATCATCAAGGGGAGCGGCCACTTGATCCCGATTGATGAGCCTCACGAGCTAGCCAAAGAGATTGCCAGCTTTATGGGCGGGTTGCTTCTTAGTCGGAATAATGCATGATAAAGCGATGACGTACATGCGGAAACGGCATCCCGACTTCGATATCTTGCGTGTCGAGTTCGTAGCCCTGATCGATATGCTATCCGGCTCCCCACTGAACTAATTGGCGTTTTTTGACGAAACTAGCGTGAACGCTGGGACGCGATTCGGAACATGCTTCATAGACGGCTCACAGCTCACCGCCGAAAGCGCCCAAGCGTGAATCTTATTCCGAATCCTAGTAGGGGAGCCAGCCTTTAGATTCAGCAATATAGGGAGTCCGTGAGCCTTTTTGTACGGATGTTGTACGTGTGTGCCGTTTTGGACCCACAGAAGTTATTGAATCTCCAAGGCAGAAGCGATGAGCATGGATTCGAGACATGTAAATCCATGCTGGGTAGGGCTAACACTCACAACTCAGGGTATCCGAACCGTCAGCGCGTCTTGCTCAACTGAAAGTGGCACGTCCGGCACGGTCAGCTCTCGCTCGGCCCGAAACCAGTGATCCAGGTCGAGCCCATCTTTGAAGTCATCAGCTTCATACAGTGCGTAAGCCCGTCGTGCGATATCCTCTTGCACCGCCATTCTGTGGTCTTCCATGCCCGATAGTTCCGTTTTGACTATGGTCACCGCATCCTCCTTATCCGATTGTCTGCTTGCGAGGTGATCAGCTTGCTTCCTGAAGCAGTCTTCTCACTTTGACATCCAGGTCCCCAGCGATCTCCACGGCTTCCGCATTACCGTACGGAGCGAGCAAACTGGCCATCTCGTCGTAACTCAAGTGCACGCCGTCCGAGCGACGATCAATCAACACGGTCACCGGCGCGTAGGACGCGGCGTCAGGGACAAGGCGAGCCATCGATTCCATGATGAGCGGATTACCAATGATTAAACGGATGCTGTTCGGATTTCTCTCGGGATGGGCCTTCGCGAGGACGGCGCCGATATCGAGTCGCATGAACTCCATCAGTCCAATTTCACTCACGGCGTGCTGTACGACCTCCCGCATTTCCGGGTACGTCGCCGCGGCAGCAATGTCCTTAGCAAACTCGCTCATATTTGGCCTGCCGATTGCAGCTTCCACCGCGGCGACGACAGTTTCGAATGGCTTTTGCGAAACGATGCTCCAGCGTTGGACATTGACCGTGCGGACTTCCATACTTTTGACCTCAAGGTTGTTTAAGCAAGGAACAATCTTCTTTTCTGCGTCTCAGCAATCCAAGCCCGGGCCCAAGACGCTCCTCCAGTCGCCGCGAGGCGGCTGGAAAGACGGAACATCATCGTAGTTGTCGTTGTAGAAATTCACTCGTCCTCCCGTTGGCGAGCGCAGCCGCTGCGGCATTGTAGTGCGTTCCGTTATGCCTGGCGAAGGCGTGCCGCTGCCCTGGATAGCTGTAGACCGTTGTGTTTGGTTTGCTGGCAAGTGCTGCCTTGATCTGAGCTTGCGCCGCCTTGGAGATAAACTCGTCCTCCTCCCCCAGGTGCATAAGCAAGGGCGCATGAAGATTTTGGACCTCGCCCAGGTATTTCTCGGTGTCGCCGCCATGATAGGCGACGGCGGCATCGACCTGGCAGCGTACGGCCGCAAGGAACGTCATCAAGGCGCCGAGGCAGTACCCCTGGACGGCAGTCTTTCCCGTGCATTCAGGCAGTTTGGCCGCAGCGTTCAGGGTGTCTTTAATATCTCTGACGCCTGCGTCACGATCAAAAGCTTGATAAAGGCGAAGCCCGTGCTGCCAGTCAGCCTCGGACGTGACGCTAAGATCAACGCCCGGTTCCTGACGCCAGAAAAGATCGGGCGCGACTGCTACAAATCCTTGCTCAGCCAGTTTGTCGCAGGTCGTGCGGATGTCGGCATTGACACCGAACAATTCCTGCAGAACAACGACAGTTGCGGCCGGCAAGGTCTTCGGTCGCGCGATATAGGCGTTAAACGCGCCGTCTTGGCCCTCTATTATGATGCGATCTCCCATTTTTGCTCTCCTCAGACGACATTCATCCGCGCCCCCGCCGATTTCGTCAGGTTCGGCGGGAGCTGTCTTCGAGCGAGTCGCGCTCAGACGACGGTTGAAAGCTGCGTCACGACTGGATTAGGCTCCTGCTACCGATTTGACCTGCGCGGATGTGGCAGCCTCCTCGATCAGCGCGGCTGCTTCTTTCGGGAAAGACATGTAGGCCACATGGCTCGACTTCACTTCGACCGTCTTGGCCTTGGCGCGCTTCGCCATCATTCGCTCCTGCTCCGGATTGATCGATCGGTCTTCGCTGGCAACCATGTACCAGGTGGGTTTGTGTCTCCAGGCCGGGTTCTTGACCTGATGGGTAAACGAGTCGGTCGAGATCGGCACTTGCGATATAGCCATAAACTCCGCCTCATCCCGTGGAATGTCCGCTGCGAAGTCAGCCACGAAATGCGGCTCGTCTATCCACCAAAGCCCGTTGCTGTCCGATTTGAACGCCGTGGACGCCTGCGGCAGGGCCTGTTCGATCGATGCACAGCTCTCACCTTCATCGAGCGCAAAGGCGGCAATGTAGACAAGCGCTGCAACGTTTGGATGATTGCCGGCTTCGGTGATGATGGACCCACCGTAGCTGTGGCCGACCAGGACCACTGGTTCGCCCATAGCATCGATTGCGGCCTTTGTGTACTTTTGGTCGTCGGCGTACGAAGTCTCGGGCGGCTGCGCCACCGACACCTTGTAGCCATCCTTCTTCAGTATGTCAGCGACAGCCTTCCAGCCTGAGCCATCGGCGAAAGCACCGTGCACCAGGACCACGTTCTTGATCTTCGTCATCGTTAATCTCCTCTCGAGTTTCAGCTTCCGCGAATCGTGTACAAAGCGTTGAACACGAAATGGATCGTACCAGGAACGGGCACGACACTATTGAAGACATGGACCACTTTTGTGGATTCCTGCTTCAAATGCGGAGCGACGAATCTATTCGTTTGAGGGAGAGGATGACTGCTCGCGTATTTCGACAAACATCCGGCGGTGTGAGTGCTCACGCCTCCACTTGCCCGGAGTGGCGCCAACGACGCTTGCAAAAGTCCGAGTAAGGGCGGCTTGATCAGAAAATCCGGTCTGCGCCGCAATTTCCACCAGGGAGCTGTTCGTTTCGGCCAAAAGGACCTTCGCTATCTCCACGCGCCGCAGAGTCAGGTAACGATGTGGGGAAGTCCCAAATGATCTCCTGAACGATCGTGCAAAATGGCTGGCCGAAAGCCGACATTCCTCGGCAAGTGTTTCCAGCTTTAACTCGCCGTCCAGATGCTCTTGGAGCAACTCCACCGCACGCCGCATTTGCCACGGGGCCAGACCGCCTTTAAGTTGCAGGGTGGGTTCGCGAAGCTGACCATACCGCCCCACAAGGTGCGAACAAACCGTCATGGTGAAAGAATCTATGAACAGCTGAGAGAACATCTCCGGCTTGTTCAGACACGGCAGAATCGCTTGCGTCAGGTGGTGGAGAACCGGGTCGGGAGTTCCATAAACACAGTGGAGGCGTTTAACCTTACGCATTCCGGCATCGTCTGTAATGGCATCGAGAGTGGTCCGGGGAACATGGAAGTGGACCCAGTCGATGGGGCCCGGGTTTCGAATGCTCGAATTCGACTCAAGGTCGCACATGGCGACTCCGCCCACGGGCCACGCCCCCGTCTTAGTGTACTTTTCGTCGGTCCAGAGTTCCCATTCCCCGGAGTTCGCATGATTCAGATGAACTGAAACCACGTAGGCTTTTTCCGCGGGAATGGACGCGGTTCGCTCCGGGATGCCGCTCCGTGCAATCAGCCGGGTAATCGCCAGTTGCGGCCGGACCACGGAAACCGCGGAATCGATGGCAACATGGGGCGGTTGGTTCAGGGTGAAATACTTCGCCATCTGCGCGCCATAGGCGCTTGCCGCCTGCGATGGAGTCGTCATGGATGGCTCTGTGCGGCCGAGTGATCGTGGCTGGGAGTCTCGGACCGAGCTTCCGAATCCCGATACTGTTCGGCCAGAATTTTATTCACGGCAAGCTCTAACTGGAGAACTCCAGCTTAGTGAAGAATACACCTCTTGCTGTACTGGTTTCAACAGGGAATAGATTGGGCCCATCCCCGCACACGTTCACAAGCGCATGGGCCAATCGGGCGTGATCAGGATCATCTTCCACCAAGAGACTGGTGAATGACCCCGAAACCCAGCATCGAGCCGTGAACCCTGGGTTTCGAATCCATGCCGGGGAGCCAAACTTCCGAATCGCATCCTGTCCCCGGAGTTCTCGTTTTCTTTTCTGTGACTTTCCCGGTTCGAATGGCGCAAGATCTCAAACGGTTCGAACAGTGTCGTCTGTAACGCGCCGTCCTTCCACGTGGCGTTCGCCACCACCATCTGGGGCAACCGGCGCTGTTCCGCCGCGCACTGCTGCAGAAACAATTCGCTCGCCTGGCTCGTCAGCCGGAGCATGTCGACGGCCTGGTCAATGGGGCCGGCGCCGCCTTCTGGATATGTTGGATCTTGCGCCGCAGCCCGTCCTGTTCCCCGCGCCAAGTGGCGAAATGTTTGTCGAAAAACTCCTGTGTGATCCGCCCGTCGAGCTTGTCCATGTACATGATCCCTACGCGTGCTTCGATTTGGTCGTAGCGGGCCTTGAGTTTCTTGACTGGCCCCTCGCGGGCCGGCTGCTCGGTCCGGTCAGAACTGAGCACAGCGTCGCCGAGCCACTTGAAGATTGGCCGTGGGATAACCACTTCCCGCAGGATGGCGGCGAACTCGCGAGTGAGGACCTCCTGGGGCGTGTATGGCTCTGGACACTTTCCCCGGTTGCCGGTGCAGTGGTAGTAAACATACCGGCCCTTTTTGATCTCGCCGACCATCTGCATCCGCAATGGCCGCAGCGGACTAAACCTGTGAACGCGAAATCGTGCTTCACTTTCCGCGTCTTTTTCTCGGCGCGGGCATCCAGCAACTCCTGTGACGCGCTGCCAGCATTCGCGTGTTACCAACGGCTCATGGGAGCCTGGATAGGTCACATGGTTCCAATCAAAATCGCCGCTGTACAAATTTTGCCGGCGACAGATAACCAGACCGTGACGACGACCAACACCACGCTGACGTCGCAAGTCTACGAAATCGACGGATTCACGACTCCGCCGCCCGCGACTCCGGCTCCGCCGTCGCTGATCCTGATGCTCGCTGGACTGGCCGCAGCCGGGCTATTCGCAGCTCGCCGTCGGCTGGGCCGCGTGGGATAGTCTGCCAATGCTGGGGCGGATACATTCATCTAGTGCTCTTCTGCCGCGCGAGTTTGTGGAGCGGGCACAAGGCGTCGTGGCGTTCGTGGTCAGCCCTGCACCAACGAACAACAGCGTGACCGGAGCAATTTCTTCACCTACGCCGGCGCCGATCTAAACGAGTACGTCTCAAGACCTACCATGGCTCGCATGAACCGCTAACGAGTCCTGAACGTTGGCAGCGAGTTCAAGACTTGTTTGACGCTCGGGCCGAGGACAAGACGCGTAAGGTGAAGTACGATTTCGCGTTCACAGGTTTAGTCCGCTGCGGCCATTGCGGATGCAGATGGTCGGCGAGCTCAAAAAGCGCGTCGCTTTTGCCGTCGAACTTACTCGACAAAACCGCGATCCAGGAATCCGCGCACCAAGCGCGGATCGTTGCGACTTGCTTTCCTCCAGATAAATCAGCCTATGCTGTCGCACATGCCCAGAACACGTTCCCGGCGAACTCCCCGCGCGCTTAAGACTGGATTTCGGCCGGGTCACAGCGGCGCCTGCGAAGCTCGCTTGCATATTCACCGGCGTTGCGAATGGTGAAGGCGTACCACCTGTAAAACAAGTCGCTGCGTGTAACTTACACGAGGCGATCGCGTACATGCGGAAATGGCATCCTGATTTCGACATTCAGAGGGTCGAATTGGTGGCCATGATCGAAATGCTGTCCGGATCCCCGCTCAACTAGATCGGACCTCGGGGGGAGATTGTGCCGGTACGAGCCAGGACGGTAAGCTGTTGGAGTTCATGATCTACCGCTGCGGAACCCCATTGGTCGCCTCCGCAGGGCTTACTTTAAAGCGTTGAACCGCCGTGCGGCGCGTGAGCTCTTTTGTCTTGCTTCTCCTGGTCCTCCAAGCAATACTCCGCCCAAGGAACAGCTTCCAGGCGGCCCGCCTCGATTTGTCGCCCACACGCGATGCACCTGCCGTAGGTCCCGTCTTCAATCCGTTTCAAGGCATCCCGCACTTGTATCAACGTCCGCGATACGAGGACATCTTCTTGGAGGACTTCTGATGTGATTTGAGAGGACGTGGCGTCATCCGTAGAATCTCTGATTTCTGCTTCTCCCGAATCCCGCGCGTCGTGTTCCAAGCGTGCCATTTCCTCAACAAGCTCTCGTTCTTTGTCGAGCAGCCGCTGTTTGAAGTGTTCGGTATTCATAGCATTTTGAGTATACGCATTGAATCACGGCTCCTGGTCTTTCTGGAGACGGCCTAAATTTGAGCAATGCAAGCGGTTGCTTCTAAGGTCGGTACCCGTCCGCCATCCACTTGGCGAATAGCTCAATCTGAGATTGAGGCCAAGGCCCTTCTCCTCTCGGTGGAGGGGGCGGCATGACGGCCCCTCCGATCCCGCGAATGCGGTTGTAGATGATAGCGGCGTGAGCCCTTACGTCGTCATAACTTCCGAGATTGAACGCCTTGCTCATGGCGTGAATATCTCGCTCGGTAAAGAGCGGGCGAATGTCTGCTTGAAAACTAGTCAATTCAGCCATTGTGCCTCACAGCCTTGGGATGTGATCGCTAGGCATCAACGAGATAGTATCACGTACGACAGATGATATAATGGAGTCGATGCAACACCGTCACCACACCGATATTACTGATTCTTTTCACTGTAAGCGTTCCGAGTCAGGCGAAGTCGTCCACGTGTACAATTCAAATAATTACCTGATGGCTGAATACACGGTTCGAACCGGACGCACTTCATGGCAGCGGGTAGCAGCACTTACTCAAAGAGAGTCAGTGGAGAAGTGGTTACGGAATAACTTCTCGGTTCTCAACGCTCCTAAACCTGTCGTAGTAAATAAACCGCGAAGGGCGGAGAGATAATAGGCCCAGTTGGCCGGGGGGCGGATCGAGGCCTGTGGCATCGTTGCGATTGCTATCGTAGCTCCAGCTTGTGTAGAGCTCCAGCTTGTGTAGAAGAGACCGGCTACCGCACGGCCCCGAAGTACGAGCATATCGGCAATCTCGGGATAGTTTGCATTGCAGCCGAATCGTTGTAGCCGGTATCCGAACTCCTTCTGAGTGATGGCATTCGAGGAGCCAAACCTTTTGTTCAATAAGTTATAGGTGGCCTAGCCATCGCCCGCGCCATTTCGAGCCTGCGCTAGCGCGATTGGTATAGAATAGTGTGCCAAAATGGACGATCTACGTTGCTGTTGGCTGCTTATCCAGATTGGGGCACAAATGAAAGCGAACATCGGGTTTAGGCTGATCCAACTTTCGGGGCTGATAATAATGCTGGTCGGGAACGCCCCTCGTTGGTCATCATTCGTTCGCCGGATTCGACTTGTCAAAGACGATTACTTTGACTGGTACGGTTAAGGAATTCCAATGGACAAACCCTCACTCGTGGATCCAGCTAATGGTGACGGATGCCTCGGGCACTGCAGTGGAATGGAGCATTGAAATGAGTGCTCCGTCCAGTCTTGCCAGACAAGGGTGGAAACCAAAACTTCTGAAGCCTGGCGATCAGGTCGCCATCGCAATGCACCCGTTGCGCGACGGGCAGGCCGGGCGGTTCCCTGGTCTCGGCGACACTCGCCGATGGGACCCGGATAGGAGGCTCGCCAACCGGCGATCCTCAAACAAGGAGCCCAAATCCGTAGCCTGGCTCTACTCGCCGCCAGACGAAATGGCGCAGCCTCTTCCGATCACGAAATAGGCTCGATACTGCCTCCGGGCCTGAAAGGAGTAACTGGATAGTATGTGGATCGATTTTCTTAGGTCGCCCGGACGAATGGCCAGTGTCCTGGGCATCGTGCCGCTCCTGCTATTCGAATCCGCCGCTGCTCAGACGATCGCGAACTCCCCGGTGCGCATGGAAGCATTTTCCAAGCTTCCCGATTGGAGCGGTTTATGGAGGGTAAAGGGCTCGCCGGCGTTGCTCGATGTTGAGAACGGCCGATCGTTTACCCCGGGCAATCGAGACCACCCACCTTACAAACCTGACTGGGAAGCCAAGTATCAAGTGGACTTGGTCCGCGCCGAGCATCAAGGTGATGCCAGTTATCCGAACCCCTTGGTCGATTCTCACACTCTATACTGTGCCGCGGGCATGCCCCGAATCATTGGCACGCCGTTCGACTACGAATTCGTTGTGACCCCGGAGGCGACCTGGATAATCGTCGAGAAGGAGACCAGGCATATCTACACGGATGGCCGCGGATTCCCGCCCGAAGATGAACTGTGGCCAACGCTGTTAGGCCGTTCAATCGGACATTGGGAAGGCCAGACCCTGGTGGTGGAAACGATCTCGGTAAAGTCCGGTCTATGGACGGATACGACGCCCGCGATGCTGAGCGAGCAGGCGCGGTATACGGAGCGAATCCGTCAAATCGACGCGAACACGCTCGAAGATCAGGCCACCATCACGGACCCTGTGGCGCTGACCAGGCCTTGGAGCTTCACGAAGCATTACACGCGCATGAAGCCCGGGGCGTGGGCGGCCGAACCGGAAACGTGCGGCGGGCCGGACGACCGAAACCCGATCGTCAATGGCCGGGTTACGGTCGTTTTGCCGTCCGCGAAGTAGGGGAAACCGCCTCAAGCAGGTCTTCCTCGTAGCTCAACGAACGGCAAGGCAATTGCTCAGACCTGGAGCGTATGACATCTGTGACGCCGAATTCGACTATTGACAAGTTTCGTCAGCACGAAATAGAGCAACAATTAGCCTCCGAACTTCACACCGCCAGGGAGCAAACAAGACGAGCATCGACTGAAGAGCAGAGGCAGAACGTCCTTGAGACCTATTTGCTGGCATTGCAGCGCTACTCAGAGTTTGCGGCCAAGGGGCTCGTGCCCGCGGGATTCCTTCGGCAGTCGGATGGCTCACACTAACGGAATGGTTAGAGGACTATCCAATCGCTGAGGCTACACCCCAGCCAAATCATCCGACCCGCGCACACGGATTTGCTTCATACTGCTCTGGGCCCCTGGGCCGCAGCGCTGCTGGACGACCCTAATCATTTTGACAGCTACAGCCGATTTCGTTATATGCGCCCACAGCGGATTGAGCCCAGGGACGCGTTCATGTCGAGAATATCCGTCGCTTGGGAAGAGGATAGCGGTCCAATAAACCATCCCGGAATGCTTGAAGACAGGTCTCCGTCCGGCGCGGGCATCTCCGTCAGCAAGCCCATTCCCGTCGGAACTAAGGTGAAGATCTCAGGGAAACGCCGGGAGCTGGCGGGCGTCGTTCGGTACTGCCGCCGAGCAGAGCTCAGTTACCTGGTGGGAATTAAGCTTGATGAAGTAGACGCGGCATGGGACACCTCCGGCGCCGACCTGTAACGGGTCGTTCATGGGCTTCGCGCAAGGTTAGCATCAATGGCCGCGTTACGGTCGTTTTGCCGTCCGCGAAGTAGGGGAAAACCGACGATCGACCGGTGCTAGCGAGGCCGCTGCTGGCGTTCGATCGAATTGCACGTTTTCGAGTCGGGCGGTAATGGTTGGGGAGTGAGAAAACAGTCTATACATATGCCCGACCCGACCCGGATAGCGATCCTTTCGGCAGCGTGCCTCGTCCTCGGATTCCTGGCATCTCCGGCGATCTCACAACAGCCCGCTGCGCCCCATGCACCCGCTGTCCAAAGCGCGGGATCCGGCTTTACTCAACCCGATGCGATCGATTTCAACGATCACCGCGGTTGGCAATCGATGTTTGACGGGAAAAGCCTGAACGCGTGGGACGGGGACAAAACTTTTTGGCGCGTGGAAGATGGCGCCATCGTCGCCGAATCGACGTGCGAGAAGCCAACCGGCACAATCTACCTGATCTGGCGAGGCGGAGAGCCTGCCGACTTCGAAATGAAGCTGGAAATGAAAGGCGAGGGCGCGGCGGTCAATAGCGGGGTGCAATACCGCGGGGCAATCACCGATCCGAATCGGCCGCGCGGGAGTGGACGGCCTCCGCAGACCGGGTTATGCCCAAGCGGGGCACCGCGGGGTACGCCGCCGCCCTTCGCCACACAAGCGAAGTGGGACATGCTCGGCCCACAGTTTGATTTCGATGGCCGCAATATGTTTACCGGCCAGTTCTATGAGCAGGCCACCGGACGCGGGATTATTGCATGGCGGGGCCAAATGGTCAGAACCGAAGAAGGAAAGCATCCCAGGCTGCTCGCCACTCTGGGAGATAAAGACGAACTGGCCGGGTACATCCATATTGAGGGCTGGAATCAACTCCACCTCATCGCCCGAGGTAACACCATGACTCACATCGTGAACGGACACGTTATGGCGATCCTGATCGATGATGACCCAACCAAGTTCCGCAAAAGCGGTTTGATCGGGTTCGAGATTGAGGGCACTGGCAAGATCGCCATTCGCAACGTTTGGCTGAAGAAATTGTGATGCGAAGTTTGTTGACGATTCTCGTCGTCGCCCAGATTTGGGTGGCCGCCTTTGGGGCGATTGGCTGACCGATGGCAAGAATTCCCAACGAACGAACTGGCAGCAGGACGAGAAGACTTTCACCACGGCCAATGCGAAAGACATCAAGCTATGGTGGAAGGTCCAGCTCGAAAATCAAGTGCGCGAGATGCACTCGCTGTTGGTACCGCTGATCGCGGAACGGGTGAACACCGGTTCCGGTCCCAAGCAGAAGGTCCGGGCCGCGAAGAGTTCCATCCATCGCGATCCTGCCGCAATTTTCCCGGTTAAAGACCAGGGGAAGACGCACATGGCCGCGCTCTACGGCGGGACCGTGCTCCTGGTCGGGATGATTTCCGATCAAGGCAACTGCGCTGGTTATCTCGGGAGCATCCCTGGCGATATGATCCTGGGAGTTAGTATGGGCACTGTTTAACGCGCACCTTGCGACACCGCATGGAGTGAGGCGCGGCGCGGTGGTGAACCGTATAAGTTGCCCGTCGCCCTGCTCAAATCAAGGACAACGCTTTCGGTCGGAAGGCAATTATCCACCGGCAATGGCTCCCACGATGAAAAACGGCTCCGTGCCGGAGACCACCTGAGCGGGCAGCGGAGCATCCGGTGATTGGGGACAGATCTTCAGAACACGCGAAGAACCTTATGTAGGGCCGGCGCTGTCGGGTGACGTGATCGCGGATCGCCCCCTGCAGCATTGGATATTTGGTTTCAAGAGCGTCCAGGACCGAGCGCTGCGTGGCCTCGCCCTGGACCTCGAGTTTGACATCGCCAGCGACGCGCGCGAGTGTCCGCAGATGTGCCGGTAGTACAACTTGGATCATGCCAGGGTTTGAACTTCTACCGAAAGCACGGCTGGAAGATCTCGCACGATAGACGTCCAGTTATTTCCCGCATCAGCCGATGCATACACCTGCCCGCCGGTGGTTCCAAAATAGACGCCGCATTCATCGAGCGAATCTACGGCCATCGCGTCGCGCAACACGTTCACGTAGCAATTACTCTGCGGGAGACCCTTGGTTAGTGGTTCCCATTCGTTTCCTCCCGTCTTGCTGCGATACACCCGTAGCTTTGCATCCGGCGGAAAGTGTTCCGAGTCGCTCTTGATCGGAACGACGTAAATGGTCTCGGGCTCGTGCGCGTGAACGTCGATTACGAAGCCGAAGTCGGTGGGCAAATTCCCACTCACCTCCCGCCACGATTCGCCGGCGTTGTCGCTGCGCATGACATCCCAGTGTTTCTGCATAAACAGGACACCCGGACGCGCTCGATGCATGGCGACATGGTGGACACAGTGTCCGACCTCGGCGGTGGGATCGGGAATGTACTGCGAGTGCAGTCCCTTGTTGATAGGCTGCCAGGTCCGGCCGCCGTCGTCAGTTCTGAAAGCGCCCGCAGCCGAGATAGCGATGAAGATACGCTGGGGATCGGTTGGATCCAGAATGACAGTGTGCAGGCACATTCCTCCCGCGCCCGGCTGCCAGCGCGGTCCCGACCCGTGTTCGCGCAGTCCAGCGAGTTCTTGCCAGTTCTGTCCGCCGTCGCTCGAGCGAAACAAGGCCGCGTCTTCAACGCCGGCGTAGACGGTGTCAGGGTCCGTCAGCGAGGGTTCCAAATGCCAGACTCGCTTAAATTCCCAAGGATGCGCCGTGCCGTCGTACCATTGGTGCGTTCCAGGAATCCCGTCATACACGAACTTATTGCCAACGGGCGTCCAAGTCCCGCCGCCATCGTCGGAACGCTGCACCTGTTGCCCGAACCAACCGCTGCACTGCGACGCATAGAGCCGGTTCGGATCGGCGGGTGACCCTTTGATGTGATAGATCTCCCAGCCGCCAAAACTAGGGCCGCTAACATCCCACTTTTCACGTTTTCCGTCTGAGGTCAGCACGAACGCCCCCTTGCGCGTTCCCACCAAGACTCGTACTTTGCTCATCCCTCACTTCCTCCCGTAACGTTTATTAAGCCATCCGCACACCTATCACGCGCTTCAAGCAATCATGATTTTGCGCGGGAACTGCGCGTTGTCTTCGAGAAAGGTCTTCTTTCTGCTTAGGTCCGCCCGGGTAGGCTGCACGATTCCGTCGGCGTCAGTGGCGCGAGAAACCAAGGTATGTTCGCCGGGCGTCGCATCCTTCCAATCGAAAGTGAACAGCTTCCAGGAAAAGCGGGTGTTGGATTTGTCGAGCGTGGCGGCTTGCCAGGGACCCCCGTCCACGCTGACTTCCACAGATTTCAGTGGAGCGCCGTTGTTTAACACGAACCCGAACACCTGGTACTTATTTGAGTTCTTTCGAACGCGCGCGATCACCGACTTCAACTGCATGCGTGTCACTTCGGTCTCCACCCATTGCGTTCCCGGATCGGCATCCTCTCCTGTTCCTCCGACGCCCCAGAGATTGCGGTACCAGCGGGCCTGGAAGTTGCCGAGATAGCGATCCTCTTGCAGATGGATTTCCGCCAGCCACTTCACATTGCAAACACCATACCAGCCCGGCATGATCAGCCGAAGTGGAAAGCCCTGATCGCGTGTAAGCGGTTGTCCGTTGAGCGCGTAGGCTAATAACGGCTCCGGTTTCATCGCGTTTTCGAGCGTGATGCTGCGGCCAAACTGTTGTTCGAGCTTGTAAGTATTTTCGCGAAAAATTATGTTCTCCTTGCCTCGATCCGTACCGAAAAAGACCACCTCGCGAGCCTTGGGCCCAACTCCTACCTGCTTCAGCACCTCATGCAGCGGTACGCCGGTGAAACGGCCGCAAGAGCTAAGCCCCTGAAAGACCCTTCCGCTGTTGCCTGAGCACTCGTAACCGTTCACCAGGTCCACCGGCTTCATGGCCTTGAAATCGGCGAGGGAAAGCTCGGCCGGCTTATTCACCAATCCGCTGAACTTGAGGCGGTATGAACTACCGTCGACTTCGGGGCGATTGTAGTGCTGGATGAAAAAGAACTGATCGTTGGGCGTGATGGTGCCGTCGATCTTCCGGATATCCAGAAACCGGTTGGCCGCGCCCGGAGGCCCGCCTGGTTGATAGTTCGCCGGATAGTCGCTGAATGGGATGTCCGTCTCGCCTTGAGCCAACGCTGGTATGGCTCCGTCCGGGACAAGGGCCAGCAGACCTGCTGCTAATCCTGTTTTAAGTGTGTCTCTGCGGCTGATCTGGTGGGGCATCGTGATCTCCTACTACGAAGGTTCTCCGAATTTGTCCAATAGCTTATCAAGGACGTGACGTGGCATGGGCAGACGCCGTAGGCTCCTCGGAAGTCACCCTCAATGAGAGAATGAAGGAATACCGTGTGAATACAATCCTTCGATTCTCAGTCACGGTTCTCGCAGTTGCTGGCCTGCTGTGGAGTCAATCGGCCACCGCGCCAGCTCGGGTCCGGGAGATACTTGACTCCCGAGCAGACGTCGAGCGTGGTTCGCATCGTGCTTCCCGCGCCCACGACTGGAGATGCTCGCTATCAAGCCGACATGGCCATCTTCCACGCCACGCGTTCGCTGGAAGGCTCGGCGCGATGGATTCTTGCGCAAGCAGACGACAACTTGTCGATGGCCGGCCTGCTGTATGCGTTCCGATGCGCCTTGGGGGTGACTCTGACGCCTGCCGATGCACCGAAGTTAACTGTGCTGCTTACGCGAGCGAACGCCGACGCAGGAGCCGCGGCCAACGTGATCAAGATGCGGTATCAGCATAAACGTCCGTTTCAGGTTGCCGAAGGAGACGTATGCGTTTCCGCGCTGGGCAAGGCGATGCTTGAGCGGAGCCCGGACTATCCGTCGGGACACACAGCGGTGAGTTGGGAAACGGGATTGATTCTCGCCGAATTGGTGCCGGAGGCCGCGAGCGATGTGCTAGCCCGGGCCCGCGCGTTTGGACAAAGCCGGATTGTGTGTGGCGTGCATAATACCAGCGCCGTTGAGGCGGGATGGATGACGGCCACGTCGGTTTTCGCAATGGAGGCCAGCTCGGCCGAGTTCCATAAAGATTTCGATGCGGCTCGAACGGAGCTAACGGCCCTGCGTGCTCAAGCGAAATCAAAACCGGCAGGTTGCGAGGCGGAGGCCGAAACTCTCTCGAAGAATCCTTATTGAGTTAATGGAATCGTGCCCTCTGAATCCGCCCTAACCTGGGCTACCTCAACCCGATAGAATATAGGGGTCACGTCGAAGAATCCGTCGACGCGTAAGGAGCACCGAGCAAGGAGCACCGAGAATGAGCAATATCACACTGAAGGTAAACGGCAGTACTCACACGTTGGATGTCGAGCCTGGAACGCCATTGCTCTACATCCTTCGTAATGATCTTGGCCTGCAGGGGCCGCGATTTGGTTGCGGACTTGGCCAATGCGGAGCGTGCACGGTGATCATAAACGGCTCCGCGATTCGGTCGTGCATCACGCCGGTCTCTTCTGTGAAATCTGAAATCACCACGCTCGAAGGAATCGCCAAAGGCGGTAAACTTCACCCGCTGCAACAAGCCTGGATTGACGAACAGGTCCCTCAGTGCGGCTTTTGCCAGAATGGGCAAATCATGACCGCCAAAGCGCTGCTGGACAAGATTCCGAATCCAAGCGATGCCCAGGTTCGCGAGGGAATGAACGGCGTGCTGTGCCGCTGCATGACGTTTTACCGGGTTCAGGCGGCCATCAAACGCGGCGCGAAGGTTATCGCGGACGCCCGGCAGTCGGCAAAAACGGAGGTGACGGCATGACTCCGGTGCGCGGAATTATCCAGGACGTGAACGGCATTCCCCAGGAAATCGAACGGGAACTGGAGCGGTCCAACTTCAGTCCCTCGCGCAGGGAGTTCCTCAGGAACGCGGGTATGTTCGCCGTGACCTTCAGTGCCGCGGGCGCAGCTATCTCGTTCGCGCCTGAGGCGAAAGCTCAGACCGATGCTAGCAGTGCCGGTCCGTATCCCGACCCCGACTTCCGCCAAGTGGATTCGTGGATCGTGATTCACGAGGACGACACCGCAACCTTCTACGTCGGCAAGACGGATTGCGGACAAGGCACGGGGACTGCCTTCCGGCAGATCATGTCGGACGAGCTGGACTTTCCCTACGGCAAGACCACCTGCGTCATGGGGAGCACGGATATCACTGTCGACCAGGGCGGTTCCGGCGGCTCGACCGCGATGGAACGTGATAGCTGGCCCATGCGACGCGTCGCGGCCGAGGCACGCAGAGTATTGCTCGAGATGGCGTCCACAAAGCTGGATGTGCCTGTGGACCGGCTGAGTGTGAGCGAAGGCGTTATTACGGTGACGGGTGATCCTTCGAAGCGTGTTACTTACGGACAACTGATCGCTGGAAAGAGATTCAATGTCGCAGTGACTGGGAAGAACATCAACGTAATTACCGGCGTGGCCGCGGTCAAACCGGTACAGGCGCTCAAGAACGTCGGTCAGTCCCCCAAACGCTACGATATTCCTGCCAAGGTGGACGGTTCGCTGAAATGGGCGGTGGACGTCAAGCTGCCCGGCATGGTTCACGCCCGCAATATAAAGCCACCGTTCGCGGGGGCCAAGCTCATCAGTATCGATGAATCGTCGGTGCGGAACATGCCGGGGTTCGTCAAGGTAGTTAGCAAGGGCAACTATGTCGCTGTAGTCTGCGAACGGGAAGAGCAGGCGATCAACGCAGCCAGGCGGCTGAAGACGAATTGGGAAAAGCCGGCCACGGCGCCTTTCCCGTCGTCAGAAGACTTGTTTCAATACATGCGCGCCGCGACGCCCACTGCTGTTGCCAACCCGATTGTGGTGGGAAACCCGGACGCTGCCTTCGCCGGCGCGGCGAAGATTATCGAAGCCGATTACGACATCCCGTATCAGGGACACACCGCGTTCAGCCCGGCCCACGCCATGGCGGATCCGTCAAATGGCCTGATGACGATTTATTCGAACGACATGAAATCCTATGGAATGCGGAACGGTGTCGCCACTTTCCTGGGGATGCCCAGGGACAAAGTGCGCGTCATCTGGATGGAAGGCCCGCAGGGGTTCGGGCGCACCGCCGCCGATGATGCGGGATTTGAGGCGGCTTACATTGCGAAGGAGATTGGCCGCCCGGTTCGCATACAGTGGATGCGGGACGAAGAGAGCGCCTGGGATACCAAGGCTCCGGCATTCGCCGTTAAGGTGCGCGGTGGTCTGGATGCGGCGGGGAACCTCGTGGCATACGATTACCATGCCCGTGCCGCCGACCACAATCACGTGGGCTATAACGAGCCCGATACAGTGCTGATCGCTCAGCTCATGGGGTCCAGGCGCGAAAAACCTGCTTCCGGTAGTGCCGAAGTGCCGGCGGAAATGTACGCGATCCCGAATCGCCGTATGTCCAGGGACGTAGTGAGCCTGCCGCTGGTGTGGGAATCGCCGGTTCGCACGGGCAATTTGCGCGATCCAAACGGTCCCCAGTCGACCTTCGCCGCGGAGTCTTTCATCGACGAACTGGCCTTCGCCGCGAAAGCCGACCCGGTGGAATTTCGCATGAAGCTCCTCAAGGCCAGCACGACGGACGATGCCGGGTTCAAGCGGGCCCGGTCCATTGCGGTTGTAAAGGCGGCAGTGGAGGCTTACGGGTGGGATCCGCGACCCTCACCAAAACCAGTTGCATCCGGAGACATAATGACCGGGCGCGGTTTCGCGTATGCATTTCGCGGACAGACCATTGCCGCGCAGATCGCCGAGGTCGAGGTGAATCGTGCCACCGGTCACGTCTGGGTAAAGCGGCTGGTTTGCGCGCACGACTGTGGCCTCATAATCAATCCGGAGGCACTACGCCACACTGTCGAATGCGCGATGCTGCATTCGCTGAGCCGGGCTCTTCATGAAGAGGTGCAGTTCAATACGGAGAAGGTCACGAGCGTGGACTGGGTCTCTCATCCGAGCCTTCGGCATGCCGACTGTCCCGCGAGGATCGATGTTGTGTTGCTGAATGGCGATCCGAATCCGAACCGGCCCGACCTTCCGCCCTATGGGGGCGGCGAGGCGGCGTGCAAGCCACTCATGGCAGCGGTCGCGAACGCGATCCACGATGCAACCGGCGTTCGCCTTCGAAGACTTCCCTTCCGCGACGCGCGTGTGCTTGCCGCGCTCAACGCTACGCGAGCCTGATAACCAGGCCTGACAAATCGCCCAATCGTGAGTTCCTTCTCGATCAGCGATAGACGGTCGGGCCCGCCGGCTGGCCGCCCAGCGCACGGAACATGCCGGGCAGTTCGAAGGAGTGGACCAGCGCCGCCAGCGCCAACAGCATAGGGATGTGGCGCGCATGAAGCCCAAAATACCGTGGGAGGCGGAAACAATGACCCGTGCTCTCTGCCAAGCGGTAAGCGTAGAGCAGCAGCGCCGAGACCGGGCCGAGCAGCCTCACAACTCTTGCCCCCGGAATGTTTTGGTCGAGTTGCCGGATGCGAATCGAAGTCCATCCCACCTGCCGGCGCAAGTCCCGCTCCATGGGCCAGCCCTCGAAATCATGCACGGCTCGCATCTTTGGCTCGAAGTAAAGCTTGCCGCCCCGAAGCAGCAGGCGCTCAGTCAACAGCCGGTACGCGAAAGGGCCGGCGTCGTCCGGCAGCGGGTCCGAGCGAAACACGTTCCGCCGGACGATCATGTTGTTCGTCGAGAGCAAACGAACCTGGCCTGCCGTGCCGCGGTCCACGTAACAGCGCGACAGCAGTCCGAGCGACCGTTCCAGAGTTGAACGTCCCGGGTAGGTGGTGCGGCCGCTGATTGCGACCGCGTCAGGCCACTGGCGCATCGCCTCAACCCCGGCGCGCACCCAGCCGCGGTCCGGGACGCAGTCAGCGTCGAGAACCATCACGAGATCGGCGTTTGCCGCCTGCACTCCCGCATTCTTGAGAGGGTAGGAGCCGGCGGCGTCGGAGGCGATTACGCGGACCCCCGGTATCGTCCGCCGCACATCCTCGGGCATTCTCTCGAGATCGTCGGCATTCTCCAAGAGAATGTGCTCAATCGGTTCATCGAAGTCTTGGCGTCCCAACGCAGCGAGGGTCCCACGAAGATCGTCCCATGACTTCTTTTCTCCGGGCCGGTAGTCGGAAACCACCATCACCGTCACGGCTGGCTGTTTCGTCGAGGGCACGGTGTTGAGAGCCATATGCGTCATTTCAGTCTACTCAACCGCTTAGCCAACCATCGAGCGGCTCGCTCGTGAGCCACCGACAGCGGTACAGTCGCCAATGTCCACGGATGCAGAATCGCGAGTCTCAACATGCCCGGTAGCATCATCCGCAACGCATGCTTTCGCCGTTTGGCTCGGACAGCCGCCGCGACGCCGTCCAGAAGATGGCGGTGGGGAGCGGATGATCGCAGAAGGCATGCCAAGGCTTGGTTCGCGAAGAGAAATGAATGATTGCCGTGTCGCCGCGTGCCTCCAGAAATTCTTTCTCCTCGTAGGGGGCGCACCGCCAGTCCGGGAACACGTCCAGGAAAAACTGCTTGTTCCAGACCGGCGTTAACCGTCCCCAGCGGCCAGCCAGGCACGCATTGAGTACGTCCTGGTCAAGCCATTTGGTTCGATGCGCCAGCCGCCTGGCAGCTCCCAGGCAGCACTGCTCAATCTCCGCCATGCGCCACGCTTCCAGATCGATCACCATCACACCCGAGTTGAAGTAAGGCTGCTCGACCTCCGGCTGCGCCGGAAGATAGCGAGCCGGGAGCTTCTGGATATAGCTGTCCTGAACCGCGAGGACGATCTTACCTTGCATGTCTTGTTCCCAGAGCTCGAAGATATCTCTCTGGATTAAGAGATCCGCGTCGAGATAAATCACCTTCGAGACGTCGCGTGGGAGACTTGATCCAAGCACCAGGCGAAAGTTGACCACGGGTGACGACGGATAGGCATAGCCGCGGAGCGATTCGAGCTTCGAGTTATCCAGGGGCGCCCAGTGGAGCCGGACGCGGCCATCCCAGCCGCCCTCGAGTCTGCTGCGCGTCCCAGGCCGAAGTCCGCTACCCATAACGTATAGGTCCAAGCCCACGCCTGGCCGGAGACTTTCCAGAAGCGATGCGACGGTTACCAACAATGGCGACGCATACTGCTCGTCAACAGCCATCAGGACGGAGATCCGTTGCTCCATGCGAACGCCAATAATATCAGGCAGCCTACGCCGAGATCCGGTACAGCGTGATCGCCGCGACAGATTAATGCCGGCGCAAGAGCTCCACGGGTTTTGGCCGCAGCAAGCTGATGGAACCCAACACCCCCACCACGGCCACCAGCAGCGCGGCGGAGGCGACGGCAGCGAGCATCGCGGAGGGATCGAAGACCCAATCGGAGAGTCCCGCCGCCAAGCGCAGAACCAAACTGATCCCTGCAAAGCCCAGAATCGCGCCGAAGAATCCGGAAAGGCCGCCTAGCGCCAGGTACTCCGTCACAAGCGCGGCCAGCAGGACCCGCCTGCGCGCTCCCAGCGTGCGCAACAGGGCAATCTCGTATATGCGAAAGTCGCGCATGGCGCGAATCAGGGCCAGCAGTACAATCAATGCCATGCATGTCGCCAATCCTCCTACGATGGCGAGAACACTCAGCATTTCGCGGCCGATGCCTTCGGTCCGCGTCAGTAAATCGTTTAAGTCGAGAAACAGAAGGTCGGGAAAACGCCTGCGCAGATATTTCCGTACATCGGAAAGATGATCCGGCGCGATGGTGACCGCCCCGCTGTAAAGAGCGTTCGGCAGAGATTGGCAATTAAGAATAATTTCCCGCCACCAGGCGCGTTGCGCCGCTGGGATCCGCAACAAGGCGGTGACGCGAGCCGACGTCAGGCGTCTTCCGGCCAGGAAATCCAGCCGGCTTCCTAACGTCACGCCCAACAAATCGGCCACATCTTTGGTGAGCGCGGCTTCCGGTTCTCGGGAATCCGCGCGCCACCATTGGCCGGAAACCACGTCGATGTACCGAGGTTTCTCGCCGGAACAGCTGACCGGCCAGTCCCTTTGAATCCACATCTCTGGCTTGGAAGCCCGCAATGCTTCGAGCGTTGCATTGCCGGTGCGGACTAGCGAAACCCAGGCTGCCGGAACGAACTGCGGTGGCCCTTCCAGGCCGGATTGCTGCGCCAGTACGCTCGATAACTCGGCTCTTCGCGTCGAGTCGAGATAAAGGAAGAGGAGATTGGGCGAGTGAAATGGAATGGTATCCAGAATATAGCTCCGCAACCGCCACTCGCCCGCCAGAGCGATTACAATAAACGCCACGCTGCTCGCCAGAACCGTGATGGCCGTACGCGATTGCCGGCGATAGCGGTGCAGATTTGCAGTCCCCTGACGCACCGCCCAGGGCAGCCGGCGTCCACAGGCGCGCGAAGTCCCCGATACAGCGGAGGTTGCGAGCCCGGCGACAAAATAGACGCTGAATACGGCGGCTGCAGAACCGAACAAAGCGTACATTTGCGCTCGCCGGGTGTCTGCGAAATAGAAAATCAAGAAAGCCGCGGCGGCAAGCGTCGCGAAAAGGCAGATTAGCTTCCCGACGCCCGGTTTCGGTTTGGAGCGCGGAAGCTGATATTTCTCGCCTGTATCGCGACGCAGAAGCGCAGACGCGGAAACACGGCGGATCCGCGTCAAGGGAATCCAAGCCACGGCTGCAGCGATGCTCAAACTGAAAATGGCGGTTTGAGCCGCGGCGGACATTCTGCCGGCGGCCTGGACGGGAGTTCCGAAATACTGAACCGCGATCTTTGCGCCCCACAGCTCGATCAGGCTGCCGCCGGCTATTCCCGTCAACACGGCCAGAAACGCCAGGCACATTATTTGAAGCATATAGATGCCGGCGATGCGGTTCGTCGTCGCGCCAAGGCATTTCAGAATAGCCAGAGCATGGGTGCTGCGCAGCAAGTGAAAATGAGCTGCGGCTCCAAACCCGACCGCGCCCAGCACCAAAGCAAGAAGCCCAACCATGTTCAGGAACGGAATTACCCATCCCACCATGGTCACGCTCTCCGGAGTACGGCTGGTGTAATCGATCACTCGGGCGCTGGGGAAGATTTCTTCTAACCGCGAGCACAAGGTCCGCCGGTCCGCATTGGGAGGGATGCGAAGGAGAACACGGTAAAAACCCAGTGGTCCGAAATCCGTGAGATTCGTCCGGTCGAAGGCTTTCTGAGAAACAATCACGCGGCCGATGGGGACCGGGGGCGTGACGAAGCGGTCGGGCTCCGCTGCGATCACATCACGGATGTGAAATTCCGTCTCGTTGATACGAACCGGATCGCCGACATTCACATGCAGCGTCTGCAGCAAGTCGGCGGACACCATCAAAGCGTCCCCTTCCAGTGCTTCCCGGAATGGGCGTCCGCTCGCGAGCTCAACGTTGCCATAATACGGATACGCCACGGGATCAACAACCTTCACGTCGGCGATCACCGGATCCGGGGCCTGATCCGAGGCGAGCATGATCGGCATCTCGGCCACCAACGTCGATTCAACGCCGGCGCCCAGGTTCCTGATCGCGGTCCATTGTTCCGCCGCCGGCTGAGTGCCGAAATAGAGGGCCATTGCGTCGGCCGCGATCCACGACCGCGCATTTTCGAATGCATGCCCGGTGATCCCGGCCGTAATGCTTCGAAGCCCAAACGCGGTTGCCGCGGCGACGGTCATGAGCAGCGCCGCCAACCCGAATTTTCCGCTGCTCGCGTGCACTTCCCGCAAGGCCATCCGCGCGGCGAAGCGCAAGGATTTACCGATCCCCCATCCCGGCTGCACCGCAGGGATGCTGCCGGAAAGCTCGCTGATATTCTGATAGGGATGCGCGCGGCTCTGGTTTGCGTCCTTGGTGCTGGCTGTCTCCCGGTTCACGCTCAACCTCCCGCCATCGCTCAAAACGGTGTCGTCAACTCAGCCAGCCGAACTCCTTCTACGCTGGCAGGCGCGTCGATCGCGCGCGGCTCGAGATTCACGATCGAAGGCGTTCGACTGGGTCGCGCGTCCAGCGAGGTTCGGGTGATTCTGGAGCATGACGCACGCCCCATTCTACTATCCTTAATTTCTGCGGAGCCGAGGCGAATTGAGGCTTGGATGCCTTCATCGGCCCCCGTGGGACATGGCTCTCTCAGCGTCGAGACATCCGAAGGGACCAGCAAACCGTTTCCAATTGGAGTGGTTCCGAGCCAGCCCGGTTTGTTCACCGCCAACGGCAAGGGCTGGGGTCCCGGAAAAATAGATAACGTCGGTTCGGACGGACGGCGTCGCGCGAATACCGTGGAAGCACCGGCTCGGCCAGGCGAGATGGCAGACCTACTGGCAACCGGTTTGGGCGAGGGCAAGAGAGTTGAAGTGATGGTCGGCGGGCGCGCAGCGTCCTCGGTTGAATCTCGCGGTGCCAGAGAACGCGGCCTGAATTCCATCCTCTTCCGCCTTCCAGCAGATGTCCCCAAAGGCTGTTACGTGCCGGTCTATGCACGTGTCCCCGGGGCAACCCGGTCTAATGTGGTCACCATGGCGATCGCAGACCGCGACTCTTGCGAAATGCCGGCGGGCTGGCCTTCGACGATTGGCAAGGGCCGCAAGTTGGGAATCATCGGTGTTTCACGACGGACTTCGTTCTATCAGCCGGATCAGCCGACGGTCACCGTCGATGAAGCCTTTGCGGCGTTCCATGAGCGCGAGCTAACCGAGGAATCCAATCGCCTGCTCCTGGTGCCGCCCGTTGGAACGTGCACCTCCTATACGGCTCTCTATCAGATCGACGTGAGCCAAATCGATTCGGTCGCCGCCGCGCTGGCCAATCCCAGCGACCCGCATACGCTCGACGCCGGCGGCCAATTTACGATTTCTGGCTCAGGCGAATCCCGCGCCGTCTCGCATTCCAGGAGCCGCCCTGGGGTCTACTGGGCCCGCCTGGGCTTAGAGGACCCGACCGTTCGACGAAAGCGGCCGCTATTTCTGAACGATCCGCAGTTCACTTTTCTTGTACCTGGCGGAACAGACGTTCCCGCATTCTCCGGAACCTTGCCCGGCATTCCCGCTTTGGATTGGACCAACCGCGACGCTTTGGCAAGCATTCAACGTTCTACTGGCGCGACTTTCACGTGGCGAGGCGTTCCGGGCGGCGCGCTCGTTTTGATCCTGACGGGCAGTTTTGATCCTGTGAGCACGGCGGGCGGAATTTGCTATTGTGCCGCCACTGCGGAAATGGGCCATCTGCGGATTCCGCAGGAGATGTTCGCGCAATTTCCCGCCAGTGGGCGCGCGGCCGGATCCATGCGAAGCGGCGCTGCGCTGGCCGTTGTCCGGACCGAGACTGCCAACGTCCGCGGTTTGGATCTGCTTCGCCTCGTCTCGCTCTTTATGTATGTAAGAAGGACGGAGTTCGAATAATCTACTTAATCGCGACGGTTATGCCCGCCTGGGAACTTGCTCCGCCAATGGTAACGACAATCGGCTGAACTCCATGCGGCGTATGCTCGGCGACCGTAAAGTTCACCTGCAACACACCCGGAACCTCACCCGGAATCGCGCCGGCGTATAAGATTTTAGTTTGCGGCACGCCGCCAATTGTTACTGAGACAGGCGCGACCGGCTTCGGAACCGTGGTGGTGGAAAAGAGTCCGTCTTGGCCCGGAGGATCCGTCTGACCCTCGCCGGTTGCGTAAATCGCCATCACCGCTCCGATTGGGGCGGGATTGTGGGACGAATTCAGAGTCCCCTGGCTGGTGAGATAGTTGTCCGCCACCGCCGGGCCCGCTCCGCTCTCGTTCAACGAGAACAGACCTGGCGCCGTGGGCTGAACCTGGACTGTAATCGGGGCCGATCGCTGACCTTCCACCTCCACAACCATTTGTGCTGAGGTACTGCCCGCCAATTCGTAGGGAACCGTGCCGGCCACGGCGTTTGCGGTTACGTAGACCAAAGGCGCGGCCACATTATCGAAAAGGACGCTGGTACCGGAAATTGTGCTGCTGAGCAATCCGCTAGCGGGATCCACTGCGGAACCGATCAGATTCGCAGGACCCAGCCTTCCGCCGTATGCCACGAAAATCATTCCTGGCGAAACCACCCCGCCTTTCCCGCTGGCGGCGTTGATGACATCCTGGAGGACGGGACCGTTCGTAGTCGCGGCGGTGGAGAACTCCACGACCATGGCTTGGCCAACGATCAGGCTGGAGGGCGAGACCCCTCCATGGCTTGCTGGGATGCCGGTATAATTTTTTTGCGCCGCATTCGCAGTCACATTCAAGTTTGGCGACTCGGTATAACCGGCCATCCATACATTGCCATTGGAATCCAGCGTGATCCCTTGGAGAAGATCGTTGTATTCACCGCCGTAATAGCTACTGTAGACCGGCGTCGCCAGGTTCGGATCGATGATGGTCAAGAATCCATCGCCGCACGGCAAATAATTGGTTCTTACGGAAGTGCTATCTCCACCGAAGATGGGCTGTAGCGCGTCCTTGGTTACAGGAAAATCCTTTGAGTCGGTCATTCCCGTCAGGTAGATCAAGCCCGAGGGATCCACGGCGACGGCCAGTGCGCCGTCGTTTGCCGAACCACCGAGATAGGTGGAATAAAGCAACGTCGCGCCCTGGGTGTCGAGCCGGGCTACGAACCCGTCCCCAAAGTTCTGCTCAATAACCTCGGGCAGAAGGGTATAGCCGGCGTAATCGGTCTGGACCGCACCGCTCGTCACCGGGAAATTCGAAGACGACGTGGAGCCCGCGGCGTACACCGTTCCCGCTTTATCCGTCGCCAGACCCCAGACGGCATCGTCGCCGCTGCCGCCCAGAAATGTGGAATAGGCCAGCGTCGCACCTGAGCTGTTCAGCTTGGCAATGAAGCCATCCCCGGTATGGAAGAATTCATTGTTCTGGTCGACGCCATGGTATGCGGTCTGTTTAGCGCCTCGAGTGGTAGGGAAATTCTGAGAGAGGGTGAATCCGCCCACGTAGACGTTTTGCGCGGAATCTAATGCGATAGCCGTGGCTGCATCGTCCATACTGCCGCCCAGGTAGGTGGAAAACACCAGGCTGGTAGCGGTGGGGTTCAGTTTGGCAACGAACGCGTCTCCCGAGTCGAACAGGGGCGCACCACCGCAGGACGGCCGCCCAGGTTCGCCGCCACTTCCATGCAGTGTGGCTTGGAACGGATTGACGGTCGGGAAATCCGTCGAAAGCGTGGCCCCGGCGACATAGGCGTTGCCATGACCATCAACTGCGATCGCCGAAGCTACATCGTCAAGGCTTCCGCCCAGATAGGTTGAATAGAGCAGCGACGTTCCGGATGGATTCAGCTTCGCGACAAACGCGTCGCCGAAAATCGTACAGAAGTTCCCCCCGGATCCTTTGAGGCTTGGCTGCAGCACACCACTGGTGACCGGAAAATCGGAAGAGTTCGTATTGCCGGTCACGTAAGCGTTCCCGGCGCTATCCACAGCCAGCGCGAAAGCGGCGTCATCCCCTTTCCCGCCCAGGTAAGTTACATAGGATACTGCGCCACCCGCTGTGAATTTCGCGATGAATGCGTCGCCCGTCAGATACCGCAGGTTCGCCGTGTATCCGCCAAACGCCGTCTGTACTACGCCGGATGTTACGGGCAGGTCGTTGGCCGCGGAGATCCCCGCCACATAGACGTTGCCAGCGGCGTCCACGCCGATCCCGCGCGCGTTCTCAAAACCAATTTGTGCATCCTCGGCGCCGCCTAAATAGGTTGCATAGGCCAGTGTGGGATCGATTACCAGGGTCCGCCGGCGATCGTAATCGCCTACGCGAAAACGCACGCGCCCGCCGGGAGTAAGTTCAAAGCCGCCTTGGATGGGATCCCGCCCGGTTGGCGAGACCTGATAAAGAACGGGCTTCTTCCAGCGAACCTCGCCGGCGCCCGCAGCGAGTACCAGATCGCCTTCCGCCGTCAGATGGATATGCTTGGCCCCGCCGACTTCGAATGCGATGGATTCGGAATGCGCCCCCGGCTGAACCTCGAAATCGTATTCGAGGCTTCCTCCAGCTCCGTAGTAAACCAGATCGATGCCCGGATAAATTCCGCTCACGCGAAGCCGTGCATAATTGGGAATCCCGGTATGCCAGTTCTTTGGTGAGCTGCCGAGGAAATAGTTCGTTGTGGCAGCCATTGGCGACTCGGGCAAAAGGCGGGCGCGAGAAGTCACGCCCACAAATCTGGTATTGAGCGAAGCCGATTTCTTCGATCGCTTGTCCGTCCAGGTAAGAACGTTCTTGGTGGGCGAAGCTTCAAACCTGTAATCCGGTCCTGTGGCGATGAACGGGGCGGGAGCCGCCACCTGTCCGCGGTTCTCTTCGAATCGGAATGGAAGACGGTCCACGAAAGCGGAGTGGTCCAGCGCAGGCCGAGTTTGCGCGCGTCCAAGGAGCGCTGCACCCGCGATGGCCCACAAAATGTGCTTTTGGATCACGGAACGACCTCCTTCGCGATAACCGCTTCTGCCTATTTTCCTATAATCGATCAGGAACGGCCAGCGCGAGTGGCTATGTAACCTTCATTGCGTTTTTCGATACTCTAGCATTAGGAGCAATTCTCACTGATGTTGTTTTTCACCAGGGCCGTTATTGCGTCCTGTACTTCTGATGTGCCTGCCTGTGTCTGCGCCAAGCAGGACGACTAAGGCCAACAAAGCGAAGGGTGGTCTGCCTCCCACGCCGGTCACCGTCGCGAGGCGGAGGCGAGGGACATCCCCATTCAGGTTCGCCAGATCGGCTCGGTTGAGCCGGTGGCGATGATCGCGGTGAAGGCGCAGATCAGCGGCGAGCTGAACCAGGTGTTCTTTAAGGAAGGCCAGGACGTGAAGAAGGGCGAGCAGCTTTTCGAGATCGACCCCCGCCCCTACCAGCAGGCTGTGGAGCAGGCGCAAGCCGCTCTGGATAAGGATCTCGCCCTGGTGTCGCAGGCGGAAGCCAATCGCGCGCGCGACCGCGCTCAGGCCGCCAACGCCAAGCGCAGGCCAAGCGCTACGCAGGATTAGCGGCGGAGGGAGTGATTTCCAAGGATCAGAACGATTCCTACCAGACCACATCCCAAGTGCAGGATGAAGCGGTTCGAGCCGACCAGGCCGCTATCACCAGCGCCAAAGCATCCGTGGTGGCAGACCATTCCGCCATTGAAACCGCGAAGCTCAATCTCTCGTACTGCTACATCCGCTCGCCCATCGACGGCCGCGCCGGTAGTCTTCTGATTGCAAGCCGGCAATCTCATGAAAGCGAACGACACCACGGCATTGGTGAACATCAATCAATTGCAGCCGGTCTACGTTACGTTCAGCGCGCCCGAGCAGCTCCTGCCGGAAATTCGCCGCTACAACGCGGGGAATGCGCTCTCGGTCAGCGGGACCGGCGTTGCGGATGGCACTAAGCGGGGCGTCAGCGCCACCGGCCAACTTACCTTCATCGACAACACCGTGGACAGCACTACCGGAACAATCAAGCTGAAAGCGACGTTTCCCAATACCGACCACGCACTTTGGCCGGGACAGTTCATCAACGTCGTAATGACTTTGCGCACCTGGATCACGCCACGGTCGTTCCCTCGGAAGCGATTCAGTCGGGACAAAAGGGCCAATTCGCATTCGTAGTGAAACCGGACCAGACCGTGGAAACGCGCCAAGTTACTGTGGGCCAGACCATCGATAATCAGATCGTGGTGGAAAGCGGAATCTCGCCGGGTGAAACGGTAGTCACGGACGGCCAACTGCGGCTGTTCCCCGGCGCGCACATTCGTATCGCCCCAGCCGCCAAGGCTGACGCGGGGGCCTGATGAATCTTTCGCATTTTTTCATTCAACGGCCGATTTTCACCACGCTGACCGCGTTCGGCATTCTGCTGTTTGGCATCGTGGGCTATCGCGCATTGCCGGTGGCGGCGCTGCCCAGCGTGGACTATCCGACCATTCAGGTGCAGGCGGCGCTGCCGGGAGCGAGTCCCGACACCATGGCCGCCTCGGTCGCCACGCCTTTGGAGCGCCAGTTTTCGACGATTGCAGGAATCGATTCGATGAATTCGTCGAGCTCGCTCGGCAGCACCAATATCACAATGCAATTCAGTTTGGACCGGAACATCGACGCCGCCGCGCAGGACGTCGAGTCCGCCATCGCCAAAGCCGGCGGCCTGCTTCCGCCCACCATGCCACGGCCACCGACTTTCAACAAAGTGAATCCTTCCGACCAGGGCGTGATTTTCCTGGGTCTGAGCTCGGATACACTGCCGGTTTACACGGTGGATGAGTACGCCGAGACGGTGATGGCGCAACGCATCTCCACCATTACCGGCGTATCGCAGGTGAATGTTTTCGGAGGCCAGAAATACGCGGTGCGCATTCAGCTGGATCCGGACGCGCTGGCGACGCGCGGCATCGGGATCGATGAAGTGCAAGCCGCCATCGTGACCAACAACAGCAATCTTCCGACCGGAAAATTGTATGGGAACAAGCAGGCTTTTACCATTCAATCTTCCGGCCAGTTGACGAACGCCGCCCAATACCGCCGCATGATCGTCACCTATCGCAACGGCAATCCGGTGCGGCTGGAAGAACTTGGCCGGGTGCTGGACGACGTGGAAAACGACAAGGTTCGGGCCTGGCTGAACGACAGTCGGACCATCATTCTGGCGGTTCAGCGCCAGCCCGGGCACCAACACTGTGGAAGTGGTGGACAGCGTGCGGCGTCTGCTGCCCATCTTTCGCACCGAAATCCCGCCCTCCATCAATCTGGAGGTGATTCACGACAATTCGACCACTATTCGCAACTCCATCCGCGACGTGAAGTTCACGCTGGTTCTCACCATTTGCCTGGTGGTGATGGTGATTTTCCTTTTCCTGCGAAACATCTCGGCCACCGTGATTCCCGGCGTAGCCGTGCCGCTCTCCATCGTCGGCACGTTCGCCATCATGTACCTGCTCGGCTACAGCCTGGACAACCTGTCGTTGATGGCGCTGACGCTTTCGGTGGGCTTCGTGGTGGACGACGCCATTGTGATGCTGGAAAACATCGTGCGCCACATCGAATTGGGCCAAGGCCGCATGGAAGCCGCGTTTCGCGGATCGCGCGAGATCGGATTCACCATTCTTTCCATGACCATTTCGCTGGTGAGCGTGTTTATTCCGGTACTGTTCATGGGCGGGATCATTGGGCGGCTACTGCACGAATTCGCAGTCACGATCGCGGTGGCAATTTTAGTGTCGGGGTTTATATCGCTTACGCTGACGCCGATGCTTGCCAGCCGTTTTTTGAGTTTGCATCACGACCGCAAGCATAACTTCCTTTACAACGGCTTGGAGCGCTTCTTCCAGGGTTTGACGCAGGTCTACGAAAGGTCCTTACTGGCAGTTCTCCGCCATCGTTTCGCCACACTTTTAGTGCTTATTGGCCTTTTAGGCGGCACTGCCTGGTTGTTTTTGGACATGCCGAAGGGCTTCCTGCCGAGCACGGACCAGGGATTCGTGAACGGAATCGCCTTAGGAGGACAGGACGTCTCGTTCCCGGTGATGGTGGATCACGTCTGGACGGTGAAGAATATTGTAGAGCACGATCCCAACGTGCAGAGCGTCTTTGCGTTCATCAATGCCGGAAATTCGGCCAACATCTTTGCGATGCTAAAGCCGCGCGCCGAACGAGCTCTCTCGGCCGACCAAACCATCCAGGAATTGCAGCCCAAGGTTCTTGCCGTGCCGGGCATTCAGGTATTTCTCCAGAACCCTCCGCCGATAAACATCGGCAGCAACAATACGCAGAGCCCGTATCAATTGACGCTGCAGGGTACCGATCAGCAAGAGATCTACCATTGGGTGCCGATTCTGCTGGACCGCATTCGGACCATCCGTGGCTTCATGAACGTCACCAGCGATCTGCAGATTGCGAGTCCGGAAGTGACGCTGGATATCAATCGCGATCGCGCGCAGACCCTGGGCGTAACGGCGGGTCAGATCCAGGACGCGCTTTTCACCGCTTATGGGACGCGCCAAGTCTCCACGATTTATACGCCCTCCAACGAGTATCAGGTGATCGCCGAGGTAGAGCCGCAATACCAGCGCAACCCGGACGCGCTTTCCAAACTCTACATACGGTCTTCCAAAGGAACGCTGGTTCCCCTAGATACCGTTGTTAATGTCCGCCGCACGGTGGGCCCGCTCTCGGTGAACCATTTTGGCCAGCTGCCGGCAGCTACGATTTCCTTTAACCTGGTGCCAGGTTTTGCGCTGGGCGATGCTGCCTCGGCCATCGACAGCGTGATCCGGGAGCTGCGCATTCCGCCCAGCATCGCGCCGCTGTACCAGGGGCAGGTGCAAGCGTTCCAGCAGTCGTTCCGAGGGATGTCGATCTTGCTGGTGGTAGCCGTTCTGGTGATCTATATGGTGCTCGGGATGCTGTACGAGAGCTTCATCCATCCCATCACCATTCTTTCGGGATTGCCTTCGGCCATTGTCGGCGCGCTGCTGACGCTCAAGATCTTTCATAGTGAACTGGATCTATACGCCTTCGTCGGCCTCATCATGCTCTTCGGAGTTGTCAAGAAGAACGCGATCATGATGATCGACTTCGCCATCGAAGCGCAACGCGTGGATGGCCTCCCGCCTTTCGACGCGATCGTGAAAGGCTGCATCCTGCGTTTCCGGCCCATCATGATGACCACCATAGCGGCGCTGTTCGGCACGTTTCCGATTGCGCTCGGTATCGGCGAGGGCGCCGACGCGCGGCAGCCGCTGGGACTGGCGGTGGTGGGCGGCCTGCTGTTCTCCCAGTTCATCACGCTGTACATAACGCCGGTGGTTTATCTCTATCTCGAAGCCGTGGCCCGAAGATTCGGGACCATCCGTATTTGGAGCCGCCGGACTCCGCCAAACCCTGTTCTGGACCCCGTGGCTCATTAGCCTGCCTGCTCGCCACGGGCACAGTCCGGGAGTAGCTCGTTCGCTGGTAGGATTCCTCTTGGAGTGGCAAGTGGCGATACACTTTTAAAGTGATCGATCAGCATTAAGGGGAGCAAGCAGACCGCTAGCTCGATACCGGAGTCCCTTCTCATGAGCGACGAAACCCAGATGGAGCCTTCGCCCGACGAACAGAATCGTCAACTGCGTGGGCGCATTTCCGAGTTAGAAGAAGAGGTCGCGCGCGTCCGCCACTCCTTGGAGAATGCTGAAACCGCTCTCAAGGCTTACAAGGATCCAATCGCGATGCTTCGTCATTCGATGAACGAAGCCCCGATCGGTTTTGCTCTGTACACGGACGAGCTGCGATACCGGGTAGTCAACAAGAGTCTTGCCGAGATGAATGGCATACCTGCCGAAGATCACATCGGACGAACGGTTGAGGAAGTAGTGCCGGACAGAGCTCCCCGTCTCCGAGAGGCATTCAGGCAAGTCACGGAGACCCGTAGACCGCTCCTGAACTGGGAAACGAGCTGGGAGACAACCGCCGAGCCTCGACAACTGCGATATTACACCGAACGTTGGTATCCTCTCTTCACAACAGAGGGTCGCATCTACGCCGTTTACTGTTCAGTCACGGATATCACCGCACAAAAACGGGCCGAAGAGGAGCTTCTAGCAAGCCGGGAACGGCTCGCACTCGCCCAGTCCTCTGCGGGGATTGCCACTTACGATTGGAATCTTCGCGAGAATGTTGGCCACAGTTCCAGAGAATTCAACCCCTTGTATGGCCTTCCCCCTAGCGATATTGGCCCCTCCATCGAGGAGTGGCTCCAATTGATTCATCCTGAAGACCGCGAGAGAGTCCTAGCCGAACGAGAGCAAACGCGGCAAGGGGGTGATCCTTGCGATAGTGAGTTCCGCGTGATCTGGCCGGACGGCACACTCCACTGGTTGCTCGCCAAGGGAAAACTGTTGCGTGATTCGGAGGGCAAGCCTATCCGAATGGTGGGTGCGACCATGGACATCACTGAGCGAAAGCGCGCCGAAGCCGCGTTGGAAACGAGCCGCGACGAAATCCGCTCGCTGGCCGGCAATCTTCTGACGTCTCAAGAAGACGCGCATCGTAAGTTGTCACGTGAAGTGCACAATCAAATCTGTCAGGATCTAGCTTCCATTGCCATTGAACTTGGTGGATGTTTGGCCAACCCCCCGCCTCCCGTGGACATGGCAAGCCGGCTTAAAGGGTTGCAGGCCCGTGTCATGCAGGCGGCGAGCGATGCTCGTCATATCGCGCTACAGTTACACTCGCCTGTCCTTGACGACTTGGGTCTTGCGATTGCCCTGCGAGAGCTGTGCAATCAGGGTTCCGATCTGGCGCCGGGCATAGCTTTCGAATTCAAAAGCGACGTTCTGCCGGAAGTAGTCCCTCCTGAGGTGGCCTCCTGCGTATATCACATCGCACAGGAGAGTATACAGAATGTCGCCAAACATTCCAGGGCAAGACACGCCCGGGTTGCGCTCACTTGCCCGAACAGGACGATAGTGCTCACCATCACCGACGATGGCATTGGCTTTGACCCTCGGATGACCAGAAGGAATGGCGGGCTCGGATTGATCGGCATGGAAGAGCGCGCGCGATCCTTGAACGGGAAACTCACCATAACGGCAGAGCCGGTAAGCGGAATGCAGGTTGCGTTAGAAGTTCCTATCGGCGGGTGAAGTTATCGCGAATTCTGTGTGATCCTGTGCAACTTCATCAATTCAGCTTCAGGAATCGTGGAAGAGTCTCCGCCGAGCCGCCTGCCGCACGGGCGAGACTCAACTTGGCCACGTTATGCGCGAACACGCTGTTGATGTAGTCCAGTTCCGCGGACGCGACGGAGGACTGGGCTTGCGAGACTTCGACCGAGTCCGTGATGCCCGCGTCGAAACGCTGCCGTGTCAGCGCGAGGGTCTCGCGGGTGACGTCCAGGTTTTGGCGCGAGACCTCAACCTGGCTGGTGGCAGTCTGCACGTCCAGAAACGCGTTGCGCACTTCGCTTTCCACGCGGCTCCTCAGATCTTCCAGTTCAGCCCGGCGTTGGGCCACCGCGGCATTCGCCTGCTCGATATCGCCTTCGGTGCGGCCGCCCTGCCAGATCGGAATGTGGAGAGTTCCGGCGGCCGAGAAAGTCCCGTGCGATTGCGCCGGATTCAAACCAATCACTCCGTAATCGGCGTTCAACGATAAAGAAGGCAGGCGTTCGGCGCGGGCCGCAGCCAGGGAGCGTTCCGCGGCGCGAATCTGGGCCTGCGCCGCTTTGATATCGGGGCGCTGCATCAATGCCAGCGTGACGGCGCCTTCCTCGTCGGCGACGGGCGCTTCGGCGAAAGGCACATCGTCGGACAGCTCGTAGCGATCGTTCGGCGGCAGTCCGGTCAGGCGGGCCAGATTGATTTTCTGCTTCGCGAAATCGTTCTGCAACGAAGCCAGGCGCTGCTTCTCGGTCAGCATCTGGACCTGGCTCTTGTTGACATCGATCTGAGCGAGCAGCCCCACACTGCGTTGCTGAGCGGTCTGTTGATAGAGGGCGTTGGCCGTCTCCAGTTGCGCTTTGGCCGATTCCACCCGGGCGCCGGCGGCGATCACCTGAAGATATGCACCTCCCACGGCGAGGACCACCAGATCCTTGGAATCCTGCGCGGAGAATTCGTTGGCGTGTAGAGTTTCCCTCGCGGAGCGGTAATTGTTCAACGCGGTGAGATCTGCCACGGTCTGGGTCAGGCGCGCGCGCAAATCAAAATCGTTGAAGGGGCCGACGACCGACGGAATACTGAAACCAGGAATAGGGGACGAGAATTTAAAGCCGTAAGCACGGAGGTCGACCTGCTGCACGGTCTCCGACAGGCTGCCGCTAACGTTGGGCATCAGGGCGCTCCGGGCACCTAGAGTTTGCCCGTGCGCTTGCCGCAGGGCGAGAGTCAGGCCAACCGCCCCGAGGTTATATTCAAGGCCGCGCGCGACCGCCTCCCGCAAGGAGAGCTTCCCGGAGAACGGCTTCCTCGAGGTGCTTAGCTCGCTGCCGGTATAAGGTCCCGCTGCCTGGATGGAGGGATTGATGGTGTTGACGCTGTTCGTGGTTCCCGCGATGGGCGACTGAGTCGCGCTCACCGAACCCGACTGGCCCGTCCTTCCCGACAGCGGAAGCTGGTTTGCCAGGGAACCTGTCGACTGTCCCGCTGGGGCGCCGAATTGTCCGAAAGCCGTCGTTTGAAGCAGAGCCGCCAAAAACAGGACTCCGGGGCGTATCAGCGAAGGTTGGATTGTTCTTGTCATGTGTTCTAGCTAAGTTGTTTTCGAAAGCGCCAGACGCTCGCCGAAACCATGATGAGCGTGAACAGCGAGAGCACCAGAAAGTTCGGCCAGAGCGTTTCAATTCCACTGCCCTTGATCATGCTGGAGCGCGCGATCACGCTGAAGTGCCGGATTGGATTGATCCGGACCAGCGGCTGCAACCAGCCCGGAATCGCCTCGGCCGGAGTGATCGCACCCGAAGCGGTGGTGAGCAGCGGATTAACGAAGAAGCTGGTCAACTGGGCTTGAAAAGCCGAATGCGTGAAGGTGGCGATCACGGTCCCGATGCCGATACCGGAGAGTACGCATAACGCCGCGCCGCTCAGCAGGACAAAGATGCTCCCGTGGAACGGTACATTGAATACCACTTTGATCATGGCTGTCGCGAACAGCACCATCAGGAAGAGCAGCAGAAACAACGGAGCGATTTTCGCAACGATGATTTCATACGTGCCGGCGGGAGACATAAGCAACTGTTCGATGGTGCCGGCTTCGCGCTCCTTCACCATCGAAGTAGCAGCCACGATGGACCCGTTCAGGATCAACAGGAGGCCGAATATTCCGGTTACTACAAACCACGAGCCGACCAGACCGGGATTGTAGAGAAAAGCCCCCGAGAGTCGCGCCACGCCCCGGTGGCTAATGTCGGGTACCGAGACCTGGATCAACTTCGCGTGGAGCCCGCCGTTGGTGAGATCGGCATTATAGGTCTGGATGACGCCTTCCGCGTAACCCTGCGCGATCGCGGCGGTGTTGGCGTTCATCGCGTTCAGCAGAAGCTGCACTGTCACCGGCCGCCCGCGCTGCAGGTCTTTGGCATAGCTGAACGGAATCAAGACGCCGGCGTCGACATCTCCACGGCTGATGGCATCGCCCAGCTTGTCGACGGAATAGTAATATCCGGCCAACTTGAAGCTTTTGCTCTCGGTCAACGTCGACGTCAGGCCTCGGCTCTCCGGCGTCCGGCTGTCGTCAATGATTCCCAGCTTGAGGTTCGACACGGTTGCATTGAGAACCAGGCTGAAGAGCAACAATTGCAAAGTGGGCGGGATGATCAGCGACATCGCGAGGCGCCGGTCGCGGCGGATTTGCGCGAATTCCTTCCGCAACAACGCGCGCAGGCGGTAACTGAGAAAAAATTGAGTTAATTTCTTCATAGCTGCTTTATGCTTTCAATTGCATGCGGCGCATGTTGCGCCAGGCGAGCGTATAGAAGACCGATCCGGTGAAGCCGATGATCAGCACCTTCCACCACTGCGCGGGCCAACCGCCGCCTTCCAGCAGCGCGTCGCGCACGATGTCGATGTAATACCGGCCCCAGATGAAATTCGAGAGCCAGCGGATCTGAACCGGAATGTTCTGGATGGGAAAAATTAAACCGGAGAGCATAAAGACCAGCAGAAAACCGCCCAGCGCCACCGCCTGCATGGCCGCCGCCTGGTTGGGGATGGCCGATCCGATCAGGGTTCCAAACGAAGATACGCAGAACGCGTAGAGAATGGTGGCGACAATGAAACACGTAGGATCTCCAGCGAAATTGAGACCGAAGTAAGTGAAGAGCAGCGTAAGCAGCAGCAGGCATTCGCAGAAAGCGACAACCATGAACGTAAGAATCTTGCCGAGCAGAAACTCGTGGGCCGAGATGCTGGACACGTACACCTGCAGAATGGTCTTCTGCTCGCCTTCCTTCGCCGACGCCAGCGTGGCCAGCAGAGGCGGAAAGAGCGAGAGCGCCAGCACGAAGATTCCGGGCCCGTAGAACTTCTTCGACGATCGCCCGGGGTTGTACCAGAAACGGATGGCGGCCGTCACCGGCGCGGTCCGGGCCCCGCCGCCGTTATTTGCATTCCATGCGCTGGTCACTTCGCTGGCGTAACCCGCCACCAGCCGGGCGGTGTTCGAATCGGAAGCGTCGATCAGCATCTGCACGGGCGAACTCACGCCTCGGGCGATGTCGCGCCCGAACCGGGCCGGGATAATCAGCGCGGCGCGGGCCAGGTTCGAAGTGAACGCGGCTTCAGGTTGACGGTCGACCGAGAACGGCACAATGTGGAATGTGTTGGATTGGCGGAAGGCGTCGATAAGAGAGCGCGACGCGGGCGAGTCGTCCAGATCTTGCACCGCGATCGGCAGATCGGCGACCGTGAGTGAAATCGCGGATCCCATCAGGATGAGCTGCGTCAACGGCAGCACCAGCGCGAGGCCTAGAGCCATCTTGTCGCGAATGATCTGGGTCAGTTCTTTGCGTGTCTGGGCCAGAATTCTTCTCATGTCATCACTCCTCTTATTGGATCAATCCTCGATCGCCACTTTGCCTTCCTGCCGCGCTTTTTCGACCGTGCTGATGAAGACGTCCTCCAGCGAAAAACGCCCCTCCCTCACGCTGATGACGCGTACCCCTTTCGCTTCCAGCTCTCGGCGATATTTTTGTTCCGCCGACGCGGCGTCGTCCTCGGTGATGATGTGCAGGCGCTCGCCGAACAAAGAAACGCGCCAACGTTCGGAGTCGCTTTTCAGGAAGTCCATCGCCCGCTGCGGCCGATCCACGATGAACTCGAGCAGATGGCCGCTCTGCGCGCTCTTGATTGCGGTAGGGCTGCCTTCGGTCACCAGCTCGCCAGCCACCATGAAACCCAGCCGGTTGCACTGCTCCGCTTCTTCGAGATAGTGGGTGGTAACGAGGATGGCGGTGCCGGCGTCGGCCAGCCGATTTATCATGGTCCAGAAAGAGCGGCGCGCCAGCGGATCCACGCCGGAAGTGGGTTCGTCGAGGAACAGGATGCTAGGTTCATGCAGGATCGCCGCGCCGAACGCAACGCGCTGTTTCCATCCCTGCGGCAGGCTGCCGACTATCTGAACTTCTCTACCCTCCAGCCCCGAAAAAGCAGCCACCCAACGCATCTTCTCTGCGCGCTCGCGTTCGGGCACTCCGTAGACGCCGGCGAAGAATTCGAGGTTTTCGGCGATGGAAAGGTCGTCGTAGAGAGAAAACTTCTGCGACATATAGCCGATCTGCTGCCGTATCTCCGGGGAACGAAGGCTGCCGCGCTCACCCGCCAGCTGCATATCGCCGTGCGTGGGTGGAAGCAGGCCGCACAGCATCTTGATAGTTGTCGTCTTGCCCGCGCCATTCGCGCCCAGCAGTCCGTAGATCTCGCCGTACCGCACCTCGGTGGTCACATTCTTGACGGCGGTGAACGAGCCGAATTCCTTGGTGAGATTGGTGGCGCCGATGGCAACTTTGCCGCGCAGGAGGCTGTGTTCGCGGCGTCCCGGGAACACCTCGTCGTGAACTCTTTGCCCCAGATTCCGCAAGGTGGCGACGAAGGTGTTTTCGAGCGTCGGTTCGTCGATCCGAACATCATCGATGACCAACGCCTCGGCGCTCAGTGCCTGGTCGGCGACGCGCTTCGCCTCGTCCGGTTTGTAAACCAGCAGGTCCAGCCTGTCGCCGAATCGTTGGACGTCGATGATCTCTTTGTCGGCGCCCGCGATCGCGGAAAGCCTGCGCTCCGCCAAGCCGAGATTCGAAACATGTATTTCCATGCGCCTGGCCTGTAGGCTGGCGCGAAGCTCGGCCGGAGTTCCGGTCTGCCGGATCTCGCCCTGATGCATGAACGCCACCCGGTTGCATCGCTCGGCTTCGTCGAGGTATGGGGTTGCGAGAACAATGGTCAGGCCATCGGCGGCAAGATGCGCGAGCGTATCCCAGAATTCGCGCCGCGAAACGGGATCGACACCGGTGGTGGGCTCGTCGAGCAGCAGCACGCGCGGCTCTGGAACCAGCGCGCACGCCAGAGCCAGCTTCTGTTTCATACCTCCGCTCAGCCGTCCGGCCAGCCGATGCTCGAAGCGGTCCATATCGAACATGCGCAGATAGCGGCGTCCGCGCTTGGTGATCTCATCAGGTGGCACGCGGCGAAGATCGCCGATATAGCGGATGTTCTCCGCGACGGTGAGATCCGGATAGAGGCTGAACGCCTGCGTCAGATAGCCGGTGTGCGAGCGGGCCTCACTGGCAGGCACCCCGAACACTTCCGCGGTACCTGAGGTGGGGTCCATAACCCCGGCCAGGATCTGGAACGTGGTGGTCTTCCCTGCGCCGTCCGGGCCGATCAATCCGAAGATTTCGCCATCCCCGATTTCGAGACTGATACCCCAAACGGCATCCAGGACACCGTATTTTTTCCAGAGATCGCGAACCCGGATGGCCGTACGTCTGGGCGCGGTTCCACCGAGACTACCCGTTCCCGCAATGGAATCCGCGGCAGTCATTTGTTGAACCGGCCCGCGGGCCAGACATCGCCCTGAACCAGAATCTCGCCATCGGACGGCATGCCGGGCTTGGCGAATCCAGTGGCCGCCTTGAGCACGTAGCTTGACGCCGACCACTTGTTTCACGCGGTCGTCACGGAAGTAAGTGTTCTCCGGCGTGAACGTGGCCTGCGGATCGATGCGCTGCACGAAAGCATCGATCGGTTTGGTCGGCGCCGAATCGAGATAGACGCGCGCGGGCTGGCCAATCTTCACTTTGCCGATCTGCCCTTCCGGCACGAATCCGCGCAGATAGACCTTGCTCATGTCGAGCAGCGTCACGATCGCGGTGCCGGCCGTAACCACTTCCCCCGGCTCGGCGGCGCGCGTCATCACGGTCCCGTCGAATGGCGCCGTAATGATGAGATCCCGCCGGTTATCCTCCGCTTCGGCAAGTTGGAACCGGGCCTGTTGAGCGGCTGCGATGGCGGAGGCAATCTCTGCCCTGCTGCTGGTCGATTTGCTTGCGCACGGTATCGGCCTGGAAGGCCCGAATGCCAGGATTTGAAAGATTGGCCTGGGCCGTTGTCAGCGCGCCACGCGCGGCTTCCAGACGCCGGCGGGAGGCGGCCACGGCGGCGGACTGCTGATCGGCTGTCGTGGCTGCCTGCTTGCCCTGGCGTTCGGAGACCGCGCCGGTCTTCACCAGCTTTTGATACGCGTCGTTATCGAACTGCGCCAAACTCAATGACGCTTGCTGCTGGACGAGATCGGATTCAGCGGCGGCCAGGTCGGCCTCCGCCTGCCGCACGCGGCCGGCTGCATCCACTTTCGACTGTTCCGTCATCAATTCGTTCTGCTGCAATCCCTGCTGGTAAACCGCAATCTGATCGTTGGCCGATTTCGCTCTGGCCTCGGCGCCGGTGAGGGCGGCGCGGGCCTGGTCTTCACGCGCCCGGACCTGGGCGTCATCTAACGTGGCAATCGTGTCGCCGGCTTTGACGGTATCGCCTTCGCGCACACGGATTTCGATAATGCGCCCGGCCGTTTTCGGCGAGACCGCCGAATCGTCGCCCTCGATACGGCCGCTCACAGTGACAATGCTGTCCGGAATCCGCGGGTTCGCAAAATAGCCTCTCCAGATAAAGAAGGCGGCTACGCCCAACGCCACCACTACAAGCGGAATCACCTTCCGGCGCGGACGCGGAGACGATCGCGGCGCCTGGGGTGAGGATGGTGCGGGCGGCGTTTGCCCGGGAGAAGGTGCGGCGGTGGTCTTGGGCTCTGTTTGCTGTTCCGTCATTTCGTTCGTCCCTTCTTTCTGCGTCGCTGGGCCGGCGCGCTTCCAGCCGGAGTTGGCGCGATCCGGCGAAGACCCGCCAGCGAAAAATCCGCAATGTGGATTGCGATCTGCGCGATCCGCTCAGGATTCAATTCCAATTCGGGCCAGATTCGCGAGACCACGTGGCGCGCATGCGCGTAGTGCACCACTTGAGCGATCACGCTGTGCGTCGAGAGCCGGACATGGTCGTGATCGGGAGTCAACTTGAGCATGCTACCGATCAACTCGCGGAAGCGATCGTAAACCGGCCGCATTGTTTCGTCGATCACGCTCGCCATTGCGGGAGTGGGCTGGGCGAATTCGTGCATCATCAACCGGAAGTGCCATCCCGGACGATCGGCTCGGCAGACTCTCAGGAGCATGGCGTGGATCAGTTCGCGGAAAGCCTCCTCGGGAGGAGCCGTGCTGCCGATCGCCTTCTTGATGATTCCGTTTCCCGACGCGCCCACCGAGTGCCGGAGGACTTCGGTGTACAACTCCAGCTTGTCGCCGAAATGGTAGTTCACCAGAGCGATGTTGACGCCGGCGCAGGCGCAAATCTCGCGAACAGTCGCGGCCTGGAATCCGGATTCGGCAAAGACCTGCCCCGCCGCGTCCAGCAACTTGCTGCGGGTGTCTTCCGGCAGTACCGGCGGCTTTGATTTCACCAGCGAAGCGGGCATGTAAACAGCAGTTTAAAACGAATGTTTAAGGCTGTCAAGGGATGAAGGAGTCTTTGGCGCGCGCTTTCTCAGGGAATTCGTGCCCAGCCACCCGGATAGGGCGCGGACCACGCTGACACGGAACGCGCTGTCTGGAATCTCCACGTTCCTCGTTCCGAAACGATCTTGCCTTCAAGGGTACCGGCAGTCCAGAAGCCAGCGCCTCCCGAAGTGTTGCCGAGATCCAACAGGCGCGCGCGAAACTTCGCACTCTTGCCGTCCGGCGCGATGTCGATCACAGGTTGCAGGATTTGGTTCACTAAGATGGAACTGTCGGACTTCGTATCGCGGTTAGGCTGCACGAACAAGCCAGTCACGTCGCCCGGCGATACATCCAAGTAGTAGCCGTATGCGCCGATCAGGTTCTCTGCTGCATCGTAGGCCTCGGACGCGCTGAGGCGGCGCTCCACCTCCGTCAAACGAACTTCCAAGTCCGCTGCCTTGCGGATCGCCGGTCCGCTCCCAGGCGGCGCGGCGGTAGCGGGTCTGTTGATGGGCAGAACTCCGTCAGGATACTGCGGCGGCTTTCCAGTGACGGGGTTGTCGAAGTGGAACGGGGCTACCGCGAACTTGGGATAGATCTCATAGGAAGAGGTCGGCGGGCGGTCCGGCGGAAACTCCTTACTGGGACCGGGCGCGGGCTTCGCGCTCTTGGCCCAGCCAGTCTTGGCATCTACGATCATGCGTGGGTAGAAGTGCACGGACTGAATCTTCCAAGTCTTATCCTGCTTGGCCCAGTCCGACTTGCCCCGGTCCGGCTTGGCGCCGACCTGTTTGATAAAGGTGTTCTCGAACACTCCCTCGCGCAGTTCGCCGTCCCGGCCGCCGGCGGCACTGGACATGATCAACTCGATTCCGCGCGCGTTCGCTGTACGTCCGTCCGGCGCGACGGACACGATGGTCTCGAGGTAGACGTGATCGTTCAGTTCCCCCTCGCGAAGTCCCTGCGGTCCGAATTGATCGAGAGCGTGCCGGATGCTGGCCTTGCCCACGTAGACGCCTTGCAACCCAAGTTCCAGAGTCCCGTTCTCGGCAAAAAGATCCGCCAGCTGATCCCACAGTTTGCGATCGACAGCGTATCCGTAAGCGTCCTGAAGATTGGTGACCGCGGCTTGATCGTTCAGCCGTGTGGCACGCCATGCGAGCTTGTTGACGCGATCGGCAAGCGATGTGAGTGAGGGAGTTGTGCCGTTCGCCACTTCGGCACTCCGGCTCCCTGAATCTTGGACCGGTGTAGTGACGCTCGCGGCAGTATAGTGAAACGGGATGTGCGTTCCGGAAGCCTTCCAGCCAGCGGCGGTGTAGGCTGCCGTGGCCTCGGGTTCTGAGTGAAGCACGCTGATCTTCCACACTCCGTCGTCCAAGACATACTCATTCTCGTAGACGCCGCTATACCAGGTGGCCGAGCCTCCGTAGCCTCCCAACATTGCGAGGATGCGCCAGCGCCCCTTCGCGGTTCGGCCCGACGGCGCAAGGGTGATTACCGGCTGGAACAGGATGTGCGGGTAGATGCGGCCTTCGGAGAGGCCAAGCTTCCCTTGCCCGACCTTCTCAAAGAAGAGCTGACGGATCGCATCCTTTCCGCGCACGCCGGTCTGATAGTTGGTGACGGCATCGGTGGCAAACAGGACCGCGAAATCGTTCCACAAACCGAGTTCGACGTAGTGTCCGTAGGCATATTGCAGGCGCTGGATGGCGCGGACGGACTCCACCCTCTCGATGTGGACCTGAAGGCTTTCGACTCTTGTTTGGAGGGCCGGCAACGGATCCGGCTGTTGGGCCGGGGCAAAGACGCTCCATGCGCCGATCGCGAGGGCGACGAACAGGATGGGTTTCGCGGGCATCGGCAGGATTCTACCATTAGGGCCGCACCCGAGTTTGATCGCTAGGAGGTCGTTTCGGGCGTTCAGGGAATCGGCGTTTCGTGTTCGATGATCCTTCGCGGGGGATTGAAAACAAAGCCCAGGCCACGGGCCCAATTTTATTGAGGCACGCACCAGCGAGTTTGCATCAATCCAGCGTGCGAATACCCTTCAGGCAGCGCTACATTCCGTGGACAGAACCAAAAGGACCACAAACCTACGGTGGCGAACGTTCGACGAATCCAACGTTTCGGTGACGACTTTGCGAGAGATCGAATTCCTGTCGAATGTATTGCATGCGCCAGTAGATGAAATGGGGGAATCAAATGCGGCGTTGGTGGCGCCTATCGAGGGGAATTTGGATTGCGGTGTGGACGGCCGGTAGCATTTGGGCGCAACAGAAGACCTTGACTTGGGAGGCGGCCAAGGCGGAATTCCTGGCGATCAACCCCACCATGCAAGCCGGCCAGTTGGGCGTCCAGGAATCTCGCGCTGACGAGATCACGGCATTCCTCCGCCCCAATCCGGACCTCACAGTCGCGGTCGACCAGCTCGAATCCCTTCACCACTCACCCGTACCGGCCGCTTGGCCAAGCTCTGACCTTCGTCGCCAGCAGCTACCTGATAGAGAGGCGTCACAAGCGCGACCTGAGACTGGAAAGCGCCAAAGAGGGCACGGCAATCGCAATATCGCAACTCGCCGATCAGGAACGGAACTTGATTTTCAACGTGCGTACCGCGTTCGTGCAAGTGCTGCAACAAAAAGCTGTGCTGGCGGTGACGCGGGAGAATCTCGGCTTCTATGACCGCGTGCTGGACGTCAGCCGCGAACGCTTCAAGGTGGGCGACATCGCCCAGATGGATCTCGACCGGCTGGAGTTGCAGCGGGCGCAGTTCGAATCCGATATGGAAACCGCTGCAGTTACTCTGCGCACCGGGAAGATTCAACTCCTGGCGTTGCTCAACGATCACACGCCGGTAGATCAACTGGATCTAGCCGGCGCGTTCGAATATGGAGAAGTTCGCACACCGCTGGAGGAACTTCGCAAGGTGGCCTTCGATAACCGGCCCGACTTGCTGGCCGCGGTGCAGTCCGTCACCCAGGCCCGTACGAATTACACCCTGGCCGAGGCGAACGGCTCCACCGATCCCACCATCGGTTGGGACTTTGGCAAGGAGGCCCCGGACATCCCGGCCTTCGTGGGCATCAACTTCAATATCCCACTGCGCATCTTTGACCGGAACCAAGGCGAAAAAGCCCGTACCAAACTTGATATCACCCGCAACGAGCGTCTAGTGGACGCGGCCAAGTTACAGCTGGTGAACGACGTCGACTCCGCTTACGCCACGCTCCAGACGGCGTTGATATTGCTGCGGCCCTATAAAACGAAGTATCTGGAGCAAGCGGTCCGCGTGCGGGAAACGGTTACGATCGCTTACCAGCACGGCGGCGCATCCCTGCTCGATTTTCTACAAGCCCAGCAGGATTACCGCGGCATTCAACTCAGCTACTTGAATCTCATAGGTTCTTTTCTGAACGCCACCGCTCAGCTTAATCTTGCCCTCGGCAAGGAGGTCATCCAATGAACCGGATTACGATTCCGGCTGGCCCGCAAAGCGCGCGCGGGCGCTCTCATCGCGAGGAAGTAAAGAGCCCACGTGCTCCGTTTTGCCGCCTTTGGTTTTGGTGCGCCGTGGGTTCCGTCTTTAACCTCTTGTTGTTGATCGCCTGCACCTCGAGCGCGAAAAGCGATCCAAGCCTAGAGGGGCCGCCGAAGACGGAAATTGTGCACGCACCGGGCCCCGACTGGCTGGAGGTGGATCATCCGGATGACTTCCCGCTCGCCGTCGCCACGATGCACATCATCACGCCGGAGTTGAGCGTCACCGGTGTTGTCAGCCCCGATGTGTCCCGCCAGGTTCCGGTGCCTTCCTTGGCCTCGGGGCGAATTACCGAAATCGATGCCCGGCTTGGCGCCGAAGTGAAGAAGGGCCAGCTCTTGTTTAAGGTCAGGAGTACGGATATCGCAGGCGCCTACTCCGACTACCAGAAAGCTGTCAAGAACGAGAAACTTGCTGTTGACAACGAACATCTGACGAAGATTCAGCAGGACCGCGCCCATTACTTGTACGATCGCGGCGCTATTCCCAAGAGCTCCCTCGAAATTGCGGATAACGCCGAAGTCGGGGCTCAGACCGCGCTGGAAGACGCTAAAGTCGATACCTCGACCACTGCCGAGCATCTGCGTCTGCTCGGATCGGACTTGGACCATCCTTCGGGAATTGTCGAAGTTACGGCTCCGGTTTCGGGCGTGATCACGGATCAGCAGATTACTGAAGGAGCCGGCGTAGAGGCTCTGACGGCGCCGAATCCATTCACCATCTCCGATGTGTCCCATGTCTGGATCATTTGCGATGTTTACGAGAACGACCTTTCAAGGGTCCATCTTAACGAGACCGCCGATATTCGGCTCAACGCATATCCCGGAAGGGTTTTTCGGGGACGAATCAGCGATATCGGCGCGATCCTCGACCCCAGCGTCCGAACGGCGAAGGCTCGCATCGACGTGGAAAACCCCGGCGTGATACGCCTTGGCATGTTTGCAACCGCCACGTTGCACGATCCGCAGAAGCAGGAGAGTGTGCTCGTGCCGGCCTCCGCCATTCTGCACCTCCACGACCGGGATTGGGTTTTTGTCCCGCATCACAGCGATGCGATGTTCCACCGCGTCGAAGTGCAATCCGGAGGGACGGTTTCCGGACAACAGGTGGTTCTGTCAGGAATCCGGCCCGGCGACCAAGTAGTCAAGGACGCTCTCATGCTGCAAAACACCGGGAACAATAGCCCGGAGGCGCCAGCAGGCCCAAGGAGCAGTAAGCCCAAGGAGCAGTAAGCCCAAGGAGCAGTAAGCCCAAGGAGCAGTAAGAAATGATCCGCGCACTCGTCAATTTCGCACTCAATAACCGCCTGCTCGTCCTGGCGGCGGCCGCCCTGCTCATGGTCTGGGGCATTGTCTCTTTCCACAACTTGCCGGTCGAAGCCTACCCCGACATCGCCAACAATTATGTCGAGATCATCACGCAGTGGCCGGGACGAGCGGCCGAAGAAGTGGAGCAGCAGGTTACCATTCCCATCGAAATCGCCGTGAACGGAATCCCCCACCTTGAGCACCTGCGCTCCTTCTCGCTTTTCGGCCTTTCCAATCTGGTTCTCATCTTCGACGACGACTCCGTTAACGACTGGAACCGGCAGAAGGTGATCGAGCGCCTTACACAAGCCGAGCTCCCCGACGGCCTGGCGCCCGAGATCGGAACGGACTACTCGCCAATAGGCGAGATCTACAATTACACGCTCGAGAGCACCAATCCGCAATACGACCTGATGGAGGTGAAATCGCTCAACGATTGGGTGCTTCCGAAGCATTTCTTGTCGGTGCCGAACGTGGTCGACGTATCTGGCTTCGGCGGACTCACCAAGGAATATCAGGTGCGCATTGACCCGGATAAGCTTATCTCCTACGGCTTGAGCTTGAGCCAGGTGGAACAGCAGTTAGCCGGAAACAACGACAACAACGGCGGGAACTTTGTGGAAGCCGGCCTTCAGCAGGTCAACGTGCGCATGGTCGGTCTGGTCCGCACTGTGGACGATATCCGCAGAACCGTGATCAAAACACAAAATGGAACGCCGCTCCGGATCGCCGACATCGCCACCGTTGAGCAAGGTGAAAAGATCCGGCTTGGCCGGATTGGAAAAGCAATTCACCGGGCAGACGGCAAGATCATCGATGACGACGACGTGGTGGAGGGCACCGTGTTTCTGCGCAAGGGCGCCAACGCGGAAGCAACACTGAAAGGGATACACAAGAAGGTTGCGGAACTCAACGATCACATTTTGCCGCCGGGCGTGAAGGTTGTGCCGTGGCTGGACCGCAGCGATCTGTCCCGCTACACCACCAACACCGTGCTGGGCAATCTGACCAAGGGCTTTGTACTGGTTGCCATTGTGCTGCTTATCTTCTTGGGAAGCGCGCGCAGCGCAATCATCGTTGCTCTCACCATTCCGTTTGCGCTATTGTTCGCGTGCATCTTCCTGAATCTTCGAAATATTCCCGCCAATCTCCTTTCCTTGGGCGCTCTGGACTTCGGCATGGTAGTGGACGGCGCGGTGGTTATGGTCGAAAATATCGTTCGCCACTTGGGCCGGGACGAATCCGGAGTGTCGATTTCCGATCGAATTCGCACAGCCGCGCACGAAGTACAACGGCCGGTGTTTTACGCCATCGCGATCATCATTACCGCCTACCTGCCCATCTTCACGCTGCAACAGGTGGAGGGCCGGCTCTTCCGGCCGATGGCCTGGACGGTGGCCTTCGCACTCCTGGGCGCTCTGGTCTTTTCCATCCTGGTTGCGCCCGCCCTGTCCAGCCTTGTGTTCCGGAAAGAAATCCGCACGTGGGAAAACCCGGTGCTCCGTTTTCTCACTCGGAAGTATCGGCAGGCTCTGATCTGGACGGTTCGGCATCGTTGGGTGATGGTAGGAGTCGCTCTCGGCGCCGTGTGTTCCAGCTTTTATCTGTTGTCTGGCGATCGAATTGGCCGGGAGTTCCTGCCGCACCTGAACGAGGGTGCGCTCTATGTGCGCGGCACCGCGGCTCCCAGCATCGGGCCGAGCGAAGGCACGGAGGTGATGAACCAGGCGCGGCTTATGTTCGCCGCCTTCCCCGAAGTCACCCAAGTGGTTTCCCAAGTGGGCCGTCCCGACGACGGCACGGATACCACCCTCTTTAACAACACTGAGTACTTTGTCGATGTGAAGCCCAAACAGCAGTGGCGCCCAGTGTTCGGGCAAGACAAGGAAAAACTGATCGCCGCCATGAACCGCGAGCTGGAAAAGATCCACGGGGTTAACTGGAGTTTCACGCAGCCCATTGCGGACGATGTGGATGAGGCGGTGAGCGGGGTGAAAGGGCAACTGGCCGTCAAGATCTATGGCGATGATCTAAAAACCCTGGAACAGAAGGGCGACGAAGTGATCGAAGCCATGCGGACCGTGCCGGGCGTTGCGGACTTGGGAATGTTCCGGGCCCTGGGGCAGCCCAACCTGAACATAACGGTGGACCGCGATGCCGCAGGCCGCTACCAGATTAATGTTGCGGATGTGGAGGACGCGGTCCTGACGGCGGTGGGAGGGAATACCGTCGGAGAGGTGCTACAGGGTGAGCAGCGTTTCGACTTAGTAGCGCGCTATCCCGCCTCCTACCGCGGGACGAAAGAGGCCATCGGCGCTATCCGTCTCCTGGCGCCCTCCGGCGAGCGTGTATCGCTGGCGCAGTTGTGCAACATAAGAGTGGTGGATGGCGCCTCCGAGTTCTACCGCGAGGCGAACTCGCGTTACGTCGGCATCATCTACAGAGTGCGCGGGCGCAACCTGGGCGGCACCGTTGAGGAAGCAATCAGCAGGGTCGCCAAACAGGTGAAGCTGCCCCCGCGTTACCGCATCGAATGGGCGGGCGAGTACGAGAGTGAAAAACGCGCGGAGAGGCGGCTGCTCATCATCGTACCTTCTACGATTTTTCTGATTTTCCTGATCATCTATGCTGCTTTCGGCTCCGCCAAATGGGCGTGTCTGCATCTGGTAAATGTGGCCGTGGCGCGCGTCGGCGGTCTGCTGGCCCTGTACATTACCGGGACGTATTTCAGCATATCTTCGGGCGTGGGCTTCCTGGCTTTGTTCGGCGCTTCGGTTCAGACCGGTGTGATTATGGTCGACTTTATCAACCAGCTTCGGGCGCAAGGTCTCCCCGTGGAGGAGGCCGCGATTGAAGGCGCCGTACTCCGGCTGCGGCCGATCATGATGACCATGCTGGTGGCGACTCTCGGCCTACTGCCTGCCGCTATGTCCCATGCCATCGGATCGGATTCGCAACGGCCTTTTGCCATCGTGATCGTGGGCGGATTGCTGGTGGACCTGATCATGAGCATTTTCCTTCTACCCACGTTTTACGTTTGGTGGGCGCGGCCGACCGATCGTCTGCCGTCACCAGCCTAAGGCGGCAAAAAAAGATTTTTCGCCAACAGCCGTACGACACTGCGTCGCCCTATTCGGGCAGCTACATCTATTGGGGTTCTCCCGACGGCAGCGCAACCAACTCGTTCGTCTCGGCGGTGGAATCAAATACGGGCCGGCTGCTGTTGACGGTCAAGTAAGGTCAAGCCGCAAACCTTAAACTGGCCGAGTGAACTCTGCGAAAATAGGGGCTGTTCGTTCAATCCTCGTCCGCGTGCGCTGTTGATGGTTGACAGAGGTGTTTGTTGGAAATGACTGATCAGTCTCGCATGGAATTGCCGCCGTCAAGAATTGGCCCGAAGGTCATGGTTGACCGCGACCTTCCATTTCACGAAAGCTTGGTCCACATGCTGTGGCATGCGGTGGAAAGCAGGCCTGATGGCGTCGCGGTGATCTATCAGGACCGGTCGATCACGTATAGGGATTTCGGCCGCGCAAGCAATGGGCTGGCGGCGCTGCTCGACTCGCTCGGGCTCGAACCCGGGCCAATCGTCATCATGATGCCGAACTCAATTGAGATGGACGTCGCGCTGATGGCGGTGATGAGCGTAGGCGCGCAGGTCGCGCCGGTCAACCCATTCTATAACGTCGCGGAGGTCTGCAGTGTGCTCGGCGCCTTCGACGTCAAGGCCATCCTCTGCGATCGGAGCACGCGCGACAAAGCGAATGCCGTCGCCGAGAAGATCGGGGTCACCCATGTCGTCACCGTCGGCGAGGGTGGCGAATCCTTATCGCAATGGACTGCCGACGCTCGCTTCAGCCTGCGTCCGGCCAAGATGCCACAGGCCGACGATCTGGCCTTATCGATTTTTACCGGTGGTTCCACCGGCATTCCGAAAGGCGTCGACCATACGCATCGCGGCCTGATGTGGAGCTTGATTCAGCATCTCAGTGTCTGGCCGATCCCCTTCGGCGAAGGCGTTTTCCTGAACGTTGCGCCGATGTTTCATATCTGGGGGCTGGCCTATGCGACCTGGGTGCCGATCTTCACCGCCGGAACCCTGGTCATGATGCCGAAGTACGATCCCGACGAGGTGGTGCGGGCGCTGGCCGAGTATCGTGTGGGCATCTTCGCGGGTGGACCCGCGCCTATTTATATGGGGCTGCTGAGGAGCCCGTTGTTCGATCAGGTTGATCTTTCGGCACTGAAGTACTGTCCTTCTGGCGGCGCGCCCTGTCCTGAGGACCTGCATCGCGAGTGGCTCAAACGCACGGGATGCCCGCTGCTGGAGGGCTGGGGCATGTCCGAAGGCGCTCCGTTTTGTCTTAATCGCTACGACGGTGAGCGCAAGCTTTTGTCGGTGGGCAATCCGGTGCCCGAGACCGAGGTCGAAGTCGTCGATCTGGTAACGGGAACGCGCGTTTTGCCGATCGGGGAAGCCGGCGAGGTGCGAGTGCGCGGTCCGCAAATGATGACCGGCTATCACAATAATCCCGAAGAGACAGCCTATGCGCTCCGCGACGGCTACATGTATACCGGTGATATCGGTTATGTCGACGCGGACGGTTTTTTGTTTCTTGTCGACCGCAAGAAGCAGATGATTATCGTCGGCGGCTACAACGTCTATCCGCGCGAGATCGACGAGGTGCTGTTCAACCACCCGGCGATTCGCGAGGCAGCCACGGTCGGCAGGCGCGACGATCGTCTGGGCGAAGTCGTGGTCGCTTTTGTTGCGCTGAAGGAAGGAGCCGATCTGGATGAGGACGGTTTCTTCGCCTACTGCAAGGAAAACCTCGTCAAGTACAAGCGGCCGGTCGAAGTTACCTTCATCGACGCGTTGCCGCGTACCGGAACGAAAAAGATCGACCGCATGGCTTTAAAGGCGCTGGCAGCCGAAGCGAGCAACCAAACTTCAGCGTAATCGTTCGCCCGGTGACCGCGTCCACCCGTTGAATTATTTCGGCATCGGGATCGACACGGCCTTACCCGCTCCGCGCTCGGCGATCCAGATGGTATCGCCCGCGGGTTCCACTCCAGTCGGCGTGCTGAGTCCATCCTTGATCACCGTGACACTGGCCTTGTCGCCATTCACGGTGATGACGGCAATCTTGCCGCTGCCATTCTCCGCGACGATCAGTTTGCCGTTGGCGGCGCGCATGCCATCCGGCCCCTTTATCGGCTGGTCCATCCAAATATCGACAGGCTGTCCGGCCTTGCCTGCGGCGTCAACTGGGATGCGGTAGAGATTGTTCGAGAACACGTTGTTCACATATAGCGTGCCATTCAGGAAGGTAATGCCATCGATTCCATAGAGCGCGCGATCCTCCAGAAATAATTCCGCGCTGGAAGCACCGGACGGCAGCTTATAGATTTTGCTGTTGGCGGTGTCGGTTAGGTAGAGCGCCCGGTCCGGTCCGATCGCGAAATCGTTGCATGTGTTGTTGTCGCCGGGCAGGTTCCAGCGGATCTTCGGCGCGCCGGTCTCGAGGTCGAATCCCCGTAGCGCGGTGTGCCGCTGCACAGGCGTCTTGCCCGCGACCGGGGTCAGCTGGCATGTCCATAAAGTGTTACTCGCGGGATCCGCGAGCATGCCGAAGAAAAAGGTGCCGGGACCTTCGGCGCTGGCATCGACAAACTTCTCGGCGGTGGTAGAGCCGGAGCGCACCTTGTAAACGAACGGCGAGCTGGCGCTGCCCACGATCAACACCCCGCCCGGCGCCACGGCCAAACTTTCGGGCTGCGATTTCGCGTCCGCGATCAAAATATCAGCGGCGAACACGGCTGGCGCAAGGGACGCCGACAGAGCAACGCACACGGCAAGTCGTCGGGCGTTCGAAATAAGCATCGAAACGGGCATGGTCAATTTCCTCAAAGCTAGTCTATCCCGAACCGTGTCGCTGTTAACGGTAGACTAGATGCTGGCAGATCATTTCAATGTTCGAAAGGAATTTGTTATGACAGCACCCTACATCAACGGTCAGACGATCGAAGCGGAGCCGGCGGCCATGGTGCCGGTTTTGAATCCCGCCAACGGCAAGGCATTCTCGAAGGTCTTCATGGCGCGTCCGGAACACATGACGCGGGCCATCGACGCCGCCTACGCTGTCAAGGACGTTTGGGGCAACACTCTGCCCTCGGAACGTGAACTTATTCTGATCCGCGCGGCGGACGTTCTCGAATCGATGCGCGACGAGATTGTAGACCTGTTGATTGACGAGGCTGGATCGACGTTCGGAAAGGCGCACATGGAGGTGTCGATCGTCGCCGGAATTCTGAGGTCCGCGGCCGGCGAATGCCGCCGCATTATGGGGCAGACCATTCCGTGCGATGTTCCGGGCCGCATCTCGATGGCTATCCGACGTCCGCTCGGAGTAGTGGGCGGCATCGCTCCTTTCAATTTCCCTTTGATTCTGGCGACGAAGAAAGTCGCCTTAGCATTGGCCGCCGGCAATACTTTCGTGCTGAAGCCGTCGGAAGAAACGTCCCTGGTCGGACTCAAGATCGCTGAAGTCTTCGACAAGGCTGGCTTGCCCCCCGGAGTTCTCAACGTCGTTACCGGCGACGGACCAAGCCTGGGCGAAGCTCTCTACAGCGACCCGCGCGTGAAAATAATCCTGTTCACCGGATCCACTGCCGTCGGACGCCACATCGGCATTGAGTGCGCTCGACGCGGAAAGAAATTCGATTTGGAAATGGGCGGGAAAAGTCCTCTGCTCGTAATGAAGGACGCCAATCTGAAATACGCCGTGGACACGGCCTGCTTCGGATTGTTTATCCATCAGGGCCAGATCTGCATGGCGGGATCGCGTCTGATCGTCGAAGAACCCGCTTATGAGGCATTTCTGGATCTTTTTGTCGCGAAAGTAAAGACACTCAAGGTGGGCGACCCGCGCGATCCACACACCGTGATCGGGCCGCTGATCCGCGCTTCTCAGTGCCCCTTCATCGCGGAGCGGATCGAATCCTCCAAAGCCAGCGGCGCCAGAGTTCTTTGCGGAGGGACTTACGAAGGAAACTACTTCCAGCCCACTGTGATTGCCGACGTGACGTCTTCCATGCCGGTCTTCCAGGAAGAGCTTTTTGGACCAGTCGCCAGCGTCATCAAAGCCAAAGATGCGAACGATGCCATCCGTCTGGCGAATAGCACACGCTATGGCTTGACATCCGCAGTGATTACCAACGACCTGCAGCTCGCGATGCGCTGCGCGCTCGAACTGGAATCCGGTTCGGTCCACATCAATGGCTCCACGGTTCACGACGAGCCTCACGGTCCCTTCAGTGGTGTGAAGGATTCCGGAGCGGGGCGTGAAGGGGGCCAGTGGTCCATGGACGATCTTACCCAGCTAAAGTGGGTGACCATTCAGCAGGGCGAGGCGCACTACCCGTTCTAAGGACCTCTTTGAACCCGTCGATTCCGACCGTTGCCGTCCTGGCCACCCTGAACACCAAGAGCAGGGAAGCGCGCTTCGTCGGCGAAGTGCTGGCGCAAAACGGCGTGAGGCCCTGGATTATCGATATTTCAATGCTGTCGCATGACGGATCCGGCGCCGACGTCACTGGCGCGCAGGTAGCCGAGGCTGCCGGAACATCTTGGCCCGCGCTCAATGGACGCAGCCGTCACGAGGCAGGAGGCGTGATGGCCGAAGGCGGCAAACGGATTCTGCTCGAGAAAGTCGCCACGGGCGAAGTTGCGGGCGCGATCGGGCTCGGCGGCGCCAACGGAACCGACCTGGTGTGCTCCATCCTGCGGGCGTTGCCGTATCTCGTACCCAAGGTCATGGTCAGCGCAGTCGCCGGCACGGCTGCCGTTCAATGGTGGGTTGCCGAGAGTGACATCTCGATGTATCCCTCCATTGGAGACATCTCACTCAACCGCATCACCAAGGCTGTCATGGAAAATGCCGCGTGCGCGGTGGCGGTCGCAGCCAGAAACTGGGCGGGACGTCGGGAATCTCGGGAATCAACGAAGGCCCATGCGCCTCTGCTCGCGGTCTCCTCGTTCGGCGGCACTGCGGCCTGTGTCGATCATGTGAGGCAGAGGCTCGAAGCGTTGGGCTATGAAGTAATTCTGTTTCATGCCTCGGGTATGGGAGGCAAATCGCTGGAGCGGCTAGCGTCGTCGGGTGAGCTGGCCGGCGTCATCGACATTACCACCCACGAACTCACCGATCTAATAATTGACGGAGTATATTCCGCCGGCGAGACACGATTGACAGCTGCGGGAGCTGCCGGTTTGCCGCAGGTGATCGTTCCTGGAGCCATCGACCATGCAAATTTTTGGGCGGGCCACGTCCCCGAGCGCTACCAGGATCGCGAATTCTTTCGCTATAACGCGCAAAACCTTCTGCTGCGGACCAATGCTGAGGAGTTTGAGAAGATCGGCGATGCCATGGGAGAGCGTTTGAAAGCCGCTCGGGGACCGGTGCGCGTGCTCATTCCGCTGGAGGGCTTCAGCGAGCATAGCAAGCGCCGCGCCCAGGATCTTGCCGGCAATGACAAGCGGTCCCTGGCGGCGGCCCGAGGAGTACCAGGTTTTCACGCAGGCGCTCAAAGCCCACCTCGATGGTGGTCAGATCACGGAACTCCCGCTGCACATCAACGACGCCGCGTTCGCCGATGCCTGCGTGGATGCATTCGTGGAAATCGCCAAGGACTGCTTGCCAACCCTGACGGCTTCCTGCCAACACAGATGAATCCGAAATTCCGATCGTCCGTTACGACACCGACGTTCTCATCGTCGGCGGCGGCGCGGCTGGCACCATGGCCGCGTTTGAGTGCGCGGAAGCCGGCGTTCCGGTCATCCAGGTGACCAAGGGCCGTGCCACCAGCGGCACTACCACAGTCGCGCGTGGCGGCTTCGCCGCCGCCGTAGGCAAGGATGACAGCCCCGAGCTTCATCTCCAGGACATCCTGAAATACGGCGGCGAACTGATCGATCCCGACGCTTGCGCGAGTCTGGGTCTACGACATCGTTGAGGTGGTGCGCGATCTCGAGTCGTGGGGCGCGGACTTCATTCGCGGCACCGACGGTGCGCTCGACCTCAAGATGTTTCCGAGCCACTCGCGCCCGCGCGCCGTCCATCACTACGACACCACCGGCAACATGCTGACCAAGGTGCTGTCGAAGAAATTGCGCGCCGATGCCCGCATCGACAAGCATTCCATCACCGCCATCGTCGATCTCATCAAGCGCGATGGCCGCGTGGTCGGCGCCTGGGGCGTCGACTATCAGAATGGCGCGCTCGTTATATACCGCTCGCAGCAGACCATCTTGTGCACGGGCGGCGGCAGCGGACTCTTCTACGTCAACGACAATCCGCCACAGGTCACGGGCGACGGCTACGTGCTTGGCTTTCGCGCAGGCGTGCCGTTGCTGGGCATCGAGATGATCGACTTCCAGGCGATGTGCTGCTCGCCGCGCGAGTTGTTCGGCTTCGCGCCGCACCCCACCGGCTTCATCAACGCCGGCGCGGTGTTCCGCAATCAGGAAGGCGAGGAGTTTCTCAAGCGCTATTTTCCCGAGACGGCGGAAGCATCCACTCGCTCCGAGGTGATCCTCGCGATGGCCCAGGAAATCCATGCTGGCCGCGCGACATCGACCGGCGGCATTTTCATGGACGCCACCAAGGTGCCGCTCGACGTCGATCCAAAAGATGATTCCGTACGTCTACAAAACCTGCCTGCACAAGGGCATCGACATCACCAAGGTCCCGCTCGAAGTGGCGCCCAGGCAGCCACACCTGGCTAGGCGGGCTCGAGATCGACGTCGACGGCAAAACTCCGGTGGATGGTTTATTCGCTGCGGGCGAGACGGCGGGCGGCATTCACGGCGGTAACCGCATTGGCGGCTCGGCATTGTCGAGTGCGCTGGTCTTCGGGCGCCGCGCCGGCCGCCGCGCTGCGGCGCTGGTCAAGGAGGCCAGAGTCGAATTGCCGGAACTTGCAGAAGACGCTATTGCGCCCGACGATCGCGAGTGGCTCGCAAAGCTTGATCCGCCGCGAGCGAAGGCCCACTGCAGTCCGACGTGCGCACGTCCTGCCGCATGCTCGCGCATCAAAAACTCGGCCCGATTCGCGACGAAAAGACACTTCAAGAGGCACTCGCGGAATACGAGCGCATCGAGCGCGAGGACGTGCCCGCGATGCGCCTGGACGATGAGGCCCGCACGTCCGACAAGGTGCGCGGCTATGAGCTGGAAAGCGCGCTTTCAGTTCGCAATCTCGCTTTGCTCGGGCGTATTCTCGCGACTGCCGCGCTGCGCCGCACCGAAAGCCGGGGAGCGCATTTCCGGCTGGATTATCCGGAAACGAACGACGCAACTTTGGCGAGTGGTCACGCGCCTCGAATTAGGCGCCGCTGGCGAAATTGAGTTCTCCAAGGATCCGGTGCGCGCGTCTCACTTCGATTGCGGCCACGGGTTGGCGAACCTGGGATCGTGAATTACCGCTTCATCGGTCAAGGAGTTTAGAAACGCGATGAGGTCTGTACGATCTTGCGCGGAAAGCTCGAAGCCGCCAATCAATGGGTCTTTGTTGGGATTCTTGTGGCCGTTGCCGGTGTTCGTGCCCGACGTGATCGCCCGGCCGCCCGCCGCGTAGTGATCGAGTACGCCTTCGAGAGTCGGAATGCTGCCATCGTGCATGTAGGGCGCCGTGAGCGCGATGTTTCTGAGAGTGGGCGCTTTGAATTTGCCAACATCTGCCGGCTCCTTGGTGAACTCGTAAATCCCGACATTGGGCGCGGGATAAGACAACAAGCCCTGGACGTTGTAGAGTCCTGTGTTGTGAAATTCAATGGGTCGCCGGGCGTTGTTCTCGGAAACCGTAGCGTCGCTGAACGCGAATCCGCCGTGGCAGCGGAAGCAGGAGAGGCGTTGATCGAAGAACAGGATCTCCCCTCGCTTCGCCGAATCGGAAATTGCATTGTCGTCCCGGCCATAATGATAGCGATCGTAAGGCGAACGTCCTGAGATGATGCTTCTCTCAAAACTAGCCAGCGCTTTAGTTACGTTCACGATGGTGAACGGATCAGCGTCGCCGGGGAAGGCGCGCTCAAATAGAGACCTATATTTGGCGTCCGAACGCAACATGGGCAGGAAGCCATCGCCTTCTCGGAGGCCTAATTCAACAGGATGGTCGCCGTACATCGGCACCAGGGCTTGCTTCTCCAGGCTCCTCATCTCTGGATTGCTCCAGGTGAGGGCCCCGCTATAGGCCACGTTCACCAAACTCATCGCGCTGCGTGAGTGCAATTCCCCCGACGTTCCCAGGGCAACCGCGCGGCCATCAGTGAATGCGAGCTCCTGCTTGTGGCAGGAAGCGCACGAGTCTTTCCCATTGATCGACGTTCGAGTGTCGTAGAAGAGGTATTTGCCCAATTCAACTTTCGCGGCGGTCATGGGGTTGTCGGCGGGAACAAAGGGTTTGGGAAAGCCCTTGGGCAGGCTCCACTGATAATCGCCGCTATTGTTAGGATCCGCGGAAAACACGGGGAAGTTGATCACCGCGATCGATAGAGACGCGGCGATAAGCGATCTCCGCGCGAATTTAGTCCAGCTCATCGCAATCGCGCGTCACTTTTGGAGCCGCACCACTTCCAACGTCTCCAGCATTCGTACGGAGCGCGCACCCGCTTTGTCGTTAGGGCATACCAGGCGAAATGGCCCCTGATAGCCGAAAAGCGCCTTTCCGTCTCGCTTATCCGCCACCAGGATTTGCTCATTAACGAAGGCGGCGTCCAACTCGGCGAGCGCGAAAACAACTTGGTAGCCGTCGCGGGCCTTAGCGACAATATAGCTGGTCAGCGCCTTACCCCGAAGTTGATTACCCAAGGGCGCCCCCGCGCGCTTCAGAATCTCGCGCAAGGAAACACCCTCGTATTCGATCTTCGTCCCGTCTTGTTCCGGCACGGAAACCGTCTCGCGGGGCATGGTCGCCAGGTCTTCCGCCTTGAGGGTCAAAGGTGTCGCTACGTCGCCCGTCACAGCAATCGTTCCGGTGGCGGCGGTTTGGGGCTGAGGCGTTTGGGCGAAAATCAGCGCGCTCGTGATTGCCGCGAGAATCGCGAACCGGAGAGGGGGAACTTCAGGAAACATAAAGATCAAGATGACCTGTTATGTTATCACGCCCCTGATTGTGTGAAAACGAACCGCTGTACTTTACTTTACATACTGCTGATTCGGATATAACGCTTGATGTCCGGCAGGTTCACCAGAACCCCGACAACCACAGCAGCTGCAATTACTATTCCCAAAACCTTCATAAACAACGAACCTCCAAAATTCCCTCGACCAGCATGATCTTACCGCAGTTGACTATCAGTTAGATCAGCTATGGCAGGGATAGTTTCCCGGACCGCGCTACCTTCATATAAGTTTGTCGCCGTTACGCGCATCTATGTTGAAACATTTTTTGACGCAGTCGGCTCTAACAGCACGGGGCCCAAAGGAATGAGCCCCAGGGAATGCCCGATGGTTCCTTCGGAAAGACCCTGGGCGTGAAAGCGGATACGTCCCGCTGGAAGGCCCCGCCAATTTTGTGACGTAATCGAGATGTCCAAGGGCATCCGCGTGGAGCCCTAAGAAGGAGATCCGACCATGGCAGACGGCGTCCCTTACGGGCGTGTCACACAGCGACCCTCCCCCGTTTCAGACATTCACATTCTCTGGATGACATCCGGACTCTCTTGCGACGGTGATTCAGTTTCCATCACTGCCGCGATGCAGCCGAGCATTGAAGATGTCGTCATGGGAGCAATTCCCGGCCTCCCCAAAGTGCATGTCCACAATCCCGTCATCTCGTTTGAGGTGGGCGACGATTTTCTAAAGTATTGGTACCAAGCTTGGGAAGGCAAGTTGGATCCCTTCGTTCTCGTTGTGGAAGGCTCCATTCCCAACGAGAAGATCAAGAAGGAGGGATACTGGGCGGCCTTCGGCACGGATCCTAAGACCGGCCAGCCAATTACCACCAATGAGTGGATCGACAGGCTAGCTCCCAAAGCTCTGGCGATTGTCGGCGCGGGCACGTGTGCCACCTATGGCGGCATTCACGCCATGCAGGGCAATCCCACCGGAGCCATGGGTTTGGCGGATTATCTCGGCTGGGATTGGCGCTCCAAGGCGGGCTTGCCGATCGTCAACGTCCCGGGCTGTCCAGTGCAGCCCGACAATTTCATGGAGACCCTGCTGTACCTGTTGTATCAGGTGGCCGGTCTCGCGCCCATGATTCCTTTGGATGACCAACTGCGTCCCACTTGGCTGTTTGGCAAAACCGTTCACGAAGGTTGTGACCGTGCGGGTTACTACGAGCAGGGAGACTTCGCCGACCATTACGGATCGCCGAAGTGCATCGTCAAGTTAGGTTGCTGGGGGCCGGTGGTCAACTGCAACGTGCCCAAGCGCGGCTGGATGGCCGGAATCGGCGGCTGTCCCAACGTTGGCGGAATCTGCATCGGATGCACCATGCCGGGTTTTCCGGACAAGTTCATGCCATTTATGGATGCGCCTCCGGGCTCCCACATATCCGCCGGCACGGTCGGAATTTACGGACGCGCGGTGACAGCGTTGCGCGGGATAACGAACCATACCGTGAACAAAGAACCCAAGTGGAGGCATCCGCGCGCGGAGCTCACCACCGGGTACCATCCGAGATCCTATTAGATCGCGAGGCGTGGTCTTACTGGATTCCAAGAACTGAGCATTTCGAGAAGGGGCTAAATGAGCACGATTGCAGAACCGACAACTGGCACGTCCAATCCGTCGCGCAGACTAGTGGAGATGAACTGGGACCCGATCACAAGGATCGTGGGCAGCCTCGGGATCTTCACCAAGATCGACTTCGAGAACCGGCAAGTGGCGGAGTGTTACAGCACTTCGTCTATCTTCCGCGGCTACAGCATTTTCATGAAAGGCAAAGATCCGCGCGACGCTCACTTCATCACCAGCCGGATCTGCGGAATCTGCGGCGACAATCACGCTACTTGCGCCACCTACGCGCAAAACATGGCCTTCGGGATCCGCCCGCCCGGCATCGCCGAGTGGATCGTGAACCTGGGCGAAGCCGCCGAGTACATGTTCGACCACAACATCTTTCAGGACAACCTGGTGGGTGTCGATTTTTGCGAGCAGATGGTGAAGGAAACCAATCCGGGTGTTTGGGACAAGGCCCAGCGAACGCCCGCCAACGGCGCAAAGCTGCACGGTTTCAAGACCATCTCGGAAATCATGACCGCGCTCAATCCGTTCACGGGGTCCTTCTACCGCGAGACCCTCCAGATGAGTCGCATGACCCGCGAGATGTTCTGCCTGATGGAAGGGCGGCACGTCCATCCCTCCACTCTCTACCCGGGCGGCGTGGGGACCGTGCCCACGGTTCAGCTTTTCACCGACTATATGGTCCGGCTCATGAAGTATGTCGAGTTCATGAAGAAAGTAGTGCCGCTGCATGACGACCTGTTTGACTTCTTCTATGAAGCGCTGCCGGGCTACGAGAAAGTAGGCCAGCGCCGGATTCTGTTGGGCTGCTGGGGCTCCTTCCAAAATCCCGACGTGTGCGATTACACCTACAGGAACATGGCGGAATGGGGCGACGCGATGTACGTCACGCCGGGTGTGGTGGTGGATGGTCAATTGGTGACGCACAACCTGGTGGACATCAATCTGAACATCCGCATTCTTCTGGGCAGCTCTTATTACGACGACTGGAAAAACGGCGAGACGTTCGTCAAGAATGATCCGCTGGGAAATCCGGTGGATCAACGGCATCCCTGGAACCAGACCACGGTTCCACGTCCGCAAAAGCGCGATTTCAAAGGAAACTACACCTGGGTGATGTCGCCGCGCTGGTTCGACAAACGAACCGGGGATCATCTGGCGCTGGACACCGGAGGCGGACCCATTGCGCGCCTCTGGGCAACGGCCCTGGCCGGACTCGTCGATATCGGGTACATAAAATCCACCGGGAAGAGCGTCAAGATCTATCTGCCAAAGACGGCTATGCTGCCGGAGTCGGAATTCGAGTGGAAGATTCCGCAGTGGAGCAATGCCATCGAGCGCGACCGGGCTCGCACCTACTTCCAAGCCTATGCCGCCGCTGCTGCGCTGTACTTCGCCGAAAAGGCCATGAAGGAGTTGCACGCCGGCAGAACCAAGACCTGGACGGACTTCAAAGTGCCCGACGAAGCCATCGGGTGCGGTTTCCATGAAGCCGTGCGAGGCGTCTTGTCGCATCACGTCGTCATTCGGGAGGGCAAGATCGCCAACTACCATCCCTACCCGCCCACTCCCTGGAACGCCAATCCGCGCGATAGCTACGGAACTCCCGGACCGTACGAAGACGCGGTGCAGAATACTCCTATTTTTGAGGAGAACGGGCCGGACAAATTTAAAGGGATCGATATCATGCGCACGGTGCGAAGTTTCGATCCGTGCCTGCCGTGCGGCGTGCATATGTATCTCGGCGACGGCAAGACTCTCAAGACGGTTCATTCGCCCATGTTCGGAGAGCAGTAGAATCGAACCGCATGAGCGTAACGCAGGAGTTTCAGGACCGGGTGGCCCGTATCGAAGGCCTGGTCCATAAGCTGGAGAGTAGCGGCGATCCCGCTGCTCGGAGCAGTGCCAGGGAATTGATTCAGTGCCTGATGGAACTTCACGGCACGGGTCTCGAGCGCATGCTCGAAATCGTGGCCAGTCACGGCGATGCCGGAGTTGGTCTGATTGATTCCCTGGCCGCGGATACGCTGGTGAGCAGCCTCCTGGTCCTGTATGGCCTGCATCCCGACGATTTCGAAACGCGCGTCATGCAGGCGCTGGATAAAGCCCGGCCGGTGCTGCGGGAGCGCGGAGCGGGAGTGGAAGCGCTTGAAGTAACCGAGAGCACGGTGCACGTCAAGATCACCGGCGCTGGATCGAAAGAGCTGGAGACGGCCGTTCGCGAGGCGCTGTTTGAAAGCGCGCCCGACGCGGGCGAAGTGGTGATCGATACCGGAAAGGGCCGCGCAGCCGGCTCCAATTTCGTTCCATTGTCAAGCTTAGTTCCGGTAGCTTCATGACGTCATTTGCAACTCTGCGCGAGTTGGCCCGCAAACCGGAGTCGAGCGAGCATTGCGATCTGTGCGGCGCCATTGTGGGCCACGAGCACCAGCATTTGATCGACCCCTTGGTCCGAAAACTCATGTGTTCGTGCGACGCTTGCGCCATTTTGTTTTCTCAAAGCGGCGAGACCAAGTACAAACGCGTGCCGCGGCGGATCCGCTTCCTCAAAGATTTCGCGATGACCGATGCGCAATGGGACAGCCTGCTGATCCCCATCGGCCTGGCCTTCTTCCTCAAAAGCAGCACCGAAGGGCGGGTCCTCGCGATGTATCCGGGCGCGGCGGGCAGCGCCGAGTCGCAACTGGCCCTCGACACCTGGACGGATATCGCGCAAGACAACCCGGTTCTGGACCAGATGGAAGCGGACGTCGAGGCGCTGCTGGTGAATCGGCTGAATGACCCCGCCGAATATTATTTGACGCCGGTCGACAAATGTTATGAACTGGTGGGTCTCATCCGCTCGAACTGGCGAGGGCTCGCCGGTGGCCCCGAGGTCTGGCAGAAGATACGGGACTTCTTCACCCGGATGAAGGAGGCAGCCCATGCCTGATCTGCGCTTCACGGTCGAGAGTGCCGAACCGATCCCTTTCGCGGCCGCGCCACTGCTGGCTCTGAAATTGCGCGTGGAGAGCTTGAAACCGGACGACGCGATCCACACAATCGCGCTACGGGCGCAGATTCAGATTGAAGCTACTCGCAGGCGTTATTCCGATGGCGATCGAGAAAAGCTGCTCGATCTGTTCGGCGAGCCCGATCGCTGGAGCCGCACCCTACGTTCCCTGTTGTGGACTCATGCCGATGTGGTAATTCCCGCCTTCACCGGTTCCACCACCGCCGATCTGCAGATTCCATGTACTTTCGATTTCAACATTGCCGCAACGAAATACTTTTATGGCATCAGCGACGGCGAGATTCCACTGAACCTGCTTTTCAGCGGAACGCTGTTCTATGCAGGCCCCCAGGGAACCTTGCAGGTTGCGCTCATCCCTTGGGACCGGGAGGCGCGTTATCGGTTGCCCGTTCAAGTGTGGCGGGACATGATGGATGCGTATTATCCGAACAGCGCTTGGCTCTCGCTGCGCCGGGACGTCTTCGAACGCGTGTACGAATACAAGGTTCGCCACGGCATCCCGAGCTGGGAGGAAGCGTTTAGCACCTTGCTTCTGGCAGCGGAAGGAGAGCCGGTTAGCCGATGAATACCAAACTCGTGGACGACATTGCGAGCGCGATCCTGTACGAAGGCTACCTGCTCTATCCGTATCGTGCTTCGGCCATCAAGAACCAGCAGCGTTGGAATTTCGGCGTACTGTATCCGCGCGAATACGCGGAAAAGCAATCCGGCGCGGACGCCTGGAAAATGCAGACCGAGTGCCTGGCGACTGCGGACCCGTCGGCTAAGCTCGAGGTTCGCGTGCGCTTCCTGCGCTTGTCCGGCGAGGGAGCAGTAGAGGGCGAATTGGATTTGCCGGCTGTCGAGCTATCCAATCTTGCGGCTCAGCCAGTCCGCCAAGACTTCGTTGAAGCGGCGGTGGAGCTGAAAGCCAAGGAAGTGACCGCCGGTGTGTTCCGTATTCGAGTGGTTATCGTCAATACCAGCGATCATGCCGCGTCCACACGGGACGACGCTTTGCTCTATTCTCTGGTCTCGACCCACACCATCTTGAATATTTCAGGAGCTATCAGCACTCAGAGAGCCGAATTTGTTTCGCTGCTGGAGCCGCCCGAGCATTTACGCGACCTCGCATCGGCATGCGAGAACGTGGGCGCTTGGCCAGTGCTGGTAGGCGACCCGGGTTCCCGGAGAGACACGATGCTCTCGTCGCCCATCATCTTGTATGACTACCCGCGGATCGCGCCGGAAAGCCCGGGAGCATTGTTCGATGGAACCGAGATCGATGAAATCCTGACGCTGCGCATCATGACCCTCACCGACCAAGAAAAGCTCGAAATGGCCTCCGGCGACGAGCGCGCGCGTCAGATCCTGGAGCGGACCGAGTCCATGCCGCTAGAGCAGTTCATGAAAATGCACGGAGTGCTGCGCCGATGAACGAATGGGAATGGCAGCTCTTGGAAGAGAACGCTGCGGCGGAGAGCGTCAGCATCTCGGGCGTCGAGGTGAAGAAAGGCGACCGCGTCCGGCTGCGTCCCCGCGCGGGCGGCGACATTTTCGATCTGGCGTTAGCCGGCCAAGTCGCGTTGATCGAAGCCATCGAGCAGGATTATGAGGGCAAGCTTCACCTGGCCGTCGTGCTGGAAGACGATCCAGGGAAGGATCTGGGCATGCTGCGCCAGCCCGGTCATCGCTTCTTCTTTTCCACCGAAGAAGTGGAACCGCTGGCTACGCCGACGATTCTGATCGCGGGCATTGGCAATATCTTTCTGGGCGACGACGGATTCGGAGTAGAGGTGATCCGCCATCTTGCGAGCCGCCAATTTCCACCAGGCGTACGCGTCGCGGACTTCGGAATTCGCGGCTATGATCTCGCGTACGCGCTGCTGGATGGCCATGACTTCACGATCCTGGTCGACGCCGTAGGCCGCGGCGGGGCTCCCGGGACGCTCTTCGTGATCGAGCCGGAAGTTACGGGACACTCTGCGATGGACGCGCACGCCATGAATCCGGAAAGCGTCCTGCAACTCGCGCGCGCTATGGGACCCGTTCGCGGCCGCATCGTCCTGGTGGGCTGCGAACCCGCTACGCTCGGCGGGGAAGAAGGACATATGGGACTGAGCGATCCCGTTTTGGCGGCAGTGGACGAAGCGGCCCGTTTGATCGAAGATCTGGTGGCGAAACTCTTGCGTGGCGACAAACTGGAAGAAATATGTGCTTAGCAATCCCGGCTAAAGTAGTCGAACTTTTCCCCGGTGAACGGAGTCGCGCGCTGGTGGAAGTAACCGGCGTGCGCCGTCACATCGATATCGGGCTGCTGGAGGACGACCCGCCAGTCAAGGGCGATTGGGTCCTGGTGCACGTGGGTTTCGCCATGAGCAAGATCAGCGAAGAACAGGCGCTGGATCAGTTAAACACTCTCATCATGCTGGGCGAAAACGAAGCCGCGCTGGAAGAAGTTCAAGGGTACGGTCTGGGTGAGACCTGAGGACCAAGCATGAAATTTGTCGATGAATTCCGCGATGCATCCATAATTACGAAGGCCAGTGAAGAGATCCGCAGGCTGGCGGATCCCGGACGGCAATACCGCTTCATGGAAGTGTGCGGCGGCCACACCCACGCTATCTATCGTTTCGGACTGAAGGATCTGCTTCCTCCCAACATCGAGCTGGTGCATGGTCCGGGCTGCCCGGTCTGCGTTCTGCCCATGGGAAGAATCGACGACGGCTTGTCCATGGCCCGCGATCCGAACGTGATCTTCTGCGCCTTTGGCGACATGATGCGGGTTCCCGGCGCGCGTGGCAGCCCGCTCGAGCACAAGGCTCGCGGCATGGATGTGCGAATCGTTTACTCGCCGGCGGATGCTCTCAATCTGGCGCGTAAGAATCCCGACAAGCACGTGATGTTTTTCGCCATCGGTTTTGAAACCACGGCGCCTTCCACCGCCCTGGTCTTGATGCGGGCCAAGGCGCAGGGCATTCAAAACTTTTCCGTCTTCTCGAATCACGTCACCATCATCCCCGCCATTCGCGCGATTCTCGATTCACCGGACATGCGGATCGATGCCTTCATCGGACCGGGCCACGTTTCCACCGTCATCGGTTGCCGGCCGTATGAATGGATCGCGAGGAACGAGGGCCGGCCCATCGTGGTTACCGGCTTCGAGCCGGCCGACATTCTGCAATCCATCGTAATGTTGCTGCATCAAATTCGGGCGCGCGAAGCGAAAGTGGAGAATCAGTACAAGCGCGTGGTGCCATGGGAAGGCAATCATGCGGCGCTCAAGGCCATGGCCGAGGTGTTCGAGCTGCGCCCTTATTTCGAGTGGCGCGGCATGGGCTTCATTTCGCAATCGGCTCTGCGCATCCGGGAGAGCTACGCGCAGTGGGATGCCGAGCGGCGCTTCGAAACCTCCGGCGTGCGCGTAACCGATCCCAAGGCGGCGCAGTGCGGCGAGGTGCTGAAGGGCGTGCTGCGGCCGGCGCAGTGCAAGTTGTTCGGCAAGGAGTGTACGCCCGAGAGGCCAGTTGGCGCCCTGATGGTTTCTTCCGAAGGATCCTGCGCCGCTTACTACAACTACGAGTATCGGAAACAGTCCGTCCTCACCACCATCGGCGCGAGATGACGGCGTAAAATGAACGCGGTGCTTCCCAAAATCCGATTCCGCGACCCTCAAATCGAGATGGCCCACGGAGCCGGAGGCAAAGCCAGCCGCAGACTTGTGGAAGGCCTTTTCGCGCCGCTGCTGTTTGGGGATTCCACTGAGCCTTTAGGCGACGCGGCGCACCTGGATGTTAACGGAACCCGCATCGCTTTCACCGCCGACAGCTTCGTCGTCAAGCCACTTCGATTTCCTGGCGGGTCCATTGGCGAGCTAGCGGTCAATGGAACCGTAAACGACCTCGCTGTTTCGGGCGCGCGCGCCCAGGCGCTGGTCGTCACCTACATTCTCGAGGCCGGCCTGCCATCGGAGATTCTCGAAGCGGAGGTTCGCGCCATGGCCAAGGCGGCGGCCTGCGCTTCGGTTGTGATCGCGGGCGGCGACACCAAAGTGGTGGAACATGGCAAAGCCGATTCCATGTACATCACAACGGCGGGCATCGGCCGGCCCATTCCTGGGATCAACATCGCGGCGGCGTCCGTGCGGCCTGGTGACAAGGTGCTGGTCTCTGGACCCATTGGCGATCATGGCATCACCATTTTGTTAGCGCGCGGTGAGCTTGAGCTGGAAGCTGACACGCTCTGTTCCGACACGCGTTCCGTGCTTCCGCTGATCGACGCCATGGCTCGGGTAGCAGCGCCAGGTATTCGCTGGATGCGCGATCCCACGCGTGGAGGCGTCGCCACTTCGCTGAATGAGCTGGCGCGCGATTGCGGCTTGGGCGTGATGCTGTGGGAAGACGCGGTTCCGGTGCGCGACGTAGTACGGGGGGCTTGCGAATTGCTGGGACTCGATCCCCTGCACATCGCCAACGAAGGGCAATTCTTAGCGGTGATCGCCCCGGAGTACGCCGATGCCGCACTCCAAGCCTTGCGCGAGTCGCCCGGCGGCCACGAGGCAGTGATCATCGCAGAAATGCGCGAAGAGCCGTCGGGAACTTTGCTGGGAGCCAACGGATATGGCGGCGTCCGCGCCATCGACATGTTGGTCGGCGATCCTTTACCGCGCATATGCTAGCCGCCGGCACACAACTCGCGACGCACGTGGAGGAAGCGCTCCTCGACAGGAATCGGCTCTGTGAAGAATTTTTCGCGCGGGAGGCGCCGCGGCTCGCCTCCGCCTGCCAGGAGATGTCGGATCGCTTTCTCAAAGGCGGCCGGTTGCTCGCGTTTGGAAAAGGATCCTACGCTACCGACGCCCAGCATGTATCGGTGGAATTTGTTCACCCGGTTATCGTCGGAAAACGCGCGCTGCCCGCTCTGGATGTTTCCATTCTCTTCGGACCCTGGCTCCAGGCCATCGTTCAACCCTCCGATATTGTCATGGGGTTCGGCCCGCCCGAAGGCGATCCCGAAATCCAAGCAGCCTTGGACGCAGCCGCGGCGCGTCAAGCGATGACCTTTGCATTGCCCGGCGCCAGAGGCTCTTATACCTGCCAGACCACGGTCCGCGACGCTTTTGTTCATCAGGAAATCATCGAGATTCTTTACCACACGCTGTGGGAAACGGTGCATGTTTTCTTCGAGCATCGCGAGCTTGGCCAAGATGCAGGTGCGGCCGCTTTTTTGTATCCCTTTCTCGGCCAGGAGAAGCAAGCAACCGGCGGACTGGTCGCGGAAGTGGCCGCTTCCATCCGGATGAAGGTCGCTGAAGACACCAAACTGCGCGAACAGACCGCGCGTGAACAATCGGCGCAAATTGCCGCGACCGCTGCTGCCATTCGCGATCGCCTGGCGCGCGGCGGCAAGCTCATTTTATTTGGAAACGGCGGCTCGGCCACGGATGCGAACGATTGGGCGCTGGACTGCGTCCATCCTCCCGCCGGTTACCGGCCCATCCCGGCCGTCTCGCTCTCACTCGAACCGGCCAACATCACCGCTCTCGCCAACGACGTGGGAACGGAAAATATCTTTCTGCGCCAGGTGATCGCTCATGCGCGTCCCGAAGACGTGGCCGTGGCGATCTCCACCAGCGGCGGATCCAAGAACATCATTATGGCGCTGGAAGAAGCCCGCAAGCGCAATCTGCTGACGGTTGCACTGCTGGGCTACGATGGCGGCGAGATTTTACGCCGTGGAATCGCGGACTGGCCGGTGGTGGTCCGCTCCGACTACATTCCTCGCATTCAGGAAGTGCAGGCATCCATTTACCACATCATTCGGGAGCTGCTGGAGGCCGATCGCCATGGCCAAGATTGAGCTCTATGGAAGCGCCGGCTGTCCGTTCACGCAGGAATTGCGCGAATGGCTGGAGTGGCACCGGCGGGAATTCGTTGAGTACGATGTCGAAGAGGACCCGGACGCCCTCGCGCGGCTGAGCGATGCTACGGGAGGCCAGCTCACAGTGCCGGTGCTGATCGAGGACGGCAAGGTAATGCAGATCGGCTGGCAAGGGCGCGGCTGCGTGGTTGGTAAAGCGGGCACAACCTCGTGACCATCGCGCGAAGTGTCCGAGTTCGCGGCATGGTGCAAGGCGTCGGTTTTCGCCCTTTCGTCTTTCGTCTGGCGCGTGCAAACTCACTCGCCGGATGGGTGCTTGAATGAGCCGCATGGCGTGGACATTCATCTGGAAGGCGCCGAGCCGGCGCTCCAGGCATTTCTCCACGATCTCGAAGAGCAAGCACCTCCGGCCGCGCGCATCACCGCTGTCGAGGTTGGTCCCGACTGAACAATCGGGTCTCCAGGATTTCACCATCCGTGAGAGCAAATCCACGGGCAGGCCTTCCGTGCGCATCTCGCCCGATCTTCCGGTGTGCGAAGACTGCCTCGGCGGAATTGTTCGATCCAACCAATCCGCGCTACCTCTACCCCTACATCAACTGCACCAACTGCGGTCCGCGTTACACCGTCATCGAGAGCCTTCCGTACGACCGCGCCGAACACCACCATGCAGCGCTGGCCGATGGACGCTCTCTGCTCGGCTCAATACAGCGATCCATTCGATCGCCGCTTCCATGCGCAACCGATCGCCTGCCCCAATTGTGGGCCGCAATATTAGATGGAGCCCGTCGGGGACGCGTCGATTGAGCGCGGCGCAGTTGCTCCGCGACGGACGCATCGTCGCGATCAAAGGGATTGGCGGCTATCATCTCGCTTGCGATGCCAACAACGCTGAGGCTGTTCAAGCGCTGCGCGAGCGCAAGTATCGCAAAGAAAAACCGTTCGCAGTGATGGTGCGAGACATCGACGTCGCTCGGCGTCTCTGCGATATTTCGCCCGAATCCGAAGCGCTGCTTACATCGCGGCGCGCCCCATCGTTCTCGTTCCGGCGAAGGTCGAACTTCCGGGCGTCGCTCCGGGCAATTCCGAATTGGGTCTGCTCGCTGCCATACGCTCCCTTGCATCATCTGCTATTCGCGGCTGGCGCACCCGAAGTGCTGGTGATGACCAGCGCCAATCGGTCGAGCGAGCCGATCGCTTACGAAGACGACGATGCCCGCCGGCAACTTTCGGAAATCGCCGACGCGTTTCTCATCGGCGAGCGGCCCATCGCCCGCCGCGTTGACGATTCAGTCGCGCGAGCAGGCGTTTTCGGACCCATGATCCTGCGCCGGTCCCGCGGCTATGCGCCTGGGGCGGTTGCCAGGCTGCCAATTGAACGGCCGCTGCTGGCCGTCGGCGCGGATCTGAAGAACACATCACCCTGGTAGTGGAGGGGCAGGCGTTCGTCAGCCAGCACATCGGCGATTTGGATCATTACGCAGTCGCTCCAGTCCTTCGAGCAGACCATTCGCGACCTGGTCTCCATGTATGAGGTGTCCTGGGACGATCTGCTAGTGGTCCACGATCTGCATCCCCAATATGCGTCCACTGTTCACGCGTTGAAAATGTCTTCGCCTGAAAAGCTCGCCGTCCAACATCATCGTGCGCACATCGCCTCCGTGCTCGCGGAAAAAGAAGCGTGGGATGAGCGCGTCATCGGTGTAAGCTTCGACGGGACCGGCTATGGCGACGACGGGTCCATCTGGGGCGGTGAATTTTTCGCCGGCAGTATGGCCGAGGGCTTCCGGCGCGTCATGCACGTGCGGACGGCTGCGCTTCCCGGCGGCGACGCGTCCGCCCGCTATCCCATCCAATGCGCCGCTGGCTTCGTTTCGCAATTTACCGGTCTCCCGGCTAACGCGAACCGCCGTTCGGCTTTCCTCGACGATACCAGGATGCCTTGCAACTTATTGATAAGAATATCCGAACGTTCGAGACGACCTCAGTGGGCCGGCTCTTCGACGCTGCCGCTGCCCTGCTCGGATTTACCCGCGAGATCACATTCGAGGGCCAAGCTGCCATGTGGTTGGAGCAGCTTGCGCGAGCGGGCGCGACATCCGATGCTTACCCATTTCCGATGGATGGCGCCACGCTCGACTTTCGCCCGCTGCTCTCAGCCGTCGTTCACGATCGTGTCCGAGACAGGGAACCCGCCGCCATCGCTCGCGCCTTTCAGCGGGGCGTCGCCCAAGGTTTATGCGCTGCCGTCAGTATGCTTTGCGAGAGCCACGGCACACGTACCGCAGTGCTCTCGGGCGGCGTCTTCCAGAACGAGATGCTGCTTAGCGACGTAAAAACGATCCTCGCCCCGGATCGCATTCGAATCTGGACCAACGCCTCGGTCCCTCCCAATGACGGCGGCATCAGCTTGGGGCAAGCGGCTCTGGCCGCGTTCCAAGGTGCATCCCATGCATGAACTCTCCATCGCCATGGGCATTCTCGAACTCACCGAGGAAGAGTCGGAGAAGCGCGGCGGCGTGCGTGTCGACGCGATCCATGTGCGATTGGGACCGCTTTCCGGGGTCGTCAAGGAGGCGCTGCTTTCTGCGTGGCAATTGGCCTCCGAACAAACCGAATTCGAAAGTTCACGGCTGGTGATCGAAGACGTCCCCATCGCGATCTTCTGTTCCAAGTGTCAGGCTGAGCGCGCGGTGCGATCTATCCAGGAAATGTGCTGCATTGAATGCTACACTCCTTCGTCGGACGTAATGCACGGCAGGGAACTATTAGTCTCCGGACTGGAGTTGGCCGAATGAGCGCGATGCCCAGGATCGTCGAGGTCCGCCACAATATCCTGAAGCGCAACGACGAACTGGCTCGCGATCTGAGGAAGCGTTTCCAGGCAGCCGGAGTGTTCGTGGTCAGCCTGGTGTCGAGCCCCGGCTCAGGCAAAACCGCCTTTCTCGAGAAGACACTTACGCTGCTCAAACAACGTCAATACCGGCCTGCGGCGCTGGTTGGCGATCTGGCCACCGACAATGACGCGGCGCGGCTGGCGCGCAGCCAGGCGCCGGTGAAACAGATCACCACTGGGACCCTCTGCCATCTCGAGGCCGCCATGATCGAGACCGCTCTCGAAGATTGGAATCTCGAGGAACTGGACTTCCTGTTTATCGAGAATGTAGGCAACCTGGTCTGCCCGTCATCCTACGACCTGGGCGAGAATCTCCGGCTGGTCCTGCTCTCCGTCACCGAAGGCGAAGACAAACCGCTGAAATATCCGACCATCTTCAACAGCTCGGATGTCGCGGTGGTGACCAAAGTCGATCTGGCCGAGGCCGTCGAGTTCGATTGGAACGCGGTAGAGGCCAACATCCAAGCCGTTCGCCCCGGCATGCCCGTGCTGCGAGTGTCCGCCAAGACCGGACTGGGTATGGACGCGTGGCTGGCTTCTTTACCCAGTCAACGGCGATAGCGGCCGCCAGCCCACATAACGTTTGTGATAAAAGAGGACTGATGAGATTCGGCTGGAAATCATTGATCTGGCTGGTCCTGATCGTCTGCTCGGTGTCTTTACAACCGGCTGCCGCGGACGAACCGGATCAATTTCATGCGATGTTGACCACCTACTGCTTCACCTGCCACTCCACGCGCGCGAAGATCGGCGGTCTGGCGTTGGACAGCCTGGATCTGGGGGCCGCGGCGGACGACGCGCGCACCTGGGAGAAAGCTCTGCGCAAACTGCGCGGACATTTGATGCCGCCGCCGGGCAATCCGCAGCCGCCCCAGAAGGATGTGGATTCGTTCGTTGCCTGGATGGAGAACACGCTCGATTCCCAGCCAGGTCCGAAGCGGTCCGAAGGCCGGCTACGTGCCCATCCAACGCCTGAACCGCACCGAGTACGCCGCATCGGTGAAAGCTTTGGTGGGTGTGGAGGTCAATCCGAAGGACGTCCTGCCGCAGGATATCCAGGTAGAGGGCTTCGACAACATTGCGGACGCTTTGAGCGTCTCCCCGCATTCCTCGACCAGTACATCACCGCTGCGCGGCACGTTGCGAAACTGGCGATCGGCGATCCCGCCGGCCACGTTTCGAATGTGAAGTACTCCATCGCGGCAAACCAGAACAGCGATGAGCCTCTGCCTCCGGGCACGCGCGGCGGCGTGCGGTTCAAGCACAATTTTCCGGCCGACGGGGAGTATCGCATCAATATCGACGACCTTTCGCTGGGCTTGTACACCAGCACGGTGGAGAATGAGAGCACGCTGGTGATCATGATTGACGGCAAGATCGTGTTCCGCAAACCCATCGGCGGGCCTGCCGATCTGGCTCTCGCGGATCGCAAGGCAGCTGACGGACGCGCCGCAATCATGGATCGGTTTTCTAAGATTCCCGTGCAGATGCAGGCCGGCGTGCACGATGTCGTCGTGGCATTCATCGATCGCGCGCATGTGGAATCCGACGAGAACGTCGCCGCGCGGCTTCAACGGCATCGGCGTCCTCGGCTTCGGCGATGGCAATAACCGCATGGCGCGCCTGGCCAACGGCATCGAAATCAACGGGCCGTTCAACTCGACCGGCGTTTCGAAAACTGCCAGCCGCGCCCTGATTTTTGTCTGCGACCCCCACAAAACTCGGCGAGCCCGCCTGCGCCAAGCAGATCACCGAGCATCTGGCGCGACGCGCTTTCCGCCGCCCGGTGACCGCCGAAGATGTGGGCCGCCTCATGCCGTTTTATGAAGCCGGGCGCGAGGGTGGCGGGAGCTTCGATCAGGGAATCGAGCAGGTGGTGGCGGCCGTGCTGGCCAGCCCGGATTTTCTCTACCGCGCGATTCGCGCGCCCAATGGGACACCTCCAAATTCCGAGTTTGCTCTCACCGATCTGGAACTGGCTTCCCGCCTTTCGTTCTTCCTGTGGAATACCGGTCCGGACGAGGAACTGCTGACGCTCGCGGCGGCGGGCGGCTTAACGAAACCCGGAGCGATGGAAAAACAAGTCAAGCGCATGCTGGCGGACCCCAAGGCCTCCAGCCTGGTCACCAGTTTTGCGATGAAGTGGCTGAACCTCGCCACTCTCGATTCCGTGCAGCCCGATCCGAAATTGTTCCCGGGGTTCAACGAACAACTGCGGCACGATTTCTCGAAGGAAGCCGAAGATTTCATCAGCAGCATCCTTCTGGAAGACCGGAGCGTGGTCGAGCTCCTCACCTCCGACCACACGTTCCTCAATGACGAGCTGGCTCGCCTCTACGGCGTCTCCGGCGTCGTCGGCCCCCAGTTCCGCGAAGTCACGCTGAGCGAAAAAGAGCGCGCCGGCCTGCTGGGCAAGGGGGCGGTGCTGCTGCGGACTTCGTATGGCGACCGCACGTCTCCGGTATTGCGCGGAGCGTGGGTGCTCGACAAGCTCCTGGGCACGCCGCCGACGCCTCCTCCGGCCGAACACCGCAACCGACCTTTCTCAAAAGGCCGGCGAGGCGCCGAAGACCGTCCGGGCGCGGCTGGAGCAACATCGCGACAAGGCGAGCTGCAAGCAGTGCCACGGTGTAATCGATCCCATCGGTCTGGCTCTTGAGAATTTCGATGCGATCGGCGAGTGGCGAACCGTGGACCACCAGGCGAACGCTCCCATCGATGCCAAAACGGTGCTGCCGAATGGCGTCCCCATCGACGGTCCCGTGGAACTCAAGGGCGCAGCTGGTCGAGCGTCCGGCGACATTCGCCGAGGCGTTTACCGAAAAGCTGATGATGTACGCTGTCAACAGGCAGCTGGAATACTTCGATATGCCCCAGGTTCGCGCGGTGGTTCGCGGGGCCGCGAAGGATAATTACAAGTTCTCTTCCATTGTTTTGGGAATCGTCAATTCGGATGCGTTCCGCAGGCAGGGTCCAGCACCCGGCCGTACCGACAGCGCGACTAACCGAGCCGCGACCGTGAGGGAGCGGAGTCGTTAGGAGATCACATGTTCATCACCAAAAAACACATCGCCCGCAGAACGGTACTGAAGGCCGCCGGAGTGAAGCTGGCGCTGCCGTTTCTCGAGGCCATGGTGCCCGCCGCCACCGCGCTGGCCCAAACGGCCGCTGCTCCCAAGATGCGGGCAGCCTTCTTCTACATTCCCCACGGCGCCATCATGTACAACACGTCGCACGGCCCCGCCATGGACAAGTGGACGCCCAGCGGCTCCGGCGCGGATTTCAAGCTCAGCCCCATCCTCGCTTCGCTCGAGCCTTATAAGAAGTACGTGACGTCTTTCGGCAATCTGGAAAACGCGGCTACCGCGGGATCGGTGCATACGTTCAATCCCGCGACGTGGCTCAGCGCCACGCGTCCCGATACCGGCGGTCCCAAGGCGCACATGGCCACGACGCTCGATCAGGTGATCGCCAAGTTCATCGGCCAGGACACCCCGCTGCCCTCTCTGGAACTGGCCTCGGAGACTACCGTTCAGCTGGCGGCGGGCGGCGGCGGCTCTTATACGACTCTGTCTTTCCGCGACGCGGAATCGCCGCTGCCGATGGAGTACAATCCGCGAAAAGTTTTCTTGGAGCTCTTCGGGGAAGGCGACACGCCGCAGGAACGCGCGGCAATTAGCCATCAGACGGGAAGTCTGCTCGATCTGATGATGGACCGCACCAAGAAGCTCCAGGGCGATCTGGGAAGCGGCGACCGCGCCGCTCTCGACGGCTACCTGGACAGCGTTCGCGAGATCGAGCGCCGCACCCAGATGGCAAGCTCGAAAGGTCTTTCGAGCCTGAAGATTCCCGATGCTCCGGTCGGGGAGCTGGATAAGTTCGACGAGCAGGTGAAGCTGATGTTCGACCTGCTGGCTCTCGCGTTCCAGGCCGGCCTCACCCGCGTCGCCACCTATATCATGGTCGCGGAAGGCACCAACCGCACCTACAACCACATCGGCGTCCCGGATTCATTCCATCCCGTATCCCACCACGCCAACGATATTGAACGAATCAACAAGCTGGTCAAGATCCAGACCTGGCACATGGAAAAGTTCGCGGAATTTGTGAAGAAGATGGCGGAAACGCCCGACGGGCAAGGAAGCTTGCTCGACCATTCCATCTTTATGTATGGGTCGAACATGAGCAACAGCGACCTGCACAATAATTATCCGGAGCCGAACATCGTGGTCGGCGGCGGCGCCGGCAAGATGAAGCTGGTGGGCCAGCACCTGGTGCTGCCGGAGAGGACCCCCATCGCGAATCTCCACCTGACGCTGTTGCAGAAGGTGGGGTTGGAGCGCGACAAGTTCGGCGACAGCACCGGCACGATCGCGGGGGTGTAACGTGAATCGCCGGTCAATCGACGACAGCTATTGAAGAGCGCCGCGGCTGGCGCCCTCGGCCTGTGGGCCTCGCGCAAGGGTTTCGCGCAAAGCCACCTCACCGACAAGATTGCAGTGCTCGAGCGCAGGCGGCGCCCAATGTGGTTGCTTTGTCCACCGGCGACGGGCTGGTCTTGGTGGACAGCGGAGCTCCGAATGGCTTCGCTGCGTCCCGCGAAGGTACATACACTTTTCAACACTCACTATCACCCCGATCAGACCGGCAACAACGAAGTGTTCGCGGCTGCGGGGGCGAAGATCATCGCCCACGAACGCACGCGCCAGTGGATGTCGACGGACTACTGGGTTCCCTCCGAAGATCGCTACGAGAAAGCACGCCCCAAAGCCGCCCGGCCCACGGATGTTTTCGAGACCACTGGATCTTTGAAAGCGGGAGACGAGCAGATCGACTATGGCTACCTGCCTTTGGCCCACACCAGCGGCGACATTTACGTCTATTTCAAGACCTCGAATGTTCTTGCGGTGGGCGACGTCGCATCGCCGCTTCGCGATCCCGCGCTCGATTGGTTTACCGGCGCCTGGATCGGCGGCCGCGTGGATGCGATGGATCTTGTACTCAAGCTCGCCAATGAACAGACCAAGATCGTGCCCGCCTACGGTCCCGTCATGACCCGCGCCGAATTCAAAGCCGAGCGCGACATGATGGACGAGCTTCGCCTGCGTCTGTTCAACCAGGTGCGCGAAGGCGAAGGACCCCAGGACATGCTGGACGATGGCCTTCTGAAAGGCCTGGCCCGAACGTGGAAAGATCCGTATAAGTTCGCGTATGACGCAGCCAAAGGTCTGTGGGCTCATCATGACAAGATCGATGCCAATGTCGTCTAGAATCCTCACGCTTCTCTTTGCCGCCGCCGCTCTGCCGATGTGCGCGCAGTCGCCGAAGGGTTCTCTCGCCACTCTCATTCAAGAGGGAAATCGCAAAGCGGCGCTCGCTCAGATTCGCGCCGGAACGGATGTGAATGAGGCCCAACCCGACGGCAGCCGCCCTATCCATTGGGCGGTCTACAAGCTGGATTATGAGCTCCTCGACGCGCTGATCGCGAAGAAAGCGAAGGTGGACGTCGCCAATGAATTCGGATCCACGCCGCTTGGGGAAGCCGCCAAGCTGGCCGACGCCAGGATGGTGAAAACGCTGCTGGACGCCGGTGCGCGGCCCGATAATCCCAATCAGGACGGCGAGACCGCGTTGATGCTGGCCATCAAGAACGGAGCGCTGCCCGCGGTCGAAATGTTGATCAAGGCCGGCGCGAATGTCAACGCGAGGGAAACGTTTCACAACCAAACGGCGCTGATGTGGGCTGCCGCGGCGCCGAAAAATGCCGGTGAGATGGTGAAGCTCCTGCTTTCCAAGGGCGCCGACTTCAAGCCTCGGGCTCTCTACAGCGATTGGGGAAGCCAGATTACGTCGGAGCCGCGCGCGCAGTATCGTCCGGTGGGCGGGCTCACCGCGTTGCTTTACGCGGCACGCGATGGCTGCTTTGAGTGCGTGGAAGCACTGCTCGCGGCCGGCGCCGACATAAATTTCCCCACTCCGGAGGGCGTCACTCCGCTGATGCTCGCCGTTGATAACGATCACAACGAGGTCGCCAAGCTTCTGCTCGATCGCGGCGCAAATCCAGATCTCTGGGACTGGTGGGGACGCACTCCGCTCTACATCGCGATTGATCGCCGCGAGGCCGTAATCGCTCCTTTACGCACTGGGATCGCCACCATCGGCAACCGGCCCGCTCCCCTTCCAACTCACGCTCCCGGCCATCCGCCTGTTTCCAACATGGAGATGATCCATGCGCTTCTGGCCGCCGGCATCGACCTCAATGCGCAGCTCAACATGCATCGCCCCAGCCGCGGAGGCAACAGCGGACGTTTCGTCGAAGAGTTTTATAACACCGGATGCACGCCGCTGATGCGCGCTACCATTGCCGGCGACGTGGAGCTGGTGCCAATCCTGCTCGACAAAGGCGCAGACCCGAATATCGGCGCGATGGGCGTGACGCCGCTCCTGATCGCGGCGGGCGTGGGAACCGGCGGAAGAGGGACTGGGTTGGCGTCCGCTACCAGCACCGGCTTTCCCCCCAACATGACGATCATGAACCTGCTGATCGCGCACGGCGCCGACGTGAACGCGCAAGTCACCGGCATGCTGACGTATTCCCTGCGGATCTCCCGCGCGCCCTCTTCTACGGAAGGCATGACGGCGCTTCACGTGGCAGCCCAAAGGGGCAGAGCAGATCTGGTGCGGTACCTGTTAGAGAAGGGCGCCAAAACCGATCTGGTCGACAGCAACGGCCACAAGCCGATCGATTTGGCGGGCACCGCGGCCCCAGCGGGCAACGGCAGCCCAGCAAGCGCCGCCGAAATCCGGACTCTTCTCGCCAAGCCATGACGTTTCCGCCGTTGGCGCTTCAAGCGATTCTCCTGCTGATCGTAGTCATCGCGGCAATTTATGATCTTCGTTATCGGAGAATTCCCAACTGGGTGGTGCTGGCTGGCCTTGTGCTCGGCCTGGGCGCCAATACGGTTCTATTTGAATGGCCGGGATTGCGGCGGTCGCTCCTCGGTCTTGGTCTGGCGTTTCTGATTTATTTCCCCCTGTATCTGCTGCGCGGCATGGGAGCCGGCGACGTCAAGCTCATGGCAGCCGTAGGCGCCATCGTGGGGTGGGCCGATTGGATCGGCATCTTCTTTTTTACGGCGATTGTGGGTGGCATTGTGGCGATTGCGTTGTTAGCCGCCAGGAGTCAGTTTCGGCGCGGCTTTTCCAATGCTGGGTATCTAGTGGTCCAACTTCTGTCCTTCCGTCTTCCCTATGCCCGCAAGGAAGAGTTGGATGTCAAGAGTGAGAAATCCGTCAAGCTCCCGCATGGCATGACGATTGCTTGGGGATCGGTGCTGTTTCTGGCCGCGGCCTGGAAATGGGCGCCGCGATGAAAACGCCGGGGGCGATCGAGAGGAACGATATGTTAGTCCAGATTTTCGTTTATTTGCAGCTGCTGGATTTTATCACTACCGTGCTCGGCATTCGACTCGGCGCCGCGGAGGCTAGCCCGTTCATTCGCTTGCTGTCCCATCTGGGCCCTTCCCTGGGAGTCGCCCTATCCAAGCTGGTCGCACTTTCGTTGGGGGCAGTTTGCATCTGGTTAAAGAAAGACCGCATCCTCAACTGGATCACTTACTGGTACGCCGCTCTGGTGGTTTGGAATCTATGCGTGATCATGCGGGTTTTGACCTCCGCGCATTAGTCGAAATTACCAGTAAGTAGTTAGTACGAACTACGGTAAATTAGTACCAACTTGCGTTCTCAGGCGCTCAATAAGCGATGTAGACTGAGTAACACAAATGCCGGCGGGATCGCTTTCAAATCAGACGGTCTGGGGGCGGCTGCGCCAGTTATTCGTTTACGCCGGCCGGCGAAAGCAGAAACCGCAGGAACCAGACCGCGTCACGGTCAGGATCTACTCGCTTCACTCGATCCAATCGCCACGGCGCCCTTCCAAGAATGCGGGTAGCTTTGATTTCTTGTTGGGCTTCCTCTTCATCGGCATGCTGGTGGCCGGAGGAACGCTACGCCCTGCTTGGCTGCGATGGACCGCCAAGGATACGGCTCCAGCGCAGGTGGCCGATACCGGGGTCAATCCGGAGCTTGATAGCCCGCCCTCAGTTAAACGGGTGGTTCCAGCCTCCTACACCGGAGAGGCCCGCACCGCCGGGTTTCATGGAAAAGTGTCCGTAATCGTGTACGTGGATGCGGCCGGCTTGCCGGAGGACATCGAAGCCACGTCGCCAATTCCATTTGATCTGGAGAGCACCATCAGGCCGGCTGTCTTGCAATGGAATTTCCGGCCGGCTCGATCGCGCGGTGTCGCCGTTCCGGGAAGGGCGCTAGTTGAGGTGCCGTTACGCTAGAGGTCGGAGGAGACTTAGTATTAGGAGTTCTATAGGTCCAGGGTTATTGTTAACCGGTACGGTTTTGTAAGTGCAAAAGCGCCGCAGTAGTACAAATCAGTGCGAATTAGTACCAAGACGTAAGTACAGTTACTCAAAAGCGATGTATACTACTTCGCAAAGGTAAGTGCACACATGAAAAACTACTTATTAACTTTCGGGACTTTCGCGTTGCTTTGCGGTGCGACGCCGGGCTTCGCTGGTAGCGTGGACAGCGTCTGTGACGCTGTGGCGGGCAACCTTGTCAGCAACTGCGGGTTTGAAACGGGTGACTTCAGCGACTGGACTGTGTCCAACAACGATGGCAACACCGCTGTCGAACCCAACAGCTTTTATCCGCCCGGAACGAATAGCGGCGAGTTCTTTGCAGCTTTGGGTGATGCTTCGAGCACACCAACCACGATCGCGCAGACCTTCAGCGACGCGGTGGGATCTACGTTAACTTTCAGCTTCTACGTTTACACGGACGGTAATCCCTACAGCATCACTGCCAACTGGGACGGCGAGAACCTGCTGTCGCTTGGGTCGGCGGTTGCTACGACGCCCGAGGGCTACACATTGTACTCGTTCACTCTTACCGGAACCGGATCTGATACGATTTCCTTCACTGAGAGTGACCCGCTTGGAATCGACGGGCTGGACGACGTAGTTGTAGTCGACCCCCCATCTGGCGTTCCCGAGCCTTCGTCTGTGGCATTCGCAGCCGCCTCGTTGGCCGCTATTGCTCTGGCGCATCGTCGCCGGATGACGAAGACGGCGTAAGGTCACCAGGCGACCGCGTCTTTACCTTTGCTTCTGACGCAAGCTGACGCGCGCTTATATCGCGCGCTGGTGTCCAGTCCCGCCTAGCACTTAGCAAGTGGCTCTATCTATTCGATCAACGCTACGATGCGGCGCTTGAGACGGACTGGCGGGTCTTGAAGGTTCAAGCTGCCTCCGCTGCTAATAAACGATCCCGTGATCACCTGTAGGTTGCCGGTCACATTGCCGTTTGCCGTAAGGCTGGCCCCCCTTGGCTGATAGAAGACGCCCCGCAACCCCACATCGCCGTTCGTATTGAGGTTTATGTTGGGTCTAATCGTATAACCGGAGGGCGTCTGGCAAGGGATGTTGGTGGTATTTCCACCTCCGCAACTCGCACTGGTCTGGATAGGATTGCTTTGCGGCGTCGGATTGTACAGGATCATTGAGTTCGCTTGATCCTGCCAGAAAACCACGCCATTGAATGCCGCGAGGTAGGGCGATACGGATCCGATGATATTCGCAGTGTTTATACCGGTCGGATCATTCGTGCCACTGCCGGCCGTGTTGAAGGTGGTCTGCCCGAAAGCGCCCGAGCTCGAATTCAGCATTTGCGTGAGGCCGCTATTCGAATTGAGTTGCGTCATCAGGCCGGGATAGAGGTTATTGGTCTGGTTGTTATTATTGACCGATAGTGGGCTGGTTGTGCCGGTTACGATGATCATCTGCCCGCCGTCGAGCGAAGAGTTCGGGTCCTGCAAGATTCCGTTGACGATCAAGCCGCCATTGGGGCCGCCTCCCACCACCACGTATTCCCCGGGCCCCATGTTCACGGTGCCCGTGACTGTCAGCCCGCCGTAGAAGAAATAACTCCCGAAGTTGCCGCTGTTCGAGAACGTAACAGTCCCCGTGGCTCCGAGCGCGACGCCTGTGTTAATAGTGACTTGGTCGTTCGGGATAGGGGGATTATTTACTAAGTCATTTGCCGGGAAGTAATTGCCGGGTGCGAGTGTCACGTTGGGTGCACCCGCACTTACTTGGGTTAGGATCTGATTATTGGCACTCACCTGGTAGATCGCACCGTTCAAGCTTCCGTTGCTGCTCAGCACGGCGTAGGTGTTTAGCGCTGTGGTCGGCAGCGGTGGCTGGACGACTCCCTTGAAAGCCGTTGGATCGCCAAATTGCACTCCGTCAGGCAGCGCAGCGAACACGTTCGTACCGCCCGCGTTGGGGTTGGTGGCGGGGCTAATCTCGAGAATCGGTCCATTAATCTGGCCGCCGCTGGCCTGAATCCCTTGCGGTGCATTATTGCTGTTCGCAGCAGCCCAAAGACCGTCGGCGAGGGTGAGGGCACCAGACCCACCTAGGCTTACGTCTGTATTCATAGGTACGGGATCGCCACTGCGGCCCAACGTAATCAGCGAGCCGTTAACGACGACATCAATGATCGCCGCCGTCGCACGGGCACTCGATAAACCAGTGGGATTGCCGAGCACGGACGAGAAGAGCTGCGGAATTATCTGGGCAGCGCGGGTCGTGACCCAGTAGCAAGCGGTAGTAACTGCCGGAACCGTCGGAGGCGCCGGGGCCGGCGAGGTTGCACACGCCGGAGAAGGGATGCCGCTCGTAGGAGCCTGCGCGGCTATCGTAATGTTCGTCGCGCTGCCTGTGAATCCAGGCTGTTTGCCGGCGTACTCGCAGCCGGTGGCAACGGGATCGGGGGCGCTTCCGCTGGGACACGTTACTCCAGACGTGCTCCACTTGGGAATCAGTGTGCCATTCTGTTGAACGAGCGCAAGGGCGGCGTTTGCTGCGGCTAAGGACCCCGCGTCCGCAGCTGCCTGGGCTGATTTCTTGACGAAATATGCCCAGCCGAGATCCACAGCGAGGCCGAGCAAGCCGCACATCGCTAGGAGCGCGAATGTGACCAACAATAGCGCCTGTCCGCGACGTCCAGCAGAACGATTTCTCATAATGGTTTCCTAAAATTGCATTACTTCCGAAGCTTGCGCCGGAAAAGTGAACGAGGGAAATATCGTTCCACTGTTGACGCCAGGCCAGAAGATGAGGATGCTCGATTGGAACGGATAGCCGGCCGTAATCGTAATCCGCTGTCCCGGCAGGTTATCGAGGGTGTCTTGTCCACTCGGGGGCCAGATCACCGAATTGCTGGCGCAACTATCTGCCAGGATTGGGCCGACGGTGCCGCTAAACGAGGTGAACGAAAGCGACAGTTGATGCGATAGAAGTCCCGGCCCTTGCTGCACGATATAGTTGCAGATACCACTCAGCGGAACCTGGTTGGGGCTGTTCTGTCCCCGAACAGCGGTATAGCGCGCGCCCTCCTTCACAGCGTAGGCGAGAGTGTGATAGATCCACATCCCGCGCGCCATCTCGAACGTCGATATCAGAACGCAGAGCAGCGGGATTCCGACCAGCGTGAACTCGATGGTCGCGTTTCCTGAACGGCTTCGTTGTCTTGGCCTCATCTTTAGAAATCCGCTGCGGCGTTGATCTTCATTTGCCATACCCGGTCAATGACAAAAGAACTCGCCAGGACACCAGGGATTGGGATCATCGGAAAGGTTGTGTACTGCACTTCGATCTGGGCAGCATCAGCGTTATCGAGCCCGGTACCTGGCAGAAGCGTCGCGTTCACAACCAGCGGAGCCGCTTGGCAGGCCGTGGGCAGCGTCCGTCCATAGGCGGCGTACTGCAGTTCGGAGAGCACCAGCGCGCAGGCATCCATCTGATCGCTCGCAGACGTCTTGCTCTGAGAGGTCAGTAACGCGGCCGACCTGGCGGCGTTCTCTACCGAAATGAACGCATAGGCATAGAACCCGAAATCGAGCACACCGACGAATAGGAAAAAGATCCACGGCGCCATTAGCGTGACTTCGATCACGGCGTTTCCCCGGCGGCTCTTTCGATCCGTATTACCTTGCATGAGTTAGTCGAGTCTGTAAGCGCCAGAGTACACGTTAATGCCGGATTCTGGGGCGAAACCTAAGTACTGGTAAGGCCCAACCGCCGCGCTATTCTGCGCCGCTATCCGCAAATAATTGGGCCACTTGAGTATTCGAGCTGCCTCGCGTGGGTTCGCTCGCACTGACCGAAGCCACGAAAACGGTTCTCATAATCGGGGTGGAGGCCAAACTGTCAGCCGGGTTCGCCGCCGACCGCAGGCCGAATAGCGCCAGTTCAAAGCGATCGCGAACTCCGACTTTTTCGAACAGTCGCGAGAGATAGACTTTCACGGTCCCTTCGGAGATTTCCATCTCGCTGGCTATTTCTTTGTTTTTCAACCCTTGTGTAACCAGCGTCATCAGTTGGTTTTCCCGCCGCGATACGCGGACCGTTCGGCCGCTTAGAAACGTCTCGGTGAGCGTCTTTTCAAACCACAGCTCCCCTTCGGACACTCTTCGCACGCACTTCAATATCATGTCCGCCGGCAGGCTCTTCCGGAGAATCCCGCGCACACCCCACTCTTTGGCGCGAAACGCTGATTCGGCGGCAATCTCGTGCAGCCACAGCACCACACGAGAACCAGGGGATTCCCGATGCAGCAGATGCAGCAGACTCCAATCCAGTGGGCCATCCACGGACAGCAGAATCACATCAGGCTTGCTAGCAGCTACCTGGCTCGCGAACGCTGGGAGATCGCCCACGATCGGCGCCAGGAATACGTCGGGACAAGAACCCACCAAAGACGCGAGGGCCATCGCGTTCAGCGGCTCACTGGTATAGACAACCAGAGAAATCACAGCAACTCCTTGAGTCCGGCAGGCGGAATGGAGACTTAAATACTACAAACGTCTTATTACCGTTTGGATTAATTGTAGCCGCCCTTACGCAAAACACAAGTTATGGACAGTACCGGGGACTAACTTAGGTTAACGGTACTATGTTATCCTTTGCGGCCTTGTTCACCCGTGCCTAACCGAGTACATTCTAACTTCGGCAATGGAACGAAGGCGCGGAGTGCGATACGAAATACGGCTAAGTTGCCGCCTCAAAAGGCGTGGAACTTACGAAATGTTAGACGCTACAACTCTGAATCTCGCCCGCTCGGGAGCTCTGGTAGTAACGGGCGCCTCCGGCTATTTGGATTCGAAAACCATCCCGCAGCCGGGTGATCCAATACGACTAGAAGTTGCGTTACCGGCACATACGGGTTTTGGACAACGTTGTTTAGCATGCGAGGCAGTAGCGGTGCGTGCCACCACCAAAGAGGGACGCTGCCTGGTCGCACTTCAATTTGAACGGATCGAAATTCGAAGGCTCCTCTCTCCATTGGTCGCCGCCAGCCCCCTGGAGGTTATGTGATGGCATGGGAGTCTCGGGACGTGGCCATCGCGAACGGACCGGACGCCGCGCCGGCGAAGCACCGCATCACTCCGCTACTGCGGCTGTTTCCCTCGCTGACCGATGTCGCATTCCTCATGCCGATCGTTTTTCTGTTCACGCGCATGGACGGCGCGAAGTCGATGCTCGGCGATGGCGACACCGGCTGGCACATTCGCACCGGAGAATGGATCCTTGCCAACGGGCGCGTACCGCGTCAGGACATGTTCTCATTTACTAAGTCGGGACAAGCCTGGTACGCCTGGGAATGGCTGTGGGACGTCTGCTTTGCGTGGCTCTACCATCACGGCGCCATGGCGAGCGTTGTCTCCGCGAGCATCCTGGTTCTTTGCGTTACGTTCGCGCTGCTTTACCGCCTCACGCTGCGGCACTGCAACAATCCGTTCCTGGCCATCACGGCGACATTCCTGGCGTGCGTCTGCTCGGTGCTGCATTGGCTGGCGCGGCCGCACCTGTTCACGCTGTTGTTCGTGGTGATTTTGCTAATGATGCTGGAGCAGGTATACCAGGGTCGGGCCCGATGGCTGCTGGCGACGCCGCTACTGATGATTCTCTGGACTAACCTGCACGGTGGCTTCCTGGCGGGCTTGATCATCCTGGCAGCGTTTACGGCCGGAGAGGCCCTGCGAGCCATATTTGCGCTGGAACCCGATGAACGCCGCGTTGCGTTCCAAAGAGCAAAATGGTTTGGAGCAGCCGGACTGGCCAGCGCCGCGGCTACGCTGGTGAATCCGTATACGTATCACCTGCACCTGCATATTTACAAGTTCTTTTCCGAACCATATCATCTTCAGAACATCGTCGAGTTTCAATCCGTCAGCTTCCACGAGCCGGCGGCCATGTACTTGGAAGCTTTGCTCCTTCTGGGCGCTCTGAGCGGCGCTTGGATGGTTGTGAAGCACCGCAACTTTGTTCCGCTGGTGCTGATTGCCGGATGGGCGCACTTGGCGTTGTTTTCGGCGCGTAACATTCCATTGTTCGCCGTCATCGCGGCTCCATTCGTCGCGCAGGCCTTTGAAGAAATGCTGCATAGCCTGGAGCGAGCCCGGCTGGCCCGCTGGGTGGGACAAGTGGCGGCTGGTTTTCGCAAGACTGGCGCCGAGTTCGTCGCAAACGACCGGCCGTGGAGAATCCACGTTGCTAGCGCCGCGGCGATCGCCGTGCTGGCGATGCTGCTGGCGAGCCCCGCCGCCACTGGCAAGCTCAAGCCGGAATTCGATCCCAAGTATTTTCCGTCGCAAGCCCTCAGCTTCTTGCGGGCTAATCCCCATTCGCGCATCTTCACCGGCGACCAATGGGGCGATTACCTCATTTATCAGTTCTATCCGGCGCGGAAAGTATTTGTCGACGGCCGAAGCGATTTCTACGGCCAGGACTTCGAGCAAAAGTTTTTCGATTTGATGAACGTAAAGTACAACTGGCAGCAGTCCCTGGACCAATACAAGATAGACACGATCGTGTTGTCTCCCGCTACGCCACTGGCCAGCGCCATCAAGGAGTCCTCTCATTGGCGTGCGGTGTACGACGACAAGGTGGCGATTGTATTCCGCCGGGCGGATCAGCCAGAACATCAACGATTTTCCACAGCAGTAAGTGGTACGAGCGATGATCCTAGGATCACGAAAGCCGGGCAGACTGATTTCAGGATGGCTCCGGAAAAACAAAGAAAGGGGGTATAAAGCCAATCATGAATATTCTGAAGAACTTTATCAGAGACGAGCAAGGACAGGACTTGATCGAATATACGTTGTTGCTGGCCTTCGTGGCTCTGGCATCGGCGGCGCTTTTCATCAACGCCGGCGCGAGCATCAACACCATTTGGAGCGTCGCAAACGTGAAGCTCAGCACCGCGGCTTCGGCTGCCAACACCGGCGGAAGTTAAACCGGTCAGTAAGTGGATGTAAGTGGATAACTCGAAGATGAGCAGGGCTCATCTCTGTAACCGCAGAGGACGCCCTGCTCCAGTTTTGTAAGTGCCAATGTTGTAAGTGTATGACGGTAGAACTTTTGAAAATAAACGATGTGCGCCAATGTCTCGGTGGGTTAGGCCGGGAGGAGTCCGGTCAGGACGCAATCGAATATGCGCTGTTAGTGGCGTTCATCGCGTTAGCGGGCGCCGCGATGTTTCTAGGTATGGGCAGCAGCGCGAATACGTTATGGTCGGTGGCAAACAGCAATCTCGCGGCAGGCAACGCAGGGAGTTAGGAACATGAATAAACGTCTCTTATCCGTTTTGGCTTTTGCACTCGTAATATCTGTTGTTGCGAGTTTGATTCTGTATCGGCTCATTTCGACTAAGTTAGTCAACAGCGCCAAGGCCTCCACGACCCAAGTCGCCGTAGCGAGCCATGACCTGGACATCGGAACTCTTATCAAAGAAAGCGACTTGAAGTCCGCGGACTGGAGCGGTCCGCAGCCGAAAGGCGCAGTGCCCAATCCTGCCGATGCAATCGGCCGCGGAGTGGTGGCAGCCATTTACGAGGGTGAACCCATCCTGGATGGCCGCTTAGCCATGCGTGGCGCGGGCGCGGGTCTGGCCGCCACCATACCCATCGGAATGCGCGCGGTCGCGGTGCATGTCAACGACGTGGTGGGCGTGGCTGGATTCGTGGTGCCCGGCATGCGTGTCGATATTCTGATCGCCGGCAATCCGCCGCTGGCTCCCGTCAGCCTGGGAACGCAGACCAAGACGCTGCTGCAAAACATCGAAGTGCTCTCCGCCGGCCAGAACATTCAGAAGGACGCAGAGGGTAAACCGAACAGCGTTCAGGTGGTGAATCTCTTGGTCAGCCCGGCACAGGCCGAGATCCTGAGCCTGGCAAGTAATGAAACTCGGATCCAGCTCATTCTCCGGAATCCTCTGGATAACGACACCGTGAAGACTCCCGGTACCGCGATTGCGAATTTGTTTTCCGGCAACGAGGGCTTGCCGCAGGCGCCGCGACCCAGCGTCAGCACGCCGCGCCCGCGGGTAAGGCTGGTATCCGCGTCGAAGCCGATAGCGGTTGCGCCCCCCGAACCCGCGAAGATCGTGCTCCCTGTGGTCACCATCGAAGTGTTCCGCGGAAGTAACCTCACCGAAATCAAGGTGAAGCCTCAGGAGAACAAGCAGTGAAAAGTAACATGGGGCGGCCCAGCTCGCATGGCCGCCGACGGCCGGATCAACGCAATAGACGGTGGAGGAACTAGTGTATCCGTTGACCGCCGGAATTGTCATCGAGACCAAGAGCATGTGGGATGAGCTGCAATCCTGCCTGCAGGATCTGCCCGTTCGGATCATCCTGGAGCAATCTGAGATCGGCGATCTCGATTCCCTGGTTGGCCGCGTGGAGCGAATCCGTCCCGATGTGATCTTCCTGGATATTTCGGCGCTGCGCGAACCATTGGATCAAGTAATCCGGAAAATTCGTTCGGGCGCGAGCACGTGTGCGGTGCTGGCCTTGAACACCAGCGCGGAGCCTGGCGCGATCCTGGATGCCATGCGCTCCGGTGCGGCAGAGTACCTTTATCCGCCCATGCGGGAGCAGGTACGAGCGGCGCTCGAGCGAATCGGGACCGAATGCAAGAACGCGAATCAGTCCGTCCGACGAGGAGGCCGCACCATTGGGTTCCTGTCAGCCAAGGGCGGCTGCGGCGCAACGACAATCGCGTGCCATGCGGCGGTTGAGCTTCCGAAATTCACGCACTCCCACGTCTTACTCGCGGACCTCGACTTCGATTCCGGGATGGTGGCCTTTCTGATGAAGACCGGCAGCAAATACAGCATCGGCGATGCCGTCTCAAATACGCAGCGGCTGGATAAAGACTATTGGAAGGCGCTGGTTACCAACGGGATCCCTGGACTTGAGGTCATCGCCGCGCCGGCTCCCTCGTCTCGTGCGGCCCTCGGACCGGAGCAGTTGCGGATCGTGCTGAGCTTTATTCGCACACAGTATGACTGGGTCGTGCTGGATCTCGGCAGCGGTCTAAGCACATCCTCCATGACGGCTCTGGACGAAATCGATGACCTGTTTATCGTGACGACTTTAGAAGTGCCGGCGCTTCACCAGGCGAAGACCATGGTTCGACGGCTGCTCGAAAGCGGAGTTCAGCCGAGCCGCTTACACCTGGTGCTCAACCGGGCGCCCAAGCGCTACGAGATCACTATGGAGGAGCTCGCGGTCATGCTCGGGACTCCAGTATTCGCCGTTGTTCCGAACGATTATCTGGCGCTGCATGAGTGCTACGCGGACGGCAAGCTGCTCCCTGAGGGCAGCGCTCTGAACAGGCATTTCGCGAGCTTCGCGATGAAGGTGGCGGGCGTGGAGCCTGCCAAGAAAAAGAAATTCTCTACTTTGGGCAGGTGCGTAACCATGGCTTCAGCAACACAATCGGTCAAACAAGACGCGGGCTGGGTGGGCCGGCTTTTTAATGCGCCCTCTTATGCGCCGGAATACCAGGAGATCAAATTTGCGTTGCATCGCTTCTTGTCGTTTCTTCAACCGGTCCTTGATTCAAGCGCGGCTCGCAAATTTTCCGAAATCTTGCACGATTGCCCTTGACCACCCACGCTGCTTCTTGTATTTAACCGCCCTCTTCATTTACGTTCGCACATACTTTTCGGAAAGCTCGTTGCTTCAGACCTCTCATCGCAGGGATGTTTACGGGCCGGGCAGGCCCGGGTGGTCGCTGATTTCGGACGTGGGAAGAGATATAGCGGGCAGTCCCACTCGCCGCATCGCTCATCAAGAAAAAGGAGAATCGTTTTGAAGACGACCCAACGAATTCTTGTCGGCTGGATTGCAGTCGCGATGAGTATTTCAGCGGGCCTCGCTCACGCCGGCCTGCCCGCAGGCACGTCCGCCGTTTGCAGCTGGCGGCGCCGCTGGGGCAATCGGGAGGCATCTTCTCGGGCTTCAGCACGAGCCGGGCCGCCCACCGATCCGTTCGCCGCGCAACAACAAGTGGCCGCGCAGCAGGCACGGCGCAACCGAGCGATGCCAACGGCGTGTCGCGACTTCCGCCCACCGGCGGGCACGCAGCCACCGGCCGGTCATCCAGCCCGGGCGACTTGCCGGTCCAGCAGGGAATCTTCACAGACAAGACCTGCAGGATCAGGCCATTGCACAGCAAGCACCGGCGCGGTTCCTCCCGGGCAATCGGGTCCAAAGCGACGCCATGCTCCGCCAGGCCCGCCTGGCTCTGGCGGTCACCGACGTCCGCCAGCGCCGACGAATTGGTGACACAGGCCCGGCTGCGTCAGGTTAATTACGGACCGAATGAAGACAGCCCGGATCGGGTGCAAGCGGCAATCGACGAGTTCGTCGACGTCAGCCGCCTCGACCGCACTTCCTCCGACAATCGCAAGGGTACGCCAAGATGCTGATGGAACAATCGGAGTCCCTCTTGCAATGGCGCGAATTCGAGCAGGCCGACAAGCTGGCGGCACTGGCGGTGGAGCAGCGGGGCGTCTTCGGGCCATCGAGCCTCGTCCGACGAATCTGCGGCGGATTGCGGCCATGCGGCAACAGGTCAATCCGGCCGGCCCTCGCGTGAGCGACGACCGCGGTCCCAACGCGGTCGGACCTTCCATGGCCGGGCGGCAGCAGGCCGTGGAATTGATGCGGCAAATCCGCGCGGCGATGGCCGGCGGGCGACTCGCCGTCGCGCAAACCCTTGCCTGCAACTCGACACCATGCGGATTCCGGAAATTGCTTTCGGCCCAAGCGAAGACGAGTCCGGCCAAGTTCTTCCACGATGACTACCATTCGGATGGCCCGCGGCCTGTACCCGTCGCCGGTCGTCCAGGCATCCGGCGTCGGCCGAGGGAATGGCGTAGTGCGGGTCGGCGGTGTACGATGCCCCTCACGATCGCGACGCAAAACATGCAGGTCCGGTGAAAAGGATCGGAAACTATCCCCGCGCCGCCAGCACGCCGGGCGGACCGGGCGGCGCGCCGGGCAGCCCCCGGACAATCGCCGGGATATAGCCTCTTCCAACAGGGCGAAGCGGCGCTCAAGGCCCGCGACCCAACCGGGCATCGCAACTCTTCCAACAGGCGGCGGCCTACAGGAACGACCTGGAACCGGTAACGCAGTCGCGGCTGCAGGACCACTTTCGCTGCTTTCCGTGCCGCGGGGGGCATCCGCCGCGGACGGGCGGCCGGCCTCGCCGGTCGACAACGCCGCGCTTGCCCAGTTGGCCCTGGTCAGCCAAATCTCCCCGACATCAATCGCACGCGAGGCCGATGCCCTCCGGATGATGGGGACCGACCCGAAGGGCGCCTTGGCGCTGCTCGAAGAGACCCGGAAGAAGGTCGAAGCCACGGGGCTCGATCCGGCCGCCCGGGATCAGTGGCTGCGCCGGCTCGATCGCGTCATCGCCGAGACGCAGCACTACATCGATAGAACCGCGGGCGGATCGACCTGGAAGCGAAGAACAACGCCGTCCGCATCGGATGGATCGCGAAAACAACGTCAAACTGGAAACGCAGCAAAAGCTGCAGGAAATGGTCCACCAGTATAACCGGCTCATCGAGGAGCAGCGGTTCGAGGAGGCCGAAGTCATCGCCAAGCGGGCCCAGGAACTCGCCACGCACGAACAGGTCGTGCAGGTGATGGTCACGAAGATCGGCATGATGCGGGCCCTGGGCTCGGGAACGCGACATCCACCCAAGACGGAAAGAAGACGGCTTCCTCGATGCCATGAATGCCACCGACGAGGCCGCCATAGCCTTCAACGACGACTATCGCCTTTCCGGACGCCAAGAACTGGAAGAACATGACGAACCGGCGGGCCGCGGAACGCCGAGTTGAACCACCTCCGCCGCAGCGCCAAGGACATCGAGATCGAGAAGAAGCTGCAGACGCCCAGTTGAACCTTCCCGTCCGCAACCGTCCCTTGAACGAGGTCCTCAGCAAGTTGGCCAAGCTGGTCAACATCAACATCCACCTCGACGACGAGGGCCTCCGCGAGGAAGGTCTGTCGCCGGAAACGCCGTTTCACCTGGAGCTGACCAGCGACATCCAGTTTGAAGAGCTATTTGAACTTGCTCCTGGAAAAATATCACCTCTGCCACATCATCGAAGCACGAAGTTTTGAACATCACCAGCGAGACGAAGAAGGGGGACAAGTCTACAGCACGTCTACCAGGTGGGCGACCTCGTGATACCGATTCCGAACTTCTCGCCAGCCCGCGGCATGGGCATGGACGGCTCTCTGCAGAAGCGATGCGAGAAGCCATGGGCGCGCGGCGGCTCGGAGGCGGAGCGACGCAGTCGCCATGACGCGTGGCCACCCAGGAGGCAGGCAGGGACGCCGATGGTCAATCCGGCCGTAATGGCCAACTACGCCCCGCTTCGTGCGCGGGCAGCAGGCAGGCAGGCCAAGGCGCGGGCCCGGCGGCTCGGGCGGCGGACCGGCAGGCCGACTTCGACACGCTGATCGACCTGATCACCACCACGATCGCGCCGACGACGTGGGACGAATCGGCGGCCCCGGCACGATCGCCGATTCCACACCAACTTGAGCCTGGTGATCAGCCAGAAGCAGGAAGTCCACGAGCAGATCGCCGACCTGCTGTCGCAATTGCGCCGCTTGCAGGACCTGCAGGTCACGATCGAAGTCCGCTTCATCACGCTCAACGACAACTTCTTCGAGCGGATCGGCGTCGACTTCAAATTCGACATCGCAGAACTCGCTCCGGCATCACGCTTAGGCGGGCAGAACGTCGGCACGCTGAATCAAGTGGTCGGCCTGGCCAGCAGATCCGCAGCGACGACCAACAGCACGTCTGCAACGGCTCGGCACTGGCCAACCGGCTCGCCCAAATTCACCGAGCGACTTGAACGTCCACCTTACGCAGGGGAGCTTTGCCGCGGCCGTGCCGCAGTTCGGCAGCTCGCCGCGGCGCGGCGCCACGTTGGGCTTCGCCATCCTCAGCGACATCGAGGCCTACTTCTTCATCAAGGCCGTCCCAGGGCGACGACCGCAGCAACGTGCTGCAGGCCCCCAAGGTCACGCTCTTCAACGGCCAGCAGGCCTTCGTCTCCGACACGTCGCAAACGCCGTTCGTGATCAGCGTGATCCCGGTGGTGGGCGATTTCGCCGCCGCCCAGCAGCCGGTGATCGTCGTGCTCTCCGAAGGGACGTTCATGACCGTGCAGGCCGTCGTGTCCAAGGATCGCCGCTTCGTGCGCCTGACGATCGTGCCGTTCTTCAGCAGGATCGGCAACGTGAACACGTTCACCTTCCCGGGCTCGAGCACCTCGACGACCGAACAGCGCCAACAACGGCCTGGTCAACCAGGCACGACCAGCTGTTCGACAACAACGACCATCACCACGACGACGAAGGCATCACGGTGCAGTTGCCCACGTTCTCCTTCGTCACCGTCACGACCACGGTCAGCGTGCCCGACGGCGGCACGGTGTTGTTGGGCGGCGTCAAGCGATTGAGCGAAGGCCGCAACGAGTTCGGCGTGCCGATCCTCGAACAAGATTCCGTACATCAACCGCCTGTTCCAGAACGTCGGCATCGGCCGCGAGACGCGAAAGCTTGATGATGATGGTCACGCCGCGAATCATCATTCAGGAAGAGGAAGAAGAGAAACTCGTCGGGGCCACGCCTCCGTAAAGGCGGCCCGACAAGACCGAAGCTCTCCGGTGTGGTGACCCCTCCCGGTGCCGTCGCCGGCTCTCTCCCCCCGAGCCGGCGGCGGCGTTTCTTGGATTACTCGACCACTTCCACAACCACCTGGTTCCCCGTCACGCGAACCACGCGGATCGGCGTGCCGCGATCGAGAAAATCGCCGCTGGCGAGGACGTCGATCGTGCGTTCGCCAAAGCGGCCCTTGCCGCCGGGCCGAAGGGCGTGTGGCAACGCCCACGTCGCCGGCCCGAAGCGCATCCTCGCTGCCCGTCGCCGCCGTTTTCTCCGTTTCCGATTCGCAATCGGGCGGAGCCAGCATCAGGCGGTTCAGCAAGGGCAGCGAATCCATCCGCCGCGTGAGCACTACCGCCGCTGCAATAAATACGCCGCAGGAGACCACGATCATGCTCATCGTGCCGGCCAGCGTCTGAAGTTGGCCGGCTGTTTCCGGAATCAGGAAGCCCTGGCGTGGCCATGACCAGGCTCACGACGATCACCGCCGCGCCGACCAGCCCGGGGACGATGGTGCCCGGCAAGACGAAAATCTCCACGCCGATGCAGGCCACGCCGACGACAAACAGCATGACGCGAGCCAACCCGCGGTGCCGCCGAGGAAGTGGCTCCAAAACAGGAGCAGGAAGCAAGCCGCGCCGATGACGCCGCCGACAGCGTGGCCGGGCGCCATCGCCTCCATGTAGAGCCCGGTCAATCCGACAATCAGAAGCAAGCCGGTGATCAGCCACCAATTGAGAAACTCGACGGTGACGTCGATAGCGGTCGGTTCCATGACCGTAAGTTCGTTCAGCCCGTAGCGTTTTTTCAGTTCGTCGCGGCTGTCGATGAGCGCGTCGGCCAAGCCTACTTCGGCAGCTTGATTGCCCGTCAGTGCCATGAAGCGGTTGTCGCCGGAGGCGGCAACTTCTCCCAGCTTTTTCCACTCGCCTTCGGGCACTCCTTGAAGTCATGTCGGAGATATACGTTTCCTGTCCCGTCTTCAGATTGCGGACGTGGAAGACTTTGAGATCCTTGTCGGAAATGGCCTCGGCCAAAGCGGGCGGACGATGTTTAGCCTCGGCCAGGCTGCGGAGGGCGGCCTTCAAGGCGCTGATAATTTTCTCGGCGCATAGTGCCACTGGGAATGCTCACCCATGACGATTGCACCGGCATCGCCGATTAGGGCGGACGGGGCCACGACGATCTCGTCACAACCCAACGCAGACAATCGCCGCCCCGCTGATGCCCAGTGAGGTACGTAGGCGACGGTGTGCGCCCAGTCCAAGTTCTGCAATCGTTCGGCAATGTCCAAGCTTTCGAACAGCCCGCCGCCTGGGCTATCGATTTCCACAATCACGAGGTCGGCGCCCTCTTCCTTGAGCGGCGTCGAGCTTCCGGAAGAAATACGCCTCAAGTCCGGGGGTGATCTCTCCTTCAAAGCGAATAATAACTCCATGGTGGTATTTGACCGGTTCCTCGGCGGAAGCGAAGGAAACCGCCAGCGAGCATGCATTCCAAACGCCATGCAGAAAACGAACCGCAGATTGCGCAAGGATTTGGCCTCAATGCCCGGTTGAATCACGGCCCGATGAAGTTTTGACACTGAATATGCCATCCTAACCCGAAGCCCAAGCGAGGGCAACTCCCGACCCAACCGTCGCAGGAGAACTGCAAAGTCCAACGCGAAGGGGTCAGGTCCATGTTTTCGGCCAGGATCTCCCGCGACTTCGATTCATTCTGCGCCGAAAAATGGACCAGACCCCGGACTTTGCAGTTCGCTTGCCAACCCTCGTTCGCGCTTCAGGTCGATATTATGCACTGAAATATTGGGGCAGCGGATGGTTTGCGAACCGAGTTGCCATTGTGGGTATCCACAATGGCAGCTTTGCCGCCACTACCATATATTGTGGCCGATCGGCCACGGCCATCAAGATGTAGAAAGTCCTTGTAGTTTATAGGGGTAAACCTTACACTCCGGAAGACTTGCAATCCTACACGGGAGGCGTGCATACCTCCAGGAGTTTCAGCCCAATCCAGATGACATGAGGATGTCGCTTTGGCGCTGCTTTCGGCCTTGAGCCGGGCACTGCCAAGGAGGAAAGGATTGTGCGTCGGGTCGTCAGGGACTGACTTCCCGGAAGCCCTTAGTTTCCCTAAAGGGCTTTGTCGCTCCCTCTTCTTTCAAGGGGTCGCACTTTCCGCCTCGCCCGACCTCGGGCGACCGCGAGCGACTTCCCTTTAATGCCATGGGCGATCCTGCTTTACCGACACAGGAAGTGTCAGAGGAGTTTTCGATGGCTTCCAAACCGCTTATCGGTTTGACGGCGGACTACCGTTCGGCCCGTAAAGACACCCCGGCGGTTTCGTTTATCAGTGCGGGATACTTACGATTCCTCACGAAAGCCGGTGCCGTGCCCGTAGTTATTCCGCCATGCGGGATGAAGAGGATATAAGCCGAGTGCTGGACACGCTGGACGGCGTGGTGCTCTGCGGCGGCGCCGATCTGGACCCCCGCAACGAAGGTTTCATGCTTCACCCGGCGGTCCGCCTCTTGGACCGCCGCCGCGAGGAGTTCGATCGGATGCTGATGCGGCTGGTCGCCGACCGCCGCATGCCGATTTTCGGCATCGGCTGCGGCATGCAGCTTTTGAACATCACCCAGGGCGGCAATCTTTTCCTGCACATTCCCGAGGACTTGCCCAAGGCCCTGCCGCACCTCGACGCCACCGATCCCAATCACCGCCATGCCCTGGTAGTGGAGATGGGCACGATCATGGAACGTGTCTTCGGCGAAGGCGAAATCCGCGTCAACAGCATGCACCACATGGCGATCGACGAGGTGGCCTCCGGCTTCATGGTCACCGCCCGCTGCCCGGACGGGGTCGTCGAGGCCATCGAGAGCACGATGGAAGACTGGTTCGCCATCGGCACCCAGTTCCATCCCGAGAGCGATTCGGCCTCGGCTTTGGACTTGAGGATTTTCGAGGAGTTCGTGACCGGAGTCATGTCCTCCCAGTCGATGCGGCTGGTGGCCTAATGCGGGTCGTGCCGCCAGAGGTCCTTCCTGCCGGGAAGGACTTTTGTGCTCCCGGTCGCCCGAAAGCGCTCGGTTTTCACTATATTGTCGCACATAAGTCCTTTTCGTCGGAAAGGACCTGCCTTGGAGAGGGCCGAGTATCTGTGCCTGTGGGCACGGAAGTCCACGGCCGGAACAATTCGGGCAAGAATAGCGGGCACGGACGTCCGTCGGATCAAGCGCCGGCTTGGCCCTCTCTTTCTATTCTGTACCCGCTGGCGGGTCGCGGGTGATGCGCTCCATGCAACGGCACTCCGCATTCCGTACCATCGTTCTATCACTCGCCTCGCCGCGGAATTCTCCTGCGAAAATGCCGATCTGTCGAAGCAGAATCGATTTGCAAATCTCGGTTGTTGGGGAAGAATTTCACGATCCGCTTGAGAGTGAAGGCGGATGGAATGCAGTTCCAGCACGTGAGGCTTTATCCAGTCTGCCCGCTTAACGGCAACGGAATACCTTTTCTGTTTGTGGCATCCACCGTAAATGGACAAGAATCCGCAACTCACCCACCCCGATATAGCTCCCAAGGCAATGGACATCCACAACGCCTCACTTCCTGTTGTCTTCTCGCGTTGACCACACGCAGGGCAGCGGCCAGTGGCACTTCGTTCTTCGGACGCAAGACGGGTCACGGCAATTCGAGGCCAACGATGCCGAGCCCGAACTGTCCAGCGAACGCCTCGACCTGCTGACAGTCGTGCGGGCCTTGGAATCGCTCGATCAGCCCTCGCGAGTGACTCTGGTCGAGTGCAGCGATTATGTCTGGAAGGGCGTCCGCTTCGGGCTTCCCGACTGGCGGACGAACGGCTGGCGATGGGAGTTTTTCGGGCAGATGGTGCCGGTGAAGAATTCGGACCTGTGGCAAAGGCTCGATCGGGCTCTGCGGTTTCACGAAGTCGAGTGCCGGCGGCGGCGTTTTGACGGCCGAAACATCCACAAGAGGGTATTTCAAAGCCCCATTGGAATGCAAAATTGACCAGGGGGCTTCGCGAAAGGCTTGCCGATTGGTTAAAATATGCTGCCAGGATGAGAAATTATTTCAAAAGTCGGTCTCGCGCGACTTGCCCTGCCAAGGTTTTAAGTCGCTCTTGATATAAGCTCTCACAAGGAGGATGCCGTGCGTACGAGCGTTGCGTTGGAAAGCATCCACCAACTAATCCAGGGAAACCACGACAACCCCTTCGAACTGCTCGGCCCCCACGTGGTCGACGACTCGGGGCGGCGGGCCTTGGCGGTGCGGGCGTTCCTGCCGCAATCCGCCCAGGCCTGGGTGGTCGATCGGCACACGTAGATCCGGCCGATGTAGATCCGACGAAGGGCGAGACGGTGCGGCCCATGCGCCGCATCCATCCGGCAGGTTTGTTCGAAGCGATCTGCCCCTGTCCCGACCGAGACGGAAAGTTCACGATACATGCTGCGAATGGCAGACGAGGTAGGAATGAAAACCACGATCCACGATCCGTATGCTTTTCCGCAACTGTTGACCGAGTACGATATGTACTTGCTCAACGAGGGGCGGCACTGGCAGAGCTACAACCGCCTGGGCGCGCACCTTCGCACGATCGACGGCGTGGAAGGCGTCAATTTCGCCGTCTGGGCCCCCAACGCCACCGGCATGAGCATCGTCGGCGACTTCAATCGATTGGGACGGCCGCCGCCACCCGATGCGCAAGCACATCCCCAGCGGCTTCTGGGAACTGTTCGTGCCGGGTCTGGGCGAAGGCACGCTTTACAAGTACCAGATCCGCAACCACGACGAAGTCTTCGAGAAGTCCGACCCGTACGGTTTCGCCGCCGAGGTGCCGCCGCGGACCGCCTCGAAGGTCGTCGATCTCGATCGCTATCACTGGCACGACAACGACTGGATCGGCCAGCGCCAGCGAGACCAACTGGCACGAGCGGCCGATCTCGCTGCTACGAGGTCCATCTCGGAAGCTGGAAGCGGCCGGGCGACGATCCGACCGCGCTGGCTGACCTATCGCGAGTTGGCCCACAGCTCGTCGATTACTGCAAGGAGATGGGCTACACGCACATCGAGCTGCTGCCGGTCAGCGAGCATCCGCTCTACGGCGAGCTGGGGCTATCAGACGGTCGGCTACTTCGCGGCCACCAGCCGCTACGGCTCGCCGCACGACTTGATGTATTTCATCGACTCTGCCACCAGAACGACATCGGCGTGCTTCTCGACTGGGTGCCCGCCCACTTCCCCCGCGACGGCCACGGCCTGCGGCAGTTCGACGGCACGGCCTTCTACGAGCATGCCGATCCCCGCCGCGGCGAGCATCGCGACTGGGGCACGCTGATCTTCAACTACGGCCGCCACGAAGTCCGCAACTTCCTCATCTCCAACGCCCTGTTCTGGCTCGACAAGTACCACATCGACGGCCTGCGGGTCGACGCCGTGGCCTCGATGCTCTATCTCGACTACAGCCGCAAGGCGGGCGACTGGCTGCCCAACGAGTTCGGCGGCCGCGAGAACCTGGAGGCGATCAGCTTCCTCAAGGAACTGAACGAGCAGACGCACCTGCAATTCCCCGGCATCCTGACGATCGCCGAGGAATCGACCGCCTGGCCCAGCGTCTCGCGGCCGACCTACCTGGGCGGCCTGGGCTTCAGCTTCAAGTGGAACATGGGCTGGATGAACGACACGATCCGTTACTTCCGCCACGAGCCGATCCACCGCAAGTATCACCACGACGAGCTGACCTTCAGCCTGATCTACGCCTTCCACGAGAACTTCGTCCTGCCGCTCTCGCACGACGAGGTGGTCCACGGCAAGGGCTCGCTCCTGGACCAGGTGCCGGGCGACCTGTGGCAGAAGTTCGCCAACCTGCGGCTGCTGTACAGCTACATGTGGACGCACCCGGGCAAGAAGCTGCTCTTCATGGGCTGCGAGTTCGGCCAGTGGAACGAGTGGAACTTCGACGCCAGCCTGCAATGGGACCTGTTGCAATGGTCGTCGCACCAGGGCTTGCAGAAGTGCGTCGCCGACCTGAACCGGCTGCTCCGCCGCGAGACCGGCCCTGCACGAGGTCGACTTCGACTATCAGCGGCTTCGAGTGGATCGACTGCCACAACCACGAGGACAGCACGCTGAGCTACGTCCGCCGCGGCAAGGATCCCGAACGATTACCTGATCGTCTGCAACAACTTCACGCCCGTCGTGCGGCCGAACCATCGCCTGGGCGTGCCGGAGGCGGTCTGGTTCCAGGAGATTTTCAACAGCGACTCGACTTTTTACGGCGGCAGCAACGTGGGCAACGGCCCCGGCGTCCGAGGCCGAGCCGTCGGAGAGCCACGGCCGGCCGGCCTCGATCGTGATCACCTGCCGCCGCTGGCGACGGTGGTGTTTAAGCCGCAACGGTAGGCTTCTCTCTCCCCTCGCCCGTACTCGGGGGGGCCGGGAGGTGAGGGCAGCGCCATTTGTCACCTCAACTTCAGGAGATGGTGAGGGGAACGAATCCTGCAACGGTCAAATTTCTGAAAAGTGCTCGGCCGCCTCGGCGATTACTGCTCTCCATCCCTGCTTGGTTACCCTAAAAGACTGAAACTGGGAATTTGCCCCAACACGTCGTGAGACGGATCGCTCTTCGTCGCCTTTCGCTCTGCTGCAATTTGAACAGCTGCAAAACTCGATCGGGACTCGCCGTCCAGCGGCGCTTCTCGTGCCGGCACCAGGCCAGGAGTTCGTCGACACCAACGTCAACCTTCTCGATCCCCACGCCGCGGGCCGTCATCGAGCAGGATTTGCGCGCTTCGCAGCCATCGTCGTACGTCTCTTCCAACTCATCCCGGTCCGCCGCGCTAGCCAAAAGCCGCGGCCATTCGCCGCGACGGAACCAAACCAGGGCTAAGGCTACTGGGCCTTTGCCGGCCTGGGAGGCAGTTTTATCGCGTTCTGATTTCGACATGGGTTACCTCTTTTCGTGATCCTGTGCCTTTACAGAGAGAGCTCCGCCAGCAACTCAGCGGCCGTGAGGATGCGTATCCCTTGGTGCGTTTTCAGATCAAGCAAGTGGCGATCGCCGGACGTGATAACTTCACACCGACCGGCAAGTGCGAGAGCAGAACAGCATCATCGTCTGGATCGGCAATTATCACCGGCTCGATCGTTTTCGCGTCAATCACAGATGCCAACGCCACGTAGCCCAAGAGCAGTTCGTCCGCGGACACTCTAGCCTCGACAAGGCGGGCAGCAAATGTCTCGCGACCCAAAACATCTTCCAACTCATCGAGCAATGAAGAACTGACTACAAGCTCGATGATGCCGTCCGCGCGACGTCAAGTATGCGGCAAGGATTGCCGCGCACACGGCAAGCCGGAAACCACAATATTCGTGTTAGCTACGACTCGCATCGGGTGAATGTCGCACCTTCCGAGCAGCCGCAATTTCGGATTCGATTTCCGCTTCCGTTAGCGGCTGGCCTACGTCGGCCAACTGGTCGGCGATGGCGAAAAGTCGGTTTACCCGACGGCGACGAATCTCCTGCGCAGCAATGCGGCCATAGATTCAGGTCTGAGCAATCCATTGGCTTCAGCTTCCTGAGCTAAATTGTCGGGCAGAGTTACTACAATTGTCGACATAGGGAGCACGTCCTTCCACGGCATTCTACTTTAATTCCGCCGAAAAGGCAAAGCCACCGAACCACCCGCGTCACCGCTATCTTCCCACATTTCCGGGTTCGCAGCGCTGGCAAAGTGGTGCGGCCATTCGTCGCGACGGAACTAGGCCAGACCAACGGGTATCGGGCTCTTGCCGATTGGGACGTGGATTTGTTGGGTGCTAATTTCGACATGGGTTATCGAACAATCTAAGCCCCTAATGCACGGATGCCAAAACGAAAGCCGGTAACGTTGTCGCTACAGCCGGGTTGCCACAATCGCGGGCTGAGGAGCGGCAATTTGAAGCCTCAACGTTCCAGTTGCCCCCGCGAAACACTCGAAAAGAACCAGAAGATGGGCCGGTCGGATCGTCAATTTGAGAGGTGCCATCGTAGTGGTCAATATACCAGTCGGCACAAACCTCGTATACGTTGCCGCCCATGTCGTATAACCCCCAGGCGTTCGGTTTCTTTTCGCCCACAGGATGCGTCTTTCGGCCTGAGTTCTTTGTAAACCACGCGAAGTCGCCCAGTTGCCGAGTCGTCGTCTCCGAAGTAGTACCGAGTGATGCTTCCGGCACGACACGCGTATTCCCATTGGGCCTCAGTAGGCAAAGCAAAGTGCCCGTCCCGCTGCGCAACGTTTTGTTTCAGCTTCTTAACAAACCGCTGACAGTCCGTTCCAAAATACTTGCTCCACCGGGTTTCTCGGACTCTTGATGTCGCTTTGGGTTGTTGCCGATCACCTGCTGCCATTGCTCCTGCGTTACCAAATACTTGCCCAGATAAAACGGCTTGGTGATCCGGACGGCGGTGTTGAGGCTTCTCCTCTTTGCCGGCGTCCTTGTCTGAATCCGGAGAGCCCGTCATCAACTCGCCAGGCGAGATAAGAACCATCTCCAACTTGATTCCTTTGCCTTCATCAATAAGTCTCACTCCTTTGGCAGCTTCCCTGCTTCGCCAACTGCCTCCTTCGGGTTCTCCGCGGCGATTACCACGCTTAACTACCAATTGCAGCGAATACTACTAACCCAACTCTCGATATGTATCGAAACATGGGCTTAATTTCCACCTGATAACGGCGATAGGTTCTGATCGAAGAGCAACTTCATGTCGCAGGCACGACCGGACAGCCTTTCCCGGTCAGCAGCGAAGGCCAGACAGGCACGGATATCTTCTTCCGTCAATCGGGGAAATCATCAAGTATCTCGGCATGCGACATGCCCGATGCCAGATACTCAGGACGCACATCTTGTACGGTCATACGCAATCCCCGTATGAAGGTTGACCGCTACGCTTGTCGGGTTCAATCGTAATGAGGTGATTGTAGTTCATGCTTTGATTGTAGGCCGAGACCGCGGAATTGTCCAGTCAGAGGAGTGTGGAGTTGGAAGGCGATCTCCCAAGTACAGGCGAGAAGACAGAAACTTTTACCCCCACGCAGAAAAATCCGAAATCCGAATGTCGAAATCCGAAACGGGCGAGGGGAGATGGAAGAATTGCCCGCGGCAGCCCGCTCAAGAGCGGCGTGCCGCCGGTGGCCGAGAGCACGTCGGCGTAGGCCTGCGTCGTTAGCCAGATGATGTCCAACTCGACGTTGCGGGCCTCGATAAATCGCCGCTGGACCTGCAAGAGCTTGATCAGGTCCGATTGGCCCGCATCGTAGAGCCGCTGCATCCGCCGGTCTGCGCGCGGATCGGCTCGAAACGGGCGTGGGTCCGCTGCGGCCGCGTCCTGGGCTTGCTCCCACTTCACCAACATCGCCAAGACCTGGGCCGCGACCTGCTGCCGGGCCTGCTCGTAGGCCACGCAGTCGCGATGATACTCGGCCTCGCGCTGGCCCACCAAGGGACGTCCCGTGTTCAACAAGGGCACTGGACTGCTCAGGGCTAGGCCGTAAAATACGGCCCCCGTCTCGTTCCGCTCATAGACCGGGCCGAGCGAGGGCACGGGGATCTGGTCGGCGCGGGCCAGAGCGAGGGCCGCCCGCGAGTTGGCCGCCGCGGCCGCGCGGCAATTGCACCTCGGGCCGGGCCTCCTGCGCCGACCGCACGAGGGCCTGGCGGCGAACGTCCCCGGACGCGCCGCTGCCGCTCAACTTGTCTTCCGGCACGCGCAATTCGCCGGTTGGCTCGGCCGACGCCGCGACGCCCGGGATGCCGATCTGCTGGCGAAGGTCGGCCAGGGCCGCCACGTAATCCTGCCGGGCCGCCTCCAATTGGTCGACCGTGGCCTGGTTCTCCACCTCGGCCAAAACCACGTCGGCCGCGGTCGCCTGGTTGGCCTCGGCCTGCCGTCGCAATGTCTCCACCAGGCGCATGCTGAAGTTATTCAGGTCCTGGGCAACGGACGCCTTCTCGCGACGGTACAAGGCCGTCTGATGCAGCCGATAAGTCTGGATCAGGGCCGCCAACTCGGCCTGCAGGAAAGTCCACTGCGTTTGTGAATACGAGGCCCGAGCCATCTGCTGTCGATAGGCCTGGCGATGGCCCAACTCGATCGGCTGGGCCCAAGTAACCGATACCGACCGGTCCAGGTCCGCGATCGAGCCGTCGGGCTGCCGCTCGAAGACCCACGGCGTATAGGTGACCGAAATCGAGGGGTTTAGGCTCGTGGGAAAATACTTCGCCACGGCGACGGCCTCGGCCGAGACATTCAGATTCTGCCGCGTGGCAACCAGGTTCGGATTGCTTTGCAATGTCCATTGCAGGGCGGTTTCCAGGTCAATTTGCGGGACCAAGGCCAGCGCCAGGTTCGACGGGAAGGTTCTCAGCGGAAATCTGCGCCTGGGCGGCAAGCGGCAAGGCCGCCAGCAAGGCCAGGACAGGCAATATACGATTGATGCTGCATTCCGGGACCTGTCCGTCGAATTTGCGGAAATTGCCATCGATCGGTCTTCTGGCTACAATCGGCAGAATTGACAACACGTCCGCAGAAACTGCGGAACTTGTATTTCAATCCGATTTCTGGTTAAAATCGATAGGATCGGCATTTTCGATCCAAGGTCGTCGTCAACCAGGTCAAGCTCGGGATCGCAAAGTAAAGTTTACCGATTGCCGAGATTTTCCCGGTGGTTTGCCCGCACACTATTGATGAGTCGCTTGGAATGCCGTTTCTCCGCATGACTAATGCTCGCAGACAAGGCAGCAAGCGCGCTGTACTCATCACGCTCCGCGTGATGTTTTTTCCACCACGCGGCAAGTGATGAGTGCGTTTGAACGGACGGCACATCGACCAGCGCTGGGCGTCGGTGCCCGGTGCCTGCTACTTTGCCTGCTACTTTGCCTGCCGGGCTGCCGGCACACTGGCGCGGCCACGGATGAGAAGAAAGAGCCCGACGTCCACGTGCGTGCCCGACCGGCGGCGAAACAAACGATTGCCGAGACGGTCACGGGCCTCGGACGCTGCGAGGCCCTGCCCGATCAATTTGCCGTCCTCACGGCAGCCGCCGAGGGGCGGGTGATTCGTCTTCTCAAGCAGCCGGGCGACTCGGTGGGAGCCGGCGCGGCCGTCGTCGAGTTGGACAGTACGCTTGCCGACAAAGAACCTGAAGGAAAAGGAAGCGGCCTGCGATTCTCAGAAGGCCTCCCTCGATGTGCTGCAATCGCTGCCGCGAAGCGAGGAGCAAATCAGCGCCAAGCTGGCCATCGAACAGGCCCAGGTGGCGGTCGACAAAGCCCAATCCAGCGTGAACCATTTGCGGCCCTTGCGTGAGCGCGGGCGAAATCTCGGAAACGGCCATGTATGAGGCCGAGTCGGCCCTGCGGCAGGCCACGTTGCAAGGGAAGGCGGCCCAGTCGCAGTACGACGTGCTGATGCTCCGGCCGCGCCCGCAGGCGATTGCCGAGGCCAAGACCCGCATCGACGCGGCCCAAGCGGCCGTCGATACCGCCAAGGCCCAAGTCGAGCAACTCACGATCCGCGCACCGATCGCCGGCGTCTTGAATAGTCTTACCTGCCGGCTTGGGCAGACCTTGTCGGTGGGAACCGAAGTAGGCGAGGTCGTCGATGCCCGCCGGATCAATGTCGTGGTCTGGTTGAGCGTGGCCGAAGCCCAACGCGTTATGGTGGATCAGGCCGCGAACATCAGCACTTGCGACGCCACGGGTACGACCAAGGACGAGATCGCGGGCAAAGTGACGGTCGTCGGTAAAGTGGCCGACGCGCAGACGGGCAACCTGCCCGTGCGGATCCTGGTGGAAAACGCCGCCGGCAAGCTGACTCTCGGCCAGGCCGTCTCGGCGGCGATCGTCGTCCGCGAGGAAAATGTGCTTGCCGTCCCGGTCGAGGCCGTCCACGACCTGGGTGAAGACACAGTCCTCAACGTCGTTCGCGACGGAAAGACCGTCGTCTTGCATCCCAAGCTGGGCTTGAAGGACCCGCATTGGATCGCCGTCAGCGATACCGACCTCAAACCGGATGAGCCGGTCGTCGTCGAAGGCGGCTACAATCTGCCCGACGGCACGGAAGTCGGCGTGGAGATGGTGGAAGAGGCCAAGCCGGCGGGAGCTGAGAAAGTCGTCGAAAAGCCGGGGACCAAGGAATGGCGCCGGCCCTCCCGCCAGTTCGCCAGACGCCGGCCACGGGAAGCACGGCCTGAACCTCGTCGTGCTGGCCAGGCCGTACTTCGGGCTGCTCGTGTTGGCGACGCTGATTCTCGCCGTCTTCGGCGTGATTTCCATGTTTGCGATGCCCAGCGGCATCTATCCGGAAGTCGCCTTTCCGCGGATCACCGTAATCGCCGAATCGCCCGGCCTGGGCGTGACAGCGTCGAAGTGGCCGTCACGCGGCCGATCGAGGAAGCCGTCGGCCACGGCGCTGCGGCGTCAGCCAGGTCCGCTCGAAGATCGGTCCGCGGGGCCTCGCAGGTCGGATATCGATTTCGCTCCCGGCACCGAAATGGTCCAGGCCCTGAACGACGTGCGGGCCAAGATTGCCGACATCAATGCTCAATTCCCGCCGGCACCAGCACGACTCATCGAGCGGCAAACGCCGTCGGTCTGTCCGATCATTTCCTTCGTCGTCACCGGCGGCCGCGATCCTTCGGCCCTGCGCGATTATGCCTATTACGATCTGCGGCCGCGGATCAGCCGCATTGACAACGTCTCGTACGTGACCGTCCTGGGCGGCGACATCCGCGAGATCGTCGCTGGAAGTCGATCCCCTGCGGCTGGTGGCCACCGGCCTGTCGATCGCCGACGTCGCCGATCGCGTGGGCAGGGATCACCGCCTCCGCGCCGTCGGCCGCTTCGACCGCGGGCCGCTGCAATTCCAGGTCCTCGTTGAACAGCCAGGCGGTCGACGTCGGCGACCTCGATCAGCTCGTGCTCGCGCACGTCAACGGCCAGACCGATCCGCGTGGCCGACGTGGGCCGTGTCATCGTCACCCACGAAGACCGCACCTCGTCGATCCGCTCCAACGGAGAGAACGCCGTCGCCATGACCGTCTTTCGCCGGCTGGGAGGCGACGCCTTGGCGATTTCCCGCGAGCTCGACGCCATGATCCCCGAGTTGCGGAAGTCGGCCCCGCCGGGCATCGAGATCACGCCCGTCTACGACCAGGGCGACCTGGTGCGGACCTCGATTGCCAACGTCCGCGACGCCATGCTCGTCGGCGGCGCGCTTCAGCGTGCTGATACTGTTGATGTTCCTCCGCAGCCTGCGGGCCACGCTGCTCACGGCCGTTTCCATCCCCCTGAGCCTGGTCATTACCTTTGTTTTCCTGCACCTCACCGGCGACACGCTCAATCTCATGTCGCTGGGCGGCCTGGCCGTGGCCATCGGGCTGATTATCGACGACTCGGTGGTGGTCGTGGAAAATATCGCCCGGCATCTGGCCGAGGGGCAAAGCGGCGACGCGGCGATCGATGCGGGCCAGCCGCGAGATCAGCGGGGCGGTGATCGGCTCGACCCTGACGACGATCCTCGTCTTTTTGCCGCTGGCATTCGTCCGCGGAATCGTGGGACAGTTCTTCCAATCGCTCAGCCTCTCGCTGACCGTGGCCCTGCTGGTCTCGATGGTCGTGAGCCTCACGATCATTCCGGTGCTGGCCTCGCGATTCCTGGCCAATCGCGCGATGCCGTCAAGCGGGCCGATCTATCGCGTGATGGCCGACGTCTACGAGCGAGTCCTCCGCCTGGCCCTGCGATGGCCGCGTCTCGGTCATCGCTCTGGCCTTGCTGGCCGTCGTGCCGGGCTGGTTGTTCTATAGGCCTTGGAACCGGTTTCATGCCGGAAATGGACGAGGGGGCCTTCGTGCTCGATTACTATATGCCGACGGGCACGTCGCTCGCCAAGACCGACGAAGTCGCGCGGCGGATCGACAAGATCCTGATGGAAACACCCGACGTGTCCGGCTATCTCCGCCGCACCGGGGCCGAGAACGGGATCTACGCCACCGGACGCTACCGCGGCGACATCGAAGTCAGCCTCAAGCCGCCCGGCAAGCGGCGGCCGATGGATGAAATCTTCGAAGTCGCTGGCGAGGAGTTGGAGGCCAAGGTCCCCGAATTGGAGATCGAACTGGTGGCCCTGATCCACGATCAGATCGACGATTTGGTCGGCATTGACAGCCCCGTGGAAGTGAAAATTTTCGGGCCGGACGGGCCAAGCTCCGCGAGTTGGCCGAACCGATCGGCAAGATCGTCGAAGACGCGGGGTTGGAGGAGTGGATGCGACCACGACGTTCCGTTGGGCAATCCGGATCATCGTGCGTGCGGCCGGACAAGCGCGCGGCACTGGCCCGCGCTCGGCCTCACCGAACAGGACATCGAGAACCAGCTCAACGCGGCCTTGTACGGCCAGGTGGCCACGACGCTGCCCGAGCAGGACCGCATGACGGACATCCGCGTCCGCTATCCGGACACGGTCCGTTTCGATCGCGACCGCCTGGAGCAACTGCCGATCGCCTTGCCGCCGGCGGCGGCCGACGGCCAAGCCGGCGGGCAGCCGGGCCGCGCCGCCGCTCCGTTTCGTGCCGCTTGGGCCAAGTGGCGACGATCGAGTCCGAGCGCAGTCCGGATGCCTTGTGGCGCGAGAACCAGCAGCCGAAAATCATGGTTTCCGGCAAGTGGCGAAGGCCTGGACCTGGGCAAGATCAATCGGGCATCTCCAGGCCGAACTCTGCCAAGATGAGCTTTCCGCGCGGCTACCGCTGGGAGTTGGGCGGCGAGTTCAAGGCCCAGCAGGAAACATTCGCCAGCCTGTTGTTTGTCATGGTCTCCGCCACGGTGCTGGTTTACCTGCTGCTGGGTTTTCAGTTCCGCAGCCTGACACTGCCGATGTTGATCTTTCTCTCGCAGCCGATCTCGCTGGCCAGCGCCCTGGGGGCCTTGTGGATCACCGGCACGCCGCTGAATGTTTCTTCGTTCATGGGCGCGATTCTCTTGATCGGGCTGGACGTGAAGAACGGCATCATCTTGATTGAGTATATCGGTCAACTCCGCGGCGAGGGCTGGCCGCTGCACGACGCCCTGATCCATGCCGGCCGCATCCGCTTCCGCCCGATCTTGATGACCAGCCTGGCCACGATCCTCGGCCTCTTGCCGTTGGCGCTGGGCTTTGGTCCCGGGGCCCAGATGCAGCAGCCGCTGGCGATCGCCGTGATCGGCGGCCTGACGGTGAACATGCTGGTGACGCGGTTGTTGATCCCGGTCGGATACCTGGCGCTTCCGATATTCCGCGAACAGCCTATTGTGGTTGTGGCGCTGATCCGTGCCGCAAGGCTACCTCGGCTTTCACGGCCGGAAGTGCGACGTGATAAACCAACGAGCTAGGCATTGATTGCTGCTCGCCGGCTAACATTCTTCAACGGCAACATTTCTTCCGAGGCGCAATCCGGCCCTGGCAAACGGACTTCCGTTCCCGGCCGACACCCCCCCGCTCCGAATAGACGAAGGCGGTGTGGTCCGCGTCCGCAAGCGCGTGAAGAAAAGATGGCGAGAGCGGGAGTAGGGAGACGGGGGAAAGATGCGGCGAAGACTGTGGCATGAATTTAATCCGTTACGATACGAAAGCCGTCGGAGAAGTTCCGATGCGGGCCTTCTTGGTAATCGGTGTTGCAACGTATTCACCGGCGGAGTTGGCGTTGCTTGATGAGATAGATTCCCGGTCGCGATCATCGGCTGCATCGCTTGAGAATTGATGTTTTCAGCGTACTTCAGTGCAAAACGATGGCTGGAACTTTCAAAGGTACCTGCCCGGGATCCGACGACAAATCCGCCAGACACCAGTCGTTGGATACTGGGATGACGGGGAATTAAGTGCATGTAAAACCGGTCTCGCGGAGAGTCGGAAGCTCCTTTTGCAGTTCCATGTGCTGAATTGCGAGTGCCATTCGGGCGGTAACGCGTAAGCAAGAGGCATTGTTATTGGCACCGCCATGACGCTCAATGATCTTATCCCAGAATTGCAGGCATACCCCGCACAGAGAAGTTATGGGTAATCCAAATGATGGCGGCGGAGGTCGCTCGCGAGAGACTTCGGTTTGGTTGTGGGTCAGGAGTATCCGGTTTGGTCGCCTTTTGACGCTTTCGAGGGCGCCGCCACGCTCATGCGGGCACTCTTCCGTTCACGGTGGACATTCGAAGTCAAGCCAAGGTCTGTCTGATCCCCGTCTAGTCTTGCGAAGAACAGACGTAGGAATTTTTTGCGATCTATGCGTTCTTTCGCGGCTGAAGAACCTCACTCTACCAGGCCCAGGCCCGCCCGAGCGCTTCCGCTGCAAGGCGGTCAGATCGGCGATGCCGCCGCGGGCCAGGTCGAGCATGGCGGCAAGTTCCTGCTCGCTGAACGTGGCCTCCTCGCCCGTCCCCTGCACTTCCACAAAGCGGCCGGAGCCGGTCATCACCACGTTCATGTCGACCTCCGCCGCCGAAGTCCTCCTCATAGCAGAGATCCAAGCACGGCTTGCCGTCGACCATGCCCACGCTCACCGCGGCCACGCTGTCGCGCAGCGGCTTGCGCGCCGGTCGGGCAGATCCTTCGCTACCGCCTGCAAGGCGTCGACCAGGGCCATGAATGCCGCCGGTGATGCTGAGCGGTGCGCGTGCCGCCGTCGGCTTCGAGCACGTCGCAATCGACGGTGATCGTCCGCTCGCCGATGGCCGCCAGGTCGATCACCGCCCGCAGGCTGCGGCCGATCAGCCGCTGGATTTCCGTCGTGCGGCCGTCGATGTTGCCGCCGCGATCGCGCCGCTTCCGGGGCTGGTGCTGCCGGGCAGCATGCTGTATTCGGCCGTGACCCAGCCGCGGCCCTTGCCCTTCATCCAGGGCGGCACCTCGCCTCGACGCGGCGCGTAGCAGAGCACGGTGGTGTTGCCGGCCGAGATCAGCACGCTGCCCGGCGCGGGCGCGTATAGCGGCGTTTGATTTTCAGCGGCGGAGTTCGTCGGGGCGTCGTGACGCTTGGAGTCGCATGTACTCATGTCGCTCCGCGAGCTGCTCTTTTCTCGCGGACGAGGGATGAATCGCCACAGTCCAATTAAATTACTCCGAAATTCCCACTATCGGACCGCGGTTCACCGGCTCCCGCCGCACTTGCGTGCCCAGAAGCCAGGCCAGGATGCCCTTCTGCACGTGCATCCGGTTGGCGGCCTGCTGCACGACGACGCTTTGCGGACCGTCGATCACCTCGTCGGTCACTTCCTCGCCGCGGCGGGCCGGCAGGCAGTGCATGAAGAAGCGCCCTTCTGGGCATGGGACATCAGCTTCGCGTTCACCTGGAAGGGAGCAAAATCGGCCCGGCGAATCTCGCGCTCGGCTTCCTGGCCCATGCTGGCCCAGACGTCGGTGTAGATCGCCACGGCGTCGCAAACGGCCGCGATCGGATCGGTCGTGATCGTGAGATCCAGCGCCGGCACTTGCTCGCGAATCCAGGCCAGCGACTTGGCGTTGTACTGATACTTCTCGGGCACGGCCATGACGAGCTTCATCCCCAGCTTGCCGCAGCCCACGGCGATGTCGCGGGCCACATTGTTGGCGTCGCCGATCCAGGCCAGCGTCCGCCCCTCGAGCCTTCCGCCGACCAGTTCGCGAATCGTATAGAAATCGGCCATGGCCTGGCAGGGATGACCGAAGTTGGTCAGCCCGTTGATCACCGAGCAATTGCTGTGCTCGGCCAGATCGACGGCCGTCATGTGGCGCGTTGGCCCGGAAAACGATGACGTCGACATATTCGCCGAGCACGCGGCCGAAATCGGCGATGCTCTCGCGGCTGCCGAAACCGACGTCCTGGCCGAGGAACAGCGAACTGCCGCCAAGGTGGACCATCGCCGCTTCGAAGCTCACGCGGGTCCGCAGCGACTGCTTTTCAAAGAGCAGGGCCATCACCCGGCCGGGCAAGAGCGGCTCGCGAAGGCCGCGCTGGAATTTCGTTTTCAGGTCTTCGGTAATGGAGAAAATTCGCTCGATTTCACCGGTCGTGAGATCGGCCAACGTCAACAAGTGTCGCATGTTCGATTCTTACCTAGGTTCGTGCCTGCCGAGGCCGATACTCGGCCTGGCGGGGTGCCCGGTGGGGTTCCCAGTACCCTGGGTCCGGGTCGCCTGCGCCTTGATGACTTCGGCGAGGATGTCGCAGCCTTGGTGGGCTTGTTGCTTCGGTGAGCGTCATGGCCGGCAGCAGCCGGATCACCGTTCCATGGGTGCAGTTGACGAGCAATTTACGTTCCATGCAGGCCTTGACCGTCGGCGTGCCGTCGATTGCCAACTCGATGCCGATCATCACGCCGCGGACGCGGACGTCGCGGACCAGGTCGCATTGCTGCCGCAGTTCGCAAAGCCGCTGCTGGAAGATCGCCCCCAATTTCTGCGTGGCCGCCAGCAGGTTCTGCTCTTCAATCATCGCGATGGCCGCAATCCCGGCACGGGCTGCGATCGGATTGCCGCCAAACGTGGCCGCGTGCATGCCGGGCCGCAAACTGGGCGTAGTTGCAGCGTGGCAAGCATCGCCGCCCCGGCGATTCCGCCGCAGATCGCCTTCGAGAGCGTCATAATGTCGGGCGTGACGTCGACCTCCTGATAGGCGAACCAGTGGCCCGTCCGTCCGCAGCCGGTCTGCACTTCGTCGAAGACCAGGAGCAGGTCGTGCTCGTCGGCCAGCTTGCGCAGCCCGGCCAGGAAGCCGTCGGGCGGAATCCGCACCCCGCCCTCGCCCTGGATCGGCTCGATCATGATGGCCGCCGTTTCGTTGTCGATCAGCCGGGCCACGGCGTCGAGATCGCCAAACGGCGCGTAGACAAAACCGGCCATGAGCGGCCCGAGGCCCTCGTGGTACTTGGGCTGGGCGGTGGCCGTAAGTGCGCCGAGCGTGCGGCCGTGGAAGCTGCCTTCGAAGGTGATGATCTTGTAGCGGCGCTTGGGCGTGCTGTGCAGGCGCACGAGCTTGATCGCCGCCTCGTTGGCCTCGGTCCCCGAGTTGCAGAAAAATGCCTGGCCGCCGAAGCTGCGGTCCGAAAGGGCCTTCGCCCATTGGCCTTGGACCTCCGTATGCCACGTATTGGGCACGTGGATCAGGCGGCCCAACTGCTCGCGGACGGCCTCCACGACCGGGCCGGGGCAATGGCCCAACAGCCCACAGCCCCAGCCGGGAAAGAGGTCGAGATAGCGATTTCCCTCGGCGTCCCATATATAGGAACCCTCGCCATGCGTGAGGGCAATCGGATAGCGGCCGTAGTTGGGAATGACGTATTGCTGGAACAGTTTCAGCACGTCCGAGGAACTTGACGCAGATGATGTCACGATGGTTTTCCGCTTTGGATGTTTTCGGTCTTAGTTCGGACCCTAGGGTGGGCCGAGTGAAACGAGTCCCACCAAAATGGTTGTTGAATCGTGATTGGTGGGACTCGTTTCACTCGGCCCACCCTACTCCTTTTACGACACCGCTACGGCCTTAGCATGTTCACAGTTTTCCGTTTTTGATAATTTCCGTGCCAACGCCTTTGCTCGTAAAGACTTCCAGCAAGAGCGCATGTCGCAGCCGGCCGTCGATAATGTGGATCTTGCGGACGCCGTGATCGAGAATATCAAGACAGGCCTGGACTTTGGGGATCATGCCCGATTCGATCACGCCGCTGGGAATCAGCTCACGGGCCTGTTCCGCCGTGAGCGAGTTGATCAGGGAGTTGGGATCGTTCTTGTTCAGCCGGACACCGTTCACGTCGCTCAAGTAGACCATCTTCTCGGCTTGCAGGGCCTGGGCCACGGCCGTTGCGGCCGTGTCGGCATTGACGTTCAGCTTCTGGCCCTTGGCATCGACGCACATCGAGGGAATGACCGGCACGACGCCGACTTCGCAAAGCCGCCGGATGATTTCGCCGTCGGCCGAGGTCACGGTGCCCACGTGGCCCAGGTCGACCGGCTGGCCGTTCGTGCCGTTCAGCGTGATGCGTTCGCCAAAGAGCACGTTGGTCGTGCGGAAGTTGAGCGATTGGGCCTTTCCGCCAAACTCCTGCATCTTTCGCGAGAGCCCCTCATTGATATCGCCGGCCAGGACCCGCTCGACGATGTCCAGCGTGGCATCATCGGTATAACGGCGTCCCTGGACGAATCGTGGCTCGAGCCCGGCCTCGGCCATGGCCCGGCTGATGGCCGCTCCGCCGCCGTGGACCAGCACGGGCCGCATGCCCACCGTCTCCATGAAGATGATATCCAGGAGGAGGTGGGTCATCGACCGCGGATCTTCCATCACGCTGCCGCCGAGCTTGATGACGGTGATCTTGCCGCGGAACTGCCGAATCCAGGTGAGGGCCTCGATAAGGATATCGGCTTTGAGAATCGCGTCTTCCAAAACAAATGCTCCAGCCCCCTTGAGAGAGCGGCGTTGAGGGTGCAAGCGTGGATGGCTCCCTGCAGTGCGCCGTCCAGCCGCAGGGAAAACCCATAATTTTAGTAAACCAATTGGTCCTGTCAATGGAGGGGCGGGGACGCGCTGGAGCCCCGCCTTTAGACGGATTTGCGTCCTGTAGCGACGGCGGGGCACCCGCGTAGCGGGTCGCTGCCGTTTGGAACGCCACGATCCGCAAGCGGGTGCCCATCGTTCGCTACAGCCGTTCACTTCACCGGCCGCATCGACTCCAACGCCTTCTTGATCCAGGGGTTGGCGTCGTCCGCATCCTGATCGCGGAATTCAGCTACCAAGCCTACGGCATACTTTTCCCCGGCGAGGACAAAGATCATGCATGTCTTGGCAACGCCATTTGAATCCTTGTAAATAATCTTCAGCCATTTGCCTTCCGATCACCGATTTCCGGGCTTTGGGTGAGTTGTGCACCGAATCGGTCCCTTTGCCATCCCGCGATTCGCTTCGATGCGGCATCGGCCAAGGAAGTCGAGAATTTTTCCTGCTGTTCC
>CAVYFI010000002.1:0-750727 GCA_963767775.1 Bryobacterales bacterium
CAATGTTTTGTATGGTGGGCGCGACAGGACTCGAACCTGTGACCTCCTGCGTGTGAAGCAGGCGCTCTAACCAACTGAGCTACGCGCCCGAAGTAGAAACTTTTCATAGTTTATCAGGTTCCCCCAGCCTTCCCTACCGGCAATACCCTACGGCGGACTACAGGCATCACCGGAGGAGCCGCCCAAAAACTACTGAAGCTCTAAGGTGGCATATAGATAGGTCCCTCGCCGTCCGATCTGAGTAGGTAAGTGCGCGGCGAAGTACCGGAGTGTGCCTGCGGAAGCACCAACTGCTGGCGTGAGGACATGTGAAATGAAGTCGATCGGCAAATATCAGGTAGTCGAGCAGCTCGGAGCCAGCGCGGCCGGCACCACCTACCGGGTTCGTGACAGTTTTCGCAATCGGGAGTTCGCGCTCAAGGTCCTCGAAACCGTGCCCGGACTAACGGCGGCGGCGAAAGAACAGTTCTGCGGACACCTGGCCGCGTGCGCCGAATTGGTCCACCGTCACGTGGTCAAAGTCCAGGACCTGGGCGAAGTGGAGGAAGGCGTATTCGTAGTCTCGGACTGGCGAACCGGCGTGGACCTCGGGCGCTTCATGCAGGACAACCGGGACTTGCCGCTCGGTCAAAAGATGGCCTTGGTGGCGCAGGTGGCCGAGGGGCTGGCCTTTGCTCATTCGCGCGAAATCGCGCACGGAGATCTCAAGCCCAGTAATGTCTTTGTGGACGGCGCGCGGGACGTCACCATTCTGGATTTTGGGATCGCAAAGTGGCTCGCGGCGCTGCTCGAAGCCGGCACCCGTCCGGAAGGTCTGGTGGTCAACTATCTGGCTCCCGAACAGGTGCTGGGGCAACCGTTCGACGGACGCTCCGACATCTTTGCGCTAGGCGTGATGTTGTACGAGTTCGTCTCTGGAAAGTACCCGTTTCTGGCCGCACCCAGCCTGATTCCGCGCGAAATCGTGCATAGCGAGGCGCCGCCGCTGCGGCAGTTGGATCCGCAGATCCCCGAGGAGCTCGATCAACTGGTGCAACGGGCGCTGCAGAAGGATCCGGCACAGCGTCTGCAGACCGCCGAGGAATTTGCCTCGGGACTCTATGTCGCCGCGCAGGAACTACGGCGCCGGGCTTCAGCCGCTGCTCCCCCCGAATCGCCACGCGTCCCAGAAACGCCTGCGCCGGCTCCGGAACCGGTTCTCCAGGCGACCGCGTTTGTCACACCGGCCAGCGTGAATCCTGCGCCGCCCCAGCGTGAACCCGAACAGAAGGTGCGCGAAAGGCCACAAGATGAGACGGGGCCGCCGCAACCCTGGACCGCACGATCCTACAAGAACGCTCCACTGACGAAGGAAATGCCTGCGTTCCAAAGGCAACCGCCGGCGGATCCCAATTCGGCGCAAGCTGCGGCATCCCCCGTGCCAGCCCCCGTGAGTGACGCGCCGGTGGCTCCTCAACCTTATCCTCAGACCGCCGCGCCCGTTCGAAGGCCACCGTCCAAACCGCCCGTGAAGCCGCTACCGGCTCCAGTCCCGGTCCCGACCCAGAACAGCAAAACCCAGAGCAGCAAAACAATGAAGCGGGCCATCACCGTTCTGGCTGGTCTGGTCCTGGCGGCGGGCATCGTTGGCTCGTTCCTTTCGCGCCAAGGCTTGCGGGCTTCTCAGGATAAGAGCTCAGCCAAGAGCCCAGTGCCGGTGGTGGTATCCAAGCCATCCGCACACGCAACGCCCGCGATCACTCCAGAGGCCATTCCGCAGGAGCCCGCGACCGAAGCCTCCAAACCCGGCGAATCTGGTCCGGACGACGTAGGAAACCCCGAATTCTCGGCCAGGCAGACGCTGCATGGGCGAGTGCGTTCACTGTGGGAGTCAGGCCGGTATGCCGAAGCCATGGCGCTGGTGAACCAGGTCCTGGCAAACAATCCAGGCAACGCGGAGGCGCGCGTGTGGAAGAAAAAGATTCGTGACGCGCAAGAAGCTGAAGCGGCCCTGAAGTAAGGACGAAACGTAAGGACTGACATGCGACCCAAGATTTTGTCTTTCATTTGGCCCGGCGCCCTCATGCTAACGATAATGCTGGCGCTGGCCTGGAGTCCCAAAGCCGCCAACGCGGCCACCGATCCGAAGACCGCTCATGGCAAGAAAGGCGATGCTTTTCTTAACGGCGATCCGTTCACTCTCGATCAGGTGCTGATGCTCCTGAAGCAGGACGCCATCCCCATGCGGCGGCGCAAGGAAGCCATCGAGAACCGCGGCATCGCTTTTGCCCTTTCCTCCGACGCACTCGGCAGGCTTGAATCGGCGGGAGCGTCCGACGAGATTCTAGATGTGATTAAGGGCAAGGGAAAGATCGCCGCCGCGCCGCCTGCGGCTCCCAAAGCCGCGCCGAAGGGAAGCCTCAGCCTCAGTTGCACGCCTGCCGAATGCGAGGTGAGCCTCAACGGAACCTCGATCGGAGCAACTTCCGGAGGTACGCTCGAAGCTACCAGCCTCACGCCCGGCAATTGGGTGGTTGATTTTTCAAAGGAAGGATTCGCCGGAAACCAGAGCAAGGTGATTGTGGAAGCGGCCAAGAGCGCATCCTTGGCGGTAACGCTACTGCCCGACCGCGCGGCGCGCGAGGCTTTTGGAACGCACCTGTTCGAGAAGATGACCCGGGCCATTGGAGGCGAAGACGGGCTCAAGGCGCTGGGCTCCGTGCAGGCCGTGGGCAGCACGACCCTTTGGGACCCCGCTGGGAAGAGCATCCGCTGGACTCTGCTGATGCGCAACCGCGCCGATCGCGGGCTGTTTCAAGTGAAATCGGGCCGCCTGTTGCACGAAGTGACTTTCTCCGGCAGCGAGTTTAAGGCGAGCAAGAATCTCAAAGGCGACGAAGCCTTGCAGTTGCCCACCGATTTTGGTTTGATTCGCGATTACCAGCTGCCGGCCTTGATGGCACGGCTGGGAGGCTCCGGTTACAAACTGGTGGCGGATCATCCGGACCCCGCCGCGAGCGACGACTTTGTTCTGTCTGCCGAAACCGGGACCGAAAAAATCTCTGTCGCCCTGGATTCGAACTCGCGGCCCGAGCGTGTGAAAATCACGACGGTCGCCGGGCTTGGTTCGGCGCTGATCACTTATTCAGACTACGTACAAAACGGGAATGCCTTCTACCCCAAGACGATGCAGATCAAACCGGATAACCAACAGCAAGGCATCGAGGTTCGCTTCGACACCGTCGAGCTCAACCAGAACTTGACGGATCCCGACTACAAGTTGCGCGGTAAACCCTTCGTGGATCTGGGAAACTGAACATTAACTAATCCACACGGTACTACGGTACAGAAGTTTCGAAGAAAACCGAACCCTTCCGCAACTTACTTCGTCTAAATATATATGACGAGGTCACGGCAGGTTGAGGCCGAGTATCGCGATACTTTCGAGGAGTTTTCCAGGAAGGCGCAACACGTGCAGTTGTTGGCTGCGCAGCAGAATACCGATGGGAAGGCCTTTGAAGCGGCGCTCCTGGAATTGGAGCGAGCCCACTTGGCCTACAATCAGGCGCGCGATACATTCTTGAAATCCCTGTTACCGGCGACGGCGAATATACCGTCCGACGATCACGACCGTACCGGAGATGTGCCCGTGATTGCCGAACTGATTTGGGAGAGCGCCGGGCGTCCCGATGGAACAGCTCTCGAGGACTGGCGCCGTGCGGAAGCCATCGTCAAGTGCGCCGTCGCGACAGCCTGCGACTAATTCAGCGCGGCTAGTGTGCCGCGGCCGATTGCGACGCAATCGCCTCAATCTGTTTAATGTGATTCCGGTCGTGTCCAGCCATGGTTTCGACGATGGTCTGGAAGGTCATGGTTCCGCGTTCGGGATGCGTCACGGGTTTGGACAAATCGGCCGGCTTCACCGACCCGATGAACGCCACGTTCCAGGCGCGCAACGCAGCGAACGTAGCCAGCGCGAGCTTGGCATCCAACGATGAATAGCTCTTCGCCCATAGATCCTGATCGAACGGCTGGATGACGTGATGATCCTCGGCCAACGTCTGTCTGAAGCGGAGGCCAAACGCAATTTCAGTGTCCGCCAGGTGGCACACGATATCGCGGGCGCTCCACTTGCCGGGCGCGGGCGAGATCCCCAGGCGCTCGGGGCCGAGCGCGTCCAGCAATTCCGCCAGACGCCGCGGCGTGTCACTGATCACATCTAAGGGTGCTTTATCGCCCACATGACTTGCATAAGGGTTCATGGGATGAAAATAACACGGCCGGCGCTCCCAGGTCTGTAAAGTTCTTAACGTCTTTAGTTGACCACGCCGTGGCACTTCTTGTACTTCTTGCCGCTGCCGCAGGAGCACATATCGTTGCGGCCCGGCTTAGGAGCCGCGATCACCGTTTCGGATTCTTCTTGTTCCGCTTCATCGGGGAAAAATACCGGACTCTTTCCATGCAGCATCAAGCGCTGGTCGAGCGCGATACGAACCAGATCCTCTTCGTCCTCGCGGAACTCGCCGGCGGCTTCCTCCACCTTTTTCATCAGCCCGCGCACGCGGACCGGCGATGTTTCACCGGGCACCGACAAAGCGTAAGCGAAGAGCGCATCGGTGCGAAATTCATCGTCTTCAAAAAGCTCCACCAGACGCGGCGCTTCTGAAGCCAGACCCAAGTATCCGACGCCCCAGATGGCCTGCGTCTTGACGGCTGAATCCGGGTCGTCCAAGTGCATAGGAGGATATTCGGCAAAACGCTTGTCGAACGATCGCGCCATGGCCTTGAGCGCCTTGGCGCGGCCGCGCGGATCCTGGTACAGGCTCAAAATCGCATCGTAAACGGCGGGATCGTCGGATTGCTCGGCCAGACCGACTGCGGCGCCACCCTTTTCTTCGATGGGAGCCTGGGGATTCGCGAGCACCTGGAGCATTGCATCGTGCAGCTCGGGCTCATCGTCGAGTTCGCCGAACGCCTCCCAACAAGCTCCGCGTACGGTGGCGTCGGGATCCGTCTTGGCAAGCTGGATCAATCGCGCGCGCGCCGCGTCGGATAACTCCGTGCCTTGATAACTGAGCGCAACGTCCGCACGTAGTTTGGCGGAGCCCGCTTGGAGCATTGCCAGCCGGTCTTCATCTTCGAGTGCAGCGAAATCGGGCGCAGCCTCTTGCGGATAGAGCGCCCAAATGTCGAACGGCTCGTTCGATTCGGGCAGCGCTTCCCCCGGAGCCGAGAGGCTTTCGATGACGGCTTGAATAGGCGCTCGCGAGCGCGGGTCGTCGGCGGAAATCCGAGCCAGCGCGGCCTCCAGCGCCGGGATCGCTGCCGGATCGCCGTAGATTTCCAGGCACAACGCGGCGTCTTGCGGATCGTTCTCCAGCCGGCGTGTCAAGGCTTCCAGGACGCGGGCATCGCGAACCCGCAGCGCCCCCAACACGAAGGGCACATCGCCGGCATCGGCAGGATCCAATTCGTCCAGCAGGCCGAGCAAGGGATCCAGGGCAGCGGCGCCCAATTTGACAACACCTTCCACCAGATCGTCGGGCACGTCGCCGGTATTTCGCCGGATGACGCTCACAAAGAACGGCAGCGCTTCGGGGGTCCCGAGAGCACGGAACAAATCGATCAGCAGCGGATCGAGATCCATCAGATCGTCCGAATGATCTTCGGACGCGAACCGGACCAGATCGGGGATCGACTCTTCGGGCCGATCCAGCACGGCGTGCAGGAATCGGTGATCGGCTGAGATATATCCGCGCGCGGCAGCTCCCAACATTCGATAGGCGGTAACGCCGGCGTAGCCTTCCGGCTCCAAAATCAGATCAAGCCGTGGCAAAACAGTGGTTTCCGCCAGGAATTATTCTTCCTCTTTGACGACGTTGACCGCGATTTCAACTGTCACTTCGCGGTGCAGCCGCAGCGGAACCTTGAATTCGCCGAGCGATTTGATGGGCTCCTCCAGCGCGATTTTGCGGCGCTCGATGGTATAGCCCTGCGCCTCCAGCGCGTCGGCGATGTCCTTGGGCGTTACCGAACCGAAAAGCTGGCCGTTCTCGCCGGCCTTCTGCGAAATGGTGACCACCACCGCGCCCATCAGCTTGCCCAACTCGCCGGCCTCGCCCACCACTTTCGCCTCGCGCCGTAAATGCGCCTGGCGTTCCTGCTCTACAATCTTTTTGTTGGATTCGGTGGCGGCTACCGCCAGGCGTTTCGGAAGCAGAAAATTGCGCGCATAGCCGGACGCCACCTTGACTAACTGGCCGCGCGTCCCCAGCTTGTCGACGTCTTCTCTCAAAATCACTTCCATGATGAAAATCTCCTATATCGCCGAAGCGAACGGAATCAAAGCGATGTTCCGCGCTTGCTTGATGGCTTCCGCCAGCCGCTTCTGATGCGGCGTGCAAACACCGGAAATGCGCCGCGGCACAATCTTTCCGCGCTCGGAAATGAAGGACGAGAGCATGCGCACGTCCTTGTAATTGATGTCGTCGATTTTTTCAACGCAGAACCGGCATACTTTCTTGCGCCGGAAATATTGTTTCTTGGTGGCCAGCGCTTTGTCGCCGCCGGTGGGTCGCATCGATCCGCTAATGGGACGTCCGCCTCGTTGCTCAGCCACGTTATTCTCCCGCCTTTTCCGTCCCAGCGACGCTGGCCACTGGTGCGCCCGGCATGGGAGCTCCCGGCCGTGGACCAGCCGGTTCGGCTGCGCCCGCCATGACATGCTCGAGCGGCACACTCGGCGCGGCCGGCGGCGCAGGTTTGCGGGCGGCGCGCTTTTCGCGTTCCTTCTTGCGCTTCTCGATCTTTTTCAGTTTCTCGTCGATGCGCACATTCTGGAACTTCATCACCAGGTCCGAAACGCGCAAGCGGCGTTCCACCTCCAGCACCGTCTCCGGCTTGGTGGTGAACTGCAGCAAGACGTAATAGCCTTCGTTGCGCTTTTGCACGCGATAAGCCAGCTTGCGGATGCCCCATTTGTCGGACTTGTCCACATTGCCTCCCTGAGAGGCGATGTAGGTAGTCAATTGTTCGATCAGATGATCGATCTCTTCTTCCGGCGCTTCCGGCCGGAGAATAAACAGCTCTTCGTAGATCCTCATTCTTCCTCGTTTAAGCCTTGGGCGCGACGATTGTATTTCGCCATGGACTTTTCGACGCCTTCAGCGATGATGGACTCCACTGCTTCCGACGCATAGTCCAGCAGCTCATCCAACTCTTGTCTGTGCGCCCGCTTCAACTTCGCGAGCACGATTTGAGCGCCGTCTTTTTCGCGACGGCCCCCATGAACTCCCAGGCGAACCCGGGGAAACTCCTTGGTCCTGACGCAGCGGATTATCGAATCCACGCCGCGATGGCCGGCCGCCGAACCGTTCGGCCGGATCCGTACCGACTGCCAGGGCAGATCCAGTTCATCGTAAACCAGAACCACATCCCCAGCCCCGATCTCATACTTCACCAACAAACCTTGTACCGACTCGCCGCTATCGTTCATGAACGTCTGCGGCTTGGCGAGCAGCACTTTCTTGCCCGCCACGATTGCTTGTCCAACGGCCGCTCTGCAATCTTCGCGGTTGATCTTGGCACCGCTCCGTTCAGCAAGCCTATCGATTACCATGAATCCTAAATTGTGAGCCGTGAATTCGTAATCCTTTCCAGGATTTCCGAGACCCACGACCAGCTTCCTGAACTCGGACATGGAATCCAGAATTCAGAATTCAGACAGAATCCAGAATCCAGACACCGGCCACCGAATTCTGAATTCCTTGAATTCTGAATTCTATTTCTTTTTCCCCTTCTCCGGTTTCTCCGCTGCTGCCTCGTCTTCTTCCTTCTTGCCCTTCTTGATCACTTCCGGTTCGGCCGGCGTGGCCGCCACAGCGCCTTCAGCAGCCGGCGTCTCCACCACTTCAGCCTTCAAAGCCACCACGTGCGCGATCACCTGCTCGGGCGGGCTCACCAACGTGATTGATCCGCCCAGCGCAACATCGCTGGCGCGCAAGTTTTGGCCGATCATCAATTCGCTTACGTCCACCGTGTACAACTCCGGAATCTCATCGGGAAGGCACTCAATCTCGATCTCGCGCGTGATCACTTCCAGCAAGCCGCCCTGCAGCTTCACGCCTTTCGGCTCACCGGTGGTGTGTACGCGAACCTTGAACGCGTTCCGCTTGGATAGATCGATGCGCTTCAAATCGACATGCAGCAAATTGTCCTTCACCGGATCACTTTGCCAGTCCACGATCATCACCGGCGTGTCCTCGCCGCCCTGCACCGACAAGTTGAAGATGGTGTTATGGCCGGTGTTGCTGTGCAGAATCTTGTTGACGTCCTTGGGATTCACCGAGATCGCCACCGCCGCCAGCTCGGAGCCATATAGTACGGCCGGGGCCATGCCTTTCACACGCAACCGGCGCGCTTCATTTTTGCCGCGCGATTGGCGTGGCTCGGCGGCGACTGTAATTTCTTTTCTCATTTTTTACTCCGGAAGGTCTAAATAAATAGGGTGCTTACCGAACCATCCTCGTGAATGGATTGGATGGCCCGGGCTAACAAAGGCGCCACCGAAAGGGTCTTGATGCGGCCGCATCGCATGGCGTCGTCGCGCAATGGAATCGAATTGGTTACCACTACTTCCTGCAAACACGATGCATCCAGCCGCTCCACCGCCGGCCCCGACAATACGGCATGCGTGGCGCAAGCCCGCACAGTCAGCGCGCCATGCTTCAGCAGCGCCTCGGCGGCTTTCACCAGTGTTCCGGCCGTATCAATCAGGTCGTCCACAATCAAACAATGCTGCCCTTCCACGTCACCGATGATGTGCATCACTTCCGCGACGTTCACCTCGGTGCGGCGCTTATCGATAATCGCCAGCGGCGCGTTCAAATGCTTGGCGAAAGCGCGCGCGCGCTCCACGCCTCCGGCATCCGGCGAAACCACGGTCATGTCCCTGCGTCCGATGGACTCGAAATATTCGAGCATCACCGGCGCGGCGAAAAGATGATCCACGGGAACATCGAAGAACCCCTGAATCTGAGCCGCGTGCAGGTCCAAAGTGAGCACACGATCCGCGCCGGCCCGCTGAATCAGGTTGGCTATCAACCGGGCGGAAATGGGCATTCGCGGCTTGTCTTTCCGATCCTGCCGCGCATACCCATAATAGGGTAGCACTGCCGTGATGCGCTCCGCAGAAGCGCGTTTCAGCGCGTCGATCATGAGCAGCAATTCCATCAGGTGCCGGTCCACCGGAGTGCAGGTGGGCTGCACGGCGAATACATCCGCGCCGCGGACATTTTCGAGAATTTGCAGACGGATTTCCCCGTCCGAGAAGGGCTCCACTTCGGCCGCGCCCAGAGTGCAACCCAGGGAGGCGCAGATCTTGGCCGCCAACGCCGGGTTGGCGTTGCCCGTGAAGATCTTCAGCTGATCGAATCTCATCGTGCGTACCGGTCTTGGGGCGGCCATGTTCTATTTCCCGGCGACAACTCCAACTGCCGCCTCCAGAGCGCCTGGTAGCGGCCGCGGGTCACCATCGCGAAGGGATGCACTTGATAGCTTGAAAACTCTTTCCGGAACCACCCGGCAGCGCGATCCCTCACTTCACGGCCGGGGAACAATCCGAAAAGCGCGGACCCGCTCCCGGTCATCATCGCACGCCAAGCACCTAATTTTAGCAGCTTTCCTTTGATCGATTTTAGTTGAGGGTGTTGACCAAACACAACCGCTTCGAAATCGTTCGTCCACGCGGTTTCCATATCCCAGGTAACCCCTTGGAACTTGTTGATCATATCAGTTGGAACTTCTGGCAGCACCTTACGATGAAGCGCCTGGTAAGCGGCTGGAGTCGACGAATGAATTCCCGGCGCAACCAGCAAGCCCGGCCGCGACGGTGCATCAGGTAAGGGATAAAGCTCAGTCCCGCGCCCGATGCCGGCTGCAGTTCCACCCGTGAGGTAAAACGGAACATCGCTGCCCAGCTCCGCCCCAAGTTCCAGCAGCTTTTCGAAAGGCAGGTGCTTGCCGAGCAGCACCGGCAAAGCCAATAAGACCGACGCGGCGTTGCTCGAGCCACCGCCCAAACCTCCGCCGAGTGGGATGCGCTTTGTCAGATCGAATCGCAAGTGACCCGTGGCTCGCACGGCCTTCATCAGGATATCTGTCGCGCGAAGAATCAGATTGCCCGGAATATTCAGGTTGGACTTCAGCTCGATCTTCGTTCGCCCGCGTTGATATTCGATCCCAATTGTGTCGGCCAGGGAAATAGTCTGGAAGATGGTGCGCAGCTCGTGGAAGCCATCCGGGCGCTTGTTGAGAACCCGCAAATCGAGATTGATCTTGGCCAGCGAACGTATCCGAACGCTTGCTTGAGTTGGAGCCTCGCGCATTAGTAATGAATCAGCGAGTAGACGTCGTGGCCCGCGAGCTTCTGGCGCCCATGCAGGAAATCGAGTTCCAGGATGAACCCGAGGCCAGCCACTTTGCCATGCAGCGTTTCCACCAGACGCGCGACCGCCGCCGCGGTGCCGCCAGTCGCCAGCACGTCGTCGATGATGAGCACGTTCTGTCCGGGCGAGATGGCGTCCTTATGAATTTCGAGCACGTCGGTGCCGTACTCCAGCGCATATTCGATGCGTTCGCGCTCGGCCGGCAGTTTCTTTTCCTTGCGCACCGGGATGAAGCCGTATCCGAGCGCGTAAGCGACGGCCGGGGCGATGATGAAACCGCGCGCCTCGATTCCCAGCACGACATCGATGGGAACAGAGCGATAATGTTCGGCCAATGAATCGATCACGCCCTTGAATCCGATGGAATCCTTGAGCAGCGTGGTTATGTCGTAGAAGTTGATGCCAGGCTTCGGAAAGTCGGGGACTTCCCGGATCAGGGCTTTGAGCTGGTCCATTTAGAGAATTCGTATTGTAACATCGGACCTCGCTAAACTATGTTCATGTCACTGCTGGGTTCTTCTAAGATTGCTGCGTTCAGTACCACGGCGAACCCGGAACGCGCCAAGGCGTTTTATCGCGACCAGCTCGGGCTCACGTTGATCAGCGACGAACCTTACGCATTGGTCTTCGACGCGAATGGAACCATGCTGCGCGTCCAGAAAGTCAAAGAGGTCGGCGAGGCGAAATACACGACCTTGGGTTGGAACGTGCCGGATATCGCGGCCATGGTGGACGAGCTTGGAAAAACCGGAGTTAAGTTCGAGCATTACGGCATGCCCGGCCAAGATGCAAAAGGCATCTGGACCCCGCCGGGCAGCACCGCGAAGATCGCCTGGTTCAAGGACCCCGACGGAAATATTCTGAGCCTCGCGCAATTTTAACCGCGATGCAACAAAACTATCAGTCTGATGTAGACAGTGTTGGGCGCATAGCGGCTGTTCCTACAATTCTGGATGTTGTGTGCCGCACCACCGGCATGCGGTTCGCGGCAGTGGCCCGAGTGACCGAGGACCGCTGGATCGCCTGCAGCGTCTTGGACACCATCGATTTCGGCCTCAAGCCGGGTGGCGAATTGAACATCGAGACCACCATCTGCGACGAAATCAGGCAGAGCCGGGAACCCGTCGTGATCAACGACGTCAAGGAAGACGACGTCTGGTGTGCACATCCCACCCCCGCCATGTACGGCTTTCGGAGCTACATTTCGATGCCCATCATCCTGGCGGACGGTTCGTTTTTCGGCACATTGTGCGCCATCGATCCGCGCCCGGCGATTCTTCGGACGCCCGAAATCATCGGTATGTTTCGACTGTTCGCGGAGCTCATCGCCAAGAACCTGGATGCCGGCCGGCAGCTTGCCGCCACCGAATCGGCTCTGGTCAAAGAGCGAGCGGACTCCGAACTTCGCGAACAGTTCATCGCAGTGCTCGGGCACGATCTGCGCACTCCCGTGCGGTCCGTCAAATGCCTGATGGATTTGTTAATGCAGACTCCCCTTACCGAGGATGCCGCGACAATGGCCCGCTTGATACGGGACAGCACCACGCGGATGCAGTCGCTCATCGACAATCTGCTGGATCTCGCTCGGGGGAGACTGGGTGGCGGTCTCACCTTGAACCGCGACGCCAACGAACCTCTGGAACCGGTGCTGCGAGAGGTTATTGCGGAACTGAAGGCCAGCCAGCCGGAAAGGGTTGTAGAAACCGACTTTAGGCTGATCGAGCCGGTCGATTGTGACCGGGCCCGCATTGCCCAGCTCTTTTCCAACCTTCTGGGGAATGCCCTCACCTACGGCCCTGCGGATCAGCCGGTTCGCGTGCGGGCGTTTTGTGATGCGCGACTCTTTGAACTCTCGGTTGCCAACGCCGGCGATCCGATCGCGCCGGCCGCACTCGAGCGTCTATTCCATCCCTTTTATCGCAGCAAAGTGCATGGGCATCAAGAGGGGCTAGGGCTCGGGCTCTATATCGCTCACCAGATCGCAACGGCGCACGGCGGAACCTTGGCTGTTGCATCCACCGAAAAGGAAACTCGATTCACGTTCCGGATGCCGGTGATTCACTAGCTCGGCCGAGCGGCCGGCAGGGCGTTGACTCACTTCCCAGAAAACCCTTCAGCTCACCGGAGCGGGTACAATCGGAGGTCCGACATAGGGAAATCCTTCGGGTTGTCTGTCGCCAAGTCCAGCCCGTTGGTAATCGCCACGGCGGCGATCGTTAGATCGGGCAGCGCTAGAGTCCGACCCTTTTGCCGCCATTCCCGGTACAGCGCGCCGGCGTACTTGGCAACCTCCCAGGTCACAGGATAGAATTCCAGACTGGCAAGGAACTCCTCGGTCTTCACGGCTTCCTTAGGACGCATTCCCATGCAGACCTCCGTGACGTTGATCGGACAGCACGCAAGCAAAATGCCCTCCGCTAGGAGCCCTTCCAGTAGCTCGCTTCGGCGGTTTCGATCATTGATAGCGTCGATGATTACGGTGGTGTCGAGCAGGCAGGTCGAGGCCATCTATTTGGCTTCTCGGTGTCGCCCGATTTTCTCGTATCGCTTCACAAACTCCTGTCGGATCTCGCGAACCCAACTAGCCGCCCCGGCCGCTAACTCGGGATGGTCTTCTGCTTTCCAGGCGCCCGTTGCAGCCCGCAGTGCTTGTCGCTGCCGATTGAGCTTGATTTCCCGCTTGGCCAACTCCACTAAGAAGGACGTGCGCTTCCCGTGGCTGACGATCTTGTCGATCTCGGCGATCACGTCGAGCGGATACGGAACCATGACTCTTGGGCGTCGCATAAAACGTCACTCTTATTGGAACACGGCAGCACGCCATCGTGCAATACCGCCTGGTAAACCTCTATGGTTAACCAGCTAGCTAACTCCGCCACACCGCCGGCCGCAAACTAAACACCAGCCCGCCCGCCACAGCTACCACCAAAGCCGAAAGCAGCGCCGCATGGGCGATGCCGAACAACGAAGTAGCGACACTCACGGGGAAATCGCCCAAAGGCCGCACCCCCATCATGAGCAGCGTATTCAGGCTCATGATCCGGCCGCGCATCCTGGTCTCTACCGACCCCTGCATCAGCGTGACCACCAGCGTGCTGAACACGCTCTGCGCGGCTGCCATCAGCAGTAACATTACGAATGCCGATGCAAAGCTGCGAGTGAAAGCGAAAAGCGCCAGGGCGATCACCCACGCGGCGTTGGCCGTCACCAGCAGCGGGCCTTTCCGCCGGTAGTCGCCAAACGAAGCCACGAAAAGCGAGCCCGCCACGGTGCCGATGCCCGATGCAGCGAACAAAAAGCCCAGGCCCGTCGCGCCGCGATGCAGAACGTCGGTGATAAACAACGGAACCAGCAGTGCCTGGGAAGGCGCTACGAAAAGCAGGACCGCGTAGACCAGCACGGCTGCGAATACCGCCGGCCGCTTTTGGATCACTGCCAGCATTTCCCGCACAGCCGACCAGGTTCGCGCTTGGCTGGGCGATCCGGCTGGCGAAGCAATGGCACCCGGCGGCAACAAGAGCAGCGAGACGATCACGGCGAGGTAGCTGCAGCCATTCAAGGCGAAATCGCCCGCCAAGCCGGCCACCGCGGCCACAGCGCCTCCCAGCGGCGGACCGGCGATAGAAGCCGCGTTGAATACCAGCGTCTGTAGGGAAATGGCATTAGTAAGGTCTTCCGGCGGAGCGAGCAGGGGCAACAGAGAGGCGCGCGCCGGCTGATCGAAGCTCAGCAGAACGCCCGAAGTGAAAGCCAGCACCACCACCATCCACAGCCGAACCGCGCCGGTCGCGGTCAGCGCCGCGAGCGTGAAGGCCGACAGCATCAGCAGGGTTTGCGTGCGAAACAGTAGCCGTCGTTTGTCGTGCCGGTCCGCGAATGCGCCGCCCATGGGGGCGAACAGGAAGAAGGCCGACGCCTGCGCGAGCGACACCGTCCCCAGCGCCAGGGCCGAGTTGCCGCTGAGCCGCAGCACCAGCAGACTCTGAGCCACAATCTGCATCCAGGTGCCCAGCGCGGAGGCTAGCATGCCGATCCAAAGGGTCCGGTAGTGGGGGTGGCGGAGAGCCCGGAAGGTCCCAAATGCTCGCGGTGAACCCGGGGGGTCTTGATCGGGACCGTGTCGTAAGCTTTTGCAGTTGTCCGGTTTTATTAACAAGTGAGTTGTCCGGTCTGGTTTTCATGCTATCCTCTTCGCCTTTGATTTGGGAGAGAGAGGAGAAACCGTCGTCGAGGCGGTGGGAAAGTGGGAATCGCCGGAGGCGATTTCCAAGGGGCGGTGGGAGTTGCGGGAAACCTGGGGTTGGTTTTCCGCAACTTCCAGGGCCCCGTCTTTTCCACGGCCTTCCGGGTCACGTCCGACGACGTGGGGGCCGTATCGAATCGACACGGATTGATCCAGGTGTTCATGGATGGTGACGGTTTGGCCCGCCAGTGTGTGCCGCCAGCGGCACTTGTCGATCTGCCACCAGCGGTCTTTGATAGCCACCGTGTTGTCTTTGCTCACGACGCGCTCGGTCTGGATGGAAAAGATCCAGTCCAGATCGCTGCGCCCCGAGCGGCGAAACGCGGTGCCCTTCTGGGCAGGCTGGATGGTGAACTTGCGGTTGAATTCGGCAATGTAGTGTTCGATCAGAAACCGGTTGGCCTCTTCCAAAGTCTTCATCGAAGCCAGCCGCAGTTCTTGCGGCAAGCGCCCCTGCCAGGTCCCGAAGCTGCGCTCGCTACGTCCCCGCGCCTGGGGCGAATAAGCTGCGATCATCTGAATTCCCAACTCCTTCAACGCCCGGCCCAGTTGCGTCGGGCGGTTCTTGTCCACTGGTTCACCGGCTTTGGGCGTGTAGAAGAAATGGCTGCCCCGGTCACTATAAAGCAAGCAGAACAGTCCTTTGCGCTCGATCACCTCGCGCACTCCTTGCATCACCGTGCGGGTCGACTCCTCGTCCACCAACTGCGCGTAATAGATCTCGCTGGTGGCGTCATCCAGAATCACGATCAGGTCGTAGTCGCGGTCATCCTGGAACCAGCGATGCTTGCTGCCGTCAATATGCAATAGCATTCCGGGCATCGGGCGCCGCGGCCGCCGACGGCGATGCGGCCCGCGTTTGCGCCGCCTAGCTACCAGTCCCGCGCCTTGCAGAGCCTGCTTCACCCAGCTGTAGCTCAGGTGGATGTTCTCCGATTCGGTCAGCTTTTCGTGAAAGTGCCGCACGTTGAAGTCTGGGTACTTGTCCCGGTACAGCGCCAGCACCTTCTCGGCGGTCTCCATCGGAACTCGATGGACGCTGCGCTTGCCCCGGCGCTGATCGAACAAACCGTTGTAGCCGTAGTCTTGATAGCTTTGCCGCTTGCGCTGCATGTTGCGAACGCTCATGCCCGCGATCTCGGCTGCCTGGATCCAGGTGATCTTCTTGGCCATCGCCCTTAGAATTACGTCCTGTAGTTTCATCATCCGCTCCGTTTCTCGGGCGGGTATCATCTGACTCGGTTCCACCTCGCCAGATTCGCCTGCCCGGCCTGGACCGGACAACTCACGTACTAATTACACCGGACAACTAATGTGCTAACGACAGGCTTGATCGGGACCGTTGCGCTGCACTGGGACCTATGATAAACTGTTCGCGTCCAGTAACATCGCAGTACGCTACTTTTGAGGAGCGCAACACATGACTTGGCAAACACCGAAGATTGAAGAGATCTCCTGCAGCTGTGAGATTAACTCCTACAGCAACGGCGATTTCTAAGCTTTAAGTAAATGCTGGTGAAGGTTCTCGGCGCGGCCGCTGGCGGCGCATTTCCTCAGTGGAATTGTGCCTGTCAACAATGCCGGCAGATGCGCTTGGGAACCTTCGCTGGCCAACCCCGTACGCAAGCTCAAATCGCGATCAGCGAAGACGGCGCCTCCTGGACGCTGTTGAACGCATCCCCCGACCTCAGAACCCAAATCGAAGCCACGCCGCAACTGTGGCCCAACGGCAACTCGCTCCAATCTCCCATCCAATCCGTGGTAATCACGGCCGCCGAGGCGGACACCGTTGCCGGGCTGCTCTCGCTGCGGGAGTTTCAGCCGCTGGATATCTACGCCACTCGCTCCGTCTTGAAAATCCTTCGCGAAGACAACAGTCTGTTTGCGTTGCTCGATCGAGTAGCGCCTCAGGCCGCGTGGAAGGAGATCCAACCTGACGTCGACTTTTCCATTAGACCGCTGGATTTTCAACCATTTACCTTGCCCGGAGGCTTCCCTGGCTTCGTTTCTCCAGTTCGTCAATCGGAATTGGCCGCCGACGAAGCCGTGCTTGGCTTGTTGGTCGAATCCCCGTCGGGCGCGCGGGTGGCGTATTTGCCCGGCGTGGCAAAAGTCGAAGAATCCTGGCGCGAATGGCTGGATGAATGCGACGTCCTGCTGTTCGACGGCACGTTTTGGACCGAGGACGAGTTGTGCCGCGTACGAGGCGGAGGCAAACCAGCTTCCGCGATGGGACATCTTCCCCTGTCCGGCCCATGCGGGTCGCTCGCGGCGCTGAGCGGCATCAAATGCGCCCGCAAGATTTTTTTCCATATCAACAACACCAACCCGATTCTGGATGAATCGAGCCCGGCTTATGCGGAGGTCCGCGAGGCCGGATGGGAAGTGGCGCGCGATGGAATGGAGATCGTCGTATGACCGTGCTGAGCGCTCCGTCATTGGAAGAACAACTCCGGGCGGTCGGCGAAGAGCGCTATCATCACCAGCACCCGTTTCATAAGCTGATGCATGAGGGCAAGCTGACGCGCGGCCAGCTGCAGGCCTGGGCCTTCAACCGCTACTACTATCAGAAGACCATCCCCATCAAGGACGCCCTAATTCTCGCTCGCAGCGAATCGCCCGAGTTTCGCCGCGCCTGGCGCAAGCGCATTGTCGATCATGATGGCGAGCCCGGCACACCCGGCGGCATTGAAAAGTGGATCAAGCTCGCGGAAGCCACCGGCGTCCCGCGCGAACTGGTCATTTCCGAGCTCGGCGTGCTTCCGGCGGTCCGCTACGCAGTGGATGCGTACCTGGCGCTGGTCACCAAGCATAGCTTCGTCGAGGCGGTCGCGTCGTCGTTGACCGAAATGTTTTCGAAAAACCTGATCAGCCTGCGCATGGATCGGATGGTGCTGCACTATCCCTATCTCTCATCGAGCCTCGGCTATTTCGAGTCGCGTCTGTCGCAGGCGCCGGAGGATGCGAATTTCGCATTGAATTGGGTGAAGGAAAACGCCAAGACCCGCGTGGAGCAGGACGCGGCCATCAGCGCCTTGCGCGCGAAGTGCGATATTCTGTGGGCGCAATTGGACGCTCTCTATTTCGCTTACGTTGAGCCCGGGTGGCCTCCGCCCGGAGCTTTTCGTCCTGAAGTCGCATGACGGAACCCGCACCAACCCGTATTCCACGCCTCGCGACCGGCTGCCGCATGAGCCAGTCGGCGGACCTTGGTCCCGTGCTGTTGTTGCCCGAGAGCATGCTGCGCCTCACCGGACCCGGCCCGCGCATCGTCGAACTTTGCGATGGGACGCGCACATTGGGGGATGTTGTGGCTTCGCTGCAATCTGAGTTCAGGGGCGCCGATCCTGAGATGATCCAGCGGGAAGTACTCACGTTTCTCGCATCCTTGAATGAGAGGCGGGCGTTGAATTTCGAATGAGTTTCGTTCCGCGCGCCCTCATCGCCGAAGTAACCCATCGCTGCCCATTGCGCTGCGTGTACTGCTCGAATCCTTTGGAGATGCGCTCGCGCGCCCAGGAGTTGAGCACTGCCGATTGGCAGCGCGTATTCGGTGAAGCGGCCGCCCTGGGCGTGCTTCAGTTGCATCTTACCGGCGGTGAACCTCTGGCCCGGCCGGACGCCGAGCAGCTAGTGAAGGCTGGGCGGGCGGCGGGCCTGTACGTCAACCTGATCACCTCCGGAATCGGCCTCGCCGAGGCCCGCTTGGAAGCGCTGGTGGCAGCGGGTCTGGATCACGTCCAGCTCAGTTTCCAGGATGCCGAGCAAGCGCAGGCGGACGAGATCGCCGGCACGCGCGCGCATGCGGCCAAGCTGGAGCTGGCGGGGCGCATCCGGAAGCATCGCGTCGCGTTCACCATGAACCTGGTGGTCCATCGCGGTAATCTCGGGCGCTTGCCTCAGATGATCGCGCTCGCCGAAGAGTTGCAAGTCGATAAGCTCGAGATCGCCAACGTTCAATACTACGGGTGGGCGTTCGAAAATCGCGGCCGCCTTCTGCCCACGCGCGAGCAGCTGCGAGAGACCATTGCCATGGTGGATGCGGCTCGCGAGCGCTTGAAGGGCCGCATGCGCATCGATTGCGTGCTGCCCGATTATTACGCGCGCTTTCCCAAAGCTTGCATGGGCGGCTGGGGGCAAGGGCTCCTGCTCATCGATCCCGCTGGCGTGGTGCTGCCGTGCCATGCCGCGCGTGTCATCCCCGGTTTGATTTTTGATGACGTGCGGTCCAAGCCGCTGCGCTGGATCTGGGAGGAGTCGGCTTCGTTTCAGCGCTTCCGCGGCGAGGAGTGGATGCAGGAACCGTGCCGCTCCTGCGAGCGCAAGACCCGCGATTTTGGCGGCTGCCGCTGCCAGGCGATGATGTACACCGGCGACCCCGATGCCACGGATCCAGTCTGCTCGCTCGCGCCCAAGCGCGGTTTGATCGACGCCGTTATCGCCGATGTTGCCGCCACAAACAGCGCGCAATGGGTGTATCGGATTAATCCGTCGAACGTGCCCGTTCCTCACTAATCGATCAGGCCGTTGCGGACCGCGAATCGCACCATCTCTCCGATGGAGTGCAGATTCAGCTTCTCCATAATTTTCCCGCGATGCGCATCCACGGTGTACACGCTCAAGTTCAGCGTGCCCGCGATTTCCTTGTTGGTTTTGCCCTCCGCGATCATCTGCAACACTTCGCGCTCGCGGCTGGTCAGCAAATCCAGCGGATCGGTAACGTGCTTTCGATAGTCGCTCAACACGGCGTCGGAAACGCCCGGGCTCAAGTAGCCTTCGCCTTTGGCCACGGCTCGCACGGCACTCACCAGATCGCTGTCGATGGAGTCTTTCAGCAAATAGCCGCGTGCCCCGGCGCGCAGAATCTCGCGCACGTACACCGAATCCTTGTGCATGCTCAACGCTAGAACGCGCGTTCGCGGAGCCGAAGCCACCAGCCTGCGCGTTGCCTCGATGCCGTTCAACTCCGGCATCGCCACATCCATCACCACCACATCGGGATGAAGTTTTTCGGCCAGTTCCACGGCTTCGCGGCCGTTCCCAGCCTCGCCCACGATCTGCATGTCTGGCTGTGCTTCGAGGATCAGACGGAAACCCTTCCGTACCATGGCGTGATCATCGACCAGCAGTATCCGCAGCATGTTTAGGTTGTAGCAAGCTGGAATGGCGCCCACAAGTCAACCGTGACGCCCTGGTTCGAGCTGATCTCGAGCTGGCCGCCGACGCTTTCCGCTCTCGCCCGCATGCCCACGAGACCGAGACCGCCCAATCGATTTCCATTGAACCCGTGCCCATTGTCCTTCACCGTGAGATGCACGCGGTTCCCGTTCTGCTCCAGCTCGATCGCGACGCGAGTGGCTCCGGAATGCCTCGCGACATTGGTCAGCGCCTCTTGCACGATGCGAAACAGGTGGGTCTCGGTTTGGTCTGCCATTCGCTGGTGAAAGCTGGATCGGTAATCGACTTCGATTCCGGTGCGTTGTCCAAAGCGTTCGGTAAGCCAGCGCAAGCCCGCGTCCAAACCGAAATCGTCGAGTATGGTTGGCCGCAGCAAATGCGACAGTTCGCGTACATTTTGTATGGCCTCGTCAATCAGCCCACGGCAATCTTCCAGGCGCGCCGGATCGGGCGGCGCAGCCGGATCCAGCGCCGTCACGTTAGCCTTGATCGCGGTGAGCGACTGGCCCAGCTCATCATGCAGCTCATGCGAAAACCGGCGCGCAGCCGTTTCCTGGCTTTCCAGCATGTGCCAGGTCACGCGCGCCAGGTCCGACGACTGCTGCTCCATCCTTCGAAATAGCTGCGTGGTAATCCGCACCGTGAACACCGCGCACACCAGCGCCAGCAGCAGGCATCCGCCCAGCAGTCCGAGCGATTCGGTGAGCAGCCGCGCCGACCGTTGATCCATGCGCGATTGCGCCGCGACCGTCCGGGTGTAGTTGGCCGCGATCATTTTCGCGACGATCGCGGTCACTTCTTCGTGCCGGCGCAGCAGATCCCGCGAGGTGTTGGTGGGCACATTCTTGCGGACCAGCAGACGCCGGGCTTCGTTCGAAAAGCCCTTCACAGCGCTGCTCAGCTCGCGCCACAACTCGGCTTGTGGAGTCCCGCTGGCTTCCCCGACGATCCTTTCCACGGCTTGATCGGCTTCATCCAACTGGGCCAGCAAACGTTCGCGCTCGGAAAGCTCCGGGCCGCGCGAGAGTTTATAGAATGCGGCGTTCAGCGTATCCTGCTCGCGCTGCAGTTCGTCGATCAGGCGCGTGGTCACCAGCCCGTTTTGAACGATCTCGGCTGAGTTTTCCTGAATCAGCTGCGCGCTCTTGAGGCCGATGACGCCGGCGGCTATCAGCAGCGCCAGCACCGCCGAAAAGCCGACCACCAGAACGCGCAGGATCTTGCGATAAGTAACTGGATCGGAATACACGCCATCTCTAGCATCGCTCAGAAGCGGAGCCGCTAGAATCGCCCGGCCAGGCTATTTCGGCTCCCAAAATGGGTAAAGTTTCATTCATTAAGATCCGCACTGCTCTCCCCCCGCAGTTTGGCGCCGGAAACTCCGGTACTCAGGCTATCGTTGATTTTCGCTTCCGGCCGCAAGATGGTTATGCGAGGCGGAAATGAACCGCTCGCAAAAGGAGAACCAAATGAACAAACTTATTTTCGCCTCTCTATTGAGCGTGGGAGCCATCCTGGCCGCCCAGGCACCGGCTGCGCAAGCTCCGGCGGCCCCCAGCAAGACCACCGCCTCCAGGGCCAAGACCAGCAAGAAACATCACAGCAAGAAAGCGACTGCGGCCAAGAGCAACAGCGCCCAACCCGTTTCCAAGTAACATTGGAGCCGGCTATATGCCATGATTTTCGCCCGGGCAGTGAGCTCATCGAACGGCTTGCTGTTCCGGGCGCTTTGCATTTTGACGCGGTATATTAGAGGCGAGTTGTCGTACATCTTCATAGTCTCCGCGCTCCTCTCCGTTTCCGTCCTGGCCGCGCAAGACTCGGTACCTCCGGCGTTGGCGGAGCTTAAAACACAGTACAAACTCGTGAAACTTTCTCAGGATTCCAACGGCATCAACGTGGTCCAACCCGGCACCGTTCTGGTCCTACAGAAGGCAGGGATATTGGGCGTCCCGCCGCTCAACGTCGTTATGTGCCCGGCAAAGTATAAGGACGGTGAGTTGCACGCTCCAGGAGGATTCTGCGCCGGGATGGTAAAACAAATCTCGCGCTATTTTCAAAACGCCGACAAAGTCTATCCCCTGAAAATCGACGTGAATGTGAAGAAAGAGCAGATCACGTTCCGTATTGTCGCCTGCGACTCATGCAATGGGGTCGATCCTCCAACGTTCTTCAAGTCCGAAGTTCAGTTTGAATTCCCGAAGGGCTACTTGGAGACCGCTACGGCAGCTCAGGTGCAGGATACGGTCAACCAAGTGATGACGATCGACGCCGGCGACGCGAAGCAATCGCCAGGGCCTCCGGCGCGCACCGCCGGTTCTTCCGCGCCAACCCCGGCGCCGCCGGCTCCCATAGCTCCGCCGCCCCCTCCGGCCGATCAGCCTCCCCAAACCATCGAGATCGGCCAGACCACCGACCAAGTGGTGGCCGCACTCGGCCAGCCGCAAAAGATCGCCAAGGTCGGCGCGAAGCAGATCTATTTCTACAAGGATCTCAAGGTCACCTTCACCAGCGGCAAAGTGTCCGACGTCGAGTAACGGGGACGATGCAGTATTCCCTTCCCCCGGACCAACTGCAACGTGCCATTGATTACGCGCATGCCGGGTACAGGCTACACTTTGGGAGCGAAGTTCTTAGCATCGCGATTCTGGCCGCGATCGTCGTCACCGGCCTGGGCGCCAAGTTTCGCGATTGGGCAGAAGCCGTCTCTAAACGGCGCTTCGTGCAGGCGCTGATCTTTATCCCACTTCTTCTGATATTCAACGACGTTCTCTATCTTCCAGCGAATATTTACGGACAGCATCTGGAATTGAAGTTCGACCAATCCATTCAAACCTGGCTCTCCTGGTTTTGGGATTGGACGAAGACCGAATTGCTCCTGCTGGTATGCGCCGTCCCGGTCGCCTATCTGCTCTACGCCGTGATTCGCCGTAGCCCGCGCCGCTGGTGGCTCTATTTCTGGCTGGCGACGCTGCCGATCATCGTCACCGTGATGTACCTAGAGCCCATGATCATCGAGCCGATGTTCTATCGCTTCGAACCGCTGGCCGATACGCAGCCCGCGCTGGTGAATCAACTCGAAGGATTGGTGGCGCGCGCCGGCCTGAGTATTCCTCCCAGCCGCATGTTCGAAATGAAGGCCAGCGAGAAGCTGAATTCGTTGAACGCCTACGTCAGCGGATTCGGCAGTTCCCAACGCCTGGTGGTTTGGGACACAACTCTTCAGAAGCTGACCACGCCGGAAACAGTATTCGTATTTGGCCATGAGATGGGTCATTACGTTCTGAACCATATCCGGAATTCGCTGTTATTGTTGGCTCTGGCGCTGCTGCCACTTTTTTGGGCGGCATCTCACGTCCTGCGTCGATTGGTTCCCGACGTCAGTGATTGGTCGTCGCTCCCGGTATTGCTGCTGATGGTGGCTATCGTGAGCGCGATCTCCGAGCCGTTGATCAACAGCTATAGCCGGTGGCAAGAGCATCAAGCCGATCTCTACGGGCTCCAAATAACGCACGGCATCGTTCCCGCCGCGGCCGCCGCACATTCGTTCCAGGTGATGGGAGAAATTGGGCTGGATGAGCCAGATCCCGAATCCGTTCATCGTCTTTTGGCTGTATTCCCATCCCACCACGTCGAGTCGCTTCGATCTGGCGCAGAAATACAACGGACCGGGGTGAGCGCTATCCGGCGATCCAGTGCGGCTGAATCCATCCCAGCGATACGCCGGTCATCACCATGCCGAGCACCATCACCACAGCTGCTGAAGCCACCGGCATCCAGCGAAAGAATGGATTTCCGCTGGGGTTCCCCGCCCCCGGCAAGAGGTTCTTGGCGTAGATCACCAGCACGCCGATTCCCATCAACACCAGCGCCAAACCCAGGCTGAAGGAGACTAACAGCAGCAGGCCTAGACCAACACGCCGCAGGGCGATGGCAGTGAGCAGCAGCACCAGAGCGGACTCGCAGGGCACCAGTCCGCCGCTCGCGCCCAGCGCCGCCAAACCCGACCAGGAGATTTCGTCGGGCACATGCGAATGGCCGCCCGGGCCGTGCGAATGCGTGTGACCGTGATCGTGGTGATCGTGAGCGTGGTCATGACTGTGAGAATGATCGTGGTGATCGTGAGCGTGGTCATGACTGTGAGAATGATCGTGGGAATGATGGTGGTCATGGTCGTGAGAGTGATCATGGTCGTGAGCATGATCATGCGTGTGCCCCACTCCGCGCACCCGCTTGTACAGCATCCATCCGCCGATGGCGACGATGGACAGCCCTGAAATCGCTCCCAATACTTGAGTCACCTTCTGCGGCACCACGTACTGGAACAGGAACAACGTGGCGAGCCCCAGCAGAAACACGGTGATGGTATGCGTCAGAGTCACCATCCCTCCCAGGAACGCCGCGTGCTTCAACGTGCCGCGCGAGCCCACCAGATATGCGGCGACGATGGTCTTGCCGTGCCCGGGCGTGAGCGCATGCGCCGCGCCTAACGCAAACGCGATGCCGATGGCCACCGCAATCATCCACGGCGTGAGCGTTTGCTGGTGGAGCAGCCGAGTGAGGGGCTCGGTTTGCGATGCAGCGCCCTGCAATAGACCAAAAAGCAAAATCATGCCACTAGCATTCTACCGCCGTGGGCTGTTACCACACGCGGCAAGGCTGCGAGTGCACCATCGGCTGTCCCACGCGGCACGCGAACGCCTTCCCAAATTCCGGCATATTCGATACCACCCCATTGACGCGGTACTCGTTCGGCGAGTGCTCGTTCGTGATGGCACTCATGCGCTTGCTTTCTGCGCGCTCGTCGCCGCAGGCCCACTGCGCCATGCCGATGAAGAAGCGCTGATCCGGCGTGAACGCCATCGATAGGTTGCAGGTCCTGGTCCTTGGTGGCGCTCTTCCAAGCCAGATACGCCAGCCACGTTCCGCCCAGATCGGCCAGATCCTCGCCCAGCGTCAGCTTGCCGTTGATCTTGATATCGCCGACCACGGTGTACTGCGAATATTGATCGGAAACGCAATCGGCGCGCTTCTGAAACTCCTCGGCGTCGCTCTTGGTCCACCAATCCTTCAGATCGCCCTTGGCGTCGAACTGGCGGCCTTCGTCATCGAAGCCGTGCGTCAATTCGTGGCCGATGGTGGCGCCGGTGTCGCCGTAGTTCGGCGCGTCGTCCATCTTCGGATCGAACAGCGGCGGTTGCAGCACGCCGGCCGGGAAATTGATGTCGTTCATCTGCGGATTGTAGTAGGCGTTGACCGTGGGCGGCGTCATGCCCCACTCGGTGCGGTCTACCGGCTTTCCGATTTTGGCGAGCTCGCGCCGGGACTCAAACAGCGGTGGCGCGCTCCACGTTGCCGAAATAATCGCCGGGCGCGATCTTGATGGAGCTATAGTCGCGCCACTTGTCCGGATATCCGATCTTATTGACGATGCCGTGCAGCTTTTCGAGCGCCTTCTGCTTGGTTGCATCGCCCATCCAGGGCAGTTGCTTGATCTCGCTCTCCATGGCCGCTTCAATACCTTTGGTCATTTTGAGAGCGCTTTGCTTTGGTGGAGGGCGCGAACGTCTTGGCGACGAATACTTGGCCCAGAGCCTCGCCGATGTCGCCATCCACCCGCCGCACGCAGCGCTTCCAACGCGGCGGCATCTGTTCCAAACCCCGCAGGTACTTGCTGTAGAAATTGAAATTGGCGTTGTCGAATGATGCGGGAAGAAACGAGGCCTTGGAGTGCACCAGGTGCCAGCGAAGATACGTTTTCCAATCGTCCAGCTTGTGGGCCTTGAGCAACTTCTGTACTTCGGTGAAATATGCGGGTTCGCTGACGTTGATCACCGAAGTATCCGGCGCTTCGGAAGTTTTGAAATAGGCCGCCCATTGAAACGAGGGCGTGAGAGCCTGCACCTGTTCCGGAGTCATCTTGTGGAACAGCTTGTAGGGATCGCGTTTTTCAACTCGCGTGAGCGAGGCCTTCGCCAACTCCGTCTCAATCGCCATCACGGTCTGGGCATTTTTCTTTGCCGAGCCCGGTTTTTCACCGAGCAGCTCGAACATCTGCTGCACGTGCTCGACGTACTTTTCGCGAATCTCTTGGGATTTTGCATCGGTCTTGGTGTAGTAGTCGCGATCCGGAAGCCCCAGGCCGCCGGCGTCGAGGAACGCTATGACGCGCGTGGAATCTTCAAAATCCTGATTCGACCCGAAGCCGAACAACATCCCACCCCCGCTCATGCCCAGATGCTCGCGCCCCAGGTATGCGGGCAGATCGCTAATGGAATGCAGCGCTGCGATGGCGTCCAGCTCGGATTTGAGCGGCGCTATTCCGGCCTTCTCAATGGCGGGCTGATCCATGCAGGCGGCGAAGTAATCGCCGATCTCCGTTTCCACCAGGCTCCGGTTTGCTTTCGGCTTGGATGCCTCCACTAGAAGGCCCCACAGGAAACGCTCATTCTCCTCGCTCAGCTTCGCGTAAACATCCCAGCGGGCCTGATCTGGAGGGATCGGGTTTTTCTTGATCCAACCCCCGCAAGTGTAGTGATAGAAATCGGTGCAAGGATCCACCGAACGGTCCATCGAGGAGATGTCCAGGCTCGGGCTGTAGGGCAGTGCGAAGAGTGGCGCATCAGCGGTCGCGGCGCCCGCAGGCGGGGGCGTGGTTTGGCTCCGCAGAAGGCCGGCGGCGCAGGGAATCAACAGCAATAAGTATGCGGGTCTCACAGTGTTATAGTAAAACACGAAGTGACGCTTTAGCCGTCCAGCGTGGTCTGGGAGGCCTTCCACGTGACAAACCATTTCAGGACCTGTTTGATTTCCACGGCCTTGCTCGCCGCGTTTTCCATGCCGAATTCCGTGCGTGCGCAATCGCAGAGCGAGTTGGCGAAACCAGGGGCCAACGCGCCAGTGGAGCCGATCCCACGTACCGCCGACGGCCGGCCCGATCTTACCGGTGTTTGGGAAATTCCCTACGTTTCCGATATGTCGAAGGGCATCGGACCTCTGCCCTACACGGCGTGGGGCGAAGCGGATTTCAAGGCTTACGATCCCACCAACTTCGACTACACCGCGCATTGCCTGCCGGCTGGGCTGACGCGGCAAATGAACACGCCGATGCCGCTTGAAATCTTCCAAAGCGCCAAGCGCGTCGCGATTCTGTTCGAAGCCTGGAACACGTTCATTGTGATTCCGACCGACGGCCGGGATCATCCCAAGAATCCCGATCCGACCTGGATGGGAAATACCATCGGCCATTGGGACGGCGACACGCTGGTGACGGACAGCATAGGGTTCAACGAAAAGACGCGCCTCGACACCGTGGGCCATCCGCACAGCGACCAACTGCACGTGATCCAGCGATTCAGCCGCGCCGACGCCATGCACCTGGCCTATGAAGTAACCGTCGACGACCCGAAAGCCTACACCAAACCGTGGACCAACAAGCGCCTCTTCACTCTGAAGCCAAAATGGGAATTGATGGAGTATTCGTGCGAGGAAAACAACAAGGAAGTCACCGAGCATCACGTGAAGTAAAGCGCAACGACTATGAACCCCGAACCAATTATGGACCTCGCCCACCTGGGCCATCTTGAGATGCTCACTCCCAAGCCGGAGGAAAGCCTGCGCTTTTTCATCGACGTGCTCGGCATGACCGAGAGTGGCCGTGAAGGCGACTCGGTTTATCTGCGCGGCTGGGACGATTATGAGCGCCATACGCTGAAGCTCACAGCATCCAAGCTGCCCGGCATGGGCCACGTCGCTTTTCGCGCGCGCAGTCCGCAGGCGCTGGAACGCAGAGTCACCGCGCTGAAAGGCTCGGGCTTCGATGTTGGATGGACCGACGGCGATCTGGCGCACGGCCCTGCATTCGTCTGCCGCGATCCCGATGGGCACAAGATCGAGCTGTACTACGAGACGCAATGGTATCAGGCTCCGGCCGAGTTAAAGCCGGCGCTGAAGAACCAGGCGCAGCGCTTCCCCGCCCGCGGCGTCAATGTGCGCCGTCTGGATCATTTCAACGGGCTGGCTGTGGACATCGAGGCCAACCGCGAGTTTTTCGAGAAGTATCTCGGATTCCGGCTCACCGAGCAGATCGTGCTGGACGACGGCTCGGAAGCCGCCATGTGGATGACCTGCACAAATAAGAGCTACGATTTTGCGTACACCCGCGATCACACCGGGACCAAGGGCCGCTTTCATCATGTGACCTACGCGGTCGACTCGCGCGAAGACGTCTTACGCGCCGCCGATATTTTCCTGGAAAATGGCGTGTATATCGAAACCGGGCCGCACAAGCACGCCATCCAGCAAACGTTTTTTCTTTACGGGTATGAGCCGGGCGGGAATCGCGTGGAGGTTGCCAATGCGGGAGCGCGCCTGATTCTCGCACCCGATTGGAAGCCGATCCGTTGGAGCGAAGCGGAGCGCAAGAAAGGCCAGGCCTGGGGATTGAAGACCACCGAGTCGTTCCACACTTACGGCACGCCGCCGGTGGATGCGAAGCACTAGCGCGTGCGTAACGTGGGGCGGACGCCATCGTCCGCGGCGGACCCCTGGTCCGGCTGTTACCAGCGTGTGGAACACTGGCCGACGTGGGCGTCGTCCGCGGTCCTGGGCGAGCCCCCACGCTGCTAGAACGTCAGCGAAAGAACAGCTTCCAGCTGGTTCTGATAGGTGTGCGTCGTCGCGTCGTCAAATACTTGATCGATCCAACGCGTGTAGCGGACTTCCGGCACCACGTGGATGCCAAACGGATCGATGAATTGAAGTCCAATGCCTGCCACCAACCCGATCGTGGAGCGATGCGCGGGTACCACCGGTGTGAAGCTACAGCAGGTGTTTACGCCCTCAGCGTTCGTGGTATCGGTTGAGGTGCGAATATCGTTCGACCAACGCCAGGCTCCGCCGGCCTCGGCAAACCAGCGCGGGCCATTCGGGCGCTTGGAACCGCTGTAATATCGCACCGTCAACGGAAAGTCAAACAAGTGCGCGTGGACGTCCTGGTGAGTCACGGTGGTGCTGACTGTCGAGGTGATTTGACCGTTCAAGACAGTATTTGTCGTGGTGGCGACCGTCTCTTCGAACTGATATCCGATCCGTCGATACAGCGCGCTAAGATCCACGGAAAAATGGTTCGTGATACGCACTTGTCCCGTAAGGCCATACCCGATTCGCGAGGACGCACGCTGCGTTTGGTCCTGAGTACTGACAGTTGATGAGTTATCGACCGTGGTGGTCTTCGAGGGGATAAGACTAAACCCGAGCACCGACAACGTAAGGCCGGCGGTAAAGCGGCGGCCCGTGTCGTTGCGGTCAAGCGTCTGTGACGAGGAGGACGTACCCGTGCTTGGAATCGTAGCCGGGGCGGCGGGCGGGGGCTGGGCCTGTGGCGGCGCTGGGGCTGGTTGCGCTTGCTGCCCCTCGGCGCAACCCAATCCGAGAACAAGGCACAAATTTAGAACTGCAACGGTCTTCAGACTACCCTCCCAGTGGATGTTGGATCTGAGTTCGATTCGACCCTACTCATCCTAATACGGACCGAGACCTCGGCGCGAGTACGTGTTTTTGGGGGCTTACCTCGTCTCAAGGCCTCGCTAAATGCGTCACTCGTATCTCAAAGCTTTACTCGTATCTCAACGCTTCGGTCGGGTTGAGCTGCGAAGCGCGATTGGCCGGCAGCATGCCGAAGATCACCCCAACCGCCAGGGATACTCCGAAGGCCACGAAAATCGACATCGTGGAGATGGGCACGCGGATGGCATCGGTGATGAACCGCACACTCAGCGGGATTGAGATGCCAACCAAAATGCCGATGACGCCTCCGGCCATGCTGAGCGCGACTGATTCAGTAAGAAATTGCTCCAGCACGGCGCGCCGCGAAGCGCCCACCGCCATCCGCACGCCGATTTCGCGCGTCCGCTCGGTCACCGTCACCAGCATGATGTTCATGATGCCGATCCCGGAAATGATCAGCGCGATGGCCGAAACCAGAACCAGCACCAGGGACAGAATCAGCGCGATGCTCTGCGCTGCCTCCAGGATCGCGGTCAGAGTGTCCACGCCGTAGCGCGCCCCGGCGCGATGCCGGCTCCCCGGAGCTGTCTGCACCCGCCCGTCAGCGGCCTCCACATCGCCGGCGCGCGCACCTGCACATACAGCGGGTCGATGCGCTCCACCGGGGTGAAATAGCTGCAGCACCGTAATCGGAATCAGGACGGTGTCGCGCTCCATTTCCGATTGCCCGAATGTCTCGTCCTCTCTTTGAACGTGCCGATCACCGAAAACTGCAACCCGTACAGCCTGATCACCTGGCCGACGGCGTTCTGCGCGTATTGCCGTAAAGCGCACCGCCAGCTTTCGGTGAGCATCGCAACGTGATGGCGCGTTCTGCACGTCGCCCTCGTCCAGGAAACGGCCGGAGAGGAGGACGATGTTGCGCACCACTGGATAATATTCATCCGTGCCGATGACCGATACGTCCTGCTCCTTGCCGTTGATCAGGAGGCGGTCGGAGTTGGTACATCACTCCGGTGGCGGCCACAATGCGCCCGCCGAACTGCCTGCGCACCGCATCCACATCGGCCAGCTTGATGAAATCGGCGTCCACCTTGTTGCGGAGTGGTGCCGGCCGAGTAATGGGCGTAAATCAGGTTGGAGCCGATGCCTCCCATCTGATCCAGGATGTAATCGCGGCTGGTGAGCGAGATGGTGACCACCAGGATCACTGAAGCTGTGCCGATCACCAAGCCGAGCCCAGTCAGGAAACGTCCGGAATTTGTTGGCGCGCAGGGCTTCTAGGCTGAAGCGTAGCGATTCGCCGATTTGCATCAGGAGCCGGGATGCTTCCTGGAGCAGCTTCTTGGCTTGCTCGCGGGGAGGATCGTCAGGCGTCAGATTGCTTCCAAGGTACTTCAGCAGCAAAGCCTTCGCCCGGTCTAGGTTCCGTTTCTGCTGGACGTAAACGCCGGCGCGCGCAAAGTAAACCTTCGGCGCGTTGGGCGCCAGCTGCTCGGCCTTATCGAACGTAGCTTCGCTTTCTTGAATCCGTCCGTGCTGGGCCAAATAGCGGGCCAGGTCGAGCAAGCGACCCACCTGCCGAGGTGCGAGCTCAATGGCGCGCCGGAGCTGTTCCTCGGCGGTGTCGAACTGCTTGCGCTGGTCGGCCAATTGGGCCTGTGCGAAGTGGCCTTCGGCTGGATTCCGTTCGGCGATGCGCTGGGCGATGGCCTGCGCCTTATCGTAGCCGCCGCCGAGAAAGCCGGGCGCTTCCAGATAATAATCGAAAAGATCGTTGAGCGCTTCCTCGTTGTTGGGATCCAGCGCCACGGCCTTTTCGAAATAGGCTCGGGCCTTGGAGGCGTACCTTGGAGCCAGGAACGGCGATGAAGTCTCGGCGCGGCGTCCGAAACTCCGCCCCAGCCAGTGGGCGTATTCCGACTTCCCGGGTTCCAGCGCCGCGGCTTTCTGGAAAGCTTCGGTGGCTTTCTTGTAGTCGCCCAGCATAAAGTAGTTTCTTCCAGCCAGGCTGTATGCAGCATCGCCTGGTTGTCGGATCTCAGCCACCAACGACAGAGAAGTCTTGTACTCAGTCTGGCGATAAAGTTCTTCGGCCTTGGCCAGCGGATCTTGACCAAACAAAGCGTCTTGAGCAAGCACCAAAGCCAATAAAAGCAAGGCGATTAAACGTGCACTCATGAATCCCCCGCTCACCTTGACCCCATTATAATCCAGCGCATTGAATCGTCCAGCGGCATTACATGTGTTGGATGCGCGCCGTGGGATTTTGGATTCGAGCGGGCAGCCCCCAGCCTAGTGCGCATGTCGAGACCCATCGTAGTATGCTGAGAGTGAAGTTTCATCCTAGGGAGGACAAACCTATGCTCGCTCGGTTTCGCGGGTACATTTTCGGTGGTTTTTGTTTTGGGCTATTCGCCGGCGCAGCGTGGGCGCAGATTGCGGCGATCGAGGGCGACGTCAAAGGTCCCGACGGCCAGCCGCTCAAAGGGGCCGTGATCCTCATCGAGCGCCAGGATATGAAGGGCACCTATAAAGGCGCCAAAACCGACAAAAAGGGCCATTACATTTACAACGGCCTGCCAGTTCCCGGCACCTATAACGTCAGCATCTGGGTCGACGATCAGAAGAAGGACGAGATGAAGGGCGTGCGGACCCAGTTGGGCGATCCGGTCGAAGTGCCGTTCGATTTGAAGCAGAGCGCCGCCCAGCAGAAGTCGACGCAAGCCGCCGCGGCCGCCCCAGCCGGCGCCCCCACGCCGGAACAAGCGCGCGGCATGAGTAAGGAGCAGAAGGAAGCGCTTGAAAAGCAGTCCAAGGAAAACGCTGAGATCATGGCCAAGAATAAAGCGTTGAACGACACCTTCAACGCCGGTAAGGAAGCGCTGGCCGCCAAGAACTATGACGTCGCGGTGGACTCGTTTCAGAAGGGCACGGAATTGGACCCGAGCCAGGCCGTGATTTGGGCCAACCTGGCGGATTCTTACGCGGGACAGGCTACCGCCAAGACGGGCGCCGACCAGGAAGCAGCGCTTAGCAAAGCCTCCGAGGCTTATATCAAAGCCATCGCGATCAAGCCGGACAGCGCGGGGTATCACAACAACTACGCACTCACGCTGGCTCGCGCCAAGAAGTACGACGAAGCGGAGGCGGAGTTGACCAAAGCCGCCGCACTTGATCCCCAGAGCGCCGGCCACTATTTCTACAATCTCGGCGCCGTCTACATCAACAGCGGGCAGTCCGCCCCAGCCGAGGTCGCGTTCAAAAAAGCGGTCGACGTTCAACCCGACTATGCCGACGCACAATTCCAATACGCGACGGCTCTATCGGCCCGCTTGACCACCGATAAGTCCGGCAAAGTGATTGCGCCCGATGGAATGAAGGAAGCCCTGGAGAAATATCTGCAACTGGAGCCCATGGGGCAGTTCGCCGAAGCATGCAAAAGCCTGCTGCAAGCCATCGGCGCCACCATCACTACCGACTACAAGAAAGGTCCGGCCAAGAAATAACTTAGGATCACAATTCGACGAGCGTACCCATGGGCGTTAGCGCCGGCGGACGCAAGCTGCACTCGTCAGGTGACAGCACACATGATCGATACGACCAATGTCGTGTGGTACAGCGCGATCAGCGTCCAGTTTCTGTTCTGTTTGTATTTGGTCTGGACGCGATTGGCGCGAACCTACCCCATGTTCACCGCCTGCCTGGGGTGCGACGTGCTTCAGTCTCTCGCCGCGATGTATTTCATGCGGGGCGCCGCAGGAGCGCTCCTGCCCCTTTCCTATACCTATTTCTGGCTTTGGTCCGAGCCAGTCTGGTTGCTGCTTCAGATCGCAGTTGCATTTGAAGTGCATACGAAGATTTGGAAGGAGCATGCATCCGTCCTGCGACCGACGCGGGCGCTGCTACTCTTCGCGCTTTTGACAGCTTTGGTAGCCGCCGCAATTCCGTTGAGGTCCGAGGCTGCTCAAGCAGGGTCTTCCCGCCTGATCCTGGCGCTGCACTTTGGAATTCAGGCAACCCGGTACATCTCCGGGGTCCTTGCCATTTTCCTGATTCTTTCCGCCCTTCTCTTCTTCCTGGTGGTAGGGAACATCCGTACGAGTAGCATTTTCAGGCACGAAGGACTGGTGGCGGCCTACTTCGCAATTTACGCCATCGCGGCCCTAGTGATCGGAGAAGGTTGGGTTAGAGCCGCCTTTGTGAACGGATATTTCCTGGCGGCACTCACTCTTTGCTTCGTGGCATGGTTCAGCGTTTTTAAGCCAATCCCGCTGCCGACTGAATGAGGATTTCCCGCGGCAGGGTGGCTCGCACCCCGCCGCAAATCTCGCAGCTTATTTGCTGATGGGCGGGCAGTCCGGCGGACACGTAGGAAAAGGAAGCGGCACGAGTTGGGTGTGTGAAGACGGCATGGTCTGAATGGCGATAATTCCGGCGGCGGCGAGTGCGAGCCAGAAAGAGATAGTCAGCTTTTTCACGGGGATTCTCCTTGAAATTAGTGGTCCCGCAGCCCAGCAATGGGGCACGCGGCCCTGAATTCAGACGAATTCGGGTTCAACGGTATCAGAAGCATTCTCCAAGGAGTGATAGAACGAAAGTTCCGGTACGTTCTGTCAGTAATGGGCCGATTTATGGTAGATTCGGAGCGTCAGCGTCCGGAAGGACCCTTATGAAACCGAAGTATCTTTTTGCCGCAACGGTCTTGACACTCCTGGCAATCGCTCCGATATTTCACGCGCAGGGGCAGGACCGCCCGGCTTCACCCAAGGCCGAGGACCGGATCACGCGAGAAGTACGCCACGAACTGGTCACGCTTCCTTACTACAGCGTGTTCGACAATCTGGCCTACAAAGTGTCCGGCTATACGGTAACTCTGGTGGGCCAAGTCACCAAACCGACTTTGAAGAGCGACGCCGAGAAGGCGGTGAAGAAGATCGAGGGCGTTCAGAACGTGGTCAACAATATTGAAGTTCTGCCGCTTTCATCGATGGACGATCAGATCCGGCGGGCCGTATATCGGGCCATTTACGGACAGCCGGGCATGGAGATGTACAGCATTCAAGCGGTGCCCCCCATCCATATCATCGTGAAGAACGGGAATGTCACGCTGACCGGAGCGGTGGCCAACGCGGGCGATAAGACTCGCGCGGGAATCGCGGCGAACGGCGTGCCGCTGGTGTTCTCGGTTACCAACGATCTTCTAGTAAATCCCTAGCGGGCTTCCGGGCGATGAGCGGCCGGTTCAGGTATTGAATCAGCGGCGCCATGGCTCGGAATCGCGCCACGATTTCTCCGTGCAGCTTGGGGGTTGTGGCTAGACTCGGATCCAACGTCACGTCCAGGATCCAGTCCTTCATTTTGATAAAGCCGGCGGCGGGATGCTCCGGATCGAACCCCTTGGGAGATCGCGTCAAAGCGTCGCCTTGCAGGCTGCCCGCAAGTTTGCGCGCCTTCTTGTCGGCCAATATGCGGCTCAGCTCCTGGTGCGTTTCCGCGATGTGGTTCCGGACCAGAAGCATCACTTCGCGCTCCGGGTGGTAAATGCCGGCCGCCACTTCGATCACCTCGGGAGAGACGCTGAAGTAGAAGCCGCCGGCGCCCAGCCGTCCACTGTCGCGGCGGGAAAAAGACGCCGCGATATGCGTCTTGTACGGCGTTTTGTCGGCGCTGAAACGCGTGTCGCGGTAGATGCGAAAGACGGCGTTCTTCGGTTCCGTGACATACTCCGGCGCGAACTTGGCGAGCTCCGCGTTGATGGCGCCGGCCAACTCCAGCATCGGCGTCTTCACGTGCTGTTCGAACAGGTGTTTGCGCGGTTGAAACCACTCCCGGCGGTTGTTGCGCTTCAGACTGCGAAAGAACTTGACCATCTCTTCAGGAAAACCAGCAAAGGCTGTTCGCACGAAATACTCCTCTATAATTTGACCAGATGACCGTTCGGAAAAAGATGATCGATCAGCTTGCCAGTATTCCCAATGTATCCGTGTCCGAGCAAATGTTGCTGAGCGATCGTACGCGGTTTGGAATCGGAGGGCCGGCCGAGCTATACGTGGAGGCCGCTTCCGAGCCTGGTTTTTCTGCGGCTTTGCAGATGGCGCGGTCGAGCGGGGCCAACTATAACGTCATCGGCTCGGGCACCAATCTGATCGTCTCGGACGAAGGCGTGGACGGCATGGTGCTGCGGTTCACGGCCCATACAATTTCGAACACGGGAGCAACGGTGCGGGCCGAAGCCGGAGCGGAGCTGCAAGCTCTGGTCGATTATTCCATCCAGCACGGGCTGCGCGGTCTCGAAACGATGACCGGTATTCCGGGGTCGGTGGGCGCGGCCGTCTACGGCAACGCTGGGGCGTATGGGCATTCGATCGACGAGCGAGTGGAGCTGGTCCGGCTTCTGGACGGCGATACGATACGCAACCTCACCGGCGCGGAGTGCCGATTCCGTTATCGCGAGAGCGTGTTCAAAGAGCACAAGGACTGGATCATCCTGGGTGTCGAATTGAATATGACGCCGGCGCCCGCGGCCGAGCTGCGCCAGATCGCGGATGACATCCTGAAGGTTCGCCTGGCGAAATATCCGGCCGACATGAAGTGCGCGGGAAGTATTTTCAAGAACCTGATTCTCGCTGAATTGCCTGAAAGCGTGCGCGCGCAAATTCCGGGCCGGGTGGTTCGCGAAGGCAAGGCCCCGTCCGCCTATTTCCTGGAGGAGGTGGGCGCGAAAGGCATGCACAGCGGCGGCGTTCGCGTGGCGGATTATCATGCCAACTTGATCTATAACGAAGGCGGAGGCACGGCTCGGGAACTGCGCGCGTTGATTGACGAACTGAAGTCGCGGGTACGCGACAGGTTCGGCCTGGAGCTGGAAGAAGAAGTGCAATATGTGGGCTTCTCAAATTAGCCGGCTTCTCAAATTATCGAACCGCCGCCCACGGTATTGCGCTAAATCTGCGAGCCCGGCCTGGAGGCGCGGTAGATCCACTTTACGACGTGAAATAGGATGTATCCAGAGACTGGTGGAATCAGAGCAAATCCTGAGGTCCACATGAGCTTCGCGGGCCGTTGCACCTGGCGCGACCAATGAAAGTGAACCACAAAGAGCGCAAGGACGATCCAGGCAGCCGACCACAGAATGTATAGCTGCTGAAGCGCGCTCCGCTGGTTCACTGGCGTGAGGATATCACGCGGCCCACGAGCCCGGCTGATTTGAGTATTATGCTAAAGATCATGCGGAAGTTTTGTCTGTTTATCTGCGCCCTATGCGCGATCGTGGCGTCGGCGGCCGATCGTCCGACGCCGGTGATTGTCGAACTGTTCACCAGCGAAGGCTGCTCGAGCTGCCCCGCCGCGGACCGCTTGCTGTCGCGGCTGGAACAAACCCAGCCGGTGGCCGGCGCACAGGTGATCGCGATCGAAGAGCACGTCGACTATTGGAACCAGCTGGGCTGGAACGATCCGTTCTCGTCGCCGCAATATCGGGCACGGCAGAACGACTACGCAATGGCCTTCAAGGCCAGCAATATCTATACACCCCAGATGGTGGTGAACGGACTGGTCGAATTCGTGGGCAGCGACATGGACCGCGCGTATCGCGAGATCGGAACCGCGGCGCAGGCAGAGACTACGCAGATTGCACTTGGCACCAGCCCGAATTCCAAGGACCCCGGGCTGCTCGACCTCTCCGTGCATTTCAACAATCTAAAAGCGGGCAACAAGCCGCGCGCGGCCAGTGTCTACCTGGCGATCACCGAGAACAACCTGGCAACCTTTGTGCACGGCGGAGAAAACGCCGGGCATACCGTGAGGCATTCCGCTGTCGTCCGCAGCTTCGGCGTTATCGGGACGGCTGATTCGAAACTTGCCAATGGCGGCCAACTGGTTTCCACTCTGCGCCTGCCCCCTGAATGGAAGCGCGAGAACTTGCGCGCGGTGGTGTTCGTGCAAGAGCGCGATTCGCTCCACATCACGGGCGCGAGCGTGATCGACCTGCACTAAAGCGCAAAGGGTGCGGCGCGCACCACTAAACCGGCCAGGAACTGTTTCGCGCCGCACTCCGTTTTGCGCGAGATCCGCGCAGCGCGGGACCAAATCCGAGCCCGCTCATATTAGAATCAAAGCTATGTCTATTGTCGTTGTTGGTTCGGTAGCCTACGACGGAGTTGAAACTCCGCATGGCAAGGTCGACCGCATGCTGGGAGGCGCGGCCACTTATATCTCTTTGGCTTCGAGCTATTTTGCCAAGACCAAGATTGTCGCCGTGGTTGGAGGCGACTTCGCCGCAGAAGACGAAAAGTTGCTCGCCGATCGGGGGATCGACCTGGAAGGCTTGGAGCGCGTCAAAAGCGGCAAAACATTCTTCTGGGCCGGCGTTTATTCCCAGGACATGAACGACCGCACCACGTTGACCACCGATCTGAACGTCTTCGCGGACTTCAATCCGAAGGTGCCCGAAAGCTACAAGAAATCGCCCTACCTATTGCTTGGAAACATTCAGCCCGCGCTGCAGCGTAGCGTTCGCGAGCAGATGAACGGCCTGCGCCTGGCCGGCGGCGACACCATGAATTACTGGATCCAGGATTTTCGCGACGACCTGATCAAGACCATCAAAGATTGGGACTTTCTACTCATCAATGACGGTGAGGCGCGCATGCTTTCCGGCCAGAACAACTTGAAGCGAGCGGCCGCAAAGATCATGGACATGGGACCGAAAACGCTGGTGATCAAGCGCGGCGAATACGGTGCGATATTGTTCCATGGCGGCTCGCACTTCATGGTTCCGGCCTATCTGCTGGAGGAGGTTTTCGATCCCACCGGCGCGGGCGACTGTTTCGCGGGCGGCTTCATCGGTTACCTTGCCGAGAAAGGCGTCGATCTTAAAGCGGGGCATGTAAGCGCCAAGGAAATCAGCCGCGCCGTGATCTACGGCTCGGTGATGGGCAGCTTCTGCTGCGAGAAATTTGGCGTGGATCGCTTCCGCACGCTGACCCGCAAGGACGTCGATGCGAGGTTCCAGGAGTTTCGGGACTTCACCGAGTTTTGAAACGGCGATCTTGAAGCAGAGCTGGCTGGAGCTCACGCTGGTCCTGATCGCGTTGGCCCTGATGGCCGGCTTGGCGACCGCGTACGTAAATCATTCCGGCTGGACCTTGTACTACGGAGACGCCGAGGCGCATCTCAACATCGCGCGCCGCATTGTCGATTCGCGGCGTCCCGGCTACGACCAGATCGGGACGGTCTGGCTGCCGCTCCCGCATCTGTTGACGCTCGCGCTGGTGCGGAGCGATCAATTGTGGCGTACGGGATTGGCAGGTGCCATTCCATCGTCGGCCTGCTTCATCTGCGCCGGTGTTTTTCTCTATGCCTCGATAAAGCGCGCGACCCAATCGTCCGCAGCCGCTCTGGCTTCGCTCGGGTTGCTGGCCTTCAATCCGAATCTCCTCTATCTGCAGGCTACGCCGATGACCGAGACCGTGGTCCTGGCGGCATTGATGGCTCTGCTGTATTTCACCGTCCTGTTTCGCGACACCCAATCGTGGGCGGCGGTGATTGGCGCGGGGGTTGCCAGCATGGCGGCGTCGCTGGCGCGTTACGAAGGTTGGTTCGTGATCCCGTTCGTCGCGCTTTATTTCCTGCTGACGGCTCGCAGGAACAAGTTCGGTGTCGCGCTGCTCTTCTCCGGGGTTGCCGCCCTTGCTCCCCTTTACTGGCTGGGACACAATTGGTGGCTCTACTCCAATCCGCTGGAATTCTTCAATGGTCCTTATTCTCCGATGAGCATCTACCGGCGAGCCCTCGCGCAAAACATGGCGCCCTATCCCGGCGATCACGATTGGCGGGCGGCTGGATTCTACTATCTGACAGCGGTGCGGCTTTTCATTGGCTGGGTCGCGGTGATCGTCGGCATCGCCGGGCTGGCGGGCGTTTTCCAGAAGCGTATCTTCTGGCCGATTGTGCTGGCCGCGCTGCCACCTTTGTTTTATGTCTGGAGCATGCACTCCGGCAGCACTCCCATCTACGTTCCGACGCTGTGGCCGTTTTCGTACTACAACACGCGTTATGCACTCGCTGCGCTTCCACTGATCGCAATCGCCGGCGGCTGTCTTGTTCTGGTGGTAACCGAGCGCTGGCGCCCGTGGTTGGCTGTAGCAATTCTTAGCGCCGCCGCCGCGCCATGGCTGATCCGGCATCAGCCCAGCGATTGGATTTGCTGGAAGGAATCGCAAGTCAATTCACTCACCCGGCGCACTTGGACCCGGGCCGCCGCGCAGGCGTTGGCGCCAGTCTATCGTTCGCAGACTGGGATTTTGACTAGTTTCGGAGACCTTATCGGAGTCCTGCGCGCAGCCGGAATCCCCTTGCACGAAGCGTTATATGATGACGCCGGCCCCGAGTGGGCGGCAGCCACGCTGCGCCCCGATTTATTTCTGCACGAGGAATGGGCGCTGGCTGTGTCGGGCGATTCCGTCGCCACGGCCATCCAGAAATCGTCCTTCCAACACGGCGCGCGCTATCATTTGGTGCAAATGATCAAAGTGAAGGGTGCTCCCGTCATCGAGATTTACAAGCGAGACTGATCCACTTTAATGTGACCATGCCCATTCCTTTTACAAAGGCGCACGGCGCCGGCAACGACTTTTTGCTGACATGGGCCGAGCAGGTCCCGGAGGTTGACTTGCCGGCTACTGCGCGCGCCATCTGCGATCGCCATACCGGTATCGGCGCCGACGGCTGGATGCTCATTCGCGGCAACTCCATCCGCTTGTTCAACGCCGATGGCAGCGAGCCTGAGATGTCCGGCAACGGAACGCGCTGCGCGGCGGCGCTGCTGATCGAGTCCGGCCTCGCGGCAGATTCGGCGGGGAGCGATCTCGTCATCACCACTGGCGCCGGACCAAAGCATCTTCGCTTGCTCGAGCGCCACGGCCGCCGCTTCCTCTTTGAGATGGACATGGGAGTGCCGAAGTTCGACCAGCGCGAGCTTCGGCATTCGCTGCCTTTACAGCGGGGTCCGCAAGAAGTGACTCTGGTGGACGTTGGCAATCCTCAATGCGTCGTGTTCGTGAATGATTTTCCGGCGGACTGGGAAACGCTCGGCGCCGAAATCGAGAGCCATGCTCATTTCCCAAAACGGACGAATGTCTCGTTCGTCAATCTGGTCGACCCGCATACCATCGACGTCCGCTTTTACGAGCGAGGCGCGGGAGTGACATTGAGCTCCGGCACCGGATCCACGGGCGCCGCGGTGGCGGCGATCCTTCGCAAACTGGCCGCGAGTCCCGTGACAGTGCGCACTCCGGCCGGCGAATCGCTGCGATTGCGATGGGATGATTCCGTCTATCTCACCGGCCCGGCCGAAATTATCGGAACCGGCGAATTCTACCTTTAACATTTGGTCCGAGTAGTACTTTTCGCGAACGAATTTGCGGCTGGTACCATGCATCCCGTTGCCTTGCGGGTTATCCTACACCTTGGAGCGATAGCTTTCGCGTGGCGCCATCCCTTTATCTGATCAATCCGCGTTGTGATGTGCCCACCTATTTCGGGTTGGAAGTCCACGCCGCCTCGGGTTTTGGGAGCGCGGTGATGCTAGCGGATGCTGCCGTGGCGACTGTTGCGGCGTTGGCGCCCCCGGATTTTATCGTCACTCTGTGCGACGAAAGAATGTCGCCGGTGGATTTCGATACCTCGGCCGATTTCGTCGGGATCACCGGCAAGGTCACCCAGGAGGGCCGCATGCTCGCTCTCGCCCGCGAGTTCCGGCGGCGCGGCAAAATCGTGATATGCGGCGGACCCTACGCCAGCCTTTCTCCCGAGCGCCTTCGCAACGAGTGCGACATCCTGGTGCAAGGCGAGCTGGAGAATATCGCCGCCCGATTTTTCTCGGATCTGAGGTTGGGCGCCTGGCAGCGAGAATATATCGGCGATAAACCAGATCTGCGCGACTCCCCGATTCCACGCTGGGATCTTTACCCCAACCACCGTGCGTTGTCGGCAACGCTGCAGACCTCGCGCGGCTGTCCCTTCGAGTGCGAATTCTGCGACGTGATCCAGTATCTCGGCCGGAAACAACGCCACAAATCGACGGCGCAGGTTTTGGCGGAGCTCGATGAGTTGTACCGCATTGGATACCGGAGCGTCTTTCTCGCGGATGACAATTTAACCGTCTATCGCGCCCGCGCCAAGGAATTGCTGAGGGCCATTCGGGACTGGAACGATTCGCGCACTGATGGGCGCGTTTCGTTTGCCACCCAGGTTTCCATCGACTGCGCTCGAGACCCCGAGATGCTGAAGCTGTGCTCGGAAGCCGGGATGGCGTCCTTGTTTGTGGGAATCGAGACCCCCAACGCCGACAGCCTGAAGGAGACCAAGAAGCGCCAGAACATTGGCGTTGATATGGCTGGGATGATGGCGCGCTTTGCCGCCCACGGCATCCAGGTCAGCGGCGGCATGATGCTGGGATTCGACTCGGACACCAGAGGCATCTTCGAGCGGCAGTACCAGTTTGGAATGACGCTCCCCGTTCCCATGTTCACCGTGACACCCCTTTCCGCGCCTATGGCCACGCCCCTCTACAGCCGGATGCTGGCCGAAAATCGTCTGCTGGAATATAGCGAATTGGCTCTCCCCTGGAACACGAACCTTATCCCGAAGAACATGACGCATGGCGAATTACTCGCGGGTGTGCAGTGGCTATGCAACAGGTTGTATCGTCCCGCGGCATTTGAAAATCGCGTAGCGCGCTTCATCGATCAATATCAGGCACCCGAGCCGCGCCCAAATTCACGCCGCCAGAATCATGCCCCTCCACGCGAAGTGGATGCCGAATGGCTAGAGCTCGCGCAGCGTGTCAGGCGACTCGGCCCCGCGGAAGCGGCCATGGCTGCACGCTTGCAAGCGCGGCTGATGCGCAAACCGGCTGCTCTTACGTCGGTGTTGCTGGCGATGTGCTACTACATGCAGATTCGCCATATGTACCAGACCAACGGCCTTTGGGACCGCGCTCTCGGCGCGCTGCCCCGCCCAATATTCGATCAGCCAGAACAGATCCCGCTGACCGTACCAGTACCGAGTTCTGCCTTTCCCATCCTGTAAAAGAGTAATTTTGCTTGCACTGCTGCTCCGCGCACCTTAAACTAATTAATCTAGATGAACAACAATCAAAAGCAACCACGACGCACCTGTCAATTGGAAAAGAAATTAGCCGCCTACAGTTTGGCGGGTGCAGCCGCCTTGATTGCCCCGGCCGCGGCCAAGGCTAGCATCGTCTATGAGAGCGTTGACATGGTGGTAAACTCTCCGAACAGTTACGGCTTTTTCCTGACCGGATCGGCCCTCCCTGATATCTCGATCAATGCGGACGACGGTGAGATCGACGCTTCAACTAACAATAGCGCTGAAGTTTTCATGGATACCGTTAACTCCGATGTAGCGGCGCTCGGTTTTGGCGCGATAATCGATCCTACAAGCTCCTCCAACTGGGGCACTGGCGGCAAGATGGCCAGCGCATTACCTATTGATTCGGGGGATTGGTCCACCGGTGGAGGCACTTCGTACCTCGGTTTCGAGTTTGGAAATCCCCTTGATCCGGAAGCAGGCTGGGCGGAGATTTCGACCACGGTCATCGGGCCCGCCACGTCCTTCGAGATATTGAGCTACGCATACGAGACCGTTGGCGATACCCGCATTACCGCGGGCGAAGGCGCACCCACACCCGAACCGTCCGCTCTGCCACTGCTGGCACTCGGCGGCATCGGCTTGATCGCACTGCGGCGACGCCGTGCGGCGAATGCCTAAAGTCCTGCTCATCGGCTGGGACGGAGCCGGCTGGAACCAAATTCATCCTCTCTTAGATTCGGGCGCGATGCCGAATCTCGCCCGCCTGGTTGAAAGCGGCGTGATGGGCGATCTGGCGACGTTGACACCGCTGTGTTCCCCTCTGTTGTGGACCAGCATTGCCACTGGAGCGTTCGCCGACCGCCACGGAGTTCTGGATACCGTCGAACCGGATCCTGTCACCGGTGGCATTCGCCCGATTACGAAAGCGTCGCTCGAAGCACCGCAGATCTGGGACCTCCTCGCGCGCGAGAATCTGCGATGTCAAACCATCGGCTGGCCCGTGACCCATCCGGCCAAGGGTCCCGCGACGTGCGTGTCCGCCACGCTCGTTTCAGATGGATTCGCGCACGGCGTGCCGGACAGCATCTATCCGCCGGCGCTCGAGTCTACGATTCTACCGTTGCGGTTTAAACCCCAGGAATGGACCGGGACCGAATTGCACCTGTTTGTCCCCGAGATGGGACGGATCGACCAGGATAAAGACAAGCGGCTGGCGCAACTCGCGGTGGTCCTGGCGGAGGCGGTCAGCGTGCACGCCGCTGCCACCACTCTTCTGGAATCGGATGGCTGGGATTTCTCGGCCGTTTGGTTCGGCGCGGTAGGACGGGCGTGTGCGATTTTTCCTTCTGATACGGACGAAATCTACAAAGACGTGGTCAGCGGTATCTACCGGTTCCTGGATCTTTTTCTCGGCAGGCTGCTGAATCTCGCCGGCCCTGAAACGGTGGTGATGTTGGTTTCAGATCGCACCGCGGGCCAGAGCGAATGGCGCGCCTCAACCGGCCGTGAGCCACGAGGTTTGTTGTGCGCCGCGGGTCCCGGCATTGGGGCCGACGAATTGACCTTCGGCGCAGGATTGCTCGACATTGCGCCCACCATACTCGGATTATTCGGCTTTGCGCCGGCGCCCGGAATGTCCGGCCGCGCGATCTCCGAAATTTGCGCGACTGCGCCCTCTCGTAGGTTTCAGCCGCCAGTGATTTCGCGCGAGGAGCCGACAGCCGCGTCGGAGCTCGACGTGCTCGAGCTGGAAGAGTTCGGTTACACCGACCACATCGCGGCTGCCTGGAAAAATGAGGCTGAAGCCGCACGGACGCGCCGCGATTTCCATCTCGCCCGGGTCTTGCTCGCGCAAGGACGCTTCGGCGAAGCGATTCCGCTGCTCGAAGAGTTGGCCCGCAAGAACCCGGCAGCAGTAGAAATGCGGCTCTACCTCGGCCATGCATATCTTCAAGGTGGACGGCTTCCCGAATGTCGCGCGATGTCCGAAGCGCTGCTCGCCGATGATCCCGATTCGCCGTTTGCCTCGGCCGCCCGGGCTCATCTGGCGCTGGCAGAGGGAAATCATGAAGACGCGCTCGCGCACCTGTCCGGCGGTCAGAGCACGTACGGAATAATCGCCGCGCTGGACGCCGCTGTTGGCGATGCTTATCTGCGGTTGGGAAAGTGGGATGAAGCGGCCGTTGCGTTTCGCTCCGCCATTCGGACCGATGCCGGGATCGCGGCTGCTCACCAGGGATTGGCGCGGGCGCTTCTCGCGCTGCGCCAGTACGACGAAGCCGCCGAGGCGGCGCTGGATGCAATCCGGTTGCGTTACGATCTCGCCGGAGCCCACGATATTCTGGGCCGCGCGCTGAAGGCGCTTGGAAACAGGCAAGCAGCGGCCGGCGCTTTCGCGAATAGCGAAATGTTACGCCGCCGCGTGCCCGTTGCATGAAGCTGTGCATACGGCCAGCGCAAACAGAATCCGACTGGCGAATCTGCCGCATGCTGCTGCCCGAAACATTCGCCGACGTCTCCTCCCGCACCTATCTTCTTGGCCTACGTGACGAAGCTCCCCGCGTGGTAGCCGCCGCGTCTTTCCGATCCGGGCCCGAGGGAGTGACACATTTGCGGTTGCACGTCGTGCCGTCGTTCCGCCGCTGCGGCGTGGGATCGCAAATAATTGACCACGTTTCGCAAAGCGCGCTCACCATGGAGGGCATCGTCGACGTCACCAAGGAGCCCGCGGCCGTTGGATTCTGCGAACGGAATCGTTTCGAGCGCGTGGAATCGTTTACCACCGTGGAAGCGGATATGGCCGAAATGCGCGACTACTTGGGCCGTCTACGCGCCCGCCTCGCCCCGCCCCCGGGAGCGCGCATCATCCCACTTTCAGCCGCGCCGGTTGATCAGGTGGCGCAACTGCATGCCCGCTATGTAGCCCAGGAAAGCGAACTGAATCGATGGCGCTGGCTGGTGGCACATACGCCGAAGATGGACATTTCGCCGGTGGTGATGATCGATGACCGCGTCGCCGGAATCCTGCTTGGCGAGTTAGAGGGCGCGACCGCTGTGGTCCGTTCCAGAGTTGTGCTGCCCGGCTATCACGGGAGTTGGGTGAACGTGATGTTGCTCGCCGAAGCCCTCGATATCGGATGGGCCGGTGGCGGCCGGCGCGCTCGCTTTTCCTATACGGATTCCAACCGCGACACGCAGAAGCTCGCAACGCGCTTCCGGGCCGAAGTAACCAGCGTGATCGCGCGGTTCGCCCGACGGGCGCCCCCCCGGGGCTGAAGGCCCCAGCCGCCATTAGCCAAACGCCGCTACTAGAAGTAGGCTTTGATGGCCGTGAATTGGTTGTCGAACTCGGTTAAGATTACCGGCAGCCGGTCGCCCAGATCAAGCTGTTCCAGCGCATCGTCCGGCTCTTCACTGGGGCATTCAAAGAGACTCACGAAAACTCCCTTGCCTTTCACGTAACGATCGGCGGCGCTCAAAACACGGCTCAAGGGAAGCCGACCGTTGGTTAGCGGCGAAGGATCAGTGTCCGGATCGACGTGGTAACGAACCGCGGTTTGAATGGGCTCCGGCAGATTCCAGTGGCCCAACGCTTCGGCGGAAAGTTCCGCGTGGGTCATGCCGAGCACCGCGATTTCATATTCCAGCGTCCAGCGTTTGTTTTGCTGGCAGAGCAGCGACATCTGCTTATATTCTTCCGGCAGCCCCATGGCGATTAGCAAGAGCCCCAGGTCATGGAAGAGGCCGGCGGCGAATGCGCCTTCGGCGTAGTCGACAGGCAGCTTTTGCGCCAGTAGGTCCGCCAGAATTGCCACGCCCACCGAGTGTTGATTGAAGTTGGGCGTCGACCATCCCGCGGGATTCTTCACTTGATTCCACATGCGCGTCACCGACATGCTGAGAGCCGCGTTCCGCAGCTTGTTGATTCCCATTAGCGGAACTGCTTGGCGCACGGAGTTGATGGTTCCGCGGAAACCGTAGAGGGCCGAGTTCACCAGCCGGAGGATATTGCCGGCCAGAGCCGTATCCTTCTCGATGAGATCGGCGATCGCCGAAAATGAGATGTTGTCATTGGCCAAACTGGCGATCAAGCGATTCAAGATCGTCGAAAAGGGTGGTAGTTGACCCAACGCAATCAGCGATCGCTCGCGTACTGTGGGGCTACTGACCTCTGGCGTATCGGAGGGAACTGTCACCTTCGTCTATCGTCAGGCTGGCCGAAAAACTTAGGGACGGCCAACTTCCGCTGAAAATAAGCGCCGCGCTATTGCTCCACCACTTCAGGCATCCCAAGTCAAGTAGTTCCGGACAAATACAAGCCGGGCAATTATAAGCTTTCGAGAAGATATCAGGCCCACGGACCGGCGGGGCGCTCCTGTACCATTGAACAAGATGGACTCCAGCCCCGCCCTTGCCATCCACAATTTACGCAAAGTATATGGAGATAAGGCGGCCGTGGATGGGCTCGACCTGGAGGTTCCGCGCGGTTGCTTCTTTGGATTCCTGGGTCCCAATGGCGCCGGCAAGACCACAACCATCCGCATGCTGATGGGCCTGGCCCCGCCCACTTCCGGAACGATCGACCTGCTGGGGCTTTCGATGCCCGAACACGCACTTGAGGTCAAGGGAAAGATCGGCCTGGTTCCCGACGAGAGCCTGCTGTTCGACCATCTCACTGGCCTCGAATTCACCGAGTTCGTCGGAAGAATGTACGGGCTGACGCGTCCCATCGCGCGCGAACGATCGCGCGAGCTGCTGGCGTTGTTTGAGCTCGACGGCCAACCGGGCAAATTGATCGGCGATTATTCCAAAGGGATGCGCAAACGCGTCGCGATGGCCGCCGCATTGATTCACCGTCCCGAGTTGTTCCTGCTCGACGAGCCCTTTGAAGGCGTCGACGCCGTGGGCGCCCGGCTCATGAAGGACATCCTGCTGGATCAAGTACGCCGCGGCGCCACCATGTTCCTGACATCTCACGTGCTCGAAGTGGTGGAGCGGCTCTGCGACCGTGTGGCGATCATTCATGATGGCAAGCTCGTCAAATTGGGAACCATGGCCGAGCTACGAACCGGATCGGAGACGCTCGAAGACGTCTTCGTCCGCGTGGTTGGCGGCCATCCGGCTGAGACGCTCGATTGGTTATGACTGGTTATGACGATTTCGGAAGCTTAGTCGGGTCTTCCTCAGGCGGCGTCGCGGGGCAGCACCCGCCACCGGCGCCGCAACATCCTTTTTTGCGCGGCTGAAGCAACATCCCAAGTAACGCCGCCACCACCACGAGGAGAATGATCAAAACCACCCATGGCGGCCAATGCAATTGCGGCGCGAGCGAAGCGCGATAAAAACTGATCACGCCCACCAGCGCGAGAAAAATCGAGAGAACCAGTTTAAGAGTAGCCTGCGGCATTCGCCCGGCAACGAAGGAAGCAATCTGGCCGCCAATCAGAACGGCAGGTATAGTCGCGGCAAGTATGTTCCAGGGAATCGTGGCTCCGGTTGTCGCGTCGACGCTAAGGTGCGTGACCGCGGCTGAAATCGATGCGGCGGCAATAATCATATGGGCATTCCCCGCAGCCAGACGGACGGGGATGCCCCGCAACACCTGTTCTACCGTGCTCATTTCGCCGGCCGAGAATCCCACTAGCCCCTGGAACACGCCCCCTACTGCCGCGGTGCCCGCGCGCCAAGAGTCATTCTGCCGATGATAGCGGTAGCTTCGGCCCCGGCTGTCGGTGTGCTCCTTCGGCTGCGGGCTACCCTCCCCGGCTGCGTGCGCGAGGCTAGTTTCGCCCGCCTCACGAATCAGGAGAAATGCGAAAAGGACCAGGCCAACTCCCACGATCACCAATAGCCAGTACCCCGGCAGCAGGTGAGCCGAGTATCCGCCAAGCACGGCCGCCGGAACAGCAAACATGAGCGCGAATCCTGAAATCTTGAAGTCGATCAGGCCCGCACGCCAAAAGGCGGACGTAGAGCTCATGAAGCCGAAGATCTCGGTCAGCAGCCCGACCTCTACGGCCTGCACCGGTTCAAGACGGTGGCCGAGGAGCGGAAACACAATTGTGAAGAAGGGGACAAAAATCACGGCCCCCGATACTCCGATCGTTCAAACCGTGATGCAAATGGCGAGCGCGACCGGGAACATCCACCAGAATTGAAGCCAGTATCCTAGATGCATTTATACATCTCCTTATCTAATTGCTTCGCTCCCGGACTCTTCGAAGTTACGGACACAACCTACAAAAATCCGACCGTAACTTCGAGAAATGTTGTGGCGAACTAATTGACGTAGCATGAAACAGGCAAATTCGGAAACCCAACCCGCGCGGCAGACCTGGTCAGTGGGGGATTTTCCCCGCATGGGCGTGGAGCTCGCGATTGTGGGAGAGGTGCTTTGCGATTCAATACCTGTGTATGCGGGAGATCGGGTGCTCGATGTCGGCACGGCATCCGGTAATACCGCCATTTCAGCCGCCCGGCGCCGGGCGGTCGTGACCGGCGTGGATCTGGTTCCCTCGCTTCTGGGACACGCGCGAAAGAGGGCGCAAGCCGAGGGGCTCGAGATCGATTTTCAGGAAGGCAACGCAATGTCGCTGTCATTCGCTGACGCCTCGTTCGACGTCGTGCTGAGCACCTTCGGCGCGATCTTCGCGCCAGATCCCCACAAGACCGCAGCCGAAATGGCGCGTGTCTGCAGCCTCGGTGGAAAAATTGGCATGACGACTTGGCCTCCAGATTCGATGCTCGGGAAGCTGTTCCTGCACCTGGCACGATACTCCGCTCCCGGATCGGGCGTCGATGTCCCCGTGGAGTGGGGAGACGAAGCGGTGGTCGCCGAGCGGCTCGGTCCCTACGTCCAGGGACTTGCGCGTCCAACGCCGTGTGGTGCGCTTCCGCGCGCTGTCGGCCGAGGACTGGGTGGACTTCATGCGGACCAACTTCGGTCCGGCCATCCAAGCTTTCGAGTATTCGAAGACTCCAGATACGCAAGCGGATCTCGCACAAAAAATGGCGGCGCTCATACGGGAACACAACTCCGCTCAGAACGGCACCGTCCTGGGAAACAGCGACTACCTGGAAATCGTCGCCACGCGAGGCAGGTGAGCAGGTTTACTCGCCCCGAAGCCATGGCTCCCCAGAGTTTGCGCCTGCACAACCTGTTCTTCCAGATTCACTTTTGGATCGGGGCGGTGGCCGGCGCATACCTCGCGCTCATGAGTGTTACCGGAAGCATCATCGTTTACCGGGACGAGCTATCGCGGTGGGCCTTCGTCAGTTGGCTGGTAAAGCTTCATACCAACCTTCTGCTGGGATCGACCGGCCGTTTTGCGAACGGCATCGGCGGCGTCTCCTTGACGCTGCTTTGTCTGACAGGAGCCGTCATATGGTGGCCAGGAGTGAAAAACTGGCGGCGCAGTCTTACGGTAAGCTGGGGAGCGCATTTTCCGCGCATCAATTGGGACCTGCACAGCGCGCTCGGATTCTGGTGCTTCTTCTTTGTTCTGTTATGGGGAATTTCTGGGATCTATTTTTCTTTCCCGCGATGGTTCGACGCCCTGCTTCTCCTCGATCCCGCTGACCGGTTTACCGACCAAGGCTTGTTTTGGCTTTCGGCGCTGCATTTTGGACGGTTCAACTGGTTTACCAAAGCCGTGTGGGCCACTCTGGGTTTGGTGCCTGCCGCCCTGGCATTCACTGGCACTTTCATTTGCTGCCGTCGTGTGATTTACAAGAAGCCTTCCAACCCGTACCGTTGATTTGTATCCGCATCACGGATATCTGTAACGCGCGCGCCGCGCGTCATAGCTCGTTTCCGGTTTGGACCCGAGTTACGCCATGATTGAGAAGGCCGCGTAACCAAATTCGCCGGACATTCGAACTAGATGGGTGAGATACCGCCTGACGATCGCGAGTTGAGAGACCTCATGACCAGTTACCAGCGTGCCGATCCGGACGCTCTCGATGAGCTGGTGCGCCGCATTTCGCCTCCACTTCTCCGCTACTTCGGTGGCTCGCGAACCGGCCGGAATGACGCCGAGGATCTGCTGCAAGACTGCTGGATCAAGATTCACCGCTCACGCCACACTTATCGCGCCTCTGAGCCCTTGATGCCATGGATCTATGCAATCGCGCGCCACACCCGCCTGGACGCCCACCGCAAGCGAAGGCGGCTGGAATCGCGAGAGGTTCTGGTTGCCAGCGTCCCTGAAGGCCGGCATCAGATGCTGCCTGAAGCGCCGCGCGAGCAGGACGAGTTCGATCGCCTGATCGCTAGCCTGCCCGAGAGTCAGCGCGAAGTCATCGTGATGTTAAAGGTCTCGGGAATGAGCCTGGAGGAGGTGGCGAACGCGACTTCGTCGACTATCGGTGCAGTTAAGCAGAAAGCACATCGTGCGTACCAGACGCTTCGCCGCGCATTGGGAAAGGATCATGAAAATGCAGGATTATCCGCGTGACGACGATCTCGAACGCAAGTTGGAAACCTGGGCGGCTTCACAGTCTAACGTGGAACTCCGCCCGGAAATCCAAAGCAAAGTCCGGTCGCTCCTAACGTCTTCTCTTACCCCAGCGAAGCCTCTTCCATCCCAGGGCAGGCTGGTCCTGGCGTTCCTCGCCGCTTTCGCCTCTGCGCCGCGGGCTTGATCGCAGTCCTGGACAAAGCCGGCTTTCATCTGATGACCCGAGCTCAAATGGGCTGGATGGCGTCGATTCTAGCGGGCGGAGGAATTCTGTTTGCTATAGCGCTCGCTTGGCAAATGGTTCCCGGCAGCCGCCGTGGCTTCCCTCTTTCGCTCGTTCTGGCGTTAGCCGGTATTGGGGTGATCGGCGGGATCGCGCTGTTCTTTCCATGGCAGACATCCCACGCTTTTGTTTCCCAGGGATGGCCGTGCGCCGCTTTGGAAGTGATGATCGCCGTGCCGGCAACCGTCATCTTCTGGCTGCTGGCGCGTCGAGGAGCTCTGTTCGCATCCGCCGGACTCGGAGCGGCTTTGACCGGTTTGGCCGTCTTCCTGGCCTTAACGCCTCTTCAATTTCAATGCATGTTCCAGCAGGCGCCGCATCTGCTGGTCTGGCATGCGGGCACTGCGGTAGTCCTGATCGCACTTGGCGCGCTGATTGGCGAATCGCTAGCCCATCGCCGGCTGTCCTGAGTCCGTGCGGGCGGCTAATTCTCGGAAGGCCTCTCCACCTTGTCGATCACCATCACGTCGACCGGCGCTTTGGTCGATTCCAGCTTCAATCCCAACTGCTGCTGGAATGCGGTGTAGATATCAGGAGCCGCATCGGGATTGTCGGCCGCGGAAGGTGGAACGGCACCCAGACGCGTCGCCTGAGCCCCATCCAGCGTGAACGTCACCGTGAAGTCGTACCTTTCCGAAAGCCCTGACTGATCCACCACAGGTTGATCCAGGAAGTTTTGCAATATGGCGGTGATTTGCGACATTGGCGAGTTCCTGAAGGACAATGTAGTTCCCGATGCAGCTCTTCCGAAATTCCATCCGGGAAGGCCCTTCGGATCGTCCTGGCTTTTGGTAATTTTCGCTCCGGTCTTTGCGATCCTGACCACGTACGCTGAAAGATCTCTCTTCTCGAAATGGAATTTGAGTTGGAAGCGATCGGCTAGCAGTTTCTGAATCATCGTCTTCATCTGCTCGACGTTGGGCTGCCCCGGCGCATCGGGTTTTCCCGCCATGTCGTACTTTTCCGATTCCGTCCAGGGCGGTCCGCCGGTAAGCTGCTTGGGATGGAGCCAGTACGCCAGGTTGATCAGATCGTGAACCGTCTCGTTCGTTGCGATAACCTCGGCGCCTCTCAACGTAATTATCTGTTCCTTCCTGGCAGGATCGCTCGGCCTGATGGTGGCCACTTCGAATGCGGGATTCGCATCCGCCGCCATACGTACGGGCGGAGGTGGAGGTTTCGGAATCTCCCAGGCGGTCTCCGGAGTGGCGCGTACCAGATTCAAGGGCAGCGGCGCGCCCGCGCCCAGGGTCCACGTTCCCGCGATCGAGTTTCCGTCTGCGCTCAACTTTCCTTCATAGCTGCCGTTGAAGGAGGGCATTGTCATTTTTACGGTGGAACCGTCCCGCTTGATGGTGGTCGCGATGGGCGGCGATGGTTGGTCCACGGTGTAAAGCGTAGCCGTCAGCTTGTCATCTTCCAGCGCGATCTTAAACACGAAGCGTACCTTTTGCTGCCCGGGCTGCAATGTGCCCTGCCAATTGCCGGTAATATTCTGGGCCTGCAACGCGCTGCCCAGCAGCGCTGCGAGAGCCATCATCCACAACGTCAACTTTTTCATCGGCGACCTCCAGTTCCCTGCTCTGGTCACATAAAGATCATGTCACGGTTGCATCCCCGGTACCGCCGGTACCCTTTCACTGGACATCCCGGAAATCTTCGCTTACACTTTTCTATTCGCCGGTTATGGAAAGGACTAATATGAAGCCATTCAGAAACATCACGGGTGTCGTTGCGTTGCTGCTCGGAATCGCGGGAGCCAGCTTGCTAGGCGGCCGACCCGGTTCCACAACCGGACGCGTCGGCTGTCGCCAGGGCGCGCGCGGCGTTCCTCAAAAGAATGTCCTCGCGCCGGCCGCTCTTGCGCAGCACCGTGACATCGCTGCCCCCCAGCGGAGGCGTTACCGGCGTAGGGTCGTACAACTGGTCGGGCTTCGCCGACGTCGAGGGCGGTTCGAATAAAGTCTCCTCGGTCAGCGGCGAGTGGCAGATCCCGGCGGTGCAGTGCCCCGTCGGCAACTACCAATACTCGGACGCCTTCGATGCGCAGTGGGTCGGCATCGACGGCGCGACTAACGGGACGGTGGAGCAGCTTGGCAGCGCCACGCAGTGCTACGAAGGGGTCGAATACTATTACGTTTGGTACGAGATGTATCCGGCCGGCACCGTAGTGGAGGGCACGCAAGCTTGTATCAACTATAACGTCGACTGCCCGCAGCCCGGCGACCGTATCGCCGCCTCGGTGACTGCTACGCCGGCAGGCAATTACACCCTGTCGCTCATCGACTTCACCCACCCCGCGGAGAGCTTCACGGTGACAGCGTCCTGCGCCCCATCCACGTGCCTCGATTCGAGCGGCGAATGGATCATGGAACGCCCGGCCACCGAGGCGGGTTTCGGCATTGTGATTTTGCCCCTCGGTGACTTTTCACAAGCCAGCTTCTCCAACGGTACGGTGACCTCCGGCGGGAAGACCACAACCATCGAAAACTTCAAGGACGGGCCACTGTACGACTTCAACATGCTCGACGATACCGAGTCCTACTGGCTCGACTGCGTCGGGCAGCAGAACTTCGGGTTTGGGGGCGGGAGCCCTAAGCTGCTTCTGACGACCAACCCCAACTCCTGCCCGACGGTGTCGCCGTACCACGGCAGCTTCAACGTCACCTGGGACTCCAGCTTCTGAGCCTGGGGCGGCCTAAAAACCGCCCTCAGTGCCCGGCTGATAGCGCCTCTAAATCCGCCGCGCTCAGCGCCCGGTCATAGATGCGAACGTCGTCCATGAGGCCGCGGAACAATCCGGCTCCGGTCAGAAAACTGCCGATGCGCCACGGCGTCGCCGCGCCGGTGTCCGGAACGTTGGACAATGTTGCCGACGATTGCTCTACACCATCCACATAGATCCTGGCGATATTCGTTCCGGATCCTTCATAGACGCCCGCCACGTTGTGCCATTGGCCGTCGGCAACCGATGCGGTTCCCTGGACGATGCCAAATCCGACTGAGAGCCGGATCTAATCAACACCTCCGGGAGGGGCGCCAGCCTGTAGACTCCTCTCCCCCCTCATAGGGTCAAATATACGAGGCGAGGAAGTCGCAATCAACGACCTAAGCTCGGCCGAGAAATCAATCTGTTGGTTGAGATGCTGACCCATCAGCTGTCGAAGGACCTCCGCTGTCCTGAAACGATCCTCTTCCAAGGTCATCCAATCGTTCGACAGCAGCTGGTTGACGACGATCAGTAGAAATGCGTAGTTCGCCGGGTCCATTTCGCCCTGATTAAGTGAAATCAATGATCCCTGTAGAATTCGGTGTAGCAAGTTCCCTTTGAAGATGTAAGTTCTTGCAGAGCCCTTGAGACCAACTTCTTCATCAGATCCGCTGACCGCCAGCTCGTCCGAAGTTTGAAACAATAATGCCCGGTACCGCGGAAATGCCAACCTTACTTGCGGCCCGAATTGCTGTATGAGCTGCCCCACCCTCTGATTGGCTTGAATATTCTGGGGAATGAGGCTCGACCACAGTGGGACATCGCCCTTATTTCGCCAATGTAAATTCACCTGCCGTTTGGCTTTCAGGATCTCTATTTGGTCAACTTCAAATGACCCGAGAACGAGTTCCTTTACGACCGGGTTCTCTGCATACCCTCCGACGATGCTTTCTTTGGGCGTGAGATCTTCCGCCCCAATGAAGTTTGCAAGCTTGGCGATCGATACGCCCGTACGAATACGTCGCATGAGATCTTCTGCTGATCTGTACGCGCTTCCTTCCGTGGTCCAAAATCCCCCTATGGTCCCAAGGTCGACGAGGCTTACGAGTTTCCGTGCATCGCCATCATCTAGTGTCAAGCAGGGCACCGTCTTCAGCTGTGCGTTGAGGAGTTTCGCTGCGTCTGGGCACTGCTCAGTCGGAAAAGCACCTTGTAAGGGGCTAAAAAGATATCGCCCTTCACTTGCCGCAGTAGAGATAGACGCCCCTCGGGTCGAGGTCATGTTCCTAATCTCAGATGAAATGTGTTCAGCGTAGATGGAATAGATCCTCGTGAACATCTCGTCCACTTGGGTGCTGATCTCGAGATTGGATCGGGCGACGTTGGTCGCCGGGCTTCGCGTCCCCGTTATATTCGAAATGGCAACAGGGTCAAGGCCCGCAAAGCCGGGCGAACTGGATTGAATTCGCACGCCGTGCACGCATACAGCGGTGGGAACGGGAGGCTGTTGTCCTTGATGACGAAGATTCAATCCCGCCACGCTCGTAAAGGCCCAGTTCTGGTAATAGGGCTGCCAGCGGAGCGCGTAGGCCATTGTCAATCCACCGCGTTTCTCCTCAGCAACCTTGTATCTCGTGGCAAGTCCTTCCGATTCCTCTGACTCGTCTGAGGAGACTGTGTGGCCGGCCTTAAACAACATGGCCTCTAGAGCTTCCTTGGGAGACGAATAGCCGATTGCAATTGGGGGCCCACTGTCGATGCTCACAGTTACCTCGCACTCTGGAAACAGAATCCAAAACTCAGCCACATCACGGATAAGCGGGACTGGAACGCCGGCACGAAGCCTAAGCTGGACTCTAGTCCCGTGGCCCCTGAGCAGTTCCGGGAAGTCAGGCGCTGCAGGATCAAGCAGTCTAATTAGATACTTCCCGTTCAATGAACGTATCGATAGATTTCTCGCCTGCGTTTCCTCCGCAGCCTTGGTGGTGACTTCTATCTCATCGGAAATCATGAAGATGGACAGAATGCCGATCCCGAATCGGCTAATAGCGGAAAAAGTTGGATACTGTTTTCGAAACCCATCGTCCGCGTAAAGGGAATTACCGACATTCAAAAAGTGCTGTTCGATGACCCTTTGGGTCATTCCGGTTCCATTGTCATCAACTGTGAGCGTCCGCGCCGTAGTATTAAGGGATATGCTGATTCGGCCTGGGTCGCCAGTCTTGGTCCTTTGAAGCCGCGTTGCGTCTAAGGAGTTTTGCGTTAGTTCCCTTACGACGACGTCGGGGTTGTTGTATAACGTGTGACCGGTCAGTAGTTTCAGGATCCTGGGCTTGTCCAGCTCGAATGCAAACTGTCGGCTTTCAAAGCCGACCGCCTTTACTTGTGTGCTGTCAATTTTTCTCCATGGAAAGTAGAATTGCGATGCCTCCCTAACCGCAGCCTGCTCCGCCCACTGATTACTCTGTCGTAGTTGCATCTCGGCGTAATGAAGGTACTCCGTCAGAGAAAAAAAACCGAGTGGATCGCGGAACGTAGCTGAGACCGCAATGGTATCGGGTGTTACTGTTGGGTCGACGTTGCCCTTTTCGTCTCTCGTTGGTGCCTTCCTAACCGCCACGACTTCCATCTGCTTATTCCACTCCTCGATGCTCTTCGGATCGGAAGGAGCGATGAGGCGGAAAGCTAGCGAAGGCGTGCGGTCTTTTGTGACATGGAGAAGATCCACAGTGCGCAGCAGAATGGCGGAGAATTGCAGGTTGGCCGTTTCACGAGGATCGCTACCGTAGGCTCGCTGGGGGTTGTATTTGTCTAAATCATTGAGATCGTCTAAATGATGGCTTTCGCAAACGATCGCGAGGTCTGCTCTAAAGTTCAGGTCGAGATCGGTTAGAAGTTCGTTGACAGCCGATACAGTTGAAGGTGCCACGCCAAGGCGTTCATCCCCTCTTCCCTCAATCCAGTATCTGATGCGCTCTGCATGATGCGTTCGCACGAATTCCTGGTAGAGGAATCTCTCCCGATCATCCGCCTCGAGCGCTTCTACACGCTCTCTATAAGCGCTAGGCTGCGCAGATCCGAGGATCGAGCTCTTGAAGTCCGGGAAGGCTGTTTTCCCGCGGTTGCTGAACTCTTCTCTCGTTACAATGAGGCCAGCATCGTGAAAATAGACAGCTAACACTGCGAGCATCCAATCGACGCAAGTCATCGCCTTTGCAGATCCGGGGACAACGACCCAATCAAGCATCTGCAGCAGGGTGTCGATATGCGAGATATCGTGCTTCGTGTACTCGTAAAAGATCCCTTCACGTCCAAATTGACTGAGAAATGCCTCCAACCCTTGCTTGACACCGACAAGATTGAAGCGCGAAAAGGATTGAAGTTCCTGGGATTGAACGGCGAGCTGTTCGGCTTTACTTGAAAGTTGAGCTGCCATGGTCCAAGCAATTCTCTCATAACCAACAAGTCCCGACAAACGCGACGGGCTCCACAGTGATCTAAACCAGACCCATTCTCCGACCTGCATTACGTGAAAACAGTCTGGAACCTCGAGAAAATAACCGCCACCGCCAAGTCGTCGCCGAGCCTCCCGCCAACTATCGATGAACTCGGAGGTGTCCTAACCTGTTCAGTCATTCCAAGTTCGCAGCCTGCCAATAACAGATCGCTCCTCCAATCACCAACTTCAGCCAGCTCTTTCTACTTCCCCTTCAACAAGCTGCGTCCACCCCGCCGGTCCGCTGCACCCCCGGCCCGTGTTATCCCGTTAACCGAGGTGCACAAATGGCAACAGCAGCCCAAGCTCCAGCAACACCGACAACAACGGATCCCGTTGAACTCTGGCTCGCCCGCAGAGGCGCGTGCCCTCAGCCCGATGGAGAAAAGATGGGCTCACCCGCCACGCCAACCCCAACCCCCCAATCCCTAATCCCGGAGCCGCGCACTCGCGCGAACCGCGCGAATGCGAAGCTCTCCACCGGTCCTCGTACCCAACCCGGCAAGCAACGGGCATCGCTTAACGCTCTGCGCCACGGTCTCACTGCCCGAACCGCTGTCCTTGCCCACCGAGGACCCCGAAGCCTACCAGCGCCACGTCCAGCAATTTCTCGATGAGTACGCACCCGCCAACGCCACCGAGACTCAACTCGTCCACGAAATCGCCAACACCGCCTGGCGCCTCAACCGCATCCCATTCCTCGAAGCCGAGCTGCTCTCCCAAACCCCCAATCCCCAAACCCTAATCCCCCAGCTCGCCACGCTCGGACTGCACGGCTCGCGCCTCTCCCGTCAGTTTCAAAAAGCCGTCGATCAGCTCCGTGAAATTCAAGACGAGCGCCACCACCTGGAGCGCCGCCAACTCACCGAAGCCGCCGAACTCTTCCTGCGCCATCAACACAACGGTCTGGCATGGAATCCGACCGAAATGTTCGGAACAATCTGGCTTCGTTTTTTCACAAGAACAAATCGAGCGCCACGCACAAAAGCTGATGCTTCAGCAAGCCCGGCCTTTTACGCCCCCCACTCCACGCCGATTGCCAAGCGCTCCGCCGGAAGAGCAGACTAGAGAGGAATGTGGAGTCAGGCGTTGAGTCAGTCGGGTGCCATCGTGTGGGCGCAGTGGCGCAGTGCGCGCAATCATCTCCCGCGCTCCAACGTAGCCGGACTGATTTTCACTGGCGGCCTGACCACCATCTGGTATGCGGGTTTCACATACATCGCCGTACTCGCCGGAATCCTGCTCTCCAGGCGCGCCGAACTGGCGGCATTCCGCAAACTCCTGCCGGCTGCCCTGCTCGTCTGCTTTCTCTATTGGCAAGTGATTCCCGTGCTGCTCACCTCGACCGGCGCGTCGCTCGACCTGCGCAAGCTGCTGGTTTATCCCATCCCGCATCGCGCCCTCTTCTCGATTGAGGTAATACTGCGCATCTCCACCGCCGTCGAGATGTTGCTGATCTTGACTGGCGCCGCCATCGGTCTTTTCTTGAATCCCGCTGTTCCCAAATGGGCGCCTTTTACACTGGTGGTGTTCATCTGCTTCAACTTGTTTTGCTCCACTGGAATTCGCGATCTTCTGGTTCGTCTGCTGGCCCGCAAGCGGATTCGGGAGATTGTGATCTTCCTGGTAGTGATCGCTGCGGCGCTGCCTCAGTTGATCTTGGTCCGTGGCTCGCAGACCCGCCTTCGACAGTTTTTCGGCAGCGAGCCATCCGCGATGTTGCCCTGGACAGCGGCGGCGCACCTGGCGCTGGGCGAATTTTCCTGGCGCAACGTGGCTATCCTGCTGGGTTGGACTCTGGCGGCCTACATCTTCGGACGTTCACAGTTTGAACGCGGGCTGCGCTTTGACGTGGCCGAGGCTTCGGCTAGCCGCTCCTCCGCGCTGCGCCGCGTGAGCCGCCTGGAATGGTGGTATCAGTTGCCCAACGCGCTGCTGCCGGATCCGCTCGCGGGCCTGATCGAAAAAGAATTCCGGTTTCTGAGCCGCGCGCCCAGATTCCGCCTGGTCTTCTTGATGGGCTTCTCCTTCGGGATGTTGATCTGGGCTCCCATCGCATTCGGTCGCGCGAGCGTGCAGCACTCCTTCCTGGCAGACAACTACCTCACGATGGTCAGCGTCTACGCTCTGCTCTTGTTGAGCGACGCTTTGTTTTGGAACTGCTTCGGATTCGACCGCAGCGCCGCCCAGGTCTATTTCCTGGTGCCGGTGAAGATGTCCACCGTGCTGGCCGGAAAGAATCTGGCGGCGGCGTTTCTGGTTCTGATGGAGATCACGGCCATCGCGCTGGTGTGCGCTCTGCTGCGGCTACCTCTCAGCGGGCTCCAGATTCTCGAAGCCTTCACCGTTACCTGCGTCATCACTTTGTTCGTTTTGGCCGTCGGGAACTTGAGCTCACTCTACAATCCGCGCGCGGTGAATCCCACGAAATCCATGAAGACGGCCGCCAGCAGCCGGGCTCAGGCGCTGCTGATGCTGGCGTTTCCTGTCACTCTGGCGCCGGTGGCGCTGGCCTATTTGGCGCGCTACGCCTTCAACACCGAGTGGGCGTTTTTCGGGGTCCTCATCTTCGGTGCTCTCGTGGGCGTGCTGGTCTACTTGTACTCCATGCAATCGGCGCTGAGAGTCGCGGCCGATCGGCGCGAGCAGATCATCAGCGCATTGAGCATCGGCGTAGGCCCGATCGAAAGCTGATTGGTCCAAACTGATGAGCCTTAGCACGAGCTGCCGTTTCTGCCAAATCGCGTTGCACGCAAACTATATCGTCTTCGAAGACGACCTTTCGATAGCGTTCTTGGATTACCGTCCGCTCTTCATCGGGCACACGCTGCTCATTCCCAAGTCTCACTACGAAACGCTGGCGGATTTGCCGTTGGAATTGGTGGGACCGTTCTTCGCCAACGTGCAGTTGCTCGCGCGCGCCGTCGAGGAAGGCATGCACGCCGAGGGCTCGTTTGTCGCCATCAACAATCGCGTCAGTCAAAGCGTTCCGCATCTGCATGTCCATATTGTGCCCCGCCGAAAGAAGGACGGTCTGCGTGGTTTTTTCTGGCCACGCCAAGCCCAGCCCGGCGAAGCGCATATGCAGGAGGCCCAAACTGCGATTCGGTCGGCGTTAGCACGCAGGTCTGAATCGCGGTGATGCTAATATGGCTAAGCGGCTTATGAAACCAGAAACGATTTCCACGCTGAAGACTGTATGTACCGCGGGGCGCGCCAGTGCCGGATTCAATGGCGACTTGAACGCCCAGCTCGAAAACTTGGTGGATGACGGGCTGTTGACTGCGGCGGGCGTTTCCACCGCCTTCGGCCCGCAACGTTGTTACACGCCGACCGCGAAGGGGCGCGAGCTGGTCCGGGAACTCGCTGAGAAGGGCGCGGCTTGAATCGCCGGACTTAACTGCCGGCCTTCCGCTCGATGTGCCCGCCAAACTGAAAGCGCATCGCGGAAAGCAGCTTGTTGGCGAAATCGCTTTCACCACGCGAATCGAAGCGCTGAAATAGCGCTGCGCTTAAAACCGGAACTGGCGTTCCTTCATCAATGGCCGCGTTAATGGTCCAGCGTCCTTCGCCCGAATCCGATACGCGTCCGGAGAATTTGTCGAACGCGCCTTTATCCAGCAGCGAAATTGCCGTGAGATCCAGCAGCCAGGATGCCACGACGCTTCCACGGCGCCATACTTCGGCGACATCGGCCAGATTGAAATCGTACTGGTAATGTTCGGGATCTCGAAGCGGAGTGGTCTCGGCATCTTCTTCGCGCTTGGTCTTGCCGACGTTGGCGTGATGCAAAACGTTCAGGCCCTCGGCGTAAGCCGCCATGAGGCCGTATTCAATTCCGTTGTGAACCATCTTGACGAAGTGCCCGCCGCCCACCGGCCCGCAATGCAAATAGCCTTCTTCCGCGGTACCGCCGACTTTGTCGCGGCCCGGAGTGCGGTCGATGTTGCCGCGGCCGGGCGCTAGGGTTTTGAAAATCGGATCCAGGTGCTTCACGATATCCAGCTCGCCGCCAATCATCAGGCAGTAACCCCGTTCCAATCCCCACACGCCGCCGCTGGTGCCGACATCAACATAGTGGATACCGCGCGGCTGCAAATCCTTCGCGCGGCGAATGTCGTCGATGTAGTACGAATTGCCGCCGTCGATGATGATGTCGCCCTTCTGCATGCGCGACGCGAGTTGTTCCAGCGTCTGATCCACCACCGCGGCCGGCACCATCAGCCACACCGCGCGCGGCGGCTTCAGCTTGTTGATGAATTCGTCGAGCGAAGCGGATCCAACCGCGCCGTCCTTGCCTAGTTGCGCGACGCTTTCAGGACTTCTGTCAAAGACTACGCACTCATGCCCGGCTTTCATCAGCCGCCGCGTCATGTTCGCGCCCATTCGTCCCAAACCGATCATGCCCAGTTGCATACGATCCAGGATAGCAGCGAGGCGGATTCTCTCGCCCCGACGCTCGGCTCTACTGCGTGCCATGACCAAACGCCAGGTTCTTGGAAAAGAATGGCAGCGTCTTGGTCTCCACTCGATCGGCGATGCCGCTGACGTGATTGCCGGGATAGATTTCGAATGCGTGCGGGATGTCGTAAGAGGTGAGGATCTGATCGAGCGTGCGCACGGTACTTGCGATGGGCTCGTCCTTGTCGCCCGCATCCATGGCGATGGCGTGCATCTTTCTCAGATTCAAAATGTATTGGTCGATCATCGCCAGTGGCGCGTTGGCTGCCCATTTGGCGGCCACCGCTGGCTGCGCCTCGCCGTTTTTGTAAGGAAGGTCGAAAAACAGCGGCGGGTTTTTCGGATTGGGCGACCACGCCGCGGCCGACGCGATCTGAGCCTTGGTTCCGAAATCCGCGTCGGCTAAATCGGCAGCGCTATGGATCGCCTCCGCCTTCGGCGACGGACGAGGATTGATGTTCGCCGACATGCAGCACGGACTCAGAATGTAGAGGCTGGAAAACACGTCGGGGTTTTTCATTCCGATCCGGACGGTCCCGTAACCGCCCATGGAGTGCCCAGCCAGGCCGCGGCTCGCCGCCTCCGGGATGGTCCGATAATGGCTGTCGATGTAGGAGACCAGGTCGTGTGCGACGAACGCTTCCCAGTCGCCCGTGGTTGCCGAACTGGAATACATGCTGCCTGCGTACGCCGTGTACGCGTTGGGCATGACGATGATCATTTCGCGGGCGCCGCCGGCCAGCGCTTTGTCGGCTACCGCGGGAACGTTGATGAAGTGCTGCTTCGCCCCAAACCACAGATCGTCGCTGTCGGTGTAGCCATGCAGCAAGTAGATCACCGGATAGCGGCGGCTTTGCTCAGCGGCATAGCTCGGCGGCAGATAAATGGAGACGTCGCGATCCGGAGAATCGCCTTCCAGATTTCCTTCCAACGCCTTGCCATGGACCTTGATCCGCTCCACTTTGCCGTGCGGCGAATGGTCTTCGTTTTGGACGAACAGCAGGCCCGAGCAGCCCAGGGCAATCGCAAACAAGAAAGCAGAACGTCGCAGATTCATCGGTAACCCCCACCTAATCCATATACCATGGCACGTTCACCACTGCGATGCGTTGGCTGCCCTTGATATACAACAACGTCTTCATCACGGCCCCGCGCTGGTTGTGAAGCGGGGCGTAATACCAATGCCGCTCCACCAATTCCGGAATCAATACGGCAAGTTGGCGGTCCGGATTTTTCTTCTGCAGATCAAGCACATAATCCACAATGGGACTGGAGACGTAGCGGAAGGGGTTGTCTATAACCACCAGCCGTGGCGCTGCCAGTCCGAGTTCCTGAACGGGCTTCTCCACGTAGTCCTGCCACTCTTTCTTGAGCTGTTCGGTCCATTCGCAGTCCACGTGCAGACCGATGACTTCGGGCGAAATGGACAAGGCGAAAGTAATCGCCTTCTTCGCGATCTTGCTCCAACGTTCCACCGGGACCACCACCATCGCCTGCTGAAAGTGACTGAGATCGAGCGGCGTGGAATCCGAGACCTCCTGGGCCACCCGCTGATAGTGCCGATGAACCGCGTACATCAGCCACAGAAGGGTGGGGATCAAGAGCACGGTGATCCAGGCGCCCGCGATGAACTTCGCCACGAGCACGACCAGGACCGTAATTCCCGTAGCGAGCGCACCCAGTCCGTTAATGAACATGAACCGCCCGGCGCTGGGCCCGCCTACGCGTTTCCAATGAAACACCATGCCCAGTTGCGAGAGCGTGAAGGCCAGGAAAGCTCCCACCGCATACAGCGGAATCAGGCGATCCGTGACGCCGCCAAACAGGATGAGAAGACCGCCGGCCAGGATGGTGAGGGCATAAATTCCCTGGGAATAAACCAGGCGTCGTCCGCGATTGGCAAGGGAGCGCGGCAAGTAGCCATCCAGCGCGATAATGCGGCACAGGCGCGGCAGATCGGCGAACGCCGTGTTGGCGGAAAGCGCCAGGACCAGCAAAATGGAACCCATAGTGACGTAGTAAAACACGCCCTTCCCCATCACCGCCGCCACCAACATCGAGAGCACGCTCTGGTAACCAGGAGCGCCGGGATCAGTCGCGGCAATCTGATACGCCGCACCAGCCAGGCGATGCCCGCCAGCAAAATGATCAACATCCCGATGATCACGGTAAGCGTCGTTTTTGCGTTGGCGGAAGTTGGTTCGCGAAATGCGCGCACGCCGTTGCTGACGGCTTCCACGCCAGTAATCGCGGTGCAACCGCTGGCGAACGCTTTCAGCAGCAGCCATGCGCCCACCATTTCGGTGGCTGCGGGGATCGCGGGAGGAGCGATGATTGGCACGGGATGCCCATGCCCGACAATGGCTCGGAACAGCACCAATCAGGATAGTGATCAGCAGAGTTCCCACAAAAAGGTAGGTCGGGAACCATGAAAATACCGCCCGTTTCGCGAACGCCGCGCAGATTCACCAGGGTGATCAGCAAAAGAATCCCGAGACACATTGCGAGCGTGTGCGGCAGCAGCGATGGAATCGCCGACACCAGCGCGCCCACGCCGGCCGAGATTCCAACGGCCACCGTCAGCACGTAATCGATCATCAGAGCGGATGCGGCCAACAGTCCAGCGCCTGCGCCGACGTTTTCGCGCGCGACGGTGTACGATCCGCCGCCGCTTGGGTATGCATCGATGGTTTGACGATAAGAGAAGAAGACGATGGTGAGCAGGATGATGATGGCGGTGCTGATCGGAACGATGTAGGTGATGCCCATGGCGCCGAGCGCGATCAGCAGGGTGAGCGCAGCTTCGGGCCCGTATGCGGCGGAACTCAGCGCGTCGAGACCGAAGATGGGGATGCCGGCGGCCGGGCCCACGCGCTCGCCGTCCTCCGCCGAAGTTGCGAGCGGCTTTCCGAGCAGCAGGTCAAGGAAGGACATCAACCTATCTAAACATGCCGGATGGGACACTAGACATGCCGGACGGCACGGCGGATGTTAAACTAGCATTCGAGCCAGTAGTGGCCGAGTGGCGGAACTGGCAGACGCACCAGACTCAAAATCTGGCGAAGTTCACTCTTCGTGTGGGTTCGACCCCCACCTCGGCCACCAGTTTTTCTCCTTCTTAATCAATCACATAGAATCCAAAAGGTTGAACTGTACACGATTTTGTACAATCATTGGGTCAGTGCTCTCCATTTACCGTCGCCACCGGACCACGTGCAAGTTCGCGGATGATCGCATCTCGAAAAGATGTCATTGTCCTCTCTGGGCTACCGGCTCCGTGGATGGAAAGCCTTATCGCAAGACTCTGAAGACCCGCTCCTTCGAACGAGCGCAACAGACCGTCAACAAAATCGAAGAGGGGAAGCAGCCCGAACGACCCAAAGCTGTCACAGTCGCGGAAGCGCTTGACGCTTTTGTTCGAGACTGCGAAGCCCGGAACCTCAACCCCTCCACGTTGGCGAAGTACAAGCTGCTCACGAGGCGCCTGAAAGCATATTGCGCCGAACACCGCATCTCGCGTCTTTCGGATCTCACACCGCCGCACGCCGGACAATTCCGAGCAGGATGGAAGGGGAGTCCTCGAACAATCGCGAAGATGATCGAACGGTTTCGCGCGTGGGGAAATTACTGCGTCGAAAACGCGTGGATAACCGCGAATCCTGCGAAGGGCGTGAAACCGCCCATCATCAAGCCCAACCCAACGCTTCCCTTCTCCGACGCCGAAGTTTCCAAGCTTCTTGCCTATGCGGATTCCCGGACGAACGTCTTCTTCCGGGTTCTCCTTCATTCCGGGCTCCGCATCATTGACGCCGCCCAGCTCCGGCCGGATAAGCTCCAAGACGGGAAGCTATTTCTATACGTCCAAAAAACTGGCGTGCCCGTCCGCATCCCGATCCCGCCGGATCTGGTCCATGATCTCGGAAAGCTTAAGCTGGTTGGGGGATTTTATTTCGCCGTTGAATCAGATGATCCGGTAAATATCGCGGAGTACTATCGCCGCAAGCTAACGAAAACTGCCATCGCTGCGGGTCTCATGGCGAGAAAGAAGCCTGGCACGCCGCGCACCAAAAAAGGCGATCCATCCCCACCGATTCCGTGATACGTTCGCTGTCCGCCTTCTCGAAAAAGGCGTCCCCTTGGAAACTGTCAGCATTCTACTTGGCCATACCGACTTGCGCACGACGCAGAGAAGTTATGCGCCCTGGGTCAAAAGCTTGCAGGACAACCTCGAAAAAGCCGTCACGGCCACGTGGCCGAAAGCCGGACTCGCCCTTGTGAAATGACAATGGGAATCGCTCGGCAAAACAGCGGGAAGGTTCTTAAAACAACATTTCATGAACGAGAATGAAATCGCACGAAACGCAGGAAAGGCTGCAAACGCATGTCTCGAAGAACTAAACGCCCCTTTCGAGAATTACGAACGTAATTCTTGCGTGGAAGCTGTCCGTCCGATACAATAAGGGCGCTGAGGAAGTACTGAATACTGGGGGAACCATCGCACGGCGGACCGGCAAGCCTACCCTAGGGCTCTGACCGGGAATACAACCTCAAGCGCTCGCTCGCGAAGGAGAGGCGCGGCGGCGGAGAACGACTGAGGCCGGAAATCATAATAAAAGTCGTGAGACTTTTTTATCCGGCGATGGGTTGGCGCTAGGTCACTCACGATCCTAGTCGCCCTTCCGCAACAATACGGTCAGTAAGGTTCATTCGCGCCGTCCGCAGTATTGAGTGACGGCTCAGTGGACGCCGGCTTGCGGAAGGCTAGTGTACCTCTATCCATCTGGCTCCAGTCGTCTCAAACGCAACGTGGATTGCCTTGGGACGGCTGAAGACTGAATTCCTTTCCCTTTGTAGTACCTTCCATCCTAAAGACCGTTGCGCAGCTTTTTGAAGCGGCAAAGCAAAAGCCACTCACTAGGAGTGGCTGGCGCCTGCCTCGGCTGAATAGTCTGCTGCCGCAGCCTTGCGTCGTCTCTGAGGAGTTCCCCGTGGCGGAGTGACTAGACTCCGCGCACGGGGGCCCGCAGTGAGCGGGGTTGCCCCAGACATAACTCAACGGATTAAGGAGATATCATGTCGGAAGCAACATACGATCCCCATCTTACCCGGCGAGATCCACGGGAAGATGGCAAGCCTTCAAACGAGAGGCCTCTTAAAGCTACAGCAGAAGGCCGTCAGCTACAAGGCCTTGACAACGTTCAAACTATTCAGTTTTTCATCGCTTGGCTCGAAGCGATGAGAAAACAGGAGCGCCGCCCCAGAGATCTGTTTGCGCAAATGCAGCAATGCTTCGAAGCGGGCGGTAGTTGGCAAGACGCTATGGATGGCGGGCCTGAAGACGGAGGGGATCACCATGTTTGATCCACAAGAACGACATTATTCCGTCCAAGAACTCGCCACGGCGTGGAATGTAAGTACTGACAAGATTCGTCGGCTCTTCCTAAGTGAACCGGGCGTGGTGAATTTTGGAACACCCTCAAAACGGAAACGCATTTATCGCCCGCTCGAATCCCACAGACCGTAGTTGAGCGCGTGTACCGGCGCATAACCAGCGCCGAGCAGCAGTGAAGAGGAGCAGCCATGGACTTCATCTTCATCGGACTGATAACAGTCGTCATCGTTGTTGCACTCGCACGGCTCGCAGCCTGGGCGCGATCCCAGGAATCAAGACGTTGCACCGATTATCGTTGGTGGCCGTCCCAGGTGGCGACCGGCGTTTGGCAAGTGAACGTTTTTCAGAATGGGAGTGAGGTTTTCTTCCCAATCGCGCCACATGCGAATCCGGTGTACGAAATTACGATCACGGGGATCGTCGGTTACCGCGATTCTAGCGGCGTATGGCGTCGGGCAGACGCGTCCTATAGAACGGATTCTCAAGAAAATTTCACTCACTGGCATGATGACGTTCTGATCAACGGTCGCCCGTTCCAGTCGTCCGCTATTACGACCCTAGAATCCGATCGCGCTCAGCATCGATATCGGTTTCAGATCGATGGCCCACCAGACCGACTGAGCGTCGCACTACCCAACAGGCAACAAGACGCAAGCGCGGGTTCTTTGTGCGTGGAGGTAGCGTACATGCCGGAGAGCACCGTGCGCACTGCTGAACGCCGTCGTCTGGCCGCTGAAGAGACGGCCCGAAAGGACCGGGCGGCCAAGGCGAAGGAGGAACGATCAAAGGCGGCGGAGCTGTTCGCACAAGAGATCCGTGCCATCTGCGTCCAATCCGAAGTCCATCGGAATTGGGGCAATCCAGAGTTCCGCCAGCGCTTCGCTCGAACGTATAAGGACGAGTTACTCAGGAGCCAGGCAGAGATACGCGACGACGCGATCGGATTGCTGTCGCGGCATGACATCGTGGCGTACCTCCGCAAGCATCACCCTCAGGTTCTTGACCGGAAACTCGGCAGGCTCGATGCGCTTATGATCGCGGAAGACTTGGCTGCTGAGCAGCGCCCGCAAGTTGCCGTACCGCCCCGGCGGAGACCTTCTATCGGGGAAGTGCGCGAGCGCATGCGTCGCCGCATCGAGGTTTCAGCGGAAGACCGCAGGACCATCTTAAGCACCATCTTGCAGCAGAAGCAGGAGATGCTGAAGGACTTGGACGAGTTCGAACTTTCGGAAGACGAGCGGGAAAGCTATATCACCGAGGTTGAAGAATGGGCCGCTGGCGAACTTGTCCGATTGTCGGCTGGGAAGGCAACCAATGAAACTCACAAGACCGTCGGGTAGCTCGCGAGCGTGGTGGATCGCGCGCCACCGAGGTATACCAGTGGGCACTGATTGCGCCGACCAAGTACCGCTCTATCTCAAGCTTGATCGACTCGAAACCCATCTGCATGCGATTGGTCCACCGGGTTGCGGTAAGAGTCGGTTCCTGTTTGGACTGTTTCAAGCGCTCTGCGGACTGCCTGGAGCGACCATCGTTCTTATCAATCCGAAAGGCCGATTGGCGCGTCTCGCTCGCGATTGGATGATCGAACGAAGGATGGAGAAGCGCTTGCTCTGGTTCGATCCCGGAGATGCACGGCCCATTGGCTACAATCCGATGGCGGCGAATGGATTGCCCGTTTCGACGCACGCGAAATCGGTGCGTGATAGCATTCGCTCCGCCTTTGGGCAAAGCAGCTTCGATCAAACGCCGCAGCTCGCGCGACTCTTATTCATGTCGCTCGCCATCGCGCGGGGCAAGGGCTGGGGCCTGGTGGAAGCCATGCGGATCTTGCAGCCGAGCTCAGGCATTCGTGAAGGGCTTATCGGCGGAATTGCTGATCCGATGCTTAGGGAGTCGCTCGCATATTTTCATAGCCTCAAAGCTAATCGGCAGGAAGAACTTGCGGCGAGTTCGCTCGCGCGCCTGGAATCGTTTGTATGTGACGAGACCATCCGACGCGTCCTTACGCACCAGCCGGCGCTCAACCTCGAAGATGTGATCCATAACGGCCGAGTACTGCTGGTGAATTTGGAATTGAATCGACCGCTGCGGATCGACGATGTGAAGCTCCTCGGCCGGTTCATCGTAAACGACGTTCTGAACCATGTCTTCGAACGTCCGGAAGGGGAACGTCGGCCAGTGTTCCTGATTCTCGATGAAGCGCAGCTCTTTGCAACCTCCGATCTCTGCTCGGCGCTCGATCTCGGGCGGGAGGTTGGGCTCCATTGTGTGCTCGCCCATCAACATCTAGCTCAGCTTCGCGACGAGGAAAAGAGCGGCTACCTCTATAATTCCGTGATGACCTGCGCGAGAACGAAGGCAATTTTCGGCGGGCTTACCGTGGAGGACCTTGAAGTTCTCACAAAAGAAGTGGCGATCGATCAGTTCAATCCAATGGCTATCAAAGATGAATTGACGACCTTGGAGCTCGATCCGATTGAAACCTCGCGGCTCGTATGCAGCTTCAGCGTCGGGCACGGCCGATCAAACGGGGAGACTCACGGCATTTCAAAAGCTCGAACGAAGGGCTCATCACACAGCGAGTTCAGCAGTTCCGGCAGCACCGTGGGCAAGGGTTCCGCGATATCCTCCGGGCACAGCAGCGGCGCCTACGCGGGCGTCTCCGGCGCTGGCATGGCGCTCCCCGGTGGAGATGCCGTCGTGCAACAGAACTCGGGAATGTCCTCGGGCGACTTTACGAGCGAGACTGACATCTCCAGCAAATCATTCTCCGAGAGTGCCGGTGTGCACGACACGACATCAGAGAGCGCGACCGAAGGCACGAGCGCCGCCACCAGCACCGGGGGTAATACCGGGATCACGTTTACCACAGCACGCGTGCCGTTTTACGAATATGCCAAACGCCGGAATGTCTCATCGAGAACGTTCGTCTCTGAGGCAGAGTATTTGACGAGCTGCCTGCAAAAGATCAAGGCCCAGCCTCAAGCGCATTTCGTGCTGAAAGTGGAAAACCATCCGGCGATATTTTGCAGCGCCCCATTCGTTGGGGATCCTAAACTTTCCGCGCGCCGTCGGGCGGAAGCGCTGACGCGGATGTTTTCAGAACCCTTCTACTTGTCGGCGCTGGACCCCGAGACGGTGATTACCATCCCCTCAACGTCTTATCGTTCCGAAACATCAATGGTAGAATTCTCGGAACCCCCGCCGTCAACGTTCCTCGACGAAGAATAGCTGCAAGAAACAACATGCCTGCAACCACTGGTTTTCAACTCGTTCCAAGTGATCTCTTCATACTGCGCAACGTCCATGAATTGCGCCTGGCGACCATCGACCATATGGCCGCCCTCTCGGGCAGGTCATATAAGCGCACTCAGGAACGGCTGGCGAAGCTCGAAGAGCGAGGATATCTCACCTGTGTTGCTCGCCGCCCGCATAAACATGTCTATGCCATTGGGCGCGAAGGCGTCCGGGTTCTTATCGAACATGGCTACGCGCCGCGTGAGCTTGCCACGAAACGTCTCCGCCAGACGGAGCTGAAAGAACTCGGCATGCGGCACGCTGTTTTCATCACCGACATCCATGTGCGGCTCATCCGGCTCACGCCGGCGCGATCGCTCACGCTCGCAAAGTGGACTGAAGGGCCCTCGCTCTGGGATACCGTAACGACCAGCAACAAAGTGCAATTCCGATCCGGCCGGATGCGTTGTTTACCGTCGCCGAAGCAGGCAGGGAAAGGGAGATGCGCATTTTTTCCTGGAAGCGGATCGCGGACGATGGCGCACAGCCGGATGCGAGACAAAATCACGGGATACGCAGCATACTTTCACCAACAACTGCACCTCAAGAAGTATCGATGGGATGAAACTCTTCCGGGTGGCCACGATCACGGAGAGCCCGCGGCCGCGCCCATGGACTCGCAGAAGAATTTCGGACAATGATGTCCCCGAACTGGACCGCCGCCTATCCGGTGATCGCATTCGAGGATCTCACGCTCGAACGGCTCATGCCTGAACTCGTTCAAAAGGCAAAAGCGTGACAAACATAGGTAGGCATGGTATACAAAGCGCGGCTGCCCGTTCCTATCGCTATTCGCGCCCGGATCACTCCAATGATCGAGACGGAGCTTTGACGAGACCATCCGTGCTCCTTCAGGCGAGCGGCCCTTCGGCGTAAAGCCCGTGAGTGGTCGGTATCGATCAAGCTCTGAGAGCGCTTGAGACGAGACCCGTACGCACGCTTCTGCTCTCAGCTCCACGCGTGCGCCTGGCCGGACGGGCAGCTCCCCTGCGGGGGATTGACGAGACCATCACTTTTTATGAAATGCGTTTCAACCTTGACGGACACGGGGATCGGCCTTAGGTTCGCGGAGCAGTTTTCCAAAATCACTGGAGGCAATATGTCCGCTTGGGTAAGCTTTGAAGAAATCAAGAAAGCCGTCTCCTTGGAGATGGTACTCAATCACTACCGCATTGAACTGCGGAGCGTTGGCAATGGCACGCTCCGAGGTAAGTGCCCGCTGCCGATGCACGGCGCGGAGCATAAGAACACAGCAAGCTTCACCGCAACCCTTACAAAAGGGATCGGAGGAATTTGGGCTTGCCAATCGGTGGCCTGCATCAAGGCACGTGACGGAAAGAAAGGTGGCAACGCGCTCGATTTCGTGGCCACCATGGAACGTTGCACGATCCGCGACGCCGCAGTAAAGCTCGCGGAGTGGTTCGGCGTTCCGAAGAGTGCCGGCCCAGAGAGTCATTCGACAAACGGAAAGACAACGGAAGAAACTCGCGCACTGGTTTCACAAGGAAAACATGATGGCGATGAAGTCCAAAACAAGGCGCTCACGTTTTCTCTCCAGGGTATCGAATGCAAGCATCCCTACCTCGAAAGCAGGGGAGTGGTGGAGGACCTGGCGAGGACATTCGGCATCGGTTACTTCGGCGGGCGCGGATCGATGCAGGGGAGGATCGTGTTTCCGATCCAAAATGAAAAAGGGGAGATCGTCGCGTATGCGGGGAGATCGATCGACGAGAGCGAACCGCGATACAAATTCCCGACCGGGTTCCATAAGTCACTTGAACTGTTCAATCTGCATCGCGCGATAGGGGAATCGAATGATCGCCGCCGCGTTGTGGTCGTCGAAGGTTTCTTCGACTGCTTAAAGGTGAGCGCTGCGGGCTTTCCTTGCGTGGCACTCATGGGTTCTTCGATGTCAAAGGCGCAAGAGGAGCTCATTGTCCGGCACTTCAAGGTCGTCTGCGTCCTGCTCGATGATGACGAAGCTGGCCGAGAGGGTGCAATGGACTGTTTAACGCGGCTCGGTCGCAGGATGTGGACGTGGGCTCCGACGCTGCCGGCTGGGAAGCAACCGGACGTGCTTTCCATTGAAGAGATTCAGGCCTTGCTTAAGACGTAGGATTGTTCCAGGCGGCTGGTTTCGTACCGGCCGCTTTTTGTTTAGAAAGCAAACCTACAGCGCGTGGCGTGGAATAGAAGCGTTACTTAAGAAAGTTCTCGACACCACGGCGGTGTACAAAAGAGGTGAACGTGTCCTTGATCGGTTCAAAACGCCCGAAAACGCCCGCAACGCGCATGCGTTCAAGGGTCTTTTCGGATTCGACTTCGTTGCCGCACACTGCTGTTATAGCAACATGTTTCTGCACGTGCTCGCGTAACAAAGTGAGGAAATGTTCCTCTGCTGCCCTCCAGCCGACCGCAGCGATGTGCGTGACACGAGGCAAGAGAACACGTAAAGCTTCAAGGTGGTTAAGAGGGCATACGAATTCGGATTTCGCGACCACTGGAATAGCGAGAGCGGGCACTCCAAGTAGCGCTCCCGGACTGTCTCGATCGGAGCTTCACCCACCTTTCGCAGCAATGCGGCGTCATCTATCGACGGCGCGGCTCGTATTAAGTCGTCATAAGTGGGCTCGGTCTGTATCATGCCAGTACCGCGCTTCGGAATCCAATAGATCCAGTCGGTCGAACCGTGCAACTTGAACAGTTTGCATTTGGGATCGCTCGCATAAGTCTCCAATCGTTGGAAAGCTGATGTCGAAGTGTGTTAACGATTGCTCGATCAGCGTGTCGTAGTTGAAAGTGACAAAACAAACAGGCCCGATCGCCTCGCTTGATTGAATAGAGTCGAGTAATTCAATACTCCGCGCGTCGTCTCGGTCCATTGGCGCTCGCAAAGCCGGATGACCTCTTGAAGGTAATACCGAACCGCCCACAACTGAGACCGACCTTCGCCGTCTGCCTCGGCTTGATACCGCTCAAGAAACTCCTCGACTGAAATCCCGGACACAAGTTGTGGCTCAAGTTCAGCGATCAATGGCAAACATTTTGGATATTTTCGCGCTATATCCCGGAAGAGGTTTCGGGGGGCGAATAAACTGACTCGCGAGGGGTGGCCGCTCTTCATAGTCCGACAAGGTTAGCGATGTTGGTGGGGGATTTGATGGAAATGAATCGTAGGATGCGCCCGCACCGGCGATTACCATCAGCACGGATGATCCTGCGTCCTCTTCGCTCTTTCGCCCACAAAGACCCGTGCGTGATGCCCAGTAATTACGCGTCCACGGTTCGCTGTCGCTGGCATTGAATTTAAGTTACACCATTCGGTAGATCTCGGTTTTGTCAGCACGTCTGTACTAGCCGCCTCCCGAAAGGGCGGGCGGGGGATGTTGCTCTCCCCCTTGCCCATCAAAAGAAAAACCCCCGTTCGGATGTCCGTTCGGGGGTCGTTCTCTCAATGCATGCGGCGGTACATGCCGACCCTGCCAGCTTTCCGGCGGCACGAGAGATTCGTGCAGCAGGCGGCGTACTTCGTCCTGCTTCCGCAATGCACGCACCGATAATGCAGGTAGCGTGGCTTCAGCAATCCCGCGCGCTTGCGGCAGCCGAACTTGCTACAGCACGCCGCATAGATGGAGCGCGCACCGCAGAAGGGACAGGGGAAGCGTGGCTTGCCTTTCCATGACACTCGTCCCGGTGCCAAGCGATGCACTTCGCGCTCCTCGTCGCAGAGTGGGCAATTTCCGCTTTCCGCGTTATACTGCAACCGATGCACGACGCATGCTTTGATCCGCGTAGCGACGAACGTGCTCATCTCCGGCGTGGCTCACTCGGAGGACGCGGCGGACGGCTCTCGCGCGGAGCGGGGGATTGCCCTGCGGCTTTCAGTCCATTGCGGTAGGACTCAAGGAGTTTCTCCGGAATCGGCGCTTTATCTCGGGCGCCTCGCTCCGGGTCCTCGAAGAGCTCATTGATCAGGTCCGTCAATCCAGCGGTCACTTCTTGTAGGTAGCCCATGAGATTAGGAATTGGTTTGTAGTCGACCTTTGCGCCGTTTCGATTCACGGCACAAAGAACGGAACGGGCTGGGTGCCCGCCGGGTCAAGGAGGAACTCTAAAATGAAAAACCGCACGTCTGCGTGCGGTTTTTCGAAGGGTCGTAGTTCCTTGAGGCGGCGGGCTGCCCGTTACACTGAAAATGCCGTGAAGCGAACAGGTCAGAACCTCTGAAAGGGCAAGGGGGAGAAACCAAGGGGGAGGCGGCTGGAAGGCGTCTTCAGCTTTAGGCTGCTTCGATATGTGGTGATCCGCCGAAAAACTCGCGTTTCAATTCCGCATCTACGATCGCGCGAGGCTTAGCGTAACGCGCCCGGCTCACTCGTATCACGCTGCCGCTGTGCGCTTGGCGTGGATGCGGCTCGAATGGGGGATAGGCACTCACGTAGTGCGGCCCGGATGGGGAACTTCCGGCGCCGCTGGCGCGCGACAGCGTCCGCACGTACATTGTGTAGTCAGCGAGATCCTGGAGCTTTGCGGCGGGGACGATCATGCCGAATTCGTTGCTGAGCCGAGCCGCATCCGTGCCGCTCACGCGAAAAGAAATAACCGTCGCACAATTGCTGAAGATCGCGAACGCTGCTTCCTGTGGTAGGGCTTCGATGCCCTGCGTTGCGAGCGTGAGCACGAGACCGTACTTACGGGCTTCGGCCAGGATCGATTCGAAGTCACCGATAAAGTTGTGAGCTTCTTCACAAAATAGCACGTGGGCGACTCGCTCTGGTTCGGGAATGTCCTGGCGTGAAAGCGCGGCCAGTTTTTCTTTAAGCACGATGAGCGAGCCGAGCAACCGCGAATTGTCATCTCCAATGGAGCCTTTGGCCAAGTCACAGAGAAGAATCTTCCGGTGATCCATCATCCAGCGAAAATTGAAACTCGACTTGCTTTGTCCGATAACAGCTCGCATCAGCGGATCGGTTAAGAACGCTCTCGTCTTATTGAGCACCGGAGAGATGGCTTCTTCGCGAAACGAGTTCGTCCATCGCGAGAACGTGTTTGCAAAGAAATCGAGGACCGATGGATTGTTAACATGGCGTAAGAGATCCGCACGGTATGCTTCATCAGTAAGAAGCTTCGGAAGCGCAAGGAGTGAGGTTGTGGCGGGTTGTTCAATGAGCACCCAAAGGGAATTACGGAGAATGTCTTCGAGCCGTGGACCCCAAGAGTCCGCCCAGAGCGTTTTGAAAATGCTCACGACATGTGAGACGACGAGACCTCTTTCTTCTGGGCGCGGGCAGTCGAGTACGTTCAGGGCAAGAGCGTGCGTACGGCTCTTCGGATCGAAAAGAATAACATCGTTCTTCCGGTGGCGGGGGATATGGTTCGTGAATAGATCGTCGCAGAGGCCGCCGTGGGGATCGACAACGGTGATGCCAGTGCCGGCGTCAAGATCTGACGCGGCCATGTTCAACAGCAACGTACTCTTTCCGGTGCCAGTACCGCCGAAGAGCGCCATGTGTTTGCGGCGTGCTTCAGCCGGAACACTAAATTCTGGCTCACCAAAGTAGTTGTCGGCATGGGTTCCGATCGGGGCGGCGTCGAGCATAGGAGTCTTTGGATTAAAATATGAATTTTACAAGGTGGCACCACTGTGTATAACTTATGGAGCTTCAATCGTTCAGAGATCCTGAAGCAGCAGTGCAGGGATTAGTAGGCATCCCAGCACCAGCCATTTAAAACCGTTTCCAGCTCGAGTTTCTCCGGTTTTCGAATCATCCACTGTCTCCGTCTGCCCTTCCTGTTTGACTGTCGTAGCATTCGGAACAGCGAAGTCGATTGCCTCGTTCACGTATTTGTACGGGCCGGGAGTGCCTTTTATGTGGTAGAGCGACGCGTTCACAAAGCGCAGTCCGGCGTCGACGAAGGCAGTCTTTAATGCAACGTTCTGGTTGTCGTTCTGAGCTGCGACCGAGCCATATAGGAGGCCTGAAATTTGGTCGCTGGCCAGCAAATGGCGCGCGACCCTTGCAAAAACTTTTACATCGCCGGATCAGTCCAAGTAAAGATCTAGTGGAAGATTCGCTCAACATCGAGAGGGCGTTCTCGTCTTTCGAAAGTCCTACCCCCTGCAGCGTCATATCCATCGTATTCCGCCATTCAGAGCAAACTACGTACTGACCGGCTGACAACCGAGGCTCGTCAAACGATGCCGGAAGGGCAGCAGATGCATAAAAGACTGGGTCGCCTTCTAAGTTTGCACGATTCAATGACGTTAGGTGTTTTGGTGGTATACGAGAGTTCGCGCAAACCTTTCGGAAGTCTGAACCAGCCCATACCCTCGTTCTCGTCGTCCGCACGGCATCGCGCTGGTACTTTCTCGCTGATCGCATGTGGCATCTTTCGGATAAAACCCATAGCTCTCGATCAAATTCCTCCGGCGCGATGCTGTTAGAGACAGGCTAATTGAGTAGCTGGGCTGACCGGGTATTGAGAATTGGTGGGCCTGGAAACATGTATGCATTTATAGCTGATTCCATTGACTCCTGTCACTCTTAATTGTATACAACATACCTGTGGATAAATGGTTTGACACCTCCCCTGCCGGACGTATCATAAAGGACGTTATGAGGCATCAATTAGGGGAGGGGGAGGAGGTCAAAAAACGGCAGAAAAAGGTCGGAGATCGGCCGGCAACGGGTTCGCAAAAGAACGAACCGACGCCCGATGAGCTGACGGATGACGAAATCGATCCCGCAGACTTTTTCGATCCCGAGGAATTCGGAATTCGCCGAGGAAATGTTCAAATCACTTGATCCATGAGTTCCGAGATCGTCCCAATCCCGCGCCGCGAGATCTACGCGCGCCGGACTTGAGAACCTTCCGGCCGCAATTGGGCGAGCTGGCGAGGCGCCGCCTGGCGCTTCATCGAATTCTTCACGGCGACGATCCGAAACCGGAACACGCGCGCCGCGTATGCGCAGGCCGTCTCGCAATTCTTCGCGTGGTGCGAGAAGCATCGCGTGCGTACGCTTCGAACAAATCAATCCGGTCGTGATCGCCGCGTACATCGAGAATCACCCTGGGCGGCGCCCACCGTGAAGCAGCACTTGGCCGCGATCCGGATGCTCTTCGATTTCTTGGTGACCGGACAAATCGTTCCGATGAATCCCGCGTCGTCCGTCCGGGGTCCGAAGCACGTCGTGCGGCGCGGCAAGACGCCGGTCTTAACGGCCGACCAGGCGCGGACGCTTCTCGATTCGATCAAGACGGATTCGATCGTCGGCCTTCGCGATCGCGCGATCATCGGCTTCATGTGCTACACCTTCGCGCGCGTCTCGGCCATGGTCCACATGCGCGTCGAAGATTATTACGAAAACGGCAAACGCTGGTGGGTGCGGCTGCACGAAAAGGGCGGCAAGCGGCACGAGGTCCCCTGCCACCACAACGCTGAAGCGTACCTCGATGCGTATCTCGATGCGGCCGGCATCCGGGATGAAAAGAAGTCGCCGCTGTTTCGGAGCGTGGATAACCGGCGGCAGATTACGGCGAATCCGATGACGCGGACGGACGTGCTGCGGATGGTGAAGCGCCGGGCGCTGGAAGCGGGACTCCCCTCCTCCACGTGCTGCCACACGTTCCGCGCGACCGGGATCACGGCATATCTGGAGAACGGCGGGACGATTGAGAACGCCCAGGCGATCGCCGCGCACGAATCGCCGCGGACGACGAAGCTCTACGACCGGACGAGCGATGAGATCACGCTCGATGAGGTGGAGCGGATTGCGATTTAACTTTTCAAGCCGTTTCACCGTTGCTCCGGCTCAACCATGGCGCGCAGGCAGTGAAGGTCGCAAATTCCCTACTTGCGATGCACGGGAGCGGGTGTTTCGGGCCCCTGCGAACAAGGAGGTGTCTTGCATCCGCCCGACACAAACACGCTCAGAACTCCTGTGGTAAGTGCGTCGTAATCCCCCCCAGTAGTTGCATTCAAAATGACGCCAAGGTAGGGTGTTACCGCTGGGGTTCCGACCGAAAGCGTTGGCGTGGGAAAATATAATTCAGTTGAGGATACGGTCGTTGCTCCTACTTGAGCCTCGAAGGTACCGCTCGCATTATAAAACTGTACTACTTGGGGGCCATACGCTGTGCTAAAGCCGGAGCCAGTGGCGTACACATAAGTCGGACGGTCGTTCAGATTAATCGATGCGGGATTAAACGTACTATATTGGGTCGAAGTAGGGGCGAGCTCGTAGGTTGCTGCCGGATCTTGACACGTCACGACAAAGACACCATAGCTGTAGGGCGGGACTGGAATGTTGTAATCATTATCAAAAGCGCTCCAACACTGCGGATAGGCGCCGTTCTGACCCCAGACGAATGACCATATTGCAGGTGTCCTTGCGGTCTGGTCATCATAAGCCCCGTTGGGGTTAGTCACCGTAGAGACATATTTCTCTGACCCGGCTGTCTCGTAATTGTTAAACTGCTGGTCTCTAATCCAGGTCAAAATGATTTGGACGAAGCCAGCTGGGGCGTAGTCGTACCATGTCTGAATATTCATCCCCCCGCCCGGCACTGTTGCTGGGGGCAGTTCTACCGGCCCTCCATTTTTACATGAGGCGAGGATTAAGAGAGGTGCTCCCAAGACAAATGACATCGCTACGCGAAAGCAAACAGAATGCGGTTTTGTTTGATGCAGGGTCACTATGTCCTCCTTAACGGATTCCCATGGAGCTCAACGTCTCCAGTATTATCGCCATGCCCTGAGCGTCGCTTATGGAAGACAATCCAGAATCCACGCGTTGCTGCATCTCGAATATTCGAGGGTTATCCCAGTTAGTAACGACATGTGGGCGCGATTTCGTTTCTGAGACGCCCAACCCAGCTTGAGATTTGGCGCTGCGTACTTCCCACTCTTCCGGGGTCACTTGATAAAAGTCTGAAACGAATTTCTGGTCCACTAATGTCATGATGAGGTAATAAGCCTGAAGTGGAGACATCCTCTCATTCACGAATAAGCGCTCGCCGGTGGAGGACGACTTTGCAAAACTGAGACCCAGGAATCGGGGATTCTTCTGGAGCATACGCATCCTAAGGTAACGAATCTGACTTTGCGTAGTTTTAGCGTAATCAGGTAGGGACAGTTGCTCGACTATCTTATTCAACGCGAACGCAATGTCGCTCTCTCCAACTCCATTTTGTCGTCCATTCCAATAAGCGATTTCGGCAATGGCGAATCTCTGTTTAACAATAGCTGACACTTCTGGTGGGACCTGTTGAAGAAGTTTAAAGTGAGGAACGGCGAAAACCGCGTCAGCGACAAGGTCAACCACCAAAGGGTCGGGCCTGTCGGTAGTTAACCTCGCGGCGACGGTTTCTAGGTGAACAAATGGATCGTCCATAGAGTATATCGTTCCGTACATCAGAAGCGGAAGCACGGTAAGGGCTGAAGACAGTTTAGCTCTCATTTTGCTCCTCAACGGAAATGGCCGCACTTGCTTTGAACACGGTTACAACCCAAGAACAGTCGCGGCGGTATAGTCTCGTTCATCGTAGGCCCGATTCATATTGATCGGTTGAACAAAAATAACGCATTACTGGCAATGTGTCAATCTATTTGTTAAGTGTTTCTACGTTAAGCCGGCACTATTCGCATTTCAGAACAAACAGGCATGTAGTTGCTTGATGCTATTTTATGTGGTCTTAGTGTTTACCGATACATAGCTCCGCCGTGTTCGGGAAACGGGATACCAGGAAATGCGAGGACACCTAAAACGAGTTATTTGAAACCCAGCCGGGCTGATCGTCGGCGAACAAGCCGGCTAGGGCCACCGCGATGACGCCATGGCGCTCGACCAGGTGGAACGAATCCGCAATATGAGTACTCGCAAGATCGGTAGAATAGTGGAACACGTGCCATGAACTGTAACGCTAATATGAAAATGGTCTGCGTCTGTTTGCTTACTGCCTGTTCACTAGCGGGGCAGTCTTGGTTAGACAAAGCCGCATACAACTGGAATCGGTCCGGCGAAACTGTCCCTAGGCCGCGCCGATCTGGAGGGAATGACCCAGAATGCAAAGACACCATGAGGCGTCCAAGCACAGCTGAGGACCGTGCAGTAGCGGCATCTGGTTGGACCCTTTTCGGTCCACAAGAAACATTTGGAACTACTCTCGTGCTCCATGCCTTGTCAGGTGTGGATGGGATGTGCCGACCGCTTGGGTATCAGGCATTCGTTTTTGTGAAGGGACAATTTGCTGGCACGATGTCACCCGGAGTTATGGACTCTCGCTCGGATGGTGCCGAAAGCGCAGTCCATGTTTCCACGCAAACGACACTAATGGGCGAGTTTCAACGGTACAAGAATTCTGATCCACTTTGCTGCCCATCCCGAACCACTCGCGTAATGTACAAGATTGTGACTGTCCAAGGCCGCCCGTTATTAGTTCCTGATTCGATCATAACAACAGCTCGATGAGGCGGAGCGGATTTTCTGCCAGTGGACTGGCGAAACGCTGCTTAGCGGTAGGTTTCTTTGGACTTGATGAGAATCGCTGAGATTTCCACTATGCCGCGATCAGGAAATTTCCTCAAAATGATCCGATACTCGCCGATCCTCTTTCGCAGCCTCCCCTTCCATTGGGGGCCTTGGAGCGCTTTGATGTTGCTCCACTGGGAGTCATCGTTAGCCTCAAGCTCATCGATCGCGTGCTCAAGTCGGTCCCGCACTTTGCGTGGGAATTTCGAAAGCTGTTCTTCTGCCTCTTTGGATACTTCAGCGCGGTAGCGCATTTTTTATAGTGCGCCAGGGCTTCGACTCGCCACGCTTTAGTTGCGCTTCGCCCCGCCGGACGATCTTCGCCTCTTCGGGCGTCAGGGTGTCACCGGCGTCGACCGCACGTTTCGGTTTGATGAGCACGCCGTTCTTTTGTTCGGCGAACGCCACTAAGTCCCCTGCTTGGAGCTTGAGGGTTTCGAGGATCTCGCGCGGGATCACCACCTGCCGGCGCTGGCTCACGCGACCTACTCTCTCCTGGGTTGGGGTTGTTTTCATGGTTAGTACTACGTTGACATGGCTAGTTCGCTTACAGTGTAAAGGCATTCGCCAAGCTCGTCAAACTTCCTCTCCCCTCTCCGGTGTATTTCCGGCGGCAATTGCCGCCGCACGGTAGTTCACCAGTTAGCGCGCACCCGTTTGCCCGGAGGCGGTTAGCCGTAGCCCTCAGCCGGCCTGACCTTTGGCCGGTGATGGGGCGATAGCGCCGGCTGCCCGTCCTTTTGGACGACCGCATCCGGCCCTCCGGGTGCGGGCGGACACGAAGCGATAGCGAGCGTCCACTGACGTGAAGAGATAGATTCACGACAGGGGCGAAAAGGACGGGCAGCCGGCGGTAGCCCGGCAAACGGGTGCGCGCACAAGTTGGGCGTTAGCCCTTTGTTTTCGCGGACTTTTGGACGCGCGGTAGTTCATGAGGGGGCGGAAACGATTTCCGGGGGCATTTCCCCACCCATTTCGCCCCCCTTTCGAACTGGCCTATTGGCCGTCTCGGGTAGCGCGATAGCGTTCTCTAACTCACTCGAACTTGCCCTTCGCTCGATTTCGAGCGGTCTTGCCCGCACCGATAAGTTTTGAGATCAATCGCGTTTCGATCATTCGTTTGAAAAACTGGCTCTCGGTCTGGTTGGCACTGCGTCGGCCAGCGAGACAAGAAGTCAGCCTTGACCTCCGCTTCGAGGGCTGTCCCGCTTTTCCGGCGGGAGCGCCGCGAGAGCCTCCCGTCCCCTCTCGTACCATTCTTCGGTTTCCCGCTTCGCGCTCCGCCTCGGCCTCGTTCGCGGGCGTCCGACTCAGCGGAGGCCGCTTCGGCGTTTCTCGAATGCCGCGATAGCGTCCGGGACGTATTGCATGAGAGCGCCAAAGGTACCGCATGGAAAACTTCGTCCGTTCAGCCTGTCGGATGCCGTAGTCAATCACGAACCGGGCGGCTTCCTCGCCGTAGGTTCGTAAGAGATCCTCGGCTTGCGCGCCTTCCTTGCTGCCCGGCGGGAGCTCATACGCTTCGACGCTCCGGGCGCGCCGATGGAAATATTTCACGAGCTCGATAGCCTGCGCGTTCGACGGTCGCGTCGACTGCCGGTCTCCTGCGCGCGCTCCGCGAGATTCCGGCCGCCACTCCCCTCCTTCGGATGGTCGGCGGCTGCCGAAGAGATCCCTTCCCCTTCCGGGCCGAGAAGGCGCGGAATTCCGCGTGCGCCCGGGGACCCGGAACGTAATGCATCATCCAGTCGGGATTTCCTTCCGCGTCGGTCGTTGCCGTGTAACGCGATGCCTTCAGGTAGCCCGACTGGAGGTGCGGACGGTGGATCTTCCACATCTGCTTCTTGAAATGGTCGTAATCGAAATAGCGCTGTCTGCGCCGAGAACATGCAGTAGTCTGAATATGAGATCCGGGCTTCGGCATCTCCCTTGCGTGTTGAGCGCGGCAAAGATCCGGTAGCTCAGCACTTCGTAAAAGCGTTGCGCGGCCGGAGGGAGCACTTTCAGATAGTCATAGTTCAACGGGCGCGCCGGAGCGTTGTCGAGAACCTCCCGGTACGGCTCATTCAGGATGATATAGACCGCATCCGCCCGCCGGCCGTCCGGCAACTTCTCGCCGGTGAAGATGACGCTGTATCGGGTGAAGTCGGCTTCCAGCCGCCGCTCCCGGCCGTCCGCAGCGGTGTATGTGAGCCGTGCCGTGATCGCCGCAAACGCGTTCTGGCGCATCGCGCGGCGGACGAGATTCGTGTCCCCGCACCCCAGCTCCTCGGCGATCTCCCGGAGGCTTCCGAGGCATATCATTTTCGGGAGCGGTCTCCCCTGCTCATCGAGGCGGCGGTTGATGACGAGGGTGTCCAGCTTGTACGCGACGGCTCGCGGCTGGCCGTAACGCTCGCTGTGCGAGACTTCCCACTGGAGCGTTACCTGCCCATTCGAGTCCTTTTTCACGATCTGAATATTCACCCTCCCTTTCTTCGCAAGGTTGTGGATCGGGAGTCGCGACAATACGGTTTCGGTTCTGATCCGTCTTGATCGCGCCCGAGCTCATCGCCTTCGAGGGTCGATCCCTGCCGTCTTATGGATGATTTCTTTATGGGTTGAATCCATGGTGATAACAACACACAGACCGTAGTGTGTGTTTAATACTGTCTAAGAGAAGTCTAGGATGCAGAAAAGCCGATCTCAAAGGCGCTGCAGAGCATTTTCGTCTCCTCAAAACGTGCAGGTCGTCTCCCAAAACCGTGCAATTCGTCTCCTCAAAACATGCATTGGGTCTCCCCTTTCCGTGCAGGTCGTCTCCTCAAAACGTGCAGCCAATGGGAGTGCCCTATGAATCAAAGGAATTCGATAAATCGCTGTTTGGGGAGGGCTGAAAAGCAATTCTGGGGAAGGGCTACGATCAGTATAAACTGCATCGCTCGGACTGGGAAGAGAGCATCTCCTCGGTCCTTGTGTGCAAGTGAAAAACCCGGCCGAGGGTACCACTCCCCTGCCCTAGGCGTCGATCGTTATCACGGGAACCGTGTCGGCAACATCTCGGAGCGAATATTCAAATGCTGCAATGAGAGTTTTCATGCCTTTCATCAGGGTAAGCAGTTCTTCCGGTCCAAGTTCGTCCGGTGGCGCGATTGGTTCGATGGTGTATTTCTCCATTGGTGTATGTGGAGACTCTACAGGCTGTAGAGTCTATGCGCTCTCTATACGCTTCTTTTTCTGATGGGCTTTCGACACGGCAAGCCCCTCGTCATATGCGGCCAGAAGATCCGGTCCGGTCTTTGCGGCGCGAAGCACAGCTTTTACGACCAGGCTGTCGTTAATGCGCTTCCGGTGCGGCGCAAGCCAAACCGCAAACTCGCGGATCAGCTTTTCATCCGGCTTCGTGGAGATAAAACTGGATCGCTTTGCCATGCGTCCCCTTCTGCGGAGCCGATCGCGGTTAGGCCGTTTCGTCTTCGTGCTGGACGTTCCTCGCGATTGCTTGGCGCGATGCGCGGAGTAGGACGGCTTCACCACTGGCGTGGCAGTCGGAGCTTTCTGCCCGAGGAGCTTTAAGAGATCCGCCGCTTTGTTGGTTTTCGCCATGTTGAGTGTATGAGTATGTGGAGTCTGTAGTGTATGGTGTCGCTACCGTCTATCGAGTCTCCACAGACTGTGGAGACATCAGCGACACCGCGAGTTGCAAAAGTTCTTCGCGCGCCGTGGCATCGAGCGCCGCCCAACCCTGACCGATCGCGTGCTGGTAGCATTCTCGGGCGCTCAGCTTTACCGGAATAATCGGCGCACCGAGTTGCTTCGAGCTCTCATCCGAGAGGCGACCGAGAATCGTGTTCTTCCGAACCTTATTGAAAAGCACCCGGACGGATGCCTTCGGCGCTTTGGACTTCACGAACTGAACGGCTTCCTCGGCTTCCCATAGGTCGGCCGGAGCAGGGGACGTGACGACGATTGCAATATCCGCTGAGCGAACCGCTGCCGCCGTCGCGGGGTGCTCAAGGTTTGGGGGAGTATCGATCAGCAAGAATGTCATAGCTCGCATCCGGCTCCGCCCGTTGCCCGTTCATAAACGCGAGCGCCTTATTGCTCGTGCCCTGCGCGTCCCAGTCTTGAATCGCCACGGTTTTGCCGGCCTTCTTGAATGCTTCATGGAGAAGTACGCACACCGTGCTTTTGCCGACGCCGCCTTTTTTCGCAAGAAGAGTGATCGTCATGAAGAGGGGATAGGTAAACTATAACTGCTGCGAGATTACTGTCTAGGGTGTTGATTGTCCACAGGGTGTGGAGAATCCATAGAGACCAGGGTGACGCCAACCGAAACAATGTGATGCAGGAGCTTAACGCGAATTGGCGTGGCTTTGGTGTGCATCTACCAAAGCACACCCGCGCCTCTCGGATCGATTCGAGTATCCCGTGGCGGCCAGATACTTTTTGGTTGAGGCCAATGGGGAGCGTCTGGCCGGGGGAACCAGCGTTCGGCGTGAGAGCCTAGCTAGTGATTGTTTGTCTGTATTGTCGCGCCTGCGATAGTGCAGATATAAAGAGGCAGTTTCATAAACTTCCTGTCTTCTGGATGAACAACCGAAGCGAGTTTACTGCCGAACAGATGTTGAAAGTTCAAGGCCGATTATCCTAGAGCATGCCAGAAGGCTCTTCATCGCAGCGTCGAATCCCGCAAAGACGGCCCCATTTTGCTGGCTTGACACGGGTCACTCGTCATGATAATATCAGCCGACTTTATAAGAACTCGATCGGCTTTTGTGGCCACCAGGAGGCGGAAACGTGAAGAGTTTGATGTTATTAGCACTTTGTGTCGTGTCTGGCTTTCAGATTAATGGACAAACCTGTTGCGATCCTCCAGTCTGGACACCGGTCAGCATGCCCACATGGTACTCATATCTGAATAGCCAAGCTGTCCAGCCTCAAAGCGGAACCTACTCATACTACTGGTCTAATGAGACGATCGGGTGGGATGGGCACACGACAGATGGAACGTATCCGTCGGGAACAAGCAGTCCGCCATCTCCGCCTTGGTGGTGGGCGGGTTGCCAATCCAATGGCTCCTGTTCGACAGATCTAAAGGGCACGAACCGCGACAGTGTTTATCCGGAGGCCCGCAATGAATACTCCGTGACTAACGGGGAGACCTCTCTCTACTTTCGCGGCTTTGAGTTCTATGGCAGCTTTAAGTACGGATCTCTTCCAAACACCGTCGCAGACGCGGCCGTGTTTTACAGTAATGGTTTTCATTTCTCCGGCGGAATGGAATACGGATTTCGCTTAACCACCAATAATGCGAGCAATGCTCTGGAGTTTTATTACGCAATGAACGCAAACTGCGGTTGCGGTGGGGGCCTACCTTGTTCCCAAACATCGCAGTGCAAGGCGACTGATGCCTCGAGTGGTGGCCTGTCGACTGGTGCCCTGATCAAGGAAATCGACGGATCGGTGCCACTACCGGCAGGCATCCATGCTGGCACTGACTACTATTTCCATGCCTGGATCTGGTATGACAGCACCCTGAGCCTTTACGCACTCAGCCTTGACGTTCTTAATTCCAGTTTCACGAGCTTGTGTACCGGTGAGCCATGCGGAAATCCCATCACTATGCCGGGTTTTAGTATACCGACCGCCTACTCTTGGGGTAACATCTACGCACTCGTGAAAAAGGTTGAGAACGGCACTGCGCCGCCAAGTCCTCTGCTAATGCTTCAGACGATTAAGGTTGGGAAGTAACTCAGTTGTTGCAAGGGAGGACCCTGGCTGATCAGGTCAGTCCAAGGCCGCGTTTCTCATAACGTTTACCCAACACGAATTGCGCTCCCTCGTTGTGTGAGATTTACCAGGTGATGAATGGGACCGAATTCCCAACGTTTCGTCAGCCATTACCAATGCTGCCCCGTCCTTTTGTTTGAATATTACGAACGAGAGCGGGTATGTTACGGCGGCGTTTCAGTATAACAAACACGTCCGGAATAGATCTTTACATAACAACATGTAATCGTTGGCATACCATTCCGGGCGCGTATGTGTAGGAATACATGAATCGGAAAGTGACGCGAACCGAGTTTTGTTGCTGGAGCATGTGACCACATCTCTCGGCAAGAGGTTCCACGATATTGGCCAGCTCGAAGTTGAGGCAAGCGAGCCGCTATAGGGGCTTGAGGTGCATGCCGTTTACGACGAGGTGTTCATGTAGAATGGATTAGCTATCTAATGGGCGCCTCTCCAGAATTTGAGGGAAGACCGAAGGAGGCGCTCCTTCCGTTGATCATTTTCGCGGTAAACTTGCTTGTGAGCTGGCGCTTCTTTCGCGCCGAATATACCGATCAATTTCCTTCCATCGAAGGTGCATTTCTCGCGCTGGAAGCATACATTCGTCATCACTGGCCGACTTATGACTGGTTTCCGATGTGGTTGGGAGGTATGCCTTTTACGCGTACCTATCAGCCGGGGCTGCACTATGCTGTCGCCTTCTTTGCCAGGGGGACTGGTTTATCGATTCCTTCGGCTTACCATGCGATCACCGCCATCGCATACTCACTTGGCGGCGTCGCGTTTTACTTCCTTGCGAAAGCACTGTCCGGTCAGTCCGTCGTGTCGTTCTGTGGCGCCATGCTTTTCTCTCTATTTTCGCCATCTACACTGCTAGTACCAGCGATTCGCCAGGATGTCGGCGGAATCTTCAATGCCCGCCGTTTTCAGGTACTGGTAGAGTACGGCGAAGGCCCGAATGTTACCGGGCTCATGCTGGCTATGTTTGCTCTGATGATAATTCACTTGGCGCTTCGTCGTCGAACTAACGTCAGTGCGATTCTGGCAGCCATTGCCGTCGCCGCCGTTCCTATCACGAATTGGCCCGCGACGGTCGCACTGGGGATGGCGATTGTTTGCTATATAACGGCACTCGAACGCAGTGACATCCGCAAGACCTTCCTGCGCCTTGCGGCTATCGGGCTTCTCGCCTTCGGATTCGCCTCACCCTTCGCCCTGCCATCCACGATATACAATACCTTCTCCCGAGCGAACGTGATAACCGAGCCACCTACTCCGGGTCCAGGCCGGTGGATCTTGTTCGCCCTGCTATTCATTTGCTTGGCGACATTGCGTGCGGTAATGATTCGCCACAAGGTTACGTTCGCGCTGCGCTTTTGCCTGCTTTGGTCCATCTTCACCGCATGGTTTGTAATCGCGGCTTCGGTATTCGGGATTAGAATGATTCCGCAGGCGATGCGCTTCCAAATCGCAATGGAAATCCCGATCATCCTTGCGGCAGCTATTTGCGTCGGAATGATGGTGAGCCGCCGACGCACGACAGCCACTGTAGTTTTGTCGATAGTTTTGATGTTTTGTATCTTCCAGGTGCGGAGTTACTGGCGATACTCTCGCGTTGCTTTCCAGCCGATCGATGTAACGAAGACACCGGAATATGATCTGGCGAAATGGTCCGCCGCCAACATGCAAGGACAGCGCATCTTCACACTAGGAACGTTCGGATTCTGGTTGAATGTTTTCACCGAGACTCCTCAGGCAGCAGGCTTCTTCGAGCAGTCTTTGAACAACGTCGAGGACACGATCGAGACTTATGTGGTTACCGTAGGGTACTTGTCCGATAAAGAGTCGGCCGACTACAGTCTCTTATGGCTGAAAGCATGGGCGGCTGATGCCATCCAGCTGGGGGGGCCGAATAGCGCAAATGTCTATAAGGATTATTTGTTTCCGAACCGCTTTCGCAGTGTTTTGCCAGTGGTATGGTCGCGGGGCGACGACCGGGTCTACCGAGTGCCGGAGCGAACGCCGGGGCTCGCGCGTGTTGTTCGGATTCGCGACCTCGTGCAGCATCCCCCGGTCAACGGAATTGACGTGGCGGAACTGCGGCCATTCGTGCAGGCGCTTGACGATAGCTCGCTTCCGACGGCGCAGTTTCGCTGGCAAGGTGTGAACGCAGCCGTAATTTCCGGGTCATTCGCGCCGGATCAAGCGGTGGCCGTGTCGATGAACTACGATCCGGGCTGGACCGCTACAAGCAATGGCCGCCCTGTCGCTCTTCATGCGGATGGATTGGGACTCGTTGCGATAGAGCCTAAGTGTACTGGGCCTTGCGAGATCGAGATGAGATGGAGCGCTCGATGGGAGCCAGCGTTCGCGAGTATGATGTTTTTGCTTGCTCTCACTTCCTCAATCTTATGGTGTTGGGGCGGTCGCACAAAGCGTAACCCGCCCAGTTAAGACTGACGGCGTAAATTCAAATGAGGGAAAGATTGATCCGCTTGTTATCAAGTCCCGCAGTGGGGGTTAGACTTTGGCTAGGGAGGTTGATCATGCTTGAGAGACTGTACACGATTTTGTACAGAGAAACCGCCAAAGGCGAAAAACGGGATAATCCTGCAATTTTAAGAACCAATAACTTACGTCGGCTCAATGCCCGGACCAGTTTCGACCCCCACCTCGGCCACCATGCTTCTCCTCACTGGTGCATTACAGATTCCGAACATCACAATCGATTGAAAAAAGGATTTTCGTTGTGACCCATATAGACGCTCAAACGATTGTTACCCGATTCCCTCGCCGTGCCACTCCGTGCTTCTCGTTTATTTCGGATGGGTCCTGATCTCTTCCATGAGATATACGTTGCCCTGGATCCTGAAATAAAAACGCCAAGTGTAGTTCACGCGGGCCTGCCAAATGTCCTTGGCTTCGTCGTACTTCTTCGCGTGGAGCGAAGGGTGATGTAAATCCTGGAGCAAGAACTGCGACTGTTTGTCGAACGCTTCCTGGACCGCTTTCGGCGCTTTGGAATAGCTCGGCGGAAATGCTTCGAGAAGCGGAGAATCATTCGCTGCGCGTTTACTTTTTCTTGCTGCGCAGTTTCCCTGCTTCCTTGTGCAACGAGGCGATGAACTCCTCGTGTGTTTTGAACGGTCCGACGACCGGCCCTTTTTGTAATCTCCCTCACTGGCAGCAACGCCGCGGTCGATGGCACGTCGCTGCTGCGCCGTATATTCGTCGTCTGTGGGCGGAAGTTTCGGAAGAATAGTAATGACGCCGCCGGACGCCTTGATCTCAAGTTCCTGGCCACTCTTAAACCCGGCCCGCGGCGAACTGCCGGAGGGACCACGAGTGGTGTTTTGTTGTTGTTCTTGATGGCGACGGTCATGGTAAGTAGGATCTGAAGTTGCTTTCAGCGTACGGGTGTTCGCCAGGTTCGTCAAAGCCGGCCTCAGAAGTAGAGTTGTCCACGCGTGGATTCTAGTTCAAACCTGTGCGGCGAAGAAGGCTTTGAAAACGGGGATCGGAAAGCAAGCCATCCAGCGCCAGGTCAGACTTCAGAATCGAGGGAAGGAAGGAACAGCTTCTGCAGTCCGCTGAGAGCTCCTCGTTAAGCGGGTATTTTGAGCTGTTGACCAGGACGGATCTGATTTGGATCACTCAGCTGATCACGATTCGCGTCGAAGATCTTCTGGTACTCGTTGGCGTTGCCGTACATCTCCTTGGCAATTCTTGAGAGAGTGTCGCCGGGTTTTACAGTGTAGGTCCGCTCCGCAGTGCTCGACCGGACTCCGCTGCTTGCCTGTTGCTGGCTTGCAACACGGATGTCCGCCGTCAATTCGCTTTGCCAGTTTGGGTTGACAAGTTTGATCTGGTCCCAGACTCGGCTCTTAGCGTCTTCGGAGGGCGCATCGCCCTGCACGAAGAGTTTGTTGTCCTGCATATTTACATGGGCCAGCCGGATCTGTTGCTGCTGGATCATGTTGAACACAGATTGGTATTTCTGCTTCAGTTGTTCAAGCTGTTGGTCTGTAGCTGTGGGCATAGAATATCTCACGATCTCCTAGAAATTGGGTTCCACGATGCAGTTACCTAGACTGTGAATTGGACTTCCCGATTTATTAAATTTCCAGAATCGTTACCTTGCGCGACATCGTATTTGCGTCTCAAATATTTGAGCCCGCGTTCTGCGAATCGTTCATCAAGCGTTGACAGCCAGAGGTTTTCGCCTGGGTACACTGCCGGGGTACACCGCCGGGAGGACGAATGAAGATTCAAGTTAATAGCGACAAGACGATCGCCGTTGACGCCAGCCTGATCGGCTTAATCGAAGGCGAAGTACGCCGCCTGCTTGGCAGGTTCGCCATTCGGCTTACCCGCGTGGAGATCCATCTCAGCGACGTCGACAATACCAAGAGGGGCCAATCCGACCAGCGCTGTCTGGTCGAGGTGCGCCCCACGGGAGCCCGACCCCTGAGCGCCAGCGCGCAGGCGACGAAGATGGCGTATGCGGTGAGTCATGCGCTGGGCAAAATGCAACGGTCACTCACTACCTTTTTCGGCCGAAGAGGGCGGCTACCAGCGGCAGTCTCGGCGCTGGTTTTGACGGGCAAGAAGGTGGTGGCAAGCCACGCCACCCTTGCGACGAAAAAGATGGCCGAGGTAAAGAAGGTGGCGTTTGAGAAACCGACAAAGCTCAGTCCACGGGGCCCGAAGAAGAAGGGGATCTACCAGGCTCGACGGAAATCGTGGCCTACCAGATAGTCGGCTAGAACGAGGCCTCCGGGGCGGTACTTGTCGACGCTTCAATTTGTCTTCAGAGCCACGGAGACCTCCAACAGGGTCCCCTTGCCGTATTCCGATCTGATCATGAAGTTGCCGTTCACCAGCCGTGCGCGCTCTCGCATACTAATCAGTCCCAACGCATTTTTGCCCTTGGCCAGGCTAGGATCAAATCCTTGGCCATTGTCCTCGATCCGCAGCGTCACTTTTCTTCACTGTTGGAAAGCGTCATGTGAACACTCGTCGCGCCAGCGTGTTTGGCGATGTTATGGAGACCCTCCTGAGCGACACGATAGAAGCACAAAGACACGTCCGCTGCCGGCGCGTCGATTCGCCCGCAGACTCGAATTGTGCTGGGATGCCTGTCCGTTGCGAGAAGGCCCAGCATTGCTCTTTGAGAGCCTCTTTCAAACCGAGATCATCCAGGATTGCCGGATGGAGCCGCTGTGACATAGAGTGAATGTCACGGGCCAGTTTCATGATCTTCTGCCAGACGGAGAGCGTCCGGGACGGGTGGGCTGCCGGAAGGAAGGTTTCGATTTCCCTGCCCAAGGCGGAAAGGTCTTGACTCAAATCGTCGTGCAGGTGGCGTGCCAGTTCCTTCGTGCTCAATTCCTGGAATTCAACGAGTCTAGCCGTCAAAGCCCGGAGGTCCTCTTGGGCTTGAACAATCTTTGCCTCGTTCTTCTTGACATCAGTGATGTCCTGACATGCGCCAAACATACGCGTCGGCAGGCCTTCCTCACCAAGCGATATTTCGGAAACGCACAAGACCGTCCTCAGATCGCCGTTGGCCAAGCGATCCGATACTCGATTTCGCCGCCCCTCTTTTCCGCGATACAGTCGCTTACCCACTGAGCTACTTGCTCCCTATCTTGTGGTATGACCGTTTGCACAAAATCATCGAAACTCGGCGTAAAATCCGGAGGCTTGCCGAAGATTCGATACATTTCCTCGGAACCGGATACGTGATTGGTCTGAATGTCCCACTGCCAATGGCCCACATGCGCAAGGCGCGCTGCATTCTTTAGATACCCTTCGCTCTCGCGCAACGCGGCCTCCGGCGGTCCGCAGCTTTTCGACTTGCCCCCTGTCGCGCTGGCGTTCATCGACCACTGCCGCCAAAACGAGAATGTCAGCGAGTAGATAATGACCGCAGCCAAAGATCGTGCCGAAAGAGACTGTTCCAAAAGCAGTTCAAACCCGAGTGGGCGAAGAAGGCGTTTGCGGCCTATCCAGGACCTCGAGCCTCTTTCCGCGGAAGAGCGTGAACGCAAGCGGCGGGAGGAAGGTCAGGTAGCTGACGTTGAGTCCGTACTGCACCTTGAATTGCACACTCATCCAAAGAGTAGCTGTCCACACCACCACTTCGACAGCCAACCACAGAACATCTCTGGTAGCGATTGTTGGCTGCCATGCACTCTCTGCGTCTGAAGCCGTCCAGTCCTTTAACGGCCTGGAAAGGTATACCAACACTGCAGGCGCCAGAGCCAAAATCCCTGCGCCGCCGCGCAGCCAACTATCTACCATGCTTAGAACGCCGGCACGCAGTGGCATTCCAATAACATGCAAGATCGTGCTGCTCATTAACGCCGGTACGGCAGGCGCTAGAACGGCGCCGGCCAGAAATGCCAGGGTAGATCTCTCCCGCAAAAGCCAAGGTTCGCTCCTCGCGAGTCGCCGGGCAACAACGAACGCGCAGGCGTTAGAGATCAGATAAAGAAGTGTGACAAAAACGCCGCGTCTCCAGCCAAGGAAAATCACGAAAGATATAAAGAACAGGAGTTGACTCCAAGCGAACCCCCGCCATCCGAACACCAGCATGAGCCCGAACAGAATGGCCGGGACGGTATGCGAGAGTCGGGCTAAGCAGCCCTCTCCAAAGCGATCCGTCCACAATGCCGAAGACTGCAATGCCGGCCACCATCGCGCTCAGGATTCGCAGGTCGGGTGACTGCAGGACGCGTCGATGTGCCTCGGCAGTCGGGCCATAGCCAGCATCTAAGTATTCTATACGGAAGGCCGTGGGACAGCTCAGAGAGTAAGAGGGGGGTGCGTTTTCGTTGAGACGGCATAAATTGTAGCCTCCCTATTTGTCGAAGCAGAACTGTTGTTTGCCTTGCGCTCTAAAAATGGCAGGTGCAGTGGCTTGGCGCGGCTGGACGCTTTTGTTATAGCCTCTGAATCCGAAACTTCTGCATCGATTCCGCGAAGCGCTGCATCGTCGATTCGATTCTATGCACCGGGCAGGAGCACGTGTATCGCCTTGTTAAGGAGTGAAATGGACAACATCATTTCCGCTTTTCGTCCCTTACGATTCCGAGGCAAGTACCGTTTGATGAACCTGTTCGCTCCAAGGCAAGGGTCCCGCAGCGCACGCGTTTTCGGCTACCGTATGGAGCTGGATGTGTCCGATTGGATTCAACGCAACATGTATCTGGGATGCTACGAACAACGGGAAACCTCGCGCCTCGTCCGCCACCTGCGTCCAGGCATGACCTTTGTCGACGTTGGAGCCAACGTCGGATACTACACGGCCATGGCCTCGTCGATCGTCGGCGCCGGTCGCGTAATATCTTATGAGCCGAACCCCCATGCGTATCGGTGGCTGAAAGAGTGGGCGCGGGCTAATGAAGCGACAAACATCACACCCGTCTGCGCCGCGCTCGGAGGCGAGGAGGGAACAATAACCGCCTACTATGCGGACGCCGATACCCGAACGACATCGCTCGTCCCTGCTCTAGCTTGTCGCGCAGGGAACGAAACTGTCGTCAAGGTAATAACGTTGGACAGTGAAGCCGAGCGCTTGGGGATTCGCCACATCGACGTAATGAAAATAGATGTGGAAGGATACGAGCCACAGGTCTTCAAAGGTGCCTCGCAGCTTTTGGAGGAAGGCAGAATTGGAGCCATCCTCTGCGAGTTCGTCTACGAATGGCTATCCGCAGCGGGCAGTTCGACCGACGAGTTGGAGCGGATGCTTACGTCCAAGGGTTTTGTCCAACGAGAGGTGTACGGTGCCGAGATAGCTGGCTACCGCTGGCTCGTCCGGTCGTCCCGCGATACTTAAGAAAGCTCCGATGGACTCTAGTTCAAACCTGTGCGGCGAAGAAGGCTTTGAAAACGGGGATCGGAACGCAAGCCATCCAGCGCCAGGTCAGATTTCAGAATCGAAGGAAGGTCCAAGAATTTCTCCGAGTAAGCTTTATCCAGGAACTCGAGCGCTTTCCCGTTTTCGTTGAGGCCGGCATAGATGGTGGCCATCGTATATGTCGAAGCAGGAGTGTTCTTTGCTTTGCGCTCTAAATCGAGAAAAATCTTCTTCGCCTCAGCTTGCTTGCCTATCGTTGCATAGGCGTGTGCCAGCGCCACGACGCTTTCAGAACCACCTGACATCGCAATCGCCTTTTGGTATTCCGAGATCGCTTCTTGCAGCTGGCCGGTACCTTCGTAGCCGATCCCGAGGGTATTGTGGAAAAACCAACCCTGGGGGACCAGCAGCAGCCCTCTTTTACTGGCTTCAATCAGGTTCGGGTAGTCCCGGAGCTGTAAATAGGTCACTGATTCTGCAATCGCCGAACTGAAACTATAGTCCAGTTGGTCGATCTTAGCGATCTCGGCCAGAGCTTCGGCGCGCCGGCCTGAAATGGCCAGAAACATAGCTCGGTCCTCATGCGCGCAACTGTAGCTCGGCGCCAGGGCGATGGCACGGTTGAATTCGCGATCGGCAGCGTTCCAATCCCAGTCAAATCGCCAACTCAGCGCACCCAGCGTATCGTAGGCCTCGCCGATGCTGTCGTCGAGTTGCAGCGCTTTGGCTAATGCCTCCTTGGCGGAACGGTAGGCCCGATCCCGGTCCAAATCTCCAGCAAGTGCCAAGTAGACGTAGGTGTCCGCCAGCCCGGCGTATGCCAGAGCGAAATCTGGATCCTTTTGGATCGATCTTCGAAAGTAACGTTGGGCCTTTCTAAGTGAAGCGGCTTGGTGAACTCATTGACAAAGTAAAGACGCCCCTTCAGATAGTCATCGTATGCGGCTGGGTTAACTGCGTGGGCCGAGCGACAGCTGAGCCTGCTGCGTGGGAGTGAGTTGTACGCGAACTTGCTGCGCGATGGCGTTCGCCACCTCCGCCTGCAGATTCAGAATATCGCCAAGATCCCGGTCGTATGTCTCGGCCCAAAGGTGCTGGTCGGTAGGATGCCTGAATGAGTTGAGCGGTAACACGCACTCGTTGACCCGAACGGGTGAGGGAACCTTCCACGATGGCGTCGACGTTCAATTCGCGTGCAATTTCGGGCAGGCCCTTCTTCGCCCCTTTGTACTGCATGACGGAAGTTCCCGAGATGACGCGTAGCGAGCCAACTTTAGCCAGGTCCGTGATCAACTGGTCCGTCATGCCATCTACGAAGAATTCCACGACGGATCGCCGGAGAAATTCTTCAGCGGCAGGACAGCAATGGAACGTATCGGGCGGAACGGCAGCTTTGGCGTGGACGTACCGCCACGTTATCCAGGCAACCAACCCTAGCACGACAAAGCGCAAAGAGACGAAGGGTGCGATCCTGGCTCCGCCTGGCGGTGGAATTTGGGCGGTGGACCAGCGGTTGAGCCTGTAGGGTCGGCCGTGCATTTCCGCGATCACAAGTGCGGCGTGTGAAAATCTTGTACCAAGGGCCAATGTACCTGTATCCCCGGCGGGGCAGAGTTTCGATGTAGCGCGGTGTCTCGGCCGAATCGCCCAAGCACTTCGCGAATCCGCGCAATCGCGTTGTGCAGGCTGTGGTCAAAATCGACGAAGGTGTTAGCGGGCCAGATTCGAGATTGAATTTCCTCGCGAGTCACAACCTCGCCGGCATGCTCCAATAGGATCTCGAGCACCCGGAGGGGCTGGCCGCGCAAACGCAGTTTTAAGCCGTGCTTGCGCAGTTCTCCGGCATGGACATCCAACTCATATCCATCGAAGAGCAGCCTCTCGCCAATTCGCGGCTGGGTGGCCATATTACCTCGGAAAGCTAACAAAGCTTACCACAGTGCCTGCGGCAGTTCCGGACCCAGCCAACCAGACCTATCCAACCAGGCTGGAACAGTGTTGTTTACAAGGACTTAGTCATGGAGAAAACTTTGGGAGCGAATGGAGGCCCAAAGGATTGCCCCGCCTGCCATAACCGGCGAGAGTTCAATTGTTCGCGTGAGTTCGGGAATCCACGCGAAGACAACCTAAGAAGGAAGACCGAAGGTTCCCGGGTAAATTCTCAAAAGAAACAAAAGGAGATCAATTATGAAAAAGCGAGTATTTGTCGCTTCGTACACTCTGCTTGCCGGACTGGCACTTTCGTCTGTGGCGTCGGCCCAGTCGAACCCAGCTCAATCGTTAAGTAAGCTGATTCAGATCGTTCGCAATTCCAACTCGCAGTACCAGGATGTAGGCGCCGCCACCGCTGCGGGATACGGCCCCTTTCTGGGCTGCGTCAGCGGCTCAGACCACGGCGCTATGGGCATTCATTACGTCAATCCCACTCTGCTCAATGGAACCGTCGATCCCACGCACCCCCAGGCCCTGATCTATGAGCCGTCCAACGGTCAAATGACTCTGGTGGGCGTCGAATTCATCGCGGACGCAGCGACATGGCTGAAAAACAACTCCGGTCCCCCCGTTCTGGAGGGTCAGACTTTTCTGTTCGTCGATAGCCCCAACCGATACAACATACCGCCGTTCTTCGAGCTTCACGTCTGGGCTTGGCGGACCAACCCGAAGGGTCCGTTTATGGACTGGAACGACAACGTGACTTGCGCAGGCCAGTAGAGTGCGGGAAGAGTGTCTCTCCCGCACCTTTTTGGGGATTCCGGCGGGAGTCAACGATTGGCTTACGAGCCAAGTATCAAGACCATCCGAACCCATCAAAAGTGATGGGAACCGCTATTGATGTGGATCCGCCGAGGTTGGTGGGGGCGTGGTCATGGGTGGGGCAATTCGGCTTTGGCCGTCGAGGCCGAACACCAACAACTGAGGCTTCGACTGCGAGGTTACGGCTCCCGGGTTAGTGACACCAAGACTCGGCCGGCCGCCCGAGCCACCCATCAGAGCGATGTACTGCTTGCCGTCGATGGCGAAAGTCATCGGCGGGCCCATGCCGTTCTGCAGCCCGGTACGCAGCTCCAAGAGCACGTCTCCCTTGTCAGCCGAATAGGCGATCAAGCGCCCATCCGGCGCCACTTGGAACAGCAGACCACTCGCGGTGCTCAACGTTCCGCCAAACCTGCTGTTGCCGACAGGCACTCGCCAGCGGATCTCCTGTTTGACCGGGTCATACGCCACCAGCGTACTGACGTTTCCTCCCGGGAGTGGTTCCGGACCGATAGCGGGTCCCGCGGGCTTCCGGGGCATTCCCGCCGTATTAGTTTTCAAACCCGATTGCCCGGACCCGCCCGCACGCGAGGGGTCCGGTTTGAAATCGAAATCTGTCGCATAGTAGTACGTGTCCCAACCCCGGCTCGGAATATATACCAGGCCGGTTTGAGGATTGTAGGACATGGACGACCAGTTGTGGGCGCCGCCGCCACCGGGCGATACCGGCGTCGGATCCTTGCCGTACTTCACTTCGGTGTTGATGATGGGCCGTCCGGTCCTTTGATCGATCCCCTTAGCCCAGGTGATTCGTGAGAAGGGTTGGGCCGAGATGAACTCGCCCGTAATCCGGTCGAGCACGTAGAAGAAGCCGTTCTTGTTCGCCTGCATGAGGACCTTGCGTGTCTTACCGTTGATCTTCAGATCCGCCAGGATCATCTGTTGCACGCTGTCGTAGTCCCACTCATCGCCAGGGACCATTTGGTAGTGCCACTTGAGCACGCCCGTATCCACGCTGACTGCCACGATGGAGGCCACGTACAGGTTATCGCGGCCAGTGCTCGTGTCCTTGGTGCGAAGCGCCTGGGGCCAAGGCTCGGCATTGCTGTGCCAACGTACACCAGTTCGCTCTCGGGGTCGTAGGATATCCCGTCCCACACCGCACCGCCCCCGCCGAGCTTCCACCATTCGCCCTCCCAAGTCGCGGCGGCCTTGCGTATCGCCTCCGACTCAAAGCCCTTGGCGGGATCGCCGGGAACCGTGTAGAACTTCCAAACCTGGCGCCCGGTGTCTGCATCGTAGGCGGCGAAGAAGCCGCGCGTAGGGCGGTCGCCACCAGACGTGCCAACGATCACCTTTCCCTTGGCAATGCGCGGTGCAATGGTTAGTGTCTGCTCGTCCTGCACATAGCAGACGCGAGTTTCCCAGACGGGCTTGCCGGTGTCTGCGTCGAGCGCCACCAGCCGGCCATCGTTCACGGGAACATAACCCTTGTTGTGATACAGCGCCAGCCCACGGTTCACTACGCCGCAGCACATTTTGTCGCTGGTCGGTTGGCGGTTGACTTCGGGGTCCCAGAGCCATTTCTGCCGGCCGGTGCGCGCGTCAACGGCGAACACGATGCTCCAGTTGGTGACGCCAAAAATTGTATTATTCCATTCGAGCGGCGTCGCTTCCTGGTCGCCTCCTCCCTCGCCAGTTTCAAAGGACCACACTAGGCCGAGCCGCCTGACATTGGACGTGTCGATCTGCGCCAGTGGACTAAAACGCGTCTCGCCAGGTGTGAGGCCGTAGGTCAGCCAGTCGCCATCGGAAGGCGATTTCGCGGCATTCCGGAGCGCGGCATCGTCGACCCGCCTGGCTTGTTCCAGGGATATTCCAGACTACGTCACGAATAGTGCAACCGCAAAGGCGTAGCGCATGGAGCATGCTCCGAGGATCGAGTCTAGCACGCCACATGAGCAGCAGCCCCCGAAAGATGGCCCGATGCTTCGGTCGCAGACTGGCTCAATCGCCGGGCGATGCAAAATGAGAGATGGTGAACGGAGAAATCTCACACGGGCTGCCCCAGCTATGCACCCGCGGCAACCGGATCGCGGATGCGCTCAGCGGAAGACTGATCAGCCTACGTGGCATTAATCGGTCTGGGTTGGAATACTCCGAACCGGCCGAGGACGGGTTCCTTGCGTCAGCGGCGCTTTCACAGCGGGACATCGAAGAAATAGTCCGGGGTTGGGGCGCCACGGTGATCAGGCTTCCGTTTAACCAAGACTGGGCCGTGCGAGGCCGTGGGAATTTCTCCGCCGAATCTTACCGGGAGGCGTTAGACCAAGTAATCTCTTGGGCAGCTGCCCTGGGAACCTACACCCTCCTTGATCTTCAATGGTTGGACGCTGACACAACCTTTGGACGACTCGGCGACGGATCTGCGAATCGTGTGGCACCACTACCGAACAAAACTTCTATCCAATTGTGGGCCACCTTGGCGGAACGCTACCGAGATGAGCCAGCGGTTTTGTTTGATCTCTATAATGAGCCTCACCCTCCGCTTCACGGGGATGAAAACCCGATGTATTTCGTGACGAGTGACGGCAGCATTGAAATAAGAGAGCCGTGCGAGTTCGGCTCCAACGAATGGAATCGCTGGGCGAGCAAGATGGCAGCCACGATTCGTGAAATCCACCCAGGCGCGCTCGTGTTTGTATCGGGTGTGGATTGGGGGTTCGATTTGCGGGATGTGCGAATCGACGCAGCGAACGTCGTTTACTCAGCGCACGTGTATCCGAACCGATCGCGCCGACAGTGGAGCGGCCGATTCGGCCATCGTTGCTCCGATGATCCTCTGTTCATCGGCGAGTGGGGAGGCGATAGCGACGACCTTAAATGGGGATCGGGACTCATCTCCTACTTGCGAAAGGTGGCCTGTGGTTGGACAGCTTGGAGCTGGGTGGATTCACCGAAGCTGGTCAGTAACGCCCGGGCAGGCGATTACGCACCTACGGAGTTCGGAAACCTGGTGCGCTCCGAACTCCTGCTGCCTGACGAATAGAGCGGCTTCAGGAGGTCAGGTAACGAGCCGAGAAGCCGCTAGGAGGCGGCCCACATGGCTGCTTCTATCCCGTGCAAGCCCACGTCCAATCGGCGCGGAACGTTGAACTGGTCAACGACTTGTGAATGGTGCGGCATTTTCAAAATACTTCTTCCTTTGCGCCACACGAAGTTGCGGCATGTTTGAAAGCCCGCGCCAGCCTTTCAGCGAGATCTTCATCGCCTACCAGTAGAGTGTCGCTGTTCCAAGTGTCTGTGCCTTCTTGTTCGCTGCTTTTTTGTTCTCCTAATCCTGATCCCGTTGCCTTGATTCGAAAACTTACATTGGTGCCCCTGGTAAAAGTGAGGTGGACAGCGTAGGGCAGATCTGAATGATAAACAGACTGCGTTAGATCCGCGGGGCAGCACGAGCGTTCTGGCGTAGCTTGTTCGACGCTAATGCCGTCGCGAGCGATGCTGCCAAAATCGAGTCGGAGGTGGTACTCACGTTGGTAAGTGACGTGGCCCCAGAGTTTGCCGCCGATCATATCCCCGGTCCATGAGCAGAGCTCGTCTTGGGCCTTTGTAACAAGGATGCTTTGGACGATATCAATTGAACAGGACGAGGAAGACGGTGCAACCCTGTTTTGCCAAACCGTATCGACGGAGGCGCCACATTCCTGAACCTTGTCGCATCGGACCTTGTATGAGCCCGCGTCGCCCGAGAGTTTTAGGATGATGAAGTCTATCGTTTGCTTATAAGATGGGCCCTTTCCATAGGAGGGCACCGAACCTGCCGAAAAGCCGAGCAACGCGGAGACACTCAACCACAAATAGACGTTACGGGGCACGAACGAATCCGATCTGAGGGGATTCCTTTTGGTCTTGCCCATTCATTAGCGCCTAACGCAGGATCGCTACCGGTACCCGTCTCCTGCGCATTTGATGCACCTGAGCTCATGCTGGTGGACTTTTTCGGATGGCGCGGGCAACAAATGTAATCCATCATATTGTGCCGCCATCACGTGGAAAAAAAAGGTGGAATCCCGAAATAGACGTGATTGTTTCGCCAGATTGTGATTGCTTTTTTCACCCTGACTACCTCTCTGGTTTTCGCGTACCAAGTGGATGCTCAGCAGGCGCCCGCCAGCGTTCGGAGGTCATTGGCCTGATTTCTTCAGCCCCGCCTGCCAGTTCAGCACCACCGTAAATGGCGCGGGCACGCTTGGCCCCACAGGCAAGGCGACAAGCATTCTGCCGTCGCCGGCGAAATCCCGGAAGATACCAGGAAGCGGGAAGAGCCCTCTGGGTTCGCCGGGTTGGAACGAGGGATCGGCGATAATGTCGACCGCTGTCAATTTGAAGCCGGAAGCCAAATAAACTAACTTCCTGCCCCCGTCCACCCAAGAGGAGCCTGAATCAATAGCGCCACGGGAGACCATCCATCTGCCGCTATCCGAAAACCCGCCCGCCGAAGAGGGAGTGAACGCCCGGACATAAATCTCGTTATGGCCGGATTCATCAGACGCATAAGCCACCCAGCGGGAATCAGGCGAGAAGGTGGCGTCAAAGCTGGCATGAGGGTCTTGAGACTCCGTGCGGATAAACGGCCTGGGCTCGGTCGCCTTTCGTCCGTCCCCATCGAGCGGCAGCACCCATACACTGTTACGGGTCGTCTTAGGATTCTGCGCGTTGTAAAGCAGGAAGCGCCCATCCCGCGACCAACTGGTAGGAGTTTTGTTGGCTGGGGTTTTCAATAGCAACTGTTCGTCCTTAGCGCCACTCGCGACCTTCTGATACAGGTTGAAGACGCCACCATCGCGGTCCGAGGCGAAGACAATTCGAGTTCCGTCTGGGGACCAGACCGGGCTATTGGAACTCCCAGGCCCGAAGGTGAACCGGGTGTTGACACCGCGCGCCAAATTCACCAGCCAGATATCGCTTTCGGAGTGCGTCACCGCTGCTCGCGTCCCGTCCGGCGAGAGAGCCACTGAGTCATAGACGCCCGGTTCGCCCACGGCGCCCAGACGCTTGCCGTGCCAGTCCAGCCAAGTGAGCTGGCTCAGATCATGGCCAGCGCCGCTCCGGTATATCAGCACTCCATTCGCCGAGACAGAGAAGAACGCGAAAGTTAAGAAGGTATCAAGTTGCTCGGCCACGGCGACAGGCTCGCCCGACAGTTCCAACCGGCGGTCGTCGAAGGGTTGCGCCATGAGAGTGCCGTCGCGCACGAAGAGCAGTTGCCCGGGCGAGGAACCCGAAGGCGGTACGTAGGCGCCCCCGTAGGTCGTGGCCACCAGTTGCCGCGTGCTCTGCTCCTCGGGCTTTGCGTCGAGAGACCCGACATAGATGCCGGTCCTGCTGGAGGGGGAATATCGCTGATAGACGAAGTGCCTCCCGTCGGGAAGAAAGGTGGGAAAACTATGGTATTGTTCCGCGTGGTTCAGCTTGGTCAGCGGTAAGCATGGCCCACCAGTGGCGGCAACGCGCATCAAAGCCCCGCTGTTTTTCCCCGTCACACTGTTGCCCAGAATGATTACGCCGTCTCTGTTCCACGAGCCGCCGACCACGAACCCGTCGATATCGCACAAGCTCTGGGCTAGACCACTCGTAATGTCGATTTTCTTGAGCTTTCCCTCATCTTGAAAAACAATAAAGCGGCTATCGGGAGACCAGAACATGGGAGGAGGAGTAGCGCTCATCTCACCGCCGGCGAGAGGCCTGGCCTCGAGCGAATCCAGCGACCGGATCCACAACCGGGTCACTTTGTCTTCTCCAGTCGCCGCAAAGGCCAGGTGGCGGCCGTCGGGTGAGACGGCGAACGCGCTGCCCAGAGGGATGGTTTGTCGATTGGGCGGCGCTAACTGAAACTGAATGCGCTGGGCGGCCGCGGGTTGTGCACGGAAATACATCCACGACACCGTCCCAAATCCGATCGCAAACAGTGCCGCAATCGCGGGCCACAGCCAGCGGCGTCGGGCCGGTGCGGGAACGGAGGCGAGCAGTGCGGGATTCTCCTCCAGCAATTGCCAAGCGTCGCCGATATCGCGCAGGCGGTTTTGGGGAGCCTTCTGCAAGCACGATCGAAGCAGCCGTCTGACCTGCGGCGGGACTCGGCTCAGGTCGGGATCGTCCTTCACCACGGAGGCCAGGACATCGGTGACGCTGTCGCCCTTGAATAAGCGATCGCCGGTGAGCAGCTCATACAGCACCACACCAAACGCCCAGATGTCCGCGCGCTTATCCACCGGCTTTCCAACCGCCTGCTCGGGACTCATGTAGGCCGCAGTGCCCAGGATCATGCCCGCCTCGGTTGCAGTGAACGTAGGTGAGTTATCAGGGGACTCGGCCGAAGCCGAAACCGGCATCACTTTTGCCAAGCCGAAGTCTAGAACTTTCACCGTCCCGTCGGGCGTGACCTTGATGTTGGCCGGCTTCAGATCGCGATGCACGATCCCTTTGTTGTGCGCCGCTTCGAGCGCATCGGCGATCTGCCGCACGATCCGCAGAGCCTCTTCGAACGGCAGTGGGCCCTTCGGCGATGAACCCTCGATGTACTCCATCACCAGGTAATTCGGGCCAACGTCGTACAGCGCGGCGATGTTGGGATGGTTTAGTGCGGCCACGGCGCACGCTTCGCGCTCGAAACGTTCCGTAAACTGTTCCTTCGAAACCTTGATTGCGACGATGCGATTCAGCCTGCGTGTCGCGCGCCTTCCACACCTCGCCCATCCCGCCGGCGCCGATGGGCGCTTCGATCTTGTAAGGTCCTAGCTGGGCTCCGGCGTCCAACATCGGGGCCGAAGAATCATTCAGCAGGTCGGCGGCGGGACGATCGAGGATCCCTTCTCGCGAGGTGTCCTGCGCGAGGAGCTGTTCAACTTCGCTTCGTAGCCCCGGATCGGCGTCCGACAAAACTCCTATCCCGTGTTCCTGCACCGCATGAAACAAAGCCTCGACTTGCCGCCAGCGTTCGGGGGTCATTGCGCTGAATATTACGATAATCGTAGCTCAAATGCGGATCGTCGATGCCGCATTAACGCGTCCCAGCCGTGGCCACAGGTGTGCCGGAGGAAGCGCGCGCGACCAATCCACCCTGGATCAATTGCATATCTTGCTCAGTGAACGAAAGCGGCTTCTGCCCCATCTCCATGTAGTCTGCGTGAGTCCACCGCGCCTTCATGACCCCAGTGTCGGAATGCCGGCAGGTCCCTTGCAGGATATGCGTGATCTCGTGAACCAGCACGTGGGCCAGAACGTTCGGCGTCAGCTCAGGCTCAGTCGCCGCTCGGACCCGATCGTAGAACACGCTGATGTGAACGCCTTCGTAAGGCCGTGCGAAGGCCAGAGCCCCGGGCTTGAGCTCGCGGGGTGTATCGGTGATCATTTCCACCACAATTGGCTTCCCGCTCCTCGATTGTGAGCGGGTTGGGTGGCCTCTGCGCCAGTCGATTTTGACCTCGACGCCGCCGAATATCTCGTTGGCCAACGCCTGCGCCCGACTCAGTACCGGTACAGGAACCGCCGACAAGCCCTGCACATAAACTGTCACCTCATCAGCCCTCGCGCCTATTTCCATCACCACCGCCATCGCCATCAACCGCAGAAGCTTCATGATTTCCTCCCGTTCTCGGCTGGCTAAGCGAGAACCGGGGGAAAGAACTACAATGGCTAACAGATTTTTCTTAGCGTGGTTCGGATGACACCCCCGGAATCCGCCCAAATCAGTGGATTGCTAAATGCTTGGGCCGCTGGTGACCCGGCGGCGCTCGACCGTCTGGTACCCCTGGTCTATGCCGAACTCCACCGGATTGCGAGCCGCCAGATGCGGAACGAGCGGGCTGGCAATACGCTGCAAACCACCGCGCTGGTGAATCAAGCTTACCTGCGCCTGGTGGATGCAAAAGTGGCCGTCTGGACCGACCGCGTCCATTTCTTTGCGGTCTCAGCCCAAGTTATGCGACGTATCCTGGTGGACGCCGCGCGGTCCCGTGCTTCCGCTAAACGAGGAGGTCCTGCGCCGCGCCTGAACCTGGACGAAGACATGGACATGTCGCCGCAGCGCGCCCGTGAGTTGATCGATTTGGACGACTCGCTCCAAGCGTTGCAGCAAATGGATCCGCGCAAGGCGCGAGTGATCGAGCTCCGCTTCTTCGGCGGGTTGAGTGTGGAGGAGACCGCTAGCGTTTTGAAGATCTCTCCTCAAAGTGTCATGCGCGATTGGAGGATCGCCAAGGCTTGGCTGTACCGGGAAATGGGAGCCAAGCAGGACTAAAATTGAAGCTCTGGGCCTGGAATTTCCGATCCTCAGTTTTCAAGGAGACGTGATTGTTTCGTCAAATTGCGATAGCTTTTTTCAGCCTGACTGCATGTTTGGTTGTCGCGGACCAAGTGGATGCCCAGCAGGCGCCCTCCCCCGGCGCGCCGCCCCCCGGAGCTCGTGGCCGCGGGCCAAGTGTTCCGACCCCTCCTCCGCTGTTCTTTAAAGAGTCCTGGCGGATTACGGGTACACCTCACGCAATCGCTCCCGGCGAGATCGTCGTCACCAACCCAAACCTCGAATTCAAGATGTATGGGCCATCAGCGACGGCCTCGGATCCGGACAAGCGAATCTGGATCTCAGGCCCTCCCGGTCCGGTGAACATCTGGACCGGGATGTGTACCACGCCGTTTGCCGCAACGCTGCGCGACAAGGACAACTATGTGGACCTGACCGGTCTGGCGAAAATCCGCTGGACTACTCGGGCGTCCGGTTTTCACGCGGTTCGGCCGCTCATTAAGCTGTTGGATGGAACCTTCCTGGTTGGCGATCATGCGGATGCTTCGACCACTACATTCCTGGAAAGTGAATTCACGTTTGCCGGCTTGCGGTGGATGAAACTCGACATCGATCGGGTGGTGACCGTGGGTCGCTACGGGCCGCTGGGCGAAGCTTCGAATTGGGCTGATACGCCGGACCTCAGCAAAGTCGATGAGGTAGGGTTTGTCGATTTGATTCCGGGGAGCGGCCACGGCTCCGGCGGTTACGTGAATGTTGCCTCGTTTGAGGTGCACGGAACCCCGATGAAGCGGGGCGGAGGGCACTGATAGACAGTCCGGAGCAGAAGTGCGGCCACTCAGTGAGTGGCGGGCAGTCCAACGACGATGAGAACCGAGTAGTCCTGCTTGCGGCAGCCGTTCACGATGGGCATGGCCGCCCCTGGAGTCACCGGAAAACCCGTGGTCCGAACGTTCTCGGGCGAGCACGAGTTGTTAGCCGTCTCCGGCGTGTAGCGTGCGGAGCGGCATCCGAGATGGGTGACATCGTAGAGGGTCGCGCCGTCGGCGAGTTCCCACCGCTGATTGCCGTCCTTGTCCTTGGGATGAATTGTCAGCACGGTCGTCACATTGCGGTCGCCCGTGACGAGGTATTTCCCAGGAGGCAGCGGAAAGGTCGGCTTCTCCATGATCAAGCCGTGTTCCTCCAGCCACCAGTCCTTAGCGTCGAATTTCCACTGTGCCGGCGCCACGCCGCCGGCCGCCTTCAATTGGTGGTAATGGTCCAGCTTGCAAGCGCGCGGGCCCGGGTCCTGGCCCCAGAAGCCCCATGACTGCGCGCCGTTGCCGGAGGTGGCCCCGGGGTCTCCCAGCGCCGCGATGAATTGCGGCTCGATGCGCGTGAACTTCGAGAGGTCTACGCTTGAAGCGTGAACCGGCTGCTGCAGGCCGGCTGTCAATATAAGGGATCCCATGGACAGGAGCCGGAGGCTCACGGACGGCACGAGGTGGCGAACATTCATGCGATTTCCTCCAGTTGGACGAACTGATAACATCCTACACCACGCGGTATCCCTGCGGTGGCGGTCCGACTCCGGGGGCGCCGATGAAGTTATTCCGCTGCGAACCGTCTAATAGGCTATTTTGCCGCAAACGAGAGCCCGATCACCGCCATGGCGCTTCCCGCCTGCGAAATCCACTGGTCGTGCTCGTAGGGGAAGCCACTCTGGAAGTAAGGCTGGAATCTGAACGAGCGGGAGACAACGTGCCAGGTGCCATCCTGTTGCTGCGTGCGGAGGATGAAGTGCACTCCTCGGCGGAAGACGGGATCGGAAGACGTCATGCCTGATTCATGCAGCGCCCAGAGCGCTTCGCCTGTCGCGAACGCGTCCGACTGGTGATAGTCGGTCTGGCCCCAGCCGCCATCGGTGCGCTGTTTGCCGACGAGTTCCTTCACACGGCCAGCGGGGGCGGTGTGGCCAGCCCAAACTAGGCCGAGGATCTGCATCGTCCGGTCCTCCGTAGTGAGCGGTTCGGCCTTTTCCACCCATGCGGCGGCGCGCTGGATGCGTTGCTCGAATTCGTCTTTTCGGGCGGGAATCGGGAACGAGCGCAGCGCGAGGATAGCCCGCGCGGTCTGGCCGAACTCGCCGCTTTCGATCGGGGGGCGGCCTTCGAAGGTCTGCCAGTCGCCTTCTTTGCGCTGCATGGCGGCCATGTGGTGAACCATGGAATCGATCACCAGAGATTGCGGCACGCCGGCGCTCGCCAGCTGTAAAAGGGCGAACCCCACTGCCTCGCTGCTATCGCCTGGTTCTTGCGCCTCGAAAAATGCCTCCTGCAGACCACCGCGCAGGATCAGAGTGGCGCGGGTATCGTTGTTCTCCAGCGCGGGCTCGGTTTTCACGCCAGCCGACCTGGCGGCGCCCACCGCCATTCCGTTCAGATATTGGGAGTGGCAGGAGGCGCAGCCGCCGTTATGGAGAAATTTCGCCGCCACCGATTGCGAGACGGCCAGTGCTCGCGAGATGGCTTCGCGCGGGTTGGTGCGGGACTCGGCCGCGGACGCGGCGGGCACTGGCGTTGGCTTCAGCCCGAACAGGGGCAGAATCGCCGGGTTCTGGTTACGCCACGCCCATTTGCGTGCCATGTCTTTTTCAGAGCTTTTCGCCAGCAGCAGTTGCACCACCTTAGGGTTCGGGTGATCTACCGCGACCGCGAAGACCAGTGCGTCGGCGTGGCGGACGTCCATCGCGTTGGGGTCTGCGCCCGCCTTAAGCAGCGCCTCGACGGATTCGTAGCCGCCCATCTGCGCCGCATCCATCAGAGGTGTGATATGTCCAAGCGCAATCGGTCCGTGAAACCCCACTTCGGCAGTGTCGTCGCTCTTCGCGTTCACCGCGGCGCCGTGTTCCAGCAGAAGTTTCACCAACGCGCCGCCGCGATAGGCGTTGGTCGCGGCTCCATGCAGCGGAGTGAAACCGCCGTTGTCCGCGATGTTGACATGCGCGCCTTTGGCGAGCAACATACGCGCCACCTCCAGGTTGTTAACGTTCGCCGCCTGGTTCAAAACGGTGACGCCGCTCTCGTCGCGCGCATTGACATCGGCACCCTTTATGATCATCAGCCGGGCCGGTTCGACCGCGCCGTCATAGGCGGCGGCTATGAGCAGTGGCGTGCGGCCCAGCTTTGACCGGACGTTGACCTTCGCGCCTTTAGCCAGCAGTAGCTTCACTTTGGCTGCATCACCAGCGCACCACATGAGAGGTGTGGCGCCCAAATCGTTGGCGGCGTTGGGATCGACCCCGGCATCCAGCAGAAGACGCAGCACGTCAGGTGTGCCGAGCGCCGCGGCATACATGAGCGGCGAGTTGCCTCGGGCATCGCGCGCCTTCGGCCCGGGGGTGCGGAGAAGCTCCTTCAGTGCCGCAACATCGTTGTTGCGAATCGGCAGGTAGAACGGGCTGACGTCGGCGGCGAAACTAACCAGGCAACCGGCGAACAGGAGAAATGCAATTCGCCATAACACGGCCGGGAGAACGAAGATTGCGGCGCGACACACTGCGACCGATGGCAAGCTGATACTCCTCTATTGTCTCGGGCCCAAGACAGGCCCGAAAGTGCTCCTTACTTTCCTCAAATATAAAGATGATATGGAGAACTCTAGGGTCGTAGAGAATAGAGTGAAGCTCTGGCACCGGCCTCGGCATATTGAGCCTACTTGCCCACCAGGTGCTTTAAATCCGTGTTGTTCTCTTGGCAGATGTATTCGAGTGGCTCCATGCCCGGATAGAAGCGGATGTTCCAGCTCACGGTCCAGGGCTTGGAGTAGGCGCCGGGATCGTCGATGCTGGCCTGGTAATGCAGGATCAGTTCGTTAACGCGGGTGAACCGCTCGATCACGTGGAGTTGTTCGGTGTGCGCATGGCCGGCGGCGTCCAGCCAACTCCGGTCGTTGAATCCCGTCACGTCCACTTCCAGAGTGTCCTTGTCCCAATGGCCTAGGCCCTCTCCCAAATACGTAGGATTTAGTTTGTCGGCCGGGGTGTGCTTGCGCCCATCCAGATAGACGACGCGCCACATGTGTGCGCCACCCTCAAACACAAACAAGATGCGGTTCGGAAGTTGATAGATCTGAAACGGAAACGAGGTCGCGTACATCCGCGGGATGCCGGGCGGCAGGCAGGAGCCCTCGGGATCGTCCCTGGTGAAGGTGGCGTTGACCCTGTCGTAAAAAGCCTTGGTCCACGGAAGGAACGGAACCTCGATTTTGTGTTCGGGCTGGGCGGTTCCCGCGAAGCCGCCGCCGTTGCCGGACATGTCGCCCACTCCAGGAGGAATCCAGGACCCTTTCGAATTCCCGAGGTCGGGATGGCCGTCAGCCAGACGAGGCGTGGGCGGGACATTCGTTTGGGCCAGCGCTGCCGCAACCTGGGCTCCATTGAAATCCTGCGCGGCGATGGGAAGGACGGTTCCCCAAAAAACAGCGAGCCTGGCCGCTCTCGTCATAAGGGTCTTCCCCTTCTCGGGGGAAAAGTATATACCATGCGGAGCGTTCCCGCTTGCTTCTGGAATTCATGAAGCCTCCCTCAAATCCCGGTACGAGGCCGAGTCGGCCCGCGAGCCCGTGCCAGCCGAGGACGCAGCACCCGATTCCACCACATGAGCGCGCCGGTCACGGCCATCGCCGCGGGGGCTAGTCCAAATATCGCCCAAATCGCCTTTGTCGCCTGATCGCAAAACCCGGGGCCGCCACAAGGAATCCCTATGCCGTTTATGCGGCCGAAATGCAAGTACGCGAGCCAATAGATAACCTGGTCTCCAATGCGTACTCCGGCATTAGCGGCGGCGGGAGGCTCAAGTCGATCGGCGAGGTCCAGAAACGGCTCGGGAATACCGAGATAGATGCCGCTTACGGCGAACAACAACACGAATCCAAAGCTCCAGAAGCCGATCATGCTGTGCAAGTGCCAGGTCCAGCGCTTCCATCCCACGCCGCGATGCAGTAGCAGGCTGCGACGCCATGTTTTGATGCCTGGCCACCAGATCGCCAAACCTGTGACAGCAACTGCGATTATCGCGACTGCGCCCCCGCCGTTCACTCTCCTGCCGGTTGGTCCGGCGAGCAGATTGTCGTGCAGATCGGATAGCTTTGATACGAGCCAGATACCGGTTGGTACCGAATCACCAAGATCGCTGCCACTTCGAGGATCGAACAGCCGCGTCTTGATCGCGCCGCCCCGACTTAGCCAGATGTCTACCGCCTGATCGAGATCCCGCGCACGACCGAGCCTCACCACCCGGTAGCCTGGATACAACCGCCTGGCAGTGTTCTTGAGTTGGTCGTCGGTCAACCGGGGCTCTGAACTCTTCGAGATGATTGGTTCGGCCGTCGCAGCTCTATAAAGCTCATTCCGATAGACAAGCACGCTGCCGGTGACGCTCACTATTAGAATGTAGAGCCCTAGGGCGATGCCGCTCCATAAGTGCACTTGAAAAAGAGCCCTTCGTAACCAGATCTTCTGAGGGTGCTGAACCCAGTGGCGCCAGAAGGTCAGATGATTGCTGTCGCTCACTGCGACAGGCTACAACACGCTGTCGATTTGGGTCAACGCGTGTTTCTTCAAGTTGTACGAGTCGCGGACGAACCGCCGTGCCCAGATCCCTTCAGCCCTGCGCTCCGCAAAATCCCATCCTCTGGCGAACACGTTGAAACCGGGGGGTTTTGTCTGGCCGACGATAGGTGTAGAATTGTCCCTTGCTACACGTCTTTCGATCCTCGCGGGAGAAAGTAGCGTAACATGATCGATCACGGAGATTTAACAATGCGAAAACGTTCTCTCTTGTTCCTTTCGTTGCTGGTTCCAGCCTTTTTGGTCCTCGGCGGATATGCCGTCCTAAAAGCGCAGCAAAATACTTCGACGGCCAGCGCGAAGCGCTGGTCGGATGCATCCACCTGGCCCGACAAGAAGGTGCCAGCCAAAAACGCCGCTGTCACCATTGACAAGGACATGAACGTTGTCCTCGATGTCACGCCGCCACCGCTGCGCAATTTGACGATTAACGGCAAACTGAGCTTCGCAGATAATAAAGATCTTGAACTGACCACCGAGTGGGTCATGGTGCACGGCGAGTTGGAGATTGGCACGGAAGCCAAACCCCACACGCGCAAGGCCACAATTACCCTCACCGACAACGTCAAAGACGAAGATATGAGTGGAGTGGGTGGAACGACTGACCGCAGTGACCGCGGGATCATGATGATGGGTGGAACCCTGAACCTGCACGGTAACCGGACGAACTCCTGGACGAAGTTGTCCAAGACCGCCGAAGCAGGCAGCAAGTCGATTGAAGTCCTGAACGCCGCTCAATGGCGGGCCGGTGACGTGATTGTCCTCGCGTCGACGGATTTCGATCCCCATCAGGCAGAGCGTCGAACCATTTCCGCCATCCGTGGCAATACCATCACGCTCGACAAGAAACTGGACTACATGCACTTCGGCAAGATTACCTTCGACGTGGATGAACGCGGCGAAGTCGGCATGCTGTCGCGCAATATCGTGATCCAGGCTTCGGCTGACGCAGACCAGACGCTCTTTGGCGGCCACATCATGGCGATGAACGGGGCCAAGATGTTTGTCGATGGCGTCGAGCTCAATCGCATGGGTCAGAACATGCATCTGGCGCGGTATCCGATCCACTGGCATCTGATCGGCGATGCGAAAGGGCAGTACATCAAGAACTCGGCGATTCACGACACCTTCAGCCGCTGCGTGACCGTGCATGGCACAAATTACTTGGACATTGAAAACAACGTGACCTACAACAACATTGGTCACTGCTTCTTCCTGGAGGATGCCGTGGAGCACGACAACCAGTTCGTGCACAACCTGGGGATCCTCACCAAGTGTCATCCGGACGCGCCGTGCGTCCCGACCAACCTCGCTGCATCTGGAGAGAGCCGACCGGCGGGAGGGAATGGCCAGAATGCCAAGGACGTCCTGATTCCCTCGGACAACACGGCGGCGACTTTCTGGATCACCAACCCGGACAACATCTACCGGGATAACGTGGCCGCGGGTTCCGACGCGAACGGCTTCTGGATGTCATTGCCGGAGCACCCGACGGGTAAGTTCGAAGGCACGGAGATCAGTGCGAAGACCTGGCCGCGTCGAACGCCATTCCGCGAGTTCAAGGGCAACGTCGCCCACTCGAACTACGACTCGTTCCTGTTCGACCGAAACGTTGGGCCCGATGGCCATTTCGGTGTTACCGGCAGCTCGCAGACCGGCCATGAAAATCCCGCTGACGCAAACAGCAAGGCGTTGGAATCGGTCTTCGAGGATCTCACCGCCTACAAGAACCGGAATGGCGGCATCTGGGGCCGCGGTGAGCTGCACGTATTCAGGAACGTGAAGCTGGCCGACAACGCTATGGGCTTTACACACGCGTCCGGCGAATTCGGCCGTTACGCCTTTACGTCAAAGGTGGTTGACTCGCTGTTCGTGGGCGAAACCGAGAACGTCGGCAACCCCAGGACTGACGCGGAAAAGGCTTACGGCCGCAGCTTCCCGAAGCCCGAAATGCCGGATTACCCGATCCACGGCTACGAGTTCTACGATTACCGTCATGACGTGGAGAATACCACCTTCCGGAATTTCGAGGATAACGCCACTCGCAAGTCGGGAGCGATGTCTTACCTGCTGTATACCAGCTTCGGGGTCAGCTCCAACAACTCCGTCGACCACGTGAAATTCGTCAACGCAAAGCCGGTGTACTTCCCGCCGATGGAGCGTAAGTGGGGCAGCGATAATTTCGGCAGTACGGCCTATAAGACCGCGGTGATCCGCGACAAGGACGGCTCTTTCGGCGGTGGTCCCGATTCCTACGTTCTCATCAATGACGGCGTCAACGACAGCATCGCAGCCGACCCAGGAGCTTGTGAGATCAAGCCCACCTGGAACGCTGCTGTGTGCAAGGGCGATGTTGGACGCCTGAATGTTGGTGGCCCAGGCCGCCCAGGAGGACCAGGTGGATACGGCGGCGGCGCTCGTGGCGCAGGCGCCGGTCCTGGCGGTGTTCAAGGCGGGGCTAGGGTAGCTGGCGGCCCTGGCGCTGGTATCGGCGGACCCGGTGGTCCTGGCGGAGCGGCCGGTCCCGGCGCGTTTGGCGGTCCTGGCGCACCCGGTGGTCGAGGCTTCGGTCCTGGCGCACCTGCTCAGCCACCAGTCGTTCTCAGCCGCAATGGTAAGGAGTACAACCTAACGGGCACCAACGTACGAGCTGGTACCGAGATCAAGGTGACCACCGAAAGGCCGTCCGTGTCCCTCTCCCTGTCGGAACTGGATCGCGGCTCGTGGGTGATCTTTGAGCTGCCGGGATTCACCACCGCAGCCTCGGGTGCGCCGCAGGACAGCCTGGATGCGCTGCGCAAGGCCAGCGACACCTCGTATTTCAAGGACAAGGATGCACTCTGGGTCAAGGTGGTCTCCAACGGTGAAGGCGCCGACGGGGCCGGCCCTGGCGCCGGTGGAACCAGCGTCCAGGTCAGCCGCCCTGGCGCCGGTGGAACCACCGGCCAGGTCAGCCGGTAAGCTGAACCCTGCTGTTTTGAGCATGAGCCCCCGGCGCAGGCCGGGGGCTTTTTGTTTCGTACCGCAATGCTGCGCAATCGGTTCCCGGAACCATGCGCATTAAAGGATCCAACCGTCGCCTGTCCCTGCACTGGACGTCACATCTGTTGAAGCACAGGTGTGCCCCGCTGGGCACGGGTTTGAAACCGAAAGCGACTGGCAGCCGAGTGAATCTGACATCGGCCTTGCGCGTGCTTCCGCGGCGATACAGAATAAGTTAATTTCCTCGGTGGCTGAAGTCTCTCAAGGAGGCCGGACGATGAAACGGAATTTGGGAGTTCGATTAGCTTTGGTAAGCTTGCTGGCGATCCTTCCCGCCGGCGCCCAGCAGCCGAAATTCGAAATTGCGGATGTTCGTGTCAGCCCGACCGCGCGCGGATTTGCGCAGAATTTCGGCGGCGTGCTGCGCGCCGGAAAGTACGTCAACCGCGACGCCACCATGCTGCAACTGATCGACGCGGCCTATGGCGTCACCGAGGACACAATCGCCGGGGGACCTGGCTGGGTGTCTTCCGATCTGTTCGATGTGATTGCCAAAGTTCCCGACGGGACAACACCGGCGGACGCCAAGCTGATGTTGCAGGCGTTGCTGGCAGATCGCTTCGGCTTGGTGGTTCGCAATGAGACGCACCCGGTGCCGCGCTACGTGCTGACTGTGGCCAAGGGCGGGTCGAAACTGAAGCACGCGAGCGGGTCGGGCGATCCGGGATGCCAGGCGAAGCAGCAGGCGGCGCCGCCCGCGGGCAATGGCCCCATCGACCTGGCTTCGCTCCCGAACATCAAAGTCTCATGCCATAACCTGGCGGCGCAGGCGATTGCCGACAACCTGCATCAAATGGCAGGCGGATACGTGGATCACGAGGCAATGGATTCCACCAAGCTCGAAGGATCGTGGGACTTCGACCTGGAGTGGACCGCGCGAGCGGCACTCGCGGCCAAGGGGTCCGATGGCATTTCGGTTTTCGACGCGGTGGAGAAGCAGCTGGGGTTGAAGCTGGAGCTGAAAGACGTACCGCTGCCGTCTTTCGTGATCGTGAGCGTGCAGAGGAAACCCAGCGAAAATCCCGCGGGCATCCAGACGGCCCTGGCGATGGCAGAGGCACGCTTCGAAGCGGCATCCATCAAACCTGCCAATCCCAACCAACCACAGATGAGGGGGTTGCTCTATACCGGGGGAAGCCAGATGAGAGCGGGTGGGACATTGCGGGAAATGATCGCGATGGCGCTTCAGATTACACCGAATATCGCGGCGGATATGGTGGTCGGGCTGCCGAAGTTCGGCGGACACCCAGCATGGGAGATCACGGCCAAAGTGCCGAGCACGGGCGAGGGCGCACCCAACGTGGTCAACGGACGGCCGCAGCCGCCGCCGCTCAGCGTCGGCTTGGAGATGCTGCGTGGCTTGCTGATCGACCAATTCGAGCTGAAGACGCACACGGAGAATCGGGAGGTGACCGCGTACACGTTAACCGTGGGCAAGCGCAAACCAAAGATGACGCAAGCGGATGAGTCCGAGCGCTCAGAGTGCAAACCGGACCCTAATGCGCCTAAGCCCGCGGCCAACATGCCGGCGATGCTCAGTTGCAAGAACATCAGCATGGCGGAACTGGCAACGACTCTCCAAAGCCAGGCCAACGCTTATATCGATCATCCGGTGGTGGACGCGACAGGCCTGGAAGGCGGTTGGGATTTTCTCATTGGATGGACGCCGAAAGCGCTCTTGCAGGGGCAGGCGCCGGTGGCTGCCGCTGCGAATCCCAGTCAGACTGCCGCAGCGGTGACGGAGGCGTCGGCTCCCAACGGAATTTCGGTTTTCGAAGCGGTCGAACAAGAGCTGGGGCTGAAACTGGTGAAACAGAAGCGATCTATTGCGGTAATCGTTGTGGATCACGTGGATGAGAAGCCGATCGAGTAAACATAGATCTACCCTTGCCTGTACACTCTCTTATTGGGAGGACAATCTTAATGAGGCCAGCACCCATGACCAATTTGATTTGCCTGTTCATCTTAATGAGTGGAGTTCTGGCGCCGGCGGTTCTGGCTCAAGATGCTCCGATCCCGGTCCCGAAGATAACGGGCCCGATCCCGGTGACGTCCGACTCTTACCCGTTTCTCGGCGCGGGTCACACGGCCGACCCCATCGACTTCGCGAAAGCCGGTTACGTCGAGGAAGAGTTCCTAGTCAGCGGCAGCGCCAACGTGTACGATTGGGCCGCTGACGGCAGTCTGACAGTGAAAGTGGAGAAGGCTCCTTACACCACGCGCATCCTTGTGCGCCGTCCAGCCAAGGCCTCGCGTTTCAGCGGCAACGTTGTGGTTGAGCCCTTCATGTCCCCGCGACGCTATGACTGGCCCATCATGTGGGGTTACGTCTACCAGTCGCTGATGGAGCACGGCGACGCCTGGGTGGGTGTGACGGTCCCGGCCACCAGCGGCGCGCTCAAGAAATTCAATCCGGCGCGCTACTCCACCGTATCGTTCGCGAATCCGGCACCCACCGCTGTCTGTCCCGGCGGGGGCAAGAACGGACCTGCCGACATCGAAGACGGGCTCCGCTTCGATGCGCTCAGCCAGGTGGGCGCCGCGCTCAAGAGCGGAAGCGGGCCAATGGGTGGTTTCAAGGTTGACGGCATCTTCATGACGACGCAGGGGGGCGACTTGCTCACCTACATGAACGCCATCCATTCGCACGCGAAGCTTGCCAATGGGAAATTTGCGTACGACGGCTACTTGTCGCGCAATCCGGGGAACATGCAGCGCCTGAATCAATGCGCTCCTCCCTTGCCGGCGAACGACCCGCGCGGCGGCTTTCAGCACAAATTTGGTGTGCCGGTGATTGCTGTCGTAGCGCAGGGCGAAGTACCCGCGACTTTGGGTTTACGCCGTGACGATAGCGACGATCCAGCCGACCGTTTTCGTCTGTACGAGGTCGCCGGCGTGGGCCATATCGACAAAGCTGCCTACTCACAATTCCCGACGGTTGCGGATCAAATTGCCGCCGTGGGTGCGACGCAAGGCACCGCCGAGTGGCCGTTTAACATTACCTGCCAGCCGCCCATCCCGCTTACGGACCAGCCTGCGCTCACCTACGTCTACGACGCCGCATTCCAGCATCTGTTCCAGTGGGCTCGCAAGGGAGTGGCGCCTCCCAAGGCTGCCCGCATCGAGGTCAAAGAAGGCGCGAGCGTATCCGCCACGAAACCAACGGTGTCGCTGGACGAATACGGCAACGGCCTCGGCGGCGTGCGGACGCCTTATGTCGAGGTTCCCGTGGCCACGTACTTCACGAGTAGTCCGGGTCCGGGCACCTGTGGCGAACTGGGCCACAAGGTTGCATTCGAGCCCTCCCGCATCGCCGGACTGTACCCTGACGCGAAAGCTTACAGGAGCAAAGTTACCCAAGCCACCGATCGGCTGGTAAAAGAGGGATGGCTGACGGATTCTGATGGCCGCAAGATAAAATCCGAGTTAAGCGCGGTCCCGGCGGAGTAATAGCCGGGCGTTTCCAAGCGAGTCTGAGGGCCTGTTTAGGAGACAAGGCGTGCCATTGGTACACGCATCGACACTCGGGTAGTGCGATCATCGAAACGAACAGGACAGAGTGACCTGCAAGAGCTGCAAAGTCGCCATGAAGGAACTCAAAGGGCACATCTACCACAAGAAGCGAAAATGGCGGTGCCCGAAGTGCAAGAGGGTCCGAATGCAGGAGCCCAAGCCGCGCTAGCGTGAGCGAGATCAAGCACGCCCGCGCCCAGAGGTCGATGATGGGATTCGGTTGCTCTGGAAGCGGTGTCTTAAGATCAACTATGGGTAAACTCGAAGGAAAAGTAGCAGTCATCACCGCCGCGACTTCCGGCATGGCGCTTGCCACCGCAAAGCTCTTCGTTGAGGAGGGTGCGTACGTCTTCGTCACCGGACGCCGCAAGGAAAAGCTCGATGAGGCCGTGAAGCTCATCGGCAAGAACGTCACCGGCGTGCAAGGCGACGCCGCCGATCTCGCGGATCTTGACCGCCTGTACGAAACCGTCAAGCGCGAAAAAGGCAAGATCGATATCCTTTTTGCCAGCGCCGGCCAGGGCGAGTACGCCACACTGGAACAAGTCACCGAAGAGCACTTCGACAAGACGTTTGACCTCAACGTCCGAGGCACGCTCTTCACCGTGCAGAAGGCGCTGCCGCTCTTTAACGACAACGGCTCCATCATTCTTAACGGATCCATTGCCGGTATCAAGGGCTTTCCATCGTTCGGCGTCTACAGCGCCAGTAAAACTGCTCTGCGCTCCTTTGCGCGCACTTGGTTGGTTGAGCTGAAGGATCGAAGAATTCGCGTGAACGTCCTCAGTCCCGGCACCATAGACACTCCGGCCCTCGCCGGATTGGGCGCCGACGCAAAGAATAGCTTCAAGGCTCTCATCCCACGGGGCGAGATGGGCCGCCCGGAAGAGATCGCAACCGTAGCTCTCTTCCTGGCATCGAGCGACTCGAGTTTCGTCAACGGCGTGGAACTTTTCGTTGACGGTGGTACGGCCCAGATCTAACGAGTGAACTCTTTCTTGGGGTAACCGAAGCCGCCTCAGGAAGCCTGGAAGCTGCACGTGTGATATACAATCTCGATAGTTCCTCATGCATAAGCGTCTGGCCGGATTGTTGATGCTTTGCGCGACGATTATTTTCGGACAATCGGCGCGTCCAGCGAACAAGCCTGCGCCACGCACCGCGGATGGCAAGCCCGATCTCAACGGGCTGTGGGGCCCCGATCGCACCTTCATTTACCACATCACCAGTACGCTGAAGAAGGGCGAGGCCTTGCGGCTTCAGCCGTGGGCTGAGCAATTGGCTAAGAAACGAATGTCCAAGGACGACCCGGAAGCGAACTGCCTTCCGGGTGGCGTGCCACGCATGGCTCCCTATCCGTGGAAGATCGTCCAGCAGCCCAAGCTAGTGGTGTTTCTGTTTGAGGGCAACATCCACAGCTACCGGCAGATTTTCATGGATGGCCGCGGCCATCCCGGCGATCCCGACCCCACCTGGTACGGGCACTCCATCGGCAAGTGGGAGGGCGACACGCTGGTGGTGGATACTATCGGCTTCAACGATAAGTTTTGGTTCGATTTCGCGGGACACCCGCACACCGAAAAGCTCCACATCACGGAGCGTTTCCGGCGGCCCGATTATTCCCACCTGGAGTTCGAAGTCGTGATCGACGATCCGGGAGCTTATACCCGGCCGTTCACGATGTACGGACATTCGCCTTTGGTGGAGGATTCCGAAATCATGGAGTACATCTGTAACGAGAACAATCAGGACGTAAGCCACATCCTCGGGAAGGATACGCGTAAGTAGCGCGCGGCTACCTAACCGGCCCTCGCACCTAGTAAGCGGTGTCTTAATGTTTCGCGAGGAATTTCAAAACCCCGCGATTAAAATCCTCCGGCTGCTCCCAATAGGCGGAGTGTCCGGCTTCGGGGACCACAAAAGTCTCGGAGCCTTTGATGCGCGCCGCTAAAAGCTGCAAGATCGGCGGAGGCGCGTAGAGGTCGGCGCCTCCGGTTACCAGCAGCGTGGGCGCCTGGATAGTTTCGAGCATCGCAAAAGTGATGCGGTTCCGCAACGGCTGCGGCGGCGCGGGCGACCCTGGCGGCCGGCTCATCCTTTCCAACTCCACCCAGCGCTCGGTGCCCGCGGCGTTAACCGCCCGGTAGGCCGGACCCAACTCACGAAACTCCGGCGGCAGTTTGTCGAATTCCGGAGGACGAATCCGGCGGCCCAATTCAAGATAGTCGGGATCCCGCACGCCGCCAATGGAGTTGGCGACAACCAGGTTGCGAAACCTCTGCGGGTACGACAAGGCAAAATCCAGCGCCACGAATCCTCCGGCGGCCGTGCCGATTACGTGTACGCGATCGAGGTGCAACTGATCGAGCAAGTTCAGCAGATCGTCGGCGGCGGTGCCAGGCTGCGATTCCGCGGCATTGATTTCGGTCCGGCCCCAGCCGCGCCGGTCAAAGGCAATCACTCGATAGCCGGCCGCAGCCAATGCCGGAATCTGATATTCCCAAACCCGCTGCTGCCGGTAGCCGCATGCAGCAAGACCGCCGGCGCTCCGTTACCTCCGGTATCCCGGTAGAAGATCCGCGCTCCGGGAACGCTCGCGTACGCCTCGTGAACTGGAGTCTGGCCCTGCAACATGGCGATGGCAAGCGCGCTCGAGAATGTCCAACGCGTGAGTTTCAATGATCCGAGCAAGGACCATATATACTGCTACTTTCCGGCGAGGTCAATTCCGACCCTTACGAATCCGGATCGCCCAGGTGGACTACAAGCACCTACGACGCTCTGAACCGCGTGTTGACTGTGACCACGGTCGGTTTGGGCCCAGGAAACAACCGGCCGGTTAGACGAATCTGTCGTTATCGAACAAAGTGTTGAATATCCTTATTGTTGTCCTGGCACATGTACTCGATCATCTCGGTGTCGACCATAGGCTTCAAATGCAGTTGCACCGTCCAAGTCTTCGTAAACACTTTGGGGTCATCGATGGTGACGTCAACATCCAGGCTTCCGAAGTTGGGGCGACGGATGCGTTCGGTGACGCGCGCCTGGCTGGAGAAGAAGTTGCCTGAAGTGTCCAGCCACGAATCGTCGCGATAGCCGGCCGATTCCACGACCAGCGTGTCGCCTTCCCAATGGGCCACGGAGTAGCCGTTCCAGGCCGGCGTCATATCCTCTGGAAGCTTGCGTCCGTCGAAAAAGATCTGGCGGTAGCTCGCGTTGAATTCGTGCAGGATGACGAGTTGGGTGGGCATTTGGAAAATCTTCTGAGTCTCCGGGTAGGCCCAGGCCCGCGGATAATTGATGGGCATGCAGAAAGTGTGGGGATCGATATACCCTACGTCCTTGGCACGGTTCTTGACCAGCTCCGCCGCCCATGGTTGATAGGGGATGCCGCCTTTCAGATTGATCGCGATATTGCCGAGTTGCGGAGTAATGGGCAGTTCCGAGCATTGAAAAAGGCCGATCTTGGGATCGCACGGGCGCTCGTCGCGCGGAACCCACATCCCCGAGAAGTCCGGCTTGCCGACGGAAGTTTTGGGCGCGGGAGCGCGGAGATCCGGTTTGCCGTCAGGCGTGCGGGGGATTCCTGGTGTGGGTAGGTTGATCCATTGCGCGGCGGCTGGCGAAGCCAGAAAATGACCGGTGGCAGGCAGAGCCAGAAAGAATCCAACCTTCAGAGCGTTCATGGCTGCCGATTGTATCGATCGGGAGGAATGAAGTCAAAACGCTGGGCATTCAGCCGGGCACTCGCTCACGTTCGCGGAAATCTCACTCGGAACGCCGACCCCCGCCCCATCACGCTCTCCGCTTCCAGCCGCGCATGGTGCCGCTCGGCGATCCACTGCGCGATCGAAAGCCCCAGCCCTGCGCCGCCCGCCTCCCGGTTGCGAGATTCATCCACGCGATAGAAGCGCTCGAAGACGTGAGGCAATGCCGAGGCGGGAATACCGATGCCCGTGTCTCGCACTGTTATAGTTGCGCCGGACGATCCCACGTCCACTGACACCGTGATTCGTCCGCCCGCCGGCGTATACTTCACAGCATTGTCCACGAGCAGCAGCAAAAGCCGCCGCAGTTCCGGATCGTTCGCGTCCACATACACCTGCTGCTCCGGGGTCTCGGTCAAAATTTCAAGCCGTCGCGCCTGCGCCAGAATCTGCCCTTGCTCGCAAACGTCACGCACAAGTGGCGTCAACTCCAGCCGATCCAACGCCAGTGCCGGAAGTCCCGCATCGGCACGGGCCAGCAACAGAAGATCTTCGAGTAGCCGCGTGGTTCGATCCGACTCGTCTACAACCTGCTGAAGCGCCTCACGATACGTTTGGACCGACCGTTCGCGCCGCAGCGTCAGCTCGGCCGTCGCGCGGATCAACGTGATCGGAGTGCGTAGCTCATGCGACGCATCGGCCGTGAACTGCGACAGCCTCTTCACGGCAGCCTCCAGCCGCTCCAGCATACTGTTCCAGGTCTCGGAAAGTCGCTGCAATTCGTCGCCGGTGGCTGGCACTTCCAAACGCTGCGCTAAATTCTCTATGCCGATCGATTGCGCCGCCCGGGTGATCGCATCCACCGGAGCTAACGCCCGCCGGCTCATCCAGTAGCCGCCCGTCGATCCAATCAGCAACACCAAGGGGGCGGCCCACAGTAGCACTTCGCGCAGTCGCCGCAGCGTCAAGTTTGTTCCGGCCAGCGGCGCGGCGACCAAAATTCGATACTTCTGTCCCTCCACCACCACCTCGGTCGCGAGCGTCCGGTACTGACCGTTCGCTGCAGCCGAAAGCCCAATGGCGCCTCGGATCAACACCTCGCTCCGCGGATCGAGGACTTCAATCAACTTGCCTTCGGGCGTTGCCTCGGCGTACTCGGACAATTCTTCCTGAAGATGGTCCGGCTTGGATGGTTTGTACTCAGCCTGAATAACCCTGGCTACGCCCTTAGCCTGTTCCGCCAGCGTTTCATCGATGGTGGCGAACAAACTATGCTTCACAAGTAGCCAGATGGCGGCGCTGAACAGCGCGAGGCCCGTCAGTAGCACTAGCGAGTACCACAGCGTTAGCCGCGCTCCAATCGACCAACTCGGTTGACGCCGCATCAGGTTTCCTTCGCCCGAAGGCAGTAGCCGACCCCACGTACCGTCTGGATCAAGCTCGTCTCACCATCGCTGTCCACTTTGTCGCGCAGCAGCCGGATGAACGCGTCCAGCGTGTTACTGCGCACGTTGGAGTCAAAGCCCCATACCGATTCGATCAGGTTCTCGCGCGTCACAACGCGTCCGGCGCGCCTCATGAGCAATTCGAGCAGCCCATATTCCGTGCGCGTCAGCACGATCCGGCGGCCGCTGCGCGCAACCTCGTGGGCCGATGGATCGAGCGAAAGATCCGCCACGTGCAACACGGGCGGCTGCGCAACCGCGCCGCGCCGCGATACCGCTCGCAAGCGCGCCAGCAATACTTCGAAGGAAAAGGGCTTCACAAGGTAATCGTCGGCGCCCAAATTTAAGCCCTCAACGATGTCGGTAGTGGCGTCGCGCGCTGTGAGCATCAGAATCGGCGTCTGGTTACGCGCCGAGCGCAGCCGCCTGGCTACAGAGAAGCCATCCAGCCCGGGCAGCATCACGTCGAGCACGATGGCATCGAACGGATGCGACTCGGCCATAGCCAGCGCATCGCGCCCATTGCCCGACAGCACCACCGAGTGGCCCTCTTCCTCCAGACCCTGCCTCAGCAGTTCCGACATACGAGGCTCGTCCTCTACGACCAGCACCTGCATGATCTATGCTCTTCATACTATCTCCGGCCGGCGAGCCGTAGAGCACCCCAGACTGACAATGAAAAAGAACCGACAAATTATTGATCTTAAACTCAGATTCTGAAGATTGTCTGAAAAACTATCTATAAATCTTTAGCTGGCCTTTCTCATGAATTCGTAGATGAATTGTTATGCGAAGTTCATCTTCGCCTGTTAGTCTGAACCCTCATTAAACCGGGTCGTTTCTTGCCTCAGTTACGGCTTTACGAACGAAGATTTCAGAGCCGCAAGGAGCAGCTTCTGCGAAGTGTGGCGTAGCCCAACAGTCAAAGGGGAGCGTGAAAGATGAAAAAGGCATCGCGTGCGGCATGGATAGTTTTCACGATATGCGCGACGTGGCTGACTCCAGCCGCAGGACAAGAACGCAAGGGTATCATCACGGGCCGGGTTATGGATCCAGCGCATGCGATTTTGCAGGGAGCGAGCGTGGAGCTGCAACCGGCGGACAGGAAAACTGTGTCCGACAATACGGGCCAATTCAGCATCAGCGACGTGCCACCGGGAACTTACACGTTGGTCATATCGTTCGTCGGGATGGCGCCATACTCGAAAGAGATCACAGTCACCGGCGGCCAGGTTACCCATGTAGAGCCGGAAATGCAGGTAGCTCAGGCAAGCGCATCAGTCACCGTCACTGGCGAGCAGTCCCTTGCTGAGGCCGAAGCGATCAATCGCGAACGCACGGCCGAGAATATCGTCCAGGTGATGACCGCCGAAACCATCCTCAGTTTGCCCAACGCGAATGTCGCAGACGCCACTGGACGCCTCCCCGGAGTAAGCCTCGAACGCGATGAGGGCGAGGGAAAATACGTTCAAATTCGCGGAACGCAGCCCTACTATAACAACGTAACGATAGACGGCGTTAATGTTCCAGCACCGGAAAGCGGCGTGCGCCAGATCAAGTTAGACACCATTGGGGCCGACTTGGTGGAGTCCGTAGAGGTCAACAAGACACTCCTGGCCAACATGGACGGCGACGGCATAGGCGGCTCGGTGAACATCCGCACCAAGACGGCCGGCGATATGCCCATGATTTCGTTGTCCGGCTTGGGCGGGTACACGCCTATCCAAAACGGTCGCGGAATGGACGTTTTCGCAGGTACGGTCAGTAAGCGTTTTGGAAAAGACAAGCGGCTGGGTGTCATCTTCGGAGGCTCGTATGACTACAACGGCCGCGGGATCGACGACGTGGAGCCCGCACCGGAGGCCATTCAGTGCGATCGGGGCAATTGCCTGAGTCCGAGCGCGAACGCGCCCTACTACGGAACATATAATACCGAGGACATACGTCTGTACACGTACGATCGGACGCGCTACGGCTTCAGCGGCGCTGTTGACTACAAGTTGGGTGACAGTTCCAGCATCTATATCCGCGGTCTTTACTCGCATTTCAATAATTTTGGCGACAAATGGGTAATCACTCCGACCATCAACAGTTTCACGACATCTCCAACCCAAGGTGGAATGGACGGCAATATGTCTTACAGCACCGATCTTCGGCGCCCCATCGACGTAATTGGCAGTATGGTGGCGGGAGGGAGCCATAATTTCCAACGTTCCCAATTCAACTGGAACATTTCGGTTTCACGTTCCGCTGAGGATCAGCACGGATACGGCGGGGCTCAATTCCTGCCGCCATCGGATTCTCCGCTTAACGCGGTCCAATTGGCCTTGAATCGCAGCGATCCCTACCGGCCGCAATTTATCGTTCAGAACGGAGTTAACACTTACGACCCGACCCAGTATCAACTTCAACAGTTCGATATCGATCATAGTTACAGCCCGCAGGTTAATTTGCAGGGCAGCGCCGATTACACCAAGCAATACAGCTGGAACGGCCATGCTGGCGCCTTCCAGATCGGAGGGAAAATTCGCAATGCGCATAAGTTCTCTAACGACGACGACATCACATACGGCGCCAACAACCCGGCATCGCTTCCCCTCAGTATGTTCCCGCTCGAGGAGACGGTGACCAACTACTACAATGGAACCTACAAAGCGCCGACGGCGATCAACTTCAACTCGATTGAAAAGTTTTATAACAGCAACCCCAGCGCTTTCACCATCGACCCGATCCAGACGCTGGTAAACAACGTTGGCGGCGATTATGATCTGGTGGAGCGGATCGGCGCTGGCTACATCATGAACGTGATCAGCTTTGGCCGGTTTCGTCTGAACACCGGCCTCCGCTTCGAAAGCACGACTGAAAATGTGTTCGCGCCAGTGTTGTCACAGGACGATCAAGGGAATTTCCTCGGTGTTTCGTCTTTGACCAAGAACTTTACGTATGTAAATACGCTGCCCAGCGCCGAACTTCGCATCGGATTGTGGAGCGATGCCGCGCTCCGGCTGGCATACGGCAGAGGAATCGCACGGCCGCAGTTCGGTGATCTGGCGCCAAATCTAGCGTTAACCATTGCGAGCGAGACGGGCGGCCGAAACTACAGCAGCCTCGGCAATCCGAATCTGAAGGCCACGTCTTCCAACAACTATGACCTCCTCTTCGAGCAGTATCTGAAGCCTCTCGGCCTGTTCACGACCGGTTTCTTTTACAAAGACATCCGAGATCCTTACGCCGTCTACCAAACGGACAATGTGCATTACCCGGGCTTTCCGGAAAGCTTTATCCAAGATCAGCCCATCAACGCGGGCAGCGCGTACGTGTGGGGCTGGGAGATCGCCTATCAGCAGCGCTTTTCGTTCTTGCCTGGTTTCCTGGGAGGCTTGGGCTTCTCCGGCAATTACACCTGGACCACCTCCGCCACGTTTGGGCTTCCCGGCCGGTCAGATCATCCGCCGCTCTTGCGGCAAGCACCCAATAACTGGAACCTGGGCCCGACCTACGCTCGCGGCCGGCTTACTGTCACCATGGGCTTGGCCTACAACGGCGCTAGTATCTACGCCTACAACTACCAGGATGGTGCTCCCCTGGGCCTCACGGGGCCGAACGGCGACAACTATCTGTACTCCCATCTTCAGGTTGACGCTCAGGGTAGTTATCGGATGCCTAAAGGATTTACGGCGGTCGTGTTCGGGGAGAACTTAACGAACGAGGTCTTTGGGTTCTATAACGGTAGCGGCGTCTGGCCGGTGCAGCGCGAATACTACAACAGAACTATCGGCGCAGGTGTGCGCTGGAATTCCGTCGAGCGTTGATACGCCCTAAGACAAATTTCAGGTTGCGACTCTATGCTGGCATCTATGCGTATACCCTCTAGACTCCTGACATTTTTCACTCTGGCCGCCCTCGCCATCGCTGCGGACGCCCCAGGTTTCAAGGTTACCAAGCGCTACGCCGTACCCGGCGACGGCGGATTCGACTATGTCACTTTTGACCCTTTGTCCAACCGCGTTTATGCGTCACACGGCACCGAGGTGGATGTGCTGGACGCGGATTCCGGCAAAATGCTGGGAAAGGTGGAAGACACGCCGGGCGTGCATGGCATCGCGATCGTTCCTGCCCTGCACCGCGGGTTTACTACTAATGGCGCGGAGTCGACGGTGTCTGTTTTTGATACCGACACCTTCAAGACCATCAAGAAGATCGCAGTAGACAAAGATCCGGACTTCGTCTTCTACGATGTGCGCAGCCAGCGCGTGCTGGTGTGCCATGGCGATGCTGCCGTAATCACGGCCATCGATCCGGAGAAGGAGGCTGTGATCGGCCACGTCGCGTTGGGAGGAGGCGCTGAAGCCAGCGTGGTAAATGGAAAGGGAACTGGGTTCGTGAACCTCGAAGAGAAAGCGGAAGTGGTAAGTTACGATCCGCAAACGCTCGCTGTTAAAGCGAAATATCCGATCACGGGATGCAAGACGCCGACTGGACTCGCGATGGACGCGGCGAATTCTCGCTTGTTCATCGGCTGCCGCAGCAAAGTAATGGCAGTGATGAACGCCGACACGGGCAAAGTTATCACAACTCTTCCGATCGGAACGCGCGTGGACGCGGTGGCCTTCGATGCCGATAATAAGCTGATCTTTTGTTCCAATGGTGACGGTACGATCTCGGTGATACACCAGAAGAGCCCGGACGAATACGAATCCGTCGGCGACATTCAGACACAACCGAGCGCCAAGACCATGGCGCTGGATCCAAAGACGAAGCGAATGTTCCTATCCGCGGCGGAAATTGTCCCCCCGCCCGCTGGTGAAAAGGGCCGCGGCAAACCGAAGCCTGGCAGCTTCACGATTCTGGTTGTAGATCGTGAACGGTAACCGTTTTTGCGGGGCGCTTCTTGCCACCATAATTTCGTGGACTCTCCACGCCGCGCCGCAACTGAAGTATGTCGTTATCGTCGCAAGGCATGGGGTGCGCTCGCCGACCTGGGATACGGCTCGCCTCAATCAGTACTCGATTCAGCCGTGGCCAGACTGGGATGTGCCTCCCGGCGATCTGACTCCGCATGGCCGCAAGCTGATCGCAATACTGGGAGCGTATTATCGCGAGTGGCTAGCCAACGAGCATCTTCTCAATTTCGCGGGATGCGGTGACCAAGGGCGGATCTACATCTGGGCCGACACAGATCAAAGAACTCTCGAAACCGGCCGAGCCTTCGCCGAGTCCATATTGCCCGGATGCGGCGTGCCGGTTAACTCGCGGCCGGCATCAACAAAGGATCCGCTCTTCGGAGGTCTTCAAAGCGCCGATCCCGGGCTTGCGAGCCAAGCGGTGCGTGAGCGCTTGGGGGCTAACCCGCAACAATTGCTCACCGTTCACCAGACAGCGCTGGACACGCTGCAGTTCATTCTCGATGGTGGACGAGCGACGCCGAAGAAGTTGATCGCTTCTCCCGCAGAGATTCAAGTTGCGGTTCAGGACAAGACGATCGAACTCCAAGGCCCTTTTGCGGCCGCATCGACATTGTCCGAAGATTTCCTATTGGAATACGCCAATGGCCTGCGCGGCGCCGATCTCGGTTGGGGCAGGTTGACGAAGGATAACTTGTTTCAAGTGCTGGAACTCCATGGCGTATATACCGATCTGATGCGACGCACGCCTTACCTCGCTCGCACGCGCGGATCGAATCTTATGGCCCACATTCTGGCGTCTATGGAACAGGCGGCGTCCGAAGAGACTGTGCCGGGAGCATTGGGACCCACGAAGACCGCGCTGCTCATCTTGTCCGGTCACGACACCAACCAATCCAATGTTGCTGGGATGCTGAACCTCACCTGGACGCTGCCTAGTTATCAACCCGACGACACACCGCCTGAAGGAGCACTGATCTTTTCCCTCTGGCGCAACCCGGATGGCGGAAAGTTCTTCGTGCAAGCGGAATATGTCGCACCCAGCCTCGATCAGATGCGCAACGCCGATGTGCTGAGTATTCTAAATCCGCCGCTCCGCTGGCCGGTGTCCATCTCGGGTTGCGGAGCCGCTTCGCAGACATTGCCTTGTTCTTGGCAGAATTTCAAGACACACGTCCAACGTTCCATCGAAGGCTCCCAAGTTGATTTCGACGGACGCTGACCGTCATAAGGATTCGGAATAGCCGCTTGAAACCCATCTCCATATGGGTCTGCTGATGGCGATGGAACAGGGCCCGGCCTTGCGAACGTCAATGGGCGGATTGGCGGGCTTCATCAGGCCCATGGTTCCTCCGGAACAAGTAGGTTGACATGGCTCGTAGCGCTACTTCGCTTCATACCGGAGTCGCCGGACTCTTTCAGACGATGGGGAAATTGGGGTCTTTGCGGACTTGTTCGGCTTGCCAGAGGTGGCGGCGGTCGTGCGTGGTCATGTGCGTCAGGAGGGCGCCCAGGGGCATTTTGGTCCACGTGAAAGGCCACGGAGTTTTGGCTCGGGCCAGGTCGAGGCCGTCGGCTTGTTGAAGGAGCTCGGCGAGGCGCGCGGTCATGCGGAGGTAATCGGCTAGTGCTTTGGCAGCATCGACGTCAGGCGACGGCGTGTTAACCTTGGCGGCCTTGAACTTGCGTTTCGGAGGAGGCTCCTGGCTCTTCATAATCCAACTGCTCAGCCAGCCGTAGCGGAAAGGGCCGTTGCCGACGATCCCTTTGGCACGCGCGGCTGCTATGGAACTGGCGATGGTGTCGAGACCGGGATAGCCGAAGTTCAGGTGAGCCAGATTCTGTGCGATGGACCATTTCCCGGGTAGAGGCCGCCAATTCATCTGCGCGGCGGAGAGATCCGCGGTCAGAGATTTGGCTTTCTCGATATTGGCGGTGTTGTCGTCCAGGAGTTTGCTCACCATATCGGTGCCAACTATAGACACCAACAATCTGAAAAGGTTCCCATGCGGTCCGAGTGAGCTCGCGATCCGTCGCGCTAAGCACCCGGCAACTATAGAAATCAATCACTTATGGACCATACAGTACTTTTTCGTTGAAGCCTATTCTGCCGACCTGAGTCTATGGCTTGATGACCGAAGAACGCAAAGGCTGTCCCGAGCTCGCGAGCGGCCCCTTCCGGGGGAAGGAAGGCCACAATCAACGAATGGAGCTAAACGATGGATACCTTTTCCGTTGCAAGCTCTGCGGTGAAGATCACGAGGTTCCGGAGAACGTACCGCCGTATCGCACCGCCACTCACATGTTTTTCAATGTGCATATGGGTGCGGTCGAGCTGGGATGTACAGCGAAACCAGGCACGGAGCGTTACTCGTTTAGAGACTTCGCGCCTTACAATATCGCCAGCAATTAAAGCGGAGCTTCGAACGAAGGTGGCAGACGTGAAACAGGAATTGAGTTCGTTCGTCTCACAGTTGAAAGGTGACGAGAATGTTAAAAAGTCTCTGTTTTTTGGCTGTTGGTATTGGGATAGCTTTGGCAAACGGCAATCGTGCGCAGGCGCAGGTTGCGGTGACTATTGGAGAGCCGCCGGTGTGTCCTTACGGATATTACGAGGTGCCTCCTTATAACTGTGCCCCGGACGGTTATTATGGGCCCGAGTGGTTTACGGGCGGCATATTTATCGGAGCGGGACCCTGGTATCACGGGGCACCTCATTTCTACGGACACGTCGATCATCATTTCGACTATCGCAAGGGCTACAAGGGGCCGATGCCGGCGCGCGGCGAGCATCCAGTTGAACATCGCGCAGAGTTTCACGGCAAAGCCATGCATGACGAACATGGCCATGAGGCGCCACGGGGCCACAAGTAGTTCGCGGCTAGCTCTTCAGACCACCAGCACCTGGTGATCGGGGCACTCCAACCGCACGTGCCGGTACAGCGTGTCCATCAATTCGGACACGCCGTGCTGGGCCACGAACGGAAGGATCGAATAGTAGCGCTCCTGCAGGTGCTTCTCGGGGAAGATCAGCGCTGACACGTAAGTCGCGTCGGCGGCGGCGCGCTGATTGCGGTTCAATGTTTCGCGCGCGGTCTTGCGCTCCATCTTGGAAAGCTGGTAGGCGATCTTCGCCAGGCTCTTGTCGGCAGCCGCGGCCAGTGTCACATCGAAGGCCGCCAGACGATCGCGCAAGCGTTCCATGGAATGCGAAACCGTGCTGTGAACTTCGCTGAACTCCTGTGTCAACGCGGGTGGAACCAGCTTCCGCGCGATCTCTTCGCGCACGCCGTCTTCGCCATGAAAAAACGCCGGAACGGTCAGGCCATAGCGCTCCGCCAATTTAGCAGTGCGCGCGTCCAGCAGCGTAAATCCGCTGCGGGAGACCATCACCGGCATCCGGCCCAGGAGTTCCCGATACAGTACCTGCGACTGCGCCATGTAGGCCAGCTCCGCAGGCCCGCCGACGTAAGCGACAGTGGGCAGCACATAATCCTGGACCACCGGCCGCAACAACGCATTGGGCGATAATTGTTCAGCGCGGCCGATCAGGTCCGCCGCCGAATACTTGCGGTCACCCTTATGTGGATCTTTGGAAGCGTACTCGTCATTTTGACGGCGCAGAGTCGCTCGGCGGTCGCGGTCCAATAGAAACACCAGCGATGTTTTCGCTTCCACGTGCACCTGCGCGTGATACCCAGCTGCTTCGAGCGCCTTCCCGCGTTCGATCAATTTCGCGTGCAGGTTTTCGTCCTGGCGCACGGCTTCCTGCAACAGGGGCGCGGCCAGGCGGCGCACCGATTCATCCAAAGGATCGACGAACAGCAAGCCGCGGCCCGCGAGCAATCGCTCCAGCAACGCGCGGAAAGCGCGGCCGAAAGTCACTCCAGGCGGATAGGCTGCGCGGACCATTTCCGCAACTTCCTCGCCATGCGGAAAACCTTCCAGAGTTTGACGCAGCAGGTCCACGGGAGGCGCCGAGATCGAAATTGCGCCTACGGACCGTTCCGGCGCGCCATCCGCGTCCACACGGAGCTGAACCGGACGATGATCCGGACCGAAGACAAACGTATGGTTCACTTCGGCGACGTCGTGGTCCTCGGTTGCCAGCCAAAACATGGGGACCGTGGGGATTCCCTGCTCGCTCAATTGCGCGGCCAGTCGAACCGCCGTCAGAGCTTTATAAATGGTGTAGGCAGGTCCCGAAAACAGCCCCACCTGCTGTCCGGTAACCACGGCCAATGTGCCTGGCTGAGCCAGCAGATTGAGCGAAGAGCTTTCGCCGTTACCCGCGCGCAACGCGGCTACCAGTGCCGCGCGGCGTTCCTCCGGATAGTCCACCTGCTTCGCAGCGGCGGCGTAGCTCCCGCTATCGTGCGGATCGTGCGCATAGAAGCGAGCCACCTTGTCGAAGTGGTACTGAAAATCGGTAAACAGCGCCGAGTTATGCGGGATCTCAGTGTGTCGAAGACAGGCCGACTCCATCATGAGCAACGTTCCAAGAGTAGCAGATGCGCCAAGCGGCCTGAGGGTTCTGACTTCGCTAGAATCAAAGGTCAGGCCCGGCTTCGGCGGGCTGGCTACACATGGACGATCAGGAATTCAAGAACCGGGCTGAAGAATCGCTCCAGGCGCTCTATCGCCGGCTCACAGCCGCTTCCGACGAAGCCGAGTTTGAAGCCGATTTCAATAGTGGCGCGCTGGCCATCGAATTCGAAGATCCGCCGGGGAAGTTTGTCATCAGCCCCAACGCGCCGGTCCACCAGATTTGGGTTTCAGCGCACTCCAAGAGCTACAAACTGGACTGGGACGGCGCCGCAAGCGACTTCGTGTTGCCTGCCAGCGGGCAGACGCTGACCGAGCTGATTCAGGAAGCTATCGCCAAACAACTGGGAGCCGAGATCTCGCTGTAAATGCCCGGCGTCTACATCTCTTATCCGTTCTGCGCGCAAAAGTGCACGTACTGCAACTTCGCGTCGGGAGTTTTTCCGCGCGAGTTGGAGCCCCAGTACGTGAATGCGCTCGCAGCGGAGATTGGATCGCATCAGTGGGCCTGGCAGCCGGAGACGGTTTACCTCGGGGGCGGAACACCGAGCGGGATGGCGATGGGCGATCTGGACCGGATTCTTGCGGCCATCCCTGGCCAACCGCATTGGATCGAGGCCACCATCGAAGTCGCGCCCGGCACTGTGACGAGCGAGCGCGCAACGGGGTGGGCCAGCGCCGGAATCAATCGAGTGAGCCTGGGCGTGCAATCCTTCGTCCAGCGCGAACTGGCGCGGACCGGCCGTAAGCACACCGCGGAAATCGTGGAGCGCGAAGTGGCCGTGCTGCGCGCCGGTGGCCTTGGGAATATCAATATCGATTTGATCGCGGGCCTTCCCGGCCAAACGCGTGCGTCGTGGCTACAGTCCCTCAAGTGGGTGGAGCGCCTTCAGCCGCCGCACGTCTCGGTCTACATGCTCGAGGTCGACGAGGATAGCCGTCTGGGTTCGGAGGTGCTGCTCAACGGCAAGCGCTACGGCGCGCCGGACGTTCCCAGTGACGAACTTACTGTGGAGTTTTATGAGACAGCGGGCGCGGCGCTGGCGGGCATGGGAATTGAGCGCTACGAGATTTCGAACTTCGCGCGGCCGGGTTTCGAGTCGCTGCACAATTTGAAATACTGGCGCCTGGAACCATACGCCGGGTTCGGTGCGGATGCGCACTCGTTTGATGGCGCGGTACGCCGCCAGAATGTCGAATCGCCTGGCGAATACGTTGCAAAGTCGCAGAGCGGCGAATCGGCTTGCAGCGGCGAGACGGCCGCCAATCGCGACGAAGAGCGGTTTTTTGTTGGCTTGCGGTTGGCCGAAGGCGTGCTAGTTCAACCGGAGGAGTGGCGCAAGTTCGAGCGGCCGATCGAGCGTTTTCTGGCGGACGGCTTGCTGGCGCGTGACCGCGAGCGGCTGTGGCTCACGGATCGGGGAGTGCTCTTTTCTAACGAGGTGTTCGCGGAATTTATAGCATGATAATCGACCTGAGAAGCGATACTGTTACGCGTCCCACGGCGGCCATGCGGCGCGCCATGGCGGAGGCCGAAGTCGGCGACGATGTTTATCGCGAGGATCCGACGGTCAATCGTCTGGAAAAGCGCGCGGCGGAAATCATGGGGAAAGAAGCTGGTCTGTTCGTTCCCACCGGCACCATGGGCAACACCATCGCGGTGAAGATGCATACCGATCACGGCCAGGAGGTGATCTCGGAAGCGCGCGCGCATCTGCTCGATTGGGAGCTCTCGATGCTGGCCTGGTTCTCGGGCTGCCTGATCCGGCCGGTGGCGGCAAGTGACGGAATCTTGCACTGGAAGGATATTGAGGCGGCCATTCGTCCGACCAGTTCGCACTGCGCACCGACGACGTTGATCGAGATCGAAAATACGCACAACATGGCGGGCGGCGCGGTTTATCCTATGGATGTCTTCGAAGACATTTGCGCGAAGGCCCACGGCCGCGGCTTGAAAGTGCATCTGGATGGCGCTCGGATTTTCAACGCCGCTTGTTACTTGAATCGCCCGGTTCGGGATCTCGCGGGCCCAGCGGATTCGGTAATGTTCTGTTTGTCGAAGGGGCTGGGCGCTCCGGTGGGATCGATGCTGGTGGGAACGGCGGAAGCCATCGATCGCGCGCGCGGATATCGCAAACGGCTGGGCGGCGGCATGCGGCAGGCGGGAGTGCTGGCGGCGGCCGGGCTCATCGCGCTGGAAGAAATGCCGCACAGGCTGGGTGAAGACCACGCCAACGCGCGATTCCTGGCTGGCGAGTTGGCGAAGCTGCCTGGCATCCAGATCGATCCGGCGCGAGTTCAAACCAATATTGTGATCTTCGACGTCACCGGCACCGGCCTCGCGACTACTGATTTAACAGGCGCGCTCAAAACTCGCGGAGTGCTGATGAATGGCATCAATCCGCGTCAGATGCGTGCGGTGACGCACTTCGATGTCTCGCGCCAGCAGTGCTCCACCGCGATCGGGGCGATTTCCGAAGTCCTCACCTAACTCTGCGTTGTCCCCGGCGTCTAATGGCCATGCGCCCGGTCCTCACCACCTATCGCAGCTTGTTGAAGCGGCCCGCGTTTTTTCTGGCTGTGGTCCTTACGCTGACACTCGGCATTGGCGCCAACAGTGCCATTTTCTCGGTGATCGACGCAGTGTTGCTGAAGCCACTTCCCTACCCCAATAGCGACCGTTTGATGTCACTGTTCGAATCGAATCCCCGGCAAAAGTCGACGCATCAGGATCTTGCGCCGATCCAGATCGAAGAATGGGACCGCATGAATCGGTCCTTTTCCGCGATTTCAGGAGCTTATGTTGAAAATGCCGCGGAAACCTCCGGCTATTTACCGGAGATGCTGATCGGAGCGCGCGTGTCGCCACGATTCTTCTCCGTGTTGGGCACTCCTCCACTGCTCGGCCGTACATTCAGTCCGGAGGAAGATCTGCTCAACGGACCCAACGCCGCTGTCATCAGTGAACATTTCTGGCAGCGGCGCTTCGGGGCAGATCCCGGGGTGCTCGGAAAAACGCTCCGCTACGGCAATTCCAGCTATCCGATCGTCGGCGTCATGCCGGATTCCGTGCGATTCCCGGGGCCCAATGTCGACCTCTGGATTCCGGCCAAACTGCGGGCGATTGTCCTGCGATTTCGCGATGCCCGTTGGGACAGCGCCATTGGCCGCTTGAAAGAAGGCGTGACCTCGCGGTCCGCGCAAACCGATTTGGCCGCGGTACAGGCGAGGCTCGGCACGCAGTTTCCCGCGACCGACGCTAATTGGTTGCCGATCGTTGAACCCTTAAAAGAAGAGACGATAGGCCGCGTCCGCCGGTCGTTATGGATTTTGTTTGGCGCGGTCACTTTCGTGCTGCTGATCACGTGCGCCAACGTCGCCTGCCTTTTGCTGGCCCAAGCGCATCGGCGTGAACGCGAAATTGCGGTTCGATTCTCGCTGGGTGCGCGACGGGGTCAAGTAATTCGCGGGTTGTTGCTCGAGGCCCTCTGTCTGGCGATTCCGGGCTGCCTGCTCGGTCTGGCCGTGTCGTATGCCGGAACCAGCATCTTCCGCCGGGCGGCATCCATCCTTCCGCGCGCCGTCGAAATTCACTTGGATTGGAGAATCGTTGTCTTCACGCTTTCGCTTAGCTTAGTAACGGCCCTGCTCTTCGGCCTTACTCCCGCGCTGCGATCCACGCGCGGCGAAGTAGCCGGCATGTGGGCCCACGCCTCGCGCAGCCAGATCGGCGGCCGTCATCGCATTCAGCGCGGATTGGTCGGCGCGCAAGTCGCTCTCGCGATCGTCCTCTTAATTGGATCCGGCCTGCTTATCCGCAGCCTGGCCCGCCTGGGGCAGGTCTCGCTCGGCTTTGATCCGGAACGTGTGCTGGCGTTTCGCATCAGTGGAAGTTATGGCGAAACCAGCCAGCCGCTACAACTCGCGCAGAGGCTGAATCGCACGCTGGAGGCAATGCGAACTCTGCCCGGCGTCACCTCAGCCGCTATCACCTTGACCGATCCGGGGAGCGCACAACCATTCACCGAGCAGTTTCACATCGCCGGCCAGGACACCGAAAGCGAAGGCAAACGGGTTTTCGCCGATGAAGAGGGAGTCACGCCCGATTATTTCAACTTGCTCGGAATCCCAATACTTTCGGGCAACACATGCCGCATCACTTTAGATCCGAAGGCACAGCGTACCGCCCTGGTGAGCCGTTCTTTTGCCGACCGTTATTTTCCAGGTCAAAATGCGATCGGCCACTTTATACAGGAAGGCGGCACTCCGGTCCAGTTTCTAGTGACGGGCGTAGTAAGCGACATTCGGAAAAACGGGTACGAGCGCGATCCCGAGCCAACGTTCTATTGGTGCGGTCCGCCCACGAATCCATTCCCCCAGTTTCTCTTGAAAACGGCGGGCGATCCGCTTCGGCTCGAGGAGTCTGTGCGCCAGCGAGTTTTGCAGATCGACCCGAATCGAGCCGTCTATGACATCCAGCGGCTGAGCGACTATGTCTCTTCCACGCTCACCGCCCGCCGCTTCCAAACGATCGTGTTGAGCTCGTTCGCTGGGATGGCAATGTTGTTGGCGGCCGTGGGACTCTATGGCGTAACCAGCTTCCTGGTGTCGCTGCGCACCCGCGAGATCGGACTGCGCGCGGCGCTGGGCGCAACCCCATCGCGGATCTTCGTCGAAATCCTGCGGGAGGGCGCGCTCATGACCGCGGCGGGCGTCGCGTTCGGTCTCGCGGCGGCAGCGCTGCTGACCCGCTTCATCGCAAGCTTCCTGTTCGGCATCGCAACCACGGATGCCTTTACTTTTGTGACTGTCCCGTTACTGCTGGCCTGCGTTTCGGCACTGGCGCTGTGGCTGCCGGCGCGCCGTGCGACGCACATCGATCCGATGGAGGCGCTGCGGCAGGACTAATTTTCACCGGTTCCAACGCGATTGCCGCCGCCTGCGTCATCATAAGTAAGTGGACCTCTGGCCGCGCATACTGAAGCCTAGCCTGCTTATACTCTGCTGCGTGGCTTCGGGTCTGGCACAGGATCCGCCGACGGCCCCGCCGGCCATTTCTCCGCCGCCGACCACTGAACCGCCGGTGGCGCAGGCTCCAGGCGTCATCCAAGGAACCGTCTTGAGCGGAGCAACGGGACAACCGCTGCGTCGCGCCCAAGTGGTGCTCAAGCCGACCGACCCGAAAGCCGGCTCAACCTTTCAAACCACCGATGAAAGCGGGGCCTTCTCGTTTCCCAAGGTGCCGACCGGGCGCTATACCATCACCGTCCAGCGCGACGGCTATCTTCCGCTTTCGGCCGGCCACATCGGCTCCTACAAGATGCCGCCGATCTTCTCCGTTCAATCGGGCCAGACCATCAGCTCGTTTGTGTTTACCTTGACGCCTTCAGGCGTCCTCAGCGGCAAGGTGAAGTTCGACGACGCCGAACCGGCCGTCAACGTCGACGTTCAGCTTTACCGTTCCTATTACGATCGTGGACGTCATGGCTACGCCACAGCCGCGAGTGCGCGCACGGACGATCGCGGCGAGTACCGCCTGCATGGCCTGGAACCCGGCTCGTATTATGTCGCGGCCTTGTATCAGACACCACCGAAGCCGCCCGGCTCTGAAGAACAGGAGCGCAGGGACGCGCAGGGCAATCCCCTGCCCGAGTTGAGTTATGCGGCCACGTTTTTTCCCGAAGCTCAAAAGATGTCTGAAGCGGTTCCGGTGAAGATCGCGCCCGGCCAGGAAGTGGCCGGCATCGATATTTTCCTGACCTTGGTCCATACGGTGCACGTGCGAGGGCGCGTGACCGGTCTGGGGGGCGTCGTTGCAAATCCGCACGTCGCGCTGCGCTGGAACGATCCGGACAATACGGCCACCATCAGCGCTCCGGTCAACCTCAGCTTCGATCAGGAGCAGAATTTCGACCTTCAGGGCGTGACCGCGGGCCCGTATTTGTTGATGGCTTCCGGAACGCAGGGTGGCATGACGCTGACAGGCCGCCTTCCGCTCAATGTTGGGGACGCGGACGTGGGCAACGTCGATGTTGTCATCGGCGCCGAAAGCATGTGGAGCGGGAAGGTTCGCGTCGATGGAGACGACGCCAAGCTTCCAGCGGGGCTGTCGATTTTGCTTGAGCCGCGCCGGCCGGTGACATCCGCCCAGGGAGCGCAAGTCGGCGAAAAGGGCGAGTTCAGCGTTCCATTTGTGCCGGGCGAGACTTACGATCTGTACGTGACCAACGGCCCCAACGACTCCTATGTGAAGTCGGTGCGCGTGGCCAATGCCGAGCGGCTCGATCAGGGTTTGGAGGCTTCGTCCGGTGAGGCTCCGGTTGCGTTGGAAGTGGTTCTGGGAGCGCACGGCGGACAAGTGCTGGGCAGGGCCGTGACCGCCGATCCCAAGGTGGTTGCGAGCGGCGCGAGCATCGCGTTGATCCCCGATCCTCCCATCGGCCGCGTCCAGGCCTACCAAACGACTAACGCCGACGAGTACGGCAATTTCTCTTTCGATGGGCTCCCGCCCGGCAATTATCTGCTGGTGGGTTGGTTGGATCAGCCTCCGTGCGACATCTACAATCCCGACGATTTCGCTGTTTGCCAGGCTCAGGGAGCCAGCCTGACGATCGCGGAAGGCGAGGAGGAAAGCGCGCAAGTGACGGCTAATTAGTGGTTTTCAAGGGCTTTCCGCCGCTTTCACCGGCACTTATGCTTTTCGTTTCGACCGCCGATAGAAGTCTGGAGTGTCAGACAGAAACGACGAGTCGGCTCAGCGCGACGCCCTGAGCTTTCAACAAGACGCTGATATCGCGCGTCGTTCGGTGGCCGGCATATGGGCTGGTCTAGGTCTGGTGCAGTTTGCTCTTTTGGCGGGCAGGTATTCGGAAGGCCACCTGTTGTCCGTGGCGCTCTTCGCGGTCTCGACCATGGCGGCCTACCTGGGCCGCTTGTTTCTCATCCTCCGCAAGAATCACATCTATTCCCGGAATCCTCGCGGCTGGCGAGTTGCGTTTTGCGCCTGCTTACTTTGCTTCTCCAGCGCCTGGGGACTGCTCAGCAGCTACAGCTACATCGCCTACGGCTTTGCAAATTGGAATTCGCTGCTGCTCACTTTCTGCGTTCTGGCAATCAGCTTCGGTGCGTTTCTTTCTCTGACGCCGCGCCCGCTGTATCTCTACTGCCACGTTCTGCCCCTGCTGCTCCCGCCGATCGCGGTGAATCTCTACCTGGGTGGACCACAGGGCTATGGACTGGCGTTCATCCATTTCGTTTGCCTGACGCTATTACTGGCGCAAGGCAAGCAGCTCAGCATCCAATATCGCAGAGCGAGCGACGACCGCCGGCTGCTGGAATCCGCCAAGAAACAGGCCGAGGCCGCCAACGAAGCCAAGAGCAATTTCCTGGCGAACATGAGCCATGAATTGCGAACGCCGATGAACGGGATCATCGCCATGACCGATCTGGCGCTGGAGACCGAGCTCTCCGCCGAGCAACGCGATCTTCTGGAGACCTCGCAAAACTCCGCCGGTTGGTTGCTCAGCCTGCTTAACGACGTTTTAGATTTTTCGACGATGGACGCCCAGGGATTGGAACTGCAAAACATCCCGTTTGACGTCCACAAGGTGATCTCGGATACGGCTCGCGTCTTCGAAATCCAGGCCGCGCAGCAGGGTTTGGCGCTCACCTGCGACATCGCCGGCGATGTTCCCCGCAGGGTGATCGGCGACCCGGCGCGCCTGCGCCAGATTCTTGTGAATCTGGTGGGGAACGCCCTCAAATTCACGCCGGTCGGCGCCGTATCGGTTAGCGCCGGAGTAGACTCGAGCAGCGTTGAGGACGTCCAGATTCATATCGCCGTGAGCGACACCGGTATTGGAATTCCGAAGGATAAACAGCGCGTCATTTTCCAACCGTTCGCCCAAGCCGATGGATCGATGACGCGTAAATACGGAGGGACGGGCTTGGGCCTCAGCATCTCGCTGCGTCTGGTGGAGTTGATGCACGGAAGTCTATGGGTGACGAGCGAAGTTGGGAAAGGCAGCACCTTTCACTGCTCGGCGCGGTTTGCGCTGGCGCCTGCCGATCGGACCGCGACATCCGATGAAGATTCCGGCGTGTGGTCCCTGGCTGCACCCGAAAGTCACAGCAACTAAGAAAAAAGATTGCGGGCGATTTCTCCAGCTATTCCTAGCGGTTCGCGAATTGAACCACGCCGTTCTGGCGCGCGGGCATCCGGGAATCTTGGAACGCGGTGTACACTCCAGCAGCAGGAATGCAGGAAATCCACTCTGAAATCGAATTCCCCAGGCCCGGCCTCGGATGGCTGTCGGCTCCCGCCGAGCGCAGCCCGGACTTCTTCCCTGCGTTTGCCCGGATTTCAGCAGCCGTTCAAACCATTTTGCGGGAACGCGTTCCCGCGCACTACTTCGAGAACGCGCTGAACTTCGCGAACGTGAAGACGGCTTATCCAATGCTGGTGTATCAAGCCAGCCGCCCGTTCCGCGGAAAGATGCGGAGCGAACTCAGCTACGATGTTCTGAATCCAAGCACCCTCGCAGCGTTTTTCCGAACCGTTCGGCCGGTCTTCCCAGGGGTGATGGAGGCGACCAAGATCAGACTGATGTCGGAAGGCGCGAGCGAACTGGCCGGCTTGTACGAAGCTGGACGCGCGAACACGATTTTGCAGTCCGTGCAAAAGTGGAGCAAGAGTCGGAAGTGCCTCTACGTGCTGATCCGCGCGGAAGGGGTTTTGGTGAACACGCTGATCGAGCTGGCTGGATTGGGAAGCCTGCCGGAGAAACAGCAGGCGCGGCGGGTGGCGTCGTTCCAAAAGAGATGGCGATTTCAGCTTCGCCGGATGTATCCGGGTACCGATTTCACTTGGCTGGCAGGCGAGCTATTGGAGGCTGCGACGCTGGCGCTGGTGACGCCCGAAGAGCCGCTTGGGGATCCTGACACCGCTTGCTCACGCGCGCGGCTCGGAATGGAAAGTGTCGAAACGCGAACTACCGAGCCGCGACCGTAAGGGAGCCGGTCTTTATTCCACGAAACCCAGGCCCCGCAGCGTAGCCGCCGGCTGGCCTTCCGTTTCAAACGTGCCGACATCGATGACCGCCTTTTGGTGGCCGCGGACCAGCGCGACGCCATACGGAGCTGTGGCGAACTTGAAGGTGCCGCGCAACAGATCGACATCCTTCGAAGTTCCGGCCTTGAATCCAGTGTCATGCAGGAATTCAGCGGCATATTGCGGCACATCGATTGGAATCGATATAACCTTGGTGTCCTTCCAATTCAGTTTGGCCATTTTCTTGGCAGCCGCCTCGCAATGCGGACACGTGGGGTCGTAGAAGAACAGGAACGCGTTGCCCTCCGTGAGCGACATCGGCTTGCCATCGACGGTGATGGTGGCGGGGGCCTTCACGCCCGATTCCCGCGCCGAATTCACACCGAAGGAGACTCCCGCAAAGACCACCACCGCGCCCAATATGACGAGCGCGCCGCGCAGGCTCTCCGAGCTCCGCGCCCACCATCCGGCCAGGACGGCCATCAGCAGCATGGTGCCATCTTCCAAAAAGAAAGCCGGGTTCACCGCGCGCTTCACCAGCGGGAAACAGGTGCAATCCTTGCCGACCAGGTATCCGTAGTTCGCTCCAATGTAAGCCATGAAGATGACCAACAGAAGGCCGAGCAGCAACGCTCCCCAGCGGCGAAATCGCGGAACCAGGATGAGAACCGCGCCGACCATTTCCCCAATGCCGAGCGCCAGAGCGCCGGGTAAGGCAAGCGTGCCGGAGACGCGGAATTCCTCCAGCATCTGGGACCAGCGGAAAGGATCGGTCAGCTTCCAGGCGCCGGAAGTGAAGAACAGGATCGCCAGAAGCACCGCGCAAACGCCGCCAATGGCTTTCTTCCAGGCTGGCAAATCAAGACTAACGAGATCCAGCCCTAGGTGGGCCGGGTTCGCTGTAGAGTCGGACATAGAGATTCCATTTTACCCCGCCTGGGCGGTCGAGAAGAACTGGCCTGCGGTCGCCACCGTACGGCTGATGTCCTCCGGGCTGTGGGCCGCCGAGACAAATCCGGCTTCGAACTGTGACGGCGCCAGGTAAACTCCGCGATCCAGCATCCAGTGGAAGAATTGGCGAAACCGGCCGGTATCCGCCCGTTTGGCGGATTCCCAATCGGTCACTGGACCAGCCGTGAAGAAGAAAGTGAACATCGATCCCACGCGGTTTACCGTGATCCCGTCGGGCGGGTTGGCGGTCAGTTGGGCCGCCCTATCCTCGACGATTTCATAAACTTCGGGATGGGACTTCAAGTAACGCAGCATGGCGATGCCGGCGCTCACGGCCATTGGATTTCCCGACAGAGTGCCGGCCTGATAAATGGGGCCGGTGGGCGCGATCTTGCTCATGATGTCGGCGCGGCCTCCATAGGCTGCCAGCGGCATTCCACCTCCCACGATCTTGCCGAGCGTCGTAAGATCGGGCCGGATTCCGAAGCGTTCCTGCGCGCCGCCCAATGCCAGGCGAAACCCCGTCATGACTTCGTCGAAGATCAGCAGCGCGCCGTGGTTGGCGGTGATCTCTCGCAGAGCTTCGAGAAAACCCGCGACCGGAGGTACACAGCCCATGTTGCCGGCGACCGGCTCGACGATAACCGCCGCAATCTTGGCGCCGTGCTCTTTGAAAGCCGACTCCACTGCCGCGGTCGAGTTGAACGGCAGAGCGATGGTGGTGGCCGCGAATGATTCCGGCACTCCGGCGGTATCGGCGATGCCCAGAGTCGCCATTCCGGATCCGGCTTTCACCAGCAGAGAATCCACGTGGCCGTGATAGCAGCCTTCGAACTTGATGGTAAGGTCGCGGCCGGTGAATCCGCGCGCCACGCGCAGGGCGCTCATGGTGGCTTCGGTCCCGGAACTGACAAGGCGCAGCATCTCGATGGATGGCACGCACTCGTGAATCAGCTTGGCGAATTCGAATTCCCTCTCAGTTGGTGCTCCGAAGCTCGTTCCGGTGTCGAGCGCTTCGCGCAGCGCGTCGATCACCGGCGGAAAGCAGTGGCCCAGGAGCAGCGGTCCCCAGGAGAGGACGTAGTCGATGTATTCGTTGCCATCGACATCCCAGATATGCGACCCCTGGCCGCGTGCAATGAATGGAGGCGTTCCGCCGACGCCTCGAAACGCGCGAACCGGTGAATTCACGCCGCCCGGGATCAGCTTTTGGGCGCAGGCAAATAATTCGTCGGATCGCGAGTGGTTCATAAGACCGGCTCCCTTACGGTCGCGGCTCGGTAACGGGAGTGATTCATGGTCGCGGTTCGGTTGCGGGAATTACGCGCCGCAAGAACAGATTCATGATCACTTCCTGCATGGTGCCATTTAGATTCTTGAACAAGCGGCCCTTCAAATCAAGATATGGCTGGGTGCCCGCGAAGAGGTCTTCCATCAACGACTGAAAGCGCGGACTGCGCCGAATAAAATCGATCATGCGCGCTGGAACGGTGCTGAACAGGAAGCGGCCCAGGAAGACGCGTTTCGCGAGGGTCGCGCCAAACTCCAGGTCCGCGATGAAATCGCGCCGCAGCAGAGTGCGATAGGCTTGGGCGCGCTCGGCGAGGGAATGCGAATCGCCCAGGATCACCTGGCTCGCCAGATCGCCCGATCGCATGGCGTAATAAAGACCCTCGCCGGTGATCGGGTCCACCAGGCCTCCGGCGTCGCCCACCGCCAGCCAGCCGTCACCCGCCAGGCGATTATTTTTCCAGCCGGAATGCTCGAGCGAAGGCAACATGTGGCCATAGAAGGAAGCGTCTTTATAGGAGATGCCCTTCTCGTTCATGTAGCGTTCCAGGCGCGCGCGCAGCGAAGATGCCGGCTCGCCCTTGCCGCAGATGCCCACCGACAGATGGCCGCAGCGCGGGAACACCCAGATGTAGCCTTCCAGATTGGGCAGGAATTGGATGTCGATGTGGTCCTGCGCGGAGGGGACGAAGTAGCCCAGGGCGTACATGGTGTCGGCGGCGGTCCACTCGGTTCCCACGTTGCGCAGTGAATTGCGCGCGCCGGTGGCGACGATACAGAAGTCGGCATCGATCGCGCCATGCTGCGTCTTGAGACGCCAACCCCGGCCGCCGCGCTCGATTCCGAGTACACGCGTCTTTTCCAATTGCGCCCCGGCTTGTTCGGCGCGATCCAGCAGCATGCGGTTGAGATCCATCCGCGAATAGATCAACAACGGCCGGTCGAGATCCAATTTCACGGCGCCGGCTCGCGGGGCGGCGAGACACGTCTCGTTGATGATCTTCTTCGGAACGTTATTTTCCAGCAGGAACGGATAGCGGGAATACGCTTTGTAGGTCAGCCCGCCACCGCATGGTTTCTCCCACGCCAACTTCTCATCCAGGACAACGGTATCCATACCGGCTCGCGCCAGACGTTCCGCCGCGAAGGCTCCAGCGGGACCGCCGCCCAGGACGGCAACTCTTTTCATGCGGATATTTTCACCTTTGTTGAGTGGTCGGATCAGAACTTGCGGAAGGATGCCCCGGCGGCAGAGCCGGCATTCCGTCCAGAGATCCCGGCAAACCCTGGCCAGGCACGCTGTTTACTCCTGGGGCGCTGGCACCGTGCGCCGCACCAGCTCCCGTGCGGCCTCTCACCACCCATTGGCCGTCTTTGCGATCCAGCACATACTGCATGGTCATTCCCGCGGCGGGCGAACTGTTCCCTTTGGCCTGGAAATGCACTTCGGCAGTAGCTTCATCCTGGTGAAAACTGACGGACATCACGCTGACGTCCATGGCCACGAGATCGGAACGCTTCGAGAGGTAGGTCATGACGCCCTGACGCACGGCGTCCTGGCTGTTTTTCTCGCAGCCGCAAAGTAGAACGATGGCGAGAGTGGCCGCCGCGAGAACCGTGGTGCGAATCACATATCGATGATAGCCGAAAGATGATTGGTCCACTTGGTCCGCCTGAGGTACACTAACCGTGTAACGGCCGTTCTTCCATCGCCTGTCAGTTCGCGAGACTAACCATTGGCGACCGACCTTATTCAGATCGATCTAGACCAACCGCTGCCCGAGGCAATCGAGCGGGCGGCTGCCTACTTGCGGCGCGGCGGCATTGTCGCCATCCCCACCGAAGCGTTGTACGTACTGGTGGCGGATCCGCTAAATTTGAGCGCGGTCGGCCGGGTGTTTGCCGCCAAGGGCCGCGAGATCCAGCGGTCGCTGCCCATGCTCATCAACGGGACCTACATGGCCGAAGAGCTGGCGCGCGATTTGTCGACCAGGTTTCACGTTCTGGCCCGGCATTTCTGGCCCGGCCCGCTCACCATGATCCTTCCGGCCTCGGCCAAAGTCCCGCTCAAAGTGACCGGGAACACCGGACGCCTGGCGGTTCGCCAATCCCGTTCGCGCGTGGCGCAAGCTTTACTCGACTGGTTGGATCAGCCGCTGATTGCAACCAGCGCCAATATTTCGGGCCAGCCCACCTGCCGCAGCGGCATCGACGTATTCGGCGTGATGGATGGCCGCGTGGATCTGATCCTGGACGCCGGGCCGATGGCGGGTCCGGGCGCAACCACCCTCGACATTACCGAGCCGTACTGGAAGGTGATCCGCGAAGGAGCTATTTCGGCCAAGGAAATCGGCGAGTGTTTGAAGGCGGCGGGGGCGTAGAGGGCAAGGACCGCTTGCTAACGCGCGCGGCTCAGTATTTCACGGCTGGTATTTCACGGGTGGCCCCAGACTTTGCGCGCCGTTTCCACCACCAGCTCCAGCTTGCGCCATTGATCGTCGATCGATAGCAGATTGCCCGCCGCCACCGACGCAAAGCCGCACTGCGGACTCAACGCCAGGTTTTCGAGCGGCACGTAGCGCGCGGCTTCATCGATGCGCCGGCGCAAATCGTCTTGCGATTCGAGCTTGGCCTCTTTGGTGGTAACCAGGCCCAGCACCACGGTCTTCCCGCGCGGGACCAGGCGCAACGGCTCGAATCCACCGGCGCGATCGCTGTCGTATTCCAGCAGGAAGGCGTCCACGTCCAAACGGGGGAACAACTCTTCGGCGATGGCTTCGTAGCCGCCTTCCGAATACCAGCGGCTGCGGCTATTTCCACGACATATATGCAGCGCCACCGTTACCTTGCCGCGCGGAACCTCCTTCAAAGTGGCGTTGTCTCCGCCGATGGCGCTCACCAGTTCTTTGCCCGGGTTGAGGCCTGCCGCGCGCATGCGATCGCGCTGCTGCGGGTCCAAATAGTGCGAGTAGTAGGGCGCGTCAAGCTGGATGTACTTTACCCCTTCAGAAACCAGCCAGCGAACTTCGTCGCGAACGATGTCGACGAGGTCGCGCAGCAGATCGGCGTGCGTGGGGTAAAACGGATCGGTCACGCCCGGCTTGTAGCTGGCCACCACAAAGTTGGACGGAGCGGGCAGCGTGATCTTGAAGGGGCCGCCGGTCGATCGCTTCAACAGGGGCAGCTCGTGAGCAGTGAGCTTGCGAAGCTTGCGAAGCCTGGCGCCGGCCGCCTGGGCCGTGCTGCCTTCCGGACCGCCGCCCGGGCCTTTCCAGTCCATGACGACCTTCTCGCTGACGAACCCGTCCACCGCATCGGCCATGTCGGTGAGCCAGGACCCACGGCGCATCTCGCCGTCCGAAAAGATATCCATCCCGATGGACCGCTGCTTCTCGATAGCCGCCAGGATGGCCTGGTCTTCCTGCGCGCGCAGATCCTCAATCGTAATCTTTCCCGCAGCCTGTGCGGACCGGGCTGCCAACAACTCGGGCGGCCGCAGGAGACTGCCCAAGTGTTCGGCGCGGTAATGAGTGATCATTGCCCCGCATTGTAACGCGGTCGTGTTAGTCCGAGTTTTGGTTGGCGAGCTTTTCGGCCAGGATTCTGATCAGCAGCAGTGCGGACGAGATCAATATAGTGACCGTCAGCGAGAGCTTGTGCTCGGCGAAGAAGCAGTAAAAGGTGAAGGCGAGTGAGGCCAGAAATACCAGGTTGGTCAAGCCCGACACCGGCCGGCGCCTCATGGCCGCCTTGGGTTCTTTGGGCACGCTATCGCCGCAAACGAAACAATAATCTTCTTCCTTGGTCACCACGCTATGACAATATGTGCATCGGCCCATGTCCATATTTAAGGTCCTCACCCTAGTTACCGTCGATAGAACACCTGTACTTGAGGGGGTTGGTACTGCCGTAGTACCCAGCGGCTCGAAGTACCAGCGGGCGTCAAAAACGAACGAAGACCGGGCGGGATGGCATAATTAGAACGGATGCACTGCTTTTGGCGCCAGTTGGCCCCGGCGTCGGCTCTTCTGCTGTTGGTGTCAGCTACCACGCCAGGCCAGGACGAACCGGGCCAGAGTGGACCGAACTTCTCCACCGACGTCAAGGTGGTCAATATTCTGGCCACGGTGCGTACCAAGGCGGGTCAAATCGTCAATGACCTCACCAAAGACGATTTTTCTCTTTTGGAGAGCGGCCATCCCGAGGCCATCAAGTATTTCTCCCGTGAATCGGACCTGCCGCTGACCATCGGCCTGATGGTGGATACCAGCATGAGCCAGACGCGGGTGCTGGAGAAAGAACGCAGCGCCAGCTTTCAGTTTGTGGATCAGGTGTTGCGCGAAGGCAAAGACAAAGTCTTCGTCACGCAGTTCGACATGGCGGTTCTGACGCGCCAGGAGCTGACGTCGTCGCGGCGCGATCTGGAACAAACGCTGCCCCTCGTCGACACCCCCAGCAAGAGCGAGCTCCGAGCCCAACGCGGAGGCGGAACGCTGTTGTTCGATGCCGTGGTGAGGGCCTCGCGGGAGATCATGAGCGGCCAGCGCAATCGCAAGGCGATGATTATCCTGTCGGACGGCGGAGACAATGGCAGCGACGAGACGCTGACTTCCGCGATCGAGGCCGCCCAGCGCGCCGACACGCTGATTTATTCCATCTACTTCGCCGATCCGGCCTACGGCGGAGGTGGTGGGGAGGGCAGGAACGCCATGGAGCGTCTGGCGAAGGAGACCGGCGGAGGCTTTTTCGCAGTATCCAAAAAGCTAACTATCGACCAGATTTACGCGGTCATCGAACAGGAATTGCGGAGCCAATATAACCTGGGATTCGTTTCAGACCAGCCGGTTCGCGTGTCCGAATTCAGGAAGCTGCAACTGACCGCCGATCGGAAGGACCTGGTGGTGGAAGCGCGCGACAAATACTGGGCGCAACGATGAAGATTAGGAAGGACAGAGCCTAGCCTAGGGTGATTCGCCTAAGTAAGGCAGGGGGCATTTCGGCGGACCGCGGAGAGGTGCGGACGCGCTGCTGTCGAGGAGCCGCCTTCCGGTCGGCCACCATTCTGGCAGTCAATAAGATACCCGATATCGTCAGACTCACCGGTAACGGCATTCTTTGAGTCGACAAGGAACGAGACTGCCATTAACACCAGCGAAGCAATAAACAGCAGGTTGCTGAGGGGCGTCAACGGTGCGGTTGGTTTGGATTGGGACTCGCGTTTGCGCCGCCAGAATCTGCCGCCAGTCCCTGGAACGGCATCGCCGCAGGTGTAGCACTCCAAGTCGCTTCTTTTGATTACCCCGTTGCAGGCGTTACATCTGGTCATGTCCAATTAAAGTCCGAAAGGCCGGGGCCGTCCATGGAGCGTGTGTACCGGCGTTGGTAGAGCCGCTGATTGGTACTTTGGTCTAGGCGAGGCTGCGGGGGCCCTCTTGAGCCGCACCACGATGGTCGTGTACTTTCTTACGGGTAGCGCGCGAGCGCCGCTCTGAACGTCACGCGGGCAACCTGATATAGCTGAGAGGGTCTCTATCTGATCCAAGGTCACGCGGGTAGCGCGGCACCCTTCGCCAGGTTGCAGGCTGGGCAACCAGCGCGCCCATTTTCAACTGTGGTTTCCCCCCCGGCTGTCCAAGGTATGGTATGGTCGCGGTGCCATTCGTCCCAAGTCAGCTTCACGCCGTCACACTTAAGCCTTAGACGACAACGACCTTCGTTTCGCCGGAAAATTTCGAAGGGTAAAGCCAGCAAGCGAGAGGCCTTGCGCGCGCGCTTTATTCCTCAGCGCCGCCTCCAGATCGTCCGGGAGTTCAATGGTCAAATTCATAGCTAGCTCTTTATTGGGTCAAGACTGTTTATAAGGTTAACTCGCGCAAAGGCGTGCTGTAAATGCAGTCGCGCGGCATACAATGGCTGGGTTAATCTAGAGGAGAAGCCATGACCATCACTCTTACGCCAGATCAGGAAAAGTCTGTTCGAGAGGCCATTCAGGCCGGCTTGGTCCGGTCCGTCGACGAACTCATCGACGTGGCTATTCAGGCGCTTCCCCTCCGCGAGGACAGCGCTGCGCGTTCAGAGGCCGTCCGGCGCATGCAAGAGTTTGGGGAGAAGCATCGGCTGAGTCTGGGCCAGCCGATCACTCGGAGTCTTTTGCACGAAGGACACCGCCGTTAAATGGCGAAGTTCGTCCTGGATGCCTGCGTAGCCGTCTCATGGTGCTTCCCCGGCGATCCCGCAGAGGACACGCCCTACAGTCGTCGCGTTCTTGAACTGCTTGCGACGGAAGATGCTATCGTGCCCGAAATCTGGGCGTACGAGGTAGCAAACAGCATCTTCGTATCGTTCAAGAAGCGCAACAGAATTACGGAGCGTCAGATTGAGCTTGAGCGCCTTAGGGCTTTGCCGATCGCCTTGGAGCCAAGTGGCTTGTGGCAGAATTTAGCCTTGGAAGCGCGATCACGGGAGTGGAACCTGACACCCTACGACGCCGCCTACCTCGATCTTGCGCTTCGCGAGAGCGTTCCCCTCGCGACAATCGACGCGGAACTCGAGAAAGCAGCACTAGCGGAAGGCGTTAGGGTATTGACCAAATAACTCTTGGAGAAGACTATTTCTGCGGCGCTGGCCGCCCCTCTGCTCAGCCGCGATCCAGCCCACTCGCCCGGGAGTGAGGTATGATTGAGCCTAGGTTCTCCGCTTAGGCATCCGTTCCGCCTGGAATGGGTGAATCGCCTACCGCGCCCGTGCGCGCATGTTGCACGGCCGTCCGGCCATTCTCGCCCACCCGTCTTGAGCATATTCGCCGGCCGTCCCGCACTGTGCTGGAGCGTTTATGCATCACGCGGCAAAGCAGGCACGAGAAATCGCGGATCGGAAGCGAGCCGGGGAAGCTCTCGCCTTTTTCGAGAACAATCCGCTTCCCGGGTGGGTCGCTGACAGCAAGTCGCATAAATTCTTAGCCGTTAACGAAGCCGCGATCCGCCATTATGGATACAGCCGCGCGGAATTTCTAGCGCTGACTCTCGGCGACATCGAGTCGCTGTCCGATGCTGGACCGCGCGCGTCATTCCTTCCCGGACGGCTCCCAAGACGCCGGCACCTGCGGAAGAACGGCACGATGATCGATGTGGACATCGTTTCGCACCACGTGCCTGGGCCGCCGGCTTCGGAGCTCGTGCTGGTTTACGACGTAACCGAGTCCGTCGAGCTGCTGGACCTGGCGTTGCAGGCCTCCCGGACGGGAGTCTGGAGCTTGGATGCGGTTTCGGGAGCGCTGGTTTGGGACAGGTATGCCCGTGAAATCTTCGGATTCCCGGGCGATGGCTCCGCCGCTACCTTTGACGATTTGCTGGCCGCGGTACACCCCCCGGATCGCGAACTGGTGTCGCAATCCTTTCTGGGTGCTGCTCCGGGCAGATCCGCGGTGGCCCTCGAGTTCCGGGTAGTGTGGCCCGACACGACGGTGCATTCCCTCTTTTCCCGCGGCCAAGCGTTCTTTGATGACGCCGGCGTGCTGGTTCGCGTGGCCGCCGTCAGCCACGACATCACCGGCCAGCGGCGGCTGGAAGAGCAGTTCCGGCACTCTCAAAAGATGGAAGCGGTGGGACGCCTGGCGTCTGGGATCGCGCACGACTTCAACAACCTGCTCACCGTCATCCTCGGCTATGCCACGGTGGTGCAAGCCAAACTGGACAGCGGCGATCCGCTCCGAAGAATGGTCGCCGAAGTACGCCGCGCCGGCGAACAAGCGGCTTTGCTCACCGGCCAGCTACTCGCCTTCAGCCGCAAGCAAGTGACCCAGATGGAGACGCTGGATATCAACGAGGCTGTTCGCGGGATCACGGATATGCTCCAGCGGCTGCTCGGCGACGATATCGATCTTAGCGTGACGCTGGACGACGCGCTGTTCCCGGTGAGGGCCGATGCCGGCCAATTCACCCAGGTGTTGATGAACCTGGCGGTGAATGCGCACGATGCTATGCCTAACGGCGGCCGGCTGAGCATTGAAACCTGCGCGGTTGAGCGCGGGCCGGGAGGTCGTCCGGCGGGCCGCTACGCCATGCTGGCAGTCACCGACACCGGCGCGGGCATGAGCGTCGAAACGCTGGGCCATATCTTTGAACCGTTCTTCACCACCAAAGAACCCAGCAAAGGCACGGGGCTTGGCCTGGCGACGGTTTATGGCATCGTCCAGCAACATGGGGGATGGATTGACGTCGCTAGCGAACCGGGTCACGGCGCTTCGTTCAAAATCTACTTTCCCTCGGCCAGCGCTACTTCAGCCGGCTCTGTACCCGCGCTTGTGCGGCCCGCGCCTCCCAGGAGAACCGGAACCATTCTGCTGGTGGAAGACCAAGGCGCCATCCGGATGCTGCTGGAGGATGTGCTCACTGAAGCGGGCCATCGGGTCTTGGCGGCCGCCGATGGACGCGGTGCGCTCGAACTGGCGGAGCAATATACCGGCGCCGTGGATCTATTGATTACCGACGTGGTGATGCCGGAAATGAGCGGGCCCGATCTGGCCTCCCAGCTCTCGCCGTCGCGGCCCAGCGTGATTGTGCTCTACATGTCCGGATACACCGACCATGCCTTGTTGCCTAGAGGCGCGGCTGAGCCAGGCACGGCATTTCTGCAAAAACCGTTTTTGCCGGAAGCGCTTCTATACAAGATTGATGAATTGCTGAGCTCTCGGAGGTAAGGGCTACGTTACAACCGGCGACCCGTGGAGCAGTACCAGTGGCGTTACTTGCCAGATCGGCTTGGGACCGGCTCGCACGCTGAACTATTTGATGAAATCCACGCGCCCATTGAATGTTTTTGTATCGTTTCTAGTGTAATAATAATGTCAGGCGATTTAGTGGTAAAAGCGCTTGACTTCTCTATTCGATTCGTTGAATATTGACACTCAGCGGAGAGCGCCTATGCCACAGAGCATGATCGTCAAGCGCGTATCATTTGCTTTGCGCTATTCATCTTCCCACCAGGTCGAGACATCGGGGAATAAATGCGAAGTAAGAGGATATTCTTTACGACGGAATCGAGCCGACGTCGGGAGCCGAGACCGTGAAGCGCGCTGAATCTATGGGTCAGCCCATTGGCCAAGCCGCGAGCCGATATCTATCGACGGCAAACATCGCTGCTCGGCTGAACATCACGGCACGGAGCGTCCGCCTCTGGGCGGAGTATGGTGAGATTCCAGCCGTCAAGCTTGGGCGGCAGTGGCGGTTCGAGCAACGAGCGTTGGAAGAATTTCTTACTATGGGAACGTGTTTGGCGGCAGCGGGAACGGTCAGTTCTGGGATGAACACGGCACCGCCTCCCCTGGTGACGTGCTTTCGGCGCAGGCCCAGAACTACTCCTGTTCGATGACTTGTAGCCAAAGGTATTTTGCTTGTGGCAAGCAGATAGGAAGTTTTACGCTGACCTTCGACTTCCTGCATGCCTCGATAGGCGCGACGACCGTTACGCAAGTAACGGCGAGCGAGAAGTGAGGCGACCATGATTAAAGCAGGGCTCTATCTTGTGATCGGATGCGTCGGGCTGGCCGCTCATCCAGGGCGGGCGAACGCCGATGCACCGGTGCGAGACTTGGACGAGCGGACCCTCCAGGAGAAGTACCATATCGCCCTAACCGAAGAAGGGTTGATTGGCGCTCTACAGCATCCGGAGGGGCTTGTACGGAGCTTCGCGGCGATCAAGCTTGCCGAGAACCAGGATAAGAATGCGATCGCTCCGATTCTAGCCGCGCTGGCGGTGGATCGCAAGAAGGCACCAGAATCATTCTGGCTACCGCTGCGGCCCAACTGGGCGCGGATGAGGGGCTGAACGCTTTGAGGAGTATGTGTGAAGACCGAAGCTGGTCGCCGACACTGCGGATGGGTGCGGCGCAAAGTATGGTTTCTTTCCTGGGCCGCCAGGATTGTCTCCCTGACGTCCTTGAGGTGCTCCGGTCAGAACCAGACGATCATCAGGCCTCCTTTGGCGCTCTCAACCTCCTTACTTACAACAGGTTCAAGCAGATACCGCCGCGCCAACTGGACGAGATCAGGGAGCTCAGCGCCATGTATCTGAAGAGCCCGGCGGCTGAGCTTCGAATCGCCGCAGGTATGTGCATCCGCGACTTGGGGGGGGGCCTGGGCAATCTCACAATTGCGGGCCGCCATTGATGCGGAGCAAGAGCCGGCCGTGCGAGAATCTCTCGAGAACGACGTTCTCTCGGTCCGGCAATAGTCGCCGCCAATCCCGATCTGGCCTCCTTGATCTCGCCGTCGCGGCCCAGCGTGATCGTGCTCTACATGTCCGGATACACCGACCATGCCTTGTTGCCTAGAGGCGCGGCTGAGCCAGGCACGGCATTTCTGCAAAAGCCGTTCTTGCCGGAAGCGCTTCTATACAAGATTGATGAATTGCTGAGTGCGCGGAGGTGACTAACCTGCGCGTCCCATGAGCGAGTCCCAGTACGGAAACACGAACGAAGAACAGATACGTTTTCCCCGACGCCGTTGTCTACAGGGTGCGGAGGAAATATGTCGCTTGCTTCGTTCCGGTCTTTAGCGGTTGCCAGCATTCCGGCAATCGTCGTCCTTTTACTATCGCCATTCGCCGGCGCTTCGTCGCTGTATGAACAGACGGCGTTCACTCCCAGGGCCATGCCAGGTGTCTTGGGCACGGTGTCTCTTGGCGTTTCAAACCTGCTCTCAGAAACCGAGTTCGCGAACTTCTCCAGTCCGGTTGAGCGCACTACAACAAGCTCCGGGTTCGAGCTTCCGCCGGAAATCGCTCTGGCCACGTTTAGTACGTTCGGGCGTCCCCAAGGGGGACCTGGTTATGGAGAGACCCCTGAATTTGCCCCCGCGGTGATCCCGTATCTTGGTGCGGTGGGTGGCACCAAAGGCGGCAGTGGCCAAGGGCAGCGCAATGATGAACCGGCATCCTCATCCTTCACCACTGCATTTGCAACGGCACCCGAGCCTGAGGGAGCGGGAATTGCGGTCGGTGCTTTGCTGCTTGTGATTGGCGCTTTCGGCCGTCGTCTTCGCCGCGGGAGTCAGGTGATTCGGCCGTTAGGCGATCAAATCGTGCAGGACGTTCCCGGCAACGTCCGTTAACCGGAAGTCCCTGCCGCTGTAGCGATAGGTGAGCTTCTTGTGGTCGATTCCCATGAGGTACAGGATGGTGGCATGAATATCGTGAACGTGCGCCGGTTTTTCGATGGCTTTGAACCCGAAATCATCCGTCGCACCGTAGATCGTGCCACCTTTCACCGCCCCGCCGGCCAGCCACATCGTAAATCCGAAGGGATTGTGATCCCGGCCGCGCTTCACGCCGCCGCCGTTCATGCCGCCGACTTCGCGCACCGGCGTGCGGCCGAATTCCGATCCGCAAACCACCAGAGTATCTTTCCACAGGCCTCGGCTCTTGAGATCCTTGATCACGGCGGCGAAAGCCTGGTCTGAATTCTTGGCGTTTACCTTGTGACCCAAGATATCCGCATGCGCGTCCCACGGGTCGCCCTTCGAATAATAGAGCTGCACCATCCGGACGCCCTTTTCGACCAGCCGAACAGCGGTGAGAGCGCCTCGGGCGACGTCGCCCGGCCCGTAAAGATCGAGCGTTGCCTGGGACTCTTTGCGAATGTCGAAAACCTCGGGCGCTTCGGTTTGCATCCGGTAGCCAACTTCCATCGATTGGATGACGGCCTCTACGCCCTGGTCAGTCCCGGCATCTTCGGCGCGGATTTTCTCGAGCTTCTGCAATAAGTCGAGCTCGCGGCGTTGTTCCACCAAGGAGAACTTCGGATTGTTGACGTAGTTGAGAATCTTCTTTGGATCGAAGTTTTTCTCAACCACCACCGGCTTTATTATTTCCTTCCCGTCCTTGTCCAGGGCCGCTTTTTCCCGCACTTCTTCGGGCATATCGCTGGGCATGCCGTCGGGACCTAGCTTGGTGACTTTGTTGGAAATGTAAGTACCCTGATTAATGGCGGGGAGGAAGCCGTTACTCCACAGCGGCGGCCCGACAGTGGTCGGTATATCCGGGCACAGGACGACGTAACCGGGCAGGTTCTGGTTTTCCGTGCCCAAGCCATACGTTACCCAGGCGCCCATCGAGGGACGGCCGGCCTGGTTGGCGCCCGTATTCAACATCAGGCAAGACGGTTCGTGATTCGGAATTTCGGTGTATACCGACCGCACCCAACAAATATCGTCGACCACTTCGGAAAGGTGCGGCCACAGATCGCTCACATCCATTCCGCACTGCCCGTGCTTCTTGAACGTATAGGGCGATTTCATCAACTCCCCAGTCCTGCGTTCGGTGGAGATGGAACCTCCTGGCAAAGGCTGCCCATCGTACTTCTCGAGCATCGGCTTGGGATCAAAGGCGTCGATGGTCGACAAGCCTCCGTTCATAAAGAGGAAAATAACGCGTTTGACTTTCTGGGGATAATCGAGCGTGGCCGCGCCGCCGCCGACACCAGTCAGCCCGGCTCTTGCCATGGAATTACTCAACATTCCAGCGAACGCCATCATCCCGAAACCATTGCCGACCCGGCGCAATGCGTCTCGTCTTGTTACCGGCTGTCGTTGTTTGTGATCGAACATTGTCGGCACCTAATTGATAAAAATGAATTCCGTTGAACTGAGTAACACCTTCGCGTAGCGGCCCCAGACGGAGGGCTCATACTTTACTTCCGGCTTCGCGGGCGCTTTTGCTTTACGGCCATACGGGCCCATGCCTGCCATCATTCCCAGGCCCATGTTTGCATCCGGGGCCGCATCGGGATTAGCCTGGGCATCCCCCTCGGCTAGAGTTTCCGCGTCCGCGGGTGGCGTGGCATCGGCGGCATCAACTGCTTTCTCTGATTTGTCTTTTGTTTCGTCCTTCGGTTTGTTCTTGTCTTCCTCGAACTCTTTGAGCGGCTCGGCATGCAGATACCCGAGACCAATCTGAATCTCTTTTTCGCTGGGCAAGCGGCCGTAAGTCAAGCTATAAATCTTGCGAATGCGCGCTCGGTTATCCGGTTCCGCTGACACTCGCTTGGCCAACGCTTCGGCTTCTAGCTGTACGAAATCGCTGTTCATGAGAAAAAGCCGCTGCAACGGAACAGTGGTTGTGAAGCGCTTCTCCGCGCTTATGTTGGGCGGAGGAAAATCGAACAGTTGTAAATAGGCGTCAAGCTTGTAGCGGCTGACTTTGCCATAAACAGTGCGGCCTTTGAAATCGGGCGTCAGTTCCTTGGAAGGCCCTTGGCTCATAGTGTCCAGATTGCCGGCAACATCCAGGATGGAGTCGCGAATCTGTTCCGCGTCCATTCGCTTGCGATTTGCGCGCCAGTACAACCGGTTACCCGAATCCTTTTCGAAATCCAATTTATTGTTCTCGGTACTAAGTTGGTAAGTCGCGCTGAGCATGATGTCCCGCTGCAGTTTCTTGATCGACATGCCATCTTTGACGAAGCTGCGGGCAAGATATTCAAGCAGCTCCGGGTCGGTCGGCCGCTCACCACCGAAACCGAAGTTACTTGGCGTATCGACAATGCCGGTGCCGAAATGCCCTTTCCAGATGCGATTGACAATCACCCGCATGGCGATGGGCTGGTTCACGATCAGGTTCGCGAGCTGCATGCGGCCGCTGCCTTCGGTGAGAGGCGCCGGGTCGCCATCCGACAACACACTCAGAAAATGCCGCGGCACTTCCGGCCCGAGTGTTTCCGGATTCCCTCGAAGCGCCACTTGGATATTCACCGGTTTCTCGGCGTCTTTGACGCCATGAATGAAGGGATAGGAAGGGTCGAGCTTTTTCTCGAGCGCCGCAATGTCGTCCTGAATTGATTTCAGACGAGCCTGCGTCTCAGGCCCCAGTCTGGACTCAAGCCCCCAGCCGCGGAACAGAAGCACTCCCGGTTTCGGTTTCCGATCCATGCTCGCTTGCGGATCCTCGGAGTCCTTCAGCTCGTGCTCGAAAATTTCAACCCAGAAATTCGTCACGTCGTCAGGTAGAACTTTGAAGCGAATCAACGCTCCGGGGTTGAAGTCTTTGTTTGAAACGAAGTTGCTGGGCTTATCGGTGCGCTTCTTGGGCTTGGTGCCCTCCAGATCCTTGGCCTCCAGGACCTTGTTTTGAGCATCCAGATCGTTTTTCTGGAGCATCACCTGCTCAATTTCATCCTGAAATTGTTGGGCGAGCTTTTTGGCCTCGGTTTTGGTGCCGCCGTCCTTCTTGATCATGGCCTGCCAGGCGTTTTTGTTCTTGTACTTGTCGGTGGGCTTGGCCATGTACTTGGTCCATCGCTCGAAGAGTTCGAAATCGAGCTTCCGGGCCTCCACTACGTCCGACACGTCCTTCTTTTCTTTGCCGGTCACCTCCCAAACGCCTTCCAGATAGTTCACGGTTTGCAACGCAAGCGAGCGGGAAAGCTCGTCGGAAGCATCGTTGGTCATCTGCTTCGCGATCTCTTGTTTCTGTTCGAGTTGGTCCTGCAGCTTGAGGTAATCCGCGACCACCTTTTGAGGCGCCCTCGGATATTCTTCGTAAACCGCATTGAAGAAGACTCCAGCGAGAGCATAGTAGTCGGTCTGCGGAATGGGATCGTATTTGTGATCGTGGCAACGCGCGCAAGCGACCGTCAGGCCAAGGAACCCGCGGCTGACCACGTCTACCCGATCGTGACGCTCGTCGGCGCGCGTCACTTCGTTGGAGCCATTGTCGTAGTACCAAGGTCCAAGGCCCAGGAAACCGGTCGCAGGCAGTGCTTTATACCGGGTCTTCGCGTCCATCAGATCGCCTGCTAGCTGCTCTTTGACAAACTGATCGTAGGGCATGTCGTCGTTGAACGCCTGAATCACCCAATCCCGGTACGCCCACGCATTGGGATAAGGCCGGTAGCCTTTAGGGAAGGGGTTCAGACTGCGATAATCGTCCTCGCCATAACGCGCTACATCCAACCACATTCTTCCCCAGCGCTCGCCATAGCGAGGCGATGCCAGCAGCCGGTCAACCACCTTCGCAAAAGCGTCCGGCGACATGTCTTTCTCAAAGGCGGCGATTTCTTCAGGCGTCGGTGGCAGCCCGATCAGGTCGAGGGTTGCACGGCGAATCAGATCGGTTTTTGCAGCGGGTCCGACGGGTTTCAAGCCTTCCTTCTCCAGGCGCGCGAGCACGAAGCGGTCAATGTCGGTTTTCGCCCACTTGGCATCCGCGACCGCCGGGACCGGCGTGTCCTGAAGCGGCTTGAAGGACCAAAACGCGCGGCGCTCGGGCGAGATGGTGTACTTTCCTGGACTTCTGGCAACGGACTTTGCCGAGCTCTTCGGCCATACCGCGCCTGCCTTAACCCAAGCTTCGAGCACTGCGATTTCCGGGTCGCTTAGCTTGCCACCCAGCGGCATCTTCAAGCCTGGATCGGTTTGTTTAATCGCGGAGATCAGAATGCTCTTGCCGGGATCGCCGGGAATAACATCGACCCCTCGCATGCCGCCTTTCTTCATGGACTCCTCGCTATCCAGGCGGAGTCCTCCCAACCCAGACTCGGCATGACAGGCGAAGCAATTGTTGGCTAGGATCGGGCGTACTTTAGCTTCGAAGAAATCCGGATCAGCCGCGTTTGGGGCCTGCGCTTTCACCAGGCTCATGGCGGATAGGAACAGAAGGGCGGCAGCAGTGGCAATGTATCTCATCAAACCAAAATCCCTCAACACGACCGACTCAATTTGCGTGGCCACGGGGCGCGGTTTAAAAGGAAAAGCCAGGACGGGGGCCTGCCCAGGCCCCATTATATCCGAAACGCTTTCATCGGCTACAATGAAGGCTCTTCGTTGGCGATGCGTATCCTGATTGGTATTTTTGCTGTTGTCTTTGCGATCTTGGCGGCGCCCGTCACGCCCCCTGGCCCCAAGCAAGGCATCCGAACTCCCGGAGTTCAGATTCCATTCTCCAGTTTGAAGCCTGAGGCGACGTTTCAAGCTCCAAACCGGCCGGAGTGGATTTTCTTTTCGACTGACGTATTTGTTCCCGCGAAAGACCATCTCGACAAGATCGACGTCAAGGCAAATAAAATGGTCGACCCGGTGGCCGGCCTCAACAAACCGTGCGGTGGTATGGTTTCGGCTTTCGACAGTCTCTGGGCGGCGATTTGCGGCGATGAATCGTTGGTCCGGATCGATCCGAAGACATTCAAAGTCACCTCCACGATCGCCTCCGGCGCCGCGGACATAATTGGCTCGCTCGCGGCCAGCACCGATAGCCTCTGGCTGTTAACCGATGCGAAGACAACTTTATCCCGCATCGACCCCGATCAAAATGTCGTAGTCGGCGAAATGCGGTTACCGGCAGGTTGCGGCAGCCTGACCTTCGGCGACAAGGCGCTGTGGCTCGCTTGTCCGAACGAAAACAAGATTCTGCGAATCAACCCCGCGACCAATCTGGTGGAGAAGATGATTGATGTCGCCGCGCATCCGCAGGCCTTGGCGGTGGGCGGGACTTCAATCTGGGTGCTGTGCGAAAAGGACGGCACCGTCGACCGCATCGATCCGAAGACCAACAAGGTCTCGAAGTCCATTGAGTTGGACGTTCCTGGTGCGAAGGGGTCGATCGCATTCGGCGAAGGATCTGTTTGGGTGACACTGACAGGCTTTCCACTTACGCGGATCGATCCACAATCGGAGACCGTTGCGCAGCAGTTTTTCGGACCCGGGGGCGGCGGTTCGATTCTGACCAGCCCTGGCGCGATCTGGCTGTCGAATCCGGAAGCCGGCACCCTGTTGCGAATCGACCCGAAGCGTGTTCTGGCAACTCTCGCCGAATAAGATCGCCGCGGATGCAGACTTCCGTCTCATTCCGGCCGCTTGGCCGATCCGATTTTCCTCTACTTCAAGAATGGCTCTCCACCCCGCACGTGGCTGCATGGTGGCATGAGCGCCTCGATCTCGCGAGTGTTGACGCGAAATACGGCCCACGGGTTGATGGGGCTGAACCCACGCACGTCTTCGTGATCGAATCTGGTGGACGGCCGGTTGGGTGGATTCAGTGGTATCTCTGGTCTGATTACCCAGACCATGCACGGCAACTGGGGGCGGACCTCACTTCGGCTGGGATCGACCTCGCAATTGGGGAACTTGCGATGACTGGTTTGGGATTGGGATCGGTTGCGATCTCCGAATTCCTCAAGCAAATCGTCTTTGCAGACCCGGGTGTCGGCGCCGTAATTGCCGATCCTGAAGAGGCCAACCTCAGATCATTGCGTGCCTTCGAGAAGGCGGGGTTCACGGTGACGAATACGGTTCAGCTCGCGGGCGAGAGCTTTAAACGGCGAGTTGTGCGCTTGGATCGCCCCCAGCCTACTTACTCGTCTTGAAAATGCTTTTGGGAATCATTCCGTGGACTCCCTTAGTCCCATCCACGAGCTGCGTGATCTCGAAATCCACGGCGACGCTGGCTAGCATGTAGGCTTCCTCACGGCTCAGCTTCTTTTCGTTCACCAGGAAATCGAGCGTCTCATGCACTGCGATCTTCGTTGCTTCCGTCAAATCCGGATCGAGTCCCATGGTGATCCAATGCGTGGGCGTCTCCGCGCGAGGCCATTTCAGATGCATGTCCTTATGCAGGATGAATTGGAACACACCTGTCAGCGAGGTCTCCATGGCGGTGATATCCACTTCGCCGTTTCCCATGCCGGCATGGCCGTCGCCGACCTCGAACAGCGCGCCGTGCGCATGCACCGGAATGAACAGAGTGGTTCCGGCCACCAACTCTTTGTTGTCCAGGTTGCCGGCATGAATACCCGGAGGAGCGCTATTCACTTTGCCGGCGCTTTCCGGCGGAGCCAGGCCCATACTGCCGAAGAACGGTTTGAGGGGAACCTCAATTCCCGGAGCGAACATTCCAACTTTGCGCGCACGGTCCAACGGAATGATCTTGGTCTTGGCGCCCTCGAACTCGTCAGGCAAGAAGCCTGAGCCTTTGCGAAAGCTGTTGTAGGCGAACGGAACATCCATGCGGATTTCACGAATTCGAACTTCCAACACGTCGCCGGGATCGGCGCCGTCAATGGCCACCGGGCCGGTCAACAAATGGCCGCCGGGTCCGCGCTGATCCTGCGGGATCTCTTTGTATATGGTCCTCAGGGCGGGTGGGATTTGGTCGGGCGGCAGGCCGGCTTGCTCCAGCCTTTCGGGATTTCCGGAGACGGTTTGGATCTCGACAACGTCGCCGGATCGAATGGTCAGCACCGGTTTTGCGGCCGACCAGTAATAGCCCCAGGCAATGTTCTGCGGCGTAGCTTTCAAGGCAAGATCCGCGGCCGGAAGCGGCGAGCGAGTCCAGGAAAAGCAGACGCAAGGCACAATGACGATCCGCGCAAGAAGGCGTGATTGCATGGAAATCAATGTACACCACGGTTGCGATAATGCGATAAACTTATGTGACGAGTTCGCCACGCTGCCGACTCGTTCCCTCCCCGTCCGAAGCTCTCAGACTCCAATGAAGATCAGCCGGTTTGCTCTACTTGTTCGCCATGACGGCGGTGGGCGCCACTCACTGCCGACGGGCCCGAACTGAAAGCTGTGCAGCATCCGATGTCGGAGTTGCATGCCATCGCGAAGTTTTCCATTCCCGGATCTCCCGATTGGGTCGCGATCGGCGACAGCGTTTGGATCTCGAACAACCCGAAGAACAATATTTCGCAGCTGGATCCGAAGACGAATCAGGTGGGCGCCGTGATTACCGTGGCGAAGACGCCCTGCTCCGGCTTGGCGATCGCATTCGGCAGCGTCTGGGTGCCGATTTGCAGCGACGGAACGGTTCAGCGCGTGGATGTGAAGTCGCAGAAGATCGTGGCCTCTATTCCTTCGGGAGTCGCGAACACTGAAGGCGGAATCACGGCGGGCGAAGGCAGCATCTGGATGCCCTCGGATGCCGCGGGCGTGCTTTCGCGAATCGATCCGGCCACTAACAAGGTGGCGTCCAAGATTTCCATTCCGCCGGGTTCCTTACACGGCGGCTTTCGACGCCGGCTCGGTCTGGATCACCAGCACGAAGAACAATCTCCTGACGCGCGTGGACGCGAAGACTGAAAAGGTGATCGCGCAAGATTCCAGTTGGGCCCGCGCCGCGATTCCTGGCCACTGGGTTGGGCAGCATCTGGACGCTCAATCAGGGCGACGGCAGCGTGTCGCGCGTGGATCCAGCGACCAACAAGGTGTCGGCGACCATTGAAGTCGGCGTGCCTGGCGGAGGCGGCGATATCGCGGTGGGAGAAGGCGCCGTCTGGGTGACGGCTAATCGGCAAGCCGCTGTCGAAGATCGATCCGGCCACCAACCGAGTGGTCACGCAATACGTCGGAAAAGGCGGCGACGCTTTGCGAGTCGGCCTCGGCTCGCTGTGGCTCTCCAATCACGAGTTTCATGAAGTGTGGAGAATAGATCCGAAAGGTCTTTAGAGTCTAATGATGGATACGCCATGAAGTACGTTATCATATCCGTCGCATCGCTGATGTTCCGCGTTTGCGCAAGCGTGGCCCCGGCCTACTGCGGCTTCAAGCTCTCGAGCCGGACTTTTTCGAGAACAAAGTGCGGCCGGTGCTCGCGGAAAACTGCTACGACTGCCACACCGCGGCCGAAATGGGCGGGCTGCGCGTGGACTCTCGCGAGCGGCTGCTGCAGGGCGGCAAGTCGGGCCCGGCGGTGATGCCGGGAGATCCCGACAAGAGCCTGCTGATCCAGGCTGTGCGGCAGACCGGCGATCTCAAAATGCCGAAGGGCGGCAAGCTGAAGCCCGCGGAAGTTGAAGCGCTCGCGGAGTGGGTCAAGATGGGCGCGCCGTGGCCGGAAACCAAGACCGCGGCGGTGCAGAGCTCGCCAGTCAAGGTGATCACCCCGGAACAGCGCGCGTTTTGGTCGTTTCAGCCGTTGAAGGAGCCGGCCATTCCGGCGGTGAAAGAAAAGTCCTGGGCCAAGACAAATATCGATCATTTTGTCCTTGCCAAGCTGGAAGCCAAAGGCATGAAGCCCGTTGGCGCCGGCCGAGCGGAGGGCACTGATCCGCCGCGTCACTTTGGACCTGACCGGATTGCCTCCCACGCCCGAGGAAGTGGACGCGTTCGTCAGCGACAAGTCGTCCAACGCATACGAGAAGGTGGTGGATCGGCTGCTGGCATCGCCGCGTTACGGCGAGCGCTGGGGCCGTCATTGGCTGGATGTGGCGCGCTATGCCGAAGACGATGTGCGGGGCCTGGATCCCAAGGATCGCGGCTATATGCCGTTCCAGGGCGCTTATGTTTATCGCGACTGGGTGATCCAGGCGTTCAACAACGATATGCCCTACGGCGAGTTTCATCAAGGCGCAGCTCGCCGGGGATCTTTTGGATGGGCCGACATCGCGACAAATCGGTTGCCGGCACGGCGATCTGGGCAGAGGTCCGTGGTGGTGGGATCAGGCGGAGCCGGTGCAAGGGCGCGCCGACGAGCGCAACGAGCGCATCGACATGGTGACGCGCGGAATGCTTGGGCTCACAGTGGCCTGCGCGCGCTGCCACGATCACAAGTACGATCCGATTTCGCAAAAGGATTATTACTCGCTGGCGGCGGTGTTCTTGAACACCACCTATCACGAATATCCCAGCGACGTCTCCCGCCGAAATGGCGGTTTGGGAGAAGCAGCAGAAGGTCATCGACGACAAGGAAGAAGTCGCTCGATGATTTCATGGAGAAGCAGAGCGACCTGTATTCGCGGAGATGCTGGCGCAAAAGACATCCAAGTATCTGGTGGCGGCATGGCAAGTGACCGGCGAACCGAAGAAGAAGGTCGCGGAAGCGGCGGTGGACCAAAAAGTGGATCCCGAGATGCTGGAGCGCTGGATCAAGTTCCTGGCCAGGCCGCCCAAGCACTATTCGTACCTGCGCGACTGGCAGGACATGGTGAAATGCGGCGGCACGCTGGAGCAGGCGCAGTTCCTGGCGGACAATTTCCAGAATCTGGTTCTATCGGTGGCGAGGGACGCAGCGGCACTCAAGGAAGAGAACGACATCATCAAAGCCAAGGCGGGCGTTCGCAAGAAACCGCGCCGGGATGCTTACCCCAACGAGTTCGAAACCAACGATCAGTTCTGCCCGGGCTGCGACCTGGAACTGAAGACCATGCCGATCGAGCCGAACCAATCTGTATCTGGACGTGTATCAAGGCGGACCAGGATTCCGAGAGCGATCAAAAGCCAGATCCGGGTCTGCTGTCGCTGCACGATTGGGCGCTGGAGCGGCATTTTTCGGCGGAAGTGGCCGAGCATGTCGCGGCGTTGCGCGCCGAAATCGAGGCGCTGAAAAAAGCCCAGGAGCCGTATCCGTTCCTGCATGGCGCGAGCGATACGAAGACCATGCAAGAGATGCACGTCAACGTGCGCGGCAATCCGCACACGCTGGGCGACCCGGTGCCGGAACGTTTTCTGTCGGTTTTGTCGCCGCCGGATCCTAAGCCGTTTTCGAAAGGCAGCGGCCGTCTGGAGCTGGCCGATGGCGATCGTGGCCAGCCCACATCGCGGCGCGCGTGATCGTCAACCGCGTGTGGAAGTGGCATTTCGGATCGGGCATCGTGGAAACGCCGGATAATTTCGGCAAGATGGGCGATCCGCCATCCGATCCGGAACTGCTCGAGTATCTGGCGACGAGTTTCGTCAAGAACGGCATGTCGATCAAGAAGCTGCACCGCGAGATTTTGCTTTCGTCGACATATCAACTCAGCACGGAGTCGTCGCGCCGAGAACGCCGAGAAGGATGGGGCGAACCGGCTGTATTGGCGCGCCAATCGCCAGCGCCTGGACGCCGAGGCCATTCGCGATTCGCTGCTGTTCGTTTCGGGGAACGCTGGATTTGAAGAAGATCGGCGGGCCGTCCACCGATTTTGCCGACGACAATTTCCGCCGCACGGTGTATTGCAAGGTCAGCCGCTATCGGCTGGACAATTTCCTGCAGGTGTTCGATTATCCCGAATCCTTCGTTCACCGCCGAGCAGCGCTTCACCACAAATGTTCCGCTGCAGCGCCTGTATTTTATGAACAGCAGTTTTGTCTACAAGCAGGCCGAAGCGTTCGCCCAGCGAGTGTACGACGAAGCCAACGATACGGCGCGGATTCAGAAGGCCTATCGCATCCTGTTTGGGCGCGCGCCGAGCGAAGCGGAAATGAAGGCCGGGCATGGATTTCTTGCAGGCGCATCCGGAAACGCCCGGAGAGCAAGTGGCGGGGCAGCCGACCACGGCATGGAAGGAATACGCCGCGTGTGCTGCTTGAGCTCGAACGAATTTGAGTTTGTGAACTAGGAGAGAAGGAAGAACGACGATGTTACATTTACCGGCCCGCAGACCGCTCTCGCGGCGCGAAGCGCTGTGCAGGATGGGCAGCGGCTTCGGCATGCTGAGTTTCGCCAGCCTGGTGGGTGAGTCGCTCGCCAGGGCCGACGCCACTCCGGCCGTCCAGGGAGTCCCAGGCGCTCGCATTCCTAACTTCAAGCCCAAGGCCAAGCACGTTATTTTCCTGTTCATGAACGGCGGCGCGTCGCAGATCGACACCTTCGATTACAAGCCGATGCTCGAGAAGTACAACGGCCAGCCGCTGCCGGGCGCCATACCCGATCACGAGCGCAAGACCGGGAACCTGATGCAGTCGCCGTTCTCGTTCAAGAAGTACGGCAAGAGCGGGATCGAAGTGAGCGAGGTTTTCCCGCAGTTGGGCGAGTGCGTCGACGACATGTGCCTGATCAAGTCGATGTACACCGACATCCCCAATCACGAACCGTCGCTGCTGATGATGAACGTCGGCCATATCCAGCCGGGCCGTCCGTCCATGGGATCGTGGCTGACCTACGGGCTGGGCACGGAGAACAGAAATCTGCCCGGCTTTGTGGTGCTGTGCCCGGAAGTGCCCACCACCGTCGGGCCGCCGCTGTGGAACTCCGCGTTTCTTCCGCCCGTGTATCAGGGCACCTATATCTCCGACAATGTTCGCGACAAGAAATTCGATCCGGAGAAGTTGATCCCCAACATCCGCAATGACAAGTTCGATCTGAAGCAGCAGCAGAGCGAGTTGGATCTTCTGAGCAAGCTCGATCGCCTGCAGATGCAGCAGGAGCACGCCGACGATCCGCAGCTCGATGCCACGCTGCAGTCCATGGAAACCGCCTACCGGATGCAGACCGAAGCGCCCGATGTCTTCGATGTGCGCAAAGAGAGCGAAGCCACCATCAAGCTGTACGGCGAGGGAAGCACCGCGCGCGGCTGTCTGACTGCGGCGCGTCTTATCGAGCGCGGAGTCCGCATGGTGCAGGTGTATTACGCCAAGGGCGATCCCTGGGACCATCATTTCGACATCGAACTGCATCGCAAGACCGGCAAGGATTCCGATCAGCCGTTCGCCGCGCTCATCAAGGATTTGAAATCGCGCGGCCTGTTGGACGAAACGCTGATCGTGTGCGGCTCCGAGTTCGGCCGCACGCCGGTGGTGGAAGTGGGCAGCGGATTCATGGGCGGCCAGGTGCACAATGGCCGCGATCACAATCCGCACGGCTTCACGGTGTGGCTGGCCGGCGGCGGCGTCAAGGGCGGCATGACTTATGGCGCTACCGACGATTTCGGTTGGAAGGGCGTCGACAAGCGGGTGCACGTGCATGATCTGCACGCGACCATTCTTCTACCTGATGGGCATCGACCACACTAAGCTGACATACCGTTACAGCGGCCGCGATTTCCGGCTGACGGACGTGGCCGGAAACGTGATCCACGACATCATCGCCTAAGCTACGCCTGAGCGGGCTTGAGTACTTTCGATGATAAATCCGCGTATATTAGATCCTTGACAGAGCGCGCTGCCGGCGTATAATTGGAAAACTGCCGTGTGGGGTTCCTGAAGTTTAAGTGTATTTTCAGTGCGGATTTCTTAGCTCCGCACCGCCCCGCAGTCTGAATCTAAACTCTTCGCTGAGTTCCTCGCCGCACCGTATTCGCGGCCCTCTCGCCTTGTTGGCGCCCGAGCCCGTCGCTCCATGGTGACTTCGAAACTTTCAATTGGAGGAGAGCATATGTTCACGAGGAATCTTGTACAGCGTTCTTGGCGAACGTTTTGGCGGGGCTGAGCTTGCTGGCGCGGTTTCCATGGTCACAATCTCGACGCTCCATGCACAATCCACCAGCTCCTTGCACGGCGTGATCTCGGACGCGCAGGGCGCCGTCGTCCCGGGCGCGGTGGTCGCCCTGAACAGTGGGACCACCGGAGTTTCGCGGCAGGTGGTTACCGACAATACCGGAGCGTATCAGATTCTCCAGGCCATGCCGGGCGAGTACACGCTGACGGTCAGCAAGCCGGGCTTCGCGCAAGCCGCGCAGGAGCACGTGGTGCTGCAAGTGAACACTCCCGCCACCCTCAATGTGCAGCTGGAAGTTGGAACCACCGGGCAAACGATCAACGTCACGGCTGAAACTTCCATGGTCAGCACCTCCGACGCCTCCATCGGCAATGCGTTCACGGAGCATTCCATCCGGCAGTTGCCGCTCGATACGCGCAACGTCGTTGATCTTTTGAGCCTGCAGCCGGGCGTCACTTCGAGTGGCGAGGTGATGGGATCGCGGCGCGATCAGAACAACATCACACTCGACGGCGTGGACGTGAACGACAACGAGAACTGCGGGCATCGGCGGCCAATCCGACTTCGGATCCCCGCAGGGTTCCAACGCCAATCTAGCGCGGGCCAGTCCCCCATCGCCGGCTTCAATTCCGTGCTGCCGATCCCGCTGGATTCCGTCCAGGAGTTTCGCGTGACCGTGGCCGGCCAGGGCGCCGACGAGGGCCGTTCGTCTGGCGGACAGGTGGTGCTTATCACCAAGAGCGGCACCAATCAGTTGCACGGCTCGGCGTACGAATACAACCGCAACACAATTACCGCGGCCAACAGTTGGTTCAACAATCGCGACGGAGTCGGCATCACGCCTCTGAACCGCAATCAGTTCGGCGCGTCACTGGGAGGACGGATTAAGAAGGACCGCATATTTTATTTCTTCAATTACGAGCGCCGTATCGATGCCAGCGCTGCAGCCGTGGAGCGCCAGGTGCCGAGCCGAGAATCTTAAGCAAGGTATTTTGACGTTTGCCGACGCCAACGGAAACAACTATACCCTCACCCCCGCGCAGATCCAACAGGTCGACCCTCTGGGCATTGGCGTCAATCAGGCTTATCTCAACATCCTGAAGCAATACCCGGTGGGCAACGATCCGGCTTATGGATCCGACGGCGGCTTGAATTTCACCGGCTTATCGATTCAACGCCCCCGACAGCCTGGATAATCGCGCCTATGTGGGCAAGATGGATTTCATTCTGGACAGCGCCGCCAAGCACACGCTCTCCATCCGGGGCACGCTATCGAACTCGAATCAAGATCAGACCAACGCTCTCGCGCAGTTTCCCGGCCAGCAACCTGCCAGCGAGATCTTGAACAACAGCAAAGGGATCTCGGCTACGTACACCGCTATTTTGACTCCCAGCCTGATCAACAACTTGACCTTCGGCTACACTCGCCAGGGCTTGGCCTACTCGGGAACATCCGGCGACGCTTTCCTGTTGGGCCCGCTGGACCCGTTGCAGAACTATCAACGCGCGCGCCAACAGCCGCATTCTGCCTGTCGAGAACATCGTGGACACGCTTACGTGGACCAAGGGCAAGCACACCATTACCACCGGCATGAATTTCCGCGTCATGACAAACAACAAGTCCACCTACTCCAATCCTACCCGAGCTACGGATTCAACGACAACGTAGCGGTAGGACTGGGCGAAGACATTCAGACCGACCTCACCAATTACATGGTGAAGCAAACCGGAAACCCCAACTTTGCAGCTCAATGATCCGTTACAACGATTCGTCGGCCCTCGGAATCTTACTTGGCTTGGTCAACAACACGCAAGTGACTTACCAGATCGGAAAGGGCGGCACGTTGCTGCCGCAGGGAGCGCCGGATGCGCGCGCGTTCGCGATGCGCGAGTACGAGGGGTTCGTCAGCGATCAGTGGCGCGCCACGCGCGAGCTGACGCTCACATTCGGACTGCGCTACACCAACGATCCGCCGCCGTATGAGTCGAACGGGCTGCAGGTGGCTCCCAACGTCGGGCTGAATCAATATTTCGCGCGAGCGCGATTATCTTGGATCCATGGGCGTTCCTTCCAACGCCATGCCCAATGCGATCCTTGAGCTACAATTCGGCCGGTCCGGTGAACGGCAAGTCGAGCTGGTACAACCCGGACGACAACAATTTCGGTCCGCGCTTTGCTTTGGCTTATAGTCCCAAGGATCGCGGCGGACTGCTGCAAGAGATTTTTGGAAACGGCGGCGTCTTCCGCGCGGGCGGCGCCATGCTTTACGATCGTTTCGGCAGCGAACTGATCACTCAATTCGATCAGTTCGGTTCGTTTGGCTTGGCGACAACGCTGAACAATCCAGTGTCCTATACCTTCTCCACATCGCCGCGCTACAACGGCACTGTGCCGGCGCTTCCGGCCGCTCCCACCACCGGCTTTCCCTACACTCCGCCTGACGTTGCCGGGATCGTCGGCGAGTACGAGGGAATCTATCCGAACTTGAAGTCGCCGTATTCCATCCTGCTGAATGCGTCGTTCTCCCGCCAATTGCCCGGCAAGGTAACCATGGAAGTCTCCTATGCCGGCAGGCTTTCCCGCAAGTTGCTGCTGCAAGGCGACGTGGACACCCCGCTCGAAAATCTGTACGATCCGGGGTCGGGCCAAACGTGGCTACCAGCCATGACTGTGCTCCGCAAGACTTCAACAATATCTGCGCCTCCACTGGCGTTACGACACAGAACTGCAGTCCGGCCACCATCGGCGCTATGGTGCAGGCGAATCCCTCACTGGTCCCCGCACAACAAGTACATTTCGGACATGTTCGCCGGGCGTAGCCAATGCTTTCTTCAAGGGCAGCACCGCCGCCAACTATTTCTACGGTATTTACGACGTTAACAACGGCAGCTATCTGGACATGCTGCACCAGTCCGATCGCATTGCCGGGAACTCCGAGTTCAACCTCCCGCAGGCAAATGCGCCACCAAATTCGGGTGCTACACGTTCTTCGCTTTGCAAGCCAGCTCGATGCCCACTTGGATGAACGCCGGGGACGCCGATTATCACGCCGGTACTTTCAGCTTGCGGCGCGCCTTCAGCCAGGGGGTCTCGTTCGACTTCAACTACACGCTTTCGCATTCCATCGATAACGCATCGGCCGCTGAAGGCGCTGCCGGACTAGGACGGCGCCGTGATCCAAAACATATTCAATCCTAAGGAATTCCGCGGATCGTCCGATTTCGATATCCGCAATCAGGTGAATGTGGATGTGGTGTACGAACTGCCCGTCGGCAAGGGCAAGCCGTTCTGGAGCAGTGCGCCAGGATGGGCAAATGAAATCTTTGGAGGCTGGCAGATTTCGAGCATCATGCGGTTTTCCAGCGGACTGCCCAGCGTCATTCAGGGCAACGAAACCTGGGACACCAACTACTGGCAGAGGCACGTTGGCTATTCCGACTGGTCAGTTCAAAACACGAACTCAAGTACGATTCAGAACGGTAACCCGAGTCTCTTCGCGACCACCGACGCGGCAAATGATTTTGCGGACGCCTATCCTGGGAACGTGGGAACCCGGGCGCTGGTTCGGCTGGCCGGTATGGTCAACTTCGACATCGGCGTTGCGAAGTCTTTCCCGCTGCCTTGGGAAGGCCACCGCATCCAGTTCCGCGCCGAGGCTTACAATGCGTTTAATAACGTGAATTTCATCCAACCCAGCCTGGCCTTATACAATCCCGGGACTTTCGGCGAATATCAGAGTACGATGCCGCCGCGCGAAATGCAGTTTGCTCTGCGCTATGAGTTCTGAGCCGCGACCGTGAGGAAGTGGTCTCTGCGCTCGGTTATCGTTCTCCTGGCGATGTGCGGCGTGCTCCTGCGCGCGGCAACGGTTCTGGACTACATTCCGCTCTCGATCGACGGCAAACCTGTGCCGCTGGCCTCTTATCGCGGCAAAGTGCTCCTGATCGTCAACGTCGCCAGCCACAGCATCTTCACGCCCCAGTACGAAGGCTTGGAAGCGCTCTACCAGAAATATAAAGACCAAGGTCTCGTGATTCTCGCGTTCCCGAGTAATGACTTCGGCCAGGAAGAACCCGAGGGCAACGACGCCATTAAGCAGTTCGCCGTTGCGAAATACAAGGTCACATTTCCGATTTTCGCGAAGGTTTCGCTGACCGGCGAGCACATGTCGCCGCTCTATCAATTCCTGACGGACAAGCAGGCCAATCCGACTACCGGCGGTCCGGTCCGTTGGAATTTCACCAAATTTCTGGCGGACCGCGATGGCAAGATCGTGCAGCGCTTTGAGCCCGACGTTACGCCTGACTCTCCCGAACTCGCCGTGGCTATCGAGAAGGCGCTGCGCGCTGAGAAGGACAAACACGAGAACGATAGAGCGGCTGGCGGCAGCTTGGTTGCGATATACTAAAAAATCCAACCGGCCATGTAGCCACCTGGTGCCCTGCTGCACGGACGGTTGAGATGCGAAAAACCCTTACTTATTTTATCCGCGCTGTTCGTGCTCGCGGGCGCTCTCAGCGCCTCCGCTGACCCGCCTTCCTTCACTGTCGGCTGGTCCGTTTACGTGGGCTGGGACCCTTACCAGTACATGGCTAAGTCCGGGATGCTCAAGAAGTGGGCGGACAAGTACGGCGTCGCGATCAAGGTCCAGCGTTTCGACTACGCGCCTTCGCTCGACGCCTTCGTCGCAAAGAACATCGATGCTTGCGTCATGACCAATATGGAGGCGCTCGACATGCCCGCAGCCGCGGGCGTCGACACAACGTCGATCATCACCGGCGATTACTCCAACGGCAACGATGCGGTGCTGGTGCGCCACAATCTTATCCTCGGCCAGATCCCTGGGAAGCGGGTGTTGCTGGTCGAAAAAACGGTCTCACAATACCTCTTCGAGCGCGCCATGGCGCTTAATAATCTAAGCGGCGATATCAAGCGCGTCAAATATGTGAACACGTCCGACTCCGACATTGCGGGCGCGTTCCTGAGCGACACAAGCCAGGACGTGGTGGTCACCTGGAAGCCACTGGTCTCGCAAATCCTCAAAGGCAAGGGGATCACGCGGATCTTCGACTCATCGAAAATCCCCGGCGAGATTCTCGATTTGTTGGTAGTCAGAACCGACATCCTCAATCGGCCCGATGGTTCCGGCCAGCGATTCGCCAAGGCCATCGTGGGTGCGTGGTACGAGCTGACTTCGCAAATGTCGAAGCCCGGAGCGGAGGGTGACAAGGTGCTTTCCGCGATCGCCGGCGTTTCCGAAGACACCCTGGATTCCTATAAAGAACAGCTTTCCACCACGCACCTGTTCTACACCGCGCCATCCGCCGTCGAGATGACGAAGTCCGATCAGTTGAAGAAGACCATGGAGCTCGTTCGCCAGTTCTGCTTCTCGCACGGCTTGCTGGGCGATAAGACCAGCTCGCCCGACGACGTCGCCATTCGCTTTCCCGATGGCGCCATTCAAGGCAAGAAAGAACGGGTGCGCTTGCGATTCGACGCGTCCTATATGGCGCTCGCGGCCGCTGGAAAGCTATGAGTGTGTTTCAAATTCACGCTCACCCCTCGCGGGCCACCGTCTGGGTTCTCTCCTGGTTCTTGTTCGCGACCGGCGTGATCGGCTACTTCTGGGTATCAAGCAACCGGCACCGTGACAATCCCGACGACCGGGTAATGCCCACGCTGCGCCAGATGAGCCAGGCCTTTGTGGACGCGACACTGAAGCCGGCCGAAGACGACGAAGCCGTGGCGAATGCCGCTCAACAATCGCTGGCCACGCGAGTACGGAACAGCATGCTGTGGAAGGACACGGTGGCAACGGGACGCCGCTTCCTGATCAGCATGGCTCTCCTGTTTCCCGCCGTGCTGCTCGGCCTGCACATGGGGATGTTTCCGCACGTGGGTGCGTTTTTCCTGCGCTTCGTTCTGTTTTTCGACAAAATTGTAGCGTTGTCGCTGCTCCCGATTCTGTTCATCGCGTTTGGCATCGACGAGCTGGCGAAGGTGATGCTGATTGTGGTCGGAGTGGCGCCGACCATCATCCTGGATGCATTCAACCTCACGCGTAGCGTTCCCAAAGAGCAGATCGTGAAGGGATTTACGTTGGGCGCGGGCGATTTCTCCATCACCTACCGGATCGTTCTCAAACAAATCTGGCCGCGCGTGTTGAACAGCATCCGGCTCAATCTGAAATCGGTAATGCTGTTTCTGTTCGCCGGCGAAATGATCGCCTCTACCGACGGCCTGGCGTACCGCATCGCACTGCTGCGCCGCCACATGGGAATGGACACCATCATCCCGTACGTGTTGTGGGTCGCGTTGCTGCTGTTCTTAGTCGATTTCGGAATGCGGACGTTGAACCGGAAACTGCATCCCTGGTTCCAGGAAGCATGACACCCGTGGCCACGGCACCAACGATATTGGAAAACCAAACTGGTTCGGCTAGCCTGACAACGCCCGCATTGATTCGCATCCAAGCTGTCCTGGTCGAGTATGGACAGCCGGGGAAGCTACCCAAGCGCATCTTGAATGGCGTTAGTTTGGACATCCGTGCGGGCGAGTTTGTTTCCATCGTCGGACAAACCGGCTGCGGAAAATCAACCTTGTTGCGGCTGGTGTTGGCGGAGGAAATGCCAACACACGGACAGGTCCTGGTGGAAGGGAGCCCCCGCCAGCAACCGGATCGCCGCTGCGGATATGTACCGCAAAAATACTCCTTGTTCCCGGACCGTACCGTACTCGAGAACATTACCTTCGGGCTCGAAGTGACCGAGGTCGGAATCTTCGGCGGCTTTAGGCCGGCACGGCGGATGCGCCGGAAGGAATTTCAGTCCGAGGCAATCGGATATCTGCGCCGCATGGGTCTGAGAGAATCAGACGCGTCTAAGTATCCGCACCAGCTTTCCGGCGGAATGCAGCAGCGTGTCGCAATCGCACAAGCGCTCATCATGCGCCCCAAGATCCTGCTAATGGATGAAGCCTTCAGCGCGCTCGATCCCGGCACGCGGGCGGGAATGCAGCGGCTGATCAAGGACCTGTGGCGTGAGACCGGCACCACCGTTCTTTTCGTAACCCACAACCCGCGTGAGGCTGTCCTGCTGGCGACGCGCGTCATCGCACTGGGCCGCACCGGAACGGAAGACAACGGAGCGAACATAGTTCTGGATCTTTCCGTGCCCGACACGTCCGTGCCCGACCAGAACGACGAGTTAAAGATCGCGAATCTCATCCAGCGAGTGGAACAGACTACCTTCCCTGGTGGCGCGGAGAGTGACGAAGTAACCGGCGCCCCCGAAGCCTGATCGAGCAAGTACAATCAAACATTCATGTCCTTCTATAAGAGCCACGCTCCGAAGCATCGCGAACACACCAGAGAAGTAAAACTGCCGGAACTCGAAGGTATGAAGGCTCTTCGAGAAGAGGCGCAAATTCCCTCGCGCCAGTGGCAGGAAGAAGTGCGGCGCGGCAAGGAATTCGGCCTGGAATGCGTCGACTCCATCGAAGACAAATCTGAGATCAGTTGTTTTCAGCGCGGCGAGCTGCCGCACTGGTCCGGCATCAACACGTTCCTCAAAACTCCATATTTGGAGGACGTGCGCAAAGTGGGCGAATACGACGTGGCGTTTGTCGGCGTACCCTTCGACATCGGAACCACGTACCGCGCCGGTACGCGCTTCGGTCCGCAAGGTATCCGCCGCATCTCGTCCTTGTATACCACTTACAATTTCGAACTTGGCGTCGATCTCCGCGAGTCGCTGAAGATGTGCGACGTCGGCGATATTTTTTGCCCCGCCAACATCACTAAGAGTCACGACCAGATCACCAAGGGCGTCGCGCACATCCTATCGCAAGGAACGCTGCCCATGATCATGGGGGGCGATCACTCCATCGGCTTCCCCTGCGCTCGCGGCGTCGCGCAAGCCATTGAGGGCAAGCTAGGCATCATTCACCTGGACCGCCACATCGACACGCAGGAAAAGGACATGGACGAGATCATGCACACTTGTCCGTGGTTCCATGCCACTAATATTCCGAATTGCCCGCCCACCAATCTCGTGCAGGTAGGCATCGGCGGCTGGCAGGTTCCGCGTCCTGGAGTGAAGAAAGGCCGCGAGCGCGGATCGACCGTGCTGACGATTTCCGACATCGAGCGCATCGGCATCGAAAAAACTATCGAGATCGCGCTGGAAGTAGCTTGGAAAGGCGCGAGCGCGGTGTATCTTTCCTTCGACGTCGATTCCGTCGATGCCGGATTCGTCCCCGGAACCGGATGGCCCGAGCCCGGAGGTTTCCTTCCACGCGAGGCTCTCGCGATCCTGAAGGGCGTCGCGAAGGAGGGCATCGCTGCCATGGAAGCGGTGGAGGTTTCCCCGCCCTACGACATCTCCGACATTACCGCGCTGGTCGCGGTGCGAGCAATGGTGGACGTGCTCGCGTCCATGACCAAACATGGCCGGATCGGCGGGAAACTGCACTGACACCCGCGTTCATTCTCGTTACCGACTTCGAGCCTGGCGACACGAGCCTGATCGCAGCGTCTTGTACCCCAATTCTGGGTTTCGCTCCGGAGATTGAACTGACTTGCATCGAAGGCCTGGCCGCTGCCATTGGCCGCCGCGACTCGGGAGAAGTTTTCGTACTCCCGACCGCTCTGGATTTCAATCTGCTGCAGCGCGAGGCTCTTGGACATGCGATCGTTGAGGCTCGGCGTGCGAATCAGCAACTCACCATCCATCACGACGATGTCGATCCCACGCATCCCTTGGTGGTCCAGGCTCTCGCCGATCAAGTGGCTCGGGCCATGCCGCCTGACGCGCGATCCCGACAGCACATCGGCCTGATATTGGCAGCCAGCGGGCACGGCGATGCGGGCAGCCGCGCGAATAGTTACCGGCTGATGCGTCTGGTGTGGGAACAACTCGGCCTGGCCGCCGGCGAGGTTGGATTTTTACGCCATGCGCAGCCCTTTCTGACGCACACCTTCGAAAAATGCTTGCAGCGCCCGCTCGGCTGGATCATCCTTCCCGAGGCCCAATGGAAAACGGAACACGTCGAGTTCGGAAGCGTCATCCTCGAGAATTTCCAGCGGCAGCATCCCGAAGCCGCCGCATGGCGCATGGCCGAGCCGCCCGGCGATCATCCGGCGCTGACCTGCTGGCTCACGCAGCGCATCACCCGTCTATGGAACGAAAAACGGGCGCGAGACTCGCAGCGGATTGCCTCGCCGAAGCGGATCGCTGCCCCTGCTGAATGCCGGACCATTGGCGATGGCGAAATCGCGCACGTTTCCGATCACCGGCAAATGTCATCCCTGCTCGAGCGAGTTCTCCCGCGAGCGAAGCCCGATCGCATAGTCGTCAAAGTCACCTGGCATGGCTATGCTACTGGAACCTACACGGACCCCGCCGCGCTCGATCTTTTGCTCGGCGCTCTTCCGGCGCCCGCCATCGTCGTCGAAGGCTACACCTCTCGGAGAACTCTCGAGGATGGCGGGTTCAACTGGGAGACGGAAGCGCGCGAACATCGCGCTTGGATCCGCCAACAGGACGCCGAATATCTGCGGCGCACCGGACTGGTCGACGTCCTGGTCAAACATCGCGCCGAGTACGTCAACATCACCGAGGCCTACTGGGACGGCGCATGCAATCAAGACCAGGTTCCCGACGTCCTACTCCAATACGCCGGCTGCCCCATGATCAGCTTCGCGAAATTCAAGGGGCCCACGCGGCTTGCGATTTCAAACCTCTTCGGACTAATCCCAGATCCATTGCGGTCCGCCTGGCACGGGCCGAACATCACTTACTTTGCGCGCGTTTGTTGTGATCTCGCCAAATTGTACGGCGCCCTGTTCCCGCTCATCGGCATCAATGAGGCGCTCTACTCCGCCGTTCGATGGAACCGTAAAGGCCTGTACCGCAGCGGCTGGGGCAACTACGATTTGATATCGAACGCGGGATACGTTACGGCCAGCGGCAACCTGCTCACCGCCGACATTCTTGCCAGCCGCCTGCAAGGCCAAGATGTGAACCGCAGCGCATTCTTCGATGTCGCGCGGGCGGAATTGACCTGGGATGCAACCGCTGCCGGCGACCCCCTTCCGAAAAACGTCCAGTGCCTCTTCGCCTGATGCTGCCTCTGCTCCAGCTCCAGCAGCTCGCCGATAGCGCCTTCCCGATTGGAGGCGCGGCCCACTCCTTTGGAATCGAATCGCTGGCCGACGCCGGGCTGCTAACTATCGAAGAGTTGGAGCAATTCTTGGCGGATTTTCTCGAAGAAACCGGCGCGCTCGAAGCCGCCTATTGCTTTGCGAGCTGCGGTTACGGCCTTAACCAATGGCTAGCGTTAAACCGCGAACTCGGCGCCCGCAAACTGGCTCGTGAATCCCGCGATGCTTCATCCGCGATGGGCCGCAGATTCTTGCGCCTCGCCGCCAGCATATCTAGACACACGCTTTTGATCGACGCATGCAGCCTCCAGGCGGAAACTCATCTGGCCCCTTGCTTCGGTCTTGTCGCTGGAACCTTGGGAATTGATGCTCGCACAGCCGCCGCAGCTTATCTCCAGCAATCGATGACCGCCCTCGTTTCCGCATGCCAGCGCCTGCTTCCTCTCGGACAAACACAGGCGCACCAGTTTCTTTGGAACTTGAAACCCGCCATTCTCGCTGCTGCGGAACGAGGCTCCAAGGACCCCGCGCTCACGAGTTCATTCACGCCTCTCCTCGACGTCGCCTCCGCCCGCCACGCCACACTGTACACGCGTTTGTTCATGAGTTGAGCGATGGCGCCGTCTTCAAACCTCCACTTGTCCTTTGAGGCGAATGATACCGGAGCGACCATTCTTCGCGTCAAGCAGCAACAGCCGCCCTGGCGGGTCGTTCGTGGATTTCGCGCCGCCTCCGGCGAAACGCTGGCACACCTCCACAATCTATCTGGCGGAATTCTTGATAGCGATTCGCTGCGCATCCAAATCGATGTCAGCGCCGCCGCGCAAGCGCAAGTTACGTCCACTGGCGCCACCCGAATCTATCGCAGCCGTTCTCCCGAAGGGATTGCATCGCAGCGGATGCACGTCAGCATTGCGGCCGGCGCCTACTTGGAATATTTGCCCGATCAGTTGATCCCTTTCGCTGGCTCGCGCTTCGAGCAGACGGCCCGCGTGGAACTTCAACATGGTGCTTCGCTTATCTGGTGGGACCGCGTCGCACCCGGCCGCGAAGCCTCCGGCGAGGTTTTTCGATTTCACTCTCTGGCATCGCACTTCGAACTCATCGCTTGCGGACAGCCTGTCGCGCTCGAGCGCTGGACGCTCACGCCGCTCTGCGCTTCTCATGCAATGCGCCTCGATTCCATCGCCAGGCTTGGGCCGTTCCGCCATTTCGCCTCCTGCTACGTCTGCCGCGCGGGCGAACCGCCCGCCTATTGGAAGACCCTCGAATCGCAACTGCAAATCATCGCGGACCAGCTTTCCAGCGCTGAGATATTATGGGGGGTGACCTCGTTAAGGGCGCATGGCCTGGTGATCCGCGGCGTCGCGATCGGTGGGCGCGCTCTGGCCAGCGGACTGGTCGAATTTTGGAAAGCCGCCAAGTGGTCTCTTTGTGGCCGGGTCGCCACGCTACCCCGAAAAGTTCATTGATTTAAGGAGCATCGTAAGTGCATCTGACTCCGCGCGAGCAGGAAAAACTCATGATCTTTACCGCTTCTGAACTGGCCAAAAAGCGGCGCGCGCGCGGTCTCAAGCTTAACTATCCCGAGGCCATGGCGATTCTCTCCGCAGAGGTGCTCGAAGCGGCCCGCGACGGCAAAAGCGTCGCCGACATTATGAGTTTGGGCGGCTCCATCCTCACGCGCGCGGATGTCATGGATGGCATCGCTGAGATGATTCACGAAGTCCAAGTGGAAGCCACCTTTCCCGACGGCACCAAGCTGGTCACCATTCACGACCCCATTCAATAGGAGATCCAAATGCATCCTGGCGAATACTTCCTCGATGACGGCGAATTGGAATTGAATGCTGGACGCCCCAACGCGCGGGTTGTGGTGAGCAACCGCGGCGACCGGCCCGTGCAGGTTGGAAGCCACTATCATTTCTTCGAAGTCAATACCGCGCTCGATTTCGATCGCGCCGCCGCTTATGGCATGCGTCTGGATATCGCGGCCGGCACGGCGATTCGCTTTGAGCCCGGCGAAGAGAAAGAAGTACCGCTGGTGGCTTTCGCGGGCGGTCGCGCCGTCTACGGTCACAACGGAAAAGTGAACGGGGTTCTCAATCAATGAGCGTCAAGATCCCCCGCCGGACTTACGCCGACTTGTATGGACCCACGCGAGGCGATCGCGTGCGCCTGGCCGATACCGAATTGATCGCCGAAGTCGAGCAGGACTACGCCGTCTATGGCGATGAGATCACCTTCGGCGGAGGCAAGGTAATCCGCGACGGCATGGGACAAAGCTCCACCGCCACGCGTGAATCCGAGCATGGCGCGCTGGATCTGGTGATCACTAACGCTCTGATCATCGATCATTGGGGTATTGTGAAGGCCGATGTCGGGGTCCGCGACGGCCGGATCGTGAAAATTGGAAAAGCTGGCAATCCGGATACGCAAGCCGGCGTGGACCCGGATATGGTAGTCGGCGCTTCCACCGAAGTGATCGCGGGCGAAGGCAAGATCCTCACCGCGGGCGCGATCGATAGCCACATTCATTTCATCTCGCCGCAACAAATCTACGAAGCGCTCTCCAATGGCACCACCACCATGCTCGGTGGCGGAACCGGGCCGGCCACTGGCACCAACGCGACTACATGCGTGCCCGGCAGATGGAATCTGGAACAGATGTTTCGCGCAGCCGAGGCTTGGCCTGTCAACTTCGGTTTTCTCGGCAAAGGAAACGCGGCAACGCGCGAACCACTTGTGGAGCAGATTCGGGCCGGAGTTTGCGGCCTGAAACTGCACGAGGACTGGGGCACGACACCCGCGGCCATCGATGCCTGCCTGCGCGTGGCCGATGAGTACGATATCCAGGTCGCCATACACACCGACACGCTGAACGAAGCGGGTTTCGTTGACGACACCATCGCCGCCATCGCCGGGCGAACCATCCACACCTACCACACCGAAGGCGCGGGCGGCGGGCATGCACCCGACATCATTAAGATTGCCGGACTGCCCAACATCCTGCCGTCTTCCACTAACCCCACGCGTCCGCTTACGGTGAACACCATCGCCGAGCACCTGGACATGCTGATGGTCTGTCATCATCTGAATCCGCAGGTGCCCGAGGACGTTGCCTTCGCCGAAAGCCGCATCCGGCAGGAAACCATCGCGGCCGAAGATATTCTGCACGATCTTGGCGCCATCAGCATGATGTCGAGTGACTCGCAAGCCATGGGCCGCATAGGGGAAGTGGTGACGCGCACCTGGCAAACCGCGCACAAAATGAAGGTGCAGCGCGGCCCGCTCGCCGGGGATTCAACTCGTAACGACAACCAGCGCATCAAACGCTACGTCGCGAAATACACCATCAATCCCGCCATCGCGCATGGAATCGCGCACGAAGTGGGGTCCATCGAATCCGGCAAGCTCGCGGATCTGGTGTTATGGAGCCCGGCATTTTTCGGCGTGAAACCCGAGATAGTGATTAAAGGCGGATTCATCGCGTGGAGCGTGATGGGCGATGCCAACGCGTCGATTCCCACGCCTCAACCGGTGCTCTATCGCCCCATGTTCGGATCTTTCGGCGCCGCGCCACAAGCCATCGGCGCCACCTTCGTTTCGAGCGCCTCACTTCCGCAGGTCGAGAAACTCGGTCTCGGCAAGCGGCTGGTGCCAGTCGTGAATTGCAGGGCGATTGGCAAAGCGAACATGATCCACAATTCGGCCACACCCCATATCGAAGTCGACCCGGAGACTTATGAGGTCCACGCCGACGGCCAGCTTCTGACCTGCGAGCCCGCCAGCGTTTTGCCACTGGCGCAGCGTTATTTTCTTTTCTAATATGAGCCACAATCACACCCATCGTGCATTTCGCATTGGCGTCGCCGGCCCAGTCGGCAGCGGCAAGACCGCGCTGGTCCACGTTCTGAGCCAGAGCTTATGGCCGGGGGTCAACCTGGCCGTCGTCACCAACGATATTTACACGCGTGAAGACGCCGAATTCCTGATCCGCCAGGGAACGCTGCCGCCTGATCGAGTGACGGGGGTTGAAACCGGAGGCTGCCCGCATTCCGCTATCCGCGAGGACGCCTCTATGAACTTAGAGGCAATTGAGGAGTTGGAGCGCACGCATTTGGGCCTCGAGCTGGTGTTCATTGAAAGCGGCGGCGACAATCTCGCTGCGGCCTTCAGCCCTGAGTTGGTGGACGTTTTCATTTACGTGATCGACGTCGCCGGCGGCGACAAGATTCCGCGCAAGGGCGGTCCGGGAATCATCCGCTCCGATTTGCTGGTCATCAACAAGATCGATCTGGCGCCGTATGTAGGAGCCTCGCTCGATGTGATGGATCGCGATGCACGAAAAATGCGCGGAGATCGCCCGTTTTTATTCACGAATCTACGCGCGGGCGTGGGCGTTCCCGAATTAACGTCGTGGGTACAGCAAAAGATGAGCCTGCCTCCGGAAGCACGTCACAGAGTGGTCACGGTGAAGGACCTCGAGGGCCGGCCAGCACTACATTCTCACTCGCACTCGCACACCCATTAACGCCCTGGTCGCAGACCGCTCTGGATTGCTTCCACATCGGACGCCCGGAATTCCAGTTGGCCCGAAGTTAATTCACGCGCGGATAATGCGGCTTGCGCGACGCCATCCTCGCCGTGCTCAGCGGTGTCCGCCACGATGTGATACAGCTCGTGTGCCAGAACCCGGCCCATGGCACGGCCGAGCAGGATATTTCCTCGAAGCTGAGTCCCCCCTTCCTGACCCCTTTGGATCGTCCCGCGAATGTTGTCGCAAGCCAGATCGCTGAAGGGGAGAATTACGCCGTTCACTTCGTGCGACCAGCCCAGCGGCCCAGGCATCGGGAACGCCAGCGGTCCGTCCATATCGCAACTACCAACCAGCTTCACCACTACCAGGCGCCCGTCGACCGATTCGACAGGTTCCGCGAGATGCCAATGTAAAGCAACGCCGGATTTTTTCAGGATGTGGGCCGCCTCGCGACCCATTTCGCGAATAGCGATTCGGGAATAGGGTCCATCCGGCATCACCACGGCAGTCAGTTGGGTGGATGGCTGGGCGGCCAGCGCGAGGACATCGCAAGAGATCAAAACAAACGCACAACGGACAAAGTTAAGCGTCACAAATTCCCTCGACAAAGAGGCTAGAGCTTACACGGCTCCCAGGTGATTATACACATAACGATCTTCGATCGTTCGGCACCTTGCCTGTATATCGGACCGTTTAGAGGAAGCCTACATAGGCCAGATCGTGAAATCGCGGAACGCCATTCGCACCGGCGCCTTCATGCGCCCCAATGCCTCGTTCAACTCCAGCAGCTGCCCGCGTCCCATATCGAGCGAGTGTTCGTCCGGTTGATACTTCGTGCCCACTTTGTAATCCAGGTAGGGCGTGCGGGACTGTTCGATGTGGCAACCCACAATGTGCGTGACAATTTTTCCTTCGGTGAACCGGACCATGCGTTCGGTGCTGGCGACGAACGCGGGAAAATCATGCACGTACAAACGGCCGGGATAGAGACTGTCGCCGGCATCCAGGATTCCCGTCTGGCGATCGTAGTAAGCCAGGCTAAGCACGTCGTGCCCTGGGATGGGAAAGACATCGATGATGCGGCCGCCCAGATCGATCTTGCCCAGGCCGTCGGGCCAGCGCGGTATATCGAAGGTCTTCATGGTCGCTTCGACGGTGAGCGGCACCACGCTGGTGTTTGCCCGCGCGCGAAACTGGGCGTCTCCGGCAATGTGGTCGTCGTGCGAATGCGAGTGCCCGACAAGCAGCGGCGGTGCCGTCCTATGATTGCGCGCCGCCCACTCGTCGATGACGCCGGAAACCGCGGAGGCAACGTGAGTTTCACCCGCGCCGGTATCGATCAGAAGCGCCTTTTCGCTCCCGAAGAAAAGGTACAAAAACGGCTTCTCGTAGTTGACGCAGCCGTTTTCCCGCAAAATGTAGAGGTCGGGATTGTAGGCGTGAATCTCCCACTCGGGTGCATCTCCACACGTCGGCCCACCGGTGCGCCAGGACTGCGGAAGCGTGCCCGGGCGAACTCCGCCGCCATCGGGCTGGGGAGCTTGTGCCCAATAACATCCGCACGCCAAGAACAACCCCAGGCCAAATGCTAGTGATCTAGTGTTCATCATGCAAAATTATGCGAGGATGCCGCGCACTGAAGCTACGATGAAGCGTGCGACTGCCGACAACCGCAAAAGTCTATTCTACGGTGTCAATGGTATCGCGTCCAATGCTACACTTAGCGGCGAAGAGTGCAGCGGGAGGAGAAATGGTCGACCGCAGAAGTGTCCTGAAAATTGGTGCGGCAACGGTGGCAGGAGCGCTTGTCAAAATGCCTGTTTCCGCCCGGAACCAGTCGCTAACGCGGGCGCACCTCGCGTTTCATAGAGCGGTTTTTGACGAACGTTTCCAAGAGTGCAGGGGGTTCGCGGACGAACTGCGCCGCGCAGGCTTCTTCCCTTCCGCGATTCGCGGCGATGTGGCGGGCCTGTGGTATGGCGATCTCCGAGCGAATCTGAGGGAAACCCGCTTGCCTGTTGTTGGGTTGACGGATCGCGTTGCCGTGTTTTGTCTCGAAGAGTTGGCGCGTGACGTGGGTATGCGCGTGATCTTTCGAGCGGATCACATCGTTGAGCCAAACGGGCATGCTTCTGAACTCGGACGAGCCACGGCTCGGCTGTTCAGCCAACTCGATGTTAGTGAGCTCAATGCCAGTAGAACAGGCGATACGTCCGCGCAAAAACGTACCGGGCCGTTCTCTCCGGAGAACAAAACCGCGCTGGTATCGTGGATCATCGCATAGCGGAAAGGAATTGTGAATGGTTTTACCTCCGAATGTAAACGAAGCGGACTTCAGCGCGGCCCTCGGTGAGTTCCGATCGGCCGTAGGTCCGAGTTGGGTCTTCAGCTCGGACGAGGACGTCGCGCTCTATCGCGACTCTTACTCCATCAATTGGGGAGAACCCGACGAGCGGGTAGCTTCGGCAGCCGTTGCCCCCGCCAAGGTCGAGGAGGTGCAACAGATTGTTCGGATCGCGAATCGTTACCGCATTCCTTTGTATCCGATTTCGACCGGACGCAACCTCACCTACGGCGGATCCGCGCCCAACATGCGCGGCAGCGTTGTCGTGGATTTGAAGCGCATGAATCGCATCCTCGAAGTCGACGAAAAGCGGGCGTTCGCGTTAGTCGAGCCGGGCGTTTCGTATTTCGATCTCTACAACCACATCCGCGAACGCAACCTAAAGCTGATGTTGGATGTGCCCGATCCCGGATGGGGCAGTCCCATGGGCAACAGCCTGGATCACGGCGCGGGGTATACGATGGCTGCGTTTCGCGATCACTTCAGCTCGCACTGCGGCATGGAAGTGGTGACGCCGGATGGAGATGTGATCCGCACTGGAATGGGCGCCGTGCCAAACGCGGAAAGCTGGCAGGACTTCCATTACGGTGCCGGCCCCAACGTGGACGGCCTGTTTGCCCAATCGAACTTCGGAATCGTCACCAAGATGGGTTTCTGGCTGATGCCCATGCCGGAAGCTTTCCTGTCTGGTACCGTCACCGTGCCGCGCCACCAGGATCTGGACGCCCTGGTGTATCAGGTCAGCTACCTGGAAGATTTGGGCCTGACAGGGATGCCTCAGTATAGTAGTCCGGCCGGACGGTCCGCGTTTGGTCCAGGCGCGGCCGCCATGGCGAGCTTGATGCAAAATGGCTGGCCTTCCGCCGAAGCGATAGAGAACTTCGTGACGGCGCAGAAGCTTCCCGCCTGGTCTGTGCAGCTCTATTTTTATGGTCCGGAAGAAACGGTTCGCGGCACCTGGCAGGCCGCCAAGCGTCGTATCGGCAAGGCAATCGCCGGCGCGGCTTTCCAGGATGGCGAGTTCCTGACGTTGCCCATCCCCAAGGAAAAAGAACCGACCCAATCCGACAAGCCTCGCCTGGGAATTCCCGCGCTGGAAGTGTTCAATATGGTGGCGCGGAACGCCGGGAATACGAGCGCTCCCCCGGACGGACACGCCGACCTTTTCGTCACGATCCCGCGGAAGGCATCGGCTCTGTTCGAATCGGCGCGGGTCCTATATGAAACCTACAAGGAACTTGGCCTGCCGGCCCAACAAAATCCTTTTCCCACGCCGTTTACTTATTATTCGCGCTGTTTCTGGACGGGCACCACTGTACCCACCTGGCGGGACCCCGAAAAGAATGCGCGCAGCCGGGCCATCTTCGAGAAAGTGATAAATCGCTGCGCCGAGCACGGCTGGGTCGGCTATCGCACGAACCCCGCGTTTCAGGACCTTCTGATCAGCAAATATTCTTTCAACAACCACGCCTTGCTGCGCTTCCAGGAAAAACTGAAGGACGGCATCGACCCCAACGGAATCATCTCGCCGGGCCGCTACGGAATCTGGCCGGCCAGCATGAGGAAGAAACGCGCATGAGAGAGACACTCTTTCTACTCTTGGCAGTTGGGCTTGGCAGTTCTCTTATGGCCCAAACGCCTTCGGAGACGAATGGAAAAGCCGTCTTCGACAAATGGTGCGCTCCTTGCCACGGAGCTGTCGCGCCCAAGAATGTCATGTTTGGCAACGGCGCTTTAGCCGGCACCTCCGCCCTGGCCGTGAAATACAAAGGCAAGCTGCCGGCTGTGCTTGAGCAACGCACGGATCTAACACCCGTAATGATCAAGAGCGTGGTGCGGCACGGTTTGTACGGCATGCCCATTACGCGCAAGACCGAAGTCAGCGACGCCGAACTGGACGATGTAGTGGCGTATCTGACCAGGAATCGGAAGAAGTAAGAACACTTTGGCGAGCTTCTCGCGGGCGATGCCCCCACGAAAAACATCGTGCTGTAAACCTTATGGCGCCCTGTCATCCGATCGGTTTTGGAGCAAATAGAAAAAATCTATCCAACTGACAATTGACATCCCTAGACTCGTGACATACAATCGACCCACTAGCCTGCGCTGGCTAGTAGGCCGTCCTGGTGCATCGGTCGCAATGGTTGCGACGCACCGCCACGTGTAGCGAGTCCGTTTCTCGCAGCTCCCAACTTTAAATTCAGGAGTTGTGGCAAATGAAACGTGGCTCACATCGGCTTTTCGCTTTTCTATTCCTGAGCGCGGCTGCTTGCTTTAGCGGCTTTGCGCAGACTACCACTCTTCTCCGCGGCACCGTCACGGATCCGCAGGGCGCGGTAATTACCAGCGCCGTTGTGACCTTGAGCAATGCCGCCACCGGCTTTAACCGCTCCGGGACGACTGACGCACGCGGTGAATATCAGTTCGTCCAGGTTGCTCCGGGCACTTACACCATCACCGTGGAATTGGTCGGCTTCACGAAACTAACTCGCACCGACGTCCAGTTGCTGGTCAATACGCCGACGACACTCGATCTTCGCATGGAGCTCGGCAAGGCCTCGGAAACCGTCAACGTTGCGGCACAAACGTCCACGATAAACACAGTAGACGCGTCGGTTGGAAATGCATTTTCGGAAATGCAGGTCCGCGAACTTCCCCTCGAGACCAGGAACGTAGTCCAACTGCTCAGCTTGGAGCCGGGCGTGACCACAAACGGAGAAGTCCTGGGGGCGCGCCGCGATCAGAATAACATCACCTTGGATGGCGTGGACGTGAACGACAACCAGAATGCCGGCTTGGTCTCGCAAAACACCACCACCGGCACAACCTACCAAGGCGTCAACGGGAATGGCGCAAACGTAAACTCCGGGTTCAACTCCGTGCTGCCGGTGCCGCTCGATTCGGTTCAGGAATTTCGTGTCACAGTGGGCGGCCAAGGCGCTGATCAGGGACGATCCTCAGGCGGCCAGGTGGTGCTGATCACCAAGAGCGGCACAAACCAGCTTCATGGCTCGCTGTACGAATACAATCGCAATACCGCGACATCGGCGAACACCTGGTTCAACAACCAATCCGGCGTGCCGGTGCAGCAATTGGTCCGCAATCAGTTCGGAGCTTCCATCGGCGGGCCCATCAAGAAAGACCGCCTCTTCTACTTCGTCAACTGGGAACAGCGCATTGACCGCAGCAGCGTGGCTCAGGTGCGGGCTGTGCCCTCCGAGACCCTCAAAGCCGGCATCCTCCAGGCTCAATTGACGGATGGAACCGTGCAATCCATAAAACCGTCAGAACTTCCCTTGATCGACCCGTTGGGGATCGGCCTGAACACGGGCTACCAGAAGATTTTGAATCAGTACCCCGCCGGCAACGACGCCGCCTACGGGCAGGATGGAGGGCTGAACTTCAGCGGCTATCGCTTCAACGCTCCCGACAGCCTCAACGAAATGTCCTGGGTGGCAAAACTGGACTACAGACTGGACGACGCCGGTAAACACACTCTCAGCCTGCGCGGATCGCTCGGCGACAATACCATCGACCAGATCCTCGCTGAATTTCCGGGCCAGGCGCCGGCCTCCATCGAACGTGACAACAATAAGGGGCTGTCGGTCCGTTACACCGCGGTGCTCAGCCCCTCCATGGTAAATATCTTCACCTACGGCCTCACCAGATTGGACGAAAATCTTTCCGGCGTATCCGGGACCGGATTCCAGTTCGAGCCGACGGCGCTCTCGCCCCTCCAGGACTGGAGCGCCCGCGCCAGGGGCCGGACGAATCCGCTCAGTAACGTCCTCGACGACTTCACCTGGACCAAGGGGAAACATACCGTCACGATGGGGTTGAATTTTCGCTACAACCGGAACAACACCTCGACTTTTACCAATGCTTTCCCGCTGTATGCTTATGGCGCCACCGAGCTAATCGGGCTGGGCGAGGACATCGATACGTCGGTGCAAAGCTATCTGGTCGGCAAGCTCGGCAACCCCAACTTGCAACTGGCTAACCCGACCGCGGTGACCAACGCCTCAGCGGTGTTATTGGGCATATTAAACGACGTTTTTGTCACTTATCAATACGGCAAGAACGGGCAAGTGCTGCCGCAGGGAACGCCGCAGCAACGGTCGTTCATCCAACATACCTACGCGGGCTACATTGGCGACACCTATCGGGTGAGCCGCGAACTTACGCTCAGTATCGGACTGCGCTACGAAAATTTCAGGCCTCCTTACGAAGCGCATGGCTTGCAGGTCGATACCACAGTGCCTCTCGATCAATACTTGGCGCAGCGGAACGGCTTGCAGTCGCAGGGTATCCCGGCCAATCAGATGTCCGATTTCACGCTCAGCTACGCCTTGAATGGGCCGGTCAATGGGAAGGCCTCCTGGTGGGGCCCGGATAACGCCAATTTCGCGCCGCGCTTCGGACTCGCCTTCGCACCTACAGATCGCTCTGGTTGGCTCGCGAAGCTCTTTGGAAAGACCGGCGCCTTCCGCATGGGCGGGGCTATCGCCTACGATCAGTTCGGAAATGATTTAGTCGTGAATTACGATCAATATGGCTCCCTCGGTCTCTCCAATCCGACTAATTTCCCCGATTCATATAGCTTTACTACTTCGCCGCGCTTCGGTGGGACGTATCCCGCGTTGCCGCCCGCTCCGGCCGGCGGATTCCCCTACACGCCTCCCGCCATCGCAGCGATCACCGGTACCTTCCTTGGCATTTCGCCCGATTTGAAAACGCCCTATTCGATCATCCTAAACGCGGACTACTCACGCGAGTTGCCCGGTCAAATCACCATGCAAGTCGGCTACATAGGCAGGCTCTCACGCCGGCTGCTCATGGAGGGCGACGTGTATACTCCGCTCGAGAATTACAAGGATCCCGGCTCGGGGATTACGTGGCAGCAAAACGCCATGACTGTATACAACCTGGCGAACAAATTGGCCTCCGGCTTGGGGCTTCCTTACAACAATGCTGCAGCCGCGGTGGCTGCCGAGGTGATGAGCAATCCCAGCCTGGTCCCGAATTTGCCATTCGTCAATGACATCTGGCCGGGATACAAGAATGCTTATTTCCCGGGCAGCGCGTCGGCGAATTATTTCTACAGCGTCTACGGTGTGTTCGGCAGTAGTTTTCTGGACAGCCTGCACGCGGCTGATCGCATCTCGGGCGAGTACATCCCCGGCAAGTGCCTGAGCAAGCCCGGATGCTATACGTTTTTTGCCCAGCAAGGCAGCACCATGCCGATGTGGATGAACGCTGGCGAAGCCGATTTCCACGGTCTCACCATCGCCTTCCGCAAGCATTACTCCAACGGCCTCCAGTTCGATTTCAATTACACCTGGTCGCACTCTATCGACAATGGTTCAGCGGCCGAATCCGGCGCCGGAGAACAGGGCGCGTCCATCCAGGATATTTACAACCTGAGCGCGTTTCGCGGCTCGTCGGATTTCGACATCCGCCACAACTTCAACGCAAATTTCATGTACGCTCTGCCTGTCGGCAAGGACAAGCCGCTGTTGCATAATGCACCCGGCTGGCTGGATCAGATCGTCGGGGGCTGGCAAGTCTCGAGCGTCTGGCGCTACAGTACAGCGCTGCCGAGCGCAGTAGAGGGCGATCTCGCCTACAACACGAATTACTGGCTCAGTTCGCTGGCCGTCATGAACACTCCCACCCCATCCGGCGGCGTCCACATCGACCAAAACGGAATCCCCAGCCTTTTCTCGAACACGAGCACCTCCAGTCACTTTCAGGATCAGCCTCCCGAAGGCGCCGGGACTCGCGCCGCGGTGCGTCTGGATCCGATCTTCAATGTCGACGCGGCGCTCACCAAGGCGTTCCGCTTGCCGTGGGAAGGCAAGAGACTTCAGTTCCGCGCGGAGGCCTTCAACGTCTTCAACCATGCGAATTTCACTAATCCGAGCCTGAGCCTCCAATCGCCGCAGACTTTCGGAGAATATCAGGGCACCATGGACCCGCGCTCCATGCAGTTCGCATTGCGCCTTGAGTTTTAGATCCTAATCGCGAACGAAGAGGTAGGAAATCCGGATCTAGTGGAGGAACGGATTTAGTGGTGAGCGCGGTAGGAATCGAACCTACAACCTACTGATTAAGAGTCAGTTGCTCTGCCAGTTGAGCTACGCGCCCGCTGCGGAGGTTAAACGGATTAGCGTCGCAAATTGCACTGCGCCAGATTACAACGTCCACTGCTTGTCGAATCTAGATTCTCTTCGGCGCAAACGTGCGCCGGCGCGCGATCTGCGCGATGTCCAGCAGTTTCGGCGGCGCGTCCGGAAACTGCCCGCCTAATGCGTCGCGGAACATCGTCTGGCAGAACGGGCAAGCGGCCGCCACTACCTGGCGCCGGTGGCCACCAGTTCCTCGGCGCGCTCCACGTTCACGCGCTTGCCTTTCTCCTCGCCCAGGAACATCTGCCCGCCGCCCGCGCCGCAACAGAACGAACGCTCGCGCGAGCGCGGTGCGGCTCGACTAACGTCGCCGAACTTGCGCGACGACTTCGCGCGGCTCATCATACACATTGCGATAGCGGCCGAGGTAGCAGGGATCGTGGAAGACGATCTTCTCGCTCGGCGCCGGTTCGATCGGGCAGCTGGTCCAGATGCCGCGCAAGAAATTCGCTGTGATGCTCGATCGGCGGAGCTTGCGCCGTATTCGCCCCAGTCCGTGCCGATGGTGCGCACGCAATGCGGGCAGATGGAGACCATCTTTTTCACCTTGGCTTTGCCGCAGAGTTTCGATATTCGCTTCGGCCAGCTGCGCGAACGCAAGATCGTTGCCCAGGCGCCGCGCCGGATCGCCCGTGCATTTCTCCTTGCGCAGCACGCCGAAGCGTGACGTCAGCATGGCGCAGAACGCGCGCCAGCGCAGCACGATTTCCCGGCCCTGCGGATCGTAGCCGCCCATGCAGCCCAGCCACAGGCAATACTCCTGCGTGCCGTCGAAAATGCGGCAGTTCGTTCTTCTCGATGAACTTCTCGCGCTCGCTGGAGGCGAAGCCCAGCGCGTTGCCGTTGCGCTCCAGATTCAGAAACAGCTTGGCGCCGTAATCGTCTTCCCATTTGCCGGTATTCACCGCGCCGCGCCGCAGGCCGATGATCATGGGCAGGTGCTGAATCCCCACCGGGCATTGGAACTCGCAGACTGCCGCAGGTGGTGCACTGAAACGCGGCTTCTTCCGAGATGAACGTGCCCAGCAGCGGCGCTTCACTCGCCGGCCCGAGCTCATTCAGATAGCCGCGCAAATCCCAGCACGATTTCTTTCGGGTTGAGAAGCTTTCCCGTATTGTCGCCGGACAGTGTTCGGTGCAGCGGCCGCACTCCACGCACGTGAACGCCTGCAGGGCGATCGAGTTCGGTGACGTCCTTGCCGGTGTCCAGCCCGAAATCCTCGTCGCCCGCCAGCGGCGGAATCTTGCTGAAACCGTCGCGCTTCAGGAAGACCGTCGACCGGGCTCAGCACCAGATGCAGATGCTTGGTGTGCGGAATCAGCGGCAGGAAACGCCAGAATCGTCAGCGTGTGCAGCCACCACATGCCAGCCGGCTCGATTGCCCAGCCCGAATACCAAGGCTGCCCAGATAGGTGACCATCAGCATGAAGATCAGCAGGGCGATAATGCCGGATTCCGCGCGAAAGCTTGCCCAGCCACTTGGGCCGCAGCGACGAAACGCCGGAAGGCCAGGCCGGCTGATCGAGACTGCCACCGCGACCGCGCACACTGCCGCAAATCCGAAATAGAATAGGCCGAAAGCCGCGGCCGCGGTCAAGAAAGCCGATGCCGCAGAGCTTCGGCGAAATGGTTGACGGTGATCAGCGCGAACGCGCAGAATCCCCAGAAGACGAACGCGTGCGCCAGGCCCGGCAGCGGCCGCTGCCAGATCACTTTCCCTTGCAGCAGCACTTCCCAGATGAAATCGGCGGATGCGCGGGCCCGAAGCGGCTGGAGTGCGAAATCAGGATCTTGCTTCGAGCCGCGAATTGTTCGCCAAACCTTGCCGAATCGCAGCCAAAATCCGTACAGCGAGGCCGCCAGCAATACCAGGAACAAGCCGGATTCCGGCCAGGACAGTTGAGGCACCAACTGCGAGTGTAGCAGCAGGATCTCGAGGGCAGCATCTATAAAGAGCCTCGGCCTCCGCTACGATAGATAAAGTGGAGCGGAACATTTGCGATTCATCATGTCCGGAGCCGCGGGATTCATCGGGTCGCACCTGTGCGACCGCCTGATTGCCGAAGGCCATGAAGTCTTGGGTTACGACAATTTCATCACCGGAGACGCGCGCAATCTCGCAGCATCTGGCAGGCAATCCGGCGTTTGAATTTCGCGAGTGGGATGTTTGCCGGCCGTTCGCCGTGGATGGTCCCGTGGACGGCGTGCTGCACCTGGCCTCGCTCGCGAGCCCCAAGGATTACTTCGAGCACCCCATCGAGACGCTCGACGTCGGCTCGGCCGGAACGCGCAACATGCTCGAAATCGCGCGCGCAGAACGGCGCCCGTTTCATGCTGACCTCGACATCGGAATGCTACGGCGATCCGCTGGTGCATCCGCAAGTGGAAACCTATTGGGGCAACGTGAACCCGGTGGGCCTGCGCTCCTGCTACGACGAAAGCAAGCGCTACGCCGAAGCGCTGACCATGGCTTACCATCGCGTCCACGGCGTGCGCACCAACATCGCGCGCATCTTCAACACCTATGGCCCGCGCATGAAGCTGGATGACGGCCGCGTGGTGCCCGCGTTCATCGATCAGGCGCTGCGCGGCGAGCCGATGACGGTTTTCGGCGACGGCTCGCAGACGCGCAGTTTCTGTTACGTCCAGCGATCTGGTGGACGGGCTCTACCGTCTGAGCATTGTCCGACGAGCGCTATCCGGTGAATCTGGGCAATCCGCAGGAGCTGACCATTCTCGAATTTGCCGAGCGCATCCGCCGGCTCACCGGAACCACCGCCCAACTGGAATTCAAGCCGCTTCCGCAGGACGATCCCAAGCGGCGGCAGCCCGACATCGCCAAAGCAAGAAAGGTGCTCGGCTGGGAACCCAAGGTGAGCCTGGAAGACGGGCTCAAGGAAACTATCGCCTACTTCCAGCGCCAGCCTTCGCCGGCTCTCGCTCCGTCCTGATCGGCGATACCTCGATCCAGACCTTGGCGGCCGCGGCCCGGCCCAGTTGAATGGGGTGCCCCGCGATCCGCAGCGTCAGCGTGTCGTCATAGTTGGACGCCATCATCCGAACCACGGCGCCGGGATGAATGCCCAGGCCGTGCAGGTATTCGAGCAAACGCCGGTCGCGCTCGAACACGCTGACTACGATGGAATCCGATTCGGCGGGAGCTTCGTCCAGCGGCCGCAATCCCCGATCCCGGCGATCCTGCGGCGTGTCGCCTTCCACGCGATTGCCGTGCGGACAGGCTTCGCCCCGGCCCAGTTTATCCAGCAAGCGCCGCTCGAAGTCGGCCGATACGGCGTGCTCCAACTGCTCGGCCTCGTCATGGACCTTGTACCATTCCATGCCGAAAATCTCGGTCAGCATCCGTTCGATCAGATGATGCCGGTTGAGCAGCCGATTGGCGATATCGCGCCCGGACGAAGTGAGTGAAAGGGTCCCGTCGCGCCCAGTGCGGATCAGCGCGTCCCGCTTCAAGCGCTTGATGGCCATGGTGACCGCGGGCGCCGAAACGTTCAGCCAGCGGGCCAGCGTGGCCGGAATAACCGGCTCACCTTCGCTCTCGGCTTCCGCGATCGCTTTGAGGTAATTCTCCTTGGAGACCGTGATTTTCACGCCAAATACGATTGTAACGTGATCGGACGGGGCCTCAACTTCCGTGACCGCCGCTAGTCTGGACTTTCGTGACGCGGCCGTCTTCCAGCTCGACCCTTAGCGTGCCGCCCGATTGCAACTGATAAATAAAGCGTTCGACATCACCGCTGATCTTTGAGTCTGGTTCACCGAGTTTCTGCAGCACTTCGCTCTGGCCGGCTCCGACGGCAATGCTGACCGCGAGATCGTCCGCGAGTTTCACCGCCGGTTTAGCCGTTGCCGATGATGGTATTTCAGAACGATCGCGGGGGGCTACCTGGCAGATGCCCTGTAGCGAATCCATCCAGGAGCTGGATCGAACCCGGACACCCGTCAGAAAGCCCAACGAACGAGTGCTGGCACAGTTGTCATAAAACGCGTTGCCCCCGTTCCCTCCAAAGATCGGGAGAGAAGTTAGTTTGGAAAAATCTCCAATCTGTCCACACACCAGTCCCACACGATCGATGGCCAGACCCGACCCGCCTTGCAGCCCAACAGCGGCATATCCGTCCGGGCAGTAATATGCACCGGCGTCATCACCGTTGTTGCCGCCTATTCGACCAGTCGAGCCCCGGTAATCGCCCACGCGGTAATAATTGTCTGAGGTGGACGGAATATAGTAGAAGAGCTCGATTGCCTGCGCGAAATTTCCACTATAAATTCTGGCTCCAAACACGACCCCCACGTTGATGAATCCATAATCTACACCCCCATTCACGTTTCCGTGCGGGGGCAACGCGACTATGGGGCTGGCCGGGTTAACTTCGCCGGCATCCGGCGTCGTACTCACGGCTTTACGTTGCCCTTTTCCAGCCGCGCGGGGATCGAATCCCTTTGCGGGGTCGGAGCGAGGGTTTAACTGTTGCCCCGAACTGAGTGTGACTAAGAAGGCCGCTAGGACGGTCGTTGCCGCTATCCGAACGGGTGACTGGCTGCTCATTCGCATCCGTTTTCCCCCTATCCGATAGATCATCGGCTTCGAGACGGCCTTCCTTTAGCGCATCTCGCTTGCTCCTGCCCTATGCTGATTGGTGTCGAGACTGCGATTAGTCTCCCATGGTCTCCAGTGGCTCTAGCGCAGGCACCTCAACGTCCTTGAACACCGCCGTGCTGTCGGATGTTTCCGCCATTACCGGGAACTGGAATCCGCACTTCGGACAACGCTCCGCCAGCGCTTCCTGCTCGCGATGCAGATCGTACGCCTTGTCGGTGATCAGGGCGCAGCAGGGGCACACCCGGATCAGGCGCGTGTTCTTCAGCTCGAAGTTGGTGATGATGTCCTCCATGATGGCGCCACTGCGAACCGCCCACTCCTTGGCTGCCTTGTGGTAGGTATTCATGTGCCAGTCTTTGAGAGCCTCAAAGCTGGTCCACATGCTGATCTCGTTGTACCAGGAGGGGTCCTTGGGATGAACCCACCATGTGAGGTGCAAAAACCCTGGCAATGTCTTCAACTGATTGCGCGTTTCTCCAAAGAGCAACTTGAATTTCTCGTAGCCGTCGGGGCTTGAGAATCGTACTCTCTGCATGCTCTGATAAATGGCCATCCAATCTCCTTCGTTGCCAAAAGTGGAATTAATCTCTTAAAAATCCATACGGAGCGCCAGCTGTCCCGTTCGGTTGCCGCCTTGTCCCGCGGTCTGCGCCGATTGCAAAACGCCAAACGTCGAAGGGCTGCTGATGTCCGCGGCCGGCGGCGCGAAGTTGGTGTGATTCAAAGCGTTGGTGAAGGTTGCTTCAAACCGAAATCGAAGGCGCTCGCGGACTGGAAATATCTTCGACAATCCCGCCGACACCGCGATGGTTCCAGGACCCTCCAGGATACCCACGCCCGCGTTTCCGATTCGTCCCGCGCCGGCTGGCGTTGGCGCGAATGCATTGGGGTTCCACAGGATCTCGCCGCCAACGCCCGAGTCGGGATTTCCCACCACATCGGGCCGGGCAGTAATGCCGCCCCGCGATATGATGCCGGTGTTGGACTGATCTAATGGTGGGGCTGATGGTAGGGGTGAGGAAAGGCCCGGTCTGGATCAGCGTGACCGTGTTCAAATTCCATCCGCCCAATGCCGCGTTCACGAACCTGGACTTGCTGGACCACTCCGGCCCGGGCCATACGGTAACTGGTAGGTGCCCGTCAGCAGGAACCGTTGCCGGGGCATGCCGGCCACATTTCCGCGCGCCGCGCGGAGGTCGAATTGATCGTAGGACGGCGTAAACAAGAGATTTTCCGAGGCAAAGCCGCTCGGAGCGTCGCCTTGAGCGTCGCTGATGTTATGGGCCCAGGTGTAGTTGGCCTGAAAGTACAGTCCGTGAGACAGCCTTTGGGTCGCTTCCAGCGTCAGCCCCTGGTAGTTCGGAAAACCCGCGTTCGCGCTGTAATTGATCTCATCCCAGTTCTGATAAGGAGCGCGTGGATCGACGAAGGGACTGGGTACGTAGGGCTGCTTGCTCGGCGGGATCGCGTTGTAATCCTCCTTCACGTTCATCCGATAGGAATTCATTCCGGAATAAGTGATTCGTGCCGCCAGGGAATTAGTCAACTGGCGTTCGATGGTCGCGTTCCATTGCGCGGTTTGAGGATCCTTGAAATTCGGAGCTCATTCCGTCGTAGAAGCCGGTTCCTCCGTACTGCGCGGTGGTGGATGCGGGAGACGTTTGCGGAAATGTGAACAGCGGCACGCCGCCGTTGTTGTTCGAGTAGGTGTAGGGCGCTCCCAGCGGGATGCCGAGAAAATCGTAGGCCAACTGCCCCAAGGGCGTTTGAGTGAAAATGCCAAACCCGGCGCGAAAGACGGTCTTATTATCTCGAAACGGGCGGAAAGCGATGCCGATGCGCGGATCGTAATCACCCCAATAGGTGTTCCGCAGGCTCTGGGAGAGATGATCCTGGCTGGCGGTAACTACATTCGAGCAAGGGAGCGACATGTTTCTGGTGGGCAGCTGACAGGCATTGAAAGAGACCAGAAAAGCGTTGTAGTTAGCCTGCAGCAACGGGCTGGAGGGCACGGTTTTGTTCAAGAGAATGTTGGGAACCACGACGTCGCCGTTGCGCGGGTCGAAATTGGCGATGTCGCCCTGGTTTTCTGTGAATTCCGGAAGCACTTCCCATCGCATCCCGAAGTTCACGGTGAGCCGATCGTTCACCTGCCATTGATCCTGGGCGTAAACTCCCCATTGCGTGCTCGGCTCGTTGGTGTTGGGACTGCTTGCCACAATAAAATCCGTGTTGGGCGCGCCCAGCAGGAAATCGCCGAATGAACTGCCGGTGAAGACGCCCTGATTGAATGTAAACGCGCCGAAGTCGTCCGATTGGCCCCACCGGACCACGGTCTCGTAGAATACCCGGCGGGCATCGATGCCGAACGCGGAAGGTGTGCTTGCCCATGGTGCGGCTGAGGTTGTCGGTGAACTGCATGGTCTTGGACTGGCCCGGCCCGTCCTTGTCGCGGCCGATCGGCGTAAAGCCGGTGCCGTCGGAGAAATTGAAGGTCGGAAACGCTCCCGTGTTCGGATGATTGGCGAAGCTGATACCGGTCAGGCCGAGCTGGTTGTCAGCCGCGGCGCCCTGGATTGGAAAAGTAGTGTCAATCAGGCTATTGGTAAAACCGAAGCGAAACTCGTTCACCATCTTGGGAGTGATGGTGTAGTTATAGGAAACGATCAAACTTCGGTCATGTTCCACATTCAGGTCGTTCGGCAACAGAGGATTCGCTGGCAGGCCCAACTGACCTGAGTCCGAGAGCAAGTTCTTCCAACTGAAGCGCGCATAGATCTGCTGATTGGAAGTGATGTAGTGATCCAGCCGGGCATCAAAGCCATTGGTGTTGGAAGGGATGGGCTGCAGGGTTTCATAGTTGTAGCTGCTCCCGGAGCCGTTGACATTGGGCAGCGGGTAATATCCGTCCAGCAATTTTAGAGCGACCGGATTCAGCATCGTTACAGGAATGGTGTTATTTGGAAACGGCGCGCCGTTGAAGGGATTGGTCAAGACGCTGGTCTGCAGGCCAGTCTTTGGATCGATGATCGGAAGGCCGTTCAGATTCCCGTTTCGCTCCGCCAGCGTCGGCACCAGATATTGCTCCGGAGTGGACGTTCTGCGGCGATTTCCTTCGTAATCGACGTAGAAAAATGTTTTATCGCTGCCGCTATAGAGATGCGGAATGGTTACGGGACCGCCTAAGCTGCCCCCGAACGTATTGAATCGCTTGGGCGCCTTGCTGGTGAAGTTCAGAATGGTCGCGTCCAGCACGTCGTTTTGCAGATACTCGAACAGGCTGCCGTGAAACTGGTTGGTTCCGCTTTTTGTGATGAATGTGATGTCGGCCACCTGCGAAAATTCGGCGCTATTGTTGAATGCCGTGACTTTGAGTTCGGCCAGCCCTTCAGACGAAGGGTAGGCGTTCTGTAGGGAGCCGTTGGCGGTGACATTGGCCGTGGAGATTCCGTCGACGGAATAACCAGTCATGGAATAAGTGGCGCCACCGACTTGTATGTTGCCCTGGCTATCGGTGACGATGCTCGGGGAAAGGGCCAGCGCAGCCAGCGGACTGGTGGTCTGGGCTCTAAAATTGAGCGGCATCTCGACCAGTTGATCCGTGTTCCTGGTGTCGCCCACGGTCGCGTTCTCGGTATTGATCTGCTGCGCCGAGGCCTCCACGTTCACGCTTTGCTGCACTTGGGACAGCGACAAAGACAGGTCCACACGCGCGCTTTGGCGGGCCGCCAATTCCACCGTGGTAGTCGGTGACATGGCGAATCCTTCCTTAGAGGCAACTAGCGTGTAGTGGCCAGGTTTCAGGTTCTCGAACAGGAAGTCGCCGCTGCTATCGGTGAGCACCGTACGGGTGGTATTCTCATCCACATTGTGTAGAGTGACGACTGCTTGAGGAAGGGCCAAGCCCGCCGGATCGCGACTTGTTCCTCGAATGTCTCCGAAAGTGGATTGTGCGTTGCCAATGCTCGGCAATAAGGCGAGTGGCAACAGCAGGTACGCGAAAAACGCGTAGCGCGCGCAAAGGACTCGTGTCTGTCGTTTGGCCATAGTCGTTCTCCTCGATCGATAGATCGTGACGTCCGGAATTCGCAGACTTTGCGAGTCAGTGAAAGGGGGCCGGGGAGCCAGATGGGGAGCTACTTAGCTGTGCGGCTCAAAATCGCCCGTCAAACCATGGGAACCAAGCGCAACGTCATGCGGCGTTGCCGTGTAGTTGCCCTTTGATCCCTATTGATTTGTCAATCGTAAGGTGGGGACGCCGCGAACTCAATGACCACTCTCAGTGCGCCGGCCATAGCCACTTTATTTCCGCATGGCTTTTCGCAGGCGCCGCACTTGCTGGAGCATGTCGTCTGCTTTCGTGCCCCCAAAGCCGAGAATGAAGCCCTGGCGGACATTCGTGCCGGCGTAAGCGGCGGAAAGAGGCCAAAGCCACAGGCCTTCCTGCGCGGCGCGCGCCGAAATTTTTTGATCGGAGAGTCCTGGAGGAAGCGTTACTACCAGGTGCATCCCGGCTTCCGCGCCCAGAATTTGCATATGGGAACGCTCTATCTCGGAGTCGAACTCCTTGGCGAGTGCGTGCGCCAGCGCGTTGCGGCGCTCCGCATACAATTGCCGGGTCTTTCGGATGTGCCGCGTGAAGTGACCAGCGCTGATGAAATCGGCAAGCGCAGCCTGATACAGGTGTGACGGGCAGAGATCGTTGGTTTGCCGGACCGCGAGAAAACGATCGACAAGCGCGGGGGGAATCACCATGTATCCGAGACGCAGCGATGGGAAAAGCACTTTACTGAATGTCCCGATGTAAATTACGCGTGCGCCGCGATCGAGTCCCTGCATGGACGCCACCGGCATGCTTTCATAGCGGTACTCGCTATCGTAGTCGTCCTCGACGATCCACGCCCCCGAACTATGCGCCCATTCCAGCAGCTGCAAGCGGCGCGCGGCGCTCATCGTGGCGCCGAGCGGATATTGATGAGAGGGCGTGACGTAAGCCACGCGCGCGTTCGGGCAAAGCTTAATGCCAGCCGCGACATCCAATCCCTCGCCGTCCACCGGGACGGGAACAAGCCGGCAACCGGAAAGCGTCAGAGCGTGCCGCAGAAATACGTAGCCGGGCTCCTCGATCCAAACCGGAGTCTCGGGATCGAGCAGAACGCGGGCCGAAAGATCCAGCGCGTGCTGCGAACCGTTGACCACCATGATCTGAGAGGCTTCGCAATGCACGGCTCGAGCGGTTCGAAGATACGCCGCGATGACCTCACGAAATTCCAGCGATCCCATGGGGTCCGAATAGTTCATGGAGCGGGCGCTCACTCTGCGCGCGTGGTAGGTCACCAGGTCGGACCAGACGCGAAAGGGAAAATGATCGGACGCGATCTGACCGACGCTAAAAGCGCCCGAGCCCAGGAACCAGGATGTTCCCTCCACTGGCAAGAGCCTGGAGACGCGTGAGATGGGATCGGAGGCGGTATCATTCACGACACTCACTGGTGCCGTCGGGCTTGTTACGATAGCTGGACGCGCGCCGAGGAACTGTTCGGAGAGCGAACCCGTTACAAAGGTGCCCGCGCCGGAACGGCTCTCGATGTATCCTTCGGCGAGGAGTTGAGCGTAGGCGCCGAGTACGGGAATCCGCGAAATTCCCAGTTCGTCGGCTAAAGCTCGCGTCGAGGGAATCTGTTGACCCGGCTGCAATCTGCGCTCCAGAATCATCGCGCGAAACGCGTCGTAGATCTGGCGATGAAGCGGCTTGTCACCCTTGCGGTGCACCGCGATCATCGGCACCGCGGCGGCATGCGGCTTCTTTTTCATTCGTACCTGAGCGCTACCATCGGATCCACTCGCACGGCGCGGCGCGCCGGAAGATAACAGGCCAGCAGCGCGACCAGCGTCAGCACGATGGCTACGGCGGCGAACGTCAACGGATCCTGCGCGGTGACGCCGAAAAGCTGGTTGGCCATGAGCCGCGTCAATCCCAAGGCGGCGCCGATGCCGGCGGCCACGCCAACCAGCGCCATTTTCGCGCCCTCCCCCAGCACCAGGCGCAGCACGTCGCGGCGTTGCGCGCCGAGAGCCATCCGCACCCCGATCTCGTGGGTGCGTTGTCCGACCAGGTAGGAAATGACGCCGTAAATCCCGACGCAGGAAAGAAGCAGCGCGAGCGCCGCGAATACGCCGAGCAGAATCATCGAGACCTTGCGCGCGGCCAGGGACCCGGCGATAACTTCGTCCATCGTTTGGACGCCGTAAATCACGTCGCGAGGATCGTTTTTCGCAACCGCATTGCGAACAGCGCCCATCGCGGTTACCGGATCGCCCGCGGTGCGCAGCACCACGGCCACGCCGTCCGCCGACATGCGCATCAAACTCTCGGGCATCTGCATAAAAGGATAAAAGAATTGCGCTTCGATGGCCGATTTTTGATCGGTGCCCGGCCCCCACTGCCTGACGTGGCCCACCACGCCGACGATTTCGGCTTGCACATCGAACTCCTCCAGATGGACGCGCTTCCCGATGGGGTTTTCATGCGGGAACCAGGCGCGCGCAAAAGCGTCATCGATGTCGATGACCACCGGAGCGTACTCGTTGTCTTGTGGAGTGACGAAACGTCCACGCTCGAGCGTGATTCCCATGGCCTGCTCGAAACCGGATTCCACCAGATAAAACATGGCCTGGGGCATTTCGTTGAGATTGGCTGGCTTCGGCCGGCCTTCGATCCAGAAGGGCAAGGACGAGTCGTGGATCAGCGGGCGTGAGCCGAGCGTGACGGAAACAGCTTGCACGCCAGGGACTGAGCTCAGCGTGTCGTCGAAGCGGCGCAGACGGGCTCGAACCTCGGCCGAGGTGGTTGCGGCAGAGGACGGCATGGATAGATTGAAGGTGATGGCGTGGCTGGGATTGAAGCCCGGGTTCACGCGCCAGAGTGCGGCGAGGCTGCGCAACATTAGTCCGGCGCCGATCAGCAGGACCAAGGCCAGGGCGACTTCGGTCGCCACGAATATTCTTTGCAGGCGATGGCGCGCGCCGCTTGAGCCGCGTCCGGTTTCCTTGAGGATCTCCATCACATCCACGCGTGAACCTCTGAGCGCGGGAGCGAGACCGAAAATAATGGCGGCGAGCAGCGAGAGGGCCAGCGTGAAGAGCAATACTCGCCCGTCCAGAGAGATCGCTTCGACGCGCGGTATGATGCCGGGCAGTGTGTTGAGCACTGCTTTGACGCCGCCTAAGGCGATTAGAAGCCCGAGCGTTCCGCCCAGGCCAGCGAGCAAAACACTTTCGGTGAGAAGCTGGCGGATGACGCGCCAGTGACCCGCGCCCAGGGCTGCGCGAACGGCAAACTCGCGCGAGCGGCCCATGGATCGCGCCAGAAGAAGATTCGCCACATTCGCACACGCGATCAGTAGCAGGAAACCGACGGCGCCGAGAAGCACCAGCAGGTACGGCTGGACGTTGCCGACAATATCTTCCTTCAGCGAGACGAGAGTGATGCCGGCGTCTTTGTTGGCGACCGGGTATGCAGCGGCCAGGTTGCGCGCGATCACGTCCATGTCGGCTTGCGCCTGCGGCAGCGAAACGCCCGGCTTCAGGCGGCCGATGACTCGCGCGCTTACCGAGATACGGCGATCGCGAAACGATGGATCGGTCCACTGGCCAATGGGAGTGAAGACGTCGCGGTCATGGCCGTAGAAAGTGAAACCGGGAGGAATGACGCCCACGACGACGTAGGAGGTGCCATTCAGGGAAAGCGATTTTCCGATGACATCCGGCGAAGAGCCGAATTTACGCCGCCATAAACCCCCGCCGAGAATTACGACCGGCGCTGCGCCAAGCTGATCGTCATCGGAGCGGAATCCGCGGCCGAGAATGGGCTCGACGCCGAGTGTGGAAAAGAAGCCCGCTGAAATCTGGTAGCCACTCACGCGTTCGCCTTCAGTGCCGCCGGTGACGTTGTAGCTCTGGTTGCGGTACATGGCCAGCGATGAAAAGGTCTGAGTGTCGCGCTGCCAGTCGAGGAAGTTCAGATAGACGGACGGGGCGTGATCGAATCCGGGCGTTGATGAATAAACCGCCACCAGACCCTCGGGGCGCGGATGCGGCAACGGGTTGAGCAACACGCCGTTGACGACGGAAAAAAGCGTCGTGCTCGCGCCGATGCCGAGCGCCAGAGTGAGGACGGCAATCCCAGCGAAGCCCGGGGATTTGAGGAACATCCGGGCCGCATATCGCAGATCTTGCGCCAGAGTCGTCATCAATCCATTTTATTCTCACCTGCGGTGCAAAACGCGATCCAGTAACCCCAACTTTGCATCGAAGTTTTCCAGCAGCCAGATATCTCCCTTGATAACAAGGGCCGATGTCAGAAAACTTTTCCCGTCTGGATGCAGACTAAACCCGCGGTAAGGAAAATCCGTCTCAAACTGAGCAAGGTCTATAATGCCGGGGGCGGGGCCCAGATCAGTGATCGTGGTTTCGCGCTCCGAAGCCGCGTCAATGCGGCCGACAATCAGATGACGATTCTCCGACAAGCCGACGCCAAGCAGAGCATCCCCGTCCTTTGACCATCCATACGTGAACCATTGTTTCCGGCTCGCGATTTTTCGTTGTTTCCCATCCGGGCTGACCAGCGTGAGCTTCCCGCCGTCGTCCCACGCGATCCAGTCGCCCTTCGGCGACCAGCGGACTGGCGTGGGTTTCGCAACGTAGGTCACCAGGTCTGGAGGGTGGAGGGAGCCCACGCGGATCGTCATCACAGCGGGTTTTCCGTCACGCTCCGCATAATAGGCGATCGAATTCCCGTCCGCCGACCAGGAAGGGCCTCGCTGCCAGTTCTTCTGCGGATCGTCGTACAGCGGCACCGGGGTATCGCCTGCCAGCGACGATATCCAGATGCTTATTTTCGAGCCTGTGTCATAACGGTAGGCCACGCGCGAGCCATCCGGCGATATGGCGCAATCCAGGAAAAGATCGCCTTCGCTGGCGCCCGGGAAGTCGCGAGTACCGACGATTCGCCGTTCCGATCCGTCGGCCCGATTGCGCAGCCAGATCTCGTCGTAGCCGTTGCGATCGGTTATGTAGACGAAATGCGCGCCGTCCGGTGCCCAACTGGGCGCAACCTCATGCCGATCGGTTGTGATAAGGCGACTCGGCGGCGCGCCATTCAGTGGAACCTCGAACAGCCCGTAACCGGAATCGCCGGCCTGAAACGCCAGCGTACGGCCGTCGGGAGAAATCACGGCGTACTTCTCCTGACCGGCGCCTGATGTTATCTGGCGGTCCTTTCCGTGGCGAAAATCGGTCTCAACCACGTGCCCGTCTCCCTGGCTGGTCCAGGACCAGATAATGCTTCCGTCCGAAACCCAGTTCAAGAGTGGCTGAGCATCCGGAATGTAATAGCCATGCAGCAGCTCCTCGGGCGCTCCGCCATTCATCGGGACTTTCCAAAGCTCGGCCTTCTGGTTCCCACTTGCAAGGAGTCCCAAATACTTCCCGTCCTTTGTGAACTGCATGGAGCTGCCCGCAGGGATTGCGCTTCGGAACGCAGAGAGCGAACTCTGGGGCAGTGGCCGCGTCGGCGCTCCGGGTGGCGAGGACAACATAACGAGGTAAGTCTTGTCGGGCTGCAGCGTGTCCACCGCCAACGTTTTGCCGTCGGGCGATATGGCTGCGCGATTAACGCCATCCAAAACTTTTTCCGCTGCTCCTCCAGCGACGGCAGACGACCAAAGATTTTCATCCTGCGTTCCCCGGCTCACAATGTAGTAAATCCGGGAGCCGTCCGGAGACCAGAACGGATCGAAGCAGGAAGCGTCCTGGCGGGTAATCTGCGTCGGCGCAGGCGAACCGATCTTGCGGACGAAAATCTGAAAGACTCCGTCCACTTCACCGGAATACGCGATCCGGTCTCCACCGGGCGACCAGGCAGGCATGGTTTGAATGCCGGCTTCGGTGGCGAACGGAACATAACGCGCCGTCGCGAGCGGAGCTTCCAGCCATAGCGCGGCGATCGCGAAGCCGATAACCAGGCCAGCGGCCAGCGCCAGTGCAGCCCAACGCCGGCGTCGCGCGGGCTGCGATGGAAGCGCCGAACCACCTGGAGCAATCGCAGTCGCCGCCACGGCTGAAATTTCCGACGCGTGGTCGCGCAACTGGCGCAACTCCAGAAAAAGATCGCGCGTGGTGTCGTAGCGTTGATGAGGCTCCTTGGCCAGGCAACGTTCCAGCGACCAGCGCAGCGGCAGCGGCACAAAGGCAGGTAACGCGGCCGGCTCTTCTCGGATAATTGCCGCCATCGTCTCCGCCGCCGTCGGCCGCTCGAACGCTTTATTCCCGGTGATCAATTCTTGGATGATGAGCCCCAATGAAAACTGATCGGAGCGCCCGTCGACTTCGGGGCTGCCGCTAGCCTGCTCGGGGCTCATATAAGATGCAGTTCCGACGATGGTGCCCGGCTGGGTGGCGGCGATGGTCCGCGTCGCGTCCACGTGCCCGGCCGCGCGGGAAATGGATTTCGCCAGGCCGAAGTCCAGGATTTTTGCCCGCCCCTCCGGCGTCAGCATGATGTTGTCCGGCTTCAAATCGCGGTGCGCGATCCCCGCCGCGTGCGCCGCCGCCAGCCCATCGGCGATCTGCACTGCGATGTCGAGCACCTTCTTCAGCGGCATTGGGCCGCGCTGGATCACGCCGCGCAATGTTTCCCCCGACACGAGTTCTGAGACGATAAACGCCGGTTGCTCCTGGAGCGCGACATCGTAAATCGCCATGATGTTGGGATGATTCAGCGCAGCCACTGCGCGCGCCTCTGTCTCGAAGCGTTGCTCGCGCGCCGGATCGCTGGCCACCTCCGCCGGCAGCACCTTCAGCGCAACATCCCGGCCTAACCGCGAATCATGGGCACGATAAACTTCGCCCATTCCACCCGCGCCGAGCGGAGCGACAATCTCATAAGGGCCCAGACGCGTTCCGCTATTCAATGGCATGGAGCTCCAGACGATTGTGGTTTAGTGGATCCAGCAGGGCCGTAAGTTGGCGCGCCAAGTCTTGTACCTGTGGCTCGGCGAGCATGGTATCGTGCCCGCCGGCGACTCTCAGAACATCGAGGCCGCCGAGAGCGAAGTCGCGCCATCCCAGCCGGGGGTCAGCCAGCACGCGCGTGCCGTGCTGCACATCGCCGGCCAGGAATGCGACTACCTTGCCTGGAAACGGACCCGGCGCATAGATCCGGCCGGCAACCTCGTTTGCAACGGCGGTGTCGACAACTTGGAAATCGAGGCGAGCCTTCGCCGCGGCCCGGCCCAGATGGCCTTGGAACCAACGCCCGGCCCGTCGCGCGAGCATCCGCGCGTGCGACAAAACCTCCCGTGTGGAAACGCGCCTCTCGCGGACCAGCCGTAGCGCCTCCGTGCAGTAGAGTCTCCACCCGCGCAGGACTTTCGGATAACCCGGAGTCGGCGTGTCCAGGAGCGTCAGCAATGCGATGCGTTCTCCCGCTGCGCTCAACTGCCTGGCCACTTCGAACGCCACAATACCGCCGTAACAATGGCCACCCAAAGCGTAGGGTCCCTGGGGCTGAACGCTCCTCATGGCGTGCACGAAATTTCCGGCGGTCTGCTCCACTGTGTGTGGACTGCGCTCACCGGCCGTTCGCGGGCCCCGCAGCACGTAAAGCGGCTGCTCGCTTCCCAGACGCCGGGCCAAGTTTCGAAAGTAATAAGGATCTTGGGACGTTCCGGGAACGCAGAAGAACGGCACGCGATCGCCACGCGGCTGCAATGCGCAGACGTAAGTTTCCGTCGATTCGCCTTTTGGATCGCAGGCAGCCACAAGAGCGGCCAGCGATGCCAAGGTCGGGTTCATCAGGAAATCCAGTGGATCTTCCAATGCTCCGAATTCTGCTGACACCTCAGCCAGCATGAAGGTCATCGCGAAGGAGTCGCCGCCCAGGGCGAAGAAGTCGTCCTCCATGCCGGCGGACGTCCCATCGAGCACGCGCGCCCAGATCGCGGCCAGTGTCTTTTCGAGTGGAGTCGAAGCAGCGACGAACGGACGCTCCGGGAATTGTCGTCCTCGGCCCGGAACATTTCCGCCACTTTATGGCGCTGCGGTTTCCCGGTTGGACCCTTCGGAATGGCATCCACGAAAAAGACGCGGCGCGGGGTCTTGAAGGCTGCCAGACTGAGGGCTGCAAACTGCCGCAGTTCAGATGCGGTGACGCTGGCGCCCGCCCTCAACACGATCGCCGCGCCTACTTCCTCGCCCAGGGTCGGATGCGGAAAGCCGAATGCGGCCGCGTCGGCCACGGCCGGGTGAGCGATGAGGACCTTGTCGATTTCACCGGGAAGAATCTTTTCGCCGCCGCGGTTGATCATCTCTTTGATCCGGCCGGTGACGTGCAAATAGCCGTCGTGATCGAAGAACCCCAGGTCGCCGCTGCGGAACCAGCCGTTTTGGAAGGCATCGGTGGTGGCCTCCGCGTCATCACGATAAGCCCGCATGACGTTTGGCCCACGCACCACAATCTCGCCGGTGGAAAACGCCGGGAGCAAATTCCCCGACTCGTCGGCAATCTCAACGCCCGGCACAATTCGGATCCCCGCCGAGCCCGGTTTGCTGGCATGCCGCGCGAGAGGAGTGCTGGTCACCGCGCCGACTTCGGTGAGTCCATATCCTTCGACGATAGGCACGCGCAGCGCCTCTTCCAGCTCTTTCAGCAACGCAGCCGGCAGCGCCGACCCGACGGACCGCACGAAGCGAAGCTGCGGCCAACTTACCTCGCGCGTCTCGCGCCGCAGCGTGAGGATGGTGCGGTGCAAGACCGGACCCGCGGTGTACCAAGTCGGTTGGAACTCATCGATCCAACCCGCAAGGCGCTCCGCATCGAACGCCGGCGCGCACACCACGCTTCCGCCTACCATCAGTTGTTCGAACGCCGACAGCATTCCTTGCAGATGAAACAACGGCATCATGTTCAGGAATCGGTCGGCTGCGTTGAGCTGCAATGCTCCGGCGCTGGCCTGGGCCATGGCGGCGAGATTCGCGTGCGTAAGCGGGACAAACTTAGCGCGCCCAGTGGTTGCGGACGTCCGGAGTAACAGCGCCAGGCTGGAGGGCTCACGCTCCGCGATAACCCGCGCACTTGTTTCTTCCACGCCTGCGAGCGTGAACAGGCCTGCTCCACGGTCCAAGCTGGAACGCACTTCGAGAACCGGAATCCCGATGCCTTTCGCAGCGTCGGCAGCGCCCGACCCGACGCCGGCTGGGGAAAGCAGCGCGGCCGGACGAAGGTCCTTCAGACAAGAGGCGAGCTCCACGTCGGCAAGATTGGAGTCGATGGGAGCAAACCCGGCGATCGCGCAGACGCCTAGGAAAGCACAGAGCGTCTCGGCATCATCCGGCAACACAGCCGCCACGGCATCGTGGGGGCGCATGCCCAAGCATGCAAGCGCCCGCGCCACATATTCGATGTGATCCCACAGGCCAGCGAACGTGAGCGGCGATCGCCCCGGCGCTAGAATCGCCGACGCGTCCGGCATCTCGATAGCGCGAAGCCGCAGCGCCGCGAGCAACGTTATGGGGTCTTCCGCCTGGCTCACCTTTGCGCCTATTTCAACCCTTCCACCTCATACAATTCCGAGAGGATGCGCATATAGCTGTAACCATAAGCCCGTCCGTCGGGGGTTGGCAGGATCCCGCTAATCTTGACGACGCCGGTGCGATCGGCCGGCATGATCTGCTTCCAAAGTTCGCGGCGTCCCGTTTGTAGGTCCAGGCGAAAGACGCGAGCCGGCATTTCATCCAAGCGCCGCACGTACAACGACCGTCCATCCGCGGTCCACTGGATGGGCACGTCACCTTCGGCGATGCCGGATATGGGGCGCGGTGCGCCTCCCTCCACAGGGTACAGCCTGGCATTTTGTCCAGCCTCGGCAGCTGAAATCCACTTGCCGTCTGGGGAAAGAATATCCTCTCCGACCGATGTCTCGATGTTTTCTGGCGTGACCGGCTGGAGCTTACCTCCCTCCAAATCGCGAACGTAAAGGCGTGTGCTGTGGCCGGGCTCACTTCCGGCCACCAGAATGCGCTTGCCGTCCGGAAACCACCAGGCCCGCTGATAGTCGATGGAATCGCGCGAGAGCATTCTGGGTTCACCCGCTCCCGTCGGCAGCAGGCTAAGCTGCGGAGGCGAAGTCGGCACCAGGGCCAAGGCCCATTTACCGTCGGGCGAGATGCCCTCTCCACGGCCGTCGCCTAAACGAACCGCGGGAGATCCATCCGTGCGGCGCAGGAAGACAGAATAGAGAGTACCGCCGGCGAGGGAAGATTCCGAGAACAGCAACTTGCTTCCGTCGCGCGAAATATTAGTCAACATCGAGTAATCGAACCAGGACCAATCGTGCTCCTGACCTTCCTCGGGCGCGCTTCCCATCAGCTTCATCCGGTTTCGAAAGCTGGTGACTAGAACGCGCCCATCTTTGGAGATGTCCTGAAGTTCCAAATCGCCAGGCGAGCGCATGACCACGCGTTGTTTTCCGGAAAGAGAGACTGCGCGGAGCGTATAGAAATCCGTGTCGGACGCGGTATACCAAATCTCCTTGCCTCCGGGAGCCCAGGCCAAACCGTCCTCACCCGCATATTCTCCGGGGAGCGTAGTCTTTTTTCGCGAGCGGTCCACGATGGCTACCGTACCCCGATCGTCTCCCACCAGCGGGTGGTCCATAAAGGCGACCTTTTGCCCGTCCGGCGAGACCCGGGCATGGCTGATCCATCCGCTGGTTTCATACAGCACCGTGCCTTCGGGGTACTCCAAGCGATAACGTCCAGCGACGGAACGGACCAACGCTAGCGAGCGCCCGTCCGGCGACCAGTCCGCGCACAATACCTCGTCCAGCACCTCGCGAGGAACCTGACCGTCCAGGGACACGCGCGCCAGCTTTCCGCTGTTGATCCATCCGACCGTGTAATGACGGCCGGGGGAGACCGCCATTTCGCCGGAAGAAGAAATCGAAAGCACGTCGGCGCTGGGAAGTCCCAACGAGCGGGACTCCACGCTTCCCAAGCGAACGGAAAACAGTTGAAGTGGATCTCCTTTCCAAGCCGCGCCATAAACCACGGACTGGCCGTCCGGGGTAAATCGGGCCGACCATACGTAACCCTGGTCGAAGGTCAGGACGTGGAAGGCTGGCGGCGGCGCAGGCGGAATCTTCCAAAGGTAATGGCCCGCGGCCACGCAAGCGATGGCCACAACCAGTGCGGCCACGCCGGCCATCATGCGCGAGCGATTCCGAGAAACAGGTTGGATGGCGGGTCCGGCCGGAGCTTGGCTGGGGCTCGAAAGCGTATCCAGGTAGAACCTGAGGTCGCGCGCCGATTGCAGGCGCTCCTCGGGATTCTTCTCCAGGCAGTGCCGGATCAAGCGATCGAAGCTGGCATCCGGTAGCGGCGGCGGATCTTGCTTGAGGATCGCGTTCATCGCTTCTACCGCTGAGTCACCCTGGAACGCTCGCTGCCCGGAGAGCATTTCGTATAGAATCACGCCCAGGCTGAAGATGTCGGAACGTTGATCGATGGCCAGTCCGCGAACCTGTTCCGGCGACATGTAGCCTGCGGTGCCCATGGCCGTTCCCGGCGCAGTTGCGTTCAAAGTGGCTGTCTTGGAGGCATCGGCGCTGGTCACCTTGGCGAGTCCGAAGTCTAGAATTTTGACGTGGCCATCCTTGGTGATGAAAATATTCTCCGGCTTGAGATCGCGATGCGTGACGCCTTTCGCGTGCGCGGCCGAGAGTCCGTTGGCGATCTGCTGGGCGTACTCAATGGTCTTGCGGCGCGGCAAGGGAATGTGCTCGCGCAGCGTGTCGCCTTCCAACAGTTCCGTCACCAGATACGGCGCGCCCTCGTGGGTGCCGATGTCGTAGACCGCGAGAATGTTGGGATGGTTCAACATTCCTGTGGCGCGCGCTTCCAATTCGAAGCGCCGCAAGCGGTCTGGATCGGCGGCAAAGGATGCGGGTAAGACTTTTATCGCAACGTCGCGGCCCAGGCGCGAGTCCCTAGCACGGTACACCTCGCCCATCCCGCCTGCGCCAAGCGGAGCGACGATATCGTACGGACCCAAGCGAGTTCCGGCAGTCAGGTGCATGAGTGACGAACGATTTTACCATCGCGATAGCAATTCCATCGTAAGCTGAAATTACTCGTCATGTGCCGGACGTTTCGCACATTCGCCGTTCCTATTCTGGCGTTCCTCATTCCCTCTCTGCCCGAAATTTTCGCGCAGACGAATATGGGCACGCACGTGATGGAAATGCAGGACGAAATTCCTCCTGAAAAACTGCCTCCGCCCATTCACATCCCAGGGATCGGCAAGGCCCACTTGGAGATTACGGCAGCGCCAGAGGCTCAAGTATGGTTTGACCAAGGGCTGAATCTGCTCCATGATTTCTGGGACTATGAATCGGCTCGCGCATTCGAGCAGGGTGTACGAGTCGACCCCCAATGTGCCATGTGCTTCTGGGGTCTGTATGAGGCCGAGTCGTTCTATCACAGCACTACGCGTGGACTCGCAGGCAATGCGCTCCGCCGGGCGGTCGAGCTCAAGGAACATGCCAGCGCACATGAGCGGCTCTACATCGAAGCCGCTGCGGCCCAGGAGAAGGCAATGCATGATCCGAATCCGGGTCCGCTTTACGCCGAGGCGCAGCAATTACTAGAGAAACTCGTCAAGGATTACCCCCAGGACGTGCAAGCCAGAATCTTCCTTGCGAACGCCGGTGGCAAGGACTCGCTCGCTGTGCTGGAAGGAGTGTTGAAGGACTATCCGGAGGATTCGGCGGCTAATCATTACTACATACACCGGCTAGAGGCGTCGGACCATCCGGAGAAAGCGCTCCGTAGCGCCGAAATACTGGGCCGTATCGCTCCGGGCTCCGGGCACATGGTCCACATGCCCGGCCATATCTTCTTCCGGCTCGGGGATTACGCGCGCGCGGAAAAGGCGTTTGCCGAGTCGCTTGACGTCGACGAGCGCTACCTGCACGAGCAGCAAGTGGACCCCGACGATGACTGGAATTACGTTCACAACCTCATGTATTTCGTCGCGGATTTGCTGGAGGAGGGAAAATTCGGCCAGGCTACACGGATGTCCAATAAGATCACCGGAGCGCGCGGAAAGCTGGAGTCCACGCTCTACATCGAGTCACCTCGCGATTCCATTTCGCGCCTCGATCCGCAGCTGCCAGTCGCACTGCGCACAGCCGATTTTCCGCTTGTGCTGAAACTGCTGCAGACCAACACACTCCAGCCGGGAATGCCCAATCTCGAGTTTCTTCGGCGCCGTCTGGCGGATTTCGCGGCTGGGATGGACGCGGTCAATCACGGTGATCTCGCGGCCTCTGAGCGAATGTCGGAACGGCTCGACGCCGAACTCTACAGGATGTCCCAGGAGCATAAACAGCCGCCATCCATGCCGACCATGCCGCCGCCCGCGGCGCCGAGTGAGTCGCCCAAACTGGCCGTAATGCCGGACGCTGTGCTGGATCCATTACTCAGCATGCTGTCGATCATGTCGCTCGAACTGCGCGGGTCTGTTGCCGCCAGCCAGGGGAGCATCGACGATGCCAAGGTACTATTTGCCCGCGCAGCCAAAGAAGAGAAGGCACTGGGATATCGCGAACCGCCGATTTATATCCGGCCGGTGGGCGAGACCGAAGGCGCCGCCATGCTCCGCGCCCGCAGATTGAAAGATGCAAAGGCGGCTTTCGAAAGAGCGTTGTCAGAGCGCCCCCATTCCGGATTCGCATTGTACGGCGTTGCAGTAGCGAATGAACAACTCGGTGATAGCGAGGCAGCATCGAAGACTTACACAGAGTTCCAGGCAGCCTGGAAGGACGCCGACGCTGGACTTCCCCAAATCGCACATGCTCGCGCTTACCTGATGGCACACCACGAGTAGGCGCGATAAATCAGCCCCTCGCCCACCGGCTTGGCATTCACGGTCCATGTTATAGTCGCCGTTTGAGGTGGGACGTGGCGACGCGCTTGTTGACGCGGACAATTTTCTTGCTTTCCAGCTTCAGCTTGTCGTTGCTCGTGCAACAAGCGATGGCAAATTCCGGTGCGTGGTCCGGCATCGTCATCAATGGCGGCTGCACTGCCGACGAGGCTTTTGCAGAGGCTGCGAAGTGTACGGAGAACCGCGGCCCTGGCGCACAACTGGCGTTTTATGACGATACCACCAGGCAGATTTACGCCCTGGCGCCTCAGGATCAGGCCACCGGTCACTTGGGAGACAGCGTCACTGTTGAGGGCGACCTGCAGGGCAACGTGATTCACGTCGCGTCCATCCAATTGCTCACCGCCATCGGACTGCCGGTAGGACAGAAAGCGCCGGATTTTTCCTTCTCCGACCAATTTGGACATCGGCAAAGTCTCGCAACGCTGAAAGGGAAAAACGGCACTGTGCTTCTGTTTTTCCGCTCGGCCGACTGGTGACCTTACTGCAAAAGCCAGCTGGTCGAGCTGCAAAGTGCTACCGCGCGTTTCGAGCGCCAGGGGATCAAGCTGGCGGCGATTAGCTACGACAGCCTAGAAATACTCAAGTATTTCGCGGACCGCCGCAAGATTGACTTTCCGTTGCTCGCCGACCCGGACTCCAAGGCGATCCAGGCGTACCAAGTATTGAACACTGAGGCTGTGGGGCAGTTCAAAGGAATGGCGAGGCCGGGGTATTTCTTTATTGACACCAAGGGAATCGTTCGTGAGAAGTTTTTCGACGCGAAATACCGGGACCGACTCTCCGGAAATGGCGTGATCGCAAAGCTCTTCCCGGAGCTGGGCGAAGAAGTAACCGGCACGGCGGAAGCGCCGCATCTTAAAGTTGCGCTTGAACAATCCGATCGTGTTGGTGTTCCCGGGAGTCGCATTACGTTGACTGCCAAAGTGCAGCTGCCTCCCGATGTCCATGTGTACGCGCCGGGAACCAAAGGGTACAAGCCGGTCGGTCTAGTGATTGATTCGGTGCCCGAGCTGGAGCTCAAACCACCGGTTTATCCGCGGGCCGAGGTGCTTTTCATGCCGGCGATCAACGAGCGCGTACCTGTTTTTCAAGGAACCTTTCGCATCCGCCAGGATGTGAAGCTAAGCTCCGCGGCAGAGTTCAGCAACACCTTGGGGACGGACGGAAAAACCGTGACGATCACGGGTCACCTGAACTACCAAGCTTGCGATAGCAAGGTGTGCTTTTTACCCGCCTCTGTTCCGGTCGAGTGGCAGCTCAAGCTCTTGCCGCTCGATCGACAAAGAGCTCCCGACGATATCCGTCACCACTAACCCTTGGGCCCGGTAAAGACGGCTTATTCGACGCTGGGCAGCGGCTCTAATATCAATTCGGTGCTGATTTGAATTGCGGCCTTCAGGCTGCGGTAGATCGGACAATGATCGGCAAAGAAGCCATGCACACGTTGCGCCGTGTCTCGATGCGATTCTTCCGACTTGAGTCGCAGCCGGACATGAATTCGTTTTATGACGAGGACATTGTCTTCCAGCTCGATCTCGCCCACGGCCTCAGAAATCAGGCGCTTGTTCGATGCATCGATTTGACGCGCTTCCAGCGCGCCCCCGAAGGTTCCCGTAAGTCAACCGGCCGTTGCCGCGACAACGTAGTCCAGGGTGGTGGCATGGGGCTCCAGTACGTTCGGTGGAACTTTATAATGTTCAGCCACTGCGCCGTGAACCCCGAAGATCACTGGCTGCGGCTCGGCGGGCAGGTATGCTCGGCGGATCGGGCCCTTCACGCGCTCGATGCGAACGTTGGAACGATACACGACTTCAGACATCGGACCTCCACTGATTGAAGTAGTGTATCGTGATACTCCTCAACGATCAAGCTTTCCAGTCAATACTCCACCGACATCAGAAACAGCCCACGGGCCGGCGCGGTTGGCCCGGGCGGGATCGCGCAGCTGGGATCGAGTCGAGCCAGCAACCCCGCGCGATCCACATTTCCCTTCCCTGCTTCGAGCAACACACCTACGATATTGCGAACCATGTGCTTCAGAAAACCGCTGCCGGTGACGCGATAAATCAGCCGATCGCCCGCCTGCTCAAGCCGCGAGCAGAAAATGGTTCGCACCTTCGACAATTCCAATTCATCGCCATCATCCGACGCCGCGAATGCCGTGAAGTCGTGCTCGCCTTCGAGCAGCGGCGCCAGGCTGATCATTTCAACGACGCTCAACGGATACGGATGATGGCAAACGTAGCGCCGCTCGAATGGCGAACAGATCTCGCCGCGAAAGATCCGGTACTCGTAAGTCTTCCGCTTGGCTTGGAAGCGCGGATGAAAATCGGGCGCGGCCTCTTCGACGCCGAGTACCCGAATATCGCGCGGCAACAACCGATTCACAGCCCGCCGCAAATTGTCGACGGGTATCCGATTCTCGATCGAGAACGCCGCCACTTGCCCCAACGCGTGAACGCCTGCGTCGGTTCGGCCCGAGCCGGCCACCTGAACCACGCGCCCTTCGATTCCCGAAATAGCGTCTTCCAGCGCGCGTTGAATGGTCGGCAATCCCGGCTGCACCTGCCAGCCGTGATAGTCGGTTCCGTCATAGGACAGCAGAATCTTGATCCGGCGCACGCCAGCACTCAACGGCAAGTTTAACGTACTGTGTAACATAACTGTGTGACATTAGTGTGTAACTACGGCCACTTGGTGCTCGCCAAGTGTTCTTCTAGTCAAGCTTGGAGGTGTCCTCATAATGCAATTTTGTCGTTTACGCTGGTCCTTGTTGCTGCTACTGGCTGGCTCCGTCGCGGCCGAGAACGCGGTCCGGATCGATCCGGCGCAGGGATCGTTCGTCCGGCTCACGCGTCCCTTTCGAGCGCGCTCGGTTCCACCCGTCAACATGGCCAACTCGCCGCGGCTGGAATCTCTGCTTCGCGCTGGCAACCTGTACCTGTCCGCTCAAGATGCGGTAGCGCTCGCGGTTGAAAACAATCTGGACATCGAAGTCCAGCGCTACGGTCCGCTGCTGGCTCAAGAGGTGTTGCGGCGCGCGCGGGCCGGTGGCGCCCTGCGAAGCGTCGGCGTCGGCGTGGCTGCGGGCCCGGCCAGTGTCAGCCTGACAGGAGTCACGGTCACGAACATCGGCACCACCGGTACGGCTGGCCAGGGCATCAGCTCCGGCGGAGGCATCGTGACGCAATTGGGCCCGCCGATTTCCTCTTTCGATCCCACGGTGAGCATCTTCACGAATTTCCAGCACGCCACCAGCCCGCAAAGCAACACCATCCTCACCGGGACCACGGCTCTGATACAGAACAGCCGCACCTATCAGGCGCAGTATGTGCAGGCATGGGACTTCGGCATGACCGCCCAGTTCACTGCCTACAATCAGCACATCAACGTCAACAGCGCGTTTTTCGACGTGAATCCGTACACCCAAGGTTATTTGGATCTGCAGGTAACGCAGAATCTGCTGTACGGCTTCGGATCCGCGGTGAACGGGCGCAACATCCGCGTGCAGAAAAACAATATCAAGGTGACCAATCTGCAATTCAGACAACAAGTGGCCACCACCGTATCCGCGGTTCTCAATTTGTATTGGGACCTGGTGGAATTCTGGCAAGACCAGCGCGCGCGTCAACGCGAATTGGCGGCAGCCCAGCAGCTTCTCGACAACAACCGGAAGCAGGTGCAGGCAGGCTCGCTGGCGGCTATTGAAGTCACTCGCGCCGAGGCTCAGGTATACGTCAGCCAGCAGGATTTGCTGGTCTCGCAAACTAATCTGCTCCAGCAGGAAACGGTGCTAAAGAATGCGCTCAGCCGCAACGGCATTGCCAACCTCAGTCTGGCGGACGCGCACATAATCCCGCTGGATACCATCACCATTCCGGCCACCGACGATACCCCGCCCGTCCAGCAATTGGTGGAGCAAGCCATGGCCAATCGTTCCGAGATCGCGCAGAGCCGTCTGAATATCGATAGCAACAAATTGAACCTGGTGGGAATCAAGAACGCCTTGAAACCTACCTTGCAGGCCTTTGCCGAGCTCACCAACAACGGGCTCACTGGTGTGCTCACCCCGCTGGGCGCGCAAACTCCTGGCGTGGATTATCTGGCCGGCGGTTATGACAATTTGCTAGCGCAGGAGTTCCGCCGAAACTTCCCCAACTATTCGGCGGGTCTAGCGCTGAATATTCCGTTGCGCAACCGCGCGGCGCAATCCGACTATGTGACCAGCCAACTGGATCTGCGCCAGAGCGAGCTCGGCTTGCAGCAGAACATCAATCAGGTTCGCGTAGACGTGCAGAACGCGGTAATAGCACTGCAACAGGCGCGGGCGCGATATTCCGCTGCCGTCAAGGCGCGCGATCTCCAGCAACAAACCCTCGAGGCGGATCAAAAACGATTTGACCTGGGGGCGTCCACCGCTTACCAGCTGGTGCTCGATCAGCAAAACCTGGCGAGCTCGGAAAGCTCGGAGGTGCAAGCCTTGGCGAGCTTCAGCCACGCCCGCATTGGACTCGATCAGGCGTTGGGCCGGACGCTGGAAGCCAACCACATTACCTTCGATGAAGCTTTGGCCGGGACTATGGCCCGGCCGTCCGCGCTACCGGCCACGCTGCCGAAGGACGTGCAGCCATGACGGCGCGCAAACTCCTTCAGGCGGGACTCTGCGTGGCGTGCTCGCTCGGTCTGCTCGCGGCCCAAGAACCTACCGTGGTGCCGCCAAGCATCGATCCGGTGCGCCCTTCGGCCTTCGTCGCGGTGCGGCCGTACCTGCCTGCCTACATTCCACCCGTGCGCCTCGCCAATTCAGGGCGCCTAGGCAATCTGGTTCGAGCCGGCATGCTTTACTTGACCGTGCAGGACGCCATCGCGCTCGCGCTCGAAAACAATCTGGATATCGAGGTGGCGCGCTATAACCCGATCCTGGCCGATTGGCAACTGGAGCGCTCCCATGCCGGCGGAGCGTTGCCCGGCGTTCCTAGCAGCGCCGCTCAAGCCGGTAACGTGGCCAGTGGTCAGGGCATTGCCGGAAGCCAGGCCGCCGCTGGCGTGAGCATCGGAGCCAACGCAGCCAACGGCCCATCCGCCACCAATGCGACCATTGCTCAAATCGGACCGATCAGCCAAACGCTGGATCCCATCATCCAGGAAAACACCGTGTTCAGCCATCAAAGCGCGCCCCAAGCCAATGCCACCCAGACGGTCCTTGCTGAGCTGATTTCCAACACCCGCAGCTCGTCCTTTTCGTACCAGCAGGGGTTTGTGATCGGCGGCAATATCACCGCGAGTTATCGCGACAGCTATCTGAACGAGAACGCGCCCACCGACGTCCTGAATCCTTCCTCGGCGCCCAGTCTCACGGTCACCTTCCAGCAATACCTGCTGCGCGGCTTCGGAGTTGGAGTTAACGCGCGAACAATTCGAGTAAGTCAATTGAATGTAAAAGCTTCTGAGCAGAATTTCAAGACTCAGGTGAGCAGCACGGTCAACCAGGTCCTCAACCTTTACTATGCGCTTTCCGCCTTGCACGAAGATATTAAAGCCAAATCCAACGCTGTCGAAGTCGCTCAAAAATTCTATGAAAACAGCGGAATCCAGGAACGGGCGGGAACCTTGGCTCGTTTGGACGTTATAACCGCCCAGTCTCAGCTCGCGAGCGCGCAATATGACCTGGTGAATTCGCAAACCAACCTTCAGCAACAAGAGCTTCAACTGAAGAACCTGCTGAGCCGGACTGGCATTGCAGATCCTTTGCTTGCCGATGTGCAAATAGTTCCCCTCGATCGAATTGCCGTGCCCGAAAACGACGATCTTCCTCCGCTCAAAGACATGCTTGAAACCGCCTTGTCCCACCGCAGCGATCTGGCGGCGGAACGCCTCGGAATTACGAGCAGTGAGACTGCGGCGCTGGGGACGCGGAACGGAATCCTGCCGCTGGCGTTAGCGATCGGCTCCGAGAGCGCCGCCGGATTGTCGGGTGCGCCGCGAACCGCGGTGAGCAGCTTCGGCGTTGAAACCTCCAACCCCTACTTCGACGGGGGAATCGGCACGGCCCTGGGCCAGGTTTTACGCCGTAATTTCCCCACCAACCGCGTCGGCGGTGTTTTCCAAACTCCGTTGCGCAATGACCAGGCGCAAGCCGACTTCGCCATCGACCAGTTGCAGCTGCGCCAGTCGCAGATCCAGTTGAACAAGGATCTCAACCAGGTGGCAGTGGATATTTCCAATTACTCGGTGGCGCTGCGTCAGGCTCGGGGCCGTTACCGCGCCGCCGTGCAAACCAGGATTCTGCAACAGCAGTTGTTGGATGCGGAACAAAAGAAGCTGGCCGGCGGAGCATCCACGCCCTTCAATGTGGTGCAACAGGAACGCGATTTGACAACCGCGCAGTCGGCCGAGATTGCCGCACTGGTTGATTTCAGCAACGCGCGCCTGGCGTTGGATCAAACGCTCGGCACTACGCTCGAAGTGAATCACGTCGCCTTGGAAGACGCCCGGGCCGGCAAAGTCCAGCGCGTCTCGACTCTGCCGGAGCCAGTGCTGCGACAACCTTAATCGCTTCGTACCAGTACAATTCCTCCGCGAATTGGTACGGCGACGTGGTCTAAATCGAAGCCATCGATGTTATTCTAGCTAACGTTAGCAACCCTACAGTGGGGCTCTACTTAAATATGCCCACTGCGGCCGGAGGACTATGAAACATCTAGGCTTAATTATCACTTTCATTGGGATGTCCGCAGCTACGGCTCATGCAGGTGTGGTGACACTGGAGGAGCACTCGACCGGCGATACGCCCACCATCCTGTTGAGCAGCATACTGGGTCTGTGGGGCACCCCCGGCGATGTGGTCACGAGCGGCGGCGCAACCAGCGATACTTACTTCTACACATCAGGATCGAATGATGTCGGAACGAATGACATTGCCGGTTTGAACATAATCAACGACACGGGACTGACGATTACGTCTTTGCAAGTGTACGCCTACGGCTCGGTCTCTGGCGGCTCATTCCAATACAACTGCGGCGTCAACAACTTTTTCTCAGGATGCACTCCAACGTCACCATACGTCCAGGTGTCGAACGGCACCGTCCCCATCACTTCCCCACTCGAGTGGAATTTTAGCGGTTTGGGCGGAAGCGACAAGGGTATCGCGCCCGGTACAGAATTCCGGCTGACTGACAGCGTCGATGCGTTGGCCGGTACGGGCTCGGCTCTGTTCTACGAAATCGAGATTAATGGGACACCGTCGGATCCGCCTAGCCCGGTTCCCGAGCCTACCGCCACTCCGTTTCTGGCCGGCGGCGGGATACTGATGGGTTTGGTATTGCGCCGTAAGCTGACTCGCGCGAGCTAAGGCGTCTCACACGTTCCATCGCAGCGTTAACCCGTACCGATTTGCACGAATTGCTGTTCCAATACGGTAATTTTTTCTAGCTCATCTGAGCTATCCAGGCTGTGAAATAAGCCTATTCTGCTTTTGGCGACCGGCTTGCTCTTACTGCGCCCGTGAAATTATTTGAAACTCAAGGAGCAAAGGTCGTTCCTCAGTAACTCCCCTTCGTACTCTCCCAAACCAAGAATCTGCGTAACTTACCCTACTGAACTCCCTCCCGACCGGCTCCTTGAGTTTTCGAACATTAACATCCCAGGACCAATAAGCGACACCTTGTGACCGAATACCGTCGAGCGTGGCAAAATTTTGCCGTGCTGGAGGTGTGGAACCTTTAAAGTTAGAGCATGTAAAGTAAAAGCATGCTGCGGATTGTTTCGCTCATCGCCAGTGCGAGTGAAATTCTTTCCACCCTGGGTCTGACTCGCAATCAAGTAGGCCGGTCGCACGAATGCGATTTCCCGCCGGAGATCCTGACGCTGCCGGTTTGTACATCGCCTGCGTTTCCCACTGAGGGCTCCAGCGCCGAGATCGACCAGCGCGTCAAACAGCGAGTTGCCAACGCACTCTCGGTTTATGAAGTCTCGCGCGAAGTGTTGGATGCATTGCAGCCGACCCACGTCATCACGCAAACTCAGTGCCGCGTGTGCGCCGTCAGCCTGGAAGATGTCGAACGCGCGCTCAGTGGATGGGTCACCAGCCGGCCCAAACTTGTGGCGCTTGAGCCAAATGCCCTGGCTGACATCTGGTCGGATATCCAGCGCGTGGCGGATTCATGCGGAGTCCCGGAACGTGGCGAGCAAGCTGTCGACGCCCTCAAAGCCCGGATGAGTGAAATTTCGGCGCTGGCTTGCCGCTCGCCCAGACGGCCGCGCGTCGCCTGTATCGAATGGCACGAGCCGCTAATGGCCGCGGGCAATTGGGTTCCGGAGCTTGTGGAAATGGCCGGCGCAATTAATCTGTTCGGCCAGGCAGGCGCCCATTCGCCCGCTCGCTCAGCATGGATGACCTGGGAGCAACTGGTGGAAGCCGACCCTGACGTTATCGTGAGCATGCCCTGCGGTTTCGATCTCGCGCGCACGTGCGCGGAAATGTATTGGCTCGACCGCAGACCGGAGTGGCCCAAACTGCGCGCCGTGAAAACCGGCCAGGTTTACTTGGCCGACGGCAATCAATACTTCAACCGGCCCGGCCCGCGCATCGTCGAGTCGTTGCGAATCCTGGCCGAGATTCTGCACCCGGAGGCGTTCGAGCCGGCACTACAGGGCGCGGCCTGGCGCGGGCATGTAGAATGGGCTGCATGAAATCGCAAGCTCTCGTCAGCCTCGTATGGTCGGCCTCCGTGCTGTTCGCTCAATCCGCGGCGGAGCCTTCCATTCGGCGCGTCGATCCGGCTTTCGACAAAGTTCTTTCGCCGGGAGCGAAGGTCGAAAAAGTAGCTGGAGGATTCCGCTTCGTGGAAGGACCGGTTTGGAATCGCACTGCCCGCTATTTGATCTTTAGCGACATTCCCGGCAACGCGATCATGACCTGGTCGCCCTCCGGCGGCGCCAGTGTGTTTCGATCGCGCATCTTCGAAGGCGAATTTCCGGATGGCGCTCTGGTTGGAACTAACGGCCTCACGCTCGACAGGCAGGGCCGGATCGTGGCCGCCGAACACGGCAACCGGCGGGTATCGCGCATCGAGCAGGACGGCGCCATGACGGTTCTCGCCGAGCGTTACCAAGGCAAGCGATTGAATAGTCCCAATGACCTGGTGATCAAGAAGACCGGAGAGATTTACTTCACCGATCCGCCGTTCGGACTGTTGCGCGCCGGGCAGAGCTTGCAGGATTTGGCGAAGAGCCCTCTGCGAGAGCTGGATTTCAGCGGAGTGTTCCGCATCACTCTAGCGGCGAACGGGGCGCCGGGGAAAATCGATCTGATGACGAAAGACATCGCGCTACCGAATGGCTTGGCCTTTTCGCCGGACGAGAAGAAGCTTTACGTCGCGAATTCGGCCGGCAAGACGTGGAGCGTCTTCGACGTCAACAAGAAGGACGGCACGCTGGCCAACGCGCGCGTCTTCTATGACGCTGACAAAGAGACCGGACCTGGGGTGCCGGATGGCATAAAGGTAGATACGGCGGGCAACGTGTGGGCCGCCGGCCCCGGCGGCATTTTAGTGATTTCGCCGCAGGCCAAGCTGCTGGGCGTAATTGGGTTCCCCGAAACTCCGGCCAACTGCGCCTGGGGAGACGCGGACGGCAAGACTCTTTACGTAACCGCGCGGACGGGGCTTTACCGAATCAGGACAAACGTCACCGGAATCCGTCCGTGAAGCACCGCTTGCTCACGCGCGCGGCTCGGAATTGACAGTTACCGAGCCGCGACCGTAAGGGAGCCGGGATACTATTTGATCTTCAGCACCACGTCTGAATGCTCGTGCCGCCAGTCCCAATAGGCCTGCTGATCTTCAGCTTTGAGCTTCGCGAAGTCCGCGTATTTGCGATGGTTCTCTTTCACCCACATCCGATAGGCCTTGCCCTCATGAGCGTCCCAGTGATGATCTTCGTTGTGATGGGCGTCATGGTAGGTTTGGGCCAGCAGAGCCGTGGGTGCGACTGCGCTTGAGATCAAAAGGGCGGCGCCCAGCAGGGCAACGTGCAAGAAACGGTGCATGGTTATTCTCCTCGCTGACGACTTTGCAATCGTCGTGCCGTGCATATCGTCCTTTGCTCTCTGGGATTTCCAAGGCTCGCGCAAAATCGAGGATGTAAATTATCCAGCCCGGGTATAGCGGCGGATGGCGGTGGCGCGGCCCGTCTCCGGGTCCACGGTAACGATGGTCGCGTGCAGCTCCGCGCCGCCCTTGGCGTTATCCAGCCGGATCGGCATGCCGGTGAGAAACCGGCGGATGGCAAGAATTTTCTCGGAGCCGATCACCGAATCGTAGGGACCAGTCATGCCGACATCGGTCTGGTACGCGGTGCCGCCCGGCAAGATGCGTTCATCGGCAGTCGGGATGTGAGTGTGCGTTCCCACCACCGCCGAAACACGTCCGTCGAGATACCAACCCATGGCCATCTTTTCGCTGGTCAGCTCGGCATGGAAATCGACGAACCGGACTTTCACCGCCGGGTCGAGAGATTTGAGAATGCAATCGGCCGCTCGAAACGGATCGTCAATGGCGGGCAGGTGCACGCGACCCTGCAAATCGATCACAGCCACGGGAACGCCGTTGCGCGCCTTGCTCACATAGAGGCCGCTTCCCGGCAGATCCGCGGGATAGTTGGCCGGGCGCAGCAGCCGCGGGGTGTGGGGAAGATAATCGAAGATCTCTTTCTTGTCCCAAATATGATTGCCGGAAGTGAGCACGTCTACCCCGAGCGAAAACATCTCCTCGGCGATGGACGGCGTGATGCCGAAACCGCCGGCCGAGTTCTCGCCATTGGCGATGGCCAGCTGGATTTTTTCGGACGCGATGATTTCCTGCAGGTACCGGGCGACCAGAACCCGGCCAGGCGACGCAAAGATGTCGCCGATAAATAGAATGTTCATTCGAATCTGGAGGGGTGAAAGAAAAAGGAGCGCAAACTACCCGCGGAACCGGCCTCCGTCCTTGACCCCGTAACTCAACAGGGCGGAGCCCTCCGAGCGTCTTTAGGCTTCTCCAATGACGGCTTTTACACCGCCGGAGCTTGCACACCAACGCATAAACCGAGTCGGACCCCTAGACAATTGACTGTCGGATCAATTTAAGGAAACCGATCCCCAAACTGAGCAGAAACGCTCCTTGCGTAATCATACCAGAGGAGTCCAGCGAATGCGAGGCATTTCCGGCTCGCATCGGCGAAATAACCGATTCTTAGAAGGCGTACTAAGGCTTTGACTACAGCCACTTAAGGCTTCGAACCTAACGCGCGACCTCATTTTGAGATTCGGTGCGAGAACGCGCAGTTGATTCCCTCTGATGCACTCGCTTTTTGCCTTCCACGTGCTCGTCGATCCAGCCCAGGATTAAGTCGGCGAGTTGCAGACTATTCTTATCCTGCATCATCATGTGGCTGTTTCCCTTGATTCCCATCTTGGGAAGGTACATCATCTTCGCGTCTCCGCCAGCGTCGGTGATTTGCTTGACGAACGTATTGCAGGTATCCAGGTTCGCAGGCCATATTTTGGCGAACGCTCCCGGCACGTCTTCCAGATGATCGCCGAACATGATCAGAATGGGAATCTTCGCCAACGTCGAAAGTTCCTCGGGCTTGAGCGTGGTTACGCATCCCATTTCGATGGAGACGATGCCTTTCACGCCCGCCGGATCGACCAGAGCCGCTTGTTCGGGGAAGAAGCCCGACTCGGAATGGCCGATCAGAACGGCTCCATGCAGTTGAACGCCGAGCGCCGCCATGTTTTTCAAAGTTGGATTGGGCGACAGCAGGATCCCATTGAGGTCCGGAATCATTTGTTTATACAGTTCGTCGGCGGCCTGTACGGGAAATTGCTCATCGGGAAACGCGGTGTTGAAGGTAGGGCCGAAACGGAACAGAGTCCAGGAAGTCTGATGGCTCGCCATGAAAATGGTGGGCAGTTCGCTGGGCGGAGCCTTGCCGAGCTTCACCACATTAATCCGCGTGGCGTCGAAGCCCGAGCGGGCCCGCGAAACCTGGTCGGCCAGATAGACCGAGCGGCCCTTGCGCACGAAGTATTCGTTCCAGCCCATTCGTCCGTCGGGAGTTGTCTCCCAGGTCTTGCTGCTCAGGCAGCAGCCGTGAACCATCACCACCGGCCGATGACGGTCGCTGTTGATTGGCTTTTGGAACTGCACGTACATTTGATTGATGGTGATGTCGCCGGGCTGGCCGGCGCCTGGGCCGTTGGTGGCGCCGCTCAGTTCGCCCGATGTTTTGGTCTCGCCGCCAACGAAAAAGCTGCCCTGCGATTCGATGGTCAGCGGCTTCGACGCCTCCGCGCACCAAACCGGCAACGCCGTTAAGACGGCCACCGTGAGCACACTCCAAGAACATGCTTTCATGCTGCTACCTCCATGCGCCATTATCCGCCAAGTTCGGTGCGAATCTGGGATGCGATGCGGTTGGCGAAGGCTTCTACCTGGTCTAGGTCGGGACCCTCCACCATCACACGCGCCAGCGGCTCGGTGCCTGAAAATCGCACCAGGACGCGGCCCGCATCGCCAAACGCATTCTTCGGCGGCACGAATTTCGGCCACCACGCCCGGCAGGTCTTCCAAAGGCTTCCGCTCCCGCACGCGGACATTGACCAGGCGCTGCGGGATAGACGATCAATTCGGCCGTTAGCTCGTCCAGACCCGAGCCGGTCATCGCGCATGACTTCGAAGACCCGCAACGCAGTGAGCATTCCGTCGCCCGCAGTTGCGTATTGATGAAAGATGACGTGACCGGATTGCTCGCCGCCCAGCACCGACGTCCCGGCGCAGCATTTCCTCCAGAACGTACTTGTCGCCCACCGGCGTCCGGATCATCTCGATCCCGTGCGCGCGTAGCGCCAGCTCCAGGCCCAGGTTGGACATCACGGTGGCGATCACCACGGGCACTTTCAGGTGCGGCGCCGATTAGAAACAACACCGCATCGCCGTCGATGATCTTTCCAGATCGCGATACGAACAAGGCACGATCGGCATCGCCATCGAACGCCACACCGGCGTCCGCATTCTGTTCCAGCACCGCCGCCTGCAGGGCTTCCAGATGCAGCGATCCGCAATTCAGATTGATGTTGCGGCCGTCGGGAGCACAATGGATCACGTGAACACGCGCGCCCAGCCGCCGAAACAGCTCGGGGGCCAGCGACGACGCTGAGCCGTTGGCGCAGTCGACGACCAGGCTCAATCCATCTAGACCAGACGGAAGCGTTGCCGCCAGGTGATCCATGTAGGCGCAGTCCAGGCCCTCGTTCACTCGAAGCTCGACCGCCGGCAAGTCCAGACCTTCCGAGAGCAGCCGAAAGATTTCCGTCTCCAGACGCTCTTCCTGATCGTCAGGGAGCTTGTATCCGGCGTGACCGATCAGTTTGATGCCGTTGTCGCGGTATGGATTGTGCGAGGCCGAGATCATCACTCCGGCGGCGAAGGGTCCGTTCTTAGCGAGGTACGCGACTCCAGGAGTGGTGGTGACGCCCGCGAATTCAACTTTCACGCCGCGCGACGCGAGGCCGCTTGCAACCTCGGCGGCGAGCCACGGGCCCGACTCGCGCGTGTCCATTCCAATAACGACTTCAGGTCCAATGACGACTTCTGGATGCTGTCGCTCGGAGACCACCCAGCCGCCCAGCGCGGCGCCCACCGCCTGCGCGGTCTTGCGGTCCAATGGAGCCTCTCCCGCCACTCCGCGAATTCCGTCGGTCCCGAAAAGGGCACGTGGCACTAGCGGGAACCACCGCTCAAGATCTTTTCAAGTTTCACCCGTACTGTGATATCGGACGACGTGTCGACTAACCTTACTTGGGCATCGCCGACGTTCAGGTGCGTGTGAAAGACCGTTTCTCCAGCGACACCGCTCAAGTCCATTGGATCTGTTTTGACCTGATGGATGGCTTGTACATGATCCTCGGAGCCCCGAATGCGGACTTTGGCTGGGCTGAGGTCCTGGCTCGCGATACGATAGCTTGCGGGCTGGTTCACGAAGACGGCCTTCACCGGTTCTTCCTTCACGGCAAGCTGGTCGAAATGCAGCGTGAGTTGCGAAGGAACCGCGCGATAGAAGGCCACTCCGGAGGGCAGATTGAGATTGCGGCCGCGAATGTTGTAGGTGTGCTCGCCTGGCTGGGCGTCGGAGAGATCGAGCACCGCGGCCACCGTCGACAGATTGTCGCGAGTAAGGAGTCCGGATGGGCCGCGCACCTCGAGAATTACACGGTCCGGCAGATTGCCGGTGATATCCAGATCGTCACGCATGTTCTCGAACTGGACCGGGACCGAGAGCGACGTGGCGACTGCGGGTTCGCGTGCAATCGCCATCCACAGCGCCACGGCTAAGAATAACGACAACACTTTCCAGCCCAGGTTTTGGGTGAGCAGTTGTCTCATGGCTGGTCCAGCGTGGACTGCCGCGTTGAGCGGGCGCGGCGAACTGAAGTGGAGTGCTGCGCTGGTGCCGGATAGCGGAGTTGGGCAGCCGCGCTGCGCTTGTCGCGAGGATCCAAGCGCTGGGTCAGCATTTGCTCGACGCGCTCTAGCGGAACATCGATTTCGATTTCGCCGAACGCCGCGATCGATACCTTGCCGGTTTCTTCCGAGACCACGATCGCCAAGCAATCCGACTCCTCGCTGATGCCGAGCGCGGCGCGGTGGCGCGTGCCGAGCTCCGACGCGAGCAGCGGATTGGTGGTTAACGGCAGGAAGCAGGCGGCGGCGGTAATGCGGTCGCCCTGAATGATGACGGCGCCGTCGTGCAGCGATCCGCCGGGATGAAAGATCGAGCACAGCAGATCGCGCGACACCGCCGCGTCCAGGTTCACGCCGCTTTCCACGAATGTTCGCAGGCCGATTTTGCGCTCCACGACAATCAGAGCGCCGACCTTATTTTGCGACATCCGGCCGACGGCCAGCACCACTTCCTGGCTCAGCTCACGGCGCTCGATCTGGCTTACACCCAGGAAGGGCCGGCGACCCAGCCGCGCCAATGCCCGCCGCAGTTCGGCTTGAAACATCACGATCAGCGCGATCGGCGTGTAGGGCGCCAGCGTCGCGAAAATCGTGCGCAGCAGATCGAGCTTGGCCCAGACCGCCACGGCATAAATCAGCGCCAAAACGCCCAGGCCCATCAGCACGTGCACCGCGCGGCGGCCGCGGATGATCAACAGAAATTGATAAATGAGCGCCGCGACAATGAGGATGTCAATGGCCGCGGTGAGGGTGAGCGGCGGCAAATCCGGGAGCGGAGATGGCAGGAAGCGCGCCATGCATTTTGTTTCATTGTAGCAAGACGGTTGTTGGTGGCTGGGTTGTGGGAAGTGGGAGGTGGGTGGTGGGAAGTGGGAGGTGGGTGGTGCCGTTAATCGTCGCGTAATACGAAAGACACGAGCTTCACTGAGCGGATCCGGCGCAAGAGTAGTTCTGCGCTTCCCTTGGCCGAGCGGCTCGTATTTTCCTATCAGGCTGCCTGCCCTTCTTGCAGGTCTGACGAACTCCAACGGACGCTAATGCGCCTCGCTGGTTTCGTGGAGACTTCGGGCGTGTCAGCCGGCGAGGAATTCCTGGTGGCTCTTGCGGATGTGCTCACACTTCGATCGCGGATTTCCTGTTCGTCCTGCAATTCGTCCGCTGAGAGCTGCGATGCTTTCTTCCTTAAGCTTAGCAAGTGTCTCCTGGGCTTCAAGGATCTTACGCTCCCTACCCTCAACACACTACGCCCGGAGCGTTCTCGGCGCGCATCTCTGGTAATTGCCTTAGTGCCTATCTTGGCGCCGCTCCGCCGCCGATCAAATAAGCTGCGAGGAAGTTATTGCGTAGCATCTCTGTATTTGCGTGCGAATCACAGCCCATCATCGTCGAAGGGCTGCAGAAGGTCCTGGCCGAATTGCGAGGATCTGGTCTTCTCCGGCTGGGCGTCCAGGGCCAGCGATGCGCTGGAGGCCATCCAGCGCGTGCGCCCCGATAGTGGTGCTCATCGACGGAAGCGCTGGGACTGACGGCCGCGCTGCGGCTGGTGGGGAGTCTCAAAACCGCCGCGCCAGCTCACAGCGTGCTGTGGGTGGTGGACCTTCCCGAGATGGACGCATTTCGGGCGTTGCAGATCGGCGCTCGCGGCATCCTCAAGAAGACGCTGCCGATACCCACGCTACTCGAATGCCTGCGCGAAGTGGCTGCGGGTCAGATATGGATGCAGCAATCCGAACCAGGTCGCCGAGTTCCTGCAGCGCAAGGAAGCCTCGCGGCTGACGCCGCGGGAGAAAGAAGTCGTCAGGCTGATTTGCCGCGGATTTAGAAACAAGCAAATTGCCGAGAATCTGCATATTACGCCGGGAACAGTCAAGGTTCACTTGATGCACATCTTTGAGAAAACCGGTCTCAAGGACCGGCTGGCTCTGGCGGTCCATGGGCGCGAGTTGGCCGGTGTCGAGCCGGTGTGCGGGCCGGTGGTGTCGTAGACCGCTCGTAAATCAAAGTCATTAAAGCCAGACTGTTCTCAAGTCGATCAGCGTTCAGGAAGGAAACGGCGTGGCCGAGCGATCTCGTGGCAACTTCAACTCATCCCCTCCGACTCGACCCGCGGCGCCGGGACAAGGGCGCTCGCAGAGACTCGGTGCCGGATCCGCGAGTGCTGGCGCCTTCGCTGTCCGACTGTTTCTTCATGGCGCTGGTGAGCTGGTTGTTCATTTTCGGAGCGAGCGGATGGAAGTCGCTGCTGGGCGATGGCGATACCGGCTGGCACATCCGCACCGGGCCAGTACATTCTGGCGCATCACGCCGTGCCGACCCAGGACTTGTTTTCATTCTCGCGCCCCGGCGCGCCATGGTTCGCCTGGGAATGGCTTAACCGATGTGACTGTACGCGGGCTTGTTCCAGATGGGCGGGCTGAAGGCGATTGTGCTGGTCTCCGGAGTGATGATCGGGCTTTTTGCCGCCGTGGTGTTGCGTTACACGCTGTGGCGCGGCGCGAACGTGCTGGTGGCCTTGTTTACCACGCTGCTCGCGGCGGGCGCTCATCGATGCACTTTCTGGCGCGGCCGCATTTGTTCACGCTGCTGCTGGTGCCGGTTTGTTTTTGGGTGCTGGAGGCGGATCGCAGAGAGCGGACGCGCTGGCTCTGGGTGCTGATTCCAGTGACTGCGCTGTGGACCAATTTGCACGGCGGCTTTCGTCATTTTCCTGGCGCTGATTGCGCTGCTGATAGTTGGGAGCGTGCTGGAGGCCAAGTTTGGGAACGGGCTCGGGCCTGAGCTCAGCGTTGAACGCTGGGCCGATGTCCGGCGCTACGGGGCTACTGCTGGCGGGGTGTTCGCTCGCTTCGTTGATCAATCCCTACGGCATCCAGCTGCACATTCACATCGTCGAATATCTGCGCGCCGATTGGATCAAGAACATCGTGCAGGAGTTTCAAGCGCCCACCTTTCGCAACGAGGGGCAGTTGCAGTATGAGGCCTTGCTGCTGGCGGGGTTGATCCTGGTGGGCTTTCTGCTGCGCCAGCGCCGCTTCACGGAAGCGCTGTGGATTTTGTTTCTGGCGCACGCTTCACTCATCAGCGTGCGGCACGCGCCCATCTACGCCACGGTGGCGGCGCCGTTCATCGCCTGCGAACTCAGCGAGTGGTGGAGCGCGAGCGGCGGCGCGAATGAAGAAGTCCGCAGGCCGTGCGCATTCTGCACCAAATGGGGACGGATTTGTCGCCGGGATTCCGGCGGACCAGCGTGTGGCCGGCGGTGTTTATTCTTGATTTTGGTGTTGATGGATGCGCCGATCAAGTGGCCGCGCGATTTTCCGAGCGAGATGTTCCCCACCGCGATGGTTCACAAGCACGCCGGACTTGGTTGGAACCGGCCGCCTGCTGACCACCGATCAATGGGGCGACTACATTATCTATAGTTATTATCCGCGGCAACGGGTGTTCGTGGACGGGCGCAGCGACTTTTACGGGGAGGCCTTAGCTAACCAGTACCTGCATCTACTCCAAGGGGCTTACGACTGGCGGGAGATCATGGACCGCAATGGCTTCGACGTGGCGCTGTTGCCGGCCGATTGGCCGCTGTCATCGCTATTAAAGCAAGACCCTTCCTGGCGAGTGGTGGCCGACGATCACGCTCGGTGCTGTTCCAGCGGCTAAGTCGGCCAGCCCCTGCGAAATTAGGTAAATCTGCACCCTCCCACGCAATCCGCCGTACTAAAGAAAACCCGATGGCAAGGCTAATGAAAACCTCCCAGTTGGCCGAACTAATAAGGCAGGGAGAACGACCGGCATGAGAAGCCACCAGAACGCGTCCGTATCCACTAACCGCAGTGCCGGGACCAAGTTAGGATCTCGACATGCCGCGATGCCGCTGCCCAGATGCCGGTGGAATGGCTGGACTCAGGTAGCTGGCGTTTGCCCTCCGGTAAGGCCCTGGCGGAGTTTGCCCTGCAAGCGGGTTTTCTCGCGCCGTTACTGTTTCGCGTGGAGACGTTTCGGAAGGAATCCGGGCAACGCGCCCCGTCGGCCTCGATGGCGCGTCCGAAGTTCGGAGCAAGAATTTTGGCAAAGGGGGCAGCCAGTGACGGCGCTGGCAATCATGGCGGGCGTGGTGGGAGTGGCGGCGATGCATCGACGATTTATGGCGGCGGCAGGATCTCCAACTGGATTCCCGGCTCGGCTTTTGCGGGCGGCGTGATTCTGCAGACCGTCCAGCACGGCTGGCGGGGCACCGGATCGGCGCTGGCGGGAACGGCGGCGGGCGCGGGCGTGTTCCTGGTTTTCTATCTGCTGGGTGGCATGGGCGGCGGGGACGTGAAGTTGATGGCTGGCTTCGGGGCGCTGCTCGGGTGTGGCAGCTGCTTCTGCAGGCCGCATTGTGGACGGCCGGTTGCGGCGGCGTGATGGCTTTGGCGGTGATCGCCACCCGAGCGATGCGGGATTTGTGGGCCAGATAGCAATCGCGCGAGGGTCGGCGAGCCGGCAGCCGGCGAGTTGTCAGTCACGGCGGGTATTGCACCCCAGGCCGCAGCGGGCGACGAAGCGGATTCCATCCCTTACGCTCCTGCCATCGCGGCGGGCGTTTGGCTGAGCCTGGTGGCGGCGACATGACGCGAAGCTGGCGTCGATAGAGATGGTTTCTTTGCATTTCACTTCAGCTTCGGAATGCGGGAGAGAGAGATATGGATCGTAGATTTCTGACGGTGTTGGGCGTAAGCCTTCTGTTCGCGCTGGTGATATCGAGCGTGTTTTACCAGATGACGGCCCGCGCCGGGAGCCCCAAGAAGACCGACTCCGCCGACTTGCGCGACATCGTCCTGGCCGCACGGCCATTGTCGGTGGGCACCACGGTAAAGCCGGCCGACATCAAGATCGGCAAAATGCCTACGTCCGCTTTTCCCAAAGGCGCATTCACCAAGCCGGAGGAAGTGATCGATCGGCCGCTGGTGAGCAACATCCTGATGGACGAGCCGATTCTCGAGGGACGGCTGGCGGCTCGCGGCAGCGGGCTCGGCCTGGCTCCCACCATACCGGTCGGTATGCGCGCGGTGACGGTGCGAGTGAACGACGTCACGGGCATCGCCGGTTTCGTGCTGCCGGGAATGCGAGTGGACGTGCTGGTCACCGGGCATCCGCCCAACGTCGAAGGATCCATCACCACGACGCCGCTGCAAAACATGCTGGTGCTTTCGGCCGGAACGGTCATGCAGCCGGACGCGCGCGGGCAGGCGATGCCTTCGGCGAACGTCACGTTGCTGGCGACGCCCGAGCAAGCCGAGACGCTCACCTTGGCGAATGCCGACACGCGGATTCAATTGGTTTTGAGAAACGGGAGCGATCAGACCATCGAGAAAACACCGGGCCGCGAAATCGCCGAGTTGTACGGCGGAGCGCGCGGCACGCAAGAAGCCGAGCGAAACCCCGCGGCCCCGCGGCCCCGCTCCCGGCCGGTAGCCGTTGTCGCGGCGCGGCGCCGCCGCCTCCACCGCCGCCTCCCGATCAGATCATCGTGATTCGCGGAACGCAAAAGAGCGTGGAAGTGGTGGGTGTCGGTGGGAGCGGGAGTAAGTAAACCATGCGAAAGATTAAACAGTTGTGCCTGGTGTCTGGTTGCTAGCATGCGCTCTGGTGGCGGCGAGCTTCGTTTTCGCGCAGGGCGGGCCCGAGGAGATCCGGCTGACGATCGGAAAAAGCATCGTCATCGATTATCCCGCCGACATCGCGCGGATTTCCACCAGCAACGCGGACATCGTGGACGCCTCTCCGGTCACCGGCCGCGAAGTGCTGGTGCATGGAAAAGCATTTGGAACCGTCACGCTGGTGGTGTGGAGCAAAAGCGGGCCAGCGCAACTTCTATAACATCACGGTGGAGCAAAACCTGGAGCCGCTGCGCAGGCTGCTCAAGGAGACCTTCCCCAACGAAGACATTCACGTTCAGTCCTCGCGGGACTCGCTGTCACTGACCGGCCGGGTTGGCAACAAAGATGTCGTCCGATCGCGCCACTGCGCTGGCTCCGCGCCGTTTGGCAAGACCGTCGTGAACTAACTTGCAGCTGGCCGATGCCGCGGTGGAGAGGCAGATTCTGTTGCGCATCAAGTTTGCCGAACTCGATCGCTCGGCAGCCAACCAGTTCGCGGTCAACTTGGTTTCGACCGGCGCCACCAACACAATCGGTCAGGTCGACCACGGGGCAATATCGCGTCCACCTCGCCTTCGACTATTGGTGGGGGCGCAGCATCAACGCTTCACCATCTCCAACGCGCTGAATATTTTCGCTTTCCGGCCGGACTTGAACCTGGGGGCGTTCATCCAAGCCTGGAACACGCACAACCTGCTGCAGACCCTGGATGAGCCGACCCTGATCACCAGCGATGGCAAGGAAGCCAGCTTCCTGGTCGGCGGCGAATTTCCAATTCCGGTGTTGCAGGGAGGAGCGAATGCTGGCGCGGTCACTATTCAGTTTCGAGAATTTGGCGTCCGGCTGACCTTCACGCCGAATATCACCGCCACAACAACATCCGACTGCACGTGAAGCCGGAAGTTTCCGCCCTCGATTACAGCAATGCGCTGTCGTTCAACGGGTTCACCATCCCGGCGCTGTCGTCGCGCAAAATGGAGACCAATGTCGAGCTTGGCGAAGGCCAAAGCTTTGTAATTGCCGGTCTTATCGACAACCAGGTGCACGGAAACGCATCTCGCGGATTCCCGGACTGTCGAGCTTGCCGATCCTAGGGAATCTGTTCAAGTCCAGAATGTAAACAAGAGCGACACCGAACTGGTCGTCATGGTGACTCCGGAAATCACCATGCCGCTGCAGGCCGGCGAAGGCAAGCCCGGCGTCCCGGTGCCCCTGCCCTTCCTGGTGCCTGTGACGCCGGGCTCGCACCAATGCATTTCGGCCGAACTCCAAAGGGAGGTCCAAGTAGCAGTGCTTCGGATCGAACAGAACAGGGGTGCGCAATGATGGGCCGGGGTCCGGTTCTCACCGCCTTGTCCATTGTTGCCGACAGCGAGCTCGCCGCTCAATTCACTGCCCGCTCGAACGCACCCGTTCGTTCCAGATCTGTCGCGGAGCTCAACTCTTATCCGACGCCTCAGGCGCTGGAAATCCGGGTACGCCAGGCCAAGCCCGATATCATCTTGCTGGACCTGGCGTCGAACCTCGATCAGGCCTGTGAACTGATCCGCTGCGTGTGCTCGTTCAATCTGCAAAGTCACGTAGTTGGTTTGCACGTGCGCAACGACTCGGACGCGATCTTGCGCTCGCTTCGCAGCGGCGCGAGCGAATTTCTGTACGCGCCCTTCGACGTACAGACGCAGAACGATGCAGTCGCCCGTTTGCGCCGGCTGCTGCAGCCGGGACCGGCCACGGTGAGCGAGCCGGGTTCCATCATCTCGTTTTCGAGCGCCAAGCCCGGCTCCGGAGCCTCGACGCTGGCCGCGCAAACCGCGTTCGCGCTCCGGCGTGGGACCTCTCAGCGGGTGCTGCTCGCCGATTTCGATTTGATGGGCGGAATGATCGGCTTCTATCTGAAACTGACCAACACCAAGTCCCTGCTCGACCTGCTGCCCCTCGCCGAGCGGCTGGACGACGGAGCCTGGGCTTCGGCGGTGGCGCTAGCCGACGGCGTGGACATACTGGCGGCCCCTGAAACCCCTTACGCCGGGCCTATCGACGCGGCGCGTCTGCACGCCGTGATGGAATACGCGCGCATGAATTACGACTGGGTGGTGATCGACCTGCCGGTTGTTTTTCAACGCCTCAGCCTGATGACCATCTCCGAATCCGACCGCGCGTTCCTGGTATCCACATCCGAGCTGCCGAGTCTGCACCTGGCCCGCAAAGCAGTCAATTTACTCGATCAGCTGGGCTTCCCCAAGGAACGCTTTCAAATCCTGATGAACCGCATCAACCGGCGTGATGAGATCGCCGGCTCCGATATCGAGCGGTTGTTCAACTGCGCCATCGACGCCAGAATACCGAACGACTACTTTTCGCTGCACCGCGCCGTAACGCTTGGACAGCCCGTCGACGCGCACTCCGAGCTCGGTAAAGCGATGGAGAACTTGGCCGGCCGGTTGAACACCCGGGGCGGCCAGGATCGCAAGCGGGCCTCTTTTTCCGGTTTGCAGGTTGCGCACTTCGGCCGTGTAGCAAGGATGATCTATGTTTCCGAATCTTGAAACCAAATCGACGACGCCTCAAGTCAGCTGGGAACAACGCCTGCTCAAGAACGGCGGCAAGTCCAAAGGCGCGTTGAAACCGGAATATCAGGAGTTCAAGTTCACCCTGCATCGCAAGCTGGTGGACAAGATCAACCTGGAGGCGCTGGCTAGCATCGACAACCAGCGCGTGCGCAGCGAAGTGCGCCAGGCGCTGATCTCGTTGATCGATTCGGAGCCGACGCTGCTCAGCTCCCTCGAGAAACAGCAGATTTGCGACGAAGTGCTGGACGAAGTCTTCGGCCTGGGGCCGCTCGAGCCCTTGCTGCAGGATCCCACCATTTCCGACATTCTGGTCAACACCTACAAGCAGGTGTACGTCGAGCGCAAGGGCTTGCTCGAGTTGACCTCGGTCAGCTTCCGCGATGGCCAGCACTTGCTGCGCATCATCGACAAGATTGTTTCGCAAGTGGGCCGGCGCGTGGATGAGTCCACGCCCATGGTGGACGCGCGCTTGAGCGATGGCTCGCGCGTCAACGCCATCATTCCGCCGCTGGCGGTGGACGGCGCGATACTGTCGATCCGCCGATTTTCCACCGACAAACTGATGCCGGCCGACCTGGTCGACCGCCGAGCCATGACGCCCGGCATGATGGAATTACTGGAAGCCGCCGTCAAGGCCCGCATGAACATCATCATCGCGGGCGGCACCGGCTCCGGTAAGACTACGCTGCTGAACGCTCTTTCGGCCTTCATCTCGCCCAAGGAGCGCATCGTCACCATTGAAGACGCCGCCGAATTGCAGTTGAAGCAGCCGCACGTGGTGCGCCTGGAAACGCGTCCGCCGAACCTTGAGGGCCATGGCGCCGTCCGGCAGCGCGAACTGCTGGTGAACAGCTTGCGTATGCGCCCGGACCGCATCGTGGTCGGCGAAGTCCGCGGCGAGGAAGCGCTGGACATGTTGCAGGCCATGAATACCGGTCACGACGGGTCGCTGACCACGGTCCACGCCAACAGCCCGCGGGACGCGATTTCGCGCCTGGAAGTCATGGTCTCGCTCGCCAACGCGAACATGCAGCTGGTTTCTATCCGGCAGCAGATCGCCAGCGCCGTGCACCTGCTGGTGCAAGCCTCGCGCATGAGCGACGGCTCGCGCCGCGTCGTCAATCTCACCGAAGTCACCGGCATGGAAGGCGAAGTAGTGACGCTGCAGGACATCTTCGTGTTCGAAAAGCGCGGCTTGAATCCGGACGGCAAGGTAGTGGGCCGTTTCGCGGCCACCGGAATCCGGCCGAAATTCTACGAAAAGCTGTTGGCGGCGGGCATCCGCTTGCGCGCCGATCTGTTCGACGAGGTGGTGGAGGTTTGAAATGAGCTTTCTACTCATCTCCATCGCGGTGTGGGCTTGCGCCCTGGTCATCTGGTGGATCTGTTCCAATGCATTCCGCCACTCGGATCTCGACAAACTGAAAAGCCGTTTGATCGGCACCGGCAAACCAAAGGCGGCGGCCAAGGCGGCCTCGACCGGCGGATCGCTGATCCATACGGACGAAAAGAACGTTCTGCTGGCCACCAAGTTCCTGCGCCGCTTTCAGCTGCAGAGCAAGCTGCAGGAGCTGCTCGAGCAGGCCGGCATGAAGTGGAGCACGCATCGGCTGGTTAATACCTGCCTGGTGGCGGTAGTGGCCGCCTGGGTGCTGGCCTGGCTCCTGCTTCCCGACCAGTTCCGCCGTTTCTCCTACGTACCGGCCATCGCGGCGGGCGCACTGCCCTTGCTGTACGTGCTGCGCAAACGCAAAGCGCGCTTGCGCCGCTTCGAGGAGCTGTTTCCGGACAGTCTGGAGTTTGTGTCGCGCTCCATGCGCGCCGGCCACGCCTTCTCGGTTTCGCTCGAAATGATCCACCGCGAATTCCAGGAACCCTTGGCGGGCGAATTCCGCCGCACCTTCGAAGAGCACAACTTGGGCCTGCCGCTGGACGTGGCCCTGCAAAAACTGGCTAAGCGCATTCCGTCGCTGGATGTGCACTTCTTTGTGTCCGCGGTGCTGCTGCAAAAGCGCACCGGCGGCAACTTGGCCGAGATCCTGGACAAACTCGCGTATGTCATCCGCGAGCGTTTCAAGCTGCGCGGCCGCATCCGGGCCATCAGCGCGCACGGGCGCATGACCGGCACCGCCTTGACTTGCATTCCGATCGGCGTCGCCGTGCTCATGTTCTACACCAATCCGGATTACGTGAAGTTTTTCTTTACCGACGACGTCGGCAACATCATGCTGGGTTGCGCGGTGGTCCTTCAGGTTATCGGCTATATCGTCATGAAGCAGATCACGAACATAGAGGTGTAATGGCATGCTCTTTTTCTTCAGTTTCGTGGTTTTCTTCCTGTTCGCAGCGGTAATCTTCTTTGGCCTGCTGAAGCTGTACATCAAGCCCAAGGAGGCCATCGAGCGCGTAGCCGGCACCGGGATGAGCGCCCCCGATGCGTCGCCGGTCCATCCCAGCCTGCTGTTTCACGATCTGGTGAAGCGTTTGGGCACGCTGGTGCCTGCCTCGCCCAAAGACGTGACGGTCATGCAGCGCCGGCTGATTCGGGCCGGCTACCGGAACCCCAATGCTCTGAAAGTTCTGTATGGCGCGAAAGCCATTTGCGCGGTGCTGCTGCCGGCGCTGGCGGCGGTGGCGGTGCTGGGCTCCTCGATGTCGCAAAGCAACAAGTTCGCGGCGATTCTGGTGGCGCTGGCGGCCGGCTTCTTCGGACCCAACGAGTATATCCGGATGGTTGCCAAACGGCGTCAGAAACAGGTCCAGCGCGGGCTGGCCAATGCGCTCGACCTGATGGTGGTGTGCGTCGAGTCCGGACTGGGATTGGATCAGGCCGTCATGCAGGTAGCCAAGGAATTGGAGCACGCGCATCCGGAAATCAGCGAAGAACTCGCCATCGTGAACTTGGAATTGAAGGCCGGAAAACGCCGCGCCGAAGCGTTGCGCAACCTGGCGGACCGGACCGCGGTTGAGGATCTCAAAAAGCTGGTCGCGGTGCTGATCCAGGCCGACCGGTTTGGCACGGGCGTGGCGCAGAGCTTGCGCGCGCATGCCGACTATATGCGGATTCAAGCCCGGCAGGTGGCCGAGGAGAAGGCCGCCAAACTGGGCGTCAAGCTGGTGTTCCCGATTTTCTTTTGTATCTTGCCGTCTTTGTTTGTCGTGAGCGTGGGGCCAGTCGTCATGAAAATCATGCGGGAACTGATCCCAATGATGAACAACATGTGATGACGAATTTGTATGGTAACGGAAAGCATTTTCGTGGGAAAGGAGAAAAACGATGGATAGCTCGATGATTCGCATTGTTTGCGCGGTGCTCGCAGTCCTGTTTGTGGGGCTGATCGTGTTGCGGCGCAAGAAGAGCGCTGAGTAGTTTGGGGCGCATGAAACTGGGGCGCGTGTAACTCGGGGTAGAACCGGCGGGGCGTCAGGGACGAGTTCCCCTGGCGCGCCACGCGCGGTGTAACCAGCGACCCCAAACATTTCGTGAAACGCCGCTGTGGCTTGCCGGAGCGGAGGCGGGACGGCCCGCACATAAACAAGCCGGGCTGGTCAACAGCCGGCCGGCGCGAAGAATTGGAAATTTGACTGTTTCTTTGGAGTAAACCGTTATGCTGATGAAGTCTTATTGGTGGAAGATCCTTATGGCCGCTTCGTTCGCGGCGGCGGCGTGGGGCCAGACCTTCGGGACCGTGGTGCCCATTGGCGGCGAGGCCTCGGACCTGGCGCTCGACAAGACGCGCGGCTTGCTTTACATAGCCGACTTCACCGGTAACAGTATCGATGTCATGTCGCTTGCGACCAACCGGATCGTGAACACGATCAACGTCGCTGCGCAGCCCAGTTCGATCGCGGTGTCGATGGACGGCCATTATCTGGTGGCCACCAACTTCGGCAACGCAGCGGCGGGCGCCACTTCGTCCAATGCCCTGACGGTGATCGATCTGACCACGCAGGGAATCCAGACCTTCGCACTCGGCAGCCCGCCGATTGGCGTCGCCTTCGGATCGAACGGCCTGGCCCTGGTGGCCACCACCACGAACTTCGTGTTGTTCAATCCCGCGACCGGCGCAACCCAGCAAGTCGGCACGCTCGCAAACGTGGTGGCCAATAGCCTGCCGGTCGAACCCACCAGCGGCTTCCCGGCCGAAATCACCGCAGCCTCGGTGGCAGCGTCCGCGGACGGCTCCCAGATCTACGGCCTGGGCGGCACTACCAGCACGGTCACCTTCCGCTACGACGTCAACGGGGGAACCCTTTACCCCGGCGGCATCGTAACCAGCACGGGAGTCCTCGGACCTCGCGTGGTCAGTCTGAATCATAACGGCTCGCTGGCCATGGCCGGCTGGGTGATGGTCAACCAGCAAGGCACCTTCGTCAACTTTTTCCCGCAACACACCAATCAGTTCAGCGTTGGAACCACCGCGTTCGATGATAGCCGCGGCTTGCTGTACGCCCAGATCCCGACGGTTATCGGCGCGCCGCCCACGCTAATGGTGGTCACCTCCAGCAATCTGACGCTCCAGCAGACCTTGCAACTGCCGGAGAACCTCACCGGCAAAAGCGTGCTCTCGAGCGATAACAATACCCTCTACGCTGTTTCGGCCAGCGGCATCACAATCCTGCCCGTCGGCAGCCTCGCCAAGCAGCCGCGGGTAGTGGCGCAGCAGCAAAGTCTCATGTTCCGTGGTAATTTCTGCGTTCCAGGAGTGTCCACGCAAAAGCTCAGCATCGTGGATCCAGGTGGCAATCACACGCCCTTCAGCATCAGCTCCAACACCGCCGGCGTTTCGGTTTCTCCTTCCAACGGCGTGACGCCAGCCTCGGTGACCGTTTCGGTGGACCCCTCGGCGTTCGGAAGCCAGTCTGGAACCGTGGCCGCTACGCTCGCCATCACATCTCCCACGGCCACCAACGTCATACCGCCCGTTCAGGTGATGGTGAACAACGCGGCGCCCAACCAGGTTGGGAGTTTGATCAGTGTGCCGGGAACGCTCACCGACATTATGGCCGACCCGCTCCGCAACCAGTTCTTCGTGGTGCGCAGCGACCAGAATGAAGTGCTGGCCTTCAACGGAACCAACTATTCCAAGATCGCCACGCTTAAGACCGGCAACCAGCCGAACACCATGGCGATCTCCTTCGACCAGCAATATTTGCTGGTGGGAAATTCGGGATCGCAAATCGTCAGCGTCTTCGATCTCGACACGCTGCAGGCTGTGTCGCCGATCATTCTTCCGTCGGGCTTCATCGCCCTTTCGATCGCCTCCTCGGCCAACGCCACGCTGGCGCAGGGGGGCTATTACGACGGCACCTTCCACATCCTGCAACTGGACATAGCGCACGGTACGGGAGCTGAACTCCCATCGCTGGGCGTTTTCATGAACCTCACCAACGCCAACACGGTAATGACCACTTCGCAGAACGGTTCTACCATCTTCATCGCGCAAGCCGACGGGACGGTGTACCTCTACAACGCCAATTCCAACACGTTCACCGTTTCGCAGCAGAATTTTACCGCCCTAGCCGGAGCGTACGCCGCGTCCGCTTTCGATCAATATGTGGTGGGCCCAAATCTTCTGAACGCTTCGCTGAATCCGGTTCTCGCATTTCAGACTGCCACCGGCAACCCATCCGGGTTCTCCTTCGTGAACGAAACCGGCTTCCGATCCACGGCTCCCCCGCCCGGCACGACCGGCGGCCAGAGCAGTGCTCCAGGCGTCATGGAGCGCATCGACATGACCAATCCGGCCGCTTCGGTGAGCAACGCCACCCAGATGCTGGAAGCGCCGCTGCTCGGGACCACGGTTTCGCCCTTCACCCGCACCATCGCGCCGCTGGCCAGCCAGAAAGCCATCGCGAACCTCACCGTTTCCGGCGTTACCGTTTTGCCCTGGAACTACACCGCTTCGGTGCCTCCGCCCCACATCACCTCGGTGGTGAACGCGGGCAATTTTGAGAGCGACGTTGCACCCGGTGGTTTGATCACCGTCTTCGGTACGAATTTGAGCCCCCTCAACATGGCGTCGTCCGAGATTCCCTTGCCCACCGCTCTCGCCAATAGCTGCCTGAGCGTGGACGGCTTGCCGGTTCCGATTCTGTTCGTCTCCTCCACTCAAGTGAACGCTCAAATGCCGTACCAGGCCGTCGGCGATGTGACGCTGATCCTGCGTACGCCCAGCGGTATCAGCAACAGCTTCGACCTGGTGATTGAGCCCAACGCTCCCAGCGTCTTTTACGGCTCGGCCGGACCGGATAACAACATCCCCACGGTGGTGCGGTTCGACGACAACGGACTCGTCACGCCTTCCCACCCGATTCACCGCAAGTCGGGCTCGGCGCTGGTCATTTATCTGACTGGCCTCGGCCAGACCTATCCGACCGTTCCAACCGGACAGCCGGCGCCTTCCGATCCGCTGTCCTATTCGGTGGTGCAACCTACCGTCACCTTGGGCGGCGTGGACTTGTCGGTGCTCTACTCCGGCTTGGCTCCGGGCTTGGTTGGAGTCGATCAAATTAATGTCAGTGTGCCTTTGAATGTCCCCACGGGATTCGCTGTACCCCTGGTGATTACCGAGGGCGACGTTTCAACCACCATCCCCGAGCGGGTAGTGGACTAACCGCAAATTCTAGATTAGAATGAGAGACACTATGAAACATTTCCTGTCGTTAATGTTTTTGGCTCTTGCCGCAGTGGTACCCGCGGCGTTTGCCCAGAAGTGGGAAATTGGCGTAGGAGGAGGCGGCAGTTTTCTAACCTCCGAAACCATCACCAACCCGGCGGGCAATGCCGACGCCGGCCGCGATCCGGGCTTGGCCGTGAGCGCCTGGCTCGACAACAACATCGGCAGCGGGGTATTCGGCGGGGAGCTACGCTACGACCACGAGGCCGGCGATTTGAAGCTTTCCTCGGGTGGCACCACCGTCAAGTTCGGAAGCCAGAGCAACGCCGTTCACTATGACGTCGTGATTAATTTCGCCTCTACTGAATCGGCCGTGCGGCCTTTTATAGAGGGGGGGGCCGGCGTGAAATGGTTTACCGGCACCGGCTCTGAGCAGGTATATCAACCGCTATCCAACATCGCGGTGTTCAGCGATGTCAAGGACCTCAGACCGCTGGTCTCCGTGGGCGCGGGATTGAAATTTAACGTTGCCAAGTCGGTCGTGCTGCGTCTCGAGGTGCACGACTACCTGACTCCGTTTCCCAACAAGCTCATTGCGCCCATGCCGGGATCCAGCGTGGGCGGCTGGGTGAACGACTTCGTCGCTGAAGTCGGCATCGGCTACGCTTTCTGATTCGACTTTTCGGCGCCCGGCGGTTTTTAATCCCGCCGGGGTCCCGCCGGATTTAGCGGTTTTGACGAATGCATCTTTCTGGCGCCTCTGAAGTAACGTTGGGCTTGTTGGTTCTGCTCGGGCTGTTCGTAGCCTATACGCGGTTCAAGAACTGGCTCGACAGCAACATTCCCATCATTTTCTATATCGCTTTGATTGCCTATATGCAATCGACCGAGGGCTCGGTTCCGTTTTGGCTGATTGCTACCGGGCTCGCGCTGGCGCTGATCCTGCGCTTTGAATTCATGAACAACGGCTTCACGCGCGTGGTGAAGTTCCTGGAGCTGGGCGCGCTGGGAGTGATGCTCTATCTCTCAGCCGGTATGCTCCTGCAATAACTCTCTCTACTTGGCCCTACTTCTCTTGCGGCAAACCCGATTCCTGATACGCCCGCCATCCGCCGTCCAATGAAATAGCGTTGCTGTAGCCCATCTGCCGCAAAGCATCCGCGGCCAGCGCCGAGCGGTATCCGCCGCCGCAATACAGCACCAGCTTGGCATCCTTGCGCGGCACTTGCGCTTCAATGTCGCGCTCGATGATTCCCTTCCCCAGGTGTATGGCGCCCGCCGCATGCCCCGCCGCCCACTCGCTGTCTTCACGGGTATCGATCAGGACGTGCTGTTCTCCGGCGGTGCGCAATCGCTGGTACTCGGCTATGTCAATTTCCTGAATCCTGCTCTTGGCCTCGTTCACCAGTGCAAGAAATGCAGTGTTGTGATGCTTAGGTGCGTTCATATTCGCTCGATCCGCGCGCCCGCGCGCGCCAATTTCTCCTCGATTTTCTCATAGCCGCGATCGATGTGGTAGACGCGATCGAGCAGCGTCTCGCCGCGCGCCACCAAGCCCGCCAGCACCAACGACGCGCTGGCGCGGAGATCGGAAGCGATCACCTGCGCGCCGGTCAGCTCCCCGACGCCGGCCACGATCGCCTGCCGGCCCTCCACGCGAATGTTCGCACCCATCCGCGCCAATTCCTGGGTGTGCATAAAGCGATTTTCGAAAATGGTCTCGCTAATGAAAGAGATTCCCTCCGCCAGCGTCATCAGAGCCATATATTGCGCTTGCAAGTCGGTCGCGAACCCGGGATATTCTTCGGTTGTGATGTCGGTGGCGCGCAGCCGCGAAGCTGCCCGAACCCGCAATGCACCCGTCGCCTGCCGCGGCTGACCTCCACGCCGGCTTGCCGTAATTTCGCGGTCAACGCCTCCACGTGCTCGGGAATAAATCCGGTCACCAGCAAGTCGCCGCGCGTGATCGCGCCCGCGATGAGAAACGTGCCGGCTTCAATGCGATCGGGGATAATCGTATGCTCGGTTCCGTGCAAAGTCGCGACGCCCTGTACGCGAATGGTGGACGTGCCGGCGCCTTCCACTCGCGCGCCCATTTTGTTCAGCAGCAGCGCCAGATCCTGCACCTCGGGTTCGCGCGCCGCATTGCGAATAACGGTTTCGCCGTCGGCCAGAACGGCCGCCATCAACACATCCTCGGTTCCGGTGACGGTGATGCGGTCGAAGTGCACCTGCGCTCCCTTCAAACCGCGCGGGGCTCGCGCTTCCACGTAGCCATGCGAATGTTTGATTTCGGCGCCGAGCTGTTCGAGCGCTCCCACGTGCAAATTAATGGGACGGGCTCCGATGGCACAGCCGCCGGGCATGGACACCCGCGCGCGGCCCGTTCGCGCCACCAGCGGCCCTAGAACCAAGCTCGAGGCACGCATGGTCTTCACTAGTTCATAGGGCGCCTCGGGATGGTCCAGCTGGGCGGCGCGCACTGTGACGTTTCCGTCCGCGACTTCAAGCTCCGCGCCCGCATGCCGCAGCAACTGCTGCATAGTGCCGATGTCGCGCACCGGAGGAATGCGTCGAAGATGAACAGGTTCGCTGGTAAGCAAACAGGCCGCGAGCGCCGGCAGCGCGGAATTTTTCGCTCCGCCCACCGCGATCTCGCCTTCCAGCGGCACGCCACCTTGGATGCGGAATTTATCCATAGTTGTTAGTTGTTGGTTATTGGTTGTTGGTGAGTACTTCGGAGAGCCGGCCGCCCGCCTCAGCCAGGCGCGCTTCCGCCGACGCGCGGTCGAGCGCCAGCCGGGCCATCAAGATTGCCACCCGCACATCGCCCCCGGCCTCGGTGAGCAGCTGGCCCGCCCGCTCGTAAGTAACCGCCGACGCTGGCCGCGATAATCCTGCGCGCACGGTCCTCCAGCTTGGCGTTGCGCGGCTGTACGTTGACCATGAGGTTGCCGTAGACATAACCCAGACGGATCATTACGGCCGTGCTGATCATGTTCAGCACCAGTTTCGTCGCAGTGCCGGCTTTCATGCGCGTGGATCCGGCGATCACTTCCGGCCCAGCCAGAGGCGTAATTGAGATGCGCACCGCGCGCGCTAGCGCCGAATCAGGCGTGCAACTGATTCCGATGGTCAACGCGCCCAAACGGCCCGCCTCTTCCACCGCGCCCAAAACATACGGAGTCCGGCCGCTGGCCGCAATTCCGATGAGCGCGTCCTTTGAGGTGAACCCTCGAGCAATCAGGTCGCGGCGTCCTTGTTCGGGATCGTCTTCGGAAGCTTCGGTAGCCCGTGCCAGCGCTGCCTCGCCGCCGGCGATGATGCCCTGGACTAAGTCCGGCGCGACATGAAACGTCGGCGGACATTCGGCGGCGTCCAGCACGCCCAAACGGCCGCTGGTCCCGGCACCCATATAGAAAAGACGCCCGCCCGGCTCGAACGCGGTCCACGATCCGATCCACGGCTTGGGCAATTTGGGGGATCTCGACCGCAACCGCGCGGGCGACGTTCTGATCTTCTAGATTAATGACGGCGAGGATATCGGCCGTTGCCAGAGTGTCAATGTCGGGCCGAAGCCGGATTCTGACTGCTCGGTCAGTAGACCGCAAGCTTCACTTCAAACCAGGTTCACTTAAGCGCTGAAGGAACTGCCGCACCCGCAGGTGCTCTTCACATTGGGATTGTTGAACTTGAATCCCGATCCTTCCATGGTCTCCACGTAGTCCACTTCGGCGCCGTCCAGGTACAACAGGCTGGCCTGATCGATGAACACCTGCAGATCGTCGAACTTGTAGGTCTTGTCCAGCATATTCGGGGTGTTTTCGAAAGCCATCGAATAGCTGAATCCGGAGCATCCACCGCCCACCACGGCGATGCGGAGCCCGGCCGGCTTGGGATCCTGGCTGCCCAGAATCTCCTTCACCTTGCTAACGGCCGTTTCGGTCAATTGAACCATTTCTAAGATCTCCTGTTGGGTGAACTCTCTACGAAGCTATTATCACCCGAATGCCTGCGCTACCGCAAGACCACCGGTACGCCCATTTGGTTGGATGTTAGAATCGCTGACAGGATGCAATTCCGTCTAATTCTCGCTCAGGAGGCCCAACTGGCTGCAACCGCAGGCCCTTGGCATACGTCTGGCAGGGTGTATGAGCGCTGTTCGGGAACTCTGCCTTTTCCGGTGTCCGGCGTGCCGGGTTCAGGCCAAAACCAGAGTGGATCACCGGAATTCTGAAGAAGCTTCGCTGGTCCGGCGCGTCCAGGCCAGGGATGAGATGGCGTTTCCGCGAAATCGTGGAGCGCTACCAGGCCAAGGTCTTCTCCATCATCTATCGGGATTCTCCGCAATCACAACGACGCCGAGGATATCGCTCAGCAGGTTTTTGCCAAGATCTATTTCTCGATTCAAAGCTTCGACTTTCGCAGCTCGCTGCTGACCTGGATTTACAAGATCACGGTCAACGAGTGCTACGACTATCTGCGCAAGAAGCGCGTCCGAAAGCTGGTTTACGAAAGCGATTTTTCCGAGGAAGACGCCCAGCGGATGCAGAACAGCGAGTCGGCTGTCGGCCAGGAGCCGGCCGTGGATATGCAACTGGCGCGCAAGGATCTGGTGGTAAAGCTCCTGGCGAAATTGTCGAATGAAGACCGTAGCCTGCTGCTTGTTCAAAGAGGTGGAAGGCCATTCGGTGGAAGAGCTGTCGCAGATGACCGGAATGAACGAAAATACGATAAAGGTGAAATTGTTTCGAGCGCGGCAGAAGCTATTGAAGGTCGCGCAACGTTTGATGCGCGGCGGACAATCGCTGGCGTGATGTGATAGAACAGTTGAAACTGAAGAAACGGACGAATCGATCCGTACAAGTCAAAGTGGTCTTTTGAGGGAAGAAGACAATGCATCAATCAATCAGGAAGAATCTTGAGGAGTATCTGAACGGCTCCGCTTCAGAGATTCCCGCGGAGTTTCACCGGCACTTGGGAGAGTGCCCGGATTGCGTGGGCGATCTACAGCGGCTGGAGGCACAGTCGCGACTGCTGCGGTCGCTCGAAGCGCAAAGGACGCCGTGCCGCGACCTGGATTTTACGCGCGCGTGATGGAACGCATCGAAGCGCAGAAGCGGCTCTCCATCTGGTCGGTGTTCCTGGATCGCAAATTCGGATTTCGGCTGGCCGTAGCCTCGGGCATGCTAGCGGCGCTGCTCTGCGGGTACCTGGTTACCTCGGAGCCGGGCGGATCCGAGACCAGCGTTGCGGCCACCGTGACCACCGTCGGTCCCGCTGGGGCAAGCGCCGGGTCCGGTCTGGATGCCAGTCTCGATCAAGACGGCGCGCTACAGCGTGACGCCGTGCTGGTGGATCTGGCCAGTTACCGGCAGTAGCGCCTATGCTTGCATCGGATCAGCCAACCTGGCAGAATCCGCGCATTCTGATGACGCTGGTGCTGGTATTTGTAGCCGGCGCGCTGGCGGGCGCCATCGGCATGCAGGAGGGGCTGCACGCCCAGTTGCATCGCGGTGCCGCCTATTGGCGCGGCGACAAGGCGGAGTTTTCCTACGAGCGGCTGAAGACCGAACTGAACCTGACGCCGGAACAGTCCGAGAGGCTCAAAACCATTTTGGACGATTTTGTGAAGTATCACGAGGATTTGGAAGCGCAGATAGAGGACGTGCGCGCTACCGGGACGCAACCGGATCGTGCAAATACTCACGCCTGAGCAGCGCAAGCGTTTCGAAGAGCTTTCCGGCAAACTTCCCGCGCGATAGCTTCCGCTATAGCCGGATGGGCGCGCAAGCTCCCAGATGCTAAATGCGCGCCCGCGATTTGACTATTTCAATTGTTGGACGGGACAGCGCTGGGGAATGAGGAATCCACGGTGATGCGTGTCGCCGCGATGGTTCCCGCCAGCGTGGTCGACGTGGTTTCCTTTCGGATCGTAGATGTCCTCGGTAAAAGTGCCAGTGAAGCTGTCTCCGCTGGGAGATAGCGTGACCTGCTCACGGAGGTTGATATAGTTGGCAACTTTTCCGCTAGTCGGGTTGAACGCGATCGGAAAATGGTTGAGCTCGAATGTGAGGAACCCAGTCTGCCCCCATACGCCCAGACAGAAGCCGCCGCCCGGGACGCCGGCGGAATTTTGTATTTCGGTTCCATCGCTGTGCCATTGGGTATATCCGAAGTCGATCAGCGCGCCGTCCGGGATGGAGGGATTGTGGCCGGTGTTGCCTTTGGAGATCAATTGAAACTTCCACATCCCGACGATGCTGGCGCTCGCTGGCCGCCGCGCTGATCCGGATTGGCGCTTGCCACGCGCGGCGCGGACGCCGGCGCCAACCGGCTGGTCTCGGCAAATTCGAAGGGGCCTTGCAGATTGGACAGATCTCCACAACCGGCGAACGCGTTGGAGACAAACAGCGTCACGAAGATCCCCGCGCTCGAGAGTCATGGTAATTGCTCGAGAGATTGTTTTCATGAAGTTCCTCTTTCTGCCGCGGGTAAATCCCGCGTGCACTCTCAAAGGCGCAATCGGCATCGAAAAACTGGCAACGCTCGAAAAGAAAATTTATTGCGAACCCAGGCGCTGGGTACTAGGCGCGGCTGCTCAGCTCGGTTAAAAGCCACGCGCGGGCCATCTTCCAGTCGCGCATCACGGTGTCGGAAGAAACTTTCACCACCTCGGCGGTCTCTTTCACGCTCAGGCCGCCGAAAAATCGCAGCTCCACGATCCGGGATTTGCGCGGGTCCACTTCGGCCAACGCGTTCAGGGCGTCATCCAGGGCCACCAGTTCGCGCGCTTTGGCCTGCGCCACATCCAGCGTCTTGGTCAGATCCAGAGGCTGCGCTTTGCCCGCCGCGCTTGGCCGCCGCCCTCCGGCGCGCCCGGTCCAGCAGAATCCGGCGCATCAGGGTGGCCGCTACGGCGAAGAAGTGCGCGCGATGCTGCCAGTCCAGCTCGCGGGCGTTCACCAGCCGCAGGTACACCTCGTGAACCAGGTCCGAGCTTTGCAGGCTGTACCCGGGGCGCTCGTTTTGCAGCAGGTGAGCGGCCACGCGGCGCAGCTCGCGGTAGACGCGCGGAGTCAGTTGCTGCGAGCGCTTGGGAATCGCCGTCGGCCCACGCGCGCAGAAGCTGCGTGGTGTCGGCGCTGGATGAGTCCGCCATGACTGCGTCGCGTCTTGGAAAGTATAGAATATGTAGAAACAATTAGGGATTTGGAGATGATGACACCGGAGCGATGGCGCCAGATCGAAGATCTCTACCACGCGGCCCGGAAGTGTGCGTCCGACCGAGCGCGCGGCTCTGCTGGAAGCGCACGGATCCGGAAATCCGCTCGCGCGTCGAGCGCATGCTCGAGGTCGAATCCGGCAGCCAGATTCTCGACCAGCCTGCCGCCGGCTTGCTGGCCGACCCCACCCAGAACCGTCATCGCGCCGGGAGCGCAACTCGGTCCCTACAAAATCGAAGCCCAGATCGGCGCCGGCGGCATGGGAACCGTGTATCGCGCCGTCGACACGCGGCTGGGACGCGTGGTGGCCATCAAGATCGCGGCCGAGCGCTATAGCGAGCGATTTCAGCGCGAAGCTCGGGCGATTTCCACGCTGAACCATCCGCACATTTGCACGCTCTACGACGTCGGCCCGAATTACCTGGTGATGGAGTTTATTGAAGGCTCCACGCTGGCGGCCGAGATCAAGAAAGGTCCGCTGGCTCCCGAAATCGCGGCGCGCTACGGCGCGCAGATCGCCGGCGCGCTGGCCGAGGCGCACGCGCTCGGAATCGTGCATCGCGACTTGAAGCCATCCAACATCATGCTGACGCGCCATGGCGTGAAGGTGCTGGATTTCGGACTGGCGAAGAGTGCTGCTCCGAAACCAGCATCACCGAAACCGACGCCATCATGGGCACGCCCGCCTACATGGCGCCGGAACAGGTGGAGGGCCGGGAGCCGGGCAGCGCCGCGGACCTGTTCTCGCTCGGCCTGGTGCTGTATGAAATGGCGGTCGGGAGGCTGCCGTTTCCCGGGCGCATCGTTGGGACAGATGCTTTCGAGCGGCTCGCATACCGGCCGTGCCCCGCCGTCGCGCGAGCGCGTGGGAGTGCCGGCCAGCTCTGGATGGCTGGTCGCAAAGCTTCTCGAAAAAGATCCGGCCAAGCGCCCGCAATCGGCCTCCGAAGTGGCTCGCGAGTTGTCCGCGCTCGCCGATCGCCTGGCGGCTCCGCCGCCCGCGCTCCCGGTTGCGTCCCGTCTATGCCATCCCCGCGGTCGTTGCTTGCTCCTCGGGATCGCCGTAGCGCTCTACCTGCCGCTCCAAGGCGGCCTGAGCAGCCAATCCCCAATCCCCAACAACCCAGCCTCCTACACGCAACTCACCAGCTTCACCGACTCCGCCGTAGCGCCTGTGCTTTCCCCCGACGGCCGCATGCTGGCGTTTTATCGAAGCAGCAATCCGTTCGTCACCCCGAGTCGAAATCTGGGTCAAGCTGCTTCCCAACGGCGAGCCGGTTCAAGTGACTCACGATCCGCGGCTGAAATACAACATTGCATTTTCTCCGGACGGCGCTCGCATCGCTTACACCGTCTTCCCGAAGTCTCCCCGTCTTTTTGAGACCTATACCGTCTCCTCGCTCGGCGGCGATTCCGAACTGTTCCTCCCGAATTCGGCGGGACTGAGCTGGCTGGACGACGGACATTTGCTGTTCTCCCAAATCAAGACGCGGCATCCACATGGGAATCGTGACCTCGAAACCCGACCGCTCCGATCTTCGCGAGATCTATTTCCCGGCGCACGAACGCGGCATGGCGCATTATTCTTATCTTTCGCCCGACAAGAAATGGGTCTTGTTAGTGGAGATGGTTGACGACTTCCATCCCTGCCGCGTGGTGCCTTTTTCCGGCGGATCGCCCGGACAGGCAGGTGGGGCCCGACGGCGCTTGCACCTCCGCGGCGTGGTCGCCGGACGGAAAGTGGATGTACTTCGGCAGTCCAGGTAGCCGGATCACTGGCATTTGTGGCGCCAGCGTTTTCCCGATGGACAACCGGAGCAAATCACGTCCGGTTCCACGGAAGAGAGCGGCATCGCCATGGCTCCCGACGGCCGTTCTCTGATCACTTCGATATTCACGCGGCAGAATGCGGTCTGGATTCACGATTCCGCAGGCGACCGCGCACTTTCCACCGAAGGGTACGCGGAAGGAATATCGCCCGCCTTCACAGGGAGCGGAGAGTGGCTCTATTATTTGTTGCGTCGCGACTCGATCGAGTCGCCGGCCGAACTGTACGCGCCGATCTCGCTTCCGGCAAAAGTGAAGTCGTCCTGCCGGGAGTTTCGATCAGTTCCTACGACCTCTCGATCGATGAAAAAGAAGTCGTGTTTTCGACCGAGCCGCCCGGACAGCCCTCCCAGGTCTGGATCGCGACTTTGGACCGCAGCGCTCCGCCGCGCAGGATCGCGGCGAACGGCGAAAGTCTTCCGCATTTCGGCCCTCATAATGAGATTGTCTTCCGTTTGACTGACGGCCAGGCGAACTATGTCGGCGCGATGGCGCGCGACGGAACGGGCCGGCGCAAAGCGCTTCCCAGCCGCATAATCGATTTTGATAATTTCTCGCCCGACCGGCGTTTTGTTGCTGTCGGCGCGGCGCTTTCCAACGCGACCCTGCCCTTAACTTACGTTCTTCCACTCGATGGCAGCCCCGCGATGCCGATCTGTAACACTCTATGTTTGCCTGCCTGGTCGCCAGACGGGCGCTACTTGTATCTGCAAATCCCCGACAAGTCCGCCCAAAATTCAAATGCGAGAACGGCGGCTGTTCCGATCCCGCCCGGCCAGAGCCTGCCGCCGATTCCTCCGGCAGCGGTTGATGACCCCACCCAATGGGCGAACGTTCCCGGAGCCAAGATCATCGCCGATACGTACATCTCGCCAGGGCCGGATCCGTCCACATACGCGTACATCAAGCCGTCAGTGCACGCCAATCTGTTTCGGATACCGTTGAGGTGATGAGCATGACACCTGACCGATGGCGACAGATCGAAGATCTCTATCACGCGGCTCGGGAGCGTGGTCCGGCCGAGCGTGTGGCACTGCTCGAACTGACGGATCCGGATATCCGCGCGCGTGTAGAGCGCATGCTCGCGCTGGATTCCGCGGGCCAGATCTTGGACCAATCGGCTGGCGACATGCTGGCCGATCCGACAAAAACCGTGATTGTCACCGGGACCCAACTCGGTCCCTACGAGATCGAAGCCCAAATTGGCGCGGGCGGCATGGGCACGGTCTATCGCGCCATCGATACGCGATTGGGGCGCGTGGTTGCCATCAAGATCGCGGCCGAACGCTACAGCGAACGTTTTCAAAACGAAGCACGGGCGATTTCCACGTTTAACCATCCACACGTTTGCACGCTCCACGACGTCGGCCCGAATTACCTGGTGATGGAGTTTATTGAGGGCTCCACTTTGGCGGCGGAGATCAAGAAAGGTCCGCTGGCTCCTGAAATCGCGGCGCGTTACGCGGCGCAAATTGCCAGCGCGCTGGCTGAGGCGCACTCGCTCGGAATCGTGCATCGTGATTTGAAGCCGGCCAACGTCATGGTCACTCGACATGGCGTGAAGGTGTTGGATTTCGGGCTGGCAAAGATGCTCTCCCGCACCGGCATCACCGAAACCAATGCCATCATGGGCACCCCCGCCTACATGGCGCCCGAGCAGGTGGAAGGCCGGGAGCCGACGAGCGCCACTGATCTTTTCGCGCTCGGCCTGGTGCTGTATGAAATGGCCGTCGGGAAGCTGCCGTTTCCCGGCGCGTCGTTGGGGCAAATGCTTTCAAGCGGAGTCCACCCCGCGATGCCGGCACCATCGCGCGAGCGCGTGGGAGTGCCCGCCAGCCTGGATGGGTTGGTCGCGAAGCTTTTGGAGAAAGATCCAGCTAAGCGCCCGCAGTCGGCGGCGGAAGTAGCGCGCGAGCTCGAAGCGATTGCGGACCGGATCACTGCACCGCCGCGATTGCGATTGCGCCCGGTGTTTCTGATTCCCGCGACCGTTTTGCTCGTCCTGCTGGTGGCCGGGGGCGCTTGGCTTTATCGGCGGTCGGAACAGCGGCATTGGGCGCGCGACCAAGCGATCCCGGAAATCAATCGGCTGGCAGCGCAGACACCCTTGGCAGCGTTTCTGGTGTTGCAGAGGGCCGAGAAGATTCTGCCGGGCGATCCACAACTCGCATCCATGGCGAAGGCGCTGACATACCGAGCCTCCATTCAGTCGTCGCCGCCCGGGGCCACCGTGGAGATCCAGGATTACATTTCGCCCAACGGCCCGTGGTTTTCCTTGGGCGCTACTCCGCTCTCGGGCGCTGAAATTCCTGCCGGATATTTTCGTTGGAGAGTTTCGAAGCCCGGAGCAGGGCAACTTCTGGTCGCGCCGCTCCCCGACGACAAAATGCGTTTCGATTTAGCGCCTGGTGGAACTCCGGCGGGGATGGTGCATGTACCGAAAGGCAGAGGGAGCGAGTTTATCGATTTTGTCGGAATTGTATTCTATGATCTGCCTGCCCACGATATCGACCAGTTCGAAGTGACCAACCGTCAATACCAGGAATTTGTGGACCAACGCGGCTACCAGAAGCGCCAGTATTGGAAACAGAAGTTCATCAAAGACGGCCAGGAGATCGCGTGGGATCAGGCCATGGACCTGTTTCGCGATCCCACCGGCCGGCCAGGACCCTCCACCTGGGAAGGCGGGCACTTTCCGCAAGGGCAGGCCGATTATCCGGTTTCCGGCGTGAGCTGGTATGAGGCGGCCGCCTACGCCGAATTCGCAGGAAAGAGCTTGCCCACCGTGACACAGTGGTATCAGGCCTCTCCAACCGACGCTGCAGTTGGCAGCATCAGTCAGAGTAATTTTTCCGGCCGCGGCCCCTGGCGCGTCGGAAGTTCGCCGGACATCGGCCCATTCGGGACGTACGACATGAGCGGCAACGTGAGGGAATGGAGTTTCAACACGGTCGAGAACGACAGGCGCTTTATTCTGGGGGGCGCCTGGCGGACTCAGACCTATCAGGCCATGGATCCTGAGGCTCTTCCGCCGTTTGACCGTTCCGAGCTGAATGGCTTTCGCTGCGTGCGGAACAGCGAGCCGCTCCCGGCAAGCGCGCTGGCGCCATTGGTAGGGTACGCGAGGGACTTTGCCAAGGCCAAGCCGGTGCCTGACGAGCTTTTCAAGGCTTACCAGACCATGTACGCCTACGATCAGAATCCGCTGAACCCCAAAAGCGAAGGGGTGGTTGAGAACACCGCGGATTGGACCAAGGAAAAGATCACGATCGACGCGGGTTACGGAAACGAACGCCTCCCGCTATTTCTGTTCCTGCCGAAGAACGTTCACCCGCCGTTCCAGACTGTATTGTTCTTCCCGAGCGCGCGGGTGGACCTGATGCCTTCCAGCCAGAACCTCGGCGATTTACAATTTGTCGACTATATAATCAAGAGCGGCCGGGCGCTACTTTACCCCATTTACCAGGGCACTTACGAGCGCGTGGGGCAACGCGTACCGCCAGGCGCCCACGGGGACCTGGATGTGACGATCCAGGAATCCAAAGAGGTGAGACGCTCGGTCGATTACCTTGAGAGCCGGGCTGACATCGACAAGGCCAAGATCGCTTACCTGGGGGTCAGCCAAGGGACGGCGTACGGCGTCATTTTCGCGGCTCTGGAACCGCGATTTAAGACGGTTGTCTTCTTGGACGGAGGCTTCTTTCTGAACGATACTTTGCCGCCTCGAGACCAAGTCAACTTCGCGCCGCGAATCAAGCAGCCGGTGTTGATGGTGAACGGCCGCTACGATTTCACGTTCTCTGTCGAACGGTCTCAGAATCCGTTGTTCCAGATGCTCGGAACGCCAGAAGCGGACAAACGCCACGTGTTGTTCGACACTCCTCATGACATCAGCCAAGCGGGGCCGGAACTTTCGAGGGAAGTGCTCGCCTGGCTGGACAAGTATCTGGGCAGGGTCAACTGAAGCTACGCCTTCGCGCCCGCAGCGCTGATGTAAGCGTCCACCTGGCGTTCCAATAAATCCAGCGGCACTGTTCCCGTTCGCAGCACGGTGTTGTGATATTCGCGCAGCGAAAACTTGTCGCCCAGCGCCTTCTTCGCCTTTTCGCGCAGCTCGATGATCTTCAACTCTCCGATCATGTAAGAGCACGCCTGGCCGGGATTGACCGTATATCGCTCCACCTCGCTGGCTTCGATTCCATAATCGATCCCCTGCTGGCGCGTCCATTTCATGGCGTGGAGGCCGGTATCCACCACCAGGCGCCGCGCGCGGAAGAGTTCAGAATCCAGCTGTCCCAGCAGTCCTTCCACATCGTCGCCATACCAGCCCGATTCAGCCGCCAGCCGCTCCGCATAGAGTCCCCATCCTTCCGACAACGCGGAAATCCCACCAAAGGCGCTGATCTGACGAAAGCGCGGAAGGTCCTTGTTCTCCACCTGCAGCGCGATCTGGAAATGGTGCCCAGGCACGGTCTCGTGATACACCGTACTGCGCAGTCCAAACTTCGTCATTTTATCGATGCGGCGCGGGTATTGGAATGTGCCGGGGCGCGATCCATCCGCCGCAGGCGAATTGTAATTGGCCGCCGCATTGGCTTCGCGAAAGCGGGGGAAGGCCTGAGCAACGATGGGCGATTTGGGCCGCACATCGAATAGCAGCGCGGCGCGCTTCTGCGCGTCGGCGAGAATTCCATCGATATCGCGCATGATTTGCGCGCGGCTTTCTTCCGAAGTGGGATTGGGGTACTGCAAGTCCAACTTGAGTTTCTCGACGCGGTCTTTCACCGAGCCTGCGGTCCGGCCCAGACGGCGCAGCAGAACATCCATCCGGCTCTCGATCTGCTCGACGTGCTTGAGCCCGACTTCATGAATCTCAGCCGCAGTGAGACTCGTGGTGGTGTAACGGTGCAGGAAGTATGCGTAAGCATCCGCTCCGCCCTTCAACCGCCATAGACCGGCGTCGTCAGTCGCCTTCGCGCTCTGCGCCTCGAGCAGCGCGATGGCCTTCTTCCAGGCAGGATAGATGTCGTCTCCCACCACTTTCTCCGCAGCGGCACGGAGCTCGCCACGCTTGGCTTCCGGGAGCGACTGGATGGCAGCCATCTTTCCATCGAATACCGTGACGAATGGATTCTGGCTCGGTGCAGGATCGGCGAATCCCTGCATTTGCTTCACGGTCGCTTGCAGGATAAATTTCGGAGGAATAACGTTCTTGGTTTCGAGACGGTGCGCTTCGGCGATCGCGTCTTCCATTTGCGCGCGGACCTCGCCCAGAGCGGCCACATAGTTTTCGGCATCGCGTTCGGTGAGCAGAGGATGCCTTACTGTCAGGGTCTCAACCAGCCGGACATTGACGCCATTCATCTGTTCCAGCGGAAATGCGTAATCGAAGAAGGGTTCCTCGCGAATCAATTCGTTAAGCTGCCACTCCATGAGGTCCGCCGAGATTCGCTGGGTTTCGGTGAGCGATGCGCGGTTGAATTTGCGGAGCTCGGCGAGTCCCTGGCGCGCGCGCTGAATGCGGTCGCGCTTCCATGCCAGGGTTTGGGGCGTCAACTGGCGCTCCAGGCGGTCCTGCTCATCGCCCGAAAAATAGCGGGCGCTGGTGGCCTGGTTGGGATCGTGGCGAATCCAGTCGGCCGTGAAGTCGCGCAAGAAATCGTCGATGCTGGACGGCGCGTTCCGGGACTGCGCGAAGGTGGGCGCAGCAGTGAGGGCGACTCCAACCGCTAGGAAGTTCCGGCGGGACAGACTGGTCATAATTGTTCCAGTTTAGCTGCCTATTGCATATCACGTTCTGTGGTGGTAAGCTGTAATTGAACCGTGGATTGATTTAGGTTCTACCGCAAGGTAGGGCTTGCTAATTGCAGCCACGTTAAAAAGTGCTAAAGGTGAGTCGGTCTTCACGAAACCTAAACCCCCTGTGGCACCGCCCAGGGGATTTTTATTTGGAGACCGAGTCGCCGGAGAGGAATACTTCGCATGACGGCGTCTCTTCCATCCGAACCCGCCCTATTTGGGCGCGAGGGTGAACTGATTTCTTTGAGTATCGCTACCGAGCCGAAGTTGCTCGAGGAGCTTTTGGAGGCGTTAGCCTCACTCGATTTCCCCGTAAATCCCCAACTCTATCACCGCGCGGCAGAAGTGCGGGTTGAGTTTCCGGCTTATTCACTACAGATCGAACAGGTTCGCGATGCACTGCGGCGGGAGGGTTTCGATTCGGAAAATCTGGCCATATCCCGGGCGTTCGCCCGAAAGGATTAACCCGGTTTCCGGCCCGCGGCCAGCTTCTTCTCCACCGCCTTCATCAACCGTATATGCACTTCCGGCGGAATTGGCTGCGCCTCGACGCCTTTGTAAACCTCAATGGTTTTCTTGGTGGTGTCGAGGATCACGAAGCAGTTCGGACACTCGCTGATGTGGACCTCCAGCTTGCGGCGGAGTTCGGCATCCACCGTGGCGTCCAGGTAATCGCTGAGCTCCTGCAAGAACTCTTTACAGGTAAGCAAAGACGTCATCCCCTTTCCGTTTGAAGAATCGCGTCAACTTCTCGCGCAGTTGCAGGCGCGCGCGCAGCAGGCGGCTCTTCACCGCAGGAACTGAGATCCCCAGCGCCTGAGCGGTGTCTTCCGTACTCAGTTCTTCGATGTCGCGGAGCACAAAAACGGTGCGAAAAGTCGGTTTCAGGCTCTGGATGGCTTCATCCAGGATCCCGCCGATCTCCTCCCGGGAGTACTGTTGCTCCGGATTTTCGTCCCAAACGGCGATTTCCCGGACTACGGTGTCTTCGCCTGTGTCCAGGGGCTCGTCCAGCGGAACCGTCCGGTCGGACTTCCGCTTGCGAAGCTTCATGAGGGATTCGTTAACTGCAATGCGGACAATCCAGGTGTAAAACTTAGATTGCCCCTGGAAATCCCCTAAGTGCTCGAAGGCTTTCAGGAAAGTCTCCTGAAGCACGTCTTCGGCTTCGGAATCGTTCTGGGTAATGTGCTTGGCGAGACGATAGATCTTGCGGGAGTACTGGTTCACCAGCGCGCTGAAGGCTGCGGAGTCGCCCTCGCGCGCCTTGGCCAGCAACCCTGACTCGTCAAACACCCCTGCGTCGGTGGTGGCAGCCATTCTTTTTCATGGTAGCATCGAGGGCAAACCAAGCCTCCTACGCTCATGATCGGTCAAACCGTCTCGCGCTACCGCATCGTCGAGAAGCTGGGTGGCGGGGGCATGGGCGTCGTTTATAAGGCTGAGGACTCCGAGCTGGGCCGCTTTGTCGCGCTGAAGTTTCTGCCCGACGAGCTGGCGCGGGACCCGCAGTCGCTGGAACGCTTCCGCCGCGAGGCGCGAGCCGCGTCCGCGCTGAATCATCCAAACATTTGCACCATCTACGAAATCGGAAAAACGGGCGAGCAGTCCTACATCGTCATGGAGTGCCTGGAGGGCATGACGCTGAAGGATCGCATCGGTGGCACGCCACTCGAAACGGAGAAGCTGCTGGGGATCGCGATTGAGATTGCCGATGCGCTGGATGCGGCGCATTCGAAAGGCATCGTTCATCGCGATATCAAGCCTGCAAACATCTTTATCACCGAGCGTGGGCACGCCAAGATTCTCGACTTCGGCTTGGCCAAGGCGCAAGGAGCGACGTCGCGAGCAAGGACAGCACCGAGACCCATCTTGACTAGGGCTGGATCAACCATGGGCACGGTCGCCTACATGTCGCCCGAGCAGGCGCGCGGCAACGAGCTCGACGCCCGCAGCGATCTGTTCTCCTTCGGCGCCGTGCTGTACCAGATGGCGACCGGTGTCATGCCTTTTCGCGGCGAAAGCTCGGCGGTGATCTTCAAGGCGATTCTGGATGGGAAGCCGACGCCGGCAGTGCGGCTGAATCCGGACGTGCCGGCCGAGTTGGAACGCATCATCAACAAGGCTCTGGAGAAGGATCGCGATCTGCGTTACCAGAGTGCGGCGGAGATGCGGTCCGACCTGCAACGGCTGAAGCGCGACAGCGAGTCGATGAGGTTACCGGCGGTGAAGCTTCAGCCAAACGACTGCCTTGGCTGACGGTCGCCCTTATCCTGATCGCGGCGGCAGAGCACGGCGTATTTTTTCACGCGCACCGGCGCGCGCCCAAGCTCACAGAAAAAGACACCATCGTTCTGGCCGATTTCACCAACACCACCGGCGATCCTGTTTTCGACGGCACACTGCGCCAGGGACTTTCGGCGCAACTGGAGCAGTCGCCATTTCTAAGCCTGATTTCGGATGAACGCATTGCGCAGACGCTTGCGCTGATGGGCCAACAAAAGATGCACGGGTGACGCAGGAACTGGCGCGCGACGTTTGCCAGCGCACGGCCAGCGCGGCCACCATCGAAGGGTCCATCTCGAGTTTGGGCAACCAATATGTACTGGGGTTGAACGCCGTGAATTGCCGCACCGGCGACGTGCTGGCGCAGGAACAGGTGACGGCGAACGGAAAAGAACACGTGCTCAAGGCTCTCGGGGACGCTACCACAAAGCTGCGCTCGAAGCTGGGAGAATCGCTGGCCTCGGTGCAGAAGTACGATGCGCCACTGGAGAACGTGACCACGCCGTCGCTGGAGGCGCTCCAAGCGTATAGTCTCGGCACTCAAGCACTGGGCGTAAGGGCGAAAACACGCCGCGATTCCGTTCTTGCAGCAGGCCATCGGCCGTGATCCGAATTTCGCCATGGCCTATCTGCTGCTGGGCGTAAGTTACATCAACCTTAGTGAGCCCACGCGGGCCGCCGAAAGTGTGCGCCGGGCCTACGAGCTGCGCGGAGCGGACAAGCGAGCAGGAAAAACTCGATATTTCGTCCTATTACGCGCATGCTCGTTACCGGTGACCTCCTGGCCGCACGCACGGTGTACGAGTTGTGGGCGCAGACCTACCCGCGCGACGACATCCACGGGTCAGCCTGACCGTTATTTACGGCTTCTTGGGAGAACACGAGAAAGCGCTGACAGCGGCACAGGAGTCGCTGAAACTCAACCCCGGAAGTGCGAATCACGTACGGGGATCTGGGTTATGCGTACTTGCTGCTCAATCGCCTGGATGAGGCGAAGCCACCGCGCGAGCAAGCTCGAGCCCACAATGTCGACGGGCCTTCACTGCATCTCACGCTTTACCTGGTTGATTTCCTTCAGCACGATGACGCGCATGGAGCGTGAAGCCGCTGCGACTGATGGGGAAGCCTGGTTACGAGGATCTCATGCTGCACTTCTGAGTCCGAAACTTCGGCGTATTGCGGGCAATTTGCCAAGGCGCGGAAACTGACGCGCTCGGCCGCAGATTCCGCGCAAAGAGCCGATCAAAAAGAAACGGCGGCAGGATATCTGGCGTATTCCTGCATGCGGGAGGCGCTGGCGGGCAACACAATTTTGGCCAAACAGGAGGCGCACGCAGCACTTGCGCTGGCAAACAGCAAAGACGTTGAGGCTATCTCGGCCATTGCCGTCGGACTGGCAGGCGATTCCGCGCAGGCCGGGCGGCTGGCTGGCGATCTTGCGAAACGCTTCGCGGAGGACACAATTGTGCAGTTCCAATACTTGCCGATGATTCGCGCCACCGTCGAACTCCGGAGCGGCGAGCGGGCCACGCTGTTGCCGTACTCGAGCGGGCTACGCCTTACGAATTAGGGCAATCAATTTGTCCATGAGCTTCGGCCTGTACCCGGCATATCTGCGGGGCGAGGCGTATTTGGCCGCCAGGCAGGGTCCTGCTGCGGAGGTCGAGTTTCAAAAGCTTCTCGACCATCCCGGCGTGGTCGTGAACGAGCCCATTGGCGCGCTCGCGCACCTGGGCCTGGGGCGGGCATACGCCCTGGCCGGCGATAACGCGAAAGCGAAAACGGCTTACCAGGATTTCTTCGCGCTCTGGAAAAACGCCGACCCGGACGTTCCGATCCTGCAGCAGGCCAAAGCCGAGTACGCAGAGCTAAAGTAGCCTGATAACCTGAAAGTTACATGAGCGAAAGCCTCACCATTACTCTGCCCGATGGCAGCCAGAAGAGCGTCCCCGAAGGGAGCAGCCCTTTGGATATCGCAAAATCCATCGGACCGCGATTGGCCGATGACGCAGTGGTCGCGCGCGTGGATGGAGACCTGTGGGATCTGACGCGTCCATTCGAGAAAGACTCGAAGCTCGAAATCCTGACATCCAAAAACCCCGAAGCTCTCCAAGTGTATCGCCACTCGACCGCGCATCTGCTTGCGGCCGCGGTACTTGAATTGTTTCCCGAAACCAAGCTAGGCATCGGACCGCCGACCGACACCGGCTTCTACTATGACTTTCAGCGCGAGACGCCGTTCACTCCCGAGGATCTCGAAAAGATCGAAGCGCGCATGCAGGAACTGCAGGCGAAGGGCCTGACCTTCGATCGCGTCATGACGCCCAAAGAGGTCGGCCTGGCGAAGTACACGGACGATTGGATGAAGCGCGAGCTGATCGAAGAGCGCGCGGGCGAGATCTTCTCCGAATACACGCTGGGGCCGCATTTCATCGACTTTTGCCGTGGACCGCACGTGCCTTCCACGTCCACGTCTCAAAGCCTTCAAGCTGCTATCGGTCGCCGGCGCCTATTGGAAGGGCGACGAGCACAACCCGCGCCTGCAGCGCATCTACGGCACGGCATTCTTCAACAAAAAAGATCAGGACGCGTACCTGCAACGCCTGGAAGAAGCCAAGAAGCGCGATCATCGCAAGCTCGGCCAGGAGCTGGATCTGTTCAGCATTCAAGAGCTCGCCGGCCCTGGCTTAATCTTCTGGCATCCCAAAGGGGGACGCATCCGCAAGATCATCGAGGACTGGATGCGCGATCAATACCTGGCGCGCGGCTACTCGCTGGTCTACACGCCGCACGTCATGCGCCGCGACTTGTGGAAGATTTCCGGGCACGCCAATTTCTATAGCGACAACATGTTCAAGCCTATGGAGCTGGACGACGCCGAGTATCAGCTCAAGCCGATGAACTGCCCGGGCCATATTCTGATTTACAAGGACAAGCTGCACAGCTATCGCGATCTTCCGGTGAGGCTGGGCGAACTAGGCACGGTGTACCGCTACGAGCGCTCGGGCGTGATGCACGGCTTGATGCGCGTGCGCGGATTCACGCAGGATGACGCGCACATTTTCTGCACGCCGGAGCAGATCGAAGACGAAGTGGTCAGCTGTCTGCAATTCGCGATCGATACTCTGAACACCTTCGGTTTCGATGCTTACGAAGCCGAGCTTTCCACCTGGGATGGCGGTGCAAGCGGCAAGTACGACGGCTCGCCCGACCAGTGGGCGCTGGCTGAAAATGCGCTGAAGCGCGCCACCGAACGCCTGAACATGAAGGTGAAGGTGATGCCGGACGAAGCGGCATTCTATGGGCCGAAGATCGACGTGAAACTGGTGGACGCCATCGGGCGGCTGTGGCAGCTTTCGACCGTGCAATTCGACTTCACGCTGCCTCGGCGCTTCGATCTCGAATACGTGGCCGAAGACGGCAAGAGGCATCAGCCGCTCATGGTGCATCGCGCGCTATACGGATCCATCGAGCGGTTTTTCGGCATTTTGATCGAGCACTACGCGGGCGCATTTCCGGTATGGCTGGCGCCGGTGCAAGCCGTGGTGCTGCCGATCACGGACCGTCACACCGAGTACGCGCAAAAGGTGGTCGATCAGCTAAAGGCCGCCGGTTTGCGCGTGGAGTTGGACGATCGCAAGGAAAAAGTGAACCTCAAAATCCGCGAGGCGCAGTTGCACAAGATCCCCTACATGCTGGTGGTGGGCGATCGCGAGGCGCAGGAGGGCAGCGTTTCGGTGCGCAATCGCAGGCACGCCGATCAGGGAGCGCAGAAGGTGGAGGAGTTCCTGACGAACATCCAGAGGCTCATCGACACCAAAGCGCGGGAGGAGTAGGTGTTCCTGTGGGTCTACAGGCCCAGCGCCGGAAGCCGTTCGAAGCGTTCCAGAGATGGTGTCTGACCAATTAGAATGCGGCCATTGAGCTCCACCCACGCGTGAGCCTCGAGGCGACCCGAGTCGCCGCGCATCACGCCAATCCGCAGGTCAGTCACAAAGCCACGTCGCCTGAGTAACCATTGAGAGGCCATCGCCAGCGGAAGGCAGGGTTTGCCGCCAGGAACCACGCGGCCGGCCGCGCTCACCGCCCAGACGATCCGATCAACGTCCGCTGATCCGTTCGCCGCCTTGGGATGCGTACGCTCGAAACGAGACAACAATCGTCCGAGCTTCGCGAAACCGAGTGAGGCGAGGCCGCACCGCATCAAAAAGACCAGCAGGACCGCACCCATCAGCAAGGCACGATCGGCGCCTGTCAAGCCAAAGAACTTATGCCACCGGCGCAGAATTCACCTCGATAAGACGTTTGTTGGCCAGTTTTTCGAGAAGGGCCAGCAAATGGCGCGTACACGTTTCGCGATCAACTTGATATTCATCCAGAAGCACGTCGCGAATATCGCCCGCGCGTTTGGGCTCCTGTATCAGGCTCCACACCCGCTTGCCTACCGGATCAAGACCAAAGTAGATGCCAGAGCCGGTGTGTAGGATCAGCAGTTCCCCTTTCATATCGCAAGCGACTTGCTCGGATGTCAACGTAATAATTGAGTCTTCGTCGATCATTATGACCTCCCTCCGCTCTCGAAGTCCCGCTGGACCAGCTCTGCTACATCCTGTAGGAGGGTCAAACGGCGCGGACGACGTAACCGGCTGATGGGCAGCCGATCGACCAGCCTGGCGCAGGACCGCAAATGGAACGCGGACATTCCGGAAGCCTCCAGGCAAGGAGACGCGTAGGAGTGCCGAATCAACTCCACCGCCGCAGCATGCGGCTTCAAAGGCTCTATCTCAGGGCGATCGCCTTCCGCTAGCACGTAGAGACGCGCCAAGGGCAGAGGAACATGGGGATCCACGCCTTCGACGGCAACATGCCAGCGGTTGTCATCCGGTATTGCAATAGCCGACTCGGCAATCTCATATCCCAACATTGTTCCCGAGTCCTGCCCGAGTTTCAAGAATGGATAACCCGGAAGCGCGAATGGCACACTGCCACTGTATGAAACCGGGAGCAGATCGTCAGAGAAGGCGGAGTATCCAAGTTTGACCATAGCCCCCGCCATGGTGGATTTCCCCCATCCGGAATGGCCCAGAAAAGCTACCACGCCACCATCTGCGGCGACGGTGCTGGCGTGCAGGACGAGCAGACCTCGCTGGTGCAGGAGAGCGCCCAGCGCGGGACCCACGACGAACAATCCGGCAGTCCGATCGTCGACGCCATCTGCATCGACGACGATTTCAGACCCGTCAGAAACCTGAATCACACCGATATTGTCGAATCGAAAATAAATGTCGTTTGGGGTGGTCCAGGTGACACGCGCACTTAATTCCGCAGGCCGGGTTACATGGGCACGCCGAACTCGAATGTCCGCGGATGACGAACCGGTGGCTAGGGTCTCCAGCTGGATCTCCGAGTGAATCTTAAGTCCGTAGGCGGCGTAAGTGTACATGATTGAAAATCATCCGGCAGTCGCTTGCGCTTCGTAAACGTGTGACGGCTCCTTCCCTGCCGGACGCGAGAGCTTGGAACTTTCGAGCCACCAGATCAAATTCGAGGCTCGCCAGAGATCAATGGCGGCGGGGGCGTCGCCAGCCAGGAAGCGCTGGTAGCTCGCTCTCAAGACTGGCATATTCAAGTAGTGCGTCAAGGACGAGGGTGTATTCAGGATCGCCTCATCCAGAAAGTCGCGTCCGTATGTTCGCAGAGCATCCGCGAACGGCGAAAGAAAAACGGCCTTTCCAGCGCGCCAGCGGACTTTTTCGGGAAGCACCTGGTTCATCGCACGCCGAAGAATCGCGCGGCTCCATCCTTCTGACAGCTTTTGGCTGAGCGGCAGCGCCAGGGAGAACTCGACCAGACGCTTGTCCAGTAGCGGATAGCGTGGCTCCACGCCATAGGGCGCGGCGGCGCGGCCCAGCTCCTCGATTGTCAGCCACAAGCGTCCGGAGTTAATTCGATGGCAGTGCTCTTCCCGCGCTGTCCGTCCAAGCGCAGCATCGGAAATTTGCGCCCGAAGGCGCCTTTCCTGAAGCCCGATAGACCGAGCGAAGTCTTCATCCAAAAGCGATTCCTGGGCGGGCGCAGATGCTTGGTCTCCTTGCGCGCCGAGTCCAAAACGACGCTTCCACTTGTCGGCCAGCGGTCGAAGCGCGTAATCGCCGACGAAGCGCGGAACCGGCTCGTTCAGCTCCTTCGGTATCTGCAGCAGCGCCTTACCGAGTGTCCAAAATTTTCGTTGCTGCTTCAATTGCAGGAAATAAGGTTGGAGGTGCTCTCTGAATAACGACCTGCGATCGGCCTTCTGAGTCTCGGCGAGGCTGGATGCCTGGCGGCCGAATCCAGGCCAATTTCCGGTCCTTAAGAGTTCTCCGAGATAGCGCGTGCCATGTGAGATCACTTCATCCCCGCCGAGCCCGTCCAGCATCACCCGCACACCTTCCTGTTTGGCGCTGGCGAAGAACATTCTCATCAGGGTGAGATCTCCTCCGTGGAAAGCTTCATCCAGATCACCGAGCACCGTGTCAAGGTTCGTAAGCGGATTGACGGTTTCGCCAGCGAAGAAATGCGGAATGAATCCGCCACCTTGCAGAACCGAATCGATATACGGGCGTTCGTCGCTTTCGGGGAAGCTGCTGAACAGAGCCGAGAACGTGTGCAGACATCCCTTTCGTCCGTCGGCCTGAAGTTGATTGCGCGCCAGGCACGCGATCGAGGAGGAATCCAGCCCGCCACTCAGTAGGGAGCCGACGGGTAGGACGCTCCTCAGCCTGCAATGCACTGCCTCGGAGAAGATGGCCAGGAATTCTTCCGCATATTGGGCATCGGACGATCTGCGGATTTCCGCCGGAGCTCCGGCCTTCCAGTATTCCCGCACCTCCAGATTATGGGACCGCGCGGTAAGGCTGTGGCCTGGCGGAAGCCTCGAAATGCCATCAAAGAAGGTGCTTGTTCTGTCTTCGAAAAAACCGAGAAGATGGTGGCCTACTCGGGATTCGTTCAAGTTCCTGGGAAGTCGTGGAAGCGCGAGCAACGCCTTGATCTCAGTCGCAAAAGCGAAGTACTCGCCCGAGTGGTAATAGAAGAAGGGCTTTATCCCGAGGTGGTCCCGAGCACAAAAGATGTGTTGTTTTTTGGCGTCCCAGATCGCAAACGAAAAATCGCCCAGCAGCCTATCTACGCAGGACTCACCCCATCGTTCGTACGCCGCGAGGATAAGCTCGCTGTCCGCGATGTCCTCTTCAGGGCCCGAGAGTCCGCAAGCGTGGATCAATTCGCGGCGATTGTCGATGCGGGCATCGCATGTGATGGCGACCGCACTTGCCGGTTTGAACAAGGGAAGTCTTTCGTGAAGCGATTCGGGCGTGGTGTGCCGCATGCGGTGTCCTAGACCCACATGCTCGTCACACCAAATCCCAAACCCATCCCGTCCGCAATGCGTCAGCCGATCAAGCATCCTCCCGACATCCGAGCGATCAACCCGAGTGCCCAGGGGCTGTCTCAGACCGGCTATCGCGCTCATCGGATCAGGCTCCCGCCCTTCGGGACTGTCGATTCGGCAGCCCTAGGGTCAACTCAAACGGAAGCTAAAAAACTTTCCCAAGGTTAAAAGTAGGACGAGGACCCGACGGCGAGAATGTGTCGTCGAAACCCGTAATCTCCTCGACCGTGCCGTGTTCGATCAATTCAGGAGCGGTATACGGCATCTTGGGTTCCATCTGAGCTTTGTTGGTATCGTGCATTTCAGAATCTCACCTTTTCTAGTTTAGTGACCAGTCGCACTATTATAGGGGAAACAGACGCCCCTAGCTACTAAACTTTTACAGAGTTCGTACTGGAGGTTCTATAGCATTAAGTTCAATGATCGCGTGATATTATCTAGAGGCTTATCCCATCGATTTGCTGTGTGCCTGAGCGCAGATTGGGCTTTGATGGCAGGTTACCCGAACTATACGAGTCAGTCCCTTACGGCCGCCCGATCGATCGGAAGCCCGACCACGCCCGGTTCAGCGGCGGCTCGGCCGCCAGAAGTCGAGTTGCTCCTGCGCTGTACGAGCGCCGCGTTGGGATCTGACGAGACAGAGTCGATCCGAGAGCTGGTGAGGGGCGAAATCGATTGGGACTCCCTCATCCGCGATGCGGAAGCGCAGGGTGTATTACCGATTTTGTGCCGCACCAAGTTCCCCCACGATGCGGTCCCGACCCAGATCGCCAGTCGAATGGAAGCCTACTTCCAATCCAACGCGCGCCGGAGTCTCTTCCTGGCCACAGAGCTTCTGGCTATTCTCCACCTATTGGAGGAGAACGGCATTCCCGCAATTCCTCTCAAAGGTCCTACCCTAGCCGCACTCGCGTACGGCGACCTGGCACTTCGGCCATTCGCAGATCTCGACATACTGCTTCGGCGGGGCGATATTTTGAGAGCTACGAATGTGCTGGCCACTCGCCGATACCAGTTGAAATTCTCCTTCACCTCCGAGCAGCTTGAAAGGGAACTTAGATCCGAGCACATCCACCATCTGGAGCTGCTGGGTGCAAATAGGCGCGTGCTGCTTGAGATGCATTGGGACCTGATGCAGGAATGCTACTTCTTTGCACCCGGTTTGGACCAGATATGGGACCGCCGTGTTCAACGGACATTTCTTGATACCACTGTGAACAGTCTCGATCCCGAGGACCTGGTTATCTTCCTCTGTGTGCACGGTTGGAAGCACCAATGGTCGCGGCTGAATTGGATCGCCGACCTGGCTGGATTGATTCGCAGCACGGAGATCGATTGGCCGCGGCTGTTCCGCCGGGCAAAGGACGCATCCTCCAAGCGACGAGTCTTGCTCGGGTTCGGGTTGGCGAAGCATCTGTTGCGTATACCGCTTCCCCCGCTGCTGGCGAAGGAGATCCACGCCGATCGTGCTCTGGACAAACTCATTCTTCTGGCTGAGCGAACGCTCCTCTCGCCAATAGATCCCGTGTCCGGGCCTCTGACGCCTTATCACGATGCGCTGAAGGTTGGCGAAGGAGTGTCTCATCGCGCCAAGATCTTGTACACCTTGGTACGCAAAGCGGCCCAATTGAACGAAAACGATCTCGCCTGGATCACACTCCCGAAGCCTCTGTTTTTCCTCTACTACCCGCTCCGGCCTGTGCGTTTGGCAGCGCGGGCAGCAGCCAGAGCTGTTCGGGAGCGCGGGCAACGCCGGCTTGATATTTAGCGCCACGGGAAGGGAGCCGGGGCCATTCCTCGCGAGCCCGTAAGATGAAGGTATACTTATAGATATTTCTGTTCGGCAGGTAACCTTGGGGCTTAAACTAACGCCTCATCTTCAAACCTGTATACCGGGGACCGGCCGAACGCGACATTCTCCATGAACCTTACCAAGAAAGCCACGAAGCTTCCTGCCGTGAACCTGACTCTTGCCGCCTGTTTTGCCGTAGCGTGCCTGGCGATGCTTTGTCTAACTCTAGCCGGATGCAACAACTCCAGCGTAAAGGCCGGCGGTCCCGCAGGCCGAGGCCGTGGGGCGGACGGGCCGGTGCCGGTGGTGGTCGCCAGGGTCTCTCAAAAGGATGTGCCGATCAACGTCGATGTCATCGGCAATGTGGAAGCCTATTCCACCATCAGCGTGAAGGCCCAAGTGGGCGGCGAACTCACCAAAGTCTCGTTCCATGAAGGCGACTCCGTGAAGAAGGGCGACCTGTTGTTCACCATCGACGGCCGGCCCTATGAAGCGCAGCTCAGCCAGGCGCAAGCGAATTTGGCGCGCGATACGGCGGCGCTCAGCCAGGCGCAAGCGAATTTGGCGCGCGATATCGCCAACGAAAAGTACGCGCAGGATCAGGCCAAACGCTATCACGGATTGTTCGACCAGGGCGTCGTCTCTCGCGAGCAGGCCGACCAGATGGGTTCCAGCGCCGACGCCTTATCGCAAACCGTGCTGGCCGACAAAGCCGCCATCGAAAGCGCGCGCGCGCAGATCGTGGCCGACAAAGCCGCGGTCGAGAACGTCCAGGTCCAGTTGAGCTACACCACCATCCAGTCGCCGATCAACGGACGGACCGGCAACATCGCGGTGAAGCAAGGCAACGTGGTGGCCGCCAATACAACGGACCTGATGACCATCACCGAGGTGCAGCCGATTTACGTGACGTTTTCGGTTCCCGAAGCCCAGCTGGGAGAGATCAAGCAATACATGGGACAACGGCAACTGCCGGTCCACGCCGCGCCTCAGGCCGATAGCAGCACTCAAGAGACCGGCGTGCTGACCTTCATCGACAATTCAGTGGATGCCACTACTGGAACCATCAAGCTGAAGGGCACGTTTCAAAATGCCGACAACAAGCTATGGCCCGGTGAGTTTGTGCGCGTCACGCTGGGGCTTACAACTCGGCCGCACGCCACCGTGGTTCCCAATCAGGCTGTGCAGACCGGTCAGGACGGCCAGTTCGTCTATGTCGTCAAGCAGGATCAAACCGTGGAAATGCGCCCGGTGGTCGCCGGAACGCGCGTGGATCAGGAACTGGTGATTGATCGCGGCCTGGAGCCGGGCGAGACGGTAGTCACCGAAGGGCAGCTGCGGCTGACGCCGGGCACCCATGTTCAAGTTCAAGACAGCCGGGAAGCGCCCAGTATCGGCGGCGCTCCGCCACCCGCAAAAACCAGCTAGTGTCGTGACTCATAAAATCATCGAAGAATTCGCGATGTGGGGCGGACGCCAGCCTGAAAACCGCTCCCTTACGGTCACGGCTCAGAATGAGTGCTTCCGAGCCGCGCGCGTGAGCAAGCGGTATAGAAACTTCCAAAACGAGGAGGCACGGCCTTGAACGTATCGGAAGTCTTCATCCGCAGGCCCATTGCCACCAGCTTGCTCATGGCCGGCATCGCGCTGTTTGGCGTGGTCGCCTATCGCGGCTTGCCGGTCAGCGATCTTCCCAGCGTCGACTTTCCCACCATCCAAGTAAATGCCAGCCTGCCTGGAGCGGACCCGACCACCATGGCTTCGGCCGTCGCGACTCCGCTGGAACGGCAATTCACTTCCATCGCCGGCCTGGACACGATGACCTCCACCAGTTCCACCGGCAATACGCAAATCTCCCTGACGTTCGATCTGGACCGCGAGATCGACGGCGCCGCCGTGGACGTGCAAACTGCAATTTCCGAAGCCACGCCGCTGCTGCCCCCCGGATTGCCTGCCCCGCCCTCTTTCAAAAAGGCCAATCCTGCGGACCAGCCCATCATGTATATGGCGCTCACCAGCGCTACTTTGCCAATGTGGGCGGTCGACGAATACGCCGAGACGTTGGTGGCTCAGCGCCTCTCGATGGTCTCCGGCGTCGCGCAGGTGCAGGTGTGGGGCAGCGCAAAATACGCCGTGCGCGTCCAAGTGGATCCCGACAAGCTCAATGCGAAGCACCTCGGGCTAAATGAAATCGACACGGCGCTCAATGGCTGGAACGTCAATACTCCCGTCGGCACGCTATACGGATCGCACACTGCCTACAACATTCAGGCCAACGGCCAGCTCATGCATGCCGAGGACTATCGCCCGCTGGTGGTGGCCTGGCGCAATGGCGCGCCCGTGCGATTGGAAGAAGTCGCGAACGTTATCGACAGCATTGAGAACGACAAGAACGCCTCTTGGGCGAACACATCGACCACCGTGGAACGCGCGGTCCAACTGGGCGTCATGCGCCAGGCCGGCAGCAACACCATTCAGATATGCGATGACATCAAGCGGGTGCTGCCGTCGCTACAAACCCACCTGCCCCCATCCGTGCGTCTGGTGGTGCGCGGCGATCGCTCCGGCAACATCAGAACGGCATTTCACGATATTCAGTTCACCATGGCCATCACGCTGGGCCTGGTAATCGCGGTGATTTTCCTGTTCCTGCGTAATTTCTCAGCCACGCTGATCCCCAGCATGGCGCTGCCCTTCTCCATCCTGGGCACCTTCGCCGTGATGTACCTGCTGAACTACAGCCTGGACAACATTTCGATGATGGCGCTGATCCTGTGCATCGGCTTCGTGGTGGACGACGCCATTGTGATGTTGGAAAACATAGTCCGTCACATGGAAAAGGGCGAAACGGCATTTCAAGCCGCATTGCACGGCTCGCGCGAAATCGGATTCACTATCGTTTCCATGACCATTTCGCTGGGCGCGGTGTTCATTCCGGTGCTCTTCCTGGGAGGAATTATCGGGCGGCTGTTCAAAGAATTCGCGGTCACCCTTTGCACCGCCATTTTCATCTCGGGCCTGGTTTCCATCACGCTCACGCCCATGCTGTGCAGCCGGTTCTTGAAGGATCCGCGCGCGCAGCGGCAGTCGTGGTTCAACAGCGGCATGGAGCGCCTGTTTACCCGGATGCTGGACGGCTATAAGCGCAGTCTGCGCGTGGTGCTGAAACACCATTACGTCATGGCGGCGGTCTTCTTCATTCTGATTGGCGCAACCATCTATCTGTTTGGCGCGGTCTCGAAGGGCTTTATCCCGGACGAAGACAACGATTCCATGATGGTTACGCTGGAGGCCGCGCAAGGCACCTCCTACTACAAGATGGTGGACTACGTTCAGAAAGTATCCGCCATTCTGCGCCAGGATCCGAACATCGACTCGTTCATGGCACAGGCCGACACAACCAATACGCCCCGCTTCTGGACCCAGTTGAAGCCTCGCAAAATGCGGGCGCTGGCGCTGACCCAGGTGATCGCCGAGCTGCGTCCCAAGCTGTCGATATTTCCGGGCGTACGCGTGTTCCTGGTGGCTCCGCCGAGCCTGCGCTTCGGAGGCCATCAGACCAAGTCCGCTTACGATTTCACACTGCAGGGCCCTGACACCGCCGAACTCTACAAACAAGCACAGCTGCTGCAAGCCGAGATCGCGAAGCTGCCGGGTTTGATCGACGTCACCACCGATTTGCAGGTGAAGAATCCGCAAGTGAACCTGAATATCGACCGGGATCGCGCGGCGGCGCTCGGCCTGGACGCGAATCGGATCGAATCGGACCTCTACAGCGCATTTGGCCCGCGCTGGTCCTCCACCATTTACGCGCCCACCAACCAGTACAAGGTGCTGCTGGAGGTGTCGCCCAAATACCAGGAGTTTTCAGATTACCTCTCGAAGCTTTTCTTTAAAGTGCCCGCCGGACAACTGGTGCCGCTTAGCAATTTCGCTTCACTGCATGAAGCCGCGAGCGCGCAAAGCATCAATCACTCGGGCCAGTTTCCCTCGGTCACCGTTTCGTTTAACGCCAAGCCCGGCGTGGCGCTGGGCGACGCCGTCAACATGGTGCAAGACACCGCGCGGCGCGTGCTGCCCGCCACCATGACCGCGAGTTTCGAAGGCACGGCGCAGGCCTTCCAGGCTTCGCTTAAGAATTTGACGCTGCTGCTGGTGATCGCCGTTCTGGTGGTCTACATCGTCCTGGGTGTTTTGTATGAAAGCTACATTCATCCGCTCACCATTCTATCGGGACTCCCCTCGGCGGGCGTGGGCGCTCTGCTAACGCTCATGATTTTTCACGTCGATCTCAATCTCTACTCTTTCGTCGGATTGATCATGCTGATCGGCATCGTGAAGAAGAACGCGATTATGCAGATCGACTTCGCTCTGGAAGCCGAGCGCAAAGAAGGCAAGACGCCGCTCGAAGCCATCTACGAGGGCTGCCTGATCCGCTTCCGGCCCATTATGATGACCACCATGGCGGCGATGCTGGGCGCGGTTCCGGTGGCGCTGGGTTATGGCGCGGGCGGTGAAGCTCGCCGTCCTCTGGGCTTGGCCGTGGTAGGCGGGCTGCTGTTTTCGCAATTGATTACTTTATATTTGACACCCGTGGTGTACACCTACATGGCCGCGGTACTGGACTGGGGACGGCGCCGCAAACGCAAAGCGCCCGAGTTTCCGGCTCTCGAGGGGGCGCATGTCGGCGCTGATTAGTGTAACCCAAGTACCGCTTGCTAACGCGCGCGGCTCAGTCACGCACGGGGGTTACCGAGCCGCGACCGTGAGGGAGCCGGTCAAATGAACTTTTCCGAAACATTCATAAAGCGTCCCATCGCCACCAGCTTGATGATGGCCGCCATCGCTCTGTTTGGCTTGGTCGCGTACCGGTCGCTGCCCGTCAGCGATCTTCCGAATGTCGACTTCCCCACCCTGCTAGTCACCGCCAGCTTGCCCGGCGCCAGCCCCGACACCATGGCGTCGGCGGTGGCCACGCCGCTCGAGAATCAATTCTCCAATATCTCGGGCCTGGATTCGATGACGTCCACCAACTCGCTCGGCTCCACGCAAGTGACCCTCGAATTCGTTCTCAACAAGAGCCTGGATGGCGCGGCGGTGGACGTACAATCGGCTATCACGCAGGCCGCGCGCCTGCTGCCCGCGGGCATGCCGACGCCACCCACCTTCACAAAGGTGAATCCCGCCGATCAGCCTATCTTGTATCTCGCCATCACTTCGCAAACCTTGCCGCTGTGGACCCTGGACGAGTACGCCGAAACCCGCATCGCCCAGCGCATCTCAATGGTCTCGGGCGTCGCGCAAGTGCAGGTGTTGGGCGCGCAGAAGTACGCCGTGCACGCGCAGCTGGATCCGCACCTTCTGGCCTCGCGCCAGATCGGCATCAACGAAGTCCAGACCGCGCTATCGGGCTGGAACGTCAACCTGCCGACCGGAAGCATCATCGGACCGCAGCGCGCATTTACTTTGCAGGCTACCGGGCAGTTAATGAGCGCCGCGCAATACCGGCCGCTGATCGTCGCATATCGCAACGGATCGCCGGTAAGGCTGGAGGAACTCGGCAGCGTCATCGACAGCGTGGAGGACGACAAAACGGCGTCCTGGTTCTACACCAAACAAGGCAGCCAGCGCGCCATCGTCCTGGGCGTGCAGCGCCAGCCCGGCACCAACACCATCGCGGTTACCGACGCGGTGAAGAATCTGCTGCCGACCTTCCGCTCCGAGATCCCCGCGTCCGTGAAAATGGACATTTTGTACGACCGGTCCGACACCATCCGCGAGTCGTACAAAGACGTGCTGTCCACCATGTTCCTGACCCTCGCCCTGGTGGTGATGGTGATCTTCCTGTTTCTGCGCAACGTTTCGGCCACGGTGATTCCGAGCCTCGCGCTGCCTTTCTCCATCATCGGAACGTTCGCCATCATGTACCTGCTGCATTACAGCCTGGACAACCTGTCCATGATGGCCCTGATTCTTTCCATCGGCTTCGTGGTGGATGACGCCATCGTCATGCTCGAAAACATTTTCCGTCACATGGAAATGGGCGAAAAGCCACTGTATGCCGCGCTCACGGGATCCAAAGAAATCGGCTTTACCATCGTCTCGATGACGCTATCGCTGGCCGCGGTTTTCATCCCGGTCTTGTTCCTGGGCGGCATCCTCGGCCGGCTGTTCCGTGAATTCGCGGTCACCATTTGCGTGGCGATTCTGATCTCAGGCATTGTTTCGGTAACACTGACGCCCATGCTGTGCTCACGCTTCCTGCGGTCGCCCGAGGAGCAGAAGCGGTCCTGGTTCTATCGCATCACGGAACGGTTCTTCGAGGCACTCCTGCGCGTGTACGATCGCACGCTACAAGTGGTGTTGCGACATCGCGCCGTTACCATGCTGGCTTCCTTGCTGGTGCTGGCCGGGACCGTGGTCATGTTCATCAAGATCCCCAAGGGCTTCATCCCGGATCAGGATACCGATCAGATCTACGCCGTCACCGAGGCCGCGCAAGGCACTTCCTACTACCAGATGGTGGACTACCAAAAGCGCGTCGCCGAGGTGTTTCGCACCAACCCCAACGTGCAAGCTTTGATGTCCACCGTAGGCGGAACATCGGCGTCCACGCTTGGGCGGCCCCAACTACGGCGAGCTGGTGGTTCATCTGAAGCCGCGCTCGGAGCGCAAGGAACTGGTCAACGAAATCATCGCGGATCTGCGGCCGAGACTCTCGCCAATTTCCCGGGTATGCGCGTGTACGTGCAGAATCCGCCCACCATCCGCATCGGCGGCCAGGTGACCAAGAGCCTGTATCAATTTTCGATGCAGTCGCCCGACAAAGCTGAGCTGTACAAAGGCGCGGAGCGGCTGGAACACGAGATCAAGAAACTGCCCGAAGTGGAGGATGTCACTAGCGACCTGGCAGTGGTTGCGCCGCAAGTGAACGTCAACATCGATCGCGATAAAGCCGCCGCTCTGCAAGTGAACGCGGATGCCATCGAGAACGCGTTCTACGACGCCTATGGACCGCGCTGGGTCTCCACCATCTACGCCGCCATCAACGAATACAAGGTTTTGCTCGAACTCAAGCCGCAATACCAGGCCGATCCGCACGCGCTGTCATTGCTGTATTTCAAGTCTTCCAATGGCCCGCTGATTCCGCTCGATACCCTCGCCAAGCTGCAACAGGACATCGGGCCGCAGACCATCAATCATTACGGCCAACTCAACGCGGTGACGGTTTCATTCAACTTGAAGCCCGGCGCGGCGCTCGGCGACGTGGTTTCCAAGGTCCAGGATCTCGCAAGTCAGACTTTGCCATCCGGAATCACGACCGATTTTCAAGGCGCGGCCAAAGCCTTCGAAAACTCGCTCGGAAATTTGTGGGTCCTGTCTGATCGTCGCCATCCTGGTTGTTTATATCGTGCTCGGAATTCTCTACGAGAGCTACATCCATCCGCTCACGATTCTCTCCGGCCTGCCCTCGGCCGGCTTCGGCGCTCTGCTTACTCTTTACCTGTTCCACATGGACTTGAACATCTACGCTTTCGTCGGCCTGATCATGCTGATCGGCATCGTCGAGAAGAACGCGATCATGCAGATCGACTTCGCATCTGGAGGCCGAGCGCAACCAAGGCCTCATCGCCGATGAAAGCGATTTATGAAGGCTGTCTGATTCGCTTCCGCCCAATCATGATGACTACCATGGCGGCGCTGCTGGGCGCGGTTCCGATCGCATTGGGCTACGGTGCTGGCGGCGAAGCCCGACAACCGCTGGGTCTGGTGGTTGTGGTCGGCGGACTGTTGTTCTCGCAATTGGTGACGCTTTACTTCACGCCGGTCTTCTACACTTACATGGCGGCGCTGCTGGAAAGGATCCAGCGCCATAAGCAACGCGCGAAGCAAGCGCTGCCCGAACCGACCATCGCGTAACTAGCCACAGATGAACGCAGATGAACACCGATCTGTGTGCATCCGTGTCGATCTGTGGCTACAGGATTACTTTGGCACGACCATCAGAGTGTCCTTCGCCTCCACCTTGTCAAACTGCATCGGAAAACTCTGCCCCACATAATACGCGTCCCACTGGTCCTTGTAGTGCCTCGACAGGATCTGCCCGGACTCCCCGATATCGAGATTGTTGAACGAACCATCCCAGTTCGCGAGATCCGCCACAAACCGCATCGAAGGGCCGAGCATCGCCGAAGTTCTGCTTGATGGTCGTCGATGATCCGCTCATCTCCACTGGCCCGATGTTGAAGTAGCTCCCACCAGCGGCAACTGGCTTCCCACAGGATGTTTGATAGTGAGCGAGCATGTAGCGGCCGTAATCCCAGCGCGCCAGCTCGCTGCCTTGCGTCCGCCTTCCTTCTTCGATCCCCGCCGCTAGCGCATCCAGCAGCGTCTGGTTGATATCGCGAAAAAAGAGTTCGCCGTTGGAATCCACAATGTTCTGGATCGCCGCCGGCGCCAGGATGGATTGATAAACATCGGTTGGTCCGGACCACGCGGACTTCACCGCTGTTTTTCGAGTTGGTCGTAGGCGAGCGTCACGATCAGCGGCGCGGCCGTCTGCTTCTCCATCTGTCCATTCCACGATCGCAGCAGCGCAACGGCCTCGCGCAAGTCCGGCTGCGGCGGCTTCGGCAGATCGTATGCGTTCACGATCTCGTGCGCCAGATGGCTCGCAAACGAAGAATAGACGTCCTTCTGCACGGCCAGCATATCCTCCGGCTTCCAACCTGTGCGCGACGTGAGCCGGTCGCGAATCTCCATCGATCGATAGGGCGGCCCGAATTCGCCATTTACGCGATACGGATAATTTCGCGGGAACGGGTTTTGGTTCGCAGCTCGCGATCCAGCCGCGCGGCGGATTATAGGACGCCGGCAACTGATCGAACGGAATATAGCCATCCCATTCGAGATCGCCCGAGCTGCCGTCTACTGGCACGTCGCCATCGTAGTTCCTGCGGATCGGAAGACGGCCCGACGCATGATAGCCGATGTTTCCATCCACGTCGGCGTAGACGAAGTTCTGGCTCGGGCCGGGATAGCGGGCTATCGCCGCAGTGAATTCTGCTCCAATTGCCGGCGCGGTCTACATCGAGGAACGGAAACGTGAATCCATCCGGCTCCGTGGCGGTCCAGCGCAGCGCAAAATAATGGCCATTTTCGGAAACCACCAGCGGACCATGCCGCGTCACCCACTGCCGGAATTCCACGGCCCGCGCATTCTTCACCCGGATAAACTCAGTTTCCGAACGCGCCTGCTCCACTTTGCCCGAAAAACAGTAACGTCCGGTTTGCGGATCGATTTTCTCGGTATATAGATCCTGCACGTCGAAGCCGAGGTTCGTCACGCCCCAAGCGATGCGGGAATTATGGCCGATAATCACGCGGGAAGGCCCGGCAGCGAGACTCCAGTGACGTTGAGACCCGGTGCTTTCAGATGCACTTGATACCAGGTGGCGGGCAGCGACCAATCCAGGTGCGGATCGTTGGCGAGAATCGGTTTGCCCGAGGCCGTGAACTTGCCCGCCAGCACCCACGCATTCGAGCCGGGCTGGAACTCGCCGCCGGCGCGCGCTGGAAACAGCAGGTTCACTTTGTCCCGATTGCCGCCCGATAGCATGGCCGCCTTGCGAAGCTCATCGCGCCAGGTGTTGGTCAGATCGCGATACATCTGGAGTCCGCAAAGGATGCTGTCGGTGATGGTCCAAGGCCGCGGATCATACCGCAGCAAAGTGAATTCCAGCGGAAGCTTTCCGCGATGCGTTTCGATGAAGTAGTTCACTCCGCGCGCGTAGGCCGCGAACACGCCCGATCGCGCGGCAGCTCAACGTGCGGACGTCCTGTTCGGCGACGCGGCGCAAACGGAGCCGCCGCGCTTCCCGGTCTAATTCCAGCGTGGACGATCCCAACACTTCGGACAATTCGCCCGCCGCCAGGCGCCGCAGCGCATCCATCTGCCAGAGCCGATCCTGCGCGGTAACGTAGCCCTGCAGAAAGATCGCGTCCTCCCACTTGGCGGCGGAAATGTGCGGAACGCCGAGTGCATCGCGTTCCACGGAGGCTTGCGCGGAGATCGGAGCGATGATGTCTCCGGAAGTTTTGGGCAAGGGCGGTATGCAAACCAATACACACCGCCAAGACCGAGCACGACCAAAACCGCTATGCTCAAGTTGATGAACTTCAGGGCTCTTCCCAAGTCCATGCTGAAGGAAAGCACTGGGACGATTCTAGCGTACCCTTGTTTCAACTCCGCGCCCTAGCCCGCATATGTCCTACCGCTTCGTGATCCTGGCCGCTGTGCTGCTGCTCAACGGCTTCTTCGCCACTGCCGAGGTCGCACTGGTATCCGGTCCGCAAGAGCCGGTTACGCGCGCTGGCCGAAGAAGGACACGTGGGTGCTCAAGCCGCGCTCACTCTGCTCGCAAATCCATCGCGTCTGCTTTCCATGACTCAGGCCGGCGTGACGCTAGCCAGCCTCGGCCTCGGGTGGGCGGGCGAAAACAGCGTCTATCAATTGCTCGAGTCGGCGTTTCATCCGCTCATCGTGCCTCGCTTTGCGCCCTTGTGGCACGGCGTGAAGTTTCGCCATCGCCTTCCTGCTCATCAGCTATGCGCATATCGTTTTCGGAGAGGTGGTGCCGAAGAATCTCGCCCTGGAAAAGGCCGACCGGCATGGCCGTCCTGGTGGCGCCCGCGCTATTGGTTTTCTCTCGCGTGTCGGCGCCGTTTACGTATTTCGCGGAAGCCTCGGCGGCGACCATTTCGCGCTGGATCGGCCTGCGGGGCGGCCATGGCGGTGGAGGCCATTCGGCCGAGGAGTTGAAGTTCATCGTCAGCTCCAGCCGTACCGAAGGGCATCTGCATCGCTTTGAAGAGGACGCCATCCAAGCATTGCTCGATCTGCCCAACTATTACGCGCGCGAGATCATGGTGCCGCGCAACGCCGTTGTTTCCGTTTCCGTAGACGCCAGCCTGGACCAGGTTCTGCGCCGCATGCGTGAACACGAATACTCACGCCTGCCGGTCTACGAGGGCGTTCCCGAACACATTATCGGATACGTGCACTACAAAGACATGATGCGGATCTGGGAAGAGCGCCGCATCGCAAACGCCAGGAAGCGCGCCCTGCGTCCGTTCCATCTCTCGCGCGTGTTGCGCAAGCCACTGGTGGTGCCGGAGACCAAACCCTTGAACGATCTGATTGAGCAATTCCGCACCTCCCACACGCACCTGGCAATCGTCGTGGACGAGTTCGGCACGATCGCGGGCCTAGTGACGCTGGAAGACGCGCTCGAGCAGATCTTCGGCGAGATCGGCGACGAGCACGACGTGAAGCGGCCCCGTCCCGCGGCCGAAGCGCCCCTCATCGAAGTGGACGGCGCCATCACCATCCGCGATCTCGATACGCAATACGGCTTGGAATTGCCCGGCGACGCGGGCTTCGAAACCCTGGCCGGATTTCTGCTTTTTCAACTCGGCTACATTCCCAAGCCTGGCGAAGCGTGGAATATGGACGGCGCAAGTTCACGATTCTTGCGATGAACCACAACCGCATCGCACGGGTCGGAATCGAGCGGTTGGCGGATGCCCCCGCTGCCGCCCCCGCCGCTGCGAACGCGCCAAAAAGCTAAGCCTGTTTAAAGCTAAGTCCGTTTAAAGCTAAGTCCGTTTAAAACTAAGCCTGCTTCCGAAACACCAGCACGTCGTCCTGTGTGGATTGCGGAACGATGGACGTGGTATCCACGGTGAGTGTCTTGCCGTCGGCGCTCAGCTTCATTCTGTAGCGCGTCACGTGCTCGCCCCTGCTCTCCATCTCCACCAGCATCTGCCCGTTATACCAGAAGGACGCCTTCGCTTTGGCGCCGCTAATCTTGCATTCCTTTCCGTCCGTGGTGCACTTCAGGTCCATCTTCTTACTGGCCCCGTATTCGCTTTCGGTGATCTGAATGGAACTGCCGTCTTCGCTGATCACCCAAGTCGCGCTAGCACCTGTGAGCGTGTGAAGCTCGCTCTTGGAACTGTCGAACTGCCAGGTGCCCGAAAGGTTCGGCCGATCGTCTTGGCCCGCCAGCGGGAGAGTAAGAACAACTAAAGCAGAACACGCCAGAAGAGTGGCTGCTTTGCGCATAGGAAACCTCCTGGCAGATACTATATTCCAAATTGCCCCGCCGTGGCAAAACAACTCATCGATGCGGCGACACAGGCGCGTGCGGATGCCATACATGCACCGGATGATCACCGCCGCCGTTGAACGTCGCGTTGCTGGACGAAGAAGCGGAAGGAATTCCAATCACAAACGCATTGACGGTTCCGTCCAAGGTTTGACGCTCCGGACCTCCGAATTCGCCCAAAAGTCCAGTGGTCGTCGATCCCACCACGTATATATTCCCCTTCGAATCGAAATCCACCCCGTAGGCCACCTGCACGCCGCCGCTGCCGAGATACGTAAAATAGTCGATGCCGGCGGCGCCGGGCATAGAGGGATCCAGCTTCAATCCGAAAGCGTCCAAGCTGCCGTCATAGGCGGCTTGCAATGCATTCGAGGTGCCGGGCAGGCCCTTCGACTCGGTATAGCCGACGAGGTACAGCACGCCCTTGCTGTCTTCCTTCATATCGTAAACCGAGTCCGCCCCGTCGCCACCGAAATACGTCGAGTACACCAGTTGCTTGGCTCTCGTCGAATTCGCCGGGTCCAAAATAGCGATGAAGGCGTCCGTGTTTCCTCCGTACGTCGTCTGGAAAGCGTCGCTGGTCACCGGTAAATTCGACGAGAGCGTGTACCCGCTCAGGATCACGCGTCCGGATGGATCGAGGACCATACTGGTGGCCTCGTCAATTCCGCTTCCGCCCAGAAAGCTCGCATAGAGCAATGCGTGCGCGCCCAAAGAAGGATTGAGGTGCGCGAAGTACGCATCGCCATCGCCGCCGTACTTATCCTGATAGGTCGGACTCCCCTTGATCCAGATGTCCGGTGAGTAGGTGCCGCCAGCCAGCCAGATGGTTCCATCTTTCGCTAACGCGACTCCATAGGCCTCGTCCCAATGCGTGCCGCCGATGTAGATGGAATGGACTAGCGTGGCGGTGGTAGTTTTCGATGGGTCGAGAGCCGCGACAAACATGTTTTGCGTGCCAATCAGCGAATCCTGGAAACCGCCGGTGTTCGGAAAATCGGTGGACTGCGTGTCGCCGGCAATCCAGATCAACCCTGCCGAACTCACCACAATGGCTTTGCCGCCGTCGTTTCCGCTGCCTCCGACATAGGTGGAATACTGCAACGTCTGCTCCGAGCTCAACCAGAGAGCGAATGCGTTGCTGTTGGTCTCGGTGGTGCCACCCAAGGTGGTCTGGTAGGCGTTCGCCACGGGAAAATCGTCCGAGAACGTGGTGCCTGTTATATAGACATCGCCGTTCGAGTTGACCTGCATCGCACCGAAGTCGTCGTCGCTTGTTCCACCGATATAAGTCGTATAGATGATCTGCGAGCTTTTGGAGAGCGCCGGATTAATCACGGCGAAAAATAAGTCTATGCCGCCGGCCTGGCTGGTCTGCAACGAAGCTCCCTCGAGCGGGAGATCCGTGGTGCTGGTATCGCCCCCGACGTAGATCAAGCCCTTGGAATCGTGACCGATATTGTAGGCGATCACCTGGTAGGTGCCCGCAACGTACTGCGCGACCAGCAACGGATCGATTACCAGATCGCGCGTGTGATCGTAGGAGTCGAGCGCGAATCCGTAGGAACCGTCGGCATTCTTGCGATACCGGCTGTCCACTGCCCGGCGCAATCCATCCGCCGCAATCTGATAAGCTACGGGGCGCTTTTGGGTCAGGCCCGCCACCAGATCGCCATGTTGATTCAAGCTCAGGTCGCTGGCGTCCCCTTGCAATCGCAAGCGAATCCGTTGCGGGTTGGCGCCCGGTTTCACCGTGAGATCGTATTCAAGTTCGCCGCCGTTGCCGTAGTAAGCCAGATCGATCCCCGCATAAAGGCCCCGCACCTCGACGCGGGCGTAGTTGGGGATCCCTCGGCGCCACTTGGCAGGGTCCTTCCCTAAATAAAGATTTGTGGTGGAGTGTTCCAGATCCGTCCCCGAAATCTGAGCGCGTTGGTCCGCCCCATCGAAGTGCAGACGAAGGTCCTTATGGTCGACCCGCAAATCGGCCTCATCGCGCGTCAGTTCACAGTGATAGCGGGCGCCGCGCGCCACGAACTTACCGGCCTCGCTACCGTCACTCGCAGGTTCAAAACGCAGCGGCGCTGTCGCCAGCATCCGGACTGCATCGGGTTCGGCGGCCGCGAGACATCCGCAAGCCGCCAGGCTCAGAATGGAAAGAATAAATTTTGATTGCATGTTGATACGAATTAAGTTAACGACGTGTCCAACCTGAAACAGGTTAACGCAAAAACGTGAGTGGCATAGGCACTCGCATCTGTGAGACTCCTTCTAGCGCGATTACAAAAGTTGACAATGTTTGCAGGCACTGAGACTGAGTTTACCGTAACGTGGCTAGTGTGCACAGCGTCTGGCGATCCAGGATGTATCTGACGAGATTCTTGCGACTTGGCGCCGCCGGCTTGGCGTGTGCGCTGGTGCTGTTCGCCACCGACTTCTGGAAGACCAAAGACTCCGCCATGTGGACCAGCGAGGAAATCAATAAGCTGTTGAGTGACTCGCCGTGGGCCAGGGCGAAGACGGTTCAGCCTGATATGCCCCAGCAGCGGCGTGGCATGGGCCGCCGTGGCGGAGGTTTTGGATATCCAGGCGGAGGATACCCGGGAGGCGGATATCCTGGCGGTGGCGGCGGTTATCCGGGCGGTGGGGGCGGCTATCCGGGTGGAGGTGGCGGCTATCCAGGTGGTTCCAGTGGCGGCGGATCCAATGGCGACGGGTCGCAGGTTGGTCCGATGAACCTGACCATCCGCTGGGCCAGTGCTTTGCCGGTTCAACAAGCTCTGATGCGTCAGACCGCCGAGCCGTCCGATGAGTTAAAAGCCGCCACGGCCGCGACGGAAAAGTATTACGTCATCACCGTGCTGGGCCTGCGGCTGCCTCGCTCGCGCAACAGTTCCAGCTCGTATCCCGACGACGACCAGTCCTCGAACAACGACGACAACAGCCAGCGCCGGAATCGGAACAACGACGCTTTGCGCTCCCAACTGCTGGATGCCGCGCAGCTCGCGCCCAAGGGTCAGAGCTCCATCTATGCGCAGGATGTCCAGATCGATGGGCCTGATGGAATCGACGGCGTGCGCTTCCTGTTCCCGCGCACCAACCATCCCATCGCGGCCGGCGACAAAGAGGTGGACTTCATTCTCAACATTCGCCGCGTCAGGGTGCAGGAGAAGTTCCACTTGAACGACATGCAATACCAAGGCAAGCTGGCGCTATAGTCGTGCCCTCCGGGCTCTAAGACCCGCCTCCTGGAATACAATCGAAGCATATGCCGCTCACGCGCCCCTGCGCAGTTTTGTTTTTGTTCGCAGCCAGCTTGGCGGCCCAGAAACAACCCTTCGACGTTCAAACGCTGCTCAAGATCTCGCGCATCCAGGAACCGCAGCTCTCGCCCGACGGCAAGATCGTCGCCTTCACTGTTCAGACCGTCGATCTGGCGCAAAACACGAAACCCAAGCAGATTTATACGATCCCGGCTGATCGGCGGATCGCCGCTCCAGATCACCATGCAGGGGACCGATAACGAGCGGCCCGAGTGGTCGCCCGATTCCAGGCAGATCGCTTTCATTTCCGATCGCAGCGGCTCGGCCCAGGTGTGGATCATGAACGCCGACGGATCCAACGCTCGCCAGATCACTAGCCTCTCCACGGAAGCGGGCGGCGTGTTGTTTTCACCGGATGGCAAAAAGCTGGTGTTCACCAGCGATGTATTTCCGGATTGTCCGGACGACTCTTGCGCCAGGAGCCGCCTGGATGCCGACAAGAACAGCAAGGTGAAGGCGCGCAGTTACACAACGCTGCTCTACCGGCATTGGAACGAGTGGCAAACCAAGCGCCGCTCGCATCTGATGGTGGTGGACGCAGGTGGCGGCCCGGTGAAGGATCTCACGCCCGGGGATCGCGACGTTCCGCCATTTTCGCTGGGCGGCCCGGACGACTACGCGATTTCAGCCGACTCCAAGGAAATCTGCTATTCGATGAACGCCAGCCCGGTGCCCGCCACCAGCACCAACGCCGATCTGTTTGTGGTCCCCATCGCCGGCGGCGATCCGGTGAAGATCACCATCAATCCGGGAGCCGATTCCAGCCCGCAGTATTCTCCCGACGGCAGGTGGTTGGCCTATCGCAGTCAGGCGCGCGCTGGTTATGAGAGCGACCGCTGGCGGTTGGCGGTGCTCGAGCGGGCCACTGGCCGGGTAAACGTCCTGACGGATTCCCTTGATCGGCCGGTTCAAAGCTTCACCTGGTCGCCCGATTCGAATGCTTTATTCTTTACCGTCCTGGACCGCGGACTCCAGCCCATCGAGATGATACCCACCACCGGTGGAGCTACCCGCGTGATCGTCAGCGGCGCCAGCACGTTGGATGACATGAAGCTGGCCCCTGACAGCAAAACGATGATCTACACGGCCCAGAGCGGCTCGGCGCCCGCCGAGATTTTTCGTGCCAGTTCCTCCGGCGGCTCACCCGTAGCGCTGACCCACTTAAACGACGCGCTGCTCGCCGACCATACTCTTACTCCCTTGGAAGATTTCTGGGTGGACGCAGCCGACAAAACGCGCGTTCAGAGTTTTGTCGTGAAGCCACCCGGCTTCCAGCCGAATCAGAAATATCCGGTTTTGTTTTTGATTCACGGCGGACCTGAAGGCAATTGGGGTGAAAGCTGGACTTATCGCTGGAACGCGCAGGTTTTCGCTTCCGCCGGTTACCTTGTCGTCATGCCGAATCCGCGCGGCTCCGAGGGCTACGGCCAGAAATTCACCGAAGACATCCGTGACAATTGGGGTGGCACACCCTTCGATGACATTATGACTGTGGTGGACCACGTGGTTGCCCTGCCCTACGCGAACGCCGATCGCATGGCGGCGGCCGGCGGTTCTTATGGTGGCTACATGATCGACTGGATGCTCGGCCACACGCAGCGCTTCAAGGCGCTGGTGACGCACGATGGCGTCTACGATTTGCGCAGCGAATTCGGTGGAACCGAGGAGTTGTGGTTCCCGCTGTGGGAGTTTAATGGGACTCCCTGGGACAATCCCGACACCTACGCCAAGTGGTCGCCCAGTTATTTCGTTAAGGATTTCCAGACGCCGACTCTGGTGATTCACGGCGAGCAGGACTTTCGTGTGCCGTATACGCAGGGCTTGCAACTCTTCACAGCGCTGCAGCTTCAGAAAGTGCCATCCAAGCTGCTGCTGTTCCCGGATGAAGGGCACTGGGTCCTGAAGCCGCAGAACGCGGTGCTGTGGTACAACACGTTCCTGGAATGGATCGGCGAATGGACCCGGCCGGCGCCCCCGCCTCCCGTGTCAGACCAGCCCGCGCACTAAGAGAACGGTGGCGCTGATTCTGAGCCGCGACCGTGAGGGAGCGGTCGCTCCACTCTACGCGCTACAGTAGCTCCGATGCCCCAACCCCGCCTCGCCAGCGTCACTCGCCTCTTCGCCCGCGTCGGCGTCACTGTGTTCGGCGGAGGCGATCCCACCATTGCAATCCTGCAGCGTGAATTCTACAAACGCGATTGGTTGAGCCCGGAGAAATTCGGCATCGCCTTCGGCCTGGCGCGGCTTACGCCCGGCACCAATATGCTGGCGTTTTGCGCTGCCGCCGGCTGGTATCTCCGTGGACTCCCAGGCGCTCTCGCGGCCGTGCTCGCCATCACCATTCCAGCCTCGGTGCTGGTGGTCTGGTTGACGCGCGCCTACGATCTCACGACGCGCTATCCCCTGGCCCAGTTCATCGCGAACGCCCTGGTTGCCGCGGCTGTCGGCACCATGCTCGGCGCGGCGCTGCTGTTGGTGCGCACGCAATGCTCGCGCGGGCGATGGCTGCGTCCCACCGTGATCGCCGTCGCAGCGTTCGTGCTGGCCTACGTTGTGAAATTGACGCCGCTCCAGGTGATCGGCGCGGCTGCCATCGTGGGCTTCTTCTGGGCGGAGTCGTGAACGTCATCGTCCTGTATCTGCTGCTTCTCAAGGCTACGCTGACGTCCTTCAGCGGCCTCGCTTCGCTGCCCATGGTCCGCAACGATTTCGTGGTAAGCCGCCACGTTCTCACCGATCACCAACTCAGTACAGCCGTGGCTGCAGGCCGCATCGGACCCGGACCGCTCGGAGTTTACGTCGTTAGCGTCGGATATCTGGTCGCGGGAGCGCCGGGCGCCTGCGCCGGCTGGCTCGCCATGATCACACCCGCGTTTCTGATCATCCCCATGCTGCGCTTCCTGGGCGCTCGCGCCGAACACCCCCGTGCCCGGGCCGTGGCTCGAGCGGTTCTTTTCGCCGGCGCGGGACTGATGGCGTCCGCCGCCGCGCCGCTCGCTCGCGATGCCATCACCGGATCGCTATCGCTTGCAATCGTGGTTTCCAGCTTCATCCTGATCGCCATCACACGCGTCGATTCTCTGTGGGTCATGCTCGGCGCGGCCGTCGTCGGCATGCTGTCGTTCTACATTTGATATACTCAGCCGTAACCCTCCATTTGCTATGTCGGATTTTCGCTTAGGGGACATAATTGATGATCACTGCACCAAATGTCGCCGCGTCACCAATCACGCTATTGTCTCGCTGGTGAGCGGCGAGCCCGCCAAAGTCCGCTGCCGTACTTGTTATCACGATCATGACTTCCGCCACGAGCAGGCTCCGCCATCGAAGAAAGACCTGAAGAAGGCTGAGCTGTTCAAGGAAGTTCTGGCGGCCGCAGTTCCTGGCGCTGCGATCGAGCAGGAACCTGTGAGCGAACCCGAACCCGAGCCTCTTCCCAAGCCCGCAAAAAAGGCTGCATCGCGCGGCAAGCGGGCGTGAGCGCCTGGGACGCGGCCCGCTACCAAGACCGACACTCTTTCGTCTGGCGCTACGGCGCGAATTTGTTGGAGTCGCTGAATCCGCAGCCAGGCGAACGTATTCTCGATCTAGGCTGCGGCACTGGCCAGCTCACCGCGGAAATTGCCCGCTCGGGCGCCACGGTCACCGGCCTGGACAACTCGGCGGAGATGCTGGCTGAAGCACGCAGGAATTATCCAGACCTCGCATTCGTATTGGGTGACGCGGCCAGCTTCCGATTTCCCGAGCCATTCGATGCCGTCTTCTCGAACGCAGTCTTACACTGGGTGAAGAACGCCGAAGGCGCCGTCAAATCGATTGCTAAGGCGCTCGGTCCCGGCGGACGTTTCGTTGCGGAGTTCGGAGGCCAGGGGAACAACGCCTCCGTGCGAGCTGCTCTGCGCGCCGTGCTCGGCTCTAGCGCCGATGAACAATCGCCTTGGTATTACCCAAGCATCGGTGAATACGCGCCCACCTTAGAACGCCATGGTTTTGAGGTCCGCGCTGCGAACCTCTTGGATCGTCCAACGCCGCTCGAAGGAGAAGACGGCATGGAAAATTGGCTGCGCATGTTTACCGGCAGCTACTGGCGTCAGCTCCCGCCAGACCGGGTCGACGACATCCTGCGTCAGCTTGTGGAACACCTTCGCCCTGCCCTGTATCAGGATGGCATCTGGACCGTCGACTATCGACGGCTTCGCGTGCAATGCGTGCGGCCATAGGGAGGCCATTTCTACGGTAGATTCTGGCCCTCTTTACGTGCATGCCATGTGCGTTTTCTAAGGGTTTTCCCGGAGCGACTTTGCGCGCTTTAGCCCGTAGTATCGGGCTATCATGGCGCTCCCGGTCTTGTTCTTTTTCGCCACCATGGCCGTAAACACCGATCAAACTCCGCTGCGCTCTGGTTGCAGCGCCGAAGATAAGGTTGTCGCCAGCCTGCCCGCGGGAACGCCAGTTGAGCTCCACTTCCGTCTATCGGATGGAACGGACTGCATCAAAATCTCAGCCACCCTCGGCGGCAAGGATGTTTTGGGCTACGTCCCGGCTTCGGCGCTCACCGGTTTGACGCAATTGGATGACGCTCGATCCGCGTCCGCGTCCGTGGCGGTTTCCCCGCCACCGCCGTCAAAGGAGCCAACCCGCCTGACGCCGGGGTCGAATCAATACATGTTGCACACCAGCGACCCGGCGCTCGCTCGTGCCGCTCATTTGTTGAATGAAAGCCAGCCCGCTCAGGCGCTCGAACAATTGCAGGCGGCGTTCCCGCGTCACCCGCAGGATCCCAACATTCTGATGCTGGCGGGGCTCGCGGCTTATCGCTCGGACCAACTGCGCGCCGCGCTGGATTATTGGAAGCAGTCGCTCGATCTTCAGCCCAACGAGGCGCTCGCGGGACGTCTACAAGGTCGCCAAGCGCGAGGCCACGGCCGATCGAAGCGGTGAAAAGCTCTACGGTGCACACATCGCACTGCGTTATGAAGGCGAAGCGCTGCCGGTCGACACCGCGCGCGCGATTCTCGCAATGCTCGATGACGATTATTCGCGCATCTCGGCCCAGCTTGGATGCACGCCCATGAACGCATCATCGCCATCGTCCAGAACCGCGAGTCGTATATCCGCAGCACCGGCGCGGCGGAATGGAGCGGCGGCCAATACGACGGCCGCATTCACATCGCTTGGACCGACGGCGCGCGGTGGGTCCGCAAATGCAGCGGGCGCTGGCGCATGAGCTGGTGCATGCCTGCCTCACTAGCATTCCATCCGGCTCCACGCCCTGGCCGGCTGGTTGCAGGAAGGGCTCGCGCAGAAGCTTTCGGGTGACGCGCTGCGTCCGTCCATCCGCGAACAATTGCGGCAACTGGCCGCCGCGCACGCCATTCCGCGGCTGGAAAGCTCGGCCAGGATTGGTCAGGCATGACCAAGCAAAACGCCATCTCCGCCTATAGCCTTGCGCTGGCCGCGGCCGACACGCTCTACGATAACTACTCCAATTACGGCATCCGCAACGTGTTGACGCAATCCCGAGAGGTCTCCCGCGCATCACCGCGGATTTGGATCAGAAGCTGGGCTTCTAACCGGCCGCGGCGCTCTCGTGATCCGCCCATTGCTATCCTGGTATTTACCACATGCCTTTTGCTTCCATCCCCGAAGCCATCGAGGACTTTCGGGCCGGCCGGATGCTGGTCATCGTCGACGACGAAGATCGCGAAAACGAAGGCGATCTCACCGTCGCCGCCGAGAAAGTCACGCCCGAGATCATCAACTTCATGGCGCGGCACGCCCGCGGCCTGATCTGCCTTTCGCTCAGCCCGGAAATCTGCGACGCGCTGCAATTGCCGCCCATGTCGACGCGCAACACATCGCGCTTCGGCACCGCGTTTTGCGAATCCATTGAAGCAGCCGAGGGCGTCACCACCGGAATCTCGGCGGCCGATCGCGCCCGCACCATCCAGTCGCCATCGATCCTGCCAGCAAGCCCAGCCGACCTGGCGCGTCCGGGCCACGTCTTCCCGTTGCGAGCTCGCGAAGGCGGCGTACTTGGTGCGCGCCGGCCAAACCGAAGCCGCCGTCGATCTGGCGCGGCTCGCCGGACTGCGGCAAGGCGGAGTGATCTGCGAAATCATGAACGACGACGGATCCATGGCCCGCGTCCCGCAAGCTCTCCGAATTCTCGCCGCCAGCATGGCCTGCGCATGATCTCAGTGGCCGACCTGATCCGCTATCGCCTCCAGACCGAGCGCTTCATCCGCCGCCAATCGGAAGGCTGCCTGCGAACCGAATTCGGCGAGCTTCAAGACTGTTATCTATGCCAGCACAATCGTGCCCGAACGCCATCTCGCGCTTGGTGCATGGCGAGATCTCGGGAAAATCCGACGTGCTGGTTCGCATGCACTCGCACTGCATTTATGGCGACGTATTCGGTTCCACCGAATGCGAATGCCACGAGTTGATTCGCCGCTCGCTCGAGCGCATCACCGAGGAAGGCGCCGGCGTTTTGGTCTACCTGCATCAGACCGGCCCGGGCTTTCGCCATCACACCCCCTACGGCACTCCCGACGGCCAGAAGCAGCTCCAACATGAGAGCGGCCTGGGCGCCCAGATCCTTTCCGATCTCGGCCTCCACACCATCCGCCTGCTCACCAACCACCCGCGCAAGATCGTCGGCCTGGACCCCTATGGCATCCAGATCACCGAACAAGTTCCGGTTTAGACAAAAATCCGCTTGCTCACGCGCAGTACTTACCGAGCCGCGACCGTGAGGGAGCCGGTCCCCAATACCCCTGACCTTGCGCAGCACCACGTATTCTATTCTGCCGGCCGCGGAACATCCCGCATGCTACCCTCGTAGTGTCATCAGAGAGGTTTTCATGACAAAAGTCCTTCCGTCTCGCCGTAGTCCTCGCGCTGCCTTTGGGCGCTTTCGCCGCCGATCCAAGCCTTCTTGAAGCGGTCATGCCGGATGCCCAGGTGATCGCGGGCCTCCAGGTGGATTCCGCCAAAAGCTCCGCCTTCGGCCAATACGTGCTCTCGCATCTATCGGTGAACGACACCAAACTGGAGCAATTTGCGTCGGAAACCGGCTTCGATCCGCGCCAGGACGTCAGCGAGATCGTGGTCGCCTCCAACTGGAAAGCCGAATTCGCCGGACAACCGCTGGATCGTGGCCGGCGCACGGCACATTCAACATCGCGAAGATCACCAGCATGGCGCAGGCCAACAGCGGCGTCAGTCGCACCTTACAGGGCATTACCGTCGTGACCATCTGCAGCGCCCTGCGAATCGCAACTGGCACCGGCATCGCATTCATCGATAGCTCCACGGCGCTGGTGGGCGACGTCGACTTCCGTGAAGGCCGCCATCGACCGGATAGAAGAACAATACATCGCCGGACGGTGCCAGTCTTGGCCAAGGCCCAGATCCGTCAGCTCCGGCAAGGATTTCTGGTTCGTTACGCTGGTTCCTCTATCGAATTTTTCGTCCAGCCATACCCGATTCGAATCTGGGCGGCGCCATGCAGGGCAATTTGCTGGCAGCCATCAATCAGGTGAGCGGCGGAATTCGTTTTGGCGACACGGTCACCATTTCGGCCGAGGCCGTAACGCGATCGGAAAAAGATGCGCAAGCCCTGGTGGACGTGGTGAAGTTCTTCGCCGGATTAGTTCAATTGAACCGGCAGAAAGATCCGGCTGCCGGGCAAGTTGCCACGCTGCTCGACACTTTGCAGACCAGCACATCCGGCAACATCACCAACATTTCGTTGGCGATCCCCGAGCATGCACTTGAGCAGCTGCTCAACAGCGCCCACAAGCCGCCGGCCAAGGCTGCCGCGCGCGTCATCAACTGATCGGACGCGTTAGCGGTCGATCGACAACGCTAGAGCATCGGCTGCCCAACCTGTGGCCATGGTCGAGATCCACTGATCCTGCCCATACGGGAAGCCGCTCTCAAAATACTCCTGGAATTTTGTGGCGCGGCTAGTAACGCGCCAGGAGCCGTCCGCGCTCTGGCTGTCGAGCAGGAACCTTACACCTTTGGCATCCGGCCGCATCACACCGGCTTCATTGAGAGCCCACAACGTCATGCCAGTGGCATACGCATCTCTCGGATATCCCGGGCGTTGAGCCCAGGCGCCGCCGTCGTCCCGCAGCGCCAGAATGGGTTCAGCAAGTTTGCGAAGTTCGGCGGCGCTGGCACCGGCCGCGGCAACGCCCACCAGCCGCATGTCCATGTCTTCCAGAATCGCGGGTTCAGCACGCAGCAGCCACTGTTTGCCGCGTTCAATGCGCTGCTTCATTTCGCTCGCGCGCCCGGGGGTACAGTAGGTCTTCAATGCTCGGATCGCCATCGCGGTGCGCGAAAAATCGCTGTCCTGCATCGGTGAGCGCGAATATCCGGGAAGATGCCATCCGCCATCGCCGCCCTGCGATGCCGCCAGGTTCGCGGCAAGATAATCCGTGATGCGATTTGACGGATAGCCAGCGCGCACCAGAGCTTCGACAGCGTACAGGTTGTTGTCGGCGCCGCCTAACGCGGCTGCTCCTTCCAGAGCGACGGGATTGATGGTGGACGTGATCTGCCGAATCCGTTCATACGACGCTTTCTCATCCACCGCGATGCCCTTCGCGCGGGCGGCTGAGGCGGCAAACTCGGCCGCAGGCTGTTCATGGCAGGCGAAACATCCACTCTTGTGGAAGAACTGATCGCTCGATGCGTTCCAGCAATTGAATACTGCGCGTGATGGCTTCGCGCGTGTCACGCCCGCATCGTCCGACAACCGGACCGGCTTGCTAACGTCCTGCTTGGTTCCGCCCAAGGCATGGATCACTTCAGGGTCCCGAAATTTGTTCGCCCAATCCAGCGCGGTTTCGCCGTCGTGATTGGTCGGGTTAAGATCGGCGCCGTGAGCCATCAACATCTTCACGATCCGCCGATCGTAGCGGTCCGTGCCCACGGCCAGCATCAACGGCGTGAAGCCGCGGTAATCCTGCGCATCGATTCGCGCACCGGCATCCAGCAGCACCTTCACCGACTCCGGCGGTCCGAATGCCGAGGCCATAAGAAGAGGAGTCCAGCCGCCAAACTCAACCGTGCCGGTCTGAATCTTCGGCAGGCCTTCGGTTTTAGATACGGCGTTCACCTTTGCGCCTTTGGCCAACAGCAGCTTTACTGCCTCGACGTTCCGGTTCCCTGCCGCGTTCATCAGCGGGGTCAATCCGATGAAGGTGTCCGGAGTCTCGAGGTCGGCGCCGGCTTCCACAGCAGCCGGACGGTCGCGGTATCGTTCCCAAACGTCGCCGCATTCATAGGCGTGACATGCCGCTTGTCCAGCACGTCGACTTTCGCGCCTTTGGCGAGCAGCAGCCGCACAACTTCGGCAGAAGGGTTGGTGAATGCCGCGATGATCAGCGCGGTCCGTCCGCTCTTTGCGGCTGTGTTCACTTGCGCGCCATGATCCAGCAACAGGCGAACTTTGGCGGCATCGGAAACGGACCACATCAAGGCTGTCGAGCCGAATGCATTCTGTGCGTTGACATCTGCGCCGCGATCCAGCAACAGGCGCATCGCGTCGACGGAGCCGATCTCGGCGGCATACATCAATGGCGTGATTCCGCGATTGTCGGCGGTATCGGCAGCGACCTTCTGATCGAGTAGGGCCTTCAGTTCGGTAAGGTTGTTATCGCGGATCGCGGAGTAGAATCTCTCCGGATCTTTCTCTGGGCTCTGGGCTGCCGCCACGGCCGCGAACACCGCAACCAGGCACGCTTTCCGCATGCGGGGATTATATCGAAAATCTCCGCAGTGGGTCGGTTTGAATCGCGCGTTCACGCGAGTGTGGACCTGGTACACATGGGAGGGGAGGCGGGATCGGCTTAGGTTGCTGAAACAGTGGCGAAGATCGCGGGTGGGACGGGGTGACTCGGAAGCGGGGCGGTTTCTCGAGACGTTTAGGAATGCATCAAATGTCGAGTCTCAGGAGTCTTGCATTCAGTCGATGCTCAGCCATACGGCGCGAGCGCTCTTTCTCCTGAGTTTCTTTCCAGTGCTTTCCCGACAGAACAAGCACAAAGGCAACGATTAGCGGTAAAAACAAGCTCACGAGCGTGCCTGCAGCGGACAGCAACTCCCAGCGATTCATGTGCAGTCTCCTGCCAACAGTTTACATCGGTCACACCCCAAACTGGCGCAAATGATGGTCAAGATGTTTGTACATCAAGATCGCCCACTGCTCCGGCGTCATCTTCCCGAAGAAACTATGAGGATTTTTCGTACATCCTGCCGCCCCTCCCGCCGCAAATTTTTCAATTAGTCCCGATAACCGGTCCCGTTCCTTGCCCAAGTCTCGTTCGTCCGCCACAATGAGGCTCTTGGCCGTCGGCGAATTCTTTCGTAGCGGGTCTTCGTTCCGAAACACCATCGGCTTCACCAGCCGCCCCATCAAACGTGTGGGTAGCGCGACCTTTTCGGGTACCAGTTCTCCCACGGCCCACTGCATGCTCACGGAGCAATGTGCCAGCATCTGCGCCGCCGTCATCTTACCCCAGCGCCTCTCACTTTGCGGCTCCAATTTTCCCAGCCGGGTCTTTACCTGATTCGCCACGGTCGTATCGAACAGGTTCTTCATGAACGCATGCCTCCTTCGAGTGAGAGTTTGTGAGACGGCCGTTCAGACGATCGGCTTCAGGACCATCCGACCGTACGCGATGAAGGCCATGAGGAGACCCAGCACGCCGCTTAAGATGATGGTGGTGGTCTCGCGGTACTTGGCGTGCACCCAGATGAACACGAGGCTCTCGATCATCAGGAGCGTGGCGGCCAGCACCGTGAGCGCCGGATGCCAGTGGAGAGCGGCGGGGACGATCAGCCCGACCGCGCAGACGAGTTCGAGGATGCCGAGGGCCATCCAGGCTTCCCGCGGCATGGCACCAAAGGATGGGACATCCTGGCTCACCTTGTCGAACATGAAAACCTTCATGACGCCCGACGCTACGTACATGAGCGCGGCGAGGATCTCGAGGACCCATAACAGGATGTTCATCGTGCCTCCTCCGGTCTCCGCGCAGGTGGGCGCAGAAAGGATTCTTCCCGCGCGATGCGCATGAGCGGCCATGGATAAGCTGACCAAGGGTAAGCTTATGATAACTCCCAATCGTTTTGCACAGCGGACCCTTTATGAAACACGGCGGGGGCAGCATGGCACCTGCCGGGGCCGGAGTAATTAGGGGCCTTGACTCTGGAGTTAACTCCAGACTGTATGCTTGGGGTGATGGGAACCACCGCTCTACAAATTGGCCAAGTCGCGCAAAAAACCGGTTTGAGTGTCGATGCCATTCGCTTCTATGAAAAGTCGGGGCTGCTGGCGCGACCGGCGCGGACACCGGGCGGCTACCGGCTTTATGAGGACCGGGAAGTCGCCGACCTCGAATTTATCCAGAAGGCGCAGCAGCTCGGGTTTTCGCTCAGTGAAATTCGGGAGCTGTTTTCGATCCAGCGTCATCCGCATGAGGTGTGCGTCCACGTTCGCGATTTGATCGCGCAAAAACTGGCCATCGTCCAGGCCAAAATTGCGGAGCTGCAGGCGATGGAGACGGAGCTGGCCGGGGCATTACGGCAATGCCGCACGGCTCTGCGGCGACCGGCGAAGCACCGGGACTGCTGCCCGGTTCTAGATGCGATTGCAAGCTCCGGCCCGAAAAGGAAGAAAGCATGAAGGTTGAAATTCTCTATTCTTCGGGTTGCCCGAACCATGTGACGGCTGTCGATCGCGTGCGCGAAGTGCTGCAGCAAGAGGAAACGCATGCGGACGTGGTTGAAGTCGAGGTGAAGGACGGAGCTACCGCTCAAAAAATGGGATTTCTCGGATCACCGTCGATTCGAGTCGACGGGCAGGATGTCGAGCCTAGGGCGCGGGCGGTTCGCGCTTTCGGAATGATGTGCCGCACCTATATAGACGGCGGCCTTCGTGCCGGCGTGCCACCTCCAGAATGGATACGGGCGGCGGTGCGGGAAGCAAAGGGGGGATAATGCGAGTCGCCGACAAACTGACACCAATGGCCGCTGTAGTGAGCGCACTAGCAACGCTGGCGTGCTGTTTGCCGCTCGGCATCGCCGGGGCGGTGGGCGCGTTGGGGTTGAGTGTCATGCTGGAACGCTTGCGGCCGTGGCTGATTGGCCTTGCGGTGATCCTGCTTGGCCTGAGTGCTTTTCAGATGTACCGACGTGGAAAAAGTTGCCAGCGGCGTAGCCGTCTAAGTCTGGTGTGTTTCGGACTGTCGGCGGCCATTGTGCTCACCGTCCTGATCTTTCCCCAACAGCTCGCGGAGTTGCTTGCGGGTCTGCATTAGAGATTTCCAATGAAGCGCGCCTGGTTAATTGTTCTCGCGGCGGCCATGGCGGTTCTCGGCGGAATTTACGTCACGAGAACGGGACACGCACCCGCCAGTCAACCACCGCTCGTGGAAATGAACCGCACGGCGCTTTCCGCGCTGCAAGCGGAATTCAACCGAACGTCGGCCAAGTTGCGCGTGATTCTGTTGCTCTCCCCAACTTGACCGACCTGTCTGCGGGGGTCTTCCGCAGTCGAGACGATTCTGAAGAATCACCCCGAAAGCCGGTGGTGGTGTTCGCGGTGTGGGAGCCGATGCTTCCGACCGACTGGAGTGCGCCGGGTACGAGTGTGCTGAATCGCCTCAATGATCGCCGGGTACGGCAATTCTGGGACCCCGACCATCTCGTGGGGGCGGTCATCAAGAAAGCGGAGACAGGCGGCCAGGTTCATCCGGATTGTTGCGAGCACAACGGGTTCTTATGGGATTTGACGGCCGCATATGCGCCGGGATCGCGCTGGAGCGACAATCTGCCGAAGCCCGTTCTCCTCAATGGCACAATGGTGCAAAACGCGGATGCCCTTGAGGCGATCGTGGCGAAAGCAAAATAAGTCTCTTACTTTTTGTTCAGAGGTTCAGGATTGTCTGTGCTCTTTTATTAGACGATAAAGGACCCTTTTATAAGTCTCCGGATGCTTGACATGCGGGTTGCATCGCGATAGCGTCTTTACTCATGACGACGCATCGAATGTCGCGATTCGCAGCCGGCCTCACAATCTTTTTTTTGCTTCATCCCTCCGCGAGCCGGGCGCAGCAAGCGCTAACCATCAACGCCCCGCAGACACTCGATACAAAGGATGGCAAGATCCGGGTGGTACCCGTCGCCACCGGCCTGTTCCACCCCTGGAGCCTGGCGTTCGCCGACTCGCGCACGCTACTGGTGACCGAACGCGATGGCCGCCTGCGCATCATTCGGGACGGCGCTCTGCTGCCGGAACCGGCCTGGACCTCGCCCACGCCTCCGGGCGAAAGCGCGGACTCGCTGCACTTCGTGGCCATCCATCCGAAGTTCGCGCAGAATCAATTCGTTTATGTGTCGTACCCCAAGCGTGACGGCGACCGCATCACACTGGCCGTCGCGAGAGGTCGTCTGAGCGGCGCGAAGCTGACGGACGTTCAGGAAATTTTCGTCGCCGATGCATGGGAGACTGGCGGCAATCTGGCCGGCAGAGTGTTTTTCACTCCGGATGCCTCGCTGTACGTTACCGTCGGCGATCGCGATCGCCTGTGCTGCACGGGCACGGAAGATAACAGTCTCCGCATGAAGGCCCAGAGTCTGGACAATCACGTCGGGAAAGACGCTGCAAGCTTCGCGACGACGGCACGGCGCCACCCGATAACCCGTTCGTCGGGCGCGCCGGCGCTAAGCCCGAGATATTCACCTACGGCCACCGCAACGGCTACGGCCTGGCGGTGAATCCGGAAACGGGCGAGTTGTGGCAGGCCGAAATCGGTCCCATGGGCGGCGACGAAGTGAATATTCTACTGCCCGGCCACAACTACGGCTGGCCGCTGGTGTCCACCGGCCGCAACTACACCGGCACGCTGGTATCCGATCAGCCCTGGGCGCGGCCTGGCATGGACAATCCGCGGATTCATTGGGTGCCCTCCATCAGTCCGTCGAGTATCATCTTCTACACTGGCGACAAATTTCCAAAGTGGAAAAACAATCTGTTCGTCGGATCGCTGACGCAGGAGCAGTTGATTCGCATCGCGTTTCACCAGCCATCACAGGCCGAGCAGCGAGAGGGACTGCTGATTCCGCTGCAGCAGCGTATCCGCGACGTCGTGCAGGGTCCCGACGGCTACTTATATGTGGCTACGGAAAAGTCGATTCGAGGCAAAACCAGTGACGGCGCGGTTCTGCGGATCGAGCCGGCGGGCGAGTAGTTTCTATTTGCCCGACAGGTGGGTGATGTCCTTCTCGTTATCGCCACAAACAAAGTCCAGCAGATCTGTGTCGAGTTGGATGACCTGCGCTATTTTGACGGTCCACGGCTGGGTGTAGGCTTTCGGATCGTCGACGGTGATCTCAATTTCCATGTTGCCAAAGTTGATGCGCCGGAAGCGTTCCGTGATCTGGGCCGCGTCCGTCATCGGATTTCCGATTGCATCGAGCCACATGTGGTCGCGGAATCCAGTGGTGTGAACAACCAGCGTATCGCCTTCCCATTTTCCGCTGGAGTAGCCATTCCAGGACGGGTTCGGATCCACCGGCAGCGGACGGCCATCGGTATAGATCTGGCGGTAGCTGGTATCGAGCTCGTTCATGATGATGAGGAGTCCGGGGGTTTGCGCTAGCTTTCTCGGTCCGTTCCAGGTGTGCAGGCGGATGGGCCCGATTGGGATGCAGCGCGACATCGGATCGTTCACACGCTCTTCCGACCGCCGCGCCTTTACCAATTCCGCCGCCCAGGGCTGATAGGGCAAACCGCCCTTGAGATGCGCTGCGATGTTGATGAATTCGTCTGACACGGCTGCACAGCCGGGAAAATTTGCGTTGGGCTCGCGCTTGGTCGGCATGATCCACAGACCCGAAAGGTCCGGCTTGCCGTCGGCGGTACGAGGAGACGGTGCTGCAAGATTCGGCTTCCCATCCGGCGTCCGAGGAACGCCCGCCGTGGGATAGTTTATCCATTGCCCACTGAGGCGCCCACTCAGGGGACAAAGCAATAGCGGGAAAATCATTGGAGAGAGCCACGAGCTGAAGCCGCATCCAGTTACCTCTCATCACGCAGTATACTTCGGCGCTACGCAAAATTGACCCAGTAGCGCTCGGCTGAAGTGCCCCACCCCCGAGAACGGAATTGGGAACAAAACCAAGATCGGAGGGCCGTTGGAGAAGAATCACCCTCCTCTCCGGGGCGCAGCGGACCTCCGGCTACAGTGAAATCAGTACTCTACCTCGAAGCCGCTGCCGCAATGCCGTTTGCCCTTTCGGTAGATGGAGGGATTTACCGGGCTGAAATAAAATTCAATCTGTTAGAAAGCTCCATGGCCAGCAACTACCTTGAATGTGCGCGGAACTGAACCCATCCCGGGAGGAGACGTGAACCAGGATTCCCTGTACGAACAGGCAGCGGACAGCTTCGGTTCATCACTCGACCGGCTCGCGCGGGCTTATGAGTTTGATGCCGAGGTGCGTCGTGACCTGCTCCAGGAGATTCACTTTCAGCTCTGGCGAAGCTTCGCGCATTTCGACGGCCGATGTTCGCTGCGAACCTGGGTGTACCGTGTCGCTCACAACGTAGCCACCGGGCACATGATTCGCCAGCGCCGGATCAGGGGCAGCCTGATGAGCATCGAGAACTATCGAAGCAATGCCCGATAGCAATGATCATGGTGAACTCGCCGTCACCCAGGCAGAAGCGCTCGATCGTCTCTCGATGCTGATCCGGCGCCTGAAGCCGCTTGATCGTCAAATCATCGTTTCCTATCTCGAAGGAATGGACGCGAGTTCGATCGGTGAACTCACCGGGTTATCGCCGGCCAACATCGCGATGAAGGTTCACCGAATCAAAAACATACTAAAACGCTGGTTTGTCGAAGGAGAACTCCATGCCAAGTGATTTCCCCATGAAGGACCCGCAAGAAATCTGGCAAAACCAACCCACGGAGCCATTGAAGATGTCAGCAACTGATTTGCGCCGTAAGGCACTCGAAGCGCAGTCAAAAGCCCGTTTTTCAGTGCTCTTCACGATCATCATCGGGATCATGTGTTGCATCGTCTTCGCGTGGTCCTTCGCCAGGGCTCACGCCCTCGCGCGCATGGGCTATGCCCTGGTGAGTCTCTGCATGATTTATGCCGCATACCACGTATACAAGTGGATCTGGCCGGGAAACTTGCCGGATGAGGCTCCGATCAACACTTGCCTCGAGTTCTATCGGCGCGAACTCGAAAGGCAGCGCGACTACAGCCACCGCTGGTGGAGGTCGGGGCTGCCCGTCCTTGCGTTACTGGGCGTGGTGATGGCTGCTGTGGGAACCGGGGCACGAAACGCTCCACCGCACCCGTGGCTAAATGCTCTTCCTTTCTTCCTGGCTCTCGCCATATGGGTTGTAGCTTTCCTCCTCTTGAGGAAGAAGCTAGGGCGGGGGAATCTTCAACGGGAGATCGAGGAACTGCGCGCGTTTGAAAGAGAGAACCGGTGATGATGGCGCTGAAGCGCAGTATACCCGCCGAGCGCCGCGCGGCGAAGGCTGATATGATCTCACCAATCTCAGTCAAGGAGACTGCCATGCGCCGGATCAACACGATTTGTCTTATCCTGCTTGCCGCATTTTCACTCACGGCCGCTTCGTTACCTTCCACCAAGCCCGAGGACGTGGGGCTCTCAACCGAAAGGCTGCGGCAGATTCACGCCATGGTGCAACGCCACATCGATGCAGGTGACATCACCGGAGCGGTGATGTACGTCGCTCGCAAAGGTCAGATCGCGTATCTGGAAGCGCAGGGCACCATGGACCTCGAAACCAAGACGCCCATGACGCGCGATTCGATGTTTCGCATGGCATCCATGACCAAGCCGGTGATCGGCACCGCCATCATGATGATGCTGGAAGAGGGCAAGCTTCAGTTGGGAGATCCGGTATCCAAATACATTCCCGAGTTCAAGGACATGAAGGTTGGCGTGTTGCTCGAAGCCGGCCGCGGCCCTGGCAATCCGCCCAAGTTCTATACGGTTCCCGCTGACCGCGAGATCACGATCAAGGATCTGCTGACGCACACTTCGGGCCTGTCCAGCGGCCCCATGGGCCAAAGCGAAGGGGCCAAGGTTCGACGCAAGCCGGAAGAAACACTGGCCGACTACATCCCGCGTTTGGGTTCGACGCCGCTGGAGTTTCAGCCGGGCACGCACTGGATGTACAGCCCCAGCGATGGCTTCGACGTGCTGGCGCGCATCGTCGAAGTGACCTCGGGGATTCCGCTCAACCGCTTCCTCAAGCAGCGCATCTTCGATCCCCTGGACATGCCCGACACCAGCCATTACCCCACCGATGCACAGATGTCGCGGCTGGTAACCGTGTATCAGAAGACCGCCGATGGCCTGAAGAAGAACGAGAATTCGCTGTCGATGTCGAGCAAGGTTTACTTCGCCGGAGGCGGCGGCCTGGTATCCACCGTCGACGATTATTCGCATTTCGCGCAGATGCTGGCCAACGGCGGTGAGCTGAATGGCAGGCGCCTGTTGAGTCCGCGAACGGTGAAGCTGATGAGCTCGGTGCACATCCCATACACTCTGCCGGGGCGCACACTGGGCGAAGGCTATGGGCTCAGCGTACGCGTGATGCAAGACGCCATCGTCGGAAATCATCGCATTTCAGACGGCAGCTTCGGCTGGAGCGGCGCCTATGGCACGCACTTCTGGGTGGACCCGAAGGAAGATATCGTGGCGGTCATGATGATTCAAACTCCCATCCGCGATATGCGGCCGGAGTTTGAGAACGCGGTGATGCAGGCGATCGTTAAATAAGAGGCGAAGCGAGGATTACTTCCCCACCATGTGGATGAAGTCCTTCTCGTTCTCCAGGCAGTAATAATCAAGCAGCTCGCTATCCAGCGCCAGCGGCTGTGTCAGCTTGACGGTCCACGGCGCAGTGTAGGCCTTGGGATCGTCCACCGTGATTTCGATTTCCAGAGTTCCATAGTTTGGGCGCCGAAGCTTTTCGGTGACTTTGGCTTGGCTGGTGAGCGGATTCCCGTCGGAGTCCAACCACAGATCGTCGCGGAAACCGATAGTGTGGATCACCATGGTGTCCCCTTCCCAGTTGGCGACAGAGTAGCCGTTCCAGGTCGGGTTTGGATCCGCTGGAAGCGGCCGCCCATCGGTGAAGATCTGGCGATACTGCATGTTGCGCTCGGTCAGGATTTCCAAACGGCCCGGAACTTCGAAGATCCTCTTGTAATAGTCGTCGGTCCAAATTCTGAGAGCTCCGCGCGGCATGCAACGAACGTTGGGATCGTCTTTCGCGTTGTCCGCTCTCCGTTTCTTAACCAACTGAGCGGCCCAAGGCTGATAAGGCAACGGTCCCTTCAGGGTGTGGGCGATGTTGAGGAACTCCCACCCGATTTGTGTGTCGGTGCAGCGCGAGCCGCAGGGCGCGCCCATGGTTTCCCATCCCCACATGCCGGAGAAATCCGGCTTCCCGTCGGCGCTGCGCGGCGTTGGCGCGGAGAAGTTGGGCTTGCCGTCGGGGGTGCGCGGTACCGCGGGAGTCGGATAGCCCAGCCACTGCCCCAGTAGCGCGGTGGGGACTGCGGTTAGGATCAGCGCTGCCGCCGCGTGGTACAAACACAATCGCATGCCTGTCTTGTTCCTCCTGTGCCTCTTCGATCTTAGTGCGTTATGCTCGGCGGGTGTCAAGGTGCGCTCCGGCAGGAGCGATATACTTCCATGTCATGACGACGGAAAAAACGACCATGGCCTTCGGCTGGCGCGCCTACGGCCTGGGCGTGATGGCGATCGGCCTGACTAGCCTGGCGTTTGGGACCTTCGACCCCGGGCAGCCGGTGCCTGCGCACTTTCCCGCTCGCATCGCTCTGGCCTTTGCCGCCGCTGCGTTCATGGTGATCGCGGCCGCCGCCGTTGAGTGGCGTCGAACAACAGCCTGGGGCGCTGGGGCGCTCACCGTCTACTACACAATCCTGGTCGTCATCCTGATGAACGGCCGCCTGCTGCTCAAAAACTACGCCGTATACGGCGTCTACGAAAACCTCGCCGAGCAACTGGCGATCGCCGCCGGCGGGCTGATCGTCTACGCCACCACCGCCAGGATCGATGCAGCACTGGCCGCCCGCCTTACGCGCCTGGCCCGGCTGGCGTTTGGAGTTTGTGCGCTGATATTCGGCGGAGCGCATTTTGTCTATATGAACCTCACCGCCCCGCTGGTCCCCAAGTGGCTGCCGCCTTCGCAAGTGTTCTGGGGTTATGCCACAGGGGTTTGCTTCTTCGCGGCGGCCGTTGCGATCCTGACCGGCGTCAAGGCCCGCCTGGCCGCGATCCTGCTGACCGCCATGCTCGCGTCCTTCGCGCTGCTGGTGCACGAGCCGATGCTCCTGGCCGATCACACGAGCCACGGGAACTGGACCGAGAGCGCCGTGAATCTCGCCGAGATTGGCGCCGCCTGGGTGGTGGCGGACTCGCTGGCGCGGCCGAAGCGTCAAGGCATAGACTGTATCCCATAGACTTAATCCAAGGGAGAAATCAATGCAGCGAAACATTCTCAGGACGGTCGGATTATCCAGCTTCGCGCTGCTCGTCATAGCGCCTGCGGCTTGGCGGGCGCAAGCCCAGGAGGCCAAAACACCGTATCCGACGATGGCCCCGCTGGATCAGTATTTGATGGAGCGCGGCGCCGAGATAACACTCGCGCGGAGCGCTGCACCGGACTCGATCTCGCAGGATGCTGAAGTTATGGTGCTCGGCCGGCAGCATTACGAAACCGCGGCAAAAGGCAAGAACGGTTTCGTGTGCATGGTGGAACGATCGTGGACCGCGGGGGCCGACGATCCAAGTTTTTGGAATCCCAAACTGCGGGGCCCAATCTGCTTCAACCCGCCCGCCGTGCGATCCTACCTCCCACAAACCATCCTAAAAACCGAATCGATATTAGCTGGACGATCCAAAGCTCAGATGTTCCAGGATCTCAAAGCTGCTCTCGACTCGAAGAAAATCCCCCCGCCGGAATCTGGCGCGATGTGCTACATGATGTCTAAGGAACAGTACTTGAACGACGAAGCGGTGCACTGGCATCCTCACCTGATGTTTTTCCTTCCACCGACAGATCCGGCGACTTGGGGCGCAGACCTGGCAGGATCCCCGATCCTGAGCGATAAGGACCCGCAAGGCCGGATGACTGTGTTTATGGTTCCGGTTGGAAAGTGGTCGGACGGAACGCCTGCGCACTAAGAATTGGCGCGGGCAATTTCGGAGTTGATAGACTGGGCGACCAGGAGATGTTCATGAAACGTTTGTTGAACGGGATCGGGTTTACGATCCTGTTGTCCCTGCCGAGCAGTTGCCGGTGCGCAGATTCTGGTGGCCGGCGAAGGTCCGGTGGTGTACGGGCACCACCATCTGAACACCACGAACATGGAAGCGCAGAAGAAGTTCTATGCCGAGCACGCTGGGCGGCAGCGTGGTCAAGATCGGTACCGGTGACCGGCAGCAGGAGATCATCAAGTTCCCGAATGTTCTGATGTTTTTCCGTCCGATGCAGGCGCCGACGGGCGGCTCGATCGGCACGACGGTGAATCACATCGGCTTTTCCGTTCCCGATCTCAAGCCGGTGGTGGCGAAGATCAAGGCGAACGGCTTCAAAATGATCACCTCCGATTCGGTGGCCGCGAACGTGAAGGTGGCCGACGACATCGCGGCCGCCAGTCCCACCACGAACATCGCGTTTGCGCTCGCTCCGGAGGATGTCAAAGTAGAGATTCGTCGAAGTGAAATCGCAGAAGGCCCCGATTCAGCTGCATCACATCCACTTCTTCGGGCAAATGAACACCGAGATGCAGGCCTGGTACGCGAAGACGTTCGGCGCGACGATGGTTCCGGCCAATCCGGGGGCCACGTTCGTGCAGGATCAACTGCCCGGCGTGTTCCTGAACTTCTCGCCGTCGCCGACGCCGACCGTCGGCACCACCGGCCGAGCGATCGATCACATCGGCTTCGAGATCAAAGACCTGGAGGCGTTCACCAAGAAGCTGGAAGCCCAGGGCATCAAACTGGATCGTCCCTACACCAAGGTGCCCCAGCTTGGTATTGCGATCGCGTTCATCAAAGATCCCTGGGGAACGAATATCGAAATGACGGAAGGACTCGCCGATATCGTCAAATGAAAATAGCTATTCTCCCTCTAGCGGCGCTGCTGTCATGCGCAGCGCTGCCTGCTTTCGCACAACTCGTCAGTCATCCGGACGCGCCGATCCGCATCGGCCACTATCACCTCAACGTCACGAGCGTCGAAGCCCATAAGAAGTTTTGGGCCGACACGCTGGGCGGCAAAGCAATGAAGTTCGGCGACATCGATGTGATTGAGTTTCCCGACGCGTTCGTCTTCCTGCGCGTGCAGAAGCCCACCGGGCCCACTCGCGGCACCGCCTTCGATCACATCGGCTTCGCAGTGCCGGACGTGCCGGCCATGGCGGCTAAGCTGGCAGCCGCGGGATATCAGGAAACCACCGGGCGGGAGCCGAAGCCGGGTGACCCGCCCCCGGCGAAATCGGGCACGTCGGCGGTGTATGGACGATTTGCGTATTTTATCGGTCCCGACGGGGCGAAAATCGAGCTCGTTACCAGCGCTGAAAAAAACGCGCCGCCTATCGTGGCGCATCATATCCACTTCATCAACAAGCAGTACGTCGAGATGCAGCAGTGGTACATGAAGGCGTTCGATGCTACTTTGCGTCCAGGACAAACCGACTTCTTCATTGGCGCCGACCTGCCGGGCGTCGGCTACAGTCTCAACTTCTTCCGCTGGGAAGGCGACCAGTCCATCACTCACGTCCCCACCGCCGGCCGCGTCGTGGATCACGTGGGATTTGAAGTGAAGAACCTGGATGCGTTCTCGAAGGCGCTCGAAGCGAAGGGCATCCACGCCGTTCGGCCTTACAGCAAGAGAGACCCAGCCATGAACAACATCGCCACTGACGACGATCGTCGACCCTTGGGGAGTCTCCATCGAGCTGACCGAGGGCCTGGACAAGATCAAGTGACTTTACTTCTTGTCCTGCTTCGCTGCCTCGACGATGGCGTTCAGCGTTGGAATGTCCTTCAGCGTCGGGCGCCGAGCTTTTGAACGTCCGGATATAGGCGTAAATATCCTTGGCCTGCTTGTCGGACAGCGTGTCCTCGCCGAAATTCGGCATGGACGTCGATGGAGTCAACCGGCGCCACGTTCGCGCGGCCGCGGAGGAACGTAATGAAGACTCTGCTCGGTCCCCAGGTTTCCCCAGCGTCCCACGAAAGCGCGCGCGCCAGTCTCGCCGTTGTAGCCATGGCACGCGTAGCAGCCGTAGGCGTAATAAAGCCCCTTCCCGGTCGCCGCGTTGCCGGTGACCGGACTGGTCGGCGCCGGGACGTTCGCGATCGGCGCAGCTCCCCAGCCGCCGCCGCGCCACCGGCCGCCACCCGACCGCTGGCAGCGCGATGCAGGCGTCGCCGCACATGAGCGTTGAGATCAGCGATCAGGCGAAGGTTGTCTCCGCATGGCTTCCAATTGCCGTATCCTTACCGCGGCTGGGTGATCACGTCGATCATATAGGGCTCGCCGCGTTTGACGGAAGCCACTCCGCGCTTCAACGCCGCCGACAATTTCGTCGGATCGGTGATGGGTCCCTCGCCAGCCATGCCGTAGCCCGCCGCCATCTTCGTATAGTCGATGAACGGATCGCGCAGCGTGCTGCCGATTTCCGCGTGGTTCGCGCCGCGTCCGCGAACGCCGGCCATGTATTCCACGAACATGTATTCCTGATGCCACGCGCGGTTGTTGTGCATCACGGTGAGCATGGGCAGTTTGTGATGCACGGCCGTCCAGAGAACACCCGGAGCATAGTTGAGATCGCCATCGGTCTGGATGTTGACGACGATTCGATTGCGGGCCTTCGCGGCCAGCGCCGCGCCCACCGATGCCGGCGCGCCGTAACCCATACCGCCGGCGCCCTGGCCGCCCAGGTAGCTATACGGCTTGTCGTGATCCCAAAGCTGCGCGTTGTGGCCGCCGGAGAAACTGCTGGGAGACGAAAGGCACCAGTCTTCATTCATGATCAGCGGCCAGAGCTCGGCATAAATCCGCGCCGTGCTGATGGGAGTGCCGTTCCATCCGGCCTTCTTGCTCTCCACCGCCGCCGTGATGGCAGTCACGCGAGCTTCGTGGTTGGCCTTGGTGTGCTTGGCGATGCGCGCTCCTGAATCCGCGCCTTCTGATCCGAGGTCAACTGGCGCTTCACTTCGTCGATGATGAGCGGAAGGCTGGCCTCGGCATCGGCCTCGATGCGAGTGCGGCGCAGTTTCCCGCGCCGCCTTGCCACCTCCGCCGCAACCGCTTCTGCCGCCCTCGCCGCGCCGCCTCGACCGCTGATGCCGCCGAAGCCGATGTTGATCGGTGTCTCGCGACGCAACGATTTTCGCCAGCGCCGGACCGGTGATGGACGCCTGCGCGCCGCCCGTTTCGAGACCAAGCGTATAGTCGTAAGCCGTGTCCGCGCCCGGACCGCAAAGCGGATGCCGCTGCGGGAAGCTCATGGGCCCGTTGGTCGCCGCGGTGCTGGTGGACGCTCCCACCAGTTCGGCGAGCTCAACCGACCCGCTTCACGCCTTCCGGGCGTTCGCAAGCGCCCCACCGCAATCCTGGGATTTTGAGCCTCCAGCAGAGCCTTCGCGATCTCCTTCGCGCGCGTGGAGTCGACGGTCACGAACTGCGGCGGCTTGTAAGCCGGAATCTTGGCGTTCGGGGCGTTGTCCTTTTGAATCTCGGAGCTCAGCACCACCAGAGTCGGCGCCATCGGCGGCGTGATGGCTTCGTTGTAGGCGCGCTGAATCGCCACCAGAGCTTCGTCGAGGGTCTTGGGCTCGGCGTCCCATTTCGTGATAGCTGCGAACCATCCCGGCCATATCGTGGGCGGTGTGCGCCGCGAATAAAATCCGGGTCGTTGCCGGCGATCATCAGCACCGGCACGCGGTCGTAGTAAGCCTGGTAAATGGACATGGCCGCGTGCTGAATTCCGATGGTGCCGTGCAGCAGCGCCAGCATCGGCTTGCCTTCGGCCTTGGCGTAGCCGTGGGCCATGGTCACCGCCGACTCTTCGTGCAGCGCGGTGATGCACTCCGGCATCTGATTCGGCGGATTGCCGTAGTTGATGAAGGATTCCTGCAAGCCTTCGAAACTCGATCCCGGGTTGGCGGCCACGTATTCGATGCCGAGTCGCTGCACCGTCTGGACCATGAGATCCGAGCCGGGCCGTGTGATCAGGCGCGCACCGCCACGGGCGGACGGACATTTCCGGCGTCGCGATCGAGCTGCGCCTGCGTCGGAGCGGGCGCACGCCCGCGGGCGCGGTGCGGTTTCGGTCTTGAGCTCTTGCGCTGCCTTGAGCCTGAGCTTCCACAAGCGGGTGTTGTGGTTACCAGCGCCGCTGCTCCCGCTGCTCCGGCCGCTGCGTTCTTCAGGAAGCCGCGACGACCAACGGAGGTCTTCTGTGATTTCGCCATGCCTATATTCTCCTACTTCTCCGGCGCGCGCACGAAACGGAAAATCTCGAATACCGGGTGACCGTTGCGGTCCGGCACGGTCTCGATGATGCGCTTCTCAAAACCAGCCGATCGCGCCGCCTGAACCATCTTTTCGTTGACGCCGGCAACTTGCTGGTATTCCGAAGTGTGGCCGATCCAGACATCATCCGCCAGGGGCGCGACAAACGAGTCGTCAGGCAAGACAATCGGAAGGCGGCCGTCGCTCAGCACCAGCAGCGGATTGTCAATGCCCCAGTCGTCCACCACAAAGCGGGGGGACTGCATCCGGCCGACGTCGCCCGAAAGCTGGTAGATGGCATCGGTCCAACTGCGGAGCGCCCCGTAATGCGTCAATTGGTAAAAATATTCGTTGATCAACAAGCAGGTTTTCGCCGGCCACGAAAACCATCGCCGCGACCAGCGCCACAGCGCCAATCCTGCGCCATCGGAGGCTTCCACGTTGATGCTTCCGCAAAAGCCACGGCCATGAACCACTGCGGCAGCGGCCACAGCAGCACGATGTGATGAGCGCCCGCTCCAGCGTCCTTCGTGATGGCCATCTGAATCCAGGCCACCGCGCTCGCGATCAAGCAAAACAACAGCGTCTTGCGCGCGCGCTTAAACCCCGGAGCAAAGCACAGCCCCACTCCGAGCCCCAGCGCCACCCAAAGAGCGGGCTCCAGCGCGTTGTGAACATGCACGCCGGCGAGCGAGCGCACTGCCGCGGACATCCGTTCCAGCGCGGTCCCAGCTTCTCGCGGCGCACCCGGCGCCCAGGGCGCGTGGATCATCGAATCCCAAAAAATCCGGCCAGCCCAGGCGATCCGCAGGGAGTGCAGCCGGAGCGGAAGCTGCGCGAGATCGAAAGAGGCACTGCCGCGGAGTGTCTCCAGATTCGATGCAACGTTGTAGGCCACCAGCGGCAGAGCGCCCACGCACAATCCCGAGACAGCGAGTCCAATGTTCTTGAGACTGCAACGAGACCACAGCTCGCGCGGGAAAACCACGACGGTGGCTACAATCACTCCACTGAAGAGCCACAGAAACAGCGCCTTGTCCCACAGCGCGAGTCCAAAAGAGAAGAACCCGAACCACAGGGCCAAGCGACTGCCCTCGGATGCGAATTTGTACACCAGCGCCAAGCCCGCCAGGCTGAGGAAATGCTGCAACGCCACCGGTCCCCAATCGATGACCGTGGTGAGCAGAAACATCGTGTCGGTAGCCAGCAGGAGTCCGCCTACCCAGGCGACGGCCCGGCCGCCGGTTCGGTCCAGTAACCAAATGAAGATCCAGACCGTCAAGGTACCTATTATGAGGACGGGCAGGCGGATTGTGAGAGTAGAGGGGCGGATGCTCGCGAGGATTGGAAAGTACAGCCAAGTTTTAAGAGCCCCCAAGTACGGCATCAGCATCAAAGGCAACCTGCCAGTGGAAAAGCTGGGATGGAAAAGACGGTGGAGGCGGGCGCGTAGAAAGCGGGCCTGGCAAACAGGACTTCGTCCTGTTGCAAGCCCCGACTTGAGGAAGCACCGCCAAACCCAACCCGAAAAAGACGAGAGGAAACAACAGGGCGGGCCACCAACGTAGGTTAAATCTGGATGACCTTGCCCGCATGGCTTGAAATGAAGTGAGCCCGCATGGTTGAAGCGGCCGCTCGGTGTGGCCGTTTCAAGCACCAGAAATATCTACTGGCCGGAAGGTAATCAGTATACACCAGCAGGTGGTACTTTGTTGCGCTTTTTCGAGGCGCACATAAACGTTTGGATGCGTAAGGTCGATATGACACAAATGTTAGGGTGAGAGGCACTCAAGCCGTGGAAAGTCTGGCCCCCGGGCGGCCACGGTAGCCGAAAAAACGCAACCTGGCACTTGAATTGCTCAGCGGATGTGGTATGATTCTGAGAGCCCGACTGCGAACCTCTCCGGCCGATGGGCGCTGCCATGGGCTGTTAAAGCTCTAGAGTTCATCATAGTTCAGTAATTTGGTGTAACGTCTTGAACCTTTCAAGAGTTTTGCACGTCTAAACATTTTGAAAACGAGAAGTGAAGTAAGTAATTAGAAGAAGGAGAGTTAACCCATGACGAAGACCGAACTAAACAAATTTAAAGAAGTCCTGGAAACTAAACAGGCTGAGTTGGCCCAGATGTTACGGAACCGCGAAGGTATCGCAATCGAGAAGAGCCCGGACGCTCTGGACGAAGTTCAAAACGCTGCCGAACGGGAGCTAGCGATTCGCAATTTGGATCGCGAGTCTAATCTTTTGCGGAATGTCCGCGCCGCGCTGCACCGCATCGACGAAGGTACTTCGGTGACGTGCTTGCATTGCGAAGAGGACATTAGCATCAAGCGTTTACACGCCGTGCCATGGGCAGCTTACTGCATCCAGTGCCAGGAAATCGCGGACCGGAATCAAGAAGAAGGTTCCGATTCGCTCGAAGACATTCTGGTTCACGCAGCCTAACGCACGATCCCCATCTGACCGAGTTGGAAGGGGGCGCAATCAGCTGTGCCCCCTTTGAATCAATCAGCTTAAGCGGATTCCACCCGACCGCAGTTACCATTCTGCCCGCCTGTTCCCGATCCCTTCGATAAGATTCGAACAGACTCCGGTTCACAGCAAGAGCAAAGCCGCAGTACTCGATTTGACCCCTGGTGACGCCATTTCGTCTCAGCTGCCGAGTAGATCGTCTCGGCCAGGTCCAACTTCGGCCCGAGCCCTCTAAGTCGGTTCTTTCCGGGAAGAAAGCGCGAAACTGAGCCGCCACCTCCGGTCCCACTTCGAAGCAGCAGGGGCCGATTCCGGGACCGATCGCAATCTCCAGATCCTCGGGCCGGCTGCCGAATTCCAGCCGCATGGCTCTCCACAGCCTTCGGCACAATCTGAGCCACCACCCCGCGCCAGCCGGCGTGAACCGCGGCCACGGCGCGTGTTCGTCGGATCCACAATGACGAACGGCAGACAGTCCGCCGTTCGAATTGCGACAGTCACGCCTGGCTGCCTGGAAATGATCGCGTCGCCTGGGCCGAGGTGCACCAGGTTGCGTGGCTATCAACACTTGATCGGAATGGATTTGTTTTGCGGTTGCCAAACCGGCCGCATCGGGCCATCCCGCGCTCAAACGCGTGCCGAATCCATGCTGGAGCCAGGGGAATTGTTCGAGCCGCTCGGCCCGGTACACATGGGAACTGTCAAGCCGGAACAACATCCCATTGTAACCCGCTTGAATACTGGACACGTCTTTCAGTAAGATAACGTTATAGATTAGAAGGAGCAACGCAAATGCTTGAGAGTATCGGAATGCCTGAGCTGCTGGTGATCCTGGTTCTGGCCGTTCTATTGTTCGGTTCCAGCAAGATCCCGGAGCTCGCCAAAGGGCTCGGCGAAGGAATTCGCAACTTCAAACAATCGATGAAGGCCTGAGCTTCACCCACCACTGCTTCCTGCTCCAGGTATTTCTCCACGATTTGCACCAGGTCCCTGGTTCGGACTGGTTTGGCTAGGAAGTCCTGCATCCCGCAACTCGCGCAACGCGCGCGATTCTCGTCGGAACAATTGGCCGTCACCGCGATAATCGGCGTTTCCCGATAGCCCGGGAGTTCACGAATGTGCGCGGCGGTTTCGAACCCGTCCCAACCCGGCATCTGCAGATCCATCAGGATGACGTCAAACTGCGACTTGGAAGCGGCATCCAGCGCTTCCAAACCATCGTCCGCGCACTGCACTTCAAAAGACTGCCTCCGCAGCGCGTGGCTGGCGATGGTCTGGGCCACCCTGTTGTCATCGATCACCAGCACCCGTCCACGAGCTTCTTGGACTCGACCGTCGAACGCGGTTCCCAACTCGCCGGAACACGCAGCGGCAACTGGAGGAGAAGATGCTGCCGCGGCCGAATTCACTAGTGACTTGGATGGTTCCGTTGAGCAGCTCCACCAGCTTCCGGGCAACCGCCAGACCCAGGCCCAGGCCGCCGTGGCTTCGAGACAGCCCGGTCTCGAGCTGCCGAAAGCTCTCGAAGATATTGTTGAGCTGCTCCGGCGCGATTCCGGCGCCGGTGTCGGAAACTTCCACGGTCAGCGTGACCAGTCTCGCGTCGGTGGTAGCGCGCTGAAGCGCGAACTTCCACCTGACCTTCCCTGGTGAACTTGACCGCGTTTCCCACCAGGTGCCAGAGAATTTTGCGAAGACGCAAAGGATCGCCGACGGCCATTTCCGGCAGGCTGGCGTCCAACGCGCGTATCAGCCGGAGCCCTTTCGATTGCGCCTTGGCGGCGAACTCGTTCACCACTCCTTGCAGCGTGTCCAGCAGCGAGAATTCCGTCTCCTCCAGCACCACTTGATGGGCCGGAGAGCGCCGAATATTCCAGGGTGACGTTCAGGATTTCGAGCAGGTTTTCCGCACAGAGCCGGGCCGCGCCGGCGTATTCCCGCTGGTCTTCGGTGAGGGGGGTCTCGAGCAGCAGGTCGGTCATGCCCAGGATTCCGCTCAAAGGAGTACGGATCTCGTGATTTAGACTCGCGAGAAACTCACCTTGCACGTCCCGAAGTTCATTCGTTTTCAATCCGGTACCGCCTATCAACTCATCGGCCAGCTTGCCACCGGCCATTAGGCGGGACTGTTTAGGGCTTGACTTATGGGGCGACCTGGATCGTAGTCGTGCGGCGAGCCCCGTTTGCATCGAGAATGCTGTTGATTCCGCCGTAGCTGATGAACACAATGACCGGGCCCGGAGGCACGTCGGATGGGATTTTGACGTTGATCTGCCAGAGGCCGGCGAACCCCGGCGCCAGCCCCGAGTACAATACATCGCCCGGAGCAACATAGCCGGAATTGATGAACACCTGCGGCGTCTGGCTGGTCTTGATCAGTCCGTGCGCGGGCTGTCCGTCGGCGGGCATTCCATGGATGAGACCCTGGCCGGTGGCATAAAGCGTCACCACGCTGCCGGCCTTGGCTGGGTTGACGCCATTGTTCAACGAACCGTCGGCGTTTACGGCGGCGATCTGCCCCGATCCGCTGCCATCGACGGTGAACAATCCGGGCGACTCGGCGTCGATGCGGAACAGCCAACTGGCCAGCACCTGGCCCGTGGAAACTTGCGACACCTGGATTTCCTGGAGGACACTCACCGGAGCCGCGACCGGCACCTGAAAGTTGATCTGGCCCGGCGAGACCAGCGTCAATGGCGCGGGCGTTCCTCCCACCGTCACTTGCACATCGCGGGACTTTGCTCCGAATGGAGCTGCCGGGGAACGAGAAAATGGTCGCGAGCATTCCCGGAGCGAAACTGGGAAAGAAATTGGCTGCGTTGCCCGACGATTGGCCCGGCACTCCTCCGGCGGAATTAGTGTAGTCGATCGCGGGGAAGTAAAACGAAACCCGGTTGGTGGATGCCTCGGCGATCATCGGATTGCCGAACGGGTCGAGCGTGATGGCCACCGGACCAAAGACCCCCAGAGTCGCGCTGGGCGCGGCATTGATGATGATGGCGGCGCTGCTCGCGTAGCGCAGCACCTGATTGCCGCCGGTGTTAGCGGCCCAAATTTCGCCGGTCGTCTGATTCACGAACACTCCGTAGGGACTGCTCAACTGCGGAATCGCGAACAGTACCGGGGGATTATTGCCTGCGGTGGGCACGCTAGGGAACGCGGCGATGCGGTTGTTCCCGGTGTCGGCGACATACAACTGATCGTTCGCATCCACGGCGATCAGGTGCGGACCGGCCAAGACTGTGGACAGCGACGAGTTGAAATCCGCCTGGCCGAAAACGCCGCTGGCCGGCTCGCCGGTTTGAAAATCACCAGCGGCGGTTTTCTGGAAATAGAGAATTCGGTTGGCCAGTGGATCCGACACCACCAGGTTTCCGGCGGCCGTGAAAGCGAGTCCATAGGCGCTGGTCAGGGTTTGACCGCTGGCGTCCTTGATGGGCTGTCCCGCGAGACTGGTCTGACCGAGCACCAGATCGGCGAGCGGCATCGTGCCCGTGGCCTTTGCGAACGGCGCTGGGAATCGCACTACTCGCGCGTTGCAGGCGTCGGCGACGTAGAGGTTGCCGTGCGCGTCGACAGCCAGCCCCTCGGGCGACCATAGCCCTTGTCCATTGGCTTCGGTCGGATTGTTGCTCGGGTAGTTGACCAGCGCCGTCATCAGGTTGGGCTGCCCTATGACCAAATCGGCTTCGACATCGGCGTTCACTTTTCGGTAATCCTTGTAAGCTAAGACGCGATTGTTCAGCGGGTCCGCAATGTAGAGGTGCGGAGGCTTCGCGGAGGCGTCGATCACCGCGCTGCCTCCCACGAAAAACGGAAGCGCGCCGTTGACGATACAAGATCCTATGTTGCCGCTGAAGCCCACTTCGCGGCCATCGATCAGGTTGAGCGAATTGTATTCGAAATCGAGCTGGCCGAGCACGCGGGTGGCGATGGTGAAGCCGTCCGCTTGCGGAAACGCGAGCACGCGATTGTTTCCCGTATCGACAACTAAGAGATCGGCGCCATCGAAGACCGCGGCCACCGGGCCTGCGAGGGTAAACGCGCTGGGCTGCGCCAGGCCTTCGTTTGCGCGCGAGGATTGAAAGCCAGTTTGTCCGACCACTGTCGTGGCCGGTGGCGAGAAGGCCACGCTTTCCAGGGGCCATTGCGCGAATGGAGCGAATCCCAATATGCGCGCATCGCCGGTGTCCACGACGTACGGATTGCTCCCGACAAAAAACACAGACTGGGCGGCGGCGAGCGTGCTCGCGCTGACGGCGGGAGCGTTGGCCGTCGTGACAACCCCCATGATACGCGCGATGGACTGCCCAATGAAAAACGGCGGCGTGAAAACCGCCACGCGATTCGCGCTGTCCGCCACAAAGAGCCGGCCTTGGGGATCGAAAGCGATTCCGGCGGGCTGTGAAAGATAGTCCTTTCCGCTGCGCGTTGGATTAGAGGGTAGCGAGTTCGATGAGAAATCGTTTTGCCCGAGAACGAGAGCGGCCGTCGGCTGATTGCTCGCACCAACCGCCAACTCGGCCGCCGGGAATTCCAGCACACGGTTGTTGCCCGGATCGGAGACCCACAGATTGCCGTGTCCGTCGAAGGCGAGTCCCGCGCGATAAACAGCACCGCCGCTCTGGAGCGCGAGCGTGTTCGCGGTGGGACCCGTCAAGCCCGCGTTGGGCGAGTTGCTGCTGAGATCCGCCTGACCGATCACCAGATCCACCGTCAGCAAGTCGCCGGTCTGCCGGAAAGGCGCCGGATACCTGAGGATTCGGTTGTTGCCTGCATCGGCGACATAAAGATTGCCTTTGTAATCGACCGCCAGGCCGGCGGGACTCGCGAGACCTGTGGTCAGATCCCCCGCCGGACCCTGGGGCGCTGTCGACATCAAATCTCGCTGCCCGATCACCAGATCGGCGAAATTGCCTTTGGTGAACGCCGACGCATTCTTCCACCCGAGCACGCGGTTGTTACCGAAGTCGGCGACATAGAGGATGGGCGGGTTGGCCGAAGCATCCACGGCGATGGCCTGGGGATTGTTGAATTCCCTGCCCTCCACCAGGTTGGGCGCGGTGGCGGTCAGCACACCCTGCTGCTGCAGCACGGCTTGGCCGACAATGCGCGAAGGCGCGGGATTAAAGATGGTCTGCGCTTCGAGCATGTGCACGGCCGCCAGGAGAAGCGCGCAAGGGATGAGTCGGATATAGGCCACCAGGCTAATCATCTTGTGGCTGCGGGAGACTATTTTTCTCCAGCGTCGATATAATTGTTATGATTTGGCTGGATTGCCATGAGCATCACCCTCCACATCCCGGATTCGATCGCGCGTAGTCTTCGCACTCCAGCAGGAGAGGCTGAGCAGCGCTTGCGACAGGAATTGGCGGTTGCCCTCTACGGCCGAGGCATCCTGTCTCTAGGAAAGGCCTCCGAACTGGCAGGAATAAGCCGATTTGTGTTCTCGGACCTGCTAACACAGCGGAGCATCCCCCGCCACTATGGAGGCGAGGAGCTCACCGAAGATCTCAACTATGCTCGCGGTGAGTAACCCTCACCGAATTCAAATCTGGCGTGGATTGGTCGGTTGGACTTCCTTCTCGATCAATTTCAAGAAGTCTGGATTCCGGGTGCAGTAGAAGACGGAGTTGCAAGGCGTTCCAGACCCTGCCGTTCGGAAGGCCATTGATGAAGCAAAAAGCAGAGGATGGTTGAGGTCGCATCCTTCCTCGGACGCTTCGCTAGTGAGTCTTCTTGCGCTGGAGCTTCATCTTGGAGAGGCGGAAGCAATCGCCTTGGCTCTGGAGATGAAGGCGGAATATTTGCTTATCGATGAAAGAGAAGGCCGCACCCTCGCTCGCCAGCTGGGCTTGCGGATAACGGGGGTCTTAGGCGTGCTCCTTCGAGCCAAACGAAGAGGCCAGATCGAGGCGATCAAACCGGAAATTGAAGCTCTCCGGAGCCACGCTCGATTCTTCATCGCGCCTGCATTGGAATCCGCTATTCTAGCCGAGGCGGGAGAGTAGCAACCTGACTTCGGCGTCCGAGGGCTGGGAGGGGGTATTCCTCTCTCAGTTGTCGCCCGGCGGGCTGGCGCTATCCACCAGGATCACGTCCAGCGGTCCCTTAGCAGCCTCCAGCTTGACGCCCAGCTGTTCCTTCAGTGCCGTGAATATCGATGGGCCAGTGTAATCGGGTTGATTTGCGGCATTGAAGTCAAACTCGAATTCGATGTTATACCGCCCTGCGAGGCCAGTGCGATCCTGTACGATTTTGCCGAGCAGCCGCCGCTGGGTGGACAACATCTCTGCCAGCGGAATCATGGATACGCCTTCCAACACTAACCCGGGTGGACGAAACGCCCCTCCGCAACGCGGCATCGCCGGGTCTTCGGCGCGCGGCGCTCTCCCGCTGACGCACGTTCCGTTCCAGGGCTTCACTTTCGGCCCGAGTTTTCCATCCGCCCGCGCAGGCAGCAGCGCATAGACATCGATCTCCCGCGACTCCCTATGCAGCTTCAGTGCGAAGCGCTCCTCGATCAGGTTGCGCAGCATCGCGCGATAATCGCGATCGGTCGGATTGCCCTCCGCAGTCGCCTCGATCGTGTAACGGTTGCGATTGATCCAATCCGGCCCTCCCGAAACATTCACCGCGGTGCTAAGGCCGGTTCCATACGCCCAGTAAATCAGTATCTTCAACGTGGCGTTGCGAAATTCCAGCCTCCCCGGGCTAACGTTTGGGGTAGTGCTCGAAAAGGCGTCGGTCGGCGCAGCGGGCTTCACCGTCGCCACCTCGAAGCTGATTTGCTGGCCGGCGACGGCCGTTGCAACCGCCGCCAAAGAAATCAGCAATCGATACTTCATGTGTGAATTAATCACGAAGTATCAGTCGACTCTCGTCATCGTCCTTTACCTGACGACCAGGAACGAAAACAGACCTAGCTGAGGGCGGCGGACCACAGCGTGATACAACCAAGAGGAGATACTCGAGTCATTATGGCCACAAATCAACCTACGGCAGGCAATATCGTGCCCGGTCTTCATTCTTACCGCCACATCCTTCGGCGTCCGAAATGTAAACCGTATTTCAAGCTGGCCAAGACCAGGCCTACTCCGCGCAGCGCCGCTGCTGGCCTGTGGAACGTCCCTGCCCTCTGCGCTGCCTACAACTGGCCGACCGGACTCGCTGGCGGCGGGGTGATCGCCATCGTCGAACTTGGGGGAGGCTGGGTGCAGTCGGACATCAATCAGTTTTTTGGTGAAGTCGGACAGCCGGTACCGCAGATCACTGACGTGTCCGTGGATGGAACTCAGAACACCCCGGATCCCGACCCCAATGGCCCGGATGGCGAGGTTGCGCTCGATATCCAGGTGGCAGGCGCGGCCTATTACGTGGCCACCGGCAATCCCGCCACAATCCGAATCTATTGGGCGCAGGACATTGCCACGGCGGTCCGCTCCGCCACGGCGGATGGGTGTGACATATGTTCCATCTCGTGGGGAGCGGACGAAGCCAACTGGGGCCAGCAAGCGGGACAGGACATGGAACAGGCGGCAACGGATGCAACCGCGGCCGGCATGGTGGTGTTCGCGGCGTCCGGTGACAACGACTCCAGCGACGGCGGCTCGAATCCGGCGAATGTCGATCTTCCCGCATCGGCGCCGCATGTGATCGGCTGCGGGGGCACCAGCAAGACCGCGACGACGGAAACTGTCTGGAACAACGACCCCGGTAATACTAGCGGCGAAGGGACCGGCGGCGGATACTCCACGCTTTTTCCACTGCCAGATTGGCAGATTGGTGCGCCCAACGGGCCGGGGCGAATGGTTCCGGATGTTTCCGCCAACGCCGATCCGAACACCGGCTACAACATCGTTCTGCACGGCGCTCCGGTGACGATCGGTGGAACCAGCGCGGTGGCGCCGCTCTATGCGGGCTTGTTCGCCGCTTTCGGAAACAAACTGGGTTTCATTACGCCTGAGCTGTATCTCAACCAGGTCTGCTTCAACGACATCACCCAAGGCGACAATGGAGCCTATCGGGCTCAGCCGGGTCCCGACCCGTGCTCCGGGATCGGTTCGCCCATCGGTTTGAAGCTCGCTAATCTGCTAATGCATCCGGTGGCGAGTAACGCGCGTAAGCTGAAAGATCTGGCGGCTGAAAACGCGCAATTACGGAAAATAATAGCGGAATTGATGGCTAAATAGTTGTGCGCCTCGATATTTCATTGAAGCAGGAGATGCTTGAAATCCTCCCATGGCTCCTTAGCGAATTGGGCCTACACGTAGTTGAAGATGTGTACATGCCGGAAAGCTTCGGTAATTCCTACGTCACCTTCCAATCGCCGAGGCTTTGGGTTCGGTTCGTCCGCGACCGCGGACAAGTCTGGGCCGAAGTCGCTCCAGTCACAACGCCGACAAGTTGGTGTCCCCTCGGATTTGTGCTCGAAGCTATACAGGGGCAAATACCGAAAACTTAGTTTGATCTGCCAACTGCTGTTCATTTACTACGAGACAACTTCGACGACGTCGTCGAAGCGCTTGGACCGAAACTACCGGAAACCCGACGTGAGATGGAGAAGCGCGGCGCCGAGCGGCTCAAGGTACTGATGGCATCATCGAGGAAGGTCACCGGATCATAGAATTTCTTTCAAATGTCGATACACCAGCGACACCGGGAGCCCAACGACGTTGGAGTAGCTTCCTTCGACGCGGTCGATGAACTTGGACGCCAGTCCTTGGATGGCATAGGCGCCGGCTTTATCCATCGGCTCGCCGCTGGCTACGTATGCTTCGATTTCCTCGCGCGTGAGCGGAACGAAGCGGACCCGCGTGGTGGCGACGTCAACGATGGTCCGTGTATCGCTGCGCAGGCAGATGCCGGTGATGACTTCGTGCTCGCGCCCGGACAAAAGCCCTAGCATGCGCGTGGCATCGGCGGCATCGATTGGTTTTTCGAGGACCTGGCTATCAACGACGACGACGGTGTCGGCGCCCAATACAATCTCACCTGTCGAGAGCGGAACCGCGAAGGCCTTCTCCTGGGCCAGACGCCGCACATAATCGGCTGGTGATTCGCTGGGATGGCGCTGCTCGGGAACATCGGACGGGCGCACCACGAACGAGAGCCCGGCGTCGCGTAGGATCTGCTGGCGTCGCGGCGATTTGGAGGCGAGAACCAGCACGCGTGCTTATTACGATTTCCGCGCCATCGCCTGCGGACGACCAGGACCACCCGGACCCGGTGGACGACCGGGACCACCTGGACCCGGCGGACGGCCAGGACCGCCTGGACCCGGTGGACGACCAGGACCACCTGGACCCGGCGGGCGACCCGGACCACCTGGACCCGGCGGGCGACCAGGGCCTCCGGATGGCGGCTGCCCCGGACCTCCTGTCGCAGGCACTTCTCCGGGCGGCGGGATCTTCTTCGGACGCGCGTCCAGCTTGGTCAGGATCATCTCCTCGCGCACCTTCTGGAACTTGGGCGTGCCCGGACGCGCACCGGTGGCCAGCACGTCGCGCTCAGTCACTTCCTGCGCGCTCGGCAGATACTTCTGCAGATAATTCTTGATGCGGTCGTGCACCAGGCGCTCGGAAGAATGCGCCAGCAGAAACAGAATCTGATCGCCGGGGGCAGCCGAAAGAGCCAGGTAGACTTTCGACGGCTTCTGCAGCTTCGCCGACTTCAGCTCTTTCTCCAGCTTCTTCGCTTTGGCCTCCAGCTTTTGCCACAGCTCTACTTCGCGCCTGCTTAACCCGACGCTCTTGATAAATGCCGCGGAATCCTTGGCGGGCAGCTTCTCGGTAAGAAAGTAGAGGAACAGGCCCATGCTCTCCAGGTGAATGTCGATGCCGAATGGGACCAGTTGCCTGGCCTTCTGCAGCTTTTGCAGACCGGGATGATTCAGCTTGGCGCCCGCCAGGTCCGGTGAATAAAGCTGCAGCAGCTTCTCTTCCTCCAGCACTTTGACGATGTCGGCGCAGTTGGGCTCGTTGGCGATATGGCGCAGCTCCTCCAGCAATTCCGCCGGCGCGATGCGTGTTTCCAATTGCGCTTCGCGCGCATTGTCGTATTGCATCTTGGTGCGCTCTTCGATGGTGAAGCCCAGCCGCACTTTGAAACGCAACAGGCGAATCAGACGAATGGGATCGTCGTACAGCGTGTAATTGCTGACCGCACGCAGTTCCTTGCGCTCCAGGTCTCCGACGCCGTTGTTGGGATCGAGCAGCAGGCCGCGCGATGCCGGATTCAGTGAAAGCGCGATGGAATTGATGGTGAAGTCGCGCCCGCGCAGATCTTCGTGAATGGTGGCCGGACGAACCGCCGGCTTGGTCCCCGGTTTGGAATATTTCTCCTGGCGCGCCATGCCGGCCGTAGCGTGCACTCCGGTTCGAAACACCAGCTGCGCCACCTTCCGGTTATCGTCCTCGGCTTGAATCTTCGCGCCGCTCTTTTTCGCCACCGCCTGCGCCACTTTCAGGGCGTTGCCCTCGATGGTGAAATCGAGCTCCACGATCGGAAAGCCGCCCAGCATGTCGCGCATCGCCCCGCCCGTTAAGAACACGTTCAGATTGGCGTGCGTCGCCGCCTCTTGGATCTCGGTAACCGCCCGGCTCTGGTCAGCGCTCAGGTGGCTCTCGAGCATAAACATGTAATCGCTCATCGGTTGCTGTGTCTCCTATGCGAACGCGTCCCGTCCGTCGCGCCGCTTAAGCTCTCGGATGATGCTCGTCAACGGTTCTCCGCAACCGCGAACGCACTACATGGGTATAAATCTGTGTGGTGGATATGTCGGCGTGCCCGAGCATGCTCTGCAGGCTTCGCAAGTCCGCCCCGCCCTCCAGCAGGTGCGTTGCGAAGGTGTGCCGCAGCACGTGTGGCGTCAGGTTATGGAAAATCCCAGCCTTCTTGCCGTAGGCCCCCAGCAGCGTCCAAAATCCCTGGCGCGTCATTGCCCCGCCCCGGTTGGTAACGAACAGGAACGGACTCCCGCGCCCCTTGAGCAAGCGCGGATCTCCCGTCGCCCACGTACCGCTCCACGGCCGCGAGCGCCGCCTTGCCCACCGGAACGATCCGATGCTTGTTGCCCTTGCCCACCACCCGAACGATGCCCATGTTCATCTCGAGCTCCGATATCCGGACGTGGCACAATTCTGAAACCCGCAGTCCGGTGGCGTATAGAAACTCGAGCATGGCCCGGTCGCGCATGCCCTGCGGCTTGGAGCCGTCGCAGGCCGCCAGCAAGTCATCGATCTGTTTCTTATTAAGATATTTAGGAAGACTCTGCCACTGCCGCGGCGCGGCCAGGTGCGCGGTTGGATCCGCGGCCAGGGCGCCCTTCTCGATCAGGTGCGCAAAAAAATTGCGTAAGGTAGCGATATGCCTGGCAATGGAACGGCTGGCCATGCCGGCTTGATATAGTGAATCGATATAGCGGCGGACCGGCGTTGGGCCGGCCAGTTGGTCGCCCGGCTGCAAAGAAGCCGCAAACCTTTCTAAATCAGCACGATACGCTGTGATTGTGGTCCTCGACAGGCCCTTCTCGATACGGCAGAAGTCGAGAAAAGAGGCTATGTGCGCCGAGATCGATTCAACCGATCGCATTCTGCCAATGATACAATATTCGCAAATTTGTTTGGAAGAAAAGTGCTTCCGGGCGCGATCTTAGCCGCGCGCCCCGTTTACTGAGCCGCGCGCGTGAGCAAGCGGTCCCTGAAGGAGGGATTTGGGGGTCTCCACCCACAAGAAGGTTCTGGTGTCCCGGTTCGACCGGGATACGCTCTCGGGTTTCGTCAATCCGCAGGGCTATCAACTGGCCGACGGCTTGGAGCTGATGACCCAGGGCGGCTCGGTCAGCCTCATCCCCTACGCCGAAGTGAAGCTGGTCTGCTTCGTCCGCGATTTCCAACAGGGCGAGCCGCGCAAGGAGCTGCGCCTGTTTACCACGCGTCCGAAAATGGAGGGGTTGTGGCTGCGCATGCATTTTCGAGACGGCGATACGATGGACGGTATTCTGTCGAACAACCTGCTGCAAATGGACCAATACGGGTTTTCCGTGGTCCCGCCCGATCCGGGGTTTCAAAACCAGCGCATCTTCGTTCCCAAAGTGGCGCTCTCGCGCATTCAGGTGCTGGGCGTAGTGGGTAGCCCACTACGGCACCCGCGCAAGCCCAAACTGACGCCCAAGGAGCAGATCGAGTTGTTCAATCCCGAGTAGGCTAGAGGGCCACGGATAAACACAGATCAACACGGATCGGAAAAGACACTTAGCAGATGTGGGCGCCTTGGACGCCCACGTACACTGAATACAGCGACTGGCTGGCGGCCATGTACAGCCGGTTGCGCTTGGGGCCTCCGAAGCACAGGTTGGCGCAAATTTCCGGAAGCAGGATCATGCCGATGCGCTGGCCGGCCGGCGAGAAAACCTGCACGCCGTCGTAGCCCGGGCCACCGTTTGATCCAGCCCAGATGTTTCCATCGGCATCCGCGCGGATTCCGTCGGCAATGCCCGACTTTTCCCCCAGCTTCATGTCGGTGAACACGCGCCCATTGCGCAGCTTGGCGCCGTCCAAATCGAAAACCTGGACGTTCCTGGGAGCGCCGGTATCGCAGATATAGATCTTTTTGTAATCGGGAGAAAAGCACAAGCCGTTGGGACCATCGAACTGGTCGGTCACCATTTCGACGCGCGTTGTGTGCGGATCCACCCGATAGACCGCGTTCTTTAATTCGGGCGTCGCCTTGAAGCCCTCGTAATTTCCCAGAATGCCGTAGGGCGGATCGGTAAACCAGACGCCGCCGTCGGGGTGCACCACGACGTCGTTGGGCGAGTTGAGCGGTTTGCCGTTGTAGCGCTCGGCGAGCGCGGTGACCTGGCCGTTGTGCTCATAACGCGCCACGCGGCGGCCGGCGTGTTCGCAGGAGATCTGGCGGCCTTCGAAATCGAAAGTGTTGCCGTTGCTGTAGCCGGAAGGGCTGCGGAATTGGGCGACATGCTCGTCCTCTTCCATCAGGCGCATCTGGCGATTGTTGGGAATATCGCTCCAGACCACGTAGTTGCCTTCGACCGACCAAGCCGGACCTTCCGCCCAGCGCGTGCCAACGTAGTGCCGATAGATGACGGCGTTGAAGAGCTGGTATTTGGCGAAGGTCTTGTCGAGTGCAACGACGTCGGGATCGGGATAGCGAATGGGATTGTGGTTGGTCCAATCGCGCGCAGTCTGGCCGAGCAGGGGCAGAGCGGCCGCGGTGAGACCGAGGAATGAACGCCGGCCTATCGGGCCAGCCGAGGGAGCGAGCGTGCGGGGCATCGGCTGCCATTGTATGCGAAGCCGTGGGCGAAATGCCGGGTCACAGTTTTCGCACGGCGTCCTCAACTTGGCGGGCGAGCGCGCGGTAGTCGTGGCCTTTCAATTCAATCGGCGCACCGAAGGCGATGTCGACCCGGCCTGGGCGCGCCATCTTCCATGCCGGGTTCAGAACTCGATCCATGCCGCGGATGCGAATCGGGACCACCGGAATTCCGAGCTTGGCCGCGATCATTCCGACACCGGGTTGAAAAGGCAAAATCTCCCCGGTTTCGGACATGATGCCTTCGGGAAAAATCAGCAGACACCAGCGGTCGCTAGAAAGCTCGCCGATGTAGCGCAGTGTGGCCAGCGCGCCGGGCTCCCGCTGAGGGATCGGAAAGCAATTGAAGAACAGCGTGGAAAGGTAGTAGTTCAAGCTGTTCGTAAAGCTGTGGCCGTGAAAATGTTCGTCGAAAAACTCCTTGCGCATCGCCGGCGCCACGCGGTATCGCCAGCGAGCCGGAAGAGCGCTCAGAATGGTGGTCACGTCCATGTAGCTTTGGTGATTGGAGGCGAAGATCACGGGCGGCTGGAAATCCTTCAGATTCTCGAGGCCCCGCGTGTGGACATGGGCGAAGATTCGATTCAGCGGCAACAAAAATCCCGGTAGGAAGATGCGGCGCACCGCGCGCGCGAGCGCTCCTCGATTCCAGCTTGGGAAATTGACGACTGGCGCTTGGGACGCGGCGGCGGGCACGCCAGCGATTTCCGACTCGTCCAAGCCGAGTGCGACGATCCGCTCCACGCGCTCAAGCGATGTCAGATTTTCGAGCGGGACTTCCGAATCGGCCGGTGAACCAGCCGCGGGCGGCGGTGCGCCCTTCGCGATCTCATGACGCTTCAGCTTGCCGGTTCCTTCGGTGCGCGGAAATTCGTCGTGGGGCCAGATCGAAAAACTGCGCACCCGTTGGAAGTCGGCCAGACGCGCGTTGGCGCGGCGCACGATCTCTTCGGCGTTCGCTCCGGGTTCCAAAATGAGCATGGCGCGGACGCGATCCGTTCCTATCACGGCGGCGTCCCGGACACCGGGTTGCTGCTTCAATACGCTTTCGACGTCGCCGGGAAAAACGTTCAGGCCTTCCGGAGTGACGATCATTTCTTTCTTGCGGCCCAAGATCGCGAGCTCGCCGCTCTCTTTTAATTCGCCGATGTCGCCGGTGTGGAACCACCCATCTTCAAACGCGCGCGCGGTTTCCTCGGGGCGTTGATAGTAGCCGGACGTCACGTTCTCGCCGCGCACCAGGATCTCGCCGTCGCCGGCGATCTTCACCTCCACGCCCGCGATGGGCTTGCCGACGCTGCCCTGACGGGCATGGAACGGATGATTCAACGTCACGATGGGCGCAGTCTCGGTTAAGCCGTAGCCCTGGATCACGAGAAATCCAAGGTCGGAGAAAAACGCTTCCAAATCGGGAGCGAGCGGCGCCGCACCGACGATGAAGCTCCAGAACTTCCAACCGAACAAGCGATGCACCTTGCGATAGCGCCACCAGCGGCGCAGCCAGTGGACTTTCGAAGGCCTCAATTGGCGCAGCTCCGGGAACGTTTGGATCAAATGCGTGCGCAGAATTTCGAGGATTTGCGGCACCGATACCAGCACCGAGACCCGGCGGGTGCGGATCTGGCGAAGAATTTCGTTGGGATGGAATCCGCGCATGAAGATCACGACGCCCGGCAACATGGGCGGAATAAAGGTCGCCATGGCTTGCCCGAACATGTGGCTCAGCGGCAGTAGATTGAGAAAACGGATGGGCGCAAAGGGCCGTTGGTAGCGAAGATATTTCTTCACTTCGCGTTCCACTGGAACAATGTTGGCGAGAATGTTGGCGTGCGTAATGATGACGCCCTTGGGATCCGCGGTGGCGCCGGAGGTGAAGATGATCTCGGCGGTTTGATCTCGCGTGATAGTCGCCGGCTGGGAGGACGCGAGCGCATCGCCATCGTAGAGACCGGCTTCGTCGCCCGTTAGAATCATTCGAGCTCCGACAATTCCGTGGATTTGCTCGACAAATTCACGCGACGAGCGATAGTCGAGCGGAACGGCGATCACGCCTTCGAGCAGGCATCCCCAAAGCGCGATGATCCACTCCGGCCGGTTCTCGCCATAGAGGATTAGTTTTTCATCGCGGCCGATGCCCTGTTCACGCAGCTTCGCGGCAAACGCACGCGCGCGCACGGCGATCTCGCGATAGGTATAGTGACGCGCGTGGAAACCATCGTCATGGATGAGGAACTCGTCGTCGAGCCCGGCGAAGTCGTGGAAGAAATCGAGCAGCGTCTCGCGCGGCATGCACTACTATATTGCGTCAGTGCGCCGGCAGATTTTGGTTTACTCCGCCTGCAGCCCCGTGAATGGAACCGAGAACAGGAGCGTTTCCGCAGCGCTCCAGCTTGTTCCGCCAGGGAAGGACGGGGATCTTGATTCAAACCAGTCTCGCGATTGGGTGGAGATCATGCGCCCTTCGAGTAATCCTAATGCAGGCCGCCGGGTCAGCAGGAAAATGCTGGCAATTTGCCCCGTTCCACGGGCTGTACCGGTGTGTATACTGCAGCCCTCGTCAAGCTCCTGAGTGTTGGCGAACAGTTGAAGCACGGTCTGCCCGCGCGAACTCTCGCTTTGGATCGGCACCTTCTGCCAATACCAAGGTGGAGAGCCGGCACGCGATGGATCGAACCACAAACTCCTCGCTTCCGGATGGGGCTTCGCCATCTCGACTTCGCTGAGTGTACGCCGGGAGCCGAAAATGTCGTGGCCACCGAAAATCCCGAACAAGTTGGACCAGGTTTTTACTCCTAGCGTGCTCCACGCTTCCAGGGCGGAGTTCGAGTACGGTGCACCGGCCATTTTGTACGACTCCGGACCGAAAGCGTCAGTCCTGGTGAACTGCGTTCCAAAGACCGTGAGCCACGCATGGGTCGTGATATAGCATTCGCAATCGGAATTCGCCAGCATTATGTCATGAGCCCAGGACCATGCGGCATTGCCGGCGAAGAAATCCACCGCCAGGATTAACAGCTTTATTCCGGAAATAACAACCTTTACGGCTGTATTGGCTCCGGTGTTGTCAAATGACCCGATCCAGTAAGCCATGTCTCCGCCACCCAGACTGATGCCCGACCCATAGATTGAGGCACGATTCCTTGCCGAGAAATAACCGGTCGCGAATTGCGCTCCCAGGTGACTCCGGGAAGTGGGGTCGTGTGCATAGTCGTGATTCCCTGGAGGCGTTATGAATGGAATGCCATGCGTATCAAGAATGGTCCAGGCGGTTTCCGCGTTCGCGTACTCGGTGTCCATAGTGTTGTTCACGCAATCGCCGACGCCCACCACAGCCTTGATGTTGGCGCTGAAGGATGGCGCGCTGGAGGTAAGGACCATATTCTTATGGTCGACGATCCACTGCATCATGGCGGAGTAATAAGCACCTAGATTATTTGGGCAGGTCTCAGCCAGGAACTGAGGATCGGGAATAATGGCAATCGTGAAATCGGCGGCTGGCACGCTTGCCGCCCGCTCCGAAGCAGTACCCATGAGTCGTGATGCCGCTGCGCCAGCGAGTCCGCCGAGAATAGACGCTCCGAAACCGCGTCTGGTAATTCTCTTCAGGAGTTGTTTCGGCGCCAGCCCTCCATGTTTGATTGCGTACTCGAGGTCCGTCAATAGATCCTGCCTCAGACCTTCGACGCAGGCGGCTTTCGAAAGGTTCCGGCTCTCGGCCGAAGGCTTCAGCGGGACATTACCGCATCCGGCAACGAGCACCACCACAGTCCTGATGCGTCCCGTAGCGGATTATATGTGACGCAAGGAATATCGGCCTTCGTGCCTTCCTCGCGGGATCGCTGCAGCGACGGCAACTTCAGGGTATAAAGATAAGCCGTCAGATTAATGGAGTTAATCGCAAGATTGTTCTGCACCGCCTTGGAGGTTTTGGAGGGAATTCCCAGTGTGACCACTCCGTACACGATGCCAGTTGACCGATCAAACATCGGACCGCCGCTGTTTCCATGGTCGGCTATCGCATCGTATTCGATGTATTGATTGGAACTGTACGGAAGCGAGTTGATTGTCCCGAAATGGACCGAGGGCCTTACGTCGGCGGTGTTATTGGGCGGTTCGAAACGGAAGGATGGAAAACCGGCGATCCCGATTGCCTGGCCCGCCTTGGTTGCATTAAACGCCTCCAGACCGCCGAGGAGAGTGACATACGGCACGCGGCCGACATCCACCAGCAACACCGCCAGGTCCTGATCAAGAAGCAGGTAGTCGGTATCGTCTTTGCCAGGGTTAGGGGATTTTCTAGGGTACACACGGCCTTTGAGCAGCGCAGCCGGAGCACCGGGTTTCTCAAGAGCTTCGAGCTTCAGCAGAACCTGGCTGGCGCCTTCGATGACGTGCCGGTTGGTCAGGAAATAGGACTTGGATGGCGTCGACCAAAGCATAAGGCGGTGCCCGTCGACACCGTGTCTTTGTTGCTGGTTTGGGGAGCGAGCACCAGCGCCAAGGTCGGAACAATTTTGTCGACCGTCGCGGTGGCGTCCTGGGCATGCGCCGGACTCGGCGTAGTGATCGCGATCGCGGCAATAAGTGACCCGGCGACCCCGGCTCGAAGACTCATGCGCAATCTTTTCAAGGTATGAGATAGTCTAGCGCAAGCAGCCAACCAACAGCCACGCGTTTCTGATGCTGCTTGCATGTAACTACAAAACGAGCTACAGTACAGATGACATACGAATGGGACGGCGCGAAGAACGGCAGCAACTATGCTAAGCATGGCCTGGATTTCGCGGACGCTGAGTTGGTGTTTGCCGGCCCCTGCGTCACCTTCGAAGATAACCGCTTCGACTATGGAGAGGAACGGTTTGTCACGTTGGGTTTGCTCGCTGGAAGGCTGGTGGCGATAGCGCATGCCCCGCGCGGCGAAGTAACGCACATTATCTCCATGAGGAAGGCGAACCGACGTGAGCAAGAGATCTATCAAAAGCGACTTGGCGCGGCTCGACCGGATGAAGGATTCCGATATTGACTATTCGGACATCCCGCCGCTCGGCGACGAGTTTTTCACCAAGGCCACAGTTGCGTGGCCCCCGGCTAAACAACAATTGACCATCCGCCTGGACGCCGACGTGCTCAATTGGCTGAAGTCCAACGGCAGAGGCTATCAGACGCGCATCAATCACATCTTGCGTGCCGCTATGGAGAGCCAGCCCCCGCGCTGCGCGCGTGCCAAGCCAGCACCGAAGAAGAATGCTCGCTCACGAATGATAAAATCCCAGGCATGAAATTCTCGATCCTGACGCCGCTCGCCGCTTTGCTGGCACTGGCCGCAGCGTCCGCGCAGCCGCGCGACCAAGCCGTGGCCGCCCTGATCGACGATCTCGTCACGGCCAATCACATACTGGCGTCGGAAGGAATTCTGGACGGCTACGGCCACGTCAGCGTGCGCGACCCCGCGAATCCGAATCATTATTTTCTCTCGCGCTCACTCGCGCCAGGTTTGGTGACGGCGGCCGACATCATCGAGTACGATCTCGACAGCAATCCCGCCAACGCTGACAATCGCACGGGATATCGCGAGCGATTCATCCACGGCGAAATCTACAAAGCGCGGCCAGACGTGATGGCCGTGGTTCACGATCATTCGCCGGCTGTGATTCCGTTCAGCGTCAGCTCCGTGCCTCTGCGCGCGGTGTCGCACATGGCGGCGTTCATCGGCGAAGGAATTCCGGTGTTCGAGATTCGCGACGTCGACGGCATGACCGACATGTTGGTATCCAGTCCAAAGCGCGGGCGCGCGCTGGCGACCGTGCTCGGAAAGTTTCCAGCGGCGCTGATGCGCGGACACGGTGCGGCCGTCGTAGGCGAGTCCGTGAAGGTCGCGGTCGGCCGAGCGGTCTATCTGGATCTCAACGCCCGAGTGCAGGAGCAAGCCATCCTGCTAGGAGGCAGCGTCAAGTACTTCGAGCCCGAAGAAGCCAAAAAGACAGCTCCCCAGGATGGATTCGAGCGCGCTTGGGATGTGTGGAAGCGCAAGGCCGCCAAATGATTACTCCTTGAATTTGCGGGCCAGATCCTGAGTCGCGCGCATCATTAGATTTACATCCAAGCCCACGGCGACGAACTTGCACCCCAGCGACAAGTAGCGGCGCGTGAGAGCTTCGTCGGTGCTCAATATGCCCGCCGCGCGCCCGGCCGAACGAATGCGGCCGATCGCGTCTTCGATGGCTTTTTGCACATCGGGGTGTCCAGGTTTGCCAAGGTGCCCGAGCGCTGCCGAAAGATCCGATGGCCCGACGAAAACGCCGTCTACGCCCTCCACTGCGGCGATCGCGTCCAAGTTCTCGAGTCCCAGGCGCGTCTCCACTTGGACCAGCAGGCACATTTGATCGTCGGCTTCGTGCAAGTAGTTTGTGACGCGGTTCCATTGCGACGCGCGTGCCAACGCCGCCCCCACGCCGCGAATTCCTGCAGGAGGGTAGCGCATCGCCGCCACCAATTGCCTGGCTTGTTCCGCGCTTTCAACCATGGGCACCAGTAGCGTCTGCGCGCCAATATCCAGCAACTGCTTGATGAGTGGAACATCGCCAATCACCGGGCGCACGATCGGATGCACCGGATACGGCGCCACGGCCTGCAACTGCGCCAGGATGGATCGGATATCGTTGGGCGCGTGCTCGCCGTCAATCAGCAGCCAATCGAAGCCAGCGCCGGCGCAAATTTCCGCGCAGCTAGGATCGGTCAACCCCAGCCAGAAACCGATCTGCGCGCGCTCTCCGCTCTTTAACGCAGCTTTGAATGTGTTCTTTTTGAGGTCCATGAATGCTCAGTCAAAATGGCACGAGATGCAGCCGAACGTCCCAAAGTCGATGTGGAACGTGTCGCCCCGTCGCGCGGGGACCGGGCGCGTGAACGAACCTCCGAGGATTATTTCACCAGCCGCGAGAGACACTCCGTGCGGCGCGAACTTGTTCGCCAGCCACGCCACACCGTTCGCCGGATGGTTGAGTACCGCCGCCGCGACGCCGGATTCTTCGATCACGCCATTGCGGTAACAAACCGCCGAGATCCAACGCAGGTCGGCATCCATCGGCCGGAACACACGACCTCCGCAGACCAGGCCTGCGCCCGCCGCATTGTCCGAGATGGTGTCGAACACTTTGCGCGTGGCTTTGGTCTCGGGGTCCACCTGTTGGATGCGGGCATCGATAATCTCGATGGCCGGCGTGACGTATTCGGTGGCGCTCAACACGTCGAAAATGGTGCAATTCGGACCTTTGAGCGGTTTGCTCAACACGAAGGCTAATTCCACTTCCAGGCGCGGAACGATAAAACGATCGGCCGGAATGCTGGAGCCGTCGGCGAAGAACATGTCATCCAGCAAGACGCCGTAGTCTGGTTCATCGATGTTGGAGGAATATTGCATGGCCTTCGATGTCAAGCCTATTTTGTGGCCTTTGACGGCGCGGCCGGCCCCGATTTTCAAATCGACCCAGGCCTTCTGAACCGCATAAGCGTCGTCGATGGTAATGGCCGGGTGCTGGAGCGAGAGCTGGCGGATTTGTGTCCGCGCGCGTTCCGATTCATCCAGCCGTTTGGCTGCGTCCTGAATGCTGCGTTCATCCAACATGCGTAAGCCCCTCCCGCTCGCCGACGATTGTGTTCTTCAGACTTCCAATGCCGTCGATTTCGGTGATCACTTCGTCACCCACCTGGACACCGGCCAGACCTTCGGGTGTTCCCGTCAAGATGATATCGCCCGCTTGGAGCGTCATGAAGCCGCTCAGATACTCGATCAGCGTGGGAATATCGAAAATCATGTCGCGCGTGTTGCCTTCTTGCGTCACCTTACCGTTCAGCAGCGTGCGCAACGGCAGATTCATTGGATCGGGCACATCGGCGGCGTCGACCAACCAGGGTCCCAACGGAGTCGCGAGGTCTCGACTCTTCACTCGAAAATTCGGGCGGTAGTAATTCTCCAGGTAGTCGCGAATCGCGTAATCATTGGCAACGGTGTAACCGGCGACGTATTCGTAGGCACGGGCCCGTGTCACTTTGCGAGCGGTCTTGCCGATTACGACGGCCAGCTCGCACTCGTAATGCATGTACGCGACGCCTTGGGGACGGCGCGTCTGGCCGAGGTGTCCGCACAGGCTTCCGGGGCCCTTCAAGAAAACCAGCGGCTCGGTGGGAGGTTTGAACGCCAGCTCTTTGGCGTGATCGGCGTAGTTCAGTCCCAGCGCGAAAATGGTTCCTGGCTCCACTGGGGGAAGCCAGACAACTGGATTTCCAGAGTGGAGGCGGGGGTCGCCCTCGGTCATGTGATGGATCGCTCCGGCATATGCCACCCGAGCATGTTTCATTCCGCCACAACCTCATTTTCGATCGCTGGCAGCCCGTCGATTTCCACTCGCACGCGATCGCCGGCCTGCGCGAGCGGCGCATCATGCGGTTCACCGACCAAAAGAATGTCGCCCGGCTGGAGGGTCAAAAACTCGCTGATGTCCGCGATCAATCGATCGATCGGACGCACCAGATCCGCGATGTTCGCGCGGCATCGGAGTTCACCATTGATCCAGGTGCGGACCTCGCCAGGAACGCGCTCCGTTGTTTCCGAACCGATGACGCAGAATCCGTCGCGGCAACGCTGGCGAATCGCCGGCCGGTAATACGATTCATGCGGAATGCTCACGTCGTTGACCGCGACGTAGCCGGAGCCGATTAAGACGCCGATGGTCCCTGCCATTTTCAACTGTTTCGCCTCAGCCGGCAATCGGATTGGTGTGCCGCTCGAATTCCAAGTGTTTCGCGGCCGCAAGTAAAGGACAGGCGCGATCGGGGGCTTCTCCAAACCTTCCAGGTCGGCGCGAAAATTCAAAGCGACGCCGTAGACGGCGCGGCCACAGGCGGGGAACATCAGGCCACTAGATCCCCATCTCCTGAAAAACTTCTCGGGCGATGCGGAAACTGTCCACGGCGGCAGGCACGCCACAGTAAATAGCGGCTTGCAGGAAAAGCTCCTTCAATTCTTCCTTGCTGACGCCGTTTGCGATTGCGCCGCGCACATGAGCGCGGATTTGATTCGGGCGGTTTAACCCGGTGAGCATCGAAAGCGTGACGATGCTGCGCGTCTTGCGATCCAGGCCAGGCCGGCCCCAGATTTCGCCGAAGCAATACTGATTCACCAATTCCTCAAACGGACGGTTGAAATCGTCAGCGGCGGCCCAGTTCTTCTCGGCCAGCTCCGCGCCGAACATTTCGCCGCGGATACTCAGGCCCTTCTCGAACATCTCTTTTTCCATCGATCAACATTATAACGGGCTGCGGCGCTATAACGGCCGTGACATTTTCATGACGATTCTTTCTTGACGAAATCTTCCATCACGGCCTTGCGCAGCACGTCGGGCGGCAGCAGACCCTGCGACAGGATGAAGTCGTGGTAGCGCTGGGCGTTGAACTTGGGACCCAGGGCTTTCTCGGCGGCGGTGCGAATTTCGAGCAGGCGCGTGTAGCCGTCGAAATACGACGGGGCTTGGCCAGGCGAGCGGAAAGTAAAGCGCTCCACTTCCTCGGTTGCAAGTGCGGGCGAGCATACCACGTCCTTTTCCAAAATCTGCATGGCCTGCTCGGGAGTAATCTTGTCCTGCTGCAGTTCCGGATCGAGAAACGCACGGGCGGCGCGGCAGCAAGCGGTAATCGAGCGAGACCAGCTTGGCGTCGTCCGGCATGTAAGGCAGCATCATCCACTCCGAGTACAGTCCCCAACCCTCGACGTTTGTGCTGTTGAATGCGAACAGCGCGCGCGCTATGGATACACCGCGCTCCACCATGGCGTCGAATTGCAGCTCATGGCCCGGCCGCGCTTCGTGCGCCGTGAGCGTCCAGGAAGCAGCCGCGAAGCTGAAGTCGTCGTACTTCAGAGTCTTGCCGCCTTTGCCGGCGGTCTCCAGCGGAAGCACAAACTGGCCGCGCTCGCCATGATTGTTCATCAGCGGCGGAGGAACCATATGAGGCGCTGGTGTCTGCGCGGTCTCGGCGGCGGTTGCCAAACGAATGATAGCCGGACGGTCCGGCAGCGTCACCAGATGCTCGCGCCGGATGATGCCCTCGATCTCGGCCAGCCGCTTTTGATAGTCCGGCAGCAACTGGTCGCCGGGGATCTGATCCTTCTTCAATGCGGCGATCACGTCGCGATAGTCGGAGGACGGCAAATTGCGTTCCTTCGCGATCTTGCCAGCGATGGGCTGCATCTGGTTTTGCAGTTCGGTAAAGGTTTGATGAGCCAGCCGCGTGAGTTCTTCAGGCGTGTAGTCGATGCCGTAGTTTTGAAGCGCGATGGTGTACAGCTCGGGCGGAAGCCGAAAGTCGGTGCGCGATTTGGGCAGCACTTCGCCGCGGACAAAATCATCATAGGATGCCAGCTGCTCCTTCAGCTTGGCGAAGGCTTCCTGATACCCACGCATCTTGTACTTTTCCAGCAGCAGACCGATTCCGTTGACGTAGGCATTGGTGTTTTCCAGATCCTTTTCGACCTTAGCTTTGGCCGGCCCGACCAGCCCCGGCGTTTTCAGCTTCTCGCGAAAGCGCTCTTCGGCCTGGATGGTAATCGGTTCAAAACCCTCCAGGACCCCGGTGTATTTGAGCAGGCGAACCACTGCGGCGGGACGGCGATCGGCGCTGATCTGGTCGTCCAGAAGGCTTTGCACGCCGAAGAAGATGTAGCCAGCGATATCGTAGTAGGGCAGCAGATTGCGCTCGGAAGCTTCCGAGGACCGGATGTCGCGATCGGCTTGCGCGATCAGGATCTCGAGGTCCTGGCGCACCAGCGGGTCTTTCTCCGCTGCCAACCGCTTCTGCAATTCGATGCGCGCAACCGCTGTGTCTCTGCGGAAGCGCTCCGGCTGCTCCGGGGATAACGAACTGGTTTGCTCGTCCAGGCCCGGCGCGCCCGAGGACGCGGCCTCCTCCGGCGAATAGCGCGCCTGAATGGCGACCAACAACTGAGAATTCTGGTTGCTCCTGGCAACCCACGCCGGCGGACTCTGGCCCCAACCGGCGATCGCAATGCAAAGCGGCGCAAGCCACAGGAGAAGAATCGTCGAGCGCATACCTTAAGGGTATCCGGAACAGAGCCCGCTAGGTTCGCCAGAGCTGCGCGGTTGCCAGCCGCGCGCCCTCCGACATCGCCCGAAATTTAGCCCAAATCACCGTCGGATGGATCTCGGGGTTGTAAGTGGCCTGAGAGGAGAAGCCCCAATCGGTTCCGGCAATCACGTTTTCCCGGCCCACCAGCCGCGCAAAGCGCACGATACGCTCCGCGATGAGCTCAGGATGTTCCACGATGTTGCTCGCGTGCGTGACCACGCCCGGTATGATGAGCTTGCCATCCGGGAGCTTCACGTTTTCCCACACATGGTATTCATGCTCGTGGCGCGGATTTGCGGCCTCAAACGAATAAGCGCCCGCGTTCACTTTCAGAATGAGCGGCAGCATGTCTTTCAGCGGCGCATCGTGGACGCGCGGCCCTTCATTGATCCCGTAGCAGGTGTGGAAGCGGACCTTCGCCGGCGCGATGCCGCGGAGTGCGTGGTTCAGCGCCTCGACGTAAGCCTCGCCAGTTTTCCGCCGCTCGGCCGCGCTCAGGGACGAGTAGCTGTAGAGTTCCGTGAGAAACGGATCGTCAATTTGAAGCAGGAAACCGGCATCGACGATGGCCAGGTACTCGGTTCTCAAAGCCTCCGCGACCGCGTGTAGATATTCTTCTTCGGTGCGGTAATACTCGTTCTTTCCCACGCCGCTCGGCGCAACGGCCGGCATGAATACGTCCGCGGGCTCCAATCCCGGCAGTGCGGCCTTGAGATTTTCGATGTCCCTGCGCACGGCTTCGTGTCCGCGATAAGAGACCGGTCCGGTGCAGACAAACTGGACCAGCGGAGCGATGGTGACGCCCAACATCGCGGTGCTGAAGTACTGTTTGTAGTACTCCGGGAAGGCTTTCACTTCCGCCTGAAACATGGCAGGCCGAGGGCCGGGCTTCGGCTCAAAGCCCGCGAGCCGCTGGTTGACATACGCAAAGAAGCCTTGCTTTCCTTGTTCGCCGTCGGTGGGGATGTCGATGCCGCACTCGACCTGCTGACGGACGATGTCGGACACAGCGCTCCGAACTCGCGCGTCGTACGCTTGGGCATCGTAAGGCTCGCCGTTGATCTTGGCTTTCATCAAGTCCAGAAGGTCGGTGGGACGCGGCAGGCTTCCGCAGTGAGTGGTCAGGACCCGAGTGGTGCTGCGATGAGTGGTCATGAGGGCAAGTGGATGCCTCTAGAGTATCCGGAAAGGAGGGCACGTACGATACTAGTTACTGGATGCGGCGCCGCTGCCTCATGGCTGTGCTGTGCCTAACGGCGGTTGGCCGCCCAAGCTTAGGCCAGCCTGTCGCCGGCAACTGCGAGCTGCAAGGGTCGGTGATGGATGGGAAAGGGTCGCCCGTCGTGGGCTTGCACCTCACCGCCTACTCCTCCGTGATTGGGAACGGCCAGAGGACGATCGCCATCGCCGGCCTGGCGACGACCAACGAGGCGGGCCAGTATTGCATGCGGCACCTCACAAGAACCGGCCCGGTGTTTTTGCTTACGACCCAATGGTTCGACTTTAAGCAACCCAACGCGCTGAAGAATACGTTGCCGTCCACTTGGTATCCAGGCGTGGCGGACTTTCGATCGGCGAAAGCGGTTGAAGTTGGAGCGGGCGCTCGTGCGGACTTCAGAATATCAGCCGTCGGGACTTTTACCATCGAGGGCAAAATGACCGGTCTCACCCCGTTCCGCAGAATAGATCTCCGCACTGAGACGCCCGAAGGAATCGCAGTTGAGAATGGCGTTCTGGACACCGAATCACAACCGGGATCGTTTACCATACAAGGAATCGCTCCCGGAAATTGGACATTTGTAGTTACAGCTTCCGGCGGCGACGAAATCTTGGAGGCCCGCCTCGATTACGAAGTGAATCGCGACATGCACGACGCTGTGCTGGCATTTGCTCCTGATCCGCATGTCAACCTAAGCGTCAACGGCAGAGCTTTCCGAGCCGATGAGAAGGGGGCCCCGGCCTGTATCTTTACAAGCCAGATGATTACGCGCAACACACAACTTCTTGGGGGCCCTTTAGTGTGCCTCCGGGCGCCTACAAGCTGATGTTTTTCACTGGATTCGACTGTGTTGAATCTTTCTCGCCGGGAGATGTTCAGTTATCCGGCGGAAAGCTGATAATTACCGCCCGGAAGTATGCGCAACCAATCTCGGTGAAGATCGGCAAACATTGTGCAACCTTGACCGTCCTTTTGCCAAAGCAAAAACAGTCGCCGACGACGATTCTTCTCGTGCCTGAATCGCTGCCTTTTCAGCCCAAAACAATATTGTCGGCGGCGGTCGATCTGCCTTACGTCTACGACCTTTGGCCGCTGCCTCCGGGAACCTATCGCGTGTACGCCTTCAAGACTCTGGACGGATTGGAATACGAGAACCCAGCAGTGCTCAGTCGCTTTTCAGGGCAGACGGTAGTTCTTGAGGCCGGCAAAACGGCCCACATCGCCCTCGACCTGGTGAACACTTTTCCTTGATCAGTAGTACGCTCCAAATATGATAGAGTGCCCCGCATGCCTAGAACAGCCCTGATACGCGCTTCCGCGGTGATTGCCGCGCTCGGGGGTGGCTGGCTCACCTACACCCAGAACCCGCCCCCGCCGCCGATCGGCGTTCAAAAGCTGAAGGACGATCTCTATGTGATCGGCGTGACAAAGGGCGTTGGGGCTGGAAACGTCGCTGCATATGTGACCGATGAAGGCGTGATCCTGGTGGACGACATGTTCGACCGGAATCACGATGAACTTCTGGAAAAGTTGAAAACCGTCACGGACCAGCCCATCAAGTACGTATTGAACACGCATCAGCACGACGATCATTCGGGAGGGAATGCCAAGATGCTCGCCATGACTGCAGAAGTGATCTCGCATCGCGACGCCCGCGCGAGGATGGCGCTGTTGCAACAACCCGGCCTGGCGCGCGTGACGTTTTCCGAAGAGATGGAGGTGTACTTGGGCGGCAAAGAGGTGCGCGCTCGGCACTATGGGCGGGGCCACACCGGAGGCGATGCCGTCATGTATTTTCCGGCCGCGAACGTGATCCACACCGGCGATCTGTTCCTCACTTTCCCGCCGCAGCCGTTTATTGACTACGCCAATGGCGGAAGTGCGTTGGAATGGACCAAGACGCTGGACGCGATATTGAAGATCGATTTCGACATCGCGATTCCGGGGCACGGACCGGTATCGAATCGCGCGGGGATTCTCAAGTTCCGCGACGCATTTCAGGCCATGCGCGATCGCATCCAAGGCATGCTCCGTGCGGGCGCCAGCAAAGACGAGATCTCGAAAGTGCTAGTGAGCGATTACCACTGGGCGGCTGGCGGCCTCGCGATCCAGCAAGTGGACGCGCTGATCGCAGAGTTGAAGTAATATGCCGAGTTGAAATAATCAGGCTTCAGTCGCGCCAAACCTCGCGCGCGGTCTCGACAACCAGCCGTAATTTCTGGAACTGCTGATCCACAGTAAGCGCGTTGCCTTCGCTGGTCGACGAAAATCCGCATTGCGGGCTCAGGCAGATCTGATCCAGCGGCACGTATTTGGCGGCTTCATCGATGCGGCGTTTGATATCGTCCTTCTTCTCCAGCTCGCCGCGCTTGGAGGTCAGCAGCCCGAGCACAACCTTCTTGCCTTTGGGAACGAACCGCAAGGGCGCGAATGTTCCCGAGCGCGCGTCATCGAATTCCAGGAAGTAGCCATCCACTTTGAGCTCGCCGAACAGAGCCTCGGCCACGTGATCGTAGCCGCCGGAAGCAGCCCACGACGAACGGAAATTTCCCCGGCACAGATGAGTGCAAATAGACATGCCGGCGGGCTTGTTGGCCACTGCTTCGTTGATGGTGCGAATGTGCCGGATGTGCGCGTGCTCGCCGTCTTCGCCCATCTTGTTCACTACCTCGCGCTGCGCCGGATCGTTTAAATACGCCAGGCTGATGTCATCGAGCTGCAAATAGGTGCAGCCCAGCTTGGACAACTCGACAATCTCCCGCGCATAGACCTGCGCCAGGTCGTGCCAGAACTCATTGACGTCCGGATAAATCGCGGGATCGATGGCCGCCCTGCCGCTGCGGTAGTGCATCATGCTGGGCGACGGTATGGTCAGCTTGGGCGTGGAGTGCGCAACAGATTTCAGGAACGCGAAGTCGTCGCCAAAAATACACTTGTCGAGCCTGAGCTTGCTCTTGATTTGCAACGCCGCGGGCGTGAACTCGATGACTCCTTGTTCGTTGCGGAACTGGGCCGTCTGGTTGCCTTGAACTTTGGCCGTCCCGCCCACCTGGTATAGAAAATCCATGTGCCAGGAAGCGCGGCGGAATTCGCCGTCGGTGACTCCTTCGAGTCCCAGGTCCTCTTGCTGCTTGACAACATCGCGGATGGCTTGATCCTCGATGCGGCGAAGCTCGGCTGGGCTGATGCGGCCACTTTTTTCCTCTTCGCGGGCTTGCAGCAATTCCGGGGGACGGAGCAGGCTGCCGACGTGGTCCGCGCGAAAAGGTGGAGTTTTGATTTGAACCATCGATTCCAGAATACGACGGCTGACGGCGTAGCCCCAAGCTGCGGTAACCTTAGTCAAGCTAGCGGATCTAATGAATTGAATGCGTTTTACACATTCGATTCTCATGTGCACCCTGTTATGGAACTGTCGCGTGAGCGTCCTAACCTATCACAACGATCTGGGGCGAACCGGGCAGAATCTCAATGAGACGCTGCTGACTCCGGCGAGCGTCAGTTCAGGCCGATTCGGACGGCTGTTCGCCTACGCGGTGGACGGCGAGGTTTACGCCCAGCCTTTGTATATGCCGGGCGTCGCCATCCCGGGCCACGGAATCCACAACGTCGTCTTTGTGGCCACCGAACATGACAGCATGTACGCTTTTGATGCCGACAATCATCTGGCGGCTCCGCTGTGGCACGTCAGTTTCATCAATCCGGCGCAGGGCGTGACGACGGCGTCGTCAAATGATTTGGAATGCGGTTCGATCACGCCTGAAATCGGGATCACTGGAACGCCCGTGATCGACCTGGCCAGCGGCACCTTGTATGTAGTCGCGACCACCGAACCGTCGCACGACAACTTCGTGCATCAGCTTCACGCGCTGGACATCGCAACCGGATCCGAAAAGCGCGGCAGTCCAGTGGAAATCCAAGCTTCAGTCCCCGGGCTGGGCGATGGCAATAGAACGGTTCAATTCGAGCCCTGGCTGTATAAGCAGCGAACGGGCCTGCTGTTGCTGAATGGCGTGGTGTACACGGGGTGGGCATCGCATTGCGATGCCGGAAATTATCACGGGTGGATTCTGGGATACAGCGCCAGCACATTGCAGCAGGTCGCCGTCTACACGGACACGCCCAACTGGTATGCGGGGTCTTTCTGGCAAGCCGGGGCCGCGCCCTCGGCGGACGCTCACGGCAATATTTATGCCGTGTCGGCGAACGGCACATTTGACGCGAACCTGGGCGGTTCGGATTTGGCCGAAAGCATCCTGAAGCTATCCACTAAGAACGGTCTTTCCGTAGCGGACTACTTTACGCCCTACAACGCCGAGCCGCTGAGCGAAGACGATCTTGACCTGGGCTCCAGCGGCGCGCTGTTATTACCGGATGGAGCCGGAGGTTCCGCCCACCCTAACTTACTGGTGAGCGGAAGCAAGGCTGGCACGGTCTATGTGGTGGATCGCGATAACTTGGGCCATTTCCAGCCGGGAGGCGACAGCCAGATTGTTCAATCGCTGCCGGACGCGGTGGGGCCGCTGTTTGGAATACCGGCGTACTTCAACAACACCGTTTATTTTTCCGCGGCGCATGACCAGGTGAAGGCTCTGGCGCTTCAGAACGGACTGCTGTCGCCTGGTCCCGTCTCAGCCAGCAGCTTGACTATTGCGCAGGAAGGATCCGTGCCCAGCATCTCGGCGAACGGCGCTGCCAACGGAATCCTCTGGACCATCGGCCCCGCGGCGCAGTTGTACGCATTCGATGCGTCCGATCTCAGTCATCAGCTATACCAAGGGAGCATGGGTTCGTTCGTCAAATTCTCAACCCCAACCATCGCCAACGGCAAGGTGTACGTGGGCACGCGCAACAGCCTGGAGGTATTTGGCTTGCAGGATCAGGCCTCCGGCAGCGTGGAATCGGTGGTGAGTGCCGGTGGATTCCAGCCGGGACCAGTCGCGCCCGGTTCCATTGTTTCTTTGTTCGGCGCTGAGCTGGCACCGGGCACTACGCAGGCACTCGCACCCTGGCCCAAAATTCTGCGCGGGGTCTCCGTCTTCGTCAACGGGGTGGCCGCGCCGCTGGCGTACGTGAGTCCAACACAAATCAACGCGCAGATCCCTTACGAGACTGCAATCCGGCCAGCCACCGTGAACGTGGTGGCCGGCGATCGTGTCCTGCCGCCCTTCGCGCTGACAGTCCAGCCCATCGCGCCCAGCCTGTTTGTCGATGTGCAGAACCACGTGATCGCGCAAAATCAAGACGGCACTGCCAACGGAGGGAATCATCCCGCGGCGCCGGGAACGTTGCTGACCGCGTATCTAACTGGGCAGGGTGCGCTGGATGCGCAAATTGGCAATGGAACGGCCGCTCCCGCAGGCTCCTCTCCGAGGGCTCGCGTAACGGCGTCGATGGGAAAGCGGAACGCCCAAGTAGTGACCGCCCGCATGGCTCCCGGGTTGGTGGGAGTGCTCGAGATTGTGATGGATGTCCCGGCGCTCGCTCCGGGCGCCTATTCTCTCACTGTCGATATTGGTGGCGTAGCCAGTAACGCAGGCGTGGTCAATCTTGGTGCAAACTGAGATGGAGGATGGCCCGACCCATCATTACGCTCACCACCGACTTCGGCCTCTCGGACCATTTTGTCGGCGTCATGAAGGGCGTGATCCTCGGCATCCAGCCGGCCGCTCAGTTGATCGACATCAGCCATGGCGTCGAGCCCTACGACATCGCTGACGGCGCGTTCACCATCGCTCAAGCGTACCGCTACTTTCCGAAGAAGACCGTGCACGTGGTAGTGGTGGATCCAGGCGTGGGATCGGCGCGGCGGCCGTTGTTGACTGAAATGGCCGGCCAATACTTTGTGGCTCCGGACAACGGTGTGCTCTCGATGGTTCTGTCGCGAGAAAAACATAAGGTCCGGCACATCACCAATGAACGGTATTTCCTGCATCCCGTGAGCCGCACATTTCATGGCCGCGATATCTTTTCCCCCGTCGCGGCTCACCTGACAGCCGGAGTGACGCCCGCGCAATTTGGAAGACGCATTGAAGATTATATTCGCGCGAACTTCGATGAACCTAAGAAAGGCGACCAGCCGGCGCATACCGGAAAGCATGTGTGGCAGGGAGCGATCCTCAAGGCCGATCGTTTCGGGAACCTGGCGACGAACTTTCACGTGGATCAATTTCCCTCCGTCCGGACGCATGCTTTCGCTTTGACTGTCGGGCTTCAGACCATCACTCGACTGGCTCTCACGTTCTCGGAATGCGCGGCGGGCGAGCTGTTTGCCGTGGTGGGAAGCTCGGGATATATCGAGGTCGCCGTCAGTGAAGGATCGGCCGCGCAGGCGCTGGGCTGCGGCGCGGGCTCGCCGGTCGAGCTCACCATCTACTGAGTCATTAGCCGGTCGCGGTACATTCAAATATTGGGGCAAATGTTGGGGCAAATCCTATGAGTGACAGCACAATCCAGGTTCGCGCTCCGGGCTTCTGGTCCTCGCTGCGCGAAGCCGTGATGGGCTCGCGCCAGGACTTCACCGAAGGTGGTATCGAGCGCGCCATCATTTTGTTGGCGGTTCCGATGGTGCTGGAAATGTGCATGGAGTCGCTATTCGGGGTGGTAGATGTATTTTGGGTGGCGCACCTCGGGGCCGACGCCGTGGCTACGGTGGGGTTGACCGAAACCGCGCTGACACTGGTCTTCGTCATCGCACTCGGGCTCAGCATGGGCGCGACGGCGATGGTCGCCCGGCGCATCGGCGAAAAGGACGAACAGTCGGCAGGCTTGGTGGCAGTGCAAGCCATCGTGGTGGGGCTGGTAGTTTCTGTGGCCACCGCTATTTTCGGTTATTTCTTCGCGCCCAATCTTCTGCGCCTGATGGGAGGCTCGGACAGTGTGGTCAAGATCGGTTCCGGATACACGCGCATGATCCTGAGCGGCAGCGTGACCATCTTCCTGCTGTTCCTGATCAATGCCGTCTTTCGCGGCGCCGGCGACGCCGCCATCGCGATGCGGGTGCTGTGGATCGCGAATCTCGTGAACATCTGCCTGAACCCGTGTCTGATTTTCGGACTCGGTCCGTTTCCGCGCCTGGGAGTGACGGGCTCCGCGGTCGGCACAACCATCGGGCGCGGCGTGGGCGTTCTATTGCAATTGTGGGTGCTGACCTCGGGCCGGGGACGGCTGTCGCTCCACGCGTCGCAACTGCGGGTGGACTTGCTCGTGATGTGGCGCCTGATCCGGCTGTCGCTGAACGCCATCTTCCAGTACATGGTGCAAATGGCCAGTTGGATCGGCGTAGTGCGGATCATCGCGAGCTTCGGAAGCGCCGCAACCGCCGCCTACACCATCGCCTTCAAAGTGATCATTTTCGCGATTCTGCCGTCGTGGGGCATGAGCAACGCGGCCGCTACCCTGGTGGGCCAGAATCTGGGCGCCGGCAAGCCTGCCCGTGCCGAGAGCTCGGTGTGGCGCACAGGATTGTACAACATGCTGTTCCTGGGCGGCATCGGGCTGCTGTTTATTGCGTTCGCGCAGCAAATCGTGGCCCTGTTTACCACCGATCCGGTGGTCGCGCCGCTGGCCGTCAGCGGGCTGCGGCTGTTTAGTTACGGCAACATCTCGTACTCCTACGGCATGGTGATCACCGCGGCTTTCAACGGCGCGGGCGATACGGCCACCCCCACCGTACTGAACCTGGTGTGCTTCTGGCTGTGCCAGATTCCGCTGGCATGGGCGCTCGCGTTACATATGGGACTTGGCCCCAGCGGCGTGTATGTCTCGGTGGTGGTCTCAGACACGCTCCTTGCGGGACTTGGAATCCTGCTGTTCCGGCGCGGAACGTGGAAGCAGGTAAAGATTTAGGGGAAGTCAGAATTCAGAAGCCAGAATTCAGAATGCCGATCTACAGTCCTCAATCCGATCCGCGGACCTATCTTGCGGAAGAACGCACCTTCCTGGCGTGGATTCGGACCGGCATCGCGCTTATGGGCTTTGGATTCGTGGTGGCGCGCTTCGGCCTGTTCCTGCGCGAGCTGGCATCGCTGCGAACGCTTCCGCAATTTGAAACTTCGGCGCTATCGGTACCGCTGGGGACGGCGCTGCTGGTGGCTGGAGTGCTGGTGAACATCCTGGCGTCCGTGCGGCACGTGCGCATCGTCCGCGCGCTGAACACTGGAGCGCCGATGGTCACCAGGCCTTCTCGAATGGGCATCATTGTCGCGCTGGTATTGGCCGCGGCGGGTTTGACAATGGCTGTATATTTGAGCAGAGAGCTGGCCTCCAGATGAATCAAGGCGAAGGAATCATTAGCAAACCGAGCAAATATTCAGTGCAAGAAACGCTGCATCGCTTGGAGACCATTCTGTCAGCGAAGGGCATCAAGGTGTTCGCTCGCGTGGATCACAGCGGCGAAGCGGAGAAGGCCGGATTGAAAATGCCGCCCACGCAGCTGCTCATTTTTGGAAACCCCAAAGGCGGCACGCCGGTGATGCTGGCTGCCCCGACGGCCGCGATCGATCTGCCTTTGAAAGCTCTGGCCTGGCAAGACGCCAACGGCCAGGTCTGGCTCAGTTACAACGATCCGGTGTACATTCAGCGCCGGTTTGGCCTGGCCGACGACGTCATGAAACCGCTGGCGGGAATGGGCCCGGTCATCGAGCAGGCGCTGGCGTAACTAATTCAGAAGGTCCAGCAGTTCGATGATCTCCGCTTGGACCGCGCCCTTGAGCGTGGGTTCCCGGAAGGGCGCCCATTGGGGCGAATGCGGCGCGGGAACCGGGATGCCGGTCCGCAGAGACTCCGCCAGCTTGGCCGGATCTACCGCGCCGATGTGCAGCAGCGCGGCTTTGACGCCGGCGCGGCCGTACTCGGAAAAATCCTCGGATGTCATTTTGGCCGGCATCTCAACCACGCCGTCCGCAGGCAGGCTTTTTTTGAGTGCAGCGGCGAGACGATTGGTCAGGTCCGGATCGTTATAAACGGCCTCGTCGCCCACCATCCCTGGTGTGGACGCTATCAGCGGTTCGCGCGGGGCGCCCGCGGCCGCGGCTTCTCCCTTGGCAACGCGCGCAATAGCTTCCAGCACGCGTTTGCGCACCTGCGGATCGAAGGTGCGGACCGACAACAGAAGCTCGACTTGATCGGGGATGATGTTGTTCTTGGTTCCTCCATGGATGGCGCCGACTGTAATGACGGCGGGGCTCCGGGGATCGTTTTCGCGCGAGATGATGGTCTGCCACGCAAGGATGGTGCGGGCGGCGATTACCACCGGATCCACGGTGTTCTGCGGCATTGCGCCGTGTCCTCCGCGGCCAAAGATGGTGACCGTGGGGAAATCGGCGGCGGCGCGGAAGAAGCCCGCGTGATAGCCGATCTGCCCGGCCGGTAGCGAGTCGTCATCGTGCAGTGCGATCGCGAAGTCGGGCTTGGGAAAACGGACGAACAGCCCGTCCTTTAGCATCGCGGAAGCGCCTTGGCCAGCCTCTTCAGCGGGCTGCCCGATCAGCATCAAAGTGCCGTGCCAGCGGTCGCGATGCCCGGCCATCCATTGCGCGGTGCCGGCCCAGGCGGCCATGTGAATATCGTGCCCGCAGGCATGCATCACGCCAGCTGTCCTGCTCTGGAACGGCAAACCGGTTTGCTCGGTCACCGGCAGGGCGTCGAGTTCGGTGCGCAGCATGACAACCGGTCCCGCTCCGTTCTTTAGCAGGCCGACAACGCCGGTGCCGCCGACGCCGGTGGTCACTTCGTAGCCCAGCGTCTTCAGGATGCCCGCAAGTTTCGCCGCAGTTTGTTTTTCTTCGAAGGCCAGCTCCGGGTTGGCGTGCAGATCGATGTACAGCGCTTCGATACGAGGGTAGAGACCATCTATGTCGGACGCCGACGGGCCTGGCGATGCCGCCCGGCAAGCCAGCGTTGTGATGCCAAGGAGACAGACTAGACGCATAGTATTATCTTGCAATGTCTATTTTGCAATGTCGCGGTGCGTTTCCTTCACCTGGAATCCAGCTTGCGCGCAGCCGCTTCCGGATGGAACCGGCGATCATGACGGAGCGGTGATGTCCGCCGGTACAACCGAATGCGATGGTGAGATAGCTCTTGCCTTCGCGAACATAGTGCGGGATCAGATAGACGAGCAGTTCCGAAATGCGATCGATAAACTCGATGGTTTGCGGAAATGAGCGAATGTAGCGCACCACGCTGGGGTTCCGGCCAGTGAGATTCTTGAACTCGGGAATGTAGTTGGGATTGGGTAGAAAGCGAACATCGAAAACCAGGTCGCTATCCGCCGGCACGCCATGCCGGTAACCGAAGCTGGTGATGTCGATGCGGATGCTGGACTCGTTACGGCCGCCGCTGAACTTTTCCCCGATGACTTCGCGCAGCTCGTGTACGTTGAACTTGGAAGTATCGATGATGTGATCGGCCACGCTGCGAATCGGCGCCAGCAGGTTGCGTTCGGTCCGCAAACTTTTTCGCACCGACGCCTGCCTGCCCAGCGGATGGGGACGCCGCGTTTCGCTGAAGCGGCGCGCCAGCGTGCTGTCATCGGCTTCCAGGAATACCAGCGTGGTGGAAGGAACGCGGCGACGCAAACGCGCCAGCAGCGCCGGAAACTGTGCCAGCTGCGTACCCTCGCGAATATCGATTACCAAGGCCGCGCGACGCGCGTGCGGGGAACCCAGCGCCAGTTCGGCAAACTTGGGAATCAGCTCCATGGGCAGGTTGTCGACGGCGTAGTAGCCCAAATCCTCCAGAGCTTTGAGAACCGTGGCCTTGCCGGAGCCGCTCATGCCGGTGATGACAATCAGCTCGGCGCGCTCAGAGTCCGGGGGCCCCGCGACGCGTTTGGCCACTAGCTGACTCTTTCGCCCACTAGCCGACTCTTTTGCCACTAGCTTTCGATTAGATCAAAATTTCCGTCAGGGCGGCGCATGAGAACCGTGACGCGGTCGGTTTGCGCATCACGATAAACCAGATAGTCTTGCGACGCTTCCATTTCGAGCATCGCCTCCTCGAGAGTCATCGGCTTGCTGGCGCCATCGGAATGATTGACTCGAAATACTCGCTTCGGAGCCGGCTTCTTTTTCGCGCCGCGACGAGTTCGCCGCGGCTTTCTTCGGCGCGGCCACCGCCGACTGCAAGATTTCGCTGGCTCGGGCTCCATCGGCCTCCTTGTCGCGGACGCGCCGGGTGTCGCGCCAGCGCACGCGCAGCTTCAAAATCTGCTTCTCGAGTTTTTCGAACGCCATGTGCGCGGCCACCGACAAATCGGCGTCGGACGCCATTCCAACCAGCGCATGGTCCAAGGCGTTGACGGTGATCTCAACTTTGTGCAGAAAGCGCTCGTGCGTCAGGATAATGTGCGCTTCCTTCTCTCCGCGCTTTTCCAGCGTCTTCGATAACTTCTGCAGCTTGGCTTCCAGTTTGGCGCGCTGCCTGGCGGGGATGGCTTCGGAGTTTCCTGTATAGCTGATTTTCATCGGGATCTCGCTGGGCGGGAAGTAGCTTACGCGCGAACCCGCCGCTGATGAGTGGATGGGATTTTCATGTCTTCCCTATATTTGGCTACCGTGCGGCGCGTGACATCGATCCCCTCGTCCTTCAAGCGGGCGGTGATCTGTTCGTCCGTCAACGGATGCTGGGTATCTTCCTCTTCGATCATTTTTTTAACTCGGCGCTTCAGGATCAACAGCGGCGTCGCGCTGCCCGCGGTTCCCTGCACCGCTTCCGAGAAGAAATAGCGCAGTTCGAACACACCTTGCGGCGTGTCGGCGTATTTGCTGGCCACCGCGCGGCTCACCGTGGATGGATGCACGCCGATCTCCTCGGCTACTTCCTTGATCATCATCGGCTTCAGTTGATCGATGCCGTGTTCCAGAAAATCAAGCTGCCGCCGCACGATGGATTGGCAAACTTTCAGAATCGTCTGCTTGCGCTGCTCAATGTTCTTGATCAACTGGATGGCGGCCGCGTAGCGGTCCTTCACGTAGTTCCGGATTTCTTTGCTCGGCTCCTGGTCGCGGTCCAGCATCTTGCGGTACTGCGCGTTCAGCCGAAGCTGCGGAAGATCGTCGTCATTCAACTGGATGATGTAGTCGTCGCTCTCTTTGAAGATGTAGACGTCCGGCTCCACCTGCCGCGCGCCCGCGCCCGAGTAGCGCAGGCCGGGATACGGATCGAGAAAACGAATGACATCCAAGGCCATTTGGACATGCTCCAAAGGACGTCCGAGCTGCTTGGCGATTTCCTTGATCTGACGCGTCTCGAGAAGCTTCAGGTGATTCGAAACGATTTGCCAGGCTACGCCGCCGCGTCCGTTGCGGCTTTCGATCTGCAGCAGCAGGCACTCCCGTACATCGGTGGCGCCGACGCCCGCCGGATCCAGCGATTGCACCACCCGCAGGCCTTCCTTCACTTCATCGAGGGTGTGCTGTCCAGACTCGGCAATCTCTTCCAGGGTGGCCGTGAGATAGCCGTTTTCGTCCAAATTGCCGATTATGTTTTCAGACGCGTCGCGCACGGCCTCCGACATGATCAGCACGCTCAACTGCGAATGCAAATGATCGCCCAGCGTTACCGGCGAGGAAAGAAACGTCTCAAAGGACGGCTTCTCCACTTGCTCGGACGCTGGACTCTTGTATCCGGGGTCCAGATAATCGTCGAAAAAAGATCCGAAATCGATCTCGTCGAACGGATCCTTTTCTGTTTTCTGTTCGACGATCTCGCTTTCAGCCGCTGGAGCGGGCGAGGCTGACTCGGACGACGCCGGGGCCGCATCGAAGTCGATTTCAGGAGGCGATGCTTCGGGAATTCCCGCTGCGATCTCGGGCTCCGAGCCGGTGCCGTTCACGGTCTCGAGAATCACCTGGTCGGATGGATCGGAGACGCGCTCGGCCTCGAGGATCGATTGCATCTCTTCCGGCGTGAGCTCTTCGATCCCGTCCGCCGACTCTTCGAGTACCGGATTCTCAGCGATCTCCTGGGTGATCATGTCCTTCAGTTCCAGCCGGTTCAGCTGAAGAACCGTGACCATCTGGACAAGGCCAGGCGTGAGTATCTGCTTCTGCGAGACCTTGAGCTGAAGTCTAGGCGAAAGCATGGACATCTGCTGCCATCATAACACCGGGTGCTTGCAAGTAACTAGCCAATTCATCGCGCGCCGTAACCTATTGGAAAAACGGCTAGTAACTGGTGCGGTGTGAGCCGCGCGATTGACTTTATTGCTTGCCGCGAGGAACGAAATTCAATGACGCCGAGTTCATGCAATAACGCAAGTGCGTGGGCGGCGGTCCGTCGTCAAAAACGTGCCCCAAGTGAGCGTCGCAACGGGTGCACAGCACCTCGTCCCGGTGCATTCCGAGAGAGTTGTCGGTCTGGACCGCGACATTTTCTTTCGCGATGGGCTGCCAGAAGCTGGGCCAGCCAGTGCCGGATTCGAACTTTGTTTTGGAATCGAACAGAACCGTATTGCAGCAGATGCAATGGTACAGTCCGTCGGTGTGGTTGTTGGCGTACTTACCCGTGCCCGGCCGCTCGGTGCCGGCCTGGCGCGTCACTTCGAATTGCTCCGGATCCAATTGCTTTTTCCACTCGGCCAGAGGCTTTTCGATCTTCTCGACCTCCACCACGCCGGTCCGAACACCGGAGGCATCGAACTCGACAATTTTTACTACCTTGCTTTTCCCTGTGCCAAAGGCCGACGCAGTTTTGAGGAGCGTCGCCGCGGGAACGCTGGCGCCCAGGAGCTTCAGAAACAGGCGCCGATGGGATTTGGACGAATTAAGAACACTCATTATTTGCCTCCCTTGCACATTTCAGGGAACTCCGCGTGCAGATTCGTCAACTTGGGAAGGTCGTTGTAGACGACGTAGCCCTTGTTGGTGCACACGGGCGAATTCTCCTTGCAATGTTGTACGTAGTTCTGATGATATTCCTCGGCCGGATAAAACGCCTGAAGCTGCGCCACCTTGGTGACGATGGGGTGCTTGAATACCTTGGCCGCGGTCAACTGTTGAATGTACGCCTCCGCGATGTGTTTCTGCTCTTCGCTGGTGAAGTAGATTTGCGAGCGGTATTGGGTGCCTTCGTCGGGCCCCTGGCGGTTCAGTTCCGTAGGATCGTGAACCACCGAAAAATAGACCTTCAGAAGCTGGCCGAAGGAAACTTGCGACGGATCGAAAGTCACTTGCACGGACTCGGCGTGGCCGGTGGTGCCGCTGCTGACGATCTCATAATGCGCGTTGGCTTTGCTTCCGCCCGCGTACCCAGAGATCGCGCTGGTGACGCCCTTGATATCGGAATAACACGGCTTGCACTCCCCAGAAGCATCCGCCCGCGAGCACCACAGTCTCGGATTTTTTCTCCGATCGGTTCTCATCCACGGCGGGACCGGGCAGGCTGGCTGCGCACAATGTAAAGCTGGCGATCAGAGCGGCTGCGGCGGTTGGAAGCATTCGAGTGAAATGGAATGGTTTTGGCATTGATGCAACTCCTTGGTGCAGATCAGTAGCTGTCATGCAATTCTCGTGGCGCAGATCAGCGGCTGTCCCCTTGATAATATCACTATGTAAACCTTCGCCGGCCAGAATCGCCAGTTGTATACTAGACAACGTCTGGCATACGAGCCACACAAGAGGAGTCCATGGTACTGCTCGTTCTAGCGTTTCTGGGCGGCATTCTCACCATCATCAGCCCTTGCATCCTGCCCGTGCTGCCTTTCGTGTTTGCGAAAGCGGATCAGCCCTTCCGCAAAAGCGGACTTCCATTGCTAGCCGGCATGGCTCTCACGTTTGCGGCATTCGCCGCGATCGCCACGGTGGGTGGCGCATGGGTGGTGCGCGCCAATCAATACGGCCGCATCGCTGCGCTGGTGGTGCTGGCTGTTTTCGGATTGACGCTGCTTTGGCCGGCCTTGGCCGATCGTCTCTCCCGGCCCTTCGTCCAACTTGGCAGCCGGCTGTCACAACCGTCGGATTCAGGCGCCAGCCCAAGTCCGCTCCGCTCTTTGTTGCTCGGCGTTGCTACGGGACTGCTGTGGGCTCCCTGCGCCGGACCGATCCTTGGCTTGATCCTCACGGGCGCTGCTCTCGAAGGCGCCAGCGGCCGCAGTGCTTTTCTATTGCTGGCTTACGCCGCGGGCGCCGCTACATCGCTAGCCGTCGCATTACTGGCCGGCGGACGGGTTTTCGCCGCGCTGAAGCGCTCCCTGGGAGCGGAAGTCTGGATACGCAGCGTGTTGGGCGTGCTGGTGTTGGCCGGTGTGGTGGTCATCGCGTTCGGCCTGGACCGCGGCCTGTTGACGCAAATATCGCTGGCGAGCACATCGGGAGTCGAGCAATCGTTGATTGATCGTTTGCATCCGAATGTGCAACCGGCTACCGCGAAAGACTCGGGCGGCGCGATGATGATGATGATGTCGTCAAAGGCGCCGGGCGCAGGCTGCCGGACCGCAGATGATGCCGGATCTCTCGGGCGCGGTCGCATGGATCAATTCGCAGCCGTTGACGGCGGATCAGCTCAAAGGGCACGTGGTGCTGGTGGATTTTTGGACCTACTCCTGCATCAATTGTCTGCGGTCCATTCCATACGTTCGCGCGTGGGCCGACAGATATAAAGACAGCGGCCTGATTGTCATCGGAGTGCATACACCGGAATTCGCGTTTGAGAAAGATCAGGACAACGTTCGCAAGGCCGGTGGGCGAATTGAAAATCACTTATCCCGTGGCGCTCGACAACGACTATAAGATTTGGAAGGCATTCAGCAATTCATACTGGCCGGCCGACTACATGGTGGATGCCACCGGCCACATTCGCTTTCACCACTTCGGCGAGGGCAAGTATGACGAGACGGAGCAGCAGATCCAGCAACTGCTGAAAGAACACAACCCGCAGCTATCAGTAAACGGACTGGTGAAGGTTGCGGCCACCGGCGCCGAGGCTCCTCCGGACACCGACGTTGAATCGCCCGAGACCTACATCGGTTATGAGCGCGCGGACAGCTTCCTGCCTTCCGGCGGATTGAAGCAGGATGTCGCGCAGGTTTACACCATCCCCAAGCATCTGGAGCTGAATCAGTGGGGACTCGCCGGAAATTGGACGGATCACGCACAGGTTGGGAGTCTCGACTCGGCGCGCGGCAAGATTGTGTTTCGTTTCCACGCGCGAGACGTGCATCTGGTGCTGGGTCCCGCGGCCAACGGAAAACCGGTACGCTTCCGGGTGAAGATCGACGGCAAAGCGCCGGGAGAGAATCACGGCGTTGATAGCGACGCGCAAGGCGATGGGAAAATTACGGACCAGCGACTGTATCAGCTCATCCGCCAGAAGGGCGCGATCGAGGATCGCACCTTCGAGATCGAGTTTCTGGACGCGGGAGCGCAGGCCTACGCATTCACGTTTGGCTAATGCGTCGCTCGTATACACACAATGATGAGTTCGCGGAACCAGAGAGGAGAAAATACCAATGAAGACTATGCAACGAGCAGTGCTTTCGACCATCGCTGTCTTGTCATCCTGTGCGATGGCAGCGGCGCAGGGACCTCCAGGGGGAGGCGCTGGAAAAGGCGGACCGCCCCCGCCGCGCCTGGTGCTTTCGGTCACCACTACGGCGTGGCCCGACGGTGGAGAGGTTCCCATGAGAAATGCCGGCCGTGGCGAGAACAAGTCGCCCGCGTTCGAGTTCCATTGGACCCTGGGTCCAAATGCAGCCGCCGCGCCGGACACTCTGCAAACCTACGCGGTGATCTTTCACGACATCGAGAACTCCTCAATGAAAACTACTGTCGACACGCTGCATTGGTCGGCGTTCAACATCCCCGGAACTGCCAAGGGCTTGCCTGAAGGACTCGCGGCCGGAGATCTGCCGGATGGGACGCGGAATGGTCCGGGCATCGCGGCGCGCGGCGGAAATCCAGGGGCCTACTTCGGGCCTGGCGCCGGTCCGGGGCCGATCCATCATTACGTGTTCGAGTTCTATGCGCTCGATACCAAGCTGGATCTGCCGGCCACTACCACGCGCGAGGATTTGCTGAAAGCGATGGATGGCCACGTAATCGGCAAAGCGGCGTATTTCGGCCGCTTCCATGCGCCAGCGCCGCCGCCCCAATAAAACTGACGACGCAAACGGCGTTGTGGTCGGCGCGCTGGACGAGGAGACAGCCCGCATCGTGGGACGCTACATCGAAACGGAATTAGAGGCTGCGCGAATAGCGGAACTCCTGGAGGCTCAGAACAAAGCAGAGAAGCTCTTTCATGAAATAGAGCAGAGGAGTCTGATTCGTCCCGGCATCACAGAGAGCGCGCTGAATGAAGAGATCTTTGCCCTCGCCAAAGAGATGTTTGGGATCACAACGTATTGGCATAAGCGAATCGTTCGCGCCGGCAGAAATAGCTGCTGCCCTACGCTGAAAACCCGCCGGACTTGACGATCGGAGCGGACGACATTCTCTTTCTGGATCTTGGACCAGTCTTCGAGAAATGGGAGGCCGACTTTGGACGGACCTTCGTTCTCGGTTCCGATCCGTTAAAGCACAAACTGCGAAATGATGTCGCTCGAGCGTTTGCCGAGGGGAAGAGATATTTCAACGAAAACCCAGACATCATCAGTTCCGAACTTTACCGTTATGCCCAATCGCTGGCGGAACAATCCGGATGGGAGTTTGGCGGGCGAATCGCCGGGCATCTGATCGGAGAGTTCCCACACGAAAGGATTCCCGAAGATAAAGTGACGCTCTATGTGCATCCGCAAAGCCATCTGCGGATGCGCTCGTTAGACGAAAAGGGCCGAAAGCGCCATTGGATTCTGGAGATTCACTTCGTGGACAAAGCACATCAGATCGGGGGCTTCTACGAAGAACTCCTCACTGTGGGCTAGTTCTTAGGAAGCGGGATCGCGTACAACTTGAACAGGCCGGGATCTTTGTCCTTGTACGCCGCGTCGTTCATGTACGGCAACTTTCCTTCGACGATCCAGGCCATGCCGCGCGTCAGAGTCACCGCAGGCGTCATCACAAGCCCTTCTTTGATCGTTTTGACCGTTGCGTTCTGACCTTCGATCGTGACGATGTCCATTTTGCCCGCGTTCTCGGCCAACAGCAGCCGGTTCTTACCAATCGCGCGCATGCCGTCCGGGCGATCGAGCGGCTGTGACAGCTTGAGCTCGGCCACGCTCTTCGATTTCCCATCCGGCCCCAAGTCGACGCGCAGTAGTTTGCCCGCGGTGACGCTATTCACATAGAGAATCGTTTTCTCGCCGAAGGCCAGACCATCGGCGCCCGCCAGCAGCGGATCTTTCGCGGCGATCTCCAAAGTTTTGGCGCCGGGTTTCAGCATGTCGACGCTGCCTTGGCGCGTGTCTGTGAAATAGACCGTGCCATCGGAAGCAACAGCGATGTCATTGCACAAGGTGCCGTCCCCGGGCAACACATAAGTGCCCTTAGCAGCGCCGGTCTTCAGATCGAATGCCATCGCAGCGGTTGGTTCGCCCTTGTTCGCCAAATTATTCGAGCAGACCCACAAGGTCTTGCCCTTCTGGTCTGCGTAGACACCGAGGATCTGGTTCAGACCGCCAGTGCCGGGCTTAATCCACTCTTCGACCGTCGCGGTTCCAGGCGCTATGCGGCAGCACGTTCCCGTGCCCCAGACTCCCGACGATCAAGGTTCCGTCCGAGGTGGAAGTAATGCTTTCCGGAAAAATGCGCGTTCCAGGAAGCGTGATCTCGGTGATGGATTCAGCGGCGCAGAGGCCCGCCGTCATGAGAACCAGCGCAGCGGCGCTGAGTGCATATTTGTTGAATAGTTGCATATCTGGTGTGTCTTGCATTCTAGACAATAGCATTTTAAGCCGACATGTGAGAGGGTTCGCTGCTAGCGTGCGCGACCTTCGCACGCGACGTCGGCCGCACCAGCAAAGTCAGAACGAACCCCACCGCCAGCATCGCCGCCAGCACCTCCAGCGGCTGATCATAGATGTGAATCTTGCTGGCGCCCGGAGCTAAGCCGGCTTTGGCGCGCGCCGAAAGCTGGGTGATGATCACGGGCCCGGCGATGGCGGCAGCGCTCCAGGCAGTAAGCAAAACACCGTGAATCGCGCCGACGTTATCCGCCCCGAACATGTCGGCCAGGAACGCCGGGATGGTCGCGAAACCACCGCCGTACATGGTAAACACCACGAACAGAGCGGCTTCGAAGATCGCCCAATCGCCTCGGCCGGCCAGGCCGGGGATCAGCAAAAACAGGATCACCTGCACCACAAAAAACGTCAGGTAGGTATTGCGGCGGCCAATAAAGTCGGAGAACGACGCCCAAATGAATCGGCCGCCCGCGTTGAACAGGCTGATGAGCGACACCACGGCCGCGGCTGCGAGCGGAGTTTTTCCGAACATGTCCTGCATCATGGGAGAGGCTTGCGCGAGAATGCCGATGCCGGCCGTCACGTTGATAAACAAAATGGCCCACAGCAAATAGAACTGCACGGTCTGGATGGCTTCGTTCCGCGTGAAGTGAATGTTGGTGATCATCTTGTTCGGCTTCACTGAGGGAACCCAGCCTTCCGGTTTCCAACCTTCCGGCGGCCGGCGGATGAGACGCGCACCGAGCATCATAATCACGAAGTAAACGACGCCCAGCGCGATCATGGTTTTGGCGACACCGAACAGGTCCATGAAATAGACGTTCAAATATCCCGCCAGGAACGCGCCGCCGCCGAATCCCATGATGGCCATGCCGGTAGCCATGCCACGGCGATCCGGAAACCACTTCACCAGCGTGCTGACGGGCGCGATGTAACCGAGACCGGCTCCCATCCCGCCGATGACGCCCATGCCCAGGAAAACCAGCACGGATTGCTTCACCGCCAGGCCGATTCCGCCGATGATAAGCCCCGTCCCAAAGAGCACGGCAGCGGCGGTTGCGGCCGCGCGCGGTCCTCTGCGCTCCACCCATGTTCCGCCAAACGCCGCGCTCAGTCCCAGCAGAATCAGCGCGGTGCTGAACGTGGTGTAGGGAGGGCTGAACCACCATGGATCGTTGGGAAACACCGCGTGGATAGGCCGGTTAAAGGTGCTCCAGGCGTATACCGATCCAATGCAAATGTGAACCAGGACCGCGGCTACTGGAATGAGCCAGCGGCTAAAGGATGTGGCGGGTTGCGTAGGAGCTACTCGTGTTTGCTGGGTGGCCATGAGTTTTCCGCCTTATTGGTACCTGTGGGATTCTATCTCAAACGTGCCATTGTTTCCAAGCCTTGCTATACTAGTGCTTTAACGCTCCCTTACGACGAGGTGTGGTGTGTTTATCAGCGTCCAGGAGCTGGAACTCAAGAAGGTCCACTTCGATGTGGCCTTCCAGCCGGGTGAAATCGAGTTTTTTGACGATGGCGACCGGCTAACCCAAGCTACTCCGCTCCAGGCGGAAGGTTCCGCGGAGCTTCTCCCGCATACAGAGGGGGAAATCCGCGTGCGTGGCCATCTGGCAGTCACGATGCGCTGCGATTGCAACCGGTGCCTGGAACCGGCGGAATTTCCCTTGGATTCCAGCTTCGATTTGTATTACCGGCCGGCGGAAGTCGCCGGCGAGGAAGAAGAAGTCGAGATTGATGAAGGGGAGGCTGAAATCGCCTTCTATGAAGGCGGCGGGATCGAATTAGGCGATGTTTTGCGGGAGCACGTTCTGCTGGCCATGCCGATGCAGCGCGTTTGCCAGCCGGATTGCCGGGGGATGTGCCCCATCTGCGGCCAAAATCGGAACCTGATAAACTGCGGATGCGAAGCCAAGCTCGTGGACGACCGCTGGTCAGCCCTCAAGAAAGTTCAAGTTAAGGGCAGATATTTAAAGAAGGACGACAAGATGCCGAATCCAAAACGACGACACTCCAAGCAGCGCACCTCTACGCGCCGGTCTCACGACCATTTGCGCGCGCTCGGCCACGCCGAGTGCCCCAATTGCCACGAGCCGAAGCTTCCGCACCGCGCCTGTCCGCATTGCGGCCGCTACAAGGGCCGCGAAGTGATTGAGGTTGCGGAAGAATAACGCCTCCGCGCGACGCGCTGGTAAAACAATGGACACCGTCATTCCATGGTGACGATAGCGGTAGACGCAATGGGCGGCGACGACGCCCCGAAGGCCGAGGTCGAGGGAGCTATTCGCGCTGCCCGGTCGCTGGGCGTTCGAGTCATCCTGGTCGGCAAGCAGGATATCGTTCGCGCTGAGCTGGACCGGCATGAAAACATCGCTGACCTGCCCATCGAAGTGCTGCACGCCAGCGAACAGATCACCATGGACGACAGCGCCGCCAAGGCCATGCGCAACAAGCGCGACAGTTCCATTCGTGTGGCTGCCCGGCTGGTCCGCGATGGTTTGGCCGACGGGGTAGTCTCGGCCGGCAACACCGGCGCCGTGATGGCCACCGCCAAGACAGTGCAGGGCATGCTTCCGGGCGTGGATCGGCCAGCACTCGCATCGGCGTTTCCAACCGTCAAGGGCACTCCGGTGGTGGTGGTCGACGTAGGCGCGAACGTGGATTGCTCGCCCCGCATGCTCGCGCAGTTCGCCGTCATGGGCGACATTTACTCACGCGTCATCTTTCGCACGCATCGGCCGCGCGTCGGACTGCTTTCCATCGGCGAAGAAGAACACAAAGGCAACGATCTCACCCGCGCCGCCACTCCGCTGCTCAAAGCGCTGCCGATTCATTTCATCGGCAACGTCGAAGGCCGCGATATTTATGCCGGCAAAACCGACGTGATCGTCTGCGACGGCTTCATCGGCAACGTCGCGCTGAAGGTCAGCGAAGGCCTGGTGGAAATGATGTCCAAGATGTTGCGCGAATCGCTGGAAGCCACCATCACGCGCAAGATCGGTTCCCTGCTGGCGCGCGCCGCCTTTAACGAGTTTAAGAAACGCGTGGATTATTCCGAGTACGGTGGCGCTCCGTTGCTGGGCGTCAAAGGTGTTTGCATCGTCACCCACGGCCGCTCCAACGCCAACGCGATCAAGAACGCCATTCGCGTGGCTGCCGAGTTCGCCGAAGGCAAGGTCAACGAACGGATCGAGGCTGAACTGGCCCAAGGCCAGATGGCCGGCGTCACGGCCTCCGCACGAGCGGACTAATATGTTTCGGCGACTCCTGGTCTGCCTTTTCACGCTGGCATCTATCGGCGCATTGGCTTCTATCGCCGGAGCCGCTGAAGATCCGGTGCAGTGGGCGCTGACGTTCGACGCGAAGTCTGCCCCGCCCGGCTCGCACGTGCTAGCCAAATTCGCCGGGACCATTCAACCGCACTGGCACGTGTATTCGATGACCACGCCGCCCGGCGGTCCAAACCCGACCACGGCCGGCATCGCGTCTAATCCGGCCGTCGCAGGATTCAAGATCTATCAGTCCAAGCCCGTGCGCAAGCTCGATCCCAGCTTCGGCATCGACACCGAAACCTTTTCTGAGCAGTATGTACTGTTGTTCGATGTTGAACTAAAGAAGGATGCTGCCGCAGGGCCGGCTGACATCACCGCAAACGTCCGGTATCAGACCTGCAACGATACCATCTGCCTGCCGCCCAAGCGCAAGTCAGCGACGGCGGCGATCGCGATCGATGCATCGGCTGCGGCGTCGGCGATCTCCATTCCGGCCGGTTACACGCTAGTGCCAACCCCTGTGCAGGCAACGACGTCAGCCTCTTCCGTTGCGACAACGGCCAATTCCGCGCCAGCCACGCAGGCGCAGCCGGCTTCCGGCTTCAGCCTTTTCCTTCTCACCGCGTTCGCCGCAGGCCTCGCGGGGATCTTTACGCCCTGCGTTTTCCCCATGATTCCGTTCACCGTGTCTTACTTCGTGAACCGCCAGACGGGCAACAAACGCGACGGTGTTCTGCACGCCGTGATCTTCTGCCTTGGCATCATCGTCCTGTTTACTGGCCTCGGCGCGCTTCTCAAGGCGGTTGCCGGTCCATTCGGCGTGGTACAGCTCGGCAACAGTCCTTGGGTGAACAGCTTCATCGCTGCGGTCTTCATCGTCTTCGGCTTGAGCCTGCTCGGGGCTTATGAGTTGACGCTGCCTTCGGGCTTGCTTACGAAAATGAATCAGGCGTCGGAAGGCGGCGGTTATTTGGGGACGCTCCTGATGGGACTGACATTCACGCTGACGTCCTTTGCGTGCATCGGACCGATCGTTGGTCCGCTATTGGTGGCGTCGGTCCAAACCAGCGGACTGCAGCCGGTGTTCGGCATGGCGTCATTCGCCACCGGCCTGGCCGCTCCGTTTTTCCTGCTGGCTCTGTTTCCGTCGTTCCTGCAAAAAATGCCCAAGAGCGGCGGCTGGCTGATGCGCGTCAAGGTGGTGCTGGGCTTCGTGGTGCTGGCCATCTCGATCAAGTACCTGAGCTCGGCCGATCAAATCCTGCAAACCGATTTCATCTCGCGCGAAATGTTTCTGGCCGCGTGGGTCGTGCTGTTCGCCTTACCAGGCCTCTATTTGCTGGGCTTTTTGCGGCTGGAGGGAATCAAACCGGAGGATCACCTGGGCGTCGGCCGCGTTTTGATCGCCGCGCTGTTCTTGACCTTCTCCATCAGCTTGCTACCGGGACTCTTCGGTGCATCGCTCGGTAACGTGGAGGCGTTCATTCCAGTGCAAGCCAAGGGCGTGGCTTTGCTAGGCGGAGGCGGCGGCGAATCCGGCGCTCCGGTTTGGATGAAGAACCAATATAAGGAGGCGCTCGTGAAAGCCCGCGCCGAGAACAAGCTGGTCTTCATCAATTTCACCGGCTATGCCTGCACCAACTGCCATTGGATGAAGGCCAACATGTTCCCGCGCCCCGAGATCGCCGGACTGTTGAAGGATTTTGTACTGGTGGATCTTTATACCGACGGCACCGACGCCGAATCCGAGAGCAATCAGCAACTCGAAGAGAAGCGCTTCGGTACCGTTTCGGAGCCGTTTTACGCTATCGTCGATCCGGACGAGCACACCATCGCGACTTTCCCCGGCTTGACGCGCAACGCTTCCGAATTCGTCACCTTCCTGAAGCGGCGCGGCGAAGCGAAAGTCGCGTCATCGTTTCAGTGAGCCAGTCGTTGAGTTCGCTCTGAGTCCGCCGCCGCTCCCGCCGTATCGCCGATGGCTTTCCTCGCGATCGCGCGAATATGGTAGGCGTTTCCATAATTCGGATTGAGCAGGATGGCCCGGTCCAGATCCGCGATCGCTGGCGTCCACTCATGCAGCATAAACAACGCGAAGCCGCGGGCATTCAACGCCAGAGCAAAATTGGGTGCGATGCGAAGCGCCTCGGTCAGTTCGACGATGGCTTCCCGGTATCGGCCGGCTGTGCTCAACTGGCGTCCGAGAAGATTATGCTGCTCGGCCGTGAGCGCCGTAAATACTGGCGGCGTCATCGGAAGCAGCACCGGCGCTGGTGTAGCGAGCGATTGCGGTTTCACTACCGGCGCCGGCAAATCTGCAGCAGCCGGGCTGTCCGATCTGAAAATCCACATTCGCCAGATCTACCGGCTGGCCGCCAAGTCGAACAGCGCGGGTAGATGCTACGGCGTTGCTCGGAACCGACACGTTATAGGACCCGGCCGACAAATCGCGGAACAGATACTGTCCCTTCACGTCGGTTAAGGCGGCGAGACCTGCCTCTTCTAGCACCAATTTGACCCCATTAACGGGCACATATTGACCCGCGGCGGTGATCGTAGCTGAGTACTTTTCCGGAAATGCTGCGAAGCGCTCGAACGCTGAAATCCGCCTTGCCCGGCGACGACGTCCCAACTGTTACTTGCCGCGGTTCCCCTAAAGCGCCCGCCGAATAACCTGGCGGCAGCGAATCTTCGTCCGCCTGAACGGTATAGTCGCCGGCCACTAAAGCCGGCACGAAGAAGCCGCCGTCTCCTTCCGTGGTGGCGCTCCACTTTCTTCCCCTGCTCTCGATTGCGATGTTGACGCCAGCTATCCCTTCGCCGGCGTCGTTCAATACCTGGCCCGTCAAACCGGACAGCGTATAGCCGATGCCGAAATTCACCGTGGCGTCTTCCTCGGCCTCCAAGCTGGATGGAGTGGTGAAGAAAAACGGGTTCCGGGAACTGAATAGGGCCTCAATTTTGTGTTTTCCGCGAGGCACATTCGGGAACCGGTAGGAGCCATCGATGCCGGTCAGAGTACGCCGGCGATCGTCCAGCATCACCTCCACTTCGGGCAGCGGCGGCATATCCGGAGTGAACTCGCCGGTGGACTGGTCGTCCCGAAAGACATTTCCCATGATGGTCCCGCGCCGCTCGGGAATGATGAAATACGGGACGTGTTGGAATTGGTGCCGCCACGCAGCCAGGCAAATCGGCGTGTATACGTCGGGCCTTCCGGGATCCTTCAGCCCCATGATCGAACAAGAGAGCGATAATGGTATCCGAACGAGTCACGCTCTGAGTCAAGGCAAGAGTGTGCACGATGGCCAACGGTGCTTCCCAGCAGCGATTGATTGTCGTTGTATAGGAAGTTATAACTCAGGTCTCGCTTTGCGCTCGCCGTGAGTGGACCAGTCCGCGGTTCCTCCCAGCTTGCGTACGCACCGGAACCAGGTTAATGCTGGCACCTTTTAGATATCCGGCCGCGATGAGGAACGCGTCGCTGGATAGAAGCTCATCCAGTTGCTGGACACTGGTCGCCACGAGGCCCTGTTGCTCAGAAACTGCTGCAATCCCGTTTCCTGGCTGAAAATGAAATTCAAGGTGGGCGCGTTGGTATCGCGCTCCCCATAGGCGCTCAGAGTGAAATGCGCCCCACTCCGATTGCATGTTTCCGCGATACTGCTTAGCGCCGGTGTCCCGCATGGAAGTGACGCCGAACTGGTACTGTCCTGCGGCTCCAAAATGTTTCGACTGGAAAGCGAGGCCGACCGGCAGGGTTAGGTTTCGAATCGCGGGCGTCAGCGGCACTTTGTTCTGAAAACTGGACGCCAGCGCTCCGCCGGTAATGGCCCAATGCCGCATAAGCTGATAGCGCAGGTTCTCCGAAGCCGCGATGGTGGTTTCCCTTAGCCCTGGCAGCACCAAATTGTTGTTGTAGAAAGTCGAGGTAGAGTCAAACTTCTTGGTGACGTGGCGCGTCCAGGAGAAGTCTGTATGAAGGCCCCGCAAATTGTTAACGCCCAAAGATGCAAACTCCAGGGGCATGTACCGCGCCAGCCCGACGATGGTGTCCCGGTCGCTCTTGTAATGGAGCTGTCCCGAGGCAGCCGACGCCATGGCTGATGCCCAAGTCCACGGTGTAACCAGAAGTCTTCCCGAGGGCTATATTTGTATCGCAGGTCGCCGATAGGTCCAGACCGCCCCAGCAGATCTGAAGCGTGAACGTCGATATAGTAAAACGAACCCGTGATCGAAGAATTCTCGGTGAGCGGATAGCGATATCCGCCGCCCACCACAAGTTCCGGCTGGAGCGGCAGGAACAGCCCCTCAAATGCCGCGACACTGGTGTAGCCGGCGTGCACAAACCAGTTGCCGTCCACCATATGGAATCCCCGGATAATCGATCCGTTGATGGTTAGTTGGGATTCGTCCAGGTACTTATCCAAAAACGTGATGTCCCGGTTTGCGGTATGAATATCATATGTTGCCGAAGACAATGCCGCTCGGGACTCGCCGTCCTCGAGGGGTCCCAAAAGGCTGGTTTCAACCACGTGCATGTGGGTCCAGTTTTCGCCCGTAGTTTTGAAAAAGTCGAACTGAGTCTGGATCTGGGCGGGATTCGTGTAATAGCGCCCTTCGTAGTAGCCGCTCTGTCCATTCTCCGGGCCGCTCTCCGGCTCGACGAAGCCAGGCGGATAAATCGGGCGAGGCGTGGTCACGAAGACTTCAAAGGTCTGCGGTTCCGAAGACGTGATCACCACTACGTGAGTGGTGCCGGGATGAATGCCCGTAATCGAGACCAGGCCATCATCGGCCGTCGCTTCGGCCAGGAATGAATCCATCGTGTACGCGGCGGTTGCCCCGGGTACTTGGAACGAAATGGTTCGGTCTGGATCGACTTTATGAACCTGCGCTGACAGCACGAAACAACAAGCGGCCAACCACAGCGGGCTCAAAAATCTACTTCGGAATGGTAAACTCACCCGCACTCGTTACGACTTTCCGCTCGAATTCAAACGACGAAAATGTGCGATAGCGCCCGGGAGGGAGTTGGGCTGGGTTAGTGGCGGCGACAGTCAACCGTTCACCCGGGAGAAGGCGCTGGGTAGCAAAGGACGCTTTGGCCATCCGCTTCCCGGAGGCGTTCAAAATCACGATTACGCCTCTGGGGACCACTGGCTCGGAACCGCGGTTGTGCAACTCTTCCGAAAGTATGGTGTTCGCCGAGGGCGTCTGGAGCGACGCTTGCACCGGTCCGGCTTCTACCTGGTAATCGGTCGAGAGGTTAAAGGTAACTAACGTGCCCAGAGAGGCGACCAAGCCGACCGAGCCCGGAACGGTGTCGACAACGCCACCTCGAAAGAACGTGACTACGGCGCGTTGCGGAGTCTCGGCTGGAAGCGTGTAGGTTACCTGAACGGAGGCTTCTTCACCGGCTTTCACCACCACCGACGCGGGCGTGGTAACGGCACCTGTCGCAATTCCGTTTGCAATCTTCCCCGCCGCCAAAACGATCGCTTGCCGTCACGCACCACCACATCCTCGGTCGCCATGGTAAAGCTGATGTCGTGGGCAGTAGTATTGACGAGCGTCAAGACTTGGGTCGTGCTCTGGCCCGGTTTGCAGCGCACCATGACAACGGCCGGAGTGAGGACCAGAGAAGCGGGCGACGGAGCGTTCGCGTCGATAGCCGGCGTCTGGGGACGAGCGTTCGACCAGAGCGCGGCACACAGATTAAGCACGAGCAGAATAAGGATGAACCTTGCTTTGAATATCATCGGGATGTTGATTAGATCATTGGGACGGGATTACTGTCTGAGCGCCGCCGTAAACGCGACAGTGCTGGCAATCGGTCCCGCCGGTGTCGAGACCGGCACCTCGATGTCCAGCCGGTGATCGCCGCGGGAGCCGCAGGGCATGGATGGCACCAATGTCTGCGCGATGGGTCCCAGAGCGATCCCGTCAATGGCGATGGTGTGCGAAGCGGACGCATCCAGGCGCGAGGCCGTCAGGTTCACTCGGGAAGACGAATTTCCAGGGCAGTCCACTTTCAACTCAAATCGAGTGGAAACCACGAACGACCCGGAGTTCTTCTGGCTGGTCTCGCCTACCGTTGAAGTTCCTTTGAAGTAAGAGATCGGACCCAGATTCACAGAGGCATTGTTCGCCCCCTGGTTCTGGAGCATGGCGCCCGTCGGAGCCGCCAGAATCGTGATGGTGGGCGCAGCGGCCAACACTGGCATAGTCACTCGCGGCGTGCCGGCAGACTGCCCGAATGCCACCCGATTGGCCAGCAAACACAACGTCCATAGAATATGTTTACGGTTCATAAGAAACCAAACTGGCCGAACGCTCTTGCCGCTCAGCCAGTATTTGACGCGTTATTCTGTACCGCCAGTATTAGTTAGCAGTCGCAGTGAAGCTGATGCTGTTCGTAATCAGCCCAGCCGCCTCTGTGGCCGGTATCGTTAGTGCTAAAACATAAGGCGTGTTGGTCGCATAATCGGCGGCGGCGGCTATGGTGGTAACGGCTCCGCTTGAGATATCGACAGCACCCACCGTCCACACGTTGACGGCATCCGGCGTGGCAAGTGCTGCCGCTAGAATAAAATTTGGGCTGGTGCTATTGGATAGATCGGCTCGAATGTCGATGGGCGTGGAGATCGTAAACGATGTGACTCCGTGAGGCGTCTGAGTCAATCCGGTGACCGCTGCGCCTCCGAACATTTGGACGTTTCCAAACGGCATGGATGCAGTAGCGGTGCCCGTGCCGGTAACCGGCATGCCGGCGGCATCAGTGGTGAAGGTTAGGTTGATCGTGCCCACCACCTGGGCGGTGACGCCCATGGTTCCTGAGCCAACAATCTGAGCGTTCGCAACTCCAGAGAGGGCGAAAATCGATAATACCGTCGTAAGAATAAGTTTGTTTTTCATATAAGTTTGTTTCCCGTTTTCACTTTCTGAGGAGCTTATCGGCGAGCCGTGAAAAACATGAATTTATTTTGAGCGACGCCCGGGAGCCTGCCCGGCGCCAGGCCCAGGCTCGGGGACTCGTCTAAGGTGGCCTAGGGCCTAACCCTTACAGTCCCTAAGTAGATTCCCTACGGGAGACTAAGCGTTACCTGAGGTTGATTACGTACCAGTACCCCCGCTAGAATCTAGTTGCGATGGTCGATACACTATATATGAACGATACCTTTGCGACACTGGAAGGGAATGAAGCGCAACCTAGTCCCGCGGAACCAAGGAAGGGCATGATTCGAATTCTCATCGCCGACGACCATCCCATTGTCCGGGACGGCCTCAGAAAACTCCTTAGTCTGGAAGAGGACTTCGAGATCGTCGGAGAAGCTTCCGACGGTTGCGAGGTCTTGGACCGGGTGCAGGAACTGGATCCGGACGTGCTGCTGCTGGATCTGCGCATGCCCAACCTCGACGGACTCTCGGCCCTGCAGTCGCTGCAGCAGACCAACAAGCGCACCCGCGTCATCGTCTTGACGGCTTCGGAAGATAAGAACGAATTCGTGCAGGCCATGAAGCTCGGCTGTTCCGGTATCGTGCTCAAGCAGACAGCACCCGAACTGATCGTCAAAAGCATCCGCAAAGTCCATGGCGGCGAAATCTGGCTGGATTCTCACACCACCGCGGCGGTCATGCGGCAGTTCGCGGCCCCGGGCGATATTGCCGGCGGCGGCGGCGGCGGTAAGACCCGCGAGCGGTCGCCCTTAAGCCAGCGCGAGCGTGAGATCGTGCAGCTGGTGGCCCAAGGCTACAAGAACAAGGAAATGGCCGAAAAGATGTTCATCAGCGAGCAGACCGTGAAGAATCACCTGCACAACATTTTCGACAAGCTGGGCGTTTCAGATCGCCTGGAGCTGGCGCTGTACGCCATCCATAAGGGCCTGCACCTCACCGCCGAGCGGTAGTTTCTAGCTTTTCTCCCTTGAGCGGGCTGGCGCCGTCGCCAGTCCGCCTTCCCCGCCCTGCTCTCCCTTTTCCCCTACTCCGCCGTACCGTCTGCCGTTCAGCAATCTCCCTCAGGCTGTTTGGTACTTTCAGTCCATTGCGTACTATCGGTACTGGCAGTAGAGTCCTGGATACGGAGTTTCCAAAAACCATGCGACTGGTGCTTTCACTCTCCCTGCTTTGTATCGGCGCGGCTGCCTCGCTGTCAGCTCAAGTTCCCGCGATGAAGACAGTAGAGCCGGATAGCGGCAAGATCGGGTCGGTCCTTCAGGTTCACGGCGTGTTTCTTGATAAGACCAAGGTGGACGAAGTCTACCTCACCGATCACACCTTCGATATGAAGGTCAAAGTTCTCGGCCAATCGGACGACGTCATCGAATTCCGCATTCCGCCCTCGGTGAAGCCCGGCCGGCTACAGCTTCTGGTGAAGACCACGGGCCACGAGCCGGTGCTGCTCGAACAGCCCGTTTTCATCACGGTCGAGGAACCGAAAGAGACGCTCGCGGCCACCACCGCCACCAAGTGACGGAACCGCACCCGGCGCCTTGCCTCTAGTAGTGGCGCCCTCCCGGCCCGGACGGGGCAGGTTCTGTAAGCGGCGCGAAAGAGGTCACTGCGGGTCCGGTTGCCGCTGAGCATCCCGTGGTCCCAGGACCGCCGGCGCAACCCCAATAGTTCGCGGTCGCGTCGATGGAGCCCTTGCCGAGATTGAGGATTCCGTCGGTGCCGCCCAGCAGGTTGTTGAGATGCACTTCTATTGACCCCAGGGTATTTATTACCACGGCGTCTGCCTCGTTCTCGATTGTGTTTCCGGCGATTATTGTTCCATGCACCGGCACCAGGCTGTAGATGTTGATGCCTGTGCTTGCGGGTGTCGCGGCGTCCCCCGTATCCGCGGCATTGCCGGAGATGATATTGCCAACGATAACGTTGTCGTTCAAGTCGATGCCAGGTGTACCGGGAGGCGCGGCATGGTTGTGCATCGTGACGCCCGGCAATCCGTTATTCCGCAGAATGTTTCCGATCACTTTATTGCCATAGGATGCATTGCCCGGGCCTGCCGCGAAGATTCCCACGCCAGCGCCAGCGCCGGGAGAGCCGAACCCATTGTTTTCCGAAATGTTCCCGGTGATCGTGTTGTCGTAAACGCCATATGGCAGTTTAGAGGCGGCGTCGGGAGACGGCGGGTGGGAAGCCATGGTGATCCCACAAGCGAACGGGTTGTCATGCACGTGGTTGCCGGCGACCACGTTATCGTGATTATGTCCCGTCTCGTCGGTCAGCAAAATGCCGCCGGAGTTCAGGTCCGATTCGTTCTGCGCAACCGTCGCGTGGTCGACCCCCATCAGATGAATTCCTTCCCCGCAATCCTGTCCTTCGTTCGTTTCAAAAGCCGGCACACCCGGGCAAGTTCCGCCCGCGATGTCGAGGCTTTGGTTGTTGCCGGTGACGTGATTTTGCGAGATCACGATGTAGGAAGAATTGGTGGCTAGAATGCCTTCGAAATTCGCGTTCGTCACCGTAAGGCCGGTGATCAGTACGCCACTCATGCCGGGGTGATCCAGGCCGTCGATGTAAATGCCGTTCGGCTGCCCTTTCGCGTTGATGATGGTGGCATCGGATCCGGCCCCGACCAGGGCCAATGGCTTGTTCACCACGACGCCTTCAGAATACCTTCCCGCGCCGATATTTATCCTGTCGTTGGCTTTGGCCGCGGAAACCGCGGCGCCAATCTTGGTGAAGCATCCCGAACTTCCCTCCGGGTTGACGCACAACGTCGCAGCCATCGCGGAATGGCTCAGGACTGCAGTGAACAGACCGCAAAGGACCGCTCGAAAATGGGAATTTTGGTTGTTTGTGATTCATAGCTGCCAGTCACATTGGCACAAGTCGGCCCGGTCCCGAGCGTGGAGTCATCTGAGTTACTCCTCATATCACATGAGGAGCGGAAACGACGATTGGAATCAATTCAATAGAAGAATGCCGGTGCGCAACCCGAATGATCTAAACTGCTAGAGTGAGTGATTTTCGCCCGAGCGCCAATGGCCGCGCGCGCCAACGCTTCGGGGACTTCCAATTCGATTCCGACGCCAGGAAGCTCTTCCGCGACGGCCAGCTCGTGAAAATTCAGCCGCAGCCATTACGCGTCCTGGAAGCTCTGGTTCAGCGGCCGGGCGAGATTGTTTCGCGCGAAGAGTTGCGCGCGTTCATTTGGGGCGAAGCCACTTTCGTCGAATTCGATCAGGGGTTGAACTACTGCATTCGCCAGATCCGGCTAGCGTTGCGGGACGACGCTTTTGATCCGAGATACCTCGAAACCCTGCCTAAGCAAGGGTATCGGTTCATCGCAACCGTAACAGGGGATGCGGAGAACGGCCTCGCGCCCGCTTTGCGAGAACCATCACCGACAACACGGGAGCCGCTCGATAGCGTTCGGAACTCCCGGGCGTTATCTCCACCGGCGAGATCAATCTCCCGGAAATGGTTGCTCATAAGTGGCCTGCTATTGGCGGCTGCCTTCCTCCTCGTCATGGGGGGCCGCTGGCTGGGAGGGCGAAGAGAAGAGATCCGCCCCATGAAAGTATCGTTCGTGACTACCTATCCGGGGGATGAGCTTGACCCTTCTTTCTCGCCCGATGGAAGACAGGTTGCCTTTTCCTGGGGCGGCAAACGAAATGACAACCGGGATATCTACGTGCTGCCGGTGGGCGGGCAAAATCCATTACGCCTGACACAGCATCCGGAGGAGGACCTGTCTCCGGAATGGTCTCCCGATGGAAGATCGATCGCGTTCATCCGCCGACACAGTGGACAGCTGGCCAGCATCATGTTGATTCCAGCTCTGGGCGGTCCCGAGCGAGACCTGTATGAGATTCATTTGGGGCAACACTTGAGCATCATAGAGCAAAGAAAGCTCGCTTGGAGTCCAGACGGCAAGTGGCTCGTCTTCACGAACCAGCAGCCTTCCGGCGACCACGCCTTGTTCCTTCTCTCCTTGGAAACGGGCGCCGCGCGGCCTCTGTTTTCCGATCATCCCAACGGCGTGGAGGATCTTTCCCCAGCCTTCTCGCCGGATGGGCGGCGGCTGGCCTTCGCACGCTTTGACAGTCCGTCTTCGAGCAAGCTTCTGGTGCGGAATCTTACGCCGGGCATGGACGCGGAGGGCGAGCCCATTCGTGTGCCGAACGCTGGGTCCAACCCACATTCGCCAGTATGGGGCACGGACGCAAGACACTTGCTGTTTATCGATGGATCAGGCGTCAAACAGTTCGAAATAGCCGGGACTGCCAAACCAGTCTACGAGGGTGATGCACCACTCCGGGGACTGACCTTCAACGGCAAACGGTTGATCGCGGTACGCAGTTCCGACAACATCGACATTTTCGCGATCCCTTTGCGTCCCGGCGGATTATCCACGGCTGGGCAAGCATCGTCTGTCGTCGTTTCAAGCTCCTCGGATTCGCAACCCCGATTCTCGCCGAGCGGCAAGCAGCTCGCCTTCGTCAGTAATCGCAGCGGCAGCCAAGAGCTCTGGCTGGCGGATTCAGAAGGCGGCAAGGAAATGCAACTGACCAATCTGGGGGCTCGTGTCCTGGGATATGCGCGCTGGTCCCCAGACGGACGGCAAATCGCGTTTCACGCCCGTATTCCGAGTGAGTCACAGATTTATGTACTCGATGTTGCGGGCGGTATTCCGCATCAGGTTACGACTAGCGTGCCGGGAAGCGCAGCGCCATCCTGGTCCAGCGATGGCAAGAGTCTGTACATCACAAAAATGGTGCCGGGACATTGGTCGGTGTATAAGGTTCCGGCAGCAGGCGGCAGAGAGGAGGCTTTGTTTTCCGGCGAGGAGGCTTTCCGATCGCAGTTCCGGGACGCAGATTGCTCCTGTACGCAAAAATAAACCAGTTTGGGATCTTCGCGCGCGCACTTGAAGCCGGTTCAGCCAGCCAAACTGAAGAGCGGCTGGTCGACGATTACGTTCCCCCTTACGGCGGTATTTATCCTGTCGAGGACGGCATCTATTACGCTGGCTTCACGACATCCGGAATCGCGCGGGCCTTCCGCTTCTATTCCTTCGCCACGAAGAAATCCGTAGATGTCGCCCCGTCGCCCGCGACGATAGAGCTAGGCTTATCCATCTCGCCAGACCGAAGATCGCTGATGTATTCTGCCTCCGTGGAGGGGAACGCAGACTTGATCATGCTCGAACCGCAGTAGCTGGCGGCGGGAGCTCGCCTACTGCTGCTGTTGTTGTTGCTGCTGTGCGGTCAGCAAATCCGCGTCGGCGCTGTCTTCGCGCAACGCGGACGACCAATCGTCGCTCGCGCCCAGCTCGGATTCGAGCGGCGGCGGAGCGTCCGACGGGGCCACCCGAACCGCCACCAGCAACTGGCTATCGGCCGATCCTTTGAAGATGCCCTTGGTTGGAGGAACGTCCGCGTAGTCGCGTCCCACGGCCGTCCGCACGTGCCGTTCGCTCGCGAGCACGTTGTTGGTGGGGTCCAATCCCACCCATCCCAAGCCCGGCAGCAGGGCCTCCACCCAGGCATGCGTAGCGCCTTCGGCCGAGCGCGTCTTGTCCCCGGCTTTGTGAAATAAATAACCGCTGACGTAGCGGCACGGAATGCCGATGCGGCGCGCCAGGCCGATCATGATGTGTGCGAAATCCTGGCAAACCCCCTGCCGGCTTTCGAGCGCATGGTCGATGGGTGAATCCACGCGCGTGCTCTTCGGAACATAGGCGATCTTGGAATACAGCGCGGCGTTGAGGTCCAACACCAGTTGCAATGGATCGCGCTGCCGGGCTTTGTGGCGCGAGTCCACGCCCAGCTCGTGCGCGAAATCCTCCAGACGTTCGCTGGACTGCCCAAAGTGGCTGGGCATCAACATCTCGATGTAATCGCCGGCCGCCACCATCTGGTCCAGCTCATCCCAGGCCGCTTCGCCCAGCGACGCGGGCAGCGCCTGGAAGGGCTGCACGTCCACCAGCGCGTCGGCCACGATGGAGAGCTGCTTGTGCCGCCCGGGGACATCGAAGTGATGCACTGTGTTGCCCAGGTAGTCCCGGTAGAATTGCACGCGCGTGCGCGGATGCACCATGAGTTGAAAGGTCAGGCAGCGCTGCGGCCCGTCCGAGCGCGGCTGCATGCGCGCCTCCATCAGGCTCTCGCTCACGTACTCGCTATAGCGGAATTTCGTCAGATGGCGGATGGAATAATACATTACGCGTCGATGGCCGCCTCGATGGAGTAAGTGATATAAACCTCGTGAATCGCCGTGTGGATGCGGGCGCACTGCTGCTGGATGTCGGCGAAGAATTCAGCCAGACCCTCCACCACTTCTTCCAGCGGCGTGAACATGAGGCCCGCGCTGAGGCGTCCGGCGATTTTGGCGACGCGCGGCGAGCGCCGGCTGGCGGCAGCCTCATTGATGCATTCCAGCGAATGCTGCATCCGATCGGCCGCAAAGCGGACCGAGTGCGGAAATTCGCTGTTGAGGAGCAGGAATTCGGCCACGCGATCCGGCCGCAGGTCGGCGGTATAGACCTTGCAGTAAGCTTCAAACGCGGTGCAGCTTCTGAGCAGCCCGATCCACTCCATATGCTCGCCGGAATCGATGGGCTGGCCGGCCGGGAACTCGTGAAAATAGATATCCAGCAAGCGAGCGACCTCGGCCGCGCGCTCGATGAACCGCCCCACCTGGATAAACTGCCAGCCCTCGCCGTGGTTCATGGTGGAATCGGTCACGCCCTGCACCAGGTGCGAGTTTTCGACAATCACGGCCACAAAATCCAATGGCTGCGCCTTCCACAAACCGGCCGACTCCATGCGCCTCACTTCATGAAACAAACGGTTCAACTGTTCCCACATCTCCGAGCTGATCTGCTCGCGGACCTGGCGTGCGTTCTCGCGCGCGAAGCTGATGCCGCCGGTGATTTGCCGCAGTGCGTGAGCTTGCGCGAGTTCGAACGGATCGCCGTCCTCGACCGACGCCTCCGCATGGCCGAGACTGGCCAGCACGCGCAGCCACCTGCGGTCGGACGATTTCGGATCCTGCTCCAGCATCAGGTTGAGCTGCACACCCAGCACGCGCGCGGTGTGTTCGGCGCGTTCCAGATACCGGCTCATCCAATACAAACTGTCAGCCACTCTTGATAGCATTAAGTTCTTCCAAAGAATCCAGAATCCAGAATTGCAGAATTGTCGGAGTCCACCTTCTGGATTCTGACTTCTGCCTTCTGAATTTTTCTTACTGCAACACCCAGGTGTCCTTGCTGCCGCCGCCTTGCGACGAATTCACCACCAGCGATCCCGACCGCAAGGCCACACGCGTCAATCCGCCGGGCACGATGGTCACCTTGTCGCCGCAAAGGATGTAGGGCCGCAAATCCACATGCCGCGGTTCCACTTTACCGTCGAAGAAGCACGGCGCGCGCGACAGCATCAGCGTCGGCTGCGCGATATAGTTGCGCGGATCGGCTTGAATGCGCGCGCGAAATTCGTCGCGCTGCTCGGCGGTCGAGTGCGGCCCGATCAGCATCCCATATCCGCCCGATTCGCCCACCGCTTTTACGACGTACCGCTCCAAATGCTCCAGCACATGCTGTCGCTGGGCGGGCTCGGTCAGCAAAAAGGTCTCGACGTTGTCGAGAATCGGATCTTCGTTCAGAAAGTATTTGATGAGCTTGGGGACATACGCATACAGCGCTTTGTCGTCTGCCACGCCGGTGCCCAGCGCGTTTGCGAGCGTCACGTTGCCGGCGCGATACGCATTGAACAAGCCGGCCACGCCCAGAATGGAATCGGAGCGGAACGCCAGCGGGTCGATAAAATCGTCATCCACGCGGCGGTAAATAACGTCCACGCGCCGCAGCCCGCCGGTGGTCCGCATGTAGACCACGTTGTCGTGCACCACCAGGTCGCGGCCTTCCACCAGCTCGATGCCCATTTGCCGCGCCAGGTAGGTGTGCTCGAAGTAAGCCGAGTTGTACACACCGGGCGTGAGCAGCACGATGTTCGGCTCGCCGCGGCCTTCCGGCGCCAGCGCTCGCAGCGTGGTCAGCAGCACCTCCGGATAATGATCGATGGGCCGGATATCGGTGTATTGGAACAATTCAGGAAAGATCCGTTTCATCACCTGCCTTGAGGTCAGCATGTAGGACACGCCGCTGGGCACGCGCAGATTGTCTTCCAGCACCACAAACCGGCCGTCGGGCAGCCGGATCAGGTCCGTGCCCATCACCGCGACATAGATGTTCTTGGGCGCCGTCACGCCGCGCATCTGCCTTCGAAAATGTTTACAGCTATACACCATTTCGCGCGGCACCACGCCATCCGCCAGGCAGCGGCCTTCGTTGTAGATGTCGCTTGCAGGAACAAATTGAGCGCCGTGATGCGCTGCGTCAGTCCGCGTTCGATGGTCTCCCATTCGGCGCTGGTGATGATGCGCGGCAGCAGGTCGTGCGGAAAGATGCGCTCGGTGCCTTCGTCGCGGCCATACACCGTGAACGTGATGCCCTGGTGCAGAAAAGACACGTCGGCGGCCTGCTTCTTGCGGCGCATTTCGTCGGCCGGCAGGCGTAGCAACAGGTCATGCAGCGCCCGATAATGCTGGCGCGGCCGGCGCTGCGGGTCGAACATTTCGTCGTAAGCGCTGTCGAGAACGTAGCTTGAAAACGGACCGGAGGCAATGCGCGGTTCATCGATGCCAGGGGTTGCCATCGAGGTGTCTAGCTTAGGTGCTCAGCTTCGACGGGGAAGGACGTTACTCAGATTATCACAATTGCATAAACTGGAGATATTGTTTTCCCTGCTTCTTCACCCCTCGCCCGAGCGCGAAGATTTTCTGGTTGCCGAGCTTCAGGAATGCGGTACCGCGGGTATCCAGGAGGACGAGGATGGTGGGCTGCGGGCGTTCTTCGAATGCGAGCCAGGATGCCTGGGCAGCTGGCACTCCGTTTCGCCGAGTTTCGTCCCGAGTTGCGCACGGAATCACCCGCCGACTGGGAGCAGCTCACTCGCGACGCCTGGCCGCCGCTGTGCGTCGGCGAGCGGTTCTATTTAGTGGCGCCGTGGGACACCGAAGGCAGCCGACTCCGCCGGGCCGCCTGCGTCTTGAAATTTATCCTGGTATGGCGTGCGGCACGGGCCGCCATCCGGCGACGCAGCTGTGCTTACAGGCCATCGAGCGTTATGTGCGGCCGGGCGCGCGGGTGCTGGACGTGGGCTCGGGATCGGGCATTCTTTCGGATGCCGCGCGGCTGATGGGCGCGGCTTCGGTGATCGGCTGCGATATCGATCCCGACGGCCGTTCAAATCGCCCGCGAACGCGTCCACGTCCCGATGTTTGTGGGATCGGCGGAAGCCGTGCGATCCCAATGGGCGGACGTGATCGTCGCCAACATCGACGCCGCTACGCTGGAAATCATCGCGCGGGAGCTCGAGCGCGTGCGCAAGTCCCGAGTCCACGCTGATACTTTCCGGCTTTCCGGAGTGGGACCTGCCCGAAGGCTTCTCGCCGAAAGAGGTTCTGCGCTCGGAAGAGTGGCGCTGCTTTGTCTGCTGAGCGTCACCCATGGCGAAAAAAGAAGCCCACGGAGCATTTCGCGCCGTGGGCTCTTTTCAAGGATAGGAAAAGGTATCCAGCTTATTCAGACGCTGGCCGTCGCCAGAAAGTTGTCAATTAGAATCCGGCCGGCGCTTTAACGTCGGACGATCATCGTCGTCGGAGGAACTTGGCGTGCTTCCGGTTCCATCCGAATCCACTGTTCCACCGCCCGCTCCCGGCGCGCGACGCAGCGTGGGACGGCTCGGATCGTTGGCGTTGGGAGTATCGACCTTGCGTTTGTTATGCATGGCCATCAACCGCGCACGAATGTCGTTGAACTCGGACGTCGTCAGAACATACTCGGGCTTGGCCTTGAGGTACTCCTGAATGTTCTTTTGCGCCGCTACAATGCGCGAGTCGGTGGGCGGATGCGTCGAAAAAACTTTGGACATGGTTCCCGGCTTGCGCTTTTCCAAGGTCTCGATCTTCTCGAAGAAGTCCACGAACGCGGTTGGATCGTACCCGGCCTTGTACATGTATTCCAAGCCCAGCAGATCTGCTTCGGACTCCATAGCGCGCGAAAACTTCAGGAATCCCACCGGTACCAGGACGCTGGCGGCTTGATAGATTCCATACCCGGTCCAACCGCCCAAGAAGATCAGCGGGATCATACCCAACTGCGCGATCTCACCGCGCGTCGCCTGCCTGGTCCCATGGCGCGCCGCAACGTGCGCGATTTCATGCGCCATCACGCCGGCCAGTTCGGCTTCGTTGTCCGCCTTCATGACCAGCCCGGAGTTCACAAAGAAGAATCCGCCCGGCAGCGCGAAGGCGTTTACCTCTTCGCTGTCGATTACCTTGATGGTGAACGGGACCTTGGCGTCGGAATTGCGAACCAGATTCTGGCCCACGCGATTCACGTACTCCGCAATCACCGGATCGTTAATGATTTTGGCTTGGCGTTCAACTTGGGAGGCGAGCTGTTTGCCCAGGGCAATCTCTTTTTCGATGGAATAGAAATTGACCTTCCCGCTAACGTTCCGATTGCCTATCTGATCCGGATCTTTTTCCGGGTCAGTGCCGGCGAACACGCTAGCCGGCGCCATCAACGCCAGAACCAGCGAAACACTCAGGCTAGCGGACAGCAGGCGTTTCATCCACAACTCCTAGAACTGAGTATAAACCTTAATAGTTTAAACGTATAGTGGGTGTTATGGGTTTCGATGAACAGCCAGCCCAGCCGTTGTGGCGCCAGTACCGAGACGAGTTCCCGGTGACTCGGAACTTGATCTATCTAAACCACGCGGCCGTCTCACCGCTCCCCAGGCGTTCCGCCGCCGCCATGCAAGCATTGGGGCAGGACGCAATGGATTTCGGTTCTCTCCACTACGATCGCTGGCTGGATACCTATGAGGCAGTGCGAGTGGCGGCCGCGCAGCTCATCGGCGCGCAGCGTGACGAAATCGCGCTCATGAAAAACACCTCCGAAGGGATCTCGACGGTGGCCCGGGGTCTGGAGTGGCATCCCGGCGATCGAATCGTGGCTTTCCGCGAGGAGTTCCCTTCCAACTACTACCCGTGGCTGCGCCTGGAGTCCCAAAAGTGTTCTATCGAATGGCTCTCGGTTGACGACCCGCTAGAAAGGATCGACAAGGCCTGCGCCGGCGCCAAACTGCTCGCCATCAGCTTCGTGCAGTATCTCAGCGGCCTCCGAGTGAATTTGAACGCCATCGGGGAGATCTGCCAACGGCGGCAGTGCTTCTTTTTCGTGGATGCCATCCAAGGGCTGGGCGCCTTTCCGCTCAACGTTGAGACCGCCCACATCGATGCGCTGGCCGCCGATGGTCATAAATGGCTGCTGGGCCCCGAGGGGTGCGCGATTCTCTACGTCCGGAAATCCCGTCAGGATTCGATCTTTCCCGAGGAGTTTGGCTGGACCACGGTGGCGGGCTACACCGACTATTCGTCGCGTGACATGGCGCTGCGCGAGGACGCTGGGCGCTATGAATGTGGGACGTTAAATACAATTGGATGCTATGGATTAGAAGCGTCTATTAAACTATTACTGGAGATCGGGACAGATAGAACTTCGGTAGCCGTGCAGGCGCTTGCAGACCAGCTCGCGAAAGGCGCGGCCGGCAAAGGCTATCAATTGCTGGGCAACCGCACGCCGGCTAGAGGCGCGGGAATCATTGCAATCCAGAAGCCCGGAATCGACAGCCGCAAAGTGGTGCATGATTTGAAGCAGCGCGACATTCTCGCCGCTCCGCGCCAGGGTTGGGTGCGCCTTTCGCCACACTTTTACATCAGTCCGGATGAGATCGATCGAGTGATCGAGGCATTGCCCTAATGCCCTAGCGAACCGGCGTAAGCTGATCTGCCGCGCTCGCCCAGCGGCCAAGAACTTCCGCTAAATCGGAAAATTGGACCGGCTTGCTGATGTAGTCGTCCATGCCCGCCTGGAGGCAGCGTTCTCGATCTTCGGCTCTGGCGCTGGCCGTCATTGCAATAACGGTGGTGTGCTGAGTCGACTGTTCTCGCTCGCGCAGCCTGCGGGTAGCCTCGTATCCATCCATCTCAGGCATTTGGCAATCCATGAGCACGATGTCGTACGGCACGCGCGCTAGCGCGTCCAGGACTTCCAGGCCGTTCGCCACCGCGTCTGCTCTGAAACCCAGCCGCTGGAGTTGCAGCAATGCGACTCGTTGGTTGATGGCGTTATCTTCGGCCACCAGCACCCGTATGGGTTTTCCAATTCCTCTCTCGGACATGGGAAATTGGTGGGCCGCAGGCTGTACCTGCACTTCCGGCGGCGCAGGCTCCGCTCCCTGAGCCAGCGCGGAAAGCATGCAATCCAACAATTGCTTCTTGGCAATCGGTTTGGTGAGGCAATCCGAAAAGAGTTTTTTCCGCATACTTCTGCAAATACCCAATTCGCTTAACGATGTCAGCAGGATCATCGTTAAAGGGGACGCAGCTTCAGCCTGGATGCGCTTAGCCAGAGCGACTCCGTCCATGCCCGGCATCTGCATGTCTAAGAGAGCGAGAGCAAAGGAATCCGCGCCGTTACGCTCATTAATGAGCACCAAGGCTTCGTCGCCGCTCGAAACGCACTCGGGGCGCATCCCCCAGCCCCGAACAGACTTCTCCAGGATTCTCAGGTTGGTGGCATTGTCGTCGACAATCAAGACCGCCAGGCCGACCAGGCTCTCCGGCGCCTGCGCCGTTCGCACAGCATGCTCCTGCTTCTCGAACTCCGCCGTAAACCAGAACGTCGACCCCTCTCCGAGAGTGCTATTGGCGCCAATCTCCCCGTTCATCTTTTGGACCAAAGCCTTGGATATAGCCAGCCCAAGTCCGGTACCGCCGTACTTGCGAGTAGTTGAGCCGTCGGCCTGAGTGAAAGGCCGAAAGAGCTTCGCCAAGGTTTCCGGCGCGATTCCGATGCCTCGGTCTACCACCTCAAATCGAACCCACACCTGTTGCCCTTGCTCGCGTTCCAGCGAAACGTGCAGCAAGATATCGCCGTGCTGTGAAAACTTGATGGCATTTCCGATGAGATTGACCAGGACCTGGCGCAGGCGTCCCGGATCGCCTCGAACGCCCTGCGGGACACTGTCATCGATCCACGACAGCAGTTCCAACCCCCGCGCCTGGGCTTGTTCCGCCAGTATGCGGACCGCATCCTCCACGGTGACGTCCAAGTGAAAGTCCAGGGTCTCGAAGTCCATCTTCCCGGCTTCGATCTTGGAGAAGTCGAGAATGTCGTTGATGATGGTCATCAGAGCATCCGCGCTGCTCTGGATGCTTTGGGCGAACTCGCGCTGTTCGGGCTCCAGATTGCCATCCAGCAGGAGACCGGTCATTCCGATCACCCCGTTCATGGGGGTGCGAATCTCGTGGCTCATATTGGCCAGGAACTCCGACTTCGCGCGGGATGCCTCCATCGCGGCGTCGCGCGCTCTGGCCAGCTCACTGGAAAGAGCCGCCAATGCATTGGCCCGCCGTTCCGCACTCCGCCGCCGCAGCCAGAAGTAAGGCAGCGCGCCGCCCAGAATCAAAGCCAGGATGCCAACGAGAATCTTTCCGTAGGGAGGAACCGGAGCGAACGCAAAGTCCGTTTCATCGCGGGGATAGATTTGGATGATCGGTTTCACGCTGGCTGCCGTGCTGTGAAGCGCCAGAACGCCGGTGATCGTGGCGCGCCCGCCCCCCACGCAATGTGCCCACATGGCCGGTCCTAGCGGCCCTTCCAGAGGTCCGGCAACGATGATCGTCCCCGACGGGTCACGCAACTGGATCAGCGGCGAGGAGCCAGTCGGCAAAATCTCGCCTTCAATGCTCACCAACTGCCCGGTGTGGCGTCCTGACTGCGCGTCCACCACTCCGATGCGTTGCGGCGGAGGGACCCCGGTGGTCCCTAACCGCTGTACGGTATCGCTTCTGATTTCCGCGGTACCTTCGCGGAAGCTGACTTTGCCGGTGACACTGATCACGTCACCTCTTCGGAAGCTTCCGACCGTCACGCTGCCGTTGCTGCTGATCAGCGAGAGACCGCCGGTCGCGTCCTGGAAAAACACCAGGATCTCGCCGTTGCCGATAGCCACCGGTTCCGATGTGAGAATCCCCACCAATTGAACCGTTTGTTCGCGTGGTGAAGATAGAGCCTCCTGAACCGATACGGCAGCGGAGGGACCAGGTCCGGCCGATTGGCCAAGCACGGAGTTCCAACATGCTATTGCAAGAAATCCGAGAATGACCGGCACGCCGCGCAGATCGCGTAGGAGCTTCACCAGCTGCATCATGGCGCAGACTGCGGTGAGCCACCATCAGTCGAATGTCTTAGGCCTCGCCGAAACCGGGGCTAGGAGTCCAGCCCCAGCGGCCGCTTCGGCACGTCATCGCGCGGAAGGCGCCGCTTGCGAAAAACGCCGGCCAACAAGACCATCACCAACAGGGCCAAGAGCACAGCGAGCGGCCAGCTGATCAAGCCCCGCATCCACAGCAACGCCAGGACGACCAGAACCAGGACGATGCGCAGAATCTTTCGCGGCGACATGCTCCGCTTATTTTAGTCGACTGGCATCCAAGTGGGATCGGGATCGTACACAGTGACCGGCCCTGCCGGCCGCACTCCGCGATCTTTCTCATACACCACGCCATCCTGACTCACGATGAACGTGTGGATCCCAGTGACGCCATAGTTTGCCGGCCAAGCGACCATGCCAAAACCACCGATGACGGCTTTTCCAACCATGTAGGAATGCTGTCCGCCGGGTGCGTTCGGGCCCTGTCCCTTCAGCGCCTTGAAATAATAGCCGTGGTAGGGGCGAGTAGGATGGTCGCCGGCTGCGTGAGCCAGCGCCGGAGGAACCTGAGAGCTCGCAACCGTTTCGGCGTACTCCTGGGTTCCGGCGGCGGTGCGCTTCTTTGCCGCGTAGGCCTGCTGCACGCTCACATATCCAGCGCAAGCTTCGATGGCGTCCAATTCATTCGCGCCAATCTCGCGCGACCGCACCTCCATCATGCCCCGAGCGCTATCAAAGCGCCACTTCTCGCCGTCATGCAGCAGCGGAATGGGAAACGGCCAGTCTTGATCGCCGATCAGGAGAACCATGACGTGCGAATTCATCGAGGATTTTTCCAGGTGATGCTTCCCGGTGGCAATCTTCGCGAATTCCTGCCGCTCGGCTGCATCCTGCTTGGGGTCGCCGGACGTAAGAATGCCTTTGGCCGTCGATCCCAATATGTCTCTTAGCGTCGCCGTGTCGTTCTTTGATGCGGCGTCGATCAGTGCTTGAGAGGCAGCCTCGGGCGAGTCGAAGGTCTTCTGCGGAATCTTTGGTGCAGCCGGAGTAACTCCGGAGGGCTGCGCGGTTTTAGATGGCGTCTGCGGCTGCCCGAATGCAGGCAGGGCAGCAACCACAAAAGCCAATGCGAATGTTCTTACGGTCATGTTATCTCCTGCCTCCGCCACCACCGTGGAATCCACCACCACCGAAGCCGCCGCCGCGGAATCCGGCCGCCGCCGAATCCTCCAGAACGCCCGATGCTCGAGAATCCGTGATCGCTTTGCATCCGCGTTACGCCTCCGTTTTGGATCCGGCCAAAGGCGCTATGACTGGCCGGCGCTTCAGGCCGCGCTTCAAAAGAACGACCGCCTGCTGCGCCACGGCCCTCCGCTCCGCGAAATCCTTCGGCTCCTCGGGCACCCACCGCTCCACCACGAAATGCGGCGCTCCCGCGAGCTCCAACTCCACCCCCAAACCGGCTAGCCACGGCGCGATTCGGATACGCAACACCCATCCGATGAGCGGGATTGTGCGCCCATCGGCCGCCGAAGCCCGGATGGTAATCGGCGAAGCCATAGCGATGGAAGAAATTGGCGTTTACAAAGAGTCCTCCGCCGAACCAATCGGGACCCCATCCCCATCCAAAGCCGCCCCACAGACCCCAGCCGCCGCCAAAATATAATCCGAGATCGATGCCGGGCCAGAACCCGAATCCCACGTCGATGCCGGGATAGAGCAGAGGCGGATAATAGCCGTAGACCGGCGGACCCCAAACCCATGCAGGATTGTAATTAGGAACGTAGACCACCGCAGGATCGGGAGGCTGAATGACGATAGCCGACTGCCCGTCCTGAGTTTGCGTGGTAACGGTCTCCTGCGGCGTGGATTTCAGCTTTCCGTTGGCCTCGGCCTTGGCTCGCATATCCTGGACCGCGTGCATGACGTCGGCCTGCTGCGCTAAGAACGCGTTGCCCAAATCCGTTGTCCAGCGTATATCCTGATTCAGCCTGGCCAATATGTCGGGGAACACAACCAGAGCTTGCACGCTCGGGTCCCAATTCTGCTGTTTCGCCGCGTCCAGCAGTTGTTGTCCCTTGAGATTGCGATTCTGTTGTAGCCACTGTTGCGCTTCCACTACCTCAATCGGATACGTGCTGGCTGCCAGGATCTGGCTGAGCAAGTTGTCGGGATAAAGTGCGATGGGCGCGACCAGATCGTCCAATTGCTGGAGATTCAGTGGGGGAGGTGGCGGGCCCTGATCGGCCGGCGCTCCCTGATCCGGCAACTGACCCGGCTGCTCTTGCGGTTGCTGTGCGAATAACGCGGCCGCTACTAGAACCGTCGAAGCGATTACGGCCGTTGCCCTCAAGACTTTCATTCTGCGCTCTCTTTCGGGCGTCAAGACAACGCCCAACTATAGAGATGCTCGAAAACTTTCAGAGTTACCGCGAACTTCGGGAGTTGTTAGTAACCACGTTAACGCTTGCACGACCCCGAAATTAGGTCTTGACCGACTCGTGAATCTGTGTATACTGAGTATACCTATTGAGTACACTGACTGACCTACTGACATGAACGGTGCCTTCGCCATTTCGCAATCCGACAAGCGTCCGATGTACCTGCAAATCATGGAGCAGATCAAACAGCGCGTTGCTGTCGGCGATTGGACTGAAGGCCAGGCGATCCCGTCGATACGGCAATTGGCCGTGGACCTGGAGGTCAGCGTCATCACGGTGAAGCGTGCCTATCTGGAACTGGAACGCGAGGGCATTATAATCACGCAGCAAGGGAAGGGTTCGCACGTTGCTTCCAAGCCCGGCCTGGGAGCGCAGTTGCGCGAGCAGGAATTGGAACAGCATCTGGAACAGGCAACGCGGATTGCGGCGCTGCTTGGTCTTCGGCCCAAAGATCTGGAGCACCGGCTGCGAGAAGCGGGCGACCGTATCGCAGAAAAGGAAACTATATGAGCAGAGATTATCCCAACGGCCTGGCTATAGAAATCAGCGGCGCGTGCAAGAAATATCGCTTCTTTTCGCTCGAGCATATCGATCTGAAAGTCCCTGAAGGACAGATCATGGGACTCATCGGGCCGAATGGCGCGGGCAAGTCGACCACCATCCGCATCCTTATGGGCTTGGTTCATCAGGATTCGGGCGACGTGCGGGTGCTGGGGCATCGCATGCCGGCCGAGCAGGTCGCCGCGAAGTGGGACATCGGATTCGCATCGGAAGATATGCGGCTCTACGAGTCGAGGACCCTGGGCTGGCATATGCAGTTCATTCAATCGATTTATCCCGATTGGGACGCTGCGTACGCGCAAGTGCTGCTGAAGCGCTTCGGTCTGCGGGCCGAGCAGAAGATCAAGGGAATATCGCACGGGCAGCGCGTCAAGGCGACCTTGCTTCTGGTTTTCGCCCGACGCCCAAAACTGCTGGTGCTGGACGAACCAACCACGGGACTCGACCCGGTGGCGCGCCACGAGATCCTGCGGGAGTTGACCAACGTGATGGCCGACGAGGGCCGCAGCGTCCTGTTTTCGTCGCACAACACGCAGGACGTGGAACAAATCTCGGATCAGATTACGTTCATCGATCGTGGCCGCATCATCGACTCCATGGATAAGGAGACGTACCTGGACCGCTGGCGCCGCCTGCGTCTGGAGGTGCCGCACGGAATCACGTTGCCGGCTCTGCCCGGAATTATTGACGTGAAGCAGGATGGAAGGCTGGCTATCGCGACCGCCAACGCGTTCGTCCCGGATCTGGCCAATGCCTATGAGAGCACCGGCGCGCGAGTGCAGCGGATCGAGAACATGACGCTCGAGGAAATTTTCGTCGCGAATGTCGAACATAGCCGCGAGGAGGTGGAGGCATGAGAGGTGGAAGCATGAAGAGCTCAGTGGTTGGACATTTGATTCTGAAAGACTGGCGGCTCAACAGCCCGATGATCATTCTATCCATCGTGGGCGGCGGAATCGCCCTAATGATCGTTCAGTTGGGAGGGTCGACGCCGTTCATCCTCGGGAGCGTCTTCTTTTTCATTTCGCTGATCATCTGCGCCAGTTTGCTGCCGGGGTCCAACATCGTGAACGAAAGAAAAAAGCAGACTCTGCCTTTCCTGATGAGTCTTCCGATTTCGTCCGTCCAGTACGGAACCGCGAAACTTGTATCGACCTTCGGAATGTTTCTGGTGCCCTGGCTGACGCTTGTCGGAGCCGCGGTGTGGTTCATCACCGTTCGCCACGTTCTTCCCAACGGTGCGATTCCAATGGCGCTCGTCCTCGCCCTGCTCCCTTTCGTGGGCTTCTGCATCAGCACCGGAGTGGCGCTGATCAGTGAATCCGAGGGGGCGAGTATCACCGCAACCGCCGCCGTTAATTCTTCGTACTGGCTGGTTTGGTACATCCTTAGTACGCGCTTCCCGACGCTGGGCCGCGATTGGACAGCTCGCACGGCCATCTGGAGTCCGGCTGTGCTGAACATCCTGGCCGGAGAATGCGCGTTGATCGCGCTGATCCTCGGGGGCACTCTATACGTTCAATCCAGAAAACGGAATTTTCTGTAGGAAAGCTTGTTTAGGAAAAAGCCATGCGACACGCATTTCTGTTTGCTCTGATGCTGCCGGTCCTGTCCGCGCAAGACGGGACCGCCATCTACAAAGAACGTTGCGCGAAGTGCCATGACATGCCGGCCGTGCGCGTTCCCTCGCTTGCCACTATCAAGGCGATGAGCGGCGAGGCTATCTACGTCGCCCTGACGAACGGGCTGATGAAGACGCAAGCGGAGGGACTTTCAACACCCGAGCTTTTCGCCCTGATCGGCTATATCGCGCCAACCGGCGGAACGCAGGCGGCCGCTGCTCCCGTGTTTACCCCGACCTGCAAAGGCGAGGCGGCTTTCCAAGTAGACGCAAAGGCGCCGCAATGGAATGGCTGGAGTACCAGCGCGACTAATTCGCGATTTCAGGACGCGGCCTCGGCGGGACTTGCGGCGGCGGACGTTCCCAAGCTGAAGCTGAAGTGGGCGTTCAATCTGGGCGATGTCACGACGGCGCGATCCCAGCCAGCGGTGGTGGGTGGCCGCGTGTTTATCGCGACCTCGACCGGAGCCGTCTATGCACTCGACGCCGACACCGGCTGCACGCGCTGGGGATATCAAGCCGACAAGGGTGGCGTCCGATCGGGCGTGACGGTCGGCGAAGCCAACGGAATTCCGGCCATCTTTTTTGGCGACACCGGCGCCAACATTTATGCGGTGAACGCGCAGAGCGGCCAGCTGATCTGGAAGGTTCGGCCGGTGGATCATTTCGCCTCGATGGCTACTGCCACGCCGCGGTACTACCAGGGAGTGCTTTACCAGCCGATCAGTTCGTTTGAAGAGATTATGGGGCCCGATCCGAAGTATGGCTGCTGCACATTTCGCGGAAGCGTGGTGGCGCTGGACGCTTCGACCGGCAAGAAGATTTGGCAAAGCTTCACGGTTCTCGAAGCAGCCAAGGCAACGCACAAGAATCCCGCGGGCACCCAGCAGTTCGGACCTTCGGGCGCCGCCGTGTGGTCGACGCCGACCATCGATGACCAGCTAGGAGTGCTGTACGTCGCCACCGGAGACAATTATTCCGATCCGCCGTCCAATACCAGCGACGCGATCCTGGCGATGCAGCTCAAGACTGGGGAGCTGCTGTGGTCGAAGCAATTGACCGAAAACGATGCCTTCAACACGGCCTGCGGCACTCCTCAGCCTGGGAATTGTCCGGAGGCGAAGGGTCCCGATTATGATTTTGGACAGCCCCCGATCCTGGTTGGGCTCGGTGGGGGAAAGCGCGCGCTGGTGATCGGTCAAAAGTCGGGGATGGTGCATGCCGTGGATCCCGATCAAAAAGGCAAGATCCTCTGGGAGACGCGCGCGGGCGAAGGCAGCGCGTTGGGCGGCAGCCAGTGGGGCTCGGCTTCGGACGGACAAAACGTTTATGTCGCAATTTCGGATATCAGTATGGGGGCTGTGGCGGATCCGAAGATTCCGGCGGGTTACCGGCTGACGATGGACCCCAAAAAAGGCGGCGGACTTCACGCGCTGGATCTCAAGACCGGCAAAATTCTGTGGAGCGCAAAACCCAAGCCGTGTGCCGAGGGGCGGACGGACTGTTCTCCGGCGCAATCGGCCGCGGTAAGCGCGATTCCAGGCGTGGTTTTCTCGGGCTCCATCGATGGGCACCTGCGGGGGTTTTCCACGTCGACGGGCGAAGTTCTGTGGGACGTGGATACGGAGCGCGAGTTTGACAGCGTGAATGGTAAACCAGCTCACGGCGGTTCGTTAGATGTCGCCGGACCAGCCGTGGTGAATGGTATGGTGTTCGTGAACTCCGGCTATGGGCAGTGGGGCGGCATGCCAGGAAACGTGCTTCTGGCGTTCTCGAAGTAAGTCTTCGAAGTAAAACTTTAGCGATACGCGGCGGCTTGGATTCCGTACAGTTCCGAGTACTGGCCGCCCTTGGCCATCAGCTCCTCGTGCGTGCCGACCTCTACCAGGCGGGCGCCGTCCAGCACCACGATGAGATCCGCCATGCGGACGGTGGAGAAACGGTGCGAGACCAGGATAGTGATGCGGCCGCCCGCACGGTCGCCCGATCCGTGCGCTGCTGCGGCGTAACGCTCGAACAAAGCATGTTCAGTCTCGGCATCGAGCGCCGCAGTCGGTTCGTCCAGAACCAGCAATAACGGCTCATCGCGCATGAAGCCGCGCGCCAGCGCCAGCTTCTGCCATTGGCCGAACGATAGCTCAACTCCGCTAGGCCAAGTGGGGCCCAGCTGCGTGTCGAAGCCCGATGCAAGACGCTCGATCACGTCGGCCGCGCCCGCGCGATCCACCGCCGCGATCACTGCGGGCCCGTCATCCAATCGGGAGACGTCGCCCAAACCGACTGTGTGCCCGGCGCGAAATTCGAAGCGAAAGAAATCCTGGAAAGCGCCTGCCAGACGCGCCCGCCACTCGCCGGCCGGCATGCGCGCCAGCGGCGTGTCGTCCACCAGGATCGAACCGGACGACGGCTCGTACATCTTCGAGAGCAGCTTGACCAGCGTGGTCTTACCGGCGCCGTTCTCGCCAACGATCGCGACCACCGCGCCCGCGGGCAGCGTCAGCGACACATCGTCCAGCACCACGCGCGACGTGCCGGGATAGGCAAACGACACGTGGTCGAATCGGATGCCGCGCTGTAACACGGCGGGAACCGGCAGATCGCCCGACGCCGCGACCGAGACGGCGTAGTCCTCCAGCCACGCGAGACGCCGTGAGCCGTCCATCCAAAATCCGCGCAGGAATCCAATCTCACCGACCGTGGCGCCGATGTACGCCGACAGCCGGGCGCCCGCGGCCAGCACCAGCAGTACACTGCTAGCCGGCGCGCGCAGGACGTACGACACAAACACCACCGCGCCGACATACGCGAAGCCGAAGATCGCCCACGCCAGCGCGTGCCACCACGCCGAGCCCCATCGAGCGGCCGCCACCGGTCCGTACCAGCGCTCCCACGCGGCCCGGCGATCTGTAATGAGTCGTTCTCCGATGCCGGTCACCCGCACTTCCTTGCCGGGCGGAGCGGTGGTGGCAATGTCGAACAGGTGACGCGCCAGCCGATTGGTTTGCGCGCCGCGTTCCTGCGCGGATCTCTCGACTTCCGGCCGCCACGTGGACGTCAACACGGTGGGGACCGCGAACACAACCAGCAGCATCAGCGCGGGATGAACCGACGCCAGCAGCGCCATCGTTATCCCCAGCCGCAGGATCCATCCCAGCGTGGAAAACACCGACATGTACATGTGGTCCAGCACGAACACCTGATTGCGGAGCACCGATAGCCGGTCGAGATACTCCGGTCGTTCCTGATGCGCCACCGTCGCGACCGAGGCCTGTAGTTTCGCCACGTGCGCCTCCAGCGCGATGGTCACCTTGTCGCGGAAGCGGCGCTGTAAGCGCGTACTAACGGTGCGGAGAAACCACGTCGCGGCCACCGACACGCCCAGACCAATTGCCGCGCCTTGCACCATGCCGGGCCGGTGCTCGATGACGCCTTTGCCGAGCAACATCAGCCACAATGCCAGCAGCGCGTCGGGCAGCGCAGCGAGCTGCGACAACACGAAAGCCGCCAGCATCAGGCGGGGTTCCGAGCGATAGCCCAGCTTGCACAACCGCCACATGGATGACAGCGCGGGCGGCAGCGGTTGGATGGCTGTGTCACGTTGGATTTTGCTCTCAGAGGGACTCATACGTCGCGCCCTCCTCTTCAGGAACGTTGAAGCGCTGGGCTTGGAGATCGAACATGGTGCGATATCGACCGTTGAGCGCCATCAATTCGTCGTGCGATCCGAGCTCGATAACGCGGCCTTGCTCAAGCACGCAGATACGATCGGCCTGGCGCACCGTGGAGAAGCGATGCGAGATCAGGATGGTTGTGCAATGCCGCGTGGCGGCCAGCAGGCGATCGAAGATCTCGGCTTCGCCGCGCACGTCGAGTTGCGCCGTCGGCTCGTCGAGCAGCACCACACTTGCGCCCAGTTTGACGGCTGCCAGCGCCCGCGCCAGCGCGATGCGTTGCCATTGGCCGCCCGAAAGGTCGGTGCCGCCGTCGTATCCGCGAGCCAGTACAGTATCGAGTGAGGCCAGGTTCGTCGCACCCGCCGCCTCCAGCGCCGCGCGCACCACAGTATCCGGCGCGCCGGCCGGGGCCACGTTGTCGCGCAGCGGCAGCTCCAGGCGGATGAAGTCCTGGAACACGGCCGTGAGGCGCGAGCGCCAGGACGCGAGATCGAACTCGCGCAGGTCAACGCCCGAGATCTCGATCGCGCCAGACTGCGGATCGTACAACCGGCACAACAGCTTTGCGATGGTCGTTTTGCCGGCGCCATTCTGTCCAACGATGGCGAGCGACGAGCCGGCGGGAATGGTGAGATCGAAGTGGTCGAGCACTTTCGCGCCCGCGGGGTAGCCAAACGTGACGTCGCGGAGCCGGATCTCGGGCGCGGCCGCCGCATCCGCGCGCCGATGGCCTGAACGCAGAGCGCCGGCCGGACGCATGGCCGGTTCCAGCCGCAGCACCGCCGCCAGTGGGGCAGCCGCTCCATCCAGCGCCCAACTGAAACCGCCGAACGCGATCATCGACACGCCGATGGCACATTGCACGTACACCACAACTTCCCCGAGACTGATGCGGCCCTGCGCGGCGGCGCTCGCCAGCAACCAGAACACCAGGATATTCGCGGAGCTGACCAGCAGCATGCTCCAGATGACAGGACGTTCGCGCAGACGCGTGGCCGCGTACTGCAACTCGTGCAAGCGCGTGCGACGGGCGATGAAACGCTGGATGGTCCAGCCCGCCAATCCGAACAGCCGCAGCTCTTTGCTGGCGGGCGGATCCACTGCCATACGATAGGCGTAGTCGGCGTCCCGCTGCGCGCCGCGAACTTCCTCAGTCTGGCGATCGTGCCAGATCGCACTGTCGCTCAAAATCCAGTGCGTAGCCAGCCATGCGCTCGCCAGGATTATGGGCGCCCACCACGCGTAGCGGGCCAGGATCACGGCCGACGCAATGCCGCCGATCATCTCCACCAACCCGTTCGCGATGAAATCGATGGAGATCGCAAGCGGCGGCCCGGTCATCCCGAGGTCGAAATCGCGCGCGACCGTGAGATCGTTGGTAAGCGTCGGATCCTCGAGGTGCCCCATGCCCGGCGGGCGCACGCAGGCCTCGGTGAGCCGGTCATAGAGCCATGCGGCGGTACGGTCGCCAAGGTTGGCGCTGAGGGCCTGATGAATCGGATTGAGCACCTGAAGCAGGACGAAGATCGCGCCGGCCAACGCGAGCGGTCCAGTCAGGGAATTGCCGCGTTGCACCGCACCCACCAGCACGCCCATCGCAATCGCGAACCCGGCCGGCAGAATCCCTCTCAGCACCAAGACGGTCCACCAAGCGGCAGCGATGCCGGGGTCCGCCTTCGGCAGGGCGCCGAAGAATTTCCATTCCTTACGCTCGGTCAGTGCTTGGAGCACGAGAGTATTCTGGCACAGAAAGTGCTGTGTGGGGCGATCCCCCCGGACCGCGGCCGACGCCCTCGTCGGCCTACGCTTTGCGTGCGATAGCAAGAGCCGGACCGAGGGGTCCGGCGCGGACGAGGGCGTCCGCCCCACGCCGAATCATTCGTGGCGCAAGGCTTCCATGGGGTCCAAACGAGTGGCGCGCTTCGCCGGAATGGAGCAGGCCCAGCAGCTATTTCAGGGCCGCGTACTCTTTGCGGGCTTCGAGCAGCAGAGGAATGTTCGGATCGGCGCCCTTCCAGAAGGCGAAAAACTGCTGATAGGTCTTCTTGGCGCGAGCGGTGTCGCCTGTCATCTTCGCGGCGCGTGCCAGACCGACCTGCGCGGCGGGATACTCGGGTCCCCAATTGGCGGCCTTGCGGTCGACCATAAGCGAGAAGACGCTTGCCGCGTCTAATGCTTGGCCCTCAGCGAGCAACGCCAACCCACGCGCATAGGCCTCCGGTTTCGCGACCGGCGTAGACCTGTCCGCGGACCATTGCTCGCTGAGCTTCCTTGCCGCTGTGGGTCGCACACCGCTAGCGCTATGGGCGGCCCGCTGGACCCGAGTGGAGCGCACTTCCCAAACAGCGCGTCTGCCGTCGCGGCCCTGGCGAGAAATTCTTGCCTAAACGCTATCGGCAAGCCCGGCAGGTCCGAGCCTTTGCGAAACAGTTCCTTCGCCTGTTTCAAGCGCCCGAGCGCGGCCGCGTTGTTCCCCTGCTCAAGCAAAGCAATTGGCTGCGCCTCGTGACTCGCGAGCCACTCCGTTTCCCGCTGTTGCATCTGCGCATCGCCTTCGGCGTACGCAAGAGTGAGGAGAGGCCAGTGAATATACGGGCTGTCGACTCCGTTCAATACTGCTCTTTGCGCCATGGCCCTCGACTCGTCCAGTCGATTCAGGTCCAGCAATGCTGTGCTTGCAACTAGATAGGCGGGACATGATCCTCGGACCATTCAGGATCGCAGCCTGGGCTTCTGGCAGTGCTTTCTCTGGCTCGCCCGCATCGAGGTAACTGCCCGCCAGGTTGGTACGAAAAATGGGATCTCGCGGATATCGCCGGGCCAGCAATTCCTGAATCTCCCGCAGCTTCTTTCCGTTCCCCTGCAACCTGTACTGTTCTTCTTCGATAAAAAAGGCGCTCTCGCTCACTGACGCGGTCCTTTAACGCATAGGCTTTCTCGATGGCCTCTTTCGCCTGGGCCGCATCGCCCAAAGCCCCAGATTGCAGTCCAAGCACTGCGAACGCCATGGCGAAGTTTGGGTCCAGCTCGGTAGCGTGGCGATAGTAGGGGATTGCCGCTCGACGGTCCCCGGTCTTGGTCCATTCCTCGTCACCCATATAGAACGACTGCAACGCTTCCAGAGAATTGGTAGTGAGGGCCTGTTGATACGCGCGGTTTTCGCCTTGTATGGTGCTGAGCGATTCTCCGAGTTTGGCGCGCATCGAATTGGTCGCGCGGCCGACCGCCTCCACAACGTGCTCTTTGCCCGCAGCGTCGACCTCCTCGCGCGCGAAGGTTTCGCCGGTTTGACAGTTGACCGCCTGAAGTGCAATCAAATACTGGGAGCCGAGGGCCGTGATGGAGCCTTCGAGCGTGGCTTTCTGGCCCTCCCGGATGCAGATGTCGCGCGCGATCTCACCGGTGACGCGAGCATCGGGCGCCCGGCCCGACAGCTTCATGGACTGGCGGACTACCGAATCGTCCATGGCCTTGAGGAACGGCGATTGTTGGAGCTGAAACGCCAGCGCCTGCTTCAGCGCGGTGTCGAAAACCGGATCGCCAGTTCTATTGTCGAAGTCTGCTACCACCAGCACATCTTGATCGGTGAGCTTTGGCTTGGCTTGCGCGCGTCGCCAAAACAATCCCGTGGCGCCAGCCGCCAGCAGGACCAACACCGCCGCCGCGATTGCGTACCACCTCACGCGGCCTCCGCCTTTCGCCGCTCCCTCCAGCGCCGTCCTTAGCTCATTGGCGGATTGGAAACGCTTGGCCGGATCGTCCGCTAGACATTTGCGGACAATCGCTTCTAGCGCCGCTTGGTTCAGTGGCGCTCGCTCACGGCCAGGGCGCGCGCCGGTCAGCAGCTCATACAAAACGCAGCCGAAGGCGTAAATGTCCGATCGCGCGTCGGCGGGTTTGCCTTGCCATTGCTCGGGTGCCATGTAGGCCGGCGTCCCCAACACTCCGCCTGCTCGTGTGAGATCCGAAGTTTGAGTTTCGTCGTCCGTGCGATGTCCGTCGCGGCTCTGTTTCGCTAACCCGAAATCCAGCACCTTCACGCCGCGCGCTGTGAGCAGGATGTTGCCGGGCTTTAAATCCCTGTGGATAATGCCGTGTTTGTGCGCCTCCTCCAGAGCGTCCACGATTTGCAGCGCGATTCGCAGGGCGTCCGAGGGGGGCATGGGGCCTTTGAGTATCGCGCCATCAATGTACTCGAAGACCACGTAATTTGTCCCGACATCGTAAAGCTGGCAGATACATGGATGATTCAGCGCAGCTACTAAACGCGCTTCGCGCTCGAATCGCTCGGTGAACTGATCTTTTGCAACCTTAATAGCTACGATGCGGTCGAGCCGAGTATCGCGGGCCTTGTAAACCTCGCCCATTCCGCCCTCGCCGACGGGTGCAAGGATCTCGTAAGGGCCGAGTTTGTCGCCTGCAGAAAACGGCATACCGGAGTTTAGCTCAGTTTACCCGATCAATGAGCTCCCCGCCCCGCGATCATTCGTGGCGCAGAGCTTCCATCGGATCCACGCGAGTGGCGCGCTGCGCCGGAATGGAGCAGGCCAGCAACTCAGCCGCGATCAGCACCACAGCCGTGAGTCCGAAGGTCAGCGGATCGAACGGGCTCACCTCAAACAACTGGTTGCGCAACAAGCCGCTCAAGGCCAGCGCCGCAACGAGTCCCGCCAGCACGCCCCCGCCCGTCAACCACATGCCCTGCCGGATTACCATGCTGAGAATCTCGCTCCGACGCGCGCCCAGCGCCATGCGGATGCCGATCTCCTGGGTTCGTTGCGCCACCGAATAACTGGTGACGCCGTATAGTCCGATGATCGCGAGCAGCAGCGCCAGCCCGGCGAAAATCGCCAACATGGTCACCACGAAGCGGCGCGGTGCAAGCGATGCGGCTACCATGCTGGACAGCGTACGGAGCTGCGAAATCGGTTCGCTCGGATCTACGGCGCCGACGGCGGCTCGAATGGCTCCCGAGGCCGCGCCCGGATCGCCCTGGGTTCGGACCACCAGAGTAGCGTTCGTGAACGGCTGCTGGTACATCGGGTAGTAGTATCGGCCTTTGATCTGATCGCCCGACAAGTCGGAATTTTTGACGTGCTCCACAACGCCGACGATAGTGGCCCACTTCGCCTTCGATCCGTTCCGGATGTGCTGGCCGATGGGATTTTCATTCGGCCAATACTGTTTCGCGAGCGTTTCATCCACTAGTGCCACGCTTTGCGATTCGGCGATATCGTGATCGGAAAAGACGCGGCCACGATCGAGCGGGATTTTCAGCGCGCCGAAATATCCAGGTGTTACCAGCGAGATGTCCCCATGCGGGCCGGGATCGCCAGGGGGCACGTTCCGGCCTTCGATCTCAAATGATGCGGACCCACCATCGTTGCTGAACGGGACCGCCACTGCAGCCGCTGCATTCGTGACACCCGGAATCTTTGCCAACCCGTCCAGCACCGCTCGATAGAACGCAATCTGCCGGGCATCCTCGGAATAGCGCGCGTGAGGCAGAGCGACGCTGCCGGTGATGACGCCCTCGGGTTCGAAACCGGGGTGCACACTCTCGAGACTCGCGAGGCTTCGCAGAAATAATCCCGCCCCAGCCAGCAGAAGCAGCGCGATGGCCACTTCTCCCATCACCAATCCAGCGCGCATGCGCTGGCGTGCGACACCCGCCGTACCAGCACGGCCTCCCTCTTTCAAACCTTCGTAGCGATCCAGCCGCGACATCTGCCAGGCCGGCGCGATGCCGAACAGAAGGCCGGCAGCAATCGCGGCGCCGGCGGTGAAGAACAAAACGAATGGATCGAGCCTTACATCCAGCGCGATCGGCACAGTGGCCGGAGCTAGCGCGACAATTCCCTGGACTCCTCCGTACGCGAGAGCCAGCCCGGCAATCGCTCCGCCTAGAGCCAGCACCAGGCTTTCGGCCATCACTTGTCGAACCAGATGCCAGCGAGTGGCGCCCAGCGCGGCACGGATTGCAACTTCGCGGGCGCGTCCCGAAGACCTGGCCAGCATCAGCCCCGCGATATTCGAACACGCGATCAACAACACAAATCCGACCGCGCCCAGTAATACGAGCAAAGGCGTTTTGGTATTGCCGGCGATGAAATCCGTAATCGGCACGATGAACATGCCCCACGCCGCATCCCTGCCATATTCCGCGTAGCGCGTCTGGCCGCTCTTGAGGCGGTCGCTTAGGAGATTCATCAGAGTACTGGCCTGCGCGAACGAAACTCCGGGCTTGAGACGCGCGACGCCCAGGTAACTTTCGTTGAATCGATTCTGCTCGGTGAAGCTGTTGGCGGGAAGGCCCAGCGGAACCCAAAGGTCGATGCGGGCGGGAAACCGGAACTGGGGACCCATCACGCCCACCACTCGATAGGGCGTTTCGTTCAACTGGATGGTCCTGCCGATCACACCTGGGTCCTCACCGAACAATCGCTTCCACGCTGCGAAGGACAGCACCGCCTCCTGATTCGCATTGGGCTGATCCTCGACGGGTAAGAACGTCCGGCCGAGCTGCGGCTTGGCGCCGAAGACTCGGAACCAGTCGGCCGACACGCTTGCGCCGTCAAGTTTTTCGGGACCGCCCGACGTCGTGTAGTTAAAACTGCCGCCCGTCAGGATAGCGGCCGCTTCGAATACCTGCGTGCTGTTCTGAGCGTCCTTAAAATCGGGGGCGGATACGCCGATGCTCTTGAGCGCAAGCTTGTCGTAATGAACGCGCTCGGCGACCACCCTGGACGGCTGATCCACACCCGCGGGGTTGAGCAGCACCTGGTTGATGACGCTGAAAATGGTGGTGTTCGCGCCGATGCCGAGAGCGAGCACAGCGGCGGCCGTCAGGGTAAAGGCGGGACTCTTGGCCAATGCGCGGCAGGCGAGTCGAAGGTCGGTGAGCATAGTGATAATACCGTCCAGTCAGAATTAGTTTACGGTCGTTCCATCCTTTATTCGTATCTGAGCGCCACCATGGGATCGACGCGTATAGCTCGCCGGGCTGGCGAATAGGCCGCAAGCAGCGCGATCGCCAGGAACAGGAGCGGGACACCCACGAATGAGACGGCATCAACGGCACTGAGTCCATAGAGCACACCCCGCAGCAGATAAGAGGCCCCGACCGAGAGAATCATTCCCGCAAGCAATCCTGCCATCACGGGCCGCGCGCTTCCACTGAGGATCAGCGCGAGAATGTTGCGCTTTTGGGCGCCGACTGCCATGCGGATGCCAACTTCACGCGTGCGGAGGAGCACGACATAGCTGACCGTGCCATAGATGCCCATCAAGGCGAGCAGAAGACCGAGCAGGCCAACCGAAGACGCAATCGCGGCGGCCAGGCTGGAGATGAGGAACGACGGCGACCGGCGAAGCATTTCTTCAAGGGTGGAAGAAGTTGCCACCAAATCGGGATCGACGGACGAGATCGCTCCATCGATCGCACGCACGACCAGCTTGGGGTCGGACCCTGTCCGCATGAGGATGGAATAATTCTGAAGCCGATCTTCGGGTAGCGGAAGGTAAAGCAGTCTGGAATCGGCGCCATTCAGATCAATACCACGCGTGTCACGGGCGACGCCGACGACCTGGTAGGCTGGTCCATCTGCGCGAAGTTCGCTTGGGTCGTGCAATTTTTCGTCGGTAACGCCTAACCGGACGCTGCGGCCGATGGGGTTCTCGTCCGGCCATAGTTGTTTGGCGGCTGATTCGCTAAGGACGATAGAGTGCTCGGCCTGACCGGCTTGCGATTCAAAACTGCGGCCCAGCAATACAGGAATGTCGAGCGTCTGGAAATAGTTTGCCTGCACGCAAGTGTAATGCATGGTTTGTGCAGCCGCGGCTGTTACGAAACCATAATCGCTTGGAGGCCGAGCGCTCGTAATTGCAACCACTCCAGGCAGGGCCGCCAGGCGCGTTCGAAGCTGGCGGACCAAAGCAAGTTTGCGGGCCGGAGTGTATTGCGAGGCGTCACTTGATCCCGCGGGAAATTGCAGATCGAGATCGACGACGCCTTTACTGTTGTAGCCCGTATTCATTTTCAGTGAGTTGATGGAGCTTCGAATGAGCAAGCTTCCGGCGATCAGGAGAACTAGGGAAAGGGCAACCTGCGCCGCAATAAGGAAATCCTGAATGCGACGGCTTCGGGCTGGTGAAGTACTTCCTTTGGAGCCGGAGGAGAGACCGGAACGAGAGCTTTCAATCGCCGGGGCGAGCCCGAAAAGGACGCCGGCAGCGAGAGAGATCGCAAGGACGTAGACCAAGATTTCGAGGTTGGGCGTTACGTCGAAAATGAATGTTCCAAAATCGGCGGGAAAGGCCTCTGCGGCAAGGGTGACGCCAATTTTCAGCAACACCCAGGTGAACAGGAACCCCATGACGCCTGCTACCAAGCCAAGCAGAGCGCTTTCCGTCAGCAATTGTCTGATAAGCCGCAGCCGGCTGGCCCCGAGCGCCAGGCGTGTTTCGAGCTCATGCTGCCTGGATCTAGCGCGAACCAGTTGCAGGCTGCCAACGTCGGCGCAGGCCACCAGTAGCACCAGCCCGGTGGCGGCAACAATGAACAGGATGGTCAGCATCAGTGGGGGGTTCATCCTTAAGGGGACGGGAAGCGGGGAGCCCGGCGACACGAGCGCACTAGCGGGTTTCGCCCAACCCGACTTTGAATCGTGCAGAGTGCCGAGCCGATTGGCCACGAGCGTCATCTCCGCCTGCGCCTGCGCGATGCCGACCCTGGGCGCCACGCGGCCAAACAGGCGGCAGAATTGGCGCTCACGATTGCGAAGCCAATTGGGGTCGGCATGAACCAGCGGTTCGAGGCTGAGCGGGAGCCAGAAATCAGGCACGCCGGCAAAGGTTCCGGCAAAATCGTGCGGTGTGATTCCGACTATTTCAAGAGCGGTGCCATTCAGCTGGATCGTTTTCCCCAATACCGCCGGGTCGCCCGCAAAGCGCTTCTGCCAGAAGTTTTCACTGATCAGAACCTGGGGCGAGGCCAAAAGCTCCGCCACACCAGAGTCGAAGATATGGCCGCGTAGGGGCGCGACGCCGAGGACTTCGAAGTAGTTCTCCGAAACCACTAGAACGCTCGAAAACTCAGCATTGCTCGCGCCGGAGGGTACCAGCCCCAGTCTTCCCAACCCCGATTCAGCTGCGGACGCTCGCTGACTCACAATTCCGTCGGCGGACAAGAGCCTCATCTGCTCATGGTTCGTAGCGATCAGGCCACGGAAGGATTCGAGCGAATCCCGGTACGCTTCGTAGTCCGGGTAGCTGAACGTGTAATTGGCGGCCCCCGACTCGCGCAGCAGCGTCAGGTTAACCATTTGGCCCGGATCGCGAGCTTGAAGCGGCCGGGCGACCATGGTTTTGTACGCCGTCAAAACCGCAGTGTTGATTCCAATTCCCAGACCCAAGGCGAGGACCGCGACCGCGGTAAACCCGGGATTGCAGCGTAGCATTCGGGCAGCGTAACGTAGGTCCTGAAATACTGTTCCGGGCAGGATCATCAGAGCGACCTTACCGCAATTTCGTGACCATGCAATGACATTGATGCGACGAGGTTACACTCCCGCGCGGCGTTCGCTTATGGGACGACGTGTCCGGGCGTGCGCAGGAAAGCGTTGTGTTCCGGCGTCATGCTATCCTACGCTTTCCGTTTGAGACCGTCGCGCTTTGCGATCGCGTTCTCTCTACATTCATTCAGAACACTAAGACCAATACATGAAGCTTACTTGGACCAAGACCGACGAAGCGCCCGCACTGGCGTCGTACGCGCTGCTGCCCATCCTACAAGCCTACTTCAAGGGGACTGGCCTCGAGATCGAAACGGCTGACATTTCGCTGGCTGGACGTATTATCGCCAACTTCCCTGAGTGTCTTCGGAACGACCAGAAGGTTCCCGACGAGTTGACCCGCTTGGGAGAGCTGGCGCAGACACCGGAGGCCAACATCATTAAGCTCCCCAACATCAGCGCCTCGATTCCGCAACTCCGGGAAGCGATTGCCGAACTCCGCGGCAAGGGCTACAACATACCCGACTATCCCGAGGCGCCGTCGACGGAAGAGGAGCGCGCGGTACAGGCCCGCTTTGCCGTGGTCCTGGGCTCGGCCGTGAATCCCGTATTGCGCGAAGGCAATTCGGACCGTCGTGCTTCGAGGTCGGTGAAAGAGTTCGCTCAGAAGCATCCACACAGGATGATGAAAAACTGGCCCCAGCAGGGTTCGATGCCCGGTTCCCTCACGCGTGTGGCCCACATGAGTGACAAGGACTTCTACGGCAGCGAGAAATCCGCAACGGTAGGCGCCGCAACCAACGTGCGCATTGAATTCGTCGACACAGCCGGCGCGGTGAAGGTGCTGAAGCAAAGCATCCCGTTGCTCGCGGGCGAAGTGATCGATTGCGCAGTGATGAACGTGGCGGCGCTGCGGAAATTTTATGCGGAGCAGATAGCCGCCGCTAAAGCTGACAATGTTCTGTTGTCGCTGCATCTGAAGTGCACCATGATGAAGATCTCCGATCCGATCATGTTCGGGCACTGTGTGGCGGTGTATTTCGCCGATGCGCTGGAGAAGCATGCCGGCGCTATCCAACAAATCGGCGCCAACCTTAACAACGGAATGTCCGACGTCCTCGGCAAACTCGACCAGCTTCCGGCCGAAAAGAAGGCCGAGATCGAGGCCGATATCGCAGCCTGTTATGACAAGCGCCCCGGATTGGCGATGGTCGATTCGCGGAAGGGCAAGACCAACCTGCACGTTAACAGCGACGTGATCATCGACGCATCGATGCCGGTCGTGATCCGGGACGGCGGCAAGATGTGGAACAAAGCGGACGCGCTTGAAGACACTGTCGCCATGATCCCGGACCGCTGCTACGCCACCATGTATCAGGCCGTGATCGAGGACTGCAAGCAGCACGGACAATTCGATCCGGCGACCATGGGCAGCGTGTCCAACGTCGGGCTCATGGCGCAGAAGGCCGAAGAGTACGGTTCGCACGACAAGACGTTTACCGCATCCGGCAACGGCACCATTCGCATCGTGGATGCCGGCGGCAGAACGCTGCTTGAACAGAGCGTCGAGCGCGGCGATATTTTCCGCGCGTGCCAGACCAAAGACGAGGCCATTCGCGATTGGGTAAAACTGGGCGTGGAACGCGCGCGCGCAACCGGCGCACCGGCGGTGTTCTGGCTCGACCCGGATCGCGGCCACGATGCGCAGATCATTCAGAAGGTCAAAGCCTACCTGCCCGAACACGACCTCGCGGGACTGGAAATCAAGATCATGAAGCCGGTGGACGCGATGAAATTCTCGCTGGATCGAATTCGCCGGGGCGAGGACACCATCTCCGTCACGGGGAACGTGCTTCGTGACTATCTCACCGACTTGTTCCCGATCTTCGAATTAGGGACCAGCGCCCGCATGCTCTCGATCGTGCCGCTGCTCCGAGGCGGCGCATTGCTCGAAACCGGGGCGGGCGGTTCGGCGCCCAAGCACGTGGAGCAGTTTGTTAAAGAAGGTCATCTGCGCTGGGACTCGCTCGGTGAATACTGTGCGCTGGTGCCCTCGCTGGAGCTGATGGCGAAGAAGACCGGCAATCCGCGCGCGGCGCTGCTTTCGAAAACGCTGGACGAGGCCATCGGCCGCTACCTCGAAGACGCCCGCGAGCCTTCGCGCAAGGTGAACGAGATTGACAACCGCGGCTCGACTTTCTATCTCGCGTTGGCGTGGGCCAAGGCACTCGCCGCGCAGGACGAGGACGGGGAGTTGAAGCGACGCTTTACTCCAGTAGCCGCCGCGCTAGAGGCGAACGCGGGCAAGATTACTCAGGAGTTGTTGGGGGCACAAGGCAAGCGGGTGGACATCGGGGGGTATTATTTCCCGGACGACGCTAAGTGCGCCGCGGCGATGCGGCCCAGCGCTACGCTGAACGCAATCATAGAGGGAATGTAGTGACTTTTGCGCGTCCGTGCCCGGCGCGCACTCACCGCCTGAACTCATTACGGCTCTAAATCGCCATCAAAATCATATCTGGCTGGGCATAGCGCTTCAAACGCCTATTGCAGCGTCAGATAGTCCCAGCGCGCGGCGGCCTGTGCGAGAGCTGAGTTCACGTCCTGGGCACGCATCAAACGCTGAGCTACCAGGCCTTTCGCAGCCTCTGTTATCTGCTTGATATATGCCTCCTTGCTTGGATAGCGCTCTTTGATCGAGAGGCGCTGGTCGCCGGAGGACTTGCGCTCTTCGGCCGTTCGGGCAAAGGGAATGAAGCTGCCGAATAGGCCAGCGAGATAATCGAGATTCGGGAGCGCGGGGAGCGCGTAATTCCAGCCGGTAAAGGTGCCGAGCGGTACGGCGACTTCGGGCAGCTCGATTCCCCCGACATCGTTGCCGTCGGGCTTCACGATTGGAACCAGAACTGTGAACTGTTCACCGAGGGCCGGCGGCTCGCGGTCGATCACGCCTTTCGTGGCGTATTCCGGACCGAAATCGAGACGCCAGATGCGCGGCATCCAGGAGGGAAACTCGACGCCGGGGACGTGGGGGAACTTCACGTCCTGACTGCGGGCGAGATCGCCCAGATGCGGATATACGGAATTGGGCGGCCCGATTCCTTTGGCGGTCCATTCATCAAGATCGAGGAGGAGCGCGCGGAAGGCCCATGTGGCGCGGGCGTAGTTGGCGAAGTTACTCCACTGATTTCCGCGTGCGTTCTTCGACGGCGGGAACGGCGCTCCTGAGTGCGGCGTGCCAGAGATGAAGTAGAGGCGCGAGTTAGGGTTGAGGGGCAGTTCCTTTGCGCCGTCGGTGGACGTGTAGGCCAAGGCTCCGACGCGGGCCCAGTATTCGGTGGAGCTGTAGGTGAAGAAGATTTTTGGGACCGTCTTGGAACGGACCGCGAGGCTCAGGAGGCCAGCGTCGTCGAAGGGTGGCAGATCGACTGGGCGGGTGATGCTGAGTACCGAGTTGCCAGCGACGCCAGGCATGGCGTAGCGATGATCGAAGCTTCCGCGCCCCGCGCCGGCGCTGGCAACGAAGAGACCGTCGAAGGCGGGTTTGCCCTGCTCATCTTCATTGAAGCCGCGATAGAGGAAGTCGCGCAGGAAGCGTCCGCTCTGGGAGTAGCCGTAGGCGAGCACGCGCGAGACGGCGCCCTCCTTTTTGAGGTACGCGGCGAAGTCGCGGAAGGCGGCCAGGCTGAGGCCCGCGATTTCGGGATTGGCGCCCGAATAAATGAGGTCGTAAATGCGGCCGGGCGTGGCGGGTTCGCTCAGGGTGACAAAACAGGGATTGGGAGCCGATTTCGGGTCTTTGGGATCGGCAAAGGTAAACGCGGACCGCGGGAGTTGTTCCCCGGCTTCGTCGATGCGGGAACGCACGATGAGTTTCGCGCTGGGCTGATCGGCGTCGGAAGCGCAGTAGGAGTTGGGGCCGCCGAGGCGCCAGCCACGCAGGGCACCTCGTGCGATCTGCGAGTCCCGGACAACGCCGGTGACGCCGGCGCGGGGAAGGGTGGCGCCAATCTCACCTGGTTCGAGGTCGGCTTCCCAGCCAAGCCAGGCAACGGTGAAGCCTTGCTCGAAGAGGAAGGAGTCGGTGAGCGCGACGGTGTCGAGCTTCAGGAGTTCGAATGACGTACCGGGAGCGGTGCTGAAGAAAAAGCCATTGGACTGGGTGACCCCTCGATTCGGCACTTCGATGAAAGCGGCGTGGCGCGACTCCTTTTCATCGGCGGGGCGCACGATGACGAAGTCGCTCACGAACTCGATTTTGCCCTGCGCGTTCAACGGGGCGTAGGAGATGTCAGCGATGCGTTGGTTGATGGCCGACTTCGGATCGACCGCGAAGTGGGCCTTGCCTTGCAGCTTCTCGTAGCGGCCGCCGAGCCAAGGAGTGCGCGACTGGACCTCGAGGCGGATGAGTTCGGGGCGGGCGATCGCGCAGGACGCGAGCAGGAGCACTAGGGCGAACCCGGGTTTCATGGGGAGGATGGTAGCAGAAATTTTGAGAGGAAAGGCCGCTTCGACACGACGGGATTCCCCTCGTGTGATAACTTATCAAGCGGTCCCTCACAAGGAGGATCCCATCCATGAAACTCACTCGCTCTCTCGCTCTTACGGCCCTGGCCGCCGCGTTCTCTACTGGCGCGTTCGCGCAACTTCCCACTCAGAAGATGCTCACCGTCGACGTGGCCCAGACCATCGCCCAGGAATCCATGGCCAAATGCCGCGCCGACGGGTATAAGGTCACCGTCACGGTGGTTGACGGCGCTAATATCTTGAAAGCTTTCCTGCGCGACGACGGCGCGAGCATGGCTACCGTGGAAGTGGGACGCATGAAGGCCAACAGCGTAATGGCGTTTGGACGGCCATCGGGTCCGCCGCCCAATCTGGCGCCCGGCGCTCCGGTTCCCGCGCCAGTGCTACCCGGCACGATTAACGCAATGGGTGGCGTGCCCATCAAAGTGGGCGATCAGCTTATCGGTGCGGTATCGGTCTCTGGCGCTCCGGGGGGAGACAAAGACGCTGCCTGCGCCAATGCCGCACTCGCCAAAGTCGCCGACAAGTTGAAGTAAAATTGTGGACGGGGCGGCATGCCGCCGCAAATTTTCGCCAGGAGGCTATCTGTGTTCTCTCGATTGTCCCTCTGTGGTTTTGCGCTTCTGACCGGGCTCGCCGCCGCGGTCCACGGCGCGCAGATTCAAGGGATTCTTATAGATCAAATGTGCTCTTCCAAGGCCGAAGTGCATATCGTGTCCGGCCCGCGGCTGGAAGGCGGCATGATCGTCGCCGAAGCTCACACGCGCCAATGCGCGCTGATGCCCGAATGCCAGAAGAGCGGCTACGGCGTTTTCACCTACGACAACAAATACCTGAAGTTCGATGAAGCCGGCAGCCGCAAGGCTTTGGCACTGCTGCGAGCTTCCAAGAAAGAAGACGACTTGAAGGTGGAAGTGAGCGGCGAAGTTCAGGGCGATATGATCAAGGTCGCGAGCCTGAAGTTGATTGAGTAAAATGCGGGCCAAGGCGGTAAACACGCCAGCCTTCCAACCCGGGCTCCTCGACCAACGGCTTGTCCTTCAGTAACTCGCGGAGAATCGCAGCGCGAGGCTGATGTCGCGCGCGGGAAGGCGACTAATTCGCAACCTGCAGGAAGCCCGGCGGCGAGTTGCTCCGCGCTTATCCGGTATCCCGCGATTTCGCGGTCAAGCAGGGCCGAATCGAAGTGCGTAAGCTTGCCTTCGGCCAGAAGCGAAGCTAGCGGATTGATTGGGAAGTAGGCCCGGCCAGGATGTTGCCGTTCGTAATTGTAAGCGACTTGCGTGGCGCTGTTTCGCACCAGCCTTAGGTCCCCGAAAATAGAATAGGGAACCGGAAAGCGTGCCAGCAGCATTCCGATCAGTAGCGCTCGCGCTGCAACCCCGGTCCATTCCTGGGTTGTATTTGCGGCCGGCTTCCAGAATTCAACTAAGCCGAGAGTGGTGGCCAGCAGAACGAAGAGCGTCACAATGCCCAGATGATTTAACCAGCCGCCTACTGTCGACCAGGCTCGCAGCTCGATCGGAAGCTGGAACGCCGCCATCCACAGAAACACCAGCCAACCATGCTTAGCCATCCTTTGCCGGATGCCTCCCGAGCTCAGAGCAACAGCGGCGATCAGAAGCAGTAACGGCGCCACCGCGACGGCCAAGTCGCTCTGCATCTGGGCCAGGCCGCCCAACGTTCGGAATACCACTGATCCACTGCGGTGAGGCTGGTTCGCCGCCAGGGTAAAGGTGTTGAACAGGAGGTCTCGCGTCGGCCGGAAGAACGCGAGCATCGCTGCAAAGATCGCGGCCGAAGCGGCGATCTGAACCGCGATATACCGGGCAAACGCTCGCCTCCCATCCGTCATCAGCACGAAACACGGCAGCGCGATAGCGGACGGCGCCATGGTTTGCTTGGACGCCACGGCCAGCATGATCAAGACTGCGGACAGAGTAAGAGTACCGTTGCCGAGCGGCCTACCCCGAACGAGAAGCCCCGCGGCAAGGACTGCGAAGCAGATGGCACAGGCATCCACGTGCACCTTTAGCGCGGAGTCAGTCGCGCTCGGGCTGGCTAGCAATACGGCGGTACACGCGCAGAACCCGTACACTCCTGCCAGGTTCCGCTCGGTTCCCCAATGCAACCACCACACCGCTCCGAAGTAGAGCACGCACGACAACGTGCAACCGGCGATCAGCAACAGCGTTGGGTCTTTGAAAAACGCCAGGCATCCGTAGATCAGGTGTGGGACGGGACCGTGCATGGTTCCGATGATTGGCACCTTGCTGTCGCGGCCTGGATACAGGCTATAGCCGTACCACAGAGCGACACCGCGTGCCAGGCGAACGTCGTTCCAGCCCCAGTTCGCAACGCTCTCAAGCACTCCCGCGGCCAGGGCTGCCAGTATCAAAATGCAAAACAGCGGCGCGCCAATCAGGAGCGCCTGGTCGATAGTCTGCAATGGCCGGCGGCACGGCGGATCCAATTCCCAGATTCTAGCTCACCTTAATCACGCGGTTTCACATGATACGCTGAAACCGATGCGGCTGCCGACCGACCTCCTCGCGGCCCTGCGCGCGCTGCGGCGCAGTCCCGGATACGCGCTGACCTGCGTCGCCGTTCTGGCGCTGGGCATCGGAGCCAACGCCGCCATTTTCAGCGTCATCGACGCGGTGATTCTCCGGCCGCTTCCCTACCCCGATCCGTCGCGCCTGGTGCTGGTCTGGGAGCGCTATCCCAACATGCCGGATCCGCCCGGGAGCCGCATTCAGGCCACGCACTACAGCTATCAGGCTTGGCAACGGCAGAACACCGTCTTTAGCGACATGGCCGCTTTCCGCGACATCAGCTTGAACGAAACCGGCATCGAACATCCCGATCACGTCGATACCGGATTCGCATCGGCCAATCTTTTTCCGCTGCTGGGCATTCGCGCACGCATCGGCCGTCTGTTCGGTTCCAGCGAGGAGAGCAAAAACAATGATCGCGTAGTGGTGCTCACCGATGCGTTTTTCACCGCCCGCTACCATCGCGATTCGAGTGCCCTGGGCCGTTCCATCACTCTCGATGGCGCCGCCTACACCATCATCGGCGTGCTGCCTCCTGGCTTTCACCTTCCCGCTATGTGGGAGGGCATGGATCAAAAGAAGCCGGAGGTTTGGGTTCCACTTTCGCGTCTCTGGAACAGCGCTGAAGACGAAACCAAACATCAGCTTATTTGTCGCCGCGCGACTCAAGCCGGGCGCTTCGTTGGCACAAGCCCGAACGGAAATGGGCGTAATCGAGCACCGCCTCTGGGATCTCAACAAGGCCAACAAAGGCTGGACCACCTCTGTTTTCCCTTTTGAGGTGGAAGACACTTCGCCCACGCTGCATCGCGCGCTTTATGTGTTACTCGCGGCGGTGGGGATGCTATTGCTGATCGCCTGCGCCAATCTTGCGAATCTCACGTTAGCTCGCGCTTCCTTGCGATCGCGCGAAATCTCGATTCGCCTCGCGCTGGGCGCTACGCGGACGCGCATCGTCCGACAGCTCATTGCGGAATCTTTGCTGGTCTCCATTACTGGCGCAACGGCGGGGCTGGTGCTCGCGCGCTGGTGCGTCCAGGCTATGCTGGCGCTGAACCCGCCTGATATCCAGCGTCCGGAATTGATCGGAGTCAACTGGACCGTGTTCGCCTTCGCCGCGGGGTTAAGCCTGCTCACAACCATGTTGTTCGGTTTGGCGCCCTCCATCTCCGTCTCGGGCGCGGACCTGACCTCGACGCTTAAATCGGGGGGCGGATGGGGCGGCACGTCCGCTAGTTTGCGCAGCCGCCAGTTCTTGATCGCCACCGAGGTCGCGCTGGCGCTCGTACTCTTAGCCGGCGCGGGACTCATGCTGCGTAGCTTCTACAAACTTGTTTCCACCGGCGTCGGCTTTGACACCGGGCATCTGGTGACGTTAGACGTCAGCCTTCCGCTGCGGCGCTACGCGAGTGACGAGAGCCAATCGCGCTTCTTCCGCAGCCTGCTCGATCGAGTCCGCGCGCTTCCAGGCGTGACAGAAGCCGGCGCGGTGGACGATCTGCCGTTGCATCAAATCAGGCTGACCAGCTTCTTAATTGCCGGCCACCCGGAGCCGCCGAGCGACGCTTTGCCCCTGGCGGACATCGCCCACACGGATCCCCAATTCCTGCGCGTCCTTGGATTGCGGCTGGTGTCCGGACGCTTCTTCACCGACGCCGATCTGGCGCAAACCGAAAAGGGCCAGGACACCGTCGCGATCGTCAACGAAGACTTTGTTCGGAAGTTTCTCCCCACTGAAGATCCTTTGGGCAAGCGACTTCTCGACAGCAGCAAGAAACACGTATCCGAAATCGTCGGCGTGGTATCGGACTTCACTCCTATTGGCGCGGAAGCGGGAAGGCGTCCGGAGATTTTCTCGCCGAATCTCGGCCTGGGCGAAGCTACTTTGTTGGGACGCACGCGCGGCGCGCCGGAGTCCTACGGCAAGGCGCTACAGGGCGCCGTTTGGTCGCTGGATCGCGATCTTCCAGCCGACCAGGTGCTGACCATGGATTACTACATGAGCGATATTTTGGCGCAGCGCAAGTTCAACACGCTGCTGATCGGGATCTTCGCGGCGCTGGCACTGCTGCTCGCCATGATGGGGATCTATGGAGTGCTTTCGAATCTGGTTGCTTCGCGGGTGCGCGAAATCGGAATACGCATGGCAATCGGCGCGACGCCGGCGGAAATCGGCCGGTTGATCCTGCGCCAGAGTTTGATTCCCGTGACGATCGGACTTGCGATGGGTCTGGCCGGAACGTTCGCGCTCAGCCAATTTCTTCAGGCTCTGCTGTTCCAGGTGCAGCCGCGCGATCCGCTGACGCTGGCCGTGGCAGCCGTCGCAATTCTCGCGATTTCTCCGCTGGCGCTCTACGTTCCTTTGCGCCGTGCCACTGCGGTGGACTGCACGGTTGCGTTGCGCGAGGAATAAGCTCAGTTTTCCGGCTTTATCGCGTAGTAGCCTTTGCGGGCTTGCACCTTCCAGTCGTGGTTGTTGGTCTTGACCTCGACCTTGCGGAAGGTGCCGTCTTTCACTGGATTGCTTGGCGTGTAGCCGATGGCATATTGGCTGCGCATTTCGTTTTGCAGCTCATCGAAGGCCTGCTGCAAAGTCATCTTGCGATCGACATGGAACACGTGGCCGCCGGTATCTTCCGACATCTGGCGAAGCGCCGAGTCGCTGCCTCCCTGGAAAACCATGCCGCGCGACAAGTAGAAGGGACGGTCCACGTAGTAGAAGCCGTAAATGATGGCGTCGGCCTTCTGGGCGGCTTCGATGGCCTGCGAGATTTTGTACTTGCTGCCCTCATCCTCGCCGTCGGTGATCAGCACCAGAACTTTGCGTCCAACTTGTCCCTTGAGCTGGTCGGCGGACGCCACATACACGGCGTCATACAAAACCGTCCCGCGCGGTTGCGAAATGGTGGGTACGGGACCCGGCCCAAACCCGCCGACGCCGGAACTCACGTGCAGCCCGTCCAACCCGGCCCGCAGCAGCTTTGCGGAGTTGGTGTAATCCTGCAGCAGCTCGGATTCTTCGCCAAAGCTGATCAGAAACGCCAGGTCCTGCTTGCGCAAGACGGATCCGAAGAACTGATAAGCCGCATTTTTCTCGATGTCGATCAGGTTCGTCTGGCTCGCGCTCACGTCGATGAGCAACCCGATGGTAAGTGGCAGATCGGTCTCGCGGGTGAAGAACTTGACCTCTTGCTCCTTGCCGTCTTCGAAAACCTTGAAGTCATCCTTGTTCAGATTCCCGACCAGGCCGCTCTTCTTGTCGCGAACATTGAAGAGGATGTTGACCAGGCTGACTTCGACCTTCAAGGTGGAGTCGTCCTGCGCGAGCAGAAGCGCGGAAAGCGCCACAGCGGAGGCCACGGCGAAAACCAGAATCAGGGCAGTGGAACGCATAGGAATTATAGTAGTAGATGCACCGTTTCTAATTCTAGTTCCAATGCGCAAGGCAATTATTCACCTCAAGAAAGCCGATCCCGTGATGCGCGCCATCATCGAGCGCGTGGGCGCTTACCGGATCGAGCACCGCGAACCGAACTTCGGAACACTCGTCAGATCCATTGTTTATCAACAGCTCAGCGGCAAGGTAGCGTCCGTTATCCTGGGACGGCTGATCGCCATGCTGCCGGGCGGCGCGCTGACTCCCGCAGCGATTCTCAAACTGTCACCCGCGCGGATGCGTAAAGCCGGGCTGTCCAAGCAGAAGACCATCTACATTCGCGACTTGGCGCGGAGGACAAACAAGGGCCACATCAAGTTTGAGACGCTCGCGGACCTGCCGGATGACGAGGTGATCGAGCACTTGACGCAGGTGAAAGGCATCGGCGTTTGGACCGCGCACATGTTCCTGATCTTTGCGTTGAAGCGTCCCGATATCCTGGCGACTGGGGACCTGGGCGTGCGCGCGGCGATTCGCAAAGCGTACCAGCTGGAGGAGCTCCCGCATCCGCAACAGGTGGAAGAAATGGCGGTCGCCTGGCGGCCATATTGTTCGGTTGCGGTTTGGTATCTGTGGCGCAGCCTGGAGGGCCCGGCCCAGCTCTGATGGAGAGCTATACTCCGCGCCGGTTGCCCCACAAATCGATGTGCAAGCGCGGTGTCATCCGGAAGCCCTCCCGTTTGGCGACGTCCGCGAGCCATCGGCCGCGCTCGGCTAGAATGGCGGCCTCCACGCCCTCCGGCATCAGTAACACGCGGCTGCGCGACGCTCCGATGTCACTAACGATAGCGTTCACCTGCTGAAGATCGCCCGGATCGGTGATCACAAATTTGAGCTGATACGGATAGAGCTGGATCAGGCGCCGCAGGATTTCGGGCTGATAGCGTAGGCGCTCGTGCTGATCGGCCCAGCGCCCGTTGTCGCGCGTCAGCGGCGTGGAGTTAGCGAGCTTGGGACTTATGCTCATCAGATCGCAGCGCACATTCGCGTCCACGGTGCCCGCGGTCTCGACCGTGATGTGTTGCGTCAGGCGCCGGGTCAATTCCTCAATTTCCGGAGCGATCATCGGTTCGCCGCCGGTGACGACCACGTGCGAGGCGCCGTAGCTATTCACTTGATTCACGATGAAGTCGAGCGAGCGCTCCTCGCCCTCCGGCTGCCACGAAGTGTACGGCGTATCGCACCACGCGCAGCGCAGATTACAGCCGCTGGTGCGCACGAAAACCGATGGCACGCCCACCAGCATGCCTTCGCCTTGAATGGAATAAAAGATTTCAGAGATTTTCACGCGTTACTCGCTCGGAGCCTATTTCAAATTGGTGCGTACTCAAGGGGGTCATCGAGACCCGCGTCCGCAAAGCCTTTCAGCCGCAACCGGCACGAATCGCACAAACCACACGACCGGCCTTGCGCGTCCGGATCGTAGCAACTGTGCGTCAGCCTGAAGTCGACGCCCAGATCGGCGCCTAGCTCGATGATCTCGCATTTCGAAAGCCGAATCAGCGGCGCGTGAATCTTCAGACGCGTGCGGCCCTCGACGCCGGCCTTGGTCGCAAGGTTGGCCATGTTTTCAAACGCGGCGATGAATTCGGGACGGCAGTCCGGGTAGCCCGAATAATCGATCGCGTTCACGCCCAGGAAGACGTCGGAGCTGGAAAGCACCTCGGCCCAAGCCAGCGCGAACGAGAGGAACACGGTGTTGCGCGCGGGAACATAAGTGATAGGGATGCCACCGCCGACGCCGGTTTTCGGAACCGCGATATCGGCCGTGAGCGCCGATCCACCGAACGCGCGCAGGTCAATGGAGACCACCCGATGCTCGGCCGCGCCCAGGCTGGACGCCACGCGTGCCGCAGCTTGCAACTCCGCGCGATGCCTCTGGCCGTAGTCGAAACTCAGCGCGTAGCATCGGTACCCATCGCGCCGCGCGACGGCGAGACACGTCGCCGAGTCCAGGCCGCCGCTCAGCAGGCAGACTGCGGGTTTCAGTGGTGTGGCCGGGGAATCCATACTGGAGAACTTTTATTATAAGTTGCTGTCGAACGTGGAATGCCAATCTCCTCGCAGGTCACCTAGATCGTCGAAGGGCCACGTCCCGTCGGAGCGGTGGAGACTGTGGAGGTCCAGTCCCTTCTTCGTAATGTAGAAGTAGGTCTTGAAGTATTCCTCGACCACATCCATCGGCGGCATGCAAGGAAGTTCACCCGAAAATGGGTCGTTGGGCCAGGGGGACAAAATATAAGCCTTGGCCAATCCATCCTCAATGAGACCGGCCAACGCGCGCACGACTTCCGGCCGCTCAACTGTTAATCCGCATTTCGCGGCATTTTCCGCGACATCCCGCAGGATCACCTGATCGACATTTTCAAAGTCGTCAGTGATACAGTTCAAAACCAGCCGCCGCACGAACTCGCTGCGCGAAAGCGTCACGCCGTGATTGATTCTTTCTCCGCCAGATACTCAGCGTACGGACCCTTGAAGTCCTCTATTTTCCTATGATCGAAATGCCAGATTCGGGTGGCCACTTCATCCACCAGATCGTGATCGTGCGTCACCAGCAGCACGGTCCCGTCATACCTCTGGAGCGCGATGTTCAGTGCATTGATCGATTCCAGATCCAAGTGATTGGTCGGCTCATCCAGCACCAGGAAATTGGGCTTCTGCAGCATCAAGCGGCAAAATACGAGGCGCGCGGCTTCTCCACCCGAAAGAATCTCGGTGCGCTTGGTGGCGTCCTCTCCGCTAAATAACATCTGACCGAGCAGGCCGCGCAGCTCCTGCTGCGATGCCGTGGGGTCGAACTCGTGCAGCCATTCGAGCAGCGTGGCGCCCGGCCGGATGTTGTGATCCTGCGAGAAATATCCGACAGCGACTTCATGCCCCCAGGTGACCACACCACTGTCGACCGGGAACTCACGCTCCGGCGCATCCACGAAACCAGTGGCATTGCGCAGCAGCGATCGCAGCATGGTGGTCTTCCCTGCCCCATTACGGCCCAGCAGCGCGATCTTTTCGCCGCGCGCTATGGACGCGCTGAAATTCTCAATCACCTGCAAGCCGTCGTAGGACTTCGAGAGCCCCTTAATTTCCAGAGGATGCCGCCCCGACGGATGCTCGTTTTGAAACCGGATATAGGGGCGCTGGATGTTCGATTTCGCCAGGTCGGAGGTTTGCAGCCGTTCCACTTCCTTCTTGCGCGACGTGGTTTGCGCGGACCGGGTGCCGGCCGAGAACCTCGCGATGAACTCGTTCAACTGCGCGATCTTTTTCTCCCGCTGCGCATTGCCGGCTTCCACGCGCGAGCGAATCTGAGTCTTCGCCAGCACCATATCGTCATAGGCGCCGGTGTACGTGATGATGCTCTGGTAGTCGATGTCGGCGGTGTACGTGCACACTTCGTTCAGAAAATGGCGATCATGGGAAATGACGATCAGGCAGCCCGCGTAGGCCAGCAGATATTTCTGAAGCCAATGGACGGAATCAAGATCTAGGTTGTTGGTAGGCTCGTCCAACAGCAGAACGTCGGCGTTGCTGAACAGCGCTTGCGCCAGTAGCACGCGCACCTTTTGGCCGCCCTGCAGCTCCGACATTTTGCGTTCATGCAGCTCTTCGTCAATGTCCAGACCCTGGAGCAGCGTAGCGGCGTCCGCTTCCGCAGTGTAGCCGCCTTGATCGCCGACGATTCCTTCCAGCTCGCCCACGCGCATGCCATCTTCGTCGGTCCACTCGTTGGCATTGGCGTAATACTTTTCGCGCTCCTGCAAGGCGTCCCACAGCGGCGCGTTTCCCATGATCACCGTATCCAGAACGCGGAAATCATCGAACGCGAATTGGTCCTGGCGCAGGATGCCGACCTTCTTCGGACGGATCACGGAACCCTTCTCGGGCTCGATCTCACCGGTCAGGATTTTCATAAACGTCGATTTGCCCGATCCATTGGGACCGGTGATCGCGTAGCGGCGTCCCTGTTGGAACGTGGTGCTTACGTCTTCAAACAAGAATGCGGGCGCCGAAGCGCATGGATAGTTCGTTAACTGAGATCAAAGTAGAAGGTACTTACCTGGGATTTGCGGATCGAGCCAACTTGGGTAAAAGTGATCCGCTGCAATCTGATTATACCGCGTCAGCCGCGTTTCCCGCGATGCGCGCGCCACTCATCCCCCGTGATCTCCCAGATCTCGGTCGGAAACCGTCCGCTGACGTAATCTTTCTCCTCCACAGCCACCACGCGCATCCCGTTCTTTTCTGAAATTCTCCTGGAGGCGATGTTGGCCACCGCCTTCGGCACGCGCATCACGGAGAATCCCAGCTGGTTGAACCAATAGTCGGTGATCGCATCAACGGCCTCCGTCATCAGGCCTTGTCTCTGCCACGGCAAGCCGAGCCAGAACCCCCGATTGTTGTTCTCCCCTTTCAGGAGCGAAACGACGCCGATGTGTTCCCGAGGATCGCTCTTCAATCGAAGCGACCAATGCCACTGCTCGCCACGCGCGATGGCTGGAAGCGCCCTGTCGCGATAGTAGATCAAAGCGCCATCGTCGGGATATGGCCACGGCACAACGTTGGCCAAAAACTTCACGATCTCCCATTTCGGGAAACAGCCGCTGGGTTTGCTCGGCATCCGCGAGCTCAAGCGGACGCAGCTCGAGGCGTGGCGTCTCCAACCGCGGCATCATTGGGACATACTAGCAAGGAGGATGGATTCGCAATGAATAAGCTAGCCGCGGCGATGGCCGTTTCCGGATTATGCCTGCCTTTAACGGCGCAGTGGCTCAACTACCCTACGCCCGGCATCCCGCGGACGTCCGATGGCAAACCGAATCTGGCCGCGCCCGCGCCCCGCACCGCCGGTGGAAAACCGGATCTGTCCGGCATCTGGAGGGGATCGGGGATGGGCGGCTACGATCGCAATATCGCTCGAGACCTGAGCCCCAAAGATATTCAACCCTGGGCCGAAGCGCTTTACCAGCAGCGCGTCCGCAATATGGGCAAGGACGCTCCGCGCGCCACTTGCTTGCCCGATCCATTTCCCTACTACCATATTGTCGATCTAGCCCGGATCGTCCAGACTCCCGGACTGATTGTGATTCTGTACCAGGGCAGCACGAACAGCATTTATCGAACCATCTTTACCGACGGCCGCGAGCTTCCAAAAGATCCCAATCCCACGTGGCTGGGCTACTCGGTGGGACATTGGGACGGCGACACGCTGGTGGTCGATAGCGCGGGTTTTAACAGCAAAAGCTGGCTCGACGTGGAGGGCCATCCTCAAACCGAAGCTCTGCGCATTACCGAGCGTTTCCATCGCCGCGATTTCGGACACATGGATTTGGACATGACCATCGACGATCCCGGGGCATTCACCCGACCGTTTTCGGTGAAGATCCCCAAGACGTTCGCGGCCGACACCGACCTTCTGGAGACAGTGTGCGAGAATGACCGCTCGGTCCCGCACATGATCGGCGGCGTTGAGACCGTCAAGCTGGCTCCGGAGGTTCTACCGAAATATGCCGGGACTTATGAGTTCGAGCCGGGGCGCGAGGCCGTGATCTCGATCGAGAACGATCTGCTGTTCTTGCAGCAAGGGACGAACCCGCTGAAACTGCCGCTGGTGGCTAGATCAGAGACGCTGTTCGTGTCGCGCACGGAGGGGGACACCATCGAATTCACGAAAGACGCTCAGGGCGCGATCACCGGGTTCATCTTCCATCGCGGAGGCAGCCCCGATCGCAAGGCAACCCGGAAGAAGTAGCTACTTCCCCACCAGGTGCCGTAAGTCTCTTTCATTCTCGTTGCAGACGAATTCCATCAGCTCCGTATCGGGAATCAGCTCGGGATGCAGTTCTGCCTTCCATGGCTTCGTGTAGGCTTTCGGATCGTCGATGGTGAGCTGAATATCCATGTGCCCAAAGTCGCGCCGGCGTATTCGCTCGGTGAGATGCATGCCGTCCGAAGTCGGATTGCCGCGTCCGGAAAGCCAGGCCCTCCCGTTGAAGCCGTTGGATTCCACCACCAGCGTGTCGCCCTCCCAATGCCCGGTCGAGTAGCCGGCCCAAGTGGGATTGGGATTCTTGGGAAGCTCGCGCCCGTCGAGAAAGATCTGTCGATACGTGGTCTGATATTCGTAAAGAATTACGATGAGCTCCGGAAATTGGATGATCTTGTGCAGATCGAACGCGTCTGCTTTGGGCACGCCGCGCGGCAGGCACTTCGACTCCGGATTGTTTAGCTGATTGTCTGCGGTGTTTTGGTCGAACAGCGCCTTGGCCCAGGGTTGCCACGGAATGTCGACTCCATCCAGATAGTAGGCGGTGGTGCGCGAGTTCAAGTGTTCCCAGACTCCCGAGAAATCGGGTTTACCGTCCGCCGTCTTCGGAGCCGGCGCGGAGAGGTTGGGCTTGCCATCGGCCGTGCGCGGGACTCGCGTGGGATAGTTGATCCACTGCGCTGGCGCTGCTACGCACAGTAACAACGCGGCGATCACTACGGCCCCTGCAACTCGGATCCGCATTCTCAGAGTGTAGCGCCACAGCGCATATACGTGAGACCTTGGTATGGCGTCTGGACAAGCAATGCTTCAAGTTGAGGCTCTCAAGAAAAGTTACGGCGCGCTTATAGCCGTCAACGGCGTTTCCTTCCGCGCCGGCGTGGGCGAGACTATCGGACTGCTCGGGCCCAACGGTGCAGGCAAGACCACCACCGTCTCCATGATTGTCGGGCTGGTCCGTCCCGACTCGGGTTCGGTGCGGATCGAAGGCCGCACGTTATCCGGCGACACCGATCCCAACAAGCGGCGCATCGGGCTAGTGCCGCAGGATCTCGCTCTCTTCGATGAGCTGACCGCGCAAGCCAACCTTCAACTCTTCGCAGCGCTTTATGACCTGGATGGAGCGGCCGCCAAGCGTGCCATCGGCGAAGCGCTCGAGCTGGTCGGCCTGGCGGACCGCGCCCACGACCGCGTGAAGGATTACAGCGGCGGCATGAAGCGGCGTCTCAACCTGGCCTCTGCGCTTCTGCACGACCCGCAGATCCTCCTTCTGGACGAGCCCACCGTCGGGGTCGATCCCCAGAGCCGGAATGCCATCTTCGATAACCTCGAGGTCCTAAAACACCGCGGCAAGACGCTGGTCTACACCACGCACTACATGGAAGAAGCCGAGCGCCTGTGCGATCGTGTCATCATCATGGACCACGGCAAGGTGGTCGCCGATGACACACTTCAGGGCCTCTATCGCCTGCTGCCGGTGGCGAATCTACTGGCCGTGGAACTCGATGAAGGGCCGGGTGGAAACGGAAACCACGGCTTCCGCCTGGACGAGTTGCAGGCCCTGCCGGGCATCCGTTCCGCGAAACTGGAAGCCGGGACGTTACGTGTCGGTGTTCAGGATCTCGCCACTGAGACGCCGCGCATCTTGCAATGGCTGGTGGAGCGAGGCCACCTCTACCACCACGTGGCGAGCGAGCGCGCCGATCTGGAAACCGTATTTCTGACGCTGACCGGAAGGAGCTTGCGCGACGCATGATGATCCCGTTTCGAGCTTTGGTCCGCAAAGACCTCCAGTTGTTCTTCGTGGACCGGCGCGCTCTGCTGATGAGCTTTGCGATTCCCATCGCCATCGGCTCCTTCTTCGGATACGTTTTGGGAGGGGCGGGCGACCAGGCGAACCAGAGCAAGATTTCCGTGCTGACCGTGGACCAGGACCACAGCGCGATTTCCCAGGAAATCGTCAAACGGTTGTCGGCAGAAAAGGCGCTCGAGGTAAAGCCCTCGACGCCCGACGACGCGCGCGCGGCGGTCCGCAAGGGAAGGCCACGGTGGCGGTAATCATTCCTCCGAATTTCGGCCAGGACGCCGGGCGCGCCTTCTTCGGCCCACGGCAAAAGCCCGAGATCGCCGTGCTCTTCGATCCTTCGCATGCCGCCGAGCGCTCCATGGTGGCGGGGATACTGACCGGCGATGTGATGCAAGCGGTCAGCAAAGAAATGTTCACGGGCCAGACCGGGCGCGCGATGGTGAAAGGATTCTCTCGCGCAGCGTGGAGCAAAGTCAGGGTCTGCCGGCGGAGGACAAGAAGACGCTGGAAGACTTGCTGCGGAGCGTGGACCGCTGGAACCAGCAGTCCGAATCAGGAGCGCGGATGGCGGGCTCTCGGCGGGTTTGTCCAGGCGGCTTGACCATGCCGTACACCACGCACGAAGAAGCGGTCACCGCGCGGCGGAACATTCAATACAACGGCTATGCTCACGCCTTCGCGGGAATGGTGGTGCAGTTCGTCCTGTTCCTGGGGATCGACGTCGGCATCGGATTGCTGCAGCAGCGGCAGCGCGGCTTGTGGAAACGCTTCCGAGCAGCGCCATTGTCGCGCGGAGTTTTGCTCGGCAGCCGCGCCGTCAGTGCGGCCATCCTGGCGTTCTTCGTGGTGCAGGTGAACTTCCTGTTCGCCCGACTGGTTTTCGGCGTTCGAGTGGAGGGCAGCATGCTGGGCTTTCTCGGAGTAAGCGCAGCCTTCGCTCTGATGACAGCGGGATTCGGCATGTTGGTCGCCACGCTCGGCAAAACGCCGGAAGCCACGCGCGGCCTCTCAATTTTCGCCACGCTGATTGTGGTGATGCTGGGCGGCGCCTGGATCCCCATGTTTCTGTTTCCGCAATGGCTGCAAAAGCTCACCGTGGTCGTGCCCACCCGCTGGGCCATGGACGGCCTGGAAGCGATGACGTGGCGGGGGCTGGGCTGGGAGCGGCGCTGGCTCCGATCGCCGTGTTGCTGCTTTTTGCAGCGGCGTTTGGCGGTCTCGCGATGGCGCGCTTCCGCTGGGAAGCGGAAGGCTGATCATTCCCGGGCCGCTCATTCCCTGGCCGCTTCTTGATCGATTAAACTTAGCTGAATCCTCCTATGCCGCTCTCCGCAGGCGACCGCCTCGGCCCGTACGAGATCCTCGCGCCCATTGGTGCGGGCGGCATGGGGGAAGTGTATCGCGCGCGGGACTCCCGCCTGGGCCGCGAAGTCGCCATCAAGGTCCTGCCCGAGCACTTGGCCGACGATTCGCAAGCGTTGGCGCGCTTCGAGCGAGAGGCCAAAGCCGTGGCGGCCTTGTCGCACCCCAATATCCTGGTGCTGTTCGACGTCGGCGATCACGAAGGGATTCGTTACGCCGTCACTGAGCTGCTGGAAGGAGAGACGCTGCGCGATCGCCTCAGCCGCTCGCCGCTCTCCTGGCGCAAAACCGTCGAGCTTGGAGTGGCGCTGGCCGAGGGTCTGGCCGCGGCTCACGGCAAGGAAATCATCCATCGCGATATCAAGCCGGCCAACATTTTCCTGACCTCCGACGGCCACGTCAAGATTCTCGATTTCGGCCTGGCGCGATGGCAGGAGACCAGAGTCTCCTCAAGACGAAACCATGACCTTGGCCGAAACCCAGGCCGGAGCCGTGCTGGGCACCGCGGGTTACATGTCGCCCGAACAGGTGCGCGGCGAGAAGGCCGGCGCGCCGAGCGACATTTTCTCGCTGGGTTGCGTGCTCTATGAAGCGGTGACCGGGCGGCGGCCCTTTCCTGGGAAGTCGGCCGGCGACACCATGGCTGCGATTCTCAAGGACGAGCCGCCTGCCATCACCGACTACCGGTAAACAAGCGCCCGCGGAGTTGGAGCGAGTGATCGAGCGGTGCCTGGCAAAGAATCCCGCCCAGCGATTTCATTCCGCCCACGATCTGGCATTTGCACTGCGAGGCCTTTTGAGCACTACGGGAGAGCAAAAACCTGTCGTGCCTACCTGGGGCGTCCGGCGCCGGGTAGCGCTCTCGATTGCCGCCGCGGTCCTGGTGATATTCATGGCGGCTGCGGGATTGTTTTACTGGCGCAGCCGCAATGCCCAGAGCATCGACTCGCTCGCCGTATTGCCCTTCGCCAACATGGGCGGCAACCCCGACACCGATTATCTGAGCGATGGAATCACGGAGAGCCTGATGGACAGCCTTTCCAGTTGCCGAACTTGAAAGTGATGTCGCACAGCGCGGTGTTCGCGCTATAAAGGCAAGGAGCCGGATGTCCGCGGCGGTCGGGGCGGGAACTCGGCGTGCGCGCCGTTCTCACAGGCCGGATTACCCAGCGCGGCGACAATCTCACGGTGAGCGCGGAGTTGGTGAATGCCGCCGACAACAGCCATTTGTGGGGCGAGCAATACAATCGCAAGCTGGCCGACGCGCTGGCCGTGCAGAACGAGATCGCGCATCAGATCGTGGAGAAGCTGCGGCTGCGCCTTAGCAACGCCCAGGTGACGCACATGACGACGCGCCAGACCGCGAACCCCGAGGCGTATCAACTCTATCTGAAAGGCCGTTACTTTGCGGGTCAATTTACGCAGGAAGGCCTGGACAAGGGCATGAATTATTTCCGGCAGGCCATCGCACTCGATCCCAACTACGCGTTGGCCTACGACGGGATGTCGTACTACTACCGATTGATCGAGGACTTACTCAGTGCCTCCGTCCGAGGCCATGCCCAAGGCGGAAGAGGCGGCCCGCAAGGCGCATCGAGCTCGACGATTCGCTGGTGGAACCGCACGTGGAGCATGGCCTCCAATTACACGATGTACGACTTCGACTGGCCCGCGGCGGAGCGCGAGTTCCAGCGCGCGATCAGCCTCAACCCCAACTATGCTCCGGCGCATGAATTTTACAGCTTGGTATCTGATTTCGATGGGGCGGACCGACCAGGCCATTCAGGAGGCGCAGCGAGCTGTGGAACTCGATCCGCTTTCGGCGGAAATCCATTCGATCCTGGGTTGGGATTTCTACTACGCCCACCGCTACGATCAGGCAGCGGTGGAACTCCACAAGTGCCTGGAGCTCGACCCCAACTATTGGATTGGATACTTCATGCTGGGTGAAGTGTACGCGCAGCAGGGCCGGTTCGACGACGCGATTGCAGCGCAACGAAAGGCCGCGGAGATCTTGCCAGCAGCGCCTCTTGGCCGCTGGCGGAGATAGCCCGCGACTATCGCGCTAGAGGGCAAGAGTGCCGGATGCGCGCCAAACGCTCCGGGATGTTCTGGCGCGCGCCCAGCGCATCGCACGTTCCGCCTTACAGAATCGCCACGGTTTATGCTGCGCTCGGCGATAAGGAACAGGCCTTCGCCCAACTCGAGCAAGCTTACTCGCAGCGCGTCTTTTTCATGGATTTTCTGAAAGGTCGACCCGGAGCTCGACAGCCTGCACTCCGACCCGCGATTTCAGGATCTGCTCGGCCGAATGAAATTGCGCTAGACCGACTCCCTTACGGTCGCGGCTCTGTAACGCATCTAATCTACCGAGCCGCGCACGTGAGTAAGCGGTGCTCTCATTTCACGTCGTAGGTGTGAATATCCTGGCCCATCAAATATTTATCAAACCAAGCCACGATATTCTCCAGGCGTTCCACGCGATGCACCGGCTTCCCCGATCGCGACAGCTCATGGCTTTCGCCCGGAAACCGCACCATCACCGCCGTCCGCTTCAGATATTTCAGAGCGCGAAACATCTGCTCGCCGCCATCCGCCGGCGGCGTCCGGAAATCCGCTTCGCCTTCGATCAGCATCAAGGGCGTGTGCACATTCTGGATGTAAGTAATGGGCGACCGCGCCTTGAAATCAGCCTCCTGCTCCCAGGGCGCGCCGCGAAACCACATCGGCGTGAACTGCGAGAAATCCGCCGTGTACCAGAAGCCGGCCCAATCCGCGATGGAGCGCTGCGAAACCGCGGCCTTGAACCGATCCGTGTGGCCGATCGCCCAGTTGGTCAGCACGCCGCCGCCGCTGCCGCCGGTGACGCCGAGCTTTTCGGGGTCCACCCAACCGCGCGCGATTAATTCGTCCACGCCCGCCATCAGGTCCTTGAAGTCGTCGCCCGGATAGGCATATTGAATGATGTTCCCGAATTCCTGCCCATAGCTCGTGCTGCCGCGCGGATTGGGATACAGCACCACGTAGCCTTTCGCCGCCATCCACTGAAATTCGTGGTCGAAGACATAGCCGTAAGCCGTATGCGGTCCGCCGTGAATATCGAGAATCAACGGATATTTCTTGCCCGGCTTCGAAAGTCCGGCGGCTGCTGCACCCAGGCCTGGATGCGCCGCCCGTCGAAGCTCTTGTACCAGATCATCTCCGGCTCGGTGAGATTGAGCTTCGCGAACAACTCGGCGTTCACGTGCGTCACCGGCTCCATTTCACCCGATGCGCTGTTCACCACGAACACATCGCCCACGTTCGTCGGCGTCGAGAGCAGCGCCGCCATTTTCGACCCATCCGGCGTGCGCTGAATACGAAATGCACGCGCGTGATCGCCCTTCGTGACCGCCTCAACTTTTCCGCTTTCGCTGTCGATCCGCTCGATATTGACGCGCCCTTCTTCCGCCGATTTCACGAATATGTTGCGGCCGTCCGCGCTCCAGAATGGTTTGGACTCTCCGCCGCCCCGCGGAGGCGCCTGATCGCCACCCACGCCGCCGCGCAATATCGAAATCGTAATTTGGCCGTCAGATTTTTCGGCGCCGAGCCAGGCTCCAGCGCCGTCACAAAAAGATCGGGCTGGCTGTACGAACGCTGGATTACGCCGTCACCGGGTTGAGCTCACCGTGGTTGATTTCACCGACGAACGCCAGACGCCGGCCATCCGGGCTGAGCGAAAGCCCGTCAATGGGGCCATCGATCGCCGCCACTTTGCGAATCTCGCCTCCGGCCGCGCTCACTTCATAGATCGCGTTCGCGCGGCGGCGCGTAATACGACTCCTTCACCCGATCCGACGTGAAGTAAATTTTCGATCCGTCGCGCGACCACGTGATCTCACCCTCGCCGAACTCGCCCGTGGTCACCTGCCGGGCCTTCTGCGACGCGGCCGAAACCCGCGGCACATCCACCATCCAAATGTGATCGGGCCGGTCGGAATCGATATAGCCTTCGCCGTTTTCGCGATATTCCGCGCGAGTGATCACGCGCACGTCGCTCTCCGGCGGCGCATCGTCCTTCTTCTTTTCGAAATCCTTGGCCAGCGTAGGGGAGCTGAACGCGAGCGAGCGCCCATCGGGCGACCACACTGGCATCGCCCGCGCCTTTCGGAATTTCAGTGAGCGGCCGCGCTTCCCCGCCCTCCATCGACAATAAATAAATTTGCGGCGGTTCCGGCTTGCCGTCCTTTTCCGTGGCGCGCAGAAACGCCAGCAGCTTTCCGTCTGGCGACCATTGCGCGCCGGAATCGTGCGGTCCCGGAAGTCAACTGGCGCGCGGGTCCGCCAGCTGGCCGGCGTCATCCACAGCGCCGTCTCGTAGTTATCGTGCTTGGCGGTGACCTTCACCAGCGTGTAGACGATCTTGGAACCGTCCGGCGAGATCTGCGGGCTGGCGGCCCATTGAAACGCGTACAAATCGGTCTCCGTGATCGGCCGTTTCGCGTCCGCGGAAAAAATCGGCGCGGCAAACACCCCGGCGGTAATCAAAATCACAGCCCAGCGAGAATTCATTTCGAGTCGCCTGGTGCTTCCAGCTCCGCAATAGCTCGCCTCACTTGCTCGGCATCCGGCGCTTTCGGCACAATCTCCACATACTTTCTGAAATGCTCCAGCGCGCCGGCGCGGTCGTCTTTAGCGATCAGCACAGTTCCCAGCAAAAGTTCCGCGCGCGGCACCTCGTGATCGTTATCGAGATCGGTGGCGCGGCGCGCATTCGCCTCGGCCACATCGTATGTGCTTCAAATTGAAATTCGCCGCCGCAAAGTAAAATAAAGCTCGGGAAATTCCAGAGGATTCATGGCCACGGCGCTGCCTCCAATGGTGACCGCGTCCTCCAGGCGTTTTTCCTCCAGATCGAGCATGGTCAATTGGATGTAGGGCTTGATGTATTTGGGGTCGGCCTCCACCGCCTTCTCCCAAGCGGCGCGAGCCTCGGTCGCTTTGGATTGTTCCTTAGAACCTGGCCCAGATCGCTCCAGGCCGGCGCGTAATCCGGATCGATTTCCACGGCTTTCTCGAAATTCTTTTGCGCCGACGCCCATTTCTCGTCGGTCATCGCTTCCACGCCCTTTCCGTACGCCTTCTTGGCCGGCTCGGGCGCCTTCAGGGCGGTCGCCGACACAGTCGAGCCTTCGTGCAGGCCGATCCGCTTCAGCACGATCGTCCCGTCATTGCGCAACGAAACCTGCACGCTTCGATAGCCCTTCATCCGGATGGTGACCGAGCAGACATCGTCGGTCGTTGGGATCATACGGCCGGAGCGTACTGTTGACCACGTATTGCACGGTGCCGTTGCCGAAGACGTTTAAAATGCGGCATTCCTGCTCCAGCCTGGTGGTCAGGGAGGGAATGATTTGCGGCGAGCTGGGAAGGGTGTGCCGTCTTCGGTGACGATACTAGTCAGATAGGTCTCGGCCGTTGCGGTCGCCGGAGCCGCCAGCGCCGGCGTAGGGCCAGATGTCTAGTTCCTACGTGCCATACGCGCCGTTACAAGGCGGAATTTGTTCGGCAGTCCCCGATCGGTTAAACTGACAAATGGCTGATGCCTCCATTCAAACGGCACTCGCGGTGGGTGTACCCACACTGGAGGTGCTGGTCGGGATTCTGATCAACAATTCCCGGTTCAACGAATTCGCGGTCACATGGAGCCCACTTCGCGACATGCGCGAAATCTTGCCTATTACCCCTAACGCTCCTCTGTATCACTGTTAAACTGATAAATGAAGTGCGGCGTTTCTACTTTGATCACAACGCGACCACCCCGCTATCTCAATCAGTACTAGAGGTACTGGTTGCAGCGCTACTTGAAGTGCCCGGCAACGCCTCCAGCATCCACCAGGACGGCCAATTGGCGAAGCAACGCCTGGAAGCCGCGCGCCGGGAAGTGGCCGCTTTGCTCGGCTGCGAGCCCAAGGAACTGGTGTTTACCAGCGGCGGGACCGAGGCCGACAACCTCGCGATTCTGGGGGCAGTCGCAGGCCATCAGCGAAGCCGGCAGCCAGGCCGACAAGCACGTGATCACCACTGCCATCGAGCATCCGGCAGTGCTGAATCCCTGCCGGGAACTGGAGCGTATCGGGCGTCGCTGTCACCTATATCCGGCCGGGCCCCGACGGCATCGGTTGACCCCGCCGACATTCGACGGGCACTGCGACCCGAGACGGTTCTCGTCTCGGTGATGCACGCGAACAACGAAACGGGCGCCGTGCAGCCGATCGCTGAGATTGCGGAGATCGCGCACGAAGCTGGTGCCCTGATGCATTCCGACGGCGTGCAGGCGGCGGGCAAAATTCCGGTCGATGTCGAAGCGCTCGGGCGTCGATCTTTATTCCATCAGCGGCCACAAGTTTTATGGTCACCAAGGGCATCGGCGCGCTGTACGTGAAGAAGGGGACCAAGCTGCGGCCCATCCAATTTGGCGGCAGGCACGAAGCGCCAGCGGCGGCCGGGCACCGAAAACGTTCCGGGCGCTGTGGCGATGGGGAAAGCGGCGGCCATCGCTCGGGGCACGCTGGGGATCGAGTCAGTCCGTTTGGAAACGCTGCGCGATCGGCTGGAAACAGGAATTCTCGCGCGCGTTCCGGACTCAGGCGTGAATGGCGCTGGAGATCGCACGCCCAACACCAGCAACATTTATTTCGACGGCCTGGAAGGCGAGGCGCTGGTGATCTCGCTGGACTTGAAAGGCTTCGCGGTTTCGAGCGGCTCGGCCTGTTCTAGCGGCGCGGTTGAGCCATCGCACGTGCTGCTCGCCATGGGTCTCGCTCCGGAACGCGCGCGCGCCAGCTTGCGATTTTCGCTGGGGGCTTCCAACGATCAAGAGCAAGTGGACGCGCTGGTCGAGGCCGTGGCCGAATCCGCAGCGCAGTTGCGCAAGCTCTCGCCGACCTACACCAGTGTCTGATACAACCCCATCGCCGTGGCCCCTGTCGCAGTGGCAATGTCAGGCGGAGTGGACAGCTCCGTCGTCGCGGGATTATTGCAGCGCAGCGGCCAGCCCATCGTTGGATTAACGATGCAGCTCTGGAATCAGCGCCGATTGCCGGAGCTTGTTCCAGAAGGCGGCGCAACGGGCCGCTGCTGCTCGCTTGACGACGTCTATGACGCACGCCACGTGGCGCAACACTTGGGGATTCCCTATTACGTCGTCAATTTCGAGTCGGGCTTCGAGGAGCAGGTGGTGAAGCCGTTTATCGACGATTATCTGGCCGGCCGCACGCCCATTCCCTGCACGCTCTGCAACAACTTCATCAAGTTCGATCAGTTCCTGGATCTGGCGTCGGGCGTGGGAGCCTCGCGCATCGCCACCGGCCACTACGCGCGCATCGGCTTTGACGACGCGAGCGGCCGCTATCAGATGAGCCGCGGCGCGGACCACTCCAAGGATCAAACCTATTTTCTGTTCGGCCTGAAGCAGGAGCAATTGGCGCGCACTGATTTTCCGTTGGGCGGATACACCAAGCCGCAGGTGCGCGAACTGGCTCGCGAACTGGGACTGCCCGTCGCCGCCAAGCCCGACAGCCAGGAGATCTGCTTCGTTCCCAACGGCGACTACGCGGCATTCATCGACGCTTACTTTCGCGAGCGCGGCGTCGCTCCGGAAAAGACGCAGGGCGAGATTCGCGACACCGAGGGCCGGGTGCTCGGTGAACATGCGGGCGTGCATCATTTCACCGTCGGCCAGCGGCGCGGGCTTCGCGTGGCAGCAGGCGAGCCGCTCTACGTGATCGCCACCGAGCCAGCTTCGCAGCGCGTGATCGTCGGCCGCAACGAAGATCTCTTGCGCGCCACACTCACGGCGAGGGACATGAACTGGATTTCGATCGCGCCGCCGATTTCGCCGCGGCGGGCGCAAGTCAAGATCCGCAACAAGCACGCCGCGGCCGAGGCAACGATCAATCCAATTGGAACCGACGCCTCACGCATCGAGGTTCATTTCGACGAACCGCAGCGCGCCGTCACTCCTGGCCAGGCCGCAGTGCTCTACGATGGCGATCTCGTTCTGGGAGGCGGGTGGATCGAATAGCGGCTCTGCTCTTGTGGACCTTGGCCCACGGACCGCTTGGGCTGGCCCGCTTCTATGTAGCGCTTCTCGATCGCGCCATCCCTCGATTGCGCCGCACCGCTATCCGCAACCTGGAACTCGCGTACCCCGAGAAGTCTACTCGCGAGCGCCGGGCCATCGCCGACGAGGTCTTCCACTCCATCGCGCGCCTCATCTGGGTCTTCGCACGCTTCCCCAAAATCAATCGCGAGAACATTCAGAACCTGATCCGTTACGACGGCCTCGAGCACTATCTCGAAGCCAAGAAGGCCGGGCGCGGCATCCTCTTCGCCACCGCTCATTTTGGCAACTGGGAACTGAGCGCCTTCGCGCAGGCGCTCATGACCGAGCCGATGAACATCATGATCCGCCCGCTCGACAATCCCGGTATCGACCGTCTGGTCGAGGACCGCCGCCAGCTCTCCGGCAATCGCCTCATCGTGAAATGGGACAGCGCTCGGGCCGTCTTGCGCGCTCTGCATCAAAACGAAGCCGTCGGGGTTCTAATCGATCAGAACACTTCATTGCAGGAAGGCGTGTTTGTCGACTTTTTTGGCACTCCGGCATGCGCCAACACTGGCTTTGTGAAGATCGCGGCTCGAACCGGCGCGGCCGTGATCTTGGGCTACGCTGTTTGGTCTGAAAGCGAAAGCATGTACGTGCTCAAATTTCATCCTCCACTTGAGATATCCGGGGACGCCAGCGAGGATACCCGCCGCTTGCACGCCTTGCTCGAGCGAGTGATCCGTGAGCATCCCGGCCAGTGGCTCTGGATTCACCGGCGCTGGAAAACGCGCCCCGAGGGCCAGCCGAGCCTCTACGAGAATACTTGAGATGTCAATATCTAAGTCGCTGCTGCCGTGTATCTTATTCGCTCCGCTTTATGCGCAGGATGCCCCCACCACCTTCTCCACCGACGTCCGTGTGGTCAATCTCTTCGCCACGGTTCACGACTCTCAAGGCCACGTGGTTCGCAACCTGACCAAGGACGATTTCACGCTGGAAGAAGACGGGCGCCCGCAGACCATCCGCTATTTCTCGCAGGAATCCGACCTGCCCCTCACCGTCGGCCTGCTGATCGATACCAGCCTCAGCCAGCGCCGCGTCCTGGGCGAAGAGCGCTCGGCCAGTTATCGCTTCCTCAGCCAGGTGCTCCGGCCGGACAAGGATCGCGCCTTTGTGATTCACTTCGATCGCGAAGTAGAGCTGCTGCAGGACCTCACGTCGTCACGCCAGAAACTCGACGACGCCCTGTCTCAACTTGAGACCCCGGTTCGTGATTGGGGCCGCGGACGAAGACGCGGCGGCCCCGATGTTGGACACTTCGGAGGAGCGGGAACCGAGATGTACGACTCGGTGCTGCTCGCATCCGATGAAATGATGCGGAAGCTGTCCGGCCGCAAGGCGCTGATCTTGCTAACGGACGGCGTAGACAACGGCAGCAGGGTCGGCTTAACGCGGGCCATTGAATCCGCCCAGCGCGCCGATGCACTGGTCTATTCCATCCTGTTTTCCGATCGGGAGATGCCTGGGGGGAATGGACGGAATCATCGAGGCGGATATTATTCCCCCGTGGATGGCAAGAAAGTCTTGCAACGGCTTTCGCACGAGACCGGCGGGAGCTTCTTTGAAGTGTCCGACAAACACCCGATCTCGGCAATCTACACGCAACTTGAGGAAGAGCTAAGGAATCAATACAGCGTGGGCTACACGCCGGATAGCGGGACAGGGCCTGGGTATCGCCAGATTCACCTGGCTGCTAAACAGCCCGGCCTGCTGGTGGAGACGCGCGAGGGGTATTATGCCAGCCGTTAATCAGCCCAAGTGGCTGAAATGCACCAGCGCTGGTTTTCCTCAGCCAAAGTCCCTCACCACAAGTTATTCTTTGCAAACACTTAGCCATGGCAACTGAGATGCATCTAAGATGAACTTTGAGAGGCACGATCATCATGAAGACTCAATTTAAATCGATTGCCGCTTCTGTTCTAGCCCTAACCGTGGTCGCAACGCTGCCGGGCTTGGCTCAGGATGCCAATCAATCCGCGCCGCCGTCGAATTCCGGGCCGGCAACTTCGGGTTCTGCGCCAGCAACTTCAGGCGGATGGCGAAAGTTCCAGCCGGCGGATCAGGCCCCTCCGGATCAAGGCACCCCAGATACGTCAGCCGATCCGTCGAGCAGCCCTGCGCCGCTTCCGGCTCCGCCACCACCTGATCAGCCCGGTCCGGCGCCATCGCCGTATGCCTCACCTTCCGCACCCCAGGGTCCGGCTCCTCAGCCTCACTACGTCCCAACCACTATCACGCTGCCGGCGAATACCTGGGTGACAGTTCGCGTGAACGAGCCGCTATCCAGCAATCACAATCAGACCGGCGACAGGTTCACGGGGACGTTGCTGGAACCGATCATCGCGAACGGATTGCTGATCGCGCGCCGTGGCCAGACCGTCACCGGCATCGTTGCTGAAGCGCAGAAGGCCGGGCGGGTGTCGGGTGTTTCGCACCTGAAATTGGAACTCACGGGGATCCAGCTTGCCGACGGCCGCCAGATTCAAGTGAAATCCCAGTTGATCAACCGGAAAGGCGACACGTCTCACGGACGTGATGCCTTCGCCATCGGCGCCACGACTGCAACTGGCGCGGCCATCGGCGCCGCAGTGAATGGTGGCGTGGGAGCAGGCGTCGGCGCGGCAGCGGGCCTGGTGGCGTCCACCATCGGCGTTCTGTTCACGCGCGGCTACCCGACGGTGGTCTATCCCGAAACTCCGTTGACGTTTAGCATGCAGACGCCGATCGTTATCGATAATTCGCAGCAGGCCTTCCAGTACGCCTCGCAATATGATTACAGCGCGCGCGTTGCGCCTCCGCGTCCTGGCTATGGATCGGGTTACGGTCCTTATCGGCCCGCGGCGCCCTACGGGTACTATGCGCCATACCCGTACGCGTATGGTTATCCGTACCCGTATTTTTACGGACCCTCGGTATACTTTGGGGTCGGAGGACGCTGGGGTTACGGCCGCCGCTGGTAAAGCATCTCCCGTAGTTGTCGAACCGGGCCTCGCGGAAACCATCCGCGGGGCCTTGGTTTTTTGGTGCCGTTCATAGTACTGGGTGACCCTCCTGTCACCTTGACAACAGTACTGTTAAGGGATATCTTGCGATATCGATGCAGGAGTCCCCAAGCGCGGCGCTGTTGGAGACGCACCAGGACAAGAATGTCCACCCAGTTCTCTCAAGTCTCCGCTGGCTGGCGATCAGCGTATTTGTTCTATCCAACACGGTCAACTTTCTCGATCGCCAAGTACTGGCGGCGGTAGCACCTACTCTCAAACAAACTTTCCATCTTTCCAACACGCAGTACGGGACGCTGGTGTCGGCGTTCTCGCTGGCGTACGCGGTGGCGACTCCCTTTGCGGGCCTCTTTGTGGACCGAATCGGATTAAACGCGGCAGTAATCACCGCCATCGTGATGTGGTCGGCGGCCAGCATATCAACTGGCGCGGTTACGGGCTATGGGGGACTTCTGATCTCCCGCGCCTCGCTCGGGCTCGGTGAAGCGTGTGCTCTGCCAATGCTCTCCAAAGCCAACGCCAGCTACATGCGGCCGTCGGAGTGGGGATTGGCGAACGCGGCCGGCTCGGTGGCGGTGACCCTCGGGAGCGTCGCGGCTCCTCTGCTGGTCGCTTGGCTTGCGCCGAGCTACGGTTGGCGCTCGGTATTCGTAGTTTCCGGATCGCTCGGGCTGCTCTGGCTTGCGCTGTGGTCGTTCACGGCGAGGCGTATTCCGACGAGCAGGGCAGCAACGGTCGCCAGCCCTTTAATTCCACTTCGAAAAATGTTGCGCGATCGACGACTGCTGGGCGTCGCGGTGGCTTACGCACTCGTCATGACGGTCTTTATTCTATGGCTGAACTGGACGACAGTTTATCTAGTGCAGGTCCACCACTTGACGCAAACGGTGGCCAACCGGAACTTCGCATGGATTCCTCCGATCTTCGGAACTTTGGGAGGGCTGTTTAGCGGCTGGCTGGCATTTCATTGGATTCGGCGCGGCATGGATGCATTGCAGGCCAGAGTCCGAATCTGCATCCTTTGCGCGCCGCTGTTCGTCATTACGGCCGTCATCCCCTACTTGCACTCAGCGTCGCTGGCGATAGGCGCCGTGGCCTTGAGCCTATTCGCGTGCCAGAGCGTCATCGGCAGTCTCAACGTGATTCCGCTGGACTTGTTCGGGATCGGGCGGGCGGCGTTTAGCATCTCCCTGCTGGGCTGCGCATATTCGCTGATGCAGACTTTTGTCTCCCCGTTGATTGGCTCTTCTGTGGATCATTTTGGATTCTCGGCGGTCTGCACCACCATGGCCGTGCTGCCCCTGGTGGGCGTGTGGATTTTGCGAGGTACGGTCAAGTGAAATCGTCCAGCGCCGCAGTGCTTCAGAGCGAACCAACTGCCTCTCGGGCCCAGACGGCGATGCTAGGCCGACGCAATTTCAAATTGCCGGACGGCGCTCGACCAGAAGTTGTCCTGGCGGGATTGGCCGCGCTCCTGCACCGCTATTCGGGCGAAAACAGCATAGGGATTGCCGAACTTCAGGTGGAAGTATCCAGCGGCCAGACGTTTGAAGAACTGGTTGAGCAGGTTCGGAAACTGGAACCTGGCGAGACGCGCTTCGTCATCGCCGCCGAGCTGCAGAATGAACTCACCCGTTCGCCATTCGCCGCGAAGCTGAACGATAACACCCCGGGACTAACGATCATTCTCGCGGGCGAAGGGACCGGGTTCGCCGGACATTTCGAGTACCGGACCGATGTTTTCGAGCACGATACGATACTGCGGTTGACCCAACATATCGAGAATCTTCTGTTCAGCGCCTGCGAAAATCCCGCGACACAGGTTTCCAAGCTGACGATCCTGAGTGAGCCGGAGCGGCGCAAGATTTTGTTCGAGTGGAACGCCACCGATCAGCCCTGCCCCCGGGGCTGCGTCCACGAGCTGTTCGAAAAACAAGCCGCAACAAAGCCAGACGCAGTGGCACTCATTGACGGTGACCGGCGCATCACCTATAGCGAACTAAACCAGCGAGCCAATCAGCTGGCTCACCACTTGCTGGAGCGTGGAGTGGGCCCGGAGGTATTGGTCGGCTTTTGCATGGAGCAATCCTGGATGGCGGTGGTGGGAATCATGGGGATTCTCAAGGCCGGGGGCGCCTATGTTCCATTGGATCCCAACTATCCGTCGCAGCGTTTAGACGAAATGCTGCGGGACGCCAAACTCTCCCTGGTGGTCAGCAGCGCTCGATGCCGGGACCGCGTCCCGAGCGGGGTCGAGATTGTTTCGGTGGATCAGATTCCCGCCGGCAGCATCACGAATCCGGTTTCTGGAACGACGCCCGACAGCGCGGCTTACGTGCTCTACACATCCGGCTCCATGGGAAAACCCAAAGCAGTGGTGGGAATCCATCGCAGCATAATTAACGGCCTGGTGGCCGTCGCATATGCGACGGATGAGATCTGCTGCCTCAACGCGTTACTTAGCTACGGCTTTTCCATAGCCAACCTGTTTCTCCCGCTCATGTGCGGTCTACCGCTGGTGATCGTTTCCGCTGAGGAGTTGAAGGATATTCACGGATTGTTGAATGTCATCGAGCGTGAGCGGATCTCTCGCATCGTGTTGCTGCCGCCGGTCCTGAAACAGATTCTCAATCTGGGGCCCAAGCACGTGTCGAAGCTCAGAACCATCCGCGAAGTAGGCCTGGCTGGGGCCGTGTTGACGCCCGATATCATCGCCCTCTTGACGGACGCGATGCCTCTGGCCAAACTGCATAATTGCTATTCGAGTTCTGAAATCGGCACGCTTGCCACGGTATGGAATGTGACTGCGGCAGCTATTCGCCGCCGCGAAACGCTGATTGGCCGTCCCGTGGCCAATACCCGTATGTATATTCTGGACCCGGCGATGAATCCGGTGCCGGTAGGAGTGGCGGGCGAGATCTACATGGGCGCCCCGCACCTGGCTCGCGGATACTTGAACAGGCCAGACTTAACGGCCGAGCGTTTTCTCTCCGATCCGTTCAACGCCGCGCCGGGAGCCAGGCTCTATCGCTCGGGCGATCTGGGCCGCTACTTGCCGAGCGGCGACATTGAATACTTGGGACGAGCGGATGATCAAATCAAGATCCGCGGGTTTCGCGTTGAGCTGGCCGAGATCGAGGCCGCGCTGTGCTCGCATCCGGCTGTGGCGCAAGCCGTCGCCGTTCCGCGCGATTCTCAGAATACAAGTCTGATCGCCTACATCGTTTGCAAGGACGAGAGTTCGGTGTCCAGCTTGGAGCTGCGCCGCTTCCTGTCTGAGCGCCTGCCGGATTTCATGATTCCGGCCAGCTTCACTCCCATTGCCCGCATTCCTCTGCTCGCGAGCGGCAAGGTGGATCGAAGTGCTCTGCCAAAGCCCAGTGGGCGGGGCTTTCGAGATGCGCCGGCGGTCGCGCCCTCCAGCGACGTGGAAGCCTGGCTTCTGGAGATTTGGGAGTCAGTCCTCGGCACTTCGGGCTTCGGAGTCTGCGATAGCTTCTTCGATCTCGGCGGGAACTCGCTTCAGGCCGCAGCCGTTGTGAGCCAAATCGAGGAGCGCGTCAACAGGAGAGTGCCGCCCGCTGTTTTCCTCAAAGAGTCCACGATTCGCCAGTTGGCTGAGTACTTAGGCCGCGAGGACCGCTATCCTTCGGGCATCGTGCCGATTCGGTTTGGCTCTGGGCCCGCTCTCTACCTCATTCATCCGCAATTGATTACGCGTCTGGTTTCGGAGAAGCTCGGTTCGCAGCACACCGTGATCGGCGTGGAAATCCCAGCAACCGAATCGCCGGGGCTGAAGCCGATGGCCTCCGAAATCGCGCGCAAGATTCGCGAGTATCAGCCCAACCCTCCTTATCGCCTGGCTGGTTGGTGTTCGTACGGGAACCTAGCCTACGAGATCGCGCAACAGCTACATGACGCGGGAGCGCCGGTGGACCTGGTGATTCTGTTTGAGTCCATTAACTTCTCCAGGACGCGAAGCTTGGGGCACTGGTATGAGAGGATCCGCTGGCACTTCTCGCATTTGCGCCAGAAGCCTGTTTCCGAAGTCGCGCCGTACATTCGAGAAGGACTGACGGAGGCTCGCCGGTTTGTGAAGCGGCTAGCCAGATTCGCGAAGTACAGGCTGCAGTCGCGAGCCGTAGCCCCCAACACTTCCCAACCATCATCGCTCGCGGATAGAGCAGCCGTTATTAGCGCCAGCTACGACTATGTTCCCAGGCCGTACGCCGGTGAAGTCGTCCTCTTCAGACCTGATGCCCGAATGCACGGATTGAATCACGACCCTTCTCTCGGTTGGGCTTCAGTGGTCCGCAAGCTAAAGGTGATCGACGTCCCCGGGGATCACTTTACGATGTTCGATTCGCCCAACGTGGATGTGGTCGCATCCAAACTCGCGGAGTTGCTGTCGCAACGTTAGCTCACTTGGCTTCGGCCAACCCTTCGGGGCAAGCGAACTCACGCAGCTCATCGGTCCCGGATTCTCGCGTGGCCCTGCGATAAGTCTTCACCGTCTCCCAAGGCTTGGTCAGCGCCTTGGGATCGGTAACGGTGATGGTATCTTCCAGGAGCCCAGGCTCCTTGAGCCGAATACGTTCATGGACGGTCATTTGATCGCTATGCGGCGTGAACCCTTCGATGAAAGTGACGTCGCGCAGCGCCACCGTATCCACTACCAGCGTGTCGCCTTCCCAGTGGCCCATCGAATAACCAGCGTAAGTGGGATCGTCCAAAACTTTCTGCGAGGGTTTGCGCCCGTCCAGATATACTCGGCGCAAGGCATCGTTCAGCTCGCTGAAGAAGGTGATCTTGTCCTTGTTCTGCATCACCTCCATTCCGTAAGCCATGCTCATCATGGCCGGCATTCCGGGAGGAAGGCATTTAGCCGTCAGATCGTATTCGGACGACCCCGCGATGCGCGTTTTGCTGATCATTTGCCACTTCGCCATGTACTCGGGCGTGAGTGACGGCGCATCGGGGGAACGGCCACGCGAGCCATCCGAGAGCGGCGCCGATGCAGTTGGCTTGGGTGGAGGTCCCTTCCGCTCAGTCGCTCCGCCAGCGCGGGCAGCAGCCGGACCGCCACGGAACTGGCCGAACGGATTTATTGGATAATACACGCCCGAGAAATCGGGCGGCGCAGGCTGCGCGTGGAGCATCACCACTCCCGCGATCAGAAAGAGCGATATATTTTGGATCTTCATATCGTTACTCCGTCGGCGGCGGCGCGTTCGACAGAATCGTGCCGTCTGCCTTGGTCACGCGCGCAATCAGACCCGACGCTGTGGCGTCCTTCGCCGGACTGAGATCCACCGTGATCGTTTCGCCGGGCTGCAGGATTTTCGGCGTCCAGCCGGCGCGGCCCAGGATTCCAGGCGGCCGTCCCTCCACCTTCCAGTCCACTTTGTTTCCCTTCCCGTCATCCACCGTCATGATGATCCAGACGTGCGGGTTGGCCCATCGGAACTCTTTCACCACGCCTTTGATGGTGATGACCTTGTCGACGTAGAACGCCGAGTTGCTGTGGTGAGCCTCGGCCAGCGGAGTCAGAAAAAGTGCCGCGGCCAAGAGCGCGCCACACGCGATCCCACCAAATCTGATCATTGGCACCTCCAATAAAATGCCCCCGAGGCAGCATATCATGTCAATGTGGCATGTATGTTGAGTCTTCGTGCGCGATCCCGCCACGCCTTTATCATTGCGGCATTTTGTTGCGGCCAATCCGCCGGCCAAGCACCGTCTCAACTCGGTTCAGCCGCGTCCGTCCCGGAGGTAAGCTCTCATGAAGCGCCTATTACCTTCAGCAGCCGCGTCAATCTGATCTCGGTCCCGGTGGTGGTTCGCGATCGTCAAGGGCGGACGGTTGGCAATCTACAGAAAGAAGATTTTCAGGTTTTCGATAAGGGCAAGCCTCAAGTCATCACGAAATTTTCCGTCGAGAAGAGCAGTTCACTGGTCGGGATCGAACCGGGGGCTCCGAATGTTCCGCGCGAAAAGGCGCCGGCGCCGCCATCCTCGCCGTCCGTCCTGCCGGAGCGTTATGTCGCCTACCTGGTCGACGACGTTCACCTGGATTCCGGCGATCTGCTGAATACGCGCCAGGCCATGCATCGCCATCTGGACACCGCGCTCGATCCAGCCAGCCGCGCGGCGATCGTAACCACCACCGGCCTGGTGCTGTCCGACTTCACGGCCGACCGCGAGAAACTGCACAACGCCGTCAACAAACTTCAGCCCTATACCAGCGGCATCGATCGACAAATGGGTTGTCCGCGCATTAGCCACTACATGGCCGATCTGTGGATCAACCAGGAACTGTACCTGAATGGTCATTTGTTCACGGACCCACAGCTCGCGGCGATTATTTCCAGTGGCACGGATGCGTCGCTGACCGCAGCCTTTGGAGAAGCGCAGGTCTGTGGCGCGTGCCCCCCCGGCAAGGATCAATTTACCGGGCTCCCCATTTGCGTGGAAGAAGCAATAACCAAGCTGAGATCGGCGGCTCGGGACGCCCTGGCTTTCGGCGACCACGAGACCTCCCTCGGCCTGGGAGCGCTGAAGGACGTCATCCGCAAGTTGTCCGTCATGCCCGGCAACCGGAGCCTGGTTCTGGTTTCACCGGGATTCCTGCTGACCATAAATCATCGGACCGACGAAGTCCGATGTTCTGGAGCGCGCGGTCCGCGCCAACGTCGTCGTCAATACCATCGACATGCGTGGCTTGTTCACCATCATTCCAGGGGGCCACGCGAGCGACCGGCCTTTCGCTACGGGCGCCGGAGCAACCTACCTGGGGCTGGCCGACCAGGCGGCCGCCACCCAGGCCGATGATGTCCTCGCGGAGCTGGCTTATGGCACCGGAGGCACGTTCTTCCACAACGACAACGACCTTAAGGAAGGGCTCAACATCATTGCGGCGCGGCCTGAGTACGTTTACGTTCTGGGATTTTCCCCGCAAGAGCTGAAGTACGACGGCGCTTATCACGGCCTGAAAGTGACCGTGAAGAATTCGGCGAATCTGACTATCCAGGCTCGCCGCGGTTACTGGGCGCCCAGGCATGCCGTCGATTCGGCCGAAGCGGCCAAAGAGGAACTTCAGGAAACTGTCTTCTCGCGCGAGGAGGTCCTGGGTTTTCCGTTGGACGTGCAGACGGAGTTCTTCAAGTCCGGCGACGAAAAGTACGAACTGACCGTGACGGCGCAGCTGGACGTGAAGACTTTACGATTCAGTAAGGCACAGGACCGCAACGATGATACCTTGACAGTGGTGGCGGGCCTGTTCGACCCCAACGGGAACTATGTCGCCGGAGTCGAGAAAGTGGTGGAGCTGCATCTTCGCGACCAGACCTTGGAGACCTTTCAGAACGCCGGTATCAATGTGAAAGAGAATTTCAATGTGGCTCCCGGCCGCTACCTGGTGCGCGTGGTGGTGCGGGACTCCGGAGGCAAGACCATCACGGCGCGCAACGGGAGCGTCGAAATTCCATGAAGCTCCGAGCCGTTTTGCTCTGCGTTGCAGGCGCTTTGAGCGCTCAGCAGAATACGGTGATTCATACCGAGACGCGCGAAGTGCTGGTGGACGCGATCGTCACCGCCAAGAATGGCGCGTATGTCCCCGATCTCACCGCCAAGGATTTTCATATCACGCAAGACGGCAAGGACCAAGCCATCCAGGGCTTCGAATTGGAATCGGCATCCACGGCCGCTCAGACGCGCTCGCTGGTCCTTTTCTTCGATGAGACCAGCATGGAGGCGCGGGATCAGGTTCTGGTCCGGCAGGCCGCAGCTGGTTTTATCGATGCGGAAGCGGGGCCAAGCCACAGGATCGCCATCGTGACATTCAACGGTTCCATGCGCATTGCTCAAAACTTCACCGACAATGCGGGCCGTCTGAAGGACGCCTTGAACCAAGCCAGCTTCCATGGCCTGGCGCCCAGCGCCGCCGATTCCGATCGATCGCACGAAGCCCCGACTCTGGAAGACCGGCTCGGACCACGTTCCCACGGCAGCGCGCTTGCAACCGCATTGGGAATTCGCAACATGCTCGCAGTCCCTCGGTGAGCTGGGGAAGGGCCTCGGCGTTCTTCCGGGCCGGAAGATCGTGATTGTGTTCACCGGGACGCTTCCGTCCTCCGGCGATCAGAAATCGGAGGTACGCGAAGTGATCGAGGCTGCGAATAAATCCGGCGTGGCCTTCTACCCGGTGGATGTCCGGCCGGTTTTGACCCAGACCAATCCCGGCGACGCGACACCGCCCGAACCGACGGGCGGCTACGGACGAATGGGGTCAAGAGGGCTAGGCGGCGGCCCCCGGGGCGATTCGGACGATCTAGGCGCGCCCCTTTCCGATTCCGGATCCAGCAGTCAGGAGCTTTTGTTTGGCCTCGCCAACGGAACCGGAGGGTTCGTGATTCGCAACACCACCGACCTGCTGGGAGGACTGCAAAACATCGCACAAGAACAAAGCCAGTATTACGTCCTCACGTATGTGGCTCCCGAATCGAAGGAGGGGAGCTGCCATGCGATCCGCGTTAAGGTGGATCGCAAACAGACCACGGTCCGCTCGCGCACCAGCTACTGCACCGCGAAGCCCGTCGATCTGCTGGCCGGAACCTCGGCCGGAAAGGAGCTGGAGAATCGCGCGGCTAGCGCCGAGGCCGGCGGCATCGCTGCCTCCATCCAGCTTCCGTACTTTTATCTCTCGCCCAACGTGGCCCGCGTCAATCTGGCCATGGAGATCGCGGCCGACGCGCTGAAGTTCCAAAATCAAAAGGGCAAACTGCACGCCGAGATCGATCTGCTGGGCATTGCGTCGGCGCCGGATGGCAGTGTGGGAGCGCGTTTCAGCGATGCCGTGAAGTTCGATTTCCAGACTCAGGCGGAGATCGACAAGCTGAAGGGAAAATCTCTGCATTACGAGAAAGACTTCAAAATCGCTCCAGGCCAATACCATTTTACGATGGCGTTCAGCTCGGGCGGTCAGAATTTCGGCAAGCTGGAAGCGCCGCTGGATGTGCAACCGCGGAAGCCCGCGGACCTGGCACTGAGCAGCGTGGCCCTCGGCAAGGAGGCCCATCCAGCGGCCGATCTGGGTCTTGGTCTGGGCGTTTCCATCGGCGATCAAACTCCGCTGGTGGCGCAGGGCATGCAGGTAATACCCGCCGGTTCCAGTCAATTCCTGAAATCGGGGCAAGCGTTTTTTTACTTTGAGGTTTACGATTCGAATCCCGCCTCGGTGACCGCTCAGGTGCGAATCCTCGATCGCGGGACGGGGGCGCCGAAGTGGGAGTCGGGACGAGGAAAGCTCAGCGTTCCGCAGCAGGGCGGAAGCCTTCCGATTAGTTCGCTGGCCCCGGGATCGTACCAACTCGAAGTGACGGCGTCCGACGCTTTAGGCCAACAGGTGAAGCGGACGGCGGATTTCGAAGTTGTCGAACCGCGACCATAGTTCGGCTTGCCGCGAGGGAGTCGGCCCATCCGCTTGACGTTATCCTGAGAGAGGAGACTTGGTATGGCGAATCTGGATTGGTCACAGTGCCCGGCGGTAGAGAGCGTGCCCGGTAAGCGCAGCGGCGCGTGGGTATTTCGAGACACGCGGATGCCCGTCGCTACGGTTTTTGAAAATCTTGAGGCGGGCTCGAGCATCGAGGAAATCATCGAACAGTTTCATGTAACGCGGGAGCAGATTCAGGCCGTGCTCGAATTTGCTGCACGAAGCCTCGACCCGCCCCCGCTTCCTGTTGGCGCAGCACCTTCAACGGATGCGAATTCTCTTTGACCACGGCACTCCCAGCGGCATTGCTTTGTCGCTTCTGGAGCACGAAGTCACAGAGGCGAGAGAACGTGGGTGGGACAGGCTTTCTAACGGTGACTTGCTCCGCGTCGCAGAGGCTGCGGAGTTCGACCTGTTGCTCACAACCGACAAGAGAATGCGATATCAGCAAAATCTGACGAACCGAAAAATAGCAATTGTTGTACTAGGCAACTCAACATGGCGTGTTGTGCGGCTGTACCTTGATCGGATTGCCGCAGCCGTTGATGCCGCTACGCCGGGTAGCTAGACCGAAGTGGATATCCCTTTCGAGTAGCATCGCGGTAACCAATGCCACCTCCCACTACCCACCTCCCACTACCCACCTCCGCCTATGGTTTAAGCTCTATTCTATGAACCTGCAAACGCCATCCCGAGCGCTTTTGGGCGGCCTCACCCTGATCCTCGTACTAACCGCCGCCCGTGCCTACTCTCAAGAGCCCGTCGATCTCTCCACCATTCATCGCATCAAGGCCGAGGCGTTTGAAAACTCCAAAATCATGGAGCACATTTTCTATCTCACCGACGCGAATGGACCGCGTCTCACCAACTCGCCCGGCTTCAAGTCGGCTGGCGACTGGGTTGTAAAACGGCTGAAGGAGTACGGACTCTCGGACGTGCACGAAGAAGCCTGGGGGCCCTTCGGCCGCGGCTGGACCTATACGCGCTTCGCCGGCCACCTGCTCGAGCCGGCCTACGCACCGCTCATCGGATTTCCGCTGGCATGGTCTCCAGGCACCTCCGGCCCGGTACAGGCGGAAGCCATCTACGCTCCGCTCGACAACGACGCGGATCTCGAAAAATTCAAGGGCAAGCTGCGTGGCAAAATCGTTTTGACAATGAAGTCGCGAGAGCTCGCGATGCCCACCGATCCGCCGGGCCGCCGCCTCACCGACGCCGAGCTAGAGCAGAACGTGGAGCCCGGACGGCTGCCGAATCTTTTCCGCCCGCTGGGGCCGCAACAAACGCCCGAGCAGCAGCAGCGCGCCGCGTTTCGAAACAAAGTCGAATCAATATCTCAAGGACGAAGGCGCACTGGTGGTCTTGCAGTCCGGGAATATTGGCGATGCCGGGGTCGTCTTCGGCCAGGCCGGTGGATCGCGCGATCCCAAGGATCCGGTGCCGCCGCCGATGGTGGTCCTGACGCCGGAGCATTACAACCGCATTGTGCGGCTGCTGGATCACCACATCCCGGTGAAACTGGAGTTCGATATTCAAGCGCAGTTCTTCGATTCGCCCACCGACTCGTTCAATGTCGTCGGCGAAATCCAGGGCGGCCGCAAGAAAGACGAGATCGTCATGCTGGGCGGCCATCTCGATTCCTGGCACGGCGGCACCGGCGCAACCGATAACGCCACCGGCTCGGCCGTCGCCATCGAAGCAGTGCGCATTTTGAAGACGCTCAATTTGAAGATGGACCGCACGGTGCGGATCGCACTCTGGGGCGGCGAAGAGGAGGGATTGCTGGGATCGAAGGCTTACGTGGCGCAACACTTCGCGGACCGCGAGACCATGCAACCGAAACCGGAGTTCTTCAAACTGTCCGCCTACTACAACGACGACACGGGAACTGGCCGGTTTCGCGGCATCGGCGCCCAGGGCAACGACGAGGTCAAACCGATCTTTGAGGAGTGGCTGAAGCCGTTCCACGATCTGGGAGCCACCACGGTTGCCAACCTCACCACCGAAGCCAACCGGCGCCCGGGCGGCACGGACCACACCTCATTCGCCTTTGTCGGCCTGCCCGGTTTCAACTTCGTCCAGGATCCGATGGACTACGCGCACGCGCACCCACCACTCCAACATGGACGTGTATGATCGCGTACAGCCGGGCGACGTGATGCAATGCGCGGCCATTATGGCGGCGTTCGTCTACAACACCGCGATGCGCGATCAGATGATGCCTCGCGTGCCCATGCCCAAGGCGCTGCCAAGCGAAAAACAAACCACCAAGTAGACCTTGGCCAGTTGAAGTGCTAGCCAGCTTGTCCTACGCAAATGAGACAAGTTGGCCTGAAACATAACCGGCCAAGAATGGAACCACTTCATTCTAAGGCGCTTATGTTCTGGCCTATGACGTGCCTTTGTTAGCACCGTCATGCAGGCTCATCCACTGAAATATTCGAGACGCGCCGCGCGCACCGCGTTTTTAGCGTTCTTTTTGCTCCTTGTGAACCGGGCGTTCGCCGACAATTCCAAGATTTCGCCGGACCTGCAGGCATTGCTCTCGAATTCGTCCAATAACATCAACGTCATTGTGCAGTACAACACCCCGCCGCAGCAATCGTCCGGGGGCCTTCTGGGCGGGCTGCTAGGTGGTGTCGTTAATCTTCTGGGTGGAGTGCTAAACACGGTCTTTTCCTTGATTCCAGCCGTGTCGGCGAGCCTGCATCCGGCCGATATATTGGCAGTGTCCAATCAGTCGAACGTGAGCTATATCTCGCTGGACCGGCCGTTGGGTGCAACGCTCGATTACACCGCCGCCGCCACCAGCGCGCCGGTGGCCTGGAGCGCAGGTTTGGACGGAACGGGCATCGGCGTCGCGGTGATCGACAGCGGAATCTACAATCATCCGGACTTGAGCGCGGCCAATTCATCCAGCAGCCGCGTGGTGTACCGGCAGAGTTTCATTGGGGGAACGCTCGCTGACGATTTCGGCCATGGCACTCATGTGGCCGGCATCGTCGGGGGAAACGGACACTCTTCCGAACTACAGGGCGCCTTCCGCACCTTCAAAGGCATCGCGCCGAACGTGAATATTCTGGACCTGCGTGTTCTGAATCAGAACGGCGCCAGCAGCGACAGCGTGGTGATCGCGGCGCTAGAGAAGGCTGTCCAGCTCAAGAGCAAGTACAACGTGCGCGTGATCAATCTTTCGCTGGGCCGTCCGATTTACGAGAGCTGCTCGCGCGATCCGCTGTGCCAGGCGGTGGAAGCGGCCTGGAACGCAGGCATCGTGGTGGTGGTCGCCGCCGGCAATGACGGGCGCAATGGATACGCCACCATCATGTCGCCCGGCTCCGCTCCGCACGCCATCACGGTGGGAGCCATGAAGACCGAAGCGACCATGGCCACCAGCGACGATCGCATCGCTAGCTACAGTTCTCGTGGTCCCACTTATATCGACCTGATTGCGAAGCCCGATGTTGTGGCTCCCGGCAATCTGGTTGACTCGCTGCTCGCTCCCGGCTCGACGCTGGTCTCCGGCTATCCCGGAAACATTGTTCCCGCTTCCGCCTATACCAACGCCAAAGTTTCCGGTACGCCGCTCTACTTCACATTGAGCGGCACCAGCATGGCGACGCCGGTGGTCTCGGGCGCCGTCGCGCTGATGCTTCAAAAAGAGCCGAATCTTACTCCGGACACCGTCAAAGCGCGCCTCATGTTGACCGCGTCCAAGACCTTCCCGGTGATGAGCACCGCCACCGATCCAACCAGCGGCCAGACTTACACGGATTATTACGACATGTTCACGGTGGGCGCAGGATACGTGGACATCGCTTCCGCGCTGACTAACTACAGTCAAGTGGCCGGCTCGGCTGCTTCTCCCCAAGTCCTCTACAACGCTCTGCTCGGTACGGCTTTGCTGGTGCCGAATCTGACCGAAACCTGGTGGACTTCGTCGAATTTTCTCACTCCCAAAGTATGGGGGCCCGCGATGCTCGTTCCTGGTCCAACCGGAGCAATGGCCATCTGGGAAAGCAACGCAGCCTGGGCCTCGAACGCCTCCTGGGGAACCAACGCTTCCTGGGGTACCAATGCTTCCTGGGGTACCAACGCTTCTTGGGGAACCAACGCCTCGTGGGGTACCGACACACAAGGGGAGCCTTAACCGACTCGAATTCCGATGTCGCAGCAAGAATCCCAACTTCCGCCGCGCCTGTTCAGCCAGGTCTACGTGTTCGGATGCATCTGTTTGGGCGCTGCGACTCTGCTCGGGGCCGTTGCTAACTGGCACTGCAGCGACCCGGCCCGCCTGATATCCTTCGCCGCTGCCGGGGCGCTCGGTTCCGTTCTGAAGCTCCGATTGCCGGGCGTGCGCGGGGTGATCTCGGTCAGCGCGTTGTTCATGCTCATCGCGATCGTCAACTTGAGCCTTCCCGAGGCGCTGCTGGTGGGAGCGCTGTCCATGATCGTGCAGTGTACCTGGCGAACCACGGCGCGGCCAAAGCTGCTGCAGACCGCGTTCAATGTCAGCGTACTTTTCTCCGCGGTCGTCATTGGAGCCCGGGTATTCGATTACTCGCAGCGTCACTTCCCGGAACCGGTAGGCTTGGGGCTTCTCGCGTTCGTTTATTTCTGCGCCAACACGTTTCCGATCGCCGCCATCATCGGACTCACCGAGCGAAAGCGCATCTTATCGGTGTGGAGCAACTATCGCTGGACGCTGGCCTACTACACCGTCGGCGCGTCGATGGCTTGGGTGATCGGCACGCTGCCGCACAGCATTCAATGGGAGTTCCCGATCATCTGCTTGCCCCTGGTCTACCTGGTTCATCGCTCCAACCGGAGCCACCTGAATCAGATGGAGCAGGAAAGGACGCATATGGAGGCGATGAACGGCTTGCACCTTCGAACTATCGAGGCGCTGGCGCTGGCCATCGACGCCAAGGATCACACCACGCACGATCATCTGCAACGCGTGCAGCTCTATGCGGTCGAAATAGGCAAGGATCTAGGGCTCTCCGAACAGGAGTTGGAGGCTCTCACGGCCGCTGCCGTTCTGCACGATATCGGCAAGCTGGCGGTTCCCGAATCCATCATTTCCAAGCCTGGCAAGTTGACGCGATCCGAATTCGAGAAGATGAAAATCCATCCGGTGGTGGGCGCCGAGATTCTGGAGCGCGTCGAATTCCCGTATCCGGTGGTTCCTATTGTTCGTTCGCACCACGAGAAGTGGGATGGCAGCGGGTATCCGCACGGGCTGAAGGGCGCCGACATTCCGATAGGCGCGCGCATCTTGGCCGCGGTGGACTGCCTGGATGCGCTGGCGTCGGACCGCCAGTATCGCCGCGCGCTGCCTCTGGATGAAGCCATGGCTCGCGTCGCTTCGGAAGCCGGAACAGCATTCGACCCCGCCGTGGTTCGAGCGCTCGGGGCGCGTTATCGCGAGTTGGAAGCGCGCGCCAAATCCACCCAGCGTGCACCCCAGCCGTCGCTTTCGGTGGACATCAAAATTACGCGCGGTGGCGCTCCGGCGGCCGGCTTGGAAGCGGAAACGATCGTGGCCTCCGCTGCTCCCGCGAACCCTGTCGCGCATGCCCGCGCCGCTCACCGGAAAAAAGAAGAATCGCTCACGAATATGCCGGCCCCGGGCGTCTGCTCTTTGCATTGGGACGAGGCCTTGGCGGTGGCATCCATCCGCGTCCAGCGAGTGGTTGCATATGACGCCATCGCGCTCTGCGGGTGCGATGAAAACATGGTCCGCGCAAAATTCGCCGGCGGGGACGATCGCGCAGGACTTGTCGGGCTGGCGGTTCCACTGGGCGAGGGCTTGCTCGGATGGGTGGCCGATGTCGGCAAGCCCATCTTGAACGGCAATCCCGCGGTTGAGCCCGGATATTCCCGCGACGGACGCACAGCGCCCGTTCTTTCGTCCGCACTGGCATTGCCGTTGGTGAGCTCGGGACAAGTGGTCGGCGTGGTGGCGCTGTATCGCAAAGAGAAGGATGCCTTCGCCGCCGACGAACTGGTCTCACTGTTGGAATTGTGCCCGGCCCTGGCGACGCTTATGCTCGACGCGGTTGAACCAACCAATAATCTCTTGCAGATGTCAAATGCCATCCAGCGGGACGGCAAGACACTCACCAGGGCATAGCTCGTCACCTGCTATTCTTTCCGTGGGGATGAGAAACGAATTCGCTTTTGAGATGGCCGCGTCCAACGTCCGTTTTGGGGCCGGCGTCACGCGGGAAGTCGGAATGGATTTGGCGGACCTGGGCGTCCGCAATGCGTTGGTCATAACCGATCCCGGAGTGGCGCGGATGGCGCCGGTAACCACCGTGCTGGAATCGCTCGATAGCGCCGGGGTCAGCTTTACGCTCTATGATCGCGTGCGCGTGGAACCAACCGATGAATCGTTCTTAGACGCCATCGCGTTCGCGAAGCAAGCTTCATACGACGCTTATGTTGCGGTCGGCGGTGGATCCGTCATCGACACCGCGAAAGCCGTCAACCTCTACACCTGCTACCCGCCCGCCGATTTTCTGGACTACGTAAACCCGCCCATCGGCAAGGGACTTCCCATCCCTGGACCGCTGAAGCCTCTGTTTGCCATTCCAACCACCGCGGGCACCGGCAGCGAGACCACTGGTGTCAGCATTTTCGATCTGAGCCGCATGCACGCCAAGACCGGCATCGCGAGCCGCCGGTTGAAACCGACCCTGGGTCTGCTGGACCCCGACAACACGCGCAGCATGCCGCCCCAGGTGGCCGCTTCCAGCGGTCTGGATATTCTGAGTCACGCGATTGAATCGTATACCGCGATGCCGTACACCGGCAGGCCGTACCCGGATCGGCCCGCGGTTCGCCCGGCCTATCAAGGCTCGAATCCGATCAGCGACGTGTGGTCGCTGCAGGCTCTGCGAATGGTGGCGCAGTATATCGTTCGCGCCGTCGACGATCCATCCGACGAGGAAGCCCGCGCCAACATGCTGCTGGCGGCTTCCTACGCGGGGGTCGGATTTGGAAACGCCGGAGTGCATCTGCCGCACGGCATGTCCTATCCGGTGTCGGGCATGGTGAAAAGCTATCGCGCTCCCGGCTATGTCACCGATCACGCGCTCGTGCCGCACGGCTTCTCCGTGATATTAAACGCGCCGGCGGTTTTCCGTTTTACGGCTTCCGCGAATCCGGAGCGCCACATGGAAGCGGCACAGGCGCTGGGCGTCGACGTCTCGCGCTGCAAGAAAGAAGACGCGGGACGAATTCTGGCCGAGCAAATCACCTGGTTCATGCAGCGTTTGAAGACCCCCAATGGACTCCGCGAAATCGGCTACACGTCAGGCGACATTCCGAAATTGGTAGAGGGGACTTTGCCGCAGCACCGCGTGACCAAGCTCTCCCCGCGTCCGGCCGGACCCGAGGAATTAAACGCACTGTTTGAAGATGCAATGGTAAGTTGGTGAAAGCATGAATCGACGCGAATTTGTCAAAGCTTCATCCGCCGGCCTGCTCGGCGCTGCCTTGGTCAAAGCCGCCGACCCCGTGCTCGGCCTGATCTTTCCCGTACCGCGGCCGGTTCCACCAGAAGGGCTCGCGATGTATCCTTCTGGAGTCAAATTCATTACGTTCGCGCTTGACTTGAAGACCCTGACGCCGGAAGGCTACGACGCCGTGATCGATGGCATCGGACCGGCCGGCGAGAAGCTGGCGTCGCAAGGCGCGAACGCTGTGGTGCTGATGGGCACGTCGTTGAGCTTTTACAAGGGTGCGGCATTCAATGAGCGCCTGACCGAAACGCTCAAGAAGGCGACTGGCTTGCCTGTCACGACCATGAGCACCGGCGTGGTCGAAGGACTCCGGGCTGTCGGAGCAAAGCAAGTGGTGGCCGCGACCGCCTACGATGACGAGGTTAACCGGCGTCTGGAGGTCTTTCTCAAAGAGTCGGGCTTCGAGGTCCTCGGCGTAAAAGGCCTGGGCATCGAGAAGGTAGACGACGTCAATCGCGTTACGCAGGATGGACTCTTGAAGTTCTGCGCCGGCGTGCGTGACACGCAGCCTAAAGCCAACGCCATGCTGGTTTCGTGCGGCGGACTGCGGACGCTCGAGCTACTCGCGCCCTTAGAACAGCGCGGTCACGTACCGGTGATTTCCAGCACGCCGCATGCGCTGTGGGCAGGCGTTCGGTTGCTCGGCTTGAGCGGGCGCGCCCCGGGTTTCGGAACGCTGCTCTCGAAAGGATGACGGGGGTCAACACGTAGGTCAACCATGATTTCAGGCGGCAACATTACGGTAATGATTTCCAACATGGACGCGTCGGTCCGCTTCTACACCGAAGTCCTGGGCCTGAAGCTGGCTAATCGTTATGGCGATCATTGGGCGACGGTGGATGGCGGCCCGGGGCTTACCATCGGGCTGCATCCCGCTTCTCCTAATCGTCCGGCGCCGGGAACCAAGGGCGGGATGACGATCGGACTCGAGATCGACAAGCCGATTCAGCAGACAGTGGATCAACTGAAAGGCAAGGGCGTGCGGTTCGTCGGACCTATTATCAACGATGCGGGCGCGGGTTCCTTCGCCTACTTCGAGGACCCCGACGGAAACTCGCTATATTTGTGGGAAACGAACCGCGGCAGCTGCTACGCCACGGCTTGAGACAACCGCCGAACTTGCTAACATTGGACGGTTACAAATTCAGGAGGACAACCCACGTGCGTTGGCCAATCATTTTTCTTTTTGCGGCAGCCGGAGCCTGGGCGCAAACCGGAGCCGGCACACTCCCGCCAATCCAATGGTTGCGAGTTCCAAGGTCTTCTACATGAACGCCAAGCAGGACATCCTTCGCTCGGCGGACAAAATGCCGGAGGATAAGTACGCGTTCAAACCCGTCGATACCGTGCGAAGCCTATGGACAAGTGCTGGCTCACGTCGCCGACGGGCAGTACGAGTTCTGCGGCGCGGCCGCCGGCAATCACGACGACAAGAGAATCGAGAGACCGCAAAAACCAAAGCCGCCATTGTTGCGGCTCGAAAACCGCCTTCGCCTATTGCGACGACATCTATGCCGGAATGACCGACGCGAAAGCGGCCGAACTGATACCGGCCTTTGGCGGCGCCAAGCTCACCCGGCTCGGCATGCTCGATTTCAACGTTTCCCACACCATGGAACACTACGGCAATCTAGTGACATACATGCGCATCTGAGGCATCGTGCCGCCGAGCAGCGAATCGCAGCGATAAGCGGGATTCGTTCAGACACGATCAGCGCAAACCGCCGGCCGCCTGCAGGATCTGGCCCGTGACCCAACCGGCATCTTCGGATGCCAGGAACGAAACAACGGTTGCGATGTCGCGCGGCTGCCCGACGCGGCCGAGTGGCGTCATAGGCAAGAGCATTGCCTTAAACTGACTCCATTCGGCCATGGATTGAGTGCCTTCCGTTTCAACTGGGCCCGGCAGTACGGCGTTGACCAGAATCTTCTTCGGGCCAAGTTCCCTGGCCAAGCCGCGCGTTAAAATATCGACGGCGCCCTTGGTGGCGCTATAGACGGACCCACCTGGAGGCGGCGACAAAGAGGCCATGGAGCCGATATTGATGATGGAACCTCCCTGGTCGCCAAAAGCGTCGGCCGCGGCCTGCGTGGTGAACAGCAATCCTCTGACGTTGAGGTCAAACATTCGATCGAAGTGCGCTTCAGTGATCTGGTGAAGCGGAAGAAAGTCATAGACCGCGGCGTTATTGACCAAAATATCCATTCGCCCGAACTCCGAGACCGCGGCGTCGATCAGCTGTTTGGCCTCGGCGGGCTTGCTCACATCGGCGCGCACGGCTTTGGCTTTTCCGCCCCCAGCCTTGATTTTCGCGACCACCGCGTCCGCGCCAGCCGCGCTGGATGAGTAATTCACGATCACGGAAGCGCCGTCCTTGGCCAGCTCCTCCGCAATCGCAGCCCCGATTCCCTTGGAGGCTCCGGTTACGACTGCTACTTTTCCTGAAAGTTTCGCCATGCGGGTTGGATGAAGCCCACTCCGCTTTGGATTCAATCCAGGTGGCAGAGCTTGCACGCCAGCTGGAGGGCGGCAGGATCGGCGCAGGCAAGAGTGAACTGTTGGCCAGCCATCACCCACGCGGAGACGCTGCCGCTCGCGAGGCTGTGCGGCATGTCGGCGGAACCGGCTTCGGCGCGGGATACCAGCAACGTGGCATCGCGATTCCCCGCCCGGTACACAATCTCGACGCGCCCCTCGGTGGCTTTTGCGCCGATCAATTGAATCGACGCCGGCAGCGCCGCGCGTAAAGGAACATTGAAACCTGTTTTGGCCATTACCCAGGCGCGCAATTGCGCGGGATTGTCGCAGTGAAGGGACATTTGTTGCGAACGGCCTGCCGGCAATTTCGACAACGCCAGCGTGGCGAGAACGACGGTCGCCGCCACCGCCCACACCAATCCGCGATTCGCCGCTGGCGGCCGGCTGACTTGCGCAGACTGCACGCGATCCCAAAGCTCCGGCGGCGCAGCGACCGGGCGCAACCCGCGCTCTAACAAATTAGTCACCTCGGCCCCTTGATTCACCTCCATGGTTTCAACCTCCGTTCCAGGATCTTGTGCGCGCGATTCAATCGCGACGCCACCGTACCCGGCGAACATCCGACAATGCTCGCGATCTCGTCGTACGACAGACCTTCGGTGTAACGCAGCACGATCACAATGCGATGCTCCGGCGCCAGTTTCGCCACCACGTCCTGGATATGCTGCTCGGTCTCCGCCCGCATTAGTTTGTGCAGCACGCTCTCGGCCGGAGCGCACACGGCATCCAGCAAACCTTCAAGAAAAGGCGCCATCCGCCGCCCGCGCCGTTGATCGTCGATGCAGCTATTCACCACCAGCCGGTACAGCCAGGAATCGAAACTCGCTTCCGACCGATAGTCGCCGATGCGCGACAGCAGCTTCAGGAACGTATCCTGCGCGATGTCCATGGCAGCCGCCGGATTGCCCGAATATCGCAGCGCGATGGAATACACGCGGTCCTTATAAGCTTCGAATAGTGCACGGAAAGCGTCGGCGTCGCCGCGCCGGCATCCATCAATGACATCCCGATCGTTCGCGTCCAACACCATGCGGAAATCTCTCAGTTGGACGAACGACGGCGGCGAATCCTTCCCTGTTTTCCACGGCATCGATTTTCTTATATGCTCGATTGAGGAATATCACAAGGAGCGTGCAGCATGCCATCAGACAATGAGCTTACCCGCCGCGATTTTGCCACTCGGGCTTCGGGCGCGCTGTCGGTTCTCGGCGCCTTGGGAGCCCGGACTCCGCTTGCAGCCCAAACTGGAACCGCAGCCGTGGCCGGTGAAGCGCCGCTCGATCTGGCCGAATGGAGCTTCTTCTGGGTTGGCGTGGAGCGGGCCGAAATCCCGCGCGGCACCGTGATCAACGGCAAGCAGATGTACGTCGAGTATCAGATTCCCACGCGCGTCCGGCATCCTTATCCCATCGTGCTGGTGCACGGCGGCGGCGGCCAAGGCACGGATTGGATGTGTACGCCCGACGGCCGCCCAGGCTGGGCCACGCTGCTGGTGCAGGAAGGCTACCAGGTGTACGTTGTCGATCGCCCCGGCCATGGCCGCTCGCCTTTCCATCCGGATCTCGATGGCCCGTTCCCGCAACAGAACATCACGCTCGATCAGATCTCGGCAATGTTCACGCCACAGCGCGCCAAGCGTCCCGATCCGAGCGGCCTCGGACTTGCGAAGCTCCACAATCAGTGGCCCGGCACGGGCGAAGTCGGCGCGGCGGACCTGGCGCAGTTGGTCGCATCGCAAGGTGGATCGTATGTCGCGAGCATTGAGCTCACCCATACGGCGTGGCGCGAGCGCGGCGCTGAATTGCTGGACAAAATCGGGCCCGCGATCATAATGACGCATTCGGCCGGCGGCCCCTTCGGCTATCTGGTAGCGGAGGTGCGGCCCACATTTGGTGAAAGGCATCGTGGTCGTCGAAGGGGCGGGCGCGCCGTTCGGCCAGGGTCCGCAATCCAGCCGCTGGGGCATCACCACCATCCCGATGACCTACGATCCGCCGGCGAAAGATCCGTCCGAGTTGAAGTCCAAGGAGATGCCTGCACCGGAGCCAGGCGTCGCGGGGTACCGGATCCAGGAAGAGCCCGCTCGCAAGCTGAAAAACCTGCAGGGCATTCCGATTGTGCTGGTCACCTCTGAAGCATCCTTCGCGTCGCCCGGCGCGCCCGGAGCGCTCGCGTTTCTGAAACAAGCCGGGTGCACGGCGGAAGAACTTCGCCTGGCGCAGCACGGAGTCCACGGCAACGGCCACATGATGATGGTGGAGAAAAACAATCGCGAAGTCTTGCAGCCGATTCTCGAGTGGATGGACAAGAACGTCTCCGCACACGCCGTCAGGGTGCCAGCGGCGAAGAAGAATCCCGATGCCGTTGCGTTGAAGCTCTCCGAGCAAGGCCACTTCTGGGTTGGGACCGAAATAAAGAAGATGCCTTACGGCAACATCGTGGCCGGTCAGATGTATGTGCAGTATCTTTTCCCCGCGCAGGTTCGCCATCCTTATCCGGTTGTGCTGGTACACGGCGGCGGCGGCCAAGGCACGCACTACATGGGCCTCGGCAACGGAAAGCCGGGGTGGGCGCATTACTATTTGCAGGAAGGCTACAAGGTTTATCTGGTGGATCGGCAGGGCCACGGCCGTGCGCCCTATCATCCGGATGCGCTCGGACCCATCGGTCCGCTGCTGACGTTCGACACCGTGACCGGCGATTTCAAGCGAGCGGCGAACAATCCGAACCGGCGTTGGATCGGCACCGGCGACGCGGGCGATCCGCTGGTGGATCACTTCCAGGCTGGGCAAAACTCGACGCCTTCCGACAACGTGATGGCGCACAAGCTGTGGGCCAGCCGTGGCGCGGAGCTGCTCGACAAGATCGGGCCCGCCATCATTCAGGTGCACTCCGCGGGCGGACCGTTTAGCTGGCTGGTGGCGAACGAACGGCCGGCGCTAGTGAAGGCGATCGTCAACGTGGAGGGCGCGGGCATGCCGTTCGGCTTCGGCTCGGCGTGGGGCTTGACCGACATTCCGCTGGTTTACGATCCGCCCGTGTCCGATGTCAAGGACATCCCCACTCACGATGTCGCCGCGTCCGGCTTGACGCCCGCCTATAAGTTGCAAGCCGACCCCGCGCGCAAGTTGAAAAACTTGCAGGGTATTCCGATCGTGGTGGTCACGGCCGAATCGTCGGGGCGCACGCAGGGACCGCCAGTGGTTGCGTTCCTGAAGCAAGCCGGTTGCGACGCTGAAGAGCTTCAGCTCAAGGATAAGGGCATCCTCGGCAACGGCCATTTCATGATGCTGGAGACCAACAATCGGCAGGTGTTCGACGTGATCCGGGCGTGGGTGGAAGCGAAGCTTCCGGCGTAAGAATTAAACAAAGAGGAGATTCATGTCCACCTACGTCTTTGCGTTCCTCATCGGCGTGATCGCCGGACTCCGCTCCCTGACCGCGCCCGCGGCCGTCAGTTGGGCAGCCCGCCTGGGGTGGCTCCATCTGGAGAATACCTGGCTCGCCTTCCTCGGTTTCGCCGCAACGCCGTATATCATCAGCGTGCTCGCCATCGGCGAGCTGATCGCGGACAAGTTGCCGAACACTCCCAGCCGCAAAGCACCGCCCGGCTTCATCGCGCGCATCGTTACCGGCGCTCTATCCGGCGCGGCTCTCGGCGCCGCCGGCTCATGGGTAATTGGACTGGTCGCGGGCGTCGCCGGTGCGATTGTCGGAACGTTGGGCGGCTACGAACTCCGCTCCCGCCTGGTCAAAGCTACCGGCGGCAAGGATCTGCCGATCGCACTGCTTGAAGATGTAATCGCAATCGCTGGGGCGTTCCTGTTAGTCTCAAGGTTTTCCTAAGTGGAAGAGCAGCACGTCTATGCTGCCATCGGCCACGCCGGATTCGACCGCCTGGCCGACGCGTTTTACCGCCAGGTGCCCACCGACGACATCCTCGGGCCAATGTACCCCGCGGACGATCTCGAAGCTGCGCGGCATCGATTGCGCGATTTTCTGATTTTCCGCTTCGGCGGCCCGCAGACCTACATCGAACAGCGTGGCCATCCCCGGCTGCGCATCCGCCATGCGCCGTTCGCCATCGGACAAACCGCACGCGATCGCTGGCTCCAATTGATGACCCGGGCGCTGGAGGAAGCGGCGCTGCCCGAAGAACCGCGCAGCATTCTGCGATCGTTCTTCGAATCTACCACCACGTTTCTGATCAACCGGCCCGGGACGTAACTGCTACTTTTTTTCGGCCGGTGTCAGCACTCCGGGCAATATGGGCTCGGCATAGCACGAAACGACGCTCTGATTCCCGTCCCGGTCAATCGCCTTCACACCGATCACAATATCGTCAATCGAAACGTCGGGCATCGTATACCTGGTCACGTTGCCCACCCAGATCTCGCGTTCCCAAACCGGCGAGGTGGTCGATCGCATCACGACGGCGTAGCCAGCCAGGTCCGCCTCGGAATTCGGGAACCAGTGCAGCACGGCATCGTATCCCGACTTCCCGCGCGTTAGCAACGGCTCGTGACCGCCTTTGTCCGGTCCGGAAGCCCAGGTCCAATTGAGCACGGGAGGAGCGGGTGCCAGCGCCAGGCTCGCCAACACCGCGCCGTTGATTCGGATCGCGCGCGTAGCGTAGGCAGGCGAGGTATTGGCAAATGTATCCGTGACGGTGTGCTGATTATCGAAGTTCTCGCTCGCGCTGGTGAGCCGCACCGCCGGGAAGCTAGCCTCCACGAAGGGCCTGTGATCGCCGCCGCGCAAGAATCGATCGCCACGAAAAACCATTTCCACCTGCATGGAGGGCACGTATCGTTCGCCCATTAGCTTGATATAGCGGGCCAGTTCACGCGGCGTTGAATCGTCGGGACTGGCGGAGAATACGCGCAACACATTCGTCGACGATCGGCCGTTGCCGGACACATCGCTGCCGATGATGTCGTTGTTCAACACCGCCTCAATCTGCATGCCGCCCTTCTTGGCCTCGGCCGCATACACCTGGCTCCCGCTCAATCCCACTTCTTCGGCCGCGAACGCAATGAACACGACGGTCTTGTCAAACTGATACGCGCTCATCACCCGGGCCAGTTCCATCACCGCGGCGGTCCCGCTGCCGTCGTCGGTGACTCCAGGCGCGATGGTTTGCGCGGCGGTCGCTTCAAAATCCAGCGGGCCCTGCTCGCGCTCGCGTGGGAGAATCTTCAGATAGCGCCGGGCTTCGCTTTCATCGACACCCTGGCGGACCAATTCCGCAATGCTCTGTTCTTCGCCGGTATAGGGCTTCCGAACCTGCACGAGTGAATCGTAGTGGCCGGTCACCAGAACATAGCGATCCTTCTCGGTGGTACCGGGCAGCACCGCGACAATGTTCGACAAATCCACATCGCGGATCACCTGGCCTCGCCGCCCTCCTTTCTTGACGGTGAAGTCCTGATAGCTCACCTGCAGCCGCGGGCTGTAGCTTTGGAGCTCATCGTGAATCCAGCGCTTGGCCGCGCCGATGCCGTGCGCGGGATCGTCTTGTGCCGAAAGGATGTAACGCGTCCCGAAGCCTTCCAGCTTTTTGAGCGTCGCCACGATCCGGTCCTCGGAAATCGCGTCGACAATCTGCTTCACCGCCGGATTCAGGCGCGTTTCCGGCTGTTGTGCGAATAGCTGGAGGGCGAAACACAGCGTCAGGCACAGGAGGAACTGCATTCGCTTCATAGGATGAATTGTAGCGCCAGTCACACTGGGCAATCCGCCGCTTGACGCCCCTGCTAAAATCGAGTCGTGCCCTATTCCGAAGTTCTCATCGCTCCCATGCGCGCCGATCTGACCCGTCACGGTGTCGAGGAGGCTCGCACTCCCTCCGACGTCGACCGGCTGCTGGCGCCCGGCAGCGGCTCGGTCCTGATGATCGTCAATTCCGTGTGCGGTTGTGCCGCTGGACGCGCGCGTCCGGCCGTTGGCATGGCGCTCAAACATACGGCGAGGCCCGCGAAGGTCGCCTCCGTTTTCGCCGGCGGCGATGAAGCCGCGGTCGCGCATCTACGCAATATTCTGTCCGAGTATCCTCCGTCCTCTCCATCCATGGCTCTGTTCCAGGATGGCAAGCCCGTGTACATGCTGCATCGCAGCGAGATTGAACGCCGCGAGCCCTTCGAAATCGCGCAGCTGCTCACGCAAGCCTTCGACCGTTTCTGCGCTTCAGACAGCGCCGCAAAACGCTAGGAGTCCCTGTGTCCATTCGACCCGTCAAGAAGCTCATCAAATCCAAACCCACCCTGGAAGGAGCGGGCGTCCATCTGCGCCGCGCATTCGGTTTTGGCAATACATCCGACTTCGATCCGTTCCTGCTGCTCGACGACTTCCGCAACGATGTTCCGGACGACTACCTGGCCGGCTTCCCATGGCATCCCCACCGCGGCATCGAGACCATCACGTATGTACTCGCGGGAACGGTGGAGCACGGCGACAGCATGGGCAACAGCGGAGCAATCGCCGCCGGCGACGTCCAATGGATGACGGCCGGCCGCGGAATCATTCACCAGGAGATGCCGAAGGGCGATCAATCCGGCCGCATGCACGGTTTCCAGTTGTGGGCCAACCTGCCTTCGTCGCTGAAGATGACGCCGCCGCGCTATCAGGAAATAAAGGCGCCCGAGATTCCTCTGGTAACCGATGACGACGGCACCGGAGTTCGGATCGTATGCGGAAGTTTTTGGGGCCAGCGAGGCCCGGTGGATGGCATCGCCGCCGACCCAATGTATCTGGACGTCTCTGTGCCTCCCGGCAAGCGCAAAGTCTTTCCGATTGAAACCACGCGGCACGCCTTCGCGTACGTTTTCGCGGGCGACGGAAAGTTTTCGAACGCGTCCGATCCTCTGGCCGTGCCGACAGAGTCAGTTGGATGGGCCGATACCGCGCCTTCGCTGGATGCCGACAACCGCTCGCTGGTGCTATTCGATCAAGGCGATGAACTCACCGTCCAGGCCGGCGAGGAAGGCATCCGATTCCTGCTGGTTTCCGGCAAGCCGCTCGAAGAGCCGGTGGCGTGGTACGGCCCCATCGTGATGAACACGCAGGAGCAGCTTCGCGAGGCGTTCACCGAACTCGAGCAAGGAACATTTTTGAACAAATAGCTTCCCTGGCGAGGCGTGTGATAGAGTGCCTCCCATGGCAACCTACGTCCTTGTTCATGGCGCGTGGCACGGAAGCTGGTGCTGGAAGCGGGTGCGCAAGGCGCTTCAGGCGGCTGGCCACGAAGTGTTCACGCCTACGCTAACCGGAGTGGGCGAGCGTTCGCACCTTGGGTCGGCCAGCGTCAACCTTTCCACGCACGTCGCCGACGTCCGCAACTTGATTCGCTGGGAGGAACTGTCGGATGTCGTCCTGTGCGGCCACTCTTACGGTGGCTGCGTGGTCAGCGGCGCAGCCGATCAAATTCCGGACCGCATCCGCGCGCTGATCTACCTGGACGCCTTTGTGCTCGAGGACGGTGAATGCCTGTGCGATCTTGTGCCGCCGGAGCAAGTGCAGAGTATGCGTGCGCAGGCGCAAGCCGGCGACGGTTGGAAGGTCGCGCCGATTCCGGCCGAAGTCTTCAAAGTAAACCCGCGCGACTCCGCATGGGTGAACGCGCAATGCACTCCTCATCCGCTTGCGACTTTCGAAGAGGGCATCCGACTCACGGGCGGACTCAGCCGCATCCAGAACGTCACGCATATCCTTGCCACGGGCTTCCGCGAAGGCTCGCCATTCCCGTTCTGTCACGAGCGGGCGAAGGCGAAGGGCTGGAAGACGCGCACGATCGCCTCTGGACATGACGTGATGCTCGACGCGCCCGATGAGCTGACGTCGCTGCTGCTGGAGTACGCCTGATTCGAGCTGACTACCGCCCGCCCTTCTCGGCGCAGTCCCAGTGTTCGGCGGCCTTGCCGTCGACGAATCGCCAGGTATCGAACCAGGTGGTGGTGTAGGGCTGGCCGGTTTTGTCCTTCAGTTCTCGCACCGTGGCCACCGTTACGTAGTCGCCCTCGGCGTTTACGAAAGCCACTTTGACCTTGGTCAGGTGTTCGGGAACCGGCGAAGGCTTCGTTATCGAACCGAAGAACTTCACTACTCCTTCGCGCCCCGATTTCACGTTGGGGTTGTGCTGCAGGTATTCCGGAGTCAGCCATTTGTCGGCCTCGTCCCAGTGGTTAGCTTCCAGCAGATCTTTTTCGATGTGATATGCGGCCTGCTTATTGCGGTCGAGCTTCTTGTCCTTGCTGTGGAACAGAGCGTCAGGATCTGACGCGCCCACCACCGGTTCCTGCGCGTGAATCGGCGCGGAGGCAAGCAGGGCGGCAAACAGGGCTGCAAAGGTGAATTGGATTTTCATGCGTACTATGTTTAGCTATCGCGCTGCTTCTTGTCAATCCAGCGCCGAGGTCAAAGAGCCGCCGGGTGATGAATTACACTGGGTTTCGAGATGGCTGCCGCGCTGGTCCTAACGAACGTGCTGCTCGAACTCTTGGACGAGGCTTTCGACAAAAAGTCCTGGCACGGACCGAATCTTCGTGGTTCGATTCGCGGAGTCACGGCCAGGCAAGCCGCGTGGCGTCCCGCTCCAGAGCGTCACAATATTTGGGAATTGACTCTCCACGCGGCGTACTGGAAATACGTTGTCCGGCGCAGGCTTACCGCACAGAAGCGTGCTTCGTTCGCACTGTCCGGCAGCAATTTCTTCACCCGGCCAATCGAAACCAGCGACGCGGCTTGGAAGGTTCGATATCCTCGTCGCCGAGCATCGCAAATTACGCGAGGTTATTGCAAAACTCTCTGCGCTGTCGAGGGCCCAATCGCACATGATCCGAGGCGCCGCCGCGCACGATCTATATCACGCCGGCCAGATCCGCCTACTCCGGCGCCTGTGCCCGCTGCGATAGCAATCACTTCAATGTGATGCCGACTTCGGCGATGGTGTTTTCCCACGCGAGCTGGAGCTTGCCTTTGTTCCCACCGACACTCGATAGCGTGATCTTGTAAGTCTCAATCGGCTTGGGCGGCTTGCTCATGTCCATCTTGACGCGGCCCAGATCACGGCTTTGGTTGTAATCCAATCCCCACTCGCCGGTTTGCTTGCTCACGATGAGCTGCCACTGGTTAGGATCCAAATAGACGAATAGCGTGTAGTCACCCTTGGGAACCGAGAGGCCACCGATATCGAGATTGGCATCGGTGTGCAACGCCGTGGCATCATTCGCGCCGGCGCGCCAGACGCGGCCGTAGGGCTCCAAACCGCCGAAGATTTTGCGTCCGCGCATGGAGGGCGCCGCATATTGGATGCGGATCGCTTTGCCCGCGATTGTCACGGATGTTTCGGCCGGAGGGCTTTGTTGCGCCATCAGGGGCGCGGTTGGCAGGAGCGCGGCAGCCATAAACGAGGCTGCAAGAACTCCAAACCGGAGAAATGGGACCACAGGGTCACCTCCAGTTGAAGGATATCAACTCGCGATCACGGGTGTCTCGAAGCGCTTCGAGGACAACGCGAGCGCCGCTGTCAATCCGCAGACGGCCGCAAACGATAGCCAGACGCCCGGAACGGCGCGGTTGCCGGTGACATGGATCAGGTAGGTGCAGATGGCCGGCGTGAATCCGCCGAAGATGGCGGTAGCCAGGCTGTAGGCGAGCGAGAAACCGGAGGTTCGCACCTCGGCTGGCATGATCTCGGTGAGATACACGGCCATCGCGCCGTTATAGCCGGCATAGAGAATCGATAGCCATAGTTCGACTAAGAGCAGGCGCGTGAACGAAGGCGCGCTCACCAGCCATAGCAGCGCCGGATACGCGGTGAGCAGCGCAACGATGGTGCAAGCGTAGAGGATGGGACGGCGGCCGATGCGATCCGAAAGCGCTCCCGAAAGCGGCAGCACGGCAAAATTGCACGCGCCTACGCAGAGCGTGACGATCAAGTTGCCTTTGGCCGCCAGATGCAGCACGGCGCTGCCGAAAGTGGGCGTGTAGGCGGTGACCATGTAGAAGCAGACCGTGGTCATGGTGGACAGCATGGTTCCGAGCACCACCAGGCGCCAATTCGACGCCAAGGTTTTGACGATTGCGGAGGTGGTGGAGCGGCGGGGCCGCGCGAGAAACTCGGCCGTCTCCTGGAGCGATCGGCGCAGGAAGAGCAGCAGCGGGAGCAGCGAGCACCCGGCGAGGAGGGCGATGCGCCATCCGAATCGCGCCATTTGACCTGCGGATAACGTGGCGGTGAGGGCGATGCCGAGCAGCGCGGCGAACATGACCGCGACTTGCTGGCTGGCCGATTGCCAGCTCACATAGAAGCCTTTCCGGTTGGCTGGTGCGATTTCGGAAAGGTAGACGGAGACGCCGCCGAGTTCGACGCCCGCAGAGAATCCTTGAACCAGGCGGCCAATTAAGACCAGCAACGGCGCCGCAAGTCCCAGGAGGGCGTAGCCTGGCAGGCATGCGATGGCGAGAGTGCCAAAGCCCATGAGTGCAAGCGTGAGCAGCAAGCCGGCGCGGCGTCCCCGATGATCGATGTACGCACCCAAAATGATCGCGCCAAGAGGACGCATCAGGAAGCCGGCGCCGAAGGTGGAGAGCGAAAACATTAACGATGCGAATTCGCTGCCGCTGGGGAAAAACGTTGCGGCGATGGCGACGGCGTAATAGCCGAAGATCTGGAAATCGTACATCTCGAGAGCATTGCCAGCGGCCACGCGAACTACCGGCATGATTTTCGCGCGGCGGGATTGGGATGGCGTGGATTGAGCCGTCGTTGATTGGGCTAACATCGCGCTCTCAGGACTAAGCATAATGGAAGCGGCATAAGAAAACGACGATGGAAAAACGACTGAAGCGCAAGACTGCGATTGTAACTGGCGCGAGCCGGGGTATCGGAAGGGCAATTGCATTTCGTTTGGCAGCCGAGGGAGCGCAGGTGGTGCTGTGCGCCCGCGATGCGAATCTGCTGGAGCAGGCGGTGAAGGCGATTGAGCGCGATGGCGCGCGTGCGTCGTCGTTGGCCGTGGATCTGCGCGAGATGGACGCGGCCAAGCGAGTGGTGGACTTTGCCATCGAAACTTACGGAGAGATCGACATTGTCGTGAATAACGCGGGCGCGACGAAGCGCGGCGAATTTTTGCAACTGACCGACGAAGACTGGGCCGATGGCTTCGCGCTGAAGTTTTTCGGCGCCATGCGCTTGACGCGGGAGGCGTGGCCGCATCTGAAGAAGCAGGCTGGGTCGCTGCTGAACATATCGGGAGTGGGCGGCAGGATGCCGGGGCCGCAGTTTACGATCGGCGGTTCCGTGAATGCGGCGCTGCTCTCGTTCACCAAGGCGATGGCGGACATCGGAATCCGCGACGGCGTGCAGGTGAATGCAGTCAACCCGGGCAGCATACGAACCGATCGCTTCCGGCGGATGCTGGAAACTTCCGCCGCGCAGCAGGGGACGGATGTCGAGACGGCCGAGCGAAAAATGATCGAGAGCGCGCGGACCACTCGCATCGGAGAACCACAGGATATCGCGGCGCTGGCGGCGTTCGTGGTAAGCCCCGAAGGACGTTTCCTGCAAGGCGCGCTGATCGACATGGATGGCGGCGCGACGAAAGTGATTTAGCTCATGTAGTAGCCGCCGTTGACGTTGATGGTTTGGCCGGTGATGTAGGCATTGCGCGCCAGCATCAACGCCACGTCAGCGACCTCTTCGATATCGCCGAAACGTCCCACCGGAATCATTTCCGGCTTGGCGACGGGGTTCGAAAGGACCATCTCGGTTGCGACCAGCGCGGGCGTGATGGCGTTGACGGTGATACCTTCCTTCGCCAACACTCGCGCGTAGCTGCGCGTGAGTCCGAGCATTCCGGCTTTCGACGCGGCATAGTGAACGCCCACGATGCTTCCGGCTTGCGCCGCGACAGAGGAGATGTTGATGATGCGGCCCCAGCGGCGCGCACGCATACCCGGCAGCACCGCCTGGGTGACCAGGAAGCAAGATGTGAGATTCGCGGCAATCATCTCGTTCCAATCCTCTTCACGCATCTGCTCGATGGACTGGATCAGGATTTTGCCGGCGTTGTTCACCAGGATTTCGATAGGTCCAAGTCCCGATTCCACGGCGCGCGCCAACGCCAGCGAGATAGCGCGGCCAATTCCCCGCCCTCCTCCGGTGACGAGGGCGACTTTTCCGGTCAGTTGCTGTTCCATTAAGCCAGGATAGCGGGCACGCTACTTGGTCTGCGTCAGGCTTTTGTACGCGGCTTCGACGAACATGCGGGCCAGAAAGGGGTGCCAAATTGAAGCAGTGTATCGAAGACACCGGGCCCCCACCGCGGAAATGGCGCTAAAATATGGACATCAGATACCTCAAAGAGCGTCCAGGATGCCGTACGACCTTTCCAGCATGCTAGTCATAGGGATTTCCTCCAGGGCTTTGTTCGACCTGGAGTACGAAAATGAGATCTTCGATCAAAAAGGCCTCCAAACTTTCCTTACGTACCAGCGTCATCACGAGAATGACTTGCTTAGACCTGGAACCGGCTTCCATCTCGTGAAGTCCCTCCTCGCACTGAATTCGCATGGCGACCGCAGAGTCGAAGTGATTATGATGTCGAGGAATCATCCGGACGTTTACCTTCGTGTTTCAAATTCAATCCGGCATCATGGGCTTGATATCAGCCGCGCAATGCTCACCGGTGGCGAGCCACTGGATCGCTATCTGAAAGAATACAAGTTTGATTTGTTCTTGTCTGCATTGGAAGAGGACGTAAGCTCAGCCCTTCGGCACGGCATAGCCGCGGGCCGCATTTACAAGCCGCCAACTGAGCAGCCAGCGCTGTCGAACCAGATTCGGATCGCCTTCGACGGTGACTGCGTTCTCTTCAATGGCGAGGCTGAGGCAATTAATCGTGAAGAAGGCCTTGAGGCCTTCCATGAACATGAGCGCAGTAACGCAGCCGTTCCTCTTCCTGACGGACCGTTCGCGAAGCTGATACGAACGATCGCGCAAATGCAAGGCGCAGATCCGGCGGGATCTCTCTTCCGCATCGGCTTGGTTACGGCACGCAATGCACCATCCCACGAACGGGCGATCCGTACTCTCCGCGAGTGGAACGTGCGCGTTGATGGTGCGGCATTTCTGGGAGGCATGGCAAAGGACCCGTGGCTCGCCGCTTTCCAACCGCATATCTTCTTTGATGATCAGGAAGCCATCTGCAGCGCTGCCTCTCCGGTCGTGCCGACGGCCCAAGTTCCCTTCCCAATCGCCCCGTTCGCTCCGGCGCTTGCGGCGGGGCGGGCTCAGAGTCACGATTTGGCCCGCAAGGACAGATTCTTGCTCATTTGTCGCGGTTACCTAAAGCGGGGTATCGGTCGCTATTCTGGTGTTCTTGAAGAGTGGTACGGAGGGAATCTGGAAGGGTGCGATGCTAAGACAGCAGACGCTTTTCTGAACGAACTGCAGGGTAGCATCGAGATGACACCAATAGGCAAAGAGCGCCCATCGCGCGGACGCGAAGACGATCGTGGAGGGAAGCTAGTTCCGTTCTTGGATTCGCTGTTCCGAAAGCACGGGCGATCTGGTCCCTTAGATGGCTAGCCGCTGGCAGGTTAGCGATCTCAGAAGCCGGATCGAATGGGCGCTCAGCCAGTTGAACTGCCGGGATTCTCCTCCGGCTGTTCCAGTAGATCTAGCTGCCCTATGTGCCACGCTGGGTATCGAGGTCGAGTGGCGCTGGATGATTCCGGAAGGTGTCATGGTAGAGAACGCAGGTAAGCTCCGCATTTGCCTGCAGAGCAACTTCCGGGATGGTCAACGGATCACTCGACGGCAGCGATTCACCTGGGCACATGAAATCTGTCATGCGCTCTTCTACGACCAAACAGAGGGGCTTGCACGTTTGATGCCGGGTGCGCCGAGTGGCGCCGCTCTCGAGAGAATGTGCCAGCAGGGAGCGGGCTATTTACTCATCCCGTCGTCAGATTTTGCGGGGGCGTGCTCGCGCGAAAAGCCTGTTTCCTCGACCACCGACCTGGATGTCTTGTCGGAGCGCTATCAAGTCTCTACGGATGTTATGCTTCGGAGGCTCCATGAAAGTGGGGGATCGCTCCTCAACGACTATGCAATCTTACTTTTGAGAACGCGGGAGGGTCACTCTCGGATTGACGCAGCCGCGTTTGGGCCATGGCTCCGAGCTCACATCGACGCTCCTGAAATCGGCCAGGCTTTTGACCAGTGGGCCGATCCAATCCTTAGGACGGCCACGCAAGTCTCGAACGATGCTTGGAAAAGAGGGATTGGCGATCGGGAACTCACGCTGACGCGAAAGCCATTTCCCAAGGGCGAATTCGTGGAACTCAGACTCGACGCGAAAAGTTTCCAGGCATCAACGGCGCAATAGCCACGAGAAGCGCGGAGCCTAAATTCGGATCTCTCGTTTACTCTTGGGCACCAAAGCTACTTGGTCTGCGTCAGGCTTTTGTATGCAGCTTCGACGAACATCCGGGCCGTCCAGAATCCGCCGGGTTGGTCGTAACGCGGATCGTAATCGAGCGTCGGCCGTGCGGCCTGGATCTGATCGAGCGTCATGCCCTTCTTGATCATGGCTTGAATTCGGTCGCGCACGATGGTCACCATGTCGCGGTACTCCAGCACATCGAACTCATCGCACAGCCGGCCATGGCCGGGGATGATGTAGGTACCACCTTCCTCATGATGTGCGGGGATCGCGAGGTCGAGGATCTGGTTCAGCCCGTTGATCTCGCCCTGCAAACTGCCGCCGTTCTTGAGATCGATGACCGGAAAGCCGTCGGTGACGAAGATGTCGCCCGCACTGATCACGTCGGAGCGGCGGAAGAAAGCGATAGTGTCGCCGTCGGTGTGAGCGGCGGGCGGGTGAAACATCTGGATCGCCTCGCCATTGAAAAATACTTCCTTCTCGACGCCAACGAAGCTGTCTGTGGGCCAGGCACTTTCGGGATACGGTTTTTGGCCGGCGGGCGGCACGCTCATCCTGTCGAAAACATTTTGATGCGCGATAATTTGGACGCTCAGAGCCGCGGTTTCGCCGGGCGTATTGATCAGCGTGACTTCGCGGGCCGAGCCGCCAAACGTCTGTGCCAGTTTTTCGTTCCCGCCGACGTGATCTGGATGCACATGCGTGTTAATGATGTAGCGGATCGGTTTGTCGGAGAGCGTGCGGACGGCAGCGATCACCTTGTCGGATTGCTGCGCCAGGCCAGTGTCCACCAGGAGCACGCCCATGCTGCCCACTTGCACCGTGATGTTTCCGCCGGCGCCCACCAGCATGTAGACGTTGCCCTGCACCGGCAGAATGTGAAGCTCGGAGTCGCGAGCTCTCGTCGCTGGCGCCGTCTCCACCGCGGGAGCGGACTCGATCTTTGCCGTGCCCAGCGCCCTTCTGTACTCGGGAAACATGGTGGACGCTCCGCCCATCACCGCGGCATGCGGCAGGTGCTGCTTATCCGCGTATTCGTAGATGAACGGATTCTCGCCCGGAAGGTAGTTGGGCACTTCGCCGTGGGGGCGCGTCAAGATTTCCTCGACGTATTCGCAAGGCCACAACCACCCGCCAAGTTCCTTTTCGTCCAAAAGAAAGTCGTCGGTCCGAATCAGGGGCTGCGTCAGATAGACCGGATCGTTGAGGATTGTCATGTGCGTCATGATATTTCCGTGGCGAAGGAAATGCTCGGTCATGGTGGCTTGGTCGCTCTCAGGCAGCCCGTTGCGGCGAGCCCAGCCTTGCTTGATGTGCGTGGTGTAGACAGTCAGGATGTTGCCTTCCCATTTGCCGGTCGAAAATCCCATGAAGGTGTGGGCGGCGTAGTCGGGAGGATGCGGACGGCCATCCATCCAAATGGTGCGCGTCTGTTCGTACGTACTGATGTAGTTCTTAATCGCGATCACTTCCTGGGTGAAGGGGTCCTTCTCTTCCCAAATCCTCAAGTGCAGCGGGCCATGATAGATGTAAGGCGAAACGTGCACGCGGCACTGGTGTTCCTGCAGCGTGAGGCGCGACGCATTCCAACTCTCTGCAAAAAGCCGCGCGGAGTCGTTAATGGGAAGGCCCGCGAAGTCGCCGAGATCGGGGCCTGGAATGCGCTCGTTATAGTCCTCGTGATGGAGCGGGCTCCACTCGCCGGACAGCAGGTCCTGGCCCCACATGGGACCGATGGTGGCGGCGAGCAACAGGGCTAGCGGAAGGGTCGTGTTCATATCAGCTTCATTCGGAGGATATAACAATCCGAGCTGATACGTTGGTGGGTGGTATGCAGATCTCATGGGCTGCCCCAGGCACCTACAAAACCTGAGCCAGCCCGTGGTTACGATGCTTGGCCTTCTTAGGCCCCTTCTTCTTGCAGTTCCTCTTCTTCAGTTGCCTGCCCAGCCTCTTCGAGCAACGGCTGTGCGAGCTTGGTCAACAACTGGTCGGCCTTTTCCTCTTCGGCCAGCGTTTGAGAGAGCAGCTTCACGATGTCCCGCCGCTCCATCTGCTCGGCGATGGCTCGCGCCGTTCCGTACGCCGCAATTTCGTAATGTTCCACACGCTGCGCTGCGCCGATGAGCGCCAAGTCGGCCGGAGCTTCTTCCATTTCCTTGCCATCGGTGATTACTTCCTGGCCTTCCTCGACCAGCCCGGCCATGCCTTTGCAAGGCTTCGCCTTGGGCTTTTCGTCCAGCAGCTCGAAGACTTCCTTCAGGCGCTCGACGTGTCCTTTGGTTTGCTCCAGGTGGTCTTCAAACGCGATTCTAAGATCGGGATCCTTCGCCGCCTTCGCCATTTTTGGCAGCGCCTTCACCAACTGGTTCTCGGCGTGCAGCAGATCCTTCAATTCTTCGGTTAACAGCTCATGTAATAGTTCCATAGATGTTGACTCCCTGCGATTGGACTCGATGCGGAACGATAGGTTTCGGGTTTAAAAAAGATTGAGCTGCTTCGAATGTGGCGCAACTGACTGCGGACGCCGATCGTCAGACACAGTTCGTCCGCCGAACTCGCGCGAGATGGAATGTTCGTGACGGATAACCTCATCGAAATCGGGTTCGGGCCAGCAGCGCTCTTCCACGGCGTGGACGAATTGATCGAGGCGCCGCATGCCTTCCAGCTTGTCCCGGTCGCCCGTCTTGGCGGCATCCAGAGCCGTGCGTAACACGGAAATCGATGCGTCGTAGGTCTTGAGCGGAACTGGAAACGGATGGCCGTCCTTACCCCCGTGCGCGAACGAGAAACGCGCCGGGTCCGAAAATCTGACAGGCGTTCCATGAACTACTTCGGCAATCAGCGCGAGTGATTGCAGCGTGCGCGGGCCCAGCTTTTCCAGAAGCAAGAGGGATGCGAAATCGCGCAGATCGCGATCGTACGCCACGGCCAGCACCGCGCCCAGCCGTTTCAAATCCACGTCCGCGGCTCGTACCCGGTGACGCGCAGGCATGGTAAGAGACAAGTCTCGGACCGTGATCTCGGGTGCCTGATGACTTATTTCGAGCAGAGCTTTTTGCGCGGGCTGCGCGGCGGCGTCTACCAGGTTCATGATCTCGCCCTGATGCTGGCCCGTGATGGCGACGTGCGGCTCGCAAGTGAAATCACGCACGGTTGCCGAATGCCAGTGGTAACGCCGCGCTAACCCGGCTTGGTCATTCAAGCCTTGCTGGATGACCGCCCAGTCACCGCGCGCAGTGAGAACGAAGGCATGCAAATAGATTTGAAACCCGTCGGCGATGGCGTTATTGTCGATCCTGGCGGTCAATCGGCTGGTTCGCACCAGCGCTTCGCCATCCAACCCTGTCCTTTCGGCAACCATGCGGAGCTCGTCGGGAGTCTTGCGCGAATGTTTGCCGCGCCCTCCACAAATGTAGATACCGAGCTCGTGCGCTCGCGGGTTGAGGCCGCGTTTCAGCGCGCCCACCACCGACGTCGTGATGCCGGACGAGTGCCAATCCATGCCCATTACCGAACCGAGGGCTTGGAACCAGAAGGGATCACTCAAACGCGAAAGCAGCTCGGAGGAGCCGTAATGGAGAAGAACGCTCTCCGCGATGGCGGTGCCGAGGCGCGTCATGCGGTCGGCCAGCCAGACCGGGACGCGGCCGCCGTGAAGAGGAAGATCGGCGTGGCCGGAGCGTCGCATCGTTGAACAGTCTTCTTAAACCATGTTATCCGACGCCTACGCTGGTACGCTGGAAGAGAATGAGCAAGGCGATGTCAGTTCGCATTCCGAATGATCTCGCAAGATGGCTTGAAGCGACAGCACGTCGGCGCGGAGTGACGAAAGCGCAAGTCGTCCGGGACGCGCTCGAGGGCGTCAGAAGGACTGGAACCCGAGAGTTTCTTCGACTGGCTGGCGCGGCTTCGGGCGCCAGAAGTCTGTCGGTGCGCCAAGGGTTTTCGTGAAGCTGAAAACAAACGTTCGGCTCCGCTTGCTAACGCGCCACCCGTACGAGATTCTTCGAGTCGATGTTCTCCAGTGCACGACTTCCGGTGTTCTTCGGGTGTGTTGCTGGCGCACGGCTCAGAATATTCATTTCGGAGGCAGCAACGGCTCCCGCCCGGACGGCAAATGCTGATCAGTCGCGTTCAACATCATCGCAGCCATCGCATAGTCGCCGATGATGGTGGCAAGTTCCAGCGTTCCCTGCTTGCCGAAGACCCCGACAGCCTTGGCGTATAAATCCGAATCGAGCTTGTGCTGGTGCAGCAATTGACGGGTAAAGTTAATGAGCAGCGTGTCCTCATCCGAGAAGCCCGCAGCTTCTTTGTTGTGCTTGATGGCATCAATCACAGCGTCGGGTACTTTGGCGGCACGTGCGCCCATTTCGTGACCGCTCCACTCATACTGCTGGTCGTATTCGCGGGCCACCACCAAAATGGCGACCTCAAAATCCCGAGCTTTCAAGACTCCGTGGAAGCGCAGGTACTGGTTCAGCATTTGGATAGCTTCGGCGACTTTTGGGCTGTAGAGCGAGATGGCCGCGGGACCAGTAGCGCCCACCGTCTTGCCCGGACCACCGGCCAGCATGTCGTAAGTGCGCTGGCCGTCCGGATCCAAGTCGGCGCGTTTCACCAGCGGAAGACGAGAGAACGACTCGTGGTCAATGTCGGGGGGAAGCGCTGCCGTCTGCGCACCCAGGACCGCCGCGAAGCTCGTCACCATCAAGATGGAAACCAGTGCTCGCATCGAAACCTCCAGGGAGGTAGCATATCAAGCTGGCGCTCGGCTTGCATTAGAATGGAATGATACCTATCAAGTAACTTGAAGGCCGTCAGAAGCGCCACATCTGTTACAACACCAAGTCCACTGGCTTCTGTTTTTAGGAGAGTGAAATGGGCGATTTTCGCCGAACCCAGGTTGGTTCAATGAAAGCTGGTTCAATGACTAGTTCGATGCTGCTGGTTGCGGCACTGACAAGCTTCGCCGTATTGATGAGCCCCCCACTTTGCGGTCAGGCCGTGGTGGGCGAATTCGTCCCGGATATCGGACTCGACCTGTCGGGCACCTGGAACCCCATCCTGCATGAGGACTTTCTCGAGCGTATCCCGGGTCCCGAACTGGTTAATTATTCCGGTCTTCCGATTACGGAGGGTTCCCGGCTGTGGGGAGAAAGCTGGAATGCGTCCCGTCTAACGATGCCGGAGCATCAATGCCAGGTGCACGTATCGCCCTACATTTATCGCGGCCCGATGCAGATGCGATTCTGGACCGAGCGAGATCCGCAATCGCAGAAGATCTTGGCGATCAGGAACTACATCAGCACCTACGAGCAGAACCGCACCATCTGGATGGACAACCGGCCGCATCCGCCGGCTTGGGCGGCGCACACCTGGATGGGATTCTCCACCGGCAAGTGGGAAGGCAACGTTCTGACGGTCTACACCACGCACATCAAGCAAGGCTGGGTGCGGCGCGATGGTCTCCCGGAAAGCGATCAAGCGACGCTGGTGGAACACTTCTTAAGGCATGGCGATCGCCTCACGCACGTCAGCATCGTGACCGATCCGGTGTATCTCACCGAGCCGCTGGTAAAGTCCGAGGACTTTACGATCAACTCGAATGCCGCTGGAAACTGGCTGTATCCCTGCGAAGAAGTTGAAGAAGTGGAAGGCCGGCCTCGGGGCGCGGTCCCGAACTATCTGCCGGGTCAGAATCCGTTCATCACCGAGTACGCGAACATGTACCACCTTCCGCTGATCGCGGCTTTGGGTGGGCCGGAGACCATGTATCCGGAGTTCGAGAAGGTCATCAAGAACCCGCCTCCCGAGCCGAAGGATACGTTAGCGCTCGACGAAGTGACGCCCATGCCGCAGAAAAACATGGCGCAGAACCCCAATCCCACCGACGGCGAAGTTCACATTCTGCCGGTGCAAGGGAACATCTACATGCTGGTGGGCGCGGGTGGAAACATCGCGGTTCAAGTGGGCGACATGGGTGTGCTGATGGTGGATACCGGCCTGGCGGCAAGCGCGGATAAAGTGATCGCGGCCATCCATAAGTTGTCGCCGGAGAAACCGCTGCAGTACATCATCAACACGCATGTGCATCCGGATCATACCGGCGGAAACATGAAGCTGCGGGCCGCCGGCGTAACCATCACCGGCGCCAACGTCACCGGCGATATCGCGGATGCTTCCAAGGGAGCCGCCATTATCGCCCATCAAGCCGTGCAGGATCGCATGAGCGCACCGGATGGAAACCAACCGGCCGCGCCAGCCGACTGCGTGGCCCACCGACACCTTCCTGGGCGATCGCAAGACGCTGTGGTTCGACGATGAATCGGTGGATATTGTGCACGAAAAGAACGCTCACACCGATGGCGACAGCATCGTGTACTTCCGCCACTCGGACGTGATCGCCACCGGTGACATCTTCGTGACCACCGGCTACCCGTTCATCGATATCGCCCGCGGTGGCAGCATTCAAGGCGAGTTGGACGCACTGAACAACCTGATGGATCTGGCCATCGCCAAGCACGACGAAGAGGGCGGAACCTACATCATTCCGGGACACGGACGGCTTTGTGACCGTTGGGAACTGATCGAATATCGTGATATGGTAACGATCATCCGGGATCGCATTCAGGCCATGATCAAGAAGGGCATGACGGTGGACCAAGTGAAAGCCGCCAGGCCAACCATGGATTATGATGCCCGTTACGGCGCCGACAAGGGTTTCGGCACAACCGACTCATTTGTCGAGGCTGTATACAAGAGTCTGAGCAAGAAGTGAGAGCTGTATGCAGAACGGTTCCAACCGTTATATTATGAAGTTTAGTCGGAGAAAACATGCGGAAAAATGATGAAACGAACAATGTTGTTCTTCGTTGTCGCCGCGGCCTCCATATTGAGCACCGGGTAAAGATGTACGCCCATCACTCGTTTGCGGCCACTTATTTCGAGGACAAGACGGTCACGATCGAGGGTAACCTGAAGCAGTTCCTGTATCGGAATCCCCACTCGTTTCGTCCACGTGGAAGCGCCGGATGAGAAAGGCGAGATGCAGACGTGGGCAGTAGAATGGGGCGCCGGCGGCCAATTGAGCCGCGATGGCGTGACCCGCGAATCGCTGAAGCCGGGCGATCACGTGATCGTCAAAGGCAACCCCGGGCGTAACCCGGACGACCACCGCATCCGCATGCAAAGCATCACCCGGCCGGCCACTGAAACCGCCGCCGAATTTAGCTGGAAGGGCGTCGTTCAGTAGGGAAACCTGACCGTCCCCTCTACAAGCGCGGGCGGTATCGGTTGCGGTAAAATACAATGCATCACCTACCTCGATGTAGGGCCCGCGGGTTTCGCTGGCGCTCACCGCGCTGGTCGCTTTACCGGCGGTTGCGCAGATAGATTTCACAGGCGAGTGGGCTCCTCTCTATCACGAGGATGGCCCGGAGCGGCTGCCGGGTCCCGAGCTGGGTGATTACACCGAATTGCCCATCAACGCGGCGGCCCGCATGGCCGGCCGATACCTACGATGCCGACCGCATTTCGGTGGTGCCGGAGTATCAATGCCGCCCGCATGGCGGCGACTATTCCATGCGCGGGCTGGGCAACCTGCGAATCTGGCGGGAGATCGATCAGGTCTCCGAGAAGCTGGTCGCGTTCCACACACATTTACTGGCCTGGGATAGTGAGCGTACCGTCTGGATGGACGGCCGTCCGCATCCGCCGGACTGGGCTCCGCACACCTGGCAGGGCTTTTCCACCGGCGTTTGGGATGGCAACATGCTGAACATCACAACCACCCATCTCAAGACGAATTACATGCGCCGCAATGGTGTTCCACGCAGCGACAAAGCGGTGTTCACCGAGCATTGGACCCGTCACGGCGATTATTTGACCGTGGTGACCGTAATTGAAGATCCCGTGTATTTGACCGAGCCGCTGGTCGCGCAGCGACAACTGGTATCTCGATCCCGGCCAGAACATCGGAGTGTTCGGATGCGAGTATGCGCCTGAAGTGCCGCGGCCGGAGGGCACAGTCCCCAACCATTTGCCCGGCAAGAATCCCTACTTGAATGAGTTCGCGGATTGGTACGGCTTGCCGTATGAAGCTACGCGCGGCGGCGCCGAAACGATGTACCCGGAGTACAAGAAGAAGATCGCCGGCGAATATCATCCGCCTGAGAAATGCTCCCGCTACTGCAAGTGCACGAGCCTGTTCGACTGCAACGTTACTTCCAAGTGACCATGAGAAATGTTGGCTGTGCCGACGCACTCCGCAAGCGGCGTCCCATCTTGCTGTGCTTCTGATAGGCACCGCCCTCTGTTTCGCCCAGCCGCCGCAAATAAATCCCGACAGCGTGCAGCTCACCATGGCGCCCGTGCAGGGCTCCGTCTACGTGCTGATGGGCGATGGCGGAAACATCACGCGTGCAGGTAGGCAAGGACGGAGTGATGTTGGTGGACACCGGTTTTGCGCCGCTCGCCCCGAAAGCCATGGCCGAGATCCGCAAGCTGTCCAGCGGCCCAATTCGCTGGATCGTGAACACGCATGTCCACACCGATCACACCGGCGGCAATGCCGCGATGGCCAAGCTCGGCATGACGGGCGAATCCATCGGACCGCCCGAATCGTCGCGCAGTCGAACGTTCTGAACCGGATGACCGGTCCGCAGCCAGACAACGGGCCAAAGATCCCCGAAGAAGAGTGGCCGAACGACGAGTACTTCCTGCCAACCAAGGATTTCTTCTTCAACGGCGAGGCGGTGATGGTTTATCACGTGCCCGACGCGCACACCGACGGCGACAGCCTCGTGTTTTTCCGCAGGTCCGACGTGCTGAGTACTGGCGATGTCTTCACGCCTGCGAAGCTACCCGATCATCGATTTGGCTCGCGGCGGCAGCGTGGATGGCGAGATCGACGCGCTGAACAAGATTATCGACATCACCGTTCCCGCGCAAGTATCAGGAAGGCGGAACGCTGGTGATTCCCGGCCACGGCCGGCTGTGCGACGAGGCCGACGTGGTGGAGTATCGCAACATGCTCGACCATCATTCGCGATCGCATGCGGGACATGATCAAGAAAGGCATGACGCTGGAGCAAGTGAAGGCCACCAAGCCGACACTCGATTACGATGCGCAGTATGGCTCGACCACAGGATTCTGGACCACCGACAAGTTCATTGAGGCAGTGTACGCGAGCCTGAGCGGGAAAAAGTGATGACTGCGACTCGATTGGTTATGGTCGTACTCGCGACTAGCGCGCATCCATGCTTGCGCAAGGAGTCCCACCGCCGTCCGGCATCGGCCCGCCGCCGGGACAGCAAGCCTCCGAAATCCGCGACAAGCCGCCGCGCCAGTGGATTTTACCGGCTACTGGGTATCGGTGGTCTCGGAAGATTGGCGTTGGCGCATGGTGACCCCGATCAAAGGCGACTTCGCTAGCATCCCGTTGAACACGGAGGCGCGGCAATCGGAAATGCGTGGGACCCGGCGAAGGATACTGCGGCTGGCGAACAATGCAAGTCGTATGGCGCGGCCGCGATTATGCGCGTTCCGGGACGTGTGCACATTAGCTGGGCCGACGAAAACACGCTGAAGATCGAGACGGACGCGGGAACGCAGACTCGGCTGTTGCACTTTACTGGAAACCGCCGGAGGGTGGCGAGCGGACTTGGCAGGGCTATTCCGTCGCCAATTGGGAACGGCCGGTGCGCGGCTCGGGATTCCCCGGCTTCGGACTGGGCGCGACGCGGGAAGGCGCTCATGGAAAGTCGCTGGAAGTGGTCACCACGCAATTGCGCGCGGGTTATCTGCGCAAGAACGGTCCGCCGTATAGTGAAAATACGGTACTCAAGGAATATTATGACCTTCACAAAGAGCGCAACGGCGACACGTGGTTCACGGTGACCACGGTGGTGGAGGATCCCAAGTATCTGACGGAGCCGTTCGTCACCAGCACCGATTTCAAGAAGATTCCCGATGGCGCCGGGTGGAGCCCCTCTGCTTGCGTGGCAAAATGAGATGCTCAGCCAAATGAAACTGGAGACACGTCGATGATTCCGAAGATTTCTGACTCAAAGCGCGATGGCCGCGCTGCTGATGATCGTGCCCGCGAGTATGCACGCGCAGTTCGGTGGTCCGCCGCCCGGCCCGCCGCGTCCCGCGAAGACCGTCGCGCCCGAGGATTTGACCGGCTACTGGGTTTCCGATCGTGACGGAAGACTGGCGCTGGCGCATGGTGACGCCGGCCAAGGGCGATTACGCCAGCGTGCCTCTAAATCAGGCGGCGCGAAAAATAGCTGTGCGCGTGGGATCCCGACAAAGACATTGCCGCGGGCGAGCAGTGCAAAGCCTACGGCGCAGCAGCGATCATGCGCGTGCCTGGACGTCGTTCACATTACCTGGGTGGATGACAACACGCTGAAGGTGGAGACCGACGCGGGCACCCAGACGCGTATATTCCATTTCAACGGCAAGCCCATGGCGAATGAAGCGCCAAGCTGGCAGGGATATTCAGTGGCAACCTGGGATGGACTGCGGCCGCCTCCGCGGGGCGGCGGTGCGGCGCCGGCGGGCGGGTCGCTGAAAGTGGTCACCACCAACCTGAAGGCCGGTTATCTTCGCAAGAACGGTGTGCCCTATAGCGCGGACACAGAACTGACTGAATACTACGACCGCACCAATGAGCCGAACGGCGATTCATGGCTGATCGTGTACCACCATCGTTCACGATCCCGCAAATCTGAACCAGGACTTTGTCACCAGCACGCATTTCAAGATGGAGAAAGACGGCGCCAAGTGGAGCCCGTCGGCATGCGAAGCCAAGTAATTGGTTTTAACCCTCCCGTCCTTGCCGCGAACGGGAGGGAAGGCTTAAACAAAGGGCGGTTCAAAAGCGGACTTAGGACTTCTTCTGATCGGACCGCTGCTGGTTCTGATCCGGCCTCTGGTGTTGACCTTGGCCGCGTTGTTCTTCGTCCCTTCTCTGCCCCTGCTGCGGGTTATTTGGATTCTGGCCGGGATTGTGTGAGCCCTGTTCGTGTTTCCGCTGATCCTGGCCTTCCTGCCGCTTTTGGGCATCCTGCTGTTTATTTTGTTGGTCCTGTTCGGTTTTGGTAGCAGACATTGCGTACCTCCTTCGGACAGTAAGACGCACCCAAATCGTGGATCTATTCACGTAACGATCAAGGAAACCGTTACGCAGAAGTGACGCCAGCTACTTCCCGCCGAGGCTTTTGTACGCCGCTTCCACGAACATGTCCGTGGTCCAAAAGCCCTTGGTTGAGCCGTACACCGGATCGTAATCGCGCGTGGGACGCGCCGCCTTCACCTGTTCCAGCGTCATGCCCTTCTTGATCATGTCGCGAATGCGGTCGCGCAGGATGGTCACCATCTCCTGATAGAACACGATGTCCGCCTGATCGCACAGACGGCCGTGACCCGGAATCACCATGGTGCCGCCTTCCTGCTTGCCGGCCGGAATGGTGAGCGCGATCAAACGGTTCAGCGCATCGATGATCCCTTGCAGACTGCCGCCTCGCGCCAGATCGATGATCGGATAGCCAGTGGTGACGAAGATGTCGCCCGCGCTCACCACATCCGACCGCCGGAAGAAGACGAAGCTGTCGCCGTCGGTATGCGCCGCAGGTTGATGAATCACCTGAATGCCTTCGCCGTCGAAGATACAGATCCTTTTCGTCGGTCGAACGTGTCGGTGGGCCATGCGCCCGACGGATATGCGGCCTGATTGCCGTCCTTCATGCTCATGCGATCGAGCAGCGTCTGGTGCGCGATCACAGTCGCGCCTTTGCCCGCATCGGCGATGTCGCCCGTAACATTACCGCCGACGATGGTGCTGCCGAGGCCCGCGATTTTCTCATTGCCGCCGGTGTGGTCGGCAGTGCACGTGCGTGTTGACTCACATAGCGGATGGGGCCGTCGGAGATCTTCCGGATCGCTGCCACTACCTTGTCGCTCATGTTGGGCAGGCCGGTATCCACCACCAGCACGCCTTCCTTGTCCCGCTTGCACTGTGATGTTGCCGCCGGCTCCGCTCAACATGTAAACATTGCCCTGCACATGCTGCGTGTGGACTTCGCCATCGCTCGCGATCGTGTTTTGCGGATCGCATCTTGTCGGCCGGCGGCGGCGCGTCGGTGGCTGCGACAGTCGCCGCACATCCGGCGTTGGCCGGAGCCGCCTTCATCGTCTTCCGGTATTCGGGATACATGGTTGCGGCGCCCCCTCGAGTCGCCTGCAAACGGCAATTTCTCGCGATTCGCGAACTCGGCTGAGGAACGCATTATCGCCAGGCAGATGATTCGGCACGGTTCCTCGTGGACGCGGCACTTCGATTACGGCCTCGCAAGGATACGGAGCGATTTCCTGATGTGCGTCGTAAAGAAAATCGGTGGTACGTACGAACGGCTCGGTGAGGTAGTCCGGATCGTTAATGATCACCATCACAGTCAGACGGTCGCCATGCCGGAACAAATGTTCTGTCGCTGGTGGCGTTCTCGCTGCGCGGGATCCCATTGCGCCGGATCCAGCCTTCCTTGAGATGCGTGGTGGTGATGGTCAAGGACGTCGCCGTCCCATTTGCCGGTGGAGAATCCCTGCCAGGTGTGCGCGGCATCCGCCGGCGGGTGCGGACGGCCGTCCATCCAGATGGTTCGCTCGGGCGCTTGCCAGGAAATGTGCGTGTGATAAGCGATCAGCTTCTGCGTGTCGCGGTCCACTTCCTTCCAGATGCGCAGGTTCGCGGGGCCGCGCCAGGCGTAATCGGACGGATGCGGGCGGCACTGATTCTCGGGCAGCGTCAGCAGAGACGCGTCCCAGCTATCGCCCCGCAGGCGCGCCGCGTCGTTGATCGGCAACCCGAGATAGTCGCCGATATCGGGGCCGGGAATGCGCTCCAGAAAATCTTCGTCGAACTGGGGCGCCCACTCGCCCGATGGATCTATTTGGGCGAAGCCTGGAACACTGGCCAGAATCGCCGCCAGTAAAAGCAACTTGGCATTTCGCATTTGCACACACCTCGCGTTGGTTCACATGCTATCACGCGGGTGCTGGCAAAGGCTTGCGGGAACCGCACTCTATGAACAGAATCATGACACGGCTGCCACACAACGAAACGGGCGCCAAAGCCGGGTTTTATCCCGGCTCGGCGCCCGATCGTCAATTACAGCTACCTACTTCCGAATAGAGCCGTTCCGCCCTTCGGTAAGAAACTCGAAAGGCGCAAAGTTGAACAGCTCAAACAAGTCGCTGATCGCCGGAGTATTGTCGGGCACGTACGGGTTGGCCGGGCTCACAATCGGATTTGGGAAATTGTCCCGGCTGCGGCTTGTGACGGGAGACACGTTCCAGTTCCTCTCGATGAATTTGAGGACGGAGACGTGATCCGAATAGTCGTGCGTGATGTGTGCCTGGTGTCGTATAGGGAGACACGACGATCAACGGAATGCGCGTTCCGTCGCCGAAGTAGTCGAGCGGCTGAACATAACCCGAATCGTAATATCCGCCGCCTTCATCGAAGGTGATTACGATGGCCGTCTGGTCCCAAAGCTCCGGGTTAGCTTGAACCGCGTCCACAATCTTCTTTACGTAACCTTCAAAGAGATTCAGTTTCGAGGATGATGGATGGCCATCCACCAGCCCGCTGGGCTTCACGAAGGAAACCGCCGGCAGTGTTCCGAACTTGATGTCGGAGTACAGATTGGCCGTGTCCTGAATGTGGGCCGTGCGGACAGTGGCGTCGGCCATGATGGACGTGTCGTACTGGAACGGATTGCAAATGTTGCAATACTCGTCGCTGTTCGCGCCCAGTGCCCCATAGTTGAGCTGATAGGGGTCCGTCACATAGTTATTCCACTGATCGCCGTAATACTTCCACGAAATGTTGGCGGCGATGAGTTTGTCGCCAATGCTCGGCACCGACGATGGTGGAATGGTGAATGGTGTATTGGCCGGGTTGTTGTCGGTGTACGCGTTGTTGCCGTTTCCGAAAAAGCCTGGATTGTAATTGTTCAGCAGGTAGTAGTGGCCCTTTTCGCAGTTGGGATTGATCGGAATGGGGAGAGACTTGAGGTAGTCCACAATCGGAGCCACGCCAGGCTGGCTTGTGTCGGAGCAGTCGCTGTAGGATCCACCGCCCGAAACCGGTGAGTTTGTATATGGCGGAGGATAGCCCTCGTTATTGGCAACGCCGTACCCGTCCTCGGTGTACCAGTTGTTGGTGCCTTTGGCCGGATTCGGGTTTTCGATTTCATCTACTGTGCCGGCGTCAGGCGTTCCAGCGTACACCTGAACGTTGTGCGGCGGAGCGGCGGCGTTCCCATTGCCGTCGCTGAACCAGATCGCATCGCCATGTCCCAACATGATGTGGTTCGCGCCGGTGCCGCCCAGAACGGATTGATGGAAATTGTCGCTCATCGCGTAATTGTCCGCCAGGCTCTTGAAGTAAGGAGCGTCGCCATTTTGGACATTGTAGAATCCCATGGACGTGGAGCCCTCACCCGTAGTCTTAGCGCTGGCCGAATATTCGGTGCTGAAGCCCGACGGCGGTGCTGCCCCATTCGTGCCGGCGCCCACCGTGACTTCCACCCAGGGAAACAATGCGGCATCGCAACCGGAAGGATTCTCATAGGTGGAATTCTTAAGCGCTGCAATCCAACTGTTGCCACATCTGGTAGAAGCGATGAACCGGACTTGCGGCATAGGAGTTGTAGGTAAAAGTCGACCCGTTCGTCAATTGAAAGGGGCCTGGCGGCAATGAATTGACGTCCTTAATGCGCGTGTCCGGCACCTTAGACGCCATCCCGCTGCCTCCGGAAATCAGATATTTATAGTAGTCGGCCGGCAATCCGTTTTCAGATTGCTCAGCCAGACTCAGGTTGTTGTTCTTAACGTAGGACTCTTTAGGACCTCCCGCGAGTGGCGCGGGCAGAACATTGTTCTGGAACGCAGACGTGGGCGGGCTCAACAGGAATGTGTCGGGAGCCACATCGCTGGCGGCATGCTGTTCCGCATAGCGGAAATTCGGCCCGGGAGTGCCATCGGCGTTGACGATCCCTTCTGAAAGCAGGTTCCAAACAGTTTGCCCCTGCACCGGCTGGTATGTAGCAAAAACGTGATCGAAGCTGCGGTTCTCGCCGATGATCACGATGACGTGTTTGATGGGTGAAGTAGTATCGGCGTCCCCGGTTTGTTGAGCATTCAAAGGCGCGCCGACTATGAGCTGCAAAAGCGCAAGGGATGCCATCCCCATGCGGAGATGCGGCACGGCACTGGATGCAACTTGTTTAACTGTCATTCATTCTCCTTGTTGTGTGGCGCTCTGTAATCGAACGCAGCCCATCATAGCCACGCAATTTGCAAATCGAATGTATCTCCGGTGAATTTGAGATGACGACGATGAATTTGAGATGAAGAGGATGAATTTAGAATTACTGCCGTGAATTTAGAACGGGCGGTTCCACGCGGATCAGGCCCATCATTCCGCCATCCTCGTGCTCCAGCATGTGGCAGTGATACACGAATGTGCCCACCGTGCTGGGATCGCGAAAATCCATTCGTAATCGGATGCTCGGATACGCCAGCATTCTGTCCTTGTAATAGGGGACGTTCACGGTATCGCGGAGAAACGGCTCATTTACAGCCGTCCCGAGATAATCGAGCAGCAGGAAATGCAGTTGATGAATATGGAATGCGTGCAGTTCATTCGAGCGGTTCTCGATGATCCAATCTTCAACCGTCCCCTGTTTCACAATGATGTCCGGTATGCCGGATTGCGGATTGAACAGCGCGGGTGTCTGCCCATCTAAAGTGATGTAGAATTCAGTCGCGCTGTTGGGATTGTTCGGATCGGTCAGCTTTTCAGAGAAGTACAGCTTCCGTGTGCGAACTGGCGCCACGTTTCCGAGCCATGTCACGCTGGATGGCGGAAGCCGCTCGGGCGCGGCGGCTAGTTTCGAGCGCGGCTCCGGCGCATCTTCTGAAGCTTTGATGGTGGCAAGCGCGCGGTTAGGATCGTTTTCGCCACCTGGTCCAGTATCCACACTGCGTGTCACCAGGAGTCCGGTCTGGCCGGCAGGAGGTCCCTTCACGATGAACTCCATGCGCGCCCCGGGCGGCACTCCCAGGTGAGTTTGCCAGCTAACAAGATCTCCGGAAGTTCCATTCGCGTTCAGCGGAACGCCGTCCAGAGCGACCAGGCCAAGCGGTTGCGGCTTACGATTGAACAGAACTTCCAGATTGAGGTATGTAATGGCCGAGGCATTCAACACGCGCCACAGTTGACGTTCCTCCGGTTTCATCTCGATGACAGCCGGCGGATAGTCGGGATACGGCACAGGCACAAAATTGATGGAGAGATCCTTGGCCGGCTTGCCGAAACCCGTACCGTTGTTGGCAGCGTCTCCGTCACGATCGAGCAGCAGCTTGGGCACGACGGGCTCCGATTTCGAGGGCGGCGCATTCGGATTCAGCAAATCTTGATCGCGAATGATCAGCACTCGTTCCGGCAATCCCGCCACTTCCTTATTGGCACGCTCGATTCCCTCGACAATAAGCGCGCCCGATGCTCCACCTAAAACTTGCACTTTACTGAATCCGTGAATGTGGGGATGGTACCAATACAATCCAGGCGGCTCGTTTGCGGGAATGCGAAAGCGATACTCAAACGGCGGATCGCTGGGACTGATGGAGGTCCTCAGAACATCGTCCTGGTGGCACACTGGCGGAATGGTCAACCCGTGAAAATGAAGATTGGTGGATTTCGCCGTCATGGCGCCGCTCACACACGGATCCGGGTTCTTTTCGGCATGCATGTGAGCGTGAACATGCCCTGCCGCGGCGGCCGCCGGATCGGACACCGTCAAATCATTCTTCAAATGCAGGATGAGAAGATCGCCCGGCTTCAGCCTTAGATTCGGCGACTGATTTCCGTCTCCGTCAATGTAACAGTAGCGAGTGGAGCCGTCTGACTGGGCAGAATTGTGAATAGTCAGATCGACGTTCAGCACGCCGTTGCGGCTGCGCAAATCTTCTGGTTCTGGGATGGCGCTACCAGCCGCGGGGCGAGAGCAAATGTTGCCAGGCGGCTCTTTGGCGTGCAGGCCCACGGAGAGGACCATCGCGATTAGGAACGGCTTCTTCACTGCGACGCCAGACTCAAGGACCTAGTCTGCGTTGGCCGAAATAATTCCTGATGAACGCAGCGTTAATCCTGAATGTCTAACGCAGAATCATCGCGAGCGCGGTGACCTGTTCGTCGAAGACGCCGCTGGTGGAGAGCGGTTCCAGCGCCTCGCGCATGGCCGCCTCGAAAGCGGGCCGCCGGTCTCCGAGCACCTGGGGCGACGTGGTCGACATGGAAAGGGCGCGCCCGATCAAATCGGGGATGGTCACTTGATGAGTTTCGCTCACCTCGACATCTTCTACTTTCCGGAACCGCGAACCCCTGAACCACTCGTCGTAATCAATGTGGTAGCAGGTCTCGTCCGGATTGGTTGACCATGCTCGGCGGATCTCGTGGAACTTACCGTCCAAGCCGTCGATGGCGGTGCCGAAAGCCCGGGTGCCGCAAATGGCGATCCAGCCGTTTTCAGCGACGATTCGCTCGAGCACCGCGAGCGCTGCGTCACGATCGAACCAATGCAACGCGCGGCCGATGGTGACCACCTGGAAAACGCCGACTCCGGCCGGCAAGTCCTCGATTCGCGCTTGCATCAACTCGACGTGTACACCGGCCCGAGCCGCTTCCACGCGCGCCGCCTCAAGCATTTCAGTTTCCACATCGACGCCCACTGAGGATCGCACAAAGGGCGCGAAGCCAATTGCCAGCAAGCCTGGCCCGCATCCGATGTCGATCAGACGTTCGCGGCCCAGGAGCCTCTGGCGGACCGCCACTTCGCGAAAGAAGCTGGGCGGGTACGGCTCGCGATAGCGCACGTAGTAGGGAGCGGTAGAATCAAAGCGTCCCACGGCAATCGAATTCTAACAGAGCCAGAGGCTTCCTCCATTTTCAAGATCGCGCACATCGACACCGGCTCGGATTTTCGCGGGGGGCAAGAGCTATTGCTGTCACTGGCGCGAGGCCTCCGGCTGCGGGGTCATGGTCAACTGATCGTTTGCCCAGCTGGTAGTCCGCTCTCGAAGCGCGCGGGCGATTTCGAACTGGCGCCGGCCGGGCTGGCGGCTGTCGCGAGCTTGCGCCGGCGCTTGTCATCCGAACGCTTCGACCTGGTGCACGCGCACGATGCAAGAGCGCAGAACATTTCATTCCTGGCTTCAGCCGGACTGCCTGTGCGGCGCGTGGCCAGCCGTCAGGTAGCTTTTCCACCGCGGCATCCGCTGATCCATCGCTGGAAATATACCAAGACATGCCACGGCATCATCGCGAATTCGGAGTCGGTTCGGCGATTGCTGATCGCCACTGGAATTCCTGCCGTAAACATCGAAGTGATTCCTCCCGGCATCGAATTTCCGGCCGATCTTCCCAATGCCGGCTTCCGTGCTCAAGCGCGAAGGCGCTGGGCTTTCTCGAATGACGATTTCGTGATCGGCCACGCCGGGGCTTTTACCAGGGAGAAAGGGCAGGACGTCGCTCTGGAAGCGGGTCGGCTCTTAGCGCCAAAACTTCCAAACGCCCGCATGCTTCTGGCTGGTGACGGACCCGAACGGCGCAAGCAGACCGAAGGAATTGCGATCCTGCCGGGATTCCTGGGTGACTTGAGCGAATTCTACGCCGCGCTGGATCTTTTCATCATGCCTTCGCGATCGGAAGGCTGGGGACTAACGGCGCTGCAGGCGATGGCCAACGGGCTCGCGGTGATCGCAAGCGATGTGGGCGGGCTTCCAGAGTTAGTGGAGCCAGGCAAAACCGGCTGGCTGGTACCGCCAGATTCGCCCCGAGCGCTGGCGGACGCCATTGAAACCGCTGCGTCGGATCCCACGCGCCGCTGCGAATATGGTCGCAACGCGCGCGAACGCGCGGCACGATTTTCAATCCAGCGCACCGTAGAGCTGACCGAGCAATTCTACGCGCGCTTGCTGGCCGCTTCCCACAGAGCCACGTAGCCGCAGCCCATCACCGCGAGAAACATCGCGAGCACTTCGCTGTTGTTCAAGTTCCACGAGTAGAAGCCGCTCACCAGTACAGCAATGGTGACGGCCACGGCCGCGTGCAAAATCCAACGCTGGGAGGCATTCGGTGGCAAGCGGCCAACAGCGCGCAGGAAATCGAACAACGCCCAACCGATCATCCAGAGCAATGCCAGTGCGGTGGGCACGCCGCGTTCAGCAGCGTATTGCAGGTAGTCGTTTTCCAAATGGCCATAATATTCGCTGGGGCGCGGGCTGGGCATGTCCGGCCGGATGTAATCCCGATACTGACGCGAGACCTGTTCCGGCCCGACACCTAGCCACGGATGCGCCTTGATCATCTCCCAGCCGATGCGACGCAGCTCGGCGCGATGCACGTTCGAATCGGTTTGGCCCGGGTGGGGTGAAACAGCCGAGAGAGCGCGCTCGCGCAGGCTGAACGGGTCCGCCAGCAGCACTAATGCGATGAGTACGGGCAGGATCACGAGCATCCACGGTTTCCAATACCAGATCAAATACACGCCCCCGCATAGTGCGCCCAGCCACATGCTACGTGTCCAAGTGGCCGCGAGCGCCGCAGCGACGGGAAGCCCGGCGGCGATCAGCCATCCGGTCCATTGGCGTTCCTTCGCAAAGAAAACCAGAGCTCCGATCAGGAGCAGCGCGATCATCAGCTCGCCCCCCAGCGTCATCCAATGGCCCATAAAGCCGGTGACCCGCGCGTCCACGTAGAAGGTGTAGAAATCCTGATGCGCCCGCTCGGCCGAGCGATATTTTTGCAGGAATTGCTTTAGCGCCCACAGCGCGGAAAGAGCCGCGGCGAACGCCCACCCCAGCGCGACGCAGCGGACTTGCCGCACAGTCTCGAATGCGCTGGTCACCAGCAACAGCATCAGATAGACATAGAATTTTCTGACTTGCGGCAGCCCCTCGCGCACGTGGCCGGATGCCGCCAGCGACGCTAGCGTTCCCAGCAGGAACAGCACTAAGGGAATCCAGACCGGCGGGACACGCCATCGGCGGCGCGCGACGATCAGCGCGAGCAGCGCCAGGGCCATCAGAATCTCGAAGGCGCGAATGGAGACGACGGTTGTAATCGCGGCCGCACCGGCTAGATAGAGCGGCGCGTCGTTGCGTTTGAATACGGCTTTCTGAAGCGCAGGCATGGGCCGACGCCTCATGATACTGCAAGATTATTCAGACACCGCCACGCGCCGGGTCAAGCTCGATTTGTCGCTACGACCCTTTCTTGTAGACCAACTGCCGGTGGGCGCCGCGACTGCCAGTCATGCTCAGCTTCAGCGAACCACCCGAAAGCGAACCTTTATACTGCTGCAGGCCGCCGTTGGGGCGGACTAACTTGAACGACACGTCATTGCCGTTGATCACGCCTTCCGAAATCTGCGCCGGAGCGCCACCGCGTTGTACCGAACCAGTAAGCGCGTTGCCGTTCGCTTTCAGCACCAGGATCTCCGTGACTTCGCCGCTTTTCCGTTGTATCTCAGCGGTCCACTTGCCATCGATGTCCGCCGCCGAAGCCAGGCCGCATGACAGAGCCATCAAACTTAAGAACCCAAGAATCTTCATTTTTTCCTCTCTTGAGACACGATACCAAATACAGGTTGCGAAAGGGGCTACGTGGGCTGGAATAACAGCAGATCCAGACTGAACGTCACTCGCATCGCTTCAGCCGGCCGTGACCGCATCGGCCGATAAACCGAGAGCAGAACATCGCCAACGGCGGCCGCGTCGAGGTCTGCCACGGTGGCGATGCGTCGCCGATCGGCAAGCGTGAAGTCGGGCGCGAATGTCTGGACGGTACGGGCCACCCGATCGCGACCCGCGCCACGCAGCTCCACCAGGTCGTCAGGCGCTGGAAGGGCCACGATGAGACGCCCATCAGAGCGCAAAACCCGCCGGAATTCGCCCGAATTCATCCGCGCCGTAATCGACAAGACGATCGAGAACGAGCTGTCGGCGTAGGGCACGAAGCGATCGGCATTCGCCACAATCCATTCGCACTCGGGGTAGCGCCGTGCGGCGGCATCAATTGCAGAGGTCGAGATGTCGACGCCGTGCGCATCGAAGCCCGTCATGCGAGCGAGACTGCCGAGGTAGAATCCGTCGCCGCAGCCGGCATCCAGGACAACATCGGCGGGCGATGCGGCCATCAAATCCGCGAGCGAACCGAGCAACGGTTCGGTGACGCCCCGATCATGCAATCGCCGCCGGGCCGCCACGGCAGCCGTTGTATCGCCCGGCTTTTTGGAGCGCCGCTCCTGCGGCTGAAGCAGGTTGATGTATCCGCTGCGTGCGATGTCGAATGAATGGCCGCGAGGGCATACCAGCCGCCGCTCAGCTTCGCCCCCAGCCGGGCGCGTCAGTGCCAGGTGGCAGTCGCGGACCGGGCACAGGAGCATGCGTCAAGTGTAGTGGAGTGCGGGTTGGGGGAGAATAGGAACATGCGAAAGAGAATTGTCGCCTCGGACCACCCGGCTGCCAAGCCGGCGCCCGGTTCGAACTGGATGGATCTCGGCGAGATCGCCACTGTCGAAGTGACCTCCGAGGATCCCGGGTTCCCCATCGAATCCGTCTTCGGCGCCAATACAGGTCCAGGCTGGCGCGCCTCCCAAAAGGGCGAGCAGCAAATCCGTCTGATCTTCGATCAAGCTCTGGCGGTGCATCGAATACAACTTCATTTTCTGGAGTTCACGCGCGACCGCCTGCAGGAATTTACCGTTCGATGGTCGGCGGCGGACGGCGGGCAGCCCAAGGAGATCGTGCGGCAGCAGTGGAATTTCAGTCCCGCGGGCTCGACCAGCGAGATCGAAGACTACGAAGTCGATTTGGATGGCGTGTCCGCCCTGGAATTGGTGATCAGGCCGGACCTCACTCACAACGACGCGCTAGCCACTCTCGCCGCTTGGCGCGTAGCCTAATCGCGGCCGTCATTGCATTCGCGAGGCAGCCAGACGTACAGATTGGAAGAAACCGGTGGGAGCGGGCGATTTGCTCGCTAAAACCGGCTCGGAAGACTGGCGCCTGCGCTGGCGAATCCATTCAACAATCCAACGCGTCCCTTCATACGCCCGCCAATAGGGATTGGTGCGAAGCAAGCCGTTTCGGGCGCTCAAGACTTCGCGCCGCGCAAAGCGCTGCCACCTGTCGCCGTGCATGGGAACGGGCGTAGAGTCGAAGGTCTCGGTCGAGAGCCGGGGAGCATCGCAGTCATTCAGCTCCACCACCGCCATGCGTCCATCCGTGAATATGCGATCACCCGTGGCATTGCGCGCGAATCGCGGAAGGTCCGCCCGATGCGTCCAGTCCAGGAGATTCCCACAGGACGTGAATACCAAATCATAGGCGACTTTGTCGCGCTCCTGGTCAACGTCCTCCTCGATTTTATGTGAGAGCCTGCCCCCTGGCCGCCAGTACGAGAAGTCGATATCGCGGGTCGCGGCGCCCACCCACAGTTCCTGGCCGCGCCAGGTAACGTCTTCTCTCCACATCCGAATATGGTGACGTTTGGAAACATCGTTCAGGCCCTTTTCCCAGGACATATCCGGCTCGCTTCCATTGAGTAACAAGAGGGACATGGGCGCGGCGACATCGCCCCGCAGTTCGCCGGCAGCGCGAATCCAATTTATGCGGCGACGCAGGGACGCCGGATCCGCTTGCGTCCAACCGGCGGCGGCAAAAGCAGCCGCAATCTGCTGGTGAGAGCCGACAAACAACACGTTCGTCACGTCCGACGACCGGCCGGAGCCAGGGGCTTGCGTCCGATACGGCATAGCTGCAACGTCGCGCGTCAACTCCTCGCTCTGGTTATCTGTAAGCCCCCTGGCCGCCGTGAGCCGGCTCGAGCCACGTTCCTCTCGGTTGAGTGGCGTATCCAGACTGAGGGGCTGGGTTAAGCTCAGCGTGAGTTCGACGCCGGCAGGATAATAAATCTCCGGCTCTGGAAGCTCCATGATGAGAGATCGGATCACCCACTCCGCAAGTTCCGCGTGTATCTCCCACTGCAGCAGCGTTCTTATGTATCCGCTCACTCGGTAACACAGGCTGCCCGTAGAACGCACTCCCTGAATGCGGCCATCCCGAGTGACGCGCTCGCGGCCGTTGTCTACCTCCGCTACTTGCGCTGAGATGGGCATGGCGTCTCCCTCCAGCGGAGTGAGTTGGTTGAATTCCAAATCGAGCCCGGCTGTTTCGTGGCGAACTCCGAAGCCCACCCGCGTAACCGCCTTCACCCTCCCGGACAACGTGCTCCCTGCCGGCAGCACCGTTTCACCATCCATACTCACTGGCGCGATCAGAACCGCGCGGACCGGAGACCCTGGCATGCTCGCATAGGAACCTACTGTGGTGGTTAGCCGGATATGAAATTGCGTGCCCTCCGGCAACGGGCGAGTCGTCAGCGCGGTAATCGCCAAAAGCACGCTCAAGACTGCAGCAGTCATCAACCGAGGTCACCTTGAGGGCGGCGCCGTTCGCGGAGCATGGGCAATTGTAACGCATGCGGATCGCTCGTCATGTTCAATATGGAACACTCAGAGCGCTCTGTTAATGCCCGCAGTTTCGTTTTGCCTCATCAGCGTGGTGACCGCGTGAGTGGCAAAGGAGCAAAGATGGTGGCTCGGTTGTGCGCTGCGCAGCAGGATATTAGTGTCGACCAGGACGCTCATCAGGCGTCGCGGCCATCGTAGATGGCCTCACGGCTAACTGCGTAGTCGGAAAGTGGTGGGGTCAGCCTATGACCGGCAGACCACGCCTCGAATGCGTTGGCGCGCTGCTCAGGTGACAACGTCACGTGGAATGCCGGAAGCGCCGCTCCTTCAACCATCGAAAGTAAATAGTCTTCCAAGGTCATCCCAGCGGCCTTCGCCTGTGTTAGCAATCCTGCTTCGACTTCGGGCTTAAGGTTGAGCGTAACAGCCATGGAACCCCTCTGTAATTTCAGTTTAACGTCGAACCCATCAGCTGTCAGCTTTCCAACCCAGTCACTGCACCCACACAATCAGGTTGGCATCCCGCACCGGCACGCCGCCGGCTGTAAGCGATATCTGATTCCCGCCCGCGAGTGCATCGGCCGGTATCTGGATATGCGCCTGCCAGACGCCGGAAATCGCGGCCGGCAGCGCCAAGACGGAGGACACGGTCAGCAGCGCGAGCGATCAACGAGGCAGCGAAAACGAGGAGCGACAGTTTCATGGGGACTCCTGTGGCTGACATGCGGGGCGCGAGGTTCCAGCAGTAGCCTGGACGCCAGGATACCAGTCTCAGTCGAAGAGAGGGTCGGTATCGGTGATACCTTGGTTACTTCGGCGAGGCGCTCGCCTTTGACCCGATCACGTCGACTTTAATCTTCGGCGAGGATCTCGGGAAACAGATTCGATTTCGGAGAGGAAAACGAAATGACAACAAAAGGAAAAGTCTTGGTGCTAGTCTCGAGCGGTCGCGGCTTGCCCTTGAAAGATGGCAAGGTTTATGCCGGCGCTGGCTATTACCTCAATGAGCTGACGGTTCCGGTTCGCGCTCTGATGAAGGAAGGCTACGAAATCACTTTCGCCAACCCGAAAGGCAACACGCCCCAACTGGATGTTAATTCAGCTACAGCCCCGTTCTTCGGTGGGGACGAGGCTAAGCTTCAGGACTATCTAAAATTCAAGGACAGCCTGACCGGGCTCAAAAATCCGACTCGTATCTCGGATGTCATCGCATCCGGCCTCGATCAATATGACGCTGTTTTCGTCCCCGGCGGCCATGGCCCGATGATCGATCTTCTCGATGACCCCAACGCCGGCATCGTGATGAGACACTTTCATGAAACATCCAAGCCTACGGCAGTGCTCTGCCACGGCCCGATTTCACTGCTCTCGGCTCTTCCGAATTCGACGGAAGTGGTCGCCGCGCTGGCGGTGGGCGATGCCGCTGGAGCGCACGCAAAGGCTCAAGGTTGGATCTATTCCGGATATAAGATGACAATCTTTTCGACAGCGGAAGAACAACAGCGGGAGCCGCTTGAGATTGGTGGTAAGGTGCTCTTCTACCCGGACTTCGCCTTGCGTACGGCGGGCGGTGACGTAAGTGTGGTCGCTCCATGGGGAAGCTACGTCCTTCAAGATCGCGAGTTGATTTCAGGGCAGAACCCGTTTTCTGATGAAGCGCTTCTGAAACTTCTTCTACCGGCACTCGACGCGAAGAAGAAGTGAGTAGAATACCCACGCACACTAGTGCACAACCGGCCGTTTCCTACCGGGCCACGCTCTTCCAGCTAGCGACCATACGGAAACCATCCCGTCAAACCGTCTTAATGGATACATTCATGGCTCGGGCATCTTCGGCGGCCCGGCGCCCAGCGATCAGCTGCAGAGTCTTGCGCTCATGCACGCTCAGACGTATCGTGGGGGCGTGCGTAGGATTCATCCTGGAATCGCTCCCGGTGTTCGGTCGGAAGGCCGGGACTCACATAGATGCGGCCGTCCAATACACTCTGGGCTGCCTCCAAAAGCTCTTCACGTATGCCCGATTTCAGTATGTATCCAGTCCCACCCGCCTCAAACGCGGCCTCTATATATGCGGTACTCGCATGCATCGTGACGAATATAAACTTCACGCTGGGCAGGCGTTTCTTGATTTGCCTTGCGGCGTCGACACCGTTCAACAGCGGCATCGTGATGTCCGTTACGATCAAGTCCGGTCTCGAGCGCAGCGCCGCCTCCACCAGGGCACGCCCGTCCGCCACGGCCCCGATGATCTCGTAATGCGGTGCTAGAATTGCGCGAATGTCTCCGAGTATCGGTGCGTGGTCGTCGGCCAATAAAATCCGAGGGTGTTTCATAACGTGCCATCGAGGAGAGGAGCTGTGCAATGAAGAAGCAGGGCAATGGCCGAACGTTAAATGCAATGGATACTTGGCTTTGGAGCGTACTTCGTGCGGTTCAATTGCACCAGCGCGGTGCTTTCAGGCCATCCGGGAGGTCTAGGGACAGGGTCGATCCCGAATCGTATTAAAGAACGTATAGGCGCACCATCCACCACACAAGAAAGAGCGCGATGGCCGCAACTACGACGTAGCGAATCCATTGTCCAACGCTCCTCGGCTCGGTGCGATTGGTCACGGACCGAGAATAACACCTGGATTAGCGCCAGTTTGAGTTTGCGGAATGGACGCCCAACAATCATCTGTGGACCCGCAGGCGTCGCACTCAGCCTTACGTGGATGCTATGTTTGCTCCGAGTCTCTCCATTCGTTTGAAACCCAATAGCTTTGGGGAGCCCAACAGGCTAAACAATAGCACCTCCAACTTATGATGAGAGAGCGGATTCTACTGGCTGACGATCATGCCCTTACACTCACGGGTATGCGCGCGGTCTTGGAGTCCCATTATGAAATCGTGGGAACAGTGATTGCGCAGCTTTGCAGAAGCGCGAGCAGAACGGCGGAAGGGGGGAACCTACCAGCGAATTGCGTGCGAATGTGCGCTTATGAGCGACTCAGGCAACTGGCCCCGACCTGCGGCACGTATTGAGTATGCGCAAAGAAGTGGGATTGAATGCTGCTGGACTACTTCGTTCACCAACTTTTCTACATGTTCGGCAGCTGCACAGTTGGCTGGCCACAAGAGGCTTGCCACTTCGCCGAAAAGACGCACGTCTCGAATGCGGCCTGTGCGTTCGTCCCGGCGGCGAGCACGCTCAATGTGCGTTTTAATCCCAGTCTTGACGAGTGCGGGATCTGGCTTGCCGTCCACCATAAAAGCGTTCAGCGCCTCAGTGGCTTCGTGAAACGAAAGCTGACCGCTCGCTTCAAGAGCGTCGACATCAAAATCGGCTCTCAGGTACTTCTTGATCGCGCGGCGGTGGGCGTTCGTGACCACGAGAACGACCGCGTTGCCCCTGACAAGACCGTTATTCGTGTAGAAGCTCACCGCATCTGCCAGCCGCATATCGTCAGTGTATGAATACACGATGTGACTCTGGTTTGGATTCGCGAGAATCCGGGCTGTTTGTGGGTCCATGTCGAACGAGGTCATTCAGGATGCCCCTTTGAAGTTAGCTTTCTTCCGAAGCTCGGCCAACCCTTCGAGTTCTAAGTCGAACCGCTTCCTAAAACTGTTGAGTTCGCTCGCCGGATATCAGGTCAAGATCTTGCCATCGGGGGAGTACTTCAAGTTTATCACTGAGTGGCCACTCATCCGCCTCCGCAACGCCTCCCCGCCTGCACGAGTTCCTGAATCAGACAAGAACCTAGGTCAGCGGCTTGAGAGCTACCTACGATCCCATATTGAAATGATTCTTTGGTGCGGATGAGAGGACTTGAACCTCCACTCCCTTGCGAGAACTAGAACCTGAATCTAGCGCGTCTGCCAATTCCGCCACATCCGCAGGATGGGTGGGTCGATCTTATTGTCGAGTAGGCCGCCTGCGGCTGTCAACCCGCGCGGACACCGTCTCCGACTCGACGCCTTGCGCGAACGCAGCGTCTCAATCAACAGCAACACCGCTGCTCGATCTCATCGCGCACCTCGCGGAAAAATTCTTCCGATTCGCCAATCGGATCCGGAACATCCCATTCTTCTACAGCGACCGGGTTTTTCAACTGCAGCTCGTAACCCGACATGTTGATGATCAGGTCGACGCTGTCCGCAGCGCCCCCGACGGGATTAATAACGAGGCCCAACTCCTTGGGATAGAAATCGCCCAGGTCGATGTTCTTTCTCGAGCATCACAGCGTGCGTGAGCGGGGCCAATGCAATGCGCGGGCGCCAGTCCGGCGCTATGCGCTTCCAGGACGTTCGCTCCGTGTGCTCGCGCGAACGCCTCCGCCATGGGGCTGCGGCAGGCATTGCCGAGGCATACGAATAATACCCGAGTAATTGCCACTGATAATTAGTCTAGCGAAGCGCGAGCCGTTCTAAGCGGACTAAGGGATTTTCTCCAGGAACATAAGGTGAATGCGGGCATCGTCGGTCAGCTCCGGATGAAAAGTCGCGGCCAAATGGCGGCCTTGCTCCACCAACACCGGATCGCCTTCATAGCTCGCCAGAACCTTGGCATCCTTGCCGACGCGGCGAATAATGGGAGCGCGGATGAACACCGCTTCCAGCGCCGCCGTCCATTCCCTGGGGATTCAGATGCGCGATGCGGCTGTCGAGCTGGCGGCCATAGGCATTGCGCTCCACTTCGATGTCCATGAGGCCGAGCGAACCCTGCGGTGAGTTGGCAACATCGGTGGCGAGCAGGATGGCCCCGGCGCAGGTTCCGAAAATCGGACGCCGGCTGACCGAACTCGCGCAGCGGATCGAGCAGCTTCTCTTCTTCCAGCAGCTTCACCATGGTGGTGCTTTCGCCGCCCGGAATGATCAGCCCCTCGACACGCCTCCAGCTCGCCGCGGTGCGGACTTCCACTGCTTCGGCGCCCGCGTGTTCCAGTGCCCGCTTGATGCGCCTGAAAATCACCTTGCAGCGCCAGCACCCCTACGCGCTTCTTGCGGCATTAACCCGCGGCATCTTTACCAGCCTCGCGTTTGCAGCAACTCCGATTCGGGCAACTTCGCGATGTCGATGCCGAACATGGCCGTGCCAAGTTCTTCACTGGCTTCCAGCAGCTTCGCGGGATCGTTGTAAGTACGTGGCCGCCTTCACGATCGCGCGGGCACGCGCTTCCGGATCCGACGATTTGAAGATTCCCGAGCCGACGAAAACCGCCTCGGCGCCCAGCTGCATCACCAAAGCAGCGTCGGCGGGCGTTGCGATTCCACCGGCCGAGAAGTTGGGGACCGGCAGCTTGCCGTGCTGGGCGACGTATTCGATCAGCTCGAGCGGCGCTTGATGCTTTTTCGATTCGGCCACCAATTCCTCGTGGCCCAGCACGGTGAGCTGTTTCATTTCCTTCACGATGGTCCGGATGTGGCGCACGGCTTCGACGATGTTCCCTGAGCCCGCCTCGCCCTTGGTTCGGATCATGGCCGCGCCCTCGGCAATCCGGCGCAGAGCTTCGCCCAGGTTCCGCGCTCCGCACACGAACGGCACTTTGAAATCCCGCTTGTCGATGTGATGCTCTTCGTCGGCCGGAGTCAGCACTTCGCTTTCGTCGATGTAATCCACCGCCAGCGCTTCCAGGATCCGCGCCTCCATGAAATGCCCGATGCGAGCTTTGGCCATCACCGGAATGCTGACCTGCTGCATGATCTCGCGGATTTTCCCGATCGGCGCCATGCGCGCCACTCCGCCCTCTTTGCGAATATCGGAGGGCACTCGCTCCAGCGCCATCACCGCGGTGGCGCCGGCCTTTTCGGCAATGACAGCTTGTTCAGCGTTAGTGACGTCCATGATCACGCCGCCCTTGAGCATCTCGGCCAACCCGGCCTTCAGGCGAAAACTTTCATCCAAAAACATAACGTTCTCCTCTCATTTTCTGAACCGCGCCCACTCTACTGAGCCGCGCGCGGAGCAAGCGGTCTAAACTAGCGCGGCGGTTTCAGCCAGCGGCACATGCGCCCGCGCGCGTTCCAATTCTTCTTTGAAATATGCGGCCCAAAATCGCGAGCCCCGAGCGAATTTCCTCCGGCGTCATTCCCGCAAAACTGATGCGCAGACCATTCGGCTGCGGCCGCGACACCGCAAAGAACTTGCCCGGCAAATAGTTCACGCCTTCGCGCTCGGCGCGCGGCAGCAATTCGGCGGCATCCAGCGTCAGCGGGCAGTTCGACCCACAAGCTCATCCCGCCGCGCGGCCGCGTGAATTTCGTGCCGGAAGGAAGATACGCGGCGCACGCTTCCAGGCGGCTGCTGCCAGTCGCTCGCGCCCGGCCACCAGCATGCGTTGCCGATGTTGCTCCAATCGCCCTGATTCTGCGAACCGCAACAGCACCGCCTGCGAGAGCTGATCGGTGTGCAGATCGCTCCATTGTTTCGTTTCCGTGAGCCTTCTAATTAGCGGACGCGGCGCGATCACCCAGCCCACGCGCAGCCCAGGAAAGGCCACCTTGGAGAAGCTGCGCAAGAGCACCGTTTCACCCGCCTGGTCAAGATGTTTGATGGCGGCAATCGGCTCGCCTTCGTAAGCCAGCGCGCCGTAAGTGTCGTTCTCGATCACGATCACGCCCGCGGCCTGCGTGATTCGAAGCAGGGTCTTGCGCGCTGCCAGCGGCATGGTCGCCCCGGTCGGATTCTGAAAATTAGGCGTCACGCAAACCAGCAGCGGACGCTCGCGCGCAATGGTGCGCCCCAGTGCTTCCAGGTCGATCCCGCTGCGGCCCACGGGAACACCGATCAATCGGGCGCCCGCGCGCTCAAACACGCTGCGAACTCCCGGATACACCGGATCTTCCATCAGCACCGGAGTCCCCAGGCCGATCGTACGCTGCAGTAGATCCAAGGCCTGCTGGCAGCCGCTGGTGATCAGGATGTCGTCCGATTCGCGCGCCACACCCTCGGCTCGCGCTTGTTCCAGCAAATAGCGCCGCAGTGGAGGATACCCGGCCGGAGAGCCGAGCTGGAGAATGCACGCCGCGTCGTCGCTCGCGATCACTTCGGCGCAAGTCTTGCGAAACTCCTCGAGCGGAAACAACAGCTCGGAAGGACGGGAGCGCGAAAAACTGCTCGCTCCGGAATATGACGCCGCGCCGCCAACCGCACTCACACCACCCGCGACAAAACTTCCCCGCCCCACATGGCCGGTGATCAAGCCTTCGGATTCTAGCAGCGCGTAAGCCGCCGAAACCGTCGTCCGGTTCAGTCCAATCTGACCAGCCAATTCGCGAGTGGCTGGCAAGCGGCTCCCTTTGGCGAACGTACCCGACTCAATCAACTCCTTCATTCGAGCATGGAGTTGACGGAAAAGAGGGGTCTTATCCCGCGGATTCAGTGGCGCGATTGGAAGCATGCCAATTCATCCAAAGAATATCATAAATTGCTGGCCGCGGCGCTATTGGCTGGCCGTCCGCCGCCACACGTCGCGCGATTCTTGCGCGCCTCGCCCAGGGAGAAGCCACGGTGATGGAACTCGCGCAGCCTTTCGAGATGACGCAGCCGGCCATCTCCCAGCACCTGAAGGTCCTCGAAGGGGCTGGACTCATCGCCCGTCGAGTCGACGGCACCAAGCGTCCTCGACGCCTGGTTGAGGCGGGTATCGAAGCCATGGACCAATGGCTTGCGAAGGTGCGAAAAGCCTTGACCAAAAGTACGACCGGACCCGATGGATGGAGCATGCCCGTCTGCATCAGCGATCCGAAGGCCGGAGGAAAATTCCGCTACGAGTGGTTCAACGGCAAAGGTCGCGGATTTCATTTGACGGGCGAATATCTGGAACTGGAGCCGTTCCACAGGATCGTTCACGTGGAACGGATGTACCTGCCCGATCCGACCCCGGACAACCACGTGGAAACGCGCTTCGATCCGGATGGCGCCGGCACGTTGATGACACTACGCATGACCCTGCCCGATTCCAAAACACGGGCCATCATGTTGGCTACCGGCATGGAGCACGGAATGGAAGCGAGCTACGCGCGGCTGGAGAACATGATTTAGTTGCAAGTTTTCGCCTCCCCGGCTCATTCACATGTAGTACCGTTCGACGGAATCGAGAAAAGGGGCGACCAACGATGCACTTGCGTTTTGAATGCGGTGTCTTGTGTGGTGTTTTGGCATTTGGGCTGGCCGGCTGTGGCGGCGCGGGGTCCGAACCCTCCGAGGGGCAGATGAAAGACGCGATGGAATACGCCATGAATCACCCGCCCGGCGTGGTCAACAGCGAGCCAATCAAGATCACCTTTTTCAAGAAGGAGGCGTGCGACAAGCCGGCGGAGCAGGGTTTCCGGTGCACTTTCACCGTAATGGTCGCGTCTGCGAATATCGGCGCCGGGATGTACAACAACATATCCATGGGCTATTTCTATAAGGACAAGGATTCAGGCAAGTGGAATATGCGGCCGCCGTTTTAGAATGCGCGGCTCGGGCACTGCCTTGCGCGACTCGCGCTCCACTGCTAGCATTCCCGTGTGGGCGATTCCGCGTGGGCCGCAACTTCCGCCATGGCCGTCCCAGCCAGCACGGCATCTTCGCGGCACTCTGCCCTGGTCCGCGTCACGCATTGGATCACTACCCTCTGCTTTCTTGCCCTGCTTGTCTCAGGAGTTGAAATCCTGATCTCGCACCCGCGCTTCTATTGGGGCGAGGCCGGCAACGTCAACACTACGCCGCTGTTCAAAATTCCGATCCCGGCCTCCAGGTCCACCGTGCCCACCGGCTACAACTACAAGCTGCCGGACCAGAACGGCTGGAGCCGGTATCTCCACTTTCAATCTGCCTGGGTTCTTGTATTCACCGGCCTGCTCTACATACTCTCCAGCTTCTTTAGCGGACATTTGCGGAAAAACTTGCTTCCACGCGGAACCGATCTTTCGTGGCGCGCCTTGTCCACTGCAATCGCCAATCATCTGCGCTTCAAGCGGCCAGGTATCGAAGAAGCCTGGTCGTATAATCTGCTTCAGCGCCTCACCTACCTGTGCGTCGTTTTCGTTCTGTTTCCCTTGATCATCTGGACCGGCCTGGCGATGTCGCCCGCCGTCGCTTCCGTGTTCCCCTCCGCCGTCTCGGTATTGGGCGGCCAGCAATCCGCGCGCACCCTTCATTTCTTCGTCACCGTGCTCCTGGTCCTCTTCCTGTTGGTTCACATCATGATGATCTGTCTAGCCGGATTCAGCAACCGCATGCGGGCGATGATCACTGGCCGCGCAGCAACAAACAAGGAGCGTGCATGAAACCCTTCTCACGCCGCAAACTGATCACCACCGGAGTCGTCGCAGCCACCGGCGTCTCTGGCTTGGCTGCGGCCAAGCGCATTGCGGAGCGCCATGGACTGATCCCCCCAGATTCCGCCGGTTTCTACGGCGCTGGCGAAACACTGACCTACGCAGCGCAGCGGATACTGACCAGCCACTCCATGGCCCGCGAGTTTTCTCCCAGCCAGATTTCGAACCCTCCGTTCGCCAACCAAGTGGATCCATTAGGCGGAGACTTCAAGCAACTTCAGGACGGAGGTTTTGCCGACTGGCGGCTCACGGTGGACGGCATGGTCGCTCGCCCGGCTTCGTTTTCGATTGCCGATCTCAAGCGCCAACCATCCCGCAGCCAGATCACTCACCTGGCGTGTGAAGAAGGCTGGTCTTATATTGCGAAATGGACCGGTGTGCCGCTCGCAGACGTCCTGGGCCTGGTGGGGGTTCTGCCGCAAGCCCGCTATGTCGCATATTTTTCGATACAGCCGGACTGGTGGGACAGTATCGATATGGCTGATGCCTTGCATCCGCAGACTCTCGTCGCCTACGGCATGAATGACGGTGAGCTTCCGGTCGGCAATGGCGGGCCTCTTCGCCTGCGTGTTCCGCGCCAGCTCGGCTACAAGAACGTGAAATACGTCACGGCCTTGACGGTAACCGACGATCTGAAACAGTTCGGCAAGGGCTTGGGCTCCGCAGCGCCGGAAGCCGGATACGCCTGGTATGCCGGCATCTGACACGCACGGGCGTCCCGATATAAAATAAACCGATGCCTAAGCTCGCGCTGATCCTGTGCTTGATGAGCGCTTCTCTCACAGCGCAGTGGCCGAATCATCGCACCCCGGGATTGCCACAAACAGCCGACGGCAAAACCGACCTCTCGGGCTCCGCGCCGCGATCCGCGGACGGCAAGCCGGACCTCTCCGGAGTCTGGCGGGTGAAGCAGTCGACGTATCTGACCTACGTCACCTCGGATCTCAAGCCGGAAGAGATACGGCCCTGGGCCGCGGCGATTTACAAACAGCGCGCCGAAGATTATCGCAAGGACTCAGATGGAATCGCTTGTCTCCCGGCAGGCCCCAAGGCCGGCATTTCCGGAGGCGGCTTGCCCATGAAGATTGTTCAAACGCCGAATCTGGTCGTGGTTCTCTACGAATATGAGACCATGTTTCGCCAGATTTTCACCGATGGCCGCGCGCTCCCGGAAGATCCCAACCCGACCTGGATGGGCTACTCGATCGGACACTGGGAAGGAGATACTTTGGTGGTCACCACCGCCGGCTATAATGACCGGACCACCATCGATCTGGGCGGGCATCCGCACACGGAAGCATTGCGCGTCACCGAGCGCTTCCACCGCCGCGACGCCGGCCATATCGATCTTCAGGTGACGCTCGACGATCCGAAGGCGTACACCCGGTCGTGGACGCTTCCGATCGAGCTCGATCTGATGCCGGATGGTGAACTGATTGAGTACGTTTGTGAGAATGAGCGCGATGCGCCACACTTGGTCGGCAAGATCGGCGAGGAGTTTCATGTTCCTCGCGAGGTTCTGGCTGATTACGCCGGCAAGTACGGCGCCAACATCGTAGTTTCCCTGGACGCGAGCGGCTTTACGATCAACACCAGTGAAGCCGGCAAGATCCCGCTCATCGCACACTCGGAAACCAGCTTCACTATGGAAGGAACTGGTATCGATTTCGTCCGCGATGCAAAAGGCGCAGTCATCGCAATGCTGCAACACTGGGTGGAGGGCGATCGCTACTTCCCCCGCGCCAAATAAATCTCACGGAATGTAAGTGGAAAACGTGTAGTCCTGCGCCTTTTGCGGCGTGTGGCAGGCAAAGCAGGCCGTGACGGCGTGGGCAGCGTCAGGGACCAGTGGTTTCGAGGGATCGCCTCCCGCCCACACTTGGAATCCCCATCCACCGGTCGATGCGTACTTCTACGCATCCTTCACCATCGTCGTCACTGCTTTCTTGGCGCCTTCGACATAGGAGCCATCCTTTACCGAGAATTCGTGAACGTCGTCCGCGAAAACGGTGCCGTCAGGATACGGAAACGGGCCGCCCTTTTTCAGCGTCGGCAACCCTTTCGCATTCACGTAAATAATGTGCATGCCGCCAATTTGGCCGAACATCGGACTGTCCTTCGTCACGATCATTGAGTTCACCACGAACCAATCCCGGAACCCCTTGGGGAACGGAACCACGTCGTCGGCCGATACTGAAAGGGCGCCAAACGACATGAAGATTCCAGCGAGTCCGAAACCGCTTACAAGCCTGCACAGCATTGGGATTCCTCCTATGAACCAATACTAGCCCAGGCAACCCGCATCACGGCTGATATCGATATACTTGATCCGAGCATGGAGGCCGCGATGCCTTTTCGCAAAATCACCTTCATTGGTGCGATAACAATTGTTCTATCTCTGATCGACGGACCAGTCCTGGGTCAATCGCTCAATGCGAAACCTGCCGAGGCGGCGACTTGGACGGTGCCCCGCACTGCCGACGGCCGCCCGGACCTTCAAGGCGTCTGGTCCAACAACAACGCAACGCCTCTCGAGCGCCCACAGGAATTGGCGGGGCGTGCGTTTCTGACGGATCAGGAAGTGGCGGCGCTCAAAAAGAAGGCGGCTGAGCTGTTCGACAACGGCCATTCAGACGCAGCTTTCGGTGACTCCGTTTTCGAGAGCGTGCTGGCGAATGTCAAAGGAACGAAATCGGGCTTCAAGAGCATCGACGGTGAGACCGGTGACTACAGCTCAGTTTGGACCGTCGCCAGGGATTGGGATAATCGCACCTCCCTGATTACCGATCCGCCCGATGGGCGCCTGCCGCCGATAACGCCACAGACCGAACAGAAGCTGCGCGCCGCGGCTGCGGCTAGGAACACACGGCCGTCTGGCCCCGAGGATCGATCCCTGAGCGAACGCTGTATCACGTACGGATCGCCGCAGCTGGTCGCCGGATACCAAAGCTACTATCAGATCGTCCAGGCGTCCAACTCCGTGGCCATCATGACTGAGATGATTCACGATGCCCGGATCATTCCGCTGGACGCGGGTCCGCATCTGCCATCGAACATCCAGAACTGGCTTGGGGACGCGCGTGGGCATTGGGACGGCGATACGCTGGTGGTCGATACCACGAACTTTAAGCCCGGCGTGTTCAGGGGCGTTTCAACCGAGAAGCTGCATGTCATCGAGCGGTTCACTCGAACTGGCCCTGATATTCTGCAGTGGCAAGTCACCATCGACGACCCCGGAGCGTGGACCAAACCATGGACCGCGATGATCCCGCTGCGGCCCTCCAAGAAGGCCGTCTACGAGTATGCCTGCCACGAGGGGAACTACGGGTTGGAGAGCATTCTCGCCGGCGCGCGCCGCGAAGACCAGGCAGCCGAGCAGGCCGGGACGACGAGCAAACCAAACTAAGTCGATACGCTAAGGGAGAGAACTTTCCGCCCCTTCATCGGCGGCCTATCGTCTTCCCGCCATGATATTGTCGGCATATTCGAAGTGGAAGAAGAATTTCTCATCGTAAAATATGTCGCCGTCGCCTTCCAGCCAGGGCTTAAAACTCATTGTCTCGTCCTGCTCGATGTTCTTTCGCCGAATCCTAACGGTTACCTGTTGACCTGGTTTCCCGATTAAATGCGGGACGATCTCGGAGCGCGTCTTTGTCATTACTCCATCGACCGCGATAATTACGTCTCCTGGTTTGAGTCCACTGCCCTTCGACGGGAATGAATGGTTCTGAGGCGGGATGTTGGGACTCAACGCGGTGAGTTCTTCGCTGCTTAAGACACGAGCGTCATCTGTTAAATAGATGCCCCCGCCGCCGGCCAAGCCTACATTCTCAGCTTTAGTAAATCCGAGTGCTTCTAACGCGTCTATGCAGCGTTCATCCGGTGCATTCCTCCAGGAGGGGAGCAGTATGTCAGAAACCCGTCCACCGGCCTGATCATAAGTTGATTATTTCGTGTGCATCCGCAAAGGACGACGGCACAAAATCCCGCGAGATGGATGTTCGTCAATGTCCGTCCCAGCATCATCATTTTCGCTGAGTTGACGCCCCCGCGACGTGCACTCGCCATGATTCTATAACGAATCACACCCACCTCCCACATCCCACAACCCACCTCCCACAACCCACCTCCTCCTCCCCCAATTGGACAATTCTGCCGATAGTCCCCCAGAATGAATAGATGGAAATCGTGAAGGTCCTCGGCCGCGAGATTCTGGACTCGCGCGGCAATCCGACCGTTGAAGCCGATGTACTTCTGGCCGACGGAACCGTGGGCCGCGCCGCCGTGCCTTCTGGCGCATCCACGGGCGAGCACGAAGCAGTCGAGCTGCGCGATGACGATCCCAAGCGTTACCTCGGCAAAGGGCACCCGCAAGGCCGTCGCGAACATTCTCAAGAAGATCGCTCCCGCCGTCAGTGGGCATGGAAGCCGAGGATCAAACCGCGATCGATCGCACCATGATCGCCCTCGACGGCACGCCGAACAAAGCCAAGCTCGGCGCCAACGCGATCCTGGCGGTCTCCATGGCTGCCGCGCGCGCCGCCGCGCAATCGCAGATGACGCCGCTGTATCGCTATTTGGGCGGCGTCTCGGCCAACCTGCTGCCCGTCCCGCTGATGAACATTCTCAACGGCGGCGCGCATGCCGACAATTCGGTGGACCCGCAGGAGTTCATGATCGTCCCGCACGGCGCGACCAAGTTTTCGGAAGCCTTGCGCATGGGCGCCGAAGTATTTCACACGCTGAAAGGCGTGCTGAAGAAGCGCGGCTACTCCACATCCGTCGGCGATGAAGGCGGATTCGCGCCCAACCTCAAGTCCAACGAAGAAGCGCTCGAAGTTGTGCTCGAAGCCATCACCAAGGCCGGATACAAGCCCGGCGCGCAGATCAGCATCGCGCTCGATCCGGCCGCCAGCGAGTTCTATGACGAGGCGAGCGGCAAGTATGTCTTCAAGAAGTCCGACAAGAGCCAGCGGACATCCGATCAGATGGTGAAGTTTTGGGCCAAGTGGGTGGGGCAGTATCCAATCATTTCCATCGAAGACGGCATGGCCGAGGACGATTGGGACGGCTGGAAGACCATGACCGAAAGCGCTGGGCTCAAAGATCCAACTCGTCGGCGACGATCTGTTCGTCACCAACACCGAGCGCCTCGCGCAAGGCATCGAAAAAGGAATCGCCAATTCCATTCTGATCAAGGTGAACCAGATCGGCATCGCTCACTGAAACGCTGGAGGCGATGCAGATGGCCGCCGCCGCCAACTACACCAACGTCGTCTCGCACCGGTCGGGCGAAACCGAAGACGCCTTCATCGCCGATCTGGCGGTGGCCACTCGCGCCGGCCAGATCAAGACCGGATCCGCCAGCCGCACCGACCGCATCGCGAAATACAACCAGCTCCTGCGCATCGAAGAGGAGCTGGGTGACGCCGCGAAATTCGCCGGCCGAAAGGCGTTCCACCAATAATGCATGGCTCAAAGAAGCCGCTCGTCCTGACGATTCTGGACGGCTGGGGTTATTCCGCCGTCACGAGGGCAATGCTATCGCCGCCGCGCGAAAGCCTACTTACGATCGCTGCTGCGCGAGTATCCGAACACGCTGGTCCACACCTCGGGGCCCTCCGTTGGATTGCCTGAAGGGCAGATGGGCAATAGCGAAGTGGGCCATTTGAACATCGGCGCCGGCCGCGTCATCCATATGGATGTGACGCGCATCGATCGGATGATCGCCTCAGGTGAGTTCTTCAAGAATCCGATCTTGCTGGCTTCCATGCAGCACGCCCGCACGCATCGCCTGCATCTGATGGGCCTGTGTAGCGACGGCGGCGTGCATTCCCTGCTCACTCACCTTTACGCGCTGTTGAAAATGGCCAAGCAGCAGCAAGTGGAGCAGGTATTCGTGCACTGTTTTATGGACGGGCGCGACACGCCTCCCGAGAGCGGCGCGGGTTATCTCGAGCAAGTGCAGAAAGAGCTGCGGCAAATCGGAGTTGGCAAGATCGCGACGCGTTTCGGGCCGCTACTACGCCATGGATCGCGACAAACGTTGGGATCGCATCGAGCGCGCGTTCGGCGCCATGGTGCTTGGGCAACGGCGTCAAGCCTACCGATGACCCGGTGGCGGCGGCGAAGCGATCCTACGAGCACGGCGTCACCGACGAATTCATCGAGCCGGTAACCATCGTCGATGCGAACAAGCAGCCGGTCGGCCTGATTCGCGACGATGACGCCTGCATCTTCTTCAACTATCGCGCCGACCGCGGCCGCGAGATGACCACGGCGCTCACGGACCCCACGCTCGAAAAGCCTTCGCGCTCGCTAGCGCCGAAGAATCTGCACTTCACCACCATGACCGAGTACGACAAGAGCTTTCGCGTCCCCTTCGTGCTGCCGCGCGAGCATCCCAACAACATCCTGGCCGACGTCATGGCGCGGTTGAATTGGAAGAACCTGCGCGTCGCCGAAACCGAGAAGTACGCCCACGTGACTTACTTCTTCAACGGCGGCAACGAAGAACCGTATCCCGGCGAGAGCCGCGAATTGGTGCCGTCGCCGAAGGTCGCCACCTACGATCTGAAGCCCGAGATGAGCGCGGCCGGAATCACCGAAGTCGTGGTCAAGGCCATCGACCAGCGCAGCTTCGACGTCATCGTGATGAACTACGCGAACGCCGACATGGTGGGCCACTCCGGGAAAATGGCGCCCACGGTGAAAGCGGTGGAAGCGGTCGATGCGGGCCTCGGCGAAATCTACGCCGCGCTGCGCCGCTCGGGCGGATCGTGGATCATCACGGCCGATCACGGCAACGCCGAAACGATGATCGATCCTGTCACCAAAGGGTCCGCACACGTACCACACCACCAATCCGGTGCCCTTCATCCTGGTGGACGAAGCCGGCGCCCGGCTGCGCTCCGGCGGCGCGCTCCAGGACATCTCGCCTACCGTTCTGAGTTTCCTGGGTGAGAATCAACCCAAAGAGATGACCGGCCGCGACCTGCGCCTTTGACCGCCGCCAGTCTACACTGAATCTATGTCCAAGCAATATTCAGCACCGCCCGCCATGGCGATTGATCCGGCCGAGCAAGTACACGGCCACGTTTGAAACATCGAAAGGAAAAATCGTTTGCGAGCTTTTCGCGAAGGACGCCCCCAAGACCGTCAACAATTTCGTATTCCTGGCGCGTGAAGGCTTCTATGACGGCACCGTCTTTCATCGGGTCATCAACGACTTCATGATTCAAGGCGGCGATCCCACCGCCAGCGGCCGCGGCGGTCCCGGCTACAAGTTCGAGGACGAGACCAAGGGGAGCCCAAATAAGCACAAAGATTGGCTCGCTCTCCATGGCCAACGCCGGACCGAACACCAACGGCAGCCAGTTTTTCATCACCCACATCGCCACCGATTGGCTGGATGGCAAGCACACCGATTTTCGGCCAGGTGACCAGCGGCCAGGACGTGGTCAATAAGGTGCAGCAAGGCGACAAATTAAGTCCGTCACCATTCAGGAAGGCTGACGCGTGGCCTTTCCTATTCATCGCATGCGGCGCCTGCGCGCGAGCGAGCCTCTGCGCAATCTGGTTCGCGAGACTCTGCTCGATCCCGGCGATTTCATCCTGCCGCTGTTCATCTGTCCGGGCGAAGGCGTGCGCCGCGAGATCAAATCCATGCCGGGGCACGCGCAGCTCTCGGTGGACCGGCTGGTGGCCGAATGCGCCGAGGCTCACGCGCTCGGAATCGGCGGCGTGATTCTATTCGGCATTCCGGAAACCAAGGACGAACTGGCCTCCGGCGCCTACGCCGACGATGGCATCGTGCAGCAGGCCGTGCGGGCGCTCAAGCGCGAAGTGCCGAAGCTGCTGGTGATGACCGACGTCTGCAATTGCGAATACACCAGCCACGGCCATTGCGGATTGGTCGTCGATGGCGAAGTCCAAAACGATCCGACGCTCGAGTGGCTGGCCAAAGCCGCGGTATCGCACGCGCGCGCCGGCGCCGATATCATTGCGCCCAGCGACATGATGGACGGCCGAGTGGCCGCTATTCGCAAGGCGCTGGATGCTGCCGGCTTTCCCAACACGCCCGATCGTGTCCTACGCCGCCAAATACGCCTCGGTATTTTACGGGCCGTTTCCGCGAGGCGGCCGAATCGACGCCCGCAATTCGGCGATCGGCGCAGCTATCAGATGGATCCGGCCAACTCGCGCGAGGCCATGCGCGAGATCGAGCTGGACATGGAGGAAGGCGCCGACGCGATCATGGTGAAGCCGGCCATGCCGTATCTCGGACATCATTCGCGAGGCCCGCCAGCGTTTCCCCACGCCGCTCGGCGCATACCAAGTGAGCGGCGAGTTCAGCATGCTGACGGCGGCCATCCACAACGGCTGGCTGGACCGCGACCGGACGATTCTTGAATCGCTGACCGCGATCCGCAGGGCCGGCGCGGATTTCATCCTCACCTATTTCGCGAAGGACGCCGCCCGCCTGCTGGCCTAGCGTTATTGCTTCACGAAAAATCCCGCGTGCTCTTCCACCGCCGCTTCCACTTCCTCCACTCCGCGAACCTCCGCCCAGCGCGGACCTTTCCACAAAAATCCGGCGAGTTCGGATAGCTGTGCCGGAGTTCCCACGGCGTACACTTCCACGCTCCCGTCATCGACATTGCGCACCCAACCCCGCAGGCCGATCGCCGTTGCCGACTGCTGGACGAAGTAGCGGAAACCCACTCCTTGCACCTGTCCTCGCACCCGATACAGCCGGGCCTGCTTTAAGCCTTCTTTGCTCAAGGCTTCTTGACGAGCGGATAAACCACGATGCGGCGAAACTCCACAGGTCCACGATTGCCTTGCAAGAGAATCGGCCCGGGCTCGGCTTCGTTGGTGTCAAGTGCGATGGCGGTTGGGACCCTCGATGCTTTGCCGGTTGATCACGCGAATGCCGTTCAGGATCACGGTGACTTCGCGGCCCACCAGGCGAACCCCCAGCATCTGCCATTCCCCGGCCGGCCGCTCGGCGTTCAACGTGGGAGCGATGCGGCCCAAGATTGCACCGCTCGCGCGATTGGATGGCGGACGATCGGTATCGTCGGCAAGCTGGAACTTCATAGCGTCCGCGCAGACCAATGCCGCTGTTGCTGCGGGGCTCCATGCGGTATTCGGCGTCCAGCACGAAGTTGAAAAACTTCTTGTCGGAAACCAGATCTGTCGCTCCCGGAAAGCGCGGTGAGAGCTCCATCCTTCACCACCCATCCGGTCAGATGCGCGGGGGGCACGGCTTCCCAGCCGGCCAGATCGTGTCCATTGAATAGCACTACCGGATCGCCGCGCTTCCATGTTCCGTCGTCCCGGTCGGCCAGCGCGGGCGCGCGAACACCGGTCCATTCCAGGTACGACGACGGATCGCCCTCGATTTCGAATGTGCCTTTGAGCTTGCCGTCTTCCAGCCGCGCCCAGTACAGGCCCTTCTCCGGAATTATGGTCTTTCCGGAAGTGGGCTTCCACCGCAAAACGAAGCTCGCCTTCCGAAATGGAGAGCTTGGGGATATCGTCCAGCAAGCCCATCGGCGAGCCCAGAAACTTGCCCTTGAGATTGTCCGTTCCTGCGCCCGATACTTCCAGCCACCAGCCGTGCGGAGCGGCCAGCCCGTTAGAGGTGATGTCCCAACGGCCGTTAAACTCCCGATCGTCCTTGGAAGCAGCGAAGCAGCACAGCGCCAGGGCTGCGACGAAAACGTGTCGCACTGGGCCTACTTTACCAAAGTTTACGCCGTGTTTTGTCGGACTGTCCGGCGCTCGAAAATCTCAGTGCCTCAGCTCGGCTCGGGTGTGAAGAAATTCCACGACGTTGGCCCGGGTCAATATGCCATCCAAATGTTTGCCACTGACCACTGGCAACTGGTTCACGTCATCGCGGCCCATGGTCTCGAGCGCCTCCATTACTGGCGTGGCAGGAGTAACGGTGTGAAGCTCATCGAGAGGACGCATGATGTCCACCAGCGTCATGTAGGGCCAGCGGGGCCGATCGAGCTCCTTGATCTCGTGAGGCGTCACTAATCCCGAAATCTCGCCATTCTGCTGGACGACGAAACAGCGCCGGCCGGAACTCAGCAGGTAATTCTCAACAAACTGTTCGACGTTCATGTTGCCGTCGAGCGTCACGCAGTCGCTGGTCATGATGTCGCGCACCTGCACGCCCTTCAGTCCTTCGGTGAGCGCAACCGAGCTGTAGCTGGCGACCGCGGCTTGCATCAGGAACCATCCGATGAAGGCGATCCAGAGGCCGCCGAACCCAGCGCCGCCAAAGAAACGGAAGATTCCGAACGCGATGAACAGCAGCGCGATCACTTTTCCGACGTTGGCGGCGCGCTGCGTGGCGCGCAGTGGATTGCCCGAAGCCAGCCACAGGATCGAGCGCAGTACGCGCCCGCCATCCAGCGGAAAGCCCGGAATCAGGTTGAACGCGGCTAGCGAAAGATTGATGTATCCGAGCCAAACGAACATGGCATGCAGCGGCGTTTCCGGCGCCGCGCCCATGCGCCATCCCAGCGACCACGCCACCGCCGAGAGAGAGGCGCCAATGACGGCGCTTGAAAACGGCCCAACCGATGCCCACCAGGAACTCGGTTTTGGCGTCTTCGGGCTCTTTCTCGATTTGGGCAACGCCGCCCAGCGCGAATAGCGTGATGGCCCTGGTGGTGAGTCCGCGCGTCCTCGCCACTAACGCGTGGGAAAATTCATGCGCCAGCAGAGAGACGAAGAAAAACAGCGCCGTCAGAATGGAGAGCGACCAGATCACGTTCGATCCCCACTCGCTGTGGCTCGCCTGAAATTGCGAACTCAGCGACATGGTGATCAACAGCGCGATTATGAACCAGCTGTAGTGGAGACCAACCTCGATGCCGAACAGTCGTCCGAGCCGAATACTAGATCGCATCCAGTACCTCTCTCCATTCGTACCACGTCCGGGGACCGCCCCCTCACGTCACGGTTCGGCTTCGAGCGCTAACAGGCCGGAACGGTGGAGCAGCGCTTTGGGATCGGGATCGCGGCCCATGAAGCTGCGATACAGCTCCGCCGGATCCTCGCTGTCGCCGCATGGCCAGGATTCGTTCGCGGAACCGGCCGCCCACTTCGCGGCTGAAGATGCCGTTGCGCCGAAATAGCGTGAAGGCGTCGGCGTCCAGGACTTCGGACCACTTGTACGAGTAGTAGCCGGCTCCATAACCCACCGGACTCGAGAACAAGTGCGTGAAGCTGACGATCATCGCGTAGTGTTCCGGCAGCTCGGCGCGCGGAGAATTCCTGCAGAATACCGCGCGCAAACGCCAGCAGGTCGACGCCGGAATTGGGATCGACGTCGCGATGCAGCGCCAGGTCCACGAAGCCGAATCCGAGCTGCCGCATTTGCGTGTTGGCCGCGCCGGAAATTGCGCGCGTTCCGCATCTTATTCAGCAGTTCGTCCGGGATGGGTACGCCGGTCTGGTAGTGCCGCGCGAACAAATCCAGAGCGTCGCGTTCCCAGCACCAGTTCTCCATGATCTGCGACGGCAACTCCACGAAGTCCCAGGCCACGTTCACCCCTGCCAGCCCCCGCAATTCCACCCGGCTGAGGCAATGGTGCAAAAGATGTCCGAACTCGTGAAAAACGGTCTGCACTTCACGGTGCGTCAACAGCGATGGGCGATCCTGGGTGGGCGGCGTGAGGTTGCCGCAAATCAGCCCCAAATGCGGCTCTTGATCGAGGGGCTCCGGCCGGCGCCGCTCGCATTACCCCCGCGCGCATTCCCGGTAATGAAAAGCGTCCATCCACGCTCCGCCGCGTTTGTTCTCGCGGGGAAACCAGTCGGCATAGAATGCGCCCACCAGGCGGCTCCCGGACGCGGAGCTTTCATCGTAAATCTCGTAATACTTCACCTGCGCATCCCAGGCCGGCACGCCCTCTTTTTCCACCACTCGGATGCCATACAGCCGGTGCACGATCTCGAACATCCCATCTGACCACGCGATCCAGCGGGAAATAGGGCCGCAGCGCCTCTTCATCGAAATCGTACAAAGCCGCGCGCTGTTTTTCCGCATAATACGCGATATCCCACGGATATAATTTGGCTTTCCCGGAGAAAGCCAGCTAACTCGGCATTTTCCTTATGAAATTGCGACTCCGTCTTTTGCTTCAACTCGTCCAGGAACTGCTGGGCCCGTGCACCGCTGTGGGCCATGCGGTCTTCCAGCACCAGGTCCGCGAAATCCCGATAGCCGAGCAAGCGCGCCTTTTCACGGCGGAGCGCCAGGATACCCCTCAACAGCGGCCGGTTGTCGTATTTCTGCTCAGTCGCGCGATCGATGAAGGCTTCGTAGACCTTCCGCCGCAGCTCGGCATCGTCCAGATACGTCATCACGGCCAGGTAGCTGGGGCCTTGCAGCGTGAAGCGCCAGGACGGTTCGGGCAAGCCTTTCGAAGCGGCGCTGGAGCGCGCCATGGCCCGCGCGCTTTCGGGCAAACCCGCGAGCTGGCGATCGTCCGTGATCACCCATTCATATTGATTGGTCGAGTCCAGAACGTTTTCCGCAAAGCGGATGGTCTGCTTGGTCAGCTCGACGTCAATCTCGGCGATGCGCTTTTTGCCTGCGGCATCCAATTCCGCCCCGTGCCGGCGGAAATTGTCCATCGTTTTTTCCAGGAATCGTTTGCGGACGCCGGCCAGATTGCGTGCCTCTTCGGTTTGCGAATAGCCCTGAACGGCGCGCCACAGCCCTTCGTTCAACGGCAGCGACGAATAAAATTCGCTCACCAGGGGTTGGACCGCGTTGTAAGCGGCGCGCAACTCGGGTGTGGTTGCAACCGCCTCCAGATTGCGAACAATCTGCATGGCGTATTCCAGGCGCTCCGTGAGATGATCCAGCCGCTGCATGGTATTTGCAAATGTGCGCGGGCCGGGTTCGGCAATTAGGCGGTCCAACTCGGCGCGCGTTTCCACGAGCAGGCCGGCGATGGCAGGCTGCACGTTTTCGGCGCGAATCTGGTCGAAGGGGATTTGGAATTGAATTTGAAGCAGCGGATTGGCAACGTCAGAAGATGTCATTCGAATTATTTCTTATTCTACGATAGACACACAGGCATATTTGAGAAGCCAAATCGGCTCCCCAGCGCCCGGCGGCCGAATTTCCAGCCGCAGGGAACAAACCAGCGGTGTTCCTGCGTATCCTAGTGTAAGTGGACCTGTGCCAGTGGACTCCCAATACGCCATAGAAACCCAGGATCTCACAAAGATCTACCGCGCGCGATGGTCCGGGCCGCGAAGTTCGCGCCATTGATGGCGTTTCCCTGCGGGTTCCGCAAGGGGGTCATTTTCGGCTTGCTCGGGCCCGAACGGCGCGGGCAAAACGACCTTCGTCAAGGCGCTGCTTTCGGCGGTGCGGCCCAACCGTGGCACCGCTCTCATTTTCGGACGCGATGCCAGCGATCCCGAGGCGCGCCGGCCGATCGGATACCTGCCGGAGAACCATCGCTTCCCTACCTATTTCACTGGCGCCGGAATGCTCGATTTCTACGCGTCGCTTTCAGGAGTCAGCGCGGCTCGAAGAAAGAAGCTGATCCCCGGAACATCTGGAGATGGTCGGCCTCAGCCAATGGGGCGCCATGCGCATTGGCAAGTACTCTAAGGGCATGTTGCAGCGCCTCGGCCTGGCGCAAGCTCTGATCCATTCGCCTTCCATCCTTATCCTGGACGAACCCACGGACGGAGTGGATCCGGTAGGCCGCCGCGAGATCCGCGACCTTCTGGGACGCTTCGAATCCCAAGGCGTGACGATCTTCGTCAATTCGCATTTACTCGCGGAAATCGAGACCCTCTGCCGCGAGATCGCGATCCTGCATAAAGGTAAAGTAGCGCTCACCGGAAAGATGCACGACCTCACCGCCGGCAAAGGTTACCGGTTAACGGTGGTCCATCCCGGCGACGCCCTGACCGAAGAATTGCGCGCTAAAGCCACGTCGATGGCCCAGCGCGATGGCTTCATCGACTTTCAATTCTCCAGCCGCGAGCTGGTCAACACGGCTGTGGATCTGCTGCGCGCGCAACATTGCGAGATCGAGTCGCTCGCGCCAACCACCAGCACGCTGGAAGAAGTGTTCGTTCGAACCGTGGAGAACAAATAGGCAATGGTTACCCTGGCTCTCGTCCGCGATACCTTCCGCGAAGCGCTGGCCCGCAAGATTTTCTGGGTCCTGTTCGGCCTATCCACGCTGATGATCCTGTTCTTCCTGTTCCTGCTGCGGATCGATATTGTCGCCGGCGCCACCGCCACGGTATCTTTGTTTGGCCAGCAGAGCCGCGGAAATCCGGACGTGGATCGCATGGTGCGCGGAGTCTACGGCGGCATCGCGACATTCCTCTACACGTTTGGAATGTTTCTGGCGGTGTTCGCTTCCGCCGGCCTGGTTCCCAGCGTCCTTGAACCGGGCCGCATCGAACTGCTGCTCTCCAAGCCGCTTTCGCGCACGCACTTGCTGCTCGGACGCTACCTCGGAAATGTTTTGGTGGTCTCGCTGAACAGCATCTATCTGGTGCTGGGCGTATGGGTGATCCTGGGCGCCAAAACCGGCATTTGGTCACCCGCCTTTCTGATCGCGATCGCCACCACCACATTCATCTTCGCCGTTCTGCTTTCGGTAGTCGTCCTGATTGGCGTCACACTCGAAAGCGCCGCGGCGGCCACCATGATCACCCTGGCACTCATGATCATCAGCCCGATTCTGGCGCAAACCAGCACCATGATGCGCCTACTTTCGTCGGAATGGTCGCGCAATCTCTGGCGCGCGCTCTACTATGCGTTTCCAAAGGTCTACGAACTCGGCAAGATGACGCTGGACGCGATCCAGAGCGGGACCTTCGCCGGGTTCACGCCCATTTGGACCTCGGCGCTGTTTGGAATGGTAATGCTCGGCGCCGCTCTGTGGATTTTCGAACGGAGAGATTTTTAGTGCGGAGGCTAGCCTCCTTCCTGGGCGCCATTCTGTGCTGTCTTACGCTGGCCGCCTGCCAGCCGAAACAATCGGCGTCTCTGCACGTGAGCCCGGCGCTCGAAGCGTTGGTTCCCGCTGACACCGTGGTGGTGCTGGGCTTCAACTTGTCCGCGCTACGCGATACGGCCATTTATCAAAAGCTCATAGCCCGCGTTCCTTTGCCGCCGCTGGTAGAGTTCCAACAGCAGACCGGCCTTGACCCTAGCAAGGATTTGTCGGAGTTCCTGGTGTGCTCCAACGGCAAGCACGCGCTGCTGCTGGCGCGCGGCAAGTTCCACGTTGCGGATTTGGAAGCCCGCTTCAAATCGAAAGGCGTCACGCCCTCCAATTACAAAGGGCATGCCTTATTCGGCGATCAGCGAGCCGCAGTAACGTTTCTCGACGATTCCACGGCCGCGGCGGGATCTTCAGCCGATCTGAACTCGCTGATCGATCAAACTAGCGCCAAACATGGCGGTCTACCGCCGGACCTTCGCGATTTGCTGCGCACGCTTCCAGCGGACGATCAGGTCTATGCCGCGCTTATCGGCGGCGTCCAAAACCTGAATCTGCCGCTGCCGCGTGAAGGCAACCTTGGAAACGTTCTCGACGCTCTGAAATCCGTCGAGAGCGCTACTCTCGGGATGAACCTGGCCAAAGGCATCGACGCGGTGGCGGTCGTAAACTGCAAAACCGGCGGCGACGCAAAGTTCATTCACGACCTGGTCCGCGGCCTGGTGGGCTTCGGGCGGCTCAACACTCCGGACAACAAGCCCGAGATGCTCAAGCTCTACGATTCGATTCAAGTGACACAAGAGCAGTCGCAGACCAAGGTGACCGCCGATGTCCCACAGGATCTGGCGGACCACTTTCTAGATCTGTGGCTGAAGTGATGACGGGAGCTATTTCTTGCCGACCGGCGCGGGAATCGCATCGCCCAGGTTCATCGACCCGCCGCCTTCGCTGACGTAATTAATATTCCACGACGGGATTTTCACCTCGACGTCGCCTTCCACCACGCACTGGCAACCCAGGCGCGATCGCAGCGTGAGGCCGGGGGCCATCTGCAGGCGATCCCCTTCTTCGTCCTCGTCCATCTCGGAAAGGTTTTCCGCCCCCTGAGTGACGATCACGTGGCAGGTGGTGCACGCGCAGTTGCCGCCGCAGGCATGTTCGAGGTGGATTCCGAAGTTCAGGCAGACATCCAAGATCGATTCGGGTTTCCCGTGGTCCTGATAGGGCAGCTTTCCCGACTCGAACTCCACAGTCTTGCCGTCAATAGTGACCTTGGGCACATCCTATTATAACGTGTGCATACTGAAAGGACGTGTTTCATTCCATAGAAAAGAACATTTCCGCGCGCGTAGCCGGGTTCGTCCGGGCCAAGTACGGGGTGGAGGTTGCGAGCGCCCTGGAGCAGCCCAAGCAGTCTTCGTTTGGCGAATTGGCGATTCCAGTCGCGTTTCACTTAGCGCGGCAGCTCAGGCAGGCGCCACGCGCGATTGCGGCCGAACTGGTGGCTGGCTTGGGAGCGATGGAGGGCGTCGCGGCGCTGGAAGTGGCGGGCAACGGCTACATCAATGTGCGGCTGGATCGCGGGGCCTATGGCTACGGGGTCTTGCACGACGCCAGCGAGGCGCGCGAGGACGCCGGCGGCAAGATCATCGTCGAGCATACCAACATCAATCCCAACAAAGCCGCGCACATCGGCCATCTTCGCAACGCGGTACTGGGCGATACATTCGTGCGCATGCTTCGCGCGGCCGGGCGGACTGTAGAAGTTCAGAATTACATCGACAATACCGGCGTGCAGGTGGCCGACGTGGTCGCAGGTTTCGAGCACTTGAGGCCACAAGAAGATGTCGAGACGCTCATCAAAACTAGCCGTTTCGATTACTACTGTTGGGATCTCTACGCTGAAGTCTCGTCACACCCGGAGCTGAAAGAATGGCGTCGGGACACGCTTCACGCGATCGAACACCGCACTGGGCAATCGGCGTTCTTGGCCGCACTTATCAGCGAGACCATCGTCGGCTACCACCTGGATACAATGCGCAGGCTGGGCGTTCGCTATGATGTTCTGCCGCGCGAGAGCGAGATCCTTTACCTCAAGTTCTGGGAGACGGCCTTCCAGCAATTGAAAGAGCGCCAGGCCATCTATTTCGAGACCGAAGGCAAGAACAAAGGCTGTTGGGTGATGCCGGCCAGCGCATTCAAGGTACAAACCGGCGAAGATACCGACGACAGCAAAGTGATCGTGCGTTCCAACAACACCGTCACCTATGTCGGCAAGGACATCGCGTATCAGCTCTGGAAGTTCGGATTGTTAGGCAAGGATTTTTACTACTTGCCTTGGCCCCAGCAAGACGTGTATGTCACCACCGGCGAACGGCAGCCGCCGGGCCCCGAATTCGGGCACGCCGACTCCGTCTACAACGTCATCGACTCTCGCCAGTCCTATTTGCAAGACGTCGTAGTCGCGGGGCTGCGTGCGCTCGGCTACAACCAGCAAGCCGACCAGTCCATTCATTTTTCGTACGAGATGGTCGCGCTCACGCCGGCTACGTGCGTCGAGCTGGGCATCGAGCTTTCAGAAGAAGACAAGAAGCGGGCCTATGTCGAGGTGTCGGGCCGCAAGGGGCTCGGCGTAAAGGCCGACGACCTGATCGACAAGCTGATCGAAAAGGCGCAGGAAGAAGTGGACTCGCGGCATCCTGAAGAGCCCGCGGCCGAGCGGCGCCGAATCGCCACTGAAATCGCCATTGGCGCGCTGCGCTATTTCATGCTGAAGTTCACGCGCAATTCAGTGATCGCGTTCGATCTTCAAGAGGCGCTCAGCTTCGAGGGCGATACCGGGCCCTACGTGCAATACACGGCGGTGCGCGCCGGAAATATCCTGCGTAAGCTCGCCGAGCGCGGTGAGGCGTTGCCCGATTTCGCGGCGGAGCTCGATCGGGAAGCACTCGCGCGTCAGCTCGCGTCCCTCCCATCAGGCGAGGATTGGTGGCAGCTGCTCCTCATGGCCTCAAAATCCGACTCGGCCATCGAGCGCGCCATCGCCTCGGGGGAGCCCGCGCACGTCGCGAAATATGCATTTCAGCTCGCGCAGGCGTTCAACAATTTCTATCACGGCACCCAGGTTCTAAGCGAAGAAAATCGTGAGAAGCGTGTCTTTCTTCTCTGGATGACCGACTATGTCCGCAGCCAATTGGAGCGCACGTTCGCAGTGTTGGGCATCACGGTGCCTCACTATATGTGACCTTATGGCTGCCACGAGAGGCTGCTAACGACGCCGTGGATCAATTGCGGCCCGAAATGAACCGGTGCACCACCGTGGAATTGCAACGTGATGTCCGAATACTCGAGGGTCGTTCCTCCGGTGATGGTGACAGTTAATCTGGACGCTTTGAGGGGCGCCGGGCTCCCATCCTTCGTAATGCTGACCGGGCCGGCCAGTTCGAAGCCTCCCGTAGCAAGTTGCTTGACTGTGGCACCCTGGATCGTGATGTGGTGAGTGTGCTGCATTCGGGAGTCCGAGCCCGACGTCGAATCGATGTTCGCAGCGTCTCGAGTGTAGTCGGAAAGTTCCATCGTTATGGCCGCCGAGAAATCGCCCTTCCCGGCGCCGTTCAACGTCAGAGTCCAGGCGCCGCGCATTTCCCACGGACCCATGGGCATGACCGTTGTTGCAGGCGAATAGTCATGAATCACCCCGCTGAATTGCGTGGGCGTCGAAGTTTGAGCCAGAAGGCCGGTAGCCACGGCCAGCATGAGTACCGCACACCCACAACTCGTGTTTTTCATAAATCTACCTCCAAATTTGAGAATCGAGCCTGCGTCGTCGGTCCGAACGCCAACAACGCAAATACAGAATTGACCTGGCAAGCCCCTCGCGTCAAACTGCAATGGGCGGAACCGCGCACTTGCCGTCAAATGCCGTCTTTTGCAGTTACCGGGCGACAGCGTTACAATCGAACGCGGTGAGCCAACCGTTCCCAGGCACCCCACCGTCCGAGAACCTGGCGGAAGAGCGCCTGGATTCTTGGAAGGCAATCGCGGCATACCTCGGCCGCGACGTGACCACGGTGCAACGCTGGGAAAAGCGGGAGGGGATGCCGGTCCACCGTCACCTACACGACAAGCGTGGCTCCGTTTACGCCCTGGCTCCCGAGCTGGATGCATGGTTGCAAAGCCGCAGGCAGAGTTTCGCCGGGGAACAAGACGAGAAAGAGCCCAAGCCCGAGGCGCCAGTAGAGGCGGAAGGCGATAGCCGTAGAGCGACACCGCGATTACGCCGCTGGCTGATTGCCATGGTCGGTTTTCTCGGGCTGCTGGCTGCCGCTTACGTGACATCGCGGGGACACCGCGTGGCGAATGCGGCGCAACCCAAAATCAGATCTTTGGCGGTTCTGCCTTTGAAGAACCTGTCAAGTGATCCAACACAGGAATACCTGGCTGACGGGATGACCGACGCACTCATTGACCGCCTTTCCAGGATGCACAATTTGCGTGTTATATCCCGCACATCCGTGATGCGATTCAAGAATCCGCAGGTCTCGGTGCCGGAGATCGCAAGAATGCTAAACGTAGATGCCATTGTGGAAGGATCTGTAATGCTACAAGGCAATCGGATTCGCGTCACGGCCCAGTTGATTCGCGGAGCGACGGACGCGCACTTCTGGTCGGAGAGCTACGATCGAGAGCTGCGGGACGTGTTTGCCGTCCAGAGCGAACTGGCCCAAACGATCGCTGAAAAGGTCAAAGTTACGGCTACCGGGGAAGAGCACGCCAGACTTACCGCAGCCCGTCCTGTCGCGCCTGAGGTTTATGAGAGCTACCTGAAGGGCCAGTTTGCTTTCGACAAAAGCAACAACCTGGCTGCAATCGAAGAAAGCATCGCTTATTTTGACCGCGCGATCAAGCTGGATCCGACGTTCGCGCCGGCTTACGTCGGCTTGGCAAGTGCCTTTCGCGAACTCGGCACGGTTTTTGTTGGCGCTCCCCCCGACCAGACGCGCCCAAAAGTAATCAGCGCAGCCCGAAAAGCTCTGGAACTCGACCCGGACCTGGCTGAAGCGCATGTGCTCCTCGCCGACGTGTTGCAGCAACAATGGCACTGGGCCGACGCCGATGCCGAATACAGACAGGCCCTGGAGCTGAACCCCAACGACGCCGAGGCTCATGCCCGGCTTGCCTTGTGGCTGCTATGCCAGGGACGTAAGGACGAGGCTGTGGCCTGGGCCAAGCGTGGCCGGGAGCTCGATCCCCTTGCGGTCTCGGGCGAGAACATAGGGTGGATTCTGTTTCAGGCTCGTCGCTACACTGAGGCCATACGGGAGCTGCGCAGCGTACTGGCGGTGCAACCGGATGGCGCAAGCGCCCTTTTGTATCTTGGGTTCGCTCTGGTCGCCAACAATCAACCTGCGGATGCAATCTCCGTTCTGGAGAGGTCGATCTCTATTTCCAACGGCAGCCCTGCCGCCACGGGGGTGCTGATCAGGGCTTATTCCCACGCCGGGCGGCGCGCGGATGCTGAGCGGCTCCTCAAGGAACTGCAAAAACGCAAAACGGCTGGATACGTTCCCGCTGGCGCTTTTGTAAACGCTTATTTGGGGCTGGGAGAAAACGAGCAGGCCTTCGCTTGGCTCGAGCAGGCCTATCAGGAACAGTCGAATATTCTGCAATTCCTCAAGGTGCATCCCTATTTCGACCCGATCCGGGCTGATCCTCGATTTGCGGACCTGGTCCGTCGCGTTGGGCTGGACTAGATGCCAGCGTCTATAGAATCGGCGCAGGTTGACAGCCAGCTGCTTGGCAGGTAGCTTACAGGTATGACGATTCATCTAAAGCCGGAGCTCGAAGCGCTCGTCAAAGAAGATGTGGAGCGCGGCCCCTATCAATCTGTCGATGAATTTGTCGCCCAGGCGGTTCAGATGCTGCATGAACACGAACAATGGCTGGCTGATAATCGCGTCGATATTGCAGCGAAGATTGAGCATGGCTTCCGTCAAGCGGAACGCGGTGAATTGGTGGATGGCGAGGAAGCATTTCTACAATTGCGCCAGCGGCATGACGAGTACCGCAAGCAACGCTGATGGCTTCTTTCCGGTTCAGCCGGGATGCGATCGATGATCTGGACGCTATCTGGTTGCACATTTACAAAAACAATCCGAAAGCTGCCGACGCTGTAGAGGAAGAGGTCCGGTCGGCTTGCGCGTTGCTCGCCGAGAGTCCTCTTCAAGGTCACCTGCGCCGGGACTTGACCGAGCTGCCTGTTCGCTTTTGGACCCTTCCCCGGTACCCAAACTACATGATTGTTTATGATCCCAATGCAAGACCGCTCGCGATTCTACGTGTCCTCCATGGCAAGCGTGATCTCAAGCAGTTGCTCAAATCTTGAAAGTCTCATCACCGGCACTGAACCTATGCGGCCACTCGTTAATACATGTCTCTGAGCCGTGCGCAGTCTACAATGAAATTGAATGCCACAATCGAACAGCTTTGGTGCCGCTGCCACGCTCAGAGTCGGAAGTAGCGAGTACAAGTACTACGCCCTCGAAGCGCTGGAGAAGCGCGGTGCGAACATCTCCCGCATTCCTTATTCCATCAAGATCCTGCTCGAAAACCTGCTGCGCACCGAAAACGGCGCGACCGTGAAGCCGTCCGATATTGAATACGTCGCCGAGTGGAAGATCGGCGCCCAGGCCAAGGAGATCAACTTCAGCCCGGCGCGCGTGCTGCTGCAGGATTTCACCGGTGTGCCCTGCGTGGTCGACTTGGCCGCCATGCGCGACGCGTTGCGCACGATGGGCTCCGATCCCCAGCGCGCCAATCCGCTGATTCCCGCCGATCTGGTGATCGATCATTCGGTGCAGGTGGATCAGTTCGGATCGTCGGGCGCATTCGCCTTCAACGCGCTGCTGGAATTTCAGCGCAATCAGGAGCGCTACGCGTTCCTGCGCTGGGGTCAAAAAGCCTTTCAGGATTTTCGCGTGGTGCCGCCCGACACCGGCATCGTGCACCAGGTGAACCTCGAATATCTGGCGCCGGTGGTCTTCACCGATCGCAAACAATCGCCTCCGCTCGCGTATCCCGACACGCTGGTCGGCACCGACTCGCACACCACCATGATCAACGGCCTGGGCGTGGTCGGTTGGGGCGTCGGCGGCATCGAAGCCGAGGCGTGCATGCTCGGCCAGCCTATCTCGATGCTGCTTCCCGAAGTTGTCGGGTTCAAACTGCAAAGGCCGGCTGCCGGAAGGTTCCACGGCCACCGACCTGGTGCTCACGGTCACGCAGATGCTGCGCAAGAAAGGCGTGGTCGGCAAGTTCGTCGAGTTCCATGGGCCGGGCGTGCGCCGCGCTGCCTCTTGCCGATCGGGCGACGATTGGCAACATGGCGCCGGAATATGGCGCCACCATCGGCTTTTTCCCCATCGATCATCAGACGCTGGATTATCTGCGTCTGACCAATCGCTCGGCGGAGCTGATCGCGCTGGTGGAGGCGTACGCCAAAGCGCAGGGCCTGTTCCTCACTCCGGATTCGCCCGAGCCCGAGTATTCCGATGCGTTGGAACTCGATCTGGGGAGCGTGGTTCCCTCCATGGCGGGTCCCAAGCGGCCGCAGGATCGCATCAATCTTCCGGATGTGAAGAAGAACTTTCTGGATACCTTGAGCTCTGCACCAGGAACGCCCTCTGCGCAAAAGACGGCCGAGATCGCAACCAACGGCTCGAAATCGACGATTCAGCGATGGCTCGGTCGTCATCGCCGCCATCACCAGTTGCACCAACACGTCGAATCCATCGGTCATGATCGCCGCTGGATTGCTGGCCAAGAAGGCGGTCGAGAAGGGTCTCCAGACGCAAGCCGTGGGTGAAATCGAGCCTCGCGCCGGGCTCCAAAGTGGTCACCGACTATCTGGACGAGGCCGGCCTCACGCCGTACCTGGAAAAGTTGAAATTTCATCTGGTCGGCTACGGCTGCACCACGTGCATCGGCAACAGCGGGCCGCTGCCGGAGCCGGTGGCCGACGCGGTGCAAAAAGGAAAGCTGACGGTGGCCGCGGTGCTGAGCGGCAATCGCAATTTCGAAGGCCGCATCAATTCGCTGGTGCGCGCGAACTATCTGGCTTCGCCGCCGCTGGTGGTGGCCTATGCGCTGGCCGGCCGCGTGGACATCGATCTCCAAAGCGAGCCGCTTGGCGCGGACTCGCAACGGCCAAAGCGTTTTCTTGCAGGACATCTGGCCCACGCACCGAAGAAGTGCAGGCCGCGGTGAAGCGTTCGGTGCGAGCCGAGATGTTCCAGAAACAGTATGCGGAAGTTTTCGAGGGCGACGAACGCTGGAACTCGGTGAAGGTGCCCGTCGGGCGGATCTGTACGAGTGGGGCGAAGAATCCACCTACATCCGCAAGCCGCCGTATTTCGAAAATATGGTGGATCCGGCGACTTCGGTGCAGGATATGACCGGCATGCGCGTGCTGGCGATGCTGGGCGATTCCGTGACCACCGATCACATCTCGCCGGCGGGCAATATTCCCGACGACAGCCCGGCCGGAAAATTCCTGATCGCGCATGGCGTGAAGCCCGGCGATTTCAATTCCTACGGCGCGCGCCGCGGCAACCACGAGGTGATGGTGCGCGGAACGCTGGCGAATATCCGGCTGCGCAACCAGCTCGCGCCGGGCACCGAAGGCGGCTGGACCACGCACGTGCCCTCTGGCGAGAAGATGTTCATCTACGATGCGTCGGTGAAGTATCAGGAGGAGGGCACGCCGCTGCTGATTATCGCGGGCAAGGAATACGGCTCGGGCTCGTCGCGCGATTGGGCGGCCAAGGGCACGCTGCTGCTGGGCGTGCGCGCCGTAATCGCCGAGAGCTTCGAGCGCATCCATCGCTCCAACCTGGTTGGGATGGGCGTGCTGCCGATGCAGTTTCTCGCCGGGACAGAATCGCGAGACGCTGGGATTGACGGGCTTGGAGGAATATTCGATCACAGGCATCCGGGAGGCGATCGCGAAGGGCGCCCAGGCGCAGGTCCGGGCCAAGTCAGGTGCGGGCGACAAAACCTTCGACGTGATCGTGCGGATCGACACGCCGCAGGAAGCCGAATATTATCGGAACGGCGGCATTTTGCCCTACGTGGTGCGCCAGCTGGCGGCCAGAAGCTTAATCCAGCACGCGGACGAATTCGGCGATAGATACGGTATTTCTCTTCGTCGGGATCGAGATCCCAGGATGGATACTCGGGATTGAGCGATTCAAGACGGATGCGCGAATGCCGCCACGCGCCTTCACTTTCAACCTTGGTGCTTTCGTAGCGCTTCACGGTGTAGCGATTGTTGCCGCCGGTTTCGAGATCTCCACCAGCACCAGCCGGCCCTCGCGCGACCCCGCGACGCCGTAACGAAAAACGCACAGCGAGCCATCGGGTATGGTCGGCTGCATGGAATGGCCAGCGATTTCAGCCACGAACATATCGGGCTCCAGGCGCAAGCCTTCCGGCGCCTCGATCCAGCCTTCCGCCGTGACTTCCTGGTTTTCGAGAAATTTCCCGGCGGCCGCCAGCAGCGAGTATTTCGGCAGATGAGTATGGAATTCGAGGACGTTGCTCCGGACGTTCTTCCGATACAGCCGGTCGAGCGCGCGGTCGAAATCCTACACCAGCACTTCTTCGCGATCCGTGATGCGAATGGCGCCGGACAGCGTGTCTTCCAGGTACTCGAACAATTTTTCCGCGCCCAGCTCGCGAGCTTTTTGCGCCAGGTCGTCCGCCAAGGCGCTCAGAACGTCCAGGTCTCTTCGCTTCCGAGCGACTCCAGATCCCTTCGGAAACGCAGGCGCAACGAATCGATTCGGGATCCTCTAGCAGCAATCCCAGATTCACCAGACCACCGCCGAGCGTTTCCGTCTGGACGACGGAGTACTTGCCCAGCCTTGATTGATAAGAGACGGTTTCGGAGATCGCAGGCGAAGGGGGCATGGCTCAATGAAACTTATCGGCAGCCGGGGGAAAACGTCTAGGGTGCGAAGGGGTAGTAGCCCTTCCTGGCGCGCACCTTCACGCCCGGAAGATTCACCTTCACGTCAATATCGCGGTATTGCTTCTTGGCATCAGTCGAATTTGGGATGTAGCGAATGATGTACTGCGTGGTCACCTCGCCCACCACGTTTTCCACCGCGTGATACATCCCGTTCGCGATCTCGGCGGCGTATTGGCCGGTGCCGACCTTCAGCGGGTAATTGCCTTCGTCGGATGGCGTCGACAGGTACCCGTCTACGTCGTTGAACACGCCTTCCAACGGATATTCCACGCGGCCCCCGGTTTCTTCCGCCAGCCGGGTCAGGTTATTGCTACCTTCGCTGGCGAAACCGAAGGAGACCGTGCTGATGCCGTAAATCGTCACCAGATTCCGCTGCGCGATTTCCAGCGCTTCGTTCAGCGTCTTCTTGCTGGCGTTGTCGTGGCCGTCGCCAACGATCACCAGGACGCGCCGCGGCTCGATCGGCTCGCCCTGAATCAGCTTGCGGCTGGTGCAAGCCATATAGATGGCGTCGTACAAGTGCCGACCCGCCGCTGGGCTTCATTTTTAGAAGCTTTTGCACCATGGGCTCGGGATCGGTGGCGGTATCCAGCAGCAGGTCCGCGGTATTGGAATAGCCGATCAGATAGCCGCTGAACTTCGGATTGTCGCCCTGGAATCAGGTTCTGCACCAGCTCGACCGCAGCGTCCTGATAATTCTTCCAATGCAGGCGGCTGGCGTTGCTCAGATCGATCAGGAATCCGGCCACCACCGGCTGGCTGCGTTCACGCGTAAAAAACTGGATTTCCTGCTGCTTGCCCTCTTCGAAGATGGTGAAATCTTTCTGATCCAAATCCGACACGAAGCGGCCTTTGTCGTCGGTGACCGTAATGGGAACGATGACTTCGTTGACCTGAATCTGAATGGGGGACGCGCCCTCATTCGTCGCAGATGACGATTGGCTCTTGGGCGGCCTCGTCCGGCTTCTGCGCCGCCGGCGCCGGGGATTGAGCGTACAGTGAAACCACGAGCCAGACTAAGGAAAGCGACCCGCGAAAATCATGATTTGGCCTTGCTCTGATTATAGAGCAGAAGCGGCGGCGCGGCCAGAGCGACTAGCGACGACCGGTGTGGACTCCCCACGCGTATAACTCTCTTGTAACCTGCCCTTGTTAACCTTGATAAGCTTGGATTACACTAGAAGCGTTAGAAGAAATCCGCACCGGGGACCGGCTGGTGAGCACTCATCGGAGCCGCCGGTTCCGGTGCGGTCAGGATCTAGCGTCGGTACGTCTGGCCGGAAACTAACTTTCAGCTCCATCCTGACGAGGCCCGCGTCCTGCTATCCCCGCCACGAGCGCCACACGCCGCCGAAACCATTCCGAAATGAGAGACGGATCGGTTTCATCGTTCGAAGCGACCCCAAAAAAATCCCTCTGTTGCAACTCGCCGATCAGAGCCTAGAGCGGTTGCAAATCTCTTATAGCACCGGTTCCCGCAAGCACGCCGTTCACCAGCCCGCTCATGACCCCTTCCCACGCGTTGCAAGCAGAGGGCAGGTTTCAAAGGTCACTTCATCAATTCGAGTCCTCAAATAGCACGCGGCCGCCATCAGTTTTCCCTTTGTTTTCAGGATGCTCCGAGCATTTCTTGAGGCGCCAGGCGGCTGGCACTGTGTCAGTGTGACACAATTGGTTGTTGGTTATTGGTTGGATTGAGGGATTGGTGCCAATAGCCAGCACTAATCGCTGATAACGCCCATGCGTTTCATGATCGCGCCTTGCCTCTTGCTGATGGCCCTCGCTGCAGCTCTCAGGACGAGGAATTCCGCGTCTACACCGAGCATCCGCGGCTGATCCTGACCGCCCAGCGCCTCCGCTTGCTCAAGCGCGAACGCGAGCGTGATTCCCAGCGCTGGCGGCAGTTCGATCTGCTGGTGAAGGGCTCAGCCAATTTGCCTGAGCCGGGCTTCGCCCTGGCGCTCTACTACGCGGTGGCGGATGAAAAAGCGGTGGGCCGGCGGGCCGTCGAGTGGGCGCTCGGCCCGGGGAGCGATCTGCGGCAGCTGGCCCTGGTCTACGACTGGTGCCAATCCGTTCTCAGCCCGAAAGAGTCCGAGGCGTTGGCCGCCAAAATCCGCCAGCTTTTGCAAAAACCGGGCGGAGACGCAATCACGGCCCGCCGGGACCGCATCCTGGCTCTGATTGCGACGGCCGACGATTCGAAGCACTCAGAAGAAGCTCCGCTCACCGAATCGATCCAGCAGTGGTGGCGGGGAGCATACGCGGGGGCCTTGCTGGATGGCGGCGCAACGCTGCTGCTCCCCGACGTGTACCCGTTGCTTGAGATCCTGCACGCCGTCCGCGACAATTTGAGGATCGATCTGCGCGACGGCGCGCCCGGCTACTTCGCGCTGCTGGCGAAGTATCTCGTCATGGGAAACTATCCGGCGCCGTACCGCGCGCCGGAGAACGAATTCCACATTCCGATGTACCTGGGCGGCACGGCAGACCAAGCCCAGCCCGATCTAAACCGCGCCGCGCTGGCTCGGGCGGCCGGCCTGAGCCTGGTGGCGTACGACAACAATAATTTGGAGAATCAGTTCCTGCAAGGCTGGCTGATCCAGGATCGTTTCTCCGTGATGACTCCCTTTGGCGCGCCTTACGAGTTCCTGTGGGCCAATCCCTACCAACCGGGACTCAGTTACTTTCAGCTTCCGCTGGTTTTACACGACGAGACCTCGGGAGCGTTGTTCGTCCGATCGGCCTGGGACGAAGACGCCGATTGGTTCGGCCTCGACGGCGGAGAGGCCCAGGTATTCCACGACGGCCGGATTACGGTTGTGAACCAGGCCGCGGGCTCGGCGGCTTCCAAGCCCATGCAACTCGGGGAAACCAGCGTCATTCTGGGACGCGCTCCGTTCCAATTTTCAACCGAAGGCGGGACCGCGGTGGTGATCGGTTTGAAGCCCCTGCATCCCTATCTGGTCGAGACGGATGACGAGGAAATGCGAGAGGTCTCGACTGATCGGGTGGGAACGTTCGTTCTACAGTACCCAGCGGGCAGGATGGCCGGCGTGCGGGTCCACGAAAAAGGCCCTACTTGATTTCCAGAACTTCCTTTTCCTTGGCCTTGACGGCCTGATCGAGCTTCGCGATATAACCATCCGTCAGCTTCTGGATCTCATCCAGTGCGCGGCGTTCGTCATCCTCGCTGATCAGTTTGTCCTTGAGCAGCTTCTTGATGTGCTCGTTGCTGTCGCGCCGGACGTTGCGCAGCGCCACGCGATGGTCCTCGGCGATGTGGTGCACCTTCTTCACCAGTTCCTTGCGGCGCTCCTCGGTGAGCGCGGGAATCGGCACGCGAATCAGTTTGCCGTCATTGGACGGATTCAGCCCTAGATCGGCGGCGCGAATGGCTTTTTCGATGATCCCGATCTGCGATACGTCCCAGGGCTGCACGCTGATAAGCGTCGGCTCCGGCACATGCAGGGTGGCCAGCTGATTCAACGGAGTCAGCGTTCCATAATAGTCCGCACGCACGTTGTCCAGCAGGCTTACCGAAGCGCGCCCGGTACGCACGCCCGCCATTTCGTGTTGCAGATCCGACAGCACCTTGTCCATCCGGGTCCTGCCGTGGGAGTCGACGTCTTTTACACTTTGAAAATTGTGAGCGGTTGGGGTGGTTGTTTGAGGTTCGTTTTTCATAAGGCGGCCTGTGCCTATTTGCTAGTGCCGATTTACCAACTAATGGATGAGCGTCCCAATGGGCTCGCCCACCGACATACGCATTATATTGCCGAACACGTTCAAGTTGAAAACCACGATCGGAAGCTGATTGTCGCGGCACATCGCCACCGCCGACGCATCCAGCACTTTGAGCGCTTTGGCCAGGACGTCCTGATAACTGACTTCCGGGAACAGCACCGCGTCGTCGTGCCGCAATGGATCCTTATCGTACACCCCGTCCACGCGCGTGCCTTTGGCGATGACGTCGGCGTGGATTTCGAGCGCCCGCAGCGTGGCCGCGGTATCGGTAGAGAAATACGGGTTCGAGGTGCCGGCCGCAAATACGACGATGCGGCCTTTCTCGAGATGGCGGATGGCCCGGCGGCGGATGTAGGGCTCGGCCACCTGGTGGATCTGGATAGCGGTCATGACGCGCGTGGGTATGCCGGCCTTTTCGAGCGCGTCCTGCAAGGCCAGCGCATTGATCACCGTGGCCAGCATGCCCATGTGGTCGGCGGCTACACGGTCCATATTCATGGCGGCCGCCGCCACGCCGCGAAAGAAATTGCCTCCGCCCACCACCAGGCCGATCTGCACCCCAGTGCGGGCGACTTCGGCGATCTCTTCCGACAAGCTCTTCACGCGCGCCGGATCGATACCGAAGGAGCTTCCGCCGGCCAGAACTTCACCGCTCAGCTTGAGAACAATGCGCTGGTATTTAGGCATGTGTGCATGCTAACTGAGCCGCGCGCGTTAGCGAGCGGATCCTACGCCTTGGGCGCCGAATGCTCCGCCGTCTCCTCGATCAGCGCCGCTTCGCCAACCTTGAAACGGACGAAGCGCGAAACCGAAACGTTCTCGCCCAGCTTGGCGATCGCGGACTTGATCAAATCGCCGATCGTGGTGGCGTTGTCGCGGATGAAAGGCTGCTCGTAGAGACAAATCTCCTCGTAGAACTTGGCCAGGCGTCCCTCCACGATCTTGTCCGCCATCTTCTCCGGCTTGCCTTCCTGCAAGGCGCGGGCACGTTGAATGTCGCGTTCCTTATCCAATACGTCGGCGGTGACGTCTTCCTTGCGGATGAATTGCGGATCGGCCGCGGCCACCTGCATCGCGAGATCCTTCACCAGCTGCTGGAAGTCGTCGGTGCGGGCCACGAAATCGGACTCGCAATTCACTTCTACCAGCACGCCCAACTGCGAGCCGGGGTGAATGTAGCTGCCGATGATGCCCTGCCGCGTGGTGCGGGTGGCCTTGTTTCCCGCCTTGGTGATTCCCGCCTTGCGCAGAATGATCTCGGCTTCCGGCAGATTGCCCTTGGATTCGATCAGGGCTTTCTTGCACTCCATCATGCCCGCGCCGGTCCGGTCGCGGAGCTCCTTGACTAATTTCGCACTGATTTCCATGGTTTCGTTCACGTTAGTTTTCGTTTCGTTTCGGTCGACGCGCTGCCGCCGTTATTCCACTGTCTGCGTGCTGGTGGTGACTTCTTCGGCCGCTTCCGACCCTGGACCCTTGCGAGGAAGGGACATGGAAGGCAGATCCTCGTCCGACAGCCCTTCCGACATGAGCTGATCTAATTGTTGCGGATCGAACTGCGTGTATTCGAGAATCTCTTCGGTCGGAGTTTCGTCGGTGATGATCTTCTCGGCCGTGAAATCCTGCTCGGTGGCAAGCGCCCGGCCTTCGATGACGGCGTCGGCGACTTTGGTTGTAAACAACCGGATGGCTCGTAGCGCGTCGTCATTGCCGGGGATCACGTGATCCACTTCATCCGGATCGCAATTGGTGTCCACTACCGCGACTACCGGAATGCCCAGCCTGCGCGCTTCCTTCACCGCGATGGCTTCTTTGTTCGAATCCACCACGAACAACACATCCGGCAGGCCCGACATATCTTTGATGCCCGCCAGATTCTGCTGCAGGTGTTTGCGTTCGCGCTCAAGCCTACTGGCTTCCTTCTTGACGCGGCCTTCGTAGCCTGCGCCCTCCGCCGCCATGATATCCAGCTCCTTGAGGCGCTTGATGGACTTTTGCACGGTCAGCATGTTGGTGAGCAAACCGCCCAGCCAGCGCTGGTTCACATAGTATTGATTGCAGCGCGTGGCCTCTTCGGCGATGGCTTCCTGGGCTTGCCGCTTGGTTCCGACAAACAGCACGGTCTTGCCTTGCGCGGCCGCTTCCGCCACATAACGCATGGCGTCTTTGAACAGTTTCAGGGTCTTTTGGAGATCGATGATGTAGATTCCGTTACGTTCGCCAAAGATGTACTCTTTCATCTTTGGATTCCAGCGCTTGGTCTGGTGCCCGAAGTGAACGCCGGCTTCGAGCAATTCCTTCATGGAAATTGATGGCAAAATGCCTCCTTTGTTACTGGGTCATCGGTTCGCCCGGTCACGCCCGCGCACACGGCCCAAAGCGGAATTTGTGTGCGCCGGAATTGGAACCGGCCGTTGCTGCTGCCTTCGTGGCGCACGCACTCTGGCGTGCCGCGTCCCCGCTTTAGCGCCACACTCGTGTGAACGCTTAAAATCCTTATCTCTTCGAGAACTGGAACCGCTTGCGCGCACCCTTCTGACCGTACTTCTTGCGCTCGCGCGAGCGCGGATCGCGGCTCAGTAGCCCAAGCTGCTTCAACTTCGGACGCAACTCGGCGTTGAACTCCAGCAGCGCGCGGGCAATGCCCAGCCGCGCCGCGCCGGCCTGACCGTGGGGTCCCCCACCGTCCGCCAAAATAACGATATCGAACTTGTCCGCCACCTCGGCCGCCAGCAGAGGCTGGCGCACTAAAGCGCGTGCTGCTTCGTTGACGAAGTAATTATCAAAGGGCCGCCCGTTGACCGTGATCTGGCCTTTACCCGATCGCAAAAAGATGCGAGCGACCGCAGTTTTGCGGCGGCCGGTTCCTAAATGCTGGATTAATCCTGCCACTCAAATACCTTCCTTGCTGGTTGTTTGGAGGTGAACGCGGGCGGGAAAAACATTCTGACCATTACGACTTTGCGAGCGCCACCGGCTGTTGCGCCTGGTGGGGATGCTTGTCCCCTGCATAAACCTTCAACTTGCGGTACATTTGCTTGCCGAGCTTGGTCTTCGGGAGCATTCCCGCGATTGCGTGCTCGATCATTCTGGTGGGGCGCGTCGCGCGCAGTTTGGCGGCGCCAACTTCGGTGAGGCCGCCCGGGTATCCGGAATGGCGGCGATAGAGTTTTTGCTGTTCTTTGCGGCCGGTGAGCTTGATCTTCTCGGCGTTGATGACGATCACGTGATCGCCGGTGTCCAGGAAGGTGGTGTAGGTGGGCTTGTGTTTGCCCATCAGGATCAGCGCAGCCGCGCTGGCAACCCGGCCGAGCACTTGATCGGCGGCGTCGACAACGTGCCACTGGCGCACGATTTCCCCCGGGGACGGAATGTGAGTTTTCATAAAGACAGAACTTCTCTGTTCGAGACTTACAGTCAATTTAGGTTACCGAATCGGGCGCTTTGCTGTCAAACAGGTGCGCGATCAGCCAGGATTGGCCGCTGTGCATCGAGGTGCATCGGTTCGCGACCGCTCTGAGGTGCCCGGATCTCAGCCGCGGCTCGGCAATTCTGATAACTTGAATGTGAGGCTAATTCGATGGCGTTTCAGCCAGACATTATCATTACCACGCCCGGTGGCCGAATCATGGTTATCGAGGCTAAAGTGTCGATGAACGACCTTCCACGGACCGAGGAAGCCCTCAAGCGCTATATGGTAGGCATGCAGTACCCTTTCGGCCTTTTAATAACGCCGGAAAAAGGTTGGGTCTATCGAGACTTCTATTCCGGCCAGTCGCCTGAGTCGGTAAAACAGGTCGGCGAGTTCGATAGCACTCGGATGTGGCGCCAGAAACCGCCGCGCCGGGGACCGGAGTTTGAAGCTTTTGTGCAGCAGTGGATCGAAGATCTGGCCGATTTTCCCGCAGAATCGTTGCCGCGCCAACTCAAGGACATCGTCGTGGATTACGTTTTGCCCGCAATCGCTGGCGGCGAGGTAAAAGCAGCGCACCCCCGGTAACTCCTTAAGACAGACGATGCGCCACGTCTTCGTCGAAACGACCTGGATCCACGCTTATGCGGCTCCGGCTCACCACAAAGTACCTGAGGCCGTCAGATTACTTGAACGGGCACAGCACGGCGAATTCATCGTGCATATTCCGAATGCCTCGTTTGCGGAGGCGCGGCAGTCGATCCAGTCGAAGTGCCAGCCGGTGGACGGCCCCGGAATCCACCGGTACATTCGCTGGGCACAGAGAACCGGCGAATTGAATGAAGCGCAGACCACAGAGGCGCATCGTCTCGCGGACAAATACGTACAGAGCATAAACAAGGAGTTGGGCGCTGTCCCCTCGATACTCGATGAGCTCGCCAGCCTTCCATGCGTCAAGGTGTTTGCTTTGGACGACGCAATGCTGGAGTTGGCGAATCAACTAGCGTTAACAAAGGTTGCGCAGAAACCCTTCGATCATGCCATTCTGGCGGGCATATTAGTTTCTTCTTCCAGACTCTGGAACCAGAGAGAGCGCGGGATCTCGTTCGCTGAGTTAGACAGCGACTTACAACCGTGGGGCAAGACCGGAGCGCGGAAGGAAGATCTACGCAAGCTGTATGATGATGCTCACGTGTGGGTCTACAGCGACTTCACCCTGCAATTCCCTCAACGTAAAGCCGACTTTGAGTAGTCGCCGAAAGTCTGTGACGCGTGCAGACGTGTCGTTGCCGATTTTCGCGCGCGCCGTCTGAGGTAGATCCGAATCCAATCGATCCGCTGGAACAACGATGGCTGGCCGTCGCTTCGCGGTTCGCAGGTTTTTTGAATCCGGAAAGAGAACTAAAGAAAACGCCACCGCGGGGGAAGTTCATCGTAGGCTGCCATTTCAGGCAGATCCCAATCCTCGGCAAACGGAGCCAGCCGGCGCCGCAGATCGGCCGACTGAGACTCGTCGATCCCTCGTTCGCGCAGATCCACCGACTTGACCATATGTTCAGTATCCCGCGCCGTACGCCAACCACCGGGACCCGCCCAGCCGGATTGCCGGCCGCTATAATGTTCGCGAGGACAGGTGAACCGAGCATGCGCATTGGTATTTTCTATTTTCCAACAGACTATGGCATCGACATCCGCGAACTGGCGCGCGCGGCTGAGGAGCGCGGATTCGAATCGTTGCTGTTGCCGGAGCACACGCACATTCCAATTTCTCGCCGTACCCCCTATCCCGGCGGCGGAGAGCTGCCCAAGGCTTATTCTCATACGCACGACCCGTTCGTCGCGCTGTCGTTTGCCGCCGCGGCAACCACGAAAATCCTGCTCGGCACCGGCATTTGCCTGATCCCGCAGCGCGATCCCATCGTGACGGCGAAGTCGGTGGCTAGTCTGGATCAATTGTCCAACGGGCGGTTTCTTTTCGGTATTGGCGGTGGCTGGAATGTCGATGAAATGGAGAATCACGGAGCTCGCTACGAGACGCGCTTCAAGCTGATGCGCGAACGAATTCTGGCAATGAAGGCCCTATGGACGCAGGAGGAGGCAGCATTCCACGGAGACATGGTCAATTTCAATCCTGTCTGGTCTTACCCTAAGCCAGCACAACGGCCCCACCCACCGATACTTCTCGGCGGCGATAGCGACCATACCTTGAAGCGCGTCGTGGAATTCTGCGATGGCTGGTTGCCCATCGCCAGACCGGGCTTCAACCCGAAAGAAGCCGTCGCGCGGTTGCGTCAAGCAGCATCGGCCGGTAAGAGGGATTTCTCGACCCTTTCGATCAGTGTGTTCGGGGCGCCGCCCGATGAGAAGGTCCTCGCCGAATACCGCGAGGTTGGTATCCAACGCGCGCTTCTGCCGATTCCCGACTTAACTCGCGACGAAATTCTGGGCGTGCTCGACAAGTACGCGCCATTAGTAGCGTGATTTCGGGTGCGGTTCAGAAAATACTAAAGAAGGCCAGAGTCGCGAGGCTCGCGACGCTGGATGACAAGAATCGGCCACACGTCATACCGATTTGTTTTGTTTATGACGGCAAGCTTTTGTACACCGCTATAGACCGAAAACCCAAGCGTGTTCCACGCGAACGGCTGGCACGTTTGCAAAACATCCGGTCGTCGCCTCGCATAGCGCTTTTGATCGACGAATACGACGAGGACTGGTCGCAACTCTGGTACGTCTTGATACGCGGAAAAGCAAAGCTGATTCCGAAGTCGGCGCACGCGGAGCGGGCCAGGGCGATTCGAAAATTAAGAGCCAAATACCCCCAGTATGCTCAAGGCCCGCAGTATACCCAAGGAATGCTCGCTGATGACGCGCCGATCATCCGAATAACTCCGGAGCGCGCTACATTTTGGGGCAAAATCTAGCTATTTGCGATTCAGGAGGCCGCGCCTACAGCAGTCCCTTCCTCTCCAGGTACCCCCGCAGCACCGAGCCGATCTTCAGGAATTCTTCCAAACTCGTGGGCTTGCGGAAATAGCCGGCGCCCAGCTGAGCCGCCATCGCGCGATCGGCCGCCGAATCCGAGGACGTCACCACCAGCACCACGACATCCTTGCACTTTTCACTGGCACGTATTCTTCGCAGAACCTCGAATCCATCCGCCTTTGGAAGATTCAGGTCGAGCAGAAAAACGTGCGGGCAAGGAACATCCTCGTCGCCCTGCTCCACTTTTGCGATCCAATCGATGGCTCGCTCGCCGTCTGAGGCCACATGCACCTCCAGCGGCAATTTCTCCAGCCTGATCGCCTCTCGCACCAGCAGCGCGTCCGGCAGGTTGTCTTCAGCCAACAGAAGATGTAATCGTCGCGGAGCGGATTCTTGGGGCGTGCTGTGGGACCGTGAAGAAAAAGGTTGATCCTTTCCCTGGTCCGGACTCGACCCAGATTCGTCCGCCATAACGCTCAACCACACGCTGGCAAATTGCCAGCCCAATGCCGGTGCCGGTGTACTTCTGGTCGCGATGGAGCCGTTTGAAAACGCCAAAGATTACCTCCTTGTACTTGGCATCGATGCCGATGCCGTTATCCTGCACGGAAAAGCGCCAGGCGGCGCCCAGGTTGACCGCCGAAACATGGATTCGCGGCGGGGGTTCGTTTCGATATTTTAGCGCGTTACTGATGAGATTCTGAAGTAACTGTTGAAGGTGGGTGGCGCCCATCCACACTTCCGGCAGCGGGTCGTGCGTCACGATGGCTTCGTTTTCGCGGATCACCTCCGCCAAGCTGGCGAGCGCGTCCTTTAGAACCGCGGACGAATCCACGCTGGTTGGATTAATCTCGCCGGCTCCGGCCCGCGTGTAGGCCAGCAGATCGTCCACCAGCTTCGCCAAACGGCGTCCGCCCTCTGTTAAAAACCCGAGAAACTGCTGCCCGTCGGAATCCAGTAGCGCCTGGTAGCGGTTCGCCACAATCTGGCTGTACAACGACACGTTGCGGATCGGCTCTTGGAGATCGTGACTCGCGGAATAAGCGAACTGCTGGAGATCGTCATTGGCCCGCCGCAGTTCCTCCTCGGTCTCCTTCTGTTCGTGAATATCGGTGCAGGATCCGATCCACAGCAAGATCCGCCCGTCTGCGTCGGGCATGGCCAGAGCTCTGCTCAAGTGCCATCGATAGACTCCATCGGCACGGCGGAAACGGTGCTGGAAATGAAACGGCTCGCCGCTCTCGAGCGAATGCCGCCAAGCCTGGAGATTACCCTCCAAGTCGTCCGGATGAACGAATTGCGCCCAACCCCAACCTCGGATCTGGTCGACGGGCAGGCCGGTAAACTCCATCCATTGACGGTTTAGGTAGTCCGTCTCGCCGTCGGGCAGGGTGGTGAAAATCTTTTGGGGCATCGATTCGGCCATGAAGCGCAGCCGCTCCCGCGCCTTCTCTGCCTCCCGCAGGGCCTCTTCGCGCTCCGTGAGCGCTTCGTTGAGATTGTCATCCCGCGACTGGATGCCGGCCAGCATCTCGTTGAATCTACCCACCAGCACGCCGAGTTCGTCGTCGGATCGTTTCTCCGCTCGCGTGCTGTAGTCGCTGGTCTCCGACACCAACGTCGTAGCGCGCACCAGTTGCGATATCGGGGTCGTGATGACGGCGCTCAGCTTGGAGGAAAGCAGAAAGGCGACGAAACTCGAAATCAGCAATACTCCGGCCACCATGGCGCCATACAGCCTGATGCGCCCGGCGATTTCCTCGAGATCATATAAGATGACCAGGGTCCCGATCCTCCGATCGCTCAGCTGAATGCCGCGCGAAACCACTAGCGCGCCGCTGCTAAAACGAAGGTCATCCCCCGCCGCTGCGGAGGGACATCCGGTGGCCGCGTTCGGGCGTGTGTAGCTTGCCAGGACGGTTCCATCCAATCGATAAATGCACGCTTTCACCAAATGATTCCTGGCACGCAGCGCAGCCAGCGTTTCGGACGCCGATTTCGCATCGTTGAATGCCAATGCGGCGGTGCTGTTCTCGGCAGTGATCTGGGCCAGCGTCGACAGATCGCGCTTCAACCCTTGGCGGAAGACAATGGTGTCGAATATTACCAACCCGGCGCCCGCCACCAGAAGTGCCGCTGCGGTGGCCAGCATGATGATGACGGTGAGCTTTTGCTTGATCGGGATGTCGCCGAAAAATCGCTGAAACACCTTATTGCTCAACCTATTGGTCGATCTGCTTTGCTACGCTTAACAGTTTAGAACTTAGCTTTAGACCGGCATTTTCCGCGCTGGCTTGATTGATCTCGAAGCGCACGCGCCGGTTCTCAATCACGAAGGCGATCATGCCGCCCTCGCGAATAAAACTTTCGCCTTCACCCACCGTCAAAACTCCCGGGCCAAGCCCAGGCAGAATCTTGCCGATATCTTTCTCCGGCCTGCTCACAAAAAGCGCTTGGCACACTTGCGGCGGCGGCACACTCTTGATTCTCTGTGCCACTACTTTTCGGCCGTTCACCAGCTCTCCGGACAAAATCTGATCCAACCCGCCTCCGAAAGGGTCGACGCCCAGAATGCAGATGGAGACCGGCGAATCCTCCTGCCGGAATGCCGAGGCAGGCCATTGTACAAACTTTGTGAAGTTCAACAGGAATGCGGCCTTTACCTGGTATTCAAGGGACCCATTCGTCTCTTGACCGAACAGAGTAGGATCCACGCTCAAGCCTAATAAAAGGCACAGCAGAATCCCGCGATTACGCCGCGCTTTGCCGGCTTCGTGTCTCGGTGGCGGGAAGTCGCTGCAAATCACTTGCTCCATGTGAGTTTTGCGTAGACGCTGCGTCGAATCCCAACCAGGCCAAACGGGTCGCCCCCATATTCATAGTGCCAAGGCTGGAAAAGATTGCGCCCCACCACAGACAATTCGAACTCCCGGCTGAGGCGCCACCCAAATCGAGCATCACCCGTCGAATATGCCTTAACCGCTTGCGCCGGCAGCGCGCTGACCACCCGAAACGTCAAATCCAATTGGAAGCGCTTCGCGAAGTCCAGCGCCGACTCAACCGTGGCCTCGTGCTGGGGACTGGAGCCGACGATGGAAGGCGCCGTCCCAATGTCGCCCGAGTGCGGCGACCGCCCGACGTTCATGTGAAGAAACGAATAGGACCCGCGCAGCCGCCAGAAATCCTTGGGCCGCCACTCCGGGGCGATTTCCACCCCCTTCGTGTAGCCGCGCAGCCCGTTGCGGAACTGCGCCGGAAGCAGATAATACGGCCCGTCCGAACCGGTTTCGAGCGACGTTGCGCCGGCAATGTCTTCGCTGAAAAGATCGTGATAGTGATTATAAAAGCCAGTCAGGTCGAGATAGAATGTTTTGCGCACCAGCCGCCGATAACCGAGTTCATAGCCATTGAGCTGCTCCGGCGCGAAGTTCGGATTGGCATTGAAGCGCGCGAAATACGGGATCCCGCTCGGCGTCATTCCGATGAATCCCAACAGGTCGAAATTTTCCTCGGAATCGGATGGCGTACGCAAGGCGTGCGTATAAGCGGCCCAGACGGTTTGCTTATCGTCAGGCGTCCATAGCAGCCGCACGGTGGGTTCAAAGGCCACCGGTGCGGTGAAATCGGTGTGCAGCGCCTTCGTCCCCACAATCAGCGCTAGGCGGCGATCCACCAGGCCGATTTGATCCTGCATAAAACCCGTCAACAGATAATCCGTGCGCTGGTTAGGAACAAACTGCAGCCCCGAGACAATCACGCGATCGTAAACCGGATCGACACGCGCTCCCACGCCCCACGAAACTTCCTGCCGCCACGGCAAACGAAGCTCCTGCAGGAAATCGACGTCGAAGGTATTGCGAATCTCCGAATAGTTGGGCGTCTCCCGGTCCGTGCGGTCGTAATAAACCTGTAATTGGATATCGTTGCCCTGGTCGAAAATTCTTTTCCAGCGGCCCAGGATGTTTCCACCCGACAGCAGCGCGTCGCCATCGATTATTTGCGAATAGGGCGGCGCATAGCTGGTGGCCGAAACACTCTTGCCGGCGATTTCGCGATAGATATCGCCTTGTAGTGTGTAGTCGTCGCGGCCTTCCTGCCAGTCCATGCGAAAGCCGCCCTGGACATTGCGCCAATCGTCGAAGTTCCGTCCATCCGGATGATATTCGGGGCCAACCGTGGACCCCATGCCGTAGATTCGATAACTGAAGTCCCGTCCATTTCCGCCGCCGTAGCGGGCGTTGAGGAATCCTTGCTCGACGTTTCCTCCGCCTGCCGACACCAGGGCTCCCTTGGTTTCTTTCGAGCTCTTGGTAATGATGTTGATGACGCCATTCACGGAGTTCGGGCCCCAGATCGTGCCGCCTGGCCCGCGGATCACCTCGATACGGTCGATGTCGTCCAGCAACACGTTTTGAACGTCCCAATTGGTCCCGGCGAAAAGCGGTGTGTAAACCGTGCGCCCGTCGATTAGAACCAGAACAGAGCGTGTCAGATCGGTCCCGAAGCCGCGAATCCCTACCGACCAGGTGCTGCCATCGATTTGCGCGACCTCGACGCCGGGAGCCAGCCGCAAAGCATCCGGAATGTTGGTGACGCCGGCGCGACGGATATCGTCACCCGTGATCACATAGATTGCCGCCGCGGTTTGGAACGCCCGCACCGGCTCTTTGGATGGGGTTGTCACCTCGATTTCAGAAAGCTGTTCGAGGCTAAGGTTCTTGAGCGCCGAAGGATCCGCCTGATCGGGAGAGCTTTGCGGAACATCGCCCAGCAGGATCGATAGGAATGCAAAAATCAGCAACGGCCATGCGGCTAGCCGGGCGCACCAAGACGGGATGGTCAAGCTCTCAGTCTAGTGCAAGGGCTCTCTCACATGCACGCAATGGCGTATACTGAGCGAAATACGAGGTGACGAATGAAACTCTGGCTTGGTGTACTGTGCTCAGTCTCAGCAATGTGGGCCGCAGACACTTCCAGCGCGCGCATTCAGGCAGCGGCCACCAAGACGGTCGCCAGCATTCAGAAAAGCCAGCAGAATTGGTACAGCAAGCAGAGCTGTTTTTCCTGTCACCAGCAAGTGTTCCCGGCACTCGCGTTTCAAGTCTCGCGCGAGCACGGCATCCCGGTCGACGAGCAGGCGGCGCACGCCGAAGCAGCCGCTGCCTTCGGGTTCTACTCCAAACTCGAACGGGCCGTGGAATACACACACATCATCGATCCAGCGCTGAGCGACGGCTACGGTTTAATTGCGGCGAACGCCGTGGGAGTGCGTCCCAGCCTGGTCATGGAAGTCTACGCGCGCTTGATCGCGGTGCGGCAGGAGGCGGATGGCCACTGGGAAACCTTCGACGAGCGGCCGCCCCAGTCTTATAGTCCGTTCACGGCTACCGCAGTCGCCCTGCGCGCGATTCAGCTTTACGGCCATCCCAGCCAGAAGGCCGATATCCAGGCCCGTGCGGAACGCGCCCGAAGCTGGCTGCTCGCCCATCAGCCTCACGCGACCGAAGAGCGTGTGTACCAATTGATGGGCGCGCGCTGGGCCGGTGCAGATCAGGTCACGCTCCAAAAGCTGGCCGCCGAATTGAAAGCCACCCAGCAGTCCGACGGCGGCTGGAATTCGCTGGACGGCCGTCCCAGCGATGCTTATTCCACCGGCCAAGTGCTGATCGCGCTAAACGAAGCCGGCGGCGTCGCTATCACGGACCACGCCTGGCAGCGCGGCATCGCGTACCTGTTGAAGACCCAGGCCCCGGATGGCACCTGGCACGTGGCATCGCGACTGCATCCGCCGGCGCCCGTGAGCCCGGCGTATTTCGAGACCGGCCATCCTTACGGCCACGATCAATTTATTTCCACGGCGGGTGAGAGCCTGGCCGTGATGGCGCTGGCCACTGCGCTAGGTCCCGCGAAGTCCAGTCCGGTGGTCCTCAAGGAAGCGGAGCCCGCGAGTATCGAGCCGTGGGCGGAAACGCTGCTGTTTGGCGGCACGGCCGACGTGAAGAAGCTGCTCGATGGTGGTTTCGATCCGAACTCCGCGACACAAGCAGGCGGGGTCACCGCCTTGATGCTGGCTGCGCCCAATGTCGAAAAAATGAAACTGTTGATCGACCGCGGCGCGAATGCCGACGCCCGGGCGAAGAACCGATACTCCGCGCTGTTGGTTGCGGCGCAATATCCCGGTTCCAACGCTGCCATGAATCTGTTGCTGGACCACGGCGCCAAAGTGCGGCTGCCCAAAGGCCAGGGCGCGCCATTATTCAACGCTTTCCCCATCATGCTCGCCGCCTTTTCCGGCAACTCCGAAATCATCGCCCGTCTCCAGAAAGAGGGCGACCGGGTGGATGACAAGATGAGTTTCATAGGTACGACGCCGACCACGCCACTGATGGAGATGGCGACCAGCCATCGGACCGATTCAGTCCGTGCCCTGCTGAACGCCGGCGCGAAGGTGGACGAAGTGGATGACGACGGTATCAGCGTTCTTTCGTGGGCGGCGATCGCAAATCGTGTCGAAGTGGCGCGCCTATTCATCCAACGCGGCGCCGACGTAAATCACGTCGATAAGAAGGGCATGACGCCGCTGCTTTACGCGGCTTCGATCGACTTTGGCGATTCAGCGATGATCGACCTGCTGCTTCAATCCGGAGCGCAGCCTGCCGCGCGCACCAAGGAAGGGCTGTCGGCGCTGGACCTGGCTCGCAAGTACAACCATACGCATCTGCTCGCAAGCCTGGAGGGGCCACGAGCGTCGAGGTAGCCGGCTACTTCTGGGCCTTCTCTTCTTTACTTGCCTGGTGTACTGCCGTCACCTTGGGCCGCCAGAACGCCGGATCTACGTCCTCGTCTTCCTTCGACAGGTAGCTCATTTCCGGACTGACCGAGTACAGATTAGACTCCATGGTCTGGAACACGTCGCCCTCGCCCTTGTTGAGCCGGCTCATGGCGTCGGCGCCGACTGCGTCCGCCAAGGCTTTGTCTTGAGTTCCGAGGGCATCCATCTGCTTCAGGGAATCCATGCCAATCAGGAACAGATAGACTCCGTTGGGAGCGCCGGCGACCACTTGGTAACACAGGATGGTCAGCGGCATGTTGATCTTCTGGTACCCTCCCAGCACCGTCTTCGTGCCAGCCAGGAACGACTCATTCTGGCCCAGCTTCACGCGATAAGTGTCGAGCATCACATAGCGCAGCTTGCCAATCGGAATCGGATTCGCGGGCAGGTAGCTGAGGTCTTTGCGAAAAACAGTCGTCATGTTCCGGGATTCAGAGCGCATTTCGCCGTCGCGCGCATCCAGCAACTCAAACTCGTTCTTCAAAGGGGCCTTCCCCATTAGTTTGTCCGCCTCTTCCATCCCGGCGAACGACGGGAAGGCCTGCAGGAACAGGACCTCACTCGGACCGGACTCGGAACTCAAGGCCAGATAGTGGAATGGAAATTTATTCTTTCGGAAAGCATTCGTGAAATCCTGCTCCACCTTGCGGTGGACCGCACTCTTACCTTCCTTGATCGATTCGCGCCCGACCTGAATCACGGCAGGCGGTTCATTCGGGGCCGGGGTTTGCGGGAATGCGAGGGGAGCGCATGCGGCCAGCGCCGCTGCGATTAGCTTGGTGTTCATAGTAGCCTCCGTTACATTTCGTTACAACTGGGTCGCTCGGAGTATACACCAATAGCGCAGAATCGCAGCTAAAAACACTTATCGCGAGCTTTGGGCGGAGGCTGTCTTACTTGGCCGTCTTAATGGGCTTTTGCCGCTTCGATACCCAGGCCTAGTTCTCGATCGGCATCTTTCAGAAGGTTCTCAGCCTTAACACCATGACCCGCCATATCCATGTGGTTCTTCATGCGGATTTCTTGTACCTCATGAATGGCTTGCTGAATATGCACGCGAACTGCCTCGATATCGTGCCAATCATGCACCGGCTCGGCTAGGGCAAAGCCAACTGCAACACCCAGAACGGCGGTACCCGCTAACAACATTTTCTGCATAGGGATCCTCCAATGATCGAAAATTCAAGAGACTCTCGCGAGTCATCACTATTGTACAAGCAATCGCCTGCCTCCGCCCCCATTCGTTGCTATACTAACTTCCGAAACCCTTCCGAGGTGCCCCATGAAGATCCATTTTGTGACGCCGGCAGTCCTCCTATTCTTGGCGGCTTTGACCAGCTTCTCCCAGGAGACCCCTTCCGCGACGCGTTTGACGAACGATCATTACTTTGATTTCGAGCGCGTGAGCAATGCGCAGATTTCGCCCGATGGCGCGCACATTGTCTATACCCGCCAACAGGCCAACAAGATCGAGGACCGCTGGGATTCCTCGCTCTGGATCATGAACGCCGACGGCAGCCAGCATCGCTTCCTGACCAAAGGCTCGGATCCGCGCTGGTCGTCGGACGGGAAACGCATCCTCTATATCGCCGATGGAGAGCCGCGCGGGCCGCAGATTTTTGTCCGCTGGATCGACGCCGATGGACCCGCGACGCAAGTCACACACGCCACCGATAAAGTGGCCGACGCGCGCTGGTCGCCGGACGGCAAGTCCATCGCGTTCTCCATGTTCGTGCCGGAGAAGGACACCTGGAACATCAGCATGCCGCCCGCGCCCGAAGGCGCCAAGTGGACCGGCGCGCCGCGTGTCGTGGAAACGCTGCACTATCGCCAGGATCAGGTTGGTTTCCTCGAAGACGGGCACACGCATCTGTTCGTGGTCTCGGCCGATGGCGGCGCGCCTCGGCAGATCACGCAACGGCAAGTGGAGCGCGGGCGCCGGCGAATTGCGCGGCGCCGTGCCCTTGGATTGGACACCCGACAGCAAGGCCATCGTCTTCGAAGGAGTGCGCAGCGCCGAAGCCGATCTGCAGTATGAAATCTCGCAACTGCTGGTGGCCGACGTCGCGTCCGGCGCCATTCGCGAGCTGGTCGCCAAACCCGGCTCCTGGAGCCGCCCATCGATTTCGCCCGATGGAAAGACCGTGGCCTTCACCGGCTACCCGGAATCGAAGCGCACGCACTCGGTGGAGGACCTTTATGTGATCCCCTTCGCCGGCGGAGAAATGCGGAAGATCAGCGGCGACTATGACCGCGATCCCCTGAATCTGCGTTGGTCGCCCGATTCGGCGGCCGTTTACTTCGATGCCGAAGATCACGGCTCCCGCAATGTCCAGTTTGTGGCCGTCGCCGGCGGCGGCGTTAAGCCCGTCACCACAGGCGTCCATGTCCTGACCATGGATTCCACTTCCAGCGACCTGATGGCGGTAGGCACCGAGACCGATCCGGACAATCCGCCCGACGTGGTGCGCTACAACCTGCGCCGGCCCGGAGAAGTGACGAAGCTCACCAGCGTCAACGCCGGCTTGCTGAGCGGCATGCACCTGGCGAAAACCGAGGAAATCGACTTCACTTCCAGCGGCGACGCGAAAGTCCAGGGCTGGGTTGTGAAGCCGCCGGATTTCGACGCGACGAAAAAGTATCCGCTCATCCTCGAAATCCACGGCGGGCCGTTTTCCATGTACAGCGTGGCGTTCAACTACATGTTTCAGAATTTCGCCGCCAACGATTTCGTGGTTCTTTACCTCAACCCGCGCGGCAGCACCGGATATGGCACGGCCTTCTCCGGCGGCATCGACCACAACTATCCAGGGCCCGATTACGACGACCTGATGGCCGGCGTGGACGCGACCGTCGCGCAAAGGCTTCGTCGACACCACGCACATGTACGTCTCCGGCTGCAGCGGCGGCGGAGTGCTTTCGAGCTGGGTGATCGGCCACACCGACCGCTTCGCCGCGGCCGCCGTGCGCTGCCCGGTGATCGACTGGCTGAGCATGAGCGGCAACACCGACATTCCGCTCTTTACCTACAGCTTCTTCCAAAAGCCCTTCTGGGAAGACCCCAGCGACTGGCTCTCGCATTCTTCGGTGATGACGGTGGGCAAAGTGACGACGCCGACGCTGCTGATGACCGGCGTGCTCGATCGCCGCACGCCGATGCCGCAAACCGAGGAATATTACGCTGCGCTGAAGGTTCGCGGCGTGCCCGTGAAGCTGCTGCAGTTCGAGGGCGAATACCACGGGACTGGCTCGAAGCCGTCGAATTTCATTCGCACGCAACTATACATGATGAGCTGGTTCAAGAAGTACTCGCGTGCTCCGGATGGCAAGTCGACTCCAGTAACTACCTCCGTCCAAAACGAACACGCATCACCCGCTAGCGGCGCGCTGCAATAAGTAACGCGCACGCATGCCGCTTACCTCTGGCACCAAGCTGGGACCATACGAAGTTCAATCGCCGCTAGGTGCGGGCGGCATGGGCGAGGTGTATCGAGCGAAGGACACTCGCCTGGATCGCACGGTCGCGGTCAAAATCCTGCCCAGCCATCTTTCCGCCGATCCCGAAGCCCGGCAGCGTTTCGACCGCGAAGCCCGCTCCATTTCTTCTCTGAATCATCCCAACATTTGCACCCTGCATGACGTCGGCCATCAGGATGGTGTCGACTTCCTGGTGATGGAGTTTCTGGATGGCGAGACGCTGGCCGATCGCTTGGCGAAGGGCCCGCTCCCGATCGAACTGGTGCTGAAATACGGTATCGAAATTTGTGAAGGGCTGGAGCGGGCGCACAAAAGCGGCGTCGTGCATCGCGATCTGAAACCGGGAAACGTGATGCTCACCAAGACCGGCGCGAAGCTAATGGACTTTGGTCTGGCCAAAGCCACAGCAGCAGGCGTGGTTCCGGTTCCGGCTTCCACTTTGACGATGACCATCGCCGACCAGCCGCTCACGGCGCGGGGCACCATCGTGGGAACGTTCCAGTACATGTCCCCGGAGCAGACCGAAGGCAAGGAAGCCGATGCGCGTTCCGATATCTTTGCGCTGGGCGCGATGCTGTACGAGATGATCACCGGCAAGCGGGCGTTCACCGGGAAGAGTCGGGCCAGCATGGTGGCGGCAATTCTGGCTTCGGAGCCAATGCCAATTTCGATGGTGCAGCCAATGACACCGCCGGCGCTGGCACAAGTGGTGAAAAGCTGTCTGGCCAAGGACCCGGACGAGCGCTTCCAGACCGTGCACGATCTGAAGCTGCAATTGAAATGGATCGCGGAGGCGTCCTCTGGCCAACTGGGTGCGCCCGCCCAGGTACGCGCCCGCCGCGTGTTGCAGAAGCGCACGTTGCTGATCGCCGCCGGCGCTGGGTTGGATTCTCGCCGCTGCGGCTCTTGCTATTTTCATATTCACCCGCGCACAGCTTCGAGAGGCACGGCGGCCGATGACGGCATCCTGGCTGCCGCCCAGCGATATGGAATTTCCGTCCGTTCATGAGCGGTGCGCCGGCACTTTCCCCGGATGGTTCGAAACTCGCCTTCCTGACGGGTGACCCTTGGCGAAACAAAGCTATGGATCCGCGACATAGGCACCGGGACAGTGCGCCAAGTGGAAGAAGCCGGGCAGCCGACATTTCCTTTCTGGTCGCCCGATAGCAAGTATGTTGGTTTCTTTTCGGCGGGGAAGCTGAAGAAAGTAGCGCTTGCCGGTGGGCCTGTGCAGATACTCTGCGATGCACCCGAAGGCCGCGGCGCATCTTGGAACGCGCGCGGCATGATTATTTTCACCCCCAACATTAGGGATTCCCTTTTCAAAGTACCCGAGAGTGGCGGTTCGCCCGAGAAGATCACGGAGGCAAAACCTGGCTGGACCCATCGCAATCCATATTTTCTACCCGACGACGATCATTTCCTGTTCATTGCACGCGATCCAGACCGGGAGCACAGTGTCGGGGCGCGTTATACGGCGCCTCTCTTTCCGGCGAGCGACCGCGCCAGATACTGGAGCGCGCATCGAACGTGCAGTATTCGGAGGGATACCTGCTGTACCTCCGCGAAGCAGTGCTGGTGGCGCAGCGCTTCGATCCGAAATCGCTCAAGTTCAGCTGGCGACCCTGTGCCCGTGGCTGAAAAGCTCGACTATTGGAACCCGCGCGACCTGGCTGCCTTCACCGCCGCGCACGGCACGCTCGTTTTCCGTCATGCGTCATTTCCGAAGACTCAGCCCATGTGGGTGGACCGCACCGGCAAGGAACTGGCGCGGTTTGGCGAGCCCGGCCTATATTCGTCACCGCAGCCATCCCCGGACGGCTCCCTGGTCGGGCTGGTGCGGTCCGATCCTGACACGGGCAGGGGAGACGTTTGGATCGTCGACACCAGCCGGAACACTGTGTCGCGCAGCACATTCGCCGAAGGGAACGACGTTCGGTACGCGTTTTCTCCAGACGCTGAAGAGATTGCGGTCTCCGCCCTTTCGTCAGTGGGGCGACTGTGGATCCAGCCGGCGAATGGTTCCGGTAACCAGGAGAAGTTGGAGATGACCCAGACTACGCCGGGGTGATGAGTTGGTCTCCCGACGGCCGCTATCTTTTCCTCGAGGTGCAGAACAATGCCACGCGCGCGGACATATACTACATCGATCTGAACGGCGACAGGAAATCGACTCCTCTCCTCCATTCGCCTGCCAATGAAACAGGCGCTGTTCTGTCGCCGAACGGCAAATGGCTCGCCTATAGGTCCGACGAGTCCGGAAAGGATGAAGTCTATGTGACAGCATTCCCCGGTCCCGGAGGGAAATGGCAGATTTCCAGCGGTGGCGGCAGTTCACCCTCGTGGAGTGCGGATGGGAAACAACTCTACTACGCCAGCGGGGACAAGCTCATGTTGGCGCCAATTCAGAACGTCGACACATTCGAGTTCGGAGCGGCGGCCGCGCTACCGATCCACTTAAACGATTTCGCCGACGCTCGGGCCGCCGGCGCCTGGCGAGCGCTTCCCTGCTCTGAAGGCGCTCAGCGGAGGCCAGTCGCAGCCTCAGGAAGTGATCCTGAACTGGACCGGGACATTGAAGAAGTAGCTCTTACAATCCCAGCGCATCCAGCTTCGGTTTCTCGTACACGTCATCCTCGCCCGGGTAGCGCAGCACCGAATCGTAGCGGCCGGTTTCCTTCGCCAGCGCCCACACCAAGCTCTCTCCCGCAGGCACGGTGTCCGGTTGGCGCGTGAACACTTCATCTTGAAACGCGCGCTCGGCATCCACAAACTGCCAGCCCCGCGTGCGGAACATGTCCATCACGTCATTGAGGAAATAGGAGTTCAGAACGTTGTAATGCAGCAGGATGGTATGCGAGATGGCCCGGCCCAGCACCTCGCGCGCCAGCCGGTCGTAGTAGGTGGCCCGATCCCAAAGATGCGCCAGGTACGGCTCACGGAAAAGATTGGCGTCGAATTTCGGACGCTCCGCCAGGCATTTTCTGAGGCGCTGGTCATAATACCAATCCGACGCATCGATGGTGACCGCGCCATTCCGGTATCCGTGCTCCTTCAAGAATGCGCGCATCCAATCGCGGCGCTCGCGCGTTCCGCCTTCCTTCAACGCCGGAAAGCGAAAGTAAGGACGAAACGTTGGGAACCGGCGCACCAAGGCATCGCAGCGCAGCATGTCGGCTCCGAATTCCTCCTCCGGCAGCTTGTCAATCCAACGATGGGACCAGGTGTGGTTGCCGATCATATGCCCGCGCCCGCTCCACTCCTGCAGGATCGCGCGCCCTTCGGGCGTATCGCCGTTCTCTCCTATCACGAACAGCGCAGTCTTCACCTTGTGCCGGTCCAGCGCCGCGCGCAGCCGCTGGTCCGCGTCCTTCCGCATGGCCTCAGGAATGTCTTGCCATCGCAAATCGTCCATCGTGATCGCGATCCGCGATTGTTCCCGCGTCGCGGCGCTTGCAACGACGCAGCCGCCAAATGCGGCCAAAACATCACGGCGCGATACGCTCATGCGAATCATCATGCCATGCTGGAGGAGATGGCTGTTCTGTTGAGCGGCTCCGCTCTCCGCAAATCGTTTGGCGCGCGGCCTCTGTTCGAAGATCTTTCGCTGAGCCTTTCTGACGGCGACCGGACCGGGCTGATCGGGCCGAACGGCAGCGGCAAAACTACGCTGCTCGAGATCCTGGCCGGCAGGGAAGCGCCGGATGCCGGAACTCGGGCGCTGCGCAAGCAGACCAGGCTGGCCTATGTCCCGCAGGATTCGCTCTTCGCGGCCGGCGACACGGTGGGCTCCGTGCTGCGCGCCGCCTCGTGGGTTGCCGCTGGAGGACAGAGGAGAAGACAGCGCGCGTCGAGATGATGCTCGGCCGCGCCGGATTCACGGATCCTCCACGCCCGCCGCGGCGCTCTCCGGCGGATGGAAGAAGCGGCTCGCCATCGCGGCCGCGCTGGTCGCGTCGCCGGACGTGCTGCTGCTGGACGAGCCCACCAATCACCTGGACCTCGAAGGCATTCTCTGGCTCGAAACCGCGATTCAGCCGCGCGACGCCTGCCTGGTGGTTACGCACGACCGCTATTTTCTCGAGAACGTCGCCACCCAGATGGTGGAGATGAACCGCGTCTATCCGCAGAGCGCGTTCCAGGTGAAGGGGAACTACAGCGAATTTCTGGAGCGCCGCGAGGATTTTCTGGAGGCGCAGGCCAAGCAGCAGGAGTCGCTGGCCACCAAAGTGCGCAGCGAGGTCGAATGGCTCCGCCGCGGCCCAAAAGCCCGCACCGGCAAAGTCGCGCGCGCGCATCGACTCCGCCGGGCGGCTGATCGAAGAACTCTCCGCCGTCAACGCGCGCAGCCGCGTCGCCAGGGCGAAAATCGATTTCACGGCGTCCGATCGCAAGACCAAGCGTCTGATCGAGGCCGAAGGCATCGGGAAAACACTGGGCGGGCGGCGGCTGTTCGCAAAATCTGGACCTTACTCTTTCGCCCGGCGTTCGCATCGGCCTGGTGGGAGCGAACGGGAGCGGCAAAACCACGCTGCTCAAAATGCTCGCAGGCGTCATCGAGCCGGACGAAGGCGACCATCCGACGCGCGGACCGGCTGCAAATCGTGAGCTTCGCGCAGGACCGCGGCGCGCACCTCGACCCGGAAATCAGCCTGCGCCGGACACTGTGTCCGGAGGGCGAATCGGTGATCTATCGCGGCCGCCCCATCCATGTCGCGGGCTGGGCGAAGCGTTTCCTGTTCTCGGGACGAGCAGCTCGACATGCCGGTGTCGAGACTTTCGGGCGGCGAGCGGGCGCGCGTGATGATCGCGCGCCTGATGCTGGCCACCGCCGACGTGCTGCTGCTCGACGAACCCACCAACGACCTGGATATTCCGACGCTCGAAGTGCTCGAAGACAGCCTGCTCGAATTTTCCGGCGCGCGTGGTGCTGGTGAGCCACGATCGCTATCTGCTGGACCGCGTGTCCACGATGGTCATCGGTCTCGATGGAGGCGCAGGCGGGGTGTTTGCCGACTACTCGCAATGGGAAGCGTTGCGCAGCGAGCCGGCTTCCGAGAAAGAGGCGCGTCGAGAACTTCCCCGCCCCGCCGCTGCCCGCCGACGAACCGAAGAAAAAGCTCTCCTACCTGCAACAGCGCGAGTGGGATCTCATGGAGGCGAAGATTCTGGAAGCGGAACAGGAGCTGGCCGCGCGCCAGCGGGAGCTCGAAGCGCGGCATCGGATCGCGCGAGCGAGTGACCGAAGCTTACGAAAAAATGCAAGCTGCGCAGCGCCGCGTGGAAGACCTGTACGCGCGCTGGGCGGAGCTGGAAGCCAAGGTTTCGAAATGAAGCACCATTAGTCTAGGCCAACGCGCCGAACCAGATTCTGAAAGCGAGCGTCGCCCCGCAATGGATCGAAGATCGGATCTACTTTGAGCGTAGTCAACATGTAGGAGCGCTGTGTGTAGGCCTTCTGGAGCCAGGCCAGGCTTAGGTTAGTGTCCCCAATTCCGAGATAGGCCACCACGAAAGTTGAAGGGTCCACCGGATGAAGCCGTGAAAAATCGTTCAGCATTGCCAGCATGTGTCGCGCTTCCTCCAGGCGCCCCGAGCGACCGTACACATAGGCCTGATCCGACCACGCCCAGGGCCCTTTTCCAGACCCGTGCCGTGTCGCTTCCAGTGCTTCCGCAAACATGCCCTTCTTTAGGTACGGGAAGGCTAATACGCCTACGCGCGGGAATTCTGGGTCCAGTTCGGTGACAGCGCGAAATTGCTGAATGGCACGATCATATTGCCTGGAATAGTACAGCATGACCGCCCGATCCGTGGCGATGACCAGGGAAAGAGGATCAAGCTGGCGGGCGCGGTCGCTTTCGCGGAATGCCTCATCGAACCGTCCCCTGAATCCTAAGTGTTCGGCGTACCAATGGTGGCCCGTGGCATAGCTTGAGTTCAACTCAATGGCTCGCCGGTATTCCTTCTCGGCAGTCTGCCAATCCCAATCGTAATCCTGGACAATTACGGCCAATGCCGCGTGCGCTTCCGGCAAACTCTCATCAATATCCAGGGCTCTTAAAGCCGCGGTCCGCGCCCTGGTGATGTACTCGGGATTGGGTTGTCCGCTATAACCTCCCAGCAGTGCATACGAGTTCGCCATGCCGGCGTAGGACGGAGCATTCTTGTCGTCATCGGCAATGGCTTGCTCATAGTATTTGATGGCTTGCCAAAAGCCATCCACGGTTCTCTTGTTCCAGAAATAGAGGCCCTTGAGATAGAGATCATACGCTTCATACTGCTCTCGCGACAAAGCGGGGCGCATAACGGCAACAGTCGGCTTGTGGTCTCCGAGAGTGAGCTCAATCTCATCGGAAATTTCGCGGGCGATCTGGTCTTGCATGGTCAGAACATGAATCGATGGGCGATCATACTCCTTCCCCCAGGCCCGGGCCCCATCCTTTACGCGAATCAATTGCGCCGCAACTCGAATGTTCCCTGAGTCCGTTCTGACGCTGCCTTCCAATATGTACTGGACATCGAGCTCGCGGGCAATCTGACCCAGCTCCTTCTGACTATGCTTGTAGGGCATCACGGAGGTACGAGCGATCACGCCGAAGTGCTGAGGGTCGCGTCGCCCAAACTGCGCGATCATCTCTTCGGTCAAGCCGTCACTCAAGTATTCTTTCCCGGGATCTCCCGTGAGGTTCTCAAACGGGAGCACCGCAAACATCAAGCGTGGACTATCCGACTGTGTCCGCAAGGTCACGCGCCGCCACTGCCAGAAACCGGCCAACGCCGCCAAAACGATTGCCAAAGCCCCGTACAAGATCCAGTTCCGGTGCCGCTCCAGCTTCGGTTGAGCCTCCGGCAACAAGCTTGCAGGAATTTCGGGGGTGTAAGGTTCGACACTAACTGGCACGGCAGCGGCTGGGTCTTCCCGTTCTACGGGCACCATCATTCGGTACCCCACCTTGGGGAGCGTCTCGATGTAGTGCGGGTCTGCCGCCGAATCGCTAAGCACTCGGCGCAGCTCCTTGATAGATGTGTTCAGCCCGTGCTCAGAATCGACGAACGTCCCGGCCGGCCAAAGCATCTGCCGGAATTCTTCGCGCGTCACCGCATCTCCGGCGTGTTCCAGAAGTATTCGAAGCACCTGGAACGCTTGTGAGCGGAGCTTTAGCTTCTGTCCTTGCTTGTACAACTCGCGAGTCCGGACCTGGACTTCGTAGGGACCGAACCTGTACTTAGTAGCCAGCTCCGGCATAAGGTCGCATTCTGCTCCTGGTTTTTGCAACCCCAAATCTATTGCAATGATCGGATTAGGATTATCACCTTAATTACACCACATCTCTACCTTCCCAATATCGACTCTCAGATTTGAAACCAGCATTCTACTCAGCACGCTGCCATAAGGGAGATCCGAAATGCGATCGCGCCTGAGGATGTACGACCGATGTGTTTGGGGACTTACGCTCGCTAGCGTTGCTTGGCTGACTCTCGCGTCGATATCCGCGCGGGGCGCGGTCATACCAGTCACTTCACTCGATCAGAGAATCTCCAACGAACCAGGCGCGGTTTGTACGCTTCAAGAGGCCATCTCGGCTGCCAATTCCCAGAGCCAGATCGCTATCTCGGGTTATGAGCCTGACGGCACGCCCATTCACGTCACAACCGGATGTATCGTTGGCGATCCTGGCGGCAACACGATCATGCTGCCCGGGGCAGTCTTCCAGTTGAACGCGATCGTGGACGATGCCGACAACATACTGGGTCCAACCGCCACGCCGGTGATCACGTCCAGCATTACAATCGAGGCCAATGGCGCAACGTTGCAATGGGTCGGTCAAAAGAGCGCTCGTCTTTTTGCCGTTCTGGGCAGCACTGCCAATCTCACGATCCGCAACGCCTACATAAAGGGCTTCAGAACCAAGGGCGGTGATGGGGCGAGCGGCGGCGGTGGGGGTCTGGGCGCGGGAGGAGCGGTCTACGTGGATGAGGGTTCGCTCACCGTAGACAGTTGCACCTTCGATTCGAACCTGGCTCAGGGCGGAAATGGCTCCGCATTTTCCACTAACGCGGGCGGTGGGGGTGGCGGTCTTTCTGGTAACGGCGGTCTCCCGATCAACCCCGGGCATGAGGTTGGCGGGGGTGGTGGAGGTGGCGCTCGCGGCAATGGCGGTCGAGGTTCCGAAACCAATCCCTTGCTCGGCTATTACTTCGAAAACGGTGGCGGGGGCGGCGGAACCGTAACGAGTGGTGTGGGACAAGCCTTCGGGTTCAATGGAGGTGGCTTGGGTGGAGGTACCACGCTTTGTGTGGGCTCCGCAAATACCGGTGACGCCGGAACTCCTGGAGGCGGTGGGGGCGGGGGTGAAGGCCCGCGGGTACCCGCCGCTTGCTTGGGCTCGGGCAATGGCAATCAAGGAGGTTACGGCGGCGGCGGTGGCGGTGGCGCTTATCTTACCGGCAGCGGTGGAGAGGGCGGCTTTGGCGGAGGCGGCGGCGCCGGCGGGTCTCAGAGTAGCCTGGACGGGTTTGGTCCTAGCGGTGGAAAAGGCGGATTCGGTGCCGGCGGCGGAGCATCCGCAACCGGATTTCTCGACGTCGGAGGACCAGGAGAAGGCGGTTCATCCGACCTTGGATTCCTAGGAAACGCCGATGCGAATGACGGCGGTGGAGGCGATGCCTTCGGCGGCGCAATCTTCAACGACAGCGGCAGCGTAACGATCACCAATAGCACCTTCACTGATACTTCCGTTTCCAGGGGATTCGGAGGTGGAGGCTCAGCCGACAACGGGGCCGACGCCGGCGGAGCGATCTTCTCGCGCAACGGAATCCTTGAAGTAGTCGACTCCACCATCAGCGGCAATCAAGCGACTGGCTCAGGCGGGGGGATCGCTGTAGTCGGCGACGGCAGTACCGCGAACTTTACACTCAGCGACACCATCGTCTACAACAACGGATCCCAGGAATGTTTTGCCCGAGGGCCGGTGAATATCGCCGGTGTTACCAATCTGATCGATGGCAATGGCGGTGGCGGCCCCTTGTTCATCCCGTGCCCTGGCGCGGTCGGCGGCAACCCAGAACTGGGGCCACTACAACTCAATGCGCCCGGGCTTACGCCTACCATGGCAATTCCCCCCGGCAGCGCCGCACAAGAACATGCAGCGTCCGGTCTCGGAGTAGACCAGCGCGGCATCCCACGGCCGTCGTCGGGGACTGGCCCGATGACGGGACTCTATGACATCGGCGCGTTTGAGCTATGTCTCGAGTTGCAATTCGGACATTTCCTAGTCACCTGTTCATCCCCTCCGAGCGATGCCATTACCGATAAACTCACCATGGCGGTTTCTCCAGCCAATGCAGGAACCACCAATCCCACGGTTGGAATAAACTACGCGCTCGATGGCACGATCAAGGCAATTAGCACGGCGCCTAAGCGGGGCTACTCGTTCCTGGACTGGACCGGGAACGTCACAGATCCTTCGAGCGCGTCAACCACCGTGATCATGCATACAGATCAGCTCGTAACGGCAAATTACGTCTCGGGAACAACGGTGCTTGGTGGAGGGATCCAGGTCAAGACTGGCCCGCTGACCATGCGCCTCTGGCCGATTACGATAGCCGATGTCGGTGTAGTGACGGCGCACTCGGCCCAGATCACCGGCTTCACTCTGACTCAAACCAACGGCGTGAAGTGTTCGCCGGTCCTGCTGAACAACTTGCCCGTCTTCGTGGGCGATATCGCTCCGGGTAGTTCACCGACGGTGGATCTGCAGTTTGATTTCTCAAGCTGCGCGGCAACTGCGCGGTTTACCGTCCTGGCCTCCTTCTCGGCGAACGGCGGCGGCCTCACCGGATCCATGAGCCGCACGAACCAACTTCCATAGGAGCTATCGTGACGAACCGATTTTTTCAAACTGCCGCAATCATTTTTCTGCTGGCCGCATCGACGCTCTCCCTGCGAGCCGCCACCATCTATGTCACCAATTTGAACCAGGAAATCGGCACCATGCAGGGGTGCTCATTGCAGGACGCCATTTCGTCGGCAAACCTGAATAGCACTCTGGAAATCGCGAGCTATGATCCAGTCACCCATGTCCCCCAGGTGGTTCAGTCCTCTTGCGACCCAGGCACCCCTGGAGGAAACACCATCGTGCTGCCGGCTGGGGCAGTTTTCAAGTTAGGAAGCATAGTGGACGACGAGGACAATGCGGCAGGACCGACAGCCACGCGCATGATTACCTCCAACATAACAATCGACGCCCGTGGCGCGACCCTGCAGTGGATCGGCGGCCTGCAGGGGCGCCTGTTTACGGTGAGCCCCTACGGCTCTCTGACAATCGACAACGCCTACATCAAAGGCTTCCGCGCTCACGGCGGCGCTGGGAATGCCGGCGGAGCTGGAGGCATGGGCGCCGGAGGGGCAATTTTCGTCATGGGAGGACAGCTGACCCTCGAGCACTGCACTTTCGACGGCAATAGCGCTGTGGGAGGGAATGGTTCTGAAGGCGCTGACGTGATTGGCGGAGGCGGCGGGGGAGTGGGTGGAGACGGACTTGTTTCGCCGCATGCCGGCGGCTTCTTCACATGTGGTGGCAGCGGAGGCGCAGGGGGAGGTGGCGCGCGTGGCAGTGGCGCCTTCGATTGCTATAACTATGGGTTTGACGTCGGCTTCGGCGGAGGTGGGACGGTTTTTGACGCGCAAGGCCCTCCTGGAGGGTTCAACTGCGGCGGCGCCGGCGGCTCAGACGGAAGCAATGGTCAGGACGCTCCCTGTCCGGGCGGCGGCGGTGGTGGAGGAGGAAGAATTGCTCTGCTCAGCAGTGGAAACGGCGGTAAGGGCGAGTATGGTGGAGGCGGGGGTGGAGGAGCCGACGGGGGAGGAAACGGCGGAGATGGAGGCTTCGGCGGAGGAGGCGGAGCAGGTAACAGCTCAATCTCTGGAGGAACCACGGGTGGCCAGGGAGGCTTTGGCGGCGGGGGAGGCGGCTCAAGCAACGGAACCTTTGGGAAGGGCCACGCCGGCACAGGCGGCTTGTTCGGCGGGGATGGCGATATCCCCAGCGGCGGGGGCGGTGCCGGTCTGGGAGGGGCGGTCTTTAATGATGGCGGCACCGTGCTGATTGAGAACAGCACTTTCACCAACAACGTCGTCACCAGAGGATTGGGAGGATATAACTTTCTCGGAGACTCGAACCAGGTTATCGGCAATGCCGATAACGGCGCCGACGCCGGCGGTGCAATCTTTTCGAGGAACGGGAGCCTCACGGTCACCAACGTAACTATTAGCGGCAATCAGGGAACGGGCTCGGGTGGGGGAATTACTGTCGTCGGTGACGGCCAAACTGCCTACTTCGCTCTCAACGATACGATCATCTTCAACAATGGCTCATTGGAATGTTTTGTAAGCGGCCCGGTTTCGATCACATCCGCCGGTAATCTAATCGGCGATCTAAACGTGACAGGTAACACTCCCAAGTCATTTCTCCCATGTCCATCCCCGGTCACCAATGTCGATCCGCATCTTGGGCCGTTGCAATTGAACGCGCCTGGCACAACACCCACCATGGCGCTTTCCAAAACCAGCTCAGCCTTTAATGCGGGCGTGGGTGCCTTACTTCAAACTGATCCTCAACTCCAGGCCGACCAGCGCGGCGAGCCAAGGCCATCCATGGGCGGGCCGGACATCGGTGCCTTTGAGTTGTGCGTGGACAAGTTTTTTACGACGTGCCAGCTCCCTCCGCCGACCGCGATGACGCAATTTCTTACAGTCCTGGTGTCGCCTGCCGGCGAAGGGACCACCAATCCTTCGGGGAGAGTAAGCGAAGCGCAGAACTCGGTTGCGGTCATCCAGACGACACCGAAACCAGGCTTCTCCTTCCTTAATTGGACAGGACCGGTCAGCGATCCGATCAGCGCACTTACTACAACCGTGATTCAGGAGAGTGACGTGACCGTAACTGCCAACTACATCACCGGAACAACCATACTAAGTGGAGGCATTCAGGTCAAGACCGGCGCGATGAACGTGCGCCTCTGGCCGATTACCATCGCCGATGTCGGGGTGGTGGTGGCACACTACGTTTCCATCGACAGTTTCACACTGACACAAACCTTTGGTACCGCTTGCGTGCCGTTCCGCCTCAACAATCCGTTGATCGGCGATATAGCCCCTGGCGCCATGGTTACGGTCAACCTTCTGTTTGATTTCTCAAGCTGCGCCCCAACGGCGCGGTTTACGGTACTAGCGACATTCTCAGCCAACAATGGTGGGGTAACAGGAACCATGACGCGCACGAACCAACTTCCGTAGGACGTTTTCTTAAGGAGCAGATATGAACAAGCAACTCATTTTCGCTTTATTAGCCGGATGCATGGCATTTGCGCCGGCGGCGCGGGCAACCGCTATCCTGACGCTCGATCCACCCAATGGCGCAATCAGCGGCCTTCCCGGAACCACTGTCGGCTGGGGGTTCACTTTCAGCAACAACGCTGATTTCGCACTCATCACCGGCACGGAGTTCTGCAGCTCAGCGAGTACTGCTTCGCCGAGCGTGGTTCTTGGCTGCATTCCCCTATCTTCGTATACCGACATCGCGGGGTCGATTTTCAATCCGATTGGGCCATCGCCGGACTCCACTTTTGTCACGGAGTCCTTCAACGACAGCGACCCGTTGAACCCGACTGGGATCGGAAGCTTTGCAATTGATCCAGGCGCCGTCGGGACTACCAGCGGTTTCATCCTTTTGACCTACGACCTGTACAACGATGCAAACTTAGACACGGAGATCTCGAGCGACAATTTCGTCACGGCGGCGGCTTCGGTAAGCGCGGTTCCGGAGCCGGTTTTCTGGCCCCTGCTGCTCGGTGTGGGACTGGCAGCGGTGCTCTGGAAGCGCAGAAATTACAAATTGGACTGACAAGCCGTCAGGCCGCCCTGCCACGCCCGCCGACGAACTGAAAAAGAGCTGTCCTATTTGCAGCAGCGCGACTGGGATGCCATGGAGGCGAAGATTCTCGAAGCCGAATATATCGACCTCATAGAGAGAAACTGCAACACTACCGAACACTGCCAACACGAAAGAAAATAGATGGAAACCCGTTCGAAATCTTGCCGCCGCTCCCGTCCCCGATCGCTATATATCGGGCAACTTGCCTTCGCCCTCGCCATGTGTTGCGGAGGTCCGTTCGCGCGGGCGGATTCAATAACCATCACCGGTGACCTGTCCTCCGACGGCTCGGCCATTGGGCTCAGCGATCCGGTAATAACCGACACAAGTACCATTAATCCCGGCGATCCTTTTACGATTGTCCTGACATACGATCCCGCTAGTTTCGATCAGACCGGAAGTTCCTACGTGCTGACTGATGCAAGCCTGACGCTGTCATTCGACGGCTACGCGTTCTTGTACTCATCGTCCGCGGGGAGCTATATCGAGTTCTCCACACCAGGAGTGTACGGCCCGGAGACCGCTTCTTTTCTGGTCTGCTCGTCGCTCGACAATTGCTTCGCTGAAGACTTCTTGGATCTTTACCTCACAGGAACGATTACCGATCTCAGCTCGCTGGCTTCCGAGGCCGGCCGGCTTGCAGGCGATACGGCGGCCAGCCCTTCGGAATTCGAATTCCTTCGCAACTTTCCCGACTTCAGCCAAACCGATCTTCAGGGAACCGTGACGGGGGCATCATCTACTACGTCCACGGTCCCCGAACCATCCCTGATGGTGCTGTGCCTCGCCGGACTCCTGTGTCTTGGGATGGTCCGGTGGTTTAAGGAGAAACTTCATGGCCCAACTCAATAGCTCGGCACTTGCTTTCTCGGTAGTAGCGGCCTTGTTGACCTTCGCGCCTGCCGCATTCTCAGCCGACGGCACCGTGCTCATTAATCAAAGCACTTCCATCAACGGGCTGCCGGGCTGCGCGCATGCCGGCTTCCCGATCACCATTTGTCAGCCGGGGAGCTACCGGCTTTCCGGAAACCTAACGATCGATGAGAAAACAACCGCGATTGTGATTTCCGCTAACCACGTCACGCTAGACCTGAACGGCTTCGCGATTCTTGGACCGAATCAGTGCGCCTTTCAGCACGACCAAACTATCGTGTGTACCTACCAGAATTTGGGTGGAATCGCCATTTATGGCAAGGGCGGCGGCATCACCGTGAGTAATGGCCAGATTAACGGTATGGGTGGGTACGGCGTGGTTTTGGTGCCCCCACTCAGCCTGGCCGGTTATGAGAGCACTATCGAAAATCTCAAAATAAGCAATAGCGGTATCAACGGTATTGTGGCCGAGGATGCGACCGTCAAAGCTTGCACGATATCCGCTAACTTTGGCTACGGCGTACTCATTACATTTGGCTTCCTGCTGAACAATTACCTCAAAGACAACGGAGACTGGGGAATTCTGGGCTCTAATTCCGTGGCTGGTTACGAAGGAAATGTTCTGGCGGGTAATCTCCGGAATCATGGGGGAAACATCTCGCAAGCCTTCGGTGTTCAGGATATGGGCCTCAACGTCCAGATTGCAACCCTACACTAGACATCCGTCAAATCCATTTTTCCAAAAGGAGCTTCGATGATACGATCCACCAGCTGTGCGTTTGCCTTTGTAGTCGCTGCCATTGTGTTGGCGGTTGCGCCTTCGGCGTTCGCTGCCGATGGCACTTTGCTCATCAATCAGAGCAGTTCCGTAACCGGCCTGCCGGGCTGCACGCACTCCGGCTTCCCCATCACGATTTGCCAATCGGGAAGTTATCGCCTCTCCGGAAACCTCACCATCTCAGATGTCAACACGGACGGTATAGACGTCAACGCCAGCAATGTAACTCTAGACCTGAACGGGTTCACCATCTCCGGGCCAATCACATGCATTCAGAGTACATACCCGGTGCAGTGCTCGAACCGCGGAGCCAGCACCGGAATCTACGCCGCGTCGCCGATGTTCAGCAATCTGACCGTAATCAACGGCACGGTCCGCGGCATGGGCGCCGCCGGCGTTTTCTCCAATGCCTTCGGTACCCTTGTGGACGGCATACACGTGGAGAGCACAGGCGGTGCCAGCCCAGTGAATGGGGGTACCGGCATCTTCGTGTCTAACGGCACCGTTACTCATTGCACCTCCATCACCAACGCAGCAGACGGGATCTGGGAAAACTTCGGCACTGTCAGTCTCAACTCGGTGGCCTACAACGGACTCAACGGAATTCGCGGAGGAGGTGTCGTCCGGGACAACAGCTCGATTAACAACGGAGCAAGCGGCATCCTCGCAGCCGGGCTCGCCGTCAATAACTACGTTTACGAAAACTTTGGATATGGCATTTCGTTCTCTCCTTACCTTGGCAACGTCGTGGCATCCAACGGAGGAACCGTCAACGGGGGAACCGATATGGGGAATAACCTCTGTAACGGGTCGAAGACGTGTCCATGAACTGACCTATCCGGTCTCGAAACTGTCGGTCGGAGAGCGCGCCCGCGACATAAGTGCCGACGTGCTGCTGCTCGACAAACCCACCAACGATTTGGGCATCGGACTCGACGGCGGTGAAGGCGGTCTGTTTGCCGGCTACTCACAGTGGGGAGCCTTCCGCGGCGAGCAACTCTCCGAAAAACCCGCGCCGAAACTTCCCCGCCCTGCGGCGCCCGCCAACGAACCGAAAAGAAAGCTGTCCTCTTTGCAGCAGCGCGAGTCTGAAGCGGCGGCGTCCCATCCCAATCGAGTCACCGAAGCCTACGAAAAAATGCAAGCCGCGCAGCGCCGCGTGGAGGACCTGTATTCCCGCTGGGCCGAGCTGGAGTCCCAGCTAATCCCCAACCCCTGACCCCCAATCCCGTATCCCCTTCCCCGGCCATGCTATACTAAAGCCTACTGGAAGTTGATCCGAATCCCCCTCCGCCCTGACAGGTAGTCGGCTCGTCGTTTCTCCCTCCGCAAAATTACAAATGAAAAGTTTCTCTGAATTACCTCTGTCTGCTCTTCTCAAGAGCAATTTATCCAAGCACGGTTTCGTCCAGCCGACGCCCATCCAGGAGCTGGCCATCGAGCCCGCGCTGGCTGGCCGCGATTTGGTCGCCACCGCGCAAACCGGCACCGGCAAAACGCTCGCGTTCGTCCTGCCCATCATCCACCAAATCTCGGCGCAGGCCGGGCACTCCGGCGTTCATACCCAAGCCGGCATTCGCGCCCTTATCTTGACCCCAACGCGCGAACTTGCCATCCAGATCAGCGAAGCATTCGCCAAAATGGCCGCGGGTACCGGTGTTCGCGCTGCCGTCGCGGTCGGTGGACTCAGCGAGCGAGTCCAGCTCCAAGCCATTCGCAAGGGAGCGCAGGTGCTCATCGCGACTCCCGGCCGTCTGTTCGATTTCCTCGGACGCCACCTGATCAATCTCAGCCAGGTTCGCACCCTGGTGCTGGATGAAGCCGACCGCATGCTCGACATGGGCTTCCTCCCCACCGTCACGAAAATCATGGCGGCCATGCCATCCGATCGCCAGACGCTGCTGTTTTCGGCCACCATTCAAAGCTCGGTCCAGCACCTGGTAAAGAACCACGTTCGCAATGCCGTGCGAGTGGAAGCCGGCGACACAACCCAGCCGATCGCGAAAATCGAATTGCACCTTTATGAAGTGGAGCAGGACTGCAAACTCGGTCTGCTCGAGAACATGCTGCGCAAAGAGCCGGGCTCGTTCCTGGTCTTCGCCCGCACCAAGCATGGCGCCGATAAGCTATCGAAGAAGCTGGCGCGCGGAGGCGTGAACGCCGCCGTGATCCACGGCAATCGCAGCCAAAGCCAGCGCACTCACGCGCTGCGCGGTTTCCAGGAAGGCGACTATCGCGTGCTGGTGGCCACTGATGTCGCGGCTCGCGGCATTCACGTAGAGGGAATCTCACACGTCGTGAATTACGATCTTCCGCAAGTCCCGGAAGACTTCATTCATCGCGTCGGACGCACCGGCCGCGCCGGCGCTTCAGGAACAGCTTCCACGTTCGCCACGCGCTCGGAGCGCTCGCAGATTGCGCAGATCGAGCGAAAGCTTGATTCAAAATTGATGCGCCGCGCTGTGTTGCAATCCACGAATTAGTTCGTGGACGGCGTTAGCCGATGTGGGAGACCAGGAAGCTGTTTACCAGCTCGACGATATTCGACGAGTCCAGCAATGCGGGCTCGACGAAGATCCCGACTCGAAATCCGGCGCCTTCCGGTTTGGAGTGGGCGACGTACCCATAGAAAATGATCCCGAGGATTTCCAACTTCACCATGGCTCCGGGATCGGCCGGGGTCTGAAACAGCACCCCAACTCCCGATTCGGAAAGATCGAGAAGCTTTCCGCGTGCTTCTTGTTCGGACTCGAGCAGCGTGAGGATCACTGGGAGGTCCCCGGCGATGCGCTGATTGAAGCGGCGGTCCATCAATCAAGCTTATCGGTCCGAATTAGGAACTACTTTAGTGCATCTTTAGTAGACCAGCGCCCTGGAGCCGAAGGGCCGATCCGACGATGATCTAACGTGGAAGCTCCGCCCACTATCGTTCTGTGTTTTATACTCGCGATCGTAGCCGGCTATTTTACTGGCCGAACCGTTACCGGGCTCAATCGTTCCGATCGCGAGTAGCGAGCCTCACGCCCGCCGAACGGCGTGGTAAATCACCAGCACCAGGACAGCACCAACCACGGCTACCAGCAAGCTATAAAGATTGAGACCGGTGACGCCGGCCACCCCAAACCTGTTGAACAGCCACCCGCCCACGATGGCGCCGACGACCCCCAGAAGAACATCCAGGACCAGTCCCTCGCCCTGTTTGTTTACCAGCTTGCTCCCGATGAAACCCGCAAGCAACCCCAAAATGATCCACGCCAGGAATGACATATGCTTCGACCCTCCATTGGTCGCATTGTCCCCGGAGCGAACATGGCCCGAGGGCAGGGCCAAGTATACATGAGGCACGGGAGGAATTCAGAATTCAGAATTCAGAAGTCAGAAGTCAGAAGTCAGAAGTCAGAAGTCAGACTGTCCGGCTTGAATAGATAGGTCAACACCATTTTGCTTTCCACCGCGCGCTCACCCTCGCGTGCCGGCCGGAACCGCGCCCGCCGCGCCGCCGCTAATGCCTCGTTGGTCAGCAACCGCGCGCCTTGGCCCATCATCGACTCCACTTCCGCGTTGGTCACATTGCCCTGATCGTCGATCGCCACCACCACTTGCACGCGCGCCTCATCCTGGACCTTGGCCCGCACGTCGGCGGGAATGTCGAGCGCGATCTGCGGCCCTTCGAATCGCTGCGGGGGTTTCGGCGCCGGTTTCGACTTCTCGGGCTTCGGCTCGGCGGGCTTTGGCTCCTCGGACTTTGGCTCCTCGGGTTTCAGCTCCCGAACTGTAGCTGCCGGAAGCGCCGGCGCGGCGGGAGGCTTCGGCGAGACGTCAGACAGAGTCCCCACCAGCATGTATCGCGACAATTCACGTTGCATATCCGGAATGGCGAAGCTAAGCGCCACCGCAGCGGCGGCCATCATCACCCCCATGACCCAGCGGCGCTTGGGTTTCTTGAGTTCCACCGGCACTGGCGTTGGCTCGGGCGCGGGAGCGGGGGCCGCGAGCAGGGGCATCTGCTTCGGAGCTTGCGCCCAAAACGTTTCCATGGCCGACAACATTTGCTTGAAGCGCTCGTCGGCGATGTCCGGATGCGTGGGAACTTCGCTGCAGTTTTCGCGTATGCTCGGCCACTTCGCCTTCCAGTAGCCCGATCCGCCGGGACAGGTTCGATTCCACTTCACGAATCAGCTTCGCTGGGTCGGCCGCCAGCGCTTCCCGCTCGCGCCGGTCCTTGAACAGTCGCCGTCCGGCTACGCTGCCGGTCATCACCGCCGGCAGCGATGTCGCGGGCTGTGACTTCGCCGGCCGCTGCGGCGAGCAACTGGATCTCCTGACCGAAGCGCTGCGCATCGCGCTTGGATAAGCAGCGCCACTCCGACGGTTCGGTCTCGGCGTCCTATTGGTAGAGCCCGAATCCAACCAGTTCGTCTTCGCCCAGAAAATCGGCGATGCGCGGTGAATTGCGCGATGGTGGCGCGCCGCAGCGAAGTGGCGCCGGCGAACGCCGCTCCGAACGCGCGCACCTGATCCGCGGTCACTGGCCCCGAATATTCGGCAGTGAAGTTGAGCGACTCGGTATCGAAATCCGACGCCACCCACTCGCCGCGCTCGGCTTCGATGTGGACATCCTCCGCCAGCAAGTGGAAGAAACTTGCGCGTCTCCTCCACCACGCTCGCCAGTTTGTCGAGAGGCACGCCGGCGCTGCGCCGGTTCAATTCCAGACGAACACGCAAACGAGCCATTTAACTTTACCCCCGGGATCGAAGCCGCGGGCTTCGAGGAAGTGAACGCGGAAAGAATACGATCGAGAGCGATCCGCAGGTTGTGCCAGCCCTCCAGGCAATCGGGCGCCAGATCAACGATGCGATCGCAATATCGCGCGGCTGCATGGTTGTCGCGGCGCTCCAGCGCCACCGTTGCGAGTCCTTCCAGCGCTACGGCGGATTGCGGCGCGAAAGCTCAGCAGTTTCTGCGAATATTCGCGCATATTTTCCAGATCGTGCATTTCGGCGCTCATCGCGATCAGGTTCGCGAGCGTCTCTTCGGAATTCGGGCGCCGACTCCAGCAAGATCGCATACGCGCTTTCGGCTTCGTCGAAACGGCGCAGCAACTGCAGCGCCACCGCTTTCCCAAACAGCGCCGGACCCGGCGCGTCGTCGGCCTGACTGAATACTTCGAGCGCTTCCTTGACACGATCCAGCTTCAGCAGGCACGCTCCCAGGCCGATGCGAGCTGTATCCAGCCGCGGATCGAGGCTTAAGGCGCGGTAGAATGCCTGGCCAGCGGCGTCCCAGCGTTCGTCGCGTCTGCAGCCAGAGAGCGAGATTGAAATGCGCAGAGGCGTTCTCGGGATCGGCAATGACGGCAGAGAAATGAGTGATCGCCGCGTCCATCATTTCCGCACCATTTTCGGAACTACCATCTCCCAAGCGGCCTCGTCACGTTCGGGCCGCCGCGAAGGAGGTTCGACAACCTGGAGCGCTCGGCTGGGCGATTCCGCCACCGGGGGCTGAATGGCCAGTGGTTGTTGAGCCAGTAGCGTTTCCCATGTCACCGCGAAGTGGAACTCCTTGGGCTGCTCGGAGTTACCGCCGGCCGGGTGCAGCAGTTTGGGCCGGGGTAAGGGAACAACCTTTGGGTTCACAATGAGTGAACATCGTCACCTAGCCCGAGGATGTTTAGAGTACTAAGGCCGGAATTTTCCCGCGGCTGAAGTGCTCCGCGCTGATATGCTACACAAAGGAGATTTCACGCTATGTTGAAGCGCCTGTGGACCGAAGCCGCGATGGTGGCCACAGCCGCCGTTTTCGTTCTGTCCGGTCAAGACTTTGGCGCGAACAGCCGGGCTCCGCGGGCGCCCCAGGAGCAGCCGGCGCCTCGTAGGGCGGATGGAAAGCCAGACTTTTCGGGCGTCTATCACGCGCCCGGCTACGGACCCGGCGATCCGCGCAGCAAGACCGGAGAGGGCTATGCACATAACATTGCGCGCGACCTCAACTCCGGGCGATGTTCCAATGCTGCCTTGGGCGGCAAAAGTTTACAAGCAGCGCATGGAAGACGAAAGCAAGGACGACCCGGAAGGATTTTGCCTGCCCATGGGAACGCCGCGCGTGAATCCTTACCCGTGGAAAATCGTGCAGACCGACAAACTGTTCCTCATTCTTTATGAAGGAAACGTTCACAGCTATCGGCAGGTGTTTCTGGACGGCCGTCAACACGACAAGGACGTGATCGAAACCTGGTGGGGCGATTCGATCGGCCACTGGGATGGCGACGCGCTGGTGGTGGATACGATTGGAATGAACGATCGCGCGTGGCTGGACGCCGACGGCCATCCGCGCACTACCAAGGCTCACATCATCGAGCGATTTACGCGGCCGGAATTAGGGAAGGTGGTGGTCGATATCACGATCGACGATCCCGGCGCTTACTCCAGGCCTTGGAACGTTCGCGAGGTCGCGCAGCTCGCGCCCAGATGGGAGATCATGGAAAACATTTGCAACGAGAATCAGGACGAGCATGGCAACAACTTAGACGTGCAGCACCTAGTCGGAAAGTGATCCAAAGAAGTCAGAATTCAGATGGGGAGCCATAGGCTCTCACCGCCTTCTACTGCCGCGTAGCCAGACGCTGAAGCGCTGCAGCAATCGGAAGACACAAACGGCGCATCTCGCCGGGCAACAGAGTGAACCCAAAATGTTCGTAGAAACGTTGGGCTCCCTCGTCTTTGGCGTCAACCAGCATGGCAAACACACCGAGTTCGGCGCGAGCCGTGCGCTTCAACGCATCGGCCAAAAGAATTCCGCCGAGCCCCTGGCCCTGGTAATTACGGGACGCGGCAAGCCGTCCAAGCAACACTGCAGGCACGACCGGATAGCGCGGGAGTTTCTTGGCGATCTGGGGCGACAGCGCATTCAGAGCGACGCTGGTGGCCGTAAGCGTGTAGTATCCAACCACGGCCTGGTCCAAAATGTTTACCGCTACGAAGCACGTCGCGATGCGCCGCCTGATGTCCTGCGATGCCTGTTCGCGAAAATACCTATCAAGCGAATCCGAGCCGCTGAGAAATTGCGAGCGGTCATGATCTGCCGACAACGGCTCAATGCGAAACGACTCCGCCAGACTCACTTAGCGATCAGGACGCGGTGACGTTCGAAGGCCTTCTTCAGGGCTGGCGTCGGCGCAGGCGGGTGCAATAGCAGCGCCGCGAATTTCTCCTGTGCCTCGCGCGAAAGCCGAACGACTTCGATTTCCGTGACGGTCTTTTCGGCCGCCTCCCGAGCTGCGGCAATGACAAAATCGCTGACCGAGCGGCCCTGGATTTCGGCGGCACGACGGACCACAGCAAGGGCTTCACGGGTGATCCGGGCTTCCAGGCGGGCGGTTCGGATCTTTCGTTGTGGCATCTTTAGGCTCCAGGGCTAAGAGCCATCCATAATGTACGTCGTTTTCCCGTACAAGTCAAGTAATCCAAAGAACTCAGAATTCTGGATTCTGACTTCTGAATTCTTCGTTTGTGCTACTGCGCTTCTTCGATCACGCCGTTCAGACCGCGCGCCAGATGCAGGTCAGCCCAGTGGAACTCGGTTCGAAGCATCTGCGCGATATCGTCCTTGGATTTCTTCGCGCGATTCATTTCGCGAACGCGCGCCACCAGTCGGATGGTGCTCTCCCGATAATCGGCCATCTCTTGTTTGGTGGCGATTGGCCCATGGCCAGGAACCACGGTGTCGAAGTCGAGTTGCAGCGCTGAGCGCAGCGTGCTGGGCCATTCCACCGCGCTGCCGCCGCCCGAATAATCGATCAGCTCTGGCACGTCGTCGCCCTTGGTGTACATATCGCCGGCCGCGAGAACGCGGTCGGCCGGGAACAGCACCACGACGTCGCCATTGGTATGCGCGCGTCCGTAATGATAGAGCGCGACGTTTTTCCCGCCCAGAAAAATATGCGCGTGATGTTCGATCACGATGTCGGGAAGGCCGGGCTGATTGGCGACCACCATTTGCTCGCGAGCTTCCTGGGACGCGACAACCTTGGCGTCCATGGCCTGCATCTTGGCGTTGCCGCCGCTATGATCGCCGTGGTGATGCGTGTTGATGACGTACTTCACCGGCTTATCGGTGATCTTCTTCAGCTCGGCCATGATGCCGGCGTGATCGATCTCGAATTTGTCGTCCACCAGCAGCACGCCGTCATTGGTGATCAGCGCCGTCGTGTTGCCCGGCACGAAGTCGTTGTGGATCACGTACAGGTCGTCTTTCAGTTTGATGGTGTTCAGCTTCGACGGCTGGTTGCCGAACTGCGTGTAGGCGGTGAACAGCGCTCCCAAAGCCAACACGGCCGCGGACAATCGAACAACGGAGCTCTTGCGCATAAGCGAAAAGTATATCAAGTTCGCTGCAGAGCAGAGGGGCGCAGCTCGCGAACGGATTTCAGGCTTTTCGAGAGCAGCGTGGTTTGGATCAGCTTGTCGGCAGCGGTCGGCGCCGAGAACGGCGTCATCAGATCGCGGCATTTGGCGATCACTTCTTCGCGCGGCATCGGATTTTCGGCGGTGCCGCGGACGGCTTTCACTGTTTCGGTGAGGCGCGTTCCATCGGTGAGCGTGACTTCGACGATGGCCATCGCGGGCGGGCAGTTGGCGCTCAAGCTCGGCATCGCGGAACGAGCTGCACTTTCGCGCGCTGCTTGAGGACCGCCGGATCCTGCATGCGCGGCTTGTCGTGCGCGGCTTTGAACGAAGCGGTTTTGTCGAGCAGCATGACCGCGATCATGTGCTGCATACAAATGTCCGGCATTTCGCGATTGTTCACCAGCGCCGCTTCGCTCGAGGCGACGCGCACGGTGACCGTTTGCACCTGATCGGCTTCGAAGGGCCGGCGTTTGAGAATGATCTCCAGCGCGTCGAGCGGAGCTTGGATCGGCGAGCCCACGGTCCACTTCTTGATGTTGGTGCGCGTGATTTCGTAGCGCTCGCCGAGCTTGTCGATCAACTTCGCGGGATCGGCCTGCGGCGCGTAATCGGCCAGGAAATTGTCCTGGCCCGAAAGAACGTCGTCGACGCCGGTGGCGCCAGCCTGAACCAGCAGTGCCGCAGTGACGCCGTTGCGCGCGGGCATTCCCGCGAACAGGAACGCCTTTTCGATGTGATCGGTATCGCGCTGCCAGGTTTTGATTCCCGAAGCCTGCTGCGATGCATAATCGATCAGCCAGCGCATCTGCTGTTCGTTCAAGACTGGCGGCGCAACCGGCGGCGGCGGCCGAACCGAAGGTGCCGGCCAGCGCGTGGGTGCTGATGTGGGTCGCGGTTTGAAAAGCGCCGACGCCGACGGTCATGGTGACGCGGGTTCCGACGTCGTAGCCGAGCGCGACGGCGCGCAGGAATCGCGGGCCATCGATATTGAATTGTTCGCCGGCCGCGAGCGCCGGCGGGCACAATCGAAGCGCCGGGATGCGATTCCGACGGCGCATGCGAATCGTCCGTTTCGTCCGAATGCGCCAGCATGGCGTTGGAGAAGGCGGCTTCGATGGCGCCGCAGACTACATCGGATGCCGCGACCGTTGCGGTTTTTTCGGCGGAATGGGCCCGCGCAAAATTGATCGCAAAGCGGCCGGGCGCGAGTTCGGAGCCGGAGACCATGGCGGCGAAGGTATCGAGGATGTGCTGCTTGGTCTTTTCCAGCGCTTCTTGCGGCAGCGGACCGGTGCCGGCCTCAGTCATATACGAACTGAGGCGCTTCATCACGGGACTGATCGATGCCGCTGCAGCGCGCAATGGCAGCGCGATGACAGAGGCGGCCGCAGCGGCGGCGAAAGATCGGCGTGTCATTTGGATGTTTTCCCTACCAAGTGATCAACATCTTTATTATTCTCGGTGCACACATACTCGAGGAGCTCGGTATCCGGCACGAAAGTCAGTGGATACGTGACGGTCCATGGTTTCGCGTATGCGCCCGGATCATCGATGGTGGTTTGCAGAGTGATGTGTCCGAAGTCGGTTCGCCGCCAGCGTTCAATCACACGCAACTGTTCAGTGTGTGGATGGCCGCCGGAATCAAGCCAGGTCTTATCGTTCTGGCCGCGAGTTTCCACCACCAAGGTGTCGCCTTCAAAGTGGCCTACCGAATAGCCCAGCCAAGCTGGATTCGGATCCACCGGAAACGCCCTACCGTCGGTGAAGATTTCGCGAAATGTGCGGACAGCCTCGTACAAAATTGTGATTTCACCAGGGACCTGGAGGATTTTATAAGGATACGGAACGGCGTTGACCTGGGGCACGCCGGGAAGATTGCAGTGTCCAATCGGATCGTCTTTTTGCAAGTTATCTTGCCGCTCCTGATAAATCTTCGCGGCCGACGGGAGCATGACGACGTCTCCGGGCTTCGAGTCGGCAGCCAGGTTTATAGTGTATTTGACACCGTTGGGCTGTTTCCAGATGCCCCGCAGGTCGGGCGTGCCGTCGGCCAGTTTAGGAGCCGGAGCGGAGAGATTGGGCGTCCCATCCGCATTGCGCGGAATACCGGCGGTGGGATACTTGAGCCACTGCGCGGGGGCAGACATGGCCGCCAAGGCCAGCATCGAATAAAGTCTGATCATTTGATTTCATTTCGAAAAACCACTCCGCCTTTCATGACGAATTTCACTCGCTGCATTTCGGTGATGTCGGCCAGCGGATCGCCTGAGACGGCGACCAGGTCGGCGTACTTGCCCTGCTTCCACGCTTCCCACCTGCTTGCCCAATTCGAAGCTCAGGCTTTCGGCGGCGGAGCTGGTGGCCATTTGCAAAGCCTGCGCGGGCGTCATGCCCCACTTCACGTAATAGGCGAATTGGAAGGCTTGCACGCCGTGGCCGTCGGTGTAAGCGCCGCTGCCGAAAACTTCCTTTGACGCCCGCCGCGACCAGCCGTTTGAAGCTCATTTCAGTGAGGCGGAAGCGCGTGGTGTGGCCGCCGCTGGCCTTCAGGTCGCGCGCTTCCATGTCGCCGATCAGATCCCAAACGTCTGCATCACGGGGCGCTGGGTGCCGTCCCATAGCGGTTTCTTGAACAGGCGGATGGTCTCGTCATCGAGACCCTCGGCGCCGGTGACGCCGACGATCACGTGCATGGGCATGTCGACGCCCGCTTCCAGGCAATTGCGCAGGCCTTCGCCGCCATAGGCATGGCAAGCGACCCGCAGGCCGCGGCGATGCGCTTCGTCGACGATGGCCTGATTCTCTTCGAGCGTGAGCGATGGAACGTTGATCATTTTGCCATCGGGCGTGAAGGCGCCCGCGCCGGCGGGGTCGGGATAACCGCCGCCTTCGTAGTCTTCGGTCTCGTAGACTTTGATCCAATCGACACCATAGTGCGAATGTTCGCGCACGGCGGCTCGCGCGAGCCACGGCGAATTGACGTCGCCCGAGAGCTGCCAGGCGTTCGGGCCGGCGGTTCTGGCCGAACGGAGTGACCACGGATGGCGGCGGGATAGTAAGTGGCGGCGCGCGGATTCAATTGCGGACCGGCCACTTGCAGACGCGGCCCGGGAACTTGGCCTTTGTTGATCGCGTCGCGCAATTCGACGGTCGCGTAAGTGTAGGGCGAGCCCATGTCCTGCAGCGTGGTGAAGCCGGCGTTGAGATCCTTCAGCGCGTAATTCCAGCCGGAAAACGCGGCGCGCGCGTCGTTGGGCTGCTGCTCCTGCATCAGGTGAACATGGCGATCGATCAGGCCGGGCAGAACGGTGGCGCGGCTGAGATCGATGACCTCGAGCGCCCGGGCGGAATCTGGACGCGATCGGCGGGGCCGACGGCGGTGATGCGGTCGCCTTTAATAAGGATGACTTGGTCCTTGAGCATCGTGCCGGATTTGGAATCGAACAAGCGGCCGGCGCGGATGGCGACGCCTTGCGCCGGAGGCGGCTGCATGTCCATGCGGGAGGCGTCGAAGGGTCCGGCTTCCGGGCGCGTGCTTTGGGCGTGAAGTGGAGATCGCGAAGATGAGGAGCGGGGCGAAAACCGGTTCCACGTCCTGCCAGTATATCCTGCGGCTCAGCTGCGGTTCAGTAGAAGGAGTTCGAGTCCGGTGTTGTAGGCGGCGGTGAATGCATCGAGGCCGTGGGACCCACCGTTGACCAGTCGTCGAGCTTCGCGCAGATCGCTTCGAGGTGAGAGCGGCGCGGATTCGCACTTCGTGGGTCTTAAGAAAGCTGGCAAGCAAGCGTGCGGCGATGCCGGGATCGTTGGCGAGATCGGGATTCTCGATGAGCTGATTGCCCACCGATCGCGACGCCATGCAATGCGTAATTGGCGCGGCCAGTGAGCTGGACGAAGCCACGGCCTTTGAACCGCTCGCCATCAGGCGCGCCGAGGTTGCCGAGATCGGCGCGCGAATCATACAAATCGAAGGGATGGCCGCCGGGCGAGGTATTAAAGTGGCTTTCGAATTCGCTGATCGGGCAGGAACGAGCCGGTCTCAGCGCGAATGGTGGCGAGCGCCATCAGGATCATCGGCTTGTCGGCGAGCTGCGGCGGCTACCAGCGCATTCAGGACAAACGGAAGGTTCGATTCGATATTCGCCGCGAGGGGCGTACGGAATAATCCGGGCGGCAATATCGACGGTGATGTCGGGAATCAGCGAGAGAACGCTCATGCCTCCAGTCTAGACGCACGACTTAGGCTGCCAGCGGTGCTTGAGCGCGCCGAGTCGTGTCAGGTGGCCGAAAATGAAAAAATCGGAGCTATGTGACCGAACCAAGTTCGTGCCGGCCGCGTATAGCTCTCTATGAGATCCCTGCGGCACGTCTTCCGGCGATTGGGCGGGCCCCGATGTTTACCTCCATCGCGCTGATGACACTGGCGCTCGGCATCGGCGCCAACACGGCCATTTTCAGCGTCGTGAACGGAGTGCTGCATCAAGCCGCTGCCCTATCCGGAAGCGCAGCAGTTGGCGGGGGTCTGGCACCTGGCGCCGGGCATAGCCGGAATCGCGGGCGACATTCAATTGCTCGCCCACCATGTACTTCACTTATCGCGAGCAGAACCGGACGTTTCAGGAGTTCGGATTGTGGTCGAACGACGGCGTAACCGTGACGGGCGCGGGCGAGCCAGAGCAGGTCCAAGCGCTGGATGTCACTTACGGCACGCTCAACGCGCTCGGCGTACAGCCAGTGCTGGGGCGATGGTTTTCGCAAGCCGACGACACGCCCGGCGCGCCCGACACCGTGATGCTGACTTATGGCTACTGGCAGCGGCACTTCGGGCGGAAGCCTCGCGAGTGGTCGGGCAGAGCTTGATCGTGGATTCGAAGCCGCACACCATCATCGGCGTGATGCCGCAGAACTTCCGTTTCCTCAACTCGAAGGCGGATCTGATCTTGCCGGAGCAATTCGATCGGAGCAAAGTTTTTCTGGGCAATTTCAGTTATCAGGGCATCGCGCGGCTGAAACCCGGCGTGACGCTCGCAACAAGCCAACACGGACGTCGCGCGAATGATCCCCATCTGGATGAAGTCTTGGCCGCCGGCGCCGGGGTTTAGCGTGGCGCTATTTGAAAACGCCCACTTCGCTCCCAAGGTTCAGCCGCTGAAACAGGAAGTGGTGGGCGACATCGGCACGACGCTGTGGGTTCTGATGGGGACCATCGGGCTGGTGCTGTTGATCGCGTGCGCCAATGTCGCCAATCTGCTTCTGGTGCGCGCCGAAAGCCGGCAACAGGAACTGGCGATCCGGGCCGCGCTGGGCGCCGGATGGCGGCGAATCGCCGGCGAGATGCTGCTCGAAAGCCTGACGCTGGGCGTGCTGGGCGGAGCGTTGGGGCTGGCGCTGGCGTACGCGGCGTTGCGCATGTTGATCGCGCATGGGCCGGCGACTCTGCCGCGGCTCAGCGAAATCGGGATCGATCCACTGGTGCTGGCTTTTACGCTGGTGGTTTCGCTTCTGGCCGGTTTCTTCTTCGGTCTGATTCCCGCGATCAAGTACGCAGGTCCGCAGGTGGCCGCAGCATTGCGCGGCGGCGGCCGCAACATGAGCCAGGGCCGCGAGCGGCACCGGGCGCGCAATACTTTGGTGGTGGCGCAAGTGGGATTGGCGCTGGTGCTGCTGATCGGCTCGGGGCTCATGATTCGAACGTTTCAGGCCTTGCGCAGCGTTCAGCCCGGATTCACTCATCCCGAGCAAGTGCAGCTGCTGCGGATTTCGATTCCTAGTACGCAGGTGAAGGAACCGGAGCGCGTGATGCGCATGGAGAACGACATGATGGACAAGCTGGCGGCGATTCCGGGCGTCGCCTCCGTCGCGTTCGCGAGCAACGCTCCGCTCGAAGGAATCAACAAACAGAGCGATCTGCTCTATGCGCGAGATAAAACCTATTCGGCGGGGCAGATTCCTCCGGTCCGGTCTTTTCGATACATTTCGCCAGGGTTTCTGAAGACCGTCGGGACGCCCTTGATCGCCGGTCGCGATTTCACCTGGACCGACGTTTATGAAAAACGGCGAGTGGCAATGGTGTCCGAAAATATGGCGCGCGAAATGTGGGGCTCGCCTGCCGCGGCGCTGGGTAAGCAGATTCGCAGCGGACTTCAAAACGACGAATGGCGCGAGATCGTGGGAGTGGTGGCCGACGTCTATGACCGCGGCGTGGAGCAAGCGGCTCCGGCGACGGCGTATTTCCCACTCATGCTGGACAACTTCGAACTCGAGAAGAACTGGTGACGCGTTATGGCGTGTTCGCGATCCGGACGAATCGCGCCGGAACGGAGAGTTTTGTCGCGGAAGCCCGAAGAGCAATCTGGTCCGTCAACTCCAATGTGCCCGTGTTCCTGACCAGGACACTGAAAGACGTCTACGATGACTCGATGGCGCGAACCTCGTTCACGCTGGTGCTGCTCGCGATCGCGGGCGTGATGGCGCTGGTGCTGGGCGTGGTGGGAATTTACGGCGTAATCGCCTATGCCGTCACGCAGCGGACCCGCGAGATCGGCATCCGCATGGCGCTGGGCGCGCAGCCTGCCGGACTCCAGCAAATGTTCGTGCGCCAAGGGTTGCTGTTAGCGGCAGTGGGCGCCGTGCTGGGATTGGTGGCGGCTGCCGGGCTTACTCGTCTGATGTCGTCGCTGCTGTTCAAGACGGCCGCACTCGATCCGATAACTTACGCTGTGGTGTCCGCGATTTTGATCCTGGCGGCCGCCCTGGCGAGTTATTTTCCCGCGCGGCGAGCGACGGCCGTGGATCCGGTGGAGGCGTTGCGGACCGAATAAGCGAAACGCTTCGGTATACAATGGCTGGCGGAGCGTTATGGCAAAAACATGGATTCTTGTGGGACTGGCGCTGGCGTCGGGATTAACGGCGCAAACCGCCAAAAGCGGAGCGTGTGACCGGGCTTGTCTCGAGGGCCTGGTGGATCAGTATTTGGATGCGATGACCGCGCACGATCCGAAACTTGCGCCGCTGGCGAAAAACGTGAAGTTCACCGAAGACGGGCAGAAGCTGGTGATCCCGGATGGACTGTGGAATTCGATGGTGGGCAAAGGGAAGTATCGTCTGTTTGTCGACGATCCTCAGGCTGGGTCGGTGGCCTTTATCGGGACGATCAAGGAAGAAGGGCGAACCGAGAGTATGCCGATTGGAAGCGTGATTGCGCTGCGGCTGAAGGTGGTCAATCGGCAGATCACGGAAGCGGAGACGCTGGTAGTGCGGAATGCCGACACGGCCGAGCGGCTGGACAAGATCGGCACGCCCAATCACTTGTTCCTGGAAGCGGTGCCCGAGGCGCAGCGCATGTCGCGCGCGGATTTGGTGAAGACGGCCAACATGTATTTTTCGGGAATGCAGCAAAATGACGGCAAGGGCGTGTATCCTTTCACCGACGATTGCAATCGGCTCGAGAACGGGATGCAGACCACTAACGCGCCTCTGAAGGAGGGTCAGACCAAGCCCGACCCGGCGACCGCGACGAATTATTCGGCGGCGTGGGGATGCAAGGAACAGTTTCAATCGGGCCTGCTGCATTTCGTGACCCGGATTCGCGATCGGCGGTACGTGGCGGTGGATCAGGAGCGCGGACTGGTGTTCAGCTTCGCCTTCTTCGATCACTCGGCGGGGAAAACGCGACATTTCGAGACGCCGAACGGCCGGGCCGTGGTGGGAGGGCCATCGCAGCCGTGGACCTGGGAGATCGCGGAGATGTTCAAGGTTGAGAACGGCAAACTGCATCAGATTGAAGCGGTGCTGCAGCGGTCGCCGTACGGGATGACGTCCGGCTGGAGCAGTTGGGAAGACGGGATGACGGATCGGGCGCGGGATGTGGCCGCGGGCCGTTAAGCCCGTGATCGCGTGACTGACGCAAATAGCGTATAATCGTACGCAGAATGAGTACAGCCAAGCCGTTGGATGCGCTCCTCGGCTCCAACCGACAGAAGGTTCTTGCGGAGACGCTGGGCCATCCCGAGCGCTGGTGGTACCTTCACGAACTAGCGCGTACGTTGAACCTGCGCCCCTCGAGCATCCAGCGGGATTTAGCGACTCTCACTGCGGCGGGCATACTTTCACGACGGCGAAACGGCAATCGAGTCTATTTCAAAGCGGACGAGACGTGCACGATTTTCCCAGAGCTGCGCCAGCTTTTGTTAAAGACAATCGGCTTGGTTGATGTAATAAGGCAAGCCTTGCAACCCCTTTCCCCTAAAACGGAGGTGGCATTCGTCTACGGCTCCATCGCCGCCTCGGAAGAGAGATCGTCAAGCGATGTGGATCTGATGATCATTGGTCAAGCGCGTTTGGCGGAGGTCGCTTCCGTGTTGCGGGGTGTGGAGAGGCAGCTTGGCCGGAGCATTAATCCTACTGTTTATAGGCCGAAAGAGTTTGCTGCGAAGATCAAGCAAGGAAACCATTTCTTGACGAATGTGCTAGGTGGGAAGAAACTGTTCATACACGGGAATGAAGATGACTTGGGAAGACTTGCTGGCGGGCGCGCGCGTCAAGCGGCACCAGACAAGCGCTACGGAAATCCGGCACCTTCGTGAAGTTGTTGTTCGGGATCTGAAGGACGCTGGCTTGCAAGCCTTGTCTGCGGACCGGCGATTCGCGACGGCTTATAACGCTGTGCTTCAGCTTGCCAAAATGGCGATTGCTTGCTCTGGTTACCGAATCAGCGGCCCGGGCCACCACTACACCAGCTTCGAAGCCCTGGAGCTTGCCATGGGATCGCCCGTCTCAGAATCTGTCGCTTACTTCGATGCGTGCCGCCGCAAGCGTAACCAAGTGGATTATGACTGCGCCGACGTGATCAGTGATGGCGAGGCCGAGGAACTCCTGTCTAACGCCAAGGATTTTCAAAAACAAGTCGAAGCCTGGATTCGCAAGCGTCATCCGTCGTATGTGGCTTAGAGGTGGGGTGGCCCGCGGCATTTCGAGACACTAAACGGCCCACAAAACTCCGGTGGATTCGTTAGACTTAGCTGAATCCTCTACATGCCGTTGTCCGCCACCACCAAGCTCGGCCCCTACGAGATAATCGCACCCATCGGCGCGGGCGGCATGGGCGAAGTGTATCGCGCCAAGGACACCAAACTCGAACGCGAAGTTGCGATCAAGGTTTTGCCGCCGGGCGTGGCGCAAGATCCCGAGAGACTTGCCCGCTTCGAGCGCGAAGCCAAAGTTCTGGCGTCGCTGAATCATCCCAACATTGCGCAGATTTACGGCGTGGAAGACTCCGACGGCGTGAGCGCGCTGGTGATGGAGTTGGTTCCTGGTGAGCCGATCAAAGGGCCGCTCCCGCTTGCGATCGCTCTCAATTACGCCAGGCAAATTGCAGACGCATTGGAAGCCGCGCACGACAAAGGCATCGTCCATCGGGATCTGAAGCCCGCCAATATTTTGGTGACACCCGGCGACGTGGTGAAGGTTCTCGACTTCGGGTTGGCCTTTGTGGAGAACCGCGAGGCCACTGATCCTAACAACTCGCCCACCCTCACGGTTTCTCCAACGCGCGCGGGAATGATTATGGGCACCGCGGCCTACATGAGTCCCGAGCAGGCTCGAGGCAAACAGGTCGACAAGCGCGCCGACATCTGGGCCTTCGGCGTGGTGCTCTACGAAATGCTCACGGGCCAGCAGCTGTTTCGCGGAGAGACGGTTTCCGACATCCTGGTCGAGGTTCTCGGAAAGGAGCCGGATCTGAGTGCCCTGCCCCCGCACGCCCGCTACGTGGTGGAGCGATGTTTACGCAAGGACCCGCGCAAACGCTGGCAAGCCATCGGCGATGTCCGGCTCGCACTGGAAGAGGGACTCCCGGAAGCAAGTTCGCCGGTGCCTGTAGCGGAAGCCAAGCGAACGTGGCTGCCCTGGGCGATCGCGGGCGCATTGCTTTTGGTTGCGGCGGTCACGTCGTTCATGGCATGGCGCGCCACCCGATCGGCATCCGGTTCCGGCGATCTTCCACTTGTGCGATTGGACGCCGATCTTGGTCCGGACGCGCACGTCGGCACTGCTTATGCCGCCTCGGTCACGGTTATCTCGCCGGATGGAACACGGCTGGTGTATTCCGTGCGTGGTAAGGATGGCAGGCAGATGCTGGCTTCCCGGCTTCTCAGTGAGAAAGCCGACAACGTGATTGCTGGTACCGAGGACGGCTCTGGACCCTTTTTCTCGCCGGATGGCCAATCGATCGGGTTCTTCGCCGACAGCAAGCTGAAAAGGACCGCTTTAAACGGCGGCGCACCCGTCACCCTGGCCGAGGCTTCCAACCCTCGCGGCGGAAGCTGGAGCGAAGACGGCACGATTATCGCTGCGCTTGCCAACACCGGTCCCCTTTACCGTATTCCCGCTTCTGGAGGAGCGCCACAGCCGCTCACCCAACTTCAGGAAGGTGAGGTCACTCATCGTTGGCCCCAAGTTCTACCGGGAGGCAAAGCTGTCCTCTTCACGGCGAGCAAAAACCTGAGCAATTACGAGGGCGCCAGCGTAGACATATTGACATTCAAGACCGGCGAGAGAAAGGTTCTTCAGCCAGGCGGCTATTTCGGCCGCTATGCAGCCAGCGGCCACCTGCTGTACGTTCGTGATGGAACGTTATTTGCTCTCGCCATGCGGGATCCTACGCTCAAAACACAGGGGCAGCCTGTCATTGTTCTAGATGATTTAGCCAGCAGCTCCACTTCAGCGGCCGGGGAGTTCGATCTTTCGAACAACGGGATTTTCGTTTACAGCAACGGCAAAGCGGCGCCGGAAACGTGGTCCATTGAGCGTTTCGACGCCAGTGGATCGAAGAGAGACCAGCCGCAGTTGTCGAAACCCTCGGCCTATTTGACACCACGTCTGTCGCCCGACGGCAGGCGTTTGGCGGTGGCCATGGAAACGAAGGGGGTCGATCTCTTCGTATATGAATTTCAAACCGACGTTCTCTCTCGCCTGACCTTTTCCAGCGAGCTCGCCTACAACCCCGTGTGGACACCCGACGGCAAACACATCGTTTTCCATTTTGCCCGCGGGAACAGCCAAGCCTTATTGTGGATCCGCAGCGACGGCGCAGGTGGACCACAGCCACTGTTAGAGGGAAAGGCTGTGGTGGAACCCTTCTCCGTTTCGCCCGACGGACGCCGGTTGGCTTACCAGCAAAGAAGCGAGACGGATTTTGACATCTGGACGCTGCCATTGGATCTGACCGATCCAGACCATCCCAAGCCGGGGAAACCCGAGCCATTTGCGCGCACCCCGGCGAACGAAAGGGAGCCGGCGTTTTCGCCGGACGGCCGATGGATGGCCTACTCGTCCGATGAATCCGGTAAATACGAGGTGTATGTCCGGCCGTTCCCGGACGCGGCCGGAGGCAAATGGCAGGTTTCATCCGGCGGGGGAAATTCACCGCTGTGGTCCCGTGACGGGAAGAGCCTATTTTTCGAAACCTTGGACAACCGGATCATGGAAACCGGCTACGCGGTGAGCGGAGTCTCGTTCTCGCCCGGCAAGCCCCGCCCTTGGTCCGACAAACAACTCATTGCACCCGTGGCCGATGGAAATTATGATATTGCTCCGGATGGCACCATCGAGGGGTTGGTTGCGAGCCCGGCTTCGGAAGAGACCAAAACTTCACTGCACGTCACTTTTCTGTTGAATTTCTTCGACGAACTGCGACGCCGCGCGGCTCAAAACAAATAATGCTTTCCAAAACGATTTCCATAGTCGTTAGCGTTCTCGTCCTGCAATGCGCGGGCGCACAAACCAGATATGGTTCGAATCCGGCCGCCGGCCAGACCTTTATGCACGACGGCGTGAAGCTCTATTACGAGGTCTATGGAACGGGCGAACCGCTTCTCCTCATTCACGGCAACGGCGGCAGTATCGCGGACTTCAAGGCCCAGATCAATCACTTTCGCAATCGCTATCAGGTGATCGCCATGGATAGCCGGGATCAGGGCAAGTCCGGCGATAGCCCGGACAAAATATCCTACGAGAAGATGACCGACGACCTCGCTGCGCTGCTCGACCATCTGCACACCGGGCCGGTCAACGTATTGGGCTGGAGCGATGGCGGCATCGAGGCGCTGCTGCTCGGCATCCGGCATCCCGCGATGGTGAAAAAGATTGCGGCGATGGCCGCGAATCTTGACCCGGGCGAGGGAGCCATCTACCCGGAAGTTGAGGCAATGGCCAAGAGCATGGTGGACTCAGTGCCGGCCGCGGCCAGAGAAACGCCGCAGGGCAAACGAGATTTCAAGGTCGCGCAATTAATGCTCGACGAGCCTCACATCCAACCCCAGGCGCTGGAGGCGATCACGGCGCCGACACTTGTGCTGGCGAGCGATCACGATTTGATTCGCGATGAACACACCCTCGAGATTTACCATCACATCCCCAACAGCCAGCTCTGTATCTTTCCGAACGCGACTCACATGGTTCCGTTCGATGATCCCGATCTCTTCAACGCGACCGTCGAGCGGTTTTTCCGCACGCCTTTTGTGAAGAAGGACCGCATCAAGGACTTCCTCAAGTCGTATGAGACGCTAAAAGCCTCCCAACATTAACTATGAAATCCAAAACTCCTTCGATCACGTTCAGCCAGACGCGGCGATCTGCTCTGCGCACTGCCGGTCTCGGATTGGCGACCATGGCCTGCGTCTCTGGGCCTGCTGATGCCGCCGAGTGGACTCCCGCGGAAAAGGCCAATGTTCAAGTGGTGACCGATTTCTGCGCGGCTTGGGCGGGCCACGATCTCGACAAGATCATGTCGTTCTTCGGCGAGAAGTGCGCCTACCGGATGACGGAGAGTCAGGAACCAACCAGGGGCCGGCAAGCGGTCATGGACCGAATCAAGTCATTTCTCAACCAGGTCCAGGGCTTCGAAGTGCTCGAGACGTTCGCGAAAGGTCCAATGGTGTTTAACGAACGCCACGACCACTTCATGGGTGGTCCTCTGAAGATGTGGCACGGTGTGGGCGTGTTCTTCCTCCAGGCCGGGAAGATCGTGGAGTGGTCCGACTACACGATCTCGATGGACCGCGCCTAAAGCACGGCTCTAAGGCGTGTGAGCGCGAGAACGTAATTGTTGCGCGGCGTGGAACCAATCTTCCTCGGGTGATCCGTCGGGACAGCCTCTGGCTTGCCATAGTTCGTAAGCCAACGCTGCGATGTCGGAATGCCCGAACGCGGCTATGCCGTGTCCAACCGTGGCAGCGTCGTGCCCAGGCTGTTGAGATTCCGTGGAATGCTCGTGAGCCTGACGCGACTGTTCGTGCCCAGTGAGGTGCTCTTGTTTTCCGTGTTCCTCGGCGACCCGATGGGCGTGCGAGGCCAGATCGTGCAGTTCGGCTGCTTGCGGATGATTCTCGTAATGCGATCCGTCGTTATAGCGAGTAGACATAAGTATTAAAGAGCGGCGATGCGGCCTGATTTGGTCTGGGCTTCCTGAGCGAGTTTGTAGGCTTGATTCGAGTACTCCAGTGCTCGCTCCGCATGCCACCTTCCTCCTTCATTATCGCCTTTTTCGTTATGTTCGGCGGCGGTGCGATGAGCGCGCGCCGCAAGTTCGTGCTGCTCGGCTGCCTTTAAGTGTGCATCATGCATGTTGTTTCTACATGCTGCATGTGGAGGCCCACTTCGCCAATCCCTAAGGAGAGTGATCGACCACGAAGCATCGAACTTGCACTGACCAAACCCGGTCAGTTGACCTTAGATGGTCGGGAGGCGATGCCGCAGGACCGTGCTCTGGGACGGCTGGACCGTTGGATATTGCGCTGACGGGCGTTCGGTCCCAGTCTTGCTCTGAAACAAGAATGGCCGGCGTTGTGTCAATAGATTGGACGACGTCGTGAATGTCTAAAGGAGAACTTATGAAAACTCTCAAACCGTGTTTGGGCTTGCTGGCGGCTGTGGTCCTCGGGACTATGGCGGGCTGCTCATCGAATACCACCAGAGCCGCGGACGTTTCCGGCGGCATCCGGACGTCGCTCGATCAGGCCGGCCTGAGAGATGTCTCAGTGAAGCAGGACACCGATAAGGGCGTGGTGACGCTGAGCGGACACGTGACAGCCGACGCCGACAAGGCAAAGGCCGAAGCCATAGCAAAGTCCATGGCCGGGCCTCAGGTTGTATCGGATGAGATTGCGGTGATACCGCTCGGCGACGCGCACGATGCCAAGAAGGAGAGCTCGGACCTCGATAAGGGCATTGAGGGAAACCTGGACGCGGCTTTACTACAGGGCGGGCTTCACAAGAACGTAAATTATTCCGTCAAGAATCAAGTGGTGACGCTCACCGGTCAAGTGGACTCGACGTCCAAACGTGCGCAGGCGCAAACCATAGCGACGGCTGTTCCTAATGTGCAGCAGGTAGTGAACGAGCTGCAGATTAAAGATCTAAAGGCGACTTCGTCGAATTAGAGGGGCAGCAGCCTACTGTGAAATCGTTTCAAGCGCCAGATTATTCGTACGGGGACCTAAGAGCCCGATGGCGAGCATCACTATCAGCATGCTCCCGGCAATCAGGGTGAAGACGCCGGGAACGCCGAAGCGGTCCAGGACAAATCCGATCACAAACGAACTGAAGACCACCGAGATGCGGCTCAACGAGTAGACGAAGCCGACCGCCAGGGCGCGAATGCGAGTAGGGTAGAGTTCGGACTGATAGGCGTGCGAGGAGAACGACAGGATGTTGTTCGCGAGCGTGAGCAGCACTCCGAAGAAGATGAGCAGCCCGGCCGCGGTCATTTGTCCGAACAGGATGCCCGAGATCGCGACTGCGAAGGCGGACACGACGATTTGCCATTTGCGCTCGAGCCGGTCCGCGATGGTGGCGGCGGCGAGCGGTCCGAAAGGCGCGGCAATGGCAATGATGAAGGTGTATTCCAGACTGTTGGTAATGGCGATGCCGCGCTTGATCAGCAACGTCGGCACCCAATTCGAGAAGCCGTAGTAGCCAACGGTCTGGAAAAATTGAAGATGATCAGCATCACGCTGCGCGTGCGATAGGGCGGCTGCCACATTTCGGCGAAGCTGCCGCGCGAGCAGGGTTCTGGCGGGACCGGCGCAGGCACGAGGCTGGATCCGGCAACGCGGGTCTCCAACTCCGCGACGATGGCTTTCGCTTTCCATGCGCCTTGCTGCGCGAGCCAGCGAGGACTCTCGGGGACGCGGCGGCGGATCCACCACACCAAGATCGCGCCGGCGGCGCCGAGCAGCACCACCCAGCGCCAGCCGTCGAGTCCAAACGGAGCGAGCGGGGCACGAGCACCCAGGCGAACAGCGCCACTAGCGGAACAGCGCAGAATTGAATGGTCTGGTTGATGGCGAAGGCGCGGCCGCGCAGATTGGTGGGGACGAGTTCTGAGAGATACGCGTCGATGGTGACCAGCTCCACGCCGACGCCTATGCCAGAGATGAAGCGCCACAAATCGAGCCCAAAGACATCGCTGCTGGAAGGCCATGATGACGCTCGCCGCGGTGTACCAGAGCAGCGAATAAGTGAAGATGGTGCGGCGGCCCAAGCGGTCGGCTACAAAACTGACGAGCGCGGTCCCGACGAAGAGTCCGGAGAACATGGCTGCGACGAATCCTGCGATGCCGGCGGAACCGAAGAGGCCGGGAGTGGTGGGCGTGAGGATGCCGGAGCGGACCAGGCCGGGCGCGATGTAGCCGGTGAAGAAGAGGTCGTAAAATTCGAAAAACCCGCCGAGGGAGATGAGGGCGACGCGCAGCCAGACGCCTTTCATTTGCTGACGCATTGAGCGCTCTGAACCTGCAAGCCAAGTTCGAGAACGCGCTGATACAGATGCTCGGCGTCAACGTTGCCCGGCTTTGAATCAGAAAAGATCGGCTCGCCGATATACACGGTCACTGGGTGCCGCAGCGTCCAGGGCGATGCCAACGCACGTCCACCCTTGCGGCTGAGGGCGTGGCCCCACAGGCCGTCGAGGTAAATGGGAATGACTGGAGCGGTCTCGAGTCCGCGTGCGATCACTTCGACGCCGCGTTCGAACGGCTTCATGTGCGATGTGCGCGCCATTTCGCCTTCGGGGAAAATGCAAACCAGACTTCCCTTTTCGAGTTCCGCGCGCGCATTGCGGAGCGCACGCAACGATTCCTTGGGTGAACGGGTAGGCAGCGGAATAGCGTACAACACGCGGCAGAATGGCTTAAGCCACTTGAGGTCGTATAACGGCTGCCAGATCAGGAAACGAATGAAGCGCGGAGTGGCGCATCCAATCAAAATGGAGTCGGCATAAGAGACGTGATTGGAAACCAGGAGCGCGCCGCCCTGCTTCGGGATATTCTTGGCGCCAACAATGCGGATTTTGAAGAGCAGGTGGGCAAGTAACCACAGCACCAGCCGGACTGCACGCGATACAAGCACTACACCGATGATATGGCAACCATCCGCAGTATCTCGCCGGCAGCGTCTTTGGCCTCGGTGCGGCTCCCGGCGTAACAGGCAGCACCCGCGACCGCACGTTGGAATGCGCCCAGCATAGAAGGCGATTCCGCCCAAACATGCGGCGTGTTCCGCAATAGAATCATGAGGCCTTCGCTTTGATGGACCGCCGCGACGCTCCAATTGCCGCCGGGCTGATACTGAAGCGACAGAATCCAGCCAACGGGCGCCGATGCATTTCCCACCGAAGCATTGCACTCCCCCGCTAGCACCGGGACTTGTTCGGGGCAGCTATTCCGGAGCAGCAGCGGCCGGGGATAAGGATGTACGCGCCCTGCTGAATCGATCAGCGCATACTCGTCGGAAAAGTAAGTAGCGCCTTGCCGCAAGAGCTCAGCCACCAGGGACGATTTTCCCGCATGCGTCACACCCGGCAGCAGCAAGGCCCGCCCGCCCAGTACAACAGTACCCGCGTGAACGGCGCTCAGCGTCGTCAAGCCTTTGATCACGGCATCATCCAGCACTCTGATAAGGGCTGGAACCAACCGAATCGGCCGGCCGGCCGACGCCACTACCACATCGTCAACCGACAACTGAAACTGATCCGCGACGCGATCCACACGCACAACGATATCAGGCTGGTCTGGTGCGCTATCTGTTCGAGGCAATGAAGGGAAGACGTAGCGTTCGAGGATGGTGTACGCTTCAAGACACGCCGTCGCCACGCAGATGTTGCGGCCGAAAGCGCGAACTCCGAAACATCCCCCCACTTGTTTACCGAGGCGTTCTATTCCGTGGCACGTGACCAGGAAATTGACGCGTGCGCCCGCTGCTCCGCCATTGTTAAGGACACCACCAGAGGTAGGGCGATAGCGGCCGCGGTGGCGAAGACTTGGCGACGGGTGGCGTTCGACGACGACCCGGATGTCGTAACCAGATTCTTGTCCTGTAACTGCAGAATCGCTTCCAGCGCGAGTTCCTCGGTTATTCCTGGGTCAAAGGAACGCCGCATGTCTTCGGCTACTTTGGAAAGCGTGGTTGGAGCACTGCACGCGTCCCAGGCTGCGCCGGCCGTCGCGTTCAACGCGAAAACGGTCTCGTTTTTGGAATCGACAATGACTCTTGAGCCGTCGGGGAGTTTGTCCACTAACAGATCGGAGTTTGTGCGCTCTACTTGCATGTTGACTTCTCCTCTTCGGCCGGGTTCTCTTGAGCCCTCGCCTTATTGGATTAGTATAGCGGAGCCTTCTTCTTGCGCAGCCGGCGGAAGAGCAAGTTGATTTGCATTTCGTTCCAGTACTTCCAGTACCCGCTTGAGCTTCGGTGGATTCTCTACCGAAGTATACTGACGGAGACCGGAGCCCAATGCCAGCGGATCGCGAGTCTTCAGAATTGTTACGCGCCATTGTCCGGCGCCCTGGGGATGCCGCTGCGCAACCGCTCGATCGGCTGGCGGGAAACATTCGTGATTGGGGCTCGGTAGTCAAGCAAGCGCGGCAGCACCGCCTGATGCCGATGCTATTCTCGCGGCTCGCCGACATGAGCCCGGTCCCGCCGGCGGCACAGGAACTGCTCCGAGCCGAATACCATCGCAACGTCGTCCACAACCTGGCGAATGCTGCGGAATTGATCACCCTGCTCAAGGCGTTCGATGACCTGGGAATTCCGGCTATGCCATATAAGGGCGCTGTGCTTGGGGCGTCCGTCTACGGCGACCTCACGACACGTCCGGCCGGCGATGTGGATCTGCTTATCCATCAGCGGCACCTGGCGCGAGCCATGGCGGTCCTGCTCGAGAGGGGTTACGAACTGGGAACGCCGCTTCACCCGGATGGAACACAGGTCTATCCGAACCTCTGCGAATACTGGTTCGGGCGGCAGCGGGACGGATTGGTGACGGAGCTCCGCTGGATACTTACGGAGCCAAAATACGGATGCAATCTCGACATGGATTGGGCCTGGCCCGAGCGGCGAACGGTGACGGTAGCAGGCGCCGAAGTTCCGAATCTGAGTCCGGAGAAGACATTGCTGGTGCTCTGCATGCATGGGAGCAAGCACGCGTGGTCACGACTAATCTGGATCTGTGACGTTGCGCAACTGCTGGCCGCGTGCCCGGGCCTGGACTGGAATAAGGTCAACCGGGAAGCCAAGCGGTTAGGGCAGCGGCGAACACTGGCCCTGGGCGTGCTGCTGGCGCATGGAGTGACAGGCGCCTCAGTTCCTCCAGCTGTGCTCGCGCGCTTCGAGAGGGATGCTACGGCAAGTAGGCTGGCGCGGTATTTTCAGGAAGCCGTATTCGATGCGCCCGGCAGCCTGCCCGGGAGCCGCTTGCCCTACACCTTCCAGTTGCTGGAGTTTCGCGATCGCGTTCGGTGGCTGATGTCGTTCGATTTTTTGCAGCCCAAAGAAGCAGATCGCGCAGCCGTCCATCTGCCGCCGTCACTCGACGTCCTCTACTATTTGGTACGCCCGGTCCGCATGCTTTGGGACAAATCGGCGAGGACGTGATGACTACGTCCAGCGGTTGGATTGCCGCGCTAATCCCAGTACACAAACGCCATGGCGTTTCCGGTTCCCGCTTCCGAACGGTAGCAAGGAACGTAGTCCACCAGATGGTAGTGGAGTTTCGCCTTGTTCATGGCCGAAATCACCGGATACCAGTTCTTGATTTCCGCCGTGCCGACCTTGAAGAAACTTTCCGGGATGTCGGCGAGGGCGCCTTCATCGCCGGCTTGCATGGCGGCGAGGATCTTGCGGTCCAGTTCTTCGTCGACCACGAAGTGAGTGAGCCCGCCGGACGCCATCACCGCAACCCGTTTAAATCCGTCAAAGCTCGCGATCGCGCGGTGCAATGCGCCGCCCAGATCCAGGCAGCGGCGATTCTTCGGCACATTATGCGGGAAGTGAACATTCAGAATGATCGGCACGCTGGGCGGAGGAGTGTCGCCGAGAATGGAGTGATACAGAAAGCCGTAAGCGTGAGGAATGCCCCCGCGCGGCGCTGCTTTGGGCGTCGAGTCCGATTGCGCGAGATCGAAGTTCTCGCCGGCGAGAGAATCCAGATATGTGATCGGCAAGCGCCGTTGCTCCAGGATAAGTGGCGCCCTCCTCCGGTGAATTTCCAGGCTCGGCGATATTGATGCCCGGCGGATTGTCCTTGGGCAGATGCTGCAGGTTCTTGATCTCGGCGCCACGATATACGGTGATGGCCGGCGTGAGACCCTCATCGAAAAACTCGCGCTGATCGTTACCCAGGATTACGACGGCTTCGGGAGCGGCTTCCTTGAATTTTTGAGTCAGCGCTTGCATGGCCCGGTGACACTGTTCAAACCGCGCGTTCTTGGACTCCACCGTAACTTCGGCGGCGAATCCGGGCGCCCGTTCTCGCAACAGAGTTTCATAATCGTAGGTCTTTCCGCGAAACCAGTGCTTCTTGTTTTCGCGATCGGCCTTGGCTCGAAGATCCCATTTCTCGGGAGGGGTGGAGAGCAGCGGTCCGTGCGACGATCCGATACCGAGAACGATTTCTGCCATAGGGTCCCAGTTTACTTGGTTTCGCGGGTCTACCTGAAAGCCAGCTTCCCCTTGCTGTCCTGTTCCGCCTTGATCTCAGGACCGAACAGTTGCTCGAAAAAATGCTCCTTCACCAGGCGTTCGACGACGCTGTTGTCGATGACCTTGTGGAAATCGTAGGCCTTCATCTGCTCCGCGATTCTGGCATCCGCCTGATGATCGATGATGTACTGGACGGCCGGCGCCAGTACGTAAGGCACGCGCTCGTAGGTGTTGGCCTTGCGGTCATGATCGTAGATTCGCTCGATGTCGGCCGGGCTCTGCGTATCGTACACGCCGTACGCCTTAATCGCCAGAGCCTTGTCGTCGTAGTAGCGCTTGATGGCCTCGGCTTGGGCTTTGATCATCAATTCGGGCAGCTTTGGATTGGCCGCGATCTCGCTTTTCTTGAATACGTAAGCGAGCGGAGCGTAGAGGTCGGCGTTGTCGGCGAGATTGGCGATCTCCTTGAAACCCTGCGGCTCCAGCTTAAAATAGGCCGGCGGAGGAACCATGGTGGCATCAATGCGGCCGCTCACCAAAGCCGCGACTCGTCCATTGCCATCCGTTCCTAGAGGGATCCAATCGACATCGCGCGCGCCGATCCCGTATTTTCCGAGAATTGCCAGCGCGAAGCTGTAGGGCGGGTCGCCGAGCTGGCTAACGCCGAATTTTTTGCCCTTGAGATCGCGAATGTTCTTGATATCGTTGCGCGTCATCATCGCAAATAAGGCGCGGTTCAGCGGACTCCCCATGATCACCAGCGATCCATCCCGCATGGCGGCCTGCATGGCCTGGTCCATCGGGTAGTTGGTCATCTGCGCTTCGCCGCTCACCAGCATCGCAATGCCGGCGGGATGTACCGCAAACACCAGCTTCGCGTTGAGCCCGTTCTTCTGGTAGTAGCCGCCTTCCTTGGCCAGAAAGAGCGGCCAGTTCGCGGGAGCCTTTGCCGGGTAATTGATGGTGATGTCGCGCAGCTGAGCGAATGCGGGCAGAGCCGAGAGTATCGACGGCGCAAAGTAAAGCGTTAATCACTACCCTACGCATACTCGTTCACGTGTCGAGCTTGAACACTTTTTTCGCGTTGTCTTCGAAGATCAGCTTCTTGTCGGCGGCGCTGAGCCAGTCGAAGGCTTCGATCAAATAGCGGGTTTCATCCAGCCATTTTCCGGTGCGCGGGTCCTTGACGGTTCCGACTCCCGGGCGCTCGGTGCCGAACAGGCATCGATCCGCGCCGACCGTTTTGATCACCAGGGCGAGCGAGTCACTCGAATACAGCACCGTGTCGTAGTACAAATTGCGCATGCGTTCGGAGAAGCGGGTGGCGCCGGGAGTGCGCAGTGAACTGGCTTCGAACCGGGCCCAGTGTAGAGGGATCGCTCCGCCGCCATGCGACAGGAGAATTTTCAGCGTAGGAAAATCCTTGAACACGTTCGAATTCAGCAACGACACCACCGCGATGCTTTCCTCGTTGATGAAGTGCAGCGAATAAGGCAGCCGGTCCGAGCGGCAGCCGGCCGAGTGGACATGGCCCACCACATCCAGCTCGACCAGCTTCTCGTACAGCGGATACCAGTAGCGATCGCCCAGCGGCGGAGTCTGAATGCCGCTGGCCTCGCCGGGATCCGGATTGATGAGGCAGCCCACGAAACCGAGTTGCTTGACGCATCGCTCCAGCTCCGGGATGCAATTGGCGGGGCTGACGCCGGGGCTCTGGGGCAGCCCGCAGACGCCGCGGAACACCTTCGGGTACAGCTTGGTCTGGCGCCCGATGATATTGTTGGTCTCTTCCATGAACCAGTTCACGAGCTTGGGTTGCTCGCTGTGCATCATCTGGTAAGGACGCGGCGACACGATCTGCATGTCGGTGCCCACTTCCTTCAGTTGGTCGAGATGCGACGATCCGCCGAAGACCGGCTCGTTCAAGGCGTGTTTGATGTCATCGTCGGTGGCTCCGGCGCTGCCGCGGCCGTGCGCTCCGCGGTGGGAGATGAGTCCGGCCTTGTACACGTAGAGCTTGTCTGGCGCGGTCACATGGCCGTGGGAGTCGATGATCATATTTGTGTGGGTCTCATGAGCGGAATTTTGGCGCGTTCGCGCAAGCGCGATTATATCGACTTAGGAAAGCAAAGCGCAAAGACGCCCCTGCGATCAGGCGTCGGGCCACACTTTGCGCGCAGTTTCCACCACCAACTCCAGCTTGCGCCACTGCTGGTCTTCGGTCAGCAGGTTGCCCTGCTCGTTGCTTGCGAATCCGCACTGCGGGCTGAGCGCGAGCTGATCCAGGGGCACGTACTTGCTGGCTTCCTCGATACGGCGCAGCAACTGATCTTCAGTCTCCATGTCAGGCAGCTTGGTGCTTACCAGTCCCAACACCACCATCTTTCCGCGCGGCACCAAGCGTAGCGGCTCGAAGGTGCCCGCGCGCTCGGACTCGTATTCCAGCAGAAACGCATCCACGTTGAGCCGGTTGAACAGCTTCTCGGCGATGGGATCGTAGCCGCCCTCCGCATACCACTGGCTGCGATTGTTGCCGCGGCACAAGTGAATGGCCACCAGCGCGTTGTTGCTTGCGTCCGCGCGCGCGCCTTCGATACAGGTGTTGTCGACGCGGATGGCTTCATCCAGCGCCTGCTCCGGATCCACGCCCATCTGCTCTTCGACGTACCGCCTCCACTTGGGATCAATGAAGTAGCTGTAGCGCGGCGCGTCGATCTGGATGTAGCGGACGCCTTCGCTCGCCAGGGCCTGAATCTCGGCCTTGAAGATGGGCACGATGTCCCACAGAAATTCCGAGTAGCTGGCGTAGGCCTGATCGCTGAGCCCCTTTTTGTACGCGATCGCCGGGAACTGGTTGGGCGTGGGCAGAGTCATTTTGATATCGCCGGGAGCGTGCTGCTTCAGGTACGCGACCTCATGCCCGGTGAGCCGCTTCTTCTGGCGGATCTTCGCGATCACGACTCCGGGCAAACGGTCTTTCCTGCCCGCGAAAGCGCCCGTGCCGCTGCCCGCGGTTTTCCAATCGCGTCCGATGGCTTCGGCGTTGTCGAGGCCTTCGACCGAATCGTTGAAGTCGCTCATGAACCCATGGCGGCGAAATTCGCCGTCGGTGAAAATCCGAAACCCGATATCCTTCTGGCGCTGCAGGACTCTTTGGATATGGCGATCTTCGATCTCCCGCAGTTGTTCAGGAGCGATTGATGGATTCTTGCGTGCCTCCAACAGCTCGGGCGGACGCAGAAGGCTGCCGACGTGATCGGCACGGTACTTGAAGGGCATCGGCGAGAGCTTCAGTCTATCATCCGATGATCTCGTTTCAACGGAGTGGCCGCGCTAGAATAGTGACTAATGCAGCAGATCGGCTTCCCCGAGTTGGTTGTCATTTGCACCCTGGCGATACTTTTATGCTGGGGAAATAAATTTCCGGAATTTGCATTGAAGTTCAAAGAGGCCCTCAATAATTTTCGAGGAGGGCCGGGCTCCCCTTCGCATCCGATACCCGCCAACGATTCGAAATTCCTGAACCGCAAGAAAGATGCTTCGGACCTATGACCCTATTTCTGTGCCGGGCCGTCCACGCCCATGGCCGCCAGGAATGCTTCGCGAACCTCTTGGGGCTGCCCCTGCTGGAAAGGGTAGCCCTCGGTCAATTGCCGCCCGTGAATCGGGTGATTCGCGAGCTCTTCGCGGGTCAGTCCTTCGGTGAGGATCTTGCGCTCCGCCACCGGCAGGGCGACGCACTGATTGACCTCGGGATCGCGGATGACGGCTTTGGGATCCTCACCCTTGGCGATGCCTTCGAGATCGCTCAGGAAGCGCTTGCGCAGCATCAGGATGCCGCGGTCGCTGGTGCCCAGATGCTCCTGGGTGCGATCCGCAATGGTTCCCTGCCCCACCCATGCGACGAAGTCCTGATTCATGACGTGGCTCGAGATCCAGCTGCCGGTGGCCGCATCGATCACCGGGCCATGCCACGCCGGGATCCGCTCCTGCACGTAGGGTTCGCTCTCCTTGGGCACCCGGCTGAATGCCCAGGTGACGCTCAACGTATGCTCGTCGTCCACCGGAACGCGCCACTCGAAGTGATCGCCGGTGAACAGCGCATTCGGCCACAGGCAGACGCGGCCCACGGTCCACATCGGATCCGACTCGCTCATGCCCTCGCGGATGCGCCGGTAGACGAAGCCGTAATCGAACTCCTCGAACGCCAGTCTTCAGATGCCGCGGCGAGTACGGCCCGGGTTTATCGTCCAACCGGACGCTCCAATTCATGTGCATCCACTCGAAGTGCAGCGGATCGATCGAATTCTCCTGGCATTGAAGCCAATTGCAGGGGACGTCCGCGAAGACGATCTGCACGAAGCCGTTCTTCCACGTGAAGGGCTCCCAGTTGGGGACCAGCGGAGCCGGCTCGGGGCCCAGGTAGGCCCAAATCAGGCCGGCCCTGGTCTCGACCGGATAGGCCTTGATCCGGACCTTGTCCTTGAAGCGAGCCTCGGGCGCGGCAACGTCCTCGTAAGGTTGCTCGGTGCACCGGCCGTCCTGGTCGAACAGCCAGCCATGGTAGTTGCAGCGCAGCCCGCACTGTTCCACGAAGCCGTAGGATGTGTCGGCGCGGCGATGCGGGCACTGGCGGTCGACCAGCCCAAACGTGCCGCTCAGATCCTTGTAGAGAGTCAGATCCTCGCCCAGCAGGCGGACCGGCTTGATGGTCTTGTCTTCGAACTCGGCTCACCGCGGCTATCGGCATCCAATATCGGCGCAACAGATCGCCCATCGGGGTGCCGGGGCCGACTTGGGTGAGCAGTTGGTTCTTAGAACTGTCGAGCATTTCGCAGAGTGTCCTTTCGTAAACGGTCGTTCCGTCGAAATTCATCGTAAGCTATAATGGCGCGTGTTTGTTCGGCACACACTCCCACATACAAAGAGGCGCTTGAAACTCCGTACCTGGTTTGCTTTCCTGTTGGCCACGCTGTTCGCAAGCGACGCTCTCGCGCAGCAGAAGGTACCTCGCAACGGTGAATGGAGTCTGATCCCGCACTGGAGCACGCTAAACTGTCCTAAAGCCGTGCCACAAGTTTCCATTGGGCGGAGAGTTCTCTGACATGTCCTTATGAGACACCGCCTACTGGTTCTGATCGCAATCACGGCGGCACACGGGGTAGCGCAGATCACTGGCCCTGCGCTACAGTCGCAGGTCGCTGCATGCATGGATTACTCTGGTCCAAATAAAAAGTGCGCCCTAGAGGGCGGGGTGACCGCGTCCAATTCGGGTAAACTTACAATCGGTAGCGAGTTCCTCAAGTACAACAACTCTGCGCAGTCGGCCTACGGCGCTGTCCACGCCTTCTCCCAGGCCTCGTTTTCGGTCAGCAGCGACGACGCATGGGCCTACGGTGCCGCTTCGTTTGAGGACATCTTGACAGTGAATTTCGCCCCATTAACAGGAAAACCCGGGGCCCTCTACGTTTACTATAATGTTGATGGCTCGACATCGAGCACGAAGACGGGGGCTACGGGGGCGGAGATTTATTACGCTTGTGTGAGTACCCAAATCAATTTAGGCACGCCCGAAGTACAGGGCACGTTTGTTTGTTATCCAAACAGCGTCTCTGAGTTCACCGCTGCCCCGAACGTGTTCACCTTCGTCTTTGCTAAGCCGTTTTCTTTCCGTCTCTATCTTGAAGCCGACACGGGTACCCCGATTGACGCACCGCTAAGTGGATCTGGTTCGGGGACTGTGGACTTTAGCGTCGTGCTGTCTGGTTTCAGCGTCTCGGACAGCAATGGCTATGCCGTAAACGGCGCCTCGTTTGCTTCCGCTTCAGGTACGGCTTATGGCCCGGATGGTGTGGTGCTAGCGCCGATGATTAGGCAGGGTGGAATTGTTCCGATTTCCAGTGCGGTTTCTATTATTCAGCCCGGTTCATGGGTCTCGATCTACGGAAGCGGTCTGGCGGACGGGACCTTTGTCTGGAACGGAGATTTCCCGACGTCCCTCGGTGGCACCAGTGTGACGATCGACGGGAAATCTGCTTATCTTTCGTTTGTCAGTCCTACGCAAATCAACGTGCAGGCACCCGACGACACCGCGACAGGCCTTGTAAACGTGGTGGTGGCCACGGGCCCAATGTCGACGACCTCGACGGTGACGCTGGCGAAGTATTCTCCCTCGTTCTGCCTGCTTGACGGCAACCACGTTGCGGGCATTATTCCTAGGTCAGACGGTTCGGGTGCTTATGGCGGGGGAACCTACGATATCCTCGGCCCGACCGGCACTTCCCTCGGTTATGCCACGGTAGCCGCTAAGCCAGGCGACACCGTTGCACTTTACGGCGTCGGCTTTGGGCCAACGAATCCTGCGGTTCCGGCGGGAAAGGCATTCTCCGGCACGGCAGATACGACAAATCCGGTGCATCTTACGATTGGCAGCAAACACGTTACGCCGTCGTTTGCCGGTTTGAGCGCGGCGGGGATCTATCAGATCAACCTGACGATCCCGGCAGGCTCGGGGACCGGCGACCTCCCGCTGGTGGCCACGGTCGAGGGCGCGGAGACACAGCCGGGGGTGGTGATCTCGCTTAAGTAGGGAATGTTCACGGAGTGTCCGCAGGCGCCAGTACCAAGCGCCGGTAACGACGTGTTAGTGGCGCTTTCGTTGTAAACGTGTCAGCAGGGATTGGGTGATTGTTAGGTGCCCTGGTGGTGTCCTATCGGCCGAAGTGCAGTAAGTTATTAGTACTTTTGGTACTTCCCCGTCGAGATACCGTTCGAGTACGCTTGACGCGTGGACATTGTAGCGGTTACTCTTCAATTCAAGATAGATTTTTGACGAACGGGCCAGGAGGTTTACCGTGAACCGACTTCATCGATCACTATCCGGAATACTCCTCGTGTTAGTCGCAGGCGGAGGCTGCCGCCAGCTTCGCGGTGATGAAATCGAATATCTCAGTTATAACGTGACCCTGAACAGCGGCATCACTGGCGTCTCTGATCTTTTATTTATCGATCACCTCGCTGTCAACGGGCCAGGGTGGACGTGGCCGTATTCACTATCCGCCGGAAATTCGACCGCGACCCAAATTTGGCTCATCGATAATTCTAATTTTCCACCCGTTACCTCAGCGATGGCGATAGGCTTGGCCACAGACTTGCCCGGTGACCCGGCAGGCGTTACAACCACGCACCTGGTGGTTTTCGGCGATTTCACGCCAAGCGAAATCGGCGAGAGCTTCACGACGCTCTTTCCCGACGCAAACGAAAATACGCTGATTTATGATCTGGAAAATATACTCGGGACGACTGTGGTCAGCACGGAGGAGGCGATTACCACATTTGATGATGACGTGCTGCCACTTTACGATGATGCCGATAGCCTTGGCATGTTGACGAGTCCAGGTGGAACCTTTGACGCGGTCGCGTTCACTGACGGCCAGTTGATCGGGACGGGGACGCTCAAAGTAACGTACACTGCCGAGCCAGCTAGCGCCGGCCTCCTCGGCCTGGCACTTGCCGTCGCTCTCCTGTGGCGCCGCCGCCTCCGCCGCGCTTGACTAATCCGAGCTGCGCGGGCTCCGCCGTTTGTTCCTCGCTAGTTCGATATGATGTACGAGCATGGGATGCAACGCGAGAAGCAAACGCCTGAAACTCCGCATCTGGTTTGGTTTCCTGTTGGCCACGCTGTTCGCAAGCGACGCTCCCGCGCAGCAGAAGATCACCATCAATTATCCGAACCGGAGCGGGGCCAATTGGCCGCTGTTTTTGGCCAAGGAAGGCGGCTACTACCAAAAGTACGGGCTCGACGTCACCCTAACTTTTGGCGTGATGCCGGCTGGAATCGCGATGCTGGTGAGCGGCGAGGCGCAGGAGGTGAATTCATCGCTCGAACAGCTTATGCAGGCAGCTTCGAAAGACGGGTCGCTGGTGCTGATCGGCAGCTCGCTGAACCGCGCCGCGTTCGCGCTGATGGCCGCCAAAAACATCACGCGGCATCAAGGATCTCAAGGGGAAACGCATCGCCGTCTCGCAAGTGGGCGACGCTCCCTACGGATACCTGATCGCCCTGTTTGCGAAGTCCGGATTGTCGGCGCGGGATGTGCAATGGATTCCAGTCGGCACGGATGTGAACGGACGCGCCGCCGCTCTGGCCAGTGGTCGCGCGGATGCGACGATGCTGACCGCACCCGCCTATTTCAAGCTGGAGGAGCAGGGTTTCAAGACGCTGGCGAATTTCGCTGAGCACCCCGAGATCTTCGCTTCCACGGGTTATCTGATGAAGAAGAGCGCCATCGCGGCCGATCCTCAACTGCCCGAAAAGCTGATTGAAGCTCAAGCGGAAGGGATTCAGCGTTTCTACCAGGACAAGGCGTTCGCGGTGCAGACGTTTTTGAAGTACGACAAAGCGGCGCAACCCGACGAGGTGGCGCGCGTGTACGATATTTACGCCAAGCCGCAGGCGTTGGAGCGAGTGCCGTTTGTCCTGGCGGCGGCGGTGAAAGCGGTGCTGAACCAGCAATCCGATCCGCAGATTGCGGCGCAAATGAAGGCCTACGACTTCCACAAAGTGATCGACAATAGTTACGTGGAACGGTTGGTGAAGGATGGGTTCTTCGAGAAGACGTTTGGCGCGTCAATCAAGGCCGAGCAGGACCGCAAACGCAAAGCGGCTTTCCGGTAAGCGCGGTGCATGGTGAAGCTGGAAGTCAGCCACGTCTCCAAACGATACTGGCTCGAACGCGAGGGTACGGAGGCGCCCGCGCTGCTGGATGTTTCGTTGTCGGTGGCCGACGGCGAGTTCATGGCCGTGGTGGGTCCCAGCGGCTGCGGCAAGACTTCGCTGCTGAACATCATCGCGGGACTTCTGCCGTACGACGAAGGCTCGGTGTCGATTGACGGCCGCAAAATCGATGGACCGGGAATCGACCGCGCCGTGGTGTTCCAGCACTCCAGTCTGCTGCCCTGGCGGACCATCGCTGGCAACGTCCGCTACGGGATGGAATTGCAGCGGCGTTTCGACAAAGCCAGCATGGCCCAGCGCACCGAATATTTCATCAGGCTGGTGGGATTGAGCGGCTTCGAACGGCACTATCCGTCGGAGCTTTCGGGCGGCATGCAGCAGCGCGTGAATCTGGCCAGGGCCCTGGCGGCGGATCCGGCGGTGTTGCTGATGGACGAACCGTTCGCGGCGCTTGGACGCACAGACGCGCGAGTTCATGCAGGCCGAGCTGCTGAAGATCTGGGCCAACGCGCGCAAGACGGTGTTGTTCATCACGCACCAGATCAACGAAGCCATCTATCTGGCGGATCGAGTGGCGGTGATGAGCTCCCGGCCGGGCCGCGTAAAGGATGTGTTCCAGGTACCCTTCGGACGTCCGCGCACGCTGCACCTGAAACGGGAGCCGAGGTTCCTGGAACTGGAGGACGCCATCTGGCAATTGATTGAAGAGGAGGCCAGGGATATGGGCGCGCTGCTGGCGCCGGATTAATCGCGATGAGACCGCAACGGAGTTTCTTTGAACGGCACGAGGCCCTGATTCTGGGTGGCACGGCGGTGGCGCTCACCATTGGCGTGTGGCAGTGGTTATGGGCGGCGGGGAAAATTTCGCCGCTGTTTTTAAGCGGACCGTCGGCCATCGCCAAACAGTTCGTCTTCGGGTTGCAGCATGGAACGCTGCTCAGCGACCTGGCGTACAGCGGAACCAATTTCGCGGTCGGATTCGCGCTGGCGCTGGTGGCGGGAGTGGTCCTGGGCGTGATCCTCGGCTGGTACCGCAGGGCCCGACTGGTTTGCGATCCGTTCATGAACGCGCTCTATGCGACTCCGCGCATCGCCATGGTGCCCATGATCATCATCTGGTTCGGCGTAGGCATGGGGTCGAAGATCTTTATCGTATTTATCACGGCGTTCTTCGCGATTCTGATCAACACGGTGGCTGGAGTGAGAAATATCGATCGGGACTTGCTGCGCGCGGCGCGCGCCTACTGCGCGTCGGACTGGCAGATTTTTACCACGCTGGCGCTGCCCGGATCGGTGCCGTTCATTTTGACCGGCGTACGCCAGGGAGTCGCGCTGGGATTGATCGGCGTGGTGGTGGGCGAAATGTTCGGCGGAAGCCGGGGCATCGGTTTCATGGTGGCCTACGGAGGACAAACCTTCGCCACCGACACGTTGTTCGTAGGCGTGCTGATCGTGGCGTTCGCGGGAATCGTGCTGACGTGGTTGGCCGAGTTGCTGGAACGGCGCTTCTCGCGCTGGCGGCCGGAAAGATAGGAGGAGAAATATGGACGAATTGGTGGCGCGGCTTAGCCGGCTGGACTCCTGCGCGATCTCCGACGCCCTGGACAAATTGGGATTGAAGGGCGCGGTCACGGGGATTCGCCGCTTGTCATCGGAGAAAAGAATCGCGGGCCGGGTTTTGACAGTGACGCTGGGACGCGCCGAAGGACGCACCAATACGCGCCATCTCTGCACGGCCGCGATCGAAGCAGCCTCGCCCGGCGACATCATCGTGGTGGAGCAACACACCGGCCTGGACGCCGCCTCGTGGGGCGGGAATCTTTCCATTGGCGCGCAGATGCGGAGTGTGGCGGGCGTGATCGTGGACGGCCCGGTGCGCGACATCGACGATAGCCGCAAGCTGGATTTTCCGGTGTTCGCGAGAGATCACACGGCGCGCACGGCTCGCGGCCGCATCGTCGAAGTGGCTACCGGAGAGCCGATCGACGTCGGCGGCGTGACGGTCTCGCCCGGCGACTACGCGGTGGCGGATGGTAGCGCTGCGGTGTTCGTCGCGCAAGCTGAGATCGAGCGCGTGCTGGAGGCGGCGGAGGCCATCGTCGCCCGCGAAGAAGCCATCGCGCAAGCGCTGCGTGAAGGCCAGCCGATCGGCCAGGTGATGGGCGCGAACTACGAGCACATGCTGAAGAAGTCGACTACATGAGTAACGACATGAACAACGACGACAACATTCTCCGGGCGTCCAAGCTCGACACCACCGCGTTGAGCGACGCAATGGACCGATTGGGAATCGGCGGGCAGTGTCTGGGAATTAAGCCGCTGAATCCGAGCTTCCGTTTGACCGGCCGCGCGTTCACCATCCTGTACGGACCCGCCGGCATGCCGCCCGGCACGGTGGGCGATTACATCGACGACGTAGCGCCCGGAGGCGTAGTGGTGTTGGACAATGGAGGGCGCGAAAACGCCACGGTCTGGGGCGATATTTTGACCATGGTGGCGCACACGCGAGGGGTAGCGGGAACGGTGATCGACGGCGCCTGCCGGGACGTGGCGCTGGCGCTCGAACTGAGCTATCCGATCTTCAGCCGCAGCTATTCCATGCGCACCGGCAAGGATCGCGTGCAAGTGGAGGCGATAGGCGGCGCCGTGAACATCGGCGATGTGCGGGTGGAGGCCGGCGATCTTCTACGCGGCGATGCCGACGGCCTGGTGGCGCTTCCGCGTGCGCACGAGAACGCGATTCTGGCCGCGGCCGAGGAGATCGACGCAGTGGAGGAGCGGATCCGCCGCGCTGTGCAAAGCGGACTTAGCCTGCGCGAGGCTCGTGCACAGCACGGCTATCACAAGCTGCAAACCAGAGCTCGATAGAACTACAGCTCTGCTACTTAGCTGGAAGTTTGATGTGGCCCTGGGTAAAGTCGCGATTGTTCTCTTCGCACGAGTATTCCATGAGCTCCTGCCCGGGTTTCATGAGCGCGAAAATCCGCTTATTTTTCCATGGCTCCGAGTACACTTTGGGATCCTCGACAAGGAAGTCCATTTGAAGCCTCTTGGCATCCAGGCGCTGAATCCTCTGGACGATGTGCATCGCGTCTGAATGCTGGTGTCCAACTGTATCCAGCCGCGTTTTCCCGTTAAAGCCGATGGTATCGATCACCAGGGTGTCGCCATCCCACGAGCCAACGGAATCTCCGAACCAGGTCGGGTTGAGATGATCTGCATCCGGATGCTTCCTGCCCATGGTGACGGTATGGAACCAGGTGTTCTGCTCAAATAAAAACCCGACATAGTCCTGGGTCTGCAGGATCTGGATCGGGATAGGGCGCATTGAACGAACGGAAATAGCCGAAGGGGAGGCAGCTGCCAGTATAGTCGCCATCAACGCTCGGATCGTACTTCTTGAATTCGTCCAGGGCGGCTGGCAAATACGGAAGCGATCCCGGTCCTTCTTGTGACATGACGCCGTTCTTGGTTGACTTCGCTACGTCGGGCACATACGGATGATCCCAGATCCCGTTCAGGTCCGGCCTTCCGTTTGGAAGCCTTGGAATCCAATCGGTCTCAACGTGCGTCCCGCTTTTCGCGGGCACATCCTGGGCTCTGACCAAATATTCCAGGCACTAGCACCAGCAAAACCAGCGCCAACGACGTGGTTAATCTTTTCATATTCGACGAAGCCTGGGCAGTTTACAAAAGCTACTTGGCGAGTTTTGCAGGGATGAGGCGCGCTACGCCGCTTGCGGCCAGGTGGCTTGATGATCTATAACTGTGTGACGGAATCGAAATAACAGAAATCTGCCATGTCCCACGGCGCTGGACCACCCCCATCCAACCCGCGCGACCGCCGCATCTGGTGGGTTTCCATCGGGTCGACTGCGCTTAGCCTGATATGCGGCATCGTAGCTTTTGTCATTCTGAGCAAGACGCCAGCGGAGCTTCTTCGACATCTTTTATTCGAGTACGCACTTTTGCTGCTGCATATGCCGCAGGACGAGCTGAAGGTCGCATTTCCGGGTGGGTGCGCATGCTGTTCTATTTTGCTCGGCTTTTTGCGGTCGCGGCAATTGCATCCACCGGACTCGCGTTGGTGCTTGAACTCCTGGGGCGCGAGATAAAACTGTTTTTCACTGCCAGGACCGGTCGCCACGCCGTCATTTGCGGCCTCGGCCCGGTAGGCCGTGAAATCGCCAATCAGATGATCGCCGGCAAACATAAAGTGGTGGTCATTGACCGCGGGCACGATGAGGCATCCGTCAATGGCGTCCTGGAATCCGGGGCTAGCGTGATCGTGGGCGATCCGGCGGACCCGCGATTTCTCCACCGCGCGGGAGCTGCTTCCGCGAGATTTTTGTTTGCCGCCTCGAGTGACGATACGGTAAATATTTCGGTCGGGTTGCGGGCCACTGGGGCCGCGCATGTTTATGTGCATGTGGCTGACCCGCAGCTCCGCGCGGAACTGCATAAGCGGCGGCTGCTGACCGATTCCGATCTGCATGTTCACACCAACCCTTTCAGCGTTTTCGACAACAGTGCTCGCCTTATGCTACGCGAACACCCCTTGGATCATGTGGCGATCCATGTGGACGATGTGCGTTATGTGCAGCTGATTTTGGTTGGGTTCGGAATTTTGGGGGAGGCCATTCTCGTTCGTGCCGCGCTGTCTGCGCACTTTGCGAATCTCAAACGTCTGCGGGTGATGGTCATTGACCCCGAAGCCCTTCGCGCAGAGAGGATCTTCCGCTCACGCTATCCTCAGTTTGACAAGGTTGCGGACGCGACGTTCTTGAATCTCGATCCGGAGGAGCCGGAAACGCAAAGCCGCATCGCAGAGTTGTGCGACAACCCCTTGCAGAGCATCTCGACGGTTGTCGTGCCCCTGGAACAGCCCACTCGCGCACTCACGGTGGCTCTCTCGTTAGCGGATCGTTTGCATAGTTCCGCACCCATCCGTTTTCGGTTGGATGAAGACACCGGGATGGGCGAGCTGATTCAAGGACATTACCGCGGCGGCGTCACGCCGTGTCCCATGACGCCATTCGGCACCATCGCGGCCGCTTGCCGCGCCGAAAACTGGGCCGACAACGAACTGGACGTGATGGCGCGAGCGCTGCATGAAGATTATGTTTCAAAGCTTGGGGAAGCGGAGAAAGATTATCCAGCGAACCCCAGCGCCGCACCCTGGGAGTTGCTGTCCGAGCAATTGCGCGAATCGAACCGTCAAGCCGCCGATCATATTCCCGTGAAGCTGCGTGCTCTGGGTTGCCATACGGCGCGCGTAGGCAGCGGCGATCCGGGCGAGCTGGTTTCCAAATTCACGACGGCGGAAGTCGAAGTGTTGGCCAAGATGGAGCACCGGCGCTGGATGGCGGAGCGGTTTCTGGCTGGTTGGGTCCCTGGGCCGAAGGATATCGATAGAAGGATTTCGCCGTATCTAGTGGAATGGGAGGAACTCCCCACTCAACCCAATGACATTCCCGAGTATGATCGCAACGCAGTGCGGATTCTTCCCGGGGTGCTGAGCCGCGTCGGGATGGAGATTCGCCGCTAGGCAAGGTTCGCGAAAGCTGATCACAATTCTTTCGATGTGTCCGATTTCTTTCAATTTGTCCGATAAGATAAGGTGCCATCGTACGTTGCAACCTAGCAATCGGGTTCGTGGCGCTCGCGGCGCTGTCCGCATGCGTGCCCTATGCAGAGGCGCAGGCAAAAGAGCCTTCCCTCACAGGGTCCTTCGTCAAGTTCGATCGCAACTTAACGACGGTTCAGATGTGGCAGCACGAACTTGCCGCCGAGGCAGCGCTCGGCCACAAGATACTCATTCTTCCCGGTGACGGGACTCTCATGCCGAGTTCGCGGGACAGCACCGGATTCACGGTGAATCCCCGAACATTAATCTATCCGAGTGGCATTTTTCCCGCATCGCCCGCGCAGCCAGACGAACTGGGAATGCTGCTGACCGCCGCCGATCAGTTCGGGATGCAGGTCTATATCGGATCGCTCCAGACCTATGGAGTCTGGTCTAACGGCGATGAGTTCAAAGCCCTGCACAAATACGATCCCATCATCGCGCGCGAGATCCTGGCGCGGTACGGGTCGCATCCCAGTCTCAATTCCGGCAGCGGCAATTGGTATTTCAGCCACGAGTTATGGCTCAATTGGGTGAAATTCTACCGGCGGGGCTATTACGGCATTCGCGAGCTTAAGACTTATGTGAGGCAGATGAAAGCGCTCAGTGCTGGCGCTCGGGTCATCGAAGCTCCGGTTTTCAAGAAGGCCGGATCGACACTTATGCCGGGCCTCTCATCAGTTGAAGCCGGAACATATCTTGCATTGCTTGTAGCGGGATCGAACGTCGACATTGTTGCCCCGCAAGATGGGGCGGGGGCGCGAGCCGGAGCTCCGGCGGTATCTGAACTCGGGGATTATTATTCCGGGATGCGAGCCGCGCTTGGAACTTCTATCGCCTCTGGAGCCGTTCAACTTTGGACCACCACAGAAACGTTCGAGGCCACAGTTAACGGCAATGCCAGCGGCGCTGTTACCCGTACGAAAAGCGCGAACGGTTGGCAGCCGGCGCCGGTCTCGCGCATTACCCAGCAAATTGCGGCTGAAGCGCCGTACGCGTCCCAAATGATCGAATTTATGTACGGTTGGGACATGTCTCCGGAAGCGACCTACACTCCAGTGGAAGCCGACGAGCTTTTCGCGCAATTTAGTGCCGACGGATCGGGCGCGACGTCCATCGCCGGAACCACTGTCTCCTACAGCATCTCCCCTTCATTGAGGTATCCCGACACCGTCCCGTCGAAGCTCACAAACGGCACGGGCGGTGGATTCCGCCAGTCGCTTGCCGCGGATTGGGTGGGGTTCGCGGGCGATCCTACGGGAGCCGTTACGGTTATCGTCGACCTGGGCGGACCGAGAAGATTTACGGGCGTCCGTACGCTTTTCGCGGGGTCGACTAAGTCAGGCATTTACTTCCCGCAAAGCGTGGAAGTGGAGTACTCACGCGATGGCGGCGCGTCTTGGTCCTCATTTGGCAGCCCAGCCAATCAAAACGTGGGCATTGACACTCCGCTGCTGTACGCGGTGGGATGGGTCGATGCAACGAACCCGACCCAGGTCATCGCCTCCCAAGTGCGAGTCACCGTGAATTTCTACGAGTGGCTCTTCATCGGCGAGATCAAGGTGCTGGGCCTATAATCGGCGCCCACAAAAATGCTACCTTCGAAAAACGGAGAGGCTTCCGATCGAGAACACAATGGTGACCTCGCCCAACCAGGCAAAGCATATCGTTCTGGCTGAAGACAATTTGGCGGATGTCTTGCTAGTGCGCATGGCCCTGAAGAGCTCCGGCCTCACTTATGATTTGCGCGTGCTCGACGACGGAGAAAAGGCCGTCACCTTCATAGAAGAATTCGACGCGAATCCAAAAGCAGGTCCGATCGATCTTCTGCTCCTCGACATGCATCTGCCGAGGCGCGACGGTGAGGAGATCCTGAAATGTCTGCGCTCCAGCGAGCGTTACGCCGAGACGCCGGTCGTGGTCATGACAGCTTCCGACGCCCCGCGCGACCATGCGCAGGCCACCAAGCACGCCGCGATGCATTATTTCCGAAAGCCATCCACTCTGGCCGAATATATGCAGCTCGGCATCATCGTGCGCGACCTCCTGTCCACGGACAACACCTCTGCAGGTTTGCCCGCAGAACGCGGGGTTGAACGATGACGAGTGCCCGCATCCCTGCTGGAGAGCAGTCCACGGAGCGTTTCGATTTTCTATCGGGCGGCGGCGAGATGGGCCGTCTTATTAGAGAATTCGATTGGTCGGACCATCGGCTCGGAAAGCCGGACGACTGGCCGCGCAGCCTCAAGACGGCGGTAAGCCTGATCCTCAACTCCCAGCATCCGATGTGGATCGGCTGGGGCCCGGAAATGTCGTTCCTGTATAACGACGCCTATCTGCATGTGTTGGGACTGGCCAAGCACCCCAAGTCGCTGGGCCGGCCGGCAGCCGAAGTCTGGGCCGAAATATGGGATGTGTGCGGTCCGCTTGCGGACAAAGTTTTCCGACAAGGCGAGGCGAGCTTCGTCGACGACGTGCGCCTCTTCATGCATAGAGGCGACTACCTGGAGGAGACTTACTATTCGTTTTCCTACAGCCCCATTCGTGACGAATCTGGCGATGTGGGCGGGCTCTTCTGCCCATCCAACGACGTCACGCCCAAAGTTCTTGGCGCGCGGCGGTTGCACACGTTGTCGGAATTGGCTGGCGGGCCCTATGTGGGTAAAAGCACAGACGCGGCTTGCGCGATCATCGCCCGGGAGTTGAAAAACAATCCGGCGGACGTGCCTTTCGCTCTCCTATATGTAGCGAATGCCGAGGGCACCCAGGCCGTTCTGAAACAGACCGTCGGCATCGAAAACGGCGGCGAACTTCTTTCGCCACCCGTGGTCGATCTAAAAGGCGGTAATTCCCGGAGTACGGTGTGGCCACTCGCGGAAGTATTTTTTGAGCGGACCGCAAGGCGCGTTTCCGTCGCACGATTCGACGCCTTTCCGCGCGGACCCGCTGATCAGAGAGTCTCCGAGGCGATTATATTGCCCGTGATCTCGCGCGGTGACGACAAGCCTCTCGGCGTGCTGATCGCGGGCGTCAACCCGACCCGCCTGGCCGATCCGGATTACCAGACTTTTTTTGAGCTGGTAGCCACGCAGGTGGGCACCGTCATTCAAAACACCCGCGTCGCGGAAGAAGAGAAGAAACGCGCCGACATGCTGGAACAACTCGACCATGCCAAGACCGCATTCTTTTCCAATGTCAGCCACGAGTTCCGAACTCCCTTAACACTGATGATCGGCAACCTGGAGGCCGCGCTGGCGGGCCCGAGGCTGCCTGAAAATGAACGCGAGCAGCTCGAGGTGGCGCACCGGAACTCGCTCAGGCTTCTCAAGCTGGTCAATTCGCTGCTCGATTTTTCGCGTATCGAAGCAGGCCGCGCGCAGGCAACCTATCAACCGACGGATGTCGCGGCTCTGACCACTGAACTTGCGAGCAATTTCCGTTCGGCTTGCGATCGCGCCGGCCTAAAGCTTGTCGTCGACTGCCCTACCATCGGTGAGCCGGTCTATGTAGACCCAGGCATGTGGGAAAAGATCGTTCTGAATCTTCTCTCCAACGCCTTCAAATTTACTTTCGAAGGAGCAATCGTCGTTCGACTGCGCGAAGCCAAGGGCCAGATGGAACTATCGGTGCAAGACACCGGCGTGGGCATACCGAAGGCGGAATTGCCGCGCCTCTTTGAGCGTTTCCACCGCATCGCGGGGCAGAATAGCCGCTCCTATGAAGGAAGTGGTATTGGACTTGCGTTGGTGCAGGAACTCGTCAAGCTTCACGGCGGAGAGATCCACGCCGAAAGTGAAGTCGGTCTGGGAACCACGTTGACAATTCGCATGCCCTTCGGAAGGGAACATCTTCCGAAGGAACGTGTCGAGGCGGCCAAGAACCTCGGGTCGACGTCTATTCGCGCCGATGCCTACGTCGAAGAAGCGCTGCACTGGATTTCGGACGAGCCCACAACATTTGACGTAACGCCCGAGCAAGCCCATTCCTTTGGCGACATTCAGGCGTTGCGTGAAGGCACCCGCATCCTCCTGGCCGATGACAACGCCGATATGCGCGGCTATGTCCGCCGCCTACTGGGGCGGAGTTGCGAGGTTCAAACGGTCGCCGATGGACACGAGGCGCTGGAAGCCATTCGCGCGAAACGTCCGGACCTGATCCTTACCGACGTGATGATGCCAAATCTGGATGGCTTCGGATTGTTACGAGCCATCCGATCGGACACGGAATTGCGCAATATCCCGGTTATTATGCTTTCTGCGCGAGCCGGTGAGGAAAGCCGGGTGGAAGGTCTGGATGCGGGCGCGGATGACTACCTGGTCAAACCGTTTTCCGCGCGTGAATTGATCGCCCGCGTGAGTTCTCTTCTGGAGCTCACACGTGTGAGACAGGAGGCACTGCTAGCGCTGCGTGACAGCGAGCGGCGCACGCGGGCACTGTTGCAGCAAGCTCCCGGGTTCATCTGCGTACTGAGTGGACCAGAACATGTGTTCGAGTTCGTGAACGATTCCTACTCGCGTCTGTTTGGAGACCGCGACTCTCTGGGCAAGCCTGTCAGTGAAGCTCTCCCGGAGGCCGAAGCTCAGGGATATTTGGAACTCCTGGACCAATGCTATCGGACTGGTGAGCCATTCAGCGGACTTGAAACTCCTCTCACGTTGCGGCGCACGCCTGGCGGTCCTCTGGAAACGATCTTGATCGATTTCGTATACCAGCCAATAACCGACGCGGCAGGCAAAGTCACAGGCATTTTCGTCCAAGGATACGACGTAACAGATAGGGTGTCGGCGCAATCGGCTCTAGTGGAGAGCGAGTCTCGCTACCGTACGCTGTTCAATTCCATCGACGAGGGTTTTTGCATCATAGAAGCCATTCCTGCCGTCGACGGCAAACCTGGCGACTACCGGTATATAGCTGCAAATCCGGCACTGAAGGCGCAAAGCGGCGTGACGGTGAACGTCGGACACGACACTATCCGGGGGCTGCTTTCCAGGGAAGCCCAATCCTGGATCGATGTTTTTGACGAGATCCTTCGAACCGGAGAGCCGGTTCGGGGAGAACGCGGACTTCTTACGCAAGGGCGTGTGTTGGATCTATATTCGTTTCGGCTTGAAGACCAGACAAAACGCCGCATAGGCGTGATTTTTACGGACGTGACCGCGCGTAAGCGCGCCGAAGCGGAGCTATTGCGTGCCAATCAAGACCTCGAACAGTTCGCATATTCGGCAAGCCACGACCTGCAGGAACCGTTGCGCAGCGTTAAGATTTACAGCGAACTGCTCGCCGAACGCTTTGGGGACAAATTGGAAGGCGAGGCCCGCGATTTCCTGGACTTCGTGAGTTCTGGAGCGACGCGGATGGAAATGCTAGTGCGGGACCTTCTGGCTTATACTCAAGCCGGCCAGTTCGATCGGCCCGTAACCTCCGAGGATGCAAACGCCGCGCTGAACGACGCGCTCGCAAACCTCGTTGGAGCGATAAGGGCGAGCGGTGCGCAAGTGATTTCCGAACACCTACCCTCTCTAAGCGTCCATGGGACGCAGCTTCAGCAGCTGTTCCAAAATTTGGTGAGTAACGCGATCAAATATCGCCGGCCAGAAATTGCGCCGGTAATAAAGGTCAGTGCAAGGCGGGAAGGCGAAAGCTGGCTATTCTCTGTCAGCGATAACGGCCTCGGGATCGAGGCAGAGTACAAGGAGCGGATCTTTGGTTTGTTTAAGAGACTCCACACGGGGGACGAATATTCCGGCACCGGCATCGGGCTGGCGATCTGCCAGCGAATCGTCGAGCAATATCATGGACGCATCTGGGTCGACTCCGAACTCGGAAAAGGATCAACCTTCAACTTCACCCTCCCGGCCTGAATCGATTTCGCGGAATCGAGCCCAGATTCTCGTCGTGGAGGACAGTAAGGCCGATTTGTTTTTGATCCGGGAAGCTATCGCAGCCGCTAAAGTCGACGCGGCCGTCGCGGTTGTTAATGACGGGCACCAGGCGACGGAGTTTATCGACCGAGCGGACCGAGGTCAGGGTGCGCCTTGTCCGGACCTCATACTGCTCGACTTGAATCTCCCCAAAAAGGACGGCATCGAGGTATTGCGCCACATCCGCGACAGCGCTGTTTGTAAAAACGCGCTGGTATTAGTCGTAACCTCTTCGGACTCCGCAAGCGATCGCGAGGCGGTAAAGAAGCTGGGCTTCAATGGATATTTTCGCAAGCCTTCGGTTTACGCCGAGTTTATGAAGCTCGGGCCAATGATTAGAGAATTGCTTACTGGCGGAGAGTCCGGAAAAGCGAATCCAGAGTAACCAAAGAATTTTTGGAGCTGGCGGAGGGGCTTGAACCCCCGACCCTCTGATTACAAATCAGATGCTCTACCAACTGAGCTACGCCAGCGTTCATTGACCGTTTTCGCGCCAGGGCGCCGCCTCGCAAGCGCTGGGAGCGGGATACGGGAATCGAACCCAATCTGTTTCAACCCATCGTATCATTCTGTGACATCGCCCTGACATTCTGGGACCTTAGCTCGAAGGCAAGAATCCGTACCAGATATCTGGTCCACCCTGGGACTGGGGGAGGAGATCCCATTAGCTGGCGACCGCGTGAGGGGATGGTGGGTGGGGAGCCAAACTACATGCCGAACTGTGAGTGGGAATTAGCCGCGCGATAATGTAAAGCGAACCGGGCGCCGGTAACTTGAAACGCATTACGATAAAGGGTTGTTACCGAACGGCTCTGCTTTGGGGGAACTAAGGATTGTTAAGACCTGGGAAAACGATCGTGACCGTTCTACTGCTTTGGGCTGCGGCGCCGGGATCGGCTCAAACCGAAAGGATGCCACGGACTACCGACGGAAAGCCCGATCTCAATGGAATTTGGCAGGTGATGAATACGGCGAACTGGGACCTCGAGGCGCATGGGTCGGCGCCCGGCGCTGTCAGTTCGCTGGGCGCGATCGGCGCTATCCCGCCGGGTGAAGGCGTCGTGGAAGGAGGCGTTATCCCCTACCTTCCGGCGGCCGAAGTGCAGCGGAAGCAAAACAACAAGCGCCGCTGGCTCGACGACCCCGAGATCAAGTGCTTTATGCCGGGAGTGCCGCGTGCGACCTACCTACCCTATCCATTCCAAATCGTGCAGGGCTCCAATACAATCCTGCTCACCTATGCCTACGCCGGAGCGGTCCGCACTGTACGCATGGGTAACGTGCCAGCGAGTCCCATCGATAGCTGGATGGGCTGGTCGGTGGGACATTGGGAGGGAGATACACTGGTTATTGACGTGACGAGCTTCAACGATCAAACCTGGCTGGATCGCGCCGGCAACTATCACAGTGACGCCCTGCACGTTGTAGAGCGTTATACGGCCCGAAACAGGGATATTATTGACTACGAAGCCACCATTGAGGACCCGATCGTGTTCTCACGGCCCTGGAAAATTCGCATGCCTCTCTATCGGCACGTCGAACAGAATGCGCATCTTCTCGAATACCAATGCATCCCTTACGCCGAGGATGTGGTGTACGGGCATCTGCGGCATAAGGAGGAAGATTCAAAATGACTTTAAGAATCGTCAGCGTTCTGGCCCTAGGCACAGCGATGTCGGCCTTCGCACAGCTCGCCGCGCCTGTTGTCAGCAAGAATGTTCCGCGCACAGCCGATGGCCATCCCGACCTTTCGGGCATCTGGACGAACGCGAGTACCACGCCCTTCGAACGGCCTTCCGAACTGGCGGGCAAGGAATTTCTTACGCCAGCAGAGGCAGCTCAATATGAGAAGACCCATAAATTGTTTAATGCCGATGACCGCGAGAAGATCAAAGGGACCGATGCGGATGTCGCCCTCGCTTACAACGCCGCCTTCTGGGACCCCGGCACGAAGCTTTTCAAGACCCACCGAACCTCGATTGTGATCGATCCTCCGGATGGTAAAGTTCCGGCGTTAACTCCCGAACGTCAAAAACAGTTGGCCGCGATTGCGGCCGCGCGCAAGAAACGTTGCGAACGGCCAGGGTGCGAAGTGGAAAACGGCGGTATCGTGGGGCCCGCAGATGGCCCCGAGGATCGTCCACTCATGGAGCGGTGCCTATCCTTCAACAATGCCGCGCCGATGATTTCGAGCGCCTACAACAACAATTACGAAATCGTGCAGACTCCGGCTTTCGTCGGGATCGATGTAGAGATGCCGCATCAGATTCGACGCGTTCCGATCGACAACAGCCCGCACCTGGCGTCCAATGTTCGCGAGTGGGTTGGCGATTCGCGAGGCCACTGGGAGGGCGACACGCTGGTGATCGATACCACCAACTTCAATGACAATCCGTTTCGTGGTTCGGATGAGAACCTTCACTTGATCGAACGCCTGACTCGCACCGATGCCGACACTATCATTTATCGATTCACCGTCGACGATTCGACGGCGTTTACCAGGCAGTGGACCGGTGAAGTTGTCTTTGTGAAAGCGCCGGGACCTTTATATGAGTACGCCTGCCACGAAGGGAATGAGGGCATGAAGGGCATCTTGTCATCCGCACGAATGGCTGAGAAGAAAGCTAAGGAAAACAAGTAATGTCACTGCCGTCTTCCGCAAAGGGGGCACGCAAGATTCGCTGTTTCGCTAGAATTCAGACCCTGAGCGAGCCTCGAAATGCCCGGGCGGCATAGTAAGACTCCGCGCCATTGTGATAGACGAAAACCGAGTCGAAGCGGCGATCGCAAAAAAGGGCGCCCCCCAGCTTTCTAATGGCGGACTGTGTTTGCACCCAGCTCGACGTTTTCGTGTCGAAGGCCCCGAATGTCTGCAGCGTGCGATATTGCTCTTCCGTCAACAGCTCAACGCCCATGGCGGCTGCCAGTTCGACAGCGCTGGCTTTGGGTTTATGGTGTTTCCGTGCGTCCAGCGCTTCGCGGTCGTAGCAAACATTTCTGCGGCCTTCCGGGCTCTGCGCCGAGCAATCGTAAAAAATGTACTCGCCGGTCTTTTGGTCATGGCCGACCACGTCCGGTTCCCCGCCGGTTCTTTCCATTTCATGTAGCGACCACAGTCTTTCAGCATGAGCGACGAGCCTCGCTTGTACTGTGACCCAGGCCATGCCCTCATGGCGGTTCATGTTTTTCTCAAAACGGGCTTTCAAGAACCTCAACAGGTCCGCCAGTTGCCGTGGCGACAAAACCGTTTTGTTCGTCTTGAGGGTTGCCCGCGCTTTTTCTTTCATACCGATCGCTTCCTCCTGCGTTCCGTATCCGTTGCCACTCGCTTCCGCCAGAGGTGGATTCTTCAACTCTTTGTCGGATGCCATCATAGCGTGAACCATGGTCCGAATCAGTACCGCAGGTAATGAAATTGGAAACTGAGATAAAATGTGCGCTGCGAGCGCATCCCGTGTGCCGCCTAAGGAGACCTATGTTCAAATGGAAAGCCGTCGTCGCTGCTCTGAGCTGTTGCCTGGCTATCTCGGTGACCATGCTGCTGTCGCAGCAAAAGCTCGCTGAGGCGGCCAAAACAAATAGTCTGACCGCTCTCGACTACGCCGAGATTGGGCAATTAGTTAATCGTTATGGACAAGCCATCGATACTTGCTCCAATAACGGCTATGACTACGCCGACTTGTACACACCCGACGGCGTCTTCATCGATAAGATAACTCCGAACGGCTTTACGAAGGGCGGCGTCGTTCTTGCGAAGGGCCGCGAGCAACTGGCGGAAGTGGTCGGTGGCGGCTCGCTCGGTTGCAAGCGGCCCACCAAGGGACCCACGGCGACTCCTGGCGACGGCCCGGTAGCGTGGAACGGCTGGAGCCATCTGATGGTTAATCATGTGATCACTCCGGCGCCCGGCGGCGCCACCGGACGCGTCTACTTGTTGATGCTCGGAATGACCGGGCCGGGCTCGCTCCAACGGGATGGGGGATATGAGGACGTCTACGTCAAAACCGCAGGCGGTTGGCGGATCAGTTCCCGAACCCATGTTCGGCTACGCGCCTGGCATAATCCCTTATTGCAAACTCCGGATCTCCAATGAATTTGTGCGAGCGCGCTTGGTTGCAGCGGATCTTCACTGACTGGCCTGCAACGATGTGATTAAATCGGATGCTAGTATGAGTGGATGGAACCTTACGCGGGCCTGCTGCTGAGCGGCTTCGCGGGGTCCACGATTCGGATCGCCCAGGCGCCTTCGTTCGCAGCCCCATGCCCTCTATGAACTCCCGAGACCGCGAACTTGGAATGGACCGCCCCATCAAGCGGCGGGACTTTCTCAATGGTGTGGCGGTCGCAATTGGCGCGCCTCTGTTAGGAGTAAAATCCGCGGCCGGTCAGACCATCACCCAGCTACTATCCGCCTACGCTCACCGGAATGCGGGGCTTGCATCCCGGCTCGTTATCACCGCTCACGCCCTCCGCGATCATGCTTTTTGGAATAACCATGCGGACAAACCATCGGACACCGGCGAGCGCTACGATCTCGTAATTGTCGGCGGAGGCATCAGCGGTTTGAGCGCCGCGTACTTCTATCGAAAGGCGGCGGGCAGCGACGCGCGCATTCTGATCCTGGATGTTTTGGACGATTTCGGCGGCCATGCTAAGCGCAACGAGTTCGACGTCAACGGCCGCAAACTGCTGGGCTACGGAGGCACCTACGCGATCGAGAGCCCCAGCCCTTATAGTCCCATCGCGAAAAGCGTGATCGACGATCTTCGGCATCGACGTCAACGGCCGACGCACGAGTGAGGGACACGCAAGCTATACACGTCGCTCGGCATGGGTCCGGGCGTCTTTTTCGACAAGGAGACATTTGGCGCCGACCTGCTGCTGCCCGATCCGAAGCCAGAGAAGGACGCCGATTTTGGCGATCCGGGCACGCATGAAACACACTGGAAGGCCTTCCACGATCAGGCGCCATTGTCCGCCGGCGGCGAAGCAAGATATCCAACGGATCTACGAAGGCTCGAAGGATTACATGCCGGGCTTGTCGCCGGCAGAAAAGAAAGCTAGCTGGCGCGGATGACCTACGCGAAGTACATTACCGACACCGTGGGCGCCGACGCTTCAGTAGCGAAATATTTTCAAACCCGGCCGCACGCGTATTTCGGCGTGGGCATCGAAGCGGTGTCGGCACAAGACGCATGGGGATTCGGCTTGCCTGGCTTCCATGGGTTGGATCTGGGCACGGAGCCTGGCCCGGGCATCAGCCATGATTCGATTCAGAACGAAGAGGCCGAGAAATACTGGTTTCATTTCCCCGATGGCAACGCGTCCATTGCGCGCTTGCTGGTGCGGAAGCTGCTGCCTGCCGCGATTCCCGGAAATTCGGTCGAACGACGTCGTAACGGCACGCGCCGATTATGCGCGGCTGGACGAAGCGGCTTCCAGCACTCGCATTCGCTTAAACAGCACCGTGGCGCGCGTGCGGCACTTGGGCGACGTGGATAGCGCGAAGGAAGTGGAAGTGGCCTACGTGAAGGACGGCAAGTTGCAATCGGCTCGCGCCGGACGCTGCATCTTGGCTTGCTGGCATTCCATGATCCCGTACCTCACAGACGAGATTTCCGAGCGGCAACGAACCGCGCTGGCGTCGGCCGCGAAAGTGCCGATCGTCTACACCAACGTGGTGCTGAAAAATTGGAGCGCGTTTCAGAAGGCGGGCGTCAACTCGGTGTACGCGCCCGGCAGCTATTTGGAGGCCGTTCAACTGGACGTGCCGGTCAGCATCGGCGATTACAAGTGTTCGCGAACGCCCGAGGAACCGATTATCGTGCATCTGATGAAGACGCCCTGCCATCCGGGGCTTCCCGCGCGCGACCAGCATTTGCGGGCCGCCATTGAGTTATACGGCACGACGTTCGAAACATTCGAGCGCAACATCCGCGATGAAATGGGCCGTGCCTTTCCAACGGCGGATTCGATCCCGCACGCGATATCGCCGCCATCACAGTAAATCGCTGGCCGCACGGCTACGCCTACGAATATAATTCTTTGTGGGACCCGTTCTGGCTGGAGGGCGGTGAGCAGCCCTGCGTTGTGGCGCGCCAGCCTTTCGGAAGAATAGCGATCGCAAACGCGGATGCCGCGGCCTATGCTTACACAGATGCCGCGATCGACGAAGCGTATCGCGCGGTCAACGATTGCTTGGTATCGCGTGAGACCTACAGGTCCTCGAATTCTATGCCAGAGTTGACGGTCCTTGATCTCGGTTCGGATCCGCTGGAGCGCGGGCGCGTCCATGGGCGCACCATGCGCGCTGAGATTCGGGATAACTTCGCAACTTACATCGAGCGTTTCGAAGCCGGCGGCGCGAAGCTGCCCGTCGTATTAGAGCAAAGCGACGCCTGGGCGGCCTTCATTGCACGCGACAATCCTGAGTACGCCGAAGAGATGTCCGGCGTGGCCGCGGGAGCGGATCTCTCGTTGACCGAGATCGCGATGCTCAACGTCGCGCTACGAATTGGCATACTGCGTGTTCGGTTCGGAAGCGCAGTCCGCGAACACCCCCGCCACGATGGAACAGGAAGGGTGCACGTCATTCGGCCTGCTGCCGGAAATGACGGCCAGCGGCCATACGCATAATCGGCCAGAATTGGGACTGGCTCCAAAAACTTCAAGGCCACGTCTTTGTTATGCGCGTCAAGCGATCGTCCGAGCCAGGGACGAACAAGCCGGATTTCGTCGGTTTCACCGAGGCCGGCATCGTCGGTTGCAAGATCGGCGTGAACGCCGCCGGCATCGGGCTGTGCGTCAACGGCCTGGTCACGAACCGGGATGGAGCCAACGGATTTCGTAAGCCTTTCCATGTGCGATGCCGCGAGATCCTGGACGCCTGGACCTTCGATAAGGCCCTGCTGCCAGTGGTGCAAACGGACCGTTGCTGTTCCTCGAACTTCCTGATCGGCCATGCTGACGGCCAAATTATCGACATCGAGGCCACGCCGGATTACTGCTCCTATATTTATCCGCAGGACGGTTTGCTCACCCATGCCAATCATCTGGTGCGGGAGAATCGCATCGCTTCCCAGTTCGAGCGCATCGCGCCGAGTTCGTTATTTCGCGCCAACCGGCTGGAGCGCTTGTTGCGGCGAAGCGGCGGGGAGATTGGGATGGATACGATTCAAACCTTGCTTTCCGATCATTTCAGCGCGCCGGCGTCCATCTGCCGACATCCGGACATGACGCTGCCCGAGCCGAGGCGAATGATTTCCGTGGCCGCCGCCGCTATCGATCTGAACACCCGCACGCTGTACGTCACCGACGGCCCGCCGTGTCAATCGGCTCTTCAAGCAGTGCCGCTGCACGCCGACGTCGATGTCGCAATTTCTCGTTAGAGCGAGCGCGAGCCAGCGGCTTGCTGCGTCTCTGTTGCCGACTCGATGGCGGCGCCGACCGCGCTCAACGCCTCACGCAGCATGTCCTCCGGCATGTTGAGCGGTGGAAGGAAGCGAATGCAGTTGCTATAGACGCCAGCCCGGATCAGCACCACGCCATTGGAGACGGCCTGGCGAATGATCGCCAGCGTCTCATCGGGACGCAGCGGGATCTTCGTTTCACGATCCGCCACCAGCTCGATGAGCATCATCGGACCTAGTCCACGCACATCCCCAACAATGGGCCATTTGCGTTTCCAGTCGAGCAGCACCTCCCGCATCACGTCACCCAAGTGGTTGGCGTACGCGAGAAACTCGGGCTTGCGAATCATCTTCAGCGCTTCGAGCGCGGCCACGCACGCAATCGGACTCCCGCCGTACGTGCTGCCGATGCCGCCCAGATGCGCGGAGTCCATGATTTCCGCCCGGCCCGTGATAGCGCCGATCGGCATCCCGGCGCCCAGGGACTTCGCGGAAACAATAATGTCTGGAACAATGTCATAGTGCTCGATGGCAAAGAGCCGGCCCGTTCTACCGCATCCGCACTGCACCTCGTCGGCGATCATCACGATGCCGTGCTGATCACAAAGATCGCGAATGCGCTCGAGAAAGCGCGGGGGCACTGGCAGAAAGCCGGCCTCGCCCTGTACCGGTTCGATGAGGATAGCGGCCACGGCGGAGGGGTCCACTTGCGTGACCATCGCCTGCTCCAGTTGCTGGATGCCGAAGTCGATATACTCGTCCTCCGTCATTCCGGGCGGAGTGCGATAGATGTTTGGGATTGGAAGCCGCACGATCTCGGGCGCAAACGGGCCAAACCCGCTCTTGAAGAGCCCGTACTTGCTGGTGAGGCTGAGAGTGAGCAGCGTCCGGCCGTGATAACCGCCCTCGAAACAAATCACGGTGGATCGTCCAGTGTATTTTCGCGCCAGCTTCACCGAGTTTTCCACGCCCTCGGCCCCACTGTTCGCCAGCAGAGTTTTTTTCGCAAAAGCGCCCGGCGTGATTTCGTTCAGCAGCTCCGCCAGCGCAACGTAAGGCTCATACGTGGTAACCAGTGCACAGGGGTGAATGAACTTCTCCGCCTGCTTTTGGACGGCCTGCACCACGGGCGCGGGTGAGTGTCCCACGGCCAGCATTCCGATGCCGCCCGCCAGATCGATGAGCGTGTTTCCGTCCGCGTCAAAAACCAGAGCGCCTTCCGCGCGTTCCACTACAACATCAGTAGCGCGCCCCAAGCCAGAAGGCATGGCAGCAGCGCGCCTTGCCAGCAACTGTTTCGCTTTCGGTCCGGGAATTCCAGTATTCATTCGGATATAAGACATGGCATGCTCCCTGCGCGCGCCGCGCACGCTCTTTTCCGCGTCCAGAACCAGTAGGACGCTGTAGTTATCGCAAACCGGATCGTTCAAATAATTGGCCAGCAATCCGCGCGGCTCGAACCCCACATTCATCTGCATGGAAAGGGTCGGGTCTCGGATGCGCCCGGCCAGCACGTCTTCGTAGTATTGCTCGGCCGGCATCGTTTCTTTCAGCGCGCCATAGCCTGAAATCATTCCAGCGGTGACCTGCCCTTTGAGCTTCAGCCTCCAGACGACCTCCTGCCGGGCGGCATAGAGCGCCGTCGCCAGGCCCCGGCCGCGATATTCCCGGCGCACGCTAACATCCGCGCCGTAGAGCCATACGCCGTCTGGTTGGTGCGATGTCAGCCACCCACCCTGGATGATGTCGGCGAAGGTGTGGTCCACGTGATCAAGGTCGAAGTTCAGCCGAATTGTAGCCGTCGCGCCAACTACGCTGTCTCCATCCAAGGCGACAAATTGCCCCTCGTCGAATAACTCCATGTGCTTCAGAAAATGCGCCCGCTTGAAACGCTGGTCATCGGCCAGCGTGGGGAAGCAGATAAGTTGCAGCTCTTCCAGTTGCGTCGCGTGCTCAGGGCGCGCCTGGGCGATCACCAGACCATCAGCCAGTTTTCGGCGATACCAACGCACGAAACCTCCCAGGAAAATAACTCTACACCACGGAAACTTCCGGCGCCGCCGCAGGCTCGGGCCGCAGCCGCGAATAATAGAAGAACAGCCCGCTCGCCAATGCCAATATGGCTCCCAGTGTCAAGACCATTTTCAATTCGAATGATCCAATCGACGAGATTTGGCGCGACGGTACGAATGCCATCGCGAATCCCAGAGTAGCCATGCTCACGCCCGAAATCGAGGCCAGTTGCAAAACCGGCCGGCGGAAGTATCGCGGCGCAGAGGATTTGGAGAACGCTCGCTTGAGAAGCGCGAGAAAGAGATAAATGTATGAAATCATCTGGAGCGCGACCGCCAGATCCAATAAAGTCAAATACGCCTCCTGTACAGACGCGCCAATGAAACTCATGGCGATAATCGAAGACGCCAGGATCCCGAACATGATCAACGCGACATGCGGAGAGTGGTAGCGGGGATGGATTTTCCCCAGCGCCTTGGGCAAATAGCGGTCCAGCCCGCAGACAAACAGAATGCGCGCAGAGCCGCTCACCCAGGCCGAAGTCGATCCCGCGATGGAAGCGGCCATCAGCACCGCCAGCGGAAGCAGTATCCAGCCCAAGCCGAACGAGGCGCTCATCTGATCGATGGCTTGCAGCAGGCCTTGCACCACCGCCATTTCCGAATGCGGCACGGCGGTCAACAGCGACAGCGTACAACCGGCGTACATCACAACACAGAGCGCGCCGCCCCAGACGATGCTCCTGGGAATGGTGCGCCGCGGGTGCCGCACCTCGTCGCCCATAACGGGTCCCAGCTCCATTCCGACCATCGCCAGGCACAGCACACCAAATGAAGCTAGTGGCATTGCTCCAAGACTCGACGGTGCCAGTTCTTTCCAGTGCAGAAGACCGCGGTGCTGCGCGATCACCAGCGCGCTCATGATCATCAGGGCGCCGCCGATCACCAGCGTGCCGATGCCTCCAATATTATTCACCCACTTGCCTACGCCCAGGCCGCGAACATTGGCGAAGACAGCGATCCACAGCAGCGCGACCGTGAGAAAGAAAAAGAAGAAGCGGTTATCGTTGAGTTTCGCGGCCATGCTGCCGCCGACAATGTATGTGGTCACGCCGGTCACATAAAACAGCAACGACGGCACGAAAAACATGTTGGTCATCCAATAGCACCAGCCACAGAGGAAGCCGTGGAAATCGCCGTAGCCTTCCTTGGTCCAGAGGTAAAGACCGCCTTCGCCGGGCATATGTTCCGCCAGTTCGATGACGCCGATTCCCTGCGGCACGAAAAAGAGGACGACGGCGGCTGCCAGTAGCCACATCACCTGAACGCCAGCCACCGCGATCACGGGAACGACGTTCAGATTCACCACGGCGACAAGATACAGCCAGACGAGGTCGGCTACTCCGAGCGCCCGCACCAGCGAATTTGTCGTGGATGCCGGGCTGGCGGAAGGCGTTGCCATATTGGCGGTGGTGGTGGCCGGCGAAAATGCTACGTGGATGTTGGACAGACCTGGTTCAACGATCGCAAGCTTGGTATGAGGTTGAGAATAGCACTGCCGGGGGATGCTTCGCTGGCCGCTACGGCCTCGGCGAACCGAGGAGCCGGTCGGCACGCAATAGTAGCGGGCGGCCAACTAATCCTTGACACCAGCCTATGGTATTCATACTATGTTGCATTCGCGTTTCCCCAGTCCAGGATTCCGATAGGCCGGGCAGCCGTCAGTCGAAAGAGGGGTAAACCATGTCATCGCAAGCTTTGAATCGGCTAACGAGCGTGTGCATCTCAGCCGTTACCGCACTTATATTGACGCTTTTGACCGCTCCGCTGGCTTCGCCACAAGCCGCTACCGGTCGCATCGTAGGGACCGTCACCGATCCCGGCGGCGCCCTCGTCCCCGGTGCCACGGTTACTGTGACCAACACCGGGACGGGGGTTCACTCGGACACCACCACCCGCCCGGACGGCAGTTACCAGGTTCTTCAATTGCCCATCGGTAACTACAGCGTGACGGTGCAGCAGCAAGGTTTCGGAACGGCGGTTACGCAGCCCAGTGAGCTGCAGATCAACCAGTCGCTCCGTATCAACTTGACCCTAACGCTGGGCCAGCTGGCTCAGACCGTGGCTGTGGAATCTACGGCGACTCAGGTCGAGACCGTCGTTCCCACCGTCGGCGGAACCGTGATCGGGCAAGCCGTACAGGAATTGCCACTCAACGGCCGCGACACCCTGACGTTGGCGGCTACGCTGCCCGGCATCAGCGGCACTCCCACCGGAAATGGCCAAACGGCTGGTACCGGCTTCAGTATCGCCGGAGGTCGAGAGGATGGGATCAGTTACCTTTTGGACGGAGCCAACAACAACTCGGTCACCAGCAGCGGAGTCTCCTTCGATCCGAATCCGGATACAGTCGCGGAGTTTCGGGTTCTAATGAATAACTACACTGCCGAATATGGCCGCACCGGCGGTGGCATCATCAGCGTGGTGACCAAGTCGGGCACCAACCAGCTTCACGGCAGCATGTTCGACTATCTTCGCAACGAGGATTTAAATGCCAACGATTTTTTCGCTAACCTCACTGGCTCTCCCGTCCCGGTGCTGAAGCGAAATCAGTTCGGGGTTACGCTGGGAGGTCCGGTCGTGATTCCGAAATTGGTTCATGGGAAAGATAAATTCTTCTTCTTCTTCGGCTATCAAGGTCAGCGTCAAATTTCAACCAGTATCGGATCGCTGACGCCCACTTACACGCCGGCCGAAATCGGTGGAGACTTCTCGCATGCCGTTAACGGTGGCCCGGATCCCGTGGTGGCCGCATTTCTGCAGGCTAATCCGTATTATCAGGGCAATGCGGCGCTGGCGGCTCAAGCCATCATCAATCCCGCGACTCTTAGTCCTATCTTCCTGAATTATGTGAAAGCGGGTGTTATCCCAACCTCGCCCTCGGGCGTTTTTCTTCCGCAGCTCAACGTTCCCAACAACGCCGACGAATTCACCGGAAAGTTCGATATACTGCCGTCCACCACGGATCACATTTCGGTGCTGCTCGGTCACAACCAGAATCCGTATAACGCGTCGCTCGGCGGCGCCTTCACCTCCGGAGCCAACGTAGGCTTTCCGTCAGCCAACGTCCTGACGTCGGGCCTGATCTCGATCTCTTACACCAAGACGATCACGCCGAGTCTTCTCAATGAGGCTCGCGCGTCCGTTAATCGTTTTGGGCAGGTGTTGAACACGCCGGCAGCAACGCAGCCTCATCCGAACACGCTGGGCGTCGACATCAACTCCGACGCGCCGAACGGTCCTTCGGTCATTAGTCTCGCCAACGGTCCCACCTTGGGATTTAACGGCAATGAGGGTACGAAGGAAGACAATACCTATTCCTACGCCGACACGCTGACTTGGATCAAAGGCAAGCATACGTTCCGCGGTGGCGTTTCATTTGCGGCTGCACAGGAAAATTCTCATTATGAGTACTACATCAACGGACAATTTGATTTCTATGGTCCGTACACATACATCGGATCCGGAAATGCCCTTGCCGATTTTGAGTTCGGACTTCCGGATGAATACTTTCAATATCCATCCGCCTACAACAACATGCGACAGAAGCAGTTCGCGGCATTCTTCCAGGACGAATGGAAGGTGACGCCGCGCTTGCTGCTGACGTTAGGCGTGCGCTACGAGTACAGCACGCCGCAAAGGGACACTCTGGGCCGGTCGTTCAGCCTCATTCCTGGCGAACAATCGCAGCGGTTTACCGGAGCTCCCGTGGGTGCTGTATTTCCCGGCGATCCCGGAGCTCCCTCTGGCCTCTATTTTCCTGACAAAACCAACTTCTCGCCGCGGCTCGGCTTCGCCTGGGATCCGTTTGGCAATGCGAAAACCAGCATTCGCGGTGGATTCGGCATGTTCTATAGCGTCCTGAACGGTTGGGATATGGATGAAAACAACGGTGTGGCGCCCTACTACGCCGGCGTGGATTTCGGAATGAATGGGTACAACGGGCTGTCAGGGCCCGTCAGTTCCGCGCCGCAGTTTCTGCAAAATCCATATGCGTCTAATGGCTTGGTAGATCCGTTCCCGAGTCGTCAGACCCTATCCTCCAACGATCCCAACCTCTTTAATGAACTCGGCGCCCTTCCATTTGGCTCGAGCCAGTGGATCGCCAGCCCGCACCTGAAAACACCGTACATCTATCAATACAATCTCAGCGTACAGCAGCAACTGGCGAAGGATCTCGAGTTGGAAGTTAGCTATGTCGGCAGCGATAGCCATAGGTTGCTTACGCTGGAGGACGGAAACCCGATGATTCTGGGTACCAACGTCCGCATACTGAACGCGGCGCGTTACCCCTACTACAACAGCCCCTCTCTCGGTGAGACGGACAATGGATTCGCCGCGCTGATCAATTACATGACCAACGACGGGAGCGCGAGCTATAACGGCCTGCTGGCCAGCCTCAACAAGCGCTTCGGCGATTGGCGCGGCGTTGGGACCACGTTCTTCACGGTAGCCTACACTTGGTCGCACAACATCGACAACAGTACCGGAAATGTCAACAATCCCAGCGGTGGCGTGCCGTTCTACGATCACGACGCCCTCAAAGGAAATGCACAATTCGACCAACGCCAGCGGCTTACGATCAGCGGAGGTTGGGAGCTGCCGTTTGCCAAGCTGTGGTCGACAGGACCCAAGGCGCTTACCGGCGGCTGGACGCTGTATCCGATCTTCAGCGACTACACCGGAGAGCCCTTTGACATCCCAGCGGGTATACCCGGGAACACTCCTGTGAACAATATCGCGGGTCCATCCGGCGCGGGCGATACAGTCCTGGCATTGGCCCAGATGACAAGTCCCACTGTCCAGCGTTATTCGGTCGGCTCCTCGCGGGCCATTAATGGCACATCCGGCCTCTATTATTTCAATCCCAACAATTTCACCGTGCCTGCCCAATGGCTCGACCCCAACTACATCCCGACAGCCGCGGAAAGGACTTATGGAATGCCGCGCAACAGCATTCCAGGCATCGGGCTGGTTAATCTTGACCTGGCGATCGTCAAGAGAACCGCGTTCTTTCACGAAAAACTGAATACCGAGCTTCGCGTCGAGTCCTTTAACACCCTGAATCATCCTGAATTCGCCAGCCCGACCGGTACAAATGGGAATTTGCTTCCGATGAACAACATCACCGATCCGTTATTCGGCCAAATCACATCGACTGTGACGGGGACTGGAAGGGTCGGCCAGATCGCGTTGCGGCTCACATTTTAATTCGGGGGGACGATGATAGTATCTACCTGCCGGCTGGCTGGCGCGGCCGTAACTCTCATCCTGATCGCCACCGCGCAAACCATTCCTCCGAAGGGCGAGTGGTTCACCTATGGCGGCGATAAGACCTGGGATCGCTATTCGCCCCTGGATCAAATCAACCAGGAGAACGTTAAGGAATTAACGGTGGTGTGGAGCCGGCCCGCCGTCGATCCTTCGATCAAGAACAAATTCCCCGACGCAGTCCCGTCCAATTACTTTCGCGGAACGCCCATCATGATCGATGGCGTCTTGTACGCTCCGGACGGACTGGGCCTGGTGGAAGCCTTTGATGGGGCGACGGGAGAGACCAAGTGGGTGCAACAACCGGTTGAGCCGACTCTTCGGGAGGCAGCCGGCCAGAGCACGCGCGGGGTCGCCTATTGGCGCAAGGGTTCCGACGAGCGCATCCTTGCGATACGCGGCCAATACCTGTACGCAATCGATGCCAAAACCGGGCTGCCGGAGCACGACTTCGGAGAGAACGGACGAATCTCGCTGAAGCGCGAAACGCCCGATGACGCACCGTACTTCGGATGGGCCGGTGCATTCGTGGTGAATGACGTGGTCGTGGTTGGCGGTAACGGCGGAGGAAAGGTGGCCGGCGGATATGGCGATGAAGGATTCGATCCGAAAGCCCGGCCCGAAGATATCCGGGGTTACGATGTACACTCCGGCGCGCTGCTATGGACCTTTCACGTTCTTCCCAGAAAGGGAGAGCCCGGCTACGACACCTGGGGCAAAGGTTCGGCCGAGTATGTCGGAAACATGGATGCCTGGGCATCGCTCACCGCCGACGAACAGCTAGGGTATGTGTACATTCCGCTCACCGCTCCGACTGCTTCTTATTACGGAGGACATCGGCCGGGCAAGAATCTTTATTCCGATTCACTGGTGTGTTTGGATGCGAAAACTGGAAAATTGGTCTGGTATTACCAATTGATTCACCACGATCTTTGGGAGTATGACGCCGCTACCCCGCCAGTTCTCGGTGACATCACCGTGGATGGAAAGCGGATCAAGGCGGTCATAGCATCCAACAAAACCGGATTTTTGTATGTGTTTGACCGCGTGACGGGCAAGCCGGTCTGGCCCATCGAAGAACGCCCGGTGCCCCAATCGAACGTGCCGGGCGAGGAAACTTGGCCCACTCAGCCGTTCCCCACCAAGCCGCCACCGATTGATCGCCAGGGTTTCAGCGAGAGCGACTTGATCGACTTCACGCCCGAATTGCACAAGGATGCGCAGGAGATCGCGAGTCATTTCGTGATGGGTCCTTTGTTTACGCCACCGACTATCATCGATGATTCCGAAGGCGGAAAGAAGGGCGTGCTGGCGCTTCCGAGCGACTGGGGAGCCTCGAACTGGAACACGGGCGCCTTCGATCCCCAGACCGGCATGTACTACGCCGTCTCTATGAGCTTGCCGGCTATCTTTGGGATGCGGCGCAATCCAGATCCGAATAACCCAATGCTTTATGGCGAAGGACCGCCGCCCGAGAAGCCGCGCGTTCCAGGCCAGCCCAAGCAGGAACGCCCGTCGGATGACGACGAAGTAACCGTTCACGGCCTTCCTATTATCAAGCCGCCTTATGGCCGGATTACAGCCTACGACATGAACCAGGGAACCATTGCGTGGATGGCGCCGAATGGCGATGGACCGCGAAATCATCCGCTGCTCAAAGATCTCCATCTTCCTCCCCTGGGCAACACTGGCCGGCCTGTCGCTCTGCTGACGAAGACCTTGCTGTTTGTGGGCGACAGCAGCAGTGCCGTGATGGGCGGCGCGGGAATCGGAGGACCGGCCAAATTCCGCGCCTACGATAAACTCACCGGGAAGGTGATCGCCGAACTCGATCTTCCGGTTGGCGCCACCGGCGGTCCGATGACCTACCTGGAAAATGGCAGGCAGTTGATCGTCGTACCGGTGGGCGGGAAGGGCTATGGCGCTGGTTGGGTTGCTTTCGGTCTACCGGCCTCTCCCACACAACCTGGAATTTACTCCACCGCGCAAGCTTTGCGAGGCCAAAGCGAATACGGGGCCAAGTGCGCGGCCTGCCATGGAGCGGAACTTACAGGCAGCGAACATGCCCCGCCATTGAAGGGCCGCAGATTTTGGGCCGAGTGGGATCAAGAAACCGTGCGCAGTTTGTACAGCAGAATCATTAGCACGATGCCACCGTCTGACCCGGGCAGCGTGGCGCCCAAGGACGTGATCGATATCGTCACCTATCTGCTGCAAGCCAATGGACTGCCGGCGGGTGAGAAGCCTCTCGAAAATCCGAATGAGTTGAACGTTCTCAGGTTAAAGGGCCCGAAACTGAACTAGCGCTACCGTCCAATACGCCGCGTACCCGCCACGGCTACTTCGTAATTCTCTTCATGACCGTGGTCGGTTGCTGCCTTCGGGCGCTTGCGCGACGGTATCGAAGTGAGAACGGGAATTCCCCGTTCATCAGTCTGCTCGAAGTGCCCGTCTTCGTACTGAAACAGCTGGTTCCACTGAGGTGTGGTCGCTGACATGGCGTACCTCCTGAATTAGTATGACGCCAAGGGTGTGTCGGCCGCAAGTGTTCGCGGTTTGCCCGTGCGAGGATCCACGGTGAGTGCGGATACAATAGTGCAGATGAACCTCCCGCGCCTTTGGATCGGCTGCATCGGACTTTTGGTAGCCGCACAGTTTACAACCGTTGCACAGCCGCCCCCGGCGCCAAAGAAACCGGTTACTGACGTTTATAATGGCGTGGCCGTCACCGACGACTATCGCTGGCTCGAAAACTACTCGGACCCGGCGGTGCGCGCCTGGAGCGATGCGCAAAACAAGTACGCCAGGAAGTATCTGGATTCGCTTCCCATTCGCGCGACGCTCTTCGAGCAATTGAAACGCCTTTACTCGGAGCCATCGGCCAGGTATTCAGACCTGATTGCGCACGGCGGAGTGCTCTTCGCTCTCAAGACCCAGCCCCCTCAACAACAGCCGCTGCTGGTCACTCTCAAGTCGGCCGACGACCTTGCATCCGAGCATGTAGTCCTGGATCCAAACCGATTGGACGCAACCGGCGGAACCGAGATTGATTTCTACGTTCCGTCCAACGATGGAAAGTATGTCGCAGTGTCGCTTTCAAAAGGCGGCAGCGAGAGTGGCGATGTGCACGTTTACGACGTGTCGAGCGGCCAGGAGACGGGCGCGCCTGTGCCGGGCGTCAACGGCGGCACGGCCGGCGGGAGCGTGGCGTGGAATGCGGATGGATCGGGATTCTACTACACCCGCTATCCGCGCGCGGGCGAGCGCCCCGACGCCGACCTCCATTTCTTTCAGCAGGTTTATTTTCACCGACTCGGCGCCGATACCAAGCAGGATGCCTATTCACTCGGCAAGGATTTTCCGCGCATCGCCGAAATTCAACTCCAGTCCACCGAGGATGGCCGCTATACCCTCGCGAGCATGGGCTATGGCGATGGCGGCGAGTTTGCGCATTATCTGATTGGTCCAGAAGGTCAGTGGCATCAGATTGCCAGACTTTCCGACGAAGTCTCCGGCGCCGGCTTCGGCACGAATGGCTACTTATATCTCCTCTCACACTTGAACGCCCCGAAGGGAAAAATTCTGCGAGTTTCGCTCGAGCACCCGAGCGTTGCCGACGCACAGACGGTGGTACCCGAATCCCGGGCCGTGATCGAACGATTCCTTCCGCTGGGCGATGCGCTGTATGTGCAGGATGTTCTGGGCGGCCCATCCCAGATCCGGATTATTGACGCGTCGGGTAAGCCACAAGCGGAAGTGCCCATCGCTCCGCTTTCCGCCGTGGAACAGATGGCGCGCGGCGCGAACGGCGAGCTCTTATTCAGAAGCGAGACTTATCTCGAACCGGCGGCCTGGTATCGATACGATGCCTCGGCCGCGAAGGTAACGCGTACGGCCCTGTTCGATCAGCCGGCAGCCAATTTCAGCGACGCCGAAGTGGTGCGCGTATTCGCGCACTCCAGGGACGGGACCAGAATTCCACTGAATATCGTCCGCCGCAAAGGCACCCGGCTGGATGGAAAGAATCCAGTGCTTCTCACCGGGTATGGCGGCTACAGCATCAGCGTGTCCCCCGCCTATTCGCGCAGACTGCGCTTGCTGCTGGACCATGGGTTCGTTTTCGCAGAAGCCAATCTTCGCGGAGGCGGCGAATACGGAGAAGCCTGGCACCGCGCCGGCATGCTGACCAAGAAGCAAAACGTCTTCGATGATTTTGCGGCCTGCGCCCAATATCTGATCGATCACAAGTACACCACGCCCGCGAAACTGGGCATCGAAGGTGGAAGCAATGGCGGGTTGCTCATGGGCGCCGAATTCACTCAGCATCCGGAATTGTTCGGCGCCGTGGTTTCGCATGTAGGCATCTACGACATGCTCCGCGTAGAACTACAGCCGAACGGCGCGTTTAATGTAACCGAGTTCGGAACGGTGAAGGAGGCCGACCAATTCAAAGCGCTGTACGCCTACTCGCCCTATCATCACGTCAAGGATGGAACGAATTATCCCCCCATCTTGTTCTTGACCGGCGACAACGATCCGCGAGTGGACCCCTTGAATTCGCGCAAGATGACCGCCCGATTGCAGGCCAGCGGTACTCAGCATCCGGTCCTATTGCGAACCAGCGGCAATTCCGGCCACGGCATTGGCACCGCGTTGAGTGAGATGGTGGCACAACAGGCCGACGTTTTGGCGTTTCTGTTCGACCAGCTCGGCGTCCGATAGCCGGCCAACACTTGGCACCGCACTCCGCACCTCGCTAACATAGCTCATGCGAAGTAACCGAGCGCCGGCATCCCTGTTCTTCGGCATGCTCTGCGTCCTTACCGTGGCGCCAACCATCTCGGCAAAGGCTCGTCCGATCCCAATCAAAGTCGTCATCGTCACGATGTTCGAGGCCGGCGCCGATACCGGTGATCGCCCTGGAGAGCTGCAGTATTGGGTGGAACGCAATCATCTCGACACAATCCTTCCGTTTCCCCAGGCTTACCACGATCTGCGCATGAATGGCACGGGAGTCCTCGCCGTGCTTACTGGGATGGGGACAGCCAAAGCCGCCGGCAGTATCATGGCCCTCGGCCTCGACCCGCGCTTCGATTTGCGGAAGGCCTACTGGATCGTCGCGGGCATTGCTGGAGTCGATCCCGCCGATGCATCCCTGGGTTCGGCCGCGTGGGCCGAATGGGTGGTCGATGGCGACCTCGGCTACGAAATCGACGGCCGCGAGATACCCGCCGATTGGTCCACCGGCTTCGTACCTCTCGGCAAGTCCAAGCCCTATGAACTACCTCGCACTGAAGACCGCGGTGAGACTTATCATCTGAATGCCACGCTCGTCGATTGGGCCTTCCATCTGACCGAGCACGTGGAGCTCGGCGATACCCTCGAGATGCAGCGGGATCGTGCCGCCTATGCTTCCTCCAACGCCCGCCGCCCTCCCTTCGTCCTGAAAGGAGATACGATCTCGTCCAGTACCTTTTTCAGCGGCGTCAGGATGAGCGAATGGGCCAACCAATGGGTGAAGTATCACACCGAATCCAAAGGCAACTACGTCACCACCGGCATGGAGGACACCGGCACTCTCTCCTCACTGCAGATGCTGGCAAAGGGTGGCCGCGTAGATTGGAATCGCGTCCTGGTCCTGCGTACTGCCAGCGATTTCGATCAACCCCCGCCTGGCATGACCGCCGCGGAAAATTTGGCCCGCAACACAGGGCGTCAATACGTCGGCTACTTGCCTGCGCTCGAATCCGCCTGGCGCGTCGGCAACACCGTGGTCCAAGAGATCACGACCCACTGGAACAAATATAAATGACCGTCGCACCGAAAACGCCGTCCGTTCGCACTTCGTGAACACCAAAACTGGGTCTTGAAACCAAGAACCTTACGAAGCATGTGCAATGTTCCAAGCCAAGCAAGACCACGAAATCCACCCCAAGCGACTGCCAACAAGGATGTTAGAGGTCGCGCTCCCAAGCGGTGTGAGGTGGAATACTGCCAATTGACAGCAGGTCCGGAAGAACCTATATTTGGGGTTCGCTGATATGCTGGATTTTGCGCCGAATCCCCGAAGGCGTGAAAAATGCCGAGACATACCGGACGATCAGCTTAGTTTGGCAAAACATGTCAGCAATTCGAAAAATCACAGAAATACCCGGACCCGAGGCGCAAGCAATCATGAGCCGTCGCGAAGCGTCTGTCCCGCGCGGCGTGTATCACGCCACGCAAGTCGTGGTTGCTTCCGCGCGAGGCTGTCTTGTCGACGACGTCGATGGAAACCGTTTCATTGATTTCGCAGGCGGGATAGGCACGCTGAATGTGGGACATTCTCACCCCTCCGTTGTCAGCGCGGTTCGCAAGCAAGTCGATCTTCTGATTCACACCTGTTTTGCAGTCGCTCCCTACGAGAACTACGTCTCGCTAGCCGAAAGGCTGGCGCAGTTGACCCCGGGCAAATTTCCCAAGAAAGTCCTCTTTGCCAATAGTGGTGCGGAGGCCGTTGAAAATGCGGTCAAGATCGCGCGCCATGCCACAGGGCGCCCGGCCATACTTTGTTTTGAGGATGCCTTCCATGGGCGCACCCTTACCGCGCTGGCATTAACCAGCAAGATCCAACCTTACAAATCCGGGATGGGTCCCTTTGACGCCAGTATCATTCGCGTTCCGTACGCCTATTGCTACCGATGCTCCTACAACCTGCAATACCCGAGTTGTGACACCGCGTGCGTCGATAAAATTGAGGAACATTTTTTGCGCTACGTCGAGCCTCAGTCCGTTGCCGCGGTGATCGTCGAGCCGGTATTGGGCGAAGGCGGGTTTGTCGTTCCTCCGAAAGAATTTCTCGCAAAATTAGCGGATCTATGTAAGCGCCATGGCATCCTCACGATCGCCGACGAAATCCAGACCGGAATGGGGCGTACTGGCCGCATGTTTGCATCCGAGCACTATGATTTTGTTCCCGATATTCTGCTCGCCGCAAAGTCACTGGCCGATGGCTTTCCGCTCTCTGCGGTCGTAGGCCGCGCTGAGGTGATGGATTCACCTGGGCTGGGAGCGCTGGGGGGAACTTTTGGCGGAAATCCGGTGGCCTTGGCCGCTGCTCACGCGGTATTGGGCCTTATAGAATCCGAGGGTCTTTTAGCCCGGGCGGAAGCTATCGGAGCTCGAATCGAAGACCGCCTGCGCAAGTGGGCGACGATTTCGCCTCTGGTGGGACAAATACGACGTCTTGGAGCAATGGTGGGCGTTGAACTGGTGCGCGACAGTCAAACTCGGGAGCCGGCCACCAAGGAAGCGGCGGAACTTGTCAAGATGGCTTGCCAGCGCGGCGTGATCTTGATTTCGGCGGGCACTTATGGAAACGTGATCCGTTTTCTCGCTCCGTTGGTAATTTCGGATGCTGAACTCGATGAAGGGCTTGACGTCCTCGAACAATGCTTCAAAACTATCAATCCATCGCCTTCCGGTCCTCACGATTCCTCTTATGCTGTTACGTGATCCTTTGTATGGAATGTCCCCTAACCAATGCCTCGTTTCTCCGGTGTCGATTACTTTCAGATAGACTCGCTTTTTTCTGAGCAAGAACAGTTGGTCCGGCAAACGGCACGCCAGTTTGTCGACGATCGCATCATTCCGGTGGTGCGGGATTGTTTCCGCGAAGGGCGATTTCCGAGGGAGTTGATTCCGGAAATGGCGCAGCTCGGATTCTTCGGAGCGAACCTGGAAGGTTACGGCTGCGCGGGCATGAATAATGTGGAGTACGGGCTGGTCATGCAGGAGCTGGAACGCGGCGATTCCGGGATTCGCAGCTTCGTTTCGGTACAAGGGCGCGCTGGTGATGTACCCGATCCTCACCTACGGTTCCGACGAGCAAAAAGATCGGTGGCTGCCGCAACTGCAGGCTGGCGAAGCAGTGGGATGCTTCGGCCTCACGGAACCGGATTTCGGCTCCAATCCCGTCCGGAATGCGAACCCGCGCTAAGTGCGCGACGGCGCGGAGCTGGGTCCTGAACGGAGAGAAGACCTGGATCACCAATGGATCGGCGTCGCCGATATCGCCGTAGTGTGGGCGCGTACAGAGGATGGGAGTTCAGGGATTTCTGGTGGAGACGCGGCACGCCTGGTTTTACCACGTCCGATATTCACGGCAAATGGTCGATGCGGGCTTCGGTCACATCCAGCCTCGCGTTGACGGACTGCCGCGTGCCGGATGCCGCCATGCTGCCAGGCGCGAAAGGTCTGAAGGCGGCGCTCGCGTGTCTGTCGCAGGCGCGTTACGGCATCGGCTGGGGAGTGATCGGCGCGGCCATGGATTGCTATGAAACCGCGCGCGCAGTATACCGATCGTGCGCAAGCAGTTCGACGACCGGCCGATCGCCAGCCATCAGCTGGTGCAGGAAAAACTGGCCTGGATGATCACCGAAATTACCAAGGCGCAATTACTGGCGGTGCACGCCGGCCGGCTCAAAGATCGAGGCAAGCTCGAAGCCGGCGCACATCTCGATGCTGAAGCGGAACAACGTGGCTATGGCGCTCGAATGCGCACGCCTGAGCCGCGATTTGCTGGGCGCCAACGGAATCATGGACGAATACCCCGTGATGCGTCACATGTGCAATCTCGAAACCGTCAAGACCTACGAAGGCACCGACCATATCCACGCCCTGGTGATCGGGGAGCGGGTAACGGGGATCCCCGCGTACCATTGATCACAGGGACCACGGTAATCACAGGGACCACGGTAATCACGGGGACCACGGGGACCACGGTAATCACGGGGACCACCCAGTCGCTTTGCTGCCGTGTCCTAAAAATTCACCCTGAGCGCCAACTGAAGGATCCGCGACGGACTGTTCGGATTCACCTGGGTAACCAGGCCATAGGTGGATGAATTTGGGTTGGTGCCGGGTATCCAGAACTCGGCATGATTCAGAACATTAAATGCTTCCACACGAAAGGCGCTATTCACTCTTTCTCCGAAAAGCGCCGTTCTCTTCTCAAGCGCCAAGTCCAGGTTCGACCAGCCAGGTCCGAAGACGGAGTCCCTGCCGTACGTCCCATAAGTCCGCTGGCCCGGAGCGGGGACCGCGTTCGTACTCCAGCTTGCGGGATTCGGCGCGAAACTATTGGGATTGAAGAAGAAATTCCCGGTGACTCCGTTGATGGTTTGAGTCTGGGCAGGATTGAAGGTTTGAACCGAGCTTCCCGCCAGATTTTTTCGAACCAAATTCCCGTCTCCGGCGCCGGATGGACCGGGCGTCGTATAGCCTGAATTGCTCAGTCCGGCTGGCATGTCTAATGGAACGCCACTCTGTTTGGTGAAGATTGGGAACAAGCGCCAACCAGTTGTTAACCTCTTCGGACCGCTGGGCCATAGGTGCGCAAACGGGATCTCCCACCCACCGCTGATCACCAGCCGCTGCCGCACATCATTGGCGGCATTTCCATAAAACTGATCGTGATTGTAATACGGGACCGACGTTGCGCCCGTCCCCTGCCAACCATCTGCGTTGTCCAGCATATGCGACCAGGTATACGAAACGGTGTAAAACGTTTCGCCCAACGAATGCCAGTCCCCAACTCGCTTAGTCAGACTGGACACCAGTCCGTTGTAATTCGAATGCGCAACGTCGTCGAGAATGCGTAATTTCTGATAGCAATCATAAGGAGCACAAACTCCCGCCGTCGCCGCGTTGAGAACCCTTTGGTTTGTTCCCAGGATCATCGGATTTTCTTCAATAAATGTTGTTAGGCGGTGAGCGCTATTCCCCACGTAGCTTACTTCGGCTACCAATGTTTGCCCGATCTGCTGCTGCAAACTCATGTTCCATTGATAAACATAGGCCGGCTTCAATTCTGGAGACGTAAATCCGTAATAGCTGAACGGCAACAACCCCGCCGCGCCGAAATTCAGATTGCCGGGAACGGGGTTTGGATAGGGAAATGGATTGGGGACGCCGGCCGCCGCATACGGCTGAGACATGTAGTTGAGCGGACCCGAGACGGGCGCGGTCGGAGGATTGAGAGGCAGAAACGTCGACGCAAAGAAAGGCGGTGTAGCTCCGCTGTAGTTAAAGTCGAGCTGCCCTTGGATATTGTCGTCAAAGACCCCGAAGCCGCCGCGCAGGCTGGTCCGGCCATTGCCAAAGGGATCCCATGCAAAGCCAAACCGCGGAGCAAATTCCTTATAATCCGGGTAAAACAGTCCGGAAGGTGCTCCATGATCCCCTTGCACCACAAGACCGGGAGGAGCGTTCACGAACCTCTGGGATTGGAGCCCGGGTATTAGCTCAACGTTGTATCCTCTCTCATCGGTAAGGGGACTATTGTATTCATAACGTAATCCCAGCGTGAGCGTGAGCCGCGGCGTTACCTTCCACTCATCCTGGAAGAACGACCAGTAGCCCTTTGAGCGCGGGTAAGTTTGAGCTTGCTCTCCCTGATACAGCGCAGTCGGAACGCCGAGCAAAAAGTCTGCAAAGCTGCTGTCCCCGGTTCCGATGCCGCCGGCCCCGTAGAAGTAGTAATCTCCGCCGTCCGCGTTATATATATGCGCATTGGCCAAATTGGCGTTGAACGAGAAACCTGCTTTGAAGGTGTGCCGGCCGCGGATCCACGTTACGGTGTCGCTGACCGCGTAAGTAGTGTCATATAGCAACTCAGGGTAAAGAGGGCTGCCCAAGTTCAAGCCGGTGTCGAAAGTAAAATCCGGCGCGGAAAGGTCCCCGGCTTGGGGCGCCGTTACTCCGGTAATGCCCAATTGCGACGCCGTCGGGTATTTCGTCTGCTGCTCGTCTTCAAGCTGAATATAACGCTGCGCCGTGGCGCGCAGCTCGTTGATGAGCGTCGGCGAAATTGTCTTGGTATAGGCGATGTTGATGCCGCGCTGATTTTGGACCACGAAGCTCGGGAATCCTTGGTTCGGGGTAAAACCCGGAAACGGGTTGAGGTCGTTCCTGTTAGCCCAGCCCACGGTCGCCGAGATCCGGTCGTTCTGCGACGCGTAGTAATCAAGCTTCCCGGTATACTCGTCCCGGTTGTCGGTTGCCGTGCCCTGCGGAATCTGCACACCGTTCGGTGAAGTGGGAACGAAGCCGGCGGCGATCACGGCTTGAGACACGGGATTAATGCTGGAGGGAGCGATGATGGCCTGGCTCGCCAATTGCGGATTGGGCTGAAAGTAAGGGTTGGCCTGAAGAAAGCTGACCAACCCCGGATCCGGCCCGCCATTTACGGCATGAGAGAAGTTGCCTTGAAGCTCAGCCGGTGTGAAAACTCCTACTCCAGGATTGACGACAACCGAGTGTTGACGCTGCCCCTGATAGCCAAAATAATAGAACAGCTTATCTTTCACGATGGGGCCTCCGAAGGTCCCACCAAACTGATTGCGCTTGAGAATCGGACGCGGTAGACCGGCGGCGTTGCTGAAGTAATCGTTGGCGTTAAAGTCGTCATTTCGAAGATACTCGAACAGGCTGCCATGCAATCGATTGGTGCCGGATTTCGTCACGACGCTGACGACGCCGCCCCCGTTTCGCCCGTACTCCGCCGTGTAGTTGTTGGTCAAAATCTTGAACTCGGCAATCATGTCGGGGTTGGGATTTAAAACTACGCCGTTGATCATCACCGATGTGTTGTTGCCGCCGTCCAGCAGGTAGCTGACCGAATCCTGGCGTCCGCCGGCAATGCTGAAAGTGCCTGCAACATAGGCGGCATTCGACGAGTTGTTCAACGCCGGGACAACGCCGGGCTGCGTAAGCGCCAGATCCAATGTATCCCGGCCGTTCAGTGGCAGATCCTGGATGGCTGCGCCAGTGACCGTCCCGCCGATGGTGGGAATTTCGGTTTCTACTTGCGTGGCATGGGCCTCCACGCCCACGGTTTGCGAGACCGCGCCCACCGCTAAATGCAGATCCACTCGGAGCGTCTGGTTGATCTGGAGTTCGCTGGGCTGCGTCACCACGGTCGCGAAACCTTCCCTTTGAACCGAAACCGTATAGCTCCCGATTGGCAAATCCAGAACCTGATAGGTCCCGTCGGCTCCGGCAACAGTTTCAGAGCGAGCGTTGGTTGCGGTGTTTGTGACGATGACCTGGGCGCCACTGACTGCCGCCCCGGAGGGATCGGTGATGGCGCCAGTAATTCGTCCCGTTGAAGTCTGCGCGAAAGCGTCCAAGCTAATCAAAAGAAAGAAGCTTATTAGAAATTTTGTGACCATTTGTTTTTCCTATTCCCACCGCGAATGCACCCGTTCCGGGGAGACTTCCGCTGGGCCCCACATCTAGCTGAAAGCCACTCCGGCTTATCGGCCGGTTCTTAACTTATGTTAGGTGACAGTCAAATGTAGATTCTCTTACCCGAGGTGTCAATGTCGTTGTAGTGTACTCTCCACAGCCGAGCGGGCAGCGATTGCTAACTGCTCTGTTGGCAGTTGCTTGCAGATTGTCTTGGGACTTCAGCCCGGCTGATAACCTTGTACATGTCCGGTAAGGTTGCCGGCGGCGGGTCCAAAATGGAAATTTAGAACACCGGCAAAGATCATCCCAACATTCCAACGGATCTGTAGGCTTCGAGCGACAGCTCGACGCGGGCGTTGGCAAGCTAAGCAGTGTGTCTTTATGCCCTTACAGACAAGAGAAGCATCGATTTTGCGGTCCGGGATCAAAGCCTTGACCTTATGTCATTCGGCCCATATAAATAGAAGTTGGCCTTTTGGACGCTGCAAGCTCGAGCTGCCGCTCTCACGGCGCAAGTTGGCTTAGGAAGGGAAAAATGCAACGACTCTCAGCAGGAACCGCCACGCGCGCGGTGGCCGTTTTGTGTTTGACACTGTCCGCTGCAGCGGCGCCGCCCGAGGTAGAAGTGATCGGTACGGAAAACCTGATTCATACCGTGGCGGACATGAATAAGGCCTACGCTTTCTACCGCGCGCTCGGTGTGGATATTGCAGATCGCGATGTGCTGGGGAGAGAGCAGATTAAAGGCAAAGTTCCGGCTCCTGCGGCCTCCTCCGAATCGCTCGAAAAGCTATGCGATATTCCCCACACGACGTGGCAATATCTTGCCGTAACAGTTCCGGGCGCTTTCAACATGGAGCTGATCGAGTTCAACGTACCCGACCGGAAATCGATCCGTCCCGGAAACCAGGATCCAGGCGCCGCAACCCTGGTGCTCAGAGTCCGCGACGTTGACGCGGCGTTGGCCGCGGCCAAGAAGGGCGGAGGGTCGGTGGTTACCGCTGGCGGCGCTCCGCTCGGCTTCGGCGCGGGCAAGAGTCGCTCGGTAGTCGTCAGAGATCCCGATGGGCTCTTTGTCGAACTGGTCCAACCTGACCCCTTGCCCGAGACGAAAGCGCCCGCCACCAGCAATGTCATCGGCGGAAGCGTTAAGCGCACCATTCAAGACACAGACAAGACGGTAAGATTCTATCGCGATGTTTTCGGTTTCGACCTGCAGCCTGAGGCTTCCTTCACCGCGAATAAGGTCTTCGCCAACCTGGTTGGAGTGCCCACGAAGGCGCAGTTTCGCACCACTATGGCGAAAATTCCCGGTTCCCCAGTGCGATGGGAATTCGTCGAATTTAAGGACGTCGACCGCAAGCCGTTTCATCCGAAGATTGCCGATCCCGGCGCGCCCGGCTTTCAGCTGAGGGTACGCAACGTGGATGCAGCGGTCAAAGCCATGAAGGCCGCCGGCGGCACCATCCTCACCGTCGGAGGCGAGGCTATGGTACTCACCCCGAACCGCACCGTTCTGGCACACGATGCCGACGGTTTTCTTCTCGAAATCATGCAGAAACTGGGCCACTGAGAAAACCTTTCGGCGTTGGAGACCAGCATATAATAGTTGCGATCTGGAAAGGAAACCTGCTTGTCGAGAACCATTGGCATCGTCACGATTCTGCTGGTAGCGAGCTCGGTGGCGCCCTTGGCCGCGGCCACGTGCGAAAGTTTGGCATCGCTCGCGTTACCCAACACCACGATCACCCTGGCCCAATCGGTAGCAGCCGGTGAATTCACGCCGCCCGCCGCTTCAGCTCGCGATCTTGGCGCACCAGTCGATTGGAAGCAGGCGCCGGCTTTCTGCCGAGTGGCCGCCACAATTCGACCTGTACCCGACTCCGAAATAAAGATGGAGCTTTGGCTGCCGATGTCAGGACCAGCTCCCCCTGGAACAACGAGTTCGAGGCGGACGGAAACGGAGGCTGGACCGGATCCATCAATTACAAATATCTCGGCGCCGCGCTGCTCCGGGGTTTCGCGGCAGGCATGACTGACACCGGACATACCGGGGGCAGCGCCAGTTTCGCGCTGGGTCATCCCGAAAAGATAATCGACTTCGGATATCGCGCCGTGCATGAAATGACCGTGAAGTCGAAGGCCATCATCGAAGCGTTCTATGGGCGAGCTCCGAAGCTGTCGTTGTGGAACGGCTGTTCAGCCGGCGGCAGAGAAGGGCTGAAGGAAGCGCAAATGTTTCCCGCGGATTACGATGGCATTGTGGCTGGCGACCCCATCGCGGATTTTTCGGGACGCGCTCTGGGCGGTGTATGGATGGCGCAGGCGGTCCATCATGACGAGGCCAGCCTGCTGACGCCGGAAAAGTACTCCGTTCTTCACAAGGCCGTCCTGAATGCTTGCGATGCAATGGACGGCGTGAAAGATGGCGTGATCGAGAATCCCATGCTGTGCCATTTCAATCCGGCAACCATTGCATGTAAGACCGGCGAGACCAGCGGCTGCCTTACTTCACCGGAAGTTGAAACCGCGAAGAAAATATATTCCGGAGTGATCGATCCCGCCACAAAGGAAGTCGTCTTTCCGGGGCTTTCGCCAGGCAGCGAATTGGCATGGCGAACGCAGGCCGGGCCGCAGCCGTTCAGCGTGGCTACGGATTACTTTAAGTACATCGTGTCCAAGAATCCAGACTGGGATTACAAGACGCTTAACTTCGCCGGCGACATCACGGTTGGTGAAAAGTCGGATCGCGATACCATCAACGCCACGAATCCCGATCTGAAAGCGTTCTTCCAGCGAGGCGGAAAACTTCTCCAGTATCACGGCTGGTCCGATCAGCAAATGTCGGCAGGCACCAGCCCCAAGTATTACGCGAGCGTTCTAAATACCGTGGGCGACGCCAAGCTGGTGGAGCAATCCTACCGTCTGTTCATGGTCCCTGGAATGGGCCACTGCGGCGGCGGTGAAGGCGCCGATACATTCGAGAAGGTCGAAACGCTGGAACGGTGGGTGAAGAGCGGAAAAGCGCCTGACAAAATTGTCGCGTCGCGGGAGGAAGCCGGCAAGGTAGTGCGGACCCATCCTCTGTGCCCGTTTCCTCAGACGGCCGTGTATGACGGAAAAGGAAGTACGGACGACGCTGCGAGTTTCACTTGCCAAGCTGGTTCAGTGGTGACCCGCGCCGATGCGCGTTGATCAGTCCCCATAACGTTCCAACAGATCTGCAACCTGCGGGACCGCGCAGTGAATGCGTGGCTGCCCATTAAGCAATGTGTCTGTATACGCTTACAGACCAGCAAAAATTCCGCCTGCGGGGCCAAAACCTAAATCTTGACCTCATCTTAATCGCCCCATATAAATAGAAGCCGGCCTTTAATGCTTGCTCTTACGGCATACATGTTCGGGAGGGGAAAAATGCAACGGCTATTAGCAGGAACCGCCACGTGCGCTGCTGCGGTTTTGTGGTTTACACTGCCGGCTGCGGCGGCGTCGTCGTCCGAACAAGTAGTAGTCGCCGCGCGAAATGTGCTTCAGACGGCGGTGGACCTGGATAAGACAGTCGCTTTCTATCGCGCCCTCGGTCTGGATATCGGCGACCTTGGCGCGGATGGCAGCATCTTCCCGGGTAAACGCCGGGTTGAGCGGCCGACGCCCTCCTCCGAATTGCTCGTCAAGCTAACTGGTGTGCACGATTCAAAATTCCGAGGGATGGCGGCCAGAGTTCCGTCCGCCGGCTTCGATCTGGAGCTGGTCGAGTTCGCGGGAACCGGCCGGAAAGAGGCCCAACCCAGAATCCAGGATCCCAACGCCACGATCCTGGTGCTGACGGTCCGGAACATTGACGCGGCGCTGAACGCGGCGAAGAAGGCCGGCGGATCGGTAGTCACCGCGGGCGGCGCGCCGCTCGCCATCGGCCCCGGCAAGAGCCGCTCGGTGTTTGTCAGAAATCCCGATGGATACTTCATCGAGCTCACCCAACCCGATCCCCTGCCCCAGACCAGCGTTGCTGGATTCCTCAACACCCAAGCGCCAGCGATCAGCAATGTCGTTGCCGGCCGTTTCGCGCGTACCGTTCAAGATACCGACAAAATACTTCGCTTCTATCACGACGTGCTCGGTTTCGAGACTCAGCCTGGGGCTGGCTTCACAGGGAATAAGATGCTCGCCGATCTGGTTGCAGTGCCCGCTCAGTCACAGTTTCGCATTAGCACGGCGAAAGTTCCCGGTTCCAAGGTGCAGTGGGAGCTGATCGAATTCAAGAACGCCGACAGCAAGCCGTTTCATCTGAAGTTGGAAGATCCGGGCATGGCCGGCTTTTCGATGTATGTGCGCGACGTAGACGCAGCGGCCAAAGCCGTGAAGGCCGGCGGCGGCGTGATCGTTTCGCTGGGAGGCGTCGTACAGCTAACCAACAGCCGCAACGTCATCACGACCGATCCCGAGGGGTCCATTGTCGACATGACCCAGACTGCGGACCATTAAGGGAGACGCTCACCTCAGCGCGAAAGTGAACAACGAGGATCCAGCCTGAATGCTGACGTACTGCTTGCCATCCACCGCGAACGTCATAGGTCCGGCTGACACCGACGGACCTAGATTGGTTTCCCACAGCAGTTTGCCGTCGCGAGCGTCGAGGGCGTAGAACGCTCCATCACGTGCTCCGCTGAAAAGTACGTTGCCAGCGGTTGTAAGGACACCTGCCTCGGTGGACGGGGCGCTCAAACGGTAATCCCACTTTTTCTCACCGGTGTGGGGATCGATCGCCCGAATCGCGCTGTAGAACTCCTTACCCTGGTCGCCTATTTTCGGCCATGCGCCATAAAACGATTCGCCGGAATGAAACTCGGGAGGCTCCTTATCCTTGAGATAGATCGTCGAGCCATTTTCCCAGGTGGGGATATAAAAAAGACCTGTCTTCGGGCTGTACGAGGGGTTGTACCAATTGGTGGCGCCCTGGTTTCCCGGATATACCAGCGTGCCTTCCTTGGTCGGAACAATGCCCGGAGTGCGTATGGGCCTTCCCTTCTCGTCGAAGCCTGCGACCCAGTTCGTTTTCGCGAAGGACTTGCCCAGGAGGAATTCGCCCGTGGTGCGGTCAAGGACGTAGAATACCCCGCTGCGATTAGCCCACAACATCAATTTGCGCGGACGTCCGTTCCATTCGAAATCCGCGAGGACCGGCACCTGCACCGAGTCCCAGTCGAACTCATTGTGCGGGGAAAACTGGTAATGCCATTTCAGCTTTCCCGTGTCCGCATCCAGGGCGATGACCGAGCAGCTGTAAAGATTGTCGCCAAGGCGTCCATCGCCGTTCCAGTCCGGGCCAGGATTGCCCACGCCCCAGAACGTAAGATTGGTTTCGGGGTCGTACGATCCGGTTACCCAGATTGGAGCGCCCCCGTGTTTCCACGAGTCGCCCGCCCAAGTCTCGTTGCCAGGTTCGTTAGGTCCAGGTACTGTATTGAAGCGCCACAATTCTTTTCCTGAGTTGGCGGCGAATGCGGCGACATATCCTCGGATGCCATACTCGCCGCCAGAAGGACCCTCAATGATTTTGTCTTTGATCGCGAGCGGTGCGTGGGTGAACGCATACTTCTCCTTGGGGTCGGAGACTTGGATATTCCACACTTCTTTCCCGGTCTTGGCGTCGAGCGCGATCAGGCGCGTATCGAGGCCAGCCAGAAAGATCTTATCTCCGAGCATCGCCAGACCTCGCGTCAGCTGGCCACAACAGTTGTGCGTCTCAGGGCTGGGCTTGTAGGAGTGTATCCAAATCGGCTTGCCCGTGACGGCATTGAGAGCCACGACGTCGTTGATGCCCTGCACCGTGTACATCACGCCGTCGACAACTAGCGGCGTCACTTCGTGCTTTTCGAGTGAGTGCGCCTGAAACACCCACTTGAGCGTCAGGTCCTTGGCGTTCTCGGGCGTAATCTGGTTCAAGTTGCTGAAGCGCTGGCTGGAGTAACTTCCCGAATACGTAAGCCAATTCTGCGGTTCCGCCTGGCTCGCGCCCAGGATTCGGTTAAAGGGGACCGGCGTGACCGCTGCCTGGCTGTTCGGCGGACCATCCGTATCTTGCGCTTGTAGCAGTCCGATTACCGAGAGTATCAGCAGCGTTAGATTCTTCATAGCGACGATCTCGTTTGCACCCATGCAGTGATGTGGTTACAATAGCACGCGAAACGTTCAGGGCATACTTCCACAGTAGAAGCTGAAAGAGCCGAGCGGGCACGATTGCTAACTTCCGTAATGGCAGTTGCTTGCACGTAAGTTGCGGCAGTTCGGACGGGCGTGAGCCTTGTACATTTTTAGTAAGGTTCAGCGAATCTGCATCCGAACGCTACTTTTTCTCCGGCAGCGCAAAGACATACGGCGCGTTCCCGTACGACCGGTAGTGGACCTCGGGAGCGAGCACGGTCGGGACCATGCGCGGGCTACCGCCACCTAATCCGCTTGAGACTGCGATGTATTGCCGGCCCGCGATGCTGAAGGTCAGCAGAAAACCCTGCACCGAAGTTCCCAGGCGGGTCTCCCACAGGACCTTGCCGGTTTTTACGTCGACGGCGCGGACGACGCGATCCATGTCGCCGACAAAAAGCGACCCCACCAGCCGTCGAAAGCACGGCGGTCATGAACGGAGAACGCTGCTCGATCTTCCACATTTCCTTCAGCGTCTTGACGTCATAGGCCGCCAGCTTGCCGACGTTGCCGTTCGATCCGGGCGACTCGTAAAACTTCCGGTTGGCGCCGCCAGCGCTGCCTCCGCCTTCCTTCAGCTCGATCTTTTGCGCGAGCATTTCCTGACAGCTTTGCGCAATGGGAAGTCGGGCAGCTTTGAACCCACGTGCCGATCTGATTCTCCACGATGTCGTTGCGATAGTGCGGCTCGCCGGTTTCGGGATCGAACGAATCGTAGATGTTCTGAAAAACGGTCTCCTTGTGCCCCAGATATTTGCCGGTCGCGCGATCGTTCTTCCATAGGATTCCCGCCTTGCGGGCGCTGAAGACTAGTTTTTGACCGCCATCGTCCACCAAAACGCGTTCGAACACTTCGTCCAGGTCAAACGTTTCGCCGGGAGCGTGCAAAAAATACCAGGCCAACTTGCCGGTGTCGGCGTTGAGCGCCACGGTGGAGTTGGCATAGATTGTTGGCGTGATAATCGCGGCTGATCATCAGCCAATCGCTGAGATCGGGATTGCGCAGCATCGCGTCGGTAACCGGCGTTATTCTTCACTTCACCAACAAGACCTCGGGGACCTGGCGGACGCCCTTGACTTGAGTCGGCGAAATATCCGACCTGAGAGCTCGAGGGAGCCGGCGCTTCCACGCCCTGTTGCGCGTAACACACCATGCTTATGAAACACGCACAAACAATCTTGCTCAACATCGATTGCACTCCGATCAGCCGGCTTCGCAATTGCTACTCCAGCGCGAATACCCAGACCGAGCCGCCTTCGGGCACTGAACGAACTCCGCTCACTGTCCGCTGGATCGTGCCATTCATACCGTTCGCATCGCCGCCCCAACCGGAGAGCACGGCGATGATACTGCTTGCCATCGACGAGATATGTCGTGACGGGAGCCTCGACGCCGCTGCTGGTCGGAAACTCCCAGAGCACTTTGCCGTCTTTCGCGTCGAACGCGCGGACCTTGCGATCGTTGGTGCCGCCGCTAATGACCAGCCCTCCCGCTGTGGCGAGCATCGCTCCCCAATTCGGCGATTTCTCGAAGTTATGCGTCCATACCTTTTGACCTGTATCGACGTTCCAGGCTTGCACCTCGCCAAAATGATCGGTGGACGGCGGCTGCACCAGCTGGGCCGCCCAACGATACACCCGCGTAACCTCTGCCCGCGACGTAGGTGACCTCTTCCTGGCCGATAATTGCGCCACAGACGTTGTTGTTCGCGGGAACGTAGATCATGCGCGTCTGCGGGCTGTACGCGATGGGAGGCCAGTTCTTGCCGCCGCGCGTGCCGGGGCAAAACTCGGCGCGCTTGCCGGTTCCGGGTTTGTGCGCGGGATCGACATCGGGCCGTCCCGTGACAGGATCGAGACTGCGAAAAACATTTTGATAGACGTACGGTTTGCCCTCGACGAACTTGATCGCGCCGCCGTTGCCGCGATCCAGGAACCACAAGTAGCCGTCGCGCGCGACGTCGATCAAACCCTTGAACGGTGCGCCCGTTGCGTTGATAATCGACCAGAATCGGCGGCGAAGGCTCATCCCAATCCCACGATTCGTTCGGCGCGTATTGAAAATATCCTTTGATCGCGCCCGTTGCCACGTCGATTGCAAGCGTCGAAGAGGTGTACAAATTATCGCCGGGCCGCTTGTCCCCCATCCACGGCCCGCCGTTGCCGGTGCCCCAATAGGCGGTGTTGGTGTCGGGATCGTAGTTGCCGGTGACCCACACCGGACGCGCCTCCGTGTTTCCATTGATTGCCGCCCTTCGGCCATGTCTCGCTGCCCGGCTCGCCCGGCGCGGGAATCGTGTAGGTGCGCCATTGCTCCTTGCCGGTCTCGGGATCGTAGGCGGCGATAAACCCGCGGATGCCGGTTTCGCCGCCCGACGTGCCGACCATCACCTTGCCACCCGCGATCAGCGGCGCGAGCGTGATGTAGTAGGCGGCCTTGCTATCGGCAACCGTGGTGGTCCATACCGGGCGGCCCGTTTTCGCATCCAGCGCCACCAGCTCTGCCTCGGCGGCGGCGTAATATACTTTGTCGCCATAGAGCGCGACGCCACGATTCACGTCGTGCAGAATGACAGCGCCTTGCGGCCGCGGCTTGCGATAACGCCACAGGATATCGCCCGTCTTCGCATCGAATGCAATCACCTGACCGTTCGGAGTGGATACGAACATCGCACCGTTATTGATCAATGGAGCGGCTTCGTGCACGCGCGATTCGCCGGTAATGGTCGACCAGACCAGGCGCAGCTTCGACACGTTGGTCGTGTTGATCTGATTGAGCGGGCTATAACCCCAGCCGTTATAGGTGCGGCGAATCATCAGCCAATCGCCGTCCGCTGGGTTTTTCAAACGCTCCGCGGTGACGGGCGAATAATTCTGCAAAAGGAGAGGAACGGGCGCTGGAGCGGCCCTTTCCCTTTCTGCTGTTGTTGGGCGCGGCTGGAGCTTTGCGTCATCAACAAGCCGACGCTGATTCCCAGTGCGGTCGCGAGACCGCTTAGCATGATTTTTTTGAATGCGGAAGGGCGCACGTACACTCCTTCAACGTAAGAGAATAACACCCGTCAAAAGACCATCTTTAGTGCGATCTGGACCAGCCGTGGCGCGGCGGCGCTAACCACGCGGCCAAAGGTTGTACTGGCGATGTTGCCGTCGACCGAATTCGGTCCGTAAAACTGCGCGTGGTTAAGAACGTTAAAAGCTTCCAGGCCTGGCAGCAGAATCAGGCTACGGTGCGGAGGAACCGCCTGCTTTTTGCCCGCGAATCCAGTCCGCGATGATCTTCCAATCCGGGTCGTCCTGGGATCTAAATTGCCTCCCGCCCTGGTGGCCCTCCATTCCGCCCGCCTCCGGCGCCAGCGGCCTTAGCAGCAACAGACTTGTAAGCGGTTTACCAGGAGTCACCAGCTTTGACACAGCTTTAAAGTTGGCGCGAGACTGCTCCTCGGTCCAAGAGTCTTTCCCGGGCAATAGCAACTCAAGGGCTAGGGGACCGCCGAGGTGTTTGCTTACCTCATGGCAAACATAGCAGCGGGCGTGGTCTGGCGATCGCTGCTTGAGGAAGATCGGCTCCACTTTGGTCTTGTAGACTTCATAATCGAGAGACGGCCGCGAAGCAGCAGGCTCCTGCGCCGCGAATGGAACAGGCGCGTAGAGTGCGACCGTCGACACTACTAGAAAACTGGCAAGACTTCTCTTCGGACGGACATTAGAAACCATAATCTGCTCCAATGACTTCTAAGGCAATGCCAAGGTGCTGATCCGATCGGGCATCCTCCCCCACCGGGATGCGCGCCACCTCTTTGATTTTCCGCACATCGATGGCAGTCACCATGTCCGCGTCGCAACTGGAAACGTAAACGGTCTTGCTGTCAGGAGTGAACGTGATCCAGGCAGGACTTCCTGACTTAGGTGGCTTTCCCGGTAGGATTTGTTCCGGCAACGAGACATGTCCCAGCAGCTTGATATCGGGCAGCGAATAGGCGAAAACAGAATTGGCCGGCCTGTTGTTCACCCAGAGAGTCGTCTGGTCCGGTGAGATACCGATGCCATGGCCATTGCCTTCGCACCCCCGGCCGCCGCCGAACCCTTTCGGTTCGTCGGGAGACTTGATTCTGGCCACCTCCGCGCGTTTATCAAAATCCACAACCGAGACTTCGTTGATAACGCCAAGATTTACGAAGATCCGGTGACCCGAGCCGTCGGGGTTATTCTCAATTACTATTGGATTTACCATAGTGTCGTACTGAACCTCCCAGGCGGTTTCCATCTTCTGGAGATCAATGACGGCTAGAAACTTTCCCAGAGGCACACCCACGACCACGTACTTGCCATCCCCAGTCACGGCGAGATCATGCAGTCCCCTCCGTACCGGGATGCTCTTTATCATCGTCAAAGAGGCGGCATCGATGATATCTAAAGCCCCTACATCATCCGCCGTTTTACCGGTATTTAGGATACAGATCAGGATCAGCTTTCCATCCTTAGTAGTTTGAAGTTCATTGGCCCAACCACTGATCGGTACCTTTTTGATAGTTTTCCCGCTCTTCCGATCCATCACGGTGAGGACGTTCTCGCCCCTACCGACGATATAGAGCCGGCTGCCGTCGGGAGAGAATCGAACCGTTTCGGGTGATTCGATGTTGGGGATCGATTGCACCACCTTATTCGTCCCAGCGTCGATCACATCAATGGTGGTTCCGCCTCTGTTCGTTACGTAGATCAGGGTCTCGCCTGCTGCTAAGGGGATTGCTGCCGACAGCAGCCACGCGAGCTTTCGCCCGTTGCCATGCCCTTTAAGAGTGCCCCATCTCATATGCCTCCTTCTTTACCAGAGCCTAGAAATTCAACCTTAGCGCCAACTGGAGAATCCGCGACGGACTGTAGGGATTCACCTGGGTAACCAGTCCATAGGTGGATGAATTTGGGTTGGTGCCGGGAATCCAAAACTCCGCATGATTCAGGACATTAAAAGCTTCAACCCGGAACGCACTATTCACTCTCTCCCCAAAAAGCGCCGTCCGCTTCTCCAGCGACAAGTCCAGGTTCGAGAAACCCGGCCCGTAGACCGAGTCCCTCCCGTAAGCTCCATAGGTCCGTTGGCCCGCTGCGGGGATCGCGTTCGTACTCCAGCTTGCGGGATTCGGCGCGAGACTGTTGGGATTGAAGAAGAAATTCCCGGTGACTCCGTTGATGGTCTGAGTCTGAGCCGGATTGAATGTTTGAACTGAGCTTCCCGCCAGATTTTTTCGAACCAGATTCCCATCTCCGGCGCCGGATGGGCCTGGATCCGTATAGCCTGAATTGCTCACCCCGGCTAGCATGTCCAATGGAGCGCCACTCTGTTTGGTGAAGATTGGAAACAAGCGCCAACCAGTAGTTAATCTCTTCGGCCCGCTCGGCCATAGATGCGCAAACGGGATCTCCCACCCACCGCTGATCACAAGCCGCTGCCGGACATCGTTGGCAGCGCTCCCATAGAATTGATCGTGATTGTAATAGGGGACCGATGTGGCGCCAGCGCCCTGGAAACCATCCGCGTTATCCAGCATATGCGACCAGGTATATGAAACGGTGTAAAACGTTTCACCAAACGAATGCCAGTCCCCGACTCGCTTAGTCACACTGGACACCATCCCGTTGTAATTGGAATGCGCAACGCTATCGACCGTGGGTATTTTCTGATAGCAGTCAGTGGGGGCACAATCGCCAGCCGTCTCCACATTGAGAACCCTTTGGTTTGTTCCGAGAATCATCGGATTTCCTTCAATAAACGCAGGCAAGCGGTGAGCGCTATTCCCCAGGTAGCTGATTTCGGCTACCAGTGATTGCCCAATCTGTTGCTGCAAACTCAAGTTCCACTGATAAACGTACGCTGGCTTCAGGTTGGGAGCTGTAAATCCCGTATAGGTGAACGGTAACAGCCCCGCTGCGGCGAAATTCAGATTACGGGGAGCGGGATTTGGATAAGGGAACGGATTGGCGCTACCAGCCGCCACATACGGCTGAGTCATGTAGTTGAGCTGACCCGTGACCGGCGCAGTCGGAGGATTGAAAGGCAAAAACACCGACGCAAAGAAGGGCGGCGTGGAGGCGCTGTAGTAAAAATCGGTCTGTCCTTGTATATTGTCGTCAAACACCCCAAAGCCGCCGCGCAGGCTGGTCCGGCCATTGCCAAAGGGGTCCCATGCAAAGCCAAACCGCGGCGCAAATTCTTTGTAATCGGGGTAATACAATCCTGAGGGCGCTCCAGGATCCCCCTGAGCTACAAGCCCGGGAGGAGCGTTTTCGAATCTCTGGGACTGGACCCCCGGTATTATTTCAATGTTATATCCTCTCTTATCAGTAACCGGAGTATTGAATTCATAACGTAATCCCAGCGTGAGTGTAAGGTGCGGCATTACCTTCCACTCATCCTGAACAAACGACCAATAGCCTTTTGTGCGGGGGTACTGGCGGCCTTGTTCACCCTGAGTAAATCCCGTCGGAATGCCGAGTAAAAAATCCGCAAAGCTGCTGTCTCCGGTTCCGACGCCGCCTACTCCATAGAAATAGTAATCTCCCGCGTCCGCGCTAAACGTACCTGTGTTGTTCATGCTCTTATTGAACGAGAAGCCTGCTTTGATGGTGTGCCGGCCGTGGATCCACGTTACCGTGTCGCCAAAAGTGTAAGTCGTGTCAGTTAGCAATTCTGGATAAAGAGGATTGCCCAAGTTCAAGCCAGTGTCGAAAGTAAAAGCCGGCGAGGAAAGGTCTCCGGCCTGGGGAGCCGTGAGGCCGGTAATGCCCAAGGCCGACGCCGATGGCAATGCTTTCGGCGCCACGTCTTCATCCTGGATATAACGCTGCGCCGTGGCGCGCGCTTCGTTGATTAACGTCGGTGAAATTGTTTTAGTGTAGGCGATGTTTATGCCACGCTGATCCAGGACCATCAAACCGGGGAACCCGGCGTTGGGAGTAAGAAACGGATACGGGTTTAGGTCGTTCCTATTAGCCCAGCCAACGGTGACAGAGATTCGGTCGTTCTGCGTCGCGTAGTAATCAAGCTTGCCGTTATACTCGTCCCGATTATCGGTTGCCGCGCCCTGCGGGATCTGCACACCGTTCGGTGCAGTCGGAACCAGACCGGCGCTGATTGCGGCTTGAGACACCGGATTGATGCTCGAGGGGGCGATGATGGCTTGGCTTGCCAATTGCGGATTGGGCTGAAAGTAAGGGTTGGCCTGCAGAAAGCTGACCAGTCCAGGATCCGGCCCGCCATTTACAGCATGTGAGAAGTCGCCTCCAAGCTCAGCCGGCGTGAACACACCTACTCCAGGATTGACGACCACCGACTTTTGACGCTGCCCCTGATAGCCAAAATAGTAGAACAGCTTATCTTTCACGATGGGGCCTCCGAAGGTCCCACCAAATTGATTGCGCTTTAGGATCGGACGCGGGAGACCGGCCGCATTGCTGAAGTAATCGTTGGCGTTCATATCTTCGTTGCGAAGATACTCGAACAAGCTGCCGTGCAATCCATTAGTGCCGGACTTCATCACGACGCTGACGATGCCGCCGGAATTGCGCCCATACTCGGCCGTATAGTTGTTGGTCAAAATCTTGAACTCCGCAACCATGTCCGGGTTAGGATTTAAAACCACTGCGTTGGTCATCACCGATGTGTTGTTGCCGCCGTCCAGGAGGTAGTTGACCGAATCCTGGCGTCCGCCGGCGATGGTGAAAGTGCCTGCGTGATATTCAGAAGCTCCCGCCGACGTCACTAAGGCTGGGATCACGCCGGGCTGCGTAAGCGCCAGATCCAAGGTGTCGCGCCCGTTCAGCGGCAGATCCCGGATGGCGGCGCCTGTCACCGTCCCGCCGACGGTGGGAATTTCCGTTTCTACTTGCGTGGCTTGGGCCTCCACGCCCACGGTTTGCGTGACCGCGCCCACCGCCAAATGCAAGTCGACTCGAAGCGTCTGGTTGATCTGAAGTTCGCTGGGCTGCGTTACCACAGTCGCAAAACCATCTTTTTCAACCGAAACAGAATAGTTTCCGATCGGCAAATCGAGAACCTGGTAGGTCCCGTCAACGTCGGTGACAGTCTCCGAGCGAGTGTTGGTTGCGGTGTTTGTGACGACTACTTTGGCTCCGCTAATCACTGCCCCAGAAGGATCGGTGATGACGCCGGAAATTCGTCCCGTAGAATTCTGCGCGACAGCGTCCACGCTAAGCAAAAACAACAAGCTTAGTAGAACCTTTTTGATCATTTGATTCTCCTATTCACGCGCTGGATGCCATCTGAACATTCACTCCGGCTCATCGGCCGGTTCTTCGCTAATGTTCGGTGACGGTCAAATGTAAATCCTCTTACCTCCACTGTCAACGCGATAGTGCAGGCTGAAAAGTCGAGCGGGCGCGAATTTCTAACTTCTTTATTGGCGGTTGCTTGGACGTAGCTTTGGTAGTTCAGTCCGGCAGGGAACCTTGTACATTTACAGCAAAGTTCCAACGGGCGAATCTAAAACGGAAGGCTGAGCGAGGGGATGTTCTTCATAGGCCCATGTTCTGGGCCAGTTCGAGAAGAAAGCCATCGGGATCGCGCACGAAGATGTTGCGGCCAGGGCCGACTTTTAAGGGCTCACCTCCGATGGACGCGAGCACGCCGCCAGCGGCCTTCACGGCTTTGAGCGCGGCATCCACGTCGCGCACTCTCAGCGACCACACCGGCGTGCCAGGATCGGAAGTCTTCCGATTAAGCGGCTTGCGATCGGCGCCCTTGAATTCGACGAATTCCCAGTGCACTGAAGAACCGGGAACGTTTGCCAAGCTGCTGCGGAACTCAACCTTCGCTGGCACTTCAAAGAGATCAGCCATAGTCTTATTTCGCGTGAAGGAAGGCCCAGGCTGCGGGTCGAAACCGAGCACGTCTCGATAAAAGTTCAGCGTCTTGCCGGTATCCCGAATGGTGTGCTTGAAACTGCCGGCCATGACATTGCCGCTTGCGGACACTTTCGTTGCGGCCGCTTTCGTCTCGGGCAAGGGATCGGGTTGGACGAATTCGACGAAGAATCCGTCGAGATCTCTGACTACGACCGCGCGATTCTTGGCGGGGCCGAGTGGCGCGCCGCCCGCAGTGACTACCGACGCTCCGGCCTTCTTCGCCGCGTCCAGCGCCGCGTCAACGTCGCGGACCGTGAGCACCAGGGCGGAGGCCCCCGGATCCTGGCTTCCAGGCCAGACCCCTCTCCGGTCGAGTCCGGTGAACTCGATCAGCTCCAGATCGAAGCCGGCGGACGGAATTTTGAGCGACAGGTACCGGAACTTGGTGCCGTGTGCATCGGTTAGACCACATAAGTTCTCGAGCAATTGAGACGAGGGCGCCGGAGCCGGAACTTGATCTTTACGCTGCGGTCTCCCCAGCCCATCGCGATCCGCGATTTCCAGACCTAGCGCGCGATAAAAAGCGACGGTTTTATCTAAATCCGCCGCGGCAAGAATCAGATTTTGCGAACCGATCACTGCTCCCTCGGGCGACGCCGCAGCAGTCGGCGGTGTGAACCATAGAAGGGCGGCTACGCACGTGGCTGTCGCTAATTGTCGATGCATCTTTCGCTTCCTACCGGGGCGCGCGCAACCGCATGGCCGCTCTGAATTGCTCCGTCGTTCGGGGTAGAAGCCTCCCGGTATCCCAGTCGCAAATTACACCGTAGCGCCGGATTGCGTCCGAAATCGTGATCTCCGCTTTGCGTAAGCGCTCAGCCACCTGTTCGGCATCCTCGTCAAGCCAGCTTCCCCGCTCTGCCCGGATGTGAGCGCGCTCCCGTTCGGTGGCAGCGAGATCGATCCGCCATTCGTCAATCTCGGCATCAATCGGCTCAACCACGACACCATAGTCACTACGTGCACCGGCCACTGACACGTAGCCGTCGATCACGTCTTCGAGCACCAGGTTCGGATCACGCTCTAAGGGATCACCCAGTCCGCCGCCGCCAGCCGACGGGCGCCAAAAACTGTCGCCTGCATGAACCGGGATGCCCGAGAACAGAGCGCCAAGGTAGCGCGTACGCTCGCCCGGCCGCTGCAAAGTGACGCCGTGCGGCACGCTCGGAAGACCACCGTCGATGCCCCACGTAACGCTGCGAGCGCGATCGCAGCAATAGGACATCACTGTGGGACCAATCTCTGTCAGTTGTCCGCCCTTACGCACGCCGCAGCCGCCGCGAAATTTGCCGGGGCCGCCGCTATCGGCCGTGATCGCATGCTCGGATGTAAGCACCGGTGTAAGACGCTCCTGCGCCTCACAGGATTGAATCGCTAGACCCACGCCGAAGATTGGCGATGTCGCCGACGAGCCATCGCGATCCGCACGGCCGCCCCATCCGCCGGCCATCCAGTCGTACCACATGAAGTAACGGCCCCGGGTCGTTTCGCGCTCGTCGCGCCCACCCAATAACAGGTATTCAAGATTAAAACAACAAGCCAGTGCCCGGTCAGGCAGTACACGTGACCAAAGTTCGAACACAGCATTCATGATCTTTTCGTACGCACCCGAGCAGAAGCCGGTCACCGCGACAGGATGCGGTGCGTTTACTACCGACCCGGGCGGCAGGTAGGCATCAATGAATCGATAAAAACCTGAGTTCAATGGTATTTCGGGAAAGAAAGTCTTAGTTCCCGCCACGACGGCACTAAAGGCGCTACCTTCCGTGGCATTCAGAAAGCAGCCAATGGCAGGATGCGTCCCCGTAAAATCGTAGTGCACTGTGCCGCAGGCTATCGTCATGGCCACGCGAATGGGGATCAGACCCTCGCGGCTGCCAGGGTCCTGATCGATAAAGTCTTCCGTGCTCCATGTTCCCGCGGGTAGCCCGGCTACTTTTTGCCGCGCGAAACGCTCGACGTAATCCTGGCACTCGCGAAACGCTGCCAGCACCGTGTCTACACCGTACCGCCCGACCAGCTCAAGCAGCCTCTGCTCACCCATGGCTGTACAGCCCGCCTGCGCCAATAGATCGCCCATCGCGTCGGCTGGGGCGCGCGTGTTACTCACGATCATCTCGGCTATATCGCGGAGGAACTCGCCCCTACGCCAAATACGGATTGGCGTGATGCGCAGACCTTCTCCGAAATGCTCCTTGGCCTGAATATCGAAGGAGCCTGGCTGCGAACCGCCCACGTCCGCCCAATGTCCGTTGGACTGAGTGAAGGCGATCAGCCGCTCGCCGTGGAACACGGGCCGTACCAGGCGAACGTCACAGAAGTGCGTGCCGCCAATGTATGGATCGTTGACCATGAACACGTCTCCGGGATGAATATCTCCGCGGAATCGATTCAACACAGCCTTGGCAGTGAAGTGCAGAGTGCCCACATGCACGGCGATGTCGCGCGTTCCCTGCATCACCGTATTACCGTCTTCATCGCATAGACAGTTAGAAAAATCGCGGCAGAAGATGACGAAGGAGTAACACGTACGTAAGAGTTGCTCCGACATCTGGTCAACCAGGTTGGCAAATCCGTTTTTAAGAACTTCGAAAGTCACGCGGTCCAGGGTGGCTGGTTCGGATGATTGAACACTTTTCATGCGGCCGCTCCCGTAAATCGCGTCACGATGTGAAGGTCATCTGTCACGATACTTTCCGTACCGGGTGAAAGCACCACCGTGCTGTCGAGCTGCTCGACAATTGCGGGCCCAACGATACGCGTGCCCGCACCCAGGGTTTCGCGGCGATAAAGCGGCGTGTCGATATAACCATGCGCTTCTGCATAGAAAACCTTACGGTAGCCGAACGGATGCAGATCGACGTTAGCTTTCGCAGTATGAGCAGACGACGGTTTTGGCTTGGGCACAATTCCTTTGGCAACCACACGAGCAGCATAGACTTCGACCGGCCGCGTCTCATCTTTGAACGCGAAAGCGCGTTGATGCTCCGCGTGAAATCGTGCCAGAACTCCTGACATCTCGTCTTCAGATGTAATATCTATCGTGAGCTGTCGCCACTGACCCGCGTATCGCATGTCAATAGCGCGATTGAGCAGCATGTCGCCACCCACCACGCCTTCCGCTGCAAGACGGCTCCGCGCCTCCGACTCCAGCTTTCTGAATAAGGTTGCGATGCGGTCGAGCGTGGCCTCCTCGGCGGGAAGCAAACACATTGCTGATAGATCGTGTCGAATATCCACCAGCAGACAACCCATAGCCGAAGCGATCCCTGGATGGCGCGGGAAGACCACCACCGGAATATCAAGATCTCGCGCCAGGTCGCAGCCGTGCAGCGGACCAGCTCCCCCAAAAACAACCAGCGCGAAGTCACGAGGGTCAAAGCCGCGTCCGACCGAGATTAACTTGCTCGCATTGGCCATGTTGGCATTTGCCACCCGAACAATGGCATGCGCCGCCGCGGTCTCGTCCAGCCCGAGGGGACCACCGATTTGATCAACGATGGCAGCTTTGGCGCGCCCGGAATCGAGAGCCACGCGACCATCCAGCAATGAGGTCCCTAACCTGCCTAAAAGCACGTTAGCGTCCGTATTCGTTGGTTTGTCGCCACCCTTGCCATAGCACGCTGGTCCAGGGTCGGCGCCGGCACTCTGTGGGCCGTTTCGCAGTGAACCACCGGCATCGAGCCAGGCGATCGAGCCACCACCGGCGCCGATAGTCATGACTTCGACAGACGGAAACATGATCGGATGGCCGTACTCGACGTACCAGCCGTGCGCCGTGCGCAGCTGCCCGCGATACATGAGCGAGATATCGGTGCTGGTGCCCCCCATATCCAAACTGATCGCGTTCTCGAAGCCGCACTCCCGCGCAATGTGCGCTCCGGCTATCGCGCCCGCGACAATGCCTGAAGACGCCAGGCGTGCTGCATATCTCCGCGAGCCCTCGGCAGTTAGAACTCCGCCGCCCGAGTGAAGGATCAACAACTCACCCAAATACCCGCCATCCTTCAATCTCCGGTCAAGAGCTGCGATGTACTGACCAACCACGGGTCCTGTCACCGCGTTGATCATGGCAGTTGAAAAGCGCGGGTGCTCGAACATTTCGGGCACGATCTCAGCCGAGGCGCACACGAAGACGCCCGGGAGTTCGGCTTCCAGGATCTCTCTTGCGCGCGTCTCGTGCGTGATGTTGATATACGAATTCAGAAAGCAAATTGCGACAGCTTCATAATTGCGACGCCTCAGGACCCGAGCCAGTTCCCGAAGGCCAACCTCGTCCAGCGGCTCGAGTACATGTCCCCGGTGGTCGATGCGTTCCGGCGACCTCGAAGCGATCGCGGCGCCGGATGTATGGGCTGGCCGTATCCTTGTACGCGTCCCAAAGGTCTTCTTTCGTGCCGTCGCGAATCTCGACCACATCTCGAAAACCCTTGGTAGTCACCATTGCTGCGCGCGAAAGGCGTCGCGTGAGAAGTGCGTTGGTAGCAACCGTGGTGCCGTGCGTGAGCAGTTTTACGTCAACTGGTTCTATTCCACCGGCGCGCAAACTTTCGAGTACTGCCAGTTCGGGCTGGCCAGGCGTGGAGGGGACCTTCGCAACGTGGCTTCGCCCAGTGCGCTCATTGAGAAAATACGCATCTGTAAAGGTGCCGCCGGTATCGATTGCGACCCGCCATACACGGCCCATTGAACTCATTCCTTCACTCCTGGATCGACGCCGCGCGCCCTAAAATCCTGCTCTAGAGCGGTTCGAGTCCGCCTGTCGTGGGCCAAAGTGCTGAGGCATGACGATTATATCAGCGGGTTTACTTGTCGGGAGTCTTTTCGTCGGGATTCGAGCCAAGGAACAATTTCCGGCCGTCCAGGAACATCAACTCGCGGCCGTTCGCGCGGTTGGTGCCGTCCTTGGCCTGATAGCCTTCCACGATAATCTGGCTGCCTGGCTCCAGCGAGTTCTTGGTGAATCCACGCCGGAGCAACGCGTTGGGGCTACCGCCTTCAATCATCCAACTGGTAACGGTACCGTCTGGATTCTTTACGTCGATATGAATCCAGGAGTGAGGATTGATCCACTCCATCTTGGTGACTGTGCCTTCCAGCTTCACCGGCTTAGACGCATCGAATTCGGCCGCGAACGAATGGTGCGCCCAAGCGGGGAGAGCGGCCGCTGCGATCAGGCAAGCCGCAATGAATTTGATCATTTCGCTTCCTGTGCCTTCTTTCTCTCTTCCGCGCGCGCGCCACTCAGATTGTTCGCCATTCCGTAGTTGCCTTCATGACACGCGTATTCGAAGATTGGCCCGTCCATCTTGGCCATTGAAATCTCGCCGCTCCAGGGACGGGCCCAAGTAGAGGGGTCGTCCACGGTGAATTGATAGAGGATGGTGTTCGCATCCACGCGCTTGAAGCGTTCCACTACGTGCAGATTCTCACTCGAGCCGCGGAATGCGGTCTTGTCGGTGAAATTCGTGGTATCCACGACCAGCGTGTCGCCCTCCCAGTGGCCGCGCGAGTCGCCCATCCACTGGCGTATCTTCGCATCCACATGCGGACTGCCATCGGTGGGGATCATGTGCACATCGTGGATCATTTCTTGCAAAATAGCGACGTAGCCGTCGCCTTGCACAAACTGCAGAGTACCGTTGTAGCTCACCGGCATCATGGGTGGCCCTTCAATGCCCCACGAAAGGCAGCGCTCGCCTAAGGGACGATTCTGGGCCGAGTCGAACTCATGGCCCTCATTCTTGGCGGCGCGAGCGGCATTTCTCTCGCGAGCCTCCGGCGTCATGGGAGGAATGCGTCCGTCGGGCGGATCTGTGATCAACGAAGTGCGAATGCTGGTTGCGACTTTGCTTTGGCCTTTCTCCAATCCAAATTGGGCCATGTTGTAGTGCACGTCGCCATAGGTTCCCTTGCCTTTTGCTTCGAGTTTCGATAATTCACGCTTGGCGTAGGCGGCGGCTTCTTCGGGTGTAAAGAATGCTTTGTCGCCGAGATCCTTCGGACGTTCCAAGGGAGTAACGGTGTTGTTGGTCCAATAGCCTTGAAAGTCGGGGTGGCCATCGGCGGTCCGAGAGGAAGCTTCGGTAGCCGCTGCGGGAGGCGCGGTTTTAGCGGCAGGTTTGGCTGCAAGAGCTACATTCTGCGCGGCGGCTCCAGTCGCTCCACCGCAAAGGAAAACGATCGCGCTTAGAAGTTGAAAGCGATGGGCCATGGTCCGGCAATCTCCTGACATATTTATATGGGTCGAATGAGCTAAGGTCAAGGTTAGACTTCAGGCTCTAGACCGGATTCTTTCTTCGTCCGTAAACATATGAACCTCCGCCGCTTAATCGGATCAAGGCATTTGCCCATCGGTCCCCAAAGCTTACAGATCCTTTGGAATGTTATAAGGACCCGGGCGATGCCCACGCCAACGTTATTTTTTCTCCGGCAGCGCAAATACATACAGCGCATTCCCGTATGACGGGTAGTGGACCTCGGGAGCGAGCACGGTGGGGACCATGCGGGGACTGCCGCCGCCCAAGCCGCTCGATGACCGCGATGTACTGCCGTCCTCCGATGCTGAAAGTCAGCGGGAAGCCCTGCACCGAAGTTCCCAGGCGCGTCTCCCACAGCACCTTGCCGGTTTTTACGTCGATGGCCCGGAAGATGCGGTCCATGTCGCCGACAAAAGCGATGCCTCCGGCGGTGGAAAGCACGGCGGTCATGAACGGAGCGCGCTGCTCGATCTTCCACATTTCCTTCAGCGTCTTCACGTCGTATGCCGCCAGCTTGCCGACGTTGCCGTCCGATCCCGGCGACTCGTAGAACCGCCGATTGGCGCCGCCCGCGCTGCCGCCGCCTTCCTCCAGGTCGATCTTTTGCGCCATCATCTCCTGGCAGCTCTGCGCCACCGGAATGATAAGCTGGTTGATCCGCGGGTCGATAGCTCATGGCGTGCCAGTTGTGGCCGCCTTCCGAAGTGGGGCAGCTCTGCACCCACGTGCCGATCTGATTCTCCACGATGTCGTTGCGATAGTGCGGCTCGCCGGTCTTGCGGATCGAACGAATCGTAGATGTTCTGAAAAACAGTCTCCTTGTGCCCGAGATATTTGCCGGTCTTGCGGTCGTTCTTCCATAAGATGCCCGCCTTGCCGGCGCTGAAGACCAGCTTCTGGCCGCCATCGTCCACCAGCACGCGCTCGAACACTTCGTCCAGATCGAGCGATTCGCCGGGAGCGTGAGAATAATACCACGCCAGCTTGCCGGTGTCGGCGTTGAGGGCCACGGTGGAATTGGCGAAAAGCGTCGCGCCGTTGCCCGATTGGCGGCTGGCCCGCATCCAGGGCTTGGACTGCGCCACGCCCCAGTAGGTCAAATTGAGATCGGGATCGTAGCTGCCGGTGATCCACGTTTCGCCGCCCGCGCGGAACAGATTCGGGAGCTTGCCCCAGGTGTCGCCGCCGAGTTCGCCTTCCTTCGCGATGGTGTAAAACCTCCAGACCTGTTTGCCGGTTTCCGCATCGTAGGCGCTGATGAAGCACTTTTCCTCCTGATACTTCGCGCATCCACCCAGGCCCTGCACCACCTTGCCCTTGATAACGATGGGGCCGCTGCTGGTGGAGTAGTTGCTCTGCTTGCGATCGCCGATCACCGTGTCCCAGACATTCTTGCCGGTGCGCGCGTCCAGCGCATAGATGTGCGCGTCGCTGGTGGTGACGAAAACCTTGTCGTCATAGATCGCCAGACCGCGCTGGGAACTGCCCGTGGCCGTCGCGCCGATGCGGTTCTCCCAAATCAGATCGCCGTTGCGCGCATCCAGCGCCTGCACGATGTTGCCGGGATTCATTATGTACATGACGCCGTTATGCACCACGGGCGCCGCCTGGTTGGTTCCTTCATTCATGGCCCACACCCACTGCAGCTGCGAGATCCTTCACGTTCTGCGTAGTGATCTGATTCAGCGGGCTGTAATTGGTGGCGTGATAGTCGTGCCGGATCATCAGCCAATCGCTGGGATCGGGATTGCGCAGCATGGCGTCGGTGACCGGCGTGTAATTCTTCACTTCGCCTGCGACCACCAGACCTCGGGGCGTCGGGCGGAACGGGCGCTTCTGCCCGGCCACCCAGGGGTTCGCCCGCCGCAGCCTGCCGGACGCCCGGCGGTTTGATCTGTCCGGTAGCCACCGAACGGATGGCGACTTTCCTAGCTGCCGTCAACGGCTGATTCCCGGGACGCGCGCCGTTGAAGTCCAGGATGAACGCCGCGACGTTCGACATAGGCTTGCTCGCCCAGGCTGCCGGGATTGCCGGGAGGCATGGCGCCTTCGAGAAACGCAACCAGGTCGCTCGGCGTGCGGTCGCCCCAACTGCTCATAAAGAGCCCGCCCGCCAGTGCAGAGGCGTTGTTCAGTACCGCTGAGATCGGCTCCGTGGCAGCTGGCGCAGTTGGCTTGATAGTTGGCGCGCCCGGCAGTGGCTTGAGCCGCCGTGTAGACTGCCGGCGCTCTGTTGCGCGCAGCCTAGGAATACCACGCCAGCGCAATCAGGCCGCCCGAAAAATCTTTCAACATGCTTCGCCTCCTATCGCAAAAACCAACCCCACAGAACGCCGTCGGGGGCCTTCTCGCTATGAATCTGGACATACAACCCGCCTTTGTGCAGGCTGGCCAACTGCGTCGGGAGTCAGCTCGACCGATCCGGTGATGGTTCCGCTGGTGGCCTTGGAAATCGTGAGATCGGCAATGGCAGGCCCGCTCACACCCGCGGCCACCGCGCTGTGCAGGCTGGCTGTGGTCGCCGCCGAGAGCAACCCCTCGAAGGAACCGGTGATCGCGAGTTTTGTGCCGTCGAGCACCGCGGAGACGGAGCCTGAACCCGCGAGAGCTGGCGCGCGTCTTGGCGTCGGCCGGCAATGCCGAGAGGCGCGCCTTAAATGTTTCACGGCTTTGCGCGGCAAGCAAGAATCCGAACGCGCGAACCCAATTCCCATCACCGCAACCGCAACTCGCCGATTGAATGTCATATCAACCTTTCGCTCTACTTCGCTACTCTAGCGCGAATACCCAGACCGAGCCGCCTTCGGGCACGGAGGAACTCCCCTCACTTTCCGCTTGATCGTGGCAGTGCAGTCGCGAGACAGCCTATCGTGATTTTCTTGAATGCGAAAGCGGGCACCTTCACTTTACAGATCAGTGAGGTGTGCGAGTTCGCCACGGCTATTGCCGATGTGGTCCGTAGGAACTCCTGCGATCTCCGCCATACTCACAAGCAAATTGGCGATAGGTGTTCCTTCCTCGTATGCCAGGTGCCGTCCGCCCTTGAGGCGGCCGCCGGCTCCGCCTGCCAGAAGAATCGGCAAGTGGACATGGCCGTGAACGTTCCCGTCGCCCATGCCGCTGCCGTAGAGCAGCATTGAATGATCCAGGAGTGTACCGTCGCCGTCCTCGATCGCCCGCATCTTCTCCAGAAAGTGGGCAATCAGTTGCACGTGGTAGGTGTTGATCTTCGTTTGGAGCGCCAGTTTCGCCGGATCGCCACCGTGATGCGAAAGAGCATGATGCCCTTCCTTCACGCCCGCCTGGGGATATGGCCTGGAGCTGGTTTCTTTCGAAATCATCAATGTCGAAACGCGAGTGACATCTGCCTGGAAGGCCACCACTTGAAGATCCAACATCAACTTCGCGTGTTCCTCGAACGAATCAGGAACGCCCAGGGGCACGTCGACAGACGATTCTGGATCAGCGGCCTTGGCTTTCTCCGACAATTGAATCCGCCGTTCAATTTCGCGAACGCTGTCGACATAGCCATCGAGTCTCACGCGATCGGATGAACCCACGGTACGCTTCAACTCGCCCAGTTGCTCCATTACGAAATCCAGCAGGCTCGCGTCTGCCCGCTGGTTCGCCGCCCGCCGGTCGGCACTCCCCCCCTCACCAAACAGCCGCTCATACACGGTCCGGGGATTGATCTCCATGGGAAGTGGAGTAGTGGGGTTCTTCCAGGAAATTGTGTTCTCGAATGCACACGTATATCCTGGCTCGCATTTGCCGGCTAGTCCCGTTTGTTCGAGCGTCAATTCCAGCGACGGCATCGGGGTGGTCTTGCCAATTTGCTCGGCAATTAACTGATCGACGGTGGTTGCGGCACGGATGTTTGCTCCCTCCGCTGCGGGAGGATGAACGCCACTCAGCCACGCAGTGCCTGCACGCGCATGATCGCCGGCGCCATCGCCTTCCGCATCGGCTGGGCGATTATCCAGGCCATCCAGAATCAGCAGGTGTTCGCGGAACGATTCAAGAGGCTTCAATATCGGCGAGAACGTGAAGTCCTGGCCCAGGCCTTTCGGCATCCAGTCAGCCTGCGTGACACCCTGCGGCACGTAGATACATGACACCCGGAGCGGCCGCTTGGAAACTGCCGCGGCTCCCAGCGCGGGAACCATCGCATCCAGAAAAGGCAATGCGAGGGTAACGCCTGCCCCGCGCAGGAAAGTACGTCTATGAAGCGCCTTCTTGGTGAGAATCATTCTTCAACTCCTGTCATTTGAAACGGCGGGCTATTGATAATACCGAGCACAATCGAGGAAACCTTATAGTTGTCCGGCGCCGCTTCACGCACGATCTTGCGAATTGCGGGAGCATCATCGGAGTCCAGTCCACGGCCCAGTGCATATGTCATCAGCTTGTCTGTAAATGTTGTCGCGAACATTTCGGGCTTGCTTAAGAGCAAGCGGCGCAGACCGGACACGCCATCCAATTTCGTTCCATCCGCCGTCACCGATGTTGCGTCCACCACGGCGCCATCGCTTTTCTCACGCCAGAACCCGGTAGCATCGAAATTCTCGAGAGCCAGCCCCAGGGGATCAATGGTTTTGTGGCAACTTGCGCATACCGGATTAGCACGATGCTGGGCTAGACGCTCTCGCACGGTGGTAGGCTGCGTCCCAACTTTATTTTCCGCGAGCGACGGCACGTTCGGCGGGGGCGGCGGGGGCGGCGTGCCTAATAGATTCTCCAGAATCCATTTGCCGCGGATGACCGGAGACGTCCGCAATGGAGTGGACGTGACAATCAGGAAACTGCCCTTCCCCAGGATGCCCCTGCGCGGACTGTCGGCCGGAAGCGTAACTCGCTGAAACAGGCTTCCATAGACTCCCGGGATGTGATAGTAGCGCGCCAGGGTTTCGTCGACGAATGTGTAGTCGGCATCCAGAAAATCCAGAACGCTTCTGCCTTCGCGCAGGATACTGGCGGCAAACAGCTCCACCTCGTGCCGGTAGGATTCGCGCACATTGTCATCAAAATTCGGATACAGCTCCTGGTCCGGCACCGCGTCGCGTAAGTTTCTGGTCCATAACCACTGGCCGAAGAAATTGCTGACGAGTTCCTTCGAACGCTCATCGCTAAGCATCCGGCGAATCTGCTTCTCTAACACCACTGGCTCGTGAAGTGTCCCGCTTTCCGCCGCACGCAGCAGTTCGTCATCGGGAATGCTGCTCCAAAGGAAGAATGAAAGCCGCGATGCTAGCGCGATGTCACTGATGCGGCCTGATTGGTCTGGCTTCTGTCCGCGGGATTCACGGAGAAGGAAATCGGGACTGACCAGAATTCCGCGCAACCCCAACTCAATGCCGGAGTCAAAGCTACCGTCTTTTCGCCCCGCGTTATATAAAGCCATCAACGACTGCAAGTCGGGCTGGGTCAGCGGACGCCGATACGCCAGACGCGCCAGGCGCGAGAGAATGCTTTGCGCGCACGGCCCCTCTTCATCCGGCTTGGCCGGCTGACATACGAAGATACGCCGGCGATAAGGAGAATCGGCAGTGAGCTTGGTATCAACGCTCAGCGGCCCCGTAATCGCCAGGGTCATAACGTACGGTTTCCCTGTATTGCGCCCATCCTCTGAATCCAGATACGGACGGTTGAACGGCGCCAGAACATCGTCATCCACTGCGTCGCTATTTTGCACGAAGGTGGCGGCAATGGCGTGCGTTCCCGCCTGGAAGTTCGTTTCCAGCACCAACCCATCGTCAGCGCCCTCGGTCTTCACTAATAACGCCATCAGGTCGTAGGGGCTTCCGTGTCCCTCTATACGCTGCTTCAGCATTCCGCCCACGCTGAATTTCTGAAGAATCGCCCCGTCCGCCAGAACATCCAGCGCGATAGGATCGGGCCCATTTACCCCGCGTATCACGCCTCCCAGTTCACGCGTCAGGCGAACTCGAATACGGTATTTGCCACCTACCGGGAATTTGTGTTCAACCATCCACCCGCCGCGCGTTCCAAAGGGCAGCCCGGAAAGATGATCGTCCTGGTTGAAATCTCCCGGGACGTGATAGGTCTGCTCAATCGGACTTATATTCGTGTCACCAATGGCAATGCTCGCGATCTTGCGCGACACAGCTACATACCGCTCCATCAACATCGGAGATGCGTGCTGCACATCGGCGACGTTGTCAAAACCGTAGCTGCTGTCATCGGGAGGAATCAGCGAGTCGTCTATCTGAAACCCAAGCAAGTCGCGAATCGCGTTCACGTACTCGGCGCGATTCAAGCGATGCAACAAGGCGTTGTATTTCGGGTGTTCAAGGACCGCCTGGTCCAGGCTGGCCTCCAACTTGGCCACGAACGCTACGCGCGTCTCCGAAGCCGGCTGCCTCGCTCCGGCGGGCGGCATTTGCTGAAACCGTATCCTGCGGAGAATTTTCTCGAGCAGATCCCGATTCTGGGTTATGTCATTTACGTCGATGTTTTCGAGCGTTAACCCGGAAGTACGCAGCTTGTCGCTGTGGCAGGTGGTGCAATATTGTTTTACAAAAGGCGTGCCTGGCGCTGCGGTCGCACCAGTCCTGGCCTCGTCCGCGGCCGCAATCAAACACATGCAGCTGAATGCCGCGATGCACTTGCCTAGCAGGCGAAAATCGCTGCGCATCCGCCGCTCGATTTTATTGCCTCTTTGCATTTAGCCCGTCCCGCTTCTCGCGTGCCTCGCGGAGCAATTTAGCCATCTCAGGTTGAGTGCTTGCCGACATCCCATACCTGACATATCCCGCCGCAAGTACTTCTGGGGTCCGGCCTACGCTATCTTTTGCGTCTAGGTCCGCACCTTGCTGGATTAAGTATTCAGCGATGGCCTTTGAGCCGCGGTACACCGTGCCGTGAAGAGCGGTCTGGCCGAACTCGTTTGCCCCAGTCACCTTGCACCCGTGCGCCACCAGCCATTTGACGGCGTTGAGCGCATCTTCTTCAGAGCCGAGGGTCTGACCGCCATTCCATCCCAGACCCGCAGCAGCCATCAGGGCGGTCGTTCCGCCATCCGTCGCAGGACAAGGACCAGCGCCGTGGTCGAACAAGATCTGCATCATCTTGACATCTCCAACCCTCGACGATTGGAGCAGCGGCGTCTGGCCAGAGAAGTTCACAGCCTCGAAGTTGAGCCCGCCTTTTTCTCTCTTTGGAACGGTGCCGTCGGTTCGCTTGTTCACGTCAGCACCGTGCTGCAGCAGCGAGAGCACCAACTCCTCGCTTTCCGGGCTAAAGGGCTCCCACCCCACCGGGCGAGGCAAAGCCTGCCAGTCCAGAGCACGCATATCCAATGCAAAGTGAACAGGCTTGATACGGTAGCGCTTATCGTTGACATCAGCGCCTCGGTCAATCAGGAAGTGTGCGACGTCATAGCGGATGTTCAGTATGGCGACCACCAGAGCGCTCATTCCATCCGGCATCGCATCGTTCACATCGGCGCCGGCATCCAGCAGCAAACGCACCATATCCAAGTGACCCTCACGAACGGCGAAAAGGAGTGGCGTTAGGCCGCCTAATGGTATCCGCATGTCATCGCGATGCCCATCGTTGTCTATGTCCACCTCTTTCTTTGCTTTCCCTGGGGGCTTGATTCGCGATTTCCGGTCGTCCTGGGCCAATTCGAGGCGATTTGCCGAACGCGCCTTCACATCAGCGCCGTGAGCCAGCAATAGACGAGCGGTGTCGAGGTGATTTTCGTACGCGGCCAACATGAGTGCCGTCTGGCCGCCGAATTTTTCCGTGGCGTTCGGATCGGCGCCGCGTTGGAGCAAAAGCTGGACGCTCTCGTTACGCGCCGCGCGGGATGCCACCATCAAGGGCGTGCCACCATCTGGCGCTGCGCGGCTGGGATCGGCGCCCTTATCGAGCAACACTTTCACCAGCTCGCTATCGGGGGCCTTCGCCGCCAGCAGCAGCGGCGTGCTTCCAAACTGATTCGCCACGTTGGGGTTTGCACCCGCGCCGAGCAGCAGCTTGAGCGACTCCAGGTCCGCCCGATATGCCGCCCAATGAAGCCCGGTGGTGCCGTCCACATCCGCTGCGTTGGGGTCAACTTTTTTGTTCAGGAGTTCGCGCAGGGAGCCAACATCCCCCGATTTCACGGCAATGAGAAGTTCGGGACTGCCAGTGCGACCCGCAGTATCCTGTGCAACAAGCTGGGTACCGACGAAGAGCAGCACGCTGACGACGACTTGCTTAAACATTTAGGCAGCTTAAATGTAAGTCCTCTACCCCCGCCTGTCAATGCGATAGTGCAGGCCGAAATGCCGAGCCGGGATCGATTGTTAACTTCTTTATTGACAGCTGCTTGGAAGTAGTTTTGGTGGTTCAGCCTGGGTGAGAACCTTGTACATTTCCAGTAAGGTTTTCAGCGTGTTTCAAGTGCCGCCGCATCGCCCGCAGGGGCGTCGCCGCGGTCGTACGGGCGTCCCAGGATCATATACCCCGCTCCGGTGCCCATAACGATTAGCGTGGTGAGTGCGATGGCGTAGTTTATGTACCATGGCGCAGCCGGCGTTTGCGGCCAGAAGATATCCGCCAGTGCTGCCAACCCGTACACCAGCGCAGCGACATTCACCACCCGCGCCCACGCTCCCAGCCGGAAAGAGCCGGTTGGCCGCCAGCCTCGGAATCGCGCGTAAAGGGCCCCCGCCACGATCATCTGGAACGACATGTAGATGCCGGCAACGGCGAAACTCACAATGATTAACAACGCGTCCTGCAGGAAATAACCGATGCACACGATCGCAGCGGGAATGATTCCGGATACCGCCAGAGCGGCGGCCGGCACGCTCCGTTTCGACAACCGAGCCAGACGCGCGCTTCCCACAATCATGTTGTCGCGGGCGTAGGCGAACAGAAGCCTGCTCGCCGCAGCCTGCAGGCTTAATATACAGGACAGAAAAGAGACCAACACCACAGCGGTGACCAGCCGCGCTCCGGCTCGACCGAATTCGCCTCGCAACACGGTCCCAACAGGGTCTGCATCTCGACCGTCAACCACAGCTTGAATGTTCGGAAGCGAGAGGATCAAAGCAAGACACACAAACACAGAGGCAGAGACGCCAACATAGATGGTCCGGCGCATGGCCCTGGGAATTTCTTTTTCCGCGTTAGCCGTCTCCTCCGCCACATCGGCGCAAGCTTCAAATCCATAGCACGTGTACAGGCCCGCGAGAGCGGCCGCTAAAAACGCAAAGACGTAGGAGCCATTGCGCTGAATACCGAAAGTGCTTACGATCACCCCCAGGGATTGATGCCGGCCGAAGAAAAACAGAAATGAGCCCACCGCGAGCGCGCCCAGGATTTCGCAGATGAATCCGAACATAGCGACGCGCGCCAGGACCTTGGTTCCAACCAGATTGAGCGCAGTGGAGACAACCACTAGCCCCAGAGCGATCGCGGTGGTTATCAGGGGTGAACTGTTGAATCCGAAGAGTGAAGCTAGAAATGGTCCAGCCCCAACCGCCACTCCGGCCACGGTTGTGAATAAAGCCCATCCGTAAATCCATCCAGCCATCCACGACCAGCGCTTTCCAACCAGCCGGCGCCCCCACGGATATAGGCCGCCAGCAAGAGGAAACTGTGAAACAATTTCACCAAAGATCAGACAGACCAGCATCTGACCGCAGCCAGCGATGAGATACCACCAGATCATGGCTGGCCCGCCGGCAACCAGCGCGAGGGCGAACACAGAATACACGCCCACCACCGGCGATAAATACGTAAAGCCGAGGGAAAAATTTTCCCACACCGTCATCGACCGTTCAAAGGTCGAGTGGTAGCCCAGAGCTTGGAGATGCTCGGCGCTGCGATTGCCATTGCTTTCAAGCAATTTCTTGGTGGGTTCCATTTTGAAGGCTAGAAACTGCTTGCCGAGTTACATGCAAGATACGCCGCGCTTAATACCAAGCGATGGGCTGTTCGTTCAAATTAATATGGACCTGCTTGGTCTCAAGATATTCCTCGATGCCCGAAGCGCTCAGTTCCCGGCCAAAACCCGATTGCTTATAGCCGCCCCAAGGGGCTTCGACGTAGGTGGCTTGTATATGATTCACCCACACAATGCCAACCCGCAGAGCCTTTACCATACGCATAGCTTTGAAAATGTCGCGGGACCAAACTGCTGCCGCCAGACCGAAGGGCGTATCGTTGGCCAGGCGAATCGCATCCTGTTCGCGGTCGAATGGAATTACTGCGCATACGGGGCCAAAAATCTCTTCACGGGCAATGCGCGCGCTGTTGTCGACGTCGTAAAAAATCGTCGGTTCAAGATAGTAGCCTTTATCCATCCCCGCGGGGCGTCCGCCGCCCACGGCTAACTTTGCTTCCGTCTTGCCCAGTTCCTGATAGGAGCGTACCCGCTGATATTGGTCCTTGCTAACCAGCGGACCCATTTTTGTCCCACGCTCAAGCGGAGGTCCAAGCTTAATGCGCTTCGACTTTTCCACCATGGCTTCAACAAACCGCTTGTAAATCGGACGTTCCACCAGCACGCGGCTGCCAGCCGAACAAACCTCGCCCTGATTGACGAACACCCCAAAGAGCGCGCCGTCGATGGCCGCCTCGAAATCAGCGTCGGCAAAAAAGATGTTCGGGGACTTGCCGCCAAGTTCGAGGGTCACGCGCTTCACCGTTTCCGCCGCTTCGCGCATGATCAGTTTGCCCACTTCTCCACTACCCGTAAACGCGATCTTGTTCACATCCGGATGACGCACGATCGGCATGCCGGCGGTTTCCCCGAAGCCGGTAACAATATTCACCACTCCGGCCGGTAGCCCGACTTCCTCGAAGCACTTGGCAAGTTCCAGAATCGACAGCGGAGTCTGCTCTGCCGGTTTCAGCACGCACGTACAACCTGCCGCCAAAGCAGGCGCCAGTTTCCAGGCTGCCATTAACAGCGGAAAGTTCCACGGAATGATTTGCCCGGCTACACCGACTGGCTCTTTCAGACTCAAACTCAGTGCGTTGTCGGGCACTGGGTTTACATGGCCAGTTATCTTGGTCGCTAACCCACCGTAGTATTCAAAGCACGTCGCCGCGTCGTTGATATCGAATTCAGCTTCGACGATCGGCTTGCCGGAATTTCGTGTCTCGATCTCGGCGAGTTGAGCGGCGTTCCGGCGAACACCATCCGCCAATCGAAAAAGTATGCGGCCACGATCCTGGGCCGTTGTCTGCGCCCAGGGTTCAAACGCAGCTCGCGCGGCAGCTACTGCACGATTGACGTCCCGTTCGCCGCAGTCGGGCACCTCGGCAATGATCGTTTCAAGGGACGGGTCGTAAACTGGAAATAACTTTCCAGATTCGCTCTGGACAAACTCCCCGCCGATGAGCGCTCTATAAGTGCTGCCGGTTGCCGTCACCACATTCTCCTCCGACCGTCAGAAAGTTACCGGCGCATTGATCCACAAGACCAGACATTCACTGTCCGTGAGGGTGCACCACCGGTGGGCCTGTGTACTCTTGAAATACAGCGTATCACCCGGCTCCAGCACATAGCGCTCGATTTCGTCGAGCCAGATTTCCAGTTTGCCCTCTAAGACGTACAGAAGCTCCTCGCCCTGATGGCGGTATGAGCCACCACTGTTGGTCCGGGGCGCAATGCGCATCAAGTGCGGTTCCATCAAAGTCGCACTCGCGGCCAGCAGTTCCATTTGTACCGCCGGACCGGACCTCAGGATGCTTCGATCCTTGCGGCGCACGAGCTTGCCATGTTGTCCCTCCATATTGAAGAAGGACATCGAATTCGTTTTGTAGACTTCGAATAACTTCGGAAGGATGGCGAAAGGCATCACCTTGCCTTCCTCGACATCCGCCAGGAACTTGGAAGATACACCGATACTTTTGGACACTTCCTCCAGTGTTAGATCCTGACTTCGCCGGAGGCTCGCCAGGCGTGCGGGGAGTTCTGGCGAAAAGTTCTCGGGTGTCAGCTGAGGAAGGGTATCGCCGCCTCGTCTCTGGTAAAAGCGAATTCCTGGTATGTTGACACGCTTGGTTTTCCGCAGTTCCTGAATCCGCTTGAGCTGGTTGATCGTCTCGCGAGAATAGAGCCGATACCGACCCTCGGTTCGTACTGCTTTGAATAATCCAAGGCTTTCCCAATTGCGCAGGGTTGAAGGGCTGACACCGACTAGCCTCGCCGCTTGGCCGACTCTAAAGTATTTGCCCGTCTTACCCATTTCGGGGGCCAAAATTCTCCCCTCTTGGCCGATCCCGTCTCTCCCGGGGCCAATCGCGTACGAATAAAGACAGGATACCATGAGTGCCTTCGGAGACCAGGCCGGATGAGAGATCTTATATTGGGCGGCCAAAACAGTCAACGAACAAGTCTTTGGATTTCGCTATCGTGGTGTAACCTATTTATTTTCAATCACTTGCAAGGACAACAACATCGCGCATCCTTGCAATTTCCTTGTAACCTTTTTTCTTCGCCCGGCGGGATCGGAAGTCAGTTTGCCAGAAGAGATTGGAGCGGGTTCAGTCCCGCGGCCTAGTTGAGGACGACAGTAACGGGCGCGGACTCTCCCCTCGGGCCTCGAAATTTCGGGGAACCGATTGCGCAGCGGTACGAAACAAAAAGCCCCCGGCCTGCGCCGGGGGCTTTTGCTCATATAGCAGGGTTCAGCTTACCGGTTGACCTGGAGGCTGGCTCCGCCACTTGGGCCGCTGCCAGGGCCGCTGCCAAGGACGTCACCGCTGGAGACAAGCTTGACCCAAAGCGAGTCCTTGTCCTTGTAGTACGAGGTGGCGCTGGCCTTGCGCAGCGCATCCAGGCTGTCCTCCGGCGTACCCGAGGCTGCAGTGGTGAATCCCGGCAGCTCGAAGATCACCCACGAGCCGCTATCCAGTTCCTTCACGTTGAGGGACAGGGTTGGCCTTTCGGTGGTCACCTTGATCTCGGTACCCGCTCGTACGTTGGTTTCTCCGGTGACGTGAAAATCCTTGCCATTGCGGCTGAGAACGATTGGCGGCCCCGCAGGTGCAGCAGCGCCCAGGACCCCGTTTCTGGGGCCAACGAGAGGAGCGCCACCTCCGCCTCGACCACCAGGTCCGCCAGGACCGCCATACGCGCCGGGACCGGCCGCTCCGCCAGGACCACCGGGTCCGCCGGGACCAGCGCCAGGACCGCCAGCTACCGCAGCGCCGCCTCTACCCCCGGGACCGGCGCCTGCGCCACGACCGCCACGACCACCACTGCCGGCGGGAGCGCCAACCGTCATACGCCCGACGTCGCCCTTGCACACGGCTGCGTTCCAGGTCGGCTTGATCTCGCAGGTGTCGTCGATTGCGATTGCGTCGTTTGCGTCGTTGATGAGAATGTAGGAGTTGGGGACACCGCTGACCGAGCCGTCCTTGTCGTTGAATACCGAAGTCTGGTAGCTCCCATTGCCGTAATCATCATTGCTCCACTTAAACTCCATAGGCGGGAAATACACCGGCTTGGCGTTGATGAATTTCGCGTGCTCAACGGTGTTGTTGGAGCTCATTCCGAAGCTGGTATACAGCAGGTAAGAGATCGCTCCCGTCTTGCGGGTGGCGTTGTCCTGGAAATTCACGAAGGTGGTATTCTCCAGTTCATGACGGTAGTCGTAGAACTCGTAGCCGCGAATTGGGAAATCCGCCATTTCGGGTTCCGGCAGGCTGCGGCCGTAAGCCATTTCCGCCGGCGTCTTGGGGTTGCCGATGTTCTCGGTTTCGCCCACGAACAGCGAGTCAACCACCCTTGACGTAAAGGCGGACTGACCGAAGTTGCCGGACGCATGCGTGTAGCCAATTGCGTTGTCGGCCATCTTCAGGTTCTTGAATACGTGCATCTCACCGCGGGTCCAGATGCCGCTATTGCGGTTCTTGTAGCTGGTGAAATCCTCGATGACCGACTCCACTAGAGGGCTCTTCGCGTCAGCGGGATTGGCAAGGGAAATATGACCACCGACGGCGAAATGGCCATCGGCCCTGGGGCCGCGGTCGAACATGAAACTGTCAAAGTTCGAATGGGCGGTATTGCCCTTGAACTCCAGCACCCGGGTTCGACGCGGCCAGGTTGTCTTGCTGATCTCTGTGCCTTCGAACTTACCCGTCGGATGCTCCGGCAGGGCGAACCAGAAACCTGTAGCGTCGGAACCCGCGGCCACGTTATCCCGGTAGATGTTGTCCGGGTTGGTGATCCAGAAAGTCGACGCCGTGTTGTCGGAGGGAATCAGAATATCCTTGGCGTTCTGGCCGGCCGTATCGAAGTTCTTCCCGCCCTCCGATCCGAACGGGCCGAGGTTTGTCCCGACGCACGGCGCGTCCGGATGACACTTGGTGAGGATCCCCAGGTTGTGCACGAACTGGTTGTCGTGCTCCACGGCATCCTCCAGGAAGAAGCAGTGACCAATGTTGTTGTAGGTCACGTTGTTTTCAACGTCCAAGTAATTTGTGCCATGTACGGTCACGCAGCGGCTGAAGGTGTCGTGAATCGCCGAGTTCTTGATGTACTGCCCTTTCGCATCGCCGATCAGATGCCAGTGGATCGGATACCGCGCCAGATGCATGTTCTGACCCATGCGATTGAGCTCGACGCCATCGACAAACATCTTGGCCCCGTTCATCGCCATGATGTGGCCGCCAAAGAGCGTCTGGTCTGCGTCAGCCGAAGCCTGGATCACGATATTGCGCGACAGCATGCCGACTTCGCCGCGTTCATCCACGTCGAAGGTGATCTTGCCGAAGTGCATGTAGTCCAGTTTCTTGTCGAGCGTGATGGTATTGCCACGGATGGCGGAAATGGTTCGACGCTCTGCCTGATGGGGATCGAAATCCGTCGACGCGAGGACAATCACGTCACCGGCCCGCCATTGAGCGGCGTTCAGGACTTCAATCGACTTGCTGCCTGCTTCGGCGGTCTTGGACAACTTCGTCCAGGAGTTCGTCCGGTTACCGTGCAGGTTCAGGGTTCCGCCCATCATCATGATCCCGCGGTCACTGCGGTCAGTCGTTCCACCCACTCCACTCATATCCTCGTCTTTGACGTTGTCGGTGAGGGTTATTGTGGCCTTGCGCGTGTGGGGTTTGGCTTCCGTGCCAATCTCCAACTCGCCGTGCACCATGACCCACTCGGTGGTCAGTTCAAGATCTTTATTATCTGCGAAGCTGAGTTTGCCGTTGATCGTCAAATTGCGCAGCGGTGGCGGCGTGACATCGAGGACAACGTTCATGTCCTTGTCAATGGTGACAGCGGCGTTTTTGGCTGGCACCTTCTTGTCGGGCCAGGTGGATGCATCCGACCAGCGCTTCGCGCTGGCCGTCGAAGTATTTTGCTGCGCTTTGAGGACGGCATATCCGCCGAGGCCCAAAAAGGCTGGAACCAGCAACGAAAGGAACAAGAGAGAACGTTTTCGCATCGTTAAATCTCCGTGATCGATCATATTACGCTACTTTCTCCCGCGAGGATCGAAGGATGTGTAGCAAGGGACAATTTTACACCTATTCGCCAGAGGATGGGTTTTGCGGAGCGCGGGGCTGAAGGGATCTGGGCCTGGCGGTTCGGACGGGAGAGCATCCAATGCGGCGGGTGCTTATTCCTTCCAGTCACGACAGCACATGCTTCTTTCCAGCTTCGGCGCTTCTCAATAACTCCCCTCGATCTCTTTCGAGACCGTGCGCTTCCAGCGCAGGCAATGTGAGCGTGAAAATTTTCTGTGACACCGTGTGACATTCGGCAATTCACCGAATGCTACAAAACTGAGGAAGTGATTGAGCTTGCTAGAGGAGTCTTGGAGCGGGGTACGGGAATCGAACCCGTGTAAATCAGCTTGGAAGGCTGACGCCCGACCGCTAGGCCAACCCCGCACACATTTTCAACCTACCGGAACCATTGTACGGAAGGCCGGCGAACGCGGTCAATTTCGCGCCCGGCTACTGGACCGCGATCGAGCCAGTTTTCGGGCGGCGCGCGCCGGCCACGTCAGCATTTGACCCAGCCGGAAGGACGGCGACCGCACCAGACCGCCGATCAACGACGAAAAATCCAGCTCACGCTCATACAAGACCTTGATCCGCGCGTCGCGGCGCGCGATCAAATCGCGGATCTCGTCCAGGTCCTCCTCGCGCAGCGTGTAGCCCGTGCGAATGTGATCGCCCAGCGGACGCGGCACATATACGGTGCTGTGCGCGGCAGCGGTTTCAGAGCCCGGCCGGTTACGGCTGTAGAAGTAAACCGCAATCGAGCGCCGTGAGCCGACTGGCGCGCCGGGCGGCAATTGAACCTGTTCGAATCCGTGCCAGGAGCGCTCCGTGGTTTCGAAGATCACTGCCCGGTTGGCTAGCGGAACCACTCTCGCGCCGTCGCCGGACGAAATCCACGGATTACCGATCAACTCCAGACAACCTCCCCAACTGGTCTCCCATTGCGGATTGAGAAAAACGATCAGATTCAAGCGGCGATGCCAGCGCCGGCGCGGGTGAAAATTGAAATCGACATGTGGATCGAGATCTTCGCCGCTCAGGTTCTCGTGCGTCCCTCCGCCCACATAGTCCGGATCGTAGAGCAGTTTCGGAATGTCGGTGATCCGGCCAACCACTTCCAGAAACTCCATATCACGCATCAGCCGGTCGAAGCGCTTGTATGCCTCTCCCAGGCGCGGCAAGTCCGATACCACGGCTTTGCGGCCGGGGTCGCCCAGCTCGGTTACCGCGTGGGAGGGGTCAAACGCGGGGAACTCGGTCATGAGTTGGCGGCAGAACGACGGCTCCAAAAACTCGTCGATTACGATGTGACGGAATGGCTGAGCGGCTCGAAATCGATCCCGCGCTTCGTCGACGCGCTCCACGACGGAAGGATGCAGCAGGTCAAGCACAAGGCACCAGTCTAACGCACGCCCGCGATGCCAAGCATCAGGGACGCTGCTTATAAAGCAGCATCATTAAGAGATAGTTGCCGGCCATGGGATCGGTGCGAATCGATTGCCAGTTCTCAATTGCATAGCGGGCGGTGTCCAGAATCGTGTGGACGTCGGTCGGGCTCCATTGTTCGTGGTTGTCATAGTCGGCCGTGTGCCGCGCGTCTTGCAGATCGACGAACGCACGCGCGACCCGCCGGAGGGCCAATGGTACGGGCTGTTGGTTACCATGCCAGTCCTCCCAGGTCGCGTTTCGAAACTTCCTGGAAATCTTCTCCATTGACCCATGCTGCAACGCTCGTTCCAGCCCGGTGCGCGCCTCAACTGAACCCTGCCATCTCCCTCCCGCGTCCTCCACCAGCAGTTGAAAGAGCGCGTAGTAAGCCGTGGAGACCGCGCGACGCAGACTTGCTTGACTAGGATTGGCGCCTTCGTACGTAGCGAGGTGGTTGGCCTGTTCGAGTAAATCGTGCGCTAATCCCAAGCTTTTTCCTGCAACGCAGCCTGTTCGCTCTGGCTGCGAAACCTGAAGTATGGGAAGTGCTCCAGGCTATCAAGCCGAAGTTTATCGGAGAGCGACGCGCGAACCCGGTCTGTGACTTCGGCCAATCGTTCTCTTCGGCTAGCTTCGTCCGACAGAATCACGCGGAAATAGAGGGCCGGCTCTCCAGACCAGTCGTGCCTGACGTTTAGACGAATGCGGACCACGTCGGGAGCCAGCTCGCGAGCGATCCTGTCGACCTGTTCCTGCGTCGGCAGAGTAGCGATCATCGAAGCACCTGCCTTCAGGATACATTGCTCGGTGCGCCCGCGAGACCAGAGCGCGCCGTCTCGGAACGATAGATGTCATGCAGCCGCAGCAGCCCGAGACACTCGCCGCTCGAGCGATCCACCACCGGCAGCACCGAGATCTGCGAAGGGCGATCCTCCATCAAGCGCAGCGCCTCCTGCAAGCGCGCACCAGGATCGATGGTGGCCGGATTCGCGGTCATCGCCGCCGCTGCGCGCAGGCCGCGAATATCGTCGTGAGCTTCGAGCGCGCGACGCACGTCCCCATCGGTAATCAGCCCACGCAAACGATGCGCGGAGTCGACAATGCAGGCCGCACCATGCGGGTAGCGCGTCATGGCGATCACCACTTGCTTCAGGGAATCCTCGGGGCCGGCCCAGGCGATCTCGTCGCGCCCGTGCATCACATCTCGAACCGTGAGGCGCAAGCTGCGCCCCAGATGGCCTGCTGGATGGAAGCGTTCAAAATCTTTGGCGCCGAAGTTGCGCGCGCGCATCAACGCGACGGCCAAAGCGTGGCCCAGCGCCAGCGCCACTGTGGAACTGGCCGTGGGCGCAAGATTGTCCGGATCGGCCTCGCGCTCCACTGAAGCGTCCAAGACCACGTCCATCTCCGCGGCCAGTGGTGACGACGCATTCCCCACGATTCCAATGCGGCGCGACGGCAGCTCACGCAGAAACGGGATGAGCTGGAGCAGCTCATGCGAGTTGCCGCTTTTGGAGACCATCAGTGTTGGGTCGCCCGGCAAATAGAGGCCAAGATCGCCGTGCGAGGCTTCGGCGGCGTGCAGAAACACGGCCGGGGTTCCGGTGCTGCACAGCGTGGCGACGATCTTGCGCGCCACCAGGCCCGACTTGCCGAGGCCCGTAACCACTAGTTTCCCCGGATGCGCCAGGATCAGCTCAACGGCGCAAGACAAATTGCCATCCAGGCGCCCAGCGGCCCGAGTGACGGCGTCGGCTTCAATTTGCATAGCCTTCCGGGCGGCTTCGAGCCAGACGGAGGCCGGTGCGTTGGCATTCATACAGTAGACTGAACCATCATCGCATTGCGGCGTGGCGCAACGGCGGCCTAAAGGAAAACCGGCGTATGCCGATAGTACCGGCATAAGGTGAACATGCTACCCGGTCTTACGACAGTTTCGCTACCCCAAATCTACTGCCGCTCGTGTCATTTATCGACGCGCTCGGATATGATGCGATGCCTGCATTGCAACCGGCCGCTCAACCCAGCGCCGCCCGAGAGCAAGCGAACGCTGCGCAAGGTGAAAACCGCGCGCCGCACGCACTGAATCGCGGCCACACGTCTTATTCGTAGCGCAGCGCAACCACTGGATCCAGACTCGCGGCTTTGTTGGCGGGCCAGATTCCGAAGAACAGCCCAATAGCCACCGACACCACCACGCCCAAGACCGCCGCCCACCACGGCACGGCTGTCGGCAGCGCCGGAAAAGCCAGACGGCACACAAACGACACCAGCCACCCGATCGACATCCCAATCAGGCCGCCCAAACCGGTCAGCACCACGGCTTCGGTAAGGAACTGGAGCACGATGTCCGCGCGCTTGGCGCCGATGGCCTTTCGAATTCCGATTTCACGCGTGCGCTCGGTCACCGAAACCAGCATGATGTTCATTACACCGATGCCGCCCACCAGGAGACCGATGGAACTCATCACCACCATCACCAGCGCGACAATCGCCGTGACGCTGTGGAACTGCTCGACTAACTGATCCGAAGTGGAGATGGAGAAATCGTCGGGCTTATTCACCGGAACGTGCCGTTGGATGCGCATCACGGCCGTGGCTTCGTCGATGGCGGCGGCCATTTGGCCAGGTTTGGCGGTCACCATCAGCAGTGTTTCTTTAGATGCTGGGAACAGCTTGTGCATGCTGAAGTAGGGCAGCATGACGCGAATGTCATCCTGACCTGGAAACGACGCGCCGGGCCGTTTCATGACGCCGATAATCTGGAACTTGTGGCCGTTGACGTCGATCCATTTATCGATCGGGTCTTCGCCGTTCATCAGCGCGCGCGGGACGTCGGCTCCCACCACCGCCACCGGCATGCGGTGCTGGTTCTCGACATTGGTAAAAAAGCGCCCCGCTTGCATCTCGGCCTGGCCGCTTTGTGCGTAGGATTCTTCGGTGCCGGACATATCTGCCTGGTAAAGCTCGTTTCCTTTATAACGCGCAATGTTGATCTGCGGCCCGCTTCCCGGTGTATTCGGGATCAAGTACGGGCTTACATACGCCACCGACGGGCAGCGCGTTGCGATCGCCAGGCCGTCTTCATAGGTGATCGGCTTTCGCCGCAGCATTTCAGGCGTGCGGCTTTGAAAACCGATCGGAAACTTAAAGATGATCGCGGTGTTGGTTCCAAAGCTGCGGATGATGCCAGTGACCGCGCCGTCCAGGCCAGCGATGATGGAACCGACTCCGATGATGGTCCCGGTGCCGATAATCACGCCCAGCACGGTGAGGAACGAACGCATTTTGTGCTCGCGCACAGTGGCGAGTGCCAGGCCGATCGCCGCGCTTAATTCCACCCAGGTCATGCTTCCACCCGGAGCGCCTCGATAGGATCCAGCTTAGCGGCGCGCTGCGCCGGATAGATGCCGAAGAACAGGCCCACGGCCGTGGACAAACCCACGCCGATCACCACGCCCGAAACAGGAACGGCCATGGGAACAGCCGTGTAGTTTCGCACCAACGTGGAGACAATCCAGGCCAACACCACCCCAATCAGCCCGCCCATGCCTGACAGCATCGACGATTCGATCAGGAATTGGTTCAGGATATCCTGCCGGCGCGCGCCCACCGACTTGCGAATGCCGATCTCGTGCGTGCGTTCGCTGACCACGGCCAGCATGATGTTCATGATGACCACGCCGCCCACCACCATGAAGATGGACACGATCGCGACCGCTGTGGCGGCAATGGCGTTGGTGAGCTGATCGAAGGCGCTGACCAGCCCGTCGGAAGAGAGAATCGAGAAGGTGTCGTCCTGGCCCGGCTGTTCATGCCGCCGGGCGCGAATCAGCATGGGCATCTCGTCTTTGGCCTGCTCCAGCACTTTCTGATCAGCCGCTCTGGCGGCATAACCGAATCCCGTTCGCGAGCCGTAAATCTGAAAATAAGCTTCCGATGGGAATATCGATGAAACCATCCTGCGACTGGCCGAACACGCTGCCTTTGGCTTTGGCGACGCCAATCACGGTGAACGGCCGGCCCTTCGATCTTGATTTCTTTGCCGATGGGATCCGCGTCTGCAAAAAGGTTGCTCTCCACATCGGCGCCGATGACGGCTACCATGGAGCGGTGCCGGTCCTCAATTTCGGTAAAGTAACGGCCGGTCGCGATTTCCGTGTCGCCCAGCGCCGCCCAGTTGGCCGTGCCTCCGTTTAAGCGAGATCTCGGTTAGACTTTGCGATCCCAAGGAAACGGTGACGTTACGGCTCGCGCTCATCCCGAAAGTCCTGGACCAGCTTGGCGTGATCCTTCAGGTATTGAAATTCTTCCGGGCTGAGCTCCGGATTCCTCTTCTGCATCTGCAGAAATTTCTTCGGATCGAAATTGCCGAGGAACGCGATCTTTACGATGCGAAAACCGTCTGAGCCCATGCTGGTAACCGTGTTGGCGATGTAGACATCCATGCCGTGAATCATGGCCATCACGGCGATCAGCGTGGTGGTGGCAAGAATAATGCCGAGCAGCGTGAGGAAGCTGCGCAGTTTGCTGGAACGCAGCGAATCTGCGGCGATCGCTGCCGCTTCGCGAAATGACGCATTTTGTCTTAGACTTTTGCCGCACTAATTAAGGAGACGAAACCGGCCGGTACCTTGTTCCGGACTTCCAATACCCAGTGTACGAGAACCTGATCCAGCCAGAAGCGCGGCATGGTCCTGGAGATGAATCCGAGGTGCCCGCCGTGCTCGGTGGCGAGCAGGCGCAGATAGCGGATTCGTGACAAACGCGGGGTGATCGTAGACGGCGAACGGGATCAGCGGATCGTCCTTGGACTGGACCACCAGAGTGGGAACCCGGATGCGCTCCAGGAACTGGTTGGCCGATTGCGTAGCGTAGTAGTTGTCGGCGCTCCCGAAAGCCGAAGGCGGGGCGGTGAAGCAGTCGTCAAAATCGTAGATGTTTCGGATGCGGTCAAGAGCGGCCAAGTCGAATAGCCCCGGGCTTGAGCCGTTCTTTCGCGCGGACGCGCTCCTTCAGGCGGGCGACAAATCGTCTGGCATAAATGCGGTTGGATGGCTTGCCGAGTTGCCGGACGCAGGCCGCCAAATCGATTGGGTGTTGAAATTGCCATGACGCCGGCGATCAAGGCTGGAGGCGGACTCGCCCAGTTCCCCCGCCAGCTTCAGCACCACATTGCCGCCCAACGAGAAACCCGCCAGGAAGATCGGCGCGTCTGCTGGCGGAGCCGGCGGATCACCGCCAGAAGGTCCGACGTCTGGCCGGAATGATAGAGCGTCTTGCCCGCTCAGATGCTCCGTGCCGCCGCAACTGCGCATGTTGAATCGATGCGCGGCGCAACCAGCCTCCAGCGCGGCCTGCGCCAGGCTGCGTGCATAACCCGCCTCACTCGACCCTTCCAGGCCGTGAACCAGAATCAAATGGGCCGCCGGCCTCGCCTTCCGGCGCCTGCGTATTCCACGCGGACTTGCACTCCCGGCTCCGTTTCATAAAGCTTGGTCTCCACTGGGAAGCGCTGTGTATCCAGATTCCTGCGCCAGTAGTTGCCGGCAATGGTAAGCAGGTGGGGATTCCGGAAGAAGGGAACAAAAGGCTGCAAAAAATCATTCTAAGCGGACATCAGAGTCTAGGCAGGATAAGCGACGGGAAAAAAGCGAGGGGACAGCCAAGGGAAACCATCCCCTCGAATGGACACAAGACGCTATTGGCGGCCGCTGACCCACGGACCCGGCCACCACTAGCCGCGCCCGCTCAGCGGCTGCTGCTCTAATCAGTAGGGATCGGTAGGAGTGGTGGAAAACACTAGTGAGAACTTGGTACTACGTACGGTGGAAAATCCGCCTTATTACGCACAGGCGGTGTCCAGGATCTTCTGGATCAGCGCGTCATACGGCAACCCCGCGGCGCGCCGCCGCCTGCGCGAAATCGTCTTCGCAGGCCAGCGACGGATTCGGATTGGCCTCGATCACCACAACTTCGCCCGCTTGCGTCGAGACGCACGTCCACTCTGCCGAAGCCCGGATCTTGAGAACCCGATAAACCTTCCGCGGCAAGGCGAGCGAGTTTTTCGTCGAGACCCGCGGGAAGTTCATTCGCCGGCCCATTCTGAATGCCCCACTTCTTGCGGTACGTGTCGTCCCACTTGGCTTTGAAGGTGGCGAACTTGGGATATCTTCCGGGACGTCGTTGAAAAAGATCTCCCGCGGAGGGAACACTGTGAGCTTGCGGTTGCCCATCACGCTCAAGTACAGCTCGCGCCCCTCGATATATTCCTCGATCAGCGCGTCGCAATGAAATTTTTCTTGAATGAAACGCGCGCGCTCCAGCGCCTCTTCCTCGCTCTTGGCGAAGGAAGCCTTGGCGATTCCATCGGACGACTCCTCGCCCACCGGTTTGACGAAGGCCGGATACACAAAGCGCCGCAGACGCTTCAGCGGGCGAAGCTCGGTGGAGATGACGAAATGCGGAACGCGCACGCGATGATACGCCAGCACCTTCTTGGCGAGCGCTTTATCCTTGCACAGCATTGAGACCGTCGGGCCGCGCCCGGTGTATTTCACGCGCATCAGCTCGAGCAGCGCGGGGATGTTCGGCTCATGCGCGCGATTGCAATAGAACGACTCGGTGAGATTGAAAACCACTTCAGGCGCGAAGCTTTTCAACTTATCCACGATGCAGGCCACGTCGTCGAATATCGCGAGCGTCTCCACTTCGTGGCCCAGCGTTCAGACAAGCCAGCACATCGGCTTCGGTGGGCTTGCCTTCTTCTTCCTTGAGCGCTTGCGGAGAGAACCCGCCGGCCGCTGCCGTGCGGTACGCAACATCGAAAAGCACCAGGACCTTCACGGCTAAACGGACCTCTTGAACCGGCCCGTGTGCAGGTGATTGGTCACCATGGCCGACAGGTACGCAGCCAATTCAAACGATACTCGCGCGCGGTCGAGCGGCGGCGGAATGGTCAGCTTCAGTTCTTGGCACCGCTCAATCAATTTGCGCACCAGCATGTCCACGGTATACTTGTGCTGCCCGGTCCAACGCACAATCGAGGCCACCAGCGTCCGGCGACTTCCGCGCATCACTTTAGCAGCAGACTCCCCGTTTGGTTCACCATTTCCGAATATAGCGCGCAGATCGGCATCGTAAAAGTCGGGGAAGTCCTCGGCGTAAAGTTTGCGGCGTTCCGCATAGTATCGCGCCAGCGTTTTCTTTAGCCGGCTAGCTTCGTAAATGCGACGGCCCCGTTTCACTTTCACCGGGACGTTCTTCGCCTCTTCCATCAAGCAATGCACGAATTCGAGCTTCTCGAGCGCTTTCCATCCTCGATACTGCTCGCGCCATTGTTCGGGCGTCGCCGAAAGCCACACCGCGAATGTCTCTGCGAAATCTTCATCGGGATGGGCCTGCGCGTACCAGTTCGGCAAGTTGCGTACAAAGCCCCGGCTGTACGGCCGCGGCTGATAGGTTTCCGGAGCGTATTCGGTTTCGGGGCTTCCGAACACCCCGCGCCAATCGTCGCGCGAGGAGAATCGATAGGCATGATCGATGGCGTGCCCGCTCTCATGCCGGAGCAGTTGCAGGCACCACTCGGGAGTTCCGCCTTCCACCTGCAGCATCTGGTGGACTTCGAGCGTCTTCAGCCGCGGATGCGCAAGATAGAACGGAATGGCGATGTCGGGAACGCCGTCCGGCGAAAACCACTCATCACCCAGATAGCACGCCGGGCGAAACGACAGGCCTCGCGCGGCGAGTTCATCGTGGAGCTGCGCAACGCGGCCTTCCAACTCACTGCCCGGAATGCGCACACCCAGATCGCAGATGCGCTTTTGAAGCAGTTCATCGTCTTTTAGAGCCACCCAGGTGGGAGCCGTCCCGGCAGGCTGCTCGGGTGCAACGGGCGGCGGATCGTGTCGCTCCACGGCTTTCATCCTAGCGCAGGCGGGCCCGAACCGAGCTTCAAAATGCGTCGGCGCAACGCCGGGGCGTTTTGCAATGCTCGCACGTAGGTGGACTCCTCAGCGGCGTTCTTCGCACGTTCGATCTCCGGCGGAAATGGCGATTGCTTCAGCGCCATCGCGGCGCGGCGCGTTTCGAAGCGATCCCAATCGCCCTGCCGAACACCAGAGGCCTCATAAATCATCCAGCCCTCGGCTAGCCGCTCGAGCGTCCGGGCGGGCGTCCGATGCCCCGGATCCGCGCGGATTTTCGATTCCTCGGCCAGCAACAACCTGGCGACTTTCGGATTCGCCGGCCGAAACCCCAACTTGCGATAAAACCAGAACGCTCCGGACTCGATGGCCTCATCATTGTGATGGCCAATTTGATACGGATCGACGGCGAAACACGTCGCGCCCAGCAACTGGTGAAATAAGCGCAACAGCCGCGCGTAGAGCCACGCCGTCTCGCCTTCGCGAAACGTGTAATAGAGGTTGAAACCGACCTCCATGTGCTCGAACAGCGTGAGGCATTCGATATATCCGATCGGAACCGAGTTCTTGAAGAACATGCCGGCATGATAGGCGCGCAACGGCAGTCGATGCTTCGGAGGTACGCCGCAGACGTAGACTTCGACTCCGCGTCCGAAGTCGGCGCGAACCACGTGAGCTGGATCGCCGAAGGTGAATCCGTGCAGTTCGCGATACCGCATGGCCGACGTCTCGCGCGCAAAGTCGAGGATCTTCTCGCCGTCCCTCCGGCTCAGCTTTTCGACCGGCAACGCAGGCGATTCAAGCTCACGGGCGATCGACACATCGGCCCGGCGGATCAGGGGAGCATCGTGGAAGAACGGCTTGCGTCGCCAGGGTAATCGTCCATTCGTTCGCGTATCCGGCCCCTCGCCCAGTTGCCAGCGGACGAAGAGCTTGGCTTGCGCAAAAAGTTCCGCGCTGTCAATTTTTGATAGCAGCCAGCGCAAATCCGAACCCGCGCTGCCCTTCGCCTTCGCCGCTCGAAACCAGTCCATATAAGGGATGTTGGCTTCCACCAGCAAGTCTTCGTCGGCAAACGGATGCAGCCGGGGCAGCAGCGGACCCAGCAGCGCGGCATCGTAACCATCCCAATCGATCTCGACCGCCCGGGGATGATGCTCGGCCAGCCAGCGCGTGATCTCGTAGGTGAAGCCCGCCGAAAACGCCGTCCCCGCGATGCCTGCAACTTCGGGGTCTTCGAACGGCGTGAGATCCGCGCCGGCGCGCCGGAGTTGCGCGATCTTCTTCGGGATGAACCGGAGCAGGAAGTCCGTGAGAAACAGCACTTCACCATTCGGCGGATACGCGCGAAAAAACAGCAGGGCTTCGTGGAAGCGAATCAGCGACTCGGCGTCGCTGAATGGTGTACGCCCCCCTAGCTTTAGGAGAAATGCCGGCACAGCAATTTGCTCTTTCAAACCAAACGCGCGCTTCAGTGCTTCGAGGCGATCCAGATCCATCGGGAGTAGACTATCAGAAGCTATGCGACTCCCACTCGTCCTGCTGCTATTGTTCGCGACCGTAGCCGCCTTCGCCCAAGACACCAAGCTCTATGTCGTCACGCACGTGGATCTCACGCCCCCCTACATCGCGGATGGCACCCTGACGCTCTCGAAATTCGCCGCCGACAGCCGCAAGGAAAAAGGTGCTGTACGCTTTGAGCTCCTGCAGGAGCCCGGGCGGAAGAACCATTTCACCATCGTCAGCGTCTGGGAAAATCAGGCAGCCTTCGACGCCCACCTGTCTGCCGACCACACCAAACAGTTTCGAGAAAAGCTCCAGCCGATGCTGGGAGGTCCGTTAGACGAACGCCTGCACGTCCTACTGCAGTAGCGGGTCAGTTCGCGAGTTCCTTCACCACTTCATACAAAAAGTTCTGCCCCTCGTAAAACGGATTCACCCCCATGCGTTCGTCACGGCCATGCGCGCGCACATCGTCTCGATCGCCGAAGAAACCCGAAACACCATAGGTTGAAATGCCCGCTACGCGAAGGTACCTTCCATCAGTCGCGCCCGTGCTCATCACCGGAATCGTCAACACGCCGGGCCACAGCGTATCGCTCCACCGCGCGACGGCTTTCAGGACATCCGGCCGCATCGGAGATGCCGGACCCACGTCAACGTCGCCCTGCACGCGGATCGCGACCTGGTCGTCGGCCACCGCTTGCCGTAAAGCCTTCTGCACACCCTCGATGGAATCGCCCGGAAAAATGCGGCAATTCACGTTCGCCGTGGCCAGTTGGGGCAGTGCGTTAAGCGCGTGCCCGCCAGCCAGCTCGGTGGCCACGCAGGTGGTTCGCAGCATCGAATTCCAGCGCGGTGAGGCGGAAGCGACACGCTGCATCGCTTCCTTTGCAACCTCCCCCGATCCGTCGGCGATCTTCGCCAGATCCTCCCGAAACGACCCCTCCTCCACCTTCGCCATCTCCCGGAAATAGGAGCGCGTCACTTCATCCGTCTTCAGCGGAAAGCCGTAGCGGGAAAGCCTTTCGAGCGCGGTTGCCAGATGATAAATGGCGTTATCGGGCAGCGGCACCGAGCTATGGCCGCCTCTATTGCGCACCTCAAACTTGAAATCGGCGTACGATTTCTCGCTCACCTGAATGTTGTTCGCGATCTTTTTGCCCGCCACCATCATGCCGCCACCGCCCTCATTCAGCGCCAGCTCGGCGTCGATCAATTCGCGCTTGTTCTTGAGCAGCCAGATGACGCCGTTGTATGGACCGCCGCCCTCTTCGTCCGCCGTCAGCGCGACGATGATGTCCCGCGCCGGTTTGTATCCTTCGCGCTTATAGCGAATCAGGTTCGCGATCCATACCGCCGCTTGCGCTTTGTCGTCGGCGGTGCCGCGGCCATAAAAATAGCCGTCCTTTTCGACAAACTGAAACGGATCGGTGGTCCAATCCTCGCGGTTCGCCTCGACGACGTCGGTATGAGCCAGCAGCAGGATGGGCCGGCGGGCGCCCGACCCGTGATATCGAACCACCAGATTCGCTTTCTTCGGGCTCGCTCCGCCCACAAAGATGTCCGCATCGGGAAAGCCCGCGGCGCGCAAGCGCGCAGCCACCGCCTCGGCCACGGGAGTGGTGGAACCGGTGGTATAGCCGGACCGGATCTCGACCATCTCCTTGTAGATTTCCCGGCCAGTTGCCGATCAGCCTCGGGCGGCAACACCCCGCCTGAAATTCGTAAGCCGCATAGGAGACCCAAGAAGGATAGAAACAGCACGACACGGCGGCGCATTCGCGGATTGTATCACGCCTAAAGGCTGAAACCCGGACGCGCCTGGACCGTCTGTTACTATGACAATCGTGCGCGTTAAGGTGCTGTTTTTCGGTATGTTAAAGGACATTGTCGGCCGCTCGGAAGATCACATCGAACTGGCTGACGGCGCGCGCGTCGAGTCCGTGTTTTCGCGATACGCTCGCGATTTTCCGCGCCTTACCGATCTGGAATCGAGCATCGTGCTGGCATGCAACCACGAGTTTTGCGACCGTTCCGCCGCCGTCCGGGAAGGCGACGAGATTGCCTTTCTGCCGCCCGTCTCAGGCGGCACCGGACGCTACACCCATGAGATCCGCGACGCCGACACCGGATGCTTCTTTGCGCTGACGCGCGAGACCATCGACACCCCGGCGCTCGCGCGCCAATTGCTGCGCGGCGAAGACGGTGCCGTGGTGGATTTTGAAGGCGTGGTGAGAAACAACACCAAAGGCCGCGCCACCAAATTTCTGGATTACGAATGCTACGAGCCCATGGCGGTGAAAATGATGGCCGAGATCGGGCGCGAAATCCTGGTCTCGCATGCCATCGGCCGCATCGCGATGGTGCATCGCCTGGGACGCCTCCAGATCGGCGAGGCCAGCGTAGCGGTGGTGGTTACCGCGCCGCATCGCAAGCCCGCGTTTGAGGCGGCGCTGGAAGGAATCAACCGTCTGAAACGAGTGGTTCCCATCTGGAAGAAAGAACATTTCGCGGATGGGGAAGTTTGGGTCGAAGGGGAATGGGACGACTCCGTCCTCAAGAAGTGAAGCTCCGAGAAGAAGTGAAGCTCAAGTGACCCGCCGATTTCTTTGGTTGTTCCTGGCCGCTCTTTGCTGCGCCTCCCCCGCGCGCCCACAGGACCCGGTCATCAAAGTCAACGTGCGCTTGGTCCGCATGCTGGTCTCGGTCAAAGACGCCGCCGGCCAGCTCATCGGGCTCCCTCAACAAGGGCGATTTCACGGTCTTCGATAACGGGGTACAGCAGAACATCGCGGTGTTCGAACGCCAAACCGAGCAGCCTTTGTCGGTCGCGATGCTGGTGGACACCAGCGCCTCCACCGGCATCGAATTGCGTTACGAATTGGATTCGGTAAGCCGGTTTCTCAAAGTCCTGCTGGGGGAAGGCAACTCCGACGACACCGTGGCGCTTTACAGTTTCAACTGAGGATGTCAAGCTGCACACCAGTTACACACGGCGTTTCGCGCGCGTGGATCAGATTCTGAAGCAACTGAAGTCGGGGGGCGGCACCTCGGTCTACGATGCACTCTTCCTGGCATCGCGCGATCTGGAATACCGCAAAGGCCGGCACGTCATAGTGCTGGTTACCGATGGCGGCGATACAACCAGCGCCAAGGATTTTCACCAGGCCCTCGAAGCGGTGCAGTTGGCCGATGCGATCCTCTATCCGGTGCTGGTAGTGCCTATCACCAACGACGCCGGCCGCAATGTCGGCGGCGAAAATGCGCTGACAATGCTCGCCGCGGGCACGGGTGGCCACGTATTCACGCCGAATCTTGGCGAGCAGCTCGATAAAGCCTTCGACGACATTCTGCGTGAACTCCGGACGCAGTATCTGATCGGCTTCTACCCGAAGGACGTCCCGCCCAGCAAGGATCGCTTTCACACCTTGAATGTCACCGTCCAAAACACCGCGGCGAATCGCGGTTTGCGCGTCAGCACACGCAGTGGCTATTATGGGGATTCCAATGAGTCCAGACCAGGCCTGGGGCACTGAAGTGGAGGAATCCGTGAAAGCCAAAACTAAAGCCCCGGAGCAGACCTTCGAAGAAGTGAAGTACCTGCGCCACCTGATCGAAAAGGCGATCCCGGTGCGGATCCGGCTCAGCAGCAATGAAGAAGTAGTGGGCGTGATCGAGTTCTACGACGTTCACTTTATCCGAGTGACCCGCGAAGGCGCCCCCAACCTTTTTTTGTACAAGCACGACATCAAGTATCTGTACGAAGAGCCGGAAGGCTGACCCTTGCCTTCCTATCTCGAGATCAGCGCGGAGATCGCCCGCGAGGCCGGGGCACTGCTCCACGGCTTCTTCGAGCGCCACATTGGCTTTGAGCTGAAGGGCGAGTTCGATCTGGTGACTGAGGCCGATCGCGCCTCTGAACGGCTGGTCATTGAACGCCTTCACGCCCACTTTCCGACCCATTCCATCGTGGCCGAAGAAAGCGGCGGGCATGCCGGCGAATCGTCGGAATACTGCTGGTACGTCGATCCGTTGGACGGCACCACGAATTTCGCGCACGGCTTCCCAATGTATAACGTTACCCTCGCGCTCGAAAAGGCCGGGGAGATCATCGCTGGCGTGATCTTCGATCCAGAGCGCAACGAGATGTTCGCTTGCGAGCGTGGGTCGGGCGCCTGGCTGAACGATCGCCCCATTCACGTCTCCAATGTGCGCCAGGTGGATGATGCGCTGGTCGCTACCGGATTTCCAAGCCGCAAGCGGCACCAGAACGTGAATGTGCATTTCTACTATCAGCTCGCCATGATCACGCACGGCGTGCGGCGCGCGGGAGCCGCCGCGCTCGACCTCGCCTACACGGCTTGTGGCCGCCTGGATGCGTTCTGGGAATTTGGTCTGAACCCTTGGGATATGGCCGCCGGACTTTTGCTGGTTACCGAAGCAGGCGGAAAGTGTTCGGATATGCACGGCGCACGGCCCAGCCTGCGCGGCCCGAACCTATTGGCCGATAACGGATTCATTCACGACGGCATGCTCGAAATATTCGGCGAAGTGTTTCGCCGCGAGTACCGCTACCCGATGCCCGTTATTAAATGATGGAAAACTCTGCCCCTGCCACAGCTCTATTGTTGCGCCCCGCTACACCGGGTCACCCAATCCTTTACTTTCAAATACATATGATGGTACGCTGAAGAACTCATAATGCGAACTGTCGATTTGATCCACCGAAAACGAGATGGTGAAGAACTGTCGCCAGAGGAAATTGCCGCGCTTGTGGAGGGCTACAACCGGAATGAAATTCCGGATTATCAGATGTCCGCCTTCCTCATGGCCGTCTTCCATTCCGGAATGACGGATCGCGAGGTCAGTGCCGCCACCGACTGCATGGTCCGCTCCGGCGAAACCGTTGACCTCAGCTCCATTCCCGGAATCAAAGTGGATAAGCATTCCACTGGCGGCGTGGGCGACAAAACCAGTCTCATCTCGGCTCCGCTGGCGGCCGCTGCTGGCGTCGTGGTGCCGATGATGTCCGGCAGGGGACTCGGCCATACGGGCGGAACGCTCGACAAACTGGAGGCCATCCCCGGCTTCCGCACCGATCTCACCATCGAGGAGTTCAAGGAACAACTCGCCAAGCACGGCCTGGCGTTCATCGGACAGACCGCCGAGATCGCACCCGTCGACGGCAAGCTGTACGCGTTGCGTGACGCTACGGCCACGGTCGAGTCCATCCCTCTGATCGCGACTTCGATCATGTCGAAGAAACTCTCGGAAGGCGTGGACGCCCTGGTGCTCGACGTGAAGGTCGGCAACGGTGCGTTCATGAAGAAGCAGGTGGACGCGCGCCGGCTGGCGCAGATGATGGTGGGCATCGGGCGGCGCGCCGACAAACGCGTTCAGGCGCTCATCACGGACATGAATCAGCCGCTGGGCTATGCGGTGGGCAACGCGCTGGAGGTGATGGAAGTTTCTCAAACCTTGCAGAACGCCGGCCCCACCGATCTCACGCGACTTGCGCTCGAGTTAGCCGCTCGCATGATTTACCTCGCCAAGATCGTTCCGTCGCTCGAAGAAGCTCGCGAGCTGGCGCAACAGAAACTGCTGGATGGCTCGGGCTATCGCAAATTCAAGGATGTCATCGAAGCGCAGGGTGGCAATCCGCAGGTGCTGGATCGCTTCGAGCTGTTGCCAAACGCGACTGGTGTGCGCGAGATTGCTTCGCCGCGCGCGGGTTACGTAAGTGCGATCGCCGCCGAGGACATCGGCCTGGCTTCTTCGCGCATCGGCGCCGGCCGCAATCTGAAAGAAGATGCGATCGATCCGGCCGTGGGCGTCATCCTGGAGGTGAAGGTCGGCCAGAAGGTGGACGCGGGCGCGGTGTTGTGTCGCGTCTATTACACGCGCGACGAGAACGTCGAGGAGGCATCGTCTGAAATCGAAGACGCCTTCCGAATTTCGGCGCAACCGCCCGAAGAGCGCGAACTGATCCTCGAAGTCGTGAGCTGATCTCACCGACATATGGAGCGATTCACAGGCATCCTGGGAATCCTCACGATTCTCGCGGTCTGCTTTCTCTTCTCCAAGCACCGCCGCGCCATTCGCCCGTCGTTGATCTTCTGGGGCTTGGGTCTGCAAATCACATTCGCCGTCGTGGTGCTGCGAACGCCGGCCGCGCGGGTCTTCCTGGTTCTCAGCGAAAAGGTCAACGCGATCATTGGCTATTCCCAGGCCGGCAGCAAATTTGTTTTCGGCGATCAGCTCGGCGGCAGCCAGCCGGTGGTATTTGCGTTCCAGGTTTTGCCCATCATCATCTTCATCACCAGCTTATTCGCCATCCTTTATTACATCGGCGTGATGCCGCTGCTGGTGCGCGCCATGGCGGTGGTGATGCAGCGCGTAATGGGCGCAAGTGGCGCCGAATCCACTAACGTCGCAGCCAGCATCTTCATGGGCCAGACCGAAGCCCCGGTCACCATCCGGCCGTTCCTGGAAGGCTTAACCGAATCCGAACTGTTCACCGTCATGGTGAGCGGCATGGCGCACGTCTCCGGCGCAACCATGGCGGCGTACGTTTTGATGGCCCACGTGGAAATCCGGCATCTGTTGACGGCCGTGATCATGACCGCGCCCGCTACCATCATGCTGTCCAAAATGCTGATGCCGGAAGTCGACAAGCCAGTCACCGCGGGCAGCGTTGAGGTCGTGGTGGAAAAGCCGGGCGTAAATATTATCGATGCGGCGGCGCGTGGCGCGGGCGACGGATTGCATCTGGCGCTGAACATCGCGGCAATGCTGATCGCGTTCCTGGCGCTGATCGCGATGTGCAATGGAGTCCTGGGTTATTTCCACACGTCGCTCGAACAAATCTTCGGATATGTCTTCGCGCCCATTGCCTGGCTGCTGGGCATCACGTTTCACGACTGCCGGACCATTGGAAACCTGCTTGGCACTCGCCTGGTGCTGAACGAATTCATAGCCTTTCAGCAGCTCGGACCCATGAAGCCCCAGCTTGATCCGCACTCCTTCACCATCGCCACTTACGCCCTCTGCGGATTTGCCAACTTCAGCTCCATCGCGATTCAGATCGGGGGCATCGGAGCGCTCGCGCCCGGCCGCAAATCGGACCTCGCGCGCCTGGGGCTGAAGGCTGTCGCAGCCGGGACGATGGCCAATTTTATGACCGCCTGCATCGCGGGCATGCTCTTATAGATGGAAACTGCGGTTGCCCATATTCGCAACGTGACCGGACGCGAACCGCGTGTGGCTGTCGTGCTAGGCAGCGGCTTGGGCGCCTTCGCCGACGAACTCGCCGACCCCATCGCAATCCCCTACTCCGACATCCCCGGCTGGCCCGCTTCCACCGCCGTCGGGCATTCGGGAAAGCTGGTATTCGGAAAATTGGGCAATCTGGACGTCGCCGTAATGGCGGGGCGCGCTCATCTGTACGAAGGCTACACATCGGCCCAAGTCACCATGGGGGTCCGCGTTCTGCATCGTCTGGGAGCGCGCTCCATTGTGTTCACGAACGCCGCGGGCGGCATCAACCTGTCATATCAGCAGGGTGCGTTAGTTGTGATTTCCGATCACATAAATCTGCAAGGCTCGCATCCCCTGATCGGCCCGAACGATGATTCAGCCGGCCCGCGCTTTCCCGATATGTCCGAAGCTTATTCAGCGGCCTATCGCGCCATCGCGCATCAGGTGGCTCATCAACTGAACATCCAATTGCAGGAAGGCGTGTACGCCGCGCTCACCGGCCCGAGCTATGAGACACCCGCCGAAATTCGCTATCTTCGAACTATCGGCGCGGACCTGGTCGGCATGTCCACCGTGCCGGAAGTCATCGTGGCGAATTATCTTGGCATGCGCGTGCTCGCAATCTCGTGCGTCACCAACATGGCGGCTGGCATTCTGCCCCAAAAGATCAATCATGAAGAGGTGCTGGAGACGGGCCGCCAGGTGCGCGATACTTTGATCCGGTTCTTGAAAGCGCTGCTGGCAAAACTATGACCCTGACCGAAGCATCCCTCGAGGCCAGAACCAAGGCGCATGCGCCCTACTCGCAATTTCAAGTCGGCGCCGCGCTGGAAGCGACCGATGGCCGCGTGTTCACCGGCTGTAACGTCGAGAACGCCACCTATGGACTCTCTGTGTGTGCCGAGCGCGTCGCGGTTTTCAAGGCGATTTCTGAAGGCGCTCGCAAATTCCAGCGCATCGCCGTCGCCGCCGACACCGATGTTTTGACTCCTCCCTGCGGCGCGTGCCGCCAGATCCTGTGGGAGTTTTGCGGCGACATCGAGCTGACGCTCACCAACCTGCACGGCAAAACCGAAACGCTCCAACTGAAAGATCTTTTCCCGAGGCCCTTCGATGCTTCGTTCCTTTAGACTGCTTCATTCCTCAAGAGTGTGGGGCGGTCCCCCTGGACCGGGGCCGACGCCCCCGTCGGCCTCAGGGCCGGACCAGTTGTCCGCCGCGGACCAGCTGTCCGTTGCGGACCAGGGGGTCCGCCGCGGACGAGGGCGTCCGCCCCACGTTGCTCTTTGTCTTCTTCTTTTCTCCTGCTGCCTCCACGCCGAGCCAGCCGACTCCATCTACACCGCCCGCTACGTCGTCACCATGAACGCGCGCCACGATCTCATCGACGACGGAGCCATCGCCATTCGCGGCCAGCGCATCGTTGGTGTCGGCAAGCGCGCCGATATCGAGAAACAATTTCAAGCCCGCGAACGGTTCGCCCGTCCCGACGCCATCCTGATGCCCGGTCTCATCAACACCCACACCCACGCCGCCATGTCGCTATTCCGCGGCATCGCCGACGACATGGTGGTGCAGGATTGGCTGAACAAATTCATCTTTCCCGCCGAAGCCAAGAACGTCACGTCTGACTTCGTCCTATGGGGCACCCGCCTGGCCTGCCTCGAAATGATGCTTTCCGGCACCACCACCTTCGTCGACATGTACTATTTCGAGGACAGCGTCGCCAAAGCCGCCAAGGAAGCCGGTATGCGCGGCATTCTCGGCGAGACCATGATCCGCTTCAAATCGCCCGACGCCGCCACGCCGAAAGACATGCTGCGATCCACCGCGAAATTTCTGGACCAATACCAGGGCGACCCGCTCATCATTCCCGCCGTCGCCCCGCACGCCATCTACACCAATGACGACGTCGATCTAAAGGCCGCCCGCCAGCTCGCCAACAAATTCCACGCGCCCCTGGTGATGCACCTCGCCGAAGCCAAGTTCGAATATGACGACGCCGTGCGCACGCGCCACATGACGCCCACGCGGCTAATTGAATCTCTGGGCGTTCTGGACGGCTGGACCATTGTCGCGCACGCCATATACCTCGACCCGGCCGACATGCAGATCCTGAAAGCACACGGGACCGGAGTCGCGCATTGTCCATCGAGCAACATGAAGCTCGCCAGCGGCATCGCCCCGGTTGTGAAGCTGCTCAAGCTCGGCGTCCCCGTTGGGGTCGGCACCGACGGCCCGGCGGGCAGCAACAATGATTTCGACATGATGGAAGAGATGAACCTCGCGGCCGATCTGCAAAAAGTCGCTACCGGCGATCCCACCGTGCTCCCAGCCGAGCAAGCCGTTGCCATGGCGACCGTCTTGGGTGCCCGCGCCGCCGGCCTCGAAAAGGAAATTGGTTCCCTTGAAACCGGCAAGCGCGCCGACTTCATCACACTGCGCCTGGATCGGCCGCACGCCGTGCCGCTCTACAACGTCTACTCACAAATCGTCTACGCGCTGAAAGGCTCCGACGTCCAGGACGTGGCCGTTAATGGAAAGCCCATCGTGCGCGCCGGGCGCTCGCTTACTCTCGACCCTGCCCCCATCCTCGCCAAGGCTAAGGAGTATGCCGCGAAGGTCACTGCTTCACTCACGCCGGCGCCTCAAAAGTAAATTCAAAATCACGCGAGACATCCGCCGCGCAGCCTCCACTTATCAGTTTCACGAGTTCAATAGGGGTTGACTATGAAGCTGAAGTTTGGTTTTTCGATGTTGTCCATTTTCGCCGGTCTCGCGCTCGCGCCGGCCTACTGCACCACCATCACCACCTATAACAATCTGGCGAACTGGATGGCCGCCACGGAAACCGGCTACCAAACCGTCACCTTTACCGGCTTGGCCCCGGCCGGCGGCCAGACTAGTTACACCTCTGCCTCCGGCGTCACAAATTCAGGCGTGGAGTTCATCGGATACAATTCTGGCGGCGTACCCGGCACTGAGGTGTTCGATACCAGCTCTCTCTCCTGGTACAACGACGGCAGCGGCGATGCCTTGATCGAACCCGCAAGCCCATCGAGCTCCAGCGCCCCGCTGCCATACATCAACATCGTTCTCCCCGCCAACACTACCGCGCTCAGCATGGATCTGTGGACCGCCAGCTCCCCTGGGATGAGTTTCAGCATTACGGTGGCCGGAAACACCTACACCGTCCCCACCGTCGGTGCAAACACGGAGACGTTTTGGGGACTTACGTCCGACACACCCATCACCTCCATCGAGCTCACCGTACCCGCTGCTACCACCAGCAGCGCGACGCAAGCGTTACTCGACAACTTCAGCTTCGGCGAGTCGGATCTATCGGCCGCTCCCGAGGCCGGCGCTTATTTGCTAATCGGCTCGGGCTTGATCGGGCTGGTGATCCTGCGCAAGCGCATGAAGCCGCGCAAGGGTGTGCCGGAGGTATAATCCGTATTGATGACCAAGACGAACTGGCGACCCGTGGCTCTGTCACTCACTGTGCTCGGGGCTATCGCGCGCCTGCTGCCCCATCCGCCGAATTTCGCGCCCGTAGGCGCCACCAGCCTCTTCGCCGGAGCCCGCCTGCCGCGCTGGCAAGCCTACCTGGTTCCTCTCGCGCTGATGGCCATCACGGATCCCATCCTGGCTTCGTTCTATGGTGTCGCGCCGTACACCAAGTATCAGATTTTCATCTACGCCAGTTTCCTCATCAGCGTGTGGCTCGGCCGGCGGCTTCGAAACACCGAAAGCATTTCGCGCATCGCAGCCGTCACGGTAGTGAACAGCATCCAATTTTTCCTGATCACCAACTTCGGGAGCTGGCTGTGGTTTCAGGCGTATCCTCGCACCGCGGCGGGCCTTGCTAGCTGCTACGTGGCCGCGATCCCGTTCTTTGGCTGGACTCTGGCCAGCGACGTCCTCTACACCGCCGTTCTGTTCGGGCTCTACGCCTGGCTCAGCCGAACCATTGCCACCAACGAACGGCTGACCGCCGCGGCCTAGCGTCGGCGTGCGTGTTGCCGTTTCGTGGTCCAGCGGTAAAGACAGCGCCTGGGCGCTTCATCTCCTCCGGCAAGATCCCAGCGTTGAAGTCGTAGCTCTCGTCACCACCCTGAACGAACAATTCGATCGCGTGGCCATGCACGCCGTCCGGCACCAGTTACTCGACCTGCAAGCCGCGTCCGTCGGACTGCCGCTGTGGACCGTTCCCCTGCCCTGGCCCTGCTCCAACGAACAATACGAACTCCGAATGACCGCGCTCTGCGAGCGTGCAGTCGGCGAAGCCGTTCAGGCAATAGCCTTTGGTGATCTGTTCCTCGCCGACATCCGCGCCTACCGCGAGAAGCAGCTCGCCGGGACCGGCCTCACGCCCCTGTTTCCAGTCTGGCAAATCCCTACGGGCGACCTGGCCCGGACCATGATTGCCTCCGGCCTGCGTGCCAAAATCACATGCGTGGATCCCCGGGTCCTCGACGCCGGCTTCGCCGGCCGCGATTTCGATTCCCAATTCCTGGCCGATCTGCCGCCCCAAATCGATCCCTGCGGTGAAAACGGAGAATTCCATTCTTTTGTGTATGATGCGCCGGTCTTCCGCCGACCGATTAAGGTCTCAGTAGGCGAAATCATCGAGCGGGATGGGTTCGTTTTCGCGGACCTCACCCGACCCTAGCGGGTCTCTTGCCATCTTCCCATTATGGTGATATGCTTATATCAGTTGATAGCAATACACTAAGATTTATCCGCCCTGAGTGAAATATGGACTTCAACCGATTCACCGAAAAGCTCCAGGAAGCCGTCCGATCCGCCCAATCCATCGCCATCCAGCACGGCAACCAGCAGCTCGATACCGAGCACCTATTGCTGGCGCTGCTGGACCAGGAAGGTGGACTGGCCCCCTCCATCCTGAACAAGGCCGACATCCGCGTGGACGCCCTCAAGGCTCGCGTCCAGCAGGAAGTAGACCGGATGCCCAAAGTGTCGGGCGCCGCCGGTGGACCCGACCAGGTCTACGTCACCAATCGGGTCACCAAGCTGCTGACGCAGGCCGAGGAAGAAGCCAAGCGGTTGAAGGACGACTACGTCTCGGTGGAGCATGTCCTGCTCGCCGCGACCGACGACTCGGGAGCCACCGGCAAGCTGTTCCGCGAATTCGGCATCACTCGTGAACGCCTGATGCGGGCCCTCCAGGAAGTCCGCGGCAGCCAGCGCGTCACCACTCAAAATCCCGAAGTCACATACGAGGCTCTCGAAAAATATGGCCGCGATCTCACCCAGCTCGCTTCCCAAGGCAAGCTCGATCCTGTGATCGGCCGCGACGAAGAGATTCGCCGCGTCATTCAAGTTCTGTCGCGCCGCACCAAAAATAATCCGGTGCTCATTGGCGAGCCCGGCGTCGGCAAGACTGCCATCGTTGAAGGCCTCGCGGGCCGCATCATCCGCGGCGACGTTCCCGAAGGATTAAAAGACAAGCGCGTGGTTGCGCTCGACATGGGCGCCTTGATCGCCGGCGCTAAGTTTCGCGGCGAATTCGAAGAGCGCCTGAAGGCCGTTCTCAAGGAAGTGCAAACGTCCGAAGGCCAGATCGTTCTCTTCATCGACGAGCTGCACACCGTGGTCGGCGCGGGCAAAGCCGAAGGCGCCATGGACGCGGGCAACCTGCTGAAACCGATGCTCGCGCGCGGCGAGCTGCATTGCATCGGCGCCACCACGCTCGACGAATACCGCAAGTACATCGAAAAAGACGCCGCTCTCGAACGCCGCTTCCAGACCGTGTTCGTCGATCAGCCCAGCGTCGAAGACACCATCTCCATTCTGCGCGGCCTGCGAGAGCGCTACGAAATCCATCACGGCGTCCGCATCAAGGACTCGGCGCTGGTGGCCGCGGCCGTGCTTTCCAACCGCTATATCAGCGATCGCTTCCTGCCCGACAAAGCCATCGACCTGGTCGACGAAGCCGCTGCCAAGCTGCGCACTGAAATCGATTCCATGCCGTCCGATCTCGACGAAATCCTGCGCCGCATCATGCAGCTCGAGATCGAGCGTCAGGCCCTGAAGAAGGAATCCGACAAGGCCTCCAAGGAGCGCCTGAAGAAGATCGAAAAAGAGATCGCCGACTTGAAATCGGAATCCGATTCCCTCAAAGCTCAATGGCAAGCCGAAAAAGAGGGCGTGCAACGTCTCCGAGCCCTGCGTGAGCAGATCGATCAGGTCAAGGTCGACATCGCCAAAGCCGAGCGCCAATACGATTTGAACAAGGCCGCGGAACTGAAATACGGCACATTAACCGAACTCGAAAGCAAGCTCAAAGCCGAGGAATCCCGCCTGGCCGAAAAGCAATCTGGTAAACGCCTGCTCAAAGAGGAAGTCGACGAAGAGGACATCGCCCAGGTGGTCAGCCGCTGGACCGGCGTCCCCGTCTCCAAGTTACTGGAAGGCGAGATGCAGAAGCTGCTGCATTTGGAAGACGAGTTGCATAAACGAGTCATTGGGCAGGATGAGGCCGTCGAAGCGGTGGCGGAAGCCGTCATGCGAGCGCGCTCGGGATTGAAGGATCCGCAGCGCCCTATCGGCAGTTTCATCTTCCTGGGTCCTACCGGCGTGGGAAAAACCGAGCTGGCCAGGGCCCTGGCGGAGTTCCTGTTCGACGACGAAAAAGCCATGATCCGCATCGACATGTCCGAATACCAGGAAAGACATGCCGTTGCGCGACTCCTCGGGGCCCCTCCAGGTTACGTAGGTTATGAAGAAGGTGGCCAGCTAACGGAATCCGTCCGCCGCCGTCCATACTGTGTAGTTCTTTTCGACGAGATCGAAAAGGCGCATTCCGACGTGTTCAACGTGTTGCTGCAGATCTTGGATGACGGCCGCCTCACCGACGGCCAGGGCCGCACCGTGGATTTCAAGAACACCATCGTAATAATGACGTCCAATATCGGCAGCCCGCGCATCTTAGAGTATAGAGGAGCATTTTCTGGCGCGGGGTTCGAACGCATGCAGGAAACTGTGCTTGAAGAGTTGCGCGGCCATTTCCGGCCGGAGTTCTTGAACCGCGTCGACGAGATTATCGTGTTCCACGCTCTGAGCGAGGAGAACCTGAAGCAGATTGTGGATATTCAGTTGAATGGCTTGCGGAAACGCTTGGCCGACCGGCACATCGATTTGGAATTGACGGATCGGGCCCGCGGACATTTGGTTCGCGTCGGCTACGATCCAGCCTACGGCGCCCGGCCGTTAAAACGGGCCATCCAGCGCGAAATTGAAACGCCAATGGCGCGCCGGATTCTCGGAGGCGAAGTCAGGGACGGCCATCGCGTAGTGGTGGACCTAGACCCTGGCGGACAATTAAGTTTTACATCTAAAACCGTGAGCCGCGAGCGTGAAGCGGTTCCCGAGGAAGCCAACAAGTGAGAGGAAACCAAACAATGAAGGGTCATATCAGTAAATCCACGGCGGCTTTGGTCGCTGTTATCGCGTTGCTGGTCGGTGCGCTCGTCGTCACCGTCAGCAGCCCCAATCGCATTCCAGTTCTTGCGGACACCTCTCGGGCTACCGAGACGGGTCCCCTCACCTCCTTTGCACCGGTGGTGAAACGCGCCATGCCCGCGGTGGTCAACATCTCTTCTTCGAAAGTCGTGAAGGACCAGGGTGAAGAAGGCCAAGGTGGTCAAGGCCTGTTCAACGATCCGTTTTTCCGCCAGTTCTTTGGCGGCCGCATGCCCCAGGGGCAGGCGCAGCCGCGCTCGCAGCGCGCCACCAGCCTCGGCTCTGGCGTAGTGGTCAGTCCGGATGGCTACATCCTGACCAATAACCACGTCGTTGAAGGCGCCACCGACGTCAAAGTCGCGTTCTCCAATAAAGAAGAATATCCGGCCAAAATCGTCGGCGCCGACAAGTACAGCGACATCGCCGTTCTGAAGATCAACAAGAGCGGTCTTGCCACGCTGCCGTTCGCCGATTCCAATCGCGCCGAAGTCGGCGACGTGGTTCTGGCGATCGGCGAGCCATTCGGTTTGCCCGGCAGCCAAACGGTGACCATGGGCATCATCAGCGCCAAGGGCCGCGCCGGCCTCGGCATCGAACGGTTTGAAGACTTCATCCAGACCGATGCCGCCATCAACCGCGGCAACTCGGGCGGCGCGCTCATCGACACGCGTGGCGATCTGGTTGGTATCAACACCGCCATCCTGTCCGGTGAAGGCGGCGGCAACCAGGGCATCGGTTTCGCGATCCCTGCCAATATGGCTAAGAGCGTCATGGATCAGATCATGAAAGGTGGGAAAGTGACGCGCGGCTTCCTGGGTATCGTTCCGCAGGAAGTGACGCCGGAAATGGCGAAGGACTTGGACGCTCCAAACGCCCGCGGAGTGGCCATCACCAGTGTGGAACCGAACAGCCCCGCTGCAAAGGCTGGCCTGAAAGTCGGCGATATTATCACGGCAGTCAACGGCAATCCCGCGGATGACGTGAACTCGTTCCGGCTGCAAGTAGCCGGCTTCGCGCCCAAGACCACCATCAACCTGAAGGTGGAACGTAATGGCCAGGCGCTCACCGTTCCTGTAACTCTCGGCGAGTTCAACCTCGAAGCCGAGAATAAGGGCGACGGCGAAGGCAATCTGCCCAGCGGCGGCGAGAAGGGTGCTCTGAAGGGCCTGTCGGTTCAGGCTCTGACGCCTGACCTGCGCCAGCAACTGCAGACTCCGGAAGGTACCCAAGGTGTCGTCATCACCGACGTTGACCCGAATTCGGCTGCTTCTGCCGCCGGACTTCAACAGGGCGACATCATCGTCCAGGTGAACCGTAAACCGGTCACCACGGTCTCGGAATTCAACAGCGCCGTCAATGCAGGCGCTTCTCGTGAGTCCACTCTCTTGCTGGTAAAACACGGGCAAGGGACTGGTTTTGTTGTAGTTCCGAACAAGTAATGTGGGCGGTCCCCCGGACCGCGCACGTTAGTAAGCGGTAGCCTTTAGTGCTGGAGAAGCAGGTTTCTTGAGTGAAACCTGCTTCTTTTCGTCTCCAGCGACATCTAACATTTAGCAGGATACTAAAATGTCTGAACAACCAGTTGTATACACACTCCCTGTATTACCGCTGAAAAGCGCGGTGCTGTTCCCCTACCTGCTGATGCCGTTATCAGCCGGACGCCCGGCGTCCATCGCCGCTGTGGAAGCGGCGCTGGCCACCGAATCGAAAGAGATTCTGGTTTTTGCCCAGCGCGATCCCGACCTCGATACGCCCACCCAGGACGATCTCTACGCCATCGGAACCAAGGCCGTTATTCGCAAGATGAATCGGTCGGGCGAAGGCCACCTCGAGCTCATGGTGTTGGGCATGGAGCGCGTCACGCTCGTGAAGCTCGACAGCTCCGAGCCATTCCTGAAAGGCCGCGCGATACCCCTGCCCTTACCCAAGGACAGCGGTCCCGAGATCGAGGCGCTGCAAGGCGCTCTCATCGAACTGGCGGGCGAGGCGCTGACTTTGGCGCAGCCCGGAAGCTCTCAGGAACTGCGCGGTTTGATCGCCTCCAATGAGGATCCGTTGCGGCTCTCGTTTGTGCTCGCGTCCATGTTCAGTTTCGACGCCGACAAGTGCCAGTCGTTGCTGGAAGCGCCCTCGCGGGCCGAAGCCCTGCGCATGCTGCACCGCTATCTGATGCATGAAGTGCAGGTGCTCGAGTTGCGCAACAAGATCAATACCGAAGCTCGCACTGAGATGAGCAAGGAGCAGCACGATTACCTGTTGCGCCAGCAAATGCGCGCCATCCAGCAGGAACTGGGCGAAAAGGGCGGCGAACAGGCTGAAGCCGACCAGTTGCGCGAGCGTCTGGACAAAGCCAACTTGCCCGAGGACATCCTGAAGGAAGCCAAACGCGAGTTGGATCGCCTCGAAAAGCTGCCTCCCAACGCGCCGGATTACAACGTGATCCGGACCTATCTCGACTATGTTCTCGAGCTGCCTTGGAACAAGAGTAGCGAGGATTCGCTCGACATCGCGCGGGCCCGGCAGGTGCTGGACGAGGATCACTTCGGATTGAAGGATGTGAAGGTGCGCATCCTCGAACATCTCGCAGTGTTGAAGTTGAACCCCAATGCCAAGGCACCGATCCTGTGCTTCGTCGGCCCTCCCGGAGTTGGTAAAACGTCACTAGGCCAATCCATCGCGCGTGCCTTGAATCGCAAGTTCGAGCGCATGAGCCTGGGCGGCTTGCATGACGAAGCCGAATTGCGCGGCCATCGCCGGACCTACATCGGCGCTCTGCCGGGCCGCGTGATCCAAGCCATGCGTCGCGCGGGCGCGAACAATCCCGTGCTTATGTTGGACGAGGTGGATAAGCTCGGTCACGATTTCCGCGGCGACCCCGCCCATGCCTTGCTCGAGATCCTGGATCCGGAGCAGAACAAAACGTTCCGCGATAACTACCTGGATCTTCCGTTCGATTTGTCCAAGGTGCTATTCGTCACCACCGCCAACGCGCTGGATACCATTCCGCAGCCGCTGCTCGATCGTATGGAAGTGCTGCGGCTGGCCGGCTACAGCGAGGAAGAAAAGCTCGAAATCGCCAAGAAATATCTCATCCCGAAGCAGCTCAAAGAGACCGGGCTGACCCAGGAGCAGTGCAACCTTCCCGATGAAACGGTGCACAAGATTATCGCCGGGTACACGCGCGAAGCCGGGCTTCGGCGGCTGGAACGGGCCATCGGAAGAGTCACGCGCAAGGTGGCGCTGAAGTTCGCCGAAGGGAACCTTTCGGATACGGGCGGACCGTTCACCGTGACGCTGGAAGAACTATCGGAGATGCTCGGGCCGGAACCCTTCAATCAGGAAGAAGCCCGGCGCGATCTGCCGCCCGGTGTCGCAACCGGGCTGGCCTGGACCGAAGCCGGCGGCGATGTTCTGTACATCGAAGCCACGCTGCTGCCGGATGGCAAGGGCTTGACCCTGACCGGACAACTCGGCGAGGTGATGCAGGAATCGGTGAAGGCGGCCCAAAGCTACATTTGGTCGCACGCGGCCGATTTCGATATCGACCCCGCGTTGTTCAAGACCTCGGGCGTGCACGTCCACGTTCCGGCGGGTGCGATCCCCAAGGACGGGCCGTCGGCCGGCGTCACAATGGCGACCGCGTTGACGTCGCTCTATACCAAACTGCCGGCGCGCAGCGATGTCGCCATGACCGGTGAGATTACCTTAACCGGCTTGGTGCTGCCGATCGGTGGGATCAAGGAGAAAGTCCTGGCCGCGCGGCGGGCTGGAATTAAGACCGTGATTATGCCCAAGGCGAACCAGAAGGATCTGCGCGATCTTCCCGAAGACGTTCGCAACGAGATGGAGTTCATCTTCGCCAGCCGGGTGGAAGAAGTCCTCAGGACCGCGATCCCCCAGCTCGACGAGCGCATGGACTCGACCAAAACCCGGCCCATCATTCATGCCGCCTGAAGATCTGACCGAGTCTGGCCGATAGAGATCATTAGACGCAGCAAACACCCGCGCGGAGACGGTCCCTGGACCATCCTCTCCGCGCTTTTTTTCACTGAACGGTCACGGTTCAATAACACGTGTTCGATACTGCCGCGCGCGTCAGCAAGCGGTACGCGGGACGATGGATGCCCGGCAGAAGAACGACTACCTGCAGCGGCGCCTCCGAGGGGAGTGATGCGATGAACGGACCGAAAAAGCAACTTACGAAAATGCCCAAGTTCACGAGCGAAGACCACGAAGCGAAATGGTGGGCAAGCTCAAAGGGACGCACGTTTCTCAAGCAGAACGCTGCAAAAGGAACACCCGAGAAGCAGAACGGATCGACCTTGGTGGCCAATCTGGGCCGCGCAAGCAGCGTACAGATTGCGCTTCGCTTGCCCGCGCCTGATCTCGCCAAAGCTCGCGAGATCGCCGGCCGCAAAGGGATCGGCTACCAGACGCTTCTCAAGATGCTCGTCCATGAAGGGCTGCGCCGCGAATCGCGACGCGGCGTCACGCCGCGGACCAAATTTTCCCCAGCACCCGGACCGCGTTCCCGCCCAGGATCAGCTTGATATCCGCATCGCTGTAGCCCCTCGCGATCAAACCTTCCGTGAGATCGAAAATCCTTTTGGGATGGTCCAGGCCAGTTGTCGCCACTCGCTGCGGCTTCTCCACATGGTATCGATAGCGGTCGAAGTTCGGCTGGCTTTCGGGCCCTTTGCCGCCGCCGCCGATCGCGTTGCCATTTCCAATCACGTCGAGATCGCTGCCAACCGCCAGATATTCCACTCCTACCAGTTTTCGAACATAGTCGAAATGATCCAGCACGTTCGCGATGCCCACCGGCTCCCGGTCCCGCACCAGAAACCGGATAAAGGCGATCCCCATGATGCCGCCCGTCTTCGCAAGTTTGCGGATGGCCTCATCGGTTTTCGCGCGCAGATGTCCCGGATTCAGCGCGCGGCAGGTTGCGTGCGTGAAGAGCATCGGCTGCTTCGCAGCCTCGAGAGCATCCAGAGTCGTCTGGTCCCCGCAGTGGGATAAATCCACACCCATCCCAACTTTCTCCATCCGCTCCATAATGGAAAGCCCGAATACGGAGAGACCGCCGTCGCGCTGCTCCAGAAAACCGCTGCCGATGCGATTGTTGAAGTTGTATGTCAGTTGCGAGATGCGTTGTCCCAACGCGAAGAACTCGTCGACGTCGTCCGGGCTCCGAAAGTGCGACGACTCCTGCATCGTCAGCATGATTCCGATCTTCTTGTCGGCGTGCACGCGCGCGAAATCTCGGGCGTCGTCGATGCGCAGAAGCAAATCGCTGTACGCGGCCAAGAACCCGTTCCATTTCGCGAAGAAGCGCAGACCGTCTTCGTAGTCGGAAGCGCCTTCACCGAGCGCGAACACGTTGATTCCGGAGCTTTGATACGTAGCGGCATCGGCCGGCGTAAAGCTCCCCGGCTTGGTCAGCCAGAGCTCGAGTTTGTCCGCCGGTTTTTCCGAGAAGTCAGGGAAACGGAACTGGTCGAGAAGGTCCACTACGGTGGTTTCCGCGACGAGTTGAATCGCACGCGCCGAATATTCTGCGCTGGATTGCGCAAAGAGCTGAAACCGGCCTCGCAGCACCGCCGATGCGCCCGCCAACGCGGTCGCTTTGAGCGCGGTCCTTCTGCTGAGGAGCTGAGCCACTAACGGCCTACCACCACGATCTCGAAACTATCGGGCGTCATCTGACCACGCGCCGTCTTGCCGTCCTTGGTTTCGGTGGGTGGTCCAAATTCGGCGGCGGGAAGGTACAACTTGTGCGCCTTGGCGTCGGCCGCGATGGTGCGCGCGCTGCGCTGGGTGGGAATGGTTGCCACCGCTTCCCACTCGCCGGCTTTCGATTCACCCACCATGGTGATGGTGCCGTCCAGGCCGTTCGCGCTGAAGGCATAGCCGTCGTCGAAAGCCACTCCGTCCGGACCCCCGCCGATGGCCGGCATGGCCAGCACCTTGCCCGTTGCCGGATCGCTCACCACCATCATCTTGTTCCCGCACACGCTGAACAGCAGTCCCTTGGGGCTGATAGCGAGACCGCTTGGTCCCTCGCACGGCGCGATGGAGTAGCGCTTGGTAACCGCCGCGGTTTTCGCGTCCACTTCAATGATCTCGGCTTTGTCTTCGATGTTGTCGTAGATGTGGCCCTTGCCGTCCACTTGTGCGAACTCGGGCTTTCCGCCCACCGGAATCGAAGCTGCGATTACCTCGCCGGTCTTGGCGTCGATGGCGGTTGCGTCGCTGCTGCGTCCGTTAAACGTGAACACCCGATGCGTGACCGGTTCGTAAATGATGGCGTCCGGATTCAGGCCGGTCTTCACTTTGGAAAGGACCTTCAGCGTCTTGAGGTCGAACACCGAGACATCGCCGTCGGCGCCGTCGCTGGTGAATCCCTTTCCCAGGTCGGCTGCGATAGCGATCCCATGCACTCCGTTCGTTCCCGCGATCGTTCCAACCACCTTTTCCGTAGCGGTGTCGATGACTTCCGTCTGCGTACCGTGCGACACGTAGAGCCGTTGATTGGCGCTGTCCGCGAAAACGTAATCCCACCGCCCGAGCCCGCCGATCTTGATTTTGTTGATGACTTTGTACGTGGGGGCAGCCAGGACCGCGGCCGCCAGAATCAGAGCCAGGCTTGCCCCAACTGTCTTCGTCCTCCGGGCTTGGTGGAATTTCATGGGAATCTTCCTTTCGTCTCTACTGTAGTAGGTTCAGCAATCTTTTTGTGCTGCTCCACTTATAATGGCCGGTATGTTCGCTCCAGCTCGCGCGCGGCGACTCCTTCTCATCGCCTTCGTCGCAGCCTGCGCCATTTGGTATTCGGAGCAGAACATCTTCGACATCATCCCCACCCCTGGCCCCAGCGACTTCCGTTTCTATTACGACGCCGCGCGACACATCCTGCACGGCGAATCGCCCTTCCTGACGACCGAGTACATCTATCCGCCGCTGCTCGCCTGCTTGCTGGTCCCGCTGGCGGCGTTGGATTATTTCACCGCGCGCTGGATCTGGTTTGTTTTTTCGCACGCCTGCTTTCTTGCTGCCGCGTTTTTGTTGTGGCGGCGCCTGGGTCGCGATTGGATCGCCACCGGCGTCATCGCATTCGTCTGGTGCGCGGGTTCTGTGGCGCAAGATAGCTTCGTAACTGGCCAGCCGGATCCGCTCCTCACGCTGCTGATCGTGGTGGCCTGCGTGTGTACCGGCCGGGTAGGCTACGCGTCGGCAGGCGTTGGATTCGCCGTGAAACTGATCCCGGCCGTGCTGGGCCTGCTCGCCCCGCTCGAGCGAAACTGGCGCGGGCTAATAGCGCTTTTCGCGAGCGCCGGGCTTCTCCTGGCGATCCCTTGGGCTATCGTCGCATCGTTGCGCGGCCCCATTGGACCGGCGAACACCGATTATCTCTATGGCACTCCCTGTGTATTGAGTTGGTCGATACCATCGGTAGCCCTGCGCGCTCTGGAGCCGCCCGACTACACCGGAAAGCTGCCGCAAGATTGGGTCACCGGATGGGATCTGCCTCGGCTGCATCTATCATCAGAACAAAAGCTGGTGTCGCTCGCGGCGGCGCTCGCGACTCTGACGGCCGGCATCGCGCTGCTGTGGTTCAAAACTCGCGGACGGCTCAGCGCGGAGCAAGTCCCGATCGCGGGAACGGCTCTCATCGCGCTGGCTCTCGCCGCCTCGCCCATCGCCTGGTGGCATTATCAAGCCATGCAATATCCCGGCGTCGCGCTGCTTCTCTATGGCGCGATCCGCGTCCGCAATTGGCGCCGCATTTGTTCGGCGCTGGCGTGTGCGGTGTTTCTGTTCCCGCTGCCCGCCGCCGTGCTCCGCTATTATTACCACCAACACGAGCGCTGGCCGGACGCGCCCGCCCTGATGTACTTCTGGACCTCGGTCACGCCCCTGGCTTCCCTGCTCCTGTTCGCATTGCTGGTTGCTACCATCGAGGCATGCGGGTCCAAGACAAAGTCGTGGTCGTCACCGGCGGTGGAAACGGCATCGGCCGCGCACTCTGCCGGCGTTTTGCAGCCGAGGGCGCCAAAGCTGTAGTCGTCGCCGACGTCGAACACGAAGCGGCTCGCAAAGTCGCGGCTGAGATATGCGGGTGGGACTTTGCCGTCGATGTCGCCAGCGAATCCGACGTCCAGAGGCTGGTGGACGAAGTCCTGAAGCGATACGGGCCCATCGACCTGTTCTGTTCCAACGCGGGCATTGGAGTGGAGGGCGATTGCTGCGCGCTCAATCGCGATTGGCTGCGCTCCTGGGAAGTGAACGTCATGGGCCACGTGTATGCGGCGCGTGCAGTTTTGCCTGGGATGCTGGCGCGCGGCGAAGGTTATCTGCTGCAGACCGTTTCGGCCGCGGGGCTTCTCACCATGCTGGGCTCGGCGCCTTATTCGGTCACCAAGCATGCCGCGCTGGGATCTCGCCGAATGGCTCAACATCACCTATGGCGATCAGGGCATTAAAGTGTCCGCGCTATGTCCGCTAGGCGTGAAGACGCGCATGCTGGAGCGCGCCGAATTTGGCGGCGGAACATTCCTGCTGGAGGACGCAATCGAACCGGAAGAAGTCGCTGAAGCCGTGATCAAAGGATTGGATGCCGAACAGTTCCTCATCACTCCGCACTCCAAGGTGCTGGAGTACATGCGACGAAAAGCCAGCGACTACGACCGCTGGCTCGGCGGAATGCGCCGCTTGCAAGGCAACGATGACACCGCTGAAGGCGCAATCGTAGGCTTCGCTTGACAGTTCAGGGCGCGTATCCTACCTTGAAACTTCATGCGTAAAAAAGTCACTGTGGTGGGAGCCGGGAACGTGGGCGCCAATTGCGCGCTTCGCATCGCCGGCAAAGAACTGGCTGACGTCGTCCTGGTGGACGTGGTGGACGGCGTCCCGCAGGGCAAAGGACTCGACCTGCTCGAATCCGGCCCCGTGGAAGGATACGACGTCAACATCACCGGGCGCCAATGATTACGGGCCTACGGCGAACTCCGACATCGTGATCATCACGGCCGGTTTTCCGCGCACGCCGGGGATGAGCCGCGATGATCTGCTGATCAAGAATTACGAAGTGGTAAAGATCGCCACCGAGCAGGCAGTCAAAGCGTCGCCCAACGCCATCCTGATTCTGGTGACGAATCCTTTGGATGCCATGTGCTGGACCGCGCTGCAGGTTTCCAAATTTCCCAAGTCTCGCGTCATCGGCATGGCCGGCGTGTCTGGACACCGCCCGCTTCCGCACCTTCATCGCGCAGGAGCTGAATGTTTCGGTGGAAAACGTCACGGCGCTGGTGCTGGGCGGCCACGGCGACACCATGGTTCCGATTTCGCGGCTAACCAGCGTGGCGGGCATTCCGCTGAGCGAACTGCTGGATCAGGCGACCATCGACCGGCTGGTGCAGCGCGCCCGCGACGGCGGGGCCGAAATCGTGAAATACCTCAAGACCGGAAGCGCCTACTACGCTCCGTCATCGGCGGCGGTGGAAATGGCCGAGTCCATTTTGAAGGACAAGAAGAAGGTACTGCCGTGCGCGGCGTATCTGGAGGGCGAATACGGAATCAAAGGGCTTTATGTAGGTGTTCCAGTCAAGCTAGGCGCGAAGGGGATCGAGAAGATCTTCGAGATCAAGCTGCAGCCGGATGAGCAAGCCGCTTTACAGAAAAGCGCGGCCGCCGTGCAGGAACTGGTCGACGTGATTAAAAAGAAGATGTAGCGCCCGCGCTTGTCTCCTCGGTTCGAGGAATCAATCGGCCGATATCCTCTCTTCCCACGGCAAGGTGGCTCTGGATGAGTCCGTCCGTGCCGACTAAGACGGCCGCCGGAGTGGACGTCACGCCGTAGAGGTCGGAGAGTTCGAACTCCTGCTGAAGCAGCACTCGCGAGGGGTCAAACCCATTCTGCTTCGCCAGCTTCGCCGTCGCAGCGCCCCGGCTGACGACAACGATATTGAGTGCGTGCGCGTGCTCACGCGCCCAACGGCTGAGATAAGGCCACAGCGCGCGGCATGGGTCGCAATGCGGACTGGAAAACACGAGACACACGGTCTTGCCCTCGTCCCGGAGCGACTGCAAGGAACATTTCTCACCGTTTATGGACGAGACCGCGAACCCCGGGGCAGGCGCTCCAACCGGCAGCTCGACCGCGGCAGGGACAACTCTCGGCGAGGGCGCTGGCCGGGCCTGCAAAAGCCGAGCCTGCGCGGGCCGGGGTTCTGGAGCGGCCGGCGATTCATCCGCGTCATCCTCGTCCCAGTCCCATTCAAAGCTGCTCTCCGGCTCCGCTACTTCTCTTCGACGCAGCGCACGGAAAAACATGAAGCAGAGTACAAATGAGGCGAAAATGAAGAACCGGCGCTCGTTGTCGCCGGCCGAGGCGAGGTGGCTCCAGAGCGAGGGGCCGTCTCCGAGCGGTCCTCGGAAGATCAGCCAACCGGCAACAGCGCCCAGTACGCCGTTGCGAAATAGGGTTTGCCAGCCAATGGGCGACGATTGCAGTTGCCCGAAGCAATGGCAGTCCGGCTTGCGTCCACGCGCCAGGTTAACGCCGATTCCAATCGCGAAGATGCCCAGCAGAGCCAAAGCCGCGCAAGCTCCGTACCAGGCAGAGGCGCGCGGAATCAGCGTCACAGCGACGATGACCTCGGCAAGCGGTAGCGGCGAACTGAAAAGATGCGCGGGCGCCGGCGGCAGCCCAAAGTCAATCAACGCCTTGCTTGCACTTTTAGGGTCGGCGATTTTGGCGAGGCCCGCGAGAAGAAATACGGCCGACAAAACAAGCCTCGCTACCAACAGAGCAAGTTGCACGATTCTAGAAATTCAGGCACGTACGCTGTTGGCTGTGCGTGCCACTCTGTAGTCAGTATACGCTCGAAGGAACAGGCACTGTGATGGTGCTATCCGTCGTGCGTTCTGTATTATGGAGCCCGAGTGATATAAAATACTCCGGTAAGCGATAAGGAGCCAATATGTGTGATCAGGATCATTTTGAAGAAGACCGGAAAGAGTACGAAGCTCGCGGTTTGGTGACTCGAAAACAATTCGGCATGATGTTGGGCGCAGGCGTGGCCATGCTGCTGCCGCAAGTCGCGAACGCGGTTGCCGTAACCGAATCCGACGTTAACGTGAAGACGCCGGACGGCACCGCGGACAGCTACTTCGTGCATCCTGCGAGCGGCACCGCCCCAGGCGTTCTAGTGTGGCCGGATATCTTCGGGCTTCGGCCGGCGTTTCGCCAAATGGGCAAGAGGCTCGCTGAATCGGGCTATTCGGTGCTGGTGGTGAATCCGTTCTACCGCGTCCAGAAAGCCCCGACGGCTGAGAAAGGAGCCGCAACGCCAATCCCGGATTTGCTGCCCCTCGCGCGAGCTCTGAACGAGACTACGCACATGACCGATGCCAAGGCGTTCATCGGATGGCTGGACCAGCAATCGTCGGTTGCCAAGAATCGGAAGATGGGCACTCAGGGTTATTGCATGGGCGGCCCAATGGCGTTTCGTACAGCGGCTGCCGTACCCGATCGCGTCGGAGCAGTGGCAACATTCCATGGCGGCGGACTGGTAACCGCTATGCCGAACAGTCCGCATCTTCAGGCCGCCGCGACCAAGGCGCAGTTCCTCATCGCGATCGCGGAAACCGACGACAAGACGTCGCCCAAGGACAAAGACGTTTTGAAAGAGACGTTCGCAAAGGCAAATCTTCCCGCGGAAATCGAAGTGTATCCGGCCGCGCATGGCTGGTGTCCTCCGGATACGTCTGTTTACAACGAGGCACAGGCGGACAAGGCGTGGAGCCGCTTGCTTATGCTGTACGGAAAAGCTTTGGCCTGAACATCGCGTGAAGTGGCCTCGCACTGGCCCTGGGCTCACGCCCCGCTATACTTAACTTAGATGCATGAAATGGCCGTTTTCTGGCTCCGTATGGCCACGGCGCTGTACGCAGTCGGGCTGCTGCACGTCATGGCGGTCCTGCTCCGCCGCAGAGAAGGTTTCCTCAAACCGGCCCTCTTCGCATTCCTCATCGGCGCCGTTCTGCACTTCGTCGCGATTGTGGAGCTCTCGGTGGCCATCGGTCACCTGCCCGTCGACACGTTCTTCGAATCCGCCACGGTCTGCGCCTTCCTGATCGCCGTGCTGTTTCTGTTCGTCTACTGGCGCTACGACGCCGCCAGTCTCAGCGTCTGTATTTTTCCGCTGGTTTTCGTGCTCACGCAAGTGGGAGCCATGGAGTCGCCCATCTCCGGATGGCCCAGCACCAACATCCGAGCGCTGCTACTGGTGCACGTCATGATGGTCCTGCTGGGCTACGCGTCGTTACTGCTCACCGCCGTCGCCTCGCTTTTCTATTTGATTCAGGAACGCCAGCTCAAAAGAAAGAAGCCGCTCGATCTGCCGGCGTATTTCGCGCAACTGTTCAAACGCCTGCCGCCGCTCGCGACACTCGACAATCTCATCACCAACGCCATGAGCTTCGGGTTCGTGTTCATCACCCTCGGCGTCATCGCGGGCAGCACCTGGGCTTTCATCGACGCGGGCACCGCTTGGATTCGAGATCCGCGCATCGCGCTGGCGTTCATCACCTGGGGCTTCTATCTCACCATGGTCTTTCTTCGCCAGACCGCCGGATGGAGAGGCCGCAAAGCCGCTCTCATGGCCGTAGCTGTGCTGTGTTGTTCGGGGCTCACCTGGGCCGCGCACGTGGGACTGCGCTCGCTCATTTCCAAATGAAGACGGCGCAATGAGATTCTCCATCACAGGCGTCAATCACAAAAGCGCACCGGTGGAAGTGCGCGAGCGTCTGGCGTTCGACGACCACGCGTTGTCCGAAGCTCTGGTCGCGCTCAAGGGGCGTCCCGGTTTTTGCGAAGGCATGATTCTTTCCACCTGCAATCGCGTGGAAGTCGCGCTCACCTGCGAAGAGAACTCCAAGACCGCGGCGGTCGAGGTTGATGAGTTTCTAGCCGACACTCGACAGGTCCGGCGCGAATGGGTGGCCCCGTATCTCTATCGCTTCGAGGACAGCGATGCCATTCGGCACCTGTTCCGCGTGGCCGCCAGTCTGGATTCTATGGTAGTCGGCGAGCCGCAGATTCTCGGCCAGCTCAAGTCCGCCTACTCGCTTGCCAAGGAGCACGGCGCCGTCAGCGGATTCATGGACACGCTGCTCACCCGAGCGTTCAGCGTCGCCAAGCGGGTGCGCTCGGAAACCGACATAGGCGAGAACGCTGTTTCCATCAGCTATGCCGCGGTGGAATTGGCGCGCGAAATCTTCGGTTCGCTCGAAGGCAAGAAGATCATGATCGTCGGCGCGGGTAAGATGTCTGAACTGGCCGCGCGTCACCTGCGGCGCAGCGGCGCGGGACAAATCCTGGTCACCAATCGAACGCACGAGCGCGCGCTCGAGATGGTGGAGCTGTTCGATGGCAAACTGGTGGATTACACGCGGTTTCTCTCCGCGCTCCCGGAAGTGGATATCGTCATTTCATCCAGCGCGGCGCCTCACTACATCATCGTTCGCGAGGACATGAAGAAGGTGCTCGAAGCGCGCCGCAACCGGCCCATGTTCCTGATCGACATCGCGGTGCCACGCAACATCGAACCCACCGTCAACGAGCTCGACAACGTTTTCCTTTATGACATTGACGACCTGCAGAAGGTGATCGAAACCAATCTTCAAGGGCGCATGGACTCGGCCGAGGAAGCCGAGGCGATCGTCCATGAGGAAGTGGAGCGCATGGTGGCGCGGTTGAAGGCGCGCGAAGTGGCGCCCACCATCGTGAAGCTGCAAGATGAGCTCGAGCGGATGCGGGCGACGGAAGTGGCGCGCATGCGAACCAAACTCGGCGCGCTGACTCCGGAGCAGGAGCAAGCCATCGAAGCGTTGACGAAAAGCATGATCAACAAGATCGCACACGGGCCGATCTCTGAAATCCGCCGTCAAGCGTCGCTCCCGGATGGGCACTACATTATCAACGCCGTCCGAAAGGTTTTTCGGCTTGATTAAAGATTGGTTCCCGGGGCTCTCAACTTGCCTTGTGGCAAGCGCACTGGATCCAGGCCCGACTCGAAGCACTGGGCGAAGAATGCCGCATCGAAATCATTAAGACCACCGGCGACACAATCTCTGATGTCGCGCTTTCCACGGTCGGCACGAAAGGTATATTCACTAAGGAAATCGAGGAGGCGCTGCTCGCAGGAGCGATCGATATCGCAGTACACAGCTTGAAAGACATGCCGACCGAGCTGCCTGCAGGCCTCACGCTGGCCGCGATTCCCGAACGCGAAGATCCGCGCGATGCTCTGGTCGGCCGCGCCCTAGAAGATCTTCCCCAGGGCGCTCGCATCGGAACTGGTTCGCTGCGGCGTTCCGCCCAGCTTCGCGCCCGGCGTGCCGATTTGCAGATCGAAGACATTCGGGGCAACGTCGATACGCGCCTGCGGAAATTGGACGAAGGCCGCTACGACGCTATCGTTCTCGCCGCGGCCGGATTGCGCCGCTTGGGATTGGAAAGCCGCATCACGGAGGTCTTCAACCCCGGCGTCATGTGTCCAGCGGTGGGACAAGGAGCGCTCGCGGTGGAGACTCGCGACGATGGCGGTTTCGCGTTTGAAATTGCCCAACGTCTGGAGCATCCGGAGACCCGCGCCGCTATAACTGCCGAACGTGCGGTGCTCGCGTCTCTGGGTGGCGGATGCCAGGCGCCCATAGGTTCTTACGCGTACGTCCACGAAGCTACGCTTTACCTTGTCGGAATCATTATTTCTCCGGATGGCAGCAACAGGATCCGGCATGCCAAGCACGGTCTCGTTGCCGACGCGTCGGCGCTCGGGCACGCGCTGGCCGAACAACTGCTTGCCGAGGGTGGTAAACAAATTCTCGACGCCGTGTACGGCGGGCCGCAACTTACCGAGCCGCGACCGTGAGGGAGCGGAAGAAGTTTATCTGGTCGGCGCCGGGCCGGGCGACCCCGATCTGATCACCTGGAAAGGCCGCAAGCTGCTTGCGATTGCCGACTCCATTCTCTACGACAACCTGGTCAACGAACATTTGCTCGATCTAGCGCCGCCAGATTGCGAACGCATCTACGTCGGCAAAAAGAAATCGGTGCATGCGTTTCCCCAGGAAGAAATTAGCGCCATGCTGATCGATCGCGCGCGCCGGGGCCTTACCGTGATTCGCCTCAAGGGCGGCGATCCGTTCATTTTCGGACGCGGCGGCGAAGAGATCGAGGCTCTCGCGGCGGCCGGCATTGCATTTGAAGTGGTTCCCGGCGTCACGTCGCCTTTGGGCATCGCCGCCTACAGCGGCATCCCGCTCACCCATCGCGAGCACACCAAAGTCGTGACCTTCGTCACCGGCCACGACGTCGACGGCATCGATTGGAGCAAGATCGGGCAATCGGAAACGCTGGTGATCTTCATGGGGATATTCGCGATTCGCGAGATCGCGGCCGAGATTCAGCGCCACGGACGCTCGGCCGATACTCCAGCAGTGGCGGTTCGTTGGGGAACGCGGCCCGATCAGCAGACCGTGGCCGGAACGCTTTCGACCATCGCCGATCAGATCGAAGCGGCGCGGATGAAGCCGCCTGCCACCGTGATCATCGGCGAAGTGGTTGCTCTGCGCGAAAAGCTGCACTGGTTCGAGCAGCTTCCGCTGTTTGGAGAAACGATCGTCGTGACTCGTGCGCAGGAACAGGCCGCTGAATTGTCCGATCGGCTGCGGGCGCTCGGCGCCGACGCGATCGAATTGCCGGTGATCTCGCTCGAAGCGCCCGCCGATCCAGCGCCGCTGGATCGCGCCATCGAAAACTTGAGCCAGCTACGATTGGCTGATCTTCACCAGCGTGAACGGCGTGCGCTTCTTTCTGAGTCGGTTGGACCAGTCGCGGCATGATTTGCGGTCGCTCAAAGCGCGCATCTGCGCTATCGGCCCGGCGACGCGAAAGGCTGTCGAGGATCTGCATCTCAAGGTGGATCTGATGCCGGAGGAATACGTCGCCGAGAGTTTGATCAAAGCATTCGCTTCCGAAAATCTCGCAGGCCAACGTGTGCTTCTGCCGCGTGCCGCCGTTGCCCGCGACGTGATCCCGGCTGAACTCGCGAAGCTCGGCGCTCAAGTCGACGTGGTGGAGGCCTATCGAAATGTTGTTCCTGCCAACGCCCCGAGCCGCGCGCGGCCAAATCTTTTCCAGTGAAAAGAAGCCCGATTGGATCACGTTCACCAGTTCCTCGACAGTCAAGAATTTGCTTGCGATTGCCGGCCGCGAGGCCCTCGAGGGCGTTCGCGTCGCGTCCATCGGTCCCGTGACAAGTTCAACTCTGTGCGCGCACGGCCTAAAGGTTGACGCTGAAGCCAAGCGATTTACGCTCGACGGATTGGTGGAAGCGATTCTCACTTACCAGATGTAATCCTTCGCTTCATCGCGGCGCTCATAACTGTCGAGCACGTGAACGATGCGCAGCTTCTTCAACCGCGCCGGATTCAGCGCGCCGATCGGAATATAAATGATGCGCCGGTTCAGATGCGCGGCGATGGAGCGAAAAATACTGCGAGGCGGCTTGGCCGCGACGTACACCACGAAGCGCTGCTGGGAATAATCGAGCGCGGCCATCAGCAGCCTTTCCGGCTTGTTCTGCGCGAAATCATAATCTGGATCCGACCACACGTCCAGCATTCTGCGCGGCGGCAGCGCCATCAAGAATCCGCCATATTCGGCGCGCCCGATCCCCGGCCCGACCAGATGCTGGAAGGGCTCAGTCGAATAAAACGCCATGTCCGATTCGTTCTGATGTTCGCCGAGCCAGGTGGTCAAGTATCGATAGCGATCGTCGGGGTCGTCGTCGAAGATCACCACTGTCGCGCCCACTTCGCCCGCGATGCGATCGAGCTGGCGCACATAAATCTTGGCCTCGTGCCAGTTGCGAATGGTCTCGCGCAAATCGATGCCGTCGAGAATCGATGTGGTGAACGGTTCGGTCCGGGAGCGCTCCTCCGACAGCATGCTCTTGGCCTTGCGCTTCAAGAAGCGGCCGTAATCTTCGATCATCAGATCTTCGGGAGGATAAGAGCAGATGGCAGTCCCATCGGTTTGCCGCGCCCACTCGCCGTCGAACTTTTCCTTCTTGCGCTGCTTCAGGCCGCGCGGCGCCAGGCGCTGCTTGGGACGCGGAAGACGACGCCGCAATCGCAGCTTTTTGGTGTTGTACCAGATCTCCTCGCTCGACAGATTTACAGTCTCCAGCAATTCGCTGGCGGGCTTTTGTGCGGGATAGCGATTGGCGGTCTGCCACACTTCGTACGCGTAGTTATCGTCCACCACCGAGCGCGCCGCAACCGCGAGATCGAACACGCCGGCCACCAGGTCGCCATTCATGGACGCCAGGTTGCGCGTAAAGCGCGCCATCATGCGGCGTTGCCAGTACTCAACCTTTTCGCCGGTGTTCTTGCCGTATTCTTTTTCAGCCTCGCGCAGCAAATCGAACTGGACTTTGGGCCGGTCCACCAGCTCGGGCGGCTCCATGCGGGCCCGAAACATTTCGTAGCGATCCTGTAAATATGGATACTCGATGGTGATCTCGGCCAGGCAATCCGGGTGCGGATTCAGTAACCGGATTTCGGGCGGTTTGGCGCGCTTGGGCGCGTCCTGAGGAGCTTCCATCGCATCCAGCAACGGATCCAGCAAATTCAGAGACACGACGGCCAGAACGGGCGCCAGCGGATCGGCGCCTTGCAGCTTCCACGCCATCGCGGCCGCATGCGCGGAGATTTCTTCACTGCGCGCCTGGGGATAAACGCGATAGGCCTCGATGTATTTATTCAAGCCGATGTGGCGGATGGAATACGGGTCCGGGTATGATGTCGGGAAGGTGCGGCCGGTCGCCCAAATCGGGTTCAATGAAAATCACCTCGGCGTCGATTTCCAGGCCCGTTCGCACCGCTTCGGTAAACGGATCGCAAGGTTCCACGGGAACGTAAATGCCGCGTTCGTCGTCCTGCGGATCCGGATAAAGAATCACCGAAATTTCCGGCAGCCGGGCCAGGGCTTGCAGGTAGACATCCTCGAGCGCGCCGGGAAGCTCCACGGCGACGATCTTCGGGCGGGCTTCCAAAATCGCACGGCGCACTTCGATGGCGAATTCGAGACGGCCCGGAATCACCGGGAAATAGGTGAAGTTGCCGCGGCGGAGGCTGGCCGGATCCTCAAGCGCTTTTGGATCTGGCCTAGGATCGGGGGACATACCGCAACGCCTCGTCACCGAGGGTTTCGAGAATGGCCGTGCGCATCAGAAACCGCTCGTCGCTTTTGCTGGACAGAATTTCGCCCGCTTCCAGGCTCTTCAGCTTCATCACAAAACGCGCGATGTTGATGCCGTCGCGGACCGTGTAGCGCTCGTCGGCGGCATGCGCCTGCTGCAGAAACTCGGTCACGTAATTGAGGATCTGCTCTTCGCCGAACGGCACATTTTCCTTGAGAATCGAATACTCTTCGTGGCGCTCGGGAAAATCGATGGTGAGCTGCGGCTGCAAGCGCGAGTGGATGTACTCAGGCAGGTCGAAAGTGGAGGCGTCGTCGTTCATGGTGGCCACCAGGCGGAACAGCGGATGTGCCTTGATCTTGATCCCGGTGACGATGGATTCCACATATCTGCGGTTATCCAGGAGCGGAGCCAGACTCGCCCAGCTTTTCTCGCTCATGCGATTGCCTTCGTCCAGAATCACCACGCCGCCGCGCAGCATGGCAGTGACCAGGGGCGAAGCGACATAGCGCAAGCGCGATTGGCCCTCGATCACGGGGGTCACCAGCAAGTCCTCCGGCCGCGTGTCCACGGTGGCTTGCATGATGTAAACCTCGCGGTTGAGCCGCTTGGCTGCGGCGTAAGCGAGCGTCGTTTTTCCCACGCCCGGCTTTCCCAACAGACGCGGATTCATGGGGACGTCCTGAGAATCCACCACCAGCCAGGCAGCTAACAACTGGCGCATGACCTCTTCCTGGCCGACCCACGTCACGGTGAGTTCGTCAGGATGCGCGAGATGCAGCGTTACGCCGTCGATCTCAACTAACATACGTTGTTATTCTAACCCGATGTTGTCCGCTTCCTGCGGTCGCGGCTCAGTAATGAGGTCTTACGCGGCTGCGGCGGCGCTGGCACGCGCGGAACGCATGACCGGGATGCATGGCGTTACCGCTTCCAGGTACGCTCGCACGAAGGCCTCGGCCATGGGATGGCAACCTGACGACGGGTAAAGCTGATGGAAAACCTTGTAGGCGCCGGAAGGCTGGAGATCCTGGCAGACGGCAGCTGTCGTGGATGCGCAGCGCTGTACGCAAGTACCGCAATCGAGTCCTAAGCCGGCACACGTCTCAGGCCGGTTCTCCGTAAAGAGGTCCATGAAGCGTCTCCACCCTTCGTACTAGGTAAATGCCATTATTGAGCAGTAGGTTTGTTTTTCCTATAGTACCGATGAGTGGTTCGCCTGACTCTTTTGAGGGTATTGGATTTTTGGACTATTCGAACATTCTGATTCGCGCGACGAACTGGGTAGGAGACGCGGTGATGTCGCTGCCCGCATTGCGCGCGATTCGAGGGCGATTTCCCAAGGCTCGGATCGCGATCCTGGCGAAAACCTCGGTCGCGGATCTCTATACCCATGAATCGTTTGTCGATGAAATCATCGTGTATAACTTGCAGTCAAGCTGGCGCATGGGGCACGAGTTGCGCGGCCGCCAATTTGACTGTGCGATACTGCTGCAGAACGCCTTCGAAGCCGCCTGGATCGCCTGGCTGGCGAAGATCCCCACGCGTATCGGCTACAAGCGCGATGGCCGGCAACTGCTGCTGACCCGCGCCGTGGATGTGCCCAAGCCCGGCGAAATCCCGCGGCACGAACGCTTCTACTATCTGGAGTTGCTGCGGCGGGCGGGGTTGATCGATGCCCTGCCCCCCAGCGATTCGATTGCGCTGGGATCTCGGACTGCGGCAGTTGGAAAGCGCGTGATCGGTGTGAGCCCGGGCGCGGCCTATGGAGGGGCGAAGCGCTGGCTTCCGGAGCGATTCGCGGAAGCCGCGGGAGCGTTGTCCGAGGCTCGGGGAGCTTCCATCGCGCTGTTTGGGACCAAAAGCGAACGCGCGCTGTGCGATGAAGTAGCGCGGCTTCTGAACGGACGCGAGGTGATCAATTACGCGGGCGAGACAACGCTCGCTCAGTTCATCGATCTGGCGGCGGGCTGCGAGCTTTTTCTGACCAATGACTCGGGGTCGATGCATATTGCCTCGGCGCTGGGCGTGCCGACAGTAGCAATTTTCGGCGCTACCGATGACACGACGACCGGCCCCACCGGGTTGAACGCGCGCGTGGTCCGGCATCGGGTGGATTGCAGTCCTTGTTTGTTGCGCGAGTGCCCGATCGATCATCGCTGCATGACCGGGGTGAGCGCCGATCGTGTGGTGAAAGAAGCGTTAGGGTTGTTCGAGCGCCGAACCTAACCAAAGCCGCGGCCGGCGCGTATTATGAGCTATGGAAGCCATCATTAAGGATCTGCGGTTCGGGCTTCGGCAACTTCGTCTGAACCCGACCTTTACTATCGTCTCGGTGCTTTCGCTGGCGCTGGGCATCGGCGCCAACACCGCCATTTTTCAACTGATTGACGCGGTCCGGCTACGGACGCTGCCGGTTGAAAAACCGCAGGAACTCGCGCACATCGACTTTGCCGAGGGATCGCATAGATCGGGCATGTTCACCTCGCGCAGCGCGCAGCTTACTTATGCGCAGTGGCAAGAGATTCATGAACGCCCGCAAGCGTTCACGGGGACGCTGGCCTGGAGCGCCACTCAGTTCAATCTGGCGCCGGGGGGCGAAGTGCGTTACGCCGACGGATTGTTTGTCAGTGGCGATTTTTTCTCCGTGCTCGGCGTCCCCAGCGTGCTGGGACGCACCTTGAGTACGCAGGACGATCGGGCCGGCTGCGGTTCGCCGGGCGCGGTGATCAGCTATTCTTTCTGGCAGCGCGAGTTCGCCGGCGATCCAGGCGTGCTTGGGCGGAGCGTCAGGTTGGACGGCAGGCCGTTCACCATTGTGGGCGTTACGCCCGCGGGCTTCTTTGGCGTGGAGGTTGGCAATCGTTATGACGTGGCGCTGCCGCTATGCGCCGATCCTCTGTTTTCTGAAGACGGCAAGGGCCGTATCCCTGAACGGCGTGCGTGGTGGCTATCCGCGATGGGGCGATTGAAGCCCGGTTGGACCATCCAGCGCGCCAATGCGGAGATGCGGACGCTTTCCCCGCGCATAATGGAGGCAACGCTTCCGCCCTCGTATCGGCCGGACGACGCTAAGAAGTACCTGGCGAATAAGCTCGCTGTCACGGCGGGAGGCACCGGCGTATCGGAATTGCGCCGGCGTTACGAAAATCCGCTTTGGATACTGCTGGCGACAACCGGCCTGGTGCTGCTGATCGCGTGCGCCAACCTGGCGAATCTGCTGCTGGCGCGCGCCAGCGTTCGGGAACGGGAGATTGCGGTTCGCCAGGCGATTGGAGCGTCGCGAGGAAGGCTGATCACGCAGCTGTTATCGGAGAGCATGCTGCTGGCGCTGTTCGGCACGGCGCTCGGAGCGCTGTTGGCGCAGGCCTTGAGCCGGGCGCTGGTGGCATTTCTGACCACACCCGGAAATTCGCTATTCGTCGGATTGCAGCTGGACCCGCGGGTGCTCGGTTTCATGGCGGGGGTCGCGGTCCTAACCTGCCTGCTGTTCGGCTTGGCTCCCGCGATCCGCGCCACCAGCATCGCTCCGGCATCGGCGATGCGCTCGGGCGGCCGCGGGCTTACCGCGGGACGCGAGCGATTCAGTTTGCGGCGAGCTTTGGTGGTGGCGCAGGTCTCGCTGTCGCTGGTGCTGCTGGTGGGCGCATTTCTGTTCGTGCGCAGCCTTCAAAAGCTACTGGACGTCCAGCCGGGATTCCGGCCGGAGGGCATCGTCGCGGTGAGCTTGGATCTTCGGCCGGGGCATTATTCCAAGGAGCGGCTGCCGGAGATTTATCGCGAGCTTCTCGAGCGCTTGCGCGTTCGCACGGGCGCGGCTTCGGCGGCGCAGGTGCGGCTGGACGCCGGTGAGCGGCGACGGCTGGGACGAGACGACCTGGGCGGAAGGATCCAATCCGCGCGCACGTCGGACTGTGCTGTTCAACCGCGCGGGGCCGGGCTATTTCAAAACCATGGACACTGCGTTTCTCGCTGGGCGCGATTTTGACGACCGCGACGATCTCAACGGCGCCCAAAGTGGCGATCGTGAACGAAGCGTTCGCGCAGCAAGATTTTCGGCGGCGCAGAATCCGGTGGGCCGTTCGTTCCGCGTCCAGGGTCCGGCCGGGCAAGCCCGACCCGGTCTATCAGGTGGTAGGGATGGTGCGGAACACCAAGTATTACGAGCTGCGCGAGGATTTCAAGCCCATCGGTTTTTTGCCCATCGCGCAGGACGAGACCCGGGCGCCGGAGCCACCTATGTTCTGCGAACCAACGCGCCCGTGGGTGGAATTCTACGGGCCGCGACCGCGGCGGCTGGCGGAAGTGAATCCGGGATTCGGTATTCACTTCACCGTCCTGACTACGCAGCTCAAAGAATCGTTGTTGCGCGAACGGCTGATGGCGGCGCTGGCCGGGGCATTCGGAATATTGGCGGGCGCGCTCGCCGTGTTGGGGCTCTACGGCGTGATCGCGTACATGGTCGCCCGGCGGCGTAACGAGATCGGCGTGCGCATCGCGCTGGGCGCGGGCCGCGGACGCGTGATCGGTCTGGTGCTGAAGGAGGCCGCTGTGTTACTCGGCATCGGCCTGGCGGTGGGGGTCGGGCTCGCACTGTGGGCGGCGCAGGGCGGCAACTTCGATGCTTTACGATTTGAAGCCATACGATCCGGTGACACTCGGGGGAGCCGTTGCATTGCTCGCGATGGTGGCATTGGTGGCGAGCTACGCGCCGGCGTACCGCGCATCGCGGCTCGATCCAATGGAGGCGTTGAGGGAAGAGTAGGCGCGGCAGCGCGTCACCATTATGGCTGGGCGTAATAACCGGCTCGCGTGCGCGCCTTTAGTCCGGGCTTGTCGATCTTGATCTCGAGCGCATGGTATTCGTTGGGACCGTCCCCGGGGAGACCGTTAAAGGAGAGAAGATAAAAGGCATTCGTGTCCGCGATGCTGGTTGCGATTTCGGCGGCTACATCGTTGTTGTACTCTAAAGCCCGGCCGCCACTTTGCTCGGCAAGAACCTGGAGTCCCAGGTTTCCGATGTGTACACCATTCGCCTTCTTGACGCCCTTTACGAAGTTCTCGTAACGAAACGCACGCAGCCCGCCCGAGTCCGCCATTCCCAACGGATCGATACTGTAGAGAGTTATGCGGGACTGTCGCAGCGCATCCGATAGGGCAACGATCAATTTGAAAAGGCTCTCCTCCGCCTTCGAGCTGAGTTGAACGCGCGGGCCGGAAAGAAGTGGCCACCCAGGACTGAGCCAGATCACTAATTTTCGTCCAGGCCTGGTGGATTCATAGTCGGCGAACTGCTCGAGCGCGTGCAGGGACAACTCAACCCGATCACCGGAGCCGTAAACTCCTTGTGCTCTGCCGATGATGCGCAGTCCGTTTGTGTTCTGATGCAACTCCGCAATCAGAGTGTTTCCATCTCGAGTAGAGGATGTGCTCGCGATTCCCGTATCGGAAAGAAAAACCAGCGATGTCGGGTATTCCATCTCCGCACCGTTGCGTCGTAGAAACTTCTCCACCTCGTCCCGCGCGAAGGCTACGTTCTTGAATGCAGTGTTGACTTCATCCACGAGCAAAATGACTTCCACGGGCGGATCGGCCGGCGCCGTGCCGCCCAGAATGGCATTAAAAGAGACGATTTTATTCGGCTGCTTGTTGTCTAATAGCGTGAGCTGTTCGAGGCCGGGAGCCGGCTTACCAGACTTGTCGGCAACGACCACATCCAGTGTGATGCTGCGATTTTGCTGAGCAAATCCGCAAGAAAGCGAGAGGAAGAGCAGACAGAGCCCTCCTCCGCGTCGGGTAATCACCATAGTCTTATAGATGCGCCGAATCACCAAAAACCGTACACCAATATGTTAACGGGCCGGCTCGGGCTGCTCGGTGGCCGTGACCGCGGCAGCGGACGGAATCGCTCCTTTGAGCACGTCATTCGCGAAGAAGAATTTGCCGTCGCTCGGCACCATCATGATCTGTACCTTGTCCGACAACTTCTCGGCGATGATTTTCTGAATCAGCATCGGATAATCTTTCAGCGCCACGCCTTCCAGGTGCATTTTGTCGGCATCCGCTTTCGAGAGCAATTGAACGCGATCGAGATCGGCCTGGTTCATTAGCTTGCGCCGCTCCAGTTCAGCCTTGCCGTCGATCACCTTGGCATCGGCCTGGGCTTGCGCTTGTTGCACTGTGGCTTCTTTGCGAGCGGCCGCCTCCAAGCGAGTCTGCTGGATCTGCTTTTCCTTGAGAGGCAGCGTGTATTGCATAGCGTCCGACTGCGCTTTGGCTTGCAGCACGGTGACCTGCGCCTGGCCCTCGGCGGCTTTGACTTGGCGCGCTTTTTCCGCCTCGGCTTCGAGCTCGGCGATACGAACTTGCTTCTGCTTCACGTCTAACTCCACCGTCATCCGGTCATCTTCCTGCTCCTTGAGCAGCACGCCCTCCAGACCTTTCGCGTATTCAGCAGGCAGCTGAATATCGCGCAGGATGACTTCCTTGACAATGACGGCATCGGGCTCGAGCTTCTGTGTAATGGCCGTTGCCGCTGCGCGGCGGATCTCATCGCGCTTGGTGGCGAATAACTCCCGCACCAGGTAGCGCGGCGTCAGATCGCGAAAAGCGCTGGCAACCACCGGCGGCACCAGCTCCTTCTCCACCGGCTGCGGAAGATTGGCGTGAATGTACGCCAGGCGATGCGGATCCAAGCGGAAGCGCACGGTCACCGCCAGGCCCAATTCCAGGCCCTCTTTGGTTTGCACGCGAAGCGAGTCGCCTTTTTTGGAGTCGGCCAGCATGGTGGTCTCAAACATCTGGTCGCGCAGATCGTAGGTCTCCACCGTCTGCACCAGCGGGACCACCAAATGGAAACCGGGATACAGGGTTGCAGGAAGCGTCCCGGAAATCTGGCTGACCCGAACTCCCGCCATTCCGGCCGGAACCACTGCGATACTCAGACCGGCCAGCAACGGGATCAAGCCGAACAAGGCCAGGCGGTTGGGTATGCGCCACCGGCCGCGCACAGTCAGCGCCTCCTCCAAAGTGGTGACGCCGGCTCCGGGCTGGCGATAGACCTTGATCAATTCGACCGCCACCAAAGCGACGGCTGCGGTGAGCAGGGCAAATCCGAAAATTTCAAGCAGATACTTTAACGCGATCATTGCTGTCTCCTCATGCGGAGCTTTAAGCAGGTTGCGTGCCGCGCCATAAACACGCAAAAGCGGCGGTATTGTCGATAATCTTGTGTCAGTTTTTAGGCGACGCGTGTGCCGCTCACCACAACTGCCAGTTGCCGGTGATGAGCACGAAAATCGCGAGCAGGGCGTTGGTGACCGCGTGGGCCGCCGCAGCCTCGCCGATTCTTCCGCGACGCAGCATCGCGACTGCGTAGATCATACCCGCGATGGTTCCGGCCAGCCATCGGTCGCCGTGCAAGAGACCGAAAGCGATGGACGAAATCAGGAAAGGCACCCAGGCAAAAGTCCGCCAGGAAACCGATTCGAAATCCGCCGAAACAAGGCGGCGCAGCAGGAATCCGCGGAAGGCCAGTTCTTCGGCGATGGGGACGGTGATCACCGCGCCGAGAATCCGAAACGCGAGCCACGGTATGCGGACCAACGTGGACGCGTGAGCCAGCGCCTGCGGCTGGCCGGCGTGCGCGGAACCAGCCAGCGGCTCTAAGCCGATCCAGATCAGGAAGACTAAACCGCCCAGCGCCAGAGCGGGCCAACCCACGCGCCAATCCAGCGCGCGATAGGTGTCGCGGAAATACCAGAGCGCGGCCGCGGCGGCAGCCACGCGCAAAACATACAGCCACTCGAACCCGTTGGAAGCGGCCCCTGCCAGCATGGCCGCCGCCAGGATCGCAACTAGCGGCATAAGATAGGGCGCGATGGGATTCGGCTGGCTGTGCTCCGGGACGGCGATGGTGTGGCCGCCGGCAGTGGTGAGCCAGGAGATCCGCCGCGCCGCCATGCAAGTTCCCAGCGCGACTACATTAAACGCAATCCACCCGGCGTGGGAATGAAACCCCTGAATCGCAATGCCAGGAGCGCCGGCGACGCCGATCAGCACCAGTCCAGCGACACGCACGGCGTTAAAGAACCAGATGGCCGCTACTCCCAGCGGGATCAAAATGAGAGCGCGCGGGAAGCGCCATTCCCGTCGAAAGAACCAGAGCCAGCCGGCGGTAAACGCCAGGATCAGCCCGATGCCTTCGTAACCGGAGCAAGCCGGTGCGACCAGGACGGAAAAAGCCGGCGTGCCAAAAAGCATGTTGCTGGGATCGGCGCGGATTCCGGGAACAAACGGACGTAAAAGCAGCCAGGCCAGCCGCAATGTCCAGCGCGCTAGTGGATTCCAAACGGGCGCAGCGTAGGCGGCCAACACGCAAGCGCCGATTCCCAAGACCAACACGTAGGCCCACAGGTCGCCCGTACCGCGCAGCATTTCTCGCCAGAAAACCGCCGGCAAAAATGCGAATGCACCCAGAACAACCGCACCCGCGCCCGTGGCGGCCCATCCCACCACGAGAATGTCGGCCGCGATGCCTTGGAGCCGGTTTTCGAAGAGGAGTGAGGTGAGGCCCGCGAACAGAAGGATGGCCGCGAAATGAGCGAGCAGCCAGCGCCACGCGACGCTCGCGCCGGTTGGCAACCCGGAGATACTCTCCAGATTTCGTTTGCCCCGGGACTGCCAAAAAAGGAGCGAGATAATCGCCAGGGTAACCAGCAGTCGCATCTTCCACCAGCCCAGTAGAAAAACCAAGCCCGGCAAACCGGTGGCGTTTTGGAGTGCGCTGTGGGGAGTGCGCGCCGAAATAACCAGCAATTCGGCAGCGAACAAACCGGCCAAGCCAGCTATTCGCCACAGGGGCTTTGAGTCAGTGGCTGGTAAAGAGATGGAGCCGGCGTGGAGTGAATCAGATACCATCGAAACACACAAAGCCCGGCTTTACGCAAGGATGGTAAGGCCGGGCCGTTAAACGATGACGAGTGAGCGCTGCTTAGCGCTTCCTCCCGCGAATTAGCAGTGCCGCGCCCGCCAATAGTGCGATGGCGTTGATCCCGGAAGCCGGATCAATTTCGGGCGTAGCAACCTGCGCAAAACCGAAACTGGCGACGGCAATACCGAGCAGGACCATACCGGCGGCCTTCATCAAGACGTTCTTCATATAGCTCCTCCAATGCTAGCCAGATCAAACCTCAAGTGCTGGTTGAGCAGCCTACTTCTTGCGGCCGCGAATCATTAGCACCGCGCCACCTAGCAGCACGATTGCATTGCCAGCCGAAGCGGCGTCGATTTCCGGGACACCTTGAACCGCTAGGAGCAAGCCCCCCATTCCAGCTAGCAATAGCGCCATACCGGCCGTCTTTAAAAGTGTCGATTTCATATGTTCTCCTCCGATCAATTTGATTCCCGCGTTTAGCGTTAAGAAAGTGTAAGTCCCGCCGTCCAGTCGAGTCAACGATAAAACAATCTTAGAATAGTCCGGTCGGTCGGAATTCGTACTGGTACTCGTGGGACCGGCATCCGCTGGGGACCTTCCGTCGTTCAGCAACCATACCTTGACGGATTCAGTCGCCGGACTTACGATACAAATACAACAGTAGCGAGGGACTTCAGCGTGACGTGGATATCAATCGAAGGCCGCGCCTTTTGGGCTTTATTCACCGCCGCTTTCATTGCTATCGCGATCTGGGAATCGGCACGGCCAAAGCGTACGCTATCGGGTGCTGTGGAACGCCGCTGGGGCAGCCATGCGATCATGCTGCTGGCCGGCAGTCTGGTCACGACGGTTTTGTACAGGTTCAGCCCGGTGGTCCTGGCTTCCGCCGTCGCGGGCAGCCGATTCGGTGTCCTAAATAAGCCCGCGCTGCCGTTCGCGGCACGATGTTTGCTCACCTTGGTAGTGCTCGATCTGGTAAGGTATGTCGTGCATCGGGCCACTCACTCGGTGCATCTTCTGTGGCGCCTGCATCAAGTGCATCATTCCGATCCGGACTTCGAGGTGTCAACCGCTATCCGGCATCACCCGGCCGAGGGGATCTTCACGCAGGGCGTATATTTGGCAGCCATCGCAGTGCTGGCGCCGCCAGTGGGCACGGTGTTGTTGGCAGAACTTGCCAGTTGTGTCCAAAGCTTCGTGATGCACGCGAACGCATCGTTGCCACGGTGGCTGGAGAAATCGCTGCGCTGGATTTACATAACCCCGGACTTGCATCGCATTCATCACTCGGCTGAGGTGAGTGAGCAGGGCCGGAATCTGGGCGATATCTTACCTTGGTGGGACCGTCTTTTTCGAACCTACCTGGCAGAGCCGGAGGCGGGGCAAGAGGGGATGGTCATTGGTCTAAAGGGTGTTCAGCCGGATCGAAGTCTGAGTCCCGCGTTCATGCTCATGAGTCCGTTCCGGGCGTTGCCTGAGGAGTTGCCGGTGGCGGATCTGCCGATCGCGGAAGAGGTTTGACTGGGCGGCCGCGCTGCTACTTGCGGCGGCGGGCTCGAATGATCAGCAGCGCCCCGGAAAGCAGAACTAGCGCGCTGACGCCGGTTGCCGAATCCAACTCGGGAGTGCTGACGGAATTTATAGCGTTGGCGAACTGCGAAACGCCAACCAGCAGCAAAGCCATTGCAAAGAATTTTCGAATCATGCGAGCCTCCTGAGACTGAGCGATTTCAAAAGGGGTGTCACTACTTGCGCCGGCGGGCTCGAATGACGAGCAGGGCGCCGGAAAGCAGGACTAGCGCGCTCACGCCGGTTGCCGGATCCAACTCGGGCGTAGTAGGCGGACCTGCGAAAACGAACTGCGAAGCACCAACCAGGAGCAACGCCATTCCTAAGACTTTTCCGATCATTCTGGCCTCCTCATAGCCACGACTATGATCCGCAATCTACTTGCGCCGACGGGCTCTGATCACCAATAACGCACCGGAAAGTAGAACCAACGCGCTCACGCCGGTTGCCGGATCCAACTCAGGAGTAGAAACAGGTTCGCCTGCGAAAACGAGCTGCGAAGCACCAACCAGGAGCAACGCCACTCCAAAAACTTTTCTAATCATTATGGCCTCCCAACAACGACGACTACAAACGATCGCCTAAATTCGGCGATGTGGAAGTATGTCATAGGCCGTCAAAGAAAGGCAAGAAATTTCAGGCAAAAAGAGTTCCATTACCCCTGGTACGGTGTGAGATCGGAGCCTGCGGAAGCGGATGTCGACCTCTCCCGGGCCATCCGAATGGCGAGGTTGAACTTTTCCGCCAGGACCCGAACATGCGGCTCCTCGGTAGCACTCACATGATTTCCGGGCACGTCGTAGACGTCGACACCGTCATCGGCCAAACCACCCCATCCGAGATACCGATCGAACTTATCCACCACGGTTCGCTCTTGAACACGAAATACGGTCAAACGACCAGTGAACGGCGTTGGATTGTAATTGACCGCGGCGTTGATGTTGGCCGCTTGCAGCATGGTCTCCGTGCGAGGCAAAGAGCGGGTATCGCCCTTGAGCCCGGCCGCTCCTCGTCCCTTAAGGAAGAATAGCCGCCATAGTTCATTTCGAATCCTCGAGCGGAAGGTGGCCCGGCTCTCGGCGTCGGTAATCAACTCCCCGAGTCTTAGAAAGTAAGTTCGAAGCACTTTGGGCGAAAACAAAATGTTTGCAAAATCCTTGCGGTAAATCGGTTGCCCGCTGTCGATCATGGCAACCAGGGGAACGTCATGCCCTTGGCGATGGAGTTGTTGGGCCATTTCGAAGGATATTAAGCCGCCGAAGGAATAACCGGCCAGGAAATACGGCCCCGTCGGTTGTACAGTTTGGATTTCGCTAATGTATTGCGCGGCCATGTCCTCGATCCGCGACAGAATTGGCTGCTCCCCTTTCACATCCTGTTCCAGGAGGACATAAACGGATTCGTCGGGACCCAAATGGCGTACCAGATTCTTGAACCTGGGTGTAACACCTCCCAGTCCGTGCACAAAGAACAGTGGCGGATGAGTGCCTCCCGCCTGAACGGGCACCAGCGCGCGACCGCTATCATGGCCAGAATCGTTCGGAGCGGTTCGAGGAGGGAGCAAAAGATGTTTGATTGCGCTATTACTTGCGGCGGCGGGCTCGAATGATCAGCAGCGCGCCGGAAAGCAGCACCAAGGCGCTCACGCCAGTTGCCGGATCCAGCTCGGGAGTGGTGAATACCCCCGCGCTCGCGAACTGCGAAACACCCACGAGGAGCAACGCGATTCCAAAACTTTTTCTGATCATTCCAGCCTCCTCATAGCCACGACTACAATCTGAGCGATGAGGCAGTATGCCATAGACCGTCAAAGAAGCGCAACAGATTTCAGACAAAGAGGTCCCATTACCCCTGGTACGTTCCGGGCTAAGCGACTGGGAAGTCAGGAATTGGGGATCAGGTCGGCGCCGGCTAGCCCCAGCTCCTCGGCGCGCTGCTGCATGGCTTCGATGCAGAATGCGATGTGCTGATCGAGATCGACGCCCATCTCCGCGGCGCCGTTGGTGATGTCGTCGCGATTCACGACGCGCGCGAAGGCTTTGTCCTTAAGCTTCTTCCGCACCGACTTGGCGTCGACTTCGTGAATGCTGCGGCCCGGCTTCACATAGGAGCAGGCGGTGAGGAAGCCGGCCAGCTCGTCGCAGGCAAACAAGGTTTTCTCGAGCGGCGATTCGCGCGGCACGCCGCTGAAATCGGCGTGCGATAGAATGGCCCGGCGAATCTCGGGGTCCACGCCACGCTCGGCCAGGATGGGCTCGCCCTTCATCGGATGGTCGGGCAGGGTGGGATGAATCTCCCAGTCGAAATCATGCAGCAGCGCCGTGAGCGACCACTTGGCTTCGTCCTCGCCGAACTTCCGCGCGTAGGCCGTCACGCAGGCTTCCACCGCCAGCGCGTGCCTCCGCAGACTGTCCGACTTGGTGAACTCGCAGAGCAGCTCCCAGGCTTGTTCGCGATTCATAATCACTGACCATGTTAGCGGACCTGCATGATATATTGAGAACGCAACGCGCTGGGCCTGTGGCGCAGTTGGGAGCGCGCTTCCATGGCATGGAAGAGGTCGTCGGTTCGAACCCGACCAGGTCCACCAAAATGTTTCAGATGCGAGCGATCACGTTCCGGGTCGGTGTCACAAATTTTGCTTACGGGAGACTGTACACGATAACGCGCGCGGTGGTTTTCGCCACGGGCCAGTTAGCCGGACTCATGCCGGCAGCCACGGCTACGCGCTGGTGTCCGTCGGTCTGATAGGAAATCACCCCACCACCCAGAGGCGCGCCAGTGGCGTCGCGCCACAGCACTGTGCCGGCAGCGGCGTCCAGAGCCAGGACATCGCCGTTCAGATCCCCGGTAAAGACCACGCCTCCCCCAGTGGGCGTGACTGCCGCCACCAACGGCGTAGGCGATTTGTATTTCCAGCGCACACGTCCCGTATCCGCGTCGATTGCGGTGAGCCAGCCGCCCCACATTTCCTTGGGATCATTGTGGCCGAAGGGATGTTCAAGATTCGAGCCAGGCCAGATGGAGCCGCGTTTGCCGGTGATCGTGGCAGCGTCAGCCAGCTTCACGGCAGTGCACCAATCCACGGAGTTAACCAGAAGTAAATTCAGCGCCGGATGAAAGGCCGGGCCGTTCCATTCGGTCCCACCCTGGGTTCCGGGGCAAAAATGCGTTTCCGTATTTGTGTTTAATGGCGTTTTGATGTTGGCGCGCGTAGTTACTGGCGTGGCGTAACGGATTTTGAGCTGTGCGTTGGTGGACTTGCCTTCCGAAGCAACGCCGGAACGATCGATGCCGTAAAGCAATCCGTTTTTTCCGGAGGCGGCGGCGATCTGGCGTCCGCCGCTGGTGCGAATCAGAGCCGGCGGAGACGTCATGTCCCAATCGTGAAAGTCCTTTTTCACGGGCTGAACGTAGCGCAACAGTTTTCCGGTCTTGGCGTCCAGCGCGATGACAGAGGTGGTGTAGAGATTGTCGCCGGGATGCAGAGCGATGAGAAAATCGGGCGCCACATTTCCCGTGGAAATCCACAGGACGCCCGCCTCGGGGTCCAGGCTGTAGCTGGTCCAGGTGGCGCCCCCGGTGGGAGGGTTGCGGTCGCTCAACTTCTTCCAGGTGGCGCGGGCGGGGCCGGAATCGGGCACCACATCGAAGCGCCAGATGTGATGGCCATCAGCAGCGCTGAAGGCGTAGATGCGTCCGGTGACTCCAAAATTGTCGCCGCCTGCGTTGCCAGCAAAGACCATTCCGTTCCACGCCAGGGGCGCCATCGGCACGGAATCCCCATTGGCCGGATCGCCGAGCTCGGCTTCCCACGCAGGTTCGCCGGTGGCTGCATCCAGTGCGAAAACATGCGCGCCGCTGCCTCGAAACAACTTGCCATCGAGGTACGCGGCGCCGCGGTTGACACCGAGCCCGCCCACTGGGCCCGGCCGGTTATACTTCCACTTCAAAGCGCACGTGGACGAATCCACGGCGTACGTATTGTCGTAGGTGGTGAAGTAGAGCACGCCCTGCACCATCAGAAGGCCGCTTTGGAAGTTGGTGGTTTCGCCCGTGTCATAGGTGCAGGCCGGACGCAGGGTATTGACGTTGCCGGTGGTGATCTCGTTCAGAGGCGAGAAACGGTTTGCGCCGAGGTCCCCGTTGTAGGAAGGCCATTCGACGGACTGCGAGAACCCCGGGTGAGCCAGGAGTCCCAGCGAAACAACAATCAAATACAGTTCTGTTCGATGCTTGCGTTTCATCAGGATTGATTGTCCGTCAACGTTAGGAGTAAGGCAAGGCCAGTGTAAGATTGTACCCAGATGACGCGGCGTACGATGTTGGAGAGCACGCTTGCGGCCGGGGGCTTGGCCATGGCTTCTGCCGTCTCGGCCCGCGCGCAGGGAACCCCGAATCTCGCTCTTACTCTAGCTCGGTTGTTTCACCGAACCAGCTTCGGCGACCTCTCGCCAACGGCGATCAAGCACGCCAAAATGATCATCGCCAGTACGCTGGCGAGCGCGGCGCCAGGCTCCCACATCGACTCGGCTCGCATCGTCCGCGAGCTGGCCAAAGAGCGCGGGGGACGGCCCGAGGCGACGGTATGGTTCGACTCGGCGAAGCTTCCAGTGACCGAGGCCGCGAGAGTCAATGCCATGTTGAGCGATGCCGCAGCATCCGATGACAGCGACCTGCGCAATGTGGCGCACACCGGTACGACGCTGACCGCGACTGGCCTGGCAATCGCCGAGCGCACGGATGCCACCGGCCCGGATCTGCTGTGTGCGATGGTGACCGGCTATGAAGCCGCGGGACGAATCGGCGAGGCGCTCCACAATGGCAGACCGGGGTTACACGCTTCACTGATTGTCGCCTTTGGCGGGGTGGTCGCCACGGCCAAACTGCTGGGACTTACGGCGGAGCAGATGGCAAACGCAATCTGCATGACCGCGACCACCATGGGCGGCCTCTTGATCGGCACCGACAGTTGGGCGCGCGAGTATCAGGCCGGCAACGCGGCCCTCTGCGCGGTGAATGCGGCATTAGCGGCTGGACGTGGTTTTACCGTCAACGAAGATCTGTTGGAGGCCAAGGGAGGATTTCTCGAAGTCTACGGTAACGGCAAGCCGGATGTTCCTCGCGTGACCCGTGAAATCGGCGCGGAGTGCGACATCGTAAAGTACCTGGCGATCAAGCTGGTGCCCGGCGCCCATGCGCTGCATCCTTCGGTGGAAGCCGCCGTCAACGCTGCCCGGCAGGCGAACGTGCCGCCGGAAGAGGTGGCCAAGATCCTGTTGTCCGGGCCTCAGAAAGGAAGCATCACCTACAGCAAGCAGCCTCCCAAGGACATGATCGAAGCCATCCACAGCCTGCCGTATTTCGTCGCCTCTGCCGTGGCTGATAAGGATTTCTCCTGGGTGCACGTCACACCGGAAAAGATCCATCGCCCGGTGATCGCTCGGCTGATCGGCCTGGTTGAGTACGACCCGGCTCCGGCCGCGATCCACTATGACTGGAACTGGGGCGGCACGGTCACCATCGTCACCAAGTCCGGAGCGCGGTATACCAGCACCGTCGACGCGCCGCGAGGTTCGGGACCTCGAGGCATCGAGTGGAGCGACGTCGATGCCAAATACCGGGCATTGCTGCCGGCTGCCGGATTGCCCGCGAACCGGGTCGAGGAACTCTTGAACACGATCCACGACTTCGATCAGGTGAAACACGTATCCGAGTTCACGCGCCTGCTTGACCAAAAAGGCGCGCACATCTAGCGCCCACTCAATGCCGACGTTCGCACGTTTTTATTTCCGCCTCCTGGTCCTGTCATTTACAGCGGTCCTTGCGCACCCGGCACTCGCACAACAGCAGGGACCGTTATTTTCCCGGGCCGACTACAACCTCGATTACTTAATCAGTGGAAGCAGTGGCCTGATCGTCGCCGATCTGAACAACGACGGCCGATTGGACTTCGTGGTTGGAGCCGGGTACGGAATCGATGTGGCCATGGGGAACGGCGACGGCACCTTTCAACCCTTCAAGAGTTTCGTTCCTACCGGCGCCGGAGTGAACGCCTCAGCCACGCTGGCTTCGTTTGCCGCGGATTTTGACGGGGATGGCAATCCGGATCTGGTTGTCTACTCAGACGCGGGCGTCTTCATTTTGCCCGGAAAAGGAGATGGCACCTTCGGCCCCGGCCGCGCGATCACAACGGCATCTCCGTTAAGCGCGGTGCAATTGCAGGCAGCGGACCTGAACCATGACGGACGCCCGGATCTGGTAATTCTCACCAACAACCTCCTGCCCGCTTTGGCGAACGCCACCGTTCTGCTGAATCAGGGCAACGGCACCTTTAGTTCGAGCATCGCTTTCACCTTCCCGGCTTTGGAGAGCGGCCTGGTTATGGCGATCGCGGATTTCAATCGCGATGGACTGCTGGATCTTGCAATCGCCACCACGATCGATTACGGATTCGGAGCGAGCCCGCCGGTAACTGGCCATGTATATATCGCTTGGGGAAAGGGAGATGGTTCGTTCTTTCCGCCAGTAGCCGAGGAGGCATTGAGCCAAACACCCAGTTTTATCGCGGCTGCGGATTTCAACAAAGACGGAACGCCGGACCTGGCCGTTGAGAGTGGGATGACGTTCATCTTTCTGGGCAACGGCGACGGAAGCTTTCGCACTGCGCCCAGCATAAACGTGTGCTGCGCAAATCCGGGGTCGATTGCGGTGGCGGACTGGACCAAGACCGGCAATCTGGGCCTCGGGATCTCTACCGTTATAACGCCTCATGGAATCGGCATCGAGATGGGTAACGGCGACGGCACTTTTTACTCCGCCGAGACCGCCGCGATGGATCCACGCTCCTTTCCCGCCTACCAGTTTTCATCCGGCGATCTGAATGGCGACGGCCTTCCGGACCTGGTAGCCCTGGTGGGGACCACTGTATCGGTATTTGTGAACGCCGGCTCTAGTCCACCGCTGTCCTTCGTGGCCGGGTCCGCGGCCAGCGGCGCTAGCTCTGTCACGTCCGCGTCCATCGCAACGATATACGGAAAGTTCCCGGTCATCGTCACTAAGTCGAGCGGCCCGCTACCTGCTCCGGTGAAACTTGGGGGCGTCACAGTGACGGTTCAGGACAGCGCCGGTGTCACCCGTACGGCGCCGCTGTTCTATGTTTCTCCGGCCCAAATCAACCTGGAGATTCCGGAAGATACTGCTCCGGGCAGCGTCGCAATCATGGTCCTGAGCGCCGAACCGCCAGTGCTGGGATCTGCACTCGTTCGGAACGTGGTTCCTGCGATCTTCACGGACGGATCCATCACGTTTCAGGGCAGTCTATATCCAGCCGCTTACGCGGTCACGTTCGGGCCGGATGGCAAGCAGGAGCCGCCCGTACTCGTGGCCGCGTGTGAGAGTAGCGGCTGTTCGGCGGTTCCGATCCCACGGCCTGCGGGAAGCCGCGTATTCCTGGAGCTGTATGGGACTGGGATTCGCCACCATGTATCGCCTGTGATTGTCTTGCTGAACACCGGACAGCAAGGATCCCAGACGCTCAAACCGGCTTATGCCGGAGCGCAAGGTCAGTTTGACGGACAGGACCAGGTGAATATTGAGATTACGAATCTGCCGGTTGTTCCTTCGTACCGCTTGGTTCTGGTTGTGGACGGCTTAGTTTCGAACGCCGTGATGTTCGCGGTGGAATGACGCTGGGCCCCGGGCTCCGTGGCAAGATGCCGAAGCGCTGGTCATTGCGCGCTACCTGCTTCGCCACGCCTTCCATGGTGGATTCGAAATCTTCGTGGGCCGAATCGATGAAGAGCCACTTTCGCAGCGTCTCGTGCGGCATCAACGCAGGGAACTCGGATTGAATTGAGGCGTGATGTCGCGACTCCGTACAGAGCAAAACCCCGTGCCAGTGCCAGCGGCCGGATTTCGTCGGCTCAACCAGCAACAGCATCTGGCGTTCGAAGACGTAGGCTGCAAGCCCGCCGAACATGCTCTTGGTGAAGAAGGTGGGGTGCCCGGCAAATGCATCCAAAATCCATTCGTGTTGGAACTTCTTCATGCCTCACTTCAGGTGCTTGAGGGACTGCTCATTTTCCGCACAGATTTCGTCGACCAGCTCGGTGTCAACCACGATGCGCTGGATTAATTTGACCGTCCACGGCTTGGTGTAGGCCTTGGGATCGTCGACTGTGGCCTCGATTTCCAAGTGGCCATAGTCCGGGCGCCGGATTTGCTCCCGAACTTTCGCCGCTTGGGTAAGTACGCTTCCCTCCCAATCGATCCAGGTATCGTCGCGCAGTCCGATGGTGTCAATTACGAGAGTGTCGCCGGACCATTTGCCCGACGAATATCCCTGCCATGACGGATTGGGATCCTGAGGCAACGGCCGTGCATCTGTGAATACCTGGCGGTACGCGGCATTCACTTCATTGAGCATCACCAAAAGACCTGGCGTATGGACGAACTTCAGCAAATGCGGCATTCCGTACGCGCGCAGAAAGTTATCAGGCAAGCATCGGATGTGTGGGTCGTCGATCGCCAGGTTGTCGGTGCGCACTTTAGTGAGTGCCGCAAGCCAAGGCTGATAGGGCAATCCTCCAGGGAGGTCGATCCCGATGTTGGCCATTTGGCGCGAGCCAACGATCGCAGTGGGGTCACCGGGACTCTGCGCGGCGCGCGATTGCGGATCCTTCGGACCTGGCAGATCCTTGGGGCTGGACAAACCATGCGCCCGGCGATCATACGGGTCTCCAGTAGTCCAGATTCCGGAAAAATCGGGTTTGCCGTCAGCCAGCCGAGGGGCCGGAGCCGACATGTCCACGTGGCCGTCAGCCTTGCGCGGTACTCCCGCAGTTGGATACTTCAGCCATTGAGCGGCCAAACGAGTGGGCGCCGAGGGCGTGCACAGAACGACGAGAGCGGCGGTCATGAGCGCTTTACGGCGAGAAAGTAACAGGCGCGGCATCCGGTTAAAGCATACAACCATTCGGCTAAAAGCATACAACAACCAAGCCGGCTCTGAGCCGTGATTCGGTCTCGTCGAAAACTGATAAGATCCATCAGCGTTTGACATTTGACGTCAAGCCGTACGTTCTTAGACAGTAAGATCAAAAATGCAAATTCTCAAGCTCCCGGCTATCGTAGTGTTCACTCTCAGCGCCGGCGCGACTGGGCTCTTCGCGCAATGGCCCAGCTATCCCACGCCCGGCCCGAGAGCCACGGACGGCAAGATTGATTTCTCCGCGCCGCCGCCTCGAATGGCGAATGGCAAGCCCGATTTCTCGGGGCTATGGGAACCCGCGCACGTTGCCGGCGCCCGTGGCGGGAACGGGTTGAACGGCACGGCTCCGCTGCCATTCGCGATTCCTTCTTCGCCGGACGATCCTCCAGTCGCGCAGTTCTTCAACATCGGCGCGGGGCTTAAGGACCACCTCCCGCCCCTCACCGCTTGGGGCGCGCAGGTGCGGGCTCAAAGAAAAGGCAACGATAACAAGGACAATCCCGACGCGCTGTGCCTGCCGCTTGGCTTGACCCAGCTTCACATGCATCCGCAGCCTCGAGAGATCGTGCAGACGCAGCGCGAAATCGTGATCCTCTATGAGGCGAACGGCAATATCCGGCGGATTCTCACAGACGGACGGCCGCTGCCGACCAACGATCCTTCACCCTGGTGGTACGGGTATTCGGTCGCACACTGGGACGGCGACACACTGGTGGTGGAGACCACCGGGTTCCGCGACGACGTGTGGCTGGACGTGGAAGGCAGCCCGCTCACCAATTCCGGCAAAATGACGGAGCGCTGGCGTAGACTCAAGTTCGGCTTGATGCAGATCGACATCACTATCGAAGACCCCAAGGCGTACACCAAGCCATTTACAGTGCGAGTGAACCATCAACTCATGCCTAACACCGAACTCATGGAGTTCGTTTGCGAGGAACGGGACGCAATTCACTACCTTGGGAAGGACCGCGGAAAATAGACGCCTAACTTGCTCTCTTCTCATGCAGCAGCATATCGAGGGCGTGTTGCATCGATCCTGCGAGCGCGATGGCTCCCGAGTTCACAAAGAAGATCTGATCCACCTTGTCGATGGTGTTCAGCCGGTGCGCGATGATGACCTTGGTGGTTTGCTCGGGAAGCTTGGCCAGAATCTCTTCCAGAAGCTGCTCGGTGACGGTGTCGATGTTGGCGGTGGCTTCGTCGAGGATCAGAAGCTCGGGACTTCGCAGAGTGGCGCGCATGAATGCGATCAACTGTTTTTGGCCCAGGCTGATGCTGTTGCCGCTGCTGGCCACTTTGGTCTCCAAACCTTCCGAGAAACGCGAGAGCAGGCTGGTCAGATTGGATTTCTCCAACACGGCGGCTAGCTGCTCGGTGGAGTAATTCGCGTAGTCTTCGTTTCCATAAACGATGTTGTCGCGAACCGTCCCAGTGAAGAGGTACGGCTCCTGAGGAATCACGCCGATTTTGCTCGCGCGCTCGACCGGAGGAATCGACCGAATGTCGCGGCCATTGAGGAGAATGGAACCCTCGGTGGAATCGTAGAGGCGGGCCATGAGGGACGCCGTGGTCGTCTTCCCTCCCCCGGTCGGGCCGACCAGCGCATACACGTTGCCTTTTTCCAGCTCCAGGGTGATGTCGTGCAGAACTTCCTTGCCGCCGGGATATTGGAAGTGAACTTTCAGGAATTGGAGGACGGAAGTAGACTCCGACGGACCAGCGGGCAACACCGGCATGTCCGACTCGAGCGCGAGCACTTCGGAAATGCGATCGAGCCCCGCCAGCGCGAGCTGGTACGACGACCACACGGTTGCCAGTTGCCGCATAGGGCCATAGAAATTGTTGATGTAGAGCAAAAACCCGATCAGCAGGCCGGCCGTGGTCTGCCCCGCTCCGATCAGAATGATGCCGTACGCCACCACCAGGAGCATCGCCAAATTATGCGCAAAGCCGTACATCGGCATAAATATGTTGTTGGCAAAACCAGCCGCGACGGAAGCGCCGTAGTTGGCATCGTTCACCGTCTTGAATTTGCGCTGGAAAAAATCCAGCCGGTTGAACGCCACAATCACCTTGAAATTGTGAAGGCTTTCCTGAACCTCGGCGCTTAGCCCGCCCAGGGTCTGCATGCTCCGCATGTTCCGGCGTTTTACCCATGCGCCGGTTGCTTTTGTGACCGTGAACACGCCGACCGCCGGCAATAGAGCCGCGATTCCCAGGCGCCAATTGAGCGACAGGACAAACACAGCCACGCCCGTCATCAGAAACAAGCTGCTGATAAATTGCATCAGCGCCTGGGCGACGAACTGGTTCAGCTTATCGGTGTCGTTGTTGACACGGGAAATCAAGTCTCCGGCCTTGTTTTCGGTGAAGAATGCCAGCGGCAGATCCTGTAGTTTCGCGAAGAGCTCATTGCGCAAGCTGAACAGCACGCGACGCCCCACGCCTCCCATGGTGCGGATTTGGACATAGCTGGCGATTATGCCGACTAAGTAAACGGCCAGCAAGACCACCGACGAGAGAAGCAGGCCGTGGCTGTCTTTCAGCCGGATGTAAATATCGATCGCACGGCCGATGATGACCGGGCCGATCAGGGTAGCGCCGGAACTGACCAGCATGGCGCCCAGTGCAACAGCGATGTACCCGCGCTCTGGAACGACCAACGGCGTGAAGCGCTTGGCACCGGCGCGCAGGGACCGCTTCGAGCCGAACGCCTGGCTGGTTTCAAGCTTGTACTTCATAAAGATTGGTGCTCCGCTGCGAGTCGTAGATCTGCACGTATTCCGGCGAAGTTTCCATGAGCTTCGCGTGGGTTCCGGTGGCGAGCAACTCGCCTTCCATCAAAAGGAGAATCTGGTCGTAGTCCTCCACGGACGCGATCTTTTGCGTTACCGAAATCAAAGTGATGCCGGGATATTGGGCGTGGATGTTCCGTAGAATGGCGCGCTCGGTGGTGGTATCGACGCGCGCGGTGAAATCGTCGAGCAACAGCACCTTGGGATTCAGCGCCAGGGCGCGGGCCAGCATCACGCGCTGTTTCTGACCGCCGGAAAGGGTGGTTCCGCGCTCGGAGACCACGGTGTCCAGGCCCTGCGGCAAGGTTTCCACAAAATCGCTCAGCTCCGCGGCCGCGATCGCCTTTTCCAGATCCTGGTCCGCGATACCCGAGCTGAAGGCGATGTTCTCCCGGAGCGTCATGTTGAACAGGATGCTGTCTTGAAACACGATGCCGACCTGGCGGTGCAGGGTTTCTTTGTCGAAGGAGTCGAGCAGTTCCCCATCGTAGGTAACGGTTCCTGAAGTTGGGTGAAGCAGCCCGATGAGCACGTACAGCAACTGCGTCTTTCCGGCGGCGGTGGGACCTATGACTGCGGTCTTCGTACCGCCCTTAACCGAGAAAGAAACGCCCTTGAGGGCTTTCTTGTCGCCGAACGCGAGCGAAACGTTATCGACCGCGATGTCGCCGCGAAGCGCCGGCCAGAGCGTGCCGGTTTTCTTTTCCTCGGGCGCCATCAGAACCGCGCTCAGGCGCGCGTAGGAAGCGCCGGCCTGCGCCATAATGTTGCTCATGAATCCCAGCAGAATGATGGGAAAGATCAGAAGCGCGAGATAACTGTTGAACGCGGTGAAATCGCCGAGCGACATGCGGTCGAGCATCACGAAGCGGCCGCCGAGCAGAAGAATGATGATGGTCGCCAGATTCACGGCCAGGGTTATGGCCGGGATCATGGCGGACATGATACGCAGGATGGCGAGGCCGATGTCGCGGGATTCGGTATTCGCGGCGGCGAACTTTTCAGCCTCGAAGCGCTGCGAATTGAGGATGCGTACCAGCGTGGCTCCGAGGATGCTCTCGTTGATGACACGGTTCAGCCAGTCGATCGCTTCCTGGCCACGTTTGAAAAGAACTCGGACCTTGCGGAGCGCGAAGAAAAAAGTGCCGCCGACTACCGGCACCACACCCAGGACGCTCAGCCCCAAGCGCCAGTTGATCGTGAGCAGCATCACGCTCGCGCCGACGATCAGGAAGAGCGAGGCAATGATGGTGGCGACCGCTTGTGAAACGAACAGCTTGACGCCGTCGACATCCGAAGTAAGATTCGTCAGAAGTTTGGAGGGCGTGATTTTCTCGATGCTGCTATAGGACTGCGTCGCGATCTTGGCGGCCAAGCGGGTACGCAGGTCTCGCGCGACGCGCTCGGAGGCGTAGGTCTGCGCGATGTTCTGCAGATAGTTCAACGCGAACACCAGGAACCCGACGATGAAGAATTCCAGGACAAACGTCGAGAGGACAAAGGTCCGCAGGGTGTAGGCGTCGATGGCGTGCGAGATAAGCTCGGGTACAACCAGGGCAAGCCCGTTCCCGAAAATTGTCATTACGACGAGCATGGCCACCAACCCTCGGTAGGGTTGGAGCAATGCGAACAGCCCTCCACCTGGAGGCTTCTTTTGTGCACCGGGACCTTGTGGACTCATAAAAGGACGGTCAGCTCAACGGGAACCGATTTTCAGCGGGAATATGAATAGGTTGGAACAAATCTCCGGGGGTGTCAAGTTGAGCCAAGAACGATCAGAGAACGTGAAGTTATTCCCGTGTGTAACGTACCGTGATTCGGCTTCAACTGCCTGAAACTGGAAAAGAAGGTACTCCGCGGCCCAGGGCTGAATTTTTTGCACACCTGTGCTTTGGCGACGCAAATCTCGTAGCCGTGCTTAAGACGTTGAAACTTCAACCGTTCTAGTACTACGGGTACCCCGCAGGTTGTACGGCATTCGAGTTGCTAGCTTAAGATGCTAAGCTGGTTGACGCCCCTGTCAGGCAGCTATCAGTAAGGACGTACCATTGTCTTTAAGCATGGGCTCGCGCGGAAGCATTTGGCGTGACCGCCTGACGGCGCTCCGCAACCTACCTCCCGTTTTGCGGCTGGTCTGGGACGCTGCACCTGCCGTGGTCGCCGGCGGTCTTGCACTCCGCGTCGCGAGCGCGCTTGTTCCCGTGGCAGTCCTGGCGGTATCAAAATGGATCGTCGATATCGTGGTCGGCGTGCTCAAGCATCCCGGCGCGATACCGACCCAGATCTGGTGGCTGCTCGGCGCGGAATTCGTTCTGGTTGGTGCGAACAATATTTTCGGACGTGCCATCGATTACACCGATGCCCGCCTGGCCGACGAATTCACGCGCGAAGTGAGTCTGCGGGTGATGAAACACGCCGCGCAGTTGGATTTGTCCAACTTCGAGGATCCCGCCTTCCAAGATGTTCTGGAACGGGCCCGCCAACAAGCCACCGACCGCATCGGAATGCTCAACTCCATGGGACGGCTGGTGCTCCAGGTCATCACGCTGGTGTCTCTGGCGATCGGCGTGGTGGTGTACTCGCCCTGGGTGTTCCTGCTGCTGGTGGTCTGCGTGGTTCCGGCATTTGCCGGCGAGAGTCACTTCGCTTTTCTAGGGTATTCACTGGCTCACAGCATCACGCCTATCCGGCGGGAACTCGATTACCTCCGAGTGCTCGGTACAAGCAAGGAGAGCGCCAAGGAAGTAAAGATGTTCCGGCTGGGCCCGCATCTGAACGAGCGCTACGCCGAGCTGAGCAATGAAATCATCATCAAAAATCGGAAGCTGACGCGGCGGCGTCTATTCTGGGGCTCGCTCCTGGCCGTTATCGGTTCGGTGGGATATTACGGCGCGTATGCCTATCTGGTGTGGCGAACGCTGCTCGGCGAGATTACCTTCGGCACTTTGACTTTTCTTGCGGGAGCGATCGCCGGATCCAGCACTCAGTTACAGGGCTTATTTTCGCTGTTATCGAGCGTCTCGGACCAGGCGCTGTTCCTCACGGATCTGCTCGAATTCCTGGCCGTCGCACCCTCCATCCAATCGAAGCCTGGAGCTCTCCCAGTCCCGCGCCTTATTCGCACGGGGTTTGAGTTCCGCAACGTTTCTTTTCATTACCCGGGATCGGACCGGATGGTGCTGAAGAACCTGAACTTTCGAATCGAACCCGGCGAGCACGTGGCCCTGGTAGGAGAGAACGGCCAAGGCAAGACGACGCTGGTCAAGCTTCTGGCACGGCTCTATGACCCCACCGGCGGCGCCATCCTGCTTGACGGAGTGGACCTCAGGGATTACGACTTAGAGTCATTGCATCGCGAAATCGGAATCATTTTTCAGGATTTTGTCCGTTACGACATGCCCGCGAGATTGAACATCGGCGTCGGCCGAATTTCCGAGCTTGAGCATGACGAGACCCTCTGGGTAGCCGCAAAGAAGAGCCGCGCGGACAGGATGCTATCACGCTTTCACCTGGGTTTGGACCAGATGCTGGGCCGCCGCTTCGAAGGCGGCGTCGATCTGTCCGGCGGCGAGTGGCAAAAATTCGCGCTGGCCCGGGCCTATCTTCGCAATGCGCAAATCTTGATTCTGGATGAACCGACCGCGGCTCTGGACGCGGTCGCCGAGCAAGAAGTCTTCTCGCGCTTCGCCGACCTGGCACGCGACAAGATGGCGCTGTTAATCTCTCACCGCTTCTCTACCGTGCGACGGTCCGACCGTATCGTCGTGATTGAGGACGGCGGCATCCGCGAGCAAGGAACCCATGACGAGCTGGTGGGCACCGGAGGCCAATACGCCAGGCTCTTTCACCTTCAGGCAGCCAATTACCAATGAGCGCTTCAGCCATCACCATGATCGATGCCAGTCCGGCGCGCCGGGACTCTCGCAGCCTGCCGGAGCGCCTGGAGGATTGCGCGAAGCTGTTGCGGAGCGAAGTGAAGCGCCTGCGTAGCCGCACGCCGCTTGAAACTCCACAAGCAAACTGGCTGATCGACAACCATTCTTTTCTGCAGGATCAGATTTTGGAAGCGCGCCACAGTTTATCGCCCGCGGTTCTCAGAAAGCTGAGTCGGGCAGCAAAAAGCCGATCGGCGCGCGAGCCCCGCGTCTACTGCGTCGCGGAAGAGTTGGTTGCACAGTGCTCTGAAGTGGTCGACGGTGAAACAGTGGCCTCCTTTGGCCAGATCCTCAAGACTCAATACGCGCTCAATCTGGTTGAGCTTTGGGCCTTGGGAACGATGCTGCGAATCGCTATACTCGAGCGGCTTTGCTCCAGCCTGCACGTAGAAACCATGGTGTCGACGTGCGTCCAAAGTTTGAGAGCGCTGGATCACGTCTCCTGGCGTGACTTCGTGGAATCTATCTCCATCACCGAGGAAATCCTGCGCCGTGATCCGGCGGGAATTTATTTGCGCATGGACTTCCCTACCCGAGATCTTTATCGCCGCGAAATCGAAAAGCTGGCGAGCCGCTCAGGAGAAACTGAAGCTCAGACGGCCGAGCGTGCGATCCAATACGCCGAGCAAGCCGCCGCGACGGACGGCCGCGAGTCGATCAAGGCCCACGTCGGCTACTATCTGATCGGGCCGGGCATAAAACTCTTGCGGAAGCGCGTACTGAGCGATTGCGCTACGGCGCTGCACGCAGGTGGTGTCGCCATCCTGACGATTCTGTTGTGGTTCGGAATCGAGCGCCTGGCGGGACCGGCGCCCTGGTGGATGACGGCGTTGCTGCTCATTCCGCTCACGCAAGCCGCGCTCGATATCGTCCACTCCGTGATCAGCCATTTGACTACTCCGCGGGCCATCCCGAGCATGGAGTTCGCCGAAGGAATTCCGGACACCTCGAAGACCATGGTGGTGGTGCCCACCCTGCTGAACTCCGCCGAGAACGCAGCCAGATTGCTGGAAGCCCTGGAAATTCGCTATCTGGCGAATCGCGATCCAAATCTCTGTTTCGCTCTGCTCACCGACTTTCCCGACGCGGACCGTCCGGAGATGGACAGCGACGCCTCTGTGCTACGCGCGTGCGTCCAAGGCATTGAACGGCTCAACGCTCGTTACGGCGCCGGACAGCGCTCGCCTTTCTATCTGTTTCATCGGGCCCGCTGCTGGAATGCGCAAGAAGGCACCTGGATGGGTCACGAACGGAAACGCGGCAAGCTGAATAATCTGAATCAACTTCTGCTAGGGCAAGGCAACTGGTTCCATACCATCGCGGGAGACGTGGCCCGCTTGCCGAAGATCCGGTATGTGATCACGCTCGACACCGACACGCAGCTTCCGCTGGATACCGCGGCGAAAATGATCGCAGCCATGGCCCATCCGCTGAATCATCCGGTTCTGGATCAGCGCACCGGAACGGTGACCTCCGGCTACGCCTTGCTGCGTCCCCGCATTTCGGTGGGCATGGAATCGGCGGGCCGATCCCGTTTAGCGCAGATTCTCAGCGGGCAGTCGGGCTTCGATCCCTACGCTACTTCAGTGTCGGATGTTTACCAGGACCTGTATGGGCGGGCGAGTTTCACGGGAAAAGGCATTTATGATCTATCCGCATTCGATGCCGCCGTGGGCGATCGCTTCCCCGATAACTCTATCCTCAGTCATGACCTGATCGAAGGGGAGCACGCCCGCACCGGCTTTCTGGGCAGTGTTGAGGTGGTGGAGGATTGTCCGGCGACCTATCGGGCATTTTCTAACCGGAAACATCGCTGGGCACGCGGCGATTGGCAGCTCTTGCCCTGGCTGCTTAGCCAACCGCCCGGACCCGACGGCAAGGCCACGCATAACCCGCTATCAGCTTTATCGCGCTGGAAGATCTTCGACAACCTGCGCCGCAGCCTGTTCGAAATTTCAGCGCTGCTGCTGCTGGTGACCGGCTGGATGGTGCTAGAGCACCCGGTGCGCTGGACCCTGGGCGTCTTAGCTCTGCTCCTGTTGCCGGTCTACGCGGACACGCTGCTCAGTATCATGCGGACTCCCGAACGCCGGTTCTGGCCGTCGTTTTCATACCAGATCGGCGGACAATTTTTCCGCGGGCATCGCGATGCGCTGATGAACTTGGCATTGCTGGCCCATCAGGCCTTCCTGATGGCCGACGCCATCGCACGAGCCCTGCTGCGCCGTTTCGTCACCAAACGCAAGCTGCTCGAGTGGGAGACCATGTGGCAGTCCGAGCGCGGCTCGGGAAAGGGCGCCGGCCGGACGGAACATTACCTTTACCTCTCGTCGGCTTGCGCGCTGATGCTGTTGTTGTTGGTCCTGCGCCCCGTGAACGTCGTGGTTGCGCTGGTGTGCTCGCTGTGGATCGTCGCGCCGCTGATTGCCGACTGGCTCAACGAGCGCCCCTCCCAGCCGGCGGATCTAACCGACAGCGATCGCGGTTTTCTGCGCGGAGTGGCGCTTCGCACCTGGCGTTTTTTTGCGGACCATCTCAATGCAGAGAACCACTGGCTGGTTCCCGACAACATTCAGGAAGGTCCGCAGCTGGTCGCCGAACGGATCTCGCCCACGAATCTGGGATTATTCCTTACCTCCAACATGGCAGCCCACGACTTCGGGTATCTCAGCCTCGCTGAGTTGTCTGGGGGGCTGCGGCGGACCTTTGACGCGATGGAGCATATGCCTCGCCATCGCGGGCACTTCCTCAATTGGTGCGATACCCGGAGCCTGGAACCGTTGACGCCGCGCTACGTGTCTTCGGTTGACAGCGGCAATTTGGCCGCGTCGTTGTGTGCTTTGCGGCAGGGCTGCCTCGCGCTGGTCCGTCAACCGATTATCGGCTTGCCTGTTCTGGCGGGATTGCGGGACCATGCACTCCGGCTCCGCGAAGCCATCCCTCACACCGCCAGAGGCATTTCCATCATGCGGGGATTAGCAAATCTCTTGGGCCAACTCGACTCCCAGCCCACTGATTTGTTCTTTTGGGAAAGCGTGCTCACCGACACCCGTGACATCGTGCAACGGCTGCGCGAAGCGCTGGATGGCCGCCGGGGCGCGAAAGCGGATGAAGCGCACTATTGGGAAGCTTTGTTGTGGGAACGCGTCAAAGCGGCCCTGGGTGAACTGTATGGCCTGGCTCCGTGGCTCGCGCCGCGATTCGAGCCCGAACTGCGCGTCAACCTGCGCGATGCGACTCTGGCGCCGCTGCTTCAGGAACTGACGCCAGTCCAACCGCTGAACCAGATGCCGGAGGTTTATGATCGCATCGAGCGGCGATTGACTGAGCGGCTCGCAAGCGAACAACCCCTGTATCCGGCGTTGCGCCGCGTTTTAGAAGAATTGCTGCAGAGTTTGCCGGCCGCGCGCGAGACCGCACAGGCCTTGGTTCGTAGCTTGGAACGCACCGCCGCCGATGCCGGAAGGCACTTTGACGCAATGGACTTTCGGTTCCTGTTCGATTCCTCCCGCAAGCTGCTGCGGATAGGCTATAACCTGGAAACTGGCCGGCCCGATGAAGCCTGCTACGATCTACTAGCCTCTGAAGCTCGCACTGCCGTGTTTGTCGCGATCGCCAAAGGCCATATCCCGCGCGAGGCCTGGTTCCAGCTCGGAAGAAAACTGACGGCCTACCGAAATCATCGCACGCTCATATCCTGGAGCGGCACCATGTTCGAGTACCTGATGCCCTTGCTGCACCTGCACACCTTTAACGACACGCTGTTAGAGCGCGCCGCGCGAGGCGCTGTACGGATTCAGCAGGCCTACGCGCGAACACGCCGCATACCGTGGGGCATCTCGGAAGCGGCTTACGCGGCTCGCGACAGCCAGATGCAGTATCAATACCGCGCCTTCGGCATCCCGCCCTTGAGCGCCTGCGAGGACCACGCGGAGAACCGTGTGGTGTCTCCTTACTCCAGCATGCTGGCGCTGCTGATCGACCCGCGCGAAGCCACCGCCAATTTGCGGCTTCTGGAAAACATGGGTTGCCTGGGCCGCCACGGCTTTATCGATTCCATCGACTACAGCCCTGCCTCCCAATGGACGCCAGAGCCGGTACGCTGCTGGATGGCTCACCATCAGGGCATGGGATTGCTGGCCATTGACAATGCTTTGCACGAGGGCCGGATGCGAAAACGCTTTCACCAGGACGCACGCGTGCAAGCCACCGAATTTCTACTGGAAGAGCGCATGCCGGCCCTGGTGGAGACTCTGAATAAGCCGGACCAAGAAACCGCGGTGGCTTAAAACTGTTTAGTTCGACGTGAGGCTTCGCGCAGCCCTGTGATGAACAGTCTTGCTCTTCACGGGAGCCTTTTTCGACACCAGTTGCGGCACGGGCACGGGAGGGGCGCTGAAGCCCGCCAAGTCCATAGCGCGCTGCATCACCGGGTTCGCCATGAACCAGTGCCAGACATTGCCGGTAAGCAGGTTTTCGGCGCTGAGCAGCGTGATGCCCTGATCGATTCCGACCACATCCGTGTCGAACCACTTCAAGGATGGATTATAGGAATCCACGAAGCCGTAACGGCTATAGACACGGTCCTCGAACTCGTCACGAATGGCGCGCAGCGCCGGAATCGAAATATCGGGCGTAAACATCAGAGATCCGGCCGAGGCGGCGGGCGAAACCGTGCCATCTACGGGTTCGAAGGCTTTGATCTCGCCATAAATCCTGTATCCTTTGGGTCCGTCTGAGGCAGTAATGCCCCAAATTTCGGGGCCAAAGGTATTGGGAAGAATATTGTTCAGATTCAGGCAATAGAGCCGATTGGCGCGAGTGGCATTGACGGAGTTGAGGAAGAAATCGATGAATCCACGATCTCGGCGATCCCGGAAGTCCACCCAGGCATGCGAATACTGATGCGTGAACAGCGGGCCGCCGCTGATGAATTCGAAGTTGCCATAGTTATACAGCGGCCGTTGCCATGCGTACCAGGATTCGGGATTGATGGGATGTGTCTCGGAACCGATGGCCAGCAGGTACAACACGGACGATTCGCTGTACGTGTTCCAGCTGTATTTTAAGAAGCCCTTGCCGCGTTTCCAGCCATGGGAAAGCAGCAGTGGATCGCCACCCAGCATCCATTGAAAGTCCACGCGATCGAAAATCTGCTTGGCCAGCTTCGGAATTTCGGAATCGCTTGAAAAGCATTCGGCAGCCGTGATGACGCCCGCCAGAAGAAAGGCGCTGTCTACCGACGAAGTTTCGCTGTCCCATTTGCGTTCGCCGCTGGAGACGTCCATCCAGTGGTAAAACCAGCCGTGTTCCTGATCGGCGCGCTCGGCAAAGAATCGCAGCGTGGTTCTAACGCGCTCGATGGCCTGGTCGCGCGGAATCCAACCGCGCTGGGTCCCGATACAGATGGCGCTGAGCCCGAAGCCGGTGGCGGCGATACTGGCGATGTCGCGGCTGGGGCCTTTGGCGCGGCCTCCATCGGCGCTGGCCCGGTCCAGCACCAGACCGGTGCCGTGATCGGCCTGTTCCCAGAAATACATCACGCTGCGATGCTCCAGGTCTTCGAGGAAGGCGCGGTCCTGCGGCGTAAGCGCATGCGGAGCCACCTCGGAGTACGCCGGCGAGCCGGGGAGCAGGCAGAGCAGACAGACGGCCAGGGCTGTGAAAGTGGATCTCACCAAGGTTCCCTAGGGTCTCACTTCCACCAGCGCCAGGCCAGGCGCGGGAAGCGTGAAAGTTGGTGAATCCAGTTTTTGTGTAGCCGACGCGGCCAGGCGAAGGCGTTCGTACTGTTGCTGGGTGGGGAAGGCCGGCTGCCCCATGGCCTGCCACGCCGATAACGCCGAGCCATGATTGGCATCCAACAATTCGACGTGGAATCTCCGATTCCTGTTCCCGTCCTGAAGGGAGATGTGAACCCGTTTGGCAGGCGCGCTTTCGCCCGGAGGGGCATAATTCCACACCGCGATGGCGAGCGTTCCGTCCTGGCGTTTGGTCACAAGAGCGTCTCTTACGTCGGCCTGTAGGCGTTTCTCTCCTAATCGGTGCAACATGGCAAAAGCATTAAACGAGGCCTTAGGGACTCCGCCCTCGGCAATCAGGCCGTATCCCCCGTAAAACGGCGTCTTCACCACGCCTTGTTCTTCAAAGACATCCGAGAAAGTCCAGTACGACATAGTAGTGGTGAGGCCGTCGCTCAACCGAATGTTATTTGCAAGCCACGGGCCCATGAACGCGGAGTCCGTGACTTCGACCTCGTTCTTGTAACTCGCATTATACTCACTCCAGTGAATGGGCAGGTCGGGACGCGCCGAGGCCTTCACCTGATCATGCACTTTGCGCACCGCGCGGGCCACCATGTCCGAGCGAGGTATGCTCTCGTGAGTTCCGAACACGTCCTCGGCAAGATCGTTGGCATAAACATGCGTGGAGACGAAATCGAGAGGCACCTGGCCCTGAACGCAGTGCGCGATCATGGCATCAACCCAAGCGGCTTGCGCGGTGGCCGGGCCGCCAACCTGGAGCCGCGCGCTTACGCTCTTGATGGCGCGAGCGGCGTGGTCGTACAGCACGAAGTAAGTGTCTTGCTTGGGTTGGCCGGTCCAAAAGTCGATATTCGGCTCGTTCCAGACCTCAAAATACCAATGCGAGACTTCCTCGATGCCGTAGCGGTCCACCAGATGTTGAGCGAAATTGTGAATCAACTCTTCCCACCGGCCGTAATCTTTGGGCGGCGAAGGGAGCGGCTTATACCAGAAAGGGTGCGGTTCGAGCGATGCCGCGAGCTTGCGCGGCATAAAGCTCAGTTCGACAAACGGGCGAACGCCGTTCGCTCGCAGGCCGTCGTAAATCTGATCGACGTAGGACCAATTGTAAACCGGGCTGCCCTGCGCGTCCTGGTCGTAGATGCCGACTTCGTCGTCGAGAATGGCATGAAAACGGACATACTGAATGCCGGTGGCCGCTTTCATGGCACGAAGGTCGCTCCGGTAGCTATCGCGCAAAGACAGGACGGCGCGGCCAGAACCGAAAACCTGTTCCCAAAAGTGCGGAAACGGCTGCGATGGCGCTTGCGCCTGAACCGTTATTTCCTCGGTGGTCTCAGGGGCCGGCTGGCTCCAGAGTCCAGAGGCGACGATACCAACGCAGGCCCATCTTGCGACGCTGGGAGCGCGCTTTCTCACCATTTGTGGGACGCGTCCATCATGGGGCCGTTACTTCCCGCCGCTGTAACGGTTACGATCCGCTGGCGGCAACTCATCGAGCAGCGCGGTAAAAACGGCGTTGGTCCAGCCAAAGCCCGCTTCGTTGGAGTGGTAACCGTAGCGAAGCTCGCCTTTGACATCGTCGGTTCCGCGCACAACGTCGTATTTCTCTTCCAGATTGTGGTGCCGCTGGAATTCATGCTGCACCATCGAGAGGAAGCTTTTCGAAATCCGGTCCGCCTCCGTTTGATAGCCATAACGGCGCAAGCCTTGAACCGCGATCCATTGCAATGGCGCCCAACCGAACGGAGCATCCCATTGGTCTCCGCTCTTGAATTCGCTGGTCTGTAGGCCTCCCGCTCGCTCGAAGCGATTCAAGTTTCCGACCACGCGGGCGGCCTGCTCCTGGCTGGCGAGCCCCGTCCACAGAGGGTAGAAGGTGGTGAGGAACGGATAGCGCCGCACGCGCTTTTCGACGAAGTTGTAATCATAGTAGAGCCCGGTCTCGGGATCCCACATCAAACGATTGATGCGTTCCGCGCGCTCCCGGGCTCGCTCGCGCCAGACACCGGCCTCGGTCGTGCGATGGAGCAAAGTGTCGATCTCCGCGATCTGCATCTCCATCAGGTAGAGCAGCGAATTCAAGCAAACCGGGTTGTAGTGAATGATGTCGACGCTGAATGGACCGAACCGATTGGAAGGATCGAAGCCAGACTCGCGCATGGATCGGTCGCCTTTATAGAAGAGCGCCGTGAGCTGACCGTCGGCCGCGTTGAAATACTGAGACACATCGTAGTCGGGAACTTTATGGGAGCGAAAGTACGCGCGAATGAGCTCGTAGTCGCCATTGCCGTGCTTGTCGTTTTCTGACGCCACAACCTCTGGCGCGGGTCCATCTCCGGTGTCAAAATAGCGCGACAGTCCCGCCTCGGGGGTCGTGTGCGGCCCGCTGGTCCAGAAGCTATAATACTTTTCAATCCACGGCAGGGAATCTTCCAGCCACTTGCGATCCTGAGTCTTGTGGTAAACCGCAAGGATCATCGGCGTGAGAAATGGAGGCTGGGAGCGAGTCAGATAATAGGTACGATTCGCATTCAGCACTTTGCCATATTCACGAACCTCATACAGAAAGTTATTCGCCATGTCCCGCGCAAGCTCGATTTCCCCATCGCGAAGCAGGCCCATTTGGATAAAGAAGCTGTCCCATCCATACATCTCGTTAAAGCGGCCGCCCGGGACGACATAGGGCCAAGGCAGGTAGAGCAACCCGTGCTCTCGAATTTGCGCCGGGTCGGATGGCAGCCTCCGCAGTTCGATCTTCTGCAGGTCCGCCGGCTGCATCTCGGCTTTCAAATGTCGCTCTATCTCTGGGATGTCTTCGCCCCCGGCGACATAGACCAGCGATTTGCCATTCGGGAGAGCCGGAGATTTGGGATCAGCGGCGGCGCTCCTGAGGTTCGCATTGGATCGCCTCAAAACGCTCCAGGTCTTTTTTATATAGTCGAGAATGGACATTTGGGACGATGCCGGAGCTAACGCTGGGCAGCACAGTAACAAAACCAACAACAGCGAGTTTTGCTTCAGCGTGCACATGATAGCCCTATTATCCTCGAACCGCCCGCTTCTTCTTGAGCCTAGCTGACTTACGCACATAAGGGCGGCATAAAGCACCTTGGTCAAATGGCCTGGGAAATGTTCCGGCCACCGCGGAGTCAAAAGTGCAGGAGGAGAATCGGCATGGAAAACAAACCAACCCTCTCTCTAGACTGCATCCGAAAGAATGGAAGGCGCGAAACAACCAAGTTGCCCGTCCGCAGCTTGCCCGAGGCGCGTGAGCTTGCCAAGCGGGTATTGCAGCTGGGCAACGGCCTGTACTCCAAAGTCGATATTTGCACCGAAGATGGAACCATTGAAACGATCTGGAATAACGCCGTGCCTATGAGTGCGTCCGAGGTACTTTTGGTTGAAGACAACGCCGGAGATGCACTGCTAGTCGGACAGGTGCTTGCAGAGTACCCCAGGCCGGTTCACCTGCGCATCGCCCGAGATGGTGAACAGGCGCTGCAGATACTGGGAGAACCCGGTTTCAAGCCCGATCTCGTCATCCTGGACTTGAACATTCCAAGAGTCTCAGGCTACACAGTGCTGGCGTCGTACCTCCCGCGGAAAACGCCGGTCGTGGTCTTCAGCGCATCTCAGAACGAAGCGGATGTTGGCCGTGTTTTGTCGCTCGGCGCAAAAGATTTCGTTCACAAACCGCTGGACCTGGATGAATATAAAACAGCGGTCACCGGAATGGTCCAGAAGTGGACGGTCCATGACAGCGCAGCCGAGAACACTAACGTTTGCTAACTCGTGCTGGTTTCATATGTGCCTGTAATTATTTCTGTTCGCGGACGCCCCGCGGAGAATCCGACAATAAAGAAACCAAGCAGCTAGCCACACATAGACGGATGGCATGGCTCTTGCACTCAAGGGCGGCATGAAGAAAACATTCAGTTCGACCATAGCCCTAGCCGCCCAGCTGGCGGCGGCGTCAGTGGGGTGTGCCGTAATTGCCGCACCCACTCTGAGCGCTCAAGCAACCGCTGACCAAGTGGCGACTGCCAAGAAAGCCGACCGTCAAATGATGCAGAAAATTCGGAAGGCCGTAGTGGCCGACAAATCGCTGTCGACCGAGGCCCACAACATCAACATAACTTCACAAGACGGGGCGGTGACGCTGCGAGGCACCGTCAAGTCGGATGACGAGAAAAAGAGTATCGAGGATAAAGCGACAGAGATCGCCGGACAAGGCAAGGTGACCAGCGAGCTCACCGTCGCTGCGAGTAAATAGACCGATCCAAACTGACGCGCATCATCAAGACTGACGCGCGTGAACGAGAAGGAGAATTATCATGGCAGGAAAAAATACGGCAGTTTTTGGAATTTATCGCGACACCGTATCCCTAGGCGGCGCCTTGAATGCGGTGCAGGCGGTTGGGTTTCGCAATACTGACGTTTCCGTTCTGATGCCGGAGAACGCCGGCACCAAAGACTTCGGCCTTCACAAGGACACCAAGGCCCCGGAAGGAGCCACCACGGGAGCAGCGTCCGGCGCGGTACTCGGCGGCGTACTTGGCTGGCTGGTTGGCATCGGAGCATTGGCAATTCCTGGGCTTGGCCCCTTCATTGCCGCTGGGCCGATCATGGCGATGCTCGCCGGCGCAGGTGCTGCGGGCGTCGCCGGCGGGATTGTCGGATCTCTGGTGGGCCTGGGAATTCCCGAGTATGAGGCGAAGCGCTATGAAGGCCGCGTGAAGGCCGGGGGCATCCTCCTGTCGGTGCATTGCGACAGCTCGGAGTGGGTGAGCCGCGCCAAGAAAGTTCTTGAGGAGACCGGCGCCGAAGACGTCAGCTCGGCTAGCGAGGCCGCGGCCGACTACGCCATGAGCGATCGTCCCGGTGTTCGCTGACGGAAGCGTCCGGCCCTGAGATAAATTCCTGGCTACGGTCCTCACTTAATGCGTCCACGCTAGCGATTGCCTTTCGGTCACTGGCGTGGACGTTTTTGTTTTAGCGCCCGGAAAACAAACGCTACTGGCGTTGAAACAAGAGTGTCTCGGGCTGATGATTGGGCCGATCAAGCTGCAGCATCATAGTGCCGTCGCCCCGAAGACTGTAGCGTTCCAGCGTCGTCTCACTGCCGCGCGTGGTAGTGACCGTTAATACATGGCCGTCCCACTTGGTCTTGCTCTTGAAACCCGGCTCTTTGATGGTGGCTTTCTCGCGGGAATCGGTGCTGAAGCTGGTGGCGGTGGACTGGTTCGAACCATCAAAATTGAAATTACGCTGGACAGAGATATTGCTCTCACGATCGTTGATCGTTACGGTACCCGTTTGGATGGCCGGCTCTCCGTTAAATTCACTGCGCGCCGGAATTAGCTGCCAGACGCCGTTCAAAGCATGATGATCGTTCGCTAGTGCGAATCCCGCAAACAGGGCTCCAGCCGCAGCGCATCGCAGGAAATTTCTACAAGATTGTTTAGACATAGTCCCTCCCTTAGGTATGAGTGCAACTGAGCGACCAACCGAGGAGTTGTAACCGTTAGTCCGATTCACCCAGCTGTGCGCCAGACATGCGGCATTTGATCCAGCACCGCAGAACCTCGGCGACGCTCCAGGCTTGCGCGATGCAGCCGCGTGGGGTGAAGGGCGCTTCCGCGTCGA
>CAVYFI010000003.1:0-771532 GCA_963767775.1 Bryobacterales bacterium
CATTGACCTCGAAAGGCTACAGCCATGATTAAGAACGAGCGTCAGTATCGGATCACGAAATCCCAGGCGGAGAAGTTCGCCGACGCAATCCGTCGCGTTGAGAAGGCTCCTTCGTCCACGAATCCGCTAGTCGTCAAGGCGTCGCGGGAAGCGCTCGAATCGCAGCTCGCAGACCTGCACTCCGAGATCGAAGAGTACGAGCTCTTGCTGACGGGCGATGTGCACCTGGTCGAAGTCGAGTCGTTTCAGGAGCTCCCCGCGGCGCTCATCCGTGCGCGTATCGCTGCCGGTCTCAGCCAAAAGGACCTTGGCGAGCGGCTCGATATGAAGGAACAGCAGATCCAGCGTTACGAGGCAACAGACTACGCCGGGGCGAGCTTCTCAACACTCTCAGCGATCGTGAATGCGCTGGGCGTCTCCATGCGCGAAGACATCCTCGTTCCGACCGAGCAATCTGACCGTAAACAAGTTCCTCACGAGGCTAGAGGGCTTCGGGCTCGACAAGACGTTCGTGCAGAAACGACTCTTCCCAAGAGACGCCGCGAGCCATCCTAAGCGGGGCAGCAAACCGGCGAGCTCCTGTTCAAGACAGCCGCCAACCTCAAGCGGGTGTACGGCTGGAGTCTCGGCGGAGTCCGTGGGGACCGAGGTCCCGAAGTTCGACTCGCAACGGCGGGCGCTGCACGGTTCAAGATTCCGGCTCGCGTCGCTGACCAAAGACTGAGCGCGTACACGCATCTACGCGTATCACCTCTCGACACTGGCCACTTCAAGTCACGCCGAATCTTGAGAGCAAGCCGATTCCCCGCAAGCCTCTGAGGTCGCAGCAGCGATCGCGCAGCGAGTACGGGGAACTCGACACTCTCCACCGCGCTCGATTACGTGTGGGGCCTTGGCATCGCGGTGCTTCCCGCTCCAGGATGCTGGGGCATTCCACGGAGCCTTCTGGCGCATGCAGCGGTCGAGGCGTCATCGTGCTCAAGCAACAGACGAAGTCAGAAGCCAGGTGGCTCTTTGATCTCCTGCACGAGCTCTGGCACGCCGGAGAAGAACCCGATCAGCCCGAACGATCGCTCCTGGAGCTTCCGGAGACCGACCCGGATCGGCGGCAGTCCACGGAAGAAAAGCACGCGAGCATGTTCGCCGGCAATGTCGTGCTCGCGGGACGCGCCGAAGAACTCGTGGGCATCGTGCTGAAGGAAACGGACGGCCTCATCCCTCGTTTCAAGGCCACGGTTCAGAAGGTAGCGGATCGTGAGGGCGTGTCGGCGGCGTCACTCGCAAACTACATTGCGTTCCGGCTTTCTCTGCAAGGACAGAACTGGTGGGGGACCGCGAACAACCTTCAGCCCGAAGGCGACCCCTGGACGATTACGAGAGATGCGTTCCTACTCCGATGCGATTTTTCCCAAGTAAACCTAACCGACCGAGAGCTGTTAACGCCGAGCACTCGAAGAACCGGAGGCAACCGCGTGATGAGCGACACCTTCCCCGAAGACCTCCCGCCGTTGAAGGTGCGGTGCTCCGACTCCAACTGCGAGGAAGGACTTGCACTGTTACCGTGCCACGGCAGAGATGGTCCGCGAGAAGACCGCTGGCCGTTGCCGCTCAGTGCGGCATCTAGCTCGTGGATTGGGACCGCGTCCATCAGCGTGATGTCGTCGGATGCCGCGTTCACCTTCGAGATGATGCGGACCGAGTTCATCAGGCACCACTTCTGGCACATCGAGATCGACACGAAAGCGATCGCGCACGCCAGGAAGAACGGCCTCACCGCGATCCTGGACCACGTGCCGAAACGACTGATGCAATCGATCGGGAAGGCAACACCATTCCGCGACGGCACCCAGACGCCGTTCAGCGGCAAAGCGGAGTACTACGCGCAGCACGCGACCGCGACCTGCTGCCGCAAGTGCGTCGAGGACTGGCACAACATCCCCCGAGGACGGGCATTAACCGAGGAGGAACTTGCGTACCTGAGCAGCCTCGCCGTCCTATACCTGAAGGAGCGGCTTGGCGGATATTCCCGCCGATCCCACGAAGCCGCCATCGAAGAAGAAGACGAAGAAATCCCTGCCGCTGCTGGACGAGGACCAGTGATGCTACGAAAACCATCGACACCGAAGCATGGTCCGACCGTTATCGCAACGAAGCGATCGACGTGCCGGGACGGCGCGTGCTCATCACGAACTTCATCGGTACGGAACAGGAACACGACCTTTCCGAGCCCGCGAACTGCAAGGGCTTCGGTCGCGTCCGCCACTTTCACCGGCGACGGAGCACGAACTGGATGGCGAACCCGTTGCCGATCGATCCAGCGTGCCGAGCGCTCGGCATGGGAGACGCCGCGACCATCCGTGCGCAGGTCTTCCAGAATGCGGTCTGCAACTGGCGGTGCTGGTACTGTTTCGTCCCGTTCAACCTGCTCAACGCGAACAAGCGCCACTCGTCCACTGCTGACGCCGGCCGAACTGCTCGACCTCTACCTTGCGGATCCGGAACCGCCGCCAATGATCGACCTCACGGGCGGACAACCCGACCTGACCCCGGAATGGGTGCCATGGATGATCGAGGAATTGCAGCGTCGCGACCTGACCGAGAAGGTCTACCTGTGGTCGGACGACAACCTTAGCAACGATTACTTCTGGCGTTACCTCACGGATGACCAGCGTGCCGCGATCAAAGGCTATCGGAACTACGGTCGCGTCGCGTGCTTCAAGGGCATCGACCGGGAGTCGTTCGCGTTCAACACGGCTGCCGATCCGGCGCCTCTTCGACGCGCAGTTCGACCTGTTCCGTCGCTTCGTCGAGTTCGGCCTGGACATGTACGCGTACACCACGTTCACGACGCCCGATCTCGACGGGTCGCGCGCCAGCGCTCGTCGGATTTCGTGGACCGCCTGCAGCGGATTCACCCCCTTTTGCCCTTGCGTACCGTACCGCTGGAAGTAACCATGTTTACGCCCGTGCAGAGTCGGATCGACAGCCGCTGCGAGGCAGCCATGGCGAACCAGTACGCCGTCGCATCGTACTGGCAAGAAGAGCTCGGCCGGCGATTCGCAGCGGACGACTAGGGTAAGAACATCTGTGATGTGAACATGAAGTAACAGGCAAGGAAAGGGAAGGATGCAGCGCAGTACAGAAACTCCCGCTCTCGAAACTTCCCGTCGCGCGAGGCCCTCGTGGCTCCGAACGTCCGCTCGTCGTGCCGCACCCGCTCGATTTCGACTGGCGCTTCACGCGCGACACCATCGGCTTGATCTGGCAGACGATTCGCGAACTCGCGAACCCGCGAGCAGATGTAGCACTGCTCGGAACGCCATCCTTGGCGGCGGTACGCGCGACCATGAGCAAGACTCGGCTGCCGTCACCCTGTCATGAGCGGAACCCAAACACATTACCGGTCCCTCTCCGACGGGATCACCTTCGCCTGCTGCGACGTCCTGCGAGATCCCATCCCGTCCGCGGGCCAACAGCGTCGTGGTAGCCGATCCCCCGTGGTACGAAGCCGAAACGATCGGCTTCCTGTGGACCGCATCAACGTTGTCCGAACGGGAGCGCACGTCCTGCTCAGCCTGCCACCGGTCGCAACCGGCCCGGCGTCACAGAGGAGCGAGAACGCATCACGGCAGCCGCTGCAGGATTCGGCCTAGAGCTCCTCCGCTTAAACGAGGGCGTCTTGCGCTATGGCACACCGTTTTTCGAGACCAACGCGATGCAAGCGGCCGGTGCGCTCCATCCGAATGATTGGCGGCTCGGTGACCTCGCGGTGTTCCGGCGCACCGACGGCCGCGTGCGGTCCGCGACCCATCATGGAGCCCGAACCTACCTGGACGGAACGATCGCTCGGGCTGACGCGGTTCAAGCTGCGAGAAACGACTCTCGACCGGCTTCGCGTCACCCGTCCTGATCGCTCGCTCGTCCCCGGCGACGTCTTGCCATCCGTCAGTCGGCGCGATCCTCGCCGCAAGGACGCGACCGTGTGGACCTCCGGAAACCGGATCTTCGGGTGCGACGGCACCGCCACGCTGACCGCCATCATCGACGGGATCAACGCTGGCGAAGCGCCCGAAATAACCGTCGGAATGCAAGACGGACGAGCCCCTGACGAGCAGCGAAACGAGTTCTCGTCGCGACCGCAGTCCAACAAGTGAGAAATGTAGTCAAATGGGAAAGTGTTGAGTTTCGAAATAGCACGCCATCAACGGGATCTCGAAGCTGGGTCCAAACCGTCATCGACCAACTACGCTCGAACGCGCAGGATGACCCCGAGTGGGGCAAGATCATCGAGGACTGCACGAGCCCCGGGCCGCACGGGAAATCACTCCACCTCGCCGTCTTCACCGAGCCGTACCTGACCTTCCTGATGGCGGGGAAGAAGACGTCGAATCCCGGTTCTCCCAGAACGGCTGCGCGCCATACGATCAGGTAGCGCCGGGGGACGTCGTACTGCTCAAGCGTTCCGGCGATGAGATCATCGGCCTTGCGCACGTGAGCAGCGTACAGCACCTGACACGACGGACAGACTGGGGCGAACTTCGGTCGCGCTACGAACAACAGCTCTGCGCGACCGAAGATACCTTCTGGGCGGAGGTCAAGGACGCCGATTACGCGACACTCATGTGGTTTGACATCATCCGCGAGCTGCCAGCCGATCGATTGCGAAAAACGTGACCGACGAGGCTGGGTCGTGATCAATCATGCGACCGAGCAGCTCTCCCTGTTCTTCGAATGAGTATGCAGCCAATCCTTGCGTTTGCCGGCAGAATGGGTGCCGGGAAGTCGTCCGTGTCCGGGGCCTTCGCTGCAGACCTCGGATGGAAATTCGCGAGCTTCGGAGCCTTCGTCCGGAAGACCGCGACCAACCGTGGCATCGAGCACACGCGAGAGTCACTCCAGGCGGTTGGCGCGGAGCTGGAGGCCAACGACCCGTGAAGTTCTGTCGCGCCGTACTCGACGATGCCGGATGGCAGCCAGGAGAGTCAGTGGTCGTCGAAGGCATCCGTCATGTCCGCATCTGGGACACACTCAAGAACCTCGTGGCCCCACAACCAGTCTTCCTGGTGTACTTGGAAGCGCCTGAAGAACTGCGCCGCGATCGGCTGCAGGAACGAGGCGCGCAAGAGGCGAATTGCCTCGGAAGGCGGAGAGCCCACTCCACCGAACGGGACGTCATTGCCGAACTCCCACGGTTGGCGAACATCGTCCTCTCCACGGAAGGCGATGAGGCTCCCGAATTGGTTCGGCAGATTAAGGCGAACTAGCGTTGAACGCCTCGCAATAGAATCGTCCGCGCTGCCGCCACGAGCGGCACGGGTTAACCACTATGAGAATCGGCGACACGCTCTACTTCTCCCCCAAGCATGCATTCCGGGACCTCGACTTCACCAACACTGACCAAATCGCCCTCGCTTTCCAGGACCGAGTCGACGGGTTCTACTTCGCACCGGCAGCAGCGGTTAGATCACCAGCAATGACGCGTTCGCCGCCGGACTTGTGATCTTCGCCGGAGTTGAATTCTTGGCAACCAGCGAGCTCGGAGAGCGGGCCCAGCGATTGGCTCGCCGACAACCTCAAGATCGACCATGCCGTAACCGCGAAGATATGGGAATATTTCCGCCACGGCTTGTCGCATGAAGGGCGGGTCAAGGGCGTCAGCGCAATTCTCGTTCGAGACAGGTAAGGTCGTCGTCGAATCCGAAGGCATCTTTGTCATCAATCCAGCCCGATCTGTTGGAGGGAGTGAGGACAGCGTTTCACGAGCCGTGTGCCCGGATGGACGCAAACCGAAAACAAGCTCGTGACTGATCGTTTGAGGCGACATTTTGAACGTGAGGCGCGAGCGGCGAGGCCCTGACCCCGACACGCGCACCGGATTAGCGGCCTCTGGGCCACGACTTACGCCGCAAAGTGAATTCCTCGGGATCAAGTTCCTCCAACAACGGTTCGCTTACACATTGAACGCGAAAATTGATCCGGGGTTCGCGGGCCCCAGGCGTGCAGTTCAATAGGCTTTGCACATCTACAATTTTGACTACAGTCGATTTACGGCCTCCGTTAATTTGTCCCGTATCTAATTGATTCTATTGGTCGGGGCGGGGCGATTTGAACGCCCGACCCCCTGCGCCCAAGGCAGGTGCGCTACCAGGCTGCGCTACGCCCCGACTGGCTTGCTCCACAATTATAGCTTGCCTATCGCTTGGGCCGTCGTCTCTCAACACTTTCAATAACCGCTGAATAAGTACTAGTACCAAAGCCCTAGTTCTGGGACTTACTTCTTAGGACCCGTCGGGCTATCATTGAGCAACGTAAAGAAACGTAGTTGAAGCGGTTTCTCTCCTCGGCCCGTTTCCGGTAAGAGTCCAGTCGTTTTCATTCGTATTCTTTCGTATTCTTCTCGGAGGCCCGCAACAAATGAACGCGACCCGATGGTTCATGATCGCCGCACTAGGGATGCTTAGTTCCATCTGGGCTCAAGCAGCGGTTCTGCTGCCGCCGGTCTCGGGCGAATATACAATTGGGCTGACCGGCTGGGACCCCGACAACGCAAATACCTTCACCTGGGAACCCATCACGGATAACAGCCTCCCCGATGACCTGTCCTCCGACGACTTCGACTTCACTGGCAGTGGCTTCTGTGCTGGTTGCATCGACCCCGGGATCACTCTCGGGCCCGGTGGCAAAAGCCAGGACGAGAGTGGAACGTACACATTCACCGACGGTGATGGAAGCCAGGTGGTGATCAACGGAGTCGTTCAGACGGCTGGTGAGGCAAACACCGGCCCGTTTATTAGCGAACTCTTGATCTCGGTCCCATTGAACTCCGACCAAGTAGACGCACTCTTCAGTTGTTCCGGGGACGGCCTCTTTAGCACCTGCGGCCTTGATTATTCAGATGGCACTCTGTACGTTTTGTTCGAGCAAGGCACAGGGACTGGCATCGGCACGGTCCCAGAGCCTTCTCAGTGGATCATTCTGCTGCTCGCGTTTGCGGGAGTGATTGTGGCGCGGGCACGCAAAGGCTCCGCTAGTTCGTCTTTCGCTCAAACCCGGCGATAAGTTTGTCCAGCTCGGGATTGGCAGCCAAAGTCTTCAGTTCCGGATCGTTCTTGGCCAGCTCCACCGGATAGCCCTTCTGTAACGCAGCACGCAGGCTGGCCAGCGCCTCCGTTTGTTGTCCAGCTATCGTGTCCACAACGGCTTCCTTGTACATCAGGTCGTTATTGTTGGGATCGATAGTCCGTGCGCGGCGGATGAAATCGAGACCTTTCTTGGAATCTCCGTTCTTGGCGTAGAAGGACGCCAGGTTGCCGGCGGAGTTCGCGTCCTGCGGATTCACTCCCAACGCTTTGAGGGCCAATGCGATGGCCCGATCATACATAGCTTTGGCCTTGTCCTTGTCTCCGGCCCAGCGGTAACTATCCGCAAGATTGCCAACCGCCAAGGCGTCGTTGGGGCTCAGATCCACGGCCTTCTGGAACATGCTGACAGCGTCGGTGCGATGTCCGAGATAGAAATACGCCGTGCCCAAATTGGAGTAAATGTCCCACGAGGGTTGAATCTTGAGCGCCTTTCCCCACGCGATAATCGCATCGTTCCACTTGCCGGCATTAAAATTTGCGGCTCCCAGTTCGTTGTACCCCAACGCCGAGTCCGGCGCCAATTCCACGACGCGCCGGAAGGCATCCAATGCTTTTTGGTTCTGTCCGAGCTGGAAGTAGACCGTGCCCAGCCTGTTTTGGTTCAGCCAGTAGTAAGGGTTCGCATCAATGGCCTGCTGGTAAGAGTGGATTGCGTCATTTTCCTTCGCTGCGGCAAGGTAGGCATCACCGAGGCGTCGATAACCCTCATCCGAATTCGGGGCGAGCGTCAAGGCACGCTTCAGCTCGACGATGGCCTCCGAGGTTTTTCCAGTGTCGTTGTACACATTGCCAAGCGCAAAGTGGACTTCCGGAAGCTCATCGTTGAGCGACTGCGCATGCTGGGCGGCGGCGAGCGCTTTCTGCGACCAGACCGGGTCCCGTTTCAGGTCGTACATCACCAGACTCGCATCCGCTAACCCGGCATAAGCCAGCACGAACGCGGCATCCTTCTTGATCGCTTGTTCGTAGAGATCCACCGCCGACTGCACGCGTTTGATGTCACGCTTCCCGCGCAGGATGTTTCGCCCCTTCAGGTACAGCTCGTAAGCCGCTACATTCTCGGTCGGACGCAGGGCGTTCCGCGCCAGCTCATCATCGCTGGGTTTCAGTTCCAGGGCCGTGACCAACTCGTTGTAAATCTGATCCTCAATCGTGAGCAGATCCTGGCGTACTCCCGGAAAATCCTTGGTCCACAGTACCTTTCCGCCGGCGTCGCTCAAGCGCAACACCACGTCGATCTTGTCGCCCGCGCCTTGCATCGTTCCCTGCACAATCAGCTTGGAGCCCAACTGATGAGCGATCTTGGTCACCGCATCCGTGGCATTGATTTTTTCCACGGCAGCGGCCGAAGCCAGATGGACGTTTTTCATCTGAAACAGCTTGGCGGAAAGCGCGTCCGTGATACCGGACGCTTCATACTGCAACGCGGGATCGCTTCCCACCACGTTCAGCGGGATCAGAGCTACGAACTTGTCGGCGGCGCCGGGGACTGCAGCGGGCGTAGTGCTCGTGACGTGAAGGGACGCGCGGCCTAGCACCCGCTCGCGCACCGGACGAATGGCCATCCCTATACCCGCGAGCAACACCACACCCGTCACCGCGAACAGCCACTTGGGATAGCCCATCTCCGCTTGACGCAGGCGAACAATGCGCGTGGCAGGAGTTCCCGACTCCAGATCCTGCAACAGCTCCGCTGCACTTTGATAACGCAGCGCGGGATCTTTCTCCAGGCACTTCAAAATGATGGTCGCCAGATACTCCGGCATCTCGGGATTGAGCAGCCGGGGATCTTTCGGTTTTTGCTGGACGTGCTGGAACATCACCTGCAAAGACGATTCGCCCTTGAACGGCACCTCGCCGGTGAGCATTTCATAGAAGATAATGCCCAGCGAGTAAATGTCGCTGCGATTGTCGGCGGCCTTGGATTCCGCCTGCTCGGGCGACATGTAGCGCGGCGTGCCCAGCACTTCTCCCACCCGCGTCATGCCGGTTTTGTCCGTGTCCAGCGATTTTGCCAAGCCGAAATCGGAGACGTAGATATGATCGTCCACGTCAATCAGCACATTGCGCGGTTTCAAATCGCGATGCACCACGCCTTCGACGTGCGCCGCTTCCAGCGCTCCGGCGAGTTGCTTGGCAATGTTGACGGCCCGTTCGATAGGCAGCCGTCCCTGCTTGCCGATTAAGTCGTGCAGATCCATGCCCTGCACGAAGGCCATGGAAATGAACTTCACGCCGTCCACGTCTCCCAGATCGTGAATGCGCAGGATGTTGCGATGCGAAATGCGGCTGGCCAGCAGCAGCTCCTGCTTGAAACGTTGCAGGGAGCTCGCATCTTTCGCCAATTCGGGCCGCACCAGCTTCAGCGCTACCGTGCGGTCGAGATCGCTGTCGTGTGCCTTGTAGACCTTGCCCATGCCTCCTTCGCCGATAATCGATTCGATGCGATAACGCGGCCCGAATTGCGATCCGGGACCAAGCTCGGCGAGAGCCATGGACGATGCTTCGGAGGGAGCACCGCCTTGGATCGCACCCGGGCCCCCTGCACTGCCCGATGCACTCGACGCCCCGATGGTCTTGGTGTCGCCCAAGAGATCGTCCAGAATTTCGTGAACGCTCTGATAGCGCTTGGTGACATCCGGCTCCAGGCACTTTGTTACCACTGCGCCAATTCCCGGAGGAATCGTCGGATCGATTTCGGTCACCGCGACGGCCCGTTGCTGCACGCGCTGCAGGAGCTTGGCCATCAGCGTCTCGGCCTGGAAAGGCAACCGGCCGGTTAGCATTTCAAAAAGGATGATCCCCAGGCTGAACAGGTCGGAGCGCGCATCCACTTTTTCAGCGCGCGCCTGCTCGGGCGACATGTAGTCCGGCGTGCCCATCAGGACGCCCGTGCGCGTCAACCCGGCCAGCTCCATGGAGCGCGCCAGGCCGAAGTCCATCAGCCAGACCCGGCCCGCGTCATCCACCATGATGTTCTGCGGCTTCAGGTCGCGATGCACCACGCCTTCCACGTGCGCGGCTTCCAGACCGCGGCAAATTTGTTGTGCGATCGGCACCACTTCCACCGCCGGAAGCTTCCCGCGCTCATTGAGGATGCTCTTCAGGTCCTGGCCCTCGATAAAATCCATGGTGATGAACTTGCGTCCATCGGCCGTGCCGAGATCGAAGATGCGAACGACGTTCTTGTGGGTGACCTGCCGGGAGAGAATCAGCTCCTGCTTGAAACGGCGCAGGATATCGGGATGGCCGGCCAGTTCCGGGCGAATCACCTTGAGCGCCACTATGCGGTCGAGCTCGTGATCGCGCGCCTTGTAGACCGCACCCATGCCGCCTTCGCCCAAGCGCTTCAGGATTTCGTAGCGCTCGCCCAACATCATGCCTGGCTCGAGCGTTGCACCCGGATCGGTGGATGTCAGCTTCTGGACTGGCACGGACCAGCCGGTTCCGCCCACCGCCGTTGCGGCAAGTGATACTTCTGTAAAGACTTGGGTGCCGTCCGGATCCAGAGCGGCGGATGTGATCGCCGGTTCGATGGCTAAAGTAGCGCTGTCAATCCCGAATGGTGCGCTGCATTTCGAACATACTCGCGATTCTGGCGGATTGCTGGTGTGGCACGCTGGACATTCCACCATAGAATCAAAACACCCTGCCTGTGGGTTTGTTATTTACACGGTAACGCAGACGCACAGCGGTCGGCAAACGTTCGGGTACTACGCAAAACCCAGGCCCGCAAAAAAGTTGTCGCGCATGGCGAACCCAATAAGTGGGCCGCATGCGCGACTTAAACCTTGGCTAACGATGAAGCTTAAGTTAGCTACTTCTTCTCGGTCGAATCGGCGGCCTTCTTCTTCTTCTTCGCCTTCTTCGTCTTGGTCTTCGCAGTGCTGTCCGCCGGCTTGTCCTGAGCGAACAGGCTCACGGTGCCCACCAGGAACGACAGGCCCAACATCAGGGTCATGATTTTCTTCATTTCTAGAGTCTCCTATAGGTTGTCAGAAGCTATATCGATAACTTCACGACTATCATTTCAGCCTTAGATGAACGCAACCTTAACTGAATGTTAAAACTGCTTCATTTCCAACAGCAATCACGAACCTTCCCAGACGGCCGTGTCATGTCTATCTATATGAAACAACAAGTTAAATCAGCCAGATGCGCCGGGGGAATTCAACCCACCGCTAACGGCGTGACTTATGATCGGGCTGGAAATGAAAAAAGCACAGATCGCGCGGCGCTTGGCGAAGGAGTCGGGAATCAGCCCGGCTGCGGCCGCCGATCAGATCGACCTTATCCTCAACGACATCCTGAAACGAGTGCGCCGCGGAAAAAGCGCCTCGCTTCCCGGGTTAGGAACCTTTTGGCCCGGCCCGAGGCCTGAGTTCTATTTTGAAGAGGGCCTGCCGCCCGGTGCCCGGATCGTCAAATGAAGAACGGGGCACCCTCCAAGGCAGCCCTCACGCGCCGCATCGCCCGCCTTCTACGTGAAGCTCTGGAACGGGGCGCCACGGTTGAGATCGACGGCCTGGGCAAATTCGTGCCCGATCGAAGGCGCGGGGTCCGCGGCATTCGTTTCGTCGGCCATACGCAGCCACGCGTGTTCATCGCTTATGTCCAGGAGGATCTTTCGCTCATCCGGAAGCTGTATCGGGCCTTCGAGAGACACGGCTTTCGCCCCTGGCTCGACAAGAAAAAACTTCTTCCTGGGCAGAACTGGCCAAGGGCCATCGAAACCGCCATCCACACATCCGACTTTTTTGTGGCGTGCTTTTCGCGCCGCGCCACTTCCAAGCGCGGGAGTTTTCACAGCGAGCTTCGCTACGCCCTCAATTGCGCCGCCAGAGTGCCGCTCGATGAGATTTTCTTTATTCCTCTGCGCCTGGACGACTGCGTAGTGCCGCGCCGCATCGCAAGACAGGTACAGTATCTGGATTTGTTTCCGGAATGGGACGCCGGCGTAAGCCGCGTGATCGCCGTGATCCGAGCGCAAGACCAATGCCGCAGAGGCAAACGCTAGCGCTGGCTGGCCAATTTCTTCTTGATCCCTTCGGATTGCTTTTCGTTGGGTGCTAGCGCGATGTACTTCTCATAGGCTTCGTGCGCCGTTTTCTTGTCCTTCAGCTTCTCCGCGCTTTCGCCGAGCCGCAGAAATGCCTCGGCGTAAGTAGGATTCCACAGCGTGGCCTCGCGGAACCGGCTCATGGCGGCTTTGTAGTTGCCTTTTCTGAAGTAGTAGAGGCCGACTTTCAGATCCTTGTCGGCTTCCAGCGGATTAAAGGAATAGGTCTTCGGCGCCAGGCTCTCGTCTTCTTCCGGCGGCTCCTGTTCCTGCTGCTGCCCGGGCTTGGCTTGATCGGCGGGCGGCCGGGTTTGGAGTTGTTTGTCACCCTGGGCAGCCTCTTGCGCGCCCAGAACGGCCGACAATAATAACGCTAGAGCGGCGATTCGTACCACACTCTCATTATAGTAAAAACAGTGCGACGGACCGATCAATCACTCCGGAGACTGCGCGCGGCCATCACGCTCGTTTCCGTCGGGTTGCTGGTCTATTCGCAGACCCAAGCATTAGCGTGGGATGAGGGTTTCCATCTTCTTGCGGCGCAATTGATCAAGGCTGGAAAGACGCCCTATCTCGACTTCTGTTTCCCGCAGACACCTTTGAACGTCTACTGGAACGCGGGCTGGATGCGCATCTTCGGCGACAGTTGGCGAGCCGTACATGCAGTGGCCGCGCTGCTGACCGCCGGAGCCATCCTGCTGGCGGCTGGCTTCGTTTTTGCGCGCTTCCCCACGCCCGGTTGGCGGCTCGCCACGGCGTTCGCTGCCTTATTGCTCATTGGTCTCAACACATTGATCGTTCAGTTCGGCACCGTTGGCCAAGCTTACGCACTGTGTCTGTTCCTGATGGTCGCCGCATTTCGCATTTCCATTTTGGCCGCGGACCAGGAACGCTCCATGGGGGCGGCCTTGGCTGGCTTCCTCGCTGGCGCGGCCGCAGGTTCTTCACTCCTGACAGCGCCCGTGGCGCCAGTGCTGCTTCTTTGGATTCTGGTTTACAACGGAACAGGAAGCCGCCTTCGCAAATTCGCCGCTTTCCTAGTGGGAGCCGTAGTCTCATCCGCACCGGTGCTTTGGCTGTTCGCGAAGGCGCCGCACCAGGTGCTGTTCAACCTGATCCAATACCATCTCTTTTACCGCAGTGTGGGATGGGAAGACGCTCTTCCACATGACCTGGACCTGACTAGCTCGTGGATTAATTCGGGACAAGGCTTGATCCTGGGATTGCTGGCCGTGGCTGGCTTGGTTTTCACTAAAGGTCAACCGGATCGCCGATGGCGTCGGGAACTGTACTTGTGTTGCTGGCTGGCCGTGGCTTTGGGGCTCAACTGTGCCAGCGCGCATCCCACCTTTGAAATGTATTTCATATTGATCGTTCCGTTCCTCGGCATTCTCGCAGCAGTGGGATTTTATGAGGTCAGCTCGCGGCTGGCTCCCCAGAGTCGCCCGTTCTGGCCGGTTTTTGTGTTGACTCTGCTACTCTGTCTGGGACTCGCGAAAAAAGTGTACGAGAGGCGCGATGATTATACGTGGCGGGATCTCGAAGACGTTGCCGTCAAGGTTGACCAGGTTACGCCACGCCAGGCGCTTATCTTGGCAGATGAGCACATCTATTTTTTGACGCGCCGTACGCCCCCGTCAGGCGCGGAGTTCTCGGATTCACAGAAGCTGAACCTGCCCGCCGACGTCGCTGCTTCCCTGCACATCGTGCCTCGCGCTGAGTTCGCAAAACGCGTCCAGGCACGTGTGTTCAATACCGTGGAAACTTGCAACGACGAAGACGACGAGCGGTTCAAGGTGCTTGGCTTGCCCGAAGTCTACGCTCAGAAAGAAGTGGTCCACGACTGCAGTATTTTCTGGCGACCGCGCTAAAGCGGCAACTCCACTTCGATCTCCGTCCGCACCGCGGTCGGAGACGCGTTCAAATCGTTACTCTCCCACCACAATTGAATCGCCTCAATGGCGCGGTCGGTCAATTCATCCATGGATTTCCCAGTTACGAGAATTGCCGGCAACTCCGGGACGTGGGCGCTATAGCCGGATTCATCGCCTTCTACTAGAAGTGAGTACTTTCTGGTCATTCGGACTCTTCCTTGATTTTAGTCTGCTTGAGGATTGCTTTGTACGTGCCGGGCCGGACATCATCCCCGAGCTTGCCCGACACCACCGTGATCCGGCCGTCGGGGTACCGGAACACGCGGTGGTCGCCCTTGGTCCGGACGTGAAGCCAACCAGCCCTCTCCAGCTCTTTGATTACTTCGCGGACCTTGAGCGGCATAACAATCAGGATAACGAGGGCTAAGCACCGGCCTGCTTGGCGGCGGTCATGCTTGACTCATCCTGCGACAATAGTAGTGACCCCGCGCCATGGAACTTCGGGAAAAAGCTGCCCAACTGCCTCTGCTGCCCGGAGTGTATCTCTACAAAGACCAATACGGCGAAGTGATTTACGTGGGCAAGGCCAAGAACCTGCGCGCCCGCGTTCGCAGCTACTTCAACGACGACCGTTTGGCCGACGTAAAAACCGGAACGCTCATCTCCGACGCCCGCGACGTCGAATACATCCTGGTCGACAACAACAAAGAGGCGTTGGCGCTCGAGAACCATCTCATCAAGCAATGGAAGCCGCGCTTCAACATCCTGCTGCGGGATGACAAAACTTTTCCCTACATCAAGCTGACGAACGAGAAATATCCGCGCGTATATGTGACGCGCCGCCTCATTAAGGACGGCTCCACTTACTACGGCCCTTATTTCCCGGGCAACCTGGCGCATCGGCTGGTGCATTTCATCCATCGCCACTTCAAGGTTCCCTCTTGCAAAGTCGATTTCACGCGCCCGCATACGCACCCCTGCCTGGAGTTTCACATCCATCGCTGCCTGGGGCCGTGCGTGCATGGCTTAACGACCGATGAGGCCGTGGCTGCGGCGGTCCGCGATGTAAGGCTGTTCCTGGAAGGACGTCACAAAGACCTGGCTCGCGATTTGAAAGCGCGCATGCGCGAAGCGTCCGAGGGACAGCGCTTTGAGGAAGCCGCGGCGCTCCGCGATCTGGTCTCCACCGTGGAGGAGATGGAGGAGAAGCAAAAGATCGCCGCCGCCGAAGGCGAGAACATCGATATTTTCGCCTGCCACGCGGAGCCGCCGCTGGTGGCAGCCAATTTGTTCCACCTGCGCAATGGCCGCATCGTGGATCGCCGCGAATACTTCTGGGAAGATCTGTTCGACTTTCAGGAGCCCGAGTTTTTCTCTTCGCTGCTCAAGCAGATTTATCTGGATCAGCAATACATCCCCAACCGCATCCACGTGCCGGTGGACTTCGAGGATCGCGAGGAGCTGGAAGAACTGCTCAGCGAAAAACGCGGCCACAAGGTGGAGATCCAAATTCCGCAGCGCGGCCAGAAGAAGGCGCTGCTCGCGCTGGTGGAGACCAATGCGAAACATGCATTCCAGCAGCGTTTCCGCATCATGCACCCCTCGTCGAAAGCGATGCAGGAGGCGATGCAGGACGCACTGGGGCTGCCCGACCCGCCTAAGCGCATCGAATGCTTCGATATCTCGCACATCCAGGGCACCGACAAAGTGGCCAGCATGGTGGTGTGGGAAGACGGGCGCATGAAGAAGTCCGACTATCGCAAGTTCATCATCCGCACCGTGGTGGGCAACGACGACTTCGCGTCCATGCGCGAAGTGGTGACCCGCCGCTACTCGCGACTGCAACAGGAGAACAAGCCGTTTCCGAGCCTGATTCTTATCGACGGCGGCTTGGGACAATTGCACGCGGCCGTGGAAGCGCTGGAGGCCATCGGCGTCATCAATCAGCCGGTGGCGTCGATCGCCAAGCGCGAAGAAATCATCTACGTGTACGGCCAGGAGGACGAGCCGGTCAAGCTCGATCGCTATTCACCCGTCCTGCACTTGATCCAGCAGGTGCGCGATGAGGCGCATCGTTTTGCAGTCACGTTCCATCGCACACGCCGAGGCGCAGCCCGCCTGACTTCGGAGTTGGAGCAAGTGGATGGCATCGGCTCGAAGACCATCGCGAAGCTGCTGCGCGAATTCGGAAGCCTGGAGCGGGTACGCGAGGCGTCGGCGGAGGAGCTGGCGAAGGTGATCGGTCCAGCCGCCGCGCGCCGCCTGCGCGAATATTACAATCTGGCAGCAGCGGCTGAACTGAAGGTCTTGAACTAGCCTCGATTCTAGTGCCTGAAGTGCCGAACGCCGGTGAATACCATCGCGAGGCCCAGCTTGTTGGCAGCGGCGATTACGTCGTCATCGCGCACCGATCCGCCGGGTTGAATCACCGCCGTGATGCCGTGCTTCGCCGCCTCTTCGATTCCATCGGGAAATGGGAAAAAGGCGTCGGAGGCAAGCACTGTTCCTTGTAAAGGCAGAATCGCCTTCATCGCGCCCACCTTCACCGAATCCACGCGGCTCATCTGCCCCGCTCCCACGCTGATGCTCTGGCCATCGCGCGCGTAAACGATGGCGTTCGACTTCACATGTTTGCACACCTTCCACGCGAACTCCAGCGCGCGCCATTCCTCCGCGCTAGGGCTGCGCTCCGTCTTCACCTGGCATTCGCCGCGCTCCAGCCGATGCGTATCGGCGGTTTGCACTAAGTAACCGCCGCCGATCGACTTTACCACCGGCTCCTCCGGCGCGCGTGCCACCGCCAGCAGCCGCAAATTCTTCTTCGGGGCCAGCAATTCGCGCGCGGCGGAATCATAACCCGGCGCGGCAATCGCTTCAATGAACGTTTTGCCGATCTCGGCGGCCGTTTCACGATCCACCGTCCGGTTGAATGCCAGCACGCCGCCATACGCGGATACAGGATCGGCTTCGAAAGCCCGGCGATAGCTTTCGGCGAGCGTGCTTCCCTCCGCGCACCCGCATGGATTGGTGTGCTTGATGATCGCCGCGGCCGGCTCCTCAAATTCGCGGATCAGCTGCCAAGCCGCATCCAGATCAACCAGATTGTTGTAGGAAAGTTCCTTGCCCTGTAACTGCTCGGCAGCCGCGATGCCTCCATGCCGGTTGGAATAGAGCGCGGCCTTTTGGTGCGGATTCTCGCCGTAGCGCAAGTCCAGCGCGCGCGGCGCGCGAATGTCCAATACCGCCGGCAAACCGGATTCTTCTTCCGCGCCTACCCACGCCAGGCGCGTGCTGATGGCCCGATCGTAGGCCGCGGTCAGCGCGAAAGCCTTCTTCGCGAGCCCCCAAAGCGTCGCTTCGGGCAGCTCGCCGTTGCCCTCATGCAGCTCCTCTAGAATCGCGGGATAATCGTCCGGTGAAACCACCACCGCGACGTCCTGATAATTCTTAGCTGCGGCGCGAATCAGCGTGGGCCCGCCGATATCGATATTCTCGATCAGTTCCTGCAGCGGCACACCCTTCTTCGCCGCCACTTTTTCAAACGCGTACAGATTCACCACTACCATGTCGATGGTGGGAATTCCGTGCGTAGCCAGCGAGCGCATGTGCTCCGGATTTCCGCGGATCGCCAGCACTCCTCCCGCGATCGCGGGGTGAATGGTTTTTAGCCGCCCATCCAGCATTTCCGGGAATTTCGTCACATCCGATACTTCGCGAACCGGAACTCCGGCCGCCTCCAGTACCCGGGCCGTGCCGCCCGTGGAGATGATTTCCACCCCCAGGTCGCGCAAGCCCTGCGCGAACTCCGCCACTCCAGTTTTGTCGGTCACGCTGATCAGCGCGCGTCTGATAGAAGCCATGCTCTGGTTACAACCTTCTTCACTCACAACCTTCTTTACAATGGTAAACGTGTCTTATCCAGTTACGTTAATCCCCGGCGACGGCATCGGGCCGGAAGTCGCCGAAGCAACTGTGCGCGCGGTCAACGCCACGGGCGTCTCTATTGATTGGCAGCGTGCCGACTTGAACGCGGGCATCATCGCGAAGTCCGGGCAGGTGCTGCCGCCGCACGTCATCGAATCGCTGGAACGCACCCGCGTGGGTCTCAAAGGCCCGGTGGCCACGCCCATCGGCGGCGGATTCTCCAGCGTGAACGTCGCGCTGCGCAAGCATTTCGATCTATTTGCCAACGTGCGGCCGGTGCATTCGCTCCCCGGCTTGAAGACCCGCTTCGACGACGTGAAAATCGACATGGTGATCTTCCGCGAAAACACCGAGGACTTGTATTCGGGGCTGGAGCACGAGGTGGTGAAAGACGTGGTCACGAGCCTGAAGGTGATCACGCGCGTGGCCTCCATGAAGATCGCCGAGTACGCGTTCCAGTTCGCCAAGAAGCGCGGGCGCAAGCAGGTCACCGCCATCCACAAAGCCAACATCATGAAGCTGTCCGATGGACTGTTCCTGCGCTGCTGCCGCGAAGTATCGCAGCACTATCCCGAGATCGGCTACAAGGAGCTGATCGTCGACAACGCCTCCATGCAGCTGGTGATGCGGCCGCAGACCTTCGATATTCTGCTGCTTCCCAATCTTTACGGCGACATTGTTTCGGATCTGGCCGCGGGGCTGGTGGGCGGACTCGGCGTCGTGCCCGGCGCCAACATGGGCGATCAGTATCGCGGTGTTCGAAGCCGTCCACGGCAGTGCTCCCGACATCGCGGGAAAAGGCATCGCGAACCCCACTGCGCTCATGCTTTCGTCGGTGCTGATGCTGGTTCACCTGGGAGAGGCCTCGGCGGCTCAAAGTTTGCGCGCCGCGGTGGAACGCGTTTATGCCGAACAGGAACATCTGCCGCCGGACGTGGGAGGGAGCGCCTCGACGGCTGAATTCACGGACGCGGTGATCGCGCGGCTGGGGTAGGCGGCGTTCTTTAGAAGTCCACTCGCTTGGTGATAAACTCGGTGTCCCGAAGCTGAACATCGAAATCGATGGATGCCCCGTTCCTTGCCACCTTGACGTGATAGGAGCCCGGAGGCAGAAGGAAAACTGCCGGAGTTCGCTTGGGTTGCGGCATGCCGTCAAGCTCAATGGTCGCGCCTGGCGGCTCCGATACAACGCTCAGCGTGGCGGAAACCTTCGCCAGCTGCAAAAAAATATCATTATCCTCTGGAACATTGAAAACGCGCGGATAGGGCCGGTAGCCGGCGAGTTGCACGGTCAGCGCGTGCCGGCCGGCGCCGAGCGGAAGCTGGCACGGAGTCTTGCAGGTCTGGGACGAGTTGCCGTCGATGACTACTTGCGCGCCCGGCGGCTCGGTCAAAAACTGCACGCTCTGCTGGAAACCCGGCTTGGGCGCGATAACCGGCGGAGGAATCGAAGAGCGCTCCGGACGAGCGTGCTCGCGCGTCGTCGCCGCTGCCTTAGGTTCGTCGTCCGTGGTGTCCTTGGATGTATCCGGCTCCTTGCTCTCGGGAGCCGTTGCTTCGGGCGCCTTGCCGGACGCCGCGGCTTGCTTGCTTGTGTCATCGCCGGTTTGTGATGGGGGAGCCGGTGATTCACCCACTGGGCTTGGCTTGTTTGAATTGTCTTCAGCCGGCGCGTTGGCCGGAGAGTTCGCTTGCGAGTTGGATGGCTGCGTCTCAGCGACCGTGGCCGGCGAGGTCTCCGCATTGCGATTGAACAAGTACTTCTGGGCGCCGAACAGCGCCAGTCCCACCAAGCCGATGCTCACCAGCAGCCAGACCAGTGTCTTGAGCAATGGGTTGCGAGGTTCGGCTTCCTCCGCGCGCATACGGAACGTTTCCGCCGGCAGAATCGCGGCTCGCTCGCCGCGCGGCGTCACGGCCGCAGCGATCGGTTTCCCAGCGGCCGGCTTGAGGCCACCGGCAAGCTCCGCCGCTGGTCCGGCGAACGTCGGCATGCTTTGCGCGCTGCTCCTCGGGAGCGGATGCCATGCGGGACTCAACTGCAGCGCACCCGCCAGTGCATCCACAAATTCCAAGCATGTGCCGTAGCGATCGTTCGCGCTTTTCGCGAGCGCTTTCTTCAACACCGTTTCCACTTGCGGGCCCACCGTAGGGTTCAAGCGCTGCGGCGAAACCGGATCTTCGCGCACGATGCGGAACAACAGCGCGGGCAATTGATCGGCTAGAAACGGCTTCTCGCCGGTGAGAATCTCATACGCGATCACTGCTAGCGAAAACTGATCGGCGCGGCCATCCACCGAGTGGCCTTGCACCTGTTCCGGCGACATATAGTTGGGAGTGCCCATCATCACGCCGCTCTGCGTCATCTGCTGGGACATGATCTTGGCCACGCCAAAGTCGGTGATCTTGGCGTGCGTGCGATCGTGTATCAAAATGTTGGCGGGCTTGATGTCGCGGTGGACGATGCCCTTTTTGTGTGCGTAGTCGAGAGCTGTCGCCGTCTGGCGGAGAATGGTCAGCGCCACTTCGCCGCGCAACGGCGGGTCCTGGCTGTTGAGAACTTTTTCGAGCGGCGGCCCATCCACGCACTCCATGAAAATATAGGCCAGACCGTTCTCTTCGGCGATATCGTAGATGGTGACGATGTTGGGATGGGAAAGCATCCCGGCCGACTGGGCCTCGCGAAACAGCCGTTCGCGCAGCCGCTCTCGTTCCGTTTCATCGGTGAAATCCGACAGCCGGATGGTTTTGATGGCGATGGTGCGGCCAATGGCGGGATCCTGAGCGCGGTAGACCACGCCGGTGGCACCACGGCCCAGCTCGTCCATTATCCGGTATCGGCCAATTTGATCCACCTGGTGCAGCTATTTTATCAGCTTGACCGATTTCAACTGGAGACGCCGGAGCTCAGGCGCCGTTTTGAGCATAGTTCGCGTGGGGCAAGCCGATCTGGCTGCGCAGCTTCAGGAAGCGCGGATGACTCCGCAGATTGTCGAACTCAGTGCTCAAAAGCCGCAGGTGCAAGGAGGTGTCGCGAATTTCCACGGCGCGCTCCAGATAGCTCAATGCTTCGTCTTCTTCGCCCAATCCCGAGTAAATGGCGGCGAAGCTCATCGGCGACACGTAGCTGGACTCGGAGCGCGTCTTTCAAAATAGCCGATCTCGCGCATAGCCTCCTCGCGCCGCCCGGACCTGGCGTAACAATAGCCCATCTGGCCGTGCAGCAGCGAGCCGCACTTCATCTGTGTCGCATTGGTGAGATGTGCGATGGCGTCGGCGAATTGGCCTTTGCCCGCGCAGGCCATACCCAATCCGAGATGCGGCAAGCCGTAATCGGTGGCCAAGCGCGAAACCAGCAGATGTTGCCGCATGGCTTCGTCAAAGCGGCGGCAAACGCCATACATCCAGCCCAGCACAAAATTAGGGAACAGCGATGCCGGGTCGAGTTCCAGCGCGCGCTCCACTTCGGCGATGGCCGCATCGCATTCGCCGCGACAGGCTAGTTGGATGCCATAGGCGATGTGGCCCACCGGATCGCTCTTGTCCAATTGAATGGACTTTTGCATTTCTTCTTCGCCGGCCGCCCATTCCCATTCGAGCAGCGATAAGACCGCCCCCAGGGCCACGCGCGCCTCCGGCAGCGACGGATTCAAGGCCGTAGCGCGAATCGCCGCCTCCTTCATTCTGTCGTGCGTCTCGATGGGAGGCAGCAATCCGAAAATGGAGCTGACCAGCAGAGCTTCCGAGAGCGCCGCCCATGCCGCCCCATAGTTGGGATCGGCTTCCACCGCCTTGCTGAAAAAGGCGATGCTATTACGGATGCTGTCCGGCGTGGCCAGTTTCCAGTTGTAGCGACCCTGGAGATAAGCGTCCCCGCTCTCGGTGCGATCAGTCTGGCGGCGCGCAATGACCGCTTCGCCCGCCGGCGCCGTCAGGTCGCGCACCAGTTGCTGCGCCAGATGGTCGATACACGCCAGATCCTGCATCCGGCCAGCAGCGGTTTCTGACCAAATATAGGAACTGGTCTGTGTTCTGCGACAACTGCAAGAAGAAACGAAACCCGTCGTCATGAAATTCGACACAGCCTTCCAGGACGTAGTCGGCCGGGTTGGCGTGCGCCGCGGGAGCCGTCTCGCTGGGCGCTGAATTCGGTTGGAATTGGGCGACGATCTGGAAGTAGCCTTCCTTAATCAGCACGTGCGCCAGCCGCCGTTGGATTTCCTCGGCCGCGGATCCGGTATCGAGCGTGGCGTCGAGCGTCGCAGTGGTGATGGAGAATGGCGAGATTTCCATGCTCCGGCGAGGGGCCGTCGGGACGTGCCAATGCCGTTGTTGCGATATTCGAAGATCGGTACATAGCTGCCCTTGCGCAGCACGATCCGGACGGCGTCCTCGCGGCCCTCCAGCCGGTAATATTCCTCCAGCTTGTAGCGCAAACGGCGGGCTTCTACGCGCACGATGGAGTCCACGCGCGGGTCGAAAGCTTCCCGGCGGTCGAAGACTTCAAGTCCGATCAGGTACTCCTTCAGCCGATGCGGCTGACCCAGGAGGCTTTCTTCAACTACAAACTGCAGGAAACGGCGAATGCGATGGGATTGTATGAATGCGCGGCTACGCAGGATGAGCTCCAGTTCGGCCCGGATCTCGGCAGCAGGGACGCCGTTCAGAACGGTGGCGGTCTCTTCGATAGGGTTTTCGAGTGTGGACATCATCTCACCTAGTTCGACACGTGTCCCACGTAACCCGTTACATAGTTTCTGTCTCTTTTGAGGGGTTATTTCCTGGCGGAAGTTCCGAATTTGGAACGCCGCGTGCTCAGCCTTTGGCTTTTTCCGCCACCAGCATGGATTCGAGAATCTGGTCGGATACGTCCTTGACGGCCGAGGGCGAGTGCGCCAGAAACAGGGTGTTGGTCTTGTCGTTCTCGCCAATGGACTTCAGCATGTCGAAGTATTGTGTCACCATCACCAACTGCATCACTTCTCGCGCAGATGCCCCTTCCACACCTTTCTGGAATTGTTCGATCGAAACCTGAAGTCCCTCAATGATGGCCTTCCTCTGGTTCGCGATTCCTTGTCCCTGAAGGGCCTTGCTCTCCGCTTCGGCCTCGGCCTTCTTCACCACCAGGATCTTCTCGGCTTCGCCCCTGGCATTGGCGGCCACCTGCTCGCGTTGTGCCGCATTGATGTCGTTCATGGCCGACTTCACTTTGGCGTCGGGAACGATGTCGGTCACCAGCACATTCACAATCTCATATCCGAACATAGCCATATCCGCGTCCAGCTCCTGCTTCACCGCCGCGGCGATGCTGGATTGGCTGGCGAACACCTCGTCCAGGGTCATTCCCGGCACGTGCCCCAGAATCACCTGCTCGACATAGGATTTGATCTGCGCCACCGGATCGGAAAGCTTGTAGTAGGCATCGAAGACTTTTTCCGGGCGCACGCGATTCTGAACGGAGATCGGGATAGTGACGAACACGTTGTCTTTGGTCTTCGTCTCCATGGTCAAAGTAATCTGATTGACTCGCAGGCTCACGTAGCCAGCCACCGAATCGAGGAACGGCCGCTTCCAATTCAATCCGGCCTCGGCGACGCGCAGAAACTTGCCGAATCGGGTGATGACGGCCACCTGGGCGGTGTTTACGGTGAAAAAGCTACCGAAGATCAGGTAGAGAACGAGCAACGCCACGATTACCAGCAGAATCAGGGATAGCTGCTCCATTGGGCCTCCAATTGGTCTCCAATTGTATCAGCGCCGAGCGCCTGCCGCGCCGCGCAGTGGCGTGATTACGTCAGGCCGTACGGGCCTTTTTTTCGCCAGCCCTGGCGGCAGTTTTCTCAGGTTTAAACGGAATCGCAAAATTTACACTTGACATTGACGCCCAATCCACTACCATATGGTTGTGGATCAATTAGGGACAACATTTGCTGCTTTGTCTGATCCAACCCGGCGGGGGATGATCGAACGACTCTCACATGGTCCTGCCTCTGTGCATGGATTGACGGAATCGTTTGCAGTCTCGCAGCAGATGATCTCAAAACATATTGCCTACCTGGTGCGGGCCCGGATTGTGATCAAGACGAAGCGTGGACGAGAGAGTGTGTGCACGCTCAGGCCAGAGGCGATAAAGAAAGTCGGCGATTGGGCGTTTAACTATCGCCGTTTCTGGGAAGAGAGTTTCGACAAGCTGGATGTGGTTGTGAATCAAATGAAGAAAGAGGAGGCCAGAGATGACAGGAAACACGGTTAGCGAAATTGAGCGGATGGTTGTTACAAGAGTTTTTGATGCTCCACGCGAATTGGTTTGGAAGGCGTGGACGGACCCGAAGTACGTGATGCAGTGGTGGGGACCGAAGGGCTTTACTGCGCCCGTTTGCCGGATGGATTTTCGCGTTGGGGGAAAATCTCTCCTCTGCATGAGAACGCCGGATGGGCAGGAGTTCTGGAATGCTGTTGAATACCACGAGATTGTTCTGCACGAGAAGATCGTTTCCTCCATGTACTTTTCGGACTCGGGGGGAAACAAGGTTGAGCCTGCGGAATTAGGAATAGAACATGAGGCCATAGACGGTGCGCACGACGTTACCATCTTTGAGGATCTCGGAAACGGCCAGACGAGACTCACCCACATTGGAAATGAACCCATGGAGAGCGCGAAAAATAGCGGTCAATTAGAGGGCTGGAACCAGATACTCGATAAAGTTGCTGCGGTTATTGCGGGGCTAGTGCAGGCCAAATAAATGGAAAGCCCCCGGCCTGCGCCGGGGGCTCTTCCTTATACAGCAGGGGTCAGCTTACCTGCTGACTTGGATACTGCCTCCAGTTCCGCCGCCAGGGCCGGGACGAGCGCCGCCACCGTTAGAGACAAGCTTTACCCAAAGTGTGCCTTCTCCGCGGTAGTACGAGGTGTCGCTGGCGCTGCGCAGCGCATCCAGGCTGGTTTGTGCCGTGCCCGTGGCTGCGCTGGTGTATCCCGGTAATTCGACGATCACCCACGAGCCCTTGTCCAGCTCCCTTACGCTAAGGGACAGGGACGGCGATTCGCTTTCCGCCCGGATCTCGGTACCGGCGAGTACCGTGGTGTCGCCGCTGACGGTAAATTTCCTACCATTGCGGCTGAGAACGACCGGTGGACCTCCACCGAAACCTCCTCCGGGAAATCCGCCTCGCGCTCCAGCGGCGCCAGGTCGAGCAGGACCACCAGCTTCGTAAGGTGCGCCAGGAGCGGCCGGCGCGCCAGGTCCACCAAGACCGCCAGCGGCGCCAGGACCACCAGGTCCGCCAGGTCCACCAGCAGCGCCAGGAGCGGCTGGTGCGCCAGGTCCACCACGACCTCCGGCAGCGCCAGGACCGAAGCCTCCACCTCTAGGGGCTCCAATCCCGAGGCGCCCCATATCGCCCTTACACACGGCAGCGTTCCAGTCCGGCTTGATTTGACAGTGTTGAGGATCGTCCGCGATCCCGTTGTCAATCACAATGTAGGAATCGGGGACGCCGCCGACCGACCCGTCGATATCGTGGAACACCGCGCCATTCCAGCCTCCAAACCTTCCGAATTCACCGGAGAAGGACCAGCGGCGATCCTCCGTCGGTGGGAAATACACCGGCTTGGCATTTTCGAATTTCAGGCCTTCGACATCGTTGTTGGTGCTGATTGGAAAGCTGGTGTACAGCAGGTACGAGATGGCTCCGGTTTTGCGAGTGGCATTGTCCACAAAATTGACGAACTTGGTATTGATCACATGGTGCGTGAAGTCGTAGTATTCGAAGCCACGGATCGGGTAATCAGCGTCCGTGCGAGGCATGCTTCGACCATACGCAATTTCCGCTTCGGTTTTGGGGGTGCCTTTATTGTCGGTTTCGCCCACGAACAGGGAGTCCTCGACTTTCGAGGTAAAGTCGCCGTGGTACGGGGCCACACCAGGGTACGCATGCGTGTAGCCGATACCGCTATCGGCCAGTTTCAGGCCCTTGAACACATGATTCTCGCCACGGGCCCAGATGGCAGCGCCACTGTTCTTGTAGCTGGTAAAGTCTTTGATCACCGTTTCCAGCCTCGCGCTGTTGGTGTCGCTGGGATCCGTATAGGGCAGATGCGTGTTCCCGCCAAGGTTGAATTTACCCTGTGCATTGGTTCCGCGATCAAACATCAGCCCGTCGACGTCGGAGTGGGAGACGTTGCCGGAAAATTCCTTCAGCTGCATACGACGCGGCCAGGTAGCCTTACTGATATCCGTGCCTTCAAACTTACCCGTTGGGTGTTCTGGCAAAGCGATCCAGAAGCCTGTTGCCTCAGAACCTGCGGACACATTCCCGCGGTAAGTATTGTCGGGGTTCGTGATCCAGAAGGTGGACGCCGTATTGTCGGAAGGAATCAACTGGTCGGTGGCATTTTGACCGGCCCCTGAGCCGTTCAGGGCGTTGGTCGCATTACACGGTCTGGTGGGATTGCACTTGGTCAGGATCCCCAGGTTTCCAATGTACTGGTTCCCGTGTTCCACGCCATCTTCGAGGAAGTAGCAGTGACCGACGTTGTTGTACGCCACATTGTTCTCAACCCGCACATTGTTCGTGCCATGTACCGTCACACAGCGGCTGTAGGTGTCGTGAATCGCGGAGTTCTCGATGTATTGCCCCTCGGCATCGCCTACCAGATGCCAGTGAATCGGATACCTCGCAAGGTTCTCGTGCTGACCCATTCGAAAGAACTCGACACCGGAGACTTGCATTTTTGAGCCGGCCATCGCCATCACATGGCCGCCACTGAATGACTGCTCTGCGTCGGGTGAAGCCTGGATACGGATATTGCGCGTGAGCATACCGACTTCACCACGCTCATCCACGTCGAAAGTGACTTGACCGTAGTGCATATACTGCAGTTTCTGATCGAGCGTAATCACTTTTCCAGAAACGCTGGCGATGGTTCGCCGCTCTGCCTGGTGGGGATCGAAATCCGTTGACGCGAGTACAATCTGGTCCCCTTTTTTCCAGTCACCGGCATTCAAGACTTCGATTGTGCCGCTACCCGCGGCGGCCGTCTTTGCGAGCTTGGTCCAGGAGTCTTTCCGGTTACCGTGCAGGCTCAGGGTTCCGCCCATGAGCATGATCCCGCGGTCACCCATTGTTTCAATGTCTTCGCCCGGGACGTTATTGGTCAGGGTAATGGTCGCATTGCGCGTATGGGGCTTGGCTTCCGTACCAATCTCCAACTCCCCGTGCACCATGATCCACTCGGTGGTCAGTTCAAGATCTTTATTATCTGCGAAGCTCAGTTTGCCGTTGAGCCTTATACCGTGCAGCGGCGGCGGACTGACATCGAGGACAACGTCCATGTCCTTCTCAATGGTGACAACGTCGTCTTTGCCTGGCACCTTCTTGTCAGGCCAGGTGGCTGCATCGGACCAGCGCTTCCCGCTGGCCGTCGAAGAAGTCTTTTGCTGAGCCTGAACGACGGCATATCCGCTGAGGACTAAAAGGGCTGCAACCAGGAACGAAAGGAACAAGAGAGAATGTTTTCGCATCGCTAAACTCCGTGCTCTAGAAATCGATTCCCGCGTTTTCGAAACAACGAATCGAGTAATTGTCTAGAACCTTCATATTATGCTACTTTCTCCTGCCGGATTTCAGTCTTGGTTTTGCCTATCTGGGCACAGCGGTTCGGACGCGAGAGCATCCAACGCGCCGGGTGCTTATTCCTTCCAGCCTTCCGGCGGGTTACTGCCGCTCGCGATCTGGCGGGTCTTGTAGAGCCACTGGCCATTCACCTTGACCCACGTCGCGTACTCCTTTCCCTGAGTCGTCATCTTCATCGGATCGCCCAACTTCTCCTGCCGGTACTCGGTGAAAATGACCTGCGAGGTGGCCGTGTCGCCGTGCACGATGATCAGCGGATTCTCGATCGCCACGTTGAAAGCGGTCCTCTCGCGCGGGGGCGCTGCGGCGACAGCAGCCGCCGCTTCAGCCGCAGGGGCCGCGCCAGCTGGAGGCGCCGCGGGGGCACGATTGTATGCCTGCTTAATGCCCTCCTTGCCCTTGTAGTGCCTGGTGCCGAGAATCAACTCGCCGTCCTCGGCATAAAAGCTCTCTTCGCTCTGCCGATCCGCTTTGCCGAAGTTGTAGTAGTAACGCGTGATCTGATCCAGGATCAGCTGGCGGTCAATCAATGACTGCGCAGTCATTTTGTCTTCCGCACGCGCAGCCGGTGCGCTTGCCAGTACGACACCGCACAGCGCCAACGCGGCCGCCCGGACGGTCGCCTGACGAATGGAATTAAGTTTCATGACATCCCCCTGTTAACTGCAACTGCCGCTGAGTCTTAACCGTCCCGAGACATAGTAACAGAACGTTCCGGAGGCATGGGTTATACTTTCGCTCCGCAGAACGCGGCGACTGAGAAGTTCGCTTAGACGCTATCGCATATCCGTCTCCAGACAGCTACCGGCTGGTCCGAACGGCTACGCAGTCGATCTCGATGTCAAACGGGCCAGGCCATACCGGAACACACGTGAAACATTCGAGCAGGAAAGTCTTTTGGGAAGTAGCGAATATACACTGCGTTTACGGCGTCGAACTTGTCTGCCGAGGTGCAATAAACGTTACATTTCAAAACGCCTTCAAGAGATGACCCGGCAGCTTCGAGGCAGAGCTTCATCTGTTCCAAAACAAGTTCTGTTTGGCGTTCTATCGTCGCCTTGGCAATCTGCCCGGTGGCTGGATCAAACGGTGGACAACCCGAAACATAAATCATGTCCCCGTAACGGGTAACGGCCGACACAGGGGCTTTATATTTCGCCAAATAGTCGGAAACCGGGTGAACGTGGATTATTTCTCTCTTCATCGTTTTACTCCGTAGTAAGGAAACTCGTCGCGGATCCTAGTCAGACAGCCTGCTCATGTTCACCATTCTCCGTCATCGGGACTTCGCCGGCGTGGTGCCAGATTCAACGGACGCGGTTGTGCTTTTTCGGTTGAGGGGAAGCGAGGGGCTCGCCGACCTGAAACGGAGCGACCGAAATGGATATGATGGCTTCGCCGCACTCTTTGTGAGAGGAAGGCACAGGATCTCTTATCTATGAAGCTACAGATGAATCGGCTGCTGAATTTCGGCGTCATCGCCATCGCCGGGATGTTGACGACAAGTTCGTTGCTTGCGCACCATTCCTTTGCGATGTTCGACCAGTCGAAATCGGTCGAACTGCGAGGCACCGTCAAGAGTTTTCGATGGAGCAATCCCCACGTCTTCATCCAAGTGGTGGTCACGAAAGAGGGCAGCGACGATGAAGAGTGGAGCATTGAGATGACCAGCCCTGAGCATCTGGCGCGAGTCGGGTGGAAGCCCGGAACGCTGAAGCCGGGTGACAAGGTGACTTTGATCATCCATCCCATGCGCGATGGCGTCAAGGGCGGCCAGTATCTCTCGGGAACCGGGCCGGGCGGACCCCTGACAGCCTCACCACAAGCGCCGCAGGGCGAAGGAAAATGATTCTCCGCAGACTCGCAACACCGACGATGATCCTGCTGGGTTGCCTGGGGACTGTGGGCTCCACGCAGGCGGGATTGCCGGACTGGAGCGGCCAGTGGGAAAACGTTGGGGCGACACCGGACGCGACCGGCGGATTCAATCAGTCGCTCGATCAGGTTCTGAAGACGTTGCAGTGGGGACCGCCGAACAAACCCGAGGTGCAAGCGCGGGTCGACAGGATGGTCGCGATGGAGCATAAGAGGCTGGAAGCGATCGCCCGCGGAGAAGATCCCGGCGGAGCCGCGCGCGCGTGCACATTCGGCTATCCGGCGATTATGCTCGATTCACCACTGATGTTCGAAGTTTTGCCGACGCCGAAGGAGACGACTCTAATCTTCTCGAGCCGTGAAATCCGGCACGTTTACACGGATGGACGGCAGCACACGCCGAAAGACGAGCTGTGGGCGACGCCCTGGGGTGATTCGATTGGCCACTGGGAGGGGCAGACTCTGGTCATCGATACCATCGCGGTCAAATCTGCTTTTGGTTCTTCGGAGTCGGAAGGTGTCTCTGTCGTGGCGTTTGGAGATGTCGAGGGCGAACAGACGATCACCATGTTGAGCCCGCAGGCGCACTTCATCGAACGAATCCGCATGCCTGACAAGTACCATCTGGAGGATCAGATGACCGTCATCGATCCGACCAATCTCACCGCGCCCTGGCACATGAACCGCACCTATCAACGAGTGGCGCACATACACCGCATGGTCTACGAGGACTGCGAAGGTGAGGAGCGCAATCCGATCGTCAACGGGCATTTCACGCTCGCCCCACCTCCGGGGCCGGCGAAATCCCGGCAGTAGGAATCTTTCCGGGTGCGACCGGAGACTTGGCCTCGACGCGCGGATAGCACCAGGTGGAACCAGGATCAACGCGACGGCAGCTTGAACACCCACAGCGTCGTGCCGCCCGCGGGGTTATCGATCTCAGGCGTCAAACTGGACGAGGCGGAGCTGAGCGGGCCGCCGCCGCCCGCTACCACCGCGACATATTGCTCGCCTTGGACACTATAGGACACGGGCGACGAATTAGGGGCCGCATTGAGCTGAGTCTGCCAAAGAAGCTGGCCGGTCGCCGCGTTAAACGCACTGAAGAAACGATCCAGTGCCCCGACGAAAAGAAGGTCGCCTCCCGTCGCCAGCAACGAACTGACCAAGGGCGCGCGCTGCCGGTGAATCCATAACACCTTGCCGGTCGCCAGATTGATCGCTTCGATGCGGCCGAGTTTACCGTCGTTGTCCGGGCGCGGCCGCTGGCCAAAATGAATATCGTCGCCCCCCGCCGCGATTTGCCCCGGGCTACGCGGCGTCCAGCTATAGTCGGTGCACGTCTCTACCAGCGGTACATACAAGATATAGCTTGCGGGGTCGAAAGCCGTGGTCGGCCAGTTTCGCGCGCCGTTGGCATTGGGACATAGCAGCTTGGTCTTGCCTGGCTCGGGTTCGAGCGCCGGATTGGTGGTCTCCTCTCCGGTCACTGGATCAATCGCGGTCACGATGTTCTGCAGACCGAGGTCGCGAGAGAAGACATATTTACCAGTGGCGCGATCCATGGCGTCGAAGATTGCTGTCTTGCCGCCCGTAACCACCAGCTCGGTCGGTTTGCCGTTCACCGGCAGGGTAAGGAGCGACTGCTCGAACACCCAGTCCAGATCCCATACATCGCGCTTCATATGCTGGTGATGCCAGACCAGCTTCCCCGTATCAGGATCCAGTGCCAGCGTCGAGTCTGTGTAGAGCGCGTCCCTCGATTCGCCGACGCGCGGCTGGGGCAGCATCAACGTTCCGATGTCATAGGTGTTGCCGGTGCCAAAATAGACCAGGTTCCGCGCGGGATCGTAGCTACCCGAGGTCCAGACGCCACCTCCGAAGCGCTGTTCAAAAGGCGCGCCATTCCAGCTATCGCCTCCCGGCTCGCCGGGCTTGGCGATGGTATTGAAACGCCAGGCTTCATTGCCAGTTGCCGCGTCCAGTCCCACAATGTAGTTGCCGCCGCCGGTGTTGATGCCCAGGCTAGTGCCGATGATCACCTTACCTTTGGCTACCACCGGACCGCCGGTCATACTAAAAGGAGCTCTACCCGCCTCACTCGAACTCATGACCGCATGATCCCAGATCAACTTACCGGTTTTAGTCTCGAGCGCAATCATATGTCCGTCCGCCGTGGGCGCATAGAGCGCGTCGCCATAAATGGCGAGGTTCTTCATCCGCGACTGCTGGCCATTGCGCAGCGATTCCGGCAGTGACCGGCTATATTGCCAGAGCACTTCGCCTGTCGCGCCGTTCAGCGCCTGGATGCTGGCTCCGCTTTCCACAAACAGGACTCCGTCATGTACCAATGGCGTGATCTCGTTGGCGCTGACCGGCAGGGCCAGGGTCCAGGCGATACCGAGATCATGGACGTTGGCCGTACCAATTTTCTTGAGAGGGCTGAAAGCCAGATTTTGATAGCTGCGCCGCCACACCAGCCACTCGCCATCGGCGGGATGCTGCAGCATCTCTTGAGTTACGGGCGTAATACCGGCGAGCAGCTTCTTACGAGCCGCCATCGCAGACTGGTAGGTCGCATCCTGATTACTAGTTCGGACGGCGATATCGGACTGCGACCGCGTCGGCGCCAACTCCTTGTCGCCTGCGGCAACGTCGTTGGCCCGAAGAACATAAGCCTCCACATCGCTGTAGGCGCGGTCACCGAGGCCCCCGGGCGCAGCGGGCGGCATCTTGGTGGCGATGTAAGTAAACAGCGCGTTCGCCGACTGGTGCTCCCAGTGCATCTTGAAAGCGGAGCCGCGGAGCGCCGGGCCGAACTGTCCGTTGTCGAGATTGGTGCCGTGACAGCTGGCGCAATTGTCGTCGTAGACCGCCTTGCCGCGGCTGGCCTGCTCTGCGGTGAGCCCCACGGCCGGGCCGGCGGCAAAGAAACTTCGCTCCTGCGCCAGGACGAAAAACCCTGCCAACCACAAAACCGCGCCACCCAAAAACACAAACCGGCGCAATGGACTACGCCAACTCATCATCGTCCTCCAGATCGCGACATTGTTAGTCGATTCTATACCACCGGATCCGATGAAGCTTGAGCCGCTACCCGGCGTACGGGTTCAGACCGTTAGAGGTTCATGCTGGCAATGTCTACCGGCGAGCGATACCCTTGCACCACAACAATGCCGCTGTCGGTAACGTGATAAAGCTGGCGGTCTCGCTCCAGATCGTAGCCGATGGTGGTGTCGGGCGGAACGCGCACGTTCTTGTCGAGGATGGCCCGGCGCACCTTGGCTCGGCGGCCGATATCGCAGTTATCGAAAATGATGGAGTCCTCCACCGAGGCATGGGAATGCACGCGCACGCCGCGGCCGATTACCGAGGTGCGCACCAGGCCGCCGGAGAGAATGGTGCCGCCCGCGACAATGGAATCCAGGGCCTCGCCGCGCCGGCCGTCGCTGTCGAAGATGAACTTGGCCGGGGCATCGAAATACCCGGCGGTGCGGAGCGGCCATTGCCGGTTGTACAGATTCAACTCCGGCGAGACCGACCGAAGGTCCATGTTGGCATCGTAGAAAGCGTCGAGAGTACCCACATCACGCCAGTACACCGGCGCGCCCGGCGGGTCGCCCGGAATGCGATTGGTCTGAAAATCATAGGCATACATGTCGGCCCGCCCGATCAATCCCGGCAGGATGTCGCGGCCGAAATCATGCGAACTGTGCTCCTTTTCCCCGTCCACGCGTAGCTCGTCCAGCAACAGCTTGGTGGAGAAAAGGTAGTTGCCCATGGACGCGTAGACGCGGTTGGGATCGCCCGGCATGGTGGGGGCGTCGGGCTTCTTCTCGTGAAAGCCGGCGATCAGCCCGTCTTCGCGCGTTTCCAGTACTCCGAATTCGACGGCCTGCTCCTTTTCCACCGGAATGGCCGACACGGTCACCTGGGCGCCCCGGTCGATGTGAAACTCGATCATCTCGCGGATGTTCATGCGATAGATATGGTCGGCGCCGAAAATCGCAACCACGTGCGGCTCGGCCTGCTCGATCAGGTTTATGTTTTGATAAATGGCGTCGGCGGTGCCGCGGTACCAATCCTCGCCCTGCGAGCGCATCTGCGCGGGCACCGGAATGATGAAGTGATTGCGCAGCAGGCTGGAAGCTTCCCAACCTTCGCGCAAGTGCTCCAGCAGCGACTGGCTCTTGAACTGAACCAGGACGTAGATGGAATAAATTCCTGAGTTAATCAGGTTGCTCAGTACGAAATCGACAATCCGGTACCGGGCTCCAAATGGAACAGCCGGCTTTGCTCGTTCTTTGGTTAGGGGATAGAGGCGAGTACCTTTGCCTCCAGCTAATACAAATGCGAGCACGCGCAATTGCATCTTGTGGGTCTCCGATCGAATGAGTGCCAACTAGCGCCCAAGCCTATTCTGGCAGATGGCGGGCCAATCGCGAAAGAGCGAATGCGATGGTTAGACGCACTTCTTCGCCGGTTTAGACAACCTGCATATGTTAGAATCGTTAATTCAAACCGCAGTCATGATTCGTGCCTATCGCGGCATCGCACCCCGGATCGCCGCTTCCGCTTACATCGATCAGAGCGCACAGGTGATTGGAGACGTAGTGGTCGGCGAGCGCTCCAGCATCTGGGCCAATGCCACCGCGCGCGGCGACGTGAATGAAATTCGTATCGGTGACGACAGCAACATTCAGGACAATTCGGTGTTGCATTGCGACTCGGGGGGCTTTCCGCTCCACATCGGCAATCGGGTGACGGCCGGACACCTGGTGATGCTGCACGGATGCACCGTTGAAGACGATTGCCTGATCGGAATCGGCGCGGTGGTGCTGAATGGGGCGAAAATAGGTCGGGGTTCGGTGATCGCCGCCGGCGCCGTGGTGCCAGAGGGCGCGGAGATTCCGCCGTTGAGCATGGTGATGGGCGTGCCTGCCAAGGTGAAGCGTCCGGTTACCGATGAAGAGCGCGAGCGCTTTCGCCTGAACGCCGAGCACTACGTCGAACTGGCTCGTACGTACCGGGACGAACCGGCTTGAAGATTCCGCTCCCTCACGGTCGCGGTTCAGTAGCATGATTAAAGCAGTCAAAGGCACGCGCGATATCCTGCCCCCTTCCAGCACCCTCTGGAACCAGGTGGAAGCAGTTACGCGCGAGGTGTTTCGAGTCTACAACTATCAGGAAATCCGCACGCCGATTCTCGAGGAGACGGCGCTGTTCGCGCGCGGCGTCGGCGAAGAAACCGACATCGTCAGCAAGGAAATGTACACCTTCGAGGATCGCGATGGCAGCTCGCTCACTCTGCGCCCGGAAGCCACCGCGTCGGTGATGCGCGCCTATATCGAACATCACCTGGATCAAAAGCCGGGACTGCAGAAGCTCTACTACATCGGTCCGATGTTTCGCCGTGAACGTCCGCAGAAGGGCCGTTATCCGCCAGTTCTATCAGATTGGCGCGGAAGCCATTGGTTCGGAATCGCCCATGGTGGACGCCGAGGTGATCGAGATGGTGATCGATCTGCTCCGGCGCGCGGGGCTCACTGGATTCAATCTCTTGCTCAATTCGGTCGGCGATCAGAATTGCCGCCCGCAGTATGTGGCGCTGCTCAAAGAGAAGCTTCGGGAAGTCGCGTCGCAGTTGTGCGGCGATTGCCAGCGGCGCGCGGAGACCAACCCGCTGCGCGTGCTGGATTGCAAGGTTCCCGAGGACCAGCCGATCATTAATGCGCTGCCGTCGATTCAAGATCATCTATGCGAGCCTTGCCGCGAGCACTTCGGCGCGGTGCGGGCAAATCTGGACGATCGCGGGATTTCGTACGAAGTTCGGCCCCGAATGGTGCGCGGCCTGGACTATTACATGCGCACGACTTTTGAGATTGTGCATGGCTCGCTGGGCGCGCAAAACTCGGTGCTGGGCGGCGGGCGCTACGATGGCTTGGCCGAAGCCCTCGGCTCGCGGGTGCATTCGCCGGGCATTGGCTTTTCGATCGGTGAGGATCGGCTGGTGATGAGCCTGGAACAAGCCGTGCAGCCGAAGGAAGGCGCGCTTGTGATCGTGACGTTCACCGCTGGCGATGCCACTCGACGTGCAGCCTCGAGAGCGGCCTCCGATCTGCGTGCGCAAGGAATCCGCGTAGAGGTGGCTGAAGGAAAATTGAAAAGGGTTTTCGAAATCGCCAACAAGCTGAGCGCGCGCATTGCTGTCATCTGTGGCGAAAACGAAACCGCCGCGGGTGAGATATCAATGAAGGATATGGAGAGTCAGGTGCAAGTGCAATTTCGTAGTGAATTGCTCGTGGAAAAGGTGAAAGAATGCCTGAGCAAGTAACTCTAGATTTCTTGGGCGAACTGCGCCGCACCCACACCTGCGGCCAGTTGCGCGCCTCCGACACCGGCCAAACCGCCCTGTTGATGGGTTGGGTGCATCGCCGGCGCGACCTCGGCGGCGTCTTCTTTATTCATCTGCGGGATCGCGATGGCGTCACCCAACTGGTCTTTCATGCCGACGCCGGCGCGGAACTGCACGCCAAGGCCGAGATGCTCGGTTCCGAATATGTGATCGCCGTCGAAGGCACCGTGGCCAAGCGCGCGCCCGACACTGTGAACCCCGCCCTCGACACGGGCGGAGTGGAGCTGGTCGTCAGCAAGCTTTGGATCTTGAACGAGTCGCGCACTCCGCCCTTCCCGATGGAAGAAACCGTCGACGTGAAGGAAGACGCGCGGTTGAAATACCGTTACGTAGATCTTCGCCGCCCGCACATGCAGCGCAACGTGATGCTGCGCTCGAAGATCAGCTTCGCCGTGCGCGAGTTTTTATACGGCCAGGGTTTCCTCGAGATCGAGACGCCGTTCATGACGCGCTCCACGCCCGAAGGCGCGCGCGACTATCTGGTTCCCAGCCGCGTGCAGCCCGGTTCGTTCTATGCGCTGCCCCAATCGCCGCAGATCTTCAAGCAGCTTCTGATGGTGAGCGGCTACGAAAAATACTTCCAAATCGTGCGCTGCTTCCGCGATGAAGACTTGCGTGCCGACCGGCAGCCCGAGTTCACCCAGATCGATCTCGAGATGTCGTTCCCACAGCAGGAGCGCATCTACGAAGTGGTGGAACCCATGCTGCAGCGCGTGTTTGAAGTGGCGGGCTTCAACGTCGCGAAACAATTTCCGCGCCTGACTTACGCTCAAGCCATGCGATCCTACGGCAGCGATAAACCCGACCTTCGGCTGCCGCCCTTTCACGTTTTAGAAGGAGAATCGTGGCAACTTGGCTTGACCTTTCCGCCGGTTGCAATTCACATTCCTAAAACGGGCCCTCTTAGCCGCAAAGAACGCGATGAGCTGAAGGAGTACGGAACCGAGCGCGGTCTTCGCGTCTATGACGATCTGAAAAAACTGGATTCGAAATTGGTGGAACAGGCGCGCGCCGCCTCGGGTGCAACCGAGGAAGACCTGCTGCTAATCGCCGGATGGCCCGGCGCGCCGCAAGGACAGCGTCCCGAAGAGACCTTCTATCAAGCCTGCGGACAGCTTCGGCTGTTCGCTGGGCAAAAATATAACGACCGGCACAAGCTTCTGGATCCCACGAATTTCCAGCTCCTCTGGGTGGTGGATTTCCCGATGTTCGAATGGGACGCCGAAGAGAACCGCTGGAATGCCGCGCACCATCCGTTCACTTCCGTTCACGATGAGGATCTCGACAAGCTGACCAGCGATCCCGCGCGCTGCCGGGCAAAATCGTACGACATCGTTCTTAACGGCGTCGAGCTCGGCTCAGGTTCCATTCGTATCCATCGCCGCGACGTGCAAGCCAAGGTCTTCTCGGCTCTCGGATTCTCCGACGAGGAGGCCAAGCGGCGCTTCGGATTTTTGCTCGAGGCCTTGGAATACGGCGCCCCACCGCACGGCGGAATCGCGCTGGGACTGGACCGCCTGGTCATGATCCTAGCCGGTGAAAATTCCATTCGCGAAGTGATTCCGTTTCCGAAAACCGCGCGCGGCAGCGATCTTATGTGTGAGGCGCCATCCTCCGTTCCCGAGCGTGTGCTGCGCGAGCTGGGCATCCGTATCGCCGGTGCGCCGGCGAAGACGTAGAGTGGAAGGATGCCAGCGGAAAACGCGGTAAGCATCGAAGGCGTGTGGAAGTATTACGGCGACTATCCCGCGCTACGCGACATCTCGCTCAACCTCGACGGCGGCTCGTGTCTGGCGCTGCTGGGCCGCAACGGCGCCGGCAAAACAACTCTCCTGCGCATCCTCGGCGGTCTTTCGAAAGCCGCCCGCGGCCGAGTCTCCATCCTCGGCAAAGACGCCCGCGCCGGAAGCACCCGCCAGCGGATCGGCATTTTGGGCCACGGCATCGGCGTGTACGAAGAGCTGTCGGCGTTCGAGAATTTGAGTTTGTTCGGCCGGCTTTACGGTTTGAACGATCCGCGCCGCACCGCCGTCGAGTGGCTGGAGCGTACCGGTCTCGATCGCGTCCGCGACGGCCTGGTGCGCGAATTTTCCCGCGGCATGCGCCAGCGCCTGGCCATCGCGCGCTGTTTTCTGCATCAGCCCGCGCTGCTGCTGTTGGACGAGCCCTTTACGTCACTCGACGATCGCGCCATCCAGGTTTTACAGGACTTGCTGAAATCGGCACTCGCCCAGGGCCGCAGCATCATCCTGTCAACGCACCAACTGCGCGAAGCGCTGGAGCTCGCCACCGACGTCGCGCTCATCAATCGCGGCAAACTCGCCTTTCGCGGCCCACGTACCTGGGAAATGTTGGAAGATCCAGGCTGGCTGTATCGTCATTACGGAGAGGCATGAGGTTTCTGCGCCAGACGCTGGCGATTGCCGCCAAGGATCTGCGCTCGGAAATCCGCGGCAAGGAGGCCGTGAATGCCGCCTTTTCATTCGCGCTCGTGATCCTGCTGCTCTTCAGCTTCGCCTTCGATTTGGAACCCGAGCAGATCCGCGAAATCTCGGGCGGCCTGCTGTGGCTGGTCTTCGCCTTCGCGGGCACGCTGATCCTCAACCGCAGTTTCGCGCGCGAGCTGGTGAACGACTGTCTGGACGCCCTGCTCGCTTCGCCCGTCAGCGGCGCGCAGTTATTCCTCGGCAAATGCCTCGCCAACTATGTGCTGATCGTGATCGTGGAATGCATCAGCCTGCCGGTCTTCATCATTTTCTATAATGTTCGGTTGCCGCAGCGCTTGGCTCTCCTGTTCTTAGTGATGCTTCTTGGAACCTGGGGCATCACCGTGATCGGAACCATGTTCAGCGCCATGACCGTGAATTTGCGCCTGCGCGAGCTGATGCTGCCCACGCTTATTTATCCCATGCTCATTCCGGCGCTGATCGGGGCCATCGAACTTAGCAGGGTCCTGATCACCGGCGCTCCGCTGGCTGAAAGCTTATTCTGGTTCCGCGTTTTAGCGGCGTTCGATATCATCTTTACTGTTTCGTCTTTGGCTTTGGTAGATATTGTTCTGGTGGGTTGAAAACCATGCGTCTCAAAATCGTTTTAACTTTGTCCGTGCTCGCCGGTGCGATTCTCGCCTGGAACCTGCACCGCATTTTTCTTCAGGTCCCCGATGAGGCCAGCCAGGGCGCGATCTTCCGCATCATCTATTTTCACGTGCCGGCTGCAATCACCTCGTTCACCGGGTTCTACATCGCGATGTTCTTGAGCGTCGGATACCTGATTAAGAAGGACCTTCGGCTCGATTCAGTCGCGGCGTCGATCAACGAAGTCTCGCTGGCTTTCGCCACCATCACCATCTGCACCGGCAGCATTTGGGGCCGCATCATCTGGGGCATCTGGTGGACCTGGGACGCGCGCCTCACATCCTACTTTGTCTGCTTGCTGATCTACTTCGGCTATTTCATGCTGCGGCGCGCTATCGATGACCCAACCACGCGCGCACGTCTCTCGGCGGCGTTCTCCATCTTCGCGTGCATCGATATTGTGCTGGTCTGGAAATCGATAGAGTGGTTCCGCACCCAGCATCCAGGGCCGGTTTTGGAAATCCGCGGCGGCGGCGGCATGGCGCCGGGAATGGAAGCGCCGCTATGGTGGAACTTTCTGGCTTTGCTGATGCTCTCGACGGCTTTGATCCTCATCCGCACCCGGCAGGAAACTATGCGCCTGGAGATCGATGCGCTGCGCCGCCACGCGAACGCGTTTTAGGAGATTATTTCATGAGCCCACAAAACTTCACGTTCATGTTTTATGGCTTTACGGTCGCATGGCTCATCATAATTGGTTACGTGATCTCGATCGCGTTGCGCGAAAAGAAGCTGCGGCAGGAACTCGATCGGGTGAAGCGCATGGTCGAGGAAAACGAGCAAGCTAATACGCGCCGCCAGTAATGGCGTCGACGAATGCTTTCGGTACGGGCCACGTCCCGTTCACCTCGCGTTCATTACGGCGGAACGTTCCAGCAACTAGAACGCCGCTCAAATCGGCTGCATCGGGCTTCTGTTTGACCTTCGACAACATCTGGCGCAACGCACTGGTGGTGCCCTCGAACTGAGCCAGCAAAAGCGACGCCGCGGCCGGGTCCTTGCAGGTGACGCGCACGCCGAGCTGTAATTGATTCGCCGGATCGGCGCCCACACTCAAAATAATCTGTTCCGCGTTCTGTAGCGCCGGAACGTACGCCTTCACGGCCTCCGGCAGCGCTTCCATTTCCTTCCATGCGCCTGCGGGGATCACCGCCCACATCGGCTCCTTAGGCGGCTCCAGCGGCAACGTGCCCGATTGGCGCGCCACTTGATACGCCGCGAAGTCGTCGGGCCCGATCGCCATCGCCAGCACATCGGCTTCAGCGGATAAAACGAAATCCGGCGATTCGGCTGGCTGCCCGCGACCACGCAAAAATCACCATGGCACGAACCGCCTTGGCGCGCCGCATAGTCCTTCAGATTCTTCCAGTGAAAGCGTCCGCGCAGAGCGAAATAGACTTTGCCGTCCTTGAAAGCCGCGGCAATGGCATCCAGGTCCTGCCGATAATCGAACTTCGTTTCGTCCACGAACTGTTGATAATCGGCGTCTTCAACGGCCTTTGATTCCGGCCAACAGGTTCAGAATTCCAGACCGACGCATCGCGTCCACATCGATGTAGACCACGCTCGCGTTGGAGGTGGGCAGCAGGACTGACCAAGTCGGCCGGCCGGGCTGCGCTATGCGTTCGATGAAACCAATAAAATCCGCCACCAGCCGCAAGTGCGCACGCCACCACCAACGACTGCTACAACCAGCTGAAATGGAGGCGGACGCAGGTTACCGGCACGATTATACCGCCGCGGCGGTTTCGGTCATCGCGATTCTTTCCACAGGTCGATGTATGGGCCCAGCGATCGCATCATGGCCTGGAATTGCGGCAGGTCGAGGGACTGCGCGCCGTCACTCATGGCTTTCTCGGGCGCCGGATGCACTTCCACGATCAGCCCGTCGGCGCCGATCGCCACGCCCGCTCGCGCCAGCGCCGGAACCAGGCTGCGCTTGCCGGTGGCATGGCTCGGGTCCAGAATCACAGGCAAATGCGTTAGCTCGTTGAGAACGGCCACGGCCACGATGTCGCAGGTGTTGCGCGTCACGGTTTCAAACGTCCGGATTCCGCGCTCGCACAGAATCACGTTCGGATTGCCGTGCGCCACCACGTACTCAGCCGACATCAGCAGCTCCTTGATGGTGGAACTCATGCCGCGCTTCAGCAGCACCGGCCGGCTGCACTTGCCGAGCGTCTTGAGCAGCGCGAAATTCTGCATATTGCGCGCGCCGATCTGCAGCACATCGGCGTATTCCGCCACCAGGTCCACATCGCGATCGCTCATCACTTCGGTGATGATAGCGAGACCGGTGGCGCGCTTCGCTTTGGCCAGCAGCTTCAGGCCTTCCTCTTCCATTCCCTGGAAATCGTAGGGCGACGTGCGCGGTTTGAATGCTCCGCCCCGCAGCAGTTTCGCGCCCGCTCGCGCCACGCCCTCGGCGGCCTGCATGATTTGCTTCTCGGATTCCACCGAGCACGGCCCCGCCATCACGATGAACTCGTCGCCACCGATCTCGCAACCGTCCACGCGAATGCGCGTGCGCTCGCTGCGGTACTCCTTGCTGACGAATTTGTAAGGCGCCGAAATGCGCACCGCCTTCTCCACCTGTGGCATGGCCTCCACCGACTCTAGGCAAGCCGTCGTGTCGCCCATGCCCACCGCGCCGATCACCACGCGCTCCTCGCCCTCGATGGCGTGAATCTTGTAGCCGAAGTCCCGAATACGCTCGCACACTTGCTCGATCTCCGCTTTCGTCGAGTGGAGTTTCATCGAGATGATCATCGTTCTATCTCCTCAAAAATGAAAAACCCACTCTTTCGAGTGGGTTGCTTTTGCTAACTAATACTGCCTCAGCCAACGCCACTCGCCCCGATTCAGGCGCTAAACCAGTACCAAAATCGAAACGAGTTGTAGGCGCTACGCCGCATGAAGACCCAGTATATGCAGATCCCCAGGCCCAGCGCAAGGCCGGGACGCGCGACTGCTGGCCCACTAAATGAGCGAGGCGCACCGGATCAGCTCCAGCGGACCCAGGCTGGGGAACCGCTCGGGGGACAGTTTGATGGCGCCACGTATCGGCTCGAAATCGCTAGGCTTGTTGTGGATGAGGGGCATTTTAGCTACCAGAGCGGTTGCCGCTATCATTCCGTCGAATCGCCAGCGAGCCAGGCGCTCCTGCCGAGACTCGGCGCTGGGATCGAACATAAGCGGACCATATCTGAAATCGATCACAACTAACGTCGCTTGGACGGTTCCAGAATGACGCCGTCCAGAATTGACATCTCGTCCTCCGTGAAGCCAGAACATGCCATCCTGTACGCGTTTAGCACCTCTTCGGAACGTTCGGTTTCCGCATGTAGCCGCAAACCTTCGGACAATGCTTCCGATACCACTGCGCTAAGGTTTATCCCTCGGGCGCATGCGATTCGCTTAGCTTTCGCGAGAAGGCCAAGGCAGCGTCAATGTGGTTCGCTGCTTCTTAATCTGCATGCACGATAGTACCGCCCTTCAATTGTGGACGCCGGGCGTTGAAAGTGAAAGAATAGCTCGTGGCATGAAAACACTTGTGGCCCTCGGCCTATGCCTTTTCACCGCGGCCTCGCTCGCCGCCCAAGCTCCCGCGCAGCCCTCCGCGCCGGCACGGCCAGGCAACTTCCTCATCAGCCGCGCTGTGCCCGATCCCGCCGCCGTCGAGCGCGGACAGAAGACCTTCTCGGCCAACTGCGGCTTTTGCCATGGCACGAACGCGCAGGGCGGCGACACCGGGCCCGATCTGGTGCGGTCCCCGCTCGCCCTGGATGACGAACACGGCGATAAAATCGGTCCCGTGATACTGGAAGGCCGCGCTAACAAAGGTATGCCCGCCTTTCGCCTGCCCGCCGATCAGATTCAGGATATCGCCGCTTTCCTGCGCTCTCGCCAACAGGCTGCCATCGACCGCAACGCTTATTCCATCCTCAACATCGTCACCGGAGATCGCCAAAAAGGCCGCGAATACTTCACCGGCGTGGGTCGTTGCAACACCTGTCATTCCCCCACCGGCGACCTGGCTGGCCTCGCCAAGAAATACGACGCCGTTACTCTGCAATCGCGTTTCCTCTACCCGCGGTCACGCCCCGGCGATCCCCGAGCGGTCCGCTCCGAGGTCACCGTCACTCTCGCTTCCGGTCAGACTTTCTCGGGCACCCTGGAGTATCTTGATGACTTCAACGTGGCCCTCCGAGACGCCGCCGGCGAGTATCACGCCTTCTCCCGCGACGCTCGGCTGAAGATCGACGTCCGCGACCCGCTGGCCGCTCACGCCGAGTTACTCAAGAAATACACCGATGCCGATATGCACAACCTTCTCGCTTACTTGGTGACCCTGAAATGAAGCTCGTACTAGCTACACTCTCGCTGGTTGGATTTTCGCTCTTTGCGCAAGGTCTCGATCCCGCTGAGTTACTCAAGTTACCCACCGATACTTGGCCCACTTACAACGGCGATTACTCAGGCCGACGTTTCAGCCCGCTCTCGCGCATTAATTCATCCAACGTCACCGCGATGACTTTGGCCTGGGAATACAGGTTGGACGCCGGGTTCTGGAAACATCACCTCTCCCATAAAATCCACGCCGCTCGAAGTCAATGGCATCCTCTATTTCACGCTTCCCGATCACGCCTGGGCGGTGGATGCGCGCACCGGCCGCCAGCTTTGGCATTACCAATGGGAGTCGCATGGCGGCATTCATATCGGAAGCCGAGGCTTCGGGATGTACGGGAGCTGGCTCTATTTCGAAACGCCCGACAATTACTTGATCTCGCTCAACGCCAAGGACGGCAACGAGCGCTGGCACGTAGAAATCGCCGACGTGAAGCAAGAATACTTCTCGACGCCCGCACCCATCGTCATCCGCAATCACATCATCGTAGGCGTGGGCGGCGATTCGCTGGACGTTCCCGGCTATCTGGAATCGCGCGATCCGGAAACCGGCCAGTTACAATGGCGCTGGAACACTACGCCGCGTAAAGGTGAGCCGGGCGCCGATACTTGGCCCAATCCCGAAGCAATGGAACATGGCGGCGGCATGACTTGGGTTCCCGGGACTTACGATCCGGCGCTCAATCTCTACTATCTCGGCACCGGCAATCCAAACCCGGTGATGGCGGGCCAAGGCCGCAAGGGAAGCAACTTGTGGACCTGTTCCATCGTGGCTTTGAATCCCGATACCGGCAAACTGGCGTGGTATTTTCAAGCCTCGCCGCACGATACGCACGATTGGGACGCCGCCGAAACTCCCATACTTATCGACGGCGAGATCGATGGCCGGCCCCGCAAACTGCTGGCGCAATCCAGCCGCAACGGCTACTTCTTCCTGCTGGATCGCACCAACGGCAAGAATGTCCTGTCGAAGCCTTTCATCGATCTCAACTGGTCCAAGGGCCTGGACGCGAAGGGCCAGCCCATCGGCAATCCGGACAAGGAGCCGAAGCCGGACGGCACCCTTGTGATCCCCGCCCAGAACGGCGCTGCGAATTGGCCCTCGCCCAGCTTCGATCCTGACACGGGCCTCTTCTACGTCAATGCGGTATCGTCCTATAGCCTTTTCTACCTCACCGATACCGGCGACAAGCCGGAAGGCTACGGCGGCCGGGATTCCGGCATTTACTCCTCGCTCGCGCTCAAGGCCATCGACTATCGCACCGGCCAGATTCGCTGGACGCACGAGTATAATCGCGGCGGCGGGACCATCGGCATCCTGACCACCGCGGGCAAGCTGCTATTTACCGGCGATCCTTCCGGCAACTTCGTCGTTTATGATCCAGCTTCTGGAAAAATTCTGTGGCACGCGCATCTCATCAGCACCATAAGTAATGGACCTATGACTTACGAGCTCGAGGGCCGCCAGTACGTCGTGGTAGGCGCCGGAGATACGTTATACGCCTTTACGCTCTTTCAGTAAGAGCGGTGCTGCCTGTGTCGCTCGGGACACAAGCTTGGCAACGGTTATACGCGCCTTGTGCCAAGTCATCACAATCAAGTTACCGTAACTCATTGACTAACCAACAACTGGCTTTGGTGGAATAAGCTTTGCTCTTTGCTCCATCGTGACCGGACGGACTTTTCTCCGGCTTCGCTAAAGGAGATCGTATGTTCGCAAATGACTTTGACAAATCGCCACGCTCCAACGCGGTCCTCTGGGTGTTGTTTGTGGGACTGGCTCTCGCGCTGGCGGGAAATATCTATCAATTCAGCAGAAGCGCTCGTCTCGCCACCGATATGGCTGCCAACGAGCGAAGCACGCAACTCGAAATTCGAAAGCTCGCCGATAGCGCGGGCGCCACGCTGCAACTCGACCAGCAACGCTTCGACCGGCTGAAGGATCAGCTAACGGATCAACTCAGCACCTCTGCTGCCGCCACTTTGCGGCAAGCGCGATCTGAGATGAAACGGAACAGTTCGCAATTAACGCAGAGCCTGTCGCAGGCGCATCAGGACGTGGTGAATCAGTTGTCCGATCTAAAGCAGGAAACCGGCGCCGAACTCGACGACGCAAGCTCCAAGCTCAACGACACCAGTGCCAAATTGAACCAGGTGTCGGGCGATCTCGATAAGACCGGCTCCGACGTGCGGCAGGTAAGGGGCGACCTGGGCGTCGTAAGCGGCCAAGTGGCCACCAACGCCAAAGAGCTGGCGGCGTTGCGTGAACTCGGCGAACGCAACTACTTCGAGTTCGATCTCCGCAAACCCAATCAACCCCAAAAGGTCGGCGACATTCGGCTGGTCTTGAAGAAGTCGGATCCCAAGCATAATCGCTACACCATGCAAGTACTGGCCGACGACAAGACCGTCGAGAAGAAAGACAAGACCATCAACGAGCCGGTGCAGCTGTATGTTTCCGGCAACCAGCAACCCTATGAAATCGTCGTAAATGCGGTCAAGAAGAGCGAGGTCGTGGGTTACCTGGCGACTCCCAAGGTCCGGATTTCCAGCGCGCGCCTCAGCCGCTAGCCCCGCTTACTAGCCCCGGGATCGTAGGTCGCTGTAACTCGGCAGCCCCGCGATCCCGCGCGCGTTCATCACCGCTCGCAACACCGCCCGGGCCATCACATCCGCCGCCAACGCTCCGATGGCCCCGGGATTGGCGCGCGACGCGCTGGCTCCCGTCGCTACCGCGAAGATCGTGTCCCCATCGCTCGGCGTGTGCGCTGGATAAATGGTCCGCGCAAACCCATCGTGCGCCATCTGCGCCACTTTAGTCGCTTGCGCTTTATCGAGCGCGACGTTGGTCGCCACCACGCCAATGGTTGTATTGGCGCCGTCGGCCCGCACGCCGTAGCCTTCCCGGATGCGCGCCATCGAATCCATGAACCCGCTTCCGTCCGCCTTGCGCGCGCCGGCGATGATCTGGCCGGTCTTCGGATCCAGCACATCGCCGACGGCGTTCACCGCCACAATTGCGCCGACCACGATGCCCGTGTTGCCGACGCGAATGCTCGCGCTTCCCAGTCCCGACTTCATCGCCTGCTTCGGCCCGAACATTTTGCCGATGGCCGCGCCCGCGCCCGCGCCAACGTTACCCTCCGCTACTCGTTCCGTTCGTCGCTGCCTGACAGGCCTTGTATCCCGATTCCGCCGTCGGACGAATCTTAGCGTCGCCGATCTCCAGATCATAGAGAATGGCTCCGGGCACGATCGGTACGATAACATCTCCCATTGCGTAGCCTAAACGATGCTCTTCGAGATAGCGCATTACGCCCGAGGCTACGTCTAATCCAAACGCGCTGCCCCCGGAAAGGAAAATCGCCTGCACCTGCTGCACCGTATTAACCGGATTCAGCAGCTCGATATCGCGCGTCCCCGGTGACCCGCCGCGTACATCCACACCCGCCGTTGCGCCCTTCTCAAACAGCAGGACCGTGCAACCGGTCGGCCTGCGCGTTTCGGTGAAGTGCCCGACCTTCACGCCTTGCACGTCGGTGATGCTGCCGGCCTCGCCTTCCGCGGCGGCGCTGTTCGGCGCTAGCGCGGCGCTTGTAGCCACGGCGGCCAGGGCGCGGCCGAATTCACGTCTCTTCATTGCTTTCAGTTTACTCCCCGCGCTAATATCGGTTTCCATACGAGTCACACGAATGCGGCACATCGCTTGGCTGATTCTGTTCGCTAGTTTGACGCTCGCAGCTCAGAATCAACCCGCTACCTCTTGGAAGTTCGCTGTCTCAGGCGACTCCCGCAACTGTGGCGACATCGTCATGCCCGCCATCGCCCGAGGCGTCCACAAGAGCGGCGCCGCATTCTACTGGCACTTGGGCGATTTCCGCGCCATCTATAGACTCGACGAAGACATGTCGCCGCCCGCCGAACTTGGCTTGCACAACCGGCCGCTCGATACCGCCACCTACCTGAGGGAAGCCTGGCCGGATTTCATCGCGCACCAGATTGTTCCATTCGGTGAGCTGCCCGTGTATCTGCTGATGGGAAATCATGAAACCGTCGCGCCGATGACGCGCGAAGCGTGGCTGGTGCAGTTTGCCGACTGGCTGGGGACACCCGCCCTCCGCGCGCAGCGCTTGAAAGACGATCCCCAGGATCACAAACTGCACGCTTATTATCACTGGACGGAGCGCAATATCGATTTTATTTCGCTCGACAACTCCACCATCGAACAATTCGATCCGGACCAAATGAAATGGCTCCACGCCGTGCTGGCGCGCGATGAAGCGTCCCCGCAAGTGAGGACCATCGTGGCCGGAATGCACGAAGCGCTGCCCGGAAGTGTTAGCCGCATGCACAGCATGAGCGAGTCCAGACTCGGCGATCAAAGCGGACGCGAAGCCTACGCGGCGCTATGGCACGCGCACGAGACGCGCGCACAAGCGTGTCTACGTTCTCGCCAGCCACTCGCACTTTTACATGGACAATATTTTCGAAACCGCCAATTGGAAGGACAAGGTCCTGCCCGGCTGGATCATCGGAACGGCCGGTGCTCAGCGCCACAAGTTGCCACCGGAAGCAACGCCCGCGCAGCACGCCCAGACCAACGTCTACGGATATATGATCGCCACCGTCACCCCCGGCGGCGAGGTGTCATTCGCGTTTCAGCGCCTGAGCCTGGACGAGATTCGCGCGGTCAGCGGTTCGGCATATCCGGAGGCGCTGATCCGCTGGTGTTATGACAATAATCATCAATAAACTTTCAACCCGGTGGCGGCACGAGTGCCGACGCGGCACGCAAGAGTGCGTGCGCCACGCTACTCCCAGCCCGTCTTCGAGTTGTACGGCATCACGAATCCCATCGCTTCGATCTCGTGAATCTTGCCGCCATAGATCTTGAAAATGTGCGCGGCCGGCAGATCGAACGGAGCGATGTTCAAATCGATCTTTTCCAGGCCCGGCACACCCACGATCTTCACGAACTTTTGCTCCATCGGCTGGCGAAATTGCGAAAGCCCGAAGGTTAGCCCTGTCTCCGGGTCGGCAATCCATACGCGGCGGGGCTCGATTCTGGTGATGTAGTCGAAGGTGTGGGTCTTGAGCTGCGCCTCGCAGCCCATGGCGCCCGTGGTTCCCATCCCGGGCGTCTTAGAAGGCGGATTGCCGGTAGTCTGCATTCCGTTTTCGCGCCGCACGCAATCGCTGGCAAAGGGCGCATCGTTGCTATCGGCGGTGACCAGCGCGGTGTAATAGGACTCGCCGATCTTCAGCATCTGGTCGCGAGGCGTACGCTCGGCGGGCGGCACCGTCGTGAGCAGCCCCGGCCGTGGCGTTTGCAAATTCTTGAGGCTGTTTTCCATGAGATTGCGCGCGATCAAATGCTCTGCTTCTGTGATCTTGCCGTTTTCAAGCTTGAGGCGCAGGCCCAACTGGATGGGCTTGTCGCCGTCCTTGCCGTGCTCCTTCATTACGCACAGGAAGCCCACTTGCTCCGCCACCGGATCGGGAACATAAATCTTGAATGTCGCTCGGAGCCTCCGACGCCGTCTTCCACAGCCCTTCGCCGGGTTTCATCGGGACCGTGTTCTCGACAAACTTCACGTCCTTCGCGAAAGCCACCTGCGACGGATCGTGCGCCACCATCGCCGCGATGTAGGAGTCCACCGTCTTTTCCAGGCAGGCCCGATCGCACTTGGCCGCGTTCGCGCTGACGCTCATTCCCGCGAAAGTCACGCCGAAAATCAAAACAGAGGTGAATGTTTCTCTCATCGAATTAGATCCTACTACTTTCCCGTCATATGACGGACCGATTGTTCGTTCTCCAGGCAAATCTCGTCCACTAACTCGGTATCCAGCTTGATCGCCTGCTTCAATGTCACGGTCCACGGCTTGGTGTAGGCCTTGGGATCGTTCACCGTCACTTCGATCTCCAAGCTCCCGTAATTCGGCCGGCGGAACCGCTCGGTTACTCTCGCCGCGCTCGTCAGCGGATTGCCTTTCATGTCCAGCCACAAATCATCCCGGAACCCGATGGTCTCCACCACCAGCGTGTCGCCCGCCCACTTTCCGGACGAATAGCCGTTCCACGAAGGCTGCGGATCGTCCGGCAACGGACGCCCGTCGGTGAAGATCTGGCGATAGCTGGCGTTGAATTCGTCCAGAATTAGGACCAGTCCCGGAGTCTGGATGAGTTTTTGCAAGTGAGGAAACGCGAAAGCGCGCGGGAAATTCGGCGGCAAACACCGCGCGTGCGGATCGTCTTTCGAATGGCCGGCCATGCGTTCCTTCACCAGCGCCGCGGCCCACGGCTGATACGGCAGGCCGCCGGGCAGGCTGGAGGCAAAATCCACCGCCTCGTGCGAGAGTGGAATTTTTTCGATGCAATCGTCGCCATCGCGCAGGTCGGCGGGACAGGGCAGGGCGTTGCCCGCCAGCCAGATTCCCGACAAGTCCGGCTTGCCATCGGCCGTGCGAGGCGCGGGCGCGTTGAGATTGGGCTTCCCATTAGCTAATCTCGGGACGCCCGGCGTGGGATATTGAAACCACTGCGCCGCCAGCGGCATCGCGCACAAGATTCCGATTGTTAAGATCCCCGTTGGCCGCACCGTGTCCCATATTATCCGAATCGCGCGTCACAATAGGCACTGGAGGCGGCATGCCCGAAAACTCTTTCGACGTGATCGTCATCGGCGCGGGACCCACAGGTGAAAACGTCGCGCAGCGTGCCGTTAAAGGCGGGCTCAGCGCGGCGATCGTCGAATCGCGTTTGGTGGGCGGCGAATGTTCCTACTATGCGTGCATTCCGAGTAAGGCAATGCTCCGAAGCTCGGCTGCGCTCGAAGCCGCGCGCCGCGTGGATGGCGCAAAGCAGTCGATCACAAGTCAGGTGGATGCCTCCGCGGTGTTGGCGCGCCGCACACGCTTCACCAGCGACTGGCATGACGATAGCCAGGTGGAATGGCTCAAGAACGCCCGCGTCACTCTGCTGCGCGGCCAGGGACGCATAGCCGGTGAACGCGTGGTCGAAGTGGGCGCGGACGATGGCTCGGTTGCCCGCTTCACCGCGCGTCACGCCGTGGTGATCTGCACTGGCACCGCTCCCGCGCTTCCGCCCATCCCCGGTCTCGCCGAAGCTGCGCCCTGGACCAATCGCGAAGCCACGCGCGCCGACCGCGTCCCCCAGCGTCTGGCCGTGGTGGGTGGCGGTCCAGTGGGGTGCGAGTTGGCCCAGGCCTGGCGCTCACTGGGGACAAAAGAAGTGACGCTCCTGGCGCACGCGGATCGCTTGCTCGAACGCATGGAACCATTGGTGGGCGATCGGATCACAGACGCATTTCGCGCCATCGGCATTTCGGTACACACGGAGACCACCGTTACGCGCGTGCAACGCCGCGCACCGGGTACTCCAGTACAGATCTGGTTCGAGCATCCAAAGACCGGTTCGGGGAGCATGGAGGCCGATGAAATCCTGGTTGCCGCCGGACGCGTCCCTAACACGCGCGAAATCGGGTTGGACAGCATTCAATTAAATCCGGGCGATTGGCTCCAGGTCGACGACACGTGCCGCGTCGAAAGCATCACCGCTGGTTGGTTATATGCTGCCGGCGACGTCAATCATCGGGCGCTGCTGACGCACATGGGCAAGTATCAGGCGCGGGTCTGTGGCGACGCCATCGCTGCCCGCGCCAAAGGCGAGCTGAAGGAATCACCCAAACCGTGGTCCCCTTGGTCGGCAACCGCCGATCACGTCGCCGTTCCCCAAGTGGTTTTCACCGATCCCGAAGCCGCCGCGGCCGGGCTCACCGAGGCGCAGGCTCGGCAGGCGGGACTACGCATTCGCACCGTTGAGTACGATCTCAGCCATATCACCGGCGCGCAATTGGTCGCCGACGGCTATCAGGGGCAGGCCAAAATGATTATCGACGAGGATCGCCGCGTTATCGTTGGCGCAACGCTGGTGGGCCAGGACGTCGGTGAGCTGATTCACGCGTTTACCATTGCGATCGTGGGGCAAGTGCCGCTCGAGCGCCTGTGGCACGCCGTCCCCTGTTTTCCCGCGATAAATGAAATCTGGCTGCGGCTTTTGGAGTCATATGGATTGTAGTAGAAGAACGTTATGTTTGATCACGACAAGCTCGAAATCCATCAACGAGAAAATGAAGGCATCGTAGTCCTGGATCTCAAGGGACATCTTGTGATCGGGCCCGGCGACAGCGCGCTTCGGGAAACCGTTCAGTCGCTTTTCGATGGCGGGAACAGGAAATTGGTCCTGAACCTGGCCCACGTTTCGAACATCGATAGTTCCGGCGCCGCAGCCCTATTCGCTCTAGCCCAACAATACGCAGGGGCCGGAGGAAAACTGGTGTTAGTTCAACTGGCCCACGTACACGCAGAGCTGTCCGAAATGGCGCGCCTGGAAGCGACCATCGAGTTCTATGAGCTGGAACTCGACGCTGTGAATAGCTTTTTCCCCGAGCGCGTGATTCGACACTACGACATCCTGGATTACGTGGAGCACCGCAATGATCCGAAAACCTAAAGCCAAGCCGCTGGAGGAGTACCACGACAAACGCGACTTCGAAGTCACCGCCGAGCCGAAGGGCGCGCGGCCTCGGGCTAAATCGGCGGAGCATCTGCTGTATGTCATCCAGAAGCATCAGGCGTCGCAGTTGCACTACGACTTTCGATTGGAATGGCGCGGCGTTTTGCTTTCGTGGGCGATCCCCAAAGGCCCGTCACTGGATCCTTCCGTGAAGCGCCTGGCGGCCCAGGTGGAGGACCATCCGGTGGAATACGGCGGATTTGAAGGCACCATTGCCGAGGGCCAATATGGCGCTGGAACGGTGATGCTGTGGGATCGCGGTACGTGGACGCCGGATGATCCCGACGTCGACGCGAGCTTGGAAAAGGGCGAGCTCAAGTTTTCGCTCTCCAGGGCGAGAAACTGCACGGCTCCTGGGTGCTGGTTCGCACTAAGTTCGGCTACGGCGGGTCCAGCAAGCCTCAGTGGCTGCTCATCAAGCATCGCGACCGCTATGCCTCTACCGAGGACATGCTGGTGGAAAAGCCGCGCTCGGTGCTTTCCAAACGCCTGCTTGCCGAAATCGCACGCGACGAGGGCGGCGATGTCGCCAAAGCCGCGAAAGGCGATCCGGCTGGTACCGGTCGAGCCGTCACGCCGAAAAAACATCCGCCAGGTAGTGACTACCAAGCGCGTGGGTCACCATGCTGGCCCTCACGCTACGCGCTTTGATAAGCGCCAGCCCGCAGAATAGGCCCAGCACGCCCCCGATAATGGCCACTCGCCAATTCGGAAATCTCCGAAACGGAAGATGCGCCAGACCAAACAGCACGGAAGCGGCCAGGAGTCCGACGGTTTCGCTGCGCAGCACGCCGCGCCAGCACTTGCTGTAGAAAGGCTCGAAAGAAGAACTCTTCGGCCAGCGCCACCACCCACAAGATGCCGGCAAACGTTCCGAGCAGCAGCAGCCGCGAAACTTCCACCAGACGAGTCGTGCGGAACATGAAATCGGGCAACTCGCTCCCAGTAGCCCAGCGCCGCCGCCCACCGGCAGGAAATACAGATAATGCTGCACGCCGACGCGCCAATCTTCGGCGACGGCACGAAGCCAAACGCGCGTCCTCCAGCCGGCGCAGCGAAAGGACCGCCATCAATCCCAGGCGGATCCACATCAGCTGTCCCAGGATGCCGAGTGCGACGTGCGGCGCCGAGTATCCGTAGATCCGATCGAAAGGCCTGGCTCAAGTACACGGCTGCCATGACTGCGAGAAAGAGCAAATCCGGCATAATGCCCCGCGGGAGCAAGGCGTACCAGAACACGGCGACCAAGATAGCGGCCACCAATTCGAGGAAATAGGTCCGATGAAACGATCCCGTTCGGGAGGACTCAATCAGATACGGCAGAACGGCGCTCACGCTCAGCAGTGAGGCCCGCAAGAGGGGGGACCCCAACGCGTCAAATGCTTTCGCACCACCGGGAATCCCGGCGCCAGGTAAAATGCGAGCTCCACCAGAAACGCGGGCACCACCGCCAGCGCGACGCTTGAGGATATATGCTGTTGGTGAGAGTAAACGTAGGCTGCGATGCAAGCTGCTATCCAAACCAGGGACAGCGTCGTCAGGATACTGGCGCATCTGCTTCATCCTAGCATCGGCCCTTTCGTTTTCCGGGTTGTTAGCGGTTCCGGCCGCGGCCGAAGATCCCCCGCCGAACCTCACGCGCCTGATTGCCGCGCGTGAAACCGAGACCGCGCAAGCGCAAAGCAACTACACCTACCGGCAGACTGTGACGCTCGACGAGCTCAATGCACAAGGCTTGGAGGAGGGCACCTATCGAGAAGTTCGCGACATTATCTTCTCGCCGGAGCAGGAGCGCACCGAGCAGATGGTGGGTAAACCGTTCGGCACGCTGACCCGTCTGCAAATGACCGCGGAAGATTTTCGCGACATCCGCGACATGCAGCCGTTTCTGCTCACCAAGGATCAGGCGTTTCTTTACGAGACGCAGTTTCGCGGCGAGGAGAACATAGACGGCATCGATTGTTTCGTGGTGCAAATCCGCCCGCGCCAGATCCTGGACGGCCAGCGCCTGTTCGACGGCATGCTGTGGGTCTCGAAGAAGGACTACTCGGTGATTCGCAGCGAAGGCCAGGCGGTGCCCGAGATTCGCACGCTGAAGACCGAGAACCTGTTTCCCCATTTCACGACAGTTCGTCAAAAGGTGGAGGGCGATTTCTGGTTTCCGGTTATGACCTATGCCGACGACACGCTGTATTTCCGGGGGGGCGGGCAACGCATCCGGCTGAGGATCCGCTACACCGAGTATCATCGGTTCGGCGCCGATTCGAAGGTGACCTTCGACAAATAAGGCCGGAACTTGCATGTTAAAGGCCTCGTATAGAGTGTAGAATCGAGATATTCCGCAGATTCACTCGTGGGTTAACCAGGAGGGTCGCATGGCGCAGCACGTGAAGATCTTGGGAATTTTGCATATCGTTTTCGGGGCCCTGGGCATCCTTGCAGCGATTTGTGTGCTCTTGATTTTCGGGGGCATCTCGGCTGTCGTGGGCTTTTCCGATCACTCGGCCGACAGCGCAACAGCCATTCCAATTCTGGGGCTGGTTGGCGGCTTCGTGTTTATCCTTCTTCTGGTATTGTCGCTACCGGGGCTGATCATCGGCATCGGTCTGGTCCAGTTCAGACCTTGGGCGCGCATCGCGGGGATTATCCTGTCGGCTCTCGATCTGGTGAGCGTTCCTCCCTTTGGCACGGCCCTGGGAATTTACGGCCTGTGGGTGCTGCTGAATCGCGAGAGCGAGCAAATGTTCGAGCCTGCGCGCGTGCGCGCCGCCTGAGTCCTTAAAGATTGAACCCCTAAGGGGCGCCCGGGGATCCGCCGATAGCCTGATAGGATGCCTCTGTTGAAATTGGGCCTGCTGCGGGCGGTGCGCGTGACGGCGTCAATCGCGATCGTGTGCGGTATCCTGGCCATCGAGTTTCATTTCCACGGGCTGCGGAACACCACCGTAACCTATTCCTTGCTGCTGGCGATTCTGTTTTTCGCCGTGCGTTGGGACCGTCTGGAAACGATTGCTGCCTCGATGGTGGCGGCCATGGGCTTTCTCTATTATTTCCAACCTCCGGCCGGAAGCTTCAAAGCGGAAGATCCGCAATCGTACGTCTCGGTAGCCGGGTTTCTAATCACCGCGATCATTGTGAGCCAGACCGCGTTGAAGGCCCGGAGAAGGGCGGCCGAGGCGCTGGAGCGGAAGCGTGAAACCGAGCGATTGTATGAGCTGGGCCAAGCCATGCTTTCTAGCGAGAACCTGGAGACGACGGTCTACCTGGCGATCAATCAAACCATTCGAATCTTCGGAGTTGCGGGGACGGCGTTCCACGTGCGATCCAGCGGCGCAATTCATCGCGCGGGCGAGAGCGGTGCAATCGCCGACGAAGCGTTGCGGGCGGTGACGGCCAGCGGGACCGTTCGCACCGAGCTTGGGAAACGCGTGGCAATGGTTCCGATCCGCCTGGGCGAGGAAGCGATGGGCGCTTTCGCAATGTCCGGCGGCGCTATATCGGATACCGTTCTGCGATCGGTAGCGAGCCTGCTATCGGTGGTGCTGGAGCGTGGGCAGGCAGCCGACAAATTGGTCATGGCAAATCGCGAATTGGAGCAGCGGCACGCCCAAGTGGAGCAACAGAAGCAGGTTTCCGAATCGCTGCTGCTGAACATCCTACCGGGCGAGATCGCCGATGAGCTGCGCAGCAAGGGCATGGTATCGCCGAAGTACTTTGAGGACGTCACCATTCTGTTCACCGACTTTGTGGGCTTCACGCTGTCCACCGAGAAGCTGGCGGCCGAGGAATTGGTGGAAATGCTGCACGATTACTTCACGGCTTTCGATCAAATCGTGGCGCGCTACGGTTTGGAGAAGATGAAGACCATTGGCGACAGCTATATGTGCCTCAGCGGACTGCCGGCGCGGAATCCGGCGCATCCGGTTGACACGGTATTGGCCGCGTTCGAAATGCTGCACGCGGTGGAAGAGCGCGCCAAGCGTGGAGGAGCGGCGCACTGGCAGGTGCGCATCGGCATCCACACTGGGCCGGTGATCGCGGGCGTGGTGGGCATCAACAAGTTCGCGTTCGACATTTGGGGCGATACCGTGAACTACAGCTCGCGGATGGAGTCGAGCGGCGAAGCGAACCGCATCAACTTATCGGAGCGAACCTACTCGCGAGTAAAAGACTTTCTGGCATGCGAACCACGCGGCAAGGTCCTGACCAAGGACCATCGGGAAATCGATATGTATTTCGCGAGTGGAATTGTGCCCAGCCTGCTGGATGGTTCCGGTCAAACGCCGCCGGCGGCGTTCGTGCGGCGTTACAACGTGTACTTCCAAAAGGATCCACCGGCGTTCCCCGCGTTCCTGGTTAATCCAGGCCGCGGGGTAAATCCAGGCCGCGAGTTGGCGGCGCCGGCGCTGATTGTGGCATAGCTTGACGAAAACAATGCGGAGACTGCGCGTACATAATCACTCCCGTGGAACGATGCTGGCCGATCGCGCCGAGATCGCCGATAGCAGCAAAACGCGGAAAACGGGCCTGCTCAAACACGACCGGCTGGAGCGCGGCGAAGGCCTGTGGATCACGCCTTGCGAGGGAGTGCATACGGCCGGGATGAAGTTCCCCATCGACGTTCTGTTTCTGAGCAAAAAGCGCAAGGTGGTGAAAATCCGGGCGGCGATGCCGCGTTGGAGGCTGGCCTTGTGTGTGTGGGCGCATTCAGTGCTGGAACTGCCGAGCGGCACGGCGGCAGCCACGGAAACCGCGCGTGGGGATCAGTTGGAGTTTGAAACTTTCGAGGCCTAACGGCCCGCCGAGCTACTCATATCGGAGCGCGATCATCGGGTCTACGCTGGCCGCTCGGCGCGCGGGCAAATAGCTGGCGAGTAGCGCGACGGCCGCGAGCGCAACCGCGACCACTAATGGAGTGGTGAGGTCGGTGGCACGCACTTCGAAAAGCAGGCTGGTCAGCAAGCGGTTCAAAACCAGGGATATCAGGAATCCGGAGACCAAGCCCGCAGCAGTCAGCGCCCCGCCCGCGCGCAGCACCATCGTCAACACGGCGCGCCGCTCGGCGCCTAATGCCATGCGAATGCCGATCTCCCTGGTGCGCAATGTCACCGCGTAAGCGATCACTCCGTAAATGCCGACGCCCGCCAAGGCCAGCGCCAGCGCGCCGAAGAGAGCGATCAGACCCAGAGTGAACTTGCGCTGCGCCAGAGAAGAAGCCAGATAGCTCTCCATCGGTTGGACCCGGAAAACCGGCTGTGTGGGATCCACCGCTAAGAACGCCGCGCGCACGGTGCGCTCCATCAGGCGCGGGTCCACTGAGGTTCGCGCCACCAGCGAATAACCGAACGAGAGATCCTGCGATTGGACGATGTAGGCGGCTATATTCGGCTTGAGTTCGAGACCGTACTGGTGGACATCGCCGACCACGCCTACGATGGTGGCCCAAGGCTGCCGCTCATCACGGCCACCCAACTGAATCTGTTTGCCGATAGCATTCCCGCCGGGAAATTGTTCGCGCGCGCAGGCTTCGCTGATAATGGCGACCTTGGGCGCTGTGCCAGTGTCCGCTTCGGTAAACAGGCGGCCACGCCGCAGCGGAATCTTCATCACGCGAAAATAATCCGGCGACACCGAGTACGTATCGGCGCTGGCCACTTCCGCTAGGGAATGCGGATGGCGGTCCCGGATATGAAGGCTTCGGCGGTCGAAGTCGGCCAGCGGAAGCTCACTGGTCATGGCCACGCTCTCGATATTGGGCGTGGAACGCAGGCGTTGCATAACCTGGTTGTAGTAACCAAGCTCAACTTCCGGCTTCTGATATCGCGTGCCATACACGTGGGTGCTGAGCGTCAGCACGTGGTGTGGATCGTAGCCGGGATCGACGTTTAACAGGTGGACGAAGCTTGTTCCGAGCAGGCCAGCGCCGACGACCAGGACGAAGGCTAAAGCTACTTCAGCCACCACCAGCAGGTTGCGTAGACCATGTTGCGCCCGTCCGGCGGTAGCCTTACTCAGGTCCTTGAGCGCATCATTCAGATCCACTCGCGATGCGCGTATCGCGGGCATCAATCCGAAGAGCAACCCCGTGAGCAGAGTGGCCGCAAGACTGAAGAGCAGGACGGTGGTATCCAAGCCCACTTCATTCACGCGCGGAATCTCCTTCGGTCCCAGCGCTGCCAACGCTGACGTGCACCACCACGCCAAAAACAGACCGACCAGTCCGCCGGCAAGCGCAAGCACCAGGCTCTCCGTGAGAAGCTGTCGAACCAGACGCGATCTTGCCGCGCCCAGGGCGGCACGCATCGCCAGCTCTTTTGCGCGCCCCGTGGCGCGTGCCAGCATCAGGTTGGCGACGTTGGCGCAAGCGATCAGCAATACGCAGCCGACCGCTCCCAACAGGACCCACAGGGCCGTGCTGACGCGGCCCACGATGTAATTGTGCAGGGGCTCGATCGCCACCGTAGCGCCGGGCGGGTAGGAACGCGGGTATTGCCGGACCAGGTCAGCCATGATGGTTTGCAGTTCCGCCTGCGTCTGATTCGCCGTCACGCCCGGCTTCATCCGGCCGATCAGGTGCAAGTGCTGACAATCGCGGCAGGCTTCGGGCAGCGAAAGATCGTAGCCCAGAGGCATGAATATCTCCGGCGTTCCGGCGGAGCCTGGGATTTCGAGATTGCGAAAGCTCGCGGGAAGCACCCCGACCACCGTAAAGGCCGATTCGCTGAAGTGGATCACCCGGCCGATGATGTGCGGATCGCCGCCGAACAGGCGCTTCCACAAACCATCGCTGAGAATCACTTCGCGACGGCTATCCGGGCGGTCTTCTTCGGGCCGGAACGTCCGGCCGAGTTGCATGGGGATGCCCAGCGTATCGAAGAAATCGTAGTTCACCCGCATGCCTGGAAGGAGCTCGGGTTCGCCCCGCTCGACGATGGCTCCGGCGGAATCGCGGTACAGCGACATGCTTTGGAAGGAGTGGCTTAAACGGCGCCAATCGTAAGCAGTGGTGTAGCCGATGGTCTCCGGGCGCTTTTCGCCAGAATCGGCTTCGCCCAGGGCCACCAGGCGGTCCGGGTCGCGGTAGGGTAGCCGGTTTAGCAGCACAGCTTTTACCACGCTGAAGATGGCGGTGTTCGCACCCACTCCCAGAGCCAGCGTGAGCACCGCGACCATGGTGAAGGCGGGTTTCTGCCACAAAGCGCGGACGGAATATCGCAGGTCACTCAGCGAATCGAACATTTGCCCCCCAACCATTGCAACTGTGGGTCCGTTCGATGGCCGGGTATGTGACAGAGACGATTGACCGGTTCAGCCGTCGAGTGTAGCGCGGGTGTCCATTTTCGAGAATTGTTCGTCGGCTACTGGTCGGCGGCGGTGATACCTTGGTTTTGCGCAGCAGGGCGCGTCGGGTCCGCGGAAGTTCGTCATGCCGGTAAAGCCCCTCGCTCGAAATCCGGATCTCGATCATCTCCGCTATCAGGCCAAGGACCTGCTGAAGGCGCACGCCGCGCGGTCCATGTGAATTTACCTTACCGTGAGCGGATCGAAGACGTCGCGTTTGCGCCAGGTACATGTCTAGCGCGCGCTATAATCCGCCTATGAAGCGTCTTCCTGCCTCCCTGCTTTGCTGCTTGCTCTCCGCGACTCTCGCGATACCAGCCGAGCCGCCCGCGCTGCGCGGATTCACAGCGGAATCCGACCACGCCGAGCATGACTGGGAAGCCAAGTTCCGCGCCATTCCGGATCCGGCCAATCTACGCGCGTACATGCAGCGGCTCAGTGCGCGTCCGCACCATGTCGGTTCGCCATACGACAAGGACAACGCCGAATGGACCCTCGCGAAATTCAAGGAGTTTGGTCTGGACGCGAAGATCGAATCCTATGATGTGCTTTTCCCGACGCCAAAGGAGCGCGTGCTGGAGCTGGTAGAGCCCACCCATTTCACGGCCAAACTTCAGGAGCCGACTGTTCCGGGCGACGCGACTTCCTCGCAACACGACGAGCAGCTTCCGTCCTACAACGCATATTCCATCGACGGAGACGTGACGGCGCCGCTGGTGTATGTGAATTACGGGGCACCGGCGGATTACGAACAGCTCGACCGCTTGGGTATCTCGGTGAAAGGCGCCATCGTGATCGCGCGGTATGGGGCCACCTGGCGCGGCATCAAGCCTAAGGTAGCGGCCGAGCATGGCGCCGTTGGCTGCATCATCTATTCGGATCCGCGCGAGGACGGATATTACCAGGGCAGCGTTTATCCCGCAGGCCCATTTCGGCCTTCCGACGGCGTGCAGCGTGGCAGCGTGATGGATATGCCGGTTTATCCAGGTGATCCGTTGACACCGGGGATAGGAGCGACCAAAGATGCCAAGCGGCTGAAGCTCAGCGAGGTGACCACCCTCACGAAAATCCCAACGCTGCCCATCTCCTACGCAGACGCACAGCCGTTGCTGGCCGCGATCACGGGTAAGGTGGCGCCGGAACGTTGGCGCGGAGCCTTACCGATCACTTATTTCATCGGACCGGGACCAGCCAAAGTGCATCTCAAAGTCAGTTTCAACTGGGACATGAAGACCATCAACGACGTGATTGCGCGGATTCCCGGTTCTACTTATCCGGACGAGTGGATCATTCGCGGCAACCATTACGATGCCTGGGTGAACGGCGCGGAGGATCCGATTTCGAGCGCCACTGCACTGATCGAGGAAGCGCGAGGTCTCGGCACGCTGTTGCGTCAAGGTTGGAAACCGAAGCGCACCATTGTGTATTGTCTTTGGGACGGTGAAGAAGAGGGCCTGCTGGGGTCCACCGAATGGGCGGAGGACCACGCCGAGGAGTTGCGCAAGAAAGCTGCGGTGTACATCAATTCGGACGGAAACGGACGAGGCTACCTGAACATATCCGGATCTCACACTCTGGAGAAGTTCATCAATAGCGTAGCGCGCGATGTGAAGGATCCGGAGACCGGACTCAGCGTTTGGAAGCGCCTTCAGTTGCGGCGCTTGTCGCAACCAGAACCGGCCGAGGGCTCCACTGCCGCCCCGGATCGACAGGAACTACGCCAGCGTGCGGATTTGCGCATCAGCGCCCTGGGCTCAGGCTCGGATTACACGGCGTTTTTGGATCATCTGGGAATTGCGTCTCTCAACCTTGGTTACGGCGGGGAAGACGAGGGCGGGATCTATCATTCGGTCTACGACGATTTCGATTGGTACACACATTTCTCCGACACGGATTTCAGTTACGGCCGCGCGCTGGCCGAGACCATCGGTCTGGCGGTCCTGCGCCTTGCCGACGCCGAGATCCTGCCTTTAGATTTCTCCGACTTCACTGACACCATTCAGCGTTACGTGGAGGAAATTCAAAAGCTGGCGCAGACGCAGCGCGCTGGCATTGTGGAGAAGAATCGCGAAATCGAAGAAGGCGCTTTTACGGCTAGTGACGATCCCAAGCACAAGACCGTCCCGCCGCCGACTGAGGCAGTACCGCCATTCCTGGATCTGGCGCCGCTGCAAAATGGTCTGGCCGCGTTGCAGGCCGCCAGCGCACGCTACGACAAGGCGTTCGAGCATGCCAAGGAAGCCGACGGCTCGATCCCGGCCCGCGTATCGCTTCAAGCATTGAATGCCGACTTGATCGCGGTGGAACGCTCGCTCACGCTGAGCGACGGCCTGCCGGGGCGCAGCTGGTTCCAGAACCAGATTTACGCTCCAGGGCTTTATACCGGGTACGGCGTCAAAACGCTGCCTGGGGTTCGGGAGAGCATCGAGCAGAAACAGTGGAAGTTGGCTGAGGAGCAGGTCAAGCGGGTGGGCGGGGTTTTGCAGAATGCCGGAGAGAGGATTCAATCCGCCGCCGCGGAGCTTGACCGGGGAGCTCAGTAAGAAGGAACTCCGGCGTTCCGTTCGGTGTCCAACTGACCGGAGGAGCATGCCGGACTGCATAAGGGCGCTGTTCACCGCGGGCGTGTTGTGTCTTTGTGTGAGCCACGGTCTCTGCCAAATCGGCGAGCCCATTCAAAAGACGGATCCGGAGTACACCGAAGAGGCGCGGGCTGGCGGAACTCGAAGGAACGGTACTACTGGGCGGCACGATCGGCGAGGACGGTTTCGCCCACGATGTTAAAGTGCTGCGACCTCTGGGGCTGGGGCTGGATGAGAAGGCCATCGAGGCGGTGAAGCAATGGCACTTTCAACCCGCGGTCACGACGGGTCAAATCCAGGTTGAATTTCGACTATCTACGAAACAATCGCGCTGGCATTTGATTCGGGTGCTATTCGATACGCCCCCTGGAATCTCGCGGCCAGTTTTCACCAATGCGTTATATCCGATTGGCGCGGGCCTTGGCCCGGAAGCGATGGAAGAAGGCAGAGTCGTAGTTGCAATGGATCGGCTGGCGACTGCCAGGCTCACCTTCGACGTCGACGAGCACGGAGTCCCCGTACACTTTCGAGTACCGAATTCTTCCGAAGCCGTTTGGGGCGCTGAAGCGACGGCGCTGGTTGGGCAATGGCGCTTCACGCCGGCGACGAAGAACGGAATCGCGACCGCCGTGCCATGCACGGTTGAGCTGGTGTGGGGCGCCCGCGAGTTGGATGTCTCGAAGCTGGCGCAGGTGTACCAGGTAATGGATGAGCAGACCGCTACATCGTCCGAGGTTGTTCTCCGTCCGGCCGATGTTGCTCCCCACGTGGCCGCCGAGTCTGGCCAGAACACGGTTCGGCTCCGCCTGCTGATCGGGATCGATGGGCGTGTCCGCGAGGCCGAAGTGATAGGATGGCGATCCGGGATTAACCAAGGCTGCCGTCGAGTCGGTGAAACAGCGGGTGTATCAACCGACGCTACTGAACGGAGCGCCCGTGGAAGTGACCACCGAAGCGTGGATGTGGGTCGCCACGATAGTGGACACCAATGCTACTGCGTTAACTGCACGATGTGCTGGCCGCGCGGCAGCGTGAGGACGAAGCCTGCGCCGGATTCGACCAGTTTGTCGCCGTCAATCGCGCCGTCGATTTCGATCTTGCGCGGGCGGGCGTTCAAAAGCGCAAGCGCGCGCGCGTTGCTCTGATAAGTGAACTGCAAGGCCTGGGCCGATGCGTTGGCGGAGCGCAAGTCACCGTTGAAATCGACGATGCGGAGGCTGGAGTCCTGCGGCGCGGGCTCAATGACGCTGGTTCCAGCGGGGAGCCAGAGCGTGGTGTCGTTGCGAACGGGCCAGAGGTGGCCGTTCACTAGCGCCGGGCCTTGCCAGGAAACTCCCACGCCCTGGCGCGAGTCGACGATAAGGCGCGCGCCGTTTGCTCGGCTTTGTCCATATTGAAAGTGGCGGTAGCAGCAGCGGAGGCGAGCAGAGGCAGGTCGGCGCTGAGGATGGAATTCTCGAAGTACAAGGCGACCCGGGGAAAAGCCTGCGCGGCCACGTGGACCAGCTGGAACAATTCCGTTCCGGTCTGTTGTTTGGTGGGATAGACGTCCTGATAGCGCTCGACGATGTTGATATCGATGGCCAGGTGGTCGGTATGCTTGAGTGAGCGGCTGGTAACGCGCGGCGATTTGCGGGTAGCGCTGCGGGCCCAGGTTCCAGATGGTGGCGGGATCTTCGATCAGAAACGTGAAATCGTGCTGATCGAGCAGCGGCAGCACCCGCGAGGCGTCGGCGCCGATCAGGTCGCGCATGCGGGTATCGAAGCGGTCGTCCACATGGGTGAGCACGAAATCGAGATCGGGCTTGGCGGCGCGGATGGACTCGATTTCGCCGATCCATTTTTCCTGCTGGCGGCGGGCGAGATCGGCGCGGTAGTCAAGAAAGGCCCGCAGGCGCGCGGGATCGGGGTTGGGCGATTGAAACAGTTCGATGGGATCGAATCCGTTGAGGCCGTAGAACTCGTCGCGCACATCCTGGTTCATAGGCGTGAAGCGGGCGGGATTGGCTGCGCCCTCGAGCGATTCAAAATAGAGCTCCGCGAGGTTGACGCCATCCCAGTCGAAGCGGTTCGATCAGCTGCTTCACGCCCGCGGACACGGCGGCTGAACAGTCGGGATTGCTCAAATTCATGAGCTTTCGCCAATCCAGCTGGGCATCTTGAAGAATGGCGGTTTTCTCGCGCCACTCCGGATGCTCGTCCCAGAACTTTTCGCTGACGTGCGGAAGTTCCAGCCAGGCGTAAACCAGGATCGCATTGCGGTGGCAGGCTTCGATGAGGCGGCGCAAATATTCGTCGGACTCGGGCGCCGCTTCATAGTAATGCCAGGCGGCCACGTGCAGCGCGCTGATGCCGGCTTTGCGCCAGCGCTGGGCGAAGTAATCCAGATCCACGCGCGAGCGATAGGCGCCGTCGAAGAAGGCCCACAGGCGTTGGCTGCGGAAGGGAGGCTTCACGCCGAGATCGTGGAGCGCCTGCAGCAGGTACGGGAAGCGCTCATACCCTTCCTTGCCGGGCGGTGCGGCGATCCACAGCACGGCGCCGGAGCCGCGATGTAGCGTGGCCATCACGGGCGCGTGGTCCCAGCGTTCGGCAGCCAGCACGGATGCATCCTTGGGCAGTTCGAAGACCGGGATTTCGAGCGGGGTTTCCCAAACAATGGGGAGCTTGGGCGCGCGTTGATCGACGATGCTGCGCACCACCACGCGCTTGGTGGCCGGTTTAAAACCGAGCGCGGCGGCAAGATCGCTTGCGGCCTTCGAGAACCAAGATCGCCGCCTTGCTCCACGCGCTGCATCCACTGCGGAACGGAACGCGGGCGCGACTTGCCGAACTACGAAGAGATTCGCGGGGCCGCCGACGGCGCGCGTGAGTCCAATGGCGGAAAGGATTTGAGGCCAGGGCCCGGGATCGTCGCCGGCAATGTAGTAGTTGAACGTGGCGCGCTGAAGCGCGGCGGGCTGCAGCGTGCGGCGTAGAGAGCAGCCGCGAGTCCGAGAGAAACGAACGCAAGTTTAACGCGTGAATGCATACCAGAGTCCAATTCGCAAATCGAAGAAATTCGGCCGGCGCGGATTATCCAGATTCACCAGGTAGGCGCCGCGCAGGAAGTTTACCGAGAACAGCAGGGACTTCGGCAAATCGCGGAATCGGAAGCGGAAGCCGGGGCCGGTTTCGGCATAGTTAGCCCAGTATTGGTGCAGCCTATCGGCGGTGACGTTGCCGTTCCAATAGAGTTGCGACTGGAATCCGCCGAAGCCTTCCAAGGGAGCGAAGCGTATAGCCGCGCGCGGTTTTGCGAATAGAGAAGCAGGTCGTCTTGAAAACGGCTGACAAAGACCATGTCGTCGTTGGTTTCAAAGTAGAAGCCTTTGGAGCTGTTCATCAGATGGCCGATAGCCCTTGGCGCCGGAGACGCCGCCGCGATAGTCCGGAATTATCTTGCCTTCATCGGTGCGGCTGGGAAGGTAGTTCATGGATTCGCCCGCTTCGAACCATCCGGTGATCCCGTGCCAGGGAGTGGTGGCGACGCCCACCGCGAAGATGAGTGAGCTTTCCGACAGATACTGCGGATTGATGCTCCCGGCGGTGGGCCCGATGTTTCCCTTCAAGATCGCCGTCGAGCCGGATGGAGAGATAGGGGCGAATGGGAAGGCGCCGAGTCTCAGCTCGGTTTTCACCTGGCCATAGCCGAAGGCGTCGTGCCAGCGGGTGGAAAAGAACGGATAGATCCAGACGGTGGTGCGGAAGAGCGCGAACTGAGCAGCGAGGTTATGGTACGCCTTCTTGGCTTCGTCGGAGATGCTGGAATCGGGACTTTGGCTCGCGAGTTTGAACCATTTCATGGAATCCTGGTCATCGTGCAGGATGTTGTAGACCCAGCCGAGCTTGAGCATCACGGAGAAATCGACGGGGTCGTTTTCCTGGGCGATGGTCAGGTATTTGAGGGCGTCCTTGAGGTACCCGGCTTTCAGGCTTCTTTCGCCGAGCGCCTTGGCTTCCTGAGAAGTTTGTTCGGCTGAACCCAGGCGGTTGCGCAGGGTTTGTGGGAGCTTCAGAGCCACGCGGGCGCGGTCGGCCAGTTCCTCGTCATCGCCTTTGAGGACTTGATCGAGCAGCGGCTGCGCGCCGGCCGGGTCTTTACGATTCAGGATCAAGAATCCAAGCTGGGCGGAGCTCAGCAGATCGGTGGGGTCAGCCTGATGAAGAGTTTCGAACTGGCGTTCGGCGTCATCCTGCTTGCCCATGGCCAGCAGCAGATAAGCGTATTCGCGGCGCAGCTCGAAATTATCAGGATCGATCTCGAGGGCCTTCTGAAACTCGTACACGTAGGGGTAGCGATCGGGGAGCAGCTCCCGGGCACGTTCGGCCACGCGCGGTTGGCCGCCGCGCGACGCTGCGAGGAGAATGAAGTCGGCGTCCTCGGCGCGGCCGAGCAATTTCCAGACGCGGCCGAGGTCCAGCATCAAGGAGCGCTCGGCGGGCCGAAGCTTCCAGGCTTTCTCGTAGTGTTCAGCAGCCAGGGCGAGCTGATCGCGCTGTTCGGCCAGCGCGGCAAGTTCCTGGTGCGCGCTGAAATTATTAGGGGCGGCCTCGAGTGCTTTCGACCAGCGTGCGATTCCGGTGGCGAGGGGCCGGTCGATATTTTGAAACGCCTGCTCGGCGGTGTCTTTCAGGGGCGCTTCGCCGGTTTTGCGGATGCGGTCGAAGATACGGCGAGCCTCGGCTTGCTGCTTGGTTTCATAGCACAGGAACGCGTATTCCAGCGCGACATGTTGATCGGCGGGATCCAGCCGCATGGCTTCGCCAAATTGATCGCGGGCGGCTTCGTTTTCTCCGATTTTCAGAAGTGTGTAAGCGAGGTCTTTACGGATGGCGGCCGGTTCGGCGAGAGAGCGATGGCTTGGCCAAAGCTGGCGATGGCCTGATCGTAGCCTTTCTCACGCAGAGCCTGGTAGGCGCGCTCGAGCGGCTGGTAGGCGGGATCGGGGGTCTGAGCCGAGATCGAGCTTAGAGCCAGAGCGAGTAAAAACGTGTTTCGTAGCACCATGCCCCCTCATGGGACATAGGGCTAGTGGCGGGGAGGCTAAACTTCTCTCATGCAGATGAGAAGAAAGAATTCAGAATTCAGAATCCAAATCGATGGAACCATCGGTCGGCGCTATTCGGATTTGCTGCCGTTGGCCTTGCGATATGCGGCCCAACGCCGTTTTTGAGCAGCGGCAATTTTCTTGCGTGCCGCGGCGCTGAGCGGGCCCCGACCCCGTTTGGCACCCGAAGCAGCAGCGGTGTCGAGCGGGCGTCCGCGGCGAGCAGGGGACTTCCCTAACAGTGCACGCACTTCCTCGATCTGCTCGTCGATGCGCTGTTTCTGCAGCTCAAGACCCTCCAGAGCCGCCGCCAACAACGAATGATTCCGAATTGTAACCGCTGAACGAGGCATTTTGTGCTCCTATTTCAAATCATACCCGACTGGACTCGAATCGAGAATGAAGGTTACAGGTCCGTCGTTGACCAGATGGACTTCCATCTCCGCCTGAAAGATGCCGGTTTCCACTTTGACGTTACTCGACTTTAGACTCTGCACGAAATATTCGTACAGTTCGCGTGCGTGCTCCGGAGCAGCAGCTTGGTCAAAGCCAGGACGGCGGCCTTTTCGACAGTCACCATACAAAGTGAACTGAGAGACAACTAAGAGCGCGCCGCCCGACTCCAGCAAACTGCGATTCATGCGGCGTGCGTCGTCGGGAAAAATGCGTAGTTGGATAACTTTTGAGGCCAGGTAATCGGCGTCCTCGCGAGTATCGCGGTGGGTAACGCCAAGCAGGATTACTAATCCGGCGCCGATGGAACCCACGGTTTCGCCGGCGACTTCGACGTGTGCGCGGGTGACGCGCTGTAGCACGATTCTCATGCGATAAGTAGTGTCTTCAAGGGACCAGTATGGCATTCATAAGGTCGGCTGCAGGCCACGCTAAGGCGATTACCCGATCTTTAATTGGAACAACAGTCCGGATAATGGAGTTAATGATTCATCGCGGCATCTTTAAGCGCCGGCGCACCCACAGCAAGATGCCAGGGGGCTTCTTCAACTTTGAAGAAGAGGGCGCCAACACTCGTCTTTACGGTTTCGGCCACGGCGATCACCTTCGATTGCGTGACGAGTTTGGCAACATTTGGCGCGGCACCGCGGAGAAGGTCAGCGAGGAGTCGGTACGCTACACTTTTCGTGACGCCAACGGCCGCACGATCACCGGCGTTTCCGACAGCTTCGGCCTGGTTCTGCGCGACGGGCGCGGCAAAACCTGGCGCGGGTTCATCGAGTAATTCCCTCTTAGCCAACGCGTCATCGCGTATCATAATGATTCGACCCAGGGATGATTCGACCAGGGGTGTATCCGGGTGATTCGCGGCGATGGCGTTGCAAAAACCAATCACTTACCAGGACGCGGGAGTCAGCATTGATGAAGCCGACCGCGCCGTAACGCTCATTCGCAAACATGCGCGCGGCACTTTCACGCGCGGCGTACTGACGGACATCGGAAGCTTCGGCGGCGGCTATTTGCTGTCGGGCTGGAAGCATCCGGTGCTGGTGAGTTCCGCCGACGGCGTAGGGACCAAGGTTAAGATCGCGTTTCTCACCGGGCGGCACAACACGATTGGCGAGGACCTGGTCAATCACTGCGTCAACGATATCGCCGTGCAAGGGCGCGGTTCCGTTATTTTTTCTCGACTATTTCGCAGTGGGTAAGCTGGACGCAAATGTCGCCGGGCAGTTAATCGAGGGTGTGGCGCGAGGCTGCCGTAATAATGGATGCGCGCTGATCGGCGGCGAAACGGCCGAAATGCCGGGCCTGTACCAAAAGGGTGAATACGATCTGGCGGGATTTATTGTCGGCGGCGTGGAGCGCAGGCGAATGCTCACCGGCGCCGGGATCCGGCCCGGAGACGTGCTGCTGGGTTTGCCATCCAACGGGCTGCACACCAATGGCTACTCACTGGCGCGCAAACTGCTGTTTGAGACCGCGCGGCAGGCCGCTCACGAAGGCGCTGGCGGACGAGCTCCTGAAGGTGCATCGCAGTTACTTGAAGCCGATCCGCGCGTTGATCGACGCGCGCTTGCTGAAGGGCGCGGCTCACATTACCGGCGGGGGGATCACGGACAACACGCCTCGCATTCTGCCGTCGGCCTGGCGGCGCGCGTGGATGTTTCGAGCTGGACGGTTCCGCCGTTGTTCGAGGAGCTGCGCGCGATCGGCAAACTCGACCTGGCCGACTACCGGCGAACCTTCAACCTGGGCGTCGGCATGATTCTGGTGCTGGCCAAACGGAATCTCGGCAAGGCTCGGGCGATCTTGAGCAGCATGGGCGAAGCGTGCTTCCAGATGGGTGATGTGGTGGAGTCGCGTGGACCACGCGTGGTTTACTCGGGCGGTGGTGGCGAGGTTGGTGATCGTTGAGGCGGCTGGGCATCCTGCTTTCGGGGCGCGGCTCAAATTTTGAAGCGATCGCGGACAACGTTAAGCAAGGGCGCTTGGCCGCCGATATCGCAATAGTAATTTCAAACCAGCCGGAAGCAAGAGGCATCGAGGTTGCGCGCTCACGGGGATTGCCGGCGGTGGTGTTGCCTTCCAAAGGTGTGGCGCGCGCCGAGTATGACGGGCGCCTGGTGGCCGAACTCCAACAACACGGCGTAGATCTGGTTTGTCTGGCCGGGTTCATGCGGCTGCTGACGGCCGAGTTTTGCCGGGCTTTTCCCTTGCGGGCGCTGAACGTTCATCCGTCGCTGTTGCCCTCCTTTCCAGGAATAGACGCGCAGAAGCAGGCGCTGGAACACGGCGCGAAAATCAGTGGCTGCACCGTGCATTTTGTCGACGAGCAGTTGGATGCGGGCCCAATCGTCTTGCAGGCGGCCGTGCCGGTGCTGGATGACGACACCGAAGACACCCTGGCGGCGCGGATTCTGGTGGAGGAGCACCGCATTTACAGCGAGGCCATTGCTCTCATTCTGTCGGAACACTGGCGCATCGCCGGCCGCCGCGTGATCGCAACGTGAGAACGGAGATCCCAAGAGCGGGTGTCAACAAGGGATTCCACTTAGGGAAAAAGGACCAACTTCCTATTGTGGCCAACACGTCGAAGCCTCAAACTGGATCTCCACCACCATGCCACCCGTATCTGTCGTATCCACCGAAGCACCTGTATCCGGCTTAGAAGAGGCTGAACAAAGCGATGCTTCCGGCCTGGAACTTCTTTCCAGGGCGCTGAGCGGGACCGGCCGCAAGGACGCAAAATCGGGAGTCCAAGAGCCCGCATTTGCGCCGCCGGTTCCAGAGACGCTGGAGGACACCGGCCTACCCCCATCCCTGCTGCAACAGCTCATCTTGAAGAAGATGTACGCAAAGGGCGACATGCTGGGCCGCGAACTATCGGAGGCGCTGGGGCTCAAGTTCAGTCTGATCGAGGGGATCATCGATTTCTTCAAACAACAGCGCTTTATCGAAGCCAAGAAATCGCTCGGCATGGGCAACAGCACCGTGTCGTTCGCGCTGACGGACACGGGCCGGAATCAGGCGCGCGAATGTCTGGAGAGCAACCAGTACATGGGGCTGGCGCCCGTTCCGCTGGATCAATATAAGGATGTTGTGAGGAAACAGCGGCGCGCGGACGGCTGGCTCACGCCCGAAGCCTTGCGCCAAGCTTACAGCAAGATGGTGATGACGCCGCGCATTCTGGCTCAGATCGGTCCCGCAGTGAGCTCCGGGAATTCGTTCCTGATCTATGGCCAGCCGGGCAATGGAAAGACTTTTCTGGCCGAAGCGCTGATGAACATCGACGACTCATGCGTATACGTTCCGCATGCATTGGACTGCCAAGGCACCATCGTTCAAGTTTTCGATCCGCTCTACCATCAGCCGGTGCAGGAAACCGAGGAGGTCTCGGTCTTTGCGTCCGGGCCGCGGTATGACAAGCGCTGGATCAAGTGCCGGCGTCCCTTCATCGTGACCGGAGGCGAACTGGTGCTCGAGATGCTGGATCTCAGCTACAACGCGACGTCAAAGGTTTACGACGCGCCCTACCAGTTGAAGGCCAATAACGGGATTTATCTCATCGACGACTTCGGCCGGCAGCAGTGCACTCCCGCCGAGATACTGAACCGCTGGATTGTTCCCATGGAACGGCGCGTGGATTATCTGAAGTTCATGAGCGGCGGCAAGATCACGGTGCCCTTCGAAGCCTTCTTGATTTTTTCAACTAATCAGAATCCGGAACAATTGGGCGATGAAGCTTTCCTGCGCCGCATTCAGTACAAAATGCTGTTGCGCAGCCCGGACGAGAGCGAGTTCACGACCATCTTCAAACGATTCTGCGAATCGAAAAACCTTCTGTATCAAGACGGCTTGATCGCGCGGTTCATTGACAAGCACTATCGGAAGGGCGGGAAGGCGTTCCGCCGCTGCCATCCGAGGGACGTGCTGTCGCACGCCATCGACCTGATTAACTTCGAGAAAATGCCGTTCGAGCTGACTGACGATTTGGTCGACCGGGCGTTCGAGAGTTGCTTCCTGGAAGAAACGGGCGATTAAAGAGCCGCTTGCTCACGCGCGCGGTTCAGTAACGGATTCGAGATCGACGTTGCCCCCCGAGAGGATCACGCCGATCCGCCGGATATCGGGCGGAAGCTTGTGATGCATCACCGCCGCGGCGGAAGCAGCGCCGCTCGGCTCCACCAGGATCTTCATCCGGCTGAGCAGAAATGTCATAGCGGCTCGGATTTCAGAATCACTCACCAGCACAATATCCTCGACGTGCTTCTGAACGATGGGAAAAGTGAGCGCCCCAGGCTTGCTTGCGCGCAGACCATCGGCAATAGTTTCAGGCAGCGGAATTTCGACGCGCGAACCCGCCCTTAGCGAGAGCAGCGTGTCGTTGCCCTGTTCCGGCTCGACGCCGAAAACGCGAATTCCGGCGCGAATGGCATGCGCGGCGATGGAGCTGCCGGAGATCAAGCCGCCCCCGCCGATCGGGATCATCAGCGCGTCGAGATCGGGAACTTCGTCCAGCAGTTCCAGAGCAACGGTGCCCTGGCCGGCGATGGTCCAGGCGTGATCGTAGGGAGGAACAATGGTCGCGCCGGTCTCCTGGGCGATCCGCTGGGCGATAGCTTCGCGATCTTCGGTTGCACGGTCGTAAGTGACGATCTTGGCTCCATGGGAGCGGGTCGCCGCGAGTTTCAAAGCGGGCGCGTCGGCGGGCATCACAATGACAGCTGGAATCCCGCGCGATTCGGCCGCGATGGCGACTGCTTGTCCGTGATTGCCGGACGAATACGTGACCACGCCGCGAGGCAATGCGTCTTCCGGAATCGACAGGATGAAGTTGGCCGCGCCACGGATCTTGAAGGCGCCGCCGCGTTGGAAGTTTTCGCATTTATAGAAGACCGCGGCTCCCGCGAGCGCGTCGAAGGTGCGCGAAGTGAAGACGGGAGTGCGGCGTACGATATGGCACGTGCGCTCGGCGGCGGCTTGGATGTCAGAAAGCAGGATTTCGGACATGCCGTCGGTCTAGTAACCCGCCTGTTTGTCCACGATAAATTCCAGCGGCTGCCCATTCCGGAAACGCTCGAAATTTTCGATGAATTGCTTTACAGCCAGCTCCATCCAGCCCGTGGTGTGGTCGGCGCAGTGCGGCGAGAGCAGCACGTTTTCCATGCGATAGAAGGGGTGCTCAGATGGCAGGGGCTCAGTTTCAAAAACGTCCAAGGCCGCGCCGCGGATGATGGCTTGGTTGAGCGCTGAAATAAGGGCCGACTCGACGACCACGGCGCCACGGCCGACGTTGATGAATACGGCGGAGCTCTTCATAAAGTGGAACTCATTTGCGCCTATCATGCCTGTTGTTTCGGGTGTGAGAGGCGCGGCGGCCAGCACATAATCGGAGAGGCTTATCATTTCCGTCAGTTGTTCGCGCGGGAAGGAACGCTCCAGCAGCGGGTCGTTCTCTGACGAAGGCGTGCGCCTTCTTAGCGCCAACACTTTCATGCCGAGCGCATGTGCCAGGCGCGCGGTTTCCTTGCCGATGCCGCCGTAACCAATCACGCCGAGTGTCTGACCCCGAAGGAAGGCGACGTCGAATTGTTCCCAGCGCGCGGCCTCCTGCTGGCGAATCAACCGGCGCAGATCTTTTGCGAAGAAGAGCATTCCGGCGATAGCAAATTCGGCCAGCGCTGGACCGAACACGCCGCGGCCGTTGGTCAACGGGACTGGACTTTCGATCAGCTCCGGTGACAGCACTTTCTCCACGCCTGCCGACAAAGCGTGGATCCATTTCACACGCTGTGCGAGCGGCAAGATCGCTCCGAGCGCCGAGCCATCGTGGAAACCGTTGAGGATCACGTCGGCATCGGGAGCGTGCTCTTTCAGAAAATCGAGATTGTTCCCGGTATGCACAGTCACGGGCTGCGGGAGGCCGTCCAGAAAGCGCAGGAACGGATAGTTGGGGTTCGAAATGACAAGAAGCGTGATGGGGTCCATGAAACCAGGAAGATAGCACACAAGGCTGCTAATATCGTGGCGTGGCGAGTCAAGAGCAGCTGCGCGAACTCCCGGCTGTGGATCAGGTGCTGGGAGCGCTGGGCCACTTGGATGGGCGTTTTCCTCGGGCGTTGATCGTCGAAGAAGTGCGCCGCGTGCTGGAAAAGACTCGCGAAGAGATACGCGCAGGACGTCACGCCAACTCGGCCTCGATCGAAACGCGCGTGGAGCGCAATCTGGCGAGGCTGGAAACGCCGTCGCTGCGGCGTGTGATCAATGCCACCGGCGTGATCCTGCACACCAATCTGGGCCGCGCGCCACTGGCGCCGTTCGAGCCGCTGTTAGGTTACTCCAATCTCGAATATGATCTGGCCGCGGGCCGGCGCGGGAAGCGGGATGTGCACGCCTCGGAGCTGATCGAGCGGCTGACGGGCGCCCCGGGGATTGCGGTGAACAACAACGCGGCCGCGATTTACCTGGCGTTGAACGAGCTGGCGGCTGGGTTCGAAGTGGTGGTGTCGCGTGGCGAGCTCATTGAAATCGGCGACGGATTCCGCATTCCGGAGATCATGCAACGCTCAGGCGCGGTGTTGCGCGAAGTGGGAACGACGAACCGGACCCACATCGACGACTACCGCGAGGCGATCACTGAACGAACGCGGCTGCTGCTGCGAGTTCATCCGAGCAATTTTCGAATCGAAGGATTTACGGCGCGACCGGAGTTGGGCGAACTCGTGGGGCTGGCGAAGGAGCGCGGTGTTCCTCTCTACGAAGACTTGGGCAGCGGATGCGTGGCGGACTTGCGCGCATTCGGCGTGGAAGAGCCGCTGGTGGCGGACAGTGTTCGTGCCGGAGTCAACCTGGTTTCGTTCAGCGGGGACAAATTGCTGGGCGGCCCACAGGCAGGAATTCTGGCGGGCGATCGGGCGCTGGTCGCGCGGCTGCGGCGGAATCCCATGTTTCGCGCGTTGCGGCTTGACAAATTGATTTACCAGGCGCTCGAAACTACGCTGCGCTATTTGGTGCTGGAACGCTGGGATCAGATTCCGGCACTGCGCATGATCTCGCAATCGAGCGAGGAGCTGCGCGGGCGGGCGGAGCGCTTGTGCGGGAGATTGGACGGCCTGCGGGCTGCGGTGATCGAAGGAAGTTCGGTCATCGGCGGAGGGTCGACACCTGGCCAGCCGCTCCAAAGCTGGCTAATCGCGATCGATTGCGCGGATGTGGTGGAAGCGGAGCAGCGCTGCCGGTTGAGCGATCCGGCAGTGGTGGCACGGATCGAAGATGGGCGCTTGCTGCTCGATCTCCGGACTGTCTTCGTAAAGGAAGAAGACGAACTGGCGCGCGTAATCCGCGCAGCCTGCCAGGCTGAACCGCGCGAGTGAGCAAGCGGTCTTAAAGCTGCGACAGCAACATCGCTAGCAGCGCCGTGCGGTCCGCGATGCGATCCAGCAGAATGCTCTCGTTCGCCGCGTGCGCGCCTTCGCCGACGCCACCCAATCCGTCCAGCGTGGGAATGCCGAGCGCGGCGGTAAAGTTGCCATCCGAGCCACCGCCTGTTGCCGATTCCTGCAGTGCGATGCCGAGTTCTTTCGCGCAAGCGCGCGCCGTCTTGAATAGCTGGCCAATGGCTGGCGTTCGCTCCATGGGCGGGCGGTTAAGTCCACCGTCCACGTGGATCGAGCAGCGTTTATCGAACGGGCGTAGCGCGCGGAATTTCTTGTCGAGCGTGGCCGCGTCTTTGGCGTGCGCGATGCGGATGTCCACTTCGGCGCGCGCTTCCGCGGCGATCACGTTGGTTCGCGTGCCGCCGGAAATCACGCCCGGGTTCACCGTGATGCCTTGCTTCAAGCTGGTGAACGCTGCAATTTTCGGAATCTGGCGCGCCAACTCAACCACCGCGCTGGCGCCGGATGCGTAATCGATTCCAGCATGTGCTGCGCGGCCTTTCACCGTTACGGTGTAGTCGCCGACGCCTTTGCGCGCGGTCTTGAGTTTGCCTTGCAGCCCGGTTCCCGGTTCCAGCAGAAGCACTGCCGCGCTTTGCCGCGCAGCCTCTTCGGTGAATTGCCGCGAAGTCTCGCTGCCGACTTCCTCATCCGAATTCACCTGAAACAAAATGCTACGGCGCACCGGGACCTCCAGCGTCCGGAGCGTGCGAACAGCGTAAAGAAAAAAGGCGATGCCTGATTTCATGTCGAGCACGCCGGGTCCCCATAAACGTCCTCGTTCTTCGCGAACCGGCATTTGCGCGAGTGTTCCGAGCGGCCAAACGGTATCGGAATGCGCCAGCACGAGGATTTTGCCGGCGTCCGGCTTCGCGCCAGGGAATTTGAATTCGCAGCGGAGGTGATGTCCAAAGCGGCCGCCCGGCAAAGTCTTCACGCTGGCGGCGCCATCGATGCGGCTGGCAAGCAGGTTCACGAAGCGGTTCACGGCCTGCGGCTGATCGCTCGGAGACTCGCACCTTACCAACTCGCTGATGAGTGCGACGATGGCGGACTGCTTCGCTTCCGTAAAAGCAAGGAACGGATGCACTGCCTGTTATAATAACCACTTCCCATGCCCCTTCTCGATATCCGGGAGATTCGTGACATTTTGCCGCACCGTTATCCGATGCTGCTGGTGGATTCTATCCTCGAGCTGGAAGAGGAGCGCATCGTCGGAATCAAGAACGTGACCGTCAATGAACCCTTCTTCGTGGGCCATTTTCCGGACTTTCCTGTGATGCCGGGCGTGCTGGTAGTGGAAGCCATGGCGCAAGTGGCGGGCGTGCTGGTGCTAAAGTCAGTGCCGGATCGCAAAAACAAGCTGGTGCTGCTGGCGTCCATCGAGCAGGCCAAGTTCCGCCGTCCGGTGCTGCCCGGCGATCAGCTTCGCATCGAGATGAAGGTCACCAAGCGCAAGGCCAACATCGCCAAGATGCATGGTCAAGCCACCGTGGCGGGAGTGGTGGTCGCCGAGGCAGAGCTGATGTGCGTGCTGCAGGATCGCGAGCCAGGCGTGGGAACGGCTGAAGAGCCGGGGCACTAAGCCCGCGCATGGCGATTCATCCGACAGCACTCGTCGATCCACAAGCTCGTGTCTCTCCTGACGCTGAAATCGGGCAAGGCGCTGAAATCGGGCCGTATTGCATCATCGGCGCCGATGTCGAGATCGGGGCTCGCACGCGGTTGATGGCGCACGTGTTCGTGGAAGGCGTCACGCATATCGGTGAAGACAACCTCTTCTATCCGTATTCCACAGTCGGAGTGGCGTCGCAGGATTTGAAATACAAAGGCGAGCGCGCCGAGACACGCATCGGAAGCCGGAACAAAATCCGTGAATTTGTTAGCATCCACCGCGGTACGCAAGGCGGTGGGCTGGTCACGCAAATCGGCAATGACAATTTGGTGATGGCCTACGCGCATGTGGCGCACGATGTGCGCGTGGGAGACCATACGCAGCTCGGAAACGCGGTCACTTTCGCGGGGCACGTGGTGGTGGAAGACTGGGCGGTAATCGAGGCATTCAGCGGCGTCCATCAGTTTTGCAGGATCGGAAAGCACGCATTCGTAGGCGGCTACAGTGTGGTAACCAAGGACGTGCTGCCTTTCTCGATGACCGTGAGTCCTCGGGAATCCAAAGTGTTTGGCGAGAATAAAGTGGGACTCGAACGGCGCGGCTTTACCAAGGAGGCCATCGAGAGCCTGCACAAAGCCTTTCGGCTGCTGAGCAAGTCCGGGCTCAACACGACGCAGGCGGTAGAGCGGATTCGCGCGGAAGTGCCCGACTGCGCGGAGCTCCGGGACCTGCTCGCGTTCATGGAACGGTCCGAGCGCGGGTTCGTCAAATGAGTGTCAAAAGTGGCCGCCGCTACGGCATGATCGCGGGCAACGGCCGCTTTCCGCTGCTGGCGCTCGAAACAGCGCGTCGCGCGGGAGATGAAGTGGTGGTGGTGGCGATCAAGGAAGAAGCGTCCCCCGAAGTGGAGCAACTGGCGGAGCGCTGCTATTGGATTTCGCTCGGCCAGCTCTCGCGTTTGATCGAGATCCTCAAGCAAGAAGGCATTACCGAAGTGATGCTGGCCGGCCAGGTGAAGCACGCGAAGATTTTTTCCTCGATCGTACCGGATTGGAAGCTGGTGAAGCTGCTGGCCGGGCTGACGCAGAAGAATACTGACGCGCTGATCGGTGGCGTCGCGAAGATCCTGGCGGAGGAAGGCATTGGCCTGGCGGATTCCACGCTGCTGTTGAAGCCGCTACTGGCCGAATTGGGCGTGTTGAGCAAGCGCAAACCGTCGGCGGAAGAGGAGCGGGACATTGCCTACGGGCGGCGGATCGCGAACACGCTGGCAGGCGTGGATGTGGGCCAGAGCGTCGCGATTTCGGATGGCGCCTGCGTGGCTGTAGAGGCGATGGAAGGCACCGATGCGATGCTGGAGCGTGCCGCTTCGCTAGTCAACGGCAAACCGCTGAGGCTGGTGAAAGTGTCACGGCGCCGTGGACATTTGCTGTTCGATGTTCCGGTGGCGGGGCCGGGGACCATCGAAGCGATGCAAAAGGCGGGTGCGACCGCGTTGGCCGTTGACGCCGGCCGGACGCTGTTGCTGGATCGTGAGGCGATGCTCGCACGAGTGAATGAATGCGGCATCGCGATGGTTGGTTCGGAGCCGGAGCCGTAGGCGGCGAGATTACTCTCGCTTGTTGCCGATCAGAAGCGAGAGCAGGTATTCGTTCGCGGCGGGATGCGTCCTGATCTTGCCCCAGTTGTCGAATGCATCATGCGTGTCAGCCACTACGGCGTGCACGTCGCTAGAACCCCAGAGTTCCGCATTATCATAGTCCGCCTGGTGCCGGACGCGCTGTAAATTCACCAGTGCGGCGGCTACCGATCGAAGCTCGACGGGTATGGGAATTCTAGGCGTTGTCCAGCCTTTCCAGGAGCCCTGCGCAACCGCTAACGATACATCCTTCATAACCCGGTGTTCAAATCTTCGTTCGAGGGCTAATCGGGCCGAAGCGGAACTAGACAAGATTTGCACGGCCTCCTGGACCAGGAGGTGAAAAGCGCATAGTAAGCCGTCGACATCGCTCGCCGAAAGGAAGCTTGTTCAGGCTCACCAGGCGCCGGATTGGCCAAGCGGCCAGCAAGCGCTAGTAGATCCTTAGCTATTGCCATTGTGGATCTTTTAGCTGCTCCTGTTCGCTTACAGTTCTGAAGTTGAAGTACGGGATGTACAGTGAATACTCCGAGTCGTAGAGTGCCAGATCCTCTATAAGCGCGTTTTTTACTTTATTCGTCAGTGCGGTTAACGGATGGCGCCTAAGCGCCTCGTCGGAGAACAAAATCTTGAAGTAGATTGACGGGTCCCCATCCCAGTCGCGGCTGAAAGAATGCCGGATTCGAACTACTTCCCCCGGGAACTTCTTGGCAACTTCCTCAACCCTCTGCGCGAAATCCTTCAATTGCTGCGGGCTCAGATACGTTGTCGCCATGGCTCACCTATGTTCCCATGATAAGTTAGATTTTGAACAAGATTCGAGTCGCCGTCGTCGGCGCAGGTGTGTTTGGGCGGCATCACCTGCGCGTGCTGAGCCAATCACTGAATGCCACGCTGGTGGGTGTTGTAGATGCCGATCCCGAGCGCGCCGCCATGGCCGCCGCGGAGCACAATTGCCTGACATTCGCGACGCTTGGCGAGCTCCAGGGTAACGTCGATGCGGCGGTGGTCGCGACGCCGACATCATTGCACGCCGAAGTTGGCTGCGAGTTGCTGGAATCCGGTATCGACGTACTGGTGGAAAAACCCATCGCAGCGGATCTAGCGTCGGCGCGGCGCCTGGTAGACACCGCGGCTAAGCACGAGCGCATCCTGCAAGTGGGGCATCTGGAACGCTTCAACCCCGCCGTTGCCGCCCTCAAGAAAATCACCAACATTCCGCTGTTCTTCGAAATTCACCGGCTCAGCCTCTTCAGCCCGCGCAGCCTGGACGTGGACGTGGTACTTGACCTGATGATCCACGATCTGGACATCGTGCTGGACTTGGCCGGCGCGATGCCCGATGAAATTCGCGCCGCGGGGATAACCATTTTGTCCGAGAAAGTCGATATCGCGAATGTGCGCTTGTCGTTCCCCGGTGGATGCATCGCCAACTTGACGGCCAGCCGCGTCTCCACTGAGCGCGTGCGAAAGCTGCGTCTTTTCCAGCCGCATCAGTACATTTCGCTGGACTACCAGAAGCAGGAAGCCGTGGCGTTCACGGTCGGCGAAAACCAGCAGATTGGATTTCAGCCGCTGGCAGTCACCAAGGAAGAGCCGCTGCGGCTGGAGGTGGAATCGTTCCTGGAGGCGGTAGCGACCCGCCGCAGCCCGCTAGTCCCGGGTGAGGATGGATTGCGCGCGCTAGAGGTGGCGCGCGCGATTCTTGATAAAATCGAAGAGCATTCGAGGGTAGTCACCGAACGGCTTCAATCACTTAGCTAGCCTCTGCCCGGAAACGGCGGGCGTGCGACCTACGTCTTTCATTCGGCCATTATGAGCTCAGGCGCGGATTCCGGTCCCGATTTCGTGTTGGACTGGCACGAGTTCGATGACTCGCGCAGGCACTGGCGCGCGGGGATCGGTTCGCTCGTGGTGCATTGCGCAATTTTCGCGCTGCTGATCGTGCTCTCCACTTTGAGCGGCCCTGCGCCGAAGCAAGCCACTGAGATTTATATCGATTTCAGCAAAGCTACGCCGCTGATTGTGCCCCGCGATATCACGCAAAACGAACCCAATAAGGCCAAGGTGGCCAAGGAAGTGAACGTCGAGGATCTGAAGCCGCGACCGCCAACTCCAAAGCGGCTGCCTCCCGCACCCCCGGTCCGAGCTTTCAAACCGCCCAATCCCCAACCGCCCGGTCCGCAGCAACCCTCGGTCGCGCCGCGCAATTCCGAACCCCCGAAAATCGATACGCCGCTCACCGCGCAGAATGCTCCGCCCGCTTTACCAGCGATGGCTGGAACGCCAAAGGCGCCGCCGCCACCCCAAATCCAGCCCGTGGAGAAGCCTAAACTCGCCTTTGAAACTCCTGGACAAAACGGCGCCAGCGAGAACAAGGGAGAACGGAAGCTGACCCCGCCGAAGGACACGGTGCAGGATGCGATCCATGAAGTCGAGCGGGCCGGCGGGGGCGGCCAGGGCAGCTCAGCGGGCGACCTGGAACGGCCCTTGCCTGGCCAGACTGGTATGAGGCCGGAGCTGCCGGAGTTATTGAGCGACCCTATGGGCGTGGATTTTCGGCCCTACCTGCTTCAGATTCTCTCGCTGGTTCGGAAGAATTGGTTTGCCGTCATCCCGGAAAGCGCCCGGATGGGCAACCGCGGAGTAGTGGAATTGCAATTTATTATCGATCGCAATGGCGACGTTCCGAAGCTGGTGATCGCAACCCCTTCGGGATCGGAAGCCCTGGATAAAGCAGCGGTGGCTGCCGTCAGCGCGTCGGTGCGCTTTCCACCGCTGCCGAACGCATTCAAGGGGCAGCAGATAAGATTGCAATTTGCGTTTAAGTATAATTTCAAGTAAAGAAAGAATTCAGAATTCAAGAATCCAGAATTCAGAATTTAAGACTTTTACTGCAAAACAACAAGGGGCGCGCGGGCGAATCCGAATTTCCGTGCCTGTTCGTCAATCACGCTTACCTGGCAGGTGTATTGCCCGGGCGGGATGTTGGCGAGCGGCATCTCGAACTCGAACGCCAGTGTATTGGGCCGTCCTGATTTCGGCTTCGTGACACGCACTGGCGCGGACTCGAATGACTTCGCTTTGCCGCGGAACATCATCAGCTCCGCCGACACGCTGGGCGACGCCACTGTCCCAGGGTCGTAGACCTCGAAATAAACGTACAGCTTCTGGTTCTTGCGGAACACTCGGGTAATATCGGGGATCAGTTTTTGGCCGTTCTCCACCAGCGGATGCTCATTCAGAATCTTTTTGTTGACGCCCGCGTTGCCGATGCTGGCCGACAGCGGCTCGCGTTGATTGCTCCACACCACCGAGCTCATTCGCACCGAAGACGTCTGCTTGCCCAGATCGGGGACGTTGAACTTCATTTCGAACGTTCCCATTTTTCCGTTCTCGTTTTCGCGCGCCAGGAACCGCAGATTGTAATCGCCGGGCGGAAGAGTGACGCCCGTATCGTACTCCACGTGCCTTTGAGCAAGCTGCGCAGCATTCTCCTCGGTGAGCTTCAGCTTGATTTCGTCGCGAATGCCGCCCAGCATCTTGCCGTGCGGATCGCGAATCTGTCCGATGAAATCGAGATCCGTGGTGGATTTCGGCGATAGCCCCAGCGCGGACCCCGCGATTCGGACCGTGATCGGGACGAAGTATTTGTCGCGCCCGGTCTGGAAATAATCCACTTCCATCGCCAGCGGAAGCTCGGTGAACGGATCGTCGAGCGTGAGCGCGTCTTCGAGCTGCCGTTCTTTGTCGCTCGCATTCATCTTGCCCCACACCTTGGCCGCGTAATAGCCTTTGCGGTAATCGATCTTCGCCGATTCCGCCAGGGACGCGATTTTCACACTGACGTGACGATACTTGCCGTCCGCAGCCGGATTCGCGCTGTAATAGCCCAGGACATAATAGCTGTTGAAGTCGGCCTGCACTGCCTTGATGCCGAGCGTAAGGTCATTGCTATCCAGGAGAGCCTTCCCTCCGGTGTCGGCTGCAAGCGTGTAGATAGTGTCCTGCGTATCGTGAAACGAGGTGCGGTTGCTGGCGTAACGTGCTGCCCGTGAACACACCCGTGCTCTTGGGCGAGGCCTGCGTAGCGTCGCCGGCCGGCGCCACGGCCACCAATCCGCGCGCATCGATCGGATAGAACGCCACGTTCGCGCGAACGGCGGCGTTCACGGTAGCGCGAAGCTGCGACTGATTATCGACGCCCGTCTTGCCGACACCGCTCGAAAAGTAAACCAGCGCTTTCTTTTCCGGATACGCCGCCAGCTTGCGCGTCGCGTCTTCGAGCGCGCTCAACTTGAGATCGGTGTTGAAAATGTTGAACTCGGTATCGTCGGCGGTGAACTCGCCGCTGGTGTCGGTGGAATCGGCGCCGGTGGCGGCTTGGGCGGCCAGCTCGCTGGAATCGCCTACGCGCAGCCCTTGGATCACCGTCACCAGCGTCTCGCGATCGTTGGTGAAATCCTGCACCACGCGCAGTTCGTTGGTGAGCGTCATGATCGACACCGTGTCGGACGCAGTCATCTGCGTGTCGATGAACTTGATGGCCGCGTCGCGCGCGCGGATCTGCTCGGCGGGCTGCATGGACGAAAGATCGAAAAACATCGCGATCAGCCGCCGGTCTTTCAGTTCTTCGGGTTTCAAAGCAGGTGGAGGCTCGGCCGGTACCTTCGCTGGCGTTGCAATGACCTGGGTTCCCGCTGGTCCGCGAGTCTTCAGCGCCGGCGCAGGAGCTTCCAGCGCGGGCAATGTCTCTCCGTTCAGCCGCTCCAGTTCAAACACAGCGATCTGCTGAGGCTTGCCGTCTTCGAGCAGCGTGAACTGATCCTTCTTTAAATCCTCGATGGCTTTGCCGCTTTTATCTTTTACGGAAACGTTGATGATGACCAGGTTGGTGTTGGTTTTGAAGTTTGCCGGAGCCTGGTCCTGCGCCAGCATTGCCGCGCAAACCAGCGCTGACAGGACGATTCGAACGGCGCAAGTAGACATTCCGGTCATCCTCATAGTAGCCATCCTTTAAAAACGGAACCTGATGTTTATGTCGGCGGTTCGCATCGCTCCGGCCGTAACGGGCAGACCGTACTGGGTGGAACCGACCACCGTGTTCACGTTGGTGATGTTCACGTGATTCAGGGTATTGGTTGTCTCCAGGCGAAGCTCGATGCGTTTGCGGCTGCCCTCGCCACCAATCGTGAAGTAGCGCCCGAAAGCCGCGTTGAGCGACCACGACCACGGTCCCGGAATGGTGTTACGGCCGGCGTCGCCAAGTTCGCCCGGTGGCGGCGCGGTGAAAGCCGCCGGATTGAAGTAGCCACTTCCGTCCTCCACCGGCAGACCGGTAGCCTGGGCCCGCCCACTGCCCACCACTCCGGTGCCCGCGACGTTGGACTGATTGCCCAGAATCCGCGCCGTGAACGGCGTTCCGTTTTCAAATAGCCCAGATCCGCTCAGCGTCCAATTGCGTTTCCACCAGCTGGCTTGCACCGGAGTACTGAGCACATAATTCAGGTTCAGAACGTTCGGCCGGTTAAAGCTCGAAAGCCCCCGCTCGGCGCTCAAGTCGAACGCGTTCTGCGCCACGACATTGCCGACTCCGCCAAACGTGGAACTATCGTCAATGGACTTCGAATAAGTGTAAAGGATGTTGAAAGACATGTTGCGCGCGAAACGCCGCATCAACCGGACTTGTCCCGCGTGATAAATCGAATTGCCCCACGAGCTGTCGTAGATAAACTGTTGCGCGTTGGCGATGGGCAGGATCTGCTGCGACGTCAGCGGCGACGAGCCGGGCGCAGCACGATTCGGCACGGTCTCGGTATCCAGGTCGGTGCCCTTGGTTCCCAGATAGCTCAACTCAAAGAAAAACGAGCGGCTCAGATTTTGCTGCACACTGACGCTCCAGCTTTGCGCGTAGCCGACCTGGTAATTCTTCTGGACCGCATATGTGTTCAACACGGTGGCGTTGGTAGGAGCGGTGGCAAGCCCGTTTTGGAGGGTCAGCACGTTGGTGGTGCTGGTAGTCAATCTCTGTGTTACGGCGAATGGCGGTTGTTCGGAAAGTTCCGTGGCAAGCTGATTGAGCGCTGTCGGATTGTAGTAAATGCCGTAGCCGAGGCGCACGACCGTCGAATGCTTCGAGCTTGGCTTCCAGGCCAATCCACCGCGCGGCGCCCAGTCGTGCCGGTCCGGCTCAATCAAGCTGTTTGGAAATGCGCCCGAGTAGGGCCCGGACTGTCCGGCCTCAACCGGAGCCACCGCCGTGAAATTCGACGCGATATCGAGATTCACAAGGTGCCCGTATTTCTCCGCCAGCGGCGAGTAATATTCGTAGCGCAGGCCATACATCAACGTCAGACTCGGATTCACGCGCCAATCGTCGTTCGCGTAAAAGTCGTAGGCATTCTGTCGGAAGTACTCGGCAGACCCTCCGAACTGAACCGAGCTGGCCGCCGGCCGCCCCAGCAGAAAGTCCGCGAAATCCAATCCGGTGTTGGGAAGCGGCTGCCCGTCGGAATTGAACGCACTGGTGACAATACCGTCGAAAGTGAACGTACCGCGCGCGTTTTGATCGGTAATGGTGTTGCGGTCCTGCCGCTTGAAATCCCCTCCGAAGGCCATGGTGTGGTTGTGCTTCACCCAGCTATAGGCTTCGCTCTCGGTCACGTATTGCACTGCCGAATGCGCGGGAAGGGCGTCGTTGAGGCTGGCAAAATTGGTGAAGCTGACCGTCGGCGGTCCATAGTTGATCGGCTCCTGCGAGGTTCCCTGGATGCCGAGTTCCGAGGCCACGTCAGTCCCGTACGAAAAAAAAGAGTTTTGCGTGGTGCGATTACGATTGAAGGTGATTTGCGCGGTGTTGAGGGCGTTGGAGCCGATGTTGTGAACCCAGCTCAGGTTCGTGTTGTCGCCAAAACCGCTGCCTGGATCCAGGAATCCGAAGAGTTGAGCGGTCTCGCTCTTGCGCCGCTGGAACCCCTCCGTCAACGCCAGCCGGTCGTTCTTGCCGAAGTTCTGATTCAAACGAACGCTGACATTGTCGGTGTCGGCCGGAACAGCCGCGACGAATTCGTAATTGTTTACTATGCCCGGAAGATTCGGCAGCGGGACGTACTGGAGCAATCCCACAGCGGCTGAATTGAAGAGGCTGCTGGGGATGACGTTGCCCTGAAACGGCGCGCCGGTGGAAGGATTATAAATGGTGGGAACCACGCCATTGACGACGGTGCCCGAAAAATTTCCGAGGCGTTCCGTGGCCGTGGGAACCGAGCCCACGTTGTAAGAGACGCTCTGGCCGCGCGTGGCGTAATAGCTCAGGGTGAAGAACGTCGAATCGCCTTTCAGCAAATGCGGAATGCGCAGTGGTCCGCCCACCACGCCGCTCCAGCGGTAGTTGTTGAAGGTCGGCTGTGGCTCCGGCTGCCCGCTCAAAGAAAACTGCTTGGCGTCCGTGGCGGAGCCTTGCCACTGGATGGACAAATTCCCGTGGACGCCTTGACGCCCGCGGTTTCTGCGATTGCCGATTAGACGGCCGTTGCCATTGCCTCCCGGACGGTTACGTCCTCCCGGGCCGCCGAAACCACCACCGCGTCCGCCGCCGAAGCCTCCGCCGCCACCGCCCCCGGGGCCGCCAAACCCCGCTCCACCTCCGCCAGGACCACCTCCACCAGGACCACCGCCTGCGCCTGCGCCGCCTGGCCCTCCCGGAGCGCCTGGAACGCCGCCTGGCTGAGCTTGGACGCCCAGTCCCCCTAAACCGCCGCCCGGAGGACCCTGCATACCAAGCGCCGGTCCACGCAATCCGAAATCATCCTGGCCGTTTTGCAAGCCCGTGCTCAACGTTCCATTCACCAGGAAGGCTTCGTTGGCGTTGCCTGGATTCTGGGAGGCGATGTCCGGTGGCGGGGCGGCCGCAATTTGGTCGACCTCATTTTCCGCGGTGGCGCGGAAGCCGCCCTGTTGCCCGGCTTGTGGCCCCCGCGGACGTTCCGCAACCTCTCGCGATCGAGGCTGCAGATCGAGACTCCATTCCACATTGGGCGAGCTGGCTGCGGTCGATCCAGCGGCAACCTGCACTTCCTTGTGGGCCGTCTGGAACCCGAACATCTGCACTTCCAGCGTGTAGGTTCCCGGCGCGAGATCGGGCAATTCGTAGTTGCCGGATTCGTCCGTGGTGGTGACCGCGCGGTGAGTACCTTGAGTAGCGATCACGGTGGCGCCCGGCAGCGGCTGCCCGCCGAACTTCACGGTTCCTGTCTCGGTGACTGTGGTTTGCGCGCGCAGTAATAGACACAGAGCCACCACCCCAAGAGACACGCGAAAGGCTGTCCGGACCACTAATACAGGATCGCATTTCCACGCGTCACCGTTACCCGAATCGGTGTAAAAGACGGTAAATGCGCTGAGGTTACCGGGCCCGCACGTTACCGAGCCCTCAATAGCACCACGGTGATGTTGTCTGGACCGCCCGCTTGTTTGGCTGCTTCAATCAGGCGTTCGCACTTGGCTTGGAGCGATCCGTTGCCCGACAATTTATCGGCTATAACTCCCGCTTCAATAACGCCGTGCAGACCGTCGCTGGAAAGCAGGATCAACTCGCCTGGATGTGGGTGGAGCGTGTAAGAATGCACTCGCAGCTCCGGGCTGACGCCGATCGCCATGGTCAGCACGTGCCGCATGGGGTGCGTCTTCAGGCTGGCCTCGTCGATCCCCAGCCGCCGGCCCACCTCGTTCACCCAGGTCTGATCGTCGGTGATGCCGGTGAGCTCGCTACCGTCGTAGTGGTATACACGGCTGTCGCCGACACTGGCGATCAACAAGTCCGATCCGGACTCCAGCGCCGCCACCATGGTGGTGCCCATGCCCTCCAGTTCCGGATTGCTCGCGGCCGCCTGCATCACCCGGAGATTGGCCTCGCGAAACCCCTGAACGAGAGTTTCGGGTCCCGGCTCGCCGGCGTTTTGAAGGAACCTCGCCACGGTCTCCACGGCCAGTTTGGAGGCGTGCTCGCCTGCCTGCGCACCCCCCATCCCGTCCGCCACGATGTAGGCGCCGGTAGCAGAGATCAGGTAGAAGTCTTCGTTATTTTGGCGGACACAGCCTGGGTCGGATAGACCGAACGCTTCCAGCATGAGCTTTATGGATTATACCCATTCCCGAATTTAGTCTGCGGTACTAAGGCTTGTCTGGCTGCAGCACGGCTTTCAACTGCCAGTAAGCGCTCTCTTCATAGTTGGTCTTCAAGCGTTCCAAACCCTCGGTTTGCGAATCGCCGGGTCGCGGGCCGCTCTGTTTTTGGCAGCGCGCCAGCAGAAGTGCTGCTTCCGCATCGGCGGGATCGTGATCGAGCGCCGCTTGAAAGCGTTGGGCGGCCTCGGTCAAAGCTACCAGCGCGCCACAGCGCGTAGCCCAGATTGAACTGGTACACCGGATCGCTGCGGTCGCCTTCCAAAGCCTTACGAAAGTCGTCCAAGGATGACGGAAGCCGATTGGCGCGGGACTCGGCCGCCGCCAGATTGTTGTATACCTCGCTCAGCGGAACAACCCGCGCCACCTCTTCGAAAGCTGCCACGGCGCCCGCAAAGTCGCCGCTTTGGTAGCGGCACAGGCCTAGAAAGAAACTCGCTTCGCGATAGTGGACGTCGCCAGGGGCCACTTTTTGGAACCATTCCGCGGCCGATTTGTATTCTTTCTTGCTCCACAGCAAGCGGCCCAGCTGGAAGTCCGGCAGTGAATAGTGGCTGTCCAATCGTGCGGCTTGCGTGAAGAAGCGATGTTTCTCATCGGCCGAGGACGCCAGCAGACCGCGCGTGTAGTTTTCCACGGCGTCCACGCGCACCACCGGATGCCGCTCGCGGAACTCGGCCTCGGACGGCGCTCCTGCCGGCTTAAGAAATCGCAGAGTCTGCCACGCCAGGTGTTCCTGCAGCGCGGCGAGATCTTCGAGCGCCCCCAGCTCGCGAAATTCCGGGCCTTCCTTCACGCGCTTCAGATCCAGGACGCGGGCCGTGATGAGGAGTGTAGCCCCGTTCTTTGCGGCGGCATTGGCGGAACCGGGCGCGGCCTTGACGTCGTACTGCCCGAAGATCACTTGCTCGGCGTCCAGCTCTTCGCCGATCTTCACCACCGATGCCTTGGTGAGCTGCGAATAGGGACGCAGCGAGAGACGGCTGTAGGCTTCGATGCGGTCGTCGCGATCCAGCGCCATTAACCCTTCCGAGGAAAGCCCCTCGCGCACCGATTCAGCCAGGCTCTCGCCCATCCAGTCCAGATTGGGATCTTTCGAGAGGTTGAAAAACGGCAAAACCAGATAAGTAACGGCCTGGGCCGATGGAAGGATGAGACAGAGACAAACCGAGGCCCACAAAATTCTCCGCACTTGCCTATTTTACCGCGCCCCGGGTTTTCCGACGCGTGACTGGCGTTTCGTGGAGAAAAAAGCGAGCCTCGGTAACAGCCTTAATTGGTGGCGTTGCCCGACTTTTCGAACACCAGCCGCTTGCTGGTTCCGCCCAGCCGGATCTCTTCCACCTGGCCGCCGTTGATGCGCACCGAACTGCGCGAAAACTTCTCGCTCTCAGTCTCCACTTTCACCGGGGCTTCGGTCATTGTCTTGCCCTGCTTGATGACCGCCATAACGTTATCCTTCAGTTCCAGCTTGTAGTCACCCGCCTTGAGCGCGGTGCCGTTGATTGTGACGGGTTGGTAGAACGTCACTGAGTAGCTGGAGGCCGCGCTGGCCACCGCGAGAGCGACGGTGGCAAATCCGAGTAGAACATTCTTAACCATAATTGTAACTCCTCAACTGAATTTGTCTAACTTCACGTAGTAATACGCGGCGGCTGCGCATACGTTCCGAAAAATGTGGAAAAAATATTTTAGTGACTAAGGGATTTCAATTTGGGTTTCCAAGCGTAATATTCCCGCCGTCGCGTTGAACGATGGCAAGCGCTTCTGCCTGCATCCCAGGATCGCCGCCAAAACCCGCCAGCCAATGCACGCCATGTTCTTTTCGAAACCAGGTTATCTGGCGCTTAGCGTAGCGGCGGGTTTCGACTTGCGTGGATTCCAGCGCCTGCTCTTGCGTGAGGCTTCCTTCCACTACCTGCAAGGCCTGTTTGTAACCCAGCGACTCGAACGGCTTCGCTCCGCGCGCAACACCGGCCGCGAGCAGATGGCGTACTTCGTCCACCAGGCCGCGCTCGAAGATAGCGCCGGCGCGAGCATTCAAACGCTCGTAAAGAAGTTCACGTGGAGGATCCAGTCCGAGCTTCACGGGACGAAAGCCGGTGAGTGGAGCGCGTCCGCGTTCGAACAACGAAGACAGAGGACGGCCCTCGATCAACCGGACCTCCAGCGCGCGCATGGTCTTGTTCTTATCGTTCGGATGAATACGCGCCGCGGCTGCTGCATCCAGGCGTTTCAATATGCGATGCAAGCTTCCCGGGCGGCGCTCCTCGCGGCGCTCCAGCCGTGCGCGAAGCGTTTCGTCGCGCGAGGGTCCGGGAAATAATCCATCCAGCAACGCGCGCAGATAAAAGCCGGTGCCCCCGGCCAGCACAGGAACACGTCCGCGTCCCGCAATCTCGCGCAGCACCGCCTCGGCCAGTCGCGCGTAATCGCCGGCAGTGAAAAGCTGAGCGGGCTCGAGCACATCGATCAAGTGATGCGGAATGCCTTGCCGCTCGGCCACTGGGACCTTAGCCGTCCCAATGTCAAAACCGCGATAAACCTGCAGCGAATCGCAATTGACAATCTCGCCGCCCACCGCCGACGCGATGCGTAGAGCTAACTCGCTTTTTCCGGAGCCGGTGGGTCCCAGCACGATCGGAAGTGGAATCAGAGGCCTGTCGTTCACTTTCGTGAGAATGATAACGCGGCGTCGAAACGGGCGCGTCAACAGCCAGGCCGTTTGACTGCCATGTCAAGCCGTTTGACTGGCATATCTGGGCGCGATAGGATACCCTAGCGAGTCGAAAAGACGCGATGGAGTATTGTTGGAGGTGTCCTCGATGAGATTCGGCGCGGCATTGCCGGCTGTTTTTGGAGTGCTTGTGTTTGGCTCGCTGTGCTCTTCCCTTCCTCTGCTGGCGCACCATTCCTTTGCGGCCGAGTACGACTCCAGGAAGATCGTCACGGTCCATGGCATCGTTCAAAAGGTGGCCTGGGTGAATCCCCATGCCTATGTTTGGGTAGACGTGAAGGACGAAAGTGGAAAGGTCACCACGTACGCTTTCGAATCGCTCAGTCCGAACGCGCTCATGCGCGGCGGATGGACGCGGAATTCGCTGAAAGCCGGGGATGAGGTGACGGTGGATGGCTACCTGGCAAAAGACGGCAAGCCGCTCGCGGATGGTTCGATCCACGCCAATTCAAAACTGATCACGCTGGCCGATGGCCGCAAGGTATTCGCGGGATCGTCGGCGGACACCGCGGATCCGGCCAAGTAGTGCGATCGTGAAAACGCAATCCATAAAGTTTGTTTTGGCAGTAGCGCTAAGCTGTTTCGCCGCGCATGCTCAGGACCAGACCCAGAAGCCCGGCCGTCGGTGCGGACCTGCTACTGCAGCACAAGGCACAGGCTCCTCAAGGACCAACCCCGAAGATGCCGGACGGTAAGCCCGACTTTTCCGGTGTTTGGAACCCCACCAACTTCATGCTCATGGGAGGACAGCCTTCCTTACAACCATGGGCGGACGCCCTGTACAAGGAACGCCGCGCGAACTTGAGCAAGGATGATCCGGAGGGACGATGCCTGCCCGCCGGGGTGCCGAGAATTTCTCCCTTTCCAATGAAACTGGTTCAAACTCCGGAGCTGGTGGTGATGCTCGACGAAGGGAATGTGCATAGCTACCGCCAGTTTTTTTTGGACGGTCGAGGCCATCCAAAGGATCTGGTCCCGCTGTGGATGGGTGACTCGGTGGCTAAGTGGGACGGCGACGCGCTGGTGGTGGATACCATCGGTCTCAACGATAAGACCTGGTTGAACGGACAAGGATTACCGCACAGCGATCAACTGCATGTTACCGAGCGCTTCCAGCGCCCGGATTTAGGACACCTGAGCGTCGATATCACTCTGGACGATCCCAAGGCGTTCACCAAGCCGCACATATTCAACCGCGCCTACGACCTTTTAACCGACTGGGAGATTCACGAATACGTCTGCAACGAGTTCAACGTGGATGCGGAGCATCTGGTGGGTAAGTAAGACACCGCGCGGGTTCGTCAGGCTACATAGCCGATTTTCTCAATCCGTCTTTTTGTCTCCGCATCCAGCCCAGCGATAAAGTCTCTGAATCGCGGGACCTTTTCCTGAACAGCCAAATAGCCATACGGCTTGCTCTTGGGAGTGGTTACACGTAAGCGGCTCAAGTCGACGATCGGCCGACATGACTTTAGCGATCTTGGAAAACTCCTGGGCTGGATCGATCGCGAAATCCTCCAGGCGCAACTTGAGCGTGGCGGTTTGGAGATGCAGCTCAGTTTCCTCGACAAATTCCGCGAAAGACAGAAATCGCGTGGCTTGGCGCGGCTGCGAAAAACGCCGGATCGCCAGAGGCGAAGGCCTCGAAGTCGGCATAATTCTGCTCCATATCCGCGCATAACTCGTCCGTGTTCTTAACGAAGGAAATGCCGCGGATCATGGTGTTATCTCGAATGTAAGTCCGCCACCAAATCCAATTCGTGAGCAGCGAATCGAGGGGGTGGCGATAGATGAAAATCAAATCGGCAAATCCCGATTTGACCGCATCCAATATAAGCCTGGTTATCTGCGGCGGATGCTGAAGGTTGGAAGAATACTTCAAAGTGGAATGGCCGCTATAGATCATGGATGTCGGACCACGATGGAAGCGGATCTCATCTTTAACATACTTCGCCCTTGGCCCAATGTTGTTCACTATGAGTTCCATGACATACCAACGTCCTGTACCAAACAGCCCAATCACATAAGCCGTTCTGTCGTTGCCCAAATTAAGCTGTTCTATCTCTCCCCACATGGGACTCTCCTAACAGGGACTCACGATTCATAGCCAATGTTCTCAATCCGTCTTTTCGTCTCCGAATCAAGCCTATTAATAAAGTCTTTGAATCGAGGGACTTTTTCTTGCACCAGCCAAATAGCCATACGGCTTGCTTGTGGGAGCCTGTATCCGCAAACGGCTCACATCAAGATTGCCCGACATAACTTCGACGATCTTAGAAAACTCCTTGGCCGGATCGATCATGCAGTCCTCCAGGCGCAGCGCGAGCGTAGCGGATTGGAGATGGAGCTCCGTTTCCTCGACGAACTCCGCGAAAGACAGAAATCGCTGGCCTGGCGCGGATGTGTAGAAGTTAGGGTCGCCCGCAGCGAAGGCCTCGAAGTCAGGAAAGTTCCGATCCAGATCGGCGCATAGATCGTCCGTGGTCTGATAAACCTCCGAGATACCAGTGATCACAGTTTTGTCGCGAAGGTAGGTGCGCCACCAGATCCAGTTCGTCAGCAACGAATCGAGAGGATGCCGATAGACAAAAATCAAATCGGCAATTCTCAAACTAACCGCTTCCAGTATGAGCTTCGTTATCGGCGGCGGATGCTGCAGCATAGAAACATGCTTCAGGGTTGCATGGCTGGTGTAGATCATAGATGTCGCGCCTGGATGGAAGCGGACCATATCCCTGAGATAATTCGCCCTTCCTCCAATGTGCTGCATGCAACATTTGATTGATATACCAGCGTCCTGAGCCAAACAGTCCAATGACATAAGCGGTTCTGTCGTTTCCCGCATGAGGGACTCTCCAACGCGGGACGCTCCAGCAGTCCAACAAACGGTAGCGGACTATCCGCGATTGTTCGCGCGGGGATTTTCGCGCGAATCTGATGAGCTTGTGCAAAATCAGCTTAAATCGCCACCTTATAGCCGAGTTTCTCAATCCTTCTTCTAGTTTCGGCATCCAGCCCATCGATAAAGTCTCTGAATCGAGGAACTTTCTCTTGCACAGCCAGGTAGCCATACGGTTTGCTCTTGGGCGAGGCTAGGCACAAACGGCTCACATCCACGTCCACCGACATGACTTCGGCGATCTTGGAAAACTCCTTGCCCGGATCAGTCATGAAATCCTCCAGGCGCAAGGTCAGTGTCGCGGATTGGAGATGCAGCTCAGTTTCCTCGACGAATTCCGAGAAGGATAGAAATCGTGGGCCAGGCGCGCCGGCGAAGAAATTAGGGTCGCCCGCTGCGAAGGTCTCAAAATCGAAAAAGTTCTGCTCCAGATCGGCGCTCAGATCGTCGGTGGTCTGATAAGCCTGGGAGATACCGGCAATCGACCTGTTATCGCGAATGTATGACCGCCACCAGATCCAATTTGTAAGCAGCGAATCCAGAGGGATGGCGATAAACAAAAATCAAATCGGCAAATCCCGATTTGACCGCTCCTATTATGCGGCTAGTTACCACTGGCTGATACTGCATGCGACAGGCGTGCCTCACGGTGGCATGGCCGCTGTAGATCATTGGTGTCGGACCTGGATGCACGCGGATGGTATCCCTAAAATATTGCGCCCGTTCTCCAATGTTCTGCAGCATCAGTTCATTGATATAGCGGCGTCCTGTGCCGAATAGTCCGATCAGATAAGCTGTTCTGTCGTTTCCCAGGCCGGTATCGATGTAGGGTAGGGTTTCCATCTTGCCGGCCGAGTTGCGAGTTAGCTAACAACGCGGCGATTCTCTTCTCCGACTGCGCCAATCGCCCTTCCAGCGCCACCAGGTCCATGGGTGCAACCATGTTGCCGGAAAGTTGGTCAGCGGCAACCACGTTGGTGGAAAGGTGATCGAGGGTGGAGACGATTTCGTCGATCGATCGAGTCACAGTGGCATTGAATTCCTGCAAGGGCCGTGTATACCAATTCAACATGCGAGCAAGCGACTTCTTGCCAAGTTGGATCAGATCGTTGTGCCACCCGGGAAGCCGGGGATTAACGATCCCCACGGCGTTCTTCAGTTCCTCCAGGGCGGCCGCCGCGCGGCGCAGGTCATCGAAGTCATAAAGCTTCCAGCCATCTTCGGTGTCGCGGACAAATCGCGCCTCTTTCATCAGATAGAGGATCTCGCTGACCGCGAGTGTGGGCGGCGCTTCGGTTACACGTTGGACCAGCAGTGCGGCGATGTTCTTGGTGGTGCGCGGCAGATCCGTTTTGACAAACTCCATAAGGCAAATTGCCTTCGCCACGCGCGCCGCCAGCCCGGGGTAGTCTTGGTGGTTGTCGAAACGTTGGCGAATATCAAGCAGGCTCTTCTGCTTCTCCGGCGGAATACTCTTTTCCACCAGCTCATAGATCTTGTCGATGCTCACCAGCACGCCGACCGGCTGATCGACGAGCCGCGTCCCCTCCGACACAAGCATTTCGAAAGACTGCTTGATAATGGTGCGATTGCCGCCGTCCAGGTGTTTTGGCGCGTTGGGATACGGCCCCATGCCGGCCGCGATGTCGATAGAGAGGTCGATCAAATGCGGAAGATAAGGATAAAACTGAACAAATTGATCTTCGTCGAACTCCGTGCGCCGGGAGCACCACTCCAGCTTGATGTTCTGATTCAGCGCGGCGCCGCGATCCCGGAACAGTTTCCTCAGAATGGATTCCTGGCTCTCCTTCTTGCGCAGCACGCGGCGCGTGGCCACCTCGCGGATGCCGGCGGGAGACAAGTCGATCTGATGCTTGAAGCGGTCTTGTAGTTTAGCCAGGTGGATGTCGCCGGATGCCAGCCGATTGTAGACTTCTTGCAGCTTTTCCTGCGCCGTGACAATGATCCAGGCAGGGCCCGGGATCCTCCCGGCCTTCAGCCGCTCGAGACTTTCCTTGCCAAATTGCTCGACCACGGCGCGCAGGTTTTCCAGGCGATCGCCGCCCGGCGCGACGTATTGCCCCATTTCGTCCACGATGAAAGCGAAGCTCTTCCCGGGACGGCGAATTTCGCATAGATCGAACAGCTTCTCGACCAATTCCTTGACGCTCAGCCTCCGTGAAGGCCGCGCCTGGAGCATGTTCAACCAGGTGTCTGTCGCAGCATAAGTCCCGGGATCGAGCCGCCGAAGCAGTGCGCTGGCGCGTGCGAATTTCTGACTGCCTTTCCGGATCTTTCGCCATTCTTCTTTGTATTCTTCGTGGCAGAGCTCCTGAAACGCCGCAAGCTTGCCCTCTTTTTCAAGCTCCATCTCAAGCTCGGCGATATCGTAGTCTTCAGCGTAGTCCAGCCCACGCAGCACGACCCGGTACATGACCTCGGCGATCTGCTCCGCGTTGGCCTTCGCCGGCAGGTCCACTTGGACGTCGAACATGAAGATCTCGTACGGGACTTCTCGATTGAGGAACTCAACATATTCGGTCACCCGCCGGGAGTCCACCTGCTTCAGGAAGAGTGAGCTTGCCGAGGACGCCAAGTACTTCACGGTTCGCCAGAACGTATCCGAGGTTTTTCGCAAAGGAAGATTTGCCCGAGCCGCAGAAGCCCGAGATCCAGACTCCAACGCCTTCGTTTGGCGATTTCGGTGCCGCCGCCATCGCCGAGAACAGGTTTTCGTACTCGGTCTTGATGCGATCCGTCGCGATGTATTCGGTCAACTCCGTGAAGACCGTTTCCGGATCCTCGTTGTTGACTTTGACGATCTCTTCGATAGGCCTGGAAAAATCGCGGTCCAGCAGATCGGCGATTCTAGGCATGACCAATAACACTTTAGCTCACTCCTCCCCTCCGCCATATACAATGGCCGTCGTCTGGCTAGACGCACTGCTCTGGTAGCTCCACCGCTGGCGCCCTGCAATAATGTGTTCTTGATCCGAATAGCCGTTCTAGTCGGCTGCCTGCTGTGCCTGGCCGCCTGCGACCGTCTTCCTGAAAGCTATCCTCCCCCCGAGCAGCGACAGCCCGTGGCGGGCGTCATCCCTGGGCCCGACGCCATGATGGTGTCCATGGGAAACCCCGACGCCGACCTCGTCATCGTCAAAGACATTTACCCCGGCACCGGCATTCCCTGGCGCTGGACAAAGCAGGACCCGACCGTCAGGGTACTGGTGCTTTCCGCCGAAAACATCAGGTTCAGCGCCGACTTCGGCCTTTGGGAAGATGCCTTCAAGATCACCGGGCCGGTGGAGGTTTCGTTTCTTGTGAACGGCAAGCTGCTGGACAAAATCCGCTACACCGAACCCGGCGGCAAACATTTCGAGAAGCTCGTGCCTGCCGAGTGGCTGGATGCCAATACCGAGGCGAACGTGGCCTTGTCGGTGGATAAGCTCTATGTCGCGCCGCAGGATGGAGCCAAGTTTGGCGTGATGCTCACGCGCCTGGGTCTCAGCCCATGATGCATGTCCTCGCGATCTTGTTCGGCGCTCTGTTCACGGTAGCCACGGCCTGGTCGCTCGGTATGCTGCTGTTGCGCCGGCTCGCGGCGTCGTTGGATCCCTGGGAGCGGCGCCTGCTCGCGTTCGTCGCCGGATCGGCATGCTTAAGCGAAATCATGTTTGCGCTGAGCGCGGCAAGACAAGTCCATCGCGGCATACTGCTGGCCGTGGGACTCGCCAGCATCGGCTACGCGATATATTCCGGAGAGTTACGCGCGCCTGGTAAGCCGTTCGCGCCGCTTGCGCCCCTGTGGCGATGGGTCTTCATCGCTGCTTTCGCCGCCTTCACCTGGTACGCCTTCTTCAACGCTCTCGCGCCCGAACACAGCTCCGACGGCATGTCGTATCACCTCAGCGAGGTGTTGACCTACCAGCGCGCCCATGGATTCCCGCGCATCACCACCGACATCTATGCCAGTCTGTCGCAGGGCATCGAGCTGCTGTACCTTTTCGCCTTCGAGTTCGGCAAACACTCGGCGGCTACTTTGGTTCATTACTCGTCGCTGCTCGCTCTCGCGTTCCTGGTCCTGTCGTATGGACGACGTATCGGACGGCCGGCGGTGGGGGTGGCGGGAGCCATCTTCATCTATACCTGTCCAGTGGTGCTGCGCGATGCCACCACCGCTTATATCGATGTCGCTCTGGCCGCCGTTCTCTTCGCCCTGTTCTACCTGCTGCAAATTTGGGATGAGAGCCGCGATCCAAAACTCCTGGCGCCCATCGGAATTCTGGCTGGATTCGGTTACGCGGTGAAGTACACGGCGTTTCTGGCTGTGCCTTATGCCGTGGGCTTCATTGCGTGGAAGGCGTGGCGCGCGCGCAAGCCCTTGCTTCGTCCCGTGCTGGTGGTCGCGCTCCTGGCCGCAATCATGATTCTGCCCTGGATGCTGAAGAACTGGATAGAAGTCGCAAACCCCTTCGCGCCACTCGCCAATCGAATGTTTCCGAATCCCTATGTGCACATCTCTTTTGAAGACGGGTGGCGGAGCGATCTGAGCACCTACGATCTGCACAGCCGCTGGCAAATTCCGCTGGAGGCGATCCTCAAGGGCGGTCAATTGCAAGGCTTCCTGGGGCCGCTGTTCCTGCTGACGCCGCTGGCTTTGCTGGTGCTGCGCTTCCGCGAGGGCCGTCAATTGCTGCTGGCGGGCCTGCTGTTCGGGTCCACCTATTTCAGCAACATTGGAACGCGGTTTCTCATTCCAGTGGTTCCTTTCGTTTCCCTCGCGCTGGCGCTCGCTATAGCGAATCTTCCCTGGCTGCTGCTGGCGCTGGTGGCCGCGAACGCTATCGCCTGTTGGCCCGACATGTATCTGACGTATTGCTTCCCGGGCGCATGGCGTCTCGAGACTGTGCCGGTCGAGGCCGCGCTGCGGCTCGAATCCGAGGATGCCTATCTCAGCCGGGATCCAGACTACCGAATGGCACGCATGATCGGCCGAGTAGTTCCCGCCGGCAACCGGATTTTCGCCAACGGTCTGGGAGGCAGGTCTTACCTTCCGCGCGAAACGCTGATCGGCTATTACGGCGCCGCCAATGAAACGATGCAGGACATGTTGTGGACCGTGATATTCCAGGGTTATCAACCGACGCACATCCTGAAGTTCGATTTTCCCGAGCGCGAGTTTCGCAAGCTGCGTGTCGTTTTGAAGGGAAGCGAGCTGAGGGATCAATGGTCCATTGGCGAGATGCGCATCTTTGACGGCTCGAGCGAGTTGTCGCGCGATCCCGGCTGGCGGCTGACCGCGCATCCCAATCCCTGGGAGGTGCAACTGGCGTTCGACAACAGTCCCGTGACCCGCTGGCGAAGCTGGCAACCGGCGTCCGCGGGTATGTATGTGGAAGTGGATTTCCCCCGGCCGCAAGCAGCCAGCTCGGTAGTGGTCGAATCCAGTTCCGAGACGATCAACACCAAAATCGGTCTCGAAGGGATGGGATCGGATGGCCAGTGGACCACGGTTTCCGAGAGTCCCGTAATCTCGGTCCACCCCATCCGCAGCAGCCTCCGGATGGCTGCCATGGCCGAGCTGAAAGCGCGCGGAATTCAGTATGTCTGGATCCGGCCTGGAGATCCCGGCGCCGATGATTTCTCTCGTTATGCGGCAGCCTGGGGACTGAGCCTCGCCGGACAACAAGATGGCGGGAGCCTGTACCGCATCCGGTAAATCGTTGATTATAAATTAGTTAGTTTGGCGGAGGAAGAGGGATTCGAACCCCCGAGCGAGTTACCCCGCTAACGGTTTTCAAGACCGCCGGTTTCAACCACTCACCCATTCCTCCGCTCTCAGTTTACCCAATCCTGAGATTGCGCCGCGCCGATTCGCACTAACCTGACATGTGCGGGATTGCGGGATTCGTGAGCGCGGCGTCCGAGCCCTCGAGCGCGTCCACGTTAGCGCGAATGGCCGACGCGATCCACCATCGCGGCCCCGATGATCTCGGGTACTATCACGACGCCCGGGCTCACCTGGCCCAGCGCCGCCTCAGCATCATCGACGTCCAGGGCGGCCACCAACCGATGAGCAACGAGACCGGCTCGCTCTGGATCACCTTCAACGGCGAGATCTACAATCACGCCGCGCTCCGGCCGGCGCTCGAACAGGCCGGGCACCGCTATCAAACGCGCTCCGACACCGAAACCATCCTGCACGCTTTCGAGGAGCACGGTCCCCAGTGCCTGCATCTGTTTCACGGCATGTTCGCCTTTGCCATCTGGGACTCGCGGCGGCGGCGCTTGTTCTGCGCGCGCGACCGCCTGGGCATCAAGCCTTTCTACTATTACTGGGACGGGCGGCTGTTCGCGTTCGGCTCCGAGATCAAAGCGCTGCTGGAGCATCCGGCCATCTCACCGGCGCTCGCCGAGGATCTTCTGCCTGAAGTGCTGGCCTTCGGTTACTCGAGCGGCGACCGCACGCTGTTTCGCAATATCCATAAGTTGATGCCCGGCCACCGGCTCGTGCTGGACGCCGCAAGCGATCCCGAACTCACGGTCGAGCGCTACTGGGATATCCCGCAGCCGTGCTCCGTCCCGGATCTCGATCCCAAGCTCTGGATCGCCGAAACTCGCCGGCGCCTGGAACAATCCGTCGAAATGCATCTGATGAGCGACGTGCCGCTAGGCGTATTCCTAAGCGGAGGCGTCGACTCAAGCGCCATCGCGGCGCTCGCGCAACGCGCCAGTTCACAGCCCATACAAACCTTCGCCGTAGGTTATTCCGAAGCGCAATTCAGCGAGTTGAGCTACGCCCGTCGTGTAGCGCAGGCGATTGGCGCCAACCATCGCGAAGTCATCATCGGCAGCGACGATTTCTTCAGCGCGCTGCCCCGGCTGATCTGGCACGAAGACGAACCCATCGCCTGGCCGTCCAGCGTCTCGCTGTACTTCGTCTCGAAGCTGGCGGCGCAGCACGTCAAAGTAGTGCTGACGGGCGAAGGCAGCGACGAAATATTCGCCGGCTATGAACGTTACCGCTGGCAAAAGCTCAACCAGCGTTGGGCTCGTGGATATGGTGCGGTGCCCGAATCGCTCCGCCGCTGGATTCAGAACCGGACCGCGACGTTCCCGCTCCTCGGCGCGGGCCTGCGGCGCAAACTGCGGCATACGGTGCTCGGCCGCGATCTCGATTTTGAATCGTTGTTCCTCCAGAACTTTTATTGCGCGTTCGATCCGGGCGCCGGATGCCAGGAATATATGCGCCATTGGAACGCCCGACCCGACGATTCTGCGCTGGCCCGCACGCTCTATGCCGATCAGAAAACGTACCTGGTGGAATTGCTCATGAAACAGGATCAAATGAGCATGGCGGCGTCTATCGAAAGCCGCGTGCCGTTTCTGGATCACACCTTGGTGGAATTCGCCGCGCACATTCCAGACAGCCTGAAAATTCGTGGACGCACGCAAAAGTACATCCTGAAGGCCGCCATTCGCGATTTGCTTCCACGCGCTTTCGTTCATCGCAGGAAGATGGGCTTTCCAACGCCGCTTCGCCAGTGGCTGATGGAGGCCCGCGCCGAGCCGCTCTACGCCGCGTTGCGCGCGCGCGATGGATTGCTAGCGGCATACCTCGACCGGCGCGAGCTCGAAGCCCTCATCCATCGGCATCGCTCCGGCCGCGAGGACGCCACAGATCGCCTCTGGCGGCTAATCAATTTGCAATGTTGGGGTGATCTGTTCTTGACAGGCCGTCGGGAGACATTCGCGGCCCGGGCATGAAGATCCTCTGGGTCAACTCGGATTTTCTGCATCCAACCACGCGCGGCGGTCAGATTCGTACGCTGGAAACTCTGAAGCGTCTGCACCAGCGTCACGAGATTCACTATGCGGCGCTGTACCGCACGTCCGCGCTCGACGGCCTCCAGCGCAGTGTTGAGTATTGTACCCGGGCCTATCCGGTTGCGCATCAGGCGCCTCCACAATTTACCCCGCGGTTCTATAGCCAGATCTGTGAAAGCCATTTCTCGAAACTCCCTCTGGCTGTCCTGCGCTACCGTTCAGAGGCGCTCAGGCGGCAAGTGGAAAGTCTCATTCAGCACGGCAAATTCGATGCGATCGTTTGCGATTTTCTTTTCTCGGCCGCAAACATTCCGGACCCCAGCGCGACGGTTCTGTTCCAGCACAACGTCGAGTCCATCATCTGGAAACGGCAAGCCCAACACGCGCGCACACTCCTATTGAAGATGTACTTTCAAAGCCAGTATGAACGGATGCTGCGGTATGAAGACCGCATCTGCCGAACCGTGAAACGGATTGTGGCAGTCTCCGGGACCGATGCGCGGAGCATGCAATCGCTCTACGGCGTCCCCGACATTGCCGACGTGCCCACCGGCGTCGATCTCGACTATTTTGCCCCGCCCGCGAAGGTCACACAGGCCACCGGCCTCGTGTTTCTAGGTTCCATGGACTGGCGACCTAACATCGATTCCATCCGCTGGTTCGCTACTGACATTCTCCCGCTGATTCGCCGGCGGCTCCCTGAGTGTTCGCTGACCGTTGTCGGCCGCAACCCCACCACCGAAATTCTGCGCCTGGCCCAAGCCGACACCCGCATCCACATCACCGGCACCGTGACCGACGTGCGCCCGTATCTATGGGAATCGGCCGTGTCCATCGTTCCGCTCCGCATCGGCGGAGGCACGCGCCTCAAAATCTACGAAGCGATGGCCGCGCAGGTCCCGGTGGTTTCCACCACCGTCGGCGCCGAGGGGCTGGATGTTCGCGATGGAGAAAATATCGTTCTCGCGGATTCGCCCGCCGATTTCGCGGAGCGCTGCGTGGCCTTGCTCCATGATCCCGACGCGCGCCGGAAGCAGTCGCAGTCGGCCTGGGAAATGGTCTCTGCATGTTATTCTTGGGAAGCAGTTTCTCGCAAGTTTGAACTACTTCTTGCTGATCCATCTCCAAATGATCCGCTCCCTTGATCTTGCCGCCGAATATCACGAACTCAAAACCGAAATTGACTCGGCGGTAGCGCGCGTTCTCGAAAGCGGGCAGTTCGTCGGCGGCCATGAAATCAGTGCCCTCGAAGAAGAATTCGCGACCTATTGCGGCGCGAAGCACGGCGTTGCGGTCAACTCCGGAACCAGCGCGCTGCATCTGGCGCTGCTCGCCGCGGGCATTCAGCCAGGCGACGAAGTGATCACCGTTCCGTTCACGTTCTATGCGACGGTGGCGGCCATTGGTTATACCGGGGCAACTCCGGTGTACGTCGATATCGACCCTGCCACGTTCAACATCGACGTCAGCAAGATCGAGCAAGCCATCACGGAGCGCACGCGCGCGATTCTTCCAGTGCATCTGTACGGCCAGTGCGCCGACATGGATCCGATTATCGAGATCGCCAGGCGCCACAAGCTAATCGTCATCGAAGACGCGGCGCAAGCCCACGGCGCCCAGTATCGCGGACGGCCCGTCGGAAGCATCGGCGACATCGGATGCTTCAGTTTCTATCCGACCAAAAACCTCGGCGCGGCTGGTGAGGGCGGTATGCTCACCACTAACAATCCGGAGTACGCCCGGACCGCGGCGTTGTTGCGTAGCTGGGGCGAGGAGCAGCGTTATCGCCCGCGTCTCAAGGGCTACAACTATCGGCTGCCCAGTCTTCAGGCCGCCATCTTGCGAGTGAAACTTCCGCGCCTGGAGCATTGGATTAAAGCACGCCGCGCCTTTGCCGCCGAATATGATCGCCTGCTCGAAGACTCGTCAGTCACTCGGCCGCAAGCAATGCCGGATTCACGCCACGCATATTGCCTGTACACGATTCGCTCCTCCGATCGCGACGCGTTGCAACAAAGCTTGGAAGCGGCGGGAATCCAGACCGCGGTCCACTATCCGCTGCCGATTCATCTCATGCCTGCTTATGCCGACGCGCGCTATAAAGCTGGCGATTTTCCGGTGGCCGAGGAATGTGCGCGCACGGTGCTCAGCCTTCCGCTTTATCCCCAGATGACGAAATCGCACGTGGAGCAAGTGGCATCCAGCGTTTGTCGTGGGGCGGACGCCCTCGTCCGCGTCGGACCCCCAGGTCCGACGACTTATTCCAATCGATAATTTGGCGCTTCTTTGGTGATGATCACGTCGTGTACGTGGCCTTCCCGCAGCGCCGCCGACGTCACTCGCAGAAACTTTCCGTTCTCCTGCAGCTCGCGAATGGTGCCGCAGCCGCAGTAACCCATCCCGGCTTTCAAACCGCCCACCAATTGATACACCAGCTCCGACAGCGGGCCTTTGTAGGGAACCCGGCCCTCGATGCCTTCCGGCACCAGTTTTCCGCTGGTGTCCTGCGGGTAGCGGTCCGATCCGGCAGTCATCGCGCCCATGGAACCCATGCCACGGTAGCTCTTGAACGTGCGCCCTTGATAAAGAATGGTCTCGCCCGGGCTCTCCTCGGTGCCGGCCAACAGACCGCCCAGCATCACCGCGTCGGCGCCGGCCGCAATGGCCTTGCTGATGTCACCCGAGTACTTAATGCCGCCATCGGAAATCAGAGGCACACCCGAACCACGCGTAGCGCGTGAACACTCCATAATGGCGGTGATTTGCGGCACACCCGCGCCGCTGACTACGCGCGTGGTGCAGATGGAGCCCGGGCCGATGCCCACCTTGATCCCATCCGCCCCCAGGCCGATCAAGTCCCGCGCGCCCTCGAATGTCGCGACGTTGCCGGCAATCAATTCCACATCCGGGAACTGATGCTTGATGGTGCGTACGGCTTCCATAACGCGGTCGCTGTGCCCGTGCGCCGAATCCACTACCAGCACGTCTACCTTCCTCGCCACCAGCTCCTCGGCACGCTCCAGAAAGTCGGAGCCCGAGCCCACCGCCGCGCCAACGCGCAATCGCCCTTGCGGATCCTTCGCCGCGTTCGGGATACTTCAGCTTCTTCTGAATGTCCTTGACCGTGATCAGGCCCTTCAGCGCGAAGTGTTCGTCCACCACCAGCAGCTTCTCCACGCGATGCTGGTGCAGAATCTTCTCGGCCTCCTCGAGCGTGGTGCCCACCGGTACCGTGATCAGGTTCTCCTTAGTCATCACATCCGAAATCGGCAGATCGTGACGCGTCTCGAATCGCAAATCGCGATTCGTTAAAATGCCAACCAGTTTGCCGTGCTTCGTCACCGGCACGCCCGAGATACGATAACGCTTCATCAACTGCGACGCATCCGAAATCTTAAGCTCCGGTTCGATCGTAATGGGGTCGACGATCATGCCGCTTTCACTGCGCTTTACGCGGTCCACTTCTTCGGCCTGGCGCTCCACGGACATGTTGCGATGAATGATACCGATGCCGCCCTGCTGCGCCAGCGCGATGGCGAGGTGCGACTCGGTGACGGTATCCATGGCCGAGCTGACGATCGGGTATGTTGATCGCGATGCGACGAGTCAGACAAGTGCGAGTGTCGGTTTCCGCCGGCAACACGCTACTGTGAGCCGGCTGGAGAAGTAGGTCGTCGAAGGTGAGGCCTTCCAGAATTGTTTCTTGGATCATGAAGGAGTACTTCTATTATTGCGCGAACGGATAGCATGAGTGATATGGCAACTCTTGGATTGATCGAGTATGCGGATGCGAGCCCCGAAGTTCGCGCGGTCTACGACGACATCATGGCCACGCGCAAAACCGATTGGGTCAACAATTTTTGGAAGGCGCTGGCGCATGACCCCGCCACGCTGCGGCGCACCTGGGCCAGCGTTAAAGAGATCATGGCGCCGGGCGCGCTGGACGCTCTCACCAAGGAGATGATCTATCTGGCCGTGAGCGCGACAAATCAATGTGGATATTGCATCGCTTCGCACACCGCGGCCGCGCGCAAAGCGGGAATGTCCGATGCGATGCTGGCCGAAGTGATGGCGGTGGTCGGCATGGCGAACGAAAGCAATCGCCTCGCGAGCGGATATCAAGTGGAGATCGATGACAGATTTCTGAGTATGTCACGCAAGTGACAATTACGGTCACGGTTACAGCGAAAATTCTTACATTCACGCCGTCAGCTGCGGGGTGTAGAATTGGACTGTGAGGGCCTGATGACGGCCTTCCCAAAGTCAAGCATCGACAAGAGGTGAACCAATGACAAGTACGTTTCTTGCCGGAGATGCTCGGCAGACGTTGGATCATTTCCGGCGTTCCGTCGATCAGCTCTTTGAAAACTTCTACGGACTTCCCGCGGAATCAGGGCGATCCATGCTGCCGAACGGCAGCCAGTGGACGTTTAGCCCAGTGATAGAGACCGCTTGGGGCGATACCAGTTTGCAATCTCCGGGCCATTTTTCCCGCCATCGCGCAACAGGACCTCAAGGTCAGCGTGCAGAACAATCAACTGATCCTGGAGGGCGAGCGGAAGGCGCCGAGAAACTTACAAGAACAACGCTCACACGCAGCTTGCTTACGGCAAGTTCTACGCTGCGATCACGTTGCCGAGCGGTTTGAACGTCGACAAGTTCAATTGCCGGCTGCAAGACGGCGTTCTGGACATCCAGATTCCGGTTTCTGAACAGATGAAGCCACGTCAGATACAGATTCAGTCGGGCGAGAACCGAAAGAGCATTTCGGCCTGACAGCAGCAAGGGTGCTTGGAGTGGGAGAGCGATCTCCCACTCGATTTCGCCATGTCCTGGCGGCCAACCAGTCCCGAATCTCTAGAGTTACTCCGGCAAGTGAGACGCGACATTGCCGAACGAGGTGATTTTCGCCTCGCGCTGTTACTGGCGGGCGTGGAATTGTATGCGGTTCTCGAACGCGAGTTCGATTTGCTGGAAATCATGCGCTCGTTTGCGCACGACATGCATCAGGCCGTGGAAGGCACCCCGACTGTTCGTGAATTGGAAGAATTGTTTGAGCGCGATCCGCCGGCCTAATGTGATTCTGCAACGACAGGGTTGCGCAATTCGCCAATACCCTCGATGCTCACCACCACTTCATCGCCCGGCTGCAGATAGCGCGGCGGCGTGCGCGCAAACCCCACACCCGCTGGGGTTCCAGTGGCCACCACGTCGCCCGGTTCCAGCGTCACCACGCTCGAAAGATACGCTACCAGGTCGGGGATCTTGAAGATCAGTTCGCGCGTGTTGGAATGCTGCAGCAGTTCGCCGCCGATACGTAAGGCTGATGTCGAGCGCATGCGGATCGGCGAATTTCATCGGCACTCACCAGCCACGGCCCCATGGGCGCGAACGTGTCGAACGTCTTGCCCATCATCCATTGCGTCGTGGCCATCTGAAAATCGCGCGCGCTGACGTCGTTGAACACCGTGTACCCAAAGACGTGCTGTTGCCATTCGTAGCTTGGAATGTGCCGCCCGCCCTTTCCGATCACAAACGCGAATTCAGCTTCATAGTCGGGCTTGCGCGAATTCTTCGGAAGCACGATGGGCTGCGCCCGGACCGATCACGGCGTTTGAAAACTTGGCGAAGACGGTCGGAATTTTAGGGATCTCCTGCCGGGCCTCTGCGGCGTGATCGCGATAATTGAGCCCCACGCAGATCATCTTGGGCGGCCGGGGAACCGGCGCGAGAAGCTGGACCGAAGAAAGCGGGACCGTCGCGATCAGCCGGCGGATTCGCACGAAGTTCTCGATCTTCGCGCGTCCTTCCGGACCCGCTCCCGAGCACCGCGATCATGTTTTCAAACCCCGCCCCGCGAGGCTGATTACGCGATCCCCCGCCAGAACGCCCGCTCCAGCGCGAACGCTCGCGCCTTGAAACGTTACGAACTTCATCGGGTGTAGTTTAGCAGGAGAGCTACTACGCGGCGGCCTTCGCGATTTTGCCGGCCTTCAGCACTTTGCCGCTGCGGATGCAGGAAGTGCAGACTCGGATGCGCCTGGCGGCGCCGTTCACCAGCGCGCGGACACTCTGCAGATTCAGATTCCAGCGGCGCTTGGTGACGTTGTGCGCATGGCTGATCCGATTGCCGAACTGCGGCCCTCGTCCGCACACTTCACATACTTTCGCCATTGTCGTATCGCTCCTTGGGATTCAAATTCAGTCTATCAAGTTCCGGATCGCCCCCGCAACCGATCTGATATTCTGACAGTACAACGTATCTTGACCGATTTCAACCATATTCACTCCCGCGACGGCGAGGACTGGGTTTGCGGCCGTAGCATGGCCGTGCGCGAGGAACAGTTGCTGCATTGCGAAGGGCGCGATCCGGACGAACTGGAAGCCTGCCGGCTATGCGCCGAGCGGATTATCGGCTACTTTGGCGATCCCATGCACGTACATTAATCTCGGAACCGCAGAGATCACCCGCTCGCGGATAGCGGCCACTTCCTCGGACGATAACGTGTGGTCCGATGCGCCAACTGTAAGGCGAAACGTCACGCTTTTGCGATCCGGCGGAAGTGGCTCGCCGGTATACTCGCGGACGAAATTCGATCTCCACCAGATCGCTGCCCGCAGCCGCGGCCAACCGCTGCTCGATATTTGTCCGAAGGCTCTCTCAAGCCGAGCCACCACCGAAAGATCAAACGCGCTTACCGGAAAACGGCTCCACGGCTGATAGCGCCGTTCGCGATCATCCAGCTTTTCCATCTTGGTCAAATCGAGATCGAGAATCGCAGCGCGGCCCTCCACACCCAGGTCCGGATGCAATTCGAACAGCCTGCCGACGTCTTCGCCGCGCCAGGCGACGATCGCGGCTCGCTCGGGATGTTCGAACGGCCGCGCTGCCGCCAAGCGCGCCTCCGCCCCTTCCATCAAACATTCGGCCAGACGCTTCAGTTCAAACAGCGACTCGCGCCCATCGCCCTCGCGCGCGTACATCGCGGCTGCGAAATGCGGAACTTCTTCCGGCAGCGCCCCATCGCGCGCATGAATCTCGCGCCCGATCTCGAACAGCCGAAACGCCGTCAAATGCCGGCTGTTGTCGAGTATGTTCTTGAGAATCGCCGGCAGCAGGCTCGTTCGCAGCAGCGTTTGACCCGAAGCGATGGGATTCGAGACTCCCACGTGCTCTTCCACGCTCATGTGGAACGCACGCGCCATCTCTTCCGTAACAAACGAATAATTGTGGACCTCGGTGAATCCCTGTGCGGCCGCCATGTTTCGTCACGCGCGCGCAAATACATGCGCGAACGGTCTTCGGGCGGCACGGCGGATTCGATCAACGGCGCCCTTGGCGTGATGGATTCGTAGCCCACCATCCGGCCTATTTCCTCGAGCAGATCGTCTTTGATCGAGATGTCTTTGGTCGCGCGCCAGCTCGGCACCGTGACGTGGAAATGCCCCGGCGCCGGTTCTTCCACACCAAATTCGAGCGATTCGAGAATCGATCGTACCTCGCGCGTATCCAGCTCGCGTCCAAGCTTGGCTTTCAGCCAATCGACGGTCAACTCGATCGGCGCCGGCGTTTTCAGCTCGCCATGCGAGTCTGCCAAACCACCCACCAGCCGGATTCGCGGCGAAACCTGCTCCAGCAATTCCAAAGCCCGCGCCAGGCCTCGCACCGTGTTCAATGGATCTTGCGATTTTTCAAATCGCATGGACGCGTCCGTCCGCAGTTTCAATGCAACGGAGGTTTTCCGAACACTCGCTGCCTGGAAATTCGCGCTCTCCAGCACAATGCGTTTCGTGTCCGGTCCAATCCCGCTACGCAATCCGCCTTTCACGCCCGCCAGCGCGATGGGCCCTTCCGCATCGGCGATCACCAGATTCGAAGGGCTTAGATTGTAGCTCTCCTCGTTCAACCCGACGAGCTGCTCGCCCACGCGCGCGCTGCGAACGAAAATCGTTTGGCCGTGCAGCTTCGCGCTATCGAATGCATGCATCGGCTGCGCCAGCTCCGCCATGACGTAATTAGTCACATCCACGATGTTATTGATGGCGTTCAGCCCAACCGCCTCCAGGCGTTATTGCGAGCCACAACGGCGACGGCTGCACCGTGACGTTCTCGAAAACCAACGCGCTGTAGCGTGGACACAGAGCGAAGTCTTCAATCTTGATCTCAATCGGAGCTGCGCCCTTTGGCAGCAAGCCGAGCTTCACAGGATCGAGCAGCTTCCCACGTGCACTGACGAGTTGACTGATCGCAGCCACCTCGCGTGCCATCCCATGATGCCCCCACAAATCCGGCCGATGCGTAAGCGACTTGTTGTCCACCTCAATGATCGTGTCCGCGCCAACCTGCTCCAACCCCTCGCATTCGGCCGTCTTCATCGTGATCAGGCGCATCAGCTCTGCGGGCCCGGTGTCCAGGCCCGGAACCAATTCGCGAATCCAGTTGTAGGAGAATTTCATCGCTATCCAGTGCGCCTAGAATTGCCGCAAGAATCTCAAATCGCCGCTCGCGAACAATCGAATGTCGTCGATTCCGTAACGCATCATAGCCAGCCGCGTCAGTCCCAGGCCGAACGCAAAACCGCCCCACTGGTCCGGATCGATGCCGCTCATCCGCAGCACATTCGGATGCACCAGTCCGCACGGCAGCAGCTCCACCCAACCGCTCTGCTTGCACACCGCGCAACCAACTCCGCCGCAAATCAGGCAGCCGATGTCCAGCTCGAAACCCGGCTCCACGAACGGAAAATAGCCCGGACGCAGCCGTACCAAGGCCTCGCGATGAAAGATCGCGCTCAGCAGCGTCTTCATGAAATAGATCAGGTGCGCCACCGAGACATTGCGGTCCACCATCATGCCTTCCAGTTGATAGAAGGTGTGCTCGTGCGACGCGTCCACTTCTTCATTGCGGAATACGCGGCCCGGCGCGATCATGCGCAGCGGCGGTCCCAGCTTCTCCATGCCTCGCACTTGCACCGGCGACGTGTGCGTGCGCAGCAAATGGCCATTCGAGAGCCAAAACGTGTCCTGCATGTCGCGCGCCGGATGTTCGGGCGGGATGTTCAGCGCGTCGAAGTTATGATATTCGGTTTCCACTTCCGGCCCGTCCAGTACCGCAAACCCTAGCGAGGTGAACAGATCTTCGATCTCGTTTTGAATAATGGTCACTGGATGCAGACTTCCCGGACGCGGCCCCGGTGCGGGCAGCGTCAGATCCAGCCATTCGTGCTTTAGCCGGGCGTTGAGTTCTTCGGTCCGCAAAAGCCTGCTGTTTTGTTTCAAACGCGCTGGCCAGTGCTTGTTTAGCCGCGTTGAGCGCCTTGCCGGCCCTGGACTTTTCCTCCAGGCGCCAGTTTCCCAACGTTGAACTGCGCGAGCGACCCCTTGCGCCCCAGCACGTCCACGCGCACCTGCTCCGAGCGCTCCCGATCCTTCGCTTCTTCGATCCGCAGGAGCGCGGCCGACTGCAATTGTTGGATTTGTTCTTCGACCACTTGTTCGATTATCGGGCGTACACATCCAGCAGATCGACCACCGCTTGATGTCCCTTGCCCAACGCGAGATCCAAGGCGTTTTGCTGGTTAGCGGCCCGAGTTTGCACATCCGCGCCGCCCGCGATGAGCAGCCGCGCCATCTCCACGTCCCCATTTTGCGACGCCGCGTGCAGCGCCGTCCATCCGCCTTCCTGCCGCGCGTTCACCTCCGCGCCGTGCTCCAGCAGTGCGCGCACCGCTTCCTTGTTCCGTCCCGCCGCCGCCGCGTGCAGCGGCATGTTCTGTGCTGCATTGCGCGACCGCGCTTTCACCTCCGCTCCTTGCGCAATCAAAGCTTCTGCCACGACGGGCTGGCCGAAAAAGCATGCCAGATGCAGCGGCGTCCATCCGTCGTGGCTGTACGAATTTACCAGCTCAGGCTCGCGGCCAATCAACTCGATCGCACGCTCTGCGCTGCGCCCGCCATGCAAGCCGCAAAGAAATCCAGCTCAACGCCCCGTTCCAGCAAAAGCGCCGCAATTTCGTTGCGGCCGGAATACTTCGCTGCGGTGTACGGCACCCAGACCCTTCTCGTCCTTGGCCCCCAGCAGCCCGGCGTTCGCATTCAGCAGCTCCTCCACCTTGATCGCGATCGCCAGCGCGAATCGCCTCGAAAAATTGTTGGCTCATGTTCTTCGGAACTACCCGGACTTGGAACACTTCTTCGGTCTTCGCCAATTCCCACGCCGAGATGATTGATGTAAAACAGCAACACTTGCGGCGGATACGCGTCCTTGAATTTCTCGTAGGACCGCTGCTGCCATCCGTCGGTCAAATATTTGCCGAACCGTCGATGTCTTTGTCGAAAAACCCGTCCTGATTGGGAATCCCCAAACTCGTCGATCACCGCCTTGATCATGTCCAGATGCGAGACCAGGATGGCCTGCGCCAATTCACTGGCGAACTCCTCGTCCCGCTCGCCGAGCCTGGCCCAAAACTTCGGCGCTGCTTTGCGAAGGTTCTCAGAATTGAGCTTGGCCAGATGAAGGCGGACCTTCATGCGGTCGTAAAGCTGATAGGTCTTCAGCTTGCCAATAGAGATGCCGCGCACCAGACCGGCGAACTGCTGCTCGCCCTGGCCGAGAAAGATTTCCGACAACTGCATAAACAGCCAGCGTAGCACTCAGAACGCGTCCAGGGTTTGCCCAGAGTTTATAGCGAGGTTATATACTGAGATAAGCAAAGATTTCGTTTCCCAGGAGGCCCCGATGCCAGTCACTTTCACCCTGAATGGAAAGCCCCAAACCGTCGACGTTTCGCCGCAAATGCCGCTGCTGTGGGTTTTGCGCGATTCACTCGGCATGACCGGCACCAAGTTCGGCTGCGGCATGGCGCTGTGCGGCTGCTGCACCGTCCACGTCAATGGTCAGCCCATTCGCTCCTGCGTCACGCCGATTTCGACCGTCGCCGGCAAGAGCATCACCACCATCGAAGGCCTCTCGTCCGATAACAGCCATCCCGTCCAGCGCGCCTGGGTTGAGGTGGATGTTCCGCAATGCGGCTATTGCCAGTCCGGCCAGATCATGACCGCCGCGGGCCTGCTGAAGAAGACCGCGCATCCCACCGACGCCGATATCGACGAGGCCATGCACGGCAACATCTGCCGCTGCGGAACATACCAGGCGATCCGCGCACGCGGTGCACCTTGCCGCGCAATATCAGGCCGCGGCCAATCGGCAACGGCCACCGTCGCAGCGAACACTAGCGCAGCTAAAGGAGATGCGGCATGAGCACCACTATTCCCAGTCCCAAACTCAAGCTCGATCGCCGCAGGTTTCTTGAAGGCCGGCGCGGCCACCGCGGGTGGCCTGTTCATCGGATTCCATCTGCCCGAAAGCAGCAAGCTGCAAGCCGCCACCACGTCGACCAAAGCTGAACGCGTTCATCCATGTCGGCAGCGACGACATCGTCACCTGTTCAGATCCACAAATCGGAAATGGGCCAGGGGCCGATGACCTCGCTTTCGCAGTTGCTGGCCGAAGAGCTGGATTGCGATTGGAAACAGGTTCGCACCGAATTCGCTCCCGGTCGATCCCGCGTACGGCCCGCTGCAAGGCACCTTCGGCAGCATGAGCATTCGCACCTGCTGGGATCCGCTGCGCAAGGCCGGCGCATCCGCTCGCGACATGCTGCTGGATGCCGCCGCGCAGAAAGTGGGGCGTCGCAAAATCGCAGCTTCGCACCGAAAACGGATACGTGATCAATACCGCCAACAACGCGCGCTTGAGCTATGGCAGCCTCGCGGACGCCGCGGGCAAGCTGCCCGCGCCCGCCAAAGTCGCGCTGAAAGATCCCAAAGAATTCCACCTGATCGGCACGTCGCCCAAGCGCCTGGACACTCCGCTGAAAGTCAACGGCACGCGCCGGCATTCGGCATCGATGCACGGCGTCCCGGCATGGTCTACGCAGTGGTTGCGCGCTGCCCGGTGTTCGGCGGCAAGGTGGCCAGCTTCGACGATACGAAAACCAAGGCCGTTCCCGGCGTGAAGCAGGTAGTGCAGATCTCGAGCGGCGTAGCCGTCATCGCCGACAACACCTGGTCCGCCATGGAAGGCCGGCGCGCGCTTGACAGGTCCAGTTTGACGAGGGCAAGAACGCCAATCTCAACAGCGCGGGCATTCGCGAGCTGTTCGTGAATCTCGCCGCAAAGCCCGGCGCGGTGGCGCGCAACGATGGCGACGCGACTGCCGCGCTCGCCAGCGGCGCGAAGAAACTCGAGGCCGTCTACGAAGTGCCCTACTTATCGCACGCTCCCATGGAGCCGATGAATTGCACCGCCGACGTGCGCGCCGACAGTTGCGAAGTTTGGGTCTCCACGCAAATCCAGACCGCGGCCATGGGCACCACGGCCAAGATCACCGGCCTTTCGCCCGACAAGATTCAGATCCACACCATGTTTCTGGGCGGCGGATTTGGCCGGCGCGGCGGAGACGATTTCGTCGGCGAAGCGGTCGAGATTTCCAAAGCCATCGGCAAGCCGGTGAAGCTCACCTGGTCGCGCGAAGACGATATGCAGCACGATCTGTATCGTCCCGCCTCCTACGCGAAGTTCGCCGGCGCATTGGACAACGACGGCTGGCCCGTTGCCTGGAACACGCGCGTGGTTTGCCCGTCGTTCGGCGGATTGCGCAACGGCGTGGATCGCACCAGCGTGGAAGGCATCATCGATCTGGAATACGCCATCCCGAATTTCCATGTCGATTATCATCCGCCCGATGTCGATATCCCCACCACCTATTGGCGTTCGGTCGGGTTCTCGCAGAATACGTTCTTCTCCGAGAGCTTCCTGGACGAGCTGGCCGCACGCCGCCGGCAAGGATCCGCTCGAGTTCCGCCGGCATCTGCTGGCAAAATCTCCGCGCTTGCTCGGCGTGCTCGAATTGGCTGCTGAGAAAGCCGGTTGGGGCAAGCCGCTTCCGGCCGGCCATGCCCGCGGTATCGCGGTGGTCAACAACATCGGCAGCTACAACGCGCAGGTCGCCGAGGTTTCGGTGGAGAAGGGCAAGCTGCGCGTGCATCACGTGGTTTGCGCCGTCGATTGCGGGCACGTCATCAATCCCGGCCGGCGTCGAACAGCAGATTCAAAGCGGCATCGTTTATGGATTGAGCGCCGCGCTGAAGGGCGCCATCACCATCGAGCGCGGCCGCGTGGTGCAGGGCAACTTCAACCACTACGACGTGCTGCGCATCGACGAAATGCCGGTGGTGGAAGTGCACATCGTGCCCAGCCAGGCAGCGCCCGGCGGAATCGGCGAGGCCAGCACGCCGACCATCATTCCGGCCGTCGCCAACGCGATCTTCGCCGCGACAGGCAAGCGCCTGCGCAAGCTGCCGATTCTTCCCGAGGATCTGGCATAGAACCTCTTCTTCTGCTCCCGGGCTTGATCTGCGATCAGACGGCCTGGCAGCAGCAAATCGACGCGCTGTCTGACATCGCCGTTGCACCTGCGCCGACTACGGCTCGCTCGATTCACTTCCCGCCATGGCGGAAACGGTCCTCCGTTCCGCGCCCGAGCGATTTTCCATCGCCGGGACATTCCATGGGCGGCCGCGTCGCGCTCCAGATTTACCGGCTGGCGCCTGATCGCGTGGCGCGCATCGCGCTCCTCAATACGGGATCGTCACCCTGGCTGCCGGGCGCGGCGGGCGAGGAAGAAACCCGCAAGCGCGGCGAACTGGTGGCGCTCGCCAAGTCGCAAGGCATGCGCGCGATGCTCCGGCGAGTGGCTGCCTCCGATGATCGATTCTCGCCGCATCAACGACACGGCGCTGGTGAGACTCAATCATCGAAATGATGTCCCGCAAAACGCCCGAGATTTTCGCCGCGCAGGTACAGCGCGCTGCTGAGCCGGCCGGATGCGACCGCCGTGCTGGAACAAATCCGCTGTCCCGCGTTGCTGCTCACCGGCCGGGAAGATGGATGGAGCGCGCCCGCGCAGCACGCGGCCATGGCACGCCAAGATCGCTGGCAGCCAACTCGTCATCGTGCCCGATTGCGGCCACATGTCGATGATGGAGCGGCCCGCCGAAGTCAGCGCCGCGCTGCGGGCGTGGCTTTATACTTGTTGAGTATGGAAACCCGCCGCGCGCACTTGGTGAAATTAGCGGCCCTGGCAGCCTCGCCGCTCGCCGGATCACTGTTCGCACAAACCGCCGAAGAGCTGTTCCGCCGCAACATCGGCATCGCCCGATCAATTCAACAAACAGTTCCCGCCGCACAAGGTGATCGGCAACATCTACTACGTCGGCTCCGAATCGCTTGCGTCGTTTCTGTTCGTCACTCCGCAAGGAAACATCCTGATCAATAGTTGTTTCGAAGCCACCGTCCCGGTGATCCGATCTTCGGTCGAACAGCTCGGATTCAAATTCACCGACATCAAGATCCTGCTCGGCAGCCACGCGCACGCCGACCACATGGAAGGCGACGCTCTGGTGAAGGAGCTCACCGGCGCGCAGGTCATGGCCATGGCGGAGGATGTGCCGGCGCTCATGAAAATCCAGCCCGCAAGGCAAGCCGCATCCGCTCGACCAGACTCTCCACGATGGCGACCAAGTGAACGCTCGGCGGCACAACGCTGGTCGCTCATCTCACGGCCGGCCACACGCGCGGCTGCACCACCTGGACCACCCAGGCGCAAGAAGACGGCAAGACCTACGACGTCGTCATCATCGGCAGCGTCGGCGTGAATCCCGGCTTCAATTCTGGTGAACAACAAGGAAGTCCCCGACATCGCCGGCGAATACCAGCGCAGTTTCAAACTGCTGCGTTCCCTGCCCTGCGATGTTCCGCTCGGCTCCCATCCGTCGATGTACAACCTGGCGGAGAAATATCCGAAGCTCGGCAAAGGGCCCGAATCCGTTCATCGATCCGGATGGCTACAAGCACGAACTCGACATCCAGGAGCACGCGTTCCTGGAGAAACTCGCCGAGCAAAAGAAGGCCGCCGGAGTCTTAGTTAGACGTCGCTTCGGCCGCCGCGTGCCGCACGTTAACCGTCAACAGTACCAGCAGACCCGCGGCGAAAAACGTGATGAGCGAAAGAATCGCCAGCCGATAGCTCCCGGTGAATTGCAGCGCCAGCCCGAACAGCAGCGGGCACATCCAACTGGTTCCTTTGTCGCTGATCTCATACACGCCGAAATACTCGGCTTCGCGGCCCTTCGGAATCATCAACGAGAATAGCGAACGGCTCAGCGCCTGCGTTCCGCCCAGCACGATCGCCGACAATCGCCGCCACGATGAAGAACTGCCTCTCGGTCCGCACCGACACATACATCGCCACCAGCACGCCAGTCCAGATCAGCAGGCTCACAATCACAGCCGGCTTCGCGCCGATCGCCTTCGCGATCCAATCAAACAGGAACGATCCGAAGAACGCGACGAACTGGACCATGAGGATCACCTCGGTCAAATCGGCCATCGGCATCTTCAGCTCGTCGCTGCCAAACTGCGCGGCCAGCGCGATCACGGCCTGTACGGCATCGTTGTAAAGCAAGTAGGCCAGCAGAAATCGCAGCGTATGTGGATAGTGCCGCATGTCGCGCAGCGTCACGGCGAATTCGCGGAAGCTGTCGAGCAACCCTTCGTCCAGGACCGCGCGTCCGGCCCGGCGGACGATTGCGGATCGCCAGCCAGCGGAATCACGCTGAAGAGCGCCCACCAAATTCCTGCCGACGAAAGATTGATCCGCACCGCCATGGCTTCCGAGAGCCCCAGCGCCTTGGCTTTCGTGAACAGCACCAGGTTCAGCGCCAACAGCAAGCCGCCGCCCAAATATCCGATGCCCCATCCGGTGGACGACACCGCGTCGCGCTGCTCCGGGTGGCGCGATGTCCGGAAGGAACGAGTTGTACACCACGATGGACGCGCCGAACGTCGAGATTCGCGACCAGAAACAGAACGCCGCCAAACAGATACTCGTCGCCATGCAGAAAGAACATCGCGGCAGTCGCCAGCGCGCCGGTGTAGGCGAACAGAGGCCATCAGCCGCTTTTTGTTGGGACTGAAATCGGCGATCGTCCCGGCAATCGGCAGCGTGAAAATCTGAGTCACCACGGAAACCGAGATCAGATAGCCCCACCAGGACCGCGGGTCCACCGGAATGCCCAGACGGATGCACCCGCCCATCCGGTGCCGGCCGCCGCTTTCGCCAGCGCCGTCAGATAAGGGCCCAGGAACAGCGTCACCACGGTGCTTGCGAACGTGGAGTTCGCCCAGTCGTACATGTACCAGCCGCGTTGCTCGCGCTTGCTGTAAGGAAGGGCCGGTTATTCATGGGGTTATAATCCCGCGAAGCCATTAGAGCACAGCACACGGTACAATAATACGTTTTGGTTCCTCTCAACATGGGAAACATCGGCAACATCGTCGTACTGGGCGCGCAATGGGGTGACGAGGGTAAGGGGAAAGTCGTCGACCTGTTCTCGGAGAAGTTTTCAATCGTGGCTCGCTACCAGGGCGGCCACAACGCCGGACACACCGTATTCATTGGCCCCAAGAAGTTCGTTCTCAAGCTGATTCCGAGCGGCATCCTGCGGCCCGGCATCCAGGCCGTCATCGGCAATGGCGTGGTGATCGATCCCGCGGCGCTGATCGAGGAGATGGACAAGCTGGAGCAAGCCGGCATCGACGTCCGCGAGCAACTGGCCATCAGCGATCGCGCGCACGTCATCTTTCCCTTTCACCGAATCGTGGAGAAGATGTCGGAAGGACCGGCAGGATCGCGTGCCTATTGGCACCACTTCGCGCGGCATCGGGCCTTGCTATGAAGATAAGATCGGACGGCGTGGAATCCGCATGGCGGATCTTTATGAGCATGACAGCTTTTGCGCCATGTACACCGCGCTGGCCGAAGACAAGCAACTGCTGGCTCAGACCTTCAACATCCAGGAAACCATCGACTACGAATCGATTCGCGATCAGTATCTTGGATACGCGGCGCGCCTCCGGCCGCTAGTCTGCGATACCGCCCAGTTGCTCAACGACGCGATTCGCGAGGGCAAACGCGTCTTGTTTGAGGGAGCGCAGGGAACCATGCTGGACGTCGATCACGGAACGTATCCGTTCGTGACATCCTCGAGCGCTACCGCCGGTGGTGCCTGTACCGGCGCCGGCGTGCCGCCCACCGCCATTCACGGGATCATCGGCGTTTCCAAGGCCTATACCACGCGCGTTGGAAGCGGTCCGTTTCCCACCGAGCTGGTGGGCGAGGACGGTGAGCGAATCCGCAAAGCCGGAAACGAATTTGGCGCAGTCACCGGCCGCCCGCGCCGCTGCGGCTGGTTCGATGTGCCGCTGCTGCGCTACACCGCCATGATCAACGGCTTCACCAGCCTGGTGATCACCAAGCTCGACGTGCTGGATCAATTCGATCAGATTCTGGTTTGCACCGGCTACAAGAATGTGACGGCCATGCCCGCCACGTTCCGTGGGCTGGAAGCCGTCGAGCCGGTCTATGAAAAGCTGCCGGGGTGGAAATCCGAAACGCGTGGCCTCTCGCGCGAACGCGATCTCCCGCCGCGCGCACGCGATTATCTGCGCTTCTTGAGCGAGCGCGTCGGCGTCGAAGTCGGCTGCATCTCCACCGGCCCGGAGCGCGACGAGACCATCCTTATCGAAAATTCCCGTTTGGCTGGTTTGCTCTAGCCGGCTCGCTCTAAACGTTCCTGAGAGTTTTTGCTCCGGACGACACACTATTCCCGATGGGAATATTCGTGGCACGTGGATTCGTTCTCCTTTCTCTGTCGGGGCTGGCATGTTTCGCCGCCACTTACACCATTCAAACCGTAGCCGGCACCGACAATGCGGGCGATGGTGGCTCGGCTCTCTCGGCTGCGCTGAGCCAGCCCGAAGGAATCGCCGTCGACAGTTCAGGGAACGTCTATGTCGCCGAGGCCGCCGCCAATCGCGTGCGCATAATCACGCCCGATGGAAGCATCCAGACCTTCGTTGGAACCGGAACCGCTGGCTTCGCGGGAGACGGGGGACCAGCTACCGCAGCTCAGCTCAATCAACCTTACGGGCTCGCATTCGACAGCGGCAACAATCTATACATCGCGGATTTGGGAAACGCGCGGGTGCGCAAGGTCGGCGCGAATGGCACGATTGAAACCGTCGCTGGCGGAGGCGCCTTCCCCGCGACCAACCAGGGACAAGGAGGCCTAGCCACCAGTGCGCAATTGATGCAGCCCCGCAACGTGACGGTCGCTCCCAACGGCTTTCTGTACATTTCCGATTTCGGCGCAAACCAGGTTTACAAGGTCGGCTTCGAGGGCTCGCTCTCACTCGTGGCCGGGACCGGCACGGCCGGCTTCTCAGGCGATTCCGCGTCCGCCCTGCTGGCGCAACTCAACGCTCCTGCCGGCCTCACCATGGACTCCACTGGAGCGCTCTACATAGCCGACAGTGGCAACAACCGCGTTCGTAAAGTCTACAATGGCGTCATCATTACGGTGTTCAACACCCCCGGGCCCACCGGGCTCGCGTTCACTCTGCCGGATACGCTATACGTCGCCGCTCCCGGTTACTTCGGAACCGTCTCTGAACAGAATCCCGCCATCACCTCGGCCGTCGATGTAGCCGTGGATCTGGCCGGCGATCTCTTCGCCACCAGCGGCGCTTTTGTGCTGGAGATCCCGGCGGGCGGCATCGTCACAACCACCATCGCGGGGAGCGGCGCGTCGCCAAATTTTGGCGGCGACAACGACCTCGCGAGCAACGCCCAGCTCTATTCGCCCTCCAGCGTTGTCATGGATTCCAGCGGCAATTGGTACATCGCCGACACCTCCAACAATCGCATCCGCATGGTGACACCAGCGGGCGTGATCAGCACCATCGCCGGGTCCGCGACTGCCGGTTCCGCGGGCGACAACGGTCCGGCGTCGGCGGCCGAACTCAATGCTCCTCGTGCCCTGGCTTTCGATATCTTCGGCAATTTATACGTCGCCGACTCGGGCAACAACGAAGTCCGCCAAATCACGCCGGCGGGCTTGATCGCGCCGCTGCCGGTTCCCACTCCGCTCAACAACCCCGTGTCCGTTGCGACCGATGCCCAAGGATCCGTCTACATCGCCGACTCTGGCAACAACCGCATCGTCAAGGTGACCGCCGCCGGATTGCCGAGCGTGCTGGCTACTATCAACCAGCCGCAAGCCGTCGCGGTTGATGCATCCGGCAACGTTCTGGTTGCGGATCCCACCCAGATCTGGACAGTCACGCCCTCCGGCGTCGCGACCACCTTAATCACGGGGCTGAGCTCGCCCACTGATATCGCCGTAGCCTCTGATGGAAGCCTTCTGATCACGGAACCCCGCGTGAATCTGATTCAGCAGTGGGCGTCCGGTTCGCTCAGCACCATTGCCGGGACCGCCACGGCGGGATTTTCGGGCGATGGGGGACCAGCGATTTCAGCACAATTGAACGGCCCAGCCGGTATCGGCATTGGCGCGAATGGCGTGTTCTGGATCGCCGACTCCGGCAATAACCGCGTCCGATCCCTCACGCCGCTCCCCCTTACTTCCCAAACAACGCCCACGGCGGCCATCACTGTGGTCAACGCAGCCAGCCTTGCCGGCGGACCCATCGCGCCTGGCGAGATCATCACCGCATTTGGTTCTGGCTTCAACGCCACCGGGACCCAACTCTTGTTCGATGGCACTGCAGCGACGCTGTTCTACACCAGCGCAACGCAAATCAATGCGCTCGCGCCCGCCAGTCTGTCGGTCAACTCCAGCAGCACGCTGAGCGTCGTCGTGAACGGAACCACGATGGCCGAATCACCGACGGTCGTGGCCGGCGCCGCGCCCGGAATTTTCACAACCGCAGGCGGAGTCGGGCAGGCGGCCGCCGTCAATTACCCGGATGGCAGCGTGAATTCGGCGTCCAACCCCGCGCCTCGCGGTTCCATCATCTCGTTTTATGCAACTGGCCAAGGCTCAAGTGCCGGCGTGATCAGCTTGACCGTCGGCGGTTACGAGGCTCAACTCTTGTACGCCGGACCAGCGCCCGGCTTCCCCGGATTGATGCAGATCAATGCGCAAATCCCCGCTGGTTTCCTGAGCCCCGGCATTCAGCCGGTTGTGCTCTCGGTCGGCGGCGTGGCGAGCCAGGCAGGCGTCACGATCGCGATCGATTGACGGCGGCGCAAGGCGGGCCGGCGCGCTCAGATCGCGTCTGCTTCGATGATTGCATCCTCCATCGCCGATGACGGAGGCAACACCCGCGTACATTCTCAACAACTCGAATGAATTCTTCACGAAAGTCGACCTCGCGATTCTTGGCGGAGTTGTGATTGGCCGAGGCGCTTGTTGATTTATTCGATATGCCCATCGCGCATGCGCACGATGCGGTGCCCGTAGCCGGCGGCTTCGGGATTGTGCGTGATCATTAATATCGTTTGGCCGACGCGCTCATTCAAACGGCGCAGCAATGCCAGCACGGCGTTCGAATTTTCCGTGTCGAGATTGCCGGTGGGTTCATCGGCCAGCAAAATGGCTGGATGGTTCACGATGGCTCGGGCAATGGCGACACGCTGCTGCTCGCCGCCGGATAGAGCGCGCGGCTTGTGATCCAAACGGCTTTCGATGCCGAGCAGTTTCAGCACCTCGATGAACTCGGGATCCAGCGGACCTTCCTTGTGTGCGATATCGCGCGCGATCTCGATGTTGTCGCGAGCGGTCAACGTCGGCAGCAGGTTGTATTTCTGGAAAACGAAGCCGACCGAATTCTTGCGCAGCTCCGTGCGTTCGGCTTCGGACATGCCGAGCAGATCGCGCCCCGCGATATGGATGGTCCCCGAAGTCGGCGGCGTCAACCCGCCCACGATGTGAAACAGAGTGGATTTGCCGGAGCCGGATGGCCCGACCACTGAGACGAACTCGCCTGGTTGAACGTCCAGATCCACACCGCGCAGCGCGTGCACATCCACTTCGCCGGCATGGTAGGTTTTTCGGAGGCCGCGAATGGAGATGATCGGCTGGCCGTCAGTCATAGGCCAGAGCCTCGATCGCATCTTGCCGCGCCGCCTTCAACCCCGGACCAAGCGCACCCAAAAGCGCGCCGGCGATAGCGATGGCTGTGGCGATAGGCCACCACTCCGGGACGATTGCTTGGATGAGCGAGGCGGGAACGAAGTTGTGGATGATAAAGCGAGTGACGTAAGAAAACAGGATGCCGAGAATCGACCCGGCGATTGCGAGCACCACTGTCTCCCGCAACAGGATATTCAAGATGTATGCCGGCGACGCTCCCAGCGCCTTCAGCACGCCGATCTCGCGCGTGCGTTCCAGTACGGCCGTGTACATGGAAAGCAAAACCACCAGGAATCCGAACACCACGCCGAGCCCAACCACGACCCAAATGAATCCCTTCAGTAACGGGACATTGCTCACCGAATAAAGGGACGTGATTTCTTCCATGGAGTTAATTCGATAGTCTTTCAGAACGCTTCGCAATTGCGAGACCACCGTTTCCGTCCTGGATGGATCGTCGAGTTTCACGTAAACCATGCTCACTTTGCCGGTGTTGGCCGTGAGATCCTGCAGCGTGGCCAGCGGAACCACCACGCGCGTCAGCATTCCGGGCTCGTAAATGCCGGAGACGCGCCAAGGCCGATTGAGCAAACTGAGTTTGTCGCCGACGTGGAGCTTGTTTTGGTGAGCGTAAAAGTCGTCGATCACCACATCGTCAGCACCTTGAAACGGGCCGCCGGCGAGGAAACGAAATCCGCCGCTCAGTGTGTTGAACTGCGCCAGATCCACGCCGGTGACGTAATTGAACAGATCGGTTCCCTGTTGGAGCACACCCGTGGAGATCTTAACGTGCGGTTGCTGGTCAAGCTTCGCGACGATGCCGGCAGGCATGCTGGCACTCATAGTGATGATGGAACTGCTGGGAGGGCGGACCATGATATCCGCGCCCACGCCCCGCGCGCGATTGGCCAGATCGTTCAGTAATCCGTCTTTCAATCCCACCAGCGTCAAGACCAGCGTCACCTGGATCCCGATGGCGACGATGCCGAGCAGCGTCCGCACGGGACGGTGCTTCAGGTTTTCGAAAACCAATTTATTCGTCAAGTTATTTGTAGGAAACCACCAGCCGTTGCGCGACCGGCGCGAGCTCGCGCATTTCATTGCGCGCGAATCCCGCGTTGCGGAACATTTTTTCCAGCTCGGAAAACGTGTAGGCATCGCCGGCCGGAGTGTTCAGCATTTGCAAGCTGAACATGGCGTCACGCTGTGGCGAAATGCGATCTTCGTTCGGAATGAAGTCGGGTGTGACGGCGATGCCTCCCGGCACGAGCGCGGCGTGGACTTTGCGGAGCAGCTTCTCGTTGGTGGCCACGTCAAAGTGATGCAGGAAGTTCGGAATCAGGATGATGTCGTAGCCCGCGCCCAGATCCACATCGAACGCGCTGCCGGCAATGGTGGAATAGCGGTCCCCTACGCCCGCCTTGCTCGCGTTTTCTTTAGCGACTTCGAGCACGTTGGCCCAGTCCAGGCCGACCACCTTTGCATTTGGGTTATGCCTGGCGAAAGCGATTCCGTACAATCCGTGACCGGCCGAGATGTCGAGGACTTTAATAGGCTTCGAGCCGGCAAACGGCTCTGATGCGCCGAACATCTGGGCGATGGATTGCGCGGGCATCTGCATCATGGGGGCCATGGAGCGAGCGAACTCCACCCAGATGGCGTTATCCGGCTCCAAGACTCCGTGAGCGCTCGGCAGCGCTCCACCGTGGCGAATGACGCCGGCCATGTCATCGAGCAGTCCGGTGATCTCCGGGTTCATCAGGAACTTTGCCATGGTGCCCATGTAGGCCGGCGAATGGCGATTCAGAAAAGCGGCGGAGTCAGGCGTCAGTGAATACTCGCCGCTCTGTTTCACGAGGAATCCCAGCATGGTCAGATAATCGCAGAGAATTCGCGTGCCCTTTTCGGAAGCCTTAATGTGCGCGGCAATCGCGCTCAGGGACTTGTTGCCCTCGGCGATGGCGGTAAACAAATCCAGGTCGATGGCGCCACGCAGCGCGACGCTGCGCTGGAAAGCCTGCAAAGTATCGAACACGATACCCGGCGACGGGGCCTGAGCTTTTGGAGAAGATGACATAGAACCTTACTTAAGAAATCCGGAGGCGATATCCTTGCCGGCGTCAAAGATCTCGTACTGCGTGTCGTCGAATTCACCTTTGGTCGAAAGCAGCACCGTTTGCAAAGGGCTGTTGCCGGCCAGGACGCGGACCATATGATGGCGGTCGAGCGGATTGGGGGCGGCGAGCGCAACCGCTTCGTATTCGGACGCATGTTCGCTTCCGGCTATGCGAAACGTGGCGCCCGAATAGTCGAGGCCGAGCTCGACATGAAAAGCAGCCAGAGCGGAATTGGTTTCGGGCCGTCCAACGAATACGATGTCGTGCGTGCGCAGGTCTGCTTCGCTCACTTCGAAATCTTTGCGAACGGACGCCTGGGTTTCGAGCGCGCGGTAAAAGCGCTTCTGTAGTTCCTCGGCGGCGTAGCGATTAGCGCCCGCTTCGCCGAGCGTGCCGTAGACGATGAGGGTGGAACCGAATCGCTCCCGCAAGTCGGAGAGAACGTACATCGGCCCACCCGGATCGGCCGGTAACGCGAACTTCACGCCCGCAGCGTCCAGGAACGATTGCGCGGTGACGGCCCTGGCTTTGTGAGCCGCGAAGAAATCGGACATCAGCTTGAAGAAACGATCGTCGCCGATGTCGCGGCGCAACTGGTCGAGGAACAGCACGCCCTTTTGCGTTTCTAGCTCAAACTGCTGCTTCGGATCCGGCGCGGAAATACTCAGCGAACGATATCTGGCCCAGTGCACGGCCATGGCTTGGGAGAGATCCTTGGAATCCAGATCCTGGTAGTAAGCGGCCGATCCGGCGGCGAACCAAATATCGGCGTCGGATGCCGGCAGAACCCAGCCAGTCCACAATCGATCTCCGTACCGTTGCTTGGCAGTGTCCGTGATAGAGACTTTGGTTGCGGATTCGGACGCCTTTGAGACGGCAGCAGGCGCCGGGCCGGCGGAGACGAGACGGTAGCTGGAAGGATAGAGACCTTCGTTGCCAGCGTATTCTTCCCCATCCGATCTGGATGGCACCCGCTCGGTCTGGTTGGGACGGCCGAACTCGGCCCACACCATCATGCGCGAGGCCATGCCGGCGGTGATTACTTTGGCATCCATGGCGCCCTCGCTGACCAGCGGCGCAGTGTGGAAGGCCATGAATCCGAACTGTTCGTCGATTTTGCCTTTGTACTCGCGATAAAGATCCTGCCACTTCAGATCGCGATCCATGGGCACGTAGGGGAGGTAGGCGGGCGGGCTGTTCGGGTCGGGCGTTTCTTCCAGGCGAACGCTCAGATCCTTGGCGTTATTGTCGCCCCAATAGAAGCCTTCGGTGCCGCCGAACCAATCGTTCTTGGAACTGCGATAGAGCCGGGTCTTGTAAGTGCCCAGCTCGAACAGCGCGATCTCGTTGGTCTTGGCGTCGCCCAAGATCCACTCGTTGGTGTAGAGGCCGTTGTTTTTCGTGCTGAGAATCTCGACCACCTGATCGATGTCGCCGCCGTACTGGATGGCTTTGCGCGCGCGATACGCGATGGGAGTGCCGTTGACGTTGAACGGGCTTTGGGCGATGGTAGTTTCCGTGAGCACGATGCCAGCGTCGTTCTGGTACCAATCGGTTCCGCTCTCGATGCCGCCGGCATAACTTTGCATCAGCACGCGGTGGCCTGTGGTGGGTTGAATATCGAGCATGACGTTGGTCTGTTCGGCGAGCGTGAGCGGCCACCATGTGGTGTGCCCGATTACCATGCGGCCATCGCGAGTGGCGGCGCCGGTGGCGGCGAAGGCGCTGCAGTGATCCAAGGCTTCGCGCTTGCGATTGCCGTAGTCAGGAGCCGCCAGGTGCAAACCTTCGAGGCCATTGGGCGTGACGGGCAGCGCTTCCCTGAGTTCGCCGAGCTCGACCGTGGTGTTGACCACGACGATGTCGGTGAGATCAATGGTCCGGCCTTCCCAGCGGGCGCCTGCGTCGGAAGCACCGTCGGCGATGCCTTTCATCTCCTGGAGAATTTCCTGATCGAAGCCGTGCAGGAAGAGCGCGCTGGCAGTGGTGCGGGCGAGATCCCAACTCTTGTTCCTGCCCTTGGGATCGAGTTGAGCGGCGCAGCGCGCCATGTATCGCGGGATTTCTGCGGCCATGAGGCGGCCGTGCTGGTAACCGCGCTCGTACGGTTTGCCTTCGATGTGGAGATAAATCCATCCGCCAACCGGATAGCGATAGGCTGGACCGTACGTTGTGACAGCGGACGCCACGGGCCAAGGCTCTGCGGCAGTGTTCGGTGGCGCTTCGTTCAGGGCGACGCCGGAGAACCAGGCCTTACCTTCGAATGTTCCACCGTAGGCGATGGTGAGAATGAGATTGTCCTGAGCGCGCGTGGCGATGAAGCGGAGATGCACTCGGGTCCAGTCGCGGGAACCAGCGAGCGATTCCGACTGCACATCGAACGGCATGGAAGCCATGCTGAGTGCCGCGCCAGTGGCAATGGGCGAGCGGCCAAGATCGTGGACGGTGAGTTTCTCGGTGCGAATCCAGCCGGAGAGCTCGTACGGCTTGCCAATGGTGAGCGTGATGGGCGCGGATTGGAGACGAGCGTCGCGGCCGAGGGGACCCGATTCGAGCCGCATCGACATTTGGCCATCGCGGGTGACGGCGGGATCGGTAGTGGCAACGCCGCGCAGTGTGGTCCAGGACGGGGTGGGGCTGTCAAAGGAAGCGAGGAATAACGGTGTTCCGGCGCGTAACGAGGCCGCGACCGTGAGAGCAAGGAGCAACTGCCGCATATCTCTATCAGAGCATGAACGGGGGATTGGGGGTTGGGGATTGGGGATTGGCCGCACGGACGGGGGCGACTTGCGCGTCGGCGGGATGTTCATTCGTGGGATTCGCTGCGTTTGGTGATTTCGGTGTACGGGCCTGAGCCAATTGCATTTGCGCGAGCGTTTTCAGGAGGCGATGGTACTCGTGATGTAGACGCGACTGATAGCGGTTGAGAAGCGCGAGCGAGCTATGGGCGCCGGAGAGCGCGTCGAAGGCGATGGCCAGGCGGTGATTCTCGGGGATGTAATCGTAATCGCGGCTCAGGCGCTCTTCCTGATCGTGCATGCGGTGCTCGAGGAGTCCGGATTCGACGCCTGCGTAGCGCGCGAGACGCCAATTGGTCGAGATGATCGTGAAGCTGGCCCTGGTATTGGTCGGCGGATTCATTGAAGAGCACGACGGTCTGGGCGGTGAGTCCGTGAGTGAGGGCGTTGAGGGTGGTGGGTTGTTGCGTGGAGGTGCGAGGTTGGGCGGCGTTGGCGCGGGCGGATTTGATTTTGCGGGGGGAGGAAGGCATGGTGTTTCGATCCGAGTATAGGCGCATCGCTAGCGGCTGGCAGACGCGGAGGTTGCTAAGTGGTCGGCCTGGAACGGAATGAACGATGGGGGAGATTGGTGAACGCCGGAAGGCCCTGAACCAAGCCAAGCATCGACACGAGTGTCGATGCGGCACGCAAGAGTGCGTGCGCCACAATGCGGCGTCTCACGACACACTTGCGGCGAAGCCCGGTTTGCGGCGGGCGTTCATCTGTTGCTCCCAGGCGTAGGCGAGCTTGATGAGCGTGGGCTCGCTCCAGGCGGCGCCGAAGAAAGACAGGCCGATGGGCAGGCTGCGATAGAATCCGGCTGGGACGGTGATGTGAGGATAGCCGGCGACGGCCGCCGGAGTGGTGCAGCCGCCGGTGTCCTGATCGCCGTTGACATAATCGGTGAGACAGGCAGGGCCGGAGGTCAAAGACACGATCGCATCCAGCTTGTACTTGGCGAGCAGAGCGTCGATGCCGTCCTGGCGCGACAGGCGCACACAATCGGCGCGGGCCTTGAGGTACGCGTCATCGGTCAGCGGGCCTTTGGCTTCGGCTTGTATGAACAGCTCCTGCGCGAAGAAGGGCATCTCGCGGCCGCGATTCGTTTCGTTGTAGGCGATCAGGTCCTTCAGCGTGCGCGCGGGACTTCCAGAAGGCAGCCGGGCAAGATAGCGATTGATGCCGTCCTTGAATTCGTATAGCAGCACCTGTTGCTCGGGCGCATCCATCTGACCGTGCGTGGCAAGATCGGCGGGATCGATCACTTCGGTGCCGGCTTTCTTCAGCGCGTCGACGCAGCCCGTGAGGAACGCATCCAGCGGGGCATTGTTTGAGAAGAATTTGCGCGCGATGCCGAGGCGCGCTCCGCGCAAGCCGTTGGAGTCGAGGAAACGGGTGTAATCTGCGGCGACCTTTTCAGCATCGGCCATCACGCCGAGCAAAATCGCGAGATCGCGAACCGTGCGCGCCATCGGACCGGCGGTGTCCTGGCTGGCGGAGATGGGGATGATGCCGGAACGGCTGACGAGTCCGACGGTGGGCTTGATCCCGCAGATGCCGTTAATCGAAGACGGGCTCGTAACCGATCCATCCGTCTCGGTACCGATGGCCGCGGCGCAAAGACTGGCGGCGGTGGCAGCGCCCGAACCCGAGCTGGAGCCGGAGGGATTGCGATCGAGCGCATAGGGGTTCCTGGTTTGGCCGCCGCGTCCGCTCCATCCGCTGGTGGCATGCGTGGAGCGGAAATTGGCCCACTCGCTGAGATTGGTTTTGCCGAGGATGATGGCGCCTGCGGCGCGGAGCCGGGCGGCCACGACGGCATCCTGCGGTGCGTGCCAATCGGCGAGAGCGAGCGAACCGCCGGTGGTGCTGATAGCGTCGCGCGTTTCGATGTTGTCCTTGACCAGGATGGGGATGCCGTGGAGGGGTCCACGCAGATGGTTGTCTTTGCGTTCGCGATCGAGCTGGGCGGCAATGGCGCCGGCATCGGGATTGAGGGCGAGCACCGCGCCGAGCTTGGGACCATTCTGATCGATACTGTCGATCCGCGCGAGATAAAGCTGAACCAGGCGCTCGGATGTCCACTTGCGTTGCTGGAGTCCGGCGGCGAGATCAGAGAGACTCACTTCGTTTAATTCAAAATCGGAAGGAGTGGATGAGACAGGGCTTGCGGGAACGTATTGACAGGCCGTCTGAGAGGCAACCGCGCTGGTGACAGCGGCGGCCAGAAACGCGCGACGTTTCATGGGCAGTATGGTAGCACCCACGGGCGCGCGCGGAAGAATCAGCCTGCGATCTTCATGTCCTGGAGAAACGCCAGATCCGCGTCGGTCAACTGGATCTCGCCGTTGGACAAGCGCGGCTCGGGAACGAAGTCCGGGAACTGCGGGTCGTCTATTGGGCTAACGGCTTCGATGGGGCTGATGCCTTGAACGGGGCTGACGGCGGCGCTGGATTGCACGATCAGGCACAGGTCGTAGCCCGAGCGTTTCATTTCATCCACGATGCCGCCAATGCGGTCGGAGTCCGAGATTGCATCGTCGATAGCTTGCTGGAGTCGGTCGAGCAGGACGTTCATTTCGGATGTCATGCCCTCTTAAAAGCACTTCGGTTGCCAACGGGCACACCTCGTATTTTCAGGGGGTTAGGGGTAGCGGAGACAAGGTGTCGCGGGCAAGGCGCGCCAACGTGTCCATGTTGGCATTGCCAACTTGTCATTGCGGATTTGTCCTTGCCAATTTGTCCTTTAGTGCGCGGCGGGGGCGCGGCCCTGGCCAGTCTTCGGGCGCCGCATGATAAACGGCAATGGGCTCAGGCAGGCGATCACCAGGGACATAACGAAGAAACTGTTTTTGAAGCTGAGGGCGGTGGCCTGGGTTTGCACTGTATAGTAGGCCATCGCGAGCGCTTTCTGGGCGGCGGTGGAAGCGTCGTAACCTTTCGAGACAAACATCGCGGTGAGGCCTCTCAGATACTGACTGAAATTCGTGTCGCCCATACTGGTGTGCGAGGCGAAAGCGACCTGGTGGGTCTGGTTCTGGCGCGTCAGAAAGACACTGAGAGCGGAGGTTCCGATACTGCCGCCTATGTTGCGCATGAAGCTGGAGATGCCCGAGACCTGGTTGTTCTTTTCGCGCGGCACTCCGACATAATTAAGCGTGCTGATGGGGATGAAGATCAGGGGCATGAAGATCACCTGAAAACAGCGCAGCAGGACAATAGTGGTGAAGCCGATCTGGAGATAGATGTTTGTCATCAGGCGCAGCGCGAGGGCGGTGCCCAGGAAGCCAATACAGATGAGCAGACGCGGATCGATTTTCGTAGCGGTCAGGCGGCCGGCCACTCCCATCATGAACATCAGCACAAAACCGGCGGGCATCAGCGCCAGGCCGGCCTGTTCGGCGGTATAGCCGAGGCTGCTTTGCAGAAACTCGGGAATCAAGACGGTGGATCCGAACAAGACCATTCCCAAGACGAATGAGAATGAGACGGAGGTTCCGAAGTTGCGGTTCTTGAGCAGGCGCACGTCGACAATCGGGTGGGGATGGTACCACTCCCAAAGGACGAAGGCGACCAGCGCGGGAATAGCGATGACGAACAGCGTGGTAATCATGCGCGAGGCGAACCAATCGGATTCCTGGCCCTTATCGAGCACGAACTGGAGGCAGGCCACGCCCAGCACCAGTAGTGAGAGTCCCATGTAGTCGATCTTGATTCCACCGCGCTTCTCTTGCTTGAGCCAAGGCGGATCTTCCACCAGGCGGCTGCTGAAGAAGAGCGAGAGCAGGCCCACCGGCAGGTTGATGAAGAAGATCCAGTGCCAGTTCATGTTGTCGGTAATCCATCCACCCAGCGTGGGACCGATGGCGGGCGCGAACACCACGGCCATACCGTAAACAGCGAAGGCCTGGCCCCGTTTTTCGATGGGGAACGTATCGGCCAGGATGGCTTGTTCAGAAGGTTGCAAGCCGCCGCCGCCCGCACCTTGGAAGATACGCGCGAGGATGAGCCACGGCAGCGTTGGGGCGATGCCGCACAGGAATGACGACACCGTGAACAGCGCCACGCAGGTCATATAGAAGCGCTTGCGCCCGAAGACGGTGGAGAGCCAGCCGGAGACGGGAAGCACGATGGCGGCGGAGACCAGATAACTTGTGAGGATCCAGACGGATTCGTCGTAGGTGGCGCCGAGCGAGCCGGCGATGTGCGGAAGCGAGACGTTGGCTATGGACGTGTCGAGCACTTCCATGAAGGTGGCCAAGGTGACCGTGAGGGCCACGGCCCAGGGATTGTGCGAGGGTTTCCAATCGTGATGCGATCCGGCGGGGCTCATTTTTAACTCTCGGTTTAGCCGGCTATGCTTACCCGCCTATGCGAACGTCGGGTTCCACGGACATGCCGGGGCGCAAGCGATCGAGCCCATTCTGATTGGGTTTGAAGCGCAGGCGAACGGGGATGCGCTGCACGATCTTGATGTAGTTACCCGTCGCGTTTTCAGGAGGCAACACGCTGGCAATCGCGCCGGTGCTACCGCCGATGGTCTCAACGTAGCCTTCGAAATCCTGCCGCAGCGCGTCGACGTGAATGCGGGCGGATTGGCCGGGACGGATGTTGTGCATTTGCGTCTCTTTGAAATCCGCCGTCACCCAGATGTCGCCGATTTGCGCGATCATGAGCAACTGCTGGCCGGCGTTGATACGTTCGCCGACCTCGGCGGAGCGTTTGAGAACGATGCCGGCGGCCGGCGCGACGATTTTCGTGTAGCTGAGTTTTAACTCGGCTTGCTCTACCATGGTGGCGGCGGTTTGCTGGTTGGCTTGCTGGGACTGCACATTCGCCTGTCGAATGGCGAGTTGCGCGGGCGCATTGGTCTTGTATTGCGACAAGCGCGATTTCACTTGGGCAAGCTGGGCCTGGCGCTGTTCGACGGTGCGGCCGGCGGCTGCAACGGCTGCGCGATTGGCGGCCACGGTGGCGTCCTGGGCTTTGGCGGTGGCGGCCACCTGGTCGAACTCCAGCTGCGAAACTTCTTCGTTCTTGATGAGCACGCTGTAGCGCGCCAGGTCGGCCTGGGCCTTGGCGGCGTTGGCCTGAGCCTCGGCGAGACGCGCGACGGCGGATTCGCGATCGCGCTCGGCAACTCCGACACCGGCTTCCGCGTTGGCCACGTCGGCTTCGGCGCCGCTGATGTTGGTGCTGCTCTCGGTTTCAGTGATGGGGATGTTGGGCTGCTGAGCGGTGACCTGGCTGCGGGCTTGGGCAAGCTGGGCGCGGGCTTGATCGACAGTCACCTGAAAATCGCGCGGATCGAGATCCACCAGGGGATCGCCGGCCTTGACGAACTGGTTGTTATCGACGTAAACGCGGGTGATGGAGCCGTCCACGCGCGAGCTGATGGAGTTCAAGTGAGCTTCCACTTGGGCATCGTCGGTGGATTCGAATTGCCGCGACTGAAGCCAGAAGTAAATGCCTACCGCGGCGGCGATCAAAAGGAAAATGAAGAAGATGATGAATGCGCGTCCGCGGCCACGAGCGACCGGGTCGGGTTGCTTTTCGCCCAGGGGCGGCTTGAGAGGAGGCGCGGGATTGGTGGTGGTGGTGCTCATGGTTGCACTCCGCTTAATAGAGTGGGAAGGTCGGTCTCGGCCTCTCCCATGGCGCGGGCCGAGGAGATGCGGGCCAAGTCGAAAGCGAAGAGAGCGGAAATGTAATCGCTTTCGGCGCTGGCCACTTGTTCCTGTGCCTGGACCACTTCCACCGTGGTGGTGACTCCGGCGGCAAATCGATCCCGCGCCTCGCGCAAGGTTTCGGCCGCGAGACTGCGATTGTTCTCGGCGAGGCGAACTTCGCCGATGGCAGTTTCGAGCTCAATGAGCGCGGTGCGCACGTCCTGCTCCACGCGCCCGCGTTGATCGGCAAGTTCCGCCTGACGCTGGTGAAGAACGGCTTGGGCCTGTTCGATGTCGGCTTTGACGCGGCCACCCTGGTACAACGGCATGTTGATGGCGCCAGTCACGGTGTAAACGCCGTGATTGTTTGCGGGGGTGGGACCAAGCACTCCGTAATCGGCGGTCACTGAAGCGGAGGGAAGACGCTCGGCGCGCGCGGCGGAGACCACGATCTCGGCGGCGTGGACCTGGCTCTCGGCAGCTTGCAAATCCCAGCGCTTTTGGAACGCTTGTTGCACGGCGCCGGCGGCATCGGGCACGGCGGGCGGATTGAACGTCAGCTGCTCGCTCAGAACCAATTCACGATCCAGCGGCAGGCCGATCAGACGAGCCAGCGCGAGCTTTTGCTTGCGCAAATCGGATGCCAGGGCGTTGAGCCTCTGCTGCTGGCCTTGTAATTCGACCAGGGTTCGCGTGACATCGATGCGAGCGTTGGTGCCGGCTTCCTTGCGAACTTCGGCTTGATGATAGACGGCTTGGGCGTTGTCCACTTGAGCGCTCTGCGATATGGCGCGGGCCGCGGTGGCGATGGTCTGCAAATAAGCGCCGGCGACGGCCAGGACAACCGCTTCGCGCGCGTCGCGGGCGGATAAAGTGGAAGCGCGTTCGCTTTCCTTGGTGGCGTGCCAGTTGCGGCGCTGGACCGGATCCCAAACGGACTGGCTCAAATTTGCGAGCAGTTGCGAATATTGGAAAGGACCGACCACGGTGGGGATCGAGAAGCCAATGCCGGGAGGAATGTTGAACTTGAATCCGAAGGCCGCGAGATTGATCTGCGTGCTGGTTTCGCTGGCGTCGACGGAGAGGGTGGGCAGAAGGCCACTGAGAGCGCGCAGCCGCTCGGCTCGCGAGGCGCGGGCGGTGTCGTCGGCGGTGAGCACGCCGAGATTGGCGGTCAAGCCGAACTTCACGGCGTCGGCGAGGGTGAGATGGATCGGGCCGGACGGGACCTTGTCGGCCGGAACGCTGCCCTGAAAATCGCCGCCGATCTGGAGGGAACTATTGACCACGTTCGTGCCCGGGCTAGGCGATGCTTGCTGTTGGGTGGTGACAGAACCGGGCGCGACGCGTCCAGACTCCGGCAGTTGCGTGGCCGGCGTGGATCGCTGCGCTCCGCTTCCTCCGAATTGGGCCCAGGCCATGGAAGTAGCCAGCCAGGCTAAAAATAACGCACGATTGTAGTGCAACACGTCCTTTAATTTATCATATACATACCTGCATGTATATAATGTAGGAGGCATGAGTGTTGGCGTAGGCGTTGGAGCGACGAAGAACGGCGAACAGACCAAGCACCAGCAGCGGACTGAGGCCACGCGCCGCGCGCTTCTGGACGCGGCCAAGTGCATTTTTGCCCGGGACGGATTCGAGGCTGCGCGCATCGAGGAAATCGCGGGCGCCACCGGCCATACACGCGGGGCCTTTTACGCCCACTTCCGCAGCAAAGAAGATCTCTTCTTCGCGCTGTTCGAGCAGGAATCCGGCGAACGTTTGCAGGAATTGCGATCCGCCATGGAGCGGTGTCCCGACTCCGGCGGGCGTCTGCGCGCGCTGCGAAAGTTTTATGTGGGGCGGGCGTCGGACCGGGAGTGGGTGATGCTGGCGCTGGAATTCAAGCTGTTCGCCCTGCGGCATCCCAAGTTGCGCGCGCGATTGGCGCGGACCCACCGGCGCATCCGGGAGTCGCTCAAGCTGGAGATAATCGGCAATCTGATTCCCCATCTGCTCAAGGACGGCCGGGAATCGCGCGAGGTCCGTCGAGTTGCGCTGGAGGCAGTGCTCAACGGCCTGGTGCTGGAGCACGCGTACGATCCGGAGACTATTTCCCAAACGCAGGCCAACGCAGTGCTGGGCCGCATGTTCGATGTATTGATGGCGGTGAAGCAACATTCGGCTAACGGATCGGCACAGGTTTCACGGCGGTGATATTTTGGAAGGGCTTATGCCTGAGACCGCCACTACCGAATTCTGGAAAGAGCTAAAACCGATCAGCAAGGTTTTCCAAATGGACGCCCTGCCGGAGGTCTACACACACAATGCGCCCAACGGCGACGAGCGGCTGTTCGTCCCGTTCACCGAAACGGTTTCTTCCAAGCCGCTTTGGATTTCGCCCGGCCAGAACAAATGGTGCGACGTGTTGATGTCCAAGCGCGCCGGACTGGTGAATCGCCATTATCATCCGCACGAGGTGTTCGCATACACGATCTCCGGCAAGTGGGGCTATCTGGAGCACGACTGGACGGCGACCGCCGGCGACTTCATCTACGAGACGCCCGGCGAGGCGCACACGCTAGTCGCGTATGAGCACAAAGATCCGATGAAGGTGTTCTTCGTGGTGCAAGGCCCGCTAATCTGGCTGGATGAAAACGGCGAGTCCAACGGATACTTCGACGTGCACAATTACATCACGCTGTGCCGCGAGCATTTCGAGAAGGTGGGGCTGGGCGCGGATTATGTGAAGACGCTGTTCCGCTAATTCAACATGAAATTGACTGTACAGAGCCAGGTGATGGACGACGTGCTGGTGATCCGGTGCAAAGGCCGTATTTCGTTCGGCCAGGAGGTCGAAGCCCTTGAAGCCGAGGTGCATAAACACACTAAGATTTCGGGCACGGACATCTTAATCGTTAAGCAAGTGGTGATTCAGATGGCCGAGACGGACTACGTTGACAGCTCCGGATTAGGAGCACTGATTCGATTATTGGGTGGCTTGCGGGCCGCCGGCGGCGGGCTGAAATTATGCGAGTTGTCGCCGGCAGTAGCCAAGGTGATCAAGCTCACCAATCTGGAGATTTTGTTTCACCCCTACACCACGGAGGCGCACGCGATCGCCGCGTTTTCAAGCGGGCATCGAACGCCCAGCGATTCTTTGGGATCGTCGAGGACGCGAATCGTATGCGTGGATCCGTCGAGTAATTTGTTAGCGAGCCTGTACGCGCTGCTGACTCGTTCCGGTTATGAAGTCTTCACCACGCCTCGCGCCGGGGACGCCGAAACCCTGGTTAGAGCCGTCGCACCTGCGTTGCTGATTTGTGGACCGGGGATCATGGACCTTCCCAAGGGTCCGGCGATGATCCAGAAGTTCCGGCATAACGGGCGCCCCCAGATTCTTCAGCTTCCGGCCGATTTCCACACCGCCGAGGCGGGGCAGGCGGCACAAGATCTTGTAGCTCAGGTGAACTCGCTCGTCGCGGCTTAGTTCATTTTTAGCCCGGGCCTGCCGGCTTGCACCGCCTGCGTGGATCGTGCACTGTACTCAGTGAGTCATCGCGTAGACCACATAGTTGACGCCGATGCGAATGCCCAGCGCGGAGTAGCGCTCCGGATATTCGGGAGAGTCCGCCCACTCCCACGAATCGCCCAGGTCGGAGTTCTGGGTGATGGCCACCATCAACCGGCCTTTGTCGTCGAAAATTCCCTTCCAGTGCGCCTCTCTTCCGTCATTCTGATACCCGCGGCCGTAGAGGCCCCACGCGCCGGTCACTTGATAGCGCTCGTCCAGATCGTAAATGGTGTGGAAGATCGGGCTGCTATTTTCCAGCTCAACCGCCTGGCGATCTGGAAACACGCGCCCCATGCTTTCCCAAAACACGGCCCACTCGGGCGTGCCCCAGAAATCGTCGGCCATGAAGAATCCGCCGCGCAGCAGATAGTCGCGGAGCTTGTGCGCCTGCGCATCGGTGAGCAGCCATTCGCCGGGGCGGACGGCGTAGAGCCAGGGCCAGTTGTAGACGTCGTCGCCGTCATCCAAGTTGACGGACTGCTCCACGGATCGAACGTGGATGCGGGTGAGGCGGCGCAGCGCCAGCAGGAAATGCCGGTCGGCGCGCGGGTAATCCTGCGTCCAGCTCGACATGCCTTCGGCCCAGCGAGGACCGGCGCGGTCGAACATGGCGCCGGGCGCGGGCGGGTACATCAATCGCGCGAAGGCGAATTCGGTTTTCTCCTGAGCGTCGGAAGGTAACGGAAAATTGTCGTACTCGATGCCTGGGTATTCGCGGAACGGGCGCTGGAAAGCCCACGCCGATCCCAGCAGCAGCGACAACCCGCCGGCAAGAAGCCAACGCTTTCGCAGCTTTACCTTGCGCAGTTCAAGCATGCGCAGCTCAGGCATGGAAGACCTGTCGCGCCTTCTCGCGCATGTAAATGGGTAATGCCCGGCGGATCATCGAGCTCCGGAACCGCGCGTGCGTGATGGCGCCCGTAGCATAGTGGGCGAGAATCTCGGCGAGCGGGGCGTTACGACTGGCGGCGCGGACGATCCGGTCGATACGCGTGGGATCGGCCAGCAGGAGCTTTTGCAATCGCACGCTGTGCGCCAGCTCGTCGCCGATTTCCCCCTTCCAGGCCCGTTCATATCCACTGAGTTGACCTTCGATAGCTGCTCGCGCGGCGAGCTCTCCGCTGACCATGGCGTAGTAAATGCCTTCGGCGGTCAGGGCGTTCACGAATCCTCCCGCATCGCCCGCCAGCAAGACCCGATCGGCATAGGTGCGCGCAAGAGGCCCTGAGATCGGCAGCGGGAAGGCGCGGAAATTGGCGCGATTGGATTGCCCCTCGAGCACGTGCTTCGATTTCATGTCTTCCACGAAGGATCGATGATGCGAGTAGTGTTCGCCGCGCAGGTTCGCCAGATAATAGTCCAACTTAAAACCGACGCCGACGTTCAAATGATCCGTCTTCGGGAAAACGTAACCGTATCCGTAATGGCTGCGGATGCGGTAGTAGATGTACATGCGATCGCGCTCAGCGGTGCTCAGTTCCTCGCGCGGCGTCTCCTCCATCATGTCGATGGCGTAGCTGGTTTGGACGCTGCCGGTTCGGAGTCCACTAGCGCGCGCGACGACGCTGTTCGCGCCATCGCAGCCGATGATCATGGGGGCACGATACTCGCAAGTGTCTGTGCTCACGGCGACGTGATCGTGATGAAAAGTCACTTTGCGCACCAGGCCAGTTGCGGTTTCGACCTGCGGCCGCGCGAGCGAGAACAGCAAATTGTCGAACTCCGAGCGGCGGATCATCAGGTACAGCGGATCGGGCGAGTGGTAATCCACGGCGAAACCGGATGGCGATTCGAAGTGGACCTTGTTCACCCAGCTGGTTGGGATTTTATCCAGTGCGGATCGTAAGTACGGAAAACGATCGAGCACCCGCGCGCTGATTCCGCCGCCGCAGGGCTTGTCGCGCGGAAACGCGCTCTTATCGATCAGCAGGGTCGACACGCCGGCTTCGCCCAGAAGCTTGGCGGCAGTGGCGCCCGCTGGGCCCGCGCCGGCGACGATGACATCGAAGGTCTTCACTCATCTTGATTGTAGTTTCGCGAAGGACGCTTGTATAAAGTCCACTCCGTTTTGCGTAACGGGCGTGACCACGCGCACGAGCTCGGTATCGGTGCGGTTGTACCGCAGCGCGTCCCAAGCCGTGAACAGGGCCGCGCGATATTCGCCTGCTATCACCCGATCGCGCGATTGATACCAATAGAGGACAACAGCGTGTTCATCGCCCTTCGAGACATCGGAGCCTTTTGAAACAATGTAGCGGTTGATTTCGATCGGTTGCGCGCGTCCGGCGATGTCCACGCGAATGGTGTCGGACACCGACCAGGTCCAGCCCGATCCCGGCAGGCAGTTCTTGGGTGAATGCGGCGTCTGCCCGGCGCGTTGTGACCGAAAATAGGCGACAAAAAGGTTCACTGCTTTACCGGGGGCCGCATACTGCCGCGTTAAGTAATCGTCGGCGCGGAGAACGTCCTTCTCGTCCTGTTCGATGACGCCCTCCCGCAGCATGCGCCATTCGCCAATCGACTTTGGCAGCTCCGACAGCGATCTCGACTGCGGGATCGCCTCGCTGCGCCCGGCCAATCCGTAGAACGCGGCGCCTTGAACTACGAATAGAGCGCTCAGGACGAGAGCCGGACGTTTCGGCATAATTGGTGAACCGCGATTAACAGGCCAAGCGCTACAACGAACAGCACCCAGCCTTCGAATAGATGGAACGCGCCATGCGCCAAGCCCGCGCGATATTCGCTCAACACGCCCGTTAATGTGACGCGGGCCGCGTTTGCAGCGATGGCGATGGGTATTGTGGCAGCCAGCAGCGCCCATCGCATCCAGACCTTTTGGTCGAAAAAGTAGGCGTAGACCAGCGCGAGAAACTCGAGCGATAGCAGCGAGCGAATTCCGCTGCACGCTTCCACCACCGATAGCCGCTGGTGCGGAAGCTCCAGGATATTGCCGTCGCGCAGAACCGGAATGCCGATCCAATTCAAAACTGTCTCGGCGGTGGCCGACGCAAAGATCTGGAGCGGCAGGGTGACGCGGGCGTACACGATGGCCGGGATGGGGAACAGAAACAGCAGCAGCAGCAGCGGAAATGCCAGGATGCGGAGCATACGCGTGCCTCCCAGAAACAAGACCGCGCCAATCAACGACACCAGAAACGCCGTTCGCGCGATGAATACCTGCGCCGCAAGCATGCCGAGCAGCATCTGTGCCGCGCCCATTACTGCGATCGCGAATCCCCACCAATTCTCGGCTCCGTTCTCGAGCTGCCTCACGGCCATCAGCTCCGCGCGCCGCCGCCAGACGACATAGGCAACTACCGGCAAGACGAAAAATCCATGCGTGGCGTCCTGGTCCGTGCTCCATTGGCGCGCCAGCCCGGCGAGCAGGGGCGCATAGCAAACCAGCAGGAGGGCCCCTGGCAGAAGGACACCTCGCAGCAGAGCCAGCGGCGTTGGATCAGGCGGTACGGTGTGTTTCTTCATCCGGCAAGGCTAGAATGTAATAGTGGGCGTTTGCCGTTTCATCGTCTCACTCCTTTTAGCGGGGAGTGTTTGGGCGCAGGTTGCAGCCAGGCAACTCGCGATCTATCCGCTGCGCGAGGTGCGCGCGGGCCAGCACGGCATCGGCAAGACGGTATTCCAGGGCAGCAAAATCGAGGAATTCCAGGTCGAGATCCTGGGAGTGCTGGAAAACGTCGGCCCTCACCAGTCCGTCATTCTGGCTCGGCTTTCGGGCGGGCCGCTGGCACAAACCGGCGTGATGCAGGGCATGAGCGGCAGCCCGGTTTATATCGACGGGCGCCTGGTGGGCGCGGTGGCTCTGGCGTTCAATTTTTCCAAGGAGCCGATCGCGGGAATTCGGCCCATCGAAGAAATGCTGGCCGTGGGCGTTTCGGTCCGCCCGGCCGCGCCTAAGGTGGCCTCGAACGCGGATCCGTTCGCGTCCAAACTCATCAATATCGCGACGCCGGTTTCGTTCAGCGGATTCACCGCGGGAACACTCGACCAGTTCGCGCCGCAGCTCAAGAAACTCGGGCTGGAGCCGCGCCAGGGCGTATCCAGCGGCGGCAAGCTCCCATCAAAACTTGGCGCGCCCGCGTCGTTGCGACCCGGGGATATGATCGCGGTGGAGCTGCTCTCGGGTGACTTGAGCATCGGCGCCGAAGGCACAGTGACGGCCGTCGACGGCAAGGCCATCTACGCGTTCGGGCACCAGTTCATGTCGGTGGGAAATACCGAGCTCCCTTTCGCCCGCGCCGAAGTTCTGACGCTGCTGCCCAATCTGTCTTCATCCTTCAAAATCTCTTCGCCGCTGGAATGGATGGGTTCCATTACCGACGATCGCAGCACCAGCATCTATGGCGAGCTGGGTCGCAAGGCCAACACCATTCCACTCGAGATCACGGTGAAAGACGGCCGCCGCGCGCCGTCGTCGTATCACATGCAGATGATTCAGGACCGCGTCCTGTCGCCCTATATAGTGCAGACCGCGGTCTATTCGGCGATGGATGCCACAGAGCGCACGCTGGGCCTCGCCAGCTACTCGCTACGCGGTGGTGTGGAATTCGTGCAGGGCGTTCCCCCGCTGAAGCTCGACAACACCTACGCCGGCGATTTCAACGTTCCGCTGCAGGCGTCCACGGGCGTCGCCTCGCCGCTGGCGTCGATTCTGGGCGCCGGTTTCGACGCGCTGAAGATCAAAAGCATCACGCTCGAAATCGAAGCATCCGAGCATAAGCGTCTGCTGCAAGTGGATCAGGTGACTGCCTCGCCCAAGCAAGTTCATCCGGGCGATTCGGTCGAGCTGAGCGTCACGTTTACCGGCGAGAACGGCCTGGAAACACAGAAGTCCGTGCATTATCGCGTGCCCGTGGGGGCGCCGGCCGGCACGTTGAGCTTCACCGTCTCGGACGGCTCCATGACGAACGCTCTCGATCAGCAGATGATGCCCACGGTGCCCAAGAGCCCCGCGCAACTGGTCTCGTTCCTGAACAATCTGCATCCGAACACCAACGCCTACGTGCGCGTGTGGCGCTCCGATCCGGCATTTGAGGTGCAGGGCCAGGATCTGCCGGACCCGCCGCCTTCGGTGGGCTTGATCCTCGCTAAAGCGCAAGCGGCGCAGGGTGTTTGGTTCCCGCGCGCTTCCAAAGTCGGCGAATTGCAGATCGAAACCGGCGACGTCGTAGTCACCGGATCCAAAACAGCACAAGTGGAAGTAAAAGAATGAAGAAGTTTTTCCGCGTCACTACTGTGATCGCGTGGGTGGTGGCCACAGCAGTGTCTCTCAACGCCGCCACAACCGCCACTTGGGAGATGAACACCTATCAGGATTTTCTGAAAGGGCGCTTTGACGGCCTCTCACTCGATCACGACGGCCGTTTGACCGTGGCGCCGAAACTGGAGACGGTGTTCTCCTCCGGCCAGCCGACGATTTGGAGTATTGCGCGCGGACCGAATGGTTCCATCTACGCCGGTACGGGGCATCGCGGGCGCGTGTATCAAATCACCGCGTCCGGAAAGGGCACCTTGGTTTGGAGCTCCAAGCTGATCTGGACCTCGGATCAGCCGGAGATTTTCGCCGTCGCAGTGGATCCCGCGGGCGTGGTCTACGCCGCCACTGCGCCCGAAGGCAAGGTTTACCGCATCGAGAAGGGCAAGGCCGCCGAGTTCTTCGCGCCGCAGGCCAAGTACATTTGGGCGCTTGCGTTCGCGAACGATGGGACGCTGTTCGTGGGCGCCGGCAATCCCGGCAACATCTATCGCGTAGATAAAACCGGCAAGGCCGAGACATATTACGAAACTGGGCAATCGCACGTCACCGCATTGGCGTTCGATTTACACGGAAACTTGCTCGCCGGCACCGAGCCCAACGGGATTCTCTACCGGATTAGCGCCAAGGACAAGGCCTTCGTACTCTATAACGCGAACCTTCCGGAGATCCGCTCCATCATTCCGATGCCGGACGGCGCCATCTATGCGTCGGCTCTGGGAGGCTCGGTGGTGAATCGCACGGCGCCGCTCACCACCTCGCTCAGTTCGCCATTGAGCGTGACGGTAACCGCGCCGGCCACGTCCATCACGGTGACCGATTCGGCGGATTCGCAAGCCGACACCGAGATCAAGCCCAAGGCGATCGCCCCCGGCGCCCCTGCTGCGCAGCCTGTGCAACAGCTGGGGCCCGCCAGCCCGCTCACCGAAATTCCCGGAGTCGACAAGTCTGCCATTTACAAAATCAATGCGGACGACACGGTGGAGACTTTGTGGACATCCAAGGAAGAAAATGTTTACAGCATGGCCGTCCAGGCCAACGGATCGCTGTATTTCGCCACCGACGGCCAGGGCCGGCTTTATAAGCTGGGCGCGGATCGAAAAGCGACATTGATGGTGGAGACCAATGAGGGCGAAGCGACGCGCTTGCTGGATGCACCGGGCGGACTGGTGGCCGCCACGGGCGACATGGGAAAACTGTTTCGGCTGGCCGACGGCGCGGGCTCCAGCGGAACCTATGAATCGCCCGTTCACGACTCGGGATCGGTGGCACGCTGGGGGCGAATTACCTGGCGCAGCTCCGGCGGCAAAGTGCAAATCGCAACGCGCACCGGCAACTCCGCGCGCGCGGACAAAACCTGGAGCGATTGGTCGGAGCCGCTGACCAATCCGCAAGCTTCCATCATCCGCAGTCCCAACGCGCGTTTCATCCAATGGCGCGCGAGCTTGGATGGGCCGGGCGCGGCCATCGAGAACGTAAGCATCGCCTACCTGCCGCAGAACAATCCGCCGGTTATCCGCAGCATCACCGTTACCATGCAGCCCAATAGCGGAGCCGCATTGAAATCGGCGGCCAGCTCGACCGCCGCGGCTTACAGCGTCACCGTGACCGATACCGGCGAGGCCTCGACGCCGGCCGGCACTCCGACCCAGACCCTCTCGCATGGCTCCGGATCGCAAGTACAAGTCACCTGGCAAGCCGACGACCCGGATGGCGATCGTTTGCTCTACTCGCTGTATTTTCGCGGCGAGGATGAGAAGGAGTGGAAGCTGCTGCGCGCGAATATCTCCGAGAATTCGCTGCTCCTGGATGGCGATGTCCTGGCCGATGGCCGCTATTATTTCCGCGTGGTGGCTTCCGATCAGCCTTCCAACGCCGCCAATGTGGCTCGTACGGATGAGATGATCAGTTCGCCAGTCTTGATCGACAACACGCCGCCGGTTGTGAGCTTGAGCGCCCCGCGCCGCAATAACGATCACGTTGAGGTAGATGCCGACGTGGCCGACCAAACTTCGCCGCTGCGCCGCTGCGAGTATTCTCTGGATGCCGGCCCGTGGACTCCGGTGGAAGCCGCCGACGGCGTTACCGATGGGCCGCGCGAGCAGTTCCATATAGCGATTGACAGGCTGCGCGCGGGCGAACATCTGCTGGTGGTTCGCGCGTACGACACGGCCAATAACGCCGGCCTCGCAAAAGTTGTGATCCCCTAACTTGCTACGATGCTTAGAGACCGCTAGCTAACGCGCGCGGCTCAGTAACGGAGCCGTGACCGTGAGGGAGCGGTCATCAATCTCATGCCCATTTACCAAGTCATTGTTCTTGCCGTCGTGCAAGCCTTCACCGAATTCCTGCCGGTCAGCAGCACCGCGCATCTGGTGCTGATCCCCTGGATCTTTGGATGGAAAGATCCGGGACTCACCTTCGACGTCGCGCTCCACGCGGGCACTCTGGTCGCGTTGCTGATTTACTTCTTCAAGGACTGGGTGCAGATCATCGGGCAGGGCATCGGGTTCAACTGGGGCGACGATCAGCAGCTTCGTCAAAACCCCGGTCTGCTATGGCTGCTGGCCATCGCGTCTATACCCATTGGCATCATCGGCTTCCTGTTCGATAAACAGGCCGACACCACGTGGCGCCAACCTTACCTGATCGGCGCGATGATGGTGCTGGTCGGCATCGTGCTGTGGATCGCCGACCGCCGCCGCATCGGCGACAAATCCATGGCCAAGGTGAGCTGGGGCGATGGTATCGTGATTGGCATCGCGCAGGCTTTCGCCGTTATTCCTGGGGTCTCGCGCAGCGGCTCAACCATCAGCGCCGGCCTGTTCCGCGACTTGAACCGCGAGACTGCGGCGCGCTTTTCGTTCCTGCTCTCTACGCCCGCCATCGGTGCGGCGGTCCTCAAGAAGGCCTGGGATATCCACAAAGAGGGCGGCGTTCCGCATGACATGCGGGTCCCCATGGCGCTCGGCATTATCGTCAGCGGCGTCCTGGGCGCGGTGGTCATCGCGTTCTTCCTGCGCTATCTGCGCCGCAGCAGTCTGATGCCCTTCGTGTACTATCGCATCGTTTTTGGCATAATAGTAATCGCTCTGGCTGCATTTTTCCGCTTCACAGCGGGATGAAGATTCTAGGACCGACACGCTTCCACAGATTGAACGAAGCCGGGGGATTGGTGTTTTTATTCACCGGTCTCTTCGTGATCTTCTGCCTTATCTCGTACCATCCGCTGGATCCCTCCTGGAATTCGGTGACGGGCGCGGCGCACGCGCATAACCTCATCGGCCTCGCCGGATCGTACACCGCGGATCTCTGCTTCCAATTGCTCGGCCTCAGCGCGTTCAGTATGCCGGTGTTGTTGTGGATGCTGGCCTGGAGATGGATCCGATCCGACGCCATTCCAGCCGCCGGAGTGAAGATCTTCGGCGCCGTGGTTCTGTTCTTGAGCGTCTCGACCGCGCTTTCCATCCGGCCCTTCTGGCGGCCGTGGGGCGGCGCATTTTCGGCAGGCGGCGTAGTTGGAATGCTGATTGCCGATTCATTGCAGTCATCGCTCAACCTGATTGGCACGGTGCTGCTCACCGGCATTTGCCTGATCCTGTCGTTGTACTTGATCTCGAAGTTCTCCATGGCGACCGTCGCGAAATGGCTGGCTGGACCGCTGAGCTTCCTGGTCAGAGTTTATGAGCGTTGGGCGAATTGGCGCGCCGAACGAATGGCAGTAGCGCGCGAACGCGCCGAACAACGTGCCAAACAGCGTGCCGAACAACGTGCTGCACAGAGGGCCGCGCAAATAGAAACAGAACCTCAGCGAACAGGCGCGCCGCAGGCGGAAGTCGAACCCGAACTCCCGGAGGTCCACGCTCCGGAGCCAAAGCCGGATTTCCCGCAAGAAATTCCCATTCACACGCTCGAGTACGAGACTCCGCAGTTCTTATCTCGCCCACCGTGGGAGGAACCGAATCGGGAAGAGCAGCGTCCGGAACCCGAGCCCAAGCCAGTTCGCAAGCGCGAAGCCAGGACGCTGGTGCCCGAAGTGACCGAGCATCCGGCGTACCGGGTGCCATCCACCGAATTGCTCAACGAAGTCCCGGCGCGGAATCCGTTCGATTCGCTGGAGCTCAAGGAAATCGCGGCTCGCATCAAGTCTAAATTTGAAGAGTTCAACGTGCACGGCACGGTGGTGCAAATCAACCCCGGCCCGGTGGTGACCACGTTCGAGTTCAAACCCGAGGCCGGCGTGAAGTACAGCCGCATCACCACGCTCACCGAGGATCTGTGCCTCGGCCTTCAGGCCGAATCGATTCTGATCGAGCGCATTCCCGGCAAACCGACGGTTGGCATCGAGGTTCCCAACACACGCCGCGAAGTGATCAGTCTGCGCCAGATTCTGGAGTCCGAAGAATTCGTCGACTCCAACTCGCGCCTGACCATGTGTCTGGGTAAGGATATCAGCGGGCGAATTAAAGTGGCCGCGTTGGAATCGATGCCTCATTTGCTCATCGCCGGCTCAACCGGCGCGGGCAAGAGCGTGATGCTCAATTCCATGATCATGTCGATCCTGTACAAATCGACTCCGGACGAAGTACGAATGATTCTGGTGGACCCCAAGCGCCTGGAAATGGGCCTTTATGAGGGCATTCCGCACCTGTTGACGCCGGTGATCACCGACCCCAAGAAGGCCACCAACGCGCTGCGCAACGCGGTGCTGGAAATGGAGCGGCGGCTAAAACTACTGGCTGGGCAGGGCGTCCGCAACATCGATCAGTACAACAAGAAAGTGCGGCAACTGGCCAGCCAGCCGCGCAGCTTGTTCGATGAAGACCAAGTGGAAGCGGAGGATCTCCAGCCGCTCCCGTTCATCTTGATTGTGATCGATGAGCTGGCCGATCTGATGATGCTGGAGCGCGGCAACGTGGAGGAAGCGGTAGCTCGCCTGGCGCAGATGGCGCGCGCGGTGGGCATGCACTTGGTGCTGGCAACGCAGCGGCCCAGCGTGGACGTGATCACCGGGTTGATCAAAGCGAACTTTCCGTCGCGCATCAGTTTCCGCGTCGCCACGCGCGTGGACTCGCGCACGGTGCTGGACGTGATGGGCGCCGAGCATCTGCTCGGCAAGGGCGACATGCTGTTTCTGCCGCCAGGGTCATCGCGCCTCACCCGCGTTCACGGCGCTTTTGTCACCGAGGCCGAGATCAATCAAGTGGTTGAATTTTGGAAAGCGCAAGCCAGGCCGGATTACGATCAGACCTTCCTGCAAGCTCCGCCCGCCGATGAAGACGATACCGAAGCGGCAGAATTCGACGGCGGCGACGATCCAGCCTATCCAGACGCGGTGCGCGTAGTGCTCGAGATGGGCAAAGCATCCACGTCCACGTTGCAGCGCCGTCTGCGATTGGGCTACGGCCGCGCCGCGCGCATTCTCGACATGATGCAGCACGAGGGCATCATCGGGCCTCCGGACGGAAGCAAGCCGCGCGAAGTGTTGAAGCGGCCGGACTGGTTGGAAGAGGTCGAAAAGCAGCTGCGCTAAGCCGACGATCCAGCAATCGGACCTATAATCGGAGAGAGCCCAATGCGCGACTTAACCGCCGACTTCCAGCCCTTAGCAACTTTTGGAAAACAGCCGGGTGTCTTCGCAAAGCTGCTGAAGAAAACTCAGCGTCCCCTGGTGCTCACGGTCAATGGAGAGCCTGCGCTGGTGGTTCAGACGGCCGAATCCTATCAGCACCTGCTTGATCTCGCTGCTCGGCAAAACGCTTCCGAGGGCATACGCCAGGGGCTCGAGGACATAAAGAACGGGCGTGGCCGGTTAGCCAGGGAAGTTTTCGCGGACTTCGAAGCAAAGCGTGGCATATCGAGTTAGCCCGTCTCAACGCGCGGAGCGCGATCTCGATCTTCTGTACGAAGCAATCGGGGCTTCCCGACGGAAGCGAGCTGCAGAAAAGGTTGAAAAGCAGCTGACAGACTTTGTGGCGCGCGCACCCTTGCGTGCCGCATCGACCCCGTGTCGATGCTTGGTGGAATCTAGCGTTCAGTTCGCCGGATACACCTGTGTCACAGCCACCGATACCGGATCTTTCGGCATTACGATCCACGCGACGATGTAAGCCACCAAGCCGAACGACGGCAGAGGGCACAGCGTTAGCACCACCCAGAGCACTCGAACCAGGGTCACGTCCATCCCAAGATAGCGCGCGAATCCGGCGCAAACACCGGCGATTTTGGCTTCGTGCATCGGGCGGCTGAGTGGCTGGGCCACCCTCGGGGCGGACACTGGTCGTCCCGTCGGCGCGGCGCAATTAAAGCAGAACTTGTCTTGCTCTCGGAGCTCGGTACCGCATTTGGTGCAAAACATAAAGGTCTACCTCTAGCTTATTCTACGCATCTGAACAAGAGCTTGTTCCGCGCGAAACCTTCCCCAGGATCATGGGCTTGCGAGCCCCCGTCGCGGACGGAAGATTGCCCGCGCGCCGGTGAAACGTCTGATAGGCCAGCACCGCGAACAAAATCGCTTCCTTTGCATCCACGCCGATTCCGAATTCGTCCGAAGTCGCGACCCTTGCGTGTAATAAGGCGCCCAGCCGCTCCATGAGATACCGATTATGCGCGCCGCCGCCCGAAACGATTACCTCGCTGGTATCGGGATAACGTCCGAGGGCGAGCGCGATGGTCCGCGCAGTTAGCTCGGTAGCAGTGGCAATATCGATGTTGGTGCGGCGAACGAACTCGTCGCCATACTGTTCTCTTCCAGATGTCTTCGGCGGGGCACGCTGATAATACGGATCGGCCAGCAATCGTTCGAGCAGAGCGGCATTCACTCGGCCCGCGCGGGCATGCTCGCCGTCGCGATCGAAGGGAGGAGCCACGGCATCCATCAGCATGTTCCCGGGACCCGTGTCGAAGGCGACCATGTCTTCCGGCTTTGCGTTTGCTGGAATCACCGTGACGTTCGCGATGCCGCCGATGTTCAGCGCGACGCGCACGTGCTCGGGATGCCGGAAAAGCTGATAGTCGAGAAACGGCGCCAGTGGTGCGCCTTTGCCGCCGGCCGCAATGTCGCTGGGCCGGAAATCGGCGATGGTTTCGATGCCCGTGCGCTCCGCGATTACCGCGGCCTCGCCAATTTGCATGGTGCTCGCCACTTTGCGGCCGAGAAAGTCCACCGGCTCGCCTTCATGGAAAATCGTTTGGCCGTGCGATCCAATGAGCTCGATGGTAGCGAGCGGCACGCCCGCGCTCTCGAGCGCTTCCGCGAACAGTTCGCCAAGCAAGAAGTTCAGACGCGCAATCGTGGCTGTGTGCGTCACCGAATTCGAAACCGACAGAATCGCCTCGCGAACATCGGCCGGATACGGCACGGTCGCACTGGCTACAACCTCGATGCTATCGCCAATATCTACAACGGCCACATCGATGCCATCCACCGATGTCCCACTGATCAGGCCCGCCACTCGCACTAGCGCTTTAACTCCCGCTGCAATTCGCTCAACAGTTGTAGCGCGTCGATGGGCCGCAGCTCATCCACTTTCAGATTGCGGATGCGCTCGGCGATCTGATAGTTCACCGGCTCGAACAATTGGATCTGGGTTGGAGCGGAACCCCGCGGCGTCAGCTCTTCGGTAACCGCGACTTCAGACCGCTCGTGCAGCGCCAGAATCTCTCGCGCGCGTTCCACCACCGATACAGGGAGCCCCGCGAGGCGCGCCACTTCGATGCCGTAGCTTCGGTCGGCCCTGCCCGGCTCCACTTTGCGCAGAAAGATCACCTGATCGCCCGCTTCTTTCACCGACACGTGCAGATTAACGACACCAGGCAACTGATCGGCGAGCTCGGTTAGCTCGTGATAATGCGTCGCGAACAGCGTGCGTGAGCGAATGCGTTGGTGAATATGCTCCACCACGGCCCACGCCAGCGCCAGCCCGTCATAGGTCGACGTGCCGCGCCCGATTTCATCCAGTACCACTAAGCTGCGCGCCGTCGCGGTGTTCAGGATCACCGCGGTCTCGGTCATCTCCACCATGAAAGTGGAACGCCCGCGCGCCAGGTTGTCGGCCGCGCCGATTCGCGTGAAGACGCGATCCACGATGCTGAGCGCCGCCGAATCCGCGGGCACGAACGATCCCATTTGCGCCAGAATCACGATGGCCGCCGCCTGCCTCAAATACGTCGATTTGCCGCCCATGTTCGGCCCAGTGATCACCGCGATAAATTGCGATTCGGTATCGAAATACAGATCGTTCGGAATGAAGCGCAGCGCTTCCCGCTCAGCCAGCTTCTCGATTACCGGATGACGCCCCGCGACGATGCGTATCTCGCCGGAGTCGGTAAAGCTCGGCCGCACGTACCGATTCTCGGCGGCCACTTGCGCCAGTGCGCAGGTTACATCCAGCTCCGCGATGGCGGCTGCCGTCTGGCGTATGCGCACAGCGTGCTCCGCCGCAAACAGGCGCAATTCCTGAAAGATTTCACGCTCCAGCGTAAGCATCTTTTCTTCGGCGTCCAGAATCTTGCTTTCCAATTCCTTCAGCTCGGGCGTGGTGAAGCGCTCGGCATTCACCAGCGTCTGCTTGCGTTCGTAATCGGAAGGCGCCAGGTGCATGTTCGCCTTGGAGATCTCCAGGTAATATCCAAAGACATTGTTAAAGCGCACCTTCAACGACTGAATGCCGGTTCTCGCGCGCTCGCGCAACTCGATCTGTGCGATGTACTGGCGGCTGTTGCGGCTAAGATCGCGCAACTCGTCGAGACCGGCGTGATAGCCCGCGCGGATGGTTCCACCGTCGGCGAGATTCACGGGCGGTTCCTCGGCGATCGCTGTAAGTATACGATCGCGGACTTCGGGAATTTCGTCCAGGCCGCCGGCGATAGCTCGCCAACGCGCGGCATCGAAAGCCGCTGCGTACTCCTTCAGCTTCGGAACCAGCGCGAGCGATCGCCCCAACGCCAGCAACTCGCGCGGCCCGGCCGTTCCCAACGTTAATTTCGCCAGCAGCCTTTCCAGATCCAATACGTTCGCGAGCAGTTTGCGCGTTTCCGCCCGCGTGATGGTAGCCTGCAGCGCCGCCTGCACCGCATCCAGCCGCGCTTCGATCTCGTCGAGCTGCAAGCACGGGCGCAGCAACCGGGCGCGCAACATTCGCCCGCCCATACCCGTCGACGTTTGATCCAAAACGTGAATCAACGTGGACTCGCGCGTTTCGCCCGCGAACAATGGTTCCAGCAGCTCCAGGTTCCGTACCGTAACCGCATCCAGGATCATCGATTCCGAGCGGTCATAGAACGCCGGCCGATCCAGATGATCCAGCGCCGATTTCTGCGTGTCCCGCAAGTAGTGCAGGATCGCGCCCGCGGCCGAAACTGCTAGCGGCCTTCCGCCCAGCCCGCAGCCGTCCAACGTCAGCAAGCGAAAATGTTCGCGCAATGCACGGTCGGCATAGTCCAGGCTGAAAATCCAGTCGTCCAGCGTGGTCCGGAATCCACGCAAGTCCGCTACCGCTTCCGCCGCCAGCACTTCCCGGACATTCAAATTCTCGAGCGCGGCATTTACTTCCGCGCCGTCCAGCTCGGTGGCCCGAAACTCGCCGGTCGAAATATCCACGTGGGCCAAGCCCGCGCGCGTTCCATTGCGGTACACCGCAGCCAGATAGTTGTTCTCGTGCGAGCGCAGCAGCGACGGTTCCATGGCCGTTCCCGGCGTTACCACGCGCGTGACTCCGCGCTTCACCAGTTTCTTGCCTGGCCCAGCCTCCTCCATCTGATCGCAGACGGCGACTCGATATCCTTTCTGGATGAGCCGCGCCAGATAGCCGTCGGCTGCATGATACGGCACGCCGCACATGGGTATCGGTTGGCCTTTTTCTTTATTCCGCGCAGTCAGCGTGATTTCGAGTTCGCGCGCCGCAGTGACGGCGTCCTCATAGAACAGCTCGTAAAAATCGCCCAGCCGGAACATCAGCAGGGCATTGGGAACTTGTTGTTTGATGGAATGATATTGGCGCATCAGCGGCGTGGCCGCCGCGTCACCCGCTTCAGGCATACAAGCCGCGGGTCTGCAAAGCCGAAGCAACACGGTCGATCGCCAGCATATAAGCAGCCATCCGGTTGTGCACCTTGTGCTTCTCGGCGAAGCCTACCACATCGCGAAAACTGTTCACCATGATCTCTTCCAAGCGGCCGTTCACCAGCTGTTCATTCCAAAAGAATCCTTGGCGATCCTGCACCCATTCAAAGTAGGAGACCGTAACGCCGCCGGCATTCGCAAGAATGTCGGGGATCACAAAAATCTTCTTGTCGGCCAGAATCGCGTCGGCCTCCGAAGTGGTGGGGCCATTGGCGCCCTCGCAAATGATCTTGGCTTTGATCCGGTCGGCGTTGGCGGTGGTTATGACGTTCTCTTTCGCGGCGGGCAGCAGCACATCGCAATCCAGAAAAAACGCCGAGTCCCGATCGATGTCTTCGCCTCCGGCAAATCCAGTGATGGAACCAGTCTCGTTGCGATGCTGCATCAGTGCTTCAATATCGAGTCCCTTCGGATTGTAAACCGCGCCGTCATATTCGACGATGCAGATAATCTTGAATCCCGAACGCGCCATCAGCTTGGCCGACATGCCGCCGACGTTGCCGAAGCCCTGGATCACCACCCGCGTGTCCGAAGGATCCATAGCGAAATGACGCAGCGCTTGCATGGTCACGATCATGCAGCCACGCCCGGTGGCTTCCGTGCGCCCTTTCGATCCGCCCAGCGCCAGCGGTTTACCTGTTACCACCGCCGTCACCGTTTGGCGTTTGTGCATTGAGTAGGTGTCCATCACCCACGCCATGGTTTGCGGATTGGTGTTCATGTCGGGCGCCGGCACGTCGCGCTCTGGACCGATGATGTCCATGATCTCGGAAGTGTAGCGGCGCGTGATGCGCTCCAGCTCGGTGGGTGAAAGCAGGTCGGGATCGCAAATCACTCCGCCCTTGCCGCCGCCGAACGGAATATTCACCACCGCGCACTTCCACGTCATCCACGCCGCAAGCGCGCGCACTTCGTCCAATGTTACGTCCGGCGCAAAGCGGATTCCACCCTTGGAGGGGCCGCGCACGATGGAGTGCTGCACACGATAGCCGGTGAAAACTTCATAGCGCCCGTCGTCCAACAGCACGGGAATGCTGACCTTCAACTCCAGCGCGGCCGACCGGAGAATCTTCCGCAGGCCTTCATCCAGGCCCAGCAGTTCAGCGGCTTCATCGAAGCGCGTTTCGGCGGAAACCCACGGATTAGTTTCCTTTTCGGATGACGGAATCGCTTCCAGGAGCATTCGGAAAACCTCCAGCTACATTGTAGCTTCGTATTTCGCCACGCGCGTGTTTTGGGACGTGAAGAGGGCATGGTCGCCGCCAAGGAAAGCCGTCCTCAAGCCCTACAATTTGGTAGAGTTTCTCCGTGTAGTTCCCGAAGGGTTCTTTCTGTTACTGCACATTGGGTTTTTAGCCGTCCTAAATATTTAGGATGACTTCCTAAAAACATAGGCTGTCTAGGCCAACCGCTGTTGTCGGACAACAATCCCGCCGTCGTCGCACTCGATCTCTAACGAAGTGCGTCTGGCATTGGCATCAAATTGCAGGCGCAGACTCTCCACAGGGTGGGCGGATTCAACGTCAGTAGAAATGAGGGCGCTTGCAGGCACACCCAATGCCGCCGCGATATCCTCAAGGTCCTTGATTTTCTTAAGTTGATGCCTAAGGAACCAGTTAGTGTAGGTGTTCTTGTCTCTGGGCACTTTTTCGCGGAGGTACGCCTCATCCCTACCCTGGGCGGCCAATACCTCCTTGACACGGATCCAGAAGGTCTCGTTGAGCGGCATTATTTCCTAGGAAAATAGGAGAAACTGATATAAACTATCCTAAGAAAAACGGATTCGGTCAATCCCCATGATGATGTACGACATTTGCTGTCGATACCACATCTGGTACCCGACTTTACGGTGCCAACAAGAGATCGTCCCAAGTGGCTCCGTTCAGGGACGATTTTTCCCTGTTTGGAGTAAAAGAGTTGGTGCGCCCTGCTGAGAGGATAGAATCCCTCAAGGGCCTCACTGCTGGAGGTTGTGATGAAAGAACCAGTCGCCCCTGAATCGATCATTGCTCTCGCGCTGCTAAAAGCCCGAGCAAGCGACACGTCCATTCGCATTGAAGAAGTCTCCTCGCTGTTTGGCGAAGCGCGGAAGAGAGGGCTGGAAATGGAAAAAGTCGCTCTCAGGCGTGTTCCCGGCGGATTATACTCCGAGGATGTGGAAGCCTTCGCGGGAAGACTGTTCGCTGCGGGCTACGCTAAGGCTAGGAGCCCGATAACGCTCGAACCAAAGGGTGTGCGGATTTGCGAGGAGATCGTAGAAGAGGAACTCAGGCACAATCCTGACACCCTAAGGGCCGTGGCAAGCGCTCTGGGTCTAGAGGACATCCTCGCTACCATCCCAACTCCTGCTCAGCAGCTGCCTTAACCTTATCTCGGTCGCCCGGGCTTAGGTTCGATGGACATATGACCCTTACCCTGTTCCTGTGCTTGGCCATCGTGTCGTGCATGGCCTTGATTTCCGGGCGCCAATCCAGAAACTCCTTGCATTGGTATCTTCCGTTCTCCGAAAGCAGTATTCTTGCTGAGCTTTGTTGCTGCTTGTAGTTCCTCGGGGAAGGGACCAAGACCTGGACTTGTGACCGCCTTCCCTTTCCAATTGATTTAGCGGCAATCTCTTCTTCCCAAAGGGCCGGCTGAACTAAATAGAGCAGTTTTGGGTTTCCTTTCCCGGTCTTGATCGCCTCGCTGATCCATTGCTCAAGCTGGTGTGACACATTGGGACTTGCGATTTCGACCTCGTGAACGATATCGAAATCCATGTCGGTCATAAGTTGCTCAGCTAAGTCTCGGCAGGTCACTGATGCTTTGCCATTTGTCCTGACAAGGCACAAGACCTCATCATCCGTTAGGGCATAAAGATCGTCCAGGTTGATGGAGTGGGTACTGATCAGCTCCTCGATGAGCCTTTGGAAGATCTGCTCCGCCGCTCGCTTTCTGGGATGCTCGTAGCAGGCGTGGTACATCGCTTCCCGGGCATACATAAAGTGCTCCATATACACGAAGGCAGCCTCGTCAAACGTCAGCATGATCGCCTCGCTATCCCTGAGCGGCGCGTCGCACGTTGGCCGAATATAGTGAAGAAGCGCTGAGGTGTTAGTGTCTCCCATCGCAAGTCCGGTCATGTGGGCGTCGCGCCTCAGGTAGTCCATCCTGTCCGCGTCAAGCTGCGAATCTACGATCTCGCCTATAAGTGAGTCAACGCCAGAGAGCATCCACCGTTCCTGAGGGTCAAGGATCCTAACTATCTCCGCTGGATCAAATCCCAGCCGGGAAAGGGTAGGCGCTAGGAAGCCTGTAAGGTATCGAGCTGTGTAGATCTTGTCCGGCTTTGCTCTATAAGCGCCGCTCTCCCGAAAGCTGACGTAGGTGTCGAGAGCGTGGCCGAAGGGTCCATGTCCAATGTCGTGCACGAGCGCAGTAAGTTTACCTCTCTGGACAATCTCTCTTCGGCGATTGAGAATTTCTTTCGGAAAGTCCCGCGGCGAGCTTTCCTCTGGCACATAGTACAGGCCCTGATCGAGTACTCCGCATAACGCTAGCTCTGCGTTCCTCGCCACCCCAAGCGAGTGCGATAGCCGAGAGTGCGTGGAGGAAGGAAATTGCGTGTAACTGAACGACAACTGGCGAACCCTATTCAGACGCTGCAGTAGCGGGTGAGCGAGCACGGTCGCAAGTTCGTCATCCAGGTCGATACAGCCGTGAATCGGATCGTCGATCACACGACGAGTACGCGACGTAACAACCTCATGAGAGCGCCACCGGTTGGCAAGAAGCAGCACATTCCCCGCTAATTCTGGACCAGTGCGAAGTGCGTCTCTTTCTTGCTCGAGCTGCTTTCGTCGTTGGAGATCGCTACTCATAACTGCCGCTTGCGCAGCATCGAGGACCGCACGCAACGCGATCCAATGTGAATTGTATAACGCGATCCATATAATCATTTATTGGACGCGTTAACTGCTGCTCCTGTGCTGTGGCCTCAAATCGTTCCTTCCATGCTGAGGCCAATCTGCGCTTAAATTCTTTTCGCTTGAATAAGCGCAATGAGAGGATAACGGCTAACCAGAGAACGAGGTATGATGCGGCGAACAACCCGAGGCCTACGGGCAACGCCAGAGCCGGTCGAGCAGTAAGCCAATCCCTTAGGATGATACCTGCGGTCAGCGTCGTCACGAGCGACGCTATCGGAACAAATCCCCCAAATCGTCTTGAAAAGGCCACGGGTAAGCTTCTTATTCGGTAGATAACCTCTGTCACTATACGATTGTTTTCATATTTATAGCAAGGCTCCTCAAGGAACTGGCCGACGGCGTCTGTATCATCAACCCAACTGTTTACGGGTTTAGAATTAAGATATGGCTGCGCGACCCCTCAGCATACTGTTCTTGCTCCTCTGCGCGGTCGCCTTCGCCCAATCGGACGATCCCGCGATCGGCGACTTTCTGGTCGCCAGCCGCGACCTGGGCGATCCCAATTTCGCCAAGACGGTTATCCTGCTGGTGCATTACAAGGCGGATGAAGGCGCGGTCGGCTTAGTGATCAACCGCGCTACCGACGTTCCTATATCGCGCGTGTTCCAGGATCTCAAGGAAGCCAAGAGCCGCAAAGATCCGGTCTACGTCGGCGGTCCGGTGGAATTGAATACCGTGATGGCGTTGCTCAAATCAGCCATCAAGCCGGAGAACTCCGCGCGGATGTTCAACGATGTCTACCTGATCGCCAACAAGGATCTATTGAGAGCCACGCTGGCGTCGGGCGCGGATGCCAGCGTGTTTCACACCTATGTCGGTTATGCGGGCTGGGGCGCCGGGCAGCTGGAGCGCGAAATGGAGCAGGGCGCCTGGCACAGCATGCCTGCCGACGCGGCGAACGTTTTTCACTCCGATCCCGATTCGGTTTGGCAGCGCCTGATCCGCCGTACTGAAACACAGATCGCTCTTGTTCCCCGTATTCCTGGTATTCCTCGTCTCCCTTGTATTCCTTGCCTTTCTACTTATACGCGGCCACTCCGGTGACCCGCTCCCCAATCACCAGCGCGTGAATGTGGTCCGTCCCTTCGTAGGTCTTCACCGTTTCCAGATTGCACATGTGGCGCATGATCGGATACTCGTCCATGATGCCGTTGGCGCCCAGCAGATCGCGGCTCAGGCGCGCGCATTCCAGCGCCATTGCGACGTTGTTCCGCTTCAGCATAGAGATGTGCGCCGGGTCGATCTTACCCCGATCCTTCACGCGCCCGGCCTGGATCGCCAGTAGTTGCGCCTTGGTGATTTCGGTGATCATCCAAGCCAGCTTCTCCTGCACCAGTTGGTGGCTGGCAATCGGCCGATTATCGAATTGCTTGCGATCGATCGAGTACTGCCGCGCGGTCTCATAGCAATCCATTGCCGCGCCCAGCACGCCCCAGCCGATGCCGTAGCGCGCTTGCGAGAGACAGCCCAGCGGACCTTTCAAGCCTTGCGCGCCGGGCAGCATCGCGGACGCGGGCACGCGGCAATCGGACAGCGCCAGGCTGGAGGTCACCGACGCGCGCATCGAAAGCTTGCCGTGAATATCGGACGTCGTGAACCCTGGCGTGCCACGCTCCACCAGGAATCCTCGAATGCCGTCGTCCGTGCGCGCCCAAACAATCGCGACATCGGCCACCGAGCCATTGGTGATCCAGGTTTTCTCGCCATTCAGAATCCAATGATCGCCGTCTGGCTTCGCGCGCGTCTGCATGCCCGCGGGATTGGATCCGAAGCCCGGCTCGGTGAGTCCGAAACAGCCGATGGCTTCGCCCGATTGCATTTTGGGAAGCCAGCGATCCTTTTGCTCGGCCGATCCATACGTGAAGATCGGATACATCACTAGCGCGCCCTGCACCGAGACAAAGCTGCGCAGTCCCGAATCGCCGCGCTCGATCTCCTGCATGATCAGCCCGTATTCGACATTGCTCAGGCCCGCGCAGCCGTAGCCTTCCAGATTCGCGCCCAGGAACCCAAGCTGGCCGATTTCCGGGATCAGCTCTTTTGGAAAACGGCCGTCGCGATAGCAATCGCGGATAATCGGGATCACGCGATCCTCGACAAACTGCCGCGCGGTCTGGCGCACCAGCAGCTCTTGTTCGGAGAACAGCGAGTCGATCAGCAGGTAGTCGACGCCGGAGAAGCGAGCCATGGCCCTATTGTAAGCGGGCAGAGCAAGCCTCGGATCAATTAGCCTTGAGCTATGGTTATCTCAAGCTCCGAAGCGCGAGGTTGTTTCGGCAAGCTTTTAGACCGTGTCGCGCGCGGCGAGGAGATCGTCATCACCAGCCACGATAGCCGGTTGCCCGAATAGTGCCAGCAGCCCGCGGGTCATTGGAGGGGGTGCGACGCGCGATTCAGAGCATGCGCGAAAACCGACTCAGAATCGCGCAACGCAGAGGCTTCAGGCCGCTCACCGATAAGGAAATCAAAGACAGCATCAACGAAGGACGCTGATGACGATCAATGCGCTTCGCTCCCGGCGCAGTTAGCGATTTGCCGCTCGCTAGACGTCCAAATTGCGCACGTCCAGCGCATTCTCTTCGATAAACTTCCGCCGACTCTCCACATCTTCACCCATCAGCGTTGAGAAGATGGTTTCGGTCTCCGCCAGATCGTGCAAGTCCACCTTTAGCAGCGTGCGCGTTTCCGCGTTCATGGTCGTCGCCCACAATTGCTCGGCATTCATCTCGCCCAGACCTTTGTAGCGCTGGATCGAAACCTCGCGCATGCCCTCGCTCTTCACGTAATCCAGCAACTCGCGCCAGCCCGGGCGCGTCTCGGCGTCGGCCTTGCCTTCCTTCAGCACCTTGAACGGCGGCCGATTGTGCTTGGCCACCTGGCGCGCGATGGCCCGCATGCGGCGGTACTCGGGCTGCGATACCAGGTCGATCGTGATGCCGCGCTCCGCGTTCATCGGATCGGTGTAAATCACTTTCCACGCTTCGTGCTCTTCTTCACGTTCGATCCGAGCCTCAATTTTCACCGCCTTGAGCCCCGCCGCCACCGCCTCCAGGTTAGCCTTGTCTTGAAAATCCGCCTTGGCGTCCAGCTTGTAATCGATGTTGGCCAGCACCTCAACCACGCGCGGATCGCGCATGCGCCTCTCAAGACGGCGGAACATCTGCTGAAATTCGTCGAGGGAAATCAGAAACGCGCGCAGCTCCGCGCCTTCCAGCTTGGTGCCCTCGGCCGCCTCAACCGTCAGGTTTTCCGTCGCGCGGCGCAGGATCTCACGCGTAAACTCCTTATCGTCCTTGATGTACTTTTGCGTTTTGCCCTTCTTAATCAAATAGAGCGGCGGCTGCGCGATGAACACGTGCCCGCGTTTGATGAGCTCCTGCATGTGCCGGAAAAAGAACGTCAGCAGCAGCGTTCGAATGTGCGAGCCATCCACGTCCGCATCCGTCATGATGATCACCTTGTGGTAGCGAAGTTTCGCGACGTCAAAATCCGTCAGCCCGATCCCGGTGCCAATGGCGGTGATCATGGAGCGAATTTCCTCGTGCCCCAGCATCTTGTCGTAGCGCGCCTTCTCCACGTTCAGGATTTTTCCTTTGAGCGGCAGGATCGCTTGATAGCGCCGATCGCGGCCCGACTTGGCGGTTCCGCCGGCCGATTCGCCCTCCACCAGGAATAATTCGCAACGCTCCGGATCTTTTTCCTGGCAGTCCGAGAGCTTGCCGGGCAGACCGCCAGAATCCATCGCGCCTTTTCGACGAGTCAGATCCCGAGCTTTCCGGGCCGCCTCCCGCGCGCGAGATGCGTCGATCGCCTTCGAAACAATCTTCCGCATCACAGCCGGGTTCTTGTCGAAGTACTCACCCAGTTTTTCGTTGATCAACTGGACAACGTAGCCTTGAATATCGCTGTTCAGTTTGCCCTTGGTCTGCCCTTCGAACTGCGGCTGCGGAAGCTTTACGCTTACCACGGCGGTCAGTCCCTCGCGCACATCGTCGCCCGTCAGATTTTCTTTTACGTCCTTGAATAGTCCGGCCTGTTGCCCATAAGCATTAATGGTTCGCGTCAGCGCGCTGCGAAAGCCGCTCAAGTGCGAACCTCCATCCACGGTGTTGATGTTATTCGCGAAACTGAAAATACTTTCCGAGTAGCCGTCGTTGTACTGCAGCGCCACTTCCATGGTCAGCATTCCGCCATTCGGCAGTTCGCGCTCGCCTTCGATGTAGATGGGCTTGTCGTGCAGCACGGCCTTGCCCTTGTTCAGGTGCCTGATGAATTCCGCGATGCCGCCGCTGTAATGAAATTCATGCTGCTTCGCGGGCTCGGCGCGTTCGTCGGTCAGAGTGATGGTGAGGCCCTTGTTCAGGAATGCCAGCTCGCGCAAGCGCTGCGCCAGCGTGTCATAGTTGAACACGGCCGGCGCGTCCATGATGGTGATATCTGGCTTGAAGGTGATCTTAGTTCCGGTTTTCTTGGCTTTTCCCGTCTGCGTCAGAGGCCCTTTGGGAGCGCCCCGTTCATAGTCCTGTTCCCAGGTAAATTTGTCATTCCAGATTTCCAGGTGCAGCGTTTCCGAAAGCGCATTCACGCAGCTAACTCCCACGCCGTGCAGACCACCCGAGACTTTGTAGCTCTTCGAATCGAACTTCCCGCCGGCGTGCAATCTGGTCATGACCACCTCGGCCGCCGACACTCCTTCCTCGGCCATGATGCCGGTTGGAATCCCGCGGCCATTGTCCTGGACGGTGATCGAATTATCGATATGGATGGTCACTTCAATGCGGTCGCAGTGTCCCGCGAGCGCTTCGTCCACCGAGTTGTCCACCACCTCGTACACCAAATGATGCAGACCGTTTTCGCCGGTCGAGCCGATGTACATTGCCGGACGCAGCCGCACTGCTTCCAACCCTTCCAGGACCTTGATGCTACTGGAATCGTAAACTTCCATCGGAGTAATTTCTTTTGTTGCCATGTGTAAAAATCAATCCTCTTGCTACTCTCAAATTCGCATCGGCATAACCACGTAGCGATACTTGAAACCCGCGTCGCCGTTCACCGCCGGCCGCAATTCGCCCGCGCTATTGGGATCCTTGAAATGAAACGTGACTTTCTCCTCGCTCGATGCGCGCAGAAAATCGAGCAGGTAGCTGGCGTTGAAACCAATCTCCACCGGGGTTCCGTTATAGTCGGCCGGAAGGCTGTCTTCGCTCTCGCCGGTCTCCGACAGTGACGAGTGAATGTGGAGCTCGCCTTCCTGCACCCGCAGCCGAACGGCCCGCGAGCGCTCATCGGAAAACTGCGACACCCGCTCAATGGATTTGCGCAGCTCCTCGCGGTCCAGTGCCACAGAGTGCGGATGATCCTTGGGCAGCACGCGTTCAAAATCCGGAAAGTTTCCGGTCAGCTTGCGGCTCAACAACAGCCGCTGGCCAAACTGAAAGAACAGGTGGTTCTCGTCTCCCGAAAATGCCAGCGTTTCATCGGCGCTCGACTCCTGACCCAGTTTCAAAATCTCGCCCATGGCCTTGCGGGGCAGCAGCGCTCGAAACGTGCTGGTGACGCCGGGCAGGTCGGCGGAATGCTCCACCATCGCCAGGCGATGCCCATCGGTAGCCACCATCGAGAGCCCATCTTTCTTCAACAGCAGCAGCGATCCATTCAACGTGAATCGCGACTCTTCCATCGAAATGGCGAAAATCGTCCGCGCGATCATCGACGCCAGCACACCCACCGGAATCTGCGCCAGCACGTCCGGCATTTGCGGCAGCTCCGGGAAGCTCTCGCGCGACATCCCGGCAATGCGCGTCCGCGAACGCCCACATACCAGGCTGGCCCATTGATTGTCCTGCAGCTTCACTTCCAGATCGGCGTCCGGCAGCAGCCGCACATAGTCCAGCAGCCGCTTGGCGGGAATGGTGCCCGCGCCTTGCTTTTTCACTCGTGCCGGGACACGACGACCGGATCCCCAGCTCCAGATCCGTCGCCGTCAAATTGATCCGATCCCCAGTCGCCTCCACCAGCACATTCGACAGGATCGGTATGGTCGTCTTCTTCTCCACCACACCCTGCGAAAGGTTCAATTCCCGTACCAGATCCGTCTTGCTGACTGTGAACTCCATGCTTTCCTCGCTGGTCTTCCTGGCTCAAGTCCTCGTGTGAAATGCGAGCTTTGGAATAGCTCTATGACCTTGTCAATAGAGCTCTCTATTTAGAACCGTATTCATAGGGTCAGTTGAAATGTTGATTTCTCTCTAAATTATACAAAATTCAGAAACTTCCCGCCACTGGAAGTTGTGGATTCCGAGGTCGGAAACAGTGTAAGAATCAGGCGTCCCCGGCGGTCTTCCACAAGCTTCCTCGGTGCGGCCAGCCATGCTTTGTGGAAAAACAAAATAACCCTAGTGGATTGAGTCGACTAGGGTGTGGATGAGACTGTTCAAATCTTGATCCCGTTGGCGCAGCTTGTCGATTTTGTTAATGGAGTGCAGCACGGTGGTGTGATGTTTGCCGCTAAACGCCCGTCCGATCTCGGGTAAGGATGCCGACGTCAGCTCTTTAGCCAGATACATCGCGATCTGCCGCGGGTAGGCGATCTTTTGTTCGTTGGTCTTTTGCTTCAGTTGAGAAGGCTGCAGCGAGAACTTATCCGCCACCGCTTTCATGATGGATTCGATCGTGATCCTGCGCTCCTGCCCCGCGGTCAGGTGCTTCAACACCTGCTGCGCCATGGGCAGCGATATGGGCGACCCGGTGACGCGACGAATACGCCATCAGCTTCACCAGCGCGCCTTCCAGCTCGCGAACATTCGACTTGGTTTTTGTTGCAATGAAAATGCGCACTTCCTCCGGCAGCGTAATGCCTTCAGCTTCGGCCTTCTTGTCCAGAATCGCCATCTTGGTTTCCAGGTCGGGCGGCTGTACGTCTGCCATCAAGCCCCATTCGAAACGCGAGCGCAGCCGCTCCACCAGTCCCGGGGTGTTCTTAGGTGGCATGTCGCTCGAGATCACGATCTGCTTCTCGTGCTCGAACAGCTCGTTGAAGGTGTGAAAGAATTCCTCCATGGTGCGTTCCTTGCCGGCCAGGATCTGGATGTCGTCCACCAGCAGCGCATCCGCCGAGCGGTAGTGCCGCTGGAACAGCTGCATCCGGTCGTTTTTGATGCAGGTGATCATCTCGTTCATGAAGCGCTCGCTGGAGGTGTAGATGATCCGCATGCTGGCGTGTTTATCCGCTAGCGACCGCCCGATGGCGTGCATCAAGTGCGTCTTTCCCATCCCCACACCGCCGTAAATGAACAGCGGATTGTAGCTGCGCGATGGATTCGTGACCACTGCCTGCGCGGCGGCGTGCGCGAACTGATTGCACGAGCCCACCACGAAGCTGTCGAACGTGAACCTGGGATTCAAGAATGATGGAGGGTGCGAACACAACTTCACTCTTGTCGTCGAAGCTCCTGCCGTTGGCCGGCTGCATCGATCCCTGAGTCTCGTACACGATCTCGCGCAGCGACAAATTCAAGTCGCCGAACCGCCGACCAGATCTCGGCCGAATATTCCTGCTGAATCCAATCGCGAGTGGCTGTGTCGGGAACCGCTACCCGCAATCGATCGCCTTCGCTCGCGACGAAAACCGTTCTCGAAAGCCAGTTATTAAAAGCGTCCGTGCTGATCTTGCTCGAAATCTGATTCTTAATGTTGTCCCAGGTGTTCATTCTTCCGTCACAATCCACGCAGTTTTTGCACAAGTTTTCCACAGATTGTGGAAAAGCTAGAGTTCAAGTTGTTCGATTCTGTTTGAGAACCGTTTGACCAGCTCGTAGCCAACCGGTCCTCTCGGAAACCGTCTTCTTCTTCCGCTTAAGGACAAGTCAGTCTAGCATAGCGCGAACACAGCGCGGGATCTATTTTTTCTACCTTTTTTTTCAATAAGTTAGCCGAAACAGTATGAGTTCCAAATGTTGGTAATGCCTAGCCTGGGCGATGTGTGAACATCCGGTAAACGCTAGGTTACCTTGGGGTTTTTCTCAAAGGCCGAGGCTGTGGCCTTGCGGTCGCATGCAGCGTTTGACACACTCGCATCCGGCACGCGACAATGGAGGTCGCTCGGCGGGAGTAACTCAGCTGGTAGAGTGCGACCTTGCCAAGGTCGATGTCGCCGGTTCGAATCCGGTCTCCCGCTCCATTTCCTTTTGGAACATCTCCGGCCCGCTTGCGTAACCATCATCGAGGACGACTTATGCTGGGCTTTATCCTGTGGTGCATTCTGTTCGTTTTGTGCTGGCCCCTGGCACTGATGGCCCTGTTCCTCTATCCGATTGTCTGGCTGTTTCTGCTGCCCTTCCGCATCATCGGGATCGCCGTGGGAGGAGTGCTGGAATTGGTTTGGTCCATCATCACCCTTCCGGCCCGAGTGATTCGCAGAGTTGCCTAGATTTCAATTCTCTCCATCCACGTAAATCCTCTTCACCCGCGCGTGAATCCCGCACAACACGCTATAGGAGATGGTTCCAGCCAGACGAGCCATTAGTTGCGCGTCCATCGAGATGCCGCCTTCTGAGCCGAGCAGCGTCACCGCGTCGCCTGGCACCAGCGGCGGGCAATGGGTAATGTCGATGGTGGTCAGATCCATCGAAACGGCGCCAATGATGGGCGCCCAGTGGCCCTTCGCAATCACGCGGCCTTTGTTCGATAGCCGGTGCGGAATGCCGTCGGCGTACCCGGCCGCCAGCACCGCGATCCGAGCCGGCTGAACCGTCCGATACATGCCGCCATAGCCAACCAACGCGCCGGCCGGCAGATCCTTCACCGCCAGCACGGCGGTTTTCCATGCCAGCGCCGGGCGAACTTCCAGCAGCCGCGGCGGCGCGGCGCCTTTGGCGATCTGTGAAACGTAACCATACACCGCGTGGCCTGGCCTGACCATGCGTTGCCATGCTCCGCGCCGTCCGTAGGCAACCGGAGTGCTGCTGGATGAGTGCAGGATGGGCGGATGCACGCCCCTAAGCGCCAGTTCCGCGCAGATGGTATCGAACACGCGCAACTGTTCGTCGGTTTGCGTGCTGGCGTAATTGGCCGACGACGCGAAATGTGTCATCAGGCCTTCCAGCCGCGAATGCTTGGCCGCTCCGACGGCTTCCAGGATCTCGGCGGCGGAGGCGCGTGTTCCCAGCCGGCCCATTCCGCTGTCGATTTTCAGGTGATATTCGCGCGGCTCACCGCCGGACTCGGCCGACAGCCGATCCCACTCCGCGATGTCAGGCAGCGAATGAATCACCGGCGTCAGGTTATATTGCAGCAGGCCCGCGCGCTCGGCTGGCAGGAAATCGGCCATCACCAGAATGCGCGTCTGGATGCCGCGGTCCCGCAGGATGGCGCCTTCCTCTACGTTGCTTACTGCCAGCCAGCGCGCACCCGCCGCCGTTAACGCGCGCGACACTTCCACTGCCCCGTGCCGGTAAGCATCGGCTTTCACCACCGGCATCACTTCCACGTCCGGGCCCACCACATCACGGACCGCGCGAAAATTTTCGGCGATTTGTTTGAGGGAAATCTCTACCCACGATCGAAACGCAAACGGGCCCATGAATCCATAGTAAGGCGCAAAGGTTAAGGCCCGGAGCGTCACACCCCGATGTGCGTCAGTTCGCTCTGAGGAATATTCTTCCGCCGCTCGATGCGCGAACAGTACGCCGCAACAGGTCTTCGAGCGCCGCCTCGGACATGGGCCGGTGCAGGAAAAAGCCCTGGTTAATGTCGCAGCCCAATGTATTGAGCAGCGCCAATTGCTGTGCGGTCTCGACACCTTCGGCGACCACGTGGAGGCCGCAGACTGTGGGCTAGCGCGATAATTCCGCGCACCAGAGTGGTGCATCCTTCGGCGCCCGGCTCGAGATCCTTGATGAAGGAACGATCGATCTTGACGCAGTCCACCGGAAGATTCCGGAGATGGCTCAGCGACGAGTAGCCGGTGCCGAAATCGTCGATCGCAAAACGCACGCCCAGCCGGCGCAACAGCCTCGATCTGTTCGACCACCTCGCCCAGATTGTCCATGAGCGCCGTTTCTGTGATCTCCAGCTCCAGCCGGGACGCTGGAAGCCCGCAATCCCGCAGCATGCGCTCCACTAGGACTGGGAATGCGCCGCCGGCGAACTGCAATGCGGAAACATTCACCGCGATCAGTGGGACATCGTATCCCAACCGCAGCCAGCGTGCGGCATCGCAGCAGGCGGTTCGAGTGACCCACTCTCCGATGGAAGGTATCAGTCCGGTTTCTTCGGCGATCGGAATAAATTCCACCGGCGATACCCGGCCGGCCGTGGGATTGTTCCAGCGCAGCAGCGCTTCCACGCAATCCAATCGTCCGTTCCGTATCGAGCAGGGGCTGGTATTCCAGCGTCAGTTCATTCTGCGCCAGGGCGGTTTTTAGCTCCCTCTCGATCATCACCCGATGCTGCATGGAATCGCTCAGAGCGGAGCGGTACATTCGAAACGTGCGCCCCCCGGTCCGTTTAACGCTATACATGGCCAGGTCCGCATGGCGCAGCAGCGTGATCGGATCTTCGCCGTGATCGGGGAATATGCTGATGCCCAGGCTGGCGCCGATCATGGCATCGCGAGCGCTCAACGGAGCGGCCGTACAAACATCCCGAGGATCTTGCTTGCCACGCGTTCCGCATCCTCGGCTTTGGCTAGGTCCTGAGCCAGTACGACAAATTCGTCGCCGCCCACCCGGGCCACCGAATCGGCTTGCCGCAAGCAGCTTTCCAACCGCCGCGCCACCTCGCATAACACTTCATCTCCCACCCGATGGCCGAGCGTATCGTTGATGTGCTTGAATTTGTCCAGGTCGATCCAGATCACCGCCGCTTTCTTACCGTGCCGGACCGATGATCGCATGGCCTGTTGCACGCGATCCTGGAACAACAACCGGTTGGGTAGCCCGGTCAGTGTGTCGTGTTGCGCCTGGAACGCCAGCCGCTCATAGAGCAGAGAGTTTTCGATCGCCACCGAAGCCAGTTGCGCCATCGCATCGAGCATGGCTTGCCAAAGCACCGCGAGCCCCGCCGGCGCGAACATCTGCAGCATGCCGATTCGTTCGCCCGACGCTTCCCGTAACTCTCGCGGGGGGCTGGCTTCATATCCAAATGCCGCCGCCACCCTTCGGCTGACCTGTGCGAACTCCTCGAGAGCGGCCGGCGTGGGACCGGAAGGAGGCGGAGGGTGCAACTCCAGCGCGCTCGAGAGTTCTAGCGGCAGATTAGCCCCCGCCTGAAAACGTAATTCGCCTGCGTTGCCGGCCCAAATCGCAGCCCCCGCTTGGGCGTGGCTCCGCGAGGCCAGCGCGGCAACTTTCTCCAGCGTCCGCCCGAGCACCGCATGCGTGCTCACCATTTCCAGAATTGACACGCGCTGTTTGGCGATCTCCTCAGCCACTCCCAGCGCCTGATGCGCCTCCCGCAACGATTTGAGCGCCTGCTCCCTGCTCCGGTTGGTCTTAACCAGCAGCGCCACAATCAAAAGCGTGGAAACCACAAATGCCGCCAGCGCGCCGAGGCTGCGCTTGAGCGTTGCATTCACTTCCAGCGAGTCGGCCCGGGCCCGAACTTCCAGCGCCGCTTTCAACGCGTGCAGCCTCGCCAGCGCCCCCGTAAACGCCGGTTTTCCTCGTCCCGACTCCACCCCCAACGCCGCCTGGGCGTCTCCCACCAGAATCAACGCGATAATATCGTCGCGTGCTTCATCGTACTTGTTCCAGGCGCGGTCGAAATCTTCCACGTTCCCCGTGACCTCCGGGACCCCCAGCATCCGCAACTGGTTCAGCTCGCCTTGCACCCGCTGGCTGGCTGCCCGAGCTTCGACAACGTACGGCAGCTGGTCGTTCGGATCCGTCACCGCCAGCGCATAAAGAAAGGCCCGCCGGCTCTCCTGGGTCTCGTACTCCAGGCCGCTTTCCATTTGCGAACCGCCCGTATCCACCCGATACAAATCGCGCGCCCGCACCAGCGCCTGGTTCAACGCATCCACGCCGAAGATCGATCCCAGAATCGCGGCCAGGATGATTACCCCAAGGAAGGCTCTCCGCAACCCGTTCGTCATCGCAGCCGGTATCCTTCTTCGCCAGGCGATTTGCCGTCGATTCGCACCACTTGGACTTGGCTGCACTCCGCCGCTCCAAGCGACCTGGTCTCGATGATCGCAACCGCCGACGGCACGTTGAATACAAACTGGCAGGCCGCCTGGTCGCTGTTCAGGATCTTGATCGAAACCGGCGCTTCACCGCGGTACTCGATGTTTTGCAAATTCCGCTTATACTCCCCGGGTGTCGTATTCAGCAGCCGCTCCATCAGATAGCGGAATGGCGCCGATCCCGCGTCGCGCTCCACCAGCACTACCGGACTGTTGTTGGGCCATTGCCGATTGGAGCCTCCGAACAGCGATGCCAAATCGCGCAATCGTATCTCACGCATCGGATTGGAGCGATGCACCACCACCGCGAAAACCCGTGCCGGCTCGGCCGCGAAATAGGCCATAGGACCCGCCAGCAGAGCCGCGACCAATGGAATCATGCGCCCCATAAATCAAAACGTAAACGCCAACTGCGCCGCTGCGGTCGCGTATGCTGGCCGAAGATAATCGCTCTCCCGGCCCAATTCGAGCTTCAGCGCCACGTTGTCTGTCAGGTCATAGCGGATGCCGCCGGTATATACGGTTCCCCAGGGCGCATACGCGCGCGCGATCGCCGTGTCTGAGCGCCCGGTTCCATATACGTTCAGATATTCCACGCGGGCGTAAGGCCTCCAGGATGACGCCACGCGATACGCAATCTGGCTATAGAAGCCCAGATTCGTCGCCGATCCAAGGGATTGATCCTTTAATCCGATCCGAAGCCCTTCGTTGAGAAATTCCACGCGCCCTCTCAAATAAACGAAGTGGACCATCCACACCGCACGGTTCAGCCCGACTCCCGCAGTCGGCGAGAACAGATCGTGATAGCTCGAAAATCCAATCTCCAGCCCAGGAACACCCTCAGGTTGCGCGTAAATGGCCAGATTGGTCGCGCGGTTGAACGACGACTCGAAGGTAAGTCCCGCTGTATCGCCGTAATTCCGCGAACTCCCCACCTCCAATATGTAATGCAGATTCAGGCCTCCCGACGGTATTCGCCCGTTGACGCTGACGCCCACCGCGTGCAGTGGCAGGATTCCCCCTTGATCCTCGAAGGTGAACATTTTCGGACGGCTGAGGGCGGTTTGCAGCCACGACCCACGCAGGTAAGCCGTGCTGTAATATCCGATCGCGGTGCGGAACGATCCAATATCAGCATTAAAGAAATCGTTTCCCCGATATTGCAGCAGCATCCGCTCCACGTTGACCGCAACGTCGGCCACCAGCGCCTGGCTGTCGGTTTCAAGCGCTACTCCAGCAGGGCCGTCAAATGCTGCGATAGCCGCTCGGTGGCGAATAGATCCACTTCTCCCAAGCCGAAGTTCTTGGTGGGGGTTCCATCCGCATTTCTGGAGAAGCCCGTATCCGCGTAACCGTGGAAAGTGAACCGGCTCGCGTTATCCGGTGGAGTGTCAACAGTCGCCAGCGTCTTATCCTCGGCGGCTGGCTCAGCCGCCGCGGGCAATGCGGCGCTCGCCGGTTGCGCCTGGCCTTTCTGTAACACCGCGACTTCCCGCTCCAGCGCATCCACGCGATCCAGCAGCTTTTGAATGATCTCGTCTTTGGTCGTCTCTTGGTTGGCCGCTTGACCAGGCACCGGCACGGCGACGGAAAACATGCGCCAGCCAAGAGCGCGAACTGCGGTAACCACCGATGGCCCACAACGGCTCATCGGTCTGTAGTACGTAAGTTTGAGGTGCTAAGCGCGCCGGCCCGTCAGCAGCGCTTCATAACGCTCCGTCACCGCTTCCCAACCGTAGCGCTCGGCCACATGGGCCATGGCGCGCCGGCCCCATTCCGATCGTTCTTGCATGCTCATCCCCAGCACCTCCCGCAGCTTCTCCGTGAGGTTGCCGCGCTCGAACGCAAGCCCCGCACCCCCGCCACCTCGGCGTTTTCCGCCGTGTTCAGATACAGCACCATCGCCCCGCGGCCCATCGCCTCAATCAGCGCCGGATGCGTGCCCCCCACCTCTGTGGCATGGATATAGGCCAGGCAGTGGGACAGCAACTCGTGGTACCCCGCTGCCATAAATCGAGCCCGGCATGACGACGCGCGGTATCCGCGTGTCCCGCACCCTCTGGATGTACTCATGCGCATAGGGCGCGTCGCCGATCAGCGCCAGCTTCACCGCTCCCGCCACTTGCTCAAAAGCCTCGCGCACCGCAACGCGTTGTTCTCCGGCTCCATGCGGCTGACATAGAGAAAATAGTTGTTCCGCTTCGAGCGCCCAGCCTGTCCAGCACTTCATCCGTCGCCAGCCTTACCCGTCTCGGCGCCGTAAGGAATAAACTCGGTGCGCTTCCCGTAGCGCTCCAGATAATACTCCGCGATCTTCCGCGCATCGGTAATCACTACGCTCGGGCAAAACGTGGCCAGCCATTCTGAAATCGCATACCACGCTTTCGCCAGCGCGGTTCCACTTCTTGCGTTTGCGCTCCAGGCCATCGACATTCAGTGCGTCGGGATGCCGAACAGGCGCGGCCAGCGCGTAAAGATTGCATTCGCGCCGTTGCAATACAGCGCCACATCGGCGCGGTGAAAAATCAAGATGAATGGTGGAAAAGAACGTGTGGACGATGGTGTCGAAATACTTGTGACGCCAGGTAGGCAAATAAACCAGCTTTACGCCGCGATAAGTCGGATCCGGATGCCGCTCGCGGCAATACACGGTGACTTCATGCCCGCGCGCCACCAGCCGTGTGGAAAGCTCTTCGGCGAAGGTTTCAAACCCGCCATAGCGGGCGGGAATCCCGCGCGTGCCGAGAATCGCGATGCGCGCCGCTGCCTGCTCAGCATCCGTGTGATCCGTGTTTATCTGTGGCTAAATCAGCCTCGCGCGGCCTTGGAGCGCGCCAAGCGCCCGCGACGGTTTCGGTTTGCTGGCCGGCGCGCTCACCGGCTCGATAGCTGAACCAGTGTGCGATGTACTCGTCATCCACCCGCTTGCGGCTCATGATCTCGCGCCGCTTGGCCATCACCCGCTTGCCAATTCTTGCGCGATGTACCAAAACGCCTTCAGCGAACTTTGCTCGCGTACCAGGCAACAGGAAATCACCACCACATCGCGCGCCGTGATGGACAGCCAGTTCCTGCGGTACAGATCGCCGGTCATGTTTTTCATGCGCATCAGGAAGCGGTTCTTCACCGAGTGCATGTTGATCACCGGAGGCAGGGCCCGGCGATTGCCCGGCAAAACGTTGCGCACATGATAGCCGCGCGCGTGCGGCGTGTAGATGCAGCGCCAGCCCAGCAGTTGCGCCCGCCAGGCCACGTCGGCGTCCTCCCGATAAACGAAAAAATCGGGATCGAAAAACTCCTCGTCGAGCGAAATGTCCTCGATCATCGCGCGGCGATACAAGGCCGCCGCAGCCGTGGCGCCGAACACAAACTCATGTTGCAGATAATGCCCGTTGTCGATCTTCCTGGCTGCCGCGGTCCAGATGACGCAGCATGGGAGTGAAATAAATCCCCGTGGAATCCACCAGCGGCTTGTCCGGCAAATCGAAACTCGCCCGGATGGTCAGCAGCTTCCCGCACACTGTACCGATCTTGCGGATCCAACTGTCCCGCATCCGCCAGCGCCTGGATGAAATTCGGCAGCAGCAGAACGTCCGGGTTCAACGTAAGCACCCAATCGCCGGTGCTCATCGAGATGGCCTGATTCTGCGCCGCCGCGAAATCCGATGTTTTCGTCGTTGTAAACGACGCGGCAGCGATCCTCGAACTGCTCCAGGATGTCCACAGTGCCGTCCGTCGAGGCATTATCGATCACGATGATTTCTTTGTTGGGATAACGCTGCGCTAAAACCGATTCCAGGCACCGCTTAATAAACCGACCGCTGTTATAAGGTGACGATTGTGACGGAAACCCGATCGTTACAGGACATGTATATGGGTCGTGTCTCTATTCTTTTGGATTTTTACAACTGTTGCTGTTCTGTTGCCTTGCTGCAATTGCTCAAACAGCTTAGTTCACCGACACGGCCAGAGATGAGACTGCGTCCCGCGAGCCGACCTATATTTCCATATACCCTAATTGGCCTGAAACTTCGCCGCCGCACCATCTCAACGGCTGTTCGAAACATGGAACCGAGCATCACTGCCGCAGTCACCCAGCGATATCCGGACGGGCGAAAGTGCTTCGAGGCGTACTTTAGAAGGCTAACATACCAATACACCTCGCGGCATCGCCCACTCCAACCTTGCAATACTGTGGCCACCCTGATGTCGCGCTGTAACTTCGGGCACATAGCGAATTTTAAGGCCCAAATCGCTCACGCGCTTGCAGAAGTCCACGTCTTCAAACCACAGTGGATGGAACTGTGTGTCAAAACCGCCCAGCCGCTGCCACACATCGCGCCGGAACATCAGAAAGGCTCCGGGCGGTTGTTCGGCCTCCGCCGCTCGCTCCAGATCCAAATCCAGGCAGCGATAACGCCGGTTCACTGGATTGCAAGGAAGCAAACGATTGATCCCAAGTACCTCGAACACCAGCGTCAAAGGCGTGGGAAAGCGCCGCAGCGTGAAACCCGACTGCGCTTCGCCTGCCTCGTTCACCAGTTTCCCCGCCGCTAATCCTGTCCCAGGTCTCGCTGCAAGCCTGCTCGAGTTCGTCAATCCGCGAGATCAATTGCGTATCCGGATTCAGCAGCAGGACTAACTCGGTGCCGAGCGCGGCCACGCCCTGATTTACTGCTGCCGCGAATCCTTGGTTCGCGCGATTGGCAATGAGAGTCAGCTCCCGCCGGCCGCACCAGATCCAGCGTCTGTCCCCGGACGCATTGTCGACCACCACCACCGGTAAGTCGCCGCAGGAATCCAGGCACCGCTCGATCACTTCCGCCGAATTGTAAGTGACCACCACCACGCCGGTGCGCTTCATGTCAGAGCAAAATACAATCGCCAGAACAAATCGAACCCCGTCACCCGCTGCAGTTCCCGGATTTCCTGCTCGCTTCGTCATTCGCGAAAATTGGATGATGGCAGGAAACTTGGCCGAGTGGTTTCCGCGAAGCCTGAAAACGGCGCATCCCTTCGATCTTGCCCGCCAGATAGCGCGAGAAAAGCTCCCGTGCGTGAGGGCGAGGAATCCCCATAAGAGCTTGTGCGACTAAGATGGGCCAGCCGTAGCGTTTGATCCAATCCGGCGGATAGTGTTTCGCCACCAGGAGTAACTGATTGCGCGATATCCTTCGCACCGTTTCCGGATGCCACCGTCCCAGCGTCGCGCTGCCCGGCGTGATACGCGACCGCCTCCGGCACATACATGCCGTTGAGCCCCAGCGCGGCGCATCGCAGCCCAAAATCGACATCTTCCAGGTAACTCTCAAACGTTTCATCCAGTAACCCGACGCGGTCGGAACAAGTCAGCTCCGAAAGACCGCGGCTGTAAATGGCGCTAACTGGATCTTCCGCGGCTGGTTCCATACCGGAGAGTCCGGCCGGCCATGGCCGCACCGCCAGGCGCAGCCGCCTCGGCACACCGCGTCAAACGTCCCGTCGATCTGCTCGCGCGCCGCAGCGTCCAGCAACTTGCCGGTCATAAACCAGGCATCGCTCGACTTGAGCCGCCAGCAACCGCTCCAGCCAGTCGGGCTCCAGCGATACATCGTTATTCAGGACCGCAATCCACTCCGAAGTCTGCCCGCTCTGATCCCGCGATTTACCGCCGCCGCGAACCCGCGGTTCGCTCCCAGCCCGATAACCTCCGCCCCCGCGCTCCGGCCATCGCCGCCGAATCGTCGGTGCTGCCGTTGTCCACCACAATCACGCGTTCGATCGGATAGGTCTGCCGCCCCAGATCGCCGAGCACTTCGCGTAACAGCCGCCGCCGGTTCCAGGTTGGGATTACCATCGCGACGCGGCTCATCGAGCTGCGCCTCGCCTCGAGAGAAGCGCTTCTTCACCAGGAAGAACAGGTTATAGAACCCGTCCCGCCACGGATTCAGCTTGATCTCGCCCAGCCGCGACGAATAGAGAATCGAGATCTCCGCGAACCGCACCCGCGGGCTCTTCAGCGCCTCGATCTTGATCTCCTCGGAAAACGCCATGCCGTCCGATTCCAGACAAATGTCCTTCAGGATCGACCGCCGGAACACCCACATGCCGGATTGCGAATCGCGCACCCAACGGAAATACAGCAGCGACATCGCCAGCGACAGAATCCAGTTGCCCATCCGGTGTTTGAAGCTCATGGCGCTTCCGGTCGCGCACCGGAAACCGCGAAGCGTTCAGGAAATCGACATCCAGATGCAGCAGAGCTTCCAAGCAGATAAGAGATCGCATCCGGTGGATAGCTGTGATCGCCATCCAGCGTGATGATGATGTCGCCCGTGGCCGATGCAAAGCCCCGCTTGTAGCCCGGCCATAGCCGCGCACCGGCTCGCGGATCACCTCCGCGCCGAAGGATCGCGCCACCTCCGACGTCCGGTCCGTCGATCCGTTGTCCACCACAATCACCTGGTCCACGAAATCCGGCATGCGCCTCAATACCCCCTCGATCCCTTGCTCCTCGTTCAGACAGGGAGTAATAACCGTGATCCGTTGCGACTTGTACACGTTTGGGCTGAGAACCGGGGAGTGCCTCAGAACCGCTCGGCCGGCGCTGGTACCATATTCTCATGAAGTTGTTTTGTGCTTGGGTAGCGCTTGCCGCTATCACTGCCTTTGCCGGCGTGAATCCTCAGCTCCACGAGGTGAAGCGCGTTTACATCCTGGCCATGAGCGCCAGTATGGATCAATTCCTGGCCAGCCAGCTTGTCAAGGCCGGCATCTTCGAAGTGGTGACGGACCCCAAGAAGGCCGACGCCATCATCACCGATCGCGTGGGCGAGTCCCTCGAGAATAAGCTCGATGACCTTTATCCTCCGCCCCCCGCGCCCAAAGCGAAGAAGGAAAAGGAATCCGATGAAACTAAGCCTGCCGCTGACTCAACCAGCGAGACCCCAAAAACCGAACCCCCCAGAGTCTGCCCGGGACATCAACAGCGACAAACTGGCGGGAGTGGATCTGACCGGCGGCGCCCGGCCCACACAATGGGTCACGGCAAGGGCAATATCTTCATCGTCAGCCGGGGCAGCCGGGCCGTGCTGTGGTCGACCTACGAGCCTCCCAAGAACAATACCTCGCGTGAATTGACCCGAACCGCCGAGCGAGTAGTGAAGCACCTGCAGGAAGACTTGACCGGAAAGAAACCTGTCGTCGAACAATAATGGAGGGTGGGGCAGGCGCCCTCGCCCGCGGCTCGACCCCCCTGGTCGAGCTTCCTAAATCTTAGGCGACATGTCGCCGGCTTGTCTTTGGTCTCGATTCATTTCCCGCAATACCGGACAGAACCACTGGCGCACGGTCGGGAAACTCCGCGACCAGCGAAAGATTCCCGCCCATGGCCTCGACCGTTTTTCGCAGCGTGGATAGCAAGAGATCGCTTCGCTTTTCGAGGCGCGAAATACTGTCCTGGGTAACCCCGAGTGTCTTGGCCATCTTTACCTGCGTGAGCTTGCGTGCGTGCCGCAGTTCGCGCAAGGTCATCTCCTCGGCAATCAGCTCAGCGGCGCGGGCCTCGACCTTCTTGCGTTGGGCGGGGCTGAGTTGCTTCATTTTGTCCCTCAGCGTGATTGGCATGGCTATGTTGCGTCCTTCTTGGAGGGCCAGACGGCAGTCTATTTCCGCACGCACTACGCGTAGCTGAACGGCCGGTCTCCGCTACTTCTCCAGAAGTAGACCAGGATGATCAGACTCGCGATCGCCGCGTAGGCACACCACAGCGAGGTGAACGCGTACCGCTTGACCTCCATCACAATCAGGAGAATCGTCAGGTTCGCCGCGCCGAAGATGACCATCATCCTGATCTTCGAGAAAAACAGCGAACCGCACGTCGCAATCACATACAGCACCGCAACCGCTGTATTGTTGGTGGCTGCATTGATGTACACGATACTGTTACCCCTGACGAATAGCTTCGAAGCGGGTACGCCGTCAACGCCCACAAAATATACAGCGTCGTTGCTCCGCCCAGCACCAGGAACGGCAGCATGCGCCTGCGGCTCTTGGCGTCAGCCTCGAACAGCAGCACGCTGAGCGGCAGCAGGAAAGGCAGCAGCCCCTGCGCATACAGCATGTACGCCGCGCCCATATCGTGCGTCACCGCCGGCGAGAGAATCCCGTCCAATCCCAGCCAGACGAATCCTTCGATGAACTGATGAACGGCGAATAGCGTGGGCAGCGCCGCGAAAAGCAATTCGCGCCGGTGCTTCACTTTCGTCAGGGTGACGGCGCCGATGGCGCCTAGAGCTGCGCTGCCGACAAAATTTGCTGTCGCTGAGAAACACACGGCTGATCCATCATCGCATGCGCCCGCGCTTCTCCCGCACCACTTCCCGATAACTCTCCACCAGCCGCTCGGTCAGCACCCGCATGTCGCGCGTCTCCACCACCCGCTCCCGCGCCCGGCACGCCAGCCCCCGGGCTTTTTCGCCATCCTCAAAGAGCTCCACGATCTTCTCCGCGAATTCCAACGGATCCGCCGCCAGCGAGCAAATCTCGCCGTCTTTCCCGGCCAACCCCTCCGCGCCCAGCGGCGTCGAAACCACCGGAATGCCCGCCGCGAAAGCCTCCAGCAACTTCACCCGCATTCCCGAACCGCTCAGGATCGGGCACACGAACACCGCATAGCGCCCCAGCGGCTCGCGCACATCTTCCACGAATCCGCGCAGCTCGATGTTGTCGGGCAGATCCGGCAGCGAATGCGCGCGGCGGCGGATCCGAGCCTACAATCACCAGCCGCGCTTCGGCTTGCGTTCCAGCACTGCGCGGCAGCACCTTCTCGCGTGAACCAGTTGAGCCCCTCCTGATTCGGAGGATGCCGAAAACTCCCCAGAAACAGCATCGTTTCACGGCTCGCGTCCCGCCGGCGCGAAATTCATACCGCGCCGTCGCGATGCCCGCGCGATTGTCGTCAATCCGCCCCCGCAGCCCCGGCAAGAACGACAGCAAGTAGTCGCCGTTTTCGGGACTGCACACCTGCACCCGATCGAAGCGCGGCAGCACCCGCAACTCGTACCGCAGCGCCCGCAGATACTCGTAGCGCGGCTTGACTCGCGGCAATCAGCCTCGCGCATGCCCGCCACGCCCCGCGCGATCGATTGGAAATAGATATCGTGCTCGAACAGCACGCACGCGATCCGCCGGTAATCGCCGCCGTATTGGCCCAGCGTCGTGTATTCCAGCTGCACCACGTCGATCTCGCGCAGATACATCTCCCGATGCATCCGCCATTCCAACTCCTGGCTCGCGAACTCGCGGACCGCGTGCGGCAGGATCGAACCGAACTGCTTCTCGCTGGCCTTCCGGCCGCACCAGATATTCAACCGACGACGCACTTCTGCTCCAGCTCCGCGTGCGGCTCGCGCTGCCAGGCATAGTCCAGCAGGATCGAGCAAATGCAGATCGCAGAGCCGCGTCAATTCCAGCGCGGTCTGGTACATGAAGACGCCGCCGCCATGGATCGGCGGACAAATCGGATACGGCGAACAGAACAGCACGCCGCAGCTTTTCGTCGATCATCTCGCCAGTGCCGCAAAACGATCCCGGAAATATCCGCCCAACGGCCGCCGAAACGCCTCCGTGTCGTCGATCACCGCCAGGCTGCGCGCACGCGCTCCGCGAACGCCAGCGCTCTCGGGAAGTTGCCGGAACGCCCGCCACAATCCCGCGAAATTCGCGCGCTCCGGCGAATCGCCGAACAGCACCGTCACCACCGCCCCGGCATAAGCGAAGAAGAAATGCGATCCCAGGCGCGCGCCATTCGTGGATGTTCTTCCAGCAGAACAGCAGCGAAATTCTTCTTCAGCACCAGCTCGATCTGCGCCGTCGTGAAGCGTCTTCCCGATGGTCCCGCGATGCTCGTGATACACCACGCTGCGCGGCTGATACAGCACTTTCCAGCCCCGCTTCCACGCCAGGTATCCGACGTCGGTGTCTTCCATATAGAACGGCGCGAGCAGTTCGTCGAATCCGCCCAGCTCCAGAAATTTTCGCCGGTCGAACGCGCAGGATCCTCCGCCGCCATAGGCGCACGGATACAGCATCTGGATGGCCGGATCGTCGCGATGCCGCACTCGGAGCGATCCGTTCTCCCACCAGAATTGCGTGAGGCCGGTTTCTTCGCGCAGCTTGTTCGGATCGCTGAAGAAAATCTGGCACGCCACCGAGAAAGATGGTTTCGTCCGTGAAGCCTTCGAGCAGCGGCGCGAAGGAAATCGCGCTCCACGCGCATGTCGCTGTTCAGCAGCACGACGATGTCGTTCTTGGCCGCGCGAAACCCGTGCGTTCGAGCCGCCGCCGAAGCCCAGGTTGCGATCGAGCGCCAGCACGCGCACGGAAGGGAAACGCTCGCGCAGGAATTCCGCGCTGCCGTCTTCCGAGCCGTTGTCCACCACGATGATTTCGTTGCCCGGGTGGCCGCCGAGCGCCTCGATAACCGAAGGTAGGTACTTTGCTAGAAGATCGCGCCCGTTCCAGTTGGGAATCACGACGCTGGCCGAAGCTGTGTTCGGCTGTTGATCCGGCGCAAGCTTCTGCGCGCGAAAATCGGGCGGCGAAATCCACCAGCGCGAGCGCCGCCATCGCGAACAGCAAAAGAATCGGAAACAGCAGAACCAGCGGGAGCGCCTTAATGAACCGCCATAGGATGATGAACAGTGTCTTCACCGGGGCCTGATCTCAGGAAAGGTCCGGCCCAAGCCCAACCGTCCGTCCCATTCTTACCCAGCGCGACGCCCGCACCATTTCAAGCTGCGCCGCTAGGCCGGCCCGCTGTGCCTCCGCGGTCTGCGCCCAGACCGTCCGTTCTTTCACGGTCTCTTCGGCAGTGTCCAGCAGCCGGACGCAGTCGGCCAGTTCCTGGCACTTGGCTTCCAGCTCCGCCGAGACCCTGCGGGCCCATTCCGTTTTCACCCGATCCTCTTGCTCCATCCGATCCACTTGAGTCTGGTAGCCGGTGCCCAACTCCACCACTTCGTTTTGAAGAGCGCCAATACGGTCACCGGCGGCCTTCAGCTGCGCGTCCAAGCTTTGCGCCCAGAGACTGCGCTCCTCCAGCTCCCGGGTTTGTTGGCGAAAAAGCTCGAGCAGCGCTTCGCGTTCCGCCGTGATCTGTGCCAACTGCTTTTGAAGCGCTTCCACGTGCAGCTCGCGCTCGCGCAGAATATTAGCCGCTTTCGGAACATAGACAAACGATTTTGGCTCCGGCAGCGTGCCCGCGGAACAAATGCCGATGAAGAAGTGCGCGTCCTCCGCGCTTCCACCTCCGCCGTCGATGCGCGCCTCGGCCGGCCAGAAACTCACGGCTGGATGAAACGCGAACGACTCCACGCGATTTTGCAGCAGCAGCCGGACATTCGAAAACACCTTTTGCAGCTCGCCCGCAAATTCTTGCGCTTCAAACTCGTGCTCGTGAAATGGATTCGGACCGGTGGCCGCGCGAGTCTCGGCGTAATAGCGCTTGTTCGGAGACGAGACGATGAACAGGCCTTCCGGCGTCAGCACCCGCGCGCATTCATTCAGAAACGCACGATAGTCCGCCAGGTGCTCGATCACTTCGAACGCCACTATCAAATCGAACGATTGCGGCGGGAAGGGAACCGCGGTGCAGGACGATTCCAAAAAGCGCACGCCCGGAATCCTGTAACTGGCACTGGCGTATTCGATGGCATCCGCGGAAATGTCGACACCGGTCACCGCCGCGGCGGTTTGCGACAGCTCGGCCGATCCGTAGCCCGTGCCGCAGCCCGCGTCCAGGACGCGTTTGCCGTCCGCATACTTGCGTGCCAGGGCGTAGCGGGCAACGTGCTCGCTCCACAAGTCGTCGTTCACTTGGCCCGGAATGACCCGCTCTCCGGTGAATTCAACCAACGGCCGGCTCCGCGCGCGGGAGTACCCCTCTGCCTCCCAAGCTGCGATTGAGTTCCACTCGGCAGGCCAGATGAATGTATCCGTACACTTCGCCTTCGGCCGGACTCATCTGCGCCACGATCGCGTTGTCTATCCAATCGCAGGTCCGATAGGCGTGCAGCGTTCCATCCGCGATGGCCGGTGAAAATGAAAACGCCGATGGATAGAGTTTGGGAAGCTGCAGATGAAAATCCACCGTATACACATCGCCGGCGGCCATGGGCGGAAGCTCGAATCCCTCGCGAGCGGTATTGGTGCCCGCGAAATCGAGTCCGATGTGATTGCGCATCATAAATCCCACGATCGGCACCGAGAGACTCTCCAATGCGCGCACGCTTATGCGTACCACGACGGTGGTGGACGGCTCTAGAACAAAGACCGGCTGGCCCGCGGCGTCCAGAAGGGCGATACCTAGCACTTCTGCACGTCCGTCGCCGAAACGATGATCGATGTTGGGCAGCGTGTCCACGATTTCAGGCGCCCGCACCAGCTCGTGTGGTTCGCTCTGGGCTTTGCGGTGCGCGGCCGCGACGTAGACCTGGTCCTTTTCGACCATGGCGGCCATATAGCGGGTGACTACCACGTCGGTCTCGCCGATTTCCCGGATACGACCGGCGTTCAGCCACATGGTGCGATCGCCAAGCGCCTTTACTTCTGCGATCCCGTGCGATACGAAGAGAATGGTCACCCCCGCGGCGCGCATCTCGTGAACTTTGCGCAAGCAGCGCTGCCGAAAATAGATGTCGCCGACCGCCAGCGCTTCATCCACCAGCAGAATCTCCGGCTCCACGTGAATGGCTACGGCGAATGCCAGGCGCACCCCCATGCCGCTCGAATACGTCTTGACGGGTTGGTCGATGAACTCCCCGATCTCGGCGAATTCCTCGATCCGTGGAAACTTCGCGTCGATCTCTTTTTTGGAGAGGCCGAAGATCGCGGCATTCAGATAGACGTTCTGGCGTCCGGTGAATTCCGGATTGAACCCCGTGCCGAGTTCGAGCAGCGCCGCCACCCGGCCGCCGACGAACACGTCGCCCTTCGATGGATAAAGGATGCCCGCGACGATTTGCAGCAGGGTGCTCTTGCCAGAGCCGTTCTCACCGACGATGCAGAAGGTCTCGCCGCGTTGAATCTCGAAGCTGACATCGTCGAGAGCCGAGAAATCGTGATGAAAGGAAATCCGATTGAGGCAGGCTAGTTCCTTGAGCCGCGCGCTGGGCGACGAGTAGATGGGATAGTTCTTCGAGACACCTCGAAACTCAACGATCGATTGCGGCACTTAATCGAATCTACCAAAGTTGGTTGACAGAGTCGCGTGGCCCCTCCTACCCTTGAAGAAGCTACTGCCGGTGTAGCTCAGGTGGTTAGAGCGACGGTCTCATAATCCGTAGGTCGCAGGTTCGACTCCTGCCGCCGGCACCATTAGTCTTCCGTAGACACTATCCAATCATAGAGGCGTTCGAGTTCCGCCTGTGAGTAATACTCGATTTCGATGCGGCCTTGCTGATTCGATTTCTCGACGATCCTTACTCGCGTGCCCAGCGCCGCCTCGAGTGCACCAATCGCAGCTTTGATATTCGGGTCTTGCAGCGGCGCGTCCGAGGGCTCCCGCGGCTCGTTGATTTTCTTGACCAGCCGCTCCACCTGCCGCACCGAGAAACCTTGCGCCGCAGCTTTCTCAGCCATTTGCAGTTGCAGGTCCGTACTTGTGAGTCCTAGAATGGCGCGGGCGTGACCCATGGAGAGGCGACGTTCGGCAACCAGGAGCTGCACCGCCTGAGGAAGTCTCAAAAGGCGGATCAGGTTGGTGATCGTGGTGCGGTCCTTGCCGGTTCGCGCCGCGATTTCCTCGTGACTCAAATTCATTTCTGTGTGCAGCCGGTCGAGCGCTTGTGCCGTTTCCATGGGGTTCAGGTCTTCGCGCTGGATGTTCTCGATCAGTGCGATTTCCAAGATTCGGTCGTCGGCATAATCCTGCACAATGGCTGGAACTTCGGCGAGTCCAGCCAACTTGGCAGCCCGAAGGCGTCGTTCGCCGGCGATTAATTCATAGCTGGCACCCTTCCTGCGAACCAGCAGTGGTTGGATTATCCCGTGTGTTTCTATAGAGTTAGAGAGTTGTTGCAGGTGTGCGGCATCGAAAACCGTGCGCGGTTGGAGTGGATTCGGATGAATGTCCGCGATCAAGATGGACGCGATACGCGGGCCTGTTTCGGGACCTGGTTGAAGCGACGCTCCACCGGGCGTTCTCTGTGGCAGCAGGGCCGAGAGCCCCTTACCTAAGACTCTGCGTTGCTTGTCCGGCACTGTGTTCACGAGCCAGGACCTCCTTCGCCAATTGTATGTAGCATTCCGCGCCGCGTGATCTCACGTCGTATACGATGATTGGTTTGCCGAAGCTGGGTGCCTCCGCCAAGCGAATGCTGCGCGGAATGACGGTCTCAAATACGGATTTTTCAAAGAATCCGCGCAAGTCCAACTCCACCTGGCGTGTCAGGTTGGTTCTGTCATCGTACATCGTAAGTAAGACGCCTTCGATCTGAAGTGTGCTGCCGAAGGAGCCTTTGACCCGCTCGATGGTATCCAGAAGCTGCGAAATACCTTCAAGCGCAAAAAACTCGCATTGAATCGGGATCAGAACAGAATCCGCCGCAACCATGGCATTCAGCGTGAGTAGATCCAGCGCCGGGGGGCAATCGATCAGAATGAAATGATATTGTGCCCGGACGGCTTCCAATTTCTCACGAAGCCTGAACTCGCGGTTCTCGAGTTCGACAAGCTCGAGATTGGCGGCGACCAAATTCCGGTCGGAAGGAAGAATATCCAGGCCTTCGAATTCGGTGGCGACAATGGCGGATGTGATGTCGGCAGCGCCCAGAAGTACTTGATATAGCGTCAGGCGACCTTCACCTTTACCAATGCCAAGGCCGGTAGTGGCATTTCCCTGGGGATCAGAATCAATCAACAGAACGCGCAAATCGTTGGCGGCAAGGGACGCAGCGAGATTGATAGCGGTCGTGGTTTTCCCGACGCCGCCCTTTTGGTTCGCGATCGCTATGACTTTTCCCAAGTGGTTAGAAGTTCCACGTGGAACGTGCCTTGATGTGTTTCACGTGAAACATTCCCCGTAAACGCAGATTTTTCGGTCTCCCCAAGGTAACCGAACTGGCTCAGACCATGCAATGCGCTTATTGGCCTGGATCGAAGAAAAATCATCTTCCCCGATCATCACGCCCAATCTTGTGGCAAGCCGAGGCACGTTGAGCAGAATCTCCCCGGGATCCACCGCACGCGCGACAACCCAATCCGCCCGCACCGAGACCTTTTCCATGCGCTCGGCCAGAACCGAGACGTTCGGTAGGTATCTACTGGATTCTCTGAGAAACACCGCCTTCCTTTGGCTGGCCTCAACCAGCGTAATATGCCAATCCGGAAGTAATACAGCCATCGGAATTCCCGGAAATCCAGCGCCCGAGCCAAGGTCTAGCGCGGAATCGCCTCCAGGCAGATGAGCAGCAAAGAAGAGCGACTCGCAGTAATGCCGGATCACCATTTCAGGTCCGGGCTTGACCGTCGTCAGGTTCATCCGCTGGTTCCAACGGATTAGCAGCTGGTAGTGTTCGTAAAGCTGAGCGATTTGCGAGTGACTCAGCTGAGTTTCACCCAGCTCGGCAGCAAGCAGCTGAGAGAACCAATCAGGCGTGGGCACCGAGGCTGAGGTATACATCCAGAACTGCGACTGCTGCGGGGGTGATGCCGGGGATACGGCCAGCCTGGCCGAGCGTCTGCGGCCGCACTCGCTCGAGCTTCTGTTGGGCTTCTGTAGAGAGGCCAGGGATGTTTGCGAACTGAAACGTCGCAGGAATGCGGCGAAGCTCCGATTCACGCAGGCGATCGATCTGGCGCTGCTGCTGGGCGATGTAGCCGGCGTATTTAGCTTCGGTTTCAACGGTTGCAAGAAGGCCGTGAACGAGATCTTCGCCCAAGAACTCCTGGATGGAACTTGCCAAGGATGCAATCCTGGCTTCCGGCCGCCGCAGCCATTGGAGCAAACGCTTCTCTTCGAGATGGGCGATCAGCCGAGCCTTCTGACTCTGCTTGCGCAAGTACAGATCCCAGCGATCATCACCAACCAGGCCAGCCACGCGGCCAATAGGGGTGAGGCGTTCATCGGCGTTGTCTATCCGAAGATGCAGGCGGAATTCGGCACGCGAGGTGAACATCCGATAGGGCTCGTCGGCGCCTTTGCTAATCAAGTCATCGATCAAAATTCCCGGTATAGCCCTGGGTTCGTCCGACAATGACCGGCGGTTGCTTGGCAATCTTACGGGTGGCGTTAATGCCAGCCATCAAGCCTTGGCAGGCGGCTTCTTCGTAGCCTGAGGTGCCGTTGATTTGACCGGCCAGGAACAGGCCTTCAATCGACTTCACTTCCAGGTTGTGCGTCAGCTCGCGGGGATCGATGGCGTCGTACTCGATCGCATAGCCGGGCCGGATCATCTCGGCGTTCTCGAGCCCCGGAATCGAAGCCACCATGGCCAATTGCACGTCGATTGGCATGCTGGTGGACATACCGTTGACGTACACTTCATTGGTGTCGACGCCCTCGGGCTCGAGGAAAAGCTGGTGCCGGTCCTTGTCCGGAAACTTGACGACCTTGTCTTCGATGGAGGGGCAATAGCGCGGGCCGACGCCCTCAATCTGGCCGCTGTAAAGCGGTGATCGAGCTATGCTATCCCGCAGAATCTGAAGCGTTTGTTCTGAAGTGTAAGATATATAACAGTCGATCTGCTCGCGCTCGATCTTCTCCGTCATGAACGAGAACGGTGTCGGATCGGCATCGCCACTTTGCGCCTCGAAGCGCGACCAATCGATGGTACGGCCGTCCAGTCGCGGCGGGGTGCCGGTCTTGAGACGCGTCCAAGCGAGCCCGAGAGTGCGCAATTGATCGCCGAGAAGGTTGGATGGAGCCTCGCCGTTGCGGCCGCAACTGTACTTCATCTCGCCGACATGCGCCAAGCCATTCAGAAATGTGCCGGTTGTGACAACAACACAATCGCTTGAAATTGTTCTACCGTCACGGAGGAGGACGCCGGTGGCCCGCCGGTTTTCCAGCACAAGTTGCGCGACTTCGGCTTGCAGGATTCGCAGGTTCGGCTCGCGCTCCAGTACCTCGCGCATCTTGATGCGATACTGCTTCTTGTCGCACTGAGCGCGCGGCGACCAGACGGCGGGTCCACGGCTGGTGTTCAACAAGCGGAATTGGATCCCCACCGCGTCCGTTACTTCGCCCATAACGCCGCCCAGCGCGTCGATCTCGCGAACCAGGTGGCCCTTGGCGATGCCTCCGATGGCGGGATTGCAGGACATCTGCGCGATCAAGTCGCTGTTCATCGTGATCATGGCGGTGCGCAGGCCCATGCGAGCGCACGCACGCGCGGCTTCGCAACCGGCGTGGCCGGCGCCCACGACAACGACGTCATATCGCGACTGCATGGCATTTTCAGTGTGGCATACTTCCATTTACCGCAATGAAAATCCTGGTGGTTGGTTCGGGCGGCCGCGAGCACGCGTTGTGCTGGAAATTGGCGCAGAGCCCGAAGACGTCCGCTCTGTATGCCGCGCCGGGAAATCCGGGGATTGCACAGGTAGCGACTTGCCTCGCGACCAGCGACTACTTTGCGGCGGCCAAATCGATTGACGCCGATCTGACGGTGGTGGGGCCGGAGACACCGCTGGCGGTTGGAATCGTGGATCAATTTCGCGCGGAGGGGCTCAGGATCGTAGGTCCAACGGCCGCCGCGGCACGCCTGGAATCGAGCAAAGCATTCGCCAAGGAGTTGATGCTGCGCGCGAGAATTCCAACCGCGCGATTTGCGGCCGTTACCAGCGCGGAGGAAGCCCGCGAGGCGCTGGTCCAGTTCGATTTGCCGGTGGTGATCAAAGCCGATGGGCTGGCGGCCGGCAAAGGCGTGATCATCGCGCACACCAACGAAGAGGCGCACCGGGCGATCGAACAAGTGGGACCCAGTTTGGTGATCGAAGAATTTCTGGTCGGCGAAGAGGTGAGCTTTATCGTCCTCAGCGATGGCGTCAACGTGCTGGCGCTCGAGCCGACGCAGGATCACAAGACGGTGAATGACGGCGACACCGGCCCGAACACAGGGGGTATGGGTGCGTACTGCGACGGCCGCATTCTCAGCGAATTCCAGCAGGCCCTGGTGATGGCGCAAGTGATCCGGCCGGCGATCGCGCAGATGCGTTCCGAGGGCATGCCCTTCACCGGCTTTCTCTATGCCGGGCTGATGATGACCGCGCAGGGTCCGAAGGTGGTGGAGTTCAACGCGCGTTTGGGTGATCCGGAGACGCAGGCGCTGATGCATCGCATGGCGTCCGATTTTGTGGATCCGCTGTTCGCGGCGGCGCACGGCGCGCTGGATGAAACACCTTTGGAATGGAAGGCAGATCCGTCGGTGTGCGTGGTGCTGGCGGCGGCTGGTTATCCGGGATCGGTGCGAACGGGAGACACGATCCAGGGGCTGGATAAGGTTCAGGAAGCGACGGTGTTCCACGCTGGAACAAAACTGGACCAAAATGTCTTGGCGACGTCCGGCGGCCGCGTACTGGGTGTGACCGCGAGCGGAGCGACTCTCGATCTGGCGATCGGCAACGCTTACGAGAACGTGCGCAAGATCCACTTCGACGGAATGCACTATCGCAAGGACATCGGACACAAGGGTCTCAGGCGCTGGTAAGATCGAGCATGAACAAACTGCGTTTCGCAGTCGTCCTTCTGCTGGCTTCGCTGGGGGCCGAGCCGCTCGACCAAGCAACCCGCAAGCTGGCGCACGACATCTTTCAGCAGCTCATCGAAATCAATACCACCGATTCGGTGGGAAGCACCACCGTGGCGGCCGAAGCGATGTCGAAGCGGTTGCTCGCGGCCGGGTTCACCGCCGAGGACGTCAAGGTTTTGGGTCCCAACGATCGCAAGGGCAATATGGTGGCGCGATATCGCGGGACAGGGACCTCGGGCCTGAAGCCGATCCTGATCATCGCTCACCTGGATGTCGTGGAGGCTCGCCGGGAAGATTGGACCACCGATCCGTTTCAGTTTGTCGAGAAGGACGGCTACTTCTACGGCCGTGGGACGCAGGATATGAAGGTCAGCGACGCCATCCTGGTGACCACTTTCATACGCTTCAAACGCGAGGGATATCAGCCGAATCGAGACATCATTCTGGCGCTGACGGCCGATGAAGAGGGCGGGAAGTCGAACGGGGTCGATTGGCTGCTGAAGAATCATCGCGAGCTGGTGGACGCCGCATTTGCACTGAACCCGGATTCGGGCGGCGTCACCACGGTGAAGGGCAAGCCGCTGAACGTGGACGTGGAAGCGAACGAGAAACTGTACGCGGATTTCGAGCTCACTGCTACCAACCCGGGCGGCCACAGTTCGCTGCCGGTTCCCGACAATGCGATTTACCATATCGCGGACGCTCTCGCGCGCCTGGAACACGCACCGTTTCCGTTCGAGCTGAATCCGATCACGAAGACTTATTTTGAGCGGCGCGCGGCGCTGGAATCCGGGCAGACCGCGGCCGATATGAAAGCGATCCTGGGAACTCCGCCGGATCCGGAAGCGATCGCGCGGCTTTCAAAGGATGCGCGATTCAATTCGCTGCTGCGCACCACGTGCGTGGCCACGCGGCTGAGCGCGGGGCATGCGAACAACGCGCTGCCGCAGCAGGCGCAAGCCAACGTGAACTGCCGCATTCTGCCGGGTCACACGATGGAAGAGATTCGGCAGGAGCTGATTCGGATCTTCGCGGATCCGAAAATTACGGCGAAGTATGTAAGCAATGCGGGAGTTGTTTCCGATCGCGCGCCCGCGACCAAGGCCTTTGCGGCGATATTGCCGCCGGCGGAAGTGATGCAGCCGTTGGAGCGGGTGACGGATGCGATGTGGCCGAGCGCGCCGGTGATTCCGGAGATGGAGACGGGCGCGTCGGACAGCGTATATACGATTGCGGCGGGGATACCAAGCTATGGCGTTTCAGGCATCGCGCTGGACCAGGACGATGTGCGTGCGCACGGCAAGGACGAGCGGGTGCCGGAGAAGTCGTTCTATGACGGCGTGGAATTTTACTACCGGTATTTGAAGGCGCTGACGCAGACCCGTTGATAGAATCAAAGAGTATCGGGGACGTAGCTCAGATGGATAGAGCGGTCGCCTCCTAAGCGACAGGTCGGCAGTTCGAATCTGCCCGTCCCTACCATTTCCGCTTGCTGACGCGCGCGGCTCGGTCCGGAGTCCCGACCGTTAGAATGAGGCATGGCCAAACTCGCGCTTATCTACGGCATGCGTCTGCTTCCGGCGGACGAACTCGAAAAAGTCGGGGACGCGGAAGTCACGCTGAAGAGTGGAAAGAAGGCGCAAGTGACCATGCATCTGCTGGAAGGCGGCGAAGACGAGATCCGCAAGCAGTTGATGCAGTCGCTCGACGCGTTCTTTGAGTTTTATCCGGAGATTTGAGCCCGGGGTGCGTTACTTCCCCACTAAGTGCTGGACGTCGCGATTGTTCTCGGTACAAATGAACTCGAAGATCTCTTCGTGAGCGAGGTCGGCGACGCGCTTCTGGGTCCAGGGCTTCGCGAGAACGCCGGGGTCGTCAACCGTGAGTTCGATTTCGAGATGGCCGAGGTCGGGGCGATGGTAGCGCTCGATAACGTGCAATTTGTCGGAGTGCGGGTGCGCCTCCTGATCGAGCCAGACTCTCGGGTCGAAGCCGATGCGATCCACCACCAGCGTGTCGCCGTCCCAATGGCCGATGGAATGGCCGTACCACGCCGGATTCGGATCGGCGGGATGGGCGCGGCCGTCCAGATAAACCTGATGGAAGCCGGGGCTTTCGTCGTCTGAAATGTAAACCAGGTAATCCTTGCTCTGAACGAATTCCCATAACGGACCGTTGCGCAGCGGGCCGGAGGGCAGGCAATGCGCTTGCGGGCTATCCTTGCCGTTGGCCTCTTGCCGCTGCCTTTGGATGGCGAGAGCCGCGGGGAGAAACTCGGGCTTGCCTGGATCCACCGTGTTTGGACGCCACCAGACGCCGGAAAGATCGGGCTTGCCATCCGGGGTGCGCGGCGTGGGACCGGGAGGCGTAGTATGGCGCTTCAGGTCAGCGATTGCATGCGTGCGATCCTCACCGAGGGTGTTGAGCTGAGTGGTGTCGCCCAGGTGAATGTCGAGTGAAGCTGTTTGAGACGCTTGCACAGCGACTCCCTTTTTCTCATAGGCTCTGAGGCCGGGCGCGGACGCCGTGACGTCGTAGGAGCCGGGCGGCAGGTCGGCAAGCGTATATTTGCCGGCGGCGGAAGTAGTGGCCTTGAAAACGGCGCCGGTTTGCACGTTCTTCGCTTGCACTGGGTTGTTATCGACGGGGTCGCCGATGGAATCGAAGAGTGTGCCGGTGATGGAACCAGAGGGCGCGGCGGTTTGCGCGAGAGCGGCCCAGCAGAGAACAAGTGTGAGGCAGAGATTTTTCATTTACGTTTCCTTTTCGAGCGAACGCGCCGGTACGTTAGCGAGATCTGGCCCTTCGAGTAACTTTTATTTTCCACCAAAGTGAAGTCGCGCTGCGGGAAGCCAGCCGGGAACAGCGGGAGACCGTTGCCGAGCAGAATAGGAACGACGCCGAGGGCGAGCTCGTCGATCAAGTCGGCTTTGAGGAAACTGCGCGCGAGTTCGCCGCCGCCCATATGGAGGATGTGCTTGCCGGGACGCGCGCGCATCTTGAACACCCAGGCCTTGGGAGATTGATTGGTGAAGATGACGCCGCCGCGTTCGCCGGGCGGCTGCGTGCGGGAGAATACGAAGGTCTCGGTTCTGGGCCCGGGCGCCTCATAGGACCCGCCCATCAGCTTCACGGAGACCTGGTAGGTTTTGCGGCCCATGAGGATGGTGTCGGCGGAGGCAAATAGGGCGGTGAGATCGCGGGCGCCTTCCTTGGTCATCACGAGATAGTCGATGCTGTCGTCGGGGCGGGCGAGGTAGCCGTCGAGCGTGATTCCGGCGAGGAGGATAACCTTGCGCATGAACCTGCTTTAGTGGCCTTCGGCTTCCAGAAACCGCTCCACTTCAATCGCGGCCATGCATCCGGCGCCCGAGGCGGTGATCGCTTGCCGATAGGTCCGATCCTGCACGTCGCCGGCGTGAAAAACGGCCGTGATGTTGGTCCGCGCTCCGCCGTGAGAAATAATGTAGCCGTCGGGATCCAGATCGATCTGGCCGACGAAAGGCGCGGTGTTGGGGATGTGGCCGATGGCGACGAAGAAACCGTCCACGTCGCGCTCCGAGATTTCGCCCGTTTTGACATTGCGGAGCTTCACGTGGGTGACAATGTGCTGGCTGGCGTCGTAAACGTCTTCGACCACGGTGTTGTTTAAGAACTTGATCTTGGGATTGTTGCGCGCGCGCTCCACCATAATCTTGGATGCCCGGAAGTTTTCACCGCGGTGCACCAGAGCGACCTCTTCGCCGAAGCGCGTGAGGAAATTAGCCTCTTCCATGGCGGAGTCGCCCCCGCCCACCACCATGATCTTTTTGCCGCGGTAGAAGAAGCCGTCGCAAGTGGCACAGCTCGATACGCCATGGCCGATGAGTTTCTGTTCGTTGGGCAGGTTAAGCCAGCGCGCGGACGCGCCGGAAGCAATGATCACCGTGCGGGCTTCCAGCCACTCCTGATCCACTTTGAGGCGGAAGGGGCGCTTGGAAAGATCGGCTTCGATGAGCGTGCCGTGCAGGTATTCTGCGCCGAAATGCTCGGCCTGCTTCTTGATGTTTTCGACCAGAACGGGGCCTTCGACGCCCTCGGGAAACCCGGGGAAATTCTCGACCAGCGTGGTGAGCGAGAGCTGGCCGCCGGGCTCGTGTCCAGCGACGACGAGGGGTTTCAGATTGGCTCGGGCGGCGTAGATGGCGGCAGTGTTTCCGGCGCAGCCGGAGCCGACGATGATGACGTTATGCATGGAAGTTTTATGCTAACAAACGGGGACCGCTCCCTCACGGTCACGGCTCAGTTACGAGCATGAGATGCGGAGCAGCTAGGTAAAGATGCCGGAGCGCACAATTTGGTTGGTGATCAAGGCGCAGACGTAGGCCAGGAACGTCATGTAGGCGAACTGGATGGCGGGCCATTTCCAGCCTCCGGTTTCCCGGCGCACCACGGCGATGGTGGACATGCATTGCATCGCGAACGCGAAAAAGACCAGGAGCGCGATGGCTCCGCCGGGAGTCAGATCGCTTCGCAAAGCTTGTCGAAGGCCGACCGATTCCGAGGTGCCTTCCTTGTTGTAGATGGTGCCAAGAGTTCCGACAATCACTTCGCGCGCGGCCAACGAGCTGATGAGTCCGATGCCGATCTTCCAGTTGAATCCGAGGGGCTTGATGGCTGGTTCCACGGCATGCCCGATCATACCGGCGAAGCTGTCGGCGATCTGGGGCGGCTGGCCGTTTTTCACCGGAAGATTTTCGAGGACCCAGAGGACCACGATCACGAGCAGGATCACGGTGCCCGCGCGGCGCAGGAAAACTTTAGAGCGGTCAATGAGCCGCAGGCTGAGCGATCGCAGGGTGGGCCAGCGGTAGGGCGGCATCTCGAGGACGAAAGGCACGCGCTCGCTCTTCAAGATGGACGATTTCAGCAGACGCGCGGTGGCGATGGCTGCGACGAAACCGAGGACGTAGAGACCGAGCAGCGCACCTGCCTGCATCCCAAAGAAATGCCCGATCAGGGGGCGATCGGCGATGAACGCCGCGATGATCAGCGTGTAGACGGGAAGGCGCGCCGAGCAGGTCATGAACGGAGCGATGAGGATGGTCGCCAGGCGGTCGCGCTTGTTTTCGATGGTGCGGGTGGCCATGATGGCCGGCACCGCGCAGGCATAGGCGGAGATCAGGGGGATGAACGATTTTCCTTGCAGGCCGAACTTGGCCATGGTGCGGTCGGCGATAAGGGCCGCGCGGGCCAGATAGCCGGAGTCTTCAAGGATTCCGATGAACAGGAATAGAAGCAGGATCTGCGGCAGAAAGACGATCACCGCGCCGACGCCGCTCCAAACGCCGTCGACCAAAAGCGAACGGAAGATGGAGGGCGGAAGGATGTGTTCGATCCCTTGCCCGGACGTCTGGATCAGGCTCTGCAGGGCGTCCATGAGAGGCTTGGCGCCCTTGAAGATGGTCTGGAAAACTCCGGCCACCACCATGAGGAAGATCAAAGGGCCGGCGACGGGGTGCAGGAAGACCGAGTCCAGACGCCGCGTCCATATAGGTGGCGCGGGGGCACGATAAGCGGCGCCCGTCCCAACGTCATGCGCCCACTGGCGGCAGCGCGGAATGTCTTGCAGAATGGGCAGCTCCATTCGCGGAGGAGCGAGCGAAGTGGTGCCGGCGGAGGTGCCTTCCATGAACTGAAAAACTTTTTCGACGCCTTGTCCCTTGGCGGCGCTGATAAGGGCCACCGGCGAACCGAGTTCACTGGCGAGCTCGGCCGTATCGACGTGGCCGCCGCGATTCTTGAGATCGTCGGCCATGTTCAGGATGACTAGCGTCGGCAGCTTCAGGCTGAGTATCGGCGCGGCCAGCACCAGGTGGCGGCCGAGGTTGGTGCAATCCAGAATCAGCAGCAGGGCGTCGGGCTTGGGGATGCCGGGCATGGTTCCGGCCAAAACATCGCGCGTGACCTGCTCGTCTTCCGAGCGTGGATTCAGGCTGTAGACGCCGGGCAGGTCAACTAGGACCACGTCGTGGTGGTTCGAGGAGCCATTCATTTTGGCTTTGCCGACGCGTTGCTCCACGGTGACGCCGGGGAAGTTCGCAACTTTTTGGCGCAGGCCAGTGAGGCGATTGAAGAGCGTCGATTTGCCGGAGTTGGGCGGCCCGATGATGGCGACGACGTGAGTGCGAGCGCCTTTATGCGCAGGAGGCGGCGCTACCGCAACAGCGCATCCGTCGCAGTCGTGGCACTCGCTCATGTTGTGACCTTCACTGCGCTCATAGTTTTGACGCCTCGCCATTCGATGGCCGCAGGATCAATCGCGATGCAGTTTCGCGGCGGAGCGCTACTTCCGATCCATCCACGCGGTACACGCGCGGATCGCCCGTGGGCGCGCTACGAGCAGGAACAATGATGTGGCCGGGAAGGAAGCCGAGCTCCATCAAGCGGCGGGCGATGTCGTCGGGGAGATCCAGGCGATCGAGGACGGCAGCTTCTCCCTCCGGGAGTTGTGCGAGTGTACGCACAAGTGCGGCATTTGGCACAGCGCCCGATCCGCTGTTGACACTCATTTGCAGCATCAATCAGTATCCGCCTCCCGGCGTAGTACGTCAAGGGTCCAGTCACAGTATACCGGACTCTTTTAGTCGGCAATACCATGGCAGGCAAGAATATTTTAACATCACATATATTGACAATACTACGCTAATATTTTACACTGACGATGTAGTTAGATATCAGGAGGCTAAACGCTATGTCAATTGTGAGATTTTCCCCATTTGTGGATTCAGAGGGCTTTCCGGGCGGTCTGAGGCTCTTCCAGGACAGCATCAATCGCTTGTTGAGCGAGGACGGAATCAAATCCAGGCCGTGGTCGCCGGCGGTGGACATCGTGGAGACGGAGAACGAGTTAGTTCTGAAGGCAGACGTTCCGGGCGTGGAACTGAAGGATGTCGACGTCCAGCTCGAGAACGGAACCTTGACGGTGAAGGGCGAGCGGAAGTTCGAGAATGAAGAGAAGGGCAAGGGGTTCCACAGGATGGAACGGAGCTACGGTTCGTTTGTGCGCTATTTCACCGTCCCCGAAACGGTGGATGCGGAGAAAGTGAAGGCTGACTACCAAGCCGGAGTGCTGACGATCACGCTGCCGAAGAAAGAGGTCGCCAAACCCAAAGCGATCAAAGTGCAAGTGAGTAACAACTAAGACGGTGGTTGGTTATTAGTTGTTGGTTGTTGGCGGGGGCGCCTCATCGCGGCGCTCCTGCAAGGCTCTGCCTACCAATGTTGCGATCAGGATGGCGGGGTACAGTTGTCCGATTAGCGCTTCAGCGATGGCCAGCGATCGCGCGACTCGATGCACCGGATACGCGTCACCATACGATACGGTGGTAAGGGTTTCAAAGCTGAAGTAGAGTAGACGGGACGGTTCGCCCGTGGAGGCTCCCGGGGCCAAGGGCACTTGGAAGTGAATTGCCTCCGGGATCTCTTGCATGAGCAGCTTGTAAATGAACGCCCACGTCACACCGATCAGCAAGTAGGCAGCGACGCCGCCCATAACCCGGTGCACGCTCACTGGGCCGGGCAGAAACGTCTGCTTCAGCGTCATCACCACGAGTATGGCCAGGCCTGACACCTTGAGCGCGGTGTCCCAACCCCGAAAACTAAATGCAGGATTGAATTCCACGAACAAATCCGCCCCGTATTCCAGAATGCTCAGCGCAATAATGAGCGACATCAGCAGTGGCTTGTCCATTGTCGCGATGGCGCCGGAGAGCAGCAGGAGCGCGAAAATGATGTCGATTACGATTCGCCCCGGGCGCGATGGGCCGAGCATCGGATACAAAATAGTGGTGAGCACCAGGAATGCAAGGAAGAAGCTGAGCAGCCGATCTTGACGCGCGGATTTGCTCCAGTCGTTTTTCATTCGCCTAGACTGGAGTCTTGCACACTGTGCGGATCAATCGGAAGGGCGCCAATCGGATAGCGTCGGGGCATCCCTGGATTTTCTCGAGCGACGTGCTGGATCGCGGCGAAGCGGGCGCGGGCGAGGCGGTGCTGGTGGTGGATCCGGGGAACGCGGTGCTCGGGACGGCCCATTACAGCGGCGCATCGCAAATTTCGCTGCGAATGCTCTCGGATCGCAAGGAAATTATCGACCGGGCGTTTTTCCATCGGCGCATCATGGAGGCCGATGCATATCGTAAGCGGGTGGTTGCCGACTCCGACGCTTATCGGCTGGTGCATGGCGAGGGCGATCAACTGCCGGGCCTGGTGATCGACCGCTATGGCGATTACTTCACCGTGCAGACGCTGGATCAGGGCATGGATCGCGCCAAGGCCGAGATTGTGAGCTGTCTCGAAGAGCTGTTCGCGCCGCACGGAATAGCGGAACGGAACGATGTTGCGGTTCGAAAGCGGGAGGCCCTGCTGCTCGAGTCGGGCGTCTTGGCGGGCGTTGTGCCGGAGATGGTTGCCGTGGAGCTTAACGGGTTGAAGCTGCACGCGGACCTGTTGCACGGGCAGAAGACCGGCATTTTTCTGGATCAGCGCGAGAATTACCTGGCAACGGCGAGGTATGCGCGCGGGCGGGCGTTGGACTGCTTTACCTCCAGCGGCGGATTCGCCTTGCACATGGCGGCGCGCTGCGAAAGCGTGGAGGCGGTGGACAGCTCGGAGACGGCTCTGCGCGCGGCGCGGCTGAATTGCGATGCCAATGGGATCGGCAATGTTGAGCTGCTCGAAGCGGACGTGTTTGAGCTGCTGGCGGGCCACGCATCGGCGCGCAGGCATTTTGATATCGTCGTCCTGGATCCGCCGGCCTTCGCCAAAGCGCGGCAAAGTTTAGAGGCGGCCGTCCGCGGTTACCGGGAAATTAATCGACGGGCACTGGAGCTTCTGACAACGGGCGGGATCCTGGTGACGTGTTCCTGTTCGCACCATCTGAGCGAGGCGGCGCTGCTGGAGATTGTGGCGTCGGCGTCGCTCGATACCGGAAAAAAACTGCGCGTGGTGGAGCGGCGCATGCAAAGTCAGGACCATCCCGTACTACTAACCGTACCGGAGACGCTGTACCTTAAATGCTTGATTCTTGAGGTGATCTGAGCCGCGGCGGGGTTACTTAAGACGATTTCTCGGTTGCGCCTTCTGGCCCGCGTGCGGTATGGTGATCCAAGGTATTTAGCGTAATACCCGTCTGTGCGTCTCCCTGCGGGAGGCTTCCGAGATTACATGGAGGAATCGATCGAATGCTGAAAGTCTGCGTGCCTGCTCGTCGGCGCGCCATGTTAATTATCATGCCGCTTTTGTTAGCGGCTTTGATTCTGATGAGCTTACCGGCTCCGGCTTTCGCGCAATCCGACGCAGGCGGCGAAGCCAACCTGGTATTGCCGGACTTGGCGCAAGCGACTTTTCTGGGCGGCACCAACGGCCGCACATTATTGATGTGGGGATTGCTGGTGTGCGCGCTCGGACTGCTGTTCGGGATCGCCACTTTCACTCAACTTCGGAATCTTCCGGTGCACAAATCGATGCTGGAGATCTCGGAGCTGATCTATGAGACCTGCAAGACGTATCTGATCACGCAAGGCAAGTTTCTGCTGCTTCTGTGGATTTTCATCGCGGTGATCATCAGCGCGTATTTCGGCTGGCTGGCGCCGGTGCCGGGCAAATCGGTGGCGGTGACGCTGCCCATCATTCTCTTGTTCAGTCTGATCGGCATTGCGGGCAGCTATGGCGTGGCGTGGTTCGGCATTCGCGTGAACACATTCGCCAATTCGCGCACGGCGTTCGCCAGTCTGACCGGCAAAGCGTGGCCTTGCAATTCGATTCCCTTGAAGGCCGGCATGAGCATCGGAATGATGCTGATCAGCATTGAGCTGGTGCTGATGCTGTTCATCCTGTTATTTGTTCCCGGCTCTTACGCGGGCGCCTGCTTCATCGGGTTTGCGATCGGCGAATCGTTGGGCGCGGCGGCTTTGCGCGTGGCGGGCGGCATCTTCACCAAGATCGCCGACATCGGCGCGGACCTGATGAAGATCGTGTTCAAGATCAAAGAAGACGACGCACGCAACCCGGGCGTGATTGCGGATTGCACGGGCGACAACGCGGGCGATTCGGTGGGGCCGAGCGCGGATGGATTTGAAACTTACGGCGTCACGGGCGTCGCGCTGATCACCTTTATCCTGCTGGCGGTGAAAGATCCGCTGGTCCAGGTGCAGTTGCTGGTGTGGATTTTCGTCATGCGCGTGATGATGGTGGTTTCGTCCGCGATCTCGTACTTCATCAACGATGCCGTGGCCAAGAGCAAGTATGGTAACGTCGCGAAAATGAATTTCGAAGCGCCGCTGACCTCGCTGGTGTGGCTGACTTCGGTGATTTCCATCGCGGCCACTTATCTGGTCTCGAGCCAAATCATTCCCAATCTGGGCGGCGACACGACGCTGTGGTGGAAGCTGTCTTCGGTGATCACTTGCGGCACGCTGGCCGGCGCGATTATCCCCGAGCTGGTGAAAGCCTTTACGTCCGTGCACTCGCGGCACGTGCGCGAGGTTGTGACGTCTTCTGAAGAAGGCGGGGCATCGCTCAACATTTTGTCCGGCTTGGTGGCCGGCAACTTCAGCGCGTTCTGGCTGGGAATGGCCATGCTGGCGTTGATGGCAACCGGAGCCTGGATCAGCACTCAGGGCTTTGAGGCGATTATGCTCGCGCCGGCGGTATTCGCCTTCGGTCTGGTGGCGTTCGGATTCCTGGGCATGGGTCCGGTGACCATCGCGGTGGATTCGTACGGCCCAGTCACCGACAACGCGCAATCCGTTTTCGAGCTTTCCACTATCGAGAGCATTCCGAACATCTCCTCGGAAATCCAAAAGGATTTCGGATTCAAGCCCGACTTCGACATGGGCAAAGAGAATCTGGAAGAGAACGACGGCGCGGGCAATACGTTTAAAGCCACGGCCAAGCCGGTGCTGATCGGAACCGCTGTGGTGGGCGCTACCACCATGATTTTTTCGATCATCGTGGCGCTGACCAACAAACTGCAACCGGACCAGCTTGCGAAGCTCTCGATTCTTTACTACCCGTTCCTGCTGGGCTTGATCACCGGCGGCGCGGTGATCTATTGGTTCACGGGCGCGTCGATGCAAGCGGTGACCACGGGCGCCTATCGGGCGGTGGAGTTCATCAAAGCCAACATCAACCTGGAAAGCTCGGACAAGGCGTCGGTCTCGGACAGCAAGAAGGTGGTCGAGATTTGCACGCAGTACGCGCAGAAGGGCATGTTCAACATCTTTCTGACGGTGTTCTTCGCGACGCTGGCGTTTGCCTTCGTGGAACCGTATTTCTTTATCGGGTACCTGATCTCAATCGCGCTGTTTGGCCTGTATCAAGCCATCTTCATGGCGAATGCGGGCGGCGCGTGGGATAACGCGAAGAAGATTGTGGAGACCGAGCTCAAGCAGAAGGGCACGCCGCTGCACGATGCGACGGTGGTGGGCGATACGGTGGGCGATCCGTTCAAAGATACGTCGTCAGTGGCGTTGAACCCGATCATCAAGTTCACCACGCTATTCGGGCTGTTGGCGGTGGAATTGGCGGTTTCGCTAACGCGGGATCAAAGCGCTATGTTCACCGATGTGCTGGCGGCGGTGTTTCTGGCGATCTCGCTCTTCTTCGTATATCGTTCGTTTTACGGGATGCGGATCGAGCGGAAGTAACGTTCGCATCACTGATCCCTAACGGTCACGCGTGAAGCATCTCCCTCGACGAAACGTCAACAGGTCGAGAGGAGATGCAGCATGAAGAAAAGAATTCTACTGAATAGCCTCGCAGGCGCGGGCCTATTAGTCTTTTCGTTGAATGCGAGCGCGCAAGATCGCCCTCGCGACGACGATTCCTACCACAGCGATCGCGACGCGCGCTTTCATGACGAACATTGGCGCGGCCATTTGTTTGAGGACGTGCGGCAAGACGTGGAGCATGTTCGCGCCACAACCTGGCCGTCGGGCGGAGATAACTACCGGCTCGACAATACCATTGCCGCTCTGAATCAGCTGCAAGGCAAACTAGCCGATCGTGTTTACGACGAGCGCGACTTGAACGACGTAATCGGAGTGTTGACGCGAGTGGTAAGCGACAATCGGATGCGGCCTAGAGATCGCGACATCCTGAGCGACGATTTGACCCGCTTACGCGACTATCGGGACCACCACGCCGATTGGGAGCGCTAGCCGGCTTGCTGGCTCGCGGGGTTCTGAATAAGCACCGCGACGAACTCCGGATCTGAGGCGGCCAGGACGTTCCTCGGGACGTAGCAATATCCCTGGTCGCCCCAGTCCGTTCCCCACGAATTCTTCAGCGTGAAGAAATTCCCGACGTAGCCTACGATCAACATCGCGTGCCGGCCGTGTCTTCCTGAACAGGCCTCGGCTGCGTTGAAGACACCATCGCGGCCGACGCCTGAAAATGCGCGGCCGGTGTTCATGGACACGTGAACCGGACAACCGGCGCTCAGGACCTTACGAACGTCCTCCACTGCAATCGGCCAGGGCGTGGCTTGCAAACGATAGCGCTCGGCGTCGGCTTGCAACTGCTCCTCGCGTACGGTTGGAGTGGGATGATCGTCCGGCCATAATTCCTGACGGCAGGTTCCATGTTCAGCCAGTAATTCGCCGGGTTCAGGTCCGGCGGCGGTGCCGTCGCCGCCTTCATAGGCATATTGGTAGTCGCGCGCATCGCCCTGGTAGCGCTGAATTTCAAGCATGGTGTAGTTGGGCGAAAGGCGCACGGGCGCCGCGTTCAGAATATTCCTCGACATCTCGGTGGCATGCGTCCAGGCGAAGGCGGAGCAGCGGCCGGTTTGTCCCTGGTCGGCGATGGGAGTGCAATATTTGCGCAGATCGACAGCGTCCTTTTCAGCGACGTTTGCGAAGGCGGGCGGAAGGGGCTGGGGAGGCACCGGCTCGCCCTTGAATGGCGTAGCTACCTCGATATTGTTCCAGTCGATGCCGGTGTAGCGCGCCATCAACATTTGGAGCACGGCTTGCGAGACCAGGCCGAAGGCCACCAGCTGCCCGCCGCGCTCAAACAGCTCTACGGTGTCGGACGTGCCCGGGGCGATTTGATTGAAGCCTGCGCCGAAACCGGCGTCCTGATACGGCTGGAATCCTTCGTCGGTCTTCTGCTGGACTAGCGTGTCGCCGAAGAAGGGGTGGTCGCCGAAGAGGTTTTCGGCGGACGCTTGATAATCGTCGGCGGACCAGCCGCCGGTATCCTCGGCGAAATCGGCCGGCTCGGCATTCGGGAAATCGTCGGCGCTGGAGAAGACGTCGTCGTCGACGGGCGGTAGATCGTCGCTGGAGGCAAACGTGTCGTCGAGATTGTCGGCGTAGTCTTGGTCCTGGTCGTCACTGTTTGGATCATCTTGCTGGTCGTCGCCGTTTTGATCGTCGGGTTGATCATCGCCGTTTTGATCGTCGGCGCCTTGGTCACCGTCGTCGGGGGGCTGGTCGCCTGGATCGCCGTCATCGCCTCCGTTTCCGAAGTCTCCGAAATCGCCTCCGCCGCCAAAATCGTCACCCATAGAACCTCGAACGATGCTATGCTAGCGCGTTTGGCCCGTTAGAATTTACGCCTGGAGGAAAGATGACTCCTCAGCAAGTTTTGGACTTCGCGAAAACCAAAGAGATTCAGCAGATCGACCTTCGCTTCACGGATCTGCCGGGTCTGCAGCAGCACGTTTCATACCCCATCAGCCAGCTATCCCAAGACTCGTTTGAAGAGGGGTTCGGCATTGATGGATCCAGCATCCGCGGCTGGGCGGCGATCAACGAGAGCGACATGCTGCTGATCCCCGATGCGAGCACGGCGTTCGTCGATCCCTTTGGAGAGGTTCGGACGCTAGTAATGACCAGCGATGTGATTGACCCGATCACCCGGCAGCACTACGAGCGGGATCCACGCTGGATCGCGCGCAAGGCCGAAAGCTACTTAAAGAACACCGGACTCGCCGACACGGCCTACTTCGGCGCCGAAGCCGAGTTCTTCATTTTCGACAACGTGCGGTTCGATCAGAATCAGCATTCCGGTTATTACTTTATCGACGCCGAGGAGGGCCGCTGGAATTCGGGGCGCGAAGGCGAGAACCTGGGCTACCGGCCGCGCTACAAGGAAGGCTACTTTCCGGTTCCTCCCACGGATCACTACCAGGACCTGCGCTCCGAGATGGTGGAGACCATGATCCGCTGCGGGATCAATATCGAGTGCCATCACCACGAAGTGGCCACCGGCGGGCAGTGCGAGATCGATCAAAGGTTCGACACGCTGGTGAAGTCGGCCGACAACATGATGCTGTACAAATACGTGATTCGCAACGTGGCGTATCAATACGGCAAGTCTGTGACCTTCATGCCTAAGCCGCTGTTTGGCGACAACGGCAGCGGAATGCACACGCATCAAAGCTTGTGGAAGGACGGAAAGCCGCAATTCTCCGGCGACGGTTATGCGGGTCTGAGCCAGATGGCGCTGCATTACATCGCGGGATTGTTGAAGCACGCGCGGGCGCTGTCGGCGATCATCGCGCCCACCACGAACAGCTACAAACGCCTGGTGCCGGGGTACGAAGCGCCGGTGAATCTGGCCTATTCGCGGCGCAATCGTTCGGCCGCCGTGCGCATTCCGATGTATTCGGCGAGTCCCAAGGCGAAACGGGTGGAGTTCCGGCCGCCGGATCCGTCGTCGAATCCGTATATGGCGTTCGCCGCGATGCTGATGGCGGGCATGGATGGAATTCTCACTAAGGCCGACCCGGGTGAGCCGTTGGATAAAGACATTTACGATCTGTCGCCGGAGGAGATGAAGAAAGTCCCGTCCATGCCGTCGTCGCTGGAGGAAGCGCTGGGATGTTTGGAGGACGACCATTCGTTCTTGCTCAAAGGCGACGTCTTCACCGAAGAGCTGATCGAGACATTCATCAACTACAAACGCAAGAACGAGGCGGATGCCATCCGGCTGCGGCCTCATCCCTACGAGTTCGCGTTGTATTACGACATTTGATCGGCTCGGTATGCCGGGCCCTGTCGCGCGTATTGAACGCGCTCCGTTGGTGACACTAGCCATATTGCTGGCGGTGGTCAAGTTCATCCAGTTCGCGATCGATTCAACAGCGATCTTTTACTTCGACTCTGGGGCTTTTATTCTGAATGCGCTCGGGTTGGCGTTCAAGCCGGAGCGGTCGTATGTTTATGGATACCTGATCCGAATTTTCGCCGTGCCATTCCACTCTCTACGGGCTATTGTCGCGATGCAGGTGGTAATGGGGGGCATCACAGCGTGGTTGCTGGGCTTCGTGCTCCTCCGGTTTCTGAAGGTGCGGGCTTGGATCGCGATTCTAGCGGCGTTGGCGTTTGCGTTCGATCCTGTGCAGATCGTGCACGAGCATCTGGTAATGGCAGAGACTTCAACGCTGCTGACGATGGCGATCTTCCTGGTCGTAGCCAGCCGGTACATACGCGCGCCCGGCTGGTGGCAGCTGGTTCTGCTCGCCTTCCTGGGAATCCTGCTGGTCAGTTTGCGGATCCTGTATCTGCCGCTAGTCTTACTCAGCGCAGTGCTGCTGCCTGTGGCAGCCTATTGCCGGCCAGCGCAGTCTCAAGTCACGCGCGCACGTGCGTTGGCCTTCGCGCTTCTTGTATCGTGCGGTTCGACGATGATTTTTCACCTGGGGTACACGCATCTGACAGGACGGCTAGGCTCGCGCGAGCCGGCCTATAATTTCTTGACGGGCTTTTTCCTCGCGGCGCTTGTTACTCCGATCGTCAATGCTGAAGATAGCAGCGACCCTCGCGTGGTCCGCGCTATTGTTGAGCAGCAGAAAAGTGCGCTTCCTCTGAGCAATCCGCGGTTGCGCGCAGACCAGATGTGGAACCCCGAGGGGTTCGTATCGCGGCTGGCAACTGGCTTCGGCGGCGATATCCGTGCCGCGAATCAAGCTGCGCAGACCCTTGGCAGGACAACTATTCTTAGACATCCGTTGGACTTCCTGAAGCTCGGTATGCATGTTTACTACACGTATTGGAGGAACCTGCCCAGCTTGCGCTCGAGTCTGCCGAGGGAGAACGGCTCGCCGCCTGCGACCCCCGAGGTCGTGCCATTCGACGTCCAAGCCGTCCGATCCGCGTTCGGAGTCGACGTCGCGAACCAGCACCTGGTCCAAACGCCGAGCCGCCGGCTTCACATCATGGGACGAGACTGGTATGTCTTTCTACTCGCGTCGCCCTTCCTGGCGGCCATCGCCCTGTGGTTGAGCTGGAGGCAACACAAGGAAGCATCTCCCACCCTGGCGCTTTTCGTCGTGTGGAGCTGTCTTCTGCTGGTCGCGACCTGCCTCGGCGCGGGCGAGTCTGTGTATCGTTATCTGCATCCTTTTTCCTTCATCGGGCTGGCGGCTGTTGCTTTCATCGCCGATGCCCTCTTGCCTGGCAGTTCTGTGTCAACCTGACAGTTGGAACCGCGCGTCGCCTTCCGTTATCCGAATTTCCGCTTGTACATGACGGCTCGATTTTTGGCCGTCGTGTCGTCGGAGATGATTTCGGTGGCGGTAGGCTGGCAGATTTACGCTCTGACGCATCGGCCGCTCGATCTCGGACTGGTGGGTTTGGCACAATTCGCGCCGGGCGTTTTGTTGTTCCTGGTTGCGGGGCATACCGCGGACCACGTTGCGCGTCAGGCGATTCTGAAGGTCTGTTATATCGGGTATGGGCTGTGCGCGTTTACGTTGCTCGGGTTCAGTGTCCACGGCATTCCATCGGTATGGCCGATCTACGCTGTGCTGCTCTTCAATGGCGTCGTGCGGGCATTCCAGGGACCGGCGGGTCAGTCTTTTCTTCCTCAGTTGGTGCCGGCGGAACATTTTCCAAACGCAGTAGCGTGGGGTTCGTCGTTTTTCCAAACCGCAACTATTCTTGGGCCGATCGCCGGCGGATTAATCTACGGCATCGCTTCCAGCCCAGTTCCCGTGTACGCCTGCGCGTTCGCCGGGTACTCGGCCGCTCTGCTGCTGTTGTGGGCCATACGCCTTAAGATCGCGGCGCGTACGAAAGTGGAACAACCGGCCGGCGTGATCCTGGACGGAATCCGGTACATTTGGCGCAGCAAGTTAATTCTCGGATGCATGTCGCTGGACCTCTTCGCGGTGCTTCTGGGCGGCGCCACTGCTTTGTTGCCGGTGTATGCCAGCGAGATACTTCACACCGGCGCCTCCGGGCTGGGATTGCTGCGCGCGGCTCCTGGCGTGGGCGCTGTTTCGGTCGCGATTCTGCTGGCGCACTATCCACTTCGGCGGCGGGCCGGACTAAAGATGCTGTACTGCGTCTTCGGATTTGGCGTGTTCACGATCGTCTTCGGGCTGTCACACAGCTTCACGTTGTCGATGATTGCGTTGACCCTGACGGGCGCGTTCGATATGGTCAGCGTGATTGTGCGCTCCACTCTGATTCAGCTCACTACGCCGGATGAGATGCGCGGGCGCGTGAGCGCGGTGTATATGCTGTTTATCGGAGCGTCCAACGAAGTCGGACAATTCGAATCGGGGATTACGGCGCAGTGGTTTGGAACGGTTCCGGCGGTTGTATTGGGCGGAGTGGGAACCATCGCGATTGTGTTGGCGTGGAACCGGCTGTTTCCGGCGCTGCGGCGCGTGGATCAACTGGCGCCCAAGGCCGCCCCCGAGGTCTCCCCCGGGGTCTCTAACGATATGCCAACTGGGGTATGACGTAATTAGCCAGATCACTGGGCAGGGTACCCAATTCCGAGATACAATTAGGCACTTTAACAGCAATTTAATCGAGTATCAGGCCCATGAACCCGACGCCAGAACAGCGGGCTCGTCTCAGGCGACTGATTGATCATGCGCAGAAGCTGTCTCCGTCCTCACGGGCGGCGTTCTTAGAGCAGGTGCACGCAGAAGAGGGCGAAGCCCTGGCCGCACAGCTCGAAGCGATGCTGAAGGCCGACGATGAGACGAGTCCGTACGACGGGCCACTTGTAGCTCCTAGCGGCGCGCCGAGACAGTCGGCATTTCATGCAGGTGAAATCGTCCTTGACCGCTTCCAGGTTGTCCGGCTGCTTGGGCGCGGCGGCATGGGAGAAGTCTACGAAGCGCTCGACCAGGAAATGGGCCGCGTGGCTTTGAAGACAATCCGCCAGGACGCCCATGCAGATCGCTCCATGCTACGCCGCTTCAAACAGGAAGTGCAGCTATCGCGAATTGTAACCAGCCCCAACGTTTGCCGGGTTCATGAGCTGTTCACGTTTCCTGCTACCGGATTTCAGCCGGTCGCCGCATTCCTCACTATGGAATTTCTGGAAGGAGGCACGCTCGCTGAGCGCGTTAACAAAGGGCCACTGCCCTGGCGCGAAGCCGAATTCATCGCCTTGCAACTCTGTGACGGCTTGGCGGCGATTCATAAGGCCGGCGTTATTCATCGCGACTTGAAGTCTCGGAATATCATGCTAACCACGCGTGCGGGCGCGCTCTGTGCAGTGATTACCGATCTGGGGCTGGCGCAAGAAGTCGGGTCGACGATGTCCCTGGATGCACGGCCCGAGGGAACCCCGGCCTATATGGCCCCTGAACAGTTCGAGAGCCTCCCAGTAAGCGCCGCGACCGACATCTACGCGTTGGGGGTGGTGCTGTATGAGATGGTGGCGGGCAAACATCCTTTTCCAGCCACGAACGCGCTGGGCGCGGCAGTACGCCGGGCCAAACGCCTGCCACCCGCGTCGTCCTTACAACCCGGTTTGCCGCCCCGCTGGGACAAGGTCATCGACAGGTGTCTGGAGTATGACGCCGGAAGCCGGTTTCAGTCGGCGTCCGAGGTGGCAAGAGCGCTCGGTGGCAGACCGGAGACCGGGACGTTCAGCAGGCGATGGTTGATTGCCGCGGGAGGAGCCGCAGTTGGGGCCTTGGGCGTGGCGGGTTGGTTGGAGCGGGGTGAAATCGATCGCTTTCTGCACCCGATTCCGCGGCCGAGGCGCGTGGTTGTGTTGCCCACTGAGGAAGCCAAAGCGTCCGCCGACGATGTCGCGCTGCTGAATGGCATCTCGGAGAACATCACCACGGAGTTGGCCCGAACAACCTCGGCGGAAGGGGACCTGTTTGTCGTTCCCGTGCGCTATCTCACCAAGCAGAATGCCAATAAGCCGAAAGAGGCGTCGAGCCTGTTTGGCGCCAACCTGGTGCTCACCCTTCAGTTGGACCGTTTGGAGCATGCGGTTGAATTGGTATTGAGATTGGTGAAGAGCTCTACGGGCGAGCTCCTTCGCAAGGCGACTGTCGCCTGCCGCGAGTCGGCCCTTCCAACGCTTCCGGTTTCGGCATTCCAGAAGGCCGCCGTTCTGCTCGATATTCCGCACCGTGAATTGCGGCCCGAGGTGACCGGAGGCGACACCACAAACGCCGACGCATATGCGGCATACGAACGAGCCCGCGGCTTGCTTCGCGGGTACGGGCTTCCGAGCGTGAATCAAGCAGTTGAAGAGCTCCAGAAGGCAGTGGAGCTGGATCGCCGATTCGCGCGTGCGTGGGCGCTGCTGGGTGAAGCGTACGCGACACGGTTTCAGTTGACCACGGATGCCGCGGCACTCGATCTCGCGGAACGGACCAACAAGAAGGCGCTCGAACTCGCGCCCAAGCTCTCCACCTGCTATGCGGGGCGGGCTCGAATCGAGCTCTATCGAGGCGACTATGACGCAGCCATTCGCGATTCAGAAGAGGCTACGAAGTTGGATCCTGAAGGCACAGAAGTGAGGGTCCGCCTGGCCGAGACTTTTCTCAGGTCGGGGAAGCTCGAACTTGCAGCCAAAACGTACGAGCAGTTGGCCGCCGACCGGCCCAACGATTGGTTCGTTCTCAACGATTGGGGCGACTTCGATATCGACCAGGCGAACTATGTTCAGGCGGAGAAGCTTTTCCGTCAGGCCACCATCCTCGCTCCGCAGGCTGCGCTCCCGTGGGGGAATCTTGGAGCGGTCTATCTGGCCATGGGGCGTCTTGACGACGCCGACGCGGCATTGAATAAATCGGTTGCCTTGCTTCCTTCGGGCGTGGCTTACACCAACCTTGGAACGGCGCTCTTCTGGCAGGGGAAGTATCGCCAGGCAGCCGAAGCCTACCTGAAGGCGGTGGATCTGGATCCTCTGCAACATCTGGTTTGGCGCAATCTCGGTGACGCGTATGAGGCCATGGGATCGAATGCCGGCAAAGCTGCGGCTGCGTGGCAAAAAGCGGCCGATCTGGCGGCGTCTGGTCTCCAGGTAAACCCGAGAAGCACGGATTCGTTAACCAGCTTGGCACTCTATAAAGCGAAGCTGGGCGCGACTAAAGAAGCGCTTGCGTTGCTAAAGCGGGCGAGCACATTCCCGGCGGCCACGGTAGAAGAGCGCTTCAATGAAGCTCTTACTTATGAACTGGCGGGCAGCCGGACACAGGCTCTGCAGCTGTTGGAGGGATGCGCGCGCGATGGGTATTCGCGCACCGACCTTGAGCATGCGCCCGAGTTGCGGGAGCTACGCAAGGATCCACGATTTCAGGCGGTAGCAATTCAGGCTAGGGAAAAGTAAAAGGTCAATTGAAGCAGAGGAGGCCCCAATGAATGCGCGACTCATGTTTGGCGCAGCGCTTTTCGCTGTAGTTTTTGCGACTGGATGCCGGCACAAAGAAATCACGGTTTCAGTCGTCGGAAATGTGGCTCATGCCGACCCGCTGACCATACGGCAAGCCACTGGAAAGTACCAGGTAACCTGGAAATTTCCGACGTCTGATCCGTGGCTTGTCCAGTTCCTGGACGACACTCCGTGCGGAAGTGTCCATATCCTCCAGAGCGGCGGAACAGAGACCTGCAAGATCGACCTGGGCGGACTCACGGATCCGTCCTATAAATACTGGGCGCTGTCTGGTCAGTATATAAGCGCCGATCCGCAAATCTACCACAAGCCGACAGTGACTAAGGGCAAGCCACTGCCGCCAGCGAGCCCCAAGCCCGCGGTTTGGTGCTTGAATTTAGCGAATGGATCACCAGCGGATTGCAATAACGGCACAGCCATGGCTACCGTGGTGGTGTCCAAGGGCGACGATATTCTCTGGAAGCCAAACAACGGCTGGCAGATCACAATTGCCCAGGGGGTGTGCGGCGACGGCGGGGCCGTGACTAAGATCTCATCGGCTAATGGATACTGTTCGGTCAGCAAAACTGCTGCGTCGTCCACGTACATGTACACATTCGTATTGAATCAGCAACAGCACGGGCCGTTTTACGTTCAGGTCAACTAGAACTCGTTGGTAACGCGCTAAATCTGCTTGGCTGAATTTCGAGTGTAGGCTACTTTGGTAACTCGGACTGGATCAACTTGGCCAAATGTCGAGCCAGTTTAACGCTTCTTGTTCGCTCGGAAACACTTCGACTGTCATCCCTCGATTTTGGGCAACGCGTACGCCAAAGCCGTCCATTTGTGGTGGTTGGCCAACAAACGCCAGCCTTGTGTTCTTCTGACGCTGCATGATATATGCCGCTATTTCTACGCCGAGTTGATACCTCTCAAGGGTGGTGAGGTCTCCGTCCACCGCAAGACTATTCACGAGAATCTTTTTAATTTGTTTTTCGGCTGCTGTATCGCACACTTGCTTGAGGAGCCGCAAGGTTGCGTCGAACGTAAGATTACCCCTCGCGGTGACTGACATAAGTCCTCCCTGTAGTTCGACATCAATGTGAAGGTCCATCTTCTTAACTCCGGTCTGGCCTATTTTAGCGGAGGCCAAACCAAAGTAGCCACGCTACCGAACGGTTCAACCCAAGAAAAAAGACCGCGGCCGGAGAAGACAGCGGCCAACACAAGGTTAACTAAACTACCAACTGTTTACGACCGGCCGCGCGATATAATCCAACTAGTAGACCCGGTTGTCTAACTGTGAATGGCAAGCCTGCTAGAAACTCAGCCGCTCCGCAAGCCCGCTGTGGTCCGTGGAGAAGCGGCGCTTCTGTCGCTCGGACTTCCCGCTGAAGAGCAAGACCGGCTCAAAGCTTTCTTAGCGGCCGCGGCCGACCCGGATGCCGCGATTCACTATCTTGTCGGGCTGAAGCAGCACCATCGGGAGGCGCTGGAACGATTGACGCAGTCCCCTTCCGGGTTGCAGCATTTCGTCACGGTCACATCTTTCAGCCGTTTTCTTTCCGAGGAGATTCTTCAGAACCCGCAGTGGCTGGAAGAAGTCTCCGCGATGAACCGCGTGCTGACCGCCAGCGAGTACAAAAAACGTCTGGGCAAATTCCTGAAGAGCCAGCCAGAGCGGAAAGCCTCTGCCTTTTTCGCTGGCACTGTTCCGCCGCCAGCAGATTCTGCGCATCCTGCTGAGGGACGTGTTGGGGCTCGGCAGCTTGTCCGAGACCACGGAAGAACTCTCGAACCTGGCCGACGCAATTCTGCATATCAGCTATAAGCGGATTCGCGCGGAGTTGGCCGCGCGCCACGGCGACGCCGCGTTACATCGATGACAACGGCGAGGCGCGGGAGTGCGGCATGTCGGTGATCGCTCTCGGCAAGCTGGGGGGACGCGAGCTGAACTACAGCTCGGATATCGATCTGATGTTCGTGTACGCGGCCAACGGCGAGACCGACGGCGAGCATCCGATTTCGAACAAGGAGTTTTACAAGAAGGTCGCGAACCAATACACCGAGCTGCTCTCGACCTACACCGCCGAGGGCCTGTGCTATCGCGTGGACCTGCGGCTTCGGCCGGACGGCAGCCTGCGGCGAGGTTTGCATCTCGCTGGACGGCGCCAAGAGCTACTATCAGACGCGCGCGCGCGATTGGGAATTGCAGATGTTGATCAAGGCTCGCGTGGCGGCGGGCGATCCCGAGGCCGGGCGCGAACTTGCTGAGGACCGTGGAGCCGCTGATTTACTCCACCACGCTCGATTTTTCGGCCGTGGAAGCAGTTTCCGCTACGCGCGAGCGCATAAGCGAAAAGCTGAACCGGCGGAAGCTCGGCAAATCGGCCTTCGATGTGAAGCTGGCGCCGGGCGGCATTCGCGACGTCGAGTTTCTGGTGCAGTGCTTGCAGCGGCTGCATGGCGGGCGAGTCCCGTGGCTGCGTCATGGCGGCACTATGCTGGCGCTGTCGCGGCTGAGCGACAAGGATCTGCTTTCGGCGGCGGAATACGGGCGGCTCATCGCCGCCTATCGTTTCCTGCGCAACCTGGAGCACCGGCTGCAATTCGCGGAGGACCGCCAGACGCATTCGCTGCCCACGTCGCCGCGCGAGTCTGGATCTGTTGGCGAGAAAAATGCCGTCGGCGCAGCTCGGCAGCGCGCCGTCAGGTGAAAAACTGCTGCACGAATTGAACGCTCATCTGGAAGCGGTGCAGGAGATTTACGAGCGCGTGATTCACGCGCAGCGCCCGATTTACTACAGCCTGCCGCCGGCCGTGGCCCCGCAAATCGAAGCTCCGGAAGTCGTCGAGCCGACCTCAGCAGCAATGTGATCCGATTTCTGGACGAGCGCGCGCCGGACTTGGCGAGCCTGGTTTCCAGCATGCAATTGCGCCGCGGGGCGGCGAGCTTTCGAGCATTTCCTCGAGAAGCTGATGCCGGATTCGCGCTTGCTCGGCGCTGCTGAATTCCAATCCGCAGGTGGCGCGGTCCGATTCTGGAAATCTTCGAAAACAGCCCGTACTTCGCCGAGGAGCTGGTGCGCCAGCCCGACTTGATTGAAGAGTTGGCGGCGCGCCGCGGGAATTTCTGAAGACCCGCGCGTTTTTGCGGTCCTGGGTTTCGACGACATCTCGGATCTGCGCCGGTTTTTTCCGCCGCGAAATGTTTCGCATCCAGGCTGCCAGCATGTGCCAGCCCGTGCCGGTGTTCGAAACGCTGCAGCAAACTTCCGAACTGGCCGATGCCGCGATCGCCGCTTGTTATCGAATGGCGGTGGATCACGTTGCGGCATCGAATCCGCCGGCTGACGCCGCGGATATCAGCCGTACCGGCAGCTCATGGTGATCGCACTGGGACGGCTGGGAATGCGCGAATTCGATCTTGCGTCGGACGCCGACCTGGTGTTCGTTCTGCCCGATGAGGATCGCGAGGAAATCGTCTTTTGGACAGGCGTTGCCGAGCGGATCGTGGACCTGATCACCGCTTACACCGGCACTGGCGTAATGTTCACCGTGGACACTCGTCTGCGGCCGAATGGAAGCGCGGGCGCGCTGCTGCAGTCCGAGGCGGCGTACAAGGAGTACTTCGAAAAGAATGCCGAGGCCTGGGAAGGCATTGCTTACATGAAGTCGCGCGCCGTGGCGGGCGATACGGATCGCGCTACCGCATTCCTGAACGAGCTTCAGAAGGTGGACTGGCGCCGCTATGGCCAGAGCGGCCGTTCTAAGCGCGACCTGCGCCAGATGCGGTTGCGGCTGGAGAAGGAACAAGGCCCGGATCATCCGCTCAAGGCGGGCCTGGGCGGATTCTACGACATCGATTTCGCGCTGTTGTTCCTGCGCCTGAAAGCCGGCGGGATCTTTTATAAGGTGCTGAACACGCCAGCGCGCATCGAGATCATCGAAGCCATGGGCCACCTGGAACGGGGGGATGCCGAATTTCTGCTGGAAGCCGCGACATTCTATCGCGCCGTGGATCATGCGCTGCGGATCTACTCAGGCCACGCTGAGACCAGCCTTCCCAATTCCGAATCGCAGCTCCAGGTTTTGACCGGTTTGGTGCATCGCTGGATTCCGGAACGGCCGGACGGCCATCCGACAAAAGTGGAACTCGCGAAAATACAAAGCCACACGCGCGGGATTTTCGAACGGCTGTTCGCTGGCTAAGCCGGTCGGATCATGTCGAAACGATCCAGGGTCCGGGTATAGGTGTTGCCCGCCATGCGCCCGATGGCGTGCAGTTTGTCGGGATCGATCCGGTAGTTGTGAACCAACGCGTCATCGATGTGGAAGCGGATCACTTCGCCCAGGACGAGATTGCCACCGTTGATGAGCCCGCTCATTTCGATGGTATAAAGCAGCCGGCATTCCATATTGATATGCGATTCGGCGACGCGCGGCGGTTTCACCAGATCGCTCGGGAATCGGCGTGAGTCCCGAGACTTCGAATTCGTCTACTTCGGGCGGATATTCGCCCGCGCAGAGGTTCATCTTCTGTCCGATTTCTTCCGAGACGACGTTGACCACGAACTCCCGCGAAGTCGTGATATTGCGGAGCGTGTCTTTTCGCGGGTCGGGGGTGGCGCGGCGCCCCACGGTGAAAACCAGCACCGGCGGATTCGAGCTGGCTACCGTGAAAAAGCTGAAGGGGGCCGCGATTGAACTCGCCTTCCGGATTCACGGTGGAAACGAAGGCGATGGGACGCGGAACTACGGAGCCAAGTCAGAAGCTTGTAGACACTGTTGATAGTCGGTGGAAGCGGGATCGACGATCAAGCTGATTATTGTAGCGCGGTGGCGATGGGTTGCCATGGCACCACTTGCGCGTGGTGCTTTTTGGAGGGATGATATGGACGGAGAGCGAAATGCAAAGCTCAACAGTTACTGCCGGCCTAACAACAAGTGACCGCGCCATTTATCGAGCAGGCCAAGGCTGCGGGCCAGACTCTTCATCGAACAGCCTTACGAACTGTACTCCGAAGAGAATCATCAAGCCTGGCGTAAGCTTTACTCGCGTTTGACGCCGCGCTGGGAGCGCTACGCCAACGAACATTTCCTGCAGGGCATCCATTCGCTGTGTTTGAATCCGGAACGCATTCCGCGCCTGGCAGAGGTCAATCGGTTTCTGAAGCCGTTGACGGGATTTCAGGCAAAGGCCGTGAGCGGATATGTGCCCGCGTTCGTCTTCTTCGATTGCCTGCGCAACCGCCACTTTCCCCACCACCATCACGATTCGCCGTTCCGACAAGCTCGACTATTTGCCCGAGCCCGACATTTTCCACGACATCGCCGGCCATGTTCCCATGCACACCGATAAGCAGTTCGCCGAGGCCCTGGTGCGTTTCGGCGAGTGCGCGCACACGGCGGCCGAGATCGCGGCGGGCATTCGCGGTCCCGATACGCGCATTCATTACCTCACCAGCGTGATCAAAGCGATGGCGCGATTCTTCTGGTTCACCATCGAATTCGGCCTGATGCGGGAAGACGCGGGCCGAGCGAACTGAAGGTATATGGCAGCGGGTTGCTCAGCTCGCATGGCGAGATTGCCCATGCTATCGAAGCGCCCGAGGTACAGCGCTATCCGATCCAACTGGAATGGGCCATCAATCAGGGCTTCGAGATCAACCACTACCAGCCGCTGCTGTTCATTGTGGATTCATTCGATCACCTGTTCAGCCTGGTGGATCAATTGGAGGCCTGGATGAAAGCGGGGAAGCTGAGCAATGTGGCGCCGGGCGAGCCTGAGGTGAATGAGGAAGACCTGAAGAGCTTCCTGCACGCCGAGCTGGATTAGCTTCCCGACCCCGTCGTGGCTTTGTCGCGGACGGCCAAGGGCGGACCCAGAAACTCGATCCCGTGTTTCTCGAAGATCGGCATAAGCACCGACATGTCCGGTTCTCGCATGTTCTTCATGGCTGCCGACAACTCCGTGAAAAACACATCCATACCCGCCGGTTGCGACACCACGATCATGCGCGAGTGGCTGGAACTGAGGTTCTGGAACGTATGGGCCGTGCCTAGGGGAGCGAAGGCGGAACAGCCAGGCCCAGCGGTCATCTGCTTTCCATCCACCTCAAACAGGTAATTGCCCTCGAGGATATAGAACCATTCGTCTTGCCGCGAATGCCGATGCAGCGGCGGGCCGGCTTTCGGCGGCGTAACGTTCACAAAGATGGTGCAGCCGCCATTGCAATCGGCGCCCGCCAACTTCAACGATATTTGTTCCCCGAAAATAACGATCGGCTCGGCGCCGCGCCGTTCCTCGGGCTGGAGAAGGAAAGCCTGGCTGGTGGGCATAGGAAGCAGCCTATCATATGCCTTCGATCCGTAGCTTCAATCTGTACCCTCGATCTGTACCCTCGATTGATAGCCTCAATCCGGGTCATAATAGAGGGATGCGACTCCGCATTGCGTTCCTTTGCCTGCTCGCCACCCTGACGCTCGTGGCGCAGACGCCCTCCGCCCGATGCCTGGAAGACTTCCGAGACGCTCGGCGATGTCGATCTCTCGGGTCTGACGGCTGTTCAGAAGAAGGCCGTGCTCAAACTTCTGCGCGAGGAGGATTGCACCTGCCAGTGCGGCATGAAGACGGCCGAGTGCATCATGAAGGACCCAATTGCGGCTACAGCCGCGGGCTGGCGAAGATCGCCATCCAGGGCGTGAAGGATGGCAAGAGCCTGGTTGAGATCAGCAAGCTGATGGACGCGTCGCCCAAAGCTCATCGGCCGAAGATCCTGGAAGCGCCAGTGACCATTCCGGTGGCGGGCTCGCCGGTTCGCGGCCCGGCCGATGCGCGTATCACGCTGGTGGAGTTTTCCGATTTCGAGTGCCCGTTCTGCTCGGCCGCGGTGAGGCAGGTGGACACCGTGATGGCGGCTTATCCCAAGGACATGAAGCTCATCTACAAACAATTCCCGCTTTCCATGCATCCGCACGCGCAGTTGGCCGCCGAGGCATCGCTTGCCGCGCGCGAACAGGGGAAGTTTTGGGAGATGTATGAGCTGTTATTTCAAGAATTTCAGCGGCCTGTCGCGCGAGAACATGATGCTGTGGGCCAAGCAGGCGGGGCTGGACATGGACAAGTTCACGGCCGGAATCGATTCGCACAAGTTCAAGCCGGTGGTTGAAAAGGATATCGCAGATGGGGAAGCCGCGAACGTATACGGGACGCCGGCGTTCTACATCAACGGCAAGCAGTACAACGGTGAGGTAAGCGTGGCGGCGTTGAAGCCGATTCTGGCAGCCGAGCTAAAGGGCGAAACAAGCTGAGGCGAGCGGCGAAGGAAGCAAGAAGGAAACAAGCCGTTACCGAGACTAACTAGCCGACGCGGGGCAAGCGGGACCTGGAGCTTCTGGATCGCTTCCACGCAACGCTGGTTGTCTTCATCCGTTCCCGTGGAAATGCGAACGCAGTTCGGCAGGCCAAAACTTGCCAGCGGCCGGATGATGATTCCTTGAGTTAGCAGGTCGGTTGTAAGTCGAGTGGCCTGCTCGGCGTCGGGTAGCACGACCATCACGAAGTTGGCTTCCGAAGGCACGATGGTCAGGCCGATCTCGCGCAGGCCTTCGGTGAGAAATTTCATTCCGCGCGCGTTCAGTCTCGAGCGACTTGTGCAGGAACTCCTTGTCGGCGAGCGCGCGCGATGCCGGCTGCCTGCGCCAGCGTGCTGGGCTCGAACGGGAGCTTCACCTTGAGCAGGTTGGTGATCAGCCGCTCGTGCGCGAAGCCATAGCCGATGCGAACTCCGGCGAGCCCGTAAATTTTCGAAAACGTCCGCAGCGTGATGACGTTGTCGTAGCGATAATGCATCGAATCCGGGATAGCGCGGAGTATCTTTCGCGTACTCGAAGTAGGCTTCGTCCAGGATGATGAGAACGCGCTCGGGCACGTGCCGGTAGAACTCATCGAACTCATGTTTTGAGAAGATGGTGCCGGTGGGGTTGTTGGGGTTGGCGAGGTAAATGATCTTGGTGCGATCGTTGATCGCGCCGGCAAGCGCGGCCAGATCGTAGTGCCAGTCGCGATACGGCACGGTGCGGTAGGCCACGCCGCGCGACTTCGCCAGCACCTGAAAACCGATGAAGGCGGCTTCGGTGGTGAGCACCTCGTCCTCATCGCCCAGGAACGTGCGAATGATGTTGGAGATGATGCCTTCCGAGCCGCTGCCCGCGATCACGTTCTCGATTTTGGTCTCGTATTTTTCCGCGAGAACGCGGCGCAGATCCAGGCCGCTGTTGGGATAAAGATGCAGCTGCTCATCAACGCACCATCGCCTCCACCGCCAGGGAGGAGGGGCCGAGAGGGTTTTCGTTGGATGCGAGCTTGCTAACGCGGCTGAGGCCATAGGCGCGCCGGACTTCGTCAGAGCTGCGCCCGGGCTCGTAGGGACGCAGTGTTTCGATGTAGGGAGGGACCAGCGGCATCCAGTTTCAGTGTGGCACAGCATCTCGCGTTAGGATACTCTGCATCTATGCATCGCAACGATGAGGAACAATCGGCCGATGAGCGCGATCGCCGTGATATCGACATCATCAATCGCAATGCGGAGCGCTTGAATCGCGAGGCGATGGACACGTTGGAATTCCAGGGATTGCCGTGGGACACAACAAAGCATCCGAGCCGCCATGCGTAAGCATGCGGATTCGCCTGTGGACCGGGGAACCGCATGCTCACGCATGGCGGCTCAGAACCGAGTCACGATTCTGTTCACAAAAGCGAGCTTCCTGCTAGCCCCTTCCGCCACCCTCCCGTAGCGTAGATACAGGAGTCATAATAGATCCGACCCGCCATGCACGCTGTCTCCAGGATCGACCCAGCCGCCGCGCAGACTCCCCCGCTCTACCAGCCGCATAGCACCGGTTTCCGCCGCGCCACCTACGTCGATCGCGCCATGGGATCGGTTCACATGGGCACGGGCATCTGTTTTCTCGACCCGGGCGGCGTCAATCCAGCTGCACCTGCACTCGTTCGAAGAGAGCTTCTACATTTTGGAAGGCAGCGTCTCGGTGCAGATCGGAGAAATGACGCACACGCTCGGCCCCGGCCATTTCGGATTGATCCCCACCGGGCTCCGGCACGCGTGGCGCAACACCAGCGGCGCACCCGGCGCGCTGGCTCGAGATGCAAGCGCCGCAGCCGCGACCGATCGAGTACGGGCAGAGACACTTTCTTTACCACCAACGCTCCCGCGCCCGATGCAGACGTTCCCATCGGGCATTTTGACGAATCGCAACTTCCGCGCCCCGGCGGCGCGTCGCAAATGGAAGGCTTCAACCCCACCACGGGCGTCGCCATCAAGATGTTCGTCGATCGCTCCTTCGGCGCTACGCACCAGTCGCTGTTCCTGATTCAATATTCACCGGGCGCGAAAATCGATCCGCACGATCATACCTTCGAAGAGTCGCTACTTCATTGTCGGCGGGCGCGTTCACGCCGTCGCGGACGGCAAGAGCTACGACCTCGGTCCCGGCGACGTCATCTGGACCGGCGTCGGCTGCATTCATAGCTTCGCCAACAACGGCGCCGAACCGGTCCGCTGGATCGAGACGCAAGCGCCGCTGCCGCCGGCCAAAGAAGTATTCCGATTCGAGCGCGATTGGGCGAAATTCGCGTAGGAGAGAAAAATGTCCACAGAAGCTAAACCGCATCTTCGGCGCCACGCGCACCGCACCGTTTACCTCGCAGGAGTTTCATGGAAAGCCTCCGCGACGGGCGCGAGATCTGGATCTACGGCGAGCGGGTGAAGGACGTCACCACGCACCCGGCGTTTCGCAACACGGTCCGCATGCTGGCGCGCTTGTATGACGCGCTGCACGATCAGCGCAAGTCGATCCTGTGCACGGAGACCGACACCGGCAGCGGCGGCTACACGCATCACTTTTTCAAGGCGCCGCGCAACGTCGAGGAAATGGTGGCATCGCGCGACGCCATCGCCGAATGGGCTCGCGTCACCTACGGCTGGATGGGCCGCAGCCCGGATTACAAGGCCGCGTTCCTGGCCACGCTCGGCGCGAATTCCGACTTCTACACGCCCTATCAAGAGAACGCCCGGCGCTGGTACAAGAAGGTGCAGGAGGAAGTCACCTTCGTCAATCACGCCATCGTGAATCCGCCGGTGGATCGCAACAAGGAACTATCCGAAGTCCGCGACGTGTACATGCACGTGGAGAAGGAAACCGACGCCGGCCTGGTGATTAGCGGCGCCAAGGTGGTGGCCACCACGTCGACGCTGACGCACTACAATTTCATCGCGAACAATGGGGCGCTGCCCATCAAGACCAAGGATTTCGCATTCGTCTGCATCGTCGCCACCGACTCACCGGGCGTGAAGCTGTTCTGCCGGCCATCGTATGAGATGACTGCGGCGGCGGTCGGCAGCCCCTTCGACTATCCGCTCTCGAGCCGCCTGGATGAAAACGATTCCATCATCGTCTTCGACAAGGTTCTTCGTTCCGTGGGAGAACGTCTTCGCTTACGGCGACATCGACAAGGTCAACAACTTCTTCCCGCGCTCCGGCTTTCTGCCGCGCTTCATGTTCCATGGCTGCGTGCGTCTGGCCGTGAAGCTCGATTTCATCGCGGGGCTTTTGCTCAAGGGCGTGGAGGCCACCGGCACCAAGGATTTTCGCGGCGTGCAGGCGCAGGTGGGCGAGGTGCTGGCGTGGCGCAATCTGTTTTGGGGCCTCACCGACGCGATGGCGCGCACCACCACGCCGTGGACGCCCGGCTACGTGCTGCCCAATCTCGACTACGGGCTGGCGTATCGCGTGGCGTCCAATTTGATTTATCCGCGGCTCAAGGAGATCATCGAGAACGTGCTGGCGAGCGCGCTGATTTATCTGCCGTCGCACTGCCAACGATTTCAAGGTGCCCGAAATTCGCAATTATCTGGAGACCGTTCGTGCGCGGGTCCAACGGATACTCGGCGCTGGATCGCGTGAAGCTGATGAAGTTGATGTGGGACGCGATGGGCACCGAGTTCGGCGGCCGGCACGAGCTGTACGAGCGCAACTATTTCGGCAATCACGAGAGCATTCGCTTCGAGACGCTGATGGTGGCCGATCAGATGGGCCAATCCGACAAAGTACAAAGGCTTCGCCGAGCAGTGCATGGCGGAGTATGACCTGGATGGCTGGACGGTGCCGGACCTGATCAACCCGGACGATATTAATATCATAATGAAGAATCGTCCGCAAATGACGCCCGCGCAATTGACACTCGACAGTTTCGCAATGCGCTTGGCCGCTTCGCCAGCGGCGTCACTGTATCTAACCGCGCAGGACCAGGATCAAATGCACGGCATGACCGCGAATGCGTTCGTGTCGGTTTCACTCGATCCGCCGCTGGTCTTGGTCTCGCTGGACAATCGATCCAATATGCACCGCATCCTGCCTACGGTGCGGCGCTTCGGCATCAGCGTACTGGCTGAAGATCAGAAGCCGCTGAGCAACCATTTCGCGGGGCGCAAGGTGCCGGGCCTCCACGTGCGATTGGTGTATCGCAACGGTATTCCGCTGATCGGCGGGCGCGGTGGCATACTTCGTGGCGAGGTGCTGGACATCCATCCGGCTGGCGACCACACGCTGTACATTGCCGCGTGGAGCACTTCGAAGCCGGCGAGGGGCATCCGCTGCTGTTTCACGCGGGACGATATGGACGGATTCGCGAAGAAAAGGGCCGGCCCACCCAGTGGCCGGAGGACGAGTTCTCGTTGTTTTCGATCGGCAGCGTGGATCCGCCGATTAGTTAACTGGCGCTTCCACCGTGTGCTCGTTGAAGCTGTATCCGAAGCCGCGAACCGCGCGGATCAGCGACGGATTGGCGGGGTCCGGCTCGATCTTCTGGCGCAGCCGCAAGATATACACATCCACGGTGCGATCGGTAACCGCGCGGTCGTGCCCCCAGACCGAATCCAGAAGCTGCTCGCGACTGTAAACTACGCCCGGGCGGCTCATAAGAAACTCAAGCAGCCGGAACTCGGTGGCGGTGAGCGCGACTTCAGCCCCTCGCAACGTAACGCGGCAACTTGCCCGATCCAGCTCCAGTTCCCCCGCCCTCACCGTGCGGGCCGGCGACGACTGCGAACGGAACTGGTTCTTCACCCGCGCGATCAGCTCGCGAACGAAGAACGGCTTCACCATGTAGTCGTTGGCGCCGAGTTCCAAGCCCAGGATGCGGTCGGTTTCGGAAGCTCGAGCGGTAAGGAAAATGATCGGCACGTGCGCCAGCTCGGAATGATTTCGCAGGCCTTTGCAAATCTCCAGGCCATCGGAATCCGGCAGCATGATATCGAGAATCGCCAGGTCGGGCCGTTCGCGTCGGCAAAGCTCAATTGCGCCGCGTCCGGTTTGTGAGCCTGCGACTGCGAAACCCTTCCTTCTCGAGGTTGTACTTCAGGAGCGAGTATAGGTCGGTATCATCTTCGATAAGGACTATTTTCTTCATGGTGCCCTTACTTGAAGGTAACCCGATTTAGCGTTACGAACGCATTACAGCCGCGTTAACGCGGTTGAAGGCGGTACTTTCTTCTACATGGCCGGGCGAGGGCTGGTAAAGGCCCCGCTCCGAATATATAACGGCTTACAGGCCGGCGGTAATTCGTCCGGAATCTCCCCGGCGGCCAGTTTGCGCCTTATTTCAGATGAGGATACCGGCAGTGCCACGGTGTCCAGCCGATGCACTCGCGCGCCCGGCGGCGCTGAATAGAGATGGCCCGGCCGCGTCACCACAATGAACTCGGTGAGCCGTACCAGATCCTGCCAGCGGTGCCAAGTGGGGATTTCGGCGAAAGCGTCGGCGCCGATGATGAAAAACGGTTGCTGGCCAAGCTCGCGCACGCGCTCCACGGTGTCGATGGAGTAGCTCTTGCCATCGCCCGCTTCCAGCCGCGACGCGATGAAACGAGGATCCGCCCGGCAGGCCAGTTCCGTCATGCGAAAACGGTCCTCATAAGTGGCACCGGTGCTGCGCGGTTTTGTGCGGCGGATGGGCGGCGGGAATAAACCAGACCTGGTCCAGGTGGAATTGATCCGCGGCTTCGCGCGCCACGGTGAGATGGGCGTTATGGATGGGGTCGAATGTGCCGCCGAACAAGGCCAGTCGCATGACTAGTTCTTCCGGCAATACATTTCCACCGGGATTTGTTCAGTTTAGCGCACTGCGGAAATGGTGCGCTGGCTAAGGAACCAGGCTTGGCAGTCGCTGCCGGCCCGGCGGGACTTGGGCGAATAGGAACCGTCTTTGTGCATGTGGCGGGCGCCGACGTCATCGTGCAGATAGGAGTGCAGCACTTCATCGCGCAGACGTTTGATCATCTCCGGGTGCTGCACCGGAAACAGAACCTCGACCCGCCGGTTCAGATTGCGCGGCATCAGATCAGCGCTGCCGAGATAGCATTCCTCGTCGCCATTGTTGCGGAAGTAGAAAATCCGGCTGTGCTCCAGAAAGCGGCCCAGTACGCTTCGGACGTGAACGTTCTCGCTGACGCCCGGCGCCTGGGGACGCAGGCAGCATGCGCCGCGCACAATCAGATCGATGCTCACGCCCGCTTGGGAGGCCTGATAAAGCAGCTTGATAATAGGCCCATCTTCGAGCGCATTCATCTTCAGGATCAGCCGGCCCTTGCCGCCCTGGCGCTGGATGTCGATTTCCCGCTGGATCATTTCTTCGATGCGCTGGCGAAGATTGAGCGGCGCGACCAGCAGCTTGCGGAAGGTCTTCTTGCGCGAATAGCCGGTCAGATAATTGAATAGATCGGTGGCGTCCGCCCCGATCTGCTCGTCGCATGTGAACAAGCCCAAAATCGGTATAGAGGCGAGCCGTGGCGGGGTTGTAATTGCCCGTCGCGAGATGGCAATACCGGCGGATGGTGTCGCCTTCACGCCGCACCACCAGAATCACCTTGGAGTGCACCTTGAGGCCCAGCAGGCCGTAGACCACGTGAACGCCTTCGCGCTCCATGGCTCGCGCCCATTCGATGTTGCTTTCCTCATCGAAGCGCGCCTTCAGTTCCACGACCACCGCCACCTGCTTGCCGTTCTCTACGGCTTCAAGCAGCGCCTCGACAATGGGCGAGTTGCGGCCCAGCCGATACAGCGTCATCTTGATGGCCAGGACGTCCGGATCGCGCGCGGCGCGCCGCAGAAATTCCACCACCGGCTGAAACGACTCGTAAGGATGATGCAGCAGCTGGTCTTGCTGGCGGATCAGATCGAAGATGTCGTCTTCCTTGGTCACGAAGCCCGCCGGGGTATAAGGCAGGAACGGCTTGTCCTTCAAATCCGGACGATCCAGGCTCAGCAGGTGGCGCAAGCGGCTGAGGTCCAGCGGCCCGTGTACGCGATAAATATCCGAAGGATCCAGCTCCAGCTTGCCGGCCAAAAATTCGATCATCGGCTCCGGCGTGTGCGCGTCCACTTGCAGACGCACCGCGTCGCGAAAACGACGCTGCCACACAGCCTCCTCGATGGTTTCAAGCAGATCGTCCGTTTCCAGTTCCTTGATGGCGACTTCGGCGTCGCGAGTGAGATGAAAGACGTGAGCCCGCAGAATCTCCAGGCCCGGAAACAGATGCTGCAGATTGGCGATGATCAACTGCTCCAGCCAAACAAAACCGTATTCGCGGGACGTAGCGCCGGGGTCGGCAGGAAGCGCTACCGGAAGCAGTTGGGGCAAAGTATCGGGAACCTTCACGCGAGCGAAGTGTTCCGGACCGCCGGGCTCGCGCACCGCCACCGCGATATTCAGGCTAAGGTTCGAAATGTGCGGAAACGGCCGGCCCGGATCGAACGCCAGCGGAGTGAGAACCGGAAATACTTTTTCGGCGAAGAACGTATCCAGTTGCGCGCTTTGTTCCAGGCTGAGGTCCGCCAGGTTCAGCAGGCGAATCTGGTTGGCTTCGAGCGCCGGAATCAGATCTTCCTGGAGAAACTTATAGGCCCCGCTAATCAGGGGCCCCACCACGCCGCGAATAGCTTCCAAAGTTTGCGACGGACCGCGGCCATCCAGGCCGGGTTCCTGGACGCCGTTTTCGATCTGCTGCGTCAGGCCCGCCACGCGCACCATGAAGAACTCGTCGAGGTTGGACCCGAAGATCGAAAGGAATTTGACGCGCTCTAGCAGCGGATTGCGGCGATCGCGAGCCTCCTCCAGCACTCGCCGCTGGAACTCCAGGTGGCTGAGTTCGCGATTGAGGTATAGGGAGGAGTCGTGAGTCCGGAAGGTCCGCGAGTCTTCAGCGGCGCTCGGACCGGTTCGGCACACATGCATCAGTTAGTGTACCGAAACCGGCCCAAGCCCTGTGTTACAAGGCAAGAACGCTAGTTTTGCTCTACTACCCGCAGGTCGTTGGTCACCGAGAATACTCCAGGAACCGTATTCGCCCGGATATTCGCCGTATTTTTGTCGCTCTGATTATCCACCACGCCTACCAGGGTCACGTGCCCGTTTTCAACGATGATGTGGATCGAGGGCTGGGTGCCCATCCCATAGCGATATAGGCCGCCGAATCCATAAATAGAGCGGTATTCCGCCGCTCGAATGCGGTTGTCGAAGGTCGACAGAGGCAGCACGCGGATGTTGTTTATCACCTGCGTGACGCCCGCCAGATGCTTGACGGACCGCTCGGCATCATCCTTCACCACGGGTTGCGTAACGCACCCGATAACGTTACGACGCCGTTATCGACGCGATAATTCAAATCGTCGAACACGCTGTAGTAGGGAAGCATCACCAATTGGTGGCGAACCTGCGCTCGTCAAATCCTGCGGAGCGTTGCCGTTGCTGGCGAACATCGGCGCGCTGGCAATCGCTAATGCCGCAGCAAATGCAACACTTTGAAAGATTCTTTTCATATTCTTATCTCCATCACTTGATCAGATGTTTGCGCGGGTAGGCGGGGTTGCTTGGAATTACGCAGCTTTACGGCCAGGGGAACTTACGGAGGACTTCCGGCCACCGAGCACGCTATGATGGAGTTAAGCCCTTATATTTAATTCCATGTCAGAATCACGCACGCCCGAACTAGGTATCAATAGCTGGCTCGAAGACGAGCTATATCAGCAGTATCTGAACGATCGCAAAGCGGTCGACCAGAGCTGGAAAGAAGTTTTCGAGACCAACGGTGGCTCAGAGACCAACGGTGGCTCAGCACCTTCAGGAAACGGCTCCCGCACGAGCAGCCGGTAATGCTGTGAACCAATATGGTCAGCGCGGGTGGCCACGCGTCCTCGCTGCCGGCCATTCCCGAGCATCAGCCCATAGCCGGTGAAACACTGGTCCCATTGCGCGGCGCGGCGGCTCGGATCGCCGAGAACATGAACGCCAGCCTCAGCATTCCGCTGGCGACCTCGCAGCGCGCGATGCCGGTGAAGGTGATCGACGAAAATCGTCGCATTCTGAACGAACACCGCGCGCTCACCGGCAAGAGCAAGATCTCCTACACGCACATCATCGCCTGGGCCATCGTGAAAGCGCTTCCCAGCAATCCGACGTTGAATCACGCCTACGCGGAAACCAACGGCCAGCCGTTTCGCGTGGTGCGCGATATCGTGAACATCGGCATCGCGGTGGACGTAGCGGGCAAGGACGGTGCGCGATCCTTGAAAGTGCCCAACCTCAAGGACACCGGCTCGATGGACTTCGGCCAGTTCATCAAGGCATTCGACGACATCATTTTTCGCACGCGCAACAACAAACTGACAGTTCAGGATTTTGAAGGCACCACCATTTCGCTAACCAATCCGGGAACCGTGGGCACGCTTGGATCCGTACCGCGGCTGATGCCCGGACAGGGCGCCATCATCGCTACCGGCGCCATCGATTATCCGGCCGAATTCCACGGCGTTACCGACCAGCTGCGCGCTGGCCTGGGGCTAAGCAAAGTGATGACGGTGACCTGCACCTACGATCACCGTGTCGTGCAAGGCGCCGAGTCGGGCATGTTCCTGGGCCGCCTGCAAGCCTTGCTGGAGGGCGACAGCGGATTTTACGAGCAGATTTTTGCGGATCTCAAGATCCCTCACAAGCCTGTGCATTGGGAGCCCGATCGTCCGGTTTCGATCGCGGGCTTCCGCGGCGGCCAGCACGATGACGTGGCCAAGGAAGCCGCTGTACTGCAGTTGATCAACGCCTATCGCGTGCGCGGCCATTTGATCGCCGATTTTGACCCCTTAGGTTCGGAGCCGGTGTATCATTCGGAGCTCGACCCGGCCACCTACGGGCTCACCATCTGGGATTTCGATCGCGAGTTCCTCACCGGCACGCTGATGTCGGAAGACGATCAGCCGCAGAAGACCGCCACGCTGCGCGAGATTCTGGAGACGCTGCGCCAGACCTACTGCGGAAAAATCGGATGCGAGTACATGAACATCCAGATTCCGGAGCAGAAGCGCTGGCTGCAGCTCCGCATGGAGCCCACCGGCAATCGCTGGCCGATCGACGAGAAGACCAAGCTGCGCGCGTTGCAGCGCGTAATCGAAGCCGAGGAGTTCGAGCGCTTTCTGCATACGCGCTTCATCGGGCACAAGCGCTTTTCGCTGGAGGGCGGCGAATCAGCGATCGCGATTCTGGATGAAATTCTGGATCGCGCGGCCGATACCAACGTGCATGAGACGGTAATCGGCATGGCCCATCGCGGGCGCTTGAACGTGCTGGCGAACATCGTCGGCAAGTCCCTGATGCAATTGTTTTCGGAGTTCGAAGGCATCGATCCCGAAAGCACGCAGGGTTCGGGCGACGTCAAATATCATCTGGGAGCGAGCGGCGTGCGGAAATCGTCATCGGGCCGCGAGATCGTGGTTTCGGTGGCGTTCAACCCCAGCCATTTGGAAGCGGTGGATCCGGTGGTGGAAGGTCTGGTGCGGCCCAAGCAGGACCGGCTGGGCGACACCAACCGCGAGCGCGTGATTCCGATCCTGATTCATGGCGATGCTGCTTTCGCCGGTCAAGGCGTGGTTCCCGAAACGCTCAATCTCTCGCAATTGGAAGGCTACACCACCGGCGGCACCATTCACCTGGTGATCAACAACCAAATCGGATTCACCACCAATCCCAATGAAGCGCGTTCGACGCCCTATTCAACCGACGTGGCGCGGATGGTGCAGGCGCCCATCTTCCACGTCAATGGCGACGACCCGGACGCTTGCATCCGCGTGGCGCAGATGGCTTACGACTATCGCCAAACGTTCAAGCGCGACGTGGTCATCGACATGTTCTGCTACCGCCGGCATGGTCACAACGAAGGCGACGACCCCAGCTACACCCAGCCGATTCTATACCGCAAGATTCGCAATCATCCGTCGGTAGCGGCGCAGTTCTCCGATCAGTTGGTGCGCGAGCACTTGATCGATGTGGAGCAAGTGGCGCAAATGCGCAAGACCGTCAATCAGCGGCTCAACAATATCTACGACGCCGCCAAGGAGAACCAGGAGCAGTACCAGGTACAGGAACTGAGCTCCGTGGAACTCGATGACATCGTAGCGCCCAGTCCGAACACGGCTGTGGACCGGGTGGCGCTGGAGCGCGTGGTTCACGGAATCACGACGTTCCCAGACGAATTCCGCGTGCATCCCAAGCTGGAAGGCACCCTCAAGAAGCGCCAGGAAATTCTGCGCGGCGCTCCAATCGATTGGGCCACCGGGGAGACGCTGGCCTTTGGCACCCTGGTGCTGGAACGCACTCCAGTCCGGTTGAGCGGGCAGGACAGCGGACGCGGGACGTTCAGCCAGCGCCACCTGGAGCTGTACGACAGCGAAACCGGCGAGCGCTACATTCCGTTGCAGCATCTGGGGCCCAATCAAGCGCGCTTCGATGTTTTCGACAGCTCGCTGAGCGAGTACGCGGTAATGGGATTTGAGTTTGGCTACAGCGTGGCCGATCCGCTGACACTGGTTCTGTGGGAGGCGCAGTTCGGCGATTTCGCCAATGGCGCGCAAATCCTGATCGACCAGTTCATCGCCAGCGCCGAATCCAAATGGGGCCAGCCGAGCGGGCTGGTGCTGCTGTTGCCGCATGGCTATGAAGGACAAGGTCCCGAGCATTCCAGCGCGCGCATTGAGCGCTTCCTCACGCTGTGCGCCGAGGACAATCTGCAAGTGGTGAATGCCAGCACGCCCGCGCAGTATTTCCATCTGCTGCGCCGCCAGATGCACGGCGGAGCGGATCGGCGCGGAGTCCGCAAACCGCTGATCGTTTTTACTCCCAAGCGAATGCTGCGACATCCCAAGGCGGTCTCGAACATCAACGATTTGATGACGGGCACATTCCGCGAAGTGATCGACGACACCACGGGCATCGAATTGTCGCAGGTGCGCCGCGTGTTGGTGTGTTCCGGACAGGTTTACTACGACATCCTGGCGGCGCGAGAAGAGCGCAAGATTCAGGATGTGGCCATCGTACGGCTGGAGCAGATGTATCCGTTCCGGGCCGATCAGGTGCGCGATATTTTGGCCCGTTATCGGGAAACAGCCGACGTGGTGTGGGTGCAAGAGGAGCCGCGCAATATGGGAGCGTGGCGTTTTGTGCAGGAAGAATTTCAGGCCATTCTCGATCCCACGCAGCGCATGCTCCGATATGCGGGCCGCGCCGCGAGCGCCAGTCCCGCGGCAGGTTCGCTCAAGCGTCATCAGCAGGAGTTGGCTGAACTGCTGGATGAGGCATTTTCCGCGGAAATCAGGCCGACCAAAAACAAGGTGCTGGCGCGCCGCAAACGCTAGCTCCACACAGCCCTACCCAACCACGCGCGGATCGGGCACCGGATAACCGATCGCGAAGTGGTACACCACCTGTCCCTGCTCGGGCGTCAGGTTCAGGTAGCGATGCACCTCATCGTCGAAAAATGCGCCGATGCCGGTGGCTCCCAGCCCCAGCGCTTCAGCCGCCAGATACAGCCGCTGTCCAATTGCGCCGGCTTCGAAATGCACACGACGATAGCCACGGTCGAGATCGCCGATCATCGAAAACGCCACGCACGCGTTACCGGCGAGATTCTGGCCCAGGCTCAGGCCGGCGGCCGCGACGCGCTGGTCGCCGCTTTTGATTAGCTCGAGTTCGCCCCGCTCAGGCCAGTATCGATATACGCCTTGATGCAAGCCGTCGACTCGGTGCACGTACAAATAGAGCTGGATGACATTCGGGCGCGTAGCAGACAAGATCGCCGAAAGCTGCGCGAACGACATCGTTTGCGCGCCACCCACAAAGTCCAACGCCGAACGGCGCTTCCGCGCGACTTCGCCAAAGGTGAGACTCGACGATGCCGGAGGAGGCAGCTTGATTTCGCCCGAACCAGTGGGAGCCGGCTCCGCGCTAGCATCGAGATTCTTAACGAATTTCGTCGCGCTGTGAATCGCTTCGATCCGCGGGTATGCGACGATTTCCGGCGAAAGCTGGTTCGCTTGCCCGCCGTACCAGACCGTCTCGCGATCCTCCGGCTTCTCGATTGGAATGGACTCGCCCCTAAGCTCGAGAATCAGCATCGGCCACTCGTCAGCACTTACGCGGCAACATCGCGCGACTTTGTCGTCCGGGAAATCTCGAATGGCGAAAGTCTCGCATCCCATGGCTCGAGTGGCCAGCGCGAGCGCCTGCCAGGCGTGCCCGATGTCGTGCAGGCAATATCGATAGGCCCTATCCCGATATTTCCACGCCTCGCGCCACGCGATGCTGGTCAGAACAAATACGATTGGCGCCGAGCTCGTAATCGGCTGCATTTCAAAGTGACCCACCGCGCGCTGCTCCGCCATGTGCGAAGAGGGACGGTAGTGATACAGTCCATCCGGCCATTGCTTCAAGCCGCGCGTGAGGAAGTGAAACTCGGTGGGATGCAGATTCCCGGACGACGGATTTACGCGCAGCGCATAGCGGTAACCGGTGGATGGAACCAGCTTCGCCGCGCTGATCGAAGCGGAATAGAAAAGCAGTTGCGAAAGAAACGCCGGACCATCAAGAACGCTTGTCTTGCCGATGCCGCCCTGCAGCAATTCGAGCGCTGGGATCTCAGGGCTGGGCGGATCCGCAGGAAGATCCAGCACCGGGACGCCCTGGTAATGCCGGAACGGATCGGGCATGTTCTCCCAATCGAGAACGTGCTGGCTTTGCCGCAGCGCCTGGACCGTATGCTTGGTGAATTCGTGATACTCGCGCCAAGCCATTTGCCGGTCGAGTTAGATCACGCGCTCCCCTCGACGGGAGCCTGCCAGCGAAACAGGAAAAAGTGGCGGCCGCACAGAGAGCACCGGTAGGGCAGCAGGATCCAGTGGAGCGCCTTCTCAATGGCGTTGCGAGCGCCCACGCCTCTAAAGTCGACTGATCTGCAATTCGGACATTGCGTGGAGAACATTGCGTTCCATAGCCTCGTTCCTACCCGTCAGTTTTCGCCGCACTGCCAGTACCGCGGTTTTGGTTGCCTCGGACTGCCGGCATAGCGCCGCGTACATTGCCCTCGCTGCTACGGTCCAGGTCCGGCCGACTGGCTTCGCGGGCAGCCTTAATCTGTTCCGGCGTCCTCAGGTCGGGCTCGGAGAGCTTCACGTGTTCCTTTGCGCGAGCAACCTGGCGCTTGTGCAGTTTTGCTAATCGTTTGTCCATATTTTTATGGTATCCGTCAAACGGCGAGAGCTCAAACATTCACTAGTATCAGTTAATTACTGTTGCTTGTCAAGGTTAGGCCATGGCAAAATGGGAGAGTGATTCACCAGAAATGGTGAACTTCGGCCCGAGGATCTGTGGACGTATCTCTCGTAATAAAGCAGCGCTTAAGTGAGCTTGGCCTCGATCAAAGAGACTTGGCCGCTGCCACTCAGGTCACCGACTCCTATATCTCACAGCTCCTGACTCGCAAGAAGGCCCCTCCGGCGCCCGGCCGCACCGACATCTACGACAGAATGGGCGACTTCTTGAAGCTTCCGTCTGGGGAGCTCTCGAGACTGGCGGAAGTTCAGCGGCAGGAAGAATTGAAGAAGAGAGTGACGGAGCCGCCCCGGCCGCTCTTCCAACAGTGCCGCGATTTGATTCTCCGCAAGTGCCAGCCCGAAAAACAGAAGGAAGTACGCAGGATTTTTGAGAAAGAGCCTTTCGGCGAACTCGAGCGCCTGGTCACGCAAAAACTTCAGGATGTGGCGCAGAGCATTGCCAAGGAGGAATTGCGAAGCGAAGAGTGGCTCCGATTAATGGCTCAACTCAGCGGACGCAGTTACCAGCAAATGCGCGTCACGATTCTGGAGTTTCTCGACACCGACGTCTTCAGTATCTCGGTTGAGACTTGCGTCGCTTTTCTGGATCCGATGATCGACTCCTGGGACATCGATCTGAAGACTTTCGGGCTGGAGGTTGTCCTGAACCGCCGGCTTGCACCGGGCAGCGTAAAGCGATTCGAGTTCGTGGAACAGGAGCCACAAAAACGGTTTGCGATGGAACCGGGCTTCGAACAGTTTCTCAACGACAAATCCCTCAGCGGCGATGCCCGCGAAGAGGAGATTGAATTTCTAAAGATGCTGGAGTTTAAGGGAAGGCGGCCCACTCCTCTGTACTATTACCGGGAACTGCAAAACCTGAGGGATCCGCTGCATTTCGCCGCAGCGCCGCGGCACAAGGAACCCCGCGAGCCGGAGTAGGCGACGTGCACTATGAAGATCACCGTTACTCACTCGACGGTTTACCGCTACGATTTCCCGGTGTATCTGGAGCCGCACATTTTTCGGCTACGGCCTCGCACCAATAACTCGCAACGGCTGTTGTCTTTCGACCTTCAGATTTCGCCCCTCCCCGCCGGGACCACGGAGTGCTTGGATCAGGATGGCACTCTCGCTCTGAACGCCTGGTTTAATACGTCCACCCGGGAGTTGAGCGTGCTCAGCCGATTCAACGTGGAGATGCTTCGGCAGAACCCGTTTGATTACATTCTCACCGGCGACTCATTGCATCTTCCGCTGCGGTATCTGGAGCCGTTGTCGACGGCCCTGGCTCCTTACCGCAATGACGTGCCTGTCGCCGAAAGCGTGAAGCAGTTTGCGAAATGGATAGCCGCGGGCGCGCAATGGAACACACTATCGTTTCTGATGGCCTTGAGCCGGCAAATCTTCCAAACCTGCCGGCAGGTGGTGCGACCCGACGGTCCTGCTTGGCCGTCGGATCGGACGTTGAGCTCCCAGGAGGGGTCTTGCCGCGATGTGGCGGTGCTGTTCTGCGATGCCTGCCGCGTGATGGGACTGGCGGCTCGTTTCGTCAGTGGATATGAATGCGCGTCGGCCAGCGCTCGCGAGCCATACATGCACGCTTGGGCAGAAGTCTATTTGCCGGGCATCGGCTGGCGCGGTTACGATCCCTCGCGCGGGTTGGCGGTGGCGAACGGACACGTCGCGGTCGCTGCCGGTTTCGACCCCGATCTTGCATCGCCGGTGGCCGGCTGGTATTCGGGTGGATCCGCATCGCGCATGGAGGCGTCGCTCAACCTGCAGGTGGATCATGCCGCGTAACAGCGGACCTATCGCTCACGTGCCCACAAAAGGTGTGATCGCGGAACGCGATGACGGTAGTCTATGAAGTGTGAACCCCACCACCGATGAGGCTCAGCCCAAACAGCCCGGGATTGTGCGCCGATTCTTTGCCAATCTCGGGCCGGGGCTGATTACCGGCGCAGCCGACGACGATCCATCGGGCATCTCCACTTATTCGGTGGCGGGCGCGGCCTTCGGATACTCCTTCCTGTGGACGGCCCTGATTACCTTCCCCTTGATGGCGGCCATCCAACTGATGTGCGCGCGGCTGGGAATGGTGACGGGCCGCGGGCTCGGAGGGGCGATCCGATTACGGTACCCGCGCTGGGTGTTGTGGCCGGCCTGCCTGCTGCTGGTGGTCGCGAACGTGTTCAACATCGGAGCCGACTTGGGAGGCATGGCCGATGCGATGCAGATGGTGACCGGAATCCGGTCCTACTTCTGGACGCCCTTCTTCGCGTTGCTTATTGCCAGCCTCTTGATCTGGACTTCTTACAATCTCATTGCCCGCATCTTCAAGTGGCTGACCTTGGTGTTGTTCGCCTACATCATTACAGCCTTCCTGGCGCGGCCAGGCTGGGGCGATGTTTTCCAAGGAACTTTTCTGCCGCATATGGAATGGACGCGAACCTACATGTCCGTGCTGGTGGGGATTCTGGGCACCACGATTTCTCCGTACCTGTTTTTCTGGCAGGCGGCGGAGGAAGTGGAGGAAGAGCGGAAGCACGGCAGAACCACCATAGCGCAGCGGCGTGGCGCCACCGATCAGGAATTAAGGGTGGCCAAGGACGATGTGGTCACGGGGATGTTCTTTTCGAATCTGGTGATGTTCTTCATCATTCTCACCACTGCGGCCACGCTGCACATGCATGGGATACAGAACATCGAAACGGCCAAGCAGGCGTCCGAAGCACTGCGGCCGCTGGCGGGCCCGGGCGCGTATTGGCTGTTCACGCTGGCATTGGTTGGGACCGGGATGCTGGGAGTCCCGGTGCTGGCAGGATCGTGCGCCTACGCAATCGCTGAAGCAGCGTCGTGGAGGGGGGAGTCGCTGAACGATAAGCCGCGCCGCGCCCCGCGATTTTACCTCGTCATTGCGGCGGCCATGGTGGTGGGGCTGGCCCTTGATTTTGCGGGTCTGAATGCGGTGAAGATGCTGTTCTGGTCGGCTATCTTGAACGGTTTGCTCGCTCCGCCATTAGTGATTCTGGTGGTGCTGCTTACCAGTGATAAGCGAGTGATGCGGGGGCGCGCGAATAGCCGCGGAGCCCAGGTGTTGGGATGGATCTGCGCGGCTATGATGACGGCGGCGGCCCTCGGGTTATTGGTTACCTAAAGAGCCGCCGGTTTCTGGTCTAGTAGTCCATGCCTCCGCCGTGTCCCATCGGGTTCGGCGCCGAGGCGGAATTGCGTTCTGGAATCTCGCTGATCATCGCTTCGGTAGTCAACATCAAGGATGCGATGGAAGCCGCATTCTGCAAAGCGGTGCGGGTCACTTTGGTGGGATCGATAACCCCGGCGGCGATCAAATCCTCGTACTTGCCTGTCTCGGCGTTGTAGCCGAAGTTCGCGTCCTTGTTTTCGCGGACCTTCTCCACCACCACCGCGCCTTCCAGGCCGGCATTGAGCACGATCTGGCGCAGCGGCTCTTCGCAGGCGCGCGCGATGATGTTCAGACCGATCTGCTCATCGCCGTCCAGTTTGTGTCCCTGAAGCGCCTTGGCCGCGCGCAGCAGCGCTACGCCGCCACCCGCCACGATGCCTTCATCCACGGCCGCTCGCGTGGCGTGCATGGCATCCTCGACCCGCGCCTTCTTCTCCTTCATTTCCGTCTCGGTGGCCGCGCCCACCTTGATGATCGCGACGCCGCCCGCCAGCTTGGCCAGCCGCTCCTGCAGTTTCTCGCGATCGTAATCGGAACTGGTGTCCTCGATTTGCGAGCGCAGCTGCTTAATCCGGCCTTGAATGGCTTTCGATTCCCCGGCTCCGTCGATGATGGTAGTGGTGTCCTTGTTGACGGTGATCCGCTTGGCTCGGCCGAGATCCCCAAGCGTTACGCTTTCGAGCTTGACGCCGGTTTCTTCGGCCAGCGATTTACCCGCGGTGAGAATGCCGATATCTTCCAGCAGGGATTTGCGGCGGTCGCCGAAGCCCGGAGCTTTCACCGCGCAAACGTTCAGCGTGCCACGCAGCTTATTCACCACCAGGGTTGCCAGCGCTTCGCCTTCCACTTCTTCCGCGATAATCAGGAGCGGTTTGCCGGAGCGTGCGATCTGCTCGAGCAACGGAAGGATGTCCTTCATGCTCGCGATTTTCTTCTCGTGGATCAGTATGTAGGGCTCCTCGAGCACCACTTCCATGCGCTCGGAGTCAGTGACGAAATAGGGCGAAAGATATCCGCGGTCGAACTGCATGCCTTCCACCGTGACCAGCTCCGTCACCATGGTCTTGGATTCTTCCACCGTGATCACACCGTCCTTGCCTACCTTCTTCATGGCTTCGGCGATGATGTTCCCGATGGTGCTGTCGCTGTTGGCGGAAATCGTGCCCACTTGAGCGATCATGTCGCCGGTCACGGGCTTGGACATCTTCTGCACCGCTTCCACCGCGATTGCGACCGATTTGTCGATGCCGCGCTTCATGGCCATGGGGTTCACGCCCGAGGTCACGGCTTTGACGCCCTCTCGAAAGATGATTTGCGCCAGGACTGTCGCGGTGGTGGTTCCGTCGCCCGCCACATCGGAAGTTTTGGACGCCACTTCGCGCACCATTTGAGCGCCCATGTTTTCGAGCGGGTCTTGAAGCTCAATCTCCTTGGCCACCGTCACTCCGTCCTTGGTGATGGTGGGACCGCCAAACTTTTTCTCCAGCACCACGTTGCGGCCCTTGGGCCCCAGAGTGACCTTCACCGCGTCCGCCAGTTGATTCACTCCGCGCAGGATGGCCTGGCGCGAATGGTCCGCGTAAATAATCTGTTTTGCCATTTGGTTAGCTCGCTTTCTTTGCAGCCACCGGCTGCGTATCCAAAATCCCGAGGATATCGTCCTCGCGCATGATCATGTACTCTGTTCCATCCAACCGGATTTCGCTGCCGGAATATTTTCCGAACAGAATGTGATCGCCCACTTTCACATCCAGCGCGACCATCTGGCCATCTTCCAGGCGTTTGCCTTTCCCAACGGCCATCACTTCGCCTTCTTGAGGCTTTTCTTTTGCGGAATCGGGAATGTGCAAGCCATTGTGCATCATGTCCCCTTTGTTCTCAACGCGCTTGACTACAACGCGGTCATATAACGGACGGATGTTCATAAAGTTCAGGCCTCCCGGCCCTGATTTGTGCTGAAGAAAGAGTGCGCGCGACGAACGTTCGCGCAAATGAAATAGCTGGTCAGCGGCACATCAAAGATAGCACGTATGTTTCCGGCCGTCTGTTCAAAATTGCTCACTTTACCCCACGAGTCGTCAAACCGCTTGAATCTGGCGATATTCCGGCTCCCACATGGCGTCCCCCACCTGTTGCACGATGTCGCTGAATTTCACGGCCGCCAGGCCTTCGGCGACCGCGGCTTCTGCGACCGCGACTCCCACCGTCAGGGACACGTTACGCAAGTCGTCGACATGCGGCAGTAGCGAAGCCCCAGGCAGCCGCACGGCCACCAGGCTCGACACCGCATTCGCCGCGGCCGCCAGCATGCCGTCGCTGACCCGGCGGGCTCGAGAGACGATGGCGCCCAGACACAGCCCGGGATACAACATGGCATTGTTCACCTGGCCGATGACGTAGGTGACTCCCCGGTAAGTGACCGGTGGGAATGCGCTGCCGGTGGCAATCAGAGCCCGGCCGTCGGTCCAGGTGATCAGATCGGCGGGGGTGGCCTCGGCCAGGGGCACTGGACTTGAGAGCGGGAAGATGATGGGGCGGTCGCAATGCTTGGCCATTTCTCTGACCACGGCTTCGGTAAACGCGCCTGCCGCGGTCGAAACGCCGATCAGCATGGTCGGGCGAACGTGGCGGACCAATTCGGCCAACGCCTCTTCGGGAAGCCCCTGGCCTCCATGCGAGCCATTGCGCTTCCAGCGTTTCACCTCGGCGTGCGGGCGCGCATACGGCGCCTGATAGTCGTGCAGCCCCTCGCCCATGTCATCGGTGAGCAGGCCCTCTGCATCCACCAGCCAAAAGCGCGCCGTGGCACCCTCGCGGGACAGGCCCTCACGCATCATCGCATCGCGAATTTGGTCGGCAATTCCCAAACCCGCCGTTCCGGCGCCCAGGATCACCACGCGCTGGTTCCGCAGTGGCGATCCGCAAACGCGCGCCGCTGAAACCGCAGCCGCCAGCGTAATTGCGCCGGTGCCCTGCATGTCGTCGTTAAACGTGCAGCACTGATTGCGGTATTTCTCCAGGATGCGGCGTCCGTTGGCGGGTCCGAAATCTTCCCATTGCAGCAGCGCATTGGGGAACAAACGCGTCACGGTCTCGACGTAGGCGTCAATGAATGCGTCGTAGCGCTTGCCGCGCACGCGAGCGTGGCGGTTTCCGATGTACATCGGATCCTTTACCAGGCTCTCGCGGTTGGTGCCCACGTCCAGCATCACCGGAATCACGCGCGTGGGATCGATTCCGCCGGCCGCGGTATAAATGGCAAGCTTGCCGATGGCGATTTCGATGCCACCCACGCCCCAGTCGCCCAGCCCCAGGATTTGCTCGGCATCGGTGGCCAGGATCAAGTCGATGTCCTCGGGTCCCGCGCCGATATTCCGAAAAGCTTGCTCAATCCCGTCAAGGTGATCGATGGAAAGGTACACGCCCCGCGGACGCCGGCACTCGTGGTGATATTGCTGCATCGCCATGCCCACCGTGAGATCGTTGACGATGGGTATCATCTCGCGCAGGTGCCCGGCCAGCAAGCGGTAAAAAAGCACCTCGTTGCGGTCGTGCAGCGCGGTCAGATAGATGTTCTTGTTCAGCGCGTCCGTCAAGCGCTGGTACTGCGCGTAAGCCGATTTCACTTGCGCTTCGAGCGTGCTGATCACGGGGGGTAGCATGCCGCTGAGACCCAGGTCTTTGCGTTCTTCCGCGGTGAAAGCCGTGCCTTTGTTCAACAACGGTGTCGTCAGCACCGCCATGCCACGCGCCTTGGTCTTATGGGAACTGTTCCCGTTGGGCTCGGAACCACGGACACGCGACGCCAATATGGGAATGACTCTCTGTCGCATGTTTATAATTTCTCCGTTGGTAGTCGTTTTCTCCTAGCACGCCCCGGCCCGTTGCGCCGGGGAGGCAGACCCGATGGCCGCTTACCGCACGCGCACGCGTGCAAACTTGAGGCTGAAGGCCGCGCCTAATGCCAGCAGTCCGAACAGCCCGATCAGCGGGAGGGAACTTGCGGTTTTCGGCAGCGTTTCCGCCACCGCCGCGGGCGCTTCCACAGCTGCAACTTCGGCAGCCGGTGGCGGGGTGACCACTTGCGCTATTTCAACCTGTTCTCCAGCCGGAGTCACTGCCTGGACCGGCACTTGCTTCAATTCCTCAACTGCCGCCACGGGCTCTTCCGCTACGATCGCCGTCGGTATGTAAAGTACGGGCGTATTGGTCTCCTTGGCCAGCTCTACGGCCTTCTCCTTCGGATATACGAACTCCTGGCCGAAGTTCATGCCCGGATAGAACCATGCCCGGAGCGCTTCCGGCTCCCCGACCGGCCTCTCTCTGAAGGTGATCACTGTTTTGCCGGTAGCCCGGAGCCGATAATTTGGGATCGCCAGGACCGTAGTGTAGAGCACCGTTTCGTCCTGGTTGAAGATTTGGACGATATGGCGGTCCGACGGCGAGCCCAGCAGTTTGAAAACGTAGGTGCCGGCCGGCAGCACTGCCCAACCCTTTATGTGGACGCCTGGGGTCTCCACGGGCGCGCTAAAAGTCACCACGGTCTTCTCGTTCCATTCGGCGGCCTGTACGCTGGGAGAGAATGCCGCGCCGATGAGCGCCGCACAAAACACGGTTGGTACTGCTTTTAAGAAAGTCATTTTTACTGCTCCTCCTGATTAAGATTTGTGAGCGGAACCCACGCTCCACCCAGGAGCACGCTGGTCTCCGTTGCCGGTCGCGCGACCGAAAAACGGCCGTTGTCTCCGGTTGATACGGGGATAGGTGCCTGCCCATGAATCCACGGGAATGCGTTTCCGGCGAGGAGATTGACCGCATTGGGTCATCTGACCAAATACGGTCGGAACCCGATGACTCTATTCAAGTTCGAGATTGGGAGGGATGGGGCGGCTTAACGTGCGGAATTGGTAGCGCTCAAACGCGGCAGCGAAATCGAAGGTTCTGCGGCGGACCACACAGCCCACCGCGAACAGTTGCAGCGGGATCTTTCCATCCAGCAAGGAAGGCCACTCAATACTCATCTCTACCAATTCGCCCACGCTGATCTCTTTTGGCGAGACGACGCGCTGGGAGACCACCAGGACGCCGCCGCTCGACAGGTTGACCGCGCGGCCGGCTCCCGAGAAAGGAGATCCGCTGAGCGGGCGAAAGCGAACGCTCAGGTCCAGCGGAAAGCGAAACTTTGACCGGCGTTCGGCTCGTGTGGCCCGAGTGGCAACTAGCGCGCCGCGATTCTGGCTAAGCACTGGCTCCTACCGCCAGGGCTTTGGCCGGCTGAATGGGGCTGGACTTAGTTGGGCTGGCCCAGATCCCCAACAAGTCCACTTTGAACATGTTATAGAGCCTGTTCTCGAACATGATCTCGAAACACTTTGCCACGGAAGACGGCCCGATAACGCTAACCACCGCTCCCTCCGGCAGGAAAACGATGCGCCCTTTCCCGGCCGCTTCGAAATGAACTGCTGCGAAGGACTTTCTGAGCCGGTACGCGCGCGCGTTCGGGCGCTCGGGCTTATCACTGAGTCTATCAAAAGTTCTGGTCGTCGAAGGGGCAACCGTGCTCGTGCTCATCCTGTGGCCTGTCTTTCCAAAATGTCGCGCTCCGAGTGTGTGTTCGTATTCAGCACCCGGCGGACTCGGTCAACCAGTTCAGCGGACCGAAAAGGCTTGGCGATACATTGCACTCCCCGCTTGGGAATCCAAAAGCTTCCCGTCATAAATAAAACGGGCAGCTGTGAATCTATGCTTAGCACGCGCTCGGCCAGCTCGAGCCCGTCGATGTTGGGCATCCTCACGTCGGTAAGTAGCAGCACAATCCGCGATCGATGCTGTTCGTAGAAGCGGAGCGCCTCTGCTCCGTCGGCCGCCGTGAGCACGCGCCAACCCGCGGTCTCCAGGAAGTGTCTCGTGAACGCGCTACTGTCGACATTATCGTCGACTACCAGAATTGTTCCGCGTTCAGACTCGTCTGTCATTGCTTGCCTCCTTCAGCCGCGTACCGGGCTTCGTGGCAGGTAGTCAGCGCAGACCGTCCACTCCAACAGCTACAGGGGAGAAATCAAGTATCAGTCATTGTTCTTAGATCGGTCTGTTCAGAATTGCTCACCTGCCGGAGCGGATTGCAGGCGTTTCGCGCGGGCGAAGCCGTCAGTCGTGCAGAATCACGTTGAGCAGCGAGCTATGAACTTCCAGGCCGCCCGTGACCTGGGCGTTGTATTGAATGAAGCCCAGTTTACGGAAGCGGTTCATGAAAAAGCTGACTCTCGATCGCGTAGTGCCGACGATCTCAGCCAGTGTCTCCTGGCTGATTTTGGGAATCACCGGCTCGGGCTTGCCGTCTTTCCCGAAATTTGCCAGCAGAAGCAGCACTCGCGCCAGACGTTTTTCGCTGGAATTGAAGAGCTGGTCTACCAGATCTTCTTCTATCCGGATATTGCGCGAGAGCAGATGATGGAGCAAGAGTTCTGAAAAGGCCGGCTGCTCGTGAAGCAAACGGATGACGCCCGCCTTCTCCAGACGCATGATGGAGCACTCCGACATGGTGGAAGCGCTGGCCATGCGGATAGGCTGGCCGGCCAGGCAGCCCTCGCCGAAAAAGTCGCCCGCGCCAAGAATGGCCACCACCGCTTCCTTGCCCTGCTTGGATACAACCGTGAGCTTGATCTTGCCTTTCTGGATGTAGAAAATCGCATCGGCCGGGGCGCCTTGCAAAAAGATCTGGCGGCTTTTCGGATGATCCGCCAGCGTTCTTCCCTTGCCGGCTGCGGCCAGAAAGCCCTCGAGATCGAAATTCGGCTGGTCGCTCTTTTTCTTGCGTCGTTTTATGCCCGCTGTTTTCATACCCAAGTGAACGGAATCTTCAGAACCCTTCCAAAACCGATGAAGCAATCCGTTGGCCCAACCGAACGGCGGAAACTATACTCCATGCGGAGTTCAGGGAGTACGAGTCGTTTGTTTGTCTCTACTGTTTATCGCTTCAAGTTGCTGAGAGCAGTGAACGAGGGCTTGACCACCGGGCGTCGCATGACCAAATCTGGTCAAGTATTTAGTGGTAATCACGCGATTGGACGATATACTAGGGTGACCGCTAATCTTGGCTTCCTGCTGTTTTCGAGACGCACCACGCGCCCACCGCCTAGTCTCTTAGACGACCCGGCTTCCTGGATCGACGGGGTGAAGGAGACGTAATGAACTCCGCAGCCTCAGTGCATGGACCCAATGGCTGGCTGGTGGAAGATGGCCCGAGAGAACTGGAGCAATTATTCCGGGCCGCTCTCTCCCACCAATCCGAAGCTATCCTGATTGTGGATGATGACCGTAGTTGTTTGTACGCCAGTTCAGGCGCGGCCAAGCTGCTCGGACTTGCGATGGGCAAGATGATCGGCCGCCCGATTGACGCCCTGCTCGAACCAAACAAGCTGCACTACCGAACCGCGACCGATGTCTTACCAGGACGTCATGTATTGGTTTTCGAAGCCAGCGCTGAGGACGCCGGCGCTCGGGATTCGAATCCGGCCGCTACGGAATATGCCCTGTTTTCCCTGGATCCCAGCGGTGAGGTAGTGGCCTGGTATTCCGGAGCAGAGCGCATTTACGGCTATAAAAGCGGAGAAATAATCGGTCAACATGTAAGCTGCCTTTATTCAGGCGATGACGAACCTCCAGTCGACCCGCGGGACGAATTGGCAAGGACAGCCATCGAGGGTCATGTCGGAAGTGAAGGCTGGCAGAGGAAGCAGGATGGGTCGCGATTTTGGGCCAATGTGCTGACCACGGCTCACAGGGACGAGAGCGAGGAACTGCAGGGCTTCGCCAGAGTGGTGCGCGACTTTAGCACGCGTCACCGCATCGATGAAGCGATATTACGCAAGCGCGGAGGGCCGCCACAGCTTCCGGCCGAATCCACCATCGCCGGCATCGCGTGGGGCGAGTTCGACCGTATTATCGATGCCAACGACGCGTTTCTGAGCATGCTCGGACTCAGCCGCGACGATTTAACCGCGGGCGGGCTGCACTGGGCGGATATCGTCGCGCCGGAATACTTGCCTCTGGATGAACGCGCCCATGAAGAGCGCTTGCTCTATGGAGCTTGTACGCCCTTTGAGATGGAATACGTCCGCAAGGACGAGACCCGGGTCCGCGTTCTGGTCGCAAGCGCAGTGCTGGCCGCGTCTCCATTTCGATGGATCACCTTCGTGCAGGATCTCACGGAGCGGGAGCGCTCCGAGAACATTGGCCGCGAATCCGGCCCCGCGCCCGAATTTGAGGAGATTGTCGGCACCAGCGCGGCGCTCAAGCGCGTGATGGGACAGGTGGAGATCGTCGCGCCCACCGATGCAACCGTGCTGGTCCTGGGAGAAACCGGTACCGGCAAGGAGCTGGTGGCGCGCGCCATCCACAAGCTGAGCGCTCGCCGGAAACGTCCATTTATCACGTTGAACTGCGCCGCCATTCCGACCGGGCTTCTGGAGAGCGAGCTGTTCGGCTACGAGAGAGGCGCATTCACCGGCGCTTTATCGCAGAAGATTGGCCGCTTCGAGATGGCCCACCAGGGAACTCTGTTCCTGGATGAAGTGGGAGACATCCCGTTGGAGCTGCAACCTAAGTTGCTGCGCGCTTTACAGGAGAAGGAATTCGAGCGATTAGGCGGCACGCGCACCATCCCCATCGACGTCCGGCTGCTGGCGGCCACCAACCGCAATCTGACCCAGATGATGGGAGACAAACTCTTCCGCAGCGATCTGTATTACCGCTTGAAGGTCTTCCCAATCACCATACCTCCGCTGCGCGACCATCCCGAGGACATCCCCGTGCTGGTGCGGCATTTCACGCAATCTTACGCGGCCAAGATGAATAAGCAGATCGACAAGATTCCGTCCGATACCATGCAGGCCTTGCTCAGCTGGCCGTGGCCCGGGAACGTGCGGGAGCTCGAGAATTTCATCGAAAGATCGGTGATTCTCTCGCCCAGCTCCAACCTGCGGGTTCCCCTCGCCGAAATCCGCGCAGGCACGGCCGAATCGCCCGTGGGCGCCACTCTCGCCGAAGTGGAGCGGGAACACATCATCCGCGTTCTGCGGGAGACCAATGGAGTGGTCAGCGCCGCTGCCACCCGTCTCGGATTGCCGCGCACCACCTTGAACGCCATGATGCGGAAGCTGGAGATCTCACGCAAGGATCTGTAGATTCGCCCGCACGTGAGCAATTGTGAGCAGATTCTCGAGGGCAAACCAGGAGATGATCAACCAGGAAAACATATGCCTGCTAAGATCTCCGTTCGCTCGTTGTTGTTACCGCTCCTGACGCTGGCTATACCAATAATCTCGTCGGCGCAGATCATCCTCTCCATCGGGATCGCTCCCCCACCGCTTCCTGTATATGAGCAGCCCGTCTGTCCGAGCGAAGGCTACATCTGGACGCCTGGATACTGGGCTTACGCGCAGGAGGGATACTTCTGGGTGCCTGGCACGTGGGCCATGGCGCCGGAGCCCGGTCTCCTCTGGACCCCTGGTTATTGGGGCTGGGGCGATAACGCTTTCGTTTTTAACGAGGGGTACTGGGGCGCCGAAATCGGATTCTACGGCGGCGTAAACTACGGCTTCGGCTACGCCGGTGTCGGCTATCAAGGCGGATATTGGAACAATGGAGCTTTCTTCTACAACCGATCCGTGAACAATGTGACGAACGTGACCCATGTCTACGAGAAGACCGTGGTCGTGAATAACGTCACGGTGAACAACGTAAGCTACAACGGAGGCACCGGCGGAATTAGTGTTCGCGCGACCGCGGAGGAAGAGAAGGCCGCAAGTGAAAAACATGTCGCGCGAACCCCCGCGCAAGTTGAGCATGTCCAGACCGCTAGCAGCAACCATCAGCTCTATGAGTCGGTGAATCATGGCAAGCCAGCGGTCGCGGCCACCGCAAAACCTGGGGAATTCAGCGGAAAAGGCGTAGTGGCAGCCAAAGCTGCAGCGCCGTCCTATAAGCCGGCCACGGCTCGTACGGCTGCTCCGGCGGGGGCTAAGCCCACTGCAGCCCATGCTAATGACCTGAAACCTACCGAACGGCCCGCTCCCAACAGTGGTAATCCGAAGGTCGACAAACAGTATCAGCAACAGCAGGCCAAGCTAAACACGAGTCAAGCGCAGGACCGCCAGAAGCTCCAGCAGAAACAGGATCAGGAACACCAGCAGCTGACGAAAGCGAAGGCTAGTGAGCCGGTCAAGCAGAAGGTGGAGCAAAAACACCAGCAGCAGACGCAACAAGTGGCGCAGAAACATGCGGCACAAGACCAGAAGTTGCAAGCCAAGCAGCCAGTGGCCAAGAAGGCGCCTCCGGCCAAGCCCAACGCTGAGAAGAAGGAATAGGCCCTAAAGATGCTGAAACCAAGTACGAAAGATCAGATCACAGGCAAGCTTCATGAATTGAAGGGTAAAGCCAAAGAGAAGGCGGGACAGGTCACAAACAACCCCAACCTTGCAGACGAAGGCCAAGCCGAAAAAATTGCCGGCGTAATCCAAAAGAAGGTCGGCCAGATTGAAAAGGTGTTTGAGAAGTAAACGAGTGCCGGCCGTCTCACGCTGAGTGGCCGCAAGGAAAGAAGGGCGCGATGTTGATCATCCTCATCATCATTTTGATACTGGTTTTAGGCGGCGGTGGAGGCTACTACGGCCACAGCCGTTGGGGCTACGGCGGAGGGGCTGGTATAGGACTCGGAACGATCCTTATTATCCTCCTCATCGCCTACCTGCTCGGCTTGTTCCGCTGACGCCATGTTCAGCTGACACCTTGTTCCGCTGATGCGCGACGCTGGGCCGGGCGGCCAACGCCAAACCCGGGCGTCAATCAAAAGTTGAGCGACAAAAGTTAAGCGAGCCTGCGTCCTTGAAATAAGCGGATCACCAACACCACCAGCGCAATCGCCAGCAAGATGTGAATTAGCCCCCGCCCATCGTGTACGCCGTGACCATTCCCAGTGCCCACAGCACCAGCAAGATAATGAAGATTGTCCAAAGCATGTTCTTACTCCTTCAAGGACTACGTGTGCACGGGTCGGTCCAAAGCTAAACTCTGATGAGGTTGCGGGTTCGCCCGAATCGTTGACCGCACGCGGTCACTTGACCGCATTTGGTTATCCGCACGGGGCCATGCCAGACTGATTCGCCACCGAACAGAGGCCAGGGGAGCGAACAGGTTCAACAGATCGCCGCTCCGAGACTAACGTTCGGTGCGGCTCGTGCACACCCACCCTATCGCCTAAGAGGATCGAGGTTTAGAAAGATGAAAATTGCAAGCGCTATTTCTGACGGTGTGCGGACTCGCGTTGGCCCAGGCGCCACAAGCTCCCAACCCAACACTAGCAGCCCATTGAAAACGGCGGGACGGCGCCGGTGTATCGCATAACCGTGGTCGCGCGGACGACCAAAGCGATCAACTATCATCACCGCAGCGGATCCACCAGGATCGGCTTTCGCGGGACCGCGTTGATGCCCGATGCTCGCGGCGAGGCCAAAGTAGAGAGCAAACAAGGCGTAATCAAGATTGATGCGGACATGGAAAGGCTTGGGCCGGCGACACAGTTCGGCCAGAATATTTGACCTACGTGATGTGGGCCATTACGCCGGAGGGGCGTGCGACGAACGTCGGCGAAGTGCTCCTCAACAACAGTGGTAAAACGAAGCTGGACGCAACCACCGAGCTGCAGTCCTTCGGTTTGATCGTGACTGCGGAGCCGTACTTCGCCGTCACACAGCCCAGCGACCTGGTGGTGATGGAGAACTTCGTAAGGCCAGACACCACCGGAACCATCGAACAAGTGGACGCGAAATACGAGCTCCTGCAGAGGGGGCAGTACGTTTTGAATGTGGCGCCGCGCGAGATTCAGCCTCGACGCTGAACCCGAGAGTGCCTTTAGAGCTCTACGAGGCGCGCAACGCCGTGCAAATCGCGCGCTGGACCGGCGCGGAGCATTATGCCGGCGACACTTTCCAAAAGGCCGTCCTGGGCCTGGAAAACGCCGAGGGCTACTTGATAGGCAAAGCGGGTAAGAAGCCGATCGGCACCGTGGCGCGCGAAGCCGTACAGATGGCGGAAGACGCCACGGATCATCACCGTCAAAAAGATCGAAGAAGAACAGTTGGCGACCGAGCGCCGCGGGGAGCAGAGCGTGAAGCCGCGCTGAAAGCGAACTGCCGCCGCACATTCTGAAGCCGACCGCGTCAGGCGAGAAGCGGAACAAGCGCGACTCTCTGCGTTGGACCGCGCCGAGCGCGTCAAGCTGGAGAACGACACGCAAGCCGCCGCGGCACAGACTAAGGCGGACCGTCTGAAACGGCAGAGCGACACGCAGTTCGCCGCGGCACAAACGGAAACGGACCGCTTGCGGCAGGAGTCGGATCGTTGGAGCAAGAGAACGACGCGCAGAGGACCGCCGCCCAGGCCGACCTCGATCGCGCCGCCAATGAGAAGGCGCAAGCCGAAGCCGAGAAGACGCAACTTCGCGCCCAGCTCCTGCTGCAATTCAACACAATTCTCGAGACCAGGGATACGGCCCGCGGGTTGATCGTCAATATGTCCGACGTGCTGTTCGAACGGCCAAATTCGTTGCGGCCTCTCGCTCGAGAGAAGCTTGCTAAAGTGGCGGAATCATATCGGCCACCCGGGTTGAAACTGACGTGGAAGGCTATACGGATAGCGTCGGCGGCGACGATTACAATCAAAATCTCTCCGAGCAGCGCGGCGAGGCGGTGCGCGACTATCTGGCCAGCAGGGAGTGTTGAGAGCGCTTCGGTTACCACCAGAGGCTTGGGAAAAATCAGCCCGTAGCCTCGAATGATACCGCCGCGGGCCGTCAACAGAATCGCCGGGTGGAACTGGTTATTTCAGGCGAAATCATCGGCGAACAAATCGGTCAGCCCGTGGCGGTCCGATGATTCCGGCCATTAGCGCCAAGGCCCCGCTGCTAGTGGGACTCTTGCTAACGCCTATCGCAGCCACCGCCGGCGCGCTTGCCGCATGGCGATTCGGCGTGGAAGCTGGCTGGACAAACACCTTCTTCATCGCGAGCGGGTTCCTGTCGCATTGGCAGGTCTCGTGCGCGTTCGCGATCGGTTTGCAAATCTGCGCGTGTAGTCTGAGCCCGCGGGTGCGAGCAACAACCTAATGCCAAGCCTGTTGATGCCAAGCTTGGCCCGCTCGTTGGACTGGGCTGCTTGGATGAAGGATTGGCGGGGACGACGGGGTTCGAACCCGCGACCTCCGACGTGACAGGCCGGCGTTCTAACCAACTGAACTACGTCCCCGAGTGTAAATCAACGTCGGCAATTGCATCTTAACATAACAGTCGCGGCGGCCTGTCGCGCCGTTCCTCCGCTACAGCTCGAACAGTAATGCCTGCTTGCGCAGAACCACACCGGCGCTCCATTCGAGCCAGGCGCCTAACAAGGGAAAATAAAGCCCCAGGCGGATCGGGCGATCATCGCGTGCCGCCATCAATCTCGCGTAGCGCTCCAGCTGCTCACGATAACGTTCCTTCTCCGCTTCGAGAAAATTCTCGAGCGCACCGCCCGCGGGTTCGCTGGTCTTGTAGTCGATGATCCAACGGACTCCGCTCTCATCGACGAAAGTCCGGTCGATGACGGCTTCGCAGAATTTCCCGCCGATCCAGCCCGCGATTGGCAACTCGCTCGCCGCGTCCGCGTGAGGTTCCAGACACCAACGCCCGCGCGGATCGCCGAGCGTCCGCAAGAGTCCCGCTTCGACGCGCGCAACGGCCCACTTCAAATCCGCCGGCGGCACACCCAGGTTTGCCAATACAGCGCGATACGCGGCATGGCGCGAACGAACTGTGTTTTCGTCCCAGACAACCAGACCCTCGCGGGCCATTCTCTGCAAAAATCCGTGCAGCGCGTCACCGGTGAACCTTGCTCGATCGCCCACCCATTCGAACGCAGCTTGCTGTAATAGCAGCTGGCGCTCGATCTCGGGGCGATCCCAGACAACCGGCGGCGGAGCCGGAGGAACGCGCCATTGGGCGGGTAAACGTCGAATGGTCCTGACGCTCTGGACCTGGCTGACGTCCCCGTGCCGCGCGGGATTTAAGAATTGCTCTCCGACGGCCCGCCACAGCAGTTTCAAGAACGTGTCCGATTTGGGCTCTCCAATGGATCCGTCATCCTTCACTTTCACCGAGCCAAGCAGGTGCAGACTCCGCCGCGCGCGCGTCGCCGCCACATACAACAATCGCGGCGTTTCCTGATCCGATTTGCGGCGCTCGATGCTCGTCAGATATTCGTAAAGCTGGTCTTTTTCGTTGCCCGCTTCCGGGATGGCCGCAAGCAAACGTTGCTTGCCGTGTTCCACGCACAACAGCAGACTCTGATCGTCCGAACGCGTTACTTCACCGAGACCGGGCAGGATCACGGAGTCAAACTCCAGGCCCTTGGCCTTGTGAATGGTCATGACCTGCAATCGATCGCCGGCTGAGGCGTCCGGCGGAGCGAACAGGGCGTTCACCTGCTCGCGGAACCACTCAAAATCGGCCAGATCGGCGCCCTCGGCGAGCCCATCCAGCAGATCGAAATAAGCCGCGGCGTCCTCCAGTGCGGCTTCATCCTGCACGCACGCGGGACCGCCCAGCCCGAGCCACGCCGCCTCCACCCAATCCCGCAACGGCTGCCGTCCGCGCTCCGACAGCGCCTGCTCGATCACCGTCAGAATGCGCGTGATTCGCGCGCGGCCGTCCTCGCTTAAGAAATCATGCTGCCGATGCAGCAAGTCCCAAATAGTCGCATCGCGATCGGAGCCAGGACAGCGCGTGCAGGTCCGCAAGCGTGAGCCCGCACCACGGCGCGCGAAGAAGCGCCAGCCACGAGACTCGGTCGGCCGCGTGCAACAGCGCGAAGGTCAGCGCCATCAGGTCTTCAACAACCTGCCGTTCGCCGAGCTGATCGATCTCAATCGCCTGGAACGCGATGCGATGGCGCTCCAGCGCTCTTACGATTTCAATCAAGTGCGTGCGCGACCGGACCAGCACGGCGACGCTGCCATCACCACAGTCGCGGATCAGCTCGATTACGCGATCGGCCTCGTCACGCTGGTCGACGAACGCATGCACACCGATCTGGGCATCGGAACCGGCCGAACCCGGAACGCTGGGCGAGTACGCGACTGCGCCCGATGCGACGTCGTCACTGGCAGGCAGTATAGATACGAACGTCTGGTTCACCCACTCCACAATTCCCGGGCGCGATCGAAAATTCAGGCTGAGCACCAGCGGCTCCAACTGGGTGGCGCCAATCCCTTCCATGCGCGCCTTCAAGAACAGGCTGACATCCGCTTGCCGAAAGCGATAAATGGATTGCATCGGATCGCCAACCAGAAACAACGTGCGGCCATCGCCCGGCTCCCATCCGGCGGTCAGCTTTTCGATCAGCTCAAATTGCGTTTGCGAGGTGTCTTGAAATTCATCCACCAGTAAGTGGCGTATCTGATGGCCCAGGGCCAGTGCCAGGTCCTCCGGCGCTTCCACCTGCCCCAAGGCTGCGGAAGCGCGAATCGAAAGCTCGGCGAAATCCACTTGTGCATGCTCGCGAAATACAACTTGCAATTCCGCCACCGCCAGCGTCAGCACCGAAACAGCGGCCTCCACTGCGTTCCATTGCGGCTCGGTGAATTCGGACGGGGGCAGCTTGCGGACTCGCGCCAGGCGATCGATCAGGGCATCTTCACCGCGCAGGCTCTCCCACCGCGCGGGCACTTTCTGCCGTAGTTCGCCCTTTTTGGTGAGCAGTAGCTCGGTCAACTCCCTCCAGTCGTCCAGATGCTCCATACGCGCTTCTGGGATAAAGTCGCGCAACTGCTCAAGCTCCTTTAGGATGACCCGTCGCAGGGACTCCTCCGTCTCTTCGCGCTGCGCTCCGATGTGCCGCAGCCATTGATCGCGCTTTTTAAGCATCTGGACGATGAGCTGCCCGGCCCTTTGAAAATCGTTGTCCAGATGCAACAGCAGATCGGCTAGCGCTTGGTTTCCTTCCTCCAGATGGCCGAGCGTGTTGTGCGCCGCTTCGCGATATAAGCCATCGGCTTTCTCCAAAATCTCCGGCATCGCGCCGAATCGTGCGAGCCAAGGCATGCGGCGCGTAATGGCCGCGCACAAGGCATCGATGGTTTCGATCCGCAGCCGGGCTGGATTTTGCAGCAGATTCCATTCCAGGAGCCGATCGTGCTCCAGGACATTGCGCGCAATCCTAAAAGTCAGAAGCTCGTGCTCCGCCTCCGGCTCAACGCCGTCTCGAGCGTTTCGTAACGCTGACACAACCCGCGAGCGCATCTCGCCGGCCGCCTTGCGCGTGAACGTGATCGCGACCACCGCATCCGGCGTTTCCACGGTCTCCAGCAGCTTCAGGTACCGCTGGATCAGCAGTTCAGTCTTGCCGGATCCCGCCGGCGCCTGCACGATAAAGGACTGCGAGACATCCAGCGCCTGCAGCCGCGCCGCGCTATCCGCGATCATTTTCAAGCTCCCGAATGCGGCAGAGCGCTCGCAATCCGCAGTTGTCGCAGGCACCGGGCTTGGGGTCGACTTCGGCCAGCCCGTTCCGGTAGTTTGCAGCTAGCTGCTCTAGGGCTTCCCGCCATTCTTCTAATTGCGCTTCAAAGGGAAGAGCCGAATTCACGCGCATCTTTTTCATCTCGGGCAAATCGACGCCCGCCGCAGTCAAGCCCCGAAAGCGCAGCTCGCCAATACGGATCATGGCGAAGGCCGCGCCCGCTACTGGCTGGTCGTTCGTCACGCAGTACAGCGGAAGTTGCGGCTCGTCGGGACGCTCGCCATCCCACCCGTCCGCTTTCAGTTGCCCGGTCTTGTAATCGAGAATGATCTGTCGTCCGTCGGAAAGCTCGTCCACTCGATCGGCGCGCATCTTCACTTGCACCCCGGAAACGGTGGCCACGCGATCCGCCTCAATTCCAGCAACGGTGAATGCGGGGCGCGATTTCTCAATCGCCAGCCAATCTCTCAACAGCTTTTGCAGACGCCGCTTTTCGAGATCCCGGCCGATGCCCGGGCCGAGCTTCGCTACTGCCGCGTCGGCGCCCTGAGCGATGAGAGCTTCCAAAGTCTCCGCCGGCAGATCAATCAAGCGGGCCTGCGAGCCGAGTTCGCGCCAGATAAATTCGAGCGCCTTATGGACGGTTGTTCCGCGGTCGCGATAGCTCAAGCCCAGATCGGGATCCTCCATTGGCCTGGCGCTGAGGCGATGCCTCGCGAAGGCGCGGAACGGGCAGGCTGCCATGTCCTTGAACAACGCCGAGCCGCCGGTTGAGGCGATTCCAACCAGCTCCGGGCCGCTCTCGTCGGTGATTTGTTCCAGCACGGATTCCGCTCTTATTCGCGCCATCCAGCTATCCGTGTTTGGAATGTCCGCACCCAGCCACGAGCCTTCGGCAACAAGCGGACTCGGCATCAGCGCGCGATCGCCCTCGCGTTCCGGATAGCTCAGCACAACATCGGTCGCGCTGCGAAGCAGCCGCTCCATCAAGGCGCCGGCGAATTCGAGCTCCTGTGCGGCGGAGCTGTGCGGCAGGTGGTGCCGGCGCTGCAATGCAGTGGGAATGAACGGATTGGGGTTTTGAGCGGCGGGCAACGCTTCGTCATGAAGACCCATGATCCAGAGATGATCGAAGCGCAAACCAGTGGCTTCAAGCATTCCCATCACCTGCACCGGCGCGCCTTCGTCCTCCACTTGAAAGCGCGCGTTCGCCGCCATTTCGCGCAGCCAGTCGATGATGTGCCCGAGAGTTGCCAGCGGCATTGTGAGATCGAGTGAAGCAAGATTCGATAACAGGTCGCGCCAGGCTTCTATGGTCTGAAATTCCTCGCTTCTCAGAGCGCGATCTCCTGGCCAGCCGAAAGCCTCGAGCAAGCCGGCGATGTCACGGCTCCAGTCGCTGGGCGTTTGTTCCTCCTTCAGACTCGGAAGCGTTTTCTCGACGCGCAACAACACGTGCTGCAGTAGCGGGCAACTTGTCGCGGCGTCGCGCAGCCTCGGGATGCTGACGTCCCAGAGACTCTTGCCTCGGAGCTTGCAGTCGAGCAGCGCGCGTTGGCTCCATTCCGCTTCCCCGCTGCCCAGGAACGGGGAGCGTAACAGCATTCCAGCGCGCGACAGCGGCACTGAGCCCTGTGCGAATTCGAGCATGAGCAAAGCAGCGCGCACCAGTGGATAATCTCCGAGCGCCGGTCCGACGGAAAGGTGAAATGCGCTATCGAGCGCTTGCCGGAAAATCCGACCCACCGCGCCGCGCGACCGCGTCAGGTCCGGTAGAACAATAACGCCGATTTGCGCTTTCGGGTTCGATTCCAACACACGCCGCGCCCACGCCGCGGCGTTGCGAATCTCGTCGGAAGAGTCGCGAAGCCGCCTGCGCTCGACCGCTGCCCCACAATCGCGAGACTCCACGGCCCGACAGTTGCGCGCTTCGAAAAACGCTTGCTGTTGCGGCGTTGTCTCATCAAATCCCGCGACGTAAATCTCACCCACAGTAATTCTTTGGCGCAGAAAATCGCTTAATCGCGCGCGCTCCAACCAACCGCCCGCGCGGCAGAGTCTTCGGAACTCGCGCGACCAAGCCGCAAACGCGGCCGAATCTTCGGACGCTTCGAAACTCCCGTCAACTTCCAGACGATACGCCGCCAAAAGCTGCCAGGTTTGTGCCGCCTGTCGCGCCGTCTCGGGAATTTGCAGCAGCGATGCACCCAGGGGCGATTCGCGGATGATGCGCTGCCACAGGGCTTGTTCTTGCACGGCGTTCAGCAGTAAAGGGGCATCGCCATCGGCGGCGCGCCACAGCCATTCGCGCCATCCACGCTCCAGAAAAGCCCCCAGCGGCAGAATATCCGGGCGGTTCCAAACCGCGTGTCCACGGGCCGTTTGGATGCCGTGAAACTCCCGCGTCAGCACGCGCGCCAGGCGGCGGCTGGCCGTAATTACCGTCGCGCCGTTTTCGAGCGCGCGGAAAACATCCTCATGCATGTGCTTTCATGATAATTTGACCAAACGAATCACGATTGCCATCGATGGACCCGCCGGCGCCGGCAAAAGCACGCTGGCCCGCCGCATCGCGGCCAAACTGGGGTACGTGTACGTCGACTCAGGCGCCATGTACCGCGCCGTGGCTTTGTGGGCACTGCGCGCGAACGTCGCTCTTTCCGATATGCACCGGTTGGAGCAGCTCGCGACCGCGGCTCACATCGAGTTCGCGCCGGGCGGCAGCGCCGTGTTCCTGAACGATGAGGATGTTACCAGCGCCATTCGGACGCCCGAAGTCAGCCAGGCTGCGTCCGAGGTGTCGCTGGTGCCCGCAGTGCGGCGCGCACTGGTGAAGAAGCAGCGCGAGATTGGCGACCAGGTGTCCATCGTGATGGAAGGCCGCGACATCGGCACCGTGGTGTTTCCCGAAGCGACCGTCAAGATTTTTCTGGATGCTGTTCACGAGGAGCGCGCCACGCGCCGGGCGACTGAAGTTTCGCTGCCGGCCGAGATCGTGGAGCAGCAGATTCGGGAGCGCGATCAGCGTGACCGCGGACGCGCCGAGTCGCCGCTGGTCCAAGCCCCCGACGCCGTTTACGTCGATACCACCGGCCTGAGCATCGACGAAGTGGAAGCAGCGATCTTGAAAATCATTCGCGATCGCACCTCCAACGGCCGGGAACGAACTCAGTGAAGCCGCGGCGTGTGTGTCAAACTTAAACCGTGCCTGATTTTTGTACGTGTGGGGCGCAATTACCGCCGGATGCGCGCTTCTGCCACAAGTGCGGGAAGCCGCAGTACGACTATATGCCCGTGGTGGAGGAGGCTGAGCCCGAGCTGCCTCCGCAATCGCCGGCGCTCCCGGAGCAGCAAGCCATTCGTTTCCCGGCCGACATCGGTTTTCACAACGGGCTGGCGGTGCGCATCGGATTCATCGCGGCCATGGGCGCGGTGCTGATCTCCCTGTTTCCCATTCCCCCGCCGTTCGTGCGCCTGCCACTTGCTTTTCTAGCCGCCGGATTTTTGGCGGTTCTGCTTTACAGCCGCCGCACCGGTCAGACGCTGACCATCCGCGCCGGCGTGCGCATGGGATGGATCACCGGCATTTTCTCGTTCACGCTGGTCACCGTGCTTTTCACGGTCGCGATGGTAGCGCTCTCCAGCCAGGGCGGGCTGGTAAAACAATTCCGCAGCCAGTTTCCCGCCAATGATGCTCGCGCGGACGTCATCCAGCAGTATTTGAGCAGCCCAGGCATGATTGCCGGAGTGGTGGTGTTCTATTTGATGTTGTTCTTCGTCGTGTTTACCGCTCTTCCCATCATCGGTGGCATGCTGGGCGCCAAAGTTTTAGAGAAACAATGAGTTGTTTCAAACAATGATCCGCGCGGTCGCGGCCCTCGCGCTCGCCGTCCTAACCGCCGATTCGATCTGCGCCGCGCTCACGCCCCAGCAGCGCCAGCTGAGCCTCCAATCCTTCGAATATGTGTGGACGGCGATCCGCGACAAGCACTGGGAGGCCAAGCCCGGCGGTCTGGATTGGCAGGCGATTCACGACGAGTTCAAGCCGAAGATTGAAGCTGCCGACAGCATGGACGCAGTGCGCGCGGTGATGAGCCAGATGCTCGCACGCCTGCACCAGACGCATTTCGGCATCGTTCCCGCCGATTTGTATCCGAATGTGGACGCATCGCACTCGGGCGACGTGAGCGCGGGAATCGATGTCCGGGTTATCGGCGCCCAGGTCTTGGTCACATCCGTGGAGCCCGACTCTTCGGCCGCGGCGCAAGGCGTCCACGCGGGCTGGGAGATTCTGAAGATCGCCGGCGCGGATCTGGCCCCCGTGGTCACCCAGCTGAACGAAACCTATGCCGGCTCCACGTTGCGCGATCTCATGCTGCGCCGGACAATCCTGGCGCGTCTGGATAGCGGCTCTAACGAATCGATCGCTGTCGAGTTTCTTGACGGCGCCGGCCAGCATGTGAGCAAGGCGCTGGCGCGAGCAAACCCGAAGGGCGAGGTGGTGCAGTTCGGCTATCTGACTCCGATGCATGTTTGGTTCACGTCATCTCAAATTGGAAGCGGCAAAATCGGACGCGGCATTGGCTACGTGGCCTTTAACGCTTTCCTCGATCCCGCGCGGCTTATGACCTCGTTCGGCGACGCTGTCGCGTCCTGTCACACCTGCGACGGCTTCATCGTGGATCTGCGTGGGAATCCGGGCGGTATCGGAATCATGGCCATGGGTATGGCGGGCTGGTTCATCGCGCAGCCGGATCAAAAGCTCGGCACGCTGTACACGCGCGATAACGCGCTCAAGTTCGTCGTCAATCCCAGGCTCACCACGTTCTCTGGGCCGCTGGCGATCCTGGTGGATGGCGCGTCGGCGTCCACATCGGAGATCATGGCGGAGGGGTTGAAGGACCTGCGGCGGGCACGCATTTTTGGAACTCATACTGCCGGCGCGGCCCTCCCATCGATATTCGAAAAGCTACCCGATGGCGACGGATTTCAGTACGCCATCGCGAACTATATTTCCGAGGGCGGCCAGCCGCTGGAGGGTCTGGGCGTTACGCCCGATGTGGAAACGCCCATCACGCGCGAGGCGCTGCTGGCCGGCAAAGACCCTGCGCTGGACGCCGCGGTGGCTTGGATCAAACAACAAGAGCCCGCGAAATAGTCAGGCGTGAATTGGCTGATCCTCGAGCAAGCTGACGATACGTTCGCGCAACTCCGCGGTTACGCGCATGCGGTCCCGCAAATGCGCCTGGCCCGTGGGGATCGGCTCGCCGATGCGCATGGTCACCCATCCGCTGCGCACTTGCGCGGACCCGAACGGCAAAATTTCGCGGGTGCCTTTCAACGCCACCGGAACCAGCGCAACTCCCGCGCGGATCGCAATGTAAGCCGCCCCTTCCTTGAAGGCCGCGAGGTCGCCGGTATGCGAGCGCCCGCCCTCGGGAAAGACCAGCAAGGAAATTCCGCGTTCGCGGATGGCCTGCGCGGCCGTGGTCATGGTCTTCACAGCGGCTCTGGCGTCGTCCCGCGGAACCGGGATGTGGCCAGCCTGCGCCAAGTGCGTCCCGAGTAAGGGAATCTGGAACAGGCCGCTTTTGGCGAGAAAACGGAACTGCACTGGAATGTTTGCGAGAACCACTGGCGTGTCCATGTAGCTCAGGTGATTCGAGACGAAGACGTAGCTTCCGCCAGGCGCGATTTTCTCCAAGCCTTCCATTTTCACCTTCACGCCGCTCCCCCAGAGCAAAAACCGCGCCCACACGCGCGCTACCGCGATCTGCTTGCGCCCGCTCGATTCGAACAGCGAGATCGCGAGGCTCACCAGACCGAAGCCGATAGTGGCGAGGATAATGAGCGGAGCCGTGATCAGGTACGCCCGGAGAAAAGACACTGATCTCATTCTACGAGGTCCTATTTTACGAGGAGAGCCCGAGCCTCGCCGACCAGGTACAGCGAGCCTGTGATGAAAATGACGTCGTCCGGGCCAGCGCCGGCAAGAAGCCCGATGGCCTCGGCGATGGAGTGCGTAATCAGAGCGCCCGGAGCCGGGATGTCTTCCGGCGGCATGGCCCGCGTGTTCGCCGGCGCCGTCAGGATCAAGCGATCGGCCAGGGGAAACAGCAGGGACGCCATCTCGGCAACGGCTTTGTCCCTGAGCGCGCCATACACAATCCAGATGCGGCGCGACCCAGAATAGAAGCGCTGAATGTAATTGACCAGCGCACGAACTCCCGCCGGATTGTGAGCGCCATCGATCACGATCTCCGGTCGTTCAGAAACATGTTCCATCCGGCCTGGCCAGCGCGTCGCCGCGATTCCCGCGGGCAAGACGCCGAGTTCTGTAAGCGCGATCGCAGCCACGCGAGCGTTTTCCACTTGATGCTCACCGGCGAGCGGGCACTCGATCCGCAGTCCGCGCATACAAAAATGGCTGCCGCGCGCGTCCATCGCAAGATCGGTGATGGCCCAGTCGTGCGAGAGCGTGTAGGGCCCTTGCGCATGCGCTCGCAACACGGCTTCGGCTTCGGGGCGCTGCTCCGCGAAGACAGCCGGCACTCCTGGCTTCAAAATGCCAGCTTTTTCGGCGGCAATCTGCTCGATCGTGTCGCCGAGAAATATCTGATGATCGAAATCGATCGGTGTGATCACGCACAGCTCCGGCGTGACGACATTGGTCGCGTCCAGACGTCCGCCCAGCCCCACCTCCAGGACCACGGTGTGTACCTTTTCAGCGGCGAAGAGCACGAACGCCATCGCGGTCACTGTTTCGAAATACGTCGGATGCATGTCGATCGTCCCTGCAGCGAGCATCTGCTCAGCCATCGCGTGCACGTGATCGAATGCGTTGGCGAACTGCTGCTGGCTGACAGGATGGCCCGAAATTTGAATGCGCTCGGTCGGTTCAATCAAGTGAGGGGAAATATAGAGGCCGGTTCGAATCCCGGCGGCGCGCAGTCCGGCCTCGATCATTGCGCTGGTGGAACCCTTCCCGTTGGTGCCGGCGACATGAATCCAGCGGCACGCGCGCTGTGGATTGCCGAGAGCTTCGAGCAGCGCCCGAATCCGATCGAGTCCCAGCTTGGCGGTCAGGACTTCGTTGCCGAGCGAGTACAGATATTGGACTGATTCGGAGTAGTTCATCGCTCATCGTACACTAAGCAAAAGGGTAGCTATGGCGATGCTTACATACGAGGAATGGCTTACGCTTCCGGAGGTGGAAGGCGTGGAAGAGGTCGTCAATGGCGTGATCCTAAAGATACCGCCGTATAAGCTTCCCCACGCTTACACCGTCAAAAATCTGGCCGACTTGCTGAAGTCAACATTCGATCGCAGGACCGTTCGAGTCCTGGTTACTACTTTTGGGCTGGTGATCCGTACGGAGCCGCTGACCACGCGAGTTCCGGATATCGGAGTTTTTATCAGGGCCAACGTCGTCGAACGCGACGGCTACATTCACTCCCCGCCTGAACTGGTAGTGGAAGTTCTTTCCCCCGCCAACACGCGTTCGGAGCGCGCCCAAAAATTGAAGGATTACGAAAGCCTCGGCGTTCCCGAAGTTTGGGTCGTCTCGCCCGAGGCCCAAACGGTTGAAGTGCTCCTTCTTCAGGACGGGCGCCTGGCCACCACCTCGCTGCTGCGCGAAGGCCAACTGAAGCCCGGCCGCTTTCCGGAAGCATCCGTCGATATCGCAGCCATCTGGCCCAAATAAAAAGCGCCGAGTGCGGTTAAGCACCCGGCGCTGAAACAACTTCTACTTCTTGAAACTGCCGCTTATTTGGGGCAGCCGATCTTCTTCAGGTCGGCATCCGGCAGCTCCTTGGCATCGCGAGCCGCGGCCGGCAGCGACAAGCCTTTGGGAACCAGCCAGATTTCCACCCGGCGATTCTTGGCAGCGTCGCTGTCTTCGATGGCCGCTCCCTTGCGCTCCGCTGGCGCAGTGGTCGAGACGGCGCAGGAAGTCGGCACGGACGGCGTCTCCTGAGTCGCACCGATCCAGCTCCCCTTGATGCGGGAGGGATCGAGCGAACTACAGGTGCCCCCGCCACCGCTCAATACCGCAGCGGTCTGAAGCACGCGATTCTTATCGAGATCGCGGCCCCGGCGCGACTTGCCGCTGGGCGCTTCGCTGGAATCGATGTGGCCCACCAGGACGACATCGAAGTTCGGGTTGCCGGCGAGCAACGGATACAGTTGCTCAATTAGTACGCGCTTGCCGCAGTTGTTGACGCGCGAGCTGTCCTTCGGGAACAGGATGTCGCCGAAGTGCCGCACAGTGGCGGCGAAATTGACCGTGACGTTGGTGGACGCGCTGCCGGATCCGCCCTTGCTGTCGGTTACCGTAGCGGTTATTCTCACTTGCTTGGATTGCGGACGGCTGCGGTCGCCTTCATTGAAGGCCACCGAGCTGGAGTCGAATTGAGCATCAGGCGCGCTTCCAGTAACCGTGCCTTCGGCTGCCGCCCAACTATAGGTCAACCTGCCGCTGCAAGCGGAGCCTGAGGCGGTAACATGCAGCGCAGCGGTTTGGCCCCGATCTAGTGTGGACGGGTTCGCGGTAGCGCCGCTCACCGACGGCGCGCTGTAGGCGTTGGCGTGGATCGACACAGGACTGGCGTCCCCGGTCCGCGAAGCGTCGGTCGAGTCGGCGACATGCAAACCGATCCGGAAATCGCCGGAGGCGCTCGGCGTAAAGGTATACTGGGCGCCGCTGCCCTGGCCCCGGCCGTCAACCGTCCATTGATACGTCAGTGTGTGACCTTCGGGGTCGGACGCGTTCGAGCGTAAGCTCACCGGATCACCCGGACAAACCGTGGTGGCGCTGGCCGTGATGGATCCGGCATTGATCGACCCCAGAGTACGCGGCGGAGGCGGTGGCGGCGGTGGGGGAGGCGGTGGCGCCGGAAGCTCGCCGCGATGTCCCAGATATAACGAGATGCCGGCAGTGGCCTGCATTCCGTTCAGAAGTTGGCCGCCAGGAATGTAGGCAACGTTGCCGCCGTTGGGGGTCGTGCTGAGACCAAAGCGCGGACCGATTCCGGTATAGCCGCGGAAATCGATCCGGATGCCGAACCACTTGCTCGCCTGGTACTTGATTCCGCCGCCGTAGTTGCCTTGGAAGCGCTCATCGGTCTTGAAGTTCGCGAACCCAGCTTCGCCGCCCAGATTGCGGAACTTTTTGCGTTCTTGCCCAATAGGTCGAACGACGCGCCAGGGCCAGCCACTACGAACGGCCGGAACTTGTGATTGCGCGGCGTAAAGTACCATACGACATCTATAGCGGGCTGGAGAGTATGGATGGGGAACGGCGGCTGAAGATGGGTCCGTCAGGCGGATTTGACAGGAACTTAAATTTGTTCCATGAATAGGCGTTGAGGTCTTCCTCAATACCCACGTAATTCCAGAAATTTTCGGTGACTCTGCCGCCCAGAACGGGGGCGCTGAGAATCTTGTCGCCCAGGCCAGCCGGGAGCTTCTTCGTAGTCGGACCAACCCGCGTAGAAGTTTAATTCAAAGAAGTTGTTGTATTCGTCTGACGGTGCTGCAGATTTGCCGGAGCGCTTTGCGCGCGCGCGGGATTCGGAATCCCTAAGACGCCCAGTGCAACCAGCGCCAGGACCGGATACCTCCATACTGCTCGCATGTTTTTCACCTTTCCTCTGATTTTCAATTACTGCTTGATATAACAGCGTGATCCCCCTGCTTGGCCACGTTCGGCCTGAGGCAGATCGAAAACCAATGCGCCCCGTGCGGTAGTAAGTGCAAACATCCGCCGGGGAAGATCGGGTGCAAACCACAAACTGCGAATGGCGGCGTCCTGGAGCCCATCATTGGAAAAGGGCTGCCACGACTTGCCACCATCCACGGTACGGTAGACGGTGCCGTACTGAACCAAAAATGCTTCCAGCTTTTCCGCCGACGGCTCTGGCCCAGGAGTGAACCGCACGGAATCCACCGTGGCCGCCGGTATGCCTTCCGTCACCAGTTCCCAATGCGCGCCTTCGTCAGTAGAACGCAGCAGGCCGCGCGAAGTTGCAGCCAGAATCGCGGCATCGCGGCTGGCTGGCAGGGCCAGATCGTAGAGATAATAGCTGCTGTCGGGGAGCATGGCGGGCTGCCAGGTGCGCCCCTCGTCAACGGAAATAAACAGGCCCGAGTTGGTTCGGGCGGCTAAACGCGACGCGCGCCGTTTGAAGGAGCGTCCACTGCCAGCACCGGGATTCCGGTCAAGCCGGCGGCCTTCACTTGTTCCCAGGTGGTCCCCAGGTTCGAGCTGCGGAATAAACCCGCGTCAGTCCCAGCGAACAGCACCAGCTTGGCTAACTGGACAGCTCTAAGCGCGTGGATGCGAAGACGGCCGCCGACGGCTGCCACTGCGCGTCCCTTACTTTTAGTTTGCAGAGGCCGGCTGCTGAGCGGAAGCCGGGGTGGAGGCAAGGCCGACCAGGTCTTACCGCCGTCCGCAGATTTCAATATCCCATCCTCACTCGCCCCAAAAAGTAGCTGTGCTTACTGGAGACGCTGTCAGGCTGTGAAGGTTTCTACCTAACAGCGCTTCTTCGTTGGCTCGCAAGGACCATTCCAGGCCGCCGTCGTCGCTGACAAACACGCCGCCGTACAGTCCTTCATAGGTGCTGCTCGCGTAAAGCCGCTTGCCGTCCGAAGTAATCTGCGACAGCCGATGGTTGGCGAAGCCCGCATTCACCGGCCGGAAGTTTTCGCCCGAGTCCGTGCTTTTCAAAACGCCCGCGTATTCGGTGGCCAGATACAGCGTGCGCGGCTCGCCGGGGTCGAACACCATCCAGTTCACTTGCTCGGAACTCAGATGCCGCCAGGTCTTGCCGCCGTCGGGCGATTTGAAGAGTCCGAGCGTGGTGCCCGGCGTAAATAGTGTCCGGTTTGAGCGGATCTTCTGAAATAATGTGGGTCCGGCGATGGGTCCCCGGGATGCCATGGATCTTCACCCAGGCTTCGCCGCCGCTATCGCTGCGATAGATGCCGCTGCAGGCGCTGGCGAAGACCAGGCGCGGATGGTTGGGGTCCACGCGAATCGAGAATATGTCCGAATCGTCGACCAGTCCGGTGGAAATTGAGCGCCATGTTGCGCCGCTGTCGGTGGTCTTCCAGGGCAAGTGCGGCGTTCCGGCGTAAAGCGTGTGCGTGTCAACGGGATCGAAGGCCAGAGCGGTGATGTCCTGCATCTCCACATCGGTTTCCCGCGAGATTCTCTTCCACGTCGCGCCAGCGTCCACCGTCAGCAAAACGCCTTTCGATGTGCCGGCCGCAATTACTTCCGAATTAGCAGGCGAAATGGCAAGCGATTCGATCCGCGAACCGCGCGTGCCGGTCAAAACGCGCCAGTGTTGGCCGCCGTCCGTGCTCTCCCACACGCCGGAGTCGGCGGAATCTCCGGCATCCAGACCCGCATAAAAATGTCCGGATTCGGTGGGGTGAATCATCACCGAATTAAACACGCCGGGTGTTCCGCGTGGAAACGGCAGATAGCCGCCAGGATGCGCCGGCGTCGTCAGAACGGAACAGCAGCGAATCGCGCGAGCCGGCGATCAAGGTATGCGCCGTTTCGCGGGTCGATTGCGATTGCTCTTGCGCTTCCTCCGAACGGACCCGCCAACTTCCAGGCGCCGATTACTGGAAGCGCGGCAACCAGAAGCAATGCGAGACCAAGGCCTGCCTGCCCCCTAAGCCTTTTCCAAGTCACTTCCTATTACCATATCAAAAAACAAGCTGCTTAAGGGTTACGGCGGGCAGGGAAGTCGTTGAAACGCCTATTCTTACGAGAGATTTAATGTAAGGCCGGTGGCCGGCGGATGCGCCGCGGCGTCGGTGAGTTGCTCCGCCAGCCGCCCCGGAGCGTCGAGGTTTTCGACCACCAGGCGGCTGTTCTCGCCGGCGGTTTCGATGGACACATCGCCGACGTCGAACATCCGTTGCGTGAGGGACTGGATCACCCGTACGTCCTGTACCTTGGGAAGTTGAATGATGCGCGTCGACTTGGAAGCCGAGCCCGGTTTCGTAGCGCAGCTTGTCTCCCGCGATGGTCAGTTTGACCGTCTGCCGCCTGCAGATGGCGCTTGATCGGCCACAGCAAGATCAGCAGGCTGGCGAGCGGGAAGGTATGGGAATTGCCATTCGGGATGCCGAGGCACCACATACTGGTAGTGAATGAACATCGCCGCGCCCACCACCAGCAAGGCGCAGACGTAGTCCAATCTTGATGAACTTCATGCTGGGGCGAATCACGATGTCGGCCATGGCTTCAGGCACAATTATAGTGACGCGATGAAGCCTGCCAAGTCCAGCGCCAAGAAATCGGGCCCCAAGAAATCAGGCGGACGATACTGGTCCGCTACGCCATCTCTTTGCCGGAACGCGTGGTGCGCTCGGCGGCAGCTCTGGCCGGCGGTTTGATTCGCGAGATCGGCGACGTTTCGCTGCCGGCCGCGGTCCGCCGCACCAAGAGCTACCAGATGATGGTGGACATCGCGCTGCGCTTCATGATCGAGCAGTTGGGCGAAGTGAAAGGCGTTTACCCGTCGGGAGGCCAGCTCGCCAGCAATTTTCTGGCGCGGCGAACGGCGGGACATGGAATTGAACTGGCTGGATTGCTGGCGTTCCGAGCTTCGCCAGTGTGGATTATGGCCGCGCTTGCCGACGTCTCCGGCGCCGGCCGTCACATCGTTCAAGAAATCGCGGAGGCGATAAAGCAGGAGGGTATGCTCGAGGGCGACGCCAAATTCGAAAACGTCGATCAGCTCCTGGAGGGACTGGAGCAGACCGCCAGCCAAGTCGCCGATCTGTGCAATGCTCCGCCTCTCGATGTGGCGGGTTTGCGCCGGGAGTGGGTTACGTTTCGCACGGCAGTAGCGAAAATTCCGCCACGCAATTTGCCTTCGGCCGGGTTCCTGCGTCGAGCATTGGGAAGAGCTGAAGGCGGAGGCCGCCGCGCAGCATCGCGGCGTGTTCGAGTTGTCGTCGATGATGGCGGTTTCGGCGCTCGCGAGCGTTCCCGTCACGCTATTGCGGCTGGCGCGCGCCACCAATCGCGCGGCATGGCGATCGGGACAGACCCTGGGTGCAAGCGTTCTGCTGCACTACAGCCAGGTGCTGGCCGAAATTCACGAGCGCGGATACGCGGCGTATTGGTCCGAGGGTTTCGACCGTACTTGCGTGCCGCGGCGGGACAATTCTCGCCGAAGCACCGGTCGCTGACGCGCGATGGTTGAAGAAAGCGGCGAATCTGAGCCGTGACGTGAGGGAGCGGTAAATGAAGAGCGAGTGAACAAGCGAGCGATCACCTGGCTTCTGGCAGCGCTGATGGCGCTATCCGCCGGCGCCGCCGTGTCGGTAGCCAGCACGCGGACGGGTGGCGACAGTTCCGCGATCGTCTGGATCGCCGAGGGGCGCTCCGAGCAACAAATCCCGGTTCACGCGAATCGCGTCGTCCATTACCAGCGTTCCGTCGCTCCACCCAGCAATGAGCCGCGGGCCAAAGCCCGGCTTTTCGCGGCGTCCCTCTACCAGCGTCCTCCTCCTTCTCTTCGTTAGCCCCAGCTCGAAGAAGAAAGGAGGCGACGTGCTTAAAAAAAGCGTGCGCCAATTCTTGCGAAATCTATTTCGTGATTCGGCTGAGTCCGAATCATTGGTTCCTTTGATCAACAGCCGCCGCGCGGCAGTTGCGCGCATTGAGCGATGCCGAGCTGAAGGCCGTCGCATGGCGCGCGCTGGACCTTGCCGGATGTGTTCGCGCTGATGCGCCGTGGTCGCCGAACGCGTGCTCGGCCTCAAAATGTTCGACGTTCAGCTGGAAGGCGCGCTGGCGCTCGCCCGGGCAAGATCGTCAGAAATGCAGACCGGCGAAGGCAAGACGCTGGCGGCGGTGCCCGCCGATCGCCTGGTACGCGCAAAGAAGGCCAGGGCGTTCACGTGATGACGGTGAACGATTATCTGGCGCGCCGCGACGCCCAGTGGATGGGCGGAATTTACGAATTTCTCGGGCTTTCCGTAGGTCACATCCAGCAAGGCATGGGAACGCCGAAGATCGCCGCCGCGCCTACGCTTGCGACATTACTTATGCCACCGCCAACGAGGTCGGGTTCGATCTGCTGCGCGACGGCCTGGCGCTTCGCCCGCGCGAACAAGTGCATCGGCCATTCGCTGCCGCGGTGATCGACGAAGCCGATTCCATCCTGATCGACGAAGCGCGCATTCCGCTGGTGATCGCAGGCGGCGACGGCGAACAAGAGCGCGCTTGCCGAATCAAGTGGACCGGCTCACGCGGCATTTTCGCCAATGTCCGGCACTTTACGCTGGACGAATATAGCCCGCAACGTCGCGCTCACCGATGCCGGCATCCGCGCCGTGGAAACTTCCTTCGGCTGCGGCAATTTGTTTGACGAAGAGAATCTTGCGCTGCTCACCGCCGTCCAGGATTCGCTGCACGCGCACGCCCTGTTGCGGCGCGACGTGGATTACCTGGTGAAGGACGGCGCCATCGAATCGGTGGACGAGTTTAAGGGCCGCATCGCGGAGAATCGCCGCTGGCCGGCTGGTTTGCACACCGCCATCGAGGCGAAGGAAGGCTTGGCGCTCAAGACGCAGGGCCGGATTCTCGGATCGATCACGCTGCAAAACCTGATCTCGCTCTACCCACAAGTCTGCGGGATGACCGGCACCGCCGCCACGCAGGCCGACGAGTTTCGGATGGTCTACGGCCTGGAAGTGCAGGTGATCCCCACCAATCGGCCCATGATTCGCGTTGATCTGCCGGACATCGGCTTATGCCGGAACGAAGTCGGCACAAGGAGCAAGCCGTGATCGGCGAAATCCACAAGATTCACTCGATCGGCCGGCCCGTTCTGGTGGGTACGCGCAGCGTCGAAGAATCCGAACGGCTGAGCGCCCGGCTGACGGGCATTCCGCATCAGGTGTTGAACGCGCGGCATGAAGAACTGGAGGCCGGCGATGATTGCGCGGGCCGGCGAATTGGGCGCGGTCACCATTTCCACCAATATGGCCGGGCGTGGCACCGATATCCGGCTCGGCGCCGGGCGTGGCCGAACTCGGCGGGTTGCACGTCATCGGGACTAATCGGCACGAGAGCCGCCGGATTGACAACCAACTGCGCGGGCGCGCCGGCCGGCAGGGCGATCCCGGCAGCTCGCGAGTTCTTTGTTTCGCTGGAGGACGATCTGCTGATGAAATACGGCGGCGAGGCCAAAGGCGTCGAGCAGGACGTCGAGAGCATTCAGCGAATCGCCGAAGGGCAGAACCTGGAAATCCGGCGCTTTCTGCAGAAATACGAAAGCGTGATCGAGGGCCAGCGCCAGAAGATCCAGCAGCGCCGCCAAGCCATCCTGACGGGCGAGATGCCGTGTTCCTCCGATTTCGAACGGCTGGTTTCGCTCCGCGACCATCGACGATCTGTGGGCCGATTATCTGGCCACCATCACCGATCTGCGCGAGGGCGTCCAGTGGCTCTCCTGGGGCGGCCGCGACCCGCTGCACGAGTATTTGACGTCGGTCCATGCGCTGTTTCACGCAGCTGGAAGAGCAGCTGGACCCCGAGATCGCAACGCGGCTGGAGGAAGCCGAGGCGGCCGGCCATGGACCCCTCCCAGCGCGGCGCCACCTGGACCTACCTGACCACCGACCAGCCGTTTGGCACCGCCACCGAGCGGATCATGCGCGGATTGATGCGAAAATACAGGAATAAGTAGCAGAGCCGCGACCGCGAGGCAGCCCGCTCCGTCTTTTTCGTCCTGGGGCGCGTCTTTGGAATTGGAGCCGAAGTTTGATTTTTCGGGAGGTTGAGGACCGCGACCTGATCGCCAAGGCGCGTCGGGGGCACGTGGAGGCCTACAACGTACTCGTGTCTCGCTGGGAGAAGCGTGTCTTTAATTATCTTCTGCGGTTGGTGCGGCAGCGCGAGGATGCGCTCGATCTCAGCCAGGATGTGTTTTTGAAGGCCTATCAGAATCTGAAGAAGCTGGACGACCCGGCGAAGTTTCCCGCGTGGCTGTTTCGGATCGCGCATAACGAGGCGTATTCGCTTGTTGCGCAAGAAGCATCCGGAAGGCGAAATGACGGTCGAGCCCAGGATGGCGGAATCGAGCGGGGGCATGTTTCCCATCGAGTCGACGCTGGCGGTGCGAAGCGCGCTGGAGCGGCTGTCCGACGATCAGCGCGAGGCCGTGCTGCTGAAGGTCTATCAGGGATTCAAGTTCGAGGAGATGGCGGAGATTCTGGCGTGCCCGGTTTCGACGGTGAAGTCCCGGCTGTACACGGCGCTCGATCTTCTGAAACAAACGTTGGCTCCAGTCAACGTCGGGAGGTGCGGAATGAGCTGTTCAATTGACTTGAAGGCATATGTTGTTGGCGAATTGCGCGACGCGAAAGAGCGGGCTCGTTGAAGATCACGTGCGCGGCTGCCAGAGCTGCCGCGAGGAGCTGGACCGGCTGAACTTCACGCGCAGACGCGCTGGCATCGCTCGAGGACGAAGAGCCGCCGCGCCGTATCGCGTTTGTCTCCGATCGCGTGTTTGAGCCGCGCTGGTGGCAAACCATGTGGCGCTCGGGTCCCGCGATGGGCTTTGCGTCCGCGGCGCTGCTTGCGGCTGCGATTCTGGTGCATGGATTCGCGCGGCCGATGGCTCCCGCAGCCGGGACTTCGGTGGCTGCAGTCAGGTGGACACAGCGCAGATCGAGCGGCAGGTTGAAGCGCAGATGAGCGCGCGCGTGGACGCGGCTGTGGCGAAGGCTGTAAGTGAGGTCCAAGTCAAGCAGACCGCCGAGTTGGCCAAGGTGCTGAACGCCGCCGGAAGCTCCAGCGCAAAGCCGATCTGGCGACAGTTCAGCAAGCCGCGGAATACTACCGAAAAACAGAGAGCATCGATACGAAGTGGCAAGTAACGTGGGGCCCGCCCAATGAGGACGCTACTGATCGCAGGCGTTCTATTGAGCGCTCTGCCAGCCGGGTCGATGGCTGACAGTCCGAAGGTGAGCCGCACCATGATCGAAGCCATGGAGCACAGCCTGGACGGCAAGCTGAAAGGCATCTGGCCGCAAGATCCGGCGGAGGTGGTGGGCGTCCCGCAGGGCACTTACATTCGCGGCTATGGCGCGGTCTTCCTGAGCGAAGTGAACCTGGCGCCCGCCGCTGGAATCAGTCCGTTCCATCCGACCATCAGCCCGGATGAGGTCACGCCGGACGCACGACAAGAAGGTGCAGCGCATGGCAGCGCTGCGGACCACCATGCGCACCATGCTGGTGGACTCGGCCCGCTCGCTGGACGCGGTTCCTTCCGACGAGCAGGTCGCCGTCGGCCTTTCGCTTTTCTACTGGACCTGGGAAAAGCGCGACGGATTGCCCGCTCAGGTCGTGATGCACGCGCCGCGCAAGGCTCTGCTGACAGGGGCCAATGCCGAGCATCGCGTCCGAAGAGTTCTAAGCATGCGAGAGTTTTAAGCAATGCGGCTGGGCGAGATCCTGATCGAGCGTAAGCTCATCACTGAAGAGGATTTGGAGCGGGCGCTCGAACTGCAAAAGGAGCGCGGCGACAAACTCGGCAAGACCCTGGTCGACATGGGCTTCATCGCCATGCGCGACGTGCTGGCGGCGCTCGCCGAACAGTTGCAGGTGCCGCTGGTTACAATCGACGCACCGCCGGTGATCTCGCCGGAAACCGAGACGCTCTCTCCGCGCTTCCTGCGCCAATTCCGCTGCCTTCCGATGAGCCGTGACGACCATACCATCACGCTTGCGATGGCGGATCCGTTGGACGTGGAAACCATCGCCGCGGTGCGCCATTGCACCGGTCTGAAGATCGCCATCGTGCTGGCGCCCGAGCAGGAGATCGTGGATGCGATCGACAAATATTACGGCGAAGCGGCGGCGCGCACGGAAGGCGATTTCGAATTCTCAGCCGGCGAGATGTCGGAAGATCTCGAACACCTGCGCGACATGGCGAGCGAGGCGCCGGTGATCCGGCTGGTGAACGCGATCATCGCCTCGGCGGTTGAAAAGCGCGCCAGTGACATTCACCTGGAGCCGTTCGAAAAGGAGTTTCGCATCCGCTATCGCATAGACGGCGTGCTCTACAATCAAGATCCGCCGCCGCGCGAAATGAAGGCCGCCATGATCTCGCGCGTGAAGCTGATGGCCAAGCTCAATATCGCCGAGCGCCGCCTTCCGCAGGACGGGCGCATCAAGATCAAGACGCTGGGCCGCGAGGTGGATCTGCGCGTTTCCACGCTGCCGACGTTGTACGGCGAAAGCGTCGTGATGCGTCTGCTCGACCGGTCGGCGGGCGATTTCTACGATCTCGGCCGGCTGGGGTTCGACGGCCACATGCTCAACCGCATGACCTACTACACGTCGCTGCCGCACGGCATTTTTCTGGTGACGGGCCCCACCGGCAGCGGCAAATCCACCACGCTGTATTCGGCGCTGAAGAAGATCAATCTGAGCGACAAGAAGATCATCACCATCGAAGATCCCGTGGAATATCAGATGGACGGAATCAACCAGCTGCATGTGAACACGCAGATCGGGCTGACGTTTGCTTCCGGGCTGCGGCACATCGTTCGTCAGGATCCCGACGTCATCATGGTGGGCGAGATTCGCGACCGCGAGACCGCCGATATCGCGATTCGTTCGTCGCTCACCGGCCACTTCGTATTCTCGACGCTGCACACTAACGATGCCCCCAGCGCGATTTCGCGCCTGACCGACATGGGCGTGGAGAACTACCTGATCACTTCGTCGCTGGTGGCGGTGCTGGCGCAGCGGCTGGTCCGCCTGATCTGCGAGCACTGCAAGGAGAAAGAGGGCACGCGCTTCGCGCCGTCCGGCGACATGGTGCAGTGTTATCACGGGACGCGGCTGCGAACGCTGCTTCGGTTCCGGCTACACCGGCCGCGTGGGAATTTTCGAGCTGATGGAGCTGGATGACGGCATCCGGCAGCTGATTATGAAAAATCAAGACGCGGTGGCCATCACGAACGCGGCTCGCCGCATCGGCATGCGCAATTTGCGCGAAGACGGCTGGGCCAAGGTAGCCAGCGGAGTAACGACCGCTGACGAGGTGATGCGTGTCACGCAAGAATTCTAAGAGTAAGCCACAGATGAACACGGATGAACGCAGATTTAAGAAAATAAAGCATGAATAGCTTTCACTTCAGAGCCGTGGCTTCCGACGGGCAGATTCGCACCGGCGCGATTCATGCCGAGTCCGAGCGCCTGGTGGCCTTTGAGCTGCGCCGCCAGGGGCTCACGCCCGTCTATGTCGGCAAGGAAGAGAAAAAAGCCTCTCGATATCAAGCTGCCGGGTTCTCCGGCGGCCGCAAGCGCGACGTTCTGTTCTTTACCCAGGAGCTTTCCACGCTGCTCAGCGCCGGCGTTCCACTGGACCGCGCGCTGTCCATCACGGCCGAGTTGAATGAGCGCGCGTCGTTCCGTACGCTGGTGCAAAACATTCTCCGCACGCTGAAGGGCGGGCGCACGCTGGCTGACAGCCTGTCCGCTCACTCCGCTCATTTTTCGGAGCTGTACATCAACATGGTCCGCGCGGGCGAAGCCGGCGGATCGCTCGCGGTAGTCTTCGAGCGGCTGTCGGAATTCGAGCGCACGCGCGACGATCTGCGCAGCTACATCATTTCGTCGATGGCCTATCCGGCGCTGCTCTCGATGGTCGGTATCGGGTCCATTCTGGTGCTGATGAATTTCGTCGTGCCGCGATTTGCCGCGGTCTTCGAGGAATCGCGCATCGAAATGCCGCTGCCCACCAAAATGCTGCTGGTTGGAAGCAAGTTTCTGCAATCCTACGGTTGGCTTGGAATCACGCTCTCGGTGTTGTTCGTGATCGGCATGTATACCTGGGTGCGCACCACGCGGGGCCGGCTGTGGTGGGACACGCTGCGCCTGAAAATCCCGGTTCTCGGCGACGCGCTGCGCAAGGCCGAAACTGCGCGGTTCGCGCGCGCCATGGCCACTCTGGTCTCCAACAGCGTTCCGCTGGTGCAATCGATTTCCATCGCCGGGGCGACGTTGAACAACCGACGCATCTCCGGATCGCTCGAAATCGTCTCCCAGGGCGTGAAACGCGGCGAGGGCATCGCGGCTCCGTTGCGGCGCGCCGGGCAGTTCCCTCCCCTGGCCGCGCATTTGTTGAGCGTGGGCGAAGAGACCGGCCGGCTGGACTCGATGTTCGTGCGCATGGCCGACATTTACGACGCCGAGACGCGCTCGTCCATTCGCCGGTTTACGTCTCTGTTTGAGCCCATCGTGATTTTGGTGATGGGGATCGTAGTCGGCACTCTGATCCTGAGCATGTTGCTGGCGATCGTCGGCATGAATGATGTGGCAATGTAATAGAATCGAGTTGTGCGCGATGTAAGAAGAGCGAGGTGAGCGATGAATCACAGAATGAAACGGCAAGCCGGTGTGACGTTGATCGAAATGATGGTGGTGGTCACCATCATCGCGCTATTCGCGGCTCTGGTGCTCCCGAAAATGATGCACCAGGCAGACCGCGCCAAGATCACTTCGGCGCACGCCCAGATCAATGCGTCTTCGACGGCCCTGGGGTCCTACAAGCTGGATACAGGCACCTTCCCCACTACCGAACAAGGCTTACAGGCGCTGCGCGATAAGCCCGAGAGCGTCGAGAACTGGCAAGGGCCGTATCTGCAGAAGGAGATCGAGAACGATCCCTGGGGCCACCCCTACGTCTATCACTTCCCAGGCGATCACGGCGATGAGCCCGACATCATCAGCTACGGCGCTGACGGAGCGCCCGGCGGAGACGGGATCAATGCGGACATCGTCAGTTGGAAAAATTAGTCCGTGGCACCCCGGAGACCGCTTGTTCACGCGCGCGGCTCGGAAACGTTGCTGAGCCGTGACCGTGAGGGAGCGGTAGTCACTCGCGGTGTCACGCTCATCGAAATGCTGGTGGTGGTCGGGCTGATTGCCCTCATGGCCGGCATCAGCTTATCCAGCCATCACTTCCGGCATCGACTCCATGCGCTTGAAAGCCGCCACCAACAGCGTTGTCAGCTTTCTTGACGCGGGCCTCAGCCGCGCCGAGCGGCGCCAGCAGGTGGTCGAGATCATCATTTCGAAGCTCGACAACTCCATCGAAATGCAATCCACCGAACCGGGGTTTTCCCGCACGCTGCAGATGCCCGAAGGAGTCTCCATCGTCCAGGTGCTTCCGGCAATTGCCGGAGAATCCCGATGCGACGCGCGCCTTCTTCCTTTACCCCGGCGGCACCGTTCCGCCCTTCGGCGTGCAATTGATCAATCGCCGGAACGTTGAGCGCGTAGTGCGGGTCGACCCCATCACGGGCGTTCCCGCAGTCGAGGCGGTTGAGTGAGAGTGGAGGCAGTTGAGTGCAAACAGCGCGGCTTCACATTGCTCGAGGTCATGGTGGCTACGGTTGTCATGGCCATCGCCGTGGCGGGGCTGATGTCGGCCATCTCCAGCTCTCTGCGCAACGCCGCTCGGCTCACCGATCACGATCGCGCGGCTCTGCTCGGCCGCCAGAAGATGGATGAATTGCTGGTCGCCACTGGACTCGAAAAAGGCGTGGCCTTCCAAGGGACATGGGGACCGGAAGTGACGCAGGGCCTGCCGATCGGCTGGGTCGCGCGCCTCACCCCCTTCGAGATGCCGCCTGGAGCGCGCGCCCCCGGCATGCCGTTTATCGAACGCGTGGAGCTGGAAATCTGGTGGATGAATGGCGCCCAGCGCCGCTCGTTCCGCCTGGACGGTTTCCGCCGGTCCGTGATGACGCCGGCCGATATGGCAGCCGTGGGGTTGCAAGGCACGCCGTTGGTGGCGAACAGTCTGCCATGAGCATAACAAGGCGCGATAAGAGGCCGGCCGTGGCGGGCGTCACCTTAATGGAGTTGCTGGTCGTCATCCTGCTGCTGAGCCTGCTGTCCATCGGCATGGTAATCAGCATGCGCATCGCGCTCAATGCCATGAACAAGACCGACTCCCGGCTCATGGGCAACCGGCGGGTAGTGAGCGTGGAACGGATTCTCAATGAGGAAATTTCGGGGATTATTCCGGTCACCGCCGATTGCTCCGGCGGCGGCGAGCGCAGCCAGCGCAGCAACCGTTTGACTTTCTTTCAGGGCGAATCTCAATCCATGCGGCTGGCCTCTACTTATTCGCTGCATGAGGGCGCACGCGGTATGCCCATGATCCTTGAATTCCAGGTGATCCCCGGCGAAGAGAACGAAGGTGTCCGCCTGGTGGTGAACGAGCAATGGTACACCGGCTCGCGCGGCGCCGGTTCGATGTGCCTCGGGACGGGCCCGGATCCTGTCACGGGTCGTCCAAGTCCTCTCTTCGTGCCCATTCAAATCGGCTCTAACTCGTTCGTAATGTCCGACAAGCTGGCGTATTGCCGCTTCAGCTTTCGCAATGGCCAGGCGCGTCCGCAACCCGTTTGGGTGGATCACTGGATCTTGCCGACGCTTCCCGACGCGGTCCGTATCGATCTGGCGCCGATTGCGCCGGACGCCGGCCGCTTGCAGCCCGTCACCTTGACCGTCCCCATTCGCGTGAACCGTGTGCCACTCGCCAATTACCAGGAGGAGCTGATCAGCATTGGCCGATAACAGGGTTCGCAAAACCAACCCCGGGGTCCACAAAACCAACCAAGGCGCGGCTTTGCTGGCCGTGTTGTGGCTGGCCGCCGGCTTGTCCGCCATCGCACTCACCATCGCCAATACCGTGCGCGGCGAAACCGAGCGCAGCTCAACCGAATCCGACGGCCTGAAGGCTTACTATCTCGCCGCCGGCGGCATCGATCGCACGCTGCTTTACCTGGAGAAGCCAAACCTTTTTCTAAACCCCAACAGGACCCCGCTGATCACAGACTCCACGCGGGTGCTACCCTTCGACTTTCCCACCGGCGTCGTCACCGTCGAAATCATTCCAGAGACCTCCAAGCTGGATGTGAACAAGGCCGAATCCAAAGACCTGTACAGCCTCTTGCTGGCTCTGGGTGAAGATCCTGGCCAGGCCGAACTGACGCTCAACGGCATTCTGGATTGGCGCGGCCCGAGCCAAGGCGGATCGCTCACCGGGTTCGATCAGTTTTACTTGTCCATGACTCCGTCTTTTCAAGCCCGGCACGCGTCTGTTCAGGAGATTGAGGAATTATTGCTAGTGCGCGGAGTCACCCCAGACCTGTTCTATGGCAGCTACACGCGCACACCGCAGGGCCAATTCGTGGCGCACGCCGGACTCCGGGATTGTCTCTCGGTTTACGGGTCGTCGACTTCTAATTTCGATGTCAACACGGCGGAGCCGGCGGTGATGCAAGCCATCGGGATTGCGCCCGATGTCGCCGGCGCGATCGTCGCCCTGCGCAAGACCGCCCCCATTCGCGACCTGGGCCAGCTCGCCTCGTTTCACGGCGGTCCGGGATTAGGCCGCTTGGGAATGGCGCATGTGGCCATCGGTTACCCTCTGGCGGTCACCATACGCGCCACCGCCCGATTGAAGCTCTACAATGGCGAGCTTTCCGATGTGCGCCGCACGGTCTCTGAAATGGTGATGTTCCTGGATCCGGAATCGCAGCTGCTCAAACCCGGACAGCCTCCCTATCACGTCATGCGCTTCTATGAGAACGCGGTGCCCCTGCAATGAGCACCCCGGGCTTCAGGAAGTGGCTGGCCTTCGGGACCGGCGTCGGCATTGAGATGGGCCGCGAGGATCTGATCGTCACCGTGGTGCGCGTGCGCCCCACCGGCACGCGAGTGCTGGGTGAGCTTACCATCCCCCGTTTTCGCGAACAGCCGGCGGCCGAATGGGGCGAAAATTACGCCAGATTTCTCCAGAAGCTCCGCGCCCGGCATCTCGCGGCCACCATCCTTTTGCCGCGCGATGAAGTTACCGTCCGCCAGGTGGCGCTGCCGGGCGTATCGGACAAGGATTTGCCCTCCGCCATTCGCTTCGAGATCGATTCTCTGAATCCCTACTCGGAAGAAGAAGCCGCTTTTGATGGAGCGCGCATCGGCAAGACCTCGTCCATCCTGATCGGCATTACGCGGCGTTCTTCTCTCGAGCGCTACACCGCGCTATTGTCGCAGGCCGGGGTGAAGGTGGCGTCGTTCACGTTTTCCGCGCCCGCCATTTACTCTGCGCTACGCCTCTATACCGATACTCCCGCCGCTGGCCTGGTGGCGCTGGGCCAGGACGGGGACGAGGTTGAGGTATATGGCGAGAGCCCTACGCGCCCGCTGTTTTCCGCTCGTCTGGATCAGCCCGCCGATCGCGTCCGCTCGCTGGCTGTCGCCGAGCTTCGGCTGCCGCCGGAGACCGAAGCCGGGGCACTGCATGAGGAGCTTCCGCGGCCGGTGGCGGTGCCCGAGAATTACGATGCCGCGCGCTCGTCGCTGTCCTACGCGGCTGCGGTCTCGAGCGCCAGTCTGCTGCATCCGTTGAGCCTGAATCTGCTTCCGCCCGAGCAACGCATGAGCGCGTCGCGGCTGCGCTATGTTCCCACTGCCGTGCTGGGAAGCGCGGTTCTGCTGCTGGCGGTCGCGGTGCTGGCGTACCCCAATTATTCCGACCATCGCTATCTCGAGCTGCTGCAGGCGCAGATTCGCACGCTCGATCCGCTGGCGCGAAAAGCGGCCGAGACGGAACGCCAAACCATTACCGCGCGCAACCAGGCCCAAACGCTCGACACTTTCCGGCAACACACCCGCGAGGATTTGGACACGCTCAACGAAATGACTCATCTGCTGGCGCCGCCCGCCTGGCTCAATTCGCTGCAACTTACCCGAACCTCGGTCAACATCGCCGGTCAAACCGAACAGGCGGCGGCATTGATCAAGCTGCTGGATAGCTCGCGACACTTCCAGGCATCGTCGTTCTCGCTGCCTCTGCAGAAAAGCCCGGGCGGCGAAACCTTCAGCATCCGGACCAGCCGCAAAGGAGTGGCGCCATGACACTGGGAGATCGCGATCGCCGCGCGCTTATCGTCCTGGGTGTCGCTCTGTTGGCGGGCGGGCTGATTTATTGGCTCTCCAATACCTCTTCGTCCTCCAGCGGACAATCCGCCAAGATCGCTCCGGTGGACAATATCGATCGCGCCCAGAAGCGCCTCCAGACGCTGCGCAAACAAGCCGCTACCCTTCCGGGCAAGCAGGCGGTTCTCCGTCAGGCATCGCTCGAGCTCAGCCAGCGCGAAAAGGGATTGATCACCGGCGACACCGCCGAACAAGCGCAAGCGCAGCTCCTGCAAGTGATCAAGCGCGTCGCAATGCAGCAGACTCCGCCGCTCGAGACGGGCCAGGTTGAGTTGGGCCGGCCGCGCTCTTATGGCAGCGCCTACGGACTGGTGAGCGTATCCATCAATTTGACGTGCCGCATCGATGAGCTGGTTAATTTCCTGGCGGCGCTGGGAGCGCAACCCGAGCTGACTGCCACGGAAGAGATCCGCTTTGGCGCCGCGCATCCCAAGCAAAAAACCATGCCCGTGCGCCTCACCGTCTCCGGCCTGGTGGCCCGGCGTCTGATACCGGCGCAGAAGGGGCTGCCTCAATTGTGAGGGAAGTGTCGTGAGCAAACTGCGGCTGCTGGATCTGGCGCTGCTGGTCCTGGTGGGACTTCTGGGCTGGCAAGTTCGCCGCGAGTGGATGGATTCACACGCGCGCACCCTGGCCTTGCTGCATGGCGGCCTGCCGCCGTCGAAGGTGCCTGGTTTGCCGCGCTAGGCAAAATGGATCCACTCACCGCGGCCACCTACGCCGAGGTCGCCCTCAAGAATCTCTTCTCGCAGGATCGCAATCCGGAAGTGATTGTCGATCCTCCCAAGCCGAAGCCCGAAGAGCCGCCGCCTCCGTTTCCGGTGGCCCACGGCGTCATGATATGGGGTGACTTTCCGGCCACCATCGTGCTCAGCGAGAAGGCCAACGGTCCGCAGCGGGGCTATCGCGCCGGCGAGTCCATCGGGCAGTGGAAGCTGGTGGACGTCGACAGCAGCTATGTCGATCTGGAGTGGCAAGGCAAGGAGTTCAAAAAGCGCATCGACGAGCTCATCGATCGGACTCCGGTTGCCGAAGCCTCGGCGAGACCCGGCGGAGGGCGCAAGGCTAGGCCGCCGCCGCCGCCCCCGCCCCCCCGCCGCCTGCCCCGGGCTCAAAATCCGGTCCGGGTATTGACGTTGGCGGTGGATTGAAGGGCTGCCAGGACGGCGACTCGACGCCCAGCGGCACCATCGTGGATGGCATGAAGAAAGTGGTTACCCCGACACCGTTCGGAAACGGATGCCGCTGGGAGCCGAGCAAATAAAAAAAGAGGAATCATGAAGACCATAGCACTCACCTTGTTCGCCGCCGCGCTGGGAATCGCGCAGAACCAACCCGGCACCTCCACTGACACAACTGCAGCGGCAAGCGCCGCCGCACCGTCTAAAGCGGCTGCTCCGTCCAAGGCCCCCAGCAAGAAGCCGGTCGAAGCAGCCAAGGCGTCGCCGGGACAAAAGGCATCGCCTGATCAAAAGGCTAAAACGCAAGCGCAAGCGCCCACCATCCCCGCCGGCGCGGTGGAAGTTGAGCCGTACCTGTTCCGTTATCAAGACCCGAGCGGCAAGACCTGGATGTATCGCCAGACGCCTTTCGGCCTGTCCAAATGGGAAGAAACAGCCACTCCGGCTCCGGTGGAACCCCCCAAGAGCGAGCCGATGGTAGTCACGGACCTGGGTGACAGCGTCCGCTTCGAAAGGAATACGCCCTTCGGTAAGGGAACCTGGGTTCGCAAGAAGACCGAACTGAACTGACGAGGAGAAGGCGCTGATCAGCGGCTCCGCTACGTCCAGCCCCGAGCTAACGGACAAAACTAAAGGGGACAAATAGTGTGCTTTCGATCGGGGCTTCGCGCGGCCGGCGTAGCGGCGTTCCTCTGGGCGCAACTTTTTGCGCAGCAGGCGCCACCCGTACCACGAAGTCCGGGGCCTGTTTTCCCGGGGTTTTCTCCGCTGCCCTCCCCTCCCCGCCCAGCTCCGGCTCAGGCGGCGCCAAACCCCCAGCAGCCAGGCGCCACGACGCCGGCCGCAAGCAGCGGCGGCGCCATCCCGCCCACCAACGGTGTACGGCGGACTGTCGCTCAACAACGCTTCCCTCACCGAAGTGATCGATCTGCTGGCGCGCCAGCTCAAGATCAACTACATCCTGGATCCGCGCGTGAAGGGCGGCGTCATCCTCAACACCTACGGCGAAACCAAGGACATCGACACGCGATCGCTGCTCGAAACGATTTTGCGAATTAACGGATTCGGCATGGTGAAGCAGGGCGACCTTTATCGCATCGTGCCCCTGTCCGACATTTCGCATCTGCCCATGCCGCCGGAGACCAAGACCGAACCGAGCAGTATTCCGCAAGACGACCAGACCATGCTCAATCTGGTCTTTCTGAAATACGTGACCGCCGATGAACTGGTGAAAGTGCTGGATCCGTTCATAGGGGAAAACGCGCGCATCTATACTTATGCGGCCGCCAATTTAATGCTGATTCTCGACAGCCGCAGAAATATGCGCCGCATGATGGATCTGGTGGCGATGTTCGACAGCGATCAGATCGCCAACCAGCGCGTGCATGTCTTTCCGGTGAAGTATGGACGGCCTTCCGATATTGCCAAGGAGCTGGAGAACATCGTCAAGTCGATCGCGCTTTCGGAAAAGAATTCGCCCATCAAGTTCCTTCCCATCGATCGTATTAACACCATCATCGCGGTGGCGCCGAATCCAGGCGCTTTCACCGAAGTGCAAACCTGGCTTGACAAGCTGGACATTCCCATCAAAGCCGCCGCGGGCGGCATCAAGGACTATGTCTATCGTGTCCATTATGCCGAGGCCAGCACCATGGCCTGCTCCATACAGGCGCTGTACGGCCAGCTCTCCGGCTACGGCGCCTACGGCGGTCCGCAATCTTCCATCATGGAGTGCATGCGCATCCAGCTCGATGAACGGATTGGGCGGGGGCGGCGGCGGTGGCGGCGTCTTTGGTGGAGGCGGCGTTTACGGTGGCGGCGGCATCGGCTATGGAGGTGGCGCGGGTGGAATGTACGGTGGCGGCGGGTATGGTGGAGGCGCATATGGCGGGGGCGCCTACGGTGGAGGCGCGTACGGTGGAGGGGCCTACGGAGGCGGCGCGTATGGAGGCGGCGCGTATGGAGGCGCCGGCGGCCTGGGCTATGGCAGTCCCTACAATGGCGGCTACCCCGGGGCTGGAGGTGCGGCAGGCGGCGCTGTGAACCCGGCGGCAGCAGCGGCGGGCGGCGATCTTACCGGCCAGTATTTGGGGAACGCTGCCCAAGCTGCGCTGCGAGGCCCGCGCGTCATCGCCAACCCGATGAACAATACCTTACTCATTCAGGCCACGGCGCAAGAGTACGAGAGCATCCAGGAACTAATCCGGGAGCTGGATATTCCGCCGCGCCAGGTTCTCATCGAAGCGAAGATCTATTCCATTGATTTGACCTATTCGTTCTCCAGCGACATCACCGCCGCGTTGCAATCGCTGAACGCCACGGGGTCGGTTGCCAGCACGGCGGGCTCTCTGATGTCGGGGCTTTCCGCTAGCGGCGGAGTCAGTCTGTCGGCCGCCATGCTGGTGGGCAAGAGCCGCCAACTTCTGGGCACTGTGACATTAATGGAATCGGAGAGCCGCGCCAAGGTCCTTTCCGCTCCCGCCGTCATCGCCACCGACAGTATTCCTGCGTCCATCAGCGTTGGGACCACGGTTCCCACGCTATCCAGTTCAACCGCCAGTGGAATCACAGGCGCGACGACCCAGGGTATTTCCAACACCAGCACCGGAATCGGGCTCAATATCGTGGCCCGCGTGACGCCCAGTGGAATCGTGACGATGATCATCAATCAGAACATAAGCGATCCCGAGGCCACCACCAACTCAAGCTCTGGCAGCAGTATTGGATCCCCCTCTTTTGCGACCAAGTCGATAAGCACTCAAGTCACCGTGCAGGACGGGGATACCATCGCCATCGGCGGCCAGATCCAAGAGAGCACCACCACGACCCTGGCGGGAATCCCCCTGTTGGATCGAATCCCATTTCTCGGTGCGTTGTTCGGCGCCCGGTCGTACGGCAAGGAGCGCACGGAGTTGATCATGTTCCTGACACCGCACGTCATCTTCGACAGCAATCAGATGATTGACGCCACCGATGAGTTAAGGGATAAGATCAAGCTGCTCCGCAAAGACGTGAAAGAGTAAGGCTCCCCTGGCCAGGACCGAGTAAGTGCAACAAACAAATAGAGCGCCGGGGGGGGCACTAGCCGCAGTGCAGGCTTGAAATCTCCCCAAATAACCCCGCTTCTTCGCCATTCGAAGTGCCTCTTTTGCCGTTGGCTGCAAATTTTTGACTTGGAATGCAGCTTATGTTTTAATGGTCCGCTGGTGTACTTCGGCTTTGGGGGCCAGCGAGTTGTCAGATCAACAATTTACGCTTGACTTGTTCCGGCAGGTAGTGTTATGAATGATTGACTGCGTCCGAACAGGTTTGGCGGCATTCATTCTTTGACGCATGAATCCCGCGAGCACAAAAGAAGATAAAGATACGAGAAGTCTAAAAAAGCAAGTTGAGCTAGATGGAGACAATGAAGCAAGATCGAGCAAGCAAGGCAGCAGCGGCCGCCGGGCGTCCATGGGCGCCGGGTTTGATCGGGTTAGATTCAAAATCTTCATGACGAGCGTTTACTCGAGGCTCAGGTTGAAAAAGAGAACTTCCATCAATTCAATTCAGATTTTCACAAGGAGAAGGAAATGGTAGATTTTCGCAAATGGCTTATGGCGTTTGCCTCAGCGGCCGTGCTGTTCGGTTTGGGTAGCTCTGCATACGCGCAAGGACCGCTTTTATTTGCAACGCGACCGCCGGCAACCCACACATCGTTAGGCAGGAGGGTGTCGCGGAGTTGGTTGGCGACCTGATTCTGAACTGCACGGGTGGATCGTTTACACCCGCGGGCACGCTCATTGGCCCCGCCAGTACAGTAAATACCGGGACCAACGTGCAAATCAATTTGAACACTAACGTCACCAGCCGCCTCACGAGCGCTAGTCCTTTCAGCCCGAATTCGGAAGCGATTCTCGCAATCGATGAGCCGTTCCCGAGCGGTAATGGACCGGTATTCCCGAGCGGCGCCACGCCGGTACCCGGGGCTACCACCACTCAACTCGGTTGCGTCGCAGACGGCACAAGCGGCTGCCTGAACGTAGTCAGTCTGGGATGGGGCTTTGGAGCCGGCGGCACGTATAATGGGTCGCCCGGACACCCCAACATGTTTCAGGGTATCGTGAACTTCGCGAACCCCTACCAGATCAACTGGCAGGGCGTTCCGATCGACGCTCCTGGGACCACCATCACGCGCATCATCCGCATCACGAATGTCCGCGCGAACGCTTGCAACTTGAGCGGAAACTCGACCTCGCTTCTGCCGCAAACGATCACTGAGCTGATCGGCGTCAGCGGGTCGACTACCATCATCATCAATAACCCGCTGCAAACGGTGGCGCTGGCGGAGAAGGGTCTGTTCGGCTCGGTCAACTATGGCTTCGGTCCAACCGGACTCCAACAGTGCAACAGTGTGAACACATACCTAATAGGAGTGTTTCCATCGTTTAGTACTGAAGGCGCGTCTATAACTCTCTCGGCAACGGAGGGCTTTGCCGCCGCCTTTAAGGGGCCCGTCTTCTTCCAGGACGATGAGGGCGCCGGGCAAAACGTGCTCGGAACTTCGTACAACACAGAATCCGGCTATATAGCTGGATGTACGGCGCCAGGAAGAATCACCTTCACTTATTGCGTATCGGGCTTCGATCAGTCCGGCCGCGCGATCGGAGAAGCGGATACCGGGACAGAGATCACCTACACCTTGACCGGCATCGGCAACGGAGTGAACCTATTTGCTCCGAGTTATGTGCCCTTGTTTGGTCCGACCGGTCCGACAGGTGGCGCCGGGTACTTGGTGACTGCGACTAGCGCGAATGACTACAACCCGCCAGCCATCACCTCAGTGCTCACGCCAATCACTGTTACCGGAAATACTGCGTCGGTAACGTATCAGATCTTCTATCCAGATCCGAACGTCGTTGAATCGCTCAATGTTTCGATTGTGGTCGCCTACCAAAATACGAGCAGCGTATTGCCGGCCACCGGTACGAGCTCGGCGTCGATTAACTTCGCGCCGCTGTCCACCAATCCTTCGGCCTCCGCAGGGCCGATTCCACGCTTCTGCCAGCCGTATGGCCCGCAGCCGGCGTTGATCATTAGTGCCTGCACTTGCAACCTCCTGTTCCCGTTCGTTACGAACCAGGCAGGTTTTGACACAGGCATCGCAATCGCTAATACGACCGCCAGCCCAGCATTTGGCGCCCTGCCGCCGCTTGTTGGTCAGAACGGCACCATCGTTCTGAACTACTATGGCGGTACCCCCGGAGGCGGTCTCAATGGTGAGCCGCAGTACACTACGCAAGACGTTGTTCCGGCTGGCGCGGAGTTGGTCTTCACGCTGAGTTCGGGTGGTGGTGTTCCGGGCGGTGGTTCGCCCGCCATCGCGGTTCCGTCAACACCTGGCTTTGAGGGATACATCATCGCTCAAGCCAATTTCCAGTACTGCCACGGCTTCGCCTTCATCAGCGACGTTGGTGCGCAGAAACTGGCGGAAGGTTATCTGGCCATCAGCTTGGATGTACCGGTTGTCACGGTCAACCCAACGCTGCCAACTGGCCTCAACCGCACCGGCAACGGTGGCGAGAACGAGGGCCACTAGAGCCATCGTCAGTTAGCTAGAAACAAAAGGGGGAGCTTCGGCTCCCCCTCTTTTATTTGCTGGCAAGTTTTGCTAAGATTGGCCGCCGGTCTTTCCGATAAGAATGATCGAGAGAGACTGCGACGCGCGCGCATTGTGGTACGCTATTACTGCATTTCCCCCCCGCGTCCAAAAAATCAAGAGAGGTTCTTTAGTCATGCTCAAGAGAGTATCGGCGCTCTGCGCCCTCCTCGGTCTTGTTCTTGGAGCTGGATTGCTCCGGGCGCAAGACGACGTATTTGTGCTCCCCGGCGTGGGCTCCGGCAGCGGGTTGGTGGAGGCGTTTAATGCTACTCCGCTCTCCCAAATCACCGCCTTCACGGCGGGAAATGCTGCGTTCATGGTTCTGCCGAACTTAAACGCAACGACATTCTACGTCATCGCGAACGGCACCGCGCAGACCATCGTGACCATCAACGCCCAGTTCGGCGCGGCTGTCACGGTGGCAAATCTTCCGACCCCCCCTACCGGGGCAGTAATGACTCCGGACGGAAAGGTGCTGGCCGTGGCAGCGGGCAGTTTGTACTTGCTCAATACCACTACCAATAGCCAAATCGTGGCTGGCGGTCTTAGCCAGGGCACGGGTCTCAACACTTTTGGCGTGGCCGCCAGTTTGGATGCCACTACGGTCTATGCGCTGGGCAAATCCAGCTCGGGATCCAGCCAGCTGACTGCTTTCAACCTGGCTACAAACTCCGCCTCGGCGAGCGTGGCATTCTCTTCAGTTGCCACGGCGGTTACGGTTGGTCCGAACGGCTTGGTATACGTAAGCCTGCCGAACCAAATCCTGGAGCTCGATCCCAGGACATTGAAGGCCACTGCGGGCGGCACGATTAGTGTAACCGGCACCCCGGGCGGGTTGGTTTTTACAGCGGACGGGCAATATGCCGCGGCCGTTAATTCAGCCTCCTTCGCCAGTTCTACTCTCTTCGTCGTCACACTTGCCACCCACGCCGTCAGCACGCCCAGTTTAGGCTTGCCCCTCCTCAGCGGCCTGGTGGCCAGCGGCATGGACACCATTACCGGGTTTTCGGGCGAGAACGTTTATCAAATCAGCATTGCTAATACTATTACCCTGGCGCCGCCCCTGCAGGTTCCCAGCTTCGGAATTCTGGCGCTCGCGGCTTCCAACGAAGTTCCCGCCCAGAACTTATTCGCGCTGACCGCCACCGACGTGTACCGGATCAATGCGTCCACGACCACCATCGTTAGTCATTTTCCGCTCGAAAATTCCATCAACGCCGGAGCCCTCTCGTTCGCAGCGCCGTCGCTACCCGCCGCAGGGACGCGCGCCGCCTCGCTGTTGGCTTTTGGAAGCACTCAAACCATTGCGCCCAGCGCCAGTAGCGAACCGCTGGTGGTTCAAGTCCTGGACTCGGACAACCAACCCGTCTCGGGCGTGGCCGTTCAATTTCAGAGCAGCTCGATCAGCGCTCCGCTGTCCGCCAGCTCGGTACTCACCCAAGCCAACGGTTATGCGCTTACCTATTTGACCGCCCCCGCCAGCACCGGGACGATAACAGTAACTGCCACCGTGGGCTCCCTGGCGCCGGTGAATTTCAAGGTTGCCGTGAGTGCTGCGGCAGGAGGCGGCAATACTCCCACCCTAAGCATTCTGGAGGGACAAGGGCAAATTTTGGGTACGAACACGAATACGCAGCTCGGGCCCACGTTTGGATCGCCTTTGGAAGTCCAGGTCACGGACGCCAACGGAAATCCGCTGCCCAAAATCGCGGTTACTTTCACCGTGCCGGCTGCCTACGGGTCCGTCCTCGCGAATGGCGGCGGGGGCCCCACGGTAACGGTCAATACCGATGCCAATGGAACCGCCGAAGTGAATTTCGAAACCACCAGCCTGCCCACCAACACCAACAATGGGTTCGATCAAACCACGGTTACGGCAACCACTCCGATCACCAACTCGGTGGTCTTCTACGTCACTACGGTGCCCGAGCTGCTGGGGGCCAACGTCTACCTCGTGTCGCCTGATCCCGGCCAGTCGTTCACGGGGGCCGCGGGAACCACGCTGTCGACCGGAATCTCCGTTCAGGTTCTCTCTTCAAGCAACGTACCAATACCGAACGTGTCGCTGATTCTCAACGATGTGGGAGATCCGAATCCAAGCACGTCTCCCACCGCGACCTGTAGCGGCGGAGGCGTGGCTCTCACCAACGCAAACGGGGTAGGTAACTGCGATATCGCATTTGGTCCCCACACTGGAACGGGGAGCTTCACTTACTCCGTCGGCTACACCAAGACCTCGCAGTTCTCGTTTCCATTTACCGTCACGGCGGGGACAGCCGCCGTCGTGCAAATCACCCAGGGCAATAATCAAGTTGGCACCCCGGGACAGACGCTGCCCATCGATCTGGCGGTCGCTGTCACCGATGTTGGAGGCAACCCGGTCGTCCAAGCCCCGGTGACCTGGCAGGTACTCACGGCCGGCGCGGTGACTCTTATCAATACGTCGGCTACCACCAACGCCAACGGGGACGCTTACGCCCAGGCCATTCTCGGCAACATTGGCGGCGTTGCTCAAGTAAAAGTGACTGTCGGCGGCGTTTCCGCCGTATTCAACCTGACGGTGAATATTCCATCGGCCGGCATTCAAAAGCTGTCCGGCGATCAGCAGTCCATCGCACTTGATACTGCTTTCCCGGTGCCTTTGACTGTCGCGGTTGTGAATGCGAGCGGCCAGGGCGTCCAGGGAGCACAAGTGAACTTCCAAGTGACCTCCGGAGCGGCCATCTTGAGCGCTTCCTCAGTGGTCACCGGTTCAAACGGGCAGGCTTCGACAACCGTAACGGCGGGCGGCACTCCCGGAACGATCACGGTCAGCGCGACGTCGGCGAACTTCAGCGTGACCTTCACTCTAACCGCGCTGTATCCCGGTCCGCAAAAAATCACTATCGTGAACGGGGCGAGCTTTAATAAGGGCACCGGCATCTCGCCGGGCGGAATCGCCACCATTAGCGGCATGGGATTTCTGACGAACGTCACCGGATTGGTGACGGCCAACAATATCGTCGGCCCGCTTCCCCTTACCCTGGGCGGCGTCACCGTCACGTTCGGGACTGCCAACACTCCCGCGCCCATATACTACGTCCAAAGCGTCGATGGGATCGATCAAGTAACCGTGCAGGTTCCCTTCGAGGTCCCGCCGGGATCGGCCGTACCATTGACCGTCAGTGTTACCAACGGTGGCTCCACTACCGTAATGGTTCCAGTGAAGGCGTATGCGCCAGGCGTTTTCACCTCGGTTTACGGCGGCAAGAGCTATGCCGTAGCGGTTCGGCCGGATGGAAGTTATGTGAGCCCCACCAATCCGGCGCAATTAGGTGAGAACATCAGCCTGTATGTCACCGGTCTTGGTGAAGTCACGCCGGCTACCGCAACCGGCGACGCAGGCGTTCCTGGTCAGGCCGTTCCTGCGAAGCTGATCGTTGGGTTGAACAAGAGTAGCGTACCGGTGATCTCGGCGGACTACGCTCCGGGGCTGGTCGGCGTCTATGTAGTCACGGTCCAGGTTCCCGCCAAAACAAAAACGGGGTCATACCAACCGGTTGGCCTTAGGGTAGTGGACTCGGCGGGACACTCCTACTACGCCCAGTCTACCTTCCTTCCCATTCAGTAATTGGTTCCCCTTGGGGCAGGCTTCTGGCCTGCCCCTTTCCTAGCCTGCAGCCCAGGGTGCGCTACTTCTGGGGCGGCGCCTGAGGTGGAACGGAATGGTCGAACGCAACGTTGATGGGAAAAACCTGGCCGGTCGGCGCGATATGCAATTGAACCGTCGAAGTACCGGTAGTCTTCTTGGCGCAATCCGGGCATAGAACCGCCGGGTCGTCCAGCCGCCACTCAAACAGGATGGTGGTTTCCTCATGGGCCTGCAATTGGGCCTTGCCAATCGTGATCTTCAGCCCTGGCATGCTGAGGTCGTCCAACTTGAGGGTGACTGCTCCGGGCATATCATTGCGGACGTGAACCATGTCCCGCGATGCTTCATAGGGGCGCAGATGCACGGTCTGCTTATCCACACCTACCTTCGCCAGGATACCCTGCGCGGCGCTCCTGAGATCGGGCGGTATCGCTGGGCCTGCGCTATCCTTCTTCTCCGGCGTCTCGCCTGAAGGCACCGGGACAAATCCGGTAGGAGAAAACGGGAACTGTCTCTGGGTGGCTTTTACGTAATGCCAGTACCACTGTCCATCCACAACCTCCCAATTGCTGGTGATCGGGAACGTGGTCGGCGTGACTATGCCGTGCCATTTCCATTCGCTCCTGCAGCTTTCGACAGCTACGGCTTTAGTGAAGTCCGCCGAATAGCGGATCTTGAGTGTCTCACAGGACTTGTACTGTTGCTTGTCTGTTTCCAGGAAAGCATCCTCGGAATCGTCGGCCACTAGCAGGTAGGCTTCCTTGTACTTTCCCGCCATGAACGCGTGATAGTACTGGTCGATGCGCGCGCGCAACGCTGCCTCGACGGCGGGAGGCGCTTTATCTACCATTTCGGCTGAGTCCTGAGCCAGCGCCAACATGCCGGAAACCAGCACTCCGGACACCAGCCCGATGGGAAATAGAGCGAGCGTTCTCATAGTCTTCATATTTCTTCCTGTAGGATATCAACTTCAATTGGCTGGGAGGCAGGGACTCGAACCCCGATACGCAGATCCAGAGTCTGCAGTCTTACCATTAGACGACCTCCCAGCAGGAGCCTTCAGCGCGATTATGCACTGAGGGTGTCGTCACCATTCTAGCATCGGCGTCGGAGTGGTTAAGCGCGCGTTGCGGGCTGGGGTTTTCTTGGTGGGCGCGCGCCGTACGCGAGCGATTCTGGGCTTGGAATGCTGGCCGGCCAGGTAGGTTCGCCAGCGCTTGAGCTCGCCCGCCGAGTCAAAGGCCCGCCACTCGTGCCTGAGATCCCTCACCTTTCTCTTCAGCGTATGGCGGAGGTGCGCTTGGAGCGCCCGATCGCCTTCCAGCACGCGCCGGATGGCCTGATAATCGCTCACCTTCCCGAGCGCTCCCTGCAAATGGTGCAGCGCCTTCAGGTAACGATCCAATTGCGGACCATACACCGGCCGAAACAACTCCAGAGTGTAGCGGAAGCGCTTGGTTTCCAGACGAAATCCATGCAGCTCGTCGGGTGGGCGCTTCCCGCCGACCGCATCGCGGCCGGCCTCAAAATATTTCCGCGCCATCTTGGGAAGCACTTCCCGTGCGTTCGCGGCCACGCTGTGTGCAGGTTTCAATTTCATACGCTGCGCAGCGACAGTCCGTTCCGCCACTTGGTCGAGAAATCCCGCGCGCTCCAGCGGCGCAACAATTCGGAGAATTGGCGCTGATATGCCGAGCGCTCTTTCTCCACGCGCGACTGGTGCCCGGTGTGGCCGCCTTCCTTCAAGAAATCAAGGGCGATGTCCCGGTCCCGGATGTCGGACGTGACGCTCATCACGCGCTTCAGCATTTTGCGAATCTTTTTGACTTCCCACTCGGGAAAGAAATCCGCGAACAATTCCAGCCCCTGCGAGAAGCGCCGCACGCTGACGCGCAAATCGTGAACCTCATCCGGTCCCGGCTTCTTGGCCGCGCGGTGGACTTGATAGGCCAGGGTGGTGAGCAAACGGTTCATCTGCTCCACGGCATAGTCATGAATGCTGGTTTTGCTGGTCACGGCCGCACCCGCGTCAGCTGGAGCTGGACTTGATAGGTTTCGCGGAAGGCATCAGCCACGCGTTCCGCGGCCCAGATTTCCAGGTCCGGATCGGGCTTGGAATCCAGCGCGAGCGTGACGGATCCGTTGCGAAACTGCACTTGCAGATCGCCCACGCGCTGCTCGTGGCTGCGGTCCAGACTATCGGCGATGCGTAGCAGCGGAACCAGCAGGGTGACGGCGCGCCGCGAATCGGGATCAATGGTTTGAAACGGGGAATGCCTGGGGGTGGGCATAGACTTTCTATGATAGCGGCAGAGCAAGGCGATCATTTGCCGCTCATTGTCGGTAAAGCCCGGCAAATCGGAATGCAGGACCAAATAGTAGGAATGCTTGTGATGGCTGGTATCGCTGACGAAATGCCCGATATCGTGCAGGTAGGCCGCGGCTTCCAGCAATTTGCCCAGCGCCGGGGGAAGCCTGTGCAGCGGCTGCAGCGACTGAAATAGCCGGTGCGCCAGATCCGCTACTTTGCGCGCATGCGGAAGCTGCACTCCGTAGCGGCGCGCCATCTGTTCCACCGAGCGGCGCTGGTCCCGGTTGAGCATGCTCAGCTCGCGTCCCACGCCCCGCGAAGCGAGATCCGCGATGATTCCGTCGCGCACGCCGGCCGCCGAATAGTGCAGCGCCGGCTGCTGGAACAGCTCGAGCATGCGGCGGAAAACGGCCGCGCCCGCCACAATCAGTTCCGCGCGGTTGGGGCCGATGCCTTGAATCTTTTTGCGGCCGTTCAAATCGAGCGCTGAGACATCGCGGTAGAATCTGCGGATCTGCGCGGCCGAGGCTTTCAAACGATCCGCCTCATCGCGACGCGACCGGCCCACCCGGTTCACCGCGCAAACAATGGCCGCCGCGGTGGCCGAAGTTGCGATGGCGCGATCGAACGGACCGGGCCCGATTTTGTTCAATGGTCCGGAGAGCTTCTCCTCGATGTATTCATTCAAACGATGCAGGTCGATAGGCGCCGGCGGATCGGTGCGCAGGAAAACCTCCGTTAAACGAACCGCGCCCAGGGGTTTTGAGAACGCCTCCGACAAAACTCCGTGATCGGACAGAATCACTTCCGCGCTGCCGCCGCCGACGTCGATCATCAACACCCGTTTGCCGGATTGTGGCCAGCGAGCTTGCACGCCCAAGTGGATGAGCCGGGCTTCTTCCTGTCCGGAGATAATTTCGATGGGCGCACCCAAGGCTTTGGACGCGCGCTCCAGAAACTCCTGTTGATTGCTCGCGTCCCGCACGGCGCTAGTGGCCACCGCGCGCACGCCGATGACATCCAGCTTTTGATAGATCTGCGCCATGCGCGCGAGATTCGCGCAGACAAATTCAAGCGCGTCGGCTTTGATGCGGCCGTCCTGAAACACGCCGGCGCCCAGACGCGTTACTTGCCGCTCGGCTGCCAGGATCTTGGTGGCCATGCCGTCTCCGGTCTCGGCGGCCTGCATGCGGATGGAGTTGCTGCCAATGTCGATGGCGGCGTAACGCGGCATGTCTCCATAGTATCGTTGGCGCTGCCGCTCCCAAAATTCATCAAAACGTTATAATGTTCCTTCGTCTCCCCCATATGCCTCTGCTCGTTCCGAATCGTCATCGCGGCAAGCTGATCGTGGTGGAGGGCATTGACGGGTCTGGAAAATCCACGCAGCTTTCTCTGTTGAGCCAGTGGCTGCGCTCGCAGTGCCTGGCGGTGGCATTCAGCGAATGGAATTCTTCGCCGCTGGTGCGCGAGACGACCAAGCGCGGCAAGAAGAAAAACATGTTCACGCCGGTGACGTTCAGCCTGATCCACGCCACCGATTTCGCGGACCGCCTGGAGCGCTACATCGTTCCGCTGGTCAAGGCCGGCGCCGTGGTTTGCGCGGACCGCTACGCCTATACCGCCTTCGCGCGCGATGTGGTCCGGGGCGTAAGCCGGCGCTGGGTGCGGAATCTCTACCGTTTCGCGCTGCGGCCGAATCTCGCGTTCTACTTTCGAGTGCCGCTGGAAGTGGCGATCGGGCGCATTTTGGGCGGCCGGAACGCTATCAAATTTTATGAAGCGGGCATGGACATGGGACTCAGCCGCAATGTGGAAGAGAGCTTCCGGATCTTTCAAGGACGCATCCTGGACGAATATGAAGCCATGATCCAGGAGGTGGGCTTTCACGTGATTGACGCCACCGGATCCATCGAAGAGCAGCAACAGCGAATGCGCGACATCGTGATGCAGGAGTTGGGCGACAGCCTGCGCAACGGCGTGCTGCGCGCTGGGCGAGGAGATTTGGATGCTGCTCAAGCAGCCTCTCGAATTCTATAGCGAATCGCTGGCGGGCGTCGATCGCGGCGAGCTGCAAGGCAAGCTGATCGTGATCGAAGGCCCTGATTCGGTGGGCCGTTCGACGCAAGTGGCGCGCTTGCGCACCTGGCTGGAACATCAGGGGCACGCGGTGTTGGACACCGGCCTCGCGCGCGGCGCCCTAGCCGGGAAGGGAATCTCGCAGGCCAAGGAAGGCAATACGCTGGGGCCGATCACGATGACGCTGTTCTACGCCACCGATTTCGCCGATCGCCTGGAGAACGAAATCGTCCCCGCGCTCAGAGCCGGCTTCGTGGTGCTGACGGACCGCTATATTTTTTCACTGATGGCCCGCGCCATCGCCCGCGGCGAGGACCGGGCTTGGATCGAACGGGTGGCCAGCTTCGCGCTGGTTCCGCATGCCATTTATTACCTGCGAGCCGAAGTCCGCGACTTGGTGCCGCGCGTGGTGCTTGGACGCGGCGCGTTCGACCATTGGGAGAGCGGCATGGATATGCGTTTCGGCGCGGACATGCACGACAGCTTCGTCAAGTACCAGTCGCGCGTGATTCATGCGCTGGACCGCATGGCCAAGCGTTACAATTTCGTGATCATCGATGCGACGAAAACGCCGGAGCAGATCTTTCGCGAGCTGCAACGATCGATCGGCAAGCTGTTTTAACGCAGGCCGTAAAGCAAGATCAAAAGTACGATGGACGTAATCACGGCGTAGGTTCCGTCGCGCTCCAATCCAAAGCCAACCAGCGAAAACGCCACACGCGCGACCGGCGTGAGGATCAATAACAGAAGCCCGAGTTGGATCACGGCGCCGCAGTCCGCAGGGCTGGCTGCGTGGATCACTCCGGAAATTGTCCGATACGCGGCGGGAGTCTGGTGAAAGACGCGATACTCCGGTTGCTCATGGCCGTGCTCGGATAGAAAACACGCTCCTCCCAGCAAAACGACCAAGGCCGAGAAGATCACGCCGGTCCGCAATATCACGCTGATGATGAGTTCCAGGCGACGATCGCTCATTAGAACTTCGCCTTCACGCCGCTAACGATCATCTCCACCGCCATCACAGCCACCACGATGCCGAAAGTCCAACGCAGTATGCGAACCTTGGCGCCAATCAGCTGTCTCGCGCCGATCAAGGATCCCGTCAACACGCCCAGCATGACCGGCATCGCAAGGCCCGGTTCGATATAACCGCGGCTCAGGTATATGCCGGCGCTGGCTGCCGCGGTTACTCCGATCATGAAATTGCTGGTTGTGGTGGAGACCTTGAACGGTATATGCATGGCCTGATCCATCGCAATGACCTTGAGCGCACCCGACCCGATGCCAAGCAGACCCGACAGCGTTCCCGCGCCGAACATCAGCCCGAAACCGGTCTTGACGTGTTCGACTTTGTATTCGCAGGGACCGTCGGCAGATGGGTACGAGCCATTTAATTTCAGCCGCTGCCGCCAAGGGGTCCGATTCTCGATTCGCTCTTTCACCAGTGTGGCTTCGGCTGGATTGCCACGCCGCGTGCAACAGGACCAATCCGAAGACGATCGACAGAATCGAGGTCGGCGCTCGTGTTGCAAGGAACGCGCCCAGCAATGCGCCCAGCGTGGTGGCGATCTCGAGGAACATTCCGATGCGGATGTTCGAGTAGCCTTCGCGCACGAATGCCGCTGCCGCGCCAGAAGAGGTAGCAATCACCGACACCAGGCTGGCGCCAATCGCGTATCGAATGTCCACGCCTAGCAGCAGCGTGAGCGCGGGCGTAACCACCACTCCCCCGCCCAGACCTGTCAACGCGCCCAGGCATCCCGCCACCGCCGAGATGCAGAACACCAACGGCGTGAATTCGAGATTGGTCACGTACTGCTAATTATGCGCTTGCTCGGACCCGTGATGAAATAGCTTCTGTTTAACGTCGGGCCAAAATTCGTCGAAGACGTTGCTGCCGAAGCGGTCGAGGAATCCAAGGCCGGTACGGATCGTGGCGCGATTGACGGTGTCGTCGCCTGGAGCTCGCCACGCGTTCGACACGAAATTGCTACCAGGAATCGCGATGAATCGGGCGTAGGCGAGCATCGCTTCTCCATCGCGGTTCTCGGCCATGAAAGTCATTTTCGCGGCGTGTCCAAGCCGATGGCCAAATGAGTCGCCTGGATCGCGGCGGTAGCGTGGATCCTCACCCCAGGCGGCGCCGAGGCCCGCTTCCATGGTGTCGCTGGTCAGGTTTCCAGCAACGCTCATGCCCAAACGGTCGCCAAACCCCTCCCAGTGCGTTCCATAGACCTTAGGGCTGTTGACTAGCGTGCCCAACCCAGCGCCAACTACCTCGCCTGCCATGCCTTCCGGACCAAGCGAGTTTTTGACCACCCATTGGATTCGCTCTTTGCCCGTGATCGGCCCCTGCGCGTCGCTGCTGCTGGAGGACGTCGACGCGGATGAAGAAGATGATGACGAGGATGATGCAGCCCCCTCGTCGCCGGAATCAGGGACGGCAGTGGACGCTATGGTCCCGGGCAAAAGTTTTGGCTGTGCCAGTGCGGCCGAAGCCAATAAGAGGATCGAGCAGCTCATTTTACAAATCATTTCCGCGCTCCCAACGGCGGAACCTATTGCAGATCGGGTTCCATCCTCGGCTAGCGCAGAGCTCTCAACACAACACTCGTGTCTTCATTTAGATCCGGTGGGAGCACGATTATCGGCTCACCGGCTCTGCTGGTAGGAAACGCACGCACCCGGCACTTTTCGCCTAAGGTTTGTCGCCGGTTCGATGAAACAGCTTCTGCCGGACGTCCGGCCAAAACTCGGCGAAGCTGTTGGTGCCCAGGCGGCCGAGAAATCGGAATCCGGTCCGGATGGAGGCGTGGCTCAGGGTAGCATCGCTATCGGTTCGCCAGGTGTTGGAAAGGAAGTTGCTGCCCGGGAGCGCCATGAAACGGGCATAGGCGGGCCTCAGGCCTCCATCGCGGTTCTCGGCCATGTAAGTCATCTTAATCGCGTGCCCGATGCGATTCTTGAAAGGCGCTCCGGCGTCGCGGGTGTAACGTGGGTCCTCACCCCAAATGGCGCCCAGCCCGGCTTCCATCGTGTTACTGACGGCGAGTGTGCTCAGCCGGATGCCATAGCGTTCGCCAAATCCTGTCCAATGCGTCCCATACGCCTTGGGGACGTCGAACAGCGTGCCGAACCCGGCGCTGAACAGCGCGCCCGGGGCGATGGAGTTTCGCACCGCCCACCGGATCCGCTGTTGGCTGGTGATGGGTTGGCGTTCGTCGCTGCTGCTGTAGGAAGAGGCTAGCGTGCCGGGCAGCAGCGTCAGCTCCTGGGCCATGGCAGCCGAAGCCAATAGGAGGATCGGGCAAGTCACTTTGCAAAACATTTTTCGTGCCTCTAGTGCCCGAACAAGTGGCAGATCGCCGACCAGTGCGAAGGGCTTCGGTGATCGCCGAACAAGTGACGCGTTTTTATATGGATATGGTTGGACGGCGTTTCGCTGTGTAGCATTCGATCCAACCGCGAAACAGTCAAACGACCATATATGGTCAACCCTTAAAGCCCGGCCAAATGGCCGCTGCCGGCCCAAATCCGCTATCGTTAGACCAGCATGCCGGACTGGCTCAGCATCCACGAACCGATCCTGGTAAATACCATCGGGCACTGCGGCGGCGCGGTAATCTTCGGGATGCTGCTGTACTTCTTCCTGGCGAATTGGCGGCGCGGGCGTGAGGAGCGGGCCAAGCTTCCAGTGGTGGCCGCGGCCCTGGCCTTCCTATGGAATATCGGTTCGCTGATCGCACTGGGGACGGGCCCACGCGGCGGGATGGCGCCCGACATCATTGTCGCGGCCAGTTTTTCGGTGCTCAGCCTGTTGCCGGCCGTGCTGCTGCATATTTCCCTGGAGTCCGAGCACGGGCCCACCTGGCGCGCGATCTGGATCGGAGGCTATGTTCTTAGCGCCGGTGCCATCAGCCTGCACATTGCGGACTTGGCGACCGGTCGGCCGTCACTGCATTTCGCCGCCTTGCTGTTGGTGACCATCGGTTTCGCCGTGCTGACCGCGATCTCGGTGCTGTTCGAGCTGCGGCGGAAGAACCGCGCGGCGACGTCGCGATTAGTGGGCGCGATGGTGCTGTTCCTGTTCGCAATTTCGTTCACGCACTTCGGAGCGGAACAGGGACATCAGGTGTGGTCCAAGGAGATTGCGCTGCATCATGCCGGCATTCCCCTGGCGTTGTTCGTGCTGCTTCAGAACTATCGCTTTCTTTTGCTGGATGCTTTCCTGCGATTTGTGGTGAACGCCTCGCTGGCCGCAGCGGCGGTGCTGGCGTCGATCAAGATCGTAGAATCGGCGGACTATGGCGGGCTGCGGACGCATCCTTTCGATGCGGGCCTTCTATTTGCCGGCGGCTGCCTGCTGCTGACGTTGTTCGTTTACGTTCGCAATCGGATCCAAAGCTGGCTGACGAGCGTGGTTTTCCTGCGATCGAATGTCGAGGATGCGCTGGAACAGCTTCTGAAACTGGTTCGCGCGACTCAGGGGCTGGGAGCCAAGGCGGATGAATCCGTTTACCTGCCGCCCGCCTCCGAAGTGATCGCCAGGTTCGTGCGGACCCAGCGATTCGAGTTGTCCGACCGCGCTCCGCGGCCCGGCGATCAAGCTGCGTGGGTGCAGGCCGTGGTTCCACTGCGCTTTTCGCGCGGCGATGCCCGGTACCTGGTGCTGGGTCCCCGGGACGGCGGCCGGCGCTATTTGAGTGAGGACTTGGCGGCGCTGCTGCGGCTGGGGGCTGCAGTGGTGGAGCACGTGGAGCAGCTACGCGGCATTCAGATGCAAGGGCTGGTATCGCAGGCGGAGTTGAGGGCGCTGCAGGCGCAGATCAATCCGCATTTCTTCTTTAACGCTCTGAACACTCTCTATGGAACAATCGACCGCCGCAATGCCGATGCCCGCCGGCTGGTTCTGAACCTCTCGGATGTGTTCCGATATCTGTTGCGGTCGGACCGGACGTTGATCGAAATCGAAGAGGAATTGCGCATTGTCCGTGCCTATCTGGAGATCGAGCAACTGCGGCTCGGCGCCAAGCTGCGCATCGAAATCAACGTCGATGAAGCAGCCCTCCGCGCCATGATTCCTTTGCTCTCGGTGCAGCCGCTGGTGGAGAACGCCGTGAAGCACGGAGTAGCGCCGCGCACCGGCAGAGGGTTCGTGCGTCTCGATATTACCGCCCAGCCGGACATGCTGTCGGTGACGGTATCCAACTCCGGAGAATGCGACTCCAGCGCTCTGACGGCCGCCCGCGCCGATGGAGGCATCGGCTTAGCCAACGTCCGGCGCCGGTTGGAACTGCATTACGGCGAAGAATCCAGTTTTCTAGCCGAGGTGGACGACGGCGTCACGACGGTTGGTTTTCTACTGCCGCTGAAACATACTGTAAAGGTTGTAGCCGGGCTGCCGGCATGACTCTGAAGACCTTGATTGTCGACGACGAGCCCATCGCCCGCAAGGTTCTGCGCGAAGAGCTGGAGTTGATCTCGGACGTGGAAGTGATTGGAGAGGCATCCGACGGCGCCGCGGCGCTGGAGAAGATTGGCCGCCAGCATCCCGATCTGGTTCTTCTTGACCTGCAGATGCCGGCCATGGGCGGTCTCGAGGTCGTTCGGCGGCTGAAGCATGGGAAGCGGCTGCCCGTGATCGTGGTGGTGACCGCCCACGACGAACATGCTCTCGAAGCCTTCGAGGCGGGCGCGATCGATTATCTGCTCAAGCCGGTCCGCCAAGAGCGGTTGTCGGAAGCCGTCGAGCGCGCCAAACGGCTGACGGGGCGCCAGGCCACCGAACGGATCGCACAGCTTCAGGAGATCGCGGATCCGGCGGCGGGCCCGCGCAGCAGGAGAATCGTGGGCAAGATCGGCGAGGAGTATTTCCTGCTGAGCGCCGACGAGATTTATGCCTTTCAAGCCGAGGGCGACCTGGTTTGGATCGTGGGCGCGAAACGCAAATACCTGGCCACGCAGACCTTGAAGGTGCTCGAGGAGCGCCTGAAGAATACCAGCTTCCGGCGCATCCATCGAAATGCACTGGTCAACGTCGATCACGTGCGCAAGATGAGCGCACTGAGCAGCCAGCGATGGCTAATCACGCTGGCCAACGATCAGGAATTCATCGCAAGCCGGAGGCAGGCTAGCAGCGTGCGCGAGCTGCTGAGCTGGTAATGCCTGCATTCAGCGCGCTAAGTGTTTCCTGGCTGCTGATATGATGCCTGAATGACGCGCAAGGGGACATTCCCGCTCTTCTGCGCAACGATTGCATTTTCGCTGTCCTCGATGGGGTGCCTTCTGTTCAGCGAGAAGCGCTGGGAATCTAGAATCGTCGCTGGTCCCTCGGCATCAACCGGCGTTCATGTAGCCTACGATTCTCCTGAAGCGCGAAAGCTTGTTGCAGACGGCGATCCCCATTACGACCTGCTCAAGATGCCTGGATTCACCGTACCAGTAAAGTCTTATTGCAGCATCATCCAGCGATCCACTTCCAGGTGCGGACCCACTCCAGAAGCTACGATCTTCTACGTCCTGCTTAAAGTGACGAGCGGACCATCGCGCGGAAAGCAAGGCTGGGCATGTGGAATGTACGTGCAGCAATTATTCCCGTGACAGAAAAGTCAAAATAGCTCACCAGCAATCTGTGCACCCAGAATTCGCCGGGTGCGCCAGCCCGCTCTCTCTCTCCCATTTTTTGCTACGCTTCAATCCATGCGCGGCGGTGAGGAGTGGAGAAAGTCCGTATGGATCGCCTGCCTGATTATTTGTTCTGGGACTGCCTTGGCGCAGCCGGCCGATAACGATCCTGAACCTATCGCCATCGTCGAACTGGGCGGCGCCGGTAGCTGGAATCTGAAAGGCGGTGGATCGAGTTTCGGCGCCGACCTTGCGGCTGAAATTACGCCGATAGAGAACTGGCTGGAAATTGAAGCGGGCGTCACGCCTCTTTTCACTCGTCACTCCACTGAATGGGATACCGACATCCTATTCAAGAAGCCCTGGACCCTCTCGAAAAAAGCGGAGTTCATGTTCGGCGTCGGCCCGGAATGGGTTCACACCAGGCAATACGGAATCACCACGAATTCGATTGCCGCTGAAGCCGTGCTCGATTTCATGTTCTGGCCCTCCGGGAAGCATAAATTCGGCTGGTACCTCGAACCCGGCTACGATTACGATTTTGGGAGGGGGCATCAGCAGTCGCTCGGCATTACAGCAGGTCTGCTGATCGCGATCCCGTAACACGCCGTTTGTCCGCCCATCAGGGCCTTCAGATCATTTACTTCTCGGGGAAGCCCGCTCATAGAAAACTTGTTCGACCTTCCGCTCCGGCGTGCTAAAAGTATCTGAGCTTCCCGCTCAAACATGCCGCTGAGAACGCTCATAGTGGACGACGAGCCGATCGCGCGAAAGGTTTTGCGCGAGGAACTCGGTTCGTTCGACGACGTCGAGATCATCGGCGAGGCAGACAACGGCGCTGTCGCGCTGGAGAAAATATCCGCGGACCATCCCGATCTTGTGCTGTTGGATCTTCAAATGCCGGTGATGGGCGGGCTCGAGGTAGTCCGAAATCTTATACATGGGACGCATATGCCGGTGATCGTCATGGTCACCGCTTATGACAATACGCCCTGCAGGCATTCGAGGCGGGCGCCATCGATTACCTACTCAAGCCCGTGGCCGGCGAGCGTTTGGCGGAGGCCGTCGAGCGGGCCAAGCGGCTTACTGGAAGGGAGGCTGCGGAGCGGCTGGCGCAGCTTCAGGAGATCCCTGAGCCAGCCGGCGATTCCTCAGGCCCGAAGAATCGTGGGAAGAATCGGCGAGGAATATTTTCTCCTGAGCGCCGACGAGATCTACGCATTCCAGGCCGAGGGGACATCGTCTGGATCATCACTGCAAAGAAGAAATACCTTGCCACCCAGACGCTCAAGGTCCTGGACCAGCGCCTCAGAAACACCAGCTTTCGAAGAATTCATCGAAACGCCTTGGTGAATGTCGATCACGTGCGCAAGATGAGCGCCCTCAGCAGCCAAAGGTGGCTGATCACCCTGAGTAACGATCAGGAGTTTGTCGCGAGCAAAAGGCAGGCCGGAAGTATTCGCCAGCTCCTGAACGGGTGAGGCGTCCGCTCATGGCGCAAATTAGGTCGTTGATCTTGGCGATCAGGCCGGGCATCGAATTGTTCTTGGCGCTTTAGGACCCAGGACCCACAATCGAAAAATATGAGAATGAGCCGTCTCGCAATCTCTCTGGTTTTTCTCGTACTGTGCCTCGCGTCGCCCGTCGCGACATATGCGCAATCCAACGTCCGGAACGGTCCGCGGAACGGTGCTGGATCCTTCCGGCGCCGCCATCAAGGGCGCGACCGTCGAAATCCAGAACCCGGTTTCCCGCTATGACAAGAGCGTCGAGACCAACGCCCAGGGAAACTTCGAGTTCGATAACATTCCGTACAACAACTACCACCTGAGTGCTTCGGCGAAGGGGTTCCAGGGCGGCGAACAGGATATCAACGTGCGTTCTCCGCTGCCGGTGGAAGCCAAGATCTCCATGACGATCGGCAACGCGACGACAAGCGTGACAGTGACCATCAGGAACCGATCTGGTGGAGAACGACACAACCACTCACACGGACGTGGATCGGGAGCTTTTCGACAAGCTGCCTCTGGAAAGCCAGTCCTCGTCGCTCAGCTCACTGGTGACCCTCGCCTCTCCAGGGGTTTCGGCCGACTCCAACGGCCTTTTCCACGGACTTGGCGATCACGCCTCGAACTCTTTCTCCATCGACGGCCAGCCGATTACGGACCAGCAAAGCAAAGTCTTCTCCAATCAGCTCCCGGTCGACGCCGTGCAGTCGATGGAAGTGATCGAAGGCGCGCCGCCCGCCGAGTATGGCGGAAAGACCAGTCTGGTGCTCGTGGTGACTACCCGCTCGGGGCTGGGGGCCACCACGCCGCACGGCGATATCACGGCTTCTTATGGCACGTTCGGAACCACCAACGAGCGGCTTCGATCTTTCCTATGGGCGAGAAAAATGGGGAAACTTCATCTCCGCCAACGGTCTGGACACCGGCCGTTTCCTGGATGGTCCGGAGTTCCAGGTTTTCCACGATCATGGCAACGAGGAGAACATATTCGACCGGGTGGATTTCAAGCTCTCGCGACCAGGACTCCATCAATCTCAACTCTCGGCTTCACCCGCTCCTGGTTCCAGACTCCCAATTCTTACGACGCCCAGAATGCGACCGCCTGGAACGGCCTGCTGGTAGATAACGGCGGCCTCGGGTCCCAATGGCGTGCCGGTCGGCTCCGCGGATCAGCGTTCGAAGATCAGAACATTCAATATTGCGCCGGTCTGGACCCATCTCCTGAATCCCAAGACCGTGTTCACATTCGGGGCTTTTGTGCGGCAGGATCAATATAACTATTATCCGAGCGCCAACCCCTTCGCCGATCTTCACGCCCGATCTCCAGTCCGCGACCGTGGGTCAAAGTCGCCGGCTCACAAATGCCGGCGCCCGCGCCAGCGTGTCTTATGTAAGTGGCATTCACAACATCAAGATCGGCGTCCAGTATGAGCAAACTTTTCTTACGGAAAGGGATTCTTTCGGCCTGGTCGATCCAACGGTAAACGCCCCTTGTCTGAATGCCGACGGCAGCCCCGACACGGACCCGACTGCTGACCAACCCCAACGGCTGCGCGGGAACGCTGCAGCAGAATCCTAACTTTATTCCGATTCTGGCCTGTTACGACCTGACCAGAACCGCGCCGCTGCCTGCTTCCGACGGCTGCCCGAACAGCACCAGCACCGATTACAAATATTATGGCCATGCCGACATCAAGGAATTCGCCTTCTACATTCAGGACGCAATCAATGTCCACAACTGGACCTTCAATCTCGGTCTGCGCGTCGACCAATACAATGGCATCACCCAGGCCGCGCAAGGGGAACCGCGCCTGGGAATCGCTTACAACATCAAGCCAACCAATACGGTTCTGCGGGTCTCCTATGCCCGCACCATGGAAACCCCGTTCAACGAGAACCTGGTGCTGGCGAGCCTGGGATGCCTCGACCCGGTGATCGTCGCGTTCCAGAGCTTTGTCGCGGGCGGCGCATGCGTGACGACAACGCCGCTCAGCCCAGGCCATCGCAATGAATTCCATGCGGGCCTCTCGCAGGCGTTTGGCAAGTACCTGGTTATCGATGGCGAATACATCTGGAAGTACACTCACAAGGCGTTCGACTTCAGCGTGCTCGGCAATACGCCGATCACCTATCCGATCGAGTGGGCAAGCTCGAAAATTCCCGGATATGCAATCCGCCTCACGATGCCGAACTTCCATGGGTTGACGGCGTTTCTGGTGACGTCCAGCGTGGCGGCGCGCTTCTTCGGCCCGCAGGTCTCCGGGATTGGCGCTACTCCAGGCGGAGTCAGCGTATTCCGCATCGATCACGACGAACTTAACAATGCAACCGGGCACCTGCAATACCAGCCGTCGAAGAAGCTCCCGTGGATCAGCTTCAACTGGCGCTTTGACAGCGGTCTGGTGGCCGGTCCGGTGCCGTGCGCCGGAGGAAATTGCGCCAACGGCCCGAACGGGACCGACTCCATCGTGGATGTTTCCGGCCTCACGCCGGATCAGCAGTTCGAAGGCGGGCTCTACTGCGGGCCCGTGCACGCGACGCCGACCATGCCGATCAGCCCCACCGGTCTCTGTCCGGCGAACCTGTACGGTTCAACGCTGGTATCCATTCCCGCCGCGGGCACTGAGAACGACGACCACAACCCGCCTCGCATCGCACCCGCGCAATCTCTTCGACATCGCCGTCGGAGACGACAACATCTTCCACACCGACAAATACAAGTGGAGCGCCCGCTTGACGGTGGTCAACCTGACGAACACCTAAGCGCTGTACAACTTCCTTTCCACCTTCAGCGGAACCCACTATGTCTCGCCGCGGGCCATCACCGCGACGATCGGGTTCCACTTCTAGGGACCGGCTGCCTAACGGTCGCGGCTCTGCTTCTCAATTAACTTCTTATCCCGCTCCGAGATCATGAAGGGCTCCGAGGTCAACGCCAGCTCGAAAGACATCGATTCGGGCGGCTCGCAAACCGTATCGCTGCACTGCTGACACGCAAGACGACCCTGCAACAGTAGCGGTCCCTCGGGTAAAGGATATTTCAAGAGCAGCGTGCCGATTCCTCTAAACGACCCGCTGTACACTGGGAGAGTTTCGCCCAGCGCAGGAATGTCCAACATTTCCGCTGTGGGGAGCTCCAGTTTCTGACGCACAACGTTTGAACTCTCGAAAGTGATAGACGTCTTTGTATAACCCTCCGGTACCGCGCTGCCGTAAATGTGCCATCTGGGCTGCAGCGCGAAGTCGGCGAAGAAGCTGACCTCCTGCCCGGCGAACACCTTCGCTGAGGGGAGCCCAATCCGAACGGCCAACGCTCCGCTCTCCAGCGGTCACCATTGGGGCGCCGGCTGCAACCGTTCCGAATTCGCGGAGCGCCACCGCGGATCCGGTCACCCGATGCTGGTAGTTCGGCACGAAGTATTTCTTGACCACAGTTCCATCGGCACTCACCAGGTACTCCACCGGATGTGGCACTCCATGCGCTCTCAGGTCAGGAGCCATGTTGGAGTTGAAAATGCCGAATTTACGAATCGTTTCGCTGCCCTTGTCGGAGAGCAACGGATATCCGATCGAGTGCTTTTGCGCAAACGCGGCGAGGATCTCCTGTGAGTCGTAGCTGACCGCGGCGATATGCACCCCATTCTTCTCCAGCATCGTTCGGGATTGTTCCAGCTCCACGAGCTGGGAGCGGCAATACTGTCACCAGTCCGCGCTACGGTGAAATACCAGAAACAGGCCATTTGGGCCCGCGAGATCGTTCAGCGTCCGGATGGCGCCGGACTCATCGGGCAGGGCGAACTCAGGAATGCGCTCGCCCGGATCCGGGCCGGTCGCATAGCCGTCGTTTGTAGCCCAGAGGTGACGCTCTCGCACCTCGGCGGGAACCGGAAGGCCGGCGTCTCGCAGCCGCCGGAATTCTCGCATGGCTGCCGCTTTTTCCGCGAGATCGTGAGGAACATGATTCACGCCCCTATGGTACCTTTCTGAGGCGGTTACGTAGCGCCAGCCCGCTTATCGTCGAAAATAGTTCACTCACGGCGAAACTCCTGCCGCCGATGAGATTCTCATAGGTAGTGGCGCTTTCCGCCCACCACAATGAGAAGATGAGTCGTTTCGCGCTTTCCCTCGCCGTTGTTGCCCTGTACTTCGCCTCGTCTGTCGCGACGTATGCCCAATCCAGCGGCGGCAACTCCGGGACGGTTCAAGGCACGGTGCTCGATCCTTCAGGAGCGGTGATCGCGGGCGCGACCGTGGAGATTGAGAACCCCGTGTCGCATTACACGCAGACTGCGCAGACCGACGCTCAGGGAAATTTCGAACTGAAGAACGTTCCGTACAACAACTACCACCTCAGTGCGAGTGCGGCCGGTTTTCAGTCGGGAAAGCAGGACGTGGATGTACGCTCGCCGATCCCGGTGCCGGTGAAGATCAGCCTGAGCATCGGTACTGAAGTGTCTAGCGTGACTGTGCAAGAGGCCGGCGATCTGATCGAAACCGATTCCACCGCCCACACCGATATCGACCGGTCGATGTTCGATAAGCTGCCGCTGGAAAGCCAGTCTTCGTCGCTGAGTTCACTGGTGACGCTCGCGTCGCCGGGTATTTCTGGCGACTCCAACGGTCTGTTGCACGGCCTGGGCGATCATGCGTCGAATTCATTCTCGCTTGACGGTCAACCCATTTCGGACCAGCAGAGCAAGGTCTTCTCCAATCAAATTCCCACCGAAGCGGTGCAATCGATGGAGGTGATCGAAGGCGCGCCTCCGGCCGAATATGGCGACAAGACCAGCGTCGTGATCGATGTCACCACTCGCTCGGGCCTGGGCGTCATGCAGCCGCGCGGCGATATCACGGCTTCCTATGGCACCTTTGGATCGAGCAACGGCGCCTTCGACCTCGCCTATGGAAGACAAAACTGGGGCAATTTCATCGCCGTCAACGGGCTGGATACCGGCCGGTTTCTGGATGCCCCCGAGTTCCAGGTCTATCACGACCACGGCAATGAAGAGAATGTCTTCGATCGCGTCGACTTTAAGCCTTCCCAGCCAGACAGCATCACTCTGAACTTCAGCTTTACACGCTCCTGGTTCCAGACTCCCAATTCATATGACGCGCAAACCGCGGACGCCTGGTCCGGGCTGGTGGTAAACAACGGCGGCCTGGGTCCCAATGGCCTGCCGGTGGGTCCTACCGATCAGCGATCGCAAATCAGATCCTTCAACATCGCGCCCACCTGGACGCGGTTGCTCAATCCGAACACGGTCCTGACGTTCGGAGGGTTCGCGCGGCAGGATCAATACAACTACTATCCGAGCGACAATCCTTTCTGCCGACCTCCAGCCCGATCTTCAGCTCCAGACCATCGGCCAAAATCGGAGGCTGACGGATCTTGGGCTCCGCACCAATGTGTCGTACATAAAGGGCATTCACAATATCAAGGCGGGCATCACGTATCAGGACACCATCCTCACCGAAAAGGACAGTTTCGGAGTCGTGGATCCAGATCTCAACCCGGTATGTTTGAATGCCGATGGCAGCCCGGACACGAACCCCAGCCTGACCAATTCCGGCGAGTGCGGCGCGCTCCAAGTGAATCCGAACTACAATCCGCTGCTGGCTTGTTACGACTTCACCCGAACGGCGGCGCTGCCTGGGTCCGACGGCTGCCCCAGTTCAACCAGCGGCCTGTACACTTTCAACGGTCACGCTAACATCCGGGAACTGGCTTTGTTTTTCCAGGACACCATTACCGTCAAGAATTGGACCTTCAACCTGGGAGTCCGGTTCGATTACTACGATGGCATTACGAGCGCCAAACAAGCCGAGCCGCGTCTAGGCGTCGCCTACAATTTCAAACCTACGAACACGGTGTTTCGGGTCTCCTATGCCCGCACGCTGGAAACGCCGTTCAACGAGAATCTGGTCCTGGCGAGCACGGGATGCAGCAACCCGGTGGTGAACGCGATCATGTCGAGCACGGTTAGTCCCTGCGTGACAAACCAGCCGCTAAGCCCGGGCTGGCGCAATGAATTCCACGCCGGTCTGCAGCAGGCCTTCGGAAAATACTTTGTGCTGGATGGCGAGTACATCTGGAAATACACGCACAAGGCCTACGATTTCAGCGTGCTGGGCGACACGCCGATCACTTTTCCCATCGAGTGGTCGAGCTCCAAGATCCCCGGCTTTACCGTCCGCGGCACCATGCCGAATTTCCATGGGTTATCGGCGTATATCGTGCTCTCGCACGTGTCGGCGCGCTTCTTTGAACCGCAGGTCAGCGGGATTGGCGCCACGCCTTTGTGCCCGGTGTCCACCGGATGCGAAGTGTTTCGCATCGACCATGATGAGCTTTTCAACTCCACCACACATTTGCAGTATCAGCCTTGGAAGAGGGGGCCGTGGATCGGCTTTAATTGGCACTACGACAGCGGCCTGGTGGCGGGCGCGGTGCCCTGCGCCGGTGGAGATTGCGCGAATGGCCCGAACGGAACGCGATTCCATCGTGGATGTTTCCGGCTTGACGCCGGATCAGCAGTTCCAAGGCGGCCTGTATTGCGGAAGCGTGTATGCCACGCCCACCACTCCGATCAGTCCCACAGGGCTTTGCCCGGCGTCGCAATATGGGTCGAAGCTGCTACAAGATACCGCCGGCCGGCACGGAGAACAACGATCACAATCCGCCGCGCATCGCATCGCGCAATTTGTTCGATCTTGCCATAGGCCACGACAACCTGTTTCACGGCGACAAGTACAAATTGAGCGCGCGCTTGTCGGTGGTGAACATGGCCAATGAATACGCGCTGTACAATTTTCTTTCAACGTTCAGCGGAACGCATTATGTGACTCCGAGAACGGTGAGCGGGACGATCGGGTTCCACTTCTAGGTCACGGGTTCTCGGCGTAGACGCGCTTGACCACATTCGCGACCGGCCCCATGGTCTGCCAACCCGGGGTACTTGGCCTTGAACTCGGCGGTGACGACACCGGCGGCTTCGTCGGCGGACTTGCCCTGGCGCTTGAGCTCCAGCGAGCGGGTCTGTAGGTCCACAAGAAACGCCCGTTCCTTTGCGATCAGCGATCCGTCTCCCAGCGCGCCGTGGTCGGGCACGACGTAGCGCGGCTTGAGCGGCTCCAGTTGATCCAGAATCCAAGCCAGCCTTTCACGCTCGCGTCGGCGCTGGGTATGTTGGGGACGATTTTATCCTGTACGATATCGCCCGAGAGCAATAGACTGTCCGGTTCCACCATGATCAACTCATCGCCCTGCGTGTGCGCCGGTCCCAGCCAGAACAGGCGCGCGGTGACTCCGCCCAGGTCAAGCGTGATCTCTTTGTCGAAAATGATGTCGGGCGGGCGCAGCTTTACGTCCGCCAGCAGCTCTTTGCTCTGCGCCGAGAAGCCGCGAAACAGATCCATCAGCTCGGTGGCGTGCTTGTTCATCTCGTCCTGCTGGACGGCTGGCCGGATAATCACGGTGCGCGCTGGAAAGGCCTGCTCGCCCATGGCGTGCTCGGGGTGAAAATGGGTGGTGGTCAGGTACAGGTTAGGCGCCTTGGCGAGCTTTTCGGCCTGCTTGACGACGATGGCTCCGTTGCGCGCGCCAAGTCCGGTATCGACCACCAGCGTGGCGCGGTCGCCCACCACAATGCCGATGTTGGGAAACCCGACGATCGCATGGACATGTTCGGACACGCGGGTCACCGAGTTCTCGGGCAGCAGCATCGATTGTTGGGCGAGGGATTCTTGCCCGAGGGCGGCCACGGAGGAGCATAGCGCCAGAACGGCAAGCATTGCGGGCTGGTGAAGACGCATAGCGATCGCCTGGTGCTGGACGCGGTCTCCGGCACGGGCGCCGCAAAATGGAGGATGTAGTGTTGCATGCCCATTTCCAGCGAACTCATGCCGAAACTTTTGGCCTCGGCCAGAGCCTGCTGATTGGACCAATGCTGGTGTGCAATGCGATAGCACGCGATGGCGGTGCCGGTGCGGTCCGCGCCGCGTCTGCAGTGGACGAAAACCGGCCACTCGGAGCTCTCGTTGAGAAGCGCAAGCACAGCCTCTATTTGCGATTCGGTGGGGGCCTTGAATTCGCTCCAAGGCAGGCGCACATAGTGCATGCCCGCGCGCTGGACGGCGATCACTTCGGAACTCTCGCCGCGCAGGTCGATCACGGTTCGGATGCCGATTTTGGCGAGACTGGCGAAGCCTTCGCCGCGCGGCTGCCCGCCGCGGTAGACATGCTCGTCAACTTGATGGAAGTTGGGGACGCCGGTAACGTCGGAAAGCGAAGAGGCGTGGAGCGCGGCGGTACCGAGCGATAGCGCGAGAAGACCAGGCAGCAGAGACAGATGCAGCTTGGCACTTGGCATTGAGCTTGTATTGTACTATGGTGGGCCCTGAAGGATTTGAACCTTCGACCAACGGATTATGAGTCCGCTGCTCTAACCGCTGAGCTAAGGGCCCGACTCAAGACGAATGTATCACGATGGCTGAACCTGCCTCGGCCGCAGTGCCTTTAATCCTTAGCTTTGGCTCGCTCGGCGGCGAAAAACTCCTCGACTTCGTCCGAGTACTTGCCCTGGAGATCGATCGGCATCCCATGTTCCACCAGCGCGTTCGCGCAGCCGACCCAGTCTCCTGCCTCAGGATCGTTGTTCCGCGATGCCCATTGCAGAGTACCGTTTACGTTGTCTCCAAAACCGTGAGGCTCCGTCCAGCTCGCGCCATGTTCCAAAAGGAAACGCGTCATCTCCGCGTCGCCCTGAAACACCGCGAGATTCAGCGCGGACGCGCTCCAATCGCCTCCCCGTACGGCAATCGGCCATCCGAATGCGACCATTACCCTCACTGCATCGGTCGCACGGCCTTCCATCAACTGGGGAAGCTGATTCAGCTGCGAATCTGAAAGGGATTGGAAGATATCGGGCCGCTGGGCTAAAATCCGCCGAGCCTCTGTTTCATCCGCCCGCGCGCACGCAGCGACGAACTGATCTTCGATGCTCAGGTTTTCTCCCGCAGCCGGACCCGCTCCCGCTTGGGCCAGCGCCTCGGCGACCTCCGGCAATCCGTTCCGTAGCGCGAAGCGATACGCAGAAACACCGCCGTGCAAGGTTTTCGCATGAGGATCGGCGCCCGCTGCAAGCAAAGCGTCGACATGGGCGCGGGAACGGTGCCGCTGAATCGCCCAGATCAACGGATTCCCGATCGTGCTGGTCAGAGCGTTGACGTCCTTCACATAAGCCAGCAGCAGTTTCAGCCCGTCCAACTCGTCACGATCCAGGATGTGGTGCACCGAGTTCGAGCCTTCTACCCTTGCTCCGCTCTCCAGGAGCATCCGCATGCAGGTCAGGTCCTGAGCTTCCGTCGAGTGATACAGCGATTCGTTGTCGTTCGGATCGGCTCCCGCATCCAGCAGCATCCGGGTTAGCTCAGGGTCGTGATTCTTCCCCGCTGCCCCATAAAGCGCGCTGAGCGGATGGCCGCCGGGTGCATGCGACCACGATTGATTCGGATCCGCCCCAGCGTCGAGCAGCATGCGCGCGCAGCGCCGCAACCGGTCGCCAAACTCGGGAATCCGCAACAGCCCGGAATGCGTCACCGCGATCAGCGGCGGCATCCCCAGAGGATTCTTGCAGCCGGGGCAAATCCACGGATTCTCAACTCGATTCACGCGGCTCGGATCTTCAGACACCGCCTGGCACACCGCAGCCTCATCGCCGATCGCGCAAGCTAGAAATAATTCGCCCTGGCCCAGATCCGGCCGCTCCGCCAGCATCCTGGCCGCTAGAGCGGGGCGAGGGCGGTCATTCTCGTGGCCATAGACGCAATGCAGCCAGAGCGGCACCGCGTCCTTTCGAGCTTGGGAGAACCTGCTGTTGGCCCAATCCACGTAGTTTTGGAGATTCCGCCAGGAAGGCAGGCCGTATTCGCGAGCTATACACGATTGTGCATCGTGCAGCTTCAATCCGAGCGCGGCGATCGCGGCATCAGCTTTGGCTTCCGCCGCAGGTAAGGAATTGCGAAAGCGCGCGAAAGCAGCGGGATCGCCAGCTTGGTACAGGCGCAGGAGTTCCCGGGCCTGCTTCTTCAAATGGTCTATGTTGGGACGTTCCGGTAGACGGGGCATTCAAAACCTCCATGCATGAGATTGCCGACGGCACCGCAAAACCGGCTGCATAAAGGTTCAGAAACTTCAATGCAATCTGTGGAGCAAGTGGGTTCAACCCTTCCCGCGGGCCCGGATGCGGCTTGCGCCGCATTGTTCTTATGATACAAGACTTGAGAGTTTCGGCAAGTTTTCTGCCACTTCCATGTCTGGGCCGTAACGGTTAGGCTATGGCCCGTGGTTGAGTTCCACACCAGAAGAGGGGATAATCGTTCGATACCGTGGTTAAGTCTTGGCGAGCGTGTAAATCGGGGATTCTCAATACCGCACTCAGTTTCTGGTGCGGCCTGCGGCAATTGATCGTTCCTCCCGGACGGACCAATCTGCGGCTGGTCTGGAATGTCGCGATGCTCTGCGTCGCCGCGGTCGGCATTGTGTCAGTCTCCGTGGCGATAGGGGTGGTGCGGCACCACCGCGCACAATCCCGCCCGAGCACGCAAAAGCATCTGGTCCGATCCACTAGCAATATCGTCTACAAAAGATCCGTCGTACTGGTGGAAGAAACACGCAAGGTTTACCCCTACTCCATCGTGCCGGGCGGAGCGCCGAACGTGGATGAAGCTAAGCTGGCCATGTCCAAACCGGACGTGCGGGCCAACTACGCCAACGTGGACATGGCGAAGCTCCATGAAGTGAAATTGGCCACGAATCTTTCGGGGTACGTCTCCTATCGCTACGGAGACAAGATTTATTGGACCAAGAAGAAGCTCACGCTGCGTGCGGGTGAGATGGTTTTCACGGATGGCGAACACATTGTGCGCGGGCGTTGCCTCAATTGCTATTCCGCCTTTCCGATGTCGCCGATCCGGCCGACTGAGCCCGCCGAGAAGGTGCTGGACCAGCCCGTGGATGTTCCGGTGTTCGCGTACAAGTTTCCGCTGCTGCCGGTGGAAACGCCGGCACTACCGCCGCCACTCGAAGAATTGACTCCCGGGGTTCCCGTTTTGCCGCTCGTGACGAGCACCAAGCCCGGCGGCTTCTGGTTTCCAATAATCCCGTTCATTCCCCCGATCCACCATCACCCTGGGAAGCCTGTAACTCCGGCATCGCCGCCACCGGCGTCGCCGCCACCACCGCCGCCACCGCCACCGCCACCGCCACCGCCGCCACCGCCGCCGCCACCGCCACCACCGCCACCGCCGCCACCGCCGCCGCCACCGCCGCCACCGCCGCCGCCACCGCCCGCCGCCACCGCCGCCACCGCCGCCACCGCCGCCACCACCGCCACCGCCGCCACCGCCGCCACCGCCGCCACCACCGCCACCGCCACCACCGCCGCCACCACCGCCGCCACCACCGCCGCCACCGCCGCCGCCACCGCCGCCACCGCCGCCACCGCCGCCACCACCGCCACCACCGCCACCACCGCCGCCGCCACCGCCGCCCACGGTCGTGCCGGAGCCAAACTACGTGTGGCCTCTCCTGGGAGGACTCTTGGCCCTGGGCCTAACTCACCGCTTACGAAAGCGCGTGAGATAGAGGCTGCGGACCTTGTCCACCGAGAACCGCCAGCCGGGCGGGACCAGTGTCGTGGAACCGTAATCGAGGATGAGTGCAGGGCCGCTGGCCGGAGTCTCCGTAACGCTGGAACGCGCGTAAACGGGCGTGTGGCGCCAAGCGCCTAAACTGTGGATACGCCGGAGACCAGGTTTTTCGCTGCGGCCGAGCCTGGTAGGTTTCGAGATCAGTCTCGGTTTCTTAACAGTCAGCCGGGAGCGCACGCGAATGGTGACAATCTCCACGGCGCGTTCGGGATTCGAGTAGCCATACACGCGCTGATGTTCTTGGTGGAACGGCGCCGCTGGGTTATCGGGCTGCCACGGAACAGTCAGTTCGTAGCTTTGTCCGGTGTAACGAACGTCGGCTGAGCGAATGAGCTCGGCGCCGGGCAAATCCTTTCGTGCGATTCGCTCCAGGCGCGTGAACTCACGCTCGAGATCCGTGCGATTCAGCACGCCCGCGGCGTGATCGCGGACACGATCGGCCAGCAGCATGCCGAGAGCCGATAATGCTCCGGCGTGCTCGGGAACAAGCACCGTTTGGATGCCTAGCTCTTGCGCGATTTCGCAAGCGTGCAGGCCGCCGCAGCCGCCGAACGCGACTAATGCGAAATCACGCGGGTCGTGGCCGCGTTCCACCGAGACCAAGCGAATGGCCCGCTCCATGTTGGCGTTTGCGACGCGCAGGATGCCCTGGGCGGCGGCGATGCGGCTGATCTTGAGCGTGCGTGCGATGGAATCCACCGCGGCGGCTGCCCGGTCAGTATCCAGGTGCATTCCGCCGCCGATGAGCTGATCCTGGGCGATGCGCCCCAGCACGACGTGCGCGTCGGTGACCGTGGGCCGCGTGCCTTTTCCATAGCAGGCCGGCCCTGGATCGGCGCCCGCGCTTTCCGGCCCCACGCGCAACAGTCCGCCTTCATCCACGCGCGCAATTGAGCCGCCGCCCGCGCCTACCGTGTGGATATCGAGCATCGGAATACGAACCGGAAGTCCGCCGATGGAAGCCTCCAGCGTTTCGCGCGGCTCTCCGTAGCAGAGGCTTACGTCCGTCGACGTGCCGCCCATATCGAAGCCCAGAGTACGCGAGAAGCCCGAGGCCTTGGCTATTTCCACTGCGCCGACTACGCCGCCGGCTGGTCCCGAAAGTACTGTGCGAACCGCGTGCTTACGGGCTTCTTTTGCGGACATGAATCCGCCGTTCGATTGCATGATCGCGATGGAGTGACGCTTCACACCCGATGTGCCGCGTTCGAGTTCGGCGAGATATTTGTCCATCAGCGGGCCCACATAGGCGTTGATCAGCGTGGTGGAGGAGCGCTCGTATTCACGAAATTCGGGGCACACATCGTGCGAGGCACAGAGATAGCCGATTCCCTCCAGCGCCGTGGCGACGCGTTTCTCATTCGCGGGATTGCGATAGGCGTGCAGAAAACAGATGGCGATGGATTGAACGCGCGCGCGGCGCAGGCGAGTTTTCAGGCGCGCGAGTTCCGCCGATGATGGCGACTGAGCGATGGTCCCATCGAACCACGCTCGCTCGCTCACGCCGAAACACAGGGCGCGGGGGATGATGGGCGCTTGTAGCAAGGGCGTTAGGTTGTAAAGTTCCGCTCGATTTTGGCGGCCGATATGAATCACGTCTTCGAAGCCGGCTGTGGTGACCAGCGCCGTCCGTGCGCCTTTGCGCTCCAGCAGCGCGTTGGTGGCGACGGTGGATCCATGAATCACTTCAGGGCGAACTTTGGCGCGAGTGTGGCTCGCAACTCGCGCCAGTCCCGCAAGAATTACTTTGGCCGGGGACCGCGGATTCGAGCGCATCTTGAACGTTTCGATGGCTCCGTCGTCGTGAACGACAATGAAGTCGGTGAATGTTCCTCCCGCGTCGATTCCGATGCGCATTGATTTTCGGTCATGATAGCAGTAGCGTGATCGAGCTATCGAACGTCGGCAAAGTTTTTCAGGGGAAGCGTACTGTCACGGCGCTGGAGAACGTGGATCTATCCATCGGCCGCGGCGAGATGGTGTCCATCGTGGGGCCCTCGGGCTCGGGCAAATCGACGCTGCTGAACTTGATCGGCGGACTGGACACGGCCTCGTCAGGTGAAATTGAAATCGACGGCCGCCGTTTGAGCGGGCTCTCCGACGATGAACTGACCCGGCTGCGCCGCGACAAGATCGGATTCATTTTCCAATTCTTCAATCTGCTTCCCACGCTGACGTGCCAGGAAAACGTCGCGATTCCGCTGCATCTGCGCGGCTGGCCGAAGAAGAAAATCGAGGAACGCGCCAGCGAGTTGTTGAACCTGGTGGGCTTGTACCCGCGCAGGGAGCACCTGCCGGACGAGTTGTCGGGCGGCGAGCGCCAACGCTGCGCCATCGCGCGCGCGCTTTCGGTTTATCCGCCGGTCTTGCTGGCCGACGAGCCCACCGGCAACCTGGATACGCACACCGGCGCCGAGATTCTCGCGCTGATTCGCGATCTGCACGAGCGGCTGGGCTCGACAGTTTTGATCGTCACGCACGATTTTCAAGTGGCCGAAAGCTGCGCGCGTTTGGTTGCCCTGCGCGACGGGCGCATTGAGGAAGATCGCGCGGGCCGTCTGAAGACGAAGTGCCGGGCATACCGATCCATGATCCTGCTGAAACTCATTAGCTGGCCGTACGTCCGGCAGCATCTGCCGCGCTGGCTGCTCACCATTGCCGGAATCGTGCTGGGCGTCGCGGTGTTCGTCGGCATCCACACCGCGAATCAATCGGTGGTGTACGCGTTTCATCAGACTGTCGATCGCATCGCGGGATCCACCGAGCTGCAGATCTCGGCGGGAGAAACGGGATTCGACGAAAATGTTCTGGAGCGCGTGCAGGCCATGCCGGAAGTGCGCGTGGCAGTGCCGGTGATCGAAGCGGTGGTAAGCACGGGCGTTCAAGGGCAGGGCAATCTCCTGATTTTGGGCGTGGACATGACGGGCGATCGCAGCCTGCGCGATTACGATCTGGAATCGAGCGGACCGGGCAGTGACGATGACATCGACGATCCCTTGGTATTTCTCGCTCAGCCCGACTCGTTGATGGTCACCGACACCTACGCGCGCGAGAATCACCTGGGGCCAGGCGCCAAGGTGCCCATGAGCACCATGGATGGGCAGAAGCTCTTCACCATTCGCGGCGTCATGAAGTCCGGCGGACTGTCCAGCGCTTTCGGCGGCAACCTGGCGGTGATGGACGTCTACGCGGCGCAAAAGGTTTTCGGCCGCGGCCGAAAATTCGATCGCATCGATCTGGCGTTGAAAGACGGAGCGAATCTGGATGCCGCGAAGACCAAGCTGGAGGCGCTGCTGGGCACTGGCTTTCAAGTACAAGTACCGTCGGCGCGGGCGCAGCAGTTCGATTCCATATCGCGCGTTTATACGCTGACCGCGAATGTCACCAGCGTATTCGCGCTGTTCATCGGGATGTTTATCATCTACAACACGTTTCAAATTGCGGTGACGCAGCGCCGATCGGAGATCGGGATTCTACGGGCGCTGGGGGCCACGCGGCGGCAGATTCGAACGCTATTCCTGGGCGAAAGCGTGGTGGCGGGTTTATTCGGATCGGTCCTCGGGCTGCTGGCGGGCATCGCGATCGCGCGCGGGATGACGGGCTACATCGGATCTCTGCTGGGCGAGATTTACGGCATCGCGCAAAAGGCCGACGAGATCTCGACCAACCCGGTGTTGATGACTTTCGCCGTGGTGTTGGGCGTGATCACGAGCGTAATGGCGGCGATCATTCCAGCGCGTAGCGCGGCCCGCGTGGATCCCGTGCAGGCATTGCAAAAGGGCAAGTACCAGCAACTAAGCGCGGGCGAGAATCGCACACGGAGAATCGCCGCGTTGGTGGTCGCGATCTTGGCGGCGGCGTGCCTGCTCTTCGAGCGGTACCGAATCTTCTTCTATGTTGGCGACGCTCTCGCGGTGCTCGCTGCACTGCTGCTGACGCCCACGTTCGCACTTCTGCTGGCGCGCGCGTTGCGTCCTCTATTGCGTTGGCTGCGTCCGGTGGAAGGCACGCTTGCGGCGGATAGCTTACTGCAAGCGCCTCGGCGAACTTCAGGCGCGGTGGCGGCGCTGATGCTGTCGCTGGCATTGGTGGTCGCGCTCGGCGGATTGACGCGCGCGAGTTACGACTCGATTTTCGGGTGGCTCACGGTGGCGTTGAGCCCCGACCTCTTCGTATCTCCATCGCAGAGTCTCACGCAACGCGATTTTCGTTTTCCAGAGTCGATGGGTGCGCAACTGCGCGTTATTCCGGGCGTAGGCGAAGTGCAACTGGTGCGCGACGCACGCGTCCAGATCCAAGGCAAGCCCACCATGTTCGTCGCGGCCGATGTCGCGCGACCTGCGGACGTCATGCCACGCTGCCGCCCATCGCGGGTAATACGCGAAGAAATGTTCCGGCTAGCCGCGCAAGGCAAAGCGGTGCTGGCATCGGAAAACTTTGCGATGCTGCGCGGATTCAAACTGGGCGACGTGGTGGACATCCCGAGCCCAAGCGGCATGCTGCATCTGCCGATCGCCGGCATCGTGACGGACTATTCCGACGAGCAAGGCAGCGTGCTGGTGGATCGCTCGCTCTACAAGCACTTTTGGAACGACAGCACGGTGAATATATTCCGCATTTATCTGGCGCCCGGAGCGGCGGAAGCGGACGTGAAGCGGCGGATTCTGGAAAAGTTCGGCAATCAGCGGCGGCTTTTTGTGCTCACCAATCGCGACGTGCGCCGCTACATTTTGCGGCTAACCGATCAGTGGTTCGGCATCACGTACGTGCAGATCGCGGTCGCGGTTTTGGTGGCCGTGCTGGGCATCGTGAATACGTTGACGGTGTCGATCACGGATCGCCGCCGCGAGTTGGGCGTGCTGCAGGCCGTGGGCGGGCTCCGCAATCAAGTCCGCGGCACCATCTGGCTGGAGGCGCTGGCGGTGGGAACCGTGGGATTGATTCTGGGACTCGCGCTGGGCGCGCTGCAACTCTACTATAGCCTGCACATTTCGGCTGAAGACATGGCCGGCTTGCGGCTGAGCTACGAATATCCGTATCCCATCGCGCTGTGGCTGCTGCCGGGAATTTTGTTGGTAGCGTTTTTGTCCGCGATCGCACCGGCGGAGACGGCGGTTCGAGGGTCGTTGGTCGAGGCTCTTGAATATGAATAGAGTCAGTCGCGCTCGTGGTTTTGTTTTGTTCGCTGGGTTGTGCGCAGGACGCTCGCCAGATCGTGGCCGAATCGGAAAACCGGTCGCGATCGAAATCGCAGCAGTATGAAGGAACGCTCGAAGTGATCGGCGCATCGAATAAAGTCAGCATCAAGCGCTGGGAATACCGGCGCATCGGTTCGTTTGGAACCAGCAAGGCGATTCTGCGTTTCACCGCGCCCGCCGAGGTGAAAGGCGTCGCGCTGCTGATCGTGAATCACACCGACCGCGCTTCGGACCAATGGATGTGGACGCCCGCCATCGAACGCGACCGCCGGATCGCCGCGCAGGACCGTTCCACGCGATTCTTCGGCACCGACTTCAGCTTCGAAGATCTGGAAGAGCGCGACGTGGATCAGTTCGATTACAAGCTCGCGGGCGAGGACACCATCGACGGCGTCGCCTGCTGGAAGATCGAATCGAAGCCGAGGCAATCGAAATCATCGCAGTACACGTCGTCGCTAGTCTGGGTTCGCAAAGATAACTACGTTGCCGCGCAGATCGAAAGTTATTTGAAAGACAAACTCATTCGCCGCATCCATTACAGCGACATTCAAAACGTCAGCGGCATCTGGACGCCGCGCACCGTGGAGGTGTACGACGCCAATCGAAAGAGCCGCACAATTTTGAAACTCGAGAAGCTCGAATACAACCTGCCGATGAAGGACGAGGACTTTACTTTAGAGGCCCTCCGGCGTGGGTAAGTTGGCGTGGGCGCTGTTGCCCGCCGTCTTATGCTTTCCGCGTGCCGCGCAAGATTTTACCCAGCGCGGATTCATCGAAAGCGATCTCTCGCTCTATCCTGAAACCGCGCCCAACGACAGCAGCCACGCCATCGATGAAGATCTGTTCCGCTATGAAGCGTCCTACAAGCCGTGGACATGGCTCCGGCTGGCTGGCGCATTCGACGCGCGCTTCGACACGCATGAACAGACCGACCGCTCCGCGGATCTGGACTGGCAGAGATCGCACACTGCGGCGTCCCGCGCTGTCGCTGCGCGAATTCAACGCCACCATCACGAAAGGCAAACTTACCGCCGAGTTCGGCAAGCAGTTCATCCGCTGGGGCAAGGCCGACATTCTGAATCCGACCGATCGTTTCGCGCCCAAGGATTTTCTCACCGTCACCGATCCGGATTTTCTCGCCGTCATGGCCGCGCGCGTCATCTACGACACGGGCACGGATTCGTTCGACTTCGTATGGCAGCCGTTCTTCACGCCCAGCCGAACGCCGCTGCTCAACCAACGCTGGACCGTGCTTCCGCAGGCCGTGGACGGGTTTCCGCTGGTGGATCTTGGCTCGGAATTTCCGGGGCGTTCATCCTTTGGCGCGCGCTGGAATCATATTGGTGCGGGCTATGAATTTTCGGCCAGCTTTTATGACGGCTTCAATTCGCTGCCGGTGTTTCAAGGATCTCTCAACGCCACCGAAACCGCGATCGATTTTGTGCGTACGTATCCGGAGCTTCGACTGTATGGCGTCGACGCGGCTGTGCCGTTCCGCTGGTTCACTGTGAAAACCGAAGCTGCGTATTACACCTCGCCCGATCGTCAACAGGACGAGTACGTTATTTACGTGATCCAGTTCGAGCGGCAGATCAAAGAGCTTTCCATCGTAGCCGGCTACGCGGGCGACGCCATCACGGCGCGCACTCCAACATTGCAGTTTTCACCCGAGCTTGGTTTCGCGCGAGCAATCCTGGCGCACGCCCAATACACCATCGATTCGAACCGCAGCGTGGCTGTCGACGCCGCGGTACGGCAGAACGGGGAAGGGAGTTGGCTTCGCGCGGAGTATTCGCAGGCCTTCGGACAACATTGGCGCGCCACCGCCGGCTACAGTTGGATTCGCGGTGACGATACCGATTTCCTGGGCCAGTATCATCGCAATTCGTTCGCGCTGCTCGCGCTCAGATACAGCTTCTAACGCTCACGCGGATTCGAGGGCGCTGTAAACTTCCTCGGCGTGCCCATCCGGTTTCACCTTGCGAAAAATCTTTGTGATCTTGCCATCCTTGCCGATCAGGAACGTGCTGCGCTCGATGCCCATGTACTTGCGCCCGTACATGCTCTTTTCCACCCAGGTCCCGTAGGCTTCGGCGACCTTGTGGTCTACGTCGGCCAACAGGGTGAAGGGCAGATCGAACTTGTCCTTGAATTTGAACTGCGCGGCCGCTTTGTCGGGCGACACGCCGACGATCACGGTGTCGGCTTTGGTGAACTTCTTCGAGTGATCGCGAAACTCGCAGGATTCGCGCGTGCAGCCGGGCGTGTCGGCCTTGGGATAAAAATAGAGCACGACGTTCTTGCCTTTGAGCGTGGCCAGCGAAAACGGCTGTCCTTTGTCATCCTCTACGTTGATCGCGGGCGCGGCGTCGCCTTCTTTGAGAGCTTTGGCCATAGGATCATTCTATCCATCGGCATTCGCGTCGGGGTTGGGTTTATGATGCGCTACAATGTAGTGCATGAAGACCGAGGTATACAGTTGGCGGGTCTCCACAGAGCTGAAGACGGGTTTGGAGCGTGAAGCGCGCCGCCGGAAAATCTCGCTCGCCAAGGCTCTAGATTTGGCCGCCGCAGAGTGGCTCGAGAATGGCGACGCCTGCAAGGACGACGATCGCGACCAGAAGCGTCTCCACGAAGCTGCGTCCAAATCCTTTGGCGTTATCAAGGGTGGCGGCCCTTACCTGGCGGAGAACGTGCGCCAAGTCGTGCGAGAGCGCTTGCGGCGGCGTTATGGCCGCTGATGCGCTCATCGATACGGGCGCGATTCTCGCCATGTTGGACGACCGGGATGCATGGAGCGGGATCTGTCGGGAAACATTTCAAAGTCTGCGCCTTCCTTTGTTAACTTCCCAAGCCGTGCTGACGGAGCTGTTCCATCTGGTTGGCAGCGACCGCCGAGAGATGGAAGGGGCTTGGGGATTTGTCCGCTCCGGTGCTCTGAAATTGGCCGAGATTCAGGATTCGGAACTGCCGGACATCCACGCGTTGATGTCGCGCTACTGGGATCGGCCGATGGATTTCGCCGACGCTACGTTGGTGTATCTCGCGAAACGGGAATCGCTTTCGACGATCTTCACCGTCGATCACGCGGATTTCGAAACCTATCGCATCGAAGGCCGCCGCCGGTTCCGAATCCTGCCTGTGGCACGGCCATAAGCCTTCAGCGGATGACGGATCGGCGTGAAGATTGTATCCTGTATTGGTAGGATGCGAATCAGTGGAGGAATCCGAATGCGGAATTGGATCGTGAGCTGCGCCGCGGGCGCGGTTTTGTTGACGGCCGGGTTGAACGCACAGGACAAGGCCAAGCCGGGCGACGCCGCCAAAGGCAAAGAGGTTTTCGATCAGTGCTCGGTCTGCCACAACGCGGACAGCACGGAAACCAAGGTTGGTCCTGGGCTCAAAGGACTTTTCAAGCACGCCAAGTTGGCCAACGGCAAACCGGTGACCGAAGCCAATGTGCGCGAGAAGATCAACGAAGGCGGCAACGGGATGCCGGCTTACTCGGATCAATTGTCGGATCAGGACAAAAACGACGTAATCGCGTATCTGAAGACGCTCTGAGGGCCGGCCCCGGACGCCATGTTACAGTGGTTTCTGTAGGCGCCTTCCGGAAAGTCCCCATCGTCTAGCCCGGCCTAGGACACCGCCCTTTCACGGCGATAACAGGGGTTCGAATCCCCTTGGGGACGCCATACTAAGACTGCGCCATTAGAACGTCGGTCTCCGCGGTGCAAATTCCATTGACGGCCACAATCTCGCGGCGGCCCTGGAATCTCCGGCGTCCGTGCATCACTCGAGTGTTATCTATCACGACCGTGTCTCCGCTCTGCCAGTGAATCGGATAGGCATATCGAGCTGTCAAGTTTCGCACCTCGCTGACGATGGAGTCCGGAATGACAGTCTTCAACCCGTAATTCGCGACGTCGGCTCTGCGATTGCTATCGAGCGCGTGCAACAGCGAATTGATAAACGCCTGCTCCCGGCCCCACTTGGTTTGTCTGAGGGCATTTGTCTCGAAGCGCGTATGCAACGTATCTCCCGAAAAAGTCGCAGCCGTATTCTGGGATTGGAGCTCGCTTAGGATTTTCTGCTTGTCCTCGGTCGCATAACGAACCACCCATGCTTTTCGCCCAAACACCCGCTCGTAAACGAGTGGCGTCTTCGTAAAAAACTCTATTGTTTCCGGAAGCAGGTTAGCTGCGATGGCCACTCCATCACAGAGCAGAGTCTCGCCGCCAGTCCCAGCCGGCCGCTCGCAATAGAACCAGAGTATGTCCGGCGGGCGGCCCGAGGAGTAAAGCTCACCGTGAAATTCCAGGCTGCTATCACTGCGTACAACGCCTCTTTCCTCGCCCGGTGCGAAGCGCTTTGTCAGCCGGGTAAACTCGCCCTTGTCGCGAATGACGTTGCGTAAAATCAGGGCGCCAGATTTCTTCAGCGTGCCGATTAGCAGCTCGTCGGGAATACCGCCGGATGATTGCAAATGCTGCTCGTTCAATATGGGAAAACCATCGCCAAGCTGAGCGCCCATTGCCCTCTCGTCTGGGAGAAATTTCTCTTCGTGGAACCAGTTCGAAGCTCGGCGGCGCAGTCTGCTGAACCTGGACAGGATTTCCATTTGGTCGTCGCGTTTAGCATCTTACCAAGCCCCATTGGATTGCTGTAAACTTGAGAGCCGAGGTGAGCTATGGCAAGGCTCCGGCAAATATGACGCGCGGCGTGTGGTGGTTGGCCATCCCCCTCTGGCTCTCGGCTGTCCCTTTGTTCGCGCACCATTCCTTTGGCGCGGAATACGACGCTGACAAGCCGGTCACGGTAACGGGCGTTATCACGAAAATTGACTGGACCAACCCGCACAGCCATTTGTTTATGGACGTGAAGGACGACAAGGGCAACGTCGCGAATTGGAAATTCGAAGGCTATCCGCCGGTTGTTCTGTCCCGGACTGGCTGGAGGAAGGACATCACCATGAAGATTGGTGACACGGTGACGGTCTTCGGCTGGCGCGCGAGAGACGGAACCAACTGGGGGCATTCGCGGGAAGTTACTTTTGCCGACGGAAAGAAGCTGTTCTTTGGGCCGCCTGCCGGTACCGGTGACGGAGGCAACACTCCCGCGGTGAAGGAGCCTCAATGACGCGCCGGCTCGCGCTGATCCTGACGATCGCCGGTTTTTCGTCGTTCCTCTGCGGGCAGAGCGCCGTTCCGCGCATGCCGGATGGCAAACCGAATCTGACGGGCGTCTGGCAGGGCGGCAGCACACGGCGCGGAAGTTGGGACGAGGCGAATTCCGGACTCGGTGTCGGCGGCACCGGGCGCGATCCCGCGGCGCCAGCCAGTCCTGGGTCACAGCAAGTGGTGAACACTCCCGCGCCTTACCAGCCGTGGGCGGCCAAGAAAGTTCTGGAGTCCTATAACAAGCGCGGCATTGATGACCCATCGGCGTTGTGCCTGCCGCCGGGCGTGCCACGCCTCACGATTACCGGGCTCTTTCCAATTCAGATCGTCCAGACTCCGGAGCAGGTGATCATTCTGTACGAATACATGAATGTCTTCCGCATAATTCCGCTGGCTGCCAAGCATTCTGACGATCTGGTTGCAACTTATATGGGGGACTCGGTCGCGCACTGGAAGGGAGATACGTTGGTGGTGGATGTCGTCAGCTTCAACGATAAAGGCTGGCTCACCGGCACCGGGACTTTTCACTCCGACCAACTGCACGTTACCGAGCGCTACACGCGCGTGGACAAGGATCAAATCAAATACGACGTGACCATCGATGACCCCAAGGTATTAACCAATCCCTGGACCATTCACACCAGTCTCATGCTGCGCGAGGGAACTCGTGTGCAGGAATACGTGTGCGCCGAAAACAACTTGGATCCGGAGCGCTATGAGAAGCTACTCAAAGACGGGGTGAAGTTTACCCGCCAGTAGAGTCGCATGCGATTCATAGACCGCGAAGAAGTCGCCCGGCGCCTCACTTACGAGCTGTGCATTCCGATCGTGCGGGATGCGATGATCGCATTCTCGCGGGGCGAAACGAAGCAACTGCTGCGGTCGATTATCCCGCTCTCCGAAGGCCGCGCGTTCGGCGTCATGCCCGGCGCCATGGGCGCGCATGCCACATTCGGCGCGAAGCTGATCAGCGTCTTCCATGACAACTTCGCAAAGGGAATACAGTCGCACCAGGGCCTGGTCATTCTCTTCGATCCCTTCACGGGCGCGCCGGTTTGCGTGGTGGATGCGGGCGAGATCACGGCCATCCGAACGGCGGCAGCCAGTGCCGTGGCCACCGATGTGTTGGCGCGTGAAGACGCCCGCCGCATGGCGATCCTGGGTTATGGCGAACAGGCCGCCACTCACGCGCGTGCCATCGGGAAGGTGCGCCAGCTTGAGTCCATCGTGGTGTGGGGACGTTCGCACGATCGCGCGCGGGCCTTCGCTGAGCGCATGCAAACGGAACTTGGCGTCACGGTTGCGAGCGCCGGGAGTGTGGAAGAGGCCGTCGCTCAGGCTGACATTGTTTGTACCGTGACGGCAGCGGCCGAACCGAACTTGAAGGGCGCTTGGGTGCGGCCTGGGACGCATTTGAACCTGGTCGGTTCGGGCATCGCGGGGCCGGTAGAGGTGGACAACGATTTGGTGGTCCGCTCGCGTTTTATTGCCGACAGCCGGGAGGGGGTCCTGAGCCAAGGGTCGGAATTTCTCCGGGCTAAGCAGGCGGGCTTAATCAGTGACGACCACATCGCCGCTGAGATTGGCCAGGTGTTGGCGGGCGAGATCGAAGGACGCCGGTCGGCGGAGGAGATCACCGTCTACAAGTCGCTTGGCCATGTCGTTCAGGATTTGGCGAGCGCGTGGGCGCTGTATTCCCAGACTGATTAAACACTCAAGACTGGACACGGCGACCGCTGGATAATCGCGTGCGCGTGCGTGCGCAGCCGGCCCAGCGTCTCATGCAGGGCGCCGCGGCCAAGCACGATCAGGTCCGCCCCTTCCTTGCGCGCCTCTTCAGTGATGCCGGCGACGATCTCGCCGAGGACGATCCGAAGCGGAACGTTCAACCCGGCAGATTTCAGGCTCGCTTTAATCCGGGCGCGGGATTCCTCCTGTAACTTCTCTTGCATCGCCTGCTGGGTCTCAAGCGCCAGCCAATCGCTGATGGGACGCACCACATGCAAAAATTGCAAGCTCGCGCCCACCTCGCGGCTGAAGTCCGCGGCCCATCGCGCAAGAGCCACGCTCTGCTCGGTCCCGTCCAGCGCGCACAGAATCTTGCGCGGCAGCTGTTGCGCGTGCTGCTTCTCGGCGTGCGCGGCGGTCCACACCGGGCAATGCACGTCGTGCAGAACCTTGGATGTCACCGAACCCAGCAGGAGCCCGCGGAACAGGCCGTGTCCATGGGTGGGGATCATGACGAGATCCACCGCATTGTCGCGCGTGAATTCGGCGATCTTCCCCGCCGGATCGCCAACCGCCGTCAGTCGCGCGGGAGCCGACTCAAAGCCGTCGATCGCCAGCTTGTCCAGGTGCGCCCGCAGCGCGTTCTCGAGCGCTACCGGATCCGACCCTACCGGCGCTGGAATCAAACCCGGCGGCGACACCCATGCGGGAGGAACCACGCTCAGGACCGTGACTTTGGCGTGAAACCGGTTCGACAGCGCGCGAACGTACGGGATGGCGGCCGTTCCGGGCGTCGAGAAATCGAGTGGGAATAGGATGTGCCTAATGTTGGATATGACGTTGGACATGACGTTGGGCTGGGCGCCTCAACAATCTTACTGAATCCGGCCACTTGTGATACGATGGCTAGCCGCTATCAACGAAAGGAGAGTCCCTTGTCTGGCCTCAAACAACCGGTGCTTGGAATCCTCGCCACAGTCCTCATCATGGCCATTGGATTGGGCTTCATATCGCTGTTCGACTATACGAGATTTTCGGGAGTGGTTAGTTGTTTTCTGATTTCCCTGATTCCCATGGAAATTGTCATGGGCGTCATCTGGGGCATGAAGCAGCCTAAATTTGCAGCCGAGCGTTCGCAGCCGGTGCGCGGCATTTTGTTCGCGGTGGTCGCAGCCATCGCCGGAGTGGTGATTTGGAACCTGCACCTTTATGGTGTTGGAGGCGGCATTACGCCGCCGACGCCGATGCTGAGCATGCTCCTGATTACTTCGGTGGTCGTCACCTTCTGGCTCGCCATCATGTGGGGCGGCTGGCCGTTTACGGCGCTGATCAAGAATCCCCTCGCGGCCGGTTTGGCGGTGCTGGTGGCCTGCTACGTTGTCAACTACATCTTCTTCCGCGTCTTTTTCAATTATGAGTTCATGAAGGGTGCGCCGGTGTACGTGGCCGCGCAGGATCCTCAGGGAATGTTCAACGGCTGGAATGCCGTGGTGTTCTACGTGACAGCGATTGGCGTCATGTTCCTGTCGTTGTGCTTTGACTTGTGGCCCTTCACGAAATCGCCCAGCCTGATGAAGCAGCCGGTGCTCGGAATCGTCTGGACCATCCTCGCGCTGGTGATCGGCTACGCCGCGTTCTACATCGGCGTCGACATGATGAAGATGGATGTGGTGGCGTTCATGGTGACCGTTCCCATTCCGTTTATCTTCGGGACCATCGTCGTGTTGAATATGCTGCAGGGATCGCTGTTCGTGAAATTCACGCAGCCGCTCAAAGGTGTCTTGAACACCGTCGCAGCGGCTATTATCGGCAGCGCACTGGCGCTCATGTATAAGGGATTGGCCGGCACGGTGACTGGGAAGCTGGACGCGGGACCGCCCGTCGTATCAATCCGAAATCTGGCTCGCTTCGGCGCTGCTGGCCGTGACGTTTCCGTTCCTGGTGGCCTACGCGGACTTCTTCACCATGTGGCCTTTGCAGCGCGCCAAGGCCGAACAGGCGATGGAAACCGCGGGCGGGCGCTGATATATTTACTGCATGCGGATTGGGATTCTTGCGCTGGCTATTGTTTTAATGGTGAGTTCGGTGTTTGGCCAGGCGCCACCGGCTCCCGCGCCTGCTCCGGGGCCGGCGCCATCTTACGCTCGTGCCGCGACGCTTCCCGCGCGCATCGAGAAGTTCACTGTTACTCCCGATTCCATCAAGCCTGGCGGGTCCGTCACGTTGCAGTGGGCCACTGAGAATCCAGCCAGCGTGAGCATCGATTCTGGCATCGGAAAAGTCCGGCCGCGCGGAACCAAGACGCTGTCTCCCAGCGCGACCACTACCTACACACTGACCGTTCACGGTCCCAAAGATCAGGTCGTCACGCAAACGGTTACGCTGACCGTCGCAGGCACGGTTGCAGCGAATGTCGCTCCGGCGGCCAGTACTCCGTCCTCGCCCAGCCAGGAGATTCCGCGAATGCCGGACGGAAAACCCAATCTGACTGGCGTCTACAATTCCGCCTTCGGCCGCGATCCTTTTCAGGCGACGCTCAAGCCCGGAGCGGAGAAGTATAAGGTGGTCCGCGGTCCCACTGATGCGGGCGTTTATGCCACTTGCATGCCAACGGGCGTGCCTCTGGCCTATTTTGTTCCCTATCAATGGGAGATCGTTCAAGGGCTTGATAAGGTCGTAATTCTCTACGAATACCTGCACATGTTCCGTGTTGTCTCAATCAACGGCACACATCCGGCGGATCCCGATCCCACTTGGATGGGCGATTCTGTCGGGCACTGGGAGGGCGACACGTTGGTAGTGGATTCGGTCGGCTACAACGATCGGACCGAGCTGCCCGGCGCCTTTCGACATAGCGAGGCGCTGCACGTGGTCGAGCGTTTCCAGCGCAAGGATTTCGATCATCTGCAATGGGAAGCTACCATCGAAGACTCGAACGTATTCGCCAAGCCCTGGACCATTACCCGCTCGTTCCCGCTCCGCACGGATCTCGACAAAGTGGATGAATACGTCTGCGAGAATAATAAAGACTACAAAGATCTCTTTGGAAAGTAGGCAGGTTTTCATGACGTCGCGAAGAAGGTTTCTATTAGCTGCGGGCCTCACGGGACTGAGTGTGCCGCTCATGGCCCATCACGGCACTGGAATGTACGACATGAGCCATCCGGTCACGGTTACTGGCGTCGTCAAGCGCTTCGAATGGACCAATCCCCACGCCTATATTTACCTCGAAGTGAAAGACGAAAAGGGAAAAGCCGTGGAGTGGTCCGTCGAGATGATGGCCTTGAATCATTTGAAGTCCTATGGGTGGTCGCGCAACTTGGTGCAACCAGGCGACGTGATTAGTTGTACCGGTGGCGCTGCCAAGAGCGGCGCGCCCACCATGTTAAGCTCCATCATCAAGCTGCCGGACGGCCGCGAAATCAAGTCGTAGACAACGTTTGCGTAGTATCCTCGGGGCAACGCGAAGCCTACTTGTGCAGATGCATCCTCTTTGTGCTACGCTGCACACAAACCATGCCTGATTCTTTCGTCACGAAACCCCTCGACATGATCCAGGAGGAGTGTGACGAAGTAGGCGAGCACACGCTCAAGCGCGCCCTCGGCCCCACTAATCTGATCGCGCTCGGCATCGGCGCCATCATCGGCACCGGCATTTTCGTGCTCACGGGATCGGTGGCGGCTCTGAACTCCGGGCCGGCCGTCGTGCTGTCCTTTACCTTTGCCGGCATCGCGTGCGCTTTCGCTGGTCTGTGTTACGCCGAATTCGCGTCACTGATTCCCATCGCGGGCTCGGCCTACACTTATGGCTACGCGACCCTGGGCGAACTGATCGCCTGGATCATCGGCTGGGATTTGATTCTCGAATATGCCTTTGGGGCCGCGACGGTGGCTTCCGGCTGGTCCGCGAATGTCGTGCAATTGCTCGCTCGGCTGGGCGTTACCCTGCCTCCGCAATGGATCGCCACGCCGGGAACGCATCTCGCTTACTATCGGCAAATGTGGCAACCCATCGCTTCGCTGCCGGCGGGAGTGGACGCTGCTACGCTTCCTCAAGCGACCGCGGTCTTTAACCTGGTGGCGTTTCTGGTGATTGCGGTAGTGACCACCATCCTGGTGATCGGCATCCAGGAGTCGGCCACCATCAACAGCGTAATCGTGTTCGTCAAGGTGGGGACGGTGCTGGTTTTCATCGCCATCGCGGCCGGCTTCGTCTTCCATCACTTGGCTCAGGCCAAGGTTAATTGGACGCCGTTCATTCCGCCTAACACTGGCACCAGGGGCGCGTTTGGATGGTCGGGTGTATTGCGCGGCGCCGGCAAAATATTCTTCGCTTACATCGGATTCGACGCAGTTTCCACGGCGGCGCAGGAGGCCAAGAATCCGCAAAAGGACATGCCGGTCGGGATTCTGGGTTCGCTGACTTTGTGCACCATCCTATATATCGTGACGGCCGGTCTGCTTACCGGTGTCATCAGCTACACGCGCTTGAACGTGGGCGCGCCCATCGCGCTGGGCATGGCCGAGACAGGCGTGCAGTGGGGCGAATTTCTGGTGTTGATCGGAACCATCTTGGGTTTGAGCACGGTGATGCTGGTGATGCTGCTTGGTCAGTCGCGCGTGTTCTTCTCTATGTCGCGCGACGGCCTGCTGCCTCCCTGGGCGGGCGCCGTGCATCCGCGCTTCCGGACTCCCTGGATTTCCTCCATCGTGGTCGGAGTTTTCGTGGCCTTCCTACCGGCCATGCTGCCCATCGACATTCTGAACGAAATGACCAGCATCGGCACGTTGCTGGCGTTCGTGATCGTTTGCGCGGGCGTGTGGGTGCTGCGAGTCCGCCGTCCCGATCTGCACCGGCCCTTCAAAACCCCCTGGGTGCCAGCGGTGCCGATTTTGGGCATCGTATCCGCGCTGGCGCTCATGGTTGGCCTGCCGCTGACCACCTGGATCCGCCTGGTAGTCTGGCTCATTATTGGAATGGCGATCTACTTGAGCTACGGCCGCAAGCACAGCCGCGTGCAGCAGTACGTAGTTGCGCATAACAAGGTCGTCAGGTAAGAGGTGGCGCACGCACTCTTGCGTCCCGTGTCGAGACTCATCTCGACACAATTCTCCTCAGCCTTTCACTCCGCGAGCATTCGGTTATTCGAAGAGGTTCGGCAAGGACAGTTTTTCCTCGTCGTTTCTAACGTCACTCTTGACGAGTTGGAGCTGGCACCCGACTCGGTGCTGGAAATTCAAACACATCGTCCATATTGAGAAAATAGGAGCGTACGAAGAAGTGAACAGCCTGCGTGGCTACCGAAGCCCCAGGATCTACTCACCGCGTGAGGTTGTTACGCCATGAAACCCCAGAAAGAATTCGACTGCGTTGAGATGAAGGCGAAGGTCCAAGAGCGGCTTCTGCGCGAGGTTGCCGAATTGGGCGAGGAGGAAGCTCAGCGGCGACGTGCCGAGCGTTTGTTCCGCGACCCGATTCTCGGCGGCTTCTTGCGAACAAAGATGGCCAATGGCAAAGGCACCTGGATTGTGATTTTCTTCAGCCTTTTACTTCCGACAGCTTGGTCTCCTCCGGCGTATCCGTCGGGCTCCCGAAATGTATCCGGTAGCCGTCCGGGTCTGAGAGCGAAGTGTCCCACATCGCGTTCCCAACCTGCGGCTCTGATGCCTGGATACCGCGCGAAGTGACCTCGTGGTAGATCGCTATGGCGTCTTCACACTGAAACCAGAGCGACACGCCTTCGCCCAATTTCTCGTGCGGCGCGCCAGGACCCTGCTTGGCGAGTTCTTGCAGCATCAACCCTGCGCCGCCGAGCGCCAGCCGGCACCAGCGCACACTTCCGTCCACAACCCATTTGTTCTGCATGGTGAAACCCAGGCCGTCCACGTAATAGCGCAGAGAGCGCTCCATGCTGGCGACGCCGAGGAGCGTGACCGCTTCTGTGACGTTGCCCATGCGGTCGCTACTCCAGCGCCACTGGCCGATCGAAAACCACATCCAGCGTCGATCCCTGCCGCAGCTCCACTTCCTTGCCGCGCGTCAGCAGCACGGTAGCGAGCCCGACCGCCGATCCCACACCGGAACCGATTCCAGCGCCCTTCCAACTCCGCTCCGCCAGGCCGCCAATGGCCGCGCCACTGCCTGCCAGGATCGCGATGCGCTCGGCATCCTGACCGTGGCCTGGCGCCTGCTCGACAGTGTTCTCGGCGCCCTCCACCTTCTGGCCGCTCTCGCCCGAATCCACCGAGCTCAGGTGCGGCGAGAATTTGTACACCTTGCCACTCGCCAGCGTCAGCGTTTCCAGCCGAATCGCAAGCTGCGCCCGGCCTTTCACGCGTCCACTCTGCTTCGACATCGAAACCACGCCCTGCACGTAGCTGCCGGCGGGAACCGCAATGTCGCCGCCGCTGGCGATCGGGAACGCCGTCCGCAGATAGACGAAGTCGCCTTCCTTCGCCGTGCGCGTGCTGAGGGAGTTTTCCATCCGCAGCAGCACATGAGCGCCTTGCGGGATGTCGGCGGCCGAACAAAGAAAGGGCAGGAGGAGAATTATGTACTTCATGGGGTCGTGCTCCTATTACGGAAATCATAGCGCCCCATCGGCCTGAGGGGTTCGCCTGAGCCCCTCGCCACATCGCCTTAGGCACTATAAGGTTTTCGTACCGACCGTCCGATCAAGAAGTACGGGTGCATGCTGTGCCTTTGATTCCCCGAGCCTTCATCGAGCGCAAAGCGGGCCAAATTGTTGACCCCGTGGAACGTCTGCGCTATCTTACAGCGCACCGCGGGATTAGGTCAACCCCGGCTCCAGCCCCCGGTACCCTGGCGCAAGCGTAGATTGCCGGCACTCGGCCTGGCCTTGCTTCTGGTCTGCCTTCTGACGCCCGGTTATAAGGCTTCGCACGTCAAGCCCGTCTTCTCGCTCGGTTCGCTGGCACATGTTTCCGCCGCCGGCGCCGACATCGTCCCGGACGTTTGGCTGGTGGACAAGACCAACGATTTCGAAACGTACAGCAATGGACTGCGCATTGACGACCGCTTTATGGCCCCCAATCAGAGGCGCCTGTTTTACCCCGTCTATCAAAGCGCCGCCGTCGTCGATATTGACCCCGAGCAGCCCGAGTGGCGCTCGGAGCCGGCCGGCATCGTGTATCACACCACCGAAAGCGATCAGGCGCGCTTCACCGCCGAGGAAAACGCGCGGCTCAAGCGCATCGGCAAGGCCGTGATCGGCGTGGTGCAGCAGAACCACAGCTATCATTTCCTGATCGATCGCTTCGGGCAGGTCTTCCGCATTGTTCCCGAGTCGGACGTCGCCAATCACGCCGGCTATTCCATCTGGTCCGACGGCTCGGTGATTTTCGTGAACCTGAACAGCAGTTTCTTGGGAGTCGCCTTCGAGACGCAAACGCAGCTGGGCGATCTGCCGTCGGCCAATCCCGCGCAAGTCCACGCCGCGCGCATCCTTACCGAGATGCTGCGCCACAAGTACCACATTCCGCAATCGAACTGCGTCACGCACGCGCAGGTTTCCGTGAATCCCGACAACATGCTGGTGGGTTATCACACCGACTGGGCGGGCAATTTCCCGTTCGTCGCCATCGGCTTGAACGACAACTATACGGCCCCGCCGCCGAGTATTTACGCTTTCGGTTTCGACTACGATCGCGCATTCGTCCACGCTACCGGCGTTCGCCTCTGGCAAGGTCTCGCTCTGGCCGAAGACCAGATGCAAACGCAAGCCGCCGCACGCGGCATTTCCGTGTCCCAGTACAGAGCCATTCTTCGAAAGAAATACAAGGAGATATTGGCGGAGCTCAAGGCAGCGCGCCGCCAACGACAACGATCATGAGACATAACGACAAAGTAAACAATTCCGCGGTGGGATTGGATGTCGGCACCAGCCGCATCTGCCTGGCGCAACGTGTAGGCGAAGAGTATCAATACGAGACGCAACTGAATGCCTTCGTCTCGATTCCGTTCTCGAAGATGACCGAGAGCGTGCTGAAGAAGGAAAAGGTGCCGCACACCGTCGCCGGGTCCGAGATCGTGGTGCACGGCAACGAATCGGACCGTTTTGCCGACCTGCTCAACGTCGAGACGCGGCGCACCATGGACAAAGGCGTGTTGAATCCGGCCGAGGCGGACAGCCTTGGAATGCTGCGCAAGATTGTCGAATCGCTGCTCGATCCAGTGAAAGACCGGCAGAAGCTGTGCTTCACAGTGCCGGCGGCCCCGCTGGGCGCCGAAGATAACCTGACCTATCACGAAGCCACGCTGCGCCAGATCCTCAGCGAAATGGGTTACGAAGTGAAGAGCATCAACGAAGGCCTGGCGGTGGTGTATTCCGAACTCGAAAGTTCCAACTACACCGGCATCGGGATCAGTTGCGGCGGCGGCTTGTGTAACGTCTGCGTGTCCTATTTGTCGGTGCCGGTGGTGAGCTTCTCCATTCCGAAAGCCGGCGACTATATCGACGCGAGCGCAGCCAGCATCACCGGCGAGCGTGCGAATCGCGTCCGCATCGTCAAGGAGGATTCGTTCCACTTCAACGGCTTCTTCGCGGACAAGCTGCAGCAGGTGCTGGGCGTGTATTACGACGAGATGATCCAGTCGCTGGTGCAGGGCATGAAACAGGCTTTCGCCAATGCGCGCAATTTGCCTAAATCGAACCGGCCCCTGCCGATCGTGTTGAGTGGCGGCACGGCCATGCCCGAAGGTTTCCGGGATCGCTTTGAGAAAGCGCTGATGGAGGCGGAGTTGCCATTCGCGGCCGCCGATATCCGGGTTGCGGCCGATCCGTTGCATGCTTCAGCCAAGGGCGCGCTGGTGGCGGCGCTGGCGGACCTGTAATAGAAGCTCAGCTAACTTCGCGATTCGTCCTTACTTCGCCGTAAGGCGAAGAAGAGGGAGTCCCATGCGAAGAACAGCACCAGGAACCCGTTGTTAACAACACGTGGAGACGCTTGATGATGGGACCATTGGTTCCACACGAAAGCCAGCAGTAGAATTACGAGCGCAGCCCTCCCCACGTTCACCGTGGCTCTTAGAACCGGTCGCCAGCGTTCGGGAACGCTTTGCCAGTCCAAATCCATTGTCGAAGGCTTTGCGATCTGCCTCCCAATAACGAGAAGGCCGATCCAAACGAGCACGAGAGCCCACGCCGACCATCGCCCCTGCCAATCTCGTCCGAAACAAGCTGCCACAAGGCGAATCAGCGAAATCGCAAGTCCCGCCTGGGCAATCAACTTGAGTTCGCGGCGATGAGCTAGAAAGTAGGGAGCGAAGCGTGATGCTGGCCGGTCGTCCGCTTCATCAAGCTTATCGACATCCAGCCTGAAGAAGTACCAGCCCGCCAGAATGAAACCGACGCCAACAACCATACCGGTTAGTCCGCCGGTCAACCGCCTGCCCAGTTGCGGAGTTTCAAGCACGGACTCGGGGTGGAACGTGACGAGGATCAAGACGGATAGGCCCAGAAAAACAAACCCAGACAGCGCCAGCGCGACGCCAACAACCCGGCTGGCGATCCGCATACCGCCGCTTAAAACGGAACGTCGTCGTCCGTGATCCCCTGATCCGCCGCCTCAGCCGCCGCAGCCGGGCGCGCTGTGTTACGCGGCATCGACACCGGAGCGCGGCCCGCATCGTCTCCACCCTCGCCGCGGCCACCCAGCAGAATCACATCCTCGGCTACGACTTCCGTCCGATATTGCTTCTTGCCGTCTTTGTCGTCATAGCTGCGCGTCTGCAACCGGCCTTCGACATACACTTGCTTGCCCTTGGTGAGATAGTTCGCGAGATTTTCCTGGCGCCATAGCACGACGTTCGCCCAGTCGGTCTCTTCCTTCCATTCACCGCTCTGCTGATCTTTCCAGCGGCGGTTGGTGGCCACCGAAAACGAAGTGACCGAGACGCCCGCGGGAGTGAATTTCGTTTCGGCGTCCCTTCCCAGGTGCCCGACCAGAATTACTTTGTTAACGCTGCGCGATGCCATAATCCAAGCACTGTACCATAGAAAATCATGTCTCAGTTGTCGCGAACTGCGCATCTTACTCGGTGTGCTGAATATCGCGGCATCTTCTAGTGAGAAGTAGCAGAGCGTCCGATTACTTCTCAGTGTAGGGGCGCGGCTAAGCTAATTTTTTAGTTGCAGCCGCCGAGTCTGGATGTAAACTGGTAAGCAATCCAGACGGGTAAGCGCATGACGATTTTTGCCGTGCGCGATGAGTGAAAGGGTATGCAGAGACCCTGTTGCTTGTTGAATCGACTTGGCGGCCGGTGGATTTTGACCGGTCTGATCTTGAGCACTGCGCCGATCACTGTAATCCCCTTGCGCGCTCAAATCCTGATCCACACCTCGGGCCCCAGTCACGCGGCAAACATCTTCAATACGGACTTGGCTGTGCTCGAACAAGGCGAACAGCGCAAGGATCTGCCCTGTAACGTTACGCCAAGTAAGCCCGCGCTCGGGTTCGACCTTAGATTCCACGCGGGTTACCAGGTCAGCGTACCACTCAAGGAACTGGCTGGGAACGAGAATATGATCAACATCGTGTTCCGCGTCTCTCAGCAGGACCATCGGGATGAGGCGGTCTATTTCACCCAGCATCTGCGCGTCCCCCCGATCGAGGAAGACGCCAAAGGTGACGCTTACCTGCAAGGAGCTTTCGACGTAGGCGAGGGGTCGTATCACATTGACTGGCTGATGCGCGACCGCATTGAGCGGGTCTGTTCCTCAAGCTGGGACGCCGAGGCCAGCCTGTCGCCAAAGGATCGGGCGATTAGCCTCTCCATTGCGCCCGGAGCAGTGTGGCGGGCCGATGGCGAGCAGTTTAAGGAAGAGCCACCCGTCCAGCGGGCGTCGAGTGACCCGCCCCTCAACGTGAAGGTGCTGGTGAATTTCGCTCCGCAGAACTCGCTCTCTCCGGCGCTACAGCCGCTCGACACCACCGCCCTGGTGTCCATTCTCAGAACCATTGCCCGTGACCCGCGCATCGGCAAGTTCTCGGTGGTCGCCTTTAACATGCAGGAACAAAAGGTGATCTACCGCCAGGACGGGGTCAATCGAATCGATTTTCCGGCACTGGGAAACGCGCTAACCACGCTGAATCTCGGAACTGTTGACCTGAAGCGCTTGGGCGAGAAGCACGGCGATACGGACTTTCTGACCGGTTTGGTGCGCAAGGAGATGGTGCCCGGACCTCAAGACCATCCCGACGCGCTGGTTTTTGCGGGCCCGAAGATCCTGCTGGACGCCAATCCTCCCGAAGAAGCCCTGAAGGATGCCGGCGACATCGATTTCCCCGTCTTTTACATGAATTACAACCTCAATCCCCAGGCCGTGCCCTGGCGGGACGCCATCAGCCATACTGTCCGGTTCTTCCGCGGGTCCGAGTACACTATCACCCGCCCCCGGGATCTGTGGTTTGCCGTATCGGAAATGGTCTCAAAGATCGTAAAATCTAGGAACGGAAAGCCGGCGGCTTCCATCTCAGGTCAGTAGGTCTCGGGGTTAATGAGAATAATGAATTTCGCGGTTTGGCTGGGAGGAATGGGTCTGTGCGCAACCCTCTGCGTAACCCAGGCGTTTGCTCAGGAATCGCTGTACGGCCAATCGAGAGTCAAGCACTACGCGAATAGCCTGGCGCCGTATGTAGTTTCGCCACAGGAAATCGTCGACCGCATGCTGGAACTGGCCGATCTGAGGCCCGGCGAAAAGCTCTACGACCTGGGAAGCGGCGACGGGCGTATTCTAATCACGGCCGTGCTCCGGTTCAAGGCCAAAGCGGTTGGCGTTGAAATTTCGGACGACTTGGTCGCCAGCACCAACGATCGTATTCACAGGCTCGGCCTGGACAACGACGCGCGCGTGATCCACGGCAATTTCCTGGACGCCGACCTCAGCCCGGCCGACGTAGTAACGCTCTATCTGGCTACCGACGCCAATGAATTGCTGCGCCCCAACCTGGAAAAGTATCTGAGAAACGGCGCTCGTGTCGTTTCTCACGAGTACAGGGTTCCGGGCTGGAAGCCCAAGCTGGTGGATAAAGATCCCGAGCGTCACGGCCACATTATCTACCTGTACGAAATGCCCCCCAAAAAGAAGTAGCCGCCGGTTACCCTGTTCTTGGTGCCCTTATTCGATGTGGTCGGTGTTGGCCTGAACGCCACCGATACTCTGATCCTGCTTTCTCGTTTCCCAGCCTACGGCGGCAAAGCGCCCTATGAGCGCGAAGTGTTAAGTCCGGGCGGACAAGTGGCCAGTGCGATGGTGACTTGCGCCAGGCTCGGGATGCGGGCCAAATACATCGGCACGCTAGGCGACGATCAGCACGGCATCCTTCAGTTGGCGAGCCTGCGCGAGAGCGGCATCAATTTGGATGACATCGAGATCCGGCCGGACTGCCCGAATCAAAGCGCTTACATTCTGGTGGATCAGTCCACCGGCGAGAGAACGGTGGTGTGGAAACGCGACTCCTGTCTCATGATCGACCCGGCCAGCCTGACTCCCGAGAAGATCACTTGCGCGCGTCTGCTCCACATCGATGGGCACGACACGCCGGCCGTGGCCCGCGCGGCGGAAATTGCCCGCCGGCATCAAATCTCGGTGACGGTGGATGTGGACACCATCTACCCGGGCTTCGATCGCGTTCTCCCGAATGTGGATTATTTGATCTCCGGCTCCGAGTTTCCCGCGCGCTGGACGCACGAGAGCGATCCCTTCCGCGCGCTCGCGATGATCCAGGACGAATACGGCATGCGAGTGGCTGCCATGACGCTGGGCGCGGATGGCGCGCTGGCCCGCCTTGATGGCAAATTTGTCTATTCTCCTGGGTTCGTCGTAGATGCTGTCGACACCACCGGAGCCGGCGACGTTTTCCATGGGGCGTTCTGTTATGCTGTCATCGAGAGCATGCCGCTGCGCGAAGCGCTCGAATTTTCAAATGCCATGGCAGCCCTGAACTGTACCGCTTTGGGCGCGCGCGGGTGCATCGCCGGCGTCGATGAGGCGCGGGCTTTCGCGCGTAGCGCCGGGCGGCGTTCCAATGCCCAATTCGAACAGCGGCCGTAAATGATCCCCCTTCGATCCTCCGAACCGCACTACGGGCGACCAACTGTCAATCTGGTGCTCATCGCCGCGAATGTGGCCGTGTTCCTATACGAGCTCAGCCTGCCTAGCTACGCTCTGAACCGCTTCATCATGCTGCACGGCATCGTGCCTGACCGGCTGAACTATGCCTCCATCCTGACCTCGATGTTCATTCACGGCGGGTTCCTGCACATCCTGGGCAACATGTGGTTCCTTTGGGTTTTCGGCCGCGGCGTGGAAGATGTTCTGGGCCACGCAAAATATGTGCTCCTGTACTTTGCCTCAGGATTTGCCGCCGCCTTCCTGTTCATCCTGTTGGACTCCAACTCCACCGTACCCACCGTTGGTGCGAGTGGAGCCATTGCAGGAGTGATGGGTGCTTATTTGATCAAGTTTCCACGCGCGTATATCCGCACGCTGGTGTTCATTGTCGTTTTTATCACCACCATCGACATTCCGGCCTTCTTTCTGCTCTTGTACTGGTTCGCGATTCAGTTCTTCAGCGGTCTCGGCTCGGTGGGTTACTCGGCGCAGATGAACGGCGGCGTGGCTTGGTTCGCGCACGTGGGCGGTTTTCTCGCTGGAATGGCGCTCATGTTTTTAATGCCCACCCGGCAGCGCGCGCGCACTTGGTACGGGGATGTTTGAGGTATTAGGCACGGGCTCGGCTGCCATCGAACGGCCGCTCGACGTTCTGGCCATCGCCGCGCATCCCGATGACGTCGAACAGACCTGCGGAGGCACGTTAATCCGCATGGCCGAGCAAGGCTATCGCACCGGAGTGCTGGATCTGACAGCGGGCGATATGGGCAGCCGCGGAACGCCCGAGATTCGTTTGAAGGAAGCTGACGCCGCCGGTTGTGAGATGCGCCTGGCGTGGCGCGGCAATCTGCGTCTGCCTGACGCGCGTTTGGAAAATACCATCACCGTGCGCATGACCTTGGCGATGGAAATCCGTAATCTGCGTCCGCGCGTGGTGATCCTTCCTTATTGGGAGGCGCGGCATCCCGATCATTACCGCACATCCGAGATCGGATTCGAAGCCTGCTTTCTCGCGGGCCTGAAGAAGCTGGACGAGGAATCTCAGCCGCATCGCCCGCACAAGATCCTGTACTCGTCGCTCTATGCCAACGTCACGCCGTCGTTCGTGGTGGACATTTCCGATCACTTCGAGCGGCGCATGGCTGCGCTGTTCTGCTACCAGTCGCAATATGGCCAATCGACGGAAGCCGCGGAGCTTTTTCCGGACGGCCAGGAGATACGCGAACGCCTGGGTTCCATCGCGCGCTTTTACGGCAACTTGATCGGCGTGAAATACGGCGAGCCGTTTGTGGTGAAAGAGATGCTGCGCGTGGACGACATCGCCGCCATGGGCGTCCGCAGCTTGTAGTCTTACTGACGCTCATCTGTGATCCCCGTGTAACACGAGTCTGACAGGATGGACTCGATGGCAAACCCTGTCGTGCACTTGGAGCTGAATACTTCCGACGTCAGCAAAGCGAAAGCCTTTTATGGAGCGCTTTTCGATTGGAAGCCGGAAGATGTTCCGGCAGGGCTAAATACCTATAGCATCCTGGGCGCAGGCAAGGGAGTTGCTGGAGGTATGCTGCGACACCCCGCCGTAGGCGCCAGTTCAGCGTGGCTGCCCTACGTTAGGGTGGACGACATTGCGGCCGCCACTGAGAAAGCGAAATTGCTGGGGGCCACCTTCATGCAAGAGGTCACCGAAGTCCCTGGTGTGGGCTGGCTGTGCATCATGATTGATCCAACAGGTGCCGCGCTGGGCATTTGGAAGCCGAAGACATAGTTCTATAGCGGCATATTGCTGTGCTTCTTGCGCGGCATGGTGTCCACTTTGTTCTGCAGCATGCGCAGCGCGCGGATCACTTTCGGCCGCGTCTCGTGCGGCTCAATCACGTCGTCGATGAAGCCGCGCTCGGCGGCTACAAAGGGGCTTGCAAAACGGTCGCGAAACTCCTCGATCTTTTCCTTCCGCAACGCTTCGGGATCGCTCGAAGCCGCCAGCTCCCGCCGGTACACGATGTTCACGGCGCCTTCCGGGCCCATCACCGCGATCTCCGCGGTTGGATAGGCGAAGTTCACATCCGTGCGCAGATGTTTCGATCCCATCACGCAGTACGCGCCTCCATAGGCCTTGCGCGTGATCACGGTCACCTTCGGAACCGTGGCCTCGGCGTAGGCGTAGAGCAGTTTCGCGCCGTGGCGAATAATGCCGCCGAATTCCTGATCGGTGCCGGGCAAAAATCCGGGCACGTCCTCGAACGTCAGCAGAGGAATATTGAACGCGTCGCAGAAGCGCACGAATCGCGCGCCCTTCACCGATGAGTTAATGTCCAGGCACCCGGCCAGAAACGCCGGCTGATTCGCCACGATCCCTACGCTCCTGCCGTCCATGCGCGCCAAGCCGATCACGATGTTCTTGGCCCAGTGCTCGTGAATCTCGAAAAACTCGCCCGAGTCCACCACGCGATGGATGATGTCCTTGATGTCGTACGGTATCTGCGAGTCGGCGGGCACCAGCGAGTCCAGCGCCGCGTCGGATCTATCAGCTGAGTCATTTGCCGGTTGCACTGGCGCGCCGTCCAGATTGTTGGATGGAATGTAAGACACCAGCTGGCGGATCATCCGTAGGCACTCGGCATCGTCGTGCGCCAGAAAATGCGCCACGCCGCTGATGCTGTTGTGGGTCTCGGCGCCGCCCAGTTTTTCTTTGGTCACGTCCTCGTGCGTCACGGTCTTGATCACCTCGGGCCCGGTGATGAACATGTGGCTTGTGTGCTCCACCATGAAGATGAAGTCGGTGAGCGCCGGCGAATACACCGCCCCGCCCGCGCACGGACCCATGATGGCCGAGATCTGCGGGATCACTCCGCTCGCCAGCGTGTTGCGCAGGAATATGTCGGCGTAACCTGCCAGCGACGCCACGCCCTCTTGAATGCGCGCGCCGCCGGAGTCATTCAAGCCGATCACCGGAGCGCCGGTCTTCAGCGCGAGATCCATGATCTTGCAAATTTTCAGCGCGTTGGTTTCCGAAAGCGATCCGCCCAGCACGGTGAAATCCTGCGCGAAGACGTAGACCAGCCGGCCATGAATGTAGCCCGCCCCGGTGACGAACCCGTCGCCATCCACCACCTGCTCGTCCATTCCGAAATCGGTGGCGCGATGCCGGACCAGCTTGTCCATCTCTTCGAAGGTGCCTTCATCCAGCAGTAGATCGATGCGCTCGCGCGCCGAGAGCTTGCCTTCGCCGTGTTGCCGCTGCATGCGCTCCGCGCCGCCGCCCGCTTCGGCATTGGCATGACGGCGCCGGACTTCGGCCAGTCGGTCGATGGACATACGAAATTACAGTAGCAGGTGTGCGGGCAGTAAAATGACATTTGAGCTTGGTTCAACCCACAGTGCTATGCCAAAAATGAACCGTCGCCTCACCATCGATCGGGCTGGCCGGATCGTCGTCCCCAAGCCTCTCCGCGAGGAACTGCATCTGGAACCCGGCGATTCTCTCGAATTGGAAAGCGCTGGGGAGCAGATCATCCTTCGCCCGGTCCGGGGAACCGCGCCGCTGAGAAAGGAGGACGGGGTCTGGGTATTTCACTCCGGGCAACCGCTATCGGCGTCCTCAACGCACAAGATGCTCCGGCAGATCCGTGAAGAGCGCGATCTGAAAAGCCTAGGGAAAGGAGGATGAAGGCCTTTTTCGACACTTCGGTCCTGGTGCCCGTGTTCTATGGCGATCACGTTCACCACAAGGCAAGCATCGATCTGTTCATCCGGTTCGATAAAGCCAGCGGATGCTGTGGCGCTCATGGTCTGGCTGAGGTTTATTCAACTCTGACCCGAATGCCGGGCCGACATCGTATCAGCGCCGAGCAAGCGATGCTTTTCATATGGGATATTCGCGAACGGCTCTCGATGGTTGCTCTCACTGGCAATGAATATGCCGACGCGTTAGGTGCCTCGGCCGCCAAACGAACGGCACTACACGCAATGCGGTTCGAAGTAACACATCGTTTGAGAAACTCGCAGCAAGCGCGCTAATCAGACTTTTGGCACACTATTCGGCGTAGTATCCATTGCGCGAATGCAGCGCCGCCGCCGGGTATCGCTTGCGCGCGGTTTCTCCCAGAGCCACTGTGATGTGACGAAACTTGCCGGGCAGCCCGGCTGGCGCATGATACGCCAGCATGTAGCGGCTGCGGATCCGCTCAATCATTTGGTTGAACGATTCGCCCGCGTTCTCCGCCTTCACCCATTCGCCGCCGGTTTGCTCGGCCAGCTCGTAAACGTTGGCGGGAGTCGAGTCGGGATTCGATGGCTTGCCGGGCTCCGGCGGATCCGGCCGAATCGCGCGCCCGGTGATGATCGCGTTGAACACCGTGTCCGCCTTGTTCAGTTCGCGAATCACTTGCCCATCCGTGAGCCGATAACTGGTGCTGAGATTGTCGGTGAGGATCAGGATGGCGCGCCGCCCGCCCGGCCCTCCGTGCTTTTCCATGTAGTGCGCCGCGTCCATCACAGCGGAATTGATCGCCGTGGTCGTTCCCACGTCCCAATTCTTCACCGCGCTGCCGATGTTGCGTGCCGTCTCGGCCAGATTATCGCTGAAGCCCTGCGCCACCGCCGTGCTCTTGGCGAATACCATAATGGCGACGCGATCGCCCGGCCGCAAATGCTCCAGCGACGCGCGCGCCTGCGCCGCAATCTCGTCGATATGCTTCTGCATGCTCCCGCTTATATCCAGCAGCAGGATCAGCGTCACCGGTTCGTCGCCGTGGGAAAACGAAATCAGGGACTGCGGCTGCCCTTCGTCGGAAACCGCGAAGTCGTCCTTAGTAAGGTCCTTGATCAGGGTGTTGCCGTCCGTCACCTGAACGTCCACGCGTACATCCGACACGCCCGTCTTGAACGTCGCCGTCGGCTCCGGATCCTGCTCCGCGGTTTTTGCGGCTACTTCCGCCACCGTTTCCTGCGCGGTGAGAGGCGTTAGGATGAAAGCGGTCAAGATGAAGAACATCATCATCGGCACCGCCGGCCACATCGACCATGGAAAAACCACTCTGGTTCGCGCCCTCACGGGCATCGATACGGACCGACTCGAGGAAGAAAAGCGCCGTGGCATATCCATTGACCTGGGCTTTGCGCACTTACAACTCTCCGAAAACGTGCGCCTCGGATTAGTAGACGTACCGGGCCACGAAAGGTTCATCAAAAACATGCTGGCTGGTGTAAGCGGCATAGACCTTGTCCTCTTTGTTATAGCGGCTGACGAGTCCATAAAGCCACAGACCCGCGAACATTTTGATATCTGTATGTTGTTAGGCATACAAAAGGGGCTGGTGGTCCTGACCAAAGCGGACCTGGCCGCCGGCGATTTGCTGGAGCTTGCCCGGCTGGAGGCCGCCGAATTCGTGCGCGGCTCCTTTTTGGAAGACGCGCCGATGATCGCCGTCAGCTCCACTACGGGCTCGGGGCTGGACGAACTGCGCGCCGAGCTCTCGAAGCTGGCCGCGGCGGTGCCGGAGAAAGACGCCTCCCAGTATTTCCGACTGCCGATCGATCGCGCCTTCGCGATGCGCGGCTTCGGAACCGTGGTCACCGGTACGCTGGTATCGGGTAGCGTTCGGGTTGATCAAGAGGTCGAACTGCATCCGGCACGTAAGCGCGTCCGCGTGCGCGGAATTCAAGTGCACGGAGCGGCGGCCGAGACCGCCCTGGCGGGACAACGAACCGCGCTGAACATCGCGGGCATCGAAGTTTCCGAGCTCGCGCGCGGCATGATGCTGGCTGAAGCGGGCCGCTTTCAAGCCACCTCGCGGATCGATTGCGCATTTCAGTTGTTGCCCTCCGCCAGACCGCTGAAGCATCGCGCTCCGGTGCATTTTCACGCCGGCGCGGCCGTTGTGGAAGCGGAAATCCGCCGGCTCTCTGGTACCGAGCCGCTCGCGCCTGGCTCGCGCGAATATGTGCGCCTGGTGCTGCGCGAACCGCTGCTGTTGCTGCCGGGCGATCGCTTTATCGTCCGCAAGTTCTCGCCGGTGGTCACCATCGGCGGTGGAGTGGTGCTGGATATTTCCCCGCCCAGGCGCGCACATCTCGATCGTTTGCGAGTTCTTGAAACTGCTCCGCTCGCCGAACGCATCGCTCTGCTGGCCCGCGAATCGCGCTATGGAATCGGAATGGCGGAGCTGGTGGCTCGCACCGGCCGGCTGGAATCCGATCTTCGCAAAGCGGCACTCGCCTCTTCGCTTATCGTCCTGGAATCGCCGCAATTCTGGCTGCTCGACCCCGCCTGGGCTGCAAATCAGTTGCAGGTTCTCGACCAGCATCTCACTCAGTTTCATCGGCAGAACCCGTTGCTGGCTGGAGTCTCGAAGGAAGAACTGCGTAGCAAGCATCTGGCTGATGCGCCTCCTTGGCTTATGGACGCGCTGCTTACTGGTTCCATCTCACAAAGGGCCCAGGGGACCCAGGGGACAGTGATGACCGTCGACGGCGAAACCGTGCGTCTTTCGTCTCATAAAGTTGCGCTCAAACAGGACGAGGAAGACGCCACGGCGAAAATCGAAGCTGCCTTCCACGCGGGCGGTTTGACGACGCCTGCGGTCCACGAAGTACTCGCGAAATCGGGGGTCGATCCCAATCGCTCCCGCACTCTGCTGCAGTTGATGTTGCGCGATCGGCGGCTGGTGCGCGTCAGCGACGATCTGGTGTTTCATGCCTCTGCCATGCAATCGCTCCGGGCGCTGCTGGGTCCTAAGAAGGGGCAGCGTTTTTCGGTCCCCGAGTTCAAGGATTGGACCGGAGTCTCGCGCAAATACGCCATACCTCTGCTCGAATATCTGGATCGCGAGCGCATCACTCGGCGCGACGGGGACTCACGGGTCGTTTTGTAGCAGAAGGGGCCTTGACATTGAGGCGAAGAAAGGGCGAAAATGATCGAACGCCGCCATGCTGTTCGAAGACGATCCTCCCCCCAAACTGGTCGGCATCGCTCGGCTGGCCGCGTCTAGCGACTTATTGGAGGCCAAGCGTCAGGTAGAGTATCTGGAGCTTGAAACCCGCCGCTTCATAGGCCGCGGCTCGGGCCGGATGCGCTCCATTTATACCGTCAATCCTTATCGGGGTTGCGAATTCGGATGCAAATATTGCTACGCCCGCTACGCGCACGAGTTCATGGAGCTGCGCGATCCGGACTTATTCGAGCGCAAGATCTACGCAAAACAATTCAGGCCCGTCGCGTTTCGGGCTGAACTTCGGCGGCTCAAGCCCGGCGATACGGTTTGGATTGGCACCGCTACCGATCCCTATCAACCTGCTGAACGGCGTTTCAATATCACCCACCAAATGCTGGAAGCCTTCGCGGACCAACGCGGGCTGGATCTTGGCGTCACCACCAAGTCCGATCTGGTGGCGCGCGACGCCGCGTTGATGGCGCGAATCGCCCGGAAGAACAGGATTCGCGTGCATATGACCATCACGACGCTCGACGAGCGCCTGGCCCGTTTGCTGGAGCCGCTCGCCCCGCGGCCCTCACTTCGTTTAGCGGCTGTCGCGAAACTGACGGAAGCCGGCGTGCCTGTGAGCGTTCTGGCGCATCCGGTGATGCCGCTCATCAACGATAGCGAAGCCAGTCTGGATGGCGTGTGCGAAGCGGCCGCGCGCAACGGTGCGACGTCGTTCAGCGCCGCGCCTCTTTTTCTAAAGCCCTGCGCCCAGAGAGTTTTCCTGCCGTTTCTCGAACGGAGCTTTCCCCACCTGGTGCGCCGCTACCGCGAGCGCTTTGAGAAATCCGCCTATTTGAAGGGCCACTATCCCGAAATGATCGCCGAGCGCGTGGAGAAACTCCGGAATCGCCATCATTTGGACCTTCGCCGGGACCCGGAGTCACCGGCCCCGCCACTGGAAGAGGACCAGATGGTACTATTTCCACCTCAGCTACTTTACATCGTAAAGTGAGTCGCCTATAATCGTTCCATGGCTACCGTCCGGACCATTCGCGCCACGCGCGCTGAACCGGTTTCCCTGCAGACTCACGCGATGGACAATCTGCGGTTCATTCGCGAAACCATGGAGCGCGCCGGCTCTTTCACCGCGGTTCCCGGCTGGGGTGGTGTCGCAATGGGCGCGAGCGCGCTGATCGCCGCGGGCGTGGCCGCTTATCAGCCGTCGCTCGAACGCTGGCTCGCCACTTGGCTGCTCGAGGCCGCCTTTGCGATGGTTCTCGCGGTGCTCGCGATTCGGAGGAAAGCTAAAGCTCGCACAAGTACCCGTGCTCTCGGCCCCGGCTCGGCGATTCGTCCTCAGTTTTGCGCCTCCGCTAATCGTCGGAGGGCTCCTCACGGCCGTGTTATACCGCGCGGGAATTCTGGCCGCCATCCCCGGGACTTGGCTGCTGTTATATGGGACCGGCGTGGTAACCGGCGGCGCGTTTTCGGTGCGCGTGGTGCCCGTAATGGGGCTGTGCTTTATGTTCATCGGAGCCGTGGCGCTGTTCTGTCCATTCAGCTGGGGCAACGCGCTGCTCGCGGCCGGCTTCGGCGGCCTGCATCTTGTTTTCGGAACGATTATTGCCAGGAGGTATGGTGGCTAGACAAAGTACTGTTCGAAAAGACTCGGTCTTAGAGAGGCCGGCCGGTCAGGCCCTCGGCGCGCTGGATCGCTTGATTTATGAGCCCATCCGGCTGCGCATCGTGAGCGCCCTGGCCGTCAACAAGTCGCTCACGTTTAGCGAGCTGAAGAAACTGCTCGAGACCACCGATGGAAACTTGAGCGTTCACGCGCGCAAGCTGGAAGAGGCCGAATATATCGTCTGTACCAAGTCGTTTGAAGGACGCATGCCCAAGACCCAATATCGTTTGACCGAGACTGGGCGGCGCGCGCTGGAGAAATATTTGAATCACATGGAGGCGCTGATCCAAGCCATTCGGGAAAGGTAAGCCCCTTTTATCTTCTTTAGAGCCGGAGCCTAAAGCTATATGTCACAAAGAACTTCAAACTTGTCTGCACGCCGCGATCATCATGGATGGCAATGGCCGCTGGGCATCCGCGCGCGGACTGCCGCGGGTAGCCGGGCATCGCGCCGGCGCCGAAGCCCTGCGCCGAACTGTTGAAGCCGCACCCGATCTCGGCATCGGCGTGCTGACCGTCTATGCGTTCTCCTCCGACAACTGGCGCCGCCCCCAGCCGGAGGTCACGGCGTTGATGAAGATGTTCCACATTTACCTGCGCCGCGAGCAGGCCAAGTGCGTGGATAAGGGTGTGCGCGTGTCGGTGATCGGCCGGCGCGACCGTTTGCCGCGCCTGCTGCTGCCTGCCATTGAGGAATGCGAGAGCGTCACTTGCGAGGGCAGGAAGTTGAACCTGCGGCTGGCGGTCGATTATTCTTCTCGCGACGCCATTCTGGCGGCGGCTCTGGGACTGAACGGGAAACCGACGCGGGAAAAACTTTCCGCGGCCCTCGGCGCTCCGGACGTCGATCTGCTCATCCGTACCGGCGGCGAACAGCGTTTGAGCGATTTTCTGCTCTGGGAATGCGCTTACGCCGAACTGATCTTCTCGCCCGTGATGTGGCCGGACTTCTCGGCTTCCGACCTCGCCTCCGCCGTGCAGGAATTCCACTCCCGTGAGCGCCGCTTCGGAGCGCTGCCGCACGCCGCGCTAGCGTGAGAATTCGCTTCTTAATTTTCGCCGCGATAACGTCACTGTCTGCCGGACTGGCTGCCGGGCAACAACCTCCGAAGACGCCTTGCGATTTTGACGGATTCGACACAAATTCGAAGTTGGCGGAGACCATAAAGACAGGCGATCCGGTCGTGGTGAATCGAGTGGAGGGCGATTGGACGTGCGGATATATTACGTCGCGCAAAGGCTCCGCTCAGGGATGGGTTCGATCCAGAGAGATTCGTTTAGTCACTTTCGATCCAAGCCCTCCACTCACTGCGTGGGCCGGAACCTGGGTGCAGGGCGAAAATCGCATCAGGATTCGAGCCTCGAAGGCCTCCGGCAAGCTGGATCTCGACGGTGAGGCCTATTGGCATGGCTTCGGCGACAATGTCCACTCGGGCGAATTGTCCGCGCGAAACGAACCCAGCCGGAAACCACCTGCATGTCGAAGATGATGCCTGCCACATCGATCTGGCCCTGATCGGCAGGTATATTCTGGCGAACGATAACAATGGCTGCGGCGGCGCGAATGTCCGATTTTGGGGCGTTTGGAAGCGCGCCCAAGCCAAGTGAAGCACCGTTAGCCAGAAAACGCGCGTCAAAATTTGCAAGATCCGCTAAAATGGATTCAGGCCCCCGCCCATGCTCGACGCCACTCTTGCGAAAATCTTCGGGACCAGGAACGAACGCGAAGTCAAGCGGCTCCGTCCAATTGTCACCGCCATCAACGATCTCGAACCCGGGCTCCAGCAGCTCTCCGACGACGAACTCGCCCAGAAGACAGTGGAATTCAAGCAGCGCATCGCTAACGGCGAGCCTCTGGATGACCTGCTGATCGAATCCTTCGCGGTCTGCCGCGAAGCCGGACGCCGCGTCCTCAACATGCGGCACTTCGACGTCCAACTCATCGGCGGCACCGTTCTGCATCGCGGCAGGATCGCCGAAATGCGAACGGGCGAAGGCAAGACGCTGGTCGCAACGCTGCCCTGCTACCTGAACGCACTCGAAGGCAAGGGCGTCCACGTGGTTACCGTCAACGATTACCTGGCCAAGCGCGATGCCGAGTGGATGGGCCGCATTTACAGGTTCCTTGGACTGTCGTACGGCATCATTGTGCACGATCTCGACGACCAGGAGCGTCAGGCCAGCTACAACGCCGACATCACCTACGGCACCAATAACGAATACGGATTCGACTACCTGCGCGACAACATGAAGTTTCGCCTGGAGGATTGCGTCCAGCGCGGCCACAACTTCGCGATCGTGGACGAAGTCGACTCCATCCTGGTCGACGAATCGCGCACGCCGCTGATCATCTCCGGACCGAGCGAAGAATCCACCGACAAGTATTACAAGATCAATCGCATCATTCCCAAGCTGACGCGCGGCGAAGAGATCAAGGGCAAGGAGCCTGGCGAAAGCTACACCACCGGCGATTACACTGTCGACGAGAAGCATCGCAGCGCGGCTCTCACCGAGGAAGGCATCGCGAAGGTCGAGAAAATGCTGGGCTGCGGCAACCTTTATCAGCCCGAGAACTGGTCCACGCTGCATCACGTCCAGCAGGCGCTCAAGGCCCTGGTCCTGTTCCAACGCGACAAGGATTATCTGGTGCAGGACGGTCAGGTGATCATCGTCGACGAATTCACCGGCCGCGTAATGCCCGGCCGGCGTTGGAGCGATGGGCTGCACCAAGCCATCGAAGCCAAGGAAAACGTCAAGATCGAGCGCGAAAACCAGACGCTCGCCACCATCACCTTCCAGAATTACTTTCCGCCTGTACAAGAAGCTGGCCGGCATGACAGGCACCGCCGAAACCGAAGCCGCCGAGTTCGAAAAGACGTACAAGCTCGACGTGATGGTGATTCCCACTAATCGCAACATGGTCCGCAAGGAATTTCAGGACATGGTCTACCGGACCGAGGAAGAGAAATTCCGCAACGCGGCCAAAGAAATCCAGACGCTGCACGAAAAAGGCCAGCCGGTGCTGGTGGGCACCATTTCGGTCGAAAAATCCGAAAGACTGGCCGCCGCTGCTAAAGAAAATGGGCGTTAAGCATGAGGTCTTGAATGCCAAGAACCACGAGCGCGAAGCGTTCATCATCGCGCAGGCGGGCCGCAAGGGCGCCGTCACCGTATCCACCAACATGGCCGGCCGCGGCACTGACATTCTGCTGGGTGGCAATCCGGAGTTTCTGACCAAGGAATATCTCAAGAAGCAGAACAAGGATCCCGATCTTTACCAGACCAGCCCCGCGGGATCGCCGGAGCGCGTCGAATGGGACCAGGTTCTTGCCCGCTTCCGGGACGAAACAGCGACCGAACACGATGAAGTGGTCGCGCTCGGCGGACTGCACGTGCTGGGAACCGAACGCCACGAGTCGCGCCGCATCGATAATCAGTTGCGTGGACGCGCCGGCCGCCAGGGCGATCCGGGCAGTTCGCGCTTCTACCTCTCGCTGCAAGACGACCTGATGCGGATTTTCGGCGGCGAGCGCATGCAGAACCTGATGCTCAGGCTCGGCATGGAAGAAGATGTGCCGATCGAGTCCCGGCTGATCACCAAACGCATTGCCTCCGCGCAGGAAGCCGTCGAAGCGCAGCACTTCGCCTCCCGCAAACACCTGCTCGAATACGACGACGTGATGAACAAGCAGCGCCAGGCCGTCTACGGAATGCGCCGCCAGTTAATCGAAGGCACCGACCAGACCGAGCGGATCAAAGAGATCATCCGAGGGATCGTGGCCTCGTTCAGCGACGCCCGCTGCCCCGAGCGCGCCCACGCCAGCACCTACGATTTGATCGGACTGCAATCCGATGTGCTCAGCCAGTTTGGGGTAAAAGTCGATCTGGAAGAACTGAACGGACTGCTGAAGCAGGAGATCGAGGATCACATCATCGATCTGCTGGAACGCCGCTTCAAGGAGAAAGAAGAGCTGATCGGCTCCGAGCATATGCGCGAAGCCGAGCGCTTCGTGATGCTGAACGTGATCGACAACCAGTGGAAGGACCACCTGCTGTCGATGGACCACTTGAAGGAAGGCATCGGCCTGCGCGGATACGGCCAGAAGGACCCGCTGATCGAATACAAGAAAGAGTCCTTCGAAATGTTCCAGGACATGATGGATCGCATCGAAGACGAGACCATCCGTTATCTGTTTTTCCTGCAAATAGCCCCGAGCGGTCCGTCCGGCGAACCTGGCGACGGCGGCGGTGGTCCGGGCGGTTTACCGGAACGACCGAGACCTGTGCTCCCCTTCGCCGATGAAGATGAAGAGGACGACGAAGACGACGGCAACGAGGAAGCGCTGGTAGCCGCGAGTTCCGAGGAACGCCGGACTGCGCAAAGCGCCGTGGAGAACTTCACGCGCAATATCCAACGCAAGAAGGACAAGGAAATGGCCGAGCTGCAGTTCGCCGGCGGCGACGGCAGCGCGTCGGAGCAAAAGCAAGCCACCTCAGCCAAGAAGGCAGGCCGCAACGATCCCTGCCCCTGCGGCAGCGGCAAGAAGTACAAGAAATGCCACGGAGCCTGATCCTAGCTGTCGTCTTCGCTTCGTCCGCGTGCGCCGCCATCTGGCCCGATAAACTGGGCGACTATCAACGCCAATCCGCGGCTCCTTTGACCCAGCCGCAAGGCCCGGAATACGGCCTCGAGGCCGCCGAGCACGCCGATTACGGGTCGTTCCAAGTGACCGCATCGCGCTTCAGGGACACCACCGGGGCGTACGCCGCGGCCCTGGATTCACCGGCCGGCTTCCGGGTAGGCAATTACCTGGTGACGTGCCAGGGTAAGTGTCCCAAGAATTTGCCGCAGCTCGCGGATGCTTCGCTACCCCAGGTGTCACACACCTCCGTGCCTACTCTAGAGACCTACCTTCCCTCCAAGGGCCTACTGGCTCATTCGGAACGATACATCCTGGGGCAGGACGGTCTTAAGGCCGCTGCCCCCGAAATTCCAGCCTCTGCCGTCAATTTCGACTTCGGCACCGAGGGCCAAATCGCGCGATACCGAACCCCTGCTGGGCCCATAACTTTGGCCATCTTCTCGTTCCCCCTGCCTTCCATGGCCCGCCAGCAACTCCCCGAGTTTCAGAAGATTCCGGGAGCCACCGCCAAAAGAACCGGTCCGCTCATCGCCCTGGCCATCGGACCCTCGGCAGCCTCAGCCAAGCTGCTGGAAACAATAAATTATCAGGGAGTTGTCGCCGAAAACGAGAAACCACCCGTGAAGCCGCTCGAACTAAAACCTGAGACGGCGGGTCAAATGATCCTTGCCATCATCAGCTTGGCGGCATTGGTGCTCGGATTCTGCCTGCTTTCGGGGCTACTGGTCGGTGGAACCCTCCGGATCGCTAGGCGGTTTGGTTACTCGGGTGCTGAAGGAAGCTTCATCGAACTCCATCTCGAGGGCAAATAACTCCCCCGATTTCTCCACCTTACAAACCAAAGCCGGGGCCGCCGCCATGCCTTCCACAATGTTTTGCACAGGATTTCCGAAACGAATCCAGCCCCTAAGCTCTTCTGGATCAGGGCCTTAAAACCGAATCTTCATGAACCAGTTTTTCACTTGACTCGCAACCTTGGTGGCCCTATTATCTGAATCACAAACAGGTTTTGACGGGTGCGTTTCCGTCGAATCTGGTTCTCCCATACATCGCCCTTGTGTAAACAAGGGGCCTGCTCAGATTCAGGCAGATGGTGTCGAATGGGGCCTTCGGGCCCCGTTCTGTCGTCCAATTGATCCCGTTTCCAGCCAGATGGGCCCCGGCCTTCCTGAGCGACTCCTTAGCGCGTGGAGAGACCTTTCTAGCAGCCTCAGCCGCCCCCAAAAAGCGACTTGAGCCACGCGCCGAAATGCAGATGTCTTCCCGGGCATTCCGGCCACGGCGCGAAGCTGATGATTCCCGTATCGCGCTCCACCCACAACGGCTCGGGGTCCGAGCCTTTGTAATCCAGCCGGATCACGACGCCCGACCCGCAGGATTGCGAAAGCCCGATGGACGCCGCGGCGGGTTCGCCGGCATGCGCGCTTTTCGGCCCCCAGTCCTCCAGAAACTTGGGGAACGTATACTGCGGGCAAGGATGGTTTTCAGAGCAGCCCCACATGGCATACGCGGCCGAATAGTTGTGAGCCCCCAGCAACCCAAGAAAGTTTCTGGCCTGCCGCTCCTCGGAGTGATTCTTGAAGATCCCGTAGAGGATGAGTCCGGCCACCAAGACGCCGGCCAGGATGATCGAGCACTTCTTCAGCAGCCCGACAACGCGAGCGCGGTGCTGCTCGGCGGCCCCGTAGGCTTCCAGGTAGCTGGACATCTGCCTACTGCTATTTTACAGGAGTTCCGGGAGTTCCGGGTTTTGTGGCTGCTGCGGTTACGGGATAGGTTTTGTTGTAAGCAGCGGTGGCATCGGCGGTGATCTCGAAAGTCGTCTTGAAAAAGGCCGTGCTGGTGCTATCCACCACGAGGTCCAGCCCCTTTTCATCCGCCACTTTCTTCACTACTTCCTGCATTCGGGTTCCGGCCCGCTGAATAATTTCGTTGCGCTCGCGCTCCACGTCCTCCTGCAGATCCTGCTGGTCGCGCTGCAGTTCACGCTGTTTGCGCTGGCCCTCGGCCGTCAGTTCCTGGGTGCCCAATTCGTTGAGCTTTCCGCTGTTCAACTGAGCTTGAATGTCCTCCAGGTCCTTTTGCAATTTGAGCATTTTATCCGAGCGAGGCTTGAACTTGGCTTCCATCTCCGCTTGAGCCTTTTTGATCTCATCGGTTTCGAGCAGCGCCTTCTGGGTGTTGATCACGCCGAGCTTGATTTGGGCGCTGGCCGTGCCCAGGCTAGCCAGTGCGAACACCGCGATTAACAGCTTATTCATTGGCGAACACTCCCAGGATTTCGTCCTCGCGAAGGATCAGATACTCCTCGCCATCGATCCTGATGTCGGACCCGGAATACTTGCCGAACAGGATCTTGTCGCCTGCCCGGACGTCGGGAGCCGCGCGCTGGCCGTCTTCGAGCAGCTTGCCGCTGCCCACCGCGACCACTTCGGCGTGTTGCGGTTTCTCTTTCGCGCTGTCGGGGATAATGATGCCCCCGCGCTTGGTTTCCTGCTCCTCCAGGCGTTTGACGAGCACGCGGTCATGGAGCGGACGAAGGTTCATAAACTATCTCCTGTATCTGGGTTGGGAAAAGCAGACCGGCACAAACCCGAAGACACCCAATGTAACACAAATCCTTCGGATTCGATGCGGAATGGCCTCCCGCGCGGGGCTGATTTATTCGTATCTGAGAGCGATGGTCGGGTCGATGGTGGCAGCGCGGCGCGCGGGCAGGAAACCGGCCACCAGCGAGACGCAAAGCATCGTCAGGACCGCGAACAGCAGCGTCAGCAAATCCGTCGGAGCCACACCGTAAAGCTGGGAAACAAGGTAGCGGCTGAGGCCGATCGCGAGGGGGACTCCCAGTCCGATGCCGATCAGGCACATCCACGCAACTTCCTTGAGCACCATGCCGAGGACCCGTCCGCGCCCGGCGCCCAACGCCATGCGGATCCCGATTTCCCGCGTGCGCCGCGCCACCGAAAACGCCATCACGCCATACAGCCCGATAAACGCCAGCACGGTGGCTACCCCGCCAAAGCAGGCGCACAGGATCGCAGTCACACGTTCCGCGAATAGCGATTTGTTCACCTGCGTCTCCATGGTTCTCAAATCCCAGACGGCGAGGTTCGAATCGATGGCGGCGATTTCATGGCGCAGCCCGGGCATCATCGCCTCCGGCGGCCCCAGCGTGCGGACGATAGCGCTGATACCGCTGAGATCGTCGTCCTGCTGATACGGGACGTAGATGAAGCTGGTCTTTTTGTCGCGCAGTGTGTTGTACTTTCCGTCCTTCACGACGCCCACGATTTCCACATCGGCCGGGCCCTGGCCGTGATAACCAAACCTGCGTCCCAGCGGATTTCCGGTGCCGAGGAAATGCTGGACGAAGGTCTCATTCACCACAGCTACCTTTTGCGCGCCCAGTTTGTCCTGCAAGGTGAAGCCGCGGCCCAGCAAAATCGGAATTCCCATGGTCTGGAAATATCCCGGCGAGACTTCGTTAAAATTCGGATTCGTGTTCTCGTCCGTCTTGGGCTCGTAACCCTCCACATGAATCGAGTTCATGCTGTTGTCGCCGGAAAGTGGGACGATCTGGGCCAGCGACGCCGATCCCACTCCAGGCACCGAAGCCAGCCGTTGCTGGATATCCTCATACATTTGATGAACGCGAGCCTGGTTATACCCGTTGCGCGCGGCGTCGATGGTGAATGCCACCAGATTCGCGGTGCGAAAACCGGGATCGAGCTTGCGCAGATTCATCAGGCTACGGGTGAACAATCCCGCGCCCACCAGCAACAGCAGCGACAATGCCACTTGTCCCACCACGAGCGCCTGCCGGGACCGGATCTGGCCGAAGCCGCCGATCACGCTGCCGCCCTGATCCTTCAAGGTGGGATACACGTTCGGGCGCGTCGACTGCATGGCCGGCAGCAGTCCGAATCCAATACCGGTGACCAGCGCCAACACGAAGGCGAACGCGACAGTGCGCGGATCGAGCGATGCGCTGAGTCCAGGGATGCCGCCGCTGGTGCCAGGCATGCTCGCGACCATAAGTCCCGAGGTCCACAGGCTGACGAGCAGGCCGGCCAATCCGCCTAGAATCGCGAGCAACAAGCTTTCCGCGAGCAGCTGCCTGACAATGTCGCGCCGGGATGCTCCCAAAGCCAGCCGGATCGCAATCTCCTTCTGCCGGCCAAGGCCGCGCGCCACCAGAAGGTTGGCAACGTTGGCGCACGCGATCAGCAGCACCAGCCCGACCATCGCCATCGAAATGTAGAGCGGCGTTCCGGCGTTTTCGCGAAACGTGGGCACGCCGTTATAGGCGGGTTCCAGCACCATAGCCTTGGCCAGGAAACGCTCGCGGAATTTCTTGGAAATGTTCCCGGTCATGACGGCGAGATCGGCTCCCAGCAGCGGCTTGAAGAGCACCTGAAGCGAGGCGTTGGCCTGCTGGATTGTCACACCGGGCTTCAGTCTGGCAAGTATGTGCAAAAAATGATACGTGCGGTCGTCGTAGCCGTCCAGGGTTGGAGTCGCGGCGGTTTTCATCGCCAGTGGAACGTAAACATCCGGCACGCGGCCGACATCCACGCCGAAAAATTCACGCGGCGCAACGCCGATAACAGTCATGAGCGAATTGTTGATACGTACCGCTTGGCCGACGATGCCGGGATTTCCGCCGAATCGCCGCGTCCAATATCCGTAGCCCAGCACGACCACCGGATGCGCGTTCTTTGTCACGTCGTCTGCTGCCGAGAGCAAACGTCCTTGCGCCGGATGCACGCCCAGCAGGTCGAAAAAATTGCCGGTCACCAGCTCCGTGTTCACCGCTTCGCTCTGTCCTCCAAAGACCAGATTCGCCGACACCGGGGCGCGCGCGATCAGGCCCGAGAAAACCTGATTGCGATCGCGCAGATCGATGTACATCGGGCGCGAGAACAGGCGGTCGGAATTATCGCCCTCAAATGACCCGCGGTTCACGCCCGGATCCGTCAGCAGCACCAGTTCGCGCGGTTTCTCCACTGGCAGAGGGCGCAGCAAGGCTTGGTCGAGCAGGCTGAAAATCGCGGTATTCGCTCCCAGGCCCAGCGCCAGCGACGCGATCGCGACGGAGGTGAACAAGGGACTCTTCTTGAGCATTCGCACGGAGTGCTGGAGATCGGACAGAAAAGCAGCCATCAGGGGTAGCGGTATGCAAATCGGGGGCCATGCATAAAGTACTGATATAGCGCTTTCGTGGCCGCGCCATTGCAGCGCATGCGGGAATGCGCATCCCATCTTCGGACAGTCGCGGCGCGCGGCTCTGAAGGATTTCCGAGCCGTGACCGTGAGGGAGCGGTGTAGGATTTTCGCAACCGAGTCGCGCAGGTCTTTGCTGATCCCGGTACCTGCTTACCAATCCCCAATCTCCAATGTGCTATCCTGTGAAGGACAAAAAGAGATTAGGAAAGACGAGGAGTATCGATTCGAGCATGGCTTTGGCGACCGATTCTAAACAGCAGGCAGTTGCAACATATCGCGTTCACAAGACCGATACCGGTTCGCCAGAAGTACAGGTAGCAATCCTGAGTCAGCGCATTCTGCAACTCCAGGATCATTTCAAGACACACCGCAAAGATCATCATTCCCGCCGGGGATTGTTGTCGATGGTCGCGCGGCGCCGTCGCCTTTTGAAATACCTGAAAAGCCGTAACCCGGAAAGATACAAGAACCTGATTCTAAGCCTGGGCATCCGTCGTTAGATGTTCGGGTACAGGTAAACCGCCCCGGTGGGCGGCGCTCCCACAGTTTCATTCACTCCAAAGTCTCCTCTTAATCGTAAAAGCGGACGGGGCGGAAAGCTTCGTCTGGATTAAAAGGAATTCGAATGCTACATACCGTAGAAATTGACCTGGATGGTCAAAAAATTACCCTGGAGACAGGCAAGATGGCGAAACAGGCCAATGGCGCCGTCGTCGTCCGCTCCGGGGACACCGTTGTTTTGGTGAGTGCGTGCGCGAATGAGGAGCCCAAAGTCGGCGCCGCGTTCTTCCCGCTCACCGTTGATTATCGTGAATACACTTACGCCGCGGGTAAATTTCCCGGCGGCTTCATCAAGCGCGAGGGACGTCCTTCGGAGAAGGAAGTCCTCACCAGCCGTCTCATTGACCGGCCCATCCGGCCGCTGTTTCCCGAAGGCTTCATGAACGAGTCGCAAGTGATCGCCATGGTGCTCTCGGCCGATCCCACACGCGATCCGAGCACGCTGGCCATCGTCGGCGCCGGAGCTGCGCTGGCGATTTCCGACATTCCGTTCCAGCACGTTTTGGGCGGTGTGCGCGTGGGCATGGTCGGAGGAAAGCTGATCCCGAACCCCAGTTATGACCAAACGCACGAGGCCAAGATCAACATCGTGGTCGCGGGAACCGAAGAAGGCATCGTCATGGTGGAAGCGGGTGCACAGCATGCCACCGAAGACGAAGTGCTGCAGGCTATTGAGTACGGCCACGAGTGCTGCAAGAAGATCGCCGCAGGCATCAAAGAACTGGTCGCCAAGGTTGGCAAGAAGAAGTGGAAATACGAGGCGCCCGCGGTCAACAAAGAGCTGTACGCAAGCATGGAGGCCCAGATCCGCAAGGAACTGACCGACGCTCTGGACACCAAAAAGTATCCTAAGCTGGAAAGCTACCATCGCGTTCACGAAGCCAAAAAGAAGGTGGTGGAAGCGCTACCCTCCGAACAGCAAGCCGAAGCGAAAGAGCTGTTCGATAGCTTGAAGGAGCGCATCTTCCGCGACGAAATGTTGAAAGCGAAGCGCCGTCCCGATGGCCGGGCCTTCGATGAAATCCGCAATATCGATTGCGAAGTGGGCGTGCTGCCACGCACGCACGGCTCGGCGCTGTTTACGCGCGGAGAAACGCAGGCTCTGGTCACCGTTACGCTCGGAACCAAGGACGACGAACAGCGCATCGAAATGTTCGATCTCTCGCAAACCTCCAAGCGCTTTATGCTGCACTACAACTTCCCGCCGTTCAGCGTCGGCGAAGTGGGCTTCATGCGCGGAGCGGGACGCCGCGAAATCGGACATGGCGCGCTGGCGGAACGATCCGTCGCGGCCGTGGTTCCCGATGATAAAAAGTTCCCCTACACCATGCGGGTGGTCAGCGACATCCTGGAGTCCAATGGCTCCAGCTCCATGGCCAGCGTGTGCGGTGCAACTCTCGCATTGATGGACGCGGGTGTTCCGATAGCCGATCCTATCGCGGGCATCGCGATGGGCCTGGTGCTGGAAGGCAAGGACTACGCCATCCTCACCGACATCGCCGGTGCGGAAGACCACTACGGCGACATGGATTTCAAAGTCGCCGGATCGCACCAGGGCATCACCGGCCTGCAGATGGACATCAAAGTCCCCAACGTTACCACCAAGATCATGAAGGAGGCGCTGGCTCAGGCCAAGGGCGCCCGGCTGTTCATCCTGGACAAAATGGTGGCTGTGATCGCTACGCCGCGCAGCGAGATGTCGCAATATGCGCCGCGCATTTACACGCTCCAGATTCCGACCGATAAGATCCGCGATCTTATTGGGCCGGGCGGCAAGATGATTCGCAGCATCGTCGACGAGACTGGCGTCAAGATCGATGTCGAAGACGACGGCTCAGTGAAGATTTTCGCGTCCGACGGCGAATCGGCGAAGCTGGCCATCCAGCGCGTTACCGATATCTGCGCGGTTGCCGAAGTCGGCAAGACCTATTTAGGAAAAGTGGTGCGGCTGGCGGAATTCGGCGCGTTCGTCGAAATCTTCCCCGGCACCGACGGCCTGTTGCATATCAGCGAGATCTCGGAAAACCGGATCAAAGCCGTGCGGGACGAGCTCAAAGAGGGCGATCAGATCCTGGTGAAGGTTCTGGCGCTGGAAGGGAACAAGATCAAATTGAGCCGGAAGGCCGTGCTGCGCGAGCAGCGCGAAAAAATCAAGGTTCCAACCGCGTAGGGCGGTCGGCTCAGGTGCGGGATGCGGGTTAAAACCTGCGTCCCGTTTTTATTTCGTGGCTACTGCCGCGGGCGCGGCTTTCTTGCGGGCGGCCCGGCGTTTTTCCACGGGTGGCTGGCGGTCGCTCTTCTTCAACGCCGTCAACGCGATGGCAAGCACGAACTTCTTTTCCCCGTGATCGTCGAATTTGATCACGATGTACTCTTCCGTGCAAGATGCCACCGAACCAAGACCGTACTTCGTGTGCTCAATCTGCGCGCCTTGCGCAAAAGCTGGTTTGAATGCCATAAGGGGAATTGCTGCTGCCTCAGTATTATTGTAACATTAAGGCGCGATTCGTCCTAAAGGCCCCACGAAGATCCTTGAAAACACTTGGCTGCTGGCCGTCCTGTTAGCTGCCTGCATTGCTCGCTTGTGGTTGACGCCGCTACCTTCCAGCTTCTGGGTCGACGAGATGGCCACGGTCTTCGTGGTGCATCACGGGCCCAACCATCCCTCTTTCGCCGTCGCGCCACAGGTGCCGGATTCCATCTACTACCGGCTGCCCCAAGCGGCCGAAGCGCTGCTCGGTTTCTCCGAAATCTCTTACCGGCTGCCTTCTATCTTATTGATGGGCATCGCGCTATTCCTCATCGCGCGATTGGCCGCGCGGCTCATCGCTCCAGAAGCGGCCTGGTTTGCCGTCTTCGCCTGCCTATCCATGCGCGGGATCAATGACCAGGCGGCAGATGCCCGTCCTTACGCGCTGGGCACGTGCCTGGCAGCAGCCAGCCTGCTGTTCCTAATCCGCTGGCTGGATTCGGACCGCTGGTGGGATGCGGCCCTCTTCATTATCTTTGCCGCGCTGGTTTGGCGGGCACATTTGCTGTTTTGGCCGTTCTATATCGTGCTGGCGCTGTACGCACTGATTCGCTTATTGCGTCACGAAACACGTAACGGCTGGTTCCCCACGCTGGTGATCTTCGCCCTGCTCGGATTTGCTTTGCTCCCGGTATTGCTCGACGCACTGAATCTCTTCCGCCATGCCACCGCGCACGTCATCGTCGCGCTTCCCACCTTCCGCGATCTGCGCGTTTCACTCAAGTTCGGCCTCATTCTCATCTGTGGAGGCGGCGCTTTCGCGTTGGCGCGCTGGTTCAGATGGCCTCGCCCGCGGGCGTTCTCGGTGAGCACTTCCTTGGTTCTCATCGCTGGCTGGTGGCTGATCCAACCGCTCTCGTTGTTCGCCGTTTCCCGGCTGACGGGCAGCAGCATGTTTGTGGCGCGCTACCTTTACATCGGACTGCCCGGCGCGGCTCTGGCGGCGACTTTGGCCGCTTCGTACTTTATTCCGCCTGCCCGTTGGAGGCTGCTGACCGTCGTCTTCGCCGCTGGAGTGCTCATTATGCTGGGCCAGTGGAACCAGCTCTGGCCGATGCATCACGGCTCGGATTGGCGGTTGGCCGCGCACAACGTAGATGAATGGGCCGCCGCGAATCCCGACACGCCCGTCCTGTGCCCCAGCCCGTTCATTGAAGCTCGTCCGCCCGTCTGGCAGCCGACCTATGCACTCCCCGGGTTCCTCTACTGCCATCTGCCGGTCTACCCATTCCGGGGCAAGCCGTATCTGCTCCCTTTCGACGATTCGCCGGAAGCGGAGCGCTACGTAACCAGCCTGGCCGAGGGCCCGATCCCCGCTTCGGGGCGATTTCTCATCTATGGAGGCTCCGGCAGCGTTCGCTATTGGCGGAACTGGTTTTCGGTGCGGCCGGAATTTTCCGACTGGCGCCGGGAACGTCTGGGACCCTTCGGTGACGTAGTGGTTGAGCTGTTTGAGCGGCCGCGCCGTATAATATAGGCAGTCGTCCGAATGCTGGATCTTAAGAAGAAACTCGAAGAGGAACTGGCGGCGCTCGAAAACGAACTGCGCGTCGACCTTCCGCGCGAGATCTCGAAAGCGCGCGCGCATGGCGATTTAAGCGAAAATGCCGAGTATCACGCCGCCAAGGAGCGGCAGGGCATCGTCAACATGCGGCTCGGCCAGGTCCGCGCACGGCTGCGCGAGCTCTCCATGGTGGATATGGCGCGCATCCCCCGCGACCGCGTGGGCTTGGGCTCTACGGTCACCGTGCTGGACCTCACCAAGGATGAAGAGATCACCTACAGTCTGGTGACCAGTGAAGACGCCGACGTGGCCCAGGGGCGCATTTCAACCACCTCGCCGATCGGCCGCGGGCTGATCGGCAAAAAGGTGGGCGATAGCGTGAAAGTACAGATTCCCGATGGTGTCCGCGAGATGGAGATCATCCAGTTGATTACCATCCACGATGTTCCCGCATGATTCAGTTTCGAGCTAGAATCGGAGGAGGCCGCCCGGCATGACATACACCCGCGCGATCGGCGTCGCGTGCAACAAAGTAATCCGCCTGATTGTCCGCGGACTCGCCCTCTCCAAAATCCACCCCAACGTTCTCACCTTTCTCGGACTCGTCATCAACATCGTGGCTGCCGTTCTACTGGCCGCCGGGCAATTCCGCTCGGCCGGTTTCGTAATCATCGGCGCCGGGTTGTTCGACATGGTGGACGGCCGAGTGGCGCGTGAAACCAACCGAGTCACGCGTTTTGGGGGATTTTTCGACTCCGTTCTGGACCGCTACTCCGATCTCGCGCTTTTAATGGGCCTGCTGGTTTACTACGGCACCATCAATCGGCCGTTTTACGTGGTGCTGACCGCTATCGTGATGACCGGATCGGTGATGGTGAGCTACACACGCGCCCGCGCCGAGAATACCATTCCCAGTTGCAAGGTCGGATTCATGGAACGTCCCGAGCGGGTGGTGCTGCTGATCATCGGCGCGTTGTTCGATCGCATGGCGCCCGTCCTGTGGGTCATCGCGCTGCTTTCCAACATCACCGTGATTCACCGCATGGTCTTTACGTTCCAGGAAGCCAAGCGTCTGGAGGACGCCCAGCTACGGCCGACTCCCGTCACCCAGAGCGAGCCGCGATAGCGCGTCGCCCGTCAAACGGTTCACGATCCATTCATCCATCGGCACCGCGCCCAGCCTGCGATAAAACTCGATCGACGGAGTGTTCCAATCCAGCACGGCCCACTCCAGGCGTCCATAGCCGCGCTCGACGGCGATCTGCGCCAGGCGAATCAGCAGCGCCTTGCCGATGCCTTTGCCACGATGTTCCGGGTCCACGAAGAGATCTTCCAGGTAGATTCCGGTTTGGCCTAGAAACGTGGAGAAATTACGGAAGAAGAGCGCGAACCCAACCGGCAAGCCATCCCAATAGGCCAGCAGCACCTCGGCCACGGGATTCGGCCCGAAGACATTCTTGTGGATGTCGGATTCGGTGGCCACCACCAGGTGCGACAGCTTCTCGTATTCCGCAAGTTTGCGAATGAAATCCAGAATTATGGGCACATCGCGTTCGTTGGCCGGGGCGATGGAAATCACTGCAGAGCCTCGACATGCGCGCGAACGCCGGCGGCCAGGCCCGTCAAGCTGTATCCGCCTTCCAGCACCGACAGCAAGCGGCCGCTGCAATATTGATCCGCAACCTCGCGCACCACGCCGGTCAGGTCCTTGAAATCGGCATCGGTGAGCGTGAAGCCTCCCAGCGGATCGCCGGCTCTTGAATCGAAGCCCGCCGAAATTAGAACCAGCTCCGGCTTTACCTTCGCGGCCGCCGGAAGCAATTGTTCCTGGAATGCTCCCAGAATCTCCTTGCGGCCCGACCCGGCGGGAAACGGGCAGTTCAGCGTCATCCCCTGGCCCGGACCATCACCGGTCTCGCCGCGCACGCCGGTTCCCGGATACCACGGCGATTGATGCGTATTGAACACGAACACCGTGCCGTCGGTGTAGAAAATATCCTGGGTGCCGTTGCCGTGATGGACGTCCCAATCGGCGATAAGCACCCGTCCGATTCCATATTTGCGCTGGGCGTAGCGCGCCGCGATCGCGATCGTGTCGAAGATGCAGAAGCCCATCCCGCGCACCGCATTGGCATGATGGCCGGGCGGCCTGGCGATACAGAACGCGTTGGCAACGCGCTTTTCAAAGATGGCGTCGATGGCGTTGAGCGCTCCGCCAGTTGCGCGCAGAGCAGCATCGAACGATCGCGGCGAGACCATCGTATCGCCGGTGCTGAGCTCATGATGTCCCTCCGAAATCTCGCGCTCGGCCAGTTGGATGTATTGGCGCGCGTGGCATAGTGCGATCTCGTCGTGGCTCGCGACGCGCGGAGCAATCGGAACCAGCTCCAGACCCTTTAGCGCACCGACGGCCGCGTCGAATCGCGCGGGACTCTCCGGATGCTGCGCGCCGGTCAAGTGTTCTTTTGAAACCGGATCTGCGGCAAGCCCCGTCATTACCTACAAGATTTTAGCGCGATGCTCGCATGTGGGTTTTCGTTCCCGGCTTGGAGGCAGAGGTCTCAACGCCAAAATTAATGGGCCCGGACCCGCGCATGCCTTGGACCGAAATCCGCCACAGGCCCGCTTCCGGATTCGGAACGCGGAATGATTTTGGGTTGGTTTCCCCCGAGTACCCAGTTGTATCGGCATAGGAAGAATAGTGCCGCCCACTCGGGCTCATCAGGTGCAGATCGAGATCGCCTGGAGCGCCCGCCCATGAAAGCGACACATCCAACGCCTTCGATCCTGGCCCGACGGCGACAATATCGCTCCACCACTGCTCCACCGAAACCGCGCCCGAGAATTGCCCCTCCGCCGAGCTTGCTCCGGACGAGCCCAAGGCAATCCGGCGCCGCGCACCACAATCGCACAGCGCCGATTCGTTGGTCGAAACCACCGTCCGATAGCCCGATCCGCGCGTCCAATTGGGCAGATCGTCGAACTCGAAACGGAACGCTTGACGATGAAATCGGGAGCTGGTGCGTCACGCTCACGTGCACATGATAGCCGCCGCCTTCACCCAGCGTGTAGCCGCTGTTGCCGGCCGTTGCGAGCGCTTGTCCTTGCTCCACGCGCTCGCCGTTCTTTACCACAAACGTGCCGCTAGCCAGGTGCGCGTAATGGCTGAACTCGCCGTTGCCGTGATCGATGGTGATGTAGTTGCCGAAGGAATGATGCCGATGGTCTTGACTCAGCCCCAAATCGTGGGTGTATGCGATGCCGCCCTTCATCGCCACCACGCAGCTCCCGGTGCTCTTGCTTGAAGGGCCGGGCGCGATATCGAAGGCGTGCAGGCTATTGCCCCAGTGGGAAAACGTGCCATAAGGACCTTGAGTAACGATCCACGGCACGCCCGCCGCCGTCGGCAATTTGTAGCCCGCGGCTGCGATCAGGAACGGCATCGGCCGGCTCATGCGCTGGTCCGGACTCTCCACCATCACCCAATACTCATTGACCGGCAGCCCCGCGTAGTGCACCACCAGCTGATTCGCAGCGACGCTCCGAGGCTGCAAGGTCGCGAGGTATTTCCAGCCGCCGGCCGGCGCGTATTGCGCGATCAATACCAGCGAGCCCGGCTGAAAGTTCTTGCCGCGCACGGTGAAGTCGATTTCTTGCGCGCGTTCTCCGGACCACGTCACGCTGGTCACCACCGGTCCGCCGTTGTCATCGTTAGGCGCGATGCTGAACGTTCGTGAAAAGGCCACTGTGCCGTTTGCTACTCCGCGCACGGTCCAGTTACCGGGCTGCGATGCCGGCGCGAAACCGGCGATCGGCAATTGCGATGTGAGACACAGCTCTCTCGCGAGCGGCAGCTCGCCATACTCGGCGGCGCTGACCACCGTGCCCGCCGGGTCCAGCCACTCCACACGCAGCTGATCGCCCGAGCGCACCTGTAACGCGATGAACCATACAAAGGCCTGGCGGTCCACCGGCTGAAACACCGAGACAGCTTTGGGCGCGGCGCAGGTTTGTTCGCTGACGGACGTGGACGTTCGGCTGTCCTGCACCGTAATAGCCCATGCCGAGGGGACCAAACAAAGGAGGGAGACAACCAGAACTGCTCGGAGGCGCACCAAGTGGTTTAATCGGCGTTTCGAGGGCCGAACTTGAGCCTTAGAGCCTTAACCTTAGAACGAAGGGCTGAGCGTCCGATCGGTCATCATCATCAACATCGATAACAAGACAATCAGGCCCGCATACTGCATCAGTACCGCGTTGTCGTCCTCGGCTGGATAATCGCGGCTGAACAGGCGGTAACCGGCACCCAGCGCGATCAGCAGCAGAATCGTCTGGTGAGTCAGGGCCCACATGGCAATCGCCACCCCAGCCGCCATGCCGCGTTGCTTGCGCGTGAGTGCACGAAAACCGCGCCCGCCATCCAATTGCCAGATGGGAAGAAGATTGAACAGATTCAGCCACGCGGCCGTGTGGGCGATGGCATACCAGATAGGAAGCCCGGTGGCGATCGCCGCCAGCCACGCCGCCACAGCCGAACCCAATCCCCAGATCGGACCTGCCAAACCCACGCGCGCATCTTCACCCACGTTGCCCGGATATTGCCGCATCCGCACGAACGCTCCGAAGAACGGAATGAACATGGGCGCGCTGGCCGCGATGTTGTACTTGCGCAGAGCCATCACGTGTCCCATTTCGTGGATGTAAATCGACAGCACGAAGCCCGCCGCGAATCGCCAGCCGAAGATCGACCAGTACACCGCGAAGAACGCCAGCATACTGGCGAAGGTGCTGAGCTTGGTCAGCCCCAGCAGGAGCAGTTTGAATTTCGACAGCGTCACCAATATGAACGTGCCGACGGGACCTAGTCGTGCAAGCCACTTCTTCCACGAGCTCTTATCGGATAACTGAAGATCGATGTTTTCGATGCGGGTTTTGGTGAGGCGGTATTCTTCAGAGTCCGGTGGAACCAGCTCGAGCGCTTTCACCCAGGCCTGCCGCGCGCCTGGCCAATCGCGGGCCTGGCCGGCGAGCTTGGCATGTTCTACCAGCGCGTCAAACTGCTGCTGCTGGGTGAGCGTCATAGTTGGTCGAAGAGGTCGCCGAGGCGGATGGAAAAGCCGGGGATCAAGCTGGATTTCGTTCGCGTCTCCGCGTCGAGAATCCCTGCTTCTTTCGTACCGGACTTTGGATACCCGAAGAAGCTCGGCTCGGCTGGAAGCCGCTCAAAGTCTTCAATGGTCAGGGGACTTGCGGCCGACATAACCCTATTTTAACTCCACCACCGTCGCGCCCGTTCCGCCTTCCGCGGGCGTGGCTGGATAATACTTCTCTACGTGTGGATTGGTTGCCAGCAGCTCGCCGATCACCCGGCGCAGAATGCCCATGCCGTGTCCGTGCACGATTCGTACGCGATCCACCGACGCCATCGCAGCGCTGTCCAGGAACTTGTCCACTTCGTCGCGCGCTTCCTCCGCCCGTTTGCCAATCACGTTGATCTCGCGATACGAGACGTCCCAACGCGGCCCGGACTCATAGGAAACATTCTTAGGTAACCGCGTATTCTCTGGCGCCGCCGGCAAAACCTCCTCGACATCGTCGGTGGTGACTTGCATCCTCATCAAGCCTGCTTCCACTTCCAGCAATCCTCCCGAGAGCTTGCGCCGCACGCGCGCCGGCGCTCGCACCCCTTTCAGACGGACCCGATCGCCTTCCGCGATCACTGCAACGCGATGCTCGGGAGCGGGCGCTTCCCCAAACACCGCGACTCGAGCCTTCTCCTCGAATTCCCGTTTGGTTTTCGCCACGCGGCGCTCGGCTTGCTCGGCGGCTTTGCGCTGCTCCGCTCCCGCCAGCACCTTTTGAATCAGCTCCTGGCTTTGCGCTTCGAACTCGGTCAGCGCCGATCGCAAACGTTGATCCAGCTCTTTGAACTTCGCTGTCTCGCGCTGCTCGAATTCCTTCGCAAGGGTTTGCTCGCGCCCCTCCAACGCCTGGCGCTGTTCCCGCAAGTCGTGCTCTTCTATCGCCGTCCTGCGCAGCCGCTGGTGCAATTCGTTTAGAAATAGCGCGATATCGCGTTCACTGGTGGACATGCGTTGCCGAGCTCGCGCGATCAAGTCTTCCGACAGCCCTAGCCGGCTTGCAATCTCCAATCCGGCGGACTTTCCCGGCGCGCCCAACTGCAAAACATACGTCGGCTCCAATGTTTGTTCATTAAATCCCATGGACGCGTTCAGAACGCCCTGGGTAGTCGCGCCATAAATCTTTAGCGCCAGCAAATGAGTGGACGCGAACGTAAACGCGCCGTGCGCGCGGAACGATTCAAGGATCGCCACTCCCAGAGCCCCGCCTTCCTCCGGGTCGGTGGCGCGGCCCAGTTCGTCCAACAAAACCAGCGATTGCGGCGTCACAGTCTCCAGCATCTCGCGGACGCGCGCGATGTGCGCCGAGAAACTGCTAAGGCTTTCCTGGATGGATTGCTGGTCCCCCATGTCCGCCAGCACCTGTTCAAATAGTGGGAATTCCGCCTCCGCCGCCGGTACTGGAAGCCCCGCTTGCGCCATCAAAGCCAACAGGCCAACGGTCTTCATCGAAACGGTCTTTCCGCCCGTATTGGGCCCGCTGATGAGCAGCGTCCTCTGGTTCTCATCGAGGACCAGTGAAATGGGCCGGATCTGCTTTTTCTGGCGCCGCAAGACGTCTTCCAACAGCGGATGCCGCGCCTCTTTCAAAACCATCCGGCGTTCTTTGTCCGGACTGAATCGCGGGATTGCGCACTCGAAATCCAACCCGAATGCGGCCTTGGCGAACAACAGATCCAGCCGGCCGATAGTCTCCACCAGCACCTGGATTTGCGGCCCGTTGACGCGCAACAACTCGGTGAGCTCGCGCAGGATGCGCAACGTCTCTCGCTGCTCCTCTTCCCGCAGCCGAACCAGCTCGTTGTTCAGGTCGATGGTCTCCAGCGGTTCCACGAACAGCGTATGCCCGCTGCTGCTGGCGCCGTGGATGACGCCGTACACTTTGCGTTGCTGGCCCGCCACCACCGGAACCACGAAGCGATCGTTGCGAAGCGTGATGAACTCTTCCTGCAACGTGCCGTCGTCACGATGTGTCCGCAGGAATCGCTCGAGCGAGGTTTGAATCTGTTTCTGCTGCCGTTCGATGTCGCGGCGTAAACGCTGCAGCGCAACACTGGCATCGTCGGCCAGTGTCCCATCCGGAAGAATCTTGCCGCGCACATCGCGCAGGATCGGCCGTGGGTCGGCGGTCGCCGCCACCAGAGCGCCCAGCCGCGGGTACTTCTCCCCCGCCAGATTCAAAGCGGCGCGAATCTCACCCGCCTCTTCGATCAGCCGTCCGAGTTCCAGAATCTGCTTCGGCTCCAGCATCGCGCCTTCCATGCGCAACACCACCAGCGCCGAGGCGACGTCTGGAATGGAATTGAACCGCAGACGAATGGCCGCCCCGCGAGATGCTGCTTGCGGCTGGCGTGAAGCGCTCTGATATGCGATTGCTTCGGCAACATCCGCCAGTGCGCCTTCCAGCGCTTTCCGATCCGAATGCGGAGCCAGCTTTTCCAACTCGGCTCGTCCCAGCGGACTCCCCACATAGCGCCCCACCAGCTCGCGCAGCGGCTCGAATTCCAGTAAATCAGCGCTGAAGCTTTGCAAAGGCTCTCTCGATCACGCCCAGTGTTCCTTCGGTAATGCGATAATCGCGTAGCTCGGGTTCAGAAACCCACGCCACCTTGCTTACATCGCTCGCGGCCGCCGGCTCTCCGCTCAGACGGCGGCACAGATAATCGATCAAAACGTAGTGATACTCCGGTTTCCCTTCTCCATCCGGAATGATTCGCTCGAAGATCTCGAACATGGAGTACGGTTCGACTACCAGGCCCGTCTCTTCCAGCACCTCGCGCCGGATTCCCTCCTCCAGCTTCTCACCCGTTTCGACGATGCCGCCCGGAATGGACCAAAAGCCTTTCAGGGGCTCCTTGCCGCGCTCCACCAGCAATATACTGCCATCCTCAAAGATCAACGCGCCGACGCCCAGGAATGGGCGCGAAGGATACCGTCGGTCCGTTTCGTTAATCTGCAAAGCTTCGGGGTTAATACGAAATCCCCTTCACGTTCAAGCGCACACGATAGAGGGAGGTCCGCGCCGTAACGTACAACGATCCGAGATCCGGATCGCCGAACGTGCAATTCGAAGGTGTTTCTTCTAAGATGATCTGGCCGAGCGGTTTGCCCTCCGCCGTGAACGCCTCCACCCGATTGGCCGCCACGTACAGATCGCCTTTTTCGTCGACGCAGATTCCATCCGGCACGCCTTCGATTCCGGAAATCAGCGTGCGCTCATTCGACGCCGAGCCGTTTTTGTCCAAGTCGTAAACCCGTACATTGCGTTCGTCGGAGTTCGAAACATAAAGCCTGCGGCCATCCGGCGCCAGCGCGATGCCATTGGGCCGGCCTTTCGGTTTTGCGATCACTTCCAACTCGCCCTTGCGCGAAATGTGATACACGCCGAAAAAGTCCAGCTCGCGCGTGTCCTGCTGATTTCCGAAAGCCGGGTCGGTAAAATAAACGTCGCCCTCCTTGCGGATGGCAATATCGTTCGGCGCATTCAAGCGCTTGCCTTGCCAGCGCTCGGCCACAACTTCCAATTTGCCCTTCTTGTCGGTACGCGTTACGCGGCGAGAGTGGCTTTCGCAGGTGTAGAGGCGGCCTTGCGCGTCGATTCGATTGCCGTTGGCCCCGTTCGAATTCTCGCGAAACGTCTTGGTCCGCTCCCCGGGCGCGAATTGGAGCAGTTTGTTCTCCGGAGTATCGCTGAAGATCAGAAAGCCCGCCGGCGACCACGCGGGTCCTTCGGTGAAGGTAAAGCCGACGGCAACTTTTTGGACCTGAATTTCCCCGAAATCCTGCGCGGCGGCGCATGCGGCGAACAACAGAATCGAGAAGAGCAGTCTCACGTAACGATCAGGTTATCAGACGAAGCTGGGTCGAACGAAGCTCGGGCGAGCCGGTAGCCCGACTAGTACTAAAAGCGTATGCGGGCAATTGCGCAGCCCACCTCCGATTGATATACAATCTGCCAATGGCTCGCACTCATATGTACGCGGCGTGCCTCGCTGTTGCCTTTGTTGCGTGCTCCCCCTGTTGGGCGTTCCAGGCGTCCGGCGTCGATACCGCGGTTTCGATCTTGCCTCGTCTTCGGCCATCTGTCTCCACTGGCCGATCTATTTTGCCAAAAGCTGACATTCGCGTTGACAGCTCGCTGGTTTTGGTGCCGGCGCAGGTGACCAATGTTTTCGGCACGCCCATCACCGATCTGCACAAGCAGAACTTCAAGGTCTTTGAAGACGGCGTGGAGCAGCCGATTACGAACTTCTCGTTTGAAGACGCGCCGCTGTCCATCGGATTGCTGTTCGACATTAGCGGCAGCATGCGGAACAAGATCAAAAAGTCCACGGAAGCGGCAGCGGCGTTCTTCAAGACATCCAATCCGCAGGACGAGTTTTTCCTGATCGAATTCAGCGACCGGCCGAAACTGACGGTGCCCTTCACCTCCGATCCAGACGAGGTCTATGATCGGATCGCCCATACCAGGCCGTTCGGACGCACGTCCCTGCTGGACGCGATCCACATGGCGGTGGCCGAGATGAAGCACGCGCGGAACCTGCGCAAAGCGCTGGTGATCGTCTCCGACGGGGGAGACAATCGCAGCCGGCACACGGAGCGCGAAATCAAGAACGCGATGCTGGAATCAGACGTTCAAGTCTATGCGATGGGCATCTTCGATCCCGAAGACACGCCCAAGTTGTCGACCGAAGAGCAGCGGGGACCGCATCTTCTCGAGGAGCTAGCCGATCAGAGCGGCGGCCGCGAATATCCAGTAGATAGATTGGATGACTTACCTTCCATCAGCGCCCGGATCGGCAATCAGCTTCGTAACCAATACCTGTTAGGTTACTCGCCGGCTAACCCGGAGCGCGATGGAAAGTATCGAATTATCAAGCTTACTGTGACTCCATCCAGCGAAATACCGGACATGCGTGTGTATTATCGCCGCGGGTATTATTCGCCCGGCTTGTAACTGACGTCGCTTGGGAGTTACCAGCGGAAGCCAAAGGTCACCGGCACATAGTCGGCGCGCATGTTGTTATTCGTGAAAATGTGCACGTAGCGCGCTTCAGCGAACAGCTTGCCATGCCACTTGGTGCCAAACGCCACGCCCATGCCGGCATTAAAGCCCGGCTTATTCTCGGAATATGAAAGGCCGTTGTTCATCGGCTCAACGAGCTGGAAGGAGCCCCCGGAGAAGGGATTTATAACTGCGCCGGATGCCGCCGAGAAATTTTCGTAGACGTGATAAAGTCCGCCGCCACCGATGGCATAGAGGTCAAAGTGACTCTTTGGAGTCAGGTGTACAATCGGGTCGACTGTGGCCGAGAAAACGTGGAATCCGCCGCCTGAATACCCAATGTTGCCCAGCGTGTTTGAGTCAATACCGAAGGAATTATAGCCGAGCTCGCCCATGACGCCGACGTAAGACGAAAAGTTATAGCCGACGCCGCCTTGCAGATTCCATCCGTAATTATCCAGGTACTTAGCGGTGTTACCCACCGGCTCGGTGAAACCGGCCCCAAGTTCAAAGGAAAAGCGCGAGACTTCCTGCGCGCTCAAAGTGCCCACGCAAAGAAAACCAATACAACCTACCAAAGCGAGTTTATTCATTTCTAGTAACCTCATGCCCTTTAGACCGCGCATGCTGCACGCAGGTTTCTGAGCAGGCAGTTAGCTGGTGGTTAGTGGTGCACTGCCGTTACAAGAGTTTGCGTTCCAAGACGTGCCGCCCAATTAAAAGTAATAGGGACGAGATCGTTATCGGGCACCGCCGGCACAGTGCGATCAAATTGATACAGGCGAATCGTCAGCTCCAGTAACTTCGATCCAGGCTGCGATACTGCACCGCTTCCGCAAGATGCTTGGCGGTGACGGAGTCGGAATTGTCGAGGTCGGCGATGGTGCGGGCCGCTTTTAAGATGCGATCGTGCGCGCGAGCGCTCAGGCCCATGCGGCGCACGGCCATTTCGAGCGTCCGCTCACCGGCTTCGTCGAGGGCGCAGAAGTTTCGGAGCAGGCGGGCAGGGATGCGGGCGTTGTAGAATCCACGCCGGTGCTGGATGGCGCGGGCTGCTTCCACGCGCGCTCGCATTTCGGCCGACGTTGTTCCGTGATCCTTGCCGCGCAACTCCTTATAGGCGACGGCCGGAACTTCGACATGCAGATCGATGCGATCGAGCAGCGGTCCGCTGACTTTGCTCGAGTAGCGTTGGATGATGGCGCCGGTGCAGCGGCATTCTCGCGTGGTGTCTGAAAAGTAGCCGCAGGGGCAGGGATTCATCGCGGCGATCAGAATGAAATCGGCCGGGAAGGACAGAGTCATGTTGGTGCGCGCCAGCGTGACCGACGATTCTTCGATCGGCTGGCGCAACATTTCGAGCACGTTGCGTGGGAACTCGGGCAGCTCATCCAGGAACAACACGCCGTTATGCGCCAGGCTGACTTCGCCGGGACGCGGCGTTCCGGAGCCCCCGCCGATGAGCCCGGCGTCCGACACCGTATGATGCGGCGCGCGAAAGGGCCGGCGGGCGAGCAATCCGACGCCGCGCGGCAACAGTCCCGCGACGCTATGAATCTGCGTGGTCTCGATGGATTCCTGAAAGGTCAGCGGCGGAAGAATGCCCGCGAAGCGTTTCGCGAGCATGGTTTTACCGGAGCCGGGCGGACCGATCATCAACACATTGTGTCCGCCCGCGGCTGCCACTTCGAGCGCGCGCTTGGCCGTGGTCTGTCCCCGGACTTCGCGAAAATCGGGAAGACATTCTTCGGGAGCATTCGATAGCGCGTGAGACGAAGGCGTGGGCTGGAACTTGTTCGGTTCATTGAGATACGCCACTACTTCCGAGAGATGCCGCATGCCGAACACGCGCACGCCCTCGGTGACGGCGGCTTCAGCGGCGTTGTCGGCGGGGACCAGCAGGTTCGGAATGCCTTGGCGGCGCGCGCAGACCGCGATCGATAACACGCCGCGCACCGGCCGTAGCGAACCATCCAGAGAAAGTTCACCGACCAGCATGTGATCGTCCACATTCCCCGGAGGCCGCCCCACCGTTCCCATCGCGCCCAGGATCCCGAGGGCCATCGGAAGATCGAAACCCGCGCCCTCCTTGCGCACATTGGCGGGAGCGAGATTGATGGTGACGGATTTGTTGGGATAGCCGAAGCCCGAGTTTAGCAGGGCCGACTTGATGCGCTCGCGGCTTTCGCGCACCGCGGTGTCGGGCATGCCCACGGTGATGAAATCGCGCGCGCTGCCGCCCGGATACATGTCAACCTCGACATCAATGAGGTGCGCTTCGATTCCGAACACAGCCGCACTGCGGGTGCGGAAGAGGGCCATCGATTAGAGAGTGGCTATTCGACGGAAAATGTCTCGCGAGTTTCGTACATCTGCTTACCCAGGTTGTCGCGGACAGAGAGCACGATGGTGTATTTCCCGAGCGGCTGGTCCTTGGCGAGATTCAAGTTGAGCACGCCGGGCTGATAACGCTGCGGGTAAAAGGTCTGGGTCTTTTGATTCGCGGCTTGCGGTTCGGTGTAGGCTACCGAGCCGTCTTCGCGCAAGACCGTCAGGCCGTACTCAATGTCCACCTGGTTCTTGTCGCCGAGTTTGTAGCCGGTCATGTCGAAGCGCGCCCAAACGGCATCGCCGGGCCGATAGGCGGCCACGGGCAGAGGCTTCTCGTCATCTTCGGTGCGCGAGAAACGGAAGTTGCGGACGATCAAGGTATCGCTGGGCGCGACCTCGCGGCCTTTGACGTGAAAGACTGCGGACTTCTCGACGTTGGTGGAGGCGAGCTCATCCGATAGCTTGACTAGGACCGAATACTCACCCGTATCGGCCAACGGTGGAACCGAAATGGTTTCGCGCAACTTCGGCATCCAGTTCTTGTCCTCCGGCGTGACAACGGTCTCGATCTTGCCCTCCTGCGCCGGTTTGAGCAATGTGCCGTTCTTGTCGCGAACCTCGATCTGAAATTTGAGAGAGATGTCTTGCTTACCAAAATCCTTGGGCTTGTCGACCTTGCGGAAGCCTTCGGCCTGGCAACTGAAGTGGATGGTTTCGCCTGGGAAATACTCTTCGTCGGAGGCTTCGGGCGGACCGTCTTCGCTGGTGGAGAATACGACGTGGACAATGGCGAGCGGTTTGTCGGCTGCGATTGCGATGCACGCCGCTGCAAGGAACAATGCTGGAGCTAGCGATTTCACAAAGGCCTATTCCACCACTGTACTCCAGCCGCGGCGCGAGAGGTCCCGATAGATGACTGCGCCCGCGGCCAGGCCCATGGCAAGAAGCAGCGACCCGCTGGTGAATTCTTTCAACAGCAGCTTTCCGGTGCCAAATAAAATCCCGTAGATGAGCAGGCAGCCGCAGATCCAGTCGAGCAAATTCGAAAGGCCGCCGGTGGAGGTGCGCACGTCGGGAGCGAGTTTTGCGATCGGTCGCCAGCCGGCTCTCGATGGATGGGTGCGGCGATAGAAGGCGACCAGCGTTTCCATGGATTCGGGACGTGTCAGGAATGTCACGGCCAGCCAGACGACGGTGGTGATGGAGACGGTGACGATCATGATCCAAGCGAAATCGCGCGGTTGATCTCGATCGAGTCCGAAGGCGGTTTGCATTGCGAGCGAGACTACGAAGCCCGAGATCATAGCCGAGACTTCGCTCCAGGCGTTGATGCGCCACCAATACCAGCGCAGCAGCAGGACGCCGCCGGTACCGGCGCCCGTGACCAGCAGAAGCTTCCACGCGCCGGCGATCGAGTCCAGGTAAAACGTTACGACGGCCGAGATGATCGTCAGAAATACGGTGGCCCATTGCGAGGCGCTGACGTAATGCCGCTCGGTTTCGCTTTTCTTCAAGAAGCGGCGGTAAAAATCGTTGACCAGATAGCTGGCGCCCCAGTTCAATTGCGTCGCAATGGTTGACATGTAGGCGGCAGCGAAGGCCGCGATCATTAATCCACGGAGTGAGGGAGGAAGATAGGCGATCATCACGCGGATGTAGCCGGTTTCGGGATCGGCTAGGCCGGGGAAGAGAATCAGCGACGCGAGCGCGACCAGCACCCACGGCCACGGACGCACGGCGTAGTGCGCGATGTTGAACCACAGCGTCGCGAGCAGCGAATTCTTTTCATCCTTGGCGCTGAACATGCGCTGCGCGACGTAGCCTCCGCCGCCCGGCTCGGCGCCGGGATACCACGTGGACCACCAGTTCATGGAGATATAAACCAGAAATGTAATCATCGGCATCCAGGCGGAGTGCAGGTCGGGAACGAAGTTGAGCACGGAGCCTTGAGACGCTCCGCGCGCGTGATCCACCAGGGCGAGCTTAGCCTTCATGGCGTCGATGCCGCCGACGGCGCGCACTGCGAAGACCGCGAGCACGGTGACCATGCCCATCTTGATGACGAACTGGAAAAGGTCGGTGACCAGGACGCCCCACAGGCCGGAGAGAGTGGAGATGAATGATGTGAGCGCGATCATTCCGATGACGATTGCCAGCGCTTGCGGCTTCGAGACGCCGAGCACGAGCTGGAGGATCTTGACCATCGCGAGATTGACCCACCCCAGGATGATGCAGTTGATGGGGATGCCCAGGTAGAGCGCGCGGAAGCCGCGCAGGAAGGCGGCGGGTTTGCCGGAGTAGCGGATTTCGGAAAATTCGATGTCGGTCATGACGCCGGATCGCCGCCACAGGCGGGCGTAGAAGAAGACCGTGAGCATGCCGCTGGCGATGAAGTTCCACCACAGCCAATTGCCCGCGATGCCGCCCATCGCGACCATGCCGGTGACGGCCAGCGGGGTGTCTGCAGCGAAGGTGGTGGCGACCATGGACGTGCCCGCGAGCCACCATGGGACGTTGCGGCCGGAGAGGAAAAATTCGTTGACGTTTTTTCCGGCGCGGGACTTATAGTAGAACCCGATGGCGAGGTTAAAGAGGAAGTAGAGGGCGACTACTAGCCAGTCGACCGAAGTGAGTTGCACAAGGGCATTGTAACGAGGTGGGTGGTGGGAATGAGCGAGCTGATACTATGACTTGGTCACCATGGAAATAGTGGCCGGCCCGAATTCGGCTTCGTCCTGGTACAGCGATATCAGGAAAGTCGCGCTCATTAATTTCATTGCGGCCGTTTTGGGCCTTTTATTACCAGTCTGGAGGCTGACGCAGCAGACCGCAGAGATCCGATTCAGCTTGTGGGCGAGAATACCGATCGTTCTGTTTGGTTATCTGTTCACCGCGATAATGCCGGTATTCTACTTCGCGCTGTATCGCAACCAAGGAACCCTGCGGTTACCAAAACATCTCCGGCAGTTGAGCTTGATTACAGCGATCCTTTTCGCATCCCTCGTCACGGGGGGCGTCCCGAGCACGGTTAACGAAGTCGCGAATCTCCTCAGTGAGTGTTCAAACCTCGCCTATGTCTGGCTGCTGTTCGCGTTTTCTCGTCAATCCAATGACGAATCATTTTCGCCGGGGGATGTGCCCGTTTCCAGGTTCCTCCGCTTTGTAACAAAGGCCGCAGTCATTCTCTATGGGATTTGGGTTGCGTTCAATCTGGTGAGAGTCGTGATCACGCCCTACGCGTATTCTCACCTCCGGATTGTTGCGTTGGAGACTGGGCGAAGGCCGCCGCAGCTAGGTCGAATGATGCTGGAAGTTATCCGGACGCTGCTGACGCAGGCCTGTCTGTTCATTGCTCCGTACGTTATCTACAACAGCTGGTTGAGACGTGAAGAGAGGTCGGAGGAAATTCAGCCATCGCCGTTGGAGCAACTGCCTTCTTAACCTCGGCCGCGCAATAGGCCGGCGACGCTCAGGTCTTCGTCGACGTCTGGCCAGTGGATACCCTCGCCCTCACCGAGGAGGAAAGTTAACTCGTGCTCGCTGACGGAGACTTTACGAGCAATCGTGCGCATGTTCCATAGTTAAACGTCCTTGTCCTCTGCAGCTTGCCCCAGTTCTCGATCCTCGGCATCAGCCAGCGAAGACCATGCGGCCCATCTCCTCCCCCAGCCGTCTGACCTCCGCGTGGTCGGTGGCGTTCCGAAAGCGCTCGGCTAGATCGAAGAATTCCTGCTGCTTCCGATTCTCAGGCTCCATGTGGCTATCCGATGATTAATCTTCGCACCGCGCGACCATCGGAGTGATATCGTCGTGCCAGTCGACGGGCGTGAATTCGCTGTCGCTGAAGCTCGCTCGATCCACCTCGAAATGAAGCCGGTTCATCGCCGTCGCGAAGCACCCAGGCCGTCGCCCTTATGTTAGGCTGCTTCCGCTTTCGTCGCGAACAGTTGCAGCATGCCACCCCATCCGCCCTCCGCGTCGATCTGGGCCCTCATTTGCTCCCAGCCCGCGCCGTGGCGCTCGAAGTGGCGATGCTCCAGATCTACGCGAGTCGACCCGTCACGCTCCGCCGTGAATCTCACCTCTACCTCGCTCGACCTGGTCAAGTCCGGCTCATATTGCCACATTGGAGAGACCTGCCAAGCCATGACGAAGCGTCGCGGCGGATCCCAGTCGAGCACTTGCCCCCAATCGCACTCCGTGCCGTCTTCCTGCTCGGTGTAACAGCGCCCGCCAGAGCGGCCTTCGAGTATCGCCTTTTTCATCGGCGAAGCACCGATGTGATGCGTTCTCGGCCACCACGTGTCGATCCCTTCCGTGAAGACACGAAACGCGCGCTCCACGCCCGTCTTCACGATGATGCTCTTTCGAACTGTCTGATCTATTTGCGGTGTCATTGTTCCTCCACTTTCTTTTTGAATGCGTTCAGAGCTTGGCTCCAGAACTTGTCGAAATAGTCGCGCAAGGAATCAAACCCTGTGGGATTGAGCTGGTAGACGCGGCGTGTGCCTTCGCTTCGGGCGACCACCAGGTTCGCGTCTTTGAGAATTTTCAGGTGCTGCGAAATCGCCGGCCGGCTGATTGGGAAATCGGCGGCCAGCTTTCCCACCGAAGCTGGTCCGTTGAGCAGCCGATCGAGAATCGCTCGCCGGGTCGTATCACCGATGGCATCGAGCTGCCCTTCTTGGTAAGTTGTCACTTACGGTAAGAATATACTTACCAAGTGGATTATGTCAAGCAGAAACGGACATTAATGTTCGCACCGCGCGACCATCAGCGTGATGTCATCGTGCTGCTCGTGCGGACTGAACTGCTTCACGTCTTCGAGAATCGAATCTAGCAACGCCCGCGGCCTCCGGTCACGATGCCGCCGCAAGCTGTCAACCAACCTTTGTTCTCCGAATTCCTCGCCACGGTCGTTGAACGCCTCGGTGACACCATCCGTGTAGAGCACCAGCGTGTCTCCCGGCAACAGGGTGCTTTCCCCGATCGCGCAGTCCCAGTCCTTGAAAAGTCCGAGAACGGTGCAGGTGGAAGCCAGCCGATCCAGGGTGTTGTCGCTTCGCAAGAGAAGGCCCGGCAGGTGCCCGCAATTCGCATAACGCAAACGGCGCGCCCGGCTGTCATATTCGGCGAAGAACAGCGTGGCGTAGGCGCTCTCAATGGTGTTCTCGTAAAAAAGCTGGTTCACCGATTCCAGGAATCGTTGCGGATGTTCCAAAGCGATGGCGCATTGGCTGCGCAGATTCGCCTGGAGATTGGCCATCAAGAGAGCGGCGGCGATTCCTTTACCCGCGATGTCGCCGACCACCAGCCCTAGGCGTTCCTGACCTAGGTTCAGAAAGTCGTAGTAGTCCCCGCCAACCTGCAGCGCCTGGACGCAGACGCCGGCGTACTCGAGTGTCCCGAAAGGCGGCAGGTTCTGAGGAAAAAGCCGGGCCTGTACCATCCGCGCAATTTCCAATTCCTGCGCCGCGCGGCGTTCGGATTCCAACTTCTCCGCGGTCGCCCGGCGTTGCGCTTCCAGTGCCTGGCTCACCTCATCGATTCCCACCAGTGAGAACGAGTTTCCGTCGATGTCTTCAAAGCGGGTGAATACTCCGCCCCAGATCGGCGGCTGCTCGGTGGCCGGCGACTGCCGATCATGCTTGAGCCGCCTGAGGCGGGGGGTATAGCGAAAGTGAACTCCGCGCTTGCTCCACTCGCGGAATTTGGCAACCACATCTTCGGTGAGAAACACGATTGGCGTGGGACGGCCGATGAGCTTGTAGTCTTCAGTCCCTGGATCGGGCGCGATCAGCCTAAGCACCGTGGTTCCATCGGGAGGCGCGACCGCGACCAGGCGATGACCGGATTGAAGGCGGACGTTGAGGGCCAGATGAAATCCGAGTTGATTCAGGTAGAATTCCAGGCTGCGATCTTGATCTCGAACAAAGACATTGACGGCGTCAATGCGCAGGTAGGGATTCTGGCGATCCAGGCGAACATTCATGCTAGTGGGTTGCGCCACTTCACACCAGGAAATCGCTGGAAATCGCGATCGGACGAGCAGAGTTCGGCTCGATGCTCCAACGCCAGTGCCGCTAGATGCGCATCCGACGTCAAGTTGCCGCCGGTCCCGAGGGGCTCCAAGAGCTCTCGTAGAATCGCGCCATGCCGGGAACCTGGGTGGACGATGCTGACAGAAGTTTGCTCCAGCCAGGAATCGATCAGATCGAATGCAGCGCCGATGGGGAGCGGGTTGCGGAAAAGACCGGGCCGGGTGGTGAGACGCAGGAACGCAAGCAATACCGTCCACGGGATACCGATTGTCTCCGCTCCCGCGAGTGCCGTCTCCAGCCAAGACCTCGCGCGAGCGTGTTGCCGCGCGTCTTTGTTGACGGCATAAATCAGAATGTTGGCGTCGATCAGGATCACTTATGGAGCGAGAGCTTGCGACTCAGCTCCTCGTCCTCGATCGCTTCGGCAACGGCCAGCGCCTTATCCCAGCGGAAGTTCTGTTCGGCGCCGAGCGAGTAGGTCTTTTGCGTATAACGGCGAGAGCCATTTCGCTTGGTGGGTGCCAATCCAGCGCGAATAGCGTCATTAAGAGCCTGTTTGAAGGAGACGCCGCGCTCTCGCATCATAATGCGGATGACTCGTTCGGTATCGGGATCCAGAGTGACCGTGGTTCTCACTAAGACATCATAGCATCAATCTGGAACGCATCATGATGCCTACGACGGTAACGGATGCAGATGCACCAGCGCTGTGATGCGCCGGCGCCCGCTAACTCGTCAGGTTGTAAATCAGGCCGTATGGATCCTTCACGTAGCAGCGCGGAAAATCCGGTTCATCCTTGACGATTTCACAACCATTCTTCACCAGCCGAACTTTGGCTTCCGCGACATTCGCGACGGTCACTTCCAAAACCGGGCCACCCAGCGCCGGACCGGGCTCGATGAACAAGTTGATGTTCTCGCCATGCAGGCCGATCATGTTCGGATTATGGTCGGTGATCTCGAAGCCGAGCTGCTCAACGTAGAACAAAGCCGCGCTCTTTGGATTTTGCGCTTGAATCAGAATGTCCATGCCAAAGGTGTTCGCCATGTCGGTCCTCCTATGCTGTCACACAAATTTCAGCCCGGTATGTGTGGCCGAAAACCTGGCGACTTTCACGTCCTTCATTCCGGCCGCGCGTCCCGCCTGAATGACTTCGATCTCTTTGATGTGGGGAACGCCCTTCGGATAGATCACCCATAGGGCCCCGCCCGGTTCGAGGTTCGCTTTGAGCTTCCGAATTCGGTCCAATTCCGCGGACTTGCCGGCCGCGAAGAAGAGCAAGTTGCATTTGCCTTTGGCGACGACCACTGCCTGGCTTTGCGCGATGTCTTTCCCGAAGGCGGGCTCGAATTCGTCAAATCCACCGATCAGCCGGACAGTCAGCCCAGACTTCACTCCCAGCTTATCCATCAGAGACGGCGGATTCAGAATCTTGCGCGCCCACTTCTCCGCCGCCGCGCCCAGCTCCAGCTCTGCCGGGCCGCCCTTGAATTCCAGCTTCAAGACGCCGCCGTTCGCCTTTACGCTGGTCAGTTCGCTGAAGCTGATCTTAAAGCGCAAAGGGTGCGGCGCGCGCCGCAAGTCCGGCCTAGAATTGCTTCGCGCCGCACTCCGTTTTGCGCGAGTTCCCTTGAAGCGCTCGGGTCCCCGGAAGAGCACGAAGTCAGTCTCCAGCTGCGCCTTCCCCTCCATTGTGGTCCGGCGCCCAATTCTGGCTTTGCATTCCAGTTCCTGGCCCATATCGAGTCGACCTCCTCAGTATAGGCGTTCATGAAAGCCCACTGATTTAGTCTCGACAAACCCGTCTGATTCGTGTAAGCTGGCAAAGAAAAGGCGAACAAACATGAACCTGGCACTGGGATTCTCCGAATCATCCGATCCGTTCGGGGTTGCCCGGCGCAACGGCGGCATTGAGACCTCGGTGGCGCGGTTCCAGCAATGGATGGCGCTTCCGGATTCGCCCGATTCGCGCGATTCGCCATCAACCGGCGCGTGAGGGAGAGTATGCCGCGATACCGGCCAGCATCGCACCGGTGCTGCGAGAAGCACTAGCGTCGCGGCGCATCCCGCAGCTTTATGTGCACCAGGCGGAAGCGTTCGAGCACTGCCAGGCGGGCAGGAACGTGGTGGTGGTGACGCCGACGGCGAGCGGCAAAACGCTTTGCTACAACCTGCCGGTATTGCAGCGGCTGATCGACGATCCCGCGGCGCGGGCCCTGTATCTGTTCCCCACCAAGGCGCTGGCCGAGGACCAATTGCACGAGTTCCAAGCGGCGGTGGACGCGATGGGATCGGACATTCGCGCCTTCACCTACGACGGCGATACTCCGCAGGACGCGCGGCGCGCGATTCGCGAGCGGGCCAACGTGGTGCTGACCAATCCGGACATGCTGCACAGCGGCATTTTGCCGCATCACACTAAGTGGGCCAAATGTTTCGAGAACCTGCGCTATGTGGTGATCGATGAGCTGCACTACTATCGCGGCGTGTACGGCAGCCATCTTGCGAACCTGTTGCGGCGGCTGCGGCGGATCTGCGAGTTTTATGGATCGGCGCCGCAATTCATCTGTTGCTCGGCGACCATCGCGAATCCGAAGGAGCTGGCCGAGGCGCTGACCGAGCGGCCGTTCGAGCTGGTGGATCGCAACGGCGCGCCGAGCGGCGAGAAATACTTCGTGTTCTACAATCCGCCGGTGGTGAACCGGCAGCTCGGCATCCGGCGCGGCTATTTGCAGGAGACGCGCCGCATCGCGATCGGAGTTTATCGAGCGGCATCAGCAAACGCTGGTGTTCGCCAATAGCCGCCTGGCGACGGAGATCCTGGTGAAATATTTGCGCGACGCGATCGAGCGCGGGCCGCTGCCAGGCGATGCGGTGCGCGGATATCGCGGCGGTTATTTGCCGCGCGAGCGGCGCGAGATCGAGCGCAAGCTGCGTGCTGGCGAAATTCGGGCTGTGGTGGCGACCAACGCGCTGGAGCTGGGCGTGGACATCGGATCGCTGGACGCGGTGGTGATGGCGGGATATCCGGGATCGATTGCGTCCGCATGGCAGCGGGCGGGCCGCGCGGGCCGGCGGCAGAGCGCGTCGCTCGCGGTGATGGTGGCGTCCAGCGCGCCGCTGGATCAATACGTGGTGGAGCATCCCGAGTATTTCTTCGAAGGGTCGCCGGAGCACGCGCACATCAACGCCGACAATCTCGAGATCCTGATCAATCATCTGAAGTGCGCGGCGTTCGAGCTTCCGATTCGCGATGGAGAAAAGTTCGGGCCGCACGATCCGGCGGAGCTATGCCGTTTCCTGGCCGAAGATGCCGGACTGCTGCAATCATTCGGGCGGCTGCTGGCACTGGACCTCGGATACTTATCCCGCCGATGCCGTCAGTTTGCGCGCGATATCCAGCGACAACTTCATCGTGGTGGACATCACGGGGAGTCATCAGGTGATCGCGGAAGTGTCGTTCACGGCCGCGCTCACAACCCTGCATGAGAAGGCAATCTATATGCACGAAGCGCGGCAATTTCAGGTGGAGAAGCTGGACTACGAGGGACGCAAAGCGTATGTCCGCCGGGTGGACAGCGACTATTTCACCGACGCCATCGACTATACCCAGGTAAAGGAACTGGAGGAGTTCGAATCGGCGGACATGAATGGCGCGCGCGCCGCGCACGGCGACGTGCGGGTGAACACGCAAGTGGTGGGGTTCAAGAAGCTGCGGTTTTACACCATGGAAAACATCGGCGCGGGCAAGCTTTCCATGCCCGAGCAGGAATTGCACACCACGGCGTTTTGGCTGCATTTCCCCGAAAGCTTTTTGACGCGCTTTCCGGATCTGACTCCCGCTGAAAAGCAGAGCGGGTTTACTGGATTGGCACAGGTGCTGCGAACCGTTGCCGCGCTGTTGCTGATGTGCGATCCGCGGGATCTGGGCATCGCGATCATCGAGATGTTTCCCGACTGGGAGAGTTTTGAGCCCGACGTTTTTCTTTACGACAATTATCCCGGCGGAATCGGGCAGAGCCAGCCGTTGTACGAATTGCGAAACAAATTGCTCGACGGGCGCGCTGGACGTACTGAGCGATTGCGGATGCGAGATGGGGTGTCCGGCTCGTGGGTCCGATGGGAGAAGTGGGTGAAACGGGAAACTGGCTGCGTTGCGCCTGCTACGGGAACTGCTGGCGCGTTAATGTCGCGATGTAAATGTCGCGCACAACGCAGCGGGCCACGATTTACTATTGTTCGCGTGTGGGCGCGTCCGCGCTGTGCGTTAGCGGACGAATTCGTAGCGTTCCAGCGTAGCGGCGACGCCGGTCTCGTGAGCAAAGCGCACCACTTTTCCGAGACAGTGCAGGCGCACTTTGTTCGCCATTTTCGGGAGCTGCCGGGAAGCGTGATCATATATTCCACGGGCTCGCCGATTCGCAGCGCGGCTCCGGCTTCAAACAGAACGCCGACCGAGCTGAGATTACGGGTTTCGCCGTATTCGGAGAGTGGCTGAGAACCCTTGCGGATTAGCTCCAGCGGCAATTTCAATTCGAATCGTTGTGCTTTGCGCTGTTCCATGTGTTCACTGTCTCATAAAACTCTAAACCCATCCAAGTGCGCGGTCAATAGCTGCAGGACTCATTTTCAGCTATTTCAGTAACGTTAAAGAGCGGTTCTGGCCCAGTACCTTTCGATCCAGGGACTAGTGGCTGCGTCGGGTTGAAAGGGGTTATGGGAGAATGAGATGATTGCCGAACATGAGGGACATCAGCCCCGACGAACAACTCCAGAAAATGCGGGACGATTGGGACCAGCGCGCCCGCGAGAATGCCCGTTACTACGTCGCCACGGGAACCAGAGAGTGGACCGACGAGCAATTTTTCAAATCGGGCGAGATGACGGTCGCCGAGCAGATTCTGAACGACATGGAGAACATCTGCCAGGGAAGTCCGCCGGCCGCCATGCGCGTTTTGGAGATCGGTTGCGGCGCGGGACGAGTGACCCGGGCGCTCGCGAAGGTGTTCGGCGAAGTTCACGCGGTGGACGTCAGCGGTGAAATGGTGCGGCAGGCGGCTCTGGCGCTGGGCGACCGGCCGAATGCGTTCGTCTACCAGAATAATGGCAAAGACCTCACGGTGCTGCCGGCGCTGGAGTTCGACTTCGCGTTTTCTTCCATCGTTTTCCAACACATCCCGAGCCGGCGAAGTGATCGAGAATTACGTGCGGGAAGTGCATCGCTTGCTGCGGCCCGGTGCGCTATTTAAGTTCCAGGTGCAAGGCGATACCTCGGTCACCAGCAAGCCCCACGACACGTGGCTGGGCGTTCCGTTTTCCGAGCGCCAGGCGGCTGAAATGGGCCACCGTTGCGGGTTCGATCCGCGTTACCGGCATGGAGCCGGCGATCAATACTTCTGGTTGTGGTTTTTCAAGCCCTAAAGCAAGCACCCGCCAGCCGCTACGGCAGATAGTTTACGAAGCAGCCGTGGAACTGGCTTGCTGGACCTGGTTGTCGACATCGCCGGCCTGAGCGCGGCGCGCTTCCCAGTACAACGTCATGCGTTTGGAAACCGCGAGACGTTCGGCTGCGCTCATGCTTTTTCGGCCGCGGCGGCTGGGTGCGGCTTTCGGGCGCCCGCCTTTCTTACGCGCGGCAGCCACCTGCGCTTCCAAGGAAGCGATGATCGAGTTCAGACGTTTTCGTTCCGCATGTAGCTCACGCAGCGCTTTTATGATGTCCATTGCAGAGTGACTTCGGGGTTCCTTCATCGTAGACGACTCTGGGAAAAAAATCCAGAGTTTTCGACGATTTCAAACGAAAACACCCACGAGTCTGTTATCGAAGTAGTACTAATCCCTGCCGGAACTTACCGGGTCAGGTAAGGCCACTTCGGGATTAAACGCAGATGGAAGTGCGTGAACACAAGTGCGATCGCTATTCCAGTATGCGAGACTAAGGTGATCAGCAACAGCTTGCGCCACGGCAAACTGCGGCCTTCGCGACGCATCACCAGGACCAGGCCCGCGAATACGCCCACGAAGTAAAGCAGGCACATCGGGACGGCGAACAACATCAAATTGAACACGTCCGGCGTGGGCGTGATGATGGCTGCGACGATAACGATGATCAGAATCGCATAGCGGGAGTGCCGCAGCAGGAAGCGCGGGTGAGAGAATACGCAGCAGGGTCAAGAGGAATATCACCACCGGCAATTCAAACACCAGCGCGACGCCGAGAGTGACATTGACGAACAGATCGAAATATTCGGTGATGGAGACCACCGGGCGAACATTGTTGCTCATGCCAATGCCGAGCAGGAACTCGAGACCGTAGCGGAAGGCCAGAAAATAGGCGAAGATGCCGCCGCTGATGAATAGGCCGGCAGTCAGCAGTACGAAGGGTAGAGCCAGACGCTTCTCTTTCTTGTAAAGGCCAGGGGAGATGAATGCCCAAACCTGATAAACGATCCAGGGTGAAGCGATGAAAACGGAGCACAGCAGCGGCAGTTCCATCCAGATGATGGAAAAGGCTTCCATGGGCGTGAGCTGCGCCAATTGCGGAGGCTCAACGTCCAGATGCTTCAGCGCCTCGACAGCGGGGTCGCTGACGATATCCCAAAGCTTGCTCGCAAATAGCGAGCGACAAACACGAACGCGATCCGCGAGACCATAGAGCGCCCGGATGATGCGGCTACGCAATTCCTCCAGATGCTCCATGAAGGACATGCGCAGCATGCCGTCTTCTTCTTCGTCTTCCGGGTCAACAGGCGGGCGGAGGAGGAGGGAGGCGGGGAGGGCGGCGGATCAGACCGATTCCGCCACCACTTCCACGTAGGTGTATGGACAACTTCGGCGTCAGAGACCGGCGGTTGTCCGGCCTCGGGCGATCCTTCTCCTTCGGGAGGAGGAACTCCCTGCTTATCGTCTTCCATGCTTCTTTACGTTTCTTTACGTGTCTTCTTTAGAGTCTACGTATTGATGGATTCCGGCGCGGCGGCTTCACTGACGGCTGGATGCTCCGGGCTATGGGCTGTCCGCGGTACGGTTCCACTGACTGGTCCCTCGGTCGGAGACACGCTGGATTCGGCGCCCTGAGGTGCGGGTACGCTTACGGTGGATGGATTTGCTTCGATGGCTTGCGGTTCGGCGCCTGGATAGGTGATCGAATCGCTAAAGGAAGGGGAGTCGTACGCGTTGTAATGGTTGTAGATCTCGTTGGTATAGCTGCGAGTCACTTCCTTGATGGAATCGCCTTCCTTCTCCAACTCTCGCATGTGGCTTTCAAACGTGGCTTTGAGTTCGCTTTGTGCGCGGCGGAACTCCGTGATGGCTTTTCCGATCGTCTTGCCAAGTTCGGGTAGTTTCTTTGGACCGAACAAGACAAGGGCGACCAAAAAGATCACCACCATCTCCTGAACACCCACGGGACCCATGCAAGAACCTCCGCTTTCATAATAGCAGGGAGACGCAGTCCGCGGCGACGAAGACTAGGGTCGGGAATCCCTGGGAGATTCCCTGACGATCGCGATCGCGACGCACTGCACGCGCAGTCCCCCACAATGAGCCTCCTCCGAAGCTGCGGAATCGCTCTTTCTTCGGCGCCAAGATAGTATGATTTACCGAAGCACATGCTCAGAAAAATTGCGCTTGTCTTTGCCTCTTTGCTCGCCCCCGTCGCCACACACGCCCAACACAAGGCGCCGCCTCCGCCCAAGTCGCTGCGGTTGTATGTTTTCAACTGCGGCAGTCTGGACATTTCCGATCCGGAGCGGTTCCGCTTCAAGAAGGAAGAGCTGGCGACCACCAATTTGTCGGTGGGATGCTACTTGATTGTGCATCCCAAGGGCACGCTCATGTGGGATGTCGGTGCGGTGCCCGACAGCGCGCTGAAGCCGGGCGAGAAATCCGCGCTGGAAGGCTATGCCACCATCACCGAGACGCTTCGCTCGCAACTGGAGAAGATCGGCTATGAGCCTTCCGACATCGAGTATCTGGCGTTCTCACACTACCATTACGATCACATCGCCAATGCCAACCAGTTTGCGAGCGCGACGTGGCTGGTGCGCAAGGTGGAGCGTGACGCGATGTTTGCGGCCAAGCCTCCGGACAAGGTGAATCCGGCCAACTACTCAGCCCTCAAGGACAGCAAGACGGTCATCATAACAACCGACGATTACGATGTTTTCGGCGACGGTACGGTGGTGATGAAACTCGCGCCGGGGCATACGCCGGGCCATCAGGTGCTGTTTCTGAAACTCAAGAAGACCGGACCGATCGTGCTGAGCGGCGATCTGTATCACTATCCTGAAGAGCGCAAGCTGAAGCGCGTGCCGACGTTTGAAACCGATCAAGCGCAAACCGTGGAGACGCGCGAGAAAATCGAGGCATTCTTGAAACAGAGCGGCGCCCAGCTTTGGATCCAGCACGACTATGCGGCGTTCGCGAAGCTAAAGAAAGCTCCGCAATTCTACGAATAGAAAGCATGCGGCGAATTACAGGGCTCCTGTTGATCGCGGGCCTTGCGCTCGCGCAGACGCATAAGCCATTTCAAACGCAGACGGCGGCGAGCGTCGTCTATGGTGTCAACAAAGACGGCCAACAGACGGTTGACATCACCAACGTCGCGTATGAAGTGACTGGTACCGCGGTGCCCGGCCGTCCGCAAGACGAGCGATTGCTGTTGCGCACTACCACTCGCACCAAGCAAGTGGTGGACGAGATCGGCCTGGACGCATCCACGACGGTAGAGGCTTGGCCGCTGGGCGCGGACCCGAAACAAAAGCCGCTGTACACGCTCAAGGTAGCGGGCGTGGATTCGAAAACAGTGGACGGCGCGCTGCTGGTGATCGCGCGCGGCCTTGAAGATACGGAGTGGTGGTCGGTGTACAAGCTGGGAACGGGCGAGCGGCTATTCGATACCTACACGCCGCTGCTTGGTTTCTCAATCCGGCGGGATATTCAGACGATGCGCTACGCGGGCCTGGAAGTTCCAGCTGATGATGTGGCCGACGCACGCTTGAAGGATCCGCACGTAGTCGCGGTGCTGACGTATGCGTCGGCGGAGCGCGTGCTGCCTGAAGCATTGATCACCAGTGACGATCCCAAGCAGGCGCAATCGCTGCGGTCGTTCGCGGACGCCAGCCGGTCCTTGACGTTGGTGGAGACTCCGGCGCGGGCCCTGAAGATTTCGATTAGCCAGAACTATCCGTCGGCGCCCGCGACGGTTTCGCTGACCGTCCCCATTGTCCACGACGATCTGGATGTAGCACATGCGCAGATGCCAGCGCACCTGCACGTTGCCGCCTGGAAACGGTAGCGAATCAGTCTCATTTCGCCTGCTCACCGGTCGCGTGAAGAATGATGTTAAGGGGTGACGGCTGTTCCGGCTTCACATATTGATTTACCAGAAAGCGCTTTCCGTCCGCGGTTACGTCATAGGTGTACAAATCGGTGGATGAGATCGGCGCACGCGGGTGGACTTGAAATAATGCGCGGGGCGTTCCAGTGGAAAAGGTTCCTTCGCTGGTTACCGCGACTTCGGTCAGCATCTGTTTGGGCCCGATGTAGTAGATGGCTTTACCGTCGCCCCGCCAGCGCGGTTCGGAGCCGCCGCCTTGAGAGACCTGCCACTTGCCCGATGCTCCGGGAAACGTGGTTACGTAGATTTCCCAGTCTCCGGATTCGTCGGAGGCGTACACCACCCATTTCCCATCGCGCGAAAGCTGTCCATTCGTCACGCTGCCGGAACCACTCAGGAAGGGCCGGGGATTGCTTCCATCGGACGGAACGAGGATCAATTGGGAAGGCCCCGTGGCCCTCTGCAAGGTAACCAGGACCTCCCGATCGCCGGGTGACCAGCTATTCGGAACCACGTCGTCAGCTTCGTTGGATAAACGCGCCAGAGAGCGGTCTGGCTCCAATCCGTTAGCCTTCTTCAGGTGAATCCGAGTGGGATGGATGGAACGGTAGGCAATGGTATCGCCGTTTCGTGACCACACCGGCGTAACTTCTTCTCTTGGATCAAAGGTGAAACGCGAGCTGCCGCCGTGCGCGAGATCGAGAATCCAGATGTCGATATTCTTGGCCTTAAAATCGTTGCTGTCAAAAGCCACGCGCTCGCCATCGGGAGAAAGCGCGGGATTCGCCAGCACGCCCACAGGACCAACAATGCCTGCTGCTTTTCCAGAATCCTCAAACCAGGTAAGTTGCGAATGATCGGTGGTGCTGGCGGCGCTGTAGACCACGGTAGAATCCGCGGAGACGGAGAAGGTACCGTAATAGGTGGAAGGCGACACCGCGGTCTGGCTGGCGATGACCTGCGGCCCCGCGGTTAATTTGCCGGCCCGGACATCCAGCGGCGCGGCCACCAGTGCGCCATTCGCGTCCACGTAATAGATACGGCCGTCCGCGTAGCCGGCACTGGAGTGCGCCGGACTTACCTCGATTTTCTCGAGTTTCGAAAGTGAGCTGAGGTAAATGCCATCCGTGCGGGCCGTATTGTCTTCGCCGAAATTGCCTGCAAACATGAGGAAGTGATCGCCATCCGGCAGGAAGCAGGGAAAGCGATGCGTGGCCTCTGTGGGCGTCAACAGCTTGTCGGTCAGCGGAGCCGCTCCGCTCCCATCTGAATTCACGCGCCATAGCCCTCCGCCCGCCGAGCGCGCGTAGATAATCACGCCTTTGTTGTTCCAGCTACCACCGCGCGCACCGTACCCCAGGCCAGCGAGACTCTGCGGTTCGCCGCCCGCAATGGCCACTTTCTTAAGCTTGGCGCCGGAGAAAAAGGCTACGTACACATCGTCCGGCGACCAGAAGGGATAACTCGCGCCCTCTGTGCCTGGAATCGCGCGCTCCCCCGTGGAACCAATCCTCTGCACGTAAACCATGGGAGCGCCTGTCTCTCCCGGCGAGACAAAAGCCAGCCATTTTCCGTCGGATGATATTGCCATATGGCTCACTTCGCTGTGCACGGGAATCGCAAAATCCGCGCGTTCGGTTTTAGCGGACGGTCGCAACACGAGATAGGCGATTCCGGCGGCGAGCATCATCCCCAACAAAATTCCCGCCGCGAGCGGCCATTTTCGCCGAGGGGGCGCGGCCACGGGAAATTTAGACGACTTCGACGCGGTGGCCGAATCCGAGAGCGCGGTCAGTGCAAACGTCAGATCGCGCGCCGACTGAAACCGGTCCCCGGGCTTTTTCTCGAGGCAATGCTGCACGATGCGCTCCAGGCCCGGCGCCACGTGCAGGGTCTCGGTCTCCAGGCTCGGCGGATCCTCCTTGAGAATTGCGTTCAGGGTTTCCACCGACGTGGGCCTCTGGAACGCGCGATTGCCGCTGAGCATTTCGTACAGAGTCGCGCCAAAACTGAAGATATCGGCGCGATGGTCGGCGGCCTCGCCGCGTACCTGTTCCGGCGCCATGTAGCCCGCGGTGCCCATCACCACTCCAGGGTTCGTAACCGCGGCGATGGTCGCGGTGGCGCCGTCGGCCGCTGCTTCGGGCGCCTGCAGCTTGGCCAAGCCAAAGTCCAGGATTTTCACGCGCCCGCCGCGGGTCAGAAACAAATTCTCGGGTTTGAGATCGCGATGCACGATGTTCTTGTCGTGCGCCGCCGCCAAGCCGTCCGCCACCTGCTGCGCGTATTCCACGGCCTTGCGCGCTGGAATGGGACCTTCCTCCAAGCGTTGGCGAAGACTCTCGCCTTCCAGCAGTTCGGAAACCAGATAGGGCACACCGTCTTCGACGCCGGTGTCAAAAATCGAGACAACGTTGGGATGGTTCAGAGCCGCGACGGCACGCGCCTCCTGCTCGAATCGCCGCATGCGTTCGGCGTCGCGTGCGAAAGCTTCGGGTAGGATTTTGACAGCGACCTCGCGGTGCAGGCGCGTATCTCGAGCGCGATACACCTCTCCCATGCCGCCGACGCCGATCAGAGCGAGGATCTCGTAGCTTCCCAGGGAAGCGCCCGCCTGCAGTGGCATCGTGGGTCTAAACCGGCTTCAACGCGAGGACCGCCTAGGGTTGGCGGCGCTGGCTGGACGGAGGCACCAAACCCTTGATGCGCAGGTACACCACCATCTGGCCATACATTTCGTTGTCGTGGCTGATGTTGAAGTTGAGCACGGCAAGCTTGGTGGCCTTGTTGGGACCGAACATGGTGACCTTGGTGGCGGCATCGGCATCGGTCAGGCCGTTGTACACGCCATCGCAATAGTCGAAGGACGCCTTCAGCGCGGCCGTCAAATCTGCTTTCGTGGTCTTGGTCCCGGCATCGCCCTTCTTCTGCTCGCCATTGGCGTTGCCGCACAGCGCAAGCTGCACATCGGCAATATGTCCGACGATCTCGCCGTAGGTCCGTTCCGCTGGACTGGCTTTGAACGAATAGTCCGCTTCCGGCATCTCTTCGGCGGCTTTGGTGATTGTGCCCTTGATGCCGTTGTAGCTGTTCTTAAGATCGGCGGAGAGAGGATTTTGAGCATTGAGGGCTGCGGCGCCAAACAAAGCTCCTATCACAGTCAGGGTCGAGATGCGATTCACGTGGTCTCCTTGGACAAATGGATTTCTTGCCGAAGTATACCAGGACGCGAGGCGGAGCCTATTTCTTCTTCGCGGCTGCGTCTTTGAGAGCCTTCAGATGCGGAAGGTCGTGATCTTCCTCGTGACACGCCGCTTCGCGAAGGTCGAACTTTTCCTGCTTCATCGGAAAGGCCAGAGTCCAAGGCCGCGTGTACACCACCGGATCGCTGACGGTCGCCTCGTAGTTGATCGTGTCGGGGCCCGCCGGCGTGAATCGTTCCACAACATGTTCGGCGTAACTCATCACCTCGCCGCCCTCGCCCAGCCAGGTCTTGCCGTTCATGTTGGTGGTGTCGACAACCAGCGTGTCGCCCTCCCAATGCCCCACCGAATCGCCCTGCCACAGACGAACCGTGTCGGGAAGATGCGCTCGCCCCGCTTTTTCCGGTGCAACGATCGGCACAATGCGCCAGGACGTGCGTTCGAATAGAAACACGATGTAATTAGGGGTTTGAATCAGCTCCACCCCCTGCGGGACATACATCGATCGAGGGACGCCCTGGGGGAAACAGTGCGCCGTCGGATCGTCGTAACCGCGCTCGCTCAGATCCCGGCTGGCTTTCTCCGCCACCGCCCAGGCTTGCATCGGAAGTTTCCCGTCCGGTGGATCGATGATCAGGCGTCGTCCGGGGGGCGCGCCAGGTCTTTCCAATGCCTGATTCGCGCCACCGGATTTGGATTCGTAGAAGCCCTGCAGATCCGGTTTGTCGTCATTCGTACGCCGAACGTTGGCTACGACCACGGGCTGGGCAGGCGGCACGCGCGAAGATGCCGCCATCGCTACTGGAGGCGCTGTTGCGCTGCCGGGATACCAGGTTCGATCCTCACGCGTAAACGCGCCGTTCGCCTCTTCGATTTCCGATTGACAGGAATACTCGAAAAGCCTGTCCCTGTCCGTCCGCCGGTGCAAGGCAATTTTGATCGTCCAAGGCTTGGTGAAGACTTTCGAATCCTGGATGGTGGCTTCGTACTGAATCGTGTCGCGATCGCTCATGCGGTATCGCTCAATCACGTGCAGCGCGTCGCTATGAAAGTCCCCAGCCATGTCGAACCAGGTTTTGTCGTTGATGTTGCCGACGTCGACAACCAGCGTGTCGCCCTCCCAATGGCCGCGTGAATCGCCCATCCAGAAATTCTCGTCAGCGGGGTGGGGAGAGCCGTCGGTGTAAATCAGGCGATAGTCCAGCTCCCATTCGAAGGCCATCGCGATGGCTTTTGGCGTCTGGAAAATCTGAAACGGAAAGTCCAGATACATGATCCGAGGGACGCCAGGCATGTAGCATTTCGAGAGCGGATCGGCTGTCTGACGGCTCTGGAAATTCTCCGCTTTCTGCTTCGCGGCCCAGGGCTGATACGGAATTTGGCCGCCATCGATAACCGACCGGCCGGCCAGCATGTTGAGGCTGGCGGCGTGGTCCTGAAGATCGGCTGCCGCGGTGCTGGTCGCCTGCCAGATGCCTTGGAAGTCCGGCTTGCCGTCGGCGGTGCGCGGCAGAGGCTGTTGGCGCGCAGCGGGCTTGTTCTGCGGAAACGCAAGGAGCGCGGTCGACAAGGCAATTGCGATGATTGTGGCGAGTCGGTGCGGGTGCATACGAGAGCTATCTCCGGGTTGCGCTTCGCGAAAATTCCAGGATTCGTTGTCCACTGCGCGGTGGAGGCGCTATCAGAAGCAGTATATCAACTGCAACTGGCATAAAGATTTTATAAACATCTCAAACGCGCGGCATCAAGTAGCATGTCGTTATGCAGGCCAACACGATTAACACATCTGCGCGAATGGCGAGTACGTCCGGGGTCCGAAGGTTGATGATCATCGCATTGACCTTCGCTGGGATCCTCCTGCTATCAAACGTCCCCGCGACGCCGGATCGACTGCACGCCTACCTTGGCTCCGCTCCACTGGCGATAGCCGGAATCGGTTACGCAATTCTTCAGTTGCGAGCGGGAGCACGCGGCGGAACGCTGTACAAGCGCTTACTTCTCGCTGCGACATTTGTGATTTGGTCGGTGGATCAACTGCTTCCCTCGGGACGGCTTGCGACACTGATCGGCGATGTGGTTATTGCGTTTTACGTCTTGGACCTGTTCTGGCTGAGCCAGGAACAACTGGCGGCCGTCAACTCGACCTCAGATTCCGGCGATCGATCGACCCCAAACGCCAATCCCCAATCCCGTCTTCTCTCCGGGATATAATAGTCGGTCGCGTCCCGGGCCCTCTGCGTCGGCGGCGCATTGTCGTTGGAGGCAAGATGAAAAAGCTGCACTGGATAGTCCCCGCCGTGCTCATCGTGATCGGCGCCGGTTGGATGTTGGAAGGCGCGGGAGCCAAGATCGACAGCAAGGACTTGGTGACCGGCCAGCAGGCCTTCTCCGATTATCAAAAGGAAAAGCCGGGGCTCTTCCACAAGATCACGGTCGCCGATCTTCCGAAACCCTACGACACCAAGTCGAGCGCGAATTTCCCCAAGGTGGTGCCGAAGCCTGACAACATGTGGCCGCTGGCGCCGGCCGGCTTCAAAGTGGAGCTCTACGTCCATGAGGGAGTGACCGAGCCGCGGCAGATTCGCATGGCCCCCAATGGCGACTTCTTCGTCGCGGACAGCATGCCCGGCGAGATCAAGATTTTCCGCGGCCGTACCGCGGACGGCAAGCCCGAGCAGGTTTCCACATTCGCTACCGGATTGAAGCAGCCATTCGGAATCGCGTTCTACCCGGTGGGCGCGAATCCGCAGTGGGTTTACATCGGCAACACCGATTCAGTGGTGCGCTTCCCCTATCACAATGGCGATTTGAAGGCGACCGGGCCGCTCCGAGACCATCATCCCCGAGCTTCCCATGCAGGCGGCTTCCATTGGACGCGCGACGTGGTGTTCTCCAAAGACGGCAAGCGCATGTTTGTCGCCGTGGGTTCGGGCTCCAACGTGGACGATCCCGACACGCACCCCAAGGAATTTCATCGCGCCGACATTCTGGAATACACGCCCGAAGGCAAGTTCGTTCAGATCTACGGCGCGGGCATCCGCAATCCAGTGGGATTGGCGGTGAATCCGCAAACCGGCGAACTTTGGTGCTCGGTAAACGAGCGCGATGAGCTGGGCGACAACCTGGTGCCCGATTACATCACGCACGTCAAGAGGGCGGCTTCTACGGCTGGCCCTGGTATTACATGGGCGCGAATCAGGATCCGCGCCTGGAGGGCAAGCATCCCGAGCTGAAGGACAAAGTGATTGTGCCCGACGTGCTGATGCAACCGCACAACGCATCGCTCGGGATCACGTTCTACGAAGGGACTCAATTCCCCAAGGAATATCGCGGCGATCTGTTCGGCGCCGAGCATGGATCATGGAATCGCTCCACGCGCGCCGGCTATGAAGTTGTGCGCGTTCCTTTGGAAAACGGCCATGCCAGCGGAGTATACGAGGATTTCATCACCGGCTTCGTCACGCCGGACGGCAACGCCTGGGGCCGGCCGGTGGCGCTGGTGGTGGCGAAGGATGGTTCGCTGTACTTCACCGACGACGCCTACAAGGCCATCTGGCGCGTGAGCTACACCGGGAAGTAATAAGCAGTGACAAATAGGAGAGAATCACACATGAAATCCTTCACAATTTTCGCGGCTTCCTCTCGGCGCTCGCTGCCGGCGCCGCTTAGCCCAAAACAAGGGAGGCGGAGGCGGATTCCTTCGCCGTTGAAAATCACGGTCGCCGGTTACAGCGACGGTGGCGACATTCCAGAGAAGTATACCTGCGCGGCCAAACCTCCGGGAGGTTCTCCGCAGATCGAATGGAGCGGAGCGCCCGCTGGCACCATGTCGTTACGCCTTGATCTTTCACGATGGCGACGTGCATCCCGGAAAGACGTTCGACGACGTGACGCATTGGATCGCCTGGAACATTCCGGCCACCGCTACCGGCTTGCCGGCCGACGTGCGGCTACCAAGCAGATCTTGCCGGACGGCACGCATCAGGGCAAGAATATCGCGCAGCAGGTCGGCTACATGGGTCCCTGCCCGCCGCCGGGACTGCCGCATCACTACACGCTGGAAGTTTACGCACTGGACTCGAAGCTCGATTTGCCGGCGACTGCCGGCCGCGACGATTTGGAAAAGGCGCTTAGCGGGCACATTCTCGCGAGCGGCGTTTACAACGGCCTGTTCCATCGCTAATGCCCCGACGAAATCTCTCGGCGCGACCGTAATTGTCAGCGCGGCGCTGGTTCCGGTGGCTGCGCTGGCACCGACAGTCGGCCCAGCGCTCCGACGCCTCCGCGCTTTCCGACGCGCAGCTCCGGATTCTGGCCGCATTTGTCGATCGCATTATTCCGAAGGACGAGCTTGGCCCCAGCGCGTCGGAGTGCGACGTGCCGGTTTACATCAATCGCGCGCTCGGCGATTATCTCGCCGGCGAAAAACCGGCGTTCATCGAGGGTCTGGAAGCGACGGATGCGCTCGCGCGCCGCACACAGAATGCCGCGTTCATCGATCTGACGCCGGAGCAGCAGGACGCAGTGCTCACGTCGATGGACAACGGCTCGGCCGAAGGGTTTGCCAATGCGCCGCGCGTTCTTCAATCGCGCGCGGCGCCTGGCGCTGGAAGGCATGTTCGGCGATCCTTACTACGGCGGCAACAAGAACTTCGCGGGTTGGGATTTGATCAAGTACCCCGGGCCGCGCATGGCGACCACGGCGGCCGATCAGAAGATGGGCGTGGAGATCACGCCGTATCATCATTCCGCTTACGGGCCAGGAGGCGGAACATGGCCATTAATCTGAAGCCAGTCGACGTCGCGGTGGTCGGATTGGGCGCGGCCGGTGGCGTCGCGGTGTTGCCGCTGGCGCGCGCCGGATTGAAAGTGGCCGGCATCGAAGCCGGAACCTGGATGGATCCGTCCAAAGATTTCAAGCCCGACGAAATTCACAACAACGTCCGCGGCCTGGTGACCACCGTGCCCAAGGCCAAGAAGGAAATCCCGACCTTTCGCACCAGCCCGGATGCCAAGGCCCGCCAAGCCGCCGCGCATCCCATGATGAACGCCGTCGGCGGCACGTCCATTCACTATCACGCGCAAAGCTGGCGGCTGAAGCCGTGGGATTTCAAGACGCGTTCGGAAACCATCAAGCGCTACGGCGCGAGTTTGCTTCCCAAAGGCTCCACGCTCGAGGACTGGCCCGTCAGTTACGACGAGCTGGAGCCGTACTACGACACCGTGGAGCACGAGGTCGGCGTATCGGGCAAGGCGGGCAACATTCAGGGCAAGCTCGATCCGGCGGGCAACGTCTACGAAGGTCCGCGGCAGCGCGAGTATCCCATGCCTCCGCTGCGCACCTGCGATTTTCTGGACCACATGCACAAAGCCGCGCGGTCGCTCGGCTGGAAGCCGTTTCACGCGCCCTCGGCGATCAACTCGCAGCCCTATCACGGGCGCGCGGCGTGCGCCTATCACGGCTATTGCGATCGCGGCGGATGCCACGTGCGCGCGAAAAATTCCACCTGCTTCACCACCATTCCCGAAGCGCAGAAAACCAAGAACCTCACCGTGTTCGATGGCGCGCAGGTGACGCGAATCGTCGCGGACAACAACGGCAAAGTCACCGGCGTGCTGTTACATTCGCGACGGCAAGGAATATTTTCAGCCCGCGAAAGTCGTCCTGGTCTCTTCCTACACTTACGAAAATACGCGCCTGCTGCTGCTCTCGAAATCGAAAGCGTATCCGAACGGCCTCTCGAACAATCACGGCCAGGTGGGCAAGCATTACTTCGGACATTGGGACGCGCAGGCCGGCGTGGGCGTCACGGCGTTGTTTCCGATGGACGTCAACACCTGGTACGGCGCGATGCTTTCGCAAGGCGTGGTGGTGGACGAATGGGCCGACGATACTTTCGATCATTCCGGGCTCGGCTTCATCGGCGGCGCGAGTCTGTGCGCCTTCATGGAGAAGCATCCCATCGCGGGCGCCAGCATGGCTACGTTCGGGCGCGCGCCCGCGTGGGGTTCCAAATGGAAACAGTTCGTGCACGAAAACGCCGGCCGTTTTACCGGCGCTTATCTGCAGACCAATAGCTTCCCGTACGAGAACACCTATCTGGATCTGGATCCGGACGTGAAAGATCCGCTGGGCGATCCGGTGTGCCGCGTCACCAGCGGCCCCAAGGAAAACGAGACGCGCGCCGCCATCTACGCGCAGAACAAAATGGAAGAGTGGTTCCGCGCCGCCGGCGCGATCGAGGTGATCAAGGGCCAGCCTTTCGGTCCCGCGTTATCCACGCACACTTACGGCGGCACGCGCATGGGCGACAATCCCGAGACCAACGTCGTGGATCGCTGGGGGTTTTCGCACGAAGCGCCGAATCTCGGGATGCTGGGCGGCTCGGTGTTTGGCACCAGCGGCGCGCGCAATCCCACGCTCACCATGCAGGCGCTGGCGTGGCGGACGGCCGAGCATTTGGCGAAGAACTGGAAATCGATTGCGGGGACGTAATCCGCGATAAGCCCAGGTAGCCGGCCTATTTTCCGCCCAGTTCTGCGAGCACCGTCTTGGCATTGCGCGACGGCTTGATCCTGCATCGGGCCGCTGATCTCGGCGGATTGCTGGAAGAATTGCAGACCCTGGCGCATTTGGCCGCGGTCGCCGAGCGGCTTTGCCCAAACTGTAGTTGGCCAAGCCCGAGATAGAAGAGCGCCATCGCGTGCAGCTGCTCGTTGCCTTTCAGCATGGAAGGGCGGCGCGCAGAGATTTGTTCGCCGGTCCGTACCTTCCTTCCAGGCTGTAGCCCACGCCGACATACCAATTGGCGCTGCCGACTGATGCTCTCTTTCTTGCGTGGCCCAATCGGCGTCGCTGGTGCCCTCTTGTTTGGTCCGGGAGTTGATAGCTTCCAGGGCCTTGCTGCCGTAGGTCACCATGCCAGGCGCCTTCTGGGCGCGCATGGAGCAGTCGGCGGCAACGATCATGGCCTCGGCGTTTTTAGACGCGCCACGGCCATTCTTTCGGCGGCCGGGCAGGCCTTGGCGCCTTCACCCGCTTTACTCAACGCCGCGAAATAGCTGGTGGCGACGTCGGGCAGATATTGGCTCTTGGGATTCTGCTTGATCAGCGTATCCACCAGATCCACTTCGTCCTTGGGCTGCGGCCTTCAGCGCGACCACGTAGAGGCGTATTCGGAATACTCGTCCACTTCCTTGGCGTACTCCATGTTCGTGCTTGGCATCGTCGTCGGGCGCGCTTTGGTGGAAGCGATGATCTTGCGCGCGGCTTCCGACGTGCGCGCCGACCATTTCTTCGCTTCCGCCGAGATCCTCCTTGGCCACCGCGGCCTTCAAGGCGTAATAAGCGGCATCCATGTCGGGACCGTTGGCGTAAGCCGCGTCGGCCACTGTCAGAACCTTGTCATTATTTTTGTCGCCAGCAGCGCCGGACTCCAATTGCGCGGCCACCCATCCGGCCGCTTCATGCTTGGGATACTTCGCAAGAAAATCCTGGGCAAGCGAGATCTTTCTGCGCGTCGTCGGTCTCCTGACCGAGCGTCTGCAGGATTTGTCCTTCGGGGGTGCTCGACGTTGATCACGAAGTTCTGCTTCTCCTGCGCCGTCAGCGATAAGACACCCGGGAAAACCAGCAAGACCAAGGCCCGCGACGTAGCTTTTCATGAAGTCTCTCCTATCCGTGGAAATTTATCACACTTGAAGGCGGCGTGTGAGCCTGCAACGTTACTCGCGTTCGCCGCCCCGCAGATAGGCGTCGTCCTTCGCGAGCCAGTCCTTGCGGATGGGAGAAAAGATGTCAATGTCCACGGTGTCTTCGAGCGCCACCGCGCGATGCGGAACATTGGACGGAATGAGCAGCACCTCGCCTTTGCGAACCACTACTTCCCGGCCTTCGAGCTCGAACTTGAGCGCGCCCTCCAGAACGTAAGCGATCTGTTCGCTTTCGTGGAAATGCTCGGGCACGATGGTGCCTTTCTTCGCAAATATCTGAGCGATCATGACTTTTTCGCCGCTAATGACTTTGCGCGAGAACACTTCGCTCAAGACCTCGAGCGGTACGGAGTCCCAGGTAAAGTGTTCCATCAATCTAGCGAGCTTACTGCTGCTTTTGGCTCCGGTTTCGCGAGCCAGGCGAACTTTGGCGTCTTCCAGCTTCTTTTGAACCTTGGCCATTTCGGCGTGGTCCGCGTCGCTGGGCGGCCCGCCTGCCACTCCCGCAAGCGAGCTCTGCCACTGCTGCGATGGCTTCGCGGATTTTGCCTTCGCGGAAGTAAACCTCGCCCAGATGATCGTGCACGGTGGGATCGCGCGACATGTACTGCAGCGCCTCGCGCAGCTTGTCCTCGGCCTCCGGCAGTTTGTTCTGGCGAAAGTAAACCCAGCCCAGACTGTCGAGATAAGCGCCGCTGTTAGGCTCGCGCTGACAGCGCTTTGACGATCATATCGCGAGCTTCGTCCAGCCGAACATTGCGGTCGGCCAGCATAAAGCCCAGATAATTCAGCGCCGGATCATTGTCCGGATTGAGCGTCAGACTTTTCGAAATTCGGCTTCAGCGGCCTGGTAGTTCTTCATGCGCTCATACATGGCGCCGCGCCGGAACGCCGACAGTCTGCTTCTCCTCGCTGGATACCGAGAGCTTCTCGGCGGCGTCCAAAGCCTTGCCCATCTCGGCGAAGTTCTTGGCTTTTTCATAGATGTCCGCCAGGCTCAGATAGATTTCGCGATCGTTCTTGCCGCCCAGCAGCTTGCGGGTTTCCGCGACGGCTTGATCGGTCTTGCCCAAGTCTGAGAGCACGGCTGCGCGCGCGGTGATGACAAAGCGGTCGTTCGGATATTTTTTGGCCGCCGCATCCGCCTTCGGCTTCCGCCTTGGGATAATCCTTCGCTTGCCGGTAGGTTTCGATGATCTCAGCTGCAATGCGCGCGCCGGCATCGGGATCAAGATCGGCTAGCTGGCGGAACACATCGACGGCTGCGTTGTACTGCTCGACGTTGCGGTCCAACTCCGCCAGAGTTTGCAGTAGGAAGCTGCGGCTGCTCTTTTCCGAAGCGCTATAGCTCTTCTTGGCGGTCGCATCCAGAATGCCTTTCAGAGTCTTGATGGCTTCCGGAATCTTGCCTTCCGCCTCGAGCAAGTTGACGTCATTGAACTGCACTTCCAGATCGTCCGGGGCGATTTCCTTGGCCTTGTCGGCGGCTTCCCGAGCTTTCGCGAAATCGCGCTTCTGGCGGTAAATCTGCGAGATTCTGAGCAGCGAGTGTTCGTCCTTGGGATCTTCGGCGACCGCTTCCTGGTATAGTTTCAGAGCATCGTCCAGCTGATCGGAGAGCAGCAGGTCCTCGGCCAGAGCGTGCTTCAAATCGGAATTGCCGGGTTGCTGATCCAGCGCGCGGCGCAGCATCTCGGCGGCCAGCGAATAATCCTTCAGCTGCTCGTAAACGCTCGCCAGACTGGTCAGGCTGCGCGGATTGGGATCCTTGTCGGCCACCTTTTGCAGCATCTCAGCGGCGGCTTTGTTGTCGCCCAGATCCGCGTACACCGTGGCCAAGCCGGTCATCGCGTCTTCGTTGCCGGAGTCCAGTTCCAGCGCCTTCTTGTAGGCGGCCATCGCTTCGGTGGAGTTTTGCAGCGCCTTTTGCAGCCGGCCCAGCATGATCCAGCTATCGATATCCTTGGGATCGGTCTCGGTGATCTTCTGGTATTGCTCGATGGCCTTCTTCACCATGTCGGCATCGATCTGGTTGTTTTGCGAATCGCCGATCAGATGGGTATAGATGCGCGCCAGAAGGCGGCGCGAATTCAAATCGTTGGGGTTCTGCTTGAGAGCGTCTTCGGCGTCCGAACACCGCTTCGCGCAGCCGGCCGGACTGGATGTACAAATCGGAAAGTTCCTCGGCGATGAACGTCGCGCCTGGATCGGCTTTCAACGCGGCCCGATAACTTTCCGCCGCCTTATTGAAGTATTCGCCACGATTGCCATAGGCCGCCGCCAATTCCGAATACAAATGTCCGAGCGAATAATCGTAGTAAGCGGCAGCTTTGTCGACCTGCGCGGCGGATTGCCCGGCTGATTGCCCGGCAGGTTGCGGGGCCGCGGGGGTATTTTGTGCGAAGGCCGCCGAGGCCACTAAGAGAAGACCGGGGAGGCTTACCAACCGGCGAGTTGGGATCATCGAAAAAGGCTCTCTTTCCTACCTGGATGAAGCGCATCCGAGGACAGACGGACTCGACTCCAGTATAACCCCGAAGTCGGGGCCAGGTCGCGGCGGACGCTACCACAGTCCGGCGGGCGCCGATTGAGAAAATGGAAGAAATACCCTTGATCCTCCGTCTCATTCGCCGGTGGTTGATCTGATTGATCGCCAGATTAGCGCTCAGATCGTCGCAGCTTGCCGCCTGGGCGAGCAGGACGCCTTCCGTGAGCTCTACGACGTGTACAAAGATCGCGTGTATTCTATTGCCCTCTATTTCTTACATGGCGACCCAGCCGCCGCCAGCGATGTAACGCAGCAGGTCTTTCTCAAATTAATGACGAGTATCGGCGACTTTCGTGGGGATGCCGAGTTCTCCACCTGGCTCTACCGATTGGTGGTCAACGCGTGCATGGACGCAGGCCGGCGCCGCAAGTGGGACGCCGTCAGCGCTGAACGATCGCATCTGGAAATGTTTGCCGGGACGGCTTCGCAAGAGGATGACTATGCGCGCGCCCAGATGGCGGACTCGGTTCGGGCGGCCGTGTCGGCACTGCCACCGAAGTTTCGAATCGCCGTCCTCTTGCGGTACTTCGACGATCTTTCGTATGAGCAAATGGCGAAAGCGCTGCACTGTTCCATGGGGACGGTGGCGTCCAGGCTGAGCCGGGGACACCGGATGCTGGCGGATCGGCTGAAGGGGTTGAAGTATGGATGAACGCGATTTGTTAGATCATCTTCCGAAGGTGAAGGCTCCGGACGCGATATGGACGGCGATCGAAGCAGCGCTTGAAGAGCATCGGCCCCCGAGGCGCTCAGCGGTTCGGCAGTGGCAACGGGCATTCGCCTCGGTTGCAGTGCTGGCCCTTCTCGCTGTCGGCTATTGGAGCGTTCGGCATCGAGCCGGCGGTTGGATTGAAACCGATTCCAAGTCGCGAACAACGCTGAGAATCGGCGAAATCGGGTTCGTCGAGGTCGAGCCCGGCACGCGAGTGCGCGTAGTGACGGAGCAGCCGGGAGAACACCGGCTCGCGCTGGCGCACGGCCAGATCCGAGTAACGATTTCCGCACCGCCCAAACTGTTCTTCGTGGACACTGCATCTGGGACCGCGATCGATCTTGGCTGCGAGTACACGTTGAGCGATGACGAACTTGGTCTTGGGCTGCTGCACGTGACCAGGGGATGGGTGTCGTTCCAATGGAAGGGCCTGGAGTCGCTGGTGCCAGCGGGCGCGAGCTGCCGGACGCGTCCGAAGATTGGACCGGGGATTCCTTACTTCGACGACGCGCCGCAGCGTTTGAAAGAAGCGTTGGAGGGCTGGGGCGTAGAAAAATCGGGGGACGATCCTATCGACGTCATTCTGGCCGAGGCTCGCGTGCGCGACACACTCACGCTGTGGCATCTGCTGCAGCGGGTCGAGGTTGGAGATCGGGCCCGGGTTTACGATCGCATCGCTTCCTTGACACCCATTCCGGACGGGGTTTCGCGCGAGAAGGCGCTGAAGCTGGACCGCGCAACGCTAAAACTCTGGAAAGACGAATTGGCCTGGAAATGGTAAGCCGGGAAGAAAACATCCGAACGCGCGTCTAACGATCCCGAAAGGAGTTTTCCACGATGAACTTCCGAATTGGTATTGCAGCTTTCGCTCTGGCAGCGGCTTGGGCGCACCCGGTGGGATTCAGCTTCACGATCGGCAATCCAGTGGCGTCCCAGGATTTCCACTTCAAAACCGCGGCCTTTGTTTTTCGCACAGAATCGTGCGCGGACCCCGCGAAGGCGCAGATCAGCGCTACCGCCGAAGGGATGGTGAAGGGAGCACGGCAATCGGTTGCTCTCAAGGTAATGGCGTCTTCCAAACCCGGTGTCTACGCCGTGACCCAGAGCTGGCCGGCTGAAGGTGAATGGGTGGTGAGTCTGCGAGGCACGTGCGGAGGCGCGAGCGCTGGTGCGCTCGTCCCTATGGGCCCGAAAGGCTTCATCCGGGAATCGTCGGAATTCTACGCGCGGCCGGCCAGGGACGCGGAGATTAATGCGTCGTTGAAGGCACTCGGAGATAACAAATGACCCGGCGAATGACCGGGCCGCTTTTCATAATTGCTTCAGCAGCCGCAGTTTTGTGCGCGGCCGAGGTTCAACCCATTCCGCCCAGCGATCTCACCATCCACGAGTGGGGAACGTTCACGTCCGTCGCCGGCGAGGATGGCTCCGCCGTCGTTTGGGATGCGTTGGGCGGCAAGGACGATCTTCCGACTTTCGTCAGCAGTTCCGGATATCGCTGCGCCAAACGAAGCATCGCGGATACCGTGCGAATGGAAACTCCGGTCCTGTACTTCTACAGTTCCAGGGAACTGGATGCGCGTGTGAAGGTCGAATTCCCGCATGGATTAATCACTGAATGGTATCCCCAGGCCCAACATGTATACGGTTCCATGGTGTGGCCGAGCATCAAGGTTGAACCCTACACCTCGCCGGCTCTGCCCACAGAAACTGCCCCCAGCCGCTACTACGCGGCTCGCGGAACGGACAGCGCTCCGATTGCCGTCGGCGATCAACATGAGAAATTCCTGTTCTACCGCGGCGTGGGAAACTTCCAGGTTCCTCTTTCGGCTCGCGTCGCCGGCGATGGAACGGTAACGGTCGAAAATGGAGGCGGCGAGCCTGTTCCCAGCGTGATCCTGTTCGAGAATCGCGGAGGACGCCTGGGCTTTCGCAATGTGGATGACGTAAAGGACGCGGTTACGATGGATTCTCCATCGCTCGACAGCTCGCTTCCCGTATTGCGCACTGAACTGGAGAACGCGTTGATCGCGCAGGGGCTGTTTCCGAAGGAGGCCCAGGCCATGGTGGAGACTTGGCGGGACTCGTGGTTCGAGGAGGGAACGCGCCTGATCTACATTCTCCCTACACGGGCGGTTGACGCGTTTCTCCCGCTTCACGTCGACCCTGCTCCGTCCCAGACCGCGCGCGTTTTCGTTGGACGCATCGAACTGATCACGCCGGAAATCAAGCGTTCGGTGGAGCAAGCGATTGCTGGCGCCGATTGGCCAACGATTGAGCGCTACGGCCGCTTCACCGATTCGATTCTGGACCGCATCGTCGCGGAGAATCCCGCAATGGCGAATCCGATCGCGCAGATTCGCGCGAAGATTTGGAACTCGATTAACGCGGGAGCGTGCCGTTAGCCGGGCTGTCGAGACAGATGTCTTCCGCCAGCTTCCCGCCCGGGTGAAATGACAGGCTGCTGCCGGATGTCCAGGGGTGAGTATACGCGCCTGGATCGTCGATCTCGATAGCGTACTTCATCGTTAGCGGGCCTGTCCGCGACAACTTTTCGATCACGTGCAACTGCTCGGTGTGTGGATGTCCGGCGTCGTCCAGCCAGGTCCGGTCGTTGAAACCGACGGAGTCCACCACCAGCGTGTTGCCGTCCCAGTGGCCGATGGAGTGGCCCAGCCAATTGGGATTCGGTTCCTTCGGATGAGCGCGCCCATCCATCCATACCTGACGCCAGACATGCGCGCCTCCTTCGTACACAAATAGGATTCGGCTGGGAGTTTGCACGATCTCGAATGGACGCGCCATGAGCATGATTCGTGGAACGCCGGGAGGCAGGCAACGCAGATCCAGATCGTTCTGCTTCAGGGCGTGGTTGGCTTCAAATTTCAGCTTGGCCCAAGGCTGGAACGGGACGTTCGCGCCCGGTGCCAGATCCACCACGTGAGCAGGCAGCCAAACGCCGTCGCTACCGAGGTCGGGATGAACGACGCCTTGCGCGTGCATGACAGTTAGCGCGCAAAATAGGAAGCAATACTTCATTTGCCGATCATGTGTATCGAGCTTTTTTCGTCTTCCTGACAGATGGACTCCATCAGTTCCATCCCGGGGCGCCAGTGAATCGTATTGCTGGCCGTCCAGGGCTTCGAATACGCTCCCGGATCGTCGATGGTCACTTCATACTTCAGCGTCGCCGAGTCGGTGCGAGTATAGCGTTCGGTGAGGTGCAGCTTGTCCGACGTTGCGTGTCCGGCCTGGTCCAGCCAGGCGAGGCCGTTGAAGCCGACCACGTCGACTACCAGAGTGTCGCCCTCATAGTGACCCACGGCGTCGCCCAGCCAGCTGGGTTTGAGATTCTTGGAATGGGTTCCCGTGGAGTCGATGTTGACGATACGCCACAAGTAATTGTCGCCCTCGAAGACGAAGACTACCTGGCTGCGAGTTTGAATCATCTGAAACGGATAAGGGTCGAACATGAAGCGCGGCACGCCGACAGGCAAGCACTTGGCTTCCGGATCGTCCTTTGAGAAGTTTCCCACTCGTTCGTTGAAGGTATTGAGAGTCCAGGGAAGGAAGGGAACGTCGACCTGTTTGTCCGCGCTCTTCACGCCTTTCCATTTGGTCTCGGCGAGGTTGCCGTTGAAGCCCGGAAACCACGCGCCGTTTCCGCCGAAATCCGGCCGGCCATCGGGCAGGTGAGGTGCGGGTCCAGCTACTTGTTTTGCCACCCGGTCTTGCTCCGCGCCGAAACCGGGCAGGAACGGACCAGGATCTTTTGCGAGAGGCGGGGCGAGCGGCGGCTGTTGGGCAAAGAGGGAACTAAGCGCCAGCAGGGCGACGCACGCAACAAGTTTCACCCTCTAGCGATCCACCTTGGTCGACTGGCCCTTCTTCTCCAGGTCACGAGCGCCGCTGAGCGCGTCCAGCATCATGTAATTCCCTTCGTGGCAGGCGTACTCGTAGATCTTGTACTTCGGATCCTGCTTGTAGGGCATGTGCAGGGTCCAGGGCCGGGTCCACGTTTTGGGATCGTTCACCGTGAGATCGTAGCTGAGGTCGTCCGGCGAAGTTCGCGTGATGCGCTCGGTCAAAACCGCAGCGTCGCTAAAGAGTCCGCCGCCGATTCCGGGCTGGGGTTTTAGGTTGATGGTCTCCACCACCAGCGTGTTGCCTTCCCAATGCCCGCGCGAATCCCCCATATAGGTGACGATGTCCTTGCCCGCATGCGGACGTCCGTCCAAAGGAATCACGCGAGTCTCGTGGATCATTTCATTGCGGATGATCACGTAGCCGGGCGCCTGGAGGATTTCGTTGCCGAAGTTGTACAGTGTCGGGAGCATGCTTGAGACCATGCCGCGCGTGATGCAGCGGCTATAAATGTCGAAGTCTTCCCAGGAGTCCACCTTGTCGGGGAAGTGGCTGCCGGGGCCGAGCCCGCCGCGCAACGCCTTCACCGCCGCCTGACCTTCCGGAGTCAGCGGAGGAATTCTGCCGTTGGGGGGATCGACCACCAGCGAGGCTTGACGGACCGGCTTGCCACGCTCCACCCAGTACGAAGGAGGATTGATGGTGACGTCAGTGCTCTTGGCGACCTCTTCGCCATCTTCGGCGGCTTGCTTTTTCGACTGGCTTTCCCGCTGGGCCAATTCCTGGTCGGTGAGCTCGGCTCGGTCGCCCAGGTTGGCGGGCCGCTGCATGGGAATGTTGGCAGTGGCCGGCCACTGACCTTGGAGGTCGGGATCGCCCCACGGAGTCTTGGCCGGGATCCAGTTTGTTTTGACCGATGATGTAGCGGCCTTGGCCGCGGGCGTCACCTTGGCCGCAGGCGCTTGGGCCGCCATCGGCAAGCATGACAGGGTTCCTACGAACAACGAAAGTAAAACGCGGTGAGTAATCATTTCTGATCCTCCGGGAGGTCGGGGTTCGATCCGCCTACAAATAACTTCTTTCCGTCCTTGAAGGTCACGCTGCTGCCGTTGGCCTTGTTCTGCCCGTTTTTGGCCTGATATCCCTGAATGGTCAGCTCCGTGCCCACTTCGAGTGAGCGCTTGGTGAACCCTCTCCGCAACATAATGTTGGGGCTGCCGCATTCCACCATCCAATTGGTGACAGTGCCGTCCGGATTCTTCACGTCGATGTGAATCCAGGAGTGAGGATTGATCCATTCCATCTCGGTGACCGTGCCCGTCAAGTGGACCGGCTTGTCCCGGTCGAACTCCGCTTGGAACGCGTGATGCGCCCATGCTGGGGCCATCGCCAGGAGCAGGCCCGCAGCCGCAATCGCTAACCTTATTCGCATTCAGATACCTTCCTGATTTGCAATTCTATACTACTACCGGCTCCCTTACGGTCGCGGCTCGGTAGGTCGCGGCTCAGCAGGCGCTCGCGGCTCAGTCGGCGCTTTTTTCTCGTCCGCGCGGGCTCCGCTCAAGATATCGCCCATGGCGATATTGCCCTCGTGACATGCGTATTCCAGAAGCTGATAGTGATCGTTGCGCTTCAAAGGAATCAGGATGGTCCAGGGCCGGGTCCAGGTCTTGGGATCGTCGATAGTGGCCTGATAGTTGAGCGTGTCGGCGTCCACGCGGGTCAGGCGCTCGGTCAGTTTCAAATCCGCGCTGTGGTGGCCGGGATCGCCCGGATAGCCCGCGCCATTGGAGCCGATCGCGTCCTTGTCGGTGAAGTTAGTGGTCTCGATCACCAGCGTGTTGCCTTCCCAATGGCCGCGCGAATCGCCCATGTACTCACGGATAGCGGGGTTTAAATGCGGGCGTCCATCCAAAGGGATGACGCGAGTTTCGTGGATCATTTCATTGCGGATGATCACCAATCCGGGCGCCTGCAAAATCTCGTTTCCATTGTTATAGACCACCGGAATGATGGACCCCAGCACGCCGCGCGTGATGCAGCGGTAATAGATGTTCAGATCTTCGTAGGAATTGGCCTCGCCCCGCCATTCTCCGGGAAATCCTTTCCCGCCGCGGACGCTCTTGCGAAGGTCCTGTTCCTGGGCCGTCAAAGGCGGCAATCTTCCATTGGGCGGATCGACGATTAACGAAGTCTGGCGTGTAGGTGTGCCGCGCTCCACCCAATAGGACGGCGGACCGATTCCCACGCTATCGCTGGCCGCAGTGGACTGGCTATCGGCTTGAGCTTGCTTTTTAGCCTGGGCTTCTTTCTTAGCGAACTCCTCGTCGGTAAGGGTGGCTCTGGTTCCGAGGCCTTCGGGTCTTTGCAAAGGAACGCCCATGTTGCCCGGCCACATGCCCTGAAGATCGGGATCGCCCCACGGTGTTTTGGGAACCTGGCCCGAGACCGGCAAACAAACGGCGGCGATCGCGGTCATGAAGAAGAGAAAACGGGAGCTCATAAAATCTACCCCTTATTTGCTCGGCTGTTTCTTGAATTGTCCGTAGAGCAATTCTTCGACGAACTCCACGCACTTGAACTCGAATAGCTGCGCGTTCTTTTCCACCTTGCGGTAGAGCGGCATGCTGATCTTCCACGGCCGCGTGTAGACAGTAGGGTCCTCTATCGTGGCTTCGTAGTTCAAATGATACGGATCGGGACGGCTGAAGCGTTCCACCACGTGCAATTGCTTGCCGCTGAAATCGCCGGCGCGGTCGAACCAGGCGAGGCCATTCAAACCGGTGACGTCCACTACTAAAGTGTCGCCCTCCCAGTGCCCGTTGTTGGTTCCCATCCAGGTATCGGAGCCGGCCTCCTCTGGTTTGCCCATGTTGACCAGGCGATTGGCGCTGGCGAATTCGTAAACAAACATGATGCCTCGGGGCGTCTGCACAATCTGAAACGGATACGGCATGTAGTTGGCGCGCGGAATGCCGGGCATGTAGCACTTGGCTTCGGGATCGTTGGTGCGGCGCGCGGCGAAGTTGGTTTTCTTTTTTTCGAGGGCCTCCGGCTTGTAAGGGATGGTTCCACCTTCGACGACGCTGGAACCGGCGGGCTCGGAGCCGATCGCGCCAGTCTGCCACATCGTTCCAGGCTGAGGAGAATGATCCTCCAGATCCCAATTGGCTGTGTTGAGAGCCTGATAAATGCCGCTCAAATCGGCGTGGCCGTCCGAGGCACGCGGCGGTCTATAGGCGGCTTGCGCAGCAGCAGTGGCTGCGGTCGACAAAATCAGGGCCGTCCCAATGATGGTTTGAACAAGGTTCCGCATAGTTCGGTATTGATGCTATGTGAGGAGACTGGTGCGGGTCAAGCCCGGGCGCTCTGAACCGCGGGACTGAGCGTCGGCAAGGCCGTCAAAGCGCGGACGCGAGTTCCCTTGCGCAGCCACGCCACGGTGCTTATTAACGCCAGACCGGAGATGGTCAGCGCCGTCTGCATCAAAACGCCGCCATGGGTTCTGGCCAGAAGCAGGTTGGCTGCAATGTTTAGCACCAGAATGCTGGTGAAAATGACTAATGAATCCATGCCGCATGCCATGATCAGCCTTTGTATCCACGCCTGCAATCGCAGTGGGCGCCGGCGCGTCCAGGCGTAAACCACCAAAGCCAACGCCCAGAAATGCAGTAGCCGGTAATACGACAAGTGATCCTTGCCTACGTTCAGTCCGGGAATACGCTGCAGAATCGCCGGCAAGTGCGGAGCGATCCGATGAACCGTAAGGCCCCTCAGCACCACAGATACCGCTATAATCGCAACCGCGGCGACGATCACCGGGCGCGATATCCGGAGTTTTGATATGTGATCCGAATAGTATCGGGTGCCCGCGCCAAGCACGAACAGAAATTGCCAAGCCACTGGATGAAGGACCCAGGCCGGCATCGCCAATCGGGAGTCCATCGCAGGAATCTGGCTGACAGCCCAAAGGGCGAAGGAAATAGAAAAAGTGAGCTTGGGGGCGCGCCGGAGACCGATCGCCGTCAGTAGCAGGACCGGAGATATCAAGATATACAGCGGCAGCAGCGAAAACACTCCCGGCGCATAGGTTAGGGTCAATACTCGCAGCGCGTATAGCGCGGGATCCTGCAGCCATACATAGGCTCCCGGATCGTTCACGCGCAGACCGTGACTTGCGCATATGCCCAGCAGCAGCATGGAGAGGCCGATCGAAATAAGGTGTGCAACGTACAGCCGGCCGACGCGGTGACCCAGCTTCTTAAAAACGGCGCGGGTATTCCCGGCGTCAAGCGCGCGTTGATAGGAACCAAGACCGATGAAGCCGGAAAGGTAGACGAAGATTTCGGCGAAATCGCTAAAGCCGAAGCGCCACAGAGTGAAATAGGACCAGACGCTGGGCTGCAGGTGATCCACAAAAACCATCCACAGCCCCAAACCGCGGAAAAAGTCCACAGCCGCCGTTCGGGACCACGCTCGAGTGCGGGTCTCGGGAATGTGCGCCGACACGGGACTGGCCGCTGGGTTCATTAGCACCAGTCTTGCATTACGGGATGGTGCTTGGAAGGCACTGGTAGTCGTAGGCCGACCCATGACTTTGGTTACCCCGGTGGGTCCGTGAGATCCGCCGCAGTCTCCAATCCGTTAAAGTGGAATGTCAATGGAGCTGGCCTGTAGCGCTACTGAACTGAAGGAATTGCTGCATGAGGTCGCCTTCACCAGGAGCTTTGGCTTCGTTCTTCACGAAATTGCGGATGGCCAATGCAGCATCGACGTGGCCTTTCAGGAGGCGTTTGAGCGTCCGGGCGGCATTGTGAGTGGCCAGGTGTTCATGGCTGCCGCGGACGTGGCGATGTGGCTGGCAATTAAGACCAAGCTAGGGCTGTCCGATTCCTCCGTGACCGCGGAAATGAAGACAAATTTCCTGGCGGGCGCGAAGCGAGCGGGGTTTCGCTGCACTGCCAAAGTACTGAAAGTGGGCCGTCGCCTGATCTTTGGAGTGGCCGAATGCGTGGACGAAAAGGGCAAGCTACTTACACACCACACCGTTACGTATATCCGCGCCGAGCAGAATCTGGCAATTCCCGGTGACGGATAGGTATCGGAGGCCGAGTGCTAACGAAATACCGAGACCCGGGCGCAGTATCGCGGCAGCTTTACGAGCGGGCATCGCGGGTGATGCCCGGCGGCAACACGCGGCACTCCGTGGCGCTAGCTCCCTATCCGGTTTATGCTCGCAGCGGCAGCGGTTGCCGCATCACCGACGTGGAGGGCGAAGAGCGCCTCGACTTCCTTAATAACTACACGTCGCTGATACTCGGGCACGCGCATCCCCAGGTCACCGAGGCGGTCCAACGCCGCGCCGCGCTGGGAACGGCGTTCACCATGCCGACCCCGGAAGAAGTGGAGCTAGCGGAGCTGATGGCGGAACGCGTCGCGTATGTGGAGCAGATCCGCTTCTGTAATTCCGGCAGCGAGGCCGTGATGCTGGCTGTCAAGGCGGCGCGAGCGTTTACCGGCAGATCAAAGCTGGCGAAGTTCGAAGGCGCCTATCACGGACTCTACGACTACGCCGAGGTCAGCGAAGGTCCAACGCCGGACGCTTGGGGCGAAGCGGACGCTCCCGCTTCCGTGACGGAGCCCGGCACGCCCGAGAGCGTGGCTCGCGACGTCGTGGTGCTGCCATGGAACCGGCCGGAAGCCTGCTGCAAACTCATCGAACAGAACAAGAAAGATCTCGCGGCGCTGTTGGTTGACCCGCTGCCTTTGGGAATCGGAATGATCGCGCCTCGGCCCGGATTTCTGGCAGGGTTGCGCGAAGAAACCGAGCGTTGCGGAATTGTTCTGATCGCCGATGAGGTCCTGAATTTCCGTTTGGACTATCGTGGCGCCTTTCGCGCCCAGGGAATCACGCCGGATCTGGCGACCTTCGGAAAGATCATCGGCGGCGGATTTCCGGTGGGCGCCGTGGCGGGATCGCGACGTATGATGTCGGTCTTCGACCATACCGGAGCCCTCAAGGTGCATCATGGCGGAACCTTCAATGCCAATCCGGTGACGCTCGCGGCCGGTCTTGAAACCATGCGGCTCATGACGCCGGAGGCGTTTGACAGGCTGAATGGTTTAGGTGAATATGTTCGCGACCGTCTGCGGCGTCTGTTTCGCGATACTCGGAGATCCGCGCAAGTATGCGGCGCCGGGTCGATGTTTCTAGCTCACCTAACCGCGGAGGAACTGATCGACTTCCGATCGCTGCGCGGGTTCTCGCGCACCAACCCGGTCTACGGCAATCTGTGTCACAAGATGCTGGAGTTCGGCTTCATTCTTTCGCCGCGCGGAATTTTTGGCTGCTTATCCACGCCCATGAGCGAAGCCGAGTTGGATGGACTGGTGGAGGCGCTGGGCCGCGCGTTGAGCGAGTTGGAATGAGGGCACATGCTATGGTCGACGCGCTGCGGGAAGAGAATCCACCGAAGCCCAGGCTAGTGTTTCGTGTCGGCGTGACGGGGCATTTGCAACTTCCCGATGACGCTTCTCCCGAGGGTGCCTCCATCAATGCCGTAATCGGAGCGGTGCTCGATCAAATTACCGCGGAAGTTGGGAAGATCGCGCCTGAGTTTGCCGGAGCCCTGTCGAGTAAGCGCACCGGCCCGCAAGATCAGAAAGAAGACCAGAAAGAGGTCCGTCTACTAACCCAATTGGCCGCCGGCGTGGATCAAAAAGTGGCGGCTTTGGCCATGCAACGGGGTTACCGCGTGTACGGGGTGCTGCCCTTTCATAGGCAAAATTTTGCGGAGGACATTCAGAACAGCAAGGGAGGGCCGGAGGCGCGCGAGGTATTTGATCGGCTGATCGGCGCGCCGGAGGTGGACGCGGTGTTCGAACTACCCGGCGACGCTGCGACACCCGAATCGCGAGATCAAGCATATGCCGAGGCCAACCGGGTAATTCTGAATCACAGCGACTTGCTGATGGTGGTGGTTCGCAAAGATGCTCCTTACCGTTATGGCGGTAGCGTGTGGTTGGAAGAACAGGCCTTCGACCAACGAATTCCCGTGATCCACATTCCGCTCGACACGCCATACGGCGCCGAACTGGTTTGGTCGAGAGGCGGCCAGGAGTGCCGGGCGCTCCTGTTTGACACCGGCTCCACTCAGCTGAACGGCGCTCTCATCGGCATTCTGCTCAAGGGAATACTGACCACCAAAGATCCGCAGCCGCCCGTCAGCCGATTGACCAGCGCTTTCCTTCATAGGGAGCGAAGCTTCCACGATTGGGACCACGTCACAGAGGATGTAACGGAGCGATGGGCGGGTTCTCCGGAGGATCGTACTGTGATTCGGGCGTTGGGGGACGCGCCGGAGCACATCGATGCAGCGTATCGAGGTGCGTACTGCTGGGCGGACTATCTGGCTCGCGGATATAGCGCCATCTATCGCCGCGCCTTTCTGTTCACCACGGTGTTGGGTCTGGTCGCTGTAGGGGCAGGAGTGGCGGCGGGGGCGCTCGGCATGTTGCACGACAATGCTGCGACCGCCTTCAAGGTGCTCGAGTTTCTGGTGATGTTGCTGGTGCTTTGGATGTACTCGCGAGAAAAGAAAATGCGCTGGCGAATACGCTGGCTGAATTACCGGCAGCTGGCTGAGCAGTTCCGGCACTCGCGCTATTTGCTGTTGCTGGGCCGCGCCATCCCGATCGAGGCCCCTGTGTACATGCAGGAATTTCACGCCGATTCGGATTGGAGTAACTGGTACGTGCGGGCATTCATGCGGCAAGCGAGCCTGCCGAATGCGCGGATCGACCGGGACTATCTGGAAGCTGTTCGATGGCTGCTCGAGACGCGGCAAGTCAGCTACCAATACGAATACTATGCCCATTCCGCGAAGAAGCAGGAAAAAACGGATGCCCGCCTGGACAAGGTGATCGGGGTTCTGGTGCGGACGGTTTTGGTCCTTCTATTCGTATATCTCGCTTCGCACATCTTGGCGGTTTGGCTCAGCCTCGATAAATTGAAGGTTATTCTGAACTACCTCAAGCCTTGGGTCACTGCTGTCTCCGCGACGTTGCCGGCGGTGTCGGCGGCGCTCGCGGCCATCCAGAGCCATGGCCAGTATGCTCAAAACGCAATGCGATACCGGGGGATGGCCGTCACTTTGGAAGCAATGATGCGCGAGTTGGCCGAGCAGCGGGGCGCGCTAGACGGCGATCTCGCCCGCGCCTATAATGCGATCGCAAAACTCGCCAGCTCGACCGCCGCCTACCTGCTGCAGGAGGTGTATCAGTGGCGAACGATCCTGCAAATGAAAGGCCTCGAGCGAACTTAATGTCGCGAGTCAGAAGTTCACTCCTTTAAATCGCAGTGGGGCGGACGCCCTCGTCCGCGTCGGACCCCCGGTCCGACTCTTTCTCTGCACTCAAAACGGAGGCCGACGGGGGCGTCGGCCGCGGTCACTGCGCCGAGCAGCCAGGGGACCGCCCCACCTCGGCGAATTCTTGGATGAACTTCTGACTCAGGAACTTAAGCTCTATGCAATAATTGCGACGAGTACCAAGGAATGGCCGTTGCTCTTGCCCCCTCATTCCGCCCATTCAGGGTATTTGTCAGCTATTCCAGCCACTACGACGTTTTCGCGCAGACCCTGATCAAACACCTGGAAGGCGAAGGAAAGATCTCGTGCTTCTTCGCGCCGCGAGATATTCCGGCGCTGGAGGAATGGCAACCCCGGCTGTCATCCGAAATCCGCAAATCCGACTTGGTGCTGTTCCTATACACGCCGGAGGCGGTGAAATCCGAGTACGTCCGATTTGAAGTTAGCGAGGCCGCCGGACACGGCCGCCCAGTGTGGCTGGTTAAAGAAAGGAATAGCGCGCTGGATCTGTCGTTCGCGAGTTACCAATTCACCAGACGGAATGCTTTCACATTCCTGGCCGGCCAGGAAGACGACTGTTTTATCCACCTGCGGGAGGCTCTTAGCGAAGAGTGGGAAAGGCTCAATCGAGGGATTATCGATCCCGCCGATTCGCCGTACCCGGGATTCAAACCGTTTGCGAAAGCCTGGGAGGATTACTATTTTGGGCGCGGCGAGGACGCCCTATGGCTGACCGAAGCCCTCACGAAAGCGCATGATCCCCTGGATGCCACCAAAGACGACCGCATGCTTTTCATTTATGGGCCATCGGGTGTGGGAAAGACTTCGCTGCTTACCGTGGGCCTGACCAGGATGCTGCCCGAAAAGAATTGGCTCGGAGCTCCCATCCTGGTCCCCGACTACATAAGAGCCGAGAGCACCGGACTCCGTCTGATGCGCGCGGCGCTCGGCCAACTGCGCGGCGTTCAGGATCCCAGGCCAACATCCGAGGTTCGGGTTCGGGAAGAAGACATCGTGGGCGACATTTGCGCGGCGGCCGGCGAGAGTAAATATGATCGGCACATCTTCATCTTCGACCAGACCGAAGAGCTCTTCGGCCGCGAAGAAGAGAGCGAGCAGAGCCACCAATTCCTGAATTACACCAACAACCTTCTCAAACGGTGTTTGCGCGAGCGCGTGGATATCCGAATTATCGTGGCCTTTCGTGAGGAATATTGGGGAAGAGCCGAGCTATATACCGCACAACTTCAGATCAAGCCCTGGTGGCGGGCGCTTCGGAAGCTCTCGATGGAGCAAGCCGTGGAATGCATCACGGAACCTGCCAAGGCGCGCAGAGTAGATTTCGATTCCGATCTGGCTGCGGCATTGGCAGCGGCGTTGGCCGGCCGCGAAGGCAGGGACTACACCGTGGAGCCGAGGAAGATCTCGCAGGTGTGCAAACGTCTGTGGGAAAAAGCCGGCCGCATGCCCGGAGGTCCTCACTCGGCTATCAATGCAGGGTGCCTCACCGAATGGAGTGGAACTACCAGAGAGCGCGTGGACGGCTTTGTCAGAGAGGTTCTCGAAAAGGACCTGGACGAGGCGGTGACCGAAATCGCGGCGCGGCAGAATTTGCTGGAGGGCGCGGCAAACACCAGTCAGGAGGCCAAAGAGGGATTCATCAGATTGTCCTTGCTGGAGTTTGTCTCCAATCAAAAGCGAACTCGCGTGCCTGAGAATTACCAAAATGGCGTACGCTGCGTCGGACGATTGCCCGGCAAGGTGGCGGATGAATTTGTCGGGCGCGGCCTGGTTCGCCGCTGCGGCGATGCCCCGGAATACGAGCTGGTGCACGATTTCCTGGCCGAAGCGATCGATAAGAAATACCGCGGGAAGGTTGCTTTCGAGCTGTCCTTCAATCAGCTTGCCTCTACGTTGCGAAACGCCCACGGAGAGGAGGTCTTTAATCGGGAGACGACTTTATTAGTGGATCTGGAGCCGGCGCTCGAAAATAAACTCTACTTTCGCGAGGATGAGGCGGAGTTTCTGCTGCGATGCGCGCTCGGCGATCTGCGCAAGAACGTGGCGGGCAAGCATATCTCGCCTTTGGGATGGGCGCAGACGTTGGCGGCCGCGTCTCCCGGCAAACTGGCGCAGGTGCTGCACAATGCGCTGGTGCAGAATCGCGATGTCTCGGTAACCTTGGACGTTCTCAGTCTGCTGCACGATGCCGAAATTCGCCGCCGGCTCGAGAAGTTTCGGGAGTTGTACGAGCAAGTGGTCGAACTTGCGCTGGAGGGCGAAATCGAGGTTCGAGAAGCGGCTTGTTCGGCCTTGATCGCGGCGGATGATGAGCGCAGCCTGCAGAGTCTGTTCGACGGTCTTAAGGACCCTCGCAAGCGCGGTGCAGCCCGGTTGGCAATCGGCTTGTTGCGCGATGGCGTGGACACCCTACAGGGGACGGGCGCGGCATACTGGCCACGCTGGAAAAAACTGGCGCCGCTCAGCCGGGCCGGTATTCTGACCGAACTGGGAGCGCTCCGGTTGAAGGAGTCTTTCGGCAAAATGGCCTTCATCATCGCGGTGTCGGCAATCTTCACGGCTATCGGAGCTGCCGTGCCCTTCGTGGCGGTTGGATACTTTGGAGCGTCGCTGACCATGGGAGAGCGGAATGCGCCGGCCGGATTCCTGCAAGGCTCCGCGGGCGGTTTCGTGTGGGGCCTCGCGGTTTCTCTGCTCCTGCTGTTATACACCGTGATCTGGCGGGGCGGACGATTCCAGCGGAGCATTGTAGACAGCCTCGCAATTTTCACGGCCACAGTTCTGGGAGGCGTGGTGGGGGGAATATGCAATTCGGCCATGATCGCCTCCACGTTCAGTCCCGATATTCGTCACGCTAGCGGGTGGAGCAAGGATGTCATGGCCACAGCGCCGCGCCTGCGCGAGGCCTTTGAGACCAGGTACGCGCTGGCCCTGCCGATTCTGGGGATTGCTTTAGGGGCCGGAGTGGCCTGGTGTTTGATAACAATCCTGGGCGACCGAACGGAGAAATGGGCTGGCGACCAGCAGGCCATAAGAACACCGGCCGGAGCGTGGCAGTCCATCAAAACGATTGCGGGACGAGCATTTTCGCTCGCCTGGCGAAACGTCATTGCCATGTCGCTGGGAGGCTTGGCGGCGTGGGCGGTCCTCGAACCCGGCGTGTATGTCGCGGCTAGTCTTCCTCCGGTGGGATGGAGGACGGCCGGGATCGCCCTGGTGGTTTTGTTCGGAAGTATTTTCTGTGAAATCGGATTCTTGTTTGGAGTGCTCTCCGTGCGGGTGGGCGCCAGCATGGGCGAATACCCCGATTTCCTCAGCCCCGGTCAAGTCCGCTAACTCCGAAGCCGGCGTAGTCGGGCCCACAACAGTGCCCCGCACGTCAGCACCAGCAGCGTGAACACGTGGATCAACCAGCGCCTTGCGATGTCCCGTGGCGGAGTCCCGTCCAGGACTGCGGCGGCCAGCCAAGCCAAAAGAGACAATATCAATCCCATGTAATAATCTCTCGGGATTCCCAGATACCAGGTTCGGAACCACCATACGTGTGCCTTGGAGAACCGGCTCACACCGAAATGCGGGTTAAGGACGAACCACAAGAAATCCCACTGGACAGCCATCAGAAAGTAAATCCCCGCAATCATGAATTCGCCGGCCCAACTCCAGGGACGAAACCAAAACGGCAGGTGCAGGCAAAGGATTAGAAGCGCGTTGAGCCAAACATGGTATCCCGTGAGCGGTTTGCCGGAGGTGATCGACAGCAGCCATTTGGTTTCGATCCGCCAGGTCGGCAGAGCGGATGCCCAGCCGTCGGCGCCCTCGATCTGAATCTCCAGCAGCGCCAGGACCAGGCATATCGCAAATAGGTACAGCGTAAAGCCGGTGCCTAACAGAACCTGCGACAGGGCGGCGCGCGCCATGAAGCTTCCATGATACTGCGGGATATTTGGCGTGAGGCGAAATCCTCTACCGATTCAGGTAAAATGGGCCGCGTGAATGATCGGTCTATGTTCCGAAGCGTCGCGCTGCTGACGTTGGTTGCGGCGCTGCGTTGCGCGGCGGCAGTCTCCGGCCAGGCAGTGTATCAACGGCGTTGTGCCGCTTGCCACGACTCCGGGAGTGAAACGGCTCCGCCTCGGGATGCGCTGAAGCAGTTGTCGGTCGCGCGAATTTTGCGAACGCTCGACTTTGGAGTGATGGTGAACATTGCCAATCCTCTCGATCGCGAGGAGCGCGAAGCGGTGGCGAGCTACCTGGGTGTCGAGCGGCCTGATGCGCCGGTGCCCCAGAGGGCCTACTGCGCCGACCGCACCGTGAACATCGGCGAGTCGCCGAATCCTGCATGGAACGGCTGGGGGCCCGGCCTCTCAAACACGCGCTATGCGACCTCGAGCGGCATTACTTTGAATCAAGTGGGCAAGCTCAAGCTGAAGTGGGCCTATGGTTTCGATGGCGATGTGACCGCGTTCGCCGCGGCTACGGTGCTGGGCCGCACACTGTTCGTCGGCAGCGCGGGCGGCGCGGTGCAGGCGCTGAGTACGGATTCGGGCTGCATCCGCTGGGTCTTCCAGGCTGACGGACCAGTGCGAGCGGCGATGTCCGCGGTCCCCAACGGGAAGACGCACGTGCTGGTATTTACGGATCTCATCGGCTGGGCTTATGGTGTCGAGGCCGAGACCGGACATCTGCTGTGGAAGAAGAAACCGGAGGCGCATGAATCCACCAAGTTAACCGGCTCTCTCGCGGTCTATGGCGGAATCGTCTTCATCCCGGCCGCTTCTTGGGAAGAGACTCGTGCCACCAATCCGGATTACGCATGTTGCACGTTCCGAGGCAGCGTGATGGCGCTGCGCGCGAACGATGGCGCCCAGGTTTGGAAGACGTACACCATTCACGAGACGCCGAAGCAAATCGAGAAGGGCGGTGTCGGAACGTGGGGTCCATCGGGCGCGAGCGTCTGGGGATCGCCGACCGTGGATGCCAAGCGCGGTTTGTTGTACGTTGCGACGGGCGACAATTTTTCTTCACCCGCCACCGAACTGAGCGACTCGATACTCGCGCTGGATTTGAAGAGCGGACGAATTGTGTGGTCCAAACAAGTGATGCCCGGCGACGTGTTCAGCGGCGCCTGCTCGGGCAAGTGTCCAGGACCGGACTACGACTTCGGGTCGTCCGTGCTTATCGAGAAGCTGCCCAATGGCCATGAGGTATTGCTGGCGGGACAGAAGTCGGGCGTGGTTTTCGCGCTGGACCCGGATCGCAAAGGCACGATTCTTTGGCAGACTCGCGTCGGCAAAGGCGGCACCAACGGCGGGGTGCAATGGGGCATGGCCAGCGACGGGCAAAAGGTCTACGCAGCGGTTTCGGATCTGGCGAGAAAGGCGCCCCCTGGTACCGTCATGTTGGTAGGATTGCCGCCCGATCCCACGCAGGGCGGCGGGCTCACTGCGCTTCGCATATCGGACGGTGAAAAGGTTTGGTACGCAGCGCCGCAGCCGTGCGGACCGGTGCCACAGTGCAGCCCGGCGCAACCCGCCGCGGTGACGGCCATTCCCGGCGTCGTGTTTTCCGGATCGGACGATGGGCACCTGCGTGCGTTCGCCACACAGGACGGTCGGGTGCTGTGGGACTTCAACACGGTGCGCGACTATCAGACAGCGAATGGAGTCCGCGGCAAGGGAGGGTCGCTGGATGGTGCTGGTCCCGTGATCGCGGGAGGCATGCTGTTTGTGAACTCAGGCTACGCGCGCAATGGCGGCATCCCGGGCAACGTCCTGCTGGCGTTCGAACCGGAGGAATAGGGCCGATTCCTCACTGCTTCAGCGCGTACACCAACAACGAATTTCCGGCCGTCACCGAGATATACTGCCTTCCGTTCACCGAATAAGATATCGGACCTGAGGTCACGGCGCCGCCCACGTTGGCCTTCCACAACAACTCGCCGCTGCGTCCATCCAGCGCATAGAAATATCCTTCGCGCCCGCCCGAAAACAGACAGATCGGAAGCCGTGGTCAGGATGCCGGCGTCGGTGACATCCAGCATCTTGAACTCCCATTTCTGCTCGCCGGTCTTGGGATCGATGGCGCGGACCGCGCCGTAGCCTTCGTCTTCTTTGCGCTGATTGATGGCCGCGCCTTGCAGACCCACCACCGACCGCGGCGACGTTCCCACGTACCGCCGTCCCTCCGTGTATTCGGTTGGAACCTTCACGAATACCGACGAATATTTATCCCAAGTCGGAATGTAGAACAAGCCGGTGCGCGGGCTATAGGATGGCGAATACCAATTCGTCGCGCCCTGCACGCCGGGATAGACTTGCTGGCCCGCCACCGTCGGCTCCATTCCGTTCACCCGCATCGGACGGCCGGCTTCGTCCAGACCCTTGGCCCAATTCACGGTGCTGAACGGCTTGCCGGTCAGAAACTGGCCGGTCGTGCGATCCAGCACGTAATAGAACCCGTTGCGATTGGCCCACAGCATCACTTTGCGCGGCTGTCCCTTGCCACTCCATGTCCGCCAGCACGGGAACCTGCACCGAATCGTAATCGAGAGTGTCGTGCGGAGTGAATTGGAAATACCATTTCAACTTTCCGGTATCGGGGTCCAGCGCGACCACGCAATCGCTGTAAAGATTGTCGCCGTCGCGCTCGTCGCCGTTCCAATCCGGTCCCGGATTTCCGATGCCCCAATAGGTGAGATTCAGCGCCGGATCGTACGACCCGGTCACCCACACCGACGCGCCGCCGTGCTGCCAGGAATCGCCCTTCCAGGTTTCGTTGCCGCGGCTCGCCCTTGCCGGGGATGGTGTAGAAGCGCCAGGCTTCCTTGCCGGTTTTCACGTCGTAGGCGGCGATGAAGCCTCGAATCCCGTACTCGCCTCCCGCCGTTCCGACGATCACTTTGTCCTTGATCACCAGCGGAGCGTGCGTCAGCGCGTAGCCCGCTCCGGCTTTCGCGACCGCCACGTTCCAGATCGGCTTGCCGCTCTTGGCGTCCAGGGCGATCAGGTGCGCATCGATGGTGCCCATGAACAACGTGTCGCCCAGAATCGCCAGCCCGCGATTCACTTGTCCGCAGCACGGACGCGCGGCTCGCGCCGGTACGTAGGGATAGGGCCAAAAGACGCGGCCGGTGACCGCATCCAGGGCAACCACGTTATTCGGCGCCTGCACGGTGTATAGGATGCCGTCCACCACCAGCGGCGTGGCTTCGAATTTTTCGAGCGAGCGCGCCTGGAACATCCACTGCAATTCCAGGTTCTTTACGTTCTCGGGCGTGATCTGATTCAGCGTGGTGTAGCGCTGGCTCATGGTTGTGCCGGAGTAAGTCAGCCAGTTTTGCGGCTCGTTGCCGGCCGCGAGAATCCGGTCGAAGGATACTTGGCCCCACAGGCCGCCGGTCATGCATTGCCAGCCAAGCAAAGGATCGACAAGCGCGTCGCGTCATGATTTCAGAACCCCTTCAAGGAAGCCAGGTAGGTGACCAGGTCGTCTCGTTCCGCGTTACGTCAGTTTGTCCCGGTAGGATGGCATGGGCGATTCACTCGAGGAACCCAGCCTCGCGCAGATCCGTCCGCTGGAACGACAGCAGCCGCTCCTTGGTGTCGAGAAGCTGGAGCGAGAACGCGTCCTCGTTCAGCAGCCGTCCCGTGATAGTTTCGCCGCTCTTGGTAGTCACGCGATAGTAGCGATTTTGCGGCAGCACTTCGGCATTCGGATCCAGGATCGAAAGCTCGATCTCGGCCACCCGCCGCAGAGCTCCGATGTCGCTCAAATCCGGTCCAACTCGCGATCCAACTCCATACACGCGATGGCAGCCCGCGCATCCGCCTTTGCCTTCGAAGATTGCCTTGCCCCGCGCAGCGTCTCCGTTGGGCGCAGGGGTCCGGCCGCTGGTCGCGGCCGCCTGCAGATACGCCAGAATGGTTCCCGCCTGAAAATCGGTGAAGCTTATTGGGCGGCATCGCCGTCCCCGGGATGCCGTCTTGAATGATGCGGATCACTCCTTCTTCGGTGGAAGCACGGCGGAACTTGCCGTGTCCCAGATCCACGCCATCCACCAGCGTGCCTTCCGGGCCATGACAGGCGACGCAGTTGTCGCGGAACAGCTTTCCGCCATCTTCGATATCCGCTGGACCGTATCTGTGTTGGGCGGCGAGCGGGATCACAGTCGACAGCGCGAGTAGCAGCCGTGCAACAGACATATTGCGGGGCCAATCATATCAAATACGACATGTGGCGGAGTAAAATTGGTCGACACGCATGGCTCTCACCGCTGGGACTCGTCTGGGACCTTACGAAATCCTTGCGCCCATCGGGGCGGGCGGCATGGGCGAGGTGTGGAAGGCCACCGACACTCGGCTCGGCCGTGTGGTGGCGATCAAGGTGCTGAAAGGGGCTCACAGCGATCGCTTTGAGCAAGAGGCACGCGCCATCGCTGCGCTGAACCATCCGCACATCTGCACCTTATACGACATCGGGCCCAACTACCTGGTGATGGAATATATCGAGGGGTCGCCGCTCAAAGGGCCGCTGCCGGTCGATGAAGCTCTTCGGATCGCGGTACAAATCGCTTCGGCTTTGGAAGCGGCCCACGCCAAGGGGATTTTGCATCGCGACTTGAAACCCGGCAACATCCTGGTTACCGCGGCGGGGGCCAAACTGCTCGACTTCGGCCTTGCCAAGCTGACCGCCGACGGCGACGCGACGCAGACAGTGGGAATTTCGGGAACCCCGCTGTATATGTCGCCTGAACAAGCCGAGGGTAGGGTGCTAGACACCAGGTCGGACGTGTTCAGTTTCGGTGCGGTGCTGTATGAGTTGCTCTCAGGGCGCCGCGCGTTCGACAGTTTGGGAGCGGTGCTGCGTGACGAGCCCGCGCCTCTCGAATCGCCGGCCGCCGGCATCGTGAAACGGTGCCTGTCGAAGCAAGCTGTGGGGCGATTTCAGAGCATGGCGGGACTGAAGGCAGCGCTGGATCAAATCGCAGCGAAACCGGCAGCCGAACATCAACCCTCCATCGCCGTGTTGCCATTCGCCAATATGAGCGCGGACAAAGAGAACGAATATTTCAGCGACGGGCTGGCCGAAGAGATCCTGAACTTGCTCGCCAAAATCCCGGGGCTGAAAGTGATTGCCCGCACTTCCTCTTTCGCGTTTCGTGGCAAGGAGCAGGACATCACCAGAATCGCCGAGGCGCTGCGAGTGCAGAACATCCTGGAAGGGAGCATGCGCCGATCCGGGAACCGCATCCGGGTGACCGCGCAGCTCATCCATGCCGCCGACGGCACCCATCTTTGGTCGGAGCGGTATGACCGAGAGCTGGCGGATGTATTTGCCGTGCAGGACGAAATCTCGGCGGCCATCGCGCAAGAGCTTCAGCTCAAGTTGTCGCCGCAGGTTGCCGCGAAGCCGCGTTATACGCCCGATCTTGCCGCCTACCAAGGTTTCCTGAAGGCCAAGCATTTCCACTGGAAGGTAACGGCGGAGTCGATGGACCAAGCCAGGGTGTTCTACGAGCAGGCCATCGCGCTCGATCCGCAATTCGCCCTGGCCCATTCGCTCTATGCCGATTACCTTTTTGGCCGGACCACCGTGGGCATGACGTCAATGCACGAGGCAGCGCCGGTCGCTCGTGCCTTGGCACAGAGGGCGCTGGAGCTTGACCCTTCGCTCCCGGAAGCGCACGCGTCCCTAGGTCTTCTCGCTGCAACCTATGACTACGACTGGAAGGAGGCTGCGCGCCGGTTCACGCTGGCGATGGCTGACGACTCCCTGTCGCCGGTAAGTCGCATGGGCTGCGGGTATTGTTTCCTTCTGGGATCGGGCCGCCGGAAGGAAGCCGTGGATCAACTGGAGCGCGCCGTTCAGGGAGACCCGCTCCACCTCACGATACGGACCATCCTGGGAACGTGCCTTGGAGCGGATGGCCGCTATGGGGAGGCGGAGGAGCTTCTGCGTCAGACCAGGGATCTGGATCCAAATTTCTTCTGGACCTACTACTTCCTAGCTGAACTCTACACTGTGCGGCGGATGTTCGCCGAAGCGCTTCCCTTCGCTGAAAAGGCCGTTTCGTTGGCGCCCTGGTACACGCCGGGTGTCGGCGCTTATGCCGGCCTGTTGGTTCGCACGGGCCAACCAGATCAGGGAAACGAACTGGCTCAGAAGCTGGGTTCCGGCGACCCATATGGAGCATCGATAGGCTTGGCGATCTACCATCTCTGCTGCGGCGAAATCGATCTGGCCGCGGACTGGTTCGAGAAGGCGATCGAAGCACGGCACTCCCACGTCGTGGCGTTTCTGCATAGCGCGATCGCAGAACCGCTGCGCGCCAGCCCGCGCTGGCCGAAATTAGCGGCGTTGATGAACCTGTCGGAGAGCGTCGCGTGACCGGTTGAGCAGCGTCTTATTGCACCACTAAAATCGGAGCCTGCCAAAAAGCCGCCTTCTGCCCGCTAGGATCCAGCACCGTCACCTGGCAATTGTATTCGCCCGCCGCGAGTGGATCGAGAGATAGATCGAATCGTAGCGGCATCGTTTTCAAACGATTGTTCATTCCCTCGGTCACCGACCTGGGCGCAGTTTCGTAGACCTTGGTCTGGCCGCTATAGAAGGTCACGAACGCCACCAACGGTTGAGCACTGGTCGCGGTGGGCTCGTATGCCTGCAAATAAACATACATCTGGCGGCTCTTGCTGAACACGCGGGTTACGCTCGGAATCAGCTTCTGCCCCTCTTGTACCAGCGGGTTCGTTAGCTCCGCCTGATCCTTGCTCTTCAACGCATTGTAAATGGCTTCCTTCTGGTCGACGCGCTGGCTGCTCAGAACCACGGAGCTGACGGGAATCCGCTTCACCTCCTTATTCAGGTTGGGAATGACGAAATCGGCTTCGTAAGTTCCGATGCGGCCCGTCTCGGCGTCGCGCGCCAGCAATTTAATTTTGTATTTGCCGGGAAGCAGCGTGAAGCCGGTGGAGTAATCGATGGGTTGTTTCGCCAGCTTCGCCGCAGTCTCGCCGCTGAGCTTGATATCCACTTTGTCGCGGACGTTTTGGATGGTGCTGCCGTACTCGTCCTTCACTTCGCCGATGAAATCGATGAGCGTGCGTTCGGCGCCTCCCTTGCGCGCCAGCGCCAGCTCGCGGCCTGGAATCTTGACGAAGAGCGGCACGAAATATTCGGCGCGATTCAACTGGAAGTAATCGATCTCCATGGCGATGGTCAGCTCAGTGATGGGGTCGCCCAGCATCAACGCATCTTCCAGCTGCCGCTCCTTTTCGATACTCGTGAACTTGCCGAACGTCTTGCCTGAGAAGTAGCCCTGGCGATAATCCAGCGTCGCCGCGACGCCGTTATTCAGCGCGATTTTGATTCGGCGAAACTTGCCATCCAAAGCGCTGTTGGTGGTGTAGTAACCCAGGATGTAGTAACTGGAAACGTTTTTCTGCGCCTGGACGATGCCCATCGAAAGGTCGTTGTTGTCCAGCAGCGCCTTCCCGCCGGTATCCGCAGCCAGCGCAAACAACGTATCCTGCGATTGCTGAAAATTGGTAGTCATCGCCAGCGCGGAAGCGCCCGTATACATTCCCCTGCCGCCCGGTGATCCCTGGGTGGCATCACCAGTGGCGCCTGCGCCACCAAACCTCGCGCGTCGATGGGCCAAAACGAAACTCCCGCTCGGACGGCGGCATTGATAGTGGCGTGAAGTTGCGCCTGATTATTAACGCCGTTGAGACGCAAACCGCTAGCGAAATAGAGGACCGATTTCTTTTCGCTGAGCTGGCCCAACATCTTGGCCGCCGTTTGCAGCGCCGAGAGCTGGCGATTGGTGTTGAAGATATTGAACTCGCTATCGTCTTGGCCAAAAGCCGCTCCGGTATCCGGCGTGCTGTCATCGCTGGTGGCTTCGTTGAAACCCTGAGCCTCGCCCACGATCATGGTCTCGAGGATGCTGATTAGACGCTCGCGGTTGTCGGTAAAATCCGACGCCACTCGAACGGCGCCGCCTTCAAATCTCATCAACGCCACGCGATCCGCGGGCGTCATCTGGGTGCGCAGAAACTTTTCCGCTGCCGTGATGGCGCGCAATTGGTCCGGTGGCGGCATGGCGGTCATGTCGAAGTAGAGGACCAGCAAGCGGCGGTCCTGGTATTTGATGTCGCCCGGCCGTTCCGCCGCGATTTGCGTCTCAGGAAGCCGCCGAAGGGGCGCTGGTGCGATCGTAATCGGCGGCTCAACGTCGACGTTCTCGAGTACTTTCTGGAATTCGAAGAAACGAATGCTTTGTTCGGCCCCGTCTTCGGTGACAGTGAAGTCTTTCGCGCTTAGCCCCTCCACGGGCTTGCCGCTCTTGTCTTTCACGTTTACCGTTTCCACCACCAATTGGCTGCTGGTGGAGAAGGTGGCCGGATTAGCGCCGCCCGCCGGAGCGTTCTCGCCGATCTTCTGGGCCTCATCGGGCGGAGCGGCGGCGAGTGCGAGAAAGAGAACGAGCATTGTGGCGCGGATCATATTAAAACCTCACGATGAATCCTGTCGTCAGGCTGCGCATGGCATTGGCAGTCGCCGGAAGACCGAACTGCGCGCTGCCGAACGTGGTGTTCCAACTCGGGAAGGTGACGTGGTTGAGGGGGTTGGTGGAATCGATCCGCAGGTCGCCGCTCAGCCGGTCATTCAATCGGAACGTGCGTCCCGCCGAAGCGTTCAGAGAAAACTGAAAAGGACCCGTAATGGAATCGCGTCCGGCGTTGCCCCATTCGCCCGGAAGCGGTGCGGCATAAGCCGCGGGATTGAGGTTCAGACCCGCGGGAGCGTCATACACGTTAACGCCAGTGTAATTTGGGCGCAGCGCATTGGTGACACCGGTGCCCTGTTCGGGCGCCAGGTACGCGGGCGTCAGAGGCAGCCCGGTGCCGGCTGAGATGGTTGTACTGAGCAGCCAGCCCTTGAACAGCGTGCCTCTCCAGCCGTTCAGCAGCGTCCCTCCAGCCATTCCCATGCCGGTGGTGTATTGAATGGTCGAGCTCACAAGATGCCGTTGATCGAAACTGGAGAGGCTTCGCTCCGCGCTCAGGTCCATCCAATTCTGGGCGATCGCGAAATTGCGTGGGCTGGATGCAGCCGCAGCGCCTGGAGTAGCAGACGCCACCGGTGTGCTGGCCCCAGCTCCCGCGCCACCCAAAGCCGCGTCATCGTCGATCGCCTTGGCGTAGGTGTACTGGACGCTGGCAGTGAATCCGCTGTGCAGGCGGCGCCGCAACTGGATCGATCCGGCTTCGCGCGTCGAGTTGCCGTTCGACGTCACGTACTCAAAGCCGGCCGGACAGGAGGGACAAGGGTTGTTTTCCCCAGCAGGATAAGTATTCGGCAAGAATTCCTGCGTTCCATGAGTTCCTTTGATGCCAAGATATGTCGCCGTCATTTGGAGCGAACCGGGCAGATCGCGTTGTATCGAGAATGTCCAGTTCTGCGAGTAGCCAGGCCGAAAATTCGGATCGATACCAAACGTATTGGGAGTGGTGGCGGGAGGCGCGTTGAATCCTTCGGCGAGCGTGAGTGGATTGTTGGGGGTGTTCTGCACGCTGAGGCTTTTGGACAGCGGGTACTGCTGCGCCATTTGCGTCACCAGATTTTGATAGACCGACGTGTCGTAGTAAACGCCGTACCCCGCGCGAATCACCAACGACGAGGCGGGAAGCGGCCGCCAGGCGATCGCTACCTTCGGCTCGAATCCGCGCTTATCGGGATGGATCAGCGAATTCGGATATCGCTGGCCCGTCAAGGTGCCGATAGGATCGCTCGCCACCACCGGCGCTTCCGCGGAAAATCCTGGAACAACGTCCAGATTCACCAGGCGGCCATACAGTTCGGTTTCCGGCGATCCATACTCCCATCGCACGCCGGCATTCAGCGTTAAAGCAGAATTGATGCGCCAATCATCGTTGAAAAATGCGTCATACAACGATCCGCGAAAGTATTTGTCGGCATTGCCGAATGCCACCGTGGCCGCGTCGGGAATACCCAGCAGAAAATCTCCGAAATCCGATCCAGTGGCGGCGCCCGTAAACGTGAAGCTCCCCCGTCCGTTCTGCTGCCCCAGCACGTTGAACTGCTGCTTCTTGAAGTCGCCACCGAACTGGAAATTGTGGCGCGCGTGATTCCAATAGAAAGTGGATGAAACGGCGTTGGTCTCATTGTGATTGATGGCCTGCAGCGAGTCCGAGAGCCCTTGCACGCTGATGAAGTTGAGGCTCGGTGGCCCCCAGTCCAACGGATTCTGATCGTTGCCCGCAATGCCGGCGTTGCCCGAGACGTTCTCGCGATTTTCGAAGTATGGAACGACGTTCATCGACCAACGGCTGAATTGATAGGTGAAGGTCCCAAAGAATCCCTGCGCGAAGCGATGAAACCAGCTGGCGCTAGTGGTGAGTCCCAGGCTCGCGCTGGTGTCAAGGAAACCGAAGACGTTGGGATTCGCCTGCCGGGTGCTCTGAAATGCAAAGTTGCCGAAGACCTGATTCTTGCGATCGATGGATTGGCTTAAGCGGGATTGCAGACTGTCCTGATGAGTGACGCCGACCAGCGGAACCTGGTAATTGTAGCCACCGGTGGTCGCGAAATTGGGTAACGGATAAAGATTCAATAGCGCGAGAGCCTGCGGGCTGATCTGGCTCTTGGGAATCGTGAGACTCGGCGATACGTCGCCCTCTCGCTGCGCGAGTGTAGGCATGAGCGCCGTGCCGATGGTGTCGTTGCGGTTGCGCGTCCACTGATATCCGACAAAGAAGTTCGGACCATTCTTGATGTGAGGAATTCTCAGAGGCCCACCGAAATAAGCCGAAGCGGTGAAGTGGTTGTAACCGGGTTTGGGCGTGTCCTGGCCGGTGATGGAAAACTGGCGCGCGTCCCATATCGAATTGTCGGCGAAAATTCCAAGGCCGCCGTTGTACAACGATCGCCCGCCGTTGCGGTTGTTGCCGAACGCCGGAAACAGAGCGAACGGCGAACTGGCTCCGTTGTTTTGGCTGCCATTGATCAGAAGGCCGTCGGCGGCGCGTTGCGCGAGTTCTTCGCGCGCTGGCTCCGTTTCACTAACGGATGGCGCCGGCTTCTGCGGCTCGCCTGGCGCGTTCTTTGCCGTAGATGGCGTGGCCGGTGGTGGAGTGGGTGGTGCAGGCGCCGCGGCTGCCTGGGCTTCAGCATGAATCTGATCCAGCGGCAACATCTTTAGCTCCCACGTCGCCGGCTTCGTCTCTGGTCCGATCGTAATATCGTTTTTGACCGTGGAAAAGCCTAACATCTCGACTTGAATCGTCCAGACTCCGTCCGCCAGATTCGGAAAAGAGTACGCGCCCTGCGGATCGGTGACTGCCGTGACCTTCTTGTCGCCCTGAGTTGCGGTCACGGTGGCTCCCGGAACGGGCAAGCCGCCAAACGTGACCTCGCCATGTTGCTCGGCCGCGATAAGATTGAGCACAATCAAGCCGGCAGCGACAAGAGACCGAAGGACGCCACGAATCACAAATTGGCTCCTCTAATTTTCGGAAGGTCTTTCGATGTGATCGATGACGATCATTTCAACCGGTCCCTTTTGCGATTCCAATTTCAAGCCGAGCTGCTCCTGCAGGGCCGTGAATAAGGAGGGGCCGTTCGGATCTGTCGGCGGCAGCGCAGGCATGCCGGGCGGCGCGCCTCCCGGAGGGGCCTGGAATTGTCCCTGCTCAGGTGTATATTGCAGATCGAAATCATACTTTCCAGTGAGATTGGTTTTATCTAGTATCGTCCGGCCCGTAAAACGCGAAAGAGGGTCCAACAGCGCTTCTATAGACACCTTTTGCCCACTGAGGTGACCGGGAAACATCATGAACCCGCCACAAAAGGCAGTAGGCAGTTTCCCAGGCTCCGGCGGCGGCGGTCCGTCGGGGCGCGGCGCGCATTCGCCTTCAGATTGTTTGAGCTTTCCGGCTTTTGCAACCACTAGCGCGTAAACCGTCATTTCCTTAGTATCGCGATGGAATTTGAACTGCAGCCGGTCTTCCAGTAGCGTCTGAAGCATCGGGAGCATCGCGTCAAACGAAGGATCGCCTTCGGCTTTGGCCTCAACATCGTATCGTTCCGACATCACCCAGGGCGGCGCGCCAGAGAGCTGAAAATCCTTGATGCGATAGGCGATGGTAATGAGGATTTGCAAAGGGACGTTGGTGGCAGTGAACCTTCCGCCGCGGGCAGGCATGATCCTGATAAAGCCGTCATTTGACTTGTTGAGCTTGATGGATGCCACTTCGAATTCCGGCCGAGGCGCGGGTGGTTGGCCAAACGCGCAGCAGGCGCTGAGCAAGAGACTCGCGATTGCGGCCGCTCGAAGCATCTCTAATTCTCGGAAGCCCTCTCTACGTGATCGATAATAATCATATCAACTGGGCCCTTTTGCGGTTCCAGTCTCAGGCCGAGCTGATCTTGCAGGGCTGTGAAGATAGATGGACCATTCGATTCCCCAGCCGCTGGTGGCTCGGCCCGCGGGGGCAATCCTAATAACTCGGCGCCGCCCTCGCCGGACGCAGACGTCCATTCCAAAGTAAAGTCGTAGCCGCCCTTGAGATCCGTGCGATCGATCACGGGGCGTCCCAACTGCTGGGACAGCCGCGCGGCCAAGACCGCCATCGAGCTATTTGTGAAGGTGCCCGAACCACGCCCCAACATGGCGGATGGCTGGGACTTCGTGGGGTCATCGGGATTCGGCTTTAGCTTCGGTCCATTCTTTGTGACCACCAGCTCGTAAACCGGCATTTCCTTACTCTCGCGCCGGACTTTCAGTTGAAATCGATCCTCGATCAAGGCGCGGAGCAACGCTCCGGACTGGGCGGGAGGAAGCTCCCCTTGAACGGCGTCGGTCTTGGCTTCGATATCCCACCGTTCCGTTCCGATCCAGGCCGGGCCGCCTGAGATCTGGTAGGCAAAAACGCCATAGGCAAAACCCATCAGCATCTTGAGCGTCACGCCCGTAGCGGTGAGGCCGCCGCCGGGCATAGGGCGGAGCATGAAGCGGTCGTCGCTCGATTTATTTGGCTTAATCGAGGCCACCGAATACGCCGTGGGCGCGGGCAGAGGCGAACTCGTCGCTTGGCCAAAAAGCGCGCCGGTGATGAAAAGCGCTCCGAAAAGTCTCGTCATGTGTTTAATAAAATGACGGCGGCGTCGTTCATAGCGTGCAGAATTTCCTAGTTTTCCGAAGGCCGTTCCACGTGATCAATGACCAGAATATCGACCGGACCTTTTTGCGATTCCAGTTTGAGCCCCAGCTGTTCTTGAATTGCCGTGAAAATGGAGGGGCCATTGGGATCGAATTGCGGCACCGGCTCATCTGGTTGAGCGCCACCGGTCATCGCCTGAAGCTGGTTTTGGTCGGGAGTCCAATGGGCCTGGATGTTGAACTTTCCTGTCAATCCCGTCTTGTCGATGACCGTGCGCCCGAGGATGCGCGACAGAACGGGTGCGAGGCGGTCGACCTCCACGCCTGCGGCGCCCAATCCCTCGGGACCCATATGCATACCCCCGCACCCAAGGACTGGAGGCTTGCCAGGTTCGGGCGGAGGCGGAGGCTTGGAAGGATCGAACTGAGTGCAACTGCCTTCCTTCGTGGGCGTGAGCTGGGGTCCGAGCTTCCCGTCCTTATTCGCGAGAACCAGCGCATAGACCGGAAGCTCCTTGGTTTCGTGGTGAATCTTCAGTTGGAACCGGTCCGCGAGGAGTGCCTGGAGCATCAGAGGTGCTTCGTCTTGCTTCGGCGCACGATCCGGCTTCGCGGAAATATCGTACCGGGTAGATTCGATCCAGGCAGGTGCGCCGGAGATTTGGTACGGCTGAATGCGCCAGGCCAGAACCATGATTTCCTTCAACGGCATGTTGGTTATATTGAGACGTCCGCCCGGAGCGGTGTTGATAAACATGCCGCGCTGGTCAGGCGCCGATGGCTTGATAGATGCCACCTCAAATTGCGGCCGGGCTGCGTTCGCATTTTCCGATTGGGCAAGACTGGCAGGCGCGTTCATGAGTCCGATTCCGATGGGCGCGGCGACGGCGGCGATTCCCGCGAGTGCCAGCAGCAGTTTTCTCTGCCAACCGAGATCGTGCGCCATGGTGTGCGTCATGATCCCCTGAATACGCTTCTTGAGATCGGAACCGCTGACGCCGGAAACACAAAGCAGAGGCGCTTCCAAACAGTATTCGCAAACTTTGAGAATCCCTTGGGCGTAGACTTCGGGCTCACTCTCAAGGCGTAGGACATCTTGATCGCAGGCATTCTCGCGTTCCGCCATCAGCCGCGCTCCAATCCACCACACCAGCGGATGAAACCAGAAGACGGCTTCCACTAGCATGTGTAGAGCCGCCGCCAGATTGTCCCGCCGACGGACATGCCTCACTTCATGCGCGAGGATCGCTTCTATTTGCGCATCCGCAAGCCGCTCGGAAATGCCAGCGGGCCACAACAGGATTGGCCGTAAGATGCCGAACACGCCTGGTTCGAAACGTGCTTTCGAGGAAACGATCTCGATCGGCGACTGCAGGCGCCTGAGCGTTTCTACTTCGCGGCCCTCAGTCAGCGGCTCCGCGGTTCGAATGATGCCGGCAGTCCTGCGCCACCGTACGCCCCAGGCGAGCAAAACCGCCGCGCAGCCACAGCCCCAGAGCGCCCCCAGCAAGATAGGGATCCAGCTGATCGGATGCGGCTTTAACGCTGTGACAGACGCGGATAGGACGGGCGTAAACACTGGACCGAATCGCTGGATGGCTAGCGGCGCCGCAGAGTGGAAGTAGGTTTTGCGAAATCCGAAGTGGCTTCCGATCTCCACGAGTAGCGCGAACGGGACCAGAAATTTCACAGACGCGGCCAGCCAAACCCAATAGCGCGCCCGCGCGTGATTCTTGGGCAATGCCAGAGTCAGGAGCCAAGCCATGGCCCCAAACACGGTCGATTGCCAGAGATGATTGGTTAGCGCCTCAGTCATTCGGAGTGCTCCTTTCTGGATAGCTTCCGCAGCGCTTTTTCAGCCTCCCGTACATCGTCCATGGTTAGTTTGCCGGATTCCACCAGGTGCGCCATCACGGGTTGCGTCCGCCCGCCAAAGAGAGCCAGCAGCTCGTCGATCAATTTCCGCTGCGCGGCCTGGCGCGAGATCACCGCCTCGAAAATATGCGCGTTGCTGATCTTTTTGACGCGGCGCAGTGCTTTTTTGTCTTCCAAACGATAAACCGTGGTCTGGATGGTGGTGTAAGCCGGCCTCGCCCGTTCAGGAAATGCCTGCTGGATCTCGCGAATGGAAAGAGCGCCGCTACTCCACAGCGCTTCCATGATTCGAAGTTCTAGTTTGGTGAGTTTGGGCTGGGCCATGGTTCCTGTCTACTACACTTGTGTGTAAGGCTACTACAACCATGGCTGTGTTGCAAGCGGCCGTCGAAGCGCCGCTACGGAGTAGCCACTACCCGGACCGATTCCGTCGTTATCGTGCCGTCCGCCGACGCCACTTCGAACTGAACGCTAACGTCGTTGGTTTTGGGCGTGTATGCGACGTATCCTTGCCGCAGCTCGGACGGTTCGAACGGAACGGCTTCCGTGATTCCGTTTTCCGTGATGCTCATCGTGCCCCTGACGGCGGCCGCAAGGCGGCGTGACGCGCGATTCCAGCGAATTTCCAACTGATGCGGCTGCGAATTTACTTTCAAACCTAACGGCGTTTCGTCCACGGAAGCCGCAACTGCCGCGGTCGTCCCGGCGGCCTGAGACGAGTGCGCCGAAGTTGTTCCCCAGGAATGCCACAGTACCTCGGTCGCAGTAATTCCGATGACGACGAGCGCAGCTGTCGGCCATAATCTGGACCATCGAATGCTTTCGCTCGGACCGGGCACCGGCTCTTCCGGAATGCGCCGGTAGTTCTCGCGCTCGGGCATTTCTTCCGCGGGCGCCAACGGATCCGGAAAGCGCCAACCTGGGTGCCCGCCGGCCAATTTCGTTGCATCAAACGGAAACCCGAAACCAAATTCGCGAGGCTGGGGCTGGCCGTCTTGCCAATAAAACAGGGCCGCTTCGCTGTTGCCGCGCCGCGGGGCTCGGATCATCAAGCCGATGTTTCCGTTTTCGTAAAACCATCGATCGAAGGTTTGCATATCGCGCCCGTCCAGCCTCAGCCGGCCATCGCCCTGCGACCGGAAATAGCCGATGGTGCGCAGCCCGCGTCCGTCGTTTTCCGCTGCCCGGCGAGCGCTCTCGAAGTCTTCCGACGGTGGAATCACCGCAAAATCGTCGGCGATCGTAGCGGCGAACGGCGTGGCGACAGAGCGTCCCAGCAAGATTCCGCAAGTGTCTCCGGAGGTTGCAATTTCAGCCGTCAGTTCCCGCACCACCTGCAAGCTAAGGTGGACGGAAAAGCCGCCCGGCGTCCGCCACACGTAGTAGTTGGCGGGATCGTATCCGTGCTGTGTATTGGTCGGCATAGTTCCTGATCGATGATCCATCAATACCGCGCGAGTGAGGATCACCGTTTGGTACCAGGGGGTCCAGTACAGTACCAGACGGCTTTGAAATCCAACCCGATAGCTTTGAGATCCAATTGGATACACTGGTTCCGATGAAGCCCAACGATTCCGCCCTATCCCGCAGAGGCGTGCTGACGGGGGGCGTCGCGCTCGCGGCGCAAACGGGAGCCTTACTCGGACAAACGAAGCCAGCTCAGCCCAAACCCGCCGCACCCGGCCGGAAATTCCGCGGATGGGTTTCGCGCGGCACTGGCCAAGGCCGCACCACCTTGCAAGAACTCACGCTGCGCCCCATCGGCGGACGTCAGGTCGTGGTCCGTACCGAGGCAACCAACCTCTGCTACTCGAATTCGAGCGACGTCCTGGGGCTCCCGATGCCGGGCGCGCCGCCTCCGCCACCTGCGGGCGCTCCGCAGCGTCCCGTGCCGCCGGGGTTCCTTGCGATGTCTCGCATGGCGCTTATTCAGGGCCATGGCGGCGTCGGCATCGTGGAGGCGGTCGGTCCTGAGGTGCGGCGCGTTCAAGTGGGCGATCGCGTCTGTGTTTCCGGAACTCCCCAGTGCGGCTCCTGCTACCAATGTCTGCGCGGGCGCGCCGATATGTGCCAGTTTTTGGCCCGCCAGGGCCCCAGCGATCTGGTTCCCATCGCCGACATGCGCGACGGTACGGCGGTTTATGCCAACTCGCACATCGGCGGCCTCGCCGAGTTGATGGTCACCTTCGAAGAATGGGTGGTGCCGATATTCACTAAGGCCTCGGCCCCCGACCTTGGCATGGTGTGTAGTTGCGTGACCGTCGCGGGACTGGGTTGCACCGCATCGCAAGTTCTGGCGGCGGTGGAGCCGGGTTCGATCGTCGCCGTGGTGGGTTGCGGTCCCCTGGGACTGAGCGCGATTCAGGGCGCTCGGATCGCCGGTGCATCCAGGATCATCGCCATCGAGCCGATGCGTGTTCGCAGGGATGTAGCACTGAAGGTCGGGGCAACGGACGTTTTGGATCCGAATGTCGAGGGCAATCAGCTAGTCGACAAAGTGCGTGAGCTTTCGAATGGCCCCAATAATCGGCTCTGGGCTGGCGGCCGCGATTCCGGCGGACTCCTGGGTGGAGCTGGAGCGGACTTTGTCGTCGAAGCGGTGGGCGCCGATCGCGCGAAACCCAAGTTTGAAGCCGGGCCCGATCCCACCGGCATTCTTCCCATCCAGCAGGCCTACATGATGTGCGCGCCGGGCGGCCATATCGTCACTACCAGTCTTCCCACGCGGAAACATTACCTTGCCGGCAGTGGAGTTCACCATCGGCGGCCGCACTCATCACGCTGGCCAATATGGCGGCGCCAACCCGATGCGCGACATTCCGCGCTTCGTGGAATTGTTGGACCGGGGCCAGTTCGATGCGAAATCCCTAGCTACCACAGTGGTCCCGATTGAGGGCATGCTGGACGCTTACCAGCAAGTCATCGAGCGCAGCACGGTAACCGCCATCATGACCGCGTAATGTGTGTTTTTATTCGCCGCGCAAAGTCCAGCGACGCGGAGTTTCTAGCTTGGGTGACGCTCACGGCCTCGCGTGCGCATCTTGGGCGCGGCCTCTGGGATTTGATCATCGGGACTGACGAAGCCGGATGCCTGGATTACCTGCAGCGTCTGGCGATTGCCGAGCCGCGGTCACTCTATCATTGGTCGAGTTATATCGTCGCGGAAATCGACGGCCAGCGCGCGGCGGCGCTCTGCGGATTTGCACCCCATGATGGATGGGCAGCCGCCGGCGATGCCATGTCCAATGTTCAGCGCGAGCTGGGATGGACCGAGGCAGACGCTGCCGCATCCCACCAGCGCATGGCTCCGGTATGGGCCGCTTGCTCGCTCCCGGACGCCGGAGCGGATTACATCATCGAGAACGTTGCCACTAGGCCGGAGTATCGGCGGCGCGGATACGCCGACATCCTACTGGACGTAATTGTGCACGATGCTTTCCACCGCGATTGCACGCTGGCTCAGATCACGACGTACATGGGCAATGATGCAGCCCTGTTGGTCTATGAGAAGGCGGGCTTCAAAGTGCTTGATGAAAAACGCTGCACCGATTTGGAAAAACTGCTAGGCGTACCGGGCTTCATCCGGCTGACGCGCGAGCTGAAAATTGACGAGCTTTTTCCACACGGCACATCGTTGTAACCAGAAATTATTCAAACTGAAATACTGTGAGGTTATAGTGGGCAGGCTGAAGGAGAACTATGGCCGCTGCCGCACCTGCAGTACAACAGAAAATGTCGAGAAACCCCGGCAAGATTGGCATTGCCGTCTTCGGAGTGGCTCTCGTTGTCGGTCTGATCTACACCATCATCAGCCTCGCGCGCGATTTGCAGGCGGAGCGAGGCACATCGCTTTACCCCTACGTCTTGCTGGGCGTCGCCCTGCTGGTCGCCCTCGGCTTTGAGTTCGTGAACGGCTTTCACGATACAGCCAACGCCGTTGCAACCGTGATCTATACGCACACCATGGAGCCACATTTAGCCGTGGCGTGGTCCGGTTTTTGCAACTTCATTGGTGTCTTGACCTCCACCGGCTTGGTCGCATTTACCATCATCACTCTGCTGCCCGTGGAATTGATCCTGCAGGTCGGCAGCGGCTCGGGCTTTGCGATGGTTTTTGCGCTGTTAATCGCTGCCATCCTTTGGAATGTGGGCACCTGGTACTTCGGTCTACCGGCCTCCAGTTCGCATACCATGGTCGGCTCCATCATGGGCGTCGGCATAGCGAATCAGCTGATGAATCCCAAGCAAGGGACCAGCGGTGTCGACTGGGTCCAGGCGGCGCAGGTCGGAAAATCCCTGCTGCTTTCACCTCTGGTGGGGTTCGCCATCGCGTGGCTGCTGCTATTGATCTGCAAGGCGATTATCAAAGACAAAAGGCTGTATGAAGCGCCGAAAGGCACCGAGCCGCCGCCGTTCTGGATTCGGGTACTGCTTTTCGGGACTTGCTCGGGCGTGAGCTTCTTCCACGGTTCTAACGACGGACAGAAAGGCATGGGGCTCATCATGCTGATCCTCATCGGAACCGTACCCACCACCTACGCCTTGAATCGCGCCGTCACGCCCTCGCAGACCCAAGACTTCCTGGCTGTGTCGCAACAAACTGTGCAAGTGCTAAACAAGTACGTCGATCCATCGGCAGTAGTCGCCGACCCGCGCGACGACTTAACCGCCTACATCCGCACCAAGGATTTCAACGCAAACACTATGCTGGCCCTGCGCTCGGTGGTCAGCGATATCGGCAACGAGACGTCCATTTACAAAGCTCTCAAGGATGTTCCCTCCGACAAGACGCGCAACTTCCGCAACGACATGTACGTTGTCAGCGAGGCCATCCGGCTGATCCAGAAATCCGGCAAACCGGTGTTCGCCCCCGACGAGCAGAAGATTCTCGGCAATTACAAGAAGCACATCGATCTCGCCACCAAGTTCATTCCGCTCTGGGTGAAGGTGGCCGTGGCGATGGCGCTGGGTATGGGAACGATGATCGGTTGGAAGCGCATTGTGGTAACGGTGGGCGAAAAGATCGGCAAGGACCACCTGACTTACGGGCAAGGCGCGGCCGCCGAAATCACTGCCATGATAACCATCGGCATGGCCGATCATTACGGTCTGCCCGTCAGTACAACTCACGTCCTTTCGTCCGGCATCGCCGGCACCATGGCGGCCAATCGCACCGGGCTGCAATGGGGCACGGTCCGCAATATCGCGCTGGCCTGGGTGCTGACGCTTCCCGCCGCCATGCTCCTTTCGGGGTTCCTGTTCTGGGCTTTGAGGAACGTGTTCTAATGAACGTGAGATGGCGCCGTTCGCCGACCGCCTAATTGAAAAGATCCGCGCGAAAGACAGCCGCTGCGTTGTAGGCCTTGACCCGCGCGTCGACCAGATGCCGGCGTTTGTCCGTGAAAACGGCACTTACGCTGCCATCACGGCATTCCACGAATTGGTGATCGATGCCGTAGCCGATCTGGTCCCAGCCGTAAAGCCGCAATTGGCATTCTTCGAGCAATATGGCGTCTTGGGCATGCAAGCCTTCGAGAATACCGTCCTGGCGGCGAAGCAACGCGGCCTGCTGGTGATCGCCGATGGCAAGCGCAATGACATTTCGTCCACGGCCGAAGCCTACGCCAATGCGTATCTTGGAGAGGAAGCATTCGATTGCGATGCGCTCACGGTGACACCGTATTTGGGCCGTGACAGTCTGACGCCCTTTGTCGACGCCTGCAAGAAGCATGGCAAAGGCTTGTTCGTAGTTCTGAAGACTTCCAATCCGGGCTCCGGAGATTTTCAAGATCAACGGCTCGAAACCACTGGCCGTCCGCTCTACGAATCCATCGCGAGCGCCTTGCATGAGCTGGGTGAAGATCTGGTAGGCGAGTCGGGCTACAGTTCGATCGGCGCGGTGATTGGCGCCACGTTTCCCGAAGAAGGCCGCCGCTTACGCGAGCTGATGCCCCGGGCGCAGATTTTGGTTCCTGGATACGGAGCGCAGGGCGGAAGCGCCAAAAATGCGGCCGTCTGTTTTAATGACGATGGCCTGGGCGCGATCGTGAGCTCGTCGCGCGGCACGACCTACGCGTTTGGCGATCCCGATATTTCGCGCGATGCGTTTGTCCGCGCAGTCCGCGAAAAAACTCAGCGCATGATCGAAGACGTGAACGCCGCGGTTAAGACAGCTACTGGTGCACTGCCGTAAAAAGGGTCTGTTTGCTGGATACGCCGCCCAGATCGAACGTCAGCGGCACAAGATTGCTGTTCGCCAATGTTGGAATAACGACATCAAACTGATACACGCCAACCTCGCCCGGCGCCAGCCCGAAATACTCTAACTTGGCCGTTGCCTTCCCGATCGACATGTGGAAAGACTCCGAAAGTTGATTGTTCCCGGGTACGAGCTCGCCTGCAGGGGTGTCCGGAGTCACCGGGCCGAAGCCGACGCCGTAAATGACGATGGTCTCGCCTGGCTTGGCGGGGCTCGAGGTGACGCCAGGGATAGCGCCGCTGGGCAGAACGAACTCTCCGTCTAAATGCTGCGCCACCACGTACTGCTTCCCTCCGATTTTGAAGTTCGCCGGAGCAAGGAGTCCGGGCTCTGTCGGGTTTACAGTTACGTTCACTAACGCGCTGGCTACGTTATCGCTGGTGAGAGTCAATTCCAGCGGGCCTCCTGTCGCGATGTCGGACGGTAACTGTACATTCACCTGGGTCGGGGAAATGTAAGCTACAAACGCCGCTTTTCCCGCGATGCTCACCGACACGCCGTCCAGCATTGTGGGCGCGTCTTTGCCGATGAAATCCGCGGCAGACCAGCCCGTCATCTCAGACGCCAGATTCGTTCCGTAGATCTCGATCCAGGATCCTGGCGCAACGCTCGAAAATGCGCCGTAGTCGGACGCGCTCAAGACGAGGTTGATGGATGGGCCGGCTGGAGGAGGCGGCGTGACGCTGGCGGGGACGCCGTAGGTCCAGGTGTCGCCGAGAAAGTTGTTATTGTTATCCCTCCCCCCAAACAAGACGCTGACATTGTTCACGGAGTCGAAAGCCATGGCGTATTTAGCGCGCGCAGGCGGGCTGGATTGCGGCGTTTGCTGGGTCCAGGTGGAACCGCCCCATAACCAGGTCTCGCCCAAGGTCATCGATTCGCTGTTGTACCCCCCGAACAACACTGCTTGGCCTTGCTTGGTATCGAACACCATGCTGCCATCGCCTCGCGCTGTCGGCGAGGCCTGCGGGGACTCCTCGGTCCAGTTGGCGCCGTCCCACACCCAGGTGTCGTCTAAAGGAGCGCCAGTTACGGAGAAGCCTCCGAACATGACCACTTGGCCGCGTACTGAATCGTACGCTATGAAGGCGCCGTACCGGCCTGGTGGGCTGGTTTCCGGAGACTCCTGAGTCCAATTGGTGCCGTTCCACACCCAGGTGTCGTCGAGGGCAACCTGGAAAGAGTTGTATCCGCCGAACAGGACCACCTGGCTATGCGCCGAATCGTAGGCCATGCCGAGGAAGCGCCGCCCCCCCGGGCTGGTTTGCGGAAACTGTTGGGTCCAGTTGGTGCCGTCCCACAGCCAGGTATCGTTGAAATCACCACTGCTACTGGTCTCTCCTCCGAACAAAACCGTTTGCCCGTGGGCCGTATCGAAGACCATGCCGGCATTGGTTCGCGCGGGCGGCGTCGCGCTTTGAGGGAGCGCCTCGCTCCAGTTAGAGCCGTTCCAGAGCCACGTATCGGTGACGTAATTGCCATTGCTGTCTCCCCCGAACAAGACAGTTTGGCTGCGGACAGAATCGTAAGCCATCGTGTGGCCGGAACGCGGGGGCGGGCTGCTTCCGGGAGATAGCTTATTCCAGTTGGGCGCGGTCTGCGCACCGGCCTCTGCCGCGAGTAGCATCAGCAGCAGCGACGCGTTCCTGATTCTCGTATTTAGCGTAGGCCCTCCGAATGACCATCAATTCTACACTAACCGCGCAAATCGGAAAAGGCTCCCTCGATCTCCTCCTTCGCCGCGGGCGTAGGAACCAGCAGCGGGAGCCGCGGCGGACCGCCATAATAGCCGGTCAGATCCATCGCGTACTTCAGCCCGCCAATGCCGTACTTAGTCGTGACCAGCTTGGCTGCGCGGCCGATGCGGTTCTGCCAGTCGAGCGCGGCCTCGGGCTCGCGCGTGCGATGCGCCTCCCAGATGGAGATGGTCGCGTAGGGCGCCGGATTCGCAAAAGCCAGGATGCCGCCGCTGCAACCAATAGCGAGCGACGGAGCCAGAGTGGTGGCCGACCCGGTCAGCACTTGAAATCCCTTTTTCGCTTCGCGCACCATTTGTAGCAGCTTCTCGACGTTGCCCGAGCTTTCCTTGATCCCAACGATATTGGGATGATGCGAGAGCTCGACCACCGCTTCGGCCGCGAGATCGATGCCCGTATTCTGCGGAAAATTGTAGAGCAGCACCGGAATCTTGGCTTGATCGGCCACGGCGCGGAAGAACAGCATCTGCGTGGCGGGATTCGCGAACTGGTTCTTGAAGAACGACGGCGTTTTCACCAGCGCCAGCTTGTAGCCGATGTCCGCCGCGCGATTCGTCAGCGCCACGGTCTGGTGCACGCTGTCCATGCCGGTTCCGGCGATCAGCAATTTGTCGGGCGCTGCAAACTGTCCCACCCATTCCCAGAGCTGGATCTTTTCATCCGTCCCCAGCATCACGCTTTCGCCGGTGGACGCCACGACCACGTAACCCGCGAGGCCGGTGGCGTTCCATTTCTCGATGTTGTGCTGGACTTTGACTTTCCACAGCTCGCCTTCATGATTGAAGGGCGTGGTGATGGGGCTGAAGATGCCTTGAAGTTTCATGGAGGAGCAACAGGGGCGGCTTTTCAAGACCACCCCTGAAGAACGGCAGGTTACTTCGCGATGTAAGTTACGAACAACGTATAGAGCGCGAGAGATTCAATCAAAGCCAGACCGATGATGAGTGCGAATCGGATGCCCGCCGCCGCACCAGGATTGCGCGCCATGGCTTCCGCTGCTGACGCGGTAGCTTTTCCCTGTCCAAGGCCGCAGAGCCCCGCGGCAAGTCCCATGGCCAGGTAGGCGAAAGGCAGATGGAGGTCCGTAGCGCCGCCGCCCGGAGTTTGCGCGAAAACAGGGCTTCCCAACAGCATGAGCATGCCCGCCGCGCCCATTAATTTGCGTTTCATTCGAGTGTTTCTCCTTGTAAAAGTTGTTCGCCAGGAGGTGGTTCCCAATCCGCCCTGGGGGACGGCGGGCTCACGCTTGCGAACGGATGATGCCGTTAGTGTTCTTCGTGCGCTACTGCTCCGGCGATGTAGATAACGCTGAGCAGCATAAATATGAATGCTTGTAAGAATGCTACGAATACGTGCAACCCCATAAAGATGGCAGGAACGGCGAAATAAGTGAGGGTCAGAAAGGTTAAAGTAACGCGCTCGCCGGCGAACATATTGGCGAAAAGACGGATGGTCAGCGAGAGAGGCCTGGCTATGTGGCTGACAACTTCTATCGGAATCATGATTGGCGCGAGCCACCATACCGGGCCTGCGAAGTGCGCCAGGTATCTGCCGACGCCTTGTGCCCGAACTCCCATGTAGTTGTAATAAAGAAAGACAGAGACGGCCAGAGCGCAAGGAACCGCCGGACTCATCGTCGGTGACTCAAAACCGGGAATGATTCCGATCAAGTTCATGAAGAGGATAAAAATGAACAACGTCCCAATGAAGGGGAGATATTTGTTCGACCCATGCTCGAGCGCGTCATGCGCCTGGCCCGAGAGGAACTTGTAGAGCGCTTCAAAAGTCAATTGCAGCTTGCCGGGATTTTCCACCGAGAGCTGCGACTTCAGAACCGCAAAAAGCACCAGAATGATCGCTACCACCAGGATCTCCATGGTGATCCAGTTTTCCCAGGGATGCGCGGGATCGGCGGTTGGATGGCCAATGGCGCTCAAAAATGAATCGAGCGGTCCCGCCAGGAAGCGGTTGAACAGAATGGTAGTCCAGACTTCTGGTTCAGCTTGCATAGATCAACTCGTATATGATCTCAAGGATGATGGCCGCTGCGGGAACAAATAAACCAAGCGCCCCAGCCGCGACGTGCGGTCCAAGAAACTTGATTATAACCCACGCCACAGCCAAGAGCACTGCGATGCGATTGATGAAGAACCAGGACGATCGCTTCTTGCCGCCCGGCCCTATAGCGCCCGCCAGGTTTCGCCAGCCGCCGAAGCTGAAGTAGGAGACAGCGGCTCCAACCAGGAATGCGAGGCCGGACCACGGCCCACGAAGAAAAGCTACCGCGAGCGCTCCCGAGAGTCCCAAAATAACGATGAGCCGGGAGATTCGCTGGATGGCTCGGTCGTAAAATGCGGGATCATTTTCCTGCATCGTCCTTGCTCAACTCGCGAACCAGCTCAATCATTCCAGAGGCCACCCCAATCAGCAAAAATACAACCCTAAGGAAACCGGTGTGGAACAATCTGTCGAGCCCATATCCGATCCCGTAGCCCACCAGCATCGATACCGGCAGCAGGAACGCCATCCCATAGTATTTGCCGAATTGCTGGTATAGATTGCCCCCGTTCTTAGGCATGGGCACCGCGCTTGCGTTGCAAAATCGCCTGGGCTTGCTCGGCGGTCTCCTTCACCAGGAAGCCCATTTTCGGATGAGTGGGCGTGATATCCGCTGCGAGGCCGAACTCCTCCAGCGTCTCGGTAGTGGTCGGTCCGATGGAGGCGATCACCATGCGGCGCAAGGCCTGCTGCATCGGGTCCGTGAGTTGCTCTTCGGCGGCGATGCGAAACAGGTGCGGGACCTGGATTGACGTAGTGAACATCGCAACGTCGGCGCGGCCATCGGCAATGCGATGCACTGCTTCGCGCAGCGGCGCGACATCTTCGGGCAGATCCCACTGATAGACGCGTACCGGCGTCACTTCGGCGCCCTTCGTACGCAGCGCCTCTAAAAGCTCGCTATTCGATTTGCCGTATTCCTGAACCGCGATTTTACGTTCGGTCCGGCCCTCGAGCGCGGCCAGCAATTCGCGCCAGGTGTTTGGCTCGGGCGCGGTCACCGTCACCGGTACCTGCATCTCGCGCAACGCGGCCAGGGGCTTCGGACCGCGCGCGGCCACCGTGATCTTGCGCAACGCCTCGGCGAATTTGCCCGCCGGATAGCGCGAGGCCAGCACTTTATCCAGCGCCCGCGTGCCGACGCCGGTGAGAAAGATCACCAGATCGAACTCGCCCGCGAACAACCGTTCGGCGAATTCGAACGCCTCCGGATTGTTCTCGATGGGCGCTTCTCGCATGGATGGCGCGACGAACGGATCGCCGCCCTGCCTGCGGATCAATTCGCCCATTTCGGTTGCGCGCCGGCTCTCGAACGAGACTACGCGCAAGCCATCGAAGGGCATTACCTCAGATTAGCAGCCTGCTCTTTTTCGTATTGCTTCAGCACGCGCTTCACGTACTGAATGGTCTCGGCGTAGGGCGGGACGCCGTGATACTTATCGACGGCTGCCGGACCGGCATTATAGGCGGCCACGGCCTTGGAGACCTGGTGTGGATCGTTCTCGTATTTCTGGAGCAAATCGCGCAGGTACTTGGCGCCGGCTTCGGCATTTTGCTTGGGATCCAGCGGATCGGCATTCAATGCCGCGGCCGTCCCAGGCATCAGCTGCATCAATCCGATGGCGCCCTTCGGCGAAACAGCATCCTGCCGGTAACCCGATTCGGCGCGAGCGACGCTATGTACGATCGCGGGCGGAAGACCTGCGTGAAGGGCGGCTGCGGTGATCAATTCTTGCGGCGTCAACACCGGGGGCGCAGGCGACGTGGGGACGATGGCGGGCGGTGCACTGGGCGGAGTGTAATCTTCCTGCTCGAACGATGCCACCGTGTTGGCCTGAATCTCGATCACGCCCTGATTGGTCTGGAGCCGGATGACGGATCCCTCGGAGGAGTGGCTGTCGGCATGGATTCGAAAGCCATTGGAGAGCACGACGAACTCGCCGGCCTGGGCCGCGAGCGCAACCACAACAAAACACAGTAGGAGCTTCATGGGGCGAAGAGCCACTTCATCCATTTTGACGCATTTCCTCACCCGCGCGTGGAAACAGAATTCGTACCGGTAATGCTCCGAAAAGCTAATCGGGCATCCGCACCGGAATAACTTTGTTGCCATGCCGCCGGTAGATGCGAAAATCGGAGTCCAGCGTGAAAACTTCCCCCGTCGCGTGAATTTCAGAGAGTCGCACCATGCATGCGTCCGCCAACGACATAGGCCGGTTGCGATATCGGCGCATCAGCGCCCTTAAATCGGCCTGTTCCTCCTGCACGGCCAGCGCGATTCGAATCACTCCCCGCTCCAACAATGCAAAGAGGGCATCGGTATCGCTTCCTTCCCGTTTCAGGAGGAAGGCGGCCTCCGTCAGCACCGGCTCGCATGTCAGCAGCGGTGGGCTAAGTCTTTTCCACTGTTCCACGGCCCACGCATGATGCCTTAACCCGGCGGCGAGGAAGCTTACCAGCGGCCCAGCGTCTAATAGGCCGGGGCCTTGCGTCACTGGCCAAAGCCTTTCATGTATTTTGGATTCTCGGCGAGATCCCTGGGCAAGCCTTTGACCGTACCAGCAAGGTCGCAGGCCAAGTCATAACATGAGACAGCGCCGCGCGATGATGGCTTGCGCAGAGCCTTTTCCAGACTCTCTCGAACCAGCCACGATTTCGTCACGCCCCTCGCCTTCGCCTCGCTACTGAGATGGGCCAGGAGATCTTCAGGCAACTTCAGTGAAATCGTTTGCATGACCGTATGGTAATACGCACGACTTCGCCGCGCAATACCCGGGCCGGGAGCGTAGTACTCTTCACCGGCGGCCACGCCTAATCCGAGACGACTGATTCCCCAGGCAAGATCGGACGGGTTCTGGGCAACACCCCGTGACGCGCCAGCCATCCGAAAAACACTAGAATCGCCGTAAAGACCACCAGCTTCACCGCGTCGGCCCAGCGCGTATGCGGGAGCAGCTTCCACATAATCCCCAACGCAGGCTGCGCGACGCAGGACGCCCAGACCGCGCCGTAGAAATAGCGCCGCTCGTGCCCCTCGCCCTTGGTTGATGCCTTGACGCGCGGGAGCACGCCCGCCGCACCCAGCACCCAGATCGCCGCCGCGATCGGAAAATATGCGTATTGATAAATCTGCTTCAGACGCCACATGCCGGTCACCACCGCCACGGCGAGCCCGGCGAAGTTCAGCACCGCGAACGTGATCACGATGCTCCAGGCGAAGGTGTAGCAGATACGGCGATAGAGCGGGTTCGGTTTATCCTCGACGAAGCGGATAATGTAGGGCCGCGGCTCGACGCCAGGCAATTGACCGCGTAGCGCGGCCCAGCCGGTTCCGAGCACCACAAGGGCCAGCCACGCCAGCTTACGCCGGTCAAAGCCGCGCTCAAACAGATCGAAAGTGGACGGCCCGGGCGCGATAAAGAAAACGAAAATCCAGATCGGCCAATGAGCCAGGCGGTAGACGGGTTTGTTGCGGTCGCGCAGTTTGCGCCCGCTCGCAAGCTCTACTCGCACGAAAAAATCACTGCCGGGCTATTGCCCGGGAGGCTTCGCGGGAGCAGGCTTCGGAGCAGCCGCCGGAGGCTTGGGCGCAGCCGTGGTGGGCGCGGGAGCGCTTGCCGACGCTGTACTCTTGTCGTATAGCTCGATGACTTCCTTCGTGATTTCCACGCTGGGCGAAGCGTAAATCACCGGACTCTGGGGATTCCCGACGTCCACTACCATCGTGTAGCCGTTATCGCGCGCGTAACGCTCGATCACCGCGACAATCTTCTGCCCCAGCTGCTGCATCAGTTTATTCTGGTCGGCCTCAAGATCGGCCTGAGCATCTTCCATTTGGCGCTGCAGGGTCTTTTTCTTCGCCTCGATATTCTTGTACAGATCGGCCTTCGCGGCGTCGCTCATGGTGTTCTGGCCCTTGTTGAGCTGGTCCTGCAAAGTATTGATCTCGTTTTGCTTCCCCTCCAGCTCCCGCTTCTTGGGCTGCATCTTGGCGGTCAACTCGGCAGCCGCCTTCTGGCCATCCTTGGTGCCGATAATGGCGGCTTGGATGTTGATCGCGGCCACCTTGGTCTGTGCTTGAACAGTCATGGCGGCAGCCAATGCTAGGACCGGCCATAGAAATACCTTTTTCACAATGAAGCTCCTCAACTCGAAAATCATCCTATTCTATCTAATCCGGCCAGTTCTTTCCGATTCCTCGGCATCTGTTAGAAGGTTCGCCCTACCGTAAAGCGGAACATGGCCGAGCGCTCGACGCTATATGGCAGCACCGCCCCAATGGAAGTGATGGCGTTATTGTAGGTGGTGACATTCGGGAAGTACGATTTGTTGGCGACTATGGGCGCCTGCAGCGTGCCTTCGAAGCGAGTGGGGTTATAGGCCCAATAGACGCGGAAGGGCGCATTCACGACCGGCATCAAAACCTGGAGTTCCACTCCGGTTGAAGTGCGAACTTTTTCAGAGCCAGGCTGGATATAAGCTAAACCGGTGAAGCCGGCCTGCGGGAATTCCTGGTTCAATTGCGAAATTCGTCCCGGGTTCATCCTGAGCTGATTGGGGAACAGCAGCGTGTCCCAGCCGGCGTCGGCAAAAAGCGCGAGCGTTATCGGACCCACGATCGGAATGCGGTATTCGAAATTACCGACAATATTGGTATCGCCCCCGGGGAAGGTGACCTGGTAGGAGGGAACGGTCATGGTCACCGGGACGCCTTTTTGGGTGCGCTGCGTGCCGTCGTTGTTATAAACCGCCACGGTCGCGACATCACTGGGCAGGTACACGATCGGGCTGAGGGTCCAGATGTTGAAGCCGCGAACGTCGTTCTCTCCGCCCATGAAATAGCGCGAGAAGGGAGGCGCCACCTTGCCTCCGAACCCGGTCAAGAGTCGCGCCGAGAGATGCATCCCGATGACGTGGCCCTTTTTCAATCCCGGGCGGAAATACTTCACGTCCAAGGTCGGCTGGATGGTGTTGACGTTCCCGCCCAGCTCGCTGCCCGAAAATGCCAGCGCGAAGTAGATCGATCGGCCGCCCGAGGGGTTGATGGGATTGTTGATGCTGTTGTAGGTGTAGGACGGGGTGACGGTGCTGGTGCGGATGCCGGTCAGCTGGTTGGGCCCGCCCACTCCCTCGAAATCGATGTAATCGAAGTAGTTGGTGGCCGCGTCGGTCAGCGTCTTGAGGTTGGAAATGTTGTAGCCGTAGGACAGCCCCAGGCGGGCGAAGCTGCGCTTCAACGGATACGATACGAAGACCGTGCCGCCATAGCCGTTCTGGATATAGTTCAGCAGGTTCTGCGTGCCCAGCGAATTGTAATAGGAGATCAGGTTAGTTCCGGCCAGGATGGATGCTTCTTGCGCTTGGTTGTAGTCGTAGCGCTGTATATACAACGTGAATCCAGCTTGCACCGCGTGGTCCAGAAGATAGGGCTCCGTGAAGCCGAAGCGAACCTCGCGCAACCGCGTGCCCAGTTGCGAGCTCAGGCTCAACGTCTCGCCTAAACCAAGAAAATTGGCGGTGGAGTAGGACGCACCGATAAAACTGCCCGCGATGCCGGAGACGCCGCCGTTCAACTGGATGGCGTTCTTGCCGCGTTCCTTCACCTTCAACGTGATGTCAACTGTGTTGGTCTTGGTGTCGCGCTTGATGTCGGCCGCGTCTTCGGCCTTGAGAGGCTCAAAGTAACCCAGCTGGTTCAGACGCAGGATGCTCAGCTCCCACAGGCGATTGTTGAAGATCTGGCCTTCGTCGATCAGCAGCTGGCGCCGGATGATTTTGTCGCGCGTGGTGAGGTTGCCCGAGAAATCGATGCGCCGGACGAAAAATTGATGGCCTTCATCCACCGACAGCGACATATCCATCAGCCCGCTGTCCGCCATGGGCTCGAACGACGGCTCCGCCACAAAATCGATAAAACCGAAATCGCCGTACAGCTTGCGCATGTTCTCCAGGCCTTTGCGCAATTTCACCGTGGAGAAGACATCGCCCTTGGCCATTTGGAACAGTGGCGCCATCAGCGCGTCCGGAGTGCGGAAAAACTTGACGCCGGTAAACGTGATGTTGTTCAGGTGGTACAGCTTGCCTTCTTCCACCGTTAAGCTCACATCCGCGGACGTGCCGGGCTTGTTGGGGTGGATCAAGGGAATGTGCATGCCCTGGCCACCGGTCTGGCGCATGGTCACCATGGACTCTGTGACGCGCGCCGTGAAATAGCCGTGATCCTGATAGAAAACCTGAACGCGGCTCTTGTCTTCATCCATCTTGCCCGGATCGTAGGTCTTGGCGAACAAATCCTCGAACAGAATGGAATGCGGAATGCCGATGGGGTGCAGGTTTTTCATCGCGCGGATAACGTCGCGATCGCTAAACGCCGTGTTGCCCTCAATATCGATCTCGCCCACTTTCACCTTGGGGCCTTCATCGATCTTGAAGGTCAGCTCCAGCGACGATGGAGGGACGCGGCGAAGCTGGGGATCCACCTTGGCGGAGAGGTGCCCGTGCGCCGCCAGCAGTTCCAGCAGCACGTTCTTGGCGTGCTGCACCTTATTGGGATCGTACTGCGACTCCACCACCAGGCCGACTTTCTTGTCCTTGAAGGCATCCAGGATGTCGGATTGGCTGACGGTCTTGTTGCCCTCGTACTTGATGGTCCGGACCACCGGCCGCTCCACCACGACAAAGCGAATGATCCAGCCTTCCTTGCCGGCCTCGCGCTCAATCCGAAGGTCGTCGAAACGCTGGCTGTTCCACAACTGCATGAAGTCGCGGTGCAAGGTGTCTTCGTCCAGCGGGTCGCCCTTTTTCGAATAGATCAGCGACTGCAGGGTGTCCTGGCGCACGCGGCGCGCCCCGCGGAACTCGATGCCCTCGATGGTGTTGGTCGGCGGCTGGCCAGGTCGCGTGACTCGCGGCGGTTCGGGGGCGGTCTGCGCTGGTTGCTGCACGGGTTGCTGCGCGGGCGGCGGAGTAGGCTTGGGGGCTTCCGGCTCTTTACTCTGCGGAACGGTCTCAAAAGGATTCGGCGGCTTGGGCGTCTGTGGTTGTGCCGGTTGTTGCTGTGCTGGTTGTTGCTGCTGAGGGCTGGCTTGATTCTGAGCCGCGGCCTGCCGAACGCCCACAACAAAAAGAACGACGGCGGAATAAAACGCCCAGGCTCGCAGGCAGCCTAGCCTGTGAAACATCATCTAAGCGGGGTTCCTTTCCACTCTGCGCACATCTCGACCAGGAATCGAACGTCTTATTTTAGCTGAAGTCAGCGAGGCGAACTAGTGTGCCGGATGGGCGACACGGGGGCGAGGCAGGCACAGGAGCTTCTGTAAGCGTGGATACGGTCAGGCTCTGCCCGATGCAATCTCGTCCCGCCGTCCCCCATTGGCGATGATTCCGAGGATATTGTTCTGGCCGAGCTGCTGAATCGCCTGACCCATCGATTCCACCTTGGTTGCGCCCAAGCGCGCCACTAGCAGCGTTCCGTCCACCAGGGTAGCAAGCAGGCTGGCGTCGGAGGCGGCCAGCAGCGATGGGCTATCCAGGATCACCGAGCGAAACCGGCTGGACAGGATTTCCAGTAGCCGCCGGGTCTCGGCCAGGTGCAGCAATCCCAGTGGATTGATCACGGCCTCGCCCGCCGTCATTACGAACAGGCTGCTTGCGCCGATTCGCTGGATCAGCTGGGGAAGCTCGGCTTGACCCAGCAAGTAGTCGCTGATTCCCGGGCTGCGATCGATCTGAAAGATGCGATGCAGGCTCGGCCGCCGCAAATCGAAATCGCAGAGCAGCGTTGGATTGTCCGCCAGTTGCGCTTCCGCGAGAGCCAGATTCGCCGCCGTAAAGGATTTACCTTCCTCCGGCGACGAGCTGGTGACCAGCATGCTTCGGATGCCCCGCTCCGCTTTCAGATGCGCGAGGCTGGTGCGCAATGTCCCGAATTCCTCGCTGGGAGTCTCCATGGGGCGCAGTGGATCCAGAAGAACGGCGTCCTGCGCGGGACGAAACGCAACCGTCCGGAGCGAATCAAGATTCAACTCTAACGCCGTTCCTGCCGCTGTACTTCTAGTCACGATGTCTCTCTTTCCAGCCTACAACTTCGTCGCATAATAGTGCGCCACCGAGCTCAACATAATGGCAATGCCCGCGAGGCACCCCCCGGACCAGGTCAACCAAGCCGCTCGCCGGCGCCGTCGCACTGCCGCGGTGCTTTCAAAAAGACCGATGTTGCCCAGAACGGCAATCGGCGAGTACGCTCGGATATCCTTCACGGTGTGCAGCGCCCGGTTGCGCGTTTCCTTTACGCCCGCAAGGCACAGGCCTACGAGCAAACCAAAGCCGCTTCCGATGGAAATCACAAGCGGCCGTTTGGGCTGCGCCGGCGTTTGCGGCAGGGACGGTGGATCCAGTTGCTCCAGCCGCTCTCCTTGCTGGCGGTTCTGAAGCGCGGTGGACATGGCCGAGCTGTTCAATCGCCGGTCCAGGTCTTCGTAATCTTTCTTGGCCAGGTCCCGGTCCCGGATGAGCTCGTCGTATTCCTTGATGCCCACCTGCGTGCCCTCGATACGCGCCTCATAGGTTCGGATGCTCCCATCCACCTGCGCGCTCTGTTTGCGGTAATCTTCCATCTCGACGTCTTTGGCCTGAATCAGACCTTGCGTCCTCTGCGCCTCCGCTTCCAGATCGCGCTGCTCGCGAAGAAATTGCACGCTCTGAACCCGGGGTGTCGCGGCGTCCGGCCGCGGGGTTGGCATGGCGTTCTCCAGCGCCTGGATGCTCTCCCGTTGCTTTCTCGAAGCCGCCAGCAGATTCAGCAGCCTCTGTACGTCGGGATGGTTCTCTTTATAGCGCTCCCGCGCGGTTGCCAGCGAATCCTCATACTGTGCGATTTCGTGGTCCTTGTCGGTTAATTTGTCGTCGCTTCGCTGGGCCGCCTGCTCGGGCGCATTCCCTTCCTTGAGCGCGGCCAGTTGACCGCGATAAATCCGCAATTGATTTTCATACAGCAGCCGCTCCTGGTTCACCCGGTTCATCGACATGTTCAGGTTTAGTTTCTGCGCCTGCATGGCCGTCAGTTGCTGGTAGTTGTTCTGATGTTCCTCCGGCAACCGGCCTATGTTTTGCGCGCGGAATACGCTCAACCTCTGCTCCAGTTCGTCCAGCTTCTTCTTGGATTGCTCCCACCGGTCCTGGAGAAATTGCGTCGTTGAGACGGCTTGCTGCGAGACCTCGCGTATATTTTCTTCCAGAAACCGGGCCACCAGATCGGTGGTGACCTTCTGCGCGGTGAATCGCTCGCTATACGCGAAGCGGATCTCGAAGGCCGGGTACTGTTCGGTTTCTCGTTGCCCCGCGTTTAAGCTCTGCCGGACGGGCACCACCTGGACGTCCGAAAGCTTCATCTCTTCGATGACGTCGTCCATGGGCATCCGCGCGAACTTCTTCTTGTAGAGGCCATGCGTGTTGATGATGTTGGTCAGCGTGGCGCGATCGAGAATCAATTGAACCAGCGCGTTCACGCGGCCCTGGATGTCCTGGCTGGTGTTGGCCGGCACGAAGCTTTCCGGCACCTGCGGCGGCGCGACGCGAATGGTGGCCACCGAAATATAGGTGTCCGGCCAAGGTATGCGACCACTACCGACGCCACCAGCGCCACGAACAATGGCGTCAGAATCCAGGCCCGGTTGCGGCGCAGAATATCGGTGTAATCGTCGAGATCGAGCTGGCGCCGTGTCTGGGGCGCTTGTTCTTCGATGAGCATGGTTAGGGCACAATGATGTGATCGCCGTTCTCCACCGCGATATTCTGCTCCAGGTGCCTGCCGTTAGTCACATCCTTATAGTTGAAGCGGCGGATCTGGCCGGCGCGCAATACCCGTATCTTTTTGGTATTCGCGAATTCTCGGAAGCCGCCGCTATGGCTGAGCGCCTCCAGCACCGATGTAGGCGTCACTAACGCGAATGACCCCGGCCGGTTCACCTCGCCGTCAATATAGAACTTCTGGCTGCGGACTTCGGTGACGAATACGCTCACGTCCGGATTATTCAGGTATTGCGTCAGCAGTTGCTTTAGCGTGGCGGTTAGCTGCAAGGGGCTCTGTCCGGCCGCCGCCACTTCGCCGATCAGCGGCATGGTGATCTTGCCGTCCGGCCTCACCGCCACCGGCAGCGTGAAATCCGGTTCCCGCCATACGCGCACGAACAACAGGTCTTCCGGGCCGATCTGATATTTGCCGGGATCGACGGCCGCCACTTTGCTGCCGTCGATTGCCTTTGCGCCATCCAGCTTGGCGTCGTCCGCATTCGCAGTTAAAACGATACCGGCGGCCAATACGAGAAATCCGAGTCTCACTCCCGCTTGCTCCTTTCACGAAGGTCTCTTACAGTAAGTAAGGTTCAATCCGATGAGATACTTTCTCGCAAAAACTGACCCCGAGACCTATTCCGTCGACCAATTAGAGAAGGAAACGAGAACAACGTGGGATGGAGTGACCAATCCGCAGGCCGTGCGCGCCATCCGCGAGATGCAACCCGGCGACAAGGTGTTCATTTATCACAGTGGCGGGAACGGTCGGCTGTGGTAGGCCTCGCCAAGGTGGTGGCGGAAGGGCGGCCCGATCCCAAGAATCCGAAGTCCGCCGTGGCCGATTTCGAGTTTGTCGGCCGCATCGACCCTCCGGTGACGCTGGCCGAGATCAAGGAGTCGAAAATGTTCGATGATTGGGCGCTGGTCCGCCAGGGCCGTCTGTCGACGATGCTCGCGCCAGAGAATTTCGTGGAGTGGATGCGGAAGAAGAACCCGAAGTCGAAGATCTAGCCCCGCAATGCCCGCACTGTAGTGACCGCCGCCCCAATAGCGGCTCCCGCGTGTACGGCTGCTTTCCTCAAGGACCACGGCTGGTCCCACGCGCCTTTTCTGGCGCCCGCGATATGTTCCGGCCGCACGCCGATGCCTACCACGTACCCCATCAAGCGCTGCAATCCCGGCAGTTGCGTTACCATCTTCAGTTGCCACGGGGCTTGCAGCGGACGATCGCCCGCTGCAAAGACCAGCTCAAACACTTTGTGAGCGTTCACCTGCAACCTTTGGGTCGCACGCGTGGGAAACTCTCGCCGCTGCTGAACTTGCGCGAGCAGCGCTTCGGTCACGAGCCCCTCGCGGAGCGGCCCGGCCAGTAGATTTGCCGTCGCCACCGCATCCTGGATCGCCAGATTGATACCTACGCCCCCGGCCGGCGACATCGCATGCGCCGCATCGCCGATGCAGAGGAGCCCCGGACGATGCCACTTGCGCAGCCGATTGATCTGCACGGTGAGCAGACTGATCTGATCCCAGCTTTGCAACTCGCCGACGCGGCCGCCCAGGTACGGCGCGATGCGTGCGATTGTCGTTTGGAATGCATCCAGCCCGGCTGCCTTTACCTGCTCGAACGAACCTTTGCGAATGATAAGGCCGGCCTGAAAATAATCGCCGCGACTGATTAATATCAGGACCTTTCCGTAATTGACGTTGCCCAACGCTTGCTCGGGATCGTGTTCTTGCCGTGAAATGTGAAACCACAGTACATCGATGGGCACGCCGAATTCCTGGACTTCGAACCCAGCCGCTTGCCGCATCGTCGAATGCCGTCCGTCGCATCCAACCACCAAGTCCGCCAAGATCCGCACGGGACCCTCAGGCGATTGCGCCTCCACTCCCACAATCCTTTGACCGGATCGAATCAGGCCGGCGGCCTGGTACTGCATCCGAAGCTGAAAGCGTGGGAATCGCTTCGCGCGATCGGAAAGAAAGTTCAGAAAGTCCCATTGCGGCATTAGCGCGATGAACTTGCAACGGGTGTGTAAATGTGTGAAGTCAGCGGCACGAAAGGCATAGTCTGCAACCCGCCCGCCGATCGAACCCACTCTCTGATGCGGCACCTTGAGGAATTCGTCCAGCAGCCCCAGTTCGTCCATCACTTCCAGCGTGGATGGATGTACGGTGTCGCCGCGAAAGTCGCGATTGAAATCCGCGTGCTTCTCAAGCACCATCACTTCAACGCCCGATCGCGCCAGCAGATAGCCCAGCATAATGCCTGCGGGCCCGCCGCCCACCACACAGCATGCAGTTTGTAATGACTCCATGGTTCAAGCCTCTACCGATGAGACTCCACGGAGGCGATGACGTTACTGGTTCGCAGCGACGATCGCTATTTCGTGGCGGTCGGACATGCCGGTATAGCCGGCGCCGTTGCTATGCGATCGGTGAAATCGCGCGGAGCTTTGAGTTCTTTGAGCGTGAAATTCTTGTCGTCAGGGATCTTCATCTCCCTCAGCGGGACAGAACACGTAGGCAATGCGTCCGATTGCGGAATCTGTGGATTCACTAGGAATGGCAGTGCGGGACGAGCGACGCCAAGAATGCCATTGCCCGCCCGAAAAGCACGCGCAACCACGTCGCCTGGGTTCGGAACGGCATTTTGTTCAGTCTGCCCGAACAGAGTGACCGCGAGCGGGATCAGCAGCAGAATTCGCAGGTTCATCATCTAGCGCGCGTTGTCGTGGTGCTCCGAGTTGACGTAATGGCCGGCGTCGTTGTCGACGCAGCGCGCGGCTTCATCCAGCGTGTCCGGTTGCAGGGTCAAGGTCCGGGAAATGATCCACGGCTTCGCGAGAACCGCCGGATCCTCGGCCGTCATCTGATACTGAATCGTATCTCCAACCCGCCGCAACCGTTCTACTACGTGCAATTTGTTGGTGTGAAAAAAGCCGTTGTCGCCCAGCCACGAGTCATCGGTCAACCGGGTGACATCCACCACCAGCGTATCGCCGTCCCAACGTCCGATGGCGTCACCGTTATATGAATCCTCCAGCTCTGGATTGGTACTGTGCCCGCGGCCATCCAGCGGAATCGCTCGCCAGTAATTGCCGGTCGAGTCCGCGTACAGGAACACCACCTGTTTGGACGTCTGCACGATTTCTTGCGGAGGGCCAATCCGCGGCACTCCTGGAGGCCCGCAATGCAACGTCTGATCTTCCTTGACCTGATTCTCGCTGAGCTTCTTTACCTTGGCCAAGAACTGCGGTTTATAATCCGGATCCGGATCGGGCGCGGCCTGCGGCGCAGGCGGACCGCCGGCCTTGGAGCGCGGTACGGATTGTCCGAAATTAACGACGAAAGAATTGTCGCCGACCTTCGCTACCAGACCTCCAAAAAAGTGATGCCATACGCCGCTCAGATCGGGGTGTCCATCCGCCGTATGAGGCGTCGGCTTCGATGCCGCGTCCGGGTATCGCGCGGCTTCGACAGCATAGCTGGTGGCCGGAGGACCGTAATTCGTGGCCTGATTCTGGCAGAAAGCGTTCACGGGGGCCAGCAGGGCCGCCGCCAGCCCAAGGCCAGCGATGCCCGCGGCATGAGTGGTCAAACGGAATTCCATAAATTCTCCTCCTATTTTGCCGGAGCCTGTGTGGGAACCGGAGCCGCCGGTGCCGGACCGCCGCCGAGGTTATAGAAATGTCCATCGGGATAGGCTAGCTTCAGCAAGAACCCGAAGGCGTCGGTCCCGTCCTTCGCCGGATAAGCGGTAACTGTCGCTTCATTACCGTCGAGCAACTTCTCTTTTGTGAGCCCGCTGCCTTTCATGAACATGGGAGGCACCGATTGCAGCCTCCAGGTCGTGACCTTTCCACTCTCGTCCTTCACATCCAGGTAGATGAAGATGTGCGGATTCACCCAGTCTACTTTTGATACAACGCCCTTCAAGGTGACTACCTTGCCTGAGTCGAACTCAGCCGACACGGCGTGATGCGCAACCAATGGCAATGCGGAAGCAAGCGCTACTACTACCGCGGCGAGAGTTTTCACGTTTGTCCTCAAGGCGGATCTCCTTCGTGTTAAATAAGCTTATAACGTTCAGAGTGAACGGTGTCAAGCGCCTTACCCCTCCGCACGTGGTACCTTCAGCTTTTGAATCTCACTCAGCTGTTCGATCTCTCTTTCCAGGTCCGGCGCGATCACACCGCGCTTGAATTTCAAGGCGCAAGCTACACCTTCGGCGATATCGACGCCTCCAGCAATCGCCTGGCCCAGCTGCTAGCCCACCGTGGCTTCAAGACGGGCGACCGCCTGTGCGTCTACCTCGCGAATTGCCCGGAAATGATCGACCTCTATCTCGCCTGCGTCAAGCTCGGCGTGATCTTCGTCCCCATCAACATCCTGTATCGTGAGCGCGAGTTAACCCACATCCTCACCGATGCCGAACCCGCGGCCGTGGTCTCCCGAACGCCTGTCCCCAGTGCCGCGCCCGTCTGGGATCCCTCGGAGCTGACCCGTGAAGCTGGTGCATTCCCCAACCAACGGCCCAGCGTCACCCTCGACGGCGACACTCCAGCCGGCATCATTTATACATCCGGTACAACTGGCGTCTCCAAGGGCGCTATTCTCACGCACAACAACTTCGCCGCCAACGCGCTCAATCTTCTTACGTGCTGGCAAATCTCCAGCGCCGATCGTTTTCTGCTTACGCTGCCGCTGTTCCACGTGCACGGCCTCGGTAACGGACTGCATTGCTGGCTCGTGAGCGGCTGCCGCATGCGATTGCTCGAGCGCTTCGAACACCAAACTGCCGCGGCCGAATTCCTCGATTTCCGTCCGACGCTATTCTTCGGCGTCCCCGCCATGTACGTCCGCCTGCTCGACATCGCGCCCGAGCAAGCGCGCGAAATAGGAGGCTTCATGCGGCTTTTCGTCTCAGGGTCCGCGCCCCTCCCCGCGCATATCTTTGAAGAGTTCCGCGAGCGCTTCGGACACTCGCCGCTCGAGCGCTATGGAATGTCTGAAACAATGATGAACATGAGCAATCCCTACGCCGGCGAACGCCGTCCCGGCAGCGTCGGTCTGCCCCTGCCCGGCGTCTCAGTGCGCTTGCTCGATACTGAAGGCCTTCCAGTGGCCGACGGCGATGTCGGTGAAGTGCATCTCAAGGGACCCAACATCTTTGCCGGTTACTGGCGGCGCGAAGACGCCACGCGCGCGGCGTTCGTGGGTGACTATTTCCGCACAGGCGACCTGGCTACGCGATCGCCCGACGGCTATTACACTTTGTGCGGGCGCCAGAGCGATCTCATCATTTCAGGCGGATTTAACATCTACCCCAGGGAGATCGAGGAATTCCTCCAGGAGCAGGATGGCGTTGCCGAGGCTGCCGTCGCGGCCGCGCCCGATCGCGTGCGGGGCGAAGTTCCGGTGGCTTACGTCGTCGCGGCTGTGGGCGTCGATCCGCAACATTTCCCTCGCGATCTTGAAGCCGCATGCCGCGCGAAACTCGCATCGTTCAAAGTTCCGCGATCGTTTGTCTTGGTCGACAAGCTGCCCCGCAACGCGCTCGGCAAAGTGCAGAAGCACCTCTTAAAATCCCGAGGCACGTCTTAAAATAAATCTTGACCCCGGCCACTTCCTCGCCGCGCAGCAGCACCTGGACTCCACTACTCTTCACCTGGTTCCGCTGGCTATGGATCGCAGCCGTGGTGTCGAACATCGGCACGTGGATGCAGAACGTCGGCGCGGCCTGGCTGATGACTGAGCTCGTGCCCTCGGCTCTGTTGGTCGCGCTGGTGCAAACGGCTACCAATCTGCCAGTGTTTTTGCTGGCCCTGCCGGCGGGCGCCGCGGGTGACCTGTTCGACCGGCGCAGGCTGCTGCTGGTGACACAAGGCCTGATGCTGGCCGCGGCCGCGCTGCTTGGCCTGCTCACGCTGACCGGATCCACGGGTCCCTGGACGCTGCTCGCGCTGACTTTTGCGCTGGGGCTCGGCGCCACCATGAACGGTCCCACCTGGCAGGCCATCATGCCCGATCTGGTTCCGAACTCGGAGCTGCCTGCCGCTATCGCGCTCAACTCGGTGGGATTCAATCTGGCGCGGGCGGTGGGTCCGGCGCTGGGCGGCGCTGTGGTGGCGGCCATCGGCGCGGGCGCGGCATTCATCCTGAACGCCATTTCCTTCGTCGGCGTCATGGTGGTGCTGTATCTGTGGCGTCGCACGCCCGATCAGCCGCCGCAACCGCTCTCCACCGAGCGCGTGGGAGCGGCCATGCTGGCGGGAATGCGCTACGTCCGCTTTGCGCCACCCATCCATTCTGTACTGCTGCGCTCCGGCAGCTTTATCATTTCGGCCAGCGCGCTGTGGTCGCTGCTGCCGCTGCTGGCGAAAGTCGAGTTGCATCGCGGGAGCACCGCGTACGGCGTGCTACTGGGATGCCTGGGTGTTGGATCCATCCTGGGCGCTCTCATGCTTCATCGGCTTCGGCAAATCTTCTCAACCGACGCGATGGTTAGTTCGGCGGTGGCGGTCTTTGGCGCGGCCAATATCCTGCTGGCGTATCTGGAGAGCTACAGCGCAGTCGCGCTCACGCTTATCGTCACCGGGGTGGCATGGATGACCGTGAACTCCACGCTCACCACCGCTACGCAGACATCGGTGCCGGCTTGGGTTCGCGCTCGAACCCTGGCCGTATATCTGCTTGTCTTTCAAGGTTCGATGGCCGTGGGCAGCGTGATTTGGGGAGCTGTGGCGTCGCGCATCGGACTGCGAACCACTCTCTTCGCCGCCGGAACCGCACTGCTGGTCGCGGCGGTTGCCACCTTGCGGCTGCGGCTGACCGGTTTCCGCGAGCTCGACACGCGCCCTTCCGGACATTGGCCGGAGCCGATCCTGGTTATCGACCGGCACCATGACCACGGCCCCGTGCTGGTTACCGTCGAGTACACCATCGATCCCGCGCGCGGCCACGAGTTTGCGCGCTCCATGCGGTTGATGCGCAGGCTTCGCCGCCGCGACGGGGCAATTCGTTGGGGACTCTATGAGGATGCCGCGACACCTGGCCGGTTCATCGAGACCTTCGTAGTGGAAAGCTGGGCCGAGCACCTCCGCCAGCATGAGCGCGTCACCATGTCCGATCGCGAAATGGAAGTTGAAGCCCAGGCGTTCCACCTGGGCTCCGAACCGCCGATAGTGACGCACTGGATTGCCTCCGGGGAATGAACCGGCTTTTACTCGAACTGGCCCGGCAGCAGATCCTCGTTTTCATTCAGCTTGCGCCACTCCTTGGAGGTGATGAATCCGATCTTCTGGCGTTTGGAATCGGCTTCCAGCACCCAAGCGATCTCTTTCATCGCCCATAGCGCCGGCTGCGCGCGATCCACGTAGCGATTGCATTCCGTCACTCGCATTGCAATCGTTTTTCGCATCACCGAGCAATACACAGACTCCTCGCTCTCGGCCGGACCGCGCATTACTATCCCTTCGGAGCAGGAATCGCACAGACGCGGTGCATCCACGGAGCGAGTTCCTTGAAAGATTTTGAGTTTGGTCATAGTTCCTCCTGCGCATCGCTAGACGAAGCTTCAAACGCGGGAAAACTAACGAACCAGGAAGGTCGAGAGGCCGCCCGCGAGGTTACGAATCGCTTTCGATCATCAGCAATAGATTGCAACGGGCGCGCCTCCTTTCGGAGAATTGGGACCCAATCAAAATAACATGGCGGACTCGCGTTCCGCCAAGAGGTTTTTGATTAATCTTATTAACCACCCTAGGGGAGTGGCTCTCTCGGCACAACGATCTTGCGGCGCATGGTGAGCACTGTCTCCTGGCGCTGGTTGACGCCACGATGTTCAACGGCAACGACGCCGCGGCCATCCGGAAGCTCGTTCTTTCCAACAATGGTGGATTCGGCGTAGATGGTGTCGCCGTGAAACACCGGCCCGGCGTGGCGGATTTCCGAGTATTCCAGCGTCTCCAGCGCGCGGCCGCCGATGTCGGCCTGGCTCAACCCGATGACGAGGCTGATGACGATAGGCCCTTCCACCAGCCGCTTGCCGTGCTGCGTTCCCGCCGCGAAGTGTTCATCAATGTGCAACGGATGCTGGTTCATGCTGAGAAGGCTGAACAGCGTGTCGTCGAATTCGGTGATGGTGCGGCCGGGCCAGTGCCGGAAGGTTTGCCCCGGCTCCAATTGGTCGAAATAACGGCCGTAGCTCACAGATCCCCGTAACTCACAGATCTTAGGCTACCGCACGGTTCTCAGGCGCTGAATTCTTAGTGGCGTCCCGGGCCGCCCCGTCGGGGCGGATCCTCGGCCTGCAGTTTCTTCCACTGATCTTGCGTCAGCACGCTGCGGAATCCCAGCAGCATGCGGGCGTTGGCCTTCTCGAGTTCCGCCCGAGCCTGAGCCACTCGATCGATCTGCGCCAGCACTTGCGATTCGTCGGGCCGGTCGGCTTCGAGCAGCGGGTCCATGATGGCTTCTTCCTTCTGCAAGGCCGCGCTCAGGTCGATCAGCTTCAACCGGCTTTGCTGGAATTCAGCGTCAATACGTTTCTGTTGATCGGCGGTGAGGCCCAGCTTTTGCACTAATGCCGGATCCATCCACCAGCGTCCGGGCGGGCCCGCCGTGGAAAGCGCGCTCCATCGGAGGACGGTTGGGCTGCCCGGGCGGAGGCGGACCATCCTGCGCTGCAAGAGCGCCGGCGGCCAAGACGGCGACGTGGAATATCAGAAAAGCACGGATCGTGATCATTCCTGCACCACGAGTTTCATCAGAGGCTCCATCGGCAAGGGGACCGACCGCGATACCTGGGCGTCCACCTGGTTCAGCAACACCGCGTCGCTCCGACAGTGCGTTCTGTCTTGGATGCCAGAGGATACTCGTCAAAATGCACACCGCGGCCAGCAGCAGCGCCAGTGCGAGCTGATGCGAAGCGACCCAGGAGCGCGATTCGGAGGGGCCGGCGTGAACGGCCAGCGCTGCTTGCGCCTGGTTCTCGCTCCAACAGCGGACGGCGCCGCGAAACTCGCCGAGAGCTTCGCGAAAGTTCCCTAGCTCAGCGCGGCACGCCGGGCAATTCTCAAGATGCTCTGCGATACGCGGATCCGGCTCGCCCAGAATGGACTCGGAGATCTGTTCCGAAGTTAGGTGCTGCATCATGCGGTTCCTCCCAATCGCACCCGCACCGCGCGCGTCGCGCGGAACAGATGAGTTTTCACCGTGCCTTCCTTCATTCCGGTGGCATAGGCGATTTCCAGCAGATCCATGTCTTCCACGAAGCGCAGCAGGAAGACCGTCCGCTGGCGCTCGGGAAGCTTGCCCGCAGCATCCCAAATTGCCGCCACTCGTTCATTTATTAATACCTGAGCTTCCGGAGAAAGCGCGCGATCGGCCATCCTCTGGCCAGCCACATCGGCGGGCTGGGCGGTCAGGCTGGCGCGTCTCCAAAACTGAAAGCGTCGATTGCGAATTTGATCGCGAATCAAATTTACGGCAATCTGCATCAGCCAGGTTTGCATGCCGCAGTCCTGCCGGAAGCGATCGCGCGCTTGATACGCGCGGAGGAAACAATCTTGCGTGACGGTCTCGGCCGCGTCCAGGTCGCGCAATGAAGCCAGCGCGAAGCGGAATACCTTGGGCCGATACAACCGCACTAGCGCTTCGAAGTCCGGGGCGACGGCAACGTCTGGACGTATGGCCCGCTCAAGTTCGGACGTTGCCGACAATTGCATAAGGCTGGGGCTTAGCGGGTTCCGTGTGGACCAAATCCGCCGGGACCGCCCGGGCCGCCGGACCGCCGAGACCATTTCGGACCCCAAGCGATTCGTATTTGGACTGTTGATCCTGGTTCAGGATGGCATAGAACTCGGCATCCGCGGTGGCTTGCGCCTCCACTTCTTGCGCCGTCAGACTTCCAATGGTCTTCGCCTGGGTGCCGATATCGGTCTTGTTGCCACTCTTGATATCCGCTTGTAGCGCTGTGCGTGCGGTGTGCATGCTGGTCCGGATGGTAGCCAATGCGGTCTCCTCGGCTGTGAAGTACTCGGTCGCGGAGGTTTGCTGGGAAGAGGTCAAGTCCAGTAGCTTGGTGAGCCGAGCTACTTGGTTTGCCACCATCTGGGCCGGCGTCGGCGGTGTGTGGGCAGGGGGCTGAGCATTGGAAAGCATGGGTATAACAGCCATGAGCGCGGTTGCGGCAAGGATTCGGGTTTTCATGTGCGTGTAGACGCATTTCGCCCGGCACAGGTTTACACTGAAGATCTATGGAGCTCTTTAACGGTGACATCGCGCTCATCAGCGGCGCGAACAAGGGGATCGGTTACGAGACCGCGCGCGGGTTGGGCGCCAAGAAGATTACCGTGCTGGTGGGCGCGCGAGATGAAGCACGCGGCCAAGCAGCCGTCGCGAAGTTGAAGGCGGAGGGCGCGGATGCGCGTTTCGTGAAGCTGGATGTTAGCGATCACGCAACCATACGGCGCGCGGCGCAGTGGATCGAAAAGGAATTCGGGCGGCTGGACATTTTGGTTAACAACGCCGGTATTGGCGAGTGGGGGAGACCTGCGAGCCCAGCCCAGCACGACGGATCTGGCCAAGGTACGCGAAGTCTACGAGACGAATTTGTTCGGGCCGATGGCGATGATACAGGCTATGCTGCCACTGCTGCGGAAATCGAAGCACGGCCGCATCGTGAACGTGTCCAGCGGGCTTGGATCGCTGGCCCTTGCCAGCCAGCCCGATTCGCCGGTTGCACAGATGGCGATTCTGGGTTACAACACCTCGAAAACGGCCCTGAACAGCATGACCGTGCAGTTCGCCAACGAACTGAAGGGAACGCCGATCAAGGTGAACGCTATTTGCCCCGGCTACTGCGCCACGGATCTTAACGGAAACAGCGGTCCGCGCACCGCCGCCCAGGGAGCCGTTGCGGCCATCCAATACGCCACGATCGGCGAAGATGGACCAACCGGCGGATATTTCAATGACGAAGGGCGAATGCCCTGGTAAAGGTCGTCAGCGTCCCCAGAGTTGTTTGCTCGCCAGCGCCGCGCCTTCCGACAGCGCCTTGAGTTTGGCCCACGCAATCTGCGGATGAACGCGCCAGCCCAGCCCACAATCGGTTCCGGCGATGACGTTTTCGCGCCCCACCAGGCTCGCGTAGAGCGCAATGCGGTCGGCCACCAGCTCGGGATGCTCGACAACGTTGCTCGCGTGGCTGACCACGCCGGGGATCAGGATCTTGCCGTCGGGCAGCTTGACGTCCTTCCACACTTTCCATTCGTGCTCGTGGCGCGGATTGGCCGCTTCCACCGAATAAGCGCCGGCTTTCACTTTCAACATCAGATCCACCAGATGCTTCAGCGGCAGGTCATGCGTGTGCGGGCCGTGCCAGCTGCCCCAACAAATGTGATAACGGACGCGGTCTTCAGGAAGCCCTTGGAGCGCGTGATTCAGCGCGTCGATGCGAACCTCGGCGAATTTGCGGTACTCGGCGATGGTCGGGGTTGGCACGATCATGTCGTAGGTGTCGGGCAGTGCGGGATCGTCAAGCTGCAGGATAAAGCCCGCATCAACGATGGCCTTGTACTCGTGCTTCATCGCGTCGGCGAGCGCGAAAAGATATTGTTCGTCGTTGGCATAATGCTCGTTGTGGAAGAAGTGCTCCAGCCAGCCCGGTGCCAGCACGCACATGAATGTTTCCTCGGCCCTTACGCCGGCTTCCGCCAGGGCATTTTTGAACACAGCCAGATCGTTCGCCACTTCCTGTTCTCCGATGTAGGAGATGGGACCGTTGCAGATGGTAACTTCCGGCGGGAGCAGCTTCTCGAAGTTCAGGGCCTTATAAAACTCCGCGAATTCGGCGCGTTCACCCGTGTTGCCGCCCATCCAAGCTGTTTCACCCGGGTTGATCTTACGCATCGCCAGGCCCGCCAGACGCCGGCCATAATAAGGGAAGCCGAATCCGTTCTTGCCCAGCTCGCCATCGCCAATGATGTCGATGCCGGCATCCGCCTGTTTGTGGATCACCTCGGTCATGCTGGAAGCTTCCAGGCGTCCGGCGTGCGTGGTGAGAATGCGATCGGTGCTGTGTTTCACGCCAGCCATTGTATAGCAGCGGGCACTGTATCGAAGAGGCCCACCCAAGTTAAACTGAGAACAATACGATGCAATATACGTTACTTGGAAAGACCGGAATTACGGTGTCCCGCATTTGCCTGGGATGCATGAGCTATGGCGGCGGCGAGCTGCCGGATTGGGCGCTGGGGACGCGCGGCTGGCATGTCGACAAAGCGGATGCACGCGAGCATTTCAAGATCGCGCTCGACTCCGGAATTAATTTCTTCGACACTGCCGACGTCTATTCGGCCGGCTTAAGCGAAGAGATCACCGGCGAGTATCTCCGGGAAATGGCTTCACGCGATGAAATCATAGTCGCCACCAAAGTCTGCGGCGCCATGGGCCACAGTCCCAACAAAAAAGGTCTGAGCCGCAAACACATTATCGAAGGCTGCGACAATTCGCTGCGCCGGCTGGGCATGGATTTCATCGACCTGTATCAGATCCATCGCTGGGATTTCAATACGCCGATTGAAGAAACGCTGGAAGCGCTGGACTCCCTGGTCCGAGCGGGGAAGGTGCGCTACCTGGGCGCCAGCAGCATGGCAGCGTGGCAGTTTTCGAAGGCTCTGTATCTGGCCAAGGAGCACGACTGGCATCGCTTCATCGCCATGCAGAATCACTACAACCTGGTTTATCGCGAGGAAGAACGCGAGATGATTCCTCTGTGCGTGGATCAAGGCGTGGGAGTAATTCCGTGGAGTCCGCTAGCGCGTGGATTTCTCACCGGCACCAGGAAGCGCGATGGCGGGTCTACGGCGCGCTCGCAGGTGGACAGCTTCGCCAAGGACATGTATTACAGTGAAGACGATTTCCTGGTTGCCGATGTGGTAGCGGATGTCGCCAAGCAGCGTGGAGTTTCGGCGGCGCAGATTGCGTGCGCCTGGGTGTTGCAAGCGCCGGGCGTCACCGCGCCCATCATCGGCGTCACCAAGACACAGCATCTGAAAGAGCTGATCGCGTCGGTGGACCTGAAGCTCAGCGCCGAGGAAGTGGCGGCGCTCGAAAAGCCTTACCGGCCGCACAAAGTTCTCGGCCACGCGCAGCCGGCGGCGAAGGCCATGCACGCCTAGCTGGCTGTTTTATACGCCTTGGTAAACGAGCGCTACGAAATCACTCGGATTCTGGAACAGGCTGCCCCATTCCGCGTCGTAACGGGCACCCGGCTTAGCTGCGATAACTTCGGGTAAGGGCTTACCCTGTTTCTTCAGGGCCGCAACTTTGTCGCGGATTTCGATCAACACCTGACGGAATAGAATCAGATCGGCTTTGCCGCCAACGGAACCATGCCCAGGAATGACGATCGTCTTGTCGGTCACCTTTGCGATATTTGCTTCTGCCGCTCGTATCTGGCCATCGATGCTACCGCCTGTTGAGTAGTCGATAAAGGGGTAATCACGGTTCCAAAACGTGTCTCCGGTGTGAAGAATGTCGGCCTCAACAAAATGTACGGAGATATCGGAATCAGTGTGAGCGGGCAAGTAGTGCTGGAGCATGAGAGTGGTGTTGTTGGCGTGCAAACTGTATTCGTTTTTAAAGATGGTGGAGGGAATCGCACCTGCCGGCGCAACAGGGAACGTGTACTGCCAGTTCCCTTCGACGCGCGTGGCCTCGGAAAGATGCTTGCGCGTGTTTTCGTGCGCCAGTATGCTGGCTCCGGCTTCGTGAACCCACGCGTTGCCGCCGGTGTGGTCGAAATGCCAGTGAGTGTTTATCAGTTGTTTGATCGGATCTGCGTTGATGCTCGCGAGAGCTTTAGAAACGTTCGGACGGGCGGTGACGATTTCCGCATCAACCAGCAGCTTTCCGTCAGGGCCGGTAAGGACAGCGATATTTCCACCAGCGCCCAAGAGGACACTGATATTGCGGCGAAGGTTTTGAACCGTTACTTTTGCTGTTGCGGCTTCCTTGAACGCACTTCCAACCAGGCCGTCTGGCTGGGCGACAAGGCGACTTGGAACAAAACAAGCTGCGGCGGCCGTACACCCAGCAGTAAGAAGCAGACGGCGTGAGATCTCGAGTGACGCTTCGGTAGTCATAAAACTCCTCTCGCTTTCGCTTGAGTTTAGTCGATAAACGCCAATTGTTCAAACCGGGGCAAATCGATGCCGGGTCGCAGCGGTGCGTGCGAAACCCGCTCGTTTCTGTTCGCCGGCCACGCCCACGGCGAGGTCAAACCGCCGGTAGAACACGGGTCGCGACCTGGGACTTACAGGAGGCCATGGTCTACATGGGCAAAAGGCATGCCGACGTTCGCGTCGAACTGGTGGCGTGACGCCGCTGGGCCCCTGTCCGCAAAATTTGCTAAAGAACGGAACCCTGAAAACCTACCCGCACGGCACGCTACTACGGAAGCGGACACGATCAATTCCCACCTGCTGGCGTTCTTCAAGCGCTAAGGATATAACGACGCTAGAACGAGCAGGCCACCACAGTATGTGAAAAGCCGTTTAACGCCGACAAGTGAAATATCGCGGTAGCTCTCGGGGGGCCAAACTTTCGAGATTTTCTCCCTGTTGGAGCCGCTTACTGCCACGTCCGAAAATCGCCTGTTTCACTACGCGCTGCCAGGCGCTGTTAGCCGCGCTGCAGCTGCCGTTCCAGCCGGTCCAATATGCGCATGGCAGAAATGGTTTGCGCGACACTCGCATTCGGTTCGCGGCCTTGCTGAATGGCGGCGAAGAATTCCCGATCCTGCAATTCGATCCCGTTCATCGAGACGTCCACTTTGCTGAGATCGATGGGCTTTTGGTCGCCATCCACCAGGTCGTCGTAATAGGCCACATAGGTGCCGTTGTCGCAAATGTAGCGGAAGAAGGTGCCTTGCGGACCTTTGTTGTTGAACGATAGCGAGAGCGTGCAGATAGCGCCTGAAGGGACTTTCAAGCCGATGCCCATGTCCATCGCGATCTTCAATTCAGGATGGTGCGGTCCTTCCAGAGCGAAACATTCGGAAATGTTTTCGCCTGCCTGATACGCGAACAGGTCCACGGTATGACAGGCATGGTGCCACAGCAGGTGATCAGTCCAACTGCGCGGCTTGCCCGCCGCATTCATGTTGGTGCGCCGGAAAAAATAGGTCTGCACGTTCATCTGCTGGACCTTCAACTCGCCTGCCAGGATGCGCTTGTGAATCCACTGATGGCTGGGATTAAAGCGGCGGGTGTGGCCGGCCATCACGATGAGGCCGGTCTCTTTTTGCATTTTCAGGATCCGCTCGGAGTCAGCCAGCGAGTCGGCCATAGGGATCTCGATTTGCACGTGCTTTCCGGCGCGCATGCACTGTTCGGCTTGATCGGCGTGCATCTGCGTGGGCGTGGCCAGAATCATGGCGTCCAGTCCGGGCTGCTTCAGGCTCTCGCCCAGATCCCCGGTCCAGTGAGGAATCCCGAACTTCTTGGCTACTTCTTCGGTGGCAGTTTGATTGCCGCCGGTTAGCGTTATGACTTCGATGCCGGAAATGTTCTTGATCGCCTCGATATGCTTCACGCCGAATGCGCCCTGCCCGGCCACACCAACCTTCATGGGTTCTGCCTCCTTGGATTGAGCAAACCTTCATTGAACCACACGTAAGCTCGTTTTGTTACTCTGCTTGCTATGAAGATTCTGGCGGCTGTGTTGGTGTTTGCGAGTGCACTGGCTGCGCAGAGCAACACTTACGTCTTGAAAGCCGCGCGGATGTTTGTTGGCGGCCAGGTGGTGGCGCCGGGAATGGTAGTGGTGTCAAACGGTTTGATTCAATCCGTTGGCGGCAGCGCGCCCGCGGGAGCCACGGTGCTGGATCTCGGCGACGCCACGCTGCTTCCCGGTTTCATCGACGCGCACACGCATCTGACTATGGATTTCAACCCCGACTACAACGGTGATGCGCTGCTTTCACTGCAGCGTAACATCTCCGAAAGGGCGATTCGCTCCACCGCCAACGCGCGCAAGACCGTGATGGCCGGATTTACGACGGTGCGCGATGTAGGGTCGTCCGACTTCGTCGACATCGGGCTGCGCAATTCCATCAACGCCGGTATCGTCCCGGGGCCGCGAATGCTGGTTGCGGTTCACGCGCTCGGATCCACCGGCGGACATTGCGATGACGGCGATAGCTTCCGATTTGGCGTGTTTGGACACGAGACTGGTCCGGAGGACGGCGTCATCAATTCGCCCGAACAAGCGCGTTACGCGGTGCGGTTCAACATCAAGTACGGCGCGGACGTTATCAAGACTTGCGCTAGCGGCGGCGTGCTCTCGCCCACCGATGAAGTGGATGTTCCGCAATTAACGCAAGCCGAGCTCGATGCGCTGGTGGATGAAGCGCATACGCAGCATCGCAAGACCGCTGCGCACTCGCACGGCGCCGAATCCAGCAAGCGGGCCATTCGCGCCGGAATCGATTCCATCGAGCACGGAACGTTTCTCGACGACGAAGCCATGCGAATGATGCACGATCGCGGCACATTCCTGGTGCCGACGCTCACCACCCGCGTTGGATTGGCCGAATCGAAATTCCCGCCGCTGGTGCAGGATAAAGCCACCCGGGCGGTGAAGCAGCAGGATGTCATGGTGAAGCGCGCGCTGGCCCTGGGCGTGAAAATTGCGCTGGGAACCGACGCCGCGGTTTATCCGCACGGCGACAATGCGCTCGAGTTCGCGTTCATGGTGGCCGACGGGATGACGCCCGCGCAGTCGCTTATGGCCGGCACTGCGTCCGCCGCTGAGTTGCTGGGCTTGCAGGATAAGGTTGGCGAGATGAAGCCGGGGATGCTCGCCGACGTGGTGGCGGTGCCGGGAAATCCGCTCGAGAACATCAAGCTGACGCAGAGCGTGATCTTCGTGATGAAAGACGGAGTTATCCTACGAAACGACCGCGCAGTTCCGCGTTGAACCCGCGCGTGCCGATTCCTCTTGGCATAGCAATCGCGGCACTCTTCGCCATCGGGTTCCTGTACTATTTAGCGAACCGGGCCGTATACTATCCATCCAAATATCCGGAAGGCTCTTGGGATGCCCAACATCTGGTGGGAGCTTCGGACGTGTGGATCGAGGCGTCGGATGGTGTGAAGCTGAACGGCTGGTGGGTCGAACGGGCAGGATCGCCTTTGGTGACGCTATTTCTGCACGGCAACGCGGGCAACGTCACCAATCGCGGGTCGCGCATGCAAGAGATCGTTGCAGCCGGGTCGTCGGTGCTGATGCTGGACTATCGCGGCTACGGCAAGAGCAGCGGGCGGCCCAGCGAACAAGGATTGTATCGGGACAGCGAAGCCGGATTCGTGTATCTGTTGGGAAAAGGCTATCGAGCCGAGCGGATCATCTTGCACGGCGAATCGCTGGGAACAGCCGTTGCCATCGATCTCGCGTCGCGACGCCCATGCGCGGCGTTGGTTCTGGAAGCCCCGTTTACATCGGCCAGCGATGTTGCGGGCACGGTGGTGCCGTATCTGGGACCTCTTCTCATCAGGAGCTTCAATTCGCTTCCGAAAATCCGCTGGATTCGGGTGCCCAAGCTATTCATGCAAGGCGCTCGCGACGAGGTGATTCCATTGCAGCTGGGGCACGAGCTGTTTGCCGCCGCGCAGGGATCGAAGACGTTTTGGATAATTCCCGGAGCCGGCCATAACGACATCCTGGAAGCAGCCGGAGCCGAGTACCGGCATAGGTTAAGTGCGTTCTATAGAAGTTTACTGGATACAATCACACCACATTCATGAGTTTTCCCCGCCGGATAACCCATTCCTCCGTGCTGAACACGCGGGGGCCGACTTCGATCAGCCGCGGGAGCATATCGAAGACCGAGCCAGGGGTCCAGTTGTGGTTGTGCCGGGTGCGAAAGCCGCGCTGGTTCAGCTCTTCAGCGGTCGCCGAGAGCGATTTTTCCTGGATAATCATTTCCAGCATGATAATCAGGGCTTCACGCTCCTGCACGTCTTGCTCGAGAGCCGTGCAATCTTCGGCGATCTTCAGCCCATAGGGAACCGGCTGGGTGATATCGGCGAGTTGCGGTTGGGCGCCCGCCTGATCGTCTATTTCCCTTTGCCAGATTACGGCCACTGGTTTCCAACCCTGCCTGGCCTTGCGTTCGAGATCAGCGGCGGTCAAGGGATTGGATAAGACTTCGCGCATGCGTTGCAGTCTTGGCATAGCCTGAGACCAATGCAATTTGGAGGCCGCGATAGACCGGTCTGAATTCAATAAGTTTCGCGGCCTGTCTTGTTCGTCCGTGGGACTGCGCGCCGCAAATCGGACAGTTTATTTCCCGCTTGAGTCGATCTGGGCACTCTCAATTTGAACCAACCGTTCCTGGCCGGCGTGTTTTTGCGGCGGAGTCAGCAGTGCGCGCGGGAGCTTCGACAGATAGACCATTCGCTCGATCCAGGGCAGAAACCGGCGGACGGTTTTCCCGTGCAATATGAGACTCCCGGCCACCAACAGCGAATGCGGGATGGTGGTGCAGCAGCGCGAGCAGATATCGATCTCGCCCGCACGGCCGGTCGAGTGCAAACGGCGCATCCGCTGCATCTCGGAGGAATTCCAGATCTGTTCGAGCGACGTCTCCTCCAGATTGCCCACCGGACTGCCGTCCATGGTGTAGCTCTGGCAGCACGGATACACGTCGCCGTTCTGCTTCACGTAGATGGGACCGCGCCACAGATAATGGCAGGGATGTTTCCAATCCTGCGCCGCATGGCCGGCTTCGGGCTGCAACAGATTGGTCTCGTCTTCCTTGATGCGGACATGATCGACGCCTGGAACCGCGCTCCAGAATCGAATGAACTCGTCCACCTCGCCGGCGTTGCGCTCCATGCGGACCATCTGCACCACCACCTGCACCTTCGACCGGCGTTCATGCTTCATGCGCGCGAAGCGTACGAAATTGTCACGGACTTTCTCGAAGTTCGCGCCCTTGCGGTAATACTCGTAGGACTCTTTGGTGGCCCCGTCGAAGCTCAAAGTGATGTGCTCCAAAGGGGTGTCGAGCAGGCGCGCGCAGGTCTTCTCGTCGAAGAAAGTACCGTTGGAGGAGAGCAGCGTAGAGATATTGTGCCGCTCACAATATTCGATGCGGTCGAAGATTTTGCGATCCATCATCGGCTCGCCGAGTCCGATGAGCATCATGTGCTCCGCGCTGCGCCCGGATTCGCGGACCAGGCGCTCAAAAATCTCGTCGCTCATGTCGGCTTTGGGCTGCTTGTGATTTTCGCGCGGACACATCGGGCAATAGAGATTGCACTTGGCGGTGGTCTCGACGATGTATTCCACCGGGAGTGCGTTAAGCGTAGATTTGCGCCGCAGGTAGCCCCACAGCAAGTTAGCCCGGTTCCAAGCGCGCACAGACTTCATTGTAGCGGGAGGGCCCTGCAACGCAGGCATGGCTCGGATTCAGGGCAAAATGCCCGCGCCGTCTGACGCGCCGGCAGAAGCCCCGGGCTCGCGAACGCGGCGGCAGAAACAGAGCTGGCCGATGGTGTAGTATTTGTCGCGATCCAGCCAATCCAGATGCGTGCAGAGGATGGGCAAAAGAAAGCCGAAGGGGACGGCCAGAAACGGCCACAGCAGCACGCGCGGGAAGCGTTCAAAGAACTCCAAAACGTCGATGAATTTGCGGCCCATGAACCAGAAATAGCCGCCCAGCGGCCGGATCTGGTCCACCGCGAATCCGGCTTCCTCAAGCAGATTTTGGGCGCCATAGCGCGTGAAGCGATAGTAGTCGTGCGGCATCTGATGCTCTTCCCACATGGTGGGGACGATGATCATCAGCCGGCCGTCGGGTTTCAATGCGCGCGCCATTTCGTGCAGCGTCTGGCGCGGATAGGGCGTGTGTTCGAGCACCGCGACGCTCAGCATGCCGTCAAAAGTTCCGGGCGGGAAGGGCAGCGCTTCGACGCGCGCCCAAGCGTCGATTTTGCCGTAGTTCCAATCGCCTTCGCCAACGCCCAAGTCGATGGCGCGGTATTGATGGCCGGCGCGCGCGACGTCCCCCCGGTATTGCGCTTCACCTGCGCCAGCATCGAGAATGAGCGAGTTTGCCGGAAGCAGGCCTGAAAATTCGCGCACGGCATTGAGAACGAAGCGGTCGAACGGATTGATTTGATCGATTAAGAAACGCGGGATGATCGCGCGGCCTAGGGCGACGACTTTGCGATTCAACATCCTTGGGGTACCCCGCTCCGCAGTTTCCGCATCGCTTCGAATCCACCCCAGTGCCACCACAGTTGTCCGACAAACAGCAGTGGGCTGAGCGGCACGGCGTCCGGGTTCTGCGGCAGATTGCGCGCGACAAGATAAGCGGTGCCGGCAGCGGCGAGTGCGGGCAACAGGATGACGCGGGCCGCGGGACTGGCCGGAAACAATCGAGCCAGAGGTTCTTCGTCACTCCAGCGGCGGAAATATTGCGATGTTCCTGTTCCATAGTGCCGCATCTTCGCGAGATATTCGGGGACCCGGTGAATCGCGGGATAGTGCGTGACGCGCGCCAGGGGCTCATAGCGAAGCCGAAACCCCAGCTTGCGCGCACGCGTGGTGAAGTCGCGATCCTCGCACATGCTGAGCGTCGCATCGAAGCACCCGGTTTTCGTTACCACCTCGCGCCGCAAGATCAGGTTCGATGTCGACAGATGCCGCGCTGGGCCGGCGGTAAGAGCGGTCGATAGAACGGGACCATCGGTGGAAAGATACTCGAGCCTTGCAGCCAGACCAGGCTGGCCTGGAATGCGCGAGCCGCTGGCGAGATCGGCAGCGTCTGAGTCCAAAACGTTCCAGAGCACGTCCGACCAATCGGGCTCCGGAACGCAATCGTCGTCCAGGAAATAAATCACATCGCCACCAGCTTCGGCGAGCCCACGATTGCGCGCATGCCCATACCCCCGGCGCGGCTCCGGCACGTACCGCGCGGTGAAAGAGCACGCGACCCGTTCGGTGTCCGCTGTCGGACCGTTGTCCACGACGATGACCTCGTCGATTTGCCGGGTTTGCCGCGTAAGGCCAGCCAGGGTTCGTTCCAGCAATGCGGCGCGGTTGAACGTAATAATGATCAGCGAGCTGGTCACGGCTTCTTACACCAACAGAAGTAGCCGAGCGTGTAGTCGCGGCGCCGATCCACCGGGTCGAGGAAATAGCAGACCACCGGAATCGCGAAGCCGAAGATGGGCAGGAGCACGGCGAAAATCAGCCAGCGCCAGCCTTTTTGAAAGAAACTCAGGACGGCCATCAGGCGGAAGCCAATCAGCCAGAACAGGCCGCCGAGCGCCTCCACGCGGCTTTCCAGGCCTGCCTTGTCGAACAAATATGTGAGGCCGTAGCGGGTGTAGCGGAAGAAGTCGTTCGGATGCTGGTGGATCTCCCAACATTGGACGGTGGTGAGAATCAACTGGCCGCCAGGCTTGAGCACGCGCGCCATTTCGTTGATGCCGATGCCAGGCTCCTTCAAATGTTCCAGCACCTGAATGTTAATCACCGCATCGAAAGCGCCATCGCAGAAGGGAAGCTCGGAAATGTCGCCCAGCACTTCGATCTTCGAATAGTCCCAGGCCTTGTCGCCGATGCCGCGATCCAGGCGGACATAGCGGGTGTGAGCGAACAGCGGGGCGTGGGGACACTCGCCGGCGCCCGCATCCAATACATGCGAACCGGCGGGCAACTTACGTGCGGCTTCGGTGAGGTGCTCGAGCAACTCGGTGTGAAACGGGTCTATCCAGCGCATGACGAAGGCCGGGACCAGGGGCTGGACCAGCTTTCGAAATTTCGGTTTATACACGAGCCGTCACACCAATTGTCAGACCAGGCGCCACGGAGTGAAGATCAGATTCTTGGTCTGGAAGCATTCGTGCGTGCAGTGGCAGCCGTTCTGGACTTTATTGCGAAGCTCGGTGGCCTGAAAATCGTGCCAGAGGCGGTCGAAATCCCAATCGTAGGTTTTGAGGTTGCCGACGGGCTTGAGCAATTCGCAGAAGTAGACGTCGCCATTGGCGTCGATGACGCAGCTGACGTCGCCCGCGTTGCAGGAGGTGTTCTTCGGTTTGCCTTCCAGCTCCTGCATGTAATAGCGATTGAGCACGAAGCGGCCAACGGTGGCGGTCCAGCCGCCCAAACCGCCCCAGCGTCCACTGAAATAACGCCGGCAGAGCTGCAACTGCAGCTTCGAGATCTCCGCGTACTGTTCGGGCGTGGGGGATTGCAGGGCCGAATCCATGGGCGTGCCGCGCAGAATATTCAGCGAATGATAATTGAGGTCCCACTCATCCACGCCCAAGTGGAGCAGGCGTTTTACGTCATCGATGTTGTTGCGCATCACGGTGGTGACGACGCTCAACGACAGCCGCTTATCGCGCGAGCGAACCTCACGCAGGGCTTCCATGGTTGCCAGGGCCTTCTTGTAATTGCCGGGGACGCCGCGGACGCGATCGTGATTTTCGCCGATGCCGTCGATGGAAAGGGCGATGTTCAGCCGGAATGCGTTGGTGTTAGCAAGAATTCCTTCGACCGATTTGCGGATGACGTCGGTTTGGATCGCGTTGGTAGGGATATTGATGAACTTAGCCTGATTGAAATCGAGGAAGCGATGGCAGATCTGATCGATATCCTTGCGGAGAAACGGCTCGCCGCCGGAGATATCGAGCCACACCAGCTCGCCCATGGCATTGGAGATCCTCTCGATATGATCGGTTTTGAGCGATTCGCCCTGGTTCAGATTCTCCCAGTAGAAGCAGTGTCCGCACTTGGCGTTGCAATGGTCGGTGATGAACAGGATCAGGTGGACAGGCTTCTTCTTCTGCCGCGAGAGCTGTTTCCAGGACAAAATATCAGTGGTGAGCATGTGGGGCCGGAGGTGCGCGACCGAGTGAGGCTCCGGACTTGAGCGTAACGGACGGGTGCGGGGGCTGTCAACCCGCGGCAGGTTGTTGGTTATTGGTTGCTGGTACGGATGGGAGGAATGATGTCGGGTGAGATTTTCGAGCAGTGGGTAACTGCCATAAATGGCCACGACGTAGCAGCCATGGCGACGCTGATGGCGAAGGAGCATGTCTTCGTGGATTCGCTGGGCAATCGGGTGGAGGGCGCAAGCTCGATGGAGGCTGGCTGGCGGGGCTATTTCGCAATGTGTCCCGACTACTGGATACGCGTGAACCATTTGATGGCCGAAGGCGACACGCTGCTGGCTGCCGGCGAGGCCGGCGGGACCATCGACGGCGAGAAATGGCGGATCCCGGCGGCTTGGAAGGCGGTGATCCGCGGCGGCTGCGTCCTGGAATGGCGGGTGTTTGCGGACAATAAGCCGGTTTACGAGATCCTGGGGAGGCGGCGCGAGTAGAATAAAGGCGGAATGAGCTTGGGGCGCATCCTGATTGTGCTGGGCCTGCTGGTGGCGGCCGCCGGCGTGATCGTTATGCTCGGCGAACGCCTGCCGATTCGACTCGGACGCCTGCCCGGCGATATCGTGATCCGGGGCAAGCACTCAGTATTCTATTTTCCGCTGGTGACGTGCCTGCTGATCAGCGCGGTGCTGTCGCTGATTTTATGGCTGATGAACCGGCGTTAGCTGCTTCTTTCTTATACGCCGTTAGAGTCCCGACATCGAAGCCGCAAACCCCAGGGCCATGGCGAGGGCATTCCGCACCGGATAAAGCCGCGGGGCGGGCGGTTGGCAGAACATGGTGGTTTGGCTGGCGGGGGTTTCCACGGTGACGGCGAGTTCCGGCTCCAGACCACGGTCGCCTGTCAGCACCGGCGTCAATCGATGTCGTAGCTGCGTCAATCCATAACCCGCCACGATATATTCCCAGCCCAGTTGCGGCGCGATCATGAAACCCGATTTCCATCCTTCGCCCGGCGTATATGGCCGGCTAAGGGCCGCGATGGGCAGGAACGGAATCTTCGGCAGTCCAATGCCTGGGATCAGGGGATGGACGAACGCAAACATGGTGAGGGAGACCGTGTAGGTGGAGGCCTCCAACATGCCTCGTCCCCACGCCGGCAGCCGGGTATGGACGGAGCCTTCCAGCGGACCCGCGACACTGGCCGGCCCCACGGGACCTGAAAGGTTCCAGGCGCCTCGCTTGCGCTCCAACAGCCGGATATCGATGTCGGCGATGTGGGTGTTTGGATCGGTGTGAAGGATGGTATTGTGCTCGTTGATGGGCTGGAACAGGTTGGCCTCGTTCAGGCGCGCCATGCTCTTGCGCAGCACATGTTCGTCGAGCAAGTCGCCTTCGTCGAGCAGGAAATTGCCTCGCACGGTGGCTTCGGCGAAGTGGCGATTGCCGTTGAATTCGATCCGTCCCACATGATACGGGACTGCCGCGCTGGATGGTGGTGGCCAGATCGGCTTCCGGAGCGTCAGGAATGCTATCCGCGGTGGGCTGGACCTGCATGTTGACGGTGAAATCCAGAATGCCCTCGCGCTCGGCCTGGCGCCGCGCGACGAACAACGTGGAACAGTAATTCTGCGAACGCATCAGACCGTTGACAGGGTGCACCACCTTGGTGGGAACTCCATTGCCGGAGACCTGCCAGGTTCGCACATGATAAAGCTGCCCGGCCTGCACTTGAATCTTGACATGCGCGGCTTTGTGATCGATCTCGATGTTATCCGCTTTGACGGTGGCGTCGAAATAGCCCCTGGACATGTAGTATGAGCGCAGCAGTGCCAGGTCGCCTTGCACGCTTTCAGGGCTATAGCCGGGGTAGAGATGCCAACCATCCCACACACCGGGGATGGGCGGCGTGACGCGCTTGATCTTGAGCGAGTGGAGGGTGCCGCGCAGCTCCTTGGGATCGAACTCGGTATCGCCAGTGAATTCCACTTGCTTGACGCGTATGCGCTCGCCGGCATCGATGTTCAGATGCAGATCCACTTTCCGGCCCAGGAACGGCACGATATCGTAGTCCACGGTGGCGTTGCGGAAACCGTCGGTACGGAGCGACTCCTGGGCTTGATTGGCGATCTGATGGGCGCGCAACTGGGTGATCGGGGTGCCTTCGGGAAGGTTCATCTGCAGCCCAAACGTGGAGGGTTCAACCTTCACTGTGTGGAGCACATATTGCGGCATTTCCACCACGTTGAAGTAGACCGCGGTGCCGCCGTCCTGGGCCTTGGTCTCCACGCGAATGTCATCGAAGCGTCCGGTGGACCACATGCGGCGAACATCGCCTTGGACGGTGCCGACGTCGAAAGGCTGGCCCACCTGTGTCTTCAATTCCACAGGTGTGGAGGTGCCGGCGACTTTCACCAATTTGACCGTCGGAGAACTGGATTCCGTAGGGGACACAGGGCCTTCGCCGAAGGCCACCGAGGCGAGCAGGAGTGTAGATAGAAAAAGACCGCGCATGTGAAGTGGACCGTTTAGCAAGTGGCGGTCCATCGGTTGATTATAGCCCAGGCGGGCGGGGACGCAAGGCGGGGAAGATGAGGAATACTAAGGAAGACAAGGAATACGAGGGACACCAGAATTTTGCGAACGAAATGCCGCCACAAACGTAATTCATGTTATTAGGAGGTCACACCCGTGCTCCGTTTGCTCACCGCCGCGCTCGCCTGCGCATCGTTTCTGCATGCCGTTGACACCGAGGACCGCGTTCGTAAGTCGGTGCCGGTTTCCTCGGCCACCCGTTTGACCTTGCGCGCTGAATTCGGCACCATCCGGGTCCAGCCCGGCGACGGAAAGACAGTCGAGGCGGAGGTTCACTTCCGCGGGTTTCCGCCCTCGCGCGGCGAGTTTGACCGGATGCTGCGCGATTTCAAGCTGGAAGTGGCGCAGGAAGGCTCCGAGATTCATGTGAGCGGCACATTCCAGAACGGTTGGAAGCCGCAATCGCTGCTATGGATGTTCAACAGCTTTATAGTCGGCGGCGGTCACATGATCTGCCGCAACGGGCAGTGCCTGGAGTATTCAAGTTGGCTGCGCGAGGTGGAGTATCGCATCACTGTGCCGCATAAGTTCGACGCCGAAGTTGAGACTTCCGGGGGCGCGATTTCAGTGACCGATCTGAAGGGCGAAGTGAACGCGCGCACTTCGGGCGGTTCGCTGAACTTCGACGACATCGACGGCTCGGTAAATGGCCGGACCTCGGGTGGGAGCATTACGCTGGATGGGGGCAAGGGCAGCGCCATCGTACGCACTTCCGGCGGATCCATCCGCATCAAGGAAGTCGCGGGGGACGTGGACGCGTCCACCAGCGGCGGCGGGATTTCGATTGACCGGGCATCCGGTCGCGTGAGGGCGCGTACCTCGGGCGGGAGCATTGAGGTGCGTGAGGCCACAGGCGCGATTGACGCTTTCACTTCCGGAGGCGGCGTGACAGCGTCGCTGGTGGGGCAGCCGAAGCAGGAGTGCCGATTAAATACTTCCGGCGGAAGTATCGACGTCAGCTTGGGCAGGGACGTTCGCATGGATCTGGACGCCTCCACCAGCGGTGGAACGGTTTGGACGGACTTTCCAGTGCCGCCTGGCGGCGACCGGCATCGGCGTGAGCTTCACGCGCCCCTGAATGGCGGAGGGCCGCTCCTTTATCTGCATACGTCGGGCGGCGGAATAAGCGTGCGGAGAACTTGATGAGGGGAAGAATTCAGAATTCAAGAATTCAGAATGGCCGATCGACCGCATTCTAACTTCGGATTCTGGATTCTGACTTCTGAATTCTGACTCCTGGCTTCTGGCTTCTGTAGTATGAAAGTGTGAGCGACGCGCCGAAGTTCAACTGGGTAACTCAACGTTCCCAATGTTCTTTTCCGAACGTATTCAAGGACCTCAGACTGCAAGTTGAAGAGGACGTAAAGACTCGCAACGGCCTGCGCCCCAATAACGCTCCCTATCAGTTTTCGGTGGCTGATAGTGGTGACGGCTTCACGGTTGCTCTCGAGGCCGGGGATTTTCGCAAGTCGGTGATATTCAGTCTCGCCGAACACGCGATTGTCGTGAAAGACGATGCTGGCAAACCGATGTTTGAGGTGACCCTGACCTTCAACGATGCGGGCGAGTGCAGGCTGCATGTTCAGGACCAGGAGCTCGAATCGTGGCAGGTGCGGCGGATGGCGCTTGAAGACCTCCTGTTTCGAAGCTATTAGCGCCGTTTACGATTCGGTCTTCCACGGCACCTGGCCGGCCAGCGCGGTGTAGAAGCCCCAGACGGCGAGGGCGGCAATGGTCGCAAGAGCCAGGGTCGCGCCGGTAAAATACCAAGCCGATGGGTTCAGCGTGACCGGGATGTTCAGCGCCAAATCGGCGATGTAGAGTGCGACCGTAAGCGCGACTAATCCAAAGCGCAAGGCTCCGAAGGCGAGCGCGGTGTAGAGGATCGCTTCGATAGGCCATGACACCGCTGGATAGTCGGCCGAAACCGACTTCAGGGCGGTGAACAGCAGGATAAAGCCGAGGGCGGCGAGCCAGGATTTCCGCAGCAAGACGCGGAACAGGAACAGAATCAGGAACAAAAGCAACGTGCTGCTGATGGAGCCTGGAACATGTTCCAGCCAAGTGCCTAAGGCGATGCGCGTGCTTCCCAAATAGCTGGTGTCCAGGGTTGCCGGAGGCGCGCCCAGCCGGGCTGCCAGGTGATAGCCGAACACAAAGATATCGCAAAAGAGGATACCTAGGACCGCGCCATAAAGTACATCGCGGCCCACTAACGGATCGCGCCAGCGTCCGGCGAATACGCGAGTCCACGAGATGAGGGCCTGCGGCCAATACCGGCGAACGTAGGGCTCGAGCGCCAGATACAGTACCCAGACCGCGCCGCCCCAAAACAGCGCGGTGCCGATGGCCAGTACCAGGAGATAGACGAAATTCCCGGCCGAGGAAAAGTGAGCCTGGAACGCCCAAAGCGCCATGTGCAAGCTAAACATTACGATGGCCAGAAGCATCGCGCCCCTACGATCACCCTTGCCGCGGGCGAAGTTGAAACGCGCTAGGAACGCGGCCGCGACCGCCGGCACGAAAAGTATAAGCGCCACCATAATTTCGTTGGCCACCTGGCTGGCGCTGCCTGATTCGTTGGAAGGCATGCGGCCCGCACGAGTCCACGGTCCATAAAGCGAGAAGAAGACTGGACGTCCGTGCCACGCCGCGGCTTCGACGCGCAATGGCCGGGCTTTGTACCCAGGCCACTCGCCGGTCCAGGCCTGGCGCAGGTCGGAAGCTGCCAGCGACGTCCAAATCGGCACGGCCGGTTTGAATTTGGAAGTGTCGAGGCCGGCGGCGGCGAACAGAGTGGTCCAGTTGGGCGTCGGAAAATTCTGGCCGCTCGGATCTTCTTTTTCCGGCGGGATCTCGTCAAAGTAAACGAGCCGACCTTGGGGATCCAGCCGTACATCAATCATACCGGACATGGTCTGCGGGGGATCGTCCTCATCGATGCTCCCCGGAATCAGCAAGTCATTCGTTAGGCCACGAGGCAGCATCGGCTCCGGGCTCTGGCGATACCAGAACTTCAACGGGGAAGGACGGCTGCGCGCTATGTCGTCCCATTGCGGGTACGGTTTGTCGGATTTTTCCACTGCATTGAGAAAACTCTGGTTGTCGGCGAACGCGTAGGCGGAGTCGCCTGGCGGCGTGGTGTAGCCCAGGCTCTGGATCAGCTCGCGCGCCTTGTCGGCGAGGACCTCTGGGGGCTTGGTGAGCTGCTCCTTTTCAATCATGCTGGAACTCGCGGCCAGGAACACAAAGGCGGCTAGGCCCACCAGCGCGACAGCCAGGGTTGGAACTGCGATCTTCCACGATAGGGCCGCGGTTTCACCCGATGCCGCCACCATTTGGGGCGAAGGTGTTTCACCAGCGGCGAGAGCGGCGGCTAACGGGTCGCCGCCTGGGAGACTGGCTGCCACTGCCAGAGCGGAAGCTGGACGTTTCGAAGGTTCGGGATCCAGGCAGCGCAGAATGGCGCTCTCGACGGCGGGATCGAGTTCCTTCACCAGCGTGGACGGGCTGGCGGGAGTGGTCTCGCTGTGCAGGCGCACCAGCTCGGCCAGCGTGGATGCTTCGAACGCGCGCTTGCCGGTGAAGATTTCGTAGAGCACCAAGCCAAGCGCATAGATATCGCTCTGCACGGTGACTTCCCGCCCGGCCAGTTGCTCGGGCGCCATGTAGGCGGGAGTGCCGTTGCGGATTTCTTCGCCGGGGATTTCGTCGGCCAGCGCGGCGAGACCGAAATCGGTGACCACCACTTGGCCGCGGCCATTCAGCATGACGTTGGCGGGCTTCAGGTCGCGATGCAGGACGCCCTTGGCGTGCGCGGCGGCGAGGCCGGCGCACAACTGGCGCGCGATTTCGACTGCTTTGTCGGAGGGCAGGCGGCCAATGCGGCGCAGGAGCGAGCCGAGATCTTCGCCGTCCACGTATTCCATCGATAGATACGGCTGGCCTTCCACTTCGCCCAGATCGTAAACGCGGCAAACATTGGCGTGCGAGACTTGGCGCGCGATGCGAACTTCATTGTAGAAGCGCGCGAGCGCGGCCGGATTGCGCGCCGCCACTTCGGGCAGGAACTTGAGCGCGACTTCCTGGCCGAGTGTGAGGTCGTGCGCGCGATAAACTTCGCCCATGCCGCCGCGGCCGAGCAGCGCGACAATGCGATAGCGGCCGGCGAGCAGAGCGCCGGGCAGGAAGCGGCCTTCGGGCAGAGAACCGGAGGAAGAAGAGAGGTGCGACGGAGTCCGGGCTGGAGTTGGCGTGGACGCGGGTGCTGCCACGGTTTGCGTGACCAGCGGTACGCCATCGAGCACTGCACCGCAGGACAGGCAGAAGCGGCTGGAGTCCGGGATGTCTTTCGCGCAAGTGCGGCAGGTCACGGCGATTCCGAGTTCCTAGTTTAGCGCCAGGCTGTATCCTGGACCTAGTGCATCCGATTCACATTCTAGGCGGCGGGTTGGCGGGTTCGGAAGCCGCGTGGCAGATCGCAACGGCGGGCTTCGATTGCGTGCTGTTCGAAATGCGGCCGCAACGGCCCACGCCGGCGCACAAAACGGACCAGCTTGCGGAACTGGTTTGCAGCAACTCGCTGAAGAGCGAAGGCGAGAACTCGGCGCCCTGGCTACTAAAAGAGGAGCTTCGGAAGCTTGACTCGCTGCTGTTGCGTGCCGCGCGGGAGGCTCGCGTTCCGGGTGGCCAGGCGCTGACCGTGGACCGCGAATTGTTTGCGCGAGAGGTGTCGCGCGCTATCGAAGGACACCCGCGCATCGAATTGAGACGTGCGGAAGCGACGTCGATCTCGCCCGACGCCATCACGATTGTCGCCACGGGACCGCTCACCAGTGACGCCCTTGCCGAAGAAATCGGACGTCTCACCGGTGCCGAGCGGTTGTTTTTTTACGACTCGATCAGCCCCATCGTGGAGGCCGAGTCGATCGATCTTGCCATCGCGTTCCGAGCTTCGCGGTATGGCAAGTCGTTGGACGGCACGGACGATTATTTGAATTGCCCGCTGGATCGCGAGCAATATGAGCGATTTGTCGATGCAGTCCTCGCGGCCGAGGCTGTGCCGGCGCATATTCCCGAAGACCGTATTCCAGGAGCCCGCCCGGAAAAGAATGCCCGATTTTTCGAAGCTTGCCTGCCCATCGAAGAATTAGCCCGGCGTGGGCGCGAGACATTGCGGTTCGGTCCGATGAAGCCGATGGGGCTGGAGGATCCGCGCACCGGCCGGCGGCCCTACGCGGTGGTGCAATTGCGGCAGGAAAACCTGCGCGCCGCGAGCTACAACCTGGTCGGCTTCCAAAATCACATGCGTTTTCCGGAGCAGGCGCGGGTATTTCGCATGATTCCCGGATTGGAGCGCGCCGAATTTCTCCGCTATGGGCAGATTCATCGCAACACCTATATCAATGCGCCCGCGCTGCTGACGCCGACGCTTCAACTGCGGATGCATCCACGCGTATTTTTCGCCGGACAGATCTCGGGCGTGGAAGGGTACGTGGAATCGATCGCGACCGGACTGGTGGCCGGGCGTCACGCCGCGGAGTTGGCGGCCAGCGCCGAGGTCCGGGCATTTCCACGCGAGACGGCTATCGGATCGCTGTGCGCCTATGTGTCGGGCGCCGATGCGCGCGATTATCAACCCGCTAACATCACCTTCGATTTGTTGCCCGCGCTGGACGAGCCGACGCGTCTGCGGTTTCGCCACGACAAGAAGGCGCGCCACGCGGAGATCTGCCGCCGCGCCATCGAGAAGCTGGATCAGTATTTGTCTGTTTATGCCTGAGTTCGCTAGCGAGATCGAGCGCTTTCTGGACGAACTGCGCCGCCAGAACGCGTCCGAGCACACGCTGCGAAACTATGCGTCGGATCTGAAGCAGTTGGTGGATTATTTTACGCTTTCCAAGCGAAAACCGGCCCTGGCGGACATCGACGCGCTGGCGATCCGCGAATGGCTGGGGCATTTGTACGAGCAAAAGCTGACTGCCGTCAGCATGCGCCGGAAACTGGCGGCCGTGCGTTCGCTGTTCAAGTTTCTGCTGCGCGAGGGCGTTGTGGAGAAGAATGTCGCGCGAATGGTGCGCACCCCCAAGGCTCCGAAATCGCTCCCGGTGGTGATGACGGCCGAGCAGACCAACGTGCTGGTGGATGGCATTCTAACGGCAGCGGATAAATTGGAGCGGCCGCATCCGGCGCGCGACCTGGCGATCTTCGAGTTATTGTATGGTTGCGGGCTGCGCATCAGCGAACTGGCCGGGTTGAATCTGGAGGATTTCGATTTCAGCGAGCGCTGGATTCGTGTGCGCGGCAAGGGCAAGAAGGAGCGGCAGGTTCCGTATGCCGGCAAAGCGTCGGATGCGCTGGACCGCTATCTGGCGATCAGAAAGCCGGCGAGCAGCGGCGAGCGTGCGGTCTTCCTGAACCATCGCGGAGAACGGCTGACGGACCGCGGCGCGCGCGGCATCGTGAAGTTTTATGCGAAGAATGTCGCGCCGAACGATTCGTCCATTCATCCGCACAGCCTGCGCCACGCGTATGCCACGCATCTGCTGAGCGACGGCGCCGACCTGCGCGCCATCCAGGAATTGCTGGGACACGCCCGGCTGTCGACCACGCAGAAGTACACGCAGGTATCGGTAGCGGATTTGATGGCGGTGTATGACAAGGCGCATCCCAAAGCTTGAGATGGCGTCCCCGCAGCTCGAAGTAGTCTCCGCCGCGCCTGGCCAGGCGTCGATTCTCGCAAACCTGCTGGAGTTGTACGCCCACGATTTCAGTGAATTCCACAATTTGGAAATAGGAGATCATCTATCGCGGACGCTTGGTATTCTGTGAGGCGTGCCAGACGAGATTCTAATCGACACCGATACCGCATCCGACGACGCCGTGGCGTTGATTATGGCGTTGCGTTCCAAAAGTGCGCGCGTGATTGCCATCACGACGGTGGCGGGCAATGTCCCAGTCCAACAGGCCACTAGGAACGCCCTCTACACCGCCGAACTTTGCGGCGCCGGCACACCCGTCTACCAGGGGGCCGAGAAGCCCCTCACCCGCCCCCTGGTTACCGCTGAGTGGTTCCACGGCAACGACGGATTAGGAGATCACGGCTATCCGCCGCCACGGCGCTCTGCGGAGAAGCAGCACGCTGTCGAAGCCATCATTGCCACAGTCCGAAGCAACCCAGGGCTGCTGCTGGTCACGCTCGGCCCTCTCACGAATATCGCGCTCGCATTGGCTCAGGCTCCGGATTTGGTCAGCAATATCGGGCGCTGCGTGATCATGGGAGGCGCGCCGTGTTGCGAGGGGAACGTCACCCCGGCCGCCGAATACAACATTTGGGTTGATCCCGACGCCGCTCGCATTGTGTTCCGCAGTGGATTGCCGATTGAGCTGGTCGGCTGGCAATTATGCCGCGGCCCGGCGGTCCTGGCGCCGGCGGATATCGAGCACATCGGCAAGCTGGGCTCGGAACTGGCCAACTTCGCCGTGGAGTGCAATAGCATTGCCCGAGAAGCATACCGTGTGCAGACCGGCGAAGACGGCATTTCGCTGCCCGATCCAGTGGCTATGTCCCTCGCGCTGGATCCCTCGATCGGTTCTGAATCGAGCCGGCACTATGTGGACATCGAAACAGCCACAGACCTCACGCGCGGCATGACGGTGGTGGATCGCCTGGGCGTCGCGGCCAACGAGCGGAATCGCGCGACGTGGGGCGAACTGCTGGAGCGAGGTTCACAGGCGAAAGTCTATTGGGCCATCGACGCGGCGCGCTGGAAACAGGCACTCTACGCGGCTCTGAGCTAGTTTTCCCGGGCCGCTAGAGGCCTGCCAGCCCGAGCATCGGCCTATTACCCTTAGAAGCTCCGCATGTTACGATAAAACTAAATCGAACAAATCCTTCGATTGTTACGTTTATACCTGCTGGGGAGACTTGTCCCACGTGAAGGCAAACTCAAAGATTCTCTTGACCATCGGCCTCATCGTACTGGTGAGCGGTGGTGTCGTCGCCAGCATTAAATACAATCAGCGCGGCATTGTCGATGTGCAGACCAGCCGGGTATCCCGCCAGGATCTGGTGGCTTCGGTCACCGCATCGGGCGAGATCAAGCCCAAGAACTACATCAACCTGGGCGCGAACACCATCGGTCCGGCGCCCATCACCGAGATTCTGGTGAAGGAAGGCGACCACGTCCACAAGGGCCAAGTCGTCGCTCGCATGGAATCTGTCCAAGCCAATGCGGATGTGGTGGCGCAAAAAGCGTCTATCGATACCTCGCTGGCGGATTCCGCGGCAGCCGAGGCGGGATTGAAATCGCAAGCCGACGGCGTCACTACAGCGCAAGCAACGCTCGATAAGAACAAAGCCGAATTGGCTCGCACCAAGTCGAATTTTGACCGGGCCACCGAGCTGTACCAGGGAAAGCTGCTCGCCAAGCAGGATTACGATCAGAAGAGGGCCGAGTACGATACGGCCGTCGCGGCCATTGGAGAAGCTGAAGCGCGGCTTTCGCAGGCCAGGGCGCAGGAAGCGCAGGCTCGCCAACAACTGACCTCGGCGCAGAAACACACCGCGCAACAGCAAGCCAACTTGAATCGCTTCGCGGACATCCTGGAGAAATACGACGTCACGGCGCCGCTGGACGGCATCGTGACCAATCTTCCGGTGCGGACCGGTGAAACGGTGGTGCCGGGCGTGCAGAATTCGGCGGCCAGCACGATCATGACGATCGCTGACATGTCGGTGATCACGGCCGAAGTGAAAGTGGACGAGACCGACATCGTGAACGTGGGGGTGGGTCAGCGGTCCGAGGTGACCATCGATGCCATACCGAACCGTACGTTTCACGGCCATGTGACGGAGATAGGCAACACCGCGATCCTGCGATCCAGCGGCGTTGCGGCATCCCAGAGCAACACGTCGGATCAGGAGGCCAAGGATTTCAAGGTGGTGATTGCGCTGGACGATCCGCCAGACGACATACGGCCGGGTTTGTCGTGTACCGGCAAAATCGTGACCGCGACCAAACCGCGCGTCCTTACAATTCCGATTCAAGCTTTAACGGTGCGGGAGCGCGGCGATCTCGACCCCAAGAAGCCGGACGCAGTCGAGGCCGCATCCAATGTGGATCCAGCCGTTGAAAAAGCGAAAAAGGAAGAGCTGCAGGGCGTCTTCACCATCCGCGACGGAAAAGCCGAGTTCGTGCAGGTTAAGACCGGAATCACCGGCCCCACCGACATCGAAGTAGTGAGCGGATTGAAGGACGGAGATCAAATCATCACCGGGACGTACAAGGTAATCCGGACGTTGCGCAATTCCGCCAAAGTCAAAATCAATAACAGAGTGTTTACCGCGACGACGTCCGAAAGCTAGCGCATGGCGACGGCAACACAGGACCTGGTCGGTCGCGGCGAAAATTTAAAACGCGACGGAATCGTTATCCGCACCTACGATCTGTGGAAGACGTACGTGATGGGCGATCAGGAAATCCACGCGGTGTCGGGCGTGGACGTTGAGATCCGACGCGGCGAGTATGTGGCCATCATGGGTCCCTCGGGGTCGGGAAAATCGACCCTGATGAATCTGATTGGTTGTCTGGATTCGCCCACCCGCGGCCTGTACTATCTCAATGGCAACTTAGTGAGCGACATGCAGGACGACGAGCTGGCGCACATCCGCAACAAGGAAATCGGATTCGTGTTCCAGACCTTCAATCTGCTGGCGCGCGCTTCGGGGTTGCACAACGTGGAGCTGCCGCTGATTTACGCAGGAGTTCCCAAGGCCGAGCGGACCGAGCGTGCCAAGGCCGCCCTGCGCGCGGTGGATCTGGAAGCGCGCATGTATCACCGGCCGAATGAGCTTTCCGGCGGCCAAAGACAGCGCGTCGCCGTGGCGCGTGCCTTGGTGAACAACCCGTCCATCCTGCTGGCGGACGAGCCCACCGGCGCTCTGGACAGCACCACCGGCAGTGAGATCATGACGCTGTTCAATCGGTTATGGCAGCAGGGCAACACCATTGTGCTGGTGACCCACGAGGCTGACATTGCCATGCACGCGCACCGCGTGATTCACATCCGCGACGGCAAAGTGGAAAAAGACGAGAAGATAAAGTAGAAGTAAGAATTCAGAAGTCAGAATTCAGAATGGAGCTTCTGGATTCTTCCGATCGGGATTCTGGATTCCTTGAATTCTGTATTCCTCCCCATCAGTGATCAATCGCGACCGCGCCCTTCACCGGCCCGTTTTTCCTCATCAGGAACATCAGCGGGATCACGGCTAGAAACAATACGCCCAACACCCAGAAAACTTCGTTAAACGAGAGCATCGCGGCTTGCTGCTGCAGGTTGTTGTAAAGCATTCCCTGTGCTTGCGCGGCGGCCTGCGCGGGATCGGCGCCTTTGGCGATCAGCATTTGCTTAATGCCCGCGAGCGACGACAGATAGGAGGGGTTGAGCGACGAGAGTTTCTCGATCATTCGCTGTTGGTGGAATTGTTCGCGCCGGGCTATTAATGTAGTGCAAATCGCGATGCCGCTGCTGCCGCCCATGTTGCGCGCCAGGTTGATTAAGCCTGTAGCGTAGCCGGTCTTCTCCCGAGCGATGAACGAAAACGCCACCGTGTTGATGGGCACGAACAGGAACGCCAGACCCAGGCTCTGCAGCACACGCGCACTCACGGCGTGTCCGAAATTGATTTGCGTGTCGAAGTGCGACATCTCGAACAGGCCCAGCGAGGACACGATCAAGCCAACCATGATCAGCCAGCGCGCCTGGATCTTGGAGAGCAGAAGACCGACGATGGGCATCATCACCATAATCATGAGCCCGCCCGGTGACAGCGCCAGGCCGCTTTGCATAGCCGTGTAGCCCAGCAGCGTTTGCAGAAATAGCGGCAGCGCCATGGTGCTTCCATAGAGCACGAAGCCGAGCACGAACATGCTGGCGGTGGAAATGGCGAAGGTGCGGTCCTTCAGCAGACGAAAGTCGACCACTGGTTCCTTTTGCCTCAACTCCCACACCACTACGCCGATCAATCCAATGGCCGCGACGATAGCGGCGGCGACAATCCCGTTTGACGAGAACCAATCGTTTTTTTGGCCGTCGTCCAGCATGATTTCGAGTGCGCCCAGGCCGGTAGCGAGCAGCCCCAGGCCGACGTAATCGATCTTCAAACCGTCCCGCAGCATTTTGCGAAGCAGGTAGGGCGGATCGAAGATCAGCAGCGAAGTCAGCAGCAAGGAACAAACGCCGACCGGAACGTTGATCAGGAAAATCCAGCGCCAGGTATAGTTGTCGGTGATCCATCCGCCGAGCGTGGGGCCCACCACCGGCGCGAACACCACGCCCATTCCGTATACCGCCATGGCGATGCCTTGTTTTTCGCGCGGGAAAGTTTCGCGCAAGATGGCTTGCGAAACGGGCTGCAGCGCTCCACCGCCCAAGCCTTGCAGTACGCGGCACAGAATCAGGATGGGCAGGCTCGGCGCCAGGCCGCACATGGCCGAGCTGGCGGTGAACAGCATCACGCATCCCATGTAGAAACGCTTGCGGCCGAATAACGTGGAAAGCCATCCGCTGAGCGGCAGCACAATCGCATTGGCCACCAGGTACGCGGTGAGCACCCAGGTGGCTTCGTCGACGCTGGAAGAAAGGCTGCCCGCGATGTGCGGCAGCGCGACGTTGGCCACGCTGGTGTCCAGCACTTCCATGAAGGTGGCCAGCATCACCGTCCCGGCGATCACCCAGGGGTTGATTGGGAGCGTGACCGGCGGACGCGCGGGAGGCCCCGCCGGAGTGCGCAGTTCCACTACTTCGGTTTGTAGAGCGTTGGTCATTAGCTATTCCCAGTAGCTATTCCCAGCAGCGATTCCCAGCGGGAACTACTTGGTGAAAATGGTCGCGTCGATATTCATTCCCGGACGCAGCACTTGATTGCCGCCAGGAATGGGATCGAGCACGATCTTCACCGGAATTCTTTGGACCACTTTGACGTAGTTGCCAGTGGCGTTTTCCGGCGGCAGCAGGCTCATGCGCGTACCCGTGGCAGCGGCCAGGGAATCGACGTGTCCGGGATAAGTCTTACCACTCAAATCGGCCTTCACTTCCGCCCTTTGGCCGTTTCGAACGTCGGCCAACTGGGTCTCCTTGAAATTGGCGGTGACCCACACATCCTGCAGTGGAACCAGCATCAGCAGCCCCTGGCCTGGTTGCACGATTTGTCCCACTTCGACGGACTTGTGAGTTACCACGCCGTCCATTGGCGCAACGATGGTGGTGTAGCTCAAGTTGAGCTCGGCGGCTTCCACGTTAGCTCGCGCCGCGCCGATGTTCGCCGCCGCGGACGAAGCATCCGCGACCCGTACGTTCACCTGTTTCTGGCCCGCCGTGGCTTGCGCGATGCCCGCGCGCGCTTGTGCGATGTGAGCTTGAGCGGTTAGCACGGCCGCCTTCTTGGTTTCGGCATCTTGATTGGCGGCGGCCAGTTTATCCTTGGCGCCTTGCAACTGGCTGCTGGCCACGCTGGCAGCTGAGACATACGAGTCATACTCCAGGCGCGAGATTTCTTCCTTGTCCACCAGGGTCTTCATGCGGGCCAAGTCCGCGGCCGCGCGATCGGCGGTGGCTTGGGCCGACTGCACATTGGAATTCGCCAAGGCGATATCGGCTGTGGAAGCTCGCTCGAAATCTACGCGGGCCCGGTCGTAATCCGCTTGCGCGGCGCTCAATTGTGCCTCCGCGCTGGACACATCGCTGGTGGTGGTCTCGCGCGAGAGCGGCACGCCTGCATTGGCGCCTTGCGACTGGCTTTGGGCGACCGCAAGCGCGGCCCGCTCCTGGTCCACCTTCACTTGATAATCCTGGGGATCGATGCGCACCAGCACCTGGCCCTTCTTTACTTGCTGGTTGTCATCGATCAGCACCGCGCCGATCTTGCCGTAAATTTTTGATGAGACCGGAATGATGTGCCCGTCCACTTGCGCGTCGTCGGTGGAGACGCGATTTCGCGAGTGCAACCACAGGTACAAGCCGATACCGGCTAGCACCAGAAATACGGTCAGGATGATGAACTTTCTAGACGAGTTTTTAGGAGGCGGCGGCTGCACTCGCGCTTCAGCCGGACGAGCTTCCGGCCTGGTTTTTGGCAACTCTTGCCCGCGCTCTTGTTCTTGATCCACGGTCTTCGCTTCCATTCTCTCTTCGCTCCTCACTTCGCCTGGGTCACTGCCTGGTTTAGATTCACTACCCGTACCTGAGGATTCTGTTTCGATCCCATAGTGATTTCCGACACGATCGACTCCATCATCGGGCTCGCGGTGCGAAAACGAGCGCCTTCGCCGGACAGCTTCGTCAAGACTCGCCGGCCCTCCTGGTCGATGAACAGGGTCCTGGTCAGATCTATGATGGCTGCCCTCTTGCGACGAACCGGCGCCGCGCTATCCCAGCATCGCTCCAACTCTCCGGCCCATGCGCCAACCAAGCGCCCTTCTACCCGGAAGGTGACTGCTTCGCGGTTGTCTTCAAATGTAATTCGCAGCATCGCGGCCTTGCCTAGCCTAGAGGCAGGCAGTGGACCATCCAGTTGCCACAAGTGTTTCATCCACTTACGGTCTACCCCGGAAATGCGGTTGCCGAAATACCGTCTGTGGCCGACCAGTCGGCACGGCGCCCGCACGGAAACTAGCGGAAAGGTTCGGTGTCTATAGAGACGTGTTTGAACAATCCATACTTCTCAATCACGAAGCGAACCGGCCGTGGAACTTCGTGGCTTCGTTCAGCGCGGAGCTGCTGATCGTAAGCCTGGCGCTCTTCATTTCGCTGGCCTCGAGCGATCACTTGCCTGCCTTCCATTGGCAGAACGTCGCGGTGAGGCCGGTAACGGCGCCTCCTCCAGTTCAGATGGCGCCAGCGAGGGCGTCGACCACCGCAAGCACGACACCGTCGTTGAATGTTGCTCCTCGCCCGGTCTTCCGTCTCGATCCCAGAGCAAGCCAGCCGGCGCAGACTGCCTCCAGCGTGATCGCTACTGACTTGCCGCCGAGCATCGGCGTGAGTCCGGTCGGTGAAAGCACAAACCAAGTCGGGAAGTTTCTTGCAAATATGCCCGCGCCTGTTCCAGGGAACCCGCCCGAGCGTCATCCAACAACGCCTTCCGCGCCTCTTCGCGTCGGCGGGACAGTTCAAATGGCCAAGCTCATCCGCAAAGTGATTCCGGAGTACCCACCTTTGGCCAGATCGGCTCGGATCTCGGGCGTGGTGCATCTGGTCGGAATCATCGCGAAGGACGGGACCATTCGCAATCTGCAGCTAGTCGGTGGCCATCCCATGCTGGCGCGCGCCGCCCTGGAAGCAGTGGAGCAGTGGGTCTATGAGCCGACGCTGCTCAATGGAGAGCCGGTGGAAGTGATCGCGCCGATCGAAGTCAGCTTTACGTTATCGCGGTAGGGCAGTCCCGCTGGACTTACTAACTCGATAATTGTGAACAATTCGCACCGCAAGATAAAGTACGACAAAGAGACCGGCGGCCAGGAAAACGAGCCCCCAGATGTGCTGGCGGAGATAAGGAATGGTGTCAGCGCCCAGGCGCGAGCCGAGCCAGGCCAGAAAGATATAACGTGGAATCCTCGCGGCCAGCAGAACGATGGAGAACGTCACGGGGCTTTCTTCCAATGCGCCAGCGGAGACGATGAATATCTTGAGCGGCAATGGAATGACCGGCACGAATGCCGGCACAAACACTGTCAGGAGCCCATACTCATGGAACCAGGCCCGTAGCTTGGCCCCGCGTGCGCTGGAGGTGTGCCGGCGATGGTACTCTTCACCGCCCTTGCGCGCGATCAGGAACAGGATCAGGCTTCCGATCAGCGAGCCTGCAATCGCGGCCCCCGCGGCCAAGTAGCCCTGCGAACGATCCACCATCGCCACTAGGACAATGTACAGATCTACTCCACCGACCATGGGAATGCCGGTAGAATCCAGCAGGCCGAGAAGCAACACGCCCATCGGGCCCCACGAGACCAGAGTCTGGATGAAGTTGGACAGTGTCTGTAGGCCCCTTGCGATTCTACTGCAAGCTGGTGAGGATCTATTGTAAAAGTGTGAGTAATTCGGGCTCGCCGATTACGGGGACCCCTAGCGAGCCGGCTTTATCCAGCTTCGAGCCCGGATCCGCGCCCGCGACAACATAGTCGGTCTTTTTACTCACCGATCCCGTCACTTTGCCGCCCGCCGCCTCGATGCGCGCCTTGGCTTCCTCGCGAGCCAGATTCGGAAGTGTTCCGGTGAGCACGAAGACCTTGCCGGTAAGCGGGCCTGCCGTCTTCTTTTTCTTGATCTCGTGTTCGAACGTGAGACCGGCTCGACGCAGACGTTCCACCAACTCACGATTCCTCCGCTCGTGAAAAAACTGGCGGATGCTCTCGGAAACCTTGGGACCCACCTCCTCAGCCTCCTGCAGTGTTTCTTCATCCGCTGCGGCGATGGCGTCCAGGCTGCCAAAAGTTTCAGCGAGAATTTGCGCCGTGCGTTCTCCGACGAAGGGAATACCCAGGCCATTCAGCACTCGCGGCAGCGGCTGTTTACGCGACCGGTCGATATTGTGCAACACCTTCTCGGCTGATTTCGTCCCCATGCGGTCGAGTTCCAGCAGCCGATCGACCGTCAGATCGTAAATATCAGCGACGCTCTTGACGATCCCGCGCGTGACTAGTTGATCCACCAATGCGTAGCCCATGCCGTCGATATCCATGACGCCGCGCGCGACGAAGTGCAGCACGGACTCCTTCAGGCGCGCCGGGCAGTTGGTGTTGATGCAGCGGCTGGCGGCTTCGCCCTCTTCGCGCACTATCTCGCCGCCGCACACCGGACAGTGCTTGGGCATTTTGAACGGCCGCCGTTCTTTGCCCTGTTTGACGACGCGCACCACTTTCGGGATCACGTCGCCGGAGCGCTCCACCAGCACGGTGTCTCCGATTTCGACGCCCAGCCGCGCGATTTCGTCTTCGTTGTGCAAAGTCGCGCGAGTGACGGTGACGCCGGCGATGTTCACGGCTTTCAAGTGCGCAACCGGCGTGAGCGTACCGGTCCGGCCCACTTGCACCTCGATGTTATCGACCACGGTCTGCTCTTGGTGCGCGGGGAACTTGAACGCGATGGCCCAACGCGGCGCCTTGGCGGTCCAGCCCAGCTTCTCCTGTTGGCGGATCGAATCTACCTTGATGACAACGCCGTCGATCTCATAGTTGAGCGACTCGCGCTTCGATTCCCAGCTTCTATAAAACTCCAGCACGTCATCCAAACCGGCGCACTTCTTGCGGTGCGAGTTAACCTTGAAGCCCATCCGCGAGAGTTCTTCAAGAGATTCCCAATGGCTGTCGTAATGAAACTTGCCATCCACCAGCAGAAAATAGGTGGAATACTCCAACTGCCGGGACGCGGTCAGCGCCGGCTCCAATGCGCGCAACGATCCCGCGGCGGCGTTGCGAGGGTTCGCAAAGGGCGGTAGATCATTTTGCAACTGCCTGGCGTTCAGCCGCTCGAAAGCCTGACGCGTCAGCAGGGTTTCGCCGCGCACTTCGAACTTGGGCAGTTTGGATTTCACCCGCAGCGGCAGCGAGCGTATGGTACGGGCGTTCTCGGTTACGTCCTCGCCCGTCTGCCCGTCGCCGCGCGTGATGGCGCGGACCATTTTTCCGTGCTCATAGTGAACCGCCATCGACAGCCCGTCCAGCTTCAGCTCCGCGACGTACTCGAAAGGCTCGCCCTTCAACAATTCGCGAACGCGCTGGTCGAAGGCGCGCATTTCATCTTCGTTCAGCGCGTTGTCCAGGCTGAGCATCGCTGAACTGTGCCGCACTTTGACGAAACCCTCGCGAGCCTTGCCGCCGACGCGCTGGGTGGGCGAATCGGGCGTTACCAGCTCTGGGTGCGCGGCTTCCAGCTCCTGCAGCCGGCGCATCATCCGATCGTATTCGGCGTCGCTGATCTCCGGTTGGTCCAGGACGTAATACAAATGCTCGTGATGATGCAGCTTCTCGCGCAGATCTTCCAGCTCTGCTTCTACGTTCTTGGTGGGCATCTACTATAATTAGGGTACTATTCACCGCCGAACCGTTCTCATTTACAATCCCTACGCAGGCGGACTCAGACGGCGAAGCCATGTGCTGCGGCGCGCCATCGAGGTTCTGGGCGCGCGCGGGCTGACTTTCGATTCCATCGCCACCACCGGCCCCGGGCACGCGGGAGAGATTGCGCGCCAGGAAGTGGATCGCGGAGCGGAACTGATTTTAGTCGCGGGCGGCGACGGCACCATCAACGAAGCGGTGAACGGAATGGCGCATTCCGATGTTCCGCTGGGCATTCTTCCCGCCGGCACCGCCAACGTGCTGGCGAATGAACTGGGCTTGGGCAACAGTATGGAACGGGCCGCCGCGTCTCTCCCGGATGCGGTGCAGGAGCGCATCGCGCTGGGAACCATATCAAGCGAAGCCCAGGCCACGCCACGGTTTTTCCTCATGATGGCCGGCGCTGGACTGGATGCCGACATTGTCTACCACTTAGACCCGCGGCTAAAGGAAGCGACGGGGAAAGTTGCGTATTGGATTGCCGGATTCTCAAAGGTAGGGCACTGCATTCCGGAATTCACGGTGGAAGCGAACGGGCGCGAGCATCGCGCGAGCTTTGCATTGATTAGCCGGGTCCGCAATTATGGCGGCGATCTGGAAATCGCGCCGACTATCTCCCTTCTGGACGACGAGTTCGAGATGGTGCTATTCGAAGGCGAAAGCTCGTTCGGATTCTTGAAGTACATGCTGGCGGTAGTTGTTCACCAGCAACAAAGCATGCGTGGGATCACGATACTGCGGACGCGCCAAGCGGTCTTCTCGGTAGCGCACGATCAACCGATTCATTTGCAAGTGGACGGCGAGCATGTGGGCGTCGCGCCGGCGCGTGTCGAGATAGTTCCCAACGCACTTACTTTATTGGTGCCTCCCGGTTTTCGCGCGCGGAGACCTGCCAGCGTGCCCACCAGTGTCAATGACGCCGCCGCATGGACAACCTCACCCACTCGCTGACCGGCTTGATGCTGAGCCAGGCCGGCCTGAATCGTTTCTATCCTCGCGCCACGCTGGTGATGGTTGTGTCGGCGAACATCCCCGACATCGATATTGTGACCATCGCGCGCGGCCCCCTGTATTATTTCGAACACCATCGCGGCATTACGCATTGCATCGCAGCGTTACCGGTGATGGCGCTATTGTCCGCGTTGGTGGCGTGCGCGTTCGGGCGGACTATGCGAGGTTGGCTGGCGGCGTGGGCGATCGCCTGCGTCGGAGTCGCCAGTCATCTACTGCTGGATTGGACCAATGCTTACGGCATTCGTCTGTTCCTGCCGTTTTCATCGCAGTTTGCCCATTTGGATCTGATTAATCTCTTCGATCTGATTATTTGGGCGGTGCTGCTATTGGGGTGGCTCGCGCCGATGATTGGAAAACTTGTCAGCTCCGAAATCGGGGCGAAATCCGGCGCCGGCCGCGGCATGGCGATTTTCGCGCTGTCGTTTTTCCTGGTCTACGACTTCGGACGTTTTCTCTCGCACCAGCGCGCCATCGAAATCTTGAACTCGCGCTTGTATCGTGACGGCCCGCCCACGCGTGTAGCGGCATTTCCCACCGGTGCCGTCAGTCCGTTTGAGTGGCAGGGTTGGGTGGAGCGGCCGGAGTTTGTGATGCGCTTTCAGGTGAACGTGCTCCAGCAGTTCGATCCCACGTCCGGCGCGATCGTCTATAAGCCCGCGCCAAGCGCGGCTATGGATGCCGCACGCCAAACACATCCTTTTCGGGTGTTTCTACCGTTCGCACAGTACCAGCTGTGGTCGGTCACTGCCGCGGACAATCCGGATGGTGCGCATAACGTAACAGTGACTGACTGGCGATTCCCGTTTGGGGCCACGGCGCTGGTGGATTCATCCAACCACGTCATCTCGTCGTCATTTCACTATTAGCAACCACTCCCTTACGGTCGTGGCTCAGTACCGAGCCGCGCGCGTCAGCAAGCGGAAGCAGGAAACGCTTACCGAGGCGCTTGCGCGGCAATGCCCAACCAGCGACCCAGCAGTCTGCGGCTGCCCGCTTCCCGTTGCGGCGGTTTGGCGGAGGCGGCGGAGGGATTGACCTTCTGGATGTAAAACGAGATCAGGGCCTCTTCGTCATACCCGATAGCCGCGGCGTATTGCCGCAGGTAGCTGGTGCTGAAGATTCCGCCAGGCAACTGATTGAACTGCTCGTCTTCAATGGCCTGCAAAAATCGCGAGCTGATTTTCGTGCGCTGCACGATCTCTTCGATCGAAACGCCCGACCTCTTGCGAAATCGAGCCAGATCCAGCTCGACTTCATACTTCGCGTTTGGTGACCCAGATGTGCCACTGGCGTATGAATCCATGACGCTAGCCCCTGTATGACTGAAATATAAGCGTCCATGATAACCGATTTGACATAGTTTGTGTTCGGCAATCCGAAGTTTTTGGGGAACAGAATTTCAGAGGGTCGCGTATCATACGGTGTAGGCTAAGTTGGAGGTAGTTCATGCGGGTATACCTTTGGTGCATTCTCGGGTCAATTGCTCTCGCGAAAGCTGGAACGGTGTCGTCTCCCGTCACTTTCAACAAAGATGTGTCGCCGGTATTACAGAAGAATTGCCAAACTTGCCATCGGCCAGGCGAAACGGCCCCGGCTTCGTTTTTGAGCTACCAAAGCACTCGGCCCTGGGCTAAAGCCATCAAGACGGCCGTGCTCAGCAAGAAGATGCCGCCTTGGTTCGCGGATCCGCACGTCGGCAAATTCTCGAACGACCGGTCGCTCTCCGAAGCCGACATTCATACGCTGGTTTCCTGGGTGGACGCGGGAGCGCCGGAGGGCGATTCCAAGGACGCTCCAAAGCCTCTGGAGTGGGTGGAGGGATGGCGCATTGGACAGCCGGACGTGGTGCTCTCCATGCCCATCGAATATCAAGTGCCGGCGAGGGGCACCATCGACTATCAGTACATCGTGATCCCGACCGGTTTCACCGAGGACAAATACGTACAGGTGGCCGAGGCGCGGCCGGGGAATACGAAGCTGGTCCATCACATCATCGCGTTCGTGCGCGAACCCGGCAATCCGTGGATGAAGGATGCCAAGCCGGGCGTGCCTTACGCTCCGAAAGATCCCGAGCTCAGCCCCGAAGATCAGAAGAAACAGGAAGAGGCAGAGGCCAAGCTGCCCGGTATTCCCTTTCCAGGCGATTTTTTGGTGGCGTACGCGCCCGGAACTGTTCCGGAGGTCATAAAGCCGGGCCGAGCCAAGTTGATCAAGGCCGGATCGGACCTGGTGCTGCAGATGCATTACACCGCCAACGGCGCCGCGGGGACGGACATTTCGAGGATTGGGCTGATATTTTCCAAGACGCCGCCAGCCGAGCGCATGCTGACCATCAACAGCGCGAACGTGGTGTTTTCCATTCCTCCCGGGGCGCCGGACACGCAGGTGAACTCCAAGATGACGCTCCAGCAGGATGCCACCCTGGTGAATTTGCTGCCGCACATGCATTTTCGAGGCGCCAGCTTCGAGTATCGCGCCACCTACCCCGACGGCAAGAAGGAAGTTCTGCTTCGCGTCCCGCACTACGACTTCAACTGGCAGTTGACGTACGATCTGGTGAGTGAGAAGAAACTGCCCAAGGGAACGGTGATCGAGTGCGAGGCGCACTTCGACAATTCGCCGAATAATCGCTTTAATCCGGATCCGACCAAGGAAGTTCATTACGGCGAACAAACGTGGGAAGAGATGATGATCGGTTTCTTCGATGTGGCGGTCCCCATGCAGACCACCGCAAATGATCTGATGTTCCCGAAGCATCCGCGCGAACAGGCCCAAAGATAAGCGGGCGTATGTTACATTGGCCAAGTATGCGGATCTTGGCCGTTATCGTCGTTGCGATCTTTTCGATCCTCAGCGCGGGATGCACTGCGGATGGGGTAATGCTGCAGCCTCCGCAACAAGGCGAGTGGTCGGACTTCCACAACGACAAGCATCAGGTCAGCAAAGACGTGCGCGAGTCGGCCGAGAAACCACCCGCCGAGCGGTAACTCCTCCAATGTAGTAATTTCGGCCCGCCTTCCGTCCAACCTCTGGAGGTTTCGGCCGTCATGACCAGTTACAAATCAATCGGTTCTGTCATCGTTGGCGCTACGTTTCTTGCGGTTGCGTCGATCGCGGAGGATAAACCGGCGCCAACCCCGCCCCCTAACATGGATATCACTGGAATTCCGGCGGCGCGGGGCATCTACTATCACAGTTCCGGCGGATGGGTGGCGCTATCTTATACGGTCCTCATGCCCTTCGACGACCAAAGACCGGTGGGATTGGAAGTTCTGAACGTGGGGTCGGATCACGCCGAAGCTTATATTCAGAGCCGGCATTCGGGAATCCAGATCGGCAATGATCTTCGGCCGACCTTCTATTTGCACGGCATCAGTACCACTGATCTGTATCTGGTTCGCGCCGAAACGAAATCCGATTACCGCGAGTTGGTGATGCCCATTAGCAGACACTTCAAAGAGTGGGCGCACTATCGGGATAAGGACCTGACCGACATTCAGATCCGCGGAGTGAATGGCGATATCGTGGCAATTAAACCGGCCTCAAATCTCCAGCCCGGCGAATACGCCCTGGCGTCACCGGCCCAGCAGGGCGCTCGCTGGTTACGGCTCGGTTTCGACTTTGGGATCCTTGGCGCTGTTGCGCACTAAGCTAGTATTTCGGGACGCTCGGGTCCACTTTGTCGCTCCAGGCCAGGATTCCGCCCTTCATGTTGCGGACCTTCTTGAACCCGGCCTGCTTCAGGAAATCCACAGCTTTGGCGCTGCGCATTCCGCTCTTGCAATGCGCGACGATTTCGTCGGCTGAGTTGAGCTCGTTCACGCGCTTGGGCAAATCGCCCAGCGGAATCAGCTTGGCTTGCGGAATATTGCAGATCTGATATTCGTGCGGCTCGCGCACGTCGATCAGGACGAAACTGTCGCCGCGATCGATCTTTGCTTTCACTTCAGTGGGTTCGATATCGCCGTCCATTGGCCGCCTGCATGGGCGCCTCTGTGCGGTTGATTCGGGATGCCGCAGAATTCCTGATAATCGATCAGCTTGGTAATGGTCGGATGATCGCCGCACACCGGGCACTCGGGATTCCGGCGCAGCTTCAGCTCGCGGAACCTCATCGCCAGCGCGTCGTACAGCAGCAACCGGCCGATCAACGGCTCGCCGATGCCCAGGATCAGCTTCACGGTTTCGGTGGCCTGGATCAGTCCGACGGTGCCGGGCAGAATTCCCAGCACGCCGCCTTCGGCGCAGCTTGGAACCAGGCCGGGAGGTGGCGGCTCCGGATACAGGCAGCGATAGCAGGGTCCGCCGGGATAAGCGAAAATCGTCGCTTGGCCTTCGAAGCGGAAGATGGAGCCATACACGTTCGGCTTGCCCAGCAGGACGCAGGCGTCGTTCACCAGATAGCGCGTCGGGAAATTGTCGGTGCCGTCGACCACGATGTCGTAGTCTTTCAAAATGTCGAGCGCGTTCTCGCTGGTCAGCGCGGTCTCATGCCGATCGATCTCGACATACGGATTGATGTCGAGCATGGTTTCGGCCGCCGAATCCAGCTTCTTCTTGCCGACGTCCTTGGTCCCGTGGATCACCTGGCGCTGCAGGTTGGTGAAATCGACCACATCGAAATCCACCAGTCCGATGCGGCCAACGCCCGCCGCCGCGAGATACATGCCCAGCGGCGCGCCCAATCCGCCGGTGCCGATCAGCGCGACTTTCGCGCTCTTCAGCTTCAACTGCCCTTCCATGCCGACTTCCGGCATGATCAGGTGGCGGCTGTAGCGCAGGATCTCGTCTTTTGACAGCGTCGCGGGCGGCGCCGGCGGAGCAGCCACACCGGCCGAACCTCCCGCGATGCTGGGCACGATGGAGACCGTGTCGCCATCGTTCACGGCGTCGCTTCCTTGTTCAGATAGCGGATGTCGTCGTCGTTCACGTACACGTTCACGAAGCTTCGCAGCTTGCCTTCGTCGTTGTACAGGTGCCGCCGCAGTTCGGCGTACTCGCTGGTCAGCGACTTCAGCACTTCGCCCACGGTGGAGCCCGCGAGTTGCACCGAATCCTTCTTGTCGGCGTACTGGCGCAGCGGAGTGGGAATCAAAATCTTAGCCATAAGTCAGTTCTTCCTTGGGAGCGGCCGTCTGGTCGAAATCCGGCCGGTAGCTATTGGCGTGATCGAAACGCCCGTTCTTTATCGATAGTACGACGTAGGAGAACCAGGGGCAGGAGTGCTCCAGATCGCGCTTGGAAAAATAGGCGTCGCAATCGGGATGCGAATGGAACACACCCAGCACGTCCAGGCCCCTCGCGCGCGACTCGCGATCCACGCGATGCAGATCCTTGGGATCGATTACGAAAAAATCCTCCTGCGGGCCGGTGTAGGAGTTGGGCACCGGCACGGCTTCCTGCTACCACGCCGTCCGACCCAATCATCAGGCCGCAGCCCTCCTTGGGAAACGTGCTTTCGACATGGGAGACCATGCTATCCCAGGCCGGCTTCTCAATTTTAATCATGCCAGAAAGGCTCGCTCAGATATTTGTACGCGCCGTCGCAGAGAACTGGTCACGATCACGCCCGGCTGGCCGGCTTCCGCCAGCCTCCGCGCCACCTTCGGTCGCGGCCACCAGGTTCGCGCCCGAAGAAATGCCGACCAGCAGCGCTTCTTCGCGCGCCAGTCTGCGGCACATCGCATACGCGTCTTCGGTTTCGATCCAGATGTTTTCGTCCGCCAGCGCCGGATCGTAGATGCCCGGGAACAATCGCCGTCGGCATGTGCTTCAATCCTTCCAGCCCATGGAAACCGGACGAAGGCTGCGCCGAAATGCATTTCACGCCCGGCACCTCTTCGCGAAAGCGCCGCGTGTTGCCCATAAACGTGCCGCTGGTGCCCATGGACGCCACAAAGTGCGTGATGCGGCCGTCGGTCTGCGCCAGGATCTCCAGCGCCGTGCCATCGTAGTGCGCCTTCCAATTGGCCGGGTTATTGTATTGATCCGGGATAGAAATAGCGATCAGGATCGGCCTTGTAAATTTGCTGGCACAGACGAATGGCGCCGTCCGATCCTTCGCCCGGATCGCTGAACACCATCTCGGCGCCGTAGGCCTGCAGCACGTGCTTGCGCTCCATGGAGGCGTTCTTGGGCAGGCAAAGCTTCACTTTGTATCCCAGGTAGGCGCCGATCATCGCGTAAGCGATGCCGGTGTTCCCGCTGGTGGCATCCAGGATGATCTTGTCGCGCGTCAGTTTGCCGCTCCGCTCGCCATCCCGGATCATGTTGAGCCCGGCGCGATCCTTCACCGATCCGCCAGGGTTGAAAAACTCGGCCTTGCCGAACATCTCGACACCGGGAAACGGTCGGGCGATCCGCTCCAGACGAATGAGCGGTGTGTTTCCAATCAATTGGAGTAGGTTCGTGGCGACCAAACGCGAACCAGCCGGGGTGGTAGTAGCGACAGAGAGAGGCATCTAGCTGATCCTGTTGATTTTATCACCTATTTGTCGCTAGACAAACAGGCACAGATGTAAAACGTTCAAGCTATTGGGATTGGATGCTGGATGCGAGCTTTGGTCGCTCGTTTCTCGTGAACACGGAGGGCGCCGCCGGTTGCTGGTGGTCTTCCCGTGCGATCAGCGGTCTTATGGCAGGCGTCAGGTCTTTGAAGATCTGTACGGCCAGTGCGCTGGTGAATTTGTAAGACGCTGCCTTGGATCCAGGAACATAAGCCAGCACCGTTCCGTAGAATCGGTCGCCTATCATGAACACGAAGGTCGCGGTCCGGCTGACGGCCCTGTCGCCAATCACCCGGCCGCTGGCTGAAAAGCTCTCCAAGCGGTTGTCGCCCGTGCCGGTCTTGCCTCCCACGGGAATGACCCGTCCGCCTGGCATCGCGATTCCGCCGTGTGTGCGCCGGCCGGTACCGTTCTCAACCACGCCGATCAGTTGCTGGCGCACTAAGGCCGCGATGTCGGGTGCGATTACTCGCTCCCCAGCCGTGGTTTGCCGGGCCATTACCGTTTCAGTTGGAGTGCTTTCGCCGAAGTGCAGCCGCTCGATCTTGACTGTCGGATTGCGCACGCCATTATTCACCAGGATGCCCATCAAATCCGCGAGCGCGGCTGGAGTGTCACCCGAAACGCCGATGGTGGTGGCATAGGAGGGCACCAGCGAATCGAACGGATAGCCCTGGCGCTTCCAGGCTTTGTGGATTTCCTGAAATGCGGCCTGTTCCATCAGCGTGCGGATGCGAATGTCCTGCTGATGCTTGTAGTGACTGTGGAACAACCATCCATACACGTCCTGGCGCAGCCCGGTGCTCTGAGCCGCGAGCTCCTTAAAAGCAGCCTTTGGATGCTGCTCCCGATAATTCAGCATCCACAATTCCAGCGGATGAACGTGCGCCAGGTAGCCGCGATCCGCCAGGTTGAACTTGTCGGGTCCATACTTTTCGTAAAGCACGGCTGGATCGTCCTTCTTAACGAGCAGGGTCGCGGGGAAATGTTTCCTCAAGAAAGCGGTGAATTCTTCCAATCCGGATTCTGGGCGCACAGAACGATAAATCACCGCGGCGCGCAGGGGAGTCAGCTGAACACCGCGTGCCAGCGTCTCCAGAGACTGATCCGAAGTCTGGCCGCGGTATTTGGCGTAGAAGCGCGAGAGATAGACTTTGCCTTCCTTATCGGCAAACCGCGCCAGGTATTTTTGGCGCGCGGGATTGTCCCAGTTGTCCAGCACCGCGGGCGTGGAGCCCGGCACGCGGTAGCGATAGTAGTTCACGATGTCGCGCATCAATCGGATAAACACCAGGTTTACTGAATTCTGGAAGCCGTTGGCGACGGTGAAGTTCTGAAAGTCTTCAGACTTCTCAAAATTCGCGAACACGTGGACGCCGCCGCCGGTGTAGAAGGCTTCGCCCGGATTGCCCGAATACTTGCGCTCCAGCGCCGCTTGGAGCATGGTGCTTTCACCGCGGTCCTGCGCGCTGGCGAGATACTCGACCGCCCAGGCGGTCAAACGGTCGTCTGGCAGAATCGGAACCGCCTTCAACTCCGCCGGCGTCTTCCCCGCGTACTGTCCATGCAGTTGAGCAACGATTTCCAGGTAGTTGATCAGCGTTCGGAGCTTGGCGGTGGAACCGAGCTCCAGCCGGGTGTCCCGGTTGATGTTGAGAGGTTGATTCATATTGTCGGTCTGGATGCGCAGGGCGTTGAAGCCTGGTTGTCGCTCGTACAGCGTAAAGCTGTAAACGACCTTGGAAGGATCGTTTTGTTCCAGCAGTTGATACTGAGTGAGATCGGCAGCCGCCGCTCGTTTCGGATCGGCAATTTGCTCGAAGAATTTTGTGACGTTGTGTTGAGCGGGCTGATCGACTGTGGTCCGGACTGTCAAATCCAGGCGATCCAGATCGTACGCGTTGTTGAGGCCAAGCAGGGGAAGCAAGGCTATTCGAACGGCGTTGGGAGCTTTGCTTTCGACATAATTCAACGCCGGCTCCGCCGGAGCGCGCCTCAACGGAACAATCCTTTGGCGCAACGCCAGGTTGCGCAAGCGCGGTGAAATGATTCCACGCTGGGCCAGCGCTCGGAGGTAACGATCAGTCTGATTTTCGAGCGCCTTCGGATTTTGCACCAGATAATAGTGCGGCGATCTCAGAGCCAGCAACAGCGACAACGTCTCGCGATAAGCTCGCGCCCGCGTCCGCATTTGGTGCACGCTGAGAGATGCTTCTGGCGCGCGAAGCAAGGGATCGGTTTCCGAAACATCGGAGCCATACCAGGCCCATAAGCCGTCGCCGAGCCCCTGCACGTCGCCGTAGCCCGGAGATGCGGCCAGCGGAATCGAATTGATGTAGGCGCGGATGATCTCCCGCTGAGCTTGGAGCGTCTTGGGGCCTTCCTGATAGGCTGCCAAGGTTGCCGATGCCATCTGCTTCAGCTTTTCGGCCGGCGATTTTGTTCTACCTCCGGGAGAATGCCGCAATTTCTCGAGTTGCGTGGCCAGCGTGCTTCCCCCCTCGACGGGATGTTTGGAATCGAGCCTATGCAAGCTGTAATCGAGGACTGCTTTACCCAGGCGATCCCACTCCACGGCCGGATTATGCGTGGGATGCTTGGAGTCGAGCATGTGCCGGTTCTCGATGTACAACAGCGTCTCCACTACCAGCGGTGGAACGTTTGAGTAGCTAGGATAGATTCGGCCGGGACGCTCAAACGAGTACATAGCGCGGCCATCGCGATCTACAATTCGCAATCCCGCTTGATCTTTCTGTTGATACACCGGATAAAGTCCGATGCCGGAAAGGGAGGCCAGTAATTCCGAACTTCGAGCTTGTGCCTGGATTTGGTAGCCGTTCGCTTCCAAGCGAGGAAGAAACACAGGCAGCCGGGCATATCCAAGGGTCCAGTCATACGGACCTGCGGCTGGATAGTGGATCGACCCGCTTTTTCCTGGGGCGAGACGATAAGAAAGATGACGGTCGGCCTCTCGAAAGACCCCCGATTCAACCCATGAAGTCTTCAGCTCAAAGGCGAGGGCTGTAACAACTGTCACGCTTGCGATCAGCGGGACAGCGATGTGCTGGACACGTTTGCTTCGTAACCATGCAAGCCAGTTACACTTACCGATTGGAAAATCAGCCGCCCAGCTCCCTCCGCCAAGATGCATAACCTACCTGAAGGTTAGATGCGTGCTAGTAGCGGTTAGTTTGCGTTTAATATTCGCCGGATCTGGGAATGGTGCGATATCATCATTGGAGAAAACATGAGTACTAAAACCGAATACGTCAATCTCTCGGCCAGCGACGGAACTTCGCTGCGCGCCTATGTGGCCCATCCGGAAGGTAAACCGCGGGCGGGATTGCTGGTGTTTCAGGAAGCGTTCGGCGTGAACGCTCACATTCGCGACGTCACCGAACGATTCGCGCGTGAGGGTTATCTCTCCATTTCGCCCGAGCTGTTTCATCGCAGCGCGCCCGGCTTTGAAGCGGGCTACACCAATTTCGCGGAAGTGATGCCGCACATGCAGGCGCTCACGGACGCAGGTTTGGCGGCTGACATCCAAGCCGCATATCAGTGGCTCAAGAATGGCGAGGCAAAAAACTTGGCGGTGGGTTCGACGGGATATTGCATGGGCGGCCGGACTTCGATTCAAGCGGCGCTCACCGTTCCGCTCCAAGGTTCGGTGTCCTACTACGGCGGCGGTATCGCCCCGGGCGGGATGTTCCCGAGCCTAAGCGATCGTTTGAAGGACCTGAAAACTCCAACGCTTTTCTTCTGGGGCGGCCTGGATGCTCACATCGGACCGGAAGCTGTGCAGGCCGTGACCAAGGCGCTGGATGAAGCCAAGAAGGACTACGTGAACGTGGTCTTTTCGAAAGCCGATCACGGCTTCTTCTGCGATGCTCGAGCCAGCTACAACCCCGTGGCCGCGAAGCAAGCTTGGCTGTTAACGTTGGAGTTCCTGAAGCTGCATGTCGTTGAAGCCTCAAAGACGACGCTTTGATACCCATTCGATACCCGACTTTTTATCGCACGAGGACCCAGACTGACGGTCTCTCCATCTTTTATAGAGAGGCCGGCCCGAAAGATGCCCCGACGCTTCTCCTGTTGCACGGACTTCCTTCTTCATCGCGGATGTTCGAGCCTCTCTTCGCCCGGCTTTCCGATCGCTATCACCTTGTCGCGCCCGATTACCCTGGCTTCGGACACAGCGACTGGCCGGATCCGAAACAATTCGCGTATACGTTCGATCACTACGCAGAGATCATCGATCATTTCACCGAAGCGCTCGGGCTCTCACGCTACACGCTTTACATGCAGGATTACGGCGGTCCGGTGGGTTTTCGCATGGCCTTGGCTCATCCCGACCGGATCGAGGCGCTCATCGTCCAGGACTCCGTGGCGCACAACGAAGGCCTGGGTGCGAATTGGAAGACGCGGCGGGCTTTTTGGGCCGATCGCTCGACCAACGAGAGTGCGCTTCGCACGAATCTCCTGTCGCTCGCAACCACGCGGACGCGCCATGCCGGGAACGATCCCAACGTGGAACGCTATGACCCGGATCTTTGGACTGATGAATTTGCCTTTCTCAGCCAGCCCGGCCAAGCCGACATTCAAAGCGACCTCTTCTTCGACTACCGCACCAACGTCGACGCCTACCCCAAGTGGCAGGCTTGGATGCGCGAGAAACAGCCGCGTTTATTAGTGATCTGGGGTAAGTACGAGTCCTCATTCGACCCATCGGAACCGGAAGCCTATCGCCGGGACGTGCCGAACGCCCAAGTTCATCTTGTCGACGGCGGCCATTTCGCGCTCGACACGGCTGCGGATGAGATTGCGCAGCTGGTCCGCGGCTTCATGAAGTAGCGCGAGCCGGGGTGCTATTCGCGCGAACCATTCCTCCGAACCACGCCGCCGGCAGTACCAGCACGATCCCCGCAATCCACGACCATACGGGTGCGTGTCCGGGCAGTCGACTCATCAAAGGATCTGCGACGGCTTCAATCGCGAACGAGGCAACAAGTGAGCACCGGGATCCCGGCGAGTACCGCTAGTGCGCTGCGAAGCATGGGCCAATTTAGTCGAAGCACCGGGTCATGTCTTGACAATTCTTGCGGTTGAGTCCGAGCTACCATTGCCGGACGCCGCTCCAGCACAACTGGATGCCGAGCGTGATGAGCCACACCGACAGCACGATGCGGAACGCGCGCTGCGGGGTGACCGCGGCCAGATAAGTTCCGGCGAAAGCGCCGAAGACGCCGCCGATCACGAGCTTGGTCAAGATCCCCAAATCATAGTTGCCCGCGCTCAGTTGAAAACCGCTACCGACTAGCGACAGGCAGAGACCAAAGAACAGATCCGTTCCCACCACCCGCGCGGCCGAGAGCGGCGTCAGCCATAGCAGCGCCAACGATCCGATTGCGCCTGCGCCCGCCGACGAAAAGCCAACCTCCGCGCCGATAGGCAAAGCGATTGCCGGAAGCCAGCGTGACAAATCGCGGGTTCCGTGCCGGGCTGGATGGAGCCACAGGCGGTAGAGATTTGCACCCGCCATCACGACCACCGTCGAACCGAGAGCGGCGTACAGAATTCCTTGCGAACCTTTGGTATCGAGTCTCGCCAAAATATACGATCCCGCGAGCACGCCTGGGATGCCGCCCGCGAGCAGGTAGCCCAAGACCCGGTAATCCACCTGCTTGCGATAAATCTGCATTGGGACTACCAGCAGCTTCACCGCAACGCTGAACGCCAGGGCGGTTCCCACCGCGCGCGCCGGCGGAACATGCAAGAAGAGAATCAAAACCGGCGCCGTGATCACTCCCGCGCCTACGCCGGTCATGCCGATCGCAACCGCAATGATGAATCCAAGAACGATTTCCACTGTTTAGTCGCTCTGGATGTGAATGCCGCATTCCAGCTTTTGGCCGCTCCAGCGGCCCGAGCGCGGATTATTCGGATCGACGGGAGGAGTGGTGCAAGGCGCGCAGCCGATGCTGGTATAACCCCTATCGTAGAGCGGCAGCACTGGAATGCTCCGGCGCTTCAAATAGGCCCACACGTCGGCGTTGGTCCAATCGGCGAGCGGGCTCACTTTGAGCAATTGATGGCCGGTGGGCAATTTGAACTGATCCAGGGCCGCGAGGTTTGCGCGCGTCGGCGATTGCTCTCGGCGCAGGGCTGTGAACCAGACTCCGTAGTCGCTCAGGCCTCGGAACAGCGGCTCCACCTTGCGGATGCCACAGCAGCGGTCGGGTGCGGTCTGATTCAGAATGCCGAACCGGGATTCCTGCTCGGCCACCGGCATCTTCGCGGCCAGGTTCACCAGGTTTAGATGCATACGGTCCGTCATTTCATCACGGTACGAATACGTCTCCGGAAAGTGGTAACCCGTTTCGAGGAACAGCACGGGGATGCTGGGCCTCTCCGCAGTCACCAGGTCGACCAGCGCCATGCATTCGGTTTGAAAGCTGCAAGTTACGCAGGCATCGGCGCCGTGCTCTGCGAAGACGCCGCGAATCAAAGCAGTTGCGCTATCGATTTTTTGGTCGAGCGTCACAGTTGTTGCCAGTACCGTTGTCAAATTCCTTCGCCCCCGATCAGCGATTCCTTTCGCAACAGGATCTCGGTCTCTTCGAGCGTGGCGACCACAAACACCGCTGCTTCGGCGTCATCCGAGGGCAGGTTCCAGTCCGGCGCCTTGTCCGAAACAAGTAAGACCAGCACTCCCGCGTGTTCCAGCGCCGCCAGCGTTTCGGCCGACGCTCGCTCCACCACCGCAACCGAGCATCCGCGATCAAAAAGCCTTCGTTCCACCAGCCAGGCCACGGCTTTGCGATCGCCTAGGGAAACTGTTTCGCCGCCATGCCGGTAGCGTAGGATGCGCTCCACCGGCGTCACGCGTTCGGGCTTGAGATCCCGCGCGGCGGCCTTCAGATGGTCGCGTTCGACCATGACGGGTGCGAGAATCATGCCCGCGCCGACCGTGGCATTGGTTTCGGGGTCGATCAGGATCAAGCTGCCGGTGGCGCGATTCTGCAGGTACGCGTCGAAGTAAATCGGACGGCTGGTCTCAATGCGCAGCACGCCGATGGCGTTCATCTCCAAGCGGTCGGCGGCTTCGTGCTCGAGCGTCCGGATGTTCACGCGATGCCTGACGGCCTTCACTTCGGCGGGCAGGGTTTGGGTGGTGTGCTTGACCAGATAGCGGCGGCCCAGATCCAGCGGCTGCTCGCTCAGCCACACCACGCTCGCGTCAAATTGCCGCGCCACTTCGGGCGTCTTTTGCGCGGAGGCCAGCATGTCGCCGCGGCTGATATCGAGCTCGTCCTCCAGCGTAAGCGTCACCGACATAGGCGCCACTGCTTCTTCCAGCCGCCCGTCGAAGGTTTCGATGCTCTTGACGCGCGAGCGCCGTCCGGCGGGCAGGGCCAGGATGCTGTCGCCTGGACGAATCGCACCGGAAACCACTTGACCGGCGTAGCCCCGGAAATCCTGATTCGGGCGGATCACCCGCTGCACCGGAAAACGGAAGGCCGCGGTGCGGGCGCGATGGTGCACGGGGACCGTTTCCAGAAATTCCAGAAGACTCGGGCCATCGAACCAGGCCATGTGCCGGCTGGGCCGCACCACGTTGTCGCCGTGCAGCGCGCTTATGGGCAAGAAGTACAGGTACGGGTTGTTCGCTTGAACTACCAGCTGGCCGAGAAACTCGCGAAACTCGGTTTCGATGGCGCGAAAAACGGACTCGTCGTAGCCAACCGCGTCCATCTTATTCACCGCGATCACGAAGTTCGGAATTCCGAGCAGGGACGTTATGAAGGCATGTCTCCGAGATTGCGGAAGCACGCCGTTGCGCGCGTCGATGAGGATCACCGCAAGATCGGCCGTGGATGCGCCAGTAGCCATGTTGCGTGTGTACTGCTCGTGGCCCGGCGTATCGGCGATGATGAACTTGCGCCGCGCGGTGGCGAAATAGCGGTAGGCGACGTCGATGGTGATGCCTTGCTCGCGTTCGGCGCGCAGGCCGTCGGTGAGCAGCGAAAAATCGATTGGCCCGGCCGAGCGGTTCACGGTCGCGTTGGTCACCGCCTTCAGCTGATCTTCGTAAACGTTGTGGGAGTCGTATAGCAAGCGGCCGATCAGCGTGGATTTGCCGTCGTCCACGCTACCGGCGGTGGTGAATCGCAGCAGATCCTTGGCTTGCTCCTGGGCCAGGAAATCTTCGATCTGAAAGGCAGGGGCCGGATCGGCCAGAGTAGCCATCAGAAATAGCCCTCCCGCTTCTTAATCTCCATGGACCCTTCCTGATCGTGATCGATGACCCGATTCTCGCGTTCCGATCGGCGGAACGACACCAGCTCCTCTATGATCTTCGGGAGCGTGTCCGCGTCCGACCGGATTGCTCCGGTACATGGACTGCATCCCAGCGATCGCATACGGCACCGCACCATTTGCGGTTTTTCGCCAGGCAGCATGGGGATGAATGGTTGTTCCAACGGGATCAGCGAATCGCCCCGTACCAGCATGGCGCGTTCCTTGGCGAAGTACAGCGGCACGATCGGAATTTTCTCCGCGTGGATGTACTGCCAGACATCCATTTCGGTCCAGTTGGAGAGCGGAAATACGCGCAGGCTTTCGCCAGGATGAACGCGGCTGTTGAACAGATTCCACAACTCGGGCCGCTGGTTCTTGGGATCCCACTGGCCCTTGTCGTCGCGAAACGAAAAGATCCGTTCTTTGGCCCGCGACTTTTCTTCGTCGCGCCGAGCGCCGCCAATCGCGGCGTCGAAGCCACTTTGACCCAACCCATCACCTTGACGCAGACCATCGAGCAGCGCCTTGGTCTTCAACAGACCGCAGCAGCGCTGTGTGCCGAGCCGGAACGGGTTGGCGCCATCGTCAATGGCTTCGCGATTGGTGTAGACAATCAATTTCGCGCCGATCTCGGCCGTGTAGCGGTCGCGAAACTCGATCATCTCGCGAAACTTATAGGTGGTGTCGATGTGCAGCAGAGGAAACGGAATGGGCGCGGGATGAAAAGCCTTCTGGGCCAGCCGCAGCAGGACCGAGGAGTCCTTGCCGATCGAATACAGCATCACGGGACGCTGAAACTCGGAAGCGACCTCCCGCAGAATGTGGATGCTCTCGGCTTCCAACAGGCGAAGATGGCCGAATTGCGACATCATGAGCAGTGTAGCAAAGCAATCTGCGCAATGTCTATTGAGATTCGGATGTTAGGAACCAAGTCCTTCATTTGTAATATCTTCCATGAGTTGTTTGCCGGCGTTGGAAGGATAACCGAAGTCCCAGAAAGGGTCGGCCCCGGAGCTCTCCCAGACACGCTTGTCCCGATGGCTGAGCAGCGCCTCGAAGCGCCGATCCGTCTCGCTAACTTCTCGGTCCATGCCGAGCATGGAGATGATTCCGCGCAAATCCAGGTCGTTGCGATAGTCTTCCAGGCCGAACTTGTATCCGCGCTCCACTTCGGCGACGAACTTGTCCCAACGCTCGATCAAACCTTTGCGCCCCGCACGGACGACGTGCTCGGGGTAGCCGTTTTCACGGAGATAAGCTGCCATTTCTTCGTCACTCATATTGACGACGCGCCTGCCGCTGAAAATAACGCTCGCTATCGTTGGGGATGAAGAAAGTGCGGATGGTTCCGTTGGAATCGTACGCGCCAAAGTACCCGTGGCGGCGGTCGAACCGGCTGAACTCGCCATTGGGACGCCGCGCTTCCAGGATCGGCCCGCCGGCGGGCGCGTCTCTCAACTCTTGTGCCAGCCGCAGATAGTCGGCCTTGCTGATCGAGCCAAATTCTGCCCCGTGTTTTTCATAGTGTTCTTCGAGCTGCGCTTGGCTGCGAAAGCCGGGGCCTGAGGCGTAGAGCAGCAGCCCAAACAGGAAGAAGCCGATGATTCTGGCGGCGTGCCTCACCCCACCATTAGATCATTTGCAGCAGCTACTTCGCCGCTCTACTTCGCCGCTCACTTCGTCTGATTCATGCTGAACCAATTGCCCGAGTTGTCCTTGAGGACCGCCTCGACGCCATAGAATCGGTCGGCCGGCGGCGACAGGAACTCGACGCCTTTGCCTTTCAGATCTTCGTAGGTGGCGCGACAGTCGTCCGTCTGCAGAACGGCTCCGCCCAGCTTGCCCCGCCCCACTAAGTCCCGCAGAATTACGGCGACGTCCGGTTGAATGTTCGGACCATCTACCTGCATCAAGATGAGTTGGAAATCCAACTGTCCCTTGGGGCTCACAGTCAGCCAGCGGAATCCGTTGTCCATGCTTTGATCCATGCGGACCTCGAAGCCCAGCTTGTTTACGTAGAAATCTCGCGCCGCGTCTTGATCCAGAACATACACGGTGGCGTGAGAAAGTCGTTGAATCATGGCGTTCTCCTTCGGTCCTCAGAATAAGCGAAGCGGCGGAGGAATTCTTCTCGGATCTTGCGATCCCGGGGTCAGGAACCAATGAAGAAATGCTGGAAGCAGGCCGGCATGTAGTACAGCGGCCAATTCCGGCCGGATGTGCCGAAGGTTCGTCGGGATTCGCGCCGGAAAGCCGCCGGCGAAAGCCCAGTAAGCGAGTGGAAGCGCGTGCTGAAAGAGCCCAGGCTTTCATAGCCGGCATCGAAGCAGACGTCGGTGACGCTGTGATTGCCGGCCAGCAACAGCTTCTTAGCGTGATCGATCCGGAGGCGCGTCACAAACTCGTGCGGAGTTTCGTGGAAGGCTTCCGCGAACATGCGCTGGAAGTAGAAAAGGCGACAGTCCGGCGTGAGTAGCTGCTTCCGTCAGCGAGATCCGTTCGTTGAAGCTCGCAGCCAGATAGTCCCGCGCGCGGAGCAGCCCGGGACGCGATTTCATGGAACTGCCCACTTACGCCGGATGGGCAAGCCAAACCGCTGCAGCACGGCTTCGACGTCTTGTTCAGAGAGGCGCGAGGCGTCGTATTCAACCAGAAGGCGATCGAGTGAGGGCGCGAGTTGCACGCGCTGCATTCCGTACCAACTGTGAACGTCGGCCACGGCTGCGGCGTCGTGATCCGTCAGGGGACGAAGGAGTTCGTATTCGAGCTGAACCTTTGTCATCGCAAATTCCGTGTCATCGCAAATTCCGTGTCATCGCAAATTCCGTGTCATCGCAAATTCCGAGTCATTGCAAGTTCCGAGTCATCGCTTGAGCTTCCATTCTATCTGGCGAATCATTCCGAGCCAAACCTCGGCGTCGTGGCCGGCCAGATTCAGGCGCCGGACTAGTCTGCGAATCTTGGCGGGGGAACTCTCCGAATGCACGTAGCCGGATGCCTCCAGCACTTCCGTCAGTAGCGTGGTGAGCCGGTCCAACTCCGCCGCGGTGGCGGGTTTTCGTCTGTCGGGTTTAGGCGCCGCGGCCTTGCGCACCAGTTCGTAGAGACAGACCGCGACCGCTTGTCCAAGGTTCATGGAGCCCTCGGTACCGATGCGCACCAGCCAATGGCAGTAGCTGATGTCATCGTTGGACAAGCCGAATTTTTCCGAACCGAACAGCAGAGCGACAGGCGCCGCGGCCAGGGTCCGGCGGATCAAACGCGCGCCGTAGTCAAGCGAGCGCAGCGGATGTTGCAACTCACGGTGACCTAGCGATGTGGTTCCCACCACCAGCCTGCAATCGGCAATCGCTTCCGTCAGCGTCCGGAACTCTTCGGCCTCGCGCAGGATCTGGTGCGCGTGTACCGCCGAACGGGCCTCCTGAAACGCGACTTCGTAGGGATTCACCAGGCGCAGCCGCCGGAATCCGAAATTGCTCATGGCTCGCGCGGCAGCGCCGATGTTGAGTGGATTTCGCGGGGCGACCAGAATCACGCGTAGGTTGTCGTGTAGCTCCCCGGATTCGCCGCTACTGCTCGAGGTACGTGTACCCGTTGAGGCCCTCTTCGTAGAATTTGAGTAGGCGGCCGGATTCTTCGTAACCAATGCGCCCTTCGCGCAGCGCGGTCTCGACATCGCGCCGGAACTCCTCCAGCAGCACCTTGGAATTGAACTGCACGTAATCCAGCACCTCGCGCACGGTATCGCCGCGGATCACGGCGTCCAGAATCACGCCGCCGCTTTCACCCAGGCTCACATGCACGGCATTGGTATCGCCGAACAGGTTGTGCAGATCGCCCAGGATCTCCTGGTAGGCGCCAACCAGAAACGCGCCCATCAGGTAGGGCTCGCCATTGAACGGATGCAGGGGCAGCGTGCGCTTCACGTCGCGCCGGTCGATGAACTGGTCGATCTTGCCGTCCGAATCGCAGGAGATGTCGCCCAGCACGCCGTTGCGCGTGGGCATCTCGTTCAGCCGGTGAATGGGCATGATGGGGAAAAGCTGCTTCACCGCCCAACTATCAGGCATGCTCTGGAACAGCGAGAAGTTGCAGAAATAGGTGTCCGACAGCATGCCGTCCAGGACTTCGAGCTCTTCGGGGAAATAGTCGAGCTCCTTGGCCATGCGATGCAGGCGCTTGCAGATGGCCCAATACAACGTTTCGGCCTGGCTGCGCTGCGCCAAAGGAAGATAGCCCAGGCTGAACAGGTTCAGCGCGGCATCCAGAGCCTGCTGGGCGTCGTGAAAACTTTCCAGCAGATTCTTGGAGCTGAGCGAGCGATAGGTTTCCTGCAGATCGATGAGCGGCTGCTCGGCGTCCTCCGGCACCGGCGAGAAAGAATCGTCGCCGAATCCGCTCACGCCCAGGACGTTGAAGACCAGCACGCTATGATACGCGGCGATCGCCCGTCCACTTTCCGTAATGATGGTGGGGTGCGGCACCTCAGCTTCATCGCAGACGTTTTCGATGTGATAGACCACGTCGTTCGCGTATTCCTGCAGCGTGTAATTGACGCTGGATTCGAAATCGGTTTGCGATCCGTCGTAATCGATGCCCAAGCCGCCGCCGACGTCCAGATACTTCAGGCCCGCGCCGGCGCGCTTCAATTCGACATAGATGCGGGCCGCCTCCATAACCGCGGCCTTGATTTGGCGGATGTTGGTGATCTGGCTGCCAAGGTGGAAGTGCAACAGCTCAATACAATCCTCCATGCCGACGGCTTTCATTTGATCCAGCGCCTGCAGGGCTTCGCTGACGGTGAGGCCGAACTTGGAGCGATATCCGCCGGACGATTTCCAGCGTCCCGAGCCCCTGGCTGCGAGCTTCAGCCGGAGGCCGATGGCGGGCCGCACGCCCACGCGCTGCGAGTGCTTCACAATGAGATCGAGCTCGGTGTATTTTTCAACCACCGGAATGATCTGCCGGCCGATTTTCTTGGCCAGCATCACCATCTCGATGTATTCGTCGTCCTTGAAGCCGTTGCAGATGATAGGCGTTTCGTTATCGGCCACGGCCAGCACGGCCAGCAACTCCGGTTTGGAGCCGGCTTCGAGACCAAAGTGATAGGGACGGCCGAACTTGAAGACCTCCTCCACCACCTGCCGCTGTTGATTCACCTTGATCGGATAGACGCAGCGATATTCGCCTTTGTAGTTGTGCTCGGCGATGGCGCTTTGGAAGGCCTGGTACATTTCGCCCAGGCGGTGCTGGAGGATTTCACCGAAGCGAATCAGGATGGGAAGTCCAATGCCGCGCAACTCGAGTTTTTCGATCAGCTCGCGCAGATCGATTCCTCGCGCCGGCTCCTTGCTGGGATGTACCCACAGGTGCCCGTTCGCGCCGACGGAAAAATAGCCCTTGCCCCACCTGGTGACATCGTAGAGTTCGCTGGCGTCGGTGACGGTCCACCGCTCGGTCGGCTCAAAAACGGTGGCCTCGCTCAATTTCAATTCGTAGGTACCTCCGGCAACAGGGCGTTAGACTTCAGTGTCGTCGGAATTGGCGGCCAGAGCAAGCAAATTTTTGACAGGGCGGCAGTTTGAACGTTTGGTTACGAAGTGGCGCCGCCGGTGCCGTTTCCGTGCGATCCAGCCTCTCGTTCATTGGTATCTCCAAAACCCGCTCGGCTCATACCCGGAACGTATCTCCCCGCCACGTCACGATGGCCTTCTTGATGTCCCGCGCCGGCGTTTTCGCGGACAAAACCTGTGCCACCAGGGCGGGCAGTTCCGCATCCGATGCGAACCGCAGCGCGACTAACTGCGATTCCGTCAGCTCTCCTATGCGCGCGCTCAGCTCCGCCGACAAAAGGGCCTCGAGCCGTAACCGCTCCTCCAGCCGGATCAGCCGGTCCTGCACCCGCACCGGGTACATCCGCGAAATCAGCGTCGCCAGCGGGAACAAGATCCCCATCAGCAGCAAGATCCACGCGTCTAATCGATGATAGTGCCGAACCACGTTGACGATGCTGAGGATCAGCAACACCAGCGCGCCCGGCAACAGAAAGAAGTGAAACGGCGGATGGAGCCGCACGTGATTGGTGTAGGACTGCGGAACGTTCTCGGCCATGGTCCCTCCTTATAGGGAGAAGCGCTTGAATTCATTGCTCCAACTATGTTAGGGTAACCTCTTTGGGACATCGTTTTTGGGCGTGCGCTATCGTCTGATGGAGCCGTCTTCTCGCAGTCTACAAGTTCCCTTCTAAAAACATAATGGAACAAACGTTACACGACCTGGGTCAACTCCTGCTAAAGGCCATCCCCACGGTGTTCCTTTTGCTGGTGGTCCACTTCTATTTGAAACGGATGTTCTTCGGTCCCATGGCCGACGTGCTGGCCAAGCGGCGGGCGGCCACCGAGGGGCTGCGGGAATCGGCCGCGGCAACGCGCGCCCGGGCGGACGAACAAACCAAGTCCCTAGAAGAGCAATTGCGCAAGGCCCGCGAAGCGATCTATCAGGAACAGGAAGAGGCGCGCCGAGGTTGGATAGGCGATCAGACCGCCCAATTAGACGCGGCCCGGCAGCAAGCGCACGAGCTGATCCATCAATCGGATCAACTACTGGCCGCGGAGGCCGTCGCAGCCAAAAGCCAATTGGCCGGTACCGCGGACGATCTGGCCGATCAAATCGCGCAGACATTGATGAAAAGGACTGCCGCCTGATGCGCGGAGCAACCCTGGCTGTGGCGCTTGGCTTGGCTTTCGCGTCTTACGCGGTGCCGCAGGACGCGGCGGCGCAGAAACAGGACGCCGAACAAGGCGATACGTGGATTTGGTGGAAGTGGGCCAATTTCGTGATTCTCGCCGGTGGCTTGGGATATCTGATCCGCAAGCACGTTCCGCCGATGTTTCAAAAGCAATCCGGCGAAATCCAAAGCGGCCTGCGCGACGCCGCCAAGGTTGCCGAGGACGCCAAAGCGTATGCCGCCGGCATCGAAGCGCGCCTCAAGAATCTCCAAAGCGAGATCGAGAGTCTCCGGGTGAGCGCGCGTTCCGATATGACCGCCGAAAGCGAGCGCATCCGCCGCGAAACCGAGCATCATATCGAGCGCATCCGCGAGCAGACCTTGCAACAGATCGAGCTGATGACCCGCGCTGCCAAAGACGATCTGCGGAAATACGCCGCCGAACTGGCCATCGGGCTGGCCGAGGAGCGCATTCGCTTCCGCATGAACCCTGAGACGCAAGACCGGTTGGTGAACGGATTCGTTCATGAGCTGCACGAGCGCACGACTCCGCGGACGGCGAACTGATTTATGGCCTCCGCTGTTGCAAACCGTTATGCGCAAGCCCTGGTGGATGTCGTGATGGCGCCGGGATCGCCGTTGAAGCCGGAGGACGCCGTGGCGCAATTGCGCGCCGTGGACGCCGTGTTTCAGGAATCGTTCGAATTGCGCAACGCCATGCTTACGCCCGCCATACAAAATTCGCGCAAGCGCGCCGTGCTAGCGAACCTGCTGGAGAAAACCGGCGGATCGACGCTTATCCGCAATTTCACTTACGTCCTGATCGATCATCGGCGCATCGCGATCATTGGGGAAATCCGCGAGGCCTTCGAGCTGCTTCTCGATGAACGGATGGGCTTCGCGCGCGCGGAAGTGACTTCGGCGACGCCGCTCAACGAACGCGTGAGCGCCGATCTGGAATCCGGAATTGTCCCGCCTCACGGGGAAACGGATGCGTCTCAGGTTTGACATCGATCCGGCTTTGCTCGGCGGCGTTGTGGCGCGAATCGGATCTACGGTATATGACGGCTCAGTTCGGGGGGAGCTCCGCCAGTTGGCCAAAAAGCTAGCCGGGCAGCTGGGGTGAGCTGGCGCAATGAACTCGGGTGACGAAATAGGGGTGACGAATGGCTCAAATCCAAGCTGATGAAATCTCGCGCGTGCTGCGCGGCGAAATTGAGAACTACGAAAAGGCCATCAATGTTTCCGAAACCGGATCGGTGATCTCGGTAGGCGACGGCATCGCGCGCGTTTTCGGACTCGAAAACGTGATGTCCGGCGAGATGGTGGAATTTCCGCACGGCGTCACCGGCATCGCGCTCAACCTGGAAGAAGACCAGGTGGGAACCGTGCTGCTCGGCGAATATCAGGAAATCAAGGAAGGCGACGAAGTACGGCGCACGGGCAAGATCATGGCGGTGCCTGTGGGCGAGGCCCTGGTGGGCCGTGTGGTGAATGCGTTGGGACAGCCGATCGACGGCAAGGGACCCATCGCCACTAGCGAGACGCGCCCGGTGGAAGCCATCGCTCCCGGCGTCGTGGATCGCCAATCGGTGAAGGAGCCGCTTCAAACCGGCGTCAAGGCTATCGATTCCATGATTCCGATCGGCCGCGGCCAGCGCGAGTTGATCATTGGCGACCGCCAGACTGGTAAGACCGCCGTCGCGCTCGACACCATCATCAATCAGAAGGGCGGCGACGTGATTTGCATCTACGTCGTCATCGGCCAGAAGCGCTCCACCGTCGCGCAGGTGGTGAAGACCCTGGAAGATTACGGTGCCATGGAGTACACCATCGTCGTAGCGGCCACCGCTTCCGATCCGGCGCCCATGCAGTACATTGCACCTTACTCGGGATGCGCTATGGGCGAGTTTTTCCGCGACACCAAGCGCCACGCCCTACTGGTATATGACGATCTTTCAAAGCACGCCGCGGCGTATCGCGAAATTTCTTTGCTGCTGCGCCGTCCGCCCGGACGCGAGGCCTATCCCGGCGATGTGTTTTACCTTCACAGCCGATTGCTCGAGCGCGCGGCCAAGTTGAACGACGAAAAGGGCGGCGGATCGCTCACGGCCCTGCCTATCATTGAAACCCAGGCCGGCGACATCTCGGCCTACATTCCGACCAATGTGATTTCGATCACCGACGGCCAGATCTTCCTGCTGGCCGATCTGTTCAACTCCGACGTTCGCCCCGCCATTGACGTCGGCCTCTCGGTGAGCCGCGTGGGCGGCAGCGCGCAAATCAAGGCCATGCGCCAAGTGGCCGGGTCCTTGCGTCTGGATCTGGCGCAGTATCGCGAACTGGCGGCCTTCGCGCTGTTCGGCTCCGAACTGGACAAGGCGTCGCAACAGCAATTGGGTCGCGGCAAACGCCTGGTGGAAGTTTTGAAGCAGCCTCAATATAAGCCGGTGCCAGTAGAGAAGCAGGTAGTGATTATCTACGCGGGCACCAGCGGCCTGCTGGACGATCTGGCCGTCGAGCAGATCCGCCCGTTTGAAGCGGAGCTAAATCGTTTTCTGGATGCCTCGCAATCCGCGTTGCTTCAGGAGATCCGCGAAAAGAAAACCCTGGACGATCAAGTGAAGGCCAAGCTCAACGCGGTGCTGAAGGAAGCCAAGGACCGCTTCGTTTCCCAGCACAAGGAAGCGCTCGTCACCGCGTAGCCCATGCCCAGCCTGATCGATTTACGCCGGCGCATTCGGTCGGTGAAAAACACGCAGCAGATCACCAAAGCCATGAAAGTGGTCTCGGCGGCGAAGCTGCGCCGCGCGCAGGATCGCGTGATCGCAGCCCGGCCCTATGCGCAGATGATCCAGCGCATGCTGGCCAATGTGGCGCAAGCGGCCGCGGAACAGAACCAGGATGAGGAAATCGAACTGCTGGCCCGGCGTCCCGAAAAGCGCATTCTATTGCTGGTGGTGACGGCCGACCGCGGCCTGGCCGGGGCCTTCAATTCCAACGTGATCCGCGCGGCGGCAAAATTTATCGCCGAGCACCGCGAGTCGGAAGTTCACCTGGAACTGGTCGGGCGCAAGGGCCGCGAGTTTTTCAAGAGGCGCCACTCGAAAATCGCCGGCGAATACACCACGCTCTTTCAGAAAGCTGTGCGCTATGAAGATGCCCTGGAAATCGCGCGCAAGGTGGTCGAGATGTTCCGCAAGGCGGAAGTCGATTCCGTCTATGTGGTGGGGAACAATTTCAAAAGCCTGATGGCGTCGTTGCTGGTGACGACGCGTCTGTTGCCGGTGGAGTTTCCCGAGAAGCGGGAGCAGATCGACTACATCTATGAGCAGTCGCCCGGTGAGTTGCTAGCGGCGCTGCTGCCGCGCTACATAGAATCGCAGATCTATCGCGCCATGCTGGAATCCGACGCGGCCCAGCACGCCGCCCGCATGACCGCCATGGAAGCCGCCAGCTCCAACGCGAGCGATGTCATCAGTTCGCTGACGCTGCGGATGAACCGGGTCCGGCAAGCCAGTATTACCAGAGAGATTATTGAAATCGTGAGCGGCGCGGCGGCACTGGATTAAAAGCCGCGGCGCTGGATTAAAGAGGTATTTATGGCAACCACAACAGAGACGCAGGTCGTAGGCAAGGTCATTCAGGTGTCCGGCCCGGCCATCGACATTCAGTTTCCCGAGCACCAGATTCCTGTCATCAACACGGCCATCCACATCACCAGCGAGGGTTTTGACACCAGCGTCCCCATCGACGTGATGGTGGAAGTTGCGCAGCACATCGGCGAAGGCCGCGTGCGTACCATCGCTCTGCAACCTACCGACGGCATGGTGCGCGGGATGAAAGCCGTGAGCTTGGGTCATGGCGTGGAAGTTCCGGTTGGAAACGAAACGCTGGGCCGCGTGATGAACGTCATCGGCGAGCCGGTGGACAACATGGGGCCCGTCAACACCGCTCAGAGGTGGCCCATCCACCGCCAGGCGCCGGCCTTCGACGAGCAAGCCACCGAGCTGCAGATGTTCGAGACCGGCATCAAAGTGATCGACTTACTCGAACCCTATCTCCGCGGCGGAAAAATCGGACTGTTCGGCGGCGCAGGCGTGGGCAAGACCGTTATCATCCAGGAGCTGATCAACAATATCGCCTTGAAACATGGCGGCGTGTCCGTGTTCTCGGGCGTCGGCGAGCGCACCCGCGAAGGCAACGACCTGTGGCACGAAATGCAGGAGTCGGGTGTCTTGGACCCCCACGATTTCACCAAGTCGAAGGTTGCACTCATCTATGGACAAATGACCGAGCCGCCCGGAGCGCGTCTGCGTGTCGGTCTCACGGGCCTCACCGTCGCCGAGTATTTCCGTGATGAAGGCGGCCAGGACGTGCTGCTGTTCATCGACAACATTTTCCGCTTTACGCAAGCCGGTTCGGAAGTTTCGGCGCTTCTGGGCCGCATGCCTTCCGCAGTGGGTTACCAGCCGAATCTCGCCACCGAAATGGGCGAGTTGCAGGAGCGCATCACCTCCACCAAGAAGGGCTCCATCACATCGGTGCAGGCCATTTACGTTCCCGCCGACGACTATACCGACCCCGCGCCGGCCACCACGTTCGCGCATCTAGACGCCACCACCAACCTGACGCGCAGCCTGGTGGAGCAGGGCATCTACCCGGCCGTCGACCCGCTGGCATCCAGCTCACGTATTCTGGACCCGCGCGTCGTCGGCGAGGAGCACTACAACGTGGCGCAGCAGGTGAAGCAGATTCTGCAGCGCTACAAGGACCTGCAAGACATCATCGCGATTCTCGGTATCGACGAGCTCTCTGATGATGATAAACAGACCGTCGCGCGCGCCCGCAAGATCCAGAAATTCCTCTCGCAGCCCTTTCACGTGGCCGAGCAGTTTACGGGACTGAAACCCAAGTACGTACCCTTGGCCGACACAGTTCGCAGCTTCAAGGAAGTTGTCGAAGGCAAACATGACGATCTGCCCGAGCAAGCCTTCTACATGCAGGGCGACATCGAAGACGTCAAGAAGCGCGCCGAAGAATTGAAGAAGCAGGGCGGCTCTTAGCCGATGGCCGACACGTTCGAGATCGAGATCGCCACCCCCGAGCGGTTGCTCGCGCGCGAGAAGGCTGTTCGCGCGCAGATTCCCGCCAAGGACGGATACATCGGCATGTTGCCGGATCACGCGTCGCTGCTTTCCGAGCTCGGTATCGGCGCTCTAACATACACCACGCCCGGCGATCACCGTTTCAGTTTCGCCGTGTGCGGCGGTTTCCTGGAGATTCACGACAACGTTGTTCGGGTGCTGACCGATGTCGCCGAGAAGGGCCCCGAGATCGACGTCACGGAAGCCGAGAAAAATCTGAAACACGCGCAGGACGCTATGATCAATCCCGCGCTGGGTATCGATATCGCGTCGGCGCTCATCGCCGCCCGCCACGCGCAGGCCCGCATCGACGCTGCTCGCAAAGCCGCCGCCAAGGAAGAATAGCCCCGTCTTCTTCGGATAGAATGTAGATAGCGATCGTCGGCCCGCGTCGGCGTTCAAAATATGTTTCGCGTTATTTTCTATCTTCTTCTCACGGTGGTCGTGATTTCCGTGTTGAAGAGCATCGTCGGGATTTTCCTCAAGGGAGTCGCGCAGGCGATGAAAGCCGATTCCAGTGCGCCGGGAGCCCCGCGTCAATCCAACCAGGTACCGCTCACTGGAGAGCTGAAGAAAGATCCGGTTTGTGGAACCTACATCGCCGCGGCCAGCTCAATCAAGGAAACGGTGGCGGGCCAGACCATCCATTTTTGTTCCGCCCAATGCCGCGATAAATACGTTGCTACGGTGGCTCGTTAGTTTCGGCGCCGTACTTTCGCCCGTGTGGGCGGCGGAGCCGGTCTTCTACAAAGATGTCCTTCCCATTCTGCAGAAGCATTGCCAGGAATGCCACCGTGCCGGCGAAATCGCGCCCATGCCGTTGCTCACTTACGCCGAGGCTCGGCCATGGGCCAAGGCGATTCGCGAACAGGTGCTCGCGCGAAAAATGCCGCCCTGGTTTGCAGACCCTGCTTACGGCCACTTCGCGAACGACCGGTCACTCTCCGAAACCGAGATCGACACGCTAGCGGCGTGGGCAAAAGCCGGCGCTCCAGCGGGTAATGTGGCGGACGCTCCGCCGCCCCGCGAATGGCCGCGCGGCTGGAATATCGGAACGCCCGACGCCGTCTTCGAAATGCCGCACGCGTTCGCCGTTCCCGCAAAAGGCGCGGTGGATTATCAGTACCTGATTCTTCCCACGCACTTCACCGAAGATCGCTGGGTTCAGAAGGTGGAAGTGCGGCCGGGCAATCGTTCCAGTGTTCATCATGCCGTGGTTTACATCCGTGAGCCGGGGTCGAAATGGCTGGATGGAGAGCCGAGCCAGACCACGTTCTCGGTGCCGCTGGCGAAGGGTTTCACCACCAGCGATATTTTGATGGTGTACACACCGGGAAATGGCTTCGATGAGTGGAAACCCGGCGTGGCGAAGCGCATCAGAGCCGGGTCGGATCTCGTGCTCCAAATGCACTACACTGCCAGCGGCCAAGCCATGGAAGACCGTACGCGCGTGGGCATCGTGTTCGCCAAGGAGCCGCCCAAGCAGGCCGTGCTCTCCTTGCAGATGGGCAACGACCGGTTTGTGATTCCGCCGGGCGATTCCAACTATCGCGTCCAAGTCTCAGGCACCTTGCCCGACGACGCGCTGCTCATCAGCATGTTCCCTCACATGCACCTGCGCGGCAAAGGATTTGAGTATCTGATCACCGGTCCGAACGGCCACGTGGAAACGCTGCTCAAGGTCAACCACTACGATTTCCAATGGCAGCTCAACTACCGGCTTGCCGAACCGCGTCCCATCAAAGCCGGCACTCGCTTGGAGTGGGTTGGGTACTTCGATAACTCACCCAATAATCCCAACAATCCCGATCCCACGGCGGAGGTCCACTACGGCGAGCAGAGCTGGGAGGAGATGATGATTGGCTTCTTCGATGTCGTGGTGGATGCGAGTATCGACAAGCCGAAGTTTTTCGAACGCCGGGGACTGTCAATTCCTATCACCGTTAGCAACCAATAAAAAACCTTGTCGCTGGAGTCCCCGGGGAGTAGACTGAGCTATGTGGTCAAAACAAAATGACGGACAAATGATTCAGAATCAATCGGTTCAGTCTAACCATCCGGCCGCGACCCCGGTTGCCAGCCAGCATCATCAGGCTCCGCCGGTCGCACCCGGTGTAACGGTGTTCGGCAAATCCATGAAGATCGTCGGCGAAGTAACAAGTGATGAAGAGCTTTATCTCGACGGCGATCTCGATGGCAAGTTGAATCTACGCAACCGCCTGACCGTAGGGCCGAACAGCAAGGTAAACGCCAACATCAAAGCCCAGGAAATCACCGTCTTTGGAACGATCAAGGGCAATGTGGAATCGGAGAGCCGAGTTTCGCTGCGGACTGGCGCGTCCATCGTCGGCGACATCAAGACCGCCGGCATCGTGATCGAGGACGGAGCATATTTCAAAGGTGGTATCGACATCTCTCGCCCCGGCGAAGCGACCACGAGCCCGAAGGCCCAAGCCGCGTCAGTGGGCCAGAAGCACTAACGCAACAGTTTTGCCCTGGCGCACGTCCTATAGAGTGAGGCCGCACCCTCAAGGTTGAGGAACTGTGACCGCGATAGAGGGCGCCCGTTGGAAGGCGGGCGTCCCCTCTTAATTTCCCAGGAACTTCAGCTTTTTTTCGATTCGCTTCCGTTCGGCGCGCGCCGGCTTGAGTTCCAGCGCCGACTGATAGGCCGCTCGAGCGTCAGCGGAATGCTGGCGTGCGGCTTCCAGATCTCCAATACGCTCGAACAATTCAGGATCCTGCGAGCCCTGCTTCGTCACTTGGCGTAACTGATCCAGAGCCCCGTCGCGATCCCCGGTTTTCGCCAATAGATCCGCCAGAGTGATGTGCGCCGCCGCGTACTCCGGCTTGGCTTCGAGAACTTTGCGATATTCTTCGATGGCCTGCGCCTTGTCGCCGGCCGTCGCAAGCGCGCCCGCCAGGCTGAGGCGCGATGGAAGATAATCGGGCGACTGCGTCAGATTTCGCCGCCACAATCGAATGGCCTCTGGCCGGCGCCCCTGCTGGTCAACAATCAGGAGCGCGAGATTGTGTCGTGCCGCGAGCAAACTAGAGTCCTTCTCCAATGCTTGCTGGTAAAGCTTCTCAGCTTCGCCGCGCTTGCCCTCCGATGCTTTCAGAGTGCCTAAAGCGTTGTAAGGCTCGGCCGAATCGGGCGCCAGCATTTCCGCTTTCGTATATGCCGCCTCCGCGTCCCTGCGGCGATTCAGGCGCTGGTAAACCAAGCCGAGGTTGTACGGCAAATAGCTATATTGCGGCGTCAGCCGGATGGCTTCCTGATAAGCGCGTATCGCCGATCCATAGTCGCCTGTCTCGACGTAAGCCAACGCTTCGTTGTGCAGCGGATACGACCAATGCTGCGCGCGGCGAACAGCGTCTCGAAATGCAGGAATGGCCTTGTCGTATTGCGCCTGCTCCAGGTACGCGATGCCAAGGGCGTTGAATCCGTACGCCGCGCCCGGATCGATTCGCACAGCCTGTTCCAGTAAATTCGCGGCCTCCGGAAATTTCTTGTCGAACAACAACGCGCGGCCCCGGAAGAAATCTTCCCGGCCTTCCAGAAACAGCGACTCTTTGGTCAGCATGCGCGCCGCGTCCATGTAGCGGGCGCCGTTTTGAAATTCATCGCGCGACTGCGGTGTCTCGTCACCCGCCAAATAGCGCAGCAGCACTTCTTGTGCTTTGTTCTCCAGTGCGACGCGCAACTGGTTCTGGAACTCTTGAAACTGTTCGGGAGCCGCGGCAGACTTCAAGTCCGCGAGAGCCGTGAAGGCGTTGTTCGGATCGCTGGGCAGTATCCGGCCCGCGTCGATGGCCGAGGTGAGCCGGCCGGCGACAGCCAGATTTGCTTGCGGCCCAGCCACCTGTCCCTGCGGCGCGCCGGCTAAATAAAGCGGTCCGCCATTGCGGGAATCCAAAATCACGCGCCAATGGGCGCCATCGTTTCTCGCAACATCAATGCCCGGCTTCCTGGTATCCGACAGCCGCAGCATGTTGTCGTAAGTCCCGAATTCGCGCGGATGCTGTTTGTTCGCGGTCGCCATCGGCACTTGATCGCTGACGTACCTGATCAGCTCGTCGGCGTCCACCACACCGTCCTTGTTGGCGTCGGCCGCGCCCTCCAAGCCCTTGACGACGTAGTAGCTGAAGACGCCATGTCCGCCGCCGAACTCGGGCCCTTCGAGCGACACTTCACGCGGGCGGCTGGCCAGCAGTCCGAAAAGATCGCCCTGAATATCGCCCAGCTGCTGCACGTTGGCGCTCACCGTCGTGTTGTGAATGGTGCCCACCGTTCCGGCCTTGCAGACATCCACGAACAGCAGCACGCGGCCCACTTTGCCGAGTTGCTCTTCAAACAGCGATTGCAGCTCGTCCACCGCCAGCGCTGTACTCGTCAAATCCTGCGGGTCCGAGTCGTACGTGAGGATGAAAGCATTCTTGCTGCCCGGCACTTCCACCGTGCCGTGCCCCGCGATCACAATCACGACCGTGTCCTTGCCGGCGCGCCGTTTCAGAAAATCCTGGAACCCGTTGCGGACCGCCGCAGTAGTGGCTTTTTGATCGGTCAATAAGAGAATGTTGTTGCTGGGAACGCTGCCGCCCCGTGGACTCTCCAGCAATTTGCCGAATACGCTCGCGTCCGCATCGGCAAACTGCAGTGACAATTCCGGCTTCGCATATTTGGAGATGCCCACCAGCAGCGCATAGGTCTGGCCACCGGTTTGCGCCGACGCCGCCGCGGCTGCCGTCTGATCGGCGAGCGTTTGCTCCAGCTCGAAGATCTTGCCTTTGATCCAAACCGCGTCCGGCCACTGCTCGCGCAGTTTGAGGTACATTTCGAGCGCGTTGGCACTCAGCTTGTGATTTTCGAAGATGCTAGCTTCAGTCACCAGCGCCGCCTGATCCTTCGGATTCGCCGCCAGCTCGGCTTCGTACGGAGCCAGCTCGGCTTGAACATCGGCGGCGAGTTTGTCGTGCGCCGTCGGCGGGACTTCGGGCTGATTCAGTCCCCGCGTCATGCTGACGCCGTAGTGCTGCTGGCTGGCTGCTGCCACGCGCAAAGTTTGCGGCAACGTGCAGGCGTGCGCCGGTTGCTCGGAAATCTTGCCGGCCTTCACCTTGGGCGCCTTGGCATCCAGGCGGACTTCTCCGGAAGGCAATAGCGTCTCGATCGACTTCGCAGGGCAGAACAGGAACGAAGCGGGGCCGGTCCGGTCCTCAAGCCGTCGCCGGAAAACAACAGATCTCCCGGCGCGGGCCGCCAGCGGCGTTTCAGTGTCGGCGCGCAGCAGCTTGCTTCCCGTGGCGGAAAGAACCAGTCCGACGGGTTCTTCCTTGGTGTCGGCGAACGCGCCACCGCACAGCGCAACAAGACCACTTGAACCAGCTTAGGCATTCACCGCGGCCTTCACCACCAGCGATGCCACCGTATACAAGTCGATCGGAAGCGCCTTGCCCCGCACTGGGGACTTCGCCGAAATGCAGTGTCTCCACTTCGCTTCCCAATTGGTCACGCGTAGCGCCGGTCATCAACAATTTCGTGTGGTGTTCCTTGTTCAGACTTTCGAGCCGGGAAGCCAGGTTTACGGTATCTCCCAAAACGGTAAATTCCATCTTATCGGCCGACCCCACGTTTCCAAGCACCGCTGGCCCCGTATGGATTCCGGCGCCGGTCTCAAAGCGGCTGGGAGCCATCACCATGCGCGTGGCGCAACGCACCGCCCGCAAGGCATGATCGCCGGGCGCGGCGCCTTCGTCGTCGTCCGAGAATACGGCCAGAATCCCATCGCCGATAAATTTGTTTACATGCCCACGATACGCGACAATGATCCCCACCATCATCTTCAGGTATTCGTTCAACAGTTGGACCACCACCTCGGGACCTTGCTCCTCGGACGTCCGTTCGGTGAACGCGGTGAAGCCGCGAATGTCCGTAAATAGGATCGTCACTTCCATCCGCTTGCCCGATAGGGCGATTGCCTCAGATTCATCCAGCGTGGTGGCCAGTTGTTTGCCGACGAAAAGCGACACGGCGCGGTGAAACAGATTACCACGAGTCTGCTCGGTGGCGAACCGGTAAACCACCGATGCAATCAGGCAAATGAAGGTCGCTAACAGAACCTCCGACGTCGACAACAAGACGCGGCCTTCGAACAACAGGTGAGTTGCCACCAGAATCCCGGCGATTTCGACCAGCATGAATGCTACCGCCCGGCCCGCCGTCAGCGCGGTGGTGATCCACACGGTGGCGCCCGTGGCTAGCAGCAGCGCCAGCACCAGCACCCACTGCGGCGCGGGAACCAGATAACTTCGGGTGAGCAGCGTGCGCACCGTGCTCGCGTGAATCTCCACGCCCGGTGTAAGCCACCTGGTGCCGTTGAACAATGTGAAAAACGGCGTCGCGCGCCGGTCGTCGAGAGCGTCCGTCCCCACCAGCACAATTTTTCCGTCCACCCATTTCCGCAGTTGATCCAAATTCCCCGCCTTCGCGGCCGCTTCGAAATCGGCCAGGGATACGCTGGGAAACGTGTCCGGCGGCCCGGCGTAATTAATGTAGATGCTCCGATCCTGGGCGATGGGAACGATGTGGTTTTGGAACCGCAGCTTGCCATGCTCGAACTCGGCATCGCTTCCGGCGTATTTCTCGGCCACCCGAAGCGCAAAAGAGTGCGCGGGAGCCGCGTCGTCCGGATGTCCACTGGGGTTCCGCGCCGGCGCCTCCAGCAGCTCCTGCCGCCGCACGAAATCGTCGGAATCCACGGTAACATTCGCGAAGCCCGCCAAGCCCAGAGCCGCCGACAGCATATTGATTGGAATGCGCTGCGCCTCCGGGTTGGCGTGAATCGCGGTCGCATAGGCGCAAACTACCGGCACAGGCGACGTACTCACAGCCTCGCCCAGCGATCGATCGAGATCCGGTTCGTACTTATCCACAGGGATGCCGAAGTCCAGATCTAGGCCAATCACCTTAGCGCCGGCTTGCCCGGCTGCGCGAATCACGTTGGCGTAATGCTGGTGCCAGAAATCCCGAAGTTCCGGAAAAGTGTCCAGGGTCTTCTGGTCCGCGAGCAGAAGGACGATGTTAGAAATGGCCGGTTCGCGGCCCAGCCAGTAACGCACCACAAAATGCGCGTCATAAGCTTTGAGGTTGAGAATTTGGAAGAAGCGGACACCACTCGCGAGCGACGCTCCCAGTGCACTTCCGGCTGCCAGAACAGCGCAGAAGGCCCAGTGCCTCCACTTCTTCTTCATGTTAACCTGCATCTTACTACGACAGTGCGGCCAGCGCGCTTTAGAGTGGTGCAGAACATTTCCGCATTTCGCGCCTTCCTGGTATTTCTTTTTTGTGCCGCCCTTGGCCTCTCTCAAACCACGCAGGGGCTTATTTCAGGCCAGTTGGCCGATTCCGTCACGGGCCGGCCCGTCATCGCCGCCAGCGTGTTCTATTCCAGCGCCACCAGCAATCTCGCCGGTACGGCTTCGAGCGACGCCTCCGGTTACTATTATTTGCCTCTGCTTTCGCCCGGCACTTATCAGATCCGAGTAACTTCCCCGGCCTATCAATCGCAAGAGATCCAGGAGTTGGATCTCACCGTGGCAGCGCGCATCGAGCTCGATTTCCGTTTGCGCCCGCTCAGCGACGTTTGGGAATCCGGCCAATACAAGAGCGTTTTTCTCCCAGGACAAAAAACTATCGTTACGTTTTATGGTCCTGATGTCGATCCCAGCAAATCAGGCTCGTTTGAAGCGCAGAAGGGCCGCAGCGAGCCGCTCGAATCCACTGTGTCGGAAGTGATCGACTCCGCCGAGATTGAGAATCTTCCGCTGCAGGGCCGCGATGTCTACACGTTGCTAATTATCCAACCCGGCGTCACCTCGGATTCGGCCACCGGCCGCGGACTCGGCATTTCCGTGGATGGCCAGCGTCCTTCGTCGTCAAACTTCTTGCTCGACGGCCTCTCGAATAACAACTATCTCATCACCGGTCCGCTGGTCACCGTAGCGCCGGAAGCAATTCAGGAGTATCGCATCTCCACCAACAACTTCTCGGCCGAGTACGGACGAACATCGGGCTTCCTGGCGAATGCCATCACTCGATCCGGCAGCGAACAGTTTCATGGCGTCGCGTATTTCTATCTGAAGAACGAGGCGCTGGACGCCAACGCCTTTCAACAGAACTTGATTGGCGCGCCGCGGCCTAGCGACAAACAACTTCAGCCTGGATTCGTGGTGGGCGGCCCGATCCTGAAGGATCGCCTCTTTTTCTCCAGCGCGTACGAATACTTCCGCAGCCGCGGCCAAGGGAATCCCTACACCTTCCTGCTGCCCACGCCGTATTTCCTAGACAACTTTCCAGCGCCAAACTCGCCCGCCAAGCAATTGCTCACCGAATATCCCTCTCCCGTGACTACGAACGCCCCGGTTCTCACGGTCGAGGACACATTGTCGCCGCCGGTGGCCGTGAATCGAACGCTGGCAATTGAACGGCTGGATTACAACACGCCGGATGGCAAGAATCGCGTGATGGGCCGCGTGCTCATCAATCTGATGGGCGAGCCGGATTTCATCTGGACTCCTTACAAAGCTTTCATCTCGCCGCTCCATGAAAACACCGTGGCCGCCGGAGTGAGCTACATTCACACCTTTCCGGCGAATCTAACGAACGAAGTGCGGCTGAGCTACAGCACCGACGATTTGGGCTGGAACCGCCCGCACCCTGAGATCCCCACGTTGACCACCGAAGATCAGTACGTCGTGAATGGAATTCAGCAATCGGGCGTCACTTTGCCGGGCAGCCCGGCGTTCTACTCTTACAAGAACGTCAACAACAGTTGGGAAGGGCTGGATAACGTCATTTGGACGCACGGCCAACACCTCATTACAGTTGGCGGCGGCGTATTGCTGCGCGGTTCAAACGGCTATCTGACTGCCGGCGCCGACGGCCAGTATTTATTTCCGAGCATTCTCCAATTCGCTAACGGCAACCCCGGTGATTTGGAAGCCGCGATTGACCGCACCGCCCTGCCTTCAATTCAGCAGCCCAATTTCAATCGGACTTATAGATATGGCCAGGAGTACTTATTCGCTCAGGATACCTACAAGCTAACCCGGCGGCTGACGGTGAACTACGGCGTCCGGTACGAGTTTTACGGTGGTCCGGAGAATACCGGGCCGGTGAAGGACGCACTCGTTCAGCTCGGCTCCGGCGTGGGATTAGCGCAACAACTGGTGGACGCGTCGCTCGTCGAACCGAGCGGCTCAGGCCACCAGCAAATGTTCCACTCGAGCAACGATTTCGAAATCCGATCGGGCGCGGCGTACGATTTGTTCGGCACCGGCCGCACACTGCTGCGTGGCGCGTTCGGCACCTTTTACGACCCGCCCTTCGACAACCTCTGGGAGAACGTTCGCAGTAACAACATAATTCTGCCTGCGATCTCGCTGTCCGGGCCGGTGAATTTTCTGGCGCCGGTGTCGGACATTCTTGCGACTCTGCAAGGCAGTCAGACGTTGGCCAGCACATTTCCCGACTTGACGCTGATAGATCCCAAGCTGCGGAATGGCCGGGTGAAGACGTACTTCGCGGGCGTGCAGCAAAGAATCACCGAGAATCTGACGTTGGAAGTGAACGGCCTGGGAACTTACGGACGCTCGTTGGTTACCACCGACGTCATCAATCGCGACTTCTCCACATCGAGTGGGACCGGGCTGACTGGGACCGGCCGCTACAACAACGATCTGCCGAGCATCGCCTATCGCGCCAATCAGGGGTTCTCGGACTACAACGCGCTGGCCGCCGTCGCGCGCTATCGCACCAATCGCGGCATGGTCCAGGGCTCTTACACCTGGAGCCACTCCATCGACAACCAGAGCGATCCGCTGGTTGGGGATTTTTTCAATTTGACCTTCACCAGCATTCAGACCGGTGAGACTTCCGGTCAGCGGTCCACGTTCACCGAACAATTCAATCCCAACTCGGATCGCGGCAATTCCGATTTCGACCAGCGTCAAAACCTGGTGCTGTTCTCGTATTGGAATTTGCCGTCACCATTCCCGCGGTCGAAACCCGGCTTTTTGCTGCGCGACTGGACCATCGCCGAACTCGCGGCCTTTCGCTCCGGGCTGCCTTACACCGTCTACGGTCCCACCACGGGAAGCCTCTTGAACAATCGCGCGGAACTTCTGAATTCGGCCCAGGCAGTCTTCGCGAATCCCGCGCCAGTTGCAGGCGGCGTGCAATTGTTGAATCCGGCTGCGTTCGCTCCGGCCGCGCCAGGCACGCTCGGGAACCTCGGGCGCAATGCGTTCACGGGTCCTGGCTTTTACAGTCTGGATCTCTCGCTAGCGCGCGCGTTCAGCTTGCCATGGCTGGGCGAATCGGGCCGGCTGCGCGTCCGCGCCGATGCTTACAACGTTCTCAATCACGCCAATTTGGGCAATCCCGACGCTCAGTTGTACGACCCGGCATTCGGTGTCGCAAACTACGGCCGCCAAGGTTACGCTTCCGGTTTCCCGGCGGTCAGCCCTTTGAACGAGACGCCACGCCAGATCCAGGTCAGTGTGAAAGTAGAGTTCTGAGCCGCGACCGGCCGAGCCACGACCGTTAGGGAGTGGGTTTTATCAGCGACAGCGCCGCCACTCGTCCCGCGCCCAACAGCGCGGTTTTGTCGTTGGTGATCACGCGCACCGGGATTTCCTTCAGCACCCCGGCGATGCGCCCTTTCGCCGTGAACGACTTCATGAACACCGTGCTGCTCAGCTTGCGGATAATCTTAGGCGCGATACCGCCGCCCACATAGACGCCGCCGGTGGCCAGCATTTTCAAAGCCAGATTGCCTGCCTCAGCGCCATACACGGAAATGAAAATGTCCAGCGCCTGGACGCAAATTTCCGAAGTCCCTTCCAGCGCCGATTTTGAGATTGCGGCCGGCGGGTCGCCCTGCGCGATCAGTTCGGCCAGCCAGGTCGGCTCCTGGCCGCGCCCCGTGTCCCGCAAAAATTGATAAATGTTGTGTAGCCCGGGGCCCGACAGCACGCGCTCGTAGCTCACATGTTCGAAGCGGCCCAACAAGTAGCGGAGCAACTCCATTTCCAAATCGGCGCGCGGCGCAAAATCCGTGTGGCCGCCCTCGGACGGAAACGGATGGTACACGCCCTTCGCGTCGTTGAACAACCCAGCTTCGCCCAGACCTGTGCCCGCGGAAATCAGCGCGCGATTCCCCGCCGGATCCGGGACGCCAGGATTGAGCACCACAAAATCCGAATCGGCCAGCAGCGCGATCCCGTGAGCGTTGGCATACAGATCGTTGACGAGTTGCACTTCCGCGAGACCAACCTCGGCGGCCAGGTGGCGGGAGTCCACCACCCAGGGAAGGTTGGTTGTTTCCACGCGGCCATTCACCACGGCGCCAGGCAATCCGAAACAGGCCGCTTCCACGGTCTGCTTGTGCGTATCGAGAAACTTGCGGACGATGTCGGCCAGTCCCGAAAAATCGGCGCTGGGAAAAATCTCCACCTGAATCGTGCGCAGCTGATCGGGTGTTCCCTCAAAGAACGCAAGACGGGTGTGGGTCCCGCCAACATCGCCCGCCAGAATCATTTATTCATTGCTCCAGTGGCGATGATCCTTCGCTAGCAGCTCGTCGGCCTCGTGCGGTCCCCAGGTTCCAGCGGCGTAGTTGGGAAACCGTCGCGGAGGCAGCGCCTCCCATACGTCCAAAATCGGCGCCACCACGTGCCAGGCCGTCTCCACCATGTCGGAGCGTTGGAACAGCGTCGCGTCACCCAACATGCAGTCGTACAACAGCCGTTCATAACCGGTTTGCGGCGCGGCGTTGAAGTAGTCGGTGTAGTTGAAATTCATGTCCACGTCGCCGATCTGCACCACCGGGCCGGGGACCTTGGCACTGAAGCTGAGCGAAATGCCTTCATCGGGCTGCAAGTGCAGAATGAGCCGGTTCGGCTCCAACTGATCGACGGCGGTTTTGCGGAACAGCACGAAGGGCGCGCGCTTGAACTGAATCACGATCTTGGTTGCGCGTTGGGGCAGCCGCTTTCCGGTACGGAGATAGAACGGCACATCCGCCCAGCGCCAGTTGTCGATGAACAGCTTCATCGCGACGAAGGTTTCCGTGCGGGATTCCGTCGCCACGTACGGCTCGGCCCGATACGCCTGCACTCTGTTGTCGCCTTCCGTGCCTTCGCCATACTGGCCGCGCACCGTGCGCGTAAGCACTTCTTCGTCCGACATCGGCGAGAGCGCCTTCAGAATCTTGGCCTGTTCGTCGCGAACCACGTCGGCATCGAAGGAAACCGGGGGCTCCATCGCCGTCAGCGAGATCAGCTGGAAGATGTGATTCGGCACCATGTCGCGCAATGTGCCGGCTTTATCGTAATACCCGCCGCGCTGTTCCACGCCCACGGTCTCAGCCACCGTGATCTGAATGTGATCGATATACCGCCGGTTCCAAATTGGCTCGAAGATTCCGTTGGCGAAGCGGAATACCAAAATGTTTTGGACCGTCTCCTTGCCCAGGTAATGATCGATCCGATAGATCTGCTTTTCGTTCAGAACCTTGCGTATCTCTCTGTTCAGCGCGACCGCCGATTCATAATCGTGCCCAAATGGTTTTTCGATAATGACGCGCCGCCAGCCATGCTCCTCTTCTTTCACCAGGCCGGCCTCGCCCAACCGCGTAATGATCGGCCCAAAGAAGCTGGGGGCCGTAGCCAGATAGTAAAAGTAGTTGCCGCGCGTGCCGTGCTGTTTGTCGATCTGCGCCAGCAGCTCGCTCAGGCCCTTGTAGGCCGCTGGATCGTCGAAGTCGCCCGAATGATAGTAAATGCGCTGCGAAAACCAATGCCACAGATCCGGATCAACCGTGGTGGTGGCGAACTCGCCGATCTCCCGGCCGATCTCGTCGCGGAACTGTTCGCTGGTCATCTCGTTGCGCGCGAATCCCACCAGCGCGAACTCCTTGGACAGCAACTTGTCCTTGGCCAGATTGTAGAGCGCCGGAATGAGCTTGCGCTTGGTCAAATCGCCCGACGCCCCAAAGATCACCATGACGCACGGATCGCCGGGCCGGCCCGCTCCGTGACCGTTTCCCTTAGCTACGACGTCTTCTGCCAGCTGCATCCCTCACCTTTCTGAACCGCACCAATGCTAGTGAACCGCGCGTCATTCTCACTGAGCCGCGCGCGTGAGCAAGCGGCCCCAAATCACAACACTTTCGCGATCGCCGCCTGAAGAGCCGCCAAGCCGCTTTCCACGTCGTGCAAATGGACCCGCAAGGCCCGCCGTTTGCGATCCGCCAGAACCTGAAAATCGCCGCGAGCCTGCGCGGCCTTCACTACTCCGAACGTGAATTTCTGGCCCGGCACCGCAATGTCGGCTTTGTCGTCGCAGGTCACTTGCAGGAACACGCCGCTGTTCGGGCCGCCTTTGTAAGCCTGGCCGGTGGAGTGCAAGAAGCGTGGGCCAAACCCCAGGCAGGTCGCGACGCGCTTGTGATCGCGCACGCTGGTCCGGATGCTATCCAGCGTCTTGTGGTGAGCGTCGTTCATTTCCACATAGCCCAGCAGCGCGAAGTAATCGCCCGCTTTTAGCCGATTCAAGTGCGCGCGCAGATAACCCAGCAGCGTTTTGTCCCCACCCGCCGCCGACGCCAAGGCCGTGGCATTTTCTTGGTCGGTGAACAAATCGATGCCGTTCTCCGAAAGTATGGGCGACTCCGGTGGAAGATGCCCGGTCTTTTCGTACTCCGTCGTCAGCTTGCGCGTCTCGATCTTGCTCGCCTCCACATCCGGCTGATTGAACGCGTTGATGCCGATCACCGAGCCTGCCACCGCCGTCGCAATTTCCCAGCGGAACATTTCCTGCCCGAGGTTGTAGATGTCCGATAGCGCGATACGTATCACCGGATGCCCCGCCTTGGCCAGCGCGTCCACGGCCTTGTCCTGCGCGGGATCGGCGCCCTTTTCAAGACGGATGTAGGCGAACACGCGATCGTTGCCATAAACCTCCGGTGCGCCCAGCGCCTCGCGATCCACCGGGATCAGCCCCTTGCCCTCCTTGCCGGTGGACTCCGCCAGCAGCTGTTCCAGCCACGCGCCGAAATCCCAAATGCCCGGCGACGTGATCAGCGTCACCTTATCGCGGCCGTTCTTCGCCGCCACGCCCAGCACCAAACCGAGCTGCACGCCCGGATTCTTGTCCACCGGCAGGCACGCAGAACACGCGATGGCCATCACGTCCGCCCGATCCAGATATCGCAGCGCGTCGATTCCCATCACCGCGGCCGGCACCATGCCGAAATCCGACAGCGCCGAATAGCGCCCGCCGATACTCGGAATACCGTGAAAGATGTGGCGGAAGCCGTCGGCCTGCGCCACTTGCTCGAACTTCGAGCCCGGATCGGTGATGGCGATGAAGCGGCTGCCCGCCTTGCCCGCGCCCAGCGTCTGTTCCACGCGTTCGAAGAAATATTGCTTGAAGATGTTCGGTTCCAGCGTGGTGCCCGACTTGCTCGAAACGATGAAGACCGTGTTCGCCAGGTCCACCTTGTTCTCCAAGGTCTTCACCTGCGCCGGGTCGGTGGAATCCAGCACGAACAACTGGGGGTAGCCGTCAATCTTCCCGAAGGTCTTATCGAAAACCTCGGGACATAAGCTGGATCCGCCCATGCCCAGCAGCAGCGCATACTTGAAGCCAGCCGCTTTCACATCGTTGGCGATGTCTTCCAGATGCTGCTTGTTCCCCAACTGATCTTCGGTGACGCCCAACCAGCCCAGCCACGTGCCTTCATCCTTGCCGGTCCAAAGCGATGCGTCGCGGGCCCATAAGCGCCGGACCTTGCCCGCCATTTTCCAATCGTCGATGGCTTCCGCAAGTTGCGCGCCGATGTTCTCTGGCAGCGTAAAAGTTTGCGCGTCCACTTCGGCCTGCGCCGCGAATTTGCATTTCGCGTCCACCGCGTTCAGCAGCTTGTCGAACGGTTCGGCGAATAGCTTCACCCCTTGCGTCACCAGATCGTCGGTGACCTTCTTCATCGAAATCCCAACGGCGCCCAGCGCGTCCATGGTCTCCTGCGCGGCATCCAGTCCGCTCTCCAGGCTGGCTTTCGGTTTGCCGTGATCGCGAAAAGCATCCAGCGTCTGCGGCGGTATGGTGTTCACGGTGTCCGGACCAATCAGCTCCTCGACATATAGGACGTCGGAGTAAGTCGGGTCCTTCGTGCTGGTGCTGGCCCACAGCACACGCTGTGTCTGCGCGCCCTTCTTCGCCAACGCGTCCCAATCGGAACCCGAAAAAATCTCTTTGTAGCGGCGATAGGTCAGCTTCGCATTGGCGATCGCTACCTTCCCTAGCAAACCGCGCAGCAAGGCCTGTTCCTTGGGATCGGTGCTGGTTTTGAGCTTGGCCTTCACCATCGCGTCCACCATACTGTCGATGCGGCTGATGAAAAAACTCGCGACGCTCGAGACGTGGCTCAGATCGCCGCCCCCAGCCGCGTACTTCTTCAGCCCGGCGATATACGCCAGCGCCACCTTCTCGTACATCTCCTGCGCGAACAGCAGCGTGACGTTGACGTTGATGCCTTCGCTGATCATTTGTTCGATGGCCGGAATCCCCTCCGCCGTCGCGGGTATCTTCACCAGCAAATTCGGACGGTTCACCGCTTTCCATAAGCGTCGCGCGTCACGCATGGTGCCCGCGGTATCGCGCGCCAGAAAGGGCGAAACTTCCAGGCTCACATAGCCATCGCGCATTTTTGTTCGGTCGTAGACCGGACGCAGGATATCGGCCGCATCCTGGATGTCCTTGATCGCGATCACTTCGTAGATGCCCATCGCATCCAGGTCTTTGCGCTTCTGCAGCTCGGCCAGAGCGTCCGCGTAATCGGTGCTCCCCGTAATCGCCTTTTCAAAAATGGCGGGGTTGGACGTTACGCCGCCCAGCCCGTCCTCGTCCACCAGCCGCTTTAGTTCGCCGCCGGTGATCAGACTGCGCCGGATGTAATCCAGCCACGCGGACTGTCCGAACTTGCTCAGTTCGCGCAAAGGGTTGGTGATCGAAGTGCTGGTCGTGGTTGTGATGGTGGCCATGGTATATCCTCCCGGGCTCGTGAACCCTATTCTTATTGTGCTCTATTGCGGGCTACCAGCTTCTTCCATGACGGCCGCGGCTACAGCATCGGGGATGAAGCCGAACTTCTTTTGCAGTTTCTCAAGCGTGACGAATGCGCGCTCTCTGATCGAGCATTGTAGCCCATCTCATCAGCGCGCCGCCAATGAATATTGTGTTTCCACCAGCTTCCGGCTTCGCTTCATCACCCACCACTCACCACCCACATCCCACCACCCACAACCCTCCGCCCCGTTTACTATAATTCCTATGGCGGTTGTCCAACTCCCGCCGCCGACCCAGTTTTCAAGAAAGGTCCCCCATGGCCGTTGATGACCAGATCCGCTCGCTCGAAAAGAAAGTCGAAGAACTCACCCACCAGATCGGGAAGCTCCAGGACACGCAGGCCGTCCGCGACCTCCAATACAAGTACGGCTACTATCTCGACAAATGCCTGTACGACGAAGTGGTCGATCTGTTCACCGACGATTGCGAGGTCCACTTCATCGGCGGCATCTTCCGCGGGAAGGCCAGCGCGCGCCGTCTCTATTGCGACCGCTTCCGCAAGAATTTCACCGGCGGCCACAACGGTCCCGTACAAGGCTACCTGCTCGATCACATGATGCTGCAGGACATCATCGACATCTCGCCAGATGGCAAGCTCGCCTACGCGCGACTCCGCGTCTTCATGCAGGCCGGCCGCCATCACGAATATACCGACGAGACGCATCCGCTCCGCCAATGGTGGGAAGGTTCTCTCTACGAAAATGTTTACGCCAAGGAGAACGGCGTCTGGAAAATGAAAGTGCTCAATTATCGGCCGGTGTGGCACGCCGACTTCGATAAGGGCTGGGCCTTCACCAAACCCAACTACGTGCCCTTCTACACCGACACATACCCGGGCAATCCGACCGGCCCCGATGAGCTCGAAAAACCCAAGCCTCCGCTGTGGCCCGATACCGACGTTCTGCCGTTCCACTATCCGCACCCGGTTACCGGCAAGGACGTGAAGCTCGCGCCGCCGCCCAACATTACTCAGAAGGCCGCGGCAAAATGACCGAGCCGCGACCAACCGAGCCGCGACCGTGAGGGAGCCGGAGTAATGGCCAAGCCTTTCCCCAACACGATGGATTTCGCGGGCTGGAACGCCCCGTCCCGCATCGAGTGCGATATCTACGATCTGGTCACAGAAGGCGTCGTGCCTGAGGAAATCAACGGCTCCTGGTATCGTTCCATTCCAGATCCGCAATACTCGCCCATGCTCGGTGATGACACGTTCCTCAGCGGCGACGGCATGGTGAGCCTGTTCCGCTTCGAAAACGGCCACGTCGATTTCAAGATGCGCTACGTCAAGACCGAGCGTTGGAAAGCCGAGCGCGCCGCGCGCCGTTCCCTCTACGGCCTGTATCGCAATCCGTTCACTGACGATCCTAGCGTGCAAGGCAAGCCTCGCAACGTCAACAACACTACTCCGATTTTTCACGCTGGCAAGCTGCTCGCGCTAAAAGAGGACAGCCACGCGATGGAGCTGGATCCTCACACGCTCGAAACCATCGGCGAATGGGATTACGACGGCAAGTTGAAAAGCCGGACCATGACCGCGCACACGCGCCTGGCGCCGGACTCTGGCGATCTGTACTTTTTTGGCTATGAAGCCGGCGGATTCGTCACTAAGGACGTTGCCTTTTGCGTCGCGGATAAGAACGGCAACCTTACGCGCGAGGAGTGGTTTGAAGCGCCCTACGTTGCGCTCATGCACGACTTCGCGGTTACACGCGAGCATGTCATTTTCCCGGTGTTTCCCATCACCGCCGACCTCAATCGTATAAAAGCCGGCGGCCATCACTGGGTCTTCGAGCAGGACAAGGAATCATTCGTCGGCATCCTGCCGCGCGACGCTCACGTCAAGCACATGCGCTGGTTCCGCGGCCCCGCGCGGTCCTCGTTCCATTTCATGAACGCCTATAGCGAAGGCAATCGCGTGCACATGTATTTCGGCGTCAGCAAAGTGCCGCCCTTCCCCTTCATGCAAAAGGCGTCGGGCATCAACCTGCGCCCCGATCAGGTTCGCATCGGATTCGTGCGCTGGACCTTCGATCTTTCCAAACCCGGCGACACCTGGGAAGAGACCGTTATCGGCCCTAGCGGTGACATGCCGCGAACCGCGATCAAGGATCAAATGTCCGACTTCGACATCGGCTATTATCAAACCTTCGATCCAAACAATGCGCCGAAGAACGGGCCCCCGCCCATCGCCGGTCCCGTGGGCCCGGGCTTCAACACCATCGTTCGCATGGAAGTGAAAACCGGAAAATACACCACTCTCGGCCTCGGGCCAACCGTCACCGTGCAGGAACACATCCACATTCCATCCAGCAGACCCGGCCACGAAGGCTACCTCGCGTTCGTCTGCGACATGCACGACCAGCAGCTCTCAGAAGTCGCCATTGTCGAAGCGGAGCACATCGATAAAGGTCCCATCGCGCGCATCAAAGTGCCGTTTCGCCTGCGCGTACAAGTCCACGGCAATTGGGTGCCGGCTGAGGAGCTCTAGCAATGCCCGACGTTCTTCTCGCCTATTCGATCGCGGCGCTACTGGTCGCGATTATATTTGTCATCGCCTTCCTGATCGGTCTCGCCTTCCGCGGCGCCCAGCCGTTCCTCAACCTGATCGGCATCCTGCTGCTAGCCATCGCCCTGCTTGAAAAAGCTGGATGGTCCACGCGCCCCTGGACGGCGGGTTCTCCCGCGGCAGCTTTCAACGACCTGCTGTTTCGTGTCGTGTTCCTGGTCGGGGTCGGATTCTTGTTCGCCGCTTGGGCCGCTGCGCGCCGCAATCGCGATCCACGCTAATATTTCTCTCCAGTTGCCAGGGGCGCGGGAACAATTGAGCCGTGTACCGCGTACGAGTAGCTAGATGGATTTGGTCCTTGGCTTCATCGTCGAGTTCCTAGGGGACGGCTTGATGGAATGCGTATTTGAACTACTGACGCGCGTCTTGCACTTGCTCGGCCTCCTATGAGGGCGGTCAAGGCTTCTTGAAATGCTCGTGATTCGGCGCGTGGTGCGCGGAGATCGCGACCGTAAATCGCGGATGATCGCCGCAATGTTTGCACGCGGGAAATGTCTCGCCCTTCACCATCGTCACCTGATGCTTGTCCTGATGAACCCCATCATGCACCACGTCGTAGATTCCTGATCGAGGGCAAAGATTGCCTGGTTTGAATTGATCCATAGACCATTACGCTCGCGCGGGACGCAAAGCTCCATGGGTCGCGGGCGTATCATTCACCACTTTCCGCCGCGGCGGCGTCGCCGCGAGCAACAGCAGCGATCCCGCGAAGCACAGTCCGGCAATTGAATAAAACACCGGCGTGTAGCTTCCAAACTTGTCGAACACGTATCCGGCCACAAAAGGCGCGCTCGCTCCGATGGTCGTCTGAATCGCCAGCCACAATCCGATCACCGCCGGATAAGCTTTCAATCCGAAGTAATTCATGGGCGCGCCCATCATGGATACCAGCGTCGCGCCCCATCCGAATCCCAGCAGGATCGGGAATGGATAGAGATCGGCGGCGCTGGTGGCATGCACTACCAGGACCGTTCCCAATCCGAACGCCGCCATCGCGAAGGCCCAGATGTAACGCGGCTCAATGCGGTCGCCAAAGCTCGCGAGCAGCTTGCCGATCAGCGTTGAGATAGCAAGAATCGACATAGCGGTCGCGGCTTCGGCCGGCGAATGTCCCAGATCCTTCAGGTGCACCACACCGTGAGCTTGAATCAGGCTAAACCCGCAGCTAATTCCGATCGACGACAGCAGCATCAGGATGAACGCGCGCGAGAAAATCGCTTCTTTGAAGGTCCAGGCTTCGGTGGTCACGAACACGCCTTTGGGGCGTGTCTTTCCGGGAGCCAGATCGGCCGCGGCGCCGCCATCCGGCACTTGACCCACATCCGCGGGTTTCTCTTTCACCATGAAAATCACTAGAGCCGCTCCGATGGCTCCGAGCGCCAGAAAGATCCACCATCCATTGCGCCAGTTTCCGTTCGAACCCGCGATCACGCGATTCAGCACCGGCGGCAGAATGAATCCGCCGATTCCACCGCCGCTGTACATGAGCGACAGCGCAAGCGCGCGCCGGCGCACAAACCATTGCGCGATCCCTTGCTGCTCGGCGATCGCGCCTCCTGCGCAGGAGCCGAAGCCGATCAGTATGCCGAAGGAAATCACCGCTTGCCAGCCGGTGTGCACGAACAGCGCCATCGAAAGCGCGCCCAGCATCGCAGAGCAACTTCCGATCAGCAGCGTCCATCGCACGCCGATTCGGTTGACAATGGCCGCCACGGCGGGTCCTGGCAGCCCGACCATCAGCATGTAGAGCGAAAAAATCAGGCCGAGCACGGTGCGGTCGAGATGCAGATCCTTCGCCATGTAGGCATTGATCACGCTCTGTCCGTAGGTAGGAAATCCGAGATTGACGAGATAGATGAACCAGAACGCCGCGAGCAGCTTCCAGCCGTAGAATGCCGATTTCTTCATGGTCAGCTCCTCAGTGCTTATACCATATAATTAACAGGCGACAAAATGTCTCAAGACTATCCACATCTCAGACTTCTCATTGGCGGCGAATGGATGCCGCCTCATCGGGAGAATGACAACCGCGAGCACGAGCCCGTGATGAATCCGGCCACCGGCGAATGCCTCGGCGTGCTGCCGCATGCATCCAAGGCGGACTTAGACCGCGCCCTCGATGCCGCCGAGAAAGCTAATCCCATTTGGCGCGGCATGTCGCCGCAGGATCGCGGCAAGATTCTGAAGCGAGCTGCGGATCTGATGCATGAACGCGTCGAGCACATCGCGCGCATCGCCACCATGGAAGAAGGCAAGACCATCCACGAAGCCCGGATGGAGACGCATATCTCGGCCGATACCTTGGAATGGTTCGCCGAAGAAGGCCGACGGGCTTATGGACGCGTGTTGCCGCAGCGAACGCCGGGCGTGCGTATGACCGTGTTGCGAGAACCCGTTGGTCCCGTAGCCGCGTTCGCGCCCTGGAATTTTCCAGTCGGCAATCCGTGCCGCAAGTTGGGAGCGGCGCTGGCTGCGGGGTGCCCATGCATTCTGAAACCGGCCGAGCACTCGCCTGCGTCCGCGCTCGAAGTGGCGCGCGCGCTCATGGATGCCGGACTACCCAAAGGCGTGATGTCGATCGTCTTCGGCGTGCCGTCGCAAGTGTCCACGCATCTTCTGGCGTCGCCGGTGATTCGCAAGGTCTCGTTCACTGGGTCCACGCGAGTGGGTAAGCAGCTCATGAAGCTCGCGGCCGACGGCATGAAGCGAACGACGATGGAGCTGGGAGGCCACGCACCCGTAATCGTGTTCGACGACGTCGATGTGGAGAATGTCCTCGATCTATCGGCCACATCCAAGTTCCGCAACGCCGGCCAGGTGTGCGTTTCGCCTACGCGTTATTACGTGCACGAGAAGATTTACAAGCAGTTCGTCGATGGATTCGCGGCGCGTGCCCGCGACTGGCAGGTCGGCGACGGCCTGATCGAAACCAACAAAATGGGGCCGCTTGCGCATTCGCTGCGCTTGAACTGGATGGAGGAAATGCTCAGCGATGCTAAAAAACACGGAGCAAATTTCGATACCGGCGGCTCGCGAATCCCCGGCCCCGGCTACTTCTGGGAGCCAACGGTGCTGTCCGAGGTTTCCAACGAAGCGCGCATCATGAATGAGGAACCGTTCGGACCCATTGCGATCATCAATCCGTTTTCCGATTTCGACTCCGTCATTAAACAGGCCAATCGGCTGCCATACGGCCTGGCCGCCTATGCATTCGCGCGTTCGAATCGAACAGTGAACCTGCTGGGAGAGCAGCTCGAAGCCGGCCTGATTGGGATCAACAGCTATCTGATTTCGGTGCGCGATTCTCCGTTCGGCGGCGTCAAGGAAAGCGGTCACGGGAGCGAAGAGGGCATGGAAGGTTTGGAAGCTTGTCTTGTGACCAAGTTCGTCTCGGAATCCTGATCTGATGACAAAAGAAACTGATTATCTCCGCATCGCCACTGAAGAAGCCTTCGCGCCGCCGGAGCTGATCGCGCGCTATCGCAAGCTGCTCGAAGACGGCTACGACGATCCCGGATTCCGCAGTCTCTGGGGATTTTATTCGGGTTCCAGCCCGCGTGCCAGCGCGCTCGCTGAGCGCATTCAAGACCTCGGCGAGCGGCGCCTCCGCGACATGGATGACACCGGCATCGCGAGGCAGATTCTTTCGCTCACCGCTCCCGGCGTTCAAGTTTTCGACGCGCCCGAAGCCACCGCGCTGGCGCGAGACTTCAACGATCAACTCGCTGACGCCATCCGCAAACATCCCGATCGATTCTCAGGTCTCGCGGCCATCGCGCCGCAGGACGCCTCCGGCGCAGCCAAGGAATTAGAGCGCGGCGTGCGCCGACTGGGCCTCAAGGGCGCGATCATCAACAGCCACACGCGCGGTGAATATCTGGACGACTCCAAATTCTGGCCCATTTTCGAAGCCGCCGAACACCTCAACGTTCCGGTCTACATCCATCCCACCACGCCGCCCAAGTCCATGATCGGTCCGTTTATCGAGCGCGGCCTGGACGGCGCGATCTTCGGTTTCGCCGTCGAAACCGGACTGCACCTGCTGCGCGTGATCGTCAGCGGCGTCTTCGATCGATTTCCCAAGCTGCGCATTGTCGCCGGACACCTGGGTGAAGGCCTGCCCTATTGGCTCTTCCGCATCGATTTCATGCATCGCGCCATGGTGAAGGCGAACCGTTACGCTTCAGTTCAGAAGCTGCGGAAGCAGCCGAGCGATTACATCAAGGAAAACATCTGGGTCACCACCAGCGGCATGGCCTGGGAGCCGCCGATTCTCTACGCGCAATCGGTGCTCGGCGTCGACCGCGTGCTTTATGCCATGGACTACCCATATCAATTCGTTCCCGAAGAAGTCGAGGTCACCGATAACCTTCCCATCAGCGACGCTGATAAAAAGAAGCTGTACCAGACCAACGCCGAGCAGGTGTTTTCGCTCTAGTTTCCGAGCATTTCGTCCAGTAATTTCTGCGCGCCATACAGCTTACGCAGCGCTTCCGTCATAGCGGCGGTGTGCACGGCGACCGTGCGGTTGGTTTCGATATCGTAGACGTAATCGCCCACCAGCGATTCGATATTGCCATCGAAAACCAGACCGACGATTTCGCCCTTGCGGTTGATCACGGGCGATCCGGAATTGCCGCCGATGATATCGTTGGTGGTGACGAAATTCAGCGGCGTCGATAAATCCAGTTTGGCCGCGTCCCTCCAGATACCGCGACGACAACCAGAACGGACCTTGAAAATCGAAACTGTTCGCGCGGTCGTAGAGGCCGTAAAAGGTGGTCTTGGGAGGCGCTTTGGTGCCGTTCATCGGGTAGCCTTTCACCTGGCCATAGGAAAGCCGCAAGGTAAAGGTCGCGTCGGGATAAGTGCTGCGGCCATAGACGGCGAAGCGCGCTTTGCCCAGTGCTTCGCCGGCACGTCTGCTCCACGCTCTGCGACGTTATCCTGCATCCATTTGACGAACTCGCGGCGCATCGGATCGAGCTTGCGCGCCAGCACGATCTCCGGATCGGTGGACGCAGCGACGGCTGACTTCGCCGCCTTCGATCAGTTGCTTCCGCACCGCCGGATCGTCGAGGTGCGTTCCATTCACCAGCGCCGTGGCCGCTTCTTGCGGACGTCTTGCCGTTCGAGAGATTTTCAGAATGGATCGGCTCGGGCCGACTTCCTGCAAGTCCAACTCCAGCGCGCCGGTGATTCGCGCGATCTCCATGTCCTGATAGATGGGCGCCGGAGAGAACAGTTCGAAACGCAGCGAATCGAGCTGCGCATCGTGATATCCGGGTAAGCCGCTCGCCGTCCGGCTTCTTGATTTCCTCCACATATTCGACAATGGTCTTGGCGAGGCTGGCGAGGTGCGAATCGGTGCTGTGAAAATATTGTTCCTTCACCCGTGACGCCGCTTTCTTTTCAGCCGCGGCGATCTCGTCCCAGGCGCCGCCGTACGCCGCCTTCCACTGCGGATTGGCCATCACCGCGGCCTTGAACTTGTCCTCGTCGGCGCGCTTGGTATCCATGACATGCTGATCGTTCAAGCCCTGGTATTCGCCATCCATCGCCTTGACCGAATTTTCCAGCTCCAAGATTGCGGTGGTCGACTGGCGCGCGTGCTCCGGACTTGTCGCCGAGAATTTCTCTCATCACGTCGATCCGCGCGCGCAACAGCTTGAGAATATTCGGAAGCGTCCGTATCGCGTTCCGTCTCGAGCTGCGCCAGCGTATCCAGGCGCTCGCGTCGAGCCCGGATTGCCGGAGACGAACACCAGCTCATCATCGGCCGCGCCCTTGGGCATTCCACTTCAGATAATTCGGCGTGTCGATGGGCTTGCCGTTTTCATAAACGCGGAACAGCGCCATGTCGAGGTCGTAGCGCGGATAGGTGAAATTGTCCGGATCGCCGCCGAAGAAACGCCGCCTGCTCCTCCGGCGCGAACACGATCCGCACATCGGTGTATTTCTTGTAGCGATACAGCCAGTATTCGCCGCCCTGATACAGCGTGATCACGTCGGAACGCAGGCCTGTCTTTTCCTGGCTCTCCTTCTCGATCTCGGCGATGCGCTCTTGCGCGCGAGCGCAAACTCGGCTTCGCTGTTCTTCGCGCTCTTGACCGCGGCCTGGATGCGGCCTGTCACGTCTTCGGTCGACATCAGGACGTTCACTTCGAGGTCCGGCGATTTGATTTCCTGATCCGGCGTGGCGGCATAGAAGCCGTTCTTGATGTAGTCGTGCTCGGCAGTCGAGTTCTTTTGCAGCTGCCCGCGCGCCACGTGATGATTGGTCAGCAGCAGTCCATGCGGGCTGACGAAGGATCCCGAGCCGCCGTCGTTCAAGCGGGCCGAAGCCAGGCGCACGTGGTCGAGCCACGCCTGAGTCAGCGTGAAGTGATATTTTTCCTGGATCAGCTTGGTGGGCGGATGATCGAAGGTCCACATGCCTTCGTCGGCGGAAACGGTGGCGGTGAAAAGGGCGCCGCAAATCACGAAGCTGGTCAGGATGCGCATGGAAATGGCCTAATTTCATTGAATCACACTGGGCGGGGACCGATTACTAATGTCCCGGTTCAGAGGACCCGAGCGCCGGCGCGGGCGAACGCCAAAGCGTTGGCCCCGCGACTGACCCCATGACTAACAAAGACGGCGGTCACGCGATTGGTTTCAAAGTACGCCAAAGTCCCCTCGCCGCGAACCAAACCTTCAAAAAGTCCACTCGGAGGACGCAGATATACGGAAAATTCGGCGTTGTCTTTCGTGTAAACCAAATGAAGGAAGATCTGTTTCTTGAGGAAGCACAGCCGGGCGCGCTCCAAACGATAGCCCGTGGTCGCGAGTGCCGAAATGGCGGACGGCGGCACACCTTGCTTTTGGGCCAGCGACTGAATGGCGGAAACGTCGGACAGCCACGTGCGTGGGTCGCCCTGAACGATTTCCCGCTGATGATCCTGTGCGGCTGCCACGCAGATAGGCGGAGCTTGCGGCCTGACGAAGGCGTGATAGCCCACGCCGGCGGCGATCACGAGCGCGATACTGGCCGCCACCGCAAATGCCCAGCGCGGGACGAGCGGCCCCCGAAATCGCTCGCGAATGGAACGTTCCAGTTGCGCCGTATCGATCTGTTCCGACAGCACTGCCGCCCGAAGGCGCTGATCGAGTTCGTCGTCTGTCATTGGAATGCCGCTTTCGCCTCCGGGAATGCCGCTTTCGCCTCCGCCTTCACCCGCGGAGCCAAACTCTTTCGCAATTCTTCCCGCCCCCGGCTCAGGCGCGACATCACGGTTCCGATAGGGACATTCAAAATGTTGGCGGCCTCACGGCAGGTGAATCCTTCCACAATGCAGAGAAGAAGCACCGTCCGTTGCTCGACCGGCAATGCCTGAAGTGCCTCATCGATCTCGAGCGCCTCCTGGAGCCTGGTGCCGACCACCACGGGAACCGGCAAAGGCGCCCGCTGGGCTTTTCGGCCCGCGCTGTAAAACACGTTGAGCAAAATCCGGAACAACCACGCCCGCGCGTTGCTGCCGTCTTGGAAGCGATGGAACCCGCGCCAGGCCAGCAGCATCGTCTCCTGCACCAGGTCTTCGGCAGACGCGCCGTCGAATGTCAGACGACGAGCCACACGCAGCAGGCCGCGCAAGTGCGGCATTACAATCCGCTCAAAGGCTTCCTGCCGGGTGGGCTGCTCGGTGGGCACGTCGCTTCATATTACCGCTGACGTGCTTTCGAAATCGGCTAGTCGGTCTTCTTCTGCAACTCGTCCAACTGCGCCAGCACTTCCTTGCTGTGCGGGTTCGGATCCACCTTCACATAGACCTTGCGAATGACGCCCTTGGGATCGATCAGGAAGGTGTTGCGCGCCGCAACCTGCATCTTCCCGAATGCGCTCAGCGAGCCGTATTGCTGACGTGACTGCGTGATCCGGGTCGGACAGAAGCTTAAAGGTGAGGTTTTCCTTGGTGCAGAACTGCACGTGCGAATCCACGGTATCCAGGCTGACGCCGACGATCACCGCGTTCTTCTTGTCAAATTCCGGCTGGTCGCGCTGGAAGTTGTGAGCTTCGATGGTGCAGCCGGGGGTCATGTCTTTGGGATAGAAATAAAGCACCACCCACTTGCCCTTGAAATCCTTCAGGCTGACTTCCTTGCCTTCCTGCGATTTCAGGGTGAAGCCGGGCGCCTTGGTTCCCTCGGCCGGCGGGGTATCGTCAGCGGCGTACAGTGCCGCGCCCGCAACCAGCATCAGTGCGGTCATTCCAAACAACAAAGCTTTCATCTGGGAATTGCCTCCTTGATCATTGTCGCCCAAAGCCTTTTTAAAAGTAGGGCTGACACTAGCTAGAATGCGCGCCGGGGGCAGATTCATCCCAACGTTTTTGTGGTTCTCGTCGGCTCTTTGGCCCGAACGGACGCCGCATAGAGATAGCCACACACCAGCAGAATGTTGGGCAGCTCCGGCTTTAGCGCAACCACGAGGACGGCGTGAAGCCCATAAAGCGCAAAAACGCCATATTCAACAAGGAGGAAGCTGAACGCCAACAAAACCGCCGAAGTTTTCGGCTTCCAAATTGCTACTATTGTGATCGGCAAAATCATCAAGATGCCGAAGATCAGCACAATTATGGATTCAATGCTATCTCTCGAGCTGAGCGTGAAGCTGCCGATCAGCCCCACAAAGAACGCAACCACCCCCCAGGCAATGCCGATTGCGAATATGGCCTTCAGAGCGTTCTTCACCTTTATTACCAGCCAAGCCGCGCCCCGAATTGAATCTGACGCGCCGGCGTAATGGTATGGCTGATGACGCCCGAGGATTCCACACCCAGATACCGGTCCGGCAGAGCCAAATTGGTGCGATTCTGCAGGTTGTGCGCCTCTCCTCGAACTTCTAGACGCAAGCGCTCACTGAGGCGGAAGGTGCGGGCCAACGCCGTGTCGACGGTTGCCAGGCCAGGACCGCGCAGAATGCCGAATCCCGAATCGCCGTACTGAAGCAGCGCAGGAACCTGGAACGCGGCGCCGGGCGTGGATGGATCGAGCGTGGTGTTGAACCATTGCAGATACGAGCGCTGGCCTGACGGCAAAGCTCCATTGCCGACGCGATTTGGAAGCTGGTAATTGCCGTTGTTCAAGCTGTTGACGGCGAGCTCGGGCGTGAAGGGGAACCCGGTCTGAATAGTGACCAGCGCGCTAATCCGCCAATCCGCGAACAGCATCGAAGCCAGTGAATGCGCGCCGTTACCCGAAACATTCTTGTAAGGAAGATCGTAGCTCCCCGACAGAACCGCGCGCTGGGTGATGTCGAACGGGGAAGGCGAACGGTTTCCGCGCGGATCGTAGAGATACTGGGGCCCATCCGGACGGCTTTCGGGATTGGTGAAGGGGGCAATGGAATCGTCGATCTCTTTTGAGAACACGTAACTCATCAGGACCTGAAGCCCAGGCGCCAATTCGCCGGCCAGCTTGATCTGACCGCCGTAGTATGTGGAGCCTCCGCCCATCGCCAAATACTCGATACGCGATGTATAGGGCTGATACGGATAGTAGTTCGTGGATTCGTAGGGCGTGGGAAACGGCTGATTGGCGTCGTAGGTGGCGTACAGATGCACGCCCATCGAACTGGAAACGCCGGCCTCGAGTGCAAGCTTGGGGCGCAGCCGTTGCTCGATAAACACACTCCAGTCGTCGGCGTACGGGGTGCTTTTTTGCGGTTGGATCGCATAGATGGAACCATGCACGCTGTTCAGCAGCGCGGCATTCAGCAAGCTTATTGGTGCGGGCGCGGGCAGCCCGGCGGAAATATTCGGACCCACCTGATACGTGCCATTGATGAAATCCAGCGAGGCCGCGTAGGGCGGATTCCGCGCCAGGATGCCTTGGGCGAGAACAGAGCCCGTATCGAAGTTCTGGCTGAAGCCGGCTCGCAAAGTGGTGGATCGGCCGAGTTCGAGTGCGAAACCCGCCCGCGGCGCGAAGGAGTGCTTGGAGAACTCGAGCCCTGCATAGTCGTTCACTCCCCCCTGGCCGGCGAATTGATTGAGCGCCGCCTCTCCTCTGTCGAAATCGAAGTTGACCATGCGGTTATCGGCTTCGGTGAGCCGAGGGAACAGCGAATAGCGGACTCCGACCTGGAGGGTGAGCCTATTAGACAGCCGGATCTGATCCTGCGCGAATCCCGAAAACTCCCAGGCCCGCAGATGATACGGTTGGAACTGAACGTCGCGCCGCACTTCGGTGGGGTAGCCCAGCAGGAGCGATGCGATGGAGTCGCCCAGGGCGGTCCCCGGTACGCCGGTGTAATCGGGCGTGAAATAGAACGTGCTTCGATCCGTGAATTCCGTCGCGGTGCCGTCGGTGAACCTGCGAATCGCCTGAACGCCGAACTTGAATGAGTGTCGTCCTTTGATCCAACTCAGGGAATCTTCCAGCTGCGCATTGGTCTCGCGAAGCGCCAGCGGGACCGGCTCGGCCGCCCCGAGTGAAGTGAATCCGGTGGGGCTGATCGAGGGCAATCCGTCGAACCCCAAGCCCGGGATGCCGGTGATAGACGAGGCATTGATTCCCCGGTCGTCCGCGAAAGAACGGAGATTGATGCCGGCGGCGCCCGCGCGCAGCTCATTGACGAGCTGGGGCCGCAGCGCGATAGCGTATCCGACGGCGACGCCCCAGGCCGTAGTATTTGTCTGGGCCGCGTCAGCCTGTTGCGTGAGGTCGCTGCCGGCATAACCGCCGCCGGGTAATGGAAGGGCGCCGGGCGATTGCAGTGCTTGCCGTTCCCCGCTGATGCGGACAAAGAGCTTCCCGCGCGGGACCAGCTTGTCCGTGCGCACATCGAAGCGCTCATTGTTATTGACGGCGGTTGGGGTGAAGCGATAATTGTCGGCGCTGCCGGGAAGGTTCGGATCGGGATAAAGATCGATCAAGTTCTGCGACGCTTGCGGAATGAGCGAGGCGGGAATCCGATTGCCTAAGAAGGGCTGGCGCGTGAATCCGTTCCCGCTTGGCGCCAGCGTGAGCGGATTGAATATGGCAATGCTTCCGAATTCGCCGGATTTCTCGGCGGTGGTTGGAACCGTGGAAATAATAGTCAGTCCGCGGTTGACGCGTTGCGCTTCGGCATCGGCGAACCAGAACCAATCGTTCGGGCGGATGGCGCCCCCGGCACTCCCGCCGAACAGGTTTCCCACCAGGCCAGGTTTCTGCGCTCCGTCGAAAAAGTTGCGCGAATCCAGGGCGGAGTCTTGGAAATCCTCAAAGACGCTTCCATGGAACTGGTTCGAGCCCGAGTGGGTTTGGACGCTGACGCTGGCGCCGGTTTCGTGACCGAACTCAGCCGGGATATATCCTGCGGCCAGGCTCACGGCCGAGATGGCTTCCGGCGACGGCACCAGAATGGACGAGCGAACAAAGTTCTCGTTGTTGTCGATTCCGTCGACCAGGAAGTTGTTATCCTGGCCGCGCTGCCCGAAGCTGTTGAAGCTCAGGTTGCCACGGGCGCCGTAGGGTCCGAAGCCCTCGATGTCGCCCCCCTGCTGGCCCGGCGTGATTTCGGCTTTGTCGCGCAGCAGATCCACATAGGAGCGGCCGAGCGCCGGTGGATCGAGCGCCTGCGGAGTAATGGTGAGCACGACGGGAGCGTCGACTATCGCGCCTTCCTCAACCACTGTCGTGGAAGTATGCAGACCGAAGGCCTGGGAGGTGACCTCGATGGTGTAAGGGCCGGCCGGAAGATTCTGCGCGGAATATCGGCCGGTCTGGCCGGTGATCAGCGAGCGCCGCAGACCATCGTGATCGATCAGCGTCACCTCGGCCAAGGGCACCGGGTCGCCCCAGGCGTCCCAAACGGTTCCCGACAGAGTGCCGGTTCCGGGCGGCGTCTGAGCGTGGAGACAGGGGGCATAGAGAACTAAAAGGATCAGCCATGCGGCCTTCCGCCAAATGGTTAGCTGCATCGGCTGGCGGGCCCTCGTCGAATGAGCATGAGGACAGCGTAGCACCAGACGTGCTCCTCTATACTTTAGGAATCGGCAATCTCACAGTGACGCGCAGAGAGCTATTCACCCTGGCTCTGGGTTGCATGACGCTGCGGGCCCAGCGCGTGGAACGGCCGGAGTATCTATCGCTGGCCCAGGCGCGTCCGATCCTTGAAAGCTTCGCGGGCGAGCTTCCCGCGGGATTAAATCCATCGCCCGATCCTGACGCCTGGTTGAATTGGGAGACAGCTCGCGATCGGGAGATTCGTTCCCGGCTTAAACGTGGCGATGCCGATTCCATCGTCAACCTGGTTTTGTTTGGGACTTCCTTCACCGTGCAGCCGCGGCTGACTGCCAAGCAAGTGGAAGGTTCCGAGGCCGGTTCGGACGCCGCCGGCCGCCTGGTCCTGGCGCGCATCCAGGACTTCGCTCGAGCGGTCTTGCATTCCGGCCGCAACCCGCGCCTGCAGTTTGCCGGCGTATGGCTCAAAGAAAACGGTGTGGATCCGTCGGATCCGGCGGCGGACAAGCGTGTCATAGTTGCTCTGTTGGAAAACACCCGGCGGGTGCTTCAGGAGCAGCGCGCGTACAACCGAACCATCGACGCGGCCAAGCAGGCAGGCGACGCGGCGAGCGTATTGGTGGCCCGATCCAGCCTCTATCGCGACCGGGGCTTGTCCCTGGATACTTCGTTCCGGCCGAACTATGCCATTGAGCGCAGCCTGGCCGAGATCAAATCGGCGGGCCTGCTGCCGCGGATCCGGCGTGCGGCGGTGATCGGACCGGGCCTGGATTTTACGGACAAGCGCAGCGGTTATGATTTCTATCCGATCCAGACTTTGCAACCGTTCGCGCTGGTGGATTCCTTGCGCCGGCTGCGGTTGGGGGAACCGTCCGGGCCCACGGTTGAGATCGTGGATCTGAGCGCGCGTGTTCTGGATCACGTGAAAGACGCGCTGGCGCAAGCTCGTAAGGGATCGGCGTACATCGTGCAACTTCCCTTGGATCAAGACACGCGCTGGCTGCCTGAGACCACTGAATACTGGCGAAGGTTCGGCTCCGAGATTGGAACTAGCGCGCAGGCTCTCAGCCCTCCGCCGGGTGTGGAAGTGCGCACGCGCGCGGTGCGCATCGGTCCGGATGTCGTTAAGCTGCTCGCAGGCGCGGACCTGAATGTGGTGCTGCAGCATCTGCCGCTTCCGGAAGATCGCAAGCTGGACCTGATGATCGCGACCAACGTGATGGTATATTACGAGCCGTTCGAACAGGCGCTGGCGCTACAGAACATCGCCCGGATGCTGCGCGCGGGAGGAATGTTGCTGAGTAACAACGTGCTTCCGGAAGTAAAGGGCGTGCCGATGCGGCCGGTCGGGGCAACCAGCGTGGCTTACTCGGAAGACCCGGATGACGGCGACCACGTGCTGTGGTACCAGCGGGCCTAAGCATATGCGAGCGAGCGTTCACCTCAGCCGCTCGGGAATCCGAACATCAACCACGACTGGTTGGCTGCCCAGTGGGGGTACAGCTCCGTCATCTTATCGAACAGCTCCTGGTCGGATGTCGCGGTTTTCTGCAGCCGATCGAAGTCCAGCAGATAACGCTTAGTGTCCTGGATCGCCGACGGTGAGTCGGGCGCGCCAGGCTTCTTGTGACCGGCAACAACAATCGCAGGCTTCAGCGCCGCCAACCGGTCCAGCGCCGCGACCCAGTTCTTGCGGCTCTCGGGCGTGGTGTCGCCAACGTACATGTGGCACTGGTTGTACACCACGTCGCCAGCGACGACCAGGTCGATCGACGGAACGTATAGAGACGTCGAATCGGGACTATCGGTGCGGCCCTGCTCGATGATTCGCAATTCGTGGCCCTCGAGAGTGAACGTGTCGTGCTCATAGGGCTCAGGTGGAACCAACTTAGTGGCCACTTGCCCAGGAAAAAGCCGGCGGGCTAACCGCTCCACTGGGGGAGTGAAAGAACATCTGCATGGCGTTCACCGCCTTGGGTGTTGCAATCGCCCGAGCGCCCGGGAAACGGTCGAGCAGAATGCTAAGACCGTAGAAGTGGTCGAAATGGGCGTGCGTTATATAGATGGTCTCCAGGTTGCGGTTGTGCAGCGCGACCCAATCCGCGAGAGCCTCGGCCTCAGCCACTGTCCCCATTGCGTCCACCAGCACCGCGTCGTACTCGCCGAAGATTAAAGTCGACGTGATCGGGTCAAAGCCGAGCGGTTCGCCGAAAGGCTTTGGCCGCTCGCCGACCATGGTCTTTCCCGGGGGCCGTAAAGACGTTGACACCAAGCGTATTCGACGTGGTGGGGGTGGTCATGTGCGTGGTCTCCTTGAGTTCGCAGGGCCGAGCGTTAACCGTACTTGAGCTCGGTGCTCTGTCCGACCTCGATAATATAACCGTCAGGATCGCGGATGTAGCAGCGAATCTCGCCGTACTTGGGTATTGGCTCCGTGATGAACTCGGCTCCTCGACTTTTCCACAACTTGTAGCAAGCTTGAATATCCGCAACGCGGATATTCATAAAGCTGTTGATGTGATTCGGGTCGGGGACGCTAAGCGTTACCGTCGGCTTGTCGGGGGTCGGCCCGCCCCCGGGGTTGACAAGCAGCCAAGTATTCGCGATCTGAATGTACGCAGGCGCGCCGACGCTGTCGCCTTTGCTCAGAATGCGACCGTCGAAGACCTTTTCGTAGAAGCGAGCCGATCGGTCGACGTCGGCGACGGTGAGAAAATGTGCGATGCTGATTCCGTCCCGCGGGGGCATCTCATAGCTCTTCTGTTCGATTTGTACGCCGTTGCATTGACGAGTCCGATTCCGATGCCGTTCATGAGTTTCAGAAGCGCCTGAGCTGCCGATGTCGATGACGCAGGATTCTGGCCGGTAATAAGACGGCCGTCAGTGATGGAAAAAGGCTGCCAGTTCGCCACCTTCTCGTATATGGCGCCGAGCCGCAGCAGTTCATCTTCCACCAGGAACGGCACAACCTTCGTGAGCTGCACCTCCTCTTCCTCGCCGTTCGTGAAACCGGCGACGTGTTTTCCTTTCACCAGCGGAGCGCCCTGGTAGGTAACGTGGCGAAGCACCCCGGGTGAATGGCACACCAATGCGATTGGCTTGCCGGAATTGTAGAAGGCCTCCAGAAGGGCGATCGACGTAGGGCTCTCCGCAAGATCCCACATCGGGCCGTGCCCACCGGGATAGAAAACGGTGTCGAAGTCTTCCGCCTTCATGTCCGCAAGTTTGACCGTGTTGGCGAGAGCCTTTTGCGCCGCCGCGTCCTTCTTGAACCGCGCCATCGCCGGCGTTTGATTTTCAGGCAGATCGCTTTTCGGATCGACCGGAGGCTGCCCGCCTTTCGGAGAGGCGAGCGTAAGCTCAACGCCGGCATCCCTGAATACGAAATACGGGGCCGCGAATTCCTCCAGCCAGAAACCAGTCGGGCGGCCCGTGTTCCCCAGTTGGTTGTGCGATGTCAGGACCATCAGTATTTTCATATTGTTCTCCTTATTCTTCGCGGCGCGCATCGCGATTGAGTCAGGATAGCAGGCGTTCCCTGCCCGTGAAGCGTTACGTGTGGTGCCCGGGGTGGGACTTGAACCCACACTCCCGTTGCCGGAAAAAGGATTTTAAGTCCTTTGCGTCTGCCGATTTCGCCACCCGGGCCGGGGGCCATGAGTCTCATTGGCCATGAGTTTCATTATAGTGAACGCGTCGGCCCCAGCTTCTCAGCGCTTTGGATGAGAGGCCTTTGCCTTACGTGTCCGAATCACATCGCGGCCCTCGCACAAATTGACAAGCTCCGCGAAGGCTAGAATCTGCGGACGCCGTCCACTTGACTCGCGGGTTACCACTAGGATGCCTGCTTCTTTCAGTCGTCCGAGCAAGCTCATGATCATCTGTTTGCTCGGAAGTCTTGGATTACGTTCGAACTGCGCCGGGCTGAACACGGGACGCTCGAACAAGAGATCGAGTAGTGGTACGGCATATTGAGAATGCGTTATGCCGATGATTTGTGTCTTCGAGCGTTCATAGAGATCAATGATGCGCCGGGCGGCATCCAGGTTCTTCTGCGCTTGTTGTGTGAGAGCTTTCAGGAAAAACTCGACCCACCTGTTCCACGCGTGGTCCTGGCGCGAGCTTAGAGCACCTAATGCCGAAGTGTACTCGTCCTGGTGTTCCTCGAAATAAGCCGACAGATAAAACACCGGACGCGACAGGAGACCCTTCTCAAACAAGAACAATGGGATTAGGATGCGTCCAAGACGGCCATTCCCATCCATGAATGGGTGAATCACCTCGAACTGTCCATGGATCATCGCAAGTTGCACCAGGGGGTCTGGACGGTCAGCATGATAGTATTTTTCCCAGTTATCTAACAATGGTCCTAACTTACTTGGCGCGGGAGGAATATACGTGGCTTCCCGAATCGATGACCCCGGTCGGCCTATCCAGTTTTGGACAGTCCTGAACTGACCGCGCGCCTTGTCCCGACCCCTGACGCTGTCCAGTAGCACGCCGTGGACGGCCAGCAGAAGATTCAAGTTAAATGGTCTCCTCGGTAGTTCCTGCTCGGCAACTTGCAGAGCGGTCCGATAGTTCAAGATCTCTTGGATATCGAGTCGGCGTTCCTCCTGTTTCGGCTCTTCGCCCGCTTCAAATTGCAGCACCTCACCAAGGGTCGCGAGCGTTCCTTCAATCTTTGAAGACAACACCGCTTCTTGCGTAGTGAGGGGAGATAAGAGGAGTTCCGCATTGGGCGTGCCATAGAGCGCGCCGTTAAAACTCGCCAAGGCTCGATTTGCTGCTCCGATGGACGGAATTAGAGATTCCCAATCCAATTGGATGGGTAACATCTGTGGAATGAAGGGTTTGATGGGCCGAGGGGGATTTTGTGTCAAGTAATCACCCCACTACCTAGTTTTGTGTAAAGCATTTCCTCCATTAGTTTACACAAGTACGCTTGCCACTGCCAGCCTTTACACAAGCCGAACCATGGGGGGCGCGCGGGTTTCCGAGCCGTTTTCGCGGAACTACCCCTCGACGCTTGCGAACTGCGGGCTGGAAGCCCAGCTTCTCCGGTACAGCAGCAAGGCCACTCCGGCGTAGGCGGCCAGCGTAAGCAGATTGAGGTTGTTGATGCCCCATGCCATGGAGCAATACTCCAGCACTCCGCCGACCATGGCGCCGAACAGGTTATAGCCCAGTGCGGTGCTGGCTTCTTCGACGCTTCCGTAGGAATCGGCAAAGATGATGCTCGCAAAGAAGAGCGGCAGAGCAAGAAGAAACAGTGTAAGCGCGAGATTGAGCGCTGGCTGGGCCACCAGCGAGACGCTGTTCAGTTTGACGACCCAATCCAGCAGAACGGAAACGAACAGCCCGGCAAACGCCCAGCGCGGCTTGGTGAACCAGCCACGCATGACCGCGGTATTCGCCAGCAGAATCATCATCAGCACGGCGCTGATGACGAAGGTATTCACGATCCACGTGGCGCCGGCCAGCAAGGCCGTTTTGGCGAGCACCTTGGTTTCCAGCAGCATGAAACCGGCTCCCAGCAGGAACATCACGCCATCGAATTTCGACGCGGCGATCTGGGCGCTGCGCGTAACCGCAATGTAGCTGAAACCGAGAATCAGTATCAGCATATATCCATAGTTGAGTGGAAAACCCCGCTCGCGCAGATAGAGAAACGGCCAATCGTCCGTGGTTGGCTCTACTGTGCCCTGGCCGGTTAGCTTCTCGGCGTTCTGGGCCTGAACATACGGATGAGCCAGCAAGGTATCGCGGTCCGCGCCGGGTCCGGCGAACATCACCAGGTTATTGCTTTGCTCCCCAAGCGAATGCACCACCACCGGCTTCGCGACGTTAGCCTTCCACAGCGCGTTATAGACGCGTTCCAACTGCCACGGCTTGTAGCAATAGAACGTCACCGCCAGAATCCCATGATCGTCCAACCGCTTCAGGGCTTCCGAGAAGCTCTCCACCGTATAGACATAGTTGTCGATGCGCACGCTCGACATCGACGAAAAGACAGCGTGGCTATCCAGAGCTCCGAACACGATCATGTCGTAGCCCGGCCCTCCCTGTTCCCGCAGGAAGGTGCGCGCATCGCCGTTGATGATATTCACATGGCTGGATTGGTACGGACGCTCCGCGTGATACTGCTTTCCGATTTCAATAATGCCGGGGTCGATCTCCACAGCATCCACGGACTGCACGTTGTGACGCAGCGCCGCCGCTATGTCGTTGCCGCCGCCCGATCCCAGCACCGCGATTCTCTGGAAGCGATCTCCGAATATGCGATACGGTACGTTGTAGTAGTCCAGTAGCTGATTCCGCACTTCGGCCGGCAGCGTTCGCACAAAATCCGGGCTGAAGTTATAGGCGCCGAGAATTCCATCATGATTCACTTCCACCGTATTACCCAGTGCGTAGGTCTTGCCCTGCCGGTCCGCGAGCGCGAGCGGTTTCACGTCGATCCGGTAATAGGGCGACCATACCGCCGACGAAGGGGTCGTCAGCACTGGAAGCAGGATCGTCACCAGCGCCGGAACAACGAACCATCCGCCGATGGCCGGGCCACTCCGCCGGGGCCAGAGTCAGGAAAAAGGGAGCCATCGCGCACGCCGCCACCGCCAGCCAAATGGCCGGTCCTAAGCCCATCCAGGACATCCAGGCATACAGCAGAATTCCCGCCAGACTGAACGCGACGTTGACCGTGTAAGCCGTCAGCGGTGGAAAGTCTTCGAGGCATTCCCCAAGTTTTTCGCACACCGTGGTGAACAGCAGCGTGGTCAGAATAAAGATGCCCAATACGCAGCCCGCGCCTTTGAGCATTTGCACCAGATCGAACGTGAACGTGCCGATGAGGTAGGTTTCGAAGGGATCTACAAAAGTTATGTGCGTGTAGCCCAGAGGATAGGCGAAGCAGATCACCGCCGAAAGAATGAACAGCAGCCAGGGTGCGTACTTGAAGTAGCCCTTGCGCCGCTTGGCGATCAGGCATCCCATACCGAAGCCCAGGAACGCGGCCAGCAGCGGGAAGTTCTTGAAATAGGCGAAAATCCGCACCTCCGACGCCAGCCACCGTATGACGATAAGCTCCAGATAGACCGACAGAAAGCTAATCAGCGCCAGCGGCAGGTAGCGGCGTATGCGTTGGTAAGTCACGTTGAATTAATCGGCGCGCCTGAGGGGAGGCATTAGCCCGCCGAGCAGGGCAATCCCTCTAACAAAACATCATGATCCGGCAGCCGTCGTGCTGGCGGCGCCGGATTAGATACTCATCAATGGTAGAGCCTAGCTTTGCGTCGAAGCCGACGACATCACACTGGCTACCTTACTGAAAATCTTGCTGATACTGCTTGCCACGCCGGGCATAATCGCACCGGCCGCAACGGCCACAAATCCGGCCATCAGAGCATACTCGATCAGGTCTTGGCCTTGGGTGTCCGCCCAAATCCGTACTTTCCACACCAGATTGAAGATTGTCTTCATTGTTTTGTCTCTTCCAGTTCTCCCGCCCACAATGCAATCATGTCCCATTAATCCAGTACGGCCAATCAGGCTAAGTGCTTAGTTCCAGAGGGTAGGATACCTAGGTCGCGTAGACTCTCAAGGATAAGCACGCTTCCTTGGCCGAAAGATCGCTGGCTGCGCCCCAAATTAGCCATTCGATTAGTCATCCGGGTGACGTTCCATCGAGCCGAAAACCCATGTCCCCAGGCGGTTTCCAGCCATTTCCAGCGACGACCCAGCTTCCCTAAGGTTTTCAGCTTACTATGAAGGTCAGATGGAGCAGCTCGCCTTAGGCTGGGGACCGGTCCGCAAGACCTTCACTGTAGCTGAGCTGAATGCTCGCATTCGCGGCTTGCTCGGCGACGAGTTCGACGACATCTGGGTGGCGGGCGAAATCTCGAGTTCCAAAATGGCCGCCAGCGGGCATTGCTATTTCAACCTCAAGGACCAGGACGCGCAACTGCGCTGTGTCTGCTTCCGCCAATCGCTGCGCTACCTGAAATTCAAGCCGCAGGACGGCATGGCGGTGCTGGCGCGCGGGCACATCGACGTCTACGAAGCCCGCGGCGAGTATCAACTCCTGGTGGAGGCTATCGAGCCGCAGGGCCACGGCGCGCTGCAATTCGCGTTTGAACAGCTCAAGAAGAAATTGGCGGTCGAGGGCCTCTTTGACCCGGCTCGCAAGCGCCCGCTGCCGCGTCTGCCGCAGCGCATCGGCATCGTGACATCGCCTTCGGGTGCCGTGGTTCGCGACATCACCGAAATCCTTTCACGGCGGTTTCCGGGGCTCCATCTGCGCATTTACCCCGCGCTGGTGCAGGGCGAAGGATCGGTGGAAGCGGTTTGCCGCGCGATCGAATATTTCAGTAACTCCGGTTGGGCGGAGGTGGTGATTGTGGCGCGCGGCGGTGGGTCGCTCGAGGATCTCTGGACCTTCAATGAAGAGGCTGTGGCCCGCGCCATCGCCGCCAGCAGCGTTCCGGTGATCTCCGCGGTGGGCCACGAGACCGATTTCACGATCGCCGATTTTGTCGCCGATCTTCGCGCCGCCACGCCTTCGGCCGCCGCCGAGCTGGTGATTTGCCCGCGCGATCAATTGTTCGGTCAGCTCGCCGTGTACGATCACAAGCTGCTGCAAACTATTCGCTACAGGCTCGCCATGGCCGCCCGCGCTTTGCATGAACGCGGAGTGGAGCGTGCGTCGGCCGTCCTGCACCGTACTGTTGGCCGATGGCAACAGCGCGTGGACGAGCTGGACTATCGCCTGCGCGGCCGCGTCCTGGCCGGCGCCTCGGGCCGCCGCAGGAGTCTCGAGGAGCTGACCGCCCGTCTCAGCCGGCTGGACCTGCGCCTGCGCTTCTCCCAAGCCCGCCGGCGCCTGGAGACTGCCAACGTCGCCGCCACCCAGCTGGTTCATCTGCGCCTGACCCGGGCACATGGGCGGTTGGATCCGCTCGTCGCTCACCTCACCCAACTCAGCCCGCTTAAGATTCTAGACCGCGGCTACGCCATCGTCACCAACCAGGCCGGCGGCATCGTCAAGCAGCCCGCGGACGCTCCGGTGGCTTCGGACGTCAGAATCCGGCTGGCGGAAGGCGAAATCGCAGCCCGCGTGGTGAATAGTCAGTAGTGCCGCCGCATTTAGTGTGCGAATTCCCCCCCCCGCAGCGCACTGAATCGGCATGAAAAGAAGTCTTATTATTTTCGGCCTGCTGGCCTCGTCACTATCCATGTTTGCCAGCTCTCTCACCAAATCGCACAGCGAAGGCAAGTTCAGTGACGCCGAGATCGAAGCCACCATCAAAGCGAAGCTGGCAAAATCCAAGATCGGCCAGGAAGGGTTTCAGGTCCACGTTAAGGACCGCGTGGCCACCTGGACCGGAACTACCAGCGTGATGCAGCATAAGGGCGCCGCCACCCGTATGGCCAAGTCGGCCGGCGCGATTCAGGTGACCAATAACATCAAAATTTCGAGCGAAGCAGCCGCGAAGGCCAAGGGCCACCTCAGCGGACAGCCGCGGCACGTCCAGGTGAAGGCCGCCGCGACCGAAACCGAAAGCCACTAGCTACCAATCACCAGCCACCATCACCAGCCACTAGCTACGGTTCCCCCCACAGTGCGCATGATAAAATGAATGCTTCGGATCCTCTGAAACATTCAAATGAAAATCTTATCAATTGCCCTTCTCGCCACCGCCCTGCTCCGCGGTCAAGCTCAGGAGCCGGTGAAGATAGCGCCTGGCACACCCGCGGTGAAAGGTCCTGCCGCGCCGGCGCAGCTAGCCCCCCCTGCCACACCACCCCCGCCCGTCTCGCCGGACACAGTGGTGGTTGAAGTGGACGGAAAGAAAATCACAGCCGCCGAGATGGATAAGATCATCGCCACCTTTCCTCCCGCCAATCAGCAGACCCTGCGTTCGCGGCCCCAGCTTCTGGGCCAAGTGTTCCTGATGCAGCGCCTCTCTGAGGACGCCCAGAAAGCCGGGCTCGACAAGCAATCGCCTTATAAGGAGCAGCTCTACGGGTACGAGTTGCAGGTGCTGTCCACCGCCGAGCTTTCTAACGTCAACAACACCATGCCGGTTTCACAAGAAGACCAGCAGAAGTATTACAAAGAAAACCCCGACAAGTTCAAGGAAGTCAAAGTCAAGGTCATTTCCGTAGCGTACGATACGAACCCTACGCCTGCCGCGGATGGCAAGAAGTCGCTCACCGAAGACGAGGCGAAGGCCAAGATCGAGGATCTGGCGAAGCAGATCAAGGGCGGCGCCGACTTTGGAAAACTGGCGCGGGAACACTCCGACGATCAAGCCTCCGCCGCCAAAGATGGCGACTTTGGAATCGTCAAGCAGGACAGTTCCTATCCCAAGCCGATCAAGGACGCCGTGTTTGCCCTGAAACAAGGCGAGATCAGCGCTCCCATCAAGCAGCCGACCGGCTTTTACCTGGTCCGCGCCGAGGAGGTGACTGCAACGCCCTTCAACGATTCCCTGGCGAAAATCATCCAAGAGGTCAAGCAGGCCAAATTTCAGGAGTGGCTCAAAGGCATGCAGGCCCAATACAATGTGAAGGTTGAGAACCCCGGGTATTTTGCTACGCGGGCACCCGCGCAGCTCCAGCAAGTTCATTAAACCGGTTGTAAGACGGCTGGCGTCGCTCCAAGGACGCATGCTGCGAGTTCGTTTTCTACCTGCGCTCACCGCCGACCGCAAGCATCTTTACTCCAATAGCCCGCACGGCAAGCCGGTTTTCGCCGGATCGTTCATTCGCAAGCGCGAGATCATCCTGGACCGGGACCTTCAGCGTCAACCCCGCGAGCTGGCTCGCATCCTGGTCCACGAGCTGTTTCATTTCGCCTGGGTACGGCTCGGTAACCCGGCGCGCCGCTCCTACGAGGCGATCGTGCGGCGGGAATGGAAGCAACATGCGCGCGGCGAGTTGGGCTGGTCCGCCGAGCTTCGCAAGAATGCGCTCCGGCAGTCCCCGCGTCTCCCTAACTCGCTCTGGCGCGACTACCTTTGCGAGAGTTTTTGCGACACTGCGGCCTGGATCTATTCCGGCGTCCGCCGTCATCCGGAGTACACCCTGGCCGCCCGACACCGCGCTCGCCGCGCGGAATGGTTTCGCGCCGAGTTTCAGGGCCGCTCCATCTCGTTATAATAGTGTCTGAGATGCGCTTGCCGAAGATTGCCTCCCTGTTGGCCCTTTCCGCCCTGCTGGCTTGCGCCGTTCTGGCAATCGGTTGCTCCAAACGAAAGGTCGCCACCAATCGCAAAGTTGCTCCGGAATTCAGTCTCAAAGACGCCGACGGCCACACCGTTCATCTTTCCGACTATCGGGGCAAAGTGGTGCTGCTCGATTTCTGGGCCACCTGGTGCGGTCCTTGCAAGATCGAGATCCCCTGGTTCATGGAGTTCGAGAGCCAGTTCAAGAGTCAGGGTTTCGCCGTGCTGGGCGTCTCCATGGACGAGGACGGCTGGGCCGCCATCAAGCCCTACGTCCGGGATCGCAAAATGAACTACCGCGTCCTGCTAGGCGACGATAAGGTCGGCACTTCCTACGGCGGACTGGACGCGCTGCCAACCACGCTGCTGATCGACCGGGAAGGCAACATCGCCTCCGTACACGAGGGCGTGTCCATGGGGAAAGAGGAATTCAAGAATGCCATCGTTCAACTGCTCGATTCGCCCAGCGTTAGCCTTCCTGCCGCTCCTGGCGGCGCCGTGGCTCTGCTTACAAGCCCAGGCTCCCGGTAACGCGGTTCTCAGTATCGCGCCTTCGCCGCGTCTCACCATCCAGCGCGGTGCGACCGCCGATTTTTCCCTGAAGGCCGAGCTTCAAGCCGGCTTCCACGTCAACAGCAATATGCCCGGTGACGATTATCTGATTCCCATCAAGCTCACCTGGAATAAAGATCCGCTGGAAGCGGAGCAGGTCATGTATCCCAAAGCGCAACAGGAGAAGCTCTCGTTCTCGCCCAATCCGATCTCGGTCTACACCGGCGCTTTCGAAATCGGGACGCGCTTCAAAGCCCCGTCCACCGCCATGCCGGGCATGGCGTTCATGAACGGTAAGCTGCGCTACCAGGCCTGTAACAACAAGGAGTGTCTGCCGCCGCGCACGGTGGACGTTCGGGTCACGCTGGACATCCAGTAAGCAGTTACTTCTTCCAAACCACCGCCTCGACTCTTTCGCAATCATTTTGCTTAAGGTAAGCGTGCGCCAGTTTGTCCACTGAAACATCGTGCGCGCTATACGTGTAGAGGTGGCCAGGGCCGCGATGGTCCAAATAATAGACGTCAATCTCAGGCACTGCATGGTTGTTATCGACATCCCTGATCTCAATGGTGCAAGCCTTGCGACTCACATTCAGCTCCGACTTCCAGCGGTATTGGAATTGAGTATCGTGAAAATCTTTTGTCTTACGCAACGACACAAGACCATCTCTCTCCAGTGGGACATATGTCCACGCTGACCAACCATTCTGCGGCTGCGAGAAGGGGCTACTCGTATTTTCCCCGTTTGAGGATGGCTTACCGGGCGTATCGGCATTGGCGACCAGCGCGATTGTCAGGATAGAAACGATCGTGAATCCAGGGGATTTGATCAACTGACGAATTGTGTAGCGAAAATTCTGTCCGATGTTCCACATGTTTATAGGGTATACCTGCCATAACTGCGCCCTCTTGCCATACCACCAGGCGCGCCGCCGCCAGCGCATGTACGCAGCACGTCCTTGTCTTTGGATCGCTGCTCGCCCTGTTCTTCTTACTCATCACTCGCAACGTTTCGCCGGAGCCTTATGGTTATGACGAGGCCGACTACATGTACGCCGCGACGCTAGGGTTCGCCGCCAACTGGAGCGATACGCCGTCCATCTCGATGGCGGATTTCCTCGGCACCGGGCTGAGCCGCGGACACGACAATCCCAAGTCCCTCTCCGAGAGGATTCGCCGCAGCCATGACGTTCTCTTCTACCGCCATTTCCACGGCCCGCTCTATCACTACTTTTTGATCCCCGTGTCGCGTCTCGGCTTGAGCCAGCGCGGCGTTCGCAGTTGCCTGCTCGCGATTCCCGCCGCCGGCCTGGCTGTCGTCTATTTCGGCTGCCTGTGGCTGGTGCCAGGCCCAGCGGCCGAGCTCACGGCATTGCTCGCCGGCATGCTTTTCCTGACCAGCCGCTCGGTGGTCTGGTCCACCGAACTCGCGCCTCATCAACTCTTCGCGCTCTGCTCGCTCACGTGTCTTATTCTTCTCGCGAAAGCCATCGCCGGCGGACGGCGCGTCTATTGGTACGCTTCCGTCATCGCCTCGGCGCTCGCGTTTTGCACGCTTGAAGTCGCGTTCGTTCTGATCCTCACGGTCGCGATCTGCGGTTTCATCGAACGCGCCACTTTCGGCGCCGATCTCCGGTTCGTCGTGAAGTCGCTCGCGCTCTTTCTTGCCACTGTCCTGGCCGTCTGGCCGGCTGCGATTCTTCGGTTGTCCTTTGTGAAGGCCTATGCGGTGGTGGCGTATCTCGCGCTGATGCGCGAGTCTCCCTGGGGCCGCGCTGGATTCGTCGAAACGTGGCGCGCGCGCTTCTTCGAGTCACCGCTCGAGTGGGCGCTGATCATGGTTGCTGTGCTCTTGGGATTGCGGAATCGTCCGCGCTTCTACCCGGTCGGGCTTTTTGCGGGACTGATGATGGTCGCGACGCTTGGTGTTCTCAGCAACTCGGCGCGCTACACGCTTCCGTTTATGCCGGCTCTGGATCTGCTCGCTGGCCTCACGCTGCTCCCTTACCTAGGGCGTTTGCGGAGGCCAGCCAGCTTTGCCGTCGTAGCGCTGGCTGTTGCGGGACTTTACGGGATCGCCTGGCTTCAGGTCACCCGCCAGTCCCACAATTCCAATCCCCGTTCGGCGGCGGTTCAGACATATATACACCAAAACGCGCGGGAGAACAAGCTGGACATTGATGCCAGGTGGCTTGATGCCAAGCGATCCGCGGAGCTAGGCCCCCCGCGGCAGCAAGACTTGTACTCCGTCTCGCCCGGCCACCATTGCCTGCGACGTCATTCCCAGAAACAAGCCATGTTCCACTACTCCGACCACGCTATTCAACTCCTGGTCCAACGCCACCGGCGACTCGATCCGGCTGAACTTGCAATCGATAATGAAGTTTCCGCTGTCGGTGATGAAGGCAGGCCCAGTCGCTCCCGGCCGAAGCGTGGTCTGGGCGCCCAGCTTTCTGAGCTTCCGCTCGGTGGCTTGCCATTCAAACCGCACCACCTCCACTGGGACGGCAAAGCGGGTGCCCAGCCAGTCCACCAGCTTAGTGTCGTCGGCGATGATAATCAGCCGGCGGCTGGAGCTGGCTATCACTTTCTCGCGCAGCAAAGCCCCTCCGCCGCCTTTGATCAAATTCAAGGTCCCGCGCTGGATTTCGTCCGCGCCGTCGATGGTCAGATCTATTTCAGCGTGTTCGGCCAGCGAAGAGATGCGAATCTCCAGCCCGCGCGCTTGCTTCGCCGTGTACTCGGACGTCGGAATGCCCACGATGCGCAATCCTCTTTGACGCGCTTGCCCAGCGCCTCCACAGCTAGCTTTGCGGTAGAGCCGGTTCCCAGGCCCACAACCATTCCGCTCTCGACCAGACCGACCGCCGCATCCGCCGCGGCCTGCTTGAATTGCTGGAGCGGATCCATATCGGTGATCGATCCCCGGGCTCAATAGCCAATGGTGAAGCGCTGCTTGGTGTGACGCCCCTGCTCCACTTCGTCCACCAGCGCGATGGCGTAGTCTTCGGCGGAAATGGAGCTGTTGCCTTTATCGTCCGACACCAGCGCATCCTTGCCCAACCGGAACTTGCCCGTGCGCTCGCCCGGTTGAATCATCATGGCGGGGCTGAAGTAGGTCCAATTCAGATCGCTGGCCTGCAACACGTGCATGGCGTCGCGATGCGCCAGCGCGACCGGTTTGTATGCATCCGGAAACGTTGGAGCGTCGACAATCTGAAGTCCCGGCGAAACCTCCAGACTGCCCGCGCCGCCCACCATGATGATGCGGGGAGCACCGGCGCGCCGAACGCCGGCAATCAGCGCCCGCGCGGCGTCGGACAATGGTCCCACCTTGGTTGGATCGGGTCCCTGGGGGCCGACAGGCGGGGCATAGGAGCTCACCACCACCTCCGATCCCTTGGCCACTTTCGCGATGTCGTCGGCATCCAGCATGTCGCCCTTCTCAACGGTCAGATTGTTCTGCGCCGTCAGCTTGGATGGATCGCGCGCCACCGCCGTCACCACATGGCCGCGCGACAGCAGCTCTTTCAGAATGCGGCTCCCGATCATGCCCGTCGCGCCGTATAACACAACTTTCATTTATGTTGACCTCAGGATCGATCATACAACTTGCTCGTGCGGGCGGGCAGCGGGTGGTAGTGCGCTAAGTCTGTGCGCCAGGCCTGAAGCCGCGGTAGATCCCCTTTACGACGTGAAATAGAATGTGCCCCAAGACTGGTGGAATCAGAACAAATCCTGCGGTCCACATGAGCCTTGCGAGCCGCTGCGTCTGCGGCGACCAATGAAAATGAACCACAAAGAGTACAAGCGCGATCCAGGCCGCCGACCACAGAATGTGTAGTTGCCGAAGCGCGCTCCCCTGCTTCAATGGCGTGCGCACTACCACCAGTCACGCTCCTCTCTCATCGATTTTCCCCCCTTACCCAACGACATCCATCACTCGTCGCGTAAGATCGCCCTCCGCCCATGCCACAACCGAACTGGAGGTCCCCATGACTAACCCAATGATGACAAACCGCAACCGCGCCAATGCGCTCCACTCCACCGGCCCCCGCACCGATTCCGGCAAACAGCGTTCGTCGCTCAACGCCCTGCGCCACGGCCTGACCGCCGCCTCCGCCGTCCTCCCCTCCGAAGACCCGGCCGCCTATCGAGCCCATCGCCGCGGCTTCTTCGACGAATACCAACCCGCCACTCCTACCGAAACCCAGCTCGCCCAGGAAATCGCCGACACCGCCTGGCGCATCAACCGCATCCCCTCGCTCGAAGCCGCGCTGCTCGACCGCGCCGCCAACCCGCCCGACGGAGCAAGCTCGCCATCGACCTTCGACATCGTCGACGCCCACCGCCCCCTCGCCACCCTCGGTCTCCATTACACGCGCCTCTCCCGCCAGTTCCAAAAGACCCTCGACAAGCTCCGCGAGATCCAAGCCGACCGCGCCGAGCGCGAGCGTCGCGACCTCAAAGACGCCGCCGCCCTCCTCGAACTCCATAAACACAAAGGAATTCCCTGGCAGCCCGCCGAACATGGCTTCGTTTTTTCAAGAGACCAAGTCGAAGCCTTCGCCCAACGCAACGTACGCCTCAACGAATCCCGCCATATCGAACACGTGCGCTTCTACCACCGCCACCCGCCACCAGCCACCAACAACCAATAACCAACAACCAACAACCAACAACCAATAACCAACAACCGGGGCCCCGTCCAGGCGATAATTAATCTAGCCCATGACCACACTTGAATTGCCGGGGACCAACCCGGCCGCGCCCTCGGCATCCTCGTTCTTGCCCGATATGAGCTGGACTAAAAACATTCCGGTGGCGAAACGATTGGACTGCGTAGTCCGTCGCCAACGAAGTTTTCACCCAGGCCGAGCGCAAGCTCAGTCACGTGGAGCGAACCGGGCTGGATCGCGAGCTCATCCGCGTCGCCGCTTTCATGCCCCGCCTGCCCGAAACGCCGCTGGATCGGGGCTCCCGCCGCTACGCCAGCTATATGGGCAAGAAATTCCGCCAGCATGGCCTGGACTTCCGAGTTGAGGAAGCCTGCAGCGCCGATGCTCTGGAACTGCTGCTGATGGGCGCGCAAGTGAACGAGAAAATCTACGGCACCTTCGTTTTCTTCCCCGCGCCGTTCGGCAAGAGCGAGGACTATTTTCTGCGCCGTGTCCGGCCCGAAAAGGACATCGAAGGTCTCACCGTCGAAAACACCGGCCGCATGGCGCTCAACATCGGCACCGTCGACGAGGAAGAAAAATACGAGGGCGTGGTCCCTTGCACCGCGCGTGCCATCCTTACGCTGCTGCACCAGCACGCGTCCATCAAGAAGATGTTTCCGCGCGACCTCGCCAGCCCGGCCCTACGGCGGTGATCTTCAACAGTTCGCCTCGCATCGGCATTCCGTTGCAGAGCATGCTAATGCGCATTGGGGCCACCGCCGTCATGGTCCATCCGCAAACCCGCCCCGAAGATCGGCGGCATTTTCTCGAAACGGCCGACATTGTGGTCACGCGCTTTCCCCGCGGTTTCGGAATCCGATCTGATCCGCGACATCAAACCCGGCGCGGTTGTAATCGACTGTTCCACCGAAGGCAATCTGCACCCGGACGTGGCCGAGCGCGCCGCCTACATTTCCGCCCACGATAATCATCTGGGACAAATCACCACGGCGCTGGCGCTTTACAACACCGCGCTGTGCGCCTTGTGGCAGTGCGGAATGAAAGCATAAGGTAAATGACATGGCCCCTGAAGAAAGAACCGAAATCGTGCAACATCTGGAGCGCGGCCGCGCGGATTTCTTGGCGTCGGTGGCCGGACTTTCCGAATCGCAAGCGGCCATGCGCCCGGACCCGGCGCGTTGGTCCGTGCTCGATTGCGTGGAGCACGTCACCATCGTCGAGGAGCGCTTCCTCGGCTGGCTGGATAACGCCAAAAAGCTGGACGCGCCGCGCATCGACAAGGAAAAGGAGGCAGGTCTACTGGTGCGCGTCGCTGATCGGTCCACGCGCGCCCAAGCTCCCGAGGCGGTTGTGCCCAACGGCCGTTTCAAAACACTGGCGCAGGCGCTCGAACAATTTAACGCCAACCGCAATCGCAGCGTTCAGTTCGCGCAGGATCGCTCGGACGAGCTTTATTACCTGGCGGCTGAGCATCCGCGCTTTGGCCCCGTGAACGGCGCTGAGCTTCTAATGATCATCACGGCGCATGCCGGCCGGCACGCCGCGCAAATCCACGAAGTCCGCGCCGCGCTGGAGAAGAACTAGCAGCCATCCATGGATTCCCGCCGCAAATTTATCGGCGCAATGGCCACCGGCCTCGCGTCCACGCTGGCATCGGCTTCGTCAAGTGTGCTGGGTGCGAACGATCGCATCCGCATAGGAGTGATTGGCGCTGGACAGCGCGGGAGCGAACTCCTGCACCAGGCACTGGCTTGTCCCAACGTCGAGATCGCAGCCGTCGCCGACGTTTATGCGAAACGTTTGGAAGACGCCCGCAACCGCGTTCCCACCGCGGCCGTCTACCGCGATCATCGCCGCTTGCTGGAGGACCAATCCATCGACGCCGTCATCATTGCCACGCCGCAGCATCTGCATTGCGAGCATTTCGTCGATTCGCTCGAAGCCGGCAAACACATCTATCAGGAAAAAACACTGGCCTTCACGCTGGATCACGCCAAGCGCATGCGCGCCGCCTACCGGCAGGCGCCGAAATCCGTCGTCCAGATCGGCCACCAGGCCTGCTCGTCCGGCCAGTTGCGCGACGCCGCCACCTTCCTGGCCAGCGGGCACGTCGGAAAAATCACCGCCCTCCGCATGCATTGGTATCGCAACACGCCGCATGGCAAGGCGCAGTGGGCGCGGCCGGTATATCCCGATATGACGCCCGAAAACATCGCCTGGAGTTCGTTCCTGGGCGAGGCGCCGCGCCGAGATTTCGATCCGCATCGCTTCATCAACTGGCGCTTCTTCGAAGAATATTCCGGCGGCAACGTTTACGAGAACTTGAGCCATCAGCTGGCGTTTTGGTACCAGGCGCTCAACCTTCAGATCCCGCAAACCGCCAGCATGACCGGCGGCTTGTATCTCTGGAAGGATGGCCGCGACGTACCCGATACGATGAACGTCACCTTCCAACAGCCCGAGCAGCTGCTGGTCAGTTGGGATTCGGGCCTTGGAAATAGCCAGCTCGGCGTCACCGAAGAGCTGCTCGGATCCGACGGGACGGTTTCACGCACGCCCGCCGGCATTCGCTACGTTCCGCAAAAGGTGAACCGTCCCGATGGCGTCGAGCTGGCCGGCAAAACGGTCAGCTTTCCGACCGCGCATATGCAGAATTTTGTCGAATGCATCCGCGAAGCGAAGGAGCCCAACTGCGGGTTCGAGCTCGGCTACCGTGTCTCGATCGCCTGCCGCATGGCGCTCGAAAGTTTTCATCAAGGCCGCACGGTGCGCTGGGATCCGCGCACGGAAACCATCGTTTAGGGCAAGTTACTCATCGCCCGCCGCCGATTTCCAGAATCGTGCCCGTTACGTACGATGCCGCGTCGGAAAGCAGCCACAGCACGCCTTGCGCGATTTCCTCCGGGGTTGCCGCTCGCCCCATCGGTATGCTGGGAGTCACCCGCCTTAGCCGCCCAGGCTCGCCGTTGGCCGCATGCAGACCTGTGTCAACTAATCCAGGCGCGACAGCGTTCACGCGAATCCCTTCGTTGGCTACCTCGCGCGCCAGCCCAATCGTAAAGCTGTTCACCGCACCCTTGGATGCCGCGTAATGTACCCATTCGCCCGCACTGCCGGTTCGCGCGGCCAACGACGAAATGTTCACGATCGCTCCGCCCGGCCCGGCATGCCGCGTCGACATCCTGCGCACCGCCTCCCGCGCGCACAGGATCGGTCCCGCGACGTTTACCGCCAGCATTCGCCCCAGAGCCGCGCCATCGATGTCTTCAACCCGCGCGAAACCTCCCGTGATTGCGGCATTGTTCACCAGCGCTCGGATGGGTCCCAGCTCGCGTTGCGCAATCTCAAAGATCCGCAATACGTCAGCCTCTCTGGCAACGTCGCCTTGAATGGCTATCGAACGTGATCCAACGCCCGTCAGATGATCCAGCACCTTCTGAGCCGCCGCCTGATCGTTCGCATAATTGATGGCGACGCTGTATCCGTTCGATCCCAGGAGCTTCGCGATCGCCGCTCCGATTCCGCGGCTCCCACCAGTGACAATCGCGACTCTTCTATTTTCTGCCTGCATATCTCCAGCATAGGCACAAGACCGTTTACACGGGCTTCGCAGGGTGATAATGTGGACCAACATGATGCGGTCCATATTTCTGGCACTCGCCCTCATGCTTCCGCTGGCGGCCCAGCAGGACAGCCGCCTCGCCTGGGCGCCCGTTCCCGCGCAGCCGGCCACCTGGGTCGCGCCTAATCGGCCGCATTGGAAACTCGTCGAGCTGCTCGCACAGCATCAGGGCCAGCCGGACTGGATCCAAACTGTGGTTAGCGACTCGCTGCTTCACGCCGACTACATCTCTATGGCTCCCGGCGCGAAAACGCCCCGCCGCTTTCATCCCGACACGCGCGAGTGGTGGATCGTGCAGGCTGGACAGATCCGATTCACCATCGAAGGCCAGGAGCCGTTCGTCGCGTCCAAAGGCTACTTGGTGCAAGTTCCCTACCGCACCATTTACAGCCTGGAAACAGTCGGCGACAAACCCTCGCTACGTCTGGAAGTCGGCATCGCGGGCGCACAGACCATGTATCCGATCAATGAGACTCCGGTCCCGCTGGACGGCGTGAATTTCGTCAAGGTGCGGATCGAAGGCCGCGGCAAGTACGATCAAGGCAACAAGCCGTACATCGATTTCAACGCGATTGCCGCGGGAACCGAGAAGCATCCACGCTTCATCGCCGACGATCGTGCTGTCGCCAACATCATCATGGGCGATCCCAAGAAGCAGCGCCCCGCGGCCGACACCGACAAAGGCCATTTTCACGAGGAGTCGCCCGAGTTCTGGTTCATACTGCTTGGCAAAATGGAATACAAAATCGGCTCGCTGCCCATCTTCATCGCCGATCAAGGGGACATCGTCTACACGCCCAAGCAAACCTGGCACCGCGCGCGATTCGCCGGCTCCGAGCCGGCCTGCCGCCTGGCGATGAACGGCTATCAGGATCTGTTGCACGATTATCAGCCGCCGGATGAGTGACAAAATAATTCGCTGCACCTGGGCCACGGATCCGCTCTCAATCGCTTACCACGACAAAGAATGGGGCGTGCCGCTGCACGATGATCGCCACCTGTTCGAGTTGCTCATCCTCGAAGGCGCTCAGGCCGGTCTAAGTTGGATCACCATCCTGAAGAAGCGCCCGGCCTATCGCGCCGCCTTCGACCGCTTCGATCCCCGCAAAGTGGCGCGCTACGACGAAGCCAAGATCGCGGCCTTGCTCGCGAACGATGGGATCGTCCGCAATCGTTTGAAGGTTCGCGCGGCGGTGCAAAATGCCCAAGCCTTCTTGGCCGTTCAGAAAGAATTCGGCAGCTTCGACAAATATGTCTGGCAGTTTGTCGGTGGCGCTCCGCTGCGGAATCGCCGGCGCCGCACTCAGGACCTGCCGGCCCGCACGGAGCAGTCGGATGCCATGAGCAAAGATCTTCAGAAGCGCGGGTTCAAGTTCGTTGGTTCCACCATCTGCTACGCATTCATGCAGGCCACCGGCATGGTGAACGATCACCTGGTGGATTGCTTCCGATATCGGGAACTAACCTAAAATTGGATCAACTAAGCTAACATTGAATCAGGGATCCCTCCCCGACCCCCATGGAATTTGATTTCACGCAGGAGCAGATCCAGCTTCGCAAAAGCGTTCGCGAATTTGCCGAGCAGGAAATTCGCCCGCACGTGCTTCAATGGGATGAAGAGGAAATCTTCCCGCTCGACGCCGTCAAACATGCCGGCCGGCTCGGTTTCCTGGGAGCCATTTTTCCGGAAGACCTCGGCGGCGCGGGGCTGGGCTACATCGAGTACTCCATCATCATTGAAGAGCTCTCGCGCATCGATCCTTCCGTCGGCTTAATCGTGGCGGCGCACAATTCGCTTTGCACCAACCACATCTATGTGGCCGGCAGTGAAGAGCAGCGCCGCAAATATATTCCCAAGCTTGCCTCGGGCGAATGGATCGGATCGTGGTCGCTCACCGAATCGGAATCCGGTTCCGACGCCGGGGGCATGCGCACCAAAGCGGTGAAAGACGGTCCGTGCTGGGTGATCAACGGCAGCAAGGTTTTCACCACCAACGCCGGTTACGCGGATGTCTGCGTCGCCATGGCGGTCACCGATCGCAGCGCCTCCCATCACGGCGTCTCGGCGTTCATCCTCGAAAAAGGCGTCCCCGGTTTCAACTACGGCAAGAAGGAGAACAAGCTCGGCATGCGCGCCAGCGCCACCGGCGAAGTCATCTTCAGCGAGTGTCGGGTGCCAGATTCGCAACTGCTCGGTAAGCCGGGCGAGGGATTCGTCGACAGCCTTCGCATTCTGGATGGCGGACGCATCTCCATCGCCGCGCTTTCGGTCGGCACCGCGCAGGGCGCTTACGAAGCCGCGCTCAAGTACTCCAAGCAGCGCAAACAATTCGGCCGGCCGATTTCGGAGTTTCAGTCCATCCAGAACAAGCTGGCCGACATGGCCACCGAAATCGACGCCGCGCGCCTGCTCACCTATCGCGCCGGATGGATGAAGGACCACGGGCAGCGCATCACGAAGGAGTCGTCCATGGCCAAGCTGTTTGCCTCCGAGGTCGCGGTGCGCGTTACCAACGAAGCGGTGCAGATCCACGGCGGCAACGGTTTCACCAAAGATTATCCGGTCGAGAAGTTCTATCGCGACGTCAAGCTGTGTACCATCGGCGAAGGCACCAGCGAGATCCAGCGCCTAGTCATCGCCCGCCAGCTCCTCAAGAGTGAATGACCGAGCTAGCTGCCAAGATTCTCTCGGGCGACCTGCGCTCGCTCGCCCGTGCCGCTACCGCCATCGAAAACCGGACCTCCGCCGCCGAATCATTGTTGAAGGAATTGTTTCCGCACACCGGCCGTGCCAGCGTCATCGGAATCACGGGAGCGCCGGGCGCGGGCAAGAGCACACTAACGGACCGTTTGGTTCATGAACTTCGCCGGGAGCAAAAACTCGTCGGAGTTCTTGCGGTGGATCCAACCAGTCCTTACACTGGCGGCGCGTTTCTCGGCGATCGCGTCCGCATGTTGAGCCATCACGCCGACTCAGGCGTCTTCATTCGATCCATGGCCACGCGCGGGCACCTTGGCGGATTGGCGTCGGCAACCACCGATATGGCGCTGCTGCTCGACGCGGCCGGCAAGGAATTCGTGCTTGTCGAAACGGTCGGCGTCGGCCAGGATGAAGTTGAGATCGCGAAACTCGCCGACGTGACCGTGGTGGTCCTGGTGCCTGGCATGGGCGACGATGTGCAGGCCATCAAGGCGGGTGTTATGGAGATCGCCGACGTCTTCGTCATTAATAAATCAGATCAGCAGGGCGCCGATCGCCTGGAGCGCGAAATCCTCGCGATCCAAAGTTTGTCCACAAGACCCGACGGATGGGTTCCGCCGATTGTGCGAACCGTTGCCACCGAAGGCCAGGGAATCGGAGAAGCGCTCGCCGCGGTACGATCGTTTCTTGGCCGTGCCGGCGCAAAGGACCGTGCTGTCGCCAACTGGAGCCTGCGCCTGCGCGAGATGCTTCGCGAACGGCTGCTCGATCAATTTGCGAACATTGATTTTCAGGCTGCCGCCGCGGAAGTGGCCGCCCGGCGCTCGGACCCGTATACAATTACCGATGGCTGGCTTAAACAACTTCAACATTGACCACCTCGGCATCGCAGTCCGGTCGCTGGACGCCGCGCTCGGGTTCTATCAGGAGCAGCTCGGCTTCCCGGTCACGCCGCGCGAAACCGTGGAACAGGAAAAGGTCAACGTGGTCATGCTGCCGGCGGGCGGTCCGCGCATTGAATTGCTGGAAGCCACCGGGCCCGATTCGGTGATCGCGAAATTTATCGAGAAGCGTGGCGAGGGCCTGCATCATGTGGCCCTGAAGGTCGCGGATCTTGCCGCCGCGGTGGAGCGCCTGAAAGCACATGGCGCACGATTGTTGAACGAACCGCGCGCGGGCGCGGGTGGACACCTCTACGTTTTCGTCCATCCGTCCTCCACCGGCGGCGTCTTGCTCGAGTTAATTCAAGAATGAAGAAACCAACCATCGGAATCATCGGCGGTAGCGGGCTCTATTCGATGCCGGGCTTCACCGCGCACGAAGAAGTCTCTCTCGACACGCCCTGGGGCGCCCCATCGGATCCATATGTGGTCGGCCAGCTCGCGGGGAAAGAAGTCGCGTTTTTATCCAGGCACGGCCGCGGCCACCGGCACTCGCCGTCGGAGCTGAACTTTCGGGCGAATATTTTCGGATTCAAAAAGCTGGGCGTCGATCGGATCCTGTCGCTCAGCGCCGTCGGATCGCTGAAGGAAGAACACGCTCCGCTCAAGTTCGTAATTCCCGACCAATTCTTCGATCGGACACGCGGCCGCATATCCACCTTCTTCGGCGAAGGTTTGGTCGCGCACGTCAGCTTCGCCGATCCTGTATGCCCGCAGCTTTCGAAAGTGGTTCATCAAGCTTGCCTTCAAACCGGCGTCAGCGTGGCACAGGGAGGCACGTATCTTTGCATGGAGGGGCCGGCGTTTTCCACCAAAGCCGAGTCCAACGTCTATCGCAGTTGGGGCATGGACGTCATCGGCATGACCAATCTGCAAGAGGCCAAGCTCGCGCGCGAGGCCGAGCTTTGTTACGTAACCATCGCCATGGTGACCGATTACGATTGCTGGCACGCCGAGCACGACGCCGTTACGGTGACCGATATTTTGGCGAACCTGAAGCAGAACGCCGACAACGCCTGCAAGGTGGTGGAGGCTACGGTGGCGAGCATGCCGCCGGCCCGCGAATGCAAATGCGGATCGGCGCTGGCTCACGCGCTGATCAGCGATCCCAAGACCGTGCTCGCGGCGACGCGCAAGAAGCTGGAGTTGCTGGTTGGAAAATATCTCCCCTGAAGGCCACACTACTGAAAAGCTGGCTCAGGATCTCCTCGAGCACTGCCTGGCGGCGCGGCCCTGGCCCGAACATTTGCTGGACGATTTGATCGCGCAGGGCGGCGACCGCGAGCTGTTTCGCGTCGTGGTGGAGCGGCTGGCGGACTTGTTCGAGCCGGATCTGTGCAGCGTTTACGCCGGCCTGTTTTCTCAAGTCATCGCGCGGCGCATCCCGGGGCTGCACGGCGAGCATCTGGCGGCGCGGTATGAACGCGTTCGACGGCCGCGCGCGTTCGATCGCGATCCCGCATCCATCCACGACATTTTCGTGCTTTCGCGTGTGACGCTCGGCGCCGACATCGCGGTTACCAGCACGGTTCTTGACGCCGCGAAGCAGCGCTTTCCGGACGCGCGAATCTGGTTCGCCGGCCCGCAAAAGAGCTGGGAGTTGTTCGCCGCCGATCCGCGCCTGCGGCATCTCGCGATCGCGTACGGGCGCGGCGGCTCCATCGATGACCGGCTCTCCATTTGGCCGCAACTGCGCGAGGCGGTTTGCGTCCCGCACAGCATCGTCATCGATCCCGATTCTCGTCTCACACAGCTAGGCCTGCTTCCGATTTGCCCCGAAGAAGGCTACTATCTGTTCGAAAGCCGGTCGTATGGAGCGGCCGGCGATGAGCCGCTTCCGGCGCTGGCGCGGCGCTGGGTTTCCGAAATCTTCGGCATCGCGGATGCACGTCCCTATATCGCCACCGGCCTGGATGCGGCGGAATTCGCCACCACCGTCAGTTTCGGCGTGGGCGAGAACCCATCGAAGTGCGTTCCCGATCCTTTCGAAGAAGAGCTGCTCCGGCGATTGCCGCGGCCCATTCTGATCGACAAGGGCGCGGGCGGCGAAGAGGCCGAGCGCGTGGAGCGGGCCGTTGCAAAGGCCGGCGGAAATGGCATCGTGATGTGGGAAGGCTCATTTGCCGGCTTCGCTGCTCACATTCAACGCAGCCGATTGTACGTGGGCTACGATTCAGCAGGCGGCCATGCCGCGGCGGCGTGTGGAATTCCGCTGATTTCCATTTTTGCGGGCGCCGTTTCCGAGCGCATGTTCCAGCGCTGGAGGCCGACGGGTTCGGGCGCGATACAGATCGTTCTCCCCGAGAGAAAAACGGCCGCCGAGATGCTGACTACTTTTGAGGCTTGTCTTCGGGCTTGTCTTTAGTCTGATCGTCCGGGAGCGCATCCGGCGTTTCGAATTTGATAGTGCTTTCGGTGCCGAACTTGCGATAGAGCCGGAACTCGATATCGTTCCTGGTCATCTGGCGGGCCCGTTTTGAGGTCAGGACCGACTTCAACGGCAGCATAAATTGCTGGTCGCCAATGGTCTCCAGGTCGTAGTCGAGCGACGAGTTGATCTCGCGGATCGGGAACGTGCTCGGCATGTCGTAGGGGGTCATCACAATCTTGACCACCATCTTGGTGTCCTCATCGATGTAGACCAGGCCGCGATAGGCGGGCACGATGGTCTCCGCGCCCTCGGCCTCCACGCGGTAATGCGAAAACTCCTGCTGCACGTCATAGGCGAACACATATGTTTTGCGGCCGCGCAGCTTGCCCCAATGGTCCCAGGAAAACTGCGTATGAGTTTCCGGGTCGAAGATTTCCTTCATCATGCTGCCGAACTCGCCCTCCGAGGTAGTGCCGCCGAATTGGCGCATGTTGCCATTCGTCACAGGCTGGTTGTTATGGAGGATGACTTCGTAATTCTCCACGCCGTTGTAGCTGAGGCGGGCGGTTAGGGTGTCGGAGTGATACCAGTTGTTGCCGGTGCCGGTGGGATCATAATCGCGCCGCGTCACTTGGACGCAAAGGAAATTGGGTAGTTGCTTCGTGTAGTTGAGCGCGTAATCCCGCGCCTGGTCGATGATTTTCTCCTGCTGGATGGAGCTGGGCGGAGGCGGCGGAACGTAAACTGGCTTGGGCGGGGGCGGGGCGGAAGTCGGCAGACTGGCCGAAGCCTCACCCAGCTCGCGCAGCGCTACCACGGTCTTGGGGCCGGCGCCCAGGCTCTGCAAGTCCTCGATGGCTCGGTCGTCCAGCTTGTCCGTGAGTCTTACGTGCCGCAAATACTCGGCGACTTTGGTGTCGGGCTGCTTGAGCTCTACCGAGGAGCGGATGAACATTTCCAGCTGCGCAACCGTCATATTCATCTCACTGGCGGCGGTGAGCAGGACGGCAGTCACAACAATAAGCCAACAACGCATACTACTCTTATTGTCTCTCAGGTCCAGGAATTACCGGAAAGTGCTCAGGATGTTTTCGAATGCCGCGGAGAGCTCCGGATATTTGAAGTGGAAGCCCGTGGCCAGGGCGGCGGCTGGCAGAACGCGCTGGCTGTCGAGCAAAACCTCGGACATCTCGCCGAGAGCGAGCTTCAGCGCGAGAGATGGGGCGGGAAAAATAGCCGGCCGGTGCAGCGCGCCGGCGAGTCGGCGGGTAAATTCGTCATTGGTGACCGGGTGGGGAGCGGTGGCGTTGACGGCGCCCCGCAGCGCGGCGTTCTCCATCGCGAAGAGGATCAGGCTCACGACGTCGTCAATATGGATCCAGGACATCCATTGACGGCCGGAACCCAAGCGTCCACCGATGCCCAGCCGGAACAGCGGGAGCAACTTGGCGAGCGCTCCGCCGCGGCCCAGCACCATTCCGAATCGCAGGCTGATCACGCGGATGCCGAGCGCCTCCCCAGCTTGCGCGGACCCTTCCCAGTCCGTTACTACGTGCGGAAGAAAGCCGGCGCCGGGCGAAGACTTCTCGGTCAGGATTTCGTCGCCGCGCGATCCGTAAAACCCCACGGCGGAGGCGCAAACCAATACACGTGGGCGCTGGGACTGCGCGGAGAGCGCATGCACAAGGCGGCGTGTTCCTTCCACGCGGCTGTCGTAGATGCGTTTCTTGGCCGCCCGGCTCCAGCGCTGGGCGATCGGCTCTCCGGCCAGGTTAACCACGGCATCGCAGGCGGGAACAGTGGAATCGCGCGGTATCGCATGCGCCGCATGACCCGCTTCGAGAAGCCGCTGCTTCAGCCGTTTCCCGATCATGCCGCTCGCACCCGTTATCGCGACGTTCACTGTAGATATTCTACGTAGTTGTTCTACGACGCGCCTTCCATGGCTTGAATATAGGCGTCTACGTCGGTCTTGCGGCGCATTCCGTCCAGAGACATATAGCGGACTTGGCCAAAGATGGGACGCTCCGGCCAAGGCCGGTCATGCAATCCGAAGCACCAAAGAATATTGGCATAGGAATTGGGATCGCGGCCATCCAACGCGTAGCGGTCGTTCAAGTAAATGGCGGTCGAGAGCGCTTCCTCCGGCGTTCGGGACCATTCAATGATTTTCTTGCCCCAATACATGCGGTAATATCCGTGGATCTTGCCGGTGAGCAACAGCTCCTTTTGCGCGGCGTTCCATAGCGGGTCATGGGTTTGGGCGCTTTCGAATTGATCGCGCGAGTAGCTTGGATCGCGCTTATCGGCCGCGTGTTTCTGAAGCGTCTTGCGCGCCCAATCGGGTAGCGCATCCAGCGATTCCGGATGCACCGTGAAGCGGGCGAAGTTGAATGCCAGCTCGCGGCGCACGATCAGCTCTTCCAGGAATTTGTCCGGCAGCAGTTTGTGCTCACGCGCGTAGTCCTTCACCGCGAGTGCCACCTCTAGCGAAGAGATGTGCCCGAAATGCAGATAGGGGCTCAACCCGGAAGTCGCATTCTCGGAAGGCTGGTTGCTCGAATTCGCGTAACGGTGCAGGCTGTGTTTCAAGAATTGACGAAGGCGCTGGCGTGCGGCCACCGAGCCGCCATGGAAAAAAGCCGAGGGCCGGACGGTGTGATCCACGGAACTCGAATCTTTCGGAAACCGCGGAACGCGGCCTTGGAACTTGCGCTTTACCCGGATCGGCGGAACGGGCTTCAGATATTCGGGCAGCAGTTTCTTGATTTTCGGCCGAATCGTGTAGGCGGCGTACTCGCGCTTGTCGAAACAGGACATAGGGACGATGCAGCTGGAATCCACGGCGTAATAGGGAATATCGAGCTTGGGCGGCACGCTGGCGTTGTAGCGGCGCGCGAGAAAGACCGGATAATCGTCAGTGACCAAGGCAGCGGCGTCTTTGGCCAGTCGATACAAAATGTCATCGGGATCGTCGCGGTTGCGGCGCAAATAGAACACGTAGCCGATCCCGAGGCGCTGCAGTTGCCGTTCAGTGTCCGGGACGCCTTCGAGGATGAACGCGTTCAGCCGGTCACTCGCGTATGGGTAATCGTAGGTGAGGCCTTCGTAGAACAGCACGGAAATGCCGGCTTGGTTCGCGAGCTCGACAGCATACGCCAGCGCGTGGTTCGACGTGACGCGCCGGTTGGTCTGCGCCCAATAGAGCACGAACTTCGCGTTGGCGCGGAACGGCGCCTGATTGAGGAATTGGACGCGGCGATTCGTGGTTTATTTCCGCCGGATCACTATCACTGCTTTTCGAATACCAGCGTAAGTTCGATGTCGCCCTGCTGCGGTACCGCGATGTGCACGCTGTCGGTCATCGTTTTGCCCTCGTCGCCGAGCGTTATTTTGTCCTTGACCTCGAGCTGCATGTCTTGGAGGGAAACTTTGGAATTGATCTGAAGGGCATCGCCATCCCAGGTGGCCCCACTCTTCACATCCGCGCCATTGGCCTGGTAGGAGATCTCCTTGCCGTCGGTGGTGTAGGTTCGAGTGTCGTGCTGGTCGCCTCCCAGGGCAGAGCCGGTCTGAGTGTCCTCGATGGTGATGGATGGCTCAGCGTGCGTCACTTTTCGGACGTAAGTGGCGGGCGCGGGAATCGGGCCGAAGTTGCTTTTGGCGGCATTGAGCTTCCATTCGCCGGAGAAGTTGGGTTTGTCGGCAGCCAGCGCCAGGCCGGCCAGGGCCGCGAGGATGAGAACGGTTTTTAAAAGTGCCTTCATTGTCCGCATGCCGCGATTATACCCCTCGCGGGTACTGGTACGGTTTCCGGCGATGCCTTACCTAAAACCTAGTCGCAATCCACGCGATCAATGCTAAACTCGTTACGTTTTGAGGGCTTTTTGTCTTCTTGGGCCTCCTGTCAGGCAAAATATAAGCCTCTTGCAATAACCGGCAATCGAAATGTTAGCTTCCGTCCAGAAACATACCGTCTGGCAACGTTTGGCTTTAGCTTACGAACTGCTGGGCTCACCTCTGCGTCCCTTGACCGAGGATATCGGCATATTCGAAGGTGCGGTCGACGAGTGGGCCGCTGCTCGCCCCATCGAGCATCCTATCGAACACCCCCGCGCTCTGTTGCTCGGCGCCACGCCCAGCATCGCGCTCATGCGATGGCCCGCTGGCACTACCCTGATCGGCGCCGACGAGTCCGGCCACATGATACGCTCCGCGTGGCCCGGTGATCGCGCGGGAGCAAGATTGGGGGTCCGCGCGAGCTGGGGACGCCTGCCGCTCGCGTGCTCCAGCGTTCACATCGCCATCGGCGACGGCTCCCTGAACTGCGTGCGCCACCCCGCGGCCGCCCACGACGTCTGCCGATCCCTGCGCGGCGTGCTCACCGACGATGGTCTCCTGGTGCTGCGCTGTTTCGTACGCCCAGAGGAGCCGGAGGCAACCGAACAAATCTTTGACGATATGTTCCGCGGCGCTATTCCGACCTTTACGCAATTCAAGTTTCGGCTCTTCCTAGCCATGCCCCAGGATCTTCGAAGCGGCCTGGCCGTGCACGACCTCTACCGGCTCTGGGCCTCGTATTCGATCGACCCGGTCCGCCTCGCTGCCCTAACCCATTGGCCTCTTCCAGAGATCGAGACCTTGGAGAATTTCCGCGACTGTTCCACGGTGCATACGTTCCCGACTCTGGCCGAGTTCCGCTATTTGCTGCACGAACATTTCGATGAGGCCGGCATGATCACACCTTCGTACCCGCTCGGCGAGCACTGCCCAATCCTGGTCCTGCGGCCCCGCTCAGGAGCGTAGCTGTGATTTCGGCGAAGGGGTCCCAACGCTTCTGGCAAACGTACCTCGGCGGACTTGAAAGCACCACCGGTTTCATCACGGATCGCTTGAAACCCGCGGCTGCGGCTGATGCGGGGCGATATGCGGAGTACCGCTGTACTCTGGAACCTGAAGCTACGGCGCGGCTGCGCGACTTCGCGCGGGCAAGTGGCGCCAGTCTCGACACGCTGGTCAACGCCGCCTGGGCGATCCTGCTCAGCCGTTACAGTGGACGCAAGGACGTTGTGTTCGGCGTCTCGCTGCTCACGAACACGCTCCCCGTGCGGATTCAGTTCGAGCCGGGAGCAAGGCTCGCTCCGTGGCTTCAGCAAATCCAATGCGATTCTCTGGCCATGCGCGAGCATCAGGCCACCAGAGTGGAGGATGCCATTGAGTGGGGCGGGCTTCCGGCCGGCTCGCCACCGTTTGACAGCGTGGTGGTTTACGATGACGAGCCTCCGCTCCGCCGAGTTCAAGGGACAGATTTTCCGCTGGTGATCACGACCTACGGCGAGCCTGTCTTGTCGCTCGTCTTGTCGTTCAACATCGCCTACGACACGAACCTCTACTGCGAACAGACCGTGTCCGCCATGGCGTGCCATCTGCGAACGATCCTCGCAAGCATGTGCTCTGATCCCGACGGCCGGGTCTCGGACATCGGCATGCTCACTGATTCCGAGAAAGAGATGTTCCTGCGGCCGCGCACACTGGAGATCGACTCCAGCCTTTGCGCCCATAATCTTTTCGAAGCTCAGGTGCGCCGGACACCGTCGCACGCCGCGCTGGAAGCGGGCGCTGAGATCATCACATACGAGGATCTGAACCGCCGCGCCAACCGGCTCGCCTGTCTGCTGCGGAAGAAAGGCGTGGGTCCGGAGGATCTGGTCGCGGTCAGCCTTTCGAGCTTGCCCGACACCATCGTTGCCATGCTTGGCATCCTGAAGGCGGGCGGGGCATTCATCCCGATTGATCCTGCTGCTCCGGCGGAACGGCGCGCCAGGATGTTAGCCGACGCAGGCCCGAAGTTCACGTTGGACGAAAATACGGATCTAGCGGGACTGGCCGAACAGCCCGATCAGGAGCTGCCGCCGTTGGCGGACGCTGGCAACGCTGCTTACGCCATATTTACTTCCGGATCGACGGGCAAGCCCAAAGCGATTGTCGTCTCCCATCGCGCTCTGGTGAATCACACCTTGGGGGGGGCTCCGGTTTACGGGGTCACTTCTTCGGATCGACGCCTGCAATTCGCCTCGCTAGCCTCGGACGTTTTCGTGGCCGAAGTCTTCAACTATCTCAGCGCGGGCGCAACGATTGTTATTTGCCCGGATGCGCGCAGGTCCTCTCTGCCGGAGCTCCATCGCCTGATCGAGGAGCAGCGCATCACCATCACTGCCGTGCCCGGGTCGTGGTGGAACCTTTGGGTATCGGCGCTGTCTGCGGGGTCTCTTCGGTTACCCAGCTCGCTGCGCGCCGTGGTGGTCGGCATGGAACGCGCCGATCCCGCCGCATTCCATGCATGGCGCCAGGCGGCCGGCAATCGGCTCCGCTGGTTTAATGCTTACGGGCCGGCCGAGAACAGCCCAACTTCTACCATCTATGAAGCGGGCACATCGCGCTGGGAATCCGCTGAGGCGCTTCCAATCGGCAAGCCACTCGCCAACACCACGGCTTACGTTCTTGATGACGAGGGAGCGCTGCTTCCCGCAGGAGTGGCCGGCGAGTTGTACGTCGGGGGCGCGGGCGTGGCGCGAGGTTACCTCGGGGAGCCGGAACTCACGCGCGGCCGATTCATGGATGATCCTTTCCGAGCAGGCGGCCGCATGTATCGCACTGGCGATCGCGCGTTCGCGCTGCCCGACGGTAATCTTGTCTTCGTCGCCCGTGCAGACCGGCAGGTGAAAGTACGCGGCTACCGAGTAGAACTGGACGAGGTGGAGGAAGCTTTGGCGCGGCACCCGGCCGTGACGCAGTGCGCGGTGGTGCTGACGGGAAACGGAGACCGGCAGCGCCTGGCGGCCTACGTCGTGGGCGGCGCTTCCAGGCATGAATTACGCGTGCACCTTGCGAGTCTGCTGCCCGAGTACATGATCCCAGCCGTGTGGATGAGCCTGGATCGGTTGCCGCTCACGCCCAGCGGCAAGATCGATCGCCTGGCGCTGCCGCCCTGCGAGGAATCGGCGCAAGCACGTTCGGAGTCGAGCGGACCCGATGCGCGAGAAACGCCGGTGGTCGCGCCCGCCAACGCCACGGAGATTTGGCTACTGAACATTTGGGAGTCGGTCCTGGGCCTTTCCAGCATCGGAGTCTGCGATAGCTTTTTCGATCTCGGCGGAAACTCGCTGCAGGCCGCTACTCTGGCGGGCCGGATCGAGGAACGCGTCAACCGGAGAGTGCCACCCACCGTGTTCTTCAAGGAGTCGACGATCCGCCAGTTGGCCGAGTATTTAGGCCGCGAGGACAGCTATCCTTCGGGCATTGTGCCGATTCAGATTGGTTCCGAGCCCGCGCTCTATTTCATGCATCCGCAAATGGGTATGCGTTTGGTCGCGGAAAAGATTGGTTCGGATCACACCATGATCGGCGTGGAAATCCCCGCCACCAAGTCGCCTGGGCTGAAACCAATGGCATCCGAAATCGCACGCAGGATTCGCGAGTATCAACCGAACCCTCCCTATTGCCTGAGCGGTTGGTGCGCCGGCGGCAATCTCGCCTTTGAGATTGCGCAACAGATGCAGGAGGCCGGAACGCCGGCCGACTTCGTAGTCCTTTTCGAATCCCTGAACTTTGCCAGAATGCGGCGCGTCGGGCACTGGTCTGAACGGATACGCTGGCACTTCTCGCACATGCGAGAGAAGCCCGTTTCCGAGATCCCCGCGTATGTTCGAAGGACCCTGGAAGACGCTTCCACCCATGCGGCACGGCTCGCCAGATTCGCGAGATACAGACTGTGGTCGCGATTCGGAGGCCAAAACACTCCTGAACCGATGTCGTTCAAGGAGGACGAAGCACTCAACCGCGCCACCTACGACTACGTTCCCACTGTGTACACAGGTGAAGTGATTCTCTTCAGGCCGGAGATCCGGCTGCACGGCTTGAGCCAGGACCCTACGTTCGGATGGGATGTGGTTGCGCCAAAACTGCGAATCATCGACGTGCCCGGGGATCATGTAACGATGTTTTTTCCGCCCAACTTGGACGTGCTCGCGTCCAAAGTCGCAGAGTTGCTAGAACAAGTTTCCGCGCGGGTCAAGACTTACTCATAGCGCAGGGCGACGCCCGGATCGACATGCGTGGCGCGGCGCGCGGGGATCCAGCAAGCCAGCAGCGCGACGGCGCTAAGCAGGATCACCACCGTAGCGTAAGTCAGCGGATCGCTCGGACTGACGCCGAACAATAATCGGCCCATCACTCGCGTCAGGCCCCAAGCGGTGAGAAGGCCCACAAACAAGCCCGCGATCACCATGCGCGCCCCTTGCCGCAACACCAGCCGCATGACATCGCGAGCAGTGCCGCCGAGCGCCATGCGAATGCCGATTTCGCGGGTGCGCTGCACGGCCGTGAAGGAAACCACTCCATACACGCCCACGCTGGCCAGGATCAAGCCGAGGCCGCCTAAAGCCGCCGCGATGAATGCCCCGAATCGAAAGACCTGCAAGCCGTTCATTCCCCGGATCACTTCGTCCATGCTGCGGGCCTCAATGATGGGAAGATCGGGCGCAAGCGACCGGATCACACTGCGCATTTGCGAGATCAGTTTTTCGGGTGGGATCGAAGAACGGATTTGCAGTGCTCGGATCGAGGTGAAGTTCTGCGCCAGCGGGACATAGAAAAACGGCGTTGGATCTTCGGCAATGAAAGCGTATTTCCCATCCGCGGCGATCCCAACCACTTGCACCACCTGCGGCGGCTTGCCGGTAATGTTCACCGTGAAACGCTTGCCGATCGGATCCTGGTGCAACCAGAATCGGTCGGCCATGGTTTGATTCACTACAGCGACGAACGGCGCCGATTCGCTGTCGAAATCGGTGAACGCGCGGCCACGCAGGAGCGGCACGCGCATAGTTTGAAAATAGCTGGAATCTACATTGTTGAAGAAGATGGACGGAGGCGGCTGACCGTTGGGAAGCTGTCGGCCTTCCACATTGATCGTGCTCGAATTCACAATATTGACGTTGCCCATCGGTACTCCGAAAGCAGTGGTGGCGGACTGGACGCCGGGGATCGCCTGCACGCGCGCTTTGAGCCGGCTATAGAACTCGGTGGTGCGCGCCTGATCGTAGCCGATTTGATTGGGGTCGACCGTGACATTGAGAACGTGATCCGGGTCGAAACCGAAATTCACCTTTCCGGCATATTGGACGGCGCGAACGAACAACCCTGCGGTAATCAGCAGCGTCAGCGAGCCGGCCACCTGCGCGGCCACCAGAAAATTCCTGACGCGATGACGCGCGGCTCCGCTATCGCCTCGGCCGCCCTCTTGCAGCACGCTGTTCAGATCCAACCGGGAAGCGCGAAGGGCAGGCCAAAGTCCCACAAAGGCGCCCGTAAAAACAGCGAGGGTCAAGGAGTAAGCAAAGACATGCCAGTCGAAGGTCAAATCGACGCTCAGGGGCAGGCTGATGCCGGGCATTGCAGTAACATGACCAGGATTGACCCATAATCCTACGAAAACGCCACCGGCTCCGCCGAGAAGCCCCAGCAAAAGCGTCTCCGTCAACATCTGGCGGATCAAGCGGCTGCTCCCGGCGCCCAGAGCTGCGCGGAGGGCCATTTCGCGTTGGCGCACGGTGGCGCGGGCCAACACGATATTGGCGACGTTCATGCACGCCAGCAAAGCAGCAGCCCCGCTAGAAACAGGAAGAATCCGGCGATGATCGGAACAAGGTTATTCCCCAGCGGCCGTGGCCGCGCGAACTGTTCGCGATAAATCTGGACGGTGACGTTTTTGTCGGTGGCGGGGTACTGGCTGGCGAGCCGCGCGGCGATCACGTTGAGCGAAGATTGCGCCTGGGAGAAGCTCACGCCTGGTTTCAGCCTGCCGATGGCGAAAATATTTCGACTGCCGCGATCGGTGAGCGCATTTCCAGCAACGGCCAAATCCACACTGCCGATCGGCAAGTAGGCGTCCATGTCCAATGCGAAGTAGGTGCCATGGAAGTCCTTGGGCGTGACGCCGACGATGGTGGCCGATCGCCCATTGACAAGAACCTGTTTTCCAATAACGCGCGGATCTCCCTCGAAACGTTTCTGCCAGTATGAATATCCGAGCACCAACACGGGCTGCTTACCGGGTTGATTCTCTTCTTGCGGCAGTATGAGACGGCCGAGCAGCGGTTTCACTCCCAGGCCCGAAAAGTAGTTGCCGCTAACCTGGCTGAAAAGGAACTGATCGGCCCTTTTGTCGGCGCTGAGGCCGCCCAAATCCACTCCATAGACAAACAGGTCGGCGACGGAGGCGGCTTGTTTGCGAAAGTCCACGAAATCGGGGTAGGAAAATAAATACATGTAGGGCGAGTTTCCCGCTTGCTGAGCTGCCAGGACCGCGATTTGGCCGGGCTCCGGTACTGGCAACGGGCGTAGCAGGTAGCCGTTGACGATGCTGAAGATGTAGGTATTGGCGCCGATGCCCAACGCCAGCGTCAACGCAACAATGAAGGTGGCCGCCGGCGACTTACACAGCATTCTCCAGCCGAAGCGGATGTCCTGCAGCACGGTGCCCATGTATGCCTGATCATCGCACGGCGGTTGCCATGCTGTTGAACGAAGCATCTAAACGGGGAAGAGCGGCGGAAGGCGGCTAACGCCTGTTCAGCAACGGGATGTGGCGTTCCGCAAGCGGACAGCTAGCAGCGGACTACCAGGTTTCGGCCAGGCGCACAAACGTTCGCAAACCAACGCCGGTGGCGCCTTTGGCCATGTAAGGCTTGGCGTCGTCGAGCCAGGCGGTGCCCGCGATGTCGAGATGAATCCACGGTGTTTCGTCGACGAAATCGCGAATGAACCAGGCGGCCGTGATGGAGCCGCCCGATCGTCCGCCGATGTTGTGAAGGTCGGCGAAGTTGCTTTTCAGCAGCTCCTTGTATTCCTCATCCATGGGCATTTGCCAGGTCTTTTCGCCTTCGGTTTTGGAGGCGGCCAGGAACTTCGCGAGGAACGCTTCGTTGTTAGTGAATGCGCCGATGTTGACGCTGCCGAGCGCGACCACGATGGCGCCGGTTAATGTTGCTGCGTCCACCAGATGCGTGCAGCCCAGGCGCTGGGCGTAGGTGAGCGCGTCAATCAGAATCAGGCGGCCCTCGGCATCGGTGTTCAGCACTTCGATGGTTTTCCGGAGAGCGATTTGACGATATCGCCAGGACGCTGGGCCTTGCTGCCGGGCATATTTTCGACGGTCGGCACCAGCGCCGTCACTGCGATGGACGGCTTCAATTGCGCGATGGCTCGCATGGCGCCGATCACGGCCGCGCCGCCCGCCATGTCGTAGCGCATCTTCTCCATTCCGTCGGAGGGTTTGATGGAGATGCCGCCGGTGTCGAACGTCACGCCCTTGCCGATGAGGCCGAGATGATCCTTGGTGGACGCCGCGGCGGGTTTATAGCGCAGCACGATCAGCGCCGGAGGCTCCGCGCTGCCTTGCGCCACGCCCAGCAGAGCGCCCATGCCGAGCTGCCGCATGCGGTCCTGATCCAAAATCTCGCATTCCAGGCCGTATTCGGACGCCATCTTCTTGGCGTGATCGGCCAGCACTAGTGGCGTCAAAACATTGGCGGGTTCGTTGGCGAGCTCGCGCGAGAAATTTTGCGCCTCTGCCAAGATGCGGCCGCGATCGACGGCGGCTTGCGATCCGCCCACCACGGCAAACGAATCGACACGCTTTTCGTTCTTCTTGGGATCGGTCTTATAGCGGTCGTTTTCGAGATCGGCCAGGATCGCGCCTTCGACAGCGGCGGCGGTGAAATCGTCGGATCGAAACTTTTCGTCCAGCGCGAGCGCGATGCTGTGAATGCCTTTGGATTTCAGCGACCGCACGACTAGCGCCGATCAGTTTGCGAAGTTCGGCCGCATCGAAGCGCTCACGCTTGCCACCGCCCGCGAGCACCAGCCGCTTGGCGGCGAGGCCGGCCGGGACGATGCAGGACGGCCATTTCGCAGGATTTGCCGGAGAATTCGCCCGAATCATAAAACTCTTTGAGTTGGTTCTGCTGCCGGGGCCATCGGGAGGGGCGCCCTCAAATCCGATCATCACCAGCGCATCTGAGTCAACTTGCGAAACAGAGCCTTCGTTTCGAGCTTCACTCCATGAGTTGTATCTCCTTCTTCCAATCGCCGCGCGGGCTTCGGCTTCCATCTCGCGCGTCCGTTCGGATTCCCGTTTGTCGTGTAGTTTCTTGCCCTTAGCGACGGCCAACTCCACCTTGATGTGCCCTTCTTGAGATACACCTTGGTCGGGCATCATGGTGAGGCCTTTTTCGCGCGTTTTTCCCAGCAACTTGTCGATTTCTTCCCTATGCAGCAGCAATTTGCGGCGGCGGGTGGGCTCGTGATTTTCCCGATTGCCGTGCGAATACTGGCCGATGTGCGCGTTGAGCAGCCAGGCTTCGTTTTCTTGCACTTCGGCGAAGCTGTCCTTGAGCTGGATGCGGCCGTCCTTGGTCGCTTTGACCTCGGTTCCACTCAAAGCCAAGCCTGCTTCCAACCGTTCCAAAAGGTGGTAGTCGTGCCCGGCATGGCGGTTGTCGCTTAAGATCTTGATCCCAGAATCCAGCCAGTGTCCAGTTTTCTAGTCAACGCCAGGAAAGTCCGCGGCGTCAAGTGTTTATGTAGCACTGTTCGAGGCCGGTCCAGGTTTATTGTATCATAGGGCCTTACTTAAGAATAAGATGATTCCTTTTAATAGGTTACGTGTTTTAGCGGTGCTCGTGCCGGTGTGGTTGATGCTACCACCCGGAATTTTGGAAGCGCACACGCGCAAAGGTGACAAGATGTTGAAACTGGGGGCGCAGGCCGAAGCGCGCAAGGAGTACGACAAGGCGCTTGCAATACTATCAGAAAGCGCTAAAGGAAGATCCCAAGGAGATCTCCTACGAGCTTGCCGCCCGCCGCGCGCGTTTCGAAGCTGGAACGGCGCATATGGAGGCCGGGAACAAGCTGCAAAAGGCAGGCGAACTGGAGCAGGCTCTGGCGGAATATCAGAAGGCTTTCAACGTCGATCCCGGATCGATGGTCGCGCTCCAGAACATCAACCAGACCAAGGAGTTGCTGGAAGAGAAGGCAAAGGGACTGGTTCCTCCCGGCGAAAAGCCGCTGACGTCGGCCGAGAAGGCGCAGAAGGAAAGTCTTGCGATGATCGCTTCCCTGCTGCCGGTGCCGGAGCTGAAGCCGGTGACCAACCAGATCAGCTTGCTCAAGATGAACAATCAGCCGCTCAAGGTGCTTTATGAGACGGTGGGCAAGCTGGCGGGAATCAATGTGCTGTTCGATCCGCAGATGCAACCGGGGAAGAACGCCAACCTGGATCTGAACAACGTGACTTTGCAGGAAGCTCTGGATTACATCGCGCTGCTGACCAAGACATTTTGGAAGCCGGTGAGCAGCAACGCGATTTTCGTCGCCGAAGACAACGTTACCAAGCGCCGCGACTACGAAGACGAGGTGGTCAAGGTCTTCTATCTGAAGAATCCCACTTCGACGCAGGAATTCTCCGAAATCGTGACGGCGGTGCGGTCGGTGACGGACGTGCGCCGAATGTTCCAGTTCAATGGAGAGAACGCGGTGGTGGTGCGCGACACCGTGGATAAAGTGGCGCTGGTGGAAAAGCTGCTGCACGATCTGGACAAGCCCAAGGCGGAAGTCGTGATCGACGTGATCGTCATGGACATATCCAGCGACGTGAGCCACCAGATCGGGGCGGGCCTGGTGTCCAACGGAACCAACGGGCTGGCTGTGCCGTTCTCCTTTTCGCCGACCAATCCAATTACCTCCACGTTGGGCTCGACCGGGGTGAATGGGACGGGTGGCACAGGGGCAACGGGCACTACCGGAACCACTGGCACAGGTACAACCGGCACGACCGGATCCACCGGCAACTACGTTGCCCTCTCGCAACTTGGGCATATCGGATCGAGCCAGTTTTCGACCAGCTTGCCGGGCGCGATGTTGCAGGCCGTGATGTCGGATTCCAGGACCAAAATCATGGAATCGCCGGAGGTGCGTGTCTCCGATGGCCAGAAGGTGACTTTGAAGATCGGCGAAAAGTATCCCTATGCAACGGGCAGCTTCCAGCCGGGCGTCGGCACGGTGGGCGTCAGTCCGCTCGTCAGTACGCAGTTTCAGTTCGTAGATATTGGCACGAATGTGGAGTTGACGCCGCACATCCACGGAAACGACGAAGTTACGATCCACGCGAAAATCGATATTACGGACATCGCCAACACGCTCAACCTTGGAGGTCTCAGCCAACCCGTGATTGGGCAAAAAGCCAACGAGGCCGACATCCGATTGAAGGATGGAGAAGTGAGCCTGATCGGCGGATTGATGTCGGACCAGGATCAGAGCGTGATCGGCGGAATTCCGGGTCTGGTGAACATACCGCTTATCGGCAAATATTTGTTCGGCAACACGTTGAAGGACAAGCAGAAGGAAGAACTGATGATCGCGCTGATTCCGCATATCGTGCGTAGGCAGGACATCACGGGCCTGGATCTGCAGGGTATCGCGGCGGGCACGGATCAAACCGTCAAGCTGAGCTTTGGGCCGCGGGTGGAAGAAGCTCTTCCCGCTGCTCCCGCGCCTACGGGAGCGGCAGTGACGGCGCCCACGGCGGTCACAACGGCGGTCACACCGGGCACACCTGGCGGAGCGGCCGGCCTTCTGTTCAACCCGCCGAAGGTGCAGGCGCCATTGCGCAGCCAGGTTGTGATCGCGCTGCAAGGGCAGAATCTGACGGATGTCGCGAGTGTGCCAGTGAAGTTGCGGTGGGATCCGAAAGTATTGCGGCTGGAGATGATTTCTCCAGGCGCCCTGATGAACCAGGACGGCAAGATCACTGCGCCCAGCCTGGATATTCGCAATGACACGGGCGACGCCAGTATTGACGTGAATCGCGTGGCGGGCGCCGGCGGAGTGAGCGGCAATGGACCGCTGCTCCATTTCACCTTCACGGCGGTGGGCAAGGGAACCACCAACGTGACCATCACGGAGGCGCCTCTGAAGAATTCAGCCCAGCAGCCGATAACGCTGGGTGCGCCGACGGTATCCGTTACCGTGCAATAGGGTCTTGGCTACGAGGATGCAGCGCGGGCGACAGCGCGGGATGACGTTGGTGGAGCTGATTGTGGCGTTCACCATCCTGATGGTGCTCACCAGCATGGCGGTTCCGCTCGCGCGCTATAAAGTGCAGCGCGATAAGGAGCGGGATCTGGAGCGCGCGCTGGTGGATATCCGGCACGCCATCGACAAATTCAAGGACGATATGGATGGGGGCAAGATCGGTCCGGCCAAGCTGGATTCGGACAATTACCCCGAGAGCCTGCAGCAGTTGGTGGATGGAATCAAGGCCACCGGTGCGGTGGACAAGAAGATGAAGTATCTGCGCCGCATTCCCAAGGACCCCATGACCAACTCCTTCGAGTGGGGGCTCAGAAGCGACCGCGACGATCCGACGTCGCAATCCTGGGGCGGTCAGAATGTATTCGACGTCTATACCAAGAGCATGGACAAGGCGCGCGATGGGACCTCTTATGGGGATTGGTAACGCGCTCATGAAACGGGTAGAACCGTCCACGCGCCGCCGTTTTGGCTTCACGCTCATCGAGCTGATGATCGTGATGGCGGTGATCGCGGTGTTGATGTCGATCGCGCTGCCCATCTATACCCGATCCATCCAGCGTTCCAAGGAAAGCGTGCTGAAGAACAATCTGTTCACGCTGCGCACGGTGATTGACGAGTACACCTACGACAAGCAGAAGGCGCCGCAATCGCTGCAGGACCTGGTGAGCGACGGTTATTTGCGGCAAGTGCCGATGGATCCGATCACGGGCAGCAACGAATCCTGGAAGCTGATCATGGAAGACTCGACGAACACGGTGAACCAGACGCAGCCTGGGATTTTCGACATCCGCAGCGGATCGGATCTCACTAGTCAGGAAGGGACGCCGTACTCGGAGTGGTAGCCGGACGGGGCGCCGCGCGATGCGGTGTCGGCTTGCGCGTGGCCAGGCGGTAGAGCATCAGGACCGCGAGAATCGCGCCATACATCAACGGCAGCCGCACATCGGATTTCACCAGCCAGTAATAATGAATGACGCCCGCTAGCGCGGCGAAGTAGATCAGCCGGTGCAAGCGCTGCCATCGCTACGAATCCAAGACGGCGCACCCAGCCCGCCGTGGAGGTGACGGCCAATGGCACGAGCATCGCGAAACCCAGCATCCCCACCGTGATGTAACGCCGCTTCAGGATGTCGGCCCACATTTCCGGGAAGCTGAAGAATTTGTCCAGCACGAACCAAGTCAGAAAATGCAGGCAGACGTAGAAGAAGGCGAACAGGCCCAGCATGCGGCGGTAGCGCGCGATCCTGGGCTGGTTGAAGATTTTGCGGAAGGGCGTGACCGACAGCGTGATGAGCAGGAAGCGGATGGTCCAGGTGCCGGTGTAATGCGTGATGTATTCGATGGGGTTGGCGGTGAGATCGGGCGAATAGCCGGTGGTGGCCAGCATCCATAGCGGGCGCGCGAGCAACAGAATCGGAACCAGGCACAGCGCGAACACCGCGGCCTTGGTCCAGCGGCTGCCCAGGATCTTGCCGAGAAGCTTGTTCAAAGCGGATGCTAATAATTCTTGCGAAGGTCCATGCCGGTGTAGAGGCTGGCTACCTCTCCATATCCGTTGAACATCAGGGTATTGCGTTTGAACAATTCGCCCAGGCGGCGTTCCTTGGCCTGGCTCCAGCGCGGATGGTCCACTTGGGGATTGACATTGGAATAGAAGCCGTATGCCTGGGGCCACGAGATGTTCCAGGTGGTGGGCGGCTGCTTTTCCACCAGGCGAATCTTGACCAGCGACTTGGCGCTCTTGTAGCCATACTTCCAGGGCACCACCAGGCGGATGGGCGCCCCGTCCTGATTGGGAAGCGTGTCGCCATACAGTCCCACGGCCAGCAGCGTGAGCGGGTGCATGGCTTCGTCCAGGCGCAGGCCTTCGACGTAGGGGAAGTCGATGCCGGCCGCGCGCGCGCTGATCATTTGCTTTGAGTCGTAGTAGCTTTCAAAGGCCACGTATTTGGCCTTGGCCGTAGGTTGGGCTTGCTTGAGCAGCGCGTTCAGTGGGAAGCCGATCCAGGGAACCACGATGGACCAGGCTTCAACGCAGCGATGCCGGTAGATGCGTTCTTCGAGCGGCGCGATCTTCGTTAGCGCGTCGTGGTCGAAAGTAAGCGGCTTGGCCACTTCGCCTTCCACCTTGAGCGTCCAAGGCGAAGTGCGGAAATTTGTGGCGTTCTTCGAAGGGTCTTCTTTATCGGTGCCGAACTCGTAAAAATTGTTGTAATGCGTGATTGCTTCGAGGGGTGTTACTTTTTCGTCGCCTGCATTGTAGGAGCTTTTCTTGAAGTCGCCCAGCTTGCCGGCGCGAGCAGTTCCGGCCAGCGCGCCAAACGCGCCTAGAGCGATTGACCCCGCCAGGAAGCTCCGCCGGTTGACGTATACCGGCTTAGGCGTGATATCGGAATAGCGGAGATCAGCGGATTTTCGGATCAACATAAGGCTACTTTTATCGTAGCGCTTCCGCGTGTAAGGCCCCGGCCTGAGAGATGCGTTCGGCTATCTTCCAGACGAACCGAATCCGCCCGCGCCGCGAGCTGAATCGCTGAGATCGCTGCCTTCGTCCCACTCCACGGCGTCATAAGGCGCGACGATGAGCTGCGCGATGCGGTCGCCCTGTTCGACGATGTAATCGTTGGTGCCCAGGTTGAACATCACTACGCGAATTTCGCCGCGGTAACCGGGATCGATGGTACCGAAATTCACGGTGATGGAGTGCTTGAGGGCCAGGCCACTGCGCGGGCGGACCTGGGCTTCGTGTCCGCGGGGAAGTTCGATGGCGATGCCGGTGGCGACGGCTTGCGCGGCGCCCGGGGTCAGGACCGTGCGCTCGAGCGCGCGGAGGTCCATGGCGGCGTCTTCGTCGGGGCCGTGAGCGTAGCTGGGCAGGCTGGCATCGGGGTGGAGTTTCTTGATACGGATCTTCATGTGGTTCAGGATTTAGTGTGGCACGGCCCGAGGCCGTGCTAAGATTCTCGCGATGCTGACGTACCGGTCGGGAGAGGAAATCCAAGCCGGCGACGGCGTCCTCTATCACTCCGAGCCTGGTCGAATCGAGTTTGTGGCGAAGGCCGATGACCCGGACACGGCTTGGTACGTCGAACAGTACGGCGGCGGCTGCTTGATTCTTGCGCCGAGTTTTAGTAGCGTCTTCGTCAGTGATCCGCATGCAGACGAAGACTTGGAGTTCGTCTCCCGACCGGGGCCTGCATCCCCGTAAGATCATCGGCCGCGCTGCTCGCGACCGCAGGCCTACAATGAAATTGATGACCAAGCCAGCCGGGACCACCACCGCGCCCGCCGTTTCCAAAACGCTCAGCGGCATCCCGGTGGAACCCGTCTACACGGCCGCCGACGTCGCCGGTCTCGTGATCCCGCCGCCTGGTGAGTTTCCCTACATTCGCGGAATTCACGAAAGCATGTACCGGGGCAAGCTCTGGACCATGCGGCAATTCTCGGGATTTGCGACGCCCGAGGAAACCAATTGCCGCTATCTCTACTTGTTGAGCCAGGGCCAGACCGGGCTATCGGTGGCGTTCGATTTGCCGACGCTGATGGGCTACGACGCCGATCACGCCACGTCGGAAGGCGAAGTCGGAAAGTGCGGCGTTTCGATCAGCTCGCTGGAGGACATGGAGATTTTGTTCCGCGGCATTCCGCTGGGCGGGGTCACGGTTTCGATGACCATCAACTCGCCGGCGCCAATTATTTGGGCCATGTATCTCGCGGTGGCGGAGAAACAGGGCGTCGATTGGACTCAGCTTTCGGGCACGCTGCAGAACGACATTTTGAAAGAGTACATCGCGCAGAAGGAGTACATTTTCCCACCGCGTCCATCCATGCGCCTGGTGACCGACGTAATCGAATACTCGGTGCGGCACGTTCCGCGCTTCAATCCGATTTCGATCAGCGGGTATCACATTCGAGAGGCCGGGTCGACAGCGGTGCAGGAGCTGGCGTTCACGTTGCGCGACGGCATGGAGTATGTGGAGTGGGGCGTCGCACGTGGATTGCCGGTGGATAGCTTCGCGCCGCGGCTGAGCTTCTTCTTCAACGCGCACAACGATTTCTTCGAAGAGATCGCGAAATTTCGCGCCGCGCGGAAGATCTGGGCTGAAACAATGACGGAACGCTACGGAGCCAAAGACGAACGAAGCTGGAAGCTCCGCACGCACGCGCAGACGGCCGGATGTTCGCTGACCTGGCAGCAGCCCTACAACAACATTGTGCGGACCACCCTACAGGCGCTTGCAGCGGTGCTGGGCGGAACGCAGTCGCTGCACACCAATTCGCTGGATGAAGCGTACGCGCTGCCGAGCGAGCACGCGGTAACCATCGCGCTCAGAACCCAGCAGGTGATCGCCTACGAAAGCGGCGTGCCGGAGGTGCCGGATCCATTGGGCGGCAGCTACTTCATCGAGAGTCTGACGGCGGAGATGGAAAAGGAAGCGAGCGAATACATCCGGCGCATCGACGACATGGGCGGCATGATTCCGGCCATCGAGCGCGGATTTCCGCAGACCGAAATCGCCAACGCCAGCTACGAGTATCAGCACGCGATTGAAACGGGCGAGCAAAAGATCGTGGGCGTGAACGCGTTTGTCGAGCATGGCCAGGAACAGATTGAGGTGCTGGAGATCGATCCATCGGCCCAGGCGCATCAATTGGAAAAACTCGCGAAGCTAAAGTCCAGGCGAGACAACGCAAAAGTGGAGGCATGCCTGACGGCTTTGCGAAGCGCGGCAGCCGGCCGTGAAAACACCATGCCATTTATCCTGGACGCCGTCCGCGCGTACGCCACTGTGGGCGAAATCTGCGACGTGTTCCGCGAGGTTTTCGGCGTGTACACGGAAACAAGCGTGCTTTGATCCCCTGGATTCGCTGACTTCAAACTCCGGTAAAATCGACCGCTGTAACCTTTAGACAACCCACGCGAATCGCGCGTTTACGTGATTGGACTTACGCGTGCCTTATAGCTTGCGTGCGAGATCCCCAGGCTGCATCCTGTAACGGGGAAGAGATTAAAGCCACGCGCGAAAGTGCTAGCAGCGCTGGCCGGGATCTCGCTCGTGCTGCTGGTCGTCACCGTCGCCCTTGCCGTTCCATATTCCAGGCTCGCCCGTCGCCTTGACCAACAGCTCGAGGGATCGCTCCTGAACACAATCGATTACTATTCCGCTTCAGAAATCGTGGCGCCCGGCGATCCAATGTCCCCTGGCGATCTTGCCGCCGCGTTTCAGCACGGGACGCCGCCCGTGCAAATTGGTTTGTCGAACGGACGTGTCACCTCCATCGCCGACGCTACAACTCATCGCAGCTTGCCCAATTACCAGCTCCAGCCGCAGCTTCTGACTAAATGTCGAGCAGGGCCGGACCAAGCGAACGCCCGTATATTTTTCCGACATCCCGCCCGTGTTGGTTCATGCGATTCTCTCGGCCGAAGATAAGCGCTTTTTCAGCACATTCCGGAATCGACACGCTGCGGGTTATGAAAGCCATCTACGTCGATTTGAAAGCGCGGCGCAAAGAACAGGGCGCGTCCACCATTTCCATGCAGCTGGCTCGCAACCTTTGCCTCCGCCGCGACAAGAGTGGAAACGCAAAGCGGAAGAGGTGTTGATCACAGCCTATCTGGAGCACAAGCTTTCAAAGAAACAGATCTTCGAAAGGTACGTGCAATCTCGATCTACCTGGGTGGGAGGGCCCGTTTGACATCAATGGCGTCGGCGAGGCAGCGCAGGCTATATTTCGGCAAAGACGTGCGCCAGCTTAATCTGGTCGAGGCTGCGACGCTCGCCGGACTAATTCAGCGCCCGATTTACTTGAATCCCTTTCGACTATCCGGGCCGGGCATCTGGATCGCCGTAACTTGGTGCTCAAGCGGATGCGCGAGAACAAGTACATCGGCGATGCGCAGTACCAGAGGCAATGGCGGCTCCGCTGGGTTTGCGGAGCTGGCGACGGCTGAGCTTTCCGAATCGCAAGTATTTCATAGATATCGCCGCAAAAGAAGCGGCCCGTCGAATCGGATGACAAGCCGAAGGCACCGCCGTCTATACAACCTTGGATCTGCGTCTGCAACGGGCCGCTGAACGCTCCATCGCCGACGGCATGAAGCTGGTGGATAAACAACTCGCGCGCCCGCCAAAAGAAAATCGCGCCGCGCGCACGCTGCTCCGCAAGTTGCCCTGATCGCTCTCGATCCGCACACCGGCGAAGTGAAAGCTTTATGCGGCGGCCGCAACTACGGCCGTTAGCCAGTTGGACCGCGTGTTCGCCAAGCGCCCGCCAGGGTCGGTTTTCAAGCCCTTCGTCTATACTGCCGCGTTGAACACGGCCATCGAAGGAGGGGACCCCGTCTTGACCCCGGCATCCACTCGTGGATGATTCACCCACCACGTTCAGCTACGGCGATCAAACCTATAATCCCGGCGAATTTCAAGCACGAGTTCATGGGAGAAGTCACGCTGCGCCAAGCCCTGGCGCACTCGCTGAACGTTGCTGCGGTGAAGGTGGCGCAGATGGCGGGTTTCCAGAACGTCGTCGCATCGCGCGCCAGGCCGGCATGAACGACGATATCCAGCCCACTCCGGCGGTCGCGCTCGGCGCATACCAGGTCACCCCGCTCGAGATCGCGCGAGCGTACACCATCTTCGCCAATGGCGGAAACCTTGTTCAGCCCGTGATTTATTGCCGGAGAACGCGGGATTCCGGTGGAGACGCCGTGTACCATCCGGCTACGGCGCCCAGGCGCGTGCTTGACCCCCGAATCGCCTTCCTGATGGTAGACATGCTCCAGGAGGTACTGCGCAGCGGGACCGGCGCCGGTGTTCGCGCACGCGGATTTCGATTGCCGGCTGCTGGAAAAACCGGCACCTCGCACGACGGCTGGTTCGCCGGATTCACTTCCGAGCTGCTATGCGTGGTCTGGGTTGGTTTCGACGATTATACGGATCTGGGGCTGGAAGGCGCGCGATCGGCATTGCCAATTTGGACCGAGTTCATGAGTGAAGCGGCGCGCTATAAACAATACGGCAATGCGAAACCATTCAAGCCTCCCGCCGGAGTGGTTCAGGCATCGGTCGATCCCGCGACGGGGCATTGTCCGGCCCCGATTGCCCCGCCGGAATCTCAAGTTACTTCGTCGAAGGCACTCAGCCGCAAATGCAATGCATGCCGCAAGCGATTGAAGTTATCTCGACTGCGGATGGCGGCGTCCTGGAACGCTCGGTTCCGCTCCAGACACACCCGGCCAGCATGAGTCCATCCGATACCACCCAGTCACAAATCCCTGCTCTACTACCGCTGTTAACCAGCCAACCACGCTAGCGCTAGCCGGCTCTGGTGCTACCATCAAGACATATGGAACCCCGCATCCGGGTGCTGGTCGCCAAACCTGGTTTGGACGGCCATGACCGGGGAGCGAAGGTAATCGCGCGTGCTCTGCGCGACGCGGGCATGGAGGTGATTTACACCGGCCTGCGCCAGACTCCGGAAATGATCGTAAATGCCGCTTTGCAGGAGGACGTCCAGGTAATCGGGCTGTCCATCCTGTCGGGCGCGCATAACGCGATCGTTCCGCGTATGATGGAATTGCTGCGCGAAAAGGGGATGGACGATGTCCTGGTCCTGGTCGGCGGTATAATTCCTGACGAGGATGCCGCCGAGCTGAAGAAGCTGGGCGTCGCGGCTGTATTCCAGCCCGGTGCGTCGCTCGAAGCAATTGTCGACTTCATACGGTCTTCTGTAAAGCAGACCGCCTGAAGCAACCGCGGGCGCGAGTCGCCTGCCGAAATTTGAAAGACGACATTGGCGCAGTGCGCCAGGTAAAAACCATAACTGATGCAAGAAAAACTGAACATCGCCGTGTTTGTCGATTACGACAACATTGAAATCGGCGTGAAATCGACTTTACGGCGGGAATTTGATGTATCGCTCCCGCTTGATGCTCTTAAGGAGCGCGGCGACCTGGTCGCCAAATTCGCATATGCCAACTGGGGACGCCAGGAGGGCGCGGCTCGTTCGATGGCCGAAAACGCCGTCCAAATGGTGCAGCGGCTGCCTTCGCCGCGCGGCGACAAGAACGGCGGCGACATCAATCTGGCGCTGGACGCGCTGGAGATGGCCTTCACCCATCCGCACGTGAACGCGTTCGCCATCGTCAGCGGCGACAGCGACTTCATTCCGCTGGTGAACAAGCTGAAGGAATATGGCAAGACCGTGTTTGTGGTGGGAGGGAAGGCTTTCACCAGCACCATCCTGCAACAGAACTGCCACGAGTTTGTGAGCTATGAATCGCTGCTCTCGGAGGAGCGTGGAGAGAGCCGCGATCGTCCGCCGCGCCAGCACGACAAGCCGGGCAGTCCGCCACAACTGGGCGGCGGTCGCGATCGCCAACAGGGCGGGCAACGCGTGCGGCCGGCGCCGCTGGATCTGGCGCAAGCCATGCCGCTGGTGGAGCGCGCTCTGCAAGTGCTGGAGCGCCGCGCGGTGCAGCCGCAGCTGGGGCTGCTGAAATCGACCATGCTGCAACTCGATTCGGCCTTCACGGAAAAGGCGTATGGCGCGAACAGCTTTTCGGATTTCGTCGAGAAGCTGAAGAAGGCCGACTACGTGAACGTGAGCGGGCAGGGCGGGCGCTACATCATCGAGCGCAAGGGCGCGTCGCAACCCGAGCGTCCGACGCCGAAACCGGAAGAAGCTTTGCCGCCGCTGCGCGACGTCCTGGAAACGCATCGCCTGGAGATGGAGAACGGCGTTCTGCTGGACGATCTGGCAGGCTGGGTGCAAACCGAAGTGCCGAATTTCTCCGCCGCGGCCTACGGATTCCAGGAATTTTCCGAATTCCTCAACTACGCGCAGGACAAACTGGTGGTGCGCGTGGAGCCGGACGAAGAGAAAGGGCCGATCGTGTTCATGGGCGCCGAGTTCTATCCGCCGGCCGAGCCGGAACGGCCGGCCGGAGGAGCACGCCGAAGAGGAAGAGGACGAGAAGCAGCCGATCGTGGAAGGACAGCCTTCGCTGCTGGAGCCGAATCCTCCGCCCGTGAAACCAAAGCCAGTACGTCGAGCGCGGAAGCCGGCGGCTTCGGGGAATACGGACCGGCCTCGCCGTTCTAGCGGTCCGCGGAAGAAGCGGACGCCGGAACATCACGGGCCGATGCAATGAGGGCCGCGTAGCGGCTCGAATACCGGACGCCGAAAAGGCGTCCGCGGGAATACATGGCTGCCAAAGGCAGCCGGAATTCAAGGAATCGCGGCTGTATTCCTTGTATCCCCCACCGCTAAGTAGCCAAATGCGACGACCGCGAGGAACATGGTGAGCACCTCGCTGTCGCCGAGATTGTACTCGGCGAAGCCCTCGGCCAAAATCGCAATGATAACCGCGATCGCGCCATGCAGGATGAAGCGCGCTTCCGGGCCGCCCAGTTTTCGGCGCAGAGCCCGCGCGAAGTCCCACAGAATTTTCGCGATCATCCAAAGAAAGATGAGCAGGGTCGGGATTCCGCGCTCGGCGGCGTACTGCAGATAGATATTGTGCAGATGCCCGTAAAGCCTACCGGCAACGGCCGAGCATCCGCCGGCGCCCATTGATCGAACTGATACTTGATTTGTTCCGGGCCCAGACCGAGCCAAGGATGCGCGCGAATCATCAACACACCGGTCTCGCGCAAGATCGACCGGTGCTCGTTGGAATCGATTTCCCTGCGGCTGAAAGATGGAATGACGCGCTCCTGCAGCGCCTGCGGCCCCAGCAGCAAGCAATACACCGCAACCACCGGCACCGCCGCCACCAGCCATTTCTTCCAGAACCACAACAGATAGAGCAGGCCCGCTGGAAAGCCCAGCAGGAAAATGCTGCGCGTGAATCCGAGCACCATGGACACGGCCAGAATGGCGGCGCAAATCCAGCCCGCCGTTTTCCAGCGGGTTCACGCCCGAAAAGAACAGATACGCTGCGAGCAGCAACAGCACGATCATCTCTTCGCCGCCGAACGTCATCCAGTGGCTCATGAATCCGGTGATCGCGCGCCCAATGTAGAATTCGTAGAAACTTTGGTTCAGCTCTTGCGACTGCTGGTACACGCGCCAGAATTGGAACAAACTGCGCAAGGCTGAAAGCGTGGCGACGCCCGACCCATAGCAGCACGATGGCGCGGATCTCGGCGAGTCCGCGGAAGGTGCTGTAGACCACCAGCAAGAATAAAGAACACGTAAAACTTGCGGATTTGCGGCATGCCCTGCTGGATGTGCCCCGAGGCCAGCAGTGAAATTACCGTGCCGACTAGGAACAATGCGAGCGGAAGTTTGATCGGCGGCAAGCCGAATGGGAGTGGAAGAAAACAGCAGCGCGGCCAGCGCGAGGGCCAGCAGAATCTGCGAGGCAGCGATCGAGAATAGAATGGAAACGAGGGCGCCGCACGTGAGATAGAACGCGCTGCGGTCGAGGTAAGGTTTCAAACCAGTAGGCTACCAGGAATGGAAATCTATATTCTCCGCCACGGCATCGCCGAAGACGCGCCAGTCGGGCAACCGGACTCAGAGCGGTCGCTGACTTCCGACGGCCGCAAAAAACTGCGCAGTGTTTTGCGCGTGGCGGCGAGCGCCGGGCGTGGCCCCGTCGCTGATCATTAGCAGTCCTTACAAGCGCGCTCTACAAACGGCGCAGATTGCGGCCGAGATTTTGGAGTACAAGGGCGATCTACTGCGCACCAAAGCGCTGGAGCCGAATTCGAACTCCCAAAGCCGTGTGGGACGAGATCCGCGTGCACAAAGACGAAGCGCGAATTCTGCTGGCTGGGACACGAGCCGCTGTTCGGCCGGCTGACGGCCTATTTGCTTGGGTCGCCGAATCTTCAGGTGGATTTCAAGAAGGGCGCGATGGCATGCATCGAGTTGGAGCGTTTTCCGGCCGAGCCGCACGGCGTGTTGCGCTGGATGTTGACGTCGAAGCTGGCCGCCGGCTGAGCCGCGCGAGTTAGCAAGCGGAAACCGGCTCCCTCACGGTCGCGGCTCGGTAGCAGAGCTAGACGTCTCTGCGCTTTTTCTCGTACGGCTGCTTGAGATACTTAGCGGCTTCTTCCTGCGCGCCCTGCGTATCGTCCTTGGTGCGGATGGCTTGGTTGTATTCGTTAACCGCGCGTTCGCGCTGGCCGGAAACATCGAAAATGTTGCCAAGCTTGATGTGCGCCCACACCTCTAGTCCACTTGGGTTCCTCGATCGCCGTTGAGCGCCTCGCGATATTCATTCGCCGCCGACTGATAGTTGTTCTGCAGGAAGAAAACTTCGGCGACGCGATAATGCGCGAGCGAACTGCCGCGGTTCACTTCGATGGCCTTCTGATATTCCTTGAGCGCATCGCCGAACTCGCCGATTTCGGCGAACTGCTCGCCGCGTTTGATGGCCACCGCCATGCGCATGGTCGGGATTCCAGCGCAGCACGTAGCCGCCGGGATCGATGGTCACAGTTTTCGGCTTGCCGAACGTGTCGACAGTGAATTCCGACGACGTGCCCACCACGTCAATGCGCTTGGTCTCGGGATTGCCTTCGGTTTCGATCTTCAGATCCACGGGCATCTGGAACGTGTCGAGGTCCTGCGAAATCTTGCCCATCACCCGAAAACCCTTCTGCGTTCGAAATACCGTGTACTCCATCTTGAACTCGGGCGCGCCGCTCGATTCCAGCCATTGCACAAAGAAGTACTGCAGATTTTGCCCCGAGATCTCCTCGGCCATTTTGCGGAAGTCGACCGTGCTCACCGATTGCCAGCCGTACTTTTCCGGGAAGCTCGTCATCAGCTTGTTGAAGTTGTCGGCGCCGATCACGCTGCGCAGCATGTTCAACACCGCCGCGCCTTTGCCGGCCGTGAGAGCCCAATATTCCGGCGAATAATCATCCAAACGTCCGGCTTGAATCAGCGGCGGATTGTCCACGGTCATGGCTTCGACGTAGGTGTCGTGCAGATCCTGATTCGAACGCCCCGGGACCGTTGGCGTGTTCGTCCCACAACAGCTCGGCGTATCGCGCGTTGCCGTTTTCAAGCCACAGATGATCGCGGTTGACGGGCGAAACCAGAGTCCTCCCACCATTGGCGCGAAAGTTGATTGGCCAGCAGGCGCGCCGGCTACCTGATTGCCAATGCCCATGCGGCGACAGAAAAATAATTCCCGGCGCCGAGTAGCCATTCGGCGTTCCATCCTCCGTCTCGACCAGCGTCAGATTGGCCTGCGGCGCGAGACCGTACACGCTGGTGAGAAAGCTCAAGATCTTGCCGGTCTCCTCGCCATACGTGTTGGCCATGGTTTGTTTCTGGCGGAAATAGATGGACGTGGACACCCCTTCCGAACTCACCTTTACGGGATCGCCTTGCACCACCGCGATGCTGCCTGGAAACGACGGCTTGCTGAATTGAAAGTTGAAGACCGTCTTACCCGCGCCGCCTCCAGCTGATGCCGCCTGCGGACTGCTCGAGCCGCTTGCGATCACCTTGTACCCGCTGGGTACCGTGATGTGAAGATCGGACGTGAAACGATCGACCGAATAGCCGCTCACCGGAAACCAACGCGCCGGATACATCAAATATGCGAAATCGTTCTGGATGGCTCCGAACTTGATGCCGTAAATGGGCGACTCTTCCTGGCCGGTCAAGCGTCCGTCATAGCTGAACGTCAAGGTGCGGGCTTGCCTTTGGCGAGCGGCGCGGGGAAGCTCAGGTGAACGCTGAAGTCCTGGCCGGAACGCGAGGCGGGAATCTGGCGCCCGGAATCGTCGACCACGCGCGAGACAGTGAACGCGTTGTTCAGCTCGAACGACGCGCTGGAGAGGTCGTTATCGAGCGGAATGAAGCGAACCTTGACGTTGGCCGTGAGCGTCTGGGTGCGCGGATTGATCTCGGCGTCGATCGCGTAATTGTCCACGTCGATGCGGCTGGACTTGCTCTCTCTATCCTGCGCAAGCATCTCTGCTGAGCAAGGACGCCAGCGCTATCACTGCCAGCAGAATCTTACGAAACATGAACCATTTCCTCTTTCGATAATGCTTTTCGGCCAAGCCGGCTTTCCACCAGCGCCGCCGCCACTTCCATAGGGTCATTATCGGACCGTCAGTGACCCGAGAGCTTTCGGCGACTTCGGCCAGATCCTCGACGCATGCCTTCCCGCGCAGCTTCATCTTCGAGCAGCGCCAGAGCCTTCACGGGCCAGGGATTCCGGGGTCATCTGGTCCTGGATCAACTCGGGCACAATCTTCCGCCCCGCCACCAAATTGACCATCGAATAAAATGGCACCCGCACCAGCGCCTTTCCCATCCACCAGCTGAAATTATTAACCCGATAAAAGGTGACCATGGGGGTTCCCAGCAGGCAGGCTTCAATGGTAACGGTTCCGCTGGCGGCCAGTGCTACGTCCGCGCAGACGAGCACATCCCAGGTTTTCCCCTCTAAGCAGTTGGATGGACGCCGCGGAAATTCGTTCCCGGAAATTTGATCCTGGCGGTAGGTGCCTGGTTGGACGGCCAAGATGAAGCGTGGCGCGGACTTAGCGAGGGCTTCGAAGCGTTCGACGGCGTCCAGCAGGATGGGCAGGTGACGCGCGGCTTCGCCAGTTCGGCTGCCGGGAAGCAGGGCAATAAGCGGCGTACCGTCGGGAATTCCAAAACTGGCGGCGAAGTTCGGCGCGGCTGGCGGACGGCTTCACCAAACGGGTGAGCGGGTGGCCGATGTAGATGGCGTGGATGCCATGGCGCGCGAAAAATTCGGGCTCGAACGGAAAAATGCAGAGCAGGCGATCTGGATGGTGCGGCGCATCATCGGCAGCCGGCACTTTGCGCCAGGCCCAGACTTGAGGCGCGACCAGGTAGAACACCGGAATCCCGAGCTTTCTTGAGCCGGCGGGCGACGCGCAGGTTGAAATCCGGGACTGTCGATGAGGATGGCGAGCTCGGGGCGTTCCGGCGCGCGCGGCGTCGAGCAATTTCCGAAATTCGCCGTAAATGCGCGGGATGTGCGCGATCACTTCCACCAGGCCGACGACGGCCAGGCTGTGCGCATCCACCACGGGCCGGACACCCGCCTTTTGCATGCGCGTTCCGGCGCAGCCGAAGAACTCCAAGTCCGGGCGGCGGCGGCGGAGCGCGTCCACCAGAGCCCGCCGCATAGAGGTCACCGGAGGCTTCGCCGGCGGAGATTAGAGACTTTCGGGGCCACTAGAATTTAGTCTAGCGCTGGGAGGGAGGTGGGTTGTAGGTGGTGGGTTGTAGGTTGTGGTTGGTGGGGTGTGGGATCAAGGCCCCAATTTGAGCGAACAGCATCAATGCGAGGCGAAGCAAGCGTAGCGTAGCCTAGTTTAAGATGCCGGTCGAAAAATTCCTGGGAGGCGTCTCCCGATTCCAAAAGCACGTTTATCCGCAGCATCAGGATCTTTTTGAAAAACTGGCCCTCGGCCAGCGGCCCGAAGCGCTATTCATCACCTGCGCCGATTCCCGCATCGACCCCTGCCTGCTCACCCAAACCAAACCGGGCGAGCTGTTCATCTGCCGCGTGATCGGCAACATCGTGCCGCCTTATCCCGATGCGGTCGGCGGAGTTTCGGCCACCATCGAATATGCGGTGGGCGTGCTGCGGGTACCGGAGGTGATCGTCTGCGGCCACACCGATTGCGGCGTCATGAAAGGCGCGCTCAATCCCGAGGCGCTGGAGCATTTCCCAACGTCACGGCCTGGCTGCGCTATGCGAACATCGACGCACCGCGGAGCCGGAGCCAAGCGCCGAATTGCTTCTCGACCCTGACGGAAGCAAACGTGGTCGCGCAAATGAAGAACCTGCGCTCCCATCCCGCGGTCGCGGCTCGGCTGGAACAAGGCGATCTTTCGCTGCACGGTTGGGTCTATCACATCGGTTCCGGCACGGTGACGGCTTATAACGAGGAGACCGGAGGTTCGAAAGTCAGCGCTAGTGTCAGGGCGCTCACGCCCGCGTGCTAGAATGAAGTCGATTCAATCCCACCCGATGTCAGCGCAACCCGATCTTTCCAAGCTCAGCGTTGGCCAATTCGCGGAGCGTTTCCGCGGCGAGATGATCCCGCTCAGCAACACCTTTTCCTACTTCTGCGCCTCCGTACCCTTGAGCGAAGAGGACGTCAAGGAATATCTCGAAGAGCCGATCGCCGCCCTCCCGCCGGCCATTTCCGCGCTTACTGCCGAAGGTCTCCATCATGCTGGTCCCGTATCTGGAGCGGGCCGACGGCAAGGAAAAAGGAGTCGCCCGTCGCGACGAATTCGTTTGCACCGAGAAGCCGCCGGAGAATCGCCTGTCCTGGGCCGCCCAGGTCGGGTTTGACAAAGAAGAAGTGCTGGTCTTCGCCCTCAAGGACCAGGACGTTTCCGAATATCATTACCGCTTCTACCATGTGCTGGCGACGCTGGCGGCCGATCACGGGTCGGATGAAGCGCTGTCCCAATACAGCTCCATGCTGCGCGAAGAGCTGAACGCGCGCGTGCACGGCGAGGTGGATGAAGAGAGCTGGCACATGAAGCAGGCGCTGCTGCGGCGCGATACCAACGTGCGCAAGGAGACCAAGGCATTTCGCGAATACGTGCGGCAATCGTTGGTCGATACGCTGACGCTGTACCTGCACGGCATCTGCTGCGACATCGACGTGGAAACCGGTCCGCGCCAATTGCCCAGCCGCTATCTCAGGAAGCGCCTAAATTTGCTCTATAGCTTGTACCCGCCGCCGGATGGCTACGCGGTGTTTCCCGAGCATCAGGAACGCGCGCAGTAGCCGGTTTACGAATCGTTACAACGGGATCGTAACGGACCTGGAAGCAGGCACGTTCAAAACAGCATGGGGGTGTGGGCGCTCGATCCCGACGCGGTTTTGATGGTGGAAGTCTGCGGCGGCCATGAGCCGAGCTTTGACACCCTGATCGAGCGGCATCGCAGCACTGTAGTAAATCATCTCTACCGCTTGGTTCGCGACCGCGCCGTTGCGGAGGAACTGGCACAAGACGTGTTTCTGCGCGTGTACCGGTTTCGCAATCGCTATCAACCGGAGGCCAAGTTCAGCACCTGGCTATTCCGAATCACCACCAACGTCGCTCTCAACTGGCGCAGAGATACGCGGCGCGAGGCGGCGCACTTGCGATTGGACGCGTCCAGCCATGAGAACCGCCGCATACAAGTGTTGGATCAGAATCCGCGCGTCGATCAACGGCTGCTGAACGAGCATCGTGCCAGGGAGATTCGCGAGGCCATCCAGGCGCTGCCACCCAAACAGCTGGCCGCGGTTCTGATGCACAAGTATGAAGGCATGGACTACGTCCAGATCGCGGAAGTGCTGGGCTGCTCGATTCCGGCGCTGAAGTCGCTGCTGTTCCGGGCGTACGAGACGCTGCGGCGCCGGTTGGCCCATTTTTCGCCGAAACGTGTAGCCTAAGTTCGATAGCATAGGTTCGATGAGAACTATCGCGCTTGCTTCTCTGTTCCTTTGCGCCCGTTCCGCTCAGCCCGCGAGCAATTTCGTCCTGGTGGCTCACGGCGGCGCGGGCGACTACAGCAAATGCGCCGCAGACCATCGAAATGCGCCGCGATGTGGTGGCCCAAGCCGTTCGGGAAGGCTACGCGATTCTTTCGCGCGGCGGCACCAGCCTGGACGCCGTGGAAGCAACGATTCGCGTGATGGAAGATTCCGGGCTGTTCGATTCGGGACGCGGCGCGTATTACACCAAGGAGGCGTGCCGGAAATGGACGCGGCGATCATGGACGGCCGCACGTTGCGGCCGGCTCGGTCGCGTCGGTGAAGCACATCGCGAATCCGATCAGCCTGGCGCGGCTGGTGATGGAGAAGACGCCGCACGTGATGCTGGTGGGCGACGGCGCCGAGGAATTCGCGAAGTCGCAAGGCGTCGAGCTGGTCTCGCCGTATTACTTTTACACGAGCGCGAATGGAAGTCGTTTCTGGATGCCGCAAAAGGAGAAAGAAAGCCGTCGTGGCGAGCGGGCATGGAACGGTGGGCGTCGTGGCGCTGGATCAGGCGGGAAATCTCGCGGCCGGCACTTCGACGGGCGGAACGTTGATGAAAATGCCGGGACGCGTGGGCGATTCGCCGATCATCGGCGCGGGAACATACGCGAACAATGAAAGCTGCGCGGTTTCGGGGACCGGCACGGGCGAATATTTCATGCGCAACGTGGTGGCCGCGGACATTTGCGCGCGCGTGCAATATCTGCACGTTTCGCTCGAGCAGGCCGCGGATGACGTGGTGATGAAGGAGCTGGTGGCGCAGCACGGGGATGGCGGTGTGATCGCGCTGGATCGGCAGGGCCATGTCGCGATGCCGTACAACACGACGGGAATGCTGACGGGCACCGTTCGCTCCGACGGCATGATCAAGATAGCGGGCATCCCGGTCCGATGAACTGGACTCCTCCGGCTTGGGCCTGGTACGCAGTTCTGTCGGCGTTCTTCGGTGCGCTAGTCGCGATTCTCGGCAAGATCGGCGTGCGCGATGTCGACAGCAATCTGGCAGTTGCCTTTCGCACCATCATCATTGTTTTCTTCGCCTGGGGCATTGTAGCGGTGCAAGGCAATGCCAAGGACCTGTTTCGCATATCGCGCCATTCTCTTTTGTTCCTGTTTCTCTCGGCGATTGCGACGGGGCTGTCCTGGCTGTTCTACTACAAAGCATTGCAAATGGGCGAAGCATCGCGAGTAGCACCCATCGACAAACTCAGCGTGGCGCTGGCGGTAGCAATGGCGTTTGTTTTTCTGGGCGAGAAGCCGACCCCGGGCAATGTGCTGGGCGCGGGGTTAATCGTGGCGGGGGTGCTCGTTACCGTCTTTGTGAGGTGACTCTTCGGGGTCAGATGACTCTTCGGGTTCTTCCGTCTCCAGCGCGTCCAGCACCTCCGGCTGAGCCGCAAAGCGCTTCAACACCCGAATCGATTGCCCGGCTGAGAATCCCGCATAGCGTAGCCGCCGAAAGGCCGCTGCCAGGTTCTTCTCTTCGCTAAAGAACTTCCCCAACTCCTTACCGCGATATTTGCGGCGCAGAAACTGCTCGATCAGGTCGGCTTCGTTGGTTTGCTGATAAGTCTGCTCGGTTACCTGCTCAGCCAGCTTCGGCGCGATACGCCGCTGGCGCAGATCCCGCAGGACGCGCATCTTTCCCAGGCCTTGATCCTGCAAGCGCGCCGCGGCGTAGGTTTCCGCGAAGCGCTGGTCGTTCAAATAGCCTGCTTCCTTCAGTTTCGCGAGGACCGCGTCCACGTCCTCCTGGCTTTGCGCGCGGCGGCGGAGTTTCTCGCGCAGCTCGCCCGAGGAATGCGCCCGTCCACCCAAAGCGCGCAATGCAACGTTTAGTAGCTTTTCGCGATCTAACGGTTGAGGCGGCCGTTTCGCCATCACAAAGGAACACTACCAGATTCCGGACTGCTATTGTAGAGGTGAGTATATAAAGGAAAGGACTATCAAAAAATGGAAGACAACAAGATTTCGTATTTCTTCCTGGGGTTGGGGTTGGGCGTGGCAGTGGGGCTATTGTTTGCTCCTAAATCAGGTCCGGAGACCCGCGACCTGCTACGCTCAAAGGCCGATGAGGGCAAGGACTACCTGAGGCGGCGAAGCAACGAGGTGCGTGACCAGGCGTCGGACGCGATCGAACGGGGCAAGTCTTCTGTTTTGCGTCAGCGCGAGAATCTGGCGGCAGCAGTGGAGGCCGGAAAACAAGCCTATCGCGACGCCGTGTCGCAGCACTGCCAAACGATTCGGTGGAAGGCATCTGATTCCGCGAGATTGACCTAATCCGCGAGATTGACCTAAGAGGTTGAGTCATGAACGAGACCACACTGCTCTACGTGATGGCGGCTTTCGTCATCATCTCCGCGATTGCTCTGTGTATTCAGGCGGGCATGCTGGCCGGAATCTACAAAACCGTGAAAGCCATGCAGGAGACCATCAATCCGCTAGTGCCGAAAGTGGAGAGTCTGGTCGCGAAGACCAATGCGACCGTGGAGCAGAGCGGGCGGCAAATCACCGAGATCAGCCAGCGGGCCAACGACATTTTGGACGCCAGCAAGGACATTTTGGATCCACCAAGCGCCAGTTGGCCATCGTGGAGGACGTGGTGGGCGACGCGGCGTCGCGAGCCAAAGTGCAGATGGAGCGGGTGGAGTTGGTGTTGGACGATACACTCAGCCGAGCGCATGAAACCATAGCCGTGTTTCACGACGGCGTCATGCGGCCGCTGCGGGAGATCAGCGGCCTGGCGGCAGGCATCCGGGCCGGGTTATCCGCGATGGCGCGCGGTAATCGGCCGACCCCGGATCGGGCCACCAGCGACGAAGAGATGTTCATCTGAAAAAAGGCTTGTTTATCTGAACTCGCCTATTGCGGCGGCGGCGCAGTGGGGGCTGCGGGCGCAGCTCCGGTGGGACTGCTGCCTGGAGCGGAGCTGAAGGGGCTGTTGCTTCCTGGGGTGGTATTTCCAAACCCAGCGCCGGGCTGCTGGGCTTGCTGCATTTGTTGCTGCATCTGCTGTTGCTGCGCCACTCCACCCGCTCCCATCACAGTCGGGTCCTTCTTGATGTCGTAAACAAACTCCCACTCTTTGTACTTGGTGTGGTCGTTGACGACGTGAATCCCCTTGCCTTCGGCCGTGCTGGCTACGCCAGCGATGCCTCCGGTATTTCCCGTGGTGAAACCCGAGTTGGAAGGCGGCTGGCGCGGCGTGGTTAAAAGCGTCTGAATCATGCTCGCGGCTTGATTGCCTGGGGGTGCGACCCCACCCAAGGTCGGTGCTGCAGGCATCCCAGGTTGCGGCTGTCCCGGAAATTGCTGCGGTTGCCCCGCATACTGCTGCGGCTGCGACGGATCTGTCGGCTGCTGCGGTTGATTGGGATCCGAGGGTTGTTGCATCGGCTGACCCGCGAATCCAGGCTGCCCGGGGAGTCCAGGAATGCCAGGTTGTCCTGGGAACCCGGGCTGTCTGGGAAACCCAGGCTGTCCAGGAAACCCAGTCTGTCCTGGAATAAAGGGCTGGCCTGGCTGCGCTGGCGCTCCGGGTTGTCCCGGCTGAACGGGCAGTTGGCCGGATTGCGTGGGGTCCTGCTGGAGCACTTGATCGGGAGGCGGATTGGATTCCGGCTCCTCTGGCTGGCCGCCGGGAGGCGCTGTCGGAGCGAGCCGATCGCTCGGCCTCCGCAAAGCCATGTTTAACGGGTCGGGCGCTTGCGAATTGGGATTATTGGGATCGCCGGGTTGCGACGAGTTTGAGCTCTGTCCCGAATTGGAGCTCTGAACTGAGTTGGCCGTCTGCCCTAAGCCTGGGCTCGAGTTCGGGCCGCTGCCTGTGCTGCTGCCCGGAAGCGGAGCCGGGGGTTGAACGAGCGAATCCGTAAGCTGGCCGGACGGGCCGACGTGCAGCAGACGGAAGTCGTTGCCGGTCAGCGGATCCTTGTACCGGTGCCGCAGGAAACGGATGTTGCGGGTGGTTTCCAGATCGTCCAGCGTCTGCGGATACAGGTGGTATTTGCGGTAAAAAAGCTGGATGGCGCGCTGATATTGCAAGGCGCGATCGATGGTCATCTGCTCGCGAGCGCGCTGCGATTCAAACGCGATGCGCGGGACCTCGATAAATAGCGTGATGGCGATGGCCGCGGCCAGCACGAAGACCAGCAGCATCGCGAATCCGGAATCGTCGCGGCGGCGCCTCGTCCTCTTCGTCATCCCGCGATCTCCGCTTCCAGCGGCAGCGTCTGCTGGTTATTGCTCTTGAACTCGGTGTCTTCCACCACAGCCGAGTTGACGCCGATGCGTACAATCTTGTAGCGCTTCTTGATCATGTCGCCCTCGGCCGCGATCACGATATCTTCGCCATCCAGAAAGAACGCGCGCTTATCGCCCACTTTCGATTTGTTGACGAAGCCGTAGAACTTGAGCGGGATGGGCGGCGCTTTGGGCTCCGGCGGAATTACCACGGGCGGGGGCGGCTGGGGGCCGACAAAGGGCCGCTTGATGGCGATCTTCTCCGGCTCCTTGACGATGATTTCTGCCGCGGGCTCGGCGCCGATTTCAAACAACGATCGTGTGCTGGCATCTACGCCGACGGTCTTGAGCTTCGCCAGCATGTCCAGATGCAGGGTGGGATCGATGCTGGACGGATCGATGTCCTTGATCTTGAGCGAAGGCCGAAATTCGCGCGTAGCGCTGGCCGCGTTTTGCACCACGCGAAACGAACCCCGCTCCGAGCGCGCGACGCCGGATCCATAAGACTTGGTCACTGGCGCGCGACTGAGGATGGGCGGCGCGGTCGCCGGTCCTTCGCTCGGGGTGCGGTTGTAAAGATAGACACCCACCCCAATCACGGCTATGGCGACCAGGATCGCGACCTTCTTCGGCTCCGCTCCCACATTGGACGGCATCCAATTCATTGCGAAAATCCGTTCATTGCGCGGAACCGTCCTCCTGGACGAATGCATCCAACTTGAGCATCACGTTCAGACGGCCGCCGGATTGTTGCGGAGTAGCGTTCAGGCTCTCAATGATCAGCAGCCGGTTGGATTTATCCAGCAGATTGATGAAATGGATCAGATCGGGATAGGTGCCCTCGAAATTGGCAGAGATCTGCAGCATGTCCAGCGTATCGCTGCCTTCCACCGGCTCGGGAGCCCAGGCGCTGTCGCGCGGCGTGATCTTGGCCTGGCTGGCGAGGTCGTTCAGCTCCGCCACGATGGTGGAGTAAGCCGGCCGCCGCGGCAGAAAATAGCTGCTCATGAAATGGTCGCCTTCGCCGCGTCCGCTTTCGATCTTGCTTACCAGTACGCGAGTGCGGTCCAGCACGCCTTGCTGCTGCCGGATTTGCGAATGCATTTCGAGCGCCTGCTCGGAGAGTTCCTGCGCCGAGCCGCCCACCGGCCTCACCACAAAATACGCCGCCACCAGATTGGCCGCCACTAACACGCCCAACGCCAGCCGGATCGCGGCGCGCGGATTGTTGGGAGGCCAAACGTTAAAGTTTTTGAGCATAGCTAACCATAACGTGATAGCGGTAAAACGGATCGGTTTGCGAAGGCGGCGTGGAGGTCTGCACGCTAGCGTTTCCAAACTGCGGGGAAGCCTCCAGACGCTTGAATAATTCGAGAATAGGCGCGACGTCCTTGGCGCCCACCACCATGTCGAGCAGAACCTGATTGTTGGAATCCACGGCGGGCAGCCGCACCGAGACCAGCCGGACGTTGTAGGGCATCACCTTTTCGAGATCCTCGAAAATCCTGGTCCAACTGATGGCTTTGCGATCGATCAGCGTGTTGAGGAACAGGCTGCGCTCCAACACCTCCGCGTTCTCGGGCTTGCGCAGCGTCGAGTTCAGCTTGGCTTGTTGCGCGGCGATTGAACGGAGCTGAGCGCTCTCCCGGTCGATTGCAACTCGAATGTCGGCCGCCTGGTGGCGCTCGGAGACAATGGTGAACACAAGGAAAATCAGCAGCAAGCTCAGAAGAATCGCGATGGCGGCCGAGCCCGCCAGCATCGGCCGGTCCCGCCGGAACGGCTCGGTCGCAAGATTGATGGGAATCCGTAGCGCCATGCTTTATGCCACCGACTCCAAGTATCCCAGCAGGCCGCTGTTGTTGCGGTTGGGCGCGCCGAAGCGCGAAAGAATGGGCTGCACCGCGACTCCCCATTCGCTTTCCCAGCGTGGAGCGAATTCGGCGGCCTCCGTGCCGAATCCAGCCAGCCACACCACTTGCGGGCGCGACTTCAGCTCGTCTTCGATGTATGCGATGGTGGGGTGCAGCACCGATTCAATATCCAAGACGCCGGCTTGATCCATTTCGATGCAGCGCGCCAGCTTCACCGCGTTGTCCATGAGCACCAGCACCGACAGTACCCGCCCGCCGAGCTTGACCAACAGCGTGATGCCGTTAGCCTCCAGCAGGTTCAGAGCGGCGATGGACGAAGTGGTCACCAGGCCGGGATGAAAACCGGCGGCCCGGAACGGCGCTTCATATTGCACCACGATTTCCGATGACATCACGGCCGCCAGTATTTCCACTTTGGCGCCGCCTGCGCCGTTGGATGTGCGAGGCTGCTCGACGTAGCTGACCATGGCAGTGTCCACTTCAAACGGGACGCTCTTTTTCAGCCGGAAGCGAACCAGCGCCTGTTGCTCGTCCGGATCGGAAGGAAAGGTGTCGAAATCCAGCACCGCGATGCGCGCGCAATAATCCGGCAGAATCAGGGCCGCGCGGCGCTTGCGATGGCCGTTGGCGGGAACCACCGAGCTGATGTGCTCCAGCAAAACATGCGGCTGCTGGATGTTTTCGTGTACCGGCGACACCAGCAGAACTCCGGGTTCGAAGCGGGCAAATTGCGCCGACGCGGGTTGCGCGACGGGCGCGAACGAGATGCCTTCTTCGGAGAGCTCGAAAGCGTGGGTGGGCGGCGGATCTTTGAGCAGATTGGCGAGTGACATCGCTACGGCTGGACTAACCTTCGATGAAGGTTACCTTGTTGATCTCCTTCAATGTGGTGACTCCCTCGCGAGCCTTTTCGATGGCCGAATCGCGCAGAAACGTCATGCCTTCCTCGCGTGCGATTCGCTTGATTTCAGACGCCGGGCGCTTGTCGAGAATCATTTCACGGATGTGCTCGCTCAGATCCAGCAATTCATGAATCGCGCTGCGTCCGCGGAAGCCGGTGCCGCCGCATTCAAAACAGCCGGGGCCTTCGTACAGCGTCACATTGCGCCATTCGTCGGGGTTGAGGCCGCTTTCGATCAGGTACGCGTCTTCGTACTTCACGGGAGTCTTGCAGTGCGTGCAGATCACGCGAACCAGCCGCTGGGCCAGGATGCAGTTGAGGGCCGCCACGAAATTGTAGGGCTCCACGCCCATGTTCAGGAAGCGTCCCAAAACATCAAGCACGTTGTTGGCGTGAACGGTGGTGAACACCAGGTGCCCGGTGAGCGCCGCGTTGATCGCGATCTGCGCCGTTTCCTGGTCGCGAATTTCACCCACCATAATCTTGTCGGGATCGTGCCGCAGGATGGATCGCAGGCCGCGCGCGAACGTGAGGCCCTTCTTCTCGTTCACCGGAATCTGCGTGATGCCCTTGATTTGGTATTCCACCGGATCTTCGATGGTGATGATCTTGTCTTCGTCGTTTTTGATCTCGCTGACGCCGGCGTAAAGCGTGGTGGTTTTCCCCGAGCCCGTGGGACCGGTGACCAGCACCATCCCGTACGGCTCCTTGATGTAGCGGCGGAACTTGACCAGATCGGAATCCGAGAAGCCCACCACGTCGAGCGAAAGCTTGGCGAATTTCTCGCTCATCGATTCTTTGTCCAGCACGCGCAGCACGGCGTCCTCGCCGTGGATGGTCGGCATAATGGAGACGCGGAAATCGATCAGGCGGCCTTTGTACCGGACGCGAAAACGACCATCTTGAGGTATGCGGCGCTCGGCGATATCCAGCTCGCTCATTACTTTAATGCGCGAAATGATGGTGGTGTGCCAATCCTTCGAGATGGGCGGCATCGCGTAATGCAACACGCCGTCAATGCGGTATTTGATGGCCACTTCCTGATCGCGCGTCTCGATGTGGATATCACTGGCGCGCCGTTCCAGGGCATTGAAGATGGTGGTGTCCACCAGCTTGATCACCGGCGCGATATCGCTGTCGGCGGTCAGCTTGTCGATGGAGAGCGTTTCTTCCTGGTTCTCTTCCTCGCCGATCATCACGTCCAGCGTGAAGCCTTCCGTGACTTCCTCCAGCACGCGCTGCGACTGCTCGGTTTTCTTCAGCAGGTCCGAGATCTGAGACAGTGTTGCGACTTTGACGTGCAGCTTCTTCTGCAGCAGGACCGCCAGTTCATCGATCAGGTTCAGATTGCGCGGGTCCGCCAGCGCGATGTCCAGGTGCCCGTTTTGCGACTGGATGGGCACGAAGTTATAGCGGAACATCAGGTCCACCGGGACGGAGTGGAACAGGTCGTGATCGATGCGCACTTCACGCAGGTCCACAAAGTCGCAGCGGTAGCGCGCGGCTACGGCCTTGGCCTGGGCGATTTCATCGGCCGGTTGGACGATTTTAAGAGTGTCTCTAGCGGCCATCGGAAACTCCCAAGAATCCAGAATTCGAGAATTCAGAATTCAGAATGGGGGAACGGGGCCTTGGATTCTGGATTCTGGCTTCTGAATTCTTCCCAGGATTCTGGATTCTGACTTCTGGATTCTTCTTTTTCATCTTAATGTGTCCGCTAACGAGAAGATCGGCAAATACAGCGCCACCAATACGAAAGTAACGAAACACCCCATGAAAATCATGATGGCGGGCTCGATGAGCGACAAGCTAGCCGACATCCGGGTATTAACGTCGTCTTCGTAGAACTCGGCTACGCTGGAGAGCATTTGCGGCAGCGCGCCGGTGGATTCGCCCACTTCGATCATGTCGATTGAAAGCCCCGGAAAGATTCCAGTTTTGGCCAGCGAAGACGAAAGAGACTGGCCTTCCTTCACCATCTGGCCGGCTTCGGCAAGGGTGTTCTTGAGCAGGCGCGTCCCGAGCGAACTGGACGCGGTTTCCAGCGCCTGTAACAGCGGGATTCCGCCCACCAGCAGAGTACCCAGCACCCGTGCGAACTGAGCCACCTGATATTTGATCCAGATCTCGCCGATCAGTGGAAGGCGCATCCGCCAACGGTCCACGCGTATCTCGCCCTTTTCGGTTTTGGCCCAAAACCGGAAGGCGACGGCGGCCAGCACCAGGGCGAGGAATCCGAACAGGATGTAGTTGCGGGCCGTGGTTCCCACCGCGATCAGGATCTTGGTGGCAGCCGGCAACTGCGCCGACATGCTTTCATACAATTCGGCGAACTTCGGAACCACGAAGGTCACCAGAAACACCATCAGGCAGACCACCAGCACCAACAACAGGCAGGGATAAACCAGCGACAGCACCACCTTTTTGCGCACCGCCAAAGCCAGCTTTTGATACGTGATATAGCGGTCCAACACCTCGCCCAGGGAGCCGCTCTTTTCGCCCGCCAGGACCGACGTGACGTACATGGGCGGGAAGACAGCCTGCCGGGCGAAGGCATCGGATAGCAGCGAGCCGTTCCGCACTTCTTCGCGGACCGCCTTGATGTGCGGGGCCAGCTTTTCGTCGGTGAGGCGCTCGGACAGAAGATCCAGAGCCTTTAAAATGGGAAGACCGGCGCGGATCAGCGTCACGAATTGCTGATTGAAGATAAGGAACTTCTCCAGGTTGATCTTGCGCTTGCGTCCGCCGCCGCCCACCATGCCCGCGATGGCACGGCGGGGCTTCACGGAATAAATCAGAAAACCCTGCTGGGAAAACCGGTCACGCAAATCTTTTTCGGACGCCGCTTCAGCTACCTGCTGGTGCATTTCGCCGCGCGGATCGGCGTACTTGAGAACGAACTCGGCCACTATTCGGTCCCTTCGGCGTCCACCAGCGTCGCGCCGGCGGGCATCTGAAACTTGAATATAGCGTCGTTCACGGGAGGGTTCAGCTTTTCGCCGTCGAACTGGAAGGTCAGCACGGACTGGTCCTGGCCGTTGACCACCAGGCGCTGGATCTGGTCGCCGGGCGCGATCAGCATCTGTACCTTTTCGTAGGGCAGTTTATCGTTCTTGGCTTTGGCGGTGACCAGAAAATTGGCGCCGTCCGGCTGCACTTCAAAATCCCGAAAATCCTTGGCGAAATCCAGCTTGCCGAGCAGAAATGCCAGGGGCGCGCGCATGTCTTCGCTAGCCTTCAGCTTGGCCTTTTCCACGCGGTGCGCATCCGGGGTGTAGAGGTAGACATCCTTGCCATCGGAGAGGAAGAGTTTGCCGGAAGGAGCGCTGTAATCCCAGCGCATTCGCCCGGGCTTGCGCAGGGTCAGTTCACCGGATTCACTCCTCCGCGCCTGGCCTTGGACGCTATAGGACTCAACGAAATGGACTTGCAGTGTTTTGGCCCGATTGTAACGCTGTTCAATCCTTTTGGGGAGCGCGTTCAGATCCACGTCCGCGGCCTGCAGCGTGAACGAACTGGTGGAAAGCGAGACGAGGGACACCAATAGCAGCAGACGCTTCACATCAGTGTTTGACGCGAAAACGAGACGAGATGTGCAGAGAAGTGTAAGTCTATTATTTATTAGGGAATACATCCCGAACTTGGAGGGTCGAGCCGGCGGCCCCCAAGGGCGCGACGCCTTCCTGTTCGTTGTATGCTGTCACCGACCCGTACTGGCCATTTTGCGGGTCGCGATGCACGATCAGCCGTCGGCCCGGCACGTCCAAGACCCAATATTCGACGATTGCGGCCCGGGCGTAGAGCGAGGCTTTTACGGTGAGGTCGAAGACGAGTGAGGTGTCGGCGATTTCGATTACCAGCTCCAGGTCGCGAGGCTGCGGCGTGTCGGTCCAGTAGCGTAATTCTGAGTACTCGCGCGTCAGCGCGATCATATCCGGCTGAGGTGCGTTCCTGGTGTTGTCTTCAGGGGCGACGTCGATGGGAGCAGCATAGCTCCAGCGATAGGTTCCAAAAGCTGGAATCAGCCAGCCAATCACCATGCTTGAGGCAACGATCTCCCGGCGGGTTTTTGCCAACTTGTCGAACAATTCGCCTTCGATCAACTCCACACGCTGTTGGTCGAAAATCCCGGCCGCTTCCACCCGTTCGTACTCGGTGCGAGTCCAACGTTTGCGGGGCGGATTTTGAACGGCGAGCATCGTATCCAACTTCAATTCTATATTGGTCTGATGGCCAAGCCGCCCTCCACCGAAGATGCCCTCGCGGCCATCCACGCCATCCGCCAGTCGCCCGAGACGCACGATCCGAAGCGCGACCTGGCGCCGTTTTTACGCCACAAGAGCAATCACGTGGTAGCCGCGGCGGCCGCTACGATCGAGCGCCTGGAGGCGAGCGCCCTCGCGCCGGATCTGGTGGAGGGTTTCGAGCGCCTCATGGCCAATCCCGCGAAGCTCGACACCGGCTGCAAGGCATTGATCGCGATCACGCAAGCTTTGGTTCAAATCGACGACCCCGCCGCCAAAGTCTATTTCGCCGGCATTCGGCATGTTCAGATGGAGGGCAGTTTCGGTCCGCCAGTGGATGTCGCCGCGCCGCTGAGAGGATTGTGCGCGCGCGGGCTGGCGCGCATGGGCCACCCGGATGCTTTGTTCGAGTGCGTTACGCTGCTGGCCGATCGCCAGGTTCCCGCCCGGGCCGGTGCGATTCGCGCCATCGCCGAAGCCGGGCGCGCGGAAGGCGTTTTGCTGTTGCGTTTGAAGGCGCTGCTGGGCGACCGTGAGGACGAGATCGCAGCCGAATGTTTCAGTGCTCTGCTGCGGCTGGACCCGGCGCGATCCGTGGAATTCGTCGCGAGCTTTTTGCGTTCCCAATCCGGCGGAATCGGCGAGCAGGCCGCGCTGGCCTTGGGTGAATCGCGATTGGCGGCGGCGTTCGACGTTTTGCGCGAGGCTTGGGAACGGGGTGGCGGGGCGGAACAACGCCGGACGCTTCTGGTTGCGATCGCGATGCTCAGGAGCGAAGCGGCGCTCCAGTTTCTTCTGAGCCGATTAAGTGATGACAGCGGCCACGTGGCAGCCGATGCGTTGGCGGGCCTGGCACTCTACGCGCGCGACGAAGCCGTGCTGGCGCGGGTGGAGGCGATCATCCGGGAGCGTGGCGACCCTTCGCTCGAGGCCATCTTCGCGCGGGAATTCCGGCGAGGCTAGCTGCTTACCTAACATGGTCGATTCTGTGATTGATCCATAATCCCGGTTACCCACGTGCCACAACGTCAGAACGTTCCGCCTGAGATCTTCCCGGCTGGCCACGCACGATAAGTGCATACAATGACTATATGGCGGCGAAAACATTTCATGTGTTCCGTTCCGGCGAAGCTTGGACGGTAAAGAAGGAAGGCAAGCCTGCCAAAATCTTTTCGACCCAACAGAGGGCTGTCAGCGCTGCCAAGAAAAGCATCAAGAAGGAGGGGTCGGGACAGCTCGTGGTTCACGGAAGAAACGGTCAGATCCGACACTACGAGACATATCGAATGATTCGCATTCAGGAGCATCCGAAGAAAAGCCCCATCGCCGCCCAGATCAGGCGGGCTGTCAGCAAGGTGGTGCTCGAACGCGTGCAATCCGATCCCAGCCCTACCCGTGACCACTCGGCTAAGAAACAGCCACGTCTTCATCAATTGTCCATTTGATCCTGGCTTCCGGCCAATATTCGACGCGATTGTTTTCAGCGTCCAATACCTCGGATTCGTCCCGCGCTGCTCGCTTGAAGACGACGATGCCGGAGAGTTCCGACTATCCAAAATCCAGCGAATCGTTGAGGAGTGCCGATTCGGAATTAACGATCTGTCGGCCGTTGCACTGGATGTTGTTACCGGGCTTCCTCGATTCAACATGCCGCTGGAACTCGGATTATTCCTAGGCTGCAAGCGGTTCGGTCCTCCGAACCAAAGCAAAAAGCGCACTTTGGTTCTCGACACCGACTAGTATCGTTATCGCGCCTTTATCTCCGACATCTCGGGCCAGGACATCCGGGCACACGGTGGAGACCCGCACCATGCGGTACGCGAGGTTCGCGACTGGCGGCTGCCATCCAAGCGAACCACTTTGCCGGGCAGTACTGAGATCATCCACCACTATCAAACGTTCCAAACCAACTTGCGCGAAATATGCTCTATCTTTGGCCTGGAGCCCGATCGGCTCACGTTCCTCGACCTGTCGAAAATAATCACGGACTGGTTGCGGAAGGATCGTTAGGCCCGGGATACCCTCCGCAACCCGAGTTCCAGCGTTCTAGGCGCGCGACGAAGCGGTGCTGGCGCGGGTGGAGGCGATCATTCGGCAGCGTGGCGACCCTTCGCTCGAAGCCGTCTTCGCGCGGGAGTTCCGCCGCCCCTAGTCGCGTGTTGTGACGCGTCGCGGGTTTTTACCACGCTCACACCGGTCCCGCGCGTCCCGGCTGACGCCGCTTGCTCCATCGCCGCCTGAATGTAGCGGCGCACAAACGGCCGCTCAACATCGCCCAGGCTCGCGAATTTGATGTGGCGCATGGTTTTGCCATCGCCCTCCAGCACGCGATTCGAATCGGCAAGCGAGGCCCCGCGCGGGAAGCCGAGGTTCACGTGCTTCGCGTTGGTGGCAATGTAGCAGAACATATCCTTCATCTTTCCGCTGAACCCGAACCATATCGCGACCGTGTAGACCTGGTAAACCGATTCCGAAGCGTCGGGCGCCTCCTCCAGCACGATCTCGCGCAGCGCCAGTGCGAGATCTGAAATGTGCCGATCGTAGTTTTCGAGGAAACCCAGCAGTCGGGGATCGGGCGGGCGGCGCATGATCGGGCTGCCTAATCCAGCAAATGCCCCATCTTCTGCTTCTTCGTCCTTAAATACCCTTCGCTCGATTCGTGTGGCGCGATGACGCACGGGATCCGCTCCGCCACCCGAATTCCGGCGTTCTCCAGCGCGGCGATTTTGTCGGGATTGTTCGACAGCAGGCGCACGCTCTTGATCTTGAAATAGCGCAGAATCTCGGCCGGCATGCGATAGTCGCGCAGATCGGCTTCGAAACCCAGGCGCTCGTTGGCTTCCACCGTGTCGGCGCCACCATCCTGCAGCTCATACGCCCGCAGCTTGTTTAGAAGACCGATGCCGCGTCCCTCCTGATGCTCGTAAATCAGCAGTCCGCGGCCTTCTTCGGCGATCAGGGTCAGCGACAACTCGAGCTGCGACCGGCAATCGCACCGCAGACTGTGGAATACATCGCCGGTCAGGCATTGGGAGTGGATGCGGACCAGCGGCGGCTCATTCCCCCCCGCCACGTCTCCCATCCGCAGGACCACGCATTCTTCAATTCCGCCCTCGTAGGCGCCTTCGAAGCCATAAATGCGGAAATGGCCGAATCGGCTGGGAAAATTGGCTTCGGCGATTTTACTAAGCATGTTTACTCAGCACGGCTATGCCGGCTGGCGGCTGAATTCTATCGGTGATGGCTTTCATTCATTATAATGATCCCCAGGCGCCCCATGGAACACCAACAACTGTTGACCCTGCTGCTGCGGGTGGCGGTGGCGGCGTCGCTGGCGAGCATCCTCTCGCGGTTTAGCGCGTTCCAAAAGATGTTGATGCGCGAGGACCGCACTTTGGTGCAACGCGTCAAGCTGGCCTTGATGTTCTGGGCGACCTATGGGGGCAGCGTACTTTTCCGCGTTTTGAACCCGGCCAAGTACGACGCCGTGGACCTGGGACTAGAGGGAAGCCTGCTGGCCGGCATGGTGGGCGGCTACGTCACGGGGCTGCTGTCCGGCATTTTGATTTCGATTCCGGCCGTTCGCCAATGGCGAGTTGATGACCATGCTGTTATTCGCCGGCGTCGGCGTGCTGGGCGGACTGTTGCGCGATCTCGCGCCGGAAAAAGAAGACGTCTGGCGTTTCTCGCCGATCTGGATCTTCAGCCTGAACCCGAGGCGCCTCCTGCAGCGGACCTATCAGCTTCGCCTCTTGTTCCAATTGGGCTGCCTGTTCAGCATCCTTTTCAGCGGATTGCTGCGCGTCCAGGTCAAGTCTCTTCCAGCAAGAACGGCATTTTCTCGCGCCCATCTGGACCGAATACCGGCTGGGCCATGCTGGCCGCCTATGCCAGCTCCGTGTTTGCCGTAATGCTGCCGCTCAAGATCTGGAACAACACCCGCAACGAGAAAAAGCTCGAAGCGCAGCAACTGCGTTTGAACGAGGCGCGGCTGGCGGCGCTCACCAGCCAGATCAATCCGCACTTTCTGTTCAATACGCTGAATTCGGTATCATCGCTGATCCGCACAAATCCCGAGCAGGCGCGCGGCGTGGTCTACCGGCTTTCGAGTATTCTGCGCCGGCTGCTGCGCAAGACCGACAATCTCACGCCCCTGCGCGAGGAACTGGCGTTCATTGATAATTACATGACAATCGAGATGGTGCGTTTCGGCGAGAAGCTGCGGTTCGTGAAGGAAATCGATCCCGCAGACGCTGGACCGGCTGGTGCCCAGCATGCTGTTGCAGCCACTGATCGAGAACAGCATCCGGCACGGGCTGGCCACCAAGGTGGACGGCGGCGTTGATCCGCGTCCGCAGCTACCTGGCCGATGGCCGGCTGCATCTGGTGGTGGAAGACGACGGCGTGGGCATTGCTGAGACGCGCCTCGCGACGTTGTTCGAGCAGGGCATCGGCGTGAGTAACGTAAACGAGCGTATGAAGGTGCTGTACGGCCCGGATTACCGTATGTGGATCGACAGCAAACCAGGTGAAGGAACCCGTACCGGCATTGAGATTCCGGACGTCCAGGTAACTAGTGAAGTTGAGCAGGAAATTCCGGCTGCCGGCTGAGCAGGCAACCTACGTGCCTGACACCTTATCATGATGATTCGACTCCTGATTCTCGCTGATGCTCGGCGCCGCCGCGGCCCTGGCGGCGAACCCGGCTCCGCCTGAGCGCAATCCGGTCATCGACCGCGGCTACCGCCAGATGTACGACCTCAACTTCGACGAGGCGCACAAGACGTTCGCGCAATGGGAGCGCGATCATCCCGGCCGATCCCCTCGGCCCGGTTTCCAACGCCGCCGCATTATCTGTTCGCTGAATTCGACCGGCTGAATATCCTGCACTCCGAGTTCTTCGTCGAGAACAGCATGTTCCACCACAGGCCCAAGGTGACGCCGGATGCCGCGGTGCGCCAGGCCTTCGATCAGGAATTGGACAAGTCCGCCGGGCTCTCGGAAAAGATTCTGACGCAAACGCCCCGACGACGCCGATGCGCTTTTCGCGAAAATCCTGACGCTCGGCCTGCGCGCCGATTACGTGGCGCTGATCGAACACCGCGAATTCGACGCACTGAAGGTGATCAAGAACAGCCGCGCCACGGCGGAAAAGCTGCTGATGATCGAGCCGAATTACTACGATGCCTATCTGGCGATCGGCGTGGAGAACTATCTGTTCAGCCTGAAGTCCGCGCCGCATGCGCTGGATCTTGCAGGCCGGCGGCGCCGCAGACGGACCACGAGCGCGGCGTGGAAGATCTTGCGTCTGACGGCCGAAAAAGGGCGCTATCTAAACCCTTACGCGCGGCTGCTGCTGGCCGTGGCTGCGCTGCGCGACAAAGATCGTTCCCAAGCCCGCGATCTGCTGGTGCGCTCTGGCGCGCGAATTTCCGCACAACCGCTGTACGCGCAAGAACTGGCCCAGCTCCAGTAGAACGACGGCTAAAGGTAGAATACCCAAGGAGCCGGCCCGCCTATGAAAGATCGCCGGAGTTGCCAGCGCTTTACCGCAGCATAAGTACGATCAGCGCGTGCTGTTAACGGCGCTGCAAAAGCACTGGGGACCGAAAGTGGATAATCCGGTGTTCCTGGAGCGCCTGCAGGCCCGCGTGGGCGTGGAGACGCGCTACCTGGCGCTGCCTATCGAGGAATACTACGGGCTCACGCCTGGGGCGCGGCGAACAACCATTGGATCGAGGTGGCGCAGGATCTCGGACAAAAAGCGCTGTGCTGCGCGCTTGTCGCGGTCGGGATTTTCCACCGACGACCTCGGCGCGATGTTCTTCGTTTCCGTGACCGGCATCGCCAGCCCATCCATCGACGCCCGGCTGGTGAACCGAATGCGCCTGCCCGTGAACATCAAGCGCGTGCCCATTTTCGGACTGGGCTGCGTGGCCGGCGCGGCCGGGATCTCGCGCGCCGCGGACTACGTCCTCGCTTATCCCAAGCAAGTGGCGGCGGTGCTGTCGGTGGAGCTTTGCTCGCTCACGCTGCAGCAGGAAGATATTTCGATCGCGAACATGATTTCGTCGGGATTGTTTGGCGACGGCGCGGCGGCTGTGTTGGTATCGGGCGCGGAGCGAACCGCCGACGGTCCCGAGATTCTGGCCACGCGATCCGTCTTCTATCCCAATTCCGAGCACGTCATGGGTTGGGATATTTCCGAAAAAGGCTTCCGCATCGTGCTTTCGCGCGAAGTGCCGGAAGTCGTCGAGGAGCATCTGGCATCGGACGTGGACGCGTTCCTCGAAGAGCAGGGCTTGTCGCGAGCGGACATCGGAGCATGGGTGCTGCACACCGGCGGTCCGCGCGTGTTGGAAGCCACCGCGGCGGCGCTGGAGTTGCCGGAGGGCGCGCTCGCGGCGTCCTGGGATTGCCTGCGCAGAACCGGCAATCTTTCGTCGGCATCCGTATTGGTGGTCCTCGAAGAAGTGATGATGAAGCGGCGGCCGGCGCCGGGGACGTACAGCATCCTGGCTGCCATGGGCCCGGGCTTCTGTTCCGAGCTGGTTTTGTTGAGGTGGTAAGTCTGACGGACGATCTTCATCGTCGGAGGCGGACCCGCCGGATTGGCGGCTGCCATCGCGGCGCGCCTCAAAGGCTTCGACGTCGTGGTGGCCGATGCCGCCGAACCGCCCATAGACAAAGCCTGCGGCGAAGGACTAATGCCGGATTCGCTCGAGGCGCTCCACCGCTTGGGCGTCGCGATCGATCCAGATCAATCGTTCACGTTCCGCGGGATTCGTTTTATCGGCGACGGCGGCAGCGCGGCGGCGGATTTTCCGCGCGAGCCCGGCGTTGCGGTGCGGCGTCTGCGGCTGCACCAGATTTCGATCGGTCGCGCGCGCGAGCTGGGCGTGAAGCTTCTTTGGCGCAATCATGTGACAGGCATTGACGACCTGCGCGCGCGTTGGATCATCGGAGCCGACGGTGGGAATTCGCGCGTCCGGCATTGGGCCACGCTCGATGCCGTGCGCAGCGAATCGCACCGCTACGGATTCCGCCGGCACTATCGCGTTCGTCCCTGGAGCGATTTCGTGGAGGTTTACTGGGGATCGGGCTGCCAGATGTATGTCGCCGGAGTCGCGCACGACGAGATGTTGATCGGACTGCTCACGCGCGATCCGCGCCAGCGTTTGAACGACGCTTTGCCCCGCTTTCCCGAGCTGGCTTCGAAACTGCAAGGAGCGGCTACGCTGAGTGAAGAGCGCGGGGCGGTCACGGTCATGCGCCGCTTGCGCCGGATCCATCGCGGGAACATCGCGCTTATCGGCGACGCCTCGGGTTCAGTGGACGCCATTACTGGCGAAGGCCTGGGCCTCGCTTTTCGACAGGCGCTGGCGTTGGCCGACGCGCTGGCCGCGAATAATTTGGACCAGTATCAAGCGGCCCACTCCCGGCTGGCGCGGCGTCCCGCGTTGATGGCTCAACTCATGCTGATGCTGGATCGGTTTCCGCGCCTCCGTCCGCTGGTCTTGCGCACGTTCGGGGCAAAGCCTTTCATATTTGAGCGATTGCTGGCCGTCCATGTCGGCGCATGAACCGTTCATGCGTGAAGCCCTAGCGCTCGGGCGCCAGGCCGAAGAGAACGGCGAGGTGCCGGTGGGCGCCGTGGTCGTAATCGATGGCGAGATCGTCGGGCGCGGATTCAATTCACCCATCGCGAAATCCGATCCCACCGCGCACGCAGAAATCCTCGCACTGCGGGAAGCGGGCGCTCAGCGTTCGCAACTATCGATTGGAAACGGCCACGCTCTACGCTACGCTGGAACCTTGCGCGATGTGCGCTGGAGCGCTGGTGGCCGCAAGGATACAACGACTGGTTTTCGGCGCGCGCGATTTGCGATTCGGCGGAGTCCGCAGTAAGTTCCGCATCGCCGATTCGGAGTTCTGAACCATCGCGTCGAGATCGTGGAAGGCGTGCTCGCGCCGGAGTGCGTGGAGCTGATGAAGAAATTCTTTGAAAGCCGGAGGTAGCTGATGGACATCACGGGAAAAGTCGCGCTAGTCACCGGTGGAGCATCCGGCTTGGGGGCCGCCACGGCAAGATGATCGTCGAGGAAGGCGGCCACGTCGTCATCGCCGATTTGAACGATGAGGCCGGCCAAGTCCCTCGCGAAAGAACTTGGCCATCACGCGCGCTTCGTTCGCACCGATGTCACCGAGCCGGTCGAAGCCGATGCCGCGGTCAAGACCGCAATGGACACCTTCGGCGCGCTCCACATCTCCATCCAATGCGCCGGCATCGTAGACGCGCAGCGGGTGGTCGGGAAGAACGGCCCTGCCGATCTCGACCGGTTCTCGAAAGTGATCCGCATCAACCTGATCGGCTCGTTCAACGTCGCGCGCCTGGCCGCGTGGGCGATGGCGCCGAACGCTCAGAATGACGAAGATGAACGCGGCGTGATCATCAACACCGCCTCGGTGGCGGCCTTCGACGGCCAGATCGGTCAAGCGGCTTACTCGGCATCGAAGGGCGGCATCGCGGCCATGACGCTACCGCTAGCGCGAGATCTTTCAAGCGTCGGGATTCGCGTGATGGCGATTGCGCCGGGCATCTTCGACACGCCTATGCTCGCCGGCATGCCCGACGATGTGCGTACTGTCGCTGGGAGCCATGGTCCCTTTCCGAAGCGCTTGGGCCGGCCGTCCGAGTACGCGCAACTCGCCCGCGACATCATCGAAAACCCGATGCTGAATGGCGAAGTGATCCGGTTGGACGGAGCCATTCGCATGGCGCCGAAGTAGCGCCTACTTGATCCACACCGTCTTGATGTTCACGAACTCCCGAATACCGAAGCTGCTCAGCTCGCGCCCGTACCCCGAGTTCTTGATTCCTCCGAACGGCAGCCGAGGATCGGACGCCACCATGCCGTTCACGAATACCGCGCCCGCTTCGATCTCGCTGATGAAACGCGCGCGCTCGGCCTCGTCGTTGGTCCACACGCTCGAAGCCAGTCCGAAATCGGAATCGTTGGCCAAGTCGATCGCTTCATCGATATCGCTCACCCGGAACAGCATCGCAACCGGCCCGAAGATCTCCTCGTAGTAGACCGGGCAGTTCTGCGGAACTCCGCCCAGCGCAGTCGGCTCGTAGAAATTGCCAGGACCGCTGATCCGCTTGCCGCCGGTCAGCAACTTCCCGCCGCCCGCCACTGCCCGCTTCACCTGATCGTCCAGCTCGCCCACGATCTGCGACGTCGCCAGCGGACCGACATCGGTTGTCGAAGCCACGGGATCACCAACTTTCAGCGCCTTCATCCCTTCCACAAACCGCCGTTCAAATTCGGCGTAGATGGAATCGTGTACGATGAACCGCTTGGCGGAGATGCAGGATTGTCCGTTGTTGATGCAGCGCGCCTTCACCGCCGTTGCCGCGGCTTCTTCGATGTTCGCGCTGGGCATCACGATAAAAGGATCGCTGCCGCCGAGCTCCAGCACCGTTGGCTTGATCTGCTTCCCACATTGGCTGGCCACTTGCCGTCCGGCGGGTTCGCTGCCGGTGAGCGTGGCGGCGGCCACGCGTGGATCGTCGATCACCCGCGCCACTTGAGACGACTCGATCAGCAGCGTCAGAAACTCGCCCTCCGAAAAACCGGCGCGGCACAGGATCTCTTCGATCGCGAGCGCGCATTGCGGAACGTTGGAAGCGTGCTTCAACAGTCCACCGTTGCCCGCCATCAATGCCGGCGCGGCAAAACGAAACACCTGCCAGAACGGAAAATTCCAGGGCATCACCGCCAGCACCACGCCCAGCGGCTGGTACGCCACGAAGCTTTTACCGGCGTTGGTCGCCACCGCTTCGTCGGCTAAGGCATGCTCGGCATTCTCGGCGTAATAGCGGCAAGCCCACGCGCACTTCAGCGCTTCGTCGCCCGCGGATTTCAACGTCTTGCCCATCTCGAGCGTCATCAGGCGCGCCCAGCGGTCCTTTTCCTTTTCGAGAATCTCCGCGGCCCGGAGCATTTTAGAGGCGCGATCGGCAAACGGCGTGCGGCGGTGCGCGCGAAACGCGTCATAAGCCTTTTGAATTTTGGCGTCCACTTCCGCGCTGGAATTCGGATCGAAAACGCGGATCAGTTCGCCGGTGGCGGGGTTGGTGGTTGCGATTGGCATACACATTGGTTTTGACACCATTGGCCGAAAAAATCAACACTGGGTCATGAGGAAACTCGGATTGGCACTGCTGGTGGTGGCGGCCGTATGGGCGCAGACCGACATTTCGGGCGAGCACATGCGAGCCCACGTGAAATTTCTAGCCAGCGATTTGCTGGAGGGGCGCGGCGTGGGAACGCGCGGCGGAGACCTGGCCGCCGAGTACATCGCGTCGCAATTCGCGGTGGCCGGCGCTGCCCCGGCCGGCGAAAATGGCACATATTTCCAAAAGGTGCCCATGGTGGGCGTCACCACTTCGCCCAATGCGATGCTTGCGGCTGTGGGACCCGGAAATAAAACGGTCGCCTTCAAATGGCTGGACGATTTCGTCGGCGTCAACGAGTTACAACAGCCAGAAGATCAATTCGACGCCGAAGCCATCTTCGTCGGCCAAGGCATTGTCGCGCCCGAGTTCCAGTGGGACGATTTCAAGGGCGTCGACGTGAAGGGCAAGGTCCTGGTCCTGTTCACCAATGAGCCGCCGTCGGAAGATCCGAAGTTCTTCGGCGGGCGCGCGCTCACCTACTACGGCCGCTGGACCTACAAGTACGAAGAGGCCGCGCGCATGGGCGCCAAGGGCGTCATCATCATCCACACCACGCCCACCGCGGGTTACGGCTACGATGTGGTGCGAAGTTCCTGGGGCAAGGAGGATCCGCAGTTGAAGCTGCCGCCCGGACAACCGGCGCTGGCTTTCGCCGGCTGGGTGACCGAGGACGCAGGCGCCAAATTACTCGGACTCGCGGGCAAGACGGTGGACCAGATGTTAACCGCCGCCAACTCGCGTGACTTCCGGCCGATTCCCTTGGGCGTCCGCATTCGCGCCAACATTCCCTCCGAGATCCGGCAAATGCAATCCAACAACGTGATCGCGAAAGTGGAGGGCAGCGATCCCCAGCTCAAATCCGAGGCCGTGATTTTCACCGCGCATTGGGATCATTTGGGGATTGGTCCGGCCGTGAATGGCGATTCCATTTACAACGGCGCGGTAGACAATGCCACCGGCTGCGCAATGATCATCGAGATGGCGCGTGCCTGGGCCGCGCTGGAGCACAAGCCCAAACGATCGGCGCTATTCATGGCGGTGACGGCTGAAGAAGCGGGACTCCGAGGATCTGAGTATTATGCCGCGCATCCGCTGATCCCGCTCGCGAAGACAGCGTTGGATCTGAATTTCGACGCGTTTCCTCCATTCGGAAGAACCAAAGACATTTCCGTGACTGGCGCGGAGCGAACCACAGCCTGGCCTATCGTCGAGGAAGCCGCGCATCGCATGGAACTCGCGATCAAGCCAGACGCGCATCCGGAGCAAGGCTCGTATTACCGCTCCGACCATTTCTCGCTCGCGCACGCGGGTGTGCCGTCGTTTTCAATCGACCTGGGCACGGATTATTACGGCAAGCCCGCCGGCTACGGCGACAAACTCTTTGACGAATACAATGACAAGCACTACCACCAGCCGTCCGATGAATATCACGACGATTGGGACTTCGCGGGGATGGAAGAAGCCGCGAAGTTCGGAATGCTGATCGGAATCACGGCGGCCAATGAGCCTCAGCTTCCAACCTGGCACTCAGGCGACGAGTTTCTGCCCGCGCGTCTAGCCGAGCCGCGACCGTGACGGAGCGGTCTTTGGCACGGGACTACTTAGCGTCGCGCCAGTTTTCGCCGATTCCCACATCCACGATCAACGGTACGTCTAGCTTGTGAACAGTCTCCATCTCGCGTTTCACCATCTTCGAAACTCGCTCGGCCTCGCCGGGCGGAGACTCAAACAGCAGCTCGTCATGCACCTGTAACAGCATTTTGGTTTCCAAGTTCTCGCGCCGCAAAATCTCGTCAATGCGGATCATCGCTAACTTGATCAGATCGGCCGCGGTGCCCTGCAAAGGCGTATTGACGGCCGTGCGCTCTGCGAATGATCGCGCATTCGGATTGCGGCTGTGCATATCCGGGATCGGACGCTTGCGGCCGAACAGTGTCGGCGCGAAACCGCTCTCTCGTACCTCCGCGATAGTCTTCTGGATAAATTTCTTCACGCCCGCGTGCAGCTCGAAATACGTTCGGATGTACTCCTCGGCTTCCTTGCGATCGATGCCAAGAGAAGCTGCGAGGCCGTACGGCGTCTGCCCGTAGACGATCCCGAAATTCACCGCCTTGGCGTTGCGTCGCATTTCTGGAGTCACCATCATTGGAGGAACGCGAAAAACCTCGGCGGCCGTTCGCGTGTGAATATCTTCGCCGCGGCTGAACGCGTCCACCAAAACGGGATCGTGCGACATGTGCGCCAGCAGCCGCAGCTCGATCTGCGAATAGTCCGCCACCACCAGCTTCCAGCCCGCCTGCGGCACGAACGCGGCGCGAATCTCGCGGCCCAGCTCGGTCCGGATCGGAATATTCTGCAGATTCGGATTCGATGACGACAGCCGCCCCGTAGCCGCGCCGGTTTGATTGAACGTGGTGTGAATGCGGCCGTTCTTCGGATCGATCAAATCCGGCAGCGCGTCGATGTAGGTGCCCTTCAGCTTCGAAAGCTGCCGATATTCCAGAACCTTGCGCGCAATTTCGTGCTCGGCCGCCAAGCCCTCCAGCACGTCTGCGGCGGTTGAGATGGTCTTGCCCTTGCCGTACTTCACCGGCGCCGGCAAATTCAGCTCTTCGAACAAAATCTTCCCGAGCTGCACAGGCGAATTGATGTTGAACGGCTTCCCCGCTAGCTGGTAGATTTCCGCGGAGAGGCGCTGAATGTCCGTCTCGAGCTCGCCGGAAAGAACGCGCAGCTGCTTGGGATCGACGCGGATGCCAAGCTGTTCCATCTGCGCGAGCACGTCGGCCAACGGCAGATCGATCGTTTCATAAATTCCGCGGAAACCTTGCTGATCGATCTCGGGCGCCAGGCGTTCGGACAGTGTGACCGCCAGATCCGCATGTTGCTCGGCAGCCGCGCCCAGCTTGCGATCCAGATAGCGCTCCGCCAACACTCCCGCAGAACAGCCGGCCGGATCGGCGCACAGCAGAAACGCATAGAGCATCACGTCATGCCGGAAGCCTTTCGCCTCCACGCCGTATTTCGCCAGCTCGAGCGTCACCGACTTTACGTCATGCGCGATCTTCGACCGCCTGGCGTCTTCCAAAATCGGTTTCAGCGCGTCGATATAATCCATCGACAGCGCACGCGCCACGCCCCGCTCATACGACACGCCCAGCATCGTCAGCGGCAAACCGCCGTCCATGGTGGATTCAATCGCAAATGCGATCGGCTTCGCCGGATCGAGTCTCGCCAGGCTCGCCGCATACGCAACCGCTTCCTCCCGCGACGCAATGCTTGAGTAATCGCGCGTGTGCGAGTCCTCGGTCGGCCCCACCTCTTTCAGCAGACTGTAAAACTCCAGCTCCTTGTAAACCTTCTTCAGCTCGCCAATGTCCGGCTCCTGCGCCGCCAGCGCCGCCATCTCGAATTCAACTGGCGCCGTCGTATCGATGGTCGCGAGGCGCTTGCTCAACAGAATCTGCTCGCGATTGTTCTGCAAACTCTCGCGATACATCTTGCGCTCCACCTCAGCCGCGTGTTCCAGCGCCCCCTCCACCGATCCGAAGCGCACGATCAAATCGCGCGCGCCTTTGTCGCCGATTCCCGGCGCGCCGGGGATGTTGTCGATGGAGTCGCCCTTCAGCGCCAGCAGATCCGCAACCTGATGCGGCTTCACTCCCATGAATTCCTCGGTGGTGGCCGGATCGTACCAGACGTCTTCTTTGACTGGATTAAACATGTGCACGCGCTCGTCAACAAGCTGCAGCATGTCCTTGTCGCTCGACACGATCACGACGTCGAAATTTTCACTGGCCCGCTTGGCCATCGCGCCGATCACGTCGTCGGCCTCGAAACCCGCGTACTGCAGCACGGGAATGTGCATCGCTTCCAGCAATCGGCGGATGTAGGGGATCTGCTCGCCCAGATCGGGCGGCATTTCCGTACGATTGGCCTTGTACTCGGCGTACTGCTCCTCGCGAAACGTCTTGCCGGATTCGAAAATCGCCGCAATGTATTCGGGCTGGTACGCCGATCGCAACTTGCGCACCATGTTATGGAAGATGAGCACAGCTTCAGTGGGAATCCCGGTGGTGGTGCGCATGGGCGGCGCGCCGCTGCGGGCGCGAGCATGGTAGGCGCGAAAGATAAACCCGTAGCTATCGATCAGGAAGAGACGGGGACGATGCTTGGCGCCTTTCCCGGCGGCGGCTGGTGGCACACGATCAGGATACCGGAACTACACTCCCAGAATGGCTCCGCGAAGTATGTCGACGTTCTGCACGACGCTCAGGCGGGAAGTATCGATCACAACATGTTCGCGACTCCATGCTTGGTACTCCCGAGAAACCACCTCGTGCCAAGTAAGCGGCCGCGACCCGGGGAAGTCGGTTATGCGTGTTTCCAGCCGGTGGCGATGTTCGTTAGTATCTGAACACACCACCTCAATCTCAATGGCACGCACCTGTGCGCGGCTGGCCACTTCGACCCAAGCATCGCGCGAGATTGCCAACGGATTCACCGAATCCGCAATCACCGTTCTGCCGACACGGAGGTTGTCCGCGGCGACCGCGTAGCCCACGCGATACCCGGCGTCATTGAGCGCTGAAGTGACCATCCCTGAATCCCGGAGTGCTTGCTCGATCGAATCGATGCGTATGTGCACCGCGCCGAGTTGACGGGCCAGCTCCTGCGCAACCGCGGTCTTTCCCACGGCTGGTAGTCCGGCAAAAATGATGAGCATCGATAACCGAATACACTACGGGCAACGTTGCTCGAGTTCAGCTTTCAGGGCCGCCCACGTTACGCCATGGCCCCTGCCTTCTTCGAGCGAAGTGAGCCGGCGTTCGAGCTCGGCTTCCTGCGCACCAGTCAAGGGAACCTGCTCATGTTCGAGACTGTCCCAAAGCTGCGCGATGAGGGCGAGACGTTCAGTGGGCGTCAAACGAACGATCTCATCACGCGTGAGCAATTCCATGCTTTCAAGCCTACGCAAAAGAGGGACGGGGGGCAAGCCTCAGAAAAAACGCTTTCTGAAACCGCTCGCAAGTCGAGATCGCCTGCGAGAGGTTAGCCAAACGTATGGGTCGCAGCTAGCTCTCCGGGATCTCCACTTCTACATACTTTCCCGGTGTGACCGCGTTTACCGCCGCGACAACAAGCTGAACGTGAGGCCGCAATTCGGGCCATTGCTGTTTGCTTAACACAATGATGGCTATCTTGCGGCCCGCAAGGTTTTGCTGATAGCGGATGTTCTTGTCGGTCGTTACAAGCACATTACGGCGCGTACACCGGCGGCTTGTCCAGACTGCGAGCGGCAAACTCAATCACCGCCTTCACCTGCTCGCGGTCGAGCCCATCGAACCATTCCATGATGTCGTCGATATTCGCCCCGGCTTCAAGGTTCTCGAAAATAGCCGACACCGGCATTCGGGTCCCCTTAAGAACCCATGCGCCGCTTAGCTTGCCCGGCACGCTTTCCACGGCGGGGCATTGCGACCAGTCGAGGGTTGCCATACTATTGCCCTCTTTTTATCCTAGTCCGCGCGCCGCGCTCGTGTGGCGGCGACGGATTTGACCACCAGCGCCTCTATCACCTTGGGGTCCACATCGGCGAGCTTCTTGATGTACAGGCAGCCCTTGCCGGAGGTATGCTTGCCGAGCTTAGCCAACAGCGCCTGAGCGTCGCTCGACCCCGTCACGCCATACAGAACCGTTGCCGCCTTACGCGGCGAAAAACCGGCCAAAGGCATATCGCCCTCGCGCCCGCTCTCGTACTTGAAGTGGTAGCTGCCGAAGCCGATGATCGATGGCCCCCACATCTTTGGCTTTTCGCCCGTCGCGCTTTGCATCAGCTTCACCAGCGCCTTGGCATCCGCGCGCTTTTTCTCGTCGGTGAGCGCAGCGATAAACGCCGCGACACTCAATTTGGTGGGCTTGGTCTTGTTCTCCGCCATTTCTCCTGCCTTGGTCTCCTCCGAAGCTACCCTAGGGCATGAAAGGGCGCAAGTCCCGCATCGATCCCGCGCCGGATCCCAATCGACTCTGAACAGTATCCCCGGTACCTAAAACTCCCGTTGTCTTGACCTGATTCCGACACAAATCCCACGCCCAACCGTGTCTTTTCTGCAACACACCAAACTTTACAAAGCTTTTTGAATCAAATAGGTAGCGGTGGGTATTAGTCCTATGTAAAATGAAAAGTCCAGTCGGATTAGCAGAGTGCGAATCGAGCCAACCGAACTACCTAAAGGATGCCGCATTGCGGTTTGAGACAACCGTCCAGCGACCGGTAGAAGCCTCCGGAATCGGACTTCACAGCGGCGTTCCAGTCACCATCCGAATTCTCCCCGCGCCGCCTTCCACCGGAATCGTTTTCCTCCGCACCGATCTCGACAATTTCTCGGTTCCCGCCAGTTGGCGCTACGTGGCGCGCGTCAGTTACGCCACCAGCTTGATGCGCCAGGGCGTGCTCATCTCGACCACCGAGCATCTGCTTAGCGTGTTCTACAGCATGGGTGTGGACAACGCGTTCGTCGAGATCGACAACCTGGAAGTTCCGATTCTCGACGGCAGCGGCCGGCCCTACGTGGACCTCTTGAGCGCCGCGGGCTTGAAGTCGTACCGGCGGCGAAAACGTTTTCTGCGCATTCGCCGGCCCGTCACGGTCGAAGCGGGATCGAAGCGCATCACCATCCTGCCGGCCGACCGTTTCCTGCTCACCTGCGACGTCTACTACGATCATCCCCTCATTCGCCACCAATCTCTCGACCTGGAAGTGACGCCCGAACGCTATGCGCAAGAGATCGCTCCGGCGCGTACGTTCGGATTCGCGCACGAGCTGGATCAGATGCGCGACATGGGGCTCATTCGCGGCGCGGCGCTCTCCAACGCCGTCTGTTTCGATCGCGACAGGGTGGTGAATCCCGAAGGACTGCGTTTCCCGGACGAGTGCTGCCGCCATAAGGCGCTGGATCTGATCGGCGATCTCGCGCTCATCGGCAAGCCGCTGCTGGGCCATGTGATCGCCGAGCGCGCCGGACACGCCATGCATACCGCGCTGGTGGCGCGCATCATGTCCGATCCGTCGTTGTATGAGATCCTGAGCTTCGATCAACTGGCTACCCGCGTCGCGCACGCGCTAGTATCCTGATTCTTGCTCAACCTCCCCAACCTATTCACCCTCGCCCGCCTGCTTCTCGCGCCCTTTATCGCATCCGACATTCTGCATGGCCGCTATGGCCGCGCCATCATCCTCCTGTTCGCCGCGGGTTTCACCGACGTCATTGACGGACTTCTCGCGCGACGTTTTGAAGCTTCCACGCGCCTGGGCGCCTACTTCGATCCGATCGCCGACAAAATTTTACTCAGCGTGATCTACATCTCGCTCGCCCTCGCCGGCGCCATTCCGTGGTGGATGGTGGCCGTCGTGTTCGGACGCGACGTGCTGATTCTCGCCATGGCCGGCTACGGCCTGCTGTTCACTTCGTTGCGCAAATTCCCGCCCTCGGTATGGGGCAAGATCAGCACATTTTTTCAAATTGCCGCGGCGCTGGTGGTGATGGGCGCGCGCGCCGCGATCCCCGCGCCCGTTACGCTGGCGCTGTCATTAATGATCGTCGCGACAGTCGTCAGTGGAGTGCATTACTTCTGGCGAGGCATGGGACTGTTAAGGAAAACGGCTCATTGACGTGCGCTGCCCGCCGGAGTAGGCTGAAAGTGTGCCAGCACCAATCACGCGATACCGAGTGCCCGCTCTGTACTTCTGGGCTGGCTTGGCGGCGCTCGCGTTCACTGGCCTTTCGGGTTGGTTCGCGCTGATTTGGCCTGTCTGTTGGATCGCCACTGGGCTGTTTCTGGCTAGCGCCATTCTGGTGCTCTATCTGGCTTCGCGCCCGGCCGTCGAGATTTACGAGGGCCATGTGAAGATTGGAAATCACGCCATCCCCTGGCGCCACATTCGCAGGCTGGATCGCAGCGCCAATATTCCGTTGATGGTTCGCCTGACGCTGGCCGATAAAACGCGCATCCTGGTGGTCTATCCCGGCGATCCGAATTCTTCCAGCGGCTTGCTGCGCAGCCTGCGCCGCCATTCGCGCGAAGCTCTCATCGATGGCGTGCCCTACCGGCAATTCTGGGGCGAAGCCGCCGTGAGCGCGATCGCCAGGAAAAAGTTGGAGCCGCCACGCTACCCGCTATTGCTCCCCGACGACGAAGCCGAAGTGGAGCGCATGTTCCAGAGGCTAAAGTCGGTGGGCCATCTGGATCAGAAGACCTCCTCTGAAGACAAGTAGCTACCGCCCTCGCCGCGGCCACCCCTGGCGCTGGCTGGCGTTCATTGTGTTTCTTTTGCTGCTGGCCGCGGTCACCAGTCCCTATTGGATGGCTGCCCTTGGCGGCTACTTGGTGCGCGCCGAGGCGCCGGTTCACGCGGATATGGTGGTCGTCCTGGCGGGTGATTTCTCCGGCAATCGCATCCTCGCAGCTGGCGATCTGGTGCGCCGCGGGTTTGCTTCCAAAGCCCTGGTCAGCGGGACTTCCGGTGAGTATGGACTGCACGAGACCGACCTCGCGATTCCTTTCGCCGTCCATCACGGCTACCCCGAATCCTATTTCATCGCGCTGCCCAACGATTCCCGTTCCACCAAGGCGGAAGCCGACGATGTGCTGGCCGCGCTCGGCAAATGGCACGCGCACCGCATCGACATCGTCACCAGCAACTACCACACCCGGCGGGCCGGCAACATCTATCGCGCCAAGGCTCCCGGCCTTGAAATTCACATGATCGCGGCTCCCGACGTAAACTTCACGCCAGACGGATGGTGGAAGGACCGCGAAGCCCGCAAGACTTTTCTGCTGGAATGGCTAAAGACGGTGGCCTCCTGGGTGGGGGTGTAATTCGAACATGCGCGCCAAAGAAATCGTGAAATCGGTGTGGCCCTATCTGTGGAAGTACCGGCGCGGCCTCGCGCTCGGCATGGGATCCCTGTTGATGACCGACATCACCAAAGCCGCGCTGCCCCTGGCTATCCGCGCCGGCATCGATTCGCTGATGAAAGGCTTTCGCATTTCCCTGGTCTTTGAATTCGCCGCTCTGGTCGTGTTGCTCTCTCTGATCAAGGGAATGTTTCAGTTTTGGATGCGCGTCATCCTGATCGGAATTTCGCGCGACATCGAGTACGATCTGCGCAACGACCTGTTCTCGCACATCATCACTCTCTCGCAGGACTTCTACGGCAAATACCGAACCGGCGACATCATGGCGCGCGCCACCAACGATCTCAACGCCGTGAGAATGATGCTGGGTCCCGGCATCATGTATTTCACCGAGACATTTTTCACTGCGCTCTTTCTGGTGGGAGTGATGGGATACGTAGACTGGCGGCTGACGCTATTCTGCTTGATCCCGGCGCCCCTCATCAGCGTCGCGGTAATTCTTTTCGGCAGGCGCATCCACGATCGCTTCGAAATCATCCAGAAAATGTTCTCCGACATCAGCAGCCGCGTGCAGGAGAATCTCTCCGGCGTGCGCGTCATCCGCGCCTACGCCCAGGAGAACGCCGAGATCCGCAAGTTCGAGCTGCTTAATCAGGACTACGTCGCGCAAAACATCCGTCTCGCCCGGCTCTCCGCGTTTTTCATGCCGCTGCTCCAAGCTCTGATCGGTTTCGGATTCCTGATCGTGCTCTTGGCCGGCGGCTATCAGCTGCTCGCGCATCGCATTTCGCTGGGAAGTTTCGTGATGTTCAACACCTATATGGGAATGCTGGTGTGGCCCATGATCGCCTTGGGCTGGGTGGTGAACCTGATGCAGCGCGGTACCGCCTCCTGGAGCCGGATCATGGAGCTGATGCACGAGAAGCCGAGTATCACGAAGAGGGAATACAAGGAATACCAGGGAGACAAGGAATTCAGGGAAGTCCGCGGCGAGCTCCGGTTCGACGGCGTCGAGATGAAGTATCCTTCGGGCTATGCGCTGAAGAACATCACGCTGAAAATTCCGGCCGGCGCGACGGTGGCCATCGTGGGCCATACCGGCAGCGGCAAGAGCACCCTGGTGAACCTGATCCCCCGCTTGATGGATCCGACGCGCGGGACTGTTGTTCTCGACGGCCACGATCTGCGCGATCTCGATCCGGAATGGCTGCGCCGGCAAATCGGGTTCGTGCCGCAGGAGACCTTTCTGTTCAGCGCTACGCTCGCCGAAAATATTGCTTGGGGTGTGGACCACGCTTCGCCCGACGAAATCGCGCACGCCGCGGAACTCGCTGGACTCGCGCCCGACATCGCGAGCTTCCCGGATGGATACGGCACCGTCATCGGTGAGCGCGGCATCACACTATCCGGCGGTCAGAAGCAGCGCGTCGCCATCGCGCGAGCCATTTTGCGCAATCCGAAAATCCTGATCCTCGACGACGCTCTGGCCAGCGTCGACACGCTCACCGAGGAGCGCATCCTCACCGGTCTCGCCAGCGTCATGCGCGGCCGCACCACCATTCTGATCTCGCACCGCGTCTCCACCGTCCAGAACGCCAGCCAGATTTTCGTCATCGAGCACGGTGAGGTTGCCGAGCAGGGCACCCACGCCGAGCTGATTCGGAGCGGCGGCTACTACGCGGACCTGTATCAGAAGCAGTTGCTCGAAGAAGAACTCGAAGCCATCTGAGCACTACTTAATTGCTACCGCATTGGGCGGCGAAGCAATCCCGCCTTCAACGTTCAACGGCGCGGATACGACCATAAACTCATACCGCCCATCCCGCGCGCAGTCTTCGGCCAATGGCGCCAGCACGAATAGCTCACCCAGCGGCAGTCCCAATAGCGGCAGCGCTCGATAATGCAGGATGCCCTCGTCCGTGAAGTCGGAAGGAAACGCCTCCACCGACGGGCAATCCGTGCCGATCGCCGCCACGCGATTGTTCCACAGCCACGCCACCATCTCGCGACTGGCCTCGATGCCCGCCGATCGCAGCTTGTCCATCGGCGCATTCACGCGCTTCTCCTCGGCAGTCAGCTTTTCATACGATTCCATCCAGCCGGTGCGAACCAGCAGGATGGTGCCGGGCTTGAGCGTGCTGCCTTGGTGCTCGACCGCCGCTTTCAAATCCGCCAGCGTATAAACCTCGCGATCCAGCGCATTCACCGGACGCCCCTTGGCCTTGCGATACCCGAACGCGTCGATCAGCAGCCCGCGTCCCACGAACTTGTTCGCCCAATGATGAATGCCGAGCTTGGCGTTCCCACCCCTCACTTCGTCGATCGTGACGTTGCCGTAAAAACGCTCGTGCCGGACGTGCCCTACGTGCCCCAGCCCGTCCCATTGGCTGCTTTCCTGGGTGTTGTAATGCACGATGTCGTCGTTGGCCATGGGCGCCAAGGGAACGACGGTGTGCTCGGGGGCGGGGCGTCCGAACAAGGGCGGCTTAGCAAATCCCATGCGCGCGTCCAGGCGAAAAACTTTGCCAGATTTCACCAGTCCCGCGGCGTCCACCACTCCTTGGGGCGTCAAAAAGTTCAAGCACCCGAGTGCGTCGTTGTCGCCAAACACGCCCCACGAGCAATCCGCCGGCAAGTCTTCGCGTATCGGCAATTCTTCAAAAGTTGGAATCTTCATTTCTGAGACAGTATATAGTGTGCCGCGCTTGCCCACCACCCGTAACCCAGCTCCCAGCCCACAACCCCACCTCCCCACCTCCCACCACCCACCTCCCACCACCCACCTCCCACTCCCCAGCGTGGTGCTAGCCTAGTAGTAGAGGGCCTCGCATCCATGGACACCGATGGCGTCGGCGGATTCCGCGGCGTCAATCTCACCAAAAAGTTCCGTTCCGGCGGTGCCGATTTGGTCGTGTTTCAAGATCTTAACTTCGACATCGCCCGTGGCGAGCGCTTGGCCCTCATCGGCGAGTCCGGCGCCGGTAAAAGTACTCTCATGTATCTCTTAGGAGGCCTAGACAGGCCTTCCGACGGTACGATATACTTCGGACACCAGGACATTTCCAGTTTCTCGGATACCGAGCTCGCGGAGTTTCGAAACCGGGAGATTGGGTTCGTTTGGCAGAATCACTCGCTGTTGCCGGAATTTACGGCGCTCGAGAACGTGATGATGCCATTGTTGATACGGGGCGCCCGCACTCAGGATGCGGAGCCCGCTTCGCTTGCGAGGTTGGATGAAGTCGGGTTACGAAACCGTGCGTCACATCGCGCGGGAGAATTATCGGGTGGAGAGCAGCAGCGCGTTGCAGTTGCTAGAGCTTTGGCCGGTAACCCCTCTGTTCTGCTCGCCGACGAGCCTACCGGGAACCTCGACTTCCGGACGGGCGAGATGATCGTTTCCCTGCTTCAAGATCTGCACCGCTCTCATAAGTTGACCTCCATCTACGTCACGCACAACCTCTCATTTGCGACCCGATGCGACCGGATTCTGCAGTTGGACAAGGGGGATTTGACCCACTGGGCTCAAGACGGAGTCCCTGCTCTGTCGTCCAGCCCTGGAACATCCGATAATGTGGAAGGACGGCTGTAATCATGTTTGAACGTTATACCGAGAAGGCGCGCCGAGTAATCTTCTTTGCAAGATACGAAGCCAGCCAGTTTGGAAGTCCCTACATCGAGACTGAACATCTGTTGCTCGGTCTCCTTCGGGAGGATAAAGCTCTAGCGAATCGTTTCCTGCGGTCCCACGCCGCCATCGAGTCGATTCGCAAGCAGATTGAAGCGCACACTACCATTCGGGAGAAGGTGTCCACCTCGGTGGATCTGCCGCTCAGCCACGAGTGCAAGCGCGTGCTCGCCTATGGCGCCGAGGAGGCCGAGCGCTTGAATCACAAGCACATCGGAACCGAGCATCTGCTGCTGGGCCTGCTGCGCGAAGAAAAGTGCTTCGCCGCCGAGATCCTGCACGAGCGCGGCCTGCGCCTTTCGCAAGTGCGCGAGGAAATTCAACGATCTTCATCCGAGCGTGTCGCCTCCAATAAGCCTAAGGAAAGCTCGCTGCTGGCAGAGTTCAGCCGCGATCTCACGCAGGCTGCCATGGACGGCTCGCTCGATCCCTTGATTGGCCGCGACTATGAGTTGGAGCGCGTGGTCCAGATTCTGTGCCGCCGCACCAAAAACAACCCCGTGCTGATCGGCGAACCAGGCGTCGGCAAAACCGCCATCGTGGAAGGCCTGGCGCAGAAAATCGCCGATGGCGACGTGCCCTCCTTCCTCGCCGACAAGCGCATCCTCGCTCTCGACCTTTCCCTCATCGTGGCCGGCACCAAGTATCGCGGCCAGTTTGAAGAGCGCTTGAAAACCATCATGAAGGAGCTGATGGAGAATCAGAACGCCATCATCTTCATCGATGAGTTGCACACCCTGGTTGGCGCGGGATCCGCTGAAGGCTCCCTGGATGCCGCCAATATCCTGAAACCCGCTCTTTCGCGCGGCGAAATCCAGTGCATCGGCGCCACCACGCCCGGCGAATACCGCAAGTCCATCGAAAAGGACCGCTCGCTCGAGCGCCGCTTCCAGGCCGTCAAGGTTCCGCCGCCCACCGAATCGGATGCCATCCGCATTTTGTTTGGCATCAAGGAACGCTACGAGAAATTTCACGCCGTCGCTTATACCGACGAAGCCATCGAATCCGCCGTGCATGCCTCCACGCGCTTTATTCCCGATCGCTTTTTGCCGGACAAGGCCATCGATTTGATCGACGAAGCCGGTGCTCGCGTGAAACTGCGTCAGACCACGCTGCCGGGCGAAGTCGCCGACATCCAAAAGCGCATCAAGTTCATCGTGCATCGCATGGAAAACGCCATCGCGAATCACGAGTTCGAGAAGGCGCGCTTCTACTCCGACGAAGAACGCAAGGAGCGCGAGAACCTGCGCCAGCTGCGCGAAAAGTACAATCTCGACGATACCTCCACCGGCGTAGTCACCAAGGACGACATCGAAGACGTGGTCGCCCGTTGGACCGGCGTTCCCATGACCGCCATTCGAGAGGAAGAAGTCTCCAAGCTCATTCGCATCGAAGAGGAGCTGCACAAGCGCGTCATCAGCCAGGAAAAAGCCATTTCGGCCCTGGCGCGCGCCATCCGCCGTTCCCGCGCGGGTCTGAAGTCTCCCAAACGCCCGGCCGGTTCCTTCCTGTTCCTGGGACCCACCGGCGTCGGAAAAACCGAAGTCGCTCGCGCCCTCGCCGAATTCCTGTTCGGCAGCGAAAAGTCTCTCATCCGCTTCGACATGTCCGAGTTCATGGAAAAACACTCGGTCTCGAAGCTGATCGGCTCGCCTCCCGGATACGTCGGCTACGAGGAAGGCGGCCAGCTCACCGAGCGTGTCAAGCGCGCGCCATATTCCATCATTCTGTTGGATGAAATCGAGAAGGCGCATCCGGATGTTTACAACATCCTGCTCCAGGTTTTCGAGGATGGGCAATTGACCGACGGTCTCGGTAATACCGTCGACTTCAAGAACACCATCATCATCATGACCTCCAACCTGGGTGCGCGCTTCCTGGACAAGAAGTCGTCGATCGGATTTTCGGCGCCAAACCTCAGCGGAGTTCCCACCAAAGTGGAAGATCAGGTGATGGCCGAAGTGAAAAAGGCCTTCAATCCGGAGTTCTTGAACCGGCTGGATGAAGTGATCCTGTTCACCTCCCTCAACGACGAGGACTTGCTGAAGATCGTCAACCTGCTGGTGGAACAGATCAATATCAATCTGGTCGCCAAGCAGATCAAGATCCGCGTCAATGAGGACGCCGCGCGATACATTCTCGAAAAGACGCTGGTGGACCGCAGCTACGGCGCGCGGCCGCTGCGCAGGGCCCTGCAGAAATTTATCGAGGATCCGCTGTCGGAAGCCTTAATCCAAGGTACGCTACCGCGGCCTTCGGAGCTGGAAGTCTACTTAGGCGACTCAGGCATCTTTTGCCGTCCTGTCCCCGGCGAGCCCGCGGGCGAGCCCGCTGGCGAACTTCAGGAACAACCGGTGGGCGCTCCGTCCGACGAAGCGGCTCCTACTACCCCGGCCGCCGGCATTTCGCTGTACCCGTTCTAAGTCTGTGCCGTTTTTGGCAGCGTTCACACTTGTGTGAACGCTGTACAATCAGACAGAAATGAAAATTTACGAGTTGCAAAAAGGCGCCACCAGCCTGGATGGCTTGGTGCAGTCCGAGCGCCCGGAGCCGAAGCCCGGTCCGCGCGAGATCGTCATTCGAGTCCGCGCGACTTCCCTCAACTTTCGCGATCAGATGATCGTCACCGGCAACTATTTCGGCGGTGCGGTGAGCCGCAATACCATCCCGCTGTCGGATGGAGCGGGCGAGGTTGCAGCCGTCGGCACCGGCGTCACCCGGTTCAAGACCGGCGATCGCGTGGTTGGAACTTTCTTCCAGGGCTGGATCTCCGGACCTCCGGTCCAGCGCTTTCCGGCGTTGGGCAACCCGTTGGATGGAACGCTGGCAGAGCAAATCGTTCTGCAGGAGGACGGCGTCGTCGCCATTCCCCCCAGCATCTCTTTCGAGCAAGCCGCCACTTTGCCGTGCGCCGCGGTCACTGCCTGGAACGCTCTCACAGTCTCGGGCAAACCCGTTAAACCGGGCGATACCGTGCTGTGCCTCGGCACCGGCGGAGTTTCCATCGCCGCCTTGCAGTTCGCCAAGGCCGCCGGCGCGCGCGTCATCGTGACTTCATCGAGCGATGAAAAAATCAAACGCGCCTGCATAATGGGCGCTTCCGATGGCGTCAACTACAAGCGTTTCCCGGATTGGGAAAAAGAAGTGCTGCGTCTCACTGGCGGGCGAGGAGCCGACCAGATCATTGAGAACGGCGGCGCGGGCTCTCTCAATAAATCCTTCGAAGCTACCGCATTCGGCGGTAAAGTAGCGCTGATCGGTTTCCTGGCCGGCGGCAAAGGCGACATCAATCCGGCCATCCTCATGATGAAGAGCGGCGCCATGATCGGCATCGGTGTCGGCAGCCGCGCGATGTTTGAAGATATGAACCGCGCGATCGAGGCCAACAAGATCAAGCCGCTGGTCGACAAGGTGTTTCCTTTCGATAAAGCCGCCGACGCGTACCGTTGCCAGGCCGCCGGCGACTTCGTCGGCAAAGTTGTTATCCAGGTTTGAACTAGGCAAAGCGTGACGCTCGAACTGATCGGGGCCGCTTCGCTCGCGGCGTGGGTCTATCTTTTCACCGCTCGCGGTGCCTTTTGGCAAATCAGCGCTCCAGCCAAGACGCCGCCCGGCCCCACGCCGGCCAGGTCCGTTTGCGTGATCATTCCCGCGCGCAATGAAGAGTCCGTTGTCGCCCTGGCCATCGCATCGCTCCGCCCCTGGCACGTGATCCTGGTGGATGATCACAGCTCGGATCGAACAGCGGCGATAGCAGCGGAAGCCGGCGCCTCCGTGATTCACGCCGGTCCGGTCCCTCCCGGTTGGTCAGGCAAGCTGTGGGCCCTTTCCGAAGGTTTGAAACACGCTCGATCGCTTTCGCCGGACTATTTGCTATTCACCGACGCCGACATCGTCCATGCGCCTGGCAGTGTTGCCGGCCTGGTCGCCCGCGGCGAAGCAGATGGACTCGATCTGGTTTCGCTGATGGTCAAGCTGCGCTGCCGTTCGTTCGCCGAAACGCTGCTGATCCCGGCCTTCGTCTTTTTCTTTTTCATGCTTTATCCGCCTGCCTGGGTAGCCCGGCGCGATCGCAGGACCGCCGCGGCCGCCGGCGGTTGTATCCTGATTCGTCCCAGCGCGCTCGATCGCATTGGCGGGATCGAATCCATTCGCGGCGAGATCATTGACGATTGCGCTCTGGCTCGCGCGGTCAAGAGCACGGGCGGTTGCATTTGGCTGGGCGTCACCGAGGATACTGAGAGCATTCGCGACTACAAAACATTCGCTGAAATTCGCAGCATGATTTCGCGAACCGCCTTCGCGCAATTGCACCATTCCACCCTTTTGCTGCTCGGAACGATCCTTGGGATGGCGGTCGTCTATCTCGCGCCGCCGTTGCTGATCTTCAGCCACAATCCACTGGCGGCTTTCTTCGGATTGGCGGCCTGGATCCTGATGACCATCGCGTATTCACCGGCGTTGCGATTCTACGGCCGATCCGTCGCGTGGACGCCTTTGCTTCCGCTGATCGCATTATTCTACATGTCGGCTACTTTCGATTCCGCGTTGGCCTACTGGACCGGCCGCGGCGGCATGTGGAAAGATCGAGTACAGGATGTCAGATAATCAAGCAGCTGTCACCGCCGCCCGCAAGCATGGCGTCGGTTCTCTCTCCCGGCACATTTTCCTTTGCGCCGATCAAACCAAGCCCAAGTGCGCCGAACGCGAAGTGACCAACGCGTCCTGGGACTATCTGAAGAAGCGCCTGGCCGAATGCGGACTGATGCAGGGCCCCGGCTGCGTCTATCGCACCAAGGCCAATTGCCTGCGCATCTGCGAGCGCGGCCCCATCGCGCTGGTTTACCCGGATGGCGTTTGGTATCACTCGGCGACGCCCGAAGTTCTGGAACGCATCATCCAAGAACATCTCATCGGCGGAAAGCCGGTGGAAGAGTTTGTCCTCGCCGTGGATACTCTCGGCTCTCCGGTTCACCTCTCCAGTTTGTAAATCGTCAGACCGCTGAGCAGCTTGGGATAAAAGTCCGTCGACTTCTGAGGCATCACGCCGCCTGAAAAAGCCACGTCGGCCACTTGCTGGATGGTCGCGGGCTCCAAAAGAAACGCGATCTGCGCGCCCTGGCGAACTTTCGCGCAAGCGGCATCCAATCCTCGCACGTATTCGATGTGCCGTTGTTCCCGCACGGCTTCCTCGCTGATGCCCAGCACTCCGCCCAGCAGTTCTTCGTGCAAAATCCGCACGTCCAGTTCGCCGGGTTTGCGATCGCGCTCATACAGGCAAATCTCTCCGGACTCCAGCGCCAAGCCGATACGGACCCTTTCTGGCGCGGCAGTCTGAAAGATCCGCTTCAGCTCGTCGACATTGGCCAGGCGGCGCGACTGAATCGCATTGGCGAACCGCATGGGCTTGAAGTCCTGAAGGCCTCCCAGCACGCGATGGGTCGCCAGAATTTCGAGTCCCGGCGAGTGCGTGTTGACGAAGGTCATCATCACTCGTTCGGCGTCCTTCAAGCCGCGATCCTCGCGGTGAAAGGCCAGCGCGGTCTCGTAGCGATGATGGCCGTCGGCGATCAGCAGCTTCTTGTCCGCCATTAACTCCTGGATCCGCGCGATGGTTCCAGGGTCCGTGATCTTCCAAACGCGATGGACGGCGGCGTACCCGTCCTCGACCGCAATAATGGGCGGTTCGGCCACTGCTGCCTGATCGAGCATCCGGTCGATCGCCATTTCCGGATCGGGATACAGCATAAAGATCTGGCCGAAATGCGCGCGCGTATGGCGCAGCAATTCCATGCGGTCCTTCTTCGGTCCGGAGAGAGTCTGCTCGTGGCGATGAACTACGCCGGCCGAATAATCCTCCACTGCGCCTAAGCCGATGAAGCCCTTGCGTTCGCGTGTCTCTCCGGTATCGGGAACGTTGAACTTCTGAAAATATGCGTAGAGGCCAGGCGCGGCGTCGCGCTCGAGAATGCCGGCTGCGATCCAATCCCGTAGCAAACCGGCCGCGCGCGTGTAGACATTGTCCGCGTCGGTGTCGGTCGGGAAACGCTCGCCCAAAATCAGACGGACCAGGTTGTAGGGACTCAGCGAAAGATAGCGGGCCTGCATCTCGGGAGAGATCTTGTCGTAGGGCTGCGTGACAAGATTCTCCGCGCTGCCGGCGTTCGCGCTGTAGCGGTACGGTTCAAAAGGGAATATGCGTGCCAAGAACGTGGATGTCTGCATAGTACCAAAGCGCTATCCGCTCTAGAACCTTCGAGACAGACTGTCTCATCGCCTGACAACTTGTCGAGGGCAAGGTGTCTCACCTGCCTGTATCCCCAACATTCTAAATGGACTTTGTTTGGGCAGCCAACTGCCTTTCAAAAGGCGGAGGTTGGTTCCGATTATGCAACGGTTTGTTCGAGTCGTAGTTCTGGCGCTGGCTGCAACGCTAGCCTTCGCTGCTTCCAAGATCGCCTCGGACATGCCGGCCTCCACGCGCGACGGCATGGTGGAAGTCATCGTTCAATACCATTCGGCGGCGGGCCGCAATATGGCGAATGCGAATGAGCTTGCCAGAGTGGGCCATATTCATCGCAGCTTCCGCAGCATCCCCGCGGTGCACATGACCGTGTCGCTCGCGGAGCTCAAGAGCCTGGAAGCCAATCCGCAGGTTGCCTACATCTCGCCGAACCGGAAAACAGTCGGCTTCACGGACATCACCACACAGAGCGTATTTGCGAACGAAGTGTGGCAGTCAGGTTGGGATGGCGCCGGTATCGGCATCGCAGTGATCGACAGTGGAGTGGCGCTGAAGAAAGACCTGGCGTCGGAAGAGGGACGGAAATCCCGGGTGGTGTTTAGCGAAAGCTTCGTGCCCGGAGAGAACGCCGAGGATGCATACGGGCATGGAACGCATGTGGCGGGCATCGTGGCGGGCAACGGAGCGGAATCCACCGGGTCGAATTTCACTCAGACCTTCAAAGGTGTGGCGCCCGCGGCGAACATCATCAACCTGCGGGTGCTGGATGCCAACGGCAGCGGCTCGGAAGCGCAAGTGCTCGCGGGCATCGATGAAGCAATCGCGCTGAAGGACAAATACAACATTCGAGTGCTGAATCTTTCGCTGGGGCATCCAGTATTCGAAAGCTTCAAACTGGATCCGCTGTGTCAGGCTGTGGAGGCCGCGTGGAAGGCCGGGATCACCGTGGTGGTGGCCGCCGGCAATATGGGGCGCGACAACGCAGCAGGGACCGACGGCTACGCGTCGATTAATTCGCCCGGTAACGATCCGTACGTGATCACGGTGGGCGCCATGAACGCCAAGGGCACCGTTTGGCGGAACGATGACCAGATCACGAGCTATAGCTCGAAGGGTCCGACGCTGTTGGATCATTTCGTGAAGCCGGACGTGGTGGCGCCCGGCAACAATGTGGTGTCGTTGCTTGCGTCGCCCAACTGCACGCTGGCTTCTCAGAATCCGCAAACGCGGATCGAGACCTCGACCTACGAGAAATCCGGAAAAGGTCTTTCCACCGCATATTACAAACTAAGCGGGACCAGCATGGCTACGCCGGTGGTAAGCGGCGCCGCGGCCTTGATGATCCAGGCAGATCCCAGCATCACCCCGGATACGGTGAAGGCGCGCTTGATGAAGACCGCCAGCAAGAATTTCGCGCGATACTCGACCGCGACGGACGCGAACGGCAAGGGATCGTACACCACTCAGCAGGACATCTTCGCCGTCGGCGCCGGTTATATCAATATCGAGCGCGCAATAACGAATACCGATGAGGTCAATTTCCAGGCTCTATCGCCGGTGGCGAAGTACAATGCGCAAACTGAAACCGTGACTCTGGTATCGGCCGACGCGCTGATCTGGGGCAGCACGACCTCGCAGGCCAGCGCCATTATCTGGGGCGACAGCATGGTGTGGGGTGACAGCATGGTGTGGGGTGACAGCATGGTATGGGGCGACAGCATGGTGTGGGGCGACAGCATGGTGTGGGGCGACAGCATGGTATGGGGCGACAGCATGGTATGGGGCGACAGCATGGTATGGGGCGATGTCCTCTACGACGGCGACAAATAACCTACTGCAAACCTTCCGCCAGGTATAGAGTTGAAATATCCCGTTGGAAGGAGTAAGCGTACGAATTGCCATTCGGCGTCATTACCACTTGGGTGATTTGGACGCCAACGGAATCGGGCGTTTCGAGCTCTTTCCAAAGCTCGCGGCGTCCGGTGAGGACATCCAGACGGTCGATTTCTAAAGATGTTGGACCGCCGGACTCCCGTAAGAATAGAGAGTGACCGTCCGCGCTCCAGCGAATCACCGATTCGCCTGGCTTCAGATTTGCGATCGGCTTGGGGTCGCCGCCTCGGATCGGAAACAGACTCAATTTGCCGCCCGTCACCACGGTTGCATATTTTTGATCGGGAGAAATCCGGGTCGCAACTACTCCTTCAGGAGTGAGCGGTGTCGGCATTCCCCCGTTGACGTCCTGAATGAATGTTCTCGGCGGCCGAGTCGGCTCGCTTCCTTCGAATAGGATTTTCTGGCCGTCGGGGAACCATTCCGGGCGCTCATAGTGCATTCCAGAAGCGCCAATTGTTCGTGCTGCTCCGGCCCCGGTCGGCAATAGGGTCAAGGTAGTTCGGGGACCATCGCTAACGATGGAGGCTACCCACTTCCCGTCCGGTGACAGCGCGGGCCGGTTACCGTCGCCTAGACGGACTGCCGGCGACCCGTCGGTATTTCGCAGGTAAATGGCTTTATTGCGCGGTGTGCCGTAAGACACTTCAACAAATATGATTTGTTTTCCATCCGCTGAAATATCGTAGATCCTGGAGGCATCGAACCAGGAAAGGTCGCGTTCCACTGTGGCTCCCGGCGCGAGTCCCACGATTCCTATTCGCGAATCCTCAACAGTGGCGAGCACTCGTCCATCGCGCGCAATGTCCTGAATGGCCAGCCAGGCTGGGGCCTCAACCACAATTCGTTCACGCCCATTCATCTTTACCGCGCGCAACGTCGATCTCCCGCCAGTTGTGGCACCCGAGTACCAGATTTCATCGCCTTTGGGGGACCAGGCCAAGCCGCCTATCGTGATCCATCCGCGCGAGAGGACTCGTTTCCTACCTTGCATATCCAACGTAGTCACCGCGAAATCTCCGACTGCGTTATCGTAGTCGAAAAATGCAAGTACATCTCCTTTGGGGGACACGCGCAGGCTGAACGGCGGCCGGCCCTCACTCTCATTCAACACGGTTCCGATTGGATATTCGATCTGATTGCGACCCCCAACGGTGCGCGATACGGCCAGGCTCGCTCCGTCGGGCGACCAGTCGGCATCGTTGACGTTCTGGAGGATCTCTCGGGGCGTTCCACCCGATAACGGTACGCGAGCTAGCGTGCCCGACGACCCTCGTGCGGGACTGGCGAGTAGAATTGCCATTTCGCCGGAAGAGCTAATGGAAAGGATCCTTGCGTCGGGGAGATCAAAAGGGCGAGACTCATTTCGGCCCGGCCGGGTGGAGAAGATTCTGGTTGGGTCGGTCGCCCATTGAGCGCCGAAGAGCACGGTTCCATCGGGCGCGAACCTTGCTCCGAGAACGTTGCCTCGCCGGAAGGTCAAGCGTTGGAAGCTGGGCTCCGGCGAACGCAGAATCCGCCAGCCGATGAACGTGCCGCCAGCCAACGCCAGTAGGGTTAGAGCGGACCAGACCCAAAGCCCGGGACCGCCTCTGCTCTGGCCCGCCTGCGCCGCCGCGTCGAATTTTCCGGATTCCAAGTCCTCCAGGGCATCGTCGATCGCGATCTTCACGTCAGCCATGCTTTGCCAACGCCGCCGTGGATCTTTTCGCAGGCATCGCTCGATGATTCGCTCCACTTCACGCGGCACCTGTTCGCGTGCCTCTCGAATGGGAGCAGGATCCAGCTGGAGAACCGCGGCGAGCGTCGAAAGCTGGGAGTTGCCGTTGAAGGCGCGGCGGCCGGTGATCATTTCGTAGAGCACCGCGCCGAATGAGAAGATATCGGAGCGTCCGTCCACGGTTTGCGCCTCGGCCTGCTCGGGCGACATGTAGGCCGCCGTCCCGGTAATGGTGCCTGATTCGGTTTGAAGGTGAACGCTCTCAGTGGCCGCCCATACGTCCGCTGCCCCGGGATTGATCAGCTTGGCGAGCCCGAAGTCCAGGATCTTTACCTCGCCTTGTTCATTGACGATGATGTTGGCGGGTTTCAAATCACGATGAATGATGCCGGCTCCGTGCGCGGTCGCAAGTCCTTCCGCGATTTGTTGGGCATAGCGGAGCGCGTCGCTTAACCGAAGACCTTTGCGCCCGATCAGCTTGTCGAGCGTTTTGCCGTGAACATACTCCATGGCGACAAAATCCAGGATTTTGCCATCCGACTCGGCTGTGTCGACGTCGAAAATGGTGATGATGTTGCGATGGTTCAGGGCCGACGCCAACTTCGCTTCTTGCACGAAACGCGCCCTACGCTCCGCATTGCCAACCGCTCCAGCGGGAAGAACCTTGATGGCGACTTCGCGGCCGAGCCGGGGATCGAAGGCCAGGTACACCTCGCCCATTCCGCCCTTACCGAGAGGCGTACGGATGACGAAAGGGCCGAGATGTTCCCCGGAGGTAATGGCTATAGTTTATCTCGCGGCGGCTTCCGCAAAGACCGCGGCGAAAAACTCGCGGGAGGAAGGCGCGAAGCCGATGTGCACGGTGTCGCCGGTGACCTGAATAAAACCCAGGTAGCCGCCCCACCCCAGATCGTCCAAAGTGAAGTTCAGGCATTCGCGCTCGCCGCGAGGAAGGTTGGAACGGTCGATATCGAACACTTGGCCGGTGGAATGTTCCGGGAACTCGGGATCCACCAGAAGCGTGCCGGCTTCAGCGGGCCGGTCGGCGGTGCTGACCAGCTCGGCCACTTGCAGAGGAACGAAGCGCTCACCCTTGGGCTTCAATTCGTCGAACATGCGCCGTGTTTCGAAGGCCACGTACAGCAGCGCGCCGATGGCGGCAGGCGAGGCCTGGAGGTAGAGCTCGCGATCCTTACCGCCGGCTATTTCGGGCAGCGAAAAGCCGAAGAATTGAGGATCGTCGACGGCCTTTGCGAGACTGGTGCCGGAGGCGAGCCGCAGATCGTCGGCGGAGCGATAGAAAATATCCAGCGACTTGAGCCAGATCACCAGGCGGTCGGATGCGCGCCGTTGCGGATGGATGGGATTCTGGTAGTCCTCGACAAGCTCACGAAAGGCCGCGGGATCGTTTCGGTAGAGCGCCAGCAACTGTTCGGCGCGCTCGACACGGAACCAGTAGGTGGGCGAATAGTCGCGCTGCATTTCACGATCGAGCGCCTGATAGAGCTCGGCGTTTCGAGCGGGGTTGGCGGCGAAGAACATTTCTGCCACGGCCGGCTGCTGATGATGCACGGCGGCTTGGGTGAGCGGAAGCAAGTCGGAGACGCAGCCTTCGCCGCAATGATAGGCGAAGATGGCCCAATCGCGGCCACCGAATTTGGTTTCCAGGCGCGCCAGATAACGGGCGGCGGCGGGCGCGGCGCGATCGGGATTCAAACGGTCGTCACGAATGGTGACGGTGTAAGGAGTTCTGCGCCGCACGGTGCGATAAACGGTTCGGCCGGATTTGAGATGGACGCGCTGGCGCGCGGTGACGGTTTTGAACCGCGTGACTCGTACGATGCGTAGCCCGGCGGCGCGCGCGGTGGCTTCCGAGAATTGCATGAGGCCTCGGGGACCGGCGGGACTAACGGCCTGAGTATCGCCACCGCTCTCCAGATACGCGATGGCTTCGAGCAGCGATGCCGGCCAACCACTTTCGGCCGCGGCGCGGCGGAAGATGGGCGACAAGCGCGGCCCGGTGATTCTTTCGGCGCCCAGGCTGGCGTTCGGTTCCCGCATGATGGTGAAGGTTTGCGATTGAATCATGCGATCGGTGCGAGCGCCGAGAACCTCCGGCGTTAGCGCAGCGCGGCCGGCACCGATGCCTGAAAGCTGGTGTTGCGGAATGAAGTATTCGAACGCGGCAAAGAGCGCAGTGCCGGCACACAGCGTCAAGATGGCTAGCGCGATGACGAGCCAGTGGCGGAAATTTTGCACGTTCAATTTTAAGTTTAGTGAAAGCCGGGCTCCGCGTGCGCCGGGTCCCAATCGACCTTCATGGGCTTTCGCGGTTTACCGCCATCGAGAGCAAGAATCTGGCCGCCTTTCACAATCTGAGAGACGGGGCCGACGAAGAGATTTCCGTTTGTCAAAGTGACAGGGCGCGCGGATGCCGCGAAAACCAGCGGCGTGGCCGAGGTCAGTGTCACGCTAGAGCTGCTATTCATGCACGCTTCGAAATTGGCTGTCGACGCGCCGCTGTTGGAGGTGCTGGTAGCGGACTTCGCGCCCGTCGCTGCTGTCGCGCTGGGACAATTTGGAAGCTTGGTTCCAAAAGCCGCGGCAATACCGGTGTTGCTGGAACTGGAAATGGTTATGCTCGCGGTACTCATGACAGTATCCACAACGTAAACCCGGTATTTCATTGCTAGCCAGGTATTAACAATACTTGCCACCGCGGGGTTAGCGATGACGACGCTGCCGTCCACGGTTTCGGCGGATGCATTGATTTGATCCACAGTTAGTTGGCTGCTGTGATTCACCGATACGCCGCCGCTGGCAATTGTGGCAATCGAGCTGAGCAGCGCTTGCAGACTAAACGAGTGGCTCCCGTTCGACGCAAAGAGGCTCGCGGATGAAGGAGTGGTGGGAAACGTTACGCCGGGCGGCGGACCGTTGTATGAGGCGTGCTCATTGTCGGCGGCGACCAATCCGCCCGCGACGACGGCGGTGCTGGCGGGATCGACAAGGTTGTAGTCCACGCTGTTCAACTGGGATTGCAGCAGCTTGACGGGATTATCCGCTGAAGCGACCAGGCCTGAGCCGACGACAAGGCTGCCTATGGTCAGCAAACGAAAGTGGTGAGTCAAAGTACATCCTCGGATGCCGTGAGTATACACCCGGCCGCCAGGACTTAATCCAAGATCAGAACTGCCAATCGAGGATATTACGCTGAATAATGGGCCAAACGCGGGAGCGGGGATCGATCAAATCGAAGTGACTGGCGCCGTCGAGCGGGATCAATTTGGCGTTTCCGGAAGCTTTTGCGAATCGCCGGCTCATGTCGAAGGGGATGATATTGTCCGCCGTGCCGTGCAGCACACGCTGCGGCGCAGAGATGGGCAGCAGTTCGATCGGCGAAGCCGCGGTATAGCGCTGCGGGACACGGTCCGGCGATCCTCCCAGAAGTTGTCCGACGACACCGCCATTCAACTGTAGCGCCCAGGCCCGCCGCAAATCCGATATGGCAGCGAGTGGGACCACGCCCCGCAGATCGATGGCGCGCTGCGCCGCAAGCCACAGCGCCAGTTGTCCGCCGGCCGAATGTCCGGCCGCGATAGTGCGGGCCAGGTCAAGATTGTAGCGGGCCTGAAGGGTAACCAGGTGTTGCGCTCCGCGGATGATATCTTCCGACATGCCGGCCCAATTTCCGCCGGGATCGCCCAGCCGCCGGTATTCGAGACTCCACACCGCGGCGCCGGCGCGAGCCAGTGCTGCGCACAAATGACCGGCGTGATCCAAGCTGTAGTTGTTTCTCCAGAATCCGCCGTGAATGAAGAGGACGGCAGGATGCGGGCCGGGGGTATGATTGGCCGGAAGAAATAAATCTCCGAACTGCGCCGGATCTTTACCGTATGGGATGCGCGCGTTGGCTTTCGGCGGGGCGAGCGTCAGGATATCTTGGGCCATTGCCGGGGTGGTGGCGGCCAACGCGAGAAAGTGACGGCGATTCACGGCATGCTACCAAACGCGGCAGGCGGGTGCGTGAACCATGGGCTGTCCTTCATGGCAGGCGAAAGCTTCGCGAAATTCCGGCATGTTTCCAAGGACACCGTTCACACGATTTCGGCCGGGGGAATGGGGATCGGTTTGCGCCCGCAGTCGAGACGCCTCCGGCCTTACGTTCTGGCACCAGATCTGGCCATAGCCGAGGAAAAAGCGCTGCTGCGGCGTGAAGCCGTCGATTTTGGGCTGGGGTTTGCCATCCAGCGATTTCATAAGCGCCATGAAGGAAAGGTGAACGCCGCCGTTGTCGGCCGAGTTCTCGCCGAGCGTCAGCTTGCCGTTCAGATGCACGCCGTCCACCGGAGTGAAGGCGGAGTATTCTTTAACGAAGCACTCCGCGCGCTTTTCAAATTCGGCTGCATCTTCGGGAGTCCACCAATTGCGCAAGTCCCCCTCGGCGTCGTATTGGCGGCCTTGATCGTCGAAACCATGCGTCAACTCATGTCCCATCACCGATCCGATTGCGCCATAGTTCACGGCCGCGTCCATGCGATTGTCAAAAAACGGCGGTTGAAGAATTCCGGCGGGAAAATTGATATTGTTCTGCAATGGACTGTAGTAGGCGTTCACGGTGGGAGGAGTCATGTTCCACTCGCTACGGTCCACCGGCTGGCCGATCTTGTTCAATCGCCGGCGCACTTCGAATTCGGTAGCTCGCTCATCGTTTTCCACCGCTTGCCCCCGCACGATCTTGACGCTGGAATAATCGCGCCATTTGTCGGGATAGCCGATTTTGTTGGTCACGCCGCGCAATTTGACGAGAGCCTGTTGCTTGGTGGCGGGTGTCATCCAATCGAGCGATTGAATATCTTCACTCAGCATTTTTTCGATTTCCTGCACCATGCTCAGAACCCGAGCCTTGGCTTCGGGCGAGAAGGCCTGCTCCACATACTTCTGGCCGAGCGCGAAACCCAGTTCGCGATCCGTGGTCTGCACGCAGCGCTTCCAGCGGGGCTCCAGCTCCGTAGCGCCCGTCAGCGTTCGGCCAAAGAACTGAAAATTCTCGTCGACGAAAGGCTTGGCGAGAAGGGACGCTTCGGCGTGGAGCAAGTGCCAGCGAAGATAGGTCTTGAGATCGGCGACGCTGGCGCTGGTGAGAACAGTGTTGAGAGCTTTGAAAAAATCCGGGGCCGACACATCGAGATCGGTGAAAGACGGCGTGTCCAGCGCGGCGAAGTATTTCGACCAATCGATACTGGGCGCTAAGGCGGCCAGCTCTTTGACGGACATCTTGTGATAGGTCTGGCTGGGATCGCGGCGCGCCACGCGATCGAGCGATCCTTTGGCCAATTCCGTTTCGATGCGCAGCACGGCTTGTGCTCCCGCAGCGGCCTGCGTGGGCGATTCGCCTGCCAATTCCAGCATTTTCTGCACATGCGCCACGTACTGCTCGCGGAGCTTGACAGACTTGGGATGGTCCTTCAGGTAGTAATCGCGATCCGGAAGCCCGAGACCGCCCTGGTCGGCATTCGCGATCGTTTGCGTGGAGTTTTTGGAGTCCGGGGTCGAAGAAAACCTGAAGAGCGCTCCCACGCCCAAGAGGTGAAGACGGGCCAACTCAGCGAGGATCGCGCCTTTCGACTTGATTGCGTCGATCCGCGTCAATTCGGGATCGAGCGGCTTGGTGCCGAGCTTATCGATGGCTGATTCGTCCATGCAGGAGGCATAGGAGTCGCCAATTTTTTTTTCCACGGCGGAGCGGGCGGGTTCATCGACCGAGGCCTTTTCCAGGATTCCGCGGAGGACTTCGCGATTGCGATCCGTGAGCTGATCGAAAGTGCCCCACCGGGACTGGTCGGCGGGAACGGGATTGTTGGCCATCCAGGTTCCGCAAGCGTATTGATAGAAATCAATGCAGGGGTTGGCCGTCATGTCCATATTGGCGGTGCTAAATCCGGGGGGTTGCTGCGCGAGCGCGCCAGCGGCAAATAGGAGGGCGAGAAAGATGGGGCGCATGTTTAATCCACTGCTACCAGTTTACGGCTACCAAACGCGGCAGGCGGGCGCGCGAACCATGGGCTGGCCCTCGTGACAGGCGAAAGCCTCGCGAAATTCCGGAAGGTTGCCAAGCACACCGTTCACGCGATCGCGTCCCGGGGAATGCGGATCGGTTTGCGCCCACATACGGGACATCTCCGGACGCACGTTCTCGCACCAGGACTGGCCCCAGGCGAGGAAAAAGCGCTGCTGCGGCGTGAATCCGTCGATCTTGGGCTGTGGTTTGCCGTCGAGCAATTTCATGAGCGCCATGAACGCCAGGTGCACGCCGCCATTATCGGCCGTATTTTCGCCGAGCGTCAGCTTGCCGTTCAAATGCACCTCGTCGACCGCAGAGAAAGCCGAATATTCCTTGATGAAACAATCCGCGCGCTTCTCAAATTCGGCGGCGTCTTCCGGAGTCCACCAATTACGCAGGTTGCCCTGGGCGTCGAATTGGCGGCCTTCGTCATCGAATCCGTGTGTCAGCTCGTGGCCCATGATGGCGCCGATTGCGCCATAATTCACCGCCGCGTCCATGCGATTGTCGAAGAACGGCGGCTGAAGGACGCCGGCGGGAAGATTGATTTCGTTGTGCTGCGAATCGTAATAAGCATTCGCGGTGGGCGGCGTCACTTCCCATTCGTTGCGATCCACGGGCTGGCCGATCTTGTTTAACTGGCGGTGAATTTCAAACTCGGTGGCGCGTTCGTCGTTGGCCACGGCTTGGCCGCGCACGATCTTGACGCTGGAATAGTCGCGCCATTGGCTGGGGTAGCCAATCTTGCCGGCCACCGCGCGCAGTTTGAGCAGTGCTTGTTCCTTGGTGGCGGGCGCCATCCAATCGAGGGATTGAAGATCGTCGCCGAGCATCGTTTCGATTTCCTGGACCATGGTCAGGACCCGTGCTTTGGCATGCGGCGAAAACTCTTGTTCGACGTACTTTTGCCCCAACGCGAAGCCCAAGTCGCCATCGGTGGCTTTGACGCAGCGTTCCCAGCGGGGCTGCAACTTCTTGGCGCCTGTCAGGGTCTGGCCGTAGAAACTGAAGTTTTCGAGAACAAACGCCCGGGCCAGGAACGGCGCCTCGGCGTGCAGCAAGCGCCAGCGAAGATAAGCCTTCAGATGGGCGAGGCTGCTGTTTTTGAGAACCGCGTCCAGGGCTCTTATATACTCCGGGACCGAGATGTCGAGATCGGTGAAGGAAGGCGTGCCGAGTGCGGCAAAGTATTTCTGCCAATCGAAGCTGGGAGACAAAGCGGCAAGCTGGGCGACGGGCAGCTTGTGGTAGATCTGGTTGGGATCGCGCCGCGACACCAGGTCGAGCGATCCTTTCGCCAAATCCGTTTCGATAGCCAGCACGGCCTGCGCGTCGGCGGCGGCCCCAGCGGGGGATTCGCCTGCCAGCTCCAGCATCTTTTGCACGTGAGCGACGTACTGCGCGCGCAGCTTGACGGATTTGGGATCGTCTTTGAAATAATAGTCGCGATCGGGAAGGCCAAGACCGCCCTGGTCGACGCCCGCGATCATTTGGGTGGAGTCTTTCGCGTCCGGTTCGGAGGAAAAGTAGAAGAAGACTTCCACGCCCAAGAGGTGCAGCCGCGCCAGCACGTCGGGTATCGCGTCTTTCGATTTGATGGCGTCGATGCGCTTCAGGTCGGGATCGAGCGGCTCGGTTCCGAGCTTGTCGATTCCGGGCTGGTCCATGCAGGAGGCATAAAAGTCGCCGATCTTTTGTTCCACGGCGGAGCGCTTGGGATCGTTGACGGAGGCTTTAACCAGGATTTCGCGGAGGATGGTGCGATTGCGATCCGCGAGATCGCCGAATGTGTCCCACGAGGACTGGTCGGCGGGAATGGGACTGTTGGCGACCCAGGTTCCGCAGGTGTATTGATAGAAATCGACGCAGGGATCGGCCTTCAGGTCCATGCTTCCGGTGCTGAACCCTGCTTTGGCTGATGAGTTAGCTGATGGGGCAGCTGCCGGGTTCGCTGGCGCCGGATCAGTCTGGGCGAGGGCGCCGATGGCGATCAGCGGGACGAGCAGGATCAAGCGCACGCTTTCAGTTTATCGCGCGGAGATTTATGATTGATAGCGACACCGCATGACAGGCCTGCGATTTGAATGCCAGCCCGGATGCACGAATTGTTGCGAGCAGCAAGGCTTTGTGTATTTGACGGAGGGCTGATCTGAAGCGCATCGCCGATTATGTGGGAATGACGGCGCGCAAGTTTGAGCGGAAGTACGTTTATCGCACCAGTCACCTGCTGCGGCTGCGGGTCCCGCGCCACCCACAATGCCATTTCCTGCGCGACGGAGGTTGTTCGATTCACGCGGTGAAGCCGGTGCAGTGCCGCGTGTTTCCATTCTGGCCGGAGTTGGTGGAGAGCAAGCGGGAATGGAAGAAGACCGCGGGGTATTGCCCCGGTATTGGTAAGGGCGCGCTGGTGCAGATTGAGACGGCGCGGGAGATGGCAGCGGAGTTAAAGCGCTATTTGACGACGATTTTGTCGACGGCCTGATTGTCGAATTCATCGCTGACGCGGACGGCGATCACTTGTTCGTCGGCGGATGGACGATCGATTACGAGGTGGTACTCTTCCTGAGGTGAATCCGAGAGGCGGCTCACCGGATCGATCAGCATCCACTCGCCGCCGTTCACCGAATACTCGGCGTGATCGATGGTGCTGCGGGCGTCGCGCGCGATCCAGCGGACATCGAGTTTGTTACCGGACGCCGGGCCACCAGCGAGATTGTAGATTTGCGGGCGGCGTGTTGTCGATCAAAAACGGATCGCTGACTAAAGACGCGCTGAGAGCTTGAGCGGGCGGGTTGCTGGGCGAATCGGATGCGGTGACGCGCAACACGTACTCGCCGTCGGGAAACGCGCTGGTGTCCCAGCTAATGTACCGTTCCTTGACGTTGTCCTTGAGAAGCTTCCACCCGGACTCCTTAACGCCGCGGATTTCCACGCGATAGACCAGCGTGTCGCTATTTTCGTCGGACGCCAGCCAACGCGCGCCTTCGAAGCCTTTCGCGTAGCTCATGTTCTGAGAGATGTTGGCAGCTTCGCTGGACGACCCGGGATTGGGTCTGGGCTGGCCGATGGGCGGCAGGATGATTGCCGTGGACGGAGGAATCGCGAGCACCGGCTGCGGGAAGCGGTAATTCGCGGGTGTGACATCAATGGTCTCAACCACCGGGGCGACGTTCTTGGAAAGGTAGGCGACCTCGACGTAGGAAACCTCGGGCGTGGGTTGGCCGGAGCCGCGGGTCAGCTCGATTTTGTATTGCATGAAGCGAGCGGGCGGCGATGCGGCGCGTCCGGCGCCACAAGAATCGCAGGCCGGGGCGCTGGCGTCGGCTTGGAGCGGCGCCCAGGGGCTCCAGTTACTCTCCGGATGGCTGCGGTTTCCGCTGCGGGTGAAGACCGAAATTTTGCCGGCGCCGCGATAATCGAATGCGGCCCCAAAAGGTGAACGAACCGGCGTCCAGCACGTCGCTTTCAAACGTGCCGCTCTTTTCGAAGCCGGGGCCGATGCGAACTACTTTGCCGATGTTGCCGGTGACGGCGAACAAGTCGCCCTTGGGGTCTCTGCCAAAGCCAGTGATCTGGGTGGGCGTGGCATCGAGCAGCAGCGTGCTGAGCGAGTCGGAATCCAGCCGATAGATTTTTCCGCGATTGCCGGTTCCGAGCAACGGAAGACCGGACGCATCGAATCCGATGGCGTAGACCATCATCCTGCGCGCCGCTCCAGACTTTGCGCGGGGCGCCGTCGGATCGATCCGGTAGACTTCGGATCCTCCGCCAGCGAGGCGCCGGGTTCGCCGGCGGAGCATTGCCTGGTATTTCCTGCGCCGGGTGTCCCGCCGGTCCCCGTGCTGATAGCCGGTGCGGGCGGCGGCGCGGCTTGCGCGATAGCGGTTTTATTGCCGACTCCGGCGGCGTAGATGGCGCCGTCCGGCTGGTGGATGGCAACGGCGGTGATCTCGCGCTTGGGCGATTGATACAAGACGAAACCCTGTCCGGAAGGCGTGATGCGAAGGATGAGGCCGTTCGGCTCGGTGCCGACGATCAGGTTGTTCTGGGCGTCCATGCGCGAGCGATCGGGCGTGCGTCTCTTCCGTTTTGAAAAATACCGAACCACGTGCCGTCGGGCTTGACGCGATGAATTTCGCCCTGATCGCCGGTGGCGATGAACAAATCGCCGTTACCCGCCAAACGCCATGGCCCAGATATATTTCTGGTGCGGGTCGTAGAACAGCTTCGGCTTGCCGTCGGCGGCGATCTTGTAAACCTTGCCGTCGGGATCGGTGGCGGCGTAGAGCGCACCGTTGCCGTCCAACACCAGCGCGTGGATCTCGAGCCCATCCAGCTCGGCGAAAGTCCGGCTCTTGCCGTTGCGATCGATGGCGAAAACTTTGGCCGATCCGCTGCCGGAACCGCCGCCGGCGGTGTAGAGAGTGCCCTTGGAATCGATCGCCAGGGTCCAGAGATAAGGGGTAGTGGAGTCGAAGACTTCGGTGAGCTCCGGCGCAATAAAAATGCGGCCGTCGCCTCGCAGGGAGAGATGCGTGAGCGTTCCGCGTTCAAAATCGGCGCGGTCGCTCTGCTGCCAAAAGCGCGTGTCTACCGCGGAGCGATGGCGCAGCGCAAACGGCAGTAGCGCCACCAGGGAGAGTCGGATTGTTTTCATCAATTCGTTACTTTACGGTGATCCGGAGCGAGAAGCTGCCTTCGATGAGCATGTCGAAAGGAATGCTGCCTTGTTCCATGGCGCTTTCGGACGAGCTTTGCAGGCGGCGGCTGGCGGTGCGATCGGTCTGCATCACGTTCATGATGGAGGCGGGCAAGCTGGGCAGCGTCTTGTCTTCATAGAAGACGGTGGGCCGGGGCTCGACCAGCGAAACATAGAGCTTGTTGTTGCTGCGTTCCTGGTTCATCAGCGAAACAGTCTGCTTGATGTCGATAAAAGGCTCGGACTGGGCGGCGGCGCTTTGCAGCCGGTTCAAAGTTTCGGCATCGCTGAACAAGACGCGATGCTCGCCCTTGGGCAAGCCGGCCGGAATCTTGAGAGTGAAATCGCGCTCGATACGTTCGCCGCGGTAGGGCCGCACGAAGATCTTCACCGGCACTTCCGTGCCCGCTTCCACTTCGCTGGCGGGAACCCAGGCGTTTTCGATCATGGCTTCGCGGCGATCGGGAATAATGTCGACGATGGCGTCGACGGATTTGAGTTTGGGAATCTGCACTGGATTCAGGAACAGGCGGTTGAACTTGTCGCCCCACCATCCGGCCAGCTGATTGGGAACGGGCGCGGGGCCTTCGTTCGCCGCGAGCATGGTGGAAAGCGACACGCCGGGCTGGCCGTCCAGGGCGACTTTGCCGCTCAAGCCGGTAGGTGCTCTCCTCGGCGAACTCGTTCAAGCTGGAAATGGAATTGAACAGCGTCATGGTCATCAGATAGGGCGTCCACTTCTGTTGGACGAAGACGCTGAAGTGCAGATCGCGTTCCTTGCGGATGGTACCGTTGTCGCCGTAGGAGCGGACCTTGAGAGTGACGGGGACCATTTCCGCGTTCGTCGCCCAGATCGCCGAGCACGCCGCTATGGCGGTCCTGCTTGAGAGCGCCGACAATCTCGGTGGCGTTTCCGAACTTGGTGGGTTGATACTGCGACGCCAGCGTGGTGATGACATCGGCCTTCGCCATGGGCATATCGATCGGGCCCCAGGTTGAAGAAAGAATGGCCGCAGAACAGTACGTGCTTGCCGTCGTTATAGGTGACGGTACACATGGCGCTGATGCTCATGTCGCCGGTGACGAGAATGCCGCTGACGGCGTCGCCAGGCTGCAGCGATTGCTCCCATCCCTTAACCGGCTTGGGGCTGATCATGGTGCTGGCCCCGCCGCCGCCCCCCACCGTCATACCCATCTGCTGAAATTCGGGGGCAAACTCGGGCACCACGTTTTCATTGAATCCCGCGAAGTTCAGCGGCGTTTCGATGGGCACCATGCCGGAGAGGAAGCTGGATGCGAGGCTCGGTCCGCTTTGCGATGAGGGGTCGTACGGAGGCCGCATTGTGCGCCGCGGATTTGCCGGGCGTTCGCGCGTTGGAGGGAAGCGAGTCGTCAAACTCGTTCACTTCGAGCATCAGCTCAATGGGGGTGATGCCGCATAGCGCGTCGGGCGAGAACGTGCTGAAGCGCAGGGCGATAGCTCCCACCAGCTTGCCGTCGATATAAACCGGACTGCCGCTCATGCCGGCAGCCACGTTGATGCGCTGGCCCTTGCCGCCGAGCTTGGCCATGAATCACGTCCTGCTTGGGGCCCCATTGGTTCTTGTAGATTCCCAGGATCTCCACCGGCAGCGGCTCCGGATCAGAGCCTTTGAGCACGGTCCAGGCGTAGCCCTTCATACCGGGCTTGAGGTCGGCCTCTTTGAAAATCTGGACCTTTCCAGCTCTGGGACGGACGGGCGCCGGTTCCTGTGCGAAGAGAAAAGAACAGCACGCCGCCGCCACCGCTAGTGCGGCTAACTTCTGCATGGGGACCATCCTTGTTACTGATACAGGCATACAGTGCCTGCTGTCCTCTATTATGATCCAGATTTTCGGGAAGCGGGGGAGAGAGGCATGCAAAGTTTTGGACGCTGTCAGGTTTGCGGATAGGTACCGTCCGGGTTGTAGCCGCCGCCGGGGTCCTGATCGAGTTCGGCGGGCTGGGGCGGGGCGGGCTGGGGTGGATGCAGGGGGCCGCGCGGTGGCGCGACTTCGTCTGCGGTGGGTAGTTGTGTCGTTCCCTTCAAGTCGTCCATGATCGGTTTCAGGATGGATGCGGTATCGGCGGCCGGGTCTGGGGCGACCGGATCGGGACCAGGTTCGGGTGCTTCCGTAGGCTTTTTGCTCACGGTACACCTCCTTTCTGCCAGCGATTTTAGTGGGCCGGATTCGGTTCGGCGCGCGGGCGAGAGCGGAAGTGGATGAAAAGGGCCGGGATAAGGACGGGCAAGACGCTGTCATCGACGGGGAAGCCAGAACTCAGAAGTCAGAATTCAGAAGTCAGAATTCAGAATGCGGTTATTCCCGAGACCTGAGCGAACGTGCCCGTCCAAAACTATCCAGGAGATTCGAGCCGTAGCCCCTTTTGAGGGGGGCCGGGTGTCTGCATTCTGAATTCTGACTTCTCGAATTCTGACTTCTTCCCCTTCGATATACTGTTCTGAATATGTCCATCAAAGCATCAACTTGGATTCGCCTGAGTGGAATCGGCGTGGCTCTCGCCGGATTGTGTTTGGTTTGGTCGCAGGGCCAGCAGCCTCCGAAGCAGCCGCTCAACGTCCAAAAGGTCACCGACAACCTGTGGGTGCTGATGACGAGCAGCAGCGGAAATGTCGCCGTGATGCCGACCAGCGAAGGTGTCCTGCTGGTGGATGACAAGTTCGATCAGGATGGCCCGGAGATCCTGGCGAAGGTGAAGGCCATCAGCGACCAGCCCATCAAGTACATTCTGAACACGCACCAGCATGGCGATCACACCGGCGGAAATGCGTTCATGCTGATGAACACGCCGGCCCAGATTCTGATTCACAGGAATGCGCGCGCCAATATGGTGGCGGGCAAGCAGCCGGGGCTGCCGCAGATCACCTATGCCGACGATGCGCAGGTGTTCATCGGAGGCAAGGAGGTGAGCGCGCATCACCTGGGAAGAGGGCATACGAATGGCGACGCGGTGATCCTGTTTCCGAGCGAGCGCGTGCTGCACACCGGCGACTTGTTCGTGAACGGCAGCGCGCCGTTCATCGATTACAGCGCCAAGGGCAGCATCGTGGAGTGGGACAAGACGCTGGATCGTGTGCTGGCGCTCGATTTCGACATCGTGATTCCGGGGCACGGGCCGGTGGCGAAGAAGGCGGATTTGGTGAAGTGGCGGAACTCGATCGCCGAACTGCGCGTGCGAACGAAGAAAGCTTGCGCCGGTGGCGCGGCGGATGCGGTCAAACGGCTGGATCTATCCGGGTTGAACATGGACAACAGCCTGGGGTTCCTCGATCGCAGTGTTCCGGCGATGTGCGCGGAGTTGGCGAATTAGGAGGGACTATGCAAACGGCCAGATGGGTTTCGACCTCGAGCCTCGTGATGGCGCTGTTCGTGATGACCGCAACGGCGGGTGCGCAGGTAACGGTGAGCGGTCCGATTGCTGGCACGCCGCTGCTCGACCTGGGCAAGTTCGATCTGGCGGCTTTGGGCTACGTCACCGAGGAATTCTTTCTTTCTGGAACCGCGACGTCCTACAAGCGGGTTGGCCAGATAACCGAAGACGGCAACTGGCAGGTGGAGCACGCGGCAACGGCGCCATTCACGACCCGCATCGTGGTGGTCCGGCCCACCGATCCGGGCAAATTCAATGGCACTGCCGTCGTGGAATGGCTGAACGTCAGCGCCGGTACCGACCTCGCGGCGGACTGGAGCGCCCTGCATCGCGAGATTGTTCGAGACGGTTTCGCTTATGTCGGCGTCTCGGCGCAGAAGGTGGGCATCGAGGGCGGCCCGAGCCTGGTGCCCAATGCTCTGTCCATCAAGAAAGCCGACCCGGCGCGGTATGGCGGGCTCAGCCATCCGGGCGACGCTTTCGCTTACGACATCTTTTCGCAGGCAGGCATGGCTGTCCGCGGCGCAGCGGGGGCCAAAGTCCTGGGTCCGTTAGCCGCGAAGCGCGTGCTCGCGACCGGTGATTCGCAATCGGCGGTCTTTCTCACCACCTATGTGAACGCCATCGATCCTAGCGCCAAAGTTTATGACGGATATCTGATCCACTCACGCTTCTCCAGCGCCGGGTCGATCGAAGGCGCCTCGATGCTGGGAGGACCAAGCGACATGCCCGCGGCGGCGAAGCTGCGCGCCGATCTGCGCGTTCCGGTGATTACGGTGATTACCGAGACCGACCTCACCGGCAGCGCCGTCCTAGCGGGATTTCTGAATGCGGCGCAGGACGACACCAATCGGCTGCGAATCTGGGAAATCGCGGGAGCGGCGCACGTCGACACTTACGTTTTTGGCGCTAGCGCTATCGACTCGGGCTCGGCGCCCGTCGCGCAAGTGGCGGCGGCCTACGCGCCAACCGATACCATCGGGGGGACAAAGCTGGCAAAGCCAGCGAACTCGGCCCCTCAGCACCACTACGTGCTAATGACGGCGCTGTGGAATCTGGATCGCTGGGTGAAGGACGGCAAAATGCCGCCTATCGCCCCGCGCCTCAAGACGGCTGCCGGCGATAAGCCGGGCGCACCGCCGCAACTGGTGCTGGACTCCAACGGTGATGCGGCAGGCGGAATCCGCACGCCTTGGGAGGACGTTCCGACGGCGCGCCTGTCTGGGCTTGGAAATTACCCGGGAGCCATAGGCGCCCTATTTGGCGTCACCGAACCCTTCGATCAGGCCAAGCTTGACAAGCTCTATCCCGGGGGCCGGGCCGAGTACCTGAAAAAATTCGATAAGGCTTTGGACTCGGCGATTAAGTCGGGGTTCATTCTTCGCGTGGATGCGGGGGATATAAAGGCGTTGGCAGGGGCGATGTATCCGGGATCGAGGTAGACGGGAAATGCTGCGGGCTTGACGGCGGCCGAGCTATAGTATATATATAAATGGAGCCACTGGCTCTTGAAGTTTATCTATCTATAAAAGAAAAAGGATATCTAGTAATGACGATTGAAGAAGTAGAATCCGGCCTTGAACGGGGCTTCGCGAAGCTGCGATCGCCCGAGTACAAACCACTTGAAACCCTCCTGCAGCCGCTCATCCCAAAGGGTTACCGAGTTCGCGTGTGCCTGGTGAACAAAGCGGACAAAGAGGGCAAGAATCGGAAGAAGCGCAGGAACGCCTCGGCGGAGAGTTGGTCTCCTCAGCTTGGTGATGAAGTGCGGGTTTACTTCGAACCGGAGACGTTGAATCCAGATGTCATGGCAGCCGAACAAGGGAGAGATTTGTCGGCTGAACAGTCTGCGACGAAGAGTAGCGCCGTGGCTTCCGAACCAATACATGATCTTGTACACTCCCTTGGCCGAGCTGAGTCCAAGCCTGGCTACCAATTCATAGCGCTGAAGTGGTTTCGCGACGTCGCTCTACCCGGTGACGGCTTTGAATGGGCACAATCGGACTCAGCACGGCAGAGTGTCTTGCGAGAAGCTATCGAAAGGCGGCTTATTTTGACGAGCAAGGTGCCAAATCCGAAGGCCCCTCAGTTTCCTGTGACGGCGATTCGCCTGAATCGGCTCCTTCCGGAAATCCAGCTGATTCTAGGTGAGCAGATCTCGGAATCTGATTTCAGGCCAGTGGAAATCCGGGGAGAGAAGCTGTCAACGACGGTTTTGCGCGAGAGGCGCTAGCGGTTGGCCCTCTACTATCTGGAGACTAGCGCCCTCGTCAAACTCTACGTCAAGGAACCGGGAACCGAGCGGCTGCTGCGGCTGGCCGCACGTACCAACAATCATCGCTTCGTTGTATTGACGCTGGCGCGTGTTGAAATACATTCTGCGATTCGGCGACGGCAGCGAGAGGGCGATATTGATGGGCCGATCGCGGAACGGCTCCTTATTCAATTTGAGCAGCATCTGGAATCGCGATTCATCAAGCAAGTATTGAACGATTCGCTCATCGATTTGGCAACTAGCTTAGTGAACCGGCATGCCTTGCGCGCTTATGATGCCGTTCAGCTAGCGGGTTGCTTGATCCTTAAAGAAAACTCCGCCAGTGACGAACCAAGCTTCGTCTGCTCAGATCAACGTTTGCTTCGAGCGGCTGAGAATGAGGGGCTAGCGTGCTTTGATCCGACTAGCTCCTGAGTGGAGGGCACCGTCTAAAACAAAAAGCCCGCCCCTTGCGAGGCGGGCCACTTTCACATTTTGAATTCTGACTTCTGAATTCTGACTTCTTCGGTCTAGTAATCCATCTCCGGACCGCCGTGCCCACCAGGGGCCGGAGCCGGCTTCTTCTCGGGAATCTCGGCGATCATGGCTTCCGTGGTCAGCATGAGCGCCGCGATGGAAGACGCGTTCTGGAGAGCCGAGCGGGTCACCTTGGTAGGATCGATGACGCCCGACTTCACCAGGTCTTCGTACTGCGCGGTGGCAGCGTTGAAGCCGAAGTTAGAATCGGTATTGACGCGGATCTTCTCGATGACAATCGCGCCTTCGTAACCAGCGTTGCCGACGATCTGCCGCACGGGCTCTTCACAAGCGCGCCGCACGATATCGATGCCGATCTTTTCGTCGCCGGGGTAGGTTAGGCCGTCCAAAGCTTTGGCTGCCCGCAACAAGGCGACTCCGCCGCCCGGAACGATGCCTTCCTCGACCGCCGCACGCGTGGCATGCAGAGCATCCTCGACGCGAGCCTTCTTCTCCTTCATCTCGGTCTCGGTGGCCGCGCCAACCTTGATCACCGCCACGCCGCCAGCCAGCTTGGCCAGCCGCTCTTGGAGCTTCTCGCGGTCGTAGTCGCTGGTGGTTTCATCGATCTGGGCGCGCAACTGCTTGATGCGGCCTTCGATGCTCTTTTGATTGCCGGCGCCATCGATGATGGTGGTGTTGTCCTTGTCCACGGTGACGCGCTTGGCGCGGCCGAGGTCTTCCAGGCGTACACCTTCCAACTTGATTCCGGTCTCTTCCATAAGAGCCTTGCCACCGGTCAGGACGCCGATGTCTTCGAGCATCGCCTTGCGCCGATCGCCAAAGCCGGGAGCCTTCACCGCGGCCGCATTCAACGTGCCGCGCAGCTTATTCACAACCAACGTTGCCAGCGCTTCGCCTTCCACTTCCTCGGCGATCACCAGCAGGGGCTTGCCGGAACGGGCAATCTGCTCGAGCAGCGGCAGCAGGTCCTTCATGTTGCTGATCTTCTTTTCGTGGATCAGGATGTAAGGATCCTCGAGTACGCACTCCATGCGATCCGGATCGCTGATGAAGTAGGGCGAGAGATAGCCGCGGTCGAACTGCATGCCGTCCACGGTCTGGAGCTCGGTGGTCATGGTCCGGCTCTCTTCCACCGTGATGACGCCGTCCTTGCCGACCTTCTTCATGGCTTCGGCGATGGTGTTTCCGATCTCTGCATCGCCATTGGCCGAAATGGTACCGACCTGAGCGATGGTCTCGTTGTCCTTTACATCTTTGGAGAACTTCTTTACTTCGTTGACTACCACTTCGACGGCCTTTTCGATGCCGCGTTTCAGGGCCATCGGATTGGCGCCGGCTGCAACTGCCTTCACGCCTTCGCGGTAGATGGACTGGGCGAGAATGGTGGCGGTGGTGGTGCCGTCGCCGGCTGTGTCGGAGGTCTTCGATGCAACCTCGCGCACCATCTGCGCACCCATGTTTTCGAGTGGATCCTTGAGCTCGATTTCCTTGGCGACTGTGACGCCGTCCTTGGTGATGGTTGGGCCGCCGAACTTTTTCTCGAGTACGACGTTGCGGCCGCGTGGGCCAAGCGTTACCTTTACCGCATCAGCCAGCTGGTTGACGCCGCGCAGGATCGCTTGACGGGAATTTTCGCTGTAAACAATTTGCTTTGCTGCCATTTGATAATGTCTCCTTTTAGAAAAACTGCGCCTACGCTACTTTGCTGGGTTTCTTCGGGGCGCCTTCAAGCACGCCGAGAACCTCGTCCTCGCGCATGATCATGAATTCTTCTCCGTCGATGCGGATCTCGCTGCCCGAGTACTTGCCAAACAGAATGCGGTTGCCCTTCTCCACATCCAGTGGAACCAGCTTCCCGTCTTCCAGGCGCTTGCCCTTACCGACGGCTACCACTTCTCCTTCTTGCGGCTTCTCTTTGGCGGAATCCGGAATAAACAGACCACCGATTTTGGTCTCTTGCTCCTCGATCCGTTTCACCACGATCCGGTCATAAAGCGGTCGAATGTTCATAGTTGTTGAACCTCCTCTTACGTTCAGCTTGGAATTTTACGTTGGGTGAGTGTTGACGTCTCGCCTCACGTATCTTAGCAGACTCCGGCGGCGAGTGACAACAAACCAGGCTAAGTAGCTGATTAGGTGAAAGTTATTTTTATCGATTAAGAGGCGTGGACACCGCCGGAAGCTTCTCGATATGCTGGAAGGGTATCCATGCGCCGCTTTGCGCCACTGATCCTGCTGGGCTTCGTTGCGATTCTGTCCGGCGTGGGGTGGACCTATTACGAGCGCCTGAAGCTGCTGGCGGCCAGTGCGCCGGCCAAACCCAGGAAACTGGAGCCCGGGGAGTCGGGAAACTTCCACGAATGGAGTTACAGGCACACCTCGAGTCAGAAGACCGTCATCCAGTTGCACGCCGACGATATGCAAGAGCTGGACGGCAAGGACGAACTAGCCGGCGTGACGCTCGACATTTACAGCAAAGACGGCCAGAAATACGATCACATCCAGAGCGCCAAGGCGGAGTTCGACATAGCCTCCGGGATGCTGTACTCCGAAGGCGAGGTGGAGATCACGCTGAACGTGCCGCTGGACGGGGAGCCGACTGCGCGGCTGATGGGGATCAAGTCCTCCGGCGTTCACGTGGAGAGCAAGACGGGGAAGGCCAATACGGATCGCTTGGCCAAGTTTAAATTTGACCGGGGCGACGGTCAGGCGACGGGCGCCGATTACGATCCCACCACGGGCGAGCTCAATCTGCACAGCCAGGTGTCCATGACTTGGCGGGGAACCGATCCAGCCACGATCCCGATGAAGATCGAAACGGATCAGCTCAATTACAAGGAGAAAGACGGAAAGATATTTCTCACGCCCTGGTCCAAGCTGACGCGCGAGACGCTGAGTATGAGCGCCGGGCCCGCCATTGTCACCATACAAAAGGGCATCATCAAGTTTGTAGAAACCACGCAGGCCAAGGGTACCGACCGGCGTCCGGCGCGCAATCTGGATTTCGCCGCCAATCAGCTACGGCTGGATTTCAACGACTCCAACCAGATTCAGAAGATCACAGGCGTGGATCAGGCGCACGTAGTCGCGTCCGGCGAAACTTCGGTGACCACCATCGCGTCCGATCGGGTGACCATGGATTTCGAAACCACCGAGTCGGACAGCCTTCTCAAGGCGGCGGTGTCGGAAGGCCACAGCACGATGGAATCGAAGCCGGTGGTCAAGCCGGGCGTGGATACGGCCGAGACGCGGGTACTGAAGAGCGACACGATTTTCACCAAGATGCGCGCGGGCGGGCAGGAGATCGAGTCGGTGGAGACGAAGGGGCCAGGCGGCCTCGAGTTCCTTCCCAACCGGCCCGAGCAGCCGCACCGCTGGATGAACGGCGATCACATCTGGATGACCTACGGGCCCAAGAACACGCTTCAGAGCTTCCGCTCCATCGCCGTCACCACGCGTACAGAGAGGCCCAAAGAGAAAGACGCGAAGACCGATCCCGCTCCGGAACTGACTTGGAGCAAGAACATGGTCGCGACGTTCCTGCCCGACTCGTCGAAGCTGGACCATCTGGATCAATCGGGCGAGTTCCGTTATGAGTCGGGCGAGCGAAAGGCAAAAGCGGAACGCGCGCTGCTGGACCAGCCGAACAACATTATCAATTTGCTGGGTGGTGCGCGCATGTCGGATGCCAACGGTACGGCCGACGCCGACAAAATCGTGATGAATCAAATGTCGGGGGACTTCACGGCGGAAGGCCACGTCACGTCCACGCGCACACCCGAGAAGAAAAGGGACGACAACTCGGGAGGCGGGATGCTGTCGGAAGACGAGCCTTTGCACGCGCGCGCCGACAAAATGGTTTCTACGGACAATAATCTGCTGGTACGTTACGAAGGCAATGCGGTGCTGTGGCAAGGCGCGGACCGGCTGGAAGCGGAGACCGTGGAGATCGATCGCGATAACAATTTACTGAAGGCGCACGGGCACGTCTTCAGCCAGTTGCTGGACAAAACCAAAGACCAGGACACGTCCAAAGCCGACGGCACGGCGCCCAATGGAAAAGCCAAGGCTGTAGATGGGAAACCCAAGGCGGTGGATGGAAAGCCGAAGGCCGACCCCCCCGCCCAAGCCGTAACGAAGCCGTCCCTGCGCATCTATACCGTCGTGAGGGCGGCCGATCTGGACTACAACGATGACACGCGTCTCGCGCACTATAGCGGCGGCGTCACGTTGGAACGGCCGGACATGACGGTTAAAGCGCTGGATGTTCACGCCTACTTACGCAACGACAGCGACGACTCGTCGCTCGATCACGCACTGGCGGATGGCAAGGTGGAGGTCCACAGGAAGATGCCGGATCGCACGCGCGACGCCACCTCAGATCATGCCGAATACTATGTCGACGAAGACAAAGTTATCCTAGAGGGAGGGCAACCGCGCCTCATCGATAGCACGCGCGGAACCACGCGAGGTGATAAGTTGACCTGGTATTCGTCGGATGACAGATTGCTGGTGGACGGAGTGCCTCAACAGCAGGTGAAGAGCGTTTTGCATCGTAAGACGAAGTGAAGTCCGAATAAGACCAATTAAAGCTCCCCATGCGCACCTTGCAGACCAAAGAGATCTCGAAGAGCTACCGTGGACGGAAGGTCGTCGACAACGTGTCGCTATGGGTGAAGCAGGGCGAAGTGGTCGGTTTGCTGGGTCCCAATGGAGCGGGCAAGACGACGTCGTTCTACATCATTGTGGGGCTGATCAGTCCGGACTCCGGGAACGTGGAGGTTAGCAACGGCGAGGGTACCGAAGACATCACGCGGATGCCGATGTACCAGCGGGCCCGGCGCGGCATAAGCTATCTGCCGCAAGAGGCGTCGGTTTTTCGCAAGCTTACGGTGGAAGACAACCTGATGGCCATTCTGCAGACGCTGCGGATGAGCGGGCGCGAGCGGCGGGAGCGAATGAACCGGTTGATTGAGCAGTTGGGCCTCGAGACGGTGCGGCACAACAAAGGCTACGCTCTTTCGGGCGGGGAACGGCGGCGCGTGGAGATCGCGCGTTCGCTGGTAATCGAGCCGAGCTTTCTGCTGCTGGACGAGCCTTTCTCCGGCATCGATCCCATCCAGGTGCTGGAGTTGCAACGCATCATTTTTGATTTGAAGAACCTGGGCATCGGCATACTGGTGACCGACCACAACGTGCGCGAGACTTTGGCCGTCACCGATCGCGCTTACATTATCAACAACGGCAAAATCTTTCGCGCGGGGACACCCGAGGCTTTGGGACGCGATCCGGAAGTGCGGCGCGTCTATCTCGGCGAGAATTTCAATCTCGAGTTTGAAACCGGCCGCTGGAAGTACGTGGCGGAAGGTTGAGCCGCGGCGGTTCGAGTACAGCAGTTTCATAATGGATCTCGAAAAAGTTCTACTGCGTAAAGTCGGCGAAGCGGTCGGCCGGTTCAAGATGATCCGCGATGGCGACCGGGTGGCTGTGGCGCTGTCGGGCGGCAAGGATTCGCTGACCATGCTGGAGGCGCTGTTGCTGCTGGCGGAACGGGCGCCCATCCATTTTTCGGTCTGCGCATTCACTGTGGAGCAGGGCAAGTTTCTGCGGCCCATAGGGCCGTTGGGCGAATACTTGAAGACGCGCGGCGTGGATTGGACCTACCACACCGACAATCCATCGCTCAGGTTGCTCGAAGAACAGCCCGATCACGGTTGCGACCTGTGCAGCAGATTTAGGCGCCGGGCCGTTTACCAGATCGCGCGCGGACTGGGGGCGAACGTGATCGCCCTTCGGGCACACGGCGGACGATTTTTGCGAATCGTTCCTGCGCAACGCCATGTTCACGGGCCGCGTGAGCGCGCTGCCGCCCATCACTTATTCGCGCGAAAAGGATTTTCGTCTCATCCGTCCGCTGGTTTTCGTGACGGAGGACGTTACTAGCCGGTACGCCGAATCGCTGGGCGCGCCAATTGCTCCGTGCGGCTGCTCGTTGCGGACAGGCACTGTGCGCAAGTCCATCCGGGGGCTCTTCAGTGAAATCGAGAAGGACTATCCGCACCTAAAAGAGACGCTGCTCTCGGCGATGGGGAACCTGCAGCCCGAACGCCTGCTCGACCCGCGCTACCTGGATTTGGGCGGAACGAGCGAGCCGGCGTTGACTGCCGATTCTGCACGACTGATCTCAGTTTTCCGTTCGAAAGCCGATCCTGCTGCGTTTGGGTGATGCCGGCGGATTCTTCATCTGGTCTATCTCTTCAGCCAGCATTTTGATCACCGAGACATGACGTTGCTGGTCGTCCTCCAGCTTGTCTACACGGTCGGCCAGATCTTTATGGTGGCCGTTATCTCGCGGATGCGAATGAACGCGCGGATGATCTGGATGTTCATCTGGACGGCGCGTTTACTCCGCAGAATCGAGGAGAGCATTGCTATGCCGTGCTCCGTGAAAACATGGGGGGCGTATTTGGCATGGCTGCCGCGCCCCTTTTCGTCTGGTTCTAAGGTCACAGATTGTGACCTTAAAGCTTTGGCTTCCTGGGGGGTGAGCTGGAACATAAAGTCTTTTGGAAAACGAGCCTGGTTGCGCTTCACTGCTTGATTGAAGGCTTTGGTGGATACGTGGTACAGCTTCGCGAGGTCGGAATCCACCATGACCCTTTGGCTCTGCATGAAATGGATGCGGCGTTCTATTGTTCCGGCGGGAACACGAGCGAGCCCGGCCGAAGCGCGGTTGACTTTTACTAGTTTAGTCTTCATATTTGGGTCCTTATTGCGCGCCCCGCGACAGCAGCATCACTTTCGCGGTGCGAAACATGATAACGGCGTCCAGCGCGGGTGCGAGATTCTTGATGTAGTACAGGTCGTACTCGAGCTTCACGATGGTGTCCTCGAGGGTGTCGCCGTACTTGTGATTGATCTGCGCCCATCCGGTGATGCCGGGCTTGATGCAGTGGCGATGGCGGTAGTAGGGAATGCGTTTTTCAAGCTCGACGACGAACTCGGGGCGCTCCGGCCGCGGGCCCACCATCGACATGTCTCCCTTCAGAACGTTGAACAACTGGGGCAGCTCATCCAAACGGAAGCGGCGCAGCCAGCGTCCCACGGGCGTGATGCGCGGGTCGTTGCGCTGGGCCCATACGGGTCCGCTGCGCGACTCCGCGTCTGCCACCATGGAGCGGAATTTGTAGAGCGTGAATAGGCGGTCGTTCTTTCCGACGCGCTGCTGGCGGAACAGCGCCGGGCCGGGTGAAGTCAGCTTGACCAGGATGGCTACGCATAGCATGACAGGCGCGGCAATCAGGGTGGCAAGCGCCGCGGCCGCCATGGAATAAACCGATTGCAGCCGCGACGCGATGCTGATTGGGGCCCAATTCGGTGGATGAAAAAATCAACTGCGAGGGGCGTAGCTCACGCGTCGAGATCCGCTCGAAGGCCGCTTCATAGGTGCTGAGTGCGTCCTCGATGCGGATGCCGGAAAGGCGCATCTCCAGGAGCCGCGCCACGGGCAAGCTGGAGCGGCGCTCGGTGAGTCCGACGACGATGCGGTCCGGGCGAAGCCGGTCCACCACTTCGCGAAGGTCGGAGAGCGCGACCGAGGCGCAGGTTCCCCAGGGCGAGTTCGAATCATCCACGAATCCCAGAGGCGTGAGCCCTTTCTCGGGATGCCCTTCAAGCTGGGCGACGATCTCCCGCACGATGGCTGAATTCCCGACGAAGATGACCCGCTCCGACGGCATCATCTTGAGGAGCACGCCGACTGAAAAGATGCGCCACCCGATCAGGGCAAGCGATTGTCAAGCCGCTTCCCGCAATCATCGGGCGCGCCGGCAGCACCAGTTGCGGCTAGCTTCAAATAGCTGAGCAGCGCTTCGGCCAGGAACGCCGCTCCCGCCACCACGCCGGCGTGTTGGATCAGGTCTCTGAGGCGGACCCGAAAGTTACTGTACAGATCGTGGAAGTAGATTCCCAGGATCAGGCAGATAGCGCACGATCAAGATGCGCAGCCAGCCGTTGTCGTCGATGAGAAAGACCTGGGCGTCAAGACGCAGGAACGCAAAGGTCGCGGCCACGTAGCACAAATAGATCAGAATGAATTCCGAAGCCAGCAGCGCGGCGGCGCGGCCCGGAACATATGCCGAAAGAACCGAAGCATTCCCTGTACTTCAGGGCGTTGCTCACGGAGGCAAAACTTCTCAGCCAGTTTCCGGCCCGCAGCACGGCGTTCGCGCGGGAGCGTCGATTTGAGCGAGCCGTTCACCAAGCCAAGTACGGGAATCCCACTGGCTTGAATTTGCTGCATGGCCGGGGCGGTCTGTTTTTGCGCCAGCACCAGGTGGTCCGCCCAGGCCAGCATCTGGTCCAGGCTGCCGGTGAGCAGCCGGCCGATGTGTGGAATGGTCTCGAGAATGAAATTGCGGTTGGACCCGTAGATGGCACTCCAGGCGGATGCGCGGGTCGAACACTCTTGACCTCACGCCCCTTGCCGATCAGGTGTTCCAGCAAGCGTCACCACCGGGCTTTCGCGAAGATCGTCGGTGTCTTCCTTGAATGCCAGCCCAATGACGCCGATCCGTTGCGCCGGCAAATCGAGGACCGCCTCGATCGGCGCGCCTGAGATGCTGCTCGTTGCTCGGCATAGCCGCTTCCAGCAGTGGCAATTTCAAATCCAGATGGGCCGCGCGATAGACCAGTGCGCGCAGGTCCTTCGGCAAACAAGAGCCGCCAAAGGCGAATCCGGGTTTCAGATACGCAGAGGAAATGTTCAGCTTCACGTCTTCGCACAGCGTGGCCATCACTTCGTGGCCATCCACGCCCACCTGCTCGCACAAGGCGCCGATCTCGTTGGCGAAGGAAATTTTCACCGCGTGGAAGGCGTTGGAAGCATACTTGATCATCTCCGCGGTTCCGAGAGACACCAGGCTCGGCTTTAACTCCGAGCGGCCGATACAAGTCCGCCACGCGCTCCACCGCCGAGCGGTCCGCGCCGCCGATCACCACTAGCGACGGCTCAAAGAAATCCCGCACCGCCGAGCCTTCCCTCAGAAACTCCGGATGAGACACGACGCTCACAGCCGGGCAATCGGAGAAGGCCGGCAGCACCACGTCCTCGCAGGTGCCAGGAAAAACGGTGCTTCGGATAGCGACAACCAGCGGATTGGCGCTGGGTTGGACCCGGCCCGCAACCTCGGCGGCGATCTCGCCCACCGCCCGGCGCAATTGGTCGAGACTCAGGTTGCCATTCTTCTCGGATGGCGTTCCCACGCAAACCAGCGCGATGTCCGCTTCGGCGATTGCATCGGCGTAGGTGGAAGCTGACAGCCTCCCCGCGGCGATATTCTCTCGAACCAGTTCTTCCAGCCCCGGTTCATAAAAGGGCGCGCGGCCGTTTCGAACTTCGTTGAACCTTATGTTCGTCCCGGTCGACCCCAAAAACGCGATGTCCCAGGCTCGCTAAACAGGCAGCCGTCACGCACCCGACATAACCCAGGCCGAGTACCGCAATGCTAACTGGATTTTCGGTTTTCAACGGTAAATCTCGCAGTATGGCACCGCCGGCGGAATGGTGCGCCCGGCGCGCGAGCGGGTTACAGTAGAAGCAAAACAATGCAGTCCTCCGCAGCTTCCGCAGCACAGACTCTGGAAGAGAAGATCAAAAGCCGCACCGCTCGCGTCGGCATCATCGGTCTTGGTTATGTTGGCTTGCCGTTGGCGATGGAATTCGCCAAGGCGGGATTCCCGGTCACGGGAATCGATATCGAGCCGTCGAAAGTGGCGCAGTTGAATCGCGGCGAGTCCTATGTGCAGGACGTAGCGCCGGATGTTTTGGAGTCTTTGGTGGGGTCCAAGAAGTTTCACGCCACGACCGACTTCTCGGTCATCTCCGAACTGGACACCATCAACATCGCGGTGCCGACGCCTTTGCGCAAAACCAAGGATCCGGACATGAGTTATATCGTGTCCGCTTGTCAGGCCATCGCGAAGTATTTCGGTCCCGGCAAGTTAGTAATTCTGGAGTCGACCACTTATCCGGGAACCACCGATGAGTTAGTCCTGCCGATGCTGGAACGTCCCGGCTTAAAGGTGGGTGAACAATTCTTTCTGTGCTTCTCGCCGGAGCGCGTGGATCCCGGAAACGCGCAGTTTCAGACCGCCAATATTCCCAAAGTAGTGGGCGGCATCACGCCCGCAGTGCACGAAATTGGGCACGCTATTTTACTCCCAAGCCCTGGAGACGGTAGTGCCGGTCAGCTCCACCAGCGTCGCGGAGATGGTGAAGCTGCTGGAGAATACTTTCCGCATGATCAACATCGGCCTGGTGAACGAAATGGCGTTGATGTGCGACCGCATGGGCATCAACGTCTGGGAGGTGATCGATGCCGCGGCCACCAAGCCATTCGGATTCATGCCGTTTTATCCGGGACCTGGCTTGGGCGGCCACTGCATCCCGATCGATCCGTTCTACCTTTCGTGGAAGACCAAGCAGGCCGGCATCGAGGCGCGTTTTATCGAGCTCGCCGGCTACATCAACGGGCAGATGCCGCACTTCGTGGTGGACAAGATTCAGAACGCGCTGAACGATTACTCCAAGCCGCTCAGAGGCTCGCACGTCCACATCTTAGGCGCGGCTTACAAGCGCAATATCGGGGACGTGCGCGAATCACCCGCTCTGGATATTATTTTGCTGCTGGAGCGGCGCGGCGCTCGCATAACTTACAGCGATCCGTTCGTTCCCGAGTTACAGTTGGATGGTCATCAATTAACGGCGCAGGATGCGCTTGCGCTTTCCGCGGAAGCCGACTGCGTGGTGATAATAACCGATCACGCGGGTTTCGATTACCCCGCCATCCTGGAGCGCGCCAAGCTGGTGGTTGATACACGCAACGCGCTCAAGAACCATCCATCGCCGAAAGTCGTTCGGCTGTAACGAATTCCGCGGCATGGTAGCATCTGGGAATGGAGGGCCTTGCTCGATTTCCTGAAGCCGCCGATCGCCGCGCTCCAGGATTTCTACATTCTCGCCGGACGGGCGCTCCTCAATCTTTTCCGCGGGCCGCATTACGTCGACGACATCTTCATTCAAATGGACGCGATCGGCGTCGGAAGTCTGTGGATTGTCATCCTGACGGGGTTTTTCAGCGGCGTGGTCATCACCATGCAGATGTCGCGCGCGCTCGCCCAGTATGGCGCCACCGGGCAAGTGGGCCAGATCGTCGCCATCACGCTGGTTCGCGAACTCGGGCCGGTGCTGACGGCGCTTCTGGTGGCGGGCCGCAACGCCTCTGGAATCGCGAGCGAACTCGGTTCCATGAAGGTGACCGAGCAGATCGACGCCATGCGCGCGCTGGGAACCGATCCGATTCAGAAACTGGTGACGCCCCGCATGATCGCCACTGCCGTCATGCTGCCCTTGCTGGCCATCGTGGCCGATTTTGTCGGGCTTCTGGGTGGGTTCGTAATCGCCTATTACTCCATCGGACTCACGAGCTTCGCAATATTGGACCGCCGCTTACCAGGCGCTGGCATACAACGACGTCGTACAAGGTTTGCTCAAGCCATTCGTCTTCGCGTTTATCATTTCACTGGTCGGCTGTTTCTACGGGCTGCGCACCTCGGGTGGGACGCAGGGCGTTGGTCTGGCCACCACCAAAGCCGTAGTGGTCTCCTCCATCTGGGTGTTCGTGGTTACCTCGATGCTGACGCGCATTTTCGTCAATTTGAGCTGATGAACACAATTGATGAAATGACCAGCGCCGCGTCCACTCCCGCCGTGACCGAAAGCCTGCTTCGGTTCGAGGCCGTCAGCTTACACTTCGATGAAACCGTGGCGCTGGATTCGGTTTCGTTTGAGATGGGCCCCGGCGAGACGCGCGTCATCCTGGGCGCGGCCGGCAGCGGTAAGACCACGCTTCTCAAAGCCGCGATCGGCCTGATCCGGCCGGACTCGGGCCGAATCTACTTGTTCGGAGAGGAAATTACGGGCTTGAAAGAGAACCAACTGTTCGACATTCGAAGCAAGGTGGGAGTCCTGTTCCAGGAGGGCGGCCTGTTCGACTCCATCACGATCGCGGAAAACGTCGCCTATCCCTTGCTCAATGGCCACACTCAAAGCGTGCCCTTGGACCAGGTGGAGACCAAGGTTCGGGAAGCGCTGCGATTTGTCGAACTCGAGCAAACGATGGACCAGTTCCCCGCCGAATTGTCCGGCGGAATGCGGCGCCGGGTCGGCATCGCCCGCGCCGTGGTCAGCGAACCGCCGCTGGTGTTGTACGATTCGCCCACGGCGGGCCTGGATCCCATCACCGCCACCACCATCATGGCGTTGATCGCCAAGGAGCGTGACTCACAGGACATCGCCAACCTCATCGTCACCCAGCGTTACCAGGACGGGCAACTCATGGCCAACTTTCGCTACAATCGCAGCAGCGGACATTTGGAGTCGGCCTCTGGTAGCGCCGCCGGTAACGGAGGAGCGGCGGGACACGGTTCCGATCCGACGCACACCGTCTTTATGGTGATGAAGGAGGGGCGGGTGGTCTTCGAGGGCACCCAGCACGAACTGGAGGCGTACCACGACGCCTACGTCCAGGAGTTTGTGCCCAAGCACTGATAAATATGCCAGTTCAGAAACAGGCCTCCTGGGCGCGACTCAAAGTGGGGATTCTCGCGCTGTTCGCGATGGCCATTTTGGCCGTGCTCATTTTCCTGATCACCGGCGACACCAATCCCTTCGAATCGAACGCCACGGTTTACACCTACATGGCCGACGCCGCCGCTCTGACGACTGGCCGCGCCGGTGAATCTGGACGGCATTCCAATCGGCAAGGTCAAGCAGATCCGGCTCTCCGGACTAAAAGATCCGAAGCGGTTGGTGCGTATCGAAATGGCGATACCGGAGCATGAGCTCAAGGACATCCCCACCGATTCGGTGGCTTCCATCAGCGCGGCCAACGTGCTGGGTACCAAGTACATCAACATCAAGACCGGCAAGGCGACCACGCTCGATCAGCGCAGGGGCCGAGATTCAAAGCCTCAGCACTGGCGAGTTCGAGGATCTAATGCAGCAGGGCTTGAGCGTTATGAATTCGGTTCAGGACACCATTCAGCGCGTGGACCGGGTGGTCGGCGTCGTGGAATCGGGAAAGGGCAGCATCGGCAAGTTGCTGGTGGATGAAACGCTCTACAACAACCTGTTGGCAGATCCTGGGTCAGGTGAAACAGATTGTCGGACGCCTTGAACAGTGACAAGGGTACGTTCGGCAAACTGATTTACAGTCCCGATCTGTACAACCAGGTTCAGGGGTCGCTGAACGCGTCTGGACGACATGCTGCAACAGTTGCAGGCTGGACAAGGGACCGCGGGCAAGTTCCTCAAGGATCCGGCGATCTACGATGAAACACAAAAGACCATCGCGGGCGTTCACAAGTTGGTGGACGATTTGAACGCGGGCAAAGGCACTGCCGGCCAATTGCTGAAGAGCGAGGATCTGAGCAATCAGTTGAAGGCCACCGTGACCAAGCTCGATTCGATTATCGACAAGGTCGCCTCCGGTCAGGGTACCATCGGTCAATTGCTGGTGAACCAGCAACTGTATGACAACCTCAACGGCGCCACGCGTGAGATGCATCTGCTGATGAAGGATTTCCGCGCGAACCCGAAGAAGTTTCTGCGCATCAAGCTGGGGCTATTCTAGAACAGCGGCTTTGAAATACCTGATCCCTAACGCGGACGACTTCGGCTATACGCGCGACGTCAACGAAGGTATCATTCACGCGCATCGGCAAGGCATCCTCACCGCGACCACGCTGATGGCAACCGGCGCGGCGTTCGATCACGCGGTAGAGCTGGCGCGCAAAATCCGGGGCTGGACGTGGGCGTCCATCTGGTTTTGGTAGGCGCGGATGGCTTTCCAGCGACGGTGGCGCGGCTTGCGGCCGAGATCGCCACGCGGCCGCATTCGCATATACGACGAACTGTCCGCGCAGGTGCGCAAGGTGCGGAAAGCCGGCCTCCAGCCGAGCCATCTGGATACACACAAGCACACGCACTTGCTTCCGCCGGTGCTGGACGCGGTGGCGCGCATCGCGTCGGAGTTTCAGATTCCCTGGGTGCGCCGCCCTTTCGACCTGCCCGCTGCAACAGTGCATGCCGGAACCGTGCCGTGGCACAGGCGCGTACTCAGCAATGGCTTGGGCTTCGCGCGCGCCCGATTTCATCGCGTTCTCACGCGCCACGGCTGCCGCACCACCGATCACTTTGCCGGTTTCCAAATCACGGGGCATTATGACGCGGCCGGAACTCGCGCGGCTGATTCGCCAACTGCCCGAGGGTGTTACTGAATTCATGTGCCATCCCGGCTTCTGCACGCAGGAATTACAAGCGGCTCGCACGCGGCTCAAGGAGAGCCGCCGGCGGGAATTGGACGCGCTGACCAGCGCCGAGGTGCGCGCGGCTGTCCAGGAATCGGGCGTGACGCTGGCTCGATACGACGAAATCCGATAACTTGGGAGAACGAATGCCAGTTCCACCAGTGCTCTCCGCCCATCATTGACCGCGAACTTCTTTTCGGCGATCCCGAAATTTCGGGCGCCCAACTCTCGCCCGACGGCAAATACATCGCGTTTCTGAAGCCTTGGAAGGAAACGCGCAACATCTGGGTCAAGCAGATCGCCGATCCATTCAGCTCCGCGCGTCTCATGACCACCGAGACTGCCCGGCCTGTTGCAGGATTCCTCTGGACCCGGGACAGCAAGTACATCGTCTACGTGAAAGACAACGCCGGCGACGAGAACTTCAATGTCTATGCGGTTGATCCGGGCGCCGCTGCGGCCGCAGCAGAGTGACGCTCCGCCTTCGCGCGATCTCACCAATCTGAAAGGCGTGCGGGTGATGTTGTTCAGCGCGCCCAAGAGCGATCCGGACGTGGTCTATATCGGCCTCAACGATCGCGACCAGAGCTGGCACGATCTCTACAAGCTCAGTATCTCCACCGGCGAGCGCACGCTCATTCGCCCGAACACCGACCGAATTGCCGCCTGGATCTTCGATCTGAAAGGCAATCTGCGCCTGGCTCAACGGGTGCAGGACTCGGGCGATCAGGAAATTCTGCGCGTGGATGCCGGCGGTTTCACGCCGATCTACACCTGCAATGTCTTTGAGAGTTGCGATCCGGTGCAATTTCACCGGGACGCGCAGCGTGTTTATATTCAGACCAACAAGGGCGAGCTGGATCTCACGACGCTCGCGCTGCTGGATCCCGCGACGGGCGAGTTGGAAACCGTGGAATCCGATCCGCTGCGGCACGTTGACTTGGGATCGGCGTGGTTCTCCGAAGACACCGACGAACTGGTGGCGACGCTTTACTCGGACGATCGCGACCGCCATTATTTCAAGGACCAAGCCTTTGAAGCGGATTATCGATGGCTGGAGAACAAGCTTCCAGGCCGCGAGATTTCGGTCGTCTCGAGCACCTCGGATGAGCGGCAGTGGCTGATCATCGCGAATGGCGACGTCGAGCCGGGCGAGACGTATCTGTTCAACCGCGACGGCCGCGCCCTCGCGTTTCAGTACAAAGTCCGCGAGAAATTGCCGCGCGAATCGCTCTCGCCGATGCAGGCGGTGCAGCTACACATCGTCCGATGGCCTGGAAATCCCCGCCTATTTGACCCTGCCGAAAGGGCTCGAAGCCGAAGGGCTTGCCGCTGCTGCTTGTTCCCACGGCGGACCCTGGGTGCGCGATGAGATGGGGCTACAATCCGTTGGCGCAGTTCTTCGCCAATCGCGGCTACGCCGTTCTCATGCCCAATTTTCGCGGCTCCACGGGCTACGGCAAGAAATTCCTGAACGCGGGCAACGGCGAGTGGGGCGCGAAGATGCAGGATGATCTCACCTGGGGCGTGAAATATCTCACAGCGCAGGGCATCGCCGATCCCAAGCGTATCGGGATTCTGGGCGGCTCCTATGGCGGCTACGCGACCCTCGCCGGTGTCGCCTTCACGCCCGATCTGTATCGCGCGGCGCGTGGATATTGTCGGCCCTTCGAATCTGATCACGCTGCTCGAGGCGATTCCGCCCTACTGGGAAGCCGGACGCAAAATCATGTACGCGCGCATGGCCGATCCGCAAACGCCTGTCGGCAAGCAATGGATGGAGGAGCGGTCGCCGCTCTATTCTGCCGCCAAGATCAAGACGCCGCTGATGGTGGTGCAGGGCGCCAACGACCCGCGCGTGCATCGCAGCGAGGCCGAGCAGATTGTGATTGCGCTGCGCGATCGCGGATTTCCCGTCGAATACCTATGCGCGCCCGACGAAGGCCACGGCTTTGCGCGCCCGGTCAACAATCTTGCGATGTTCATGGCGGTGGAGAAATTCCTGGCAGTGCAGCTGCAGGACGTTATCAGGAAGGCGGGATCGCCCGAAGCGGCGGCGCGGCTGCAGGAAATCACGGTGGATCCGAAGACAGTGGTGATTTCGAAAAAGGTGGATCCTTCCACCGTCGGCGTTCCCAAAGTGACCGCGGAATCTGAAAGCCGGCGCTTACAAGTACGACGCCAGGATTTCGATGGGCGGCCAGCAGATGGCGCTCAAGCTTTCAATCACCATTCAGGACGGCGAGGCGTTTGGACGGTGGTGGAGAACATCGAGACGCCCATGGGCGCGATGCTCGACACCACAACTCTGGAGAAGACCAGCCTTACCGTGAGAGAAGCGGACCGTGGAGGGCGGTGGCGAGCAACCCGGTCTCCGCGGATCTGGACGGCACAATCTTCGCCGATGGCGCCGGCGCCAATTTCGTGATCGGATGCCTTCCGCTCGCGGACGGCTACACCACCGCGTTCCGCAATTTCGACTTGCAGAAGCAAAGGGTCAAGCTGATGCAACTTCAGGTGGCCGGATCGGAGAGCGTCACGGTGCCCGCCGGTACGTTCGACGCATTCAAAGTGGAGCTTTCCTCGGCCGATGGCGGTCCGGACAAATCCACGGTCTGGATCGCTAAAGATACGCCGTACGCCGGTGAAGATATCGACGGTGATGCCCGAGATGGGCGGCGCCATGCTCACCGCGGAGCTATTGCCGTAGTGGGGCGGACCCCTGGTCCGCAGCCGACGCCCTCGTCGGCGTGGTGAGAATTTCGCGCTGCTGTGGGAACCATTCTGGCGTGACGTTCTACCGGCGTCGACTTCCGCACGTCTCTGAGGCAGGGCGGTCCGTTTTCCTGACGTGGCGTTTGCATGACAGTCTACCGCCGCATCGAGCTTTCCCGACGGCCGCGCTCAATTCAGGACAGGCATTCGCCGCCATCGATCGATTGTTGGACCACGCCCGGGGTGGAGCGTTCTACCTGCGCCAACCCGTTATCGCAGACATGATCATTGAGGCGTTCACTACAATGCCGATGTCCTCGGGCACTATTTGCTCCATTCCTTCGTCGTGATGCCGAATCACGTTCATTTGCTGGCTACTCTAGCCGTCGCGTTATCCAAACTAACGAAATCGCTCAAAGGTATCACCGCTAAACGCGCAAACCAAATGTTGTCGTTGACCGGAAGTCCTTTTTGGCAGGAGGAGAATTATGACCACTTGGTTAGGGGTGAGCGGGAATTCGAGAGCATCCGGAACTACATTGAGAGCAATTCGGTACGGGCGGGGTTAGTGCGGGAAGCCAGCGGGTATCGATGGTCGAGTGCGGGATGGGCGACCGGGGGGTCGCCCGCGGACCAGGAGGTCCGCCCCACTTAGTCCTCACGAGAGCTTGAATCCAACAATAGCTCCCCAGCATCCTATGCGTGTATAATGGAATTGTCGCAAGTGTCCAGTGGGCGAAAGCCCACTTTTTTATTGCACTAAGGAAATGTCTGTCATCGCCAAGGACGAGATCGTCGCAAAGATCGCGGAAATCGCTGAGCGAGTCGGAGAGCCGGAAGGCATTGAGATTGTCGAGGTTCAGCTCTTGGGCGCGGGTCGGGGCCGATTGCTGCGCATCTTTATTGATCGTGCCCTTCCGGTATTGATCACACCCCTCCCGGTATCGACCGCGAGCAGGGCGTCACGCACGCCGATTGCGAGTTTATTTCGCAGCAGGTAGGAACTATTTTGGACATTGAGGACGTCATACCTGGGGACAGTTACACGCTGGAGGTCAGCTCGCCTGGCCTGGAGCGTAAGTTGTCCAGAGCGAAGGATTTCGAGAGATTCGTGGGCCAGAAAGCAAAAGTCGTGCTGCGGGAGCCGGTGGAGAATCAGCGTAGCTGGGTAGGCAAGCTGGCCGGTATTTCGCAGGGGATTATCGCATTAGAGCCAGGCACCGGAAGAGTCATCCATTTTCCGCTCGCCCAGATCGAAAAAGCCAACCTGAAGTTTGACTGGTAATTCACTCCCAGACAGTTTGAGAAGAGGAAACAGTGGCTAGCATCTATCAGTCCATTGAGATTTTGAGCAAGGAGAAGGGCATCGACCCGCAGATCGTCATCGACGCGGTGAAGGACGCCATGCTGGTGGCGGCCCGCAAGCACTTCCGCACGGCCGAGGATCTGGTCGCGGCGTTCAACGATGCCACCGGTGCGCTCGAAATCTACGGCGTGAAGAAGGTGGTGGAAGCCGTCCAGGACCCGGACAAGGAAATTTCGCTGGACGACGCGCAGCGCATGGATCCCACGGCTCAACTGGAATCCGAAGTTCATTTCCCGAAGCCCACCGAGGCCCTGGGGCGCATCTCCGCCCAAACCGCCAAGCAGGTAATTCTGCAAAAGGTTCGGGAAGCTGAGCGGGAGACCATCTTTTCGGAATACTCGGGCCGCGTGGGCGAGCTGGTCAATTGCATGGTTAAGCGCATCGAGGGTCAGGACCTGATGGTGGACCTGGGCAAAACCGAGGCGCGTCTGCTCAAGAAGGAGCAAAGCAAACTCGAGAACTTCAGTGTCGGGGACCGCGCGCGGTGCGTCATCCGAAGCGTGGAAAAAGCCGGCAAGAATGCCGGAGTGATCGTGTCGCGGGCCGCGCCGGAGCTGGTGATGCGCCTGTTCGAGCAGGAAGTGCCCGAGATTTATGACAACACGGTGGTGATCAAGGGCTGCGCCCGGGAAGCCGGCGAGCGGACCAAGATCGCCGTGTCCAGCCGGGACCGCGATGTGGACAGCGTGGGCGCCTGCGTGGGCATGAAGGGTATGCGCGTCCAATCCATCATCCGCGAGCTGCGGGGCGAGAAGATCGACATTATCGAATTCTCAGACGATCCGGTGGTTTTTGCGACGCACGCGCTGAGTCCGGCAAAAATCACGCGCGTTTCCATCATCGATCCGGTGGACAAGCACATGGAAGTGATTGTCGACGATACCCAGCTTTCGCTCGCCATCGGCAAGAAGGGGCAGAACGTCCGTCTGGCGGCCAAGTTGCTAGGTTGGAAAATCGACATCAAGAGCGAGGAAGAGAAGCGTCAGGAAGTGGAGACGGCCATGGCCGCTCTGGTTCCGGCGGGTGCCCCGGTATCGGTTCTGATCGACCTCGGCTTGGCCGAGACGATCGTCGAGACGCTCATCGAATCGAGCGTCGGCACCGTGGAAAAGCTCGGCTCCATGACGCCCGAGGAACTGGAAGCGATCCCCGGAATTGGTCCCACTATTGTCGAGAAGATTCTGGTAGCGGTGAACGCCTACTACGCGCAGTTTGAACCCGGCGCTGAAGCGGCGGTTGCCGAGGAAGTCGTGGAGACCCCGGCCGAATCCCGGCCGAATCCCCGGCCGAATCCCCGGAAGAAGCGCTCGGTTGAGACCGCGCCCGAGGCCGCCGAAGGCCTTCCCGAAACAGAGGAAACCGCTCCTGTTGCCGCCGGAAACTCGGCCGAAGAGAAAAAGGAATTTGATACTATAGAGAACTCGGAGGAAGTCGGCTAGGCACCGCATTTACTTAGTGGTGCAGTTATCTATGACGAAAATTCGCATCAACGAGCTGGCACGGCAACTCGAAGTTCCATCCCACGCCATTATCGACATGTTGCCTGAGCTCGGTGTCTCTGAGAAGAAAACCCATTCCAGCTCCATTGACGAACCCGTCGCGTTGATTATCCGGGAACGCTTGCAAGGCGGGGGAGGCGACGCGGCGCGCCGGGAATCCGAAAGTTCCGTAGCGGTTGCCGAACCTGAAGAGATGGAGGAGCACTCGCGGCCTGAGCGCGTGGCCGAGCATCCTCCAACCGCAGCTAAGCCCGTTGGCCCCAGCATTCCCAGCGGTATCGAACCACCCGTCACCACCGCTTCTCAGGAGGCCACCGTTTCTACCGTTGAAGAACCGCTTCGCAGCAAGCCTGCGCCCTTGAGGCCGCCCTTGTCCGCTGGTGGCACGGCGCCGCTGCATCCCCCGTTGCGCACGGGTCCTATTCCGGCGCGTCCCGTTCCGTCGCCGCGTCCAGGTCAAATCCTGTCTGGACCGCGACAGCCCATACCGCCGGCCAGCCACGCTTCGCCGATGCAGCCTGCGTCCATCCCGATTCCAGCTCCAGCGGCAAGGACCGCTCCGCCTCCCAGCAGTGCCACGACCATCGAAGCGGCCGCGCCTTCTATGCCAATTCCAGCTGCAGCACCCCCGGGTGCAATGCCGACTCCTGGAACGCCGTTGCGGCCTCAACCGCGCCCGAGCCTGGCCGGTCAACCCGCCGCGCGTCCGGTGGTTCCGCCGCGTCCCGACATGGTGGCGAGACTACAGCAGACCCGCCCGGCTCCCGGTCAAGTACAAGCGCCTCCGCGGCCAGGATTGCCGACGCGTAGTTCCACACTGGTGCCCGGACAGCCCATTTACCGCGGTCCCATTCGTCCCGGCCAGCCCGTCATGCGTGGGCCCGGAGTAGGCGGCAGCCAGCCCGGAAGCAGTGCCGCGCCAGGGGCCTTTCGCCGGCCGCGCACTTTGCATCCGACGTCGCCGTTGCGCGCCGAGCCCGCGACACCGATCCCAACCGAACAGCAGCGACGTCATCAAGGCAAGCCCGTCAGCCGCGACCGGCATCGCGATCAGGAACAGGAAGAGGGTCGGCTGGGAATGCGGATGTCGCGCCGCGAGCAAGCTGCCGCGCCGCCGCCCATCGATCGCGAAATCACAATTTCCGAAGGCGTCACGGTCAAGGAACTTTCCGAAAAACTCGGCATCAAAGCCAATCTGGTGATCAAGAAGCTGGTGGAGAAGAAGATTTTCGCCACCATCAACCAGAACCTGGACGTCAAGATGGCCGAGGACCTGGCGCGCGAATTTGGCGCTTCCACCAACAAGATCAGCTATGAAGAAGAGAGCACCCAGGAGATCACGGAAGCTGAGGTAACAACCGATAAAGTGCGGCGCGCGCCCGTGGTCACCATCATGGGCCATGTCGATCACGGCAAGACGTCGCTGCTGGATGCCATCCGTTCCGCGCACGTCGCCGACCGCGAGGCCGGCGGTATTACGCAGCACATCGGCGCTTATTACGTCGAGAAGAACGGCCGCAAGATCGTATTCATCGACACGCCCGGCCATGAAGCGTTCACGCGCATGCGCGCTCGCGGCGCCAAGGTCACCGATATGGTCATCCTGGTGGTGGCCGCCGACGATGGCGTGATGCCGCAGACGCTGGAAGCCATCGATCACGCCAGGGCAGCCGGCGCGCCCATCATCGTCGCCATCAACAAAGTAGATAAACCCGATGCCCAGCCGGAGCGCGTCAAGCAGCAGCTGGCCGATCGCGGATTGCTGGCCGAGGATTGGGGCGGCGACGTAGTCATGGTGCCGGTCTCCGCCAAGACCCAAACCGGTCTCGACCTTCTGCTCGAAATGATCCTGCTGGTGGCCGACATGCTGGATCTGAAGGCCAACCCGGATCGTCCGGCCGTCGGTAATGTGCTCGAAGCCAATCTTGACCGCGGGCGCGGACCGGTAGCCACCGTGCTGGTGCGCAACGGAACGCTGCGCGTTGGCGACTACTTCATCTGCGGCTCGGTGTTCGGAAAAGTCCGTGCCATGTTCGACGATCGCGGCGGACCCATCCGCGAAGCCGAACCGTCCATGCCGGTGGAAGTGCTGGGTCTGGATTCGCTACCCGAGGTCGGCGATATGTTCCAGGTGGTCACCGATACTGCCAAGGCCAAACAGATCGTCATCTATCGCGAAGCCAAGGCGCGCGACGTCGCCATGTCCAAGAGCGGCCGCATGACGCTGGAACAGTTCCATGAGCAGTTGAAGGAAGGCGAGGTCAAGGAGCTCAACATCATCCTCAAGACCGACGTCAGCGGAACGGCCGAAGTGCTTTCCGACATGATGCAGAAGCTTTCCAACGACAAGGTCCGCATCCGCGTGCTGCGTAGCGCCGTCGGCGCCATCAACGAGAGCGACGTGCTGCTGGCTTCCACCTCCAACGCCATCATCGTCGGGTTCAACGTCCGGCCCGAGAGAAACGCGACGACGCTGGCGGAGCAAGAAAAAGTAGATATCCGCCTGCACACTATCATCTACGAGCTCACCGATGAGTTGAAGCGCGCCATGACCGGCATGCTGGAGCCGGTGTTCAAAGAGGTCTATCAGGGCCGCGCCGAGGTGCGCGAAGTATTCCGCATCAGCAAGGTCGGCAACGTGGCCGGTTGCATGGTGATCGACGGCTTCATCAAACGCGATAGCGAAGTGCGCGTGCTGCGCGACAACGTGGTGGTGTTCACCGGCAAGATGGAATCGCTGAAACGCTTCAAGAACGACGCGAGCGAAGTGAAGACCGGATTCGAGTGCGGCATCACCGTGCGAAATTTCGCGGATATCAAGCCCAAAGACGTCATCGAAGCCTTCGTCACCGAGCGTGTCGCCGTGGAGGCGATGGCTATAAGAGTGCAATGCCCAGCGTTGGTGTCCTGACGCTTGAACTTCACATCGAAGGCGCGCTGTCCTTGAAGGACAAACGCCATACCGTGAAAAGTTTGAAAGACCGGCTGCGCGCCAAGTTTAACGTGGCGGTGGCCGAAATCGGCTATCAGGATCTTTGGCAGCGCTCGCTGGTCTCCGCCGTCACCGTTTCCGGCGATCATGCCCATGCTGAACAAGTGCTGCAGCGCGTGGAGCGCGATGCGGCTGGGCTCCTGGGCGGCATTCTGGTAGGGTCGAGCGTGGAGTGGATTGAATAGGGCTGGAGTGGGGCAGGCCCCCTGGCCTGCGGCCGACGCCCTCGTCGGCCTCCGTTTGAGTGGCCTGGCAAGGCTGGACCTGGGGGTCCAGCGCAGACGAGGGCGTCTGCCCCACGAGAGCATGGCAGCATCGGCACTCGTGTCGATGCTTGGGATTATTAAATAAGCAAGCATGCCACACCGAACCGAGCGGGTCTCCGAAGCGCTCCGCGAAGAACTGACCGAACTCATCGGCTACGAGCTTTCCGATCCGCGTATCAACTCGGCGATCGTAACCGGTGTCGAAGTCACGCCCGATAAACGCCACGCGCTGATCCGCATCGGAGTAGCCGAAGGGTCCGATATTCAGCAGGCGCTCGCCGCGCTCGAGCACGCCGGCCCATTTCTGCGCCACCAACTGGCCGTCCGGCTGGAGCTTTTTCGAATTCCGGAGCTGCATTTCGAAGCCGACGTGGCCACCGAACTCGGCGGCCGCATGGAACAGCTGCTCAAACGAATCAAAAAAGGCCGTCCGCGCGAGCTAACCGGCCGGTCCGCTAAGTCATTGAATTTAAAACATCGGCTCGCCTGAATGTTCCGGTGGCTCACAATTTACGCCCAAACTATTGACAGTAGGGCTTGGTCCAAGCGCTACTATAATTTGGGCCGTTTAACGGCCCCACGTTACTTACCCATGCTCAAAAACGAAATCACGTCAGGTTCACGATGCGAATGGCCTCAATGAATAGCCGGTTCCTGGAAGCTTGCCGGCGCCGGCCCGACCGATGTTCGGCCCGTCTGGTTCATGCGCCAAGCGGGACGTTATATGAAGCAGTATCGCGATATTCGCGCCAAGGCGGGGATTCTCGAGATCTGCAAGCGCCCCGATCTGGCCGCCGAAGTCACGTTGCAGCCGGTCGAATTTCTGGATGTCGACGCTGCCATCATTTTCGCCGACCTGCTGCTGCCCGTCGAGCCGATGGGGCTGAAGCTGAAGTTCCTGGCTGGCGAGGGGCCGCATATCGACAATCCCGTTCGAACCTCGGACGACGTCGATTCGCTCTCCATTTCCAACACCGACGATCTGAACTATGTCGGCGAGTCCATTCAGCTGGCCACCCGGCAACTGGCCGGCCGCGTGCCGCTGATCGGCTTTGTGGGCGCGCCCTTCACCCTGGCCAGCTACATGATCGAAGGCGGACCTTCGAAGAATTTCGTGCGCACCAAGTCCATGATGTATAGCGACGAGACCTTGTGGCGGCGCCTGATGGGCAAGCTGGTGGACGTGCTGGGGCCGTTCGCGCTCAGCCAGGTGACCGCCGGCGCGCGCGCCATCCAGGTGTTCGATAGCTGGGTGGGCGCTCTCAGTCCGGACGACTACGTACGCTTCGTCGCGCCCTACTCACGCGCGTTGATCGAGCGTATCCGCACCGCGAGCGTCCCGGTGATCCATTTCGGCACGGGCGCTGCGGGATTTTTCCGCGAGCTGCACGCCGCCGGCGGCGATGTGATGGGCGTCGACTGGCGCATCAATATCGATCAAGCCTGGATGGACATCAGCTATCGCTCCGCCGTTCAGGGCAACCTGGATCCGGCGGTTCTGTTTGCGCCGCTTCCGGAGTTGAAGATGCGCGTCCACGAGCTGTTGAAGCGCACCGGCTCGCGCCCCGGACATATTTTCAATCTCGGCCACGGAATCTTGCCCGAGACTCCGCCCGATAATGTGCGGGCCGTCGTGGATTTCGTGCGCGAGTTTCGAATGTAGTTTCGTGCGGCATAAGGCACTAATCATCGGCGGCGGAATCTCCGGCCTTTCTGCCGCTTACTACCTCTCGAAAGCCGGCATCCGGCCCACGCTCCTGGAGCGCAAACCGCGTATCGGCGGCGTGATCCAAACCTCCGTGCAGCAAGGCTGCGTACTGGAAGAAGGCCCCGACGGATTTCTTGGCGCCAAACCGTGGGCCATGAATCTGATCCGCGAGTTGGGCTTGGCGGACCAGGTGATCGGCTCCAACGACCATTCACGCATCACCTATATCGTCAAGAATGGCCAGCTCGTCCGCATGCCCGAAGGCCTCATGATGATGGTTCCAACCAAAATCATGCCCATTGTCGGGACGCCTCTTCTCAGTTGGGGCGCCAAAATCCGCATGGGCCTGGAGATTTTCCGTAAGCCGAGGGGCCCACAGCCAGACCGCTCCGTGCACGATTTTCTGCTGGACCATTATGGGCAGGAGTCCATCGATTATCTGGCCGAGCCGCTTCTCGCCGGAGTCTACGGAGGCGATCCGCGCCAGATGAGCGTGAACAGCGTGCTGGCTCGTTTCGTGGATCTTCAGACGAAGTACGGAAGCCTCACTCGCGGAGCGCTGGCAGAACCGAGGCCGAACAGTGCCGGTTCATTTTTGCAAACGCTCAAAGGCGGATTGGGCCAGCTGATCCAATCTTTAGAAGACGCGTTGCGCCCAAGCGCCGACATCCTACATGCCGAAGCCGAAACGTTGCAGCAAGTCGACGACGGGTTCCGCATCCGCGTAAACGGCGACTGGCTCGAGGCCGAACATGTGGTGCTTGCAACTCCCGCGCACCAAGCGCCGGTCGGGCTGCTGAACCCCGAGCTTGGTGGTCTCCTGGCGGGCATCCCCTACACAACTTCCATCACGCTGGCTCTGGGATACCAGAAAGCGACCTTCGATCATCCGTTAAATGGTCACGGATTTCTGGTTCCGAAGAAGGAGCGCAAATACATTTTCGGCTGTACCTGGGTGGGCAACAAGTTCGACTATCGCGTGCCGGACGACATGGTGGTTCTGCGCTGCTTCCTGGGTGGAGACGCCATGCCGTTGTCCGATGCAGCGCTGGTGCCCGCCGCGCGCGCCGAATTACGTAGCATCATGAATATCGAAGCCGAGCCTGTGTTTCATCACATCGCACGCTGGCCGCAATCGATGGCGCAATACACGGTTGGGCACCAGCAGCGTGTCGCGCGAATCGAGGAAATCATGCGAGCGATCCCAGGTCTGTATCTGGCCGGCAATGCGTATCACGGAATCGGAATTCCGGACTGCGTGCGCATGGGCCAGGAAGCTGCCACCAGGATTATTTCCGAATATAAACGCGAGCCTCAGCCGGCGTAACTTCGATCCGGTCGACATCGCCCGCGAGTTCGAAGGGCTCATCGATTCTGGCGTTGGGATAAAACGGGCGAAAGAAATTCTGCACTAGGAAGTCGAGCGGCGCGCCGGTCACCGCCAGTCCCCCGATCTCCACCCGCACTAGGTGCACGGTGGCCTGTCCGTGGGCGGATTGAATGGTGGCGCGCGTGGTGACCAGCTTCTCGCCCTGGATCAGTTTCGCGATCAGCCAATTGGTCGGGATTCCGCTGGCGTCCCGCACTTTGAGAAAATCGATCAGCGCCGACGCGCTGGCCTCGCCATTGCCCAATACCAGCCGGGGCTGGCGAAATCCTGCCGGGACAATCGTGGGAGCCTTCATCCGAACCCACGCGTTGAGCTCCGCTTGGGTGAAGTGGATCACCGCTCCAGGCTTGGCTTTGCCGCTCTCGATCAGGTCGAGCCGCCGCGTGACGTTCGTTGCCAGCGGATCGGCCGCGGAAAGCGCCGCCGCGACAGCCAGCACCAAACTCAAGAACCGCAAGCTCAACTTCCATGATATAGCCTGCTAGAATCGAGCCTGGAGAGACCTCATGAGAACAGCTCAACTAGCACTTCTTTTGGCAACCGGCAGTCTGCTGCACGCGGCCGGTGACGCAGCGAAGCGGCTCGACGATTCGGCTGAAATGCTGACCGAAATTATGTCCGCTCCCGATAAGGGGATTCCGCAGGATCTTTTGTCGAAGGCTCACTGTGTGGTGCTGGTCCCGGGCTTGAAGAAGGGCGCCTTCATCGTCGGCGCGAAGTATGGCAAGGGCTTCATGCTGTGCCGCAAGGCCACAGGAGTGGGTTGGTCGGCTCCCGCGGCGATTCGCGTGGAAGGCGGGAGCGTGGGATTTCAGATCGGTGGGTCGGAAACCGACGTCGTCATGCTGGTAAACAGCGAGCCGGGTGTGAAGAAGCTGCTCCAAGATAAATTCACTCTGGGCGCCGATGCATCCGTAGCGGGAGGACCGGTGGGCCGCACGTCATCGGCTGAAACGGATGCGCAACTGCACGCCGAGATTCTAACCTGGTCGCGATCGCGCGGAGCCTTCGCCGGCGTTTCGCTGGAAGGCGCCACCCTGCGCCCGGATGAGGATTGGAACACGGAGCTCTATGCCAAGCCGCTTAGCAACAAAGAAATCGTGTTGGGTGCCGTTCCGGCTCCGCCCGCGGCGGCCAAGCTGATCGCGCTGCTCGACAAGTACTCCAGCCGCAAGTAACTAATTTTCCCCCGGCCCGGCAGCCTGGTACTGCGCGGCCGACGGCTGCTGCGAAAAACTGGCGATCATGGGGCGCGCGCCGGCGTCGAAGTGCGTCATCGGCCGCAAGTGCAGGATCAACTCCATGGTGCGCAGTACGGATGTGGTGTTGTACATGTTGCTGTCAGTCGCGCCGGTGTGGGTGTAAGGGGAGATAAGTAACGCGGGCGACCGGCCCTTCTGCGCGCCGGCTTGCACAACAAAGATCGCGGTGCTTCCCCAAAACTTGCTGTGCGACACCGCTTCCACGATCGTCCCAAGCGCTTGATCGGCTCCTTGGTCGCGGCCCAGACGCAGCATGATGAGCGCGGGCATCTGATTGGCAGAGCCGTATGCCGCGAGATCGTCGAGGAATACCTGAGCGCCGCCGTATTTCAGGTTCGTGACTTTGGCCAGGGTTGAATCGAGCACTGCTTCGTTAACCACCCAGAAGCCGTAGTTCCGCATCGAAATGCCTGCTGCAGCCGCGTTCGTCCACAGGTAACCCGCGGGCGGAAGCGCAGCCGGTTCGCCGCCTTCCAAACCGGGGTTGAGGTTGCGGCCGGCAGAGTTGCTAGGCGCCATCTTTTCCACATAGTCGTTGGCGATCGCGGAAGTCGACCAGTTGAGCCCGTCGGCGCCGGCTTCGCCATTGGCGTAGAAGTTGTCGAACGTCACGAACTCGCGGGCTAGCTTCCGATGATTGGGGCCGCTAGCTTCGGCCGGGCCTTCGACGATATAGATGACGTGCTGGATGGCGGCGGGAATGCCGGCTGGAATCGCATCCAGCTCTTCGTCGGAGTATGGCGAGTTGGATTTCACCTCGGCCGTGTAGGTGGCGAGCGACTCGTCGGTCAGCGCGGGAATGAACGACGCCGAGCCGCCGTTCGAGCCTTTGCCGTTCAAGACCACCAAACGGCCATCCGCGAGCGCACGCGCGGCAGTGGGATACCAGCCGGTAGGAACGAAGCCGACCACCTGGCTGCGCGCCGCTGTGACGTCCACTACCGCCGCAGCATTGGCGCCGGAGCAAACAACGTACAGGTGGCTTTGATCGGGACTCAGCGCCAGCGCACTCGGCGTCATGCCCAGTGGATGATCCGGGGTGGTGGCCACATTGATGGTTTCCAGCACGCGCAAGTCGCCATTGTCGGAAACGCCGGCCGCATAAACCGTGTTGGTATTCGCGGCTGAGACGAAAATCCGGGCTTTGAATCCGGCGCCTTCACCCTCTTCCCCGCGAGTGGCGCGTTCGCGCCAGACCATGTCGGTGGGGTGCGCGCCCAGCCGCAAAGTCTGCAGCAGCGTGCCATTGCTGGTTTGGTGATGATACAGCGAACCATCGGCCCAGCTGGTCACGTAGAACGATTTGCCGTCGGGATCAAACATTATGCGATAGGGACGGCGGCCGGTTTTGAAACGGTCAATCACGATGCCTGACTGGGCATTCACCACTACGATCGCGTCGTGATACAGATCGCAAGCGTAGAGCAGATGGCCATCGGGATCGGCAGCTACATCGCCGATGAAATCGCGCGCGGACCGCGCCGCGGCCTCCACGATCTCGAATGTCCGTTTCGGCGCGAGCTTTCCGTTCTCGTCGAATGAAAACTCGTAGACCGAGGCTTGCGATCCACCGCCCACCCACAACGTGCGGCCATTGGGGGAGAAGGCCAGGCCTAGCCAGGCGTCGGTCACGGGTGTGCGGCCAACTTCGTGGCCATCCTTGGTGTCCAGCACGCTCAGTGACGGCGGATTAAAGCCGCCGTTCAGCGCGACCAGAAAGCGGCCGTCCTTGGAGAGCAGCGCCGACATCGGCAAGGTGTCGAGAGGAATCTGCACCCCGGCGGGTTTCACTCGCCAGCCCGTATTGAGCAGGAAACCCCCGTCGGCCAGAGGTCCCACTTGTTCGCGCGGCGGGGGCTGTGAGGAAGAGACGAGCGCCGCGGCGATTAGGATCAAGGCGGCGAAAGTGACACGTGATTTCATTCAGAAAACCTCTGGTCTTATTCAGAAAATCGCTGCGCGATTGGAAAACGCCGTCCGATGCCGAATGCCTTGGTGGTCACCTTCAGGCCCGGGGCAGCCTGCTGGCGCTTGTATTCGTTGCGATCCACCTTGTTGACGATGTCCCGCACCGGGGTCACGGGCAATCGAAGCGCGTCGGCAATCTGCTGCGGGCTCTCGTTGTTCTCGATGTAGAGTCGCAAAATCTGGTCGAGTACTTCGTAGGGCGGGAGCGAGTCGCTGTCCTTTTGATCGGGACGCAGCTCGGCCGATGGTGGTTTGACGAACGTGTTTTCAGGAATTGCGTTGGCGTGGCGTTGGTTGGCCACTCGCGCCAGCGAATAAACCAGCGTCTTCGGCACGTCGCTGATGATCGCCAGACCGCCGCACATGTCGCCATACAGTGTGCAATAACCCACCGCCAGTTCGCTCTTATTGCCGGTGGTGAGCACCAATGCGCCCCATTTATTCGAGAGCGCCATCAAGGTAACACCGCGCAGACGCGATTGGAGATTTTCCTCCGTCACGCCGACCGGGCTGTTCAAAAGGGTTGACCCATCGAAGAGGGGCTCAAGTATTTTGAGAAACGCCTGGTATTGCGTTTGGATGGGGATCAGCTCGAACCGAATGCCCAGATTGTGAGCTAGATCGCGCGCGTCGGTGATGCTGTGCTCGGACGAATATGGGCCAGGCATGCCTACGCCGATGACGTTTTCCTTGCCGACCGCATCCACCGCGATTGCCACCGTCAGCGCCGAATCGATGCCGCCGCTCAATCCAACGATGACGCGCTCGAAGCCGCACTTGTGGATGTAATCGCGCGTTCCCATGGCAAGCGCAGCATATACGGCGTCACATTCGTCCGGATAATCGGCATGCTGATCGCCGGTCAATGTCTCGGTGTCCACCATGACCAGATCTTCTTCGAACGAAGCGGCGCTCGCGATGATCTCGCCGTCGGGATTCATGGCGAAGCTGGTGCCGTCGAAGAGCAGTTGATCGTTGCCGCCCACCTGGTTCACATAAACGATGGGCACGCGAAAATGGCGCGCCGTGGCAGTGAAGATTTCCTTGCGTTGCGCGCGCTTGCCCATGTGATAAGGCGACGCATTGATGCTGATCACGATGCGCGCCCCGGCCGAGGCCAGTTCCTCCACCGGATCGCGGCTATAGCGGCGGCGCTCCCAATACTGCTTGTCGTTCCAAATGTCCTCGCAAATCGTGAGCGCTGAAACGGCGTCGCCGAGTGCGAGCGGCGACTGTTTCGCGGCCGGCTCGAAATAACGCGCTTCATCGAAGACGTCGTAGGTCGGCAGCAGCATCTTATGCTGTCGAAATGCGATGCGTCCGCCTTTGAGCACGGCGGCGCTATTGTAAATCGGCAGGCCGGTGGAAGAGCCGGTGCGCGTTACCGTGCCGCAAATGATGGTGACGTTCAACGGTCCGGCATCGGCCGCCAGGCGTTCCAGATGCTGCTCGGTGCGATCCAGGAAGCTCTCTTTTTCGAGTAGGTCGCGCGGAGGATAACCGGTGAGAGAAAGTTCCGGGAACACCACTACGCTCGCGCCCGCTTCAGCCGCCCGTTTGGAGAACGCCAGGATGCGTTTGGCGTTGCCGCAAAGATCGCCCACCGTGCTGTTGGTTTGTGCGAGGGCGATCTTCATCTTGGCACAGTGCAGGAGAACCCCTATTTTAGCGGGTCTGGGAATCCAGTTTGGTGTTGGGCACTCCTTTGTACTCGCCGGGGATCTGCGGCGGAAACACGTGAATGCGCGATTTGAAGCGCCAGCCCTGCGGCGTTCGAACGTACACATCCTGATAGCCGCCCACATGTCCGTCGAAGTCCGCGTTGCCGCGCTTGCCCTGATCGCCGGGATAAACCAGGTACGACTTGCCGGTGGCGCCCTCTGGCGAGGCTTCGATCACGAGATTTTCCGTGGTGTGAGTTTGATGCGGCTGCTTTACGCGCGCGCACGTCGGGCCGCCCGCTGCTTCCACCAGCTTTTGATGGCCTTTGTACTCCATGCCGTTCAATCCGACCACGAACACGCCGTCATCGGTATAGAGGTTCGCGTAGTCTTCGCCGTGGTTGGTGCAATTATCCAACGCGAACGCGTATTTGTAGTTCAACTGCTGAATTTCGATGTAGTCAAGCGCGCTGAGAGGCTTCACCTTCGGCTCCGCGCCCATGACGAAATTCACTCCGATGATAGCCAGCAAAATTAGCTTTGGCATAGGGTCCTATTATGTTTCGTGCCGGCGTCAGTGTTTGGATCCAGCGATGGTGTTCACCGCCTGCCAGAAAAACTGCACGTGCTTGTACACAGCCGCTTCCAGAATCCGTTCCTGATCGCTATGCGGTCCGAATCCCTTGGGCCCATCCTCTTCGTCCACCATCGCGCCGACGCCGTAGCACTGGACGCCTTTGGCGCGCAGAAACGCCATGTCGGTGGCGCCGGTCTGCATCAGCGGTATTGTGATCACCCCGTAGATGTTCTTGTAGGCTGCTTCGATGGCGCGATAAGCATCCGAATCCAATTTCGACGGCGCGGCGCCCGGGCGCTGGTTGTTGGTCTCCGGCACCAGCTCGATGGCCGGGTCATTGATCACCTTGCGCATCATGTCGTAGAATGCCGCGATGTTCTCGTCCGGCAGCGCGCGAATGTCCAGCGTCGCTTCCGCCTCCGACGGAATCACGTTCACCTGATAGCCGCCCTTGATGATGTTGGGTGAAATGGAGGTGTGCAGCATCGAATAATCGAGCGGATCGTGCTCGGCCAAATACTCGCGAACCGCCGGCGCTTTTGCGGAATCGAACAGACCTTTGAAACGCGCCGCTTCGTCTGGAGCACTCACCTGGGCCATCTTTTCGAAGTAGTCGCGCGTCGTGTCGTTGAACCGCATAGGCGGGTCCCACGCCGCTATGGTCTCAACCGCCTTCGCCAAGTGCACCAGGGCGTTGGTTCGCAGCGGACGCGATCCGTGTCCCGATATGCCTTTCGCGACCAAGCGCGCGGCGCGGGGTTGCTTCTCGGTGGTTTCGATCAGCGCGTATCGCGCCTGGCCATTTTTCAGCCGCACTCCACCGCTTTCCGCAAGAGCGAACTCGGCGTCGATGTCGTTCCAATGCTGGTTCACCAGGTATTCGATGCCAGGACCGGTGGAAGCCTCTTCGCCCGCTTCCGAGACGAAGATCACGTCGCGATCCAGCGGCGTCTTCTGCCGCTTCAGCATCAGCATGGTCATCATGGTGGCCAGCAGATCGCTCTTGTCGTCGAGCGTGCCGCGCCCGTAGACATAGCCACCCTGCCGGGCGGCGCTAAACGGCCCGAAGGTCGTCCACTTGGCGGGGTCAACGCGAACTACATCGCTGTGCCCCATGATCAGCAGCGGTCGCTTGGAGCCGTTGCCTTTCAGCCTCGCGATGATGTTGGCGCGCGCCGGGTCCTTCGCAACCATCATCACCTGGATGCCGTCGGCTTCGAGTGTTTTCTTGACGTACTCGGCTACGCGCGTTTCGTTGCCCGGCGGATCGGAGCTGTCGATTTGAACCAGCGCCTGGAAATGGCGCATGGCTTCGTCGTTAATTTTGGACCAATCGGGTGCTTGAGCGCCGGCCGGCAGCACCGCAGCTAGCAGCGCGAATACGAAAAGGTTTCGCATCCGTTCAGTCTAGCAGGCTCGAAAACGCGAACACCGCTTGCTCACGCGCGCGGCTCAGCGCGATAGCAGCAACCAACCGAGCCGCGACCGTGAGGGAGCCGGAACTACTTCGTCAGACCGAATGAGGTCGCGAGCGTCGGCCCCGACTTTCCGCGCGGCAACAGGCTGGGTCCCGACGGGATGAAGATCTTGGCGACGTTGGTGTCTCTGTCCACAACCAGGCCCAGGAACCCCGATTGCATCTCGTCCCAATTCTGATCGCCCCAATGGATGTCCTTGGTGGGGTCCGGATTGTACTTGTTGTTGAGTGAGTTGTCGTAATGCGCGATCGCAACCAACCGCGTGCCCTTCGGCAGCACCAGCGGCTTTTCCAGTTGATATCCCACCTGCCAGTCGAAATTCCACTTGCCCTTGAAAACGATTTGCGATTCGCCGGTCGGGTAGATGGCGCGCAGCTCATAATCCTTGCCGCGCAGGTGCATGTGCGGCTGGACGTACACCAGCTCCGCATGGTCCACGCCCACGGTCACTTCACTCACCACTTCGGCGTTTTCATCGCCCGCCGGGATCACCAGATTGAATGCCGCCGGAGTGCCGGGTGACATCCAGTAGCGGCGCTTGGGTGGCTCTTTTGCGAATACCAGTCCGACTTTGGATAAATCGTCCTGCTCCGTGCCCACGGACGTGTAGTGGATGTTGAATACGATGTCCGAGCCCTTCGGCACGAACTTAGCTGAGTTGTCTACGTCAAATCGCTGCGCACCGAGTCCGGGATTGTACTTGCCGAGAAGATCCGTGCCTTCCTTCGCCCCGGTCATCGCTTCGGAGCCTTCTTCGTAGGATTCGCCGTACACAGCGTGGGCCATCCAGGTTGCGCCGGGGGGCGTAACGATGGCTCGCATATGATGCACAACCTTGGGATTTCCCGCGCGCATCTCCGCAGCCACTACCCATTTGTCCTCCGGAAAATTAACATGCACCTTGATGTTCTGGTAGTTGATGGTGCCGGTGGCCTTCACGTGGAACGGCTTGGGCATTTCGACGATCATGTCGGGCTTGATCTGCCAGCCCTCGGGGAAGGTCAGGGGCGGCGGCGCATCCTTGGCATTGCCCTCGGGCGCCCCATTGTTCGCCCAGGCAACCAGCGTGTTGATGTCGGCGGGACTGAGCCTGCGGTCATTCGCGAAATGCCCGTAATTCGGATCGGCGAACCAGGGCGGCATCTTCTCGGTGACCACTGCCACCTTCATGGCCTTGGCCCACGGGCGCGCGTCCTTGTAGCTGATCAGCGACATCGGCGCCACTTCGCCCGGCCGGTGACAGCCCTGGCAGTTCTTCTGCAGGATAGGCAGAACATCCTTATTGAATGTGGGCGAACTGGAGTCCGTCCCGGCGACGGCGACTACCGCCAGCGCTAAGCCAATCCCGGTGCCAAGCAAAGAAATACGCAACATATCGGAACCCTCCTAGGGGGCAAAACCACTGCCAGTATTATATTTTAGGGCTGCATGCAATGCAATGGGCCAGCGGCATATACAATGGACGGAGAGCCCACTGGGAGGTCCATTACGCCTAAGTTTGTGATCGCTCCCCATATGCGCCTGCAGGAGTGGGTGGCCGAGGAAAAGGGCTATTTCGCTGCCGCCGGACTGGACTACGAGTTTCGCGACGAGATCGTCTCCCAGGATGGAAAGCGGCACGATTTGGGCGACAAAGTCGGGGCCTACCAGATCTTCGAAAAAGGCCGCACCACCGATGTGAGTTGCGCGTGCCACTGGACGGTAAACGTCGCCGCATCCAATGGGCACGGAAAACTCTACGCCGACGCATACTCGGTGTCCCCGGCGGCCATCTTCGTTCCGCCCGATTCAGCAGTGCGCGAGCCCGCTGACTTGGCAGGCGTGCCGATCTCGGTGGGCTACCAGTCCGGCAGCCATTACGCCACCATCCAGGCTTTGGAGCAGTACCTGCCGCCTGACGCGATCAAGTTGTCCTTTGCCGACGGCCTGCTCTTCAAGCGCATGGAGCTGTTGATCGAGGGTAAGGTTCCAGCGGCCTCGTTGTTTAGCGGTCCCTACTATTTTCTGGAGCAGCTGGGTTTTCGCAAGGTGATCGATACCACCTTCATGATGGCGTCCATGATCACCGGTGATCCGGATCCCGAAGACATCGGCAAATACTTCAGCGCGCTGCGCCGCGCGCAACGCGATATCGATCTCCGGCCCGAACTATACACGCACTACTACAAGAAAGAGATGCCCGGGCAATTCCACGATCGCATGGACACGCGGCGCTGGGGACCGGGCGAGCGCATCGTGTTTGAGCCTTACACTCGCGAAGTCTTCGAGGAATCCTTTGAGTGGATCGCGCGGCATGCAATCTTTCCCGAAGGGCAAATGGGCGCGTGCAACTATGGGGCGGCCGTGGTGAGCATGGCTGGAGCAACAGGGCATTAGGTTGTGCGCCTGCATGTCCATGGCTGTGTAGCTGCGCTCGCGCTACTCTCGATCCCTGCCTTCGCCGCTCCCGATCTGTCCTGGCGACTCGTGCGAAGCCAGCACTTCGAGATCTACGCGCAAGCGAGCGACCAGAGCGCGCGGGCCATTCTTCAACACTTCGAGCAACTGCGCGCCTTTTTCCAGCAGCAGAGCGAATGGAAAGTCGCTCCATCTCCGGTACGTGTCATCGTGTTCGCCTCGCCAGCCGAATATCAGCCTTACCGCCTGCGAGCCACCGCCGACGCCTATTACGTTGGCTCGGACGAACAGAATTACATCGTCATGGCCGGGGCCGATCCCCAAGGATTAGCCGCGGCGGCGCACGAATATACGCACCTGATTTTGCGGGCAACCCCTCTGCAACTTCCTCCCTGGCTTAAGGAAGGCTTGGCGGAACTGTACTCCACGCTCGAAATGGATGATCGCGGTACCGAATTGGGCGGACCATTGCCAGCGCGTCTTCAAACTTTGCGCCGCGAGGCTTGGATGCCGCTGGCGGACTTAACGGCTTTCTCGGACGCGTCGCTGCAACACGCGGAACGCGGCACGGCGGATCTGTTTTATGCCGAAAGTTGGGCGCTGACCGCGATGTTGGCGCTTTCCCCCAGATACGCGGCTGGTTTTCAGCGGGTCATTGTTGACGAGGGCGCTGGCTTGCCGAGTATGGATGTCTTAACGCACGATCTTCGCCTGTGGGTGGATTCGGGAGCGTCAGCCGCCGTTCACCTGCCGCGAGTCTCTCCCGATTCCATTGCGGTAGAAACCTCCGATGTTACGCCGCTCGCGTCGCGGCTGTTGCTCGCGCAGTTGCTTTTGACGGCCGGCGAGTTCGATCGCGCCGAAGCTCTCTTTGCTGCCTTGCCCGATTCCGCCGACGTCTCGGCCGCGTTGGGGTCGATCGCATTGCACAAAGGCGATCTCACCGCCGCGCGATCCGCCTGGAAGCGAGCCCTGAATCAAGGCGTCCAAGGCGTCACCGACGCCCAGCTCTGTTACCGCTACGCGATTCTCGCCGATGAAGCCGGCATGAGCCCGGACGACATCCGTCCGGCGCTGGAGCGCGCGATCGCTCTGCGGCCCGATTTCGACGACGCGCGTTATCAATTGGCGTTGGTCTATAAGAACGCCGGACGATACGAACAGGCGCTCCAACAGTTCCAAGCGATGCGCGTGGTGCCGGACAACCGCGCCTACGTATACTCGCTGGCGTTGGCCGACACGTTCAACGAGCTGGGACGCCGCCAGGAAGCTCTGGTTGCCGCTGGGCACGCTGCCGAACGCGCCAGCACTGCGACCGAGCGCGCCCGCGCTGCCGAACAGACCTACCTCGCTGAAACCGACCTTGGCGTTCAATTCGCCCGCGACTCGAGCGGCCATTTGCAGCTCGCGACCGCGCGCGTGCCGCACCAAACGGACGAATGGAACCCGTTCATCGAGCCCGGCGACGACATCCAGCGCCTGGAGGGCGAACTTCGCGAGATCGACTGCGGAGCCACCACCATCATTCGCGTGGAAGCGGCCGGTAAGCTAGTCACGCTGGCCATTCCCGACCTACAGCACGTTCAAATGCGCCACGCGCCGCCGGAATTCACGTGCGGGCCGCAAACACCCACACCCGTGACGATCGAATTTGCGCGAGCCAGGAACGGAAACGCCGAGGGCGTTCTGCGCGGCATGGATTTCCAGTGAAGGCTATTGTTGATCGAACAGCTCCGAACGGGTGATCCGCGCGCCTTTGAGAAACACCGACTGAATGCTTTCGATCTGCTTGATGTCTTTGAGCGGATTGCCGTCCACTAACAAAAGATTCGCTGAGTGCCCTTCCTTGATCAAACCAATGCGATCGGAGACTCGCAACAGACGCGCCGAATTGTAAGTGGCGGCCTGCAGCGCCACCGCCGGGGGCAAGCCCGCTTCCACCCACAGCTCAACTTCGCGTTCGATGGTGGGGCCATGCAACACCAGTGGATTGCCCGCGTCGCTTCCGGTGACCAGAGTGACCCCGGCTTGCCAGGCGGCCATTAGATTTCGTTTCGCGATCCCCAAATCCACTCCATATTTCCTGATTGACTCGCGCATCCTCAGGCCGTCCGGCGATTGCAGAAGTGTTTTCGAGGATTCGATCAGTCCGGGTGGCGCGGCCTGCAAAACCAGAGGCCGTTCCAGAGGCTCCATGTTGCCGTTCGCGACGTCAATGAAACCCTCCCACGCCGATAGCGTTGGATCGTAAGTCACGCCGTCCGCCTTCATCTGATTGAACAGCGCGACGGGAATTTCGTCCCGCGACGATCCGTGCTCGATGCCGTCCACTCCAGCGTTCAGCGCATCGGCCACATCGCGCGAGTCTCCGGTATGAACCACGATCGGCAGAGACTTGGCGCGCGCCTCGGCCGCAACCGCGCGAAAAACCGCAGTATCCATGCGCTCGAAGACATAGCCGCTCTGCCCGGTCTCCAGAATCGCCTTGATGCCATCTACGCCCGTCGTCTTCAGCGCATCCACCTGCTGCCGGGCTTCTTCCGCCGTCGCCGGCGTGCGCACGATTTGAGCCTCGGCGAACTTGCGATACGCCTCTGGAACAAAGCGCAGGTACTCGGTGCCATGCCCACCCTTCGCTGTAAACATTGGACCGACGGCGAAAAGCTCCGCGCCCAGGCGCTCGCCGGAATTCACCAGACTGCGGGTTTTCAAAATGTCATCCAAAGGATCACCGACGCTCTTCACCGCCGTGATCCCGCTGTAAAGATAGGCCGCTAGCGCGCGCGGCATGGTCTTCTCGGTGGCATACGCCTCGGCCGACTGCGAGAATCCTCCGGGCGAGCTCAAATGTACATGCACGTCGATCAACCCCGGCAGAATCGTCTTGCCGGCGGCCTCCACCGCCTCCGCGCGCAGCTGTTTCGGATCGGGCGCGTCGCCCTCGTACACATGCTCGATCTTGCCGTTCTTCACCAGCACCGCGCCGGATTCGATCACGCGGCCATCGCCGACGAAGATACGCGCCCCGCGAATCAACAGCGTGCGGCTCTGTTCGAATTGACGCGCCAGCAGTTTCGACTTCACGATGCTTTCGCGGCTGTGGGCTTGATACATACCCAGTACAAGGAACGGCGCAAGCACCGCCAGCAGCCACAACTTGGCCGAGCCCGCGACTTTTTCTTCTTTTTCCCAACGGAATAGCTTCACTCCCAGAAACGTTGCGAGCAGAGTGGTGAGCAGCAACGCCGCGGCGCCGGATGTGTTGCCCAGGGTCTCATTGTTGCCGACGATGGCTTGCATTCCATTCACCAGGTACGTCGATGGAATAAACTGCGCCACCAATTGCAGCCAATTCGGAAACACGCTGATGGGGAACGTCATGCCGCCCAGGAACAGCATGGGAAAATACAGCATCTGAATGACGATCTGGCTTTCCTGCACCGAGTTCACCACCGATGCGATCATCACCCCCAGGCCCTCGAAAGCCGCCACACCCAAAGCGACGAAGAGGAAAAGCGAGACCGGGATGCGGGGAAACGGCATGCCGTAGATGTAGTGCGCCAGGCAGAATCATCAGCAGAGCCGACGGAAGGAAGTTCAGCAGCGCCGGTTAAAAGCGAGGCTACCAACATAGGCGCGGCCGAGATGGGCGCGACTTTGAACCGCCGCAGAATATTTGCTTCGCGATCCTGAACCGCGCGGATGCCTGCGCCGAAGAAACCGATGCCCAGAATCCCGATGCTCAGCACCATGGTGAGCATCTGAACAATCGCGCCGCCCTGCTCCGCATGAAACAACGTCGCGAAGATGAAAAAGAAAATCAGCGGGAACATGTAGTTAAAGAAAATGACCGTGCGGTCGCGATAGGTCAGCTTGAGATTGATCTCGGATCTGGGCCAGAAAGCCGTTGATCATTTGGCCGCCATTAGTCGCGCAGCCTTTGCCGGTCAGCTCGATGAACACGTCTTCAAGCGTCGGCCGCTTCAAGTGAATATCGGCCAGCCCGATGCCCAGTTGATCGATCCACTTCACCAACTCGACGATGGTTTCGGCCGGGTGCCCGGAATACACCGTTAGCGATGTCCGGTCGTCCGAAAACATGTGCTTCTCCGCTGTGAGAAACGCAGGCATCCCTTCAACGGGCATGGGCTGCTCGCGGTCGATCTCGATGCGGCTTTGCCCCAGCGTGCGCTGCTGGATCTCGCGCGGCGTTCCGATTTCTATGATGCGGCCTTCATCGATAATGGCCACGCGGTCGCACACCCGTTCGGCTTCCTCGATATAGTGCGTGGTCAGCAGGATGGTGCGCTTGGCGTCGCGCAGCTCCTGAATCAGGCCGTGGATCTCCAGGCGGATTTGGGGATCCAGGCCGCGTGGTGGGCTCATCCAAAAACATCAGCTGCGGATCGTTGATCATCGCCAGCGCCAGCGCCACGCGTTGCTTCTGGCCGCCCGAAAGCTTCGAATAATATTCGTCGCGCTTATCGCTGAGTTGGAGCCGCTCGAGCAGCTTGTTGCGATCCACGCTGATGCGAATAGAACGACGCGAACAAGGCCAGAGCCTCGTGCACCTTGATCTTTTCCGGTAGGTTGGTGGACTGCAGGCAGACGCCGATGCGGTCCTTGATCTCGCGGGTCTGGGTGCCCGGGTCGAGGCCCAGCACCAGCGCGTCTCCGGAGCTGCGCGGCCGCAGGCCTTCCAGAATTTCGATCGTGGTGGTTTTGCCCGCGCCATTCGGCCCCAGCAGTCCGAAGACTTCGCCCGCGCGCACTTCGAAATCGACTCCGCGGACCGCTTCGAAAGTTCCGTACGACTTGTGGAGTCCACGCACGGAGATGACGGAGCCGTTGCCGTTCAAGCAGTAATTAGTCTAGCAGCCGTTCCCGCACCGCGTTGTACTCGCAGCCGAACAGCGAAATCACCGCCAGCACGTACATCCAGACCAGCAACGCAATCACGGCGCCGATGCTTCCATACAGCACGTTGTAGTTGGCGATGTGCCGCACGTACAGCCCGAAAAGAGATGTCGCCAGCAGCCATAATACGGTGGCCAGAATCGCGCCCGGCAATACGCTGCGGAACTTGATGGGCCGGTTTGGGCCGGTATGGTACATCAATCCGGTGACAAGTACGATGGCCGCCAGCGCCACTACGTAACGCAGCAGCCCGAAAGCCAGGATCACGGAGATCCTCAAGTCTTCTTCCGGCGCAAGGCCGAGCGTCGCCAGCATCCAGCTCTCCACGCGCGCGCCGAAGACGATTAGCACCGAGGAGCCGATCGCCGGCAGCGCCGCAATGAACACCAGCAAAATCGCCACGCCGCGCTGCCTCAGAAACGTACGGCCGGACGGCAGCCGGTACGCAGCATCGAATCCTTCCATGAGCGTAATCATCGCGCCCGAAGCCGCGAAGGTCGAAAAAAGCGTGGCTGTTAGGATCAGCCAGCCAGACTGATTCCGGGCTGTGAAGTGCGCACGCACCAGCTCCTCGGTGCCCGGCGGTATCACCTCGAACAAAAGCCGTGAAAACACGCGTGCCACCGCTCCCGCGTTGACGCTTGCCAGGATCGCCGCCAGCGACGCCAGCACCGGAAAGAACGAGAGCAGCGCGGAATAGGCCGCCCCCTTGGCGATGCCGAAACAATTGTCCTCGTAAGAAGCGATGCAGGCTTGGTGAAACAAGCCCCAAAAGCGCTGAACCGGGCCCGGGCGCTCCAGATAGAGGCTGGGGGGAGTTGAGATCATGCCAACCCTACGCGGTGGCCGGCGTTGCGCTGGCCGCGCGGAATCTCACGATCTCCGCGATCTCGTCCGCGCTCAGCCGGAACTCAGCCGCTCCAATCACGCCGTCCACTTGCTTGGCCGAGCGCATCCCCACGATGGCGCCCGTCACCGCCGGATTCCGTAGCGTCCACGCGATGGCCACTTCGCCCGCCGTACGTCCGTGCCGGCGGCCGATGGTCCCGAGCAGCCCGGCCAGTTCCAGGTTGCGCGAAAGGAGCGGCTCCTTGAAGTTCGGCGTGCGCTGGCGGAAATCGTCCTCGGGCATCGCGGCTACGCGCTCACGCGTCATCGCGCCGGTGAGCAGGCCCGACTTCATCGGCGAATAAACAATCACGCCGATATTGTTCGCCAGCGTATACGGCAGAATCTCCTTTTCGATCTCCGGCGAAATGATGGAATAGGGCGGCTGCAGCGAAGTGATCGGCGCAATCGCTTGCGCGCGCTGCATTTGCGTCCACGTTGAAATTCGAAACGCCGATGTGCCGGACTTTGCCCTCGTTCTTTGAGCTTGGCCATCTCGTCCAGGCCGCCTCGACCAGGTTATCCGGCTCCGGCCAATGGATCTGATAGAGATCGATCACGTCCAGCTTCAGCCGCTGGAGGCTCTGCTCCACTTCCTTGCGGATGGATTCCGGCTCGATGGTCCTTTTCGGCTCACGCCGCTCGTCCCAAACGATCCCGCATTTGGTGAACACCAGCGGTTTGTTCGAGCGGCCCTTCGAGCGCTCGCGCCACCACTTCTTCGGAATGCCCCAGCCCGTAAATCGCCGCCGTGTCGATCCAGTTGATGCCCTGGTCGAGCGCCGCGTGAATGGCGGCAATGGATTCGTCGTCGTCCTGCGGCCCCCAGGCGAACTGCCAACCCGCGCCGCCCATGGCCCACGCGCCGATGCCGATCGGGGTGATCTCCAGATCGCTAGCGCCTAGCCGTCGCTTCTGCATGCTTCTATATTGTCAGCTTTTGAGTCAGGTTTTGAGCGGCGCTCCGCTCGATTCAAGCCCCGTGGGCCGTTCCGTGTTCATCCGGGCCCCAGCGCTGCACCATCCCCAGTAGGGCGTGGCTGAAAGCGCCGATGTCGGTGGGCTTCTCGATGAATTCGCGGGCGCCGAGCGCCAGGACGCGCGCTTTCTCGGACTCAATCCGCGACGAACTGAAGACCACGATTGGAACGGTGCTGGCTCGCCAGTTTTCGAGTAGCGCGTGGCCGGAAATTCGCGGAATGTTCAGGTCTAGAATGATCAGCTTCGGCTGAAAATTTTTGCTGGCCAGCATGGCCAAAGCCTGCTCGCCATCCCGCGCGATATGTAGCTTCACCGGCACCGAGGCTTCCGCCAAAAGCTGGCGAATTAACAGCGCGTCACCTGCATTATCTTCAACTAAAAGGATTTCCATCCGGGGTGCCTAGGATCTAGACTCCCTCCCGATGCTCCTGTTTCACTAGTCTTTTGCCTAGGGTTTGCGAGAATTTTGTCTGTCACGACCACTAACCTAGGTGAAAAACCCGATATGCGCGCCGCTGCTAGCCCTCGGCGCGGGCATTGTCATCTCCCGGGTAGTTTCATTCACCATTCACGACTTCCTCTGGACCCTTCCGCCGCTAGCCTGCCTCACCTTTCTAACCTGGGGCTTCCGATCGCGAACGCTGCCGCTCTGCGCCGTTCTTACGCTGCTGCTTTGCGGGGCTTTGCTCGAAACGTTACACCGTCCCGGGCCTCCGCCCGAAGTCGACGCCGGCGCGCACGAAAACGTGATTCTGGACGGCTGCGTGGTTTCTCCACCCGCCTTCTTCGAAGGCCGCGATCAATTCCTGCTCGAACTGGCGCCGGGCGCGCGCGCTCGTGTCAACTTGTCCCTCAAGGATGGCGAGACCCCGCCGGATTTGCGCTATGGGCAGATGGTGGAGCTCCAGGCTCGCATGCGCCGCATCCGCAACTTCCAAAACCCGGGGGCTTTCGATTACGAAGGGTTCTCGGCGCGCAGCCACATCTATTGGACAGCGTTCGCCTCAACCGGAAGCCCAGTAACCGTGAAACCGGGCCGCTGCGGTTCGCGCTTCCAAGCGGCGGTCTTCGCCCTGCGGGTTGCCGCTCTCGACAGAATCGACCGGCTTTATCCCAGACAATCCTTATGCCACCGCGATGATGGAAGCCACGCTCATCGGCGAATCCACCCGCATGGAGCGAATCTGGACCGACACCTTCCGCCGCACCGGCACCTATCACATGCTCGTGATCGACGGCCTGCACATCACCGTCCTGGCGGCGTTCTTGCTGCTCCTGCTGCGGCTCTGCTTTATTCCCGAGATGACCGCGCTCGCCATCACCGCCTCCGGCGCCTGGCTCTACGCTCTGGTTTCCGGTATGAATGCTCCGTCCATCCGCGCCGCCGCCGGCTTCACGCTGTATGTCGTGGCGCGCTACTTCTACCGCCGAGGCCGGTTGATGAATCTGCTGGCCGCCATCGCCATCGCGTACCTGGTGGGGGATCCGAGCCAGCTTTTCGAGGCAGGCTTTCAGTTATCTTTCCTGGCGGTTGCGGCCATCGGCTTACTCGCTGCACCGGTGCTGAAAGCCACGTCCCTGCCTTACGCCCGCGCCATCGCCGGGATCAACGAACCCAGCCGTGACCCGCGCCTGGCGCCGCGCGCCGCTCAATTCCGTCTCGAACTGCGGCTGCTGGCGACAACTTTGAGTTACTACTCTCCAATCTCGCGGGCCTGGGCCGCTCGCACCCTCGCGGTCGCCGTACGCATCGCTGTCTTCGGCTACGACCTCGCCGTCGTCTCCACCGCCATCCAGATCGGTCTCGCCCTGCCCATGGCCATCTACTTCCATCGCATCTCGCTCACGGGCCTCTCGGCGAACATTCTGGTGGTTCCGCTGCTCGCGCTGGTGGTCCCTCTGGGCTTCTTCGCCGTCTTCACCATGTGGCGAGTTCCGGCGATCGTGGCGGGCTGGCTCCTGCGGGCCGGCGAAGCGGTGGCTGGCTGGCACACCCATCTCGAACCCGACTGGCGGGTGCTCGCTCCTCCGCTGTGGCTGGGCGTTCTCTTTTGCGCGGCGCTGCTGCTGCTGGCCCTGGCGATCCGAAGATCCCGCCCGTGGTCCTGGGCCGCGCTAATCGCCGTCCTGGCCCTTTTCGCGCTGATCTTCTGGCATCCCTTCCCGCCTGCGCTGCACCCTGGCGAACTCGAACTCACGGCCATCGACGTGGGACAGGGCGACAGTTTACTGGTCTGCTTTCCCGATTCCAAGCTTCTCCTGATCGATGGCGGCGGAGTGCTATCGTTTGGTCCTCACCGAGTCTCCCGCATCGACATCGGCGAAGATGTGGTCTCGCCTTATCTCTGGAGCCGGTCCATTCGGAAAATCGACGTCGTTGCTCTCACCCACGCGCACGACGATCACGCCGGCGGCCTGCCCGCGGTCATCGCAAACTTCCATCCCGCCCAGCTTTGGACCGGGGCCATGGCTCCCAGCGCCGCTTGGTCGGCGGTGCATCAAAAGGCGCTCGCCGAAAACGTCCAGATCCGTGAGCTCGCGGCCGGCCGCAGCTTCAATTTCGGAGGCGCGCGCATCGAGGTCATTTCGCCGCCCGCCGGCTACCGTCCCGGAGCCAGTCCCACCAACAACGATTCCCTGGCGCTCCGTGTCACCTTCGGTCAGCGTTCGCTGCTGCTCACCGGCGACATGGAAAAGCCCATGGAGCGAAGCGCGCTGGCCCGCGCGGAGCCCTTGCGCGCCGACATTCTCAAGGTGGGGCACCATGGAAGCAACACGTCCAGCATCGATCCATTCCTGGACGCCGTCTCGCCGGAATTCGCCGTCATCTCCGACGGATTCGAGAACACGTTCCGCCATCCCCATCCCAAGGTTTTGGAGCGCCTGGCGGCCCATGACGCCCGCATCCTGCGCACCGACCAGGACGGTCTCATCACGCTGCGCACCGATGGCCGGCGCATTTCGGTGGAAACCTTTCGTCTCGAACGGGCATCCGAACAAATGTACCTGCTGCCTTCCACCTGGCTTCCGTTGTTCTAAGCCGCCGTTATTCTAAGCCGCAAACCGCCAGGGAGCCGTTTGGTACTATAAAAGCACCCGAGGTTCAATCACTCTATGTCGTCATCCCCCTGGCTCCTGGGTTCTATCCTTCTCTGTATTGCGAGTCCGGCTTTTGTCTCGGCTCAGTCGGAAGCGGACGTCAACGCAAGCCTGAAAAAGTTCACCCAGGTGTACGAAGCGGTGGAGAGCAATTTCGCCAATAAGCCGGATGCCGACAACACCGTGTTCAAGGGCGCCATTCCTAACATGCTGCGCGCTCTGGATCCGCATTCGAACTTTTTCGATCCCAAGGCATACCAACTGATGCGGGAGAGCCAGTCCGGCCATTACTTCGGTGTCGGAATGTATGTTGGCTCGCCCGAGGGCAAAGTGATCGTGATGTACCCGTTCGTGAATTCTCCGGCTTACCGCGCGGGGTTGCGCCCGGCCGATCAGATTATCGGCGTCGACGACACGAACACGGAACGCTCCACGGTTCCCCAGGTCTCAGGCATGCTCAAAGGTCCCAAGGGAACGCCGGTGACGATTACGGTGCGCCGCACCGGCCACGCCGAACCGATGCATTTCTCGCTGGTTCGCGACAACGTGCCGCGCGGTAGCGTGAACTATGCCTTCTGGCTGCGTCCCGGAATCGCGTACATGCGCGTGGAAGCTTTCAATGAAACCACCAGCCATGAAGTCGATCAGGCCCTGGCGCGTTTTCCCGAAAGCGCCATTGACGGTCTCGTTTTGGATCTGCGCGACAATCCCGGCGGCCTGGTGCAGGAGGCCGTGAATGTAGCCGACCGGTTCCTGCGCAAGGGCCAGCTCATCGTGTCGCATCACGGTCGCGCGTCGGCGGAGACCAAGTTTATCGCCAAGCATGGCGAGCGCGGGCGCGAATATCCCATTGTGGTGCTGGTTAACCGCGGCACTGCTTCAGCCGCCGAGATCCTGACCGGCGCGCTCCAGGATCACGACCGGGCTTGGGTGGTCGGCGAAAGCACTTTCGGCAAGGGATTGGTGCAAGCGCCCTTCCCGCTTTCCGGCAACAGCGCTTTGCTGCTCACCATCGCGAAATACTACACGCCCAGCGGCCGCTTGATCCAGCGCGACTATGAACACCAGGGACTGTTTGAATACCTGAGCCGCAGCGAAGACGGCAAGGTCAACGCGAGCGACATGCGTAAGACCGATGGCGGCCGGATCGTCTACGGCGGCGATGGCATCCGGCCGGACGAAAAATACGAAACGCCCAAGCTGACGCCGCTCGAAGCCGCGCTTAGCGACGATCTGGTCTTCTTCTTTTACGCTCCCCAGTTTTTTGCCGGTCGCACCGGCGGCGCCCCTGACTAAGGACTGGATGCCCGACCCTCAAGTGCTCGGAGACTTCCGCGCCTTCGCCGCCAAGCGCGGCCTCCCGTTCTTGAAAGCCGACTTCGACCGCGATCAATCCTGGATCCGTGAACGCCTCCGCGAAGAGCTCTTCGTCACTGCTTTCAGCAAGGAAGAGTCCGACCGCCTGGGGTTCCAGAACGATCCGGAAGTGGCCAAGGGCATCGGTTCGCTGCCCGCCTCCAAGGCCATGCTCAATCGTGCCCACGACGTGGTCAGTTCCAAGAAAGTCGCCGCCAACGAGCCTGTGCAGTAAACCCGGTCCGAAGCGCCGGGGCGGCTCGGCTGCGCTAAAGTGGAGAATCGGCCCGAGGTGAACGCATGAACAAACTCGGATTTGCGATACTGGCAGCCTCACTTCCCCTGCTGGGTGCCGATGCTCTTCCTAGCGCCCAAGCCGTTCTGGACCACTGGATCGCCGCCACCGGCGGGCGCGCGGCTTGGGAAGCGCGGCACAACCTGGTGGAACATGCCACGCTGGACTTCCCAAAAGCAGGACTAAAGGGCACCCTCACTATCTACGAGGCCGCTCCTGACAAATACCTGGGCATCACGGAACTTCCCAGCCTCGGAAAAATCGCGAGCGGGGCCAACGGCGTCGTCGCCTGGGAGAACACCGCGCTTCAGGGTCCTCGTATCAAAAGCGGCGCCGAGCGAGCCGACGCGTTGCGCGATGGCGCATTCAACCCCGCCCTCAATTGGCAAAAACTGTACGTGAAGGGCGAGACGGCGGGCGTGGAAACCACTGAGGGCCACGAGTGCTACAAGGTCGTGCTCACGCCCCAGGAAGGCAAGCCGCTGGTGGAGTTTTACGATAAAACATCCGGCCTGCTGGTCAAAACCGTTACCACCGTCAACTCGCAATTGGGCGAAATCAACGCCGAAATCGTGTACAGCGATTATCAAAAAGACGGCGGCGTACTATCGCCCCATCACATGCTCAACCGCGCGGTGCAGCAGGAATTCGACATTCAAATTCAGAGCGTTGAAATCAATGCCGACCTGCCCAAGGATCGCTTCGATCTGCCTCCCGAGGTCCAGGCTTTGTTGAATAAGCCCGCGGCCGAGGCCAAACCGCCGGCCGCGCCCGACCACGGCAAACTCAGCATCTACATGGCTGGCAACCAGGTCGCCACGGAAAATTACACCGTCGCGAAGTCCGACAGCGGCATCGATATCGATGGCTCCGGCTCGGCCAGCATCGGCACGATCAAGATCGACATCGAAAAATTCGAAGTGCGCACCAATGCCAACTATGAGCCGGTCGACGCCGTTGCCAAAGGCAAAATGGGTGCCATTCAGATGAACGTGCATGCTACTTTCGCTGACGGCCAGGCCAAGAATGAAATCGATAACGGGCAAGGTCCGCAAACCAAGAATATCCCCGTACATACCGGCGCCATCGTCGTCGACGCCAATTTGCCGCTCTTTCCCTGGACCGTCCTCGCGATGCGAGCCAGTTTTGACACGCGCGAGCCGCAGCAGTTTTCGGTCTACGTGATCGGGCAGATTGAACTGACCGCCACAGTGCTATTCAAAGGACGCGAACACGTGGAATTTGCCGGGAAGACCGCCGAGTTGAATCACCTCGCCGCCTCCGGAACCACGCCGCAAGGCCAGCCCATCAGTCTGGATTTTTGGGTGGATGACAACCGCAAGCTCATCAAGATCGCTGTGCCATCGCAGGGCGTGGAGGCGTATCAAGACGGTTTCGAGCCGAAAGCTCGCGCCGCAGTTGCCCCATGAGATCGCCGGAAAATGCCTCGTCGCTCGACGTCACAACCGCGGCGGTGGAGTCTTACCTATCCGCGATTCTCGGCATCGCCGAAGCCATCGATGCGATTTCGCCCGAGATCAGCGCTTCCTACCACGAGCGGTTGACCCGGCTGCACGCCGGCTTGGTCTCGTCCGCTACTGGCGAGTCGCTCCAGGAAAGCCGCCTGGCTCTGCATGAAATCCTGGCCGATTTTTCCGGCAAGGCCCGCTACAACAACCAAGCTTTGGCTCGTGATCTGAATCAGACCTTGGACATGATGGCCCGCACCGAGGATTCGCGCTCGGTGCGCAACGTCCAGTATGTGGAACGTTTAGTGGATTTTGCCGATCAGGTGGATGCGGCTATCCGCGCGGGCGATCTGCCGCGGCTAGCCCGTCAAACATCGGAATTGCGCGGTTTCGCCGAGTCCATCGAGATCGACAGCCACGACGCCTTCGCGCGCCTGCGCAAGAAGATGATCGAAATCCAGCTACGCCTGCACGAGGCCGAGCTGCTTGCCACGCTCGATCCGCTCACCGGGGTCGCCAACCGCAGGGAATTGGATCGCGAGCTGGCTGCCCGTGTCGCGGGCCAGCAGGAGTTTTGCGTGCTGCTATTCGACCTCGACCGTTTTAAGACCGTCAACGATGAGCACGGGCATCTGTGCGGCGACGAAGTCTTGAAGCAACTCGCCGCCCGGCTCAGTGGTCAGGTGCGCGCCCGCGATTTCGTCTGCCGCTGGGGCGGCGACGAGTTCGTCGCGATTCTGGCCTGCGGAGAGGCCCACGCCGAAACTCGTTCGCGCCAGATCGCGGACCGTCTCAAGGGCCCCTACCACATCATCGGCGAGGGCCACGAAGTCCATGTCGATGTCGCGGTTTCGGTGGGCCTTGCGCAATACGCACCCGGCGAATCGCTTTCGCAACTCTTTCGCCGCGTCGACGAATCCATGTACCGCCACAAGGATGCCGCCACGTCCGGCTAACTTTTCATGGAAACTCCTCACCAACGCCGGAGTGCTCATAACGGGGGCTGGACGAGGCATCGGCAAGCGTCTGGCGATCGGCTTCGCTACCGCCGGAAATCGCGTGGCGCTGCTGGCGCGCAGCAAAGCTGAGTTGGACCTGGCGCATCTGGAAATCGAGCATGCCGGAGGCAACGCGCTTCGAATTCGCGCCGACGTCACCGACTTCGAACAGGTGAGTGCGGCGGTCGACCGCGTGCGTGTCCACTACGGCGAAGTCGACGTTTTGATTTGCGCTGCCGCCATTCCCGGCCCCATCGGACCCTTTGTAGATCAATCCCCGAAGGCTTGGATCGACACCATCCATACCAATCTGCTGGGCGTAATGAACGCCTGCAAAGCCGTGCTCCCGCACATGATCGCTCGCCGCGCCGGAAAGATCATCGTCCTCAGCGGCCCCGGCGCAACCACCGCGCGCCCGAATTTCTCGGCCTACGCCGCGTCCAAGGCCGCCGTGGTGCGATTGGCGGAAACCATCGCAGAGGAAAACCGCGAGCACAACGTTCAGATCAACTGCATGGGCCCCGGCGGAACGTATACTTCCATGACCGACGAAATCCTCCGGGCCGGCGAACGCGCAGGATGGAAGGAGACCGAGGAGGCGCTGCAAATCCGCGAAACCGGCGGCGTCGCGCCCGAAAAACAAATTCAACTCGCGCTTTTTCTGGCGTCGGAGCAGTCGAATCACATCAGCGGCAAATTGATTCACGCTTCAGACGATTGGAAAAAACTGCGTTCGGAAAATATCCATCCCGAGGCTTACACATTGCGGCGGACGCAGAAGGGGAACGGTTAGCCACAGATGAACGATGACGCGGATCAACATTGCCCACACCTTGGGCTTTTGGAAATTGATAAGAATGCAAAGCGCTTCCGGAAGCGCGCAATAGTTAATGCATTGGGCCATTTCATTGGCAAGATTGATCAAGACATTGCAACTCGATCACTAGAACGTCTTCGACCAGAATGTCGGCGAAGATAATTGAGACAGGGGCCATGTGCTCATTGGCAAGATTTGGTCGTGGCGCGATCCCTTACAACTCAATCGACCAACAGCGCCCGTTCATAAACTCTCTCCAGAAATCCTGCCCCAAAGTGTTCGCCAACTTCGAAGACACCCCCAGCACTCTTTCTGTGGCTTAATCCGTGTTCATCTGTGTCCATCTGTGGCCGATATGAAGTGTGCGGTCTTCGCCCAACTGCCTCTCTCTTCAACTGGCCACAGGCCGCGAAAATATCCCGCCCTCGCGGCTTGCGCACAAAGCACGGCATCGCGCGCCGCACGATCGCCTGAAACGCATGTCACGCGCTCGGCGTCCGGCGTCTCAAAAGCGATTCCCGGCCCAGGATTCAGCGCGATCAGATTCACCTTCGCGTTCAAATGCGCCAGCAGCTTTACAACCCTCCGCGCATCGGCGTCGGTATCGTTCACGCCTTTCAGCAGCACGTACTCGAACGTCAGCTTTTCCCACGGCCGCAGCGGATACGCCTTGCACGCCGCCAGCAAATCCTTCAGCGAATATTTGCGCGTGATGGGCATCAACTCGCGGCGCTGCTCTTCACTCGACGCATTCAACGAAATCGCCAGCTTCGGCCGCACCGGCTCGCGCCCCAGCTCCGCCATCTTGGGAACGATGCCGGCCGTCGAAAGCGTAATCCGCCGCGGCGAAATCCCGATCCCCGCCGGATCGGTCAGCAAGCGCGTCGCTTTGATCACGTTCGGCAGGTTCAGCAGCGGCTCGCCCATCCCCATCATCACGATGTTCAGCCGATCACTTTCGGTCGAGATCCCATGCGCGCGCATGACGAACAGCACTTGCCCGACGATTTCCCCCGCCGTCAGATTCCGCTCCAATCCCATCAGACGCCGTCAGGCAGAACTGGCAATTCACCGGGCATCCCACTTGGCTGGAGATGCAAATCGTATCGCTTTTGCCAGTGGGACGTTCTTCCGGCATCAGAACCGCTTCCACCGTCCGATTGTCCTGTAGTTTCAACAGATAGCGCCGAGTGCCATCTTTCGATTTATACTCGGCCGCCGAGTTCCGGCAAACCCACCGAAACCTTGGAAGCCAATTCTTTTCTTAGAGTTAGCGGCAGGGTCGTGATCTCGACCAGGTCCGTGACCTTCTGCCGGTAAACTGCGTCGTATACCTGGCGGGCGCGAAACGCGGGCTGGTCTCGGCCCAAGGGTTTCTTGTAGATCCGGAAGTTCAAGACCTACAATAGCTTGCGACACTTTTCCCAGTATACCGCGGCCGCCCCCGGCCGGGGCACGTGACAAAACCGCGATAAGATGTAAGTGAAGGTGAAAATGGCTGGCGCAGTTCAAACTCTCCGCGATATCGAAGCAACTACTCTGAAGAACGGGGTCCGCGTCATCAGCGAGGAGATGCCGCACGTGCGGTCGCGTCTCGCTGGGCGTCTGGATCAAGACCGGCTCGCGCCGCGAGACTTCCGAAGAGAACGGCATCTCGCACTTCATCGAGCACATGCTTTTCAAAGGCACCAAGAATCGCTCGGCCGAAGACATCGCGCGCTCGGTGGATTCCATCGGCGGCGGCCTGGACGCATTCACCGCCAAGGAGATGGTCAGTTACAACACCAAAGTCTTGGACGAGCATCTGCCGCTGGCCTTCGACGTCCTGGCCGACATGGTGCGCAACCCGTTGTTTCGCGAAGAGGACATCGAGAAGGAAAAGGGCGTCATCCTGGAAGAGCTGAAGATGGAGGTGGACAATCCCGAATATCTTTTGCACGATATCTTCTCCAGCAATTTCTATAAGGATCATCCGCTCGGCAAGCCCATCATCGGCAGCAAGGACACCATTCGCGCGTTCGATCAACGGATGATCGGCGATTATTACCGGCGTTATTACGCGCCGTCCAATATCCTGATCACCGCCGCCGGCAATTTGAATCACGGACGCCTGGTGGAATTGGCGCGCCAGCATTTTGAGGATCTCCCCAGTGAATGGGACGCTCGCGCCGGATGTTGCGCCGGTGCCGCATGCGCGTCTGGTGTTTCGCAACAAGACTTCGCTCGAGCAGACGCATCTGTACATGGGCGTGCCGGCTTATCCGTTTTCGCACGAGCTGCGCTTCGCCTGCTATGCCATGAACACCATTCTGGGCGGCGGCATGAGTTCCCGGTTGTTCCAGAACATCCGCGAAAAGCAAGGCTTGGCCTATGCCGTGTATTCCGAGCTCGCCATGTATCACGACACCGGCTGCATGGCCATTTACGCCGGCACGGCCGTCGAGACTTGCGCTCAGGTGATTCATTCCATCGTGAAAGAGCTGCGCGAGATCAAGGAGAACCTGGTGCCGGCCGAAGAGCTGCGGCGCGCCAAGGACAATCTCAAGGGATCATTCATGCTCGGCCTGGAATCCACCTCCAGCCGCATGAGCAACCTGGCCCGGCAGGAATTGCATTTCAAGCGCTTCTTCACGCTGGATGAAATGATCGAGAAGATCGAAGCGGTGACGGCCGAGCAGATTCGCGACATCGCCAGGAATTCTTTCATTCCAAGAACATCACGCTGGCCGTGCTGGGCAACCTGGGCGACTTCCGCATCAAACGCGAGGACCTCGACTGCTAAATTCATGCGACCTCGGCAAATTGGCGCGAGCTGCACTGGTTCTCTGTGCGCTCGCCGCGTCGCTCTCTGCCCTGGATCTGAAATCGCTCAAGCCGCAAGGCTATGTCAGCGACTTCGCGAAAGTTCTCGATCCGCAATCGCGCGCGCGGCTGGAAGCCTATTGCGGCCAGCGTGGAACAGATTACCGGCGCGCAAATGGCGATCTGGTGACTATCCCGTCGCTGGACGGCAACCCCATCGAAGACGTCACCAATGCGCTGTATCGCCAATGGGGCGTCGGCAAGAAGGGCAAGGACGAGGGGATCATGCTGCTCCTCGCCATCCAGGATCATCGCGATCGCATCGAAGTCGGCTACGGCCTGGAGCCGATCCTTCCCGACGGCTTCGACGGCAGCATTACTGCGCAGCATCCAACCGCTCCTGCGGCAGGGCGCTTATGGCCCGGCGATGATCGCCGGCAGCCCAGCAGATCGGTTCCGCGATCGCCCGCGCCAAAGGCGTCGACGCCCCAGGCCGGCGCGCGCCCGCGTTATCGCGAGACCACCCGGGCGCCGGGGTCATTCCGTGGCCGGTCGATCATCATCGGCATCGTGGTTTTGATTTTCCTGTTGCGCAGCGGCGGCCGTGGCGGCGGTGGTTTCTTGGCCGGCATGTTTCTCGGTAACCTATTAGGCGGCGGTGGACGGAGGCGGGGGCTGGGGTGGCGGCGGCTTCGGAGGCGGCGGTGGTGGAGGCGGGGGCTTCGGCGGTTTCGGCGGAGGGGATTCGGGCGGCGGCGGGGCGTCCGGGAGTTGGTAGGGGAGCTGGTAACGGGATGGAAGATAAACTTCAGGAACTGGTGGATCGTCTCAAGCAGGCTCAACACGAGCGATTGCGCTCCGTCATTCTGTACGGATCCGCGGCCGCCGGCGAGCACAACGAGCACTTCTCCGACATCAACATTTTGTGCGTGCTCACTCAGGTGACGCCCGCCGAGCTCGCCGATTCCGAGCCGATCTTTAAATGGTGGCGCGCGCAAGGCAATCCCTCGCCGCTGCTGTTCAGTGAAGACGAGCTGCGCACTTCCACCGACTGTTTTCCCATGGAGTTTCACGACATGCAGGAGCGACAGCGCATCCTCTATCGGAACCGATGTGATCAAAGACCTGGTGATCGACGCACGTTCTATCGCGCCCAAGTGGAGATGGAGCTGCGCTCCAAGCTGCTGCGGCTGCGGCAAAAAGCCGCTGAAGTTCTCACCGAAAAGGGTCCACTGTTGCGCTTGATGATCGATTCCGTGCCGAATTTCCTGGTTCTCGCGAGGCATGCCTTGCTGCTTTCCGAGCAACCGTCCGGCTGGAAAAAGCGCGAGATCGTCCGGCATCTGCCGGATATTGGCGTGAACGGAGCGCCGTTCGATACTCTGCTCGATTTGCGGGAGCAGAACAAACGAGCTGGTGATGTGGATCCAGTGGTGCTATTTGCCGCGTACTTGGAGCAAATCCAGGCGCTGGTAAGTCACGTGGATCAGATCGAGAAATGAGGGGGGATTCATGAAAATCGGATTGATTGTGCTTGGCGTTATCGTATTAGCCGTTCTGTGTGTCTTCGGCTGGGCGGTGGGCTCGCGCAATACGCTGGTGACCGAGCGCGAAGCGGTCAATGCGGCTTGGTCGCAGGTGGACGTTGCGCTGCAGCGCCGCGCCGATCTGATCCCCAATCTTGTCGAGACCGTCAAGGGTTTCGCCAAACAGGAACAGGCCGTGATCAAGGAAGTGACCGATGCCCGCGCTGCGCTGGGTGGCGCGCGCACGCCTTCGGAAAAGATCCAGGCCAATGGGCAATTGGACGGGGCACTCAGCAGGCTTTTGGTGGTGGTAGAGAACTATCCGCAGCTGAAGTCCAACGAGAATTTCCTGCGCCTGCAAGACGAACTCGCGGGAACCGAGAACCGCATCGCCGTTGAACGCCGCAAGTACAACGAGACCGTGCAGAAATATAACACCGACATCGAGCTGTTCCCAAACAACATCGCCGCTTCGATGTTCCACTTTGAGCGCAACGACGCGTATTTCAAAACCACGCCTGATGCGCGCAACGCTCCCAAGGTTACGTTTTAAGAGACCCACCGCATGCGCGTGCTGCTGATCGGCGCGACCACCGGTTATCAGACGCGCGTCTTCGCCGAAGCGGCCGAGCGCCTGGGTCTCGAGCTGATTCTCGCCACCGATCGCTGCCACGTGCTCGACGATCCCTGGGGCGATCGCGCTCTGGCGCTGCGTTTCGAGGATCCCGAAGGCTCCGCGCAAACTCTTGCGGCCCAACCCCGCTTCGACGGTATCGTCGCCGTGGGCGACCGCCCGGCTTATATCGCGGCCGTCGCGGCCGAGCGCCTTGGTGTCATCCCCTACAACTCGCCCGCATCCGTCAACGCCAGCCGCAATAAGTTTCTCGCGCGCGAGCAGTTTCGCGCCGCCGGATTGCTGGTTCCTGAATTTCATCGCGTGCCTTTGGCCGAAGATCCCGAACGCGCTGCCGAGCAGGCTCGCTACCCTTGCGTCCTCAAACCGCTGGGACTTTCCGCCAGCCGGGGCGTCATTCGCGCCGATAATCCCGCCGAATTCGGCGTTGCTTTCCGCCGCATTCAAAAGCTTCTGGCCGATCCCGACATCGCGCGGCTTCACGAAGATCAGGACCATTTCCTGCAAGTGGAGTCTTTCATCGAAGGCCGCGAATTCGCGCTGGAGGGGCTGCTCACGCGTGGCCAATTGCGCGTGCTCGCGATCTTCGATAAGCCCGATCCGCTCAATGGCCCCTTCTTCGAGGAGACCATCTACCTCACGCCATCGCGCGAGGATCCCTCCACCCAGCGCGCCATCGTTCAAACCACCGAAGCGGCCATACGGGCGCTCGGCCTGAGCCATGGCCCGATTCACGCCGAAATGCGCGTCAGCTCTCGCGGTGTCTGGATGCTGGAAGTTGCCGCGCGACCCATCGGCGGATTATGCGCGCGAGTGCTGCCGGGGCTGGAAGAGCTGATCCTGCGCCACGCCACTAGCGGCGATGTGGATTCCCTTGCGCTCGGCGCGCCTGCAGCCGGAGTAATGATGATCCCGATTCCGCGCGAAGGAATTTATGTGGGTACCGAAGGTCTTGGCCAAGCCCGCGCCCAGCCCGGCGTTGAAGATGTGATCATCACCGCCAAGCAGGGTCAAAAGCTGATCCCGCTTCCGGAAGGCGCCAGTTACTTGGGCTTCATCTTCGCCCGCGGCGAATTCGCCGGAGGCTGTGGACCGTGCGCTACGAAGTTCGCACCGGCAGTTGCGCTTTGAAATCGCAACCGCGCTGCCCACCTTCTGAATTCTGGATTCTGAATTCTTAGCTTTAGTTTTTCGCCTGCGGCGGCACATAGCCGGGTGGCAGCGCCGCGCCCGCTCCGAAGAAATAGTCTTCCATTTGCTTGAGCAGAAACTCTTGCGCTTCCTGAGTACCCAGATTGAGCCGGTATTCGTTCATGATCATCTTCATCTGCTCCAGCCACATCTTCCAAGCTTCCTTGGAAACGTTCTCATAGATGCGCTGGCCCAGCGGATGACCGTCAAACGGCGGTTCATCGAGTCCCGGCATGTCGCGCTGAAACTTCACGCAAAATACGGTCCTCTTGCCGACTTCTTCTACCTTGGGACCGCCGATGCCACCAGCTCCACAACCCATTTCAGCGCCTCCTTGAAACTCAAGCTTACCAAAAGGGCAGCGGGCGAGCGTTCCGTCAGGCTGGGCGTTTTTCGGATGTGGTAGCTTCCTCGGCAGCCATGGCGGCCCGCGCGGGCGCGCCCTTTTTGCCGTTGAGATACTCCGACAGGCGTAGGGGCATTTGAGCGCCTTTTTCCATGGAGCGTTGCACCGCCTTCTGGTAGCGGCGCAGCGTCTCGCGCTTCACCGGCTCCAGGAGCTGGCAGGCTTCGATATCGAGAAGGATGTCTATCTCCCACGGCTGGAACGTGTTACGGTTCATCGACCCCCGAATCAACTCCTGCATCAGGCGGTTGAACCGGTTCAGCCGGGCTTCACTGTCTATTGTCTGCACGAGCATAGGGTGCCTTTTTCTCTATCGGCGAAACGGCTTGAAAACTTGACCCAAATTTACAGGACAATAAGACCGGAGCCCCCACCCATGCCCGATGCCAAATTCGACCAACCCCGCCTGGCCCTGAACCGTATCTATACCAAGACCGGCGACCAGGGCCAGACGCACCTCGCCGGCGGCCAGCGAGTCTCCAAGGATTCCGCGCGTATCGAATGCTATGGCACGGTCGACGAGCTGAACGCCTTCACCGGCATGGCCGCGTTTTCGGCCGCCGAATCCGTGCCTTCCCTAGTACCAATCCTGCGCCGGGTCCAGCATGAATTGTTCAATCTTGGATCCATCCTGGCCACCAAACCCGAGGACGTGCATCCCAAACAGGCGCGTGTCACCGAAGTTGAAATCCGGCAACTGGAGACCGAAATCGACCGCATGAATGCCGGCTTGGCTCCGCTTCGTTCCTTCGTGCTCCCGGGAGGCACGCGCTTGAACACGGAACTGCACGCCTGCCGCACCATTTGCCGTCGCGCCGAGCGGATCGCAGTGGCGCTGGCGCGCGAAGAACCGATCCCGCCGGAGACCATTCAGTACTTGAATCGGCTGAGCGACGCTTTCTTCGTCTGGAGCCGCTGGGTGAATCACGAACTCGGCGTCGCCGAAGTCCTGTGGGAGCCCAATAAATCTGCCTCAGGCACTAGCTAGTGAGCAACTAGTGTGCGGACTTGTCGCGCGCAGTATCGCGCGTGGTGGCAAATGAGCTATTCTTATCAGATTGAGATTCGTTAGTCTGCAATCTGTTCCCTGCTGAAGTAGTAACGCCTCGTTTGCGTGCCAGGCCGCGTTTTTTTCGCGTGGTCCAAATTTTCGAGGAGGATTCTTATGACAAGCACCCTTCGCTTCTTACGGCCAGCCTTCATGGCCGCTGCTGTTCTGGCTCTCATCATCGCGGGCCATGTGCCATCGCATGCGCAACAAATTGTTGGCACCATCACGGGAACTGTGAAGGACGCCACTGGATCCGCCGTGCCGGACGTCACTGCAACAGCGCGCAACGTCGCAACCAATCTGACCGTCACGGCGCGTTCGCAACCCAGCGGTTCGTATTCAATTTCGAATCTGCCGGCCGGCACCTACGAACTGACTTTCACCAAGGAAGGCTTCGACGCCGAGCGCCATACTGAAGTGCTGGTCAATGGCGATCGAACCACCACGGTGGACGGCGATCTCAAAGTCGGTACAGTGGCCACCAGTGTTGAGGTTGTCGGAACGCCGCTGATGAACCAAACCGACACAACCACCGGATATGTAGTGGAGCAATCCACCATCGAAAACACTCCGCTCGGCACCGGCAGCTTCACGCAATTGGCGATCATGAGTCCGGGCGTGCACGCGGACTTCCTGGGCGGCGCGGGCAGCAACTCCGGCTTGGGCAATCAGGCCATCTTCGCCAACGGCCAGCGTGACACCAGCAACAGTTTTTCGCTCAACGGCATCAGCACCAACAATCTTTTCAATGGCAACTCCACCAGCCAGGTTGGCGAGGACCGCTTCAGTTTCAACATCGGCGAGAGCTTTGGCGCCGGCGGTGAAATCCAGACCAGTACTTCGGTGTATGGGGCCATTGGACAGGCTCTCCCGACTCCTCCTCCCGAGGCCATTCAGGAGATCGCCGTCAATTCCGCCATGTACGACGCCACTCAGGGCGCCAACAGCGGAGCGCACATCAGCGTGCTGACCAGGTCCGGCAGCAACGGCCTGCACGGCGAGATCTACGAGAAGTGGCAGAACAGCGACATGAATGCCCAGCCCTTCTTTTACAATGCTTCGCCTATCCTGGCGCCCAATTTCCTGAACCGCAATCAATTCGGCGCTACTCTGGGCGGACCCATCAAGAAGGACAAGCTTTTCTACTTCCTCTCTTATCAGGGCGTCCGCATCGCCGACTCCACCGATTCAACCAAGGAAGTCACGGTTCCGCTCAGTCTGACCAATGACCGCAGCGCTCAGGGAATCATCAACACCATTCAGGGCGCCTACGGGACAACCCTCGGGGCCAGCCAGCTCAGCACGCAGGCGCTGGCGCTGTTGCAAGCCAAGGGCGCCAACGGTCAGTATTTGTTCCCAAGCGCTCAAATCACGAATCCGACCACCGCCACAATATTGGGTTATGACGCCGTAGTGCAAGGACCCAATGCCCAATCGAACGTCGACCAGGGAATCGCCAACGTCGACTACGTTCTGAGCGACAAGGATCGGCTGGGCGTGAAATATTTCGTTCAAACCGACCCCACCTCGAATCCTTTCGGCGCGGCGGGCGTGCTGCTCGGATTTCCGCAACAACTTTCCTCCGGCAGTCAGGTGATTTCGTTGAACAACACCGTCATCCTCACTCCGTCCTTAACCTGGCAACAGCGCGCCGGCTTCACCCGCATGCGAGCGTACTCGGAAACCAGCCAAAATTACACCCCGGGGCAGTTCGGAATCTCTCTTCCCGGGGGAGCCACACAATTTCCGCAAATGGAAATCCACGTCGCCGATCCAACCATCGGCAATGAGCTCCAGTTCGGACCCAGCACCAGTTTCGGCAATGCGGGCATGTTTCAAAACCAGTGGGAATATGGAACCTCGCTGAGTTGGGTGAAGGGCCGGCATACCCTGAGTTTTGGCGTGTCCTGGGATCATACGCAACTCAATATCATCAACAACAACGTCAACACCGACGTCGTCGAATTCAAGAGTTTCGAAAGTTTTGCCGAAGGCGATCTCCGCTCCGGCAATTACTCGTCTGATTTTGCAGGCTCGGCCAACCGTTACTATCGGTCCGACACAGTCGGTGCGTATATCAACGACAACTACAAATTGCTCAGCAACCTCACCGTGACGCTCGGTCTGCGTTGGGACTTCGACGGGCCGCTCTCGGAGAAATACGGAAAACTTACCGCGTTCAATCCGAGTCTGTATTCCTACAATGAAGCTACAGATACGATCGTCAACTCCGGACTCGAGATTGCCGGGAACAACCCGAACTTCGGCACGCCCGGAGCGAGCGACACCCTTATGAAGGCGCGCCAGTGGGGCCTCGCGCCTCGCCTCGGCATCGCTTGGTCGCCCACATCGAAGCTGACCGTGCGCGCCGGGTTTGGCATGTACTACGACCGCGGCGAATTCTTCAGCTACCTCTCGCCGCCCGCCGGCGCTGGCTTCAACGGGCCGTTCGGCGTCACTCTGGCTCCGCCCTTCGTCTCGCCTGAATTCGCCGCCAGCGGCGCAACTTTGGCGAGTCCATTTGGATCCGCTCCCCCGCCGACACCCGCCGGAAGCGCGGCCGCGTTCACAGCGCTGCTGCCGAATATTTCGCAGACCGAAAACGGAAACTACCCCGCGGGCAACGCATTCGGTCCATTTGTGTTCGGCGGCTACGACATCCACAACAAGCTGCCTTACACCGAAAACTGGACTTTCGATCTGCAGTACCAAGCTAAGGATTGGCTATTCAGCGCCGGCTACATCGGCAATCACGGCCAGCACGAAATCCTGCCGATTCCCTTCAACGAGCCCCTGCTTGCGACGCCGCAGCACCCGGTGCACGGGCAGATCTATTCATACGGCGGCACGAACTACGACGCGAATGGAAACTATGTGAATCTCTCGACCGAGCCGATCTCGACCGGCGAATACTCCGGCAACGCTCCCATCCGCGTTCCCTATATCGGCTACGACATGAATTCCGTGCTGTATGAGGCGGAAGGTATCTCGAACTACAATGCACTCCAACTCCAGGTTCGTAAGCGCTACTCAAACGGATTGCAGCTGACCGCAAGCTATACCAGGTCGCATTCCCTCGACGAGCAAAGCGGCCTGGGCCTCTTTTTGACAGGCAACAATCCGAACACTCCCCGGACCAGCTATGCGTCGTCGGACTTCGATCGGCCCAACGTGTTCCTGATCAACTACAGCTACACCATCCCAAAAGTGACTTCCAACAAGGCGCTTGGCGCCGCAGTTAATGGTTGGATCATCAGCGGACAGACCGTTGCGCAGAGCGGCGAGCCCTACAGTGTCTATGACTACTCGGGGTCGGTAGGAAGCTTGTACTTCGGAACCGACGTCGAGATTTCCAATCCGATCCTGCCCCTCAAGCCGGGTGTGACCGCGCAGCAGGCCATGCTGCAAGGCACCACCGGCGTGAATCCGGCCAAGCCGGTGTTCAACGTCGCCGACTTCTATCCGCAATTCGTGCAGCCGGGAACGTTCGGAGTTCCCCCCTGCGAGCCCGGGGTCGGCTGCGATAGCTATGAGTCGAACTTCGCGAATACCGGGCGCAATCTGTTCCGCGCTCCCTTTGGGGTACGCTTCGACATGTCACTGGGCAAGGAATTTTTGCTCACTGAGCGTTTCCGGCTGCGCTTCAACTTTGACGCGTTCAATGTCTTCAACCATCCGGATTTTGATGCGCCAAATAACTTCGCTCAATTCTTCGAAGACTACTCGGCGCCGCCATTGGCGACTCCGCTGGGAAGCGCTGGCTACATCCAGCACACCATCGGAAGCTCGCGATTCTTGCAGCTTTCGCTACACCTGCGGTTCTGAGGGGAGCGATGAGCAAGCTGCTCATCTTCTCCGATATTCACGGCGATAAAGCCGCGCTCGAAAAACTGATGGCCACGGAGGCGGATTACTACTTCGCCGCCGGCGATCTTGCCAATTTCGGGCGTGGCCTGGACGCCATGGGGCCGATCCTTCAGAAACGCGCGCAACGGATGTACGTCCTACCCGGCAACCACGAATCGGAAGCCGACATCGCCCGCTTCTGCCGCGAGTTTGGCTTTCAGGATTTTCACGGCCGGACGATGCAAATCGCAGGCTACAACGTCGCAGGGCTCGGCTACTCGAATCCCACGCCCTTCGATACGCCTGGCGAATACAGCGAACAGGAATTGAGGGAGCGCCTCGACAAATTCTCGGGCCTCGATCCGCTGGTCCTCATCTGCCACACGCCTCCGAAAGGCACTGCGCTCGATCGGGCCGGCGCAGGACAACATTTCGGAAGCGTCGCCATTGGCGAATTCATCCAACGGGACCAGCCGCTTTACTTCTTTTGCGGGCACATTCACGAAGCCGCCGGACAGCAGGCCACCTTCGGGCGCACCCAGGGCTGGAACGTCGGGAAGCGCGGCCACTTGCTTGAGTTGACGCCCCTGGTAAAATGAAACTTCATGACACTCGAAGAACACGAACGAGAGTACGCCTCGCTCCGCCAGCAAGCTGACGCTGTGCGGAGCTATCTTTGACTCCTCCAACAAGAAACTTCAGCTAGCCAAGATCGAACAGCAGATCTCCTCCGATTCCGATTTCTGGAATCAGCCGCCGGAGAAAAGCCAGAAGATCATGCAGGAGCGCAAGCGCCTGGAGCAGGCCATTGCGGACGAGGCCGAAGTCTCGCGCCTGACGTCGGATCTCGACACGCTGTTCGAGCTGGGACGCGAAGGTGAAAACGTCACCGCCGACCTGGACCGCGAGATGCAAAGCTTTTCCGCGCGCTTGGAAGTGCTCGAAACCGGCATGCTCCTCTCGGGCCCCAACGACGCCAAGAGCGCGATCATGGCCATCCATCCCGGCGCGGGTGGAACCGAGAGCCAGGACTGGGCCGAGATGCTGCTGCGCATGTATCTGCGCTGGGCCGAACGCCACAACATGCAGACGGTGGTCACGGATCGTCTGGAAGGCGAGGGCGCGGGCATCAAATCGGCCACGCTCGAGATGAACGGCGAAAATGCGTACGGATTGCTGCAATCGGAAATCGGCGTGCATCGGCTGGTGCGGATCTCGCCGTTCGACGCCAACGCGCGCCGCCATACTTCGTTTGCTTCGGTTTTCGTTTATCCGCTCATCGATGACGAAATCAACATCGACATCAAGACGGAGGATTTGCGCGTAGATGTTTTCCGCGCCTCGGGCGCCGGCGGCCAGCACGTAAACCGTACCGAATCAGCAGTGCGCATGACACACATACCGACCGGCATCGTCGTGCAGTGCCAAAACGAGCGGTCGCAACACAAGAATCGCGCCAGCGCCATGAAGCAGATGCGCGCGCGTCTCTACGAATACGAGCTGGAGAAAAAGCAAGCGGCCAATAAGAAGGTGGAGGACTCCAAACTCGAGATCAATTTCGGCAGCCAAATCCGCAGCTACGTGCTCGCGCCCTATCGCATGGTGAAGGACCATCGCACCAAGCTTTCCATCGGCGACGTCGATCGCGTTTTGGATGGCGACCTGGATCGGCTGATGCACGCGTTCCTGGTCTTTAAGCACACCGGCAAAATCGCGGGCGACGGGAAAGAGGATTTGCCTGAGTAGCGCGGCCGAGCTGATTCGAGCCGGCGAATTGGTCGCCTTTCCCACGGAAACTGTGTACGGTTTAGGCGCTAACGCACTTGATCCAGCAGCGGTTGAGAAAATATACCGAGCTAAAGGAAGGCCGGCTACCAGTCCACTGATCGTGCATGTCAGCTCCATCGAAATGGCGCGCAGTCTGGTGCGTGAATGGCCGGAGCGAGCCGAACAACTGGCCCGGATTTTTTGGCCTGGGCCGCTGACGCTGGTTTTGCCGAAACAGCCGCACGTCCCCGATTGCGTTACTGCCGGGCTCGACACCGTTGGCGTTCGCATGCCCGCGCATCCCATTGCGCAGGCGCTCATCAGCGAGGCCGGTGTTCCCATTGCGGCGCCCAGCGCCAATCGATTCACCCAACTCTCGCCCACCTCCGCGCAACACGTGCGCGATTCGCTCGGCAGCGACGTCGCGATGGTGCTCGACGGCGGCCGAACCACCGTCGGAATCGAATCCACCGTCCTGTCGCTCGCGGGTCCCGAACCGATTTTGTTGAGACCAGGCATGGTGACGCAGCAGGAGATCGAAGCAGTCATCGGACCGGTGCGAGTTCTAAAGCAGGCTCCCGAGGGCGCTCATTCATCGCCCGGCCAGCACGCCCGTCACTACAGTCCCAAGACTCGATTGCTGCTGATCGAACCCGGCCAGGTTCCCACAATCGGGCGTGGAGTTTGCCTCCAAATGCCGGCCGAACCGCGCGAATACGCAACGGTGCTGTATGAACGACTGCATGCAGCCGACGCCGAAGGTTGGGACTGGATCGCCATCGAACAGCCGCCGGCCACCGAGGAATGGTCGGCAATTCGCGATCGTCTGGAACGCGCCGCCTCGCGCTAAAGCGTTATCGATCGTAGCAGGCCGACGGGGCCCAACCCGTGGCGTTGGGCTGCTTGCGGAAGTGCGTGCTGGTGATCATGGTGCGGAAAAGATAAGTGGGGTCCGAGACGATGGTCTTCACCACGATCCAATCGGCTTCGGGTTCCTTGATCACGTCGAAGTATTCCTGAACCGTCGTTTTATCGCTGTACGGAACTCCGTTGCGGCGTAGATAGCCGGGCGCGAGATGGCTGGTATTCACTTCCAGCGACCCGCCCTTGGTTGGATCGAACGCCGCTCCGAAATATCCGATGCCGCCGGCCGGCCCCAGCCATTGGGCTGCGGAATAACCTTGCAGCGTTGGAGCGCCGCTGGGAGTTTGCGGCGGACCGAAGTGGAGCAGACGAGTTTGCGTGCCGGCGTCGGCCTCGATCTTCAGCGTATTTTCGTCCTGCCAGGTGATGTGCAAGCGCGTGGGTATGCGCATCAAACCGGCCGCGCCGTAAGCCTTGCACTGATTGCCCGCGGCTTCGTCCTTGGCGGGATCCCATTCCTTGGCGATCTTCTGGCCCGCCGGATTCAACGGGACGCCGGAGAAATCGCCCTTGGGCGCCGCGATCATGCGGAAACGCCAATCTTCGGTGACGATGGAGACCCAGTAGCCCGTAAGATCGATGGGCGCCACTTGCTTGGCGGGCTTGGGCGGGCCGGGAGGCGGTCCAAAGGGGAACTGCGCGAAGAGCGCCGGTGCAAAGGCCAATATTGCTAAGAGCAGTGTCTTCTTCATTTTTGGTCCTTCAAACTTTTATATACGGCTTCGACGAACTTGTCGGTGGTCCAGAAGCCGGTGGTGGAACCGTATAAAGGATCGTAGTCCTGGGTCGGGCGGGCGGCTTTCACTTGTTCCAGCGTCATGCCCTTCTTGATCATGTCGCGCACGCGATCGCGAATGATGATGGTCATTTCGCGAAAGTTCAGCACGTCGCCGAAATCGCAGAGCCGCCCGTGGCCTGGGACCACCATGGTGCCGCCCTCCTGGCCGTAGATGGGAATGATCATGTCGACGATCTTCTGCAGCGCGTCGATGGTGCCCTGAATGCTGCCGCCGGCCGCGAGATCGATGATCGGGTAGTTGGTGGTGGTGAAGATGTCGCCGGTTGCGATGACATCGTCGCGGCGGAAGAACACAATGCTATCGCCATCGGTATGGGCCGCGGGTTGATGCAGGATGTCGATGCCTTCGCCGTTGAAGTACAGCTTCTTTTGATCGCCCAGGAACGTGTCTGTGGGCCAGCCCTTCTCCGGCGACGGGGCCTGCGTCCCGGTTGGCGCACTCATGCGGTTGAGGACGTTGATGTGCGAAAGGACCGCCGCGCCCACGCCCGCGTCCTGAATGTCGCCCGTGACGTTGGCGCCAACGATGGTGCTGCCGGCCAGGCGGATCTTAACGTTGCCGCCGGTGTGATCGGGATGGTAATGGGTGTTGATGATGTAGCGGATCGGCCCGTTGGAAATCGTCTTGATGGCGGCAAGCACCTTGTCAGCCATCGGTTCCAGGCCGGTGTCGACAAGCAGCACGCCGTCCTTGCCGGTTTGCACGGTAATGTTGCCGCCTGCGCCCACAATCATGTAGATGTTGCCCTGCACGGGCCAAACGTGGACTTCAGCGTTCTGATTTTGCGCGCAGACTAAGCCGGAGGCCGCGATGAGCCCTGTGGCCACGATTAAAGAGTTAAAGAGGGTCTTCATTTTACGTCCGCCTTGGCAGCCGGGGCCGTTCCACGAATTTTGTTTTGATACTCGGGATACATCGTGTCGGCTCCGCCGCGCGCGGCTTTGGGCGGAATAGCATGAGCGGCTGGGAATTCGTCGAGGAACTTGTTGGTGCCGGGCAGGTGATGAGGGATCACGCCCTTGGGCCGGATGACCTCTTCCACGCTTTCGCATGGATAAGGCGCGATCTGGCCGCCGACTTCATAGAGGTAGTCGCGCGTGCGGATGAAGGGCTCGGTGAGATAGGGAGGGTCGCGAATCACCGTCATGATGGTCAGATTGTCCCCGTGCCGGATGAAGTGCTCGGTGACCACGGCGCGATCGCTGCGCGGCAACCCGTTGCGGCGGATCCAACCTTCTTTCAAATGCGTGGTGGTGACGGCCAGAACGTCGCCTTCCCATTTGCCGGTGGAGAAACCCTGCGAGGTATGCAGCGCATACTCGGGCGGATGCGGGCGGCCATCCATCCAGATGGTGCGCTCGGTCCCCCACGCGAAGTGATGCGTGTGAATGGCGACCAGGGTCTGGGAATCTTTGTCGAACTCTTCCCAAATGCGCATGCCGGCGAAGCTGGGGACGTAATCGGAGGGGTGGACGCGGCACTGATATTCGGGCAGCGTGATGAGCGATGCATCCCAGGCGTCGGCGCGATAGCGCGCGGCATCGTTGATGGGGACGCCGAGGTAATCGCCCAGCTCGGGGCCGGGCAGGCGTTCGGGCTCGTCTTCGTGCAGAATTTGCAGATTGTTCCAGACTCCGCCGAGATTGACCTGGCCGAAGGCCGGGGCGTGGGCCAGCGTCAGCAACACGGGGAACAGCCAGACAGAGCTGGCCATTCGATAGGTTCTTTGCATAAACCTTCCTGTTTTTGAAGCCCGGCCACTGGCCGAGCGGGTATTAGAGCGTGACTGAAACGATTGTATACAGGTCCGGGCGGTTTGTCGATTAGGGCTGCTGGTAGGTCACGCCAGCGTGAGCCTGATCCCGTATTCCAGGAGCCAGGTCTGGACATCCTCTCGTGACGCGCGGACCAGTTGACCGCCCGTAAATCGTTCGTCCGCGGTCACTTCCCGGAGAATGAACGGAGGGAGCGTCAGGGCTGCGGCCGCGCTGGAGGAATCGAACTCCGCTTCGGCGAGCAGAAGACCCTGTAATGTTCCTTCAAAAACGTCGATGCCGAAGGGCGGTACGCTGTAGCGGGTCTTATTGAGGCTCTGCGCGGAAAGATGCGCCAGCACGACGAACTCTTCCTGGGTGAGGTACATCGTCGTGATGAATCCCTGCTCGGCCCCGCTGGCCCGCACGGGAACTTTCTGGGTGAGCTTGAACACGGTTGGTCCGCCATCTTCGATTTGCTCCCGTAAGCGCAGAGTAGTGCCGTCAATATAGCGGTCGGCGATCCGGCGGATTCGCTCGACATGTGCGGTACTTGGAAACTCTGCGAGGAGGAACCGGCGTTCGCGTTCGATCCGGGCGTACTTCGACGGGGGCGCCTGCATCTTTAGATTCTCGCCAAAACGCGAGGTCCGGCGAAAGGGATAATGAAGCAGGCGATGGACTACCGCAAGATCATCATAATTGAGGCAGATAAGATGGGTGGGAAGCCGTGCATCCGCGGGCTTCGGATCACGGTATACGATGTTCTGGATTATCTGTCGTCGGGCATGACAGAAGCCGAGATTCTGGCCGACTTCCCGGACCTTACTGCCGAGGACATCCGCGCCTGCCTCGCTTTTGCTGCGGATCGCGAGCGCCGGCTCAGCTCGATTCCAGCGTGAAGTTGCTCTTTGACGAGAACCTTGCACCCGCGCTCGTGGACGCGCTGGCCGACATTTATCAGGGGTCCGCGCACGTACGCGATGTTGGGCTGAAATCATCGGCGGACCGGCAGGTTTGGTCTGGGGAACTGCTCGACCGACCAAATCGCCGAGCTACTTCGCAAACAGAGCGCCCGAATCGAAGCTTTCGGGCTTTCCGAAGAACAAGCTTTCCTTAGCCTTGGGTAACGAGAGGCGGGCCGGTCAACGTCCTTGTGTGTAATCGTGTTGGATGCCGATGACCTTTGATGCCGTTCGCAAGATTGCGCTGGCGCTCGACAACGTCGAACAGGGCACCTCTTACGGCACGCCGGCGTTCAAGGTCCGAGGTGCTTTGATGGCGCGGCTGCGCGACGACCTGGGGGCGCTGGTGGTGCGCATGAGCATCGAGGATCGCAAGGAGCTGATTGCGGCCGATCCCAAGACCTACTTCATCACCGATCATTACCTGAACTACCCGTGGATCCTGGTAAACCTTGCGCGCGTGCATCCGGACGCGATGCGGGATTTATTGCGCGCGGCCTGGCGATCGGCCGCGGCCCAGAAGAAGGGAAGCGGGGGAACCAAGAGGCGGGCTGCCAGAGGTAAGCTAGATAAGTAATTCTCCAAGATGAGGCGAGGGCTGTGAGATGAAATCGTTGGTCAGTACGGTAACGCTGTTGATTGTCTTGGGCGGACTTCCTGGTGCTTTGTTCGCCCAGTGGCCGAATTATCCGACCACGCCGGCCGCTCCGAAAGGGGCCGATGGAAAGCCGGATCTAAATGGGCCGACTCCTAGGACGGCCGACGGGCATCCGGATTTGTCTGGGATATGGGACCTTGCTCGGCCGCCCCGGCCGGCGCCTAGGGATGGAAGCATCCCAGGGCAACTGCCGCTTGCACCGCCTCCCGCACCGCCGGCAGCGGGCGCTGGAACCGCGCCGGGAGCACGTCCCGCCCCTCCGGCATTTAATGGCGGACAGTTCTTCAATATCGGGTCGACCTTGAAAGACGGACTGCCGATGACGCCTTGGGCCAAAGAGATACGCGCGCAGCGCAAGGGGGAGAATAACAAGGACAATCCCGACGCGCACTGCCTGCCGCTCGGCCTGATGCAACTGCACCTGCATCCGCAGCCGCGAAAAATTATTCAGACGCCGAAGCTGATTGTGATTTTGTACGAGGCGCAGGGCGGCGTGCGGCAGATTTTCATGGATGGGCGTCCGCTGCCAAAGGATGATCCTCAGCCGTGGTGGTATGGCTACTCGATCGGGCATTGGGACGGCGACACGCTGGTGGTTGAGACCACGGGCTTCCGCGACGACGTGTGGCTGGACGTGGAGGGGAGTCCGCTGACCAACACCGGAAAGATGACCGAGCGCTTCCGGCGAGTCAATTTCGGAAGCATGGAGATCGAGGTCACGGTGGAGGATCCCAAAGCGTACACCAAGCCGTGGACGGTGATGATCAGGCATAAGGTGATGGTGGACACGGACCTGATCGAGTTCATCTGCAATGAGAACGAGAAGAGCGACGCGCACCTGGTAGGCAAGTAGGCCGCAGTGGGGCGGACGCCCTCGTCCGCGCCGGACCCCTGGTCCGGCTCTGGCATCAACCGAGAAACGGAGGCCGACGAGGGCGTCGGCCGCGGTCCAGGGGGACCGCCCCACACACGGCGTCAGACTGGCTAGCGTTCCTTGTATTCGCCGAACACGGCGCGTAGACGATCCGATATTTCACCCACCGTTGCGTAAGCTTCGGCGCATGCCAGAATGTGCGGCATCAGGTTTTCGCTCCCGCGCGCGGCCGCTTCGAGGCCACCTAAGCGATTCTCTACAGCCTGCCCATCGCGCGAGGCGCGCAATTCGCGAAGCCTCCAGATCTGCTGCGCTTCGAGCGCGGGATCCAGACGGAATATCGCGGGCGGCTCCTTCTCGTCCTGCTGAAACTTATTGACGCCCACCACCACTGCATCGCCGCGTTCCACGGCCTGCTGATAAGCGTAGGCGGCGTTCTGAATCTCGCCCTGGATGAACCCCCGCTCGATAGCGGCCAGCGTACCCCCCATGGCATCGATGCGATCGATGTATTCTTGAGCGCCCCGCTCGATTTCATCAGTCAGCTTCTCGATGTAATAGCTTCCCCCCACCGGATCGGCCGTGTTAGTGACGCCGGTTTCGTGCGCGATGATCTGCTGCGTGCGGAGGGCCAGCCGCGCGGCTTCCTCGGTGGGTAGTCCAAGCGCTTCGTCCTTGCCGTTGGTGTGCAGCGATTGCGCGCCGCCCAGCACCGCCGCGAGCGCCTGCATGGAGACCCGAACCACGTTGACGTCGGGCTGCTGCGCGGTGAGCGTGGAGCCGGCCGTCTGCACGTGAAAGCGCAGCATCATCGAGCGCGGGTTCTGCGCGCCGAAACGGTCGCGCATGATTTTTGCGTAGAGACGCCGGGCGGCCCGGAACTTGGCGATCTCTTCCAGAAAATTACTATGCGAGTTGAAGAAGAACGACAGCCGCGGCGCGAACGCATCCACATCCAGACCCGCCTCAATGGCCGCGCTGATATAGGCGATGGCATTGGCCAGCGTGAACGCGACTTCCTGGATCGCAGTAGAGCCGGCCTCGCGAATGTGATAGCCGCTGATGGAAATGGTGTTCCATTCGGGCAATTCGCCGGCGGCCCAGGCGAACAGGTCCGTGATGATCCGCATCGCCGGGCGCGGCGGATAGATGTAGGTTCCGCGCGCGATGTATTCCTTCAGGATGTCGTTCTGGATGGTGCCGGAGATTTTGCGAAGTTCGGCGCCTTGGCTCTTCGCCACCAGCACATAGAAGCTCAGGAGAATCGCCGCGGTGGAATTGATGGTCATCGAGGTGGTGATGTCCGCCAGCGCGAATGCCCTCAAAAAGCCGCTGCATATCCGCCAGCGAGCAGATGGCGACGCCCACGCGTCCCACTTCGCCGGCCGCGAGAGGATGGTCGGAATCCATGCCCATTTGGGTCGGAAGATCGAACGCAACCGAGAGCCCAGTGATGCCCTGCGACAGCAGATAGCGGTAGCGGCGGTTGCTCTCCTCGGCAGTTCCGAAGCCGGCGTACTGCCGCATGGTCCAGAGGCGGCTGCGGTACATGTCCGGGTATATCCCTCGAGTGAAAGGATACTGCCCCGGCAGTTCCGTGCCCAATTCTGCTCTCATGACTTGGAGATTTTACGCGCCCGTAAGAAGGAGTGGATTCCGAATCCGGCCATGATCAGCCCGAATGGGATTTCAAGGGCCAGCCGAGGAAAGGAATCGTCCCTTCCCCAGTCGCGCCAGATGGCATGCGCGGGCAGCAGGGCCAAAACGATGAAAAAGAAGCCGATCACCTGATTCCAGAGGATGTGTATGGGGCGAGCGACTCCGGGGATCACGTGGTGCAAAAACTTCTTTGCCGTTGCAATCATGGCTAGTACCAGTGTAGCCAAACGTTATTGCGCCGTTCGGGCGAATGCCGGGGTGAAGCGTTAGGCCGCGGAATTGCTACTGAGAATTGGGGTCCGTACCGATAATATATTAGAGAGCGAAAGCCAAATTTTGGCCCACCTACCTTTTGCTGAAACTGTGCTTGCGTTGGCAACATCAAGAAGATAGAGTGATATCCTGAAGGGGAGCCCGCTGAACGGAGAAAGGGGCAATGCGTGGAAGAGAAACTAAAAGAGTTGATGCAAGAGCTTGGCAATGCGATCAACGAATCGCTGTCCGACTCCGACCGCATTGCGGCTGCTATCGGAGAAATTAAACGGGCTGGCTACGACGTCTTCCTGGTACTGGAAGCCACCATCGGATTCAACAAACGCGAGGAAAACGGCGAGTACGAATCGGAAGATGGGGAAGCCGAGGCAGTGGAATCGGAAGCGCCTCCCAAGCGGAAGTTCGAATCTACCGGCAAGATCAAGCTAACCTCCCAGGATCAAAAATTCCTGAGGGCTTTGAAGATCGCGATCGACGAAGAAAAGCTAAGTAACGCGCCCTAGCAGCTCCTGGTAGACGTTCCAGGTTGCGCCCACCGATTTTTCCCAGCTGAATTGTTGTACTCGGGCAAGGCCCGCGCGAGTAAGCTGTTCCCGCAAGGCAGTGTCCGCGATCAGGCGGCGCAGTCCTCCGGCGATTGACGTCACGTCGTACGGATCTACAAGGAGTCCCGCGTCACCCGCGACTTCGGGCATCGCCGAGACGCTCGAAGTCAAAACCGGAACGCCGCGCGCCATGGCGTCGAGCACGGGCATTCCGAAGCCCTCGTCCAAGGACGGGAAGGCGAAGATCGCCGCGCGCCGGTACAGTTGTTCGAGATCGGGACCGGGCACATAGCCGAGCACTTGGATATCTTTTTTGCGCGGGCTGCGTTCGATGCGCTGGAGAGCTTCCTCGGAATCGAATCCGGAGGAGCCAGCCAGCACCAGCTTCCATCCTGGGTCCAACTGCTCGAATGCTTCTACCAACCGGGCGGTGTTCTTGCGGCGCTGGATGGCGCCCACTGATAGGATCATCGATTCCCTCCCGCCTGGCCGCGCGGTTAGCGCCGCCACTGGGCGAACTCCGTGGTGGATGACGCGTATCCTGGATGGTTCCACTTGCAGCAGTTGTTCAACCTGACGCGCGGTGAACGTCGAGACAGTGATGATCAAGTCAGACCGCTCGGCGGCGGCACGGGCCTGCGCGGCGAAGCGCTCGCGGAACTCGGGTGTGGAGTAGTCGCCCGAGATCACGAATAGATCATGGAAGGTGGAGACCGCTCGGGCGTACGGTGCGGAACCGAGCCGCTGGTTCAAGCCGTGGAACAGATCGGCCGATGGCGCGCGATTGTCCAGCAACAGGCGGCGGCTGGCGTTGGGGGGAAGCCGATCGGAGAACGATGGCAGGAAGCGATGCGGGCGGTAGCAAAACACGAAGCGCGATTCGGGATGAGCCCGCGCAAGGCCAAATAGAATTTGATGGGAGTAAACCCCGACGCCCGACATGTTGGGTCCCAGGCTGTAAGTAGCGTCGAGTGCGATTTTCAATCAGACAGGATAGCGGGTTACGCGGATGCCTGCATCGGCTGGGCTCGGCGCTGGCGTTCCACGGCATAGCGAATGGAGCGGGCGAACAGGGAGCACTCCAGTTCCGGCTTCACCAGTACGTCTTGCGCCCCCTCCCGCAGCAATCGATGCGCAAGGTTTTCGTCTGCCTCATCGGCCAGGATAACGACGGGGGCGCCGTGAGCGTTCGCATGGACGTCCAGGAATGAATCCAGGAGGGTCGGGCTGTCCGGCAGGCTCAGGTTGAGCAGGACGATATCGAATGTGTCGTGGCTCAAATAGGCTCGGCGCAGACAATCGATGGCGTCGGCCAGATGTCCCACCTGTACGATGGCCGCACTTCTCCAATTGCACCACTGGCGGTTTTCCTCGATCTCCACAAAGGCCTCGCTCAGGAACTCTTCATCTTCGAGATCGTCTTCGACGAGCAGGATTTTGAGGATGCGTGGTTCCGGCACCTAGGGTAGTGCCGGGAAATCACTTTTATCTCAGCCGTCAGACGGCCAACTGGTATTCCTTCAATTTGCGGTACAGCGTGGTGCGGCCGATGCCCAGCAGGTTGGCGGCGATGGCGCGGTCCCCTTTGGTGTATTCCAACGCTTCCAGGATGGCTCGCCGTTCTATCTGGGTCAGCGGAACGATCGGCGAGTAGTTGGATTCTTGCGGTCCACGGCGTTCATGTGAACTGGCCTCGCCGGGCGGCTTGGATAGTGGTTGAAAGCCCACCGCCACCGCCAGCGCCTGAGCCTTTTTCCCGATCAGATGATTTTGCAGCATCGATGGCAGCTCGGCGGCGTGCAGCAGCGGTCCGCTGTTGATGGCGACCATGTGCTGGATGCAATTCTCCAGCTCGCGAACATTGCCCGGCCAATCGTAGGAGAGCATGGCCTCCAGCGTCTCCTGGGTAAAGCTGTGACCTTTGCCATGCCGGCCGAGGAAGTGCGCGAGCAGCGCCGGGATGTCTTCTTTCCGGTCACGCAGCGGGGCCAGGCGAAGGTTCACCACGTTCAACCGGTAGAACAGGTCCTGCCGGAATGTTCCCTTCTCCACTTCCTTCGCCAGGTCGCGATTGGTGGCGGCGATGACGCGGAAGTCGGAACGCTTTTGCGTGAGCGAACCGACCGGCCGGAATTCCTTCTCTTGCAAAACGCGCAGGAGCTTGGCCTGCAGATCGAGCGGCAGCTCGCCGATCTCGTCGAAGAAGGCGGTGCCTCCGTCGGCGATTTCGATCAGGCCGGTCTTGGGTGTCACCGCGCCGGTGAATGCGCCCTTGACATGGCCAAACAGCTCGCTTTCCATGAGCGGTCCGACCAGGGAGGAACAATCGATAGTGACGAAGGGCCCGGCCGCCTGGACATTATGTATGGATCGCGCGACCACCTCTTTGCCAGTGCCGGTCTCGCCGAGCAGCAGGACGGGCCAGCGGCAGCGTCCCAGCTTTTCCACCATCCGCAGGACATTCCGGATGCGTGGGGACTGGCCGACCAACAACGGCTTGGATTCTTCAGCTTGCGCTAGCATTCAAAGGACCCCAAAATTTTGATCTGTTAAAGACTGTTAGAGAAGAGAGTGTCTTCGTCCTTCATAAACTCTAAGGCGACTTTAGGATTTCGACAACACCCCACGGTATTGAATTGGGGGGTCATTTGGGGTATGGGGACCACTTCATTTGGGGGTATCGCCCTAGTACTAACGGTCCGGCGCCGGTGACCGGGTTCAATCCGCGGGATCCAGGCGGACCACGAACGCGGAGCCTTCTTCCTGGCGAATGCGCTGGGCCATGACATTCGCGGCTGCTTCGGAGGGCGCCCGTCCCACCAACACGCGCCACATCGGGGGACTGCTGGGATGGAGAACCAGCCGGGCGGATCCATACTCGCGTTCCAGGGCGGCGCGCGCGCGCTCGGCACGATCCTGATCGTGGAACGCGCCGGCTTGGACGGCATACCAACTTTGGGTGGAGGCAATGGCGGGGACCGAAAGGATGTCGAGGCGGACGCGCGCGACTCCGGGTCCGATGAGTCCGATGGCGCCGGCGGCGGCGTGCGAAACATCGATGATGCGGTTTTCGACGAAGGGCCCACGGTCGGTAATGCGGACATCCACCGTTTTGTCGTTCGTGAGATTCACCACACGCACCCAGGTACCGAAGGGCAGCGTACGATGCGCGGCGGTGAAGCTTTCCATGTCGTAGATTTCGCCGTTAGCGGCGGGGCGGCCGTGATAAGGATGTCCGTACCAGCTGGCGAGTCCGGTTTCGCCGGAGCGGATCGGTTGCGGCGATCGTGACGCTGGTGGCGCCGGCGCCGCTGGTGCCGCGGCTGTGCCGTGGTGTTTCTTCGCGCAGCCTGCCAACATGAGGCCGGCGCATGTCAGCGCGGATATAACGAGTGCGCGAAGAAAGGCCACTTGGTCCGATCGTAGCGCTTGCGCGTCGCGCGGGCAAGAACAAAATCGTGTGTTTATGGCGCGGCGAAGCCCAGAACAATTCGTCTGGCAAATGGTTTTGGGGTCGGACGGAGGCGCGGAGCCCGGGTGGGCCGGAGCCGATCAGCATTTTTTTCTTGACTTTCGTCTCAAACCACCTTATATATGAATCACACTGCGATCTAAGATCGCAAATCTGATGTTAGGGAGAATCAATCGATGAAGAACGCAACAAAGAAGGCTGCGAAGAAGGCCGCTAAGAAGTCGCCCGCCAAGAAAAAGAAGTAAGACCTTGGCGCCCCGAGAGGGCTCGCAGTTAATTTAGGGTTCATGCAAACGGCCCCGAGAGATCGGGGCCTTTTTTATTGTCCGCACGCTGTTCCCGCCGCAGGCTCCTCGGCGGAACCGATCAGCGGATAGTTCAGCCTACCTTGTTCAGCGCCGCGCGCAGCTCATCCAACGTCATCGCGCCCGGATGATACAGCCGCACGATGCCGCTCCGATCAATCAAAACCAGTGTGGGCGTGGTACTCGCGCCATAGTTGCGAAAGTTGGCTTCACTCAGCGGGGCGGGCACGCTGAGCAGGTCCACATAATACTGATGACGGATCTTCTCGATGTACTTGAGCTCTTCGGCCGGCCCGGCCTCCTCGCCGTTCGCGACGTAGCCGTAGTGCTGCGTGGGCGCGATCAAGACCAAGCCTTTTGCAGAATACTCTCGCGTGAGGGCGGCCAAAATGTGCTCCTCTTGCTTGCAGTCCGGGCACCAGTGCGCCCAGAAGAACAACAGGACCGGCTTCCCGCGCAGCGCTACCAGCGGCGTGGGCTTCGCGCCCAGATATTCGCGTTCCTCGAGCGCCGGCGCCGGTCTGCCTTCAAGTGTGAGCAGATTGATGTTCTTCTGGATCCGCGTCCGAATGGACGTCGTCCGATACGCCGCCAGATCCTTGCGAAGCAGCGCCAGCGCGCCAGTGCGGTCGCCATTCGCGGTCAACACCTGCGCTTCCACTTCAATCGCGGCGCCAAGCGCGGTGGGCAGATGCGGCTCGGCATCTAAATTACGCTTGGCTAGCGCCTCTACCGCCAACTGTTCGGTTTCCTTGGCGCGGGCATCCGCCTGGTCGAACTGGCGCGTCATCAAGTCGCCGCGCGCGAGCCACGACAGCGCTTCCAGGAATTCCGGCGTGACACCGCTCTTCGCGCGATAGCTCTGAACGATCGCTTCGGCCAGCGGAAAATTGCCGTGCGACATGGCCGTCTCGACGTCGGTGACAACACTGGCCATGGCCGTAGCGGCAATCAGGGCCACCGGAATCAGCTTCGTAAACATAGGTCCTACATCGAGGATAACAAGCGTCCTCCGTCGGCGATGATGGTCTGGCCGGTCATGTAGGACGAATCGTCGCTGGCAAGCAGCAGCGCGATTCCGGCGATCTCTTGCGGCTGCCCAAGATGTTTGATCGGCTGCCGCTCCATCAGCGGCTGAAAACGCGACTGGTCCTTCCAGTAGTATTCGCTCAACGCCGTTTCCACCAATCCAGGCGCAATCGCGTTGACGCGAACGCCGCGCGGGCCGAGCTCCAGCGCGTAGGACTGCGTCAGCATAATCAGCGCGGCCTTAGTCAGGCTGTAAAGCAGGCTATGGAATTGCGGGCGAAGGCCCGCGATGGACGCGATGTTGATGATGGACCCGGCCCCGCGCTCGCACATCCCCGGAGCCACCGCGCGCGTCAGCCGGTAAGCGCTCTTAAGATTCACTTCCACCATCTTGTCGAACTGCGCGTCCGTCATTTCAAGCGCGGGACCCTGCGCGATGTTGGTGGCGGCGTTGTTCACCAGGATGTCAATGTGGCCGAATTCGCGAGTGGCCGTCGCCACCAGCCGATCGAGATCTTCCGCGCGTCCCACATGGCAGGCCATCGGGACTACGCGTCCGGCCAATCCTTTAGCTCCGCGGCCACTGCATCGAGAGCCTCCTGCTTGCGGCCGCAGATGACCACCGCCGCGCCTTCGCGCGCAAACACCTCCGCGATGGCCCGCCCGATGCCGCGGCTGGCGCCGGTAACGATCGCGACCTTGTCATCTAACCGCTTCACGGCAAGCCGGCTCACAGCTTGAGCTGTTTCAGATATTCGCGGAACGGACCGCCCAGGTCGTGGCGATGCAGCGCGAACTCCACCGTGGCTTTGAGAAAGCCGAGCTTGTCGCCGGCATCGTAGCGCGTGCCTTCAAAACGATAGCCGTAGATGGGCCGGTTGCGCAGCAGGTGCTTCAGCGCGTCGGTGAGCTGGATCTCGCCGCCGCTGCCCGGTTCGATGGCCTCGATCGACTGGAACACCTCCGGCGTGAGCACATAGCGGCCGATAATCGCCAGGTTCGACGGCGCTTCCGATGGCTTGGGCTTCTCCACCATGTTGCGGATGCGGAACAGCCGGTCCTTGCCCGAATTGTGCGAGACTGGCTCGGCGTCCACGGCGCCATAGGCGGAGATGGCATCGCCGGGCACTTCCATCAGCGCCACCACGGAAGCGCCGTAGAATTCGTAAACGTCCAGCAATTGGCGGATGCAAGGGATTTCGGAATCGATCACGTCATCGGAGAGAACCACCGCGAACGGCTCGTTGCCAACCAATTCCTTGGCGCGCAGCACCGCGTGGCCCAGCCCCAGCGCTTCCTTCTGCCGCACGTAGGAGACGTCGATCATGTCGGAGACGTCGCGAACGATCTTCAGCAGCTCCTTCTTGTTCTTGGCCTCGAGCGTTTGCTCCAGCTCAAAACTCACATCGAAGTGATCCTCGATAGCGGTCTTCCCGCGTCCCGTCACGATGATGATGTTCTGTATGCCGGAATGAATGGCTTCTTCGACGCCGTATTGAATGAGAGGCTTGTCCACCAGCGGCAGCATCTCCTTGGGTTGCGCCTTGGTGGCGGGAAGAAATCGCGTGCCCAGTCCTGCGGCGGGGAAGACTGCTTTGCGCACTTTGGGGATCATGTTGGGTTCTCGTCTAGAGATCGGAAAAGAGGACGCCGGGTGTTAGTTCAAATGGATAGTCAGCGAGCGCGAGTGGGGACATGTAATGCAAGGTCCCCAATGGGCGTAAACTACAAGCCGTTTCGCCAGAGGATCCACTACCCAGATGTTCGGAACCCCCCGGACATGATGTCCTTCGAGTTTCTCCATGAGGTCACGAGTAATGGAGGCTTGGAAGGCTCCCACTGTTTCGTCTCCGTGCTCGCGAAGTGGGAGTGCGCAACGTCGAGGTACTGCTCGGCCGTGATCTGCGCTTTGGTGGCCATCTGTGGGAAGCATAGCATGCGCGCGCCGCCCCCGGATTTCTTCCATCTAGCCCTAAAATAGGCCATTTCGACGCGATCCGCGCGGAAAAACGGGCAGCCAGGCTATAATGATGCTTACCCCACCCGCAGCCCGTCTTGAGGCCGCGCCCTGGAGAAACGAATGGCTTACGTTATTGCAGAACCTTGCATCGGCACGAAGGACACGGCCTGTATCGACGCCTGCCCGGTCGATTGCATCCACCCCAAGAAGGACGCGCCCAACTTCGCCGAGCACAACATGATTTACATCGATCCGGTGGAGTGCATCGATTGCGGCGCCTGCGTGCCGGTGTGCCCCGTTTCGGCGATTTTCGCGCTCGACGATCTGCCCGAGAAGTGGGCGCAACTTCACCAAGCTCAACGCCGACTATTTCGGGCGCTAGCACTTCTACGGACGATAGACCGCCGAGCTGGTGTCCGTTTCCCAAACCTGAATCGCTGAGATGTGCACCGGAACCTCGTTGCTGCAATCCCGACGCTGATCCTGGTCGTAAAAATACTTCGCGATGTTCTCCGCCGACGGGTTGATCTCGTCAAACGGCGGCAGATCGTTGATGAAGCGATGATCCAGATAGCCGACCGCGCCGCTGATCAAGCGATTCACCTCCAGAAAATCCACCAGCAGCCCGGTCGAATCCAGTTGCTCGCCCTCCACCGTCACTCGCACGCGATAGTTGTGCCCATGCACGTCTTCGGACTTGCCATGGTAATTGCGCAGGGCGTGCCCGGCCGCGAAGGTTTGTTCCACGGTAACTTCAAACATGGTTCATTCAAACCTCGAAAAATTTCTCCACGCGTCCTAGTTCGGTGGTGAAGCCGTACGGCGGCAGGCTGTCGAAAAACACCTGGCCGTAACGCTGCTTCGTAATACGATTATCCAGCAAGACCAGCACTCCGCGGTCGGTCTTGCTGCGGATCAGGCGGCCAAAGCCCTGCTTCAGCGCGAGCGCGGCCTGCGGAATCTGGTAATCGTAGAACGGATTGCCGCCCTCATCGCGGATGCGTTCGATGCGCGCTTCCACCACCGGATCGCTCGGCACCGCGAACGGCAGCTTGTCGATGATCACGCAGCTCAATTGATCGCCTTGCACATCCACGCCCTGCCAGAACGACGACGTCGCGAACAGAACGCAGTGCGGCGTGGCGCGGAACTCGTCCAGCAGCGCGTTGCGCGGGCCGGTGCCCTGCATCAGCGTCGGATAATCGATCTCGAGCGAGACGCGATCGTACACCAGGCGCATCTGCTGGTAGCTGGTGAACAGCACGAACGCGCGGCCCTGGCTGTGGTCGCAGGATGCGCGTGATTTCGTCCGCCGCCGCGCCGGGGAACGCTGGCGAGCGCGGATCGGGCAGGTGCTGCGGGAACGTAGAGCAGCGCCTGCTTCGGATATTCGAAATGGCTGGGGACCACCAGCGACCGCGTGTGGCGGATGCCCCAGGCGCCGTTCTGCGAATTCGAACGTCTCGCCCACCGCGAGCGTCGCCGACGTCAGAATCACGGTGTCCAGCTTGTCGAAGAGCTTCTCTTCCAGCAGCGACGAGACGTCGATCGGCGTGGCTTGCAGGAAACAACCGCGCCCGCGCCGCTCCACCCAATAGACGATAGGAGCGGTCCGCGCCCTTATGCCAAAAGTCCAGGCGCTGCTGCAGCTCCTGCGCGCGCCGAAACAGCGGCACCACTTCCTCGGGCGCGTTCTTCACCAGTTGCAAGTGCGACGCGATCAGCTCCAGCGCCAGCCGCAGGTTCTCCAGTGCCTCGCCGTGCTGATCGAAGAACGCCGCGTGGTTCTTGAACGCCACGCGCCCTTCCGTCTCGCCGAACAGCAGGAAGAACTGCTGCGCGCGATCGTCCAACGTGTCCAGCACCCGATCCAGCTCGCCCGATCCAAACTGCTTGGCCCGCGAAACCAGCGCGATATCGCGCCCCAGCTCCTGGAACTGGTAGTTGCTCACTCCCACGCCGAAATATTTCCCGGCCACATCCTCGATCTCGTGCGCCTCGTCGAACACCACCGCGGCGTAATCCGGGATGATGCCGCCGAAGTCCTCGTCCTTCACCGCCAGGTCGGCGAAGAACAGGTGATGATTCACGATGATGATGTCGCTCTCGTGCGCGCGCCGGTGCATTTCCGTGAGAAAGCAGCGCTCGAACTGCTGGCACTTCTGGCCGGTGCATAGGTCGCGCCGCGCGTCCAGCTTTTGCCACGCGGAGCTCGATTCCGGCAGCGTCTTGATCTCCGAGCGATCGCCCGTGGTGGTGGTTTTCTCCCACTCGCGGATGATTTGAAAATCGGCGACCTCTTCCAGACCGCTCAGCATCGGCTCGCGCTCGGCGTCGTAGATCTTCTGCCGGCAGGCGAAATTCGCGCGGCCTTTCATGTAGCAGACCTGCAGCGGCCGGTCGAAATGCTGCTGCAGAAACGGAATGTCCTTGTAGAAGAGCTGCTCTTGCAGGTTCTTGGTTCCGGTGGAGACCACCACGCGCTTGCCCGAAAGCAGCGCGGGCACCAGATACGCCAGCGTTTTGCCGGTGCCCGTGCCGGCGTCCACCAGCAGGTGCTTTTTCTCGGCCAGCGCCGACTCCACGGCCTCGGCCATTTCGAGCTGCCCGGCGCGGAACTCGTAGCGCGGGTGCCATTTCGACAGCACACCGTGCCGCGAAAAAAATTGCCGTGCGGTGAGCGTTTTTGCTGCGGAAGACATCCCCTCTGATTCTTGCACGTGCCAAGATAGTAAGAACATCAGCATGCCCAACTACAAAGAGCTCGAAGATCGATTCCAGGAAATTCTGGATTTGAAACAGCGCCCGGTCGCGCGTGGCCTTTCCCGCCGAGGTTCCCGACGGCACCGAGCGGTTCTCAGGCTCCGAGCCCGCGGGCTGCAGCTTTTGGCGATTGGCGGCCGCAGGGCGCACGTTCGCCACCGTCGCCGTCGGATCACTACAACTGCCCGATCGGATCGTATACCCACAATATTTCCGCTGCCCGAAGAAGCGCGCCAAAGAGCTGCCCGACGTGCTCGGAACCATGGTCAACCTGGGCTACCTGAAAATGGAGGAGGTGCCGGGCATTCCGGTTCTCCCCGAAACGCCCAAGAACATCGTGTACGCGCCGCTCGGCGATACTCCGGTGGATCCCGATGTCGTGCTGTTCGTGGCGCCGGCGGCCAAGCTCATGCTGCTGGAAGAAGCGGCCATTCGCGCGGGCGCATCGTCCGAAGCTGCCCATTGCTCGCGCGGCCCACCTGCATGGCGATTCCGGCGGCCCTGGCGCATGGCATGGTGACCAGCGCCGGCTGCATCGGCAATCGCGTCTACACCGGCATCGGCGACGACGAGATGTACGCGGCGGTTCCCGGACGTGCGCTGGAACAAATCGCGCGGGAGCTGGAGACCGTCGCGTCGGCCAACCTGGCACTGGCGCAATATCATCGCGAACGCCAGCATCGGCTTCGACGGTGTGACGTGGTTTAGCGTCCGCACCACGGTAGAATCGAAGTGTCGATGCGAACTCGAAATGCAGCCTGCGCATCTACTCCTCGCCGTCAGCCTGTTAGTGCGCACAGCCCGAACACGCGCGCCATGCGATGGTGGTGGCCCAGGAGCCGCTCGCGGCGGACGTGGGATTGCGTGTGCTCCAATCGGGTGGAAACGCGATCGACGCCGCCGTGGCCGTTGCGTTCGCGTTGGCGGTAACCTATCCGTCGCCGGAAATATCGGCGGCGGCGGATTCCTGCTCGCCCGCTTCGCCGATGGCCGGGCCACATTCATCGATTTTCGCGAGAAGGCCCCGCTCGCGGCTACGCGCAACATGTATCTGGATTCGGAGGGCGACGTGACGAAGGACAGCTTGGTGGGCTGGCGCGCCTCGGGTGTTCCGGGCACCGTTCGTGGCCTGGAGCTGGCGCATCAGAAGTACGGACATAAGCCGTGGGCCGAGTTGCTGGACCCGGCAATGCCGCTCGCCAGCGGAGGTTTTGCCGTTCCCTACAGCTTGGCGAATCGCTGCGCAACGACGTGACTCCGCAGACTGCTCTCGCAGTTTCCGGAATCCAAGCAAATTTTCCTGAAAGCGCACATACGGCGACAAACTGATGCAGCCGGATCTGGCTGCCACACTGAAGCGCATTCGCGATCGCGGCGCGAACGATTTCTACGACAGGTGAAACCGCGCACAAGCTGGCGGCGGCCATGAGCGTCAACGGAGGCTTGATCACTCTCGCCGACTTGAAAGCATATCAGGCCGTCGAGCAGGAGCCATTGCGCGGCCGCTATCACGGCGACGAAATCATCACCGCGCCTCCTCCCAGCGCCGGCGGCGTAGGATTGCTCCAGATGCTTGGAATGCTGGAAGGCTCGGGCTACGAAAAGACGGGCGCTGGTTCGGCCGCATCCATCCACTATGTCGCCGAAGTGATGCGCCGCTTCTACGCCGATCGCAGCGAGTATTTCGGCGATCCCGATTTTTACCAGGTGCCTCTGCGCAAGCTGCTGGACCCCGACTACATCGCGAGCCGCCGCGCCAGCATCGATCGCGAACATGCCACGCCCAGCAGCGAGATTCGTCCCGGCGCGCTCGACCGCGCACGAAAGCACCGAGACCACGCACTTCAATATCGTGGATAGCGAAGGGAACGCGGTCGCTGTCACCTACACGCTCAACAACGGCTATGGCAGCGGCGTCACCGTCCCTGGCCTGGGCTTCCTGCTCAACGACGAAATGGACGACTTCGCGGCCAAGCCCGGCACCGAGAATCTGTTCCATTTGATTCAAGGAGAGGCGAACGCGATTCAGCCTGGGAAGCGGCCGGTCTCGTCCATGACGCCCACCATCGTGACGCGCGATGGCAAGTTCTTTCTGGTGCTCGGGGCGCCGGGCGGTCTCGCGCATCATCAACGGCGTGCTTGCAGGTGATTTTGAACGTAGCCGACTTCCACATGAACGTGCAGGATGCCGTGGATTGGCCGCGTTTCCATCACCAATGGATGCCGGACGTGCTGTACGTCGAGAAGGGAATCTCGCCCGGATACGGTGGCGCTGTTGCGTCCATGGGACACAACGTTCGCAGCTGGAATCTCACTTCGCCTGTCGTGGCGCGCGTGGAAGCGATCCTGAATGAAGGCGGCTGGCTCGAAGGCGCGACGGATCCAAGAGCCAGCGAGACGCGGAAGGATACTGATCGTCCGATGGAGCATGTTCTCTCGACCCATCTGCTGGTCAATCATCGCCTGAACACCGTTTGGCTCGACAGGATTTACCAGGCGGGCGTGCCGGCGGTGGAGATTTTTTGCGCGCGCCAGCACCTGGACTATCGCGATCGCGCCCAGATTACCGAATTAGGACATTGGTTCCGGGACTCCAAGTTGAAGCTGTACTCGCTGCACTCGCCCATGTACAGCGACGAAATGTGGGGTCGATCTGGTCCGAACGCGCACATCAACATTACCGAGCCGGTGAAATCGAAGCGTCTGGACATGCTCGACGAGATCAAGCGCGCCTTGGATATTTCTGAGATGATTCCGTTCCGTTACTTGATTCAGCACATCGGCGTCTTCGAGGAAGAATATGACGAGCGCAAAATAGACGCCGCCTTCACGTCGCTGGAGGAGCTGAATCTTTTCGCCCGCGCGCGCGGCGTGGAAGTATTGCTGGAAAACACGCCCAATCAATTGTCCAGCGCCCAGCGGCTGGTTCAGTTCCTGGAGCAGACCCATTGAAGTTGAACTTCTGTTTCGACGTCGGACATGCGAAGATGAACGAAGGAGTGGCGGACGGCGTTCGTCATCCTGAAAGGATCGCATCCGCTCCACGCATCTGCACGATAACAACGGACGTGGAAGACAGCCATTTGTGGCCCTTCCATTCTCCGGGCGGCACCATCGATTGGAGCGAAACTATGGGCCTGCTGCGCTCGCTTCCCAGCAGTACCGCTGGTGCTCGAGCTGCGCGATTATCCCGAATTCCCGCTTCCGCAATCGCTCGGAACCGTGCCGCAAATTTTTGACAAGCTCGAGGGGATGGCATAATGGCCTACTCCCGCATTCGAATCGAAGACGCCGGGCGTCATATCGGCGAGCCGGTGGAGATCGCCGGATGGCTCTACAATCTGCGCAAGTCCGGCAAGATCGTCTTTCCCTTGCTGCGCGACGGTACCGGCACCATCCAGTGCGTGGCGGTGAAGGCGAACCTGGACGAAGCGGTGTTTGAAGAGCTGAAGAATCTGACGCAGGAGTCGTCGTTGATGGTGCGCGGCAAGATCCGAGCCGAGCAGCGCGCGCCCGGCGGCTATGAGATGGATGTCGAGGGCGCCGAAGTCGTCCAGCGGATTCCGGAGTCCGATCCTTACCCCATCACTCCCAAGGAACACGGCATCGAATTTCTGATGGACCACCGCCATCTGTGGCTGCGCAGCAAGCGACAGCACGCGGCTATCCGAGTGCGCCACGAAGTGATTCGAGCGGTCCGCGATTATTTCGACACGCACGGGTTCACGCTCGTGGATACGCCGATTTTTACGCCCTCGGCGTGTGAGGGCACCACCACGCTTTTCGAAGTGAACTACTTCGACGAGGAGAAAGCTTACCTCACGCAGTCCGGCCAGCTTTATAACGAAGCCGACGCCATGGCGTTCGGCAAAGTCTATTGTTTCGGGCCGACATTCCGCGCCGAGAAATCCAAAACGCGCCGCCATCTGACCGAGTTCTGGATGGTGGAGCCCGAGATGGCGTATGCCTCGCTCGAGGACGTCAAGCGAGTGGCTGAGGAGCTGGTGGTTTTCGTGGTGGGGCGTGTGCTGGAAAACCGGCGCGCCGAGTTGGCGGAACTGGAGCGCGACACCAGCAAACTCGAATCCATCCAGTCGCCCTTTCCGCGCATGAGCTATGACGACGCCGTTGTCGAGTTGCAGAAGAAGGGCAGCGAGATAAAATGGGGCGGCGATTTTGGCGGCACCGATGAAACGCTCATCACCGAAGGCCTGGACCGGCCGCTCATCGTCGATCGCTTTCCAACGCAAATCAAAGCGTTCTACTTCGAGCCCGATCCCGCGCGTCCGGAACTGGCGCTGGGAGTGGATTTCATCGCGCCCGAGGGGTATGGCGAAATCATCGGCGGCGGGCAGCGCATCCACGATCTGGATCTGTTGTTGAAGCGCCTGGAGGAGCACCAACTGCCGCGCGAGGCGTTCGATTGGTACGTGGATCTGCGCAAATTTGGCAGCGTGCCGCACGCGGGCTTCGGCATGGGCATCGAGCGGTTTGTGGCCTGGATGTGCGGCCTGGAGCACATTCGGGAGACGATCGCATTTCCGCGGATGCTGTATCGCACCCGTCCCTAGTTACCAGGGAAGTATCAAGACCATGCGTCCGAAGCACATCGCGATCATCGGCGCGCCCCTCGATTTGGGCGCCGGACGGCGCGGCGTCGACATGGGACCATCCGCGCTGCGGGTGGCGAATCTGAATGGGCGGCTGGCGTCGTTAGGCTATGAAGTGGAAGACCTGGGCAACGTGCCCGTGATCCAGCGCGAGAGCCAGGCCGAAGTGCTTTCGCACGCGAAATATCTGCCGCAGATCGCGGAGACCTGTACCCTGGTGGCCGAGATGGTGGATCGTGCGCTGGACGCCGGCAAGTTTCCGCTGGTGCTGGGCGGCGATCATTCCATCGCGGTGGGAACGGTCTCCGGCGCTTCCCGGCACCTGCGCCACCGTGGAGAACGGCTGGGCTTGATCTGGATCGATGCGCATACCGACATGAATACGCCCGAGAGCAGCCCGAGCGGCAACGTCCACGGCATGCCGCTGGCGTGCTGCATCGGCCAGGGTCCCGAGGAATTGACGAAAATCTTCGGCTACTCGCCTAAGGTGGATCCAGCCAATGTCGTTCTGGTTGGAATCCGGTCGGTGGATGGAAAGGAGCGCGACATTGTGCAGCAGTCCGGGGTCCATGCCTTTACCATGCGCGATATCGATGAGCGCGGGATGAGTTCGGTTTTTGAGGAAGCCATTCGCGTGGCCGGCAACGGAACGGCCGGCATTCACATTTCACTCGATATGGACGCCGTCGATCCGCGGGAGGCGCCCGGCGTCGGCACGCCCATCCAGGGCGGAATCACGTATCGGGAAGCGCACTTGGCTATGGAGATGGCGGGTGACGCAGGCCGTGTGGTGTCCATGGAAGTAGTGGAGGTGAATCCGGTGATCGACGAAGCGAACCGCACTGCGGTTCTGGCCGTGGAGCTGGTGATGTCGGCGATGGGGAAAAGAATTCTATAACAAATGCAAACGAGAGTGGCAGTGATTTATGGCGGACGGACTGGCGAGCACGAAATCTCGCTGCGGTCCGCCAAGTCCATCATCGAGGCGCTGGATCCGGAGAAGTACAAGGTGCTCCACTACGTGATTTCCAAAGCCGGCAAGTGGAGTCCGCGGCCTATTCAGCCTGAACCCGGCGGAAATCCTGGAGTCGACGTCGTATTTCCCGTGTTGCACGGAACCTTCGGTGAAGACGGCACGATCCAGGGTCTGCTGGAACTCGCGGACCTGCCGTATGTCGGCGCGGGAGTGCTGGCATCCTCGATTTCGATGGACAAAGACATGATGAAGCGGGTGGCGAAGGAGCGCGGGTTGCCGGTGGTGGAATATCGCGTCGTGTCCGGCTCCGATGACGCGGCCTGCGGAGAACTTGGTTTTCCTGTTTTCGTGAAGCCCGCGAATCTCGGTTCGTCGGTCGGCATCTCAAAGGCGCGAAACTGTGAAGAATTAAAGGCAGCACTAGAATTGGCGCGCACCTACGATCGCAAAGTTATTGTGGAGCGGGGGATCACGGGGCGCGAACTGGAATGCGCGGTGCTCGGCAACGAGGATCCGGTCGCATCGGCGCCGTGCGAGATTCTGCCGTCGCGCGAGTTCTACGATTACGACGACAAATATCTCCTGGACCAGGCGCAGACCGTGATCCCGGCCGATCTGTCGCCGGAGCAGACCGCCGAAATGCAGCGGCTGGCGGTGGAATGCTATCGCGCAGTGGAATGCGAAGGCATGGCGCGCGTGGACTTCCTGCTCGAGAGCGCCACGGGCAAGTTTTATATCAACGAGATCAATACCATTCCCGGGTTCACCTCCATTAGCATGTACCCTAAGATGTGGGAGTATTCGGGCCTCGCGATGCCGAAGCTGATCGACCGGTTGATTGAACTGGCGCTGGAGCGGCACGCGGCCAAGCGGTCATGCGTTACTCAAAATAATCGGTATTCGAAGTAAATGCTTCTGCCACTTTTGTTCTTGTTTGCTGCGCCGCCTACCACGGCGGATCTGGACAGCGCTCTCAAGCGCTTCACCGAGCTGCTCTCCATCGTTCAGACCAATGCCGCGGATCCCGTGGCGACGCAGCAAGCGATTTATCAAGGCGCTATTCCCGGCATGCTGCGCACCTTGGATCCGCATTCCATCTTCTTCGATCCGGATCAGAACGAGCAGCTCAAGCAAATGGAGAACTCCGAGCGCAAGGGATTCGGCACGGTGGTCTCGGTGCTGCCCGGGCGCGTGATCGTCTTGCAGGCGCAGCCCGGAACGCCTTCGGCCAAGGCGGGGCTGCAGCCGGGCGATGAAATCGTGGCGGTGAACGGCGTGGCGCTGGCGCGGCTGGAGTTCGATCAGGTTATCGGGTACCTCGGCGAGAGCCACCAGCATCGTGCGCAATTGATCGTGCGCCGGCCCGGAAATGCCCGGCCGCTCCCGTTCGTGCTGGATCCCGAACTGCTGGATTCGCCCAGCGTGGATCGGGCGTACCTGTTGCGGCCCGGCATCGGATACATCCGCGTGACCGGCTTCGATCCGCAAACCGCGCGCCAGCTCAAGGATGGCCATCGAAAGCCTGGGTGGCGACAAGCTGAAAGGGCTGGTTCTGGATTTGCGCGACAATCCCGGCGGCGTGGTGCAGACTGCGCTCGAAGCCGCGTCGTATTTTCTGCAGCCGGGCCAAAAGATCCTCAGCGTGAAAGGCCGGAGTCTCGAGGATCAATCGGTGGAGGTTCCGAAGACCGCGGCGCCTTTCGATTTTCCCCTGGCGGTGCTGGTGAATGAGAAGACAGCGAGCGCGGCTGAAATCCTGACCGGCGCCTTGCAGGATCACGACCGCGCCGTGGTTCTGGGCGAGCCGAGCTATCGGAAAAGGTCTGGTGCAGAACGTCTTCCCGTTGACGGGCAACACTGCGCTCGCCTTGACCACCGCGTTCTACTACACGCCCAGCGGCCGATCGATTCAGAAGCCCCTGGGAAGCGGGCATCTGGAGATCCAAAAACAGGCCGAGGAGTTTCATACCGACTCTGGCCGGACGGTCACCGGCGGTGGCGGCATTCAGCCCGACATCGCGATCGGCCCGGATGCACCGACGCGCTTGCGCGTGGTGCTGGACGCCAGCGGAGTGATCACTTCGTTCGCCACCGAGTTTATCCAGAAGCACGACGTCCACTCTGATATAACTCAGCCGGATTTCGAGGTCAGCGCCGCGCTTCTCGAAGAGTTTCAAGTGTACGCCGGCCAGCACGACATTCAACCGCGGGTGGCCGAGTGGGCCGCTGAGCGCGGCTGGCTGCAAAGCCGGTTGAAGCAGGAGATCTTCAATCAGGCGCTAGGCGTGGCGAAAGGCGACGAGGTGGAGGCGCAGCGCGATCCGGCGGTGCGCGCAGCCATCGAGCGCTTAGTCACCCGCTTGTAGAGCCGGCCGTCGCTGCCGTAACCCGCGCACGAGTTGAAACACCGCGGGTAGCAGCGAAACGAAAACGATCAACAAGACAAACTTTTCAAAATTGCGCCGCAAGAGCGGGACTTGGCCCAGCGAGTAGCCGAGCACGGTCATTGAGATCACCCATCCGGTGGCGCCGAAAACATCGTAGGAAATAAAGCTGCGATAGCGCATGTTCGCGACGCCCGCGACGAAGGGCGCGAAGGTGCGGATTATCGGCACGAACTTTGCGTAGATGATGGTTCGTCCGCCGTGTTTTTCGTAGAAGGCGTGGGTGCGCTGGAGGTGCTCCTGCTTGAAGAAGCGCGAATCGGGCCGGCTGAAGATCGCCGGACCGGCGCGGCGGCCGAGCAGGTATCCACACCAATCCCCGGCCAGGCAGGCGGCAGTCAGCAGGACGATCATGACGAAGAGATTGAGCTGGCCGGCGCCCGCCACCACGCCGATGGTGAAGAGCAGGGAATCGCCAGGCAGCACGAATCCCACCAGGAGCCCGGTTTCGGTGAACACGATAGCGGTCAGCGTGGCATAGCCGAGCCAGCCGGATAGCGCGGTGGACAGCAGATGGATCAGCCGCTCGGGCGTGGTGAGCGTCCGCAAAAAATCCAGCAAGGCTTGGATCATTGAGAGCGACGGGCTATCGATATTGCGCTATCAGCCGTTGGATGACGGCCTGATGCTTCTTTACCTTGCCGCGCTGGATGAGATCGCTGAGGATGCTGTCCTGCAGAAGGTTCAAGCGGTCGTTCGCTTTTTTGGCCTTGAGCTGAAGGACGATACCGTCGCGATCCTGGGCGAACTTGGCCGGGTCGGGGGTTTGGTGGTCGATGATTTTGGCGACAATCGTTTGCGGGTTGATGGTCAGCGGTCCGAAGGTGGCGCCCACCGGCTTGTCAAATGCATCGCTTATAACGGCAGCGGACCCGATGCCCTCGGCGGCGCCGGACCGGCCGAAGAAATCGGTGGTCGTCACCTCCGCGCCCACGGCCTTGGCGGCGGCGTGGATATCTCCTCCGTTTTGCTTGAGCAGCTCAGCGGCCTGGTCGGCTTTGGCCTTCACGACTTCCACCGCACGAGCCTGCAGTTCAGCCTTGCGTACCTGCGGCTCCACTTCGGCTAGTTCCGTGGGACGGGGTGGATTAATCCCCAGGAGCACGGCCACGGCCAGCCGGTTGCCGGCCTGCAACACCTGGCTCACCTCGCCCGGCTTCATGGCCATCAGGGCCGAATTAATTTGCTGATCCTTACCCAGAATCGGCAGTGCCGAGCCCGGCGCATAGCGGGCATCGCTGATGAAACCGAGATCGAGCTTCATTGCGATCTGCTGCGCGTTCTGCGGCGATTTCACCAACTCGGCGTGCGCCTGATCGGCGAGCTCCTGCATGCGCTCGAACACGCTCTGATTTCTGAGCGTCGTGACGATCTGGCTCTTCACTTCATCCAGCGTCTGCAGGTGGGGCGCCTGCCTTTCGAGAACCTGAATGATATGGAATCCGTAATCGGTGGTGACCACACCGCTGAGCTCGTTTTCCTTCAGCTTGAAAACCGTATCCTCGAAGTTTTTCACCATCTGGCCACGGGAAACCCAGCCCAAATCCCCGCCTTTTACGGCCGAGGCGGTATCTTGCGAAGACTTTTTCGCCAGTTCGGCGAAATCGGCTCCAGATTTTAGTTGCTTCAACAAGTCCTCGGCCTGGGCCCGAATCTTGGGTACTTCGTCCTTGGACTTATTGGTGGTGCTCAGCAGGATGTGGCGCGCACGGACACGCTCGGGCGTCCGGTATTGATCCAGGTGGGTATTGTAGAAGCTCTGCACCTGCGTGTCAGTGACCGGGATGCTCTGAGCGACTTTGGCCTGATCGGCGACGATCATCTGGAGGTTGCGCGTCTCGGGCAGTCTGTAGAAGTTGCGGTTACGCGCGAAATAGGCGCTAACTTGTTCGGGGGTGGATTTGAGAGTCGAGGCCACCTTGGAAGGATCCAATCCGATGTATTCAAGCTTAATTTTTTCGTTGTTCTTGCGGTATTCTTCTTCGACTTCGGCGGGAGTGACGATGATGCCTTCCTCGGCGAGATTCGTGATGTCATCCTCATAGCTTTTCACGCGCACGTTGTCCTCGAAATTCGTGACCGTGATTCCATACTGCTGTTCGATAGCCTGGCGGTACACATCCGGCGCCTGATTGGCCACCGGAATAGAGCGCAGGGTTTCGGCCAAATCGCGGTCGGAAACCCGGAAGCCAAGCTGCTCGGCCTCGTAAGCGACGGCCCGCTCGGCAATAGCTTGATCCACCAGTTGAGGGATATAGGTAGCCGCAAGATCGGGAGGAAGCTGCTGGTTCTGCAACCTGTTTTTGAGCTGCTGCTGGATGTCGCCGACCGTGACGTCGGAACCGCCGATTTGGGCGACCACCTGGTCACCGGAATCCGCGGCAGTGGTCGTCATTCCCGTGCCCGGGATCAGATAGACGAGCATGGACAGCGCGATGACGCCGAGCATGGCTCCCAACATGATGCGCACGGCCTTGGCGCGGCTGCGAAAGAGATCAAACATGGCTAGAGGCTCCTACATGGAAAACGGTGGGTCTAAACCCAGTATAGTATAGCGGAAACACGGGCACGGACCGGGTGGGTTGCGGAGTTAACCCAAGTCTGCGGCGCCGGGAATCCGATGCATGTGAAAGCTTTGCGGCTGGCCTACGCCCGGGACCAGTTGGAGGGCGACGGTGAAGCCCGCCAGCAGCGGAAGGTCCGCGCTGTACGCCATATGGAAGAAAAATGCGCTGACGGCATACACGCACGTGCCGGCCAGGAGGCATCGGCTGAGCGCCGCCAGCTCGCGGAGCGCCGGACGATCGCGGGTCCGCAGATAAAGGCGGAAGTTCGCGCGCAGGCAGAACACGATCACGGCGGCATAGAACATCAGCGCAGGGATCCCACATTCGCTCGAGATCTGCGTATAGCTGTTGTGCGTGCCGAGCCAGGGAGTGTGCTCCCCCGACCGAGCCGCGTCGATCTCCCGAGCGTTGGCGAATTGGTTGGGGCCGACGCCAAACAGAGGGTGCATCAAGGTATACCGCAAGCTGGTGTTGAACAGCTCTTGCCGCTGCTGCTGGGACGCGACGCTGGCGAGATCGGCCGAGGTTTCAGAGCGCGATGAAACTGGATCGTTCAGTAGCAGCGATAGGCGGTGAAGAGTGCTGGAAGGGGCTCCCGCAATCGCGGCCGCGAATAGCACTCCCAGGACGGCGAGAGCCAGCGCAAGCACCTTCCATTTACCTCGGCTGAGCCAAAAAATCAGGCCAAACATGCTGGCTGCGGCGATCACGGAGCCGCGGGAACCGGTTTGAAAGGCGTAGAACGAGGCCAGTAGAATCCCCGCCGCGCCCGCCAGCCGCGCGCCGATGCCGGGTTGGGCGAGAAGAAACAGGAATGTGCTGATTCCGAGCAGCAAAGCCAGGCCGAGATCGTTGGAGTTGGCATAGAAGAGGCTGTGGGGAATCCGGAAACGGGCGTCATCGGGATAGCCGCCCTGGAGGCCGCCGCCTGCCCCGCCGAAGACCGCGCAAGTGAGCAACAGGGCCGCCGCGGCAGCGATTTGGACGTACATCAATTGGCGGCAACGGCGGAGCGAGGTAACAAAGGAGCAAGTGTAAAAGAAGCAGAACCAGGCTCGAGGGACGTAGTTTAAGATCATCGCCGCGCTACCGCCTCTCCAAATGCTGAAGGGAGCGGCTAGCAACATCCACAACAGGAACGCGGCCCAGCAACGTCCAGTGCGAGTGTGGAAGCCCCGCAGCGCGCTGCCGGAGAGGAGCCAGGCCAGCGGGAGCAGCAGCAGGGTGACCGCCGAAAGGTAAGCTTTGGAGCCGAATAAACGCAGCGACCACTCGTTGGCCAGGCCCGAAAGCACGTAGAGGCAAAACAAGACAAACCCCGCGGTTGCAATGGAGTTGGAGGACTCTCGCGTGGGCGAGAAGGGCCCCAAGGCGATAGCCGGGTGAACGGGAGTGGAGTGAACTGATTCCAAGGTCTAGGGAGTAAGTGCGATTCGCGCGGTCACATTTCTCCTAAGAATTATTGCGAGCGGCGGAAACGGAATGAAAGGAAAAGCTTGACCGGATTTGCGTGTGTGCTTCGGAGGGCCGAAGGCAGATACCGCGTGCGAAACTGTAGGCGCTAAAGGAGAACTCGAGAGGCATGCGTAAATGTAGAATTCTGCTGCTGGCGGCATTCGGAAGCGCTGGCGCGCTGTTTGGCCAACTCACGCAAATAGATCTGCGCAGCCAGGCCCGCGATGTGGATTTCTCTGGAGCCACCTCGACCAAGCCGCTCCAGTCAGGCACCGGACTGCCTTTGACGTGCGCGATCGGCGCGATGTATTACAGGCTGGACGCTCCGGCGGGGATGAACGTGTACGGCTGTACCGCGACGAACTCCTGGTCCTTGGAGCAAGCGTCAATGGCGAGCCAGTTAGGCGACTTCGCCGTGACCAGGACCAGCACGACTACACTTTCCATCGGGGCCAACTGCTCCACCACGACGCCATGTCAGGTCCGGTTCGGCGCGCTGGTTTATTCGTTTGAGAACGGCGCGACCGCGACCATCTCGGCGGGCAGCGGTTCGGCTCTGGTGTATGTTTCAAGCGCCGGCGTGTTAACGGTAGGGTCCACCCTGACGGTGGGTTGCAGCAGTGGCTGTACGGCACTGAGCGGCATTTCGTCCTTTCCGGCGGACGCAATTCCGGTGTTCATCTGGTCGGCGACTACTGGAACATGGGATGCCAGCGGCGGAGCCGATCAACGGGCGTTCCTCAGTTCCAAGAGCGTGACGGCGGGGACGGGGATCACCACCGCGGAAATTTCCGGCAAGACCCAGCTCAGCGTCGACACTACGGTGATCGGCCTGCGTGTGGCGGCGCCGGCCACATCCAGCTCGGCCTGCACGGCGGGCTCCTGGGCGACGGATGGGTCGTTCTTCTATTTGTGCACCGCGACCAACGTCTGGGCGCGCGCGTTGTTGTCCACCTTTTGAGCCATGCGAACCTTACTGTGGATATTGATTGCTGTTCCCTGTCTCGCGAACACTTCGATTTTGTCGATTGAGCCGACCCAAATGCAGGCCAAGATTACGGTGCGAACGGATCAGGCGGGATACTGCACGTACCGGGCATCTCAGGGGGCTGCGTTCGTCGCGAACATAGCGGACCTCACCGATAATACGAACACTGACGCGCGCACCGGGTCCATTGTAACGGGCGGTCTTACGGGCAGTGTCCACGTATTTGTTCTGGGAACGAGAACCGGCAATGATGCACTGGCCGCGGCCGGCAGTTACTGGCTGGGAGTTACTTGCGGAACGGATGCGGAAGTTACGTTCCACCTTTGTAACTCGATCCATTGCGTGGGGTAACACGGCGCCCGATGCGGTTCCATTTAATTCCGCCAAGTTCGGGAATATGGATTACCCGCCGATCGACTGGACCAATCAACGCAAGTCGTATGTCGATCCTGTAACTGGCGTGCGATTCTGGAGAGTAACAGCGCCCGGGATGATGAGCGTATCGGCGCTGAGTCTGGCGGCTGCGAACACGGGCATTCTCGGAATTCCGTTGGATGCCAGCGGCACGGGACAATGGGCGGGTCTGGCGAATATCGGATCGAACGGGGCGAGCTATTCGGTTGGCTCGGGCGGGCCGTCGGACAAGGCATTCATCCCGCTCGCGAATTTCAATTGTCCAGCGGGCACAACGTTCGCCGGTTGGTATCCGAAATGCACCGTGGACGACCTTTCGTTCGACGTGTATTGCGGGAATGCGGGTGTGAGCGGAATCACGGTGACGCTCCAGTTATCGATGGATGGCGGGCAAACGGTGGTGGGAACTCCAGTGACAACACCGGCGTGTCCAGTGGGCGCGCCCTCGAAGCTTGGGACGTATCCGCAGTTGGCGGTGAATCCGCCGTTCTTGTCGTGGGGATTTACACCCCAGCATCATCTTGTCGTTCCGCCCTCCGGGACGGTAAGCGTTGCGGGGCAGGCGGTAACGCTGCAAAATGCGAGCGGTACGCAAAACTACTTCGATACGGATTGGGCTACTGGAACGCCGATCTTCATCAATGAAACTTACTATCATGTCGCGAGTATTAGTAGCTCGTCGGCCTTGACCCTGCAGGAGAACGCCGGAACGTTGACTGGGGTGCCTTACGTAGGCGCTAACTTCGGCGTAGTAGTTACTAAGTCAAATAGTAGTTCGGCTGTCAGCGTGAGCATGGGCATCAATTATGCGTACGCCACGATGCCAAGTGCGTGCTGCAACGGCGACACGAGCATGATGAACCAGGCATCGGTGTCGGTGACGATGACCGCCGATGGATCTTCGAGCCTGAATCCGCCTTTGACGGGATACCTGACTAACGTTGTAGATAGCGCTGGAGGAGAGGCGCTGCTGTTATGGATACCGTTCAACAGCGACGGATCGTCTCGCGCGGAAACACGTCTGCTGGCGATGGGCTCAAAGACCGCCGCCAGCGCGCGGCTCAACACAAGCGGTGATAGCTTGCCATTCGGTCCCACCGGCATCAGCGGCTATTTCTTCGACAACGCGGATGGCACATCGGCTTACACCATCGACGTAAACAATCGCGTCTGGAAGCTGACCTACAGCGAAACTTTCACCGGATGCGCGGGGTATATCGCGTTCCATCCCTACCCCGCTTATGGCGAATTACAATCCGAACACCGCGATCGCCGACGATTGTTTCGAATGGACGAATCTTACGCCATCAACCAGCGGCCACGACATCCAATCCCAAATGATAAGCGCCTACCAAACGGGTCTGAACTATCTCGGGCAAACGGTTGGGCCGCCGCATGCCGGCTTCGATCTCGGATGGATGAACAGCCCGGTGGTGGCGGGTTTCGACGGCGGATATTTTTCGGCGAGCATGGGCAACGTTCAGAATCACATCGGCATCATGGCATCGTTCGACAGCGCGGCTGGCGTGCTGCGGAGCATCCGCAACAGCTGGAATGAAGGGGATTGCCGGTGGTGCGGGCTGCACGACGCGCCGGTCCTGACGATGGGGAGCTGGCGTCTTGCGGTGATCGATCCGCAGGCCGACACGGGCGCATCGAACGTGGTGTTTCCCGATTCCTTCAAAATGAACGTCACGGAGGTGAATCGCGCGGGGGCCGGATCGAGCGCGGTTTGGGACTGCGGCGGATGTTCGGGCGGGCCGCAGCAGAGCACCAGCATCGGCGGGAGCGAAGCGTACACGTGTCCCGCGAATCTTGCTTGCGCCTTACGGGGCGTTTTCGGGAACGGCGAATTGCATCCAGGTGGAGGTGTCCTCGCCGCCCTGCCAGCAGAATCCGAACTCGACTTATACCTTTCCAAACGGGATGATCGAGAAGCAAGAGTTCCCGTGCACTACGCCGGGCTTTGGATCGGCCAACAGCAACTGGTCCAAACTGCAGGACATGCAGCCGGGCGACTGGTTGTTGACGAATGCGGGAGATCAGAACGAAAACCTGGTCCTGCTTTCGGTTACTTACAACAGCGCGACGAATATTAGCCTGTGGCTACTGCGGTGGGCCGGAACTCGAATTACTTGAATCCATTGTTCGGATCCATAAACGACATCGAATAATAGCGCCCACGCCAGCCCTGGTGGCTGTTTACGGGGCCCACTTACGCGACCAACGCCGCGGCTTTGGATGCGTCCAACGCCACCAACACGTGGACCAAGAATAATCCGCTACGTTTTTCATCGCACGGTTCGGCGGCGCCGGTGCGGGCACTGGTCATTATTCGTATCAGCAGACGTGGTTCGGTGGACGCTATATCGGCTCGGTAAACACTACGGTTCCGAATTTATTGTGGAGCGCGATGCAGCCGTCGGCTTCTTCCTGGCCGATCGTTTGCGGGCAGCGGCAATGGCGCGAGCAACTCGTTGGCGCAGTCCTACAACAGCGGCACATATGCGCCGAATGCGGCGAACCCGCCATTCTTTGTGGACTACCGGCACTTTAATCCATCGGGGGGCGGGGGGATCGAATCGAACGGAGGTGCGCCGTTCGGTAGCCATGTCACTCAGCTTAGTGAGCGGGACTAGCCAGACATTCCAAGTGGCGGCGGATTGCTGCGCCGCGGGCCCGAGCGATTACAAGCGGCTCGGTTTGTCTGGATTCGCCGGCCGATATCTGGCGCGAGACGTGAGCAGTCCGGCAACCGGAAATACGGGCGACTTACCAAGTTGGAGTTACTGCCGCGCGTTCAATGCGAATGAGTGCATCGAAGGGTCGTCGGCGGGCAGTCTATATATGAGCTTGCCGATGGTGGATCTAACATCCCAATGCGCTAGCTCGCAGTTTACGCAAGCGATTCCGTGCCTCTATCAGCCCGCGCCCTGGAGCGGGCAAAGCATTCAGTTCCGGATTGATCGCGGCGACTTCAGCGGCCTGACCACGCGAAAGTTTGGATACGTCAACGGCCATCCAGGGACAGCTTACGAATACAGTAACTGCCGGCCGACCGCGGATGCACAATTCATGTTCTGTCCAGGTTATTGGCTGGACGGCGTGCGCGTGGAGTGGCTGGCGTATAGAATCCCGCCGCGCATTCCCAGCGGACAGCGTGAATCGCACGTCGTTCGTGCCAGTCACGTTGACTTACCAAGGCGTGTCGTTCGCCAGTAACATCCGGGCGCGTTTCGGGTATCTCGAAAACGGCGGCGACTTACTGCAATGCACGGCCTATGGACAAGACTGTTCCACCGAGATCCCCAGCGGTTCCGCCAGCCGATCCCTATCAGCTTCACGAATGAAACTGTGACGCGCCAGGGCTGCGCCAATGGGGCCACCTGCACCATCACCATTCCGAGTTTGCCAAACCGGGTGCTCTATTATGTGATCGACCGGTTGGATTCGAGCGGCAACGTGGTGGCGACCACTCCGCTAGCGGCCGTAACTGTTCCGTAGCGCCGGATCAACCGCTGCAGGGCCACGCCCAGCAGCACGACATAGAATGCGTCAAACGGAAAGCGGTAGCGGTTGTTTTCGAAGCTCGACAGCAGGTTTGCGATGGCCGTGAGATAGCCGATGTTGAAAAGCAGGAATCCGAGTGAGAATCGCGGACGGGCGGTCGAGAGTTTGGCGGCGGACGCCCCGCACCGAGATAAATGACGCCCCAGATCCACAGCGCGGGCAGGCCAATCATCAGGAACACGCCAGTGTGAAGCACCAGCGAAGCCCGGGCGCCCTGGTCCGCGAGCCGGCGCAGCTGCTTACGATCGCTGGCGTCCTCGAACTGGCCAAAGAACACGACGTTCCAGAATCGATCGATAGCGCGGATGCGCGGCCGGTTCAGATCGAAAAACGGAAAATCGCCGGTGCGGCAGGAAATAAGTGAACCAGGCGGCTTCGAGCGAGCGAAGATAGACCGTCGGGTAATTTCGCAGCAGGGCTAAGCCATCGCGCGTATAGGCCTGCTGGACCTGGAAAAATGCGAGGCAGTTGAAATTGGTTGCGCCGGTGGAAGTAACACATTCATCCAGCACGGGGATGCCGGTCCGTGCTGGCATCTGGATATACGGGCGGTAAAGCTCAATGGGCGAGCCGAGGTCGAGTAACGAAACCGGCGAGATAAGCGCCGCGATTCACGAAGTCGCGCGCTTCGCGGCTGGTTAGTTGATGCGCGGTGATGGTATCCATGTTCATGCCCATCCAGGTGCTGCCCGAAAAGGATCCAAACAGAATCCAGTTCTTCGTGTAGAGTCCCAGGACGAGCAAGCAATGGCAGAGCGCCGGCCAGCAATATGCTGCGGCGGCGGCTCTTAAAGAAGTAGGCAAGCGCCGCCAGGACCGCCATCACATAGACGAGGTGGAAGAAGTTCCTGAAGAGAACTAGACGCCAGTAACAAGAGCACAGAACAACCAGAGCCACGAAGGGAGTTCCCGGCCGCATAACGCCACAACGACGCTGCTGCGGCGACCAATAAGAAGCTCACGATGTATTCATACAGCATGTAGATTTTCAAACAAAACAACTCCCGGACTAACCGCGAACCAGGTCGCTAGGGCGAATGCGATCCCGCGACTTACTCCTAACACGCGCATCAAGTAATAGGTCAGCCAGCAAGTTGTTAGTCCCATCGCTAAGTGCGCGATATGCAGCGCGATCGGGAACGACTCGAGGAAACAGCTTCAGCGCGATGCCGATGTAGAGATTCAAGCCCGGCGGCTGCACGTGCAAGTAGTACATGCTTTCGAGCAGGCGATGCTTCAATAGCTGGGGATCGACAAACTGGTAAAAATGCAGAATGGGGCGCGCGTCAAAGCGGACGCCCGCGAGATAATAGCCAAGCCGCGAGAGCACAAACAGGACGGCCAGCAGGCCGTAAGAGGACCGTTCTTTCGTAAGGTACGCCTTAGATTCCGGAGCTCAATCGCAGCGCCAGCAATTCCGGCAGGCCCGCGTCGAGGATCTTCTTCTGAGCGGAAGCAACATCGTATTCAGCGCGGCAAAGCAACACCAGCCGTGCCGCCGGATTCGTAGATCGCGTAGGCAGCTCGGCGATCGCCGTCACGGGGCTGTCCCACCGAGCCGGGATTGATCAGGTAGTTCATGTCGTTTTCAAGCTCCACCACATCCTGCCCGGAATGCCGTATCGGCTATGATCAAGCGTTTCACGCCATTGCGATGGCACAAGAATGCGCCCTGCAACATGAGTGTGGCCGAAGAAGGAAACATTGCAATCCAAATACGGCGCCACTTGCGCTACGTCTTGCTCGGAGACCACGTATTCATCCTCGTCGAGCGGGGAGCCATGGAGAATTTGAAACCCGTTGACGCGCTCCGGGCCTTGCGCCAGAGCCGCGCAGGTAATCGATATTCGCGGGCTGGACGCCGGTCTGGGTCCATAAAGCCGAAAGGCGCGCCAGCGGGTTGAACCACTCCAGATCTTCCAAGCCGGCGCAGGCTTTGTCGTGATTTCCGCGGATTACACTGCTGACATTAGCGCGAACCCATTCGACAACAGCATCGGGATCGGCGCCATAGCCGACCAGGTCGCCGCAGCAGACGATGCGATCGTACAGCGGATCCGGCGCTCGCCAGCACGGCGCGCAGCGCTTCCCAATTCGCGTGAATGTCGCTCAGAATCAGGTAGCGCACAGGCGAAGAACCGAAATCTCCGGTGGCGCGCCGATGCGAACCGGTACGCCGATGGTGCCTAGGCCAGCTGGACACATAGACGGACGAATTTTGGTGGCGATAGAGGCCGCGCACATACGGCGTGAAGTAGCGGGCGACATTGAGATGCTGGTGCAAGATTTCAAAATCCACCTGGCCGCCATGGGTATGGCCGGCGATGGTGAGATCGTAGCCCTGCGCCGCGGCCACCGGAAAAACGTCGGGGTTGTGGGAGAGCATGAACGTTGACCGCGCCAGGGACGATCAGCCGGTCAGCGCCGGTCAGGTAGCGCGAGTGGATTCTTCTGATAATCGACTCCGGCGAAATTGATCGCGGCGCTTCCGAATCGAAGCAGCTTGGACTGGTGCCGCAGGAACTCGATTCCAATGCGGCGCCCTTGCGTGGTCGACGTAGTCCTCCGCTTCGGCGTAGACCTCGTGATTACCAAGGCATCCAAGCACGCCCGCATCGGCGCGCAGCGAGCCAGTTGCCGCAGGCAAGCATCCAGCGGATCGCCGCGGCGTGTGATGAGATCGCCAGTAATCAATGCGAGGTTAGCGCGGGTTTCATTGGCCATGTCGATTGCGGAGGCTAATTCACGCTCGTTCAAGAATTCACTGAGATGGATATCGGTGATTTGCACGATGCGGAGGCCGTCGAGATCCTTGGGCAGATTCGGAATGGGGATCGAAACTTCGGAAAGGTGAAAGCGGTTACGCCGCACAAATCCGAAGCCCGTGCCGGCCACGGGCAGGACGCAAAGGGCCGCGCCCGCCGTGCGCAGAATTCTCCGCCGCGCGGGATCGAATTGCGTGGTCTCGCGCCAAATAAGCAAGGCCAGGGAAACTCCGATCAGCCAAATGGTTTCGACCAAGGCGGCGCATTCCAGCCAGGTCCACCATTTCACCGTTGTGATTCGCTGCGCCCATTGGAACTCCAGCGAGTAGCCAAGCCCGAGCAAGACGGTGGATACCCACGCGCCAGCCAGAATCCGCCGCGCTGGCGAAAGCGACTTAATAGCCAGCTGAGGATGAGGAATTGCAGACCGAGGCCGAGGAGCAGTAAACAGAGCCCCGGGAAAAAGTGCACACTGCAACAGCACTGCTTCTATTGTAGCGGGTGCGATTCTCGCGGCCGCGCACGAATGGTACACTGTGCTGTTAAATCCCTCCGAAAGATCCCCGGTCGTCTAATGGTAGGACAGCGGCCTTTGGAGCCGTGAATCGTGGTTCGAATCCATGCCGGGGAGC
>CAVYFI010000004.1:0-601271 GCA_963767775.1 Bryobacterales bacterium
CAAGCCTACGGCGTCGAACGCAGTTTGCCAGTTTGTTGACAGCATCGGGCGCCGGGCTACCTACGCTCTTATCCGCAAGACTGGCCATGTGTTGCCGCTTTTGCAGCTCTCCGCAAAACGAACTACAATCAGCCCCGCAGGCGTGTGAGCAGCCACCCGAGGACCATTTCTGTGCTGCGTTCTCCGTTTTCTCCAGTTGACAGGTCCCGTTTGTTGACAGCCTCATTCGGTCCAGGGTCCCAATACCTCGCTTCCGCTGATCAATCTGGACTCCGACGCGGGCTTCGAGATCTGCGTTATCGCCAACGGTTTCGATCCGCTCCCCGCGGCGGAAATGACACTCGTTTTCACTGGCTATCACTTATCATAAAATGTCCAAATCCCTATTGCCGGCATAGAAGCAGCCATCGCAGACCTGCCTTGGACACCCCCTGGGGATCGACATCGAACGAGCAGCCGAAGAGTCGGCATGCTCGCCGTCCGAGTGAACCTAGTGGATGTCAACTCGGACGCATCAGCGCATCCCAAACCCAAGCCCGTTGGCTTTGGAGGCCGTCGCGGAGTCAAAAGCCGCATGAATTTGTGTGCTACAGTCCCGGCTAAGGAGTGTGTTTCATGGGAACGGGAGGCGCCACGAGTCCAACCACAGAGAGTTTGATGAAGGACTATGTACACCAAACCTCGGGAGCCGTTATCGAAAGGTTCGCCTGATGCGTTTCGACCGTTATTCGCAACAGTGGAACTAGTGGCTCGCGAAATGCGCGACCAACTCGTTAGAGAGGTAGGAGCATCGAAGCGCATTCCCGAGATCTTAGCGGGGTCAACGACAACAGCGCGTTCAACGCATTTGCCGCGCCTTTATCAGACGGGCGATACATAATCGCAGTCAACTACCGGCGCGTTGATTCTCGTTCACGATCTTGTTCATCGTCTTTTTTGCCTGCCTAACTTCTTCCCGTGGGTGGGTGATCCTTCGAAGGAGGATCGCACCCGAGAGTTTCACCCGACGTGTAATGACGCGATGACCTACATGCGCACATTCATCGCTGAGCCGCGTCTAGTAATACCCAGAGATCCTCTACGCAAGCAAGCCGCCGATTTCCTGATTCCCCTTGCGGTTTATTTTCTTGTTGCCCACGAATTTAGACATATCATCGGCGGGCATCTCGGCTGGTTAAACAGCTGGTCTCGGCCAGATGACCATCTCCGAAGTTTTGGGGGTAGAACGTGATCCAGAACTGGGATGCTATTTCAGGCGCTGGAAATGGATGCCGATCACTTCGCCATGTACTATACGCTCACGCGAACATTGGCGATGGCCGAGTCCCCGAAGGAGGCCTTGCCCGCTTCTCTCCGCGGCGTAATCTCGACACCACGGCACGCCCTCGAAGCAGCACTAACGTGCGCGTTGCTAATGATCGGGACTTTTTTTCGACCGCCGGGACGGCCTGAGGAGTGGCGGTCCTATTCCCATCCTCCGTCTGGTGTCCGTCATGTTATGAACATATGGGGTGCGGACAGAGCCCTTCAGCAGCTGGGGCAAGAGGACCTCAGTGTCGCAACCCTAAGGGATCAACGGTCGGTCCGTGAGTATGCGAGCTTCACGATCAGGCACCTTGCGCAGCGCCTCGGAAATACCGACCGAAAAAATGAATTGCTTTTACAGTTTGGTCCCCGCGGTCAAGAACATTTCTTGGAAATTGTGAAAGCTTGGGGAACCATCAGGATAGCGTCAAGACGTACGCGCTGTAGTTGTCAAGTCGAAATAGTGAGCGGTGACAGTGCCCAGTTATCCTGAGCCGGCCTTGTTACACCTCCAAGTCTTAGCACGGCGCTATGGCGCTATGACGCTATGATTAGAAACATACCCTTAGACGAATAGGCGCCATTCCCCGCCATGGACAAGCAGCTGCAGGAACAAATCGAATCACTTCAAAATCTGATGCTCGCTAGCGTCACCGGTGGGGGCTCCGATGACATCGCATATAAGAGGGTTCGAGATGAGCTCTTCATTATGCCGGGTCTTAAGGAGGCCCTCCCCCGGTTTGTCCGCACTTGCCCCGATCTAGCTCAGTTTTGGCACTTCATCAAGAGAGAAGGCAGCCTGCCCAGCTATTCAAGCCGGCGTGAGTATATCTGGAAGGCCTTTCGCCCTCTACTGGCAGGAATAGACGACGAGACACCAGTTGAACGTGAGGCATTTTTCGCGAAGGGCTCGGATCATGATGCTTACGTCCACATCAGGACGATACTGCAACTCGCCAAAGGAGAATTATTTATCATTGACCCCTATATGGATGGCTCAATCTACCAGGTCCTTGGTACGCTTCCGGCAACGACGATGGCGTTGAAGATTTTGACGTCAAAAGCACCTAGTGACTTTGCTTTGGAGGGCCAGAAATTTGTCAAACAGCATTCAGGCTTCACGCTAGAGTTCGGAACCCAAAGATTTCCATGATCGCTTCGTGATCGTGGATGGAAGCAGGTGCTAGTTCTTGGGTGCGTCCATTAAGGACGCGGGAAATAAGGGTTTTACGATTGTGCCATTGGAAGAACCGGAAATTGTCCAATTCATTACTTCTTACGCCACGCAAGTATGGAAATCGGCGACGCCCTTTTGAAAAGCGGATTCTAGACTGAAGAGGATCTCGAATCCGCACGTAATGACATTATTGTTTCTGAGCGAGTCACCAGGTTGGCTCTGTTCTACAACGGTTAGGGAGGAAGCGAGCGAAATTCCCATGAAACGAGCGGTGCGCCCGAAATGGCCCGTTCGTCAACAAGTGCGCAGCCCGTACTACTGCTTGCTCTCGATCTGAGGAGAAACGAGGAGATCGGCGGAGAATAGGAACGATGCCTGGACAATCAGGAGACAGTCCCGTGGACGCTCTCAGAGCAATTGGCGACGACGTTGAGCGGCGCAAGGAAGCAAAGAAGAACCTCAAGTCAGCACTGACAAGCTACCTTGACGATTTGCCGCGAGCACCGGAGGGGTTGCCCAATTCGATCTTGATGTTGGCTGAGATTTGGGGAAGGTATGCGGTCATCCTCTATGATTCTTTGGCCGAGCGTCATTTTAGCGATTCTTCAGCTCAAACTGAAACACTTTTCGGTGAATCTGGCGATCTCTACGGCGGTACGACGATCGCTCAGGTGAAAGATGCGCTTACCACCCTCAGGATTCGGACCGTTCGGGAATGGCCCATACCGAACTTTTCCCAGGACGTTGATTCTCAGGAAATGCGGAGCACCATGAATGAGCTTGCGCGCGCCGTTACCGCTAGCCCTTATTCCTTCAGTTGGCTTCTCCACGATGAGTCATTCATGGCTGAGATCTGGAAGCGCGTACGTGGTCGCGCAGATCATTGGCGACGGAAGTTCGAGCAAAAATTCGGATCCAATCGCGATTCGATTCAAACTCCGCGCCGGAGTTCTGGGGAATCCCCACCTACCATTGCGGATACACGCCGACGGAGCCGTCGCGAGATTCTTAAACGATACCGCCAGACAAAGGGAATTGGTACACAGCAGGGTCTGGCATGGCATTTTGGCGTGAGTCTGACTGCCCTACAGGGAATGGTCCGCGGTGACAGATCGCGCTACAGCGTGGAAACGCTAGGGGAGGTTCTGAAGAAGATGAACGTCTTGCCGGATGAATGGTAACCCCCGGGCACGAGTTATTTCTCTTTAGTGCCCTAAGTCCCTGACCCCTGATGTGTTGCAAGTCTCCTTGTTTTCTCCGCACTGTTCTCCTTGTTCTCCGTACTACACTGCCCCTCAGCGAGCAAAGCTGACAGCGGGAGACGCGGCAGTGACAACACCAAACAATCCGATCGAACCTCTTTTGACCGAGAAAGAAGTAGCGAAACTCCTGCAACGTCTCGGTCAACGATCCGGCGGAGGAGACGCGCCGGGCAAGCGCCAGGAGTGGATAAAGCTTAACGCCAGCGTAAGGTATCGATACGAAACGGTTCGGCAATTCATCGCGGCACAAGAGCGGAGCTTGACTTCCGCAGACTTGTCCGACAAGGCGGTTCGGCTCTGAGCACAGCGTCGCAGAAACCTGGGCAGATTACCCTTTTGGACGCCGCGCTTTGGTACGCCAAACACGGTATCCCGGTTTTCCCTGTTCACAACGTCCGCAGCGGGGTGTGTTCATGTAACCGAATGGGTTGCTCGCATCCTGGCAAGCATCCAAGAACTGCTCACGGGTTTAAAGACGCCTCCGAGGAAGAGCGGCAAATTACCGAATGGTGGGAAGAGTGGCCAGATGCCAACATAGGTGTTCCCACTGGGGCGGTTTCGGGCTTTCTCGTCCTCGATATCGACCCGCGGAACGGCGGAGACGCTTCGTGGGAGGCGCTGGTTCAGAAACATGGTACCCCTCCTGCCACAGCGGAACAGGCCACTGGAGGGGGTGGTCGCCATTTTGTGTTCCATGATCCGGGCGTTTCTGTGCCAAAAGAGCTCGCGCCGGGAATAGATGTTAAGAGCGCCGGTGGCTACATCATCGTTGCTCCTTCTATCCATCTCAGCGGCCAGCTTGCCCGTTGGGATGGGATCGACGGAGAGAGGGCTCTCCTCAACGTTGCCACTACTCCTCCGTGGCTACTTGCCGAGTTCGCAGCCGCGCGGAATCACAAAAAACAGAAGCCCAAAAACGGCAAGGAAAGACAGTGGCCGTCAGGAGAGCGAAACAACCAGCTAACCTCAATCGCCGGCACGATGAGACGAGCCGGAATGTCGCGCGAGGCTATTGAGGCCGCATTGGTCGAAGAGAACTTGCATCGATGCGATCCGCCATTGCCAGGTGGAGAAGTGCGCCGCATTGCCGGAAGCGTGGCTCGCTATCCGGCAGGTGCGAACTGGCACGAAGGAAACACTCAGGATTGGCGGGCCGATACCCGTTCACATCGCCAGCTCCTGATACCGATCCCACCGCACTGCCTGCCAGCATGGTTAGGCGCCATGGTGCACGCCACCGCCCGAAACACCGGAGACCCCAAGTGACCTCGGAGCGCTCATCGGCGTCGCCGTCGCGTCGTCGTGCGTTGCGGGCAAAGCGGTAATCTCGGCGGAGCTCGGATACTCAGAACCCTTGAACGTGTTTAGTTGCCCGGCTATGGAGTTGAAGGGCAATCGCAAGACCGCCGTTTTTACGTTGCTTCTGGCTCCAGTAATCGAGTACGGGCGGGAGCAGATTGCGCAAGCGGAGCCCGAAAGGATGCGCCTCGCGAGTGAGCGGCGAACGATTGAGGCACGGATCGAGAGATTGCGACGGAAGGCGGCGTCAGCGGCAGATCCGTCCAATCTCATGCGCGAGATCCGCGACTCAGAGGCAAATCTTCCCGTGGTTCCTCCTGTATTCCGCATTCACGTGGATGATTGCACGCCAGAGCGCCTTGCTTCTCTGATGGTCGAGCAGGGCGGCCGAATGCAGGTTTTCTCGGACGAAGGTGGCGTCTTCGAACTTCTCGCGGGGCGTTATTCGAAAGGCATTCCTAATCTCGATCTGTGGCTCAAGGGTCATTCCGTTTCACAAGTTCGAGTAGACCGCGCTGATCCTCGCCGTCCTCCCATCTTGCTGGATCGCCCATCTCACCGTTGGCATCAGTCCGCAGCCAGACGTTCTTCAAAGCCTTCGCGATCAGCCGGGCTTCCGAGGGCGCGGGCTTCTTGCTCGCTTCCTATATGGATTACCCAAGAGTCCGCTTGGCTACCGCAAGCTGGAACCGTGCGCAATACCGAGCGAAATCGAACGGCAATACCGGGCGGGGGTTCGGGGCCGTCTCGACTATGCTCCGAGGGACGCCGTCCAGTTGCGACTCTGTCCCTCTGCATATCAGGAATGGAAGGATTTTCAGCGCGCGGTTGAGGTGCAGTTCCGAGACGGGGAATGCTGGATGGTCTGAAGGATTGGGGGAGTAAATTACCAGGTGCTGCACTGCGATTAGCCGGGGTGTTCCACCTAGTTGAGCAAATCGGTCACGCTTCAATTAGCACGGAAGTTTCGCACGAAACCGTTACTCGCGCAATAGAATTTGCCACCTCCCTAATCTCGCATGTCCACGCCGGTCTTTGCGTTAATGGAACGCGATCCAATCATCGAACACGCACAGAAGCTAGTGTCTTGGATCATCCAGCGAAGGGAGGCCGTATTTACCGTCCGGGATTGCTTTCGGGCGCATCAAGCTCGTTTCAAGCGGGTGGACGGAATGTTGCCGACTCTGCAACTTCTTCAGCAGCAGGTACATTCGCCGCGGCTGCGAATCTCTGGGGGCCGCGAAACCGAGTGATGTGCGAGGTAAATCCGGCAGTTTTCGCGGAGGCGACGTGAATTGGCGGGAGAAGCTAGGATGCGTGCAATTACAGGCTGATGACAGAAGTGACAAAGGTACGATCTGTCACTTCTGTCCCTAGTTTGCAGGACCCTCCAGAACATGGGGACGTCTGCATCGCTTGAATTCCCGGAGGCGGAAAGTGGCATCGCCGACGTGCGGCGCGAGATTTCAAGGCTGCTTGCGAAAGCTTACCGCCGGCATAGAGAAACGCAGCGGCCAGAATCCATCGGACCCAAGCACTCAGACGCTGACTCACTTGCTATTTCGGTCACACCGAGCGTTCATGGAGTCGTCCCATGAAAGTCCGGCTGCATGTCGTATCGCGCGTTGAACCGGTTGATCTCGACCGGCTCGCCAGGATGCAGCCAGCTGAATTGCAGCGGCAGCATCTGAAGTTGTTTGGATGCACGGTTCCCTCCGGCAACACCGAGCTGGCACGCCGAAGAATCGCCTGGCACGTTCAGTCCGAACGGGAAGGCGGACTGAACGAATCGGCGCGACAGCACGCTCTAGCGATCGCCAAAGAAGCTAGCCTCCGGATTCACTTGCGACGCGGAAGCCCCGATTCAGCGCTCCGCTATGCGACGGTTGCAGGGATTGTCTCGGCTCATGATTCGCGTCTGCCCATGGCGGGCAGCATCATCGTCAAGCAGCACCGCGGCAAAACACTTGTCGTCCGCGTGCTCGATGAGGGCTTCGAGTATGACGCCCGCCGCTTCGGGTCGTTAAGCGCCATCGCCAAAGAAATCACGGGTACGAAATGGAACGGGTTCTTGTTTTTTGGTCTGGCGAAGGAGAGCAAGCGTGGTCGCTGACGCGAAGAAGCTTCGTGCTGTCCCGTCCCATTCGCCAGCAGCGGTCCGATGCGCGATTTACACCCGAAAGTCTACTGAGGAGGGACTGGACCAGAACTTCAACAGCCTGGACGCGCAGCGAGAGTCGGCGGAGGCATACGTTCTCAGCCAAAAGAATGAAGGATGGATCGCGCTTGGAGAACGATACGATGACGGCGGTTACACTGGCGCGAATATGGACCGCCCGGCCCTCCAGCGGTTACTTTGCGACGTCGAGGCTGGCAAGGTGGATTGTATCGTTGTCTACAAGTACGATCGCCTGTCGCGTTCTCTCGCAGATTTCATGAAGCTCCTCGAAACCCTGGACAGGCATCGCGTGACGTTCGTGGCCGTCACGCAGCCGTTCGACACCAGGACATCGGCTGGACGGTTCATGGTCCACATGCTGCTCAACTTCGCCCAGTTTGAGCGAGAGATGATCGCCGAGCGCACACGCGACAAGATGCGAGCTGCACGGCGGAAGGGCAAGTGGATCGGTGGCAACCCAATCTTGGGTTACGATGTGGCTCCCAAGGGCGGAGCGATCGTCGTGAATCCGGATGAGGCCGAACGGGTTCGCGAAACCTTCCGGCTTTATCTCGAACTTGGCTCTTTGATTCGCACTTTGGAAGAACTGGAGTGCCGCGCGTGGCGAATGAAAGCATGGACGACACGCAGAGGCGCTCAACGCGGTGGATCGCCATTCAGCAAGACAACGCTCCATCGATGCTAACCAACGTAGCTTACATCGGGAAGGTGAAGTTCGAAGAGCAGCTTTTCGATGGTGAACACGAGCGCATCGTTGACGACGGTCTCTTCCAACAAGTCCAGGAGCGCCTGCACCGCAATGCCAGCAAAGGCGAGCGAAAGGTCCCCAACAAGTACGGCGCGCTTCTCAAGGGATTAGTTCATTGCGGAAGCTGCGGCGGAGTGATGATTCACACCTACGTCCAGAAGGGGAACACGCGCTACTTGTATTACGTCTGCGCGATCGCGCACCAGCGCGGTTGGAACAAATGTGCGACGCGCTCGGTGTCGGCGCCGGAGCTCGAAGGAGCGGTGATCAACTCGTTGCGTAACTTTGCTCGCGACCCCGGCGTACTTTCTGAGGTGCTGCAACGGATCGCTGACGTTAGGCAGCCGGACGAGCCGATCGCCGACCCGGCAGCGGTGCAGGAGGCCTTGTTAAAGTTCGATCCCTTGTGGGAACAGCTCACCACGCCGGAGCAGGAGAGTTTCATTCGGACGTTGGTCTCGCAGGTGAAGTATGACGGAACAACTGGTGATGTCACGATCGGGTTCCGCAGCGAAGGTATCAAAGAACTCTGCAGCCAGAATGGATCGAACGAATGAGTAAGCAGGGGCCACTCGAGGTTCGGTTCACTTTGCGGACGAAATTGCGGCCGGCAATCGAAAGGACCGAGCATGTCTCGTTGCGAAAGGTTGGCAGTCTGCCACGCATCACGCAGGTGCTCGCCTTGGCGATTCATTTGGAAGACATGATCCGGCGCGGAGACGCCAAAGACTACGCGGATATTGGACGGTTGGCCTGCTTGTGCCGGGAGCGCGTTAGCCAGATTGTTCGTCTGAATTATCTCGCGCCCGACATCCAGGTCGAACTGCTGTACCTTCCTCCAACAACCGGCGGCCGCTTTCCGATCAGCGAAAGTTCCGTGCGAAAGATCGCGAATCTCATCTCGTGGGCCGACCAGCGTCCGAGTGGAAGGCGCTCAAGCGCCAGCATCATCTCGGCGTGTGAGCACTGCTGAGCATTCCTGATCGCTCCTGAGATATCTCGTTGGAAATATCGCATTTTTGCTTGGAGAACCAATCTTGTTGCCCTTATATTTGGAAAATGAAGCGGCCTCCGACCAACACGCTGCGCGTTGAATTTTGGCCGATTGACCGGCCCAAGCCTTACCCGAAGAACGCTCGGAAGTGGACCGCCGCAGCGGTCGAAAAAGTCGCATCCAGCATCCGCGAATACGGATGGCGCCAACCCATCGTCGTTGACGTCCACAACGTGATCATCATTGGCCACCTGCGCCTCGCTGCCGCAAAGACACTCGGCTTGACCGAGGTACCCGTTCATGTGGCGTCGGAACTTACGCCTCAGCAGGTGAAGGGATTGCGATTGATCGGACAACCGCAGCCACGAGGAAGCGGAATGGGACCTGACACTTCTCGCGCCTGAGCTCGCCGATCTGAACGCAGTTTTGTTTGATTTGAGTCTGACCGGGTTCGACGATGCCGAACTCGATGCAATGTTGCGCGACCCTATCGACGATGACGCGGCGGAGCAGGCGCCGCCATTGCCCGAGGTTGCCGTCACACGTCTTGGGGACTTATGGCTTCTCGGCCCGCACCGAGTGCTTTGCGGGGATGCGACCAGCCCCGAAGCGGTCGGAGAGGCTACTCGAAGATCGCAAACCGAAGCTGCTTGTGACTGACCCGCCTTACGGCATTGAGCTGGATTCTGAGTGGCGCGATCGTGCCGGCCTCAATAAGCATGGGCCAGCCGAAGCGAGTTACATGAAGCATCGGACCGAGGGTCATACCCAAACAACGATCTCTGGCGATACGCGCGCCGACTGGTCGGAAGCGTTCGCGCTAGTGCCTAGCCTGCAGGTGGCTTACGTGTGGCACGCGTCGCGGTTTACGCGCGAAGTTTTGGACGGCTTGTTGCGCATCGGATTCCTGCATCATCAACAAATCATCTGGAGTAAGGGAAGGGCAGTCCTCACGCGAACACCATTATTGGTTCGCAGCACGAGCCAGCGTGGTATCGTGCGAAAAAAGAACGCTCCTTGGTTCGGGAAGCCGGGTGAGAACTCGACCGATCTGGGAAATTGCTTCGCCTAAGTTCATCATGGGCGGTTCGGATGAGGAGAAGTTCGACCATCCTACACAGAAGCCGCTGGAACTGATGCGTCGGCCAGTCTTGAACCACACCAAGCGCAGCGAGATGGTTTACGATCCGTTCCTCGGCAGCGGCACGACGCTGGTGGCGGCCGAACTGACCGAACGCGTCTGTGTCGGGATGGAACTTGATCCGAAGTATTGCGACGTCATCATTCAGCGTTGGCAGCAGTTCACGGGAATGGAAGCTATGCTCGATGGAACGAAGCGCAGCTTTGACGACATCGCGTCGGAGCGAGTACCCGCCCTCGCTTGAGATTCTGAAGATGGGCAACGGAAAAAGGGACGAAAGGCTGGTGGGAAGCGAACCGGAGCGGGGCGCAAGGCGGTTCATATCGATCTCGGGGACGTCGAGAAGCTGGCCGCGCTCCAATGCACGGAGGCGGAGATCGCTTCCTTCTTTGGCGTGAATGTTGCGCACGATCGAGCGGCGGAAGAACCAGCCCGCTTTTGCCGAAGCCATGGAGCGCGGCAAGGCCCGAGGACGTGTTTCGCTTCGCCGCAACTTGTGGGGACTCGCCGCTAAAGGAAATCCGGCGGCCAATATTTTCCTGGCCAAGAACCTTTTGGGCTATAAGGATTACTTCAGCAACGAGCATCAGCGGCCCAGATGGCGGTCCGATCCTCGATCGGCCCGGCGCCCGAACTTGGCGAGCTGACCGATGACGAACTCAAACAACTTAGCCTCCTGGTTAGCAAAACCGAACGTCCGCGAAAAGGTTGATCGCGAACTGGCGACGCGCAGTTTCGGCGAGTTCGTACGCCAGGCTTGGCGGGTTGTCGAACCTCATACGCCGTTCGTCGAGGGCTGGCATATCGACGCGATCATCGAGCACCTGGAATCGGTGACTCGGGGCGAGATTCGCCAGCTGCTGATCAACGTCCCGCCCCGCCACATGAAAAGCCTGCTGGTCTCGGTTTTCTGGCCGGCCTGGGAATGGATTCTGCATCCTGAGCGGCGGTTTCTCTACAGCAGTTATGCGGCGTCGTTAAGCATCCGGGACTCGGTAAAGTGCCGGACGCCTAATCGAATCGCCCTGGTATCAGAGATTCTGGGGCGACCGGTTCGCGCTTGTCGAGCGATCAGAACACCAAGAGCCGATTTAACAACGACCGTTCCGGGCTACCGCATCGCGACCTCGGTAGGCGGCGCGGCCACTGGCGAAGGTGGCGACCGAATCGTTTGCGATGATCCGCACAACGTGCAAGAGGCGGAGTCGGATTCGATTCGCCTAAGCACGACGGAGTGGTACGACATCGTGATGTCGACGCGCGTTAACGATCCCAGGACAGCGGCAAAAGTCGTCGTGATGCAACGCTGTCACCAGCAGGATTTGAGCGGGCATTTGTTGGAGCAGGGTGGCTGGGAGCATCTCTGCTTGCCTGCCGAGTATGAGGGTCCGACGCGCGCCACCTCAATCGGTTTCGTCGATCCCCGAAACAAGCCCGGTGAACTTCTTTGGCCCGAGCGCTTCGGTCCACCTGAGATTGAGGCGTTGAAGATCAGTCTCGGCAGCTACGGAGCAGCGGGCCAGCTTCAGCAACGTCCATCGCCTGCCGGTGGCGGAATGTTCAAGAGGCATTGGTTCCGCTATTGGCAGCCTCGGGGGGCCAACTTCCCGCCTGTGGTCGTCCGCCTGCCCGATGGTGCTGTAAGATCGATCGTCGCGATTGAAGTGCCGTCTCGTGTCGACGAGCAGATCCAATCCTGGGATTGCTCGTTCAAAGATCTGTTGACCTCGGACTTCGTCGTTGGACAGGTGTGGGCCCGCTCCGGCAATATCTTTCTACTGGGCGACCAAGTTCGTGCACGCCTGGATTGCCCGGCCACGGTGAGGGCGGTTCGAGGGCTCAGCTGTGAAATGGCCAGGGACATATCGCCAAACTGATCGAGGACAAGGCCAACGGCTCGGCCGTGATTCAGATGCTCTCAAATGAGATTCCTGGACTGCTCCCGGTAAATCCACAGGGAGGCAAGATCGCGCGTGCGGCGGCAGTCAGTCCGCTTAGTCGAAGCTGGCAACGTTTACCTTCCGCACCCGGACTTCGCGCCGTGGGTCAACGACTTCATTGAGGAATGCATCGCCTTTCCCAACGGCGCGCATGACGATCAGGTGGATGCGATGACGCAGGCGCTCCTGCGGTTCAACATGCCCCGCCACAGCGAGTGCGTTACATGACCGCCACTGAATACGAACGGTACAGTCAGATCAGTCCAATCTAAGTTGATTCAAGCAGCAACGTGGATAGTCCGATCAAAACCTCGTTTGTGCCGGGCTCTTTACGTCAGGGAGAAGAGCGTTTCGGCGCCGGACGGCCTAGGTCCCGCAACAAGTCGAATGGATCTATCCGCAGCGCTTTGGCGACTACAAGGAACTCGATCACATCCAGGCGCCGCTCGCCGCGCTCAAACTTTGAGACATATGATTGTGGCCGTTTCAGCCGCTTGGCCAATCCAGCCTGCGTTAGCCCGGTTTTTTCTCTTGCTTCGGTAAGCAGTTCCCGGAACCGCGCGTATGTCGGCGTGAATACGGACTTTGTCAAAGGCTAGGCACCACCACTGGAGAATGCCCAAACAGTTTGAAACCGAACTTGGGTTAAACCCAAAACGGGTTTCGTCCGAAAGAACAAGTGGGTAATTGGTTCCTACGGAAGGAGAGTTCCAATGCTGATAGTGTCCGCGAGCAGGTCAATCCATTGCCGCGATTGTGCTCGTGGTCGATTCCGGCTTATTGCCAGAGGCCGCAGGGGACGCTTAAGCCGGCCAAGTCAATCTTCTCCATCTCCGTGCGGGGAGGCGCCGGCGTCCGATTTCGTGGAAGCTGTTTATCGACTTACGCCGATGGCGCTTCGGTTACCACTAAGCTCGAAGGCGTCGTCCAAGCCCTGTCAAGATCACAGGGACTGCCGTGTATCTGACCCTCCAGAACCTAACCGGGGACACCCTACCGATATTCGCGTTGGGTCGGATGGTCTGCGGTGTGCTCGATCAGAACTCCGCAAAAGCGCAGGCTGGCTCTTGGCTTGAAATCGAGATCTCAAAGAATGGCGGGACCATCAAGACGCAGCGCACGGACGCCCCTCACGGGGTAATTTCGCTCAAGACCGCCCCGCAAGCGACCGGTTCGCAGGTCAGCACGGAGCTTCAGGTTGAAGGGGGATCCCCTCGCCCTCATCACATTCACGTCTGAGACGGGTGATATCGAGCAACAGCTCGTGCCGGTTCCGTTCAGCCGAGTTTTCTATGCACCGGAAGGGTCGAGTGTAGGTTGACGGCGCAGAAAACGCGCGTCACACGTGTCGATCCAACACATGCTGATGGAACGATCGAAATCATGGACGACGGGAAGCGTGGTGAACTCCGTTTATCATCCGTGTAAACGGCCAAGCTATCGGATCGGCGGAAACGTCCAACCCGTCGGCGTTGCAAGCACCACCGTCAAGATTCCTTAGCTCGAACACACGGCGATGGATGCCATTAAACGGCTTGATTTTGCGTGGCAGCCGGCGGACCGCTCCGGCAACCGAGGATGATTCAGGCAAAGACCCCAAATCAAGCCAAGTCAAGCGGAAACGAGCGGTATAGCGCGCAGACCTGCCGTTTTTCGAGCGTTTTTCAACGGTTAATCAAAAAGAATCAAAACGCGGTCGAATCTCGTTGACTTCGTCCTAACACAAGAGCGTTCATGAAGTTAGCGATGACTGCCATTGGCTAGTCCGTGTTTCAACCGACAAGCAAGCGGACCAGGGTGTTTCGCTTGAAGCCCAGGCGGACAAGATCCGTGCGATGGCCGTGGTCCACAACGCCGAGTTGATCGACATCGTCGTCGACGGCGGAGAGTCGGCCAAGAGCCTGCAGCGTCCCGGCATGGAACGGCTGCTTGCACTCGTCGATGGCAAGAGGGTCATGCCGTGATCGTTGCCAAAGCTGGATCGACTCACCCGCAGTGTGAAGGATCTGTGCACCCTGCTGGATCGCTTTGAGCGCCGTAGCGTAGCCCTGATATCTGTCGCCGAATCCCTGGACACGGGTTCCGCCGCCGGCCGCCTCGTACTGAACATCATGACGGCAGTGAGCCAGTGGGAACGCGAAGCGATCGGGGAGCGCACGCGCGACGCCCTAAGCCACAAGCGCAACAGGGCGAACGGATTGGCAACATTCCCTTCGGCTCAAGGCTGGCCGACGACGGCAGCATTGGAACCGGACCCTGCGAGCAGGCCGCGCTGGTCGAGATCCGGCGGTTACGCAACGAAGGCAGACCATGCGAAGATCGCCGCCACCTGAACAGCGGGCCTACCAGACGCGCCGTGGCACGCCCTGGCGCCTCGAGTCGGTGGCCCGAATCCTCAAGACCACGCCGCCCGCTAAAGAGTGCGCCCCTAGCTCGCCCGGCCGCAGCCATGCTCATTCCCCCGACCTCTCCCATTCGGACGCCACAGGGCGCGCCTGTGCGCGAACAACGGCCATTTCTGGCGCGTCTCGCGCATCGAACGTTGGGACCTCGGAATGGTTTTGGACCCGCAGTGACGTGACGGGTCCGTCACGTCACTGGCTGAGCAATGTAGCCGACACAAGCCCGGAAACGCCGCTCTCGGCAGAGATGAGAAGCGGCGTTCAAAAGGGGGATGCGCTGGCTACTTGGCGATGCGGTAGGTGCGCTCGCCGGCGTCGTTCTTCGTCGATTCGATCTTCTCTCCTCCCTTGCTTCCCAGGATGCTGACAAAGCCGCGCACCGTGTGCGCCTGCCAGCCGGTTGCGCCCATGATCTCGGCCAACGTCGCGCCTTTCGCGCGCTTCATCTGCGCGATGACTTCGGTTTTCTTGTTGGCGCGATCCGCCTTAGACTTAGCCGCCGGCTTCTTGGCCCGTTGCGTTTTCTTCCCGGATTTGGCTTTCTTGGTCGTCGGCTTGCGCTTCGGTTGTGACGCTTCCGCTTCCGAGGTTTCCTGCGTGTCGATCGTTTTGGTGCTCATGTCTTCTCCTGGACCGGGCTGCGGTCGTCACATCGATCACTCAGGTTCGGAGAAATTGCAACCAGAATCTTTGGTGATTATGCAGGAGGGCGTCTGCTATGTCGGCAAGGATTGCCCCTTTTTATAGGCCCGACAAAACGATGCCAGCGCAGTAATGCCTGCCGTTTGTTCGCCCCCAACGGGTTACAAGGTTCGCTACTGTCCATTCCAGTCCGTCGTACGATATTGTTGTCAGTTCGCCCGCTCCCGAAACTTCCTGCGATAAAGCAATGCTCCCGCGATCAAGCCGCCTATGAGGAGAAAACCGTAAGTGGGCTCCGGAGTTGCGGTTGTAATTGCGAACGTCGCCGTCAGCGATCCAACGTCATCGGCATAATAGGATGGGACGCTATCAAATGAGTCCGCGAATCCCAAATAAAGACGATCCGCGCCAGCGGGCACTTTGAAGACTTGTTCCTGGCCAGTGCCCGTACCAGTTAGGCCATCGCCGATGTAGAAGACTTGATCCAGCGCTGGGGAAAAGCTAGGGTCGTTCGTACTCAAGCTGCCCGGCGTTCCGTAGTTATATTCGAGAACGGAAGGACCCAAACCAGTTGGTTCGGAGGCGCTGAGAAAGACGCCAACCAAAAACATGTTATCGTCATGCACATCGATCCCCGACAGACCACCATAACTGGTAACCGTGGTGTTAACCCCTGGCCAGCACGGCCCATCCGGTCCATTCGTAATGGCAAAGTTACAGCCCACCATGCCCGTCACACTGGAGAACGTCAAAATCTCGTTCGGGTCCACCGCGAAGGTGTCCGACACCGGGAAAGTTCCAGGATAGATAGTGCCCGGCAGAGTGCTATGGCCGGCTCCATAGATGTCATCGGTCGCTTGAACTGTCAGCGTATCTGAGAAGACGTTCACACCGAAACCCATCAAACCTGAAACAATCATCACGTACTGACTCAGTTTAATATTCATCTCTTCTTAAGTCCTTTCGCGCAAGATCAGACAAATGGCTATGTGAGAAACGGAAATCAGCGCAGTATATCAGTACGGCCAGATGAAGATCGCCCGCATCCTTCTCCATTCCGATAGTTACGGCTAAACCGAGAAGGACGCGACGAGTCTTCAAGTACAAACGAGTACCGATCGCCTCTCCTGATTGAATGCTCGAAATCGACGCACTCTCGCTTGTGTACAAGCGAAGCAGAAAAGGTCTTGCGCTCCAGAGCAGCGCCTGGAAAGTTGCCAAAGCCTGATAAATACTATCAGACATAAGCCCCATGGACCTAAGGAAAAGTCCGCGACGCCTCGAGTTCTGAACTTCATAACCATATATCGTCATGCCGCGCCTTAAGTGGCCATATATGGTCAGGTGACCTGGCATATTGAGCCCAGCGCAGTGAACCTGTGTCGGTAACATCGGATGAATGCCCGCCTCAGTTAAGTCGCATCTCCGCTTTTGTGTTTTCTCCGAGCCGGGAAGTCGCAACATAAGTTCCTACGTAAATGGCCTATCGCACTCTTGGACTACTGCCAGCCTGATAGCGGCTGAACTCACCGTCACGGACATAGCATGCCAAGCTGGAGCGCAGGCGCTGTATGGCCTGCGATTTTAGTTGCGAGACGCGCGACTCATGCAGCTTCACAACCTTGGCGATCTCCCGTAGCGAGAGCTCCTCGTGATAATAGAGGGTGATCACGATACGCTCCATACGCGGGATTTTCGCCACCACCACCGCGAGTAGGCTTTGTTCCTCCGATCGTTCCAGCAACCGCGATGGCCAGGTCTCCTGATCGCCCGAGATGTATTTGAGAAGATTGAGGCTGTCGTCCGGCGCGCCGGCTTCCAGGCAGCCTAGATTCACGGCACGAACATCCACCAGCCATTCATGATATTCGTCGAGCGATAACTCAAGCTGGTGGGCGATTTCATCTTCGGTTGCCGCGCGATGCAGGCGTTGCTCCACAACGGAGACGGCCGCATCCAGCTGTTTGGAACGCAGCCGTTGCTTGCGCGGCGCCCAATCGAGACTCCGGAGGCTGTCGAGTATGGCGCCCCGGATTTTATATTCGGCGTAAGTTTTCAGCTGGACGTTGTGCCTCGGATCGAAGCGATCGATAGCGCCGACCAACCCGATGGTTCCCGCGGAAATCAGATCGTCCAAGTTGACGCTCTCGGGGAGCCGTTGGTGGATCCGCCGGGCAATCAGCCGCACTTGAGGCAGATGGTCGAGAATCAGGCGCTCCCGTTCCAGGTCTAGCACTGTCCCAGACACCCGCGGGCCTGTAACCGCCACAGGAGGGCGGACTCTTGCGGGATCATTTGCTGCAAAGCGTATTTCCGTCCCCTTGTCGATTACCGCGGTGGACAGTGAGGGTTGCTTTCTTGCGGTGTGGCGAATCATATATGTTGTTCGTTTAACCAATCGGTGGCCTCAACTTGAACACTACGGCTGAGGGCTGAAGCGAGCCGCTCTAAGAACAGGGTGACCACTGGAGGATTAGTTCGTCCTATTCCGGCGTAACGAATAGAGCCACTGACGCATTGTGTTGAAAGTGTTCGTGAATAATCATGGCACATAACCACATATGGTTACAGACTGCGCTAAATGACGATATATGGCTATTCTGTTTCGGTTGTCGTTGTTCGCGCATTCAGCCTGCACACTGCGACAGCAGTATTGACATCATTTCGACCATTGAGGGACACGAGGGCGAAATGAACCGTCCCGTTGACAGATGCTGCAACCTGACATGGAGGCTAGTGAAGGCGACGGCGGCGGCATTGCAGCCGACGTTTAGGCGAATGGGGAACCAGCATGTATGTGAAGTGTGATTCGTCGGCGCGGGTGGCTAGACGTTCCAGGTTGTGATAAATGGGGCAGGGGTGGGGTATGCGACTCTCGTCGTTTTCTTTATTCATGTTTTGGTGAGGCGAACCTTCCACGCAACCTAGCCGCGAATATTGCTGCCGTTCGCGACCTCCGAAGGTTCAGGTCCTTTGATTCTCGCTGCGGGTCACCAAGGCGTTTGGAAAAACCATTCCGCCTGCGACGGCGTGTTGAATTACACCAACGATGCTGTTAACTCCAAGCTTCCTCATCATAGTCATCCGATAGCGGCGCACCGTTCCGAGCCTTAACTCCAGGATCACAGCAATCTCTTTGCTCGCCTTGCCTGCGGCTACCAGCCAGAAGACCTGCAATTCGCGCGGTGCGAGCAGCTCCAGCCCCGCGGTTGCCGGACTAGATTGCTGGCCAGTGTTCTTAATGCGCTGGAACATGTGATAGGAAACGTGGGAACTCAAGTAAGAGCCCTCATTCGCGACTGCCTTTATAGCCTTCAGCAGATCGCTGCCCGATGCTTTCTTCAGCACATACCCAGAGGCGCCGGAACGAATCGCGCTTACCACTGACTGTTCGTCGTCGTAGATCGAGAGCATAACGACCTTGGTTGCCGGAGCGTTACGAAGGATGATGTCCGTTGCTTCAATGCCGTTCATTCCGGGAAGTCCAATATCCATCACGATGAGATCGGGATGTTTTTCCCCGCATTCAGCTATTGCTTCACTTGCAGTCTCAGCCTCCCCGATCACGGCAAACTCTGGATTCTGGTCAAGGATGGCTTTTATCCCAGCTCGCATGATCTTGTGATCGTCAACAAGAAGAATCCGAATCGGCATATTGCACTAACTCCTTGCATCTGGCGTGACGCCCGAGACGGATGGTCAAAGACCATTAAGGTCAACACAGTGCCGATGGCAGGCAGGCGATACCGGTCAAGACCAATCATCGCTAAAGAGTTCGTGCCGTGGTCTCGCTTCTGTGCGAAGGAAGCGTAACGACACTGCCCCAAAATGTGTAACATGCTTCGATGAATTTCGCGAATTCCGGCAGTTCGCCAGGTTTCCTCATGAAGCAATTGCCGTTCAGTCTGTAGACCTCTCGCACAAAGTTGGGATCATCTGAACCCGCGGCGACCACGATGGGTATGTGCATCAAAGCCGGTGTGGATTTGATTACCTTTAAGACTTTTAGCCCGGACATCCTTGGCTGTGACAGAATCTAGAAAGATGAGATCCGGGACGCCCACGTCAGCGTACTTACCTTCGCGGCGTACATACATGAGCGCGTCTTCGCCATCTGTGACGCAACGTAGACCGCTTGTCAATCCTGCAACTCTGAACGCCTCCACAGTAAGCAATGTATCAGCGGGATTGCTTTGTACGATGAGCACCTCCAGGCGGCTAGCAGATTTGACTGCAAGCTGCGAAGTAGCGGACATAGACTTCAACCTTCTTTCCGTCGAGCAAAAGCAACCATCCACCATTCGTGAACAACTAACCTTTGCGCGGCGCTTCTAGTGTACAAGAGTAATCGGCCTATTACTATCCATTTGATGACACACTGCTAGGAATTGTGGTCATCTATCCCAGATCAATGACCATATATGGCTACTGCTCATGTCAGATGACCTTATTTGGCTAAAGTCGCATATCCCCATGTAATTCCCAGTGGGTTGTGGCAATTATGGACAGGAACCATCAGGTCGTCAGGGCGCACGGCGCGATAGCCAGGATGCAGGCATGAGCCCTGCTGCGTATCGCGATCACGGGATCAATAGCATGGTTATCGGCGATCGCGTAGGTTCTTCCGGGCTCTGGAGTGCACCACGAGGAGTTACCCAGAACGCCAGCGTTCAACAACCGAGCAAGTTAAATCACGAGAGATTGTTTGTCAAAGTCATTGTAGATGGAATTGGACCATTCAAATGGTAAATGAGAGATAATACGGAGCTGAACCGAGATGTGTTACGCTTTTGATAGCTATCCAGAAGCGACGTCGAATGCCTCTTCTCCACAGCGGAAAGTCAGGTGCAGTATGGCGTTAGCGCGTTGCGTAACCTGCGGAAGTCCGGAAGGACTAAAAAATAATTATCCCCATTTTCATACGTTGGCCTCTGTGAACACCAGGATTCTCTGTGGTTCGCGAAAGTGTGCCCGTCACGGAGTTATTTGGTTGACAAATGAAGAAGAACAACAATATCTCTATGGCCAGCGAGAGTTTCGAATTCCTAACTACGCTTTAGAGGCGCATGTGACGTGACCGTGCGGAGACTTGTTGCTCAGCATTATTGCACTTCGCCGAATGAGTCGACCGGAGTTCAATTGCTTCCACCGCCAGCGCTAGGATTCCTCTTCGTTTCGCCGGGGCGTGGGTCGAGTGACTGGCTTTCGCTTTTTCAGGACGTTTTTCATCAACCACGGGGTCAGGGCCGGACGGCCGGATCGGGATTCCGGCGCTAAATTAGACAAGCAATCCGCCATGCCCGAGGCCGGCGACCTCGCACTTTGAAACACGGTAGCCTGCCAGCATCGGCGGCAGTATCAGGTCGACCACATTTACGTTGGCGGGACGGAAGCAGCCTGGTGCGCAAACGATAGGAACATCGCCCTTGTAACCGAGCAAGAAAGTGCTGCCAGGTTCCACCGGCGCTAGCGAGCACTCGATCTTGCATCCTGCTCGAACCATGGCACGGCCGATGACATCACTCGGACTCGGGGGGCTGGTGGTCGAAGCGATCAGGACGACGGTCACTTTCCTCGTCAGCAGATACTGAAGGGAACTAGCTATGACTTGTTCCTCTTCAACTAAAGAGAGTGTCACGCTGGCCCTCGTCCCAAGCCGATTCAGACGCAGGTGCATAATGTTTTCGAACAACCGTCGGGCGCGTTCGCCGTTGGCAGGATCAGTGTACAAAACGGCTACGACCGGCGTGCGGATGGGCAGGGCATCTAATATCGGAGGCCTTTGCTCGAGGACGGACAGGACTGTCTCAAGCTCCATTTTGCTCACAATGAAAGGAGCGCTTTTGACGACCGCAACTTTGGTGCCCGGGCCCGCCCAAGTAAAGTTCCTAGTTGTGGCGACGACCATGCTGGGACTGGAATTGACCTGCTTTAGTGCCTCATCATCCACCAAAACGCAGCACCGTTCGCTAGTAAACAGGTTCGCTCTGCCGCCAGAAGCTAAACGGATTTCGATCGCCCCGCGGCCGATTTTACTTGCGACCCTCATGACAGCGTCGTTCTCGCCAACCTCTCCTTCCTCCAACTCAGTTACACAGATCTCGGCGATACCTTCGGCTTCGAGCAAACGAGTATCTTCTTCGCTGACCACGTGGCCTTTGGCGAGCAATTTCTTACCGCCGACCCGAAGGATTGGAGAGGAAAGAGTCCTTCCGGCAGACTCTTTGACCGAGATAGTCCGTATCTTCATTTGCGAAACACCCTTCCCTAAAGTGCCCGAACGTCCGCATAGACATATTTAATCGACCCGCGCTGATCGAAACGCGCCACCCGTGACGTTCGAGTAATCAAAGATCGATACGGGAAACCCCTAGTTTCTTCATCATGGCGTTCAGGGTCGATCGTGGAATTCTTAGGCGAGACGCTGTGGTGCTGATCACGCCCCCGGTCTCACGGAAAACACGCAAGATATGCTCCCGCTCCACTTCTGCCAGGCTGGCGGTATTGGCAAAGTCGGCCCGCAGTTCCGACACAGGAGCAATGAGAGTGGGCCCTCGTGTAACCGCCACTGATCTTTCGATAAAGTGTTCGAGCTCTTGAACGTTCCCTGGCCATCGCCAATTCACAATGGCTTTTATTGTTCCAGCAGGGATCTTGTCAATCGTCCGATTCATTTGGGCGGCGTATTTCTTTACAAAGTGCCAGGCGAGGACGGGTATGTCCTCGGGACGATCGCGCAATGGAGGAGTCGTGATCGGAAAAACCTTGAGTTGATAGAAGAAATCGCTTCTAAACAGCTTGTCGCCCATCATCTGCTGCATATTCAGTTTGGTTGTTGCCAGTAGCCGGACATCAGCGTGAATCTTACGCGTACCACCCAACCGCTCGAATACCTTCTCATGCAGCGCCCGCAGCAATTTGCTTGCGAGATCCAGGGGCACCTCGCCTATTTCCTCAAGCAACAAAGTTCCGCGGTCAGCCATCTCAAGCCGGCCGATCTTGTGCGACAACGCACCGGAAAGTGCGCCCTTTTCATAACCGAAAAGCTCGCCCTCTAGTAGCCCGATCGGAACGTTCGAACATTGCAGCCGGATGAAAGGAAGATTTCTGCGGGGACTCATTCGATGGATCGTGCGCGCGATGAGTTCCTTTCCCGTGCCGCGTTCCCCCAGAATCAAAACCGTGGCATCGGTCGGCGCGAGGGCGGCTATCTGTCCCACAATTCCCCTTACAGCCGCGCTGCTCCCAACGATCCCAATAGCAGCTTCATCCTCGACAGCTTTTTTTTCAATAGTCCCTATGTGGTCCCGCTCAACGAGCTCCTGAATGAACGAAATCCAGCGAAACGGAGACAGCTTCAAGACAGCCGTGGCAACTACTACGGGGACCCGCCTCCCGTCCTTGCGAATCATTTCTTTTTCCAAGGGTGTGCAAGCACCGAACTGCAATACTTCCTCGTGTGCCAGTTCATCCAAAGCAAGGTATTCCGGTGGAGTGAGACGAGGCCAGCGCAGGCGGCCAGCGAGCAAATCCTCGCGGTTGTAGCCGACCAGTTCAAGAAATGTATCATTCGCTTCCGCGATTTGATCGAACTCACCAGAAACGATGGCAGCGTCAGCCGACGCCGATGAGAGCGCTCGTCGGCGCACTCGGCTGAGCCGCAATGCTTCGTCCCTGCGCTGACGGTCGCTAAAATCGCGCACCACTCTTGCAAAACCTTGCAAATCCCCATGCTCGTTTTTCAACGCCATAGTCATAACATTTGCCCAGAATCGTACGCCGCCCTTTTTCAGCTGCCAGCACTCGTTGCCGAAATGGCCTTCGCTTGTGGACCTCTTCAATTCCTCTTCCCACCTATTGGAGCGGGTATCTTCGCTGGGATTCAGGAACGCTATGTTTTGCCCCACGGCGTCATCGCCACTGTACCCGTAAATGCGCTCTGCACCCGAATACCAGGCGACCACCCGGCCCTCTATATCCAGCAAGAACAACGCGAAGTCTTGCACCCAAGATGGAATAGCTTTCTGATAGCTATCGCTATCTCTCCCAGGCGCGCTGCTCTGCCCGTACTTTGGCTTGTCTTGCAGCACCATGAGATGGCGAACTGGGAGCACATTCCCTTTCGCAATGTAAGCTACATCACGAGGGCCCGCACGACCCACCAACCGGAGTGTGCCTTCCTGCTCGCCGCGATCCCGCAAAGCACGCCAGCGGTCCGAGATCAGTGGCTTGTAGCTGGGATCTGCAAAATCATCCACACTACGGCCGATTATCTCTTCCCTTGGGAAACCCAGGAGCTTGATGGCGCCGAAACTGACTTCCCTGCAGATTCGATCGTCGTCCGCGATCAGGATAGGCGCCGAAGAGCCATATATGATCGTCCAAAAGGACAGTTCGAGCTCTTTTGGGCCGTTCTCGATTAGCCAGCGAGCAGCTTCCGGCCGAGCGGCTGAGTACATGACTGTCCCCTCTCGCCCTGCCCTGATCCCTGCTCGGCGGCGGGAGCGGCGTTGGGCTCGTCCTACTAACCAGGGGACGATAATGCTGCACTCATTATCCGGAAGGCATAGGCCAATTACTACATGGACGTATGACTAGGGAAATAGTAAGTCAACATTACAATCAAAAGAGAGGAATATCACCTATAATGCCACTGGACTTCGCCCGCTAGAACGCATAGAAATAAATTCTGACGCCTGTCGATTCATTGGTGACAAGACAACGCTGATCCCACGATTGGCGGACTGGCCCTTGATTCCTGGAAGGAGAGGACACGCAGGATGCCAGTTCCGGACACTGGCGGTACAGCTTTTCGCTCGCGGCGCGAACGTGTACCCTAAAGTGATTATTGTAGGTCGGCCATTCTCCGTAAGGTCTTCTTATCACGCCGCCCGTTGCTTTAATCATCTCTGAAAAAAGCCGCGTTTGTGAAAGAAAGGAAGGAGCGTTGCCATGGCCAGCAACTTTAAGCGTGATCGCCAAACACGCCGACAGGCTGAAGCCGTCGTGGGCGTCATAATACGTTCACTGTATCGGCTGAGGCACCACGCCCGAGCGGCTTTTGGCATCCGAGTAGCTCCTGGGACTAGGCATTGTATGCGCAGTGCCCTGGCGAAACAGGCCACGGTACTGGTAACATTTCTGGTGGACTCAGCCTAGCAGGGAGAAACAGGTAGTGATCAGAGTTCTCATTGCCGACGATCATGCCATATTCCACAGGGGCGTCAGAGAAATCTTGCTGCGTTCACTGAAAGACGTAATCTGTGGCGAAGCCGAGAATGCTGACCAAGTTTTGAGTCAGGTTCAGGACCAAAACTGGGATTTGGTGATATTGGACATCTCCATGCCGGGGCGGAGCGGCCTGGAAGTGCTAGACGATTTGATACGAATGAAACCTAAGCTTCCGGTGCTGGTCTTGAGCATGCATCCCGAGGACCAGTACGCTACTCGCGTCCTCAAAGCCGGCGCAGCAGGGTACGTGACGAAGGGAAGCACCGCCGAAGACCTGATCAAGGCCATCCATAAGGTGCTCGGGGGAGGCCGTTATGTAACCCCGGCATTGGCAGAAAAGCTTGCCGCTGACTTGCGGGGAGACACCGGCCGTGCCCCCCACGAAGCTCTTTCCGGCCGTGAATTCGAAATTTTTCGAATGATCGCGTCCGGAAAAACGATTGGGCAAATTGCCGAAGAACTCCACTTGAGCATAACTACCGTAAGTACATATCGTGCGCGCGTTTTGGACAAAATGAATATCGCAACCAACGCCGATATCATCCGTTACGCTTTGCATAACCATTTGGTCGATTGAACCAGCAAGTGCCATCGACGAGTTTATGTAGATCAAACCACGACAGAAGCAGAAGAGCAAATACTGCACGAACTTTCCCAATTCGCTCTATAGCGTCGTTCACCTTAGACTCACATACTTAGTCACGCTCACTCAAAGGATTTGTGTGGACCTTAGTGCCAAGCAAGGTCAGACTTCACTTCTTGGGACGGACAGGCGTGGCCCTTGCTTAAGCATCAACCTCCGAGCACACAGCGTGGGATGCGCTTGCACAAGGAAGAAAAACAATCGCGATCCGCTGGGTTGTGCGCGATGTTGCTAAGGAAGACCATTCATATGATGAAAAGAACGGTTGCATCGTCGACTACGATAATTCTTGGTGAGCCCATCGAAAACAGGGGCGCTCCTGTCACACAAATGTACCGGTTAAGAAAGCCCTTCGCTGCCGTTCATTTTGAACCGGTCGGCAAAGGACGGATTGTTTTCCTGCCGCAAAAGGCGGAGGTTCGCGTTATCGGGCCTTCCTGCTTGTGCGAATGTTTCGAGGTCATGTTCGAGAATCGGCTTTACAACCTCTTCAAAGTGGACTTGCTGGGACCATGGTCCACGTTCATCAAGCACAAACCAGTTAAGCCGAACCCGATCGAGCCGACCCGAGCCTTGGCCATGGAAGCTTGCGTCTAGCCGGATGTCCACTTTCATGCTTCCACTCGCTGAAACTCCGTCGTTCCCGGGACAGCAGCGCGGCGTGATCGTTAACAACCAGCCCATTCCAACAGAGCGCCGGTTAAAGTTTCGCTATCCACTAAAACTGAGCGTCCGCTTTCGCTTACTTTCAAGATCTCCTTTCTCTACAGAGGGCTGTGCCTTCAACGTGAGCAGTAGCGGCGTCTTGGTGGTCTCCGAGCACCCCCTCTCCCCACACGACATCCGAATGGGTTCAGCGGTGGAGATGAATTTTGAGTGGCCTGCACTGCTCGATGGCAAGATCCCTCTTCAGCTTTTCGCAGTGGGCCGGGTCGTGCGTTGTGAAACATTCGAGTTCGCTGCGACGCTTGAGCAATACCAATTCCGCACCATGAGAAGCTCAACTCTGCCGCACGCTCGCTTGAGAAGCGGCGTCATTCGGTGGCCTGGGTTGAATGACATAGCTGAGTAGATGTCGTGCAGCGCACAAATATCTGATCGATTGAACAACGAGCAATGCCATCGACGAGTTTATGTAGAGCAAATCACGACAGAAGCAGAAGAGCAAATACTACACGAATTTCCCAATTCGCTCTATAGTGTCGATCACCTTAGACTCACATACTTAGTCACGCTCTCGCAGGATTTGCGTTGGCGTACGCCGATTCCGGAAGTGGAATCTTCGACGTTTGTGATTTGTGGACCTTAGCGCCGGCAAGGCCAGACGTCACTCTTTGCGGGAGGTCATCAGACTAATGAAAGTACAGACCATTGACGTCAGAGAATCTGCCGGAAGGACTCTTTGTTCCACCATCCTGCGGGCAGGCGGCAAGAAATTGCTTAGCAAGGGCCACCTGATCAGCGAAGAAGATACTCGTATGCTTGAAACCGAAGGCATGGCCGAGGTCTGGGTGACCGAGTTGGAGGAAGGAGAGGTTGGCGAGTACGACGCCGTCATGCAGGTCGCGAGCAAAATCGGGTGTGGATCTCTCGCTATCCGTCTTGCCGCCGGGGGGAGAGCGAACTTATTCACCACCGAGCCCTCGTGCATCTTGGTGGACGATGATTTGTTAAGGCGAATCAACGGTAGGACTAGCATAGCCATCGCTACCTCCGCGAACTTTTCCTACGCACGCTCCGGGGATCGTGTGGCCACCGTCAAAAGTACGCCGTTCGCAGTGGCTAGACAGGAACTAGATGCGATGACTGCAATCGTCGAAGAAAAAGGCCCAATACTGCAAGCTCGGCCTATCCGCACGCCAGTCTTGGCCATTCTGTACACTGACCCCGTCAGCGGTGAACGAGCCAGACGGTTGTATGAAAATGTCATGCGTCAGCGTTTGGCTCGTATCGGAATTAGCGCCAGTTTTGTCCTCTCTTCAGTCGAGGAGGAAGGCGCTGTGGCTCGTTCCATACAGCACCTGCTGGGCACCAAACCAACGGCTGTCCTGATCGCTTCCACCACCGCACCGGCAGGACCGGACGATGTGATTGGCCGCGCCATGGTTCGAGCTGGCTGCCAAATCGAGCGCTTTCTTGCGCCTGTTGAGCCTGGGAATCTCTTCTTGCTGGGCTACCGAGACGATGTTCCGATTGTTTCCGTGCCCGGTTGCTTCCAACTCGGCCAAACCAAACGTCCTGGATTTGATGCTCGCGCCGATGCTAGCTCGTTACCGCATCTCCTATTGGGAGGTCGCGGGCCTCGGCCATGGCGGCTTGCTCGTCTAATGCTGGGAGCCCTGCAACGGAGACACTCGTTGCCACGGCGTCCTGCATCTGTAAGCGGGGCGCCTCCCAGCGGTACTCTTATCGGTCGTGGCAGGTTCTTCCAATAGGACTCGATCGGCCTGGCGAAGTCCCATGACATCGCGCAATCCGTCCCTAGCGTCTTCCTCCGGACCGTCGCGATCGCCAGCGTTTTGCGATGGACCTCTCACTGAAATGGCGCGCCGGTCATCCCGATTTCGCCGCAAGGCACCTGCGCAAGCCTGGCAGCCGGCGTTCTTCCTTCGCAATTAACATTAACGAATCGCTATCCGACATTCCGATAGCGCCGTTTCACGAGATCTATCAGGCTGGACCGGAGGATTTGTGCGTCCTGGTCGGGACGGGGCGATCTGAACGCCCGACCCCCTGCGCCCAAGGCGGCTTCAAGCGGGATGCGAGATCGTTCAGTTCAACTCTTCCTTTGCAAGCAGATCACGCGAGTTCGTTTCGCTGAGTGGAATACTATTGATACCCGAGGCTCTCGGCAGCTACAAATTCGTCTAGAGAGGCGGAGCGCGATGAATTGAACGATGTCTCGCCACACCTCGGCGACAGTGCCCAGTCTTGTGCGCGACGACAATAAACTCGGGGGTAACCCGGGTTGCTGTCGCCGCCGGTCCCGTCCATGTTTAAACATCCCCGTCTGTGCGCATGACCACCTCCGTCATCACGAGGCGATGGCTCAAGATTGGTTCCCGCATCCCGGGTGCCAGCAAGAAGTTTCGCAGGCGTGAAACGAAGTTAACATCCATTGCTAGGACTGGCGTGTTTGTGCAGTGTCCTTTCGAAGCATTCGAAATCCTTGGCTCTCGTCGCCATTTCAATTGGTGTTGATAGAACGCAACACAATTCCGAACCGACGCGGATGCGGATTCAGACTTGGCCGCAAGCCAAATTACAGGCGATCAAGAACCGAGCGGACAAATCCCTGAACATTCACAATCACCTGACCGAATATGGTTACTCGCACCGGCCTTACTAACGGGTCGTCCGACAAGCTGGATACAAGGGACCGAATAGCCTCAACAGATCGTTGACCGCGCGGCGTTCGGCGCGCCTCGTGCACATCTCGCCGCGTCTCCATAGGATCGAGGTATAGAAGGATGAAGATCGTAAGCGTATTTCTGACGGTCTGTGGACTCGCCGTGGCCCAGGCACCGCAAGCTCCCAACCCAACGCAACAACCCATTGAAGCCGGCACGACGGTGCCAATCTATCGCATAACCGTGGTCGGGCGGACGACAAAAGCCATCAACTATCATCACCGCAGCGGGTCGACCAGGATCGGCTTCCGCGGGACGGCGTTAATGCCGGAAGCTCGCGGTGAGGCGAAAGTGGAGAGTAAACAGGGCGTCATCAAGATCGATGCGGACATGGAAAAGCTCGGACCTGCGAGTCAGTTCGGCCCAGAGTATTTGACCTACGTGATGTGGGCCATCACTCCGGAAGGCCGCGCGACGAACATCGGTGAAGTGCTGCTCAATGGCAGTGGCAAGACGAAGCTGGATGCAACCACCGAACTACAGTCATTCGGATTGATTGTGACCGCGGAGCCTTACTTCGCCGTCACGCAGCCGAGCGACCTAGTCGTAATGGAAAACTTCGTCAGACAGGACACTACCGGAACAATCGAGGAAGTCGACGCGAAATTCGAGTTACTGCAGAGAGGGCAGTACGTGTTGAACGCGGCGCCGGGCGACGTTCATTCGCGGGTGTTGGACCCGAGAGTACCTTGGAGCTCTACGAGGCGCGCAAGCCGTGCAGATCGCGCGTTGGACCGGCGCCGAGCAGTATGCCGATGACACCTTCCAAAAGGCTGTCCAGGGCCTCGACAATGCCGAAGGCTATCTGATCGGCCGGGCAGGCAAGAAGCCGATCGGCACTGTGGCTCGCGAAGCCGTTCAGATGGCGGAGGATGCCCGGATCATCACTGTCAAAAAGATCGAAGAAGAGCAGCTGGCGACCGAGCGCCGCGTGGGAGCGGAGCGTGAAGCCCGCGCTGAGAGCGACACCGCCGCCGCGTTGTCCGAAGCCGGCCGCGTCACGCGAGAAGCAGAGCAAGCGCGACTCACCGCCCTCGAGAACGCCGCGCGCCTCAAGGGAGAGAACGACGCACAAATCGCAGCGGCTCAGACCGAGGCAGATCGCCTGAAACGGCAAAGCGACACGCAGCTGCCGCGGCCCAAACTGAAACAGACCGCTTGAGACAAGAATCGGATCGTTTGAAACAGGAGAATGACGCGCAGCGAGCCACCGCGCAGGCCGATCTCGACCGTGCCGCCGCAGCAACGGCGCAAGCCGAAGCCGAAAAGACCCAACTTCGCGCGACGCTGCTTCTGCAATTCAACGCGATTCTGCAGACCCGCGATACAGCCCGCGGGCTGATCGTAAATCTGTCGGACGTGCTGTTCGACACGGCCAAACATTCCTTGCGTCCCATCGCCCGCGAGAAGCTGGCCAAAGTGGCCGGAATCATCTCGGGCCATCCGGGTTTGAGACTGGACGTGGAAGGATTCACCGATAGCGTCGGGAGCGACGATTATAATCAGAAACTCTCCGAACAACGCGGCGAATCGGTGCGCGACTATCTCACCTCAGAGGGAGTGTTGGGCACCTCGGTCACCTCCAGAGGTTTTGGGAAGGGACAGCCTGTAGCCTCGAATGACACGGCTAAGGGCCGCCAACAGAATCGGCGGGTGGAGTTGGTTGTTTCGGGCGAAATCATCGGCCAACAAATCGGTCAGCCAGTTGCAGTCCGATGATACCGGCCATTCGTGTTCAAGCCCCGCTGCTGGTGGGACTCCTGTTAACGCCTGTCGCAGCCGTCGCCGCGGCGCTGGCCGCGTGGCGGTTCGGCGTCGAAGTCGGCTGGACAAACACCTTCTTCATCTCCCACGGGCTTTTTTCGCATTGGCAGGTGTGGTGCGCGTTCGCCATCAGTCTGCAGGCGTGCGCGTTGCAGCTTGAACCCGAGGATAGAGGCCACATCCTGATGCCAACGAAATCCGAGCAACAGTGGCTAATGCGGCGCTACCTCTGGGCCATTGCACTAATCGTGGCAACCGTCGGCGCGGCCAGCATGGCCGCTCTGTGGACCGGGCAACTTGGATAAGAGAAATGGCGGGGACGAAGGGGCTCCAACCAGCGGTATGTCCACGGGCCGCGTGCCCGGAGGTGGAGGCGACCCGCTGCTGCCTTTTGTGATCTCGACCTCCGTGGTCGGCCAGGAGATCACCGCCATCAGCTCGTGAACCAAGTTGTAACGGCACGCTGTATTCATTGGGAATATCGCGCTTGTCGCAAGGCCAAGCATGCTTGTATCTGGCGGTCAACCGGCTCAGCTTCAGAAAGCAACTCTCTCCTTGTCTCAGTTCTGGCCCAGCCAAACATCGCCTAGTCCTTGGCTATTACCTGGCGATTAAATGACCGAAGAGATGATTGGAGATCTTCATCATAAATACGGAACTCACAACCGAAGAAAAACGGCGCATCGAGGAGGACGAACGTCGGCGCGTTTCAGAAAAGAAATATCGGGCGGAAGTTCGGGCCGAGCTGCAAGGTGAGTTAGCGCGGGTCCAGAAATCGAGCTTGCCCTGGCTGCTTGGCATCGGCTTAGCATTGGTCGTGGCAGCGGTTTGGTTTGTGGAGCACTTCGGGCAGTAAATCGAAGCCGAAGAGTGCTAGCCCGGTGTGCTCAGGAATGCGGCAGAACTCGCGAAAGCGGGCCGATTAGGTAGGATTGATGTCGCGCGCGTAGTGAAGAAACTCGCACTACGGGCAGGACTCGATGCTACGGCGTATGCGGGCCATTCGTTGCGGGCCGGACACGCGACCAGTGCGGCGATTGCTGGGGCGTCCGAGCGCTCAATCATGAACCAAACCGGGCATCGGAGCCTTCAGATGGTAAGGCGGTATATCCGGGATGGGAGTCTCTTCCGTGAGAATAGCGCGGGGAAATTGGGGCTCTAGTGGGCATCACTGTCAGCTTTCGTGTCCCAAGACGCTACCGCAATTGTGGCTTCGTAATCCGTCAGATCTGCTGTGCAGTAGTGGCGGGCGACTGCGTCCCGCAATTATCAGTTTGTGAAAAACCCCGGCCAGAAGACTAGCTAGGCGATCACTATTCCAAGTGGTAGACTCAGACTCCAACATGTCCTAGGCGGCAAGGGCCAGACCAGAATTTTGAAAAACGACACAGTAGTCAATCATACGGTCGCTGACTTGATCCGACTCCACGATGACGTTTTGGCTCGTCTGTTTGCGATACAGACCCTGCTGCAAGATCTTGGCCTGATTTCACCTGAAGAGATCCAACGACGAACTGAGCAGTTTCGGATACAGTTTGCCGCAGATCTCGAAGCCCGTTTTGCCGCTCATCAAGAGAAAATTGATGCAGCAGAGATTCATCTGGTGCCAGGGATGGACACAAAGACTATTGCTGTAGGCGGGAAATCGAACCAAGCTCGCGCCAGTCGAAATGCAACGTGCAAAAGAAAGTTCGGGAACCAACCTCGTAACCGATACTAATGTACGGGTTTCATGGCTAATTGATACCTGCTAAAAGTACTTAGTACGGGTAGAACCAGACCGTTCGAGGTAGCGTTCCAGACGAGCCGAAGAGGGTCGGCATGAGATCTACATCCGAGACGGAAGTCTATTCCGGGAGAACAGCGCGGGCAAACTTGGGTTCTGAGGTAGACCTACTGAAAGGATTGTTGCAGCCGATAGTCTCGCGCTGGAAGCGCGTCCCAACGGGGGCACTCGCTAACACGGTGTCCCACGTTTTGACGTGGAGCGCCTCCCAGCACGAATACCATATCGGTAAAGTTGCAGAAGATCGCAACAGAAATTGAGAAGATTCCGCTCGACGGTCCACTGAACTAGAGCCACGTCCTTGATGGGATGCCACTCTCGGTGTTGCGCGACATTCTGACTGGCATCCCGAACCGATGCCGCCTGCAGTGCATGCTGTAGCGGGCGGCATTCGTTTTGAAAGCGCATCGGGCCTGGTGCCGTGGAGATCCACAGACGGCCCGGAATTTAGCACGAAGTACCGGACGCGCATCTCGACCGAGCTCAGCATCCACACAGCGGACTGGCATCGCTTGTCTCCCAGACCACCGAGAAATTCTCGCCAGCGGGCGGAAGGATCGAAATCAACGCATTCTGAATTTCAGCACTTCCGAGCGGAGGCCAGTCTGTGGTTCTAGGAGCAGTGTAAACCCTCGGACGAAAGCCCGCACCAGCTTCTGTGACATTTGCTGTGTGGGCCAGTATATGCCCGTTCTCGAACCATTTCAATCGTAAGCTGGGTGCCTGGATCAAGCCGAGCGTGACTCGCCACCCTCTTCTTCATTGAGGATACGGCGAGCGATCTCTTCCAACGGCAGCACGGCGTCTTCAGAGGTGCTCGCCCAGTTTCGTAATTGGAGGATATCTTGCGTCGGCACGGACTGGCCCTCCTTTAGCATTTGCAGGACACGCTTCGCCAATTCTGCCCTGAGGTGCATCCCATGATTTTACATTCAACTAGTTGAGCAATTTTGAGCAGCGCCCAAGCCGGAACAATGCTTTCATTGAGCGTCCCCCTTAGGAAGTGAGGTCACCAATGGCAAGCTGCTACCGATGTGGCGCTGAGACGCACCTGTACGACAACGGCACTCCGGTATGTCTTACTTGCGTGGACGTTCCGCCCGCGCAGCCCAAACCAACTTGGGATGCTTCACAGTTTCCGAACGACACGTACTTAGGGCTTCCGCACGACTGAATATCGCTTTCGCGGCGGGGATTGATCCTTAAGGCTTCGCCGCTTTTTTCTTCTTTCATCCGCGCTTCCACTCAAAAGGTGCGGAACCATTTTTGCGCATCTCGCCCGCACTTTTGTGTGTTCGAAAGTGCTCACAAAATTCGCGACGCTAGGATGTCCGATCAGGTTCGCCGTCTCTCGGACGTTTTTTGCGAGTGCGTTTGCGCTGTTGCGGCGATCCCAGCCGCGCGCAGCTTCGCGATCCGTCCGATGAGCTTCACCGGAACCGGTTTGGTGAGGGGGAACTGGACCGTTCCCTTTCGCAGCTCATAGTGACAACGTGTGGACCACGCCATTCGGCGGAGGAGTGGGACGAATCATGAGATTCGGATTCCAACCGGTGGAACTTTCGGCGGAGTTCTACGGCAACGCCGTCCATCCAGCAGGAACTTCGCCGTGGGCCATGAAGTTATTAATCGCTTTCCTGTTTCCAGAGAAGCGCGAGCCGCACTAAGAAGGCGTTGGGTTAGGTGTTGTCAAATGCGTTATCCACAATAGTCCAGAGGCAGCGTTCTGGTCAAGGCAGCCGGAGTGCTGGGTAAACCGGGCCCACCATCGAAGACTCCCGCACCCTGAGCAGTTATCGGTGTCCGGGGAAGTTGCAATCGCGTTTGCGAGTGATATCCGGAAGCTGTCCATGTTGACATATAGTCGGCTATGGTGACTTGTGCCACTCACGGTCCTCAAAGTCGGCTTCACAGAGAATTCCGGAAGCTACCGCCTTGGGTCAACGTGATGCTGGCCCGTGGATCGGCGCGGTGCTGTAGATGAATTTGTAGATGGGGAATCCTTCGGCTTCAATAAATAGCAACACACCTCAATAGGTATTCGCCAACTCATTGAAATGCAAGCTGTTGAAAATAGGCGATTTTGATTGTGGGCCAGAAACCGCCTTGGGCGCAGGGGGTCGGGCGTTCAAATCGCCCCGCCCCGACCAATAGAATCAATAGATCCGGCTGGATCCAGGCAGTCGACAGGTGGCTGTAGATGAAATTGAGGATAGGAGATCTTCCGAGGCGGCCTTCGAGATCGCCGCGAAGCTCAGCCTAAACCGGCCCCGAAGCCCGCAGCCTTCGGGCATAACCTGGCCCGAGTAGAATTCTACTCAAGGAGTAATGATCTGTGCCTCCAGGCGGCCGAAAGCTTGGCGTTGAGATCGTTCCGTTTCGTTTTCAAGATATCTGGTAGAAGAAAGTGGAAATTGTTTCCAGGACGTCCAGCTTGGACCAGAAAGCGACTCGCCGGGAGCGCTGGACACGTCGATTCATGCTTGGCTAGCGTAGGTTTGATACTCACGCATATCCGCTTGCTTCCATATCAAGCCGAATCCCGGCTGATCGAGATTCGGCCGAAGCATCCCGTCTACCGCCTCGATGGCGCCATCAAAGGCCATTTGTTCCAGCCGGACATGGTCGAAGAAATATTCGGTGTGAATCACGCGTTGAGCCGCGCAACAGACGTGGGCATGAACGGAAGGCGCGGTATGCGCCGACAAGGGCAGCGAGTGGCCCTCGCAAAGCGCGTCGGCCTGGAGAAAGCCCGAGATTCCACCGCAGCGGGTGGCGTCGGCCTGCAGAACATCCACGGCGCCGGCCGCCAGCATCCGGCGAAAATACCAGGCGTTGTATCCGTACTCGCCCGCCGCGACATTCATACCCGGCGGTCCAGAATCGCGAATCAGGCGAAGACCGTCCAGATCGTCGGACGACACCGGCTCTTCGAACCATGTGATGCCCATCTCGGCGAACCGGTAGGCCTGGGACAGAGCCTGCTTGCGCGTGTAAGCTCCATTGGCATCGACGAAAAGATCCGCGTGCGTTCCGATTGCCTTCTTAACCGACTGGACGCGTTTCAGATCGCTTGCCGGATCGCGGCCGATCTTCATTTTTACCGCACGCATCCCGCTCGCCACCCAGCCGGTCATCTGATCCAGCAATTCCCGTTCTGAGTAAGAGGTGAATCCGCCGCTGCCGTAAGCCATCACTTCACGCCTTACTGGGCCGAGCAACGACGCCACCGAAACATCCAGCAGCTTACCTTTCAAATCCCATAGTGCGTTGTCGACGGCCGCGATTGCCATGGCAGTGATTCCGGATCGGCCCAGATTTCGCACCGCGATCCCCATCCTCTGCCATAACGCTCCAATGGCGAAGGCATCACCACCTTTTACTTTTGGAACGAGAGTGTGCTCGACAGCCGTGCCGTCGCGACGTCGGCATAGCTATACCCGAGTCCCGTTTTGCCGCCGGCTGAGATCTCCACCAGGACAATGGTCGTATCGCTCCACTCCAGGGTCCCGTCCGATTCCGGCGTTTTGGTTGGGACGGTGTAGGCGGATACGCGAACATCGCCGATGAGCGGACTTGATCGCATCGCTACACCGTCGGCATGCCGTGTCCCCAGGTGTCGGGCGGCGCAAGATCGCGGCGCATGGGTGGCGGTTCCATGTCACGCCGATCGGAAGTGAAGATACGGTCTCCCTGCGCGGTCATGTAATCCGCGATTCGCGCGGCCAGCGCCATAATCGTGAGACCTGGATTGGCCGAGCCCTGAGTGGGCATCAGGCTGCCGTCACAGACGAAGAGATTAGCGATTTCATGCGTGCGGCCGAACTGATCGGTCACTGACTCGCTGGGATCGCGACCCATGCGCGCGGCGCCCACTAAATGTGCGTATCGCGCCTCCTGCACAACCTCCTTCGCGCCGGCGGCCCACATAATATCCATCACTTTTTGTTTGCCATATTCGATCAGCTTTTTATCGTTGTCATAGAGATTGAATGTGACTTTTGCGACCGGCAAACCAAATTGATCTTTCTCATCGGCCAGTGTGACGCGATTTTCAGCATTGGGCAGGATTTCGCCCAGCAGCCCTAGCGCGGCCCAGTGGTTGTAATCCATCATGAGGCGGCGCAGGCCCCAGCCCCAGGCGCCTTTCGCGGTCATCATCTGTTTCGCGAATGCGACCGGTAAAGGCCCCACAGTCTGGATGGCGAAGCCGCGCGCGAATCCGCGCTTCGGATCGGTCTCGTAGAAATGTTCCGTGAGGGCGTGGGCCGGTGGGGCTTTATACATGCGGATCAGTTCGTCGAAACGCCCCAATACAACATTTCCCGCCTGGGCCATCAGATACCGTCCCACTTGTCCGTTTGAGTTCGCGAGGCCGGAGTTCAACAGCAGCCGCGGCGTTTCAATGGCATATCCAGCCACGACCACCGCCTTGGCCTTCTGAAAATGATCGTGACCCTCAGAATCGAAGTAACTGACGCCCGTGACGCGCCGGTTTTTTCCCAAGATGGACGCGCGATACCATGCTTTGCGCGCGAATTTCGGCGCCGTTCGCCAAAGCGTCCGGCACATGCGTGATCAACGTGCTTGCTTTCGCTCCCACCTTGCAGCCCTGGATGCAAAATCCACGGTAGATGCAATGGGGCCGGTCCGCGCGCGAGCCGCTGAGGATGGCAACCGGCCCGCCGGCGCTTACGCCGAGGCCAAGCTTGGTGCACCCGCGAATCAGCGCGTCGCCGACGCCGCCCATGGGATGCGGTCCATAGGGATAGCTGTGCGGATCGCCCCAAGGGAAATAGGGTCCCGACACAGGCAGCTCTTTCTCCATGAGTTCGTAATACGGCTTGAGATCCCAATAGGTGAGCGGCCAATCCGCGCCGACGCCATCCCGTGTATGAGTTTGGAAATCCGAAGGATGAAAGCGCGGCGTGAAGGAAGCCCAATGAACCGTGCCTCCGCCGACACCCTTGCCGCTATTGTTGGCGCCCAAAGCCAGCGGATCTTCGCCGCCCGTGATGCGCTTGTCGTTCCAATACAGCTTGTGCGATCCGGTCTCGTCGCTCACCCAATCGCGCTCAGTGTCCCAGAATGGACCGGCATCGAATCCGATAACGCGAAAGCCCGCGCGCGCCAGACGCTGCAGCAGAACGCCGCCGCCCGCGCCCACTCCGACGATCGCGTAATCCACCTCTTCGCCATCGGCAAAACGGCGCATGGGGGTTTGAATCCGCTGCATCGCGCCGAGCATGTGCGGAGACGCTCCGTTCGGTATCACTGATGGCGAGCTCAATGCGTCCGGCTTCAATGTGTACCGCCTTGCGGGCCACCGCGATGTTCCGCCAAACCGGCCACGTGCGTGAATTTTTCGGACAAGCGAAGATCCGAGCGCCGTCCACTCGTGGCGCTTCTCGTCTTTCTCCCAGGGCTCCGGCTCGCCATGCTCCAACCGCATATACGCGCGTGGGTAGGCCGGTCCTCCAAAGCCAATCTCATCCCACGCCCAAGGATGCGAATAGTAGACGGTGATGCAGTCCTGAACCAACAGCATCCAGAATCGATGGACGGGCATTTGTCTCCAGATTTCGCGCGCGGCTTGCGGACGTGCATCATGGAGGGCTTCCAGGATTTGATCCTGCTCGGCAACTCCGATGTCGCAAAAGCTTCGCCCGTATAAATGGCGAGCGATCTCTTCGATGCCTCGGAGCCCCAACTGGTATGCTTCGCGATCCGGCGGCATATCTTCGAACCGATAGCCGTCGTGCCGGTCGGAGAACAGGCGCTCGTCGATCCCCGGAACAATCGGGATTTTATGTGCTTCGTCGCGATCGTCTTGGGGAAGAATGCGAGCGCAGACGGCTTCCAGCAGCCTCGCCTGCTCGGGCTTGAAGAACCGGATTTCGGGAATATTGTGGACGCGGTCCAGAACCACTTTTCGCGTCGCGGCATCCCAGAACTTCTTCTGATCCAAAGTATGGAAGCCGGGATAGTAACCGGGGCCTTGTCTCGCTCATGGCTCTCTCCGCAATAGGCTGGCGAGAATGCCCAGGAATCCGCACGCCGCGAATAGCAGCGGCGCGAAAACCGGCGGACCGTAGATGAGATTGTAGAGCGGCTTTTTCAAACCGCCGGGCCGCCGAGCCACGCCTCGCGCGTGATAGAAGAAACCCACGGCGCCATCCAACATCGCAATTGCGGAAATGGCGGGAAGCCAGGTCTGCGCCGTCCGTGGATTCCTCAGAGAGTGCGCTCCAGCCGCAATCAACAAAGGCGCAATGATGACGGGAGTCCATTGGGCTTTATAGCGAAAATTGTTCTTGTAATGCGAATACCAGGCTTCAAAGCCACTGAAGAAGGCCGAGACCATGGCGGCCATCACCATCTGCTGTTGAAAACGTCCCTCGCGAATATCCTGGGCGAAGCCGATCCGTTCGTGCCGGCCGGTCAGCGCGCGGGCCCAATGATGTGAGTGGGCCGGCAACGGAATCCAGCCTTGTCCCCGTTCTTCGCCGCGCCTCAGCAGGGAGGCGATGAGACCAAGATAGGCGCTTACCCCGAACAGAAACGGAGCGAAAATCGGCGGTCCCATCACCATATTTGTAATCGGCAGGCGCCATCCGCCTGGCTTACGCTCAATGCCGCGCGCGTGAAAATAGAAACCGATTATTCCGTCCGCCAGCGTAATGGCGGAGATCGCCGGCAAAAAAGTGCGCGCAGCCTTGCGGCTGAAGAAGCCCGCAATGCCTGCCGTCATCAGTGCGGCGCTCAGGATAACTGGCGTGTACATTACGCGCCGGCTATATCCGCCGCGGTAGTGTTCATAGGCGACCTCCACCCGCTGAGAATGCTCGATAGCCCGGCAATCAGCGAAAGCCAGCGCTGAAACCGGCCCTCTCGGACTTCGATGTCCGCCCTCCTGAGCGACGAAATCTTCGCCCAGACGTTCATCGCTTCCACAACATCGCCGCAACACAACCCAGCAACAAACCGCCGCCGCACAGAACCTGGTCACGATGCAGATCGAGCCAACTCTCCAGGCTGGACGAGTGGGCCCGGTCGTCGAAAATGCCATGAGCCGCATAGTCCGCTTCAACGGGTTCAAACAAATTGTCTGGACGATTCGCTGGGACGGGTTCGGAAGTTTCCTGCCCGTCGTAGGCGAATTTCGCAAGATAACGGTCGGCGTGGGCGGGAGCCACGTCCTGACCATAGACTGCTTTCACAGTGGGCCACGCCACGAAAACCTCGCGCCGCCGATGCGTGGACGCCCACACGATGGCGCGGGCCGCAACTTCCGGCTGGAAAATCGGAGGAACGGGCTGTGGCTGCCGCGGCAATCGCGTCCGGCACCAACTGAATTGAGGCGTGTTCATGGCCGGCAGATGAACAACCGTCAAATGAATATTGCTGCGATCGTGAATCAACTCTGATCGCAAAGAATCGGTGAAGCCGACCATGGCGTGCTTAGCGCCACAATAAGCCGATTGCAGTGGAATGGAACGATACGCCAGGGCCGAGCCCACTTGGACGATGGTTCCCCGATCCCGCTTTTTCATCCGCTTCAAGGCCGCCATCGTGCCGTATACAAATCCCAGGTAGGTTACTTCCGTGGTCCGCTTGAACTCTTCGGGCGTTATTTTTTCGACCGGCGCGAAGATGGTGGTCATGGCGTCGTTAACCCACACATCGATGGGACCGAATTCCTGTTCTACCCGTTCGGCGGCTTGGTCAATGGCGTTCGCGTCGGCGACGTCGGCAGGAATTACAAGCGCCTTACCGCCCCGTGCTTCCACCTCCTGCTTCGCCGATTCCAAGCGGTTCCGGCCGCGGGCAATCAGCCCGATAGAAGCTCCTTCGCTCGCAAACTCCCGCACTACCGCGCGTCCCACGCCGGCCGAAGCGCCCGTGACAACGACAACCCTTGGTGATTTCGACATCGCTTTTATTCCTGCTCCACTCCGTAATTTCGGCCTTCCCATTGGTCGCGTTGTTTCCAGAAGAACGTGAATTCGACGCCCGCTTGGATCGACGACGGACCGAGGTCGGAGTATTCCGCTCCGATCGCTGTTCCAGTGGAATCGCTATCCCGGTAGCTTGCCCACTTGTCGTTCGACCAGCGCAAGCGGAAAGGCTCGGGTGCGCAGACTCGAAGCGTGCACTGGCGACGCGCACGATGAATCGGATGCTTTGGCAGCCAATACTCCACGCGCGATTCCGGTTTCTGCTGCAGATATCGAGCGGCCACTTCGGGAATCAGATCGAACACCTGCCCATCCACTGCCGACCGAAGCAACCGAATATATTCGGCATGCGCCCAGAGCAGCGGAACCGCGGATCCGGTGGGACGGCCGTTCAAGAGGCCCGCCTCCAGCCGATCTGGCTCATCCCAGATTTGCTCGGGCAGAAGATCATTCGGAGCCGCGAACTGCTCCAGACCGTGGATCAGCTCGGAGTAGTTCCCCCGGGCCGCAAGCTCATAGTGCGCCCGCTCGCCGGCCAGCAACGGCCACGACCCGCCTTGCCCCCACTTCTCGAAAGGCGCGCCATCGGGACGCTGGCCGTAGCCATCGTGATTGTATCGGCGCCAGCATTTTCCAGCGGGCGTACATCTCATCAGAGTTTCGTCGACCACCTTCAGGCTGTCGATAATCAGCGGATCGTCCGGAGCCATGATGCCGTAGCGCACAAGCTGCAGGAAGCCGGCGTCGATAACATCGCGAGCCGGGTAGCTGTCCGGCGAATCGGGCGGCTGGTCGGGCATTTTCAATTCGGCTTGGTCCAGCGCGCCAGGTCCTGCAACTTCGCCCGCTTTGGCCGGATTAGCGGAAAATAGCGGTGTATGTTCGGGCTCAGGGAGCCGTCGGCCGTCACTGTCCATTCCTCGAGATGCGCCACCAGGTAGTCCGCGTACTGTTCGAGAAGCGCGGCGGTCGTCTCTTCTCCCCCAGCCCTCAAAAGAGAAGCAGCGCAAATCTCCGCGGCAATCACCGCAGCCAGGGTGGAAGGCGAATAACCTCCCAGCTCTTCCCACCGCTCCTCGCGCGTTACAGGCCCATTGTTCAAAAGGAAATTGGCGGCGCTGTAGACCATCGGTGAAGCTTCAAAGTGGCCCAAAAGTCTGTCCCGAGAAAGCCGAGCGGCCAGCAGCACGGGGAGCGCCACTTCATCCAACTGCACATTATTTCGAAAACTCTTGCCGTCCACCCAGGAATTTTGGGCGAAGCCCCCGTCTGCGTCCTGGCGGGCGGCCAGGTTAATCAAGCTGCGCAATGGCGTTCGCGTATAGCCCGCGGCCAGAAGACCCATCGCGACCTCCACCATGTCGCGCGTCCACACCAGGTGATAACCGCCCTTGCCTTTGCGGTCGTCGCGCGCCTCGCCCCAAGGAATGGATGGTGACGCCACGAATGCACCCTGATATGTTTTATCTTCGGAGGCGAGCAACAGAGCGCAGCTCGATTCATACAGGCGCCCATTGTCCTGGCTGGCTTTCTCCAACCGCTTGCGAATAGAAGTAGTGCGCTCCCATTGACGCACAAAGACCCTGCGCTGATCTTCATAGTCAGCGCTCAAACTCTGCAGCAGGTTCGCCACCGAATGTTCCAGCGTTTCGCCGAAGGCGACTCCCAGCACGAACGCGCGCGATTTGGAAAGATCCAGTCGGGCAGTCAGGGCGACGTTGCCGTCCGTTGCCCTGTCAAACTCGAATGCCATGCGGCCATTCTTAGCCAGATCCGAATAACCGTCGCTGGCGCCCACATAACCGCAGGAGAGGCGCGAAAACGGGCAGGAAGCTCCCACCGCGAGCCACGTTCCGTCCTTCTCCGCGGCGAGCAATTGCCGTCCGCTATCTTCGATGATGTAGGCATTGTTGTTGCTTCCCGCATCGCGAAGGTGCGGTTCGCAGTGGACGTACACGCTTAATCGGTCGAGGAACTCGTCGTTGCCGTCCAGCCGAGTGCGAATCACAATGCACGAACGCGTAGGATCCGCGATAATTTCCTTGGTTAGAGTGAATTGCCGCTGGCGATCCGAACTGTGGATAAAGTAACCCTGGGCCCGAACAATTCGTTCGACTTCATGGTCGAGGTCGCGCTTTTCCTCCAAAAACAGCCCGTTCCCGTCGCTGAAGAGAAATTCCAGCTCGCGCAATTGCGGTGTGTCGATGCGCGGATAAAAGGTCTCGGTAAGGATCCCTTGCGCAATTGTGAACCAGATCCGGCTGCCGCGCGAATAGGCGGTCCCCACGCCTTGTTTGTTAGCGCAAGTCCAGGTAGCGGGGATCCCAGGAGAACCGAATGCTGTCGCTTGCCCTCTGAATCGAGGCATTAACTTCCACATCCTCAGACGACTTCACGAATCTTGTCTTCCAGCACCGTTCGGATAATTTTCCATCGATCCTTCTCGCCTTTGTTAAGAGCTTCGGCGAAGTGCAGCGCTTGCTCAGCGGTAACATTTCCCGGCAACGGTGGTTCGTTCGGATCCACCACTGCTTCAATTACGGCTGGACCGGGATGGGCCAGTGCGCGGCGCAGAATCTCGTCGGCATCGGCCGGGTTTTCTATCGTAAAGCCAGCGGCGCCGCAAGATCGGGCGAAAGCGGCGAAGTCGATGGGTTGGAGCTCCACGCCATATTCGGGATTCGCTTCCATTACCAGTTGCTCCCACTTGATCTCCCCAAGGACGTTGTTCTTGATGACCACCACTTTCACTGGAAGGTTGTACTTCACCAGTGTCGCGATCTCGCCCATCAACATCGTGAGCCCGCCGTCCCCAACCACGCATACAACCTGACGACCGGGATAAGCTACCGCCGCTCCGATGCTATAGGGCAGGCCGTTCGCCATGGTTGCGAGGAGTCCGGAGAGCGAGAACTGCATCTCGTCGCGCATTTCGATATAGCGGGCGGTCCAGGTGGCGATCGTGCCGCTGTCAGACGACACGATCGCGTTCGAGTCCAGCAATTTATTCAGGTGCCAGGTCACTACCTGCGGCTTCATCGGCATGTCGGAGCGAGTGCCTCGTTCCTCCATGAGCTTATTCCATGCGTCCATCCGCTTTTGCGATGTTTCGAGAAAAGCGCGTTTGGTTTTGCGCTTTATCAAGGGAATTAATGCGCGTAGCACCGTGCGGCAGTCGCCTACCAAGCCGACATCGGCCGGATGGCGAAGACCTATACGTGTAGGATCGATGTCGATCTGAATGGATTTGGCTTGACCGGGTTCGGGCAAGAACTCCATGTACGGAAAACTGGTCCCCGCCATGATGAACGTGTCGCACTCCTTCAACGCGTCCTGCGAGGGCGCCGTGCCCAGCAATCCGATTCCGCCGGTGGTGTAGGGGCTGCGATCGGGAATGACCGCTTTTCCGAGCAGTGCTTTTACGACCGGCGCTGCCGCCAATTCCGCTAATTCGAGAACTTCCTGGCGCGCGCCCAGGCAGCCGCGGCCAACCAGCATGGCGACTTTTTTGCCTTGATTGATTAAATCGGCCGCCTGACGCAGCGATCGCTCTGGAGGCACGGGATAGGCGGCGGAGAAAAGATCGCTGCTGTGATCCGCGATGTTCGCCGAAGACCGCTGGTTCTTCGATTGCGGCATATCCTGAATGTCTTTGGGAATGTTGATGTGCGAGACCGTTCTTCGGGCCAGCGAAGTTTTAATCGCTTCGTCGACCACGTTGACGACGTGCGCCGGCCCCATTACGCGTTGGTTGTAAGCCGCGACGTCCATGTACAGCTTGTCCAGATCAACGTCCTGCTGGTAATGCGTGCCGATCAGATCGTGAAAGGTGTGGCCGGTGATCGCGAGAACGGGCTGCCCATCGCACTTGGCATCGTACAGGCCATTCAGCAGATGGATGCCTCCCGGGCCCGAGGTGGCGATGCACACGCCAAGACGGCCGGTGAACTTCGCATACCCACAGGCGGCGAAAGCGGCAGCTTCTTCATGACGAACCTGAATAAAGCGGATTTTGTCTTTGTGCGTCCGAAGAGCTTCGAAGAGTCCGTTAACACCGTCGCCTGGAAAGCCGAAAATAACTTCTACGTTCCAGCCGATCAGTCTCTCGACAAGCAAGTCTGCGACTGTGGATTTGGACATGCCTCTCCTTAGCGGTGCATGTCGGTAGCCGCGGCCGGGCTGCGAACTGCATACACATCTGGTAGATGCTCGCAGGCACGGGGCGTTTCATAGCGTTTCCGTTAATCGATGCCTGGGAAAGCAATGGTGCTGAGTAGCGCGTTCTCCGCTTGACGTGAATCGAGCCGCGTATGTTGAACGACAATCGGCACGTCACTCGATATTACACTCGAAAACGGCGTGTCCGGCTGGATCTTCTCGGGTTCTTCAAAGTTGTTAAAGCGCAGGTGACGTGTGCGGCGCGGCGCAATCGTGAAACGATAGGGGCCTACCGGCTCGCGCTGTTCATAATAAATCAGAATGTCGACGTGCGCCTCCGCATTGCCCGAGTTGAGAATGCAGATCGCTTCATGACTCACCATCTGCGGCGCGGGTCCATGGCTGTACGGGGGAATGTAACCTTCCGCGATGGCCCATTGTCTTCTTCCAATGACGTTCATAACTCATGGGACTCGCTCTCTATCGAAGAGTTTCTACCCAAGGCCGCCCGGTGCCGCCCGGCTGCACCGGCGGAACTGCTACCCCCCTTAGTGTTGTCTCCGGCGGTGAAGACATCGACACGTTCGTCATTTCGCTGGTGACCGTCACAGACCGTGACCACGACCAACACCACGTTGAAGTCGCAAGTGTACGGAATCGACGGGTTCACGACTCCGCCCCCAGCGACACCTGCTCCGCCCTCGCTGATCCTGATGCTCGCTGGGCTTGGTGCAGCCGGACTGTTCGCAATCGGCCGCGCCGAATGCCTCAATGTCGGCGGGACGATGGGGATTTGGCTCCTAGAGTACTCGAACCACCGCCCTTGGGTTAACAACTCGTTCAACTCATCGCGCTCCGCCGCTGTAGATGAATTTGTATCTGTCCCTCGCCTTCTTGAACGGCTTTACTTCGCGGCCTCACGTGCTTGCTTGGTGGTCCGCTGCGCACAAGTATTACAATCGACTTTAGTTTTCTCATGCGACCCGGCTGTTATGAAGGAACTGCGTTATGAGCGGCGGGAGCAGCCCTTCGCTAAAGCAGATGTTGCTTCTGCCGATCCGATGCCTGTGGTGGGCAGTCACCCTTCAACTTCCCCAACGCATACGGCTGTGGGCGAAACAAAGATTTCTGCTGCAATCGGGCATTTTCGACGGCGATTTCTATTTGGAGAATACGTTCGATGTTGGGGCGGTCTCCGCGGTCGAACATTATCTCCAGAGGGGAGGCACCACAAAAGCTTGCCCTCACCCGCTGTTCGACACCCCGTGGTACCTGTCGCAAAACCCCGAGGTCGCGAACACCGGCCTGAATCCTCTCCTGCATTACTTAGAGGTCGGCTGGAAACAGGGCCGCTCGCCTCACCCGCTATTCGACGCCGGTTTTTACCTGGAAAAGAATCCCGATCTGCAAAAAGCTAACCTCGAGCCGCTCGGGCATTATCTGCGTTTCGGCGGATTCCAGGGCCGGATCCCCATCCCCTTTTCGACAGCGATTTTTATCTCCATCAAAATCCCGATGTCGCTACAGTAGGCGTCAACCCCTTGCAGCATTATGTAACGTGCGGCTGGAAAGAAAGACGCAGCCCAGGCCCGATGTTCGATGAAGCATTTTATCTGGACCGGAATCCGGAAGTCGAATTCGGAAATATCAGTTCCCTGCACGATTACCTAATTTGCGGAGCGGAGGCTGGCCGCGACCCCAGCGCATCTTTCGATACCGACTGGTACATTGAGCAAAATATCGAGGTCATTCCAGCCGGGTGGAACCCGTTGGTTCACTACGTGCGCCGGGGGTTGGCTGAAGGTCGCCGGCCACGGCCTCCGCACCAGGCACGCAAGGAAACAACAATCGATAGAAAACTGAGCCGGGCCCGCATCGTGTTCATCTCGGGGGAACCGAACACGCCCGGACATCGCTACCGGGTGGAGAATCTCTGCCGATTCTCTCGCGCCGCGTTTTTTTCGAAAGCGTAATTATGAGCAGCGCCGAGGCGCGCGAGCGGCTGGATGAAATCGCGAAAGCGAACATCGTATGGATCTGGCGCGCGTCTATATCGCCTGATATGGGGGCGCTGGTCACGACGGCTCGCAAAGCGGGCGCCAGGATTCTATTCGATATCGATGATTTAATGTTTCGCCCGGAGTTCGCTGTTAAGGACTTGGTCGATGGTATCCGAACTCAGAAGATGTCCGAATCCGGCGTGCAGAAGTTTTATCAGTCCATTCAACGAATGCTCGTGAAAGCCGATCGCTGTACGGCGCCGACTATTCCACTCGCAAGTGAGATCAGGCGGCTGCACCGCACGGCCAGCGTAATTCCGAATGGATTCACCGCACGCAGCCTGGCGGATTCACGGGCTGCCATGCGAGCGCGCAAATCGGAACCTGACGACGGCCTGGTGCGAATCGGCTACGCCTCGGGCACGTTGACGCACCAAAAGGATTTCGCCGTGGCTGCGGCATCCATCGCCGCCATTCTGAGGGAGCACTCATTTGCCCGTCTGGTGGTGTTTCGCGGTGGCACTGACGTAAGCGAATTTCGTGAGCTCGACGAAGTAAGCCGTCAGATCGAATGGCGTGAACGCGTCACTGTCGCAGAGCTGCCCGGAGAATATGCGCGTTTCGATATTAATATTGCGCCACTGGAGGCCGGTAACAGGTATTGTGAATCCAAGAGCGAGCTGAAGTTCTTTGAAGCCGCTTTGGCCGGTGTTCCAACCATCGCTTCCCCTACGCGACCTTTTGCCGATGCCATCCGTCATGGCTACAGCGGCTTGCTCGCCGCGAATGAAGAAGAATGGTATGCCGGCCTCAAGCGGCTGATTTGCGACACGGAGTTGCGCCGGTTATTGGCGAATCAGGCCTACCACGATGTGTTATGGCTCTACGGCCCGGAGCGACGGTCTCTACTTGTCGCGCAGCTAGTCAATGAACTGCTCTCGCCCGTACCGCAGCGGTTTGACCTCTTCCGTTCCCAGATGCATATCGAGAGTCCGGCTACGATTCCAGCCGTCGCGTTACCGGAATACGACGTTGTTTTTCAATCCAGGCGCAACGGCAATAGCCGGATTTCGGTGGTGATTCCTCTGTTCAATTACGGCCACTTCCTGGTGGACGCACTTGAATCCGTTCGCCAGCAGACCATGCGTGATCTCGACGTTATTGTGGTTGACGATCGTTCTACCGACAACTCATTGTCTGTAGCGCACCGCTGGCTTGAGGACCATGCGGCTGAGTTTAATATGGTCGCCTTGCTTCAGAATCGCCGAAACTCGGGACTCGGCCGCTCGCGCAACGCGGCAGTGAGCTTTGCCGATACTGAACTCTATCTGGCACTCGACCCAGACAATGCCTTGACCCCGGATTGCCTGGAGCAATGCATGGCCAGCTTGGATGACACCGGCGCGGCATTTGCGTACCCGACGATCGAGTTGTTTGGTGAGCGAACGGGCAAGATAGGGACTACCGAATATGATCCGGCGCTCTTCCAATGTGCCAACTACATCGATTCCATGGCTATCGTTAGGAAGGCCTGCTGGATCGCTGTAGGGGGGTACGGCGCGCTTGATCCAATGGGGTGGGAAGATTACGACTTTTGGTGCAAGCTCGCCGAAAAGGGCTTGTTCGGAGTTCGCGTTCAGGACGCGACTGCACGATATCGCATTCACAGCGCATCAATGCTGGAAACCATCACGGAACAGCCCGACATGAAGCCACGCGTAGTCGCAGATTTGAACATGCGGCATCCTTGGCTGGAGCTACCGATCCCGGAGCCTGGGCGAGGTCGAACCGGCTCAAAGGCCGCTGCTAAAGGAACTGTCAGAAGCGGTGGCCGCGCGATCCACGAAGGTGGCGTGGATCGCCTGCTGCCGATCTTACGCTGTCCTGAGACGAAAGAGCGCCTCGTCCTGAAGGATGGATTGACTTTGGCTTCCGAGCGCACAGGGCGGTGCTGGCCGATTGTGAACGGCAGACCCGTGTTCACCGCAGAGGGGCGCAACGTAAAAATACAATCGGAAACCCATCTCAGCAATTCATTGCCACCGCGGGCTGAACAGCTCATCCAGGACGCGAGCGGCCTGGCTCTGAACCTCAGTGCCGGTGCGACGACAAAGAGATTTCGAAACCTGATCGAACTTGAATACAAGCTGTTCAAGCATACCGACGTCGCGGGAGACGTACACAGGCTTCCGTTTCAAGATGAGGTCTTCGATGCGATCGTCTGCCTGAACGCTCTGGAGCACTATCGCGAACCCGAACTCGCGCTGGAAGAAATGCGCAGAGTGCTGAAGCCTGGGGGGCAAGTCCTCATCCATACTGCGTTCTTGCAACCGCTTCATGAGGAGCCACATCACTATTACAACTGCACTGAATTCGGCCTGCGCCATTGGATGCGGAATTTCAGAGTGGAATGCCTCCGTGTATCGGAGAATTTTAATCCCCTGTATGCCTTGTCCTGGTTAGCCTCGGACGTAGAGCACCACTTACGCGCAGGCGTCTCGGATGAAGCCGCAATGCAATTCGGTAAATCCACTCTTCTGGAGTTATTGGAGTTCTGGCGTAATGCTCAGTCACGGAACTCATCGGAGTTGTGGAAATCCTTCGAACGGCTGCCACCAGAGGTTCAACATAGGTTGGCTGCCGGATGGGAAGCCATAGGCAGAAAAGTTTGAAAGGCAGCTATAACTGCGGCGATAGCACGAACGCCGGCATTGATTGGAAGCTGCAAGTACTCATATTCCTGACGTGCGCAGCTTTAGTGGTTTCTCGCCGGCCCGATGCTCTATTCAATCCTCAATTTTTCGCGGAGGACGGCACATTCTGGTATGCGCAGGCCTACACGTCAGGATGGCTGCCTAGTCTATTCAGGCCAGAAAACGGTTACTTTGCAACCCTCTCGCGCTTAATTGCCTCTGCCGCATTGCTCGCGCCTTTTCATCTCGCGCCGCTGGTCATGAATCTGGCGGGACTATCAATCCAAGTTCTGCCAGTGAATATTTTGTTGTCGGCGCGTTGCCGAAACTGGGCTCCGCTGTTTTCTCGCACCCTCATGGCGATGCTATATCTCGGACTGCCGAATTCAGCCGAATTAAATGTGGCGGCCGAGGAAGCGCAGTGGCATCTGGCGCTACTTGCGTGCCTATTGATGCTCGCGTGCCCTCCGTCGAATCCGAAATGGTGGCTAGTCGATATCACGATTCTCCTGGTAAGCGGGCTGAGCGGGCCCTGCGGAGTAATACTGTGGCCGATTGCGCTGATTGTCTGGTTACTTCGACGTAGCCCGTGGAGATTGACGATGCTCGCGACGCTATCCGCGGCTGCGGCCATTCAGGCATGGACACTTATTACAACGGCCGAGGCGACGCGCTCCCACGCCATTCTGGGCGCCACACCCAAGCTGGCCGTTCAGATTCTTGCCGGACAGATTTACCTCGGATCGACTCTTGGCGTTGCCAGTTTGCAAGTTCAGAGAAGCCTGACAGTGCTGGTCGTGGTTGCGGTGTTCGGCACTCTTTTGCTCGGCTACTGTTTTATCGACATGCCCCTAGAATGGAGGCTTCTTCTCGCTTTCAGCAGCATGATTCTTGTGGCTTCATTGATAGCTCCCATGGTCAGCCTGACGGCCCCTCAATGGCCTATTTTGAAGGCCGCGGCGGGCATCCGGTATTGGTTCTTCCCCATGCTTGGGTTTGTTTGGGCGCTGGTTTGGCTGGGTACGCTGAGTCCGAACCGCTTTGCTCGCGGAATTGGAGTGGCGGGATTGGTAATCGCATGCATCGGAATCGTGAAGGATTGGAAGTACCCAGTTTATAAGGACCTTCATTTCCAGGAATACGCTGGTCAATTCGAAGCCGCACGGCCGGGCACGCTCGTTTCTATTCCTATTGTTCCGCCTGGTTGGACAATGCCGTTAGTGAAACGAAATCCCACCTGCCCTGCGCTTCCCTTCGGCTACATCGACCAACCGAACGAAGGTGCTAAGGTTTCGGGTTCGCTGTCTATCGCGGGATGGGTGGGTGCGACGCAGCCCGTCCGGCAGGTATCCATTTTGATAGATCGTGAGTTAGTTCAGTCGATCAAGCCGGATCGTCCTCGGCCGGACGTCGATGCTTTGTATCCAAACTCGCCGGATAAGTATAAGGGCTGGGGCGCGGTAATCGATATGTCGGGAATCGCTGCTGGGTCGCATGAGATTGAAGTCCGTGCACTCGAGGCGGACGGATGCGAAGCGGATTTCGGGGTGGTCCGGGTGCAGCGCTGAAACGCTGAACGGGCTCACGAGCGGGGTCTGTATGCTAGTCTCGTTTTGCGTAGCCTATGGGGCCTCCTTTCGATCCTCATTCCCCGCAGACTCAGTCCATCGCGGCGGTTTTCTCACTTGTCCTGGTGATTGCAGCGGTGGTTTTTCTGGTGGTCGCGGCGGGCGTGGTTTACAGCGTCGTCAGATACCGGGCTCGCGCCGGCGCGCCGGAGCCGAGGCAGATTTTCGGATCACGCAAGCTGGAGGCTCTCTGGACAGTGGTGCCACTGTTAATTGTGGCGGCCCTTTTCATCGTGACCGTCCGCGCCATGGTATTCATCGACGCGCCACAAGATTCCAGCCGGCCGCCCGACCTGGTGATCACCGGACATCAGTGGTGGTGGGAGGTCCGCTATCCGCGCGGCACCACGGCTACCGGCATAATCGCCACCGGCGATATCCACATTCCGGCGTCGCGTCGTCTTCTGGCGCGCATTGAATCGGCGGATGTCATTCATGACTTCTGGGCACCTCAGCTGGCGCGAAAAATGGACGCCGTGCCGGGCCGCTGGAGCTTCATCTGGCTGGAGGCGGACAAGCCCGGGACCTACGCGGGGGAATGCTCGGAATTTTGCGGCGCCGAGCACGCTTGGATGCGCTTTCGCGTGATCGCCGAACCGCAGACCAGCTTCGACGCTTGGCTGGAGCGCCAGGCACAACCGCCGCCTGAGCCCACCGGAATCGCTGCCGAGGGCGCACGGCTGTTTCAAACCAAAAAGTGCGCGGACTGCCACGCCGTCACTGCAACCGCGATCGAGCTGCGAAAGGGTCCAAATCTCGCGCACCTGGCGAGCCGCGAACTCCTCGGCGGCGGCATCTCGCGAAACACGCCCGACAACCTGGCGCTATGGCTGACGAATCCGCAAGCAGCGAAACCGGGTAATCGAATGCCGGACACCCCGTTGTCGGCGGACGAAGCGCGAGCCCTGCTGGCTTACCTGGAGACGCTGCAATGAACGGCGTGTCGGCATGGTTCCGCGCGATCGATCACAAGCGCGTCGGCATCCTCTATATGCTCTCGGCGCTCTTGTTTTTCCTGGCCGGTGGAATGGAGGCCATGGTAATGCGCGCTCAACTGGCGGCGCCGAATCTCAAGCTGATCGCGCCGGAAACCTACAACCAGATGTTCACCATGCATGGCACCACCATGATCTTTCTGGTCGCGATGCCCGTGCTCACCGGCTTCGGCGTCTATCTGACTCCGCTGATGCTCGGCGCGAATGAAATGGCGCTACCGCGGCTCGGAGCGCTGAGCTTCTGGCTGCAGTTTCTGGGCGGCATCCTGCTCTACTTCAGTTTCGCCACGGGAACCGCACCGGACGCGGGCTGGTTTAGCTACGCTCCTCTGACCGAAAAAGCATTTTCGCCGGGCCCCGGCCTGGATTACTGGGCGATCGCATTGCTGCTGATCACGGGAGGTTCCATTGGAGCGGCGATCAACCTTATCGTAACCATCGCTACGGAACGCGCGCCCGGAATGACCATGCGCCTGGTGCCGATGTTTGCCTGGATGACGTTTGTCACGTCGATCATGATCGTTCTCGCGCTGCCAGCGCTTGCGGCGTCGTTAGTGATGCTGCTCAGCGACCGGCTGCTGCACGCTCGCTTCTTCGATGCGACGCAGGGCGGATCGCCGCTCCTGTGGCAGCACTACTTTTGGATCTTCGGCCATCCCGAGGTCTACATTGTTGTGCTTCCGGCCTTCGGCATGATTTCCGAGATCATTCCCGTGTTCTCGCGGAAACCGATCTTCGGGTATCCCTACGTTGCCACCTCCACCGTGGCCATCGCGTTTCTGAGCTACGGCGTATGGGTGCATCACATGTTCGCGGTAGCTCTGGGGCGCAATGTTCTCGTGGTCTTTGCGGCGGCCAGCATGCTGATCGCGGTACCCACCGGCGTGAAGATTTTCAGCTGGATTGCCACCATGTGGGGCGGAGCCATTCGATTTACCACCGCGATGCTTTTCGCAGTGGCCTTCTTGTTGGAATTTACGGTGGGCGGACTTAGCGGCGTTGCCTTCGCCGCCGTGCCGGTGGATTGGCAGATGACGGACACCTATTTCGTCGTTGCGCATATTCACTACGTGCTGGTCGGCGGCACCGTGTTTGCGGTGCTTGCGGGCGTTTACTATTGGTTCCCTAAGATCAGCGGACGCCTGCTCGACGAGAAGCTTGGGCGCTGGAACTTCTGGTTGATCGTTATCGGCTTCAACACGACGTTTTTCGTCCAACATTTCCTCGGGCTGCTCGGGATGCGTCGGCGCGTCTTCACCTATCCGGATCTTCCGTGGTTTGGCGCGCTGAACATTATTTCGACCATCGGAGCCGGCATTCTGGTATTCGGGGTGCTCCTGCTCTTTGCGAATATCGCGATGAGTCTCTATTTTGGATCCGTGGCGGGCGACGATCCTTGGAACGCCTGGACGTTGGAGTGGTCCACGTCCTCACCGCCCTTGCGTCGGAATTTCAAACAACGTCCCGAGGTGCGCAGCCGCCGGCCATTGTGGGATAGCAAGCATCCCGAGGCGCCGGATTGGCTCGCTGTGAGAGGTGACGCTTGACCGGGCAACGCGGCCAACTCGGCATGGCGATGTTGCTGCTCTCCGAAGCTGTGTTCTTCTTCCTGCTGATTCTGGCATTCGTATACTTTCGCACCGCCAGCGCGGGAAATCTGAACCTCGGCGCGGGTGCGCTCGACACTGCGGGCCTGCTGGCCAGCGTCTTCAGCATGTGGCGGGCAACCGCCGGCGACCGCCGATGGCTAGCCGTCACCATAGGGCTCGGCGCGGTTTTTCTGATTGGACAAGGCATCCAGTATCTGCACCTGATCCACGACGGCGTGACGATCGGCCAGGGCCTGTTCGGTACGACATTCTTCACGCTGGCCGGCGCGCACGGATTGCATGTTCTCGTCGGACTGGTGGCGCTGGCGGTCGTGCCATCCACAGCCATCCGCGCCATGGCGCTGTACTGGTATTTTTTCGCCGGCCTGTGGCTCGTGATTTTTCTGGTAGCGTACGTGGGAAGCGCTGCATGAATATCTGGGACTGGGAACCGTCGGTGGTCGCCGGCTGCGCGACACTCGCGATTGGCTACCTGGCTATTGTGCGGATGGGATGCCTGGGGCGCATCCCCTATTTTCTAGCCGGCGTTGCGCTGCTTCTTGTCGATCTGGTTTCGCCCATCGATACGCTCGGCGATCGATACCTGTTCAGCGCTCATGTCGTCCAGCATTTCCTGCTAGCGCTCGTGATCCCGCCGCTTCTGCTGCTCGGCACACCTGGATGGTTGGCCTCGGCCGCGCTGGAACGATCCAAACTAAATAAGCTGGAGCGCGCGCTCGGACAGCCGCCCGTCTCATGGCTGCTGGGTGTGGGCGCCATGCTGGCGTGGCACATTCCCGTGCTATTCAATGCCGCGCTGGCGAGCGATGGACTGCACATCTTTCAACACCTCAGTTTTCTCGTCACCGGCACAATTTTCTGGTGGCCGATTCTGGGGCCGCTGGAAGAACGCCGTCTCCCAATGCTTTCGGCCGTATCTTATTTGTTCAGCGCCTGCGCGTGCTGCAGCCTACTGGGTGCGTTTCTGACCTTTGGTCCAATCGGCCTTTATCCCGCGTACTTGAATCCCCCAATGCGCCTGTGGGGGCTCGATCCCAAGAGCGATCAACAATTGGGCGGAATGCTAATGTGGGTGCCTGGCTGCTTTGTCTATCTCGCAGGCATTCTTTCGAGCGTGATGCGATGGTACGCGTCACCCGCGGTGGCCAGAGAACGTCCGGCATGAAGACCGTTCGTCTAACGATCTTTCGCTTTGGACTGGCGATCGCATTTTTTGCGGCCGCATTGGCTCTAACTGTCTTTTTACAGAGTGTTGTTTCGACGGCTGGATATTTTGTTCTTCTACATAGCCGTAGTGGCAAGCTACCTGGTTTGCCGGAAGGTGGCCTGGCTGGACTCGCGGTGATTCTCAGCGCGACTGGCGGTTGCATACTTATTCACTCCTCCCGCTCATTCCTTCGCCGTGGATCGACAGTCTTTGCCCATATTCATTGAGTTTGCGGCGTCTCGCGCTGGTGGTGGGTTGGTTCAGTTCGTGGCGAAAACAAGCGGAGGCCGAGCTGCAGCTATGCCCGCGATGAGCTTCAACTGCGAGTGGAGGAGCGAACCGCCGAACTGAAGCAGACCAATGTGCAGTTGTTGGCGGAAATGGCCGAGCGCAAACGCGCGGAAGATGCCTATTACGAAGCGCAGGCCGAGCTGGCTCGCGTGACCCGGATCAGCGCGATGGGCGCGCTGGCGGCATCTATCTCCCACGAAGTAAATCAACCGCTCGCCGCCGTGGTCACCAACGCCGATGCCTGCATGATATGGCTTTCCAGCGAACCGCCAAATCTGGAAGAAGCGCGCGCCGCAGTGGACTGCATCGCGCAAGAAGGAACACGCGCCAGCGAAGTGGTCCGGCACATTCGCGCCATGTTCACCAAGGCCGCGCCGGAAAGAACCAAGGTGCAGATCAACGATCTGATTCGCGAGGTGGGCAGTCTCATAGAAGGGGCGGCTCTGAGAAACCAGGTTTGATCTCCAGACCGAATTGGCCGCCGATCTTCCGGCCAGCCATGGGCGACCGGGTCCAATTACGACAAGTGATCGTGAATCTGATCCTGAACGGTATCGAAGCGATGAGCGACGTTAGGGACCGGCCGCGGCGCCTCGTAATACGTTCCCGGACTGCAAGACTCCGGCGAAGTGCTGGTGGCCGTGCGCGACTCAGGCGTCGGGATCGCCCCGAAAGACGAGAAGCGAATTTTCGACGCATTCTTCACCACTAAGGCCCAAGGGATGGGAATGGGCTTGTCCATCAGCCATTCCATCATTGAGGCTCACGGGGGCCGGTTATGGGCCAGCAGCAACAGCGACCATGGCGCGACGCTTCAATTCACGCTGCCAGCGGCTTTGCCATCCGAAGGTCAGGCGACGCCATTTCAATCCACTCCATGAAGGACTCCGATCCGATCGTATTTGTGGTTGACGACGATGCGTCGGTCCGTGACGCGGTTAAAAGGCTCATCTCGTCGGTAGGCTTGCGAGTGGAGACCTTCGGGTCGACGCGCGAATTTCTCGCATGCCAAGCGCCCGGAGGCGCCGGCGTGCCTGGTGCTGGATGTGCGGCTTCCTGACGCAAGCGGGCTGGAACTGCAGCGTGACTTGGCTGACGCCCACGTCCAAATCCCGATCATCTTCATCACCGGCCATGGGGATGTACCCATGACGCGTGCGCGCCATGAAGGCGGGGGCGGTTGAGTTCCTCACCAAACCGTTCCGCGGTCAGGAGCTGCTGGATGCAATCCAGGAGGCGATCGCGAAGGATCGCGTGGCGTGGAACGAGCGCGCGCAGATGGCCGAGCTACGCTCCCGTTACGACTCCCTGACGCCCGCGTGAGAAGGAAGTGCTGAAGCTGGTTGCCTCCGGGTTGCTCAATAAGCAGATCGGCGCCGAGCTGGGCACCAGCGAGCTGACCGTCAAGACGCACCGCGGACGAGTGATGGAGAAAATGGGTGCGGAGTCCCTGGCGGATCTCGTCAGAATGTCGGAAAGGCTAAATCCTACCGAGCACGAAATATAAGTAGCCGTCTGCTACTAACGTAGGATGGTATCCGGCCAGCGGACCGCTTATCATTTAGCCAGATGAGGATTGTGCACCAGAACGCCAGGCGCGCGGTCACGAGCAACAGCCCGCCGCGCCGCATCTCGATTGTGGATGACGATGCGTCGATCCGCGAGGCGCTGAAGAGCTTGATGAGGTCGGTTCGAGTCAACGTCGATGCTTTCGCGTCCGCCGAGGAATTCCTGGCTTCCGAGCGCTTGAATGACACTGCCTGCCTTATCCTGGACCTCAAGTTGCCTGGAATGAGCGGCTTCGAGCTTCAGAACCATTTGAATATCGAACGGCGCGGAATCCCAATCATCTTCATCACCGCTCACGCGGACGAGGCCTCGCGGCAGCGGGCGCTGGAGGGCGGAGCGATCGACTTCCTCAGTAAGCCGGTTCGCCGGGAACCATTGTTCAAAGCGATTCAATCTGCGATTGAAGCAAATAATGAGCAGCCGTCTCCTACCAAAAGAGGATAGTATCCCGCTTTAAACCGGCCTACGATGGTGCACAGGAGGAGCAATAGAGGACGATGTGGAAGACTTCTAGTGAACTGAGTGAGCGCGAAGCTGCTCCGCATGGAATCATCGGAACCAGCCGGCTATCTGACTTCAGTGATGGAGCAGATCCGCGTAGTGGCGCCCACGGACTCAACGGTTCTTATTCAGGGCGAAACGGGAACGGGTAAGGAGCTGGTCGCGGAGGCGCTTCACAACTTGAGCCCTCGACGCAACGCTCCGCTCGTCAAAGTGAATTGTGCGGCGATTCCGGCCGGCTTGATCGAAAGCGAGTTGTTCGGCCATGAGCGAGGCGCTTTTACGGGAGCGCTGACCCAGCGGACTGGCCGTTTCGAAATGGCGAACGGCGGAACGCTCTTCCTTGACGAGATTGGCGACCTGGCTTGGGATCTGCAGGTAAAGCTGCTGCGGGTACTCCAGGAGCAGGAGTTCGAACGCTTAGGCGGTACGCGGAGCATTCGAGTAAACGTACGTCTGATAGCGGCGACGCATCGCGAGCTGTTGCAGATGGTCGACAGATAAAGAGTTTCGCGCCGACTTGTTCTACCGCATTAGCGTTTTTCCGATTGCCCTGCCTCCGTTGCGCGACCACCGCGATGATATTCCCGCGTTGGCGCGGCACTTCGTCGCCAAATATGCCGAGCGCATGAACAAGGTGGTGACAGAAATTCCGTCGGAAACAATGGAGGCCATGCTTGGTTACGATTGGCCAGGCAATGTCCGCCAACTTCAGAATTTCATCGAGCACGGCGTGATCGTTTCCCCGGGGCCTGCATTCGCGCCGCCTCTCAATCAACTGCGGCCCCAGAGAAGTAGCCTGCCCAAGAACAGCAAGACGCTCGACGATGCTACTCGGGATCATGTTCTGCAAACTCTGGAGGAGACCAAGTGGGTGGTGGGAGGAAGGCATGGAGCCGCCGCCCGCTTGGGAATCGCGCGAACAACTTTGGTTTCCAAGATGCGCCGGCTGGGTATCGAATCGGCCACGGATGAAGCGCGCGCCAGAAGCGGGAGCCGGCACGTGGCATTCGCGTCAGCCTGAATCATACAGATCGGAGGAGTGAAGTCAGGGCGGCGTGCCCGTGGGGCGCTGCCCTGACCGTTTTTGCGTGTACGCCGCCCACGGGCTTCATCAGCTTGAACAGAGTGGCGTTCACGAGAATGGTGATAAGCGAGGCGGCCAAGGTGGCGTTGTAAACATCCGACCCAACCAGCCCCGAGTGTAATGAGACCTGCGCAAGTATGAAGGAAAATTCCCCGATTTGCGTGAGACCAGCGCCCACACGCAATGCGGTTCGCGCAGGATAACCGAAAAGACGAACCACCGTGAACCAGACCGCGAACTTGCCGGCCAGAATCAGCCCTACCATCACAGCCAGCAGACGCCAGTTGGATAGCAGCGTGCGCGCGGATCAATTAGCATCCCGATGGTAACGAAGAACAGAGCCACGAAAGCATCTCGAATCGGCAGTGTTTTCGCGGCGAGCGAGTGGGCATAATCGGAGCTGCCGAGATGCAGGCCACCAACAAACGCACCCAGCGCACGAGACAACCCTACCGCCTCGGTAATCGCGGCGATAACGAGACAAATCGTGAGAGCTAGCAGGAGCGAGAGCTCGTCATTGCAGGCTTTTTGTACGCGAGCCAGTAGCTGCGGCATGATTTTCCAGCCGGCGAACACAACCGGAACTAGTAGCACAAGGGCTTTGCCGATTTTCCAGAGGACTTGCGTGTAGTCCGTACCGGTTGAAGAACCCAGGCTTGGAAGCAGAACGGTGAGAATTACGACGGCCAGGTCTTCCACCAGCGTGAGGGTGACCATGATACGGCCGGCCGCCGAGGTGAGTTCGCCGCGATCCATGAGAAGGCGCATGAGAACCATGGTGCTGGCGACGGAAATGATGCAGCCGACGGCGACGCCCTGCGAGAGCGGCCAGCCCAGCAGAGCGCCCACTCCAACACCCAGGCCGATGGAAAGGGAAATGCCGACTGGCGCGCCAATGAGCGCCACCCATTTCACGCGAAGCAATGCGGGAATCGAAAACTCGATACCGACGGAGAACATCAGGAGGATGACGCCAACCTCGGCCATGACTTCGAAGATGTGAACGTCATGAACGCGCGGCCCGGGTGTGAGCGGGTTGAGAATGAGACCCGCGAACACATAGCCGAGAATAAGAGGCTGGCGCAGGCGCCAGAACAGCAGGCCTAAGATCAAGGCGCCCGCAAAGACCAAGGTGATGTCGCGAAAGATGAACATGGCTTCGAGCCCCGGGATTACTCCGTAATCCGAAGATTGTTAGTCACCGAGAACACACCGTGCACTCCGTTGGCTCGGATGTTCGCAATGTTCCTGTCTGCCGGGTTGTCCACCACTCCCTCAAGAGTGACGTGGCCGTTCTTCACGATGATGCGGATGGGTTTGAGCACCGGCAGGGCATAACGATTCAGCGGACCGAACCCGTAAATCGCTCGATACAGCGCAAGACGTAGCCGGTCGTCGTGGGAAGACAACGGCAATAGCTCAATCTGGTTGTCCACCTTTTCCACCCCGGCGATGCCCTTCACGGCTCTTTCGGCATCTTTCTTCAATGCCAGGCGGGTCACCTGACCGGTGAGTGTTACGGTGGTGCCGTCGACGCCGTACGCCAGGTTGTCGAATACGTCTAGATATGGAAGCATCACCAGTTCGTGGCGCACTTCTTTGTTGATATCCACGCCCACCGGATCTGTCTTGGCGAAGGCAATGGCCGTAGTCAGCACTGCGATTGCACAAATGTACTTGATCATTTTGATCTCCTCCAGGGTTTGAAATTCGAAACAGCTACATTTACCAGCGACGATGCACGTCCACCGAGCGGACTCTGCCGGAGCTGAAGTCCGCCGAGCACGAAAACGAAAACCACGTGGTTCCGAACCAGCGTTTTCCATTTACAGTGCCTTTGATCCAATCGTCTTGCCCAGGATTGTCAACGGGAATGGTTTGTTCAAAGTTGACGTACTGGTAGCCCTTCTCATTGAGCCGAGTCGTCAGGGAATCCTGGCAGAAGCGAACCGCCCTCGCCGTCGGGAATCCTCCCGGATGAGTGCCCGGGCCCGGCGCAGGACCAGGCCACTTGCCGGGCGGAGGAGGCGGCGGCCCAGGCGTCCAACCGTCCCTTCCAGGTCCGCGCCACTGAAGGTCAAAAGTGTAGGCGGCGCTGCCGGATTTGTGGTCGTCGATGTGAACGACGGCTCTGCCGCGCGTGCTGCGAGGATCCTGCAGAAGCCTGAGGGTTCCCCGGCCATTGACCCTGACGAAACGGAAGTCAACGGGGTTCGAAGGCAGCGGTGCATTGCATTGGAATCGCCGCCAAACGGCCGGCTGCCCGCCGATTGTTGTCAACAGTCCGTTGTCGCCCGACACTTCAACTTCCGCGCGGCCGTCAACGGTCACTTCAATCGTGCATCTTCCGTTCCCGCCGACGCCGGTTATGATGGCCCGGCGAGATACGGGATTCGCCTGTGCCGGTTGCATGAGCACAGCCAGGGTTACCGAGCCCAGAAATATAACCCTCATTAGCAAATTGTTGTTCATTGTTTTCGCCGGTCCTCATGCCTGGAATTGGCAATCGACACTCCAAACGCCGATTGAGAGGCACGCAGCAAGCTGTGGGGAATGTCTTCAGCAGGTTGCGGATATTCAGGCCACAAGCCTTAGTGTGGGCGTAAATTGATGGATGGACCGCCGTGACGCAATTGTGCGACGCAGTGCCCGCTACACGACAGGGATGTTCGCGCCGGAATGGCGTGCAGCCGTTAGTGCGTGACCAGCTCTTCCCGCGCGCCGATTTGCCTCAGGCAGCGATCGATCCACTGCTTGGTAAGCTTCTCCTGCACGCCATTCTGTGAAAGCCGCGTATGCAGGCTCGCGAAATCGACGTGGTCCATCTGCTGGTCCTGGTTGAAGCAGGAGAAAACTACGGTCTCTTCGCCGGTGACGGGATCCTTGTGCTGCTGCAGGCACTGCGCGCAGATCTCCTTCATCATGCACTGCATTGGGGAATTAATACTGGCGATGGCTTTGTGTCCGTGTTTGAGATAACGTGCCAGAACGCCATGGCGGGCGCGCTGCACGGCATGCATCATCGCATCCGAGCCAATCACCACCAGCCGGTCCACGGTGTTCAATGGAATCTCGGCCTCGTCATTCATTGGAACGTCGGGCATCGGAATGTTCGGCTCCGCCAGATCGCCCCGGGCGTAGGCGGCCATCGCTTCCACGATGTTTCCTACGAAGGCCTTGTCCTGCACGCGATCGGGCGTGAATCCGGGCGCTTCGTCACAGCACCAAACCACCACGTCGGCGGCCTTCTCGATCTCCTCCACTTTGTAGCGGTCGATCATTTTCTTGTAGCCGGCGAAGTAAATGGTGCGCGACCCGCTGGCCCGCAACTGCTGGCCGATTGAAAATAGCACCGCGTTGCCCAATCCGCCGCCCACCAGCAGAACGGTCTCGCGCGATGGTGTTTCAGTGGGCGTCCCGGTCGGTCCCATCAGGATCACGGGTTCGCCGGGTTGGAGCAGCGCGCACAAATCCGACGACCCGCCCACCTCCAGCACGATGGTGGACAGCAAGCCTTTCTCCCGATCTACGGAAGCGCCCGTAAGCGCCAGGCCTTCCATCGCGAGCGTGGTTCCGTTGACGCGCGCCGCCAGAGTCTCGTAGTTTTGCAGCCGATAGAACATGCCCGGCTCAAATGCCCGGGCCGCCATCGGCGCATGCACCAGCACCTCAATGATGTTGGGGGTCAGCCGGATCACGTCTTCCACCACGGCGCGCAACTCGCGATTCAAGTTCGATACCAGCACGTCCGGCGCCGGCGCTTCCGGCGATCGTTTGGACAGCAGCCGCGTCACCACTGGATAACCTTGCTTGGCGCTGGCCATGGCCTTCACCACATTGCCGGCATAGGACGGATGCAGGTCGCCGAAGAAGCTGACGCCGCGTCCATCGGGGCGAATGGAAGTCAGCACGCGCGACGCGCTGGGCTTAGCGACACGCTCCGGTCTCACCGGCTGCCCGTCTTCGTCAACGGCCCTGAACCACTTACCGTCCAGGAACACGTTGCCGGGATCTTCGCGGCCGAGTACGGTGTTGGGCTGGGTTCCGGCGGCCACCAAAATCGATTTCGCCGGCAGCCGCACGGGGTTGCCGTCGTCGCTCATTTTGCCCGTCGCCCCATCGAACTGGCGCCGGATCACGTGCAGCGCAGCCGCGTGACCGTTGCTATCCACTTCTACCGCTTCGGGCGTCAGGCACTCGGCGAACCGGATGCCTTCTTCGAGAGCCTTCCAAACTTCTTCGTGATTCAGGACGTAGCTGGGCGAGTCGATCAAGCGCCGCCGGTAAGCGATGGTGACGCCGCCCCAGGAATTCAACAGGCCGATCAGGTTGGGTTTACGCCCCTGGAGCGCCGCAGCCTCTCGCTCGGCGCGAATCGCGCGTGCATGCGCCACGAACTCATTGGTGGTTTCGATTTCCTCGGCGCTCCATCCCGCGCGCACCTCGGCCTCGCTCTTCTCAGCGGCCAGCGTCTCGTAGCGCTTCAGGAACTTTTCCACTTGCACGACGTAATAGGCCAGCGATTCGGTGGCCGTATCCACGGCCGTGAGGCCGCCGCCGATCACCACGATGGGCATGCGGATTTGCAGATTTGCGACGGAATTGGTCTTGGCCGCGCCGGTCAACTGCAGCGCCATCAGGAAGTCGGACGCTTGCCGGACGCCGCGTGCCAGGCCGTTCTTCATGGGAATCACAGTGGGCCGGCCCGCTCCGGCGCACAACGCCACATGATCGAATCCCAGCTCGAACGCGCTATCGATGGTGAGAGCGCCGCCGAAGCGCACTCCACCGAACATGGTGAATTCCCGCCGGCGTTCCAGTAATAGCCGGATGATCTTCAGAAAGTTCTTGTCCCAACGGACCGTGATGCCATACTCGGCTACTCCACCGAAGCCCGCCATGACCCGGTTGTCCAGCGACTCGTAAATTTCGCGAACGTCGCGAATCGGCCGGAAGCGTGAATGCTCGCCGAGCGCGTCGACGCCTGAGATCTCCTGGGGCAGCGGCTCGATCTTCAGTCCGTCGATGCCCACCACGGCGTGGCCGTCATTCATCAGGTAATGCGCCAACGTGAACCCGGCCGGCCCCAATCCCACCACCAACACCTTGTAGCCGGAGGGCGCGAGCGGCAACGGACGCGCGAAGTTCAAGGGATTCCAACGCGTGAGCAGGCTGTAGATTTCAAATCCCCACGGCAACTCCAGCACGTCCTTGAGCGACCGCGTTTCCACTTGCGGAATATCCACCGGATCCTGCTTCTGAAAGATGCAGGCCTTCATGCAGTCGTTGCAGATGCGATGTCCGGTCCCGGCGGCCATTGGATTGTCGATGGTGACAATCGCCAGCGCGCCCACGGTGTAGCCTTGCTGCTTCACCAGGTTCATCTCGGAGATTTTTTCGTCCAGTGGACAGCCGGCCAACGTGATGCCAAAGACGGTGTCCTTAAATTCACCCGTCTTTTCCTTTAGTCCGGTGGAACAGCTGTCCTTACCCTGGTTGTGGCACTTGATGCAGTAATGGGCCTGATCGAGCGCGCCCTCCAGCGCCATACCCGCGTCAGTTAGTTTGAATCCTTCTCGCCTCCGCCAGTCTTGCTCGGGAAGGCGCAACTTGGCGACTCCGCTTTCGCTGACCGCTTCCACCGGTACCAGATGAAACGGGTCCACCTTGTGCGCCACTTTGAACAACACATCGTGCCGGTGTTTCTCTCGCCCGGCATGCGAAAGAGCTGCCCAGGCAGCATAACGAGACGCGGTTTGGATAAGCTCCGTGTGCCCGGCTTCGTTCTCCAGCCATTGCGAAACGTGCGCGAAGAAGCTTCGTTCCGTCAGCGGCTCGCTAAAAATTGCCTCCAGCTGGCGCGCCAGTCCCGGTCCATCGATGGCTTCCGCCTGCTCCTTTGTGACGCCGCTGATGGCCCGCTTTTGAATGAACTTCCGCTTGAACGCAAAGAACGGGGCAAATTCGTTGTGACGCGCCTGGAGCGCCTGGACCTCATGCGTAATCTCGAACAGCTCGCCCAGAAAGTCTTCCACGTGCGGCGCCAACGCGATGATCAACTCGGACCGTTCCTTGTCGGTTCGCGCCCCAGGATTGCCGCGAGCGTCGGTCAACTGCACGTGCAGACCTACATCAGTTTTCAGGAGTTGATCGAGAAAGGCGGCGTCCAGCCGGAGCAGGCCTGCACGCGCGTAGAGGTCCTCGAACCCGAGGCCGAAGCCGAGCTTATATTGATCTGAAGTAGCTGGCATTCCTATGCTATGAGAGCCTACGGCAGGAGCTTATAAGAGCATTGTAACAGGCGTCATAGAGGATAGGTCATTTCGGATGGCGTCGCCGCCATTCGAACAGAATAACCCCTGCCGCCACCGACACGTTCAGGGAAGCGATGGCGCCGGCCATCGGAATACGCACCAGCACGTCGCAATGTTTCTTCACCAGCTCGTGCAACCCACGGCCTTCGCCGCCAAGAACGAAAACGGTCGGCTCCGCGTAGTCGGTTTCGCTATACAATTGGGCGCCTCGTTCGTCCAGCCCATAAATCCAGAAGCCGCGCTCCTTCAAGTCCTGAAGCGTCTGACTCAGGTTGCCCACGCGTACCACGGGCAGGTGCTCCAGCGCCCCAGCGGACGCCTTTGCCACCGTTTCCGTCAGCCCTGCGGCGCGCCGATCGGGCACCAGCACCCCTGCGGCGCCCGCGGCCTGCGCGGTGCGAATGATAGCGCCGAGATTTTGCGGATCTTCCACGCCATCCAGAACAATCAGCAATTGCGCGCCGCGGATGGCCTGGTCCAGATCCGCGTAAACGTGCGCCGCTCCAAACGCCACCACACCCTGATGTACGGCGCCGTTGGAGGCGCGATCCAACGCCTCACGCGGCTCGAATCGCACTGCAACAGAGCGCTCTCGTGCCAGATCGATGATTTCCTGCAAGCGGTCGCCCGCCGCGCCGCGCGCTATCAGCACTCGATCGATGGCCCGGCCGGCACGCAGAGCCTCGCGAACGGGGTGAAACCCGGCGACGATTTGGCTTGACCGCTGCGGCTGCTTCGCCGCGGGTCTGGGTTGATGTTTCGTAATTACCAGTGTAGAAAAATGTCGGGAATTGCTCAATGCTTCGTTAGTACGGGTTTGATAGAATAAACCAAACCATGCCAGAACCGGCGATCGGAGAGCACCGGCCTGAGATTCCGGACAAGCTGTATTTTCGCATCGGCGAAGTCAGCCGGTTGGCCGGAATCAAGCCTTACGTTTTGCGCTTCTGGGAGACGGAGTTCTCCTCTCTCGGGCCCAAGAAATCGGGCAAGGGGCACCGCTTGTATCGTCGCAAGGACGTGGAGTTGGTGCTGGAAATCAAGCGCCTGTTGTACGACAAGCGTTATACCATCGAAGGCGCGCGCAAATTTCTCGACTCGCGCTCGCGGGAGGTGGTGACCAAAACGGTTAGCGCGAAGTCCGCTCGTCCGCAACCGGACCTGTTCGCCGACCCCGGTCCCGCGCTGGAAGTGATCCGCAAAGAGCTCAGCGAAATCTTGCGCTTGCTTAGTTAGTCTCACGGTCGGCCAATCGCCGCAAAACTTCCTGGGCGGCCTTCTGCCCAGCGCTTTTCTTCGACAGCCCCTCCGCGCGGCTCACCCAATCGCGGCCCACGCGTACTTCCACCAGAAACGTCTTGGCATGTTCAGGCCCGCGTTCTTCCACGATGGCGTAGCGTGGCTGGGGGAGTTTTAAAGATTGCGCCAGCTCCTGCAGTGCGCTTTTGTAATCGGTAGCGGGCGCCTCCTCGCTGGATGTTTCGGTCCCGCCGATGACGTGCTGCAGGATGAAGCGCCGGGCTGGTTCGATCCCGCCATCCAAATAGAGAGCGGCAATCAGAGCCTCGATGGCGTTGGCGAGCAGAGCTTTCTTCTCGCGGCCGCCGCTCATCTCCTCGCCGCGACCAAGCAGCAAATAATCTCCCAGTTTCAGGCGCGCGGCCACTTGGTGCAGATGCGATGCGCTCACCAGATGAGCCTTGAGCTTCGACAGCTTGCCTTCGGGAAAATCAGGTTGCGCACGCACCAATGCATCGCTCACCACGAAGCCCAAAATCGCGTCGCCCAGAAACTCGAGTTGCTCGTTGTCGGAAAAAGCTGTGTCGGCCGCGGAGGTTCGTTCGTAAACACTGGAGCGGTGCGTGAGAGCCCGAATCAGGAGCTCCCGGCTCGTGAATGCATGGCCGAGCGCCGCTTCCAGTGCTTCCGCCTCCAAATATCTCAATGGCGCGCTGCTACGGCTGCTGATTGCCAGATGGAGGAGCCCCGGCAGCCGGAGCCGGTGGGGTCCCGGTGGCAGCGGGCTTGCCGCCAGCCGCGGCTTTGCGTTTCGCGATGTCGTTCTTCAGGGACGTCGCAATCGACTTTATCTGATCCGACGCATTCGGGGTGTTGATGGCCTTGTCCAGCGTGAAAGACGCGTTGTCCAGCTTGCCCGAGCTCATGTAAACCTGCCCCAGGCGAACCAGAGTGGCCGCGTTCGGCGTCGCTTCCGTCTCGAGGGACTTTCTGAAGTCGTCCGCGGCGCCATCGTAGTTCTTCCGCAGTGTATCGGCCATGCCTAAGGCTACGTATCCCTGCGCTTCCATATCTTTTCTGTCATGGTCCAGGTCCTCATCGGTCTCAGCGGAGGCGACTTTCGGCATGGTCTTCGCCGCTTCGATTCCGGCCTTGGCCCATTTGTCCGCCTTCTCGAGCTGCTCAACCTTGTCCAGATCGTTCTCGCGCGTGCGTCGCGCCGTTTCCGCCGCCAGATTGACGAGCGCATAAGCGTTGTTGGGGTCGGCCTTCAGCAGACGCTCCCCATAGAACACGATTTGCGCGTAGTCGCCCTTTTGCTGCTCGGCCTGGACGGCGACAGTGAGAAGAGCCACTTTGAATTCTGTATCCGCGAAGTCCGTCAACACTTTCTCGACGGCCGCGACTCGCTCATCCGGCGTCTTCGCCAGTTGCACCGCCAGGATGGCTTGCTGCTCTTTGGGCGACTTAGGCTTCTGCGCCCACAGCGGCGAATAGCCCAGCGCCAGGGCGGTCCAGGTCAGCGCCGCGATATTTCGAATTGCTCGTTTCATGATTGCTCCATGTTCTAAATTTTCTGGTTCCGAATTTCCGATCTCGAATTTTCCGTCCGGCCGTCTGGAACAGCGCTCCCTAACGGTGAAACGGTTGCGCGAGTCCTTTCTCCGCGGCGGCCTTCACCTGCTCGGGCGCTCCATGCACCGCCAGTGCCGCTCGATAGTGCTTCTCGGCTTGCTCGCGCTCGCCGGCCGCATCCGACAACCGGCCCAGATACAAATAGGCCCACGACTTGGTGTCATCGTCGGGAGACAACTCCAACGTCTTTTCAAACAGCTTCTCGGCCAGCTCCGGATCGTGATCCAGGGCGGCGACCCGGGCCAAACCATAATACGCCCTTGCATGCTCCGGTTTCTCGGCGGCCAGCTCCAGCACCTTCCGGTAAGTTTCGCGCGCTCGCGGCAGATCGCGCTTTGCGTAGAAATCCTCGGCCTCGGCCAGCACTTTCGCGGGTCCGCTCACCACCGGTTCGGGCGGAAGAGGAGCCGGCTTGGCTAAGTGCACGGTCGCTTCCTTTGCGAACTCGACTTTCTGCAAGCGCCTGTCCTCGTGGTCCAAGTCGATTTGTCCCAACAGGTCCGGGAAAAATAGGCGCAGCGATTCCGGCTGTTTCTCGTACGCCGCCAAACCGTCCGCCACCGCGGGCGTTAAAACGAAGCCTTGGCGGACTGCCTGATTCACCAGCGCCTGGCGGTTTTCCGCGCCTCGAGCCAGCCTGCTCTCCACCGCTTTAATCACGCACTCGGTGGCCAACAGCATGAAATCGTTTTTGTAAGCATCGTCCAAGGCCGGCGCTGCCTGCGCGAAGTCGGCCACGCCCTTCACCCGGCCCCATTGCTCGAAATACAGCAGCGAAAGCGGATCCAGCAGATAGTGCAGATAGGCATGGCGCACCTGATCGATCTGCGGCTCGGGCGACGGAGTGACCACGACAAAGTAACTGTACTTATAGCTGCGAGTCTGAATCAGGTTCGGCGCTCCCAGCACATCCACATAGATCTGAAACCGCCGGTTCCTAGCCCCGCTGGTAGCGTTCCGCAAGTAAGCATTGGACTCCAGGAGGGCCCGCGTGACTCCGCCGTGGTACGCCTGGATCACCTGCTCTACCTCCGGCTGTACCTGCTTCCAAAGATCGTGGATGCCCGCTTCGCGATAGAAGTTGGCGATCAATTCATTCAGCCCGTCCAGCTTCCGAACATCCGGCGGGATTTCCTGGGGCCCGAGCCAATAGGGAAAATCGGGCGGGCCCTCGATGGAGAGCGCGAAGGAGATGTATTGGCTCAATTCGGCCTCGGGATCCGCCTGATGATGGTCCGCGACAAACTTCTTCAGCGCGTCCACGGAGTCGAGATGCTTGCTCCCGAGCGCCTCGCGAACCCGCTTGCGAACCGGCGAATTGGCGTTCGAATCCAGGTTGGCGTCGTAGCCCGCTGCATTAATCGCGGCGAGCACCGTGAACAGCGCTTCACTGCCATCCAACTGGCTCTCATGCGCGGGCGCTAGCGTCTGCGGTTGCGGCTTCGCCTGTGGCTGCGCCGGAAGTAACACGGCGGAGAGGAGCGCGGCAAATGCAAGCTGGCGAACCAAAGCCAATCCCATTGTAATCACTTGCCGATGCAAAACGTGGAAAAGATCCGGTTCAGGATATCGTCGGCCGTGGTAGCCCCGGTAATGGCATCCAGAGGCCGGAGCGCAGCATAGAGATCCAGCAGCAGCATTTCGTGCGGGATGCCGAATTCGGACGCTTTGCGCGCCTGCCGCAGCGCTTCGATGCTTTCGCTCAGCAACTGCGCATGCCGGATGCTGGTGATGAACCCGGATTCCTGCTCGTGGGACGCCATGGGAGCGATGGCCTCGCGAAGAGTTTCGATCCCGGCGCCGGTGAGCGCGGACACTGCGATGAAGCCGCTGGGCAGTTCGGCCAGGCGAGGCAAGTCGGCCTTGTTGCCCACCAGAATCCAACGCCCTTGCAGCCGTGCACGCTCCATCAGCGCCAGATCGTCGGGATGCGTGGACGCCCCAAGATCCACCACCACCAGCGTCACGTCGGCGTCCGCCATGGCCTGATAGCTGCGCTCGATTCCCAAGCTTTCCACCACGTCCTGCCCGGCGCGAATCCCGGCTGTATCCATAAATTTCACCGGGACGCCGTGGATGGCCGCTACTTCGGAAACCAAATCGCGCGTGGTGCCGGGGATGTCGGTGACAATGGCGCGGTCCTGTTCCAGCAGCCGGTTGAAGAGGCTGCTCTTGCCTACATTCGGCCGCCCCACGATGGCCAACGTGATGCCGGAGTGCACCAGCTTGCCATAGTCGAACGTAGAAGCCAGCGCCGTAAGGGCTTGTTCGATGGGATTCAGACGCCGTACGATCTCCTCCACTGGCGCGACGCTGATGTCGTCTTCGGCAAAATCGATGCCCGCCTCCAGCAGCGCGATCAGTTCCACCAACTGGTTCTTGACCGGACGGATGCGCTTCGAAACCGAGCCCTCCACCTGCTGCGCGGCCACGCGGGCCTGATAAAGCGTAGTGGCTTCGATCAGGTCGCGAACGGCCTCAGCCTGAGGAAGATCGATTCTTCCATTCAGATAAGCCCGCAGAGTAAACTCGCCCGGCTGGGCCAACCGCGCCCCGGCGGCGCAAGCTCGCTCGACGCACAATCGCAATACCACCGGCGCGCCGTGGCACGAGATTTCCACCAGGTCTTCGGCGGTGTAGGAGCGCGGCGCGGCGAAATAAGCGACCACCACTCGATCCACGGGAGCGAGGGAATCGTCGATTAAGTCCGCGAGCGAAACGGTCCAGGGGGTCCACTCATGCCCGGCTCGAAATCTCAAAACGCTTTCAGAGATGCGCCGCGCATCGGCTCCCGAAAGACGCACCACGCCGATGCCCGATCGCCCGGGCGGAGTCGAAATCGCAACGATGGTGTCCAACAGTGACGTCCTGAAGATGTTTGATTTTTGGCTAGGGCCTTCGGAAGCCGCCGCCACGTCGCGGAGGTCCGGATCGCCTGCCGCGATCGCGCGAATCGCGGTCACCGCCACGCGGGGGCGGACCAGGCCGGGGCGGACGAATGGGCTCCGGCAGCGGCATGTCCAGTGGAAGGACCACCACTTGACGAAACGGCCCGGTGCCCGTGCTCTCGCTGCGGATTTCGGTTTCGTTCCTCAGGCTCAGGTGAATAATGCGCCGCTCGCGGCTGCTCATGGGGTTAAAGTGAAACGGCCGGCGCGTCCGCTTGACGTTCTCCGCCGCTGTGACGGCGCTCAGCCGCAGCTCCTCGATTCGCAGGGTGCGATAGTCGTTCGAATCGAAGCACAGCAGCGAGTGGTGCTCGGCGGGCATCCGCAGCGCTTCCATGGTGAGGAACTCCAGCGCCAGCAGCAACTCCGCTTTGTTGGCGAGCAGGATAGCGACGTCGTCGCCCGAGAATTTCACCAATAAATCGGGATCTTCGAGATCGGGATGAAGATGCTGGCCCTCCAGAATTTCAAACCCCAAATCGAGTCCCATGTCCCCGATCGCCATATCGAGAAACGAGCTGATACGGTGACCGGTGGATTCAACTGTATAGTTCTTCTCTGCCACCTGTTACTTACCCTTCTTCTTCACGGGCGCCGTTACAGGAGGTGGCGGTGGTGCGGGCATCATCCGATTCACCATCCATTGTTGCCCGATTTGCACTAAATTACTGGTTAGCCAGTATAACACCAGGCCGGCCGAAAAATTATAGAACATGAACCCAAAGAGCAGTGGCATAAACATCATCATTTTGGCCTGCGATGGATCCATGCCTGGGTTGGGAGTCATCCTCTGCATCACGAATTGCGAGACGATCATGATGAGAGGCAGAATGTGGATGGGCAGTTGTTCCGGCTGCGACAAGTCGGTAATCCACAGCCAATGCGCCCCGCGCATCTCGATGGTGACGGCGAATACCTTATATAACGCGTAGATCAACGGAAGCTGAACCACCATCGGAAGGCATCCACCCATGGGATTGACGCCCTCCTTCTTGTAGAATTCCATCACCTCCTGGTTCTGCTCCGCCTTCTTGGGGTCGCGCATGCTGAGACCCTTGTATTTGGCGTTGATGGCGGCGAGCTTGGGCTGCAGCGACTGCATCTTGCGCTGGCTCTTCATGCTCTTCACCCGCAACGGAAGCAGCACCACGTTGATCGCGATCGTGATCAAAACGATGGACCAGCCGTAGTTGTGAACGAAGTTGTCGTTCAGCCAATGCATGGCCAGGAACAACGGCTTCGCGATTACGCCGAACCAGCCCCAGTCGATCAGTTGCTGCAGCTTGGGATCCACGCGCCGCAGCAGATCGATGTCCTTGGGTCCGACGAACAGCATAAAGCGATTCACCGAATCGCCACCCACCTCGACGCCCACGCGCATTTCTTCCTTGCCGGCAGGCCCGGGCGGAACGTCGTCCTTGATGGTTTCCACCTTGATCTGCGTGTTGTCCTTGGGAAGAAACACGGCGGCGAAAAAACGGTCGTCCAATCCGGCGAAGGAATAATTGCCGGTGGTAATTACCGGGCCGTCTTTCACGGATTTGGCGTCTTTATTGGTGAGCTTTCCCTGGGTGAGGCCTAGCGTTCCACTTTCGTGCGGATCGAAGTAGACCGCGTGCTGCTCGCCCACGCGATTCAAAACTGTCGCGTCTCCAAAGCCGCCGCGCCATTGGATCAGATGATCGGTGGGCACGCCATTCACCGTCACCTCGGTCGATACCTGCGAAAGATACCCACTCTTGGAAAATTGGAATGTCTTCTTCGCGTAGTTCTTGCCATCCGAGAACTCGTACTCGATGCCCAAGTTGCCGGCGGCAGGTTTAGCCGTGTAGAGGCCGTAATTCAACGCATCGGCGGCGTGGTCGTCCCGCAGCACGACGGAAAACGGCGGAGCTACCTTGGAATAACTCGCGGCATTGATCAATTCCAAAGGCTTGCCCGCATGGTCGGTATACTTCTTCAGAATCCAACTTCGCACCGTTCCACCGCGATTGGAAAGGGTGATGTGATAGATGTCGGTATCCACCTCGAACTGCTGTTCGGAAGAGCCTTTAATCTGCCCCGGCACAGGCGCGGAAGGCGGCGCCGGCGTTCCAGCCTCGGGCACTGCGGCGGTTTTCGCGGCCGACGGAGCGGCTTGAGTGGACTTCGCGGATTGGGAGGATTGCCCGGATGGCGTTGTGGTGGTTTTGGGAGCCGGGGGCGGCGTTTTGTAGAAGTAAGGTGTCAGGAAGAGCACCAAACCCATCAGAACGAAGGCCAGCAGAAGCCGCTGCTCCATGGTGAGCTCTTTTTTCCCGGACTTGTTCGGCTGGAGTTGATTATCGGCCATGCAGTTTGGCGTTTCCTAGCGCACTGGATCGAATCCACCGGCGTGCAGCGGATGGCAGCGCAGCAACCGCCGCAGCCCCAGCCAAACTCCCTGCAGCACGCCGTATTTATCGACCGCTTCCATCATGTATTCCGAACAGGTGGGGGAAAAACGGCAGGCCGACGGCAGGAGCGGCGAAACGAAGCGTTTGTAGAGACGCAAGCTGGCGATTACTGCTTTCTGCATTGGGCCACCAGCCGATCCACTTCTCGTTGCAGTTCCTCTACCGGCGCCGCGATCGCGGGGCGCCGCGGATTGATCACAATATCCCACTCCGGCGCGACCTCGGGCAATCGCACCCGCAGCGCTTCCCGAATCCGGCGCTTCACGCGATTCCTGAGCACGGCTTTCCCGAACGCCCGCGGCACAGTAAATCCCAGCCTCGGCCCGTCGCTTGGTCGACGCTCCGCCCGCAGACAAAACGCCGCGAAGCACCGGCCGGTGAATCGCGTTCCTTCGTTGTAGGTTTTGCGGAAATCGGCGGCTCTCAGAATCCGAGCGCTGGTCGGAAAGCCGAAGCTAGTCGGCGTACCGCAGGGCTCTCTCGTCGCTGACGGTGAGTTTGTGGCGGCCCTTGGCTCGGCGCCGGGCAAGCACAGCGCGGCCATCCTTGGTGGACATTCGTACGCGAAATCCATGTGTCTTTGCCCGTTTGCGGTTATTTGGCTGAAAGGTGCGTTTTGGCATTTGAGTTTCTCGGCCCGGGCAGGCACCCGAAACGTAGAAGATTGCTAACCCTCAGTATAGGTGGGCGCGGAATCAGGTGTCAAACGAGGGCCGCGCAAGGGAGTGGGTCCATTTGAGCATGTGTGAGGTAGATTATCCTACCAAAGCACGATGGATTGTCCTCGGTCACTGCCTTAACATCACGATTGTGACGCGCGTTCACCTTAAGCGAATGGACTCGGACCGTCTGGCGTTGTGCGGCATTCACCCACGCGAGTCATTCACAGTGATCGATGTCGCATCTAAGTCAACGCATCTGGAAACAGATTCAGTTTGCAAAGTCTGCTTAAGGTCTGCGTTCGGAATTGAAGGTCAGAGCAGTTCAGCAACTAGCGTAAGCTGACCACGCCCAAACTGAGCGGGCCGGGCTACTTTCTGAAGTCCGACAATTTGAAGATGCTCGCCAGTTCGACGCCAAACTCATTGCGCAAAAGCTCGCTGGCGCCAGCCTCGCGATCGATGAGGCAAACCGCCCCGAGGATCTCCATGCCAACCGACGTCGCGTTGCGGATCGCTATCGCCGTAGACTCGCCCTTGGTGCAAACGTCGTCAATGATGACGACCTTTCGGCCTTGAGTGTCCTCAAGGCCTTCGACGACCTTTTGCATCCCGTGCGGCTTGCGATCTTTCCGCACTATGAAAGAATCAACGGTGGGGGGACGATCTAAGCTCTCCCTCGCAATAGCGAAAGCAATTGGGTCCGCTCCCATCGTCAGCCCGCCCACGGCATCCGGGGACCACATTTTCTCTTTCATCTTGGCCAAGAAGAGGTGACCGATGATGGGCATCGCCCTTGGGTCGCAAGTCGTAGGCTTACAGTCTACATAAACGTCGCTCGTCTGGCCAGAAGCAAGCGTAAAACTACCGAACTGCACAGACTTCTTTTTGAGGATCTCATGAAGCTCGGCTAATGGCGTGGAAGTAGAGGTCATCGAAAACGAGACCATTGTAACAGAAGCTTTTCGTTGAGCAAACGGCAACCGCAACGACCTTTCCGCTGGGAGAGAAGCGGTCGATGGGAGAAGGCATCAAATTGAAGCGAGCTTAGCATAAAACACAATCAGTAGCAAATGTTCTACGAGCCGGGTCCGGCTGATTTCGTAGGGCCAAAGCGCCCGGGCACACTGAAATGTCCTCATCCTTCCCGCTCCGCTCGCTTTTTCTCGAACTGCCATGCCGTCGTGACAATGTCCTTCAACTCCGGGAACTTCGGCTTCCATCCCAGCGTCCGCTTCAGCTTGTCGGAATTCGCCACCAAAGCCGCCGGATCTCCCGCGCGCCGCGGTCCGATCTCATGCGGCACTTTCTTGCCCGTGACTTCCTCCGCAGCCCGCATCACCTCCAGAACCGAATGGCCCGCCCCCGTGCCCACATTGAATGCGTCCGACCCGCCACCTGCGAGCAGCTTCTCGATCGCCAGTACGTGCGCCTCCGCCAAGTCCGTCACGTGGATGTAGTCGCGGACGCACGTGCCGTCCGGCGTTTCGTAGTCGTCGCCAAAAATCGTCATCGGCGTTCCAGTAGCCACGGCTCGCAGCAACAGGGGGATCAGGTGCGTTTCCGGAACATGTTCCTCACCGAGCCCGGACTCAGGATCCGATCCGCACGCGTTGAAATAACGCAGGGCGATGCTGCGTAACGCGCTGCATTGATCCATCCACTTCAGCATCGTTTCCACCTGCACCTTGGACTCGCCATACGGATTCACAGGCGCGAACGGCAAATCCTCCGGGATGGGCACCAGCTTCGGCGTCCCGTACACTGCCGCTGTCGATGAAAACACCAGCCGCTTGACGTTGGCCTGGATCATGGCGCTCAGCAACGACGCGCTGCCGCCGGCGTTATTCAGGAAGTAAAGCTCGGGCTTTTTGGTCGATTCTCCAACCATGGAATGCGCAGCGAAATGCACCACCGCGTCCACTTGTTCGCTGCTCAACAAGTCCGCCAGCGTACTGGTTTCCGCGAGATGCAGCTTGTGAAACGGAAGCCCGCGGACGTTATGTTCATAGCCGCGCGATAAATCGTCCACAATTACTACCCCATATCCGCGCTGCTTCAGAACATGGGCCGTTACGGAACCGATGTAGCCCGCTCCGCCCGTAACCAAAACCTTTGGCATAAGCTCCTAGTTTACGGCTCCAGCGCGCCGGGTAATCGCCATCGCCCATGCTGTATACTCGTTTTTCACCGCGACTTGACGGTGACCATGGAGGCACATGCGAGCAATTGACGAACACACCATTACAGAAGCCGCTCTGGATCAGATGGCATCCACGCCCGATCCGCGTCTCAAGGAGATCATGGCCGCGCTCACGCGGCACCTGCATGACTTCGCGCGCGAGGTGGATCTCACGCCGGATGAGTGGCTGGAAGGAATCAAGTTCCTCACCGCCGTCGGCCAAAAATGCACGGCCTATCGCCAGGAGTTCATCCTGCTCTCGGACACGCTCGGGCTCAGCAGCCTGGTGAACGCGCTGCACGATCGGCGCGCCACCGAAGCCGGTACTAAATCGAGCCTGGTGGGCCCGTTCTATCGCCAGGACTCGCCGGTTCTGAAACTGGGCGACACCATCGTGACCAAGCCCACCAACGGCCTGGAGGTTTGCCTTTATGGACGAGTGACCAACTCCGCCGGACACGGCGTGGCTAACGCCACCGTGCAAGTCTGGCAGCCGGATGAAACCGGCAATTACGATCTGCAAAAGCACGACCCGTCCGAGATGGATCTGCGGGGCACCTTCCGAACGGACGCCGAGGGCCGCTTCTATCTGCGCACCATCGCGCCGCTCGGTTACATGATCCCGATGGATGGCCCGGTCGGCGACATGATCCGCGCGCAAAAGCGCCACGGCTATCGACCCGCGCACATTCACTTCATCATCGGCGCGCCGGGTTATCGCGAGGTGGTCACGGCGCTGTATTTGCAGGGCGATGAGCACATCGATTCCGATACTGTGTTTGGCGTGACGGCGTCTCTGGTGACCGACGTTCGCAAAAACGATCCGGCTTCGCCCATTCCGAATTTGCCGACGATCAAGTTCGATTTCCAACTTCCTGCCGCGGCAGCTTACGGTTCTGGCCGCGTGGGCGCGGATCCGTCGCAGATCGTGAAGAAGAAGGTCGCCAGCTAAGCGAGTGTTACCGAGCCGCGACCGTGAGGGAGACGGTATTTGGAAGAGATGGCTGCGGCGGCCGAAAAGCCTCTGGCTTCGCAAAGCGCTCTTCCAAATTCATCTGTGGATCGGCATCGCGCTCGGTCTATACGTCTTCGTCATTAGCTTAAGCGGCAGCGCGATCGTCTTTCGGAACGAGCTGTATAAGTCGCTGGGGCCGGGACCCAGAACGGTCGCTATTTCTGGTCCTCGCCTCACTCATGAGCAGCTTCGCGACGCCGCCATTCGTGCTTATCCGCGCTACCGGGTGAGTTGGATTTGGGACACCCAGCGGCCCAACCAATCTCCCAATCAAGCCATCGAAATCTGGCTGAACCGCAATGGCCACAAGAAGGAACGGTTGTTTGATCCATATACCGGTCTTGACCTGGGTGAGTCGACCCCCTACTCCATCCAACTCATCGCCTGGCTGATCGATCTGCATGTGAATCTGCTAGCGGGCGAGAAAGGACGCCTGATCAACGGCGCATGTGCCGTTTTTGTCCTGATACTCGCCTGCAGCGGAGCCGTGCTCTGGTGGCCGGGTACAGAGCGTTGGCGTCGTAGCCTGACCATTCAAACCTCATCGAATTGGAAGCTCTTCAATTGGGAACTCCACAATGTAATCGGTTTCTGGATGCTTCCAATCGTATTGATGTTCGCCTTCGTCGGCTTCTACGGGGGCTTTCCGAGGCCCGTGCAGGTCATTGTGAATAAGGTTGCGCCGCTCGATGTGTACGGCATTGACGGACCCGTCACTCCCAGCACGCGTTCTTTTCGCCCGAAACTTACCCCTGGCGACCAAGTCATCCGCTGGATCAGCTATCTGCATTTCGGCAACTTCGGTGGATGGCAGAGCAAAGCTGTCTGGGTGGTCATCGGACTTGCGCCCGCGTTCCTGTTTGTGACCGGCGTGCTGATGTGGTGGAACAGAGTCCTCGGCCCAGCGCTGCGGCGGGTATATAATTCTCGATCATGGTTACGCAAAAGAGCGCCACGCGCAAAGCCGCACTTCTCGCCCTCGCCGGAATCGCTGCCGTAACACTCGTCTTCGGCGCGAGCGTCGATCCGAACAATCCCACCGGCTCGCATGGATTGATCGTGATCGACAAAATCGGCAGACACGTCCGCTTCTTCGATCCGTCCACCTATAAGGAAATATCCAACCTGGACGTGGGCGTCGCGCCGCACGATGTCGCGATCTCTCCCGATCATAAGTTCGCCTACACTCCCGTCTACGGAGACGGTGTTTACGGCAAAAACCCGCATCCGGGCCATACCATCGCGATCATCGACCTCGAGACGCGGCAGCTCATCGGGAACATCGACGTTTCGCCGTATCAGGCCCCGCACGGCATCCAGATCGACGCCGCAGGCAAGATCTACGTCGCTTGCGATTTGAGTCGTAAACTGCTGGTAATCGATCCCAAAACTCGCACCATCGAAGCCGCCATCGATACCGAGGGCACCGGTCATTGGATCGCCGTACTACCTGACGCAAGTAAAGCTTACGTTGCCGCCAAGAACGACCGGCTGTTCATAGCCGTCATCGATTTGAAGAAGCGCAGCATTATCGCGCGCATCCCGGCGCCTGACGGAATCCAGGGCATCACCGCTTCGCCCGACGGAAAGCATGTGGTGGCGAATGACCTGACCGAGCCGAAATTACTGATCATCAATACGGCGACCGATATGGCGGAGGTCTCGCTGCCGCTTCAGGGCAACACCAAGGCCTCCTATAAACCGCGCTTTTCGCCCGACGGCTCGAAGCTCCTGGTGTGCAACATGACCGAAGCGTCGATCAACATAATCGACACCGCGGACCCGCACGGCAAACAACAGATGCTTACAGTCGGCAAGGATCCCATGGGATTCGCTTTCGCTCCGGATGGCAAAACCGTGCTGGTGGCCAATCATGGCGACGGCACTGTCTCGGTGGTGGATCTGTCGCAGAACCGCGTCGTATCCACTTTCACGGGCGGCTCGGGCGTTGAATCGCTGGCCTACTACTAGCGCCTGCAAGCGATCCGAAACGCCTAGTTATCCAGTAACGCTCGCAGCCGCTCATACCCGGCCCGGCTCACCGGAAGTTGCGCGCCGTCCGACAACACCGCGACGCGGCTGTCCTTGGCGTAGGGCTCGATCTTTGCGACCCGCTCCAAGTTGACGATCGTCGACCGATGAATTCGCACGAACCGTTCCGGATCGAGCGCGGCCTCCAGGCTCGAAATCGTTTGCTCCTTCAGATAGGTTTTCCCCTGGCTGTGCAGCGATACATAATCGTCCTCGGCCTCGGCATAATCCAGGCGTTCCACGGGAATGATGTGGACTCGCGCGCCGTCCTTTACGACGATGCGCTGCAAGTATTCCCGCGGAGGCCGGGCGGCGCGAGCCAGTTCAGTTGCGGGAGGACTCTTCGGTCCCTTCGGGCTCGATGACGGGTTCGCACCCAAGCGTTGGCGCGCGCGATCCAGCGCTTTCTGAAATCGCTCCAGACTGAAGGGCTTCAGCAGATAATCCACCGCGTGCTCGTCGAAGGCCCGCATGGCGTACTGATCGAAGGCCGTGACGAAGATCACCGCGACCTCTTGTCCGATCAATTCCAACACCTCGAATCCGTCCAGCTTCGGCATCTGGACATCCAGGAATACCAGGTCCGGCTTCTTCTCCGAGATGGCTTTTACGGCTTCAAATCCGTTGGCGCATTCGGCCGCAATTTCGACGCCGGCGCTCGACTCGACATACTCGCGTAATAGCGCACGGGCCAGTTCCTCATCGTCTACAATCACGGCGCGTAAGGCTTTACGTTCCGGACCCGCTAACGATGCGGCGCTGCCGGAATCGCGTTCCAGATTCTTGAGATCCACCAGCAGCTCGCGCGCGGTTTGATAGCGCCGCTCCCGATCCTTCTCCAGACACTTGCGCACCACTCGATCGAGGCCCTCAGGAATGTCGTAGTTGAAGCGCGCCAGGGCCTCGGGCTGCGAGTTGAGAATTCGCGCGATCGTTTCGGACACCGTGGCGCCGGAGAACGGAAGCCGCGCGGCCGCCATTTCGTACAACACCACGCCCAGACTGAAGAGATCCGTGCGATGATCCAGGTCCCGGCCCAGCGCCTGCTCGGGGCTCATGTACGCGACCGTACCCAGCACTACGCCGTCGTTGGTTATCAACTGCGTCTCATCGCGATTGCGGGGCGCTTCCAGCTTCGCAAGTCCGAAATCGAGCACCTTCACGTAGCCGCGCGGGGTGATCATCAAATTAGACGGCTTGATGTCGCGATGTACGATGCCCTTGGAATGCGCGTCGTCCAGCGCGTCGGCCACTTGAGCTCCAATGGAGAGCAGCTCGGAAAGTGGCAGCGGACCGCGGTTCAAGCGAACGCTCAGCGGCTCGCCCTCCACATATTCCATGGCAATAAATCGGAGACCCTGATTTTCGCCAATCTCATAGATATACGCCACGTTCGGATGAGTGAGCGCCGATGCCAGCCTGGCCTCCTGCACAAAGCGCTGCATGCGTTCCGGGTCGGCGGCCAGCCGTGCGGGCAAGACCTTTAGAGCGACTCGGCGGCCCAGCCGCGTGTCATCGGCCAGGTAGACGGTTCCCATGCCGCCTTCGCCCAGCCGCGAGATCACGCGGTAATGCGCGATGTTTGAGCCGGGCGCGAGCGCGTCAGCCATGATCTCATCCATATTACCCATGCATGTCATTACCCGGCTCTCTTTGACATCCAACGCGTGATCCAGACGCTGAATGGCTGGACGCGTGTATTTTGAAACGATCTGATCAGCCATTCGGTATCGGACTTTACCAGCACATACGTCTGATGGGACCTCTTCCGCCCGCTCCCAACGGTGTGAACAAGCGCGACGCCGCTCGAAAGTAATTCGAGGCTCTCAATTTCGGCCGACAGTTTGGTGCCCTTGAGGACGCTTCGGAAAAGCGCGCCATGCAGTTCCGCATTCTCGGCCCGGCCGCGAAGATGCACGCCATTGAACGTGATGTAGTCGGATTTTTGGGCAAAGCAGGCCGCATAGCCCTCGCCGTCGCCACGCGCCCAAGCGTCGTACAGACGAGCCAGTAGCAAGAGGATTGAGTTCTTGTCGTCAACCGTGACCATCGCAGGGCAACCCCACTTCCACAACAAAATGACCGGCGGTCTCCGAGGTGTCCACGCGCGCGCGATTCTCATACAACGCGCGCAGCCGATCGCGGACATTCCGCAAGCCGAGCCCGTGCCTGCTCGCCGCCGGCGCATCCGGATCGAATTCATTCTGGATTTTGAGTTGCAGCCGCCCATCGCTACAGCGCGCTTCAAGACGAATCGTTCCACCGTCCACCAGTCCCGCAATTCCATGCTTCACCGCATTCTCTACCAACGGCTGTAGCAGCAGCGATGGCACCACGCAGTGGTCGCAAGTGGGGTCGGAATCGATCTCGACGAGTAGCCGCGCGCCAAACCGAACCTGTTCCACTTCCAGGTACGCCTTGGCCAGCGCCAATTCATCTGCCAGGGAGATGCTTTGCTTCTCGGCCAGTTTCAGGGTGCTGCGCAGGAAATCGGACAGCTTGATGCACATCTCGCGCGCACGAAGGCCATCCACGGTTGCAAGCGCGCTGATGGAGTTCAGACTGTTGAACAGAAAATGCGGATTAATCTGCGCCTTGAGCGCCTTCAGTTCCGATTCGCGCGCCAGTGTCAGCGCTTCCTGTTCCCGCGTTTCGGCTTCCTTGGACGATTCCATCGACAGCAGCACGTAGTGCAGCGCCACCGATAGCAGGTACAAAAGCACGCCGATGCCGAACAGCAAGGGAAGCAGCGTACTCAAACGCTCGTTGACCCCGGCGAAGAGATAACGGCCGAGCAACAAGCCCAGCCCTTTCGCCAGCACGATCCACATCAGCCCGGCGACAACCGCCGCAGCCAGGTGATTGCCGAGAATCTTGAAAGCTGGAGCCTCGCCCGGCGGCAGCACGCGGCACATGTTCCAGGGCGCCAGGCAAATCAGCGCGTAGAACAGGGCCAGCGGGAAGCTCAGGGTCACCGCGGCCAGCCATGCCAGGCTGCCCATCAGCACCAGCAAGTAGGCCAGCAGCAATGCCAGTGGGGTCCAGGCCAGCAGATAGAGCGATAGCCTGCCTTGTCCGGCAATCAGCGGATGCATGGAATTGTCCGATGTCTAAACTAGTTGCGCAGCGTGATGGCGCCGAAGACGACAACGCCGGTGATCACCAGCCGCGGAGTCTTGACGTTAGGATCGAGCTTCGGGTGGTTGGTCTTGTCGTTGACGCCGGCGAAGACGACTCCTGCCCGGTTGACCACGATCCAGGTTTCCGGAACGCGAACCTCCACTTCGCCGAAGACCACGTTGACGTCAATGCGCGCCTCGTCGACGGTCATGGAAGCGTTGCGCAGGTCGAACCGCGCGGCGCCAAATATCGCGGTTGCGTCGCCGCCATGAAAATCCTGGGTCTCGCTGCCGCTCCTCGACTCGCTGAAAATCGCATTTGTTCCAATCACGGGTGAGGTGGAGGACGGGATCCCCCCGCCGCCAACCGGAAGCGATTGCCCTCCAGCGCGCGCACCAGCACGCTCACGCCGAAGGCGATCAAAAGTAGCGGCCAGATGACTGCGGCATTGAAGACGATGATGTCCAGCGTGTCGAGCAGCAGGAACGCGCCAATCAGCGCGACCACGCCACCCCAAACATAACCGGAAGGGCCGCGGCTATCCACAACCCGCGACACGCCGTAGGCAATCAGCAGAACCGGCCAGTATTGCCAAAAATCATGAAACCGTACGATCCCAAGATTGTCGAGCAGCAGCATCAACCCGATGGCAACCACGATTGCGCCGAAGAAAATCCCGTGGCTTCCGTGGCGATACTGCCGGCGCGACATGCGATCTTCCCAGCGAGCCCGCCGCGCCTCCTGCTTCTGTTCCCAGCGCTGCCGCTTCTCTTCCCAGCGTTCCGTATCCATGCTTCGAGCCTATCAGCGGACCCCGGCCATTCGAGCCATGATCGGCGAATAGCGGCTGGGAATCGGCGAATGGCGCTAAAATCGCAGGGGTATGGCGCCCTACGAACAGGAACAGTGGAAAGAGCTCGACCGGGGGGCTCGCTGAAGCCGAAAAGCAGCTCCTGGCCACGGCCAATTTGGTGCGGGATGGCGTCCCGATGGTGGTAAGCCAGCAAATGCGGATCGATGCTTTGATCGATTCCGACGCAAGACTTTATTTGCGATTACAGCAGATCGCGGAGGCTCAGGACCGAACGGACGAAAAGCTCGCGCATCTGGCCGAATCCGTCCAGAAGCTGGTGGATTCCTGGAAATCCGGCAACGGCGCGCATTGACGGCGTGGTTCGTGGTGCAATGAGAAAGCGGCCGTGAGTTTCCGGCTGCTTTTCCAACTCACATGAAGGCACTCGTCAAGAGCAAACGTGAGCCCGGATTGTGGCTCGAAGAGATTCCCGAGCCGGCCATCGGCATCAACGATGTTTTGATTCGCGTGCGCCGCGCCGGCATTTGCGGCACCGACGTTCACATTTACAACTGGGATGAATGGGCGCAGCGCACCATTCCCGTGCCGATGGCGATCGGCCACGAATTCGTCGGCGAGATCGTGGAGGTGGGATCGAACGTCAGCGATTTTCGCGCGGGCGATCTGGTGAGCGGCGAAGGACACGTGGTGTGCGGGCGCTGCCGCAACTGTCTGGCGGGCCGGCGGCATTTGTGCGCGCACATCCAGGGCGTGGGCGTGAATCGGCCGGGCGCGTTCGCCGACTTCATCGCGATGCCGGTGACGAACCTGTGGCGGCACAAGCCGGGCGTGGATCTGGACGTCGCCGCGATTTTCGATCCCTTCGGCAACGCCGTGCACACCGCGCTTTCGTTTCCGGTGCTGGGCGAGGATGTGTTGATCACCGGCGCTGGGCCGATCGGAATCATGGCTGCGGCAGTGGTGCGGCACGCGGCCGCGCGGCACATCGTGATCACCGACAAGAATCCGTACCGGCTGGCGTTGGCGCGCAAGATGGGCGTGACCTGCGCCGTGGATACGGCTCAAACGCCGCTGGCGCAAGTCCAGAAGGATCTTGGGATGCAGGAGGGCTTCGACGTGGGCCTGGAGATGTCGGGCCACGCGTCGGCGTTGCGCGAAATGATCGCCAACATGAGCCACGGCGCGAAGATCGCGATGCTCGGGATTACCGACCAAGGAAATCGCGATCGATTGGACCACGGTGGTATTCAACATGCTCACCATCAAAGGCATCTACGGGCGCGAGATGTACGAGACCTGGTACAAGATGAGCGTGATGCTGGAAAGCGGCTTGGACATTCGGCCGGTGATCACGCACCGGTTTTCCTATCGCGATTACGAGCAGGCGTTCGAGGTGATGAAGCTGCGGAAACGCGGGCAAAGTGATTTTCGAGTGGTCGTGATGGCGCTCGAATCGCTACTAGCGGCTGATACTGCGCACGCAGACGAAATTCGCGGCTTCGTCGGTGCTGCCCGATCCTTTATAGTGCGCGGTTTCGGGGTATGGGCACAGCGGACGCGTGCGATCGATAGCGCCTTTGGTCTTGTGCGCGGCCGCGATGGAATCGGGCGCTTTGTTCGTTTCCACCCAGGCTGCGAGCGTGCCGATTTTGTCGAAATCGTCGGTGCCATCGCCGCCGCGCGCAATGTCCCATGCCGGGAACCATGAACAAGCGAATTGATTCGGCAGCCTTGGATTTTCCGCCTGCCATGTCTTCAACGCTGGTGAAATAATTCACGCTATTTTCCGGCGCGATCCCGGGATCGGCCCAGCCGTGATACATCAGCAGTTTTCCCCCGTGCTTGAAAAATGGCTTCAGGTTCGGGATCGATCGCGTTCATGATTGGACCCGCGACTTTGTCGGCCATCGCGATGTCGCGCACCGGATCGAATTTCAGGTAGTCCCAACTCGGGATCTTTGAACACCAGGTATTGATAGGTTTCAGCGGCCAGCGCCATGGGCTTGGGCCCGGAGAGCGTAGCCCAGCCGAGTTCGCTGCCGCGTTCGAGCCCGGGAAAGATAGCGATGGGCCGGGCCCGGCATAGATTTTTCGCGCGACTTCCACCTGCGCGGCGTGAGGCAGGTGGCGGCGTCGGCGGCCTTTGCACGCGATCGTCTGGGGATCGAAATGGCAGCGGCGCGGATCTTCGAGAACGCGGTCCTTCACACCGTCCAGCGCATCGCAGGCTTCGAGCACCGCATTGTGAATCAGCGGATATTTCGGCGGGGGGATATAGCCGTCGCTTTGGTTCGTGATCTTGGTGGTCCAGACCTGCGCGCCTTGCAAGTGCGTGGGATAGTTCGCGGCGGCGCCCGCGATGATGCCGTCGTAATCGTCGGGTAAGCGCTGCGCTTCGGTCAGGGCCTGGCGGCCGCCGGTGGAGCAGCCGTTGAAGTAGGCGCGCGCTCGGGCCGCTTCGCCGTAATAAGCCGCGACGATGGCTTTGGCGGCGACGGTCATTTCATGGACCGCAGCGATAGGCGAAATCGATCAATCGTTCCGGATGTCCGACCACAAACTCGGCGGTGGTTTCCGCTAGTGCCCGTGTCGGTGCTGGCTGCGGCGTACCCGGCGGTGACGGCGGTGGCGAGGTCGCGATAGCTGATGCTGCCGGCCCACGCACCGTTGCCCACCGATTCCAGCTGCCAGTTCCATCGCATGCGATCCGGTGCCGGCATCCAGACTTCGATCTTGATCTCAGAATCGCTGGTGGGCTTGAGCGTGGCGGCTACCCGGCAAAATGCCGGAAGATTCTCGTAGCTCGGCGCCGCGGAACCCGGGAAAGGCGGGCACCGCTCCGGGAGGCAACGTGAGTTCGTCCGGCGGGAACGGCCTGCGCCAACGTGACGTGTGGAATGCGGCAGTGCGAGCTTGGCCAAACTTTCGCAGGTGTCGGCCGCCGCCAGGGGCAGGAGAGGGCGCGATACAGGACGAGGAATCGCATAGTGTACCTTCATATATTAGATCGCGCCTTGCGGCTGCATGCAACGTTCGATATGCTGTGGGATCGTAAGGAAATCACATGAAAACGACATTTTCACCTTGTTGTGCTTGTCATCGCCAGTCTGTCGCTGGCCGGAATCGCCGCGCAAGCGCAACCGCCCGCCCAGGCCGCGCGGTTCTCGGGAACCGAAACTGGATTCGCGACTTTCCAGACCAAATGCATGGGCTGTCACGGCAATCCTGCCATGGCCGGGCGCGTGCCCGATCCCGCTACACTGCGGCAGTTTTCGCCGGAAAAGATCTATGAAGCGCTCACCACCGGACCGATGAAGACCCAGGGCTCCAGCCTCTCCGACGACCAGAAGCGGATGCTCGCGATCTTCATGAGCGGCCGGACCTTCGGTAGCGCCGAGCAGGGCGACGCGAAGAACATGCCCAACCATTGCGAAGCAAATCCGCCAATGTGCGATCCGAGCGCCAGCCCAGAGTGGAACGGTTGGAGCGCCGACGTCACCAATACGCGCTTTCAGACGGCCAAGGGCGCGGGGATCACGGCCGATCAAGTGCCGCATCTGAAGCTGAAGTGGGCGTTCGGTTATCCCACCGGCGTTTCGGCATTCGGGCAGCCGGCGGTTGCGTCGGGCCGCGTGTTTGTCGGCAGCGATATCGGTTATGTGTATTCGCTGGATGCGAAGATCGGGATGCGTGTATTGGTCCTATCAAGCCAAGGGCAATGTGCGCGGAGGGCCGAGCGTGGGTCCAGTGAAGGGCCACGGGGCGACGAAATATGCGGTGTTCTTCGGGGACGCACACGCCAATGTCTATGCGGTGGACGCGCAGACTGGCCAGGAATTGTGGACCAGAGAAAGTAGACGATCATTTCGTGGCGCGCATCACGGCGTCGCCGAAGTTGTACGAAGGCTATTTGTACGTTCCGGTATCGTCGTCGGAAGAATTCGCCGCGGCGAATCTCGATTATCCGTGCTGCACTTCGCGCGGAAGCGTGGTGAAGTTGGACGCCAGCACGGGCGAGCAGGCGTGGAAGACCTACGTGGTTCCCGAGACGCCCAAGCCCACCCGCAAGAATTCGAAAGGCGTGCAGCAGTATGCGCCAGCGGGAGCTTCGGTGTGGAATTCGCCGACTATCGATGCCAAGCGGCACGCGATCTATTTCGGCACCGGCGATTCGGAGACCGAGCCCGCCGCGAAGATGTCCGACTCCGTGATGGCGGTCGACATGAAGACCGGCAAAGTGCTGTGGTATTACCAGGCGCAGGCTGGCGACGCATTTCTCGGCGGCTGCACGGGTCCGGAAAAGACCGACAATTGCCCGAAGGACAACGGGCCGGATCTGGATATCGGGAATTCGCCGGTGCTGCATTCGCTGCCGGGCGGCAAGAGCATCGTAGTGGCCGGAACAAAGGATGGCAAGTTATTTGCGCTGGATCCGGACAAGAAAGGTGCAGTGGTTTGGAACACGCACGTGGTGGACAATCCGCCGGGAGCTCCGGTATTCCGGTTGAGCGGCGTTGTGTGGGGCGGCGCGTTCGATGAAAAGGCCGCCTACTACGGCCTGACGGGCGGCGGCATTACCGCCATTCAATTGACCACCGGCGAAAAGCTGTGGAACAAGCCGCTGGCGGCGCCGGGCAAGCGCGTGAACAATGGCGCGGCTGCAACGGCGATGGAAGGCGTGGTGTTCATCGCAGGAACCGACGGCGTGCTGCACGCGCTGAAGTCGGCCGATGGCTCCGAGATTTGGTCGTATGCCACGGACCGGCCGTTCGATACGGTGAACAAAGTGGAAGCTAAGGGCGGAGCGATCCAGTCGATTGGGCCAACGATCGTAGACGGCATGTTGTTCATCGGATCGGGATACGGCGTCATTGGCGGCCCCACTGGAAACGTGCTGCTGGCGTTCGGCGTCGAATAGCTGTTGAAGGAAATTCGCAAAGCCGAGCTGCATCTTACATCTGGATTGCTCTTTGAGCTACGCCGCTGTGGCGCAGCTCGATGAGTCCATTTCGCACGAAGAATACCAGCGCGAGTTCATTGCTCCAAGGCGTTGCACGAGTCTCGCGGACTTTCTGACACGTGCGCCGCGCGGGTTTCAATTGATGCAGGATGAAGCTGCGCTGGCGCTGGTGGTGGAGGATGTGTTTCAGCAGCTCGCCGCCGACGGAGTGATCTACGCCGAAATCCGTTTCGCGCCGCTGCTGCACATCGAGCGCGGGTTGACGCCGGAGCAAGTGGTGGCGGCGGTGGATCGCGCGACGGAAGCTTGTATTCGATCGAGCGGCATCGAGGCTCGGCTGATTCTTTGCACGCTGCGGCACTTCGATCAAGAACAAAGCCTGGAGACGGCACGGCTGGTGGAGCAGTTTCGAGGAAGCCGAGTGGCGGCGCTCGATATCGCGGGCGATGAAGCAGGATTCCGATTGATGCGCACGTTCCCGCGTTCCGTTATGCGATCGAGCATGGCCTCGATCGAACCGCTCATGCCGGCGAGGCGCGCGGCGCGGACAGCGTTTGGGAAACGCTGCGCGAGTTTCAACCGTCGAGGATCGGCCATGGCGTGCGAAGCATCGAAGACTCCGAAGTTGATGGAGCATCTGAAGCGCGAGCGGATTCATCTGGAGGTTTGCCCGACCAGCAACTCCAGACTGGCATCTCGCGAGATTTCGCCGAACATGCCGTGGACGAGCTATATCGCGCGGGCGTGCCGCTCAGCATCAGCACCGATACGCGGACCATCACGAATATCACGCTGACGGAAGAGTATCGGAACCTCGAGGAGCATTTCGGGTGGACCTAGGCGGATCTCGCGGCCTGCAACCACGCGGCGATCGATGCGGCGTTCGTCGATGAGCCTACCAAACTCGTGTTGCGGGAACGGCTGCGTTAAGGAGGTTCTTGGTTCTTGGTTCTTGGTTGTTGGTGGCTGGCCTTGAAGCCATCGTTGGCTAGGGAGCGGCCTTAACTACCGGTGAAGGCCCGCTAGTCGCCGCGATATGATCGCAGTGGACATTTATTATGCGCGATTTCGACGAGAACAACATTACCGCCGCGGTGATCGACCGTTACAAGAACACGCCCGATCCGCGGCTCAAGAAGATCATGACCAGCCTGGTGCAGCACCTGCACGATTTCGTGCGCGACGTGGAGCTGACCGAGGCTGAATGGACGCAGGCCATCGATTATCTGACGCGCACCGGCAAGCTGTGCACCGACAAGCGGCAGGAGTTCATTCTGCTGTCGGACACGCTGGGCGTTTCGATGCTGGTGGACGCCATCAATCATCGCTTTGCGAAGGGCGCCACCGAGACCACGGTGAGGGGTCCGTTCTACGTGGAGAATCCGCCCGAAGCGGCGTTTGGCGCGGACATTCGCGGAGATGCAAAGGGCGAGCCCCTATATATCGACGGGTCCCTTCTGTCCGAAGACGGCAAGCCGGTAGCGAACGCGACCATCGATGTGTGGCACTCCGACGCCGAGGGTTTCTACGACGTGCAGTTGCCGGAGCTCGAGGAGCCCACGCTGCGGGCGCGCTTCCACAGCGATGCTCAGGGCCGCTTCCGTTTCTGGACCATCATGCCGAAGTTCTATCCGATTCCTGATGACGGCACAGTGGGCGAGATGCTGAAGGCGTCGGCGCGGCATCCCTATCGGCCGGCGCACGTCCACTTCATGATCATCGCCGGCGGTCACGAGACGCTGGTGACGCATGTGTTCGTGGATGGCGATCAGTATCTGGATAGCGACGCGGTGTTCGCGGTGAAGAATTCGCTGATCCGCGATTTCACGCGCGAGAGGCCGGGCATCGCTCCGGATGGCAAGAAAATCGAAACGCCGTGGCGAAAGCTGCATTCGGATTTTGTGTTGTCGAAATCGCGAGCGAAAACGAGTGCGCCCGCGACGTAGGTTCGGGGCTCCTCACAGCGACCAGGGATAAGATAAAGAAGGGTACGAACATGGCAACTCTCGATTGGTCACAATGCCCTGCCGTGGAGAGCATCCAGGGCAAAGTTGGAGGCGCTTGGGTGTTTCGCGGTACGCGTGTTCCCGTCTCTGCCATTTTCGAGAATTTGAAGACCTCGCATCTGGAAGAGGTTCTGGAAAACTTCCATGTCACGCGCGAGCAGGTTCAGACTGTGCTCGACTTCGCCGCTAGGAGCACACTGGAAACGTCGCGGGTCGGATGAAGATACTCCTCGACGAAAGCGTCCCGCAAAAACTGCGGTTGCTCATCGAGGGCGGTCATACGGTTGTGACGGCTTGGTATCAAGGCTGGTCTGGCTTGAAGAACGGAGCATTGCTCGACGCGGCGGAACAGGCGGGCTTCGACCTGTTCATCACAGCGGATCAAGAGTTGAGTTACCAACAAAACCTGACGGGGCGGAGCATGGCGCTGATCGTGCTGAGCACGAACAACTGGAGCTTCATCAAGGCGAATATTGGCGCGGTCATGGCCGCCATCGACGCGGTGAAGCCGGGCACCTACGCCGAGGTGGAAATCCCTTTGGGCTGAGCCCTTACTTCTGCGCCAACGGAACCGTGACCGACCCGGCGGCTCCCGTGGTCCGGTCCTGAACCACAACGCGAAAAGCTTCCACGCCGCCTGTTGTATCGACTGATGCAACCATGTTCAAGCCTTTTTCGAGGAATGTCGCGAACTGATCGTCGGGTATATCAATCCGCAGGATTTTGGAAGTCATCCCTCCCGTTCCCTCCACGTGGAACGCCAGGTCCACCGCGCCCAATCGCCGCATGTTTTCGTGTTTGAATTCCACATCGTGAAGATCCAAATTCACATTGACCTGCAGGACCTCCGCTTGGGCCGTTTTGCGCGCAACACTGACGCGCAGCTCCAGCTGAGTGGCGTCCAGAGGGTCCTTCAGAAGCTGCTCTAATGTCGGACGGCCATCCCCCGCATCTCCTTCCCGCCGGGCAAGATAATTTCTGCGATAGCGCAGGCTCACGCCTGGCCGCCTGACCGCGACCTTAAGGTTATGCCAGGTTCCGTCCTGCTCGCTCTCTTGCGGATAGAAACCCAGAGTATAGGTGAGGTCGCCATCGTCCACGGCAGTTTGAATCGACTCTTCGAGGGCGTTGGATCTGTTGAAGAACGTCAGGCCTCCGGTCAACCCTGAAAGCATTTGCTCCGTATAGAGGCCGCGCGGGTTCGCCGGTTCGCCCCGTTGCATCGTCATGGCGATGAGTCGCGGTGACCGCGGCGGACCCCGCGTTTCGGCGTTGGAAATGGCGGTCAATCCATCCAGAGCTCCTATCAGGCCCCGTGCATCCACGGCATAAAGCGCCACCCTGGCGTCGTTGAGCGCACGAGCGGCTTTCTCCATTTCGGGACGGAAATCGATACCGAGTCCCAGATCGTAGACCGGAAACGCGGTGGTTATCCAGACCACGTTTTTTCGGCCGGGTACATTTGCGAGATGGTGGGCGATCTGCTCCAGCGCGCCCGTGACGCCCAGTGCGGGGCCTGCAATACCGATTGCGGCATACCCCTCGGACTCGTGTCGAGTCATTCCCGCCGTATCGGAATCCCGCCGGTGTGGGTCGCGCGCGTTGAGACTGTTGGCGGCCCGGCTCAGCAACTCGGAGTTGCTCGTGAGTTCTTCTACGACATGCAAGGCGCCATTTCCCAGGAGTGTATAGATGCCAATCCTGTCTCCACCAGGTCGCGAATCTATGAACTTCCCGATTCGGGCAATCGCGTAAGCCTGGAGGGTCTGCGGCGTATTCATCTGGTCAAGCAGGATGACCGTAGTCTTGGGGGCGTCCGCCCCGCGCGCAACCCGGTTTGAGAATACGCCTGGAGGCGGTGGAACGGCCGGTTGGTCCCCGGTCTTTCGAGAGTGGACAGAGAAGATCGCGATGAGTTGCTTTCTTCCGTTGTCCAGCAGCGTGAAATCGTCTTTGGACAAGCCAGTCGCAGGCGCGCCGTTGCGCCGAGCGACCACATCCACCTCCACGAGCTTTATGCCGGCGCGGAAGGCTGGTTCAGGTTGCTCTTGCTGAGCCACGATGATTTGAGGCAGCATGCTTGCCGCGATGCCGAACAGCATCGGGACCCGATATGCGACGCGACGGAGCATGGCTATGACGCCGCTTGCCTTCGATAAACTGCCGGTGAAACGCCCACCTGCCGGATAAACCAATGCGACAAGTGGCTCTGCGACGAAAAACCCGACGACAGCGCCACATCCACCACCGGCAAATCTGTGTTGCGCAATAGTTCCTTAGCGCGCTCGATGCGCCGCGCGAGCACGTACTGATGCGGCGACTGGCCCACCGCGGATTTGAACGCGCGCGCCAGATACAGTGGGCTGATGTCCACCTCGGCCGCCATGGCTTGCAGGCTGAGATCGCCCTCCAAATTGTCCTCGATGTACTCGATCACGCGCCGCATTTTCCAACCCGACAGCGGCTTGGCGGGAAGGATGCGCACCGGCCGCGAGCGCGACGAATGCGAACGCGCCAGATGCACCGCCATCATCTGGGCAACGGTGTCAATGTACAGACCGTCTTCCGCGGAACCGTCGCGTAGAGCGTTGGTGATGGCGATGGCCAGCTGTTCCAGCAGCGGGTCCAGCATCGCAAAGCGCGGCACCAGTTCCGCACCCGAGCTGTCGCAGCCGTAGATTTCGGTTACCGCGGCTTCATAAACGGACTGGCGCAAATAAACCTGCAGGATCTCGGGATGTCCGGCGTGCTGCCATTGCGTGGTGGCCTCGCCCGGTGTCAGGCAAATGCGCCGCGGTCCGATGAGAGCGCTCTCGCGCGCTGCGCCTTCAATCTTGCGCGAAACCTCGGTGGGCCGGCTCAAATGATAAATCAGCGAAGGATGGCGGATGGGCCGCTCAGTGGCGTTCAACGGCGCTTCTTCCAAGATGGCTGCGTGCAGCGAACGCCAGCCCGCATCCTGGCTGTGGGCAATTAAGCGATTGCCGGAACGAAGCACCCGGCCGTGGGTTTCGCGAGCGGTGAAAATGGGATTCGGTGGTACGATCACGGCATCACACTCCCGTCACGGAGTCGACGGTTCTTATTCTACATGACCGGCTTCGCCCTGAAACGCCCGCTCATGTAGCCCCGTCTAGCTTCCCAAGAGGTGGACGAATGCATTTCAAACCATGCCTAATTTTACCCATCGCTGTTTCCTTGTTGACTGGCGCCGCCTTCGCGCAGCAGCCGTCGGCCAGTTCAATCATCCCGAGGATTGTAAACCTTCCGGTCGTCAACGTCGTCAGCTCCCAAACGGTTGAGGTCAACGTCGTGAACCTGGCCCCCTCCGTTATGGCGGCGCCTACCAGCTCCGGACCGTCCGAGACGACCACCGCTTCCTGCAAGGGCGCCATCACTTTCTACACCTCCTCCGGCCCCATCGGCTCCGGCACAGCCTTCACCATCGGTAGCGGTGAGATTTTTTCCGCCAACCTGCCCTACTCGGGTATCCCGCAAGCCGACCTGGTTGTCACCGCTACCGGCCGCACGCCGGTTCGAGCCGTGGTCACGATCACCGAAACCGTGGGTGCCCGCATTCCGTGCGCTCTCGCCTCCAACATCGAAATTTTTGACACCTCCACCGGTGTGACGAACATCCATGTCGAGGGTGGCCAAGCGGCGTTTGCCGGATTTGTACAACTCCCCGCGAATGTGTATGGTAGAGCACATTAAGTATTAGTCACGATACAGGTCATCGCCCGGTGCACTCAACTCTTGACGAAAAACTGCCGATAACCCATAATGTGAGAGCGGTTTGCAAACCGATCCTCAAGTTAAGTATTGGTAGTCTAGACCAGAGTCGTAGGTAGGGACCAGAGTCTTAATAGAGTAGGATTCATACTAATCTATGCGCCAACGTCTTTTTGTTGTCTTTTTAGCGTTTTCCCTCCTGGCCAGTTCGGCATTCGGCACCACCACTCGTAAGAGACGCCGCCGCATTGCACGCCCAACTACAACCGCAGCCAAGGTGCATCGGGTAGCATACAGTAGTCGCGTCAGGCGGACTTCCACGCCGGCTTTTAAGAGACGGAACTTTGTCAGCCCATGGGCCACTCCCACTTTCGCGGATTCCACCATTGGTGACTCCGTTGATGGCGAGGATTTGATGGTCCGGCGGGCGGCCGTGCAAGCTCTGGGACCCTTCAATGGCTCAGTGGTTGTGGCCGATCCACTCACCGGGCGAATCTTGACTATCGTGAATCAGAAGCTCGCGTTGCAAGGCGCCTACGAGCCGTGCTCCACAATCAAGATTGTCGCGGCGCTGGCTGGTCTAAGCGAAGGCATCATCAACCAGGACACCTCGCTGCGGCTCACCAAGCGCCATTCGGTGGATCTCACGGAGGCCATGGCGCGCTCCGTCAACCCCTATTTCGCATCCATCGGCGAGAAGCTGGGGTACGAGAGGATTGTGCAGTACGGGCAGATGTTCGGGCTGGGTGAGAAGGCCGGACTGAACATTGAAGGCGAGCAGCCTGGGTTGATTGCCCAAACGCCTCCCTCCGACGGTTTGGGGATGATGACTAGTTTCGGCGAAGGTTTTTCGATGACGCCGCTGGAGCTGACCGCGATCGTGTCGGCGGTGGCCAACGGCGGAACGCTCTACTATCTGCAGCATCCGGTCTCGCGGGCCGAAATCGATGGGTTTGCGCCGCAGATCAAGCGGCAGCTCAACATCAACGATTTTGTAGCGGATATCAAACCGGGCATGATGGGTGCGGTGGAATATGGAACCGCCCGTAGGATCGGGTTTAGCGCCACCGAGCCGATTTTCGGCAAGACCGGAACATGTACCGACAACCGGTCGCCCACGCACCTGGGCTGGTTTGGGTCTTACAATGAGGTCGCCGGGCGCAAGCTGGCGGTAGTTGTTCTGTTGACCGGCGGGCACTCGGTGAGTGGTCCGGTCGCCTCCGGCGTCGCTGGCGCGGTCTACAGGAATTTGTCAGACCAGAATTATTTCGCGCAGTCGGTTCCGCGGATTTCACCGGCGGCTCTGATCTCGACGCAATCCTATTAAGTCTGGCGGACGCCCTCGTCCGCGCGGGACCCCCTGGTCCCGCTATTCAGAAATACTCCTTTAGCTCATCAAACCGCCTGATCTTTAACAATCGCCCCGCGCCTTCCCGCAGTTCCGCGCGTTCCAGCGTCCAGGTGCGCTCGTGCGGCAAGAAAACGGCATGCAAGCCGGCCTCCAGCGCGGGGTTGATGTCCGACTTCGGCGAGTTGCCGATCATCCAGGTGCGCGCCGGATCCAACCGCCGCCCGCGAATCAGCGCCGCATAGGATGGCGCGTCCTTCTCCTTCACAATGGCGGTGTGGCCGAAATAGACGGCCAGGCCTGAGCGATCCAGCTTCAGTTTCTGTTCCTCGGGATCGCCTTTGGTAAACAAAGTAAGCGCATGCCGGCCGGCCAGATATTCCAACGTCTCCTCCACGCCCGGCATCAGCTCGATGGGATGATGCAGGATCTGTTCGGTGAAGCTCATGATGCGCGGCAAGTCGTCCGGGTTCACAGCTCGCTCCACCAATTTGTGATAGCACTCGGTCAGGTTGCGCGTGAAATTCGCGGTTCCGTAGCCGTGCGTCTTATTGTTGACGATCTCGATTTCGTCGAGCACGCCGCGCACCTGGTCCGGCGAAAGCGTGGAGTGCGCGAGAAAATCGCAGAAATCGTCGAATGCGCGCTCGAAGTAGATATTGTTTTCCCACAGCGTGTCGTCCGCGTCGACAATCAGGTTTTGACCCGGGTCACTCTTCAAACGATCGCTGGTCACACGCCCGGCGGCCTCTTGGCGTGCCCGTTGGTGGGCGCCACGGCGCGCGCGTGCTGAATCTGGCGCTGGCGCGAGCTGTAGCTGGGGAAGAACTCCGCCAACCGCCGCATGCGATCCGCTTCCGATCGCGTGGCCAGCAACATCTGGCGGAAATCCAGGTCCGGCACCACTTGCGCCAGCTGAAAGCTGAGCTGTGGGTCGCTCAGCTCGGGCTCGTGCAGGGGCTCGGCTTCCTGAAGCGAGCGCAGATCGTTGTACGAGTCGAAGACGCGCCCGCGCACCTCTGGAGGGATGGGGTCGGAGGCCTCGTCGTCAAAATATTCCACCGCGCCGCGCAAATATGGCTTCTCGTCATTCAGCAGGATGATCTCGAACCGCCGGCGGCCGATGCTGATCAGATCCATGCGGCCATCGGGATATTTCTTCAGCACTTTCTCCACCGTGGCGGTGCAACCTGCGTTGACGATACCTTTTTCTCCGGCCAGCACCACGCCGAACTCGGAGTGAGCGCGCGACACATCGGCGATCATTTGCTTGTAGCGCTCCTCGAAGATGTGCAGCGGCAACGGCGTCCGCGGAAACAGGACCACTTGGAGCGGAAAAAGCGGCAACAGCTCTTCCTGCATGAGTACCATTATGCGGCTTAAGGAAGCGAGTTGCACGCCGGAATGCCCAGGCTGCCGAAGCTGGTTGCACCATGCCGCGAAGCTGTGGGACCATTCGTACGCGGACGTTACTTGGACGAATGTTATTGAAGCTTAAGCGCACGCCGGGCCTGTATCTGGTCGGCTTCATGGGGTCGGGTAAATCAGCCATTGGCCGGCTGCTGGCTAACGAATTGGGCTGGTCATTCGCCGACGTCGACGACGACATCGAAAAGGAGCAGGGCGTTTCGATCGCCGAGATTTTTGACACGCGCGGCGAAGAGGAGTTTCGCCGGCTCGAGCATGAAGCGCTGCGCAAACGCGTGCGGGACGTCGAGCACGGCAGACCCCTGGTGTTGGCGCTGGGCGGGGGCGCGTTTATTAATCCGGCGAATCGTGGGCTGCTCGAGGAACGCGGCGTGACGCTCTGGCTGGATTGTTCTTTCCCCCGCATCTGCAGCCGGCTAGAGGGCCAGACTCATCGGCCGCTGGCGCGGCACCCTGACAAATTCCGCCAACTGTACGACGACCGGCGCGACGCCTACAGCCAAGCCGAGTACCGCATCGAAGCCGACACCGACGATGCCGCCGCAGTGGTGGCTGAAATTTTGAAGCTGCCGATTTTCTGATGGCTGCTCTGCGCCGGCAGGCTCTGCAAATCTTCCGGGCTGCGCTGCGAGCCGCCGATCCTGTCGAGGCCGTCTTGCAGCATGTCCACCGCAAAAAGGAAATCCTGATCGTCGGCGGCCGGCGCTATCGCTTGAAATCGTTTCGCCACGTGTACGTGATCGGCGCAGGCAAGGCCAGTGCGCGGATGGCCCTCGCTATCGAGCGGCTTCTGGGGACCCGAATCACCGGGGGCCTGATCAATGTGAACGACGGATGTGGTGCGCGGCTGCGGCGCGTCCAGATCAACGAGTGCGGCCATCCAGTGCCTGATCGGCGCGGTGTCGCGGGCGCAAAACGCATCGCGCAAATCGCGAGCGATGCCGGCCCGGATGACTTGATCGTGTGCCTGATTTCGGGCGGCGCCTCGGCGTTGTTGCCGTTGCCTGCTCCGCCGATCACGCTGGCCGGGAAACAAAAGATCACTCGATTGCTCCTCAAATGTGGCGCCACCATTCAGGAAATCAACTGCGTAAGGAAGCATCTATCAGCCATCAAAGGGGGCCGGCTTGCGCGCATGGCGTATCCGGCTACGCTGCTCACGCTGATTCTCTCGGACGTCATCGGCGACCACTTAGACGCGATCGGATCAGGGCCAACCGTGCCCGATCGCTCGACCATTGCCGATGCGAACGCAATTTGCGCGAAGTACCGCATCGGATTCGAATTGCCCGAGCTCGATGAAACGCCAAAACCCGGAGATGCGATCTTCCGCAAAACGCACAACGTCATCGTGGGCAGCAATGCGTTGGCGGTGGATGCCGCGGCGCGCGAGGCTCGCCGCCTCGGATTCCATACGCTGGTGCTGTCGACATTTCTGGAGGGCGAAGCGCGCGAGGCGGCCAAGGTTCATGCCGGCATCGCCCAAGAAATTCGAGCGTCTGGCCGGCCCGTGAAATCACCTGCCTGCGTGGTTACAGGCGGCGAAACCACTGTCACTGTTCGCGGCCAGGGCCGGGGAGGCCGCAATCAGGAGTTTGCTCTGGCGGCCGCAATTGCGATCGCCGGACTACGCGACACCATCATCTTGAGCGGCGGATCCGATGGAACCGATGGACCCACCGATGCAGCCGGCGCCATCGCCGATGGAAGCACGGTCGCGCGCGCCGAAGCTCAGGGCTTGAATGCCGCGGCCTTTCTCGCGAACAACGATTCGTATCGCTTCTTTGACGCGCTCGGCGATTTAATCAAGACCGGGCCGACCGGAACCAATGTCGCCGACCTGCAGGTAGTCCTGGTTCGCTAGCTGCGCTTCACCTAAAGATTTTCTAAGAGCACGTCCAGTCCGATTCCAGCCTGCCTCAAAATGCTCCGGCAATGTCCCAGGAGCGAGAGATCCATGCGCGGGCACTGTCACGTGACGATCGCCAAGTGCCAGCCGGACATGCGAACCCGTTTGTCTAGTCTGGACGAAACCCAGCCGCTCAAGAGCCTTTATGACGGCTGTCCCGGACAGGTCACGCGGCAACTTCACTTTTCGACCAGGACAGGATCGGAGCTAAAGTGAAGGCGAATCTTCCGTGGAACTGCTCCCGGGTCAAAGTGACACCGAACGGCGTCGGTTACTTGCTCTTGAAGTTCGCGCAAGTCTTTGCCCTGAGTGGTTATCCCGCCACCTTCAGGCTGGTCCCAGGACGCGATCAGAGTTCCGCCCTCATCGACCTCGACTTGAAAGATGATTTCGTCCACGGTGTATACATTACAGCACAAAAGGGGGCGTCTACCGGTGGGTAGTCCGTTAAGTCTGCGTTGACGTTTTTGATCGGCTCAATTCGATCATTAGGCGCTCCGGTAGTGGTTCGCCGTTCCCGATCCTCTGTTGAATTCAAGGCCAGAGCGACGTACCGAGCGCCAACACTTTGGAAGGCGCCGCGACGGCCCGCAACACGATCTGAGACTTTTTCCGGCCCTGCCGCACACAACAGTGTGCTCACTCATCCCGCATTTGCCCTTCTTGACGCTGTCGCTTTCGCCGGGGCGATCACAACCTCCGTACTGCGCTCGGTTCTCGGAGTCGCTGCTCTTCTGTACGCCATTTGGCCATGAATCAGAAGGAAGAAAAAAGCAACCCCGCCAACACAGACTTAGCGGACTACCTACTGGTGCTCCACCTTCAACGGCGGATTGGGCGGTTTGGGTGCCTTCGGCGCGGTGGGAGCCTCCGGCGCGGTGGGGGCTTCAGGCACCGCATCTTCCGCGCTGGCCTTGCGCACGTTGAGTGATCCGCGGGCGGTTTGAAGCCGCATCTGTGGCCCGCCGCCAGAGCTTCCCGAGATGATTGCGCCTCGGCCCGATTCCTCTTCGCGCAGTGGTTCGCCGTATTCGTTCCCGGCGTCGCCGCGAGCGGTGGAAGCTCTCAAATCGAACTTTGAACCGGGCAGCAGCGCCAGAGTAATGTCGCCGGATCGCATAACGACATCCATCTTGGGCGGTTCTTTGCCGGGCTTCAGATCGACATCGCCGCGGTCCAGGTTCAAATCCAGCGACTGCGTGAAATTAGAAAGTTGCACATCGCTCGACCGGGCTCTGAAACGTATCGGACCAACAATATTGTTCCCGTTGAGCTCGCCCCGGCTGAGCCGGACTTGCCCGGGCAGCTTTTCAAAACTGATGGAGTTCTGGGGATCTTCCCAGCGCAGGGGCTGCTCCAGGTTGCGCAACTGAATCTCGCCGACATACACTCCATTCACCGTCACTAATCCGGCGATGTTCTGCAGCTCCACGTCATCGCCGCGGCCTTTCAGCTCCAGGTTGCCCTTAATATCCACGGCGCGGATGGTGTCGCTGGCGCGCGTATCGATGTGCACATTGCCGCCGAGATTCTCCAGCCGCACCCCCGCGTTATCGCTGTTGATGTCCACGTTGCCATTCACGCTCTGGATGTCGAAATCGCCATAACGCCCGTGCGCTTCGATGGACGAACCGAGCGGAACCGAAATGTCCAGATCGGCGGTGGGCTGTACGCGATCGCTGACCTTGTCCTGATTAGTCCGGATGATGATCTGGCCGTCCTGCTGGATCAACTCGAGCGGGGTTTGCTTGTTGGCGCTGTCGGCGTCGGTCTGTTGAAACGACCGGACGGTTTCCTGGCCGCTGGCCTTCACCGTGGTGGCGTCCGCGCTTCCGACAATCTTGGCGTTGCCGCGAAAGCTCTCGAGCACGATGCGGCAGTTCTTGGCGCAGGGCTTTTCCACGGGCGCCAGTGTATAGTCGAAGGTTTCGCCCATGTTGATCATGATCCGGCGCATCGCGTGGCCGGTGGGAAACCAGGACGAATAGTTGTGCGCGGTGTACATGGTGGCGCCCACCACGCAGATCAGAAAGATCAGCATCCATTCGCCGCCCGAGACGCCGTTGCGCGGCAGCGGGCTTCCGGTGGTGGACCAGACCAGAACTTCGATCAGCCGGATGGCGCCCCAGGCAATCAAGAGGAACGGCCAAAAGCGCGAGATGAAATCCACCAGCGGAATCTCCGGCCAAAGATTGCGAAATAAAAATAGGATGCCGAATCCAATCAGGATGAGCGGTCCAATAACCGAGCCGCGCCTCATATGACGTTACCTCTCGAAGGCGGGTCGGGCTGCCGGTCAAAGGGATGTTCCCCCGGAAACGCCGCGGGTCGTTTTCAGCACGGAGTGCTCCAGCAGTTTCAGCAGGCCGAACAGGATGATCAGGATAGGCCAGGTCCGCCAAAATCCGTACATGCCCGCATAGTCGATCGCCACCAGCGTCCCGAGCGCGATCAGCATGATCGGCCCGCGAATGGCTTGCACGAACTCGCGGTTCATTGACGGCCTCCCGCCGGTGGCGCGCCGTGGCTGTTGGGCGTGGGCGATCCCGAGATCCGTTCGTAGAGCATATACACTCCCAGACCGATCAAAGCGATGGGCCAGTAACGAAGGATCTGGCCGATGCGCAGAATATCCAAATTGTGCATCAGGAAAATGAGACCTATCGCGATCAGAACCGTGGGGGCGAGCGGAAATCTGGAATGCTGGCCGTGCCGCGGAAGGATGCTTGAAAATTCATCCACCGGTTCGCCCATCTGGCGTTTCTTCGCGGTGTGATAGGCCTCAAAGGCCATGTAGAAGACCCAGGCCCCGATCATCATCCCGAACAGCGGCTGCAAATTGCCGCTCATTTCCTCGTTGCTCGTAATGGCTGATGAGCAACCCCATCACCACCACATGGATCAAGCCCTTTACATATTGCCCGTTGTAAATGGCGCCGACGCCGGGAATAAAACCCAGCAGAAACGCCAGTCCCGGCGATGCTCCAGGATCGACCACGGGAGGACGCGATGGCGGGGGCGCGGTGTAGGGAGCGTTGATGGGGCGATAAGGCGAGGGCGGCGGAGGACGGGCGACGGTGCAGCAGCTGGCGGTGCGCGTGGCCACGCGGCGAATGCTCATCGCAGTACACGGTCCCACCGGCTTCGTGGCGGCACGCTTCGCAGAGCGGCTTCCCGCATTCGCGGCAATACCCGATGGCCGGCGCTTCTGGATGATTCGCGCAGTTCATTGTTGATTCCTTCTTTCGCTCGCTCCCGGTTGGCCGCTAGTTCTGAACGCTCCGGGGGCGGCGCCGGAATCCGGATCGGTCCATTCCTTGAGACGCGATTGGATCTCGATCACCAGCCTCAGATTGTCGTAATATTTCATGCTCCGGTCCTAAACCCGATGCGAGCGGTCATCGATGGCTTGCCAGACCTTTCACCGGGTCCAGGTCCGCCGGACGCAACTGCCGCGGTTCGATATGCGCGAAGCGCGCGAGCATGGAGAACGAGAGGATCGTCATGGCCATGCCCATCACATAGCGCGGCTGCAGCACGCTCTGGACGAATCCGCCGAACAGCCGCTTGATCCAGGAAGGAGACACACTCACGCGCTCTTCGGCACTGGCTCGACGGCCGTTGGCGCATAATGCAGAATGCGGGTCATCAGCTCGGCCGGCGGCTCGGGCTTCGGCCACGCGCTCGATAAAAGCTGTCACGCTTTGGACGTCGGCGGCCAGTTGGGTGCAAGCAGGGCATCCCGACAAGTGACTCTCGAGCGCAGAGCTCTCTCGTCGGCGTGGAGCGTTCCATCCACGTAGTCGGCAGCAGGATTTCGAGCTCTGCGCACGTCATATACGAATCTTCTGCCTGCGGAGCACCCGAGCTAATTCGGCGCGCCCGCGATTCAATCGCGATTTCACCGTTCCTTCCGGAACATTCAGAGATTTGCGCGATCTCCCGATATTCTAATTCCTCCAGGTCCCGCAGGATCACCGTCTCCCGCAGTTCCGGCGAAAGTTTCTGTAACGCGGCCTGTAACAACTCGCTGGCTTCGCGTCCGGCCAGCATTCCTTCGGTTCTGCGCGATGGCGGCCGGGTTTTCTTCGAGCGCCGACATCTGATCTTCGATCGATTCGGTGGCCCGGTCCATCCGCGTCCTGCGGTAATGATCGATCAGCAGGTTCCGCGTCAGCCGCGTGAGCCATACAATGAAGAGCCCCTCGCCGGCGCGAAAGCTTTTCAAATTCTTGAACACTCGCAGGAATACTTCCTGGGTCAAATCCTGCGCTTCCGAATCGCTATTGGTGAAGCGATAGCAAATGGAATACACACGCCGGGTATGCACCCTCACCAAGTCTTCCCAAGCGGCTTCCTGGCCCGCCAGGCAGCGCTCCACGAGTTGGAGATCGGCATCCAAACTATCGCTCGTCCGGCCGCTTGCCCGGCCGCTCGCCCCGTACGTTGGGTAGGGAATTCCCAAGCTCCATTTTGCCGAGGGAATCGCCACCGTTGCCATGATGCTTCCTATCTCCTGCTTCCAACTAAAGAAACGAGGATCTATGATAAGAAGTTCACTTGAATCCAAGCTTTACATTCTACAGATCGCGCTTGTTTTATACCAGCAGCCTGGCGGGTTCCTAACGCGTGCCCACTAGCGGCCCCTCGCATCGCTACCCGCACGATTCTTCTGGCGATCGCGGCGGTCGCGCTGATTCTGATCATTCTAGCTTACCGGACCCGCGGCCCGAGTTTTCGCTGGGATCTGTTTTGGAGAACCCTGAATCAGGTGGAATGGAGATGGCTGGTCGTCTCTATCTGCTCTGATCCTACTCAGCAATATTGGGTCGAGCCTTGCGCTGGCAGGTGATGCTGCGGCCGTTCGGACGGATCGTTGGGCGTGTGGAAACTCACTTCCGATACCTTGATTGGTCTAACCGCAACCGTGTTACTCGGGTCGAGTGGGCGAGGCGGTTCGTCCCTATCTGATAGCGAATCAAACTGGGCTCCCGTTGTCGTCGCAAGCCGCGGCCTGGTTATTGGAGCGAACCTTGGATCTGCTGGTAGTGCTGCTGTTTTTGGGCTGCGCGCTCCTGTGGATTCCCCTGCACAGCCAGCACTTCGACCCGGAAATTCATACCGTGTTGACTGCCGGAGGCTACGTTTTCGGGGGTTATGGGAGTCGGCTCTGCTTGGTTCTTTTATTCGCCTTTCGCGCACCCGAAGCGACACGCGCAACAACGCATCTTAGCGCTCTTACTTTCTGCCGCCTGCATGCTACGCCCGTGCCGAACGCACGCTGGAAGCATTTTCAAAAGGTGTTGATTGCACGCGCGACCCGCGTTTATTGACGGCCTTGCTCGCCGGCTACACGGCCTGGAATGGGTGATCATGGTCGCAAGTTGCGGCGTGCTGTTGCAGCGGGTTCCCGGCGACAAGTCAACTCGGCGCGCAATGGACGCGCTGGTGTTGCTGGGATTCGTCAGCGTGGGTGGGGTGGTGCAGGTTCCGGGCTTGGGCGGTGGGATGCAAGTGGCTACGATTGTTGCACTTACGAAGATTTATCAGATGCCTTTCGAGGCCGCGCCGGGGTGGCGATTCTTGTTCTGGGTAGTGAGTTCCTCGCGATGGTGCCCGTTGGGCTTGGCTTGCGCCTTCCACGAGGGCATCAATTGGAGTAAACTCAAGCTGTTGTCAGCAAAGCAGATATTGGAAGATGCCGGGGGCAAGAGCCTACACATGACTTGTCCCTTTTGCGGCCACAAAGAAGACCGCGTCATCGACTCGCGCGAGAGCAAGGAAGGCGACGTGATTCGGCGCCGGCGACAGTGCCTGGGATGCGAGCGCCGCTTTACCACCTACGAGCGGAGTGACGAGATCCCGTATATGGTCGTCAAGAAGGATGGCCGGCGCGAGAAATTCGACCGGCAGAAGGTGCTGAACGGGCTGCTGAAGGCGTGCGAGAAGCGGCCGGTATCCGATGGCCAAGCTGGCCGAAGTGGTGGATGCCGTGGAGGCAAAGCTGGGTGACAATGCGGACCGCGAAATCTCTACAACGGAGATAGGGGAGATGCTCATGGAACGGCTCCAAGGGCTCGATAAGATAGCGTACGTGCGGTTTGCGTCGGTATACCGCGATTTTCAGGACGTAGAGGCGTTCCTGAATGAATTGAAGACGTTAGTGATGCAGAAGAGATCTTAGTACGAAGGGAGGGTTAGTACTAGCGAGCGCAGCTAAGTTTCGTGTAACCAATCCGGAATGAAAACATCTTCTATTTAGGACTTAACTTCGGAATCGGTTCGATGCTATAATCGATTGCTAATCATTAAGGCTGGACCGGTGGCTGCGCGCGCCTAAAGTAGTGGTTTGTATACAGGTTAACATACCCCACCAGAGGAATATCCGAAGCGAAGTCTTGTGCCCGGTTGGGGAGGTGAGCATCCAAGTGGATCAATTCGAAGATCAATTTTTAGCAGAAGGTCACGAACCTCTCGGGCTTCCTTTCGATGAAGAAGCGAACTTCTTCCATCCGGAGGAAGTTCAGGAAGAGGAATTTCCAGCTCAACAGGCTGAAGAGTCGATTTACACCGACGACCCGGTACGCGTGTATCTGCGCGAGATGGGCGCCGTTCCGCTGCTGACGCGCGAGGGCGAGGTGAACCTGGCGCGGCGCATGGAGCGCGGGAAAGCTCCGGATGCAAAAGTCGATCAGCCGCTCGGCACTGGTGCAATTGCGAGTTTCCGAAATCGCCGAACTGTTCAAGCGGGGCGACGACGAACTGGACAACTTCGTGGATTTCGGCGATGTGGAAGAGGGCAGCCCCGCCGATACCAAGAAGCAAGCCGAGATGCGGGCGCAATTCGCCGAACTAATCGGGCTTCACAAAGAAGCAGCTTCAGCTGGCGGACAAAGCGGAAGACGTACCGCTCAGCAACAAAAAGCTGCGCCGCAAGTGGCAGGGCAAGTTCAACCGCGCCAAGGTGGAAATGTCGCAAGCCATCCGCCGCCTTCCCTGGCTGCCTTCCCGCTGGAAGCAATTCGCCAAGGAAATTGAGCACGCGGTGGAACAGTTGGCGCATCTTGAGGCCGAGCTGCGAAAGCTGGAGGGGCGCTCGGGCCTGACGGCTCAGGCGCGTGTACGTGAGTTGCGCCGCGAAGTCCGCAAGCTGGAGAACGCGGCCGGCGCGTCGCTCTCCGATCTGAAGCACAGCATGTCGGTGATCCGGCATGGAGAAATCGAAGCCGAGCGGGCCAAGAAGGATCTGGTGGAGGCCAACCTTCGCCTGGTGGTTTCTGTCGCCAAGAAATACGTTAATCGCGGATTGCATCTGCTGGATCTGATCCAGGAGGGCAATATCGGCCTGATGCGCGCCGCCGATAAGTTCGAATACCGTCGCGGCTACAAATTTTCGACCTACGCCACCTGGTGGATCCGGCAGGCCATCACGCGCGCCATCGCCGACCAATCGCGCACCATCCGCATTCCGGTGCACATGAACGAGAGCATGAACAAGTTCCTGCGCGCCACGCGCGAGCTGGAAAAGGAACTGGGCCGCGCTCCGACCAACGACGAGATCAGCCGCCGGATGGATATTCCGGTGGAGAAGGTCCAGAAGCTGAAGACCATTTCGCGCGATCCGGTTTCGCTGGAAACTCCGGTGGGCCGCGACGGCGAATCGGCGCTGGGCGATCTGATCGAAGACCGCTGGGTAGGCTCGCCCGTGGACGCTGTGATCGATTCGAACGTCCGCGACGAGACCGCCAACATTTTGAAGACCCTGTCTCCGAAAGAGGAGAAAGTGATCCGGCTGCGCTTCGGCATCGGCTGCGAGCGGGAGCATACTCTGGAAGAGATTGGGCAAGAGTTCGACGTTACCCGAGAGCGCATCCGTCAGATTGAGGCCAAGGCGTTGCGCCAGCTTCGATCCCCGGAACGGGCGCGCCATTTGAGAGCTTTGCTGGCTGCCAGATAAAAGCGACTCCTCCTCCGTGTGAAAGGCCGGGCTTATAACCCGGCCTTTTTTATTGCCTGCCGTGATATGCTCCCTCCCAGGGACACATGATCACTCGCCACGCTCTGCTATCAATCACTCTACTGGCCGCGCCGCTGGCCGCCCAAACCTGCGACAATCTGGCCGATTTGAAACTGTCGAACACTACCATCACCTCGGCCAAGACTGTTGCGGCCGGCTCTTTCAAGCATGCCTCCTGGAATGCCGGCATCACCGCTCGGCTCCGCATCCTTCAAGAAACTGCCGGATTTTTGCCGCGTCGAAGGCGTGATCCAGCCATCCAGCGATTCGCACATTGAATTCGAGGTCTGGCTGCCGGCGTTCGGCTGGAACGGCAAGATTCATGGCGCTGGGAATGGCGGATTCGCAGGCTCCATCAACTACTCCGACCTCGCCGACGTCCGTTCTGAACGGCTATGCCGCATCTTCCACCGATACGGGCCATCAAGGCGGCGCAACCGATGCCCGCTGGGCGCTCGGCCATCCGGAAAAGATCGTCGACTTCGGTTATCGCGCTATTCACGAGACCGCGGAGAAATCCAAGGCCATCATCCATGCGTTCTACGGCGAGGATGTCAGGCATTCCTACTTCAGCAGTTGCTCCAACGGCGGTCGTCAGGCCCTGATGGAAGCGCAGCGCTACCCAGCCGACTACGATGGGATCATCGCAGGCGCTCCGGCGGGTTCATTCACTCACATCGTTGCTTCGTTCACCTGGAACTTGCAGGCCGCCGAGATGAATCCGGCCGCCTATATCCCGGCCGATAAATATCCGGCCATTGAAGCCGCGGTTGTTGCGGCCTGTGACGCGCGCGACGGCGTAAAGGACGGAGTGCTCGACGATCCAACCAAGTGCGATTTCAAGCCGGCCGCGCTGCTCTGCAACGGCGCGGAATCCGCCGCCTGCCTCACGCAGCCGCAGGTCACGGCGCTCGAGAAGATCTATGCCGGGCCGCGAAATTCCCACGGAGAACAGATATATCCGGGCTTCCTGCCTGGTGGCCAATCCGGTCTGGGAGGCTGGCCGCTTTGGATTTCGGGCGCCGCGCCTGGCAAGAGTTTGCAATACGCGTTCGCTACCCAGGGCGGGGCCAACATGATTTACCAAAACGCCGCTTGGGATTTCCGCGCTTACAACTTCGATCATGACGTGAAGGTGGCGGACGACAGCATGGGCCAACGGCTGAACGCGGTGGATCCTAACTTGACGGCGCTAAGGAATCGCGGCGGCAAGCTCATCCTCTATCACGGCTGGAGCGATTCCGCGCTCGCGCCGATGGCCACCGTAGATTACTACCAGAGCGTGGTGGCGAAAATGGGGCCGAAGGTGGCTACCGAATTCGTGCGGCTTTACATGGTGCCAGGCATGCAACACTGCGGCGGCGGACCGGGTCCCGACAGTTTCGGAGCCACGCCCAGTGGCCCTAAGGAGGACGCCCAGCACAGCATGTCGGCGGCGCTCGAGCGGTGGGTAGAGGGTGGCATTCCGCCCGACAAAATCATCGCGACGAAATATGCGGGAAAAGACGTGGTTCGAACGCGGCCGCTTTGTCCCTATCCCAAAGTCGCGCGTTACTCAGGCACGGGAAGCACGGACGAAGCGAGAAGCTTCACCTGCGTCGAACCGAAATAGACAGGCTGGCTATTTGTCCGAGTGCGCGCGGTCGCGCTCGTTTTCATTGCAGAAGTATTCGAACACGTCGGAATCGGGCCAAAGCTCCTCGGTGAATTTGATCGAGAAGGGCTTGGTGTACAGCACGGGATCCTCGAAGGTCATCTCCACGTCCATATGGCCGAAGTCGCGGCGATGATAACGCTCGGTTACGCGCAGATCCTCGCTGTGGGGATGGCCGCTCAGATCCAGCCAGGTTTTATCGTTGAACCCGGCGGTTTCCACTATCAGCGTGTCCCGATCCCACTTGCCGGCCGAATAGCCGAGCCAGGAGGGTTGCGCCACTTCTTTGGGAAGAACGCGGCCGTCGGTATAGATCTGGCGGTGGGTGCCGTCCGATTCATACATGATGACGATTAGCTTAGGCGACTGAACGATCTTCCTTGGCTCGGAGACGAGACCGGCGGCGGGGATTCCGATGGGCAGGCGACGGTCCGCAGGGTTGGTTCCGGGGGCGCGCCGGCGGAGAATCTCGGCGGCTTCGGGCCGGATCGGAGATTCGTCAGGCTTGAAGTCCAGCAGGATGTTGACGGCGTACTTGGAGATGGTATCCGGCTCCATGCCGGGCACACTTGAGAAGCCGACGCCATCGCCAAAGAGGCGCTTCATCTCCGCCAGTCCCGAGGGCTGAACGTGCCAGACGCCTGAGAGATCGGGCTTTCCATCCAGAGCCCGGGGGGCCGGCGCCGCAAGGTTCGCTTTGCCATCGCGCGTGCGGGGCGTTCCGGGAGTCGGATAGTTCAGCCATTGCGCATGCGCGGCGATCGACAGCATCAACAAAATCGGTAACCGCCAATGTGCAATCATCTAGAGACCTCAGGGTCTACTTCTGCCCGACGTGGGCGCTGTCCTTTTCGTTTTCGTCACAGAAATATTCGAAGATGTCAGAGTCGGGCTGAAGCAGGAAAGTCAGCTTAATCGTAAAGGGCTTAGTGTACATCAGTGGGTCGTCAAAAGTCATTTCCGCTTCCATGTGTCCAAAGTCGCGCCGGTGATAGCGTTCCGACACGCGCAGCGCCTCGCTATGCGGATGGCCGCTGACATCCAGCCAGGTCTTATCGTTGAAGCCGGCGCTTTCCACCACCAGTGTGTCGCCCTCCCAATGCCCAATGGAGTAACCCAGCCAGGATGGTTGCGCGAATTCCTTGGGAAACATGCGGCCGTCGGTGTAGATTTGGCGATGCGTGTCTTCGTACAGGACGGCGGTCAAGCGGGATGATTGAACGATCTTGAAGGGCTCCGAGAGAAAGCCGGCGGCGGGGAAACCAACCGGCATGCAAGGGCTGCCGGACCTCGCCCCGATGGCGCGGCGGCGAAAAATTTCCGCAGCTGCGGGCCGGATTGTATTCTTCGGGCTTGAAGTTCACCAGGATGTTGATGCCGTATTTGGAAACGGTCTCAATTTCCATGCCAGGCACGTTCACATCGCCGGCATGGTCGCCGAAGAGGCGCTTCAATTCCGCCGGCGGGGTGGGCTGATGCATCCAGACGCCGGAGAGGTCGGGTTTGCCATCAGCTGCCCGGGGCGCCGGCGCGGTGAGGTTGGCTTTGCCATCGGGTGTGCGGGGAACTCCCGGCGTGGGATAGTTCAGCCATTGCGCTTGCGCGGCGGCTGGAAACGAGCATCAACAGAATCGGAACCGCCAAGGGGATCAGCATATGCAAGCCTCCGGGCTCCATGGTAGCTCAAGTCCGCCTTGACATCAGGCCGTTAAGTATTTTACTGTAAACATTCATCTTGGCCGCGCCGTGAGCCTCCGCCCTGAAACTATGGCAGAACGCAAATTGCTGCTCGAATCGACCTTGGATAGTGTAGAGGTGGCGGAGACGGCGGTCTTGGGCGCCGCGCGGGAGATTGGTTTCCATGAAGACGATTTGCATCAGCTCGGAATGGCGGTGCGGGAAAGCATGGTAAATGCCGTGGTTCATGGCAATCGCTACAATGCGCGCAAAAAGGTCCATGTGTCGGTGATGAAGGAGCCGGACCGGCTGACGATCGTGATTGCGGACGAGGGTGACGGCTTCGATGTGAAGCAACGTGCCGGATCCGCTGGCCGAAGACAATTTGTTGCGCCAGTCCGGACGCGGGCTGCTTCTGATCCGCGCTTTCGTGGATGAATTCCAGGTGCTTCCCGGCCAGCCGAGGGGGACCGAAGTGCGGATGGTGAAGTACCTGGCGAAGGCCAGCTAACAAGATACATAAGAGACATGTGAGGAGGGTTCAAACAAGTGAGCGTTAAAATGTCAAGCCGGCAAGTCGGCGATGTGACGGTGGTGGATGCGAAGGGTCGAATTACTCTGGGAGAGGGCGCGAGCGTTTTCCGGGATGTGATTCGCGACTTAGCCGCCAAGGGCAACAAGAAGATTCTGGTCAACCTGGCCGACGTTTCCTACATCGACAGCTCGGGAATCGGTGAAATGGTGTCCAGCTTCACCACCGTGACCAATCACGGCGGCCAGCTCAAGCTGCTGAGCTTGACTAAGCGGGTGAAGGATTTGCTGCAGATCACCAAACTATACACGGTCTTCGAGGTGTTCGAGGACGAGGCTTCGGCGGTTCGCAGCTTCGCGTAACGGGCCAGGCGCAACTACCGAATCACTCGCGGCAAGCCGAACTACGGTCGCGGCTCGGTAACGGGTCGCGCCGCGGTCACCGTCGAGCCAGCGATGGGCCTCCTGTATGTTAATATGAGGGTTCCCGCAGTTACGAGGTCTCCGTGGACAAGCTTCCCCGCAAAGAATTGAAGAGCGACAAGTTCGCTCAGGAAGTACAGCAATCAGTCCAGTTCGTCTCCGGCCATCGCGACCAGATCCGCGAGCAAGCGCTGCGGTGGGGCGCGCCGGCGCTGGCCCTGGTGCTGATCGTGGCAGGCGTTTTCTACTATCGAAATTACCAACACGAGGCCCGGCAGGAGGCGCTGCATGCGGCCATGCGCATCCAAAACTCCACCGTCGGCCCATCGCAAGGCGAATACGTGGTGACATTCCCCACGAACGAAGCGCGCAAGACGGCGGTAGTGAAATCGTGGCGAGAGATGGCGGCCAAGTATCCAGGGACCGAAGAGGGCAGAATTGCCGAGTACTTTCTAGGCACCAACGCCGCGGACGACGGCAACCTGGCGGAGGCCGAGAAGCATTTCAAGGCATCCATCGAATCCGGCAACGGGCCGTACGCGTCACTCGGAAAGCTGGCGCTGGCGCAAGTTTACGCGGGCGACGGCCGGGTTAAGGAAGGAGCGCAACTCCTGCAGTCGGTGATCGATCATCCCACTGTGCTGGTCTCCAAGGAAACGGCGACGCTGGCGCTGGCGGAATTGCTGAAGAATACCGATCGGCAGCGCGCCCGGCAACTGGTAGAGCCCCTGCGCACCAGCACTCGTGGCGCCGTGAGCCGAGCCGCGATCACTTTGGACGCCGATTTGTCCAAGCAGTGAACCGGCTGTCGCGCCTGCGCTTTCCAGTTGAACAGAGCCGCGGCCGGATCTATCCGGAGCCTTCGCACACCTATCGCAACGAGTTCCAGCGCGACCGCGATCGCGTAATCCACTCGCGGGCATTTCGCAGGCTGGAGAATAAAACTCAAGTTTTCCCGCCCGGCATTTCCGATCACTTCCGCACCCGGCTGACTCACACCATTGAGGTTTCGCAGATCGCCCGCACCTTGGCTGCGGCGCTGGAGCTGAACGAGGACCTCACCGAGGCCCTGTCTCTGGCGCATGACATCGGCCATCCGCCTTTCGCGCACGCAGGCGAGGATGAGCTGGATCGCCAGATGCGCCGCTTTGGCGACCGATTCGATCACAATCTGCACGCGCTCCGAATCGTCGAATCCTTCGAGCATCGCTATGTGCGTTTTCCCGGGCTGAACCTGACCTTCGAGGTGCGCGAGGGGATCGTAAAGCATTCCCGCGATTTCGAGCTGGGCGAGAACGCCGCTCTGGACCAATATCTGCCGGGATTGCGCCCGCCGTTGGAAGCGCAGTTGATCGACTTGGCTGACGAGGTGGCTTACAACACCGCCGATCTGGACGACGGGTTCTCGGCGGGTTTGTTCGCGAGCCAGGACATCTGCCAGTGGGTTCCCGAATTCGGGCGGCGGCTGGAGGAAGTGGAATCGCAATTTCCCGGCGCGTCCGAGCGCGAGCATTTCCAAGAGGTGCTGCGGGGGCTGTTGGATTGGCTGGTATCCGGATTGGTGCAAGGGACCATCGAGGCGGTGGAAGCGGCCTCGGTCACAAACGTGGACGGCGTGCGGGCGTATCCGCGCCGCTTGGTTTGCTTTACGCCGCCCACTCAATCCGCCAATCGTGCGCTGAAGCAGTTCTTGCATCATTCGGTCTATTATTCGGAGCCGATGGTGGAAGAACGCCGCCGCACGGCCGCGCGGATCGGCGAACTGTTCGAGTTCTGGGTGGCGCACCCGGAGAAGCTGCCCGAGCAGTATGTGAAATCACTTTCCAATTCGCCGGTGCACCGCGTGGTGTGCGACTATATCGCCGGCATGACCGACGGTTATTTCGAGCGGTGCTTTCAGCAAACGGACTGGGGCACAAAATGAACCCGCGGCCTCAGGGCTTGCCGGGATCGCCAGGACCGCCATCGCCCGGCGAGCCGCTATAAAAAGTCCGTCCGTCGCTCAACGTGATGCGCCGCGCGTCCATCAGGCGCGAGCCATCCTTGGCTCCATAGCCGTCGATAGTGACGGTGTCTCCGATCTTGATGGCGTTTTTGGTGAAGCCGCGGCGCGACAAAGTGTTCGGAGCACCGCCCTCGCACGTCCAGGTAGCCGGATTTCCATGCTCGTCCTTCACGTCTATGTACAGGTACGAGTGCGGATTGGTCCACTCCACTTTGCTGATCACGCCGGTGACGCGAATGGCTTTGCTCGCGTCGTATTCGGCCGCAAAGGAGTGATGCGCTTCCATCGGCAATACGGCTGCCGCGAATAAGATGAATGCAGTTAGCCCATTCGTCATGCGGTATTCTCCTGATATACTCTAGCATCGAGATGCGAATTCTGGTGGTTAGCGCTTGGCTCGTGGCGATAGTTGCCGTGCCGGTTTGGTCCCAGGTTCCGAAAACCGCCGATGGGCATCCGGACCTGAACGGATTTTGGAAAGGCACGCGCGACACCAAGCCTGTCGGCAATATTGCAAAGGATCTTCCCGGGCTCAAACTGCCTCTGACTCCGGCGGGTGAAGCCGCGTGGAAGCACAACACTACGGCCACGGTGGACCCCGAGGCCATTTGCATTCTGGGAGGCATCCCGCGGCACAATGCCAGTGGACTGCCGTTCATGGTTCTGCAGACTCCCCATTATGTCGCTTTCCTCTACTTCTATAGCTACTACCGGCTCATTCCCACCGACGGACGCAAGCATGAAGAGGATCCCGATCCATCGTTCTTTGGCGACGAAGTGGGCCACTGGGACGGCGACGCATTCGTGATCGATTCCACCGGGTTCAAAGATACGCAGGTGTGGGCCGACGAGAACGGCAGTCCGCATAGCGACGCGTTGCATGTGATCGAGCGCTGGACGCGGCCCGATGCGAAGCACATCCACGTGGACACGACCATCGAAGATCCTAAGTTTTACACCAAGACCTTCACCTACTCCAGGAGTTGGGAAGCCGGCGAGCAGGGCCAGCGCCTTGAGGAATACTCGTGCGCTGAAAACCCCGTGGATCGCGAACACCTCGGATTCGGCCCGGGACCCATTCGTCCGGATGGAACACGCGGATACGTCAACGCTGCGCCGCTTCCGCCGCCGCCCCCACCGCCTACGCCGATCAAGAATTAACGGCCTGCCAAGAGCTTCCCCATCTCTCTCTGCGCGCGATCACCAGCCAGATCAACATCCCAAGGTTGATCCAGCTGGGGCTGAGGGTTACATTTTAGGAGATGATTTCAGGGAGGCTACGATGCGAACAGTCATCCGTTCACTTTTACTAGTTGCCTTTGCGATTTTGCCGTTTGGCACTGTGCAGGGTCAGCAAACCAATCAGCCGTACATCGTCGAATGGGTCTACAAGGTGAAGTGGGGCTATCAGGACGAGTTCTGGCAAATCTTCCAGAAGTATCAGATCGCGACGTTGAACAAAGAGAAGGAACTGGGCGGTGTATTGAAATACGAAGTTTTTCGTCCGGGGCTGCACACCAGCGAAGATCATCGGTGGGACTATCGCATCGTGATCTACTACAAGGACGTCGCGTCTTCATCGCAAGGCAGCCAGGTGGAGAAGCAGTTGTTTCCCGACCGAGCCAAGCTGCAGCGCGAGGAGCAACGGCGTTGGGAGCTCACCGAAGTGCACTGGGATTTGCCGATCCGCCAGATCGATCCGAACGCGGCGGAGTAGCGGCTAGAGCGCCTCTTCGTATTGCGCTGTATCATTTATTTGGACGCGCCCTGTCCCGTGAGCGAATCGCATGCTTCCATTCCGCAAGATTCTGTTTCCGGTCGACTATTCGGCGCCCTGCCAAGCCGTGATTCCCTATGTGCGGGAAATGGCGCGCCATTTCTCGGCGGAGCTGACGGTATGCCACGCTTACGCGCCTCTGGCCGCGGTCGCGAGCAGCGAACTAGCGGTCACCGATCCCGAGCTGCAGGCCAAGGCCCACGCACGGGAACAGGGTCGGCTGCGACAGTTCGCGGCCCAAAGCTTTCCAGACCAGGAAGTCGAAGCCATGGTTCAACTAGGTGAACCGGGCAGTGTGATCGATAGCCTGGCCCAAGAACAACGAGCCGATCTCGTCATGCTCGCAACGCAAGGCCATGGACCCATCCGCCGGCTCTTGCTCGGGTCGGTCACAGCCAAAGTGCTTCACGACATCAGCGCCGCGGTGTGGACCGGAGTAGGCGCCACGCTGTCGGATCATCCCGCGAGAATTCCATACCAGTCGATCCTCTGCGCGTTAGACGACAGTAACGAAGCCGAGGCTGTGTTACGCGCCGCGGCCTCCATCGCCTCGGTGTACCGCGCGCAGTTGTGGATCCTGCACGTAGTCCCCACTCCGCCCGCCTATCCCGATATCGATCTTGAAGAACACACCAAGCGCCTCACCGAAGCTTCTCTAGTCAGGTTGCGCGAACTGAAGGCGAAGGTCGGCGTAGACGCGCCGCACACCGTTATCGACGCGTTGCTGGCTGAGGGCATACACCACGAAGTTGTCCGCAGGAAGGCCGATCTGCTGGTCACCGGCCGCGGCCATTCCACTGGAACCTTTGGCCGCATCTGGTCGCATCTTTATTCCATCATTCGCGACTCGCCGTGCCCCGTGCTGAGTATCTGAGTTCGACATAATAGAAACATGAGCGTTCAAGAAGTCCTTTTGAACCCAAATATTTCCGAGGCGGCGGGGCCCTCCACTGGTGAATTAGGCGTGCTTTATGAGCACCCTGCCTGGTTCGACCGTTTGTTCGCCGAGCTCGATCGGCGCGGCATCCACTACCACAAGCTTCTAGCGCCGGATCATTTCTACGACCCGGGCGCGCGCGACCCGCGGCTCAGCGTGGTCTTCAACCGGATGAGCCCATCGGCCGACCGTCGCGACCACGGCAGCGGCATCCTTTATACGCAGTCCTGGCTCGGCCATCTCGAAGCGCTGGGCACGCGCGTCATCAACGGGTCCAAAGCCTTCCGCTACGAGACGTCCAAAGCGCTCCAGCTTTCGCTGCTTCACTCGCTGGGTCTGCCGTTCCCGAAAGCTCGCGTCCTGCACAATCCGAAGCATGCCGTGGAAGCGTCGGAGGGTTTGCGCTTTCCCTTAGTGGTGAAGCCGAACGTCGGCGGCAGCGGAGCCGGGATCGTTCGGTTCGACAGCCGGGACGACCTTGCGGCGGCTGTGAATGAGGACAGAATCACATTGGGGTACGATCGCGTCGGGCTGGTGCAGGAATTTATTCCCGCCCGCGGCGGTCACATCACGCGCGTGGAAACTCTGGCGGGCACGTATCTCTACGCGATTCAAGTGCATTTGACCGGTGAGACTTTTGATCTCTGTCCGGCCGACATTTGCCAGACCACGCGAGGCGAAAGTCTCAACAATGCGTGTGTCGTCGAAGCGGCCAAAGCCGGCCTGAAAGTAGAAAGTTATCATCCACCGGCGGATGTAATTTCGGCCGTCGAGCGAACCGTCGCGGCTGCCGGAATCCAGGTCGGAGGCATCGAATATGTGATTGATGACCGGGATGGGCAGCTCTATTTCTACGACGTCAACGCTCTCTCGAACTTCGTCGCCGACGCGCCGCGCGTGATCGGTTTCGACCCGTTCGTGAATCTAGTGGACTTCCTGGTCGCGGAGCTAGCTGGTGTCTAAAGGAATCCGCTACGGCTATTGGATGCCGGTGTTCGGCGGATGGCTGCGCAACGTCGAAGACGAGAATATGGAGGCCACTTGGCCCTATGTCAGCCGGCTCGCGCAACGCAGCGAGGAGCTGGGATTCGATCTTAGTTTAGTCGCCGAATTGAATCTGAATGATATTAAGGGCGTGAACGCGCCGTCGCTGGATGCATGGTCCACCGCGGCTGCTCTCGCGGCTGTCACACGCAGCCTGGAGCTGATGATTGCGGTGCGCCCGACGTTCCACAATCCTGCGCTGCTCGCCAAGCAGGCTTCGAATATCGATCACATCAGCAACGGCCGTGTTTCGCTGAACGTCGTTTCCTCATGGTGGGAAGAAGAAGCTCGCATGTATGGCGTGGCGTTCGAGAAGCATGACGACCGGTATGCCCGCACGGCGGAGTGGCTGGACGTGGTGGATGGCGTCTGGTCGAGTGATAACTTCTCGTTCTCCGGCAAGTACCACCGCGTCGAGAACAACGTGCTGCAGCCCAAGCCGGTTTCAAAGCCGCGTCCCACCATCTATGCCGGCGGCGAGTCGGAAGCCGCCAAGAACCTGATCGCCGAGAAGTGCGACGCTTACGTGATGCACGGCGATCCTCCGGAACGGGTCGGCGCGAAGATTGCCGATATGTCCGAACGGCGTTCGCGCTTCCACCTGCCGCCGCTTATCTACGGTGTCTCGGGCTACGCCTGCGTGCGGGAAACGGAGGCCGAGGCGGCGAAGGAGCTCAACCGCATCACCGACGTCCAGCAGAATGCCGCCGGCTATGCCAATTACCAGCAATGGCTCAACGGCACGCAGCTGGAACAGCGCATGTCGATCGAAGAATATTCGGTTTCAAACCGCGGCCTTCGCTCAGGTTTGGTGGGCACGCCCGCGCAGGTGCAGGAACAGGTTGCGAGGTTCGAACGTGTAGGCGTGAATCTTCTGCTGCTGCAATTCAGCCCGCAGCTCGAAGAAATGGAACGCTTCAGCGAAGCGGTTATCCGGCAACGCGTCCCGATCGTGGCCTGATCAACAGTTGGAGCCTGACGAATATGACACAGAACATTTTGTTCACTCGGCGTAGTCTGATGCAGTCGGCCGTCCTGGCTGCTGGTGGAACGGCTCTCGCCTTCGCGGATACGCCCGCCATTGCCGCCTTGAAAAACCGGCGTGCGGAAGCGCATCCGATCCCCAATCAGGAGAGACTCGCCCGCGTGGAGCGGGCCCAACGGCTGATGCGCGAGAATCACCTCGGCGCCATCTTGCTGGGTGGCGGAACCTCGCTCTATTATTTCAGCGGTGTCCGATGGTACGTTAGCGAACGGCTGTTAGTAATGATTCTACCGGCGCAAGGCGAGCCGTTCTTCGTCACGCCCGCGTTTGAGAAGGACCGTGCACTGGAGCTGATTAATGAGGGCCCCTTTGGCTCGTCGGCGCACATCTTCACCTGGGAAGAAGACGTCAGCCCCTATGCGGTGGTAGCGACGGCCATGAAGGAGCGCGGATTGGCTACAGGGCGCATCGGCATGGAGGAACGCAATCCGTTCGTCTTCGCGAGCGGAATTGGCCAAGCACTTCCTGGAGCCACGATTCTCAGCGCGACTTCAGTCACAGCCGGTTGCCGCATGATCAAAAGCGCCAACGAAATCGCATTGATGCGATTGGCCAACAGCGTGACGCTCCAGGCCTACGAAGCCGCGTGGAAATCATTGCATGATGGCATGACCCAGCAGGATTTCGACGCGTTGATTACGTCGGCGTATGAGAAGCTGGGATTTCGAGGAGATGCCAGCGTGTTCGTGGGTGAGGGCTCCGCGCTTCCGCATGGATCGCGCAAGCCGCAAGTGATTCGCGAGAACACGATTGTGATGATCGATGACGGCTGTACGGTGGAAGGCTATCAATCCGATATCACCCGCACGTTCGTCCTCGGCAAGCCGACGGACAAGATGAAGCGCGTCTTCGACATCGTGCATCAGGCACAGAGCGCGGCACTGGCGGCGGCGCGTCCGGGCGTGCCCTGTGAGGCCGTGGATGCGGCCGCCCGCAAGGTGATCAGCGACGCTGGATATGGCCCGGGATACAAGTACTTCACGCACCGTGTCGGCCACGGCATCGGACTCGACGGGCACGAGTGGCCTTACTTGACGGCCGTCAACACTCTGCAAGATGGCAGCCACGGCATCGCGCTCGCCGCCGGCATGACCTTCAGCGATGAACCTGGCATCTACATTCCCGGCGAGTTCGGCATCCGCCTGGAAGACGACATGCACATCCTGGAAGGCGGGGCGGAGTTATTCACCCCGCAGAGCCCGTCGCTCGAGAACCCCTTCGGGAAGCAGTAGTCTCAGGTAACATCTAGCTCTCAGGTAACATCTAGCTAATGCTCAATGCCCGCGACTGGCTGTTCATCGCCCTCGGCGCGTTCACGGTCTTTCTGGTCTGGGTGTGGTTCCGGGGCAAAGACCGCGCACCGGGCATTCCATCCATGTTCGAGCTTTTCCTCGGCTTGGCGACCAATTTCTTCGATACGCTGGGCATCGGTTCGTTCGCGCCCACTACCAGCGTCTTCAAATTCCGGCATATGGTCCCGGACGAAAAGATTCCTGGAACACTGAATGTCGGCCATGCGCTGCCCACGCTGCTGGAAGCGTTCCTCTATATCGCCATCGTCAAGGTAGACATCGTAACTCTGGTGTCGATGATGGCGGCGGCGGTGGTTGGAGCTTGGTTTGGGGCGGGATTCGTAGCGGGCTGGCCGCGCCGCAGGGTGCAAATCGGAATGGGAATCGCGCTGATCGCTGCCGCGAGTTACTTCTTGATGCAGAACCTGAATCTACTTCCAGTGGGCGGTACCGCCCTTACACTTTACGGCTGGAGATTTTGGGCGGGCGTCATCGGAAGCCTGATTCTGGGCGCTTTAATGACTTTGGGCATCGGGCTGTATGGTCCTTGCATGATCCTGGTGAGCACGCTGGGAATGAACCCCGCAGCCGCGTTTCCCATCATGATGGGGTCGTGCGCGTTCCTGATGCCGGTCGCCAGCGCGAGATTCATCCAGGCGGGTAGCTACAGCCCGCGGGTGGCGCTCGGTCTCGCGTTAGGTGGATTGCCGGGCGTCTTGATCGCCGCCCTGATTTTCAAGACGCTATCGGTGACGGCCGTGCGATGGCTGGTGGTGGTGGCGGTAATCTACGCCGCCTTTGCGATGCTGCGCTCGGCCATCCAGCGCCCGGCTCTTCCTTCAGCCCGGCCCTCCTCAGCCGAAGAGGCCAAAGCCAAGCTATACTGAATACAGAAAGTCCCTAGGCCTCTATTTTATGACCAGGCGTATTACATTCCTTGTTGCATCCACCTCCACTTGCCTTGTTTTTGTGCTGCTGTTCGGCGCGATGCGCGGCAAAAGCGCGTCCCCCGAAGATACTTACCGGCATCTCGCCGTTTACACCGAAGTGCTCTCGCGAATCAAAAGCGATTACGTAGAAGAGCCCGACATGAAGAGCGTCACGCTGGGCGCGCTGAACGGGCTGCTCGAATCCATTGATCCGTATGCCAGCTACTTGAACGCGGACCAATATAAGCAGTGGCTCCAGAGCAAGGATCAGCACAAGGCCGGTGTCGGCTTGGTCCTTTCGAAGAAGTTCGGATACGTTGGGATCGTGGATGCTATTCCGGGATCGCCCGCAGCCAAGGCCGGGCTCACCACGACCGATGTTCTCGAAACCATCAACGGCGTCGCCACGCGCGATATGCCGCTGGCTTTTGCCCAACTGTTGCTGGAAGGCGATCCGGGTAGCACTGTCGAACTCGGCGTCCTCCGCTTCCGCAAACCTGAGCCGCAGAAGCTGACGCTGACGCGCGCCATGGTGGAGTATCCGACGGTGACCGCGAAGATGCTGCCGGATCAAGTAGGTTTGATTCAAGTCGCTAGTCTGGAAGGCAATCGCGTACAGGAGGTTGCCGCGAAAGTAGAAGAACTGCAAAAACAAGGCGCCAAGGATTTGGTTCTGGATCTGCGTCATTGCGCCACCGGCGGTCCGGAGCAAGGCGAGCATCTTGCGAATCTGTTCCTCGACAAAGGGCTGATCACTTATAGCGAAGGCCAGAAAGTGGAGCGCCACGACGTCACGGCCGATCCCGCCGCCGATCGCAGCCATCTGCCATTGGCAGTCATCGTGGATCGCGGTACGGCGGACGGCGCGGAAATCGCAGCCGCGGCCCTATTAGACGACAAGCGTGCGGAAGTGATCGGTGAGCGCACCTACGGGGACGCCGCCATCCGCAAGGCGATCACGATGGACGACGGATCTGCTGTGATCCTCTCGGTGGCGAAGTTTTATTCGCCGTCCGGCAAGTCAATTCAGGACGCCATGGTGACACCTTCGGTGCCCGTTCAGGAGTCCGAGACAGTGGCTCTGGACGATGACGGCAATCCCCTGACTCCGGAGCCGGCTCAACCGACTTCAAATGAGGATCTTTTGCTCAAGAAGGCGATTGACGTGGTCATGCACGGCAAGAACGAAGTGGTCTCGAACGGCACGGGCGATTCCAAGAAGGAACCCGGGCCGGCGCTAACGCCGCTCAACGTGCCGCGTCCCGACCAAAAGTAGAGTTTGACCGTTGCCCATCTACGAATATAAATGCGAGGGCTGCGGCGAAACCTTCGAAGTAATCCAGAAGTTTGCCGATGAGCCGCTGACGGTTCATGAAAAATGCGCCGGACACGTGCATCGGCTGATGTCCGCGCCGGCTTTCCAGTTCAAAGGCACCGGCTGGTACGTGACGGATTATGCGAAAGGCAACGTCAGCGGACCGCCCAAGGCTGAATCGGGCAAAGGCGAGGGCAAGGGCGAATCGGGTAAGGGCGACGGCGAAAAAGCCGGCAAGTCCGACGCCTCCGGCAAGAATGAGTCTGCCGGCAAAAACGACTCGAGCAAGTCAACCGATACAGCCACGAAAAGCGAATCGAAGCCCGCCGCGAGCAGCGACAAGTCGTCAAACAGCGACTAGTCTTCGTTTACTCAGCAAGTCGGCGATCGCGCGACATTCGTCGGCGAGCTCGCGGAACTGATCCGGGTACAGCGACTGATACCCGTCCGAAAGCGCGCGGTCGGGGTTCGGATGAACCTCTACAATGAGTCCGGAAGCGCCCGCCGCTACCGCCGCCAACGCCATGGGATGAACTTTATCGCGCTTGCCGGTGCCGTGGCTCGGATCCACGATGATCGGTAAATGGCTCAGACGCTGCACGGCAGGGACCACGCTCAGGTCGAGGGTGTTGCGCGTATGATCGGCAAAGGTCCTGACGCCGCGCTCGCATAGAATCACCTGATAATTACCTTCCGAAAGAATATATTCGGCGGCCATCAGAAATTCTTCCAGCGTAGACGACATTCCGCGCTTCAGCAGGATCGGCTTGCGGGCCCGTCCGGCTCGCCGCAACAGTGAGAAGTTCTGCATGTTGCGCGCGCCGATCTGGATGCAGTCGGCGTATTCTTCCACCAGATCGAAGGTCTCGACGTCGATGGCCTCGGTGACGATGCCGAGTCCTGTCGCCTCGCGGGCAGCCGCCAGATAGCGCAATCCTTCTTCGCCCAGTCCCTGGAACGCATAGGGGGATGTCCGCGGTTTGTAAGCACCGCCGCGCAGGAGGTGACCGCCGGCGGCTTTCACCGCGCGGGCCGATTCCAGAATCTGTTCCTGACTTTCCACCGCGCACGGACCCGCGCACAGCGCCAATTCCGCACCGCCCACCAGTACACCGGCCACGCTCACTATCGTGTTGTCGGGCTTCACCTCGCGGCTCACTAGCTTATAGGGTTTCGAAACCGGAATGGCTTCCGCCACTCCCGGGAGGCCTTCGAATTCTTCCGCCGGCACAGGGCCGTGATTGCCCGTAATGCCGACGGCGGTTCGCTCCGCGCCGGGCATCACGTGGGCGCGAAACCCGAGGCTTTGAATTCTGGCGCAAACCTGAGCGATGTCCTGCTCGGTGGCGTGGGCCCGCATGACGATCAGCACGACTCCAGTGTATCGCGCGCGCTAGAATTGGTGATCCTGTGAAAGCACGCCTGGAACGCTACTTCGAATTTCGCGAGCTCGGCGCCAACTGGCGTACCGAGATACTGGCTGGGTGCACGACGTTCGTCACCATGGCGTACATCATCTTCGTGAATCCGGCGATCCTGCACGAGACCGGGATGCCGCTCACCGCCGTGATCGCCGCAACCTGCGCGTGCGCCGCGTTTGGCAGCCTGCTGATGGGCGTGTTTGCGCGCTATCCCATCGCGTTGGCGCCGGGCATGGGCCTGAATGCGTACTTCACCTACTCGGTGGTGAAAGGGATGGGCGTGCCGTGGCAGACCGCGCTCGGCGCAGTTTTCCTGTCGGGCGTGGCGTTCGTGCTTCTCACTGCCGTGGGCGTGCGGCGGATGATCGTCTCGGCCATTCCGTTCGAGCTGTATGCCGCGGTTGCGGTCGGCATTGGCCTGTTCATCGCGTTGATCGGCCTGCGCAACGCGGGGATCATCGTGGCCAGTCCGTCGACTCTGGTGACCATGGGCAATCTGCGCAAGCCGGAAACGCTGCTGGCGCTCGTGGGATTGCTTTTGATCGCTGCGCTGCTGGCCCGCCGGGTGCGCGGCGCGATTCTGATCGGGATGCTCGGCACCACGGTGCTGGGCGCGATCGTCGGCCTGGTGCATTGGCAGCCGCAGCCATATTCGTTTCAAGACATCACCGCCACGGCATTGCATTTGGATATTCGGGGAGCGCTGGGCATTGGATTAGCCGAAATTGTCTTCGTGTTTTTGTTCGTCGACCTGTTTGACAACATTGGCACGCTGGTCGCAGTCGGCAAGCAAGCGCGGCTGTTCGACGAAATGCACCAGATTCCGAGGATCAACCGCATTCTCTATGCCGATGCGGCTGCCACCATCGCGGGATCGCTGGCCGGCACCTCTACCGTCACCAGCTATATCGAGAGCGCGGCGGGCGTGGTGGCGGGTGGTCGCACGGGAGTGACCGCCATCGTGACGGGGCTGCTGTTTTTCATCGCGCTGTTCATCGCGCCAGTGGCCGGAGCTATTCCGAACGCGGCGACGGCGCCAGCGCTGATCGTGGTTGGGTCGCTGATGATGGCGCATGCGGCCGAGATTCCGTGGTCGAACCCGGTGGTCGCGATCTCGGCTTTTCTGATCATCGTCACTATCCCGCTCACCTTCAGCATCGCGAATGGATTGGCGTTCGGATTCACGGCTTACACGCTGCTGAAGATCGCGCGCGGCGAGTTCCGCAGTGTGAGCTGGCTGGTGTACGCGCTGACGATTTTGTTCATCGCGCGATTTGTTTATCTGAGCGTTTAGACCAGCAGGCCGCGAAACTTCGGGTTCTCGTAACCAGGAAAGACCGATTTCAAGTTAGGATTGCCCACGTGTTTGGCGACCAGCTCTCCCAGGACGTCGCGGAAATCGGTGGTGAGCGCCAGATCGCGGCCGTCGTAGAGCTGTTCCTCCTGTAAACCCGGCCAATCGCCGTAAATCTTGCCGCCGCGGACATCGCCACCCATGACGAACATCACATTGGCGTGGCCGTGGTCGGTTCCGCGATCGCCGTTTTCCTTGACGGTGCGGCCGAATTCGGACATGGTGACCAGCGTGACGTCTTCCATGCGGTCGCCTAAATCCTGATAGAAGGCGGCCAGCGCCTGTCCAAATTGACCCAGATTGTTGGCCAACTGGCCGTTGGTGGGCTGCCCGCCCGTTTCGTTCACATGCGTGTCCCAGCCGCCGATGTCGGCAAACGCCACTTCAACGCCGACGTTGGCCTTGATCAATTGGGCGATCTGTTGCAAGCTCTTGCCGAAGCCGCTGGTGGCATAAGTCGCGCCGTTGGCGGGCACGTACTTCTGCTTTTGGATGGACTGCATGATCTTGACGGCGTTGAATGTTTCTTGGCCGGTGCCGTTCAGCAGCTTGTCGCGCGAGTTTTCATACATGCTCGCGAAGGTGGCGGCTCCGCTGGCATCGTGTACCTGAAAATCGTTCAGGCTGCGCACCGCGACCGCGTCATTGTGCCCCCGCAGCGTACGCGCGAGACTATCGCCAAGACTAACCGCGCGCAAGGGAGACGCCGGGCCGGAGTGTACCGGGAGCGCCCGATTCAGCCAGCCGTCGGCAGCGCCTTTGTACCCTGGCGTGCCCGACTCCATGTAATCCTGCGCGTCGAAATGCGAGCGCGTGGGATCGGGGGAACCCACCGCGTCCACGATGGCCAGATGCTGTGCGTCGAACATCGGCTTGAGCGGCCCGAGCGCCGGATGCAGCCCGAAAAATCCATTCAGATCGATGGCCGAGTTGGGTGTGCCATCCGGTTTGGGGATCCCGATGGATGGGCGCAGCTCGTAATAGCGCGGCTCTCCAAACGGAACCACCATGTTCAATCCGTCCACCGCGCCGCGTTGAAAGATGGCTACCAGGATTTTCTTGCGGCCCTCGCTGGAGCTGTCGGCGGCATAGCATGAGCGCGATAGCCAGGCCGGCATGGCGCCGACGCCGAACATCGCCAGCGCCGAACCTTTCAGGAAAACTCTTCGGTTCATCTGTGCTACCTCTTTTGGAAATCCGGCGACCCGATCACCAATGCGGCGACCATCGCGGGACTCTTTTGCTTTTTGTCTTCCAAAGCTTTGTTAATGGCCGCCCGCGTTTCCGGCGACATCGCGCGGAACATCAGGATCTTCGCCACTGCGCTGGGATCGTTTCCAAATCGCGACACGTCCACTTTAACGCTTTCCACATGGTTTTGCGCGAGCTGAAACGCAAAGTTCATCCGTCCCAGCAGCGCCGCTGAGTTCACCCATTCCGAGCTCAGGTTGGAATAGCCGGTGGGCTCAAGTTTGCGATAGAGCGGCTCGCCGAGCTTCCCCACTTGATTCGCGAGCCCCCAGCCGTCGATGACATGCGCATCCAGCGCGCGCGCCGAGCTTGCCACCATCTCGAAGGGCGATTTCAGTTTGGCTCGATACGCGCCTTGGGACCAAAATTCCTTCGAGTTCAGCATCGTTTTCATCACCTCACGAATGCTGCCGTTGGTCGACAAGAAGGTTTGCGCCATTTTGTTTACCAACGCTTCCGGCGGATTGTCCGCTACAAAGTGTTGCGCCAGCTCCTTGGAAATGAAGTGCGCCGTGGCGGGATGCCGCGCCAGAATATCCAGCACTTGTTCGCCGTCGTCGATGCCGCCGCCGGCCGCGATCACGTTACCCAGTACGATCTTCTCGCCCTTGTCATGCAGTTTGTCGTCGTACAGGAAGCCACCGTCGTGCTTGGGGTCTTTGATGGTCCAGCCGGTGAAGCAGCGCGCCACTTCCGTGACATCTTTCTGGGTGTAGCCGCCGTTCACGCCTAGCGTGTGCAGCTCCATCAGCTCGCGGCCGTAGTTCTCATTCAAGCCGCGCTTTACTTTTCGTTTTTTGTTGTTTGCGTCGATGTCGGGGCGCACCGACTCGAAATTATCCAGGAAGTAAAGCATGGCGGGGCTCTTGGCCGTGGCTTCCAACAGGTCGCGGAACTGGCCGAGCACATGCGGGCGGATCGCTTCGCGTTCGTACTGCGGGATCAGGAACCGGTCGGAGCCCTTGTCATAGTAGACATTGAAGTGGTTGAACCAGAAGTCGTCCAGTTCCTCTGCAAGTTGCTGCGTGCTCTCGACGGCTCGCAGCATCTTCGAATCGAGAAGATCGTAGGCCACCACCTGCTGTGGACCGTTCAGCAGCATGATCTCGCGGCGGATCCAACTGGGCGCGGGGCCAAAAAGCTTCGTTCGCTGACCCTGGTTCATCGCGATTAGCATGTCCTCAATCCGCTCCGGCGGCATGGACTCCAGCAGCTCGCGCTTCTTCTCCCCATTATTTCCGCGCGCCGTTGCGAGTTCCGCCGGGCTGAGGACTTCATCCAGCGCCCGCACCGGCTCCAAGTCAGCGTTCGCGTCCGGTGCAGGAGCGTCCAACCCGGCCGCCTCCGCCTGCTTCACTTTGTACCGAGTGATCAGCCGTTCGATGCTGGCGCGCAGCAACAGATCGTCGGGCATCGGCTGCTTGCCATTCGCGATGGCTCGGATCATTTGCTGTGTAGGATAATGCTGCAGCGTTTCGAGCGGCGTCATGTGCAACGATTCCAACACCTGGAGCTGGGCTTCGAGCACAGGATTCTCGGCTAGGCGTTCGGGATGAAGCTGCTGATCCAGCCACTTTTTCAAGCCGATCCGTTTCACTCGTTCGACATCGCCGGGCCGCGGACCGAAAGTCAGGCGATCCAGCGCGTGCAGGATCTGGTCGTCTTTGGAAAGCTTTTTTTGAAATTGTTTGGCGTCGTCGGGAGGCTTGCGCGTTTTACCGTTGGCGGTGGCAGAGATGGCGAGAAGAACGCCGCAGAGGGCCGTGGCCAGGAAAGTACCGCCAGTTTTCATGAGGCTATAACTATTAAACGTCATTCCGACTCAGAAGTTTACCTGGAATTTCACTTAGCCCTTTTAATCCTCTTGACAATGTACTAGTTGACTAATACACTATGATTTGGCTGTGGCAATCCAATCCGACCGGCGGTTCCAGTTCGTGCTCGATCAGCGTAGCGGCGTTCCGGTGTACCGCCAGATCATCGACCAGGTGCTAGGCGGCATCGCGGCCGGCAAGCTGCGGGCGGGCGATCAACTTCCTACTGTGCGCCAGCTTGCGGTCGATCTGGCGATTAATCCCAATACAGTGGTTCGCGCTTATCGGGAGCTGGAAATCCGCGAAGTGCTGTCAACGCAGCAGGGCACCGGCACATTCCTGACCGACAAGAAGCCGCCCCGGGACGAGCTGGAACGCCGGCGCCGCATCGGGCAATTGTGCGGCGAATTACTGTCGCGGGCCGGAGCGGAAGGAATCACGCTGCCGGAAATCATCGAGCAATTAACCGAACTACAGAACGAGTCTGAGAGGAGAATCTGACATGGGGCCGTTAACGATTGCACGCTCATCGAAGTCAACGCTGCGAAGAGTTCAAATCAGCGCCGTCGGAAGGGCTGTGTTCCTGATTTGCTTCGTCCTGGGTCTAGCGCCCACCATCTACTACAAGAATCCCGCGCCGGTGCTGATAGGCGTCGCGATCGGCATCTATTTCCTGTTCGCCATTCGGGTAGCCGAGCAATGGGAGAGGGCGGCGGTGCTTCGATTGGGCCGCTACATCGGACTGCGTGGCCCGGGGATCTTCTTGATTGTTCCCGTGATAGACGAGATCAGTCTGTATGTAGACCAGCGGGTTCGAGTGGTGGAAGTAAGCGCGGAATCGGCGCTGACGCGCGATACGGTGCCGGTGAACGTGGACGCCATCGTGTTCTGGCTGGTGTGGAACGCCGAGAAGTCGATCTTGGAGGTGGCGAATTTCAGCGATGCCATTATGATGAGTGCGCAGACGGCATTGCGCGAATCCATCGGGCGGCACGATCTGGCGCAAATGATCACGGAGCGCGAGACGCTGGGGCGCGAGCTGCAGCGCATTCTGGACGAAAAAACGAATCCATGGGGCATCACTGTGCAATCGGTGGAGATCCGCGACGTGCACATCCCACAAGCTCTCGAAGACGCAATGTCGCGGCAGGCCCAAGCCGAGCGCGAACGGCAGGCCCGCATTATCCTGGGCACGGCGGAGACCGATATCTCCGCGAAGTTCGCGGAGGCCTCAGCGGTCTACATCAACAATCCAGTGGCGCTGCATCTGCGCGCGATGAATATGCTGTACGAGGCGATCAAGGAGAAGGGCTCCATGGTGATTGTGCCGTCGAGCGCAGTGGAGACGATGGGATTGGGCGGGCTGCTCGGCACGGCTTCGCTATCGAATCAAAAGCAATAGCGGAAGCATCGAAAGGAGTCGAAGATATGAAACCAGCAACGAAAGTGCGTCTAGTCGGGACCATCCTAGTCGTTGGGATTGGCGCCCAGATGCCTGCGATAAAGAAAGGGGTCTCCGTAGATATGCCGGTTGCTGGTCATGCAGTGGAGACGCGGGAAGCCGACGATCGGAATGCCCTCGTGGTCGCCATCACAGCTAGACGGGAGAGTATATGTCGGCAGCGAACCCAGCGAGCCAGCGGCGTTGGCAAAACGGTGTTTTTGCTTAGTGCGCCCCCCAAAGCCACGCTGAGGCGGGGCTATGTACCGCCATACGGGACGAAGCTGACTCGTATCTGAGTGGACTGAGCCACCACAGGGCAAGTGTTCCTATGTTCCTATAATGAAGAATGTCGTCGAGCGCGCAGGCTCCGTCTTTGCGTCAAAAGCTGGCTACGCCGGAAGAGATCGGCAAGTACGAGCCGGTAATCGGGCTCGAGGTGCACGTCCAGCTCAATACGCGCACGAAGATTTTCTGCGGCTGCCCGACCGGGTTTGGCGCGCCGCCGAATTCGAACGTATGTCCGGTGTGTCTGGGGCTGCCGGGCGCGCTGCCCATGTTGAACCGGCGCGCGGTGGAAATGGCGATTCAGGCGGGGCTCGCGACTCATTGCCGGGTGAATGCTTTCTCGCGATTCGCGCGCAAGAATTATTTTTATCCGGACCTGCCCAAGGGTTATCAGATCTCGCAATATGATCAGCCGCTGGCGGAAGCACGGCTGGGTGGAAGTCGATGCGGAGGGCGCGAAGAAGCGTATCGGCATCACGCGCATTCATCTGGAAGACGACGCGGGTAAGAGCATTCACGACGGCTTCAAGGATTCCGACCGTTACACCTACGTCGATTTGAATCGCAGCGGGACGCCGCTGATCGAGATCGTGAGCGAGCCGGATATTCGGTCGTCGGACGAGGCTTACGCCTATCTGATCGAGCTGAAGCAGATCCTGCAGTATGTGGGCGTTTCCGAGTGCGACATGGAGAAGGGCCAACTGCGCTGCGACGCGAATGTCTCGGTGCGCTTGAAGGGCGCGGAGAAGTTCGGCACCAAGGTTGAGGTGAAGAATCTGAATTCTTTCCGCTTCGCGAAGATGGCGATGGATTATGAGATCGCGCGGCAGGTGGCGGTGGTGGAGGGCGGCGGGCGCATCGAGCAGGAGTCGCGGCTCTATAACGTCGCGACCGGTGAGACCGTGGGCATGCGCAGCAAGGAACACGCGCACGATTACCGCTATTTCCCAGAGCCGGATCTGGTGCCGCTACGCGTGAGCGAGGCTTGGCTGGAGGAAATTCGGGCGACCGTGCCAAAGTTGCCTGCGGAAAAGCGCGAAGAGTTCCTAGCAAAGGGACTCAGCGATTACCAGGTGCAGGTGGTGACAGCCTCGCGGCTGTGGAGCGAACATTATGAAAAAGCCGCCGCGATCTCAGGTGATTTCGTCGCGACCGCCAACTTTGTGACGAGTGGGCTGATGGCGATGCCGGATGCTCTGGACCGAATCACGCCGGAGGGGACCGGCACGCTGGGCGAACGCAAGATCAAGGAGGGCGAGATCAGCGGCAAGATGGCCAAGCATATCTTGGAGAAGATGTACGAGACCGGTGAATCGCCGGATGCGATTATCGATCGCGAAGGGCTGCGCCAGATCAGCGATACGGGCGCGTTGGAGAAGATCGTGGACGAAGTGATAGCCGCGAGTGCAAAACAAGTGGAACAATATAAGGCCGGGAAGACCGGCGTGATCGGCTATCTGGTGGGGCAGGTAATGAAGCTGAGCAAGGGGCAGGCGAATCCGGCGGCGGTGAATGAGTTGCTTAAGACGAAGCTGGGGTGAGCTAATTCGTTAACGCATGAGACGCTGAAAAATCGCGGCCTGGATATCGCGCCTGCCATCGATCACGGCGACAACATCGATGAACTCAGTTCGTATGGCATAGATCAGACGATACGGAGAGACAACCAGCTGCCTGTAGTCTGCGGCGCCTTTGTCGAGTAGTTCCGGCACGACTTTTCCTTGGCGAGGATTTCGGCGCAGACGAGAAGCTCCGGTTAAAAAGCTGTGGCCAAGCTTTCGCGCAGCATGGGGTCGATCCTGCTTGATGAATTCAACAATTTCGATCACGTCGAGCGAAGCGGCTTGAGCCCATCGAACTGGCAGGCGTTTCAATCACCCAGCCTCTTTCGTAGTTCAGCTTCCATCTGCGATTGAGATAGCCACCTCCCCTTTCTCAGATCTTCTTCGGATTGGGCAATCAGCTTGAGCAACATGAGCGCATCTTGGGTCCGTTCATAAGTTTCGATATCCACGACGACTGCCCGAGGCTGGCCGTTCTGGGTGATCACGACGGGACTCCGCCTTTTGTTCACATCCGCGATGAGCTCAGCGGAGTGAGTCTTCATGTAAGTAATGGGCTTGACGTCCGAGGCGCGCATGGTGCTCATTTTAGCACCATATTCGGTCCGCCATACCGCGGATTTAGCGTTGGTTGGCTTTCAGGATCTTCTTGCGCAGGCGAATGGACTGCGGCGTCACTTCCACGAACTCGTCGTCGCGAATGAACTCGATAGCCTGCTCCAGATTCAGAAGACGTGGCGGCACCAGGCGAATGGCTTCATCGGAAGTGGACGCACGCATGTTGGTCAGCTTCTTTTCCTTAACGATGTTGACGTTCAAGTCGGCGTCGCGCGCGTTTTCGCCTACGATCATGCCTTCATAAACCTCGGTGCCGGGGCTGACGAAAATTTCGCCGCGCTCCTGCAGGTTGAAGATCGCATTGCCGGTGGTCTTCCCCGCCCGGTCCGCCACCAGCGATCCGGTAGGCCGCGATGGAATGTCTCCCTGCCATTCGATGTAGCTATGGAATAGCGTGTTCATGATGGCTGTGCCTCGGGTGTCGGTCATCATCTCGCTGCGCAGCCCGATCAGACCGCGCGACGGCACGTGAAACTCCAGGCGCACGCGGCCCGAGCCGTGGTTCACCATCTTGATCATCTTCCCCTTGCGCTGGCCCAGCTTCTCGATTACCACGCCGATATAGGTCTCCGGACAATCGATGACGAGCAATTCGAGCGGCTCATGCACCTTGTCTTTGATGGTCTTGGTCAGGATCTCCGGCTTACCAACCATCAGCTCAAAGCCTTCGCGGCGCATCATCTCGATGATGATGGCGAGCTGCAGTTCTCCGCGTCCCATCACTTTGAAAGCGTCCGGCCCGCCGGCTTCTTCCACTCGAATCGAAACGTTGGTCAATAGCTCTTTGTCGAGCCTGTCCCGCAGATTGCGCGACGTGACGAATTGACCTTCGCGGCCCGCGAACGGCGACGTATTGATGGTGAACGTCATCGCAATGGTCGGCTCGTCGATCTGGATGTGCGGCAGCGGACTCGGATTTTCGACGCTGGTGACGGTTTCGCCGATGGTGATGCCTTCGACGCCGGCAATCGCCAGAACATCGCCCGGATATCCGATGGTCTCATCCACGCGCTTCAAGCCCTCGAAAGAATACAGCTTGGTGATGCGCGTTTTCTGGAAAGAACCATCCAGCTTGGCGATTGCCACTTCATCGCCGTATCGCAAAATGCCGGAAAATACGCGGCCAATAGCCAGGCGGCCAAGGTAATCGCTGTAGTCGAGATTCGCGACTAAAAGCTGGAGCGCGGCATCGGGATCGCCGGCCGGCTGCGGAATGTGCTTCAGAATGGTCTCGAAGAGTGGACGCAGGTCGTTCGATTGATCTTCCATCGACATCTTTGCGATGCCGGCTTTCGCGTTGGTGTAGATCACCGGGAAGTCGAGTTGATCTTCCTCAGCATCGAGATCGATAAACAGGTCGTAGATTTCATTCAAGACTTCCGGGATACGGGCGTCCGGCCGGTCGATCTTGTTGATCACGAGAATCGGCGGGAAGCTTGGCTTCGAGCGCCTTCATGAGCACGTAGCGAGTCTGCGGGAGCGGGCCTTCGCTGGCGTCCACCAGCAGCATCACGCCGTCGACGATCTTCAACGCGCGCTCCACTTCGCCGCCGAAGTCGCTGTGACCCGGCGTATCGACAATGTTGATCTTGATGCCGTGATAGCGCACGCCGGTAGTCTTCGCCAGAATGGTGATGCCGCGCTCGCGTTCCAGCTCATTGGAGTCCATCATGCGCTCGACGTGTTGCTCGTTTGCGCGGAAAAGTCCGCTCTGATTCAGCATGGCGTCCACTAGCGTGGTCTTGCCGTGATCGACGTGCGCAATGATGGCGATATTTCGCGTAAGCCGGTTGTGCTGGCTGGCTTCGCTATGATCGGAGGGTACAGTTAGGACTTCTGGTTGCATTCGGATACATCTATGGTCGCACGCCCGGACACTTTAATCGAAACTACGCTGCCCGTGGTGGTGATCGTCGGCCGACCGAACGTCGGTAAGTCCACTCTTTTCAACGCGATCATCGGGCAGCGGCGCTCCATCGTCGGCGACGAGCCGGGCATCACGCGCGATCGCATCCATGGTGAGGCTACCTACCTGGGGCGGCCTTTCGTGCTGATCGACACCGGTGGAATCATCCCAAATGACGCCGAGATGATCCCGAGCGAGATTCTGAAGCAGGCGCGGGTGGCGCTGGACCGGGCGGCGCAGATCATTTTCCTCATCGACGGGCGGACGGAGATTACGGGAGCCGATCGGGACCTGGCGAAGGTGCTGCGGAAGATCGGCAAGCCAGTGACGCTGGCTGTAAACAAGATCGACTCGACGGTGCGCGAGGGGCTGGCGCACGAATTTCACTCGCTCGGCTTCAAGGATCTGTTTCCGATTTCCGCCGAGCATCGTATCGGGTTCGACGATCTGCTGGAGCATGTTACGGCCGCGTTCCCAGTGGATGCGCGCGAGCCCGAGCCGCAGCCCGAGAAGCGGCCCATCAAAGTCGCGATCATCGGACGGCCGAACGTCGGCAAATCAACGCTGCTGAATACGCTGGTGGGCGAAGAACGGTCGATTGTCTCGGCTGTGGCTGGGACCACGCGGGATGCCGTGGATCAGAGCCTGACGCACGCCGGCGTGGAGTACGTGTTCGTCGACACGGCAGGCATCCGGCGCAAGGGCAAAACCAAGCTGATGGCCGAAAAGATGAGCGTGGTGATGGCGCGCCGCCATATCCGCATGGCCAATGTCGTGTTGCTGGTACTGGACGCGACGGAAAAATTGCAGGCGCTGGACGCCACCATCGCGGGCTATGCGGACGAAGAAGGCCGTGCGGTGATCCTCTGCGTCAACAAGTGGGACGCGGCCGGCAACAAAGGTAAGCGCAACTTTACCGAAGAGATTCGCGACGAACTGAAGTTTATGGCGTACGCGCCCATTGCGTTTGTTTCGGCCAAGACCGGTGCGGGCGTGCCGGGCCTATTTCGGATGATTAGCGACGCCTACGAGGCGGCTTCGAAGCGCGTGTCCACGGGCGAATCTGAACCGCTTCGTATCGACCCTGGAGTTCGATCGCAACATGAAGATCTACTACATGACTCAGGGATCCGTGCGGCCTCCGACGTTTGTAGTGTTCACCGACAAGGCCAAGGATCTGCACTTTTCGAGCGAGCGATTCATCATCAATCAGCTACGCAAGCGGTTCGGGTTTGAAGGAACGCCGATCCGCATCAAGGCCAAGCGGCGGTGACGCCGGTCAGAAAGCGCGGACGGAGTCGATCCCGTTGGCTTGCAGGACCACCTGCATCTTCTCGAGCGCGGACTTGTGGATCTGCGACACGCGGCTTTCGTTGATTCCCAGGATCCCGCCGATTTCCTTCATGGTCATTTCGTTGGTGTAGTACAGGAACACGACCTTTTGATACCGCTCCGGAAGCGTCTTCATGGCGACTCCCAGACATGACCGCATCTGCTCGCGCGAGCACATGTTATCGGGCTGCGTTTCAGGTTTGCTGGGGAAATCGGGAGCGGGCAGATCGTCGTGCTCGGCAGTGCGCGAGGAGGCCGAGATCAGGCCGACGCTTCTCAGGTCCACCATCATCTGGCGCCAGCGTTCCACCTCGATACCCAGCTTCTGCGCGACTTCGGATTCGGTAGGCGTGCGCTGCAGCGTGGCCGCTAGCTCACGCGTGGCGGCTTCCACTTGTTTGTGGCGGCGGCGCAGATCGCGCGAGGCCCAATCGAGCTGGCGCAGGCTATCCAGGATCGCGCCCTTGATGCGATGTTTGGCGTAGCTGGAAAAGGCCACCTGTTTCTCCGGGATTGAACTTGCCGGCGGCGTCGAACAGACCAAGCACTCCAGCGTGAACCAGATCATCCAGGTCCACATGTACCGGGAGGTTTTCGTGCACCCGGATGGCGATGGCCTTCACCAGCGGCAGGTGCTCCAGCACGATGCGATCGCGGCGCGCGGTTTTGGCCGCTTGTAGCTTGCTTGCAGAAACTCCGGGTGAAGAAACTCGGGTGGACGAAACTCTAGGTGAAGAAACTCTGGTTGAGGAAACTCTTGCCGATTGAATTCTGGTGGCTTGGATTCTCACGGTTTGGATCTTTGTGGTTTGACTTGCTTCGAGCAGTCTTGGTGTTCATTCAGCGTCCCTTTTTTGCCTTAGTTTTTTGGTATCGGCGTACTTGGCTTGACGCTCCTCTAAGTGCAAGCCTGTCGCCATAGATGGACTAAGGGAAATTCCTGCGTTCTGTCGAGGTGTCTTCTAGGGACCTTACGCGCCTAAGTCGTGTGACTCAACGACATGCAACCTTCGCCGCGGTTTTGTCGGAGCGGAATGAATCCCAGGTACTAAGGTTCGGCGCGGCAATCGCCTGTTCGTTCTGGAACGTACTGGCTATCCGTGAATGCCGAAATGGCATTCGCGTTTCAAAATGGAACGAGACTCGAGATGCCTGTCTGCCGTTTATCGGCGGTTTTCAGAGACAGCATCAGTGGGGGTAGTAATGAGAACTAGGGCTTTTGCAATGTGGCGATATATGTCTTCACGGCGAGCCCTGCGAGGAGGATCCAAACCACCCACAGGAACTTGCCGTCCAGTGTCGCGGCCGCGAGCAATGCGATGGCGGCATAGCAGGCCAGGGCTAAATAGAACTTTCGTCCCCGCCGCGGACCTGACTCCGGTACAGGATCGTCCGCCTCGGGTTCTGGCTGTGGTGATTGGGACGTCAAGGCCTACTTTTGCGCGGACGGGGGCGCCGCGCCTGTTGCTGCCGCAGATCGTTCGGTGAGTTCGATGCGAGTACCCCAAGGATCGGTCAGGAACGCGACCGCAAAACCCATTTGTGGAACCTTGCGGTAGGGCGTGTCCAGCTTCACGCCATTCGCCTCCAGGGTCTTGCAAAAGCCTTCCAGGCCTTTAATCTCGAAGCCGATGTGATCCAGCGCCCGGCCTTTGGTTCCCGTGACCGGGGTATCAACCGGGCTGAAGATCAGGGTGACGCCATCGAGGTTGCCCAGCTTCACCTTGCCGAAACCTTGCGCGCCGGCGCCGAAATTGGTGACGTACCACTTCTGCATGGCGTCGATATCGGGAGTAAAGAAGTGGACCTGATGGTTTTCAGAAACTGTGGTGAGGTTAGGGCCTGCCAGCAATTCGATACGAATGTCGTCGGGACCGAGGAAAAAGGCCTGGGTCGGGTTGTCTTTATTGGGATTCACCACTTGAATAGTGAAGTGCTGGGCCTCGACCTTCGCCAGGATATCCTTCATGTCTTTTACACGGAATCCAACGTGATTGACGATGGAGCCTTCGGTGCCGGCCGTCGGGTTGCCCTTATCGACGATCACCAGGACCTTGGGCAGCGTGTACCCGTCGCGATCCGGCCCCATCTTGTTGGCGGTGGCGCCCATGATATCCACCCAGAAGTGGCGCTGGACGTCTGGGTCCTTGGTGAACAGATGGATGTGGCTGTTCGATACGCGGGGATCGGTGGGAGGGGCGGGCGCGGGCGGGGCATTCTGGGATAAGCCGAGCGCCGCGAAGGTCAGAATTGCAGCGGTGATCGAAAACAGTCTCATTTTTCCCTCCGGGCTTTTTGCAATAAAAAGCGGGAACTCACAGCATACACCAAAAGGTATAATCTTCTGGAAGCTCAGGTTCGTGATGGAGGTGAGGCGTGGAAGAACAGAAAGTAGTCATTCCAGAACCGAAGCAAGAACAGAGGCTGAGCGTGGGCGACGGCTTCATAGGGATGTTCAACGCTTTTGTGGACCCGGCCGGATTGGCCAAGCGCGTTCCGGCGCCTCTTTCGTGGCTCTGGCCGGTGATCACGCTGATCATCATCTATGTGGTGTTCGGCTACCTCATGCTTCCCTACACCCTGTCCGTAGTGGATTTGGCCATCAACCAGCAGATCAGGGAGCAGAACACCCGGCTGAGCAGGCCCAGCGGGCGGCCGACGTCGCGCACAAGATCTACCAATTCCTTCCAATGGCCAGCCCTGTGCTTGTCATCCTGTTCCTGCTGCTGTTTGCCTGGCTGGTGAGCGCGATGGCCTCCATGGCGGGACTTCGCACCAAGTTCCGCAACATTTTCGCGCTTATGGCGGCCTGCCAGTTGATTCAGGCGTTACAGACCATTGCAACGTACATCGTCATCCGCGCCAAGGGCGACGAAATCACTTCGCAGGAGCAACTCACGCCCCCGTTCGGGCTCGACATCTTTCTGCAGAACATTCATGGCGCATTGTACGGGCTTGTGAATTTTTTCTCGATTTTTGAGATTTGGTATCTCGTTGTGCTTACGATCGCCTTGGCCTATTTGGGCAAATCATCCAAGAGTAAAGCGTTCTTTGCGATTATGCCGGCCTGGATATTGACCCTGATCATAAAAATGGTGCAGGCCATGTTACAGGGCCCGCAGGGTAACTGATTCAATCTTCGCCCGGCGGCCGTTTGTGCTTGGGTTTCTTGCGTTGCTTCTTGGGAACGATGAGCTTGGGCGACGGTACCGGGCCAACACGCTCGCGCGCCAAGCGGCGGATTTCGGTCGGGATATCGTAGCGCCTTGGGCTTTTTCTTTTTCGCCACCCTATCTCTTCATCCTATACCCTTGCAGACTCTTGACTTCGCTGCTTCTGTTTCGTTAGCGTGAGGATTCCATGTCTTCAATCGACGTTCCCGTAGAGCGTGGCCGCTTCGGACAGACAGCCAGGCGCGACGCGTGGTGGCTTTATCCGCTCCTCACTTTTCTGGGCTTGGCCGGCTTCCTGGCGTATTCCGGTTGGGCCGCCTTTCAGGGCAACCATTACAGCTATGGCGGGTATCTTTCGCCCATGTACTCGCCGCTGATCTTCGGCCATCCGGGCGAGGAGTCCTGGTTTGGAACTATGCCTGCCTGGATGCCGGGTTTCGTCACGGTGGCGATGCTGGTTTTATGGATGCCGGGCGGCTTCCGCATCACTTGTTACTACTATCGCGGCGCCTACTACAAAGCCTTCTGGGCCGATCCGCTCAATTGCACCGTCGGTGAGCCTCGCAAGACGTATCTGGGCGAGCGCTACTTCCCGTTAATCATTCAAAACATCCATCGCTACTTCCTCTACATCGCGCTCGCGTTCCTCGTGCTATTGGCGCACGACGCGTGGAAAGCCATGTGGTTCGACGGCAAGTTCGGCATCGGCGTGGGTACGCTGGTGCTGTCGGTCAATCTGATCCTGCTGGGCAGCTACACGCTGAGCTGCCATTCGCTCCGCCACTTGACGGGCGGGATCTTCGACGTCCTCTCACGCCGGCCGGTCCGTAAGAAGATGTACGACTGCGTGAGCTGCATGAATCGCCACCACATGTTGTTTGCGTGGATGAGCCTGTTCTGGGTCGCTTTCTCCGATCTGTACGTAAGGATGTGCTCCATGGGCATCTGGACGGATTGGAGAATCCTCTGATGGCGGCGGAATACCAAACCTTCGAACATGATGTGTTGGTGATCGGCGCGGGCGGCGCGGGATTGCGGGCGGCGGTGGAAGCGTCGGCCGGGGGCGTCAAGGTGGGAGTGGTCAGCAAATCGCTGCTCGGCAAGGCGCACACCGTGATGGCAGAGGGCGGCATGGCGGCCGCCATGGGCAACGTGGACGACCGCGACAACTGGCGCGTGCATTTCGCCGACACTATGCGCGGCGGCCAGTACTTGAACTATCCCCGCATGGCCGAACTGCACGCCAAAGAGGCTCCCTCGCGGGTGCGCGAATTGGAAGCCTGGGGTGCGCTGTTCGATCGCACCAAGGACGGCAAGATTCTCCAGCGCAATTTCGGAGGCCACCGTTATCCGCGCCTGGCGCACGTGGGCGATCGCACGGGCCTCGAGATGATCCGCACATTGCAGGATCATGGCATCCATCGAGGCATCGATTTTCACATGGAGTGCACGGTCATTGCGCTGCTGGTGAATGCCGGCCGCGTGGTGGGCGCGTTCGGATACGACCGCGAGCGCGGCCGCTATAAGCTATTTCATGCCAAGGCCGTGGTGCTTGCAACCGGCGGCATCGGCCGCGCGTACAAGATCACCAGCAACAGTTGGGAATACACCGGCGACGGCCATTCGCTGGCGTATCACGCGGGCGCCACGCTGCTGGGCATGGAGTTTGTGCAGTTCCACCCCACCGGCATGGTTTGGCCGCCTAGCGTGCGCGGAATTCTGGTCACTGAAGGCGTGCGTGGCGAAGGCGGTGTTCTGCTGAACAACCAGGGCAAGCGCTTCATGTTCGACGATATTCCAGCGAACTACAGGAGTTCGACCGCCGACAACCCCGAAGAAGGCTGGCGCTATACACAGGGCGACAAGAACGCGCGGCGTCCGCCCGAGCTGCTGACACGCGACCACGTGGCGCGCTGCATCGTGCGAGAAGTGCGCGAAGGCCGCGGCAGCCCGCACGGCGGCGTGTTCCTCGACATCGCCTGGATCAAGGAAAAGCTGCCCAATGCAGCTGAGCACATCAAGAAGAAGCTGCCCAGCATGTATCACCAATTCAAGCAACTCGGCGACGTGGACATCACGAAGGAGCCGATGGAGATCGGCCCCACCATGCACTATATGATGGGCGGCGTGCGGGTGAATCCGGACACCCAGATGTCGGACGTGGAAGGCTTGTTCGCCGCCGGAGAGTGCGGGGCGGGATTGCATGGCGCCAATCGCCTGGGCGGAAATTCGCTCTCCGATCTGCTGGTCTTCGGCCAGCGCGCGGGCGAGTATGCGGCCAAGTTCGCCAAGGATCATACGGCTGCTTCCATTGACAACGCGCAGGTGGATGAAGTGGCGCGCCAGTCAGTCGAGCCCTTCGGGAGACAGGGTGAGAGCCCGTTCCAAGTGCAGTACGATCTGCAGGATTTGATGCAGGATCTGGTTGGCATCGTCCGCCGCGGAGATGAAATGGAGCGCGCTCTGGACGGTATCGCAAAACTGAAACAGCGCGCCGCCAAGGTGGGGATCGCCGGCAATCGCGAATACAATCCCGGCTGGCATACCGCGCTCGACTTGACTCATTTGTTGACTGTTTCAGAGGCTGTCGCACGTGCGGGTATTGAACGCAAGGAAAGCCGGGGCGCACACTTCCGCGACGACTATCCGGAGAAGGATCCGGCCTTCGCGACGTTCAATTTCGTCATCCGCAAGGGAGCCGCCGGCGCGATGCAGGTTGAGCGGGAGCCTCTTCCGCCCATGACCGAAGAGCAGAAGCAGATTATCGAAGAGATGAAGTAGAGGGAACGACATGAGCACGGCAACCTTCCGAATTTGGCGCGGCGATAAGTCCGGCGGCCAGTTCCGCGACTACGCGACAGAAATCTCCGAGGGCATGGTGGTGCTGGACGCGGTGCACCATATTCAGGCCGAGCATGCCAACGATCTCGCGGTGCGCTGGAACTGCAAAGCGGGCAAATGCGGTTCGTGCTCGGCCGAAATCAACGGCATGCCCAAGCTGATGTGCATGACGCGCCTGAACACGCTGCCGCTCGATCAGCCCATCACTGTTCAGCCCATGAAAACGTTTCCGCTGATCAAGGATCTTGTCACTGACGTCTCCTGGAACTACAAAGTGAAGATGGGCATCAAAAAGTTCAAGCCGCGTAAGCCGGATGCTCCGGACGGGACCTGGCGCATGGACCAGGCGGATGTCGATCGCCCACAGGAGTTCCGCAAATGCATCGAATGCTTCCTGTGCCAGGACGTGTGCCACGTGCTGCGCGATCATCAAAAGTTCGACGAGTTCATCGGACCGAGGTTTTTGATTTACACCGCGCAACTTGAGATGAATCCCATCGATACCGAGGATCGGGTGCCGGATCTGCGCCAGAAGGACGGTATCGGCTACTGCAACATCACCAAATGCTGCACCAAGGTTTGTCCGGAAAACATCACCATTACGGATAACGCTATCATTCCATTGAAGGAACGGGTGGTGGACCGGTTCTTCGATCCGCTGGGCAAGCTGTTCCGGGCGTTCGGTTCGAAGTAGGGCGGGCCAAGATACCATATTGAATACTGGTATTGAGTATGGTATGCTGGGTTTGTTATGGGACCAGCCATGAGAAAGATTACTGTTGAGATTCCAGAAGACCTTCTGGAAAAGGCCCAGCAAGCCACCGGCGCCGGCATCACCCAGACCATCCGGACCGGCTTGCAATTAGCAGCGGCGTCCCAGGCCTATGATCGGCTGCTCGAACTCCGGGGCAAAGTTAAGTTTTCGCTAACCTGGCAGGAGTTGAAGGACGATCGGTGATCGCGGCCGACAGCAGCACCTGGGTTGCTTTCCTCCAGGGAGACGGGGGCGAGGACTTACAGCTTCTGCAAAAAGCGCTGCAGGACAGGCAAGTGCTGATGGCGCCTGCTGTACTCACGGAAGTGTTGAGCGCCCCCCAGCTTCCTTCCTCAGTAGCGGCAACGCTTTCAGAAATACCGTTGATCGAAGTGACGGACGGTTACTGGGAGCGGGCCGGGATGTTGCGAGCCAAGGTGCTGGGCAGGCATCGCAAGGCTCGTCTCGGAGACGCCCTCATCGCCCAGACTTGCATCGATCGGGGAATTCCGCTTCTGACCCGAGACCGGGACTTCCAAGCGTTCGCCGATGCAGCCGGGCTCGACTTGGTGATCGCATCGCACCCTTAGCGGCCGAACAACCGACGCTTCGGTGGCGTGAAGCCATCCAGAATCCAGATATCGGAAGCCGTCTTGGCCGCCGTTGTCGCAAAGCTCTTTCCGTCCGGCGCCAGGCTGCCACGCAACATGAAATTCACCGACATTTCGAAATCTATACCGGATCCTAGATCGGCTATCTTTCGCGTAGCGCCAGTCCGCACGTCAATAGCGTCCAGGCGAGCGGGATCGCTCAAGGACGAGGCGACATAAATCGTCGACGAGTCGCGAGACCAAACAGTCACGAACCGCTGGGCGTTAGTTCGCACCGGGCTGGGTAGTTTGCTTGATTGCTTCCCGTCCGGAGAGGTCAAAAGGATTGTCGACTCGCCTCGAACGCCGCAAGCGATCCAGTGCCCGTCTGGAGACCAGGCTGGAGCAGCGCCGCAGGCTACTCCAAGGAATTTCGGACCGCTGTCACTGCCGATTTGCACTCTGGCGAGTTGCATTCCATCAGATCCGCCTGTGAACGCGAGTGACCCATCCGGTGACCAGGATAAGCCGGCGGGAACGCTTCCCGGTGTCGGCACGGACGCAGGCCGGCCGCCGCTGGCAGGAGAAATCCAAAGAGCGTCCAGGACTTTGCTGCTTTGGCGATCATAAGCAATGCGCGCACCGTCGGGCGAAAGCGCTGCATTGTGGATTGCGAGCGTTTTTTCGTCCGGAAAATCACTCTGTGTGACGATCGGCCGCTCGAAATCTCCTTGGGCGTCTCTCAGCCAAACTTCGTCTTGACCGGAACGGTTTGTAACAAAAGCCATCCGGCCCGAAAGTGACCAGGAGGGCGCGAATTCGTTTCGAGCTGTCGCCAGGATCGGCCGGGGTGGCGAACCATCCAAGGGAATTGAAACGATGTCGTAGTCCGAGGTGCCAGTGCTGAATGCTATACGCTGCCCGTCGGGTGAGACCGCGGGAGTATCGTCCCCTTCGCTGGCTGATGCGGTCACCCGCTCAAGCGTGTCTGTTCGGCTATCGCCAAGCCACAGACCTCCCTCCATCGCCATGAGAAGGCGCCTGGAGTCGGGCATCCAATCGAATCGGGGCGCATCGGGCAGATTTCTCTTTGAGAACAGTCGCCGCGGAGCCGAATGCCCCTCCGGCCAGGGAAGAAGCCAGAAGGCGGAATCGGCGGATGTAAAGATCGAAAGGCCAATGTGGGCGCCATCGGGAGAGAATCTTACCAGGGTTCCGGTATAGCCTGCCTCGACTGCAAAGGGCGCCGGCTGGTACTGGTGCGGAGGAGCGCCCGCGGGTGAGGAGATCCAGAGCGAAGCGGTGGTTTTTTTCTCCTGGCGGATGATCCTCCAAAGCGCGAAGGCCTTGCCGTCTTTAGAGAGGTCCGCCGCGGCGACCCCCGTATTAGGAAAAACTTCCTGGGGCTCACCGCCCGCCACGCTCACCGACCACAGTCTGCCCGGACGAGCGCCGACAAAATAGATACGGCTTCCGTCCGGCGACCATATCGGGCGATTCCCAACATCCAGATAGACGCCCTCCGGCATTTTGGTCAATTGCACCGGCACCGGCGTATCCAGGGCACGTATCATCAATTGATACTGGAGGCCTACACGCTTCAAATAGGCGATGCTTTTGCCGTCGGGGGACCACGAAGGATTGACCTCCGGTTCGGCGTCGGTGGCGAACGGCGTGTAGTGATAGCTCGACAGATCCAGCCCGTGTGGACGCGTGAACCACAGCAAGGCGAAAACGATTGCCAGGCCGCCTAGGACTACCACGGCTGCGGGCATGAACCAACGCCCACCTGAAACGGGCTCGGTTACGATTTTCGCCACGCCAGTGGAGCCAGACAGCGACCGCAGAGCAAATGCCAGATCGCGCGCGGATTGGAAACGCTCCTGCGGCTTCTTCTCCAGACATCGGTGCACGATCTGCCGCAGCCCCCCAGGCACGCTATCCGGTAGCTCGGGCGGATCCTCACGCAGGATGGCGGTCATCATGTCGGCCGACGATTCACCTTGGAACGCCCGTTTGTCCGATAGCAGCTCGTACAGGATGATGCCCAAGCTGAAGATGTCCGACCGGTGATCCACCACCTGCCCGCGCACCTGTTCGGGTGACATATAGCCCGGCGTTCCCATCACTGTTCCAGGGTCCGTGATGGTGCGGGTCTCTTGGGTGGCCGATGAAGCATTCACTCTGGCGAGACCGAAATCCAGGATCTTGACCCGGCCGTCGCGCGTCAACAAAACGTTGTCCGGTTTGAGATCCCGATGGGTGATGCCCGCGTCGTGCGCCGCCGCCAAGCCATCGGCGATCTGCGCCACCGTTTCCACCGTCTTGCGCTGCGTGAGATGGGCTTCGCGCAGCGATTCACCCTCCACGATTTCGGTCACCATGTACTCGTCGCCGACGTCGAAAACACTAAGAATGTTGGGATGATTCAGAGCCGCCACGGCACGGGCTTCTTCTTCGAATCGATGGCGGCGCGCAGCGTCATGCGCAACGTCAGAGGGCAGCACTTTCACGGCTACATCGCGGTTGAGACGCGTGTCGCGAGCGCGGTAAACCTCGCCCATCCCTCCGGCGCCGATCGGTCCGATGATCTGGTATGGACCCAGGCGCGTAGAACTGGTTAACGCCACGTGATTGAGACAAGTCTAGCAGCCTGATCACCTGATATAATGGAGGCATCCCGATGAAGTTTGGCGTCGTCGTGTTTCCCGGCAGCAATCGCGATCACGACGCTTGGTACGCGGTCTCGCAGGTGCTCGGGCAGCAGACCGAAATCATCTGGCACGACGCCACCACCCTCGGCGACGTCGACGCGTTGATCCTCCCCGGCGGCTTTTCCTATGGCGACTATTTGCGCTGCGGCGCCATCGCGAAATTCTCGCCCGTGATGCAGAGCATCCGCAAGTTCGCGGCTGACGGAGGGCTGGTGTTGGGCATCTGCAACGGATTCCAGATCCTGGTGGAAAGCGGGCTGTTGCCGGGGGCGTTGGTGCGCAATCGCGGGCTCAAGTTCGTCTGCAAACACGTGCCGTTGCGCGTTGAGACCACCAATTCGCCGTTTACTTCCGACGCTCGAAAAGGCCAGCGCTTGCTGGTTCCCATCGCGCACGGCGAAGGCTGCTACATCGCCGACGAACGCACGCTCGACCAACTGGAGGCCGAAGATCGCGTCACGCTGCGCTATATTGAAAATCCCAACGGCTCCCTGCGTGGCATCGCCGGCATTTTGAACGAAGGCCGCAACGTCATGGGGCTGATGCCGCATCCGGAAGACGCCATCGAGCCTTTGATGGGATCGAGCGACGGCCTGGTGATTTTTCAGTCCATGGTTTCTCGAACCATAACGCCGGCTTTGGTAGCGGCACACTAGCGGCAAGACATTAACGAATGGCGTCATCAGTCATTTCCCAACAAACCATCGAAGCCCACCAACTCACCGGGCCGGAATACGACAAGATCGTCTCGCTGCTGGGCCGCGAGCCCACCTACACTGAGCTCGGCATCTTCAGCGTGATGTGGAGCGAGCATTGTTCCTACAAGAGCTCGCGCATTCATCTGAAGAAGTTGCCGACGCGTAGCAAACTGGTGCTGCAAGGCCCGGGCGAGAACGCCGGCATCATCGATATCGGCGATGGCTATGCGATCGCGTTCAAGATCGAATCGCACAATCATCCGAGTTTCATCGAGCCCTTCCAAGGCGCTGCCACCGGCGTGGGCGGCATTCTGCGCGATATTTTCACCATGGGCGCCCGGCCAATCGCGGTGATGGATGCGATACGTTTTGGCCCGCTCGATATTCCGCGCAATCGCCGCATACTGGAAGGCGTTGTGGGAGGCATCGCGCACTATGGCAACTGCTTCGGCGTGCCCACGGTGGGCGGCGAGTGCGTTTTCGAGGAATGCTACAACGGCAATCCGTTGGTGAACGCGTTCGCGCTAGGCGTTTTCCGCAAAGATGAAGTTTTCTACGGCAAGGCCGAAGGCGTCGGCAATCCGGTAATTTATGTGGGCGCAAAGACTGGCCGCGACGGCATCCATGGCGCGTCGATGGCGTCCGCCGAGTTCACCGAAGAGTCGAAACAAAAGCGTCCCAACGTCCAGGTGGGCGATCCGTTTCTGGAAAAACTGCTGCTTGAGGCCTGCCTCGAAGCGATGCGAACGGGCGCGATCGTCGGCATCCAGGACATGGGCGCCGCCGGGTTGACCTGCTCTACGTGCGAGATGGGAAGCCGCGCCGGCACGGGCGTCGAAATCGATTTGAAGTTAGTTCCGCAACGCGAGACCGGCATGACACCCTACGAAATCATGCTCTCGGAATCGCAGGAGCGCATGCTGCTGGTGGCGGAGCGGGGCCGTGAGCACGAAGTATTCGCCGTGTTTCACAAATGGGGACTCGATGCGGTCACCATTGGCCACGTTACGCCCGATGGCATCCTGCGAGTGAAGGATCATGGCGAAATTGTGGCCGAGATTCCGAACCGGGCGCTCGCCGATGAAGCTCCGGTCTATGATCGGCCGCATACCAAACCCGCGCGGGTAGCGACCCTCGAAGCGCCGGAAATTCCGGATCGTTCCTCGCCCGCTGCCATTCGCGCCGATCTGATCGCGCTCGTGAGCTCCGGCGATCTTTGCTCCAAGCGCTGGATTTGGGAGCAGTACGATTATCTGGTCCGCAGCAGCACCCTTGCTGGACCCACCGCCGACGCCGCCATCGTGCGCGTCAAGGAGACCGGCACATCGATCGCGATTTCTCTCGACGGCAACGGCCGCTATAGCGTGCTGGATCCTCGCGAAGGCGCCAAGCTGATTGTGGCTGAATGCTGCCGCAATGTTTCCACGGCCGGCGCGCTTCCCGTGGCAGCGACTAACAACCTGAACTTCGGCAATCCCGAGCGGCCCGAGATCATGGCGCAACTGGTGGAATCCATCGAAGGCATGGCCGAGGCTTGCGAGTTTTTCGAAACGCCAATCACGGGCGGCAATGTCAGCCTGTACAACGAGACACTGGGTGAAGCGATTTTCCCGACGCCGGTGATGGGCATCGTTGGGCTGATGAAGACCGCTCAGCCGACACCCATCCACTTCCCGAAGCCCGACCTCGCGCTCATCTTGCTAGGCGGCTTCGGTGAATGGGACGAAGAGCGCCTGGGAGGAACCGAATACGCTAAGGTTATTCTCCAGGAGCTTTGGGGCTTGCCTCCGAAGCTCGACATGCCGTACGAGAAGCGAGTGCACAACGCCATCCGCGAAATTGTCTCTGCCCACCTGGCTGATGCGGCGCACGACTTAAGCGATGGCGGCCTTGCGGTTGCACTGTGTGAAAGCTCTTTCGGGCCTGCGGAAATCGGCGCGCGTGTCGACATTCTGGCCGGCCCGCGCCCCCAGTTCACGCTCTTTCACGAGGGCCCTTCGCGCATCCTGGTAGCCACGTCGCAGCCGGAAAAAGTTATGGAAATCGCGCGCAAGAATTCGGTTGAAGCACCGCGCATCGGTGTTACGATGAAGGAGCGGTTACGAATCGATTGCGGTTCGGCAACCTTGCTGGATTGCGACCTGACGGAGTTGAGGCAACCTTGGGAAACTTCACTCGAACGCCTGCTGCACCAGCAGTAGAAATTCACGAATTCGACAAATTCCGCGAAGAGTGCGGCGTCTTCGCCATTCACGGGCACAGCGAGGCGTCCAACTTGGCGTACCTGGGACTCTATGCCTTGCAGCACCGCGGCCAGGAGAGCGCGGGCATCGCCACCAGCGACCATCGCGAGATCCGCTGCTCAAAATCCATGGGGCATGTCGCCGATATCTTCACGCCCGAGCGGATCGCGAGTCTCCCCGGAAATATGGCGATCGGCCACACGCGATATTCCACGGCCGGCGACACGGTGCTGTTGAACGCTCAGCCGTTCCTGGTGGCTTGCAACAAGGGACAGATCGCGGTGGCGCACAACGGCAACATCACCAACGCCGCGGAACTGAAGCGCGAGCTGGAGCGCGAGGGATCCATCTTTCAGGCATCCAGCGATACCGAAGTGGTTCTGCACCTGGTGGCGCGCTCGCGCGAGCGTACGCTGGCGGGTGCTTTGCGCGAGGCCCTGCTCCAACTGGAAGGCGCGTTTTCGTTGGTGTTTCTGGCCAAGGACCGCGTGATTATCGCGCGCGATCCGCATGGATTCCGGCCGCTCGCCTTTGGACAAATGCCATCGCCCGAGGGCGGAACGGCCTACGTCTTTGCGTCCGAAACCTGCGCCTTCGATCTCATCAATGCCGAATATGTGAACGACGTGGAGCCAGGCGAAATGGTGTGTGTCGGACCCGAGGGCTTGACCCGCGAGCGCTACGCACCGGCGGCGCCGCAAGCACATTGCGTCTTCGAGCACGTGTATTTCTCGCGGCCCGATTCCATCGTGTTCGGGCGCTCCGTTGGTCAGTCGCGCGAGAACCTGGGTCGCCTGCTGGCGCGCGAATCCGCGGTCCCCGCCGACGTGGTGGTTCCGGTGCCAGACTCCGGAGTGGCGGCTGCAATTGGCTTCGCCTCGGAATCCAACATCCCGTTCCGGCAGGCTCTCATCCGCAACCATTACGTGGGACGCACCTTCATCGAACCGTCGCAGGCGATTCGCGATTTCGGCGTGAAGCTGAAGCTTAATCCGGTGCGCCATCAATTGGAAGGCAAGCGCGTGATTTTGGTGGACGATTCCATCGTGCGCGGGACAACCAGCCGTAAGATTGTTCGCATGGTTCGCAATGCGGGCGCGCGCGAAGTGCACCTGCGCATTTCTTGTCCGCCCACGATTTCGCCTTGCTTCTATGGCGTGGATACGCCGTGCAAGAGCGAGCTCATCGCCGCCAATCAGTCGATCGAAGAGATCCGCCAGTTTGTGGAAGCGGACTCGCTGGCCTATCTTTCGCTCGAGTCTCTCCGCAAAGCCGTGTCCGATACGAAGGACGAATACTGCTACGCCTGCTACACCGGGAACTATCCCACCGAGCTGCTGCAAATTGAAGAGCTAACCGCCGCCGGCCGAATCCGCCGCTAAGCCGACTGTCGAAGGTACAATCAGAACATGGGCACAACCACGACGCTGGTAACAGTCCCGGAGTTCCTTGCGATGCCTGAGCCCGAAGGCGAACGCCTGGAACTGATCGGGGGCGAGATTGTCAGCATGAGTTTCGGGCACATTCCGCACGAGGTCGTAAAGAAGAACGTCACCAAGATTCTGGTGCTCTGGCTGGCGCAGAATTCGCCGGCGGAATTGTTCGCCGAGAGCATGTATCACATTGACGAACATAACTGCGCTCATGCCGGATCTGAGCGTCTTGTTTCCGGGACGCACTGGACCAGGCAGCAAGGGATGGATTCGAGGCGCTCCAGAGTTAGCGATCGAAGTGGTTTCGTCTGAGCCCGCAGCACGCCTCGAAACAAAAGTCGAGCTTTACCTCGCCCATGGCGGAAAATCCGTTTGGGCGGTTTACCCGGAGCGGCGTGTGGTTCGCGTCTTCGATCACACAGGCGTGTCGAGAAAATTCGGTCGCGATGAGCCGCTCACCGATCCCTCCGTTCTTCCCGGCTTCAGCATTCCAACATCGGCGATCTTCGAGGGTGTCTAGTCCGCTCACCAAATTAAGCCCCGCTGTCGCCGCCTCGGCGCTCGCCGTTCCGCATTCCCGCATTCGCGAACTGGCCGAAATGGCCATGTCCATGGAAGGCGTGCTGAAGCTCTACTTCGGCGAATCGAACATACCCACGCCCGAGTTCATCAAGCGCGCCGCGCAAAAAGCCATGGCGGATGGGTTCACGTTCTACACCGAGAATGCCGGCCTGCCTTCGTTGCGCAAGGCTCTCGCACGTTACTACCAGGAGCTGCACGGCGTTGAATTGGACGCCGCCAGCGAGATCGTCATCACAGCATCCGGAGTGCAGGCGCTGCACCTTGCCGTTCGTTGCGTGCTCGATCCCGGTGACGAGGCGCTGGTGCTCACACCCGCCTGGCCCAACGGCGCGGCGAACGTCGCCATGGCGAATGCCCGGCCCATCGAAATGGCTCAGCCGCTGGTGGGAGATCGCTACGGAATCGATTTCGACGCGCTCGAAGCCGCGATCACGCCGCAGAACACGCATGCTGCTCTACACCTCGCCCTCGAATCCTCTGGGGTGGGTCGCGACCATCGACGAGCAGCGGCGATTGCTCGAATTCGCGCGCCGGCACGGCCTGTGGCTCATGGCTGACGAGGTCTACGAGCGTCTCAATTACACCGGACCAACGGCCACCACACCCGCGCCCTCGATTTTGAAGCTCGCCACCCGCGACGATGCGCTGATCGTCATACAGTCGTTTTCCAAGGCGTATTGCATGACGGGCTGGCGCCTGGGATGGTTGGTGGCGCGCCGCGATCTGGCTGCGCGAGCCACGCAGCTCAACGAGTTCGTCGTTTCGCACGCGCCCAGTTTCACGCAACGGGCCGGAGAAACCGCGCTTCTGTGGGGCGAAAAAGTGCTCGCCGAAATGCTGGTACGGCTCAAGGAGAATCGCGACTTTTGCCTGGCCGCGCTCGCGAAGATGCCGGGCGTTACCGTGCCGAAACCCGACGGCGCTTTCTATCTCTTCCCCAAGATCGGCGGCGCTTCCGACTCTTTCGATTTCTGCAAGCGGCTGTTGCTCGAGACCCAAGTGGGATTGGCGCCCGGCGTTGCGTTCGGAGCCGGTGGTGAAGGCTCGGTGCGAATCTGCTACGCCGCCGATCGGCCGATATTGGAACAAGCCATGGCGCGCCTCAGCATGTTTCTCAAGTGAGCCCGAGGAAACTCCTAACCTCTTGCTCCAATCCAGGTGCGCACCCGATGGCATTGCCCGCGTAGATGGACGTGCCGCCGTCGATGTTGAGATAGCGCGCGCCCGCTTCTTCGAGGATCACCTTGAGCGGTGCGAAGTCCCAAGGCGAGGCCACCGGCTCAATCCAAACTTCCGCTTGCCCGGATGCCACCATCATCGCGTCCGCCGCTCCACCCAGCCCGCGCACCGCCCAGAAGCGCGCCATCCAATCCAGCAAACGCTCGCGGTAAGGCGCGTGGCCATTTTGTCGTAGCCGTTCACGCACAGAACAGATTCACCCGACAGATGTTTTGGACGAAACCTGAATGCGGGAATCGTTACAATGCGCCCCGCCGCTGCGGCTGGCGAAATAGAACTTGCCCAGCACCGGCAGGTTCACAATCCCCAGTGCCACGTCGCCCTCCGCCTCCAGCGCGATTAGATTCGCCCACAGCGGATTGCCGCGCACATAATCGCGGGTGCCATCAATGGGATCGATGATCCAACGGCGACCGCTTCGGGAATCCGCGCGTGCGCCTTCCTCGCCCAGGATTCCATCCTCGGGAAATGCATCGCTCAATATGCGGGCAATCATCCGCTCGCACTCGCGATCCGCTTGCGTGACGGGAGAGTGATCGGGTTTAGTCTCCGCAACGATATTGGGCTGGTACCGAAGCGCGGTCTCAGCCGCTTTTCTCGCCGCGTCCGAGGCTACTTCAAGCTCCTTCGACCAAGTGTTTCGAAGCGTGGACTGCGACACAATCCACACCGTAGCACGTCTACAATAAGCGCATGGGTGCTCGCACCGTATTTACGGTCCTCGAAGAGGCGGCACGAGCTTTTGGCAAAGCTCCGGCTTTACACCAGCCCATCGGCAAGGGCAACTATCGTACCTACAGTTGGCTCGAATATCAACGCGCGGCCGAAGAAATCGCGTGCGGCCTCCGCCAGATTGGAATCCGAAGAGGAGACACCGTCGCGTTACATTCCGAGACTCGCGCCGAATTCTACCTGGCCGACCTGGGAGTGTTCGCGAACGGCTCCATCGCCGCCGCGCTCTATACCAGCTATCCTGCCGCCGATCAAATCGGCAATTTGCGAGCTAGCCATGCCAAGGCCGTATTCGTTGAAAATCCTAAGAGCATGCAGACCCTGCTCGCGGCCGGCGGTTCATCGCTCGCCGGGATGCAATGGATCCTACTGACCGGTGAAGCCGAGGGTGCGCTGACGCTCGATCAACTGCGAGCCGAAGGCCGCAGGGCCCTGGATCAGGACGCGCAAGCGTTTCGAGAAAATCCGTGCCGAAGTGCGCGCTACTGATCCCGCCGTCCTCTATCTCACTTCCGGCGCCACCGGCGAACCAAAAATGGGCCTCGTAACGCACGCCGCTCTCACCGCCAACATCGACATGGGACCGCGGGTGCTTCCGCTCACGCCCAGCGACTCGACCATCGCGTTTCTTCCCTCGGCGCACATCGCGCAGCGCGTCGTGATCGAGTTGCTGCCCATCCGCATGGGCGTTCCAGTCTGGTTTTCCGAGAGTCTCGCCAAGCTCCCTCACGAACTCAAAAGCCATTGGCCCAACCTTTCTCCTCGCGCCGCCCCGCGTTTGGGAGCGCATCTTCGCCAGCGTCACGGCCGAGGTGAAGAAACGCGGCGCGTTCTCTAGGAGAATGTTTTACGGCGCGGTGGGATTGGGCGCTGAAGTCGCCCGGCTCCGTGAAGAAGACCGGCCGGTTCCAAAAACCATGCTGAGTCTACTCAAGATTGCCGACCGTGTGGCGTTTTCGAAGATCCGCACGCGGCTCGGTGGACGGCTGCGGCTGGCGGCTTCCGGCGCTGCGCCTCTGGGCAAGGATCTCGCTCGATTTTACGCGGCCATCGGAATGCCGCTGATCGAAGGCTACGGCCTCACCGAAGGCGGCGTGGTCTGCTTGAACCCACTCCATCGCCCGAAGTCTGGCAGCATCGGCGTGAGGCTGCCCGGTGTGGATCTGCGCCTGGCGGAAGACGGCGAGCTCCTGATCCAGAGTCCCACTCTGTTCTCGGGATATTTGAATGATCCCGCAGCCACCAATGCGGTGCTGCGCGACGGCTGGCTCTATTCCGGCGACATTGCCGAGTTCGATGCTGATGGATATGTATACATCACGGGCCGAAAGAAAGAGCTGATCGTTTCCTCCAACGGAAAGAAAATCTATCCCGCGCGAATCGAGCTCCTATTCAAGAGCGAGCCAATCATCAATCAAGTCGTTCTCATTGGCGACCGCCTGCCATACGTCACGGCGCTGGTCACGGTGAATGCGGCGGAATCGGCAAGTTCCACCGAGGCCGAGGTTAAAAAGGCCGTCGCTCGCGTGAACCGCCGGCTCGCACCCTTTGAGCAGATTCGTAAGTTCCGCATACTTGAACGGGAGTTTTCCATCGAGAGCGGCGAACTCACGCCCACCATGAAAGTCCGGCGTAACCGGGTGCTGGAAAATCATCGGGAGTTGGTGAGCGAATTGTACATGGGCAAAGAAGAGAGCCAGTAAATTGGCTTCCGCTGCGCCGCGGGCGAAAATCGTCCCAAAGGAAATCACGCTTCACGGCGATACCCGCGTCGATAATTATTTCTGGCTGCGCGATCGGTCGCATCCGGACGTGATTCCCTACCTCGAAGCCGAAAATCGATTATACCGAAGAACTGATGGCTCCCACCAAGCCTTTGCGGGAAACGCTGTACCAGGAGATTCTTAGGACGCATTCAGGAGACGGATATTTCCGTGCCGGTGAAACGCGACGATTATTTCTATTACACGCGCACCGAGGAAGGCAAAGCCTACTCCATTCAATGCCGCAAACACGGGAGCGTCTGGGCGCACCCGAGGAAATTCTGCTCGATTCGAACGCGCTCGCCGAAGGCCAGAAATATTTCCGGCTGGGAATCTTCGCCGTCAGTCCCGATCATCGGCTGCTCGCATATTCCACTGATCTGGAAGGCGACGAATCGTACACGATTCGGGTCAAGGATCTCTCAACCGGCGAGCTATTGCCCGACCGGATCGACAACACTTACGACAGTCTTGAATGGGCCAACGACAACCGCACCTTCTTCTATACCGTTCTCGACGCCGCCAAACGTCCCTACCGGGCGTTTCGTCATGAGCTCAGTGCGCCATCCGACACGCTGGTTTATCAAGAGGACGACGCGCGATTCAACCTGAGCCTGGCCAAGACGCGCAGCCGGCAATTTCTGTTCATCGAGATCTGCGAGTCCGCTCACATCTGAAGTGCGCTGCCTGGATGCCGGCCATCCGCGCGGCGAATTTCGCGTGCTGCTGCCGCGCCGCCAGGACGTTGAATATGACGCGACGCATCACGGCGAATACTTCTACATCCGCACCAACGACCAAGCCAAGAATTTTCGCCTCATGCGAACGGAAGTGAATCATCCATCCGCCGATGCGTGGCAAACTGTAATCCCCGCGCGGGCCGGGATCACCATCGAAGGTGTAGATTCGTTCGAAGATCACATCGTCGTCTACGAGCGTGAGCGAGGGCTCGAGAAAATATGCATTCGTGACGGCGACGGCGCGCTTTCCCACTACGTGGAGTTTCCCGAGCCGGTTTACACTGTCAGCCGCAATGGGCAACGCCGAATACAAGACCCATCTCTTGCGATTCAACTACACTTCACTGGTTACGCCGGTGTCGGTGTTTGATTACGACGTTCACACACGCGAGCGCGAATTGAAAAAGCAGTACGAAGTGCGCGGCGGTTATGAAGCGTCGCAATACCAGTCCGAACGCATCTTCGCTAAAGCGCCCGACAGCGCTGAAGTGCCGATTTCATTGGTTTACAAGAAGGGTTTCGAACGGAACGGCGCGAGTCCCCTGCTGCTCTACGGCTACGGGGCTTATGGACACAGTATTGATCCGCAGGTTTTCGTCGGATCGTCTGAGCCTGCTCGATCGCGGCTTTGTCTTTGCCATCGCGCACATTCGCGGCGGCGCCGAGCTGGGCGAGGAGTGGCACGATCAAGGCAAGCTGCTTCAGAAGAAGAACACGTTCACGGATTTCATCGCTTGCGCTGAACATCTGCTTGCCGAGCGTTACACGTCAACCCAACGACTCGCGATCATGGGTGGCAGCGCGGGCGGTTTACTCATGGGCGCGGTGTTGAACCTGCGTTCGGAGTTGTTTCATGCCGCCATCGCGAAGGTGCCCTTCGTGGATGTCCTGAACACCATGCTCGACCCGTCGCTGCCTCTAACGATCGCCGAATACGAGGAGTGGGGCAACCCGGAACAAGAGGAGTTTTACCGCTACATTCGGTCGTACTCGCCGTATGATAATGTCGAGCCGCGCGACTATCCGGCGATGCTGGTGACGGCTGGTCTCAATGATCCGCGCGTCTCCTATTGGGAGCCCGCAAAATGGGTGGCCAAGCTGCGCGCCTTGAAAAAGGACGCGAATGTGCTGCTCCTGAAGACTAACATGGGCAGCGGGCATTTCGGCCCATCTGGCCGGTACGAAGGAATCAGGGAAGTGGCATTCGACTATGCGTTCTTACTGCGCACGGTTGGCAAGAATCTTCAAGAATGATCGCCCGCGCAGCTCTTCAATCGTCAGCCCGGATGTGCCTGCTTCCTGCTCGTGAACGCGCCGCAATTGACGCCCCGCAGGAGAAAATTGAGCAGCCCCTGTCCGGTGGCCGCGTCATCGAACACGTCGCCCACCAGCGTGGCCTGCGCGGCTTTGTCGATGAAATTTCGCAGACGCGCCGCCGCCGGGTCCAAGCCTTGGAGAAAGAACGCGTATACCGCGGCATAGCGCGTTGGAAGCTGGCCCGGGATGCAAATCCCAGCCCTGGTAGTAGCCGTTGGCGAGCGATCGTTGCACCAGTTCGAAGTGATGCCGCATGGCCCGATGCACGATCTTGCGATTTTCGGCCTTGTGAGCGGCAGTCAACGAGCCGCCCGCGGCTACCCGATGGCGCGGGATCGGCAAGAATGGTGCTCGGGCCATCGGAGAGACTTACTCCACGGCCGGCGGCGCTCACCTGCATAACGTTCCGCGCGAAGTCGCACGCCGGATGATCCAACCGCTGCTCGGCTGCTGCGATGTCGCAACTTGCGGCGTAGTCGTACGGGCCGAAGTGCAGCCCGCGGCATCGTCCAGCGCGCGGCTTCAAGCAGCCTCGGAATGCCAGAAGGCCCGTAAGTGTCGAAAATCGCCTGCGGAGTTTCAATCATCAACTCGATCTTCACCACGCCCGGCTGCAGTCCATGCCGCAATTCCAAGCGATCGAGCGTTCCACCAGTTCCGCTACTTGCTCCGGCACGCTGATCTTCGGAAGCGTGACTGCGAAATTGTCCGGCAACCGAATCGTCTCGTTGCACAGTACCTGGAAAAATAAGCTCGAGCGTGCGATGGCCCGCGCCCGCAGACAGCTACAGTGAAAGGCTTGATGCGAATCCGACGAATGGCGGAAAGCCCGGCTTCGACGCGCCAATGCTTAGGGCGTGCGCCGCGGATCTGCGCGTGCCCGTCTTCTTCGACGTCGGAGCGGTACCCGTAGCCGTCTTCGAAATCGATCCGAAAATCCTCGACCGGTTCTCGCTCCAGCTTTGCGACGGTACGATCAAACACGGAACTCGCGAACTCTGCCGCCCTCAAGCCCCAGGCACTTAGCGAAAGTTGCCGCGTCCGGCGTGTAATTGCGGATTAACTCGAGCGCGTTCGCACCCAACCGCGCCGGCGTTTCGGCTCTTGAATAATTGCGCTCCGCCGTAAACTGTATGAACCGGTTGGCGCGCGGCCAATTCATCCGGCGATTCGAAGTCTAGAACCACCGTGTCATGAGCACTTTTTGCTCGGTGTAGAACATCACGGCATCCTTGCCGTGCGCGTGCAAATCGCCAAAGAACGAATTCTTCCAGCCCGCGAAGGGGAAGAAAGCCATGGGCGCGGCCACGCCGACGTTGATTCCAACCATGCCGGCCTCTACACGCGCCGAATAGTCGCGCGCCGCCTTGCCACTGCTTGTAAAAATCGATGTCGCGTTGCCGAATGGCGAACGTGTTAACCAATGCGATGGCGTCATCCAGCGTCTTCACGCGAATCACGAAAGCACCGGTCCGAAGATTTCGTCCCGCGCAATCGTCATCCCCGGCTGCACGTTGTCAAAAATCGTCGGCCCAAGGAAAAAGCCATCGCCATTCCCATTGAGCGACCGCCCATCCAGCAGCGGCTTCGCGCCTTCTTCCACGCCCGTCTTGATGTAACCGGCCACGCGCTCCTTGTGCTCTTTCGTGACCAGCGGCCCCATGCCGACGCCTTCTTCGATGCCGTCGCCGATCCGAATCTCATTCACCTTCTCGACCAAAAGCTTCAGCAGCGGTTCGGCCGCATCGCCCACGGCCACCAGCACGCTCCCGGCCAGGCAGCGCTCACCGGCCGCGCCAAACGCGGAGCTGATGATGTTCTCGACCGTCTTGGGCATGTGCGCATCCGGCATCACCACCAGATGATTCTTCGCGCCGCCCAGCGCCTGCACTCGTTTTCCCTCGGCCGCCGCGGTTTTGTAAATGTATTTCGCGATAGGCGTAGAGCCGACGAACGAAATCGCGCGCACCAGCGGATGATGCAATAGGGCGTCCACCGCCACCTTATCGCCGTGGATCAAATTGAAAACGCCGGGGGGCACGCCGGCCTCATCCAACAACTTCGCGGCCAAGGTTGGGGTCATCGGAACCTTTTCGGATGGCTTCAGGATGAATGCATTTCCCGCCGCGATGGCGAACGGCCACATCCACATCGGCACCATCGCCGGGAAGTTGAACGGCGTAATCCCAGCGCAGACCCCCAGCGGTTGTCGAATTGTATGGCTGTCGATGCCGCTCGACACATCGTTCAACGAATCGCCCATCATCAAGCTCGGCATGCCGCAAGCCACTTCCACCATCTGGATGCCGCGGCGAACTTCAGCGCGCGCATCGTCGATGGTCTTGCCGTTTTCCGTGGTCAGCGTGGCCGCCATCTCGTTCGCGTGCTTTTCGAGCAGCGTCTTGTAGCGATATAGCGGCTGCATCCGATCCACTACCGGTACGTCGCGCCATTTGAGATACGCGGCGTGCGCGGCCTGCGCCACGCGATCCACATCCTCGGCAGTCGCGTAGGCCACTTGCGCGATCTCCGCGCCAGTCGCGGGATTGGTCACCGGCATCAGTCGCCGGTTGCCGGCGCTTTCCCATTTGCCATTGATAAAGAAAGAGACAGTTTGGACGGACGGTTGGCTTGCGATCATCGGAGTGCTCTCTCCTAGGTTACTATTGCGGTCGCGGACCGCGCTGGAACAGCTCCAGGAACAAATTGTTCGGGTCCCGCACCAGACAGAATTTCGACGTGCCATTCATCACGGGCTCGCCATTCTTCGATATGACGGTGACACCCGCGGCCTTCAGCGCTTTCACTGTGGCATCCACATCCCGAACGCCTACCTGAAGAATCGCCGTGCCAGGATCTTGCACTCGCGTGTGCAGCGGCTTGCGGTCGATATCTTTGAACTCCATGAAAGCCATCATGACGGAGGTACCCGGAATCAGCGCCGAGCTTCGGCGAAACTGCGCGCCCGGTGTGCCGGCGGTGTCCATCATCAGCTTGGTGCCGTCCCAGGCCGTGGGCGCCTGGGTCTGAAATCCCAAGACGTCGCGATACAAGTGCAGCGTTTGATCCAAATCCGCGACGATGATCTCGAAAGCCCCGCCGATAATATTGCTGGTGGCGGGCGCTGTCGTCGCGGGCGCCGGATCGCGCTCGGAAAGTTCGATGAAGAAACCGTCGGGATCCTGCACGAACACCACCCGGCCGCGGCTGCCATTCGCACCCAAAATTGTCCCCGGCTCGCCGCCCTTGCTGTTGATGTGCGCGTGCGCCCCTTTCAGCTTGGCCATCACCGCGTCCATGTCGCGCACCGTGAGGATAAGGCTCGCCGCGCCTGGATCCTGGAACCGGGGATGAGCAGTCTCGCGATCGATGTCTTTGTAATCGATTAACTCGACGCCCAGCTTCGATCCGGGGATTCGCAGAATCGCGGGCCGCGACTGCGCGCGCGGGGTGTTTCCCATGTCGATAATCCACTGCGTACTGTCGAATGCCCGCGGTGGATTCGGCATCTCCAGGCCCAGCACGTCGCGATAGAACTCCACCGATTTCTCCACATTGGCGACGATGTGGCTGAATCCGCCCACACCCACTACGACGCCTGGATCGGCGGTGGTCTGCGCCAAAGCGCCGGAGAAGGCTCCTGCAAGAATCAGAAGGACTGCGGCAACGCGTCTCATAGTTTCGTTATGATACACTGCCGCGCAGACATGCGTTTAGTCCTTCTTTTCTCCCTGGCCATCTCCGACTTCGCGGCCACGCCCGACGGCGCCGCGATTTTCGAGAAGCATTGCGCCGCTTGCCATCAAACAGAAACGGGCTCGCGCACGCCCACTCGCGCCGAGCTCGCCAGTCTCACCCCCGAGCAAGTGATGAACGCCCTGCTCCGTGGAAAAATGACCATCCAAGGCACTGCCCTGGCCACCAGCGAAGTTCGCGCCGTCTCGCTCTACGTCACCGGCAAGAACTGGTCCACGCCACAGGTGGACGCCGCCGCCGGCCGCTGTTCCGGCAATCCCAAGCCGTTTTCTCCGGGCTCAGGCGACTGGAACGGATGGGGCGTCGACTCTTCCAACGCGCGCTTTCAACCGCACCCCGGCTTCCAAGCAGCGGATGCGCCCCGCCTCAAACTCAAATGGGCCTTTGGATTCCCTGACGACTCACAAGCCGCCGGACAAGCCGTCGTCGTGAGCGGCCGCGTGTTCGTTGGAAGCAACGGCGGAGTCGTTTATTCCCTGGATGCTTCCACCGGCTGCGTCTACTGGAGTTATGACGCGGGCGCCATCGTCCGCTCCGCCATCAGCATCGTCAAATCTCCGAAGTCTTCCCGCTGGATCGCATATTTCGGCGACCAGCACGCCTTCGCTCACGCCGTGGATGCGGAAACGGGAAAGCCGCTGTGGAAGGTGAAGGTGGACGATCATCCCGCCGCGCGCGTCACCGGCTCACTCGCCTATTTCGACGGACGGCTGTATGTTCCCATGGCCTCCTCCGAAGAGCTGGCGGGCGGATCGCCGCAGTATGAGTGCTGCACGTTTCGCGGCAGCTTGAACGCCCTGGACGCCGAGACCGGCCGCATCATATGGAAGACCTACTCGATTCCCGATCCGCCAAAAGTCTATAAGACCAACTCGGCCGGCACCAAGCTCTACGGTCCCGCGGGCGGGGGCATCTGGTCGACGCCCACCATCGACGCGAAGCGCAAGCGCGTCTACATCGGCACTGGCAATTCCTACACCGGTATCAGCATTCCAACCAGCGACTCCATCGTCGCCTTCGATCTCGCGACTGGCAGCATGCTCTGGGCGAACCAGGTGACGCCGGGCGACAACTGGATGCTCGGCTGCCCCAAGGGCCCGAATTGCCCCGACGATCCAGGCGAGGACATTGACTTCGGCAGCGCCTCCATATTGCGTTCACTCCCCGGCGGGAAACAGATCCTGGTGGCGACGCAAAAATCAGGCGTCATCTACGGATTGGATCCCGATCAGCGCGGCAAAGTGTTATGGAAGACACGCCTCGGTGTGGGGGGCGGGCAGGGCGGTATTCAGTGGGGCGCGGCTCTGGACGACCATATCGCCTATACCGCCGTTTCCGACCTCAACAAGCGCGACAAAGGCACGCCCGGAATGTATGCCATCAAGATCGACACCGGCGAAAAACTTTGGAGCACTCCCGCTCCCGACGGCGCGGGCAACAAAGCGCAAGTTTCGGCGGTGTCCGCCATGCCGGGTTTAGCTTTCTCCGGATCCTGGGGCGGCCATTTGCGCGCCTACTCCACAAAAACCGGCGAAATAGTTTGGGACTTCGACGCTGTGCGCGATTTCGACACCGTCAATCATGTGCCGGCCCAAGGCGGCTCGTTCAACGGCGGCGGAGTGGCCATCGCCAACGGCATGGTGATCACCACTTGCGGCTATGGATTCGTTGGGGGAAAGCCCGGCAACGTGCTGCTCGCGTTTTCAGTCGACGGCAAATAACCAAACGTGGGGCGGACGCCCCGTCCGCGCCGAACCCCCTGGTTCGGTCTATCCCTTCGGCATGAAGATTGTCGCGGCATACTGGAGAAGCATGCGATACCCGCCGCCGAAATCTCCCCTTCGTTGGCACGCCTCCGTTCTCGTTCAGGAAACGTTTGCCCACTGGTCCAGCGACAATGCGACACGCCTGGCCGCTTCGCTCGCTTATTATTCGGTCCTTGCCACCGCCCCGCTGCTTGTGATTTCAGTGGCCGTCGCCGAACTCGTCTTCGGACAAAAGCCGTGCGAGGGCCAGCTTGCGTGGGAAATTCAGGATTTTGTCGGCGGAAATGCCTCACAAGCGATCCAGGCCGCGATTCAGGCGCTCCCATAAACCAGCCACTGGAGCTATTGCAACCACCCTCAGTATCGCCACTCTCATAGTGGGAGCCTCGTCAGTGATCGTGGAGCTTCACGACGCGCTCAACTTCATCTGGGACGTGAAGACGCCCCGGGAAAGCACCTGGCGCGACGATATGCTCGGCTTAGTGAAGGAGCGCTTCTTCTCGTCCTTGATCGTCATCGGGGCCGGATCTCTGCTGTTAATCTCGCTCCTGCTCAGCACTCTCCATCACCGCCCTTGAAAAATTTTTTCTGCCGCTGTTGCCCACCTCCGAATGGTTGCTGCATTCGGCCGAATTCATAGCCTCGTTCGTTGTCGTAACGCTGCTTGTTCGCGACGATATACAAACTGATCCCCGATGTCCGGCTAAACTGGGGCGACGTGGCCATCGGAGCCTCTGTCACGTCGCTGCTCTTCACCGTCGGAAAACAATTGATCGCTCTCTACCTGGTGACGGGTCGGTTTTGAATCCACCTATGGCGCCGCGTGGGCCGTGGTACTGCTTCTCGTGTGGGTCTACTATTCGGCGCAGCTCTTCTTCCTGGGCGCTGAATTCACCAAAGTCTACACGCGCCGCTACGGTTCGCACGGACCGGCGGCCTTCCCCCCGTTGCCGGACGATCAATAAGAGTTGTCCGATAATTAATAAGAGCTGCCCATAATCAACAAGACAAGTGTCATCTTGCCTGCGCGCGTAACGAAAATACCGAACAAGGGTCCAACTTAATGTGGCATATGCTTGGACCGTTCGCGAGGCCGGCGTGCGTCCTGGCATTCCTCGGCGTCTTCCGCGCCGGCGCACAACCTCTCCGTTATGAGGGCAAGCCCATCGTCGAAATCCAGTTTCCCAACGGCCAGCCGCTCGATCCGGCCGATTTGGCTCGCGTCCAGCCCCTTAAACCTGGCGAGCCATTGCACTCCGAAGATATTGCTCATGCCATCGATGGACTGTTCGGCACCGGAGATTTTCCGGACATCGTCGTAGAAGCCCAACCTTCCGGCAACGGTGTCATCGTGCGCTTCGTCACAACCAATGCCTGGTTCCTGGGCGGAGTAACTGTGCAAGGGAGAGTGATCGAATCGCCCAACCGGGCTCAGATCGAAGGCGCGGGCCAGTTCTCGCTTGGGAACGCCTTTCCACGAAGCCGACGTGACCAGACGCCGTTGACAGCATGCGCCGCCTGCTCGATTCCAATGGACTGTACGAAGCGAAATCACGCCCTCCGTTGAGCACGATAACAATTCCCAGCTGGTCTTCCTCACCTTCCGCGTCCACACCGGAAAACGCGCCAAATATGAAATGCCAGCCATTACCGGCGTCACCAAACTCCCCGACTCCACCATCCTTCGAGCCACCGGTTGGAGGCTTCCCGTCATACACTGGTGGCGCCACGTCACCAGCGCTCGCACGCGCTCGGCGGCGTACAGGACGTGTTAAACAAGTACGGAAGCAAGGATCGTTTGCTCGCGCAGCGTCGAACTCAAGAAATTGGACTATGATGCGCAACGCCGCCGGGTGCGCGCCAACATGGACATCGATGCCGGTCCAAAAGTCAAGGTGACCTCAGTGGAAACCAAGGTCTCTCACCGCGTCCTCAAAAGATACGTGCCGGTATTACAGGAACACACCGTCGACGATGATCTTCTCAACACCGGCAAGCTCAATTTGCGCGAATATTTTCAGAGCCAGGGTTACTACGACGCCAGCGTCGATTTCGTCGTTCAGCCGGTTCAAAACGATGTCGAGACCATCCAGTACGTCATTTCTCGAGGCATGCGCTACAAGTTAGTGCGAGTGATCATCACTGGCAATCGTTATTTCGATAGCCGAATCCATTCGCGAGCGGATGTTCATGCAACCCTCCGGTTTCCTGATCCTGCGCCACGGCCGCTATAGCGAAGCCTTCCAGCGCAAGGATGAAGAGAATATCGCCAATTTATACAGCGCCAACGGATTTCGCGAAGCGAAAGTTACTTCCAGCCTGGCGCCTGAAACCCGAGGCAAGCCGGGGAACATCACCGTCACGCTGCATATTGATGAAGGGCGCGCAATGGTTGGTTGACGATTTCGCGATCCACGGCGTCACCGCAGTTCAAACTCGCGGATCTTCCCGATCCGGCCTCCGCCGCCGGCCAGCCTTTCTCGGAAGTGAACATCGCCAACGATCGCGACTCTTTTCTGACTTATTATTACACGCATGGTTTTCCCAAGGCCGACTTTCGAGGCCGCCTGGCAACAAATTACTCCTGGACACGTTCGCGTTGTGTACACCATTACAGAAGGCGGTCGCGAGTTCGTCCGAGATATTCTTATCTCGGGACTTCGAACCACGCGCCAGTCGCTGGTCATGCCGAAAATCACGCTGAAACCCGGCGATCCGTTGTCGCCGGTGGCGCAAACAAACATTCAAGAGTCGCTCTATGACTTAGGTGTTTTCGCCGCTGTGGAAACTGCCATTGAAAATCCCGACGGCGATACCAGCCACAAGAACGTGATCTATCATTTCCAGGAAGCCAACCGCTACACCATCTCCGTCGGCTTCGGAGCCCAAGTGGCGCAATTTCGGCACGCCCAACAGCACCAGCCTTGCGGTCGCCTGGAGGAACCTTCAGCTTCAGCCCCTAGGGATCACTCACGCGTCAGCCGCCTGAACTTCCTTGGATTGGGCCATACAGTCAGCTGTCCAGGGCGTGTATTCTTCCATCGAGCAGCGCGCTTCGCTCAGTTACTTGCAGCCGCACCTGGGCGGTGTCGATGGCCGTAACCTCACTTACTCGGTGTTATACGACAAGACGCTCGATGTCCGCACTTTCGCTGCGAAGCGCGAGGAAGCTCCGTCCAACTTTCGCAGAAGTTCGCGAAAGCCTGACCGGTCAGTTCCAGTTTGCCTATCGGAACGTTAGCGTGAGCGACATCGTTATTCCGGTGCTGCTCATTCCCCAATTCTTGCAATCGGTGCGGATTGGAATGTTGTCGGTCAATCTCGTGCAGGATCGCCGCGACAATCCAATCAATCCGCGCCACGGCATGTACAACACCATGATTCTCGGCGTCAGCACCAAATACTTCGGGTCCCAGCGCAGCTTCGCTCGCGCATTGTTGCGAAACGCGACTTATTATTCTTTAGGCAAGAATTGGGTGCTGGCACGCCAAACCCAATTTGGAGTGATCGTTCCCTTCTCGGCGCCGGCCGGGATTGATGCCCAGGAATCCGTCCCGCTGCCCGAACGCTTCTATGCCGGCGGAGGTGACTCATCTGCGCGCGTTCCCTTTCAATCAGGCCGGGCCCCGCGATACAGGCGCGCCGCTGGTCCCAGGCGGACCTTCTTCGGAAGCCACTGGTTTCCCGCTCGGGGGCAACGCGCTGTTCATCAACAATGTCGAGCTGCGTTTTCCGTTTATCGGCCAAAATATTCAGGGCGTGATTTTTCACGACATGGGAAACGTCTATTCGAGCCTGGGCGATGTTTCTTTCCGCTTCCATCAAAACAATCCGCAGGACTTCAACTACATGGTCCATGCCGTCGGTTTCGGAATTCGCTATCGCACGCCGGTGGGTCCCATCCGCGCGGATTTCGCTTATAGCATCAATCCGCCCTCACTACATCGGATTCTCCGGCACGCCCGCTGAGTTACTGAATTGCAATCCAAACATGCCTATATCGCAGTTGCCCGCCTACTGCCAAAGCCCTCGCCGCAGAACATAAGCCATTTCCAATTCTTTTTTTCGATCGGGCAGACGTTCTAAGATGCGCGGCCTTGCTAGCTATGCTCGCTGTCTTGATGCCGGTTTCTCTAGACGCTCGCGGGCGCGGTGATTCTGGATCGCATTGCGGTAATCGCGGGAACCCACGTCATCAAAGCCAGTGACATTGATCGCGACATCCGCCTCACTGAGTTCCTCAACCGCGAGCCGCTCAAGATCACCCCCGCCACCAAGCGCGAAGCCGCCGAGCGATTGATCACCCAGGAGATCATTCGCCAGGAAATAATCAGCGGCGCGTTACCAGCCGTCCTCCGGAAGCGGAGGGCCGCCGCGCTCGAAGCTCAACTCCACCGCGACCGATTCGGCAATTCCGAGCCAACGCATGCACGAAGAGTTCCAGCAATATGGCTTAACCGAGAGCGAGCTGCGAGAGCGATTGCTGTGGCAGACTACCGTGCTGCAGTTCATCAACCAGCGCTTTCGGGTGGGTGTAGTGGTCACCGACGAAGACATCCGGAATTATTACGATCAACACGCCGCCGAACTGCGGAAGCAACAGCCCAGTGCGGTCGCCCTGGAAGCACTGGCGCCCAAGATCAAGGAGGTGATCGAAGCCGAGCGCATCAATAAGAATTTTAACGAGTGGCTGGATCAAACTCGGCACGGCTATCGAGTGGAGTACAAGCAGGAGGCATTCCAATGAGGTACTCAGAATGAAGCGGCCATGAAATCGCTCCGCAATATCCTCATCGCCGCCGGCGCAGTGGCTCATCGTTCTCGGCCATCGCCGCAGTCCTGTTGTGCAGACCGCGTGGTTCCGGAATTACGTCAAGCAAACAATCATTACGTCGGTGGAAGACAGCACCGGCGGGCGAGTGGAGGCCGGTTCCTTCCAATTTGACTGGACGCATCTCCGCGCCGTGCTCACCGATTCGGTATTGCATGGAAACGAACCCCCGGACGCGGCGCCTCTGCTGCGCGTGGCCCGGATTCAGGTGGATCTTGGTCTGTTCACTGTTCACGGCCTTTGGAACATCGCCGCACTCGATATCGATCGGCCGCAAGCCAATGTCATTGTCTATCCCGACGGGCACACGAATATACCCACGCCTCGCCAGAAATCTAGCTCATTGCCACTCGAACCCGTTGTCGATCTCGCCATCGGGCACTTCGAAATTACCAATGGCCTGCTAACGCTCGCTGCGCAGAAGCATGAGCTCAGCGTGCGTGGAAACAACCTGCGCGCCCAGCTCGCCTATAACACTTCGGCCTCGGAATACAGCGGACAGCTCTCGCTTCAGCCGGTCTATGTCGTTTCCGGCCGCAATACGCCCGTCAATTTCACAGTCTTCGCTGCCGGTGGTGTTGGGTCGCGACAAAATCGAAGTTCGCGGCGCGCGGATCACATCGCCCTTGTCGGCCCTTGCTCTCGATGCATCCCTCACTGACCTTCGGAATCCCCGCGTATCGGCCCATCTCAACGGACACATCGCACTGGCCGACTGAAGCGAGCAGGTGACTTCTCGCTTAATTCGCGCCTTCCAAGCTGCCCCCTGCTGTCGATCTGGACGCCAACGCGACAGTGGCCGGCAGCAGCATTCAGGTCAGCCAACCTCCGCGTGACGCTCGGTCAATCGAATCTGGAAGCTTCAGGCGCGCTGGATCGCGGCCTCAGTTTCAAGAGCCGCTTGTCGTTGAATGAACTGGCGGGCCTCGCCGGTGTGATCGATGTCAACGGAAACGCAAAGCTCGATGCCCGCGAACAATCTGCACCTCAACGGTCTTCAGATCGCGGCCTTCGGCGCCGAGTTCTCAGGCGACGTCTCGCTCCAGAATTTTCGCGCTATCAATTGCGCGGCAATCTGCGGCATCTGGACGTCAAGGACGCCATCCGCGCCGCGGGCGTTCAGCCGCTCCCTTACGACGGCGTGATCTCCGGTTCGTTAAGTGCCGAGGGAAATTTCAAAGCCCCGTTCCTCCGTCAGCTCACGGCCCGCGCGCAACTATCCATCTCGCCCGGATCGCGTGGTGTTCCAGTGTCGGGCCATTTGAACGCAGCTTACACTGGCGCGAACGATAACCTCAACATCCAGCATTCTCTTCTCACCTTGCCGCATTCGCGCTTGACGATCGACGGCTCACCCGGGAAGCAATTGAATGTCGCGCTCACCACTACGAATCTCGATGACCTGCTCGCGTCCGTCGCGCCTTCTTCCAGGCCAAAGGTTGCGCTGAATGGCGGCCAAGCCAGCTTCGACGGTAGCGTCTCCGGACCCCTGACCGCGCCGCGTATCACCGGCCATCTGACGGCAACTCGGATTACCCTCGCGGACCGGCAGTTCGATAACTTAGTCGCCGACGCGTCCGTCTCCAAGTCCAATGCCGTCGTTCAAAGCGGCAGCCTTAGCCGCGCCGCGATGCTGGCACATTTCTCGGGATCGATCGGCTTGCGCGATTGGCAACCGCTCCCGAGCTCACCTCTGTCCGCCAGCGCCTCTATACAAAACGGCGATCTCGCCGACCTTCTGGCTCTCGCCGGCGAGCCCAGCGCTGGTTATTCCGGCCAGCTCAGCGCGAACCTCAACATCAACGGCACGCTCGGCGATCCCAGCGGCTCAGCTACCGTCACCGTTCATGCCGGATCTATCGAAGGCCAGCCATTCGATCGCGCGCAAGCGCAAGTCAACCTTGCCGACCAGCTGGTCACCGTGCCGAGCGCATCCATCCAAGCCGGCGCAGCCCGCGTCAATCTCACGGCCGAGTATCAACATCCGCGCGACAGCTTCACCACCGGCCATTTGCGTGCCGATATTCAAAGCACCCAGGTCGACTTGTCGCAGCTTACGGCGGTTCAAAAACAACGGCCCCACACCTCCGGAATCGTGCAGTTGAACGCCAACGTCGTGGGCGATGTCTCTGACCACTTCCAGCTCAGCAGCATCAACGGCAACGGCTCCGTACGCGGCCTCGAGTCGGAAGGCCAGAGCTACGGCGATGTCACCGCCACCGCGAACACCAGCGGCCATTCCGTCAATTACAGCGTCACGTCAAACTTTGCGGGATCGAACATCAACGTCACAGGCGACACGCAACTGGCGCCTGATTATCCCACCACTGCTCACGCCTCGCTCGCGAATCTTCCCGTTGAGCGAGTGCTCGCGATCGCGCACCGCACCGATATCCCAATTCGAGGAATGCTCTCCGCAACAGCAACTTTCAACGGCACCATCGCGAATCCTCAGGGCAGCGGGGATTTGACCCTGTCAAAAGCGACCCTCTACGACGACGCCGTTGATCGCATCCATGCCCGCTTCAATTATTTGCCGCAAAGCATCGACGTCCCCCAGCTTGAACTCGTGTCCGGCCCCTCGCATATCGAACTCAGCGCGCATTACGATCACGCCGCCGGCAATCTGGAATCGGGTAATCTGCAATTCCACATCGATCCCAGCCACATTGACCTTGCGCGCGTGAAAACCATTACGGAGCGAAGCCCCGGCCTCGCGGGCACTGTGCAGCTCGATGGGAGTGGCACTGCGCAGATCCGTCCGTCCGAGCAAGTCTTAATTAGCGATCTTAACGCCAGCCTCAAGGCCGCCGGCTTGGCCACCAACGGAAAAACTCTCGGCGATCTCTCGCTCACGGCCAACACCGCGGCGGGACGCGTGAACCTAGCGCTCGAATCCAACCTGGCTGGAGCCTCCATCCAAGGCCATGGCGCGGTAGAACTCGCTTCCGGCTACTCCACCAGCGCCCAGCTCACGTTTAAGAACGTCACCTGGACCAGCCTTGCACCGCTGCTCGGCTCCGCCTCCATTGCACCACGAGGTTTTGAAGCCGCCGCCGACGGCGAAGCTTCCGTCAACGGCCCGCTCACGAACACGCAACAACTCCGCGGTTCGTTCCAACTCACGCGTCTCCAGGTATCGAGCAATTCGTTCGCGCTTCGAAAAGCTGGGTCCGTTCTGCTGCAGAACCAAGGCCCACTTTCGGCCTCGATCGAACGCGGCGTGGTTCGCATTCAATCGGCGCATCTCACCGGACCCGCAGACCAATCTCGAAGCCAGTGGCTCCCTCCCGCTGAACGGCGATTCCATGGACGTTGCCATCAAAGGCAACCTGGACCTGGCCTTCCTCGAAAAACTCGATCAATCCATCACTTCATCGGGCAGCATCGTCCTCGCCGCCACGGTTCGCGGAACGCTCAGGCAGCCCGAGCTCGGCGGGCAATTCGAATTGCGCAACAGCTCGTTCGCCTATGCCAGCCTGCCAACTGGAATTTGGAAAGCCTCGGGCGTCGTTCTGCTGAGTGGCGATAGCGCGATCATCCGCAACCTTGCAGCGGAAGCGGGCGGCGGCAGGATCACTCTCGCGGGCTCGGCCACTATGAATGGCGCCCTGCGATTTGGATTGCAGGCCCACGCCACGCGAGTACGCCTCCAGGTTCAGCCCGGCCTCAGCATCACGGCATCCGCCGACATCAATGCCGCCGGAACCACTGCTAATAGTTCCATTTCCGGAAACGTGACGGTCGATCAGGTCATGTATTCCTCGCGCAGCGACCTTGCCTCCATCCTCAGCTTGGCCGCGCCGCCGGTCCAGGCCTCGGCGCCATCACCGCTGCTGGATAACATGCGCCTGGATCTTCGGGTGCGGAGCTCTAGCGCGCTGGCCGTCCAGTCCTCGCTGGCCCAAAACCTGCAGCTCTATGCCGACCTGCGCGTTCGCGGAACGGCGGCGCAGCCGGGCATGCTCGGGCGAGTCAACATCACGGAAGGCAAGCTGGTGTTCTTCGGTTCAACGTACACCGTGAATAACGGCTCCATTTCGTTCTTCAACCCTATCCGCGTAGAACCTACTCTCGATCTAAGCCTGGAGACCCAAACGCAGGGCGTGGCCGTGGACCTCAAAGTCACCGGCCCCATCGACAATATGAAACTGAGCTACACATCCAATCCGCCGCTCCAGTTTCAGGAAATCGTCAACTTGCTGGCCATGGGAACCACGCCGACTTCCGACCCCACACTGCTTGCGAATCAGCCTTCCATCGCTCAGCAAAGCTTTCAGCAAATGGGGGAATCGGCCATCGTGGGCGCAGCCCTTGCCGACCCGGTGTCCAATCAGCTCCAGCGTGTATTTGGAGTCACTCAGTTGAAGATCAATCCCACCTTCGCCGGCGGATCCGATCTTCCCGTGGCACAACTGAGCCTCACGCAACAGATCAGCAACAACTTGACCTTCACTTACGTTACTGGCTTAAACACGGCCAACGCGGAGACCATCCAGGCGGTATGGACTTTCACTCCGCTGTGGTCGGCGCAGGCGCTGCGCGATTACAACGGAATCTTCAGCGTCAGCCTGATTTACAAGCGGCAATTCCACTGATGATTTGACCTGCGCCGTGCCTCACTTCACAGCGCTCTGCCAATTCAACACCACCGTCACAGGCGCCGCCGTCGCTTCCTCTAGCGACGTGTCCATCAGAAAACGCTTCCCGTCCCCAGTGATGTCCCAGCGCCACGCCACGCCCGGACCTCCACCCGTGCCTCCCAGAATCGCCGCGCGGAACAGGGGCTTGGGAACGCCGGGCTGGAACGTGGCGCCCGTGGTCGTTACGCTGACCTCCATCAGCGTGCTGTCCGGCGCAAAATAGAACAGCTCTTTGCCATCGCGCGACCAGCGTGGCTGGCTACCGCCTCCATTCGACACCACCCATTTACCGCCGCTCGAAACCGGAAATGGCTGAACATAAACTTCCTTGGTTCCCGATTCGTTCGATGTGTACACTACCCAGTGCCCGTCCGGAGAAAACTTGGCCTGTCCTTCATTAAACGCCGTCACCAGATAAGGAACCGGCTTGCGGTCACCCTGCAAGGGAAGCACCCACAAGTCCGTGCCGGCGTTCTTCTTCCTTTGCATGTAGATTATGAACCGGCCGTCGCGCGACCAGTCATCCGGCGTCTTGACTCCTTCGGAGTGAAGAATCACCTCGCCTTGCCCCGCGCCGTTGGCAGGCTTGCGATACAGATCGGCCGATTGGCCACCGCTCGGTGCGTAAACGATCTCGCTGCCATCGGGCGACCAAATTGCGCTGCCTCCGCCCGCCTCGAAGCTCAGACGTGTATTGACGCCCCGCTCCAGATCCAGCATCCACACGCCCCATGTCCCTTTCTCATCCGCGCGGCCTTCCACCACGCGTGTCGCATCTGGAGAGAGCTCCAGTTCGTCGCGCCCAGTGGGCTCACCTGCGTGACCCAGAATCTTCCCCTCCCGGTCGAACCAGGTCAATTGTCGTTTATCGCCGCCCGTCGCCGCGTAGCCCAACAAGCCGTTATTCGAAACCGAAAACAACCCCCCAAAGGTGTTCGTGCTCACCCGGTCGGCCAATTGAACCGCGCGGCCGGTAAGTTCCAGGTGCCCCGCGTCGAAAGGCTGCGTCATGAGCGCCTCGCCGCGTAGAAAAAATAACCAGCCGGGGCCCCCAGCTGAAGACGCCACATACTTGGCCGCGGCCGGGCTGGCGATCAAGCGCTTCTGTCCCTGTTCCTCCGGCTTGGCGTCCAGCGAGCCGAGAAGGACCCCGCTGCTGTCCCTGACCGCTACCACCTCGTAATACAGAAAGTGCTTTCCATCGGGCAGGAAGAACGGTAGGATCTGCGCCACTTCACCGCGTTGGGCATTCAGGACTGTTATGGGGGAGCTATCGCCACCCGAAGCCGCGACACGATTGATAACCCCCTTGCTCCCGAACAAAATCACGTCCTGCCGGCTCCAGGAGATACCGGCCGCTGGGTAAACCACTGGCGCCAAAGTTTGTGGCGGTCCGCCCGCAATGTCAATCTTCTTGAGATTGCCTCCCGAACTAAATGCCACGTATTGGCTGTCCGGGGACCACTCCGGATCCGGGGTCGCGCCCTCGGTTCCCGGCAACTCGCGTGCCTGGAGCGAGTCCATCAAGCGGATCCACAAACTGCTGCGTCCGTCCGCGCCCCGCGCGTCGAGAATCAATTTGCGCCCGTCCGGGGAAAGGGCGAAGGTGTTGATTGTGGTCTTAGCCGGTGGAAGGATTTCGAAACGCATGGGAGCGGCCACCGGCGGCTTTTCCCGAAAATGCACCAAGGCCAACGCGCCGGTACTCAGCAGCAACACCGCCGCCACTGCCGGCCACAGCCATTGAGTCTTGCGCGGAGGTGGAAGCGCCGCGGCGCCACTCGCAACCTCGGCCGGCGCTCCTTCCAGCAGCCTCCAAACATCCCCGATATCGCGCAACCGTTTTCGCGGATCTTTCTGCAGGCACTCCACGAGCAACCGCTGGACGCTATGAGGCGCATCGCTCAGATCGGGCTCGTCGCGAATCACTTTGGCCAGCATCTCGCCCGCGTCCTCGCCGCCGAACAGCCGCTTGCCGGTGATCATTTCGTGCAGCACCACGCCGAACGCGAAAATATCGGCGCGCTTGTCGGTAGCTTTCCCCCGCGCCTGCTCGGGAGCCATGTAGGAAGCCGTACCCAGAATCATTCCGGCTTCGGTCATGCCGATGGTGAACGTGGGCGAGCGCTCGTTGCTTCCGCTGGTAGTCGCCGCCACCTTGGCGAGTCCGAAGTCCAGCACCTTCACTGTGCCGTCCGGCTTGATCTTGATGTTGGCCGGCTTCAGGTCGCGATGCGTGATACCTCGTTCGTGCGCGGCCTCCAGCGCGTCCGCGATCTGGCGTGCGATGCGCAGCGCTTCGTCCAGAGGCATCGGACCTTTCGGCGACTCGCCCTCGATGTACTCCATCACCAGGTAGTTCGGACCCACGTCGTGCAGCGTGCAAATGTTGGGATGATTCAGCGCCGCAACCGCCCGCGCCTCCAGTTCGAAACGCTCCGTGAACCGTTCGTTGGAAATTTTTATCGCGACAATCCGGTCCAGCCGCGTGTCTCGAGCCTTGTAGACTTCGCCCATTCCACCCGCGCCGATGGGTTCGATAATTTCGTACGGGCCAAGGAGATTGCCAATGGTAAGCGGCATATATCGGATTCAGTCCAGTTTACCCGAAACCGGCTGCTGAACCGCTACTTAAGGAAGCGGGAGCCGCCACAGCCCTTCCCGCAGCGTCCGCAGCGGACCGATGTCCGGCTCGGAAGTACTGTGAGTCCTGGTACCTATAGTTCTTTTTGGCCATTCGCGGAGGAAACCTATAGAGCACTGAACCCTCTTACTGTACGGAGGACAACGCATGCTATCTAGATGGAAGTATGTTCAGATCACCGTATCATCGCTAGCCCTTATCCTGCCGGGTTTTCTGTGCGGGGATACCCTATACACCTACACAAGTAGTGACGGCGTAGCTGTAAGTTTCGACCTGACGGGAAATCCGGACAGTATACCGCCGGGGACAGACATAAGCGGCGACGTTGGGTCGTTTTCCATGGCCTATCCCGCGCCCTCGGAAGATAACGCCGGATTTGCACTGGGACCCGGCCCTGCTTACAGCAACTTTTCCCTCTCAACGCTTGAGATCGGAACTGATTCATTGGGGGATGTTACGTCATGGGACATAGCCGGAACCCAGTTTGCCTCTTATCCTGCATTCTTTGGTGACCCTCCAAACAATTTTTATTGCGACTACGGCGTAACGTTTACCCCTGCTGGTGGCGGCGGGTCGCTCTTAACCGATAACGACGCTGGCTTTTGCCCATCCTCGCCTGTTTTCGCGGCAACCATTGGCTCGTGGAGCGCCTCCACCGTTCCCTCCTCGACACCGGAGCCACGCAATTCCGCTTTGGTCGGCGGCGGACTCCTCTTTCTCGCGGCGTTGGTAACTCGACGCAAACGCGCGGCTATCGCTCGTTAAGTCTGGGCCATCTCGCGCTAAGCTGAACCGGCAAACGGATTCACCACGCGAACAGTACCGTAAAGCCTATCGTGCTGGAGACCCTCGGTTAGAATTTCCGGCAGGCCGTAATATTCCGCATATGCCCAAAGGTGCGCATCGAACCAATTCAACTGGTACGCGGCACAGCCACGAATCGCGTCGCGCAGGATTGCTTCGTTGGGGTACAGAACGGTGAACTGTTTCAGAAATTCTTCCGCTTCGCGTAGAGCATCAGTTTGCTTGAGAATACTGTACCCGCGCATCGGTCGGGTCACGGCCGCGATAAACTCGATGATCGCCTGGTGCGGAAGGCGCACAGAATCCTCGGCGATTCCGCGCCTGAGAATCTCGGTGGCGATTTTGCGCTTCTCCGGAAATCGGCTATCGAAACGATATACCAGGATATTAGTGTCAACGAGAGCGGCCACGTACGTATAGGTCCTCTCGTACCCAACCTCTGTCCCGAGGTTGCTGCGTCTTTCGCGACGACGTACGCCTGCGTTGGCGCTCTGTCGCCTGGTCGAACAAACGCAGCCGCAATTCTCGATCGTCCTCGGCCTGGTCCTTGCCTGGGGGTATGACCCGAATTACTTCGCCAGCCGCTACCCAGTCGATCTCATCGCCGGGGCGAATATTGTACCGATCAGCGATTGTCCGGGGCACCGTGACTTGATACTTGGACGTTACCTTGGCCATGTGAGTTCCTAAGTGGTCCTCACCCTTACTTTAGCAAGGATCATTTCCTTGTTCAATGCTACGGGCGCTCTACGCTGCAGTTGCAGCCGATGCTACGATAAGACTACCGACCCTGCCCGCCATGAAATGCAAGATCTGCGAGACGCGCAAACCGCGCCGCCACTGCCTCGGCATTAACGGCGAAATCTGCTCCCTCTGCTGCGGCAATGAGCGCGAAGTCACCATCAGTTGCCCGCTCGAGTGCCCTTATCTTGTCGAGGCCCGCCTGCATGAAAAGCCTCCCGTCTTGAACCCGGACGCTATCCCCAACCAGGATGTCCAGGTCACCGAGCAATTCCTGCGCGAACATGAGTCACTTCTGGTGTTTTTGAGCGCACGGCTCGTCGAAGTCTCACTTGCGGCGGCGGGGGCCGTCGATTCCGATGTCCGCGAAGCGCTGCAATCGCTCATCCGAACTTATCGCACGCTCCAAAGCGGTCTGTACTATGAAACGCGGCCCGCGAATCTTATCGCCGCCGGAATTCATGCACGCATGCAGGAAGCTGTTGAAGCCTTGCGCAAGCAGCTTGCCGAAAAAAGCGCCACGCCCGTTCGCGACGCCGAAATCCTCGGCACACTGGTGTTTCTAGAGCGCGTGGAGCTGAATCAAAACAATGGACGGCCGCGCGGCCGCGCCTTCGTGGATTACTTGCGCGCCTATTTCCCGCAAAGCCGCGAGAGCGCGGAGCCCGCTTCCCCGCTCATTCAGGTATGACACGGGTATGACGCAGGTATGACCGGGTTCATCGTCTTCGCTCACGGCTCGCGTATTGAAAGCGCCAATCAAGCCGTGCGCGATGTCGTATCCAAGATGGCTGCTTCAGGCCAACACGTTGTCGAAGCTGCGTTTCTCGAACTGGGACAACCCGATCTCGCCGGTGCCACGGCGCTGCTCATTGCGCGCGGCGCGAAACGAGTCGTCGTGATCCCCTATTTCCTCACGCTGGGAACGCACATGCAGCGCGACCTTCCCCGTCTCGCCCAGGACGCCTCCCGCGCCAACGGAGATATCGAAATGCAGATCACCGCACCGCTCGACGGACATCCCGCGCTGGTCGAAGCGCTGCTCGATCGCGCGAGCCAGGCACTGAACATCGTATGAAAGCAACCATCCTCGAGTTCCACGACATCGCGCCCGAAGTCCGCCACTTCGTATTCGAAGTCCCTGAAGTCCAACAGCTCCCCTTCAAACCCGGCCAGTTCGTTTCGCTCAAGGAAACTCTCAACGGAAAGAAAATCATCCGCCCCTACTCCATTGCGTCGCTGCCCGATGGCAATCGCTTCGAGCTCTGCCTCAATCTGGTGCATCAGGGGGTGTTCACGCCGCATCTGTTCGCGATGCAGCCGGGCGATTCGGTCGAGATTTCCGCGCCCCTCGGCTTTTTCGTGGTGCGCGATCCAGCCAAGGACGCGCTTTTCATTGCTACCGGTACCGGCATCGCGCCCTTCCGCTCCATGGCGCCCGGCTATTTCGCGCATCCCAACGCCGGGCAACTCACGCTGCTGTTCGGCATTCGCAACGAGAACACCATCTACTATCGCGACGATTTCGAAGCGCTCGCCCGCAACCATCCCAACTTCCGTTTTTGGCCGACCCTCAGCCGCGCGGATTCCTCTTGGACTGGCCGCTCCGGCCACGTGCAGATCCATCTGACCGAGGCCCTGGACGGACGCACCGATCTCGACGTCTACATCTGCGGCCTGAAGGCGATGGTGGACGACGTCCGCGCTATCCTCAAAGAGTTAGGCTTCGACCGCAAGCAGATTATTTTTGAAAAGTACGACTAAGAAATTCAACCAATGAACCGAACAACTGCGATTGGTCCTCGGGATGGTGATGATATTCGCCGTAACCGTCGCCATTCTGCTGGCCGTGATGCCGGGACCGCACAAGCCCACCGATTATTTGGTCATCGGCTGCGTGGCAACACTGCTGTGCTTGCTGCTGCTGTTTGTCGTGTTGATCAACACGCCCAAACGTTCTGATACTGAACCGCGACCGTAAGGGAGCGGCCTACGCCTTCCGCACTTCCACCACCTTATAAACTTCCTTGGTCTGTTCCAGGCTCGCGAATTCCAGCCCTGCCAATTTCGCCGACGCCGTCCCGGCCGCCACCGCCCAGCGCACACAATCGGCGAAGTCTTTCTTTTTGGTCGAAGCCCAGACGTACGCCGCGGCCAGCGCATCTCCAGCGCCCAGCGGCGACACCGCGTCGGTTCGCGGCGGAATCACTTCCAACAGCTGGTTTTCATTCACTGCCACAACTCCCCGGCCGCCTAGCGACAGTAGCACCGCTTCCGCGCCCATGGCTTTGATCCGCTGCGCGGCTTCCAGGAACTGCGCCCGAGTGATCAGCGCGCGGTTCAACAATCGCTCGGCTTCCGGCTGATTCGGACTTACCACAGTGGGGCACGCCTCAATCCCGTGCAGGAGCGCATCGCCGTCGGTGTCCAGCAGCGTTTTCACTTTGCGCTCGCGCGCCATCCCGATCAGCTTGGTGTAGAAATCGCTGGACACGCCCGGAGGAATACTGCCGCACAACATCAACCACGACGCCGATTCCAGGCGGTTAGCTACCACCTTCTCCACGCGTGTCAGCTCTTCCGCCGCGATCAACGGACCTTGTTCGTTCAGTCGTAGTGCGAGCCCTTGCTTGTCCGTGATGGTCAGGTTCACCCGGCTCTCGTTGTGAATCGGGACCACTTTCACTGGGAACCCGGATTTGGCGGCCAGTTTTTCCAGTCGCTGCCCGCTCGCGCCACCGGAAGTAACGATCGCCAGCGTTTTTGCTCCGAACGAATCCAGCACGCGAGAAGCGTTCATTCCGCGACCGCCAGCCGAGTCATTGCGCGCGAGGATGTAAGCCCGATCCTCGAAAACCAGCCGATCGACTTGGATATTTCGATCAACGGATGGGTTGATCGTCACGGTGAGTATCAACCCTCAATGTTACCCTGAATTTTGCAGCGCCATCCTCATTTTCAGGCCTACCTGGCGCTGGCCGCGGTCTGCCTTTTCTGGGGCACAACCTATCTCGGGATTCGCATCGCGATCGAGTCCATGGCGCCGGCCGTGCTCATGTGCCTGCGCTACACCATTTCGGGAATCATCCTGTTGGCCGTCGCGTATTTTTCCAAAGCTCATCTGCCGTCCGGCCGCGAACTCTGGTACACCGCGCTGTTCGGCGTCATCATCATCGGCGGCGGTACCGGATGCCTGGTTTTCGCGGAACAGTGGGTGCCCAGCGGACTCGCCGCGGTGTTCATCACCTTATCGCCTTTCTGGATGATCGGCATCGATGCGCTCATCCCCGGCGGCGAGCGTCTGCACGGCCCCACCATATTCGCAATGCTGGTGGGTCTCGCCGGAACGACGCTCCTGGTCGCTCCCGAAATCACACGCGAAGGATTCGGGGGCCCGCTGGTGCGCGGATTTGTGCTGCTGCAGTTGGGCTGTTTCGCATGGTGCCTGGGTTCCATTCTCCAGCGGCGTCACCAGACCACGGTGCATCCCGTGGTCAGCGGAGCGGTGCAGCAATTGGCCACCGGAATTGCCTTCGCGGTTCCTGCGTTGTTCGCCAAGCCTCATCCAACCGCCTGGACCGGGCGCAGCATCGGCGCGGTCACTTATCTGGTCGTCTTTGGTTCCATTGTCGGCTACAGCGCTTACATCATCGCGCTGGAACGGCTGCCCGTTTCCGTGGTCAGTATTTACAACTACGTCAACCCGGTGATCGCGGTCTTCCTGGGCTGGCTTTTCTTTCGCGAGCACATGGGACTGCAGGAAGTGATCGCGATGCTGGTCATTTTTTTCGGTGTGGCGCTGGTGAAGCGCTACTCCCGGCCACCTTCTCCAAAGCCGGCTCGAGCCTCTGTGGCTTTGTAAGCACCGCTTCGAACAGATCGCCGGTACGCTCAAACCGGTCCAGCACATTGTGGATCGTTGAATTGGCCCGGCTCCAGGCCGGCCTTCACTTCCGTCCAATCCAAGGGTGTTGAAACCGGAGCGCCCGGGTGCGCGCGCAGAACATAAGGAGCGGCAATTGTCTTGGCGCTCGAAATCTGCAGGTAATCGAAATACACCTTGGCCTTCTTGCGTTGCGAAACCGTGCGCGGCGTAGTGAATAGCCCCGGATCTTGCTTGATCACTAAAACTGAAAGTAGCTCCGCGAACGATCGCACTTGTTCGAACGTGTACACCGGTTCCAGCGGAATGTAGATGTGCATCCCGTCGCCGCCGGTTGTTTTCGGGTAACCTGCGAGCCCGATGGAATCGAGCGTTTTCTTGACCAGCCGGGCCGCTTCCACGATCTGGTTGAACGGGCAGCCTTCAGTGGGATCGAGATCGATCAGCGCGAAATCCGGATTGTCCAGCGTTCCAATGCGGCTCATCCATGGATTTTGGTCGATGCTCGCCAGATTCGCCAGGTACACTAGCGTCGCGCGATCGTTGCAGATGATGTAGTGAATCTTGTCTTGATTGTGCTCGGAGAAAATCGGCTCCAGCCGTACCCAGTCCGGCACTTTGCCCTCGGCGTCCTTTTGAAAGAAGAATGGCTCGTTGATGCCATTCGGATAACGCTTGAGCGAGAGCGGCCGGTCGCGCAAATGCGGAAGAATCAGCGGGGCTACCGCGTCGTAGTAATTGATAACGTCGCGCTTGGTGATCCCTTCGCCAGGATAAAAGACCTTGTTGAGATTAGTCAGCTTCAGGCGATGACCTTCGATTTCGAGCGCGACTTCGGCGGGCGACGTGGCGGGAATCAGCGGGCCGGTAGGCTTGTCTGGAGGTTCCTTCGGGTCTTTATCCGTCCGAAGCGCGATGAAGACCGGCGCGCGCAACAAACCATCCGGGGTAATTTCGAGATACTTGATTTCGGCGACCAGTTCCGGCTTGACCCACGTAACATCGCGCAGCGCTTTGACTTTCCCGGTGAAGGGACTCTTCTTGGTGATGAGCGGCTCGAGTTTCTCGAAAATCTCCTTGAGCGACTTCTCGTTGAATCCCGTCCCCACTTGCCCGGTATGCACCAGCTTTTCACCGTCGTAACGTCCCAACACCAGCGAGCTGAAGTAGTCGCGCTCGCCGTGTGTGAAGCCGCCGATGACGAACTCGTCCGTGGTGTTGATCTTGATCTTCAGCCAGTCGCGGCTGCGGCGGCCTTCGTATTTGCTGGCGCGCGCTTTCGCGACAATTCCTTCCAGGCCATTGGCACGGGCGGCCTCCAGCATAGCGTTACCGTCTACGGTGAAGGTATCGGAAACGTGAATGCGCTCCGACGGCGTCACGATTTCGGCCAGCAATCGCTTGCGCTCGTCCAACGTCGCTCCGCGCAGATCGTAGCCATCCAGATACAGCAGGTCGAACAAAAACAAGTGAACCGGAGTGGAGCGCGAAAGATGCGCGATGGCGTTGGCGTCGGCCACGGAAATCCTGGGCTGGATCAGACTGAAACTCGAGCGGCCCTGGTCATCCAGCACCGCGATTTCGCCATCCAGAATCGCCTGCGACGCCTTCACCTGGCGCGGCAGAACGGTGAGCTCGGGATATTGTTGTTCACAGCGCTTCTGGGTGCGCGAAAAGATCCGCAGTTGATTGTCCGCCTGATCAAAATCGATAAAGCACAGCGCGCGCACGCCATCCCACTTCACTTCGTAGAGCCAACTGTCGCCGGACGGCGGGTGCGTAGCGATGGTCGCGAGCATGGGGGACACTGCTTTGGGCATTGGCGATCGGACGGACCCTTCGACCACGCCCGGGTCAGTTGTTGGTTGTTTGTTCTTGGTTGCTGGCGGAAGGTCCTCGGCGATCTCCTGCTGCGTTCGGCCCGTGAGCACGCTGCGCGCGTGATCCTCGATGTTCCAGCCCGGCTTGGCATCCGTGTCTTTCTTCTTGATCAGCAGCCATTCGTTGCCCTTGCCGCGCCCGCGCATCAGCACCAGCGCGAATTCGCCGCGCAGCTTCTCGCCATGCAAGCGAAATTTGAAATCGCCGCGCGCGATCTGCGCCAATGCCGGCGCGTCGCCCAGCAGATCGTAGCTGCCCCGGTCCCACAGCATCACGCTGCCGCCGCCGTACTCGCCTTTCGGAATGTTCCCCTCGAAACTGCCGTAGTCGAGCGGATGATCTTCCACGTGCATGGCCAGATGTTTGGCCAGCGGCTCAAGGCTGGGGCCTTTCGGAACGGCCCACGATTTCAGCGTCCCATCCACTTCCAGACGAAAGTCGTAATGCAATCGCGTGGCATCGTGGCGCTGTACGCAAAAATAGTTGCCGGCGGCCGTCGATTGGACACGCGGCTCCGGCTCCGGCGTCTTTTTAAACGACCGCTTTCGGCTGTACTCTTTTAGCGACATGCCATTCCGCAGTATACTGATGCTGATGCCCGCGCGCGTGCTTCGATTCTTGGTCGGCGTGTTGGCGTTTGTTCTCCTGGCCCAGCCAATTCCGGCTCTTGCGTTCGCCTCTTCGAACGCCGGCGACGCAGCCTGCTGCTGCAAGGACAACAGCGCTAGCTGCTGCCGGAGATCGCATCATTCATCCGGACCAGCATCCGGCCCGGCGTTTTCCTCGCGCGAGTGCTGCGACCAATGCCAGATTTCAGTTCGCCAGAGCCAGCCCGTTGCGGGAGCCGTAGCTCCGGCGACGACGTGGACCGAGCCGCACACGGTTGCGCCGCCGCTGACGTGGCTGGGATGGATTCCTTCCGCGCACCATGACGCAGTTCTGTTTGAGCGTCCACCTCCTTCCACCGTCTAGTTCGCCTGCTTAATTCCTAATTCATTTAAGGAGGTACTCCATGCGTTGGAGTTGTGTCTTTATATTGTTTGGCGCTCTGCTCCAAGCGACAATTTTCGGAAGGATCCAGGGAATCGTGCACGATCCGCAGCATCGGCCCGTGGCCGGTGCATCGGTGAAGCTGCAGGCGACCACCTCGGATTATTCCCAAACCACGCAGGCTAACGATAACGGCGAATTTTCGTTCACCAGCGTGCCGGTCGGCGACTACAAAATCACCGTCACTCAGCCTAACTTCGAGACTGCGGAGCAAACTGTCACGGTGGATTCCAATTCGGCACCGGTTCTCCATTTCCCACTGGCGATCGCGGCCCTGAATCAAACTGCTGTTGTCGTCGGCGAAGCGCAACCGGCTAATATGGATTCGGTAACACCCACTACTCTGGTGGATCGTGAAGATATTGCCCTCACTCCGGGCGCCGACCGGACCAACAGTTTGGCGATGATTACCGACTTTACGCCCGCCGCATATGTAACGCACGACATGCTGCATATGCGCGGCGGCCATCAAGTGGACTGGCTCATTGACGGCGTGCCTGTACCGAACACCAATATCGCCAGCAATCTGGGTCCGCAAATCGACCCCAAGGACATTGATTATCTCGAAGTTCAGCGGGGCAGCTACGACGCCGAGTACGGCGACCGTACTTACGGAGTCTTCAATATCGTGCCGCGCACCGGCTTCGAGCGCGACAATGAGGCGGAACTCGTCACTTCGTTCGGCAATTGGTACCAAACCAACGATCAATTCAATTTCGGAGGGCACACCCGGCGCTTCGCCTATTACGCGAGCATCAACGGAAATCGCAGCGACTACGGTCTGCAGCCTCCGATCGGGCAAGTCGTTCACGACGCCGAGAACGGCTATGGGGGATTTGCGTCATTCATATTCAACGCCAGTCCATCCAACCAATTTCGGCTGATCGCATCCTTGCGCCAGGATTATTACCAGATCCCCGTCGACCCGAATCCCAACTCATCCGGAAATCTGGCTTATCCCAGTTACGGCCTTCACGATAGTGAACGTGAACCGGATGGTTACGTTACCTTCTCGTGGGTCCACACCTTTAATCCCAACCTGCTGCTGACGGTTTCACCCTTCTATCATTACAACCAGGCCAGCTATAACAGCTCGCCGAACGACTTCCCGGTGATCACGAATGTGAACCAGACTGCCCATTATGCCGGTTTGCAATCCAGCTTGAACGCCACCATTCTAAAGAACAACGACATTCAAGTGGGAGTGTACGGATTCGCACAGCACCAGGCCAACTTTTTCAATAACGTTTTCACGGATTGCGGCTCCAGTTGTCAGAACTTCGGCCCATCGTCAGGCGCTGTAACCGGCCGACTGGCCGAGTTGTTCGTCAGCGACCGGTTCAAGGTGACCTCGTGGTTGACGTTGATCGCCGGATTTCGTTACTCGCACTTCGACTCTGGTTCAGTCAGCGGAACGCAGCCGGCAGTCGTGGAGAACACGCCCGATCCACGCTTTGGCGTGGCCGTCAGGGTCCCGCGCCTGAACTGGGTGTTTCGCGGCTTTTACGGCGTGTTCTACCAACCGCCTCCGCTCTTGACCGCTACCGGCCCGCTGATCGATTTAGCCAACAGCCAGAGCCTGACTTTCGGCCCCTTGAAGGGCGAGCGCGATCACGAATACCAGTTCGGCGTGGCGATTCCTTTTCGTGGTTGGGTGCTCGATGCCGACACCTTTCAAACCAGTTCCAGAAATTGGCTGGATCATAGCAATATCGGTGAATCCAACCTTTTCTGGCCGCTCACTTGGGACCGCGCCTTGATTCAAGGTTGGGAGCTCACGCTGCGTTCCCCGCGCCTCTGGCACCGCGCTCAGGCCCACCTGGCGTACTCGAATCAGATCGCGCAAGCCTCGGCGCCCTTCACCGGTGGCTTGATCTGCCCCGCTCCCGTGTCGGCCGATTGCGAGCCACCCCCAGGTCTTTCACCGGTGGACCACGATCAGAGAAACACTTTGAACATGGGTGTCAATGCAAGTCTTCCCTGGCAAGTGTTCGCTTCCACCAATGTGTACTACGGCTCGGGATTCACCAACGGCTCGCCGGACGCGCAATATCCGGGGGACTATCTGCCCCAGCACACCACGTTCGACATTTCAGTCGGAAAGAGTTTCGGCGAGAAAGACAAATACAGGCTCTCGGTGACCGCTCTGAATGTGGCGAATCGGCGCGTGCTGCTCGACAACAGCCTGACCTTCGGAGGGTTCCACTATAACGACCCACGAGAACTCTACGTCGAGTTCCGCTGGAGATTTCACTACTGAAAAACCATAATGTAAGAGAGAAAAGGAGAACCACATGCAACGCTTATTAGAAGTGATTCGGGTACCTCGATTGATTACGGTCTTTGCCCTGGCGGTGTTCGCCGCCTCGCTCTGTCTCGGGCAGGCGCCCGAGAAGAAATCGTACACGTTCCACGGTAAGGTAGAAGCTGTCGACCAATCGGGCAAGAGCCTGAAGGTGAATGGCGAGAAGGTGGAGGGATGGATGAATGCGATGACCATGGACTACAAGGTCGACGATGCCTCGGTTCTGAAGAAGGTGAAGCCTGGCGACCGGATTATGGCGACGGTTTACGACGGCGACATGGTCCTCCACAAGGTAATGGTCATGCCGAACGCCTCTGGAGAGCACAATCACTGACCACTTGTTAGGTCCGTGCCTTTGGTCTCCGGCAGCGTGAAGATGAGCGCGGCGCCGATCACAAAGAACGCGGAGTTGAGCGCAAGCCCCGCGCCGAAGCCGTGCCGATCGGCGATGGCTCCCACGGCGAAAGGTGCCAGAGCGCTGGCGGCGCGGCCGGTGTTATAGACGAACCCTTGCGCGGAGCCGCGAATGGAAGTGGGATACAACTCCGCCAGCATGGTTCCGAACAGCGAGAAGAATCCGGTGCCGAAGAATCCCACCAGCGGCCCCAATGCGAGCAGCCATGCTTCCGAGTGCGCGCCGGCCCACACCGGCGTGAGTCCATAGACGGGAGTGAGGATGGCGGCGACGATCACGTAGACCAGGAAAGCCGGGCGGCGTCCCCACCAATCTGCCAGCCAGCCGAAGCTCGCGTAGCCCAGGAAGGTTCCGAATTGCATGGTGAAAATCCAGGCGCTGGTTTGGAAGACGTTGAGGCCCGCGCCGCCTTGGGATCGAGGAGCGGAGAGAAATCCGGGAAGCCAGGTGTTGAGTCCCCAGTAGGCGAACAGCATGGATGTGGCGAGAGCGGTAGTGAGCCACGTGCGCTTGGCCAGCGGGCGGCGAAAAAGATCGAGCCAGGGACTCGCGGCCTTTTTTGCAGTCCAGAGAGGCGGCTCTTTCACCTTGCGCTGGATCCAGATGGTGAGCAGCGCGGGAAAAAGTCCGGTGAGGAAGAGCACGCGCCATCCGAAACGCGGCAGGATGTAAGCCGTGGCGGCGGCCGCCAGCATATAGCCGAGGGCCCACCCGGACTGCATCAGCGCGATGGCTTTGGCGCGATGGCGCGGCGGCCAGCTCTCGGCTACCAGCACCGCGCCGGCGGACCATTCGCCGCCCAGACCAAATCCGACAATGCAGCGCCACACAATAAGCGTCAGAAGGCCGGTTGAAGCGGCCGATCCGCCTGAGCCGATGGAATAGACCAGTATGGTTAGGATCAGCGTTCGGCGCCGTCCGATGCGGTCGGAGAGAAAGCCCGCCCCGATGCCGCCGAGAGCGGAAGTGATTAGAGTAGCGGAGCTGACCAGGCCCGCCGTGGCAGCCGACCAGTGGAACTCGGAGCGCAGGGTTTGCACCACGAACACGTACAGCAGGACGTCGTAGGAATCGAGCACGAAACCGGCCATGGCCGCCCAAAGCGCGAAGCCGCGCTGCTCGGTAATCCAGGCTAATGGGCCGGGACGGGCAGCAGCGGCGGTGGATTGCGCCGCGGATCGAGTAGAGCGAGGCAGGGCAGATTCAAAATATCACGGGAACGGTGTAGGAGACGACGTGCAGGATTGTAGGCCGAGATTTTAGGCGCAGGCTGAAGTGCTGACCCGCGCGCCGGATTCTTCCACGAAAACCTGGAAGCCGAATTGCGCGATGCGGTCGCCTTTTCCCCATCGGCTCATGTTCCAATGAACGCGCAGTGAGCGGATGTCAGGGCGCTGAGCCAAGTTCAGCAGGGCGGAATAGACCCCGCAATACTGCCGTTGTCTCAGGGTGACCACAGGATTTGTTCCCCACTCCAACTGGTCTGGCGAACCCCAGACGGAGACGGTGAGGCCGGTGCGTTCAACCACTGCGTTGACGCTCAGTGTCACCACCAGGAGCTTACCGCGATACTCACCGAGATCCACGGCCGGACCGAAGCCGTCCACTCGGTGGACAGAGTCCGCAAGCAAACATTTGGGTTCGGCGCCGTACTTAGACCGCTCCCGCTCGGAGAGACTCTCGTGCTCGATCACTTCAGGAACAACTTCAGCGTGCATTCGACCTAGCTCCTGTAACCGTACTTAACGGCACTTACCCGCAAGATATTTAGCGTCATTACGAGTTTTTCTTGACCTCGATGACCGCGGTTCTTCAGGAGCAGTTCTTGTACCACCTTGCCGAGCATACGAGTATGATGTTGTCGGAGCCCGCAAGTAGCTCATTCCATTTGTAGTTCAGTACGGAGATTCGCACAAGGAGGCAATTGGCCGGGTAAACTTTAGCTGGACCCGGGCAGAAAATGGATAGCGTCGACGGAATCTTGCGCAGAAACTATTGGGTTCCCCAGAAACCCTTTAAGAGTAGTAACATCATTTAATCAGTACCTAGTCAAAAGGATGGGGTCTGCGAATGCAGTGCCCGATCGTATCGGAGGAACAGGACAATGGCAATTCTTCCTCGCTTCGCGGATGAGTGGGTGCTGAAGCGGATTCTTGACGCCACCGGCCAGGCGCCGATTCGAATCGTGGTCAAGGGCGGGGCGGACGTGTCGCCCGCGGGAATTTCGCCTGTAGCCACCGTGTTCGTGCAAGATCGCAACACGCTGGCGGGCCTGGTGCGTGACCCGGAAGTCAGTTTTGGCGACGCCTACATGGACGGCAAGCTCGAGGTGGAGGGCGATTTCGTCCGGTTCCTGGAAGAGGTGTATCGGGCGATGGACAATGCACCGGCCGCCGGCAAATGGTATTCGCGGCAGGCATCCAAGTGGCTGGACCTTTGGCAGGACAATTCCCCCAGCGGTTCGCGCAAAAATATTCACCGTCACTACGATTTGGGAAACGACTTTTATAAACTGTGGCTGGATTCGCAACTGGTCTACACATGCGCCTACTTCCCCACGCCCTCCTCGACGTTGGAAAACGCTCAAGTAGCCAAGATGGATCACGTCTGCCGCAAATTGCGGTTGCAGCCGGGCGAGACGGTGGTGGAAGCCGGGTGCGGCTGGGGCGCGCTGGCGCTGCACATGGCGCGTCACTATGGCGTCTCGGTCAAGGCGTACAACGTTTCCCATGAGCAGATCGCGTTCGCGCGCGAGCGAGCCAGAGCAGAAGGGCTCAGCGGCCAGGTGGAATTCATCCAAGACGACTATCGGGCGATTACGGGCCGCTTCGACGTGTTCGTGTCAGTGGGCATGCTGGAGCACGTCGGCGAGACGCACCTTGGCGAGTTCTCGGACGTGATTCATCGCAGCATCGGGGACACGGGTCGCGGCCTGGTGCACTTCATCGGCAGGAACCGTCCGGGTGTCTTCAGCCGTTGGATTCGCAAGCACGTTTTCCCCGGGGCGCACACTCCAGCGCTGCGCGCGGCGCTGAGGGTTCTGGAGCCGAAGAATTACTCCGTTCTGGACGTGGAGAATCTGCGGATGCACTACGCCAAGACGCTGGAGCATTGGCTGGAGCGCTTTGAGACCTCCCGGCAACAGGTGGCGGCGATGTATGATTCCCGCTTCGTGCGCGCATGGCGCTTGTATCTGGCGGGGTCGCTCGCGGCGTTTCGCGTCGGGCATTTGCAGTTGTTCCAGATCCTGTTCACCGGCTCCGAGCGCGAGCCGATCTTCTGGACGCGCGATCCGTTGTATGCCGATACGAAACACGTAGAAGTGGTCCGCGAGAAAGTCAAATGGACGCATGCGATGTCCTGATCGTAGGCGGCGGCCCGGCCGGCTCGGCGTGCGCGTGGGGGCTCAGAAGTTCCGGGCTCGACGTGGCGATACTCGACAAGCAGAGATTTCCACGCGATAAGGTCTGCGGCGGCTGGATTACGCCCGCGGTTTTGAGCGAGTTGGAAATAGACGCCGCCGAATACGCCCGAGGAAGGCTGTTGCAGCCGATCAGCGGGTTTCGCACGGGCTGCATCGCTCATAGCGACGCTGGCGGATCCATCGAGACCGATTACAAGCGGACGGTGAGTTATGGAATTCGCCGCCGCGAGTTCGACGAATACTTGCTGCGCCGCTCAGGTGCACGGTTGTTTGAGCCAGGCGCGCTCACGAACCTCGAGCGCGACAACGGCGGATGGATTGTCAATGGGCGGACAAAAGCGCGTTTACTGGTGGGCGCGGGCGGACACTTTTGTCCGGTGGCGAAGCTGACGGGCGCGAAGCCAACGCGTGAAAACGCCGTGGTGGCGCAGGAAGCCGAGTTTGAGATGGACCAGCGGCAACAGGCCGGATGCCGCATTCGTCCGGACGTTCCCGAGCTTTATTTTTGCGCCGACATCAAGGGCTACGGCTGGTGTTTTCGCAAAGACAATTTCCTCAACATCGGGCTGGGGAGGATGGATCAGCACCGGCTATCGGAGCATGTGGCGGCGTTCGTGCGCTTTTTGCAAGCCGCCGGGCGGATCACTTTCGATGTTCCCGCGGCGCTGCTCGGCCACGCGTATCTTTTGTACGGAGTGTCGGAGCGCAAGGTGGTGGATGACGGCATGCTGCTGATCGGCGACGCGGCGGGGCTGGCGTACAAGCAAAGCGGCGAAGGGATTCGGCCGGCCATCGAATCGGGACTGCTGGCCGCGCAGGCCATCGCGCGGGCCGAAGGCAATTATTCGCGCCAATCGCTGGAGCGATATGGAGTGCTGTTGCGGAAGCGGTTTGGCACGTCTGGGCGGGACTGGGCGTCGATGATCGGGCAGCGTCTGCCGTCGGCCTGGATCGGGGCTTTGGGAAGGACGTTGCTCGGAACCCGCTGGTTCGTGCGCGATGTGGTGATCGATCGCTGGTTTCTCCACGCCAACGAGCCCGCCCTCTGAAGGTGGGACGGACGCCCTCGTCCGCAGCCGACGCCCTCGTCGGCCTGGTCTTGGTGCGGGATGAGCGGGAATTCGAGAGCATCCGGAACTATATTGAGAGGAATCCTGTGCGGGCGGGGTTAGTGAGGGAAGCCAGTGAGTATCGATGGTCGAGCGCGGGATGGCCGACGAGGGCGTCGGCTGCGGACCAGGGGGTCCGCCCCACTCGGTGAGCGAGGGTCCGCCCTACGTCAATCCATCACCTGCGATGATGAAACAAAATGCCGCTCGACAACCATTACGAAATCGCATACTTCTCGATGGAGATCGAGCTCGAATCGGATATCCCCACCTATAGCGGCGGCCTGGGCGTCCTCGCGGGCGACATGCTGCGGTCGGCGGCCGATCTCGGCGTAGCGCTGGTAGCGGTTAGTTTGGTGCATCGCAAGGGTTACTTTCGCCAGAAGCTGGACGCCAACGGCCAGCAAACCGAGACCGATGACGAATGGCGTCCGGAAGACCGGCTGGAGCGCCTGGAGCCCGTTATACCGGTCCAAATTGAAGGCCGCGAAGTTCGAGTGCAGGCTTGGAAATACGTGGTGCGAGGCCAATGGGGCCACGAGGTTCCGGTAATTCTGCTGGACGCGAGAGTGACTGGAAACTCGCCGGAGGACGCCGCGCTCACGGACCACTTATACGGCGGAGACGATCGTTACCGGCTGAGCCAAGAGGCGATTCTGGGGCTGGGCGGGCGCGAGATGCTGGCGGCCCTCGGGCTCAACGTACACGTCTACCACATGAACGAAGGGCACTCGTCGCTGCTCACCATCGGACTACTGGAAAAGCAATTGGCGGGTCAGCAGCGGCCGATCACCGAAGACGATATCAAGGCTGTTCGAAAGCAGTGCGTGTTTACGACCCACACGCCCGTTCCGGCTGGGCATGACAAGTTTCCGAACAGCCTGGTGGGTCTGGTGCTGGGCGAGCAGCGATTGGCGCTGATCGAAGAAACGGAGTGCTGTCCGGACAAAGTCCTCAACATGACCTATCTGGGTCTGCGATTCTCGCGCTACATCAATGGCGTGGCCATGCATCATGGGGACGTTTCACAGGGCATGTTTCCCGGGTATCCAGTGCACGCCATCACCAATGGCGTGGATGCGGGGCGCTGGGTATCGCCCGAGTTTCAGAAACTTTACGATCAACACATTCCGGAATGGCGCCGCGACAATTTGTATTTGCGATACGTGATCAAGATCGATGCTGCCGAGATCGGCCAGACTCATCAAGCCGCCAAGAGTACATTGATTGCTGCACTTGGTGAGAAGACGGGCGCCAACCTGAACGAGAAGACGCTGACCATCGGTTTCGCCCGGCGCGCGGCGCAATACAAGCGTATGGAACTTTTGTTTTCGGACCTGGACCGTCTGCGCGGCATCGCTACTAAGGTGGGGCCTTTACAGATCGTCTACGGAGGCAAAGCGCATCCCAAGGATGAAGACGGCAAGGCCTCTATTCGAGCGGTCTTTCAAGCGGCCAAAGCGCTGCGCGGGACGATCGAGGTAGTGTACGTGGAGAATTACGACGCTCAATGGGCCGGGTTGCTGACCAGCGGAGTGGATTTGTGGCTGAATACGCCGCATCGGCCGTTTGAAGCTTCGGGAACCAGCGGGATGAAAGCGGCCATGAATGGCGTCCCGAGTCTCAGTATTCTGGACGGCTGGTGGATGGAAGGATGCATCGAAGGCATCACCGGTTGGGCCATTGGAAGCGACGAACTGCCCGACGACGATCAGCGAGATGAGATTACGTCGCTCTACGATCAATTGGAGCGCGTGATCGTCCCGCTGTACTACGGGACGCCGCGCAAATATTTCGAAGTGATGCGTTCGGCCATTGCGCTGAACGGATCGTTCTTCAATACGCAGAGGATGGTGCGGCAGTACCTCGAGGACGCTTACCAAACTCAATAGCGCGGGAATCAGGTGCCGGACTCGGATTTCCGCGCGGCTTCTTCGACGGCGGCGAGCAACTGCCGGGCGCGGGCGGCCTGGTCGTGAGCCACGCGGACTTCGAAGGCAAAGTTGGGCAGCACTGAATCGCCAATCAGCACGGCAGCGATGCCGTTCGATTCCAGGAAATTCTTCATGCCCATGGCTTCCATCTCACTGGCGGCGCTGGCGATGGTCTCCAGATCGAGTTCCGGCGAAGGATCCACGTCTTCCACTTCGTCGGGCAATGGATCCTCGGCGATGACCTTTTCGGCCCGGGCGGCGTGGGCGGCGGAAACGCACACCTCGAAGACTCCTTCGGGTACTCCGGGAGCGGAATCGTCCCACAGCACGGCGTCGATTCCGGCATCTTTAAGAAGGTCGAGAATTTCTTGACAATCTTCCTTGGCGCTAGCGTCCATGGAACGATACACCGTCACCAATCCTGATTCGTTGCTCACGACTTGATTCTAGAGGATTGGCGCCGGGCGGCGGGCGGTAGAATAAAAATGGAGGCTAAATATGTCGGATCAGGACTACGGCAACAAGGCGGTATGGTTCATGGCGGGAATTGCGATCGGGGCCACGGTGGCGTTGCTCTATGCGCCGGCCACCGGCGAGCAGACGCGGCGGCAACTGTCCAGGAGAGCCCAAAAGGGCCGGGATGCGCTGGCCGACACCGGGGAAGACTTGCTGGATCGCGGGCGGGAGATGTACGAGCGCGGCCGGAAACTGGCCGATGAAGCCGCCGACATGTTCGAGCGCGGCCGGAAGATCGTGGAGAGTACCGCTTCCAATCTGAAGGGATAAATCAGATTCATGAGCAGCACGATGACGGAGCCGGTAAAGGTGCATCCGCACGCGTTTCGAAACGAGCCGGTTACCGATTTCTCGAAATCCGCAAATCGCGAGGCGATGGAGCGGGCCCTGAGCGAGGTGCGCGGGCAGTTTGGGACGGGAATACGAGCTCTTGATCGCTGGACGCCACGAGAAGACGCCGGATAAGCTGAAGTCGCTGAATCCATCGCGGCCGAGCGAGGTAGTGGGCATCCACAGCAAGGCCACCGCCGAGCTCGCAAAGGAAGCAGTGGAATCGGCTCACGCGTATTTTCCGGAGTGGGGCGCCGTGCCCGCGGAGACTCGCGCTCGGATTCTGCTGCGCGCGGCCGAGCTGTTCCGCGAGCGGAAGTTCGAATTCGACGCGTGGCTGGTATATGAAGCCGGCAAAACCTGGCCGGAAGCGGACGCGGATGTTTCCGAGGCGATCGATTTCTGCGAATACTACGCGCGCCAGATGCTGCGCCTGGCCAAGCCGGATCCGCTGGTGCAGTTGCCGGGCGAGAAGGACGAACTGTTCTATCTGCCGTTGGGCGTGGGCGTGATTGTGCCGCCATGGAATTTCCCGCTGGCCATCATGGTGGGGATGACCACGGCCGCGCTGGTGGCGGGGAACACGGTGGTGATCAAGCCGTCCAGCGATACGCCGACCATTGCCGCCAAGTTCGCCGAAGTGCTGCTGGAAGCCGGGTTCCCCGCGCAATCGTTCTCCATGCTGGTGGGCAGCGGCGCGGTGGTGGGCGATGTGCTGGTGGAGCATCCGCTGACGCGCTTCATCGCGTTCACGGGATCCAAAGAAGTGGGGCTGCGCATCAACGAACTGGCCGCGAAGCCGCGCAAGGGGCAGCTCTGGATTAAGCGCGTGGTGGCGGAGATGGGCGGCAAGGACGCGATCGTGGTGGATCGCGAGGCGGATGTCGACACCGCGGTGAAGGGCGTGCTGTGGTCGGCGTTCGGGTTACCAGGGCCAGAAATGTTCGGCCTGTTCGCGCGCCATCGTGGACGCGGCCATCTACGACGAGTTCGTGGAGAAGCTGAAGGCCGAGGTCGCGGGGTTGAAGGTGGGACCGGCGGACGATTCCGGGAATTACATGGGCCCGGTGATCAACGAAGGCGCGATGAAGTCGATTTTGGATTACGTAGAGATCGGCAAGAAGGAAGGCCGGCTGGTGGCGGGAGGCGGCAAGGCGCCGGGCGATGGCTATTTCGTGCAGCCCACGGTGATCGCCGACATGGATTCCAAGGCGCGAATCTTCCAGGAAGAGATTTTCGGGCCGGTGCTGGCGGTGGCGAAGGCGCGCGATTTCGAGCATGCGCTTCGAGCTGGCGAACGATTCCGAGTACGGGTTGACGGGCGCCGTCTACACCAACAATCACGAGAAGATCCGCAAGGCGCGCGAGCAGTTCTTCGTCGGGAACCTGTACATCAATCGCAAGTGCACCGGAGCGATGGTGGGCGCGCATCCTTTTGGCGGGTTCAATATGTCGGGGACGGATTCCAAGGCGGGCGGGCCGGATTACCTGCTGCAGTTCCTGCAAGCCAAGTCGATCGCCGAGAAGATTTCGTGATAACGTAGGTGTTGTTCGGAGGGCCGTGGAGCCCCGATCAGAAGGGGACCAAGAAGTCACAACTCCAGGGTCGATTCCGAACGACGCGGCGAAGGGCGCACGAGCAATCGGCGCCCTTTTCCATTGAAGAGCCGCTTGCTCACGCGCGCGGTTCAGTAACGGTTTCTTCGAGCGGGTTCGGATACGCGTCGGGGTCGCGCTGCTCGTCCGCCGTGCAGGCACTGAAAATCCTTTTCGATCAGGATCGACAGGCGCTTGCCGGATTCGAGCGGCTGATCGCCGGAGATGCCCACGCGGTCGGTACGTGAACCAATCGATCGCCATCCGCGGCGGGGACCTGAATCTCGCAGCCAGCCGTTCTGGAACGAGGCCTGGGGCGCGGGAATGCTGGATGACGATTCCAGCGTGTAAGCGAAGCTGGCGCCGGGCCCGAACTGGATGCTGTCTTCGACAAAACCGGTCTTGCTGAACTGCGCCACTTCGGATTGGTTCAGCCGCAGCCGCAGCGAGTTTCCTTGGATGCGGAGTTTCATTGGATTCTGGATGCTCCTGAATAGATATTAAAACGGCCGTCGCGAACGAAGCCAAGCAGGGTCATGTTGAAGCGCTGCGCGGTTTCCACCGCCAGGCTGGAGGGCGCGCCGACCGCGGCCAGGATCGGGATGCCGGCCATCAGCGCTTTTTGCACCAGCTCGAAGCTGGCGCGGCTGCTCACCAGCAGCAGGTGGTCGCTGAGCGGCGTCTGGCCGGCCAGCATTTCGGCGCCGATCAGTTTGTCGACGGCGTTGTGGCGGCCGACGTCTTCCCGCAATAGCTGAAGTGTTCCATCGGGCGAGAAGAGCGCCGCCGCGTGCAGGCCGCCGGTGCGTTCGAACACCGGCTGCGCGCGCCGCAGCGTCTCGGGCAGATGATGAATCACGCGTGGCTTCGACCAGCGGCTGGTTGCGCGGGAGCACCGGGCAGCCCTGCATCTGCGATGGCTTCGATGGACGCTTTGCCGCAAACGCCGCAGCTGGAGGTGGTGTAGAAGTGGCGCTCCAGGCGATCGAGATCCACTTCGACGCCGGGATTCAGTTCCACGGTGACCGAATTGCCGAGCTGGCGCGGATTGCCGTTGGCCTGCGGTGTGCGACCAGCGGATCTCGCGGATCTCGTGCGGCGTCGTGCAGGATGCCTTCGGTGAACAGGAAGCCGGCGGCCAGTTCGAAATCATGGCCGGGGGTCCGCATGGTGATGGAGATGGACTTTGTGCGCCGCAGGCGGATTTCGAGCGGTTCTTCGACGGCCAGCAGATCTTGGAAGGGAGCGGAGGAATCGCCGTCGACTTTCTGGACGGGTACTGTCAGAATGGGCCGGTTCACACCGACCTTATGGTAACGCGCGCGGGCGCACGGTCGTGCGTTAGGCCAGGTTCGGGATCTTGATGATCTTCTTCTGGATCGCGTACTGCACCAGCTGCGCCTTGTTGTGGATGTCGAGCTTGCGCATCAGATTGAATTTGTGCGCTTCCACGGTCTTGACGCTCAGGTTCAGATCGCAGGCGATTTCTTTCACCGAGTTTCCTTCGGCCAGCATCTTCAGGACTTCGCGTTCGCGCGTGGTGAGCGTGGCAAAGCGCGGCAGGCGGTTGGCGGACTTGATGCGCGAGCGGAAATCATCCACCAGTTGGGACAGCATGCGGGGGCTCAGGTAGCTGCCGCCCCGGCAAATGTCGCGAACCGCGGCGACCAGTTGGGCCGAAGGGCTGTCTTTGAGGACATAGCCGCTGGCGCCTACTTCCATGCCTTCCACCAGGTAGTCTTCATCGTCGTACATGGTGAGAAACAGGACCTTGGTTTCGGGCCGGTTCTTCTTGATCTGCCGCGTGGCTTCGAAACTGCTGAGGCCGGGCATGCCGATGTCCATCAGCACGACGTCCGGACGGAGTTCGGTGGCCTTCTCGACGGCGTCGCCGCCATTGGAAGCTTCGCCGACCACTTCCATATCGGCTTCAGCGGAGATCAGGGTTCTGATGCCCTGGCGAAAGAGGGTGTGATCGTCCGCCAACATGATGCGAGTCTTTGCCATAACGTTTACCCGAGTTTGAACTGCCTCGAATCCCTTTCCTAAGCTTGAGCTTCCCGCCTGCGGTTGTCTCCGATCGCCACCGGGCTCAGCCTACGCTCCGGCCGCCCTGATTCTCCGCGCGGTTCTTCCTCCCATTGGCTTGGCGGCGATTGGCTCGATCGCGCCGGACTGGTTCCGGCGGCTGCTTTGCCACCGGCAGACGGATCAGAATCTTGGTGCCCCGTCCCGTTCTTTGCGATCGACCAATCCATTCCCATCCGGTTCCGTTGCCGGTTCCATTACGGCCATACTGCCGGATCCGCCTTCTGGGATGGCTACGAATTTCAAACCTGCCACCGAGTAGGGCAACGCGCTCTCTCATGCCAGAAAGTCCAAACGAGTCTTTCCGAGCCAGCGCCTCCTCGACTCTAAACCCGACTCCGTTGTCCTCAACGGCCAGTCTCACCCATCCATCGGCCGAACTGACGGAAATGTTTACGCTGCTGGCGGCGGAGTGCTTGGCGATGTTGTTAAAGCATTCCTGCACCAGCCTATAGACAATGATTTCAGTATGTTGCGGCAGCCGGCCCAAGCGGCTGAGCAGCAGCTTGACGCGGATGGGATTCAGGCGGCGGAAGCGGTTCACCAGCTGGCGCAAAGCGGCGCCCAAGCCGAGCTGTTCCAGCACCGCCGGGCTCAAGGCGGCGATCAAGCGGCGCATCTCAAGAATGGTGCGCTCGGTGAGATCCCGGGCCTCCCGCAGCTTGCTGATCCATTCCACATGCTCGGGCGGGCAGGGCTTGCTCCAGCAGCTCCATTTGCAGGCGGATGCACAGCAGCGACTGGCCGGCTTCATCGTGCAGCTCCCGGCTGATGCGGCGGCGCTCCATCTCCTCGACGTGCAGCATGTGCTCGGCGAGCTGCCGGATCTGTTCCTCGCGGGCCGCGAGGTTTTCCATCAGGCGGGCCTTTTCGGCGGCCATCAGGCAGCGCTCGGCGGCGGCGGCCAGCAGTTCCTGCTCGCGCGGCAGCCATTCGTAGGATTTCGAGAAGCCGAACTGCATGACGCCGGCGGTGCGTCCCCCGGTGGCCAGCGGGATGGACCAGACGGTCTGGAATTGATCCTTCCAAGCCGGCATCGAGCAGCAGGCTGCCGGCGCCGCCCGATCCTTGAGTTCCATCTGCCGGGAATGGGCCAGCGTCTGCATTTTGGCGCGGCCGTTGGGAACTTCGGCTAACGCGGGGCGATCCTGGCCGCGGGTCTGGGCCTGCGCTCGCAGTACCCAAGCGCTGCGCTTGTCGTTCAGCAAGTAGAGATGGCCGGCGTCGGCGTGGCAGACCTGCACCAGAGAATCCAGGAAGCGGCGCAGCAGTTCGTCCAGATTGCGCGATTCCAGTTCCACGCGGAACAGCTCATAAAACGCCTGTGTTTCGGCCTCGCGAACTTGATAGTACGCGTTGTTCAGCGTCAGGATCACGCAGAAATGCAGTTGCTCGCGCACCCACTGCAAGTTCGCGTATTCGTTGGGGAGCAGCTTGCGCAGCATCGGCGTGAGCAGGCGGTCATATTCCTGCAGCGCTTCCACGATGCTGCTGGGGGGCAGATTCAGCTTCGCCAGGCGCCGGCCGTTGTATTCCACCTGTTCGATGAATTTGAGCGGCGGCTGGCCGCTGGCCAGAATGCGGGCCGCGGCGCCGGGCGTGATGGCAGGCCAGCGCCACGCGGATTTTCGAATCGAACTGTTGCGCGGCCCGAACTTGTCGCGCTTCAGCTTGGCGAGGAAACGCCGGTCGAGCGTTTCGGCATGCGGCAGTAAGACACACCGCCAGGCGGTGCAAGTGAACGCGCAACTGGTCGCTGAGTACATCAGCGGCGTCGGCCAGTTCCGGCGATATTTCGGTGAGCGGCACCTGATTGTACTATCGGCTACTAGGGGGAAAGCTTTAGCGTTTTTGCGCCGGCGGCGCCGGGCAAAATTAAATGTTGGCTGCTAGGAAAACCCGGGCGTCCCGAACCTTCACGAATACCGTCTCGCCGGTCTTGATGGCAAGATCGCGATACCGTTCGTGGGTCATTTCGACGGTGATCGAGTCGTTCTTCGTCACTGGTCAATTCCACCCGCACCATGGGTCCGGCGGACTGGATGCGGTGGATCCGCGCCGCAACCGAAGTGCCGTTCGACGGGAAGCGTTCGATCTCGAGCTCATGGGGGCGCACAAACACGCGCGCCGCCTGGCCGTTGGTCTCGCTGCGTCCGTGGAACAGATTGACGTTGCCGAGAAAGGTGACCACGAACTCAGAGGCCGGATGATGGAAGACTTCGTCGGGCGTGCCGGTCTGTTCGATGCGGCCCTGGTTCATGATGACGATGCGGTCGGCCACTTCGAGCGCTTCCTCCTGATCGTGGGTGACCAGTACGCTGGTGACTGGGATTTTCGCGTGCAGCGCCCGCAGCCAGCGGCGCAACTCCTGGCGCACTTTGGCGTCCAGCGCGCCGAAAGGTTCATCGAGCAACAAGACACTCGGCTCGATGGCGAGAGCGCGCGCCAACGCCACTCGTTGGCTCTGGCCGCCTGAGAGCTGCGACGGATAGTGGTGCGACCAGCGGCCGAGTTGGATCAGTTCGAGCAGTTCATTCACTCTGCGGCGGATTTCGGCTTCATCCGGGCGGAGCTTGCGCGGGCGGACGCGCAGGCCGAAGGCGATGTTCTCGAACACCGTCATGTGGCGGAACAGCGCGTAGTGCTGGAAAACGAATCCGACGCGCCGCTCGCTGGCGGATCGGTCCAGGATGTCCTGGCCGTCCACCATCACGGCTGTCTCTGGATTGGGGTCGGGCGTGTCCAATCCAGCGATGATGCGCAGCAGCGTGGTTTTGCCGGATCCGGAGGGCCCGAGTAATGCGACCAGCTCGCCTTCTTCGACATGCAGGTCGACGTCGCGCAGGGCGGCATAGTTTGCGAACGATTTGCTGACATGGCGGGCTTCGATGGCCATTTGTTAAACCACCTCTTCCATCACAGCCGGCCGTTCCTCGGCGCGGATGCGCCATTCCAGTGCGGCTTTGGCCACCAGCGTCACCAGCGCGAGCAACGCCAGCAGACTCGCTACGGCGAAGGCCGCTGAAAAGTTGTACTCGTTGTAGAGAATCTCGACGTGCAGCGGCAGCGTGTTGGTGCGTCCGCGAATGTGGCCGGAGACCACCGATACCGCTCCAAACTCGCCCATGGCGCGGGCGTTCGCCAGCACCACGCCATAGACCAGGGCCCAGCGGATGTTCGGCAGCGTGACGCGCCGGAAAGTTTGCCAGCCATTGGCGCCGAGCAGCGCCGCGGCCTCCTCCTCTTCGGCGCCTTGTTCCTGCATCAGCGGGATCAGCTCGCGTGCGATGAACGGGAACGTCACGAAGATGGTGGCCAGGATGACGCCGGGCGTCGCGAAGATAATTTGAATGCCGTGGTTGCGAAAGCGCGTCGCCGAACCAGCCCTGCGCTCCAAACAGCAGCACGAAGACCAGGCCGGAGATCACGGGCGAAACGGCAAACGGCAGGTCGATGAGGGAAAGCAGCAGATTCCGGCCCGGGAAACTGAACTTGGCGATCAGCCAGGAGGCGGCCAGGCCGAAGACCAGATTGGCCGCCAGCGTAACCGCGGCAGTGATCACGGTGAGCCGCAAGGCGGACATCGCGAGCGGGTCGGAAATGCTGGCGATGTAGAACGAAAAGCCTTTGCGGAACGCTTCGGTGAAGACCGAAATCACCGGCAGCAGGATCAGCAGTCCGACGAACAGCGCCGAAGCGCGCGATGAACAGTGCTCCGCATCCAGTGCGGTTCCGTGTGACGGTGACGTGAAGAATCGCCATCACGCCGCCCTCCTCAGATGCCGCGTGGACCACCATTGGCCCACGTTCACCAGGAACAGCAACACAAACGAACTCACCAGCATCAACAGAGCGATGGCGGCGGCGCCCGAATAATCGAATTGCTCGAGCTTGGTGACGATGAGCAGCGAAGCGATTTCGGTTTTCATCGGCATGTTGCCGGAGATGAAGATCACCGATCCGTACTCGCCCAGCGAGCGCGCAAAGGCGGTGATGAATCCCGCGATCAGCGCCGGCTGCAAGGCGGGAAAAATGACGCGGCGCAGAGTGTGGTCAGTCGGCTGGCGCCGAGCAGCGACGCGGCTTCTTCCATCGCCGGATCGAGATCTTCCACCGCCGGCTGCACGGTGCGGACGATGAACGGAAGCCCGATAAAGGTGAGCGCGATCACGATGCCGAGCGGGGAGAACGCCGCTTTGATCCCGAGCGGCTGCAGCCAGCGGCCCATCCATCCGTTTTGCGAATAGATGGCGGTGAGCGCGATGCCGGACACAGCGGTGGGCAGCGCGAACGGCACGTCGATCAGGGCATCCAGAATCCGCCGGCCGGGAAAATCGTAGCGCACCAGCGTCCAGGCGACGATCAGTCCGAAGAACGCGTTGATCACGCGACGCGATGAACGCCGTTCCGAAAGTCAGCCGCCAGGCGGCGAGAGTGCGCGGATCGAAAACCGCATCGCGAGAATTGCGCCCACGGCTGCACCGCCCCCTTCACCGCCAGCGCCGTGAGCGGGATCAGGACGATCAGGCTGAGATAGGACAGCGTATAGCCGAGAGTGAGGCCAAAGCCTGGAATGACACTGTGCTGGCCGAGCCTGGGCATAGTCTGATCCGCGCCTAGCTCTGCGGCTGGTAGAGCTGATCGAAAATGCCGTGATCGGCGAAGTGCTTGGGCTGTACTTCCTTCCACGGGCCGGCGACATCGGTGATGGTGAAAAGCTGGATGTCGGGGAACTGGCTCTTGTACTTGGCGAGCGCTGCCGGCGATTCGCGGCCGGTAGAAGTTCTTCGCGGCGATCTCCTGGCCGGCGTCCGAGTACAGGAATTTGAGATACGCCTCGGCCACGGCGCGCGTCCCGTGTTGATCGACATACTTGTCGACCACAGCCACCGGGCGGCTCGGCCAGAATGCTGGACGATGGATTCACGATCTCGAATTTGTCCGCGCCGAATTCCTTGAGCGCCAGATGAGCTTCGTTCTCCCAGGAGAGCAGGACGTCGCCCAAGCCGCGTTCGACGAACGTGGTGGTTGAGCCGCGCGCGCCCGAATCCAGCACCGGAACGTTCTTGTAGAGCGCCGCGATGAACTCGCGGGTCTTTTTTTCGTCGTGTCCGTTGTGGTTCCAGGCGTAGCCCCAGGCCGCGAGATAGTTCCAGCGGGCGCCGCTGGACGTCTTGGGATTCGGCGTGATGACGCTGACGCCTTTCCGGATGACGTCCGGCCAGTCGTGAATGCCCTTGGGATTGCCCTTGCGAACCAGGAACACGATAGTCGAGGTGTACGGTGTGGCGTTGTTCGGCAGACGGGTTTCCCAGCCCGGGTTGATGGCATGCGCTTTGTCGGCGATGGCGTCGATATCGGATGCGACACCCAGCGTCACGACGTCGGCCTGCAGGCCATCGATCACCGAGCGAGCTTGTTTGCCGGAGCCCGCCGTGGGACTGTTCGATGGTGACGGTTTGGCCGGTCTTCTGCTTCCAATCGTCGGCAAAGGCTTGATTGAATTCCTGATACAGCTCGCGCGTGGGGTCGTAGGAAACGTTGAGCAGATGCATGGTCGGCCGGTCCGCTGGTGGCTTCGGTTTTCGACGAGCAGCCCTCCAAGGAACGCGAACAGGGAAGCACGAGGCTGGCAGGCAAGCAGGATTCGGTTGGTAAACGGCGTGTTTCAGCTATTCTATACTAACCCGATAGACATTATATACAATAGATGCGAAACCTGTCAAGTGCTGTCACGTCCTAGGGGTCCTAATTGCTGGCGTCGCGGCGCATAGGGTATCCTGATATCTGTACAAGAATGGCAAACACATTTTCAGCGCTGAAGCGCATGCGCCAGACCAAGCGGAAGACGATAGTGAACCGGCTCCGCAAATCGCGGCTTCGCCACCAGATCCGTTCGGTGCGCCGGCTGCTTGAGCATAAAAGACGCCAAGGGCGCGAAGGCGGCGCTGCCCGTGACGTTTTCGCTGATCGACCGCTCGGCCCGCTGGGGCATCATCAAGAAGAACACTGCGGCGCGCTACAAGAGCCGGATCCAGGCTACGGCCTAGCGCTGGCGTAAGAACCGCTTCCTCATGGTCGCGGCATCGGTGGGAGTTGCGGCTCGCTAGCGCTTCAGTTAGCCGTCAGGCTCAGCACCAATTCTTCCATCACCACGCGGTCGTCGGGACGTGTGTCCTGCAGCGCTTTGTCCGCCCAGAAAACCTTTTCGATGGCGCGCGCCAGTTTCTCGTTCGGGAAAGCGCTGACGGTTTGCTGCACCTGCTCGGCGCGATCGCGCCAGATGCGAATGCCTTGCTTGGTGAAATGCGCCTGGATCTGCTGCGAGGTTTTGAGACCGGATTCGCGCGCGGCCATGGCCAGCCGGAACTGCGTGGCAAGGAACGTCAGGGCCAAGGGCAGATACTCGCCTTCGCGCAGCAGCGTGTCCAGGCTGTCGAGCGAACGTTTCGATCGCCGCGTCCCAGCGCGCCCACCAGAGCGAAAATCGTGGACGCCTGCGCGTTCGGAACCAGCCGCAGGATATCGTCCGCGGTTACCTTGCGCTTGCCGCCGGTATACAGGCGCAGCTTCTCGATTTCGTTCGCGATGCGGCCGGCGTCGGCGGCGAGCGATTCCACCAGCAGTCCGATTTCGGACAGTCCGATCTGCAGGCCGGCTTCCTTGGCGAGATCCTGCGCCAGGCGGCGCGCGGATTCGAGCGTGTAAGGCCGCAGCTCGACCACCTCGGGAATCGCGCGAGTAGAATTTCTGGACGCGCTCGATCTTGGCGCGGTCTTCGCCTTCAAAATCGTAGCGGCTGGCTTCGAACACCAGCACGCAGCCGGGAGTTGGGATGCTTCAGATAAGCCGCCAACTCGGCGGCGGCGGCATTTTCGTCGTCGCTCGCGGCGCGGCCGCGCGGCAGGGCGCTTTCGGCGCCCGAAACCCACACTACGCGGTTGGGCGCGAACAGCGATAGCGATCGCGCATCGTCCAAAACCGCGGCCAGAGTGGTCTCTTCCAGATCGTGCCGGCTCAGGCCGTTCTCGCGATCCTCCGGCGCCAGCACCTTGTCGACCAGGGCGCGGCGGCAGGCGCTCAAGTTGATATACCTCAGGTCCGAGAAACAGGTACACGGGCGCGGGCGGCGATTTTTGGATTCGCTGCAGAAACTGATCGGGGCTCAAAAGTTCTCCGATAGAAATTATCGAGGATGGACGTCACCAGATCGCGCGCCACGTCCTTGCTCAAGCGTTGGATCCCGGCGCCGCTTTCATCGAAGTATTGATTATCGTTGGTGGTCGACAGCTCGTAGCGTTCATGCACTTCATAGTTGGGCCGCGCGAAAATGACTTTGCCGGTGGAGCGTTCAACCAGGCTCACATTCAGGACCACGTTGATTTGCAGCCCGCTGGTGCGTCCGGTAGCTTGGTCGATCGTGTCGGATAAGCGGAATAGTTGACCACCGTGCCGCGTCAAGACTGCGTCGGCCTCCGTTGGATCGTTGACGGGCTGATAGCGCGTGCGCGCGATGAACTCGCGGCTGATGGCTTCCGGCAGCGAGTCGCTCAGTTTGTACTTCACCGTTGCATTGGTGAAGGGCGGGATGGCGATGGTGTGGACGTCCTTCGGCACCAGGTCGGCCTGGCCCGCCACATGATAGCCGCAGGAGCCCAGCGCGCGCAAGCGACGCCAGCATCAAAGCCCCAGCCCGGCTTATTCCAGGTACTCACGCACAACCTCCCAGGCGTTTTCCGCCGCGATTTGCAGATTGTCCGCCACCAGCCAAAACCACCAGGCGCGCGGCTGATTGCGATCCTGGGTGATGGTGCCGACCGTGATGCCGCCTTGTCCGGCCACGCCCACATTGGTGGGCGGCTCATGATCGCCGGTGCGGACGTCGATGTTGCTCGATGCCAGCGCCTGGAAAATGGCGTCCATTCCAGGATTCTCTTCAAATTCCACCCACGCCGAGATGCTGTAGCCATGGAACACCGGCGCCTGGATGAGGCGCAGCGACGGCATGGGAGCGCCGCCGGAGGCCAGCAGGCTGGCCAGGTGACGGTCAATTTTCTGCTCGATGTCTTCGAGCGAGAGCGGCGCATCGGAGCCATACTGCGACAGCATATTGAAGCTGATCTGCGCGTCGAAGACATCCTTCGGCAGGGGCTTGAACGACAGCAGCGCGACCGCTTGCTTTTGCAGCTCTTCGATTCCCGCTTGGCCGCGTTCGCTAACGGGCTCGAAAATTTCGACGACGGAACGGCGGATGGCTCCGGCTTTTCTGCAGATGCGTCACCAGGAACGCCAGCGCGATGGCGGCCGGATGCGCGATGGTTTGAATCGCGGCCTTTGCGTCGAAGCCGGGCGGCTCCACCATCGGCGCGCGCAGACGCGCTTCGGCCAGATCTTCCAGACCGCCGCTCACGTCAACGACGGCGGGAGCCGGTTTCGGCGCCGCGAATCTTCTCGTAGGCCTTCTCGCTGGATGCTTTGGAGCCCGCCAGGATAACCACGCGCGCCGAAGCCAGATCGGCCAGTTCGATGGAAGCCATCACCAGCGGCTCATCCGCTCCGCGCGTGAGAATGCTGGCCGCGCCCTTCGGGCGCACTTCCACCTCGACCGCTGCGACCAGTTCGAGAATGCGCCGGCGCTTTGCGGGATTCCAGCAGCTCATGGATTTCCTTGCCCAGCAGCGATTCGCCGCCGACGATCGCGATGGTGCGTTGACCGCCGCCTTGACTACGCCTGACTGCTTCGATGAGCGTGCATTAGCTGGTTTGATGCTCCGGTTGCGGCGGCGGGCTGAGGTGGGGGATTTGCGGACGGAACCTGCGGCGAATAATGCCCGCGGCGCGAATCACGATGCCGGTGGCTGACATATACGGTTGCCAGCGTAAGCAGCACGGGCTGCGAATAATTCCAGATCAGATAAATGAGCACGCCGAAGAAAATCACAGTCAGCGGCGAGCGCGGGCCTTTGAGGTTGATCTCCTTGAAGCTGGGATAGCGCCAGGTGCTGACCATCAGGAACGAAAGCAGGGCCAGTAGCGCCAGCCACAAGGCGGAATGGATCCACCATCCAGCGGCGCGCTGTCGGTGGCATATACAACGGCGGCAACGATGGCCGCGCGCTGCGGGAATGGGAAGGCCGACGAAATACTTGCGGTCCGGGCGGCCGGGATTCTCGGGCACCGGATTGGTCTGGACGTTGAAGCGAGCCAGGCGAGCCGCGCCGCACAGCAAAAAGATAAAGGCGAGGAAGTAGCCCGCGCGATGGTCCATCAGGAATCCGCCGGGCGTGACGAACTCGACGCCCCAGGTGAATGCGAGCACCGCCGGGCGCGATGCCGAAGGTGATGACGTCGGCGAGCGAATCCATTTCGCGGCCAAAATCGCTGACGGTGTTGGTCATGCGGGCGATGCGGCCGTCCAATCCATCCAGCACCACTGCGGCGCCGATGGCTTTGGCGGCCACTTCGAAATGCGGATTGGTGCCGAGTTGTCCGCTGGCGCCCAGCAGCGCGCCTTCCAGCGAGCGAATGATCGCGATGAATCCCAGAAAAATGTTGCCTGCGGTGAATAGCGTGGGAAGCGCGTAGGCCGCGCGCCGGGGACGCCGCGAGGGCGGACGGGAATCGAAGAAGCGTTCCTTGAAAGTGAGCCGTGCCATCACGTCAACCTTCGCCGTGCGAGAATGCTGGAGCCGCCGGCCACGCGCTCGCCGGTGCGAACCGCGATGTCCCACTCGGGGCCCAGGAAGACGTCGACCCGGGAGCCGAATTTGATCAGCCCGACCCGCTCGCCTTTGGCCACGGAGTCGCCCGGTTTTTTGTAGCACACGATGCGGCGCGCGATCAGTCCCGCGATTTGCGCGAAGCGGACGCAGGTGGTTTCGCCAGGGGCGGTCCCGGCGATGGTAAATGTGTTGCGCTCATTTTGTGCGCTGGCGATTTCGCGGCTGGCGACCAGGAACTGGCCCTGGGTGTATTCGATGTTCGTGATTTTGCCGGCGATGGGCGCGCGGTTCACGTGAACGTCGAAAATGTTCAGGAAAATGCTGATGCGGGTGCGATTCGGCGCCATCACCGATGACACTGACTACCTTTCCGTCGGCCGGGGAGACCGCGACCTCGCCGTCGGGGATGGTCGCGATCCGGATCGCGGAAGAAATAGAGGCAGAACAGGGCGACCAGGAACAGCGGCGCGGCAAACGCCGGGTGGATCAAGTACCAGAGCAGGGCTCCACTGGCGGAGAATGCCAGGGCGTAGTAGATGCCGTCGATGACCATCGCTCATTCTATTGTAGCGGCGGAGGGCAGTCAGGGGCTTCCATTTGCGTTTCAGATGGGTTAAGAAGGAACAGTGAACGAGATGCTCCAAGCGGTTGAGCCGGGCTTCGAGACGCACTTCGGCAGTTGTTCATGAGGAGATGAGAGTGGGTGTATCTAGCCTCGCAACTATTGCATCCGTGGCTCCCTGGGTGGGAATATTTGGCACCATATGAGGCATCGTTAATTCGTTCCGAGGCATTAGCGGCGAGAAGACCTCGAACATGGCATACGAGTTCAAAGGCCTGTCGGAATCGCTCTGGCCAACGGCTTTCGGCCTTTTGGTCGGTTTGGTATCGCTTTGGTTTTACGAGTATCTAACCGGCAGACTGCGCACCTTTGATCTTGAGATGGAAACCGCATCTCTTGAATTGGTCAACCTGCTGAGCCGTCTTCGCGGACAATAGCTTGAGTACTGGCCCCGGCCGTCTTCCTGATCAAGATCAAGACGTCGAACTGCTTGACCTCGCCCGCGGAGAGAAGCTGTCCACCGCGTCCTCGACGCTCTCGAACACCTCGAGCAACGTGTTGAGCAACGTCATCACCAGCAGTTCCCGCGTGCGCATATTGGGATTCACCAGCTTCAGCGCGCCACCCTGCTTCGTAAGCGAAGTATAGCCGCCGACGATCGCGCCGAGGCCGGTGGAATCGACGTGATCCACGCGCGTGAGATCCAGAATCACCTTCAAATGGCCCGACGCGCGGAGTGCCTGAATACTCTCAAAAACTCTATCGGATTCGCGAAACGTGAGCTTTCCACGAAGCGCAAGAATCACGATGTCTTCGCGAGTGACTTGTTCGATTGCCAAGCTCATAACGGCAGGTCGGCATTTACGATTGTATATCGAAAGCCGGGAGCGAATGCGCTATCATATGAGGCCAAATGGTGCGCCTTATAGGTGCGGTCTTAGCCGGATACATCGCGGTTGGGGTCCTGGTGGTTCTCACGGATCAGATCTTTGCCCTCGCGGTTCCAGGTTTCCGGGCCACGGCCACGCCGCCGCTGTATTATTTCGTGACCATAACGTTCACCAACACGCTATACTCGATCGCCGGCGGATACCTATGCGCCGCCACCGCACGTGCCGCCGCCCGCACGGCCACGCTGGGGCTGATGATCTTCGGGGAACTCATGGGCGTCGTGGCAACGGTTCTGAGCTGGCGCACCGAGCCGCATTGGTACGCGTTCGGGCTGCTGGTGCTGTTTCCACTCGCGGTATGGATCGGCTACCGGCTGCGATCGGGCAGCGCCGAACGAACCTTGGTCAGCAGCGCCGGCTAGGCCCCGGCCGCATCTTCCGCCGCGAGCTTGAGGTCGAGACCGAAGTCTTTCTTCACGCGCTTCCGAAAACCCTCGGCGTCCAGTGCATTGAGATCGATCCACTCTTCATCCGTCATGGCGGCTCTCCAAGCCAGAAATGGTTCCGCATCCGGGCCGCAAGGATGCCGCAGTTTCCAGGTGCCGCTTTCGATGATATTTCTGATTACGCCGGCGATGATGGACGGCGGCACAGGGTGCTCGAGTGAGGCCTTAAACAGCGCCGCGCTGTTCCTTCCCTGGCGGTAATGCGACGGGGGCGCCTCGCCAATCCCGTGCGCCATCGGTGTCTCGATGATGCCGGGTTCCACAATGGCCACGCGCACGCCAAAAGGTTTCATCTCTCCGGCCAGCCCTTCGCTGAGGGCCTCCAGCGCGAACTTCGATGCCATATATGCGGTGAGCGATAAACCCACTATCCTTCCCGCTACGGAACTGACGTTGATAATGCAACCGCTCCTGCGCTCCCGCATGCCCGGCACCACCTGGCGAATGCACCGCAGCGCTCCGAAGTAGTTGGTCTCCATGGTGGCCCGAAAATCCTCCATAGGAAGTTCCTCCACCGAGCCATGCCGCTCGATGCCGGCATTGTTCACCAGAACGTCGATGAGGGGGCCCTGCCGATGGAGCGTCGCGAAGCAGTCTTCAACCGACCGGTCGGAATCGACATCCATGGTGAGAATGGTAATCGGCAGACCTTCCGTGGACGCGCGTTCGCTCAGCTCCGGCGCTCGCGCGGGATTGCGCATCGTGGCATACACCTGGTGGCCTGCCCGGCCGAGTTCCAACGCCGTCGCCAGTCCGATTCCGGTACTCGTTCCCGTGATCAGTATCTTTGCCATCTGGGTGCCCTCCTGACCGAATGACTACGGTATCATGTCATCATTTGAAACACCTCTACCGAACGCGCGTCCAAGGGAGGACCGCTAAACCATGCCCTGCCTATTCCTGATCGTGATCCTGCTGTTCCCGCGCGTCGCTTTGGCGCTGCTGTTCCTGTTCACGCATTACCTCGACCGCGCCTTCCATAGCATCCTGCTCCTAATCCTGGGCTTCATATTCTTGCCATTCACGACGCTGGTGTTTGCCTGGATGGTCAACAGCGGCTTGCCGATCGCAGGAGTCAACCTGCTATGGATCTTGATCGCCGTGATCGCGGATTTGGGAACAGTCGGGCACGGGTACAGTCGGCGGCAGGCCAGGCCATAGCAGCGTGCTATACTGGCGAAGTCGGACATAACTTCGGCATCCTGCTAAGTGATTGATTTTAAAGTACTAACTGCTTAGGTTTTACCTAACTCTTTCGTTTTCAAAGATTTCCATTAACCAGGCGCTTTCAGCCTGGAGCCAAGCCCGGAAAGGAATTACTCAATGAGGGATTTTCTCTTGATAGCCGGATTGCTGGCAACACCGTTCACAACCAGCGTTCAGCAGTACCGGGCGGGGCCGTCGATCGACCAGAACGATCCGCGGCTGTCCCGGCTGACGAAGTTCTTCGCCGACCGCGATTCTCCGCTTCAGGATGCAGCCAAGGATTTTCTAGTCGCCGCCGACCAAAACGAACTGGATTGGAGGCTGCTGCCCAGCATTTCCTTTATCGAATCGAGCGGAGGCAAGGATTACCGCAATAACAACGTTTTCGGCTGGGATTCGTGCAAGGAGCGGTTTTCGTCGGTACGGGCGGGGATACACTATGTAGCGGCTCAGCTTGGAAAATCACGCCGCTACAAGGACAAGGACATCAACGGCAAGCTGCAGGATTTACAATCCCCTGCCACAGTACTCCCAACGCGTGAAGGCCGTCATGCGGGCCATCGGATCTTGCTCCCAACCGCAGATGTTGACAGCGGATTGAGTCCGCCTTAGCCGCCTTGCATCACATGAACGCCCCAATAAAGGCCACCAAAGACGATCAGTGAGATTGCGATAACTAGGACCCAGCGGAGCACCCGCTCGGTGTTGGACGACGATTTATGCTCGTCCAATTTGATTTGCTCGTCGAGGCTTTCGAACATAGATAACCTCCCTATGATTCCGATATGAAACGAGCCAGCCCAAGTATAGTCCTGAGACGCGCGAAATGACAGGGTGTTAGTGGCTTTGTTTTGAACGGCGCCGTTATACCGTCATGCGTTCGAGCTTGCGGTAGAGCGTTTTGCGCTCGATTCCCAGAATCTTCGCCGCACGGCTTTTATTGCCGCCGGTGGCTGCCAGCACGCGCCGGATCTGGTCAGCTTCGGTATCGGCCAGGCTCTCGCTCGCCGTGTCGCGGGGCTCGGTAAGCTCGATAGCTTCGCGCACCGCTGCGTCGTCGATGCGGCCTTGGGGAGTCACGATGACCAGCCGCTCGATCATGTGCTGCAGTTGGCGGACGTTTCCCGGCCAGCTGTAGTTTTCGAGCGCCCGCAATGCCGACTCGGTGATTTTCGCCTGTTGGCCGTAGCGCTCGTTGTATTTCTTCAGAAAATAATGCGCCAACAGCGGAACGTCGCCGCGTCGTTCGACCAAGGGCGGCAAGATAACGCGCACCACATTCAGGCGATACCACAGGTCCTCGCGAAACTTGCTCTGGTCCACCATCTTTTGCAGATCGCGATTGGTAGCTGCAACCACGCGCACGTCCACTTTTCTCCCGCGCGGCGAGCCCAGCGGCCGGATCTCTTTTTCCTGCAGGAATCGCAGCAGGTTCAGTTGAAAACCGAACTCCAGATCGCCGATTTCGTCCAGAAACACGGTGCCGTTATTAGCAGCCTCAAACACGCCCATGCGATCGCGATCGGCGCCGGTGTAGGCGCCTTTTAACGCCCCGAACAATTCGCTTTCAAGCAGCGACGGCGCGATGGATCCGCAGTCCACCGGCACGAAAGGCTGATGCGCGCGCGCGCTGTTGTTATGAATCATGCGCGCGATCATTTCCTTGCCGGTGCCGGTTTCGCCTTCCAGCAACACCGTGGCGTTGGTGGGCGCGACCAGCGAGACGGTCTTATAGATCTCGACCATCTTGGGCGAGCTGCCGACCATCTCGCTTTCCGGCAGATCGTCGATTTCGGATTCCTTGTCGTCCGGCTGCTGGTTGACGCTGGCCTCGGCGCGCTTCACGGTGTCCAGCATGCGGTCCAGCTCGAACGGCTTGGCGATGTAGTCGAAGGCGCCGCCCTGCGTGGCTTTCATTACCGTTTCGATGGTCCCGCGGGCGGTCATCAGAATCACCGCGCAATTGGGATTATTCCTGCGAGCGCTTTCAAGCACATCCAGGCCGGTGCGCTCATCGATGTAAATGTCCGAGATGACGATCGGGTAGGAGTCGGCGCCCAAACGTTCCAAAGCTTCCCGCGTGGAGGAAACGGCATCCACGGCATAGCCTTCCAATTCGAGAAAAGTCCGGATTGTATTTCGGACGGAATTATCGTCTTCAACCACTAAAAGTCGCTGCACTCTTACGCCACCTTGCCTACACTATTAGACTACCAGCTGGGAGCCGCGGCCTCACGAGCGGCCGCCGGAAACACCACCGTGAAGCAGGAGCCCTGGCCTGGCTGGCTGGTCACTTCCATCTTGCCCGCCGTGATGGTGGACGATCTGCTCCACGATGGAAAGACCGATGCCGGTACCCACTTCGCCCGAGGTTTCGGCGCGCTTGGTGCGATAAAACTTCTGGAAGATCTGGCGCAACTCTTTGGCGTCCATGCCGATGCCCTGGTCTTGGACCGAGAGACGCAGTTGAGTCGCCTTCGGTGCGGCACGCGACCGTGACCTGGGTATCGGCCGGCGAGTATTTCACTGCGTTCGTGAGCAGGTTGTAGATGGCGTATTCCATCAGCTCGCGGTCGCCCTCGAGGTTTCCTTCCAGCTCTCTGCGTAAGGATGCGGATGTTCTTGCGCTCCGCGAGCGGAGCACGCGGGCCACGCAGGCTTCCACGATCTCGCGAACCTCGAACGGCTCGCTGCTTCAGCTCCATCTGGCCGTCACGTAAAGGCGCTCGACGTCTAAGAAGCGTTTGGATCATGCGCGCCAGCCGCTTGGATTCCATGTTGATCATCTCTGCGAACTGTTTGCGCTTCTCTTCGCTTAGGTTGTAGCGGCCCATCAGCTCGCTCGATCCCTGGATGGCCGTAAGCGGCGTCCGCATTTCATGAGTGACGAAGTGGATGGCCTGCTGGTAGCGATGGCGTTCGGTTTCAGAAGCCCGCAACGCTCGGCGCACTACAAAGTGTTGATAGCTGGCGGCGGCGATTGCGGTGAGCCAGGCCGAGGCCAGCGGCGCGAAAAATGGAAACACGACACCCTCGCGGAAGATCAGAAATGGCGTGGCGTGTGCGGCCACCAGCAATGCTCCAGCGGCGGCATAGGCCGGAAGACCTGAGAGAAACGCGAAGATCAAGCCCGGCGATCACGCCCACCGCGATGCAGAAGCCCAGCACCGACGAGATTCGAGGCGTTGGTCAGGAATCGGCCGCGTTCCAAGGTTTCAAAAAGCTGCGCGTGAACCTCCACGCCAGGGATGCGGCCCTGGCCATAGGGCGTGGCAACGCGGTCGTACGTCGCCGATATGGAAGTCACGCCGATGAAGACAACCTGTCCGTTGAATCTGGCCGCCAGCTCCGGTTTGGCGAGCAACTCCTTCAAGGAAACGCTGGGAATCGACTCCCGCGTGTATAGGACGCGCAGCGGACGGCCGACGCCGCCGGCTCGAGGGGCTGGAATCACCAGATCTCCAACCTGCAAATCGCTGGGCGACTCCAGGATCTTCGCGCCTCGGGCCAGCCGGAACGCTTCTAGAGCCAGCGACCAGTGCCTCTCGGCCGCGGTTCGTTCCTCCAGCGGAATCTCGCGGGTGACGCCGTCGGCTGCCAGCTCGTCGGCGCCGTCGTGGCCAACCGCCGCGGCATGCTTGCCGGAAGAATGGACAGCGGATCTTCCCACTGGCCGTTATCCAGATGGGCCGCCAGAACAAGGTTGTTGATGCCCTGCATCGCGCGATCCAGGCGCTGGTCTTCGGCCGGATCTTTCCAGGGGTCCGACAGGACCACATCCAGCGCCACGGCTTTCGGATTCGCGCCGCTTGACCAGATCGAACGCCTGGGCCCACATGCTGCGATAGCCGCCCAGGCCTCCCATGGAGGTGAAGGTGGCGTCGTCAATTGCCAGGATCACCGAATGCGACGGCGGCAGGCGGCCGGCGGATCCAGGCGGAACATCCAGTCGTAGCCGTAATCGTCGATCTGGGCCGCTAGCGCGGTCCATCCCAGCAGAATCGCCAGTGCCAGAGTGCCGGCCAGGATCGCGACATAGCCGAGCGTGAGTCTATTTGGAGACGGCTTTTTCAATTTCGTCCGGCTCCTTCGGCAGCGCCGCGCTCAGCACTTGGCGCCGTTCGCGGTCACCAGCACCACATCCTCGATGCGAATGCCGAGTTGTTCCTCCTTGATGTATACGCCCGGCTCGATGGTGATCACCATGCCCGCTTCGAGCGGCCCGTTCGGATGGCGGATCGTGCACATCTAAGCCTACCTGGTGTCCGATGTCGTGGATGAAATATTTGCCCAGCGGCTCGCCATGCAGATCCTTGCCGTGCGCGTCCATGTAATCGCGTGCGATTTTGGTGAGCGAGTTTCCAGGGCCGCTCGCAGCCACGCGCCCGGTTGCACGGCGGCAATGGCCGCTTTTTGCGCGCCGAGAACCACCTGGTAGACTCCCGCTGGCGCGGCGTGAATTTGCCTGCCACGGGAACCGTGCGCGTGATGTCGCTCGCGTATTCGTCGCACTGCGCGCCCGCGTCGATCAGCACCAGTTCGCCACGATCCATGCGCCGCTGGTTGGACATGTAATGCAGAATAGGACCATTCGGCCCCGAGCCGACGATCGGTGAATAGGCCGGGCCCTCGCACCCGCCATCAAGGAATGTATCGAGCAGCTTGGCGCCGATCTGATATTCGAATTGGCCGGCCGTCATGCTTCTCCAGGCCGCGCGATGCGCCTGGATGCTGACGTCGGTGGCGTGCTGAATCGCGGCAATCTCGGCCGCCGATTTCTTGAGGCGCAGTTGCGTGATGAGCGGCGTGGCGTCGTAAACTTCGCGAAAGGGATAGCGCCCGCGCAATTGGCCGGCGTAGGCTTCGGTCCAGGGCGCGTACAAGCGAGCATGTTCGGCCAGCGCGGCGTCGAGCTGGGATTCGAGCTTTTCGATCGGCAGAACTTTGTCGAAACCCGTGACTGAGTGCACGTCAGCGTCTTCGGCCGATGTGCGCTTGCCGTGATAGCGCTCCGCGCGCTCATCGTGACGCGGCAGAAACAGGATTTCATCGGTGGGGGTCAGCAGCAGCGCGGCGCCGGGTTCGGTCCAGCCGGTCAGGTAGTAGAAGTTCGGCTCTTGAGCGAAGCGGAAGATCGGATCGTAGCCTTCGGCTTCTCCCTTGAGCAGGAACACTCCATCGTCGAGTGAATGTCGCAGCGCGGCGCGCCGGGCCCGGAACTCGTCCGGCGGGGCTTTGGCCTGACGCCAGCGCCGCAAGGGCGACGAACAACGCTACCGAGCCGCGCGCGTGAGCGAGCGGTCTACAGGATTTCCGGATCAAACGCCCAATCTATCAAAAGTGATGGGTGAAGAGCGCAATGAGAAGAATGATCGGAATCGGTACGCCTATGAAAAGTAGCAAAATTGATCGCATGGTAAGCCTCCTTCAGGCAGCCTAAACGGCCTTTACGTGATCGCGTTGTCTCCCGCCGATAGTCGCCGCATAGCACGCACTAAACGCCCCCATCATAAGAGCGAGGAACAACCATAGCAGTAAATGCGCCGTCGCTTTGCGCGCCGCATCCTCTGTTTGACGGGCATCGGCGACGACGTCCGAAACCCGGGTCTGCGCCTCAGACAGGGTGATTCCGGTCTTGGCAGCGGTGAGCCGGGCCAGGTAATTTTGGTCTGCCTCCGGCATCTGATTCTGCCGCAGGGCGTTGGCGAGAATCCGTCCCGCTTCCGCCTGGACTGCAGCATCCTTATTTTCCGGCCCCGCGGAACGAAATAATGTATCTACAAAATACGCGTTGGGATCCGTGGCGGCGGCCGCCGTCAAGCCCACCATGGACGCGGCTGCCGACGCCAGAAAAGTCACGCTGATCACCAGCGCGACAGCCCATGCCAGAAAACCATTGGCTGTGTCGCGAAAGTATACTTCGTCCGTGTGTGTCAGGGCCCACTTGGTGCGCAGCCGGCCAGTGAGATAGCCACCCAATGCGGAAGCAACGATTTGGATGAAGATCAACCAAACAACGGCCGCCGTGCCTACCGCCGACGCTGATGCGCCAACGCTCGACCACGGCGAGACAGCGGACAAGCCGAGTCCGGCGCCTAGAGCCAGAAGAATCAAATAGAACGCGGCAGCCACGAAGGCTCCGCCAATCACCGCGCCCCAGGACACGCCCGACGAATGGGCCTCCTTATTGGGGTAAAGTACGTCATTGGGATAGAGTAAATCTGTGAGAATTTACGTTGGTTTCCATCTGTGCCTACCTCTTTTTGAGTTCAGAGCACATTAGGAACCATTCCGGGATCGCACAGAGCGCAAACTGTTTCGCGGCGCGCAGGAACATACTAGAACGTATGGACCTCGCTAAACACTGTACAGTGCGCCCCGGTAGCAACGTGCGCCTGAAGAAGCACGATCCGGACGAGACCTTCGGAACGAAACGCAACGATAAGGCGCTCGATAAGACGCTGATCCGGCTGAGGGAGCTGCAACATCTGCTGTACGCCGACAAGCGTCATTCGCTGCTGATCGTCTTGCAGGGGCTGGACGCCGGCAGGCAAAGACGGCACCATCCGGCACGTGATGTCCGGGGTGAATCCGCAGGGCTGCGACGTCACTTCGTTCAAGGCTCCCACGGCCGAGGAACTGGCCCGCGACTTCTTGTGGCGCATCCACAAGGCGGTTCCGCCCAACGGCAACATCGGGATCTTCAACCGCTCGCACTATGAGGATGTCCTGATTGTGCGGGTCCACGAACTGGTTCCCAAATCCGTATGGCGGCATCGCTACCGGCAGATCAACGATTTCGAGCGCATGCTGACCGACAACGGCGTCACGCATGTTGAAATTTTTCCTGCACATCAGCAAGGACGAGCAAAAGAAGCGCTTTGAGGCGCGCATTCAGGATCCGTCGCGCAATTGGAAGCTCTCGATGCCCGATTTCGAAGAGCGGCGGCATTGGGACGACTACACCGCCGCGTACGAGGATGCGCTAGCAAATGCAGCACCGACGAAGCGCCCTGGTACGTGATCCCGGCCAATAATAAGTGGTTCCGAAATTATCTGGTGGCGGAATTGGTGGTTCGGGCGCTGGACAATATGCGGTTAAAGTATCCTCCGCCATCGGTCGATCTGTCGAAAGTGGTATTAAAGTGACCGAAGACGCCACTACATTCCGCAACAAAGAAAAGGTCCTGCTCGACCTGTCCAAGGCGTTGCAATTCTCGCCCGATTCGTTAGAAGCTAATCGCAAAGGACGGCTTTCCAGCGAGCAGGCCAAGCGGATCGCCGGCAAGTGCTTTCAGCCCGTCATCTTCACCTGGCTGTTTGCCGTGGCGCCCTTCCTGGCGTGGACCCATATCCTGGCCGGCCGCCAGCAGATTTCATTCCGGGCCGCGCTGCCTGTGTTGATCGGCCAGCTCACTCACGTGAACGATCTGTTCGAGGCTCAGGGAAAACTGGGCGGCGTGATTATGCTCGGGTCCATCCTGATTTCCGTTGCCATCGCGGTATTCATGGCCTTTCGTGTTTCATTAGCGCTCTGCGCCGATGTCGTGGACCGCAAGGTCACCATGCAGGAAGGCCGGGTGATCGCTCGGGAAGAAACTATCAATCGGCCCAACGGCCGCGATCCTATCGAAAATTACTTCTTCTGTCTGCGCTACCTCACCATGCCGGTGAATCTGGCGGCTTATCGGGCGCTGGAAGCCGGATCCATTTACCTGGTTTACCTGCTGCCTCGCAGCCAGTTACTGGTTTCCATCGAACCGAAGATGGAGGACACACCAGAGATGCTGGCGGCACAGGCGGAGGCGTCGGCATTTGGGAGGGGCGAAGGTTCGTCGACTCGGATCGACAACAACGCGGCCGTCCAACCAACTAGCTTGTCGTAGTCAGCCGCCAGAGCTCTGCCCTGCCGGCGGCAGTCCCAAGAGACTCGTAGAGTTAAGACATGAGATCTCTCCATCTAGCGATCTTTCTCTGGATCGCTTCGGTGGCGCCAAGTGTCTCTCAAACTTTGCCCCATTCTGTGGCGCGCCATTTCGGATCCGACTGTTCCGAGGTTAGCGAGGTAGCGTCGGCGTATCTTCATCGCATGGGATATTTCCCGGTGACAAGCCACACTCTCACGACCTCTCCATTTTGGGCATTGACTCTGAGCCGTTAGAATCCGGAAAAGTTGTCAGAAAACGCAAGAAATGGAGGGACGCCAAAGGCAACGAGATCCCCGACCTCAAGGTGTAATGGACCTATGCGGATAGGAAGACCTCATGGGCCTACGGCAATAACGGGCTCATGGAGCGCGAGTATTTGGACGGAATGTCCGAATCACTGACAGCAGCAAAGGTCGCGACGCCTAAGCTAAACTGAAGTCGAGATGCAGCACGAGATGCCACAAAAAACCGGCGGCATGGAGATCGGCGGGAGCAGGTTCGGTTGCCCACCGGAGTTGTGCTTCGACCGCCGATTACTGCCGAAGACCTGAGGGCCGATACCGAGTATGACCCTGAAGGCGCCGACGAATTTGTGGCGCTCATCCGGTCGCTGCGGCGGGAAGGGCCTCGGCCAAACGCGCTTGAATGACCGCTGCGACGCCCGTCGTTGTAGACACCGACGTCATTTCGTTCCTGTTTAAGAACCACTCGCTGGCGTTGGCGTATCAAATGGTTCTCGCCGGCCGCCCCCTGACTGTTTCCCTGATAAGCCTGGCGGAAATTGACCACGGGATGGAGGTCAAGAACTGGGGCAGCGCGCGTCGGGATCTGATGCACCGCTTCCTCGCCCGTTTCACTGCCCTGCTGCCTGATCATGAGACAGCGGCGCTGTGGGCCAAGATCAAGAGCAGCTGCGAAAAGAAGGGCCGCCCAATTACATTCGCGGATGCCTGGATAGCGGCATCCGCCGTGCAGCTCAACATACCGCTCGTGACCCATAACGCCGCTGACTACGTGGCAGTTGAGAGCCTGACCATTCTGACTGCTCCGGCCGTCTCTTAAGCCCGAAGCTCTCTCACCCAACCAGGCCACCACCCACCAGCCACCACCGCCCACAACCCACCCCCCACTACCCGCCCCTGCTAAAATAGAGACTCTCCCCGCGACAATGCTCAAACGCATCACCGTGCACGGCGCCCGCCAGCACAATCTCAAAAATATCGATGTCGAGATCCCCCGCAACACACTCACCGTCATCACCGGCCTCAGCGGCTCCGGCAAATCCTCGCTCGCGTTCGACACCATCTACGCCGAAGGCCAGCGCCGCTACGTGGAAACGCTTTCGCCCTACGCGCGCCAGTTTCTGGATCAGATGGAGCGGCCTGAAGTCGATTCCATCGACGGTCTCAGCCCGGCCATTTCCATCGAGCAGAAAACCACCAACCGCAGCCCGCGCTCCACCGTCGGCACCATCACCGAAATCTACGATTACTTGCGCGTGCTCTACTCCTCTATCGGCGTTCCGCATTGCCCCACTTGCGGCATCGAAATCTCGCGCCAAAGCACCGAGCAGATCCTCGCAGCAAATCCTCGCGCTGAAGGAAGGCGAGCGCATCATGATACTCGCGCCCATCGTGCGCGGCCGCAAGGGCGAATATAAAAAGGACCTGGAAAAACTCTCGCGCCAGGGCTTTGTGCGCGCCCGCGTGGACGGCGTTCTGCGCTCGCTGGACGAAGAAATTCCGCTCGACAAGCGCAAGAATCACACTATCGAAATCGTGGTGGACCGCCTGCCGCTCAAGCCGGGCTCTGAAAAACGCATGGAGGCGTCCATCGAAACCGCCGCGAAACTCGCCAACGGACTGGTCACCGTCGCGGTCGTCAATGGCGAAGAGAAGCTCTATTCGCAAAAGCTGGCTTGTCCCAATTGCGGCGCCAGCATCCCGCAGCTCGAGCCGCGCTCGTTCTCATTCAACAGCCCGTTCGGCGCGTGCGAAACCTGCCACGGACTGGGCAGCACCTGGAGCTTCGATCCCGCGAAAGTGATCGTCGATTCTTCCAAGCCTTTGCTGGACGGCGGCCTCGGCCCAGGTGCCAGTTCCTCTTACATGCAGCAACAGCTAACCGACGGGGCGGCGAGCTGCGCATCAAGATCAATAAGCCGTTCGAAGAGCTGCCCAAGAAGTCGCAAGCGCTGCTGCTGGAAGGCGGCAACGGATTCGACGGCATCATCAAGATCCTCACCGAGACGTACGAAGAAGCCGGCCCCGGGTATCGCGAGTGGCTGATGGATTACATGTCGCCCGCGCTTTGCCCCGATTGCCACGGCCGCCGGCTGCGCCCAGCAGTCTCGCGGTGCGCGTGAAGGGCGTTGGCCTCGGTGAGCTGACGGAGATGTCCATCGATCGCGCCGCTGGAACCGTCAAGTCCTGGAAGCTCAATGAACGCGAGCAGCAGATTGCCGCGCGTGTCATCGAAGAGATCCGTAATCGCCTGGAGTTCCTCACCGCGGTCGGTCTCAACTATTTGAGTCTGGCGCGATCGGCAGCCACGCTTTCGGGCGGAGAAGCTCAACGCATTCGCCTGGCCACGCAGATCGGCTCGAAACTTCGCGGCGTGCTGTATGTCCTCGACGAGCCTTCCATCGGACTTCATCCGCGCGATAACGACCGGCTGCTCATACACTGACGCGCCTCCGCGATCTCGGCAACACGGTTCTGGTGGTCGAGCACGATGCCGAAACCATCGAGCGCGCCGACTACGTCATCGATCTCGGCCCGGGCGCTGGACGTCTGGGCGGCGGTTGGTTGCCGCGGGCACTCCGCGCGAGATCCAAAAGAATCCCGCTTCGCTCACTGGCCAATATCTCTCCGGCGCGGTCCGCATCGAGCCGCCCGACCGGACGCCGCCACGGCAACGGCAAGAAACTCACGATGCACGGGCGCGCGAACACAATCTCAAGGACGTCACGGTCGAATTTCCGCTGGGCTGCTTGGTCGTCATCACAGGCGTTTCCGGCAGCGGCAAATCCACACTCATAAACGACATTCTTTATCGCTCCTTGGCGAAAGAAATCTACGGCTCGCACGACGCCCCGGGCGAGCATGTTTCGATCGAGGGCCTCGAACACATCGATAAGGTGGTGGAGATCGATCAATCGCCCATCGGCCGCACTCCCCGCTCCAACCCCGCGACGTACACGGGCTTGTTCACTCCTATCCGCGAGCTTTATGCGATGCTTCCCGAATCGCGCGAGCGCGGCTACAAAGCCGGCCGCTTCAGTTTCAACGTCAAGGGTGGACGCTGCGAAGCCTGCCAGGGCGACGGGCTGAAGCGCATCGAAATGAATTTTCTGCCCGACGTGTACGTCACGTGCGACGTGTGCCGCGGCCGCCGCTACAACAGTGAGACGCTGCAGGTGAAATACAAGGGCCTCTCCATCGCGGATCTGCTCGAATCCACCGTCGAGGACGCCGTCCCGATTCTCGAAAACATTCCGCAGATCAATGCCAAACTTCGCACGCTGCACGATGTCGGACTCGGCTACATCCATCTCGGCCAATCCTCCACCACGCTCTCGGGTGGCGAAGCCCAGCGCATCAAACTCGCGCGCGAACTGAGCAAGCGGCAAACCGGCCGCACGCTCTACATCCTGGACGAACCCACCACTGGCCTGCATTTCGAGGACGTCAAGCGGCTTCTGGATGTGCTCCAGCGCCTGGTCGATCTGGGCAATACTGTCATAGTGATCGAACATCAGCTGGACGTGATCAAATCGGCCGACTGGATTATCGACATGGGCCCGGAAGGCGGCGAGCGCGGCGGCAACATAGTGGCTTCCGGAACGCCCGAGCAAATTTTGCGATTCAAGAAGAGCTACACGGCGCAGGCGCTCGAAAAGGTGCTGCGTACGGGCAAAGTCGCATGAGCAAATATTCTCACGAGCCGCTGAGTTTCCAAGGCCTGAAGACCGTTCCTATCCAGGCGCGCGGCGGCAAGGTTCGTATCGAGCATTTTGGAAAGCCTTATGAGGGCGGTGGTGTTGCGGCTTGGCTCGATTCTCTCCCGCACATTCTCGTGGCCGATTCGCTGCGCGCTGTGGTCGACGCATTGGCCAACGCCCGCGCTCGCAAAAAGATGATCCTCTGGGGACTCGGCGGCCATGTCATTAAATGCGGCCTGGCCCCGATTCTCATCGATCTCATGCGCCGCGGTTACGCCACGGCTTTCGCATTGAACGGCGCCGCCGCGATTCACGATTTCGAAATCGCCATCGCCGGCCACACCAGCGAGGATGTGGAAGCCGTGCTCCCCGATGGCAGCTTCGGCGCAGCCGAGGAAACCGGTCGCGAGTTTAACGGGGCTTTGAATCAAGAGGCCGCGCTCAATTGCGAAACAGGTTTCGGCGAGGCGTTAGGAAAGCACTTGGATGAGATCGCCGAATCCCCGTTTCGCCGCCTATAGCCTGCTGTGCGAGACGTATCGCGACTCGACTCCTGTTACCGTCCACGTCGCCATCGGAACCGATACGCCGCACACGCATCCCAGCGCCGAACGGCGAAGCTCTGGGCCGCGCCACGCACCACGATTTCCGCTTGCTCTGTTCGCTGGTCAAGGAAATCAACGACGGCGGCGTTTATCTCAACGTGGGCTCGGCCGTGGTGTTGCCGGAGGTCTTCTTGAAAGCTGTTTCCGTGGTCCGCAACCTCGGCCATCCGCTGGCGAATTTCACCACGGTCAATTTCGATTTCCTGCAGCACTACCGGCCCAAGCTCAATGTAGTCGAACGCCCGCACGCCGGCGCCGGCGGGCACGGCTACTCCATCACCGGCCATCACGAGATCATGATCCCGCTGCTGGCCGCCGCATTGATCGAACACATATGAACGACAAGGTGACGATTATCGGCGCCGGACGCATGGGATCCGCTCTCGCGACGGTGCTGTTCCATAAGGGCTTCGCCACGACGGTGTGGAACCGGACTGGCGCGAAAATGGAGGCCTTGTCAAAGCTCGGTCTCAGCGTAGCCGGGAGCCTCGATGAATCGGTTCGAGACGCGGATATCGTCGTTATCAGCCTCAGCGATTACAATTCAACGCAACAATTGTTGCGACAACCTGACATTGAAGCCGCCCTCCGAGGCAAGATCGTCGTGCAACTGAGCAGCGGCACGCCCCAAGACGCCAGGGAAATGGACTCCTGGGCCCGCCGATGCGGAATATCGTATCTCGACGGCGCCATTCTGGGCAGTCCGGCCAAGGTTGGGACACCAGGTTGCACGATCTTCTATTCCGGGCCGGCGGAAGTCTTCGACCGCGCGAAGCCGGTTCTGATGGTCTTTGGCGATAGGACGGTGTTCGTAGGGAATGAAATCGGTCATGCCTCGGCATTCGATGTTGCTGTCCTCACTTTCGGCATCAGTGCGATGTTGGGTTTTCTCCAGGGACAGGTTGTTTGGGACAGTGAAAACCTGCCTGCTGGAGGATTTCTGGAGACCGTTAAGGGAATGATGCCAACCATGGAATCACTCTTCACCGACATGTCGACGAGGATTTCGGCGAAAAATTACAGCGGCGATCAAGCTTCGCTCGAAGCGTATTCTGTGGTCACCAGGCAGCTAGTAAGCTGGTGCCAGGATCGAGGTTCGGACCATACGATTCCCGATGCATACGTGAACGTCATGGAGCGAGCGATCCAGGCGGGCAAGAGTCAGGATGATTTCGCATGCCTATATGAGATTCTGTCCGATGCCACGAGCAAGCCAGTCTAATATTTCCGTATGATTCCCTCACCCGAGCCTTTCCCACCGCCCACCCCCCACGCCCCACAACCCTTTTGGGATTACAACGATCTCTTTATGTTCGCGGTGCTACTGATCCCGAGCCTGGGCATCTCGCTGGTCTTCGCGTTCCTGCTCATGAAGTTCACCACGCTGTCTCTGGGCTGGAAATTAATCTTGCCGCAATTGGTTCTCTATGCGCTCGGCTTGAGCGGTATGGCCGCGCTTCTTCGGTTCCGCTATGACCAGCCGCTCTGGCGCTCGTTGGGCTGGAAGGCAACTCCGTTCTCAGTCACGCTGTCAGCCCTGCTTCTGGGGCCGGTTTTGGCCCTGTCGGTAACGCTGGTAGGCGCCGCACTTAAAACGCCGGAAATCGATCTGCCTTTCCAGCAGATGCTTGGGTCCCAAGCCACAACAATATCGCTTGGAATTGTCGTGGTCATTCTCGGCCCCGTCTGCGAAGAGCTGGCCTTCCGCGGATTCCTGATGCCGTTGCTGATTCGCAGCCTGGGGGCGGTGGGCGGTATCGTGGCCACCGGCGTCCTCTTCGGAAGCATTCATGGTTATGAGTACGAATGGTCCTGGCGCCATATGCTGCTGATCTCGCTGGTTGGCTGCGCGTTCGGCTGGGCCAAGTACAAGACCCAATCCACCGCCACCGCCGCCTTCATGCATTCCACATTCAATCTCACGCAATTCGCCGCGTTCCTGTGGCAAGCCCGGACATTATCATGATTGAAACCATACATGCTTGAGACCATACAATGGACCGACGCCGGCGTCGTCATGATCGATCAAACGCGTCTTCCGCGCCAGGAAGTCTACGTCACCTGTACCGATCACCTGGAGGTTGCCGACGCCATTCGGACCATGGTGATTCGGGGCGCGCCTGCCATCGGAGTCGCGGCGGCCATGGGAATCGCGCTGGGCATGCGGAACGCCGCGTCCCCGGCGGAATTCGACGGCATCTGTGAAGCCATTCGCAGTACGCGCCCCACCGCCGTCAACCTGTTCTGGGCCATCGAACGCATGCGCCGCGTGTTCGCCGAATCCAGCACCCTCACCCTGGCGGCGATGCGCGAGCGGCTGATCGCCGAGGCCGTCCAGATTCGCCTGGAAGACATCGCCATCAACCAATGCATCGGAAAGAACGGAGCGCCGCTGATTCCCGACGGCAAGACGGTGCTCACGCACTGCAACGCTGGCGCGCTGGCCACCGCCGGCTATGGCACCGCGCTGGGCGTGATTCGCGCGGCCGTGGCGTCCGGCAAAAAGATCGATGTGTTCGCCGATGAAACCCGTCCATTTCTACAAGGCGCGCGGCTCACCGTTTGGGAGCTGCAGCATGACCACATCCCCGCCACGCTCATCACCGACAACATGGCCGGTCACTTCCTGCACTCCGGCCGCATTGGCTGCGTGGTGGTGGGCGCCGACCGCATCGCGTCCAATGGCGATGTCGCGAATAAGATCGGCACCTACTCGGTCGCGGTTCTCGCCAAGGAAAACAACGTGCCGTTCTATGTGGCCGCACCCATCTCCACGCTCGATCTCAGCCTCGCTTCGGGAGATGAGATTCCTATCGAGCAACGCGCGGCCGCCGAGGTCACCCACGTTCACGGCGTCGCGGTGGCGCCGGAAGGTACCCAGGTAGCCAATCCCGCTTTCGACATCACGCCGCACCGCTATGTCACCGCCATCATTACGGAACGCGGCGTGGCGCGCGCGCCTTACACTGAGTCTCTCCGAGGGCTGATAAATTGAGTGAAAGTTGGTAAGTTAAGGCTATGTTCCGCCCTTTGCTCTGCCTCTTGTCGATTGCGTCCGGGCTCGCCTTGGCCGCCTCCGGCGAGTTGTCCAATCGCCGCGCACCCGGCTTCGCGCTGCCCGATCCCGGCTATCAGCATTACTACGATCTCCAGGATTTCGCCGGCAAGGTAGTGCTGATCGACATCATGTCCACGCGCTGCCCGCACTGTCTTCTGTTGTCCACGACGCTGGAGCAGGTGAAGGCGCGCTACGGCGGCAAAGTGGCGATCCTCGAGGTGGTGCTTCCGCCCGACAACCAGGACACGGTTTCCAAATTCGTCGCCACCAACAAAATCACCATTCCGGTGGTCTGCGACATGGGACAAATGACCGCGTCTTATTTCAAGGCCACACCGAGCACGATGAGCCAGGTCTCGGTTCCGCACCTGTTCATCATCGATAAGCAGGGCATGATCCGGAACGACTTTGCGTATGAAGAATCTACCCAAGGCGTTTTTGAAGGTGCGGGATTATTTCCGGAAATCGACAAGCTGCTGAAGTAACCACTTTTAGTTGATTTGTAAGTAACTCATCTCTAAGGTGTTTACCCGATTGCCTCGCTTGGCACCGAAATTGCTTCGTATCTGTGCCATGAAGGCAACCCAATCAAAAGCCGCGCAAAAGAAAGCCGCGCATGACGAATTCGAGATCGCGGTGGTCGCCGAGCTGCGCCACCTGCGTACCAGCGAAAAACAATTGCAGCGCATGTATCCGCGTCTGAAGACCATGCCACAACTTCGAGACCAGTTCATGCAGCAGCTCGGTGAAATGCAATTGCGCGCCCGACGTTTGGACGCAGTCCTGAATCCGGTTGGCGCTATGCAATTCCCGGTGCCGGCTGCGCGGGCCGTACACTCGCCCGCTGCCTAGGAGGCCCTATGGTCCGTACACTATTGCTGGTTATTCTGGTGATCATTTTATTGGGCGCGCTCCCCGCTTGGCCATACAGCGCGGGCTGGGGCTACTATCCTAGCGGCGGGCTCGGTCTGGTACTGGTGGTTGTGCTCATCCTCATGTTGATGGGGCGGGTATAAAGGGCCTCTCGAAATTCCGGGGTGCTAAGATGTTGGTGATTCCGCATCATTCCGCATCATGGGCACGCACGGCGTTAAAGTAGTTGTCATCTATCCACGGCCGCAGGATGAACAGGCCTTCGAACGAGTCTACACGGAGCAGCATATTCCGCTGGCCGAGCAGAAACTCAAAGGCATCACGCGGCTGGTTCTCACCAAAGTAACGGGTTCTCCGCAGGGTAAAGTGAGCGCCTATCGCATCGCGGAGGCCTACTTTCCCTCCATGGACGAATTGAATGCGTGCATCGAGTCGGACGGCGGTAAGGAGGTCATCGCGCATGCACAGGAGATCTCCACCGGCGGCGCTCCCCTCTTCCTGATTTGCGAAGAAGAAGCCTTCGTGTATTGGTAGCCGCATGAAATTCGCCTTGATTTGCATGGTGGCGTCAGTGGCCTGGTGTGAGGTCGCATGGTGTGAAACGCCCAGCGCCCGTGTGGATGTGGTGGGTTCCACTGGCTTCGTCCAACTGGAGGCCAATAGCTTTCACAGTTTGAGCCCGCGTGAACAAGCGCTGGCCTACTGGCTTTCGGAAGCGTCCATCGCGGTAGACCCAATTATCTACGATCAGACCTCGCGATTCGGTCTGCGGCAAAAGCGCGTGCTGGAGCGGATTGTGGCGCATCCGCAGGGCGTGGATCCCGCGGTGTACGCGAAGATCGTGGCGTTCACGAAACTGTTTTGGGCCAACCGCGGCAATCACAACGACACCACCGCGCAGAAGTTCTTGCCGGACTTTACATTTGAGCAGCTACAGGCCGCCGCTCGCGCCGGGGGCCAGGATCCGGGCATCCTCGACGAACTGCGCCAATCGTTGTTCGATCCGAACTTCGAGCCGATGATCACCGCCAAGAGCCCGCGCGAAGGGCTCGACGTCCTGCAGGCCAGCGCGAACAATTTCTACTCCGGCGTGACGCTGGCGGAGGTCAAGAATTTCGCGGAGCGCTATCCGCTGAACTCTCGGCTGGCGAAAGTGAATGGGAAGCTGGTGGAACAGGTCTATCGAGCGGGCACTCCCGATCATCGCGTGCCTCCGGGACTGTACGCTGAATATCTCGCCAAAGCGAATTCGTATCTGGAACATGCCGCTGAAATCGCGGAGCCCGAGCAAGCCAAGGCGATCCGCGATTTGATCCGCTACTACCAGACCGGCGATCCGAAGGACTGGCTGCAATTTGACATCGATTGGGTGCGCAACAATGCCACCGTGGACTTCGCCAACGGCTTCATCGAAATTTATCGCGACGCGCGCGGCGCCAAAGGCACTTCGCAGAGCTTTGTCACGGTAACCGACAAATCCGTGGCGGCCTTGATGCGAAAGATCGCCGACAACGCTCAGTATTTCGAGGACCATGCGCCGTGGGAAGCGCAGTACAGGAAGCGGGGCGTGAAACCGCCGCTCGCGAAAGCCGTTGAGACTTTGATCGAGACCGGCGATTTTCATGTGAGCACAGTCGGCGACAACTTGCCGAACGAAGACGAGGTTCACGAGAAATACGGCAGCAAGAGTTTTTTGTTTCTGGGCAGTTCGCGCGCTCTCTCTCACGCCACGGGATTCGGCTTGCTCGAGGAGTTCGCCGCTTCCCCCGAGGAGATCGCCCTCGGCAAAAAGTACGGAGACGAAGCCGCAGACCTGATGACATCGCTGCACGAAGTGATCGGGCATGGCTCCGGCAAACTGAACCCGAAGCTGACCCACGAACCGGCTTTCTACCTGAAGGAATATTTCTCGACGCTGGAGGAGGCTCGCGCCGATTTGATGGCGCTGTGGAGCGTGTGGGATCCGAAAGCCCGCGAGCTGGGTCTGTATTCGAATCCCGACGTCGCCAAGGTGATGTACTACGATGCCGTACTCGCGCCGATCATCCAGCTCCGCCGGATTCCCAAAGGCGACACCATCGAAGAAGATCACGAGCGCGATCGGCAGTTGATCGTCAATTACATCAAGGATAAGACCTCAGCCATCGCCGAAGTGAAGCGCGGCGGCAAAACGTATCTGGAGATTCGCGATTTTGCGAAGATGCGCGAGGGCGTCGGTCATGCTTCTGGCTGAGCTTATGCGCATCAAAGCCGAGGGCGATTACAACGCCATCAAAGCTCTGATCGACAAGTATGGTGTGCACTTCGATCCGCTGCTGCGCGACCAGGTGATGGAGCGCTACGCGAAGCTGAACATCCCTACCTACTGGGCCGGCATCAATCCGGAGTTGACCGCGAGCTTCGACGGCACGGGAAAAATCTCCAAGGTCGCAATTTCGTACCCGCGGGATTTCGTCAAGCAGCAGCTAGGCTACTCGGCTAAGAATCCTCCTTTACTTTGTCGAGCAGCGATCCGAGAGTAAACGGCTTTTGAAGGAAAGCTGTGCCCGCCGGAAGATCGCCAGAGTAAATGGTGGTGTCGTCGGTGTAGCCGGAAACGTAGAGCACTTTCATGTCGTGCCCTTGCGTTTGCAGGCGTTCCACCAATTCCGGCCGCCCATTTGCGGCATCAGCACGTCGGTGATCAGCAGCTCCACGCGCGGCCATGTTCCCGGCATAGCGCCAGCGCGTCCTCGCCATTGGCCGCTTCCAGAACTTCGATAACCTTGCCGCCGCAGAATCTTGCGGACCAGCGCGCGGATGCCGGCTTCGTCTTCCACCACCAGGATGGTGGCAAGCGGCGCGGGAGGTTCGGGCGCCGCGGCGCGTGTAGCTCGGCGGCGGCAGCCACGGGCTCAGGCGCAGAGCCCGCTAGCGGTTCCAATCGCGGCAGGAAGATGCGGAATAGCGATGCGGCGTGCGGAGCCATTCGAGACCGAGATATCGCCGCCCCATTGCCGCACGATGCCATAAGCGCGGGATAGCGTGGCCGCAACTTCGTCCCAGGGTTCTTTGCCGGGCAGCGAGCATTCAAACATCGCCGCTTTGGCTTCGGCATCCAGCGGCTGCGCTGGCGCGACGATCGAGATCACCGCGTAGGCTCCTGGCTGCAGCGGGGCGTTGGGGCGCCGCAAATCTTCAGTGATTTCCAGATGCGAGGTCTCAAGCGTGATTTGTTCGCCCGGCGTGCATGCCTTGGCGCGCCCGCTCGACAATAGCGGTGACGACTTGCTCCAGTTGCAGCGCATCGGCGTGAACGCGGTTCGGCTCGCCGGAAAATGCAGGTCCAGGCCGACGTGTGTTCCCAGCAGCGCGTTTAACCGCGGGCTCATTTTTCCGAGCGCCGATTCCAGTTCCATTTCCGCGGCTGCCGGACCTTGCCGCCGCGCGAACGAAAGCAACTGGCTGGTAAGCCCGCCCATCGTTCGGTGGCGCGTGAGGATTTCCTGGACATCGGACCGCATGGTGCTGCCCGCGGGCAGAGCCGTGAGCAGCTCTTCGCTATAGCCGGTGAGGATCATGAGCGTGTTGTTCAGGTCGTGCGCCATGCGGCTGGCCAGGCGCGATACCGCTTCCACTCGCTCGGCCTGCACCAGTTGGTCTTCCAGCATGCGGCGTTCGGTGACATCCACGGCCACGCCAATCATATAGCGCGGCTGGCCCTCGGCCGCGGGAAGCAGCCGCGAGTATTCGCGCAGCCAGAGCGAGCCACCGCCGGCGGTGATGGCCTGGAACTCGCAGGAATGGGCGGCGCCGGATTCGATGGCGCGCTGGTAGGATTGCGTCACCCAGTCGCGATCGGAGTTATGCACTCGATCCAGCCAGAACGATGGATGGCTGGTCCAGTGCTCCGGCGCGAAGCCGAGCAGTTTTGCGGCTTGCGGGCTGGCGAAGACGAAATTCATGGAGGGAAGCTCCACGGCCCACAGGATGGCGTCGAGGTTATCGATGAAGTCGGACGCGGCGACCGCGGGCGGCGCAGCGGTCGGGAGCCTCGGCCACCGGTTCCTCGGCGACGGGCGCAGGCTCGGGCGCAGCTTCCACTGACGTCAAATCTTCGATGGTGAGAAGCGCTTCCTGGGCGGCCTCTTCATCCCAATTGCGAATCGCAAGAATGCCGACCGCGGAGGCGTTTGTCGCGGTTGGTCTCGACACGAACGCCGATTGCGGAGACGCCGGTTTTGAGTACTTCTTCAATGCGATCCAGCAGCGCAGTGGGGAGGATGGTGTCCATGCGGCGATGCGAGGGATCGCCCGCCTGCAAGCCGAATATCTTGCGGGCCGCTCCGTTGGCCAACAAGGATGCTCAGGTCGTAGGAGAGGACCATCAGTCCGACCGGAATGGACGCGACGATCTCCTGATAGTAGCGGCGCTGGGTTTCAACGAGCGCCAAGAGGCGCGCGACCTCTCTAGCACCGCCACTGATCCAAGTCGGTTCTTTCCATCTGTCATTCCCACTTAACAGTGTTCATCTTAGGGGATGGCTAGGACAAGGTACTTTTCAACCAAAGGGTACTGCGGAGTACTAGCGTTCGCGGGCTTCTGGTTCCAGCTCCTGTTCCGGTTGGCCTCATTATAGCGTCCATAAAAAGAATCGTTATGAGACTCATAGCGCCTGGGTTGGAATGACGCGAGAATGAAAGGGATGCGAACTTTGACCCCGTTGCGGTGGCTGGCGCCGCTGGCTCTGTTTCTGTCCGGCGTGTTCGGACGCTCCCAAGACCGCCAGTGTGAAGGAACCTCCGAAACCGCCCGAGGCGCTGACGGGAAGGCAGGCGTTTCAGCGCATGTATCCGCAGGCGCGTGGGTGGGCGCCGGATGCCCTGCCGCTGCAAATCAAGCAGCCTCAATCTTGCGCAGGTGAAGACCGAGAAGGGCCAAGCGGGCGCCTGGCAGGTGATATTTGTTTCGGTGTCGCGGGGGAAGGCCAAGACCTACACGTATTCGGCGGTGAAGAGGAAGGCAATCTGCATGAGGGCGTGTTCGGCGGAATCGAGGAGGGTTACACGGCGCGCGGCGGATTCCTCGCCCTTTCAGATGGTAGCGATCAAGGTGGATACCGATGAAGCCTACAAGACGGCGGCGGCGAAGAGCGCGGACTATATCAAGAAGAATCCGGACAAGCCGGTAATGTTTCTGATGGAGCTGACGAGGCGGTTCCCGGACGTGACGTGGCGGGTGATTTGGGGCGAGCTCGGTGGGGACCAGCGATTATTCGGTGTTTGTGGACGGGACGACGGGGCAATTCTTAGAGCGGATGCATTAGGGGCGTGCGGCTAAACCGACTCCCTTACGGTCGCGGCTCCGTAACGCACTCAATCTACTGAGCCGCGCACGTGAGTAAGGGATGCTTTGGGACTTCTGCTAACAGGCTACTGGGTCCGCACGAGGTTACCACTAGTTTCGACGAAACCCGCCTTTTCAAGTCGTCGCTTGACCTCGCGGAAGGGCTGCGGCTTAAGCCGCCCCAACCTCAACCTCGATTGTCCGAACCTTGGAGGGGCGCGTGGCTTGCGGCGGCTCGAAGTGAAGTTCCAGAGCTTCTTTGAGATTGGCAAGAGCTTCTTCTTCGGACTCGCCCTGGCTGGCAACGTCAATCTCAAGACACTGAGAGACGTACCAATTTCCTTCGCGCCAGACGGTTGCCGCAAATGGTCGCTTCATTTCTATATCCTTTCACAGGAGTTGCCGAGCAGAGGAGGCCGCGTCGATTCGCGCGGACAAAAAGAGAGAGACATTCTTGAGTTCAATGTGGCAAACTCGCTACCAGCACTCATCCTCACTGAGGTAAAACTCCACTACACTGCTCGCCCGACCGGCGACGCGAGTCATGATCGGCCAGACCGTCTCCCACTACCGCATTCTGGAGAAGCTTGGCGGCGGTTTGGGCGTCGTCTCTTAGGCCGAGGACACGTGGCGGCTCCCTCAATCTATTCCAGCGAGAAGACGACCAACGTCCCCCCGAGGTTGGTGAAGTCGGCTAGCGAGGCAGTGAGTCCGACGGCGCCCAGCCCTTCACTCCCTTTGGTCAGGCCTTCGGCGAGACCGATCGCGGCCCATCCTCCTACTCCGGTGAGCACCGCAACATACTGCTTACCCTTATGCGTGTAAGTGATAGGGTTGCCGATGATGCCAGAGGGCGCGTGGAATTGATAGAGAATCTTTCCCGTGGCTTGGTCGGCGGCTTTGAACCAGCCATCCAAGGTGCCGTAGAAGAGCACGCCGCCGTCGGTAGTCAGCGGTCCGCTGTAGACCTGGAACATCTCGTTGACGGCCCACTTGGTCTGACCGGTAACCTGGTCAAAAGCGATGAGCCTGCCGCGGACATCGCCGTGGTCGGCGGGGTACATGCTCAGCGTGGCCCCCACATAGGGGAAGCCGCTCCGGTATTTGACGCTGAATGCCTGGTAGTCCATGCAGATGTGATTCGTGCCGAGATAGAACAGCTTGCTCTTGGGATCGTAGGAGGCCGGCTGATGATTCTTGGCGCCCTGCGCGGCCGGACAAATGTCTTTGACGTTGACGTCTTCCTTGGTCATCTTGGCATCGTTGAGCACAGGTCGGCCCGTCTGCAAATCGATCTTCTCGGCCCAGTTGGTGGAGGGATCGAATTTGTTGGCTCTGAGGAGCTTGCCGTTCCGGCGATCCAGCACGTAGGCAAAGCCATTCCGATCGAAATGCGTCATGGTCGGGATGGTCTGGCCGTCGATGACGCTATCGGTGAGAACGCTTTCGTTGATGCCGTCATAATCCCAGGCGTCGTGGGGAGTCATCTGATAGACCCACGCCGCCACGCCCGTATCCGGATTGCGAGCAAACAAACTGGTGGACCATTTGTTGTCGCCGGGCCGTTGCCCAGGGTTCCATGTGCCCGGATTGCCGCTGCCGTAGTACACCAAATTGAGCTGAGGATCGTAGGTGTACCAGCCCCAGGTGGTGCCGCCGCCTAGCTTCCACGCGTCCTCTTGCCACGTTTTGAGACTGGAATCCTTGCCCACCGGTTGCTGGGTGGCTGCATCCACGGTCTTGTCGGGATCGAAGAGAATATCCTTATCGGGGCCCACGCTGTTGGCGCGCCACACCAGCTTGCCGGAATTGAGATCGTAAGCGGTGAGATGCCCGCGGACTCCGTACTCGCCGCCCGAAATCCCCACAATCACTTTGTCATGCACCACCAGCGGAGCGATGGTCATGGTCTGGCCCAGCTGCGGATCCCCGTTCTGAGCGCTCCACAGGACCTTGCCGGTCTTTGCGTCGAGCGCGTAGACATGCGTATCCAAGGTGGAAATGAGAATCTTCCCGTCCGCATAAGCCACGCCCTTGTTCACCAGATCGCAGCACGCCACGGAGGGCGAATATTTATCCTGTTCCGGCGCGAATTTCCAGACGATCTGTCCCACCTTATCGAGGTCGATGGCGTACACGAAGTTGGGGTAAGAACTCTCGAAGTACATCATGTTGCCGATCACCAGCGGCTGGCCTTCCTGGCCGCGCAGGGTGCCGGTGGACATGGTCCAGGCGACTTTGAGCTTGCTGGCGTTTTTGTTGGTGATCTGGGTTAGTTTGCTGTGACGAATCCCGCTGTAATTGCCCAAGGGAATGATCCACTGGTTGGCGTCCTGGGAATCCTTTTGGAGCGAATCGTCGGCGGCGGTGACCACGGGAGCAAGCACAAGGCAAGTCCCGAATGCAATCGAAAGGCGACAGAGCTGCTTCATTGCGTTCATTCCAAAAAGCTCCTTTTCTCTAATCAATCCTGCGCGGACGGTGGCCTGCCGGGCGACACCAGGTCGAGGCTTCGTCCTTTTACATACCGGTAAATGTGAACAACATCGTCTTCGGTGAGGAAGCCGGCCCAGGCGGGCATCCCTTGTTCCTTTTTCCCTGCCATCGCAGTGGACAGAAAATCACGCTGCTTCATGCCGGCGGCGAGGGAGTGCCGCAGATCCGGGGCGAGCTGGCTGCCGCTTGCATCCGTACCATGGCAGCGATAGCAGTACGAGTTGTACAGCTGATAGCCGTGGAACACTTCCTTGGTTACTTTGGGCGCCTGGCCTTCTAAAAAGAGCGGGAAGTCCAGAGTGACTGCGGTCCCATCTTTCAGCGTGTAAGCATAGGATTTCGCTTCGCTGTGGCCGGGAGCGGCCGACTCAGTTTGCGACAGAATCCACTTCGCCATCTCCCGGCGCTGGGCGTCGTTCAAATCCGGATGAGGCGTCATGCCGTTGCCGCCATCTCGGATTTTGACCGCCAGTTTCTCGACTGCCTCGGTTTCCCCGGCATGGTTCTTCGCGATCGACGCATAGGCAGGACCCACCACCTGTCGATCTACGGCGTGACACGAGGAGCAGTCGTTATCTTTGATCAGCTTCTCGGCGTTCTGAGCTCCCGCCGACCACGCGACGATAAAGAGGAGGGCGAGTTTCAACGCTACTGGGCCCCTTGTCTAGGCGCATATGACATGACGCCGCTTTCGGTCAGGATGGCGGTGAGTTCGGCCTGATGATTCACGATCACTTCGTCGAGCCTTTTCTTCAACGCATCGTCGCTTGTGCGAACGCCCATCGACATCGGAAACGAATATTGCTCCGGCGGCCCCAACGCTCGTTCATTCGGAACCGGCAGGACCTCCAGATTCGGAGCAGCCCGCAGGAAGGCGCCGATCGCCGGCTGCCATGTAATTAGGACGTCGATCTTCCCGCTCTTTAGCGCGTCAAGCATCAGTGCCGGCGACTCATCGTTCTCCGTCGCCACGTCGAAAGGCACGGCCGCGGGGATCATTCCACGCATTTTGAGAGCGTCCTCGGCCGGTGTCTCCCTTTCAAAACCGACCTTCACACGCTTCAACACTGGCGAATCCATACTCGTAATGTCGTACTTCTTGCTCTTGTCGAAGACAAAGACATAGGACGAGATGTAGTAAGGCCGTGTGGTCAGCTCATCCCGGCTTCCGTAGGGAATGCTCATCACCACATCGCACTTCTTCGCATCCAGGGTCAACGAGAGGAATTGGGGAAATCCGCCATGGCCGCGGTGGCTGGCGAAGGTGTACTCGACTGTTTCACCCAGCGCCTTTGCGACTGCTTCAGCAATTTTGTTTTCAAAACCGGCGCCGGCTCGATTTGAATACGGCAGGTAATCGGGATCCGCACAGACACCCAATGCGTTGACAGGAACCGGAAACATAACCGGCCACAGGCCTGCGAGAATCCACGGGCTGACGATGGCGATTAATCTCATAACCTTCACGCCGGAGTTTGTCGTGGCACTCCCCCGCCTTTGTCCGGCGGAGTCCGGTACACATCATATACTCCTTTTGGGCTGTGCGCAGCGGGGTGTAGCCGGCACCGTGTGTTGGGGAGTGAACTACGCTCAGTTGGCCTTCGGCCGCTTCTTCTTGGGGATTTTGAGAGTTGCTGGCGTGCGCCAGCTTGCCTGGGTTATCGCTTGTCCACGTGTGCTCGGTCCTTCTCATTCTCACCGCACACAAATTCTAGGACATCGCTGTCCGGGATCAAAATTCAATTGCGTCTTAAGCGTGAAGGGGCGAGTGTAGTAGGTCGGATCTTCGAGAATCACTTCCAAATCCATGTGCCCGAAATCGCGGCGGCGATAGCGCTCGGTGATGTGCATCGATTCGCTGCGTGGATGACCGGACCCATTATCAAGCCAGCTTTTTTCGTTGAAACCAATAGTTTCGACGGCGAGCGTGTCGCGTTCCCATTTGCCCACCGAGTATCCCATCCAGGAAGGTTCAGGGTCCTTGGGGAGGCTCCGCCCGTCGGTATGAATCTGTCGCGGAGGGTCGCCGTCCTCAAGCAGGATCACAATCTCCCGGGGCGCCTGAATCATCTTGAAAGAGTAAATGAATATGCCGCCGGGTATGCCGGGCCGGGAGACAGTGACTGTAGGGAGATGCAAGGGTTTCGCGTTTTTTAAGGATCGCCATCGCCTCCGGCCGAAGCGGCTCCTCTTCAGGTTTAAGACCCCAAAACACGTTTAACAGGTACTTGGTGATGTCGTTAAAGTCCACCTGTAAGTTCGTATATTTGTTGCCGACGACGCGGATAAACTCGCTCTCCGGAGTTCGCTCGGCCTGCCAGACCCCGGTGAGATCGGGTTTGCGATTGATCCGCGGCGCGGGAGCGGTCAGGTTCGGTTTGCCGTCCTTGGTACGCGGAGTCCGTGCTTCGGGATAATTCAGCCACTGTGTCACGAGAGGCAGGCTGAACGCGGCCAGAAGGATCGCAAGCAGCTTCATCAGCGTTGCTCCTTATGAGTAGGACTTAGATCCTAGCGTATCTGAGCCTACTACACTTAGTTTGCTTTGGGTCTTTTCTTCTTTGGGATCTCGATCGTGGCGGGCGTTCGCATTTGAACCACAGGGATCAGCGAGCGCCTGGTTTCGGTTGGGGATTGGCGCGAGCGTGTGAGCGAATTCCTGATTGAGAGTCGCGACGAACGACTCGATTTGATCCTGCATCGCGGCCATCTTCTCGCGCATGTTGAGAATGATTTCGACGCCGGCGAGGTTCACGCCCAGATCGCGCGTTAGCTTGAGGATCACTTCCAGGCGCTCCAGATCGTCGTCGGTGTAGAGGCGCGTGTTGCCTTCGCTGCGCGAGGGAGCAAGCAGCCCTTCGCGCTCGTAGAGGCGCAGGGTTTGGGGATGGATCTGGTATTGCTCGGCGACGGCCGAGATCATGTAAGCGGCTTTGGATCTGGCTTTAGGCCATACTTACACCTTCGTCCAAATTTCCTTGCGCGGATCTTCCGAACTCACCTGCGACAGCTCGCGCAGCAGTTCCCGCGTGCGCTCGTCATCGACTTTGGGCGCCTGGATGACCACTTCGACGATTTCGTCGCCGCGCTGATTCTTGCGCGCGTTCATGACGCCTTTTTCGCGCAAGCGGAACTTCTGCTGATTCTGCGTTCCCTGCGGCACTTTGAGCAACGCGCGGCCATCGATGGTGGGAACTTCGATTTTCGCGCCGAGGCCGGCTTCCGACACCGTGACCGGCACCTGGATATGAATGTCGTCGCCGTCGCGGCGGAAGAAGGCGTGCGGCTCGACGCGCACCGTGATGTAGAGATCGCCCGCGGCGCCGCCCGCTCGTCCGGCGTTGCCTTTACCGGCGACGCGCAGGCGGGAGCCGGATTGCGCGCCCGGCGGGATGCGGACTTCGACCGTCTCGGTCTTCGACAAGCGGCCGTCGCCATGACAGGTGGGGCAGGCATTCCGCAGCCGTCCCTTGCCGTCGCAACGCGGGCAGGTGAGGTTGAACTTCATGGCGCCGGCCATCTGGTTGACGCTGCCGGTGCCATCGCACTCCGGGCAAACGGTGGAGGCGCCGCCCACCGAGCCCGTGCCGTTGCACGTCTCGCAAATTTCCTGGCGCGCGGCATTGAGCCGCACCTGAGTGCCGCGGATGGCCTGCCAGAAATCGATATCCAGGCCGTATTCGAGATCGGAACCCTTTTCCGGGCCGCCGGCTCGCAGCTTCTTCGCCCCGGTTGCTGAAGAATTGGCTGAAAATGTCGCGAAACGAGCCTGCTCCCGCTCCAGCGCCTCCGCCTGCGGGCCGCCCGCGTGATTGACGTATTCGGAGAAATCGAAGCCACCGAAACCCATGCCGGGCTGCAGCGGCTCCCGCGCCTGGTCTGCCGCCCGGGCCACCAGGGCCGCCCGGAGGGATGTTGTCGGAATAGAAGCCGTACTGATCGTAGACCTGGCGTTTCTTGGGATCGCTCAGGATGTCGTACGCTTCCTGGACCTTCTTGAAGCGCTCTTCGGACGCTTTGTCGCCGGGATTGAGGTCGGGATGATACTTGCGCGCCAGCTTGCGGTACGCTTTGCGGATCTCGTCTTCTTTGGCGCCGCGAGATACGCCGAGCGTTTCGTAGTAATCGTGTTTGCTTGCGGCTGGCATAAGGGTTGTTGGTTGTTAGTTCTTGGTTATTGGTTGCCAGGTGTCGTGGTCCGAGCCAACAACAAACAACCAACAACCAAGAACTGTCTTACTTACTTCTTGTCGTCGACGTCCACGAATTCGGCATCGACAACATTATCCTTAGGCTTCGATTCGCCGCTCCCGCGTCCATTTCCGTCGGCGCCCGGAGCCCCGCCTTGAGGCGGCGTGCTCGGCTGGCTGGATGCTTTGTACATCGCCTCGGCCAGTTTGTGGCTCGCCGTTTCCAGCTTGGAAGTGGCCTGGTTGATGCGATCGATGCCGCCTTCGGACATCGCTTTCTTGGTCTCGGCGAGCGCCTCGTCGACGGCCTTGGCGTCGTCCGCGCTGACTTTGTCGCGATGCTCCTTCAACATCTTTTCGATGTTGTAGACCATCGCGTCGGCCCGGTTGCGGGACTCGATTTCTTCCTTCTTCTTGCGATCGTCGGAGGCGTGCGCGTCCGCATCCCGCGCCATCTTCTCCACTTCGTCCTTGGCAAGACCCGAGGAAGACGTGATGGTGATCTTCTGCTCGTTGTTGGTGGCTTTGTCCTTGGCGGTGACGTTCAGGATGCCGTTGGCGTCGATGTCGAAAGTGACTTCGACCTGCGGAATCCCGCGCGGGGCCGGAGGGATGCCCACCAGCTGGAACACGCCCAGCATTTTGTTGTCGGCCGCCATGGCGCGCTCGCCCTGATAGACCTTGATCTCGACCGAAGTCTGGCTGTCGGAAGCGGTGGAGAAGATCTCGCTCTTGCGCGTGGGGATGGTCGTGTTGCGCTCGATCAGGCGCGTGAACACGCCGCCCAGCGTTTCAATGCCGAGCGACAGCGGAGTAACGTCGAGCAGCAGAACGTCTTTCACTTCGCCGCCCAGCACGCCGCCTTGCACCGCGGCGCCGACCGCGACCACTTCATCCGGGTTCACGCTCTTGTTGGGTTCCTTGCCAAACAGATCGCGGACCTGTTGCTGGACTTTGGGTATGCGGGTGGAACCGCCCACCAGCACCACTTCATCGATCTGCGCGGGCGTGACGTTGGCATCGGTAGATGGCCTGCTTGCAAGGGCCGTTGGCGCGTTCCAGAATATCGGCGATCATTTGCTCCAGGCGCGCGCGCGTCAGCTTCACGTTCATGTGCTTGGGACCGCTGGCATCGGCCGTCAAGAACGGTAGATTGATTTCGGTTTCCAGCACATTGGAGAGCTCGATCTTGGCTTTTTCGGCGGCTTCCTTGAGACGCTGCAAGGCCATCTGGTCCTTGGAGACGTCGACGCCGGTTTCCTTCTTGAACTCCTGGACCAGCCACTCGATGACGCGCTGGTCGATATTGTCGCCGCCCAGGTGGGTGTCGCCGTTGGTGGACTTCACCTCCACCACGCCGTCGCCGACTTCGAGAATCGAGATGTCGAACGTGCCGCCGCCGAAGTCATAGACCGCGATGGTTTCGTTCTTCTTCTTGTCTAGGCCGTACGCGAGGGCCGCGGCCGTCGGCTCGTTGATGATGCGCATGACCTCCAGGCCGGCGATCTGTCCGGCGTCCTTGGTGGCCTGGCGCTGCGAATCGTTGAAATAGGCCGGGACGGTGATGACGGCCTTGGTGACCTTTTCGCCCAGATAGGCTTCGGCGGCTTCCTTCAACTTGGTGAGAATCATGGCGGAGATCTCGGGCGGAGAGTAGCGCTTGCCGTTGATCTCGACGCGGGCGTCGCCGTTTTCGCCGGCGACAACTTTGTACGGAACCAGCTTCATTTCTTCGCTCACTTCGCTGAAGCGGCGGCCCATGAAGCGCTTGATCGAATAGATGGTGTTTTCCGGGTTGGTGACGGATTGGCGTTTCGCCACTGTGCCGACCAGGCGCTCACCGCTTTTGGTGAATGCGACGACGGACGGCGTGGTCCGGCCGCCCTCCTGGTTCGGGATGACAACGGCTTGGCCGCCTTCCATGACGGACACGACGGAGTTGGTCGTACCCAAGTCTATGCCTATGATTTTGCTCATTCTTCCCTCGATCCCCCGGGCTACAAGGCCGGGTTCGTTTTAGCCTGGTCCTATTATTAAATTTTAGTGTGTTGTTGTCAAGTAGACTTGCGGGCTATGGAGCTGGGAGGCGTCTTTTAGGGCCAAGACAGGCGGAAGTCGCCGGGCGGGTCGCCGCACAGATACAATAAAGCCATCCATATGACCACCATCCAGCGGATTCGCTTGTCCGATCTGGCGGCCCGGCTGGGCTGCGAACTTCATGGCGACCCGGAACTCGAGATCACCGGCGTGGCGGGCTTGGAGCAGGCCGGCCCGGGCGACCTGACGTTTCTGGCCAATCCAAAATATGCGCCGAAGGTGAAGAAGACGCGCGCGGCGGCGATTTTGGTGAAGGAACCCCTTCCGGGGCAGGGACCGCGGGCCGGCGAGCCTGGTTTCGGCGAATCCATATCACGATTTCGCGCGGACGCTCGGCGATGTTCTACCAACCGCCGCGGCCGAAGCCGGGCATCCATCCCCAGGCCTCGATCGCAGCGACGGCGCGGATCGGCGACGGGGCGTCGGTGGGGGCGTTCGCGGTGATCGGCGAGCACGTGAACATCGGCAGGAACGCGGTGCTGCATCCGCACGTAGTGATCTATGAAGGCGCCCGAGATCGGCGACGATTTTTGCGCGCACTCGCACGCCGTGGTGCGCGAATATTGCCGCATCGGGCATCGCGTGATTTTGCAGAACGGCGTCGTGGTGGGCGGCGACGGATTCGGCTTCGCCAAGACGCGCGAGGGAACGCACTTCAAGATCGTTCAATCGGGCGTGACCGTGATCGAGGACGATGTCGAGATCCAATCGCTGACGTCGGTGGACCGCGCCACCATGGGCGAGACGCGCGTGAAGCGCGGGGCCAAGATCGACAGCCTGGTGCAGGTGGGCCACGCCTGCGTGGTGGGCGAGGACAACATCATTTGCGCGCAGACCGGGCTGGCGGGGAACTCGATCCTGGGCAAGAACGTCCTGCTGGCCGGCCAGGTGGGAATTTCCGGGCACCTGACGATTCACGATAACGCCATCATCTACGCGCAAAGCGGGATCGGCGGCGACGTGGCCGAGGGCGCAGTGATGTCGGGATCGCCGGCGTTTGAGGCGCGCGAGTGGCTGCGCGCCATCACGGCTTTTCCGAAATTGCCTGAGTTGTTGAAGACAGTGAGACAATTGGAGAAGCGTTTGGAGCGCCTGGAAGGTCCTTCGACGACCTCGCCCACGTAGCGCTCACCCACGACTTACCAATGACAGACGACAGTCCAACAACGGCCGCCGGCCGGTAGCCTATCTCAACGAGACGTTTCTCGAAAGCCCCGACGCCCGCGGGTTGCGGATTCTATCCGAGTATCTGGAGCCGCTATCGCATTTCCGCGATGAAAAGATTCAGGACACCATCGTGTTCTTCGGCTCGGCGCGGCTGAGCGAAGACGGTCCCTTGGGCCAATACTATCGCGATGCGCGAACGCTGGCACGCTTGATCACGGAGTGGTCCAGCAAGTTGGAGGCGACGTCCCACCGCTTCGTGATTTGTTCCGGCGGCGGGCCGGGGATCATGGAAGCGGCCAACCGCGGCGCGGCGGACGCGGGCGGCAAGACCATCGGCTTGAATATCGGGCTGCCGTTCGAGCAGATGCCGAATCCTTACATCACGCCGGAGTTGTCGTTCGAGTTCCACTATTTTTTCATGCGCAAGTTCTGGTTTGCGTACCTGGCCAAAGCGCTGGTGGTTTTTCCAGGCGGATTCGGAACCTTGGACGAGCTGTTTGAAATTCTCACGCTGGCGCAGACGCGGAAGCTCGAAAGCAAGATGGTGATCGTGTTGTACGGGACAAAAGTTCTGGAACGAGATCCTGAATTTCGACGCGCTGGTGGAGCACGGCACCATCGACCGCGAGGATCTGGGGCTTTTTCAGTACGCCGACGATCCCGAGACGGCGCTGGGCGTGTTGCAGGAACAGTTGACGCGGAATTTTCTGGAACCGGAGAAGCCGCTGCCGGAAGCGGCGGCGGAAACTCCCGAGATCGCCAAATCGCGCGTGTGAAGCTCAAACTTCAATCCTTGTGGAGTCGGGCGGGGAAGCTGGACAAGGCTTTTCGCGTAGCGCTGGTGCTGTATCTGATCTTACTGGCCGCGTGGCCGGACAGCGGACTTCGAGACGTTCGTGGCGTTTCGTGACGTATGTCGCTGGGCGCCTGGCTGGCGTTGCGCCTGTTGCGGATCGGGCTGCGAAAGATCACCTGGCGCCTGCGGAATCGGCTGATGGTGGCGTACCTGTTTATCGCCGTGTTGCCGATTCTGCTGATCCTGACACTGGTGGGATTCGGCGGGTACATGCTGGCGGGGCAGGTGGCGGTGTATCTGGTGCGATCGGAATTGGACCGGCGCGTGGCTTCGCTTGAAGCCGCAGTCCAGGTTCTGGGCGCCCCGGGAGAAGATTCGCCGGATGCGATTCTGCAGCAACCGCCGAAGTCTATGCAGAAGCGTTTTCCCGGGATTGCGTTTGTGGTCGAGGAGAATGGCAAGATCCGGCACTGGCCGAAAAACGCGAGCCGTCAGCGCGCCCGAGCATCTGGCCGCTGAATTCAGCGGCGTCGCAGCGCGCGATGGGCGCTACTACGCGTGGCAGTACGTCGCGAGAGATGGAGCGAAGTATCTGGTCGTGGCGCCGCTGTCGCGCCGTTTCCTAAGCGGCATGATGCCGGGGTTGGGCGACGTATACTTTCTGCAGCGGGAATTTGCGGATCGTCGGAGCATCCTCGGCCAACGCAAGCCGCGAAGATCTACTGCGCTGGCTCCAGCAAGGCGCTGCCGGGCGATCCACAGCAAGTTCATTAGCGCCCGGCCGGTGGCGACACTCCGCACGCGGCGCTGCCTCCGCCGGTGAATCGATTCGATGTGGACGTGCGGTGGCCATCGCTGATGCGGGCGGTGGATTGGGCGCATCCGCAGGACACCGAGACCGCGCTGTCTGTTGGTCCACACGCGGCTGTCTTCGATCTTCGGCTGCGATTTTGAGCCAGGGCGGCGACGAGCTGCAGGGCTGCGTTCTCGGTTGCGTTTTATGTCGTGGCGGTCGCGTTTCTGATCGTGGTCGTCGCCGGATTGGTGATCGGGATCTCCATGTCGCGCAGTATCACCGGCGCGGTGCATTCGTTATATGCGGGAACGCAGCGGGTGATGCGCGGCGATTTTTCGCACTTGATTCCCGGTGAAGGGCCGCGATCAACTGGCCGAACTGAGCACTTCGTTCAACAGCATGACGGAGAATCTGGAGCGGCTGCTGGCGGTGGCGAAAGAGAAAGAGCGCATGGAGGCCGAGATCGAGATCGCGCGCGGCGTGCAGGATCAGCTTTATCCCAAGGCTCCGCCGGTGTTCGAGGGCCTCAAGTGCTGGGGATGTGCCATCCGGCGCGCATGGTGTCGGGCGATTACTACGACTACCAGCTGGTGGATGGGAAGCTCGCGATCGCGATCGGCGACGTGGCGGGCAAGGGAATTTCGGCGGCGCTGCTGATGGCGACCATTCAGGCGGCTATGCGCATGGAACTGCGGGCTTCGGCCGACCTGGCGGCGTCGCGAGAATGGCACTGCGGCTCTCGACTGCGCGCATGGTTTCCGAACTGAATCAGCAACTGTATGCGACCACCTCGCCGGAAAAATACGCGACGTTCTTTTTCGCCATTTACGACCAGGCGACCGGCCTGATTACGTACACCAACGCCGGCCATTTGCAGCCGGTGCTGATACGCGACGGCGCGGCCACTCGTCTGGATGTGAATGGAACCGTGGTCGGCGCTTTTCCTTTCTCCAAGTACGAGGAGAGCAAGCTGGAGCTGCAGAGCGGAGACTTGCTGGTGTGTTACACCGACGGAATCTCGGAGCCGGAGAACGAATATGGCGAGATGTTCGGCGAAGAGCGGCTGATTGAGATCGGTGGCGAAGAACGCAGCGCAGGACGATGACGCGATTATCGAGAGCGTGATGGAAGCGGTGCGGCAATGGACAGGAGTGCCCGAGTTGTCCGACGACATGACGCTGTTGCTGGTTCGCAAACGATGACCTGCGAGCGCCGAAGACACTCAGACTGAGGTCCGCTAGAATAGCGACAGCATGCGCCGCCTCCGCAACTGGCTGGTCATTCTCAGCAGCGGGATTCTGCTTGTCGTCACCGGCGGAACACTAGGCTTCATATGGATCGACCATTACCCACCCTTCGACGCCTTCTACATGACGCTGATTACCATCAGCACGGTGGGTTATGGGGAGATCCATCCGCTCAGTTTTTACGGGCGGATTTTCAATTCATTTCTGATATTCTTTGGCGTAACTATCATGCTGCTCGCGGTGGGCGGCATGACGCAGGTAATCATCGAGCTGGAGCTCACGCAATATTTTGGGAAGCGGCGGACCAGGAAAATGATTAACAAGTTGCAGGACCATATCATCGTCTGCGGTTTTGGACGCGTGGGCCGGGGCGCGGCGCGTGAGCTGCAGCGCGCGGGTGTTCCGTTTCTCATCGTGGACAAGAGCGAGGATCGCGTGGAGTGGGCCATGCGGGATGGCATGCTGGGCGTGCTGGCGGATGCCACCGACGATGAGACTTTGAAACAGGCGGGCGTTCTGCGCGCCAAAGGTCTGATTGCGACGCTGCAGAGCGACGCGGACAATCTGTTCATGATCCTCTCAGCCAAAGGATTGAAGCCGACCTTGCAGGTCTCGGCGCGCGTGAACTCCGAGCAAAGCGAGAAGAAGATGCGGCAGGCCGGCGCCGACCACGTGTTCGCGCCTTACGATATGACGGGCAATCGCATGGCCCAGGTGATGCTCAAGCCGCACGTATTCCAGTTCATCGACTTCACCACCAAGGGCATGGGGCTGGACGTGGGAATCGAACAGTTCAGCGTGCCAGTGTCGAGCGGGTTCGCATCTAAGTCGCTGATCGAAGCCCAACTTCGCAAAGGCCTCGGAGTGATAGTGCTCGCGATCCGAAAATCGGACGGGGAGATGTTGTTCAATCCGCCGGCGGAAGCCTCCATCGAGGCCGGCGATTTTCTCATCGTGATGGGCGAGGCAGCGAACTTGCGAAAGTTGGAGAAGTTGCTGGCCGAGGTGCGGGCGTGAAAGTTTTAACCGCGGCGCAAATGCGCGACGTGGACCGGCGTACGGCCGAGCTGGGAATCCCGAACATCATCCTGATGGAGAACGCCGGGCAGCGCGTGGTGGAGTTTCTCGAACGCGAGTATGCGCCACTCGCCAAACAGCGCATCGTGGTGGTGTGCGGTAAGGGCAACAATGGCGGCGATGGATTGGTGGTGGCGCGTCAGCTTCATACACGCTCGAAGCCGCAGTGGCTGCGCGTGGTGCTGGCCGGCGACCCAGAAAAACTGGAAGGCGACGCGCTCCAAAACTTCAAGATGCTCACGGCGGTGGGCTGCGCGGTGTCGTTTGAGGTCACGCCGGAAATGCGGACGGCAACGGTCGTAGTGGATGCTCTTCTGGGGACGGGCTTCGAAGGGCCGGCCAGAGGGAGGGCCGCGGAGTTAATTGACGCGATCAATGGTTCCTTTCCATTGGCCGATGTGGTGGCCGTGGATGTGCCGTCGGGAGAGGCGGTGCGCGCAAAACATACCGTTACTTTCACTGCGCTCAAGCCGTCGTTGGTGCTCTCCCCGGCTTGCGAGTTGGCGGGGAAAGTTCATGTCGTGCAGATCGGGACTCCACCGGAGTTGTATGAAGAGGACGCTAGCATTTCGCTGTCCATGTCGGAGCCAGAAGACTTCGCACAGATGTTCAAGCCGCGTCCCAGCGATTCGAACAAGGGCCTGTACGGGCACGTGCTGGTGATCGCGGGCGGACGCGGTAAGACGGGCGCGGCGGCGATGGCTGGCATTGCGGCGCTACGTGCAGGCGCGGGGCTTTCCACGGTGGCCTCGGCGGCATCGGCGATTACCGCGATTGCATCTTACGCGCCCGAGATCATGACCGAGCCGCTGGCGGAGACCGATTCCGGGTCGATCGCCATGCGCGCGCCGGACGATCCCGCGCTGGCGGCGATCACCGCCAAGAAAACTGTGATCGCGATCGGACCGGGCATGGGGCAACATCCCGAGACGGTGCAATTCATCCGGCGCTTCGTGCAAGAATCGACCGCACCGATGGTTGTGGATGCGGATGCGCTGAATGCGGTGGCTGGGCAAAGGCTGCGGTTCCAAGCTCCACGAATCTTCACACCACATCCGGGCGAGATGTCGCGCTTGACCGGAAAAACGATAGCCGAAATTCAAGCGGATCGCATCGGACATGCGCGAGATTACGCCAAGGAGCACGGAGTTTACCTGGTGCTGAAGGGGGATCGCACCGTGATCGCGTTTCCGGATGGCCGGGTGTGGATCAACCCCACCGGTTCGCCGGCCATGGCGACGGGCGGAACGGGCGATGTGCTTACCGGAATGATCGCGGGCCTGCTCGCCCAGTTCCCGCAACAGTTAGAAAACGCCTTGCTCGCTGCCGTCTACCTGCATGGACGCGCGGGTGAGTTGGGCGCCGAAGCAATCGGCGAAAAATCATTCATGGCCACCGATCTGTTCGAGTTCCTGCCCGAGGCGATGCGTGAAATCTCGGACCTATCACACCAAGTCTGAAGACGAGACCATTGAGTTGGGCGAGAAGTTGGCGGCGGAGTTGCCGCCCCAGGCCGCGGTATTACTGATCGGGCAACTCGGCGCGGGCAAAACAACGCTAGCCAAGGGAATCGTGAAGGGGTTGGGAGCGGCGGCGCCGGAGGACGTGTCAAGCCCGACGTTCACGTTGATTCACGAGTACAGTCCGCTTGCTAACGCGCGCGGCTCGGATAAGATGCCGTTCGTGTACCACATCGACTTGTATCGGTTGGACAGTGCCGCACAGGTGGCCACGCTGGGTCTTGAAGAGATTTTCGATCGCCGCGCTGTGGTGTTGATTGAATGGGGCGAGCGGTTTCCAGAACTGATGCCCGAGAATCGCATCGAGATACGATTACGAGCGACGGAAGAAAATTCGCGAGAGATCGAAGTTAGAAGTACAATGGAGATAACCCTCCCCCTGTTAGGATCCGAATGAGTTCCGCGCGGCCTTTCGTTCATCTACACTGTCACACCGACTATTCGCTGCTCGACGGCGCGTGCGAGATCGGGCAGTTGATGGATCTCGTCGTGGAGCAGAAGATGCCCGCCGTCGCGATGACGGATCACGGCAATCTCTTTGGCGCGGTCGAGTTCTACAACGAAGCCAAACAGAAGGGTGTCCATCCGGTGATCGGATGCGAGGTCTACGTTTCACAGCAGGGCCTCGCGAGCCGCAGCGATAGCGATCGTTACAACCATCTGGTGTTGCTGTGCGAAAACCAGGAAGGCTATCGCAATCTGCTGAAGCTGGTGTCGACGGCGTTTTTGGAAGGCTTCTACTATAAGCCGCGCATCGACAAAGACCTGCTAGCCCGGCACTCTAAGGGTTTGATTGCGATGTCGGCTTGCTTGCGCGGCGACATCAACGAGACGATCATGGCCAATCGCTACGAGGAGGCCAAGCGTCTGGCCTACGGTTACGCGGACATGTTCGGCAAGGAGAATTTCTTTCTCGAGATTCAGGATCACGGCCTGGATCAAGACAAACTAGTGATTCCCGAGCTGCTGCGGCTGTCGCAAGAGACGCGAATTCCGCTGGTGGCCACCAACGATTCGCACTACATGCGCAAGAACGACGCGCGCGCGCACGAGATCCTGCTGTGCATCCAGACCGGCAAAACGATGTCCGATCCGAACCGCATGCGGTTCACGGTTCCGGAATTTTATCTGAAGACGCGCGATGAAATGCTCAAGATGTTCGGCGAGGTGGAAGACGCGCTGGATCGGACATGGGACATCGCGCAGCGTTGCCAGGTGAGTCTCGAAAAGGTCAAGGAGCCGTTCCCGAAGTTCGACGTTCCCGTCGAGCACTCCACCGACAGCTACTTCGAGTACGTGGCTCGGCAAGGCTTTGAAAAGCGGCGGATCAGGCTTGAGGCGCTCAGCAAGGAAGGCGCTCTGAAGCACGACCTGGCGGAGTATGCCGAGCGACTGGATCGCGAAATCCGGATGATCCAGCAGATGAAATTTTCAGGCTACTTCCTCATCGTTTGGGATTTTATCCGCTTTGCGAAATCGCGCGGGATTCCCGTGGGTCCGGGGCGCGGATCGGCCACCGGAAGCCTGGTGAGCTACGCGATGGAGATCACCGATATCGACCCGCTGGAATATGGGCTGCTGTTCGAGCGCTTCCTGAATCCGGAACGCATCAGCATGCCCGATATCGACATCGATTTCCACACTCGCCGGCGCGGCGAAGTCATCCAGTACGTCACCGAGAAGTATGGGCGCGAACAAGTGGCCCAGATCATCACGTTCGGCACCTTGGGCGCGCGCACGGCCATCAAGGACGTCGGCCGCGTGCTGGACATCGGCTTCGCGGATGTGGATCGCATCACCAAGCTCATTCCCACTCAGCTCAACATCAAGCTGAAGGATGCGATGCAGCAGGAGCCGGCCATCGAGGAGGCGGCGCGTAAAGACCCGCGGCTGAAAGAAGTGCTGGAGGTGGCGTGCAAGATCGAGGGGATGGCGCGCAACGCCGGGATGCATGCGGCGGGCGTCGTGATTTCGCCCGTTCCGCTGCGCGAACTGGTCCCGCTCTGTAAGACCAGCAAAGACGAAATTGTTACGCAGTACGACATGGTGGGGCTCGAGAAGCTGGCGCTTCTCAAGATGGATTTTCTCGGGCTGACCACGCTCGATATTATTCAGGAGGCGGTGGCGCTGATCGAGCAGTATCGCGGCGTGAAACTCGACGCCGAGAAGCTGCCGCTCGACGACGCGAAAACCTACCAGGCCGTTTTCGCCAGAGGCCTAACCAGCGGCATTTTCCAGTTCGAATCGTCCGGCATGCGCGACATTCTTCGCCGTTATCAGCCCGATCGGCTTGACGACCTGATCGCGCTGAACGCCCTCTATCGGCCCGGGCCGATGGACATGATCGACGACTTCATCGATCGCAAACACGGCCGTAAGGAAGTCGCCTACGATATCGCGGAGACCAAGGATATTCTCGAAGAATCCTACGGCGTCATCGTCTACCAGGAACAGGTGATGCAGCTCTCCAGCCGCCTCGCAGGCTACTCACTAGGCGAAGCCGACATCCTCAGGCGCGCCATGGGCAAGAAGAAACAGGAGGAAATGGACAAGCAGCGCGAGCGTTTCGTTTCCGGCGCCAAGGCCAAAGGTTTCCCGCAAAAGAAAGTCGAAAAAATCTTCGACCAGATGGCCAAATTCGCCGGCTATGGCTTCAACAAGTCACACTCCGCCGCTTACGCGTATCTGGCCTACGTGGTTGCGTACCTCAAAACGCATTACCCGGTCGAATTCATGTCTGCGCTGCTGACGTCGGAAATGGGCAACACCGACAAAGTGGTGAAGTACATCAATGAATGCCGTGAAATGGGCATTCCGGTGCTGCCTCCGGATGTGAATTCGAGCGGTCGCGATTTCTCGCCCGATGGCCAAGGCATTCGCATGGGGCTGTGCGCGATCCGCAATGTGGGCGCGGGCGGCGCGGATTCCATCATCCAAGCGCGCGAGAGCGGCGGACCGTTCGAATCGCTCTACGATCTTTGCGAGCGCGTGGATTTGACCAGCGTGAACAAACGCATTCTGGAAAATTTCGTCAAGGGCGGGGCGCTCGCGAGCCTGGGCGGCAATCGCGCGCAGTTGACGGCGGTGATTGAGAACGCGATGGAGAGCGGCCAGCGAGCGTGGAAGGATCGCGAGAGCGGCCAGGTGGGTTTGTTCGGCGCCGCGGCTGATGAGCCCGCGCAGGTGGAGCATCCGCTGCCCGCGTTACCGGACTGGACGGTGCAGCAAAAGCTGGCGGGCGAAAAGGAAGTGCTGGGAATCTTCGTCACCGGCCATCCCTTGGATGAGTTTTCCGATAAGGTGACGGAACTTGGCAAGCACGACACCGAAACGCTGGAGGGCCTGGAGCGCGGGGCCGAGGTGGCTATCTGCGGCATCCTCACCGGCATCACGCGTAAGCGCAATAAGGAAGGCAAGCTCTGGGCGGCCATGCGCGTGGAGGATCGCAAAGGCGGAGTGGAGGCGATGGCGTTTTCCACGCAATACGATCGGCTGCTCACCAACCTGGTGGAGGATCAAGCTGTGCTGGTGCGCGCGCTGGTGCTGCCGGAAGAGAACGGGCCACCGAAGCTCTCGGTGCAGGATATCATTCCGCTGGCAGTGGCGAGGGTGAATCTGCCGACGCTGATTTCGATTCGCGTGCCGGTGGGCGCCAACGGAACTGCGAACAAGGCTGAAGCGTTGAACCAGCTTTTCGCGCGGAAGCAGGGCGAGACCGAAGTCCGGCTGCGGCTGGAGAAGCCGCGCGATTTTTCCGTTATTCTGGATGTGACTCTGAAGGTCCGCCCCGATAAGGAGTTTTGGGCGGAAGTGGAACGGATCTGCGGGCCGGAGTCGTTAGAGGTTTTGGCTAATTAAGTGGCGGATACTCCCGATCAAGCGACAGTTGCTCCCGCCACGAATCCCACCTGGGAACGCGTGCTGCTGGCGCGCCACCCCAAGCGGCCGCACTCGTCGGACTACATCAGCCGCGTCTTCACCGGCTTCTCGGAGCTGCACGGCGATCGTTTCTTTGGCGACGATGCGGCGGTGATGGGCGGCTTCGCGTTTCTAGACGCCCGGCCGGTTATGGTGATCGGACAGGAGAAAGGTCGCGACACCAAGCAGAAGCTGCACCGCAATTTCGGAATGCCCAAGCCGGAGGGTTATCGCAAGGCCATGCGGTTGATGCGATTGGCCGAAAAATTCCAGCGGCCCATTGTGACGTTCCTGGATACGGTGGGCGCATATCCCGGCATCGACGCCGAGGAGCGCGGGCAGGCCGAGGCGATCGCGAACAACTTGCGCGAGATGTCGCGGCTGGGCGTGCCGGTGATTACCATTGTGATCGGCGAAGGCGGCAGCGGAGGCGCGCTCGGCCTGGGGATGGCCAATCGCGTATACATGCTCGAAAACGCCTACTACAGCGTGATTTCGCCGGAGAGCTGCGCCGCCATTATCTATCGCGATTCGGGGCGCGCCGCCGAAGCCGCGCAGTCCTTGCGGCTGACGGCCCAGGATTTGGAACGGCTCCAGCTGATCGACGGCACGATCCAGGAGCCGGCGGAAGGCGCGCACACGGATCCGAATCGGGCCGCCGAGTTGGTGAAGGAAACTATTCAAAAGGCTCTGGCGGAACTTGCGCCGCTGACATCGAAGGAGCTGATCGACGATCGCTACGATAAATTCCGCCGCATGGGCAACTTCTTCTCCGAGGGTGCATGAACAAAACCGTGATGATCGGAATTATTTTCGTGCTAGTTGTGGTGGCGTACCTGGCGTACTCGAGCATGCACATCGCGAAATATCGCGTGGAGGTGTGCGTGGCCTTTCATGGCGCGAACCAGTGCCGCACGGCCTCGGCCGACACGCAGGATCACGCGCTGAGGAGCGCGCAATCGAATGCCTGTGCGCTGCTGGTGTCAGGCGTCACGGAGACCATGCAGTGCGAGCACCTGGAGCCGGTTAGTGTGAAGTGGCTGGAGACGAAGTGAGAAGCCAGAATCCAGAAGTCAGAATCCAGAATGTAGGTTCCGCGAATTCTGAATCCTGAATTCTCGAATTCTGAATTCTTAAAAGTACTTTCCCGCCAGCTCCGGCTTAGCTTCCACGGCTTGTTGCCAGCAACCGCGAGCCTCATCCTGCTGGCCGAGCGCCCTGAGCGCGTGTCCCAGATTGAGGAGCGCCTCGGCGAAATCGGCCTTGTCTTCGATGGCGCGGCGGTAGCTCCGCGCGGCGTCTTCCTGCAGGTTGGATTGCTGTAGCAGGACGCCGATGTTGTAGTTCAGCTCCGGGATGCGCTCGCCCAGCTGATCGAGCTTGGCTTCGGCGTCGAGCGCCAGGACGTAATCGCCCTGTTCGGTGGCCACGGCCGCCAGGCCGCGTAGCGCTTCGGTGGATTGCGGATGGCACGCCGAGGCTTGAGTGAACGACGCCTTGGCCGCTTCCAGATCGCCGGTGCGGCGCTGCGCCAAGCCCAGATTGATCAGCGCTTCCAGCCAGTCCGGACGTTTGCTAACGCACACGCGGAAGGGTTCGATACTTCCGGCGTTGTCGCCGCGCAACAATCGCAGATAGCCGATGCGGAACCAAGCGTCCTCGCGGACCGGATCCACTTCCACGACTTTCTCGATGCATTTCTCGGTTTCCGTGGCATTGCCCAGGCGCTCCTGGACGATGGCAAGATTCCAAAGGGCCGCGGCGTTTTCGGGCGCGTATTGCAGCGCGCGTTCATAAGCCTTGCGAGCTTCCGGAAGATCGCCACGCTCGTGCAGCGTCGCGCCCAGATTGGCATAAGCCAGCGGACTGTCGGGGCGCAGTTTCAGCGCTTCGGCGTAGGCTTGACCGGCTTGTTCCAGGCGATTGGTTTTTTGATAGGCCACGCCCAGGTTGAACCAGCCTTCAAACGATTTAGGCGCCACCTTTACCAGTTGCGCGGCTTGTTGGGCCGCGGATTTGAAATCGCCGCGCGTTATAGCAGCAGAAATCATGCCCGCCAATCCAGCTTGGGCGTTCGGGCGAACTCGCAGTAACTTTTCGGAATATTCGCGAACCTTATCGGTTTCTCCAAGCGCCTGTGCCGCGCCGATCAGATTGGTGAACAACTCGGCGTCGCTGGGGTTCGTGGGCGCCAGCTGTTGATACACCTCCAGCGCCTCAGGTGTGCGCCCGGACCTCTGCAGCGCGACGGCTTTGCCGTAGAGAGCTTTCTCGTTGGCCGGCTTGGCCTCTAAGCATGTCTCGAAAGCTGCCAGCGCTTCTTGCAGGCGATTGCAGTGGAGCTCCGCGACGGCCACGCCCAGCTTGGCTTCCCAGAGTTTGGGATCCAGGTCCGCCGCCTTGCGAAACGCCGCCACCGCTTCTTCGTAGCGCTCGAGCTTCTCCAGGCACAGGGCCACATTATAGGTTGCGGCTTTGTGATTGCCCTGCGTCTCCAGCACCTTTTGGTAATCCTCCAGTGCGTTCTCAAACTGGCCGAGCTGAAATTCCAGATGCGCCCGGGTCCAGATCAGCTCCGGCAGCTTCTCGCCGCCATCAATCGCCTCGCGGATTTCGCGCAAGGCCTGCTCGGTCTTGCCGTCCATGTTCAGAGACAGCGCTCTGACCAGCGCCGGGGATTGAACGGGCCGCTTTTCGCTGGCGGCATCTAAAGTGTCGGTGCGTGCGAGAGCCTCGACGAGCTCGTTATCGACAAACCATAACCATTGATCGTTGGTCTTTTCCATGGAACCCTCTGCCCGTGAATCCCCTACTTGGCGACCCCATTCAGGATAGCGGATGGAGACTGATTTCACCTTCCCCCGCTCCTCTCGTTCATTCAGGAAGCCGACTCCACCGGTCTTCAACTGATCGTCGGTCCAAACATCCACCTGCCGTCCTTGAACGGAGGTGCTGAATTGGGGACCTCGCACGTCGGTACGAATATCGAACACCGTGTCGGCCTGTACCGCCAGATCGATTGGGACTCGCCCTACTTGGGTCTGCCGCCCGTTCATGCACCAGGTATTTGAACAGCGCCACCTTGGGAGACAAGTCCCGTAGACACCGCCGATTAGCTTCATGGCGTAGTAGTTGTCCGGATCCGCGGCGCGAAACACCCAGCCGATACTGCTGGTTTCGATGCTGGCCCTGGAATTCGATGCGATAGTCGGATAGCTTCAGCGACGGCCGGTAGATGGTGATCTGACGCTCGGCATGTAAGCCGACTGGATCTCCAGCTCCAACCTTCCACCCAACCGCCTTCCCCCAGGATGATGCTCGGCCCGGAGCCGTCGGCGGAAATCGCGGAGTTGGACCGCGGATTTGTGCGGACTTGCCACCCCATCCCAGCCAAGTGGAACAGGCCACGACGATGAGAGCGATGGCGATGCCGAGTTTAACCTTGAGAGAGCCCGCGAACGAGGCGTTGGCAAGCTGGACCGCTCCGAAGTTGGGCGCGGTTTCCGAGTCTGTCGCGCTGGGTTTCTGCTGCACCGCTTCTACCGGGGGTGGCGTTGCCGTTGGTTTTGTAGGCTGCACGGTTTCCGGCCGTGCCGGCACCGGCGGCGTGGTTTTCGCGGTGGGCTTGGATGTTTCTTGTACTTTGGCCGACGCTGGCGGCTGTTTAGGCTGTACGATGCGGGCGACCGGCCTGGTGGTGACCGCCGATTTCGCGGGTGCCGGTTTGGTGGGCGCGGGTTTCGAAGCGGCGGCCTTGAGCGCAGTTGGGTCGGGCGCGGGCCTGGGCGTCGCGGCTGGTGCACTGGCGGGCGTGCTGGCAGCCGCCTTGGGTTCAGCCGGCACGGCGGACGGCGGGGCGTAGCCGGATGCCACGGCCATCTTCGGCCGCAATGGCAGCGATTTCAGATGTGGGAGCAGCGGTTCCGATTGACTCGGCAGCCCGTCGGCGTCCATTCGAGTAGGCTTGGCCGGGGGAAACATCCGGATGGCGATGTCCAGCAATTCGGTGGCTCGTCCAGGCGTTGGTGTTGCAGGTTGCTGCGCCTCCGCTTCGGCCACCGGCACTGGTTCCTCCATCACAGCCGGGGGTTCTTCGGGCGCCGGTTCCTGCGGTTGGACCAGATCCTCTTGGGCAAGATCCTGATGCAGTCTGGACAAAGCTTCGAGCGATGCTCGAGGGCTGTCGTCTTCTGCGGGCGCCGCTGGCTCGGCTGCCGCAAGGAGCGAATCGACGGAGGTGCTCCATGATCCTGCCAGACCACCACGACATGGAATCTTCGGCTGGGAATTCGATCCCGTGGAGGGCAGCTCAAGTAGCAGGGAATCTTCCACCAAAACGGCCGGTCTCGAAATGGAAGTTCTCCGGCCATGATGCTTCGATCGGCGGCGAATTCGATCGGCTGGCGCGCCGACTTCCATCCGACTGGGCCGGCGGAGGGCAACTGATGGGTCGTCGCTCACCTTCCAGGGCAGGGTCGATTGCCCACGCCCGATGCGGCGAATCTGCGGCGCAAACTGGCTTCAGGCCGGCTGGCGCGATGCGATGCTCCCCCGGCACTGCGTTCGGTTGAAGGTCGAACGAGACTTGCGACGCAGTTGAAAGCGAGGCGGCTCCGTTTCCGTATTGCAATTGCCAATCCGCAACGGCCGGTCCGGAGGAGAACTCAAGCCAGGGTTCCAAGTGCGGAGTTTCATCCGGCCAAGCGGCCATGGCAGGGGCTTTCGCTCAGGAAATCGGCGATTTCCATGGGTTCGGCGTCGCGCTCCATCGAAATTTCCGCGGGCGCCTTGTGCGATGGTTCTCCATACCGCATGCGTGCGTCGCGCGTTATGGCATCTTCCGCGACGGATGCTTCTAAGTTGTGATTTGCAACGGCAATGATTCCGGCGAGGGCGTCTCAGTAGCGTGCCCGGCGACGCTGTTACCAGCACCGGGGCGTCGGCGATGCGTTCTTTGGCCACTGGCTCTTCCACGGCCACTGGCGCTCCGGGCTTTTTGCCTGAGGGTTCATTGTCCCCCTTTTTCTGAGCTTGCAGCAGCCGGCTGAGCGCCAGCGGTTGTATTCATCCTGATAGCTTTGCTTGTGCGCGTCGGAGCAAAATTCTCCTCCTCCCGTGAGTCTTTTGAGTAGCGCCAGCTCCTTGCCGCAGTACCGGCATCGCATATGCGATGTAATCGGCGATTCTAGGCGATTAGTGAATAGGTCCTGAGGTTGTTTCTATACGGTAAAGCTCTTATGAGGACGTTCTCAGGCATCGCACCTTACCACCTTGGGAGAAACCGTAGCACTCCGGCTACAGGCTAGGCCAGTGCAGTTTAGGCTCTTTGGGCTCTTCACCGGAGCGGCGGCGAAGCTCTTTCGCGAAGTCCGCCAAAGTAATGTGTTTATCGGAAAGACTGGCTAAAGTTAGCGCCTTACGCGAACGATCTTACTATTAGCGCAGGCGTGCGCCAGGCTTCCACGACAACGCGTGGAAGATCGTCAGGAGAGGAATATGGTGAAACACGAAGCTTTGAAGAATCATCTGGAGAACCTTCGCAACTCGATTCCAGAGCTGCGGGGCGTGTTGCTGGCCTCTAACGAGGGCCTGCCCGTGGCGCATTCGCTTTCCAATGGCACCGATCCCAATCGCGTAGCCGCAATGGCCGCGGCAGCCTCCAGCCTGGGGCGCCGTATCAGCGAAAGCATGGCCACCGGCACGCTTGTCGGAAGTGAGTATCCGCGGCGATGACGGCGTCCTGTTCGTCTACTCGGCCGGTCCCAAGGCTGTTTTGGCGGTCATGGGTCCCATGGGAGCGAACGCCGGCTTGATTCATCTGGAATCGCGCGGGATCGCCAAGGACATCGGCGAGTTGTTCTAAAAGGCCGAGCTTTTCTAACAGGCCGGCCTGTTCTAACTCCCCGTTGCTCGCGCGCTTGACCTGGCTGGGTATACTGGTTTCCAGGCCCATCGCATGCTCGCGAGATCCGAACAAAGCGGCATCTCGGAGCCCGAGGCCGAATCCCTCGCAAAGCGCCGCCCACCAGTCGCTGCTGGATGTTTCGCAGGCCATCCTGCAGCATCGCGACCTGAGCGGGCTGTTCCGCGATCTGGCAGTGCGCCTGCGCGCTGATTGTCCCCTTCGATTTCCTCAATCTCGTCCTCTACGACGCCGCCCGCAACACCATGCGGCTGCACATCCTGGAAAGCACCACCGAAGTAGAGCCCCACGTACCGGAGATGGAGTTTCCGCCCGAGGAGTCGCCTTCCGGATGGGTTTACGTCCATCAGGAGCCGCTCGTCATCCCGGACGTGAACAAAGAGACGCGCTGGCCGAAAATCATGGACGTGCTCAAAGGGAACCGCGTGATCAGTTCCTCTTGGTTGCCGCTCACCACCGCGCAGCACCGGCTGGGCGCGCTGATGTTTGGGTTCGGATCGGGCGGCCCGCTGGAATCGCAGCTGGATTTCATGCGCCAGGTTTCGGCTCAAGTGGCCGTCGCGGTCGACAACACGCTGAATTTCGAGAACGCCGAGAAGTACCAGCGGCAGTTGGCTCGCGAGCGCGACCGCTTGCAGGTGCTGCTCGAAATCACCAACGTACTGGTTTCGGAGCTCGATATCCGCGAGCTGTTCCCGAGCATCACGGCTTGCCTGCGGCGCGTGATGCCGAGCGAATATTCCAGCCTCGCGCTGCTGGAGCCCGGCGGAGCGCTGCTGAAAAACTACGCGCTGGTGTTCGAAGGAAATCCGGATATCATCCCGCAAGGGACCACGGCGGCGCTGGACGAAACACCCGCCGGCCGAGCCGTGGAGACTCGCCGTCCAGTGGTGCTGGATGGACAGGAACTGGCGCGGTACAGCTCGCCCCCGGCGCAACGCCTTGCTGCGGCGGGCCTGAAGTCGTTGTGCTGCATTCCTTTGATCACTCGCAATCGCGTGCTCGGAACACTCAACGTAGGCAGCACGAAGGAGCACGCCTTTGCGCCTTCCGACGTCGACTTTCTCACCCAAGTGGCCGGCCAGGCGGCCATCGCGATCGAGAACGCCACCGCGTTTCAGGAAATCGCGCAGCTCAAGGATCAACTGGCCGAAGAGAAGCTGTATCTTCAGGACGAGATCCGCACGGAGCGGAATTTCGGCGAGATTATCGGCGATGATCCGGCGTTTCGTAAAGTGCTCGATCAGTTGGCGACCGTGGCGCCCACCGATGCGTCGGTTTTGATTCTCGGCGAGACCGGCACCGGAAAGGAGCTGATCGCGCGCGCGATTCACGAGTTGAGCGGACGGCGCGAGCGGACCTTCGTGAAGCTCAACTGCGCGGCCATTCCCACCGGGTTGCTTGAAAGCGAGTTGTTCGGCCACGAAAAGGGCGCGTTTACGGGCGCCATCGCGCAGAAGGTGGGGCGGTTCGAGCTGGCGAACAAGGGCACGCTCTTTTTGGATGAGGTCGGCGACATTCCGCTGGAGCTTCAACCCAAGCTGCTGCGCGCGGTGCAGGAGCATGAGTTCGAGCGCTTGGGAAGCGTGCGCACCATCAAAGTGGATGTGCGGCTGGTGGCGGCTACCAATCGCGACCTGTCGCAGATGATCGCAGCCCGAGAGTTTCGCAGCGATCTTTATTACCGCCTCAGCGTCTTTCCGCTTTCCTTGCCTGCACTGCGCGAGCGCCCCGGCGATATCCCGAAGCTGGTCCGATATTTCACCGAGAAGTATGCGCGGCGCATGAACAGGCGCATCCAGACCATTCCGTCGGCAGCCATGGAAGTTTTGGTGCGCTATGCGTGGCCAGGCAACGTGCGGGAGCTGGAGAATCTGATCGAGCGGGCCGTGATTCTGACGCGCGGTACAGCTCTCGAGATTCCCCTCGCCGAGCTGCGCGCCGCGCCTGATGCAGTAGCCCCGGTAACGCTCGAGGATGCGGAGCGCGATCACATCCGCCGCGTGCTGGAGCAAGCTGCGGGCGTGGTGGGCGGACGGAATGGAGCCGCGGCCCGCCTGGGCATGAAGCGCACCACGCTGCAATCGAAGATGAAGAAGCTTGGAATCACCCGTTGAGCTTTGCGATCTAGAGCGTGAATGGCGGCGAACCCTGAAACTTGTATAATCCACACATGCAAAGAATACCCTGGCGCATAATTGCGCTCGGATCGCTGGTGCTTATCTCATCGTGCTTAAAAGGAGGACAGGAAGTGCAATCTCCGCAACCTGAAAAGTCGAAGACGCCTGTCAAAGTGGAGCAGCGCGGGCGCATCCTTGGAATCGGCGGTATCTTCTTCAAATCCGCTGATCGTGATCAGATGCGCGAATGGTATTCGAAGCATCTTGGACTCGCTGACAAAGGCGGAGGCGCGATGCTTCCGTGGCGCGAACACGACGACCCGCAAAAGGAACACGTCACGGTTTGGACTATTTTTGCCGCCTCCACCGACTATATCCCAGCCACCCAACCGTTCATGGTCAACTACATCGTGGACGATCTGGATGCTTTGCTCGACCGCTTAAAACAAGAGGGAGTAAAGATTGACGCCAAACGAATGGATGAATCCTACGGGCGCTTTGCCTGGATCTATGACCTGGATGGGAATAAGATTGAGCTTTGGCAGCCCGCGTCCGCAAAGCCCTGAAGCGACCGCGAGCCCTTCTTAGCGCCGAGGGGAGGCCTGTTGCAGCTCCCATTGGTCTTGCGCCATAGTAGAACTGAAAGACCATGTAGGGCGCAGCCGAATCCGCAACCACTGAGACTTCGCGCGTTCCACGGGTCATCTTTTATGGGCTCGGGCGATTCTCGATGGCGGACGACTTCCTCTTTCTTACCGAACTGCTGGGCCTCAGGGTCTATGACCTGAAGGGTCGCCGTCTCGGCTTCGTCAAAGACGCCGCGATCGTCCCTCTGATCGATCCAGCCCGCGTGGACCGCTTCCTGGTGGGCGGCGGTTGGGCCTGGCTCAGCGTCCGCCACGATCAAATCCGCTCCATTTCCCTCGACGGCATCTACCTCAAGGACGAACAGCTCACTCCCTACCATTCCGACGAGTACATGCTGCGGCTGGTCCGCGATCTGCTCGATCAGCAAATCATCGACGGGCAAGGCCGCAAGGTAGTGCGGGTTACCGACGTAACGTTCCGCATCCGGCACGAAGCCGAGGGCGATGTGATCGACATCCTGGACGTCGACATCGGATTGCGAAGCATGTGGCGGCGCCTGGCGCAGGGAGTGGTTCCGCGGCGTTGGATCCGCCTCACCCAGACCGTCATTCCGCCTCACTCCATTCGCTGGGAGCATTGCAGCATCATCGAAGCCGATCCCCAGCGGCGATTGCGGCTCAACATCAGCAACAAGATCCTGGAACGAATGCATCCGGCGGATCTGGCCGACATCGTGGAAGATCTCAGCCCAGACGATCGCGAGGCCATCTTCGAGACCATGGATAGCGAAGTGGCCGCCGAGACGCTTTCCGAGATGGAACCGGATGTGCAAGCCAGCATTCTGGAATCGCTGGAGACCGAAAAGGCCGCCGACATCGTGGAAGAAATGTCGCCGCACGAAGCCGCCGACGTGCTCGCCGAACTGGAGGAGCAAACCTCCGAAGACATTCTCGAAGAGATGGAAGTGGAGCCTAAAGCCGAGGTGGAAGAGTTGCTCGAGTATCACGAGCACTCGGCAGGCGGCTTGATGGCCACCGAGTATGTCGCGCTGCCGGAGAATACCACGGTGGCCGGCGCCATCGAAGCCCTGAAGAACCACGAAGAGATACTGGAGAACTTGAACACGCTGTTTCTGGTGGATGCCGACGGCCAGTTGAAAGCAGCCATTCCGCTGGCGCGATTGTTCACTACCGCCGGTGTGACGCCCTTACAGGAATTGGCCGCCGACCCTCTGCTGCACGTCGACGTCGAAGAGCGGCAGGATCGAATTACCGAACTATTCGACAAATACAACTTGCTAACGCTGCCCGTGATCGATGCCGAGGGCAAGCTTGCTGGGCGTCATTACAGCCGATGAAGTGATCTCGCTCCTGAGGGAAAAATAGCGCGTGTTCAAACGCTTTCGCTATCAAATTGCGATCTTTCTCTCGGTCATAGGCCCGGGACTCATCACCGCCAATGTCGATAACGACTCGGGCGGTATTTTCACTTATTCGCAGGCGGGCGCGAAATACGGGTATCTGCCGCTGTGGACGCTGATTCCCATCACGCTGCTGCTGATCGTGACGCAAGAGATGTCCTCGCGCATGGGCGCAGTAACGGGCAAAGGTCTTTCCGATCTGATCCGCGAGGAGTTCGGTTTACGGACCACGTTCTTTCTGATGATCGCGCTGGTGCTCACCAATTTTCTCAACGTGATCGCGGAGTTTGCGGGCATCGCAAGTTCGCTCGAGCTGTTTCACATCAGCCGCTACATTTCGGTGCCGATCTGCGCCGTCGCGGTGTGGTTCCTGGTGGTGCGCGGCAACTACCGCAGCGTTGAAAAGATCTTTCTCGTCGCATGCTGCTTGTATGTGACCTACATCATTTCCGCGTTTCTGCTGAAGCCGGATTGGAAGCAAGCTGCGATTTATAGCGTGAAACCGATTCTGATGTTCGACACCGACTACATCACCATGCTGATTGCCATGGTGGGCACGTCCATCGCACCGTGGATGCAGTTCTATTTGCAGTCGGCCATCGTGGAGAAGGGAATCACCGCCAAAGAGTATGTGCAATCGCGCATCGAAGTGGTGGTGGGCTGCATTTTGACGGACGTGGTGGCGTTCTTCATCATCGTGTCCTGCGCCACGGCCATTTGGGCGCACGGTCCCAGAGATATTAACGATGCCGCCGATGCAGCCGTAGCGCTGAAGCCCTTCGGTCAGTACGCCTATCTTTTGTTTAGCGCGGGTTTGTTCAACGCATCATTTTTTGCGGCCTGCATTTTGCCGATCTCCACGGCGTTTACGGTGTGTGAAGGCCTGGGCTTTGAATCGGGCGTCGACAAGCGATTCAACGAAGCCCCCGAGTTCTACTGGCTATACACCTTGCTCATCGTGTTCGGCGCGGGCGTGATCCTTTGGCCGAATTTTCCGCTGGTAAAGACTATTCTGGCGTCGCAGGTACTGAACGGCGTGCTGCTGCCGTTCGTGCTGATTTACATGGTGCTGCTGATCAACAAAAAGGGCCTTATGAAGGAATGGACGAATTCCGCGGCGTACAATGCGGTGGCCTGGGTATCGGTGGCGATCATGATTGGCTTAACGCTCGCGCTGGTGTCGATCACGGTGAAGCAAATGCATGCAGGCCTCGGCCGCGCCGATGGAACGTTCAGCCCCGCTCTCCCAAGTGCAGGGCTACGATTCCGGCCGTCATGCGCTCAAAGCGTACGTTCACGAATCCCGCATCGCGCATTTGATTCGCCAGACCCTCGGCATCGGGAAATTTGCGGACTGATTCCGGCAGGTAGGTGTAGGCGTCCTTCGAGCCGGAGATCATTCCTCCGATGGCGGGCAAAATCGCGCGCGAGTAGAAGCTGTAAAGTTCTGCGAGCAACGCGTTCGGCGGCGTGGAGAACTCTAGAATCGCGAGCGTTCCGCCGGGCTTCAAGATGCGCCGCAGCTCAGCCAGGCCTCCGCGGTAGTTCGTCAGATTGCGAAATCCAAAGGCGATGCTAGCTAGATCGAAGGAGGCCCCTGCTACAGGAAGTTGCAAGGCGTCGGCCTCAAAGAGCGCGGGGCATCGCTTGTGGCGCGCGGCTACCAGCATGGGATGGCAAAAGTCGCTGCCAAAGACGGAGGCAGAACGGCCGCGGGATTCAAGCGCTAGCGTGAGGTCGCCCGTGCCGCAACAAACATCCAGCACCTGAGCTCCGGGCCGTTCTAGAATCGACGCCACGCGTGCCACCGTGCGGGCGCGCCAGAAGCGATCGATATTCATCGACAGCAGATGATTCAGCAGGTCGTAGCGCGGAGCGATCCTCCCGAACATTCTGCGCACCCAGGCGGAAGCTTGCTGCTCAGTTTCAGCGCCGGCCGGCGTCGTGCCCTGGGGTTCCAAATGTGTCAACAAACCAGCGCTTCCTCGATGGCTGCGTTAACGAACCGCTCCTGAACATCCGCGGTGATCTTGACCGCGCCGATGCGCTCCGGCAGGACGAAATGGATCTTGCCCTGGACCGTCTTTTTGTCGCTCTTCAGGCGTGCTGCGATGCGCGCCGGATCGATACCCGCGAGCGGCGGCAAGGGACCATAGGAATTCACGCAGCGCAAAATCTCTTTGGAGTCCTCGGCGGAAAGCAGACGCTCCATCGCGCCCAGCAGAGTGGCGGCCTTCATCCCCCACGCCACCGCTTCACCGTGCAGAAACCGCGAGTAATCCGTCTCAGCTTCCAGCGCGTGGCCGAAGGTATGGCCGAAGTTGAGGATGCGCCGGCGATCTTGTTCCTTCTCGTCGCCCGAAACCACTTCCGCTTTGATGCGCACCGAATCGCAAATCATGCGGTCCACCACGTCCGGCGCGTGCGACATCACGCGCTGCGGCTCGCGGTTCATCAGCCAGAACAGATCCGCATCGGCAATCACGCCGTGCTTGATGATTTCGAACAGGCCGGCGCGATATTCGCGCTCGGGCAGCGTATCGAGGACGCCTGGATCGATGATCACCGCCAAGGGCTGATGAAAACTTCCCAGCAAGTTCTTGCCGCATGCAAGATTGACGCCCGTTTTGCCGCCAACGGCCGCGTCTACTTGCGCGAGCAAGGTGGTCGGAATTTGAATTACCGGAATGCCGCGCATGAAGATGGCGGCCAAAAATCCCGCGACGTCCGTCAAAATACCACCGCCGAAAGCGACGATGACGCTGGAGCGGTCGCCGCCGCGCGCGACCATCTGGTCGGCCAGGGTTTCCACTTCCGCCAGGCGCTTGCGCGGTTCGCTGCCAGGAAAGAACAAAATCTCATGCGGATGATCGCCGATTGCTCGAGCGAGCGCAGATCCGTGGAGTTCCCAGACGTCTTCAGTCGAGATCAGAAACAACTTACCGACCCGCTGGGGAAGGTAAGCGCCCACGTTCGCGAGCCCGCCGCGCTCCACCAGCACGGGGTAACGGCAGGCTGGCGTGTCGACGAAATACGACGGCATACACTCGTTGTACCATGTGAATGTCGCGGGTTCACCCAAACACAATTGAAAGTACGTGAAAAAATGAAAGAAAGAGTGCGTTCCACCACCATCCTGTGCGTCCGGCGCGGCGGCAAGGTGGTGATGGCCGGAGACGGGCAGGTGACGCTCGGCCAGGAAGTGCTGAAGGCGTCCGCGAAGAAGCTTCGCCGGCTGTACAGCGATAAGATCATCGCGGGCTTCGCCGGTTCCACCGCGGATGCGTTTGCGCTCTTCGCACGCTTTGAAGCCAAGCTGGAGCAGTTCAACGGGAACCTCCCGCGCTCGGTGGTCGAGCTTGCCAAGGAGTGGCGCACCGACCGCGTGTTGCGGCACTTGGAAGCGCTGCTGCTGGTAGCCGACATCAACAACACGTTCATCGTCAGCGGGAATGGCGATGTGATTGAGCCGGATGGCGAGGCGGCGGCGATCGGCTCGGGCGGCCCGTTCGCGAAGTCGGCGGCCACCGCGCTGATCGAAAATACTAAACTGGGAGCGAAAGAAATAGCAGAGAGGGCCATGAAGATCGCCGCACAAATTTGCATCTATACGAACGAGACGGTGATTTTTGAGGAACTGGGTTAGATGGTGATCTATTTGCCTGGCCAAGCGCTTGATGAAACTCCGCTGCTCGACGAGCTGACACCTCGCGAGATCGTTCAAGAGCTCGATAAATACGTGATTGGACAGGCGGACGCCAAGCGCGCCGTGGCCATCGCGCTGCGTAACCGCATCCGCCGGCAGAAGCTGGAACCCGAGCTCGCCGATGAAGTGATGCCAAAAAATATCCTCATGATCGGGCCCACCGGCGTGGGAAAAACAGAGATCGCGCGGCGGCTGGCGAAGCTCGCCAACTCACCGTTCTTGAAGGTGGAAGCCAGCAAGTTCACCGAAGTCGGCTACGTGGGACGCGACGTGGAAGCCATGATTCGCGACCTGGTGGACATCTCCATCGACATGGTGCGCGAAGAACGGCTGGAAGAAGTGGCCGAACGCGCCGAGAAGAACGCCGAGGAGCGGCTGCTGGATCTGTTGATGCCCCCGCAGGCGGAGGTTTCCGAAAGCGCCGAGCGCACGCGCGAGAAACTGCGCGAGAAATTGCGCGCGGGCAAGCTGGACGATCGCATGGTGGAGATCGACGTCCGCGAGCGCGGTCCCACGTTCGAGATCAGCACCAATACCGGCCTGGAGGAGATGGATGTCAACCTGAAGGACGTCCTGCCGGGCCTGTTCGGGCAGCGAACCCGGAAACGCAAGATGCGGGTTGCCGAGGCCGCCGAGTACCTGGTTCAGGAAGAAGAGCAGAAGCTCATCGACATGGATCAGGTGACGCGCGTCGCGCTGGATCGCGTGGAGCGCAGCGGCATTATCTTCCTGGACGAGATCGATAAGATCGCCGGCCGCGAATCCGGGCACGGCCCCGACGTCAGCCGCGAAGGTGTGCAGCGCGATATTCTGCCCATCGTGGAGGGCACGACCGTCAATACTCGGCATGGATTCGTGCGGACGGATCATATTCTGTTCATCGCGGCGGGCGCTTTCCATGTCTCGAAGCCCAGCGATTTGATCCCGGAGCTCCAGGGCCGTTTCCCGATTCGCGTCGAATTGAAATCGCTCTCGGAAGCCGATTTCATTCGCATTCTGAAGGAGCCTAAGGGCGCGCTGGTAAAACAGTACATCGCTTTGCTGGATACCGAAGGTATCAAACTGGTGTTCACCGACGACTCCATCGAGCAGATCGCCGGCTTCGCGGCGCGCGTCAACCAAACGGCGGAGAATATCGGGGCACGGCGTTTGCACACCATCATGGAGAAGCTGCTGGAAGAGATCTCGTTCGCCGGGCCCGACCTCAAGAAGAAGAACGTCCGCATCGACGCCGCGTACGTCCGCAAGCAACTGGCTGACATCGTTAAGGATCAGGATCTCAGCCGGTATATTCTTTAGCCGATGCGCACGCTGGCCGCGATTCTCTGTGCCTCGATCTGCGCCCTGCTGGCCGGATGTGGGTCCGTCGGCGAACCTCTATATCCGGCGTTGCGAATTCCTTCGCGTGTGAACGATCTCGCAGTGGTGGAGCGCGGCGCCAATCTCTACTTCGATTTCACCATTGCGCCGCTCACTACCGAAGGTTTGCCGCTCAAAGACATCGGAAGCGTCGATTTGCGCGTCGGTCCCGCCGGCCCCAACGGATTCAGCATGAACGAATGGCTAAGCAGCGCCACCAACGTTACCGTGCCTGTTCCGGAAAAGCCCGGTCCCGTGCATGCCGAGTTTCCTATCGCCAAATTCATTGACCAGGATGTTGTGGTGGCCGTGCGCGTCACCAATCCCAAAGGGCGCGATGCGGGTTGGTCGGATCTCAAGACCCTGCACGTGGAACCGCCGCTCGCGACACCCGCGGATTTTCACGTTGCCGCCACAGCCAAAGGTGTCGCTCTGACTTGGCGCGCCGCCGCGCCCGGCGAATTTCGAATCTTTCGGAAGACCGAACAACAGCCCCGGCCCATACTGCTCGCCACGGCGACAGAATCGCCTTACGTCGACATCAGCGCGGAGTATGGCAAGACCTATCAGTATTCTGTGCAGGGCGTGCGCGGCAAGGTGGAGAGCGAGGTTGCCGGCCCGGAAAGCATCACGCCCGTGGACACGTTCGCGCCCGAGGTTCCGTCCGGCCTCACTGCATCGGTGGGTCTTGGCGCAGTGGAATTGGCGTGGACGCGCAACACTGAGGCCGATTTCAAAGAGTATCGAGTTTTCCGTTCCGAGGAAGGCGGCGCGTTTGTCGAAATCGCTCGCGGATTGGAGGCTCCAACGTATTCAGATCACGGCATTCAGAGCGGAAAGCATTATCGCTATCAAGTTTCGGCCATCGATCAGATCGGCAACGCGAGCGTGCCAAGCGTTCCCGTGGAGATCGTTGCTCCATGAAGACTGCTCCATGAAAATCGTCCGCCATAGTCCCGAAGGGCGGCTTCTGCCGCCGTGCATCCCGTCCAAGATCGTGTGCGTCGGCCGCAATTATGCCGAACACGCTAAGGAGCTGGGCAACGAAGTACCGGCCGAGCCCACCATTTTCCTGAAGCCTCCCTCGTCGCTCATCGCTTCTGGCGATGTGATCGTATATCCCCGGCTCTCGCAACGCCTCGACTATGAAGGCGAATTGGGAGTTGTGGTCGGCCGGCGCGCGCGCAACGTGAAGAGCTCCGATGCCGCGGCTTACATCCTGGGCTACACCTGCGTAAACGATGTCACCGCGCGCGACTTGCAACGCAAGGACGGTCAGTGGACGCGCGGCAAAGGCTACGACACATTTTGCCCGGTAGGGCCGTGTATCGTCCCGCGCGATGAAGTTGATCTGGCAGGCTTGCGTGTCCGGACGTTCGTCGATGGCGAGAAAAAACAAGACGCATCCGTCACGGAAATGATGTTTAGCGTGGATGATATAATCGCTTATGTAAGTGGATTTATGACGCTTGAGCCGGGTGATTTGATCGCAACAGGCACTCCGTCCGGCGTCGGTCCGCTGCAACCAGGGTCGCAAGTGCGGATTGAAATCGATGGCGTCGGTGTGTTGGAGAACACCGTCGCGTCAGAGGAATAAGCGTCTGTGCATTCGCCCGAGCATTTCCAATGACAGAGACACTTGTCGTCGGCGCTGTATCGCTTCTGGCAGTGGCCGCGGGCGTGTACATCCTGGTGCGCATGCGCCGCAAGCCGAAAGATAAAGAGCAGCGGCGGCGATTGGAAGTGAATTCGAATGGACGGCTGGGCGACGCCACCATTCTCGAAATCAGGGACGACGCGATCTTCTACGAGTATTCGGTTCGCGGGATCACCTACACGGCCGCACAGGACATCTCGAAACTGCGCGAGCTGATTCCGGGCGATCCGCAGCGGTTGATCGGCCGGCCGGCATCGCTAAAATATTCCTACCATAACCCAGCCAACTCGATTCTGCTATGCGAGGAATGGTCCGGGCTCCGCGTGGGTCCGGCGAATCAGGCCTCGGGCATGCTCTCGTAGCCGCGCTGACATCCAGCCCGGAACTTTTTTGCGGCCTCCAGTGTCCAAATTTGCGTGGCGATGCAAATCGGTTCCGCTAGGAATACCGCCGTCATCAATATGACGCCGATGATCGACATTCTGCTGGTTCTGCTGATCATGTTCATGCTGCTTCCTAACCGCAGCAAGGGACTTCCATCCGAAGCGCCCGAACCTGCGCCCGCGAATCAGCCGGCGATTCCGAATCGGCTGGATGTCGTGCTGCGAATCGGAAAGGATCGATCCATCGCAATCGACTCCCAGCCCGTCACTCCGCCGGAACTTGAAGCTCGCCTGAAGTTGACGTTCGCAACCCGGCCGGGCGGCGTCCTGTTTGTCGGTGGCGCACCCGAGCTGGATTTTGCCGACGTCGCATCGGTGATCGACGTGGCCCGCGGCGCAGGCGTGTTCCGGGTAGGCCTCATCACTAATCGTGAAGGGAAACGTGAGGTGGTTGGTGCAGGGGATCATCAACGCCCCTGAGTGTTATAGTTGGCAGTACATGGCCATGAACGACAAATACTATCGGGAAAATGAGTGGTGGGTTAGCCCATATAACTTTGTTCCAGCTGTAACTTCGACGTTTCAACTGCCCCCGCGAGTGAGTATTCACGACGCCACGCTGCGCGACGGCGAGCAGACGCCGGGAGTGGTCTTCAGCATCGCGGATAAAGTGGCGATTGCCGAGAAGCTCGCCGAAATCGGCGTGGACCGGATCGAGGCAGGCATGCCCGCCGTGTCCGAACAGGATTTCCAGGCCATCAAAGAGATCTCGAAACTGGGCCTGAAATCGAAGATCTTCACCTTCGCGCGCGCCATGAACGCCGACATCGACAAGGCGGTGGAATGTGGTTGTCACGGCGTGATTATCGAAATTCCGATTGGTTATCCGAAGCTCAAGTATCAATTCAAGTGGACTTGGGAAGACGTGCTGAAGAAGAGCATCGGAGTGGTTAACTATGCGAAATCCCGTGGTCTATACGCGGTGTATTTTCCGTATGACACCACGCGTGCCCGCGAGGAAGATCTCACCAATCTGCTTACTCGCCTGATGCAGGAAGCGCCGCCGGACTCAGTAGGCGTCGTCGACACCATGGGCTGCGTTCTGCCCGAAGCGATGAAATACCTGGTGCGCCTGGTGAAGTCGATCACCAAGCTCCCCGTGGAAGTGCACACGCACAACGATTTCGGTATGGCGGTGGCCACCGAATTGGCGGGCGTCGAGGCGGGCGCCGAAGTGGTGCATAGCTGCGCGAATGGACTGGGCGAGCGCACCGGCAACGCCGCGCTTGAGGAATTGATCGTCGCTCTGCATGTGCTGTATGGCTACGAAACACACTACGATCTGGGCAAGCTTCCCGAGCTCGGCGAACTGGTCAGCCGTATCAGCCGGTTCGATATCGCGCTGAATAAACCGATTTTGGGCGACCGCAATTTCACGCGCGAATCGGGCATCGGCGTCGATCTCGTCGTGAAGGAGCCACTGGCGATGTTCGGAACGCATCCGGCGCTTACGGGCCGGCGCGGCGAAGTGGTGCTGGGGAAGAAAAGCGGGAAGGCGTCCATCACCTATAACCTCGAACAGATGGGCATCACCGGCGCTGACGACGAAGCGGTCTCCGAGATGCTTCGCCGCGTCAAAGACAAGGGCATCGAAAAGCGCGGGCTCCTGAGTCCGGCCGAGTTCAAGGAAATCGTCGAAGACGTACTGGTTGCCAAGCGCTAGTCCGATTCTGAGAAAAGTCACGCTCACGTTCGACAACGGGCCGGAAGCGCAAGTGACACCCGGCGTTCTCGATTGCCTGGCCCGCCACGGGATTCAATCCACGTTCTTCGTGCTTGGCCGGAAAGCCGTCACGCCGGAAGGGGTCGCCATCATCCGCCGCGCCATTGCCGAAGGCCACTGGATCGGCAACCACACATTCACGCACTCCGCTCCGCTGGGTCGTTTGGGCCGCGCGGAAGCCTTGCGCGAGCTCGAGCAGGCCGAGCAGGCTCTGGCCTGGATAAAACAAACGCGCCGTCTCTTTCGTCCGCCGGGATCGGGTCAGCTCGGTCGCCACTTGTTGCATCCCGCGGTGGTGGAGAAACTGATCGAAGGGTTGTATACGTGCGTGCTTTGGAACTCCGTGCCTGGCGATTTTCGCGATCCGGACGGCTGGCTGGAGCGCGCGCTTGCCGATTGCCGCTCACGCCCGTGGACGCTGGTGGTGCTGCACGACTTGCCTAACGGCGCCATGGCGCACCTGGAAGAGTTCATCGCGCGTCTCAAAGATGAAGGCTTCGAGTTCACGCAGGAGTTTCCGCCCGACTGTGTCCCCATCGTCGACGGCCAGGTTGTATTGCCGCTCGAACCCTACGTGAGCGGACCCGTCCGCTAGCAGAGCAACCGAACCGCTATCAGCTCGGCAGGCGCTGCGGCCGTGGCACCGCCGGCGGCTTCTTTCGTTTCACCCTCGTCAGCACGTCCTTCATCGTGAACTGGCTGGGCGACTTAAGGTCGTCTAATTCCTTCCACGAGAGCGGCAAAGCGACCGGTGCGTCCGGCCTGGCCCGTACGGAGAAATCCGCGATAGCAGTGGCTGTATAGTCGTTACGAAAATAATCGATGAAGATCTTCCCATTGCGCTTGGCCTTGGCCATCGTGGCGATGTAGGCCGAGGGCGCGGCCGCAACCATCTCGTCGGCCAGCGCGGCCGCGAAGGCTTTGACTGCGGCCCAGGCGTCCTTTTCCGCCAGCGGAACCGTGACGTGCAGGCCTTTACCACCAGTGCATTTGAGCATCGATTCCAAGCCCTTGCTCCGTAGTCTTTTTCGCAGGTCCTGAGCCGCGAGCTTGAGCGCTTCCAACGGCACGTCCGGCGCCGGGTCGAGATCGAATACCAGCCGATCCGGATGGTCGATGTCATCGACACTGGCCCCCCACGGATGGATTTCTATGGTGCCCATCTGGATAATTTCCATCAGGCCCTTCTCGTCGTCAATGTAGAGATATTCATAGCTCTTGCCGTTGTGCCGGAACTTGAAAGGCTTTACGTCTGGGCCCAGGCCACGGCCCGGATTGCGCTGATAAAAACACTGATTGCCGATGCCGGAGGGGCAGCGCAGAAGGCTTATTGGATGACGCAGGAGGCGCGGCAGCATGTAGGGCGCGATTGCGGCGTAGTATTCCGCGAGCTCGCCTTTGGTGACCTGGCCGGCTTCGGAAATGACCCGTTCCGGGTGCGTAATTGTGATCCCTGCAAGCATCAGACCCTTGCCCTTTGCCTGACGATCTGGTGAGGCAGTTGCTGCCGCCGCCTTTGCCGACACTCGTTTCTCCATCTTCACCTCAGCCTCTTTCTTATCTTCCCGCAAGCCTTGGAACGACGGATGGCATCTCCTAGATACCCGCAAGCCGCGAAATGTTTCCAAAAGCGAAGTACAGGCTTGGAGTTTCGCATCAATCTCGCGGCGCCCTTGTAACAGTTGCGCGTGCCTTGTGTCCCACGTATGAAGTGCAGCGAACCATAGCAAACGATCCGGTGGCCTCGGCCAAGGCCGCTCATCTTCGATACGTCACGGACCAAGCTCCGGGAATCGTCCGTAAGCGTCGCGGTAAAGGCTTTTATTATCTCGGTGCAAACGCTAAGCCGGTCCGCGACAAGCACACGCTCAAACGAATTCAAACGCTGGTGATTCCGCCGGCCTGGTCCAACGTTTGGATCTGTCCTTTCGATAACGGCCATATTCAGGCCGTTGGACAGGACGCGCGTGGACGCAAGCAGTACTTGTACCATCCCCGCTATCGCGAAGTGCGTGACGCGACGAAGTACGACCGCATGCTGGCCTTCGGCGCAGCTCTGCCGAAGATTCGCCGCACGGTTCATCGGGACCTTGCTCGTCCCGGCTTGCCAGAGAGAAAGGTTGTCGCGGCCATCGTTCAGCTCATGGACGAGACCTGCATCCGAATCGGTAACCGAGGGTATGCGAAGTCGAACAAATCTTTCGGGCTGACTACCTTGAGGGATCGCCACGCCGAAATTCACGGCGCAACGCTGCGGCTGCATTTTCTGGGGAAGAGCCGGCAGGAACACGACATTACGCTGCGGGACCGGCGTCTGGCGAGAATCGTGAAGCGCTGCCAAGACCTGCCGGGGCAAGAGCTCTTCCAATACCGGTCGGCGACGGGCGAATTGGCCACCGTGGATTCCGCGCATGTGAACGAATACCTGCGGGAAATTACCGGCGAGGAGTTCTCGGCGAAAGACTTTCGGACCTGGCACGGAACCGGGCACATGGCTCAATTGCTCAGCGCGCTAGGCCCCGGTAACTCCGAGACCCGACGGAAGCGAAACATCGGAGAGGCCATTAAGGACACCGCGAAGCATTTAGGAAATCGGCCGGCGGCTTGCCGGAAATACTACATTCATCCCGCGGTCCTTGAAGGGTACGAAGAGCAAACGCTTTTCGCCGCGATGCGAACCAGGTCGAAGCGGGCTTCAACCGGCATGGCTGGCCTGCGCACTTTTGAGATCGCCACACTCCGGCTGGTTCAATCCTATTACGCTCCAAGACACCGGAGGGCCAGCTAGGATGAGTACGTGCAACTTCCCGTAAATCCTCCCGTACTCCCCATGCTTTCCAAGCGCATCGCTACACTGCCGGAAGGCGAGGGCTGGATCTTCGAACCGAAATGGGATGGCTTTCGCGCGCTGATTTTTCGCGATCACGACGAACTCATGATCCAAAGCCGCGATGAGAAGCCACTGAATCGCTTTTTCCCCGATCTGATCGCTCCCTTGCGCGCCCAACTGCCCGAGCGTTGCGCACTGGACGGCGAGATCGTCATCGCCAGAAACGGCGCACTCGATTTCGATGCGCTGCAGCTTCGGCTTCATCCGGCGGCCTCCCGGGTAAAGCTGCTTTCCGAGCAAACCCCGGCCTCCGTTGTCCTCTTCGATGTGCTTTGCGAGGGTGACACGGACTTGAGAGCCGACCCTTTTCGCAAACGGCGCGAAGTACTGACAGCCATGCTTCGATCGGCTGCTCCACCCCTGCATGTCACTCCGGCTACCGAGGATCGGAGCGTAGCGGCCGATTGGTTTCGGCGCTTTGAAGGCGCTGGTCTGGATGGCGTAATGGCCAAGCCGTCGGATGGTCTCTACGAGTCGGATAAGCGCGTGATGTTCAAGGTGAAGCACGAGCGTGACTGCGATTGCGTGGTGGCGGGATTTCGCTGGTATAAGAAAGGCGAAAAGACGGCAGTCGGTTCGCTGCTGCTCGGCCTCTACGATGATGACGGCGCGTTACAACATGTCGGTGTTTGCGCCAGTTTCACGCAGGAGAAGCGGCTGGATCTGGTGAATACCCTGGCGCCGTATCGCGAGAATGCGCTCGCCGATCATCCCTGGCGGAATTGGGCTGGGACTGGCGAAGCGGGACAGCGTATGCCCGGCGGAATGAGCCGGTGGAGTCAGGGCAAGGATCTTTCCTGGGAGCCGGTACGAGCTGAGCTGGTGGTGGAAGTAACCTACGAGCATATGCAGGGCGCGCGCTTCCGGCACATGTCGCACTTTCGAAGATGGAGGACCGACAAAAAGCCAAGCGATTGCACCTACGCGCAGCTTGAAGTGGTTCCACCTCACGAATTGGCGTCGATCTTTGTCACTGGCCGCTAGAGGCAGTTTCGACGCTCGCTTTGCGGCTCGCATATTACGCCACTCACGCGTGGGGTCGTCATCGGGATCGGGCGTCTCCTGCGCCGGCCGCATCGATTCGGGAACGTGCCTCAAATTGAGGCGAATTCTGGTCCAGGTGGAGGAACGGCCCCGCATTGAGTCGACCAACACGTCATCGACGGCCAGCAACTCCGCTGCCGCGGCGTGTTTCGACTTCCACCGTTCCAGCCCTGCAAGCGCGGCCTCTTTATCCGGAGAGTTGGCCACCACGATGAGCGGCATCTTACTCCGTGCTGCCGGTCTGGCGCGGGAAGGCGCGACGCGTGGCGCCTCGCCCTCCATCTTGCGAAAGTGCGGCGGCCACGGCGCGTCTCCGAGTCCCGCGGATTCATCGGTCGCCGCCAACTCCAGCAACTTCTCCAGCGAGCCTGGTTCATCATTCATTCCCGCATGCGGATCGCCCAGCTTCGCGAATCGCGCGGGAACCGTCAGGACGGTGAAATCGGCCGGGTCGCAATCGGGAACTTCATCCCAATCGAGCGGCGTCGATACGCGCGCGTCGGGGACGGGTCGGACCGAATACGCAGAGCAGGTAGTTCGATCCTTGGCGTTCTGGTTATAGTCGAGGAATACGCCGTGGCGTTCCTCCTTCCACCACTTGGAACTGGCCAGGACGGGAATCCGGCGCTCCACTGCTCGCGAAAGCGCTACGGCCGCGCGCCGAACTTCGGCGAAGGTCCAGCGAGGCTCGATCCGCGCATAAATGTGCATTCCGCGCGAGCCGCTAGTCTTCGGCCAGCCGCGCAATCCCATTTCCTCGAGGAATGCCTTCACCTCCAGACTGACGGTACGAACATCGTTCCAACCGACGCCCGGTCCGGGATCAAGATCGACGCGCAACTCGTCGGGATGATCCAGATCAGCCGATCGCACCGGATGAGGGTGCAGCTCAATGCAACCCAGGTTCACAATCCAGGCAAGTCCGGCAGCGTCGTCCACGACGAGCTCTTCCGCTGTTCGGCCGGATGGAAAAGCCAGCGTAACCGTGCGAAGCCAATCAGGATGGTCGGAGGGAGCGCGCTTCTGATAGAACGCCTCGCCGTCGGCTCCGTTAACGAATCGCTTGAGCACCAGCGGCCGATCTACGATTCCGCCGAGAGCTCCGTCCGCGATGGACAAGTAGTATCGAACCACATCGAGCTTCGAAAGCTTGACTTGTTTTGAGAAATACGGTTTCTCGGGGTGCGTGATTCGGACTTCTCGTCCCCCAATAGAAAGCAGCTCAGTCGTTTCTTGCTTGGCCACAAGACCAGCCTACAGAAATTTGGGGAGGCTGTTCCACGCTTGAGCGCCAAGCTGCGCGGGCTCGCTCACGGTTACTATCCAAACGCCCGCAACGTGACCGTTGTTCAAGAGTCCATAGAGTGAAGGAGTAGTCAAATGCGGCACAATTTAACGATGTTAATCTCCGCTGGCTGTGCGTGCGGGTTTCTGGCGTTTGCGCAATCGAATTCGCTCAGCGCAACGGATCGCATGTTCATGCAAAAGGCCGGTGAGGGCGGAATGGCCGAAGTTCAGTTGGGCCAGTTGGCCGAGCAAAAGGCGTCATCACAGGCAGTAAAGGACTTCGGCCAGCGCATGGCGACCGATCACGGCCAGGCAGACGACAAGCTCAAGAGCGTAGCGACGAGCAAAGGTGTGACCCTCCCGACGGCGCTTAACGCCAAAGACAAGGCGCTCTACGACCGGCTGTCCGGCCTCTCGGGCAGCGCGTTCGATCGCGAATATATGCGTGCTATGGTGAGGGATCACAAGATGGACATCTCGGAATTTCAGAAGGAGTCGAACGGGGGCCAGGACTCGGACGTTAAGTCATTCGCGTCCTCAACGCTGCCGACTCTGCAAGATCATCTTAGCCAGGCGCAGCAAGTGGAATCTAAGGTTGGTGCCAGCGCTCGCGCGAAGTAGCTCGCTTCACAATCGTTTGGCTGTCGAATTGCAGTTAGCACCCGCGTAAGGGGGAATAATTATGAAGATGCTAGCTGCGGCGTTGATCGTAATAGGAATTGCGATCGTGATCTGGGGAGCGTTTGGATTCCAGACCAGGCAGAAAGTACTTGATGTAGGTCCAATTCATGCCACCAGGGATAAGGAACATCATGTTCCGTACGGTCCAGTGGCGGGAGCTTTGCTCGCAATTGGAGGGGTCGTTCTCCTGGTCAAAGACAAAGGCTAATCCGCAGCTTCACTTCTGAGCGCCCGGCCAGGATTCAAGATCGCTATCCGGGCGCATCGGGGAAGTGAGCCCGCCCGCCGAATCGAGTAGTGTTAGCTCTCCGGTTGCGGGCTCCGCCTTGAGTCAGGGCACTAATCTTGTAGCTGCCTAATCCTTATCTAGAATTCACCCCGCACTTTTCGCCCGACATGGGCAAGCCCTCCTGCCTGATCGGGTGATTCGTGGTATAGTTGGAAATTCCCCGCGTCGGCCGTCCTTATTGGTCGCGGCTTATTTCTACAAACCCACATTTTTGGAGCGAATTCTTATGCCTAGCCCTGTTCGCGCCTTACTCTTTTTCACTTGTGTCGCGGCGGGCTTCTGCGCCACGCCGAACCAATTTGTTGCGCGGTATTTGCCTATCGAAGCGTCGGGTTCTGCGGCCGCACTGGCTGTAGACGCTTCTGGCAACTTCTTCGTAGTCGCCACCGTGCAGGAGCCTTCCGGCCAGCTACAAATCCGTGCCATTAAGACTGCCGGGCAAGGGAATGTACTTGCCAGTTTCGATTTTGGCGGTACTTCTTTCTCTTCTCCAGATGCGCCGACAGCCGCAGCCGTCGATCCGCAGGGAAATCTCGTCATCGTGGGGACTACGAGTTCTCCGGATTTTCCGTTGGTCTCGCAGTTGATGCCGCCGACGAGCACCCAATCGGGCTTCGTCGTGAAATTGGACTCAGAACTGACTACCATTCTTTTTTCGACTCGGCTGGGAGGTAGCCAAGGAAGCAGCTCCGCCAACGCTGTGGCGCTGGACGCTGCCGGAAACATCTATGTCGCCGGGCACACGCAGGCAAGCGATTTTCCGGCGACACCAGGCGCGTTTCAGACTAGTGGGCCGAGCGGAAACTTCGGCGCCTCGCCGGCCTACGCCTTCGTCACGGAAATTTCATCGGATGACAAGAGCCTGATCTCTTCCACTTTCTTTGGCTCCCCCACCACGAACTGCAATGGAGGCAGCTCTTGTTTAGGGGTATATGGATCTACCAGCGCGAACGCGATCGCGATTGACGGTACCGGCGCAGTGGTGATCGCGGGCACCACAACGGCGAACAAGCTCCCTATAACGCCGGGGACAGTTGGTCAACAGTGTCTATGCGAGGACGAAGACGTGGCTTACAATGAATCCGGTTTTCTCGCGAAATTTGCCGCAGGGGATAAACAGCTCGTCTGGGCGACGTATATCGCGGCGTCCGGAAGTGCCTCGGACGGCTCATACCAATCGAGTATCTCAATCGCGAGCGTTGGAGTTGACACCGCTGGAAACATTGTCTTTGGTGGTACAGCTTCCGACGGCCTTGTTCTTACAAAAGGAGCTTTGCAAAGCTCATACCCCGGTGGCAATTCAGGATCCAACGGACCCAATGCTGGCTTTGTCGCCAAACTGAATTCATCAGCCACAAGTTATCTGTTCTCGACTTACTTCGGCGGCAACATCGCTTTCGGATCGCCGAGTGGCGTCACAGCGTTGACGCTCGATTCACAAGATGACATTTGGCTCACTGGCGGGTCACAGCCCGCGGCACTTCCATTCGCTGCATCAATTCCGCCGCAGGGTCCCACTTATATAGCTGAATTATCCCCGGATGGTTCTTCCTTGATCGATGGAATCACTGCGCCGACAGGAGCGGTGGGACAAGCAATCATGCTCACACCAGCTGGACTTCCCACTGCGTTGGGAAGCGCAGGTTCCCTTCTGCTGAGCTTGCCCGGTCAACCTGCTTCCTTGATTGGCATCGAGAACTCGGCTGGCATTCAAGTGTCGGGCTACGTTGCGCCTTACGAATTAGTCTCACTTTATGGAATTGGGCTCGGGCCCGCGAAAGCGCTCGGCGGCCGAGTGGTGCATGGAGCTTTCACCAATTCACTGGGCGGCGTCAAGGTTCTTTTCGATAACGTAGCCGCTCCTCTGCTCTACGTTGGACCAAATCAGATCAACGCTATCGTTCCTTCCAGCGTGGCTGAACTAACTAGAGCGACCGTCCAAATTGTTACGCCTCACGGAAAATTGACGGGGCCCACGCTTTCCATTGTTCCCTCAGCCCCTGAAGTTTTCCAAAATGGTTTCCCGATGCCCCAAGGAGGCGCCGCGACCGCGCTCAATCAAAATGGAATTCTGAATTCTGCGAGCAATCCTGCGGCGGCCGGATCTGTCGTAACGATATGGGCCACCGGCGCTGGTCAGGACAACTCTCCTGATGATCAGGATGGCCTCATCGCCACTCAGCTCTATGCTCCGTCGCTTCCCGTATCTGTCCTGAATAGCAGTTACGTATCTTCGGACGGAGCTAACTCGTTGGAGGTGTTGTACGCAGGCAACGCGCCGGGACTGGTCACCGGGGACATCCAAGTGAATTTCCAGTTGCCGCAGAACCTGAGCGGCTACGGCGGACAAATCACGTGCCAATTACAAGTTGGCTCGGCGGTGAGCAGCCGTTTTGCTATCTTCGTAATTCCGTAACCCTGGGCGAACCCGGAAAGCGAGGCCGCACGGCGGGTCGAGTCGTGTCAGCGCCACGGTTGCGGACTCCGATTCGAAGTGATGACGAGTCAACACAACTGGTAACGCAAATGCGCGCTTCGTCGTTGTAGCTGTCCAGGCCCCCGATATCCAGAGAATTCAGCCCGGACCTCGTGCCGCTCGGCACGGTCACGTTTAATTGGTATCCGGCCCCGACCGCGAGTGGCGCCCCCGGCTCAATGCCGGCGTAGTCAACGGTGCCTGTTACTCCGGAGAAATCGACTGACACGAAGTTGAGGTTGGTGGCGTTGCCCGAGGAGTCCAGCGTCCCAAGGCCCGTCAGATAGACCACCAATTCCTCGCCGACCACAGCTGGGTTCGAAGCGCTGACGATGGTATTGTCGCTGTGGAAAACGGCTGGTGTTGAGGTTGCACTGTTGAATATGCCGGGCTGGGTCACCCCCACGAAGTTACTTACTGTGTTCGATGTTCCCAAACTGCTGACCACCTGAATGGACGCGATCGGGGTGTCAATGTCCAGCGGGATCACCGCGTTGATCTGGCCGGCGCTGACGTAGCGGACGGCCGCCGGAACTCCATTCACCAGCACTTGCACGCCATCCAATCCAGTGGGGAGAGTGGGGTCTGTGGCAGCTCTGGTTGCCAGGTTGGCGCCGAAAATCGAGATGAATTCTCCGGGCGCGAGCTCCGCGGTGAAGGGGGCGTAGGCGCCTGCGTTCACGATTCCGGTTGGATAGATATAGGGCGCGGCCGTGGGAGCTGACTTGTAGTTGGGCCCCTCCAGCAGGACCTGGATCCCGAGGAACCCGGAGTTCACATTCGCAAAAGCGATCGCGAATTTGCCACCCGGGCCGAAGAAGTATTCGCTGTAAAAATCGGTGTACGTGCTGCCCGACACGCTTAGATGATCGGAGTAAGTGGAATCGGCAAGGAAGCTGCCGCGTGGTGGGCCCACCACGTTATCCCGCTGATGCACCAGAATCGGCCCGTTGGTCGCATCTGTGAGGGCGTCATATCCGCCGTAAGTGCTGTTGAGCCAGCCACACTCGCAATTGCTGAACTGGCCATCGTCCTGAAATAAACCGCCTGTGTAATATGGAATTCCCGCAGCGAAGAAACCGCTGGAGCTCTGGCGCACGCCGACGATGAAGTCGGTATCCTCGGGATCGCCGCCAAAAAAGAAATTACCATCGGGCGAGAAATAGAAGTATTTGGTGCCGGACATCAGGTTGCTATCGAGATCCGCGGTCGTGAGCTGGTTACCGAATGTCACAGCGGCAGCGCCGGCGCTGACGGAATACTGCGCTCCGGAGAAAGCCGGCTGCGTCATCGCTGCGATGTTCAACCCGAAGGCCCCGGTGAGAGCCGTGGTGCTGACTGTGCTTCCGGCGCCTGTCATAGTAAATGAGTAAGCGCGCGTGTGGAACAGGTCTAAGGCCAGCGCGGGAATGTCCACACCGATAACGGAAAATGTGCCCTCCAACGAAGGCGTCGATATGGGCGCCGGCGCTGCAAGGAACAGGTCGTTATAACCGCTGTTGTTATCGGTCGTGGTCCCTACCAGTACTTTGGATGGGGACACCAGCAAATTGATCTCATCGCCCACGAATTGGGAGTAAACGAATTGGAGTGGTGTGGACATGTAGCCGTAGCCACTAGCCTCGATAGTGTAGGTGCCGCTGCCGGTAATCGGTGTGGCAGTCTTTCCGGGCGCATCGGCAGCCTTTGCGGTGAGAGTATAGGTTCCATCACCACCGAAAACGATGTTGCCGTAAACCGCTACGGCTTCCTTAATATCATTGGCAGAATTATACCCACCGAGCCACATGACCTGGCGGAAGTAGTACGTGCCATGCAGCAAGCGATTTCCGCTGGTATCCCAGCTTTGCGCACCGGCCGGCCAGATAGCCACCATGAACGGGAGCACAGAGCTCCAAACGAGTCGTTTCATATTTTGGATGTTTGGATGTAGCGGACGCGAGAGTGCTACATGTTTCAGCATAGACTGTTTGTGAGATTGTAGGGATGCGTGAACGGATGGTCCGTGGTCGTGCGAGAATTGAGTCAGAGTCTGCTACTGTCCGATTTGCTGTTCAAGGCGGGAGTAATTCAGTGGTAGAATGCCAGCTTCCCAAGCTGGACGTCGCCGGTTCGACCCCGGTCTCCCGCTCCAACTTCCTCAAGCACGTTGCCGCCCCGGCGACTCAAGTACCATTGATCTACTGAAGTAATATTGATCAAAGGTCAGCTACAGATGCCTCCGCATACGCAGGGTCGCGTGCCCTTGGGGCTTGGCGAAGTCGCGCTCCGGTCGCCGGATGCCGTGGCGCTCGCGGCGCCGCATTGCCGATCCCTTAATTTCCGCGAGCCTGGTGGACCAGATCGAATCCGCTGGAGAAGCTTTGCGAAACGCCGGCGCATATGCCGGCAGTGCGACGGCGCTGGCCTGACGCAAGGGCCGGCAGCGGTGACTGCGGCGCTCGCCATCATGACCGGATCGGCCTGTGCACCGCTGGAGTCGAACTCTCACCGAGAAGGAATACAAGGATTACTTCGGCCAACTCCGCCCTGCCGCGCTGGTGTGGGACGGAGCGTCCAACCCCGTGGCGGCCCAAGCCGCTCGCCAGTTGGGCATCGGAGTTTATTGAGCTCCGCGTTCCTCGGGATGGCCCCGCCGGCGCTTTTGAAATCGTGGAAGTCAGCGCCGCGGCCAGGGACCTGAACATCCGTCAAACGGATCAGGCAATGATTTTTCAAACGTCGGCAACCACCGGCGTGCCGAAACTTGTCCCGCGCAGCCACGCGGCGCTTGAGATTTTGCGAGCGAGAACGCCGGGAGCCTTGGAGTTAAGCGCGGCGGACCGTTATCTGAATCTCATCTCCCTAACTCACGCAGCCGGCCCGGACGCGATTTTCGCGCAGCTCGTCAGCGGCGGAAGCGTCTTCTGCACGCCGGGATTCCGGGAGGGACGGCTTTGTGGAATGGCTGGATGCATTTCGGCCGACTTGGTTCCTGGCTACGCCCACCATCCATCGCGCGATTCTTCTGGCAGTCCAGCAAATGAAACCGGAGATTCTCGCCCAGGTTCCGCTTCAGGTTCGTGCGCACCGGCGGCGCGCCCGCCAATTCTGAATTAATCCACTCACTCGAGCAGCGCTTCGGAGTCCCGGTGCTGGAAGGTTACGGCCTGGCCGAAGTCCCAACCGTGAGCCGCAACCGCCTGTCCTGGCGGAAGCCAGGGTCGGTAGGCAGGAGCACCGGTCCAGAAATTTCCATCCAGGACGAATCCGGGACGGTCTCTGCCCGCCGATGTCGAAGGTGAGGTGGTGATGCGTGGGCCGACCGTCATGGACGGCTACCTGGACGGCTACTTGGACAACCCGGAAGCAAACCGGCAGGCTTTCCGCGAAGGGTGGTTTCGCACAGGAGACATCGGTCGGATGGACGCAGATGGCTTTCTGTTTCTCGTGGGCCGCCGCAAGGAATTTATCAACCGCGGGGCAAGGAAGATTCTTCCGCGGGAAGTGGATGATGCGCTGATTCGCCATCCGGCTGTTATGGACGCTGCCACGTTCGCCATCCCACACCGTTCGTTGGGGGAAGATGTGGCGGCTTGCGTCATCTTGAAGGAGGGCGAACGGGTTTCGGAACGCGGAACTGCGCGAATTCACCTCCGAGACGATTGGCGCCGTTCAAGGTGCCGCGCCGCATCTTTTTCGTTCCCAGCATCCCGAAGACGGCTTCAGGAAAGCCTAAACGGTTGGAACTCACGCGAGCGATTCGGCGAGGCATTGGCGGCAGCGCGCCGCGCCGTCGGCGCCCGACAGGAACGTCCCGCCAACCTACAGAGATGGAAACCAGGCTGTTGGCGATTTGGGCCGCCGTGCTGGGAATTGAACGCCGCGGGTGGATGACGACTTCTTTGATTTGGGCGGCGATTCGCTCTCGGCCGCCAGTATGTTGCGCCGCGTTTTCGATTCCTTCGGGCAAGGTCACGACCAGTTTGTGCAGGCGGAGTTTCTCAACCGGCCCACCGTGGCCTCGCTCGCTCAGATTCTTGGCTCTCGTCCCGAAACTTCGCTGGGGCCTGAGCTTTCCAACCCCACGGTCGTGTTTCGAAGTGGCGGCGGCCGGACTCCATTCTTCCTCTTCTGCAACTCACTCACCGAAGCCTACCAATTGCGCCACCTATCGCGGCGGCTGGGTCCAGATCAACCATTCTCTGCATTTTGTCCGCCTGAACCCGTGCGCGGAAATCGCCTGCTCACGGTGGAAAATCTGGCCGAGGAATCCCGCGCATCCATCCGGGCAGTGCGGCCGTCCGGACCCTATATCTTGGGCGCCTATTGTGGCGCCGCGCCGCTGGCCTACGAGACCGCGCTTCAACTTATGGCGGAGGGAGAACAGGTCCCTGTCCTGATGCTTTTCGACGCACCAGCGCCCGGCTACCCGAAAGTCAGGAACCATATGAGCGCCTACCTGACCCACGCCGCCAAGATTGTTCGCGGTGCGGCGCGGACCTCATGGTCGGAACTCGCGGGGCATGTCCGGCATGGTGGGCCGGCTCGCCAGACGCCGGCTTAGCGGGAAAGTGTTGCGCGCCAAAGTATCCACGGGGCCACCGACCTTGGAACGAATATTCCTGCCTAGCCTGACAGTGTGCGAAGAGTATGTGCTGCGGCCATTCCCCGCCCGGATCGTTCACTTCCTTGCCGCCGATTTGGAAGTAAGCACGCGAGTGTTGACCGATCCTCGCCGCGGCTGGGCGGACTTCGCCGAGGGCGGCCTGGAGGAACACTACCTGGCGGGCGATCATGCCTCGATATTCACGGACGACCCACTCCGGCGGCCGTGGCGGCGGGCATTCAGAAGACGATTGACGCGGTCGCGCCACGCGCAATTACGGTCAGGGCCGGCTCCGCTCAGGGCCGGCTTCAATGACGCTCGAACTTTCCGGCCGCACGCCTTACTCTCGAAGAGATCTCTTCAGGTCGGCGAACGCTCCGAAGCAGCTCAGCTCTTTCCGTTGCCAATGACGCTCGCGAACGAATGCAGCGGTCGCGCGCCGCGGTGGAGCAAGTGCTACTCAGGATCGCGCGGTGTATGGCATCAACACCGGATTCGGAAAATTGGCGGACGTCCGGATTCCGCCCTCCGAGCTGAACAGCCTGCAATTGAATCTGGTTCGCAGCCACGCCTGCGGGCTCGGCCGGCCGCTCTCGGAAGCTGAAACGCGGGCCATGATGCTGCTCCGGGCGAACGTGCTGGCCTTGGGGTTCAGCGGCTGCCGCGTCGAAATCGTCGAGCACGCTGCTTGCAATGCTCGAGCGCGGCGTGCTTCCGCGCATTCCGGAGAAGGGTTCGGTTGGAGCCAGCGGCGATCTCGCGCCTCTGGCGCATCTCGCGCTGTCGATGATCGGCGAGGGCGTCTCGCAATATCAAGGCGCTTGGATGGACGGCGCAAAGGCTCTCGCCGCCGCGCAAATCGAGCCCGTTCGTTTGCAGGCCAAGGAAGGTCTGGCGCTGCTGAATGGCACACAAGCGATGGCGGCCGTTGGCGCGCTGGCATTGTTTCGCGCGGAGCGTGTGGCGTCACTGGCCGATCTGGCGGGTGCGATGACGCTGGAGGCATTGCGCGGATACGCCCGTCGCTTTGACGAGCGAATTCAGGCCGCGCGCCCGCACGCCGGCCAACAAGCCTCGGCCAGGCATTTACGCGAGCTGGTTCAAGGCAGCGAAATTCGCGAGTCGCACTTGAGAACGATCCGCGCGTGCAGGATGCCTACAGCCTTCGATGCATCCCGCAAGTGCACGGCGCCGTTCGCGCCGCATTGCGTCACGCGCGCGAAACGGTCGAAGTGGAGAGCGGCTCGGCCACCGACAATCCCCTGGTATTTCCAGCGCGACGAGATTCTGAGCGGCGGCAATTTTCATGGCGCGCCACTGGCGTTAACGTTCGACTACGCGGCGATCGCGCTGACCACTTTAATGAGCATCGCCGAGCGACGGATCGACCGGCTGGTGAATCCCGATCTCAACGAAGGACTCCCGCCATTTTTGAGCCCGCACGCCGGCATCTTCTTCTGGATTCATGATCGCGCAGGTCTGTGCCGCGGCGTCTCTGCTGAACGAAGCACGCGTTCTGGCGCATCCGGCCAGCGTGGACAACGTGCCGACTTCCGGCGGAAAGGAAGACCACGTTTCCATGGGCATGACGTCTGCGCTGAAATTGAGGCAAATTGTGGAGAATGCCGAGATCGTTCTCGCCATCGAGCTTCTGGCCGCGGCGGAGGGTCTGGATTTTCGCGCGCCGCTTCGGTCTTCGAAGCCGATTGAACGCGCTCGTGAGCTGATTCGCGCCATGGCGCCGCGCGTTACCCAGGACCGCTCTCTGTCACCGGACATCGAACGGATTGCCGAGGCCATCCGCGCCGGCGAGTTCGACGAGTTCATATAGCCAACTCGCGCGATGCCAATCAACAAAGTCATTGCATCATGCGGACGAAGCCGTCGTGGACATTCCCGATGGCGCCTCAATCATGCTGGGTGGATTCGGATTGTGCGGAATTCCCGAAAACCTGATTGCGGCCCTGGTGCGCAGAGGCGCTCGGAACTTGCACATCATCAGCAATAACATGGGAATCGATGGGTTCGGCCTGGGGCTGATGCTGGAGGCCGGACTGATCGCTTCGTTTTTTGGAAGTTACGTAGGCGAGAATAAACTGCTGGAGTCGCAGATGATCGCCGGCAAGATCAAAGTGACTCTGGTTCCCCAGGGCACGCTGGCCGAACAAATTCGCGCTGGCGGCGCCGGCATCCCCGCCTTCTACACGCCCGCGGGCGCGGGTACCGCGGTTGCCGATGGGAAGGAGACGCGTATTTTTGATGGCCGCGAATATTTGCTCGAGCACGCGCTCAAGGCCGACTTCGCGCTCATCAAGGCTTGGAAAGGAGATCGCATGGGAAATCTCGTCTACCGCAAAACCGCGCGCAATTTCAATCCCATGATGGCGACCGCGGCCAGGATCACCATTGCTGAAGTGGAACAATTGGTGGAGCCGGGCGCGATCGAGCCGGACCAGGTGATCACGCCGGGCGTCTACGTGAAGCGCGTTGTGCAGGGCGAAACCTACGAGAAGAAGATCGAGCGGAGAACCGTCCGGTGAACGCTCCTGATAAACGAGAGCAAATCGCGCGGCGCGCCGCCCTCGAGCTGCAAGACGGCTTCTACGTAAATCTCGGCATTGGTCTGCCGACCATGGTTGCCAATTACGTGCCGCCGGGTATTGAAGTTGTGCTGCAATCCGAGAACGGAATGCTTGGCATTGGACCTTATCCGCTCGCCGGCTTCGAGGATGCCGACCTGGTCAACGCGGGTAAGGAAACCGTAACCGAGCTCCCGGGCAGCGCCTATTTATCCAGCGCCGATGCTTTCGCGATGATTCGCGGCGGTCATATCGACCTAAGCATTTTGGGAGCGATGGAAGTGGACGAGAAGGGCAACCTTGCCAACTGGATGGTTCCGGGCAAAGTGGTGAAGGGGATGGGCGGCGCGATGGATCTGGTGGCCGGCGCCCGGCGCGTGATCGTCGCCATGGAGCACACCACCAAATCGGGAGCGCCCAAGATTTTGCGAAGCTGCACGCTGCCCATCACCGGCGTTGGCGTGGTGGATACAATCATCACGGAACTCGCCGTGATTCGCGTGACGTCTCAAGGTGCCCTGCTACTCGAAGAACTCGCGCCCGGCGTCAGCGCCGAAGAAGTTCAGGCCGCGACCGAAGCGCAGTTGATCAGAACTCGTTAAGGCTGCGGGCCTCGCCAAGCGGCTCCCGCATTCTCTACCACCGGACGGCGCGGCGCCTTCTTCTTCAGAGCAGCCAGGGCCCGATCAGCGGCGCGTTTGTCCGCCCAAGCGCGCATCTCCTCCTCGGAGAAGGTTAAGGCATGCTTGGGCAAGGAATCCTCTTCCTGGCCTTTTTCGTCCTCCTGGCGATCAAGCAGGCTCCGGCACAGCAGCGGCAGCTCCTGCATCGCGATGCCATAGCGTCTCGACAGAGCGAGATCGGCTCGTACCGTGAAGACCGTTCGAATCTGCCCCACCACGACGCCCTCGAACGCGAATACTCGGTATCCCGTGTCTTGAGTGAATCCTGTAAGAATGAACTGCATTTCTATGTCCTTCCACGCAGATTGGTCAAAGGGCCTTGGTCATCCTTGCGTTGGTCGCCCGGTCGGTGATCTGCCGCAGGCGCTCCACCAGTTTTTTCCCGAGACTTAACTCACCGGGATTGAACTTGTAGCCCGGCATCTTGGGATCGATGAACTCCCTGCGAAATAATTGATCGGCTGCCAGATTGGTCAGTAAGCCGAGTTCCTGGTCTGTGAGTTTCAAGGTTATGAGTGGCATGCGATTATTTCCAATAGCTATTTCCGTCGATCAGCAGCCGTCCGTGGGTTCTCCCGAGCCCGCGCCGCCTGAACAGCCGCCAAAAGTTGAGAGGGCCGCTCGAGTTCGTCATGGGCCAGCGAAGAACGGACGTTCTTGGAGCTACCGTGAGTGGGCTGTGACCATCACGTACCGCGCCGACGCCGCTGGCTTTTAAGAGATTCAAGGCCGGAAGCTCGCTTTGTTTGCCAGCCGGGACTTTTCTTGCTCCAATTGGTTCGCCTCGGCTTGCTTGCTGGCACGGTCAGCCTCTCTCTGCGGAGCCTCCAGCGCGTCCAGTCGCGCCGCTTCGATGATGGCTGTTTGCGCCCGCGCGTCCAATGCTTTCGAATAAAGGACCATCGCAAAAGTGGAGCGATCCTCAGCCCGGATTAAGTTGTACGAGTATTCGGAATCCTCCCAGCGCGCTAACACTGGCGCGCTCTCGGCGTAGTACGAGTGATAGGCGATCTCCGCCTTTGGCATGGTGGGGGTTCCATAGGATGCCGAAAGAGCCTGGATCATATCCGCGGTCGTCATCCCCTCCACTTTGTAGCGGTCGTAGACCACCGCCATCCGAAACAGCTCGCCATCCAGAAAGCTGAGGGAAATCGCCGAGACGGGATCGCTTTTCGCTACTGCGTTATGGAAGAGATTCGGCTCGAAATCCAGCACTTGGATCTTCGCCGGCCGTTGGTGCTCCAACTTTGCGTCGGTGGACTTCATCCCAGCCTGTTCCGCCGCTCGCGAGAGGTTCATGCCGAACTGGAATCCACGATAGCTGGAGAGCTCGGCCGCTGGAAGCAGGCAGGTGCCCAGCGCTGCGCACAGCAACGCGAGTTGGAACGCGCGAGGGATATTCGGCTTCTCGGACACTCGAAACATGCAACCTCCTTCGGTTGTCGGAGTTGGCCCCTCAGTGGATCGGAGTCGGCCTAAGTTGAAATAAGAACTGGATCGCCTGACTTAGTTCAGACGAGCCGCGAGTGAGCAAGATCGCTCAGGCGTTCACTATTATCAGTTAAATTACAGAGATTGTCAAGGCCGAGTGGCCGTCGCGAGGGCCACAGATTCACTGGTCACAGTTAATCGTACGCAGTCGCCGCCTACGTGTAACAATGAGTTATGAACAACAGGACTTTTGAGACGCACGACCTTCGCATTCGCATCGAAGACAAGATCGTGCGAATTGATCAGCGCCGATTGGACGGGGAACCATGGCGGGAGATCGATCATAGCGACTTGCCTGTGTCCCAGGCGTGGCTGATGAGTCCGATACGGACGTCACCGCTCAGGGTTGCTCTGAGCGCTTTTGAGAGCGAAAATCCCGGCGACATGACCCTGCGAAAAGCGCTCGAGGCTTAAAATAACAAGAGGCTTAAATCTCGCAACGCGCCTAAATAGCAAGAGGCGTGGTCTAACCCACGCCTCTTCGCCCACAATCTTGTAACGGTTACCAGCGCTTATTGCCGCCGCGCTTGCCGCCACCACCGCCGCCACCGAATGACCGCTCGGTCTTCGGGCGAGCTTCATTGACGTTCAACGCTCGGCCGTCAAGTTCCCTGCCATTCAGTTCCGCGATGGCGCGATCCGCATCTGCGTTGGCGCTCATCTCGACAAATCCGAAGCCTCTCGGTTGCCCGGTGTCACGATCTGTCACAATGCTGACGCGCTCCACGGCGCCATACTGCTCAAAGAGTGACCGAACCGCATCCTCGGTTGCTCCAAAATTGAGGTTTCCTACAAAAATATTCTTCATTTTTCTTCCTTTTGACTTACAGATTGGTAAATCGGGGCAGGTTCGAACGAGGGCGGACGGGCCGGACGAATGCGAAGATGCCAAAACACTTCAGACACCTTCACTCTACCACGGAAGCGGCCGGGCGCTTAGTAAAAAAATGTTCAGGGTTTCCGAACGACGGATTCGGGCGGCGGATTCGAGTCCCTGTGGCGGGTCTGAAACGTAAGCCGCACTTCGGTGCCGCCCTGCGAGCGGATCTCGAGCGTGCCGCGTAGTTGTTGAGCCAGCGCGCGCACCAGCCGCAAGCCGAGCGAGCGCGACGTGGTCCAATCCAGGTCTCGCGGCAGTCCGATGCCATCGTCGGAAAGGATGAGCGAAATGGTGGTGTCGGATTGTTGGCGCAGAAGCACACGCACCTCGCCGCCGCGGCCTTGGGGAAACGCGTGCTTCAGGGAATTGGAAACGACCTCGCTGATGAGCAGGCCGAAGGGCAGGGCATCGTCGAGCTCGAGCGCCAGTTGATCGAGTTCGGTGTGAAGACCAATCCGGCGATCCTTCACCCCGATGGAGCGAAACAGGTAATCCACCGTGCGCAAGACGTATTTCGGGAAATCCACCATGGCGAGATCCTCGGATTGATACAGGATTTCGTGCAGCAGAGCCATGGATTGGATGCGGTTCTGGTTGTCTTCCAGCATCCTGCGGGTCTCCGGATTCAGAGCGGCGCGCGCTTGCAGACTCATTAGGCTGGACATCACCTGCATATTGTTCTTCACCCGATGATGAATCTCGCGGAGCAGCGTTTCGCGCTGCTGCAGCGACACGGTCTGACGCTCGAGAGTGGCTCGTTGCGCTTCCATGCGTTCCTCTCTCTGCAACAACGCCCCGGCAACCACGGCTCGGTCCTTGCGAGTGCGCGCATCCTGGAGTTCACGTTCCACGGCCGGGGCCAGGCGTGCGAGATCGTCCTTGAGCAGATAATCCTGCGCGCCGGATTTCATGATGGCCAACGCCAGCTCTTCACCGATGGCCGCGGAGACGACGATGAATGGGATGTCCTGGCCGCTCTCGCGCAGCAGCACCAACGCGGCGGGTGCGTCAAAGTGCGGCAGCCGATAGTCCGAGATGATGACATCCCAAGGCTGCTCCGCCAGCGCGGCCCGCATTTCCGCCGCGTTCACCACCCGCTCGCAGTGCAGCGAGTAGCCGGCCTTGGCCAGCACGTGTTCGCTCGATGAGGCATCCAGGATGGAACCTTCCACCTGCAGAACACGCAACGTTTCGTTCATGGGAACCTCCGTGGTTGGTCAAGGATCGTCCGAATTCCTCGAATCCGGATGAATACCCACGACGGGGCTTTGCAACCCGATCATACAACAGTCACTGATACTCCAGCGACTCACGGCCGATACAGGGCAACTTCCGGCTCTTGGACCAGCCAGGGCAAGTGAGCTTGATCAGATCCGGGAGCCTCGCGTATCGGCCGGGCGTTCGCCGCTCCCCGCTAGCGGCGAAAATGATCTCGCCGTCCTTCGAAATGAGCCACCGGTCCGATTCGATAACCGGCATGCCATCCGGGTCTCAGTTGCCAAAAACCGTTCACGAACACGTAGCCGGGTCCGGGACACGGAGGCTCGGCCACCACAATCGGCGCTGGCACGCCAATGCCGATTCCGAAAGCAACCCGCGGCGAGGCGAATGCCGCGCTACCCGCCAGAAGCAAACCCGCTAGAATTTTCGTTTTCATTTTCTTGTCCTCCTTACGCACTGTACGAAGGCACGCGGGTTGCCAACGCTAACCGGTTCAATTTCCGTGGAAGATGAGAGAGCCGCTGGCCGCGCGGCACCGTGGGCGGTGGTTTTCGGCCGTTTTAAGCCGGGATGTGGGGGACTACCAGATGAAACAGCTTGAGCGGTGAACTGCCGCCGGCCTGAATGGTCGCCGACTCGGACGGGCCAAGATAAACGCCCGCGCCGCGCGAAACGTCGTAGTCTTTATTATCCAGGCGGATTTGGCCGCTGCCTTCCATGAGGTAAATGAGCTGGTGCTTTTCGAGCGCATCGGCTTGAAACTTCTCGCCGGGCGAAAGCCAGCGCAGCGTTCCAAGAACATTCTTAGCGCCGGCTAGCTGCTGATTCAAGATCTCGGTGGCTTCGCCTTGCGGAGTCTTCACGCGCGGCAGCTTGTTGGTGTCGATGAAAGTGAGTGTGGTCGTCATGTTTGGACCCAGACGCGGCCATCTACGCGGTTCCACCGCAGGTCGTCGGGAGTGCCGTCCAGAATGTGGGTCTTGAAGCGATTGGGCGCCTGGAATTCGAAATAGAACAGGCCGGTCTCGGTGGCGCGCAGCCGGTGCTTGGCTTCCGCCGGAATGAAGACCATGTCGCCCGGTCCCACGGGGCGCACGCCTTCCTCGGTTTCCACCGTGCCGTTGCCCTCCATGATGAAGTAAAAGTGCTCGCACACCTCGTGGTAATGGTAGGGCGAAGATGCCGTGGGCCTTGTACTCCATCACTCCCGCCAGCATGTCGTCGATGTTGGCCAGCTCTTTGTTGACGAAAAAGGTTCGCTCGCGGCCCCCCGAACCACTCCAACCAGCTTGGGGAGATCGTCCTGGTGAAAAATGTAAGCCATCGTCGTCTCCTATGCTTAGTGCGGCCGGTAGGCGACGCGCGCAACTTCAGCGTATGGGACCGCTGCGACGGTGGCGCGAATTTCCACTTGTTTGTGGCGCTCAACGGTCGGCTTCGACGACCCGCGCCCTTCTTCACCCCAGACCAGGGTGACCTCGGCGCCGGGCTCGCTGTGTTTGGTATCGACTATCGCCAGCGAGATCATCGCGCGTTCGTTGTAGGTGTAGCCGGTGTACGTCGACACTCCGATGGTCTGGCCATCCTTCACTACTTTATCGAACGGTAATGTCGAATAATTAGCTAAAGGCAGGTCGATATACTTACTTATATCGCCAGCATGGAATAACGAACCAAACACGCGCGCGATATCGTCGCCATTCCAGACCAGAGTTACTTTCTTGCGCCGCTGGATATCGGCCATCTTCTCAAGGGCTGCTCGCCCGACGAAATCATGGTCGAATTTGACGAAAGGCCCGTAGCCGAGTTCATAGGGAGTTAGGTAATAGTCGGTGATGTCATCGGAATAGAAGCTGCCTCCGAGTGAAGCCGTGGCTTCGTAGCTTTTCGTGCTCAACCACTGCCGGTAGCCCTTCATCTCTTCGCCAACGTAGATTGCCGGAAGCGGCGAAGGAACCCAGCCCGATTCGAGGCACGTGGTGGGGTAGGCTCGCGAGCCGACCTGCCGGATCCCGTACTCCTGGCCGGCGCTCATGATAGCGTCGCGGACTGCGTCGCCGTCTTCCCAGGGGCCAAACAGCTCCCAGCCGGGCTGTCCGACCATGCCATGGCGCAGGGCGCGGACGCTGCGGCCCGCGACGGTGAATACATCCATATGGAAGAAGCGGATGTCGGGCGCGGGTTTGCCCGTGGCCTTCTCCATCACGCGGAGAGCATGCGGGCCTTGAACCTGGATATCGGTAAATCTTCCGGCGGCCCTGGTTGACGGCGGATCTTTCGTCCCGTTCCGCGGTTGCCTTATATCCGCCAGTCTCTAAGTTGTATTGCACCCAATTATGAGCCGGAGGGCGGCCCACCAGGTTGAATTTGTTTTCGTCCAGATAAAAAAGAATGGCGTCGCCAATTACATATCCATGATGGTTACACGCGACAAACTGCTTGGCTTGGTTGACTCGGAAATTCTTATAGCTATTTATGCCGAGATCGGATAACAATTTGAGCGCATCGGGACCCTCGATGTAGAGATCCGTCATGTGGTGCGACTGGTCGAACAGAGCGCACGTTTCTTTCCAGGCGCGCTGTTCATCTCTCCAATTGGTGAACTCGGGGCGCACCACCGGAAAGGCATAAGGTCCGATCTGCGAATTACGCAACCGTGCAACCGGGCTCCCGGCGGCTTGTAGCGCGTCCTCTAAACTTTGATGACTCATTGTTGGCTAGTAACTCTCCTGTGTGCAGGCGCGATGTGGGCGCCGGCTCCGACGGGCCAGGCCGTTCCGAATTATATCAGTGGCTGGACTGGGAAAGACGCGTTTTGGACGCCGGCGCAAATCGCTCCCGGACGTGCTGGCGAATGCCCTCTTTGAGCTCGCGGAGGGTTCGCCGCTTGGGAGGCCCTTCAGGGAAGAGCGCCCTTTGGATGTCTTCCCATGAAAACCGACCCGGGGGCCGCGCGGTGACCTTGGCGTTGAGGCGGGAGCGGGCGAGTGCCATACCTCTATATTACGATGGGCCTCGGCGGACGCGAGGGTGCCAGGGCGTCCACTCTTACTTCGCCGCGTTCGGCGCCGGAGGATTAATCCGCGCTTCGTCCCAGTGTTCCTTGATGTGGCCGTTCTCCATGCGAACCACGTCGTAGTGATTCCACTTATAGGTCTTGCTCGCGTCGTCGGGATCTTTGGCCGTGCGATCCCACATCATCACGGAATACGGCCCGTCGATCAGCGTCAAGACAGGCGGATTGATCCATTCGGGCTTGATCGGCTTGGCATCCTCCGGGCGGCGTCCGGGAATGCGGCTCATGAACGCCTTGAAACCGTCGCGCCCCTGCGGGACGTTGGGATTGTGCTGGATGTAGCCGGGGTCCATGGTCTTGTCGGCCAGTTCGAGATGGCCGTACTGCAGCATGTCCTTCAATTCCTCGGTGGCCAAATCCCGCGTCTCCTTCTCTTGCTTGGAAAGCTTGTCGGCGCCGGTGTTCCATTCCGACGGCGGCTTGGGAGAAACGCCGGTATCGATAGCGCCGGAACCGGGCATCTTCTGGGCGCTGTCCCAATGCTCCTGGACCTTGCCATTCTGGATGCGGATGACTTCGAAGCTATTGGAGTGGTATGTTTTCGACGGATCGCGCGGGTCTTTCGACTCCGTCTCATAAATCAGCCATACGAAATCGCCCTTCGCGCCCTTCACCACCGGTTCATTGGCGAGCTTACTGGGATCGGCGACGTTAGGCTTGGGCAATTTGCTGAAGAAAGCGACGAATCCCGCACGGCCGGTGTTCACGTTGGGATTGTGTTGGATGTAATCCTCGGCCTGATACTTCGCGGCCTCATCCATCTGCCGGTTTTGGATCACGACGCGCCACCATTCCAAAACCATGTCCAGGTTCTTCTTCTCCTGCCTGCTCATGGGTGCGGTTTGGGGCGTGGTGGGCGGATTGATGGACTCAGCCGGCAACCGTGTCACACCCGCGGCGAGCGCCAAAGCGAATGCGAACAGCTTAATGCTTGTAGATTTCATGCTTGGCCATGATACTACTTTCGTGACTGTATGCAGAGGCCGGGATCTGGTCGTTAATCGTCGTGATGGCGGATCGCTTCGGCGTCGGCGATGGCTTTGTCGCGCTGGACTTTGACGTTGGCCTGACGGGCGCGGGCGATATTGGTCTGACGCGTGGACGCGGAATCTACGCTGAACATCGAGATAAGCTGTTCCAGGCGGGCGCCCTGACAGGCGGGGCAGGAGGGCGTGCTGGCCTTGAGAACCAGGGCTTCGAATTGCTCGCCGCAGTCCAGGCATTTGAAATCGTATAAGGGCATGGCCGGGATCCTTTCAAGCCAAATTTTACTTTAGCTGAACCTGACCCTGTGTAGCCGGGCTTAGTCCTCTACGAAGGTCTTCAAACGATCCAGCGCGGAGTCCCACTGCGCGGAAATGCCGTCCAGGCAACGGCGCGCGGCATCCAGAGGTTCCGGTTGGAGTTCCCAAACGCTCTCGCGTCCGAGACGAGAGCTGCGCGCGAGGCCGGCGTGGGCCAGTACGTGTAGATGTTTGGTGACGGCCTGGCGGGTGACCGAAGCATCGCGGGTGAGATGCGCGATCGACAAGGGACCCGCCGACGACAGACGCGCCACGATGTGCAGACGAGTTTCGTCGCCGAGAGCGGCAAAGATCGGCGCAGTTCGTCTGAGCTTAAGCGGTCTGGCTGACATACTTCTCAATCGCTTTCGTCTGGATGCTCCAGCCTTGTCGTTGCCGCGGTAAGCCTCCAACCGGCGCGCCAGCGGAATTCCATCGAAACCCGATTCAACAACCGTGAGCACGGTGCCCTCCGGCGCGTCGGCGAGCTCAAAGACCACCAAAGTTGTCGGCTCCGCCGAGTAGTCGGCCTGAGGGTCGATCGCGTGCGGGTGCCAGCGCCAGGAAAGAAGCCGCTCGGGCTCCAGGCGTTCGATAGTGATCACGAACGGAACATGCTCATAGCCCGGGTGTTTGATCTTTCCCTGAAGACGAACTCCTGGAGCGAACGACCCGTTGAGCTGAACGCCGAACCATTCGCCAAATTGCTCCGCGTTCGCTAGCGCTTGCCAGACTCGGGCGCGGGGCGCGTGGAGAAGAATGCGTTTTTCGATGCGATCCTCGGTACTCATATATGCAACCTCCTGGTTGCATATTAGCAGGGCGCGCCGTAAGGAAGGCAACGTATGACTTCCCTCGCCAGAGTACCGGCAGTCGTATGCTGCAGGCGGCCGCTGAAACTAAACCTCAGTGAAGTACTAAGTCGGATTCCTCGGAAAATCGCCGGGAACGCTGTCTGGAAATTGGCCCCGATGTCGATTAACCTTGAGCTTCACGCATGCATCATCGCTTCAAACAGCCCGTCGGGACGTCGATCCGCCTCTATGCATTGGGTGCGATCTTCCTGGTGCCGCTGTCCATCGGCGTGCTGTTGGTGTCGAGCAACGCCAGCCAGAACGACAGCGCTTATCAGATCAGCCACGACGTCGCAAGCATGTACGCGCAAGGCGTGAACTTTTCGCAGCGGTCCAACCAGAACATCGCCCTGAGCGTTGCCGACGCCAAGGGTATCGACCTGCGTGGCGGCAAGGGCGTTTTGATTCTCAGCAAGATTCGAGTGGTGCACCCGTCCGACTGCCCAAGCCCCACGGAAAATGCGCCAACAAGGGCTATGCGGTGGTAACTGAGCGTTACGTATTGGGAAACCAGGCGCTGCGCTCGAGCTCCTTTGGCACACCCGCGGCCTTGGATCCATCCAGCGGTGAGGTTCGGGACTGGGCCAACGAACCTTCGGCCAGGGCCGCGGATTTTCCCGCGAACTTGAAGCCCGGCGAGATCACCTATGCGGCGGAATGCTTTTTGACGTCGGCCGAATCTGGCGGCGGCGTGTATTCGCGCAGCATGTTTTAAACCGTATACCGCTGCGCTATAACGGAAGCGTGGTCACCCCTCGAATCGCTCGGTGGTTCACCATTTTCGCGTGCTTGGCCGCGATCGCTCAGCAAGCCCCCACGCCGCAGCTTACGGTGTTCCGCCTGGGGCCCGGTATCGCGGCGCCCTTTGTAGTTTCGAAGGCCAAGCCCGATTACACCGCGGAAGCGCGGCTCGCGAAGCTGGAAGGCAGCGTCTCGCTGTCAGTTGTCGTTGACGCCGATGGCCAGCCGCGTGACATCCATGTGGACCGTCCGCTGGGGCTCGGCTTGGATGAAAGCGCAGTTGAAAACGTGCGCCGCTGGCAGTTCAAGCCGGGAACGAAAGACGGAACCCCCGTGGCAGTGCGGGTGAACGAAGAAGTTTTCTTCCATACGCAGCGAGATTTATGGGATTGGCATGCGGTCCGAGTGGTGTTTGCTCTGCAGGAGAGTTCGGCGCGGCCGGTGGTCATCCAAACAAAATTCCCGCCGACTGTGGATGAGGAGGAAAACGCATCTGTGACCATTGCGTTTGACGTTCCACCGAGCGGCGTTCCCGCCAAAGCCATGGTGGTGAAGTCGTCCAATTCAAGATGGGAGAAGGATCTCCTCGAAGCCCTCGGCGGCTGGCGATTTCGTGCGGGTACGCAAAACGGAAAGCCCGTCATGGTTCGCGCTTGGTTTGAATTTGTGCGTGGATCGCACTCGCCGATTCCGCCGGCGCAGATTCCGGCCCCTTCTATTCCAGCGCGCTAGGCTTCGGCCGCTTTTTGGATCTGCTCCGCCTTTTGGGTGGTTTCCTCGACAATGCGGCCATCGAACAGCGTGATGATGCGATCGGCGCAGCGCGCGTAGCGCGGGTCATGGGTGACCATGCAGATGGTCGCGCCTTCCTGGTGCAATTCGCTGAGCAGCCCCATCACGGCTTCGCCATTCACGGAATCCAGGTTCCCCGTCGGCTCGTCCGCTAGCAGAATGGAGGGGCGTCCGGCGAGCGCCCGCGCCACCGCCACGCGCTGCTGCTGGCCTCCGGAAAGCTGCGATGGATAATGCTTGATGCGGTGTGACATGCCCACGCGTTCCAGCGCGTCCTTCACCAGCGTTTTACGCTCGGTGGCCGGCATGTTGCGGTAGGTGAGCGGCAGCTCCACGTTCTCGTACACAGTGAGATCGCCGATCAAATTGAAAGCCTGGAAAATAAAGCCGATCTCCCGATTCCGCACCCGCGCGCGTTGCGAGAGCTTCATCTGATCCACGCGCGTCTCATTCAGCACGTAGGAGCCGTCGGATGGCGTGTCGAGCAGGCCGAGGATCGCGAGCAGCGTGGATTTTCCGCACCCCGAGGGGCCCGAAATTGAAATGTACTCGCCCTTGCGAACGTTCAGCTCGATGCCGGCGAGCGCGTGCGTTTCCACCTCATCGGTGCTGAAATACTTTGGTTACGCTGGTGAGGCTAAGCAGTGTCGGCGCGGTTGATTCCACGAATAGCTCCTTCCCGAGCGCCCGGGATTTAACCCCGCGCTCAGCTCTAATAGACGTACGTTGAGCGGAGGGGTTAGGTTCGCAAAAAATGATCAAAGTCAACGCCACAGATAAAACCACAGATAAACGCTGATCAAAACATCTGATCCGTGTTCATCTGTGTCCATCTGTGGCTCGATCGTAGCCGTCAAGCTAGCGGCAAAACCAGCCGCGCCTCGCACCCCGGGCCCTCCGAAGCATTCTGGAGCGTCAATGTTCCGCCGTGCGCCTCGGCGATCTGGCGGCTCAGCACCAGTCCAATGCCCGACCCGGCGGGTTTGGTGGTGAAGAACGGCACGAACAAATTGCCGGTATTGGGAAGGCCCAGGCCTTCGTCGCGTATCCAGATGGTCAGGCGCGAGTCCTGCTGGCTCCAGCCCACCCGTACTCCGCCGCCGGTTTCGAGCGACGCATCGGCGGCGTTGCGAATCACGTTGATCAGCAATTGTTCCAGCTGATCGGCGTCGGCTTGTATGACGACTTCCGGCCCGGGCACCAGCGCCGGCGGAATGCGCATCTCTAAACCCGCCACTCGCCGCACCAGCTCCGGCACGGCCACCGGCGCCATGGTGGGCCGGGGCAGTTTGGCGAGCGTGGCGTAAGCGTTCATGAATCGGCTTAGCGCTTCGCTGCGCGCGGCGATCACGGCCAATCCCCGCCGCGTGTCCGCTTCCCAATCGCTGGGCCGGGGCTCGCGCGACAAAATGTTTTCCAGGCTGCCGGCGATCGACTTGATCGGCGCCAGCGAGTTATTCAACTCGTGCCCGATCACCCGCACCAGGCGCTGCCAGGCTTTCAATTCCTCCTCGCGCAAAGGACGCGTGAGATCGGTGACCACCAGGAGCTGCAGCGGCCGGCCGCCTTCGCGAAACAGGCTGCGGCTGACGCCCCAGCGCGCCGTGCCGCCCGGGAATGTGCGCTGCTCCGTGCGCTGCGGGTCGCCTTCCAGGTATTGCGGCCAAGCCCAGCAGTTCCGCCGATTCGTCGAGCAGCCGCTCAGCAGGTTCGTTCAGCAGCCGCTCGCCCGCGCGATTTACCAGCCGCAAGCGCCGCTCGTTATCGAAAGCGAACACGGCGACGTTAATCTCTTCCATCACTTTGCGCAGCAGCGTGGTGGCTTCCATGGCGCCCAACCTCTGCTCGCGCAAGGTGGCGCTCATGGCGTTCACCTGTTGCATCACTTCGCCCAGGGGGTCGTCCCCTTTAGAGTCCCGCGCGCGGATGGAATAGTCGCCTTCACGCATCGCTTCCAGCAAATTCGCCAGCGTCCTGAGAGGCGACGCCACTCGCTCGCGCAAGCCGAAACAAAAACCCAGCCAAACGCCGATGATCAGCACCGTCAGCGTCCACTGGACTCGCGGCGAGTAGCTGCCCAGCCACAGCACCAGCATGGAGGTGACCACGGCCGGCAATCCCGCGATCAGCGCCATCACGAGAATGCGCCGGTCGTGGACGAGGCGAGGCTTGTGGACCTTCACGGCGAGGTGGTCATAATCCGTAGCGCTGCAGACGGCGATAGAGGGCGCTGCGGCTGAGGCCCAGAGCATTGGCGGCGTGGCTCACGTTTCCATTGTGGCGCGCCAGCGCCTTCTTGATGAGGAACGCCTCCACTTCCTCGATGCTCATGTCTTCCATGCGCGGGCTGCCTTCGCGTCCCGAGCGGAGCGCCAGATCGATGGGTTTGATCTGGCTGTCCTGCGCCATGAGCACGGCGCGCTCAATCACGTGATTCAACTCGCGCACATTACCTTGCCAGGGATGCTCCAGCATCAACTGCAGGGCCGCGCGGTCGAAGCCGCCGATGCGTTTGCGGTAGCGCTGCGCGTGCGTGGCCAAAAAGTGCTCGCCCAGAAGCGGGATGTCTTCGCGGCGCTCGCGGAGCGGCGGCAGATGAATCTCGATGGTATTCAGCCGGAACAGCAGATCCTGACGAAAGCGGCCGGACTTGCACCTCTTCATCCAAATGCGCGTTGGTGGCCGAGATCACGCGCACGTCCACCCGCTTAGTCCTCGAAGACCCCACGCGCTCCATCTCGCCGACTTCCAAAACGCGCAGCATCTTGGCCTGCAGATTCAGCGGAACGTTGGCGATCTCATCCAGAAACAGGGTGCCGCCGTCGGCCAGCTCGAAACGCCCCACGCGATCGGCCTTGGCGTCCGTGAACGCGCCCTTCACGTGTCCGAACAGCTCGCTTTCGAAGACTCCCTCAGCCAACCCGCCCGCGTTCACCGTGACCATGGGCTTGGCGCTGCGGGAGGAGATGGCGAACAGCGTCTTGGCGACCACTTCCTTGCCCGTGCCAGGCTCGCCGGTGATCAGCACGTTGGCGTCCGACGGCCCCACGCGCGAAATCATCTGGAGCACCGGCTGCATGGCGGGCGATTCGGCGATCAGCGCCGGCACACCTTCGGCGCGCAACAAACGGTTCTCCGCTTCCAGGCGCAATCCCCGGCGGATGGCGTTGCTGAGGTCGATTTGAGTTTTGACGATGGTCCGCAGCCGGTCGTTATCCCAGGGCTTCTGTACGAAATCGCGCGCGCCGCCGCGCATCGCTTCCACAGCCAGGCCCACCGTGCCCCAGGCCGTCATCACGATCACCGGCAGCACCGTGTCGATGGCCCGAATTCGCGAAAGCAGATCCAGTCCCTCTTGCCCGGAGGTGGTGTCGCGGGTGTAGTTCAGATCCATGATCACGACATCGAAATCGTGGGTCTCGAGCGCCGTGACCACGGCCGCTGGAGACGTGACGGCTTCGATCTGGTAGCCTTCGCCCTTCAGCAGCAGGCGCAGCGCTTCCAGCACATCGGTTTGATCGTCCGCGATCAGAATCCGGGGGGCTGCGGCTCCTTGCCAATCCGTCATGCTGCGCTCCACGTGTCACCCACTTGCTTAGGCGCCACCCGACCGGTATTCTTCGAGTCGATGTTCTCCAGTGCATTACCTCCGGTCGTCTGCGGGTGTGCTGCTGGCGCGGGCTTCAGGCTCGATCCAGCCATCGGCGATATTGATAATGCGATTCCCGTACTCAGCGTTCTTTTCGTTGTGCGTGACTTGAATGATGGTCGTTCCGCCCTCGTTCAATTTCTTGAAGAGATCCATGATCTCCTTGCCCTGGCTGGAGTGCAGATTGCCGGTAGGCTCGTCGGCCAGGATGATCTTCGGGCTGGCCACGATGGCGCGCGCGATGGCCACCAACTGCTGCTGTCCGCCGGAAAGCTGATTGGGATACAGGTCCTTCTTGCCGACGATCTGAAAGCGGTCCAGCACGTCGCATACGATGCTGTCGCGCTCGCCTTTCTTGATGTTGCGATAGGAGAGCGGAATGTCAAGATTCTCGTACACGGTAAGCGAATCCAGCAGATGATAACTCTGAAACACAAATCCGAAATACTTCTTGTACAGCTCCATGCGATCCTTCTTCGGCAGCTTGTGAATGGCGTGGTCGCTCAAGTAATATTCCCCGGTCCAAGCGCTGTCGTGCATGCCGAGCAGGTGCAGCAGCGTCGACTTGCCCGCGCCCGAAGGTCCCATGATGGATATGAATTCGCCCTCCTTCACTTCCGCGTTGATGCGGCGCAACACAAAAGTCTTGGTCGGACCGTGCTCAAAGTATTTCTCGACGTTGCGGAGAACGATTATCGGAGAACTCATATTGGTATTGTCCACTGAGCCGCGGCCGGAAGCCGTGGTCGCCCTAGTGATGCAGGATTGTGCTCAGGCTCGAGAAGATCTCGCGCGGCAGCGGGCAGCGCTCGATGCGGATCGCGTTTTCGACGCGAATCGAATCCAGCGCGTCAGCCCAGTGCCAGGACTGCACCCAGGCCATCCCGAGCATCACCAGGCTGATGGACAGCACCGCGGCAAAGTCGACATTTCGTCCAAACATTACTTCACCTCCGCGTGTTGTTCTTCCACGATTCTTCCGTCAAACAACCGGATGGAGCGGTCCGCGTAGAGCGCGTAGCGGGGATCGTGAGTCACCATGCATATGGTCGCGCCGCCGCGATGCAGCTCGCGCAACAATTCCATTACCGCCTCGCCATTGACCGAATCCAGGTTTCCAGTCGGCTCGTCGGCCAGCAGGATGGAAGGGTCGCCACCCAAGGCGCGCGCCACCGCCACGCGTTGCTGCTGACCTCCGGAGAGCTGCGATGGATAATGTTTGATGCGGTGGGACATTCCCACGCGCTCCAGCGCATCGTGCACGCGCTTCTTCCGCTCGGCCGACGGCATGCCGCGATAGGTCAACGGCAGCTCCACGTTTTCGTAAACGGTAAGATCGCCGATCAGGTTGAACGCCTGGAAGATAAATCCGATTTCCCGATTGCGGATGCGCGCCCGCTCGCTCAGCTTGAGACTCTGCACCGGCTTCGAATTCAGCACGTAGGTACCGTCGGACGGAGAATCCAGCAAGCCCAGGATCGCCAGCAGCGTCGACTTGCCGCAGCCCGATGGCCCCGCGATCGCGAGATATTCACCCTTTTTGATGTGCAGATGAATACCAGCCAGGGCGTGCGTCTCCACCTCGTCGGTTTGGAACACCTTGGTCACGCCATCCATGCTGATCAAAGCTGTTTCGTCAATAGCCATGCACTCTCCTCTACCGACTCCCTCACGGTCGCAGCTCTGTAGCTGCCGCGGCTCTTTAGCTTCTGAGCCGCGCGCGTGAGCAAGCGGTTTTCCTAATTCAGGCGAATCCGGTTATACGCGTCCTGCGCCGACATATCCGATAAGATCACTTGATCGCCAACCTTTAATCCGTCCACCACTTCAATGTTGTTCACCGAGGCGCGTCCCAGGGTCACCGGTACCCGCTGCGCTTCCTTGCCGTCCGGGTCCAGCTTAAACAGCGTGATCTTGGCGCCCGGCTGGCCGATGACCGGCTTTCCTACGTAGACCACATCCGCCAACCGCTCCAGCGTGATGGTCCCGTCCACGCTCAAATCCGGCCGCGCTCCGGGCGGTAACGCGCCTTCCAGCTTCACATCCACATCCACCGTTCCGTTCACCGCCGCCGGATCGATGCGCGACACGTGCCCGGGAATAATGCCGTTGCGCGTGTCGATGGACGCGGCCTGTCCGATGGCCACGTCCTTCACCTGTGTTTCGGGAATCTTCAGCGTCGCCTTCAGCTTATTCGGCTGCGCGATCTTGGCCAGGATGGTGCCGGTGGATACCCGCATTCCAACTTCGAGCGGCGTGGCGGTCGCGCCCAGTTGCGTCAGAGTCCCGTCGGTTCCCGAGCGAATGGTTAACTGCTCCACCTGTTGCTTTTTCAGGTTGTAGGCGGCTTGCAGCTTCTCAATCTGCACCTTCTGCGCTTCCACCTGCGCCTGAATCGATTTGTCACTGATGTCCAGCTGCTCTTTGGACAGCGCGTAGCGGCCTTTCAACTCCTGGTATTTCGCAACCGACAACTTGGTGTCGAGATCCGACTTCAACCCCAGTTTGGTCAGCTGCGAATCGCGATCGGCCTGCAGCTCGGCTTGCTCCATGTCGGACTTCACCTGTTCAGTGGTCGCTTTCTGCGCCAGTTGCTGTGTCTCCAACGTCACATGCAGGTTGTCTAAGTTGGCTTGGGCCGCTTTGATCTGCCATTCCAAATCCGCCGCCGCCAGGTCCATGTCCGGGTTACTCAGCACCATGAGGACATCATTGGCATGCAACGTTGCGCCGGGGAGAAAATTGATCTTGTCCACGCGGCTGTCGAAGGCCGCGGGAATCCACATGTACTGCTCCACCACCAGCGTGCCCAAGCCGCGCACATCGCGGACCATCGGGCCGCGCTTCACGGTGTCGCGCCAGGTTGTGGCAAGATCCACCGATGGGGCCGCAGGCTTCAACCGGGAGAGCCCCCAGGTGATCAGCGGGACGGCAGCGACGATGAGTGCAATAATGACGATCCTGCGGATCAATTTCCGGCGAGCGACTTCTTTACCGCGTGGTACATCCATGGTGATTCTCCTTATGGCAATGGGCAAATTGCCCACCAAAGTCGATCTTACTGAAAAAGAAGGTTTATTGGCGAATTCAACGGTTACAGGCGGTCGAGGTGTGTCCGCTTGTGGGACGAACTGTTCGATGTGGGGCGTTACGTCGCCCGCGCCATGTACAGGTACATCAGCCCGAACGCCAGCGCCGTTACCGCGATCGAGACACCCGCCAACGCCCTGAGCAGCGGCTCTTTCCACATCAACCGCGCGCGCGGCGTGCTGGCCAGCCATCCGGCAACGAATCCGCCCGAAAATCCGCCCACGTGCGCCCAAAAATCCACGCCCGGGATGAAGCTCAAGACCAATCCGTAAATCACCCAGCGCGTGTACAGCGACTTCACCTGCATCCCGAGCGAAGAGCGATCGGTAAAACCGAACGCCAGCATGGCGCCGATCAGTCCGAAGATGCCGGCCGACGATCCCACCGAGAAATGGCCTCCGATGTGAGAGCTGGCCGAAAAACCTGTCACAGTCGAGACGAAATAGAAGACAATCAGTCGGCTGGTGCCGTACAGCGTTTCCACTTCCGCGCCAAGATCGAACAAGACCCAAGAATTCATCAGAATGTGCAAAATGCCGCTGTGCAGAAAGCCCGCGGTGATCAGGCGCCACCATTGTCCCTGCATCAGCACGGATGGAACGCTCTGTCCGGCCTCGTTGATTCCCGACTGCGGGCTGAGATACTCGGCGATGAACAGCGCCGTGTTGATGAGCAGTATCATCATGGTGGTGAAACGGGCGTGCGGAATGAGGCCGCCCAGAATTTCGCCTGGATTGCGCCGCTCCACCGCGCGCGGGCCCATGGGAGCCTGGCAATATGGGCACATCTTGTCACTGGTCGTCACAAACGCCCGGCAATTCGGGCACATCCGCCTGTTGTCCACTGGACCCATTGTACAGTGCGGTGTTCCGCGGCCGTTTTCGCGCGGTATGCCTCGCGCTACCATTCGATTGATTACAATTGAATCCTGGGATGGTCAAGACCGAGCAGCAGCATCGCCAAGATATCCTCGACGTCGGCAAGCTGATCTATCAGAAAGGGTGGGTGGCGGCCAACGACGGAAATATCAGTGTGCGCCTGGACGACCACCGCATTCTGTGCACCTGCACCGGCGTCAGCAAGGGCATGATGACTCCTGGCGACATCATCGTCTGCGATCTCAATGGCAACAAGATCGACGGCGCGCGCGAGCGGACCACCGAGATCGCGATGCATCTCACAATCTACGAAATGCGGCCCGACGTCTCGGCCGTGGTGCACGCGCATCCGCCGGCGGCAACCGGATTCGCAGTCGCGGGAAGGCCGCTCAACTTAGCCCTGCTGCCCGAGGTGATCGTCAGCCTGGGATGCGTGCCGCTGGCCGAATACGGACTGCCTGGCACTCCGGCTCTCGCGGCGGGCATGCTGCCGTACATCCCGAAATACGACGCCATTCTGCTGGCCAATCACGGCTCGGTCTGCTACGGCGAAGATCTGTACAAGGCGTTCTTCAAGATGGAGACCGTGGAGCATTTCGCGCGCGTAACTTTAGTTGCCGAGCTGCTGGGCGGTCCCCAGGTGCTGCCCCGTCACGAAGTGGCGAAGTTGTTCGATTCGCGCGAGCGTTATGGCGTGAAGTCGCACGCCCGCATGGAGCCCGGCCGGCCGGTGGTCGCAGAAGACGTGGAAGGGGTGCGGGAGAAGCCGCAGCTCACGCGCGAGGACCTGATCGCGATTATCGATGAAGCGCTGCGGTCGCGCGGGGTTCTGACGTAGCGTCCTCACCATCTGCCGGGGCCTTGCGTTTACCCAGCAACAGGAACCCCGCCACCACGATCACCATCAACAGCTTCACTACTTCGAGCACTCCATACAGCCCGTGCAGCCGCCAAAATTGGGTATAGGCTGCCGATCCGGCGCTGCCACCGAAGTCAATCAATCGGCCCAGCGAAATCATTCCCGGCGTCACGCTGAAGTGTTGGAATAGCGTGATGATCACCAACCCTCCGGCCAGGCCCGCCAGCAGCCCGCTGCGGATGGCGAGCAGGAGAATCGCCGTCAGCGCAAACCCCAATCCGATCTCGGCCAGCTCCCAGGTGACGAAAAAGAGCCGGTTCTCTTCGCCCGCCAGGTAACGGAGCAAGAGCCGCGAGTTGTCGGGGCCCAGGGTCTGAAACATTTGCGCGGCTTCGGGCGGAGGCGTTGCCAGCACGCGATCCACGGTCTGGAAGTTCTGGGTCGCCACGAAAATCATGAACAGGCTGCCGAGAATCAGGCAACCGCTGAGAAATGCCGCGATCCGGTGACGATGCATCGCCATCTTCCCTCAGTTTACCGTCTTCTCAAGCAGAGACCAGGTGCACCAAACTGCGCAGGACCAGCTTTCTTTTGCACGACCCCAGCTCCGCCCGCACGTGCGCGCCGGCCTGTATCTCGCCGCCCGCCACCAACAACGCCAGCGGCTGGATGAGATAACTATGCACCGTGCGCTTCAGCTCACGCGCGCCATATTCGGCGCTGGTGCCGCGCTCCAGCAGGAACTTGCGCGATCGCGCCGGCACTTCGATTTGGAACGCCTGTTCTCCCAGCCGCCGGTCGATGTGCGTCTGCAAGCTCTCGATTTGCTGACCGAGGATCGCCGCCAGGGCCTCGGAATCCAGCGGCTGATACGTAACCACTGCATCGATCCGATTGATAAATTCGGGCGAGAAATTCTTGCGCATCGCCGCTCTGCCGATTCGATCCAGCTTGCCATCGCGATTCGCGCGAGGAACGACGGACTCAAAGCCAAACTCCGGCCGCAGCTCGTGGCTCATATCGCGCGCGCCGAGATTGCTGGTCAGGAAGATCATGCTCTTTTCGAAATTCACCAGGGTGCTGTCGCCCAGCCGTAGAGTGCCTTTGTCCAACACCCCCAGCAGCAGCCGCATCAGCGTCGGCGCCGCCTTCTCGATCTCATCGAACAGGACAATCGAAAGGTCGCACGATTCGCTCGCCGCGGCGCTCAGTTTTTGCTGGGTCAGCAAAGGCTGCGTCTCCCGATGGCCCAAATATCCCGGAGGCGCGCCCAACAGCTTCGCCACTTCGTGCTCCATCTGGTACTCGCCGCAGTCCACCTTAAGCAGCTTCTTGGGACTGCCGTGCAGCACATCGGCGAGCGCTTCCACGGTCTTTGTTTTGCCCGTCCCGGTTGGACCTAGCAACAAAAACACACCCGCCGGCTTTCCCTCGGGTGTCAGCCGAGCGCGATACATTTCCACGAACGGTACAACGGCCGCGATCGCCGCCGGCTGCCCGACCAATCTTCGCGACAATGCCACGGCCGTATCGCTTATACGATTGGTGCCGGCCGGCGAGCGCATAGAAATAAATGAATCCTCGCATCATTATGGAGCCAAAATTGCTCCAAGAGCCGCTTTTCCCGTTGCAATTCGCCTATTTCGAGAGCTTTTCGCTCAAGAGTTTGCGGTGAGGAATGAGTGAATTAGACCTGCAATGCGAGCACTCGCGCGGCCATCCCCGTAAGGGTTGTGAACGCGCGACATCTGGTCATAGGCGCGGCGGTCGTCCAACAAAGCCGTCGCCTCGCGCACGATGCGGTCTGCATCGGTTCCAACCACTCTTACGGTGCCCGCCGTCACGGCTTCTGGCCGTTCGGTTTTCTCGCGGAGCACCAGAATCGGCTTTCCAAGCGACGGACCTTCTTCTTGAATGCCGCCTGAATCGGTGATTAACAAATACGCGCGGCGCATCAAGTCGACAAACGGCACGTAGCTCAGCGGCGCAATTAGATTCACGTTGGGATGCGAAGCCAGGTAGCGCTGGACCGGATCCTGAACGTTCGGATTCGGATGCACCGGATACACCAATTGCACGTCGCCGCGATCGGCGATCCTGGCCAGCGCGCGGCAGATGCGCGCGAATCCGTCGCCGAAACTTTCCCGGCGATGCGCCGTCACGACGATGAGTTTCTTCGAAGCATCCAACTCGGGCCACTCGCGGCCGCGCAGGGTGCCTTGCTCTAAAGCCTCACGCACAAACAGCACGGAGTCGATTCCGGTATTTCCCGTGACGTGAATCGAATCGGCAGCGACGCCTTCGTCGCGTAGGTTCTGGGCAGCCAATTCCGTCGCCGCGAAATGCAACGCCGTCAGATGCGACGCCAGCACCCGATTCATCTCTTCGGGAAACGGCTGCCGCATGTCATGTGTGCGCAGTCCCGCTTCCACGTGAGCCACCGGGATGCCTGAATAGAACGAGGCCAGGGCTCCGCACAACGTCGTGGTTGTGTCGCCCTGCACCATCACCATGCCGGGGATTTCCGCGCGCAGCACCGGCTCCAGGCCCGCCAAAATCCGCGAAGTGGATTGAAACAGCGTCTGGCCCGGCAGCATCAGGTCCAGGTCGTAATCCGGCCTGACTTGAAAAGCCTCCAGCACCTGATCGAGCATCTCGCGATGCTGCGCCGTGACGCATACCTTCACATCGAATTTGCTGGGATGTTCGCGCAGGCCGCGAATCACCGGGCAGAGCTTGATCGCCTCTGGCCGGGTACCGAAGATCAATAGGATCTTGTGCATCGGCAGGGGCGCTGAGTGGGAACGCCTACTTGTGCCGGTAGGTGATTCGTCCCTTGGTTAAATCGTAGGGAGAAAGCTCCAGGGTGACTCGATCGCCGGCCAATACGCGGATGCGATTGCGGCGCAACTTGCCGGCCAAATGCGCCAAAACGGTGCGGTCCTGATCCAACTGCACGCTGAAAAGGCCGCTCGGAAATTTTTCAACGACGGTTCCAGTAACTTCAATGCTATCTTCCTTACTCATCCTTCTCCTTCCTCAGGATTTTCCGCAATAGGGTATCTTAGCAAAACGAAGCGCGATTCCTGTCAATCTTGAGCGCTCAATCGTTTCCTGAGGAGCAACGCGTCGGGAGGCGTCCAACCAAGCGATCGATAGAATGGTTCCGCATCGTGCCAAACGTCGGCGATTAGAATCTGCTGATGCCGATCCTGGAGAGCTCGCTCCACGGACTCCATCAAACGGGTTCCGATACCGTGCTGACGGACACTGATATCGACAACCAACTCACTCAGGTAGGCTCGGAACCCAAGATCGTGAGCGCAGACGAAACCGAGAATCCGAGAGTCGTTTTCCCAAACGAAGGCCAGCCCGTTCGCGGACTGTATAGCATCGGCCACGGTCTCAGTCCGACCACCACGGCTGCCAGAAACTTGCGACCGACTGCATCAACGTTCGAACGCCGGGAACGTCGGAGGCTACGGCGCGACGTATTCCAGTTGCTCGTGCACCCATTGCTTCCTAATTGTAGACCGAGGGTTGATTAGCGCCGCACAGCAATCGCGGGCGTTGCGGATGTTGAGGACCACTTCAGGCCGGCGTCGCGCAACGCGATGCTTCCCGCGGCGACGATCACCTTACCGCGCGGCGGTCCCTGGAGTGTGCGAATGGGAGCCGTCCAAACGGCGCATTCAATCGAGCGTCCGTTCTTGCCTTGGAGGGGTCCGCGGGGATCGAACGGAAGTTGACGTCCCACCAGTTCGCTGCGAGTCCAGCCGGTCAGCATTTCCGCAGCCGGGTTGCAATAGGTGACGGCGCCCTGCAGGTCGATCGCGAACATAGCGAGCGGCGAAGCGTCTACCAGCGGGTGGTGCATCTCCGCCATGGAAGCGATCGCCGCGTTGGACAGATCCCTGGGCTGTTCGCCGGCTTCCATCAGCCGCAGATGAACCTTGGTGGCTGCGCGATCCGTGCCGGACGTTTTCAGAATCAATGCCGCCAACAAGTATAAACAGGCGCTGATGAAATCCACCCAGCCTTCCAGCATGTGGAGGTGCGCGAACATGGCGAACCCGGAGTCCTTCAAAATCCGCAGCGATTCGTAGATCGCGATGAGGCCGAGCAGAGCCGTAAGGACCCTGTCGACGGTGCCGCGTTGCCGCCGGATTAGTAGGATGCACCACAGTATGGTGGCTAGGCAAATCAATAAGGCGAGCGCCATCAGCGGATTGGCGCGAAAGAGTTGAGCTAGGTACAAGCCATTGCTCCTGGGCAGTCACTGCCGCAAGCGATTGTATCGACCAATAAGGGGGGTACAACTAGTCCACAAGCGCTTACTTGAAGCGAAGGGTTCTACTTAGGAAACCGCTCCGAAGCCCCCTAGAAGATTGGCGTGCTACGCTCGTCATGCGCGATGTAGCGCGCATTTTGAAGTTGATCCCTTCGGCGGAGGTACTACGATGCCCCGGCTCCTACTCGCAGTCTCCTCACTGGCGTTCATCGGATCCGTGTTCGCGCAAAACGAACCCAGCTCACTTACCGGCACGATAACGAACCCCAGCGACGCCACTGTGGCCGAAGCGCCCATCCAGTTAAGGAACAAGACCACCGGCGCCCTGGCTCGGACCAGCAGCAAGGCCGACGGCAGCTATACGCTCACTGGCCTGGCTGCTGGTACCTACGTGTTCTCGCTGGTGATGCCGTGCTGCGCATATAAACAGATTTCAAGAGACATCACGCTAGAGGCAGGCAAAACCGAACAACTGAATATTCGGCTCGCGGAGACTGTGAACGGGACCACCCTGGGAGACGATCCCAACCGGCTCGCGAATGTGATGCGGAAGCGAGCGAGAATCCCGTCCCAACCCGTGCCCCGCACCGCTGCCGGAAAGCCCGACCTATCGGGTGTATGGGTCGAAATCGATGACCCGTATCCCGAAACGCCCGAGCTATTGCCTTGGGCCGCCGCGCTGGTCAAACAGCGTCAAGAGAACTACGGAAAAGACGCTCCTCATAACCGCTGCCTTCCGGGCCCGCCGCCCGTGCCTGGTGCCTCGTCGCCCTTCATCACCAAGTTTGTGCAGACTGATTCGCTAGTGGTGATCCTGTTCGAAGACTACCCCGGGTTTCGTCAGGTTTTTCTGGATAGACGCGGGCACCCGTCCAATTGGGATCCAACCTGGATGGGACATTCTCTCGGCAAGTGGGATGGGGACGTTCTGGTGGTGGACACGGTCGGTTTTAACGATCGAAGCTGGCTGGGAGGCATCGGTGGAGGTCCCATTCCCCACACCGAGATGCTGCACATGACTGAGCGCTACCGGCGCGTGAATTTCGGCCATATGGATTTGGTGGTGACGTACGAGGATCCAGGGACCTTTGTGAAGCCATTCCACATGAATGTGAAACTCGACCTGACACCGCAGGAAGAACTGATGGAGTACGTCTGCGAGAACAACAAGCCCGAGCATCTGGTGGGCAAGTAGACGGGAGAAGATCCTCCAGATATGTCCGACCAGGGACTGATCGCTCGTGCGCTTCAATTTCATCCTTGGGACGCCATGGCCCCGCCGGCCCTGGAAGCTCTGGCGAAACGTGGACCCTTTCAGTTTTCCGCTGAGACCGGCTGCGGCGGAAGCACCATTGTTTTATCTCACATTAGTAAACATCACACCGCTTTCGCGATCGAGGGCGCGGAGCGGACTATCACCGGGCTTCGCCAGTATTCCGGCTTCCGCGCGGACACCGTGGTCTTCGTCGAAGGCGAAACCAGGCGCACGCTTCCGCTGCATCGCTTTGAGAATCGCTTGGATTTGGCGCTGCTGGATGGGCCGCATGCCTATCCACTTCCGCAGCTGGAGTTTGCTTATCTGTTCCCGCAGATCAGAGCGGGCGGCTGGATGGTGCTGGACGACATCCAGATCGCATCGGTTTACGAACTGGTCCGATTCATGCGCCTGGAATCGTCCATGGAATTGGAAGAAGTGGCCGTGCGCACAGCCTTCTTCCGGAAGATTCGGGAATGCGATCTCGGACCGGATGGCTGGCAGCACCAGGCAATGAACCGGCGCGGCATCCTGCGCTATTCCTGGCGGGATCGTTTGCGGCGTCTGATACGTTCCGAGCCCCGACCCGTGCGATAGAATGAGGGCAGCATGTCGGACGTACTTCGCATCGCGGATCGCGAGTTTCATTCGCGTTTGTTCGTCGGCACCGGCAAATACCGAAGCTTTCAGGAAATGGCGCGCTGCCATCAGGCATCCGGCGCCGAAGTGGTGACGGTTGCGGTGCGGCGCGTGAATCTCACCGATAAGTCGAAAGAGTCGCTCATCGATTACATCGACCGCTCCAAAATGTTCATCCTTCCGAACACAGCCGGCTGCTACAACGCCGACGAAGCCATCCGCACCGCGCGGCTGGGGCGCGAGGTCGGGCTTTCGAATTGGGTGAAGCTGGAAGTGATCGGCGATCAGAAAACGCTGTTCCCCGATAACCAGGGCTTGATCGAAGCTACACGCGTGCTGGCCGGCGAGGGTTTCGTCGTCCTGCCTTATACCAACGACGATCTGGTGAACGCGCGCAAGCTGATTGACGCGGGCGCCGCCGCGGTGATGCCATTGGGCGCGCCCATCGGATCTGGCCTCGGCATCCAGAACACCACCAATCTGCGGATTCTGCGCGAGACCATCAGCGAGGTGCCGCTGATCTTGGACGCCGGCGTCGGCACGGCGTCGGACGCGGCCATCGCCATGGAACTTGGCTTTGAAGGCGTGTTGATGAACACCGCCATCGCCGAGGCGGAAGATTCCGAGAAGATGGCGGAAGCCATGAAGCTGGCGGTGCAGGCCGGCCGCCTGGCGCATCTGGCGGGGCGCATGCCGAAGAAGCTGTACGCCAGCGCAAGCAGTCCGCTGGCCGGCCTCGTGCGGTAGTTAGCACGTATCAACCACGTGCGATAGCTACATCTCCCGCCGGTTCTCCAGCGACTTCCCCATCGTCACTTCGTCCGCGAATTCCAAATCGCTTCCCACCGGGATCCCCATCGCGATCCGCGACACCTTCACGCCCAGCGGCTTCATCAGCCGCGCAAGATACGCCGCCGTCGCTTCGCCTTCCACCGTCGGATTGGTGGCGACGATCAGCTCCTTGATCTCTTCCGACTGCATGCGCTGCACCAGATTCGCGATTCGCAATTGCTCCGGTCCGATGCCACGCAGCGGCGAAATCGCGCCGTGCAGCACATGGTAGACGCCAGCGAACTGGCGCGTGGTCTCGATCGGCAGCACATTATGCGGCTCCTCCACCACGCAAATCACCGAATGATCGCGATGCGGATCGCGGCAATAGTTACACAGCTCGCCATCGCTGATGTTGTTGCAGACGGTGCAAATGCCGAGCTTGTCTTTCACGTCCACGAGCGCCTGCGCCAGCCGCTCGGCTTCTTCGCGCTGGCTGCGCAATACATGAAAAGCTAAACGTTGCGCCGACTTTTGGCCGATGCCAGGCAGTCGCTTGAACTCCTGAATCAGACGCGCGAGCGGTTCGGCAAAATCCGGCATCGTCGTGTCTCAAGAAGACCGCGGCTAAAACATCCCCGGCGGCAAACCTAAGCCACCCAGAAGCCCGCCCATTTTCTCCTGCGTCGCGTCGTCCACTTTCTTGGAAGCTTCGTTGAATGCGGCCATCACCATGTCCTGCAGCATCTCCACGTCCCCGGCCACCTCGGGATCGATCTTGACGGCCGTCACATTCTTCTTGCCGTCCATATGCACCGTCACCATGCCGCCGCCGGCCGACGCGTCCACGCGAATCAGCGCGATCTCTTCCTGCATCTTCTTCTGCATCTGCTCGGCCTTCTTCATCATGGCCTGCATTTTTGCGGGGTTCATAAGTTCCTACTCCTTGAGATTTCGCACCACGCGAACCTGCGCGTCGGGGAACAGCTCTTGAAATTTCCGCACTTCAGGATGCGCCAGCGCGCGCTCCGATACGTCGTCCTTCGGCTTGTCTTGTTTGGGACGGCCCGTCGGGGCGTCCACTGCTCCCGGCTTTCCCAGCGCGATCTTGATCCGCATGGGCCGGCCGGCAATCTTTTGCACGATCTTCAGAATATCCTTTTCGTTCATCGCGATGCCGAATTCCTCAGGCGTTACGAATTGCAGCTCGCCGTTGGCTTCCGTCACCTCGGAGTGCTCCACCGCGTCGGCGGTGAACTGCATCCCTGCTTCGAGCAGCGCGCTGTGCAACCGGTCGCGCCAGGGGCCGGCGACGGCGGGATTCGGGGTTAGGGATTGGGGATTGGCCGCGGCTGGTGGCGCCGATGGAGCAACCTTTCGTTTGGGAGCGGGACCGGAACCGCCGCTTCCGCCCAGATCCGCCAACGCTTCTTCGATCGGCTGGAGCTTCCCGGCCTGGATCAATCGCAGCAGTCCAATTTCCAGATGCAGCCGAGGCTGCAAAGAAGCTTGCAGATCCTTGAACAGGTCCAGGGTGAGCTGCAAGTACCGCGTCAAATCCTCCTCGGAAAAACCGCGCGCCACTTCCGCCAGCCGCTCCTGTTCTGGCCCGGACGCCGCAATCAATCGTGTATTGGCTCCCGCCACCTTCACCACTAACAAATTCCGGAAGTAGCGGGCAAGCTCCCGGCAAAAATGTTGCAGGCTGCGCCCGTTGCGCTCCAGTTCCAGCACCAAATCCAGCATCCGCCGGGAATCTTCGGCGGCCAGAGCCTGCGTCACTTCGCCCAACGAATCGAGCGAGAACAGACCGAGCATCCCGCGCACTTCCACTGCGTCCAGCTTCAGGCCGCAGCACGCAATGGCCTGATCCAGCGCCGACAATGAATCGCGAACACTGCCTTCACCGGCCTGCGCCAGCACGCTAAGAACTTCCGGATCCGCCTGGATGCCTTCCTTCTCGCAGATCTCCTCCATCCGCTTCACCACTTCGGTGAAATCCACGGACCGGAAGCTGAACTGCTGGCAGCGCGATGCAATAGTAGTCGGAATCTTGTGTGCTTCGGTGGTGCACAGGATGAACACCGCCCACTCGGGCGGTTCCTCCAGCGTCTTCAACAGCGCGTTGAAGGCTTCGCTGGTGATCTGATGCGCTTCATCGACGATAAAGACCTTGTAGCGATCGCGCGCCGGCCGGTAGCGCACGTTCTCGCGCAGCTCGCGCATTTCGTTGATGCCGCGATTGGACGCCGCGTCGATCTCGATCACATCGGGCGAATTTCCGCCGGCGATTTCGAGGCAGCTCGCGCACACACCGCAAGGCGTCGCGGTCGGACCTTGGATGCAGTTCAGGCAGCGAGCCATAATGCGCGCCACCGTGGTCTTGCCCGTCCCGCGCTGTCCCGAAAAGATGTAACCGTGAGCGATGCGCTGCTGCGCGATGGCATTCTCGAGCGTGGTTCGGACGTGCTCCTGGCCGATCAGTTCCGCAAATGCTTGCGGCCTGTATTTTCTGGCGATGACTTGATACATGGAAAAATGAGCGGGTGTATGCCGGACCCAAAGGGTATGCCAGACCCCGGGTGATCCGCGGCACACGGATTAAACCGTTACCGTTGCTTCCTTCCGGACCTGGCGGGGTTCACAGCCATCCGTTGCACGAAGCCCGGAGCCTGACAACCTCTCATGCTAGCATGCGGGTCAAATGGCGGCAGCGCTGCTTCACCGCCCTCAACTTGTCACGCTTCGATTTCGTGGTTTAACGCGAGAGACGGAACCGGAGTTATAATGGTCGACTCTGCGGAGGTGGCATGCCTAATCAAGCCTTGCTGCGAGGTGATTTTGCTTCTCGCTTTACTCGGCAAATTCTGACTCTCCGTTTCGTGTTGCGCACGGCGCTGGTTTGCAGTTTCGTAACCGCCGCCTTGGCCCAAAACCCGCTGATCTATAACCGGTCCATCTACAATGCGGCAAGCTATCTGCCGGCTGGCATTCCCGCGGGCGGCATCGCGCAAGGCTCGATCTTCACCGTATTCGGAGCTGACCTTGGGCCATCCACGGCTGCCGGCCCAAAGGCGTTTCCTCTCCAAACAACACTGGCTGGCGTGTCACTCAATGTGATCCAGGGAACCACAATGGTTAGCGCCATTCCTCTGTACGTGAGTGCAACCCAGATCAATGCCATCATGCCGTCCAATGCCCCTCTCGGCACGGCGTCGCTTCAGGTGATCTTCAATAATGCGCGCAGCAATTTGTCGCCGGTTCAGATCGCCAATAATGCCCTGGGAATTTTCACCGCGCTCGGAACCGGAATAGGACCCGGGGCCATCCAAAACCTTGTGTCGGCCAGTAGCCAGCCCACCAATACCCCCAAAGTCAGCGCCAAACCCGGGCAGGCGGTCACGTTGTATGGAACGGGCCTCGGGCCGATCACGGAACCGGACAACGAGCCGCCACCGGTCGGCAACCTGCCGACACAGGTGCAGGTGTTTGTGGGAGGAGTAGCCGCCCAAGTCCTATACAGCGGGCGCAGTCCCTGCTGCGCCGGACAAGATCAGATCGTGTTTAACGTCCCCGCCAATGCCCCGCTGGGTTGCTGGGTGCCGGTGTACGTGAAAACCGCCGGATCAGTGGTCAGCAATTTCGTCAGCATGGCGATCAGTACGAAGGGCGGTGCCTGCACCAATCCCACACTTCCCATCGTCAGCTCCTCTTTCCTCAGTGGCGGCAAGCTGGGCGCAGCCCTTGTGGCCAGAGCGAACACTTACGAAGACGTGGGTGTATATACGCCAGTCAACGTGGTCGCGGACTACCATCTCTCGTTTGGTTTCACGCTCTCAGCCGCCACGTTCCCGTTCAATCCCGCGTTAACCCTTCCGCCGCCGGGAACGTGCACCTCGTACACGGAACAAGGCGATTTGATGAACGGCAATTCCCTCCCGGGTTCGCTGCCCCCGGCCACGTCGCTCAATCTCGGGCCTCCATTCCTCCTCGCCGGGCCCGACGGAACGCGCATGCTGTCCAACACGTTTGTGGGTCCCGTAAGAGCTGGCTATCTGGGAGGTCAGATCACTGATAATATTCTTTCGGATACGTTGTATTTGAATCCCGGCTCTTATTCGGTCACCGGATTCGGCGGAGCGGATGTCGGAGCCTTCATGCAATCCTTCACCATCCCTCAGCCCTTGACCTGGACCAATCAAACGCAGCTGGTTACCGTCAACCGAGCTCAGTCTCTGCCTCTCGCCTGGAGCGGCGGCAGCAGTGGTGACCTGGTGTTCATTGTCGGCGTGGGCGAAGATTTACCCACCAACTCCAGCGCTGTTTTCGTCTGTGTCGTGCCGCCCGGCGCAGCCAGCTTCACCGTTCCGGCCGACATGCTCTCAAACCTCCCAGCCACCCGTCCGAATCCCCTCCTATCGAAGGACGTAATCTATATCATCACTGCTCAGGGCCCAAGCGTTAAAAAGTTGAAAGTGACAGGGCTCAACGATGGCGCGGCGGCTTCGTACCTGATCGACGGCAAGACTGTGGTGCTGCAATGATCCGGCTCAGCACGACCACCAAACTGATGTGCGCGGGCGTCGCGCTAAGCCTGGGCTGGATCGTTCTGGAGGCCTGCTCGTGCGATCCTAATGACGCCGCGAAGGCTGGCGCTCAGGATAGTTGGGTCACTTGCATTGGCAACACACCGACACTGATGACTTACAACAGCATCGTCCCCGTTATCGTGTCGCGGAGCATGATCGGCGATTTCAACCCGGCGGATTGGGACTGTAGCGGCGATAAGAGTTCGCCGAAGTATAAAAACTCCCTAAAAATCCAACCTTTTCCAAGCGGCCCATCAGAGTTAGCACGGCCTCACCAAACGGGCGCTCCGACGGCGGCCTATGTTCCGCGACAGTTTCGCGATTTGCCCTTTACTCCGGACGTCCCTCCGCCGGCCACGCCACCGGCGTGCCAATCCACCTACCCCAACGTGGTTCGAACCAATCATAACGAGAGTACGGTCAGCGTCTTTACAACCTGCCCGTTCGCTGCCGTGAAGGTGATTCCGGTCTTCACAAATCCGCTGCAAGTAGTGGTAACTCCGAATGGATCCACGGCGGTGGTCACCAGCTTCGGCCCGCTCTCTGGAAGCGGCGGCGCGGTCACTTTGATTAATCTCAGTAACTACCAGATCATCAATACGGTCATGATGCCTTTCGGCGTCACACCGAATGGGCTGGCGATTTCCCCGGACGGCGCCACGGCTTACCTCGGCAATTTCACAGCCCCTGGCCAGATCCTGGTGATGAATATTGCGTCCCAAACGATTACCGCAACCATCCCAATCTCGTTGTCGTATCCCTCCGGACTCACATTGACGCCGGACGGGTCGCAGCTTTGGATTGGTTCGCCTTTGGTGTTGGAGACCGACGTTGTCGACACATTTTCTCAGACCCCGGCGTACCGCATGAACATTCAAAATGTCACCGATATCGCCTTCAACTCTACCGGCACTACCGCGTATCTCACCAGCAGCTCGAAGTCGCCCGGTCAGGTTGTGGCGGTCAGTACGGCATCATTCCAGATCTTGAACACGTACACTGTCGGAGCTATGCCCACCGATATTGGGATGTCTTCTGGCGACCAATGGCTGGTTGTGAACAACTACGGTGACGGTACCGTTTCGGTGGTCGATTTGGTGCAAAACGGCGTGAAGACGACCAACGTGGGCGGCACAGTCAACGGCATCGCGTTCGTCCATTAAGCATGCTTCCGTATTATCCACAACCGGTGCTCCACCTCGGTCCGTTGAGCATCCACGCCTTCGGTGCGCTGGCCGCGGTCGCGGTTCTGGTGGGCGGCCGAATCATTCTGCTCCGGGCTCACCGGCGCGGAATTCCCGCCCAGGAGATGTTCCAGTTCTGCGCTTTCGTCTATCTGTGCGCTCTGGCCGGGGCAGTTGTGTCGAAGATCGTTCTCGACAATTATCCCGATTTCTTCATGAATCCGGAGCACGCCTTCCGGGTCAACCTTGGCTTTAGGTCCATCGGCGGTATCATCGGTGGCATCCTGGGTGGACTCCTATGGCGCAGCTTCCACCATCTCTCCTTTTTTGAGACGATGCGGCGGTTGGATATTATCGCTTATGCGTTGCCGTTCGCATGGCTGATCGGCCGCCTGGGATGTACGCTGGCACATGATCACCGCGGCCTCGCTTCCACCAGCTGGATCGCCGTGAAATTTCCAGAAGGGCCGCGTTACGATCTCGGGCTCATCGAGTTTCTGTTCCTGATCCTGGTGGTGATCGCTTTCCCAATTATCGACCGCCGTCCGCATCCCGTCGGCTTCTACTTCGGTCTTTATGGTGTGATCTACGGCGGCTTCCGCATCTGGCTCGACACCCTCCATATCCAGCCACTGCGATTTTACGGCGGCGCCATCGGCGTCTTCATCGCCCTTCTGGGCTGGACGGCGATGTTGTTCTTTGAGCGGGCTCGCGCGCGCGTTGTCGAGCCCGCCCCAGCCGCGGGGTAGCGATGATCAGCCGGCTCGCCCCAGCAGGAAGCGCATAATCGCCGACCCCCAATAATCGTGCACGATATTGTAAGTCCCAACGATCACGACGAGATTAACCGCGTTCAAAACGATCACCGTCGAGATACGAAAGGCAAGGTGGGATAGCATTCTGCCGGCGCGGAGGAACAGTTCCGCCACAGCCAGGTTCGGCAGATAAAAGAAGAAGGACATCACGACGTCTAACGGTCCTCGGTAGTTCGCCAGGTGACCAATGGGAGCTGGGGCCAAGGCATTGAGCCAGAATCCGTATTCCATCCGGTAGAGCCAGGAACCAATCGCCAGCGCGAAGAGGCGAATGGCCCAAGCCCGATGCTCGTCCCAGCGGCGGCTGCGCGCATTCCAATAGGTTTTGACCGCCGCGAGAATCACGAGCACTCCGTACAGCCCGAATCCGATATTCATCGGAGCACCGCCTATCGTTCCTTTGGTGAAGATGAAGCCCAACCCGCCCAGCCCGGCCACGGCGGCAGTGAACACATAGGTTCGCCCCAGCCAGCGATGGATCCAGGGCCAGCGCCTGCGCAATCCGCCGATGAATTGTACCGGACCCAGAATCAGGACGATGGCGCCTGTCGCGAAATGAGCGGCGATCGTCACCAGGGCTGCGAGATTGCGTTGGTCGTACAAACCTGGGACAAAAATGTTCCATTGGTCCATGCGCCCGTAGGGAATCGCACCGAAGTAAAAAGAAAGAGTATACATCCCGAAAAAAGCCGCGCTTACCCAGCTTGCCGCGCCCAGGCCGATCCCGGACCAACGCACAGCCAGGGACGTGCGGGGCATCGATTGGCTGACGATCGCGGGTTCGAATTTCGCTGGCATCGGTTTCTTCCGTTTAGCCAAGATACCCTAATCTTGCAGGCCTAGCTGAGAAGCGTTACTCCCGCCCGGCTATGCTATGATCCCGTTAAGAACAAAAGTTCAATTTCACCGTGCAGCGCGATGCTCCAAACACCTTGACCGCGTTGGAGTTCCGGTGATTTCAGCCGATCTATTTAGTGTGGACAAATGGGTTAGGGCGATGATGATGGTCACCCGGCGGTTCACCAGTCTCTTTGCATTGGTCCTGGCCGTCCCCTGCCTGCTATTAGCGGCCTCTCCGCCAACCAAACTCACGCTGCAGCAAGCCGAATCGCGCGTGGGACGCGACTTTGTGCCGGCCTATGACGGCCAGCAGGCCATCGTCACCGGCCAAGTCTCCACTCGGCCCATCTGGGTCACCGATGCTTACTACCTCCCCATCCAAGACGAAGGGCGCTATGGAATCTTGCTTAAACCTTCGGCCAGCCAGTTGCAAGGCCTGGAACCGGGCGATTGGGTGGAAGCTCAAGGAACCATCGCCAACCGGGCCGGATCGCCCATCCTAGTGCCCCAGACTCTCCAGCGATTGCGCCACACGCCGCCGCCCGCCCCAACCGTTGTAACTGCATCCGACCTGGCATCCTTCCGCTACCTGGGAGTTTTGGTGTCCACCGAAAACATGGTGACGGCCGCGGATCAGAATGGCGGCGGTGACCTGCTCCTGATTGGCGCCAGAAGCCAGGAGCTGCACGTGTTCCTGCCCCGGTCGCGGCGGGATTCCGGTCCGCAGTTGAGCGGCTTTCGGATCGGCGATCGCATCCGGGTCACTGGCATCGCCAGCCAATACTGCACGCTGCCGCCGTACGACCGCTTTTTTCAAGTTCTAATTCGCCAGCCCGAGTTCCATTGTCGTGGTCGAGCGAGGCTGGGTGATTCAGCCGCCCATTCTGCTGGCCGCGCTGATTCTGGCCGGCGCCCTGGCTTTGATCTGGTGGTTCCGTGAACGCCGAATGGCCAACCTTCGCCGTCAAATGCGCCTGCTCAATTCGCTTGGCGAACAGGTGATTGGCGCGACCTCTTCCACCGAGATCCTGCGCCGCCTGACATTGCATCTCACCGCGCTCTCGAATGCGACCGGGGTCGGCCTTTACATCCACAATCGGGGAAGCAGGGTGCTGGAGGGCATTCATACCTCGAGTGCCGCCGTGGACGTCGTTGATCCTGAAGCGCCAGCCAGTTCCATGGCCTCCGGCGTCGCCGCCTGTTTCCGCAAGCATGCCATGCTGGCTGTCCCGGATACGCGTCGCAGCCCCCATTTCCGCCGGGAAGAGGCCGCCGTATCGCCGCGCTCGGTGTTGTTCGTTCCCATGTTCGCGCAAGCCGAGTTGATGGGCGTGCTGGATATCCATCACACCCGTCACTTCCACTATTTCAACGATGCCGAACAGGCTGCCATGCAGCATCTGGCCAACCAGATCGCTACCGCCCTGAAATTGCAGGAGCAGCATTCCATGCGCGAACAGTTGTTCCGCAGCGAGAAAGCTGGCCGCTGCGGGACAGTTGATTTCCGACGTCGCCAATGAGCTTCGTTCTCCGCTCCAATCTATCGCCAAGCTGGCCTCCGCGCTGCGCTCGCAAAATGGCGAATCGCGCATCCAGAGCTGGAATCTATCACCACCGAAGCCGCCCGCGCCAACGAGATCGTGGGCCGCCTGGTGTCCTTCGCAACGTGGAACAGTCGCAGGCCGAACAGCTGGATCTCAACGCCATCCTTTCGGGCTTGCTTAAGTTCCGTGCTCCGGAATGGAAGGTGAAGGGCGTTGAAATCAAGTCGCAACTCGCCGTAAAGCGCGCCATCGTGCTGGGTTCGCCGGGCCAGATCGAACAGGTGTTGATCAATCTGCTGGTGGACGCGGAGAAATCCGCCGCCGAGGCGCGCGACAAAGTAATCACTGTCTCGAGCAGCCTGCTCGCCAATCGCGTCCTGGTGGAAATCTCATATCCCACGCGCGGGCCCGACAATGCGAGGCGACTCCACCGACGCCGATCACGCGGGCTCCGGCGCTCTCGGCCTGGGCGTTTGCCGCGGCATCATCGAAAGCCATGGCGGCGAGTTTCGCGTTGTTCGCACCGCTCCCGGCCAGGCGCGCTTCGACATCGAATTGCCGGTGATCGAAGCCCGGCAGACCGGCCCGGGCGCTGCGCAACTGTCCGAGGCCATCCGCCAGCTCACGGTTCTGGTGGTCGAGCCCGACAACAAAGTCCAGCGGCAATTGGTGGAATGCTCGGCAATCGCGGCGATCGCGTGGTTCCCGTTTCCAGCGCCGAAGAAGGTCTGGACATCGTCGAGCGGCTGCGTTTCGACATGGTAATTTGCGCGGTTCGCTTGCCGGGCTGAACTGGGTGGCGTTCTGCGAACGCGTGCGGCTGCGCGTGGGTGGTTTCGTTTTGCTGACCGACGCTTTCAATAGCGACGTCGGCCGCGCGTTTCGCAACAGTGAAGGCTACGTGCTCACCAAGCCGGTGGACGAGACCGATTTGCACAGCATTTGCCGCTCCATCGAGGACAAGACCAGCCTCCTGATCCGGGAGTAGCGCGGGAAACAGCCATGACGTTCTCGGCTTCTTACGACTCGATCACCAAAATCGTTTCGGCCTTCGTGTGTTTGGGATTCCTGCTGGGCGCCGTCGTCTCGCACCACATGCTGCTTGTCGCTGCACCTTTGCGCTCATTATTCTGGTGTCCTACGCGTATTCGCCGCGCGGCTACGCCGTCGCCGGTCGGTCCATCACAGTCGGCGCATGGCCGGCCCGGTCGGCATCCCGCTGGACGACATCCGCGAATTGCGGCGCAGCCACTCCAGGACGACTTCCGCGGCATGCATCCGCCTCTGCGGCCAGCGGTGGACTTTTCGGCTACTACGGCCTGTTCCGAACCTCGAAACTCGGCAAGTTCTCCTGGTACGTGACGAATCGGAAAAATAGCGTGGTCGTGATCACCGGCGCCAAAACGACGCTCGTCAGTCCGGATGACGTGGAGGGATTTCTCAATGCGGTTCGCGCTTCGGCGCCGGTTCCCGCCTCGGCTATCCGGAGCAGGCATTGGACGCCCCGCGCCGATCCGGAGCGCTCACAACAATCGTCGGCGTCGCCATCGGGGTTGGAGCGATCGGCCTGGTCGCAGCCGCTGATGTCGTACTCTCCAGGCCCGCCCAGCTACACCCTCACGCCCGCGGCGCTGACCATCCATGATCGGTTCTACCCGGTAACCTTGAAACGGGATTCCATCGAGCTCAGCCAAATCCGCGTCATCGATCTCGGCGCAGACCCGTACTGGCGGCCCGCCGGCCGCGCCAATGGGTTTCGCGAATTCGCATTATCAGTCCGGATGGTTCCGTTTAGCCAACGGCCAGAAGGTGCGTTTATACCGGACCGGTGGCCAGCGCCTGGTGCTGCTGCCGTCCAGGGACGATGTCGCGGCGGTCCTGTATCAAGCCGCCGACCCGGAAGCATTCGTCGCCCAAATTCGTGACGCCTGGAGCGCTTCAGCACCGAGCACCGCAAACGCGGGAAAATAGAAGCACCATGCGCTACCAGATCGCCTTTGCGTTCCTGATCGCCGGCGCGCTTTTCTCAGAACTGTTCGCCGCCGAAAAATACACCGGGCCCACGCCGCCCAAGCCCGATATCCCTTACCTGGTCCACGCGTCCAATCTCATCGAAACCGAAGTGGCGCAGGCCCGGCAGGAAAATCATAAGGACGATTCGAAGTTCGCCATCGCCGGGCGCATCATCGTCGGCGCGCACGCCCCTGGCTGAGCCGGTTTTCCTGATCGACGCCCAACAGCTTTCGCCCCAGAGCTTCGAGCTCTATCGCCTGGACGTCAAGGGCGGCAATCGCGAGGTCTCGGTGAATTCATCGCGGCGGCAGGGCGGATCCATGCTTTGCACCTGGCCGTGAAGCAGGTCTCCGGCCATCTCTACCGCGTGGAAGCGGACGAGCCGCTCGAAAATGGCGAATACGCGCTTTCGCCGAACGGCGAAAATCAAGCTTTCTGTTTTGAGATCTACTGATCTGAGATCTACTGAGGAGCTCGAGCGCATCCCGTATCTGGCGACGCAAGTGGCCGCGCCCTATGAAGGCCTTCGCCCGATTCCGGTCTCCGTGCTGCTGCACAATGTACGCAGCCTCTATAACGTTGGCGCGTTCTTCCGCACCATCGACGCCGCCGGATGCGACCGGTTGTATTTGTCGGGAATCACCGGCCGGCCGCCGCACGCGAGCCTGGCGAAGACCGCCCTCGGCGCCGAGGAAACCGTGCGGTGGGAGCATCACCCGGAACCCGTCGCCCTCATCCGCCAACTGCGCGAGCAAGGCGCGGAAATCGCCGCCATCGAAACCAGTGTTCACGCCACCGACCTTTACGATTGGCAGCCGCGCTTTCCGGTTTGCGTCCTGTTCGGCCATGAAGTCGACGGCTTGGCCGATCCTCTGTTGGCACTCTGCGACACCCACGTCCGCATTCCGATGCTGGGCCGCAAGCACTCGCTTAATGTCGCGACCGCGGGCGGCGTCGTCCTTTATGAGCTGCTCCGAAAATACCGGGCATTAATATCGCCGCGGGCGCTACTCGACGCCGGCAGAATAAGGCCATAAAAAGCCCGCTTACTGGGCCGGCGGCACCTGGGCCACCACCGGAATCGTGACGATGTTGCTTGTGAATACGTTCTGCGCGATATACAGCTGCGTCTTCAGATTCGTCGGCAGCGAATCGAGGAGCTGCAATTGCACTTGATAAACGCCCAGAAAGCCCGGCAGCAGTCCCGCGGTCAATACTTGCGCGGTAGTGCCGCCCACCTGCGCGCTATCCACCGGGGTCACTGGAACATTCAAGGCTGGCCCTTGATAGATTTTGCCTGTAATGCCGGCGGGCGTCACCCCATCCTCCAGCGTGGTTTGTCCGATACCCGTGACGTAGATGGTGATCACCTCGCCCGGTACCGCTGGATTATCGTTGGTGATCTGGGAGCCCGCGATATTCGCGCAACACGTCACGTTGCTGTCGAGAACATCCACCACCTCGGTGGCGTTAGAGCTGGTTGAGGCGGAAACCGGGATGCCGTTCCCCGCCGGTCCGCCCACCTTCGCCGTCAGGATAATATCGTCGAACTCACCGGCCGGCGCCGCCGTTAGTTTCTCGTTCGAATTCGCGTTCACCAATGCGATCAGCGCATCGCGAAGACTTTGCAGGGTATCGGGTTGCTGGACGGTGTAGCTGTAGCTGTTGCTGTCGATGGTCAGCGTCACGACGTCGCCCGCCTGAGTAGCGCCATCCAACGCCACCGCGACAATCGCATTTCCGCTGGTGTGAAAGGCAATCGCCGCCCGCGGATCTACGCCCCCTTCGGCCAGGATTCCCGGGTTCTCCTGCACCACCGGAACGCCGATCGCCGTGGTGGCGGTAACCGTGCCGTCGTTATGCGCCGTCCGCACAAAAGCGCTGACGCCGTTCGAACCAGCATACCTCGTAGGGAAGCTGAGCGTTTATCTGCGTAGGCGACACGAACAAGATCGGCGAACGGATGCCGTCAAAGTACACTTGCACGCCGTTTAAGGTTGTGGGGTAATTGCCGGCCGGGCTCGGCTGGCGCTGAACCGCGGTGGCTTTTGAATCAGCCAGATCGCTCCCGAATATGCTCACCAGCGTGCCGGGCGCCAATTCCGCCGCAGCCGCGCCGCCGGCTAAGATCGGACCCGGCCGCCGTAACCCCCTCGGTCGGGGTTCCCGTGCTGGAAGCCGCCGCCACGGTGGCCGTATACCCAATATCGTTGCCGATCAAGCCAGGTAGGCGCGCGGTCAAGTTCAGTGATATAAATAATTCCACCCACGATATCGGCGGTCGCAATCACATTCGGGTCCGGCGTGCCGCCCTTTGCGGTCCCGTTGATCAGGTTCGCGAGATTCTGAGTGATCGAAACCAACGTGTCGGAACTGACAACCGTGTAGGTGTAGCACGCCAAACCATTGGACGGGCATGTGGTAGCCGTAACGCCGGGCGAGGCGATAGTGATCGTTATCGTGTCGCCGGCCGTAATGGTGCCAGCTAAACCGATTGAGCCGATCAGCATCGGAAGACAGGCTATATGCGTTCGTATAGCCGGTGATCGGAATGTTGGAAGATCCCGGGGTAAATACCACAACGCGCAGGTCGGAGGGATCCGACACGTAGAGATTGGTTCCGTCCCAGGCCAGAGCCCGCGGGCGTGCGGAGCGTGTTTGGCGCCGACTCCAAGATATTGGCGTCCGGCCGGAACGTGTCGATGGGGTTGCTGACTTGATCGGTGAACTCGTCCACCTGGCCCAGGTTCCGATCGTATCTCGCCCCGTTCGTGGTTGGAATGCTGTCGTAGATCAGCACCCGATCGTTGCCGCCGTCGGAAATGAACAAGCGCTGTCCGTCCGACAAAGCGAAGCGAGGAAAACTCAAAGTGTACCCGCAGCGTACCGGATAGAGCGGCGTGCCCTCCTTGTCGGTGGCGACGGAAGGGCAAAAGGGATGGCAACCGGAGGCATAGGTCGGGTATCCTTCAGAATCCGTGCCGTTCTGAACGCAGTTGGGAAGAGCGTCGTTCTGGAATCCGGTGGTCATATCGGGCTGGCCCACCACCACGTCGGCGGGTTGCGCGTTTTGCGTCGGAATGGAATTCCAAATCAAGACACGGTTGCTGCCGAGGTCGGTGACGAGGAGGCGCTGTCCGTCGGACGTTACCGAAATCGGATTGAACAGGTTGCTGGCGGTGGGCTGAATCGTGCTGGCAGTGGCGGGCGGAGCCGTGGTGAAATTCGGCTCTCCCAGAACTAGATCGGCGGGCTGCTTGTTGGACGTTGGGATGCTATTCCAGATCAACACGCGGCTGTTGTCCGTGTCGGCCACGAACAGTTGCGATCCTTGTACCCAGACGCCTTGCGGACCGCGAAACGTGGAACTGTCCAGCCCAATCGCCCCGCTCGTGAAATCAGATTGCCCGAGCACGATGTCGGCCGGTTGATCGATCGTGGTTGGAATCGTCTTCCAGATGAGAACCCGGTTATTGTCGGTGTCGGCTAGCACCAAGATATGCCCATCGGAAGAGATTCCGGTGGGGTTGCGGAAGCCGAACTGAGTGGTATATGGATTGGCCGTGGTGGTGAAATTCGGCTGGCCCAGCACCAGGCTGGCCTGACCCACGTTCGGGTCTCCGATACACACGGGGCAACGGCTGCCCTGGGGAACCTCGGCAGTGGGAGCGTAGACGTATCGCGAAATATCCGAATAGATCAGAACGCGATTGTAATTCGGCGACAGGAGTCCATGGGCATTGGAATCCACCACGAATAGCGTATTGTCAGCGTACGCCACGCCGGCCACGGCGCCTAATTGAGCGGCGGAGGGACTCGGAATGCCGCCGCCTTCGAATGTAAAAGTCGGCTGGCCGAAGACTTCTCGGGCGGCTTGCCCGGTGAGAAAATTCACCTGTGCCTGTGCCGGAAACGCCACAGCTGTGGCTAAAAATAGTAGTGCAAGATGCTTCATGATATAGGACTTAAGAAAGGTACCGCCCCAGTATAACAATCACCGACGACTGGAAAACCGGGCTGGTTTCCAGTTTCTAGCGGCTCAACCGGGGTGTTCAGGTTAAACGCGCTCAGGACGCCTTTACCTTCTCTCGCACGTTGAATTCCAGCTTCCAGCGACGCCCGTCGCGCGCCACTGACCAAAGCTGCAGCATCCCGGTTTCGGTGACCACGGTTTCCAGTGTCACTGGCACGAACTCTCCGGCGCTGCCCCCGGCCAGCGTCACCTCCACTGGCGACAGCTCCTCAAGTTCATCGCCGGTGTCGTCGAGCATCGCGCCCGCCGGGTCATTCTTGCGCACAGCGGACTGAAAGAAGCGAAACTCGGCCGGCTCTCCGACGATCAACCCAAATTCGCGCCCGCGCAAGTCGCAAGAAGTGCCCTCCTCCATCCCAAACGGCGCAACCGTGAGCGCCTTCAGGGGAGTACGCATGCCGGGGACAGCGGGCATGGAACTCTCGATGCCGACATAATACGTGCGAGGCACGCCGCCGCGAATCCGGATTCCATGTCCCGCCCGCGCCAGGCCGTAATAGGCGGCGCCCCTGGCCACGGCATGCATCAAATCCTCGCCCAGCAGCGGAGCCGCGGGCCCCAGACCCTCGTCGGCAAGCCAGCCATTCAAAACGTCGAGGATCCGGCTGCGTACAAGGTCGGCGCGCAACACCCCGCCATTAAACAAAACGTGCGTGGGCGCGGCCAGTCCGCTCGGGCCCCGGCGCACCGATCCATGCTCGGATTGCGCCGCCTGCTGCCGCAAGAAGCGCGCCAAATGGCGAGTGATCGCCGGGTCGGCCGCATAGGGCAGCCCGATCTCCGCCAGCCCCATTTTGCGCCGCTGCGGCATGTCCTGACTTGAGACAGCGGGCAAAAATCCTTCCTCCAAAATGCGCTCGACATCCTCGGCCGCGAGCTTGGTCTTAATTGTTCCGCCCACCAGCCCAGTGCCCCGCCCGAGAATCGTTACCGGCTCTTCACGCTTTTTGCCCTGACCCGCCAGCAGGCGCTCCTTGGCCAGCCGGCATTGCTGCCAGAGCGCGTGCAACTGCATAGAGTCCAACTTGGTCCCTTTAGCGGCCAACTGCTGCTCGAGATGCCGCGCCAGAGCCAGATCGATATTGTCGCCGCCTAGCAGAATGTGCTCGCCGACAGCAACGCGTTCCAGCGCCAGTTCACCGGACTGCTCCGTTACGGCGATCAAGCGTGAAATCGGTCGTGCCGCCGCCGATGTCCACCACGAGAATCAGATCGCCCACCGCGACGCGCTCGCGCCAGTCGGGGTGCCGCTCGATCCAGGCATAAAAGGCGGCCTGGGGTTCTTCGAGCAGCAGCAGGTTCTCATAGCCGGCCTGCTCGGCGGCCTTCAGCGTAAGCTCGCGCGCCACCGCGTCGAAGGATGCGGGCACTGTCACCAGCACTTGTTGCTGGGTGAACGGCGCGTCCGGCATCTTGGAATCCCAGGCCTCGCGCAGATGGTCCAGGTAGCGGCGCGAAGCCTCCACTGGCGAAATTTGGGCGACGCCTTCGGGGGCGTTGATCGGAAGAATCGGCGCGGTGCGATCAACACCGGCGTGCGAGAGCCACGATTTCGCGGATGCCACCAGCCGGTTGGCCACCTCGGCGCCGCGCTTCTGCGCCAGCGCCCCGACGACGAATTGGGGCGAATCGTCCCACGGCAGAGCGATCGATCCAGCCGGAAAATCGGCTGGCCCAGGCAGATACAAGAACGACGGCAGCAGCGGCTGGTCGCGCACTTCGCCCGGATTCACCAACTGCGGCACTTCGAAGAGCGCAACTTTAGGCTGCTCGCGCGCGTCGCCATCCCGAGGCGCAAAGGCCAGCGCGCAGTTGGTTGTCCCCAGATCGATTCCGATGACGTATTGATTCGGCAAGGCAGGTCGAAACCGCGCTTTCAGTGTAACGCGCGGGTTCGCGGCGCGCGGATGTTACAATAACTTTCTTTGCCACCGACCGATACCCTGATCGATGCGGCCGGCCGCTGGTTCCTGCACTCGGGAATTCAAGAATCAAGCGGCGGCGTGGCGCGCTACTATCGCTCCGACCTCGGCCAAAACGCCCGCGTCTCCACCGAAATCACCGGCTACGCTGTGAGCACGTTTCTCTTTTTGCACGAACGCACGGGCGATCGGGTATATCTTGATGCTGCGCTTCGCGCGGCGCGTTTTCTGACGCGTGTGGCCTGGGATGCGAAGCTCGGACGTTTCCTTTCGAGCTGGCCGATGACGCAGGCGGCCCGGCGCTGGCGTACTTTTTCGATTGCGGCATCATCGTGCGCGGCCTGCTGCGTGCCTGGCGCGTGACCGGAGAAGCCGCGTTCCGCGATATTGCCCTGGCCGCCGGCCGGGCAATGCTGGCTGATTTTCAGGCAGGGCCGACATTTCATCCGATTCTTGCGTTGCCGGAAAAGAGTCCGCTCGCGTGGGAGCCGCGCTGGTCGGCGCGCCCGGGATGTTATCAATTGAAATCGGCGATGGCGTGGCAAGAGTTGTTCGAGGTCACCGGCGATCGCGAGTTCGGGTGCGGGTATGAAACCGCGCTCAAAGCCGCGCTCGAAGATTATCGCGAGTTTCTTGCCGCCGATTCGGATCCGCAACGTATCATGGATCGCCTGCATGCTTACGCGTATTTCCTGGAAGGACTCATCCCGGTGCTGGATCGTCCTGGATGCGCCCAAGCGTTTCGCGATGGAGTGGAGCAGGTGTCTCGCCTGTTGCGGGAAATCGCGCCCGTTTTCGCGCGCTCTGATGTATACGCGCAATTGCTGCGAGCGCGGCTGGTGGGAGAGGCTCAGGGCGTACTGCCGCTGGACGAAATCTCGGCCGCCTATGAAGCGGAGCAAGCGGCCGCTTATCAAATCGCATCCGGTGGATTCCTATTTGGCCGTAAGCAAGGCCAGCCGATGCCATTCGTGAATCCGGTATCGACGGCGTTTTGCGTTCAGGCGCTGGCGTGGTGGAAAGACAGGCACTCGGGACAGCTAGCCCATTTATCAACCCAACTTGATTCCAAACGCGACGTAATCTAAGCTGCCGAAAAACTGCTTGCGAAACGCCTCCGGCAACTCCGCCAGCGACGGCATGCTTTCAATGGCCGGAGACAAACGCTCGATTTCGACAAGTCCGAAACCTGCTTCTTCCAAATAAAAGCTCGCGAGCACCGGCGGTATGGGATGCCTATGCGTCGGATCGATATAGAAGTGCGTGGCGAAAATCGCGAGACACTCCGGATTGGGCGTTTCAAACGCCAGCAGGCCCCCTGAGCGCAGCTTGGCATGCACCAGCCGGATCATCTCAGGCAATCGTCCAGGGGGCAGATGCTCCACCACTTGACTAGCAAATCACGCCGCCCAGCGACGCATCGGGCAGATCGCTCAAGTAGGTGAACAGATCCGCTTTTTCGGCGTCCAGTCCCTTGGCCAGGCACAACGCGATGGAGTCGTCATTGGAATCGATGCCCCGCGCCGCGATTCCCGCTTCCTGCAGCACCTGGATCATTTCACCGCGCCCGCAACCGATGTCGAGCACCGGCGCGTGTTCGCGAAAACGCGTGGCGTACATCTGCTGGCGAGCGCGAATATCCTCTTCGGCCCCGCGAAACTTTTCCGCGAACTTGAGCCAGTCGATATTCGCGAATTCCACCGGAGCATTATCGGAAACGCGCTCCACGGTGCGTGCCAGCGAGGCTTTTTGCCGCACCATCCGCAACTCGGAATGAATGATCAGTTCGTATTCGGTTCGCGCGCGTGCCAGCTCGGTCCAGAATCGCTGCTGCATGTCCTCGTTGAGGCGCAGCATCGAACGCTCCAAATCGGCATGCTGCGCTCGGGCTTGGTCGGCGAAGCGATGATGAAACGCTGCCTGCAGCTCGGCCACGCTCCGTAACAACTGAATTTCCGTCCTATCGAGCTTCTGCTCCCAGCCCATATGCCATTCGGACCAATGGGACCGGATGTCCTTCAACTCACGCGCCTCCGCGCGCAGCTCGGCGCCTTCCCCGCGCAGCAGAGAGGCCTCCTGACTTAGCTTGGCCGAGAGCAGCGACAGCGCCCGTCTGCATTCGTTCAAATTTTCCATGGTGGCTTGAACGCATGCCATCACGCCGCGGTTGAACTCCACTTGCTCGCGTACGTGCCAATCCAGCGCCCGCGCGATGCGGCGCTTCAGTATCTGAACGATGGAATTCTTCAGCCCGCCTGGCCGGGGGTTTACGGTCCCGATGCTGGCCACCTTGGCTTCGGCGGCATCGCGAGCGTGCAACAGCGGCGTCAGATCCGGCATCGGGATGGGTTCGTTAGACCCACCGTTGGGAACGCCCGCGCGCGCCCGCCGCCGGATTTCGGCGATCACCGCCGCGAGTTCTTCACCCTTTGGATCGTCCATGCTTTTTCCTGCTCCAGCTGGCGGTGATTCTGGTGAAGACACCGCCGCGCGGCGTAAACTCGCCCGAGAGCGTCGCCTCAATAGGCCGGCACGCCTTTACGATATCCCGCAAAAACCGGTTCACCGCGTTTTCCTGGAAGATTCCCAGATTGCGATACGCCAGCATATACATCTTCAGCGACTTCAGCTCCAGACAGAGCTGGTCGGGAATGTAGCGCAGCGTCAGCTCACCGTGATCCGGAAGGCCCGTCTTGGGACAAACCGAAGTGAACTCCGGCAGTACGATTTCGATTTCGTACCCCGGATATTGGTTCGGCCAGGTTTCGATCTCCGGCAACGGCGCGCGCAGCCCGGCGGCCGCGTGCTCATCAGTGTACTGTCTCTTCATTTCGCGGGAATCAGCATACGCGACAACAAATCCAGAAACAGCCCGACGTCGGTGACCACGCCGACGGCTTGCCCGGTGCCGCGATCGCTCACCTTGGTTGCCACAGCTGGATTGATATCGACGCAGACGATCTTCACCCAGCTCGGCAGCATATTTCCAACCGCGATGGAGTGCAACATCGAACCCAGGCAGAGCACCAGTCCCGCGCCCTTCAACTGCTCGGCATAGGCGTCTTGCGCCAGATTCATGTCTGTGATGGTTTCAGGCAGCGGCCCATCGTCGCGCAGACTGCCGGCGAGCACGAACGGGACATTGTGTTTGACACATTCGTACATGATGCCGGTCCGCAGGCGCCCGCTTTCCACCGCGCCGCGAATTCCGCCGCAGTTGTAGATGGCATTGATGGCGCGCATGTGATTGCGATGCCCGTGCTCATCCTGCCGGCCGTCGCTTTGGCGGATCCCGAGCGAAGTCCCGAGCAGGGCCGATTCGATGTCATGCACGCCCAATGCGTTCCCGCTCAGCAGCGCGGTGATGTAGCCTTCGCGAATCAATCGCGATAGCGGCCCAGCGCCGCCCGTGTGAACGACTACCGGCCCGGCCACGGCAACGATCCCCAGCCCCGCCGCGCGAGCCTGCTCGATCAACGCCGCGGTTTGTTTGACGGCTGTCTCCACCTGGCGCTCGGAGGAAATGCCGTTGCTCATGAATGCGAAGGCCAGCCGGTCGCGTTCCTTGGATTCAGGCACCACGCGGATACCGCGCATGCCCGTGACGACTTTGTCTCCGGCTTTGATGTCCCGTAAGCGGCGGCACGTTGCCAGATGCTGCTGCGCTGGCTGGTCTTCCACTACGATGAGCGCGTCCATTCGCTGGTTCTGGACTTCCACCCATTGGCCGCCTCGGCGCACGTATGTTTTGTAATTCGTAGTGGAGTAAAAATCTTCCGGAGCGCAACGATCGCGCTCCACGGTGAACAGGTCGGCATCGCCGGATTCCACCATCGCGCAACCCAGCCCGAGCAACTGCGAGAGGATCTTCTCCATCGACTCGGCATCATCGGTGTCGATTTTCAGCCGCAGATAGGAGCCGTCGCTATTGGTGCGCCCGATGCGGAACTGCTCCACCTCGAAGCGGCCGCCGAACTCGACCACGGTGTCGAAGATCTGCTCCATGATATGGGAGTCGATCAGGTGGCCCTGAGCCTCGACGCGCTCTTGGAGTGGGAGGGGTTGGCTGTGGGCGGTCATGGATCTGGTTTCCAACTTGCTGATTTCCAATTAATAGGATACCTGCTATTGGAGCGGTAACTCGACTTTGAGGCCGAACCGGATCGCAAGTTGTGCGATGCGCGAAAGGTCAACCCGCTTGCTCACGCGCCACCCGGGACCGCGCTATGGAACTGACTGGAAGAGAGCGGGAGCCAGGTGGCCACGACGATTCACCGATAATCCGGACCCTCAACCTGTTCGATCAACTCCCAGATCTTATCGAGGTTGTAGCCCGGCTTCAGACCCATAGCTCGCGCCTGCACCTTGAACGGCGTCGCCTCGGCAGCTGTCTGGGCACGGTCCGCGCCGGGTGTCTCATCGGGGGGCTTCAACATCTTGGCTTCGGGTTTCGCGCGAACGTCCTCGTCCATCATTCAATCGTACCGCTCCGCCAGCCACGCCAGAAACAGGCCGTCCGGCGCGACGTCTTCCCAATAGGAAATCGGACGGCTGGAAACCTTCGCGCAATGCCGCGCGAGCATTTTCTCCAGTTCCTTCCGGCCGAACCACTTCTCCCACTCGGGCGTCTTTAGCCGCCCCCACTGCTCGGAATTCTTGTCGATGATCACGATCCGGCCGCCGGGGACGACCACGCGACACATTTCCGCCACCGCGCCTTCGATGTCGACCGCGTGCTCCAGCGACTCGGTCGCATAAGCGTGATCGAAGATACCGCTTGGAAATGGAAGTGCGGTCATGGATCCGGCGCACGCGCCGACGCCCTCGGGTACGTGCCGCAGCATTGCCTCGGCCAGGTCGAGCCCGACGATGGACGCCCGCGGATAACGCTCGGCCAGCACGCGCGCGAAGCGCCCCTTGCCGCAGCCAACATCCAACACTCGCTTGCCGTTCAAATCGCCGAGATATTCGAGAATCAGCTGGACATGATAGATCCGCGGATCGATGGTGGATGGAAAATTCTCTTCATCGGCCGCCGCCTCATTGAAGTGCTGGATGATTTCGCGCAACGACACGGCCGGCACGGGCAGCGGCTCCGGCGGCTTCGAAAAAAACTTCCGCCAGGGCATCAGCCGCGCGTCAGGAAAATCGGCAGCCCGGTTTTGTTGGCGTAATTCGGACGATATCGCTCGGTGTTGTACATGGTGGCGACGTCCACATGACGGGGGCCGAGCGCGGGATCGGGAATAGGCGCCATCGCGTAACGGCCATCCACCAGCGCGGCCATCAGTCCGCTTTGATTGTCGAGCACGGCCTCGAGAGCCATGGTGCCGAAGGTCGATGCTACCAGCTTGTCCACGAAATCGGGCACGCCGCTGCGAAGATCGTAAGTCAAGTCGCTGACGATTGTCTCCTCGGCCACACGCTTCTTGATTTCGTCGCTCAAAGCCTCGCCGACGTTCTCCTTATGGCGATGGCCGTAAGCATCGGCCTCGCCGTATTCATGAACCTGATAGCCCTCCCACTCCGCGCCTTCCGACAGGATCACCAAACAATAGTTGCTCGGATTGTTTTTCTTGTCGGTCATCAGCAGATCAATCAATTTTTCCAGATTGACCTTGTACTCGGGAATGCAGCAGCGGATGGATGCCACATACGCGGTGTAGAGGGAGGTGAAACCGGCATCGCGGCCGAACACCCGAAAAATACCGATCCGCTCGTGGGAGCCCACCGTGGTTCTCTGGCGCGCGATGGCGTCGGTGGCGCGCGTGATCGCGGTGGAAAACCCGATGCAGTATTCGGTGTTGCGGACGTCGTTGTCCATGGTCTTGGGCACCGCAATCACCTTGACGCCGAAGCCGTGCAGCTTTGCCGCATAGCTCAACGTATCGTCGCCGCCGATCGCGATCAAGGACGTAAGCCCCAAAGCCTCGATGTTCTTCAGCACCTGCGGGCTCACATCATAGACCGTGGATGTCTTGCCGCCTTTGGTGACTTCCTTGTGCGGGAAGGTCTGCCCTTTCAGGAAGTCCGGAAGTACGGGCATTTTCGTTGGGTTCGTTCGGCTGCTGTGCAGGACGGTGCCGCCGTAACGGTCAATAGTGCGCGTGTTCAGGCGCGTGAGGGGCAGCACGTAACGGCTCTTGCTGTCTGGGTCGGCCAAGTTCACATGCGTGAGCCCTTCCCAGCCGCGCCGAATCCCCACGACTTCACAATTGTTTTCAGTAGCTCGGTAGGTAACTTCTTTGATAACGGAATTCAGGCCGGGAACATCGCCGCCGCCCGTCAAGATGCCAATGCGCTGAGTCGCCATGGCCTATTTTACTCTGGTAGAAACTGAAACTCCCGCTCCGGGAAGGACCGAAGCGGGAGAGAGTGAACAAACGAAGGAAATCGCGCGAACTAGCGCCGACCGCCGCCTCGGCCACCGCCGCCGCGAGCACCACCATGGAATCCGCCGCCACCGCCACGAACTGCGCCACCTCGGTAACCGGCGCCGACTCCGCCGTAGCCGCGACCCGCGTAGCCACGACCACCGTAGTATCCACCGCGGTAGCCATAGCCGCCTCGGCCCCAATAGCCGCCGTAGATTCCGACGCCGCCGTAGTAGGGATAGCCATAGCCATACGCATATGGGTATGCATATGGACCGTAGTATCCAGAGTAAGCATAGGGATAAGCGTAGCCAGGATAATAGCCGGGCACGCCCACGCCGATACCTACGCCGAAGTGCACTGCGGCATTCGCTTGTGGCGCCGCGCCAACGAACATCAGGGCGCCCGCTAACGCTAGGATGGGGAGCCCAAATCTCTTCAATGTTTTCTTTAGCATATAGACCTTCCTCGAGGCTAACTCCCATCGCCTCGTCACTTGATTGGATGAAGAACGCAGGATCTGCGTTGCATTGTTGGCTAACTTTAACCGGGGTCTTGGTAATAATATACTTGACATACCGTAAGTTTTGCCGCATACTTAGTTCATGGAAACGCCAGAGACTCTTCGGCAAGCGATTCTGTGGTTTGCGGACTTCGAGCACTGCCGCCAGTTCATGACCGAACTTCGCTGGCCGGACGGCAAGATTGCTTGCCCCCGTTGCGGCTCTCAGAAGGTCTCTTGGCTGGCGAAGGCCCGCGTGTGGAAGTGCTACGCGAAGCACGAGCGCCCTACCTTCACGCTGAAAACCGGGACCATTTTTGAAGACTCTCCCATTCCTTTGGAAAAGTGGCTGTGTGCCGCGTGGCTTCTCATTTCCTGCAAGAACGGGATCAGTTCCTACGAACTTCATCGTGGTCTCGGCGTCACTCAGAAGACCGCTTGGTTCATGTTGCACCGCGTTCGCCTTGCGATGCAAGAGAAAGGTTTTCGGCAACTGTCCGGCGATGTCGAAGCGGACGAGACCTTCATCGGCGGCAAAGCCGATCTGATGAACAACAAGGCCAAAGCGCGAAAGATCGCGCAAGGCAAATTCGGTCACGCGCAGGTTGGCAAAGCAATCGTGATGGGTTTGCTGGAGAGACACGGCAACGCTCGCCTGAAGGTCATCCCTGGCCGCAAGAGACGCTACGTGGCAACAGAGGTTGTCAAGAACGTGGCTCCGGGATCTCGGTGTCTACACTGACCAACTTCCGTCTTACGATGCGCTGACCGCTCAGTACGCACATGAAGTGATCGACCACACTGAGGCGTATGTTCGCGGCAATATCCATACCAATGGATTGGAGAACTTTTGGAGCCTTTTGAAGCGTGCGCTGAAGGGCACTTACGTTAGCGTGGAACCGTTCCATTTGCAAGCGTACTGCGACGAGCAAGTGTTCCGGTTTAACAATCGCAAGATGACCGATGCGGACCGCTTCGCGATGGTCATGACGAACATTGTTGGACTCCGTTTGACGTATGCTGAGTTGACAGGCAAGACGGAGTCTCAACGAGGCCAGCGCCCATGAAGGAAACGAAGAGACAGGGGCGCGGCAAGCGCAAGTCCGCTTCGGGAGGTTTATGAAGGAACCAACCTTCGATTCAACACCAGAATTCCAGCACTTCAGGGAGGTCATGCGTGGCGTGCTGGCAGTGCCAAAGGCGCGGCTGGATGCGCTTAGTGAGAGAGGCGAAGAGAGACTTCTCCAGCGAGCAGGAAACCCGCACGCTCCGGGCAGAAAGACTCATAAAAGCAAGCGTATAGTTAAAACGCATCGCAAAATAATCCACACGGCTAGGGCGCAACCGAACCATACCCCAATCGTTATTACAATCTCAATGCGGCCCAGAGAGCGCCTTCTCCTGAATGGGATTCCAAAGAAGCTATCAGAAGGGAATTGAGCGCTGGTCTGAGCGCCTGTCTCGCTGGAACTGTCTTTTAGTGCCCTAGTAGTCGGCGGCCTAGCTATTGAGTTCGTGCCAGACGCAGCAAGCGTCTTGGGAATTTTTTCCCAGTCTTTCTTTGTTCTGCTGCATGCACACAACGAGCAGTTGCGCGAATTCGGTGGATTTATTGTGGTCGTCGGTGTACTGGGAGAATTTTAGCATGCGCCAGTAAAGAACGAAGAGTGGAGAAGCGGATTTGCGAGATGAGTCAAATACAGAACATCGCCGAACTACAAGCACGGACAGCGGAAGCGAACCGCGCCACAGCAGAAGCTAATGAACGAACAGAGGCGGTCAGAGCTACACCTGGCCGAGACCGAAGCGCTGGTAGTGAAGCTGCGACTGGCACAAGAGCCGCGAGCGCGAAATTTCAATTTCCGAAAATTCGCAAGCTTCCTTGAAGGTAAACCAAAAGGAATCGTAAAGATCTTTTGTCGTGTTGAAGATGAAGAAGCCGCCGAATTCGGTGAGTTGATACGCAATACGCTACTAGCATCGCGCTGGACTGCTGATGGACCTACGCTTTTGCAGCCGGGTAGTGTTCCTACACTGCAAGCATTCGGAGCAAGGCCTGAAGGGATTACTATCATGCAGCGTTCTGTAAACGCACTCACGCCGGACGATCCGTACAAGATCCTCTGCGATGCGTTTATTTTTATGGATGTACTGTCCTTAGCTGGACGAGCTAACCCAAGAATCGCTGAAGGGGAAGTCTGGATTGTAATTGGAGCTAAACCGTAATCCCGGCCTGTCACGCCGCAATAAGCGTAACCGGCCATACATAGGTATGTCAAGTATATTATTACCGGGGTCTTGACATTTCGCCAATTGTTCGCCTATCATTGCCCAAGCAGTTCGATTCTCCCTATCAAGGACCCTACATGAAAATCAGCGAAACTATTTTACCCGAATTCGACCAGGAGATGGCCAACACGCGCAAGGTGCTGGAGCGCGTGCCGGAAGGCAAAGACGACTGGAAACCCCACGCCAAATCATCCACCCTCGGCGCCCTAAAAGCTCACATCGCGAACATGCCCGATTGGGCCGGTCTCACGCTCGAAACCGACACTTTCGACTATGCTCCCCCTGGGGCGCCCGCGTACGAGACTCCGAAATTTGGATCGAACAAAGAACTGCTGGCCGCTTTCGATAAGAGCGTGGCTCAAGCGCGCGCGGCTTTGGCCGCGGCCGACGACGGCAAAATGCTGGGACCCTGGACACTGATGGCCGGCGGACAAACGCTCATGACCATGCCGCGGGTCGCGGTGATCCGCACGTTCGTGATGAACCACACCATCCATCATCGTGCCCAACTGGGAGTTTATCTCCGATTGAACGACGTCCCGTTGCCGCAACTGTACGGTCCGACCGCGGACGAGAAGTAGTCGCTACAAGGCGTCACAACACATCGGCGAAACCGCGCTTCAGATGCCGGAAGCAAAGTCCGCCGGCCACGAACGCCGTGATTGCGTAAGCGGCGAGGATCGCGAAATCGTGCAGGTTGGGGACACGGGACGACAGCAGCCGGTCGCGATACGCGCGCACTAAGAACGACAGCGGGTTCAAGCGCAGGAGAAACCGGAACCGCGCCGGCATCTGCTGCTCGGTGAAGAAAATCGGCGTCACCCAGAACCAGAAGACCAGGATCACGGTGAGCACTTGCGCGGTGTCGCGGAGATATACCTGCAAGCTGGCCACGATCCAGCCGACGCCAATCGAAAACAGCCCGATCAGCAGCATGTAGAACGGCAGCGACAGCATCCATAGGCTGAACTGTCCCATCACCACGCCGAGGATTCCAATCACGATGGCCACTACCAGCAAATGGCTGATGAGCGACGACAAGAAAATGGACACCGGCACGATTTCGGCCGGGAAAACAGTCTTGGTGATCAGGCCGGCGTTGTCGACCATCGACGAGGCCGCGCGCATCACGGTGTCCTGGAACAGCAGCCACGGCAGGAATCCGCAAAATAGAAACAGCGGATAATTGGTCGTTGGTTGGTTGGGCTGGGACCGTCTGGTGCAGGCAGATTTGGAACACGAATACGTAACTCACCAGTTGCACCAGCGGCAGGATGAGCCCCCATAACCATCCGGCGGTGGATCCGATGAAGCGCTGCTCGAAATCGCGCCGAACCAGTTGCAGCAACAGCGTGCGCCGGTAGATCAGGTTGCGCGCGAAGTGCCTTCCGGGAAGCTTCATCGATTCCCAGGTTACTATGGGGCTGTCGTTTTGCAAAAGATCCGATGAAAGCCTGCGTTCTTCGCCACCCCGCGCCGATTGAAAGCAATCCGCTCGAATATACGGACGTTCCGAAGCCCGCGCCGTCTGGAACTCAAGTTCTGGTGCGCGTGAATGCTTGCGGAATCTGCCGCACCGATCTGCATGTGATCGAAGGGGAGCTGGCGCCGCGCAAGTCGCCCATTACGCCGGGGCATCAGGTGGTGGGCGTTATCGAAGGGGCCGGCGAACGAGCGCAGAAGCATGCTCCAGGAACGCGCGTGGGCATCGCCTGGCTGCATTCCACTGATGGCACGTGCGAATACTGCCGCGCGGGAAAGGAAAATCTCTGCAACGATCCTACCTTCACCGGCTGGACCGTGGACGGTGGTTACGCCGAGTATGCGCTGGCGGAAGAGAGCTTCGTTTATCCGATTCCGGAAGGCTTCGACGATTTGAAAGCAGCGCCGCTGCTATGCGCGGGAATCATCGGTTTTCGGGCGCTCCGGCTCTCGGGCATCGAACGCGGCGGCCGGCTGGGATTGTACGGTTTCGGAGCGGCGGCGCATGTGGCGATCCAAGTGGCGCGGCACTGGGGCGCCGAGGTGTACGCCTGCACGCGCGATGAGCGGCACCAGAAACTCGCGCTGGAGTTGGGAGCGGTGTGGGCGGGCGGGACGTTGGCCGAGCCTCCCAAGAAACTCGACAGCGCGATCATTTTCGCGCCAGCCGGCGAGATTGTGCCCGCGGCGTTGAAGGCCCTGAGAAAAGGCGGGACGCTGGCGCTGGGCGGAATCCACATGAGCACCATTCCGCCGCTCAACTACGACGATCTGTATGGGGAGCGCGTGGTTCGCAGCGTCGCGAATAATACGCGGCAGGACGGGCACGATTTCTTGAAAGTGGCCGCCGAGATTCCCGTTCACATCTCGACGGAAGTCTTCCCGCTGGAACAAGCCAACCACGCGTTGAATGCGCTTAAGAACGACGCTATTCGCGGAGCGGCGGTTTTGCAGGTTCGCCAACCAGCTAGCTAATTCTTAGCGGCGGTCTTCTGACCGTACAACTTGCGGTACATTTCGGCGTTGCGCAAAACGCTCTGAACGTACACGCGAGTTTCGTTGAATGGAATGCTCTCCACAAATTCGGCTGGCTCACGGAAATTGGCGGAGGCCATCCACGTGGTGACGTGCGCCTTGCCCGCGTTATAGGATGCCAGCGTCGCTTCCCACTTGCCTTCCAGCTCATCGGAAAGCTGCTTCAAGTAGTAGGTGCCCATCTTCAAATTCGTATCCGGCGTAAACAGCATGGCGGTGCTGTAGCGCGGGATCTTCAGCTTCCTGTTGAGCTGGCGCCCGGTGGCCGGCATCACTTGCGCGAGACCGCGGGCATTGGCGCGCGAGATGGCCTTCGGATTGAACTCCGACTCCTGCCGGATGAGCGCGGCCATCAAATAAGGATCCAGCGACTGCTCGCGGCAATATTCCTCGATCGATTTGCGATAAGGCAGCGGAAAAGCCAGGCGCCAGAACCTTTCGGGCGCGGCATCCAGCGACAGCGATAAATAGCCGGGAGCGTAGCGCTTGATGAAGCGGATGCCTTGGTCGGGAGCATCGCGCTCGCTGGCAAGTTCGGCCAGCTCCAACGCCATGATCTGCGATTGGCCGTCGGCTTTAGCGCCGAAGCGCAGCTCGCCTTCCGCCAAATCGTCCAGGCCGGCGACATCCAGCAAATGGGCGCGGGCAATGCGCTGCTTGGTGATCGGATTCGCTTCGAAGCTTTCCGGCGCATGCCGATTGACGAATTGAGCTCCAGTGAGAAACTGCCTGGTGGCGGGAGATGCCGTCGCGCTGGCGATAGAAGGAGTCTCCAGGCGCTCCCGGGCGAGCATCGCGTAGTAGTAGTTTGGATACGCGCTGTTGATGGTGTCGTAGTAGGCCCGCGCAGAAGCCCAGTCGGACTTCGATTCCGCGATCCGGCCCAGATAGTAGAGAGCTGGGCTCACTTGATCCGACGACGGATAGCGCGTAAGGTGCTCGCGCAGCATCCCCTCGGCCGGCGCGGGATCGTGCAGGTAGGCAAACCACGTGACGTTCCAGTGGCACCCCGCCGATTGCGGATCGGCCGCGAAGGATTCATAACAGGTTCGGTACAGCGGCTGCGCGATCTCCGGCTGATCGTGTGCCGCATAATAATTACCCGCGGAAATCAGCGCTTCCAAACGCCAGTGCGATTGCGGGTAGGATTGCCCCATTTTTTGAAGCGTGGCGTTCATTTCGTCCAGCCGGTTCAAGCGGCGCTGGGACTCGAGCAAATAGTACAGGCGCTCGGCCTCGGACGCGGGCGTGGCGGCTTCGAACGAGATCAGATATTTGTAAGCCGCCTCGTTCTCTCGCGCCAGATATGCGGCTGCGCCAATGCGGACCCGGGCCAGGTCGTAGTTCTCTCCGCTCAAGCGCGCCAGAAGCGCAGTGAGTTCCTTCCCGGCGCGCGTGTAATCGCCGCCGGACTCAAGCTTCAGACCGCGAGCAAACAGAGCATCGGCGGGAAGGCTGGGATAGCGAGCGAGGGCTACTTCGGCGTCGGCGGCTTCCTTCGACAGAGGATACTCGATATAGATTTTTCGATAATGTTGCGCCGCGATGTCCGCATTATTCTGCGCGGCATCATTCTGCGCAGAATAGGCCTGCGCCAGCAGTAACTCCGCTTGGGGTGCCGACAAATCAGCCAAATGCTGTTGGACCAGAGTGGCGGCGCCGGCCGGATTGCCGCCCTCGAGAAATGATTCGGCCTGGAGCCATACTGCTTTCGCCACCAGAGGCGAGGCCGGCGTGGACTGCCAGACCGGCTGCAAGGAGGACGCGGTATCGGCGAACTGGCGCAAGCCGGATTCAGCCACAGCGCTCAGATAGCCTGTGTAATCGGCCAGCTCCGGAAGACGCTTGGCGGCCGTTTTCAGATGGGCGAGCGCATCTCCAAACTGGCGCTGATCGTTCTCCGTCGCGCCCAGCAGCAAGAGCGCCAGCGCGCCATTCTTGTCGGCGCGATGAGTTTCGGCATAGCGCAGCACGGCCGCGCGAGCGCCGGCGGCAGTGGGTGTTTTGCGGTAACGTTCCGCCAGCGCGTCGAGGGACTGCGCGGAGACAGCCATGGCGCACAGACCCGCCATCACGGCCAGGCGCGAAATTCTAGGCCAGCGGGCCGGGATAATCGTGACCCAACAATTCAACATCATCGTTTGCCAGCGTTCTCACCAGCTCGAGATGGAGATAATCCACCATCGAGTCCGATGCATTCAAAAACCTGCCGCGAAAAGCCTCACGCGCGGAAAGGATCTCTTCTTTAAGGGACGTATATAGATCGTGCGCGGTGCGGCCATTCTTTACCTTTTCGGAATGATAAAGCCTGATCTCCGCCACCTGGACTCGCGCAAAGCGCTGGGCGCGCAGGTGGAGCTCCCTATCCCCGTGGCTCAGGGAAAACCATGAGAGAATCTCAGGCTTTTGCGCCGGCGAGCTATTGCTGTGCGCGCTAGGGGTGACCGCGCTGATGGTTACCAATGTTTCCTCGGGCGGAGCCGGAGGCGCCTGCGGTGCAAATGGGGCCGGAGCCTGACGAGTCTCGATCACCGCGCCGGCGGTGGCCACCAGAAGCTCGAGAGCATCCACGTCCACTTCGGTCGGAATCTGCGTACAATACGGCCGGGACTCCCTGCCGCGTGACGATCGGAAACAGGCAGCACCTGACTTCCTGGTCCTGGCCTTGAGCCAGAAAAGCCGCGAGGTTCTCCGACAATTCGCTGCTGCTGCGCATGGCAACCAGCGTGTCGCGCGTTTCAACGGCGGTGGCGAAGGCCGGTGCGGAATCCAGAGAGATGTCGTCCGCTGGACTTGGCTGGTCGATATTTCGCGAGGCCTCGAAATGCAGCTTGCGGTCATGAACCAGGAACAGAGCCGCTCGCCCGCAAAAGCCTCGGGTGGCGTCCACCAGCGTGTGACTCCACTGGCCTTCGTTTTCAAAATGCCGCAGACGGCGGGCGGTTTGATTTAGTTTCTGGATGAGATCGCGGCGCTCGGTCTTGCCGGATTGCGCTGCTTCGCGGAGCCGAGCTTCAAGCGCATCCTGATATTCGGTTTCCAGGCGCGCCGCCAGGCCCGCGACCGTCTCCTCAATCGCGCGCTCCATGCGTTCGGGCCATTGCGCTTCGAGCACCTCGCGGACATGCTCGATATGCTTACGCCAAGCCAGGGCTAACTGCTCCCGAACGATGTCGTTCGCATCGGCCAGTAGCTCGCTGGTAGCTTCGTTCATTGTGAAACAGAGACCACTACCATTGTATCGGACGCTTTCCACCGGGCGCCGCTCTCCTTACGGTCGCGGTTCAGTATAGTGCGCGCAGGTTCGGGATGCACCGGTAACAGCATTCCGGTCAGCCGGACCTGTCTGCGGCCGCTGGTCAGCTCCAGCACCAGATGGCCGTCGGGTTGGCTGGAGCCTTCGCCCCGTCAGTGTGTCGGCGCCTTGCGAAACCTGGACATTGGAAAGCAGCAGGCGTGGAATGCCGTTGGAGGCGGCCACGCGATAGGATCCCGAGACCGCGCGCATTTCGGCGTCCGGCGCAAGCACGATTCCACGGCCTTCGAACGTGCCCTTGGAACGCAGATTCAGCAGCAGGTCGGCGCCGGTACCGCTGGTCACGAATTCGCCATCCAGATCGAGCTGGCCGCTTCGATAGTCGAAATTTTCCATAGTGCCGTTCAATGATAGGCGGGCTCGGCTTTTGCGAGGTTCACAGCCATTTTGCCGACGGCGCGCGTGTCTTCCAGGCGCCATTCCAAATTCGAAACATTGATGTACGCGCCGTGCCAAACCGCGTGTGCGCTCAATGTCGCCGATGCGGCGACTCGCCGTTCATCAGAGCCGGCACTTGCACGGTGATGTCGGCGTCGCGCTCTTCCAGCCACTTGGGAAGCGGCTGATCGCGCAAGCGAAACGCGCGAGCGAGGAAACCCTCCCTGCGCCGTAGCGTGGGTAGCATCAAGCGCTCGGCGTCGGCGATCTGCAACTCGGGAATGGTGACGCGCAGCCGATCAGGATGCGTGGCCGCGGCGGCTGGTGGCGATATTCGCCGTCGAACTTTAATGTGCCGGCCCGTCCATGCATGCGAGTGACTTGAATTTCGCCGCCATCCATCTGCACCGAAGCGGAGCGAGGCGAACCGGCGACGGCAAGCCCCGGAATCTCCAGGACGGCATTTTGCAATTCATACTGACCCGACCACACGGCGGGATCCTCGGCGATCTTTTCGTAGCGAAATCCAGCCCTTCCAAGACGCCTTGATGGAGCTGCTCAATTATTGGAATGGGCGGCGGGATCGCAGCGGCGTCGAACAAATGAGCGTCGCCAATGGTCAACTGCGCGCGTGCTGATGCGGAAGTCAGCGTGGCTGTTGTCGAGCGCGTATTCGCCTTCCACTTGGGCGGATTGATCCGCCCTCCATCGCAATGTCGGTGGGCGCCAGCACGATCTTGCCATCCGCGATTTGCACTTGCGCCGAATCGAATTGCGCGGAGCTTCCACCGACTTGCGGAGAATTTCACGGCAGCGCTCGCAAGCGCCAATTGGCCTCCGACGCCCGATTGACTGGAGTAGCCGATGCTGCCTTCCACTTTGCCTTCCACCTGGACGCCGGGTGGAAACGGCGCGCCGAAATGCCGCGCTGTCTCGACCAGCGACGCGGCCGGGAAGATCGCGGAACTGGAGATCGCCGGACCATTTTGGCGCTGCCAGATAGTCGTCCAGACGAATTCGGCCGCTACCGGGTCGGGCTGCGCGGGCGTAGCGACTGGGGTGTCAGTGGGGTTTCCAGAGTTCCGAGCTCAAGATGATGGCCGTTGAGATTCAGCGAACCGCGATAGTTGAGCGTCCAGCCTTCGCCGGGCGACGGCATCAGATCCCAACGATGCACGTCGCTGATATTGAGGTCGCCGGTGATGCCGATGTTGGATAGCGGACCGGCCAGCTTGGCGTTGGCGAGGACGAAGCCGTGTACGCCGATGTCGCTGCCGTGGAACAGACGCGTGATCTCGGAGATCGCAGTTCGGTCCAGATGAACGCCCATGCTGAGCTGGTCTTCGCCGTTGGAGCCGGATTGCAGAAGGCCGCGGGCGGTGAGTTCGCCGAAGCTGGGAGACGCCTGGTCGGTGCGGGCCGGCGCGCCGGAGAAACGGATCACCACATCGCCGTTTTCGTTGGCGTAGACGTCCACGTCCGCGTCGCTGATATAGAAGACGGATTTGGTATCGCCAAACTTGAAATCGATGCGGCCGCCGCGAATTTGAATATCTGGGATCGCGCGGCGATGCGGGGCGTTGGACTGCGGGCGGTGATCGAGCAGCGGCTGAATGTTCCAGGGGCCCGAAGGCCATGCTGACCACGTTGACGCTGGGCGTGTCGCCGCGTTGTCGGCGGCGAGGCGAAGACTGGAGAACGCGAGATTGCCCGCGAACAGGCTGGTCCAGCGGATGCGCGCCTGCATGGACTCGACGTGCGCGAAAGGCTCGATGCCCGCGGCTGGATCGTCGTCGATGAGAACATCGTCGACGGTGAAGCCCGGGCCCGGTGAAAAGATTCAAATGAACTGCGCCCAGGTGAACGGGCGGTTGAGCGCGGCTTCGAGCGCTGCCTGGATGCGCGGGCGAAAGCGATCGGCGCGCAGGAACGGCGCGGCTAGCCGAAGGCGATCACCACACACCAGCACAATGAGAAGCCAACGCCAGAGCCGTTTCATTGCCGGAGAGTCTTCATCGGTGTCGCGCGAGCAGGTCGGCATAGGCCGCTGGGGTCGTCGATGTCGGTGACGACGGCCGGGTCGGCAGACTTCGATATAGATGGTTTGGGGAACGTGGCGATGGATCACGTCGCTGGCTTTAGCGTCGGCGGGCAGGGCGAGCAGTTCATCAATCAACGCGACGCGCGATGCAGACAGGATGGCCGTGCTCGCCGGCATAGGTGGGCACGATAACCGGGGCGCGATCGGCGCGGAATCGGGCGGCCAGCGTTTCGAGGTCGAGATTTCCAGATGCGGATGATCGACCGGCAGGAACATCGCGGCGTCGGCGTCCGGCGGGACCAAAGCCAATCCACATTGGAGCGAACTGAGCATGCCGCGATCGGGATCGGGATTCACGGCGAAGAGGACATCGCGGCCGCGCTGGATGCCGGATCGGATTTTGTCCGCGTGCTCGCCGACGACGACGATCACGGGATTGCAAACGCGCGGTGAAGATTCGGATCAGGCGATCGAGAAACGTTTCGTTCTCGAAATCGAAGCAGTGCTTTGGGAGTGCCCATGCGGCGGGAAGCGCCGCCAGAGAGGATGATGCCGGCTGATCACTTCAGAACGGCTCGTGAGGCTTCACTGGCGAAGATGGATTTGGCCGCGGTGCGCCATTCGGAATCGGGCGCGCGGCGAAGGGCTATCATCTCGGCGACCACGGAGACCGCGATTTCCTCGGGAGTAATGGCGCCGATTTCGAGTCCCATGGGAGCGAAGACTCGGTCGAAGGCGGCGCGCGCGATGCCTTCCTTCTCCAATTCCTTAACCACGCCGATCACCTTGCGTTTGCTGCCGATCATGGCGATGTATTTGGCGTTGGTCTCCACGGCCCAACGCAGGACGCGCATGTCGTCGCGATGTCCGCGCGTAACGATGATCACGTAACTGGTGTCGCGGATGGCAAGTTTCGGGAAGACTTCCTCGTACTCTTCGGCGTAAACTTCGTCGGCTTCGGGGAACCGCTCGTGATTGGCGAAGGCTTCACGGTTATCGACGACCACGGAGGCGAATCCGGCCAGCACGGCAACCTTGGAAATGCTTTTAGAAATGTGGCCGGCGCCGAAGATGAAAACACGGGGCTGGGGAACTACGGGCTCGACGAACACGCTGAGTTGTCCTCCGCAGATGAGGCCGTTGTCGTACGCGGCGTCCTGGCCGAGGCTGAAATTCATCTGGCGCGGCCGCTCGGTTTCCATGACTTCGCGCGCGGCGTTCCAGACTTCGGCTTCGACGCAGCCGCCGCCGATGGTGCCGAGCATGGAGCCGTCCTCGCGAACCAGCAGTTTGGCGCTTTCGTAGCTGGGAATGGAGCCGTTGACCTGGACGATGGTGGCGAGGGCGCATTTCTGGCCGAGGCGGCGCAGCCGGACGACTTCCTCGTAGATGTCCATTCGTTTGAATTATAGCGTGGAAGGGGATCAGCAAAGCCCGGAACTATTGACGATACTATGATGACCATGTTAAGATGACCATAGTCATGAATGAAAAGATTCCAGCCGGAGAATTCAAGGCGAAGTGCCTCCAGGTGATCGACGAAGTACAGCGGCTGCGCACGCCAATCATCATTACCAAGCGGGGGAAGCCCGTCGCAAAACTGGTTCCTTTGGACGAGCACCCTGAAAGCTTTATCGGGAGCATGAAGGGCACCATGGAAGTCATCGGCGACATCATTTCCCCTATCGATGTGAAGTGGGAGGCGGATGCCGAGTGACCTCCTCCTTCTGGACACACATTGCTGGATCTGGGCTCAACTAGGCCTAATCCAGCAACTGTCCCGGATGGCGCTCCAATCGATCAAGGATGGCGAGCGCGACGGCAACCTGCGCATCTCGGTCATCTCGATTTGGGAACTGGCGATGCTCGAAAAGCGAGGGCGCGTTGCGCTCCCGATGAACGTTCGGACCTGGGTAGAGCAAGCACTGAGTAAGCCGGGAATCGCGGTTGCGCCGTTGACGCCCGAAATTGCGATTGAGAGTGTGCACCTGCCTGGCGAGATGCATGGCGACCCGGCGGATCGGATGCTGGTGGCGACGGCTCGTGTGTTGGGCGCCACGCTCGTGACCAAGGATGCCCAGCTGATTCGATATTCTCGCCAACGTCACGTGCGAGCCATCGAAGCATGATCAAGACCATCCTTTTTGACCTGGGCAACGTCATCATACCGTTCGATGTCAAGCTGGCTTATGCGCGCATGTCCGAGCGTTGCGGGTGCCCAGCGGAAGAGGTGGCTGCACGGGTCCGCGCTACGGGGCTGGTCGCGCCGTTCGAGAAGGGCGAGATCGAAGCCGGGCTGTTTGTGCGCGAACTTTCGAGCGCGTTGAAACTGGACATCACGCATCAGGAGTTTTGCGACTGGTGGAATGGCGTTTTTCTGCCCGACCCCTTGGTGCCCGAGGCGTTGCTGGAGGATCTTCGAAGCCGGCATCGATTGCTGGCGCTTTCAAACACGAACTCGATTCATTTCGCGATGCTGAAGGAAGCATATCCGCTGCTGCGGCACTTCGACGGCTACGTACTTTCGTACGAAGTACGTGCGGCGAAACCGGAGGCGAAGATTTTTCGCGAGGCGATCGCGAAGGCGCAGTGCAGTCCCGAAGAGTGCTTCTTCACCGACGATCTGATAGTGAATGTCGAGGCGGCCCGGGCGCACGGGATGGACGCGGTCCAGTTTCTGTCGGCGGAGCAACTGAAGCGGGAGCTGCGGGCGAGAGGGGCGCTACAAGCGATCGGCTAAAACCGGCTCAGCGGCGGAAGGCCGAAGTGTAGCCGTCCGGCGTTGCCCGCGGTGTGATCAAGTTGGAGCGTCACGTGCGTTCGAATCACCGCGAGATTGCGAAGCGCGCGGCCCAGCGGCGACGATTTCGCGGCGGCAGATGTGCCGGCGGTGCGGAACATCAGTTCCACGGCGTCCCATGCCAGGCGAATGACGTGCTGCTCCATCAGGATCAGCCGGCGCTCCATCTCTTCCTCTAGTGGTGTTAGATTTGCGACGTGCTGCCGGGCTAGGTCCATGTAGTCGGCTGTCAACTTTAGCAATGCAGCCTCGGCGGTGTCGATCAAAGCCTGCGCTTCGCCGAAATGTTGCTGGAACTCCCATTCGCGCGAACGCACATGGAAAGGCGGGAAATTGGTCTTCTTGTTGTTGAGAATTTCCTCGTAGATATCCAGAGCGCCACGCGCCGCGCCCACCGATACCGCCGCCACTTCCGAGATCAGCAACGGCGCAAGCCAGCCGTGATACATCGGATTGGGATGCAGCGCGTGGCCGGGCTGATCGCGCACCGGCCGACCTTGCCCGTCGAGAAACCAAAGAGCACGATCCGCCAGCACGAACGCGTCTTCGATCACGACTCGGCGCGAACCGGTGCCTTGCATCCCAATCACGTTCCAGTTGTCGACGATCTTGAATTGATCGCGGTCGAAAAGGATCCAGGCGTTGCCCAGCGCCGCTTTGGTTTCGGGATCGTGGACCATGGTGGATCCGAAGAAATGCGTGGCGAGGTCGCAGCCGGAGGCGTAATCCCAAGCGCCTTTCACGCGATAGCCACCGTCGGAGGGAACACCAACCCCTCCGGGCATGCCGACGCCGGGAGCACGCATATCGCCGGTAGCGCCGAAGGCTTCGCGCTGCGCGTTTTCGGATAATTGCGCCGCGAGTACGGTATGGCCGGAGGTGAGCGCAAGCACCCAGGCGCTCTCGGAGCACCCGCGCGCAACCGCGATCATCACACGAATGAAATCGGGCAGCGCGAATTCGTAGCCGCCAAAGCGGCGCGGCTGCAGGATGCGATAGAAGCCGGCCGCAAGGAATCGATTGTTGGTGTCGTCGGAAAGCTCGCCTGATTCCTCGCACTCGGTTTGGCGCTCGCGCAAAAAAGGACGCAAGGCCTCGGCGCGATGGAGGAGTTCGTCGACGGTGAGAGCGGGTTCGGGTAGTGGAATGTGGTCTGGTTGCGTCAGATTGTCAGCATACCAGTACTGTCACCGAGCGAGCCTTTCTCGATGCCCACTTTCTCCAGCAGGCTGATAAGCAGATTCGACATGGGCGTGCGTTCGGGGAACTTCAGGTGCCGGCCGCCTTGCAATTTGCCCGATGCGCCGCCGGCCACCAGCAGCGGCAGCGGAAAATGATTGTGCTCGTTCGGATTGCTCATCGAGCTGCCGTACATGATCATGGAATGATCCAGCAGATTGCCGTCGCCATCGGGAGTGGCGCGCAAACGTTCCAGGAAAAATGCAAACAGCGACATGTGATAGACGTTGATCTTTTCGAGTTTCCCGATCATCACGGGATTGTTGCCGTGATGCGAAACCGAGTGATGCGGCTCCGGCACGCCGATCTGCGGGAAGGTGCGCTGGCTCAGGTCGCGGGCGACCATGAACGTGGACACGCGAGTGATCTCGGCTTGAAACGCCAGCACCTGCAATTCGTACATCAATTTGGCGTGTTCGTCGAACGAATCAGGAACGCCGATGGGAGTTTCGGGCACATTCACATTCGAACTTGCGCGCTTCTCGGCCATCTGAATGCGCCGCTCGATCTCGCGGATGTTGTCGAGATAATCGCTGATCTTGCCGCGATCGCGGGTGCTGAGGCCCGTTTGCAAATGCGCCACTTCGCCGGTGATGGAATCCAGGATGCTGCGGTCTTCCTGCTTGCGCGCCAGCCGATCGGCGGCGTTGCTGCCATCTCCGAACAGGCGCTCGAAGACCACGCGCGGATTGATCTCCATGGGCAGCGGCTGCGTCGGTGTGCGCCACGCGATGGAATTCATGTAAGCGCAGCTATAGCCGACGTCGCAGACGCCGACCAGGCCGGTGTCTTCTGTGCCGAGTTCGAGCGAAGGCAGCGGTGTATCCTGACCCATTTTCTGGGCATAAATCTGATCGATGGTGGTACCGGCGCGAATGTCCTCGCCTTCGGTACGCAGCGGGTGGATGCCGCTCAGATAGGACGGAGCGCTGCGGGCGTGATCACCGCCGCCGTCGCCTTGCGACTCCGCGGCTTTGTTGGCGAGCCCCGTGAAGACGGTCAGCTGGTTGCGATACGGTTCCAAGGGCTTCAGGATGGGCGTGAATTCGAAGCCCGCGCCCTCGGCGGCGGGAGTCCATTTGTCCATGACGGCGCCGTGCGGAACGTACGTGAAGCCGAGGCGAGTCTTTGGACTGGCTGCGGTCTTGGTGGCGGCTGTCAGAGCCGGGATCATGGAGTCAAGCAGCGGCAGCGCAATGGCGCCGCCTATGACGCCGCGCAAAAACGTGCGGCGCGGCAAATGCTTCTTGGTGATCATCATTGCTGGTTCGACCTCCTAATGTCGGCTACAGATGTTACAGGCGCAGAGTCGGGTTCTTGCGAACGCCTCATCTGGAACGGAGTGCTCTCGACGATTCCCAAAATCAAAGATGAGAAACGATAGTTGTTGCGGGCGGCTTGGCCTGTCACCGCGCGGACGGCCGGCATGTCGTAATATTCGAGGCCTCGGCCTAACGCGTAAGTCAGTAGCTTTTCCGTCATGGTTCCGGCGAAGACGTTGGGACGGCTCAGCAGCGCTGCGCGCAAGTCCGCGACCCCCGAAACTTTGGTTCCATCCGCGAGCACGCCTGAAGCGTCAACCTTCGCGCCCGATTCGTCGACCGATCGCCACTGACCGACCGCGTCGTAATTTTCCAGAGCGAATCCCAGCGGGTCCAGAACCTTATGACAACCCGCGCAGGCCGGGCTCGCGCGATGCGCTTCCATGCGCTCGCGTACGGAGAGCTGTTTGTCGCCGGCTTTGTTGTCTTTCAGCGGCGGCACGTTGGCGGGCGGCGGATTGGGCGGCGTGCCGAGCACGTTTTCGAGCAGCCATTTCCCGCGCTGCACCGGCGAGGTGCGCGTGGCGATGGACGTGACGGCAAGAATGCTGCCTTGTCCCAGCAATCCACGGCGCGGGCTGTCGTCGGGCCATGAAACGCGGCGGAACTGGCTCCCGTAAACATTCGGAATCCCGTAATGCTTCGCCAGGCGCTCGTTAACAAAGGTGTAATTGGCATCCAGCAGATCGATCACGCTGCGGTCTTCCTGGATGATGCTGCCGAAGAAGAGCTCGGTCTCGCGCTTGAACGCTTGGCGAAGATTGTCGTCGAAATTGGGGAAAGTTTCGAGATCCGGATTCACGCCGCGCAGATTGCGCAGGTAGAGCCACTGATCGGCGAAGCTACTGACCAGCGACTCGGCGCGCGGATCGGCCAGCATGCGGCGGACTTGGTGTTCCAGCACGGTGTGATCGTGCAGTTTGCCGTGAGCGGCGACGTCCAGCAATTCGTCATCGGGGATGCTGCTCCACAAAAAGAACGAAATGCGGGAGGCGAGTTCCAGATCGCTGACCCGATAGGTGGTATCGGGCGGGGCGCCGGCGGGATCGCGCTCGAAGCGGTAAACGAATTGTGGATCGGAGAGAATGCGGCGCAGCGCCATCTCGATCCCGGCTTCAAAGCCATCTTTGTTCCGGGCAGTCTGGTAGAAACTCAAGAGCGTTTCGAGATCGGTATCGGAAGCCGGCCTGCGATACGCGTCGCGGGCCAACGTGGAAATGATCTTCTTCGCGCAGGGGAGTTCTTCGGCGCTGTTGGCCGGATGGCAGACGAAAATCTTGCGGCGGCTGGGCGTGTCTCCGGAACCGCTGGGATTGAACGGCCCGCTGATAGCTACGCTCAAGACATGCGGGAGGCCTTTGGGATCGCTGGGATCGAAGGTGCTGCGATCGATGGGCTGCATCAAATCCTGCGCCGGGCCGTAGCTGCGTTGCACGAAGGCGACAGTCACCGTTTGCGGGCCGGCTGCCACGTGAACGCGCGCTTCCAGATTGTCCTTGGGCTGCGACATGCTGAGCTTGGTGGCGGCGGAAGGATCGAAGCCTTCCTTGACTTTTTCGTGGCCGCGTGGGTGGGGGCGCAACTATTTTCGGATTGATGCTGAGGGTCTGCACGCGCTCACCGTTCAACGCGATTTCAAGCAGTTGATCCTGTGCGTTGTTGCCGAAGAGCAGATCCACAGTGGATTTGAGCAGCTTTACCTTGATGACGTACTCGCCATCCAGCGGGAAATTATGGTGGATGAGGACGCCGCCACGTGTCCCGAAGGGCAGGCCCTCGAGGTGTTCGTTTTGCGTGACGTCGGAACGCACGCGGTAGGTGTCGGTGATGGGATCGATCTTCGGATCGCCCACGGCCAGGCGGCTGATCTTCGCCGAAGCGAGCAAGTAGCGCTCCAGCAGGGCGGGCGACACGCCCAGAACGTCGCGATATTGTCGAAGCCGAAGCTGGCGTCGTCGGTAGGAAGCATGGCGGACGGATCGACATCCAGCGCGAGCAGATCGCGAATGGCGTTCGCATATTCGGTGCGATTCAGGCGATGCAGGCCGGCCGTCCGGGATTGGGCGCGGCAGCGGCGGCGCGATCGAGCGATGTTTCGATGGATGCGGCCAGGGAATCCATGGTGGCGCGGTCGGGACGCGGCATGCCCAGCGGCGGCATGGCTCCAACGCGAAGTTTACGCACCACTTTTTCCCACGTCTCGGCGTTCGCGCCAACATTGTCGAGATCCAGCTTGTCGAGCATCAACCCGGCGGTCTTGGCCTTTTCGTTATGGCAAGTAACGCAAAACTGATTGATTAGAGCGCGTTGCGGTGAAAGCTGCTGAGGGTTGGCAGGAGCTGCATGCAAGAGGGCGAGCGGGCCAGCGCAAATCGCAAAACGAAGCCACCGCCACGCTGCCAGCGCCATAGCTTTAATTGTATTGCCAAGGGGTGGGAAACTGCAATACGATAGATTATATGTCCATGCGTCTGAAGGGAATTTGGATGGCTGCGGCAGTCACGGCCGCTTGCCTTGGGGCCACCGTCAACGACACTCGCTTGGCCGACGCCGCCATGCATCAGGACAGGCCAGCGGTCGAGTCCTTGCTCAAGTTGCATGCAGACGTGAACGTCGCACAACCCGATGGCACGACGGCTCTCCACTGGGCAGCTCATTCGGACGATGTCGCGATGGCCCAGGAGTTGATTCGCGCGGGCGCAAACATAAAGACTGCAAACCGTTTTGGCGCTACGCCGCTTTCGTTGGCCGCGACGAACGGCAGCGCGGCCATGATCGAGGCACTGTTGAAGGCCGGCGAAAATCCCAACGCGGTGGTCTCCGATATGGGCGATACGGCGTTGATGCTGGCGGCGCGCACCGGCAAGCCGGATGCACTTGAAGGTGTTGCTCGAACCTCATCAGGGCAAACCTGGCGCCGATCCGAACAAGACCAACTCGGAGGGACAAACGGCTCTCATGTGGGCCGTGGCGGAAAAGAATGCGGCAGCCGCGAAAATACTGATCGAGCACGGCGCGAATGTGAATGCGCAAACGAACAAGCTGCCTCCGCCGTCGCCATTCCAAACCATCTTCTCGGCTCCGTTTCCGGCGGGAGGAATGACAGCGCTGCTGTATGCGGCGCGGCAGAACGATCTGGAGTCCGCACGAATCTTGATCGAGGCGGGCGCGGACGTCAAGCAGAACGCGACGGATGCCAGCAGCCCACTGCTGGTCGCGACGATCAACGACCATTTGCGCTGGCGAAATTTCTGCTGGAGCATGGCGCCGATCCGAACGCCGCCGACGATAAGGGGCGCGGGCCGTTGTACGCGGCCATCGACATGCGGAATCTGGAATGGTCCACGCGGCCGGCGCCCCCGGAAAAAGACACGCTCAGCGATCTGGATCTGATCAAGGCGCTGCTGGACCATGGAGCCAACCCGAACGCGCGGCTCACAAAGAGAATTCCGCTGCGCGGCCAGCCTTCCTTCGACGGCCGGTGGGCCAACGCGATTGGCGCGACTCCGTTGTGGCGCGCGGCGCAGTCCGATGATGTTACGGTGATGCGGCTGTTGAAGGATCGCGGGGCCGATCCGTCGATCGCGACCAACGATCACACCACGGTGCTGATGATTGCGGCCGGTGTGGGCTGGTCCGATGGGCAGAGCCACGGATCGCAGGCCGATGCTCCGGAAGCGCTGAAGCTTTGTCTCGAATGGGGCGGCGATGTGAATGCCGTGAATGACGAAGGGTACACTGCGTTGCACGGCGCGTCGTTTCGAGGCGCGAACGAAGTGGTACAGTTTCTGGTGGATCACGGCGCGAAGATGGACGTGAAGAGTAAAGAGGGACGCTTGCCGGTGAACATGGCCGAGGGCATGCACATTGGCCCGGGCGGTTGGGTGGAGCATGATGACACCGTGGCGCTGTTCCACAAATTGATGCTCACAAGTAGCGCCCAGAAGCAGTAATCTGGTTGGAGAATGCGGACTGGTCTGATTGCGCTGGTTGGTGTCGCGTTGGCCGGGGCGGGGGCTTTCGCTCAAGGCACGCCGGATCTGTCCGGATACTGGAACCTCCCGTACACGCCCAACATGGCCAAGGGCATCGGCGAGCTTCCGTTCACGCCCGCCGGCAAGGCCGTCTACGAGAAAATCAACACTGCCTACGATCCCACCGGCTTTTGCCTTTATCCGGGCGTACCGCGCATCAATAATTCGCCGTTTCCAATGCGGGTGGTGCAGACGCCCGAGTCGGTTGTGTTCTTGTACGAGTACATGACGACGTTCCGCTCAGTTCCTTTGGGCGCGCGCGAACACTCGAAGCATATCGAGCCGACGTTCATGGGCGAATCCATCGGAAGTTGGGATGGCGGACACGCTGGTGATCGACACAATTGGGTTCAACGACCGGACGTGGCTGGATACGGCGGGGCATCCGCACAGCGACGTCTTACATGTGACGGAGCGATACCAGTTGATGGATGCCAATCACATTACCTACGACGTGACGGTGGACGACGCCAAGATGTACACGCGGCCGTGGAGCAATCATCGCGTGCTCGATCGTTTGAAACCGGGCGACAAGCTGATGGAATATTCGTGCGACGAAAACAATCTGGATCGCGATCAGGGTCATCTGAGACCGGGACCGACGGTGGTGCCGTTCAATAACCGCTGAGAATTCAGAAGTCAGAATTCAGAAGCCAGAATTCAGAATTCGCCCGGTGCCGGAGTTATCCTGAAAGTATGAGACCAGTAGCCGTCGCCGGCATCGGGAAGACCGCATTTGGCGCGTTCCCGGATCGCGATCTCCGTTCGCTCGCGGTAGAAGCCGGCCAAAAAGCGCTTGCAGAACGGGCATGCGAGCGCATCGCAAGTGGAGGCGTTTTATTTCGGAAATTTCGCCGGGCCTTCGTTCACCGGGCAGAATCACCTGGCGCCCTATATTTCAACCGCGATCGGGATCGGTGACGTCCCGGCGACACGTTTTGAAGCGGCCTGTGCGTCCAGCGGATCGGCTTTTTTTCACGCCGTGTCAGCGGTTTCCGCCGGGTTATACGACATCGTGCTGGTGGTGGGCGTCGAAAAGATGACCTCGCAGCCGACGCCCAAGGTGACTGAGATTCTCGCCGGGGCGGGCGATTTGTGCGGCGAGGTGCGCGCGGGAGCAACCTTTCCGGCGCTATTCGCGATGATCGCGCGGCGTCACATGTATCAGTACGGCACCACGCGGGAGCAACTGGCGGCGGTGGCCGTCAAGAACCATCAGAACGGCGCGAAGAATCCGCTGGCGCACATGCGAAAGGTAATAACCATGGAGCAAGCGCTGGCCGGGAAACCGATCGCCGAGCCGCTCACGGTGTACGATTGTTCGCTCATCAGCGATGGCGCGGCCGCGGTGCTGATCATGCCGCTGGAGCGGGCCTCGGAGTTCACCGGCAAACCGGTGCGCGTCCTGGGCATCGCGCAGACTTCGGACCACGTCGCGCTCGACGAGAAGGACGACATCACGACACTTCACGCGGTGAAGACGTCGGCCGCGAAGGCGTACAAAATGGCCGGCGTTGAGGCGAACGATATCCAATTCGCCGAAGTACACGACTGTTTCACCATCGCCGAGATCCTGGCCATCGAAGACCTCGGATTTGTGCCAAAGGGCCAAGGCGGTCCCTACAGTTTGGCGGGCGGCACGTGCCTCAACGGTGAGCGGCCGGTGAACGCGAGCGGCGGTTTGAAATCGAAAGGGCATCCGGTGGGCGCTACCGGCGCGGGGCAGATTTGCGATGTCGTGGAGCAGATTCGTGGCGAGGCGGGCGAGCGGCAGGTGAAGCGAAACTCGCTCGGGCTGGCGCAGAATCTGGGCGGATCGGGAGCGACTAGCGTAATCACGATCCTGGGGGCCGCATGAGCGAGCTAGGCGAATATTGGGTGCAGGAACGATTTATACTGAAACGGTGGTCTACTCACCGCCAGAAGCTTACGTGAACGACGTGCCGTATCAATTGGCGATCGTTGAATTGGCTGGCGGCCGCCGCGTGACCGGGCGCGTGGATGGAGAGCGAGTGCAGATCGGCGATCGAGTGCAATTCGCCGAATTCCGAAACAACGTTCCATGTTTTTTCCAAAACAATCTCTCAAAAACAATCATGAAACTAGCTGAGCGGATGACCCGCATAGGCACTGAAACTGCCTTCGAAGTGTTGGTGCGCGCTCGCGCGCTGGAAGCCCAAGGGCGAGACATCATTCATCTGGAAATCGGCGAGCCTGATTTCGACACGCCGCGCCACATCGTGGAAGCGGGCAAACAGGCGCTGGACCAGGGCTGGACCCATTACGGTCCCACGCAAGGTCTGCCGGAGTTGCGAGAGGCGATCGCATCGTATATTTGCCGCACGCGCGGGATCAAGGTGGGCGCGGAGCACGTGTGCGTTGTGCCCGGCGGCAAGCCGATCATCTTTTTTCCGCTGATGGCGCTGGTGGAGCCCGGCGATGAAGTGATCTATCCGAACCCGGGCTTTCCGATTTACGAATCGATGATCAACTTTCTGGGCGCGAAGCCGGTGCCGATTCCGCTGGTGGAGGATCGCGGGTTTTCGTTCGATCTGAACGTGCTTAAGGATAGCCTGACGTCGAAGACCAAGATGCTGGTCCTGAATTCGCCGCACAATCCGACGGGCGGCGTCATTCCCGCCGACGACGTGCGCGCCATCGCGGACCTGGTGCGCGATCGCGATCTGATAATTCTCTCCGACGAAATCTACACACGGATTTATTTCGACGAAGAGCCGCTGTCAATCAGTACGCTGCCGGGCATGCTGGAGAAGACCATTATTCTGGATGGATTTTCGAAGACCTATGCGATGACGGGCTGGCGCCTGGGTTATGGCGTGATGCCGGCGTGGCTGGTGGATCCGGTGAATAAACTGATGGTGAATTCGAACTCATGCACCGCGAGTTTCACGCAGCGCGCCGGGATCGCGGCGCTCAATGGGCCGCAGGACGACGTCGTCAAAATGGTGGAAGAGTTTCGCAAGCGGCGCGACGCCTTTTGCGCGGGATTGAACTCGCTGCCCGGATTCCGCTGCGCGATTCCAGGCGGGGCGTTTTACGCTTTCCCGAATGTTGAGGGCACTGGGCGGAAATCCAAGGACCTGGCCGACGATCTGCTGCAGAAGGCCGGGGTGGCTTGTCTGAGTGGCACTGCGTTCGGCGCGTACGGCGACGGCTATCTGCGATTCAGCATCGCCAATTCGATGGAGAAGCTGATGGACGCGGTGGAGCGGATACGCAAGTTCTTAGCATCATAGGGCCACCGATAAACACTGATCAACACGGATTCAGAAATGAAAAACCCGACCCGGAGGCTCCGGATCGGGTCTCAGACTACTCGCGCACTTGATGTCAGGCTACGTGCTGCGCTCGGTGCCGGCTGATGATCGCGTTCATCTGATCTTTCAACTGAAGCTTCACCTTCTTCAGCCGGTGTTCCTCCACCTCCTCAGCGGTAGTGAGATGGGATTTGGCCTCGAGCGCCTCCAGTTGCTTGTGATAGCTGGCATGTTGGTCGGCCAAACGCCGGAACTCGGCGTCGGCTTGCATCAAGTGCGCTTTCAATTCATCTTGCGTGTTCTCCATCAGGTTTCTGTCTCCTTTGTGAGGTTGCCACGCCGAGTCGCTTGGATTGATTTGCTCGGTGGGTAGTGAATGGGTTGTCGCATTCATCGCGCGGGGGTCACCGATGGCCTCCGCATATGTGACAGTATCATGAAAGAATCCTCATGACAATCCCCGTTTCGACTGGATTGTCATAGTACGCGGGGCGCTCGCCGACCGCCTGGAAACCCAGACCTTCGTATAGCCGGCGGGCAACGGTATTGGACTCCCGAACTTCCAGGAAATGGGCTCCGGAATGGCGCGAAAGCTCGGCTCGCAGCAGCTCCGTCGCAATACGCAGGCGGCGGAAATCGGGATGCACGGCAATATTCAGAATCTCGCGTTCCTGGTCGCCGACGGCTCGGGAGACAAGGAATCCGGCGATCCGTTGGTCGAGCACGGCCACCTGGCAATCGAATGTCAAATAGTCCCGCGGCAGCCATTGCGAAGATTCGGGAGCGGTCTGCTGGATCGCGGTAATTTCAGGCACGTCGGTTTCGGTGGCGGGACGCATGCGGACCAGCGGCGGCATCAGCTCCCGAAGAAGCGTGCGTTGCTTCGCACCGATTTGGCGCCAGCCGAAGTTCCGCTCCGCGTGGACGCGCCCGCCCTCGGCGATGCGCCGGCGAAGATTTAAGTCGGTGAGCAAAGTCTCAATGGCCGAAGCAAAATCCCCGGGCCGGTCGGCGATCCACACATTCACCTTGTGCTCCAGGCCCAGCCCCGCGCAACCGGAAGACGTCGACACCACGGCGCGGTCCATCGCCATCGCTTCCAGCACCTTGAGATTGGTGCCGGCGGACTCGAGTGTCGGGACAATCGCGAGATTCGCTTCCACATATAACGGCCGGACATCGGCGACGAATTCGAGCATGCGAATGCGGTCGTCGGGCGGGATGGAAGCGAGGCCAGTGTAGGCGCGCCAGTAGAGCAGAGGTTCGGGTCCGGCCACAACCGTCAGCGTGATCCCGGCGATTTTCTCGCGCAGCAGCGGCCAGATCCGATCGACAAAGAATCGATACGCTACGATGTTTGGAAAATGCCGGAACGATCCGATGAACAGCAGCCGTTGTCCCGGACGCTCGATCTCCGGAACGAATCGATCGAGGTCCACGCCATTGGGGATGACCGCGACGTTCTGCCCGGCGAGCAGCGCGCGATCCTGCTCGGACATGACCACCACTTTGCGATAGCGCGCCGTCCAGCTTTTCTCGAACCGCAGCCAGCGCCAGTAGTCCCAACGCTGGGCGATGCCTGGGGAGCGGTCGCGGATCTGCCGGTACAACGCGAAAGTGACGTCGTGCTCCACCAGCACGTCTCCCGAAAACGGCGCGAGCATGGTGTACTCCACCTGCACGGCTTCGATTTTGTATTCGGCTCGAATGCGGGCGAGCGCGTCGCGCATCGCAGGCGAACGGAACTCGTGCACCTCCCGCGGCGCGAGCGTGGACCAGCGCGGCTCGCGATAGCGGGGCTTGCCGACGAGAACAACACGCGCGCAAAGATCCAGCACGGGGCGCAGGTCCGCTGTAGTTTCGCCATCGCTGAACGTAAATAGAAAGATGTCGAACTCGGAGGCCATCTCGCGCAACAAATTAAAGATCCGCACAGCGCCTCCGTGCGCGAGCGGGAACGGAGAATAGGGGCTCACGACCGCGATTCGGCGGCGGCGCGGGGAAAGTGGGCGGCCTTCGATTTCCTGGACCTTGGAGGGATAAACGGACTTCTCTTTCTTCCATGGGACGAGCCAGCGCGGACGCAGAAAGATTCGATCGAAAGGCATGCCCTTCGCAAAAAGCAGGGATGCGATCGGGGCGCCGGCGGTTAGATGATACCGTTCGAGCCGCGCGCTGTACGCCAGGATCTTGGTTGGTGCGCAAAGAAACGCGGCGCGACGCAGGGAACTGTACCGCGGATCGCGATCCAGCAACAACGCAATCTGACCGATCCGATAGACGCGAAATCTCCTGCGAAGCTGCCGGTAAATTTCGAGCGTGGACTTCGCCCTGAACTCGCCCGGCTCCACTAGAAAATGGCGCCGGTCCGGGACCAGACTCTGAAACTCGGCGAACATGCGCTTCGCCAATTCCGGATCGCCCGAGGCGAAGGTAACCACGATCGCTTCTGGGTCTTTGCGGAGCAGCTTAAATATGAATTTCTTAAGCGCGCTCCTCACTTTAGGTGAGGCCTCAATGGAATTCGATCGTGGTGGCAACGCCCGCGGTTTTGAGTTTGGCGTCCGGCCTCGCTGTATAGTGAACCACCACCTGGCGGGGCTGCTTTTGCGGACCACACACGAACGCCTTCTCATCACCGCCGGCGTTGATCTTCGAGGGATCGGCGACAAGCAACTGTACAGTCTTTCCATCCGCCACCTGAATCACGATCCGCGCTTGATTGCCCATGCAATCCAGACGCGCGAATACGCCTTGGACGCTGGGGCCGGTTTCGCTTGGCTGATACCAGACTTCCGGTTTCGGGGGAACAGCGCCATTCGGATTCAGCCTCTTCCGCGCGGCATCCTCGGCCGCATGAATGGCAGCCTCGCTTTGCGCTTTTACGCGCTGGAGATCCGCCTCGCGCTCCGCGGCAAGACGTTTGCGTTCGTCCGCCTCGGCGTCGAAACGCTCTTCTTGAAGTGACAGCCGCAGTTGGTGAATGCGTTCGCGTTGCTCATCGCTCGAAGCGGCGTGCTCCGCTCCGCCCCAGGCTTTCTGTGCATCGGCGAAGTCTTTTGCGGCAACGTCGTTCTTGGCGAGCGCCGTCCAATAATCGATATTGCGTGGTTCCAGGCTCACGGCTTTCTTCAGGAGCACGGCGCGTTTTTCGAGATGCTCTTTGTCGACTGCCGGATCGAGATCGGCCAGCTCGAACTGCGGCGCGGCCCAGCGCGGATTCAGCTCGCTGGCCTTCTTGAGCATGTCCGGATCGGACTGCAACCGCCCCAATTCGAACCAGGCGCGCGCGCTGGTGCTGTGCTCGTCAATCGCATCTTGAAGGGCCATCCGCGCGTCATCGTCCTTTTGGTTGCCAAGCGCTACCAGCGCAAGCCCCTCCGAGGCTTCCGGGCCGTGGAGTTCCTTGTACGCCGCGCTCGCTTGGTCCGTCTGGTCGCTGGCCAGCAATAGGTCGGCCAGCGCGATCCGCACGTCGTCCGATCCCAATTGCACCGGCTTGAAATCGCGGGTCAGGCTCAGCGCGCGCCCCGAAATCATGGTGGTTGCGAAGTTGCCGGCCTTCAGATATGCGTCGGTCTGCTGATTGATTTGCGCGGCGGTCTTTTCAAATGCATTGTGGCATGCGGCTTCGAAATCGCCGCTCTGCTCGAGATTGGAAATCATGACGCGCGAGCGGCCGGCGTATTCGGGATTGCCGGTGACCAGGTGCATCAGAGCCCAACCGCGCGAGCGCTCCGCCGGGGGAACCGGCGCCCCAAGCGTAATACGCGGCCCATCGATCTGCAATGTGGAAACGAGTTCGATCAGGCCCTGCTCCACATCCGGCGGCAAGCGATTGGTGTTGTCGGAGATCAGAATGCGCGCCAGTTCTTTCAGGTTGTCGGGTGAGAAGTTTGCGGAGTCCGAGACTGAAACCATGCGCGCGTCTCGTCCCAACGCGAACGGCACTTTATCTGCCGGCGGCGCTTTTGAGAGCACTACGCGTACGGGCCACACCAGCTGCATCTCCTGCTTGCCGGTGATTATACGCAGGGCTTCGCGGAATTGCTCCAGAAACATGAGCTTTTCGCGCGCGGGTTTCTCGCCCGCATTGCTGAACACTTCGAATGGGCCGGATTTCAACGCAATCCAGCGGTCTTCCGCCCGCAGCAGCACTGGCAGCAACAGAACCAAGAGCACGCGACGAAGCACGATTGTATGTTAGCTCGACTTCGGGTTCCCTGTTATGATCCGAGGAGTAATGGGCAAGATCATCGCTCTCCTGATGCTAGTGGCGCTCATCGCGACGCCGGTCGGCACGCTTTTCTTTTTGTCGTCGCATACCAAGCTGGCGTTCGCTCCGCGGCCGACCGCTATCGGCGCGAGTACGCCGATTACTGTACATGCCGCAAATCCCCACGGGTTGCGTCGGATCACCGCGATTGTGGAACAAGACGGCATGCGAACCACCATCTTGGAAACCAGGAACCCGGCTGACCGCGTGAAGTTTTGGCTCGCGCAGGTTCCCGAGCAGGACATCCACTTCAACGCCGGCAGCAAGCTGGCGCCGAATTTGAAAGAGGGCAAGGCGCGGATTGTCGTCGAAGCTCAGTCCAACGATCTGCGCGCATCCACCGACACGATTTCAGCCGATGTCGATGTCGTTCTGCGCCCTCCCTCCGTTTCCGCCGACGGCTTTCAGCATTACATCAATCAAGGCGGCTCGGAAATGGTACTTTTGACGCCGTCCGGTAACTGGACCGAAGCAGGCGTGCGAGTGGGAAAGGACACGTATCGAAGTTTTCCGGTCGCGGGCAGCGCTACTCAGCGGCTGGTGCTGTTTGCCTATCCGTGGGATCTTCCGACTGACACCGTCCCTATCGTTTATGCGAAGAATCCCGGAGGCACAGAGGCAACGGCGCGCTTCTGGTTCAAGGTTTTTCCGAAGAAGTTTCGCATGCGCGATCTGACCATCGACGATAAATTTCTCGACAAGGTGGTCAATCAGATCGATCCGGGCGGCTCGGGCGATCTCCTGGCGCGCTTCCTCAAAATCAACGGTGAAATGCGCCGCGCCAACAACAAAACTTTGGCGGACTTGCGCTTCAAAACGGCGGACAAGTTTTTGTGGACCGAGCCATTCCTGCAATTGGCGAATTCGAAAGTGGAATCGGAATTCGCCGACGTGCGCAGCTACATTTACAAGGGAAAGAAAGTGGATCAGCAAGTGCATCTCGGCTTCGACCTCGCGGTTACGGCCCACGCAGCGGTGGTGGCGGCCAACGACGGCAAGGTGGTTTGGGCGGCCCCGTTGGGTATCTACGGCAACTGCATCGTGGTGGATCACGGCTATGGTTTGCAATCGATCTATGGGCACTTGAGCGCGCTCGCGGTGAAGGAAGGCGACATGGTGAAACGCGGCCAGGAGATGGGCAAGAGCGGGTCGACGGGCCTGGCGGGCGGCGACCACTTGCACTACTCAATGCAGGTGGAAGGCGTGGAAGTGAATCCGGTGGAATGGTGGGACCAGCACTGGATCAAGGACCACGTGCAGGACCGGTTCAAGCAGCAATAGAGCAACCAAGGATCATCTGAATTCATAGCCCGGCTTCAATTCGCAACGATACAGCTTGGTTTGATCCGCGCCTACTTGCAAGCTGCAATCGGCCCACGAGAGCAGGAGTTCGGGTCCTAATGGGAACACGATCTCTGATCCTCCCAGGTCGGCTTCCACACTCGGGCCTTCGGCGGTGGCAGGCAAAGTGAAACTCATCGCGCGCCCGTAGATCGCGGGATAGGCCTGCCGAATGGTATCGCTGGGCATGCTGCGGGTCACGTCAGCTTCCACCAGAAACGTGACGGTGTCGGACCAATCCAGGATCGACACCGTGATCTTGCGCCCCGGAACGTTTGCCGCCGACACGATCTTGGTGAACGGGCACGGGCCTGCAATACAAGACGCACGCGCATTCTCGAATTGCTGCCCTTCGCCGGCATCTATGGTTATTCCGCCGAGCGAGGCTTTCCATTTGCCGTCGGGGGAACAGGGGGGCTTGCGTTCGCAAGGCACATCGCCAGTATTGGCCACGGTGAAAGTCTTCGCCGCACTGCCTACGTCAACCAGGCTAGTGGTCCTTTCCGAATATCTCACACGAACATCTTTAACAACGATCTCAGGCACGGCCGCTGGGGGCGCAGGTTGTGCGATGGGCGTCAAACGGATGACATAGATCTCGCCATTCAAACTCGGCGTAAGGTCGAAAGGTTGGTATCCGGAGCGCCGGAATGTCAGCGTAGCTGGGCTTTCGCGCCAGCCGCCAGAGGGCAGCCGCAGATTGAACAGGCCGGATACGTCGGACTGGCCCTCGACACTGCGGGCGCCTTCGCTGGCCGTTATCTTCACGTTGGGAATCGGCAATTGCTTTCTCGGGTCCGCATCTTGCCGGAGCACTACCCCGGTTAGCGTCACGCTGGCACGCCGCGCTTTGACAATCAGCACCGCGGCGACGACAACGCCGCACGTAACCGCGACCGCTGCCCAAATTGCGATATTGCGTGCCCGCATGCGCCTCCGTTCGATTTTAGAATACTCGCCGAAGGTATCCTCGCCAAAAGGCTCTACATTAGAAGGAGTGCCTTTTGGCCGCCTCACTCGCAGAGCGCTCCTTCAACAAATCGCAGCCGGGAGTGCGTCCCTACACTCCGGGAGCGCCGCCGCCCCCATCTCCGGCGCCGCCGAGTCTCTCTCCAAGAAGGACGACACTCTACTGGACGAAATAGAAAAGGGCGCTTTTCTTTTCTTCTGGGAGCAGGCGCATCCGGACACGGGACTGGTAAAAGACCGCGTCAAGGTCAATGCTTCCGACAATGGCGTTGTGGCGAACATCGCCGCCACCGGCTTCGGGCTCACCGCGCTGTGCATCGGCGAAAAGCGCGGTTGGCGATCTTATTCCGACACGCGCGATCGCGTCCTGGCGACACTCACTTTCCTCGAGCAGAAAATGCCCACGCACCGCGGCTTCTTTTTCCATTGGGCCAACATCACCACCGGCGAGCGGATCTGGGACGCGGAAGTTTCGTCCGTCGATACGGCCATCCTGCTGTGCGGCGTCCTTACGGCACGCGAGCATTTTCGGAACGCCGAAATCAGCCGCCTGGCGTATGAAATCTTCGCCCGGGTGGATTGGTCCTGGCTGTCGGAAGACACCATCCTGCTGCCGCACGGCTGGACACCGGAGTATGGGTTCTTGCCGTATCACTGGGATTACTACAGCGAGCTCATGATGATCTACCTGCTCGGCTTGGGTTCGGCCTCTTATCCGCTGCCGCCGAATGCCTGGAATTCGTGGAAGCGCACCACCTTCGAATATGAAGGACTGCGCTATATCGGATCGTACGCGCCGCTATTCGTGCATCAATATTCTCAAGCCTGGTTTGACTTTCGAGGCAAGCGCGACCGCTACGCGGATTATTTCAAGAATTCCGCCATCGCCACTGAAGTCCATCGCCGCTTTTGTCTGGAATTAAGCAAACAATTCCCGGATTATAGCGACAGTCTGTGGGGCATCACTTCTTCGGATTCGCAGAATGGGTATGTAGTATGGGGCGGCCCTCCCGAGATCGGACCGATTGATGGAACCATTGTGCCTAGCGCCGCTGGAGGGTCACTCCCCTTTCTGCCGGAACCCACTCTGCGTGTCTTGAGGAACATCAAAGCGCGTTATGGCTCACGCGCCTGGAGCCGCTATGGGTTCGTGAATGCCTTCAATCCTTTGAAAAACTGGTACGACACAGACGTCGTTGGGATCGATACGGGAATAACGATGCTGATGGCCGAAAACCTGCGGACCGGGTTTGTGTGGGAGACATTTATGAAGAATCCCGAAGCGCAGCGAGGATTACAACGAGCCGGCTTTATGAATTATTAGCCAGCACAGCCACAAACCATCGGCCGGAGTGCAGCGCGCGGCCGGATCCAAGTTCCGCGATCAGGCTTTCCGGCGTGAAGTAGCGCTTGTAGACCACATGTCGCGATCCGTCGTTGAGAACGCGCTCCTGATATTCTTCGGTCGGGACATCGTCGCGCGCCGCCGCGTCAATGATGAGAACGGATGTTGAGACGCGCCGGGCTTCCGTCAGAAAACTCCGCTGGGCAGTGGCATCCAGATGTCCATAAAAATGGCCCGCCATCAAAGCATCGAATTGTCTGGATCTGAACGGCAGCCGCAGCGCGTCACCTTGAACAAATTTTCCGTCCGGCACCCGCGTCCGGGCGATGGCGAGCATGGACGCGCTTTGATCCAAACCGGTAACGCGGCCGTCGAGAGACGCGGCGAGAAAGCCGGTGCCGCAAGCCACGTCCAGGATTGAATTGAAGCGGAGCGAAGCAAGTATTCCCCGCAACTCTGCCAATTCTTCGGCCCAGCCGGCGCGAATTCGTTCCTCAAACAGGCCCTTGCCGAGGTACCAGTCGTCGTACTCGGCGGCTCGCCGGTCGTAATAAACACGCTCGGCCTCGGTCATGATCCCTCAAGCTAGCCGGGACCGAACTTTTTCGCTCAACGCCTTTCCGTCCACGCGTTTGCCCGCGAGCTTGGCCTGCGCCGCTTTCATCACCAGGCCCATCTGCTTCTGGGTGGTGGCGCCGGTGTCCGCCAGGGCTTGCGCGATGGCATCCTCGACCTCCTGATCGCTGGGCGCGGAAGGCATGTAAGACTCAATCAGCTTCAGCTCGGCTTCTTCTTTGTCGGCCAACTCCGCGCGATCGCCTTTGCGAAACATCTCGGCCGCCTCCCGCCGCTGTTTGATCAGAGTGCCGAGAATCTGCAGCTCCGTGCCTTCGTCCAGCGGCTTCATGGAATCCACTTCATGCTTCTTCAGCGCCGCCTTGATCATGCGGATGGCGTTGAGCTTGAGCTCGTCTTTGGCGCGCATGGCGGCCACCATGTCAGTCTGAATCCGGTCGAGTAGAGCCATCGTTTGTTATCCTGAATCTTAATCGTTACAGCTTAATACTTACACACACCATGCGAATCCTGATTGCCGAGTCGCTGGCTCCTGGAGCGGTGAAACTGCTTCAGCAACAGCCGGGATGGGAAGTCATTGTTTCCAATCCGAAAGAATACGCGCAACACCTGGCCGGCGCCGACGCCTTGATCGTGCGCAGCGCCGTTACGGTGGATAAGGCCGTGCTGGCAGCCGCGCCGAAACTGCGCGTAATCGGCAGAGCTGGCGTGGGCGTCGACAACGTGGACCTGCCGTCAGCCACTGCAGCCGGCATCCTGGTGATGAACACGCCGGGCGGCAACGCGGTCTCAGTCGCCGAGCACGCCATGGCGCTGATGTTGTCGCTGGCGCGGTCCATCCCAAATGCCAGCGCCTCGGTGAAATCGGGCAAGTGGGAAAAGCGCAAGTTCCTGGGCACCGAGCTGCGCGCCAAAACGCTGGGAGTGATTGGCCTGGGAAGCATCGGGCGCGAGGTGGTGAAGCGCGCCGCCGCTTTTGAGATGAAGATCATCGCGCACGATCCTTACGTGCATTCGCAAACCGCGAAAGATGTCGGCGTGGCGTTGGTGGACTTGCCCACGCTCTACGCCGAGAGCGACTACATCACGCTACACACTGCCCTGACACCGGAATCGTTTCGCATGCTCAACGCCAGCGCGTTCGCAAAGATGAAGAAGGGCGTGCGGATCGTCAATTGCGCGCGCGGCGAGTTGATCGATCAAGCTGCGTTGGTGGAGGCTCTGGCTTCGGGGCAGTTAAGCGGCGCAGCCCTGGACGTTTTCGAGAGCGAACCGCCGCCGCCCAACGATCCCATATTGGCGATCGAAAGTTTGGTTGCCACGCCGCACATCGGAGGTTCAACCGAAGAAGCTCAGGAGACCGTCGGCATGCGCATCGCGGAGCAAGTTGTGGAGTATTTGCAGAACGGCGCGGCGCTGCACGCTGTGAATCTGCCCGCGCTCACGCCCGAACAATACAAGACCCTGGGCCCCTACGGCAAGCTGGCCGAGCGCCTGGGCAGCTTCGCGTCCTATATTTCTACGGGCAATCCGAAGGCGGTGCGGCTGGTTTACTTCGGCAAAATCGCCGAGTTCAACACGCACCTGGTTCGCAACGCGGGACTGGCCGGCGTGCTGCAACGTTCACTGGCGCACAAGGCAAACTCGATCAATGCCATGCAGATCGCGGGCGATCGTGGACTAACCGTCGCCGAGCGCCACGAAAAGCGCGCGGCCCATATCGATTCGGTTCGACTGGATCTGGAAACCGACACCGGCGTCGTTACCGTGGAAGGCGCGGTAGTGATGGATCAGCCCCGGCTGGTGCAAATCGACGGCACGCATTGCGAGGCCACGCTGGAAGGGAACCTCACGTTCGTCGAGAGCCAGGACCTTCCCGGCGTTATCGGATATATCGGGGGCGTGCTGGGAAAGAACGGCGTGAACATCGCCACGTTTTCTCTGGGACGCAAGGAATCCGGAAAGGAGGCGATCTCGGTGATCCAGACCGATGAACCGGTTCCCGAGAACGTATTGGCGGAGCTGCTGAAAAATCCCGCCGTGAAAGTAGCGCGGCCGGTAAAGTTCAACGGCGAACCGTAGGCTCGGGCCGGGCGAATTCAGTGGCGGCGGCTGAATTCCGCAGCACCGCTTCGAGCAGTGCGCGCGTATCGGCGGTGCGCGGATCGCGGAACATCTGCGCGGTTTCGCCGCTTTCGACGATGTGCCCACGCTGCAGAATCGCGATGCGAGAACAAAGCGACGCTACCGCGAGCAGATCGTGAGAGATGAAGAGCATGGCCATGTTCATTTCGCGATTCAGGCGGCGGAAGAGCTCCAGGATTTCGCTTTGCGTCACCGCATCGAGCGCGCTGGTGGGCTCGTCGGCGATCAGCAGCCGCGGCTTGTGCAAGACGGCCATTGCGATCAACACGCGCTGGGCCTGGCCGACGCTCAACTGCCGCGGGTAGCGGGTCAAGAACGATTCTTCGGCGGGCAGACTGACTCGCTCGAATAATTCCAGCGCCTGGTCCTTCCATTGCTTCGCGGCCGCGCCGGAAACGTGCGCGCGCCAGGCTTCGGCCATCTGCGTTCCGATGCGCAGCGCAGGATTCAGCGACGCGAGCGGGCTTTGCAATACTAATGCGATCTCGCGGCCGCGCATCTGCCGCATCTGGTTCGCGCGCAATTGCAGCAAATCCCGGCTGTTGAAAAGAATTTCGCCGTGGATGGCCGCGCCTTTATGTTCGAGCAGCCGCATGAGAGCCAGCGCGATGGTGCTTTTGCCGGAACCGCTTTCGCCGACCAGGCCCACTAGCTCGCCTTCGCTGACCTGCAACTGGACGTCGTTCAGGACGCCCGGCTTGTTCGGATAGTCTACCGATAGGCGCGTTTCGAGAAGGGCGCTGCTCATCGTTGATTGACCGGCGCGGTTCGCGCCTGACTAACCGTTGCGTTTCCCACTTGCAGGCGTTCTACGTTCCAATAAATCTGCGGCGCGAGAACCGCCGGAGTGACATTCTTTACGTTCGGCGAAACGGCCGAGAGCGCGTTCGGATTCACCAGAAACAGAATCGGAACCTTGTCCGCCGCAATCTGCTGTACCCTGTCGAAATAGACTTTACGTTTATCCCGGTCCTGCGATGCGCCTTGCTCCGCCATCAGTTTGTCGATCTCGGCTTCCCACGCTGTGGCGGGCGTCTTCTGGTTCGGATTCCACTGGTGATTCGCCGCCGAGCTGACCCACACGTTCATCTGCGCACTGGGATCGAGATCGACATTCGTCATGGCCATCAGAACCGCCTCGTAGTTAAACGTTCGGCTGATGCGCTCGACCAGCGAGGGAAAATCGAGCGTAACGACGTTGAGCTGGATGCCAAACCGCGCCAGATCCTGCTGGATCAGCGCCAGGGTTCGCTCGTGAAGCTTGTTTCCGGCGTTGGTGATCAGCGAGAACTCCACCCGGTTGCCATCGCGATCGAGTAGCGTGCTCCCAGAGCGCCGAAAGCCGGCGTGCTCCAATAGCGCCATCACCGCGGACTCCGAGCCCGACGGCGGCTGAAGCGCGGAATTGAGCCAAAAACGGTTTGCGGTGGAGACCGGTCCAACGGCCGCTCGCGCGTGGCCGCGGTACACGATGCGGACCAGATCGTCGCGGCGGATTCCTTCCGAGATCGCGCGCCGGAAATCATCGGAGCGGAACCAGCGGCGCTTGTACTCAGGTAGCGGCGCGTTTGCCACCTGGTTGAAAAATACGATTTCCCAATCGAGCGACGGGCCCGCGTCCACTACCGCATGCGGCATCTCGGACGACAAGCGGTCGTACATTTCCGGATCGAGCTTATTGACGATGTCGAGTTCACCGCGACGGAAACGCAACAACTCCAGCTCGCGATTCTGTTGGATCTCGAGCCGGATGGAATCCAGATAGGGCAGGGAATGACCGTTCGCATCGCGCTTCCAGTAGTTGGGGTTCCGCCGCAACAGGACATAGGCGCCTGGCTTGTATTCACCCAATGCGAAGGGACCCAGCACGGCGGACTCTTTGGCCGCTGAGTGCGCCGACAGGATGGCGACTTGATCGAACTGAGCCGCGAGCGCCGCCACGGGCCCAGGAAAGCGCACCGTCACGCTGGCCGACGACGACCCGGTGCACTTGGATTCCACCCCTCCGGGCGCCGATCGGAACGCGTCCCCGGTAGGCGAATGCAGGTTGGGATCCATCAACTGGCGCATGGTGTAAACCACATCGTCGCAAGTGAACGGAGTGCCGTCGGAAAAGCGCACGCCCGGACGCAGCTCGAAATCGATGCGCCGGCCGTTTTCCGAGACCTTCCATTTGGTGGCCAGCTCGCCTTCCAGCTCTTGCGTATAGCGATTCAAGCGGATCAACACGCCGCCGGTCAAATAGCGGATGGTTTGGGAAGCCTCGTCCTCCACCAGCAGCGGATTGAACGTTTTCGGATCGATCCGCAGGCAGAAGCGCAGCTCATTGTTCGAGCTTGCGGCGGCCAAGCCTGCCGCGGCCACGCCTGCCGCGGCCACGCCACATAGCGCAAGGGCTATTGTGATTCGCCTCAGCATGACACGCGGTCCTCGGTACCGAGCAAAAGCTGCAAGCAACCGACCACCGCCACCAGCAAAATCACTGGCGCGAGCATCCAGGGGTTTTGCAATACGGCCGAGTAGTTCTCGAGCTCCCGCAACATTGCGCCCCAGGACGGCAGCGGTTCCGACACGCCCAGTCCGAGCAGCCCGAGATTGGCCTCACTCAGGATGAACACGGGGACCGAAATCCAGAATTGGGCAAGCAAGAGTGGCCGCAGGTTCGGGAGCAGATGGCGCCAGAACAGCCGCCAGCGCGAAATTCCACTGGCGCTGGCTTGCACCAGAAAGTCCGAGTTCACGAGTGTTCGGGTGCCGGCGCGAATCATGCGCGCGGGCCCAGCCCATCCCAGGCATCCCAGCAGCAGAAACGTAATGATCACCGACGTAACTGGGGACGTGTTGAGCGGCAACAAAGCGCGCACAGCCAGCAGCAGGAACAACCAAGGAAGCGAGAGGAACAGATCGACGCCTGTGGTGACCATTCGCTCCCAGCGACCGCCCAGGTATCCCGCGGCTGCTCCAATCAGTCCGGCAATGAGGGTAGCGAGCAGCGCCGCGGCCGGCGCGAGCAGCAGGGAAACGCGCGTGCCATATAACAGCCGCGCAAAGCGATCGCGCCCCAGTTCGTCGGTGCCCAGCCAAAAATGCGCCGATGGAGGAGCGCTGATGGCATCGCGAAACTGTTCGGAGTAGGAAGACTGGGTGAGGAAGCCCGCCCCGAGCGAGGCCGCCACCGCCACTGCCAATACCACCAGGGCTATTTTCTGCTTGAGGCTCATGCCGGCGCGCTCCCGGTTGCGGAGGACGCCACGCTTTCCTTCCGCCCGGCTAGTGCCAAGTCCGCCAAGCTGTTCACCACCAGCGTCATCAGCGCAACCAGCACAGTGATGGTCACCAGCAGCGGCAAGTCGCGATCCATGGCCGCGCGCCAAGCCAGTTGCCCGACTCCCGGGGTATCGCAAATCACTTCAATCGGGATCGACGCGCCAAAGGCCAGACTCACCGAGATGCCGGCCAAAGCCGCCAGTTGAGGCGCGGCGGGAGTGAAAACATGGGCCCACAAGACGCGCCAACTGCTCAGTCCCTTGGCCTCCGCCGCCACCACGTGAGGCGATTGCGCGGTAGCGATGAGCTGGTTCTTGGCGTAACGGTAGACATGCGGAAACACCACCAGCGCGATGGCCCAGCGGCTAGCGGCGCCCATCCAAAGGAGCAGCAGCGCGATGACCGCCGCCGGTGCGGCCAGGCACAGTCCGCTGAGCAGCGCGGGTACAAAATCGGAGCCGGGAGCACGCCACCAGACCGTCAGCAGCGCCAGCAGCAAGCCAAAAGATGCGCCGCCCAGAACGCCAAACGCGAGCGATTCCAGTGTCAACGGCAGCCGCTCTTTGAGCAACTCCGACACTGGGCGATTCAGCGATCGTGAGAATCCAAAATCGCCGTGCAGAAGGCCCCCCAGGTAGTACGCATAAAACAGCGCGATGTTGTTTTCCTTGGCACGCTCCACTCGTATGGCCTGCTGGCTATCCGCGCTGAGGCGGCTGTCGAGTTCCCGCTCGTCGACGTCAAAACCGGGTCCCAGGCGAACCAGCGTGGCGCCGAGCAAACCGCCGAGCAGGATGGTCAGCAGGATTCGCCGGGCTTGGCGCAACAGGAGGGCAAACATCGCGCTGCTACCAGGTGCCCGTGGGCTCGAATTCGAACCCGCCGCGCCGCCCCACCACTACGCTCAGCTTCTCTTTCTGTTTGGCGATATACATCCGTCGGTCGGCTTCGCTGAGCAACCGGTCCGCATCCGAGCCGTCATTCGGGAACATCGCGTGCCCGATGCTCAGCGACAGCGTCTCCTGGGCGCAAATGTCGTGGCCGGCCTCGGCGGTGATGGCCTTCAGGCGCTGGATCTTCTGCTGCAATTGGTCGGGCTGCAGGCCCGGCAGCACCAGCACGAATTCATCGCCGCCCATGCGGGCCACATAGTCGTACTCGCGGCAGGATTCCTTCAATTTCTTGGCCACCGAATGCAATACTCGATTGCCCTCCAGGTGCCCATACTTGTCATTCACCTGCTTGAACCCATTCATGTCGCACACCAGAACCAGGAGCGGTGAATTCAGGCGGCGGCAGCGCGCCAATTCCCCATCCAGATGCAGGAACAGCGACCGTGCGTTGGGCAGCCCGGTCATGTAATCGGTGGAGGCGGAGCTTTCGGCCTGCTGGAAGCGCAGAGCATTTTCGATGGATAGCGCCAACTTGGGCACGATCGCGAGCAAAATGCGCAGATGGTCGTTGGTGAACGCGTCGCGTTCGGTGCGATACAGCGTCAGCACGCTGACGGTCCCGTTCAGACCGATCAGCGGCACGGCCAGAGCGCTGCGCATGGTGGTGAATTTGGTTTCATCGTCCAGATAGCCGGGCTCGACCGACGGATTGCCGTTGATAATCGGCTTGCGTTTCTCCGCCACCCAACCCGACAGGCCCTGCCCCAGCGGAATCTCGAGCGAGGAAAACAGGCGGAAGTTTTCTCCGTTGACGTACTCGGCCCGCAGCCGGTCGTCCCGCAAAACATAGATGGCCATCGAATCGTAGGGAATCATGCGCTTCAGCCGCATCGCCAGCAACGACAGCGTTTCGTTCAGGCTGAGCGAATTGCCCAGGTCCTGGGCGAGCTCGAAGAGGTTTTGCACCTCCTGGCGCGCCGCCGCGATGGAGTTGAGGAAGTTGTCCGGCGGAGCGGTGGCCGGCGGCTGGTATGTGCTTTCGAATCCTGCGGCTGGTTCCAGGCCCCGCTCCACTTTGACGCCGGTGGAAAGCTTGGCCGGCTCCACTTCGGCGGCCTGCGCCAAAGCTTCCAGTTCCACATAACGCCGTTGCAGGATGTCCACTACCTTGGGATCGAAGCCGATTCCCGATTCCGAAGCCACCTTCTGCATGGCTTCCTGAAGCGGAAGCGCCCGGCGATACTGCCGCTCCGAAGCCAGCGCGTCCAAGCAATCCACCGCTGCCAGAACCCGCGCGCCGATTGGAATATGTTCGCCCTTCAGACCATCCGGATATCCCGTGCCGTCCCAGCGTTCATGATGCGAGCGCACGATCGGCGTCACCGGATAAGGGAAGCGAACCCGCTCCAGAATCTCGGCCCCGACCACCGGATGGATCTTCATCTTCTCGAACTCTTCGCGCGTCAGCTTTCCAGGTTTCGAGATGATATGCTCGGGCACCGCCAGCTTGCCGATATCGTGCAGCACAGCCGCCGCGCGCAACGCCTCGATTTCGGTGTCGCTCAGGCACAGCTCCTTGCCCACTTCGACGGCATAGATCTGCACGCGTTGCAGATGATCGTGCGTGGTGTGATCCTTGGCCTCGATGGCCAGCGCCAACGCCTCGATGGTGCGCAGGTGCAGTGACGCCATCTCTTCGGCGTGCTTTTTCTCGTCTTCCATGCGCCCCAGATACAGGGAATAAGAGCGGTAAATCAGATACACCACCGGGATTGCCAGCAACGCGGTTTGCCACCCGAATTGCGGTTCACAGCGCTGGCCACGCCCGCGATAATCGCGCCGAGCAGGTAGTAAGGGAACGACCAGATGTAGCATTCCCGCCAAACCTGGCGCAGCGATTTGCCCTCGGTGAGCGCAATGGCGCCCGCCACCGGGAACGTGTTCATGCCGAAAAACACGGTAGCCGTCACGAACAGCCGCAGCGCCGGCTCCAGATAGCCCTGCGCAACAAGGGCGGAGTGATAGACCGCGCCCGCGGTGGCGATCGTAATGGCCATGCTGCTCACGTTGAAAAGCACTTGATGCCAGCGGGGCTGATGCCGGTACTTCCACAGGCATTGGAATAAAATGGCCGCGCATCCCAGCGCCAGCGCTTCCGGCAGTGACAGCTCCAGGATCCCGAACAGAATGAAGATGAACAGCACCGAAAGCGCGCCGGTGATGCCAGGCAGCGACAATTTCAGGCGAGAAGCGCAGACGACCAGGGGCAGATAGCAGCAGAAGCGGACTAGATCCTGCGATTGCCAACGGGCCAGCTGCAGCACCGTGACCAGGCGCCAAGCGAGATACATCGACCAAAATGTAGAGCTTGGCGATGATGGACATTCTTCCTCGATCTTGTCAACGACTGGCATGCGTGTGGTACAATGCAGTTTCCCTGCCAAAGCGTGATCGATGCTATCCAATTGATACATCGGCAAAAGCGCCCCTGGCCGTTAGGAGGTTATGCCAAATTGTCGCGTCAACGCTGTCAGGCAGGAGACATTCTGTCCTGTGACAGAGCCAGCTTTTTGCCCCCGGCTCCTGAGTGATTCCCCTGAAGGGCAACGGAACTGAAGTACCATGTTGGCTTGGCTCAAATCGGCCGAAATGCGAAATAGTGCCAATTACCCACAAGGCGAAGACGTACTTAGGCATGCCGGCGATTATTTCCAGCCCCGGGATGTTGCAGCTTATCGAACTGGTGGAGCGGATCTCGCAAACCAATGCAGCTGTTCTGATTACCGGCGAAAGCGGTTCCGGCAAAGAGGTAATCGCCCGTGCCGTGCACCACTACTCGCTGCGCTGCGCCAAGCCCTGGGTGGATGTCAGTTGCGCGGCGCTGCCCGAGCATCTTGTGGAAAGTGAATTGTTCGGCTACGAAAGAGGCGCCTTCAGCGGCGCGGATTCTCCCAAGCCTGGCCTGTTTGAATTGGCAAACCACGGAACGCTGTTCCTGGACGAAGTGGGCGAGTTGGAACCCCGCATGCAGGTGAAGCTGCTGCGAGTCTTGGATGGCGTGGCATACTACCGGCTGGGTGGAACTCGAAAAGTGACCGTTGACGTGCGCATTGTGGCCGCCACCAATCAAGATCTGGAGACCATGGTGGAGAACGGGCAGTTCCGCAGCGACCTGTACCACCGTTTGGGACAGATTTGCCTGCGCGTGCCTCCGTTGCGCGAGCGCATCGAGGATATCGTGCCGCTGGCGGAACATTTCCTCAAACAATCCAACCTGCACCGCTATTTCTCAGCCGATGCTCTCCAGGCTTTGCAGCGGCATCGCTGGCCCGGCAACGTGCGCGAGTTGCGCAATGTGGTCACCAAGGCCGCAGTAATGGCGCGCGGGTCGGAGATCGCCGGCGAGGACCTGCTGCTCGCTGCGCCGCGAATTCCAGCGCAATCGGCGCCGGTGGCTACGGTGGCTTCTCCCAATGCTCTAACTGCTGGCATTCCAAGTGCAAATCTGGATGGCATGGAGAAAAACACGATTTTGCGGGTATTGGCTCAGACCAACGGCCATCAACAACGCGCCGCGGAACTGCTGGGCATCTCGCGGCGCACGCTGAGCCGCAAGCTGAAACTTTACGGAAGGGAGGCCCCGCGGGAGTCCTGCGCTTCCTAGCCGGACGCGTCCCGCAGGATCGATATGTCAGCCGCCGATCGCCGCTCCGAACGACGCTACCCCGGCCGGGGCCCGCTCAAGCTTTCCTTCGACGATCCTTCGCCGCAACAGATCACAGGACAACTGATGGATTACAGCACCAGCGGATTCCGCGCCGTGCATGCCTATGTGGCGCTGCACACCGGACAGGTGGTCGATTTCCAGCACGCCGTGGCGGTGGGCAAGGCTCGCGTCATGTGGAACCGTATCGCGGGCGATAAAGTTGAGACCGGCTTTTTCGTGATCCGGTAGCCGCGCGCGCCGCTAAAGCCCGCCACACTAAGAGACTCTGTTCTCGCAACCTCTCATGTAGACTGGTCTTCTCCGGCATGCTTAAGACCTTGATCAGGAAAGCTCTCGACCACCGAGGCCTGATGATCATTAATACCCGCCGGCATTACGACGAAGACGGGCTCTTCACCATCCACAACGATCATTTCAGGCGCGACCCGGCATTCAAAGCCGCCTATCAGCGTGGCGTTGAAGCGAACAATAACCTGGACCCCCACCTTGAGTGGCGGCTGCATGTGGCTCTCTGGGCTGCGTCCAGTGCGTTAGGAACGGCGGGCGATTTCGTCGAGTGTGGCGTCAATACCGGGTTCATGAGCTCGGCGATCATGGCCGGACTGAATTGGGGCCACGTGGCAAAGCGCTTCTACCTGATTGACACGTTTACGGGTCCGGTCCTATCGCAGTTCTCGTCGGACGAGGTTCGGGACGGCCGCCGCAAGTTGGCGGAGGACCAGATGGCGGTAGGCGCCTACGAAACCGACATCGCCCGGGTGCGCGCGAACTTCGCCGAATGGCCGAACGCGGTGGTGGTCGAAGGAAGCGTGCCGGATATCCTGCCCAAGGTCAATATCACCAGCGTTGCGTTCCTGCATATCGACATGAACTGCGCCTTTCCGGAACGAGCGGCGCTCGAATACTTTTGGGATCGGCTCTCGCCTGGCGCATTCGTGCTTCTGGACGATTATGCCTACCACGGTTTCGAAAACCAGGCGGACGCAATCGACACGTTGGGCCGATCGCTCGGGTTCAGCGTGCTCTCGCTGCCCACTGGACAGGGCTTGATCGTGAAACGCTGAGGCTACTCCCGCAACTTCAGGTCATCCCGTGAAATCCGCGGAAAATAGAGACCGCGCGGCTGGCGCGCCCACCATTGGCCGGTCGCTCGGCGCATGGCGAAATCGGTGAACGAATAGTCGAACAACTCGGCCCGCACATACTTGGGCGGCGCTTCGGGGAAGGGATTCCGGGCCAACAGGCCTGTGACCGCGGGAGATCCCTGGAGCAAGCGCACCATGAAATTGACGAACCAGGGCGAGCCTCGATAATTGGAAAGCGCTGCGAACCACATCTGCCAATCGAGCCTTGGCTGATAGGGCGCCACCCAGTGCGGCGGCTGCCGCAGATCGCCGGGCTTATAGCGAAATTCGTAGTCCAGCCAGGTTTCCCCGTCGTTGGATCCCTGGACAATAATCTCCGGCCGGGACGTGGTCATGGTGGCGAAGAGTCCGTAGGTGTTCGCGATCTGAAACGGTTGAGCGAATCGCACCAGCGCCATCTCCGGTTGAGGCGACGTTTCAAAAAACATCTCTTGAAGCTCGGAAACGCTTAGAATCAGAATAACGGCCGACGCCGCCAGCACGGCGATGGCGTTAGTCCTGCGCGCTTCGCGCGCGCAGCCGAAATCTCTCCAGCGCGTAATCATCGAACAAAAACAGACACAGCGCCATCGTCAGCAGGTTGAAGAAGGTGTAATTCCCTGTCAGGAAGATGGTCGTTTGCAAAAACAAAGCCAGTCCCGCGCCCCAAAAACGCCAGAGTCCGCGGCGCGAAGAACAGGAACGGAACCAGCAGCTCGATAAAAAACACGGTGGCGGTCGAAAAACGCTGGAACCCCAGCGGAAGCTGATACATGTACCAGGCCGGCGGGGTGGGAAGAGGCTGCGTCATGTAATGATAGGCGAGCGCCGTCCAATCGCGCCAAACCGGATCGTGGCTGGTCAGTTTCACGGCTCCCGACAGGAACATCAAGCGGAAAAGCAACCAGCGGAATAACAGAACCACGATTTTCGAATTGCCCAGGAAGATGGCGAGAAAGCCGGCTTCCAGCAACAGCGCGTCCCATTGGAAGGACAAGAAGTCCTGGCCGGCCGTCGACAGCGACAGGTAGAGGACGTACAGGCAGACCAGAGCGATTCGTTCCAGGTAGCCCGCCAGCAGCGCGGAGAAAAGCAGCACGGAAATGGCAGCGCCCGCCCAGCACGCAGCCACCAAAAACTTATCGCCATGCGCCACCCAGAAGATGGTAGGCGCCTCCCAATAGGCGCGCGCGCCCAGGTTCTTGAGTACCTCCGCAAGATAGCCCGAAACCGGCTGGATGCCGCGATCGCCGAGCAATCCTTCGATCTGGACCGCAAGCGAAGCAAAAGCTATAAAGTAAACCGCCGCGAGGAGCCGCAGGAAGAGCCATTCCACTTTGGCTGTTTTGAGCGGCCGGATGCGCCGGCCGAACGTGAGCCGGGTGAGGTGATAGAAGAACGTACGATGGGCGGCGATCCACCGATAGCCTACCTCGGTGAGCGCGGCGAACCCGGGCACGTGCTGGTATGCCCACAGGAGCCAAGCCATTCCGCGCGCGTAGGTTAGCGCCACGAATACGGCCCGGGCGCCGCGCATCACCTCGCCCGAAGGCAGCACCAGCTGAACGGACTTTCCGAAATCTTCCGGTGGAATCTGCGGATAGTGGCCGCCAACCTCCTCGGACGGCGCGTAAAGTAATTTGCCGCGGGTGAGCGCCTTCCAGTATTCGATCCAGATCCGGCAGAACGCGCAGCGCCCGTCGAATATGACCAGAGGTTCTTCCGGCATGCCTTATCTTCAGTGTAGGCTCAGGATCTTACACGCTTGACGGGTTCGGGGAAGTGGTAGAATTTGGTCATAGGGTATCGAGTTACCGGTATCTATCGAGTTGCAACCTTTACGTAGAGTGAAAACGTCTACCATTTGAGCGTAGTTGAGGCGCAGTAGAAGATATGTCTGCTCATCCTGATCCAATGGCGTATCCCGGCGGAACTCCCCCTAGTCAACCGGAAGACGAACTACACCTGTTGCTGGCCGACGACGTCGACGAGCCCTTTTTTCGTTCGCTGGCTCGAAACATCAAAGAACTCATTCACCCTCCCAAGCTTCCCCCGCTGGAGCTCACATCACATCCGGTAGCAGTCAAGGAAATTTGGGGCTCCTACGGAGGCCAGGGCAAGCGTGCTGGCGTCTCCTCCATCCTGATTCATGGCGCCGCCATCGCATTGTTGCTCTTCTTGGGAACTAACAAAGCAGTCCAGCAGGTGGTGAAGCAGCAGATCGAACTGATCGCGCCCGACATCGCACCTTATAAGGCGCCCATCAAGCCGGATCAAATGCACGGCGGCGGCGGTGGTGGCGATCGTTCTCCTACGCCGGTCAGCAAGGGAAAACTGCCGAAGCTCGCCCCGAGGCAGTTCGTGCCTCCCACGGTCAAACCGCCGGACAATCCTAAGCTCGTCATGGAGCCGACGCTGGTTATCCCGGCCGACGCTAATATTCCCAAAGTGAATTTGGACCAGTTGGGCGATCCGCTCGCAAAATCTGGCTTGGCTTCCAATGGCTTCGGTTCAGGCGGTGGCATGGGCAGCGGACGCGGCGGTGGTGTCGGACCGGGCTCGGGACCTGGATTCGGTCCGGGTTCTGGCGGTGGCATGGGCGGCGGTGTCTACAAGATCGGTGGAGGCGTCTCTTCTCCCTCGCTGATCTTCAAAGTGGAACCGGAATATTCCGAAGAAGCGCGCAAAGCCAAATTCCAGGGCACGGTTCTGTTGTACGTCGAGGTGGACGAGAAGGGTCTTCCGCGCAACATCCGGGTTATTCGCCCGCTGGGTCTGGGCCTGGACCAGAAAGCCATTGAAGCAGTTGAGAAGTGGAAGTTTAGCCCTGGCAAGAAGGACGGAAAACCCGTCGCGGTGCAAGCGCAGATCGAAGTGAACTTCCGGCTGCTGTAGTTCCCGCTCCCTCTGGTCGCGGCTCGGTTACTTTTTCGACGGCGACGCGCACATTTCGCCGGTCGGTTCCCAATCCGTAACATCAATCGGAATTCCCTGCCTGCAGGCGCTACGGCCTTGGTGCGATTTGCCTTGAATTGTGATCACGGCGTTGAGTTCCGGCTTGGGCGCGACAATAAAGGTATAGGTTGCGGTCCCATCGAGTGTCTCCAGCAACAAGCACTGGCTTTCGGCGGCGCGGCGGACGCAGCCCGTGGCTTTGACTTCGCTGATTTCGACCTTGGGCTTTTGCTGTGCCATCAGCAGCATGCTTAAGAGAGACAGAACGAGCATTTGCTCCCAGTGTCGCATTTTGCCGCCTTACAATTTGGGGTAGCAAACCGACTCCGGGGGGCGCTAATCGTTGCTTAAGCCTCGGCGTACGATATGATCAATATCCGACGTGCAAATTGGCAGCTCAGTCGAACTAAGTGGGACATTTACGTTCTGTGATCTCCTAAATTATCAGTATTACCAGTGTTACCGGCGAACCTGGTGGATCATATTGCCAATGTTGCTCGTCTCTTTAGGAGGGGTTCTTCTCGCGGCAGTAGTTGCATTACTTACTCCAGATTTGAAACTGGCTCTTCATAACGGAACGCCATTCCTCTTGCTGTCGGTGTTTTGGTTATGCCTGGTGACAACGCCGTACAGAGGTGCCAAAAGGCTGCTGAAGACGAGCGCTCATCTTTCCTCGCCGATCACGTACACCTTTTCTACACAATCGATACACAGTTCCGGCATCCACTCCTCAAGTGACATCTCCTATGATGCGCTGTGGGATGTTCGCGAAACAAAGAACCTGTTCTTGTTGTACCTGAACGCCACCTCAGCCATTGTGCTCCCCAAGCGCTTTTTCAACGACGCCACCCAAGAGAAGGATTGGCGTCTGCTTATAGAAGAACGGATCTCCCCGAAGGGCATTACGAGGTCTGGATTCCTGGGCCGCTGGCTGTGACTTTTCTCTCCCAAACAAACTGAGAAACTACCAACTAGACTGGATAGATGCCAGCCGCCATGGTCACCGGAGCAAGCAGAGGTGTAGGCCGTGGCGTCGCCATCGCACTGGCCGAGGCTGGCTTCCAGGTGTTTGCCACGGGACGAAGCATCGCCTCCGCGGATCTCCCGCCCGCCATCCACAGAATTACCTGCGATCACCTGGATGATTCGCAAACCCGAGCCGCATTCGAGCAACTCTCGGCCGGCGCGGACAGTCTCGACATTCTGGTCAACTCTGCCTGGGGCGGCTACGAGCGCATGGTCGAGGATGGCCGATTCACTTGGATGCTCCCGTTCTGGGAGCAGCCGCTCGATCGCTGGACCAGCATGCTGGATGCCGGCGTCCGGGCGGCCTTCGTCGCCGCGTCACTGGAGGCGCCGAAAATGATCGTGCACGGCCGGGGGCTGATCGTGAACATCAGCTCCTGGCCGGCGCGCAAGTACATCGGTAACGTGATTTATGGCGTCTCCAAAGCCGCCACCGACAAGCTGACGGCGGACATGGCGCACGAGCTGCGGCCCCACGGAGTCACCGCGATCTCTCTTTATCCCGGACTGGTAAGGACCGAGGCCGTGCTGGGCGCGGGCTTCTTCGATTTGTCCAATAGTGAAAGCCCCGAGTTCATCGGCCGCGTTATAGCGGCCTTGTGGCGCGATCCGGCGCTCATGGAACGTTCCGGGCAAGTGCTGGTGGCTGCGGCAGTCGCAAGCGAGTTAGGCGTGGAAGATATCGACGGAAAGCAACCGCGGCCACTGACGCTGGAAGAGGTTTGAGTACGGTGTAGGGCGGTCCCCCCGGACCGCAGCCGACGCCCCCGTCGGCCTCTGTTTCTAGTGGAGCCGGACCAGGGGTCCGGCGCGGACGAGGGCGTCCGCCCCACCGGAATAGGAGGCTAACAAACCGCGAGCAGTTTTTCCTTGAGCGCCGCTTGCAGCTCGTGCGACAACTTCTGTCCGTCATGCGCAACGTAGAACACATCAATGGCGCGATGGCCTTTGGTGTCGATTAGCACGACGTCGATGTTGCAAGCGGTGGACGAGAACACGGTCGCCAGGTTGTAGAGCAATCCCGGCCGGTCTTCCGCCACGATCTCCACCAGCGTGGCCGTCTCGCAGGCATCGGAATCAAAACTGACCAGCGGAGGCGCGCCGCGCCGTTTCGGATCCGGGTGCGCCCGATCGCGCAGCAGCCGTTGACCGTCGGTCTTGCCCAGCGCGACGCGGCGAATCAAATCCAGCAGCCGCTCGGATTCAGGCGGATTGAGTTCCAGCGTGCGCTGCGGGTCGGCGAACACGAAAGTATCCAGAATGATGCCGTGAGCGTTGGAAAACGCCTCGGCTTTCAAGATGTCCAGACCGAAGCTCGAAATCGCCCCCGCGAACGAAGCGAACAGCGCGGGCATGTCGCGCGCGATCACCGTCAGCCGGAAAGCGCCTTCGATACGATCCAGCTGCACGGCCACGCCGGTGGGGCGGCTCTCTTCGAAGAGTCGCTGGTGCTCCTCAATCTCGCCGGCCGCATGCGCGCGCAGGTAGCGCACCGGAAAACCTTTGAGGAACGCGGGACGGGCGGGCACATTGCCGGGCACTTCCTGAATGCGATCGGTTTCCAGCTCGCGCGTGAGCTCGCGGCGTGTTACTTCATAAACCCGCCACAAACGCTCCAGCCGCCAGGGAGTCATGGCGTCGGAATTCATGGCGGCGAGTCCCGAGTAGGTCAGAATGGTGAGCAGCTTCAGATGTTCGATGGTTCCAACACGCTCGGCGAGGTGGCGCGCCGTGGCGGGATCGTCAACGTCGCGGCCGCTCATCACCTCCGCAAGATCCAGTTGGTGCTCAATCAGGAAGTCGATGTCGCGTTGTTCCTCGGACGGCACGCGGATGCGTTCCATGGCCTGGCGGGCCAGAGCGCCGGAGGACTGTACGGAGCCGTCGCCGGCCGAGCCCTGACCGGTATTGTGGAACAACAGCGCGAACGCCAGCACCGCCCGATTCTCCAGCTCGGAAGAGAGCTGCGAGAACCTCAGCCGTGCCGGGTCCGCCGTGAAGCGCAACTCAGTGGCGCGTTCCAACGCCATCAAAGTCTTCTCGTCGGCGGTGTAACGATCCTCGGATGCGGGTTGCACCAGGTCGGCAATCGAGGCCATTTCGGGAAACAGCGCCGTCAGCAAGCCCGTATATTGCAGGGCGCGAATCGCCAGAGCGGCGTGCGGGAGCACAAGAATGCTTTCGATGGTGGCCCACATGGGGCGCGGCTGGCCGCAATAGGCGGCGAATACGCCGCAGGCCGATTCCAACCGCCGCTCGGTATCGGCAGCCGGCCGGATCCCGTGCCGGCCGATGAATTCGAGCAGCCGCAACACCACCGCCGGATCGCTGTCGAGCTGCGCGGGACTGCGCAGGAGCACGTGCTCGCGTGAGACCGTGAATTCGCTGTTCGACAATCGCGACCGCCAATCGCGAAAATTTCCCGCCAGCGAGCTGGGCGTTTTTTCGAACGAATCCAGTGCGCGGCGCGCCGCGTTGAAAATCACCCAGCTGCGCCGAAAGTATTCGCGCATCCATTCCGCGTTTGAGGTGGCGCGCGTGAACGGCTGCGCCAGAAGCTTCTCCTGCGCTTCGATGTCCAGCAAGTTGCGATCGCTGGCGGCCTGATAGTGCAGAAAGCAGCGGATGGAAGAAAGAAAAGCACCCGCATCCGCCGGATCGAGGGCGTCAAGTTGCGCGCGTTCCGGCCCCAAATGCGAGAGCGATCCCACCAGATGGAGATCGCGCAGACCTCCGGGACATTCCTTAATGTCGGGCTCGCGGTGGTGCAGCGTGTTCTGATACCTGGCATGACGGACGCGCGTGAGCTGAATCAGGTGCTGGCTCAACTTCGCCCCGTGTTTTTCCAGGAAGGCCGGCCATTTGTTGGCAAATCGCGCATGCAGCGCGGCGTCGCCGGCCAGAAAACGTAGATCCAAAAGGTTGATGGTGAAATCGATGTTCTGTTCGCGAAACTCCAGGCACTCCGGCACAGTGCGAACGGTATGATTCAGCCGTAGCCCGGCATCCCACAACAATCGCACGCATTCGGCCAGCGGCTCGCGAAGAGAAATCCACGGCGACTCGCCTTCCAGCAGCACCAGAATGTCGACCGCGGCATAGGGAAACGTTTCGCGGCGCCCGTATCCACCCGCGGCCAGCATCACTGCGCCCTGCGGAAGGACCGGTTCGATGGAGGCGCGGTACGCTTCGATGGCGATCGCATCAATCCTATCGCTCAGGCCGCTCTCGACGGGGGCGGCGTTTCCGGTCTTGAAAAATTCCCGCTCGATTTCACGCCAGCCGGAACTCGACTGCAGCTTCTCCAGACTGGGCGCGGCGCTGGGCGAGCCTGAATCCACAATGCGATCCATTCAACTCAGTATCACAGAGCAAACTCCGCCGGATGAGCAGGTTATGAGCTCAATCCAAATTATCTATTGGTGCAGCCAGCTCAGATTGGTGCAGTTGGCTCAGTATGATGCGTCGGCTGGTACCCCTAGAGCTAAGTTTCTTCTATCGAGGGGCATAAGATATTTCGATTGGACGTGAGGCCCCGGAGCGTGTAAGGTCAGTTAAAACGAAAAACTAGCTCCAGGTCGAGCCAAACGTTACTAACCTTGGAAGGGATAGATCATAATGGCCGATAACGATGCACCTCAAATGCAAGCCACGTTAGGCTTAACGGGGCTGACCATGAATGCCATGGCGCTAATTGCGCCCGGCGCATTCCTTTGGCTTACTTTCTTGACCCAATCCACCGCGGGAGCCACCACACCCTCAATGTGGATCGGCATCCTCTTCGCCACGGCGCTGTGCCTGGCGACTGCGGTCTGTTACGCCGAGATGGCAAAGCTGTACCCCGGTACCGGTAGCTCTTACTATTTCGCGGAGCAGTCTTTCCTCAATCACCAGTCGGCTTGGCCGTATGCGCGTCTCGCGAAATTCATCATTGGCTGGGGTTCGCATCTCTACTATTGGGTCTATCCGGGCGTGATGGTGGGCACCATGGGAATTATCGCCGGTTACATCGTCGGAACGCTATGGCCTAGTTTCATGAGCGCCTCCAATCCCGGCCCGATGTTCATGATGCTGATTGCGGTGCTGTTCTCTTTCGCGATCGCCTACATCGCGGCGCGAGGCGTCAATGGCGCCACCTCGGTGAACATTGCTATTAACGTGATCCAGATCAGCGCCCTCCTCGTCTTCTCCGTATTGGCTCTGAGCTACCGCGTCAATCACCCTGCGGGAACTGGGGCTCTTCAATGGGACGCCACCTCGGGTGACGCGTACAACTATCAGTTCCTCACGCAGAAGCAAACCATCAATGGTACAGCCACCGACGTGATTGTGCGCGACGCCGCGGGTGTCCCCAAGCCTATGTTGGACACCGCCGGGAAGCCCGTGCCATTCACGGTAAGCTATCCGGAGAAGGACGACAAAGGCAACTTCCTCTCCCATCCAACCGCCGGCTCGGTGGTGGGTGTACACAGTTTCGGATGGATGTTCGTGCAGGCCACCATCGCGATCCTGATCCTGGTTGGCTTCGAATCGGTAACCTCGATGGGAGGTGAGGCCAAGAACCCCAAACGCGACGTGCCGATCGCGGTCATCGTCTCACTTCTGGTGCAGGGCTGTTTCTGTTATCTGATTGAGTACTTCGCGGCGCTTTACCTGCTGAATAGCGGGTACACCATGCAAACCGCCACCGGATCGGCGGCGCCCATCGGGGATCTGATGATCATGGTGGGCGATGCGATCTTCGGCCCCGGCAATGGCCGGACATTCATGTTGATCCAGGCGTTCACGGTTGTCCTGGCGATCATCGGCACGACACTATCGTGTATGAACACCGGTGCTCGCGTAACCTACGCCATGGGGAAGGATGACGAACTCTCCGCCGGCCTTGGCTCGCTTCACCACAAGACTCTGACGCCGCACCGCGCCATCTGGACTTTGGCGGTGATCTCCGCCGTGATTGGGTGCTTTGTCGTCTTCATGATCTTCGGCGATGCCGGCGCTCTAACAGATGCCACGGTAAAAGCTCTGCCGCAGGGCTTCTGGTCCAGCTTCGGATATGTGAGCCACGATGTCATGGCGGCGAGTCCCAACAGCCTGCTCACCATAACGCTGGCATCCAACTTCGGCACATTCCTGCTATATATGCTGAGTTGCATCACATGTATTGTGGCGTATCACAACCATCCGGCCTACAGCTTCCTGAAGCACATGGCCATCCCGGTTTTCGGGCTGCTCGCAAACCTGGCTTGCATGGCGTTCTATCTTATCGGACCCTTTATGGGATTCGGCACAAAGTTGGAGCCCTTGTGCGCTCTGGGGATCGCGATCGTGTGGGGCATCTACGGCGGTATCTATTTCATTCGTTCCAGCAAATCCAAGGGGCGAACCACGCTGGTCAACAAGCGCTTCGCGGCATCGCAATAGCGCGGCATGAACAACCTGAGCGCTTTGCCCGACGATAGAGGCGCCCGTTCGGGAGGGCAGCCATCCAATTCGAACCTGCATGTGGAGTTCGCACAGGTCTCCGATGCAGGAAAGCAACGTGGCCACAACGAGGACTATCTTGGCCACGTCGTTCCGGCGTCGCCCGCGCGTGGGCGCTCGCATGGATGGCTGTTCGTTCTGGCCGACGGAGTGGGGGGCTCCGAGAAAGGCGAGGTAGCTTCGCGGGCCGCGGTGGAGTATCTCACGGCGGGCTTTCATGAAGCTTCTCCGTCCGAAGGGCTCAGCGCTCTATTGATGCGTTTGGCCCAAGAGGCCAACGTGCAGATTTACCAGACCGGGCGGGAGCATAGTCCCGGCGGCACTTCCATGGCGACCACGCTGGTGGCTTGCGCGTTCCGTTACGATCGCGTGGTGGTGGCGCACGCGGGCGATTCGCGTTGCTACCTCATTCGTCAGGGCCAAACCCGGCTGCTGACGCGCGATCACACGGTGGCCCAGGACCAGGCCCGCATCGGCCTGCTGACGGCCCAGGAGGCATCCGAGTCCTCAACTCGCCACGTGTTGAGCCGGTCGCTTGGGACGGATTTGTTCGTTAGCATCGAGACTAGCGACATCCAGGTCTACCCGGACGACGTGTTGCTGTTATGCTGTGACGGACTTTATCACTCGATACCGCCGTCGGAAATGGCCGCGGTCGCCGGGCACGGCGGCGATCTGAAGGTGGCCGCGCAACGGCTGGTGGATCTTGCGAACGACCGTGACGGCAGTGATAATATAAGCGTTCAGCTAATCCGAGTTCGAAGCGTGGAACGCGTGGGGATGTATCGAGGACGGCCTTATAAGCTGCGCTAGCTTGCCGGCGGGGCTCTCGCGCGCTTTCGCGCCGAGCGCATGACACTTCATCCCGGCGACCAACTCGACCATTACCGCATTGAAGGCTTGGTCGCCCGCAGCGGCATGGCCTCTATCTTTCGCGCCACCGATCTGCGCAATGGCCGCGAGGTCGCGATCAAAATCCCACATCCGGAAATGGAGGCCGATCCGGTGCTCTACGATCGCTTTCAGCGCGAAGGCGAAATTGGGGAGAAGCTCGATCATCCCGGCGTGATGAAGGTACTGTCGGACGACGATCGCAGCCAGATTTACATGGTGATGGAGTGGGTGAATGGCCGCCTGCTCCGGCAGATCCTGCACGACCAAGGCAAGAAGCTGCCGATAGAGCGCGCAGTGAAAATTGCGATCGCCATCGCCGATGCTCTGGACTATATTCATCGCAACGGCGTGGTGCATCGGGATCTGAAACCCGAGAACATCATGATCGACGACCAGGATCGCATCAAGCTGATCGACTTCGGCATCGCGGGCCAGGAAGGCGCTCGCCGCCTGACGTTCGCCAAGCTCTCGCAAGTGATGGGCACCCCCGATTACATTTCGCCCGAGCAGGTGAAGGGCAAGCGAGGCGACGGACGCAGCGATATTTATACCCTGGGCGTGATGCTCTATGAAATGCTGACCGGCAAGACGCCGTTCCAGGGTCCGAATCCGTTCGCGATTATGAACGACCGGCTGATGAACAATCCCATCCCGCCGCGCGAATTGAATCCCGAGATTTCGCCCGAGCTTCAAGAAGTGATTTACCGGGCCATGGAGCGTGAGCCGCAGAACCGCTATTCAACGGCTAACGAATTCGCCTGGGATCTGGAGCATTTGGATCAGGTAGGCGTCGCCGATCGAGCCGAGCTGCGCGATTGGAAGATTCGCAAGACCGGGCTGGCGAAAAGGATCCTGTTCTACGTGGCGATGGCGCTGATTCCGGTGGTGGTATTTGGGCTGCTCTTGCTGATCGCGAAGCATTAGCGCCACACTAGCGCTGCCAGAAATCGTCGTTATGCGTCTGAAAATCCGGGTACGCGCCCGCGCCGAGCTCGTAGAGATCCAACCCCTGGCGCTCTCCTTCGATCGCCACCCGCTGCGGCGACCAGCGGTTCAGCAGCCAATTCAGTCCATAAGTCAGTGGCAGAATAAATCCGAGCAAAGTCGCGATGCCTACCAACTGCGCGAGCCATTGGCCGGGAGCGCCGCCCGGAAGCAACGCTGCCAGCGGTCCAACGGCAATCAAGCCCCACAGGCCCGACACAGCGTGTACCGACACCGATCCTCCGGGATCATCCACGCCGAGGTGCAATTCCAGCCACTCCACCGAATAGATCACCAGAGCTCCCGCGATTAAGCCGACGATCACGGCCGCCGCGGGACGAAGCACAGCACAGCCGGCGCTTGCGGCCACCAACCCCGCCACCCAGCCATTGGCGCACAGAGACGCGTCGGTCTTCCCGAAGCGCGCGCGCGTGATAGCAGCCGCGGCAAGTGCGGCCGAAGATGCCGCCAGAGTGGTATTCACAGCAACCAAGGCAATGCGAGCCACCTCAGCGCCCGTAAACAAAATTGCGCCCGCGCCATTCAGTCCCAGCCATCCGAGCCAGGCCATAAAGCATCCCAGCAGAACCAGAACGGCGTTATGACCGGGCAGCGCGGCCGGCACACCATCCGAACTGAACTTACCCCGGCGCGGACCCAGTATCCAGGTGATGGAAAGAGCCGTGAGCCCTCCCACGGTTTGAATCGCGCTTGCGCCGCCCGAATCGACGAAGCCGAGTTGCGCGAGCCATCCGCCGCCCCACACCCAATGTGCGAACAGCGGATACGTAGCGGCAGCCAGTAAGGCCGTAGACGCGCAGGCGGATCCCAAGCGCCAGCGATCGGCGCCGCTACCCAAGGGGATGATGGCGGCGAGCCCCGCGCCCACGAGGCCGAACAGCGCCGCCAGTGACGATGCGCCGCCGGACTCCACGCCAGCGAGGAAGAAGCGCTCGGCCCCGATCCAATTCCAATCGCGGCCCGCGACGCGCAGCGCGTAGGCCGGCTGGCCCGCATATCCCTGCCACGCGGCGCCCACCAGGAAGTACACACCGGCCGCGACCGCGACCACGCACAGTGCGCTCGCCATGGAGTGCGCCGCATTGCGAAAGCGCCCGAGTCCAGCGTTGATCAGCGCGAGGCCGGCAGCCGCGCATGGGATGAGCAGGATCAAGACCAGGCAGACCGCGAAGCTGGATTCTGAAAGCGCCCCAGGGCTGAGCGGCCTCACTTGCGGTCCCTGCCCGGAATCAAATGCGACCGGAAGACCAGCGTCAGTCCCAATGCTTCAATAGCGCAGGCAATCAGCACGAAGCTGATTTCGGACGGTCCGTACGGCAGCAGAGCCAGAGCGGCAAGAACCAGCATCCACCCGGCGACCAGCAGCAAGAAACCCATGAGCCTCATTGAAAAATTTGGTTCATTATAGCAGTGCCCACAGCCACGCGTTAATGGAGTTATGGCGAATGACGGGAGCGACGAGCGTCGTGCGTAAGCGCTTCGAATGGCGCGATTCAAGATCTCGCAGCGGGATGTGCACTCGCGCAAAAACCGCCGCATCTTGAACGATCTCGGACTCATCCACTCGCTGCTGGTGCGCGGCTAGCAACCTAATCGATTTGAATATCGGCGGTGCGCTTGAACTCTTTGCCCGCGTCATCCAGGGCCTTGATCTCAACCTTATAGGAACCCGGATTAAGCGACGCGGTGGGGATCTTGGCTGCTATGGGAATGGTCGGGCTCCCTTTTTGAGCCGGGAGTGTGACACGCATCAACCCGGTGTCCTCCTTTTGCTCGCCCGTCTTGCCGTCGAGTATGCGCAGCTCAAACGCAACCACCGGCGGGACCTTCGGATCGCCAACCAGCAGCGGTTCGTAAAGCTCTAGATAAAAAGCCGCCAGATCGGCCTTCGTGAAATGATTGGACCCGTAGGGCACCAACTGCATTCCATCGGCGATCAGCGGTACGCGATCCGCGAGCAGTAGCGCGTCTAAGCCTGTTCCGAGATCGGACGCCTTGCGGACTTCCTTGCTCAGCGCGAGCGAGCTCATGCTGAATTGCTTGGCATCGTAGGGCTCCACCACCAGCGGCATTTCCAGCTTTCCGAAACTCTGATCGCCGGAGGAATACGCGACCTTCAAATTGTACTTGCCCGACGCCACGTCGAACTGGTTCTCGTAGTGCATCGGCTTCTGTTTGAACGCCTCCACCATTTTCTTGTCTTCGAAATCCAGGTTCAAGGTGTCGCTGAAGCGCGCCCCGACCGAACCGTCCGGCAGATATGCCAGGCCAAGAACATTGATCGCGGCATGATATTTGCCCTTCACCTTTTCGAATTTCAGATCGCCGGTGGCAATCTCCATCGCCACATTGACGCGCGCCACGTTGGGCGAAGTATAAAAGAACGGGAGCTGCATCGAACCGGTGACACTTCCGGCCTGTGAGCCCGCCGCGCGAGCCTCCAGAGTCTTCTCCGTGGAGTTGCCCGCCAGCAGATCCTGCGGCTTCGAATTGCAGTAGCCGGTGCGCGCGCGCACCTCCGTGCCGGAGCGTTCCACCTTGACCTTCAGCACGTGACAACTGCCCTCCTCCGACTCCGGAGGCGTGTAGCCAAGGAGATAGTATTGGCCCTGATCCTTGCCGATCTTCTCCATTCCGCCGAGCAGATCGTTGGTCTCGTGAATCACGAATCCGCCGGTGCCTCCGGCCAGCATGAACATGATGTTCTGATTCGTGGTGGTGCCGTCGGGAAGTTGCGGAATCATCAGGCGCGTCTGATTGTTGGGATTCATCAGGGCGCAGCGTTATTGCCCAAAGGATTCATGGACGGCGCTCGCGCGTCCGGGGGAGCCTGGGGAACGCCGGACGTTGGCGAACCGCCCTTACCACCGCCGCCTGTACCTCCGCCGCCAGGGCCGCCGCCTCCGCGCCCCGCCACCTTTACCACCGCCGCCACCACCTCCGCCCGCACCGCCCCTCCGCCACCCTTTTGCGGCATGAAGAAAGCCATGCCACCCGGCTGATAGCGCGGCCAATACGAAACGCACGGGCGAGTCGGGAATAGTTACGCTAGGCCTTCGGCCCTCAGCCACAAGTCCACGCACGTCGATCGGGTAAATGGCGACGTTGGCCTTGTTGCACGCGCTGATCACCGCAGTGGCTTCAGACATAATCTCCGGCGTGAGCGGAAATCCGGCGGTGATCAGGATAACAGTCTTGCGGCCGGGCACCGAGCTGAGCCCTTTCGCCAGATCCCTCAAGGCATACAGGACGTCGCGCGCGCCAAAACCCGCCATCTGAGTGCTGAGCTGCGGGGCGCTGGCGTCCGATGCGTTGGGAGCCACCGCGGAAAACTTGACACCGCTCACAACCTTCTTCAGCTGGTCGGTATTATCGGTGAAGTTTTGCGCGATTTGTAGAGCGCCGCCGAAATTGGCGATGGCCATCAGCCGATTCGGCCCGCCGTTGGAATCGATGAATTTGGCCGCCGCCTCCCGGGCGCGCGCCTGCTCGCCGAAGTCCATCGTCGAGTTATCGAACAACAGCACCAGGTAACGTTTTTGGGAGTTCGGGCCGAGGCCGGATCGGATTCCGACGAAAAGCTCTTGATGGTCTGCTCTTTGCCGTCTTCCCAAACCTTAAACTCCTTGGCGGTGAGGTCGCGGACGTAGTTGCCCTTTTTGTCGGTGACCACGGTATCCACGAGCACCAGTTTGGTCTCGGCACGGATGACGCCTCCCGCGTCGGCGGGAGCTTGCGCGCGAGCCAAGGGATAAACAGCCGCCAGCGCGAGCAGAGCGGCGAAACCAAACATGCGCCGAAAATTCACGATCGCACCTCCACTACCGGCGAATAATACTGTTTGCTGGTAAACAATTCTACTGCATTTTTCGTTTGGAAGTTTTACCTGCGCCATGGTGCCAGTGTCCGTCAGGGAATCTCGACGACGCCGTTGCGGGCCGCCATGCTCTGTCCTTCCGAATCCCGCACCACCAGCCGGATTACATAGCTCCCCGGCGCCACGTCAAAGTTAGTCCGCACGGTGACTCCCGAAGTCAGCAGCTTCTCCAGTGTGGGATCCCGCAGACGCAACTCGAGTATCTTTTCCATGCCGCTGATGTAGTTTCCGTTCCGGTCGAACACACCCGTAATCACCGTCAGGTTATCGTTGTTGCGCCCGTTCTCCTTGCGAAAGCGAATGCTCTTCAGGTTCACGCGCGCCAGCACCGCGATCTTGGCCTCGGCATCGCTGGACTTGAAAAATTGCATGTGCAATTCCACCGGGATGTCCTGCAGCTCGTCCCGGGAGAATAGCGCCTCGTTAATTTCGCGCTTGGCATCCTCCACGGGATCGGGCAGATGCTTGGGCGCATAATATCCGCGCCGCGCCTGCAGATCCAGGCCATGCGAAGTTACCAATTTCACTTTAAGCGCGTGATAGGCCCCATCCAATTTGAGGTTTTGCGGGGAAAATCCCAGCACATAAACAAACTCGGGAGCCGCGGCTACCTGGCCGAAACCCGCTTTCAAGTCGTTATTGTTATGGAAGTACCGGCCACCCGTCGCATCCGCCAGTTCTTCCATGATTCCTTCTTCGGCGATCGCGCTCTCGCGCTCATATTGCGCCTTTGCGATCATCACCGTCGGACCGCCTTTTGAGCTGGGCGTGCTTGCATCGCCCCCCGGGACAATGGCATAAAGCCCGCGTGCATTCAGCGCGCTGATTCGCACATTGGCGCGAATGGCGCGGTCCATGATGTCGGTCTCTTCCTGGCGCAGATCGTCCGTGAGGAAAACTCCAGGAGAAACGAAGATCAAGCTCCGGTCGCCGGGAGCCCCCTTGAGCCGGCGAATCGCATCCTCCAACACCCTAAGCGCCAGGCGCGTATCGCGTTCACCAAGATTGAGCACTCGACTAGCCGTGGACTGCGCAAGGCTCTGAGCAACTTGCATAGCTTGCACGGCCGCTGCTGCCGTTTGACCAGGCGGCGGCGGGGCGCAGCTTGCCAGAACCTCCGCGGCCGCTATCTGCAAAGCCGACGGGTCGTTCTTGTTTTGGATCAGATCGGCAGTGTAGTAGCTGAGGTCCGGGCACTCCGATCCCGGTGCTCCAAGGGTTGGCCGCGACATCAGTTTCAGCAAAGCTTCGTGCAATTTCGCGCGGTCGTCGGTGAAATCCACATTGCCCTGCCCAGAGGTGGTGAAGATAGCGGCGCGCGTAGTGGCATCCAGGGTTTCAGCCAAATGCCGATCAGCCGCTTCCCGAACCTGGAGCAAATCCGTGTTGCTGGTATGCACGTCGTCGAATAGGTAAATGACAAATCGCTGCGCGATCGGAGCAGGCGTTTTGGCCGACGCGGTTGCCCCAGCCGCGTCTTCGAGCGCGGCATCGTCGGTGGCCACCTCCGCCGGAATCACCGCTTCTCCGGCCTTCTCCACGGAAAATTTGGCGATCACCTGCGGCTTGCCCTTGTCGAAGAGCTGGAAGTCTTCTTTCTGCAGTGTCCCGATCGCTTTCCCTTTCCCATCTCGAACCACCACCGGGACCATCACCAGGTTCACCTTGGTGCTGAAAGTGGCAGGCGCGTCGTGCGTAGACAGCTCAGGCGCATTCTGCTGGGGTACATTCGGAACGGCAGCACTCGGGGGAGTTTGGCGCTAGTCCAGAGATCGCGCCAATCAGCATTAGAGCCGCGGCTGCGGTTCTTTTAACGCTTTTCCCACCGCCAGGTCCCACAGTCGCCATAATGAAAAGATGCTCCGCGCATTCTGTCTTCTCATTATCCTCTCAATTATGAGCGGGTGGCCGCTGGCGGCTCAGCCTTCGCCTCAACAGGTGGATCGCTTCTTCGACGAGGTATTTTTCAAGTTCAATCCCACGGAGGGCACTTCAGCCGGCTTCCACCAATACGACACACAGCTTGAGGATTACTCGAAGACCGGCGTCGACGCGACCATCAAGGCCCTGCATCGCGCCGAGCGGGAATTCTCAGGTTTGCCGGCCGATCCCGACCGGGATCTCATCCTGGATAGCATCCGGGCCACGCTCCTGGATATGGAAAAGGTCCGCACCTGGCAAAAGAATCCCGACGTTTACTCGAGCGGAGTTACCAATAGCGTTTACGTGATCATGAGCCGCAACTTCGCGCCCGCGGCGGACCGGTTGAAATCCGTCATCGCGCGCGAGCGTGCTATTCCCGCTGTGTTCGCAGCCGCCCGCGCCAATCTGAAGAACCCGCCCCGCATCTACACCGACGTCGCCATTGAGCAGTTGCCGGGCATCGTCGCTTTCTTCCAAAATGACGTCCCCGCCGCTTTTAAACAGGTCACAGACCAGGCGCTGCTAGCCGAATTCCAAAAGTCCAACGATGGCGTGATCGACGCGCTAAAGAGCTATCAAGCCTTCCTCGAAAACGATCTGAGAGCTCGCTCCGGCGGCGACTTTCGGCTGGGCGCCGATTTGTTCAGCAAGAAACTGCTGTACGAAGAAATGGTCGACTTATCTTTGGACAAGCTGCGCGAAATCGGAATGGCCGATCTTCGCAGGAACCAGGAAGCTTTCAAACAGACTGCCGCTAAGATCGACCCGAACAAGACTCCGCAGCAGATCCTGGACGAAGCCACGCACGACCATCCGGCGCCCGATCACCTGCTGCAATCCTTTCGCGACGTGCTAAGTGGATTGCAAGAGTACATCGTCGCCAAAAAGATCATTACGGTCCCCTCGCCGGTGCTGCCCATCCTGGAGGAGACTCCGCCGTTCATGCGCGCTCTCACCACGGCTTCGATGGACACTCCGGGGCCGTATGAAAAAGTGGCCAAGGAAGCGTTCTTCAATGTCACCTTGCCTGAACCTTCCTGGACTCCGCAGCAAGTGGAAGAGCACATGGAAGGCTTCAGCCGCGGCACGATCATAAGCACGGCGATCCACGAAGCATATCCCGGCCACTATGTGCAGTTTCTTTGGATGCAAACCATCCCATCGAAGGTCCGCAAGCTGCTGGGTTCGAGTTCGAATTCCGAAGGTTGGGCGCACTATTGCGAGCAGATGATGCTGGATGAGGGGTACGGCAATGGCGATCTAAAGCTGCGCCTGGGCCAACTGCAGGACGCGCTGCTGCGCGATGCCCGCTACATCGTGGGGCTCGAAATGCACACCGGCCACATGACGTACACCCAGGGCATCGACTTTTTCGTCAACGAGGGCTACCAGAGCCGCACCAACGGCGAGCGCGAAACCAAGCGCGGCACCAGTAATCCAACGTATCTGTATTACACGCTGGGCAAGCTCGAAATCATGAAGCTGCGCGAAGACTACAAGAAGAAGCGCGGCAGCGATTTCACGCTGCAGGAGTTTCACGACCGTTTCATGCGCGAGGGCAATCCGCCCATCAAGATCGTGCGGAAAGCATTGCTGGGCGACGATTCTCCGGTGCTATAGGCAGCTCATTCGAACGTGGGGCGGACGCCCGCGTCCGCGCTGGACCCCTGGTCCGGCTCTGGGGAACGAAGTCCGACGGGGGCGTCGGACGCGGTCCGGGGGGACCGCCCCACAGGATTAATCGAAGCGCGGCAATAGCTCCAAATCTTCCTTGGGTACTTCTTCCAGCGGAAAACCGGCCCTGCGCCAGGCCCGCAATCCACCGGCGATCACATAGGCGTCGAATCCTTTTTCCCGCAAGATGTGCGCCACACGGGCGCTAGTGGCTTCGCGTAGTCAAGTGCAGTAAAGATAGATGGGCGTGTCCTTGGGCAGCGTATCGATGAAGGCTTCCAGATTATTCGGCTCGATGCGAATGGAGCCGCGCACGCGCTTCTCACCGGCATCGTAGTATCCATGGCTCCGGACGTCCGCGATAACGATGTCCGGCGCGCCTTCCAGTTTGAGCCGCGCTTCAACGTCGCCCACCGAAACCCTGCGAACGAAGCGGGTAAGGCGATATCTTCCGTAGAGCCACGCGCGATAGCACACAAAGCCGATCACGCCCACGAAGATCACCCACGCCACCACCCGGCTGAAAGCCTGCATTCCGCCGGCGATCAATCGAAAGACATCGCGAAACAGATAGCCCAGCACTCCATAGGCCAGCGTATAGATCAGCGCTCCGCCCAGATCGAATCGCAAGAACTGCGAGGCCCGCATGTTCATGCTGCCCGCCAAAGGAGGCGCCATGGATCCCACGCCCGGAACGAATTTCGCGAACAGCAACGTGGTGCGACCGCGCTTATAGAACCACTTCGCGGCGCGCAGAATGCATACCTCAGGACTGAGCGAGAGTCCGCACAGAAAACCGAGCAAACTCCAGCCCATATGACGACCGGCCACATAGAGAACGATGTCGCCGGTCAGCATTGCAATCAGGGCTACCGCAACCGCCGTGGCCGGATGCATCGCACCCGCGGCCGACGCCGCGCCCGCGGCCAGCAAGGCTAGCGCGGCCGGTACAGGCAAGCCGATGGATTCCAGGAACATGGCTGCGAACAGGCTCTGGTAGCCATACTTCGCGATCATGCTGAGGATGTCGGGCACGTTTCATTATCTGATGCCGCGGGCGCCATCCAACGACCAGTGCATAACCGTTACGTTAGTTCGCAATTTCAATGCAAGCGAGTCCAACAATCATGCAAAACGAACTCAAAGGAAAACGGATCGCAATTCTCGTAGCCGATGGCTTCGAACAAGTGGAAATGACGGAGCCGCGCAAGGCGCTGGACCAGGCCGGTGCGAAAACCGACCTGATCTCGCCGGCCAAGGGCCAGGTACAAGGTTGGAAGCATCAGGATAAGGGCGACAAATTCCCGGTGGACGTGCCGCTGGATGCCGCCGATCCCAACGATTACGACGCGCTGGTGCTGCCCGGTGGCGTGGCGAATCCGGACCAACTGCGGATCATCCCGAAGGCCGTGCAGTTTGCCAAGAGCTTCTTCGATCAGGAGAAGCCCGTGGCCGCAATCTGTCACGGTCCGTGGCTGTTGGTGGAGGCCAATGTCGTAGCCAACCGCAACGTTACTTCGTGGCCATCGCTGCAGACGGATTTGCGCAACGCCGGCGCGAATTGGACAGATCAAGAGGTAGTTGAGGACAGCGGACTGGTCACCAGCCGAAAACCCGACGACCTTCCCGCGTTCAACAAGAAGATCGTCCAGGTATTCAGCGCGGCGTTCCGGCGAGAGCCTCAGCCCGCTGGCCGAAGCTGAGCCAGCAGCGTGGCCGCCTGTTTTTCGAGGTCGCCGTGTTGCGCGATCACGGCTTCGAGTTGCGTTTGCGCGCGCGCGATGTCGTGCTCGGCGATCAGCCCCTTCGCCAGGTAGAACCGGGCTCTTTCCAAGTACGCTGTGTCTCCGGCTTCGGTGACGGCCCGGAGTTCTTCGATACCTGAGATGCGATCGCCTGTGAGCAGCAGGCAAATGCCGAGATAGAAGTGCGCTGCAATTAAGCCTGGCGTCGCTTTTGTGGCGGCCCGAAGTTCGGGGATGGCTCCTGGGAAATCTTGCTTGGCGTAGCGTCGCATGGCGTTGGCGAAGTCTTTCGGCGTGGGCGATTCCGGGACATACTCGGGCGCTCGAAAAGTCGCCAGTAATTCGTAGCGCTCGTCGGGGATGGAGCTGGCAGGTGCTTGCGCGCGAGCCCCCGCCACGCGTCCGATGCCCGGCTCCTGACGTGACGTCCACGCCAACCAGCCAAATACGCCCATGGCAGTCAGCATGATGAGCGCGGTGAAGCCGTAGATGTAGATCCAGAAACGATCTTCAGGTTTGATCTTCAAAACAGGTGAGTCGTTTTCAGCATAGCAAGCCAACGCGCTGCGCTAACATCGGCTGCATGCGGACAATTCTGCTTCTTCTCGCTGGTGCGGCATTCAGTGCAGCCCAGGCTCCCGGGAGTGCGGCACAGACGCCCGGTATCGCGGAAAAAACTACGGGTATGACTTCGCTGCCCGGCTATTTCCCGATGTATTACGAACCCAGAACCGGCCATGTGTTCCTCGAAATCTCGCGCTGGAACAACGATTTTCTCTATGTCCATTCGCTTCCTGCCGGTGTGGGATCGAACGATATCGGTCTCGATCGCGGCCAGATTGGCGGATCGCTTGTGGTTCGCTTTGTCCGCTACGGCCCCAAGGTACTTCTGGTCCAGCCCAACCAGAGCTATCGTGCCGTCAGCGATGACGCGCTGGAAAGCCGGGCGGTGGAAGAATCGTTCGCGCAATCGGTGATCTGGGGTTTCACCGTGGAAGCCGAGGAGAGCGGCCGCGTGCTAGTGGACGCAACCAATTTCTTCCTGCGCGACGCCCACCGTGTTCCCGAGACGCTCACCAGGAACAACCAGGGCGACTTCTCGCTCGACCTTTCGCGCTCCGCCATCTATCCCGACCGAACGCGCAACTTCCCGCGCAACACCGAAGTGGAAGCCATCCTTACCTTCACTGGAAAGCAGCCCGGCGCGTGGGTTCGATCCGTCACCCCCAGCGCGGATTCGCTTACCGTGCGCGAACATCACTCCTTCGTAGCGCTGCCCGATCAGCCCTTCACACCCCGCGTTTACGATCCGCGCTCGGGTTTCATTGCGGTGCGCTACATGGACTACGCGCAGCCCATCTCACAACCCGCGATGCAACGCCTGATCATGCGGCACCGCCTGGAGAAACGCGATCCGTCCGCCGCTGTCAGCGATCCCGTGGCGCCCATCGTCTACTATCTCGATCCTGGAACGCCGGAGCCCATTCGTTCCGCCCTCTTGGACGGCGCGCGCTGGTGGGAACAGGCCTTTGAGGCGGCCGGCTTTCGCAATGCCTTCCGCGTTGAAATGCTGCCCGCCGATGCCGATCCGATGGACATTCGCTATAACCTCATTGAGTGGGTGCATCGCTCCACGCGCGGCTGGTCATACGGCGAAGCTATTACGGATCCGCGCACCGGCGAAATTATCAAGGGCCAGGTATCGCTCGGTTCACTGCGCGTGCGCCAGGATTATCTGATCGCCGAGGGACTGATTGCCAAGTACGAACAAGGCCAGCCGGAACAAGGCCAGCCGGTGGATCCGCGCATGGAGCAAATGGCGCTGGCGCGGTTGCGGCAACTGGCGGCGCACGAGCTTGGCCACACGCTGGGGCTGGAACACAACTTTGCCGCTAGCGCGCACAATCGCGCCTCTGTGATGGACTATCCTCCGCCCTTCGTGGCGATCAATGCCGCGGGAGACATCGATCTGAATGACGCTTATGCCACTGGCATCGGCGAGTGGGACAAGATCGCGATTCGCTATGGTTATTCCCAATTCCCGGCCGGCGCCGACGAACGCGCTTCGCTCAACGCCATTCTCAATGAAGCGCGCGAAAAGGGATTGGTGTTTATCTCCGACCGTGACGCCCGTGCTGAAAGCGGCGCTCATCCGATGGCGCACCTTTGGGACGGCGGCCCCAATGCCGTCGACGAATTGAATCGCGTTATGCTGGTGCGCGCCAAGGCTCTGGCGGGATTTTCGGAACAGAAGATCCGCTTCGGCGCTCCTATGAGCACGCTCGAAGAAGTTCTGGTTCCGGTCTACATGTTCCACCGCTACCAGCTGGAGGCCGCGACGAAAGTGGTGGGCGGACTCAATTACACCTATGCCGTGCGTGGCGACGGCGAAACCGTGGCCGAGATTGTGCCGGCCGCCGAGCAGCGGCGCGCGCTCGACGCGGTGCTGAAGACCCTCGATCCCGCGGCACTCATGCTGCCCGAACGAATCTTGAAATTGCTGCCGCCACATCCGCCGGGGTTCGAAGCCACCCGCGAAGATTTCCATTCGCGCACCCAGATCACGTTCGATTCCATGGCGCCCGTGGAAGCCGCGGCCGATCTGGCCGTATCGCTGCTGCTGAACCCGGAGCGTGCCACGCGGCTTATCGACTATCATTCACGCGACGCTAAGAATCCGGGGCTCGACGAAGTGATCGACCGTCTCGTAACAGCCACCTGGAAAACGCCCCGCGCCGGAATCCGGGAAGCCGAGGTCGCTCGGACTATCGACAACGTGGTGTTGTATCGTCTGATTTCGCTGGCGGAAAACGCGCAGGCCTCCGCGCAGACGCGGGCGCTGGCCCGTCTTAAACTGGACGATTTGCGAAAGTGGCTGCTGGCGCGCCAGACCACCGATACTGCGGAACGCGCGCATTTCACCTATGCCGCCGCGCAGATTAAACACTACGAAGACGATCCGAAGCAGATGACGGTGGATAAGCCCGCCGACGCTCCGGATGGTGCGCCGATCTAGTTAGGTGGCACGGCGCTGTTGGTGGGGCGGTCCCCCGGACCGCAGCCGACGCCCCCGTCGGCCTCAGTTATTCCCAACAGCCACCTTATTATCGACCGCGGTCAAGACGCCGAACCACCTCGCGCGCGATAGCAGCCTTCATCTGCGCCACTGTTTTCGCCTTGCCTTTGTACCGCTAACAGCCGGCGACCTCTTCCAGATTGGTCTGTGGGAAAGGCGCGGACAGCACGATCGGGCCCTTCGTCGACAGCCTGCTGGTTTCCATCAGTAACACTCCAGTTAGATTATGGCAGTAATGGACAGGGCCTCACTCCTCCGTCACGGGCCTGGCCAAGATCCTTCTCCTTCCAGACGAGCGGCTTAGGGCAATGCCTCAGTTTGCCGGGCCGTGTCACCTGTGATACGATAGTGTAGCTTTCATGGATCGCATCCGCGAAGCAGTTCCGCCAAATCCCCTTAAACGGAGTTAACGACAGACCTCGAATGAGCTTCACAGTATTCCTTGGAAACTTGCCTGTCTGGGTTACGAAGGACGATATTAAGTCCTGGCTTAACGCAGAAAACCTCGTATACGACGACGTCAAAGTGATCCGCAATCCTGAGACCCAGGAGTCGAAGGGTTTTGCCTTCATTGACACGCCCAACTCAGAAGAAATGAACTTGATCATTCGCCGCTTTGACCGCGCGCCTTTGGAAGACCGGTTGCTTAGGGCGAATCAAGCCCAGCCGCCTCGATCGAAAGGTCCGGCCCCGGGAACCAGCAGTCCGGTGAATCGGAGCGCCGCCCCCGCGCCACGTCGCGAGCGGGGTGGAAAAAAGCATAAACGTCCGCAGCAGAGTGGTCCGCAAGAGCAGCCCAGCGCCTTCGCAGAAGAACTAGCCAAGGCTCTTTAAGCCCTTCCGAACCGCCCTGGCCGCGGGGCGTCCGCCGTTCTTCCTTCATCCCTTCCTGTAACGCAAGCTTACTACTCCCAACATCATCTCTGTTATCAGTGGTATACTCAATGGCACCTGTGTAACACAGGGGCGCCGCTTGGTCCACAATCCGCACGCGCCGGGGGTGGCTTCGTGAGTAGTCTCATAATGATTCGCGTCTCCTTCGTGGTGCTGCTGTCCGCAGCCGCCTGGTTCTTATCTCCATTTGATTTGCCTGCCCCGTACGGCGCCGCTGCCGGCTTGGGGTTCGGCTTAATCATCATTCTGTTCGAGGCTCAAGTCCGTAAAACCACGCTGAAACGACTGATCGGCGCCGCTATCGGATCGCTACTGGGAATTATTGGAGCGTATCTGATCTCGCTCATCCTGGGCCGCGCGTTCCCGAACCGGTTCACCCACGCTTTCGTTTCTCGAAGTTTTGCTGTTGCTGTGGATGGCCTACGTTGGGCTCATGGTGGGCGCCAGCAAAGGCGAGATGTTGAACCTGGGCGCGCTGGGCGGACTATTCGGCGGCGAGCAGGTATCGAGCTCAGTCGTTCAAGATCCTGGACACCAGCGTCATCATCGATGGGCGCATCGCCGATATCGTCGAAACCGGCTTCCTGGACGGTACGCTGGTGATCCCGCAATTCGTGCTGCGTGAGCTGCAACTGGTGGCCGACTCCGCCGATTCACTCAAGCGGAATCGCGGCCGCCGCGGCCTGGACATTCTGCAGCGCATCCAGAAGATGACGCAGCTGAATGTGCAGATCCTGGAAGACGATTTCCCCGCCGTGCCCGAAGTAGACATGAAACTGATCGAGCTGGCGAAAGTCTACAACTGCAAAATCGTGACCAACGATTTCAATCTCAACAAGGTGGCGCAGCTGCACGGCGTAGAGGTTTTGAACATCAACGAACTGGCCAACGCGTTGAAACCGATTGTACTCCCCGGCGAGATCATGCGCGTCTTTATCCTGAAGGAAGGCAAAGAGTACAACCAGGGCGTGGCGTATTTGGATGACGGCACCATGGTGGTGGTGGACAACGCCAAAAAGATGATCTCGCGAACCATCGACATTTCCGTGACCAGCGTCTTGCAGACCACCGCGGGTAAAATGATCTTTGGCCGTTTTGACGATCGGGTGCATACGGTTCACGATAAGAGCCACACCGAACGCACTGCGAGTGCTTCTCGCGAGCAACATTCGCCGACCACCGGCGCGCCACAGGCGGCGGAAGCGCGCGGTTCAGGCGTGGGAGCCGGGCAGCAGCACGTAAACGGACATTGGCATGAAGGTTTCTGTTATTCTTCCCGGCCGCGGGGCTGGGAACACGCATGGGGCGAGCCGTCCCCGAAAAGGCCGGCACCAGCCGCAAACAGTTCATGCTGCTGGAGGGGTCGCCCATCCTGCTGCACACCATCCGGAAGTTTGCCTCTACGCCCGCGGTGACTGAGATCGTGGTCGCCCTGCGGGCCGAGGAAATCGAATGGGTGAGCGAGCTGCTGCGCGCCGAGAAATTCGGAAGGCCCGTGCGCGTGGTGGAAGGTGGCGACAGCCGGCAGGCATCGGTGGAGAACGCGCTAGCGACATTGGGAAGCGGGACTGAACTCGTGGCGGTGCACGACGCGGTGCGGCCATTCATTGAACCCAGCGTTCTGGAGAAGGTATTCGCCGAGGCCGAGGAAACCGGCGCCGCGATTGTCGGCATCGTGCCCGTGGATACCGTGAAGCAGGTGCATCGCAATAAAATCCGCCAGACCATCCCGCGCGAGCGCCTGATCTCTGGCGCAGACGCCGCAAGTGTTCCGCTTCGATCTGCTGAAGACCGCGTTCGCCAAAGCGCGTGAAGATGGTTTCGCGGGAACCGACGAGTCCAGTTTGGTGGAACGCCTGGATCAAGTGGAAGTGAGCGTGGTCCCCGGCAGCGATCGCAATCTGAAGATCACCAAACCGTCCGACATGGATCTGGCGCGGCTGTTTCTGGCGGAGGAAATGACTGCCCGGGTTGAGTCTTGAGTGACCGAGTCTTGAGCGATTTCCGCGTCGGCCAAGGCTGGGACGTCCATCGCATCGCCCCGGGCCGTCCAATGATTCTGGGCGGCGTAGTGATTCCTTCGGATTTTGGATTGGAAGGGCATTCCGACGCCGATATTCTCTCGCACGCTATCACCGATGCGCTGCTTGGCGCGGCCGGATTGGGCGACATCGGCATGCATTTTCCAGACACCGATCCGCGCTGGAAGGACGGCGATAGTCTGATGTTCCTGCGGCACGCGCGCGACCTGGTGGGCGCGAAAGGTTATCGAATCGCGAACGTCGATTCCACTGTGATTCTCGAGCGGCCCAAGTTGAAAGATCATCGCGCCGCCATTCGCGGGAAGTTGGCGGAGGCGCTGGGGCTCGGCGTCGACCAGGTGTCGGTGAAATTCAAAACCGCCGAGGGTTTGGGTCCAGTCGGTGAAGGACGCTCGGCTGAGGCGCAGGCTGTGGTTTTGATCGCGCGCGAGTGACCCGATGGCCGCCGTACGTCCTCCCGGACCGACCAACCTTCCGATTGTTGGAAACCTGTTCGCCTTTCGCTCGGATCCGCTCGGCTTCCTGACCAGAGCGTCGCGCCAGTACGGCGATCTGGTCTACTTTCGAGTGGCGCGCCAGGATATGTACCTGGTGAATCATCCCGACTACGCGCGCGAGATCCTGGTCGGGAATCAAAGCAACTTCATCAAGAGTCGCGCTCTGCAACGGGCCAAGATCCTTCTGGGCGAGGGCCTGCTCACCAGCGAAGGCCAACACCATCTCCGGCAGCGTAGATTAGTCCAGCCTGCTTTTCATCGCGAGCGGCTGTCGGGTTATGCGTCGGCCATGAGCGAATGGGCGGTGCGGTGGCGCGAGCGTTGGCAAGCCGGAAGCACGCTGGATATTTCCACGGAAATGCCGCACTTGACGCTGTCGATCGTTGCGAAGACGTTGTTCAGCGCGCATGTGCAGTCGGAAGCCTCCCAAATCGGCGAGGCCATGACCACTGTTCTCCAGATGTTCCGCTTATTGCTGATGCCGTTCTCCGAATATATGGAGAAGCTGCCGCTGCCGTACGTGCGCCGCTTTAAGAAGGCAAGGGCGCGCTTGGATGCCATCATCTACGGGTTGATTCGCGACCGCCGCAAGAGCGGCCAGGACACCGGCGATCTGCTCTCAATGCTGTTGTTCGCGCAAGACGAAGAGAGCGATGGCGGCCGCATGACCGACGAACAGGTGCGGGACGAAGCGCTGACTCTGTTTCTGGCCGGTCATGAGACCACCGCGAACGCGTTGACGTGGACTTGGTATTTGCTGTCGCAAAATCCCGCGGTGGAGCAGCGCCTGCACGCGGAGATCGACCGTGTGCTCCAAGGCCGCGCGCCCGAGCTGGCCGATGTTCCCCAGTTGCTCTACGCCGAAATGATTCTTGCCGAGGCGCTGCGGTTGTATCCACCGGCCTGGGCCATCGGCCGGATGGCAACCGGTGGGTTTGAGCTCGGCGGCGTTCAGATCCCGGCGAAGTCGATTTGCATTCTGAGCCCGTACTTGATCCAACGTGATCCGCGGTGGTTTCCCGATCCGGAGAAATTCGACCCCGAGCGCTGGACGCCGGAAGCACGTAATGCACGCCCCAAGTTCTCCTACTTTCCGTTCGGGGGCGGCTCGCGGGTTTGCATCGGAGAGCGCTTTGCCTGGATGGAAGGCGTAATCGTGATGGCGGCCATCGCGCAGAAGTGGAGACTGCGCCTCGCGCCCGATCAGCGCGTGGAGCCGCTACCGCTGATCACGCTGCGCGTCAAAGGCGGGCTACGGATGACCGTCCAACCGCGTTAGAGAACCAGCTTGCGCAGGACGGCGCGTGCGGGCGCCCCGTCGCCACCTACGATCTTCAGTGGCAGGCAAACCAGCTCGTATTCACCCGGTTCGACGTGTTCCAGTTGCAGGCCTTCAATGATCCAGATGCCGGCTTCGAGCAGAATGCGGTGGGTTTCCACGCCGCTGCTATCGAAACCACCTACAGAAAGATTATCCACGCCGACCGTCTGAACGCCACAATCAACCAGGTAGCTTGCGGCCTTGGGATGGATGTGAACGTACTTCTTCTGGAATTCATCGGACTTCCACGAATGACTGGAATTCCTGGTTTTAAACAGCACGCGTTCGCCCTTGGCCAGCCTGTGTAGCTCCAGCTCGGAAGTTCGGATGATTTCCGGATCGCGGATTTCGATCACGCGAGCCCGCCCAATGGCCGCCGTGATCGGCATGCTCTCCATTCCGGCGGCGCCAGCGAGGTAGTGGCGTGGAGCGTCCATGTGGGTGCCGATGTGCGTGGTTGTAGAAATCCGGGACAAATTGCATTCATCGCCATTTGCGATTTCGAGTGTGCTGGCCCAATCGAACGGAACATCGCCCGGCCAAGTGACCATTCCATTGCGCAAGGGAATGGATATGTCGATCCAATCGCTACCGGCGTGCATAGACCCAGCATACGAAGAATTCAGAATTCAGAATTCAGAATTTCGGTGCGGATCTGGCCGTTGCCCCACGTGCAGTGGCGGCCGACCCCGGTCCAATGTGCGGCTTGGAGATAGGGCAGGAACTCCGCGAGGTCGCCTTCGTATTCCGCGATGCCCATGAAGCCTCCGATACCATGGCGCTGGCCGGTGCGGCTGCTGCGGCGCTCCACCGCGACGCCGCAATTCACAACGCACTGTCTCACCGATCGCGCTCGTTCGGCCAGCCGCGGAAATCGATGTCCAGCGGCCCCGCTCCATATAGGCTGCGCAAGGTGCTGACGCGATCGCGAGCGCGGGCTAGTAAAACGGAAAAATCGCCGCTCCGCTCCGGCCTTCCGAATCGCCGGCCGCCTTCAATCCGTGGGCGTTTGAAATTCGACCCGGATGCGCGTGATCGGCGCGTTGCAGGGCTCAGATCGATTGCCACCATGCGACTGGTCCAGGGCGACTGAGCTGGGCCCATTGCGCAAATGCACGGGTGAAGTGATCGATTGCCGGATCGCGCATGTCGAAAAAATGAGCCCGAAGGAAAATGGATCGCCCGGCTTAGGATGCGTTTGCCCATCCAGCGACGCAGCGCGGATGACGAAGGGCCGCGGCCAATCCGCCAGACCACTGGGCCCGCCGCCGGTCCGTGAATCCAGGGGACGCCGGCTCGAAGATCCGCGAGTAGTCCTCCGCAGCACGTGATCTTGCGAAGGCATACTTCCAAGTGCGCCCCGCAAAACATTACCGGCCTGTCCGGCAGGAAAGTGGATGCTATCCCGCGCGGCCAAATGAAACCGGCAGGCTGCAAGATGGAAGGTCACTTCAGCATTTCGCGGACTTTGGCGGCCAGTTCCTCGGTTGAAAACGGCTTCTGCAAAAAGTCAGCGTCGCTATGCGGAGACGCTGCCATCACCGTAGCCGGAGACGTACAGGACTTTCATGTCTGGGCGGGTCTCCACCAGACACTCGGCCATTTTGCGGCCGCTCATTCCGGGCATAACCATGTCCGTGATCAGGAGATGAATCACGCCGTCGTGCTGGCCGGCGGCTGCTAGAGCATCTTTGGCGGAAGCGGACGACAGGACATCGGTAGCCATGGCGCGTCAGCATGGTCTCCACCACACGCCGCACACCGTCTTGGTCTTCCACCAGCAGGATCGTCTCGGTGCCTTTGGCGCTGTGGCCTTCGCGGAAGTCGCCTCCAGAAGATCCGCGGTTTGCGCCGCTACCGGAAGTTCAATGCGGAACGTGGTTCCCTTGCCGGGCGCAGATTCCACGCGAAGATCTCCGCCGTTTTCCTTGATGATTCCGTAGCTGGTGGCAAGCCCAAGTCCGGTGCCGTGCTCTTTGGTGGTGAAGAACGGCTCGAAGATGCGAGAGAGCACCTGCGGCGTCCATGCCGATGCCGGTATCGCGCATGGAGAGCGTGACGTAGTCCTGCGCTGGCGTGCCCGCATTCCTGGTTTCGAGGAGTCAGCTTGCCGCCGCCCGGCATGGCGTCGCGGGCATTGACCACCATATTCAAAATCACTTGCTCGATCTGGCCCGGATCGGCGTGCACCACTCTTCAATTCCGGCGCCAGATGACAGTGAGCTCAATATCTTCGCCCAGCATCCGGCGCAGCATGCGATCCATTTCGCGCACCAGCGCGTTTAGATCGACCAGCGACGCGCGGACTCCTTGCCGCCGGCTGAAGGCCAGCAACTGGCGCGTCAGATCGGTGGCGCGTTCGGAGGCCTTCACCACCTGCTCCAGATCCAGCCGCGCGGGATCGCCAGGATGCATGGCGTCCAGCAGCATGTGCGAATAGCCGGTAATCACCATCAGCAGATTGTTGAAATCGTGAGCCACGCCGCCCGCCAGACGTCCCACGGCTTCCAGCCGCTGCGAATGGTGGAGCTGCTCTTCCAGGCGCTTGCGCTCGGTAATGTCACGCGAGTTCACCACCATGCCGTTGACGCCGGCGACGTGCGAAAGATCGCGCGAAAACGATTCCAGCACGCGCCACGATCCGTCGCTGTGATGAACGCGGCACTCCACCGCGCGGCCGTTATTCCCGTTGTCCAAAGCCGATTGAACGCCGCCGACGTCCTCCGGATGGACCAACGACAAAACATTGCGGCCCACCAACTCCCCGACCGGATAGCCCAGCACCCGCTCGTGCGAAGGGCTCGCATAGCGAATGGTTCCGTCCAGGTTCAGGATGCTGATCAAGTCGAGCGAATGCTCGATCAGGGAGCGGTAATGCTCCTCGCGGCGTTCCAGCGCCTCGATCGCCCGGCCGCGCTCGGAAGCGTAGCGGATGGAGCGGACCAGGAGTTCGCCATCGACGTGTCCTTTCACCAAATAATCTTGCGCGCCGGCGCGGACCGCGCGCACGGCCAGCGCTTCATCATCGTGGCCGGTGAGAACGACGATCGGAATCTTGGGCGCTTGGGCGTGGGCCCGCACCAACGTGTCGAGTCCGCTGGCGTCGGGGAGCGAGAGATCCAGCAGCATGACGTCAAACGGCTCGCGGTTCAGACGATCGAGCGCGGCCGACAGACGGTCCACCTGCACCATCTTCAAGTCGCTGGCACCGGCGTCGCGAAGCAGTTCGGTGAAGAGGCGCGCATCGCCGGGGTTATCTTCCACCAGCAAGACGCGAATGCCGTCGAGATTCATGGGGCGCGACGAGACGGCGGAGGCGGAAACGTCCCGGGGGTCCTCCGATCCACACCAGATTCTACCGTATGCCAAGCTCGTTTGCAGGGCGCGATTGCAGTATCAGTGCAAGGTGCTGTATCATTAAGGCTTGCAGCTCCGGTAAGGTTTGCGGCTCCAGGGGGAGATCCTCTCGGGGTCTGCCTGACGAATCCACATCTTAGGATTTCGAAGGATAGTTATGTACGCAGTAATTGAAACAGGCGGGAAACAGTACCGCGTCGCCCCTGGCGATCTGGTGCAAGTGGAAACACTCGCGGGCGAAGTTGGCTCCGAGGTCGAATTCGGCCGCGTGCTGGCGGTTGTGAACGACTCGAACGAAGTGACTGCGGGAGCGGCTGTGGCCGGTGCTCGCGTGAAGGGCACCATCTCCGAACACGGGCGCGGCGATAAGATGATCGTGTTCAAGTTCAAGCGCAAGAAGCAGTACAAGCGCACCATCGGCCACCGGCAAAACTACACGCAGGTGAAGGTGAGCGAGATTCTGGCATAGGCCTCTGGTAGGAATTAGATATGGCGCATAAAAAAGGTTTAGGCAGTTCCAAAAACGGGCGCGACTCAAATGCGCAGCGGCTGGGCGTGAAGCGCTTCGGCGGAGAGATGGTGACGGGCGGATCGATCCTGGTGCGGCAGCGCGGCACCATCTTCAAGCCCGGCGAAAACGTCGGCCGCGGCAAGGATGACACGCTGTTTGCGAAGGTCCCCGGCATCGTGGTATTTCGCGATCGCGGCCGCTTCGGCAAGTTCATCAGCATCGCAGCACGAGCGAATAGCTCCTCCGTGCCATCGGCAGCCTTCGGGCTGACTCATGTTCATCGATGAAGTAAGAATCCGCGTGAAAGCGGGCGACGGCGGCAATGGCTGCCTGGCGTTTCGCCGCGAGAAATTTGTTCCGCGCGGAGGTCCCAGCGGCGGCGACGGCGGGCGCGGCGGCGACGTAATTTTCGTTGCCAGCGAACACCACAACACGCTGCTGCATTTCCGTTTTAATCCCGAGCACGAGGCCGAGCGCGGACGGCACGGCGAAGGCAGCCAGCGAACCGGCCGCGACGGAGCGTCGAAAGATGTTCCGGTGCCGGTGGGAACCGTCGTCTACGACGACGAGACCGGCGAACAGCTGCACGATTTCACGCAGCCGGGCGAGCGGTTCGTCATCGCGCACGGCGGCCGGGGCGGCCGCGGCAATCAGCATTTCGCGACCTCCACGCATCAGGCGCCGACCGAGCACGAGCCGGGCCATCCGGGCGAAGAGAAGCGGCTGCGGCTGGAGTTGAAGCTGCTGGCGGACGTCGGGCTGGTGGGTTTTCCGAACGCCGGCAAGTCGACGCTGATCTCCCGGATTTCGGCGGCGCGGCCCAAGATCGCCGATTATCCGTTCACCACGCTCGAACCGAACCTGGGCGTGGTCAGCGTGGGCGATGAGACCTTCGTGGTGGCCGACATTCCGGGCTTGATCGAAGGCGCGCATCTGGGCCACGGCCTGGGCGTGCAGTTTCTGCGGCACATCGAGCGTACGCGTCTGCTGGTTCACCTGGTGGATGTTTCCGAAGCCACCGGGCGCGATCCGGCCGACGATTTCCGCGTCGTGATGGAGGAACTGGAAGGCTTCAGCGCCGATCTGGTCCGGAAGCCGATGTTCGTGGTTGCGTCGAAGGTGGATGTGGCGCAGGATCCCGCGCGCATCGAGGAGCTGAGGGCATTGGCGGCGTCGAAGCACCTGCCGTTTTATGAAATATCCAGCGTCACGGGACAAGGGATCGACGCCCTGAAGTACGACCTGGCTCAGTTTCTCGCGAAGCCTCTCGAGGAAGAAGCTACTTCGCCAGCGCGCTCGAAGCCGTAGCGAAGTTCAGCACCACGGACGGGAAGATCCCGAGCACCAGCGTTCCTAGCGCCGCAACCCACAGCGTCGCGCCGATGCCCACACCCAGGGGCTGCACGGAAAGCGTAGCCTCGCCTGGCTCCTTCATGTACATCACCACCAAAATGCGCAGATAGTAGTAGGCCGCCACGGCGCCATTCAGCAGGCCGAACACGGTGAGCCACACCAGGTTCGAATCGAGCGCGGCTTTGAAGATGTAAAACTTCCCGAAGAATCCGCCCGTGAGCGGCACGCCGATCAGCGATAGCAGAAAGATGCGCGAACAGTCCGGCGGTCACCGGCTGCTTCCAGCCGAGTCCCGCGAGATCTTCGATGTTTACGTACTGCTCGCCTTGCCGCGAGAAATGCGTGACCACGGCGAAGGCGCCAATGTTCATGAACGCATAGGCGGCCAGATAGAACATGGCGGCGGCCGTGCCAATCTGGCTGTGCGCCGCAATCGCAACCATGACATAGCCGGCGTGCGCGATGGAGCTGTAGGCCAGCAGCCGCTTGATGTTGTTCTGCATCAGCGCCGCGAAGTTACCGATGATCATGGTCAGCAGCGCCGATGCCCATACGAAAGGCTCCCAGCGGCTGGTGATGGGTCCAAAGGCAGTCATGAAGACGCGCAAGAAAACCGCGAACGCGGCGGCCTTGGGGCCGGCGGACATGAACAGCGTTACCGGCGCGGGCGCGCCTTGGTAAACATCGGGCGCCCAGATCTGGAACGGCGCGGCGGAAACTTTGAACGCGAATCCGACGAACATCAGCGCCGCGGCGGTGCCCGCCAGGATGACGTTGCGTTCGGACCCGGGCGTCAGCAGCGCGATGCGGATGGTGGTGAGATTGGTGCTGCCGGTGGTGCCGTAAATCCAGGCGATGCCGTAGAGCAGGAAACGCCGTGGCGAACGATCCAAGCAGGAAATACTTGAGCGCGGCCTCGTTGTTGCGCTTGTCGTCCCGCAGATAACCCGCCAGAACGTAGGTGGCGATGGAGGAAATCTCCAGGCCGATGAAGATCATGATCAGCTCGTTGGCGGTGGCCATGATGCACTGGCCGGTGACCGAAAAGAGCAGCAGCGCGTAGTATTCGGAAGACTCGGCGTGCTCACGCTTCAGATATTGCACGGCGGAAAACAGGCTCAGGATGCCGACCCCGATCACCAGCACGCGGAAGAACGTCGCAAAGCCGTCCACGATCAGCATGTTCGAAAACGACAAGCCCGGGATTGGCGTTGGCCACGACGCCGCGACCAGCGCCGCTGCGAACGCCACGAAGGTAAGGAGCGAGAGATTTCGCTTCTTGTTGTCGCCCAGCAAGCCTTCCAGCAGCATGATCAAGGCGCCGGCCACGGTCATGATGATCTCGGGCAGGATGCGCAGGTAGTCGGCGCTGGTGGGCAGCGAAGTTAACGGGCATTGGCTCAGCTCCTCCTTCGGCTGCCAGGGTCGGCGACGGGCGCGGGACAGCCTTGCACGTGAATCTCGCGGCGCGCGTCGATCGGACCCAGCAATACGGCGTTCGATGCCGAAATCGGCGGGATGAAGCTCTGCGTGTACGTGCCCATCCAGAGCATGATGAGAATCAGCGGAACGATGATGGCGTATTCGCGGAAGTCGAGATCGGGCATGTGGTGCGTCAAATCCTCGGACGCCTTGCCGAAGAACACGCGCTGGTAGAGCCACAGCATGTAGCAAGCCGACAGAATCACGCCGAGCGCGGCGAATACGGTCCAGCGGAAATAGACCAGCGCCGCGCCTTGCAGCACCAGATATTCGCCGATGAAATTGCTGAGCATCGGCAGGCCGATGCTGGCGAGCATGGTGATCATGAACGCGGTCGAAAGCCAGGGAGCGGGCGTCGCAACTCCGCCGTAGGCCGCGATTTCGAGCGAGTGCCGGCGTTCATACAGAAAGCCGACCATGATGAACAGCGCGCCGGTCGAGATGCCGTGGGCCAGCATCTGGTACACCGCGCCGTCGAATCCCTGCTGGGTAAAGGTGAAGATCCCGAGCACCACGAATCCCAGGTGGCTCACCGATGAATACGCCACCAGCTTCTTCATGTTGGGCTGCACCATCGCCACCAGCGCGCCATAGACGATGCCGATAATGGCCAGCGTGACGATCCATCCGGCGCAGTGTGCGGGCCGCGCCCGGAAACAGCGGAACGCAGAACCGCAGCAGTCCATAGGTGCCCATTTTCAGCATCACGGAAGCCAGCATCACCGAACCCGCGGTGGGAGCTTCGACGTGCGCGTCGGGCAGCCAGGTGTGCAACGGGAACAGCGGGACCTTGATGGCAAACGCGATGAAAAACGCCAGGAACAGCCAGAACTGCTCAGACGGGCTGAGCGAGATGGCGCCGCTCTGCAAGCCCGCGAGGATGGTGGTGTAGTCGAACGTGCCGGCCTGGTTGTAGAGATAGATGATGCCCACCAGCATCAGGGCCGAGCCCGCCATGGTGTAGAGGAAGAATTTCACGGCGGAATAAATCCGGCGCTCGTGACCCCAGATCCCGATCAGAAAGTACATGGGAACCAGCGAGACTTCCCAGAAAACAAAGAACAGGAAGAAGTCGAGGGCGCAGAATACGCCTACCAGTCCGAATTCCAGCAACAACAGGAACGCGAAGAACTGTTTGATGTGTTTGTCGATGGATCGCCAGGAGAGCAGCACGCATAACGGCGTCAGCAGCGTGGCGAGGATAACCAGCCACAGGCTGATCCCGTCGAGTGCCACATGATAATTGATGGCCGGCGATTGTATCCAGGACCGATTGGTTTCGAGGGCGAATTTGCCCGGAGCGCTGGACCAAACGGGTCCGATGAGGGCGAGCGACGCCACGAAGACGGCCAGCGTCGCAACCAAACTGAAGACGCGGATGGTCCCGGGCTTATCTTTCGGCAACGCGAGAATAATCAGGAACGCAACCAGCGGCAGGAAAATGACCACGTTGAGCAGCGTCATCGCAGATCTCCCGCGAATCCGACGGCCAGCAGCACGATGATGGAACCAAGCACCACCCAGGCCGCGTAGCTGCGGATGTTGCCGGATTGAGCCAGTCGCAGGATGGAGCCGACGCCGCGCGACCGCCGTCCGATGCCGTTGACTGTGCCGTCGATCAAGCCGGCGTCCACGCCATGCCACAACACAGTTCGCGAGCCTTCGATCAGCGGTTCCACCACCGTTGCGTCATAAGCTTCGTCGACGAAATATTTGTTATAGACCAGCGTGTAGAGGCCGCCCATGGCCTTGGCGAACGAATCAGGCAAGCCGCGTTTGGCGACATAGAAGAGATATGCGAGCAAAATTCCCAGGACGCCCACGCCGGCTGAAAACCACTCTAAGCCCGCATGCTCGGGTGGAACCGCGAACATCGGCTCCAGGAAATGCGGCACGTTGATGAAGCCCCCACCCAAAGACAATACGGCCAGGATCATGAGAGGGCCAGTCATCACCAGTGGCGACTCGTGCGGATGTGCGTGACCGCGATAATCGCCGGTGAAAGCCAGGAACCAGGCGCGGAAAACATAGAACGCGGTCATGCCCGCGGTAAACACGCCCACCCAATACATCCAGGGCGCACGCTCATAAGCCGCCACAAGAATCCCGTCTTTGCTATAGAAACCAGAGGTGAAAGGAAAGCCGGAAATCGCAAGGGACGCGCAGAACAGCGTGATGGCGGTGATGGGCATTTTCTTGAGCAGCCCACCCATCTGGCCGCAATTCCTGTTCGCCGTGCAGACCGTGAATCACCGCGCCGGCGCCGAGGAAAAGCAGCGCCTTAAAGAACGCGTGCGTCATCAGGTGAAAAATCCCTTCGGAAAACGCGCCCACGCCGACGCCGAGGAACATGTAGCCGAGTTGCGAGACCGTGGAGTACGCGAAAACCTTCTTGATATCGGTTTGCGCGAGGCCGATGGTGCCGGCGAAAAACGCAGTCGCAAGGCCGATGACGGCCACCGTGTCCATGGTGATGGGAGCCTTGGTGAACAGCGTGGCGGAGCGCGCGATCATATAAACACCCGCGGTCACCATGGTTGCCGCGTGGATGAGAGCGGATACCGGAGTTGGACCCGCCATCGCGTCAGGCAGCCAGACATACAGAGGAATCTGCGCCGATTTCCCGGTGGCGCCCACCAGGAGCAGCAACGTAATGGTGGTGAGGATTCCGGCGCTCGCTTCCACCGGCAGGCCCTTTGCCGCGTCAAACACCTTGCTGAAGTCCAGCGTTCCGAATTGCCGGACGATCAAGAACACGGCCAGCGAAAATCCAAAGTCGCCGATGCGGTTCACGATGAACGCCTTGTTGCCGGCAGTGGTTGCAAATTGCTCGGTCAAATAGAATCCGATCAACAGATAACTGCACAATCCCACGCCTTCCCAACCGACAAAAAGGAGCAGGTAATTTTGCGCCAGCACCAGCACCAGCATGAAGAACATGAACAGGTTCAGGTACGCGAAGAAGCGGTAGTAGCCGCCTTCATGCTCCATGTAGCCGACGGCGTAGATATGAATCAACAGCCCGACGCCGGTAACCACCAGCAACATGATGGCAGTCAGGCGGTCCACCGCAAAATCGACGCTGATGTTCAAAGTGCCGCTTTGAATCCACGTGTAGTAGTGCTCGATGTACTTGGTCTCGATGGGACCCAGCCCGAGCAGCGTCTTCAGCACCCAGGCGAACGAAAGCGCCACCGAGCCCACCGCGATGAGATTGATCACCGCTTTCGGAATGCGACGGCCAAAGATGCCGTTAACGAGGAAGCCCAGCAGCGGAAAAATTGGAATCAGCCAAAGGTTCATTTTGAAAAATGACTCATGGTTTCAATACTTCATCGAATTGACGTCGTCGATCATCAGCGTGCTGCGGTTCTTGAACACAGTTAGAATAATGGCCAATCCCACGGCGGCTTCGGCCGCGGCCACCACCATGACGAAGAAGCTGTAAATGTGCCCGTCCACTTGCTTGAATTCGTAGGAGAATGTCACGAAGCTCAAATTCACCGCGTTCAGCATCAGCTCGATGGACATGAAGACGGTGATGATGTTGCGGCGGAAGATAAAGCCTGCCACTCCGAGTCCAAAAAGAATGGCGCTCAGGATCAGGTACCAGCTCAGCGGGACGGCATTCTGCATGCTCACACTTCCTTTCTGGCAAGGACAATCGCGCCGACCAAAGCGATCAGAATCAGGACCGAGGTCGCTTCGAACGGCAGCAGGTAGCCGGTGAACAGCTTTCGGCCAACAGCGGCCGCCGTGCCTTGGAAATTGCCGAAGACAACGCCTTCGGTCTTTGGCAGGGCGGCTTGAATGATGAAGCTGATGAGCCCGAGAAACGCGACTAGCAGTATGATCCCGAAATACTTCACGAAGCTAGAGGTCTGAAACGTGGGCGTTTCCGCTCCGGAGTTCAGCAGCATGATGACAAAGACAAACAGCACCATGATGGCGCCCGCGTAAACAATGAGCTGCGCCATCGCAATGAATTCTCCGCCGAGGAGCAGATATAGAACCGCGAGCGACCCCATCACTCCGATGAGCGAAAGAGCGCTGGCGATCGGATGAGTCTGCACGACCAGGCTGATCCCGCAGAAGACGGCGATGGCCGCGAAAATGAGGAAGATCAGCGCAGTCATAATTATTTTGTCGTCAGAGCCACGATGAGGCTGGTGGCCAAAAGGTTTATCATCGCCAGCGGAAACAAGAAAATCCAGGCGAAGCGCATCAACTGATCGTAACGGAAACGCGGCAGAGTCGCGCGCACCCAGATGAACACGAACAGGAGCACCAGGATTTTTCCGCAGAACCAGAACAGGGCCATTAAAATTGCCTTCAGCACCGGCACGAACAACGACAGGCCAAAGATCGCGGCGATGCCGAGAAACACCAGCCCGGTGGCAGGCAGCGTGAACTTGTCCATGCGCCGCGCTGGATTCAGGCCGTGGTAGACCGCGATCACTCCAGCGGCGGCAAAGATGAGGATGGGAACCAGATCCGAGTAAGGCGCCGGAAACGGAGGCTGCCATCCGCCCAGAAATAGCAGAGTGGCCACGGCCGTGACCGTAACCATGTTCGAGTACTCGGCCATGAAGAACGCGGCGAAGTTCATGCTGCTGTACTCGGTGTGGAAGCCAGCAACCAGCTCGTTCTCGGCCTCTGGAAGATCGAATGGAACGCGATTGGTTTCGGCGAACGAGGCAATCATGAAAACGATGAAGCCGATGATTTCCGGAATCACGTTCCAGCGCGGAATGAAGCCGAGCCAATAACCGCTCTGGTAATTCACCATCTCACGGAAGCTGAGTGTGTTCGCCAGTAGCAGCGGCGCGGCTACCGCGATCGCCAGCGGCAGCTCATAGCTGATCATCTGCGCGGAACTGCGAAGACCGCCCAGCAGTGAATACTTGTTGTTGGAAGCCCAGCCTCCCAGCGCCACGCCGTAGACGCCGACGGAGGAGACCGCGAGCACGAACAGAATTCCGATGCGCAGATCGGTAAGCTGCATCCAGGTGGTCACCGGACCGATTGTGATCTCGGGCCCGAACGGGATGACGGAGATGGAAATCAGCGCCAGAGCCACGGCCACGAACGGCGCCATCAGATAAAAGAGCTTGTTGACGTGCGAGGGGATCAAGCCTTCCTTGGTAATCAGCTTGACCACGTCCGCGAGCGGCTGGAGCAATCCGTGCGGGCCCACGCGATACGGGCCGACGCGAAGCTGCACATGCGCGATCACTTTGCGCTCGATCCACTGCAAATACGCGAGCGTGGTGAGAAGCACGAAGGCGACCACCGCCACCTTGATAAGGGTGAGTATGAAAAAATTCATGAATGAACTTACGGCCGCGGCCCGGAATACAACGCGCCCGGCGCCTCGAGTGTGGAATTCAGCTTCTTACAATACCGGCCCAAGGTACCGGACGTGAATAGGGTGTCGCGCGCGGACTGAATCAGCTCCGGCCGCGAGCTCCCGGGCACTCGGCCATTCACCGGTGTCGTTTGCGCTGCTCCCCCTGTTGCTATGACGGGCAAAGGAATATTATAACCATGCACGTTCTTGCGAATCTCCTCCAGGACCTTGTCGGCGGACCAGATGCCGAGATTCACTCCCATTTCTTTTGAGATAAGCCCCAGGATTTCGAGGTCCGGCTTGGTTCCCATCACCTGCACGCCGCCCTTGAGACGCTGCACTTCGCCGCAGACGTTGGTGACCGTGCCGTTCTTCTCGTAAGCGGAGGCGGCCGGGAATAAGATGTCGGCGCGCGCCGCGGTCTCGGTCATAAACAGATCCTGGACAATGACGAACGCTCCAGTGAGCGATCCATGTGACGCCAGCGTCGATTTTTTTAGCGGATTGGCGCCCACCACCCACAGGACATCCAGGTCGGTGGCAGCAAGAATTTCGTCATACGCCAGACCCGGCCCGCTTACCGTCTGATAACCCGGACCGGTGTTGGGACTCAAGCCCATATCGGAGGCGCCACGCGAATTCGAGTAGTCCACCAGGCAAACGTATTTCACCGGGATGCCGAGCGAATCGCCAAACGTCACCAGTTTGCGAATTGCGTCGCCCTTGATCGCGTCGCCGAAAAGAATCACCAGCTCCGGCTCCTCGGTGAGCTGCTCGCGCAGCGATTCGACGTCGGCCAATTCGTGGCCCGGCACAGTGATGATGCTGCGCACCGCCAGGTCCTGCTCGCGGACCGGGCCCGGCGTGACGGTGTAGACGTGAGCGCCGTGATGACGGTAGTTGGCGCGGATCTGGAACGCAAGGAACGGATGTTGCTGCGAGAGATCGCTCGAAATCACCAGAATCGCCTTGCGATTGTAGAGATCGGCGGTGGTGGCGAGCCCGTCTTTGTTGGGGCTGAGAGCGTCCAGGAGACTCGGCACGTCGCCCGTGCGGTGGTGATCGATGTTGCTGGTACCCAGCGCCTGGCGCGCGAATTTCTGGAGGTAATAATTTTCTTCGTTGCTGGTATGGTTGGAGCCGATCACCGCGAACTTGCCGTTGCGCGCCTTCACTTCGGAGAGCTTGCGAGCCGCAGCCGTCAACGCCTCTGACCACGACACCGGTTCCAGGCGCCCGTTCTTACGCAGGAGGGGCGATTGCAGCCGCTCCGGGCTGTTCACGAAATCCGCCGCATAGCGTCCCTTGATACACAGGAACTCGCCGTTGATTCCGGACCGGTCGCGATTGTTGCCGCGAATGATCTCGTTGTTGCGCACACCGAGCGTGGTCTTGCAGCCATCCGCGCAATGCGTGCAAATGGTTCCGATGTGGCGCATTTCCCAGGGACGCGTCTTATAGCGATAGGTTCCGCTGGTAAGCGCGCCCACCGGACAAATGTCGATGCACATCCCGCACTCGTCGCACTCCAGATGGTCGAAATGATTGGGCTCGATCACCGAAATCGAGCCGCGGTTACCGACGCCCAGAGCCTTCACGCCCATGCCTTCGTCGCAGATGCGCACGCAGCGATAGCACAGGATGCAGCGCGGCTTGTCGTAAAACACAACGGGCGACCATTGTTCTTCGTCGGTATGCTGCTTCTGCTCCAGGAACCGGCTCTCACCCATGCCGTAGCGGAACGTCATGTCCTGCAGCTCGCACTCGCCGCCCTTGTCGCACACCGGGCAATCCAGGGGATGGTTCGTCAGCAGAAATTCGAGCGTGCCCTTGCGCGCCTCATGCACCTGCGCGGAGTCGGTGTTGACCACCATGCCCTCGGCCACCGGCAGCGTGCAGCCCACCTGCAGCTTGGGCGTCTTTTCCACTTCCACCAGACACATCCGGCAGGCCGCCTGCAGCGACAGGCCATCGTAATAACAGAACGACGGAACTTCGATGCCCACCTGCTTGGCCGCGTTGATCACCAGCGTGCCGGGCGCGGCTGTCACCGCTCTGCCATTGATCGTGAGATGAATTAGGTCGCTCATGAGTTAAGCCATCGCCAGTTCCGCCGAGTGCTGATAAGGGCACGGCTTGCCATTGAGGTGCGCTTCGAAATCTTCGGGAAATTTTTCCACGATGGAAATGGTTGGCATGGCGGCCGCGTCGCCTAGCGCGCAGTAAGTCCGCCCCAAAATGTTCTTGGAAAGCTCGCCGATCAAAGGGATGTCGCTCTTCTGTCCGCCACCCGCATGAAATCGGTCCAGCATCCTTTTCAGCCAAGTGGTGCCTTCGCGGCACGGAATACACCAGCCGCAGCTTTCGTGCGCATAGAACTTCATAATGCGCTGCGCGAACCTCACCATGCACGTCTCTTCGTCCAGCACCACGGTGCCGCCCGATCCTAGCATGCTCTTGGCCTTGGCCAGCGAATCAAAGTCCATGGAGATATCGCATTCGTCAGCCTTCAATAACGGGCATGACGAGCCGCCCGGCACCACCGCCTTCAGCTTCTTGCCGTTGCGCATCCCGCCGCCGACTTCATAAATCATGCGCAACAGATTGAAACCCACGGGCAGCTCGTACACGCCGGGTTTGTTGATGTGTCCCGAAAGGCAGACCAGACGCGTGCCTCCGTTTTTCGGCGGCCCCAGAGCCGCGAACGCCGCGCCGCCATCGCGAATAATGGCGGGGATCGCCGAAAAGGTTTCCACATTGCTCAGAAGGGTGGGGGATTGCCAGGCGCCGACCACCGCCGGAAATGGAGGCTTCATGCGCGGGATCCCGCGCTTGCCTTCGATGGAATCGAGCAGCGCCGTCTCTTCTCCGCACTCGTAAGCGCCCGCGCCGGTGTGGGTGTACAGATCGAAATCGAAGCCGGTACCTTGGATGTTTTTGCCCAGGTAGCCGCGCGAATAGGCCTCCGCGATAGCGCGATCCATGGCTTCGATCAGGTAGCGATATTCGCCGCGGATATAGATGTAGCCCTTGTGCGAGTCGACCGCGCGGCCGCCGATCAGAATGCCTTCGATCAATTGGTGCGGATCGTTTTCCATCAACAGCCGGTCTTTGCAAGTGCCGGGCTCGCTCTCGTCCGCGTTGACGATCACGTATTTCGGCTTGGGCGAAGTGCGCGGTACGAAGCTCCACTTCAGACCCGTGGGGAATCCCGCACCGCCGCGTCCACGCAGGGCCGACGCTTTCACTTCGTCGATGATCTGCTCGGGCGTCATCTCTATGGCCTTGAGAAAGGCTTTGTAACCGTCGGTGGCGAGATAGGTGTCGAGCGATTCGGAATTGGCGAGACCAAAGCGCTTGGTCAGGATTTTTACTTCGAGCGGGCTGGGTTCGTTATAGAGCATCGGATTGGTTTTACTGAGCTTTTCTCACTTCCGCGAGCAGTTGATCCAGCTTCTCCGGCGTCACATGGTGATGGAAATCGTAATTCAGCTGAACCGCCGGCGCCCAACTGCACGCGCCCATGCACTCCACTTCCTCGAGCGAGAACTGCCCATCCGGCGTCACTTCCTTGTTCCCGATCCCGAGCGACTTTGAAGCGTGCTCATACAAATCATCAGCGCCCAGAATCAGGCAACTGATGTTGGTGCATACCTGGACGTGGCATTTTCCGAGCGGCTTGCGATGCAGCATCGAGTAGTAGCCCACCACCTCGTCCACCTGCAGCGGCTTCACCTGGCAGCGCCTAGCGACTTCTTCAACCAGCTCGGGCGAGATATGGCCGAGTTCGTCCTGCGCGTACAGCAGCATCGGCACCACCGCCGATCGTGTCCGGCCGGGTGGATATATTTCCAGCAGCTTCGCAAATCGAGCTTCGAGTTCTGGCGAAAAAGTCATTAACGATCTACGTCTCCCAACACGAAGTCCATGCTCCCCAGAGACGCGATGGAATCCGCCAGCAGCCGGCCTTCCAGCAGCGGAGCAAGCGCTTGCAGGTTCCCGAAGCTCGGCGTCCTCATAAAGATGCGGTATGGCTTGGATGTGCCGTTGCTCACCACGTAGTAAGCGATTTCGCCGCGCGGCGATTCCACGGCCTGATACACTTCGCCGGCCGGAACGCGGAAGCCCTCCGTCACAATCTTGAAGTGATAAATCAAGGCTTCCATCTGCGTCTTCATCTTCTCTCGCTCGGGCAGCACGATCTTAGGCGCATTGGCCTGCCAGGCGCCTTCCGGCATCCCTTCCAGTGCCTGTTTGATGATCCGCGTGCTCTGCCGCATCTCCTCCAAACGGACTCGGTACCGCGCGAACACGTCGTTTTCCGTGTGCACCGGAACTTCAAATTCGAACTGATCGTAGCTGGAGTACGGCTCATCCTTGCGGACGTCCCATTTCATGCCGGCCGCTCGAATCATGGGACCGGTGACGCCCAAATCCAGCAGATCCTCCAGCGGCACAAAGCCCACGCCCTGCGTGCGGCGCTTCCAGATGGGATTGTTGTTCAGCAGCTCTTCGTATTCGTCCACCTTGCTCGGAAACGCGTTAATAAATTTGCCGACGGCCTGCTGCCAACCGCGCGGCGGCTCCAGCGCCAGCCCGCCGATGCGAATGTAGCTGGTCATCATGCGCTGTCCGGAGAACATCTCGAAGATCCGCAGAATGTCCTCGCGCTCGCGGAAGCAGTAAAAGAACATGGTCATCGCGCCGATGTCCAGCGCGTGCGTCCCCAGCCACACCAGGTGACTGTTCAGCCGCTGAAATTCGGCCAGCATCACGCGCATCCATTGCGCCTTGGGAGGAATTTCGATGTCGCCGATCAGTTTCTCCACCGAGAGCGCGTAGACCAGATTATTGGACAGGTTCGAGAGGTAATCCACGCGATCGGTCAGCGTCACCACTTGCTGCCAGGTTTTTACTTCACAATTCTTCTCGATGCCGGTGTGCAGAAAACCAATGTCGGGCACCGCTTTGAGAATGGTCTCGCCGTCCAACTCCAGCACGATGCGCAACACGCCGTGCGTGGAGGGATGCTGCGGCCCCATATTCAAAATCATCCGCTTGTAGCCGCTTGGTGCGGCGATCCCGGACGGGGGCTCGTTGGTCGCGTCGGTCGCGGTGATCGAATCGGTATGAAGTGTGGATTCACGCATGGGACACGTTGCTCATCTGTTATTGCTCATCCTGATAGCTGTACTTATGTCCGTGTACCGGATAGTCCTTGCGCAGCGGATGTCCTTCCCAGTCGCTCGGCATCAGGATCCGAGTAAGGTCTGGATGGTTGCGGAAACGAACGCCAAACAGATCGAATACCTCTCGCTCGTACCAATCCGCGGTGCGCCAAACGCCGGTGACGGAATCAATCTCGCATTCCGACTCCGTAAGCCAGCACTTCAACCTGAGGCGCTGGTTGCGCTCAAGCGAATGCAGCAGATACACCACCTCGAAACGCGGGTCGGCCGGAAGCCAATCCACCGCGGTGATGGCGCTCAAACGAACGAAACCTTGCTGGTCTTTCAAATATCGGCAGACTTCCACGATGCGCGCGGGTGCGATCCACAGCGTCGGCTCGTTGCGTTCGGCGTGGCCTCCGGTAATAACTCCTGGTAGCGCTGAGTCCAGCGCCGCAGCCACCGCGTGGTCCTTCAATGGATCAGGCAGCATTCTTTTTTACCCGGGCCCGCTCCACGTCGTAGGGACTTCCTTCCGACGTCTCTTGCGACCAATCCAGCGCGCCCTTCCTCCAAACGTAGAAGAATCCGATCAGGACCAAAACCACGAAGATCAGCATTTCTCCAAACCCAAACAGCTTCAGTTCGCGATACACCACCGCCCAGGGATACAGGAACACCGCTTCAATGTCGAAAAGGATAAACACGATGGCCACCAGATAAAACTTGACGCTGAAGCGTTCCCGCGCCGAGCCGGTGGGCGCCATCCCCGATTCATAGGGCGAGTCCTTCACCCGGTTCCTCACGTGCTTGCCCAACAAAAAGGAGATCGCCACCAACGCCGCGGCCACGACCACCGCGATCACGATTTGCACCAGCACGGGGAAGTAGGTATCAGAATAAGAGGTCGGCATTCGATTGTGTGGATGTGGACTCAGGGCCCTAACATTCGACTATAATTAGATCCGGCCTCGGGCCGCAAGTTTGGTTTTCGGAAACGGGAAAAAAGCGATGGCGGCGCTCACAACAAAACAGATTGAAATTGTTGTTAACGGACAAGTTCGGCTGGCGCCCCCGGGGTGCACGCTTCGGGAATTGCTGGTGTGGCTGGAAGTGGATACTGAGCGTGTCGCAGTGGAGTTGAACCGGTCCATTGTGCAGCGCCAGGCGTGGGATCATGGCACGGTGGGTCCAGGGGCAACGTTAGAAATCGTACAGTTTGTCGGCGGAGGCTAGGGGCGCGTTCTGCCCGGTAGAGCGGCCGGGTTCAAAACGTCCCATTTGCCTATTGACACTCGAATTGGCTCAGGTAAAATTTAGAGGCGCTCTTGTTGCAAACGTTAGCGGGGGAACATGTTCAAAACAAAGAAAAGCCGTTCTGAATCGGAAGACAGCATACGGACGTTTGCCTCGAGCGACGTTTCGCGCATTGCCCAGGTCAGCTTGCGGCAGCTGCAGTGGTGGGATGAGCGGAAAGTCGTTTCGCCGCGCCATGAGGGCCACAAGCGCGTCTACCAATCCGAGGAAGTGATTGAAATTACGGTGATTGCCGAGCTCCGGCGCAAGGGATTTTCACTGCAGAAAATCCGCCGCGTCCTGCGGTTCCTGCAGCGCGAAATGGGGAAGCGGTTGAGCGACGTCGTGCAATCCCAGTCGGATCTGCACCTGGTCACCGATGGCAAGTCGATTTATCTGGAAGAGCAGCAGGACCGGATCATCGACATCCTGAAGAACGCCAAGCAGCCGATGTTTCTGGTGTGCGTCAGCGACCAGGTCCGGCGTCTCGACGATTCATCCCAGCGCAAGCCGGTGAAGGCGGAGGCGGCTTCGGCGGGATCGCGCCGCTCGATCCGCAGCGCATAATTTCCGGGCTCCCGCCCACGGCATTTGTGGGATCTGGGTCTGCCAGAAAAACTCCGGTATACTAAAGGAGCGAGGTACTGATGCCGCGTTGGGTACGGTCCGTTCTTCTCCCCACTTTCGTGGTGGTTCTCTGCTCCGTCATCGGGGGCGTCTTTGGGCCAGGTGTTGCCGGTGTTTCGGCTGCATCCAGCGGTCCCGAAGAAGACCTGAAGACGAACATCAAGCAATTCACCAAAGTCTACGAACTGGTGGAGAACAACTTCGCCGAAAAGGTCACGTCCGACAAAGGCATCTATAAAGGCGCGATTCCCGGCATGTTGCGCACGCTGGACCCGCACTCCAATTTCTTCGATCCCAAGGATTTTCAGTCGCTCCGTGACGATCAAAGCGGTCATTACTACGGCGTGGGAATGCAGGTGGCACCGCGCAATGGAAAGACGATCGTGGTAGCGCCGTTCGGCGGTTCGCCGGCCTATAAGGCGGGACTGCGCCCCGGCGATGTCATTCTTGAAGTCAACGACAAGAAGACCGACTCGCTCACTACCACCGAGGTGGCCGATCTGTTGAAGGGCCCACGCGCGACGCACGTCCAGGTGACCGTTGGCCGCGAGGGCGCCGAAAAGCCGATTACCTTTGACATCGTACGGGATGAGATTTCCCGTTCCAGTGTGGAAGACGCCTTCTGGCTCCGGCCCGGAATCGCTTATATCCGGATCACGCAGTTCAATGAGAATACCAGCCAGGAGATGGAAGACAACTTCAAGCGTCTGGGTGAAGCGAACATGAAGGGCTTGGTCCTGGACTTGAGAGAGAATCCGGGCGGCCTTTTGAACGAAGGCGTCGCGGTGGCTGGACACTACTTAAGGAAAGGCGAGGTAGTTGTGTCGCATCGCGGGCGTGCATCGGCCGAGAAGCCATACCTGGCAAAGGGCAGCGCATCCGGACAGAATTATCCGATCGTGGTTTTGGTGAACCGCTACTCGGCGTCGGCCGCGGAAATCGTCGCGGGCGCTCTGCAGGATCACGACCGCGGTTGGATTCTGGGCGAGACCACCTTCGGCAAGGGATTGGTTCAGACCGTCTATCCGCTGGAGGATAATACGGGTCTGGCGTTGACCACCGCTCACTACTACACCCCCAGCGGCCGCTTGATCCAGCGCGATTACTCCAACATCTCGTTCCTGGATTACTACTACGGCAAGCGCACCGAGCAGAAGAACCTGCAGGACGTCAAGAGCACCGACAGCGGTAGAACGGTGTATGGCGGCGGCGGTATCACACCCGATCAAAAGTACGAGCCGCCGAAATACAACAAGTTCCAGACCGACCTGCTGACCAAGTACGAGTTCTTCAATTTCACCGCCAAATGGTTTGGTTCGCATCCGCAAGCCCACTTGAATAAGGGCTGGGAGCCGGATGCTGCAGTAGTTGGCGAATTCCGCCAGTATGTCATGCAGCAAAACCTGCCGTTCACCGAAGCGGATTGGAATGACAATCGGACCTGGATCCAGCAACAGCTTAAGCGCGAGATGTATGCGACCGCGTTCAGCTACGAAGATTCTCAAAAGGTCGCCATTGAAGCGGATCCGATGGTTTTGAAAGCCATTGACGCGATGCCCGACGCCAGAGCGCTGCTTGATAAAGCGAAGAAGCTGGTGGTTGAGCGCATTCAGCGCGACGATCCGCGGCGGCCCTAGGACCTGAGCCCGACATTAGCGAAGGTTTGAGCACACCACAAATTACCGTCCTCGACGCGGGCGGCCAATACTGCCATTTGATCGCCAGGAAGATTCGCGACCTCGGCGTGTATGCAGATGTTCAGCCCAGCGAAACGCCCGCTTCCCAGCTGGCCGGCCGGAGGGGCATTATCATCTCCGGCGGTCCGGACAGCGTTTACGAATCGGGCAGCCCGCAAATCGATCCGAAGATCCTCTCTACTGCGAGCGCAGTCCTTGGCATCTGCTATGGACAGCAGCTCATGACTCACGTTCTAGGCGGGCACGTCCGCAAGGGTGAGAAAGGCGAGTATGGTTTCGCCCGATTCCAAAGCGCGCGCCCTCACCCGCTGTTTGCCAGTCTAAACGGCCAGCTCCAGGTCTGGATGAATCATCGCGACCAGGTGGAATCGGCTCCCGAGGGTTTCGATGTCCTGGGCGGCACGGTTACATGTCCGGTGGCGGCCATAGCCCATCGCACGCGTCCATTGATGGCCGTCCAGTTCCATCCGGAAGTCGCGCACACCGAACAGGGGCACCAGATCCTGGCAAACTTCGTCTTCGCTATCTGCGGCTGCACCAAGGATTGGGATCCCAAGGATCGCATCGGACCGCTCGAGAAGGAAATCCAGGCTATCGCGGCGGATCGCAATGTATTCTTCTTCGTGAGTGGCGGAGTGGATTCAACAGTAGCCTACACGCTGTGTTTGCGGGCACTCGGGCCAGAGCGTGTCTTCGGTATCTACGTCGACACCGGGCTGATGCGCGAAGGCGAGACCGCCTATGTGCGGCGCTTGTTCCAGCAACTCGGCGCGACGGCCTTTCGTGTTGAGGAAGCCGAAACCGAATTTTTGAAGGCTCTCGAAGGCGTCACGGATCCCGAGACCAAGCGGCACATTATCGGCGAGCAATTCGTCGCCGTGCAAGAGCGCATCATGAGCACCGGCCACTTTCTGGATGGACACTGGATTTTGGGACAGGGCACGATTTATCCGGACACTATCGAATCCGGCGGCACCGCCAAGGCGGATGTGATTAAGACTCATCACAATCGCGTGGCTGGTATCCAGAAGCTCATCGAATCGGGCCGGATCATCGAGCCGTTGGCGTCGTTCTACAAGGATGAAGTCCGCGAGATTGGCGAAGAGCTGGGCATTCCCGGTGAGTTCTTGCATCGCCATCCTTTTCCGGGACCAGGGCTCGCGATTCGCTGCCTGTGTTCCGACACCACCGCGCCGGCGACCCGCTGCGATCCGGGCTGGCTGCTGCCCATCCGGTCGGTCGGAGTGAAAGGCGATTCGCGCAGCTATCATTCGGTGCTCGCGCTGGAGAGTTTGCCGGAGGATGAGATAGCGACAGAGCTGGTGAATCGCGACAGTGAGATCAATCGCGTGGTTGGGCTAGTACACGCGCGGGTTGGAATCGCGGAAATGCGATCGAGTAAAGCCACCCTGACCCGTGACCGCCTGCAGCGCCTGCGGCAGGCAGACGCGATCGTTCGGCAATTGTCGGAGGAAAGCGGATTCGAGCGCGAAGTCTGGCAATTTCCAGTGGTGCTGATTCCGATTGGCGCGGGGGACAGGCCGGATTCCGTGGTGCTGCGGCCCATCCATTCCGTCGACGGCATGACCGCGCAGGTGGTCCGTATGCCGCAGGCGCTTCTGCACCGCATGACACACGAACTGCTCTCAGTGAATGGGGTCTGCGGCGTGTTTTACGATCTGACGCACAAGCCGCCTGGGACCATCGAGTGGGAATGACCGCGGCCGGCTCCCTTACGGTCAGATGCGGTGAAAACTTTTCAAGATGTCGCGCGTCGAATAGCGCAGTGCGATCGGGCGGCCGTGCGGACAGCTCATCGGGCAGTCAGTGGCGGCGAGTTCCTTTAGCAGCCATTCCATTTTGGTGTGATCCAGGCGCATGTTGATTTTGATGGCGGCGCGGCACGCGATGCTGGCGGCCATGGAGCGGCGCAAATCGTCTAGCGAGACTCCGCGGAGCTCGCTCTCGGCGATTTCCAAAATCTCAAGCACCAACCGTTCGATGTCGGCTGGGCCGACGCCCGCCGGAGCGCCTTTTACGGCGATGGTCCGATTGCCGAAAGGCTCGGAATCGAATCCCGCACGTTCAAGCTCATCGGCAATGCGCGCGTATTCGATGTGCTGACCCGCGGTCAGCTCGAGCAGAATCGGCATCAGAAGCTGTTGGCGCTCAACACGGCCTTGGGCTTGCTGACGTAGCACTTTCTCGAACAGAATGCGCTCGTGCGCCACATGCTGATCGATAATCCAAAGACCGTCGCGCCCGGCCGCGATGATGAAGCTGTCGTGGATCTGGCCGATCGGCCGGAGATCCGAAAGAGCGTTCAGGCTTTGCGGAGTTTCGGCTGTTTCGAGCGCGAGCGGCCCGTGCGTATCGGGAACAGTAGCGGATCGCACGGGTTGGAAGTCGAACCTGGCCTCGGGCGCGGCACTCGTGTGGAGCGTGTAAACCGGCAGATCTTCCATTCGCTCCACGCCCGCCCCCCGTCCAAATTCAACGCTCGGCATCGGCTCGAAGCGCTGATTTTCGATGCGTTGCGTGAAGTCAGAAAAAGGCAGATCCGCGGCGGCCTGGGGCTGCGTTGGAACCGGAATGCTGGACACGGGACGAGCGACAATCAGGCGTTCGCGAATGGCGTCGCGCACAAAATCGTGCACCACGCTGCCGTGCCGGAATCGAACTTCGGTTTTGGACGGGTGAACGTTCACGTCCACTTCCTCGCAATCGCAATCCACGAACAACAGCGCGAACGGATAACAAGCCGGCGGCATGAGATTGTGATAAGCGGAGGAGAGCGCATGCAGTAGCAAGCGGTCGCGAATCAGGCGGCCATTCACGAACAGGAAGATCGAATTGCGGTTCATCTTCTGCACTTGCGGCCCAGACACGAATCCGCGCAGCGCGAAAACGCGCGTGGTGCGGTCCTCGGCGTCCACAACTTCGAGCTCGCGCTCCACGTAGTCCAGATCGATCAGCTCATCGAGCGTCTGGCTGCCGAACACCTGATACACGCGCTCCTGCAGCGTCTCCACCGGCGTCACGTCCAGCAACTGCGACGTGCCTTGGTTGATCTGATGGCGCAGTTGGAACGCCTTCTTGGGATGCGCCAGGCTGTAGTGCGTGGCGAGCGAAGCGATGTGCGCAAGCTCGGTCTGATCGGACCGCAGGAATTTCTTGCGCGCGGGTACGTTATAGAACAGGTCGCGAACCGTGATGGTGGTTCCGGTGGGCCGCGAGAATTCGTCGCAGCGCAGGATCTTGCCGCCCGCGATCTCGACTGCCGCGCCGGTGGATTCCTCCGCCGCCCTGGTTTCAAGCAAGCAGCCGCGAGACCGAGGCGATGGATGGCAGCGCTTCGCCGCGAAACCCAAGCGTCGCGATGGAGAGCAGATCCTTCACGTCGCTCAACTTGCTGGTGGCGTGACGCTCGAAGGCCAGCAGCGCATCGTCGCGCAACATGCCGCCGCCGTTGTCGGCCACGCGGATCAAACGCCGGCCTCCGCTGTCGACCTCGATGCGAAGGTCGGTGGCGCCGGCATCGAGCGAGTTTTCGATCAGCTCCTTGACGACTGAAGCTGGCCGCTCCACCACCTCTCCGGCGGCGATTTTATTGGCGACGGTGTCGGAGAGGACTCGGATTCTGCCCATGCGGCGGCTACTACTAAGTGCTCATGGAAGTCAGGAATTCGCCGTTGCTCTTGCTCTTGCTGAGACGATCCAGCAGCAGCTCCATGCTCTCCACCGGCGATAGCGGGTTGAGAACGCGCCGCAGCACGAAGATCCGGTTGAGTTCTTCCTTCGGCACCAGCAGCTCTTCCTTGCGCGTGCCGCTCTTGGTGATGTCGATGGCCGGGAAAACGCGCTTGTCCATCAGCTTGCGGTCCAGATGGATTTCCATGTTGCCGGTGCCTTTGAATTCTTCAAAGATCACGTCGTCCATGCGGCTTCCGGTATCGATCAACGCGGAGGCGACGATGGTAAGCGAGCCGCCCTCTTCGATGTTGCGCGCGGCGCCGAAGAAGCGCTTCGGCCGCTGCAAGGCGTTCGAATCCACGCCGCCCGAGAGCACCTTGCCGGACGGCGGAACCACGGTGTTATAGGCGCGCGCCAGACGCGTAATGGAATCGAGCAGGATCACCACGTCACGTTTGTGCTCCACCAGCCGCTTGGCTTTCTCGATCACCATTTCGGCCACTTGCACGTGACGCGAGGCAGGCTCGTCGAATGTGGAGCTGATCACTTCGCCTTTCACCGAGCGCTGCATGTCGGTAACTTCCTCGGGGCGCTCGTCAATCAGCAGAACGATCAGCGAAACTTCGGGATGATTGGCGGTGATGGAGTTGGCGATGGACTGCAGCAGCATCGTCTTGCCGGTGCGCGGCGCGGCGACAATCAGCCCGCGCTGTCCCATGCCGATGGGTGTCAGCAGATCCATCACGCGGCCGGAGTAGTTGTCGCGCGTGGTTTCCAGTTTCAGCCGCTGGTCGGGATAAAGCGGCGTCAGATTATCGAAGAAAATCTTGTTGCGCGCTTCTTCCGGCGGCTCGAAGTTGATCGCGTCCACTTTGATGAGCGCGAAGTAACGCTCGCCCTCTTTCGGCGGGCGGATCTGTCCGGAGACCGTATCGCCGGTGCGCAGATCGAAGCGCCGGATTTGCGACGGCGAAACGTACACGTCGTCCGGGCCGGGCAGGTAGTTGTACTCCGGGGCGCGCAAGAATCCAAAGCCGTCGGGCAGGCATTCCAGAACGCCTTCCGAGAAGATGAGCCCGCTCTTTTCGGCCTGCGTCTGCAGGATCTTGAAGATCAACTCCTGCTTGCGAAGGCCCGCGGTGCCGGTGACGTTGAGGTCCTTGGCGATCTGGTTGAGCTTCTGGATGCTCATGTCCTTGAGCTCCACCAGGTCGAGCGTGCCGTTCTTTTGATTGGCTTGAGGCGCAGCTCCGCCCTGGCGCTTGCGTCCACCAGCCTGGCCGGCGGGCGTCTCAGCTTTGCCGTTAGCGTCGCCTGCCTTTGCTTCAGCCGCTTTTGCGTCAGCGGTGTCGGCCGAGGGTTTCGCGTCACCTGACTTGGCGTTGGCGGATTTATTCGCGTCGGCCTTGCCGTCGGTTTTAGTTTCGGATTCCTCGGGGGTGGGAGCGGCTATTGCCGCTGGGTCTTGATTGTCGAAATCGCTTGCCAAATTTCCCTCGCTCCTCGGCAGCTCAGTGCCGAGAACGGCAGAGCCTCGGTCTCCGGAGACTGGCTCCGGATGGCTGTCATGCCTTGCCGCAGATCGTTCTTACTTTTCACTTTGTCTGTCTTGGTGGCGATCACCACGTATCGCCGGTTATGGAACTCCAACCACTGTTTGAGCTCCAGATCCTTGTCCATCCAACCTCGACGAGCGTCGAGTATCATGAAGCACAACTGCAACGACCTTCGTTGCAGCAGGTACTGTTCGATCAGCTCTTTCCATTGGAATGTTATGTCCTTCGGGACACGCGCGTATCCATACCCAGGCAGATCGACGAAGTTGAACTCATCGCCAACCCGATAGAAATTGATCAATTGCGTGCATCCGGGCTTTGCGCTCGTAAACGCCAACCCCTTGCGACCCGTGAGGCAATTCAACAAACTCGACTTGCCGACGTTGCTTCGCCCCAGAAACGCGATCTCCGGCAACGTCTCGGCAGGAAACTGATCCGGCCGGGCGGCACTTATCACAAATTCGGCGTCCATCCGGCCTTGAATGCTTAACCCGACTCTGTCACGGTCGCGGCTCGGCAAGCATCCCGCTAGACGGAAATCCGCTCTTCCGCTGCTCCGCGCACCAACTCCACCGGAGGCGTATGCGCCGCCAGCGGCAGCGCAACCAACTCCCGCTCCAAGGCAATCTTCAGCACTTGATCCATCGAAGTCACAAACTGGAGCTTCATCTCCTTGCGGATGTTTTCCGGAATGTCGGGAAGATCTTTTTCATTATCCTTCGGCAAAACGAGTTCGCGAATTCCCTGCCGATGCGCCGCCAGGACCTTTTCCTTCAGACCGCCGATGGGCAGCACGCGGCCGCGAACGGTAATCTCGCCGGTCATGGCCAGATCGCAGCGCACCGGAATGTTCGTCAACGCGCTACAGATGCTGGTGGCGATGGTGATGCCGGCCGAAGGCCCGTCTTTCGGGATGGCGCCTTCCGGCACGTGCACGTGAATATCGACGTTGCGGTAAAAATCGCGCGGCAGACCTAGCAGCTGCGCCCGCGAGCGCACATAGCTCATCGCGGCATGGGCCGATTCCTGCATCACATCGCCGAGCTTGCCGGTGGTTTGAAGTTTGCCCTTGCCTTCCATCACGGCAGCTTCGGTGGTCAGGATGGACCCGCCCACTTCGGTCCACGCCAATCCGACGGTCGCACCCACTTCGTTCTTCTTGTCGGCTGCGAGGTCGCGGAATTTCTGCGGGCCGAGGTATTCCGAAACGGTTTTCTCACTGAGCACCGCCTGTGGAATCTTGGTCGAATCCGAGCGCTTGGCCCCGCCTTGCGCGTTGACGACTTTACGGGCCACCTTGCGGCAGACATTGCCAACCTCGCGCTCCAGGTTCCGTACTCCGGCCTCGCGCGTATACGATTGAATTAGGCTTTGCAGGCCGTCATCTGTGAAATCCAGGTCGCCCGGTTTTAGACCGGTTTCCTTCATTTGCTTGGGAACCAGAAAGCGTTTGGCTATTTCCAACTTCTCGAGTTCGGTGTAACCGGAAAGCCGGATCACTTCCATGCGGTCCTGCAAGGCGGGAGGAACGGTGTGCAGCACATTCGCGGTGGCGATGAAAAACACCTGGCTCAAATCGTACTCGACATCTAAATAGTGATCCATGAACATGTAATTCTGTTCCGGATCCAGAACTTCGAGCAACGCGGCAGATGGGTCGCCGCGGAAGTCCATGGACATCTTGTCGACTTCATCCAGCATGAACACCGGGTTCTTCGTCCCGGCTTTCTTCATCATTTGAAGCACCTGGCCGGGCAGCGCTCCGATGTAAGTTCTGCGATGGCCGCGAACTTCAGCTTCATCCCGCACGCCGCCCAGCGAAAGACGCACGAATTTGCGGCCGGTGGCCTTGGCGATCGACATTCCGAGCGACGTCTTGCCAACGCCCGGAGGCCCGACAAAGCAGAGGATGGAACCCTTGGGGTTTTGCACCAGGCGCCGAACCGCCAGGAATTCGAGAATCCGCTCCTTGATCTTTTCCAGGCCGTAATGGTCGGATTCGAGCACTTCCTGCGCGTGATTCAGATCGCGAATTTCCTTGGATTTCTTCTTCCACGGCACGGCCAGCAACCAATCCAGATAATTGCGCGACACGGTGGATTCGGCCGACATGGGCGGCATATTTTCCAGACGTCGCAGCTCGGCAATGGCCTTCTCGTGGGCGTCCTTGGTCATCCCCGCGGTATCGATCTTGCGCTTCAGTTCGTCGAACTCGCTCTTCTCGCCGCGGCCGAGCTCTTTCTGAATGGCTTTGATTTTTTCGTTGAGGTAATACTCTTTCTGCGCCTTTTCCATCTGGCGCTTAACGCGGCCCTGGATGGTGCGGTCGACATTGAGCTTCTCGATCTCGATATCCAGCATTTCGGCTACACGCGTCAGCCGGTCCACCGGATCGAAGATTTCGAGCAGCTCCTGCTTCTCCTCGATGGTTAACTGCAGATTCGCGCCCACGGTGTCGGCCAGCTTGCCCGGCTCATCCACGCGAATCGCGGCGATCATGGTTTCATAGTTCAGGTTTTGGCTGAGCTTGACGTACTGCTCAAACAGGCCGGTGACACGGCTCACGAGCGCTTCCAGCTGCGGCCCGGCGTCCACCTTGAAATTGAAGGTCTTCACCGCGGCGCGGAAGTAACCTTCATCTTCACTGACGGAAATGATCTTGCCGCGTTCCACGCCCTCCACCAGCACCTTGATGTTGCCGTCGGGCAGCTTCAGACTCTGCACGATGTTGGCGACGGTGCCGACGTTGTAGATTTCGTCGGGGCGCGGCTCGTCAACCGAGGCGTCGTGCTGCGTGGCCAGGAAAATTCTCTTGTCCGACGCCAGCGCTTCTTCAAGCGCACGCACGCTGGAATCGCGCCCTACCACGAAGGGCGTCATCATGTACGGAAAGATCACGACGTCCCGGATCGGCATCATCGGTAGGCGTCGTGTGTCGGACTTTTCTTTGGAGGTAAGCATGGGGATTTGTTGTCAGGTTACTTGGTTCCCGCGCTCCGTGCCATCGAACCAACAACCAAAAACGTCAGCGGCGAACGTGGACTAACCGGCCTTCTCTAGCAAGGCCATGTTGATCTTCTGCGTCATGACCATCTCCTTGGTCACCAGAAACTCGCGGACTTTCTTGTAAGACGGGAGATAATACATGAGGTCCAGCATCAGGTCCTCGAGAATCATCCGCAGACCTCGCGCGCCAACCTTCCGTTCCATAGCCAATGCAGCAATGGCCTCGAGCGCGTCGTCGCTAAACTTCAGTCTAACATTTTCGAATTCGAAAAGCTTCTGGTACTGCCGGACGATCGCGTTCTTAGGCTTGGTCAGGATCTGGACCAGAGCATCCTTGCTCAGATCCTCCAGAACCGCCACCACCGGCATGCGGCCGATGAATTCCGGAATGAAACCGAACTTGATGAGATCGACAGGCTGAACGTTATCGAGCAAATCCACATCGCGGCGGTTGGACGCGGTACGTGGGAGCGCGCCTTCCGGGCGATGTTCTTCCTGCGGGACAAAACCCATCGACTTGGTGCCCACGCGTTTGGAGATCACTTTCTCCAGCCCGACAAATGCGCCCCCGCAGATGAACAGGATATTGGTGGTATCTACGGGAGTAAATTCCTGATGAGGATGTTTGCGGCCACCCTGCGGCGGAACGTTCGCGACCGTACCCTCCAGGATTTTGAGCAACGCCTGCTGAACGCCTTCGCCCGAAACGTCCCGGGTGATAGACGGGTTTTCGTCCTTGCGCCCGATTTTGTCGATTTCGTCGATGTAAATGATGCCTTGCTGGCAGCGCTGCACGTCCCAATCGGAGTTTTGCAGCAGCCGCAGGATAATGTTCTCCACGTCTTCGCCTACGTAGCCGGCTTCGGTTAAGGTGGTTGCGTCCACAATGGCGAAGGGGACGTCCAGGATCCGCGCGAGGGTCTGCGCCAGCAGCGTCTTGCCAGTGCCGGTGGGGCCGATCAGCAGGATGTTGGATTTCGAAAGCTCCACCTCGGCGCCGCGCTGCTTATTCATCTGGATGCGCTTGTAGTGGTTGTAGACCGCTACGGCGAGCTTCTTCTTGGTGGCGTCCTGGCCGATCACGTACTGGTCAAGATACTCTTTTAATTCTAAAGGTTTAGGGAGCTTATGGGGCGCCCCATAGGGTTGATCGTGGCGATCGTCCTCTAAGATCGAATTGCATACGGCGATGCATTCGTCGCAGATATAAGCGCGGGGGTAATCGTTGGGGGAGGAGATTAATTTGCCGACTACGTCCTGACTTTTATGACAAAAAGAACAGCGCAGTGCTTCATCAGAACCAGCACGTTTCACAGGGAATCTCCCGTCGACTAAGACTATACACTACCAGCGTTCTGACCTTACCTGAAACACCATTATAACAGAAGGCCCCCAAATCCGCCCCGGCAAAAATGCCTAGTGGGTACTGGCGGGTACCCCTACTGGGGGATACCGGGTCAGGGAAGCCTCCGGGCCCCTCCGGGCCAATGTCCAGTAAGCCACCGTTTACCAGCCCACAGGCGATCCTTTACAACTGGGAAGGCAGGCGCGTCTCGCTCCCCGTCCACACCTTCCAGGCCGGTGTTTCCGAAGGCGGGGCGATAGTCACGCGCGGCCTTAGCACGATCAACGTCGCCCCCTCATCCTTGGCGATGGTGGTGTTCCGCAGTAGCGGAATGCGGCTGATCAGCGGAAGCCCGGTGATGCTGTCGGCTTCCTGTTTCGACATCAGGCCCGCCAGCACGGCCCATTCGCCGCCCGCGACCTCAATTTTGGATTGATATTGGGTGTTCAGAACCGCCGGAATGCCGTTGGAGGTGAGGGCGCCCAGCTGCTTGAACTCGGCATCCAGATCGAGAGAAACCTCGTTTGCCCCGGTCACGTGCGGCGTCACCTTGATCAGCAGCCCCAGGTCTTCGAAATTCACGGTCGGCGGCGGCGTGTACACCGTCCCACTGCCGGAGGAATTTCCAAAATAACCGCTGGTGATGATGGGGTATTTCTCGCCGACGTGCAAACTGGAGGGCAGGCCATCCACGGCGACAACTTGCCCTTTGAAAATGCTCTCGGTGTGTGAATTGGTTACCGAGGCGAAAAGCTGCGCGTTGGTAATGGCCACGCCCAGCAGGCTGGCGCCGCCGCCGAACGCCAGGAATGTGGAAAAGCCCGACGGAATGTAGTTGGTCAGATTCGCCCGGCTCAAGAAGCTCGCAACCGGGAACGACGTTGGCAGCGACAGCCCGTAATTCAGCGACGAGGAAACATCCGTGGTCATGATTTCGACCTCGATGACCACTTGCGCGCGCGGCCGCAGCAGGTCTTGCAATAGCTTCTCGGCCAGCCGCACCTTGGTGACCCGGTCGCGAATCAAAATCAAGTGCTGCGTGGTGTCCACCACCAGCTTCTGCGCATCCAAGGCGCCGCGGATGCCGGTGGCGATCTCCTGGAGCTCTTGCACGCTGCTCGATTCGGGGAAGGGCACCGCAATGGCGGCGGTTTGCTCGAACTCCGTGCGCTTTTGCGTGGTGTCGTTGGCGATAAAGATGAGGCGCTGGCTGATGGGAACCAGGAACGAGTTGGTGGCGGCCTGAAGCGCGTTCAGCGCGTCCCGATAGTCGGCTCCGGTCAGTTCAAAGCGGAATACAGGCGTCGGCTTGTAGTCGCCGTCGAACAATACTTTCAGATGCAGTCCGGCGGCCACTTGTTCCCACAGCGCCTTGGAGTCGCCCTGCAGGTCATAATCGAGGCGGCCCGGTTCGGCGGCGAGTTGCGGCGGCGGCAGAGGTCTGCGGGTTGCTTCCAGATCAGCGGCGGTAATATGTCCGAACAGCGTTTGATCGATCTTGTCGTTTGGGAACTCCTTGGCCGCCAACTCCGCCGCCTTGGGCGGAGAGGCACCCAGCAAACTGGCCGCGGGCCGTAGCGCCTGAGCGTGATCCCAGTAAGTGATGTTAGTCGGGTCGGCCGCCGCGGCTTGGGCGTAAAGAAGGTAAGCTTTGACGATTTCGCCGTCGTGCTCAGCCTTCTGGGCTTGGTGAAACAGCTGCTCAGCGGAAGTTGCCGCCCCTAATTGTAAGCAGACAAAGACCGAGCAGACCAATACCCAGTGAAGGACGCCCCGGCATAGCTTCAAGAGAGGGTTGACGTGAGTGCGGCCCCGAGCGTGTAAACAAATCGGACGATTCAGCCGATGAGGGGGTGAGGTTCAGTATCGTTCATGGCAGCCACACTCGCTCCGGCACGCACCGCCTTCAGTCCACCGATCCCGCAAACATTTGAAGACTTAGGCATTTCTCAGTCGCTGGTGCTGGATCTGGTGGTACGCCGGCTCTTGCTCGAGGGGTTCAGCAACCTGCAAAGCCTGAGCAATACGCTCAAACTGTCCATCCCAGTCTTAAACGTGGTCTTCACTCACATGCGCCAACTGCAACTGGTGGAAGTGAAGGGGATGCTCGGCAACGACTATAACTTTACGCTGTCGCAGGCCGGCAAGCTACTGGCGGGCGAGCGATTCCAAATCTCCCAGTATGCCGGCGCCGCTCCGGTGTCCTTAAAGGACTACCACGCCGCCACCAAGGCGCAGGCCGCGCAGGTTCGCATCGACCGGAAGATCCTGCGGTCGGCGTTTTCGGATCTGGTGGTCAGCGATGCTCTCCTCGATCAGCTCGGGCCCGCGCTGATTTCGCAAAATTCCATCTTCGTATACGGACCCACGGGAAACGGCAAGACCAGCCTGGCGGAACGAATGCTGCGCGTCTATCAGGACGCCGTGCTGATGCCCTACGCGGTGGAAGTGGACAACCAGGTGATCAGCTTGTACGACCCGGTGGTGCATCAGAAGCTGGATATCGACGATGTGGACGTCGATCCGCGCTGGGTGCTATGCCGCCGGCCCTGCATCGTGGTGGGCGGCGAGCTGATTCCCAGCATGCTGGAATTGCGCCTGGACGAATCGTCGGGTATCTACGCCGCTCCGCTGCAGATGAAGGCCAACAACGGCATCTTTATCATTGACGACTTCGGCCGCCAGCTCATGTCGCCGCGCGACCTGTTGAACCGCTGGATCGTGCCTCTGGATCGCCGCGTGGATTACCTGATGCTGCGCTACGGCGTGAAATTCCAGATCCCCTTTGAGCTGATGGTGGTGTTCTCAACCAACCTGGAGCCCAGCGATCTGGCTGACGAAGCCTTCCTGCGCCGCATCCATAACAAGATCTTCGTGGATGCCGTGGACGACAAGGCTTTCGATCAGATCTTTCATCGCGTGGTCACCGGCTTCAGCATTCCCTGCGAGCCCGACAGCGCCGAGTACCTGCGCAAGTTTTGCCTGCGCGAAGGCCGCACCGAGCTGCGCGCCTGCTATCCGGCCGATATCTGCACCATTCTGACGTCGATCGGCAGATATGAAGGCCGTCCGCCGTTCATGAGCAAGTCGGAACTGGAACGCGCCACCGCCTTGTATTTCGCAAAGGGGTAGTGGGGGGTGGGGGGTGGGTAGTAGGAAAAGCTCCTACGACCTACAGCCCACGACCCACTTCCCACCGCCCACCCCACCCCACAAACCCCCATACTAGAAGTGCCGTCGTGAAGGTCCTCCTCATATCCACCTACGAACTCGGCCACCAGCCGTTCGGCTTGGCGTCGCCCGCGGCGTGGCTGGCGGAGCGCGGTCACCAAGTCGCCTGCGCGGATCTCTGCGTGGAATCGCTCGACTCGGATACCGTTCGTCAAGCCGATCTGGTCGCGTTCTACCTGCCGATGCACACCGCGACGCGTCTGGCGGCCAAGGTCATCGAGAAGGTGCGTAAGCTGAATCCGGCCGCGCACATCTGTTGCTACGGGCTGTACGCGCCGCTGAATGAATCGTACTTGCGGGGCATCGGCGCCGGGACCGTTCTGGGCGGCGAATTCGAGCCGGGCTTGGTGTCGCTTGCGGCGCGTTTGGCGGCTGGGACTTCGTGCGCCCCTCAATTGGAGCCGCTGATCTCGCTCGATCGCCTGAAATTTCAAGTCCCGCTGCGTTCCGGGCTGCCGCCCATCGAAAAATACGCGCGGCTGCGGATCGGGGGTGAAGCCAAGCGGGTCGGATACACCGAAGCCAGCCGGGGCTGCAAACATCTGTGCCGCCATTGCCCCGTCGTGCCGGTGTATCAAGGCAGTTTTCGGGTGGTCCAGCCCGAAGTTGTGCTCGCGGACATTCGCCAGCAAGTGGCCGCCGGCGCCGAGCACATCACCTTCGGCGATCCCGATTTCTTCAACGGTCCCACGCACGCCATGCGCATCGTGGACGCGCTGCACCATGAGTTCCCGCGCCTGACCTACGACGCCACCATCAAGATCGAGCATCTGCTGAAGCATCGTGAGCTGCTGCCGCGCCTCGGCGAGACCGGCTGCCTGTTCGTGACCAGCGCGGCGGAGTCGGTGGATGACGCGGTGCTCGCGAAGCTCGACAAAGGCCATACACGCGCCGATTTCATCGAGGTGGCGCGGGAGTTCCGGTCGCTAGGCCTCACGCTCGCGCCGACCTTTATCCCCTTCACGCCTTGGACCACGCGCGAATCGTTTCGCGAGTTGCTCGAGGTGCTAGATGGAACTGGACCTGGTGGAACATGTCGCTCCCGTGCAACTGGCGCTGCGGCTGTTGATCCCGCGCGGATCGCGGCTGCTTGAACTGGCCGACGTCCAGGCCGTGATTCGCGAATTTGACGATCCCGCCCTGCTATACCGCTGGCGGCATCCCGATCCCGCGGTCGACGCCCTGGCCGAGCAGGCGCTGCGCATTGCGGCATCTCACGGATCGCGGCGCGAAGTCTTCGGCTACCTTTGGAATTGGTGAACGACCACCCGCTGCCGGAGAATTCCGATCCGTCGCCCCACGCCGCGATCCCCTATCTCGACGAGCCGTGGTTCTGTTGCGCGGAGCCGACCGAAGAGCAACTCGCTCACGTTTAGCCTTTCAAGATGTAAGAAGGGAGGATCCAATATGAGAGACGTTACCTCGGTGCTTGACCATTACAGGATGGCCGCGCGGTCTCTTTGGAACGCTGGTTTCTGGCCAGATCCAGCTTTCCGAGACTGGGGCTCGGTCGCCCGATTTCAGGAAATTGCGAGACTCCTCTTTGACGAACTTGTATTGATGAAACTCGATATTGAGTGGCCAACCGAGGACATATTCAGGAAGCCAATCCCGCTTCTCCGCCTGGAGCCAGCAAGACTACGTAGATTTGAAGTACTACTAGGTCAAAATCGCTAGCTTCCGTGGGCAGCCTCAAGTGATCGGGCGAGAGGCCCTAATCGAGCGCCAATATGTGAGAGTGGACCTGGCCGCTTCGACCTAAAAATTACTCCAGATGCGCCACCCACCAGCCACCAACAACCAATAACCAACAACCAATAACGACCATCTATCCAAGCGATCGCAGCTGCGCGAAATCACCGTTTCCTAACCCCCAATATTTTGGGCTGGCGCTGTTCGAACGCCCGCTTAACTGCATCTGTAAACGATCGATCTCAACCTGAGGACCGTCGGAATCGGTGCCCGTCCCGAGCACTGAAAATGTCTGTAACGGCAAGAAACCGACCAGGTAGTCTTGAAGCTTTTTATATTCGGCCGGCCGTTGCAAAGCATATGCCCTGGCGGCCATCACCTCGCTAGTCGTGGTGCAGAGGGGAATCTTGACGTCGGCGGCCTCCAGCAAACCTTCAATTTTAAGGGTGTTTGACGGCAATGCCACGAAAGGCTTGCCCGTTATTGCCGCCATGTAAACCCCATGATGCCGCGCGGTGATTACGCAGTTCGCGCTGGTCCAACAAGCGATGGCGTTGCGCCAAGTGTACGCATGAATGCCGTGCAGCAAGGGAAAATATACGGATTCCTGGACCGTGCCAAGGACCCGACGCATGGTCTCGCCGACGTCGTGGTCGCGAGCGGGGTGCCAATCGGTCACCACAATCTTGCCACTCAAATCGACATATGGCTTATCGTCGAATCGGGCGGCCAGTAGAGAATCCGGCAGCACTCTGCAATGAAAACCTGCTCGTTCCACCGAGTTGCGTGATCGCGCGTCTCGCACGCAAAAGTCATCTAACTTGGAAAGTACACCGGCCCACCCCTGATTGGCCTCGAAGACAGCGTTGACGATGAGGGTCGCTTTGGCTAATCGCTGCGCGGCTCCGAGTACTGCAAAGTATTCTGTTCCAAAACCGTGATGCAATGTCCCTTCGCCGTTAACGACAACCGCGTCGCAGCGCTCCAAGCGCTCTCGCATTTCATCATCGGCCAGCACAGCCTCGATCGCCGCCGTCTCGTCATTATTGGTATTGGTAAAACGCCGCAGCTCGCCCAGAAAAAAACGTTCGACCACAGCATGCCCGGTCTTGCCCAACATCCTCGCATGGCCATCCGAAACAGCCTGGCATCCCACATGTGGGACAGTGGCGGTGTCGTTCAGCAGCATGACCTTCATAGTGTTTCCAATGGTCCCATACCTGCTAAAAATGTACCGTGCACGAAATTTTGGAGAACTTCGGGCCCGGACAGCGCATACTCGACCTCGGCTCGGGCGTCGGTAGTTTTCCCTCCAGCATGGGACCATTCATCGCCATCCGCGCTGATCTCGACTACCCCTCCACCCCCGCCCAAAATTTCGCGCAAGCCGACGCCGCGCGCCTTCCCTTCGCCGACCGCGCCTTCGACGCCGTCATCTCCAATCACAGCTTGGAGCACTTTCACGATCTCTCGGGTTCGCTCGCCGAAATCGGACGCGTTTTGAAACCCACCGGCGCTCTCTACATCGCCGTCCCCGACGCCTCCACGTTCGGCGATCGGCTGTACCGCTGGCTGACCTGGGGCGGCGGCCACGTCAACGCGTTCACTTCGGCCCAGGAACTCGCCGCCACCATCGAACGCGCCACTCACCTCCGTCACGTCCAGACCCGTACACTCTGCGCTTCGCTTTCATTTCTCAATCGCAAAAACTTTCGCGTGTGCAGGCCCAAGCGGCATCTCCTGACAGGCAACGGAACCGAGATTTCGCTGCATCTGTTCACCTGGTTCGCGCGGCTGTCGGACCGCCTGTTCGGCACGCGCCTGGGCGTCTACGGTTGGGCGCTCTATTTCGGAACCTTCCCGGTTCCCGTCGAAAACGGCGTTTGGTCCAACGTCTGCATCCGCTGCGGCTCCGGAGCGCAATCGGAGTGGCTGCACCACATGCAGCTGGTGCGGCGGCGATTCTTTCTGCAAATCTATCGCTGCCCAAGCTGCGGAGCCACCAATGTCCTCTCGGAGGCCACACCCCTATCTCGGGGCTATAATTAGGCTAAGAATTATGAAGCTACAAGCTGGCCCTCCCGCTGGTCGCTCTTCTTTGTGTCTGTTCGGCTTCCGCGCAGCACAAAGATTTCGAACTTCCCACCATGCACGCCGCTCGCGGCACTCGAGGCGCTCTCGCTTCGGGCAGCGAATACGCCGACGAGGCCGGCATGCGGATGTACTATCCACGGCGGAAATGCGGTGGATGCGGGCGTGGCCACGATGTTCGCAGCTTCGGTCGCCGAGTTCTCGCATTTCGGCATGGGCGGCGAGGCTCCCATCCTGATTCGCACCAAGGCCGGCAAGGTCTACGCCATCGCGGGCGTCGGCCCCATGCCCAAGCTGGCGACCGCCAAATTCTTTATGGAGCATCGGCCCAGGCCAGGCGAAATCCTCACGCTGGATCCGGGCGGATTGAAGGGCATCATTCCGGTGGCCGGAATATTGCCAGCGCTGGTCCCGAGCATGGTGGAGGCCGGATTAGTCGCGCTGCGCGATTTCGGAACCAAATCGTTTTCCGAAGCGGTCGAGCCCGCCATCGAATTGGCCGACGGCATGGCCATTGACGAAACTCGCGCCGGCGCCATCGCGCGCTCGCGACGCTTCTTTGATTTGTGGCCGGATTCGAAGAAGACCTTCCTCCCGAAGGCCGCGTTCCCATGCCCGGCGAGATCTTCCACCAGCCCAACCTCGCGCGCACCTTGCGATCCATGGCCGCTGCCGAAAAGAAGGCGCTGGCCGCTGGAGCTTCCCGCGCCGCCGCAATCGATGCCGTGGCCGACTACTTCTATCGCGGCGACATCGCGCACCGTATCGACGCCTTCATGCAAGCCAACGGCGGCCTGCTGCGCTACGAAGACATGGCCGCGTTCAAGCTCCAACCCGAAGAGCCGCTGTCTACCGATTATCACAACTACAAAGTCTATAAGCCCGGATTCTGGAGCCAGGGGCCGGCCATGATCCAAGCCTTGAACATTCTGGAAGGCTACGATCTGCGCTCCATGGGCTTCAACTCGGTAGAGTACATTCACACCATCACCGAAGCGTTAAAACTGGCCTACGCCGATCGCGACACCTACTACGGCGATCCGAAGTTCAATAACATTCCGGCCGACACGCTGCTCTCCAAGGCCTATGCCGCCGAGCGCCGCAAAGAGATCGGACACATGGCCTCCATGGACTTTCTGCCGGGCTTGATCAACGGCAAGCGCGGCAAACATCCCACCGAAATGGACATCGCCCGAACTAAAATCGACGATGAGCTGATGGCCAGCGACACCACCTGCATCGACGCGATTGATAAAGACGGCATCATGTTCTCCGCCACGCCCTCCGGCGCCTGGCTGCCTTCGGTGATCGCGGGCGACACCGGAATTCCTTTGACCGAGCGCGCCCAGCAGTTTATTTTGGTGCCCGGATCGCCGAACGAATTGGCGGGAGGCAAGCGCCCGCGAGTGACGTTGAGCCCAACCATTGTCACCGAGCAAGGCAAGCCGTTCCTCGCGCTATCCACTCCCGGCGGCGACAACCAGGAACAAAGCCTGATCCAATTGTTCTTCAATGTGATCGAGTTCGGCGAGAACGCCCAGTCCGCCGTGGAAGCGCCGCGCTTTCAGACACGCCACCTGATCTCCAGTTTCGACAACCATGCCTGGAATCGTGGCGATCTGCTTTTGGACGAACGAATTCCTCCTAACATCGGTACTGAACTGGCTGCTCGCGGCCACAAGGTTGGCACGCGCTCAAGATGGGCCAGTGGCGCTGCTCCCGTGATGATCCGCGTTACCCCGGACGGCGTGATTGAAGCGGGCGCGGACCCGTACGGATATCGCGTCGCGCACGCTTACTGACACCCAGAGCCCTTGCACACAGCTTCACTTTTCGACGAACCGTCCCACTTCGACCGGGAGCGGTTGCGAAATCGCCTCGCCGCGCTCGCGTCGCAAAATATTTTCATCGGAACCAGTTCCTGGAAATATGAGGGCTGGTTCGGCCAAATTTATACACGCGACCGCTATCTGACGCGCGGCCGGTTTTCGCAAAAGCGTTTTCAGGACGAATGCTTGAACGAATACGCCGAAACATTTCCTATCGTTTGCGGTGATTTCTCCTTCTATCAATTCCCTTCCCAGGAGTACTGGCGCAAGCTGTTCGGTTCGGCGCCGCCGGCCTTGCAGTTCGCGTTCAAAGTCCCTGAAGACGTCACCGTGAAGCAGTTCCCCAGGCATCCGCGCTACGGCGTGCGTGCGGGCGACGATAATTCATCGTTTTTGAACGCCGCGTTATTTCAAAGCGAGTTTTTGGATCTTGTGGCCCCGTATCAGCCGCGTGTCGCCGCGCTCATCCTCGAATTCGGCAGTTTCCCCAGGAATTGCTTCGCGGACACCGGGGTGTTTCTCAAGGAGCTGGATCCGTTCCTGGCCGCGCTGCCGCGCGATTTTCGCTACGCCGTCGAGATTCGCAATCCCGAATTTCTTTCTCCCGAGTATTTCGCCTGCCTGCAGAGCCACGGCGTCGCACATGTGTTCAGCTCCTGGACGCGAATGCCCGAAATCGGAGTGCAGATGCATGTGCGGGATGCATACACCGGCGATTTCACACTGTCGCGCGCTCTGCTCCGCCGCGGCCGGGCATACGAAGATGCTGTTGCCAAATTCACTCCGTATTCTCATGTACAGGATCCCAATCCGGAAACGCGCGACGCGCTGCGCAGCTTAATCGCCCATGCCCGCGAGCGTCACCAGCCGTCCTATATTTTCGTGAACAACCGGCTGGAAGGCAACGCGCCCGAAACCATCGAGGCGATCACGGATGACTGAAGGATCATCCGGGATGCTGGTTCGCTTCTGGGGTACTCGCGGCTCCATCGCCGCGCCGGGGCCAGACACCAATCACTTCGGCGGCAACACGTCGTGCGTCGAGCTGACCACGCCCTCAGGCGGGATCCTGGTGCTGGATTGCGGCACCGGCGCAAGGCCGTTGGGTAACCGGTTGTTGGCCAGCGCGGGGCCGGTCTCGGCCACCATCCTGCTCACGCACACGCACTGGGACCACATTCAGGGCTTTCCTTTTTTCGCGCCGCTGTTTCAGCCCGGAGAATCACTTCAAGGTTTATGGACCGCAAGGCGCGCATCTCTCGTTGCGCGACGTGCTGGCGGGCCAGATGGAGCACCATTATTTTCCCGTGGAACTCGACCAATTGGCTGCCCGCATCGTCTATCAGGATCTCGGGGAAGGCGCTCATCAAATCGATGGGCTGACGGTGCGGGCGCAGAAGATGAATCATCCGTCGCCGACGCTCGGATATCGCATCGAAGCGGGTGGACGGTCGATCTGCTACTTGTGCGATCACGAACCATACTTCGAGAATGTGTGGCGTGAGGGCGCGCCGACGGGGCGCCTGGAGTCGATTCTGGAACCCGGCGACCGGCGGCACGCCGAGTACATGCAAGGCGCCGACGTCGTCATTCATGAGGCGCAATACACACCGGACGAATATCCTTCCAAGCGGCATTGGGGTCACAGCACCTATCCGTATGTGGTGGAGTTGGCCGCCGCGGTGGGCGTACGCCGGTTATTCCTGACGCATCACGATCCATCGCATGATGACGAGTTTGTCGCCGGCATCGAGCGCAAGGCCCAGGATCTGGCCAAGCGTCTTGATTCGCCGCTCGAAGTCCGCTGTGCTTACGAAGGCTGCGAGATCACGGTCTGAACCACCACTGACTGTTCATACTAAATTCGACGTGCAATTTGGACAGCGCGTGGCCGCGAGCGGGATATTCGTATGGCAGAACGGGCACTCCTTGGTAGTGGGCGCGGCGGGAGCTTTCTTCAGCCTGTTGGCTTGCTGGATGATCAGGAAGATCACGAACGCGACAATCAGAAAATCGATGACGTTGTTCAGAAAGAGCCCGTAGTTGATGGTGGCGTCGCCGGCTGCCTTGGCTGCGGCGAGCGTCGGGTGGTGGCCGCCGGAAAGATCGACAAATAGATTGCTGAAATCGACGTTCTTGAGCGCGAGTCCGAGCGGCGGCATCAGAACATCGTTGACGAGTGACGTGACGATCTTTCCAAAAGCCGCGCCGATGATCACGGCAACAGCCAGGTCCAATACGTTGCCGCGCATAATAAAATTCTTGAACTCTTTGAACATGGGATCTCCTTTAAAGCGCCCCATCATAGCATTGCCGCGAGCCGCCGGGGCTACACTGGGGAATTGAAAACCCCCGGGCGGAAAACACCTGAAGCGAAAAGCTGGAAGCTGTCCATCGAGTATGACGGCACCAAGTACAGCGGCTGGCAGGAGCAGCGCAACGCTCGCACCGTGCAAGGCCAGCTTCGCAAGGCCGCTGAGGATTTCTTCGGAACTGAAGTGGACATTCAGGGCGCCGGCCGCACGGATGCCGGCGTGCACGCGCGGGCCCAAGTAGCGCATCTTCGGGTTCGTCCGCCCGCGGAAAGCCAGAGGCGGAACTGGCCGAGGCCGGACGAGATCCTGCGCGCGATCAACAGCCGGCTGCCTTCCGATGTTTGTCTGCTGGATGTGGCCGAGGCGGCGAGCAGCTTTCACGCGCGGCACGACGCGGTTGCGCGGTCATACATGTACCAGATCTCGACGCGGCGCACGGCGTTTTTCAAGAAATACGTTTGGTGGGTGAAGGAGCCCCTCGACACCGCGGCGATGGCGCGGGCGGCGCGTTTGCTGGTAGGCCGCCACAATTTTCGTGCGTTCCGCGCCGAAGATCCTTCGCGTCCGGATGAATCGCCCATCGTCGTGGTGGAGGATGCCTTGATCGAAGCTGAGGGAGATCTAATAATTTTCCGCATCACCGCGTCGCACTTCGTGTGGCGCATGGTGCGGAGAATCGTGGGAGTGCTGGTGAGGCTCGGCCGGGGCGAAATCACGGAGAGCGACTTTGCCGGCCTGCTGGAGGGTCAAACAAATCCGGCGATGGATGTCGCGGCCTGGACCGCTCCCGCGTCGGGGCTTTTTCTCGAGCGAGTGGCCTATCCGGAGTAGTGGTTAACTGCTGAGCGGACTTATACTCGAAGCGTGGTGTCCCGAGTTACAGTAAGTCGCACATCGCCGGATGACATCAAGCAACGCCAAATCATCGTGAAACTGGATGGGAAGCGGCTGGGAGAGCTGATGCACGGGGATGAAATATCGCGCGAGGTGGAACCCGGGCGGCATCGTTTGAAAGTGGACAATACGTGGAACTGGAAGACGGTGGAGCTCAACCTGGCTCCCGGCGAGCACGCACGGTTTTTGACCGTGAATCGCGTCGGGCGTTTCACGTGGTTCCTGGTGGGCACGCTAGGCGTGGGCCCGATGTACGTCTCCATTGAACGTATGAACGGCAGTGAACGTGCGGCTGAATCCAGTGATCCCGGCGTGAATCAGGCGCTTTGAGACGCCAGACGGCGATCGCCCAATTCCTTGCGGACAATGCCGGCGCCGGCCGTCATGGCTTTTAATTTTCCAAAAGCGACATCGCGCGGTAGATATTTCATGCCGCAATCGGGCGCGATCACCAGGCGCTCAGCGTCGATGTAAGGAAGCGCGCGGCGGATGCGGGCGGCAACGATCTCAGGAGTTTCCACGTCGTTGGTCCCCAGATTCAGTACGCCGAGAATGATTTTCTTGCCGGGGAGTTTAGCGAGCACAGAACAATCGAGCGACGACTGCGCGGTTTCGATCGAGATCGCGTTCATACGCCCATCGGCGAGCTCGGTGAGAAACTGGTATTCCGACGGGCGATTGGCGACCATGGCGGCATAGCCGAAGCACAGGTGAACGGCGGTTTCACCCTTTACGCCGTCGAGCGCGCGGTTCAGCGCGGTCAATCCGAACTGGCGCGCTTTATCCGGGACGGCTTGCATGTACGGCTCGTCGATCTGCACCACGTCGGCTCCGGCTGCGAATAAATCCTTGATCTCTTCGTTGACGGCGGCTGCGTAGTCGAGCGCCATCTCTTCTTCGGACTTGTAGAAATCATTGTGCGCCTGCTGCGACATGGTGTAAGGGCCGGGCACGGTGACTTTCACGCGGCGGTCCGTGTTAGCGCGCAGAAATTGGATATCGCGAACCTCGACAGCGTGTTTGCGCCGGATTTTCGAGACCACGCGCGGCACGAAGTTCAACTTGCCGGAACGCGCTACCACTTGCGCGGGATTTTCCAGATCGATGCCTTCCAGCGCCGTGGCGAAGCGGTTGGAGTAGCTTTCGCGGCGAATCTCGCCATCGGTGATGATGTCGAGGCCGGCGCGCTCCTGGGCGCGGATGGCGAGGATAGTGGCATCGTCCTGCGCTTCCTCCAGAAATTCCGGCGCGACGCGCCAAAGATCGGTGGCGCGCACACGCGGCGGCAAACGGTGCGAAAGTTGAGCGCGATCGATCAGCCAATCGGGTTGCGGATAGGAGCCTACCAGCGATGTGGGGAGTAGAGTCGAATTCATGAACGCCTGAATTGTAGCATGCAGGCCGCGATTCCGATCTCAAGCATAATGATAGTCAAATGCAGCTCAGCGTATTGGATCAATCGCCGATTGCGGAAGGTTCCACCGCGGGCGATGCGCTGCGGAATACGATCGATCTGGCGCGATGGTGCGAGCAGCTCGGATATTCTCGCTACTGGCTGGCCGAGCATCATGGGACGCCCGGACTCGCCGACGCCAGTCCCGAAGTAATGGTGGGACCCGTGGCGGCGGCCACTTCGCGATTGCACGTGGGCACGGGCGGCGTCATGCTGCCGCATTACAGCCCGCTGAAGGTGGCCGAAACATTCAGCATGCTCAGTGCTTTATATCCCGGGAGGGTCGATTTGGGACTGGGGCGGGCAGCCGGAACCAGCCCCGGAATCGCATTTGCGCTGCAGCGCGACCGAAGGCAGCCCTCGCCGGACGATTTTCACGACCAATTGCAGGAGCTGCTGGGATATCTGGACAACCGCGGGCCGTCCACTGGTCCGTTTCGTCAGACTGCGGCGATCCACTTCGAGAGCCCGGAGCCATGGTTGCTGGGATCGTCGGAGCAAAGCGGAATCTGGGCTGCGGAGCTGGGATTGCCATACGTGTTCGCTGATTTCATCAATCCGAATGGCGCGGCGATCGCGGCCTATTATCGCTACCACTTCGAGCCGTCGGCGCGCTTAGAGGCGCCGCGCGTGGGCGTCGCTACGTGGGCGATTTGCGCGGACACCGATGAAGAGGCGCAGCGGCTGGCGTCGAGCATGCGCATGCTGATGTTGCTGTTGTATCGCGGGCGATTGATTCCGGTGCCATCGGTGGAGCGCGCGCAGGAGTTTCTTGCCAACGAAGGTGTGGCTGCGGAGACGCTGCCGGTGGGGCGCAGGATCACGGTGGGGACGCCGGAGAAAGTTCGGGCGGTGATCGAAGAGGTTGCGTTGGACTACGGGGCCGAAGAGGTTTTCGTGGTGAACATCATGCACGAGCATGCGGCGCGAAAGCGGTCATACGAGCTGATAGCGCGGGCGTTCGGGTTGTCCTAGCCGGCCTGGTGGAGGGCGGGAGTGGCGTGGAGTCTATTTGTGAAGCTCCGCCGGCGGCGGAGGTGGCGGCGCTCCGAAAGCGGGAGGGGCGGCGGCCGGTGCGGGCATCGCCGTCTTTCCATCCAACTCGAAGACGAACAGCAGCGGAGGATGCTCCAACTTGGCATCCCCGAGACCTCCCATCAGCGCGACATACTGTTTCCCATCGATCTGGTAAGTAATCGGCGGACCCATGCCGGTGCGGCCGGTCTGAACTTCGAAAAGCTTCTCGCCTTTGTCGGCGCTATATGCCAGCAGCCGGCCATCATTAATCACCTGGAAGACCAGGTTGCTCGCCGTTGTGACCGTGCCCCCGCCGATGCCGCCACCACCCGGAGTGCGCCAAGCCAGCTTCTGGTTCACTGGATCCCAGGCTTCCAGGACTCCCCGCTCCGTTCCCAAAGGCGCTGGGCCAATGATGGGCATTGAGTTGGGGCGCGCGCTGGGAAAGCCGGGCGCCAGTCCTGTGTCGCCATAGGGCGCGTAGGTCATCTTGTCATTCGCGGCGTAGGTCCAGCTTCCGTAGCTGGTGGGAATGTAAACCAGGCCGGTGGACGGGTTGAACGACATGGGAGCCCAGTTGTGGGCGCCTCCCGCGGTGGGATAAATGGTGATCGGTTCCTTGTCGTAAACAGCTTGTGGGTTGACCAGGGGGCGGCCCGACTTGTTGAAGCCGCGGGCCCAGTTGACCTGCACATAGGGCGTTCCGGAGATGAATTCGCCAGTGATGCGATCCAGCACATAAAAGATGCCGTCCTTGGATGCCTGCATCACCACCTTGCGCTGCCGGCCGTCGATGGTCAGGTCAGCGAGAATCAGGTGTTGGACGTTGTCGTAATCCCAGTTGTCGTTCGGGACCGCCTGATAGTGCCACTTGAGCTCTCCGGTGGATACTTTCACGGCAAGAACGGAACAGGTGTAGAGATTATCCATGCCCTGTGCGCCGCGAAACTTCTGCGTCCAGGGTTCGGCGTTGCCGGTGCCGACGTAGATCAGATCCGCTTCGGGATCGTAAGCCATGCCATCCCAGACCGATCCGCCGCCGCCCATTTTGTAGAAATCGCCGCCCCAGGTTTTGGCCGCTTTGCGCATGGCTTCGTTTTCGTAAGGATTGGCCGGGTTGCCGGGAACGGTGTAGAAGCGCCACGCGCGGCGGCCCGTGACGGCGTCATAGGCATCGAAGAAGCCGCGGATGAGATGATCCCCACCGGAGACACCGATCAGCACCTTGCCGTTGGCGACGCGTGGAGCCATCGTTATGGAGTAAGAATCCTGCGTATAGGCCACGCGCGATTCCCAGATCACCTTGCCGGTGAGGGCGTTCAGAGCTTCCAACCGGCCGTCGATGATGGGAGCGAAGATCATGCCGTTGTAGATCGCCAAGCCGCGGTTGACGATGCCGCAGCAGATCTTGGGCTGGACGGCAGAGTGATTCACTTCAGGGTCCCAGCGCCAGAGTTCCTTGCCGGTGCGGGCATCGAGAGCGAAAACCACACTCCAATTCGTGATGCCGTAGATGGTATTGTTCCAGACCAGGGGCGTGGCTTCCTGATTGCCGCCGCCCGCGCCGACCGTATAGGTCCATGCGAGGCCGAGCCGGTTGACGTTGGAAGCGTCGATCTGTTTCAGGGGACTGTAGCGCGTTTCGCTCTGGGAGTGCCCGTAGCTAAGCCAGTCGCCCTGGAGCGAGTCCTGAGGCGTCCCGGCGTTCTTTAGAACATTCGCGTCCACGTTCTGCTGCGCGCCGGCGCGCGGTGACGGCGACAATTGTCGCGACCACGATTGCGCTGAATCTGATGACCATGTTTACCCTATCCAAGAAAACCGATGGCGCGGCCGGCCAGACCGACGCCAAACCACAGGCACAGTGCGATGCCAGCGGCGATTTTGCCGCCCAGGGGAGCGGAGGCGCCTTCATTCTTCACCATGCGGTTGTAGATGGTGAACTGAAACAGCAGCGCGGCGAAGAGGAAGATCATCTTTATGCGGAACGAAGTATTGCCGTAGCATTTCATCGCTTCCGACAAGAACAACAGAATGCCGGAGGTCAGCATCACCGCCAAGCCCCAGCGGTTCCAGGGACGGAGCGCGGCGGCGACTTCGGAGATGGGCTGCGCCTTCAAGATCAGCCCGAACTGTCGCAGGCAGAGGACCACGATGGAACCAAGCAAGACGGTAAGCGCGAAGAGATGGAAATTTTCGATCACGGGAAAGGCAATGCGCGAATTGCGAATGGCTTGTGCCAGGGCGGTGTCATCGCACCACTGAAAGAAGGGCATGATGGCTTGCATGCTAAAACGTGTACGCCATGGTGCGGCCGCAGGTGATGATGGCGGCCCACAGGATCAGAGAAGCCCAACCGGCCACGCGGGCCTCCATGGGCGGCACCAGAGCGTTGTCCCATTGATTCACTTTGCGATAAATGCCGCGCTCAAACGCGATGGCATTGATGGCGGCGACGACCAGGAGGACTATTTTGGTTTTGAAAAAGATGCTGTTGTAGGCTTTGACGGCCTGGCACCAGAACAGGAAGATTCCAGTGATGACCATGATGCCAAACCCAATGAACATCCAGGGCTTGATTTGTTCGTAGACTTCCGAGACCGGGCGCCGCTTCATGATGACGCCCATGAGGCGCAGATCGGATACCAGCAACAAGCCGACGGAGATGGAGAGAGCCAGTACGTGAGTGGTTTCAATGATGGGGAATACCCAGATCGATTCGCGGATGGAAGTACCGATGTTGGTGTCCTGAATCCACTGGCAAATGCTCAAGATGGACATCTAATGTTTAAAGCCTCCGGAGGCGCGCAGAAAGCACGTTGAAGAGATTCTCATGATATAAGCGCTGTCGGGATAAGTCAATTGAACGACGCGGCTGGCAATACTGGAGGTTACAGGCAGGGGGCTGAAGATGCAGCACCGGAGCAGAAGCTTGAGGGCCTCCGTTCCGGCGCGTAAGTGTCGCGGACTGGTTAGCGGGTGCCGGCTTGGGCCACGGACGTGTCGTCAAACACGATTTTCGATTTCGTGCCGCCTAAATCAAGCTCCTTAATCTGGGACTGACCGTTGACGGTCTTGGTGTCCAACATCGTATCGGCAAATTTGGACTCGCTGGTTTCAATCTTGGCGGGCGCCTCGATCACGGTCTTGCCCATCTTGAAAGTAACTTTGCCGGCGGTGTCTACTTTAACGTCGTATTGACCAGGCTTCAATTGATTTTGACCAACCCACGTAGGATCAGCGATCTTGATGTGGTAGGTGGAAGCCGCAGTGGCGATGCCGAGCGTAAAGACACAAGCGCCGAGCATGAATTTGTTCATCTTCATGTAATTAACTCCTTAGAATTTTAGTACGTGTGGGTCAGCTCTACGAGGAGTGTGGTTTGTCTGTTGCCCAGCCACACACTAATAGGTACGCTCGTGGGTGGCAGAAGGTTACCGGGCAATCCCAAAAGTCAGCAAATAGCGAGCAGCTTTTGCTCTAAAACACTTTGGATGCTATATGTTAGCTTGCCTCCGTTGGCGCCTACATAAAAAACATCGATAGCTTTTCGGCCTTCGGTATCGATTAGAACTACATCGATGTTACAGCCCGCGGCTGAGAAAGCTGCTGACAAGTCATACAGCAGGCCGGGACGGTCTTCGGTGACGATTTCAACCAACGTCGCGGTGTCGCAAGCGTCGGGATCAAAATGTACTCGGGCCTCGACGGTGCGTTTTTTGTAGCGCGGCATAGCAGCGCGGTCACCGGGAAGCCGCTGGGCGAGAAGCCGTCCCGCGTCGAGTTGACCCAACGCGATGTCTTCAAGAGTTTGCCGCAAGCGATCGTTCTCGGTGGGATTGAGCTCCAGTGTTCGCTTCGGATCGGAGAACACGAAAGTATCCAGGACCAGGCCTTGCGCATCCGCGAACGCCTCGGCCTTAAGAATGTCCATCCCAAAGCTGGAGAGCCCGCCGGCCAGGGACGCGAACAGAGCCGGGCGGTCGCGCGTAACGATGGTGGCGCGATGCACACCGCCCGCGGCATCCAGCCGCACGGCGACCCCAGCGGAGCGGCTGAATTCGTAGAGCTCGAGATGCGTGCGAATGTCAGCGGGGGTATGGGTGCGAAGATAGCGCGACGGAAAACCCTTGAGGAAGCCTTCGGTATCCGCCAATCCAGCCGGGAGATCCTTCGGCAGATCCGTAATGCGTTCGGCTTCGAGATCGCGCAGCAACTGCTGATGCGCGACGCGATAAGTTTGCCAGAGCTGTTCGAGACGCCAGGGAGTCATGGCGGCGGGATTTACGGCGGAGATGTCGGCATAGGTCAGTAGCGTGAGCAGCTTCAGGCGCTCCAGGGTCCCGATGCGATGGGCCAGCAGAACAGCGGTGGTGGGATCGTAGAGATCGCGTGAATTCATGACAGCCGACAGATCCAGATGGTGCTCGATCAGAAACTCAACCGCGTTCTGTGCCTCGGGCGGCATTTGAATCCGCTGGGTGGCCGCGTGCGCGAGCAGGACCGACAGACGAGCGTGATCGCCGCTATCGGCTCCTTTGCCCGAATCATGGAAGAGCAAGGCGAAACGCAACAATGCGGGGTCTTCGATTTCCGAATAGATGTCACGAAAGCGGCGCCGCGCGGCGTCCGTATCGGTAAAGAGCTGGACGGCGCCGAGGTCGGCAAGTTTCTCGATGGCGACAAGCGTGTGTTCGTCAACCGTGTAGCGGTGGTAAAAGTCAGGAACCACCAGGCAGAAAATAGTCTTCCACTCGGGAAACACGGCTTGCAGAAGGCCGGTGTCGTGCATGGCGCGGAGCGCGGTGGCGGCATGCGGAAGTGAGAGGATGCTATGGAGCGGAGGCCACAAGGGCTGCGTGCCGTCACAATAAGCGGCGAAAGTATCGCTGGCTTGCTCCACGCGGCGTTCGGACTCAGCCGCTAAGGGAATGCCGTGACGCGCGATGAATTCGAGCAGGCGCAGGATGATGGCCGGATCGTTGGTCAACTGCGCGGGCGAGCGGAGATAGATGCGCTCATTTGATACTGTGAATTCCGAGTTGGAGAGGCGCGAGCGCCAATCGCGGAACTGCGTAGCTAGCGAACGCTCGCCTCTTTCATTCACGTCCAGCGCGCGGCGGGCCTCGTTGTAGATGACGCGGGCAGTGCGGAAATATTCGCGCATTAGATCGGCCGGTTTTCGAAATGGAAGAAACGTTTGCGCGCTGAGCGTTTCCTGTGCATCGAATGTCAGCAGATTTTGATCGCGGCGCCCCTGATAGTGCAGGAAGCAACGCAAGGAATGCATGAACGCGGCAGGAGCGCTCAGCCGGGCGGCCACTTCCTCATCCGGTTTGCGCAGTTTGCCCAGCCAATGGATCAAGTGCAGATCGCGCAGGCCTCCGGGCGTCTCTTTCACGTTGGGCTCGAGATGATAGAAGGTGTTCTGAAATTTCTCGTGACGCTCGCGCGCAAGCTGGCATAGCCGGCGGGTCAAAGCGCGGCTCTGCCGTTCGAAGAATGGCGCAAGCTTTCCTTCCAGTTTAGCTTCGAGATCGCGCGATCCGCCTAAGAGTCTCCGATCGAGCAAGCTGATGCTCAGCTCGATGTTGTCCTCGTGTAGCTCGGCGCATTCGGCAACGGTCCGCACCGAGTGGCTCAGACGCAGGCCGGCATCCCAGAGCAGGCGCACAAAATCGGCCAGAGTGTTCCTCAGGCCCCCCGCCTGGGACTCGCGCTCGATCAGGATCACCACGTCCACATCCGAGAACGGAAAGAGCTCGCGGCGTCCAAAGCCGCCCACGGCAAGCATGGCGACGTTGGGATCGGGAAGAGTTGCGAGCGACGCTTCGAAAGCTTCCATCGTCATTTGCTCGATTAGTGCGGAAAGTCCAGCCAGTACGGGAGCCGCGTCGCCGGTGGCGAAGAATTGCTGTTGAATTTGATGCCAGAGCGGATTTGAGTGGAGCTTCTCCATGCTTAAAGGTTTCGTCTTAGGATGTTTCGGGCTCCGTCTTGGGCGCGTTCCTGAGAAAGGGAATCAGCAGCAGCGCCGCCACCACCACGGATGCGATCGACCAATCCCACGCCAGGCGCGTGATTGCGCTGCGGGTGCTGAAATGATCGGCGATTTCGAGCTGTACGCGTTCCGGAAGCACGCGGGAACCGAAGGCCATTGCGAGCAAAATCGCCAGAAAGGCGATTCGCAGGATGTTCTTCACGCCAGTGGCCGAGAACCAGCGGGCCAGAACCGCTCCCAGCATCGCAATCGCAGCGGATCCACTCAGGCTGAAAGTCAGAATGGCCGCCAGGAATCCCCATGGCGGCGCAATCCAGCCTTCGCCCCGGGACATCAGGTTGAGCGTCACGATGGCGGTGGCAAGAATGACCACCGTGATGCCCCAGCCCCACGCGATGATCACCGCCATTCTTCTGACCACGGCCGCGGGCGCCAAGCTTTTTCCGTGTGCGGCTAGTTCCGCGCTGGCCGGCGCTACAAACAACAGCGCCAGGCACGCATAAGCGGCCAGGATGCGCGAATCCAGGAACCCGAAACCTTTGTACAAAGGAAACAGGATGCCGAACGCAGCGACAACGATCAATATGACGACGGCTTGCCGGGCCATGAGCGAAAGTATACTCGGTGCCCAGGGCAGGCCGGGCAACTAGACTACGGATTTACGGGCGGACCCGCGCCGCCCTGCATATGTTGCGCGTCCTGCTGGTTCTCCTGGCAGATATACTCCATCAACTCTTCTTTCGGCCGGAGGCGAGCCGTGAAGGTCAACGTAAAAGGCTTCGAGTAATACGCCGGATCGATGATCGTGACCTTGTTCTCGAGCGTCCCTAAATCCTTGCGCGTGTATCGCTCGATGGTGTGCAGTTGCTCGGTGTGCGGATGACCGCGAAAATCGAACCAGAATTTATCGTTAAATCCCACCGTGTCCACTACCAGCGTGTCTCCATCCCAGCTTCCGATGGAGTGCCCGTACCAGGTCGGATCCGGGTCGGCGGGATGCTGGCGGCCGTCCATGAAAATCTGCCGGAAGCTGTGAATGTTGCCCTCAAACAGGAAGAAAATATGGGTGGGATCCTGCACGATTCTCCACGGATACGGCGCGATGCGCGGAATCCCGGTTGGCAGGCAATTCGCCTCCGGATCGTCCTTGGACTGCCGCTTGTCCATGATCGCTTTCCCTGCCGGCAGCAGCGGAATCGTTTCGCCCGGAGCCAAACCTTGTGCGAGATCGCCGACCGGGCCGCCACCGTTCCACACTCCGGTTAGATCCGGGTGCCCATCGGCGAGTCTAGGTGTTGGACCATGCGGCGTCGTATCGCGCGGGCGCGCCCTCACGGGATTCGCGCTGCCCCCAGCTGGAGCGGTTGTTTCGCCGGGGGTGAGGGTGGCGGGTTTCGCGGCGGCCGCTGGAGCCGGAGCTTGCGCCACTGCGACCACGGTCGCAAGGGAGGCGATCGCCAACACCGCGGCTGCTCTCGAGTGCGCTCTCACAAGGGTTTTCACTTTGGTGCTCCTTGATCTACTGGTTCGGAATCGCGTCGCCAGCGGCGCCGGAGAAGACCTTCTTGCCGTCGGCCAGCACCACGCTTCTGGCATTCGCCATCTGCGATCCGTCCTTGGCTTGCGCGCCTTCCACCGTCACCTGATCGCCAACGTTTAGAGAGTGCCGGGTCCATCCATTGCGAGTCAGCACATTTGGACTCGCGAGTTCCAAATTCCAAGTTATGACGTTGCCGCTCTCGTCCTTCACGTCGATATAAAAGCGAGCATGCGGATTGGTCCATTCAACCTTGCTAACCGTGCCCTTCAGCGTGACCGGTTTCTTCGCGTCATACTCGGCGGCGAACGAGTGATGCGCCAGAGCCGCCGCCGGCGCCAGCAAGGCAAGTCCCGCAACCAAAAAAGCGAACGCAGCTTTCATCCCAAACCTCCTGGGTAGATTTTGTCACAGATCTTACTCCAATGGATAATAGGGTACTTACCCGTGCGACGACTCATATCATCCGGTTCGTCTTTCGAACGTGACATAGGATATTCGCGCGCCGTGGTGGATGGGGAGTGGGTGTTCGTTTCGGGCACCACCGGGTTCGACTACGAAACCATGACCATCTCCGATAACGTCGTCGAGCAAGCCGAGCGATGTTTCATCAATCTCGAAAAGGCTTTGTCGGAGGCCGGCAGCCGGATCTCCGATGTGGTGCGGGTGCGCTACATCCTGCCAAGAGTCGAGGATTTCGAGCCTTGCTGGCCGGTGCTGCGCCGGTACTTCGGCGAAGTTCGGCCCGCGGCCACCATGATCGCGGCTGGGCTTTCGGACCCCCGAATGAAGATTGAAATCGAAGTCACGGCCCGCAAAAGTAGTTCGATGGAACCTGGTACCTAGCATTATCGTATACTAGGCACCGTGGAGTACTCGGATGAGGATCGCGACCGGCGGATCACCCAGCTGCGCAAGGGCATTCTGGAACTGGCGGTCATGGGAGTGCTTTACCACGAGAGGCATTACGGCTATTCACTGGTGCGGGCTCTCACCGAAAGTGGTTCAATCTCACTGAAGGAAGGGACCATTTACCCGATCCTCGCGCGGCTGGATCGGGACGGCCTGGTTCGTTCCGAGTGGGTGGAATCGGATCAAGGACCTCCGCGCAAGTACTACGCGCTTACGTCGTCCGGCCGGCAGATGTTCGACGAGCTGAGCAAAGAGCTGGATCTGCTGATTTCCCTGGTCCAGCAGAAGTGGCAGGGCCGGGAGCAAACTGCATATGCCGGCAAGAAGCTAGCGGTTCGGAAGGGGTAACACGAAAATGAACGACTATCCAGAAGTGGTGGCGAAAATCGCAAGCGATTATTTGGAGCGCGTCAAGGCGCAACTGCGCCTGGTTCCGGCGCGCGAGCAGGACGAGTTCCTGCGCGAGATCCAGTCGCATGTTCACGAGGCGTTCATTCAAACACCGGGCGATGACGACGTGGCGAGAATGCTAGCCGTGCTGCGAAACTTCGGCGAACCTGCCGAAGTTGTGTCCGACCGGCTGCCAAAAGCCATGGTGCGTTCCGGCACCAGGTGGAACCTGCCGCTTTATATTCTGGCCGGAATAATCATCACTTTGTTCGGGATTCCCCTGGGATTTTGGGGCTTGGGCGTGCTGTTAGGTCTGATGGCCGCCTTGACAGGAATCCTGGTAGCTTATTATGCGGTCGCGGGGAGCTTCCTGCTGGTGGGTTCGTGCTTCACGGCGTTGGCTGTGATCCGGATCATCCTTCCGGAGTTGTGGGACAAAATGATGATGCTCGGCATTATCCAAGTCAACGGCCCTGCTGAATTCTTCAACCACCTATCTCCTACGGGACAGGCCTTTATCATGATCGTGTTTGCCAGCGTCTTTTTGGCCAGCGGCCTGGGCTTGCTGCGGCTGGGAAAATACCTGGTGCGGGGCCTGCGCTTCCTTGTGAGTCTGATCTTCGATGGGGCGCGGCGACTCGGGAAAACCGTTCGCCGCAAGCTGCGTCGGGACAAAGGTGAAGGACTTCCGGCGAGCCCAAGAATTGTACGAACCGAAGGGACCTGAGTATCGTACTATTTCAGCATGGGGCCGTTGAAATACGCGTTCCGGCGATTGGCCAAGGCTCCGCTGTTTACCGCGATTGCGCTGCTAACCCTCGGGCTAGGCATCGGCGTCAACACCGCGGTCTTCAGCTTAATGAATGGCTTCCTGTTGCGCACTCTGCCGTATCCGCAGCCGGACCGGATCGCCGCTCTTGTTGTGCATCGCGAAGACACCGAACGGGGCAAGGCGGTTTCAGAAGAAGACGACAGCTTTGATGGTTCTTCCTGGCAATTACTGAAGGCCAGCCTCGATGGCGTGACAATCGCCTCTTGGGGAGGTACTGGCGGAGTGAATCTCAGAGATGGAGCCACGGTCCGCTACGTGACTGGCAGCCGCGTGTCAGCGCACTATTTCGAGGCGCTCGGCCTTCCCCTCGGGCTCGGCCGCAGCTTTAGCGACGAAGAAGACCGGCCGCACGGACCTCCCGTAGCGGTGCTCAGTTACGCGCTCTGGCAATCGACTTTTCACTCCGACCCGGGGATCATCGGCAAATCGATTCAATTGAAAGGCGAGCCGTATACGGTCATTGGCATTTTGCCGCGCGGCGCACTGACACCCAGCAAGGCTGACCTCTTCACGCCGCTTCAGCCCGCTGAAACCGGCGAGTGCGGTGGTCAGAATTGCGGCATCCTGATTCGTCTGAAACCGCACGCAACGTGGGCGCAAGTGAATGCGCAGCTCAGCCGGCTCCGCTTGCCATACTTCAGCGAGCTCGAAACGAAATACCACGGTCGCGCGCGGATCTACGCACTCCCTCTCCAACTGGAACTCGCCGGCGACATGCGCGGCAAAGTAATTGTGCTGATGCTCGCGGTCAGCTTCATTCTTCTGATTGCGTGCGCGAATCTGGCTGGCTTGGCTCTGGTCCGCATCTTACGCCGTAGCCACGAGATCGCTACCCGATTCGCCCTCGGCGCTTCGCGGTTGGATGTGCTCCGTGAATTGTGGATGGAGGATTTGCTCTTGGCCCTCCTCGGCGGAGCCGGTGGAGTTGGCCTCGCGGAGCTCATCCTCGATGCGCTCCGGACACTTCTTCCCGAATCCATGATTCCGGTCGGCGGTTTTTCCATCGACTCACGCGTGCTCGGCTTCACTCTCGGCGCGTCACTCCTGGCCAGCCTGCTCTGCGGGGCGCTGCCGGCTCTCCAGACACGCCGCTTTGATCTGGGTCGTTCGTCCTTCGCCGGAAGCCGTGCTGTCACCAGCGGATCGAGCCGTCTCCGTCAGCTATTGATCGGCGCCGAAGTTGCACTCACCGTGGTCCTCCTGGCTTCGGCAGGTCTGCTGGTGCGCACGCTCATCTATCTCGAGACCTTGCCGCCTGGCTTTGATGCACGTGATGTTATGACGGCCCAAGTCTCGCTCGATGATGCCCGCTACCACGATGCCGCCACGTTCCAAAAGCTGCTCGAAAAAAGTCTCTCGGCCATGCGCCAGATCCCCGGCGTCCGTGACGCGGCCGTCGGCCTCAGCGTGCCTTACGAACGCGGGCTCAACGACTCGATGACAATCATGGATGGGACGAGCGCCGGCACGCGCAGTGCATCCAGCCTTAGCTACATTACTCCGGGCTACTTCTCGACACTTGGCATTCCGCTTCTGGCCGGACGTTCCATTACCGATGCGGACAGCTCTGTTTCCGAGCGCGTCGCTATCGTCAACGTGGCCTTCAGCCGGCGTTTCTTTAACAATCCGTCGGCCGTCGGCTATCACTTTAAGACCGAGGGCGCGGAATTCACAATCGTCGGCGTTGTGGGCGATGTCGCCAAGCGGCCCGGCATTGAACGGTCCGCGCCAATTGGAACCGAGCCGGTCGCCTATCTGCCCGCATCACAAACTCCGCAGGGCCTGGTGAATATCGCGCACATCTGGTTTCAGCCGAGTTGGATCGTTCGAACCAACGGCCCAGTCCGGGGACTTACGGAGTCCATGCAGCGGGCGCTCGCCGATGCCGACCCCAGCCTGCCTTTTTCCGGTTTCCGCTCCATGCAACAGATCCTCGCGGAGCAACTTCAGGAGCGACGCATCGAAGTGCTGCTATTAGCTACTCTCGCGGGTCTTGCACTTTTGCTCTCTACTATCGGGATCTACGCCCTGGTGTCGAATCTTGTAGTGCAGCGCACGCGTGAGATCGGGATTCGCATCGCGCTCGGATCCACGACGGCGCAAGCGATGCTGCACGTCGGCTCTTCAGGAGTTGTGGCTGCCGCGGGCGGTCTGGTCTCCGGCATTGTGCTTGCATTTTTGGCGATGCGCATTCTTTCCAGCCAAATTTATGGTGTCAGCACTTATGACCCGGTGACCTTCATCGCGGTTCCACTCATCTTGGCGCTCACGGGTGGCGCGGCTAGTTTTCTTCCGGCGTTGCGCATCAGCCGTATTCAACCCGCGGATACGCTCCGCGCGGAGTGAATCAGCTTTTCTTGTTGCCCCACAGCGCCGTCTTGGGATGATAGTTCCGCCAGTCGAACCAATAGTCCTTGAGCATGGGGATGCGCTCCAGACACGCGCCTTTCGCTTTCCCGGAGATGGCGCAGCCCTGGAAGTTCCATTCGCTGCCGGTTGTCGCATCCATCATGAGCACGCCGGGCTTGTTCGCGGTCATGCGATAGAAATCGGGCACGCCATCCATGCCCGGGATTTGGTCGCGGAACGCCCGGACGGATTGCCCATCCGGACCCACTACAATCAGCACCGGCTTGGGCTCCGACGTAGTTCCTTGACCAATTTTTCCTTGATGACCCGGTCATAGAGAAACGCGCGGCTGGCGCCCGCAGTTCTGAATTCCCAGAATCAAATCGCGCGCCTGCATGCCATGCTCGGGAAATTGGATGACGGTCGGCTCGACGCTGCCATGTGCACATCCCAATCCTTGGCCTCGTATTCGGAGGCGTACTTCGCTACGTTCTTGAGCACCGTGCCGTGAGGCTCTTCGGCTTTCCAAGTCGCGAAGGTAAGCTCATCGGAGAGCACTAGGGTGAGCTGCCGCCCTTGTAGCGGACCAGAGATGGCCTGTCCGCTGATCTGCTGCCAATAGCTCCCAGTCTCCTCGTCGCGCATGAGGAAGTTCTGGTTGTTGATGCCGGCCAGATGAAACGTCAGCCGCCGGCCATCTACATCTCTCATCCACACCAGACCGGTGTGACAGAGCGTTCAATATGTCGCGGCCAGCGCGGTCCCTCCGACGACGTCGTTGACGACATGGTGGTAACCCATCTCGCGGATCGGGTAGGCGCGCGCGCTGCCGCCGATCTTTACCACGATCAGCTTGTCATCGTCGTCGAGTTTCATGTCTTGCACCGCGGCGAATTCCGGATGATCAACCGCGTGGAACATCAGTTGTTCGTACACATTCACGCGCGCCAGCACAGCCAGAACGCACACCAACACCGCGCCCGCCACTGCTAACATCCTGCTTCGCATCGGGGTTCGCCCACGCCAGTACGCTATCGCTGCGGCCAGCGCCGCGAGCGCCGAGATCAGGGTGAGCGCGGGAGCAACGCGGGAGACCGTTAGCGCAACCATCAGCTCGCGCGCTCCTTGGGCGCGGAACGGCTGAATGACGTACATGGGGTACGCGACCACGACTAAGGAGACGGCCAGGCAGGCCAGCAGCAGGAAACTCCATCGACGGCTCATTTTGATCGTCTCCTCATTTTTGATGGCTTGTTCGCCGGCCAGCCACCCAGATCTAGAGCAACTTTCGTGGCAGCTTCGCGCAGCCGGTCACCGAGACCATTGTCGTTCATCGACCTTGCCACCACCATACCGCCGATACAAAGCGCCGCTATTGCCATAGCCGTGTTTTCGCGCGCCTGGCGGCTGCTCCTCACCTCGCGGCCCAGCAGTGTCACCATCGCCTTGAACACCGTCTCGAACGCCGTCTTCACCCGGGCGTCGCCGCGCGCCACATCGCTCGGCAGAGCAACCATCGGACAGGAATTCTCCACGTCATCAAAATGCTGGCGTGACAGATAGGCCTGGACAATTTGCGGGCCGGCTTCGGGCGAAGCAAGATCGACATGGACTCCTTCCCAGCGGCTCTTCCAATTCGGATCCGTGAAGAAGCATCCCAAGACTTCGGCATAAAGATCGCTCTTGCTCTGGAAGTAGCTATAGAATCCGCCGCGCGTCAGCCCCGCATGCGCCATGATGGAATCCACGGACACGTTCTCAAAGCCGCTTCGATTGAATAACCGGCGGGCGCTTTCCACGATCTTCTTGCGAACTTGCTCGCGATGACCGGCTGGATAAGGCATGATCGACGCCTCCTAAAAGATTACCTTGATCATATTTTCCGCACGTGCTCCAATGCAACCAATGGAAAGCATATCGCGTCGCCAGTTGACTCTAATTCTCGGCGGGCTCTGCGCCGCTTCGGCCCAAGCCCAAACCCAAAAGCACGGCACGACCATCCACCAGGAAGTCAATTTGAAGACGACGCCCGCGCGCATCTACGAAGTCCTGCTGGACGCGAAACAATTCGGCGTCTTTACGAAGAGCACTGCTGAAATTCAAGCGAAGCCGGGCGGAGCATTTAAACTCTTCGGCGGCGTCATCGAAGGCCGGAACATTGAACTGGTGCCCAATCAGAGGATCGTTCAGGCGTGGCGTCCCACATATTGGCCGGCCGGCGTCTATTCCCTGGTGAAGTTTGAGTTGGTCGCGCGCGGCTCTGGAACCCGAGTCATTCTAGATCACACCGGGTTTACTGAAGATAAATGGGAAGGCTTGAACGAAGGCTGGCCGATGCGCTATTGGGAGCCGATGCACAAATACCTGAGCGCCTGAAAACGATATCTCCCGGCTATTTTCGCCACTCCTTAATGATCCCGCTCCAGAACGCGCGTCCGAAAATTCCAACGGCGAGAATACCGCCGAACAGCGCCATCGCCTCAAAGCTTTCCCGGCCTTCGCGCTCCCAATAGACGTCGCGGAGATTGAGCCAGAGCGCGAACTCATCCAGCGTCAAAGCCGCAGCCACTCCGAACAGCATGGATGTTAGCCGTCCGCTCCATTGAAACACCGTGGCGGATCCCGATTCCCACTTCGATGAGCCACAAGTACCCGACCGTCAAGAGCAGAAGAATGCCCCAGACCAGATGGTGGATGTGCCTGCCGCGCATCGAAACGTCGTGGAACGGTCCAATGTCATGGTGGATGGCGATGGTGAGCCCGCGCACTACCAGCACGGTCGTGAAGAATCCGACCGAGGCCAGGAAGAGCCGTTCCCGTCGCGATTCTGGAAATCTGTGTTCATAGACCTTCCGCAACCGGGTGTGCGAAACAAGCGCGGCCAGTCCGCCGAGAATCGCCGCAATCAGGATCGGCAAAACCCAAAAGCTGCGGTGAGTCCAGAACATCGCTATTTCGATCTTGGCACGCGCATCGTGGCCAGCAGAGCGTCCACCTCTGCCCGGGCCGGCGCCGACGTCTGCGCGCCCGCTCGAGTGACCGAAATCGCCGCCGCCGCGTTCGCGAATCGCAGTGCGTTTTCCATCTCCGCACCTACCGCCAGCGACACCGCCAGCGCTGCGTTAAACGTGTCGCCCGCCGCGGTGGAATCCACTGCGCGCATTGCGAAAGGAGACGCAGCGAAAGTTCCATCCGGCCCGCAGTATACGCAGCCCTGGTCGCCGAGTTTCACGATCACCGCGCGCACTCCGAGATCCCTGATCTTCTGGCCCAAGCGTGATGGCTTCGGCGGCATTCACGCGCTTGGGCGGCACGCCCGCCAGCACACATGCCTCATTCTCGTTCGGTGTCGCGATGTCCACTAGTTCAAGGATTTCCTTCGGTAAAGCACGCGCGGGAGCGGGATCCAGGATGCACGTGGCGCCCACGCGCCGCGCTTCCCGCAAGCCCTCCGCGACCGCCTCAAGCGGAACTTCGAGCTGCAGCAGCACACAGCGCGCGCCGGCGATCGCCGAGCGCTGGGAATCGATGTCGGCGGCAGACAGAACGCCGTTCGCGCCGGGGGCCACCGTGATCGAATTTTGTCCCGCAGCGTCCACGTGAATGCAGGCCACGCCGGTGGCTTCAGAATCCGTCTCCAGCACCGCGCGGACATCCACGCCCACGCCCGCCAGGTTGGCTTTGAGCGCACTCCCGAATGAGTCGGTGCCGACGCGCCCAAGCATCCGCACCGTCGTGCCGTTCCTGGCGAGTTTCGCCGCTGCATACGCCTGGTTCGCGCCTTTTCCTCCAGGAATCATCCGGAAATTGCGCCCGAGAATGGTTTCTCCGGGCAAGGGCAAACGGTCCACCGCAATGACGAAGTCCATATTCAAGCTTCCGATCACAATGATCGAATCGCCCATGATTTAAACGCTCGCCATCCCGATCAATACCAGGCCGATCACGTATCCCGCGAACATCAATGAGACGAACGTCCACGTACCCTTCGGTGCGTGAACAAATTCGCGCCAGATGAATACGCCCCAGATGGCAGCAACCAGCGTCGCGCCTTGGCCGAGCGCGTAGGAGATCGCGGGTCCAGCCACGCCTGAGGCGATCACGTTCGCACTCAGCGCCAGCATCCAGATGCATCCCCCGAGGAATCCGAGCGAGTGCAGCCGGGCGCTTCCGTGGAAGTACTCGCCGTAGGTGACCTTGCCCGCTCGCATGAAAATCGTATTCACCACGATGTTGCTGGCGAGCAGGCCAACGGCAAACAGGACCAGGGCGGCGTACGGCGTCAGCAGTCCCGGCTGAATGGCGCGCGTGCTGAAATCCGGCGACACGGCCGCGAGCAGTTGTGGATAGAAGAAGCCCATCAGGCAACCGGCCACAGCGGAAAACGCGAGCCCCCGGATCGGCTTCCTCTTTGCGGCCTCGCCGAGACGATGGTGTGCCACCGCGGACATGATCATCGCAAAGACGATCAACGCCACGCCGGCAAACAGAAGCGTGGAATTGCCCTGGGGCGCAAGAACGTAGCTTTTCACCGTTCCGATCACCAACGCGAGACCCACGCCGACCGGAAATGCCACCGCCATGCCCGCCGCGTCGATGGCGACCACCAGGAGAATATTCGAAATGTTGAAGAGCACGCCGCTGAAGATCGCGGTCCAGATCGCGCCGTCCCGCGCGGCGCGCAGATTTTCGAAGAACGGCATTCCGGAGGCGCCGGCATTGCCCAGCGTCAACGCGAACAGCACCGAGAATGCGAAGACGCCGATCGCATAGTCCCAGTAGAAGAGCTCAAATGGCCAGCGATCCTTGCCGGCCAGTTTCTGCGTGTTCGCCCACGAGCCCCAACCGAGCATCGTGACGACGCAAAACAGCACGGCCACACCGAGATCGTGAACGATAAACAATCGCGACTCTAGTTCGCCGAGCCTGCCCGGCCCCACAACTTCTGCGAGGCAATCTTCGCGCCGTCGGCCAGCGACTTCAACTTCAGCCACGCGATGTCCGGAAACACCGCCCCGAAGCCGGCGAACGTGCCGAATCCGCAATCGGTGCCGCCCATCACGTTGTCCCGCCCCAGGATATCGGCATACCTGACAATCCGCTGCGCCACCAGTTCAGGATGCTCCACATAGTTGGTACTGGAACCGATCATGCCCGGAACCAGCACCTTGTCCTGCGGCAGCTTGATGGTCTTCCAAAGTTCCCACTCGTGTTCGTGCCGCGGGTTCGCACCCTCAATCAGCAGCGCTCGGGGCTTGGCTTTCAAAACCACCGGAAGCACCTTGAAGCCGGGAATGTCGCGCGTGTGCGGACCGTCGTAGTTCCCCCAGCAGACGTGCATGCGCGTGCGGTCCGCCGGAACATTCGCCAAAGCGTGATTCAGCGCGGCCACCTGCAGTTCCGCGTTGCGCAGGAATTCGTCGTCGTCCACGTTCCGGAATTTGATGTGACGCCCCATGGCCAGATCCGGGCAATCCACCGACAGCAGCAGCCCCGAATTCACAATGGTCTCGTACTCGGTCCGCATGGCATCCGCCAGCGCCTCCAGATATGCTTCGTGCGACGGATAATATTCGTTGGGCTGGAACACCGCGATGGTGCCGGGCGACACTGCGTTCATGAACCCGCCGGTGACTTTCGTTTTAGACAGCGCGTCCTTGAAGCGCGCGATGTCTTCCTTCAGCGGCTCCAGCGTTTTTACTTTGATGGGTCCTTTGCAGATGGGCCGCTGATACTTGGGCGTCGCACCCGCCGCCGCGATTTTGTCGCGAAACGCCGGATAATCGTCCTGATCCTGGGGTGTGGCGCGGGGTACGTTGCCCGGTTCAAAGCCCGTCAGCCGATGCCGGATATAGGTTGCGTAGCTGATCTTGCCCATTTCACCATCGCTCACAATATCCAGGCCCGCTTGGGCTTGCTTATTGACGGCATCCGCAACCGCGGCGCGAATGGTGGCGTCAAATTTCCCGGCATCAATCGCTTCACCACGATCCTGCGCGAACAACAGGTCGACCACTTCCTGCGGCCTGGGCAGGCTACCGACATGGGTGGTCAGAATGCGGTCGCTACTCATCTTCGTTTGTTTCTCCCTTTATGTAAGCTTGGTGACTACAGCGAGTCCCGTACGAAGCATATCACGACGCAATTACAGGCCACCGCGCTCAAGCTTCTAGAAAAATTGCGCCTTCGAAGAACCGCGCGGCCTTGCCGCTGATGGTCACGCGCGCGCCACGATCCTCGCACCATAACTCGCCGCCGCGGGGCGAAACCTGGAAGGCATGCAGCTGCTGTTTGCCGAGGCGCTTGGACCAATACGGGATCAGCGTGCAGTGGGCCGAGCCGGTAACCGGGTCTTCGGGAACGCCCTTGGCCGGAGCGAAAAATCGCGACACGAAATCGGCTTCGCGTCCAGGCGCGGTGGCGATCACGGCGAAGCGATCGATGGTCATCAGGGCCGACATGTTCGGCCGCAGTGAGCGAAGCTCATCCTCCGATCCGTAGACCACCAAATAATCGCGCGCCGCCAGCACCGCTTCCGGCTTGCCACCGAGCGCGGGAAGCAGCTCCGCACAAGGGTCGCACGGTTCGGGTGCACGCGATGGGAAATCGAGCGAATACAGATCGCCTTCGCGTGTAACAGTCAGCACGCCGCTTTTGGTGTCGAAGGAAACCGAGCGCTCGCCGGGTGTCAGGTCGTTCAAAATCACAAAGGCCGATGCGAGTGTCGCATGGCCGCACAGCTCCACTTCCACCGCCGGCGTGAACCAGCGCAATTTGTAGCCTGCGCCATTGCGTACGAAGAATGCCGTTTCGGCGAGGTTGTTCTCAGCCGCGATGGACTGCATCTGGGCATCGGAGAGCCAGTTTTCAAGCGGGCAGACGGCGGCGGGATTGCCGGAGAAGATGCACCCGGCAAAAGCATCCACCTGGTACATCGGAATGCGTAGCGTGCTCAGAACTTGATCCCCAATTCCCGTCCTTGCGTAAAGCTCGGCCGATGGCGATTGGCAACCAGCTCGCGCTGCTCGAGCAATGCCGACACTAGAATCGGCATGGCGATGGTGGAATCGGAATGGCACGTCACCATCGAAGCGTCTTTGGCAATCTTGCCCCAGCTCTGCGCTTCCTCGAAAGTGCAACCGGAGAGGCCGCCCCAGTGCGGCGAGTCGGTAACGCATTGAATCGCGTATTTGTGGCCGGTAACACCAGTATTCATGATGATGGCCGTCACCTCGGTCTGCTGCACAAAATTCTTGGGCGTGCCGCCGCCGAAATAGATGACCCCGGTAGCTTCCGATTCCGCCACGATACGAGCGGTCTCCACCACGTCGCCAATGACGTCGAAGGTGAAGCGGTTGCCACCCTCGTAGCGATTGGCCGCGATGCCGATGCCGATGGAGCTATCAGCCACCGCCGGACAATACAGCGGAATGCCGGCCTTGGCCGCGGCCGATACGATTCCGTCTTCGGTGCAATGCTTGGCGAGCTCCAGCCCCAGCAAGTGCAGGAACTCGCGCGTGGTATACGGCCGCGATTGATCCAGCGACGCAGCGAACCGCCCGATCCATTGATCGTGCTCGCGAAACTTTTCTTCGTCGGCGAGCACGTCGTACATCCGATCCACCAGGTTCTCGGCCAGCAGCACGTCGTCGGTGGCGGGCGATCCTTGGTAGTGAAAGTGCCCCATGGTTTCGTGGAAGTCGTGGAAGAAATTCGCGCCGGTGGAAACCAGACAGTCGATCAGCCGGTATTCGATCATCCGCACCACCAGGCGCCGCATCCCGGCCGGAACCATTGCGCCCGACATGCCCATCATGATGGTGCAGCGGTCGCCCAGCATGCGCTTCCATACTTCAAACGCCAGTCCAAGTTGCTTGCCCTGGAATGCGGTGCCCTGCATGCGCGTCAGAATTTCCGATGCGCTGGCCGCACCCACCGGATCGAACGGGCGCGTGGGCGTGGACAACAGGCGCGACTTTGCGTCTTCCGGCGCGTTTCCATGCTGGTGTGCTTCTGGTAGGGATTGCGTGTGGGTGTGTTTCATCTTTTTCTAGTGTAGGGGAAGTGGGCGGAGGGGAAATGAAGAACGCGTTACCGCGGGTTACTGAATAAACGGCGGGCGGTTCTTCTCGTTCAAGACTAGCTCGTCAAAGATGGCGAGCACTTGCTTGCGGTACTGATAAACGCGTCTCAAGGAGTCGCGAAAACCAGATTCATAGCGCCGCCGATTGAGCCATTTCTCCAGCACCGGCTTGGGAACATCGATGTCGCGCCGCAGGGTTTCGGCCGAGTGGCCGCGCAGGAAAAGACCGTAGAACATCGCCGCTTCGCGCTGCGGAGCTAACGGATCCAGGTCGTCCCGCGGTGTCATGCTTAGGTTCATCATCGGCGAAAAAAGCCAGTATAAACAGGGCTGGACAATGAAGCAAGGGGTTTGTTATCGGACCCCGCCCGGATCAATTTGCCAGTCTATATCGATTTTACCAAAGAGGGTGAAATTCGCAAAGAAACCTGGGGTGTTTGAGAGTGCCTGCAAAACGCCTGCCAACACGGCGAGAATGGTAGCCATGCCGACGAGTGAAGTTACGCACCGCGGGCTGACGGTGTGGTTTACGGGCCTGAGTTCCGCCGGGAAGACGACTATCAGCCAATCACTGCACGATACGCTAAAAGCGCGCGGTTATAAGGTGGAGTGGTTGGACGGCGATGTGGTCCGGCAGCGCCTGAGCAAGGATCTCGGCTTCAGCAAACAGGATCGTGACGAGAACATCCGCCGCATTGGAGCGCTGGCCGGGCAATTGACCGAGAGTGGCGCCATCGTGCTGGTCTCCGCCATCTCTCCCTACCGGGCAATGCGCGATGAAGTGCGCCAACACATCGGAGCTTTTCTCGAAGTGTGGGTTCACGCTCCGCTCGCGGTTTGCGAGCAGCGCGATATCAAAGGGATCTACCGGCGTGGGCGGGCAGGCGAGATTCACAACGTCACTGGATTGGATGATCCCTACGAGCAGCCGCTAACACCGGACGTGGAGTGCCGCACCGATTGCGAGACGTTGGAAGAAAGCGCGGCTAAAGTTTTGGATGCGATCGAGCGCTGGTCAGCGCGGTAAACGCGCGCTTAGTAATGGATAGACGCCGCGGGCAAAGTCCGCCGCCACGACTGTCGCAAGCTGGTCTTGCCGCGCGCGATCCTCGGGGCTGCTTTCCACCACTAGCCGCACCAGCGCCGTATCCGTTCTCCGGTCTCTGAGCGCGCCCGCGACCACCCAGAACTTGGACGCCCACTCGCCCGCAACCGCGCCGCGCGGAGTTTGATACCAGTACAAAACCACCGCGCGCTGGCCGCGATTCGCGACCACATAGCGGTTCACTGTAATTGGACCCGCCGCCGTCGCCAGGCTCATTTCCCCGGTGGTTTCAGGCTCCCAACCGGACGCGGGCAAACACACCTTGGGCGAATGCGGTTGGCTTGCGCCCGCGCGCTGCGATTGGAACCAGGCCACCAGCAGGCTCACCGGCAACGCGCCCGCTGAGCTCTGGAATGCCGAGCTCTGATATGTCCGGCTCAACAATCGATCGGCTCTAAGCGTATTCGCCACATCCGGATCGACGGGGTCCTCGTGCAGTTCAGTCCATTGATTGAATTGCGTTGGAAAATCGGACAATGCGGGCGGCGCCGGTGGATGCTCGGTTCCAGCCGAAATGTGGACTAGCACTGCTTGGCCGACCAGAAACGCCGGAACAAGAAGTTTGGCCCACTGCGGCAGCATCGTGCTCAGTATAGCGTGTCGTTAGCGGTGTTCCTCCACTCGCTCGCGGCCACCCCGGGCAGCTTGCCGCTCACGCTCACTACGCGCGTGCAACTCGTGGTGTTCGGGGGCTCGCGCAGCGCTGGGGTAACGCCGCACTTCAGCGTAAGGATGCACGTAGGTCCTTCGATTCACCCAGGTCCGGTCCCAGCGCGCGTTGTTGATGAACACGGCGTGGTTGTTCCATGCAAAACGATTCACGCCCCATCCCCACGGCCGGAAGGCGGGCCCGATAGTCACGCCAAAGCGGAAGCCGATGGCACTGCCAACGACGAAGCCTGGCCGCGGCGCAGCGAACACGACCAAGGGGTCGTAATAGGGAAGAACGATGTAGGCCGGATTAGCGGGCACGATCTCGATGTAAGGGCCGTTGTTGACGATAATCTGCGGATTAGTTCGGAGATATCCATAATTCCAGGCTTCGTGGCGCAACCTTTGCACGGCGTCCATCACATCGGGCTGCTGCGCCAGGAACGCGTTGCCGAGTTCTTGGGTCCATGCCATATCGGAGGCCATCATGTCCAGAACCGATGGAAACGGGAGCAGCGCCTGCACGCTTGGATCCCAGGGCAGATGATCGTCCGCAATCGCTGCGGCCAGCGCATCCCCCGTCAAGTAATGGTGCTGATCGGCCCAGCGGGCAGCGTCGGGGACCTGGTCGGGAAATGTTGCCGCGGCGAAAACCTGGGTCAACAGCGGATCTGGATACAACGCGATTCGTTGTACTAATCGATCCAGTTCCTGGGGTGGGAAGGACGGCGGTGGCGGCGCCTGACCCTGCGGCGGATAAGGTTGCGGCGGGTAAGGCGCGGGCGGCGCTTGAGCGTACACAACCGCGGCAAAGGCGGCCATTAGCAGAAGAGCGGCGAGCCGCTGGTATGTCTTGGTTTGAATCCTGGCTTGAATTCCCATTTCGTTCTTCCTCACTGCCTGGGACGGATGCGGGTTCATACGAGTTACGATTTCGGGGCCTCGCCGAAACATTAAAAGTCCTTGAGAGATAATGTTGAGATCGTGGCTGAAACTTATTCCGCACGGAAGCTGATGGTGGATTCGATCGAAGTCGTTCGCCTAGGCGATCATGCGCACCAGACCGAAGTTTCCATCTGTCCGTCGATTGGCAACATCGCGTACGACCTGCGAGTGAACGATCAGCCGATTCTCATGCCGCCTCCGGCACCGCTTCCAGAGTGGCAGCGGAAGCCCTCGCAAGCCGGTATCCCGTTTCTGGGTCCTTGGGCGAATCGCTTGGACGGCGACGCGTATTGGGCCAACGGCAAGCGCTACCTGTTGAATCCGGACGTAGTGCCACTCGGTCGCGATCCCAACGGCCTGCCGATCCACGGCCTGTTGCTGTTCGCGTCCGCTTGGCAAGTGACACGGTTGCATGCCGACCATCAGGCCGCCCAGGTCACCAGCAGGCTCGAGTTTTGGAAGCATCCGGAGTGGATGGCTCAGTTTCCATTTGCGCATACCATCGAGATCACGCACCGGCTGGCGGGTGGGGTTCTGGAGGTGCGGACGGCGATCCAAAATCACTCGACCGATTCCATGCCGCTGGTGATAGGGTTTCATCCCTGGTATCAGATTCCCGCAACGCCGCGCGACCAGTGGAAGGTGCGGCTGCCGGTGCGCGAGCACTACCTGCTCTCGCCCAAACTGATTCCGACGGGCGAAACCAAACCAATGGATCTGCCCGATCCGGCTCCGCTGGCCGGACGCGAGTTGGACGACGTGTTTGGCGGCGTGGATTCCAACGGCGAGTTCTCGCTCGAAGCGCAAGGCAGGAAAATTTCAGTGCAGTACGGTCCGAAATTTCCGATCGCAGTGGTCTATGCGCCCAAGACGCGCGACGTGGTGTGCTTCGAGCCTATGACCGGCCTCACGAACGGCTTTAACCTGGCACACGAGGGGCTCTTCAAAGGTTTGCAGAGCATCCCAGCGGGCGAAACCTGGAGAGAAAGTTTCTGGATTCGTCCGACCGGCTTTAGCGCCTCAAACTAAAGTCAGAAGCCACTGTGGGGCGGTCCCCCAGGCTGCTCGGCGCAGTGACCGCGGCCGACGCCCTCGTCGGCTTCCGTTTTTTGAGTGTGTTGGCATGGCCGGACCAGGGGGTCCGACGCGGACGAGGGCGTCCGCCCCATGCCGGAGGTTAGTGCGTTAAATCGTACACGAAATAATTCGCCGCAATGCGATACGCCAGCGACGCCCACTTCTCTTCGTAGCGCGGATCGTCGGCCCACTCCCACGCATCGCCGAGATCCATGTTGTGGCAGATGGCGACGATGATGCGCCCCTTGTCGTCGCGAATGCAGCGCCAATGCGGCACCTTCCCCGTCTCGCCGTCCTCGTACGTGAGGTGGCTATCGAAAAATTGCGCTCCAGGCACCTGGAAGCGATCCTGCAAGTCGAACAAGGTGTGAAAAATCGGATCGTTATCCGGAATGTCCTCAATCGGCCGCCCCGGAAGGACCTTGCTCATGCTGGCCGTGAAATTGTCCCACTCCCTGACGCCGTGATAGGCTTCCGTGCCGTGAAAATCGTCGCACATGAAGAATCCGCCGCGCATCAGATACTCGCGCATTTGAAGCGCTTCAGCGTCGGTCAAATTCCAATGCCCCACTTCAACTCCATAGAGGACCGGCCAGTTGTACACATCGTCGGTGCCGTCGAAGGTCACCACTTGTTCGATGGAGCGCGTATCGATACGGGTGAGGCGCCGGATCCCGGCTAGCAAATGGCGATCCGAACGCGGATAGTCCATGGTCCAGTAGCCCGGATATTCGTGCCCGTCGCGCATCATGAACGAGCGCTGGGGGTATCCGTAAATATCGGAATAACGCAGCCGCGCACGCACCCACTCCGCTTTTCGATCCCAGTCCGGCGGCTTCGGAAAGTCCTCGTATTCGAGCGCGGGATATTCTTTGAAAGGCTTCTGTGCGCGAAGTGCGCCCCACGCGGAGAGGATCGCCACAAAACAAAAAGCGAATGTGACGCGAAAACGCATGTTCGGAGCCTGGATTGCGATTTCAGAATAACATGCCGCCCCAAATGGGCCAGGAGCGCCCGGGTATATAATTGCCGGGGAGAATGTCCATGACGAAATTTTCCATTGCCGCGCTCCTGCTTCCCGCCGCCTCTTTGATTGGCGCGCCGACAGGTGGTTCCACGTGCGATAGCCTTTCCAGATTCAGCCTGCCCAACGTGACGATCAACTCGGCGCAAACCGTGGCCGCGGGCGCCTTCACACCGCCTGCGGGGCCTCCGGCTGGGCCAGGCAACGCGGGTCAGTTCAAAAGCTTGCCCGAGTTCTGCCGCGTAATGGCGACGCTAACGCCGTCATCGGACTCCGACATTAAGGTTGAAGTCTGGCTTCCGGCATCAGGCTGGAACAACGATTTCCAGGCCATCGGCAACGGCGGTTGGAATGGGACCATGGGTTATGGCCCGCTCGCCGACGCCGTGAAACATGGATTCGCCGCCGCGGGCACCGACACCGGCCACGCCGGCGGAAGCGCGAGCTTCGCGTTGGGGCATCCGGAAAAGCTCACCGATTTCGCCTATCGAGCGGTGCATGAAATGACGGTGGCTTCCAAGGCCATCATCCAGAATTTCTACGGCAGCGCGCCGCGTTATTCCTATTGGAACGGCTGCTCTACGGGCGGCCGCCAGGGTCTGAAGGAAGCGCAAAAATTTCCCGCGGATTTCGACGGGATCGTCGCCGGTGCGCCGGCCAATTACCAAACGCATCTGCATGTCTGGTCCATTTGGGTTGCGCAGCAGATGAACAAAACGCCCGATAGTTTCCTTCCTCCCGCCAAGCTGGCTGTCCTGCATAAAGCCGTGCTGGCCGCCTGCGATGCCCAGGACGGTGTCAAGGACGGTCTGCTGAACGAACCCACGAAATGCCATTTCGATCCGAAGTCCATCGAGTGCAAGGGCGAGGATTTGCCCAACTGCCTGCTGCCCGCGCAAGTTGCCGCGGTGCAGGCCATCTACGCCGGTCCCAAAAATCCGCGCACCGGCAAGGAAGTTTTTCCGACCTACGAACCCGGTAGCGAACTGGGCTGGAGTATTTTGGGCGGGAAACAAGCGGCCTCGGTGGCCTCCGATAGTTTTGCCTACATCGTCTATAAGAATCCTCAGTGGGACTGGAAGACGATGAATCTCGATAGCGACGTCGCGCTGCTGGATAAAACCGAGAACGGTTCCATCGACGCTATGGATCCGAACATGAAGCCGTTCTTCGCGCACAAAGGCAAGCTTCTGATGTATCACGGTTGGAGCGACCAGTTGATCGCGCCGATGAACAGTATCAATTACTACTCGAGCGTGGTGAAGAATCTGGGCGGCGAGAAAAAGGCATCCGACGACGTCCGGCTCTTCATGGTTCCGGGCATGGGACACTGTGGTGGCGGCGAGGGCCCGAACGACTTCGACAAAATGAAGGCCATCCAGGACTGGGTGGAACAGGGCAAGGCTCCCGAGCAAATGATCGCGTCGCATTCGGACAAAGGCGCCGTGGATCGCACGCGTCCGCTCTGCCCATATCCGCAGGTGGCGCGCTATAAAGGAACAGGCAGCACGGACGACGCAACGAATTTCACTTGCGCGTTACCGCAATAGGCGGGAGGACTACCAAAATGGCTAAATCCAAGAAGACTTCGGTGGACCGTCGCGGATTTTTGAAGGGCGCGGCAGCCGGCGCCGCGGCATTGGTCGCAACACCAGAACTGGCGAAAGCGCAGCAAACCGCGCAGCAGACCGCACCACAAACTTCTCAAAATCGCGGCGCTAACGGCACGGCGCCCGAGCCCTCGCAAGTGGCACTGGCGCGCGAAACTGGCGGCCGTCCCGTCGAAACTACCCGCGTGATCGAGCATCCCGGCTCCGATTTCATGGTGGACGTCATCAAGTCGCTCAACATTGAATATCTGGCGGCCAATCCGGGTTCCACTTACGAATCGCTGCACGAGTCGCTCATTAATTATGGCGACAACAAAATGCCCGAGTTTCTGACGGTCTGCCACGAAGAGTCGGCCGTCGCGATGGCCCACGGCTACGCGAAGATCGAAGGCACGCCGATGATGGCGCTGATTCACGGCGACATCGGGCTGCAGCACGCGTCCATGGCGATCTACAACGCCTACGTCGATCGGGTGCCCATCTACATGGTGGTCGGCAACCACTCTGATGGCGCGCGGCGCGCACCAGGGGTACAGTCGCTGCACAGCGCACAGGATTTGGGCGCGCTGGTCCGCGATTTCACGAAGTGGGACGACGAGCCTTTGTCGCTCGGACATTTCGCCGAAACAGCGGTGCGTGGCTATAACATTGCGATGACGCCGCCCGGTGGTCCGGTCCTGATCGTCTGCAATGCCGAGATACAGGGCGATCCGATTCAGGGCACGCCGCCCCGCATCCCGAAACTTACGCTGACCACGCCGCCCTCAGGCGACATCGCCGCTGTTCGCGAAGCCGCGAAGCTTTTGATCAACGCCGAGCGGCCGCAGATTACCGCGCAGCGCATGGCGCGCACGCCCGAAGGTATGACGCTGCTGGTGGAATTGGCGGAGCTGCTGCAAGCGCCGGTCAATAGCCAGGAGCGCATGAATTTCCCCAGCCGTCACCCGCTGGCCGGCACAGGCTGGCAGGGCTATCAGCCGGATGTGACCTTGAATTTGGAAGTAGCCGACATCCTGCCGCAGGCTCGCACCGACCGCTCGCGCGGCGCGAAAACCATCGCCATCACCGCGGTTTCGCTTTCTCACAAGAGCAACATTCAGGATTTCGGACACTACGCCGACATCGATCTCGACATCGGCGCGGATGCTCAAGCGACATTGCCGGCGCTGATTGAGGAGGTCAAGAAGGAGCTCACTCCAGATCGTAAGCGCGTGTTCGAAGCCCGCGGTGCGAAGCTGGCGGAAGCGCACAAGAAAGCCTGGCAGCAGGGCGTGGAGCAAGCGCAGTTCGGTTGGGATTCCAGTCCCATCAGCCTGGCGCGTCTGTCCGCCGAATTGTGGCCGCTGATCAAGAACGAAGATTGGTCGCTGGTTTCCTGGCAGGGTTTCATCAGTAGTTGGCCGAGCCGCCTGTGGAATTTCGACAAGCATTATCAGTACATCGGTGGCCAAGGCGCGGGCGGAATGGGCTATGGTGCACCGGCTGCCGTGGGCGCTGCGCTCGCCAATCGCAAGCATGGGCGCCTTTCGGTCAGCATCCAGACCGATGGCGATCTGAACTACGCGCCCGGCGTGTTGTGGACCGCGGCGCATCATCGCATTCCGCTGCTGACCATCATGCACAACAACCGTGGCTATCATCAGGAAGTGATGTTCGTCGAAGAGCAGGCCACGTTGCACAATCGTGGCGCCGACCGTGCGCACATCGGAACCAAGCTGTGGGATCCGAATATCGATTACGCCAAGATGGCGCAAGCCTACGGCATGCACGGCGAAGGCCCCATCACCGATCCCAACGATCTGGTTCCGGCGCTGAAGCGCGGGATTGAAATTGTGAAAAAGGGCGAGCCGGCCATGATCGATGTGGTGACGCAACCGAGGTAATCATGAAGAGATTATTCTTATTCGCCTTCTTCGCGATCTTCGCGTCCGCACAATCGCCGGCCCCCGACGCGAAGCACGGCAAGGAGCTGTTCTTGAGCTACTCCTGCTATTCCTGCCACAGCTTCGACGGGCACGGCGGCGCGGGAGCGCGATTGGTTCCCATGCCGCTGAACCAGGCGGCCTTCACGGCCTTCGTTCGCAATGCCGGGCGCATGCCGTCGTATTCGTCCAAGGTTCTTTCGGACCAGAAACTGGCGGACATTTACGCCTACATCAAGTCGCTTCCGACTTCGCCGGACGCGAAGAACATTCCGCTGATCCAAGAGTTGCTCAAACAAAACTGAAACTCAAGGGATGCTAGAGCACAGTGAGTGCGTTGTGTTCGCGCAGCCCCGTCGCGGTGACTGAGCCGATCTTCACATCCAGCAATTGATTGGCCGGGCGCGGTGTGGCGAGCTCCACCTTCAGAAAATTATCCGATAGCGCACCTTCCGTGAGCGTGACCGCTGAGAGCGTTCGCCCAATCATCTGCCTGCGGAACTCCAGATTCTCCTTCGCTGCCAGCTCCCGCAGGATCCGGTTTCGCTCGCGGCGCATTTCCATCGGGACTTGATCGGCCGACGCCGCCGGTGTTCCAGGCCGCTCCGAATAAGTGAACACGTGTAGGTAGGTGAATGGCAGGCTCGCGATGAACGCACGGCTCTCTTCGAATTCAGCGTCGGTCTCGCCGGGAAAACCGGTCATCACATCAGCGCCAATGGCCGCATCCGGCATCCAGGCGCGGGCCTTCAAGATGCGGTCTTCATAATGCCGCGGCCGGTATTTGCGATGCATGCGCCGCAGCACGCTATCCGATCCCGACTGCAACGGCGCGTGCACGTGCTTGGCGATGCGCGCTGATGAGGCGGCCAGTTCGAGCAGATCGTCGCTCCAGTCCATGGGCTCGATCGAGCTGAGGCGCAGGTGCTGGATGGGGGTCTCGGCCAAAAGACGGTGGAGAAGATCAACTAGGCGCATAGTGCTGCCCGGCTCGCGCCCCCAGCGGCCGAGATTGATTCCGCTCAGCACCACTTCGCAATAGCGTGCGGCGAGATTGCGAACCTGTTCGACCACTTGATCGGCGGGCGCGCTGCGGCTGCGTCCACGCACGAATGGAATGATGCAGAAAGAGCAGCGGTTGTTGCAGCCATCCTGGATTTTGAGATTGGGGCGCGTGCGATCGCCTGCGGCATCTTCCACGGGAGCCGAAAGAAAATCGTGCTGGGCGAATATATCGCCGACGTGGATTTGGCCGTGATAGCGTTCCGTCACAATCTCCGGAATTCGAACCTTATGCGAATTTCCCACCACCCAGTCGACGCCGGGCAATGCCGCCAGCTCCTCGGGCGCGCGTTGCGCATAGCAACCGGTGACCAGAATGCGCGCGTCGGGATTTTCGCGATGCACGCGATGGATGGCCTTGCGCACGTCTTCATCGGCCGCGGCGGTGACGGTGCAAGTGTTCAGCACTACCAGTTGGGCTTCGGACGTATTCGCAGCGGCGGTCAGCCCTTGGGCCAACAGCGCCGATTCGAGCGCCGCGCCATCCGCTTGCGACGCCCGGCATCCGAAATTATGGACGTGGAAGCTCGACACCACCTGATTTTAGCAGCCGCGGGCGCCTGATTCTAACAGCGCTCAAAACTGAAAGTAGACGAACGGCACGGCGGCGTCGGTGTATCCGATGAGTTCCACCGAGAGCAGCAGGATCGCGCAGACCGCGCCATAGGCCCAGGCCGGGCCCAGCGCGATTTCCTCGAACCACTCCCTCTTTTCCTCGAACAGCGCCAGCAGCAGCGTGAACAGCGCCAGATACTTCAGCCACTGGGGGATGATTTGGGGTCCATGCGGGACGAAAAACATCTGGTGCAAGATGTAGATGCTGTCGTGAAAGTTTGCCGCGCGAAAGAATACCCAGCCGATCATGACCAGGCCGAAGGTGATCACGGCTTGCACCGGGTACAGCACCGTCCAAGAGCCGCTTTCGGGCGCATTCCCACGCCGGAACATTCTTTCAAAGCTCAATAGCGCGCCATGATACCCGCCCCAAACGAGAAAGTTCCAGCTGGCTCCGTGCCACATGCCGCCCAGCAGCATGGTGAGCATTAGGTTGCGATAAGTTTGAAGCCGGCCGTGGCGATTGCCGCCTAGCGGGATGTACAGATAATCGCGCAGCCAGCGCGACAGCGAGATGTGCCAGCGATGCCAGAAATCGGTGATGCTGCGGGCCAGATACGGCCGCCTGAAATTTACCGGGAAGTGGAAGCCCAGCAGCTTGGCCATGCCGATGGCCATATCGGTGTAGCCGGAAAAATCAAAATAAATTTGGATGCCGAAGGCAATCACGGCCGACCAGGCCGGCACCATGCCCGGATGTTTGGCGATGTTCTGAAAGTAGCTGTTGGCAATTTGCGCGAACTGGTCGGCCATCACCATCTTCTTGGCCAGGCCCAGCAGCAATAGCAGCAGGCCGCGCAAGACGTCATCCGGCGTCGGGCGCTTCCAATGATATAAGTCACCGAAAAACTCGCGCGCGCGCACGATGGGGCCGGCCACCAGCTGCGGAAAAAACGAAATGAACAGCGCGTAATCGATTGGATTGGTGATCGGCTCCTGCTCGTTGCGATAGACATCGATCACGTAGGACATGCTTTGGAAGGTGTGAAAGCTGATGCCGAGCGGAAGAATGATACTCAGTGCAAAGGCGTCCGAAGGCTTGTGAAATAAATGCGCGATGTTGGCGGCGAAGAAATTGTAGTACTTGAAGAAGCCGAGCAGCCCGAGATTGGCGCACAGACTGATCACCAGCGCGGCTTTGCGTGAGTGCGGCGAGCGCGTTCGGGCGATCCAGCGCGCCGCGGTGTAGTCGATGGCGGTCAGCGAGAGCAGCAGTAGGATGAACTTCGGAATGAAGCTCATGTAAAAGAAATAGCTGGCCGCGAGAAGAATATATTTCCGCCAGGCGCGCGGCGCCGTATAGAAGAGGATCAGGACAATGGCGAGGCACGCGAAGAATTGGGGCGTGTTGAACAGCATCGGCTAAGATTTCGGCGGCCCCAGCACACGGCGCACTTCGGTGGCAAGCAGGCGCGAGAAAGCGTTCATCCCAGCGCCGTTCAAGTGCCAGGCATCCCAGAAATAGTCGGGACGTTCCAGTTGATCGAACAAATGTTCGTCCAGCAGGATCACGTCCAATTGGGAAGCGATCTGGCGGATGGCGCTGTTTAGCTTGGGCGCGGGATCGGGCGGGGAAGTTGGAGCGCGCGGCACTCGCATGAAAATGAGCTTAGTGCCGGACCCGCGGTAATACTGGATGATCTTGCCGTACCAATACCGCAGATAGGCGGTTTCGCGGCCTTGGTCGGGTGGCAGGGTTGGAAACAGAAGGTCCTCGATCTGCTTGCGCTGGTCTTCGGGAACGCGATCCGGAAACTGCATGGTCTTATGCTGCCAATCGATACGCAGGCCCGCGAGGCTATCGTCGATGCCGCTGTAGGCGTAATTCCAGCCGGCCGAATTGCTGTCGTCGTATCGCACCTTGGCGATCCGCTGCAAGGGGTGATTCAGAAACTCCTGAAAATCGCGTTTATATACCAAGCCCTTGAGGATAATTCCACGAAACGCCACCCACTGAAGCTCCCTGTCTTGATAGCTGCGCGGAAATTCCAATAAGTCCCGCGACCCCAGCCGCGCCAGAAGGTAGTGCAGGTCTGCTTCGCGCTCCGATTGATAGTCGTAGTTATCGGGCTCGTTGAAATCGTCGGTTGGAATCACGATCGCCGCGTAGGTGTGGGCTGTAGGATCCACGGCGCGTAGCGAGTAATACCAAATGCGCGGCGTGGCTCCGCCCAAACTAATGCTGGCGAACGTGTAGCCTGTTCCGGGCCGGTCCCGATTCACAATCCGCGGCAGAAGCGCCATGCGGGAATGGCCGACCGCGAGCACCTGATTACGATTGGGTTTCGGCCTGCGAATCTCGTTGCGCAACCGCAGCTCCATAGAACCGGTGGTTGAATCGGGCTCGACGATGGAGGAATACAGTCCGGTGTGAAAGAGAACACCTTCCAGCGCAACGAAGCAGAAAATCGCCGCGAGGATGCGAGGCCAAACCTCGCGAGTTGGGGCGGTCGGGACCGGAGCCTGCTCAGTGTTTAAGGCGAGTTCTGGGGGAGACTTTGCCGCCAAGCAATTTAGTATAGCGATCCGGACAGTATAGCGATCTGCCGGAATGCTTGGGCCGGAAGTGTTTCTGTGTCGTGTCGCTAAGACACACTTCCACTCAAGGAATCGGCGAAAAGTCAGCGGTGAAGTGTGGCCCCTGTCGTGCATATTCTGACGACATGCCTGCTGTGGGCTGGTTCCGTTGGATTGTTGTGGCTTGCCTTACCTTGACTGTGAACTTAGGCGCGCAAACGTTCAGCACGGGGCGGCCGTGGGCCACCACTAGCCAATGGTCCAACCCGGTAACGGTGGGCGAATTGACCGGACCGCTGGCGATCGATTCCCTCGGCGATCTGGTGGTCGCAAATAGTCTGGTGAGTGTCAGCGCTCCAACCCAAGTTTTTGGAGACACCTCAGCAGGCTTTAACTTTGTGTCCAAGATGAACCCTTTCGGCGATTTCTTGTTCGGCGTACAAATCGGTGGCGTTAGTTCTATCGATGCCATTGCCGCGGACAGCGCTGGAAACGTCTTAATGGCCGGCAATGGCGTTGCAGGCGCACTTCCGGTGACGCAGAATGCTTATAGTTCAATTCCATCTGGCCCAGATCCCACATTCGCGTGCAAGCTGAAGGCCGCCGATGGTACGCCGATATTCTGCACGTACCTGAATTCGGATCTGATCAGCATTGCCGCTATCGGAGCCGACGCCGGTGGAAACGTTTACGTTTTGGCGACTGACTCGATGCAATCGATTGTGACCACGCCCGGAGCGCTTTCACTTGGCAGCCGCGACGTGGTTTTGTTGAAGCTGGATCCCACCGGACAGAAGCTGGTCTACGCGGCGGCGTTCGGTGGAAACGGAACGGAAGGCTTAATCAACCTGTCGGTGGACGCGGGCGGAAACGCTTATGTGATGGGCGAAACCAGCTCCACGAATTTCCCGGGCACAGGCCATGGCGCCATTTCTACGCCAAGTGAATCGTTCATTGCCAAGGTGGATTCCACTGGGTCGAAGATCCTTTGGGCGTCGTATGGACGTGCGGGAGATACTCCCCAGGTCCTCACCGTGGACCAGTCGGGAGCGGCCTATGTCTCTGGAACAAATTTTTCTTCAACACTAAGCTCAGGGGATCTTTATGTCCGCAAGTATACGCCGGACGGCACGGCCATGGCATATGAAATCGTGCTGGCGGGGGCGATTGGGAACGTCCTGGGAGCGACTGTCGATAGCACCGGGGTTCTAACCATGATGGGGAATGCCTCTTCGTATGCGTTCCCGCAGCATTCTTCCCTCGAGCCATGCCCGGCGTTGAACGAACCGTATCCGGCCAGCGGTCCGGGCAATTATATGGTCCGGCTGGCAGCGGAGGGCAAAGTTCTCCAGTCCACTTTTTTCCCGGCCGAATTGGTGGATGCTCCGGCCGCCGGCGGTTCTATTCTCTCGACACAGCCCAACAGCGGATTGCTGGCCATCTCTACAGAGGACGGGACCAGCGTCGGAGTGCTGAAGTTTGGTCCCGATCTGGATCCGCTGCCTCCCGCGGGCCTCGGTTGCATCGTGAATGCTGCCTCATTTTTGCCCGGCAGCATCGCGCCAGGTGAGATCGTCAGCATCTTCGGAAGCGGCCTGGGGCCGGCCACTGCGCAGTCCTGGAAGTTGGGACCAAGTGACAGCGTCGCGACCATGCTGGCCGGAGTCCAGGTGACTTTCGACGGCACGCCTGCGCCGCTCCTCTATGTCAAGGATACGCAGATCAATGCGATCACGCCTTGGGAGTTGGCGGGCAAATCGACCACCGAGATGTGCGTGCTTTATAACGGGAGCCAGCAGTGCGAGACGCCATCGGTTGGCGGAGCCGCGCCTGGAGTATTCATTACGGGGCAAGATAGCGCGATTGCCGTGAATCAAGACGGAACCTTAAACTCGAACACCAACCCCGCGAAGGTCGGCTCCATCGTTACTTTATATGTGACCGGCTTGGGCGCCATTTCGCCGGTTCTCGCCGACGGCGCGATGGTGCAGTTTCCTCTGCCAGCTTTAGTAAATTCGATTCAGATAGCTTTTGCGAATGCCGGCTCTGATGCCCTGGCCATACCGCCGGCTGAGTTGTTGTACGCGGGGCCCGCACCGCTTGAAGTGGGCGGCATGTACCAGGTCAATGTGCGGATTCCGGAAGGCACCACTGGCGAATTTGCGATTCTCAGCCAGTTTGCGGATGGCAATACTTATTTCTGCACCTCGACGCTCGCCATCACGCCGCTGCCTGCCAGCGCTTCCGCGTCGGATCCCGTGATCAAGCGCGCTCCGCGATTGAATGTCAAATAAAGAAAACCCCACTGAACGAACACCAGCACGCGATTGGAGAATTCAACCAGATACATCAAGTGGACAAACAGCCACACCAGCCACGCCAGCAGGCCGGACATGTGGAGCGATCCGATCTGTGCCACCGCCGACGCACGTCCGATCACAGCGAGGTTTCCTTTGTCGAAGTAGTGGAAGGGCGCGAAGCGTCCGGCCGCGCACTCGTTCGCCGATCAATTTCGCGGCGTAGGCTCCTTGCTGCATGGCGACCTGTGCCACGCCCGGCAGCGGTTTCCCGTTTTGCTCGAAGTGAGCCAGGTCGCCAATCACGAAGATCTCCGGATGTCCCGGGCACGGTGCAATCGCGTGTTGACCATCACTTGCCCCTTTTTGGCGCGCGGCGCATTGGCGCGCTGCTCCAACACCTCGCCAAAGGGTGAAGGCTTCACGCCGGCTGCCCAAATCACCGTGCGCGCGGCGATTCGCTCGTCGCCGTTGGGCGTCTTCACCGCACACCGCACGTCATCGACGCCCGTGACGAACACTCCGGTTCGCGGCGTCACCTTCAGCCGAACCAGCGACGCTTCAGCCTTCGCGGAAAGATCTTCGGGATAGCTCGGCAGAATGCGAGGCCCGCCTTCCAGCAGAAAGATGCGCGCGTCTTGCGGATGGATCGCCCGAAAGTCGTGCCGGACTGTGTCGTGCGCAATCTCAGCCAGCGCGCCCGCGACCTCAACGCCGGTAGTCCCGCCGCCCACGATCACGAACGTTAGCCATGCGCGCTGCTTCTCGGGATCATGCTCGCGCTCCGCCGCCTCGAACGCGTACAAGAATCTTATGGCGAATCTCGGTGGCTTCTTCAATACTTTTCAAGCCGGGCGCGTTGCGCCGCCAGTCGTCGTGTCCGAAATAGGAATCGGCCGAGCCGGTGGCGACGATCAGCGAATCGTATTCCACCGCTCGGCCGCCGTCCAGAATCAGGCGATGGCCCTGGGCATCCAGATCGACCGCCGTACCCAGCAACACTTGTGTATTCTTCTGACGCCGCAACACCGAGCGTAGCGGCGACGCGATTTCACCTGGTGACAGCGAACCGGTCGCGACTTGATAGAGCAGCGGCTGGAACAAATGGAAGTTGCGACGATCCAGCAGCGTAACTTGCACCGGGGCCTTCTTCAAGGCCTTGGCAGCGTACAGCCCGCCAAATCCTCCGCCTAGGATCACCACACGATGCACCGTCCATTGGAGCCCTCCCTGAGGCCTTTAAGCAAGTTAGATGCAATTGCGGCGCGATATGGTGCACACATGCGTTACGCTGAATGTTGATGTTGGCGTTGCTGCCGCTGCTCTTGCTTGCCTTTGCTACCTCCGCCGTCGCCGGGACGCCTTGCGAGGGAACGCCCGCCTATTCGCCATGCGAGCTGGCGTTCGAATTGACGCCGGCCGATCTTGCCGCGCACCCTAATCCTTACGCTTCTGTCACGCTGCGAATCGAGTTCCGCTCGCCGCGCTTCCGAACCTACGCGATGCCTGCGTTCTGGGATGGCGGTGGCAAGATGATCGTCCGATTTACTCCCACTGAAGTCGGGGCCGTGGACGTATAAGGTCACGAGCAACGTTCCGTCGTTTGACGGCCAGCAAGGCATGTTCAGCACCGCTGCTGTTTCGGATGCGCTCGGGTTCGTCATCGTCGCCAACGTGCATCATTGGGCCACCGACAACCAACAAGTGGTGATCGGCAACATGCAAGCCCGCACTTGTGGATGGGCTATATCGCGGACCGCTTCGCGTTCGAGAGTGACGCCGAATTTCAGCAGGAGCTCGCGACCGCCGCCGAAAACAAATTCACTCATTTTCGTGGGTCGATTCTGGGGGGGCTCGATGATCGTTCGCTGGTCTATCTTGGTCCGGACCGGCCCAATCCGGCCTATTTCGACGAACTCGACCGGCGCATCGCGGAAATTCACAAGCGCGGCATCACAACCGATCTGATGCTGGCGGCGGATCCGGAAACCATCCTCGCGCAATTCCCGGATCGCGAGGCGCGTGAGCGATTCATTCGCTACGTCGTGGCGCGTTACGCTCGCGTTCAACGTCACTTGGCAGGGCCTGCAGGAATTTGAAGATCATCCGGATGGCCGCGCGCTGCTGAAGGAACTGGGCCTCGAATCTGAAGAAGCTGGATCCGTATCAGCATCCCCGATCGTCCAACGCCAAGGTGACCTCGTCGCCCCTGCTCGGCGATGGCTGGATGGATTACATCATTGAGGGTCGAACAACGATACCGTCGGTTCGGTAGAGCACCAGTTCTATCAAGTCCCGTTTGTCGGAATTACCGACGCCGGGCATCTGTGGAACGCCACGATGGACGGCGAGTATCCGGAGTTTCGCGGCAGCAGATGCGAATATGCGCCAAGTATTGGTTCGATTTCATGTCGGACACGCGGCACTGGGAGTTAGAGCCTTACTTCGATGTGGATGGCGCGCGCGCCGATCGCGCTGGAAGACGTCGAGTATGTGAATTACATTGAGCATCCCGCCGGGCCGGTCGAAATAACCGTGGAGAATCACGGCTACGATGTTCAATGGCTGGATCCCTGCCAGCGGAGAATCGCGCGAAGAAAAGAAGTACAAAGGCGAGCACTTCACCGCAGAGGCTCCCGATGCGAGCCATCCCTGGGTGCTGCATGGTCGGGCGCGAGGGCCACAAGGAAGGGATGCTGAAGTCTTACAAATTCGAGTCGCGGCCGGTGCCGGTGCAGGAAATCGAGACCGATGCGAAGAAAACCCCGTTCGAAATCGCCGCGCCCTCTGGAAACACGCTCGAAGCAGGCCAGCCGGTGCAATTTTCCGTGAAGCTGACGCGCGAAACACGCGCCACGCGCAGCCATGCTGTTTCTCTGGACCGGCGGAAGTGGTCGCCGATGGCCACGGCTTTCGCGTGCTGGGCACCGGATCGCCCGGCAGCTTTGTTGTTCCGGCATCGATCGCCGAAAATTTCCCGGCGGTTCTGAGCCTTCACGTGACGGCGCTCAACGCGCACGGCAAAGCGTACCAGGTGGACCGCGTCTACCAATTAAACAAGTGATTCTTTCCATCGATACCACCTCTGAGTTTGGCAGTATCGCGCTGACCGAGGCCAACGTCGTGGTGGAAGAAATCGCGCTGCATGCGCCCGAAGGCTTCGGCCATGTGCTGTTCGGCCACATCCAGGAGCTGCTTGAACGGCAGCGGGACCACGGTGCATCAAATGGAGTGCTTCGCCGCGGCGTCGGGCCCAGGTTCGTTCACCGGCGTGCGGGTGGGACTGGCGGCTGCTAAAGGACTCGCCGAGGCTACGGGCAAACGCATGGTCGCGGTGTCGAATTTGCGGGCGCTGGCGGCGTTTGGAACGGCGCCGCTACGCGCCACCGTGATCGACGCGCGCCGGGGCGAAATTTATGGCGCGGTTTATAACAGCCAGCTCGAACTGGTGATGCCGGAAGTGGTGACGAGGTTCGACGACGTGGCTCGCGACGTTGCCACACGCCTATGAACTGATCTCATCCATCGATTCGCCGCGCGCGCTCGCCGCTGTCATCGGCCACATCGCGTGGGACGAATTCACACTCGGCCGTTCGAGCGACTCCGCCGAGATCGATGCAAATTACGTGCGCCGCTCGGACGCCGAGCTGTTTTGGAAAGAGTAAAGGCCTAGAGCAGGGGAATCTTCAAGTGCTTCGGCTCTCCCGCGTCAGGAGAGAAGCGCAGATGCCCATGCTCCCTAGGTCGATTGACACTTTTACCTGACTGTTGGCGATTATATTGGTCCACGCTCTTCGCATCCCGGGCGTCCAGGATATATCGTCAAACACGAGCAGTGCGCTGGGCGCGAGAAATGGCAGAAGCTGGCAAAAATACTGCAGGGTTGCCCGCTCGTCGTGATGCCCGTCGATAAATGCGTAGTCGACAGTCTTTTCGCTAAGCAGAACGCCGTTCAGGGTATCTTGAAATCTACCGGTCACCACGCTGACGTTATCAAGTGCCAGCTCGGAAAGGTGATCTCGAGCCCGTGAGGCTAACGACTCGGCGCCCTCTAGCGTAGTCAGGTGTCCTCGCCCGTTGAACTTCAAGGCGGTAGCTTGAAACGAGGCTGAGATGCCGAGGCATGTTCCCAGCTCCACACACGAGGAAGGCTTGAACTCCCTTATTAAATTAAAAAGCAGCAGCGACCAAAAATATGGCTTGCTGGCCGTCTTGCAAGTCTCGCCAACCGTGCTGGCTTGTGTCAGGCTCGCACTACCTGCTCCGTAGTCCGTTTTCACGAGTGGGTCGGAGGAACAACATAATCGCCGCCTCAGATCCTCTATGCGCCTTATGCTCGCCGACTCGTCGGGGCTCAAGGAGCCGTGTAACGTTTTTCTCAGGACAGTTCCTGAACGCTGCAGTACGTTGTCAGGTGCGTCGCAAAGACGAGCGACCGAAGGGCCCGCCCTTAAGATGAACAGCCGTTGGAGCGTTGGCCGTGCCAGATTTCGCAGGAAGCGGTACATCGCGGATGATTCACGCGCAGTGGGTGCGCCCCTACTCTTTCACCTTCAGTGTGAAATACGTGACCTGCGCGCCCGGGTCGAGCAGCAGCTGGTGCGGCGTCTTGGGTGGAATGTGAACAATGTCGCCGGGCGAGAGCTTCTGGCGCACGCCTCCTTCGATGGAAGGCCCGCGCACCTCGGCCGCAGCCGTCGTTTTCGCGCCGGGTATTGTTCCGCCTACCACGAGTTCCGCGTTTCCCGAAATTATCACCATCAAGTCCGAGTCCTTCTCGTGCAGCTCCGCCACCCCTGAGCCTTCGCGGTGCACAGTCAGGGCGTGATCGACGCCGAAGTTGCCCATGTTTTCGGAAGAAGTTTTGGAGTCGGACTTGTTCGGCAACGGCTTGGCCAGGCTCTTCAATGCCGCCGCGCTCCAGTATTTATATCCAGCCGGCTCCGCGCCAACCAAAGGCAATACCAACAGCAAGCCAATTAATTTGCTTTTCATAGTTTAACCCCGTGCAAATCATTCTTTCACAACGATGAGCCCCTAGCGCGGACCGGCGGCCACCCGGTACAATCTCTAGTTGGCCACAGGAGATTGAAACCGCGCCCATGAACATCTCCGTCAAGGGCGAGTACGCCCTGCATGCGATCTTCGATCTGGCCCTACAGAGGGCCGGCGAGCCAATCAAAATCGCCGACATCGCCAGGCGCCAAAAGATCCCGCAGAAGTTCCTGGAGCTGATCCTGGCCGGGCTGAAACAGGGCGGATTCGTCGAGTCGCGCCGCGGCGCCGAAGGCGGTTATCTGCTGTCCCGAACGCCCGAGGCTATTACCGTGGGACAAGTGATGCGGTACGTGGAGGGCTCCAAGAGCAGCAAGCCCGCGCGCAAACAAAATACCGCCGATCCATTCGGCGAAACCTGGAAGCGCGTCGATCAAGCTGTCTCCGACGTAATCGACCAGACCACTTTCGCCGAGTTGGTTCGCAACTGGCGCGACCAGCAGTCTCACTACGTACCAAACTGGGAGATCTGATGTTCTATCAGGACAATTCGCTAAGCATCGGCCGGACGCCGCTGGTGAAGCTCAATCGCGTCGGCAACGGCGCCCCGGCCACTATTTTGGCCAAGATCGAAGGGCGGAATCCGGCCTATTCGGTAAAGGATCGGATCGGCGCATCCATGATCTGGGATGCGGAGAAGCGCGGCTTGCTGGGTCCCGGCAAAGAACTGATTGAGCCTACCAGCGGCAACACCGGGATTGCGCTGGCCTTCGTCGCGGCCGCCCGCGGCTATCCCATCACGCTCATCATGCCGGAGACCATGTCGGTGGAGCGTCAAAAGGTCTTGCGCGCGTTCGGCGCGAATTTGATCCTGACCGAAGGCGCGGCGGGCATGCAGGCTTCCATCGCGAAAGCGGAGGAGATGGTCGCCTCAGATCCCAGTCATTATGTATTGCTGCAGCAGTTCCAGAATCCCGCGAACCCTGAAATCCATTTCAAGACCACGGGCCCTGAGATCTGGGAAGACAGCCAAGGCGCAATCGATGTGTTGGTGAGCGGTGTCGGAACCGGTGGAACCATCACTGGCGTGTCACGCTTTTTGAAGACGGTTCAGAAGAATAAGAAGTTTATTGCGGTCGCCGTGGAGCCGGTCGGAAGCCCGGTTATCACGCAAACTTTGCGAGGGCAAACTCTGCAGCCGGGCCCGCACAAGATTCAAGGAATCGGCGCTGGTTTCATTCCCGGGAACTTGGATTTGACTGTAGTGGATCGCGTGGAGCTGGTAACCAATGAAGAATCCATGGAGATGGCGAGGCGATTGGCTCGCGAGGAGGGAATTCTCTCGGGAATGTCCAGTGGCGCCGCAGTGGCTGCGGCCGTGCGCATCGCGCGCGAACCGGAAATGAAGGGAAAGACCTTCGTAGTTGTGCTGCCGGACTCCGGCGAGCGCTATCTCAGCACGCCGCTGTTCGAGGGAATCTCAGGGGAATAGTTTGGATCTTGGCCCGCGGCGTTCAACTGGCGTCCTGGTGGCGTCGATATTTTCATTTGTTACTTACCCTGTGGAAAGGTTAAAGCCAGGGTTGCTCTTCTACCTTGGAAGCGCAGTTCTGAGTCTCCCATTCGATAGCTCTCTTTCCCAGTGTTTTTGTGGTTCATAGTCATTTCGATGGACGCCGACCGCCGTTCTCCGGGCTTTGTCGGTAGTATGGTCAACGCGAATTCAGGTCCGTTCGCAACGATGCGTTGACCCTCGTCGCGAATTGCATATCCGTAAGCCCGAAAATTCCGGATTAGGGCATCGCTCTCCACTGGCCCGACAGTCACTGTACAAGCAACAATATCGTGAAGGAGTCGGTCCTTTCGATAGGGCGAAACTCGGATCGCGGCGGATCGCACAATGCCGTCGGGATAGAAACCAAAAACAAAACTGTTTACACCCTCTGTTTTCGCGGGGTCATCCCCAATGTAGTCGTACCACGGCTGGTTTTGAGCATCTCTCATGGTGCCCATCTCGACCATCGGAAGCCGTTCATGTATAGCGGGGAGTTGCTTTCGGTGGTCGATCCACATTCCAAAGAAAATTCGCCCTGGCGGCTCCACTTTGTGCGAGAGCTCGCTAAGCCCAGTGGCAAAGATCTCCAGATATGTGTTCACGCCACTTAAGTAAAGACCGGTATAGTTGATCGAGCCACCCTCCGTATGGATCGTAGCCTCATGAAAGTCACTAAACTGATTGCGAATGAGTGGAGACGCTTTCAGCGCGTCGTATGTCTCCGCGGAAACGTAAATCACCACGTGGTTGGGATACACAGGCGGAAACAGAACCCTGAGCGGCGGCACAAATCCCAATGGTGCAAGTGACCGCCAGAAGACGAACCCCGTTTGAGAAGGCTTTCAATCCGGCAATGATATCAACGATCGAGGACCGTTGCGCCGTTCGGACTGAAATTGAAATGGCGGACGCTTTTTTGGGGTGATAGGGTGAAAGCGTCCGCCGTCGTAACGGGGATTTGAATATAGAACGTTCCGAGGTCCTGTGAAGTTACCCGTCGCATCAAGATTTTTTGTCCAAAAGTGCCTTTCGAGCCTAGCTCTTTCGAGCCATCCCAGCTGCTATAGAGCATCGCCAAGACCCCCTTGTTTTTCGCCTTTTGTTCCCGTATACTAGTAAGCGAAGAAAAGGAGAATGAAGTGCCTTATGTCCCTCCCCCGAACACTTTATTGCGGCCCTTCTGGATGGTCGTACTCTCACTGGAACGGCATTGTCTATCCTAAGTTGAAGCCTCGCGGCTTTCACGCGCTGGAAGATCTGTCGAAATATTTTGACGCGGTCGAGATCAACACCAGCTTCTATCAACCCCTTCGTCCGGAGCTGGCCACCGTTTGGGAAAGGAAAGTCGCGCGCAACCCGAAGTTTCTCTTTACCGTGAAGCTGGGCCGTCGATTCACTCATGAGCGGTCGCTCGCCCCCGCGGAAGTCGCGCAGTTCAAAGAGGGACTCTGGCCGTTCCAGCGCGCGCGGAAACTCGGCTGTGTGCTCATGCAGTTTCCCTGGGCCTTCCGCTACACCGAAGAGAATCGCCAGTTCGTGATCGCGCTGCGGCGCGCCTTTCATGAGTTTCCGCTGGTGGCCGAGATGCGGCACTCCAGTTGGAAACACGAGGAAGCCCTCGGAACGTTGATCGATTATCACGTCGGGTTTGTGAATATCGATCAAGCGCCGTACACCAAAGCCATGCCGCCTTCGGCGCTCCTCACCTCGCGCATTGGATATGTGCGCCTGCATGGACGCAATCCGCAATACTGGCAGCGCGAGTTCAACCGCGCCGCTACTCCGCAGGCCGCGCACGACTACCTCTACTCGGCCAAGGAGCTGCTCGAATGGAAGAACCGCATCGATCGAATCCAACAGCATGCCGCTACAACATTCGTTTTCGCGAACAATGACGCGGGCGGGAAATCGGCAGTCAACGCGCTCGAGCTGGGCCAAATGCTCGGTGACGATCGCCGTCTCGCGCCCGCAACGCTGATCGAACGATTTCCCGAGGAGCTAGCCGAGTTCCGCTCCGAGGTTCCGGTTCAAGACGCGCTGTTTTCGACTTATCGCCCAGAGCAGTTGGCCGTCGCGTAGTCTTCGATTGGTATCATTCCTGCTAGGGGGAGGCCTATGGACTCGGCCCTTGCAGTGCACCGATTGCATTTTGCATTCACGGTGACATTTCACTATCTGTTTCCCCAGCTCACGATGGGGCTGGCGCTGCTGATCGTCATCTTGAAAACGATCGCGCTCAGAACCGGGAATCCAGCTTACGCTCAGGCCGCCCGATTTTGGGTCAGGATTTTCGCCATCAACTTCGCGATAGGCGTGGTCACCGGCATCCCCATGGAGTTTCAGTTCGGAACGAACTGGGCGCGTTTTTCCAAGGACGCCGGTGGTGTCATCGGACAGACGCTGGCCATGGAAGGAGTGTTCTCGTTCTTCCTGGAATCCACCTTTCTCGGGCTTTTCGTCTACGGCGAGAAACGCCTAAGCCCGAAGCTGCATTGGGCGACCGCATTCCTGGTGTTCCTCGGTTCCTGGCTCTCCGGTTTCTTCATTATCGCCACGGATGCCTGGATGCAGCATCCTACCGGATACAAAATCGGCGCCCACAATCAGATTATGCTCGACAGCTTCTGGGGTTTGATTCTCAACCCGTGGATTCTGTGGCAATACCTGCATAACATGATCGCCGCGGTGGTCACAGCCAGCTTTGTGATGGCATCGGTCGGTGCGTACTATCAGCTCACGGGCAGGTGCGTGGACCACGCTCGCATTTTTCTGCGAACCGGCGTCGTCGCCGGAGCGATTGCGGTGGTCGCGATGGTCTTTCCAACCGGCGACGGCCAGGGACGCATGGTGGCCGATCAGCAACCTGTGACACTCGCGGCTATGGAGGGGCTCTTCGATTCAGTCGCCGGTGCGCCCATCGCCATCCTCGGCCAGCCGGATACCGACACCATGAAGCTGGATAATCCGCTTCTAGTGCCGAACGCTCTGAGTTTCCTCACTTATCGACGCTGGAGCGCGGAAGTGAGAGGACTGAAAAGCTTCTCACGCGATCTTTGGCCCGACAACATCCCGCTGCTTTATTACAGCTACCACATCATGGTCGGCATCGGAACTTTGCTGATTGTGCTGATGCTGTCGTCGATCTGGTCGCTGTGGCGTGGACGTCTCTACACCAGCTGGACGTTGCTGTGGGCCCTGCTGCTGGCTCTACCTTTTCCTTACATCGCCACCACAGCCGGCTGGATGACCGCGGAGTTGGGCCGCCAACCCTGGGTGATCTATGGACTGATGCGCACCACCGAGGGATTTTCTCCGCGCGTCTCCGCCGCCAACGCCCTGTTCACGCTCATCGGATTCATGGGCCTGTATCTCGTGCTCGGCATTTTGTTTCTCTTCTTGATTCACCAGGAGATCGAACGCGGGCCGGAGCCCGTGGCCGCGATCGCGCTTGGAGCAGAACCCCGGGGCGTTTTAGGATGATCGCCGCCGTCTGGTTTTGCCTGGTCGCGATCATGATCGCCGGCTATGTCGTTCTGGATGGATTCGATCTGGGCGCCGGCATTGTCCACCTCTTCGTCGCGTGCACCGATCGCGAGCGGCAGCAGATTCTGCGGTCCATCGGTCCAGTCTGGGACGGCAACGAAGTCTGGCTGATCGCCGGCGGAGGCACGTTGTACTTTGCTTTTCCCGCTCTCTGTTCGGCGGCCTTCAGTGGTTTCTACCTGGCGCTGATGATGGTGCTGTGGCTGCTGATTCTGCGGGGCATCTCCATCGAGTTGCCCAGCCACATCGAAAGTCCGCTCTGGCAGCCCTTTTGGGATCTGCTCTTTGGCGGATCCAGCGCGTTGCTGGCCCTTCTCTTCGGCGTCGCGCTTGGCAATGTCGTGCGCGGCGTTCCGCTGGATTCGGACGGATTCTTCTTCCTTCCGCTGTGGACCAATTTTCGACCCGGCCGCGCGCCCGGCATCGTGGATTGGTTCACCTTGCTCGCCGGAGCCGCGGCTTTCATTGCGCTGACCCTGCATGGTTGCTGCTGGGTGGCATCCAGGGTTGAAGGCGATTTGCAGCAAAGAGCGCGAGCTTTCGGCGCGAAGATCTGGTGGGGTGTGCTAGCCTTCTCAGCTCTGATCACGTTCTGCAGCCTCCGCCTGCAGCTACATTTGGAGGCCCAGTTTGTCGAGCATCCTTGGGGATATGTCTTCCCGCTGCTCGCGCTCGCCGGGCTGGCCGGTGTGCGATTGTTCTCTGCGCGGCGCCGCGATCCCGCCGCCTTCCTTTGCTCCTGTCTCTACTTGGCCGGAATGCTCACCAGCGCCGCCTTCGGCGTTTTTCCGTACGTGCTTCCTTCCAATGTCGCACCGGAAGCCGGCCTGACCATCTTCAACGCATCGGCTGCGCCTCACGGGCTCTATATTGGTCTGGCTTGGTGGATTCCGGGAATGTTGCTTGCGGCGGGTTATTCAATTTTTGTGTACCGGCGGCTCCCGGCGAAAGTGGAACCGACGGCGGAATAGGCCAAGACCGAGGAGAGCCCCAGCCATCAGGACCGCGAAGGCCGGTTCGGGTACAGCCGCGACGGAAGCAAAGTGGCTATTCTCAAACTCCGTTACGTTGGCGCCGCCGAGCGCGATATCGTTGTGGACGTACACCGTGCTCTCGGCCCCTCCAATCAGAAGCTCTGCGTTGCTAGCCTCGGTACACACCGCGCTCACACAGATAGAGGTAGCGCTAAAATTCGCATATGTTGTCCCTGAGCAGGCATTGCCGACGAACGCAATACTGCATGCGACTTCGGTGATGGTTGCTGAACCTACTTCGGCTTGCGGCGAAGCTGTGAAATTCAGGTCAAGGCCAAGAATCGGCCCCGTAACCTCGTAAGTCAGGAAAGTATCATCTAAACCACTATTTCCATTGCTGAGCTGAAACTCGAGATTGGTGTCCCCGCCAACCAGGCCGGTCCCATCGTTCGGACTGCCTATGCCAATGGTCGGGGTGGGGGCGGATGTGGAGCTGACCCCAAAGTCGCTGAAAATTAAGCCGGATCCGATCACCGAACAGGTCCCGGGCGCGAGCGCGGTCACATCTGAGAAGGCAACCTGATAGAGGCCCGGGCCCGCGCAATCGACCGGACTCGCTGACGCCAGAGATCCAATTGAAACGAACCCAAAAAGGAAGATAAGACGGCTGAGAGTGATGTTCACGGCCAGGAAGTGCTTCAGTCAGCCGATTTATCTCAAACTATCCCGCCGAGCTGCATCAAGGTCAGCTCAGTCGCCAGAACGGACACTCGAACCGTTCGCGGCGCGTCTCCCTGGAACACGACGTGCCGAATGCCAGCCTTCCAGACCCTGGCCAGATCGGCGCTGGCTTTGGATGCCATGACCACCAGGCGATCCCTCCCGCCAGCCAGCGCGCCGGATTTCTCCAGATGGTCTATGTCCACTACAATCACGCCCGCGATAGCCAGATTTGGGCGCTCCACCAAGTGAACTTGATGTACGCCGTCCCCCAAAAGCAGATCACGCAGGGAATAAGCATGCTCGGAATCGCGTATGGCCAACTGGACGGTCTTCATGCTTCGATCCCCTATTAGCAATCCGAACGCCAGTTAGGCTAGGCGAGTTAAAACCAGCAGCTGTCAATCAATTGGAACCATTTCGGCTCGCATTTGGCGGACAATGTGGGAAAACCTGCGCGCCAGTTCCACAATCCACTCAGGCTCCCTGGCCTCGATGGCTCGTGGCGGGATCAAGTGCGCCCCGATGCCTATCGCGGCAACACCCGCTAGGATATAGTCGCCCGCATTCTGCTGGGTTACCCCTCCCGCGGCGATGAAGGATACCGTGGGAAACGGCGCTCTCAGGGCGCGAATATAGGCTGGACCCCCAACCTGCGCGCAAGGGAAAATCTTGACGAAATCGGCGCCCGCCTTTACCGCCGCCATCACCTCACTCGGAGTTAACGCACCTGGCAAAACCGCAACACCTTGCTTCGCCACGAACTCCACCGTTAGCAGGTCCAGCCCAGGACTGGTGATGAATCTCGCTCCGGCGTCCAGGCACTCGCGCGCGGTTTCGATATCCAGAACCGTGCCCGCGCCCACCACCATGTGCGGATGCTTTTTCAGCAGATCTGTAATCAGCTCAGCGGCCTTAGGCACGGTCATGGTGAGTTCCACGATGGGTATGCCGCCCCGCGACACCGCTTCGGCCGCGAGCCTGGCGTCCTCCGGCGTGGACACGCGAACTCCCGGAATCAGACCCACGCTCTGGATCTTGGCGCAGACGTCCGCTTTAGTCATCTCTTACCTGAGACTCCTTGAGATGCGCGTCCGGCGGCGCCAGCACGTCATTGTCCCCCGCGGCCCAAACATACAGCGTCGGCAAAAGGTAGACGCCCAGGATCAACGCCGCGATCAAACCGCCCACGATCACGATTGCAAAGGGCCGTTGCGAATCCGATCCGATGCCGCGCGACAGCGCCGCCGGCAGCAGGCCCACGCTGGCCACCAGCATGGTCATCATGATGGGCCGCAGGCGGAGTACCGATCCTTCCACCGCCGCGTCCTGGATGGTGTGCCCGCGCGCGCGCAATTGATTGATGTACTCCAGCATGATGACGCCGGTCTGCACCGCCACTCCGAACAGCGCCAGGAATCCGACGCCTGAGGAGACGCTGAAGTGCGTGCCGGTGATGAGCAACGCCAGCAAGCCACCGATGGGCGCCATCGCGACATTGCCCAAAATCAGCAGCACCCACTTGAACGACTTGAACATCGTGTACAGGATCATGCAAATGACCAGAATGGTCAGCGGCAGGACGATTAGCAGCCGCCGCGAGGATCGCTTCTGGCTCTCGTACTCTCCCGCCCAATCGATGTGATAGCCCACGGGCAGCTTCACCCGCTGGTCCACCTTGTTGATGGCTTCTTCCACCGTGCTCCCCAAGTCGCGCACCGGTACGCTGTACTTGATGGCGACATAACGGGAGTTTCCTTCACGGTAAATCTCCGACGCGCCGTCCAGGACTCGGATGGTGCACAACTGCGCCAGCGACACACGCTCGCCCGAGGGCGCGAGCAACCGGATGTTCTCGATGGCCTCCTTCGTATTCCGATAGGCCGTTTGATAGCGCACCACAACGTCGTAGCGCTGCTCGCCCTCCAAGACCTGGCTGACGGCCTTTCCGCCTACCGCCGTCTCGATCGCGTCCTGAACATCGGCCACATTCAGTCCATAGCGCGCCACCTGATCGCGCTCCACCGTGAATTCGAGATTGGGCTGGCCGATGACGCGGAAGAGTCCGAGATCCGCGACTCCGGGAACGGTTTTCATCACGTTTACGATTTCGTCGCCCTTAGCCTCCAGAGTTCTCAAGTCGTCGCCATAAATCTTGATCGCCAACTGCCCCTTCACTCCACTCACGGCTTCTTCCATGTTGTCCGCAATCGGCTGGGAAAAATTCCATAAGGCCCCCGGGATCTTTTCCAGCTCCGCATCCATGGACGCGATAAGCGACTCCTTGTTCTGGCGGAACACGGACCGCCATTGGTCCTTCGGCTTCAGATCAACGAAATATTCGGTGTTGAAGAAGCCCGCGATATCGGTGCCGTCGTCCGGACGCCCCACTTGAGAGATAACCTGCGTCACTTCCGGAAACGAAGCCAGGAGCAAGCGAGCTTGATCCATCACCCGCGCACCTTCGGTCGGCCCCGTGCTCGGCGCCAGCGTCCCGCGCACCCAGATCGCGCCTTCGTCCAAATGCGGCAGAAATTCCGACCCGATCACTCCACTGAACAGCAAATACGCCGACGCCCCGAGCGCCGCCGCCGCTACCGTCACCGTGAACCAGCGAAGCCGGATGGCCCATTGCAAGCTGGCGCGATATCCTTTCGTGATCCCAGTCATGATGGGATTGCGCCATTCCGTCACACGCCGGCCGAAGGTGAGGCTGGAAATCACCGGCGCGATCAGCATCGAGAAAATCAGCGATCCGAGCAGTGCGAAGGCTACTGTCCAGGCCATCGGTTTAAACAGCCGCCCCTCCACGCGCTGTAGCGTGAAGATCGGCACGTAGGCCGTAATAATGATGGCGATGGAATAGAATACCGGCCGCTGCACTTCGTGCGCCGCGCTTCGAATGCGCTCGATCGGCAAGCCGGCGTGGTCCCCGGAGCCTGATTGATTTTGGTGCGCCAAATAGCGGATGATGTTTTCCACCATCACTACCGCGCCTTCCACCACCATGCCGAAGTCCAGCGCGCCCAGTGAAAGGAGATTCGCCGGAATGCCGTTCAGGTTCAGACAAATGGATGCAAACAGCAGCGAGAAAGGAATGGTCAGCGCCACAATGAACGCGCCGCGGATGTTGCCGAGAAAGATGAACAGAATCAGGGCCACCAGAATAATGCCCTCGGTGAGATTGTGCAGCACCGTATGCGTGGTGTAGTGAACCAGGTTGCTGCGGTCGAGAAACGGCACGATCTGCACGCCCTTCGGCAGGATGCGCTCGTTCAGCTCCTTGACCTTGTCATGGATCGTCACCAAAGTCGAATCGGAGTCCGCGCCTTTACGCAGAAGCACGATGCCTTCCACCACGTCGCTGTTATCGATGATCTTTCCGTCTACCCGGTGAATCGCCCGGCCGATCTGCCCTAGCCGGATCTTCGGGCCCTGTGTTACCGAGGCTACGTCGCGCACCCGCAGCGAGGCCCCGTTCTGCGCCTTCAGCATCGTTTTCTGGATGTCCGTGACGCTCTTGATCAGCCCCAGCGCGCGCACGTTGATCTGCTGTAATCCCGATTCCACGAAGCTGCCACCCGCGTTAACATTATTCGCGGCAAGCTGCTGCTCCACCTGTCCGATGCTCAGCCCGTAGGACACCAATTTGTCCGGATCGACCCGCACCTGATACTCGCGCGTCACGCCCCCGAAGCTCACCACGTCCACCACGTTCGGAACGGACTTGAACTGCTTCTCCAGCACCCAGTCTTCCAGCGTCTTCAGCTCCATCAAGTCGTACTTCGGATTCGTGCTGCGCAGCGTGTACCAGTAGATCTGGCCCACCGGGCTGTAATCGGTGCCGATCTGCGGCTGCAGGTTTTCCGGAAGATTGATTTGCGCCAGACGCTCCAGTACCTTTTGCCGATTCCAATCGTTGGCCGATTGGTCGTCGAAGATCAGCATCACGCTGGAAAGTCCAAAGACCGAAAACGAGCGCAAATGGTCCAGATGCGGGATGCCGTTCATCACGATTTCGATGGGAGTGGTAACCTGCTGTTCCACTTCCTCGGCCGCGCGCCCCGGCCATTGCGTGATGATCTGGACGTAGTTGTTCGCCACGTCCGGATACGCTTCCACCGGTAGATTGTGGAAGGAAATCGCGCCCCAGATCAACAAAAGAATCGCGAATGCGACGATCAGGATCCGATTGTCCAGAGCGAAATCGACGAGACGGCGGATCATGCTACTTGGGGCGGACAGAAAAACAGCGACTGCACTTTTTCTCCGGCTCCAAGCTTATCAGATTGGTTAGATTTTCCGATTGGTAAGACTCTTCTGGTCACTGAGATTCTTCTTGCGGACTCTCCGGCGCAGGCAGTACATCGCCCTCGCGCGCCACCCAGGCGTACAGTGTCGGCAACAGGAAAATGCTGAGCAGCAGTCCCGAAATCAAGCCCCCGACGATCACGATCGCAAACGGCCGCTGCGAATCGGAACCGATGGCATGCGATAACGCGGCCGGCAGCAATCCCAACGTGGCCACCAGGCTGGTCACCATAATCGGCCGCAGCCTCAGGACCGCGCCCTCCACGGCCGCCTCTTCGATGGAATGTCCTCGCGCGCGCCGTTGATTGATGTACTCCAGCATGATGACGCCGGTCTGCACCGAAACTCCGAACAGCGCGAGAAACCCGATGCCCGAGGACACGCTGAAGTGCGTGTGCGTCGCGAGTAGCGCCAGCATCCCGCCCAGCGGCGTCATCAGGACGTTCACGATGATGAGGGAGGCCCATTTGAGCGACTTGAACATGGTGTACAGAATGACGAAGATGATCAGCACCGTGAGTGGCACGATGATGAACAGGCGCGCCGCCGCCCGCTTCTCGCTCTCATATTCGCCTTCCCAATTGATGTGATAGCCGCGCGGCAATTGGACCTGCTTGCCGACTTTGTCGATGGCCTCTTCTACCGTGCTTCCCAAATCGCGCCCGCGCACGCTGTATTTCACCGCGACGTAGCGTTGGTTGCCCTCGCGGTAAATCTCGGAGCCGCCGTCCCGCATTTCCAGCTTGCACAATTGCGCCAATGAGACGCGCTCGCCGGAGGGCGAAAGCAGCCGGATATTCGCGATCGCTTCCCGAGTGTCCCGGTAGCGCGCCTGATAACGCGCCACCAGATCGTAGCGCTGTTCGCCTTGCAAGACCTGGGTCAGCGCGTTGCCGCCCACGGCAGTCTGAATGGCGTCCTGAACATCCGCCACGTTGATCTGAAAACGGGCCGCTGCCTGCCGATCCACCACGACGTTCAAGTTGGGCTGGCCGAGCAGGCGAAACACACCCAGATCCTCGATACCAGGAACGCCGTGCATCACCTTGAGCACCTCGTTCGCTTTGTCTTCCAGCGTCCGCAAATCGTCGCCGTAGATCTTGGTGGCAAGCTGACCCTTCACACCGCTGACGGCCTCTTCCATGTTGTCCGCGATGGGTTGCGAGAAATTCCAAATGGCTCCCGGAATCTTTTCCAGTTGCTCATTCATGGCGGCGATGAGGGCATCTTTGTTTTGATGGAAGCTCGGGCGCCACTGCTCTTTAGGCTTCAGGTCCACACAGTATTCGGTGTTGAAGAAGCCGGTGGTGTCGGTGCCATCGTCCGGTCGGCCCACCTGGCTGGTGACGATCGTTGTTTCCGGGAATGCAGCCAGCGTCAAGCGACCCAGATTCGCCACTCGGACACCTTCGGTCTGCCCCGTGCTGGGCGCGAACGTGCCGCGTACCCACAGAGCTCCCTCGTCCAGATGCGGAAGAAACTCGGAGCCGATAATCCCGCTGGTCGCGAGATATGCCGTCGCTGCCAGCGCCAGGACGCCCACCGATATCACAGCCCAGCGTTCGCGAATGGCCCAGCGCACCGCCGCGCGGTAGCCCACTGTCAGGTGCCGCATCACCGGATTGCGCCACTCCTTTGCTCCGCGCCGGAAAAAGAAGCTGGCCAACACCGGCGATACCACAATGGAAAACAGCAGTGCTCCCAACAACGCGAACGCCACCGTCCACGCCATTGGCTTGAACAGACGACCCTCCACGCGCTGCAGCGTGAAGATCGGGATGTAGGCTGTAATGATGATGGTGATCGCGTAGAATACCGGCCGCTGTACCTCATGGGCCGCGGCGCGAATCTGGGCGCCCACCGTCATGCGCTGGCCATTTCCGGAGCCTGGCGTGTGCAGGTGCCGAACGATGTTCTCGATCATCACCACCGCGCCGTCCACCACCATGCCGAAATCCAGGGCGCCCAACGACAACAGATTCGCCGGAATGTGGCGAAGGCTGAGGCAAATGGACGCAAACAGCAGTGAAAACGGTATCGTCACCGCCACGATCAGCGCGGCGCGCGTGTTGCCGAGAAACAGGAACAAGATGATGACAACCAGGATGATGCCCTCGGTCAGATTGTGCAGCACAGTGTGGGTGGTAAACTCTACCAGTTCGCTGCGATCGATGAAGGGAACCACCGTCACGCCCCTCGGCAGAATAACGTGGTTCAGTTCGTCAACCTTGGCGTGAATGGCCTTGAGGACGTCGTCCGAATCGGCGCCCTTGCGCAGCAGCACGATCCCGGAAACTACGTCGTCGTTGTCGATAATCTTGCCATCTTCGCGGCGAATGGCCCGTCCAAACTGTCCCAGCCGATTCTTGGGACCCTGTGCCACGGTCGCAATGTCGCCGATGTGCAGCGGCGTTCCGTTCTGCGTCTTGATCACGGTGTCGGCGATGTCGCGCACCGTGTTCACCATCCCGACTTCGCGCACATTCACCTGCTGCAAGCCCGCCTCGATAAAGCTTCCGCCGGCGTTGGCGTTGTTATTCGCCAGTTGCTGTTCCACCTGGCTGATGCTGAGCCCATAAGCGATCAGCTTGTCCGGATCGATGCGCACCTGATACTCGCGCGTGGGGCCTCCGAAGCTGGCCACGTCCACCACATTGGGGACGGATTTGAAGTTCTTCTCCACCACCCAATCTTCCAGCGATTTCAGCTCCATCACGTCATATTTCGGATTGGTGCTGCGCAGCGTGAAGAAGTAGATCTGGCCCACCGGGCTCCAGTCGGTTCCCATCTGCGGAGTGACGTTGGGAGGCAGCGTCACCTGCGCCAGCCGCTCCAACACGCGCTCGCGGTTCCAGGCGTTGTCGGATCCATCTTCGAAGATCAGCTTCACGTCCGACAAGCCGAACAAGGAGAACGAACGCAGATGCACCACGTCGGGAATTCCGTTCATGGCGATTTCCAGGGGAATGGTTACCTGCTGTTCGACCTGCTCGGCCGAGATCCCGGGCCATTGCGTAATGACGTCGACGTAGTTGTTCGCCACGTCCGGATACGCTTCCACCGGCAGGTTGTGAAACGAGATCGCGCCCCAGGCCAGAAGCAACAGCGCGATGGCCAAAACCACAAAGCGGTTGTTCAGCGCGAAGTCGACTACCTTGCGGATCATTCCTGTTCCATCAGTTACTGTTCGACGGTGGACTGCAGCACCAGCGCGTTCGATACCACCTGCTGTCCGGGTTTGATTCCTGAGACGATCTCCTGCAAACCGCCCGGCAACATCTCTCCACCCACCACTTCAATGCGCAGGAACTGCTTGTTCCCGTCCGGCGCGTACACCCAATCGCGATCGTGCAGGTGCAGGATGGCAGTGGCCGGAACAGTTGCGTGCTTTTCGGCTTGCATCCCTTGAAATGTCGCGGTCACAAACATGCCGAAGCGCAACAAGCCCGAATTCTCCACTTCCAGGCGTACCTTCGCGGTCCGCAGGTTGGGGTCCAGCGTCGGAGAAACGTTGGCGATGCGCGCTTTGAGAACCAGATTTGGATAGGCCGCCAGATGAATGTCCGCGTATTCGCCCAGGTGCACGAACGCCATATCGTTTTCGTAGACATCGCAAACAATCCATACGTGCGAAAGATCGGAGATAGTGAACAGATTCGGAGAATTATCCAGTGTCTTGACGCCCGCCGCCGCGGTCACCTGCTGATCGGTAATCACGCCTGACACCGGCGCATGGATCTCAATAATCGAACTCGGATGATTCAGGTCGGCGCCTAACACCTTGAGATGCTCAATGGTGGTCTCCACCGTGACTTTGGCCTTCACCGCCGCGTCCTCGGCCACTTCCTCGTCTTTCTTTGCGATCGCGCCCTTCTCCAGCAGCTCTTTCGACCGCTCCAGTTGCGCCTTCGCCAAAGTTTCGTCCGCCACCGCTTGCCGATATTCGGAAAAAGCCTGCGCGATGTCCTGGCTTAGCACCTTGAGCAGCAGCTGGCCCTTGGTTACCGTGTCACCCAGCCGCGCGTCGATCTCCACGATCCGGCCCGAAGCCAGCGAAATCACAGGGATGTTTCTCGATACATCGGCGCTCACCGTGCCCGTCGCCTTCAGCTCCGGCGCCGCGCTATGCTCGCCCGCGGTGACAACCGGAAACTGCTCCGGATGATCCACCTGGAACACGCTGCCGTCCGATTCGTGAATCACGTCGGCCGCCGGAGGCGCTCCCAGCTTGGGATTGGCTTCCACCTTGTCACCGCAGCCGGCGAGCGCCAAGAGCGACATCAGGCAGGCCGCGGCCAGCACCGCGACAATACTACGATTCATTGGATAACCTCCTGGCCCACGGCCAGATTCACTTGCGCGGCCGCCGTCAGGTACGCGCCAACCAGGTTCAAGTAATTCAATTGCGTGCTGCGATAATCCTGCTGGGCTTGCAGAAAATCCAACAGCGAAGACCCGCCGCGCGTATACGCGAACGACACCGTGTCGCGCACCTCCACGGCCTCATGCAAATAGACGTCCTTGTAGGGCCGCAGCAAAGTCAGATTGCTTTCGATGGTGGCGTAGGCCGAATCCACATCGCTGAAAACCTGCGCGGTGGCCGCGTCGCGCAGCCGCTCATTGCGTGTGATGTCCTCCTGCGTCCGCAATTTTTCGCCCTGATTCCGGTCGAATATTCGCAGTGGAATGCTTACGTTTACGCCGATGTAGGACGGTATGGGGGGATTGCGCGCGATGTCCGCTCCAAACGTTGGATCGGTAGACCCGTTCGCCAGCGCGAGCCGGTGATCGGTATCGGCTTTCTGTACCGACTGCAGCGCCGCTTTCAGATCCGGCCGGTTGTCCATCGCGAGGCGCCGCAGTTCGTCCAGACCCTGGATCTTATCGGAGAAATCGAAGGTCCCCCTCACGTCAAACTGCTCCACCGGCGTGCGATCGTTCAGCAGCATCAATAGCTGGATCTTGGCCGTTCGCAGATTGACAATGGCGGTCTGAACGTCGGTCTCATACTGCACCCGCTGCAGCTCCAGCCGCTGATAATCCACCTTCGCGATATCGCCCGCCTTCAGCCGGTCGTTGCTCACCGTCAGCAGCCGGTTGTAATACGCCAGATTTTCGCGCGTGAGATCCAGCAGGGCCTTCTGCTGCAGCGTCTGGACGAACGCGCTCCGCAGCGTAAACAGCAGGTTGCGCTCCTGATCGGCGTATTGCGACACCGAGATCGCAGTTCCCTGTTGCGCGCTGTCCCTGCGCAATTCCCGTTTGTGGCGCCGCTCGTACAAGTAGCTGATGGAAGCCGCCGGAAAGGCGTAGGCGAAGGGACTGTAGATGCTTGGGCCGCCGCCGGGCGGAGGCTGCGTGGAGAACGGATCGATCTGGTCCACCGAAAACGTGAAATCGGGATTGGGCCGCAGATACGCGGTAATCTCTTGCGCGCGCGATTCATCGATGCCGATAGCGGCCGCTCGCAGCGTCGGATTACCGGCTTCAAACTTGTTCCGAAGCTCTTGCCAGGTGAAGCTTTGAGTTTGCGCGAAGGCTCGCGATCCCAGAGCGGCCATCACCAACCAGATGACTTTTTTCTGCAAGTGGCTCATTAAACAGATCTCGATTCCGAGCAGCGCACGCTTACGAGCTGCGCCGGTTTCCGAGCTGCGCACGTTCGTAAGCGGAGCTCTTCTTTAGCCAGACCAGAGCCGGACTTGGGCACTTGAGGCGGATCTAGATCTAAACTAAAGGTAGCGGCGCGGACAACCGGGAGTCCAGTATCGTTCGGCATGCTCTAATACTATCTTTTGGATAATGCTCACGGTCTTTCTGCTAACAGCTCTGGAAAATATTGCGAATGGCGAGCAGCGCGTGTCTAAAATATGACTGCACCGGCGCTCGTCAGCATGCTTTCCTTATTTCTTCGCGGCGGCAAAAAGTCCGTCCTGCTAAAAGCGGGAGTCCTGATCGCCCTCATCGCGTTTGCCGACTGGCGCGCCGACAAGGATGTCACCCTCGGCTTCCTCTACCTGTTTCCTATGCTGATGGTCGGCAGCGTTCTGGCGCGCTGGCAGATCGGCATCGCCGCCGCGCTGTGCACTTTCCTGACGGAAGAGTTTGACTCCTTCGATTGGCGGCCGGCCTGCCGGCATCCCCCGCGACATTCTGATCTTCGCCGCGTTCCTCGGCATGGGCCTCTTCGTTTACGAAGTGGTCCGCAGCCGCCAGGCAGCCCTCCGGCACTTGCAGCAGATCGAAGCCGAAAGCGAAGCCCGGCGGGCGGCCGAAGAACAGCTCAAGGTGCTGGTGGATAGCAGTCCGGTGGCTATTTTCACGGCCGATTCCGACGGCTCGGTGCTACAGGCCAACGATGCCGCGCACCGTCTGTTCGCGCTGGCGCCAGGCGCGCTCCCGGGCAGATCCATTCGCCAATACCTTCCGTCGCTGGTCAACGTCCCGGCGCCCGAGCAGAATGGTCCGGTCTTCCGCACCGTCATGCAATGCCGCGGCCAGCGCCAGGATGGCGAAGCCTTTCTCGCCGACATGTGGTTTTCCACCTACCGCACCAGCCAAGGCTCGCGACTCGCCGCCATGGTGGTTGACACCTCCGAGGATCTGCGCAACCGTGAAGAGTTTAGTCTCCACCAGCTCCTGGCTGCGTCCCGCATCCTGGTGGGCGCAGTCTCGCATGAAGTTCGCAACGTTTGCGGCGCTATCGCGGTGGTCCACGAGAGCCTGACGCGCAATAGCTGCGCTGGTCAACAACAAGGACTTTGAAGCGCTTGGCACGCTGATCCAAGCCCTGGAGAAGATCGCCGCGCTGGAGCTGCGCCAGACCGCCTACCAAGCCGCCCGCGTCGATCTGCCCGCGCTGCTGGAAGAGTTGCGCATCGTCATCGAGCCGGCCCTGCGCGAAGAAGACATCGAAGTCGCCTGGGACATCGCAGCCGGGCTGCCCGCCGTGTGGGCCGACCGCCAGAGCCTGATGCAGGTGTTTCTCAATCTCACCAAGAACAGCCAGCGCGCCATGCTCGATCAGCCAGTTCGCGCCCTTAAAGATCGCGGCCCGCGCCGAAGGCCAGCGTGATCGTGGTTCGCGTTCAGGACACCGGAGGCGGCGTTTCGCATCCCGAGCGTCTGTTCCGCCCCTTCCAACCGGGCGTGCAAGCCACCGGCCTGGGCGTCTATCTGTCGCGCGCTTTCATGCGATCCTTCCACGGCGAATTGCGTTATGAGCCCGAGCCCGCGGGAGCCACCTTCGTGGTCGAACTTTCGCCGGTCTCTGCGGGTTCAGCAGGTAACCTGAAAGAGAGCCTATGGCCCAGGAAATCCGGATCCTGCTGGTGGACGATCACAGCCTGTTCCGCGACAGCCTCAGCCGGTTATTGCAGACTGAGCCCGGCTTTCGCATCGTCGGCACCTGCGCCACCATCGCGGAAACGTTGGCCATCGCCGCGCGGGAGCAGCCCGACATCATTCTGCTGGATTATGATCTGGGTGAAGACCAGGGCACAGGCGCGCTGGAGGAGATTCGCAAGAGCGGATTCCAGGGCCGCATCCTGATGGTCACCGCCGGAATGAGCGACGCCGCCACTGTTCGCGTGCTCGAAAAGGGATCGGAGGGGATCTTTCTCAAGCACAGTTCTCCGGCACAATTAGTGGAGGCCATCCGTAAGCTGGTGGCGGGTGAACCTTGGCTCGACCCGCGCGCCATGCGTTCACTGATTGCCGGCGCCACCGGCAGCTCCGAGGAACAGCGCGCGTCGCAGACCCTTACGCAGCGCGAGCGCTTCGTCCTGCAAGGCGTATTTGAGGGACTCAGCAACAAGGAGATCGCAGCGCAATTGCAGATTTCCGAAGGCTCCGTCAAAGCCGTCCTGCAGCAGTTGTTCGACAAGACCGGCGTCCGCACCCGCGCTCAACTGGTTCGCATCGCTCTGGAACGGCGCGCACAGGATTGGCTCACCGGCGACTCCAGCGGTTAGGCAGTCGTATTTCGCGTCGTTAACTTCCTCGGGTTTCGCCTTAGGGCTACCCGAAGAAACACACTTAAGCGCTTATACAGCGTAACTTTCGTGGCCAATATTGAGTCTTAAAGCAAGTAATATTAATCTTAGACGCAACGAAAGTTGGTTTTGATGCCGAACCAATTCAATCTACCGGCAGCTGCCATGGCGCGGGAAATTGACCTTCACGATGACGAGCGCCGCCGGGAAGCCCGCTACCCGACCCAAGACCCCGCTGAACTCGAGATCCTGCCGGGCCCCAGCCAGCCGATCTACGGCACCATCCTGGACGTCTCGCGCTCCGGCTTGCGTGCCGCCCTCCACCAGCGCGATCAGCCGCGGTGAGCAGGTGAAGGTGAAACTCCATCACAACGTCATCTTCGGTGAGATTCGGTACTGCCGAGCTGTTGCCGGACGGATTCCAGGTCGGCGTCAAGATCCAGGATCTGGTGCCGCGTCCGGCCGGCAAAATGACGAGCACATTGCCGACGATCCGCTATCGCTTTATGCGGTCGGCAAGGGACTTTCCGTCTCCGAGGTGATTGAAGTACGCGAGCATCTCTCGCTGTGCGAAGTGTGCCGGATCGCGCCTGGCTCAGGAGCAAGCCACGTTGAATCCTGATGCGCGGCCTCGACGGCGATTGCCCGGGGGTTGCGCGATTAGCCGCTCGCGCGATTAGGCCGCGGTTCGTCTGAACTTCCCGAGCATCCGGACCACCCACTGGCGGAACCGATTCGGGGCTGGCGCTCCGGCCATATGCTCGATTCCCGGATACGGTTTCATCCGCTCGCCTGGCACTTCGTACAGCCGCAGCGACGCCTCCTGGTGCAAGAGCTGGCTGCCTTCCAGAACAATGGGCGCAGCGGCCGGCGCCACCACATAACTCACGCCGAATTCGTCGATCAGATCTTGGCGCAGCGGTTGTCCTTGATAGAAGCGGCTGGCCAAGTCGCGCTGCGCCTGGTAGGTCACGCTGAAAAGATCGTGACTGCCCACGCTAGGCATCGGAATGGCCGCCACCCACGGCGCCATGGGCTCCGGCGCAAGCACCAGCCGGTCGCGCGGCAAATTGGCCTTCATCCAACGCCAGCATGGCCACTTCATCGTTCGGGGCTACGGCGGAAAGAAACTCCGGGTTCGCGGATTTGCCGTCCTTCCAAAATTGCACGTACCCTCTTCCGAGCGCCAGCACGGAAATCGCCCCCCAGCCGGCCAGCGCCAAGCGCATCGGCTCGCGGCCTCTCTCGAAAGAGCCGCGAGATCAGTGGGTCGGATTGTGCCTTCCTTACCAGCAGAAAGCCAACCGCGTACACATATCCGTCGAAGGTGTGGATCCCGCTCGTCATCCCTGGAATCATCGGCAACACCGCCGCGCACAGAAACCAGCTCTGCAGGATTTCGTCTTCTGGCCGCTCGACCCGGAAGCGGATCAGCATCAGCCAGCAGATCAGCATCGCGGGTATGCCGTAGACCAGCAGAACCCAGGCGGGTGAACCCATTTTCCATGGCGACACCATCTGCGAGAGGTCGCCGCACCCAGGAGAATCGTACGGTCTCGATCACATATGGCAGCATGCCCGCGCCCGCCGCTACGAAAAGCCAGAAGCATTCCTTCTTTCGGCCCGCCTTCCAAAGAGGCCACACTGCGGCGATGGTGATCACGAAAATCTCGAACGGGTGAAACAAGCCGTCCAGAAACACGCACCCGAGTAACCAATAATAGTGGCGGCGCCGGCCGTCGGTGATGAACTTCACCAGGTTGGTGAACGCGAACAGCATCATCGCCGTTCCGAACGACAGCAGCATGGAGTTCGACAACCCGCCCCGCGCCAGCCCATCGGCCGTGTCGTAGCCATATTCCACCAGCCCATATCCCAAAACCAGTTGCAGCATGGCCGGCCATCCAAGCGCCTTCGCCGCCGTCCAAGCCAGCATCCGCAAGGGCAGCGCACCCAGCACCACCACTGCCGAATACAGCATCGCCCGCCGCGTCTTCATAAACGTCTGCGCGGCCAGAATCAGCGCGTACGCAGCCACCCAATACATCAGCAATTGCAGACCGTAGTAGGAAACTATGGTGGGGAGGCCGATGCGGCCCGCAAGAGTGAACATGGGTTGAAACAATGCTGGCTCGGTCTGCCACGGCGCATGCCCGTTGGGCAGCAGCCAGTGCGTTCTGGCGAGTTCCATCCAGGCCAGATATTGCGGGACGTCCAGGTTGCGCAAATAATACGCGGGCTGATATCCGGGCGGCGGGCCGAGTATTCCCGCGATCACCCCGATGTGGTTTAACAGACCCAGCAGCGTGCCCAGCAAAACCGCTAAGATCAGGCGCGCGCGCATACTTAAAGGATCGGCGCATAACTGAGCGCCCTCTATAGAACCTCAGGCAAACGCGCGTGCCCGCGACGCCCACCGAATCAGGCCTAACGAAAACCAAGACTTTGGCCGATTGAGTAGCAGGAGTTGGTGTGTCCTTGACAAGTCTCACTGGCCTTCCCGGCCGCATAACGCGCACAGCCACCAAATGGGAGTCCATCAAATGACTGGGGCGATGAGTACGCGCTTCTTCATCGCGGGCGGCGCCGGATTCATCGGTAGCCACTTCACCGACCGTCTGTTGTGCGACAAGACTACGGAAGCCGTCACCATTTACGACAATTTCTCGAGCGGCCGCGAGTGGCACTACGCGCATCATGAGCACGACCGGCGGCTGCGCGTGATTCATGGCGAACTCAAGGATCTGGCCGCGCTGGAACGCTGCATGGAGGGCCACGACACCGTCATTCACCTGGCTTCCAATCCCGACATCGCTCGCGCCACGGTGGAACCGGACATCGATTTTCGCGAAGGCACTTTCCTCACGCAGCAAATTGTCGAGGCCATGCGCCGCAGCGGCACGCCGTGCCTGCTCTATGCTTCGGGCAGCGGCGTGTATGGCGATCTCAAGGATCACGAAGTCCACGAAGACTACGGGCCGCTGGTGCCGGTTTCCACCTACGGCGCAAGCAAACTGGCCGGTGAAGCGCTGATCGCCTCCTACTGCGCCATGTTCGATCTACGGGCCTGCGCGTTCCGTTTCGGCAACGTGGTCGGCGCGCGCCAAACTCACGGCGTCGGCTTCGATTTCATTCGCCGCTTGCGCGCCCAGCCGGATCGCTTGCGCATCCTGGGCGACGGCCGGCAGAGCAAGTCCTACATTCACGTCGACGACGTGATCGATGCGGTCCTGCTCGCGCACCGCGCAACGCCAAGCGCTTTCGAAGTCTATAACGTCGCCACCGGCGATTACATCACCGTCACGGAAATCGCCGAACTGGCCATCGAAATCGCGGGTCTGCCGCCGATCAAGTCCAGCTGGAATACACCGGCGGCGATCGCGGCTGGAAAGGCGACGTGCCGGTGGTTCGCTTGAACATCGATCGCATTCGCGCGCTCGGCTGGGCCGCCAAGCGCGACACTCGCCAGGCTCTGCGCGTCTCGCTCGACGCGCTGGCCGCCGACGCCCGCCTGGGAAGAATATAGCGGGGTGGATAAATAGATGCGCAGGGCCGTTTTTCTGGATCGCGATGGCGTCGTCAACCGAGCCGTCCTACGCCAGGGTAAACCGTTTCCGCCCGCCACGCTTTCGGACCTGCGGCTGTTGCCCGGCGTTCGCGAAGCCTGCAATCAACTGCGCGAGGCTGGATTCGCCCTGATCCTGATCACCAATCAGCCCGACATCGCGCGCGGCCTGCTTACGGCCGAGCAGGTCTCCGACATCAACCGTCACTTGCAGCGTTACCTGCAACTGGACGGAGTTGGCCTCTGCCCGCACGACGACTCCGCGCGCTGTTCCTGCCGCAAGCCGCAGCCCGGCCTGTTGCTCGAAGCCGCCCGGGTCTGGGACATCGATCTTGAATCGAGTTACATCGTGGGTGACCGTTGGCGCGATATCGAAGCCGGCCATCGCGCCGGTTGCCGCGCCATCTTCGTCGACTACGGCTACGCCGAACAGCGGCCGGACGGGCCTTTCGTCCAAGTCCGTTCGCTGCGCGAAGCAGCACAATGGATTCTGCGGACCACCCGGATCCAGCGCTCCGCCTGACCGCGCTATGCCCGCGCCGCGCACTTCACTTTGGAACCTTCCATACCCTTTGACACCGTGTCTTTGGGCGGATAGACTTGGGCTCATGATAAACGCAAGATTCCCAGTGGGCGGGGTTTTTGCCGTAAGCATTTTGGGGTTTGGCGCTTGGTTAACACCGGCCGCTGCTGCGACCGCGACGGCTGCCCCCGTAACGTTTGCAAAAGACATTGCCCCGATCTTGCAGGAGCGTTGCCAGGAATGCCATCACGCGGGCTCCATGGCGCCCATGTCGCTGGTGACTTACGAAGAGACGCGCCCCTGGGCCAAGTCCATCCGGCAGCGCGTAATTCTGCGCCAGATGCCGCCCTGGCACATCGATCCGTCAGTGGGAGTGCAGAAATTCAAGAACGACATGTCGCTCACCGCAGAGCAGATCGCGACCATCGTGCGGTGGGTGGATTCAGGCGCGCCGCTGGGCGACATCAAAGACATGCCCGCTCCCAAACAATGGCCGGCTCCGAACGAGTGGAAGGCTGCGAAGGAACTTGGCCAGCCGGACTTAGTGATCAAGTCCGACCCGTACACCATGCCGGCGCACCATCAGGACGTGTGGTGGCGTCCGGTTTCGAACATTCCGATCACCGAGCCGCGCTGGGTGCGTGCGGTTGAGATGCGGCCCTCGACGGCCGCCGGACGCAGGATCACGCATCATGCCGTTGCCTACCTGGTGCAGGACGATCCAGACACCTCGGCGCCCGGCGCGAGCTCGGACTTGGGCGGACGCGGCATGCTGATGGAATGGGCCATCGGCAAGGGCTATGACCTTTACCGTCCCGATACCGGCAAACTGCTGCTTCCCGGCGCGCAGATTTCCTGGGACGTCCATATTCACGCGGTGGGCGAAGAGATTCGGGACGAAGTCGAACTCGGCATCTGGCTTTATCCCAAAGGCCAGGAGCCTAAGTACCGCACCTATTTGACGCCGTTCCAGGCACTGCGCGGATTCGAGTCCTCGACAGGATCGCAAGTCAGAGCGGGCAGGAATATCGACATCCCGCCCAACTCGGTAATCGCGTCGGATAACTACACGGTGTTGAAGCATGCCGCCATCCTCGAAAATTTCCAGCCGCACATGCACCTGCGCGGCAAGGCCATGGCGGTGGAAGCGATCCTGCCGGATGGAACCGTCCAGATGGTGAGCTACGTCGGCAATTTCAATTTCAATTGGATGATCAACTACATCTATGCGGACGATGCCGCGCCGGCGTTCCCCAAAGGCACCACCATCCATGTCACAGCTTGGTATGACAACACGCGCGCGAACCCCAACAATCCCGATCCGGACCAGTGGGTCGGGTTTGGCGACCGGACGGTCGACGAAATGGGGCACGCCTGGATGAACGTCACCTATATCAGTGACGAGGACTACAGTGCCTGGGCCGCGAAGCACCGTCCGAAACTCGAAGCCGCCGCGTCTCCTCGTCCTTGAAAATGCGGCGCGGCTTGAGCGTGCGGCGCGGCTTAAACATGCGGCTCGTTCTGATATTGGCGGCCAGCGCCGTTCTGGCCCTAGGACAGGCGACGGTCATCCCCGAGCCCGCTCGTGATTCGGGTTCCAGCATCACCGGCGCGTTTGAAGGCTGGTTCAAGAATCCGGACGGAAGCTTCAGTCTTCTGCTGGGCTATTACAATCGAAACCGGCAGCAGGAACTGGACATTCCAGTGGGACCGGACAACGCGCTGGAACCGGGAGGGCCGGACCGCGGCCAACCCACGCACTTCATGCCCGGCCGGGGCTGGGGCTTGTTCACCGTGCAAGTGCCTGCCGACTTCGGCGACAACAAGATTACCTGGACCATCGTTGCCAACGGCAAGGGCACCACGATCCCCGCCAGCCTCAAGGCGGATTGGGAGATCTCGCCTTTGCGGGAAGCGGCGGTGGGAAATACTCCGCCCGTGCTCAGCTTCGACGAACGCGGTCCGACAACACAGGGTCCGCGGGGATTCATCGTCGAACGCACGGCCAAGGTGGGAGAACCGCTCCCGCTGACTGTTTGGGTTTCGGACGACGCCAAGTTCACATCGTCGTCCGGCGCGAAGCCCGCCGATCTTGGCACTCCCGTTACGTTGCGATGGATTCCGTATCGCGGACCGGGGCGCGTGGCATTCAGTACGGATCGGCCGGCGGTCCGGAAAATAGTGCGCTCCAATGTCGCGGCACCGTTCAGTGGTACGGCGACCACCACGGCGACATTCAATGAACCCGGCGAGTACGTGGTGCTGGTAACGGCCAATGATTATTCCGGTGACGGCGGATCAGGATTTCAATGCTGCTGGACCACCGGGCAGGTGAAAGTTTCGGTGGGCCGCTAGGCGGCTTCTTTTTCGAGCGCCAGTTCGCGCTCGCGCTGCCATTGCACCTTGTCCTGGTATTCCTGATAAAGCGTGGTGACACCGGCCCACCAGTAACCCACCACAAACAGCAGCAGGAACGGAACGGCAAGGAAATTCCAAGTCTCGATGGCGTACGCAACCATGTAGGCGAAGTAACCGCCCACGGCCAACTCGGCATAGGGCATCCAGCCGCTGCGCCGCCGGTAGCTGGCGTTCCGAATTTTGACCTTTTGGTCGCTCACCGCATATTTGGGCGTGCGCGCAAATGCCGACTTGATCCCGAGCAACGCTTCGATCACCGCTTTGGTGTTGATCAGAGTCAGCGCGATGCCCGCGGCCATCAGCGCCGGCATCAGTACAATGGCGCGCTTCCAATTCCCCGGGAACAGCTCGCGCTGAGCCATCAGGTAAAACGCCCAAATTGAGCAGAAGGACGCGACGATCAGCGGCAGATCGACGGTCAACATCTGGAACACGCCCATATAAAACCGCACGATCATCACCGGCAGCATCAGCGCCGACATAATCAGCATCAGCGGATAGGAGATGTTCGGCGTCAGGTGGCAAACGGCTTCCAGCTTCACGCGCCAAGGCTCGTTCGACCGCAGAATTCTGGGGAGCAACTTGATGGCTACCTGCGTCAGCCCCTTGGCCCAACGGGACTGCTGCACTTGGAACCCGTAGGTGTCCACCGGCAATTCGGACGGGCAATCCACGGCCGGAAGATACACGAACCGCCAGCCCTTCAGTTGCGCGCGATAACTCAAGTCCGAATCCTCGGTGAGCGTGTCGTGCTGCCAGCCGCCTGCGTCCTCAATCATCTTGGCGCGCAGAACGCCGGCCGTTCCATTGAAGTTGAAGAACAGGCCTCCGCCGAAGCGCGCGCCATGCTCGATCACGAAGTGGCCATCCAGCAGCATGGCTTCCACTTCTGTCAGCAGGTTGAAATGCCGGTTGAGATAGCTCCAACGGGTTTGCACCACGCCTACCGCGGGATCGGTGAAGTGGTGGACGGTGCGCGCCAGGAAATCGCGGGGCGGAATAAAATCGGCGTCGAAAATAGCGATCAGCTCGCCGGTAGCCGTCTGCATCCCGGCCTGGAGGGCACCAGCCTTGAATCCGGCGCGACTGTCGCGGTGCAGATATTCGATCGGTACGCCGGCGGCTTGGTATTCGCGCACCAGGGCCGCGGTGAACGGGTGCGTATCGTCGGTGGAATCGTCCAGCACCTGGATCTGCAGCAGCTCGCGCGGGTATTCCATCTTGCTAACTTCTTCGATCAGCCGCTCCACCACATAGCGCTCGTTATACAGCGGGAGTTGGATGGTGACGCGCGGAAGCTGGGCAAAGCGCTCGGCCGGTTCTATTGCCTGCGGGCGTCGGTGCTTCAGGTATTTCCGAATCATTTCGAAGCGGTGACAGCCGTAAAACGACAGGATCACCAGGACCGTGAAATACGGAACGAGCAGGGCCCAATCGAAGAACTCCAGATGATGAACGCCCGCGAAGGTGTCGTCAAAGAGCGAACGCACCAATTGATTGGCTGTGGATGTTGCTAACAGCAGGGCTAGTGGAAATGTCGCTATAACCATTAGGGTCGTGGAACGACTGTAGTTAGACGCCGTCGACCGGGCGGCGTTACATCCTGTTATTGTAGCGCATGCCGCTACAATAGGGATGCCCCTAAGGATGCCGTGCGTCTGCTGGCTTTGATTTCGCCGATTGTTTGCGCCCTGTGCGGAGTGTGTGCCCCGATCGCGCAAGGTGCCGGTCCGCAGTTTGTTTGGCAGGGCCAGGTGGACGGAGTCGCAATCCTACGTTTACATGGCAAAGTTTTGGCGGTGCAAATCCAGGAAGGCGACCCGGTGGAGCGCCAGCAGTACCACTTCTCCGATGCCCTGCCGGACTCCGGGCAAAAGGTGCGAGTGGAGGTGCTGCAGGGACGGGGATTTGTTCACGTGACCGATCAGCCCAGCATCGAGAACCATTACACGCTGGCGGTGACGATCGAGGACCGGCAGCCTGGCAGCGCGTTCTATTCAATCGCGCTGTATTGGGACACATCGAACAATGTGTACGAGCGCGGCGCGAAGACCGAAAAGCTGACCTGGAGCGGCCGCGTGGAGCATGGCGCGGTTGTCAACTGCCATAAGAAAACCTGCGTGTCCACTTGGGAGAACGGCGCGGAGCACGGCACCCCGGTGGCGGACGAGCATTTCCGGTTTACAAAGCCGCTGCCGGATCGCGATACCGAGGTCCGGCTGGAAGCCTTGGACGGCCGCGGCGAAATCCGGTTGATCGATCAACCGAGCGAGCGCAACCACTACACCGCGCGGGTTTCGATTCGCGATCCCGGCGCGGGGGCCGCGGACTACGCGTTCACTCTGATTTGGGATCGCGTGAGCAGCAAGGAGGCGGCGCCCATTCCCAAGATGACCGGGCGCGGGTTCCGCTGGACCGGCAGGGTGGACGGCCGCGTGCTTGTTACGATACAAGGCGGCGCGAGTTTTTCCGAGACACAGGAAGGCGCACCGATAGTCGGCGAGCGTGCCGAGATGCTCCGGCCGTTGCCGACCCGGTCCGACGTCGCGCCCACCATCCAGAAGCTGCGGGGCCGCGGGCAAGTGGCGATCGTGGAGCCGCCGTCCGAGAAAAACAATTACCGGCTGGTTTTTGAGATTCGCGACCCGGAGCCCGGCGCCGACGATTACGAGATCGAGCTGGACTGGTAGTCGTCAGGGGTTTTGGCATGCTTCGCGCTTGAAGGTCACGCGCACCGGGCTTAGCTGCACAATGTCACTGGCATATACAGGCTCGCTAATGTCGACGTGCTCGTACATCGTGTACTTGAAACTGCTATTTCCACTGGTTGTAATCAATGAACCTAACTGCTTGCCGCGCATGGACATCGGCACCAGTTCCATGAGGACATCATCCACCTGCTTCTGTGAACCAACGCCCGGTTGATTCGCCGGTACCTCCAGTCGGCAAACTTGCCGGTCGGTTCCATAATCCACGATTATTTGAAAGCCCGGCGAAATGGTAAACGTTTCCCGATCCAGCGGCGGCCCGTATTTTGCGCGGAGTTGATAGGAATCGATCTGGCCGAATAGAGCCGAAGCGAAGCCCAAACAGAAAATGAGAGAAATATTGGAAGTCAGCCTGGCCGTCATGAGCTGAGCTTACACCCACGGAAATGCCGCTGCGCAGTGGATAATAGCAGCTTGGCCGCGCGCGAACGGGAAAGTACAGGCAAGCTCGCATTTCTGGTGGCCGCGGGCATTTTGCTCAGCCGCATCATCGGGCTAGTGCGGTTGCGGGTGTTCTCGCACTATTTCGGACTACGGTCGGATTCCGCGGACGCGTTCAATGCCGCCTTCCGCATTCCGAACTTTCTGCAGAATCTCTTTGGCGAAGGCGTATTGTCGGCGTCCTTTATTCCGGTGTACGCGCGCTTGTTGGCCGAGGGCGATGAAGAAGAGGCGGACAAAGTAGCGGGTGCGGTGGGCGCGACGCTCGCCCTGGCGGTCGCGGTGCTGTGCCTGATCGGTGTGCTGGCGACGCCGTGGCTGATCGACGTCATCGCTCCAGGATTTTCCGGAGCGAAACGAGAGCTCACCATTTCGCTGGTCCGGGTTCTTTTTCCGGGTGCCGGATTGCTAGTCTTCTCGGCCTGGTGCCTGGGAATTCTAAATAGCCATCGGAAGCTGTTTCTTTCCTATGCCGCGCCGGTGATGTGGAGCGCGGCGATGATTGCGACCCTCGTGATCTTCGGCGGCCGCAACACGCTACCGACGTTGGCGATGGATCTGGCCTGGGGATCGGTCGCGGGCAGTGCGCTGCAGTTCGGCATCCAATTGCCGGTGGTGCTCAAGCTCGCCAGGCATTTGCGGCTGCGCCTGGATTTGGATTCGGAACATGTGCGCACAGTGATCCGAAACTTCGTGCCGGTATTTATCAGCCGCGGCGTGGTTCAAATCAGTGCGTATATCGACGCGTTACTCGCAAGCCTGCTGCCTACCGGCGCGGTAACGGGATTGATCAACGCGCAACTCATCTACGTTTTGCCGGTCAGTCTCTTCGGCATGTCAGTCTCGGCGGCAGAGCTGCCGGTGATGTCGAGCGCGATCGGAAGCACAGAAGAGATTCAAGCGGCGCTACGTGGGCGCATCGACTCCGGCTTGCGGCACATTGCTTTCTTTATCGTCCCGTCGGCCGCGGCGTTTCTCGCGTTCGGCGATTTGATCGCGGGTGCGCTCTTGCAGACTGGCCGCTTCACACACACCGACGCCCAATATGTTTGGGGCATTCTGGCGGGATCCTCGGTTGGGTTGCTGGCGTCGACGATGGGTCGCTTGTATTCGTCGGCTTACTACGCGCTACGCGACACTCGCACGCCATTGCGATTCGCCGTTTTGCGCGTCGCGCTCACCACTGTTCTTGGGTACATTTGCTCGAAGCCATTGCCGGTGTGGATCGGAATCGATCCGCGCTGGGGCGTGGCGGGATTGACAGCGTCAGCCGGAGTGGCCGGGTGGGTGGAGTTTGCCCTATTGCGCCGGGGGCTGCACCGGAGGTTGGGAGCGGGTCCAATGGTTTCCGGATTCATCGCGAAGCTTTGGCTCGCCGCGGCGCTGGCCGTGATGGTTGGAAGCGCGGGGCGATTGCTGCCCATTGCCGTGCATCCCATTCGCGGGGCAATCGCGACGCTCGGACCGTTCGGCATTGTCTATTTCCTCGTGAGCGCGAGCTTTGCCCCCGAAGCACGAGGGTTAGTCATGCGGTTACTTAGCCACGTTAAGGGTCAACGGGGCTGATGTTCCGGCGCTGAAGAAATTTGCTCGAAATCGTCCGGCGCTCCCCGGCGTCTAGTAGGTAAGCGTTTGACCCGTCTGCAACACGCAAACATCTTATGTTCCGCGATTCCTTAGATTCTGCAGGCCAACGCGAAGTTGTTTGCCCGAAGTGTCATTGGAAATGTGCGGTACCCTCCAAACGCACCAAGCTTGATTCGTTACTAGCGCTTTTCTTCGTGCGTCCGTTCCGCTGCCGTTCTTGTTGCAAGCGACATCATCGCTTTGCAATCTGAAACGTCGGCGTGGTCAACGGTAAAACAGGCTGGAAACGATTCTAAACAATAGCTTTGCTTGTTGACGGCGAGCGTCCAAGTGCGATATACCTGACAAAGGGGGAGTAGGTGAAGAAACCCTGTCGTTTTCCCGCGTGGCTAGTGGCGATTTCCGGCTGCATGCTGGGATTGTGCGCATGGGCACAGCAGCCTTCTCAACGCGTCTCCCCTGAGCGCGCACTCATTAATCAGTACTGCGTCACCTGCCACAACGAGCGCGCCAAGACCGCCGGGCTGATGCTCGACAAGCTTGACATCGAGCATCCTGGCAAGCACGCCGAGTCTTGGGAAAAGGTGGTCCGCAAACTACGCGGGGGCATGATGCCGCCGCAGGGGATGCCACGGCCGGACCAAGCCAAGATCGACGGGTTGATCACGTCGCTCGAGACCTCACTCGATCGGGCCCAGGCAGCGCATCCCGATCCCGGACGCGCGCCGCTGCACCGGCTGAATCGAACCGAATATTCCAACGCCATCCGCGACTTGCTGGGCCTGAAAGTGGATGTTTCTGAGCTTCTGCCGGCGGATGACGAAAGCAACGGGTTCGATAACATAGCCGAAGTTTTGCGGGTGTCGCCATCGCTGCTGGAGGCTTATTTAGCGGCCTCGCGCGAGGTGAGCAGCCTGGCGGTGGGCGATCCGAAAACCGGCCCGGTGAGCGCGAGCTTCCGCGTGCCGCCGGACCTCCCACAGAACGAGCACATCGAAGGCTTGCCGCTTGGAACACGTGGCGGAATCCTGATCCACCACAACTTCCCGCTGGATGCCGACTACGATTTCAACGTGATTCTGCTGCGGAATATCGTCGGGTATTTGACCGGCCTGGAATTTCCGCATCAGCTCGAGATCAGCATCGATGGCGAACGCGTTTTTCTCGCGCCGGTAGGCGGCGAGGAAGACCTCAAGCTGGTGGACACCAACCTGGCTCAGGCCGGTGACACGCTTGATGCCCGGTTGCGGACCAAGGTACATGTGAAGGCCGGCCCGCACGACGTTGCGGTGGCGTTCTTGCGCCGCGATTCGGCGGAATCGGACGAGCCGCTGGAGCCTTTCACTCGCGACCTGGATTTGCAGAACATGAACGGCATTCCGCTGATCGATCACGTGCAGGTAACGGGGCCCCTGGATGCCACCGGACCCGGGGACACGCCCAGCCGGCGGCGCATCTTTCGTTTGCAGACCCGAGAATGCCAAGGATGAGGTTCCGTGCGCGAGACAAATTCTATCGACGCTGGCGCGGCGGGCTTATCGGCGTCCGGTGACCGACGGCGATATGGAGACGCTGCTGAGCTTCTATCAAGCGGGGAAGAATCAGAGCGGCAGCTTTGAAGCCGGGATCGAAAATTCGCTGCGGCTGATTTTGGCGAGTCCGAAGTTTTTGTTCCGATCGGAGCCGGATCCGGACCGCGTCGGACCGGGCAGCGTATACCACGTCAGCGATCTGGGTCTGGCGTCGCGGTTGTCGTTTTTCTTGTGGAGCAGCATCCCCGACGATGAGCTGCTGAACGTGGCGGCGCAGGGAAAGCTTAAGGATCCGGCGGTGCTGGATCGCGAAGTGCGGCGCATGCTGGCCGATCCCAAGGCCGAAACACTGGTGAACAATTTCGCCGAGCAGTGGTTGTTTCTGCGCAATGTCCAGAGCGTGTCGCCGGACGAGGCCACCTTCCCGAATTTCGACGACAAGTCTACGGCAGAGTTTCAGGCGCGAGACGGAGCTGTTCTTTGAGAGCATCGTGCGCGAGGATCGCGACGTGATGGATCTCTTGACGGCCAATTACACATTCGTCAATGAGCGCTTGGCGAAGCACTACGGGATACCGAATGTATATGGAAGCCAGTTCCGGCGGGTGACGCTCACAAACGATGCCCGGCGCGGATTGCTGGGGCAGGGAAGCATTTTGAGCGTGACGTCGGTTCCTACGCGGACCTCGCCGGTAATACGCGGCAAGTGGATCCTGGAGAATGTCATGGGGACTCCGCCGCCCCCGCCGCCGCCCAACGTTCCGCCGTTGAAGGATCAGGCGCAAGGCGGCAAGATTCTTTCGGTCCGTCAATTATTGGAGGAGCATCGCAAGAATGCGCCTTGCTCGACGTGCCACGCGGTGATGGATCCGCTCGGATTCGCGCTGGAAAATTTCAATGGCGTCGGCGAATATCGGACGAAAGACGCGTCGGGGCCGATCGACGCATCCGGGCAATTAGCGGACGGCACCAAAATCGACGGCGTGGTAGGGCTGCGGAAGGCGCTGCTGAAGCATCCCGAGTATTTCGTCGGGACGCTGACCGAAAAGATGCTGACCTACGCGCTGGGGCGTCCGCTGGAGTACTATGATATGCCGGTGGTGCGCGGGATCGTCGCGAGCGCGGCGCGCAACGATTATCGGTTTTCCTCGATAATCACGGGAATCGTCAAGAGCGAGCCTTTTGAAATGAAGAAGGCGCTGGAAGGCGAGGGCCCGGGAGTAACCACGGCGGCCGTTCGTCGGTCTGATGTAGTGCGGGCTGTATAGAGGGCAAGTAACATGTTCATCTCGAAAAAGCATCTGCCGCGGCGGACCTTTTTGCGGGGGATGGGCGTTACGCTGGCGTTACCTTTGCTGGACGCCATGCTTCCGGCGCAGACCCTACTGAAGAAGACCGCGGCGGCTGGTATCGCCGCGCATGGGGTTTGTGTACGTTCCGCACGGCGCGATCATGGACCAATGGACGCCCGCGGCGGAAGGCACGGCTTCGAGTTCTCGCGCATTCTGAAGCCGCTGGAGCCGTATCGGGATCGCCTGAATATCGTCAGCGGGCTGGGCAATCGCGCGGCGGACAGCACGGCGGTGCATTCGCTGAGTCCGACCACTTGGCTGAGCGGCGTGCGGCCCAAGCCCACGCAAGGCGTGGACGCTTATCGCGGGCATCACGGCCGATCAAATTGCGGCGCAGCATATCGGGCAGGACACGCCGCTGCCATCAATTGAACTGGCGACTGAAGATCATTCGGCGCTGCTGGGCGCATGCGATCGCGACTACGGCTGCATTTACATGAACACGCTGTCGTGGCGCACCCACACCACGCCGATGCCGATGGAGATCAATCCGCGCAAGGCGTTCGAGCGGATGTTCGGGCAAGGCGGAACGGCCGCGGAACGGGCCTTGCGGCAGCCAGCAGGATCGCAGCATTCTGGACGAGATCACGGCCGAAGCCGGCGCGTTGAAATTGAAGCTGGGCCCGCGCGATCAGGCCACGGTCAGCGATTATCTGGAGAGCGTGCGCGAGATCGAGCGGCGCATCCAGCGCGCGAATTTCGATTCCAGTTCATCGCTGGAACTGCCGATGGAGCCGGTGGGCATCCCCTACAACTTCGAAGAGCACATCAACATCATGTACGACATGCTGGTGCTGGCGTATCAGGCCAACATTACGCGCGTGTTCACGTACATGGTGGCGCGCGAGGAAAGCAACAAGACCTATCCGCAGGTGGGCGTGCATGACGGGCATCACGCCACGTCGCACCATCAGAATCTGCCGGAGAAGATCGAGAAGCTGGTGAAGATCCAGAATTATCACGTCGACGCTTGTTCGCGCGGTTCCTGGGCAAGCTGCAAGACACGCCGGATGGCGACGGCAATCTGCTGGACAATTCCGTCATTCTGTTCGGCAGCAACATGAGCAACAGCAACCTGCACAATCATTTTCCGCTGCCGAATCTGGTGGCGGGCGGCGCCTGCGGCAAGCTGCAGGGCGGCCGTCATCTGCGCTACGAAGATCACACGCCGATCGCGAATCTGCTGCTCACGCTGCTCGAAAAGGGCGGCATGCCGATGGAGAGCATCGGCGACAGCACCGGCGATCTCGTCAATATTTAAGCTATGCGCAGGCCTGCTTGGTCGTTGGCTCTCGGTCTGCGTATCGGCGTGGGCCGGCTCCGTCGTCTGACGCGGTCAGAGACGGTGACCGCGCGGGCGCCATCGCGCTTCTGAAACAGCACGCCGATGTGAACGCCGCCGGAGCCGGATGGCACCACGGCGCTCGATTGGGCCGTACGGCAAGACGATCGGCGACATGGTGGATCGTCTGATCAAAGCCGGCGCGAACGTGAAGGCGGCGAATCGCTACGGCGTCACGCCGCTCTATCTGGCATGCGTGAACGGAAGCGCGCCGATGATCGCGAAGCTTCTGGACGCGGGCGCCGATGCCAACGGCGCCACCACCGAAGGCGAGACTGCGCTCTGATGACCGTGGCGCGCACCGGCAACGTGGAAGCGGCCAAGGTCCTGCTGGCGCACGGGGCGGACGTTAATGCGAAGGAGCAATGGCGGCAGCAGACACCGCTGATGTGGGCCGTCGCCGAATCGCATCCCGAGATGGCGCAGGAGTTGATCGCGCATGGCGCTGACGTGAACGCGCGCCAGGTGGAGTGGCATTGGGAGCGCCAGGTCACCAAAGAGCCTCGCGAAAAATGGATGCCGCTGGGCGGGCTGACGCCGCTGCTGTTCGCCGCGCGGCAGGGCTGCGTGGATTGCGCACGCGATCCTGGTGAAGGCCGGCGCGGACATCAATGCCGCCGATCCGAACGACTATCAGCCCCATGCTGCTCGCGATCATCAACGGCCATTACGATGTCGCGGCGTTTTTGCTCGACCAGGGCGCGGATCCGAACATCGCCGATGAGACCGGGCGCACGCCGCTCTTACGCCGCGGTGGACATGCACACCATGCCGGAGTCGAACCTGCCGTGCGCCGCGCGAGCTCGACAACAAGCTCACCAGCATGGATCTGATCCAAGGCGCTGCTCGCGCACGGAGCCAACGTAAACGCGCAATTGAAGAAACAGCAGCCGTATCGCACCAAGGTGGATCGCGGCGCCGATACGATGCTGACCACGGGGACCACGCCCATTGCTGCGCGCGGCCAAAGCCGGCGATGCCGAAGTATCCAGGTGCTGCTCGCCAAGGGCGCCGATCCGAAGCTTACCACAAGTTCGGCATCACGCCGCTCATGGCCGCGGCCGGGTCTCGGCACCAAGGAAGAAGACACCACCGGCCGCAAGAAGACGGAAGCCGAGGCCATTGCGTCCATCAAGCTTTGTTTGGACGCGGGCGCCGACGTGAATGCGGCGAACAACCAGGGCGAGACGGCGCTGCATGGCGCGGCACAAAAAGGCTGGGATCAAGTGGTGCAATTCCTGGCGGATCACGGCGCCAAGTTGGACGTCAAGGACAAGCAAGGCCGCACGCCTCTGGATGCCGCCAAGGGCCTGTTGGGCAACGGCGGATTCGATGGCACCCGTCGCGACGTTCACGAGAGCACCGCGGCGCTGTTGCGCAAATTGATGGCGGTTCCCGAAGCGAAGTCCACGCAACCGGCCGCTCAGTAACCAACCGCGCGGCGACTCCGGCTATGTTATGATCGATTGTGCCAAGGAGAATTCTGGGCGTGATCCCCGCCCGGTTTGCCTCCTCTCGTTTCCCTGGAAAATCCCTCGCTATCATCGCCGGAAAGCCCATGCTCCAGCACGTCTACGAGCGGGCGAGCCAGGCGCGCTATCTTTCCAAGCTGATTATCGCGACCGACGACGAGCGCATTTATAAAGCCGCGCGGGCGTTTGGCGCGGCCGTGGTGATGACTCGCGCGGATCATCTGTCCGGCACCGATCGCGTAGCCGAAGCTGCCTCAGGCGACACTGCCTCGGTGATCGTCAACATCCAGGGCGACGAGCCGCTGATTGATCCCTCGGCCATCGACGCCGCGACGTTGGCGCTGCTCGACGATCCCGATGTTCCCATGGCCACGCTCAAGAAGGCCATCGAAGACCCGCGCGAGATCAACGATCCGAACGTCGTGAAGGTGGTGACCAATCTGGCCGGCGACGCGATTTATTTTTCCCGCTGCGCCATTCCTTATGAACGAGAGGGCCCGTCTTCGCGCGATAACGGCCGCTCGGTTCATTATAAACATTTGGGGTTGTACGTTTACCAGCGCGATTTCCTGCTCGCCTACTCGGGTCTTCCTGTGGGTCCCCTCGAGCGGATGGAGCGGCTGGAACAATTGCGGGCGCTGGAGAACGGGCATCGCATCCGCGTGGTGGAAACCGAGTACGAGTCGTCTGGGAGTCGACACGCCGGAGGATTTGGAACGGGTGTCGGCACTTTTTGAGCCTAGTGCAATTTAAAATGCACTGAGGGGAATGTCCATGGCCAAATACATCTTCGTAACGGGCGGCGTGGTTTCATCGCTCGGAAAAGGCATTGCGGCGGCGTCCATCGGGTGTTTGCTCGAAAGCCGCGGATTGCGCGTGTCGCTGCAGAAGTTCGATCCGTATCTGAACGTGGATCCGGGTACCATGAGCCCGTTTCAGCACGGCGAAGTTTTCGTCACCGACGATGGCGCCGAGACCGATCTCGATCTGGGCCACTACGAGCGCTTCACGCACGCCAAGCTGACGCAGAGCAATAATCTCACCTCCGGCCGCATCTACGAGCAGATCATCCATCGCGAGCGGCGCGGCGATTATCTGGGCAAAACGGTGCAGGTGATTCCGCACGTCACCAACGAAATCAAGGCCGCGGCGCGCAAAGTGGCGGCCGACGTGGACGTGGTGATCGTCGAAATCGGCGGCACGGTGGGCGACATCGAATCGCTGCCGTTTCTCGAAGCCATCCGCCAAATGCGGCATGAGATGGGCCGCGACAATACGGTCTTCGTGCACGTGACGCTGGTCCCCTGGATCGCGGCGGCGCAGGAGCTGAAAACCAAGCCCACGCAACATAGCGTGAAGGAGCTGCGCGCGCTCGGTATCCAGCCCGACGTGCTGCTGTGCCGCAGCGAGCGCGATCTGCCGCACGACATGAAGGAAAAGATCGCGCTGTTCTGCGACGTGGACGTGGAAGCGGTGATCACGGCCAGCGACGTGGACTCGGTGTACGAAGTGCCGCTGGTGTTCGCCGAGCAGGGCGTGGACGAAATCATCCTGCGGCTGCTGCGCATGGACGCCAAGCAGCGCGACCTCAGCCGCTGGACCGGAATGCTGGAGCGCATGCAGAATCCGGAGGATCAGGTGGACATCGGCGCTCGTAGGCAAGTATGTCGAATACGAGGATTCCTACAAGAGCCTGAAGGAAGCCTTGCTGCACGGCGCGCTGGCGCACCGGCTGAAGGTGAACATCCATTGGATCGAATCCGACAACATGCACTGGCCCGATTGCGCGCGCGAGTTGGAGCAATACGACGGCATCCTGGTGCCGGGCGGATTCGGAAAGCGCGGCGTGGAGGGCATGATCGCGGCCATTCGCTACGCGCGCGAAAGCAAAGTTCCGTATTTCGGAATCTGTCTCGGAATGCAGACCATGGTGATCGAGTTCGCGCGCAATGTCTGCGGGCTGGAGCACGCCAATTCCACCGAGTTCGATCCCGCCGCGCCCGATCGCGTCATCTACAAATTGCGCGAGTTGAAAGGCGTGGACGAACTGGGCGGCACCATGCGCTTGGGCGCCTATCCGTGCCTGCTGGCGGAAGGCAGCTTCGCGCGCCAGGCCTACGGCGTGCCCGAGATCAGCGAGCGCCATCGCCACCGCTACGAATTCAATCGCGAGTACGAGCAGATCCTGACCACCGGCGGACTGCGCATCGCCGGGCAAACGCCCGATTCGCGTGTACGTCGAGATCTGCGAAATCCCGCGATCATCCCTGGTTCCTCGGCTGCCAGTTCCATCCCGAGTTCAAGTCGAAACCGCATGGAGCCGCATCCGCTGTTCTCGGCCTTCATCGGCGCGGCGCATAAGCTATCGCAAGAGCCGCCCGAAGTCCGCACAACGCGCGCGGTCCGAGCAGTTCACACACGCCGATTGAGCACGCTTCCTCCTATTGGCCGCGGCCAACCGCTGGTGCTGATCGCCGGTCCCTGCGTGATCGAAAGCGAGGAGCACGTCCGCTTTCTCGCGGCCGAGATCCGCAAAATCGCCGGCCCGTTCATCTTCAAAGCGTCGTTCGACAAGGCCAACCGCAGCAGTGTCGTCGTCCTATCGCGGGCCGGGCTCAAGGAAGGCTTTGCGAATCCTCGCGGATCTCAGGCGCGACGGATACACAGTCCTCACCGACATCCATGAGCCTTCGCAAGCCGAGCCCGCCGCCGAAGCGGTCGACATCCTGCAGATCCCGGCGTTTCTCTGCCGCCAGACCGATCTGCTCATCGCCGCCGGACGCACCGGCCGCGCCGTGAACATCAAGAAAGGCCAGTTTGTTTCGCCCCACGATATTCGCAACGCCGCCGATAAAGTCGCGTCCACGGGGAACAACAACATCCTGCTGACCGAACGCGGTTCTTCATTCGGGTACAACAACCTGGTGGTGGACATGCGCGGCCCTCGAAATCATGCGCGGCTTTGGATGGCCGGTGATTTTCGACGCCACGCATAGCGTCCAGATTCCCGGCGGTCTGGGCCACGCTTCCGGCGGCCAGCCCCAGTTCATTCCCACGCTCGCCCGCGCGGCAGTGGCGGCGGGAGTGGACGGCGTCTTCGTGGAAGTCCACGAAGACCCGAGCGAGCCTTGTCGGATGGCCCGAACGCCCTGCGGCTCGATCGGCTTGCCGAACTTTGGGACCAAGCTCGAGGCCATCCACAACTTGGTCGAGTAGCGACTCAACTTAGTGTGTTACGTTTGTAAAGTATAGATGGGTGGAGTTGATGCGAGAACGGAAAGGACATTTACATTTCTTAATTGGCGGGCGTGTATGGAGTCTGAGCGTCGGCTCCGCTTGTGCGCTCGCGCAGGCCACTGAGCGCGCTGAGCGCGAACTACGACAAACAGCAGACCGGCGCGAATTTGCAGGAGACAGCTCTTCAGCCCAACCTCAATTGGAGCAACTTCGGTAAAGCTCGGCACTTTTGCCGTTGACGGACAGGTTTATGCGCAGCCGCTGTATGTGCCAGGCGTCACGATCGGCGGGAAAAAGTACAACGTCGTGTATGTAGTCACCATGCACAACAGCGTCTTTGCGTTTAACGCGGACACGCCGCAAGTGTCGAAGCCCCTCTGGCAAGTAAATCTCGGCCCCGATTCGTGCCGAGCGGTTTGTATAACCTCAGCGATATTACGCCGGAGATCGGAATCTTGGGGACGCCAGCCATCGACGCCACCAATCAAATCCTTTATGTCGTCGCGAACACGCTCCCGCCTGGTGCAAAAAGCGTCCCGGCATTTCAACTGCACGCGTTATCTCTGGTGGACGGCCGTGATGTGATCAGGGCCATCGGTCACGAACTGGTCGCGGCTCCCAAGCTGGTTTCCGCCTCGGTGCCGGGCGATGGAGCGGGCAGCACCGATGGATCGCTTGCGTTCGATGCTTATTGGCAATTGCAACGGCCCGGCCTGATGCTCTCGAACGGGACGCTGTACGTCGCCTTCGGCTCGCACGCCGATGCGGGCGGCTATCACGGATGGTTGATGAGTTACGACGCCGCTACGCTGCAATTGAAGTCGATTTTCAACAGCTCTCCCAATGGCGCAGAATCGGCGATCTGGCAATCCGGGCGCGGGGCCGTCCTTCGATAGCGACGGCGATATCTATGTCGCACTGGAAACGGCGATTGGGATGGCAAAGCCAATTTCGGCGAATCCGCCTTGCATCTTTCGGGCTCCGATCTTGCGCTGAAGGATTGGTATACGCCCGAGGAGTGGAGCGATCTAAACGATAGAGATGAGGACATGGGTTCAGCCGGCGTAATTGTGATACCCAACACCAATTTTGTCCTGGTGCGGCGGGAAAGACGGAATGCTGCATCTGATCCGGACCAGCTCCATGGGACATCTGGGGGCCGACAACAGCACCACTGTCCAAAGCGTGCAAGTGAATCGGTGGGGCTTGTTCACCATGGTGCTGTGGCCGCAGACCATTCCGATCGTGTATGAGTTCGAACCCTATCTCCACACGTGAAGGCGTTTCAGATCGTAAACAGCCAAATCAATGCCACCATCCTGTCGCAATACTCAGTCCCCGAATGCGGGCCCCTATCGCGGCATGTCGCTCTCCGCGAACGCACTCAGGATGGCATCGTCTGGCTGGCCACTGGCAATACTAGTGAAGAGGGGACGCCCGGGCACATTGCATGCCTTGGATGCTTCGAATTTGTCCAACGAATTGTGGAACAGCGATACTGCCGCCGGCAACCGGGACACCTTAGGCAGGCTGGCGAAATTTGCGGTGCCGACGATAGCCAACGGCCGCGTTTATGTGCCGACGTTTTCAAACACTGTGGAAGTTTACAGCGTGCTCGGCAGCAGCACGTCGTCCGGTCCCGGGATCATCAGCGCGGTCGTCAGTACCGCCAGTTATCTCGAAGGTCCGCTATCTCCTGGAGAGCTGGTGACAATCTTCGGCGCTAATATCGGCCCCGTCGCGGAGATTACGGCGGCGGTCGATAACAAGCGCTTCCCCACCACCACCGGAGGTAGCAGCGTTTTGTTCGATGGCACCGCGGCGCCGATGCTCTCCACTTCTTCCGACCAGATCGCCACCGTGGTTCCGTTCGGCACGGCAGGTCCCACCACTGAGATTCAGGTGCTCTATCAAGGAAAAGTGGTGGCATCCACCAAGGTGCCCGTCCAAGCGGCGTCGCCCGCGCTATTTGCGCAGAATGGCGCCGGAGGCGGTATAGGGGCAATTCTGAACCAGGACGGTAGCCTCAATACCCGCACCAACGGTGCTCCGCACGGATCGCAAGTTACTCTTTTTGCCACCGGCGTTGGAGTCACCACTCCGCCCAGCGAGGACGGCTCCATTGCGGCGCCGCCCTATCCTGCGATTGTCCTTCCGGTATCCGTGACGATTGGCGGTTGGCCCGCGAAAGTCGTATATGCGGGACCGGCGGCAGGGATGATTGCCGGCATGATGCAGATTGATGTCATCGTGCCGGCCAACGCCGAGATTGCGCCCTTCGACCCGGTCGTGCTGACGGTAGGACCCTACTCCAGTCCAAACAGTGTAATCATTTCGGTGGTGAAGTAGTTCCCAGGAACAAATGAAGGAACAAAAAACTTTTCGCCCCTTCGTACCCCAAAACATGCAGATGCGCGAGTTCACGCTGCGTGCCCTTTTGCTGGGATTGGTGATGACGGTAATTCTGGGCGCGGCCAACGCGTACCTCGGATTGCACGCGGGAATCACGATCGCGGCCACCTATCCCGCCGCGGTGATCGGCATGGCGGTGCTGCGCACGGTGAATGGGTCGATCCTAGAAGAGAACATCGCGCGAACCGCCGGGTCCATCGGGGAATCGGTGGCGGCGGGCGCAATTTTTACCCTGCCCGCGTTCCTCATCTCAGGCGCATGGGCTTCCTTCAATCCGAAAGACGCCTATTGGAAATCGACCGCGCTCATGGTGGTGGGAAGCATCATCGGCGTGTTGTTTGTTTCGCTGGTGCGGCGCGTGATGGTGGAAGATCCAGACCTTCCCTTTCCCGAATCCGTAGCTGCTTCTGAAATTCACAAAGCCGGACGCCGCGGCGCCGAGGCTGCGAAGTTTTTGTTTTACAACCTGGGTCTTGGAGCGCTCATTCAATTCCTGGCCGAGATTCAGCTCTTTGCAGACGACAAGGACTTTATCATTCGGGTCGGCCAGCTTGGAAAGAGCGTTGTGAAATTGGGATCGCCTCAGCAGTCCTTGGCCGCCGGCGGCGTCACGCTGGCCTCGGGACCACGGTGAGCCCGGCATATATCGGCGTCGGCTACATCATCGGACCGGAGCTGGCGTCCTTGAATTTCGCGGGCGGCGTGCTCGCCTGGGGTTTCCTTGTCCCGCTGCTGATATTTTTCCTGGGCCCGCGACTGCAGGAGTTCCTGCCCGCCGGTTCCACGGATGGCTCATGGATCAGCTTGATCAATGGCGTGTGGCGCTACATCGTGCGTCCCATTGCGGTGGGCGGCATGATGACTGGCGCCGCGTACACCTTGTTCCGGATGCGCAAAGGGCTCTTCGATGGTTTGCGGCGCGCGGTGGCCGATCTAGGCGCGACCTAAGGAAACGCAAGAGACCAGCCGCACCGAGCAGTACATGAGCTCCAAGGTGATCTTCAGTTTGATCGCCGTGATGTTCGGGTTCATGATCGCGCTCTATATTTATTTGTCCCATCAGGTGCTGGGCGGCGTGGTGGCCGCCATAGTGATGCTGATCATCGCGTTCTTTTTCGCGGCTGTATCCGGTTATCTGGTGGGCACTATCGGCTCCACCAACAATCCGATTTCCGGATTGACGCTGACGACGCTGATCATCGCCGCTCTGCTGATGGTTTCCCTCGGCGTGTCGGGACCGGGCGGCGTGGCCGTCGTGTTAGGCGTCGCGGCCGTGGGCTGCGTCTCCTCGGCCGTGGCCGGCGAACTGCTGCAGGATTTCAAAGTGGGATACATCCTCGGCGGCACGCCGCGCAAGATTCAAATGGCCGAGCTGATTGCGGTGGTGGTCGCGAGCGCTCGCCATGTATTGGCCGCTGTACATTCTGCAGGCCGCCAACATCAAGGGCGGTGGCATTGGATTTGGCGATCCCAAACTTTCCGCGCCGCAAGCCGGACTGATGGCCACTCTGGCGCAGGGAATCGTCGGCGGCGATATGCCGTGGCCCTTGGTCGTCGTGGGAGCGTTGTTCGGCCTGGTAATGATCATGGCGCGCGTGAAGAGCCCGATGTTGGTGGCCGTGGGCATGTATCTTCCGATTAACACCACCTTCGCGATTTTCCTGGGCGGCATCTTTCGCTGGATCACCGACACCAGGCGGAAGAGCGCCGGATTTAACGAGGGGCAGCAGGCGCGCGTCGAGAACGTGGGGGTGCTCATCGCCTCCGGGCTGATTGCCGGCGAGGCGCTGATGGGCCTGGTGATCGCCACGTTCCGTTTTCATCGGAATGGCCATTGCCCAAAATCTTTGCCGACCCTTCGTATTTGATTCGGCTGCCTGGTGATCGTCGGGGTTGGGCAGTACTGCTGGTGCGTTTACCGCTCTCCAAGGCCGGGAGTCCGGACGAACCTGCGCCGCCCGTGGCAATGATGTAAGGCCGAACACGCCGCAACCGCGCCCCCCATCCTCCGTCAGAAGACTGTAGGGAAGAAGGACCGGCCGCCGGTGTAAGCAAGTGTTCATGCGCCGCCCGGTGGCCGTTTCCTGCGACCTGCGTGCGTGATCCTTTACCATTGAATATTGCCCCGTATTAGTTCATCCGCTGAATCCGTCAAAACCAAGTGGCCGCAGCTATATCTAGGCGTCGCCTTTACCACACTCGCGACGTTGATTATGGAGCTGTCGCTCACCCGGATTTTTTCGGTGGTCTTTTATTATCACTTCGCTTTTCTGGCGATTTCTATCGCTCTGTTTCGGACTGGGCGCGGGCGGACTGTTTTCCTACGTTGTGGCCGATCGCGGCGGGAACATTTTCTATAAACTCGGCGTTCTGGCGGTACTGAATAGCCTGGCGGTCGTCTGGCGTCGCTGGCCTACATTCTGACGCGCGCCGGAGAGTTTGGTAACCTCACGCTGGCTGGAGTGTATTTCGCCAGCGCCCTTCCGTTCTTCTTCTCGGGCGCAGTGGTTTCTATCGCCGTGGCGGAAGCCATTCAGCGCGTGGATCGCGTGTATTTCTTCGATCTGATCGGCGCCGCCGGCGGTTGTCTGCTGCTGGTTCCGTTCCTGAATTATTTTGGCGGGCCCAACACGGTGATCGCGGTTTCAGTACTGCTCGCCGTGTCGGCGGCCATCTGGTACAACCTGGCGGGCACGCTGCGCGGGCGAGCGGGCGCGGTTACGCTGGCGTTGGTGTTCGTCGCGCTGATGGCCGTTAACGGCAAGACGCACTTGATCGATGTCCGATACGCCAAAGGTCATCGCATTGGCAGGAAGAGTTCGTGCGCTGGAACCCCATCTCCCGCGTCGCGCTGGTGAATCCGAGAGAGCACGGCGATCCGAAATCGTGATCGATGCCGATGCCTCCACTGGAAGTCCCGGATTATGATCTGGACCATCTGACTGCCGCCGAGCGCGCCAATATGCTGCATGAGGGCCCCGGATTTCCCTACATGCTGCGGCCCGGCGCGAAGACGTTGGTGATTGGGCCCGGAGGAGGTTGGGACGTGGCGCGGGCGATCACGGGCGGAAGCAAGGACGTCACCGCGGTAGAAATCAATCCCATCATCGCCCATACCATCATGCAGCGGCGCTTCCCACAACTGAGCCACGGCCTTTATTTCCGGCCCGAAGTGCACCTGTTCGTCGAGGATGGCCGCAGCTTCGTCCGGCGCAGTCCAGACAAGTATCAAGTGCTGCAAGCGACACTGGTGGACACCTGGGCCTCCACGGCCGCCGGCGCGTTCGCGCTTTCGGAAAACAATCTCTACACCACAGATGCTTTCCTCGACTATCTGAATCATCTGACTGATGACGGGTTGATGGTGTTTACGCGCTGGGGTTTCGATCCGCCCGCGAGAATCTTTGCGGTTGCTGTCGCTGGCAATCGCGGCGTTCGGAGAATTCGGCGAGACCGAACCTTGGAGGCACGTGGTGGTGCTGCGCGATCGCGCGCAGAATCTCAATGCTTTTGGATCTCTGGATACCGTGCTCATCTTCCGCAAGCCGCTCGCTGAGGCGGACGTCGGCCCGCGTGAGGGCTGCGCTTGAGCCAGACCAATCTGGATTCGCTCTATGTCCCGGGCGACGTGGTATCGAAAGAGCACCCGGCAAACGAGTTCGGCAAACTGATGAAGAGTCCGGACCCGGCCGTCGTTTTGGCGTAATTACGCTACAACATCGAGCCCGTGGACGATGACCGGCCATTTTTCTTTTACACTGTGCAACCGCGCGATATCTTGCAATTCCTGAAGCCACGGGCGGGCTATCCGAGGATTACAAAATTAATCGTGCGCTGCCGCTATTGTTTGAAGCTGCTCGGAATCAGCGTGCTCGCAATCGCGCTGGTGCTGGCGTTTCCTCCTTTGTTGTTGGGCGCCCGGCTGCCGGTGGAACCTGGCGTGCGGAGATTTTTGCTGTACTTCGTCTGCATCGGCGTCGGGCTACATTTTGATCCAGGTCGCGCTGATCCAAAAATTCATTCTCTTTCTGGGCCATCCAACCTATGCGCTGACAGTGATCATTTTCTCGATGCTGATCTCTAGCGGTTTGGGTAGCTATTTCAGCCGACCGCATCGTGGCCGCCGCGAGCGCGAATGCACGGCTCCCTGCCGTTCTGATAGGGATAGCGGCTGCTGTAACCGTGTTAGCTTTTGTTTCGCTCCTATCAGCAAATTTGGCGCTGGATGGCCGCTTCCCTGGTAAGGGCCGTAACGGCGTTCTTGATTGCGCCCTGCCGGTATTCTGATGGGCATCCCGTTTCCCACCGGCCTGACGCGTCTGGAGCGGGGTTCCCGCAGGCCGTTCGATGGGCGTGGGCTTTGAACGCGGCGGCCAGCGTGTTGGGATCGGTCTCGGCCATTTGTCTTGCAATTTATATCGGTCTGCGAGCGACGGTGCTGATGGGCGCGCTGTTGTACTTAGTGCGCGCTGGCGATTGTGTCGCTGCGGCACAAAGCGATTCCGTCGCGCGCGGCGGTCGCCGCTGAAGGTCGCCTATGAAATTCCGGTTGTTTCCGCGCGTTTTACTTTTCGTTGTGCCGTTCTCGCGTCTCCATCCCTCGAGCCGCCTAGACTGCGTCTCGACGGATCGGCCCAGCCCTTGCGTTATGCAGTCGATTTGACCATCGTTCCCGATCGCGACACCTTCCATGGCAGCGTCGATATCGACGTCGATATTCGAACACCTACCAAGTGCATTTGGTTGAATGCCATCGGCCTCGCGATCAAGAAGCGAGGTTTCGTCCGCCAGCCTGGCGCTGCGCTTCCCGCGAAAACGGTCCCCGGAGGCGATCAATTCATCGGCTTCTCTTTCGATCGCGCGGTTTCCGGCAAAGGCACATCTCACGTCGTCTATCAGGGCAAAATCAGCCGCAACAGCAGCGCCGGTATTTTCCAGCTCAAGGAGGATCGCGACTGGTACGTCTACAGCCAGTTCGAACCCACCGACGCGCGCCGCGCCTTCCCCTGTTTCGATGAGCCGAGTTTCAAGGTGCCGTGGCAAATGACTCTGCATGTGCCCAAGGACGACATGGCGCTGTCGAATACGCCCGTGCAGTCGGAATCCAAGCGAGCCCAATGGCATGAAAGTGGTGCGATTCAAAACCTCGCCTCCGCTGCCCAGCTATCTGGTGGCATTCGCGGTTGGGCCTTTCGACGCCGTGGATGCCGGACATGCCGGCGCGACGCCGGTGCGAGTGATTGTTCCGCGCGGAAAGAGCGCGGAAGCCGCGTACGCCGTCACTGCGATTCCTCAATTGCTGAAATTGCTCGAAGATTATTTTGGCATTCCGTTTCCCTACGAGAAGCTGGATTCGGTGGTCATGCCGATTAGCGATTTCGCCATGGAGAACGCGGGTATGATCACCTACGCGGAAAGCTCGCTGCTGGCGAACCCGGCGCATGAAACCATCAATCACCGGCGCGAATTGGCCGGCATTTGTCGCGCACGAGATGGCGCACCAATGGTTTGGCGATCTGGTGACCACGGCATGGTGGAACGACACTTGGTTGAACGAAGCATTCGCTACTTGGATGGAACGCAAGATTCCCGGCGAGTGGCGGCCGGAATGGCATTTGGACATAGCGGCGGTGAATGCGCGGTTCGGCGCGATGCGCCAAGGATGAGCTGGCTTCATCCCGCGCAATCCGCCAACCCATCGAGAGCAACGATGACATCGCGAACGCGTTCGACGATATCACTTACGAAAAAGGCGCCGCGGTGATCGAGATGTTCGAGCACTGGATCGGCCCCCAGAAATTTCGCTCCGGAGTTCAGCTCTATCTCAAGCAGCATGCCTGGGGAAATGCGACGGCCGCCGATTTCGAAGCGGCCATCAGCAGCGTGGCCGGCCGAAACGTCGCTCCCGCATTCACCAGTTTTCTGGATCAACCGGGCGTGCCGGAAATTTCGGTGGCGCTGAAATGCGGGACGAAGCCCGCCTTGGAGCTAACGCAAAAACGTTCGCTACCTATCGGGTCGCAGGCCAAACCACAGACCTGGCAGATTCCAGTTTGCGTCGCGTATGAAGCCGGCGGAGGCGTGAAACATCAGTGCTCGGTTTTATCGGACGCAAAGGCCGATATCGAGCTGGCAGAGGCCCAGACTTGTCCAACGTGGCTTCTGCCCAACGATGGAGAAGCGGGCTATTATCAGGTCGACTTATCAGGGCGATCTCCTCAAGCAAATGCTGGCTGACGGGGCCAAACACCTGAGCGTGGCCGAACGTGTCGGCGTTCTCGGCGACGTGGACTTGCTGTTAGGTGCGGGCGAAACTCCGGCCGGAGTCGCACTGGCGCTGGTGCCCGAGTTCAGCAAAGATCCCGCGCCGCTAGTGGTGCAGGCCGCGGCCAATATCGCCGGCCTGCTGAAGACGGAAAGCGTGCCCGGCGATCTGCGCGAGAAGGGACGCGCGATTCATCCTTCAGCAGTTTGGCGAGCGGGCGCAAAGCGCTCGGGTGGCTCGCCAAACCCGGCGACAGCGACGACACGCGACTACTTCGCCAGAAGCTGGTCCCGTTCGTCGCGAGCGTCGGAGAGCAGAAGGAGCTGATCCAGCAAGCTGAAAAGCTGGCGCGTGCATGGTTGAACAAACAAGCAAACAATCAGTCCTGAAATGTTGGGACCGTTGTTGGAAGTCGCTGCTCAATTCGGCGGCCGCGACTTGTTCAATTTGCTTCGAACGGCCGCCGTTCAGGAGCACGATCATACTTTGCGCGAGCTTCTGCTGGAAGCCCTGGGATCGTTCCGCGATCCCCGAACTGGCGGCGGCATCGCTGGATCTCTGCTTTCCAAGGATTTCGATTTGCGCGAATCGTTCTACCCGCTGTTGTTCGGTCCCTTGGCTTATGCCGAGACTCGCGACGTCCCGTTCAGTTCGTGAAGCAGCATCTTGACTCGCTGTTGAAGATTCTCCCGCGTGAAGTCGGCGAGGATTATGCCGCCGTGCTTCCTAGCGTGGGGCGAGGCTTTTGCGATGCGAAGCGCCGCGATGAACTGGACTCCTTTTTTGCCGATCGGGTGAAGGATTACACTGGAGGTCCGCGCGCGCTGAGCGCAGACGCTCGAAGGAATCGATCTCTGCATCTCCTCACGCCAGACGCTCGCGCCCGAGTTGACGGCTTTCTTAAACAGTACTAATTGATCTCACACCGATCGCGATCGGACGAATCGGCGCATCCTGTGCCGCCCCGAATTTTGAGCGGCGCGGCTACGAACACAAATTCAAAGACCCGGTTGCGCGACGAAATCTTCCAGATTCAGAGCCTCGATAATGTGGATGCCGCTTTCCACCAGCAGATGCACATGCACCGGCATGCTAGCGGCCGGAACTTTCTCGAACGCAATGGTATCGGAGCCCGCCGCGAAGACTCTGTGCTCGCTCAACCAGCGCGCGGCGTCCAGTTCGGGGCCCGGGCCCGTCACCGCGTGTCCACTCTGACCACCGGTAGACATAGCGCGAGCGTCCGGGAAAAAACGCGCCCAACCCGTGCGCAGCAGAACCACGTCGCCCGGTTCGACAACGGTATTCGCGGTTTTAAGAGCGCGCTCGAGATGTTCCGGCGTAATCGCAAAATCAGCCGGCAACGCGTCGCTGTTCGTCTGCGGTTTCATTTCGGTGGCGATGTCCAGCAGCACGCCACGCCGAAGGATGGGCGCGATGGTGTCCACACTCAGCTCGCTGAATCCGCCCGCAGAGCTTTGCACCGCCGACGCTTGAATTCCACCGTGCAATTTACCCTCACAAGAAAAATGGCACAGCGCATCGATGTGCGTGCCCACATGCCCGCCGAAAGCGATGGCCTCCGCCGAGGAGCTGACCTTCGCCTTCCAGCAGCATGTCGCCGTGTTTGCGCGTGAGTCCGAATAGATAGGGCGGATGCGTCGGGAAATGCGGCATTCCGACGAAGTACGGCTGCGCCAGATCGTAAACCGTGTGCCGCCGGATTACAGTCCAGCAACTCACTCACCGGCGGCGGCCCTCGGCCTGCTTCTTGGTGGTGTGGCGCATGCGTGCTTTGGCCGGAGTTACAGGGGCATCCTTCGCGGCCCAGCGGCCCAAGCTATAGGTCCGCTCATAACCCGCCGAAAGATTCGCGATCGTAATCGTTACGGTGCCGCTGGCGTCGATGGAATACGTCTCCTCGATCTCCTGCGATGGCGCGGCCGCGGAGTACTCCACGGGCGCGCTGTCGACATCCCGCAAATCCGGATCGAAGGGAAATTGAATTTCGTCCCAGACGGTCACGTCGCCGCGCGGCTGGCATTCGTCGTCCAAATGGCTGCATTCCAGATAGCGGAAATGCCCGAAATTGTGGACCGGTCTGTAACACCGGAGGATTTCGAGCGGCCCTTCGCCGGGGCCTGGCAGAGCGGCGCCTTTCTGGAACAGCGGGTCGAAAAGGATCGCGTTGTCCCGCATCGGCTTCGCGCCACACTCCGAAATAACGCGTGAACTTCTCGCGCAAAACGTAGCCGGCTTGCGCATCGGCTTGGATGGCGAGCCCCAGCGCCGTGGCCGAACGCGCATGCACCGACCGCTGGACGCGTTTGCCGAATTGCTCGCGCAGAACGCGGCTGACGATCGGCAATTCGCTGCCTCCGCCAGTGACGTACAACGCGTTGATCCCCGCTCCGCTGTTTGCGTCGAGCAGGTCCTCCACTACGTTCAAAGTCTCGTCCACCAACGGCCTGCAACGCTCGTAGTATTCAGCAACAGGTACCGTCACCGTGCTCCAGCCTTCACGCACGTTGCCCAGATCGATCACGATGCGGCGGGTGTTTGGACTGAGCGCCTCCTTGCGCAGACGGCACTCTTCGAGCAGACGAAAATGCTCGTTCTGCGAGAGCGAATCGCGGTCGTCGTTGGTAGTGGCCATCTCGGCCAGGATTTCGTCGAAATCGTCGCCGCCCAAAGTCGCGATGCTTTCGGTCGCCAGCGGCCGATGAATTTTCTCGCCCACCTCCACCAGCGATGCGTCGAATGTTCCTCCGCCCAAGTCGTACACCAGGATCACGCCGCTGATTTTGTTCTTGTGGCCGAATTCGATGCTCGCGGCGGAAGGTTCATTCAACAAGCCGATCACGTCGCATCCGGCGGATCGAAAGGCCTCCACAGTGAGAAAGCGCTGGTTGCTATTGGCATTGGCGGGCACGCCGAGCATCACTTCCAGCTTTTCTTGCGGCAGCAACGCTCGCAGCGCCGCCGCCATTTCCCGCAGCACCTGAATTAGCGGCACGTGCTGCCCGGCCATCTCCAGAATCGTGTTGGGACCGGCGTCCTGCAGGACACGTTTGAGCGATCGGACCACCGTCCAATCGGGATCCTGCTGGCACGCCCAGGCTTCCCATCCATACCGCCGCTCGCCGCCGCGCACCGCGACCAGCGATGGAAACCAGTCGACCTGCGCGCCATCGGGGTTTTCAAAGGAAAGCAGAGGATAATTGCCGCGATCCACCGCCGCCACTACCGTGCGTGTGGTGCCGAAATCAATTCCGAGTCTCACGTAGCCTTCACTCGCGATTGTAACTCACCGCCCCCGTGAGACACTGAAGAGTTGTCATTCGAAAACTTTCACGGAAACGCGAACGTCGCGCGAACTTTGTTCGCAATGACGCGGCAGGAGCGAATCCCCCAGACCATTTTGTTGGACGGCCCCCAGGGCGTCGGTAAGGCCACGCTCGCGCGGCGTTTCGCGGCGGCGCTGATTGGCGGCGCGGAGAAAATCGAACAGGATGATCTCAGTTCAGAGGCCAACGCGGAAGTGATTGCGGAGCGCGAAAAATGGCCCGCCGACAAGCGCAATGAAGATCCGCTGCTATTCGCGACTCATCCGGATTTCTTGACGTTTCCACCGGACGGGCCGCTGCGCCAGATCAGCATCGAGCAAATGCGCCTACTCAAGGAACGCGCGCAATTCAAACCGTTGCATGGCACGCGGCGCGTTTTCCTGATCGATCATATCGATCGCGCCAACGAGCAGGCAGCCAACTCGCTGCTCAAGATTCTGGAAGAGCCGCCGGAGCATCTGATCCTTTTGCTCGGAGCCGAGAATCCCTACGATCTGCTTGCGACCATCCGCTCACGTGCCGTTTCGTTCCATCTGGCGCCCTTGTCGAACGCGGAGATGAAGGCATTCGCCGCCGCTCGTGGTCTCGCGGACGTGGAGCGCAGGATCGCGCTGGCCGCCGGAAGCCCTGGACTGGCTGCTGCGATGGATCTCGAGGTGTACGACGAGCGCCGGATGGCCATGCTGAAGCTGCTCGAGGTAGCCGCCGGCAGCGCACCGTTCGCCGCGTGGGCGAAGTACGCCGAAGCCATGGCGCCCCGCAAGCTGGAGAAATTGGACATGCTCCTTAACATCCTTTACGTTCTGCTGGAAGACGTGCTGCTGCTGGCCCAGGGCGCTGAAGCCGCGAGTGTCGAGATCCGCAATGCCGATATCCGCCGCGATCTGGAAGCGCTCGCCGGCCACGTTTCGTTCCGCTGGATCCGGACGGCGGTGGAGCGAATCGATGAGCTGTCGACCCTGGTGCGGCGCAACATTCAGAAGAGCATCGCACTCGATGCCTTGGTGGTTGAACTGCGCGGAATGGCGGCGTAATCCGTCTCTTATTGCAGAGGGTCACCTTATTGCAGAGCTTCGGTCAGTGTGGTTCAATGTTCTTAGCTGAGCTTCCAATCCTCCGAATGGCCCCCGGTATTGCTGTGCGTTCGGGCCTGACTGGATCATCTCGAACTATGGAGCGTGCCGTGGAGTCCGGGAACCGTAAGTTAATCCGCCCGTCTTTAAACGAAGTGAAAGATCAAATGAATCGCCGTACTAATAACCATCAGAAGAAAGTTGCTCCTCCGGACCAAACCAACGCTGAGAACTTTTACTACATGAAACAGATGCAGGCCAAGACGCCGATGGTTTTTGTCATGAAGGACGGGGAGACGCTGGAAGGCGTGATCGAGTGGTACGACAAGACCTGCCTGAAGGTGAACCGCGATGGCCATCCCAACCTGCTGATCTTCAAGCCGAACATCAAGTACATGTACAAAGCATCCAGCGACTGACGCCCGGTCAGTCGGTTTTTTGCAGAGCCTTTTCGCGCATCGCCAGACGATACTCGCGGCGTTGCTCGGCTTCCACAAAGCGGCGCTTCTCGTCTTCAGTTTCCGGGATCACCGGCGGAATCGGGATGCGCTTTCCACTCTTGTCAATCGCGACGAACGTCAGATAAGCGGACGAAGTGTGTTTGATGTGCCCGGTGAGCAGGTTTTCCACCTCCACGCGCACGCCGATTTCCATGGAGGTTCGAAACACCCGATTGACGCTGGACCGCAGCACGATGAGTTGTCCAATGTGCACAGGATGCAGGAAACTCATTTGGTCCACCGAGGCTGTCACCACGGCGCAGCGGGCGTGCCGTACCGCGGCCAGCGCGGCCGCCAGATCCACCAGATGCATCACCTTGCCACCCAGCACGTTGCCGAGCGTGTTGGCGTCGGTGGGCAACGCGAACTCGGAATATTCGGAAATGGATTCGCGCACGAAACGCCCGGCTGATTCTGAATTAGAGTGCCCGGAACTCACGTTTCGCTCCGCCTTCTCAAGTAGCTTTCGAGAAATGCATCGGCTTGCCGTTTTAGCGTGGCGCACGCACCCGTGCGAACTGATTCCCGTGCTCGCCCGGCCAGCATTCCTTTTCGAAAACGTATTGGATCTCGATCAACTCTCCGTCGTCTTTGGCGACGTTGAAGCGAACCGCGTCGGCAGAGGATGCCGGGGGAAACTGTTCGCAACCGGTCGCGTCCATAGCCCAAATTGCAAATCTCCCGGATGCGGGTTTCGTCGGGCTGCGCGGAATTTCCAGGCGCGCGGCACTCGCCCGAAAAAGCGTCGCCGAGCGGCAAACGCGGCGGCACGCTCCAAGGGCTGGTTTCGAATCGCGCCAGCGGATAGAAATACGGGCACGCCATTGCCCGGTATAGTAGCACGTAGGTATGTCTACAAATCGAATAGAAGTTCTCCAAGCCATGGTCGCTCAGAATCCAGCGGATGCCTTCGCGCGTTATGGCCTGGCCATGGAATTGATCAAAAGCGGTGAGCTGGCAAATGCAGCATCCGAGTTCCGCACATTGCTGGAACATAATCCCAACTACGCAGCCGCGTATTTTCACGGCGGTCAGGTGCTGGAAAAATTGGGCGACTTGGAACAGGCGCGCGAGCTTTATGAGAAAGGCATTGAAGTGACTGCGCGCACCGGCGATCAGCACGCCCGAAGCGAGCTACAAGCTGCTTTGGACATGTTGCCTATTTAACCCGTGCTAGGATGCGAACAGTGAAGAGACTTTTACTCCTCATTCCTATGCTTGCCGCCACCGCCGCCATCCCGGATCTCGCTCAACTGCAAAAAATGATCACACGCTTCAAGCCGACCGAGCTGCGCGTGGACGTATCCAAACTTTCGCCGGGCGACCGTCAGGCGCTGCCCAAGTTAATTGAAGCCGCGCGCGTGTTCAACGACATTTTCCTCACGCAAATGTGGAGCGGCAACCACGCGCTCTACGCCAAGCTCCGGGCGCGATACGAGCGGACTTGGAAAAGCCCGGCTCGATTACTTCTGGCTGAACAAGTCACCCTGGTCCGACATCGACGGACACGAGGCGTTTCTTCCCGATGTGCCGCCCAAGAAGCTTGCCGGGCGCGAATTTCTACCCCGAGGACATGACTCGCGAAGAGTTCGAAGCCTGGGTCAAGACGCTGTCGAAGCCAGAGCGTGAGCAGGCCGAAGGCTTCTTCACCGTGATTCATCGCGATGCAAACCGGAAGCTGCGCGCGGTTCCCTACAGCCAGGAGTATCGGGCCGATCTCGAGAAATCGGCGAAGCTGCTGGAGCAAGCCGCCGGCCTGACGGACAACGCGACGCTCAAGAAGTTCCTGACTACTCGCGCGGCGGCGTTCCGCTCCAACGACTATTACGAGAGCGATATCGCATGGATGGATCTGGACGCCCCCATCGACATCACCATCGGTCCCTACGAAACCTACAACGACGATATTTTCGGCTACAAGGCCGCGTTCGAAGTCTACGTCAATCTTCGTGACGATGCCGAGACAGCCAAACTGAAGTTCTTCGCCGATCATTTGCAGGAAGTGGAAAACAACCTGCCGATCGATCCGAAGTACCGCAATCCGAAACTTGGAAGCCAGGCGCCCATTCGCGTGGTCAACGAGATTTTCGACGCAGGCGACGCGGCCCACGGGGTCCAGACCGCGGCTTACAATCTGCCCAATGACGAGCGCGTCGTGACGCTCAAGGGCAGTAAGCGCGTGATGCTGAAAAATGTCCAGGAGGTCAAGTTTCATTCGACATTGGAACCAATTGCCAAACGCGTGCTTTCGCCGGCCAGCCAGAAGGATCTGAGCTTCGATTCGTTCTTCACGCACATTCTGGCGCACGAGCTGAGCCACGGAATCGGGCCGCATCAGATCACCATCGCCGGACGCGCCACCACTCCTCGCCAGGAGTTGAAGGAGCTTTACAGCGCCATCGAAGAGGCCAAGGCGGATGTAACCGGACTGTTCATGCTGCAACATCTTTACGACCGGAAGCTGATCGAGGGCGGCCCGGATAAAGAGCGCCAGTTGTACACGACGTTTCTTGCGTCCACCTTCCGAACGTTGCGGTTTGGCTTGAACGATGCGCATGGCAAGGGAATGGCGATGCAGGTGAATTATCTCACTGACAAAGGCGGGTTCGTCGCGCGCCCGGACGGCACATTCGAGGTGAACTTCGATAAGATTCGCGGGCGCCGTACGCGATCTGGATCACGAACTGCTGACGGTGGAAGCCACGGGCGACTATGCGGGCGCAAAGCGAATGCTGGATTTAGGCGTGATTCGCCCGAACATGCAAAAAGCGCTCAGCGGCCTGGAAAGTCTCCCGGTGGATATTCAGCCGGTGTTCGTGACTGCCGATCAGCTTGCGCCGGAGCGTCGGAAACCGACTCCCTGACGGTCGCGGCTCAGCCTGCAAGTTTGGAGATGTCGTTGTAGAGCACGAACGCCACTACCGCCATCAGGAAAACGAACCCTAGACGAAAAGCCGCTTCCTTCACCCGCATGCTGAGGTCGCGCCGCATGAACATCTCCACGATGAGCATGAAGATCGTCGCGCCATCCAGGATCGGGATGGGCAGCAGATTTACGATCGCGAGATTCAGAGCTCAGCTCGCCATCAGCAGGAAATAGGCCAGCGGGCCTTCGCGCGCTTCTTCGCCGGACATCTGCACGATTCTGATGGGGCCTGCCAGGGATTTCGGCGACATGCGCCGCTCGGCGATGCCGCGCAGGAACTGATAAATGAATGTCGCGCTCTTGACGTTCTGGCGGACGGATTCGGCTAAGGCCTGCGGGAACGGCAGGCTCACGAAGACAACTTTCGGCTGAAGACTGACGCCGATCATCCACTCCTTCAGCGCCGTTGTTTTCCGACATGGTAGGCGTAACGTGCGCGGTTGCGAGCTTTCCGGCGCGGGAATAAACAATATCCACCGGCTTGCCGCCGTTGTCGTTGATGATCTCGTGGACCTTGTTGGAGTGAATGGCCTGGCCGTTGACGCTGACAACGATGTCGCCGGGTTGCAAGCCGGCCTTGGCGGCCGGCGAATTGGCCAGCGCGCTCCCGATCTCAATATCGGTCTGCTCGCCCCAGCCCGCGAATCCCGCGCCGGTTTTTGGATCGAGCACCGGAGTCACCGGAACCAGCTTGCGCTGGCCGTTCCGCAGAATCCAAACGCTGAGCGGATGTCCGGCGCTGGCGACTTCCTTCATGTTGATGTCTTCCCAAGTCGGATTGGCGGTGTCGCCGATCTGGACGATGCGGTCGCCTTCCTGCAGGCCGGCCTTCGCGGCGGCGCTATCGGGCACGATGTATCCGATTTCCGGGGACGGCGTACGTGGGAATTTTGGGGAAGCGGACCATGAACAGGCCCGTCAGTACGGCTACCGCCAGAATGATGTTCATGGCTGGGCCGGCAAACACGATGATCAAGCGCTGCCAGCGGGGCTTGCTCAAGAAACTGCGGGGATCGTTGGCGTGTTCGTCGCCCGGCCTGTTCGCCCACCATCTTCACGTAACCGCCGAGAAGGATGGCGGAAAAGCGAAAGTCGGTGTCGCCCTTCTTGAAGCCGAACAGACGGGGGCCAAATCCGAAGCTGAAAGTGTCCACCTTGACATCGAAGAATCGCGCCGCCCAGTAATGACCAAGCTCGTGAATCAGGATCATGACGCCGATCATTACCAGCGCAAAAAAGATGTCCTGCAAAATATTGAAGCTCATATAAAAACTAGGCCTCTACCGGCTGCTGCCGCTGCGGAACGTTCCCGGCGCGCTCCCCGGACAATCTTACGCGCGATGGAACGCGAGTGTTCATCAATATCCAGTATCTCTTGGACGGATCGCGGCTTGCCGGACCGATACGCGGTCGAGCGTCTCTTCCACCACCGCAGCGATGGAAGGGAAGGAGATCTGCCCTCCGAGAAACGCTTCGACCGCGATTTCGTCGGCGGCGTTCAGCGTGCAAGCAGCCGATCCGCCCGCTCGTAGCGCTTCGTAAGCGAGCCGCAGCGCCGGAAATTTCTTGTGATCGGGCGCCGAGAAAGTCCAGCTGCGCGCTTCGGTCCAGTCGATTCGCGGCACCGGCGCGGGATTTCGCGCCGGGTAGGTAAGCGCATACTGGATGGGCATGCGCATGTCGGTGGCCGAGATCTGGGCGATCACGCTGCCATCGGTATATTCGACCATGGCGTGCACCGACGATTGCGGATGAACTACCACATCCACCTCATCGGCCGAAAGACCAAACAACCAACAGGCCTCGATCACCTCAAAGCCCTTGTTCATCAGCGTGGCCGAATCGATAGTGATGCGCCGACCCATTTTCCAGGTGGGGTGGTTCAGCGCATCGGCGGGCGTGACACTCGCCAATTTGTCGGCTGGCAGTCTCGCGGAAGGGGCCGCCGGAAGCTGTCAGGATCAGCCGCGCTACTTCGCTGCGCTGCCTGCCCGCAGGCACTGGTGCGCGCCGTTATGCTCGCTATCCACGGGGATCAATTCGGCGCCGGACTTCTGCGCGGCTTCCATAACCAGTTGGCCGCTGGCCACCAAGCACCTCCTTGTTCGCCAAGCCGACGCGCTTGCCGCGGCGAATGGCCTCGTAGGTGGCTTCCAGACCCGCCACGCCGACGATCGCCGACATCACGAAATCCACTTCGGGATCGATGGCGGCATCCACCCGCGCTTTCGCTCCCCAAGCTCAAATCCGGCCAGACTTCCCGGGCCAACCCCGACTCACGCAGCCTGCTGATTAGACTCTCGTGAGAGTCATTGGTTGCCGTGACCACGACTGCGGGCCGAAACCGTATGAATTTGCTGGACTAACAGGTCCACATTCGTTCCCGCAACCAGGGCGTGGATGCGATACAGTTCCGGATGCCGGCCAACCACGTCCAACGTGCTGACACCGATGGACCCGGTGGACCCAAGGAGGGTGAGCGTCTTCAATCGCTCCATTATAACGTCAAACGGTTGAGAAACCTTGTATCCCGGCAAGGCGATCCAGGATTGCGAACTTCTTCGGAAGACCTCAAACCCTTTCGGGCGCCGGGGAGGGTTGCTTCAGGGGTCTTTAATGAGGTTAGTCTCGCTTTGGTGGGAGTTGCCTCCCCGGCTTAATTCCAATACTAGTATATGATTTTGTGGAACGCAACAGTTTTTTGTATTTTTCTACTTTCCCTTCACCTCAACGCCCGCCCATCGTTCCATGACGCGGATAGTTGAGCAGAGGTCATCTTCCCCGTAACCCTCTGCAATTGCAGCTTGAAAGACCTGTTCCGTGAGACTGGTCAGCGGCATGGGAAGTCCCAACTCCTGGGCCGATCCCAGCGCCAGTCCGATGTCCTTGTGCATCCATTTTGTGGAAAAGTTGGTGGTGAAGTCCCTCCGGAAAACGAAAGGGGCTTTGAAGGCGATCAGTCCCGACTTGGCCGCGCTGTTATTCAGGATGTCCAGCATCAGGTCTGGCGCGATGCCTCCCTTGGTGCTGAGCACCATGCCTTCGTTGAATGCCTGCATCAGGTTGGCGAGAATCAGGTTTTGCGTAAGCTTGGCCTGAAGGCCCAAACCGGGGCCGCCGCAGTAGTAAAACTGCTTGCCCATGGCTTCCAGATATGGCTTCGTTCTTTCAAACACGGCCTGATCGCCGCCAATCATGAAAGTGAGCGCGCCGTTAATGGCGCCGGGCGTGGAGCCGGTGCAAGGCGCGTCCAGGAAGTGAATGCCCTTCGCGGCCAATTTTCTCGCCGATCCCCCGACTGGCAGCGGGTGAGATGGTGCTGGCATCGGCGACGACGGTTCCAGGCTTCGCCCCTTCGATGACGCCGTTCGCGCCGGTCAGCACCTCGCTCCGACATTTCGGTGTTGCCGACGCAGGCGAAAACGTAGTCGGCCTGCTCGGCCACTTGGGCGGGGGTGCCGCAGGCGACGGCTTTTTCTTCGGAAGCGAGCTGCTGCGCTTTGCTCGCCGTGTTCGACCAAACGGCTACCTGATGGCCGGCTTTCGCCAGATTCCGCGCCATCGGATAACCCATGAGACCCAGTCCAAGAAATCCAAGCTTTGCCATACCAGGAAATGGTAGCAGTGCTGCGCGATCAACTGGCAGCCCGAAGCGCTCGCTCCACGGCTTTGGGTTCGTGCGCGATCACCGCAAGCAGCGTCCTGGCAGGGCCATCCGGGATTCGGCGCCCTTGTTCCCAGTTCTGAATCGAGTCCAACGAAAATCCGAAACGCGCGGCGAATTCTTTCTGGCTGAGCTTCATGCGGGTGCGCATCTTTCGGATGTCGTAGGCCTCCGGAATATGAACCCGCATGCCGGGAACGTCCTTCCCATCTGCGAAATCAACCGCTTGCTTCATCGCAGTGATGAGCCGGTCGCCGAGCGTCTTTCTCGCGCGGCTGTTTTTCTTCTTCTTCATCCTGATCCATGCCTGCTTGCTGACAAGGTGTGTAAGAACCGTCCGAATTGACCGCTCCCTCTGGTCGCGGCTCGGTGTCGCTTTGATATTGAGCCGTGACCGGAGGGAGCGGTTGATCGTAGTGTACGTCAGCGGCGTACGTGGTTTCTGGGGCAAGCTACTTGGCGGAATCCACGCCCGCGAGAGTGCCTTTTTGCCCGGCCAGGATCTTGAGGACCAAAAGATCGGAGGGATGAAAACTCGCCACGGCGATATGGTTCAGGTCTTCGTCGGTTTGCGCAATATGGCTGCGAATCAAAGTGCGCAGTTGGTCCACCGTCACTCCTAGCTCTCGAGCGGCTTCCACCTCCGAGTATTGCGTCTGGTTGAATTTGGTGGTCAGCGTGCCGGGGTTCATGATCCTAAATGCATCATAACGGGCAGAGACACTCCATCCCAATCGGGTGGACAACCTATGTGTAGTCTTAGTATCTCTTATCCACCTTTGTACTAAGGTGATGCAACGGAGGTACTGTTCTCGTCAGAAGTTACCCGATGTCGGGTGCGTTCAGGAGCGCGTCGTTGAAACGATTGGTGAAGTTCGCCATCGCAATCGCGAGCGTCAACTCGACGATCTGATCCTCGTTGAAATACTGCTTCAGCTCCTCGAGCGCCTTGGGACGAATGGCGGCCGCGCCGCGCGTCACGCGTTCGGAATAGAGCAGTACGGCCTTTTCTTTAGCGTCGAACGCGGGGCTGCGGTGAAAGAAAGCCAGCCCTTGCATCTGCGCGTCAGTGACGCCGTTTTTCTTTCCCGACGCCGAGTGCGCGCGGAAGCAGTATTCGCAGCCATTAATCAGCGATGCCTTCAGATAGGCCAGCTCTTTGTATTTCCGCTCCACGGTTCCGCGCTCGATCACCGCGCTGTAGAACGGCATAAAAGCCGCAAAAGCTTCGGGAACCCGCGCCATGGTGCCGAAGAAGACCGGCACCTTACCGAATACGTGGGTGAGCTTGTCGAGAATAGGTTGCACCTCGGGCGCGGCGCTTTCCTTCGAAATCGGGCTGACGCCGGATGCAGTTTCAGTGGCGGTTGGCATGATTGGTCCTAAGTAGACAGCTCCTACTTTGTGGATTGTAGCAGCGCCGAGGCTTGCGGCATCGGTTGGTAGTCTCGATAGGTCTCGCTATCCGTCGAGTTTTCATTGAACAACCCGAACGCGGATGAATTCACCCGCACCTCGAAACGCGTCGGCATCCAAACGTTGTCGAGCACCGGGGCCTGTTCCAGATCAAACTCGGTTCCGGGTCCGACCTTGGCCAGGAACCCGTAAAACGTTACAGGTTTGACCACTTCGGCGTGGACCTTCACCCACTGATTGGTGGCCTTGTCGATCCAAAGCCGGCCCTTCATCCCTATGAGTACCCGGCCCTCATGGTTGGTGGCGTGGTATCCGGGCTTGGGTTCCGCGTCCAGAACCCAGCAGGAATGCCCTTCCACTTGCGCCTCGCCGGTCAGATGAAATTGAAACGCGGCCACCATTTCCTCCAGCATCTCGTGCTCGTGGGAGCGCTCCCGGTCGTATTTGGCGATGCGCTTCTCGCGCTCGTGATCGGATTCGTTCTGCCGTTTTTCAATCTCGTTCTGAAGCTTCCGTCGTTCCGCTGCTTTTTCACCCGCCGACAGCGGTTGATCGTTGATGGCTGTAACAACGTTATAAGGAGATCCGTCGATCATCAGCACGCGGTAGGTCTTGGGCGGGCGTGCAGAATGCCGCTTGGTTTCCACGTCGTGTTCGAGGTAGGAGTACTTCGGAGCTTGCGCCCAATCCGACTTTATGGCGGCGACGGATTCGCGGACAATCCGGTCTGAATCCGGTGTGGCGGCGCCTATGGACCCGGCGGCTAGCGCGAGCAAAAGTACGCGATACATGCGTCCTCTGCTTAATTAGACGCGCGACAGCCTAGAACCGGACACTTACGGTAACCGGAAAATGATCCGAGCCATCAACGCCTCGCAGCACGTCGCCATGCTCGCACTCGATGGGGCCTCGCACGAACACCCAGTCGAGCGCTCCGATGATCAGATGGGTCCGGATGCGCCGATCGCCAAACGCGCTGCGATAACCAGCTTGGCGCAGGCGGGGCATCAGAGCCGAGTGAGCAGTCTTGGTGTTGAGATCGCCCGCGATGATCACGGAAGTCTCCGGCGGATACCGCTTCGCGTCATCCAGGACTTCGTCGAGCTGCGCCAGGCGCAGTTGATCTTTGCCGCGGCTCTCCAGGTGGAGGTTATAGACCACCAGCGGCTTGTCGCCATTGTCGAGTTCGGTGATTAAGGCGACGCGGCCGCCCTCCCGCCGTTGCCACAACGGCATGGACGACTTCAGCAGCGGGCGCGGCTTCCAGAATCCCGACTGATGAACAAAGCGCAGCATGCGCGAGGAGCGGATGGGCAGTTTCGTGAGCAGCGCCTGGCCGTGATAGGCGGGAAACTCCGGCGTGCCTTGGCTGAGCTCTTGAAACTCGGGAGCGAACACGAAATTCATGTGAAACTCTTGGGCCAGTTTCTTGGCTACATCGATGTCACCACTGCGGCGCGCGTCCAGGTCCACTTCCTGGAAGATGCACAGGGCGGGCTCGAGTTGGCGCATCTGGCCCTCGATATCGGCCAGGTTTTTGCCGCGATCGATATTCCAGTCGAGGATGGTGGCGCGGGCGCGGGGAGCGGTTTCGCGCGAATAGCTGCCTGAGCGGAGGGTCTCGAGGGCTACCTGCGTTGGTGGGTTGGGAGCCGCGAAAGCCGCCGAAAGGGCCAGCAACGGCATGCCTTTCCGCAGTGTAGTTCTCAGTCCAGCAAATGCCACTGCCTTTAGTTTATACTTGGAGGCGAAGTCGCGTACGGTCTCCATCCTGAGGTTTGGACGGCCGAACCGCTCGCAAGGATTCGTATGACTATCATTATCACCATCATCCACATCATTGTCTGTTTCTTTCTGATTGTGGTGGTGTTGCTCCAAAGCGGCAAGGCTGCGGATCTGGCTGGAGCGTTCGGTGGCATGGGATCGCAGACGGCATTCGGTCCCCGTGGATCCGCGACATTGCTCTCCAAGGCGACCACGGTCGCGGCGGCGGTGTTCATGCTGACGTCGCTTTCATTGGCGATTCTGGCGACGCGCGGCGCTTCGTCGACGGGCAGCGTGTTGGAGAGAATAAAAGCTCCGGCCCAGAGTGCTCCCGCCAAGGCGCCGAGTGCGCCGAATAATAGTGCGCCGGCTGCGCCAACCCAGCAGCCGCCGGCGCCAGCCAAGAAGTAACAAGTTTTCTCGAATGCGGTCGTGGCGGAATTGGCAGACGCACTAGCTTGAGGTGCTAGCGGGAGCAATCTCGTGGAGGTTCAAGTCCTCTCGACCGCACCATACCTTCCGAAGGATAGCGGGCAGCCTCTTAGGCAGACCGTTTCTCGCACAGGCCGTAGCCGCCTCATTTGTTGCGGCGTTCTTGCCGCATAACCCCGGCCTTCCTGCCTAACTGTGCTCCTTTGATAGGATTGAATTAAGAAAGACAGGCACTATCAAAACCCCGACAACATCACGCCCCACGTTGCCGCCTCTCCAGCCGGTGTCGGGCAACGAGGCTATCGATACGGCGACGCTTGAGCTTCTGGCAAGCTGGCGGCTGCAGGACGCGACTACAGACCCGGAGCAGATCCGTGCCGCCGAGCAGGAGCTAGCCGAATTCAAGAAGGCGTTGAATGAGAGTCGGGCGGTGGCCGGAGAACCAGTGCTCTTTCCGTGAGCCACATTTTTTTCCTCGACTCTGGTCCACTCGGTCTTCTCACTCACCCCCAGCGAAGCCCTGAGATATTGGCGGTGGCCGAATGGCTCTCCCGCTGTCTCTTGAGCGGAAGCCGCGTGATCGTTCCCGCTATCGTCTACTAACACTCAAGCGGGAGCTATTGAGGGCGAAGAAGGGTTTTGGCATCGCACGGCTCGACGCTTTCGTAGCTGCCTCCCCAGGGCGCTACCTTCCTCTCTCGGATGGGGCACTAAGGCTTGCGGCAGATCTTTGGGCGAGGTCGAGACAGCGAGGGCGGCCGACCCAAAAGCGCTCGACATTGATGTCATCATCGCAGCCCAGGCGCTGTCCTTTGTGGCAGGGGAAGAGGTAACGGTCGCCACCACCAATCCGAAACACTTGGCGCAATTCGTAACGGCCGGGAACTGGAACGAAATCGTTTTCTAGTCTCCCCCGCGCCACTCCCTTCAAAGCGGCGTCGCAAACAGCTATACTAATTTTCAATCGGGGCCGCGATGCGCCCTTCCAACGGAGGCTTGGATGAGCACGCCAACGGGGAATCTGTTTCGAAATATCGCCGGATCGGTCGTCTTCTTTTCCGGCATTTTGTCTTTGCCGGCCGCGGCGCAATGGCTCGACTACCCGACGCCAGGCATTCCGCGGACCGCTGACGGTAAGCCGAACCTTTCCGCGCCCACGCCGCGTATGGCCGACGGAAAACCCGATCTGTCGGGGCTGTGGCGGGTCCCGCAATCGAAATCGGGCGAGACGGACAAGGCCATGCACAGCATAAAGGCCCAGCCCTGGGCTGAAGCATTATCCAAAAAACGCAAAGAAGATCTAGGGCGTGAAGATATGAGCGTTCTGTGTCTCCCATTCGGTCCCAGAGCCGACAATGACGTAGGCAAGATCATTCAGACGCCGGGGATTCTAATGATGGCTTACGGCGATCTCACCTACCGGCAGATCTTCCTGGATGGCCGCCCGCTCCCCAAAGATCCCAATCCCACCTGGATGGGTTATTCGATTGGCCATTGGGATGGAGACACGCTGGTAATAGAAAGCGCGGGTTTCAACGACCGGACCTGGTTGGATGGCGATGGCCATCCTCATACCGAGGCGTTGCGTGTAACGGAACGCTTGCGACGCCCCGATTTCGGGCATTTGGAACTGGTGCGGACTCTGGATGATCCCAAGGCTCTGGCGCAGCCCTGGGTCATCCCCATCAAGTTTGAATTCGATGCCGATACCGAGATGCTCGAGTACGTCTGCGCCGAGAATGAGCGCGATCGCAATCATTTGGTCGGCAAGGCAGCGGATGACAAGAAAATCGAAGTCAAGGTAGCCCCCGAGATCTTGAAGCAATATGTGGGGCAATACGAGTTGAGAGTGCCGCCGCACCCCGAGGATCCCGCCATCATCGACATCACGCTGGACAGCGACAAATTGATGGCGTCCATCAGCGGAGGGGCCAAGGTGGAGCTCACGGCGCTCTCCGAAACCAAGTTCTACTTTGAAGGCGCGCACCTCGAGTTCGTCAAAGATGACCATGGCGCAGTCACCCACGTGCTGGTACAGGCAGTGGAGGGCGATTTCAAGGCGCTCCGCAAGTAGCTCGTAGTACTTTTGGCATCCCTTCGCCGCGAGGCACTACCCCCCGCTAGGGTAATTTTCTTCCCGGAAATTCGCCCCGCTTCCTGGAACCAAAACCGACCAAGTCCTAACGCGGATCAGTTATCTCTTTTTTAATCAACACAAAAACGGTTTGTAGAAGACGTCATATTGCCGTAGTACTACGGTACCTACTCCGACTTGACGAGAGGTAAACTTCGGGTAATAGTATTACCAGTACCTTGAAGGAGGATCGGTTAATGAAGAAGTTTCTTCTCTTGATTACATTCGCTTCTGGCGGTTGTTTCTCAGCGTGGGCTACCACGTGTGGGACCGCCACTCTCGCCACTTACGACGCGCCGGGATTTTCCTGCACGATCCTGGGCGGCGATATCACTTTTAGCGGCTTTAGCTACGTCCCTTCCGGATCCATCATCATCCCTGCTTCGGACGTCACGGTAACTCCTGAAATCATCGATGGAGCGCAAGGGTTCCAGTTTAACGCTCCCTGGCTAGCGACTCCCGGGGGGTTCCTGGATTCGTTCATCGACTTTACTGCAACCTGTGACGCATGCACCATAGACGACCTGCAATTGAGCATGGGTGGCTATGGCGATGGCACGGGGGGACTTGTCCGGGTAGATGAATCATATTTGTCATCTACGCCGCCCCTGTCCGGCAGTCTGACAGTGGGACAATTCGGAACAACCAACATCCCTAATGACATGGTGACTTTCGCTCCGGTCGGTTCGCTCACGGTAGACAAGGATATTCTGTTGGGCGGAGGAACCAGCGGACTCGGCTCGGCGGTAAGTTCGGTAACCAACCTGTTCTCCACAACGACGGTGACACCCGAGCCGTCGCTGCTGCTCCTCAGTGCGGGATTTTTGGGCTTGGTGCCCTTCGCCCGGCGCAAATTCGTGCGTTGATTCTTCTGCCGACGCCAGATCGCAGGTCCACCTCCGTTGGTGGCTGCGATTTGCTGAGGGGCTGACAGCCCCTCAGAGTCCTCGGCAAGCGGGCCCAATTCCGTAGTTCCTGTTTTCTAATTATTTCAAGTTTGTAGCTGAACCCCGCGTGTCCGCCACGCTCAGAAGATACGTTTGTCTCATTTTGCATTGGAGGGATGTTCATGAAAAGCATCATTAGAGCCGGGTGGCTCTGCGCTCTAGCCTTCTTGCTCGCGACTCTGTCCGGATGCGGTGCGTCCAAGCAGAATTACCTCGATAAGGGAAACAAATTCTTCGCGGCGGGCAAGTATGACGAGGCATCTCTAAATTACCGCGCCGCCATCCAGAAGGATGCGACCTTCGGCGAAGCTTACTACCGGCTGGGGCTCACCGCCGTCAAGTTCGACCAAGTCCGCGAAGCCTACAATGCTTTATTTCGCGCGCGTTCAATTGCTGCCAGAAAACAACGAAGCCCGAAAAGAAGTTCGCCGACGTCTGCCTCAGCCTCTACCTGGCGGACCCCAGGCATCCGCAGTGCCTGTACACCCAGATCGGCAAACTATCCGACGAGATGCTCTCACAGGATCGCAATTCCTACGAAGGCCTGATGCTGAAGGGCTATCTCGCCTCGACGGATCGAAAGTCGAAAGAGGCGATCGAATACTTCCGCAAGGCGCTGCAAGTCGACTCCTCGAACGACGGCGTCGTCACCGAGCTGGCGGACCTGCTGATTCTGGACGGCCAGGTTCAAGAGGGCGAACAGCTGGCGATGCACCTGATCTCGCGCAAGAAGACTTCGTATGGCCCGGCGTACGACCTGATGTACAGCTTCTATCTCGAACGCCAACCGGCCCGCGGACGCGGAGGGCGTCCTGAAAGCGCAAGTGAACAACAATCCGAAGAACGCCGATTACGTTCTGCAACTGGCCCGGTATTATCACCGCGCGCTACAACGCCGCCGACATGCACGCCGCCTTGCAACGTCTGGTGGACGATCCCAAGGATTTTCCGCAAGCGCGTCTCTGGATGGGCGACTTTTACCTGGGACTGCAGGATTACCCGGAGGCCATCGGCAATTACCAACAGGGCGCGGAAGCCAGTCTGGAATCCAAGACAAAAGTCGTTTACCAGATCAGGAATGTCCTGGCGCTGCGGAGCCAGGGGAAGAGGGATGAGGCCGCCGCCTGGCCGAACAGGTGGAGCGGGAGAATCCGAAGGACAATTCGGCGCTTCGTCTGCATGCCGACATCTTGCTGGATAGCGGCAAGCCGGAGAAGGCCGGACGCGGCAGTGCGCGAATTCCAGGCGCTCGCGAACCAGAATCCCGGCGATGCTACCTCTGCGGCTGCAATTGGGCCGTGCTTACCGTCTGAAGGGAGACCTGGAAAAGTCGCGCGAGCCCAGTATATGCAGATCACCCGCCCGGGCAGCCGATCTCTTGCGGGCGCACTACGAACTGGCGGACATCGGTCTGATCCAGCATCGGCCGCAGGAAGCCGTGAAGCAGGCCAGTTGAAATTCTGAAATACCCAGCCGAACGACCGGCGGGCCCGGCTTCTCTACGCCAGCGGCTTGATCGGAGCTGGCGACCCAGACACGGCACGCGGCGTATTGGCGCGGCTGATCAAGGATTTTCCCCAGGATGCCGAGCCACAGGTGCAATTGGGATTTCTGGCGATGGCGCAAAGAGATTTCCCCCGGGCGATCGAAATTCTCGGCCAAGCATCGCGCCTCGGGCGATGCACGAATATTTGCTGCGCTGGCCAGCGCATACCTGAATGAACAACAGTTCGATCAGGCCCGCGCGATTCTGAACGAAGGGCTGGCAAAGTGGCCGGATTCGTCCGATCTTCTGGAGCAGCTCGCGCGCACCGAGGCCCTGGCCGGACACTACGATCTCGCGCTGTCGCAATTCCAGAAACGTTGCTGGCCTCCGATCCGAAGTCGATCGCGCTGCGGCGGCAGTCTGGCCGAAGTGTGCGATCTCGAGGGCGACCATAGCCGCGCGATCGCCTATTACCGAGCAAGCTCATGCGCTGGCCGCCGATGACGTGGCCGTGGCCGTGAGTCTGGCCGACGCCTTGGCCCGCGCGGGCCGCATGGACGAAGCCCGCGCGATCTATCAAGCGGTGTCGCGAAGGCCCATCCGGAGAATGCCCCGCGTTGAACAATGCGGCTTTTTTCTTGGCCGACACCGATGGCGATCTGGACGAAGCGCTGCGGCTGGCGAAAAACGCGCTGGCCAAGAATCCGGGCCAGCCCAGTTTCTCCGATACCGTCGGCTACATCTACCTCAAGAAGGGAATGCTGGACAGCGCCATTCAATCCTTCAGCACGCTGGCGCGCAGGTATCCCGACTCCGCCAGTTTCCGCTACCACTTGGGGCTGGCATTGTTGCAGAAGGGCGAGAAAGCCGTCGGCGCGAAAGGAACTGCAGGCCGCGCTGGCGAATCATCCCTCGCCCCAAGAGACATTGCGAATCCGGGAGCTGCTCAATGAGATCGGCTAATCGGTCGCTGAGCCGTAACCGGCTAGGGAGCAGGAGAACTCATGTTTCTCATACTCACACTGGGCGTCATTTCTGTCGTTCTGGCGTTGATCCTGACGCCGGTCATTCGCGATCGTGTCGGAAAGTTCGGGTTTCTGGATCATCCCGACGGCATTCGCAAGAAGCACGCAGACGCCGTGCCGCGCGTGGGCGGGATCGCGATCGTCACTGGCATTACGTCGCCACATTCGCCATCGCTTTCGCGTTGCCGTTCAGCTACACCTACGTGCTGCATCGGGCGCTGCCGAACATCCTGCATCTGGCTCTGGCGGGCTCGGTGGTTTTCGTCACCGGCGTACTGGACGACCGGTTGCGCTTGAGCGCCTGGAAAAAGCTGATCGGAATCGCGGCCGCCGCGCGTGCTGGCCTATGCCGCCGGAATTCGCGTCGACATTCACATTCTTCACAGCCTGCCGGCTTGGCCCGGATTGGGATTTGCGCTGACTGTGATTTGGCTCATCGGCTGCACCAACGCGTTCAATCTGATCGACGGCATGGACGGGCTGGCGGCGGGCGTGGGCCTGGTGGCCACCGTCACGATGCTGATCGCGGCGCTGACGCAGGGCAATTTGCCGCTCGCGCTGGCGACCATGCCGCTGGCCGGCTGCCTGCTCGGGTTCTTGCGCTACAACTTCAACGGAGCTTCCGTCTTCCTGGGCGACAGCGGCAGCCTGCTGATCGGTTTTCTGCTGGGCTGCTATGGCGCGCTGTGGAGCGAGAAATCGGTCACCTTGGTGGCGCTGACGGTGCCGCTGCTGGCGGTGTCGATTCCGCTGTTGGAGGTGGTGCTTTCCATCGTCCGGCGCTACCTGAGAAATCGGCCGATCTTCGAAGCCGACCGCGGGCACATTCACCACAAGCTGCTGGAGCGTGGCTTGAGCCCAGAGGGCGCGGTCCTCACCATTTACGCGTTTTGCGGCGTGGTGGCGCTGTTATCGCTGCTCGCCAGTTCCCTCGCAGCCAGTTCAGCGGCCTGATCGTGATCGTGTTTTGCGCGGCCGCCTGGATGGGTATCCGGCATTTGGGTTATACCGAGTTCGCGACGGCCGGCCGGCTGTTCTTGCAGGGAGGGTTCCGCCGCATCATCGATTTTGAGACCCGCCTGGCCGAGTTCGAAAAGACGCTGGCGCGCGCGGCGGGCATTGAAGAGTGCTGGGTTCGAATCCGTTCCGGAAGCCGCGAGTTCGGATTCCAAGGCGTCCGGATGAATTTCGAAGGATTGGTGTTCGAAGACTTCGAGCAGCGCGATTCCAGGCGCGTTTGGGAATTGCGAATTCCGCTCACCGATGCGCAGAACGTGAACTTCTTTCGCGATCTGGAAAACGAAACCAGCCCCATCGTGCTGAGCGCGTTTGCCGCCGCGGTGGAGCATGGGATGAAGACTTGCATGGAGCGCCGCCTGCAGGAAGCGGTCACCCGCCGCAAGGCGGAAGTGGTGCGGATGCAGCCCATCGTGAAACGTTTCTACGCCGCCAGCGCGGCGGGCGTGGGTACCGTGGGCGGATCGTAGATTCTCCCGTATACTAATACGGATGCAGAAGAGCGTCCGAATCTCGTTGTTCTTTTTTGCGGGAGTGTTGTTGGCCCGGCTATCTTTTGCCGACGACAGCGCGCGCCTGGTGCGTGTGGATCACTACGTCCGTGTTCAATCCAGCGTCCCTGCGATCGCCGGGCAAACTACGCAGATTTTTGTACGGGAAGTGGTCGAAGCCGGGCTCGGGCTGCGCGCGCCGGCAGCAGACCGGGTGGTGCTGTTTGTTCACGGCGCCGGCACTCCCGCCGAAGTCGCCTTCGACGTTCCTTTTCAGGATTACAGTTGGATGGCCTATCTGGCGCACGCGGGTTTCGATGCGTTCTCCATGGATATGACCGGCTACGGGCGTTCCACGCGTCCAGCGCCCATGAACGACCCCTGCAACCTCTCGCGCGAACAGCAGGCCGGCTTCATCCCGGCGTTGATTCCCGCGCCGTGTTCGCCCAGCTATCCGCATCAGCTGACCACGCTCGCTTCGGACTGGAACGATATTGGCGCCGTGGTGGACTACCTACGCACGCTGCGTCACGTGGAGCGCGTGAGCCTGCTGGGCTGGTCGCTCGGAGGGCCGCGAGCCGCCGGCTACGCTTCGGGGCATCCCGAGAAAGTGCGGCAGATGGTCCTGCTTGCTCCGGCCTACAATCGCACCGCGTCGGCCTCTCCGCCGCCGCAAGTGCCGGCCGATGGAGCAGCCATGACCACGCAATCTCACGACGAGTTCACCGCAAATTGGGCGCGTCAAAGCGGCTGCTCCGATCAAGTGGACCCGGCTGCCAGCGATTCGGTGTGGGAACAAATGTTGGCTTCCGATCCGGTGGGAGCGACTTGGGGAAGCGGCGTGCGGCGAGCCCCGCAGGTAACGTCCTGGGGCTGGACTTCGGCAGCCGTGGCTAAGACCGAGACGCCGACGCTGATGGTAACGGGCGTACATGACAAACAAGTGCCGCCGGCCCGGGTCCGGGAATTGTACGAGGATCTTGGGGCCGCGCACAAGGTCTTGGTGGATTTGGCTTGCTCATCGCACAATGCCATGTGGGAGAAGAATCATCTGCTCCTCTTCAAAGCTTCGGCGGAGTGGCTGACCAAGGGCACCGTAGAAGGCGCGCAAGAAGGCATGTTGAAGTTGGGGTACTGAGGGATTCAGCGGATTAGGGCGCGTAGTAGCCGTTGATGTCAATGATCACGTTGGTAGTGTCACTGACGAAAATGTCGATCGCTCCGCTGGCGCCCGCCGGCACAATGGCGGCGTTGGCCAGAATCGCTCCGCTTAAGTCGTTCAGCGTCGATACTCCAGGAATTGTTTCTCCCGCCGGCCACGCCGTTAAGTAAAACATCGGACCGGGCGGCACCACGGTTAAGTTCAACGAATAGGCTTGCGCCGTCGCCGGAACACCGCACGAGCTGGAGGGGACAGGAAAACTACGTGTCGCTCCTTTAGCTAATTGCGGTGGCCCAAACGCCCCGGTCAGCCCGCTGCCGCCTACCGAACGGGTGTCCGCCACCCGGCAGGGCGTCAAAGGATAGAAATGAAGCGCGCCTGAACTCCCCGGCGCGGCGAAGTAGCCGTTGGTGTCGATGATTAAATTCGTGGCGTCGTGCACGAAGACGTCTACTGCGCCACTGGCGCCAGCCGGCACAATAGCGGCATTGGCCACAATGGCGCCGCTCAAGTCGTTCAACGTAGATACCTGAGGTATTGTCTGGCCTGCGGGCCAAGTGGTCAAGTAATACATCGGGCCGGGCGGCACCGCAGTCATGTTGAAGGAATAAGCCTGCGCCGCGGCCGGTAAATCGCAGGAGCTGGTTGGGATCGGGAAGCTGCGTGTCGAAGCTGCTGTCATTTGCGGCGGGCCGAAGGCCCCGGTCAGCCCGCTGCCGCCTGCCGATCGCGTGTCGGCCACCCGGCATGGCGTTACCGGATAGAAAGCCAGCGCTTGCGGGCCACTGGGGGGAGCGAAATAGCCATTGATATCGATGATCACGTTGGTAGCGTCGCTGACGAAAACGTTAATCGCGCCATTGGTTCCGGCCGGCACGATGGCTGCGTTCGCGATAATCCCTCCGCTCAAGTCGTTCAGCGTGGACACGCCAGGCATCGTTTCTCCCGTGGGCCAAGTGGTCAAATAAAACATCGGGCCGGGCGGCACCACGGTAATATTCAACGAATACGCCTGCGCCGTCGAAGGAACATTGCAGCTACTGGCGGGAATCGGGAAACTGCGGGTTGAGCCACCCGCCATGGACGGCGGCCCGAAGGCCCCGGTCAGCCCACTGCCTCCCGTCGATCGCGTGTCGGCCACCCGGCAGGGCGCGAGCGGGAAGAATGCAAGCGGAGCGGGAGCCGCAGCCTGCGTGACGGTAAACGTTTGGCCGGCAATCGTCAGAGTTCCCGAGCGCGCGGTGCTTCCCGTATTCGCCGTGAAGGAATAGTTCACTGTTCCATCACCGCTGCCCGAACTTCCCGAGCTGATGGTCAGCCAGGAAGTATTCGAAACCGCGGTCCAGGAGCAGCCGCCCGCGGCCACCACGCCCACCGTTCCGCTGGCTGCGCCGGATCCAACCGAGGCCGCATCGGAAGTCAAAGAGTTCGTGCAGACGCCGCTGCCAGTGACGTTGACTGTTACCGAGCCGGACGAAGCCTGGAACACCGTGCTTCCTCCATAGGACCCCGAGATCGAATTGCTGCCGCTCGACAACTGACTTCCGTTGACAGTGAGATGCGCGGTGGCGCTGCCGCCGGATCCGGACAACGCGCCCGAGCCGAGCGCTGTCGGGCCAACCGCAAAAGATACGGAACCGCTTGGCGAGGTGGCTCCGGAGTTTGCGCTCACCGTGGCCGTCAAGACCGTACTGCCGGCAGACGCGATACTGGTGGGATTGGCACTCACCGTGGTGCTGGTGGGAGCGGCCAGACTCGCGGCCCACTGAAGCACCAGCTGGTTCACATCCGCCGAGCCCAACCCGGTGACCTGATCGTAACCGGCGCCGGCGCTATAGCCCAACTGGCCGTTCGTGCAATTTGCGCTGCCCCTCACGCACGGGACGATGTTGTTCCCCACTGTGATGTCGTGAAGCACTCCAGTGGTGGTTTGCGCAAAGCGGTACAGGGTGGGATTGATGTTCCCGAGTCCTGGTTGCGACAAAGTGCCCTTCGAAATCAGGTACTGATTGAGCAAAGCCAAGATGCCCGAGAAGACGGGGGTCGGAGCGGAGGTCCCGCCAACATTCCAGTACTCCCCACTCGAATAGACCAAATAGGGATCGTGAAACTCCGAGGCGGTGAAAGAAATATCGGGCACATCCCGGGCCCCGTCGTTGGGTACGCCGGCTCCGGTTTGCCAGGAGGGCTTAGAGAAAATAATACTGGCGCCGCCACCGGTTCCCGACAGCCCGGATCCCGCCCCGATACTGGCGGTAGTATCGTTCCAGCCCTTCTCGGGTATATACGATAGAGCGGAACTATCGTTGGCCTTGTTGCTTGTGCTCCAGTATGTGCCGCTGCCCTCGTTAAACTCGCTGCCACCCACGGCGGTTACCTGCGGGACGCTGGCTGGCAGATCGACGGCCAGACCGTGCGAAGCGGATTGAATCGACGTCCCCTGATCGCAAGCCGCCGCGCCCGCATCGCCCGAAGCGGCCAGCCACGTTATACCGAACGCATTGGCCTGCACGGCCAGGGATTGAAAATAGGCGCCGGCGCTGGAGGGCGGGCTGGAGCTTTCCGGTTCGCAGCCACCGTAACTCATGCTGATGACGGGCGCAAGCTTCTGATCGATGGCATAGGCAAGCGAGTTCACGACATCGGTTGAATAGACGAAAAGAACGGTTGCATTGGGAGCCATGCCGCCCGAGTATTCCAGATCGAGGCTGGCTTCCAGCAGGTCGTTCGAGCTGATCCCAGGGTCCGGGCTTCCAGAGACCAGCACTAATTGGGGATTGTTGGCCGGCAATCCGAACTGGCTGCGGAAAGTCTGGATGTCCGACATATGTATGTCGGTCTGGCCAACCACGGCGATCTTCTGGCCGGTGCCCGTGAAGCCGCTCTGGTAAAGCGGATTGATGTCGTAAATGGTCGCGATATCGCCGGGCACCAGAGAATGGGAACCGCCGCTGGTGTAATTGGGAAACGGCGTCACCTTGGGATTGGGAGGCTCCATGCGAAAGTCGTCCAATCCCCGAACCAGCCATACGACAGGCTCGAGCGCGGCGGGAACGGAAGGATCGGTGGCGTTCGCAAAATGCGACTTTCCACGGACTTCGTAACGGTGCATTTCGGTATGAAAAGCATTTTGTACTTGCTCGACAGTCCCGCTGAACATGACCCAGGTGCGGCTCCGCGAGACATAATCCACTCTGAACCCACCGCCCTCCAACCACGAAATAACTTTGGCCAAGTCCAGGGAGCTTAGCCCAAAACGGTCCGCGTATTGATCCTCGGAGAGCCAAGCGTGATAGTTGGGCGAATTTGGATCCTGCTGTTCTTGAAGCAATCTTCGAAGATCCGCTGTTTGCGCGGCGGACTGCTTGAAGACTACGGACATGCCGCCCAGAAGCTGCGAAGGATTTAGGAGCCCTCGATCGTTTTCGACCTTCGCATTGGGATTTCGATTCCCGGTCAGAACAGCTTGGCCGGGTTCGGCGGGACGAACTGCGCGATCTTGCTGCGCGATGGCGGTGACCGGTGCAAGAACCAGCAGGAACAGGACGGCACGTGTCATTACCTGTGGCATCGCCCTGGACTTACTTGCCTTGTACCGAACACATCCCACCTATTCTACGCATCGGCAGCGGCGGGACGAACCCCCATAAGGAAATGACCTGAGCCCGGCTCTGTAGCCCGATTCGGCCGGGTACTAAGTAATCCGCAAATTACGGCGCAAAATAGCCGTTGATGTCGATGATCACGTTGGTGGGGTCACTGACGAAAATGTCGATCGCTCCGCTTGCGCCTGCCGGTACAATGGCGGCGTTGGCCAGAATCGCCCCGCTTAAGTCGTTCAGCGTCGACACTCCAGGAATCGTTTCTCCTGCCGGCCACGCCGTTAAGTAAAACATTGGACCGGGCGGGACCATCGTTATGTTCAACGAATAGGCTTGTGCCGTGGCCGGGATAGCGCACGAGCTGGAGAGGACCGGAAAACTGCGGGTCGCCCCTCCGGCCAATTGCGGCGGGCCAAATGCCCCGGTCAGTCCGCTGCCGCCCACCGAGCGGGTGTCCGCCACGCGGCAAGGCGTCACGGGATAGAAATAAAGCGCGCCCGGACTGCCCGGCGCGCCGAAGTAGCCGTTGGTGTCGATGATCACATTCGTGGTGTTATACACGAAGACGTCTACCGCGCCACTGGCGCCCGCCGGCACAATAGCGGCATTGGCCACAATGGCGCCGCTCAAGTCGTTCAACGTCGACACCTGAGGTATGGTCTCTCCGGTGGGCCAGGTGGTCAAGTAAAACATTGAAGCGGGCGGCACCACGGTCATGTTGAAGGAATAAGCCTGCGCCGCCTCGGTTAGATTGCAAGAGCTGGTGGGGATCGGAAAGCTGCGTGTCGAACCTGCCGTCATTTGCGGCGGACCGAAGGCGCCGGTCAGCCCGCTGCCGCCTACCGTGCGCGTGTCCGCGATCCTGCAAGGCGTTGCTGGATAGAATGCCAGAGCCTGGGGCGCTGTGGGAGGCGCGAAATAGCCGTTGATATCGATGATCAAATTGGTAGCGTCGCTGACGAAAACACTAATGGCGCCATTGGTTCCGGCCGGCACGATGGCCGCGTTCGCCACGATCCCTCCGCTTAAGTCGTTCAACGTCGAAACCTGAGGGATGGTCTCTCCGGTGGGCCAGGTGGTCAAGTAATACATCGGGCCGGGCGGCACCACCGTGATGTTGAGTGAATAGGCCGTCGCCGTGGCGGGCACGTTGCAAAAGCTGGCCGGAATCGGGAAACTGCGCGTGGAGCCAGCCGCCAGGAACGGAGGACCGAACGCTCCGGTTTTCCCACTGCCACCCACCGACCGCGTGTCGGCGATGCGGCACGGCGTCAGCGGATAAAATGCCTGGCCGGCGGTGGCGGTATTGCTGGCTTGGGTAACTGTGAACTGGTGGCCGGCGATCACGAGCACGCCCGTCCGGCTGGTTCCCAGATTGGCGGGAACGGTGAACGACACGACGCCATTGCCACTTCCGGAAGCCCCTCCGGTAACCGTGATGAAGTTCGAGGCATTGGCTACGCTCCAGGAGCAACCGCTGGGCGCGGTGACATTCACTTCGTTTGCGCTCGCGCCGGCGCTGAGGTTCTGGGAGCTCATGTTGATGCTGTAGGTGCAAGGCAGGAGCCCAAACACGCCCACTCCATTGGTGGTGCCAACGTACACCTTGCCATTCACCACCGTCGGAGTGATGTACTTATTTCCGGCGCCGAATTGGTCTCGGGAATTTGCCGCCTGATTACTGTTGTAGAGTTCAGTTCCCAGATTCGTCGCATCGTAAGCATGCAGGACTGCCAGCGAGGAGTTCTCCGCCGCCCACACGATCCCGTTCGCCGATCCGTTGGCGGAGATGGATGGCGTCGCGCCGGGATACCCGAAGCTGGTCGGGCTATGCGATGAGGGCGACGCGCCAAACTTGCCGTTCGCGAATGAGAACGCCTGTAAGGGCTGGCTGACGGCGCCGTAGTACAGCGTGTTATTGAACCAGGCCGGACTGGAAAATACACTCCCGCCCAATGCGAGTTGCTGGAAGACGGCATTGCTCGCGGTATGGAACTTGCCCATGTTGTTTCGGTCGACAACATAGCCGGTCCCGTCTTTTCCGGCGCCCACAGCCAGCGCGCGCTGGTTGCCTTGTGAATCGGTGAGTGCCGGCAGAAGGATGGCTCCGCCGGATCCCAGGTCAACATCGCCGTTCGACTCGGATACCGTGTTGTCCATGGTGAAGTAATCCACCACCGAAAGTCCGGAGTGGGTGGAAAGGTTCATGAACGCGTTCCCGTAATCTCCCCGGACTGGAAATCCGGCGGCGGTTAAAGTTGTATCGAAGGTCCCGTTGGCTATCAGAAAGTACAGGTTGCCACCGGCATCGGCTGCCGGACCCGCCCCGGCCTGCCACACCGAGCCATCGCTGCCGTCGGGCGTCAGGTCTATCGCGCTGACTTGCGCCAGGCTGCTTTCGTTGTATCCCATGATCCAGGTATTGTAAGGCCCGATGTCGCAATGGGAAGCGAAAGAGATATACACGATCCCGTTGGAAATCAGCAACGCCGCGCGCTCCTTATATTGCTTTGGATCGAAGGTGCTGATTCCGCCCGAGCTTCCCGCACCGGTCCCGGGAAATGTGGCCTGCACCGCCTTGGGCCCGCCAAATTCTTCGGCGCCCGTGGTCAGATCCAGCGCGTGCAAGCGCTGATGATAGTTGCCGGAGCTATCCCGCGACATCGCCACGACATAAATCGTCCCGTGCGGGCCGCTTGTGAGGTCAATGGCAGGCGTGGAAGTAATGCCAATTTCTGGTGCCACTTGACTGCAGCCACGGTCGTCGGAGGTCTGTTCTCCGCTCAAGAGGAGCGACACCTTCCAGAGTTGGGCCCCGGTATCGGCATCGAACGCATACACGCTATCGTGCTCGGTGGCGACGTACAGCACGTTGTGAGTTCCTTGGGAAGGAATCGCGAGCGACGGCACGTAAAGAGGCTGTGCGTCCACTTTCCCATTCACGGAGAGCGTAAAGAGCTTCCCGAAGCTGGCAGAATTCACGTTGGACGGCGTTAAGATCGTTTCCAGGAGGTTCTGGCCCGTCCTGGCCGCGTCGTTATGCCACGTGAGGACGCCGCTTTGTGCTCGAAGAGCCGACGGGCCCACAAGGAGCACAGCGACAGTTACACGTACCCATGACTGCGTTAGATTCAATACAGACTCCGATCCAGCATAAACTCTGACCCGGCCGAACCTCACAAGGTTTCATCGGCAGCCGACCTGTTAGTACCCAGTACCTCACTCCCCGAGGACCCTTGCATGCAGGATTTATTTGGGATACGATTTACACGGGATTAGTGTGTCGGCAATCTGGAAAAACATTGGTTTTGCTATAGCTTGGGTAGCCCTGGGGGCGCCGATTGCGCTCGCCGAAACGGCTACGACCGGGCCATCTCCCGTCCCTCGGGCGCTGCTCGATAAATATTGCGTTACCTGTCACAACGATCGCGCAAAAACCGGCGGGCTGGTGCTGGAAAAGATCGACCTCGGGAACGTCCCCGCGAACGCTGAAATCTGGGAAAAGGTGATACTCAAGCTGCGCCTGGGTGCGATGCCTCCGGCCGGCATGCCGAAACCAAGTCAGGCGGATGTCAGCGCATTTCTGACCGCATTAGAGACATCGCTCGACCGGTCGTATGCCGCCAATCCGAATCCCGGACGCGCCACGCTGCACCGGCTGAACCGCACCGAGTACGCCAACTCCGTCCGGGATTTATTGGCGCTGGAGGTGGACGCTTCGTCGCTCCTGCCCCCGGATGACGAAAGCTACGGCTTCGACAATAATGCCGACGTGCTGGGCGTGTCGCCGGTACTGCTGGAGCGCTATGTATCGGCCTCGCGCAAGGTCAGCCGTATGGCGGTGGGCGACCCGACGCAGGGGGCGGTCGCGCAGACCTTTCGAACACGGCCGGATCTTTCGCAGGACAAACGCGTGGAAGGCTTGCCGCTGGGAACACGCGGCGGCTTATTGATGCATTACAACTTCCCGCTGGACGGCAAGTACGCCATCAAAATTGTGCTCGCGCGCAACACGGTGGACGTGATTCGCGGTCTGGAAGAAGCGCATCAGATCGAAATATTGGTGGATGGTGCGCGGGTGTTTCTGGCCACCATCGGCGGTACGTCCGATACCGAAGCTCTGGTAAAGAATCCGGCCGAGGCGCGCATGATGATCGAGGCTCGCTTGCAGGCGCGTATCCCGGTCAAGGCCGGTCCGCGCGCGGTTGCTGTGACGTTCCGGCAAAAGGACGCCGCGGAAGACGATTACATCCTGGAGCCGTTTCTGCGTACCACGCTCGACCCGGTGAACGAAGCCGGCCTGCCGCACATCGATCAGGTGGTTATCGCGGGGCCGTACGACGCCAGTGGGCCCGGCGATACGCCCAGCCGCCGGAAGATCTTCTCGTGCCGGCCGGCCAATGCAAGCGAAGAGGTGGGTTGCGCCAAAAAGATTCTCACCACGCTCGCGCGCCAGGCTTATCGCCGTCCGATTAATCCCTCCGACACCGAGACGCTGCTGAGCTTCTATCAGTCCGGGCGCAATCAGAGCGGTAACTTTGACGCAGGAATAGAGCGGGCGCTGCGGCTGATTCTATCCAGCCCCGAGTTTGTTTTTCGCTTCGAGCGCGATCCGGCAACTGTCGCGGCCGGTTCCGCCTATCGTATTGACGACCTCGAACTCGCCTCGCGCCTGGCGTTTTTCCTGTGGAGCAGCATTCCCGATGATGAGCTGTTGAATCTCGCCTCAGCCAACAAGCTGAGCGATCCGGCCACGCTCGATCGGGAAATACGCCGCATGCTCGCCGACTCGCGCTCCCAGGCGCTGGCCACTAACTTCGCGGCGCAGTGGCTCTACCTGCGCAACCTGAAAAACTTCGCGCCCGATCCGAACGAGTTTCCCGATTTCGACGACAACCTCCGTCAGTCCCTGCTGACCGAGACCGAGATGTTTTTCGGCAGCATCGTCAACGAGGACCGCAACGTCCTGGATCTGCTCAACGCCGACTACACCTTCGTCAACGAGCGCCTGGCGCAGCACTACGGGATCCCTAACGTTTACGGTCCACGCTTCCGCCGGGTCACTCTGCCTGACGACGCGCGCCGCGGATTGCTGGGACAGGGCAGCGTCCTGACCGTGACTTCCTATGCCACCAGGACTTCGCCGGTACTGCGTGGCAAATGGATTCTGACGAACGTCCTGGGAGCTCCGCCTTCAGCGCCGCCACCCAATGTTCCCCCGCTCAAGGAAAACAGCGAAGGCGCCAAGGCGCTTTCGGTTCGCGAACGCTTGGAAGAACATCGCAAGAGCCCGGCCTGCGCTAGTTGTCACAAGATCATGGACCCGCTGGGATTCGCGCTCGAAAACTTCGACGCCACGGGCCAATGGCGCTCCAAGAGTGAAGACGGCGCGCCGATCGACGCTTCCGGTGTGCTGCTGGATGGTTCCAAAGTGGACGGCCCGGTTACCCTGCGCGCGGCCCTGATGAGCCGCCCGGACGTGTTCGTGTCCACCCTGACCGAGAAGCTGATGACCTACGCGCTGGGCCGCGGCGTGGACTACAACGATATGCCTGAGATTCGCGAGATTGTGGCGAGGGCCGCCGCGGATCATTACCGTTTTTCGGATCTGGTTATGGGCATCGTGAAGAGCCCGGAATTCCGTATGAAGATCAAGACCGCGCCGGATGCCGCCAGTCCGGCGGTAAAGACCGCGATGCTAATTAATAAATGAGGAGACGTCAATGACGATCGTCACCAAAAAGCACTTATCCCGCCGCACGCTGCTGCAAGGCTTGGGCGTGGCCATTTCACTTCCGCTGCTGGACTCCATGGTTCCGGCGTTGACGGCCCAGACTAAGACCGCGGCCAGCGTGACGCCGCGCCTGGGCTGCATCTATGTTCCGCACGGCGCGGTAATGGACAAGTGGACGCCCATCGGCACCGGCGCGGACTTCGAGTTCGGTCCCATCCTGAGCGCTCTCCAGCGGCATCGTGAAAACGTGATCGTGGTCAGCAACCTGTCCCATCACATGGCAGAAGCCTTGGGCGACGGAGGCGCGGACCATTCGCGCGCCACCGCCACGTGGTTGAACGGCACCCACGCCAAGAAGACCGAGGGCGAGGATGTGCGCGCCGGCACCACCATCGATCAGATGATTGCCCAGAAGATCGGCCAGACCACGCGCTTCCCGTCGCTGGAACTCGCCACCGAAGACATGACCGGTCTGATCGGCGCCTGCGACGTCGGCTACAGTTGCGCCTACATGAACACGATTTCCTGGAGCACGCCTACTACGCCGCTGCCGATGGAGATCAACCCGCGCGTGGTGTTCGAGCGGTTGTTCGGCGAAGGCGGTACGCTGCCAGAGCGCCTGGCGCGCATGGACGAAGACAAGAGCATTCTGGATCAGATCACTGGAGCCGTGCCGCGCTTGCAAAAGGGTTTGGGCGCGCGCGATCGCGTTCGCATGAACGAGTACCTGGAGAACATCCGCGAGATCGAGCGGCGTCTGCAGATAGCGGAGAAGACCGCCGGTTCGCAGGTGGCCATGCCGAGCGCGCCGGTGGGCGTGCCGGATTCTTACGAAGAGCACGTCGGTCTGATGTACGACATGATGGCGCTGGCTTTTCAATCCGACGCCACGCGCGTGTTTACCTTCATGATGGCGCGCGAATTGAGCCAGCGCAGTTACCCGCAGGTGGGTGTGCCCGATCCCCATCATGCCACTTCACATCATCAGGACAATCCCGAGAAACTGGCGAAGCTGGTGAAGATACAGAATTATCATCTGACCTTGTTCGCGAAATTCCTGGACAAGCTCAAGGCCACGCCGGATGGCGACGGCAATTTGCTGGATCACACCACGCTGCTCTACGGAAGCTGCCTGAGCAACAGCAATATCCACAATCACAATCCGCTGCCGACGCTGCTGGCCGGCGGTGGCGCGGGCACGCTGAAGGGCGGCCGTCACCTGAAGAATCCCGAGAACACGCCGATGTCGAATCTCCTGCTGTCGGTGTTGAACAAGATGGGCGTGCCGACGGACAAGGTCGGCGATAGCACCAGCGGCCTCGCGGACGTTTAGCATGCGCGTTCTACTTGCAGCAGCTTTTTTCGCCGTTACGCCTTGGTGCGCTGCCGGCTCCATCGCCGATGTCGCCATGCAGGGCGATAGCGAGGAGCTGCGTTCGCTCATCAAACAGCATCCTGGAAACGACGTCAACGCGCCGCAGCCCGATGGTTCCACCGCTCTGTTGTGGGCGGCCTACTGGAACGATGAGAAATCCGTGGAAGAGCTGGTGGCGGCAGGCGCCAACGTCAACGCGTCGAATCGCGAGGGTGTCACGCCGCTCTCGCAGGCCTGCGTGAACGGCAACGCGAAGATGGTGGAGGCGCTGCTCAAAGCCGGCGCCGACGCGAACTCGTTCCAGCAGGAAGGCCAGACCGTATTGATGACCGCGGCTCGCGGGGGCAACGCCGATGCCGTCAAGTTGTTGCTGGAGCATGGCGCGGAAGTGAATTCCAAAGAAAGCTGGCGCGGCCAGACCGCTCTGATGTGGGCCACCGCCGAAAATCATCCGTCAGTAGTGCAAGTGCTGGTGGAGCACGGCGCCGACGTGAACATCGTTTCGTCCATCTTCGACTTCAGCGGCATGAAGGTCAAGCCAGGCGATGTGCCCATGCACTTTCCGCGCGGCGGGTTCACGGCGCTGCTTTTTGCGGCGCGCGGCGGCTTCACCGAATGCGCCCGGATCCTGCTGGATCATGGAGCCGACATAAAAGCCGCGGATCCGGATGGAACCAGCTCGCTGGTGCTGGCCATCATTAACGGCCACTTCGATACTGCCGCGTTTCTGCTGGACCGCAAAGCCGATCCGAATGCCGCCGATAACATGGGCCGCGCGCCGTTGTTCGCCGCGGTGGACATGTGGGACATGTATGGCAGCAACCGTCCGGCACCCCGCGACCCGGGCAAGGTGGAAGCCATCGACATCGTCAAAATGCTGCTGGACCGCGGCGCCGATCCCAACGCCAAGCTCACCAAGCTGATTCCGCCGCGCGCAGTTCTAGACTTTCCAGATGTAATGATGGGCGAGGGCGCGACGCCGTTCCTGCGCGCCGCCAAGTCCTCCGATGTTCCGCTCATGAAGCTTCTGCTCGACAAAGGCGCTGATCCGAAAGTTGTGACCAAGGCTGGCGTCACAGCTCTGATGGTGGCCGCGGGGATGGCCCACGCGAAAACCCTTCGGGGCGGCGAAGAGCCGATTGAAGCCATGAAGATCTGTCTGGAGAAGGGCGTGGACATCAACGCCGCTACCGACACGACGCATAACACCGCCCTGCATGCCGCTGCTGGCCAAGGCACAGACGATATCGTGCAGTTCCTGGCCGATCATGGCGCCAAGCTCGACGCCAAGGATAATAAGGATCGCACGCCCATGGATGTCGCGCTGGGTTTGAAGGCCGATGCCGTGGGTGTGGAAGTTCACCAGTCGACGGCAGACCTGCTTCACAAGCTGATGGGCGCTGCCGCGACAGCTACGACTGCAAAGAACACGCTAGCGCCGTAATAACGCCCTCTATTTTCGCCGCGAGCCTTTTCCTTCGCGCGTGCACCCGATAGAATATCGGCCAGGCCGTAGTTGCCTTCGTGGCACGCGTATTCGAACAAGGGGCTGGACGTTTTTTCCATTGGGAACTCCACCGTCCAGGGCTGTGTGTATACGCTGGGGTCGACAACCGTGGCGCGATAAGTAATGGTCTTGGGGCCGGTGCGCGTCAAGCGTTCGGTGACACGCAGGTTTTCGTCGCTCATGCCGTCGTATTGAACGCCGAAGCGGCTTTGGTCGCTGGCCCGGAAGTTGGCCGTTTCAATCACCAGCGTTTGCCCTTCCCAATGGCCCACCGAATCGCCTTGCCATTGCTTCACATCCGGCGGCAGGTGCGGCCGGTCGGCCTCTCGATTGACCACTGGAATGGTACGCGTCTGGTGGCCCATTTCCGAAAGAATTGCCACCACGCCCGGAGCCTGCACGATCTGATAGTAGTTGTTGTAATTTCCTGGAAGGAACGGCGGACCGGATTGCGAAAATACCAGGCAGCGGTCGGGCAGCGCGCGCGTTTCGGGACCATCCTCGGCGTGCTGGACAAGCCAGGCGTGCACTTCCGCGTACTTTTTCGCGGCGGCGGGCGTCATGGCGGGAAATCTTCCGTTGGGAGGATCGATGAGGCGAGAGGTTCGCCGGTTGCCACCCAAGTGGGCGCCGCGGTCATACCAACCATCGTTGTAGGCGCGGCCAAGATCGGCCTCGGCCGAACCGTCGCGGCGGTCGCGATTGAGATCGTGAGAGCGCTGCTTCTCATACGCCACAATTTCCTCGGCGGTGTAGAATTCCTTGTTGCCGAGCTCCACGGGACGCTCGAGCGGAGTCATGCTGGCCGCATCCCAGACGCCCTCCAGATCCGGGTGCCCATCGGCGAGTGTCTGCGCGGAAATGGGAGCAGCGGAGGCCAGAGCCAGGGCCGCTGGGAGAAAAAAGGACGACCAATAGCGATCCGTCATTGGGACCTCTCGTTCACTGGATATTCTACTGCGTTGTGCGGCGCCCGCATTTGGCGAACGTCTAATGCTCCGTTCCAAATCCCGCCGCAGTGAGGCCGCTGAGAATAAATTGGACCGCGATCGCCATGAGCAGCAGTCCCATAAAGCGCGTAAGGATGCGGATGCCCGTATCGCCCATGCGCCGGCCCACGCGGTCGGCGGCGGCCAGAACCCAGTAGGAGAGAAACGACGTCACAGCCACCACGATAATGATCGAGACGCTGTGCTGCCAGGTGGCTGACTGCGCCATCAGCGCCATGACGGTGGAAATGGATCCGGGCCCGGCAAGCATGGGAACGCCCAGCGGAATGATTCCGACGTCTTCCTTCTCCATGGCCTGCTGGGTCTCGGAGGCGGTTTCCTTGGTTTGCGAGCGGCGCGCCTGCACCATGTCGAGGCCGATCAGGATCATGATCAATCCGCCCGCGATGCGAAACGCCGGAAGAGTGATTCCGAACATCTTGAAGATCAGCGTCCCGCCCAATGCGAAGCCCGATAGCACGACGAAACAGGTCCAGGCCGCGCGTTTCGCCATGTGACGGCGTCGGGCCAGCTCGTCACCCGCCGTCAGCGCCAGAAAGGTCGGGATACAAGCGATGGGATCGACGATAAAGAATATCGAACTGAAGGCCAGCAGCAGAAATTCGATATGGTCTTGTATGGAGCCCAGCATGCGGTAGTGGTCTACTCATTATGAAATACAATTTTCTCATCGATACCTATGCCACCGAGCGCGTGAAAGTAGTCAGCGCTTGGAGCATGTTTCGCGACGAAGATTTGCCTGTCCGGCCGAATGCGTCGTTGAATCCACCATCGAGTCCAAGTGACGCGCGCGGGCGTAGCGTGCACGAGCAGATGGTGCATCAATGCGTCAGCGAGGATTTCTGGTTTCGGACCATTCTCGGCATCGATGTGAACGCGCCTCCCTTGCCGGGTCGCGAAACTCGTTGGGAGTTCATGGCGCGCTATGCCGAGGATAGCGCCAAGCGCCTGGTTAGCTTGCAAGCAGCCGGCGAGCCTTGGTGGGAAGAGGTGGTGTCGTTCTTCAACGTACGCCGCTCTCGGGCCTGGGTGATAACGCGCCGGATGACTCACACCGCGCAGCATCGCGGGCAATTGTTGGCCATGCTGCGTATGCTCGGTCATGACCTGCACAGCACCTATGGGCCCACGGCCGATACCGGCGGGCTGATGCAGAATCACGCGCCGACGATCTATGCCTATCCAAGCTTGGAGGCGTTGTTGAGTGGTGAGAAAAACGGCGGCGCAAAATCGGTTCTTCCGCCACGCGCGGATCGGCCGGTGACGGAGCGGCCGTCTGGCGTAACATCTTGAGAGAGGTGAACTCAATGAACCTTCCTGGCGGATGGTTACTGGCGCTGGGCGCAATCGCGGTCGGGACGCCGTACGCGGCCGCTCATTTCAGACTGCTGGAGCCGCAAGGCTGGATCGAGCAGAACAGTCTTGGCGATCCGCAGAAGGCCGGGCCGTGCGGCGGCACCTTGAACGACAGCGGGACGCCGACCAACGCCGTGAACAGAGTCCAGGGCGGTCAGATGCTGCACATTAAACTACAGGAGACCGTCTTCCATCCAGGGCACTATCGCGTCGCCCTGGCAGTCAATTCACGCGATGAGCTTCCGCCCGATCCGGACGTAAAGACACGCGATACCGACAAAGGTCCCTGGTCGGTTTCGTCGCCCATCGCCGGCCAACCCAATGTCCCGGTGCTGGCCGACGGCCTGTTTGTTCACACCACGCGCCAGACCAGCCCGTTTGAGACGGACGTCCAGCTCCCCAACATCAGCTGCGACAAATGTACGCTGCAGATTATCCAGTTCATGGCCGAGCACGGCTACAATAACCCGGGAGGTTATTTCTATCACCACTGCGCGGTGTTGCAGATTACGGCCGATCCGGCGAAGCCGATCGATGCCCACTGGCCGGCGGCGGCGCATTAAAGCACCGACTCCCTTACGGTCGCGGCTCGGTAACTGCCGACGTTATTCGTACCTGAGCGCGATCATCGGATCCACCCGCGCGGCTTTTCGGGCAGGCACATAGCAGGCGAACAAAGCGACTAACGTGAGTAGCGCCATAGCCGCTCCCACCACCAACGGGTCAAAGCCCCGCAGTTCGAAGAGAAAACCCGCCAACAATTTGCCGAGCCCAATCGCCAGCAACAGTCCTACTCCGAGACCAACCATGGTCACTTTCAGCGCTTCGCCCAAGATCATGCGCAGCGTCAAGGCAGCGTCCGCGCCGAGGGCCATTCGAATACCGATTTCGCGTGTCCGCCGCGCCACAGTATAGGAATTCAGAGCGTACAGACCGATCACTGCCAGGAACAGCGCCACGCCGCCGAAGGTCTCCAACACGTGCGCACCGGTACGAACTACCCAGAGATCGACGCCGGAGTCCAAATGCCCACGCATGGTCTTGAGCGCGAGTATCGGCAAGCGCTCTTCGCCGGCGAGAAGCTCCTGCCTTACTGTTTTCAGCATTCGGTTCTCCGCTTCCAGGCTTCCCGCTGCCACTTTCACGTGAAAATGCACGTCCGCCTGATATGCCGGCCCGAAAGGAACATAGAGATGAGGCTGCGTCCCGCCGCCTAGGATTTCTTCGCGGATATTGCCCACCACGCCAACGATCTCGGCGTCCGGTGTCTGCTTGTCTATATGAATGTGCTTCCCCAGCGCATCGCCCGACGGCCACAGCTTCTCGGCAGCGAGCTTGTCGATAATCGCCACGCTGCTTTTTGATCCGCGAGTGCTCTCCGCCGCCGTAAAGGGACGCCCACGGAGCATCGGAATCCCGAGCGTCTGAAAATAATCCTCGCTCACGACGTTGTAGCGCGTGTCGAGTGCCGGGTGCTCTTTCGAAGCTGTTGTGCCAAAGGGCGTGACGTTCTTGCCCAGCCGCGTGGTTCCAAACGGAACCGTTGCCGCGATGGCCACCGATTGCACTCCGGGCACCCGACGCAGCCGGTCCTTGAGAGTCGCGTAGAGTTGGCTGCCCCGGGCTTGGTCGTAGGCGATCAGGCTGGCATCCACTTCCGCCAGCACTTGATTTTCCAGCGAGAAGCCCGGCTGAATGTTCGCCGCCCGCACCGCGCTGTGGATGAACAGGCCGGCTGCGGTCAGCATCGCGAGCGACAGCGACAGTTGCGCCATTACCAGCACATTGCCGCGCGAAAACAGACGGCGCTTGCGGCCCGCCACATCCTCGCCCGTATTTTCCTTGAGATCCACCCACACATCCGGTTTCGAAAGCTTCCAGGCCGGGAACAGCCCGAAGACCACCGTGCTGAGCACGCAGAACAGTAGTGTGAATGCCAGCACGCGCGCGTCCGGAGAGGAGTCGTAAACGATGTCCAAGGGAACCAGCCGGGACATAGACTGAACCAGCAGCGTTGTGCCCCAGGAAGCAACTACCAGGCCGGCGGCGCCACCCAGAATCGACAGCAGCAATCCTTCCGTGACCAGCTGACGCACAATGCGCCGGCGGTTTCCGCCAATGGCCAGCCGGATCGCGATCTCCTTACGCCGCGCGGTCCCTGCGGCCATCATCATATTCGCTAGATTCAAGGAGGCAATCAGCAGCACCACGCCCGCCAACGAAAGCAGCATGATGGCCGGCAGGCGCAGCTCATTGTCGCTCTGCGGGCTGGTAGAGATACTCATGCGCGGGAGCGGTTGGACCAGCAGGCTCTGGTCTTTGTTCTCGGCTGGAAACGCCTTCTCCAGTTGCGACCCGGTGACGCCCAGCGAAGCATCAGCGGATTGCAGCGTGAGACCCGGTTTCAAACGGCCCACCAGGATCAGGACATGGTTGTCGCGTGCCGCCAGCGGCCGGACCACGCCGTCAAAATCGTTCATCACAATGCTATTAGTGCCCAGCGGCACAAAAATCTCCGGGCTAACCAGCACCATGGTTCCGGTGAATCCCGCGGGCGTGATGCCGACGATGGTGAACTGGTGGCCATTGATGCGCACGGGCTTGCCCACCAGTTGCGGATCTTCGCCGTTTTTCTTGAAGTAGTTATAAGTGACGATGGCGGTCAACTCCGCCCCCGGCTGCTCCTCTTCGGCCCGGAACGCCCGGCCCTTGAACATCGTTACCCCGAGCGTGGAGAAGTAATTGGACGCGACGATGGTGGCCAATGTCTGCCGCGTGGAGTCGCCTTCCTGAATACCGACCAGCGCCGCGTTCAGTGCCGTCAGGCTGGAAAAAGCCTGGTTATGGTCGCGGATATCGACGAAGTTCGGATAGGAGAACGCCCGATATGAGTCCGGATGCTTGGTGTCGCGGCTGTAAAGGCCGGTCAACTGTTCCGGCTTCTGCACCTCGAGCGGCTTCAGCAGAAAGGCATTGATCAGGCTGAATACCGCGCTATTGGCGCCGATCCCCAGAGCCAAAACCAGCACCGCGGCCGCCGTGAATCCCGGCTTGCTCAGGAGCATCCGCATCCCGTACCGAATGTCTTGCCAAAGATGGTTCATGATTGGGTCCTGACACTCCTACGAATAAGGCGGCGTTTCAGTTCCGAGGATCTTTCCGCTTGCTTACGCGCGCGGCTCAGTTCGCAACCTGTGGCAGAGCCGCGACCGTGAGGGAGCGGTCATTTTGTCGGCAGGACCAACTCGCAAGGCTCGGGATCCCACTTCGATCCATCCGGCTCCCGCCGATAATGATTGCTGACCACCCAGGGCGCGTCCAGATAGCGCGGGTCTTCCAGAACTTGCGTCTGGACCAGATACTCCGCGCCGTTTGCTCTTGTGAAGGTCGTAATACTCCGTAAGCACCGCGTTCGCGCTGAACGGCACTCCGTTGTTGCGGATATACCCGGGCTTGATGCGAGTGGTCACCACCTTCAAAGTTCCGCCCAGCTTGCGCGTGTCGGGCGGCGCCGGTGGCGAGGCCATGCTGGCTGCCGCGAATCCCGGCGTGTTGGGATCTTGCGCCGATATCTTCGACGTGTAGGCCCGAATCGATTGCGGCGTCTGCCATTGGGCGACGGAGAATCCTTGCGGCGTGGGCTCGCCCGGGGGCGAGGTGGCGCCAAACAGAAACAGCCGGGTCTGCTTTCCGGCGTCGATCTCCACTTTCAACGTGCTGTCATTCGACCACGTAATGTGCAGCCTCGCCGGCTCCCGCATGATGTTTGGAGCGCCGTAGCTAAGGCATTGTTTGCCCGCCGCGATGTCCTTGGCGGGGTCCCACGTATCGGCCCCGCGTTTGCCTTCGGCGTTCAGTGGAATGCTGTAATAGTCGCCTTTGGGCGCGTTTAGCATGCGATAGCGCCAGTCTTCCGTGACCAAGGAAACCCAGTAGCCGGTAAGATCGATGGGAGCACTTACCTGTGGAGCCGCTGTCGCTTGCGGCGTCTGCGCCGGGACGCATGCCGGCCAGAATGCGATGCTCGCGAGTAGGAGTCGCCGCGTCATTTGGTTTTCAGGCTCCTATACACCGCCTCAATGAACATGTCTCCGGTCCATGAACTGGTGCTGTAGCGGCGGTCGTAGTCGCGGCTCAATCGCGCCGCCTCCACTTCTTCGAGCGTCTTGCCCTTTTGCAGCATGTCCTGAACGCGGTCGCGAATGATGGTGAGCATGTCCCGGTAGTCGGTGACGTCGGCTTCATCGCACAAGCGGCCATGGCCAGGGATCACCATGGTGCCGCCTTCCTGCATGGAGCGCGGCACGGTCAAGTCCAGGATGTGGTTGAGGGCCAGGATTTCTCCCTGAATGCTTCCGCCGCGTGACAAGTCAATCATCGGATAGCCGGTGGTGAGAAAAATGTCTCCGGCCGCGATCACATTCGAGCCGCGAAACAACACAATGCTATCGCCGTCGGTGTGCGCATTCTTCTCTGCGATAATCTGAATCGCCTCTCCATTGAACGCGAAGCTCTTCTCGTCGAGAAATGTGAGCGTCGGCCATGCGCCTCCGGGAACGCCCGAGCCCGCGCGGCTGAAGCGCCGCAGCACATTGTCCTGCGCGAAGAGCGCGATATCGGACTGGGTCTGAAAATTCCGCGACGATGCGGGCTTTAACAGGACTTCGTTGGCGCCGTTGTGATCCGCGTCCGGACCGGTGACGATCACGAAACGAACCGGCTCGCTGGATAGCTTGCGGATCTCGCCGAGAATCGTATTCCGCAGCCGGGGCGGACCGGTGTCCACCAGCAGCACACCGTCGTGTCCCGTGTCTTTCCCCACTTGTATCGCAATGTTGCCCAGCGTGCTGGCGAACATATACACGTTACTCTGCACGTGCCGGACTTCGTAGGGGACTTCCTGGCCCGAGATCACCGACACAGCCAGCACAGCGAAAATACAGGCGATCCTCATGGCTTCTTTTGGTGCTCCTGCTCGAACTGTACTTCAAACACTTTGGCGCGCGGAATGACCATTTGCTTTAACTTCTTGCGGTATTCCGGGTACATGGTCTCCGCTCCGCCGCGGCTGGCTTCGAACGGTACGCCATATTCTTCCGAGAACTCCTGAATCACGGTATTCGTTCCCGGCAAGTGGTGCGGCACCCAGCCATACGGCCGCGGAATCTCGGGACTCGGGAGGCACGAGCCGTAGCCCGCGATGGGCGTGAAAACCTGGTAGGGATTCCACACCCAGCTCTCGGTCCGCACCAGTGGTTCGGTCAAGTAGTTCGGATCCTCGGCGACGCTGGTCAGCGTCAGATACTTGTCGTGCAGATCGAAAAACTCGGTCAATGTCGCTTGATCGGTAAACGCGATGCCATTGCGCCGCAAATAGCCCGACTTAATATGCGTCGTTTCGACGCGTAGCGTGTCGCCCTCCCAGACGCCGGTCGAGAAGCCCGCCCAGGTGTGCGGAGCAAATTGCGAGGGATGTTCGCGGCCATCCATCCAGATGGTTCGAGGGCCGGTATAGGTTCCATCGATAATGAACGCGACGATCTGACCGGACTCCGGGTCGTTGATGGTGCTGATCTTCAGGCCGGTCGGCGCGCGCATGGCATAGATGGCCGAGTGCGGGAATGCACTGGTGCTGCAGTACCGAAACAAGATCGCCATCCCATGTATCGGCGCGCAGACGCGCATCGTCATTGATGGGGATGCCGAGGTAATCGCCTGCCGGCGAGCCAGGGTCGGTGCGCTCCAGCTCGTCTTCGTGGTACATCGCGGTCCACATTCCCGGTGAATTGAAGCCCATGCCGCCCTGCGCGAACGCCGGAAGGCTCGTCAATACGGCGGCTGCAAGCGCAGTATGCCAGGAGTGCTGGAACGGCGCGGGCGGCTCGGCCCATGAATCTGGAGGCTCCTTCTTCCAAGGGCGTATTGTATAACAGTCGGCAAAAACCAGGGAACGAGCGCGGCTGGTTTAACGTAGCTTCTCAATGACGCGTCTCACCCTTGCCGTCTTCCGGCGATACTGAAAAGAATCCTATGTCCAACCGATTGCAAACTGCGGTTTTAACCATGTTGTTGCCTCTGTTCTTCGCGGCGCACGCCTTTGCTCAGTCGGAAATCAGCGTGCAGCCGGCCACCGGAGGTCTGGGTTGGCTCACGCATCCCTATCAGCCGCAGGAGCGTTCCGCCGATACGGCTGACGAATTCGCCGCGCCTGGATTCGCTGATCCGCGCGGGCAATCTGTACCTCACGGCGCAGGACGTGGTCGCGCTCGCGATCGAAAACAACATCGACGTTGAAGTGCAGCGCTACGGTCCGCTGCTCGCCCAAGAGGTGCTGCGGCGCGCTCAGGGCGGCGGAGCTTTGCGCAGCGTCGGAGCAGCCGTCGCCGCAGGTCCGCAAAGCGTCAGTCTGGAGGGCGTGAGCGTGAACAACTCGGGCTCGGTCGCGCTTTCCGTCCGGCACCGGAGTCAGTTCCGGCGGCGGCATCGTCACGCAGCTGGGTCCCGAGCATCCCTTCGCTCGATCCGTCCTTGTTCGCACTGGCGAGTTTCCAGCACGCCAGCATTCCGCAAAGCAACACCATTTTGACCGGTACCGACGCCTTGATCCAGGACACGCGCAGCTATCAGTGCAGTACGCGCAGACCTGGGATTTCGGATTGACGGCGCAAGTGACGTACGCCAGCAGCCATTATCACGTCAATAGCAATTTTTTCAGCTTGAATCCGTATACCACGGGCGATCTGGATCTTCAGGTCACGCAAAATCTGCTGCAAGGATTCGGCAGCGCCGTCAACGGACGCAATATCCGCGTGCAGCGCAACAACGTGAAGGTCAGCGATCTGCAATTCAAGCAGCAGGTGATCACCACCGTTTCCGCGGCGCTGAATCTGTACTGGGACCTGGTCGCTTTCGGCGAAGACTTGCGCGCCCGCCAGCAGGAGGTTTCCACCGCGCAGCAGCTGCTGGACGACAACAAGCGGCAGGTGCAGATCGGCGCGATTGGCGGAAATCGAAATCACGCGCGCCGAAGCGCAGCTGTACTCCAGCCAGCAGGACCTGGTGGTTTCCCAAACCAACCTGCAGCAGCAGGAGATCATCTTGAAGAATGCGCTATGCCGCAACGGAATCTCCGCCGGCTGGCCTCGAGAACATTCACATCGTGCCGCTCGACAAGATCGAAATTCCGGCCAACTGACGAAATCCGTCCAGTCCCAGGACCTGGTCAACGCAGGCGCTCGGCAATCGCAGCCGAAATTGCGCAGGCGCAGCTCAACATCGAAAGCAACGAGATGAATCTGGTCGGCATCAAGAACTCGCTGAAGCCCACTCTGCAGGCGTTCGCCGAACTAACCAACAACGGCACTAGCCGGCGAGCTTACGGCCGTTGGGCGCCTTGCAACCCGGGAGTCGCCTACCTGGCCGGTGGTGGACGGCAACTGCTGGCCCAGATCGCGCGGCGCAACTTCCCCAACTATTCCGCGGGATTGTCGCTGAACATTCCGCTGCGCAACCGCGCCGCTCAATCCGACTACGCCACCAGCCAGCTGGAGCTTCGCCAGAACGAACTCAACCTGCGTAAGAACATGAACCAGGTTGACGGTGGACGTGCAAAACGCCGTCATCGGATTGCAGCAGGCCCGGGTGCGTTACGATTCGGCAACTGAAAAGTCGCGCGAGCTTCAGCAGCAGACCCTGGCGGCCGATCAACGCCGTTACGCGCTGGGCGCGACCACGGTTCTTCCAGGTGATCCAGGACCAGCGCGATCTGGCCTCGAGCGAGAGCAGCGAAACCCAGGCCATGGCCAACTACACGCACGCCCGCATCGCTCTCGATCAGGCCTTGGGAACCACGCTGGAAGTGAATCACATTTCGCTCGATGAAGCGCTGCAAGGGACAGCTCGCGCGGGACTCGGTGCTGCCCGCGAAGCTTCCAGGAGGCAAGCAATGACGAAGCGATACTGAACAGCGCGCGCAGATCGGCATAGCGCGGCATTGTGCTCTGCCTGGCCTCCCTCACCTGGGCCCAGGATGCCCCGACCATCGCAGCCGGTACGCCCGCAGGCCGCCGATCATCATCCGGGCCGTACTTGCCGGTCGACGTTCCGCCCGTGCGTCTCGCGAATTCGCCGCGCTTGCAGGAACTGGTGCGCGCCGGAACCCTTGTATTTAACCGCGCAGGACGCCATCGCGCTGGCGCTCGAAAACAACATCGATATCGAAGTCAGCCGCTACAATCCGTTCATCAGCGCCTGGCAGCTGGAGCGTGCGCAAGCGGGCGGGGCATTGCCGGGAGTGCCGAGCAGCGCCTCGCAAGCTGGATCGGTGGCCTCGTGGCCAAGGCGTCTCCGGAAGCCAGGCCGCCGCCGGGGTGAGCGTGCCGGGCGCGAGTTCCAGCACCAGCCGAAACTCGAACGCCACCGTTTCGCAGATCGGACCCGTCACCCAGAACCTGGACCCGATTGTGCAGGAGACCACCACCTTCAGCCACACCAGCACGCCGCAGCCCGATGCGGCGCAAAGCCAGGTGCTCAGCCTGATACAGAACACGCGCGGATACACCGGAACGTTATCAACAAGGCCTGCTGAGCGGCGGCATCGCCTCGGTCAGCTACAGCGAGCATTACTTGAACGAGAACGCGCCCACCGACGTGCTGAATCCCACCGTCGCGCCCAGCGTCAGCGTGTCCATCCAGCACAATTTTCTGCAGGGCTTCGGCATCGCGGCCAACGCGCGCACCATCACGGTCTCGCGCATGAACCTGAACACCACGGAGCTGAATTTCAAGAATCAGGTGGTCGGGATGGTGAGCCAGGTTTTGAATCGTCTACTACAATTTGGCGGGCGATTATGAGGATCTGCGCGCCAAGCGTTCGGCGTCGGAAACCGCGCAGACATTTCTTCGCGATGTGAACCGGCAGGTGGAAATCGGATCGGTCGGCGCCGACCGATGCCATCGCCGCGCAGATCGCACCGTTGCCACTACCGCGCAGGCTGTGGTGGATTCCGACGCCGCGCTGAGGCAGGAAGAACTGTCGCTCAAGAATCTGATCAGCCGCACCGGCGCCGCCGATCCGGTGCTGGCCAACGTGCGCATTATGCCCATAGATTCCATCGAAATACCGCCCAGCCGACGATCTGCCTCCATCAGCCAAATGGTCCAGCAGGCGCTGGCCAATCGCGCCGATCTGGCCGCTGAGCTGGCCGGTGAAAAGGCCAACGAAGTGAATTCGCTGGGAACCAAGAACGGCATTCTGCCCACGCTGCAGGGCAGTCGCTGTGACGAGCCAGGCCGGATTGGCGGGAGTTCCGAGAACGGTCACGGTAGACGGGTTCACCGAACAATCGGCGCCCGGTTTCCAGGGCGGCATGGGGACTGCTCTCGAGCCAGGTTTTCCAGCGCGATTTTGCAACCGAGGTGGCTGCCGTCTTCTATCAGGAGTCGATCCGCAACCGGCAGGCCCAAGCCGATTACGCCATCGATCTGTTGACGCTGCGGCAGACCCAGCTCGGCAATCGCAAGGATCTGAACCAGGTGGAAGTTGACGTGAGAAATAGCGTGGTGTCGCTGCAACAGGCCCGCGCCCGGTTACGAAGCGGCGCTCAGGAACCGGACGCTCCAGCAAGAGCTGTTCGATGCCGAGCAAAGGAAATTCCGGCTCGGCGCATCCACTCCTACGACGTCGCGGTGCGAACAGCGCGATTTGATTAATGCGCAATCGTCCGCGGTAGCGGCTTTGGTTGCCTACGGCACCGCGCGCATCGCGCTGGATCAAACCTGGGCGCCACGCTCGAACGGAACCACATCAGTATCGGCAGAGGTGAAGAGCGGGAAAATCTCGCGGTCGTCTTCTTTGCCCGCTTCCGTACCAGCGCGGCCATAGAAACCGATAGTTCTTATTGAACAACCCTGGAACCCAGCGGCAAAATCCGCCGTATCAGATGTAGCCAAATCGCATGGATCTTCGCATCGAGCACCTTTCCAAGACCTACCCCAACGGCGTTCGGGCGCTGGACGACGTTTCGCTGACCATCCCGCAGGGCATGTACGGCCTTCTGGGGCCGAACGGCGCGGGCAAGTCCACGTTGATGCGCACCATCGCCACGCTGCAGGAGCCGGACAGCGGCCAGGTTTGGCTGGGCGATATCGATGGGTCACATCAGATTGACGTTTTGCGCCAGAAGGACGAGGTCCGCAAGCGGCTTGGGATATTTCCGCAGGACTTCGGCGTGTACCCGAGAATCTCCGTCCAGGACATGCTGGATCATCTGGCGCTGCTCAAGGGTTTCATCCATCGCCGGGAGCGCCACGAACTGGTGGAGTCGCTGCTGCTTCGCACCAATCTGCATCGACGTCCGCAAGAAAGCGCTGTCGGGATTTTCCGGCGGCATGCGGCAGCGCTTCGGCATCGCGCAGGCGCTGATCGGCAATCCGCAATTGCTGATTGTGGATGAGCCCACGGCCGGCCTCGATCCCGGCGAGCGCAATCGCTTCTACAACCTGCTCTCGGAAATCGGCGAGAACGTGATCGTGATTCTTTCCACGCACATCGTCCAGGATGTGATGGAGCTGTGCACCAACATGGCGATCATCCACGAAGGCCGCGTGCTGTTTGCGGGCGTTCCCGAGGACGCCGTCGGCGAGCTGGCCGGAAAAATCTGGCAAAAGTCCATCCAAAAGCCGGAGATGAAAGAGTACGAAGAGCGCTACCGCGTGATCTCCAGCAAGCTGATCGCCGGCCGTCCGCTGATTCATGTCTATAGCGCCGATTCGCCGGGAGACGGATTCCAGCCGGTGCCGGCGGACCTGGAAGACGTATTTTTCTCGCGCATCGGCGGATTGCAATAAGAGGCCGCGGCAACTATGTTGGCCCATTTCTTCAGCTTCGAAGTCCGCTACTGGCTGCGATCCTGGATGCTGTGGATCTTTTTCCTCATCATCGCGCTGATGATCTTCGGCGCCACGGCGACGGACCAGATCCAAGTTGGCGGCGCGCTCGAAAACACCTATCGCAACGCGCCGTTCGTGATCGAGAATTATTACTCCCTCATGAGCCTGCTGACGTGCTGATGACGGTGGCTTTCGTGAATTCGGCGGCATCGCGCGATTTTGCCTCCAACACCTACCAGATGGTGTTCGCCACTCCGCTGAAGAAGTTCGATTACCTCACCGGGCGCTATCTGGGCTCCGCGCTGATCGCGGTGATCCCGATGCTCGGCGTCTCCATCGGCATCATTGTGGGCAAGTGGATGCCGTGGGTGGATCCGGAGCGTTGGGGCGCCGGTGAACTGGACGGCCCACCTCTACGGCATTCTGGTGTTCGCGATTCCGAACACGCTTTTCATCGCCGCGATTATTTTCGCCATCGCGGTTCTGACGCGCAGCACGGTGACTTCGTTCATCGGCGGCCTGGTGCTGTTGACCGCTTATGGGGTGGGCCAGGCGCTGACTACCGACGTCCAGCATGAAACCTGGGCGGCGCTGCTGGATCCTTTTGCTATCCGGACATTCATCGCTCGCCACGAAATATTGGACTGTCGCCGAGAAGAATAAGCTGGCTATCGGATATGAGCGGCCTGCTGCTGTGGAACCGGCTGATCTGGCTGGCGGTGGGAGTGGCGATTTTCGCGTTCGCGTATTCGAGGTTCCGCTTTGAGGAGCGGGCCGGGCGCAAGAAGAAAACCAACGAGATCGACGAAGCCGACGGCCGTGGCCGTCCGCGATCCCGCGTGAGCTGCGCCAGACGTTCGGGTTCGGCGCGCAATGGGCGCAGTTCTGGGGAGTCTTCAAGGTGGAGTTCTTCGGGCTGGTGAAATCCACTTCTTTCATTGTCATCACCTGCGCGGCGCTGCTGAACACGATTCCGAGCCTGGTTCTAAGCGCATCGGAGGGCTACGGCAACACATTCGTTCCCGGTGACGTATCGAGCTCATCGAAATCATTCAAGGCTCGCTCTATCTTTTCCTGATCGGCATGGTGACTTACTACGCCGGGGTGCTGGTCTGGAAGGAACGCGATGCCAGGATGGACGAAATCGAGGACGCGCTGCCGCACCCCGATTGGCCGTCCTACGCATCCAAGCTCGGCGGCGCTGCTGTGCGCCATCTTTCTGATCGTCTGCCTGGCGATCGTGAGCGGCATCCTCACGCAGGTATTCAGCGGCTATCACCGCTACCAGCTTGGGCTGTGGGTCACCGAACTGCTGGGATGGATTTCACGCTGTTCATTTTCTTCGCGGTGCTGGCGTACTTCATCCACGTGATTTCGCCCAACAAATATATTGGATATTTCGCTTTCATCGCTTTTGCGATCGCGAACACGTTTGTGTGGCGGCCGCTGCATGTCGCGACGCGGCTGGTGCAGTTCGGCTCGCAGCCCGATACCACTTTTTCCGACTTCTTCGGATTCGCGCCCGTATTGGACAAGCTGGACGTGGTTCACGGCGTACTGGCTGGCCTTTTGCGGATTGCTGGCCGTCGCCAGCATTCTGTTTTGGCAGCGCGGCCGCGAGCTCGGCTGGAAATCCGATGGCGGGAAGCGCCGGCCTGCGTTTCACCGGGCCTTTTCGCGTGCTGGCCTTCGTGATGCTGGCCGCTTTTGCGGGAACGGGCGCGTGGATCTACTACAACACCGAGGTCCTGAACACGATCCTCAGCGAAAACGATCGCGACCGCATGTCGGCCGACTATGAGAAGACCTACAAGAAGTACGAAAAGCTGCCGCAGCCGCGCATCATCGATGTGAAATACGCCATCGATCTCTATCCCGAGAGGCGCGCCGCCGTCATGCGCGCGGACACGATCATCCAGAACAAGACCGGCCAACCCATTTCGCGTTTTGCATCTGAATGATGCCGGTCCGGACTTTCAGACCGAAGTCCAGGTCGATGGCGCCAAGCTGAAGCAGGACGACCGACGGCTGCAATATCGGATTTACGAATTCGATCCGCCCATGCAGCCCGGCGAGCAACGGCACTTCCGGTTCACCGTCACGACGGGAGCCGCGCGGGTTTGAAAATACGGTCAGCGTGTTGCAGGTGGTTCAGAACGGAACGTTCTTCAATAACGTGCGAGTCGTCGCCGCAAATCGGCTATCAGCCCGCAGCGCGAACTCGACGAACAAGAACAAGCGCAAGAAATTCGGGCTGAAGGAAAAAGATCTGATGCCGGCGCTGGAGCGCAATTGCACCGCCGATTGCATGGATAACTACATCAGCAACAATTCCGATTGGGTGAACGTGGAGACCGTGATCACCACCTCGCCCGGCCAAATCGCCGTCGCGCCCGGGTCGCTGGAGCGCCAATGGACGGAAAACGGCCGGTGCTACTTCAAGTACAAGCTCGATCACTTCGCCCTCAATTTCTATGCGTTCCTCTCGGCCGACTACGAAGTGGCGCGCAAGGAATGGAACGGCATCAAGATCGAGGTCTACTACCTCAAGGAACAGCCCTGGAACGTTCCGAAGATGCTGCGATCGGTGGAGAAGTCGCTTCGAGTATTACACCACCAACTTCGGGCCTTATCGCGCACAAGGAAGCGCGCATCATCGAATTTCCGCGCATTGCCACGCTTCGCGCAGGCCTTCCCGGGCACCATGCCGTATTCCGAGAGCATCGGATTCATCGCGAACCTGAAGAACCCCGACGACATCGACATGGTGTATTACGTCGTGGCTCACGAAATGGGGCATCAATGGTGGGCGCACCAGGTGGTCGGGGCGAATATGCAGGGCGCCACGCTGCTATCGGAGACCCTGGCGCAATATTCGGCTCTGATGGTGATGGAGAAAGAATACGGCCGCGACAAGATGCGGAAGTTCCTGAAATACGAGATGGACAACTATCTGCGCTCGCGCGGCAGGGAACTGCTGAAGGAGCGTCCGCTGTTGAAAGTGGATGCGAATCAGGGCTACGTTCACTATCGCAAGGGCAGCGTGGTGATGTACTACCTGAAAGAAATGATCGGCGAGGAAGCGGTCAATCGCGCGCTGCGAAAAGTTCTGCATCAGTACGGCTACGCGCCGCCGCCCTATCCGACGTCCTACGCGCTGGTGGACGCGCTGCGCGAGGAGACGCCGCCGCAATATCAATACCTGATCCAGGATCTGTTCTACGACATCACGCTGTTTTCGAATCGCACTCTGTCCGCCACCGCCACCAAGCGCGCGGACGGCAAGTACGACGTCACCATTCACGTGGACGCGAAGAAGTTCAAAGCCGACGAGAAGGGCGAAGAGCACGAAGTGCCGGTGAACGATTGGATTGAGATCGGCGCTTTCGCCAAACCGCCCCAGGGCAAGAAATACGGCAAGACGCTGTACCGCGACCGTGTACTCATGAAGAGCGGGCCGGAGGACCTACACTTTCACTGTGGATGAGCAGCCGGACAAGGCGGGCATCGATCCTTTCCTGCTGCTGATCGATCGCATTCCCGACGACAACACGAAGACCGTCGAAATCGGCGGTTAGCTTCCGGTCCCATCGACCGCATAGAAACTTTGGATTGGTGTTACCACCGGCACGTCGCTTAGAATACTGATAGAGTCACGTCGGCTCACGCCATTCCTCGTTTGTAAACCCACAATCCTCGTCCGTGAAATTCACAGAATCAGCATTCAGGAGGAAGTGTGTCTACCAGCAGATTCTTGGGAGTCCTCTGCTTTTCAGCAGCGCTGTGCGCTCAAGTACCGCAACCGTATCATGCGTTAACCAATGACGATTTCGCTCCAGACGTATTTCCCTTGGTTCCGGAGCGTTCAGCCCAACCGCTTTCGGCCGTCGTATCGCTCCGCGAACTCCAGCACCCGGTTCCCAAAAAGGCGCTCGTCGCGGCTTACCAGGCCCAGCAGTTCTCGACACGCCCACAAATCCACCCAGGCCATCGCGAAGCTCGAAAAGGCGATTCATATCGATCCTTCCTTTCGCGACGCACACTGCAATCTGGGAGTCGAGTATGCGCGGGCTGGGCGCTTAACCGATGCGCGCGCCGAGTTTCAGAAGGCCCTCGATATCGGGCCGCCCGCCGCACCGATTTATGCCGATCTGGCGCTTACTTTGGTGGCCGCGGGTGAGTTGCGACCAAGCCCTGGCATTCGCCCGGAAGGCCCTGAAATTGGATCCTGACGACCTTGCCGCCCAGCTGCTTGTCAAGGCCTCCGCCCACTAAAAATCGAGTGGTGTCCGGGGGGTGCCAAACTGCTAAAATAAGGCTTGCGAAACGCACCTGTTTTCGAGCGCTTCGCTCCTCTATTTTCTAGGAGTTAACTAGTTGGCAGACCCTCGAAATCCGAACGACGACCCCACGAATCCGCCGCCTCCGCCGGGAGACCGCAGCTCGCAGATGCCGCTGGGCGGCGAGGGCAAGCAGAATCTGATCCCCATCAATATCGAAGACGAGATGCGGCGTTCGTATCTCGACTACGCCATGAGTGTCATCATCGGGCGCGCGCTGCCCGATATCCGCGACGGCCTGAAGCCGGTGCATCGCCGCATTTTGTATGCGATGTCGGAGATGGGGCTGGCGTTCAACCGGCCTTATCGCAAGTGCGCGGGCATCGTCGGCGAAGTGCTGGGCAATTTTCATCCGCACGGCGACGCTCCGGTCTATGACGCGTTGGTCCGCATGGCGCAGGATTTCTCGCTGCGCTATCCGCTGGTGGACGGGCAGGGAAATTTCGGCTCCGTGGATGGCGATCCGCCCGCCGCCTATCGGTACACCGAAGCCCGCCTCTCGCGCATCGACACCGCGCTGCTGGAAGATCTGGACAAAGAGACCGTCGATTTCCGGCCGAATTTCGATGAGCGCCGCGTCGAGCCTGAGGTTCTGCCGACACGCGTTCCCAATCTGCTGATCAACGGATCTTCCGGTATCGCAGTCGGAATGGCGACCAATATTCCGCCGCACAATCTCACCGAGATCATCAACGCCACCATTCTGCTGGTTCAAAAACCCGAAACGCATCTGAGCGAAATCGTGAACCTGGTGCAGGGCCCCGATTTCCCCACCGGCGGATTCATTCTCGGCCGCCAGGGCATTCTGGACTACTTCACCAAGGGCCGCGGCACGCTCAAGCTGCGCGCCAAAGCCGCCACCGAGAAATCCGGAAAAGATCGCGAAGCCATCGTCGTCACCGAGATCCCCTACCAGGTCAACAAGGCGCGGCTCATTGAAGCCGCCGCCGGCCTGGTCAACGACAAGAAGATCGAGGGCATCTCCGAAATTCGCGATGAAAGCGATCGCGACGGCATGCGCATCGTGTTCGAGCTGAAGCGCGGCGAACAGGCTGAAGTCATCCTGAACAATCTCTACAAGCACACCCAGCTCCAGATCAACTTCGGCGTCATCATGCTGTCCATCGTCAACGGGCAGCCGCGCGAACTGGGCTTGGCCGACGTGCTGAGGCGCTTCATCGACCATCGTATCGACGTGGTGCGGCGCCGCACGGATTACCTGCTGCGCAAAGCTCGCGAGCGCGAGCACATCTTGCTCGGCTTCCAAAAGGCTCTGGAGAATCTCGACGCGGTCATCAAGCTGATCCGCGCATCCAAGACGCCTCGCGAAGCGCGCGATGGCTTGATCGGCACGTTCGAGTTCTCAGAGCGCCAAGCGCAAGCCATCATCGAGATGCAACTCCAGCGCCTCACCGGGATGGAGATCGAGAAGATCCTGAAGGAGCTGGCCGATATCCAGGTGGAGATCGCCGAGTATCTTGAAATCCTGGCATCGGACAAGAGGCTGCGCGGCATCATCGTGCAGGAATTGAAGGACGTTCAGAAGGAGTTCGGCGACGAACGCCGCACCCAGATCATCGAAGACACCGGCGAGATCCACCTCGAAGATCTGATCCAGGTGGAAGACGTCGCGGTTACGGTGACGCACGGCGGATATTTGAAGCGAACCGCGGTGGACACCTACCGGCGCCAGTCCCGCGGCGGCAAGGGGCGCATCGGCATGGGCACGCGCACCGAGGATGTCGTCGAGCACCTGGTGGTCGCCTCCACGCACGCCTACTTGTTGGTCTTCACCACCAAGGGCCGCGTTTTCTGGCTGAAAATTTACGAGATTCCCGACGCCGGCACCACCGGCAAGGGCAAGCACGTTTCCGGTTTAGTCAACCTGCAGCCGGACGAAGCCGTGAAAACCTTCCTCGCGGTGAAGGATTTTGTCCCCAACCAGTACATCGTGATGGTCACCAAGCTGGGCGTCATCAAGAAATGCGAGCTCACTGAGTTCGATAATCCGATGGCGCGCGGCATCATCGCGGTTTCGCTCGACGAGGGCGATGAGTTGCTGGCGGCGCGGCTGACCGACGGCGAGAACTATATCTTCCTGGGCACGCGCGAAGGCAAGGCGATCCGCTTCCGGGAAAGCGACGTCCGCGCCATGGGCCGGCCCGCTCGCGGCGTTCGCGCCATGGATCTGGGCGAGGGCGACACCCTCATCGGCGCCGAGGTGGTCGAAAAGGACGGCCTCATCTTGTCGATTTCCGAAAACGGATTCGGCAAGCGCACACCGCTCGAAGACTACCGGCTTACCGCGCGCGGCGGCAAGGGCGTGATCAATATGAAGCTGACTCCCAGGATCGGCAAGGTGGTCGCGATCCTATCGGTCAAGGAAGACACCGACCTGATGATCATCACGCGCGACGGCAAGATCATTCGTCTGGAATCGGGCGAGATCCGTCAAGCCGGCCGGTCCACGCAGGGCGTGCGCCTGGTGCGCATGGAAGAAGGCGATCAGGTGGCCGCGGCTTCGGTGATTCCGGACGAAGCTGAACCGGGCGCATGGGCAAAACGACCTGCCGCTGCAGTAGTGGCTGAGGCGCGTCCGGTCCCTTACGGCCGCGCGACCGGCTTCGAAAGGGTCGCCTGGGTCTGCGCCACGCCGTCCAACTCCACCGCGTGCCGCTGATCTTCGCGAGCGCCCGCAATATCGCCCATCGCTCGCTTGGCCACCGAGCGATTCAAGTACGCATTAGCGTAGCCCGGATTCAACCGGATCGCCTGGCTGCAATCCTCAATGGCATCCTGATAACGCCGTAAGCGCAGACGCGCATAGCCGCGCGCATTCAGCGCCAGCGTGAACGTCGGATCCATTTTTATTGCTTGCGTGAAAGCTTGCACCGCTTCTTCGAAATTCTCCTGCTCGGCCAGGTAGCGGCCCTGGCGGTACCAGCCCATCGCGTTTCGCGGGCTTTGCGGTTCCTTGTTTCCGAGCGGCAATGTGTTGCCCAATGAGCCAACCGATTCCTTATTGACGACCGCTGTCAGCACTTGAGGCGGCAACACAACGCGGCGCGGAACAAGCTGTGGCGGCTTGACGCTGGGCGGCGAACTCACGGTTGTAACTTGCGGCGTCGCGGCGACGGGGGCCGGTGCCGCTGCGGGTGCAGGCGTCGGAACAGGCGTTGCGGGCGGAGGCGGCGGGGGCGGCGTTTGCGCTACGAGTACCGGCTGCGGTGCCGCTGGCTGTGGTGCCACCGGTTGGGGCGTCACTGCTTGGGCAATCGGCGCTTGGGCAATCGGCGGAACCTGCGCCTTGGCGTCCACCATCTTGCGCGCCTCGCTCAGCAACGCTACGGCTTCATTTGGTTTCTGCCCCATCAGCATGGCGCGATTGATGTCTTCGAGCGCGGGTTGCGCCGCTCCGGTGGAAAGATAAAACTGGGCGCGGCACAAATACGCCGCTGTGTCCGCGGGATTGATTTGAATCGCCTTGTAGCAGTCGGCCAGCGACTCCTGTACCTTGCCATGCGTGCGCAGCACCGCCGCGCGGCCCAGATACGCACGCTCGGAATCGGGAGCCAACTGGATGGCTTGCGCATAGTCGTTCAGCGCCTCTCCGCCTCGTCCCAGTTGATCGTGAAGGGTGGCGCGCAGCAGGAAATTCTCGGGATTGCGAGAGTCCTTCTGGATGGCCTGCTCCACGTCCGCCAGCGCTTCCGCCGCCTTGCCGCTTGAAGACAATGCCGAGGCGCGCATCGCGTAAGCGCGCGAATTGTGCGGCTGCAGCCCTAACGACTGGGTGAGATCCGCCACCGCGCTCGTATAATCGCCCAGATAGTAGTGCGAATATCCGCGATGCAGAAATGCCGAGTCGTTCTTCGGATCCAGCTCGATGGTTTCGGTAAACGCCTCGATCGCCGGCCCGTAGGACTTCAGATCTTCCGCGCGCCGGCCACGCTCGAATGCTTCCTGGGCCCTCTGCCAATCCGGCGCCGGTCCACTTGGAGACGTCGGCGTCGCCGCTGCGGGAGTTGCGGCCGGGGCTGGCGGTGCGCTGACACGAGCGGCTTTCTGCTTCTGCGCCGTCCTTGGCGTCCTTGGCCAGTTCCTTCACCGAAGATTGCAGGTCCTTGATTTCCTTTTGAAGCTGGAGCAGCGTCTGTTGCAGACCCTGGACGGCGCCCATCAGGTCGGGCTTGGGAAGGTCGCCACTATACATCCACCCAGCAAAGCCAAGCAGCACCACCACCGGAAGTATGTACCGAAGACGAGCCAGCATTTCCAATCCTTTTAACTGAGGAAATCGAGTATAACACTTCTGACATCTTTTTTGGCATCAGCAGTACACCTGCTAGTACTATTTTGTCCGTCGGTCTTGCTAGGGTGTTCGCCTGTTCCGCCGTACCGTATCCCCCTACGTGCCGGCTCTGTGGCATAATTCTCTGGGAAGAAAAGGAGCAGCATGGGACAAAATGCCAAGACCGTTGAATCGATGTACGCAGCTTTCGGGCGCGGTGATATTCCGGCCGTGATCGGGATCCTCGATCCGCGGATCGTATGGAATGAGGCCGAGAATTTCGTGTACGCCGATCACAGCCCCTACGTCGGCGTGGATGCGGTGCTCACCGGCCTTTTCGCCCGGTTGGGCGGGGAGTGGGACGGTTTTTCAGCTGTGCCGCACGAGATCGTCGATGGCGGCGAGACCGTGGTGGCGCTGGGCCGCTACGGCGGCGTCTACAAAGCCACCGGCGTCAAAGTGGACGCCCAGTTCGTGCACGTGTACAAGTTCAAGGACGGCAAGGTCGCCAGCTTCCAACAATACACCGACACCGCGCAATTCCAGGACGCGGTCGCCCTGCGCGCCAAAGCGTAAGTGGGGCAGTCCCCCCGGACTGCGCCGGACGCCCTCGTCCGGCTTCGCTTGGCCTACGTCGCCAGCTCTCTCCGGATCTCCTGCGCCACCTCGCGCGCCTTTTCCACCGCGCCGATCTCGAAGCTGATGGCGCCTACCCGCGGGTGCCCGCCGCCGCCGTAGCGCTCGCAGATAGTGGCCAGATTGTGTTCTACCGGTTCCTTTGCCCAAGGGTTGGAACCCACCGAAACCTTGGTCCGGAAACTGGATGTGCTCACCGAGACCGTGTAAATGGACTCCGGGAACAGATAATACGGAATAAATTTGTTGTAGCCCTCGATATTATCGCCGACCAAATCGAAGAACACCACGCCGCCGCCGGTCTCGGAGCGCTGCCTGATGATGTCGATGGAGCGCAGATGGCGATCGTACAACGGAGCGTAAAGCTGCTGGATCTCGGGCTGCTGGACAATCTCGCCGAGCTTGCAGCTCCGCATCCAGCGGATGATCTTGTGGATGATCTCGGAACCTTGCGCGCCTTCGATCACCAGCGTCAGTTGCATGGCGGGCGCCTTTAGCTCCACCGCTTCCTGGGCGTTGGGGTAGCGCGCGCCGTCGATGATGTCGGCCCACGTCACCAGCTCCGATAGATCGGGCGCCTCGTATCCGAACTGCTGGCGCGCCACGTCGGCGATGAACATGGTGCAGGAGCTGTAGGAGGGATCGTAAAGTTTGTGGCCGCTGTGGTCATGGCGGAAGTGCTCGGCGTCTTCCGGGCTTAAGAACGCGCTCTGGTGGTGATCGAACCACCAGGTCAACCGGGGACTCGGCGAATATTTGAAATCCACAATCGCATTGACGTCGCCGTCGAACATGCCGTCTTCAAACAGCTGCGAAGCTTTGTGCGCCAGGCCGGTGAATTCGAAATGGGCGGCCGGAGCGTACTTGTCGCCATAGAAGCGGCTGAAATAGGCCGCCGAAGCCGCACCATCGAAACAGTGGTCGTGGTAGAGAACCCTCACCAGCATGAATTGGTATCCGACATGGGGAAAACTATCCAGCTTGCCTTAGTCGAGGGGGCAAATGCAAGTGGCTGTCATCGGCCGGGAGCTATTCGAGGTTGTATTCGTTCCGCAGCGCTTCCAGATTTCGAAGCGCCAACGACCGGAACGGAGAATCCATGTCGGCGCAAAGCTTGCTGAATCGCACCGCTTCGATGGCGCGGCCCTTGTCGGCCAGTTGGCTCGCCAGAGCGTAGTTGTCGTATCCCAGATAGAAGTAAGCAGCCGCGGTGAGCCGCGAGTTGTCCTGAATATAGCCCAGCGCGGCCCTGAGGTAGCGGTCCGACAGCCCGTAGCGCGCCTGTTTTCCATACACCACGCCGGCCAGCCAGTTGGCCCATCCGGTGTATTTAGCCTGCTTCTTCTCCCACAGGGCGGGGGGCAGGTCGGCGGGTTGCGGCTGGCCCTGGACCAGCTCGAGTATCCGCAGCGCGTAGCTGAGCACGCGCGGCAAATCCTTTTCGATACTCATGTCGTGATCGGCCACGGTCATCAGAAAGTCGATATTGTCGGGGTTATAAATCAACCCTCCTTCGGCCAGCCGCAGAGCTTCCGCGGGATTGAGCGTCGCCAGGTCGATGACCGTCGGTTTGGCCAGCGTCAGGAACGGGCTCTTCGGATTGCGCTGCTGCAAGGCCAGCGCCAGCTCGTTGCGTTTCTGCAGGTCCGTTTGCGTGGCAGCCAGAGTTGCCAGCGAATATTCGGAATAGGCCAGGTTATCGCGGGCGAAAGCCATTTGCTTGGTCCAATCGGGGACCGCCTCGGGATCGGCCGGCTTTGGCGTTTGGAGCGCGCGCGCCGCCAGATCCCAGGCTAGCTCGGAGTATTTAGCGATCAGCTCGGGATAGCTTTGGGTTTCCGCCGCTTTGAGAGCATCGTGAGCGGAGTCCAGATCGTTGGGGTCCACCGCCAACAGCGCCTCGGCGGTCGCGATCACGTGGTCCCATTGGCTCTGATCCATGTAGATAAACAGCAACTGCTCGTAGATCCAGGCGATGGAAGTCGCATGCGGATACTCGGCCAGAAACTTTTCAAGCAGCGCCAGCTTGCGCGGTTGCGTAGGTTCCTGCTGGATCCTTTGCAACAGAATGCCGTCCTGAGTTTCCGGATCGACATCGGGCTTGTGCCGGTCCGCACCGAGCGCTCCGCTAGCGAGCAACAGGGCAAGCGCGAAAACAGAGATCTTCATGAAGTCTAATGAGGAAAGTCGGACCCTTGGGCGCTGAACTTTAGCGTCTACACCTAGCACTTCGGTACTGCGAAACAGCGTAGGCGAAGGCTGTACGAGCGGTTCTCAGGCCGGGAAATTAGCTCTCTGCAAAGGGATTCGGCCAATTCTTCGAGCGCGGTCTGTCGACGGCAAGCTGCCTTGAGCAAGCGTGGCATTGCCGCCGCCGCGCCCGCCCGCGGCACCCAGCAGACGCTTGAGCACCTCGCCGCAATTGACGCCGCTGTCCTTGGAGGCAGCCAGAAGAACCGAGGGAGGGGTTGCCGCCAGAGCCATGAAAACCGCGGGTCCCGCGACGGTGAAGCTCTGCGCCTCGGTGCGCGATTCTTCGGTGAGCGATGCTTCCGAATGGCGCAGCGCCCTCCGAATGCCATCGGGACCGGGGACCGTTTCTCCGTAGAGCGCGCGTCCGCTGGCCTGCGCGAGTTCCGTGGATAACCTGCGCCGGGTTCGTTCCGATTCCTGGAGTTTTTCCCGTTGTGCGTCCACCAGCGCGGGCGTTTCATCCAGAGGCGAGGAAAATACCCGGGCGATTTTCGAAAGCGCGTCAAAATCGGCGCGAGCGCGCGCGACCGATCGCCCGCCGCAAAGAAACTCGATCCTCAAGTTTCCTCGAATGCGATCCAGCTTGCGAATTAATATTGGACCGATTTCGCCGGTGGCGCGCACGTGCGTGCCGCCGCAAGGGCTGCGGTCCAGGCGGTCGATTGAAACAATGCGAACCAACCCTTCGCGCTCGGTGGCTTTGCGTAGCCCCAGATCACCGGAGGAATCCTCAAAGCTGACGGTAACGGGCCGGTTTTCGAAGACCATTCGATTGGCCCGCCGTTCGGCCTCGTGCAGCTGCTCCGGCCCGAGCGCGCCCTCTACGTCGATGGTGCAGGCTTCCGCGCCCAGATGAAAACTGAGCGTGGGCGCATCGAATAACTCCATCAGCACGGCCGAGAGCAAATGCTGCCCAGTATGCTGCTGCATGTGGTCGAAGCGGCGATCGAGATCGATTCGCCCGTCCACTTCGGTTGCCGTAAGCGCGTCGGCTAAGACGTGCGCGATCCGGTCCCCTTCATCGGCCACTTCCAGCACTTTCAACCCGCCCAGTTCTCCGGTATCGAAAGGCTGGCCGCCCGACGTGGGATAAAACGCGGTGCGGTCCAGATAAACGCGTTGCCGATCCGGACTCACTGATACAACGCGAGCCCGGAATTCGATGAGATAGCTGTCGTGATAGTACAGCCGCTCCGTCATTTCACGGATAACGGGACGGGGGTGCTCTCGATGTTATCCACCAGCAAAAGGAGCATACTGTTGACCCCGGACTTGAGTCCCGACGGAATCGTGGCGGTGATTTGATAGAGTCCCGAGGCGTCCGGCGTCAATCCAACGAAAGATGCCGTGACGCAGGGCGCCTGGTAGAACGGCGATTCGACGCCGAAGCAAACCTTGGTGGTTCCTGGCACCTCGGCCAGCCCCGGAGAGCCGGGCGACGCGGTTCCAGAGGGAACCACGGGAGACGTCGGCCCCAGGCCAATCGCGTAGATCACGATCGTGTCGCCGGCCTGGACCGGCTGGGTGCTGGGAGTGCCCGTCAACGTGGCGCCGTTAGACTCCGTCACCACTCCGTAGCCTCCACCGTACAAGATGAACCGCGGCGCGCGGTTGACGATGTCGACATAGACCTGATTGCCTGGTTGGCCGTTGCGCACCACCTGGACAGTTCCACCGCCGCCGTTCGCCGTGGAGGCATCAATCGGTATCTCGAAATCGATTTGGCCGGCCGAGACGGAGAAGAGCGGCGCCGCTTTGCCGTTCACTAGAACCTGGACGCCATTCATGGTGTCCTTGAGTGGCAGGCTGGTGGCCCCTTGTGCTGCGTCGTATGTGAATTGGCTGCCGAACAGCGCCACGATATCGCCTTGAGCGACCGGCTCTCCGTTCGCGAACGTTCCATTGTTGACGACGCCGCCGGCGTTGGCCAGTGGCGGACCCTGCGCAACAACGGTGAGCTCCACCGGTATAGTCACGCTGCCGTTATCGGCGTTGCTTGCCACCTTCACCGTGCCTGAGTAAGTGTCGGGCGAAAGACCGGTTGGATCGACCGTGATGTCCACGCCGCCTGAGACTGAAGTGGCGGTCAGCCACTTTCCTCCATTGGTTGCGGTCGCGGTTACGCTCGAAACGGTCAGCGTGCCTTTTCCGGCGTTAGTAACTGCCACCGGCACAGTCTCCTTGGCCGCGCCCTGAGGGATGGTCAACGAAAGCGTAGTGCTACTGAGGTGCGCGATGGGCCCCGTGGTGACGTGCAAAAGCACGGAAATCGCCTTGTTGTCTGGTGCGAACTTCGAGCCGGAAATTGTGATGGTCCCGTCGTAATCTTTCGCGGCCATGCTGGAGGACGCAGTCGCTTTAACGGTCAGCGTGTTGATGCCCTGCGACGACGACGAGCTCACGGTCAACCAGGAAGTATCGGCGCTCACGCTGGCTTTGACTGTGCTGCCAGTGGTGAAGCTGGTGGTTGTGGACGTGCCGGGCGCCAGGTAGAACTCCAAATTACTGGGAACATCGCCGCCCACCTGGACCGTCACTGTAATCGACTGCGGCGCATCCAGCGCACCGGGATCCGAGAGCGTCAGGATTCCGGTGTAAGTTCCAACGGCCAAAGATGCGGTATCGAACGAGATCGTCACCGGATAGCAGCCGCCACTCAGGCCGCACACCTGAACCCCGGCGACGGTGGCTGTCATCCAGGTGACGTTCGAAGTAGCTGTCAGATCCAACTTGCCGTTGCCGATATTGAACGCATCAATGAACTGCGATGGCGCGTTGGTTCCTTGGACCGCCGGAACGGTCAGACAGAGTCCTGGCGGACAGACGGCCGACGCCCCGGTGATGTTGAGCCGCGGCGCCGCGCCCAGGGTCGACGCGAACAACAACGGAATCGGCAGGACCAGAAACGGCACAAATCGCGCGCTGAGAATATTCTTGAGATTCAACGGAAGCTCCTTCGATTGGTTCAAATCTGGACAACCAGGACGCGTGTGGCGTTGCTGGGGGATGCACGCCGCACACCATTATCGCAAATCATGTATATGCGGTGGGACGCAAGTCGCGAGAGATGTGTTTCGCCACAAACGGTGAGACAATCGGCAACATTTCCGAATGAAGCAGACCTATTGTTTCGGTTCGATGATTTCGAAATCCGCTTTCAGAAACTGCCAATCCGGCAACTCGTAAACGCGCAGCTTGATGGGAACTTCCACCGATACGTCTTTTAGTTCACTAGGCCCCAGACCGGAAACCTGCGCGGGAAAAGTGATGAGAGGCGGATCTCCGGGCTTGGCGGCCGTGGTGCTCAGGTTCACGGTCATCTTCACGTCGCCCACATCCGCGTCCGAGTGATTGACTACGCCAAACTGAACGATCAGATGCCCGGCGCTTCTCTCTCTGACACGCAATCCAACCAGCTCGATGTACTTGGCGATGGGATTGGAGGTATTGGTAGCGGTGAAGTGCGGCGGGACGGCCACCGTTGCTGTCTTGCCTTGCTTGTCGGATGAGGAGGACGAAGAGCAACCCGTGAGAGTGAGGACGAACGACGCGAGGAAGAGCGAACCGAGCCGCATGGATTTTATGATAGCCGACTTGCGTCGCGACGAATCGGAAAGGGATATATGATTAGCCGATGGCGATGTTATTCAGAAGTAGCCGGCTCCTGGCGGCAGCAGCCTGCCTGGTAACCGTATTCACAACGCAGGAGACGCTCCGGGCACAATCCTCTACGTTCAGCATCACGCTGGCTGGACAGTCGATGATCCGGTCCGATATCCGCGCTCACGCGCCGTCGGCGGTGCCGGCCATAGAGTCCCTGTTGAAGGGCGACGTGGTGTTCACAAATTTCGAAGCTACCATCCTCGACGAGAAGAGAGGCCAGTCGCACATGGATGGCCGGTTTCTCTCCCCGCCTGAAGCGCTGGATGCCCTGAAAGCGTTTGGCTTCAACCTGGTGTCGCTATCCAACAACCACGCGTTCGATCTCAAGGTTCCCGGCATCGAGAACACGCTCCAAGAGGCCAGCCGCCTCAACCTGGCGCATGCCGGAACCGGCAACACCGTCCAGGAAGCTGCCGCTCCGGGCTACTTGCATACGCCTAAGGGCACGGTTGCCCTGGTGGCCATGGCGTCAGGATTGATTGCCGAGGGAGGGTCCGCTACCGCAACCATGCCGGGC
>CAVYFI010000005.1:0-503401 GCA_963767775.1 Bryobacterales bacterium
AATTGGAGATGCGGACGTGATTCTAGGTCTAGAGGTCTATGATCTCTTCGGAACCATCAACACCTACCGCGATCAACTGAATGGATCCTATCGACGCATCGCTAAAGCCGAAGCGAAAGTGATTAGCATTTCCCCAAACGACCTTTACATTAAGAGCAACTATCAGAATTTCCAGCGCTACGCGGACTAGAGATCGCGATCCCAGCCGAAACTGAGGCAACCCTGCGTTCCGGAGTTGAAGCCTGCAAGCGCCTCATCACCCCCGATCGTAGAAGGGCGATGGACGAGCGAGGGCGGAGGCTCGCCGAAGCACATCAGCAAGCACAGGAGCAGGTCCGCATTGCGTCCACATACGCCTGGGATGCGAGCCCGATCAGCACGGCCCGCCTACTGGCAGAAGTGTGGAACCTGATCAGGGACAAAGATTGGGCGCTGGTGGGGGGCCAACCTTCCATCGATGTCGGACAGAGTCGAATCGCGAGCCTGTGGAAAATCGACCAGCACTATCAGACTATGAGTGTGATTGGTGCTGGCGGCGCTGGCGGCCTCGGCTTCACGCTTCCCGGTTCTGTCGGAGCGGCTCTCGCGCACCGCAAACATGGCCGGCTCTGCGTGAGCATTCAGAGCGACGGCGACTTCATGTATGCTCCCGGCGTGTTGTGGACTGCCGCGCATCACCGCATTCCATTAATGGTCGTGATGTTTAACAACCGGGCATATCACGCCGAAGTCATGCACATCCAGCGGATGGCCAACCGGCATCAACGTGGCATCACGAACGCAGGGATCGGCACATCGCTTTCGGATCCGAATATAAGCTACGCAACGCTGGCGCAGGGTCTGGGCCTCCATGGGGAGGGACCGATAACCGATCCTAAAGACTTGGGGCCGGCGCTGCGGCGCGCCCTTGAAGTAGTTGAGCGCGGCGAGCCGGCGCTCGTGGACGTGGTAACACAGCCGCGATGAAAAGGAGGCATGGGTATGCGCTTCATAATTCTTGTAGCAATGGCTTTCGCGCTAAAAGGCCAGAGTCAGAGAACTGTCAAGGCGGATGCTGCACCCATTGGAAGTCTCCAGAACGGTAAGAAGATTTTCACAGAGTATGGATGTTATGAGTGCCATGGCTATCAGGCTCAGGGTGGGGTCGCCGGACCTCGGCTCGGCCCACGTCCGATTCAGTTCTCTCGATTTTCGGCCCATATTCGGCAACCGACGGGCCAGATGCCACCGTATACACGCAAGGTGGTTTCCGACCGGGAAGTGGCAGATATCTTCGCCTTTGTGGAGTCGGTCCCGCAGCCTTCGGTGAAGAGCATCCCGTGATTCATGGAATTTAAAGTGTTTTCATGTGCCGCACCTGCCATCCGTCTGGCCCGCCCACGGATCGCGGATTTTGACGTTGGGGTTTTGAGAAACACTCAGTGGTCTGTTTTGCTTGATCCCTGGCGGGACGTCCCTGATCCGTAAGTCTTACTGAAACCATTTCGCGCATTGGTTACGATGAATGAACCATCGGCCTTCGCCGCAACCTTGATCCAGTATGCTTTGCCATTATGGACTGGCGGACGCGGAGCGGCTCGCCCGGGCTCTATAGACAGCGGTGCAATAGGCACTTCGGGTGCCTGGTCATCATTCATATCCGCGATGACAATATTCCCGGCACAGTATACTCTTGTCCGCTCAGCAATGAAAAGTGAAGCTCCCACAGATCTTCGATGCCAGGGGACGAACACAGTGTCTTTAGGGTTTCGGGCGCCGCCCCCTTCTGCGGGCCATCATTCATAATTGCAACTCGAGGATGGATGGCGAGTTATGAAAGACACAGAGCTCGAGCTTGCCACTCCGTGATGCAAACTTAAAATCACATCAACTGCGCCAATAAGGTTATTAGGACAGACCAACTCGAACTCCTTGTTCTTCGTTAGGTCCCCCAAGTGAATAGTTCGAAACTTTCCGAACGCGATGGAAACACCGACGGATTGCGGATCCTCGGCATTATTGCTTCCAGCCTTGAAATCGGCGCAATATGGATTCGGTGCGCCGGCATGCGGCAAGGGCGTCTTGATGGCTTGGCCCGCGGAGGTTACCACGCGCACATCCAGCCCCGTCATGGAAATCTTGTCGCCGGCTTTCGCCACTGTGTGCTTGGCTTTGGCGTAAAGTTGCGGGTAAGTGTTCTGGAAGAACTCATCCGCTTTTTTAAAGCTGATCGACGATGCCGAAGGCCAACTGTCCGCCGGCTGCATATTCGGACCGTGATCGATAAACTCGCGAATTGGAACTCGCGAAGCCAAGTCGGCCATACCACCAAAATGATCGGCATGCCAATGTGTCGTTATCAGGTGATCGATTTGCTGAAGTCCAGCATCTTTGATTGCGTCTTCGACGCGCCCTGCATCACGGGCAGCCGCCGCTCCGGCATTTCCCGTATCGATGAGAAGCGACTCACGCGCAGGGGAAACAAACAACACGGAGTTGCCACCCTCGACATCGATGACGTAAATGTCTAACGTTCCCGAAGTCCGTGTCTGTCCCCAGGTAAGGCCACGGGACAACAGTGCAATAATGACGATCCCTAGAAAACAGATAGCGCGATGTCTAGTTCGGCGCAAACTCATAGTCGTCTCCGTAAACACGTTGGGATACCACTAATCATGTCAAACGATGCCCCCCGGCACTTTGCAACGACTACAACGCGTGACCCATATACATGACATGAACGTAAGTGCCCGTTCTTTCGTTATAAGCCAAGTACCAACCATCGTGGTCTGGGTCCTCATAAATCACCAGCCAGTCCGCGTAATTATCCCAGAGCCAGTTGTCACAAAACTTGTAGTCGTAGGGGGCTACGCTAAAGTAGTAGTAATCATTAAAGCTAAAACGCTCCCTGCTTCCTCCAACATCAAGCCGGTTGGCATTGTCGTGGCCGAAGCCGCCAGCGAAGCGCCCGTGCTCCCATGGATGATCCAGGCGATAGTGGGGATCATTAGGGCCGGAATCGTGGCCGACCCAGGTATCGTCAGTATGTACATGAGGAACTGCCGGATGGCCAGGCTTATCTACAAAGCTGCTGCCCTTTGAGGAGGCGCCCTGCTGGACGTGAGTTGGAGCAGGACCATGACTGGGAGCGTATCCACAGCCAAGATCCCGACAGTCGCCGCCATGTCCGTTGGCGCTCGTGCCTTGAGCTAGGGCAAAGATAATCACCCCTAGCAACACCACAGCAAGTCTGGTTGCCCTTTTCATCACATCACTTTCTTATTACCTTGGGAGTGTCCTTGAAATTCATTACCCACTAACCGCCCCGCAACCACCACTTCTAAACATCAGGCACCCTCTGCGCACTTTGCTTGATGAACAACACATTATTCGCCATCCTGGTTTCATAGCGGTCAAGTGGCCTGCGGGCGGGCCCGCGCAACACTTCTCCGTACGCCGAAAAAGCGGAATTATGGCAGGGGCAGACAAATCGGTTCTCGGGGCCCTCCCAGTGATAGACACAGCCAAGATGCGTGCAGGTGGGGGTGAATGCAGCGATATTTCCATCGCTGGACTTAACAACCCAGGCCGTAGCCCTTTCTGTGATTTTGTTCCAGCCATCAGTTCGAGTGCGCTCAAAGGACACCCGATAGGGTACGTCCGGAGGGAGCCGGTCCACTACTCCGATTTGAATCCAAGGATTTTGGCCGTGAGTGCCTCCGGAAAGGAGGTAGCGGGAAGCCAGAAGCATCATCGTTCCGGTGATGGCAGCCCAGAAAGAGTAGATCGTCGTTATTAGAAACCTTCTTCTGTGCTTTAAGATTTCGGAGGGCGCTTCGTAGTTATCTGACATTTCCAGCAGCCATCTTATGCATCAGACCCGCCGTCTTCTCGATGGCCTCCGCAGGCTGCTAGTATTGCACCCTTACCGTTCCCATACATGTTCCATTCGGATTAGAAAGACCAAGAAAAATGTGCTTTTCATAGCTCGTACATCTAACCGTGTTGGAGATCTTATTAACAAATCGAAGGAGCAAAACCAACCGCCCTCACTCGATCGGACAATTGAATAGGTTACGCAGAGCATGCAAGACGCTCTCGCCCCTCGCATTTCTAATTTCGGCGACCGCTTTCCGGTTGATTCAATCTCTATCTTTGCCCATCAGCGGTACCGGGGGGCCAATCAAACTCGACGGGTCACTTTTCGGTGAGGGCCGGAACTTCTGGGTGCGTCCCCCGAAGGTCTCGGCTGCATAGACGTTTCCTTCTTGATCGACGGAGAACTGATGAACAGCCCATATCGCTCCAGGGAATTGGCCGTATATGCCCCACGAGGACAAAAGCTTACCATCTAGATCATACTTAAGAAATCTGTTGATCAAGCCGTCTGAGACCCAGAGATGTTGATCGGCGGACATCATCATGTGGTAAGGCGATCGGATGTTAGGCCACTGATCGAGGAACTTCCCGTTCTCGTCGAACACCTGGATACGGTGGTTCTCGCGGTCCGCTACGTAGACGTGGTGGTTGCGATCTGTCTCTATTGCGTGCGGCAGGTTGAACTCGCCGGGTCCCTTTCCAGGCTTTCCCCAGGTCATCAGAAACTTTCCAGTCTTGTCGAACTTCATGACGCGAGTATTTTTGTAGCCATCGCTAATAAAAAACGTGCCGTCGGACAAGAATGCGATGTCGGTCGGGCGGTCGAAATGTGTATTGTCGTCACCTGGAACCCCCGCTTCGCCGAGCGTCATGACCAGCTGCTTACCGTCGTTGGTGAACTCGAAGATTTGATGGCGTGAATCGTCGACGACCCACACGTGGCGTTCGGGATCGTATGGGCTTATCTTGACCTTATGCGGGCCGCGCCCGCCCAAGAACAGGTGATCCCATTGCGTCCATATTTCCAATATCTTTCCGCTAGCATCCGCGACGACGATACAGTTACGCACTTCCGGTTTCGGCGCGGGCGCTTTCACCCCCAATGATCCCCAGGAACCGTTGTAGTGACATTGATCCGCTAAAGCGGTGTTACAGTTGTCCGGCAGTTTGTCTGGAAGCTTCAGTTCGCCTCGATTCAACATGAAAATTCTATTCGGCGACTCGGCAAAGACCCCGCTCTGTGAGCCCTGGCTGTATCCAGGACTGGCGAACCGCTGCGGCCAATTGTGGACAACATCGTATGGACCCGCTTCGTCCTCGCCGCCTTTCTCCTGGGCTGTGACAGGCGTCGAAACCAACCCTAGGCATAGCGCCAGCACGAGAGCGACCTCAGGCCACCGCGTAATAGAACTTCTAAGCCAGAAGTGGTGATTTACGTTTTCGTTCCTGCGAAGGTGAACTTGCACTGTTTCTCTCCGCCACCGGCTCAGCATTCTTCGTGCGAAGTCATGAAGCAGCTCTGAAATGATTCGTCCCATTGCCTATATCCCTCGAAATCCGATCCCTTTACCAGCAGCCGTTCGGCACCGTGTTGTTCACTTCGCCGCGGGCACTGACTCAACACGCGAGCCTGGGGCTACTGAGGCGTTCGCCGGAGTGGCGCCCAATTTCAGCAGCAAATCCGCCGTACTCCTTCGGAGCAGGAAAGGAACTAAATTCGGCGCCACAACACCCGGTGGCCTAATATTCAAGGCTTTTTGTAACGGCGTTTGGCCAGCTTGGTCCTTAGCGTTTATGCTGGAACCCTTATCTACCAGAAATTGAACAATCGCGTTCGATCCGCAGAACGCAGCAGCGTGCAACGCAGTGAGGCCGAGATTATTGACGGCATTGACGTCGTCCCCCAATTCCACCGCTAGTTTGACGGCCTCCAAGGCTCGTCTCTCCTCCTCCTCCGAGAGCGGAGCTACGCTTCGTTGTCGCACCAGTCCGGCCGCCGCCATCAATGGCGTTATATTTTCTTCCGTCGCCAGTAGCGGATTCGCACCGCCGTCCACGAGCACGCGCATGAGGTCGGCATCGTAAGTCAGCGCCGCCAAGAAGAATGGCGTCGCACCGACGGGGCTTGCACTTCCCGGCGGAGTTACATCAAGTCTGAAAATCTTGCTGTAACCGGCGCCATTGTCGTTTAGTACCGTCGGTGTTTTAAGCCGGACGTTTGGATTCGCCCCATGCGCAACTAGCGCCTTCACCAATTCCCTCATATTGGGCCGGGTCAAGAAGGGCACATAGCCTTCATTACTGTGGTCGGAGATGCCGGCGATTCGAACCAGCCCACTGAGCATCGCATAGTGCAAAGCGGTGATTCCGTTACGCTCCACCGCATTCGGATTCGCGCCGTGGTTCAACAAATATATGGACAGCTCCTCGTGTCCACTGACGCTAGCCACCAGCAACGGCGTATCTCCGTCCGGCGTGGCCGCATTCACATCGGCCCCCGCGTTCAGTAAGAGTTGGGCCGATTCCTGATCGCCCTGCTGTGCGGCGAACATCAACGCTGTGAAACCGCCTTTACTTCTGGCATGGACGTCCGCTCCATGTTCGATCAGCATCCGCGCAACTTCCGGGTGTTTTTCCGCTACCGCCAACAACAAGGCCGTGTGCATCTGGCGGTTATCCTTGGCATTGACGTCCGCTCCCCGGGCCAGCAGCGACTTTACCGCCTCCACATTACCCGTGCGCGCACACCTCATCAGCGCGGTCTCGCCTGTCCATACCGCGGCATTCGGATTGGCGCCGCTCTTCAATAGGCGGTCCACCATCGCCGCGCTTCCGTTCTCACAGGCCAGCAAAAGGGGAGTGGCGCCATAATCATTCGCCGCATTCACGTCTGAACCTGCCCCAATCAGAAGTCCAGCCGTTTCCAAATCATCCCGATAAGCCGCCCACGCCAGCGCTGTCGCACCATCCGCTTGGCGTGCATTCACGTCGATCTGCTGCTTCAGGAGGGAACGCACTGTTTCCTTATCGCCGTTCTTCGTCGCTTCTACCAGGCGGAGGTCATTGGCCTGGGCGAGACTGGAGAACGCGAGCAGCGACACCACCCACCAGACATTCAGGCGTTTTACTTCTGATGCCCATCTTCCTCTACGAAAGTAGCTACAAGGACAGTAGGTCGAGCTTTCCAGTGCTGTCTCCAAACTTCTCCACCGGAAGTCCTAACTTATCCAGCATGGCTACGTGCAGGTTCGTCATCGGTGTCCCATTTGGATAACGAATATGACGGCCGCCTTTGATCTGCCCTCTTCCGCCGCCCGCCAACAACAGGGGCAGGTTATCGTGCTCATGCGAGTTGCCGTTACTCAGCCCGCTGCCGCCAAGGATGATCGAATGGTCCAGCAGGCTACCGTCCCCATCAGGTGTCGATCGCATCCTTTCCAGGAAATACGCGAACAGCTTCATATGGTAAACGTTGATGCGGGACAACTTCTCTATTGCGACAGCATCGTTTTGGTGGTGCGAGAGCGTATGGTGTAGGTCGGAAATACCGATCTCGGGGTAAGCACGGCTGCCATAAGGACCCTCACGGCCCATCGCGAAAGTGATGACGCGAGTCAGATCGGCCTGATAAGCCAACACCTGCAGGTCAATCATTAACTTGGCGTATTCTTCAAATGATGCCGGGACACCAGCCGGCCGCTCGAACGTTGGCACTTCCCGATTCGCCTGATCCTCGGCAATCTGAATGCGCCGCTCGACATCGCGAATTGCGTCAAGATACTGACTGAGTTTGGCACGGTCGCTCGGGCCCACCTCATTCACAAAGCTAGCCACAGCCCTTGTAACTCCATCAAGTATGCTGCGCCGTTCCCGCATTACAGCTAACCGCCCTGCCCGATCCGTGCTGTCACTATCGCCGAACATGCGCTCGAACACGGCACGCGGGTTGCGCTCGACCGGCAGCGGCGTGGTGGGGGTACGCCAAGAAAGCGTGGTGAGATATGTGCATGTCTCCCCGGGTTCGCATGTGCCAACCAGTTCGCTAAGAAAGAGGCCCACCTCGAGCGACGCCAGTTGGGTTTCTTTGCCGAGCTCTTCGGCCGCGATCTGGTCCATCGAAACCCCGACGCGGAAATCTTTTCCTGCCGTGTACTTCGGTCGAACTCCCGTCAGAAACGTGGCAAAGGCGTGTGAATGGTCTGACGTGCCATCTTCCTCGATTGGCATGGCTTCTTTGTGGGCGAGCCCACTCAGCACGAGAAGTTGATCTCGAAACGGGGCGAGCGGCTCCAGAGTCGGACTCAACGCGAACCCGGCGCCCTCCGTTTTCGGCGTCCACCTGTCCATCGGCCACATCCCGTTGCCAGCATAAACAACGCCCAGGCGGATTGGCGATTTACCAGCTTTCGCAGCCGGAGCTGCCATTGCCGGAATCATCGCATCCAACAGCGGCAAAGCTAATGTAGTGCCCACGCCACGCAGGAACATTCGGCGCGGGATAGCTTTCCCGAAGATCATCATGTTAGCTCCCTGTCTGAAAATGGTCGGCCCATAAACCCATAAGCAGTCAATGAAGACCAGCGGTAGTCGTCCGCTCCGCCGCCGCCCTCATCTGAAATGGAGCGCTGTTGACGATGCCCAAAATGAGCGCCGACCAGCGATAATTGCTCGAAGCGGACTCCCTCATGATCTTGCGCACAGCCGGCTCATCGTAATACTCGATTCCTCGCCCCAGCGCGTAGGTCAGAAGTTTTTCCGTAATGACCGTCACAAATTGCTCGGGACGGCTCACCAGGATCTTCCGAAGCTCCACCGGACCCTGAAACTTGGTTCCATCGGGGAGTACCCCGGAAACATCGATCGGAACCTTGGCCGCGGTTTCAGTGGTTCGCCACTTGCCGATCGCATCAAAGCTGTCGAGCGCGAAGCCCAGCGGGTCCATCCTCGAGTGACAACTGGCGCAGACCGGATTCGCCCGGTGCTGCTCCATCCGCTGGCGCATCGTGAGGCGCTGGGTTTCCTTGGTCTCCTGTAGCGCCGGAACGTTCGGCGGAGGGGGCGGCGGTGGCGTCCCCAGAATGTTTTCCAATACCCACTTGCCGCGCAAAACCGGAGAGGTTCTATTCGGATAGGAGGTCACGGTTAGAATACTACCCTTGCCCAGCAAACCCATTCGCGCCTCATCGGTCAATGTCACCCGCCGAAAACGGCTGCCGTAAATATCTGGGATCCCATAGTGCCGAGCCAGCCGCTCGTTGACGAATGTATAGTTGGCATCCAACAAGTCCAGCACGCTGTGATCTTCGCGCAGCATGCTGTCAAAGAATAGCTCCATCTCCTTAGTGAATGCTCCCCGCAAAGTCTCGTCGAAATCGAGAAATGTATCCGGATCCGGCGAGGCCGACCGCATGCTTCGAAGGTCTAGCCACTGTCCACCAAAGTTGTTCACCAAGCTTTTCGAGCGCGGATCGCGGAGCATACGCGCTACCTGCTGTGCGAGCACCTCGCCATCTTTCAACTTGCCCCGTTCGGCCAAGTCCAGAAGCTGGTCGTCAGGCAGGCTGCTCCAAAGAAAGAATGCCAATCTGGACGCCAACTCCAGGTCACTGATACGACAGGCGGCCGATCCCGCCAAGTTTGGTGGATCGCGTTCGATGCGGAACAAAAACTCCGAGTCAACTAACATCCTTCGAAGTGCCAATTCGATCCCCGCTTCAAAACCCCTATCACTTCGACCGGTCTTGTAGAAGCTGAGCAAAGTCTGGATGTCGTCATCCGTCACCGGCCGGCGATAAGCGCGGCGGGCCAACACGGAGAGAATCTTCCTGGCGCACTGATCTTCGTCCTTCTCGCCGGTGGGACGGCAAATAAAAATCTTGCGGCGGCTGGCCGTTTCTCCCGCTCCTGTTGCATCGTATGGCCCGCTGATTTGGACGCTTTCCACGCCTGGGTCGCCCTTCATTGGGCCCCGATCATAGAGCTGGAGTTTCGCCACCGGTGGCTTAAACATCCCTTCAGGGACCGTTCTTTCATCCAGAAAATCGACTCCTACCTGATGCTTGCCGGCCTTTGCCTGGAAGCGCACTTCCAAGCCCGCTTCGACCTTCTCGGGCGCGACCTCCTCCGGCGTGCCGCTCTTGCCTCCAATCGTGAACAGCTTCATTCTTGCGCCATCCAGCCTTACGTCCAGTTCGTGCGGCTCGGCAAGTCCGATGATACTGCTGCGATCGTTTTTTTGTAGGCTGATTCTGAGCAGGTATTCGCCATCGAGTGGAAAGTTATGCTGAATCGCCATGCCCCCGCGCGACCAGAATGGAAGAGCTTCGCTCGCTCGCTCGTCTTGCAGACTCAACTTTGGACCATCGTATGTCTTGACGGCCGGACGAATCGTGGGATCTCCCACTGCCAGCCTGCTGATTTGCCGTGCCACCGACACGTATCTTTCCACCAGCATCGGCGACACCGACAGCACATCCCCAATGTTGTCGAACCCATAGCCTGAATCATCGGCCGGAAGAAGCGACTCGCCATCAATATCGACAGCCAGTAAATCTCGGATCGCGTTGGTGTATTCGGCGCGGTTCAGCCGGTGTACGGCCGGCCTCCCCGGATTCGGATGAGCTGCGGCCGCGGTGTCTAGCGCTGTCTCCAGATACGCTGCGAACGAGTCGTTGGTGGCTCTATCCGGTCGTGGCAGACCAGCCGGAGGCATTGCTCCCGTCCGAAGTTTCCGCACCACCTTTTCCCACACTTCCGGTTCCTCGCCGACTTTTCCAACATCCAACTTGTCCAGCATCAAACCGGCCGTCTTCAGCTTTTCATTGTGGCAAGTAACGCAGTAGCGATTAAGAAGCGCGCGCTGAGAGGCCTCAGGTGAAGTCAAAACCACAAGTGGTTTGGAATCAAAAGATTTTTCCGGCTCAGCCGAAACTACAAAGTTGGCGGCGGCGCCCACTAGAGCGATAACCCCGATCACGACGAGGATTGATCGTATCATTGAACGGCTTCTCGCCCTCCGCAGTTTGCTAGTATCACACCTTCACCCCCGCGATACAATGTTCCATTCGGATTAGGAGCTGCTGCTTATACGGTTGTTTCAGCAAGCTATCAGAAGTCGAGAATCAGACTTCGGCCGGTAGTGGGCCGCCAACCCAGGTGTCATCAACGTCCACTTCGCCGCGGAGCGCTTCGCGCGCGACAGCAACCATGGCACGCCGGAACTTATGGAGCATCATCCAGGCGGTCTCGTAGCGAGTCATTCCGAGCTGGCGCTGGAGCAATAGCGCCGAGATACCGCGCTTGTTCGTCGTCATCAAGTAGGAGGCCCAGGGTCTTCGTATTGCCGCAGCGACGGCACACGAAGCCGTAGGGCCAACGGCACTCAGCTAAATACTTTGGCAGGCTTCTTCGCTGACGAAGGTCGTCTGAAATTCAGGTAAAGTCTTCGGGAAGCGCGGGCGTGCCACGATCCAACGCTACCGCTTGTAGCTTGCCGAAACAACTGAATAAACAGAAGGAAACTCAAGGCTGGCATTCCTGCCTCGTTACCTCAGTCACTATGGGCTTGTCCGATCTGCTCTTGAGTCAGCGTGCTTCAGCGCCACAACGCAGGCAATCGATTATCAGCTTCTCGCCGGAAAACTTGTAAGATACTGGCAGCATGCCGACGACTTTACTTTCGGCAAAAAGTGTGCAATTCTCAGGCTCTTGGTTTTCAAAGCGTTTTTTGAACCTTCGCCGAGGAGTAGCTTGTCGTCGCGTGAAGAACCATCCCTTGTATAGCGTGAACGATAAAGCAGCCCGCATTTCCTCCACTTACCCTCGGCCTGTATTCGTGTGTATGTGGCTCGCTCTATGCCTGTGGATTACGCTGCCCGCATCCGCACTGCAACCTGAACAAAGGTTAACGCAATACGTTCATCGAATTTGGCAAACACAGCCGAATACCCTTCAAGCGGTAACCCAGACGCACGATGGATACCTATGGCTTGGAACTGAGAGCGGAATCTTGCGTTTTGACGGTGTCCGGTTTTCTCGCGTTCCAGAGTTGGAAGGAGCATCGCTGGGTGATTTCTGGGCGCGCAGCTTGCTTGAGGATTCGCTAGGCCGTATGTGGATTATCTCGGGTGACTATCGCCTTATCCGTGTTGGCGGGGATGGAGTGAAAGTCTTAACGCCGAAGGACGGCTTGCCGAGTGCTGAGATCACCTGTGCTTTTACGAGTCAAGATGGAGAGGTATGGGTGTGCACCCATTCGGGTATAGCGCACTTTACGGACAACAGATTTAAGACGTACGGCAACAGTTTGCCTTGGCAGCCGCTCGCCGGATGCCAGACACCCGACGGAACGATATGGATCGCGGGCCATGGCCGAATGGCTTCGTGGAAGAATGCTCAGTTCACGGAATATTCAGCGGGATCCATTCTATCCGGCTCGGGAGTCCGCTCCATTGTCTGCAGGGCTGACGGTGTGTGGGTAGGTACACTGGATGGCTTGATTCGCTTCCAAGACGGAAAGGAGCATCGTTATACAAAGGAAAATGGGTTACCTGACAATGAAGTGTTATCCCTCGCAAAAGGCCGCAGCGGTGAGCTTTGGGTGGGTACGCGACGTGGGCTAAGCCGGCTCTGGAGCGGAGCTTTTGATACCTTCACTTACAGTGACGGACTATCCCAGCAAGACGTTCTTTCAATTTATGAGGATAAGGAGGGTACGCTCTGGGTAGCTACGAAGCAAGGGCTCAACCAATTCCTCGACGGACCCGCCACTCGGTTCACTCGAAAGGAAGGACTGCCAAGCGACAATGTGGGTCCGGTCCTCGAGGACCACTCTGGTAATCTTTGGGTCGGCTTTCTCGATGCCGGACTCGCGCGATGGGACGGTCGGAACTTTTCTCTGCTTCACGATTTCGAATCCCGAAGAATAACCGCCCTAATGGAGGCTGCCGATGGTTCTCTGTGGGTCGGTACCGAGCATGGCCTCGACAGATTGGAAGGCGAGGAGATCAGAGAGAGCTTCAAAACAGGGAACGGGTTGCCATCAAATCAAGTCCGCTCTCTATACCAGGATCGCAGGGGCACTATCTGGGTGGGCACGGAGAAAGGTGCGGCCATGTACAAGAATGAAAGATTGGTCGTGCCGCCCGTTTTCACGCGACCCTTCCAAGTTCCCATTGTCGCTATTGGCGAAACTCAGAACCAACACATCCTCTTTGCCCCCGAAGATGGCGCAATGTTCGTATTGGAGAATGACCATCTGAAGATCCTTGAAAATCGCGGCGGCGTAGCCTTGCAGGTGAGGAATGAAAACGGTGGAAGTGAATCCCGGCAAGTGACAAGTGTTGCCGCAATCGAAACCGACAAAGATGGGTTGGTTTGGATGGGAACCATCGGGTCGGGCCTGCTACTTTTGCGCGACGGAAAAATCTCGCAATTCTTCAGGAGAGATGGTCTCTTCGACGGAGAAATCTACGGTCTCGCTTCCGATTCCGTCGGCAGGTTGTGGATAGCGTGTAGCGCGGGTTTCTATTCCGTGACAAAGTCCGATCTCTTGGCATTTGCCGCCGGGAAGATACACAAAGTCAAGAGTTCTCCCTACGTACCGCTGGAAGGATTTCGTGCGATCCCGTCCAAGCGAGGGGTACAGCCGAATGTTATCGTTCGGCGTGACGGAACATTGTGGTTCACTACCGTCGACGGATTAATCGCTTATCAGCCGGATTTCGGAACTAAGCCCCGGCCACAGCCGCAAGTGCTGATCGAAGACTTGACAGTGGATGGCGTCCGAGCCAATCCATCCGCGATTCAACACCTAGGGCCCGGAAAACAGAACATGGCTATTCGTTACACCGGGTTTTCTTTTCTGGACCCGCAGAACATGACCTTCAAGTACACTTTGGAGGGCTATGACCGTGGCTGGACCGACGCGGGGGGCCGCCGCGAGGCCTTTTACACCAATCTATCTCCCGGACGATATCGTTTTCGCGTAGCGGCGTGCTCTCCTTTCGTCCCGTGCAATGAGGCCGGAACTTCAGTTGAGTTCGACATTACACCCTATCTATACCAGAGACATTGGTTTTGGCCTCTGATTGCGGCGCTACTTGGCACACTCGCATGGACAGGCTATCGATTCCAAATTCTTCGTCTTGAATCGCGAATTTCGATCATATTAGAGGAACGCGCACGCATAGCGCGCGAACTTCACGATACTCTGATACAAGGCTTCTCAGGCATAACCATGCAGATGCGGGCCGTAACTAAGCGGCTACGCGCCTCAGCGGAGAGGCAGTCGCTGGAGGAGATTATTGCCGACTCGGCACATTGCCTCCGTCAGACGCGCGAGTCGGTCGCGGCCCTGCGCGACGGCGAAGTTGCGAGTCCCGAGCTTGCTGCTGCAATTGCAGACACCGCGGAAAAAGTTACGAGGCAGCACGGCGTACGGCTGGAATTAAATCTGGATAAGGCCAGCGTCAATATTCCATTAGTCACCAGGTATAATCTAGTTAGGATTGTCCAAGAAGCTGTTTTGAATGCGGCCAAACACTCGGGCGCTAGAAGTATCAGGGTTTCCCTGAGCCACAGCGAAGAGGAGATGAGACTTTCTATTTCAGATGACGGTTCCGGCATCGCAAACATCGACAATAACGCCGAATATCTACACTACGGGATTACCGGGATGAGGGAGCGCACTGAGCAAATCGGCGGCGAATTCGAGTTGGCCAGTACTCCTCAAGTAGGAACAACCATAACCGTTCGGATTTCTTCGAACGTACACTGCAATCGTTACACATGATCAACAGGTCTGCCGAACAATCCACGAATCGACCCATCACCGTTCTTTGCGCCGACGACCATCCCCTAGTACGCAAAGGAATCGCCTCCATACTTGCGACCGAGGAAGACATCCAATTAGTGGGAGAGGCTGGTAATGGGAGTTTAGCTGTGGAGGCGTTCTTCAGATTGCAGCCTGATGTCACTCTAATGGACCTTCGCATGCCTGTACTAGATGGAATCGCCGCAGCCAAGCGGATCATGCGTGAGAATCCAACTGCGCGAATTATCGCCCTTACCAGCTATCACGGAGACCATGAAATCTGGAGCGCGCTCGAAGCCGGGGTACGCGGGTACATATTGAAGGACATGGTCCACGACGAAGTAGTGCGAGCGATTCGCATTGTCCATTCCGGCAAGCGGCTCATGCCCCCAGAAGTGGCTGAGCGATTGAACGAGCTGAAGCTGAACGAGCACTTCCCGACCAGCGCCCTTACGTCGCGAGAGATCGAAGTCTTGCAATGTGCCGCCCAAGGATTTGGGAACAAAGAAATAGGAGACCATCTTGGAATGGCTGCGAACACTGCAAAGATGCACTTGCAGAATATATCTTCCAAACTTGGCGCCTCAGACCGAACCCACGCAGTGACGATCGCTCTGCGCCGTGGAATAATTCGACTCGATTCTTAGAACTTTTATCCACCTTTGTCCCCCTGAAGCCCTTCCCAGTTGCTCGTTCAGACGAGCCGATGAGAACCAGGCGAAGAACCCACCCGAATGGGCTATTGTCGAACGTGACAAACTCGTCGACTATCTAATGAATGTATGAGGCTCCGCTACTAGTCCCATTATTACTGGAACGTCTTAATTTGCGGCGACACTTCAGATTTATTTACACATTCTTCGCCACGCTGTAGAATGAACCTATGCAGGACACGGCAACCCTATCAACTTACTCCAAACAAACCTCAGCAACTCAAGAAGTGAGTGGCAACGGTCCTGTGCTCAGCGCAGAGTTGCGGCTGCGCTTGTTTCGAATGCAGGTCGAGATTCGCGAATCCGAGCAACGCGCCTACGATTTGTTTTTGCAAAACCTGGTTAAGGGTACTAGTCACTTGTCGCTCGGTCAGGAGGCGATCGCCGCTGGATGCGCGGCTGCCATGCAGCCCGGCGATCTCAGTTTCTGCACCTACCGGGGTCACGCCCATACGCTTGCGCGCGGCACACCGATCGAAAAGGTTCTGGGAGAATTGATGGGGCGCGACAACGGCCTGCTTCGCGGCAAGGGAGGATCCATGCATCTTACCTCGGTCGAACATGGCGTTATGGGCTCCTATGCCATTGTTGGCGCCCATCTTCCCATCGCATGCGGCGCGGCCTGGCGCGCACAATACAAGGGTGACAAAGACATCTCGGTATGTTTCTTCGGCGATGGCACCACCAACATCGGAGCCTTCCATGAGGCGCTGAATTTTGCCGTGATTTGGAAACTTCCCGTAGTTTTCATTTGCGAGAACAACCTGTATATGGAATACACGCCCATCAGCGAAGTGACTGCGGTCCCCGACCCGGCTGCGGGGCGCGCCGCAGCTTATGGCCTGCCTTCCATCATCGTTGATGGCCAGGACGCTGATGAAGTATACTGCGTGGTCAAACCAGCCTTCGATAAGGCACGTTCGGGCGGAGGTCCGTCATTAATCGAATGCCGAACCTATCGCTATAGCGGACATTCCCGCGCCGATCCAGCCAAGTATCGGCCTGATGGAGAGTTGGATCTTTGGCGCAGTCGCGATCCCATCAAGATTTACCGTAAGCGTCTGCTCGATACGGGCGTACACCCGGACGTCATCGCTGAGATTGAGCTCGAATCGAAGGCTAAAGTCGATGAGGCCACTGAGAAGTGCAAGGCCTCGCCGGCCCCGTCCGCGGATCTTCTCTTTAAAGATGTCTATGCCAGCGGAGGCTCGGATTGGCGGAACTAACATATCGCGACGCCGTGGCCCGTGGCATCGCTCAAGAAATGACACGCGACCCAGATGTTGTCTTCTTGGGTGAAGATATCGCCAAGGCGGGCGGTGTCTTCAAAGCTACCGTAGGGTTATACGAGCAGTTCGGTCCCTTGCGTGTGCGCGACACGCCCATCTCCGAACAAGCCATTTTGGGCGCCGCCATGGGCGCCGCAATGACTGGTCTCAAGCCTATCGCAGAGATCATGTTTTCGGATTTCATCGCCGTGTGCTTCGATTACCTAGCCAATGAATTTTCCAAAAGCCGTTACATGACCTCGGGGCAGGTAAAATGCCCTCTGGTGGTTCGCACGGCCAACGGCGGCGGTGCCCGTTTCGGCGCACAGCACAGCCAAAGCGTCGAAAACTGGTGCATGATGATCCCGGGCCTCAAGGTGGTGGCGCCATCGACCCCGCGCGACGTGGTGGGCTTGATTGCGGCCGCGGTACGCGATCCTGATCCCGTTATTTTTTCGAACACAAAACGCTCTATGCGACCAAAGGCGAAGTTCCCGACGGCGAGATTGTCGATACGCTCGGGACTGCCCGCACTGTTCGCTCTGGTAAGGATGCTACCGTGGTTGCGCTAGCGTTGATGGTTCCCCGTGCCTTGGCCGCCGCCGAGATTCTGAAAACTGAACATGGCATCGATTGCGAAGTAATCGACGTGCGCTCGCTGGTGCCTCTCGATACGAAAACCATCTTGGAATCGGTGGTCCGCACCAGTCGCCTGTTCACGGTTGAAGAGAATCCACGCCTGTGCGGTTGGGGTGCGGAGATTGTCTCCATCGTCGTAGACGAAGCCTTCTACAGTTTAGACGGACCTCCGGTTCGCATCACCACTCCGCATATTCCGTTACCCTCCGCTGAGATTCTCGAAGATCTGGCGATTCCTAGCGTGGCCCGAATCGTAGACACCATCGCACGGCGTTTGAACGCCTAGGGGGCGGCTCACGGCTCGCGGCGGCGCCCGTAATCAATCAGGATCAAGTTAATCGTGCTCGAAACTAAGAACCAGATTCGAGTCATGCCGGGCGCACCACAGATTCAGCAACTTAAGTCTTACTGCACGAATATGAGGCGAAGCATCCCGCGCCTACAATTCTCGCCGAGGTAGGCAAAAGATTTCTTAGCGCACTGTGCTGGCCGGCGGCATCCAACTCCAGGAGGTGCCCATGCTTCAGACCTTGACAGCGAATTGGTGGGCGCTGGCTCTTCGTGGGCTCGCGGCCGTGCTGTTCGGATTGTTGACTTTTTTCCTTCCAGGCATAACGCTCGTAACCCTGGTCCTGCTGTTTGGAGCCTACGCGCTGGTTGACGGCGTCTTCAATGTTCTCGCGTTCTTTCGCGTCGCGTCGCACCAGTGGGCGTTGCTCATTGAGGGCGTGGTCGGCATTATTGCGGGCTTGCTTACCTTCGCGTGGCCCGCTATCACCGCGATCGCGTTGCTGTACGTGATCGCGTTCTGGGCGATCCTTACGGGGATCTTTGAGATATCGCCGGCATTCGCCTCCGCAAAGTCATTACCAACGAATGGTTACTGCTTGTGATGGGCGTCCTGTCCCTATTATTCGGTTTGCTGATTCTGTTTGCCCCTGGTGCCGGGGCATTGGCGATCGTATTGTGGATCGGGGCCTACGCGCTGGTGTTCGGAATCTTTCTCTTGGCCCTGGCATTCCGCCTGCGAGGGCACCGCCGACTCATCGCGCAGCCGACATAGACGTTTAAGCGCGCCACAAAGAATTTCGGCCACTGCTAATGACCCACACGGAATTGGAAAAACTCCGCGTGAAGGTCAATGCCATGCCACGACACGAGCTGGAGTCTGGCCAAGCGGCTAAAATGAGACTAACATGCGAAACCGCTGGCGGATTCTGCTGGCTTTAGCAATCTGGCCCATGGCGGGGCTGTCGCTGGCCGCTGATAGCAACCCTTTGCCGGGCATGCCGCCGGTGGTCGATCCCAAAGACATCTACTCGGAAACTCAGGCGGGAAAGCTCAGTCCCACGGTGAGAAGCTTCCCTGATCTGATTTACGTCCCCAACAGCGACAGTAATACGGTGGATGTTATCGATCCCCGGACTTATCGGATCGTTAATCACTTCAAAGTCGAGACGACAGCCGCAACATGTTACGCCTTCGTACGATTTGAAGACACTTTGGGTTTTGAGCGATCTGGGCGATAGCGTCGCCAAAATCGATCCCGCTACTGGAAAGAAAGGCGAGACTGTTGGCGTCAAGGACCCCTACAACATGTACTACACGCCGGATGGCAAATACGCTATTGTTGTCGCCGAGCGCGTGCATCGTCTGGACTTTCGAAATCCCACCACCATGGCGCTGGTTGAATCACTCCCAGTCCCGTGCCGGGGCGTCGACCACATGGATTTTTCCGCCGACGGGCGATATCTGATCGCAAGCTGTGAATTTTCGGGATCGCTCGTTAAGGTGGATGTCGCCAAGCGGGCCATCGTCGGGGCGTTGGCGCTTGCTGAATATCAGGGCCGGGACGGAACGCTCCCTCCTGCCGCCGGGCAACACCGAACCAGTGGTCTCTCAAGGAGGCGAGCCTATGACATGAAGCACGCGCCGAGCGGGAGCATGCCCCAAGATGTCAAAACCTCTCCGGACGGCAAAGTCTTTTATGTCGCGGACATGCTTGAGAATGGCGTGCACTTGATCGATGGCGACAGATTCGTTTCGATCGGCTTTATTCCCACAGGTCGCGGGGCTCACGGCCTGTACCCCAGCCGTGACTCCAAGCTGCTGTTCTGCTCCAATCGCGATGAAGGCACGATATCGGTGATCAGCTTCGCCGACCGCAAAGTCATTCGAACCTGGACCATTCCCGGCGGAAGTCCCGACATGGGAGGCGTTTCAGCCGATGGAAAGGTGCTCTGGCTTTCTGGCCGCTACAATCGTGAAGTCTATGCGATTGACACCAGTGACGGACGCTTAATAGCGCGCATCGCCGTCGGCAAGGGACCGCACGGACTGTGCGTTTACCCGCAGCCTGGCCGCTACTCGCTAGGTCACACTGGCATTCTTCGGTAGCGACAAAGGCCGCCCGTTTGGATTCAATTTTCCTTCAACGCCACGGAGACCTCCAACATAGTCCCCTTGCCGTATTCTGATCTGATCTCGAAGTTGCCGTTCACCAGCCGTGCGCGCTCTCGCATACTAATCAGTCCCAACGCATTCTTGCCCTTGGCTACGCTAGGGTCAAATCCTTGGCCATTGTCCTCGATCCGCAGCGTGCACTTTTCTTCGCTGCTGGAAAGCGTCATGTGAACACTCGTCGCGCCAGCGTGTTTGGCGATGTTGTGGAGACCCTCCTGAGCTACACGATAGAAGCACAAAGACACGTCCGCTGCCGGCCGCGTCGATTCGCCAGCGGACTCGAATTGCACTGGGATGCCGGTCTGTTCTGAGAAGGCCCAGCACTGCTCTGTGAGCGCCGCTTTCAACCCGAGATCATCCAGGATTGCCGGATGGAGCCGCTGTGACATAGAGTGAACGTCACGCGCCAGTTGCGTGACCCTCCGCCAGACCTCGCGGGCCTGTTCGGAGAGCGGCCGGGACGACTGGGCGGAAGGCGAAAGTAAGGTTTCGATTTCCCTACCCAAGGCGGCCAGGTTTTGACTCAAATCGTCGTGCAGTTCGCGTGCCAGTTCCTTCATGCCCGATTCCTGGAGTTCAACGAGTCGAGCCGTCAAAGCCCGAAGGTCCTCTTGGGCTTGAACAAGCTTTGCCTCATTCTTCTTAACATCAGTGATGTCCTGACAGGCGCCAAACATAAGCGTTGGCAGGCCTTCCTCACCGAGCAATACTTCGCAAACGCACGAGACCGTCCTCAGATCGCCGTTGGGCCAAGCGATCCGATACTCGATTTCGCTGCCCCTCTTCTCCGCAATACAGTCGCTTACCCACCGACCTACTCGCTCCCTATCTTCTGGTATGACCGTTTGCACAAAATCATCGAAACTCGGTGTAAAATCCGGAGGCTTGCCGAAGATTCGATACATTTCCTCGGAACCGGATACGTGGTTGGCCTGAATGTCCCACTGCCAATGGCCCACATGCGCAAGGCGCGCTGCATTCTTTAGATACCCTTCACTCTCGCGCAGAAGCTCCCGCGCCTTAACCTGCTCGGTAATGTCCTGAGTCGCCCCGGTGATACGAACCGGTACGCCTTGATCGTCTCTGATCCCTTCAACAATGGAGCGCACAAACCGCACTTCGCCGTCCGGCCGGACGATTCGGTACTCCACTTCAACGGGCGCGATACTCGAACGGACTTTGTCGTTGATCCCCAAGATCTTTTCTCGATCCTTAGGGTGGACACAGCTCAGAAACGTTGGAAAGTTTGCTGGAGCATTCGTCAGCCCAAGAATCCGAAATATCTCATCAGACCAGTAGATCTTGTCACTCTGAATGTGCCGTTCCCAACTCCCTACCTTGGCGAGATTCTGCGCCTCCATGAGCCGGGCCTCGCTAGCCAGCAGCCGCTCTTCGATCAACTTCTGCTCGGTTATGTCCTCCAGCACGGAGATGAAGTATTGCGGCTGGTTATGCTGATCCCGCACGAGCGATATAAACAGCCTCACCCAGACGATCCCGCCATCCTTGCGGATGTAACGCTTCTCCTTGTTCAACAACGATGAGATCTCACCAGCAAGAAATCGGCGCAGCGCCGTGCGAGAGGCTTCGCGGTCATCTGGATGCGTGAGATCCAGAAAGTTCTTTCCGCGTAACTCAGTTTGTGAATAGCCAAGCATCTCACAAAACCGATCGTTTATAAGTAACCACTGGCCATCGGGGCTGGTCTGGGCGATGCCGACGGCCGCTTGAAAGAAGGTCACACGGAAGCGCTGTTCGCTTTCACGCAGTGCCTGCTTCGGCCCGTTTGCCCTCGGTAATATCGAGAACGACGCCCGTTGAGCGAACCGGCCGCCCTGAGGCATCGAGGAAAACCGCGCCCTTTGAGTGTAGCCAGTGCACGCTTCCGTCAGGCCATAGCACGCGGTATTCGGTGTCCCAGGCGTGCGTCCGTTCGAGAGCGTCCCTGATGCTCGCTTGCACCCGTTCTCGATCTTCCGGATGAGTCCGTTTGGACAACTCCTCGAGCGTGAGCGGAGGATCATCCGGCGACAGGCCGTATAGCCGGGCGTATTCTTCGGAATGCGTGAATCCATTCGTGATCAGATCCCATTCGCATACGCCCAGGTGCGCTGCGTTCTGAGCGAGGGTTAGACGCTGCTCGCTATCCCGGAGCGCGCGCTCCGCGTTTATCCTCTCGGTGATGTCCTCTACCACCGCAATGAAGTATTGAGGCTGATTGTCTTGGTCCCGTACTAGCGATCGATTGAGCCGCCCCCAGAAGATCGTCCCGTCTTTGCGGACAAAGCGCTTCTCCATCGTATGCGAGGAGATGGCCCCTTCCAGAAGTTGACGGCGCCCACGTGATACCTCGTCGTAGTCCGGGCGGGCGCGTGATATCCCAAATCTTCCTGGTGAGTAGTTCGGATTCGGAGTAGCCAAGCATCTCACAGTACCGGTTGTTCACACGCAGCCATGACCCATCAAGGCTGATTTGGGCGATGCCAAGAGCGGCATGATCGAAGATCGCTTGAAGGACCTTGGCCTCGGATTCCATTCTTGCTTCCCAATAGTATACGTCCGCTTGCACTCGCTGACGGTCGTGGTTCAGCACCTTGCCGGCACGCCATCTGTTATCTCTTCCAGTTGTCGCCGCCGATGGTGAACGTGAGACCCGCGCGGATGGTGAACGGTAATGCCGGAAAACCAAAAGCGGCTGTATAGTGTTCGCTTAGGACGTTCTCCATGCTGGTATAGACTGACACCCACGGCCTTATGGCGTAACGTCCGCTCAGATCGATCTTTTGGTACGCAGGATCAAGATTTCGATTTGGAAGCAGCAGCGTGTTTCCGTAGTTGGCATCGTCCAGAGCTGTAGTGTCATCGCTACGGCTCACCAAGTAACCGGTGACGGCAGCTGTAAAATTGTGGCGGGCATAATAAAGCGCAAAGCTTCCGCTCTGAGGAGGCCGGCGGAAAGGCCGTGCGCCCAGAAGCGGCTCGAATGCACCGATCGGAATTCCTGGGAATGCGGGGTTGTAGGCCGGCGCACCGAAGGTTTGGGTGGCCACGCCATCCAGATACGTATAGTTCGCCTGGGCTCGGAGTCCGTGCCCGAGTTCGGTGACAAACTGTACTTGCGCCCCTTTGAATTTCTCGGAGCTGGCGTTTATGTACGCGCCGAATTCCGAAGCAGCCGCGGCGCCCGGGTTGACGCCCAACGACACCAGCGCGGCCGGTTCAAGGTAAGTAAGCAGATCGTAAAACCGGCTCTGGAAATACGTAAGTTCAAGTCTCGATCTGCCGTGCCAGAGCCCTTGTTGGATGCCCGCATCCCAGACTTGGCTTCGCTCCGGGCCGACCGGGTACACGTCATACTGCTCTCTTTCCGCGGGCGTCAGAAGCGCCCAGAGCTGATTGGCTTGTTCATAGGTGTTGGGCTCTTTGATGCCTTTGCCGAAGTTGAATCGGAGCTTCGTTTCCGAAAAGAACTCGTTGCCGGAGGGCTTTCTCAGGTAGTAAGCAACCGAGACGTTCGGCACGGCTGCATACCCGAACACAGCATTGTCAACCACGCCCCCACCGGCGGTTACATACAGCCGGTGGCCCAAGTTCCCATGAACCTCCACAAAGGAGTTGTAATTGTTCCGGGTAAAGCCTTGCCCGTTTTCATGCTCGTACTGAAAACCGGCCGTGAAGGTCCACTCTTTGTAGAAGTTGTAATCGGATTGCATGGATACCGATCTGCGCGCTTCGTAATCGGGAGAGATTTCGGGGTAGGTACCGCCAAAGTCGAGAATCGCCTGGCCGGTCACGCTATAGCCGTTGGCGCCCCGAATGGTTACGACATTGCCTAGGGAATCTCCATAAGGATCGATCGTGCCGACCTGATACGGATCCAGATACGTGGAGTTGAACTGGGTGAAGGCGAAACGAACCAGGTTATGCCAGTGCTTCGTGGTTTGATTCTTGAGCGTCCCACTCAAATAGGTATTTTGGTTCCTCTGCGTCGCGGCATCCGAGATGCCATAAAGGAGGATCCCGTTGGGAGCGCCGACGTCGGTCCAATTACTGCGATAAGTGACGCGGGCTTCCGTTTTCGAGTTTATTTTGTAACCGAAATTTCCCACGTAGCTCGCATTATGAAAGAAGTCGTTCGCATAACTTTCCTGCGTATCGAACCTTGAAAACAAGACGAAGTAGTCGAACTGGCGAAGCTCGCCGCCCAAAGAGACAGAACTATTCAACGTCCCAAAATTGCCGCCGTCCACCGAGTATGTAAGTGCAGGGATGGAAGAAGTTCCGTGCTGCGTAGTGATGTTGACGACGCCGGCCAGTGCATCGGGGCCATAGAGGACGCTGTTAGCGCCCTCAAGAACTTCAATGCTTTCCACCCCGCCGTTCGAAAGCTGCGCAAAGTCGAAAACGCCGCCGATTTTATTTGCGGGCGCTCCGTCGATCATGATCTTGTTGAAGTCATAGTCGCCGCCGCGAATGAATAGGGAGGTTTCTCCGCCACGTTGGCCGGTCTGCACAATCTGCGCGCCCGCCACCTGGCGAAGGTTCTCGAGCACGTCGAGCTTGTTCTGGGCCTCAATGTCATGCTGATCGATGACGCTCACCGAGGAGCCCACCTGGGCGATTGGCACCTCCGAGCCGGTAGCCGAAACCGACACGCCTTGTGAAACCGCGCTCAGTTGCAGGATGACGTCCAACGTAGCGGTCGCGGACGATCCGACGAACACCTCCGGCCCGCTATAAGTCGCGAACTCTGCCGCGTCCACTTGAAGATGGTACCGGCCTTCGGCCACAGCGGAAAACGTGAACGCGCCGGCTGCGTCTGTAGTCTTCTCTGCGGCGCTCGTGTCGCCGTGCTGGAGCGTAACTTTGGCGCCCTTGACTACGGCTCCCAGTTGATCGGTTACGGTGCCCCGAACGGTCTGCTGTGCGAAGGCGGCGCAGGTTCCCGCCAGTACGATAACCAGGGTAGCGATCGAAGTTGCCACGTTCTGCCCTATCCGCCATCGAAAGGCAGAATGGCATCGGCGAGTGCGCGCGAACGCGAGTGGCCAGCACCAGTCCCCCCTTCGAGGACTTGTGATTTTCAGCGCGATTACACGCCGGCTATTGGCAGGTCTTCGGACTCACAGGCGCGGGCTTGGCCCTCCTACCGGCCGTCGCTTCCCAGTCTTTTTGAGACCAGTGCTTATGACGGCTTTCGTTCCTGCTTACCGCTGCGGGGCAGTCCCGGATTTCCACCGGGTTCCCTTTTCACTTCACTTCTTGAAGACCAACAGCAAAATGAATATACGGCAGGCTGATTTCGAAAGTCAACACGAATCTGGCCACTGATCACACCGTCATGCCTTCGCCAGGGACGCAAAGCCGGCGCGAAGTCCGGTCAGTGACCGGTAAGTGACTCAATGTTAACCGGCAGAATATGGCGGTCAGGCTCAACGTCTGGGAGAATGCAATCACAACATGTGCGGTCGACCTGTAAGCGATGAACATGAGGGATGAAGACGTTTGGCTACACCGGTATAGTATTTTTGTCGCGTTTTGCTTTCTGCTGGTCCTCATAGCTGGAGCTGTCGTCACCAGCTTGGAGCGGCCGATCTCGCCAGTTCCGTCAGCGCCGACCACGCCCCTCGCCGTCTCCTTCGAACACTGGCATAGCTACGGCGCAGTCTTTGCGGGAGTCTTGCTAGCCGGCCTGGCGGTTTGGCTGGTGAAGGAAAAGAAACACAAGCAGCTCCGACAGTTCGGATGGATCGTATTGTCGATTTTTGTGGTGGAAGGCGCTCTAGGGACGGCTCTCGGGTCGCTCTCGCCTTTGACCGATATCCTGCATGCGTTAATCGGTCAGATCTGTTTTGCGGCGGTTATGGCAATTTCCCTATTCACATCGGAGCGCTGGCAGCGCGGTCCTCAACGCGTAGAGGACTCCTGGCGCCCACCGTTGCGTTCGCTGGCGTTCTTCCTGCCAGGCATCGTGATCCTGCAAATTATTCTGGGGGCAGCTTTTCGATTTCACGCCGCTAGTGTGATCTGGCACATTCTGAACGCCATGATCGTGCTGCTTTCGATTTTGATCGTCTGCGTCTTCCTGGTCCGGCAGTTTCCCGAGCATCCGTCTCTGCGGCCGGCGGCTATTGCATTGGGAGGAATCGCCTCGGTCCAAGTCTTTCTCGGATTCACAACATTCCTATTGCTTCTGCTCTTGCCGGAGAGCAGCCCGTCGGTCGTCGTCGTCAGCGTAATGCACATAGCCACCGGTGGGTTGACGTTAGCCGCGACGGTTACGCTGGCCGCCCAGATTCGCTATCACGTCGTCGAAGCTACGGCCGTCCGGCATTAGTCTTTCTTCGCGAGACTCGCGGTCTCGACGTGCTTAGGACTGCCCCAGGCAACGAACGTATCGCTGCCGTTGTGAAATAGCTTCGGGTATCCCAGCGCCATCTTCCCACCCTTGCCTACTTCGACCACCGGACCGGCAACACCGGCCGAAGTCACGCGACGAACCAGCACCTTCGCGCCTCCAGGACTCTGCTCCAGCCAGGAAACGATCGCGCCGCCATCTTCGTCCAACGCCAGCGCCGTGTAGCCGAACGCATGGCCGACGCTAAGGATCACAGGCTTAGTGAAGCTGGAACCACTGTCGCTTGAAAACGCCATCTGCACGCGATGCGAATCTTGAGCGTCGGTATACCAGGCGAGGGCCACGTGATCGCCCTTGGCCGCCACTGCCGCGGCGTTGGTGGGGCACGCTTCTATTTCCCAATTGTCGGCATGCACAATCTTGCCGGGGGACCATTTGCCGTTCTCCAGGCGAGTGACCGCGATGTCGCGAATGTTGTCCTTGGTGTGGGCGCGGTAAGCCACCAGCAGTCCCTTGGCAGTCTTCGTGACGGCCGTGGGGCAGCAGCCGCAAACGTCGCCGTCGATCGCTTCTTCTTTGACCTCTTTGCCGGAGGCGTCCACGATGGTGCGCTTCAACGATACGGGATTATCCTCGCCTTTGAGCGCCTCCAACCAGAAGATGGACCCGCCGCCGTCCAGGTTAGCGATCATGGAAGCCAAGCCATGCTGCACGGCGCTGTGGTCGTGATGGGCCTGTAACGGCATGCTCCAGTGGGCGCCGTCGGTAGATGAAGAAACGAAGACATACTCCGCATCGCTATCGCCACCCGGCGATTCCACCCAGTGAGCGAACCAGTGGCCGCCCGGAAGCGCAAGTACCTCCGGCATTTCAGCCGGATGATGGAAGAAATGTCGATTGGCCGCGATGGTGGTGGCGGGCGACCATGTTGCGCCGTGCCGCACCGCGTATCGCAAAGCGAAGGAGCCACCTTGTGAAGGTTCGATCCAACTGAAGACTGCCGAGCCATCGGGAGCGACTGACCAATTGGGTTGCAGGCTGCTAGGCCCGGATGGATTCGGAAGCGGCGTCGAGGTAAAAGTCTGGCTGAATGCCGGCATTGCCAACAAGGCGCTAAAAATGAGTTCGATTTTCACGAGAGTTGCTCCTGTTCTGAGGAAAATTTTCGACGCACTAGCTGAAACGCAAGGATCACCGAGGTAACGCACAACGACGTGCCGCCCAGCAGAAGCACCAGGACAAAAATGTCCCAAGCCGGCCGGTAGCGGTACAGCCATGGCAAATCCCAGGAATGGAGGCCGTGATAGAGCCATCGGTTCCAACGCGACCGGCTCCCATACGCCTCCACCAGCCGCGCGGTCTTCGGATCGATGTAGAACATAGAACCATTGGCATCGTTCAACCGGACGAACAGCGCGGGCAGAGGACGCTGCTGGTGGCGATCAAGATAATAGGCCTCGTATTCAGTAACGACGCGGGTTTCGGCGTATGCCGCCGGCTGGCTCGCTTTGGCGACAAGATCCAGAATACGAGAGCGATCGAATTGCGCGATGGGATCTCCGCGGATTGGCACTATTCGGGTAAGCGTGGGCGATTCGCGCGCCAGGTAATAAGATTCGCCTCCAAAGACGGTGAACTCCAGTTCCTTGACCTTGATTTCGGGAGCCACCTGCCGCAGCGCTTCGCTCGGAGACTTGCCGGCAAAAGACGACAGGCGAATCCGTCCTCCCCTGAGCGCCCTCGAAACACGGAATGGCCCGTCGTTGTTGTCGGAAAGCCCTTCAAACGGATCCATCGAAAGCAGGCCGCTGAAGACCCACGTGCAAGTGACCAGCCCGAATATCAATCCCAGCATCAGGTGCCAGCGCTTCTGGCCCCGATAGGGAAGACTCGAAGGCGTTCCCGAATAACGGAAGCGCTTGGATGGCGAATACAGCGAGATGCCAACGATCAGCCCTAGTAAGCTTGCCACCGTCCCAATTCCCGACGACCAGACCACCACCTTGGTCCACAACCGTCCATTCTTTCGCAGGGGCGTGAAGTAAAGCCAGTGTGGAATCGCGCCGAAATAGGCTGCGATGCGAGAACCGCGCGTGGTGTGCTGTACCACTTCAGCCGTGACGGACGAGACATAGACCTCTTGTCCATCGGGCCACGCGAACTTCAGAAGCGGCCTGACTGGAGCGAGCCCGCCCATCAGCGTCCACTGATCGGCCTCCATGAGCGCGCCTTGGAATCTGGCCTGGTCTATCGGTTCTCCCGACCAAGCCGCTGCAATTCGCGCGGCCCTCGCCCGCGGCAGCAATCGGAACACCTCTCCGCTGTCGGCGTAAACCAGGGCCTGCGAACGCCCACTCCGAAACCGATAAACCGCGGAACCATCCAGCATCGCGAGAGAAACCTGATCGGGCGGCGTGCTCCATTGCAGTGCAGCGTAAGCCGCCTCCGGGGAAACATGAATTGCTTCCGGCGCAAGCGCTTGGGCCCTGGACAGCCGATCCCCCGGACTCACGCCCGGGTAGTCCGAATACATCATTACGATCCCGGAAACAAACCAGAGCGCAAACAGCAAACAGAAGGCGAAGCCCAGCCAGCGATGGACGAAGATCGCAAACTTGCGAAGCTGCACGCCCATTTCCCGCATCGGTTACCAGAATGGACAAGCCTAACATGAACGGTCTCGAATTCAGCCTAAGGTACGGTCAAGAGCCGGTCACTGACCGGCAAACTGGGGTCATTGACCGAGACGTGACTTTATCGGGGGTACTCAGGGCGGCGCACGGTGTTACGCTCGCCTCGATGAAAAAGCTTCCTTGGCACCGAGTCGCACCCCTCATACTCATGATGGCGCTTGGCTTTGCCTGGGCCCAGGGTCAGGGCGGCGCATCGGGAACGATTGAGGGAAGAATAACCGACAGCCAAGAACTAATCTTGCCGGGCGCCACGATTGAGGTTCAGAATTCTCAAGGCGCAACTGTCAAGAAAATTGTAGGCCAGTACGACGGTTCTTATCGGGTTGCGGACGTTCCGGTCGGGACATACACTCTGCAATTCAGCCACGACGGTTTTGAGCCCTTGAGAAAAGACGCCGTGCTGGTGGTCGCCGGGCGGACCGTGAAGTTGGACGCAGCCCTGCGGCCGCAGGCGCTCAACTCGAGCGTGACAGTTACGGCTCAGGTGGATGATCAGAACGTCGCCTCGAAGACGGATATTCCTGCGGCGGACCTGCCCGTCACAGTGAACACCGTATCGCGAGACATGATCGAGCAGCAGAATCTGACGAGCATCGTCCCCGCGATCAACAACCTTCCCGCCTCGAACGCCTGGACGCAATACGGGTCGTTGAATTACTTCGAATTTCGCGGCCAGATCATGGACCAGGACCCCGGCTCGGCGATACTGCTGAACGGCATTCCTATCCAGGGTAACCGCTCGGATTCCCAAGTCAATAGCGTCCAGGAAGTGGACGTCCTCAAGGGCCCGGCCTCGATGCTTTATGGAACACAGGATCCCGGAGGAACCATCAATATCGTGGAGAAGCAGCCACTGGACGCCAGACAGCAGGAACTGGTCCTCCGCGGCGGGCAGTGGGGCACCGGTGGATTCGAGTTCGGTTCGACGGGCCCACTGGGATCGTCGCAAAACCTGCTCTACCGGATTGACGTCGGTTTTACGCACAGCGATGGCTTCCGGGAGGCGGGCTACAATCGCTTCGACCTGGTGCCAAAACTGTCATGGCGGATCAGATCGCGGGACCGTCTGCGCTTCAACGTCAATTGGAACGACGACCACTTCGACATGGATGCGGGAATTCCCCTCTTACCGCTGGCTAATCCGCTCACGGCGACCACGCCGTACGGGTTCGTCATTCCTCCGGGCATCAACATCAACAATCGCTACAACACACCGGGCAACTTCGAGCGGTTGAATTCGCCGATCGGGCAAGTCTTCTACGAGCACTACTTCAACGAGAATCTGACGCTACGGTCGTCGGCGCAATTCCAATATGGAACAGATGGATATTGGGAGAACGAGGGCAACGCCATCGATGTCAGCAGCCTTCCCTACCAGGTGCTGCGTGGCGGCAGCGTCAACGAGAACACCTTCAGCCTTTTCTTCTTTCACCACAACTATGTGGGCTTCAGCCAGACCGACCTCAAGGGCAGCTTCCACCTGCTAGGGAAACACCAGTTCATGATCGGCTACGAATTCGACAGGGTCTACCACATGACCGAGCGCAGCGACGACGCCGAGAGCCAGCCCATCCCCTCCATCTCCCTCTACAATCCGGTGGAGACGGCCACGGCGGTGACGAGCTTTCCCGCCAGCAGCTACGATGGGCTGAACAATACGCAGAACGCCATTTACTTCCAGGACTTCTGGAACATTCACCCGAAGCTGCAGGTGCTTTTGGGAGGACGATACGACGCCTATCGGCACTACGATTTCGATTATCCGGTGGTCGACGGAGTTTGGCAGTACGGCGGCCCGCAGGACAGGTTCGCGCAAAATCCCTTCACCTATCGCGCGGGAATTATTTCGCCGCTCTTCCCCCACGTGGTTCTTTACGCCAACTGGGCCACATCGTTCACGGCGCAAACGGAAGTTTCGCTGGCCGGCAATGCGCTGAAACCGGAAACCGGCGAGCAATTCGAAGGCGGCATGCGCTTCAAGTTACTGCAAGATCGGGTGAGCCTGAACCTGGCTTATTTCCACATCACCGATTTCAACGTGGCGCTAAACGAGGCCAACGGAGACATCTTCCAGGGCGGCAGCTTTAATTCGTCCGGAGCCGAGGTGGAACTTCGGGCGCGGGTCACTCAGAAACTAAACCTCTACGCGAGCTATGGGTACACCGAAGCGACCCTCGGCAATTTCGTGGTGCCGAGCTATTTCAGCGGCTTTAGCGTCGACCAGAACTTCCAGGGCAACGTGCCGGGGCTGGTCCCTAAGCAAACCCAGAGGACATGGGTGACATACAATTTGCCGAAGGGATTTCTCCTGATGGTGGGGGACCGTTACGTTAGCCGGAGAGCAACCGACGATTACGACTTGTTCTTTATGCCTGGCTTTGTCACCTTCGACGCAGCGCTCCAGTATCGCCGCAAAAGATGGGAATACGACGTGAACGTATACAATTTGTTCGACCGGCGCTATTGGGTTAGCGCCATCGACGACACGCAGGTCTATCCGGGTGCGCCGATTAACGTAACGGGGACCATTCGCTACCGCTTCTAACTGGCAGCGCCCCCGGTCAGGATCGCAATCTCACTGAAAACAATGGCGTTCAACGGTCAGTGACCACACCTTTCGAGTCATTGACCGCGAGTTGACCTTGTTCTCAGCGTGATCGCGGCATAGCCATGTTAGTCTCGATTTCGGCTTCGAACGAGGGCCGGTTTCACATGGCATGCAAGCTGGCGATTTTAGTCCCTGGGGGCCTGTTGCTGTTGGCGACGGCCCCGATTTTTGGGCACCACTCGGTCTCGGCCGAGTTTGACGTGAACCGGCAGATCACGTATGCGGGTGTCATTACCAGAGTTGAATGGAGCAACCCCCATATTTACTTTTATGTCGACGTCAAAGACGCCAGCCAGAAGGTCACCAATTGGGCTTTCGAGGGCGCTGGCCCGAATACTTTGGCAAGGCTCGGGTGGCTGCGGGACTCGCTGAAGGTCGGCGATCGTGTGACGGTTGTCGCCTTTCCGGCGCGCGACGGAGCTAACGTCGCGTCGGCACGAGAAGTAAAGTTAGCTAACGGACGAAAAGTCCTGGCCGGGACGCCGCCGGAGTCTAATCCGCGGCAATGAGTGAACCCGCGCGGCCTTGAATGAAATAAAGACGAAAACTACCGAGGAGAAAGTGTTGCTTCACAAGTCGTTCCGTACGAAAACATTTAGAACTGTGCTCCAAGGCGCGGGCCTCTTCTTTGCTGCCGGCGTCATGGTTTGGGGGGCTGTGACCGGCAAAGTCACGGGAACAGTCACGGACCCGTCAGGGGCCAGCATTCCCATGGTGTCGGTCAAGATGACGAACACAGCTCAGGGGACCGAGATGAAGGTTATAGCCGACGAACATGGCGACTTCATTTTCCCCAGCGTTCCAGTGGGCACCTACGACATCCTTTTCGAGGCGAAAGGATTCCGCTCGGAGAAACGAACCGCTCTGGTGGTGGATACGAATGCCGATATCCAGCAAAACATGACGCTTCAGTTGGCGCAGCAATCGCAGGATATTACCGTCAGCGCCACGGCAACCGATGTCGAAGTCCACGTTGAGACTGCCAGCACCCAGATGGGCGACGTGGTGGCCGCGAAAACGATGACCGAGGTCGCGCTCAACGGCCGCAGTTATACCGATCTTCTGGCCCTCCAGCCCGGCATTGTCCCCATGTCCACCCAGACTGGCGATTCGGTCATCATGGCTGGCGCCTCGGTTCAGATAGCGCCGTCCGGCGGGCTGAACGCCGGCAACCAGTCGATCAGCGGCCAGCGCGAAGACGCCAACGGCTACCTCGTCAATGGCGGGGACGTCAAAGAGTTGATGAACGGTGGTACCACAATCATTCCCGATCTCGACTCGATCGCCGAATTCCGGGTTCTCACGAATAACTTCGACGCCGAGTTCGGAAATTACAGCGGCGGCATCGTCAATGTGATCACCAAATCCGGCGCGAACCAAATACATGGCAGCGGCTTCGAATTTCTGCGCAATACCGATCTCGACGCCCGCAACTTCTTCTCCCCGGAGCGCAGTTTCTACCGCCAGAACCAGTTTGGCGGCACAGTCGGAGGCCCGATCCGGAAAAATAAGATTTTCTACTTCGCCGATTACCAGGGAACTCGCAGCAACCAGGGAATCGACACTGGTCTGATCGCCGTACCCTCGCTTGCGGAACGCACCGGCAACCTGAGCAGCGTCGCCAGCCAGCTCACTGGCAGCGTCAGCGGACCCTATATCGCCAATATTCTAACCAGCAAGCTTGGTTATGACGTTACCGCGGGCGAACCTTATTACACGCCGGGCTGCACGTCCAGTACTCAGTGCGTTTTTCCCAACGCCATCATACCGACGAGCGCCTGGTCAGCTCCGGCCCAGCATCTGCTGCAGTACATCCCTCAGCCGAATGTCGGTCCCGATACATTCTCGACCGGGTCGGTAGGAGAGACCACGCGCGACGACAAAGGAAGCTTTCGCTTCGACGCCAATACAGACCATTACGGCATATTTTCGGCCTACTATTTCTTTGATGACTTCACGGTAAACAATCCCTATCCGTCCGGCCAGGGCGGCGCCACAGTGCCCGGGTTCAACGCCCTCAATCTCGGCCGTGGGCAACTCGATCAATTTCAGCCACACGAAGGCCATTGGCACAACCTCCGTCAACGAGTTTCACCTGAGCTTTATGCGTGACGCCAACAATGTCGGGCAACCTCAAGGGGGGGTTGGCCCGAGCCTGGCATCGCAGGGTTTCGTTACCGGCGCGCACTCGACTGGGATTTTCCCGCTCGACCCCTCGATCGAAGGTATCGAGACCGTCGCATTCAATGCCTTCACGATGGGGGTGCCGACAACAAATCTGAAGCAGTTCAACAATACTTACGCCTTGAACGACAACTTTTCCCGAGTCATCGGCGACCATTCGCTCAAAGCCGGTTTCGAGGCGACCTATGAACAGGTGAACGTCACTCCGAATCCGATCTTCAACGGTTCGTTCCAATTCCAGGGACAGGAAACCGGTTTGGACTTCGCGGACTTCCTGATCGGAACGCCTTTCTTCTACAATCAGCAGGATTCGCAGTCTTACTATATACGGCACAGATACCAAGGGGCTTACGTGCAGGATAGCTGGCGCCTGCGACCAAATCTGACTGTTCAACTACGGCGTGCGTTATGACCACATGGAAGGCTGGTCGGAAAAATACAACCAGATTCCCACGTACCTGGTAGGCGAGCAATCGGTTGTTTATCCGAACGCACCGCTGGGCCTCGTCTATCCCGGCGATCCCCACGTTCCCAACACGCTCGTACCGTCGCAAAACCGCTTTTCGCCGCGCGCCGGCCTCGCGTGGTCGCCCGGCGACCTGCCCGGCTTCCTCAACAAAATTACCGGCGGAGCCGGAAAAACCAGCATTCGCGCGGGCTACGGCATCTTCGAATCCGTGATCGAGGGCAACATCATGGCGATCGACGAGCCACAGCCTCCTTATGGCCTGAGCTACACCAGTCCGGCGCCGCCGCTCTTCGATCAGCCGTTCGTGGCGGCTGGGAACGGCACGTTCCTCGGCAATCCGTATCCGTTCGCGTTTCCTCCTTTGAATGCGACAGCCAGCCATCCCAATACCAGCCAGCAATTCGGGGCGTTCCTTCCGCAAAACGGCCAGACATCGCCGGAACCATTTAACACGTATCCGTATAACGAAAATTACTTCCTCTCGATCCAGCGCCAGATCACAGAGAACACGCTGTTCAGCGTCAGCTATGTGGGTTCGCAGGCCCATCATCTGCTGCTGGTTTATTCCGCCAATCCCGGTAACCCGGCGCTCTGTCTGCAGCTCAGCGTTCCGTATGGCCAAAAGGGATCGATTCTTGCGCCGGGCACGCAGCCCTGCGGCCCGGGCCTCGAGAACAACACGTTCCTTTTGGCCAACGGCCAGACGCTTAATGGAACACGCGGGCCTCTGGGGCCGAACTACGGAAACGACGATTACGACTCCACCGTCGGCAACTCGAACTACAATGCCCTTCAGGTTGTCCTTCGCCACGCGGGCAAGAGCTATAACTTCTCTCTCAACTACACCTGGAGCAAGTCGATCGATCAGGCATCGAGCATCTCCGATGTCGGCAATCCGTTCGACCTCTCCAGCACCCGCGCTCTCTCGGCCTTCGACATCAGCGCAGAATTTTGTCGCCAGCTATACGGTGAACCTTCCTTTCGATCGTTTCTCCAGCCACTGGCGGTCTGTAACCGGTGGATGGCAGCTTAGCGGAATCACCCGCATCACCTCGGGCTTCCCCGTGACGTTGCACGAAGACGGCGACAACTCTCTGCAGGGAAGCAGCCCCAATGGCGTCAACAACCACTATCTCGATACGCCGGACTATAACGGGCTGCCGCTTGAAATCAACTCCAACCCCCGCAATGGGAAGCCGTACTTCAATATCGCGGCGTTCACCCAAAACGCGCTCGGCGAGCCCGGGACTGCCTCGCGGCGTTCGTTCTCCGGGCCGGGCGAGATGAACTTCGATCTGGCCCTGCTGCGTAACTTCAAGATCAGGGAGAGGGCGCAGCTCCAGTTTCGCTTCGAGGCGTTTAACGCCTTCAACCATGCGCAGTTCTTCGGCCCCGCCGCGGTGCAGGGGGAGATTCTCGATTCCAACTTCGGCTATGTGATCAATGCGCAGCCGCCGCGCTTGGTGCAAATCGCGCTCAAGCTCACGTTCTAAGGGCGGGCAGAAGTAGTTTTAAGATCAGTAGTTTCCCGTGGTGAGTGACCGGTCACTGACCATATCATGACCATCCTGCGGGAGAGTTCGTTTCGCCTGAATGATAAGCTTCATTGGTGAACCAGAATGCTTAAGAAGAGATGGAACATCCTGTTTTCGTTGACCTGTGCCGGAACCCTGGCATTGGCGGGACTCTGCGACGCCCAAGCTCCCGCAGCCGCGCCTGCTAAGGCCAAGCCGAGTACCGGCGCTCAAGCTCCCAAGGTCTACGCGAACCTGGTGCAACTGATGAGGGGCGTTTTGTTTCCCAACTCCAACGTAATTTTTTTCGCCCAAAATGACAATCCGGCCGACGTTAAGCCCGCCAAAGACCCTTCACTGGCGACCGATCCGCTTGCGAACACCTATGGGAAATGGGACGCCGTGGAGAATAGCGCACTGGCGCTTTCGGAGGCAGCTAATCTTCTCATCATTCCGGGCCGTAAGTGCTCCAATGGGCTGCCTGTTCCGATCAACAACCCGGATTGGCCAAAGTTCGTTCAAGGGCTTCGAGATGCCAGCATGGAAGCGTATAAGGCCGCGCAGTCCAAGAATATGGACAATATCGTAACGGCGGCGGGGGACCTGAGCACGGCCTGCTCCAATTGCCATGACAAGTGGCGTGAAAAGGCCGACTTGGCAGATCGATGCAAGTAGGACGCTTCCGCATCCGAGCCGCTGTCTTCGTAGCCATTGTCCTGATCCTTTCCGCATTTGTATTTCCGGCCGCCGCCGGCGCCCATAACGTCTCGAAGCGCGATGCTTCATTCGTGCAATCCAATCAGGGCGCGGCGATCCCGGCGTTCGTATACCTGGGCGCGAAGCACATGGTGACAGGCTATGACCACATCGCGTTCCTGGTGGGCGTGATTTTTTTCCTGTACCGGCTGAAAGACATCGTTCAGTATGTCAGTCTCTTTACGCTAGGGCACAGCATCACTTTGCTGGGTGGCGTGCTCGGGGGAGTTCACGCGAACCCGTACATGATCGACGCCGTCATTGGGTTGTCCGTGGTCTATAAGGCCTTCGACAATATGGACGGTTTCCGGCGGTTCCTCGGATTCGAACCCAACACGAAAGTTGCGGTGTTGATCTTTGGCCTGTTCCACGGATTCGGCCTGGCGACCAAGCTCCAGGAGCTGGACTTGTCAAAAAACGGGCTGATTACGAACATCGTTTCTTTCAATGTCGGAGTGGAAGTCGGACAGGTTCTGGCGCTGACCGCCGTACTGATCGCTCTCAGTGTTTGGCGCACGCAGAGCGCCTTCCTGCGGCAGGCGTTTACGGCAAACGCAGTGCTGATGACGGTTGGATTCGTTTTGGTTGGATACCAGGTGGCGGGATATTTTGTAGCGGCGTAAGTGGAGCATATGGTGGAACAGGAAGACATCCAGCAGGTTCAGGCGCCGTCCAAGAAGGCCATCGCGAAGGCGACCGGCATCGCGTTGCTTGTAGCCTTAGTGATTCTCTTCACCGCCGTGCTGCCGGCTGAGTATGGAATCGACACACTGAAGACAGGTAAGGCGCTGCACTTGACCGATCTTGCGAAGGCCTCCGAAAGTAAGATGGCTGTCAAACCCGAGCCGAAAGCCGTTGGCGCACGGCCCGTAGCCGCTCCGGCCGGAATTTACACCGCGCAGCCCGCGATTTTCAAAACCGACAGCGAGGATCTTTCGCTGATGCCCGGCGAAGGCGTCGAAATCAAATATCACATGCAGAAAGGCGCGGGAATGGTTTATTCCTGGAAAGCCACGACGCCGGTAGCGTTCGAATTCCACGGTGAGCCGGACAACAAGCCGAACAAGGAATACTTCGAAAGTTACGAGCTCAACGATCAGGCCGGCTCGGACCATTCCGCGGGCTCCTTCACCGCGCCCTCCACAGGCATCCACGGCTGGTTCTGGGAAAACAAGGGTAAGAAGGAAGTCGAGATTCATCTGGTCACCTCGGGATTCTACGATAACGCTAAGATGTTGGCTGGCGACGAGAAGGTGGATCTGACTATCCAAGACGCAAAGTGATATGGCACCTCTCGCCTTTCTGCAATCGAACGCAATTGCCGACCTGCTGAACAATACCGAATGGGGCTTCGCTATAGCGGAGTGTTTTCACATTGTGTTTTTCGCGGTGGCCATCGGGACGATTATGATTGTGGACCTACGTCTCATGGGGCTCGCGTTTCCACGCACGACTTCCGCCAAACTACACCACGACACTTGGGCGTACACGTTGATCGGGCTGGCGGTGACGGTGCTTGCGGGGATGGCGCTGTTTTTGTCAGCCCCGCGCATGTATTACTTGGGCGGCTGGTTCCAGTTCAAGGCGATCGCGCTGCTTATCGCGATCCTCTACAACTACACCGTCCACTACAAGGTGGCTTCGTCGTCGCCGTCCCCAGGCGTGGGCGTCCTGGTGGGAGCCATCTCGGTATTGTTGTGGGTCTCGGTGGTCGTGGGTGGGCTCTTCATCGGACTTCTTGCGTGATATAGAATGTCGCTCTATTCCATCTTCGAATCGATTCAGAACACCAGCTTGATGACCTGGGTTGAGCAGACGCCGTGGGTCTATCCCATCATCATGGCAACGCATTTGAGTTGCATTGCCGTGTTCGGGGGCATGATCCTGATGACCGATCTGCGCCTGCTCGGCGTAGCCTTGCGCGATCAGAGCATAGCGGACGTGGTCGGCGGTCTGCGCCCATTTAAGCGCATCGGCTTCGTGATTATGGTGACCTGCGGGCTTCTTATGGCCGGCTCTGAGGCGCCGACGTATTATCCTAACCCATATTTCTGGACCAAGATGACGCTACTGCTGCTGGTCGGAGTTCATGCTTTGGTTTTTAAGCCCACCGTGTATGACCATCCAGAGGATTTGGACCAGGCCCCTGTCATACCCACGCGCGCGAAAGCCGCCGCCGTGCTTTCCCTGATCCTGTGGGTGAGTATACCGATTTGCGGCAGGCTGATCGGATATTACGAGCCCAACGAGGGGAAGGCCCCTCAGACCATCACGCATCGCTGAGGTCTTGCGGGGCTACTTGCTGTCCGTGCCGACCGAAACGACGTAACCCTTTTGCTGTGGCGGCTCGTAGTAGCCGATCAGCCGGCCATTGCAAACAACGGTGGTCCATATTATGAGTGAGAGCGCCCCCGCCACCTTAGCGCGCGTGGGAATAACCGGCGACGCATCCAGTTCCTCGGGACGATTGTAAACCAGCGGCCGAAAGATGATCGCGTGGATCAAAACCAGCACCAGGAATGACATTTTGATCCAGAAATAGGGGTTCGGATAGTATTCCGCGGCCTTCGAACCGAAAAGCGTGAACCCCATCGAGAACATAATGATGAAGCCGACACGCTTCCACCAGCGCAGCCCGTTGACGACGTCGGCGATCGACTTGTCTTTGAAGGCCCAGCCAAGCAGGCGCAGGTCGGTTATGACGATCAAGCCCCCGAAGATCGCGATACAAGTCAGGTGCGTGCTCATCACGATTGGATATTCCAAGCCGGACTCCCGGATGAATGTCATGAAACTCAAGCTTTGAAGCCATTGAAACAATTCGAGAATCATATTTTCCTCCCCGCCTTACACGAACGCGATAAACAAGCCACCGAAAACGACGCTGACCCACAATAAAAGAGAAACCACGGCGACTACGGTTCGAACACCCTGCGACGAACTGTCCGACTGGGCAACCTTGCGATGAATCGTGTAGTTAAACAGAATGGCGGCCGCCAACGCATACATTTTAAATACGAACGACGGATTGCGCAGATACATGGGCGCGTCGGAAAGAAATAGGAGCGGACCCGACAGCAGTACCACGGCCAGCCCGAGCAGCGTCCAGGGCGCCGTGTCGCGCAACACTTCGGACGGCTTGGAATGCTGGATTCCAAAACCCAATAGCCGGTAATCCACTGCGGCGATCAAGCCAATCGACCACGCGAACGCGGCAATGTGAAAGCACTCGGCGATCGGAAAAACCCACTCGGAGCTATTCAGCGCGTCCGCTATGGCATTGGTTTGGATGAGCAACATACGGCGATCTCTCCTTCATACGTAGAATATGGAAGCAGCTGTGCGTGGATCTTGTCGAGGGGCGGCTCGATGTAGCCGATGCCCCGGCCGCAGCAGGCGATGGATATCCAAAGCAGCATGGACATGGCCGCCGCCAGCTTGGCGTTTCCAGGGATTCCTGGCGCTCGGTCCAGGGCGGCGGGATCGGCATAGACACTGCGATAGAACACTAACTCCTGGACGATGACGAGCGCGAACAGAATTAGCTTGGTCCGGAAAAACGCATTGTAGTAATACTCTTCGGCTTTGGAGCCGAACATCAAAAAGCCGCACGTCGCGGTCAACAGCAAACCCCAGCGCTTCGGCACGCGTAATTGATTTACTACAATCGCGATTGATCGCTTAGTCATCGCCCAACCGAGCAGCCGCAAGTCGGTCATCAAGATCATGCCTCCGAACAGAGCGATGCCGACCATGTGCAAGGACATGATGATTGGATAGACGTTCGCCGATCCGCGCAGAGCGGTGAAAAAGGTCGTGAATTGAATCCATTGCGCAAATGAAAGAAGCATCGAGTCGCTAGCCTCTACCAATACTGAGCCCTGGATAAATGAATCCGATGAAGATCCCGCCGAAGATGACCCCGCTCCAAAGCACCAAGGACACCCAGGCCACAAGTTTTCCGTTGCGCGGTGGCACGTCGGACGAGACTGCTTTGCGATGAATCGTGTAATGAAAAATGACAGCGGAAACGAAGAAGACCATCTTGATCAAGAACGCCCAATTCAGGTAGTACATGTCCGGGTCTGACGAGAACAGCAGAAGACCGGAAAAGAGCATCACTACCAGTCCACCAAGGGTCCACATCCAGGTGTCTCTGGCGAGCTGAGCAGGACTTTGGCTTCGCATGCCGACACCCAGGAGCGAAAAATCCACGACCGCGATCGTCCCTATCGAGAAAGCGAACCCCACGATGTGGAAGCATTCAAGAATCGGGAAGGCCAGAGCGGAGGAGTTTAGAGGATTGGTAATTAGCACTTGGATACGCGGTTACTGGATCGCGATGCAACCACCACGCACGCGTGGTGGCCGAAGGGCGTTCGCATCGGTCCCCAGTCTACCAGAGCCTCATTCAACTTTCTCCATTACGGCGGTCAAGTGTCGGTCAGTGACCGGTACGTGACCTAACTTCGATGAAGTTATAGCGAATTTGGGCGGCCGGTGCAACCGTAATCTATCGTAATGGCCGCGCACCCAAGATGAGAATCTCCACCAGTCTCCGCGCGCTTTGCTGCCAGTCGGGGCTGGTCGCGACATTGGCGACACCGATCAGAGCGCGCAGAAGATCGATCGGGTCAAGGTCCTTGCGTATGTCGCCGCTCTTGATGGCGCGCTTCACCAATGCGCGTAGCGCTGCATGCATCTGGGCGTGGGACGCTTCGAGCACCTTCTTGGGATCTCCGATGAGCGTGTTCAGCGCAGGCGCAATGAGCTGTTTCGCCGCGACGGCGTCAACAAATAACAACAGCCAGGCTCGTAAGGCCTCCACCGGGGGCAAGGTGTCCGCGAGGGTTCGCTCAGCCGCGGCCAACTTTTCCATCTCGGACCGGTAAACCGCCACGAGGAGTTCCTCGCGCGTTGGAAAGTGGCGATACAAGGTTCCCGGACCAACACCCGCTTTTTTGGCGATCTCCTCCAGGCTCGCGTTGGCGCCCGATCGGGCGAACTCCTGCTTCGCCACTTCCATGACGCGTTCGCGGTTCCGCTGCGCGTCCGCGCGTGGTTTTCTGTCTCTAGATTCAGTAGCTTTCGTAGGCATCTAGAAAATTCTTGCAACCGGAGGCCGCCTCCGCTAATCTAGGAGCTATACGGAGGCTACCTCCGTTTGTAGCAAGTTTGGGACGGCGTCGTCAATTCGAAGGGAGAAAAGAACATGCGTATCTTCGTTACCGGAGCCACCGGGTTTATCGGTTCCGCAATTGTTCCAGAGCTTATTAACGCAGGCCATCAGGTGTTGGGACTCACGCGCTCGGAGGCCGGCGCCAGGTCGCTTATCGCGGCGGGCGCGCAGGTGCATCGGGGCGATCTGAACGACCTCGAAAGCCTGCGCAATGGAGCAGCCATCTCGGACGCTGTCATTCACACTGCTTTCATCCACGACTTCTCGAAATTCAAAGAGAATTGCGAAATTGACAGGCATGCCATTGAGTCGCTCGGCGATGCGCTCGCGCGTTCCAACCGCCCGCTGATTGTCACCTCCGGAACAGCGGCGCTTGCGCCAGGCCACGTCGCGACCGAAGACATGGAGGCCCCCTTCCATCCCGCGATACCTCGCGTTTCCGAACAGTCGGCCTTGGCGCTGGATGCGCGCGGCGTGCGCGTGTCGGTGGTGCGCCTGCCGCAGGTCCATGACCGGGACAAACAAGGCCTGGTCACCTACTTAATCGCTGTTGCTCGCGAGAAGGGTGTCTCGGCTTATGTCGGTGACGGACGCAACCGCTGGCCCGCTGTGCACCGGCTGGATGCCGCACCCCTCTACAGGCTGGCGCTAGAGAAAGGTTCCGCGGGAGCGCGCTATCATGCGATCGCAGAAGAGGGTGTCCCGATGCGCGACATTGCCGAAGCCATTGGCCGGGGCCTGAAGATACCGGTCGTTTCCTTATCTAAGGAAGAGGCTACAGCCCATTTTGGCTGGCTCGCGTTCTTCGCTGGGATGGACGCTCCAGCTTCCAGCGCGCTGACGCAGCAAAGGCTGGGATGGCGCCCGACAGCACAGCCTGGAATGATCGCCGATCTGGAACAAATGCGCTATTTCGAGAATGAAACAGTCGGCGCATCCGCGGCGCGCCGCGTCTAAACATAGGAGGATTGAACGATGCAAATCAAAGATCGCGTTTTCATTGTCACGGGCGCTTCGTCGGGGATCGGCCTCGCGACCGCCGTCGCACTGTCTGATCGCGGCGCGAAGGTCGCTCTGCTCGCCCGCAGTAGCGATGCGCTGCAAGAATTGGCGCAAAAGCTTCCAGTCAGCTTGCCTGTCACGGTAGACATGACGCAGTTTGATCGAGTGCGGGAAGCCGTCGGCGCCGTCCAGCAGCATTACGGCCGCGTCGATGGCCTCATCAATAACGCCGGGCGCAGCTATGCGGCCTCCGTGGAGGAGATCGATCCCGCGCTTTTTGACGAAATCTTCCATCTCAATGTGTTGGGGCCGATTGTCGCGATGCAGGCTGTGATTCCTCTGATGCGGGCGCAAGGCGGCGGAAGCATCGTGAACATCAATTCGGGGACGGCGTTCATGACCGTTCCGCAATACGGCGTCTACTCGTCCTCGAAGCGTGCGCTCCTTGGATTCAGCCTAACGGCGCGCGCCGAGTTGGAAAAGGACCGCATCGTTGTTAGTGAGATCTACCCGTTCATAACGGCTACGAACTTCGGCAACAACAGGATGGGGAATCCGGCCGGCGGCGGACCGTCGGCCAATTATGCCGATGGCGACAAGCCCGAATTCGTCGCAGGCCTCGTTGTGCAGGCCATCGAAGAAGGACAGGCTCAGTATTTCGCGAATGATCGTCTTCGCAAAATGGCCGGGAGCGCGGCCTAGGAGTGAGCCGCGTGCAAAAAAGGAGATGCTATGCAGAACAAACAGGTCGCCCTGGTTACCGGGGCTAATCAAGGAATCGGTCTTCAGATCGCGAAGGATCTGGTGGCACACGGCTTCACTGTGCTGGTCGGGTCGCGCAATCTTGAGCGCGGCGAGGCTGCGGCCAAAGAGGTTGGGCCGGACGCACGCGCGCTCCAGCTCGACGTGACTGATCGGGCTTCAATCACCGCCGCGGCGAAGCACATCCGCAAGGAGTTTGGCCGTCTCGACGTGCTCATCAACAACGCGGCTATCTCGCATACCGGTAATCTGCCGGGCACGTCCATCGCGGATTTCATCAAATTGACCCTTCCGAGCATCGTGTCGCTGGATGAAGTGCGCGCGGTGTGGGAGACCAACGTGTTCGGCGTGCTCGCCGTTTATCAGGCGATGCTGCCGCTCCTGCGCGAGGCGCCGGCAGCCCGCATTGTGAACGTGTCGAGCGGCGCTGGCTCGCTTACGATGAACTCGGACCCCGCCAACACCCACCGCTCGATCTTCGGTCCCACCTACTCTGCGTCCAAGACCGCGCTGAACGCCATGACGCTGGCCATGGCGATCGAGCTGGAGTCGAGCGGGATCAAGGTTAACGCCGCCGCCCCGGGTTTCACCAAGACGAACCTCAACAACTATGCGGGCACCGAAACTGTCGAGGAGGGCGCCATCGAGGCGGTGCGTCTGGCGCTGCTCGGCCCGGACGGCCCAACCGGCACGTTTACGCATGCAAAACTCGGAACGCTCCCGTGGTGATCGCCGGCGCCTGGCGGGCCCGCTTGCAGTCGGGACGCGAGAAGTAGTTTAATAGATCGCGCATCATGTACTGGACCGATAGGGGACAGTGGGGATTGGGCTTTGTCGCATTTGCATTCATTCTGGCGGTAGCCTGCTCCAAACCGCCGAATCAGAACCTGCTGGACCAGCACCGCAATCTCGGCAAAGCGTTCTATGAGAATCCCACCACGCAGCAGCAAGCGGTCCAGGAGTTTCAGCAGGCGCTGGAGCTCGCGCCCGATTCCGCGCGCGACAAACTGAACTACGCGCTCGCGTTGCTCAAGGTGCAAGGCCGTGGAGATGACGCGATAAAGCTCCTCGAAGAGGTGCAGCGCCAGGATCCTTCACTCCCGCATACCTGGTTCAACCTCGGGATCTACTATAAGCGCCAGGGCGACGCGACGAAAGCGATCGCGCAATTTGAGGGCATGCTCGCTCGAACGCCGAACGAAGCCATCGCGCATTATCAACTGGGCACTCTCTACAAGCAAACCAACCGGCGCAAGGAAGCGCAGGCTCAATTCGAAAAAGCCGCTGAGCTGGATCCGCTATTGGCCGCCGCGAGGTTCCAACTTTACAACCTGCTGCGGGTGGAGGGAAACGCCGAGCAAGCGAACCGCTACCTGGCCGATTTCGAGCGGCTCCAGAAATTGCAGAAAAGCTGGGTGATCCCCGAAAACGTGGAGTGGTGCGACTACGCGGAAATATACGACCCGCCCGAAGCTCGCACGGAAGCAGCCGCTCCGCCGGAGCCGAAGTTCGCCGACATGCGCTTGGAGGGAACGGTGGATCCGGCAACCGCGGGCCTGACCTTGATCGACTCCACTGGTAGCGGCCAGGTCGATCTTCTGGTTTGGTCTTCGCAAGGAATCCATTTGTTCCTCAGGGGGCAGCGCCTCGCCGTCGAAACTGGCCTGGAAGGACTGACCGGCGTGATCGACGTGGCTCCGGGCGATTTCGACAATGACGGCCTGATGGATCTCTGTGTGTTAACCGCGGACGGTCCGGTTCTATATCGCAACACCGGCGGCAAATTTGTCCGCTACCCGGCGAAGCTTCTGGCCCGGCGCTTCGATGCGGCCGTATGGATGGATGCCGATCACGATTACGACCTCGATCTCGTCTTGCTGGGGCCGCAGCCGGCGCTTTTGCGGAATCAAGGAGCGGCGGGATGGGCGGATCGGACCGAGGATTTCCCGTTTGTAAAAGGCGAGGTCACTTCCGCCCGAAAACTGCGCGTCGTGCCCGACAGCAAGGCTTTCGATCTGGCCGTGTTCTATCGCGACCGCGCGCCGGTGCTATATCGCGACCAACTGGGCGGCAGATACACGCGCGGAAGCGTTCAACGGACGTCCCGCTGAGAATCAAAAGCAAGTGGATGCCGACTTCGATGCAACCGGGCGGCTGGACCGTGCCCGCATCGACGCGGACGGCAGCATTCATTTTTTACGCAATCAAAGCCAACAAAGTCACTGGATCCGTGTTCAGCTCAAGGGCGTGCGAAGTCTCAAGCTGGCTCAGGATGCGTCGGTCGAGATGAAGGCTGGAACTCTGTACCGCCGCCAGTTCTACAACGGAGTGCCGCTGACATTCGATGCGGGAGACCATGCTTCCGTCGACGTCATCCGCATCACTTGGCCGAACGGGCTGATCCAGAATGAAGTGCAGCAGGCGACGAATCAGACGCATGTCTATCAGGAAGCGCAGCGATTGTCCGGCTCCTGCCCCATGATCTGGACCTGGAACGGGCGCGAGTTCCAGTTCATTACCGATGTTCTGGGAGTGGCGCCGCTGGGCGCTCGCGATGGCGATGGAAGTTACTTCCCGGTGGATCACGAAGAGTATGTGCAGATCCCCGGCGCGGCGCTGCAGCCCCTGAACGATCAAAATGACGGACAGTATGAAATTCGCGTCACCGAAGAGTTGAGCGAAGTGTCGTATCTCGATCAGATCCAGCTTGTACGCCGTCGATCATCCGGCCGGCACCGAGATCTTCACCAACGAGAAGTTCAAAAGCCCTCCCTACCCCGAGTTCCGCCTGTTCAGCGTCGAGCGAAGGATCTATCCCAAAACGCGCGCGACGACACACGGCGCGGATGTCTTGCCGCAATTGATCGCCAAGGATCAGCACTATCCGGACCATTTCCGCCGTTCTGAAACGGGCGTGGCGGAGCTGCATTCGCTCGATCTCGATTTCGGTTCCGCAGCCCGGGCCGCCTCCGGCAAGGCGATCCTGTTGCTGAACGGATGGGTGGATTGGCCCGATGGCAGCACCTTCCGCAGGGCCTCGCAGGAGTCGGAGGCTGGCCTGGTGATGCCTTATCTCCAAGTGCAGGACGCCACCGGCGCCTGGAAAACCGTCAATCGGGATATGGGGATGCCGGCCGGAAAGCCGAAGACGATTGCTGTCCCGGTGGAGTTTCTTTCCGCGAGCCGCAAGGTGCGAATCGTCACCAATCTGTGCGTCTATTGGGATGAGATCTTCTTGAGTGACGGCGCTTCAGATGCTCAAGTGAAGCCCGCTCTCATACCTTTTGGCTCCGCCGATCTGCATTTTCGCGGATTCTCGGAAACGCGCATCCATCCGCAGCGCAAACAGCCGGATACATTTTTCTACGATCATGTTTCCCAGGCTTCCTTCTGGAATCCCACTCCCGGCCTCTATACGAGATTCGGCGCGGTGGACAGCCTGCTGCGCGACGTCGACGATCAACTCGTCATCATGGGCTCGGGCGACGAGGTGACCCTGCGGTTTCCTGTGGCCGCTCTCCAAGCACCGCCGCCGGAATGACCCGCGACTTCCTGCTCAAGGTGGACGGTTGGGCCAAGGATCGCGATCCGAACACCGCCTTCTCTTCGACTGTTCAGCCGCTCCCGTTCCATGGGATGTCCCAGTATCCGTATCCCGCGAGCGAACACTTCCCGCGGGACGCGGCGCACGATTCCTACCAGCGCACCTACAACACCCGGCCGGCTACGGTGTTAATCCCGCAGCTAGAGCCCGCCGTCGGCCAACAATGACGGATGTGTGTTCACTCTCCGGTACCGCGCAAGCGCGGTTGATCCGTAGCGGCGAGATGTCGGCCACGGAATTAGTCGAAGCGCATCTGCAGCGAATTGCAAGAGTGAATCCATGCCTGAACGCGGTCGCGGAGGTGCTGGAGGAAACGGCGCGCCAATCAGCGGCATGTGTGGATCGCGAGCGTGCCCAAGGAACTCCGCTGCCCGCTCTCGCGGGCGTTCCGTTCTCCGTCAAAGATTCGATCGAGGTGGAAGGTACCGTGTGCACGGCCGGCACGCTCGGCCGAAAATCGGCTGCGCCTTCAATCCGCGATGCAACCGTAGTCGCTCGCTTGCGCGCCGCTGGAGCGATTCCGATCGCCCGAACGAACCTGCCGGATCTGCTGTTCGCGTTCGAAAGCGACAACCTCATCCGCGGCCGCACCAACAATCCCTACGATTTCTCGCGCACCTCCGGCGGCTCCAGCGGAGGCGAGGCCGCGCTGATCGCAGCGTGCGGATCTCCCTTCGGCCTGGGCAGCGACGCAGCGGGAAGCGTGCGGCTGCCGGCGCATTTCTGCGGCATTGCGAGCATCAAGCCCACTTCGGGACGCCTGCCTCGCACCGGCCATGTTCCTCCGGCGGGCGGGTGGATCGAAACGCTGTGGCAAATCGGTCCCATGGCGCGGCGCGTCGAGGATCTTAGCTCCATGCTGTCGTTGCTGGCAGCGCCGGATGCTCAAGATCACACCGTCATCGGCATGCCGCTCGGCGATCCCGCGGAGGTGCGGATGAAAGATCTCCGGATCGCGTTCTTCACCGACAACGGAATCGTCCCCGCGGAATCGGAAACAATCGCCGTAGTTCAACAGGCGGCCGCTTCGCTCGAGCATGAAGTGAACCGCATCGAAGAGCATCGCCCGCCGGGTGTGGAGGAAAGCTACGAGCTCGAAATGCGGATGATTGGTCCGGACGGCGGCGATGCGTTGCGGGCCTACTTGGCCGCGGTTGGGAGCACGCGCACGCATCCGCTTCTCGAAGGATGGCTTGCAAAGCTCGAACCATACCGCACCACGCTAGACGGGTTCGCGGAATCTTGGGCCGCGCTCGACCGCTTTCGAGCCCGGATGTTCGCGTTCCTCGAAGACTACGATGCGATCATCTCACCGGTTTATCCGCGAGGCGCGTTGCCGCACGGCAGCTCGATCGAAGAGCGGACGTTCCAGGGATTCAGTTACACGATGACCCACAATCTCACCGGCTGGCCGGCGGCCGTGGTGCGCTGCGGACAGACTGCCGCGGGCCTGCCGATCGGTGTGCAGATCGCCGCCCACCCGTGGCGCGAAGACGTGGCGCTAAGGATCGCCTCGCAACTCGAGTCGGCGTTCGGCGGATGGCAGCCTAGCCCGTGTTTGTAATGCTAGACCCGCCGATTTTAGACCCAGTTGCCGCATACGATCGCATCGGGTCCGTGTTCGCGCGCATCGCCGAAAAGCGCAGAGCGTATTTGGACAGCATCGATCAGCTTGTGATCTCGGGGATGCCGCCTGGGAGCCGGTCAATGCTGGATGTCGGATCGGGCGACGGCCGGCGAGCCCGTAGGATCGCGCAGGCGGGTAACATTGCGGAACTGGTGCTAGTGGAACCCAGCGTGGCGATGCAGGGCGCGGATGCCAAAATCCGGACTATGCGCGCCGAAGAACTTCACATGATCGACGGCCAATTCGACGTTATCACCTGTCTCTGGAATGTCCTGGGACACATCTTTCCCGCTGCCAGCCGCTTGGAGGTTCTCCGTCAGTTCGCGCGCCTGGTGTCGCCCCAAGGGCGAATTTTTTTAGACGTGCAGCATCGCTACAATGCGCGCCACTACGGCGTGATTCCAACCGCACTTCGCCTTCTTCGCGATCAGATGAGATGGCGCGAGACCAATGGCGACGTCGTGGTCGCTTGGGATGCCTGCACAACGCGAGGGCACGTCTTTACGCACCGCGAGTTCCGTTCTCTTGCTCGGGCAGCCGGCTTGAACATCGAGTCGAGGTTTGTGGTCGACTACGCGACCGGAGAATGCCGGCGACGGAGTATCGAAGGCCATCTGCTTTACGTTTTGTGACGAACCGCCGCCCGCAGCGCGCAGCAGACCTCGTGAATCTGGTCCCTGGTCAGACAATTGAAAAACGGCAGCGCTAACGTTTGACGGGCGACTTGCTCCGTGATTTCGAGATCGTCGTGCGGATTCGTATACGGCGCAAACAGAGGCTGCAGATGTAGCGGAGCGAAATACCGGGCGCAACCAATTCCCTGTGCCGTCATCTTTTCCAGGACTGCATCGCGATTCTCCAGACGAATCACGTAGACGAACCAGCACAGACGTCCATCTTCAGTCTTCAATGGCGGCGTGGTCACTTCGGCGATTGCTTGAAGCTCGTCGGAATACTGAAGAGCAAGCGCCTCGCGACGATCGAGAATGTCGTGAATCCGTTTCATCTGCTCCAGGCCCAGCGCGCAATTCAATTCCGAGAGTCGATAATTATATCCGAGGAGACGATGGTCCAGCCAGCCGTCAGACTCCCTCCTGCCTTGATTGCGAAGCGCCCGGATCGTCTCCGCCATTTGAGAATCCCGCGTCACCACCATGCCGCCCTCGCCGGTGGTGATCGGTTTGTTGGGATAGAATCCGAACACTCCGAAATCTCCGATGCCGCCGACGGCCCGGCCCCGATAACGGGCTCCGATGGCCTCGCAGGCGTCTTCAATCACGGGCAAGCGGTGTTTTCGGGCGATGTCCATGATCGGATCCATATCGGCGGGATGTCCGAATGTGTGGACCACGATAATGGCGCGCGTCTTTGGAGTGATCCTCCGCTCCAGTTTACCGGGATCGAGATTCAGCGTGAGCGGCTCAATATCCGCAAATACGGGCCTGGCACGCTCATAAAGAACCGCATTTCCAGCGGCAATAAATGTAAAAGACGGCAAAATGACTTCGTCGCCTTCACCCACTCCTAGCGCGCGCAGACAAAGATGCAGACCCGCCGTTCCCGAGCTGACGGCGATTCCGTGCGCGACGCCCACCAGATCCGCAATCGATCTCTCGAATCCCTGCATCTTAGGGCCGATACTAAGCCGCGGCGTTCGCAGCACGCTCACCACGGCCTCGATATCAGCCTCGGTAATGTCGGGCGCCGAGAGCGGAATTCTCATCCGATTGCCCGAGCGCGCTTCATCAATAGTCCCTCGTCCAGCGGTAGCGAGGTAAGCACTGAGATGATTCTTTGAGAAGCGCACCCATCCCCATAGGGGTTCGCCATGCCTTTGAGCGACTGACGGAATGCTTCGCTTCTCGCGATTTGGATGCATTCCAGAATGGAAGCGGCGTCCGGTTCCGCGTCGAGCACGTTGCGGCCATGCTCACGACCCTGCTGGCGGATTCCCACATTAACCGCGGGCAAAGCGAAGGACGCAGCCTCGATGATCCCGCTGCTGGAATTTCCGAGCAGGAATTCGACATGCACCAGTAGACTCCAATATACAAGGGGCTCCAGGTTGACGAATACCCTGCCGCTGCCGCGGTCGCCCAGGAACGATTCAATTCGTCCAATGAGTGCGCGGCTGCCCGCGTCGGCGTTCGGATAGCAGAACAGAAGCTGCCCTGACGTTTCCTTGAGCGCGTCAAAAAGCCCATCCGCCTCCCGGGTCGTGTCCCGGGCAATAGTCGTCGGATGATACGTGACGAGCGCGGTAGGCATGCCGAGGTCGATGCCCAGACGCTGCTCCAGTTGTTCACGGCTCAATAGCGAACCGCGCCGCAGATGATCCAGCGATGGGGCGCCCGTGCGGTGAACGCGCCACTCTTCCTCGCCCATGGCGATCACCCGCGCGCGCGCCAGTTCCGTGGACGTGAAGTGGACATGGCTAAGCTTGGTGAGCGCGTTGCGGACCGCGTCATCAATGGCGCCTTCGCTAATCTCTCCGCCTTCGACATGCGCTACCGGAATCCGCAGTGCCAACGCCACCGAAGCAGGGGCGAGCATTTCGTAGCGGTCCGCGGTGACCAGCAGCAGATCGGGGCGCATCTCGCCAAGACAATCCGCCAGACTCAAGGTCGCCAAGCCGATAGTCTTGGCCATGCCGACATCGGTATCCGAACTCAACAGGCACTCGATTCGCGCGTCGACGTGGAATCCGGCTTTCTCGATCTCACGGATGGTCGATCCGAATTCCGGAGACAAATGCGGCCCGAGGGCAATGATCTTCAGATCTACTTCGGGATGTCGCGCGAGGTCGTGTAACGGCCAGTACAGCGCGGTGAAGTCGGCTCGAGACGTGGTGACGGCGGCTATTTTTCGCGTCATCTCAGCACATCGCTGGGAACATACTCAGGTACCACGGCACACAACGTTCGAATGAGCGCGGGAACGTCGTGGCACGCGATGGAATCGCCAAGCCGCAGCATGATCTCTTCGAGTTCCTCGGGTCGTAGCCGGCAGGTGTCGGATTTAGAAACAAGCTCTTCGGTGAGTTTGTCTCCCGGACGGCACCCGGTAAACACCATCGTCATTTCCTGAGGCGGCGCTTCCGCGGCGCCGATCAAAGACGCGGCAAGATCCGCAATTCGCGTTTGCTCGCCGACTTCCGGCACGACAATTTCGCCCTCAGTCTCATCCGTCCCGGCAGCCAGGATCGCGGCGACTGCCTCATTCAAAGACATAAACCAGCGGGCCACTTCCGGGTGCGTGACGGTAACGGGCCTGCGCTCGGCGATTTGCTTCAGGAAAATCGGGACGACGCTGCCGGGCGAACCGATCACGTTAACAAGGCGGATGGCATTCATCCGACATTCGGAGGTGCTTAGGGAGACGATGGCCAGCTCCGCGAGGCGCTTTGAAACACCCATGACACTGTGGGGATTCACGGCTTTGTCGGTGGAGATCAGGATCAGCTTGGGCGTTCGGTGGCGGATAGCCGCTTGCGCCAGTGTGTACGTGCCGAGTGCGTTATTGCGAATAGCCGCGATAGGATTGCGCTCGAGCAAAGGAACGTGCTTGAATGCGGCCGCATGGTAGATGACCTCAGGCCGATAGCGACAGAAAATGTCGTCGAGCAAATTGATGTCATCTACGCTTCCCAGCACCGGCTCGCAGGGCACCTGGCCGAAAATCGATTCGAGCCGTTCTCGGATCTGGAAGAGGTTATGTTCGGACGAATCCAGCAGGACGATGCGCCTCGGACCAGCAGCGGCAATGGCCTGGCCCAACGCCGATCCAATGTAGCCTCCGGCGCCAGTTATGAGAACAGACTCTCCGGCGTGGGCTGAGGAAATCAAGATTCAGTTTCCATCATATCGCGGGGGAACGAGTGCGCCACACAGCAAAAAGGCCTCGCCGGTTTCCCGACGAGGCCCGTGACTGATTGCCAGTGACGCTACGTTAGAACGTAAAGCGCGCCACCAACTGGCCGGATCTCGGATTCGTGCCGGCTCCACCGACAGTGTTCACGAACCCATAACCTCCGTTCAACGCGCCAGTCGGGAGTGCGGAGCCGGGGAAGGCGTTGCCGGTCGTGATGGGCGTTGTGCTCGTGGTGGCTCCAGTCGGTTCTGTGAAGAACACACGATTGAACACATTGAAGAACTGCATCTGGATCAGCAATTGGAGCCTCTCTTTGACGCGGAAAGTCCGGCCCAAGCTCAGAGATTCGGCCGGCTGGCGTTGCCACCGGCAGTTGTTATAGTAAGGCGCCGAGTTGCCAAACGTTTCGGTTGTCTGGTTCGACCAGGCATTCGCATTCAATGCCACGGTTTTGGTCGGGTCGAAATGGCTGTTCGGATCGACGGCCAGGCACGACTGGCCGGGAACATAATTCTCAAGAGGCTCGGTACTTGCGCCGCCACCGGAGAAATTCGATACGCCATTCAGGGGAGTGCCGCCGATACCCATGGTGTTCCACAGCGTGATGTTGGACGCCGGACTCTGGATCAGCTGGCCGCTAGCATACTTGAGAACGCCACCGATCTGCCAGTCGCGGGCCAGCCAGTTAGCACCCTTGCCGAGAGCGCTTTCGCCGAAGGTCTGTATCTTCGGAGTCGTATAGCTGAACGATATCACCAGTACCTGCGGCTGATCGAAACCGGAGAGCTGTTTGATGGTCGGCGTGTTGTACGGATCGTTCAATACCGGATCGTTCGGCGTCAGGTATGAGGTGTTTGCATTGGCGGTGTTGGTCAACGACTTCGACCAGGTGTAGGCCAGCTGAGCCGTCAAGCCATGCGAGTAGCGCTTGGTGACCTTAACTTGCAGCGAGTCGTACCACGTGTCGCCCATGGGCGGTCCCAGGAAGGATGGGACGCCGAACCATTGCGGGTAGTTCCGCAGGGCTTGGGCCAGAGTCTCGCTGCTGGGGAAGCCGGGATAGACGTTGCTGGGATCCGCCAACTTGGGGAATCTTGCGATTACGGCCGGGCTATTGATCTGGGAGTTGAGCAGGTTGTAATCACCCGGATTCGTGAAGGCCATATTTGAGGTTGCGCCATAGAGGCCTCCGCCACCCGGGCCTTCGGTGGTGAGGTGCGAAAGGATGTTCTGGGTGAGGCCGTTGAACGACTGGGTATCCTCGAGAGGCGCCGTGAACCATGCGCCGCGATTGCCGACGTAATTCGCTTCGACCATCAGGTTGGGAAGGATCTCGTGCTGGATACCGATGCTCCACTGGAAGATACGAGGCAATCTGCCGGAGCTCTTCGCGATCGTGATGAACGGTTCTTGAGGCGGAACGCAGGCGAGGTTCCCGGTCAAACCGCAACCGGAGGAAGAGATCGGGAAGGGGTACTGATTATATTCCGGGAACGTCGGGGTCAGAGGACCGGAGAGCACACTTCCGTTCGCCAGTTGACTCGCCGGCAGGAATTGCCCGGGCGAGGCAACCGTGTAGAAGTTCGCCACGCTGTAGGACAGGAAGGCGTTGTCGGGCGACGAGGAGTAAGCGATTGACCCACCGGCTCGGAATACGGTCTTCGGGGCGATTTGGTAGGCCACACCTATATGGGGTCCAAGCGAGAACGGATAGGCGTTACTCAGCGGTTTGCCACCGTTCGTGGCGCCGTAAACAATGGATCCAGCACGCCCCCCAGGGTATTCTGCAGAAGCCAGTGCGGGATTGACCCCCTGGAAATCCGCATCAGACATACGCCCATACTCCTCACTCAACAATGTCGCGTAGTCCCACCGCAGACCAAGTTCCAAGGTCAGCTTGCGACTCACCTTCCAGCTATCCTGGATAAAAGCCCCCCAGGTATGGTTACCTAACCTCGAGTCATTGATTGCGGAAGTTTCGACGTAGTTAGTCTGGCCAAGCAGGAAGCTGGCGTACGGGAATCCAGACGGGAAAATGATTCCTCCGACACCGTATTCAGCGGGATTCTCGGTCTGCTGGCCGCTGAATCCATATTCGCCGAAGGCGCGAATGCTGCTCTGCTGTGGGAAACCCTCCAGGACCATGTCGGCGCCTGCTTTGAAGGTATGATTGCCGTGGACCCAAGTCACGCTGGTGTTCGCGGTCGGTTTGATATCCTTCAGCTCGGATTCGTCGAAGCCGGACGGACCAGGAGAAGGAGCGAAAAAGCCCGATCCCAGAGCCAGTCCACCGCCGATAATGCCGTCGTTGAGGCCGGCGAAAGACGGCATGTAGGTATTGGCTGGAAATGACGCGAAGTGATACCCGCCCGGAGCTCCGCCGAACCCGTTCGCGGCCGCTGTGGCCGCCTGGGCGTCAAAGTCCGAATGTGCCGTGAATACGGGGTGACTAAAGTACAGCAACCCGACGCCGAAATGGAACAACAGCGTGGGGCTGAGGGTGTCATCGAAATTGATGCGGTAAGTATAGGAGCGATCTGCGTCGGGCGCGACCGGAGCCAGGTTGGCGGCGAACCCGTTGTTATTGGGCGAATTCGTTTCCGTCAACGAGAAATAGCCGGACAATTTCATCTTCGAATTGAGGATCTGGTCGATCTTGATCGACGGGATCGTGGTGTGCTCGAAATTGGAATAGGCCGGGATCGCATAGTTATTCAAAACGCTCCGCCCGGTATGTTGGGCGCGGGGAAGGCGGTCTGCAGATACAATGCCACCGGATCCAATCGGTTCAGGGGAATCGCGTTGCCCGGAAATGGGCTTTCCACCGGTACGCCCCCTACAATGTGTCTGGTGGCCGGGTCGAAAATCTGGTTCGGAATGGCGCCATCCGAATTCAGGAACGAAAGAAACGGCGCTTCGGCCGCGGCGAAGTTCCCGGTCGTATATGCGGGAATCGGCACCGTCGCGATCCCGTTGTTGGTGATCGTCGACTGGCGGAACTGCTCGAAATTGAAGAAGAAAAAGGTCTTGTCTTTGCCGTTGTATAACTTCGGGATTCTGAGCGGGCCGCCCAGCGTGAAGCCGTAATCGTTGCGCTTTACGGCGTTCTTGATGTGGCCGGAGTCGGGGTTCGTGGCGCAGTTAGCTTCTGCGGTGCAGTTGGCCGTGAACGGAAGACCGGCGTTTAGCACATCATTGACCCAATAGTCATAGGCGCTCCCGTGATATTGGTTGGTGCCGGACTTCATGGTGAAGTTCAGATAGCCGCCGCCCGCCCCGCCGTACTCAGCGGCGTAGTTGCTGGTCTGTACCGAGACTTCCTGGACGGCGTCGGTTCCCTGCTGGGTGGACTGATTCTGCTGGCGCCACATGCCATTGGTGTTGTCCATGCCTTCCACCATGATGGTTTGCGAACTGGAGGGCAGGCCGTTGATGCGAAGCATGGTATCGGTGGTCTGCGATGCGCCGGGCAGGATGTTCAGAACCGTCAGCGGATCGCGGATATTACCCAGACCGGTGCTGCCGCCAGCGCCGTTGGTGGTGAAGAGAGGCAATAGGTCGGCCGCTTGATAGTCCACCTGATGGCTGATCTCGCCGCTTTCCGTTTTCAGCAGCGGGGCTTCGGCGTTGACCGTAACCGTGTCGGTGGACGCTCCCACTTGAAGCACTGCGTCGACGCGGATGGTTTCGGCCACCTGGACCAACAGGCCCGGCCGATCGAATTTCTTAAAGCCCGCGGATTCCACGGTCATCTCGTACGTGCCTACCGGCAGGTTAGCCAGCGTGTAATTGCCTGTGTTAGAGGTGCCAACCTGATAGGTGGCCGCCGTCTCGGCGTTCGTAAGATGGATGGTTGCGTTGGGAACAACCGCCCCTGTCGGATCTGTTACCGTTCCTGTGATCGTCCCGCGATCGCCTTGACCAAATACCGCTACAGCGCAAACCAAGTACACAGCCGCGAAAACACCCGCGATTCTCAACCCCATCTAATTAGCCTCCCGAAAGTCTAAAACTCAAGGATCCTCAAAGATCCTAGTGTGACGCTGACCCGCAAGACAAATTGAACTTGGGTTATCATATACCAAACAACCGTGGATGTCGACAGGGGCGTGAAGATTTTTCTACCGGCGTGGGCGCATGGCACTCTTTATTCGAAAAATTTGACGCTGTTTTGACGCTAGCTCAGCCCTGTGAGAGCAGCGATAGGGGTTCGCCTTAGCTGGAGAATCGGCGGCATGCAGTTCTCTCAAGTTCTTTGCTGTCCTTGCCTTCGGGGTTACCGCAGGGAAGAAGGAATGCACGGGAAGCACTGAAATTGGCTACTCCGCCACTAGTGGATTACTGCTATTGCGCTCTACGCAGACGGTTCAGCAATTCCTGCATACGGGGATCGGGTTTGATACGCTCCGACCGCCTCGATTTCCTGTATGGCTTCCGGACGCCGGCCGGGCATTTGCGACAGGGCGATTCCGAGCTGATAATGGGCTCCCCGCTGTCATCGGGGTCAATCCTTACCGCGGTCTCAAGTCTGCACGATATGCCTCGGGCATTCTACCGGAAGTCTGTGACAGAACGTTTCCCAAAGCGGCGCGCCGGCGTGCGTTTTCGGGATCCAGACGCACCGCGGTTTCCAGTTCGGCGATGGCTTCGGGCAGGCGTCCGGGAATCCGCGACAGAGCGCTTCCCAGATTGCTGTGCGCGTCGGGGTAATCCGGATCGAGACGCACCGCGGCCTGATACTCCGCGACCGCTTCGGTGGTGCGGCCCGATTCGAGGAGAATCGCCCCGAGATTGTTATGTGCGTCCGCGTAGTTGGGATAAATCCGCAGGGCGCTTTGATACTCGGAGAGCGCGTCCGGGACTCTGCCCGGAATTTCGAGCAGAGCGTTTCCCAGATTCATGTGAGCCAGCGCGTCGTTGGGATTGACATCGGTAACGGAGGTCCAAAGCGTGGCTTCATCATGCCAATCGAAATTGCGGGCGTAGGTTCGTGCGCCCAGGGCCAGGCAGACCATCCCTGCTACGGCCCATAGGTACTTCCGGAGGGCTGGTTGGGCGCAAATCAGAGCCACCACGCAGCCTGTTAGTCCGATCGCCGGCAGGTACATGAAGCGCTCCGACATGGCGCTGCCTATGAGAATGAAAAGGTTCGAGGTGGGCGCCAGCGCAATAAAGAAGAAAAGAACAAAGAAGCAGACGGGCTTATTTTCGCGCCGCAGCCGTAATGCAAGCGCGATCCCGGCAACGCACAAGGCCAGCACCAGGGGCGCCTCGAGATCCTGCCAGCCGGCGGGAGGCCATTGAAACAAGGGTACGGAGTTGTAAGAGTAGTCCGCCGATAAGCGGGCCGGCCAGATAAACAGCCACAGAAATCTGCCGATTATCTCGACGGCAGTGATCCGCGCCGGCCAGAAGCCCGCGGCAACCAGGGGATTCTTTTGGAAGGGCACCTCCAGATGCATATGCAACTGGCTGCGCAGAACGAAGAAAGCGATCAACGGGAGCGCCAAAACCGCGTAGGACAGGATTTGCCGCCGCCAGACGGATCGCCAGACGAAATGCCCGGACCAGATCAGGTCACGCCAGATCAGATCATGAGACAGCATCAGGGCGGGCAAAACGATGGCGTTCTCTTTTGAAAACAGTCCAATGGTTTGAGCGAGAGTGAGCGCGAGCAGCCAGCCGGCCTTGCGCCATCCCGCCGCAGCCGTCGCCCGAACGTGGCAAAGCAGGCCCGTTAAGATGCCAAAGGCGGCGAGTAAGTCGGCGCGGCCAACGATGTTGGTGACGCCTTCGGTCAACAGAGGATGCAATCCCCACATGGCCGCCAAGGCGAGGGCCAGCGCGGGGTCGCCAAAGACCAATATGCCCAGCGCGTATACGAGTGAGACGTTAGCGGCGTGCAGAACCAGGTTCACCCAGTGATAGCCGGCCGGGTTAGTGCCGTTGCCGAGAACCGCGTAATTCAGGAGGTAAGAAAGGGTCGTGACCGGACGGTACAGATCCGTGGTGGGCTGACCTACCCAATAGCCTTCCGTAAAGATGCGCTGGACGTTATGCAGATTTGCCTGGTGGACACGCGCGTCTTCGAGGATCGCCGATTCGTTGTCGTATACAAATCCGGCATCGAATGAATTGGAGTAGGCAGCAAGAACGAGGACAAAGAGCAGGGCTAGTTTCCAGAGGTGCGGCCACCAGGGGGAATGGGTCGCGACGGAGGCGCGCCGAATAGGCTTTCTCTTCATCGTGCAAAAACCACTCCCTGACGGTCATGGCTCGGTACTGAGCCGCGCGCGTCAGCGAGCGGTTTCAGATTCAACCGGAGCCCAGGCTCTTCAAATTACTTTCGATCTGCGGCAGCAGCTTCGCTGGCCCGTTGCGCAGCACATACTGGTGGGCTTGCTCGAGATATTTTCGCGCGGTCGCCCGATCTCCGGTGTTCACGTAAGCCTGCACCAGGAACATCATCGCAATGGGCGTGTTCTGGTCTTCCACCTTCAGCGCCGGGAGCAGCACGGGGATGGCTTCACGGCTGCGGCCCGAATAGAGCAGGTTTTTCGCCAGTTCCAGCCGGGCCACGCGAAAATCGGGCTGCTCCGCTATGGCGATGCGATATTGCTCGATTGCATCGGCGGGACGGTGCTGGTGTTCGCGCACGTCGGCCAGCCAGGCGTGAGTCTCAGCATTGTTGGGCTTGAGCTCAAGGGCCCTATCGAGCGCAGCCACGGCCGCATCGTACTTGCCCTGAGCGGCCAGCGCGGTGCCGTGGTACATGTACACCTCGGCGAGTTGTGGACTTGCGGCGCGGGCTCTCTGGTAGAGATCTTCCACTTCCTCCGGTGTCGCCTGGTTCGGGTATTGCGCCATGAAAAGAAGATTGACCAGGCAATCCAGATTGTCGGGATATTGCTTCAGAACCTCTTTGTAAATCAGCGAGGACCGGTCGTACTCCCGCTTGTTCAAGAGCCTTTTGGCTTCCATGAGGCGGTTCTCGATGCCGGTGGCGAGTTTCGTCATTTCGAGGAAGAGCTCGTCTCCGGTGGGCGGGTAGCGGTCCTTATTGGTCTCGGCGATCTGGTAGTCTTTTTCGGTTTCCGCGGTGCGGCCCAGTCTTTTGCTGGTTTCGCCCAGGCCGAACCAGGCGGAACCGAAGGCCGGCGAAGCCTCGGTTGCGCGGCGATAGAGATCGTCGGCGGCGGCGAAATCCTGCTGCGCGAACTTCACTCGGCCCAGGAAGTACAGAGCTTGCGGCGAGCCGGGGTTCTGCGAGAGGAAAGGTTCGAGCGCGGCGGCGCTTTCGGGAAATCGTCCCAGCTTCAGGAGCAGTTCGGCTCGTTTGAGGATGGCGGGCGCATAGTCCGGACGGATCCGCAGACCTTCGGAAACCGAAGCCAGCGCCTCATCCAACTGGCCGGTTTTTTCGAGGCAAAGCGCCAGATAGTATCGCCACGCGAAGTCTTTCGGGTCCAGGCGCACGGCGCGTTGGTAGACCGGCACCGCGGGTTGATAAAGAGTGTGAGCTTCCAGGACCATCCCGAGATTCCCGGAGGCCTGGGCGCTTTTCGGCTGGGCGACGGCTTCATCGCGAGCTTTCACTATGGCGTTCTTTACGTCCGCATCCAGACCGTCGACCGGGATGGCCGGGACGGGCGGCACGGATTTCGCGCACGACAACTCCAACAACGCCACTAGTATTACGGAGGCGATTCCCCGCGTGATTCCCCGCCTCATGAAAATACCGACATGATATCATGCCCTGCAATGGCGCATCGGAACGGGTTTTTAGTCGTAGTGTGTTTACTGGTATTGTTGTTCGCCGGGTTGTTCGCCTGCAAGACATCCTCTTCTCACCAATCATTCCCCTTCGAAGATGTCTCACAAAAAGTCGGGATCGACTTCTGGCAATTTTCCGGCGCCACGGGCGAGATGCTTCTTCCCGAAATGGTTGGATCGGGCGCTGCGCTGGTCGACTACGATAACGACGGCGATATGGACGTTTATCTGGTCCAAGGGTATCCGACTGCGCCTCAAGGCAAGCCGCTGGTACCTCCGCCGCCGGGTTGGAAACCGGGCAACCGCCTGTTCCGGAATAATCTCGCCGAAACGGGCAAACTGACGTTCACCGATGTCACCGAAGCGGCCGGCGTGGGCTACGCCGATAAAGGCATGGGAGTGGCAGCCGGCGATTACGACAACGACGGGTACGTCGATCTCTACGTCACCAACTACGGCCACAACATTCTGTATCACAACAATGGAAACGGCACCTTCACGGATGTCACCGCGACGGCGGGGGTGGCGTCGTCGGGATGGTCGACCAGTGCGGCTTTCATCGATTACGACCGGGACGGCCTGCTGGACATTGCGGTGGTTCACTATGTCGACTTCTATCGCCGGCCCTGCTACATGTTCGATGGCAGACTTGATTACTGCGGTCCTTCGCCTTTCAAGGGGACGGCCACCGAGTTGTATCACAACCTCGGAAACGGGCGGTTCAAGAATGTGACGGAGGAGGTGGGTCTAAACGCGAAAGTGGGGCCCGGGCTCGGCATTCTCACGGGAGATTTCGGTTCCGATGGGTTTCCCGGTTTCATGGTCGCCAACGATGGCGCGGCGAATTATCTCTGGATCAATCAGCAGCGCAGCCCGCAATCGAAGACCGGCAGAGTATTCAAAGAAGTGGGGCTCACCCACGGGCTGGCCTATGCTTCGGACGGCAAGCCGCGGGCCGGCATGGGCATCGCTTCGGGCGATATTTTTGGCGACGGCGGCGAATCCATCATCGTGACGAACCTGCCGACCGAGGCGTTCACGCTGTTTCAACGACAGCCGAATGGCGATTTCGTGGATGCCACGGAGCAATCGGGACTGTCGCATATTTCCCTGCCCTATACCGGATTTGGCGTGGGACTGTTCGATATGACCAATAACGGGTTATTGGACATGTTCAGCGCAGATGGCGGAGTAAGATCCATGGCCGGCGATTTGAAGTCGAATGCCAAGGGCGACCCATTTCCCTACCGCGAGCGCAAGTTGTTGCTGCGGAATATGGGCAAAGGGAAGGGCTTCGAAGACATTACGGCGCAAGCGGGTCCGGCGCTGGCGGACACCGAGGTGAGCCGCTCGGCGGCGTTCGGCGACGTAAATAACGACGGTGGAATCGACATCCTGGTGACGAACAATAACGGCCCCGCGCGACTCCTGCTGAACACCGTGCCCAACCGCGGACATTGGCTGCTGGTTCATCTGGAGGGCACGAAAACCAATCGTTCGGGATATGGGAGCGTGGTGGAGGTGGTGCGCAAGGATGGCTCGTCGGTCCGGCGCTGGGTTCGAGGGGATGGCAGTTACCTGGCTGCCAGCGACCCCCGGGTTCATTTCGGTATAGGAAAAGATACCGAAGTGAATCGCATTCAGGTTAATTGGCTGGCTGGGGAATGCGAGTCGTGGAAGCAGACCCGGGTGGACGCAATCGTGAATCTGAAAGAAGGCACGGGTCAGGCGTGCGTCGCAGTGCCGTCTGGGTCGAGTCACTGACGAGTCATGCGTTACAATCGGCCCGTGATAGAGAAAAAGCGGCACGAGCAAAGCTCGCCGACGAAGTGGTTCATCCCGGCGTGCGCGGTTTTCGTATTCTTGTGCGGATGCGGCGGAAAACCTAAGGCCCCTTACCAGCGGTTCGTCCCCCTACCGAGTCAGCCTGAAAGCGTCAAAGGCGATGCGTGGCAGGGAGCTTATGCACTCGATACGAAGACAGGTCAGCTTTGCGTAACATTCGATCCCAGCGCCTCCCGCTCCGGAGCCGCAGTTCCAACTTGCTTAAAACTCTATCGCGACTTTCCTGATTAGAAGAGCACGGCTCAGCCTCGCGTCGTGGTGCCGTCTAACTCGCGTCATTAAAGCGTCAAAATCAAATTTCTGTCAAATTTTTACATTATTTGACAAAGTTTTTGGAATTTGTAATATGCTTGCCCCCGGGTGATAGGGGGTGTAGCGGTGATACTGGGTAGAATTGCGCTCATTTTGTCGTGCGCGCTATCCGCCTGTAAATACACGTCTTCTCACAGGGAGAAGTTCCCTTTTGAGGACTTGGCCAAACAGACCGGGCTCGACTTCTGGCAGTTTTCCGGCGCCACGGGAGACTACCTAATGCCGGAGCTAATGGGATCGGGCGCTGCCCTGATCGATTACGATAATGACGGCGACCTGGACGTATTTCTGATCCAGGGCTCGCCAACCTATCCGCAAGGCACGCCGCTGGTGCCGCTACCGGCCGGATGGAAGCCGGGCAATCGCCTGTTCCGCAATAACCTGCACGAAACGGGGAAGCTGTCGTTCACCGACGTGACGGAATCGTCGGGCCTGGGCCTGGCCGATAAAGGCATGGGCGTGGCAGCGGGCGATTACGACAACGATGGGTACATCGATCTTTATGTCACGAATTACGGCCACAACGTTCTGTATCACAATAACGGCAACGGCACGTTTACGGATGTGACCGCAATAGCGGGAGTGGCGTCGTCGGGATGGTCGTCGAGCGCCGCGTTCATCGACTACGACAAGGACGGGCTGCTGGATCTAGTGGTGGTTCATTATCTGGACTTTTATAGCCGGCCTTGTTACACGCCGCAGGGATCGCCGAATTATTGCGGGCCGCAGGCGTTCAAGGGGACGGTCACGGAGATTTACCACAACCTCGGGCAGGGGCGATTCAAGAACGTCACTGATGAAGTGGGGCTAAGCGCGAAACCGGGGCCTGGGCTGGGCATCCTGACCGGGACATTCGGCACCAGCGGGTATCCGGATTTTCTGGTGGCCGACGATGGGGCGGCGAATCATCTTTGGATCAACCAGCGCAGAAGCCCGCAATCCAAGGAAAGCGATCGAGTGTTTCGTGAGGAGGCTACGAGACGCGGACTCGCCTACGCTTCGGACGGAAAGCCGCGAGCGGGCATGGGAATCGCGTCGGGCGATATTTTCGGCGACGGCGGCGAGGCCCTGGTGATTACCAATATTCCGACTGAGGCATTCACCCTGTTCCAGCGGCAGCCGAACGGGGATTTCATCGACGCCACCGAGCAAAGCGGGCTGTCGCACATTTCCCTGCCCTATACGGGTTTCGGCGTGGGCTTGATCGATATAGAGAATCGGGGGCTGCTTGACCTGTTCACCGCCAATGGCGCGGTTAACGTGACGATGGAGCGGTCAGGGGACAGGTTTCCCTACCGCGAAAAGAAGCTATTGCTGAAAAACATGGGCAAGGGGAAAGCGTTTCAGGATATTACGGCGTCGGCCGGTCCGCTTTTTCAGATCCCCGAGGTCAGCCGGGCCGCGGTGTTCGGCGATGTAAATAACGACGGTGGAATGGACATCCTGGTGACGAATAATAATGGCCCCGCGCGTCTGCTGTTGAACACCGTGCGAAATCGCGGGCATTGGCTGCTGGTGCATCTCGAGGGCACGAAAACCAATCGTTCGGCATATGGCAGCGTGGTGGAGCTGGTGCGGAAGGATGGCACATCGGTAAGAGGCTGGGTGCGAGGCGACGGGAGCTATCTGGCGGCCAACGACCCCCGGGTTCATTTCGGTCTAGGGAAGGATACCGAGGTGAATCGCATCCAGGTTGATTGGCTAGCGGGTGAATGCGAGTCGTGGAGGCAGGCTGCGATCGACACCATCGTGAATCTCAAGGAAGGCACGGGACAGCCGTGCGAGGCGCTGTCCGCGGGCGCTGGCCGCTGAGATAGAATCTAGCCATGCGTTGCCGGGCTTCTCTGCGACTGATACCGATCGTTTCGGCCTGTGCGGTCTATGATCTGTCCGGCGCAGCAACCGCAGGCCACCGCGGAGGTGACCCAGCGCGATGCGCCGCTCACCTTCAGCACCGCGGTAAATCTGGTGCTGGTGCCCGTTGTAGTTCGCGACCGCGCGGGGCACGCCGTCGGCACGCTGAAGAAGGAAGATTTCCAGCTCTTCGACAAAGGCAAGCTTCAGGAGATATCGAAGTTTTCCATCGAGAAGACCGAGGCGCCGCCCACTCTTCCCGACACCTCCATCGAAACCGATCCTAGTGGAAATCCCCAGGCGAAAGCTACCGGCCCGGCCGCGCAACCCATCGCCGGGCATTTCATCATGTGGCTCTTTGACGATATGCATCTGAGCTTCGGCGATCTGGGGCAAACGCGCGAAGCGGCGAAGCGTGCATTGAAGGAGTCGTTCGAGCCCGGGACCCGCGCAGCTATTTATACGACATCCGGCCATACTTCGCTCGACTTCACCGACGATCGGGAGAAGCTGGACGCAACCCTGGATCAGATCAGGCCGTGGCCGACCATACCGGTCGCGGATCCGCCGGATTGTCCCGATATCAGCTACTTCCAGGCCGACCTCATCATCAACTCGAGCGATCAGCAGGCGTTGACCGCGGCCGAGTCGGAATATCTGATCTGCAATCCAGGGCAGATTCCGAACCAACCGGGCAACGCGAGTACAGCCGGCCCCGCTGTTCAGGCTCAGATTGCGGGACCGGTACGAGGATATGCGCAGCGGGCGCTCAACGTCGGTTATCAGGACACACGGAACACTCTGCTGATCTTGAAGGGTCTGGTCCGCCGGATGTCGGCGATGCCCGGAAGCCGCACCATCGTTATGGTTTCGCCGGGATTCTACCTGGTCACCGACCATCGAATCGATGAGATGGACGTGATCAATAACGCCATACGCAACAATGTGGTTATCAGTTCACTGGACGCCCGCGGCCTCTATTCAATCACTCCGGGCGGCAAAGCAGAGAACCTGGGTCCGAATGTCAGCGATGCCCTCAGCATGTCCGCCCAGAACATCAAGTTGCAGTATGAGCACCAGTCCGCTCTCGCCAATATGGACGTGCTGGAAGAGTTGGCCCAGGACACCGGAGGCGCGTTCTTCCACGACAACAACGATTTCGCCGCAGGACTGAAGTTGGTTGCGACGCAGCCGGAATACATTTACGTCCTGGGATTCGCGCCGCAGAACATAAAGCTCGACGGCAGCTATCACAAACTGAAAATCGTGCTGAGGAACGACGCCGGACTTCAGATGCAGGCGCGCCGGGGGTACTTCGAGCGCAACCATCTGGAAGATCCAGCCGAGCAGGCGAAGGAAGAACTCAGGGAAGCGTTTTTTTCGCGCGATGAGATCCGCGAACTGCCGGTGGTGTTGAACACCCAATACTTCAAGACCGGCAATCTCATGGCGAGGCTGTCGATCATGGCTCGTATCGACGCCAAGCACCTGCGCTACAAGAAAGCCGAAGGCCGCAACGACGATACGTTGACTGTGGTGGGAGGGGTGTTCGATCCGGATGGGAAATATGTGATCGGCACTCAAAAAGTGGTGGATTTGAAGTTCAGGGACCAGACGCTGGATGCGCTCCCCGAGGCTGGCATAACGGTGAAGACGAATCTGGATGTGGCCAGCGGCAGCTACATCGTGCGGCTGGTGGTGCGGGATTCTGAAGGCAAGGTCATGTCTGCGCTGAATGGGTCGGTCGTAATTCCGTAACCTTACTGTAGCGGCTCGAGTTCCGGTTCCGTCGCTTCTTTTTCCGGCTTGCCCAAGGCCAGCATGTGCGTCTGCACATCTTCGGCGTCTTTGGCGGTCGGCTGCAGTTCGAGGTAGGTTTTCATATGGTCGCGGGCGCCGTTGATGTCGCCCTTGGCTTCCAGCACCCGGCCCAGAATGTACTCCGCGCGCGGCCATTTATGCTTCGTATCCAGCCGGATGGCTTCCTGAGCGCTCTCCTCGGCGGCTGGAAGATTCTTCAGCTCATATTGAGCCACCGCGCGATGCAGGTAAATCTCCGGGTAGATGTGCCTGCCATCCAACTTAATCAGAGTGTCGGAGTTCTCGATCGCGCACTGCCAGTCCTTGGTCTTGACGCACAGACGAGCCAACGTCACATAGGAAGGCATTTCTTTGGGATCGGCTTCAATCGCATGATTGTAGGCGGCCCGCGCCTCAGGCAACTTTCCCGTCGTGTCGTACACCACTCCCATAGCATGCCAGCCGTCGGCGAACTTCGGTACCGCCTCCACCGACTCCTGGAGGTCGCGTATAGCCTCGTCATAATTGCGAGCATCGATAGCCTTCATAGCTTTCTCAAAGGAGCCTTTGGCGTGCCGGGGAATATCCTCGGCTTGGTGGATGGTGTAGGGATCGGGGGTAAGAGCGGCGATGACTATTGGGGCAACCTTCAGCGTGGTATCGTGCATTGCGAGGTTCAGATTAGAAGCGTCGATAGTCGTCGAAGCGTATCCGGTATGCGATGCGCGGAATACGCAGGAGCGCGCGGCGAAAGCATCCACTTCCATTCGCCAGATCCACTCTCCCTTTTTGTTTGTCACCGGGCCTGGCGCGTCACCGTAATTTGGGGTGCAGACTCGCTCGATGGCAACTGAAAATGGAGGCGGTGAACCGTCCTCCATGGTCACTGTGCCGATCACGATTACCGGGTAAGTATCGGCGGTCGCGATCCGGCCGGCGCAAAAAAATGCGGCAACCACCGAGACGCCGACGAGCGCGGTCGCGCGAATCATAATGCCTCCAACGATTTCAGAGTAAATCCAATAGTACGGGCAGTCAACCCAGCTACTCAACTCAGCCCGAGTGCCAAGCGCCCGCTGGCCGGTCGTTTTCGCCCAGCGCGCACGAATCGGACTGCTGCAATAACCCAAAACAGCGCAAAACAGAGACCGAACAGACTGGCTTGGTAGTGAGCCCATGGTAGACGGTCCGCGCGATAACTCATATGTCCATTACCAACGCGGATCGCCTCGATGAGATCCGCCACTGTTTTCCCAATAAGGCTCCGCCAATTCCGGCAGCCAGCGAAGACAGGAGGATCATGACGAGCCAGACGGCCAAATCATCCTGCGGCGGATAACGGTGGATCACCTTGTTGACCAGGAGGACTGACAAGAACAAGTAGAGCGGCACAAACGGCAGTAGCTCTCCGATAGCAATGGGGACGCTGCGGCGGCCGAAATTTTCGATGATCTCGGTTCGTGAAACACCGTGCGATTTCGCGATCTGCTGCAGGAGCGTGGCCAGGCAAGTGTTCAGATCTTTGGAATCCGATTGCGGCCGCTTAGATGCACCGGAGCGCCGGCCCCGGCGGGCATCCATGTGTTCAATCGCAAGTTCTTCGGCGAATTCGATGTCACCGCGAAGATGTCTCATATCGCCAGGCTGGTCGCCTCGGAGCCGCCTCGCATTTGGTTCTCCCGGCCATTTACAGTCCGAATTGCGGCCGTCGCGACGAACACATCCGGTGACGGCAAGGATAGCCAGCGGCAAAGCCACGGTCGCAATTTTGTGGTTTGCCATTACGTCCGGAGCATAACAAAAAAGGCTCAGAGGTGTTACCCTCCGAGCCTTCTGATTTACCTGAAGACTGCCTAGAACATCAGCTTCAGACTGAACTGCGTCTGACGGGCCACATCGGGGAGGCCACCGCTTCCTACCTGTGAAGTGATCTGAGCGCCCTCGGCGCTGTAGGAAGTAGTCGGGCCGACGTTGTTCACGCCCGCGTTGATGATCGTCCCGCTCGGGACCGAGAAGTTGGGATGGTTGAAGATGTTAAAGATCTCGGCCCTGAACTGAAGTGTCATCCGTTCGTTGATCCTCGTGTTCTTGGTCAAGCTAATGTCGGTCTCCGCATAGCCCGGCCCTTGCATGATGTTCCTCCCGGCATTGCCGACCGTGCCGTAGGTCGAGGCCTGAAAGCAGCTTTCATTAAACCACTGAGTCGGGCTCTGGTTCGCGTAGAGATTGTTATTACATCCGGGTGCGTTGGGCGTGTAGTTCGGGCGCTCGGTGTCGAAGGTGTTCCCCAGATTGGCCTGGTCGCCTTCGCCCAGCGAGAAATTCGTGCCGGTGTGCCACGATGTAACTCCGCTCAACTGCCAGCCTTCCTTGAAGCCGGTTGCCCTTGAAGGGGAACATGTAAACGGCGTTGAACGAGATATTTTGGCGAAGATCGAAGCTGCAGTTGCCTTTGTCCGCGTTCCAAGTCGTAGGGATTGGTGATGGCGGAGGACACGTTGTTGAAACCCAGACCGCCATACGTGTACGCGCTGTCGATGCAGTGCGAATAGGTGTAAGAGAACTGGTAGACCAGATTCGCGGACGCTCTGTGCGTTAGCCCGACCTGCAGCGCGTTGTAAGAGGAGTAGCTGCTAGGGTCGGTCATATCCTGGGAACCGAGGGCGGGAACGGGCCGCGGATTCCCGACATTGGTGGCGGGGTTAGACAAAATAATCCACACCATTGATCACCGTCGGAATCGGCGCGTTGAAATCGTGGAACGCCAGCAGGTGAACGCCGCGCGTCCCTTGATAGCCGACCGTGAACAGGTTGTTCCAGGGAAGTTCACGCTGGATGCTGAGCGTGTATTCCAACGAATACGGAGTGGTGTTCGTTCCGTAATACGTCCCGGTTGTCTGGCTATATGACGGAGCCGCGCCGCCGCCGACAAAGGGGTACGGCCAGCTCGGGTCTCCACCGAAGAAAAACTGGATCTGGGTGTCATACGGCGGGCTCGACACATAGGCAGACGAGAAAGCGTAGGTCGTGTACGGGTCGTGGAAAATCCCGAAACCGGCGCGCAGAGCAGTCTTGTGGTCGCCGAAGATATCCCATGCCAAGCCGACCCGCGGGTCAAAGTTCTTGTTGGAGGGATTATTAGCGTAAGCGTGCGGGACGCTCACGAAATTGGGTGCGAAGGGCGGACCCACCACGTTGGTGAATTGGTTGTGGATCTCGATCGGGGTTGGTTTCCCAGTCATAGCGCAGGCCAAAATTGATCGGTCAGGTTCTTGCTGACTTTCCAGTCATCCTGAAAATAGGGCTGGACGGCATCGTAACGCTCGGCCCGATAGCTGTTGGTTCCGCCGTTCGGCGCGCCCTCAAACAGCAATGGATCGCCCGTCAGGAAGCATTGATCGGCGGTCCCCGCCGGACATCCACCGAGCCCGCCGGTGAATACGTAGAATCCATTCCAGAAGACCAGGACATAAGGATTGAGCTGCTGCCGCTGGAACATGCCGCCGATGTGCATCGTGTGGGAACCCTTGACCCAGGTCAGGTCATCCTTTTCCGTAAACTTGTTCTGAAGATACCGGAAGGGGTTCACGAAGTTGTCCCCCAGCGAGGTAAGGTTCGGAACAGCCACAGTCAGCGTCCTCGCGCGCCGGAGTAAAAAGCTGTAGCGCCGGGTTGTCGCCCCCCTGGGTTTCCGATGTCCAGGGCCGCGAGTAAGACGCGGTGAACTGGTTGATCAAAGTAGGCGAGAAGATATGACGTTCGCCGAGCGTAAGGAACTGGTTGTGGGTGGTGTCATAGAGCGGCCAAAGACCGAGGCCGGTGTTCGTGGTGCGCTGGCCAAAATCGGCCTCGTAGCGTGCGAAGAACGCGTCTTTGTCGGAAATAACCCAATCGACGCGGGCTACGCCGAAATCCTCGGGGGTGGTTTGCACCCCTACAAAGTTGTAGATGGCGACGTCGCCGTTGGTGCCAGCAAGGAGCCCTCCGTTGGGCTTCGGGTAAAGGGCCAGCATCGCGGCCGAAGCCGGATTCACCACACACGGAGCGCTGCAGTTGTCCTTGACAAAGTTTGGACCCGGCACGTCATTCACAGCGGTGGTATCCAGCAACTGCCGAATTCCCTCGTAGTTGGCGAAGAAAAAGACCTTGTTCTTCTTGATCGGGCCGCCAATGGTGCCGCCGTACTGGTTTCTGCGGAACTCAGGCACGGAAGCGCCATCGAAAAAGCCGCGGCTATCGAGGGCGCTGTTACGGAAGAATTCATAGACCGAGCCGTGAAAATCGTTGGTGCCCGATTTGGTGACGCCGATGATGGCGCCGCCGTTGCCCGCATACTGCGCGCTGTACGTGCCGGTCAGCGTCTGAAACTCCGCAATCGCGTCGATACCGAGCGTCGTGCCGGTTACGTCGCCTCCGGCGTTGCGCTGCCACCAGTTCAGCATGTCTTCGCCATCGAGCGTATTGGCGTAGCCTTCAGGACGGGTACCGGAAATGGAATACGCATTGGCGACCGAGGTCAGCGCGCTCGATCCGCCCTGCGGATAACTCAGAACGCCAGGCGCGAGCAGAATCAGCTGTTCCCAGTCGCGGCCATTCAAAGGCAGCTCGCGCATCTGGGTCTGATTGACCAGCGAAGAGACTGCGGCGGTGGTGGTTTCCACCTGCGACCGACCTCGGCGATTAACGCTCACCGTTTCACTGGCCTGTCCGACGGTCAACTGGAAGTCCACACCGGCGATGCGCCGACGGTGAGGGCAAGCCGGTGCGGGCCAGGTTCTGGAAGCCGCTCTTGGATACGGTGAGGTCGTAAGGACCGATGGGCAGGTCCGGAACGCATAGCGGCCCTGTTCATCGGTGTTGACGGTTTGCGTGGCCGACGTCGCTGTATTCTTGATGGTGACCGTCGCTCCGGGCACCGCAGCGCCGGAAGCGTCTGTGATGCGGCCCGAGATGGACGCGGTGGGCCTGTCCGAATAACATACGTGGGAGTTACTGCGGCATAGAAACAAAACAAACCGCTTAGGAACAGAACTGCATGGTTCCGAAAACCCTTCATCGTTGGTGCCCCTTTTCGTACAGACTTTGTACTAACCCTTGGAAGCTATGAAAGACAACGCTAATGAAACATACAACAGTTCGGAAGTATTGACCAGATTGATGGGCTGATATACCCAATCATTCCTACTGATATGTGGGTTTTGGAAACCGGAATATGATTTTTCGAACGCGCCGCTGTCGATTTAGGCCGCGGAACTAACTTTGCCCCACAGTTTTTGTGAGGCCAGCCGTGCTCCGTCAGAGAGCGCACGAAGTTTCAGCCAACAAAAGTCGGGGAACACCGGACCGAAACCCGCGAAAGTCCCGAAACCGCAATCGGTGCCGGCAATAACGCGCTCGCGCCCCACCAAGCCGGCATAGCGAATGATGCGTTGCGAGACTAATTCGGGATGCTCGACATAGTTGGCACTCGACGCGATAATTCCCGGAACCAGGATCTTGTCCCCCGGAAGCTTTTGCGAAGACCATATCTCCCATTCGTGCTCGTGGCGAGGATTCGCTCCCTCCAGAAGCAGCGCCTGGGGCTTGGCGTTGAGGACGATGGGAAGAATTTTCGCCAAAGGTAGATCGCGAGTGTGAGGGCCCTGATAGTTACCCCAGCAGACGTGCATGCGAACCCGGTCCGAAGGAACATTTGCCAGCGCGTGATTCAAAGCTTCCACCTGAACCGCCGCGGCTCGTAAAAACTCATCGTCGGTCATGTCGCGAAATCTGCTGTGCCGCCCCATGGCCAAATCCGGGCAATCCACCTGCAACAGCAATCCCGAATTGACGATGGTTTCATACTCCGATCGCATGGCGTCCGCCAAGGCCTGCATGTAGGCGGCGTGCGTCGGATAATATTCGTTGGGTTGGAAGACGGCGATGGTCCCTGGCGAAACGGCGTTCATGAAGCCTTCGGTAGCTTTGACTTGCGCCAGGCCGTCTTTCATTCGAGCAATGTCGTTCTTCAGCGGTTCCAGATTTTTCACCGCGATGGGACCCTTGCAGACCGGCCGCTGATATGTGGCCGATGCTCCGACGGAAACCAGCCGATCGCGGTAGCCGGGAAAATCATCGAGATCCTGGGGCGTCGGGCGCGCGGAATCGCCCTCGAATCCGGTCAGCCGATGGCGGATGTAGGTGGCGTAACTGATCTTTCCCATCTCTCCGTCGCTCACCACGTCGACGCCAGCCTCTACTTGCTTGCGCAATGCATCCAGCACGCCCGACCGGATGACTTGGTCGAACTTCACGGGATCGTAGTTTTCGCCGCGATCTTGCGCGAAAAGGTAATCGACAACCTCCTGCGGGCGGGGCAGGCTGCCGACGTGTGTAGTAAGGATGCGATCGGTACTAAGCTTCATGAATATAGTTCTCTCCTACAGCATATTGAGTTTGCCGCATTCCTGCCGGGTCTGGCAGTCAAACTCAGGAACAGATGGCTGAAATCACTTGCCGTGATAATGGTTCCAAACTCAGTGAAGCGCGTGACAATATTAGTTGGAGGCTGACCCTCCGGAGAATCGAAGTTGAAGACCACAATCTTTGGCAGCCTGACCATGGCGTTGGGGCTCGTCGCCGCCACCGTTCCTGTTTTCGCCCACCATTCGTTCGCGGCCGAATTTGACGGGAACAAGCAGATCAAACTCACCGGCGTCGTCAGCAAAATGGATTGGGTGAATCCGCACGCCTATATATATTTGGATGTGAAAGGCGACGATGGCGCCGTGGTCAATTGGGGTATCGAAACCGGTGCACCCAACGTACTTTACCGCATGGGCTGGCGGAAGGATGACCTCAAAGCCGGGGATGCGGTGACCGTGGAAGCCTTCTTAGCGAAGGACGGATCGCACACCGCGGCCGCGCGCACCGTAAAGTTTCCAGACGGACGAAGCCTTTTCGCCGGCACTCCAAACAGCACCCCGGATCAGAAATAAGAAAGATCAGAAGTAAGCAAGTGGGACTGGCGCGAATCTTGGGGCTGAGCGGGCGGTCGGGTATTCCCGTGCCGAGCGGCGGCATCCGATCGATTCGCAAACTGGCTTCACTTTGCCGCACCCTCTTGTCTGAGCGCGGTGCGGTCACCGGCGCTCACATAGCAACCGAAGCTCTGGGGATCTATCAAAGCCTGGACCAGCCGGCCCGGAGAGCTTTTTTCGATATTCTGAACCGGGACTTTTCCCCCAACCCGGACGAGGTGGGCGCCGCCGCCGACGCCTATCGCAAAAATCCGTCTTCGGATAACCTGCTCCGCTTGCAGCGCGTTGTGGAACCGCCTCGGCAGGAGCTATTTCGGAGGCTGAATCTGGCGCCCGAGGGCACGCGCGCGTTGGTCCAAATGCGAAGCCAGGTGCTGCGTGAGATAGATGGCGGAGCCGACCTGGGGACTTTGGCCGCCGATCTCGCTCATTTGCTGACCTCGTGGTTCAACCGCGGATTCTTAACGCTGCAGCGAATCGACTGGCGCTCGCCGGCGGCAATCCTGCAAAAGCTGATCGATTACGAGGCCGTGCATCAGATCCAGGGATGGCACGATCTTCGCCGCCGCCTGGAAGCGGACCGGCGCTGCTATGCGTTCTTTCATTCCGCTTTGGCCGAGGAGCCGCTGATCTTTATGGAGGTGGCGCTGACGCGGGGAATGAGCGATCGCGTGCAGCCATTGCTCGATCCAGACTCGGCCGTGAGCGACCCCCAGGCAGCCGATAGCGCTATCTTTTACTCCATCACCAACTGCCAGGAAGGGCTGCGCGGCGTTCCGTTCGGCAGCCTGCTCATCAAACAAGTGGTCGAGGATCTCAAGAAGAGCTTGCCGCGAATCCGCACCTTCGCGACGCTTTCACCTATACCGGGTTTTCGAAAGTGGCTGGCCGGCTCAGGCCGCGAACTGGCGTCAGGCAAGTTGGATGCGCAAATGAAGCGGACCCTGGTCCCGCTGTGCGCCCACTATCTGGTGCACGAGAAACGCGGAGAGGAACCGCTGGATTCGGTGGCTCGCTTCCATTTGAAGAATGGTGCGCGGCTGGATAGAATCAATTGGCTCGCCGACACGTCGCCGGCGGGCATCCAGCAATCCGCTGGGCTGATGGCAAATTATGTTTACGAGATCCCCGATCTGGAGAAAAATCACGAATCGTATATGCGATCGGGCCAGGTGGTATGCTCGCGACGGGTCCAGACGCTGGCGAAACAGGCCGCGCCGGAACATCACTCGGATTGATGATAACTATCATGTTGACACTATCGACTTTCCCGGAGGCAGCGGTCATGCTTCTGGATGGATTTAGAACGATTGGAGATGAATAATGAAGTACAACGTATCGGGTATCCACCATATCACCGCGTGTGCCGGCGGAGCCCAACAGGATATTGATTTTTTCACGCAGATCGTGGGTCTGCGAATGGTGAAGCAGACCGTTCTCATGGACGGCACCATCCCGGTCTACCATCTGTACTACGCGAATGCGAAAGCGGAGCCGGGCTCGGTGATGACCACCTTTCCCTATGGCCAGAAGACCGGACGTCAAGGCTCGGGCCAGATTCGCGCCACCGCATATTCGGCGCCGAAAGGCTCTCTGCCTTTTTGGAAAGGCCACTTCGATAAGCACAAGATTGAGCACGCAGGCATTCAGGAGCGCTTCGGTCAAAAATATATCCGATTCCAACATCCCGCCGGACTGGCGTTCGAAATCATCGAAGACGCGAACGATAACCGGCAGGGTTGGATAACGGAAGAGATCGGCGCAGGTGAGTCGCTGCACGGCTTCTATGCTACGGTCCTGTCGATGCGAGAGGTAGCGGAAAGCGAGCGCTTCTTCACGGAAGCTCTGGGCTTCCGCAAGACCGGGCACGAAGGCAAGTTTCACCGCTTCGAAGTGGGCAGCGGCGGTCCAGGAAAGACTTTGATCTTTGAACACGATCCCGATCGCGCGGCTGGAAGCTGGGGCTTCGGAGCCGGCACGGTGCATCACGTTGCCTTGGCCGTGAACAGCCACGAAGAACTGGAAGAACAGAAGGCTATTTACGAGGAACTCGGATTCACCGACGCCTCCGACATTAAGGATCGCTACTACTTCTATTCGATGTATACGCGCTCTCCCGGCGGCATTCTCGTCGAATGTTCTTGCAGTCAGGCCGGTGGCTTCCTCCGCGACGAGGACGAAGCTCATTTAGGATCGAAGCTTCATCTGCCGCCGTGGTGGGAACATCGCACGCAGGAAATGCTGGCGCAGTTGGAACCGATTCACGCTCCCGAGACGACCAGGACCGTGCGGGCCTAGGGGTTTCATTGAGAACGTTCGCAATCGCGCGAGTATTGTGTCTGGGGGCAGGCATGTGTTCGACGGCCCAATGGGCGACGGCACAATTCGGATTTCCGCACGATCCGAAAGACGATAAACCCGCGCCCTTCAAGCGGACCTCGGACGGCAAGCCGGACCTCGACGGCCTGTGGCTGGCCGATACGCTCGCGCCGTTTGACGTGGAAGATCACGAGGCAGTCTACGGCATCCCAGCCGGAAAAGGCGTGGTCGTAGATCCGTCCGACCACAAAATTCCCTACCAGACTTGGGCTTTCGCGAAGAGAGCGGAACTATTCAAAGACGCGGCTAACGACCCTCAGGCGCACTGTCATTTGCCGGGCGTGCCGCGCGCGGTCTACACGCCGTTTCCCTGGCAGGTGATCCAAAAACCTGGCGTGGTGGCTTTTCTGTACGAATACCCGCATGGCATTCGCATCATTCATACCGACGGATCGCATCAACATCCGAAAGGACGCGATGTACTGAACACCTGGATGGGCGATTCGGTTGGCCATTGGGAAGGTGACACGCTGGTGGTGGACGTGAACGGCTTCAACGACCAGACCTGGCTCGACATGGCCGCCAATTTTCATAGCGACCAGCTCCACGTCGTCGAGCGCTACACCATGATCAATCCCAAGAACATCCAGTACGAAGCCACTCTCGACGACCCCAAAGTGTATACCAAGCCTTGGACCATGAAGTTCACGATTCGCGCGCAACCAGCGGGCGCGGAAATCATGGAGTTCGAGTGCAATGAAGGCGAACGCGACCTCCAGCACTACGTGAAGTGAGGAATTCATGAAACATAGCGAACATCGTATCCTCACCACGCACGTCGGAAGTCTGGTGCGGCCGAAAGAGCTCCGTGAGCTCGCGCCGCCCGGAGAAGAACCAAAGGATTTGGCGCAGTACAACAACGTACTGACTCAGCAGACACTGGCAGTGGTCCGCAAGCAAGCCGAAGTTGGAATCGACATTGTCAGCGACGGCGAGTATGGAAAGCAAAGCTGGTCGAACTACATTTTGAAGCGCATCAGCGGCTTCGAAATCCGTCCTGAGCAATTGCGCCCGGTGGTGTGGCTAGGCCGCGATCGGGAGCGGTTCGCCGAAGCCATCTTCCAGGATTTTCCCCGGCTTGCGGCTGGGACCATCACTGAGGCGTGCGTCGGGCCTATCCGCTATCTGGATCACTCCGCCATCGACCGCGCACTGGGGAATTTCAAAGCGGCTTTGAAGCAGGTCAAAGTAGAAGAAGCTTTCTTCACGGCCGTAGCGCCCGCCAGCACGGCTTATGACGGCGTGAACGAATACTATCCAAACGAACACGATTATGTCTACGCCATCGCGGATGCGCTCCGCGAAGAGTATCGCGCCATTTACGACGCTGGTCTGCTGCTCCAGGTGGACGATGCAGTGTTGGCCAACATGTACGACCATTTGGTTCAGCAGAGTCCGGAGAAATATCGCGAGTGGGCCAACTTGCGCATTGAGGCGCTGAACCATGCGCTCACGGGAATCCCGGAGGACCGCGTTCGATATCACGTGTGCTTCGGAAGCTGGCACGTGCCGCATGTCTCGGATGCACCGCTCGAAGAAATCGTGGATTTGATTCTCAAGGTGCGGGCCGGAGCCTATTCCATTGAAGCGGCGAACGTCCGGCACGAACATGAATGGCGGATCTGGGAGAACAAGAAGCTGCCTGCGGGAAAAATCCTGATTCCGGGCGTGATCACGCACCATACCGTCACGGTGGAACATCCCCAATTGGTTGCCGACCGGATTGTCCGCTACGCTGGATTAGTGGGCCGCGAAAACGTGATCGCCGGAAGCGACTGCGGATTCGCGCAATCCGACGCGATTCAGCGTGTTCACCCGACCGTGATGTGGGCCAAGTTTGAGAGCCTGGCGGAAGGCGCACGCCTGGCCTCCAAGAAGTTGTGGTGATTGGATTATGCATTACGCAATACGCCGGTTGCCGCTAGTTTTCATTCTCTGCGCAGGCCTTGCGCAATCAGCCTCGACCATCGACAGCCGTGTAGCGGACGCAGCGATGAACGGCGATCGCTCGGCTGTTCGATTGCTCGTAGAGAAGAAGGCCGATGTCAATGCTCAGCAGGCGGATGGCGCCACGGCGCTCCAATGGGCGGCTTACCGCGATGATCTGGAACTCGCCGACCTGCTGATCGCGGCCGGCGCAAATCCGAAAATTCCAAACCGCGAGGGCGCCACGGCCATGCAACTGGCCTCGCAGCGTGGCAGCGCCGCCATGCTGGAGAAGCTCATCAACGCCGGCGCGAGTGTGAACGAGCGCGAAGGGAATGGCGAAACCCCGCTGATGCTCGCAGCCAGGAATGGCAATCTCGAAGCCCTGAGTCTTCTGCTCAAGCGCGGCGCCGACGTGAATGCCAAGGAGTCCCTGCGCGGCACTACCGCTCTTATGTGGGCCGTGGAACAGAAGCATACGGACGCGGTAAAACTGCTGATCGAGCATGGCGCCAATGTCAGTGTTGCATCCAGCCCGGATTCCAAGGGCGGCACAGCGTACCTGGCGCCGACCATCAGGGGGCGCGCGGATCAAGAAAAGACCTTTCGTCGCGTGCGGGACACCACAGCCTCCGACGCGGAGGCCATCGCGGCAGCTTTTGGCGTCTCGAAAAATGCCAAGGGCGGCGGGTTGACCCCACTCGTGCTGGCGGCACGGGAAGATTCTCTTGAATGTGCGCAGCTTCTGGTGGCGGCCGGCGCCGGCGTGAACCAAATCACGCGCTACGGATGGACGCCGCTGCTGACCGCCGTCCAAAACAAACACTATCGACTGGCCGCTTGGTTGTTGCAGCATGGAGCCAATCCAAACATCGCGAACAATGGCGGCTGGACACCGCTTTACATCGCCGTCGACAATCGGAACATCGAAGGCGGCGACTATCCGGTGCGCCAGCCTGACATGGATCATCTGGACTTGATCAAGCTGCTGCTCGACCACGGCGTTAACGTCAATGCGCGAATCTGCGGAGTGGAATCGACACCGCAACGTTGCAAGGGCGACAGCACGGAAACGCGAACCATTTTCACCATGCAGTGGCTCTACGAGGACGGCGCTACACCCTTCCTGCGCGCTGCCCAATCCGGCGACGTGGCCGTGATGAAGATGCTGCTGGAGCACGGAGCGGATCCGAAGTTGCCTACCGCGAACGGCGATACTGCGTTGATGGTTGCAGCCGGCATCGGCTGGGTGGACGGCGTGACGTTCGAGTGGTCCGAAGCTGAGAATCTGGAAGCGGTAAAGATGTGCCTTGATCTCGGCATTGATCCAACCATCGCTGACGGCGATGGGCGAACGGCGCTGCATGGCGCGGCCCACAAAGGTCGCACCGACGTGATTCGTCTTCTCGTCGAGCATGGGGCTAAATTGGACGCCCGCGACAAGGGCAGCCGCGATACCTTCACCGGCGCATTAGAAGGCCACACCTGGATGCCGATTGATTACTCGCGCGGCTTGGTTCGAGTCGGCGTGCAATCCGCCATCCCTCATCCTGAAGCGGAAGCGCTCCTGAAGATGCTTATGGAAGAGCGCGGCATTCCCGTTCCGCCGCCGGCCAACGCTTCCATCTGCATCACGGATGTTTGCAAGGGCGCTGGCGCGAAAGAATAGCGTTCCAGCGTATTTGATCCGCCCCATCACAAATTCCTATGGGAATGCATGCACTATAGTCCTGGCGGCCTGTGCTTCTTAAGGCCCCGGAGTGGCCACATACTCGCTCCCGCGTTCACCGGACTGCGAGCAGATGATGTTTGACAAGCCCAATACCCAAGAGATAGACTTGATCCCGTGCATGCAATCAAGGCATGAAATGCATGCATGGCGACAGGGCCCGATGAAGCGGCGGAAGATGACGAATATCGACCTCAGGCTCCTCACGATAGTCAACGAACTCAACAAGACACGCAGCGTTTCACAGGCCGCTGAAAACCTGGAGCTGAGCCAGTCGGCCGTCAGTATGAGTCTTGCCCGGCTCAGAAAGCACTTCAAAGACCCGCTCTTTGTCAGGACTCCCGACGGCATGGAGCCGACGCCGCAAATGAGCGAGCTGATCGAGCTGCTGGAGAAAGCGGAGGGCTTGCTCGAGACCGCGCTGGTGCACCGCATCGCCTTCCACCCGTCCACGTCGGAACGCGCGTTCCGCCTCGGCGCTACCGACATCACCAGAGTCACTATACTGCCGGCGCTGATGAAGCGCTTGCACGCCACAGCTCGGGGCGTCGGCATTGAACTACAGGACATATCGGAGGAGACTCCGCGCCTGCTGCACGCCGGACGCCTGGATTTAGCAGTAGGGTACATGCCGGCCACCGGTTCGGGATTTTGCCAGCAGAGGCTATTTAAGGACCGCTTCGTTTGTGCCGTGCGCGCGAATCATTCACGAATCGAGCAGAGCCTGAGTTTGGAACAATTCGAGAAAGAGCCCCAGGTGGTGCTTACCATGCCCGGCAGCGGCATCGAGGTGGTAGAGAAAGCGCTGGAGACCAATCGAATCCGCCGCAAGGTGCGACTGCGCCTGCCGGGGTGCTTTGGGATATCGAGCATGATAACCGGCGCCGATTGCCTGGCCATTGTTCCCGAACAACTCGGGAAACTGATCGCCAGTGCCGGGCGCATCAAGCTTCTGCCGCTCCCCTTCGCCCTTCCTCCCTATTACGTAATGCAACATTGGCACGAGCGTTATACGCACGACCCGGCAAGTAAGTGGCTGCGAGCGGTGATAGCCGAGCTATTTCTGGATAAGGGTTTGTCCGCCGGCGATATGGACCCGGGCGTGCAGCGGAGAATAGGGGAAATCATTAGGAATGATACTTGGGTCAAGGACAGCGTCAGTCAACGCGCGTAACCCAGAGATGGATCGCGCCTATTTATGAATAAAGTCGCATGGAATCTTAACAGGAGACATTAGAGTGGGTAACGAATCTTTCGAAGACTTACTGCAGGCCGCCGGGAATCCGGCAGACATGCTCCGCAATTCAAAAGTGGGAGCTTACATCTATCCGGTGGTCCCCTCTGAGTTTACGAACTGGCGCGACGAGCAACGCGCCTGGCGGGAGACCTGCGTTATTTTCGATCAGTCGCATCACATGGTGGAGCAATATGTGGAGGGCCCCGGCGCTCTCAAGCTGCTCTCGCATCTTGGAACCAACAGTTTCGCCAGTTTCCCGACGAACAAAGCCAAGCAGTTCGCTCCCTGCAGCTACGACGGCTATGTGATCGGCGACGGCATTCTGTTTCATCCCGAGGAGAACAAGTTCACATTCGTCGGACGCGCTCCAGCCGCGAATTGGATCCAGTTTCACGCCGAGACCGGCGGGTACGATGTCACTACCGAAAAAGACGATCGATCGCCCTCTCGCCCGGGCGGGAAGCGGGTGGTTCGAAAGCACTACCGCTATCAGATTCAAGGACCGAAAGCGCAGCAGGTCATCGAGAAATTAAACGGCGGGCCTTATCAGGACATCAAGTTCTTCAATGTGGGCGTCATCAAGATCGCGGGACGCACGGTAGCGGCGTTGCGCCATGGCATGGCGGGCGCACCGGGTCTGGAAGTTTGGGGGCCTTACGAGGAAGGCGAGGAGGTTCGCGCCGCGATCCTCGAGGCCGGTAAGGATTTTGGCCTGGCGCAGGTCGGGGCCAGAGCTTACTCCAGCAATGCGCTCGAATCAGGCTGGATTCCGTCTCCGCTGCCGGCCGTCTATACCGGAGAAAAGATGAAGCCCTACCGGCAGTGGCTGCCTGCCTCAAGCTATGAAGGCCAGGGCGGTTCTCTGGGTGGAAGTTTTTATTCCAACAACATTGAAGACTACTATGTAACGCCCTACGAGATGGGCTACGGGTCATTCGTCAAGTTCGACCATGACTTCATAGGGTCCGAAGCTCTGAAGAAGATAGCCGACAAGCCGCACCGCAGGAAGGTGACGTACGCCTGGAACAAAGAGGACCTCGGCAAGGTATTTCTTTCGATGTTCGAGCGGGACAACTACAAGTACATCGATTTTCCGAATGCGAATTATACTTCGGCAACCTATGACAAGGTGATGCACGGCTGAAAGATGGTCGGCCTGTCGATGTTCAGCGGCTACAGTTTCAATGAGCGGGCCATGTTGTCGCTCGGCATCGTCGACCCCGATATCGAGATCGGGCACGAGGTCACACTGATCTGGGGCGAAGAGGGCGGCGGGTCCGGCAAGACGACGGTGGAACGCCACAAGCAAACGAAAATCCGGGTCGTTGTCAGCCCCGCTCCTTACTCGGAAGTGGTTCGCACCACCTACGCCGAGGGTTGGCGAACGGGTCAGAAAGTATAGTCGAAGTCTGTAGGCATTTTGGAGCTGAGTCCGCAGGTAGCGAACTATGGAGCAGGACCGAAACGCGCAGCCGGTAACCGCCCAACGCGGGACGAAACGGACACGGGTGGCGAGAATGTCCGAGGAGCGTTGGAACAGGCTCCAGCTCGAATACCGCCGGGCGGTCTCGGCCGAATACCCAAATCCAGGGCGAAAGGGTTGCCCAGGCCCGGAAGCTCTACGCGACCTTGCGGAGCGCGTTGTGCGGCGTGAGGATCTGCGCGGGAACCCCCGCTGGCGGCATGCGATCCAATGCGGGCCATGCTACGAGGAATACATCGCCCTGAGAGGCATCTGCATGGCAGGGTCGGCCGGGCTCGACGTAACCGTGCCGAGCCCGCTGGGAATCAAAAGATCAGTTTAAGCGTGAGCTGGATCTGGCGCCGCGCGTAGCGCGTCTTAGAACAACAACTTTAGGGCAAACTGGATCTGCCGCGAAGAAGTTGTGGTGTATGTGATCTGCCCAAACGTCGGATTGGGGATGCCGGTACCCGCCGGGCCCTCCGAGAAGGCGTCGGGGTTAGGCAACCCGAAATTTGGATGGTTGACAACGTTGAAGAACTCGGCGCGGAACTGAAGGCGGACGTTTTCGTGAATCCTCGTGTCCTTCAGCAACGCAAAGTCGATATCTGCGAGACCCGGGCCCGATAGATAGTCTCGCTGAAGATCGCCGAGCGTACCTACCGTGGGCACCGTGAAGGCATTCACGTTGGCGTAAGCGTTGACATTGCCGGTGATCGGGTTGACGCCCGAAACGATGTTGGGCCGCTCTTGGCCGGTTTGTCCGTTTCCGGCTTGATCCCACGGGATCACTACGTTCCACGGCGCGCCGCTCGAGTACGTAAAGTTGCCGCTCAGTTGCCATCCGCTTACCAGCACGTTGCCTTTAAAGGGAAATGAGTAGATGCCGCCGATCTTCAGAAATTGCGACCGGTCAAACTGGCAGCGGCCTTCGTCGTAGTTGCCGGCCAGCGGATCGACCCAGGGCGCGCCGCCCTCCAGACCGGAGGTGCCTGAGGTGTTGTCGATACATTTGGACCAGGTGTAGGAAACCTGGCCTTGTAGGTTGTGCGAGAAGCGCCGGTTCAGGCCCACCTGCAGAGAGTTATAATGCGAATCCCCCACTGGAGCTTCGCTGCTGAGAGAGCCCGCGGCGGGATTCTCACGCGGATTACTAACGATCGCTCCAGTCGGCGATAAAGAGCCGAAATATGGGACGCCGTTCACGATGTCAGGCACCACGGGATTAATGTCGCGGCCCTCATACAAGTGCAGGCCCCGCGAGCCGACATAGCCCACCGTCAAAACAGTGGATTCAAACAATTCGTGCTGGATATTGAAATTCCACTGGTACATATGTGGCGTATCGTGGATGTTGTAATCGATGCCAACGATTTCGGACGGAGTTGAGTAGCCGGTCGCGAACGGGTTCGGGAAGGGGGGAAGAACTCGAAGGCCAGCTCGTACGGCTTATTGAAGTAATAACCGGAAGCGTAGGTGCGGGCGCGAATGGGATCGTAGAAAATTCCGGCGCCTATGCGAATCGAGGTCTTGTGATCTTTAAATGGGTCAAACGCTAAGCCGATTCGCGGGTCCCAGTTCCTGGTCGAGGGGTTTGACGCGAAAACGTGCTTGACAGGAACGAAGGTTCCAAACGGAGGATTGAGTATGGCATTGAGTGGTTGCAGGTTGGTTGTAGGATTGGTGATGAACTCATACCGGACGCCGACGTTGATCGTCAACCTGGAGGTCGCCTTCCACTCATCCTGAGCGTATCCGTCAACCTCAATTTCGCGGAAGTCGCGAGTGGATTGCGTGTACGGGGGGATGGGTCCAATGAAGAGGATCGGATTCCCTCCGAGAAAACTAGCGATGCTGGGAAAGGTATAGGAGCCGCCCCACCATCCGTCTTGCGTGAAGTTGCTCTGCACCCGGCTGAATAATCCCCCAAACTTGAAGCTATGAGACCCCTTGTTCCAGATCAGGTCGTCGGCCACAGGGAATTTGTTTTGCACTTGGGACAGCGGAGCGAAAATACTGGTGCCGAGCAGGGAAAACCCGGTGACGGAGACTCCGCCGTTTTGGTGCCCGCTGTAGAAATTGAGCGCGGGCGCCGGATCCAGATTCACTTGATTGTCGGCCTCCTTGGTTCGCGTGAAGCTGAAGCGCGCCAGGTTCACCACGTTTGGAGAAATCAACCGCCGCCACTCTACTGTCGCGAAGTGGTTGCCCGTTATGCCCTGTTCCGGCCAGCGGGGCGGTAGTGGCGAACCAAGGAACGGCAAAACGGTGCTGGCGCCGTCGTGCACGTAGCGCACAAAGAACGAATTCTTTTCGTCTTTTATGTAATCGATACGCGTCAAAAGGTAATTCTCGTCGCCGGCCTGGCTGGCAACTTCCGGCACCTCCAGGATGCCAGTCGGTGATACCGCGGTTGTGGCGGGATAAAGAGCCAAGATCGGCGCCGCCGCTGCACTGACCCCGACGTTCGCCAATCCGCCCACGCACGGGAGATTCGGAGCCGCGCTGCACGGCACCAGACCCTTGTGGACATTGGCGTCGGGGATAAAGGAGGGGACCGTTTCGCCCTGCGCCTTCCTCAACTCCTCGTCGTTGAAGAAGAAGAACAGCTTGTCCTTCTTGATGGGCCCTCCAATGCTGCCGCCAAACTGATTCTGGCGGTAGGCAGGTATTTGCGAAGGGTCGTAGAAGTTGCGCGCGTCCAGGGCGCTGTTGCGGAAGTATTCGTACAAGGAGCCGTGAAAACTGTTGGTGCCGGATTTGCTGGCCGTATTCACCACCGCTCCATTGCCGCCGAATTGAGCGCTGTAAGTGTTGGTGAGTACCGAGAATTCGGCAATGGCCTCAATGCCGAGAGTAGTGCCCAAGACGCCCGAACCCGACCCGTGGGCCCAGAAGCCCTGAATGTCGACGTCGTCCAGAAGATACGCCTGGCCTTCCGACCTTGCGCCGGAAACGCTGAAGTTAGCCTCCAGGCCGTACAGCAAGTTCGCGCCGCCGGCTGGCGCTCCGACGCCGTTTCCGGTTGTAATTCCTGGCGCGATCGCTATGAGGTCCGTAAAATTCCGGCCGTTCAACGGCAGATCCGCAATTTGTTGCTGTGAGACTACCGAGGAAAGAGTCGACGAAACGACGTCCACCTGGGAGGCCTCTGCCTGGACGGTGACCGTTTGCTGCTGCTGGCCGGGCGAAAGCGCAACGTCCACGACCATCTGGCTGCCGACGGTGGGCGTTATACCCGTGCGGACTACGGTCTGAAATCCCGGGGCCGATGCCTGCACTTCATAGGTGCCCACGATCAAATCCACCACCGTGTAGCGGCCCTGCGAATCGGTCTTCATCGTCTGCCTGACGCCTGTAGCAACATTCGTCACTTGTACCGACGCGTTGGGCACAACCGCCCCTGATGCATCGGTCACGGTGCCTAACAGCGTCGCGTTTGCTCCCTGTCCATATACCAGGCTCGGCAGCGCAAGCAATGCAAGCAGCAGGCTGAAAATTATTGCGATCTGCGTTGTGGTGTTCTTGACTTCGACCGTTGCGCCGGCAATTGCGGCGACGGAAGAATCGGTGTGTGTCAGCATACTCGGCTAACCTCCGGCTATGTAAAACGTCACGTGGTGCAATAGCGAACCGCGACCCCTATCACGCGGCTGATTGCATGCATACGGAGTATATCCGTGACAATCGCGTTAGTCGAGGGGTTGCCGCTGATATTGCGCATCAGCGTTGCTGATACCAGTGCGGCGAAGCATCCTCAGCGCGCTGAGGATGGGTGAAACGGCGGTCGCAACTCGATCGGCATCAACTCGATCAACCTGGCGCCGGCCACGTCGGGGGAAGTTCCGAATTCCTAAGGGCGTCTTCCAGATTCCGCCGCGCCACGCGCGCATGCTCCCGGGTGAGGATCTCGGCGCGCATGCCGTCACGATTCGCGATGGCGTCTACGATCCCGCAATGTTGATCCGCTGAAATCAGGAAAAGCTCCCATAAATCGCTTGAAATGTATTGCCGCTTCAAGAAGGCGCTGGGAGAGGCAAAGGGGAGCGAGCAGGCTTGTTGGATAGCGCGGCGCAACATGCGGCTGCGGGATAAATCGAGCAAACCTGAATGAAAACGCGCGTTGAGATCGATGTAAAGATTGAACGTTTCCATGGTCAGCTTCTTATGGCCCCGCACCAGCGTCAGTATTTCGTAGCTGGTGGTCTGGAGGGAGCTAAGCTCGCTTACGTGTTTAAATCGCTCGGCCGCGAGTCTCGCCGCGGAGCCCTCCAGCAAGCCACGCAGTTCTATGGCGTCATAGATGTCCTCAGTCGAAAACCTTTGGACCACAAATCCACGCGTGGGGCGGATCTCGAGAAAGCCCTCGTGTGCCAAACGCTCCAGTGCCAGGTGCAGTGGAATACGGGAAACCTTTAGCTCGGCGGCTAGCGGAACTTCCCGAATGCGCTCGCCAGGCCGGAAGTGGCCTTGCACCAACATCTCGCGCAGCGAGAGCACGGCTCGCGCGGTTTGCGACGACGCTTTTGACTTAACTCCAGGTGTTTTCGAGGTCTGCTTTACTCGTTGCATTCGGCTGGCCCTTACATTATATTCGTTGGTGGCGATGCATGCATTCACACTGCCTGTTTTGCATGCAGAATGGCCTTCGAACTGAAACGCATGCATTTCGTCAATATTAAAACCACTGGCCCTTTCGTGTGCCTCACCGCACTCTCCCTCTCGGCTTCGATCTGGGCTCAGTCGCCGACCGCGAAAGATCTGACGGCTCCCGCAGGATCGCAACAAGGGAATCCGCCAGCGGGAACAGACTCGAAACCTGGAGCCGCCAAGCCAGCCTGGCCACCTGCCGGCCCAACGCCCCGCACGGCAGACGGCAAGCCGGACCTATCGGGCGCCTGGGCGCCGAATGCGATCCGTCAAAACGTCAATTTAGTAGCCACCGGAGTCCAAGTCCCTTTTCAGCCCTGGGCTCAGAAAGTGTACAACGATCATAAGGAGAATATCTCCAAAGACGATCCCGAAGCCCGCTGCCTGCCTCCTGGAGTTCCGCGCATGACCACGACTCCCTACCCGTTCCGGATCATGCAGACGCCCGGCCTTACTCTCATCGTTTATGAAGGAGGAGCGCACGTGTGGCGGCAGATCTTCACCGATGGACGCCCGCATTCGGCGGATCCGAATCCCTCCTGGCTCGGAGAATCCATTGGCCATTGGGAAGGCGACACGTTTGTCATCGACACCATTGGACAGAACGGCAAAACGTGGCTGGACGAGGAGGGCTTGCCGACCACGCGAATCGCTGCACGTCACCGAGAAATTCCGCAGGCCTGATTTCGGCCACCTGGAAATTGAAAACATCATTGACGACCCTAAGGCTTACACCAAGCCGTGGTCATTCACCACTCATCCGGTCATGCTGAAGGGTGAATTGATGGAATACATTTGCCAGGAAAACAATAAGGATCTGGAGCACCTGGTCGGGAAGTAAGACAATGAGCCGGCTCCCGGATTAACCTGACCTAAGATGAGTCTCGTTAGCCGCTTGCTTGGCCGCCTCTGGCATCTGCCCGCCCCCCTCACTCGCGACTCGCGACCGAGCCGCTCCGAATTCCAATGCGCGATGGCGTGGAGTTAATGGCGGACCGTTATTATTCGCGCCGCGCCTCGGCGCAGCCAACCTTGCTCATTCGAAGCTGTTACGGACGAGGGACCTTGTTCAAAATTATCGTCGTCCTATTTGCGGAGCGGGGAATGCAAGTGGTTGTTCAAAGCTGTCGAGGCACAGAAGGATCGCAAGGAACGTTTCGGCCGTTCTTCGACGAGCAGAACGACGGCGAGGACACGGTGAAGTGGATAGAGGGCCAGCCCTGGTTCACGGGCGATCTCGCGCTGTGGGGCATCAGTTACCTCGGCAATACGGCTTGGGCCGTAGCGAATTCGGGCGTCAGGGATCAAGTGAAAGCGATCGGTTTTCACGTGACGCTTACCAACTTCCGCGACCGGACGTATGCTTTTGACGGATTCACGCTCCTAAGCTGCATCGGGTGGACTGCCACGATGCTAGGTATTTTTCGAAACAGCGGCATGAATGCGTTGCGCGCGATGCTGGGCGCGCGAAAGACGAGAGCCTTGACCGAGCAAGCGATCGGCGCCGTACCGTTGCGCAAGGCAGACCGTGTTCTGACACCCAAGGTGTTTTCTGGTGGCAGGATTGGATGGATCACGCCGAACCCAACGACCCCTGGTGGGACGCGGTCGATTATGGCCAGGCGGCCGAGAGCCATTCCTCCCACCGTAATGACCGCCGGTTGGCATGACATCTTCCTGCCTTGGCAGCTAAAAGATTTCATGGCTGCGCAGCGCGCCGGGCGGGATGTGCGCATCATCATCGGTCCTTGGATGCATGCGTCAGCGCGCCGGGATGGCGGAATCCATGCGCCAGAGCATCGCCTTGTTTCAGGAGCGATTCGGCATTGGATCGCATAAATCGGGCCAGGCCGCATCAAGCCGCGCGTTCGGCTTTTCCTGATGGGCGCGGATGAATGGCGTGAATATCCGTCCTGGCCCATTCCCAACAGCGTTGATCGCACTTACTATCTCGCAGCCGCGTGGCGCGCTCTTCTGCGAGCCCGCCCGCGTCGGGGGCGACGAGCACTTTCGATTACGATCCGTCTCGGCCTACGCCATCGTTATATGGGCCGACTCTCGAAGGCCGAAGCGGTTCGGGAGACATGGCCGAGTTGGAGCGTCGATCTGACGTACTGATTTTCAGCAGCGAACCGTTGAGTGCGGACTGGACGTGATCGGTCCGGTTTCCGCCGAAATATTTTTGCGTTCAAATACGGAGCATACCGATCTCTATCTGTGCTTGTGCGATGTTGCGCCGGGGCCACGTTCCACCAATGTCTGCGATGGCTATGTACGATTGCGGCCCGGCACGGCTTCAAGTGACGGCGTCACGCCAGGTGCGCGTCGAGTTTTGGCCAACCGCCTATCGGTTTCGCGCGTGGGCATCGGATACGCGTTATCGTCGCGAGCGGCGCCCACCCGCGTTACTCACGCAATCCCGGGAGTGGTGAACCGCTTGGTGACGCATGCACGATGGTGGTCGCGCATCAAGAGATTCTGCATGGTCCGCAGCATCCGTCAGCGATAATTTTTCAGGTGCAACAGGCCGGTTGAAGAAGTAAGCTGTTAAAACTGGCTTCCCTTTTCGTCGCGGCCGAAGCAGTTAAAGTTCTGGTCGACCGTCAGGCACGGCGTGCCTGGAGGCAGGACCTGGAGCGATTTTAGAAATTCGATCAGATGGTCCTGTTGCAACGGGCTGAGCGCTTGGAATGCGAGCCGCGAAGCCGAAGCTTCCCCGTTATGACCTAAATTGATCTCGTCGCGAACGGTGGTGAACTTCCCGGCGTGCCCGAAGGGTCCTGAGTTGTAAAGTCCCCAAAGCTTTCGCGTGAGGAATTGCTGGTTGCCTGCAAAAAAGCCCGGTGAACCAGCCGGTTGGTTCTGATCGAGTGGCTCGGCGTTCGGGTCAGTCGGGCCATTGGCCATGGTGTGAAGTTTGAGGTCCGTGTAAGCAGGCACCATAACGACGCCTCGAACAGCTTGCAGGCGCGGCAACGGCAAAGAGGGGCTAGTCAGGTCCAGCCTGAGCACAGGCGCACTTACCGGGTAGTCTTTAGGGCCGGGAACGAGGTTCGGCGAGTTCGGTCCCGTCGTCGGATTGTAGGGGCCCGGTTCGGTGTAGATCCAGCCCGGTTGGCCGGGCGCGCCCGGGTTGTTGGTATTCGTAAGGGGCAGAGCTGGAACGTGGCATGCGGCACAACCCACCTGATTGAAGATCTGCTGGCCGGCCACGATTGCCGCCGCGACCGCCGGATCGTTCGGGATTACCTGCCCGGGAACGTTCAGTGAAATCTGATACAGCGTGACTGCGGTGACATCGGCGGTTGTCAGTTCATTGACAGAGCCGTCCCCGTCGGCATCTATCCCGAGTCCGAAACGCTCTTCAGCCTGGATGCCATGATGATGGTTGAACGCGTTGTTTGTAAACTGACGCACCGATACGATGTTTCCAACCTGATGGAATGGCCGGATGATCAGGCTGGGTGTGGCGCCGTTCGCGGTGGTCAGGCTCGGTGCGGGAATTCCTTGCACCTTAGAAGCGTCCCAAGTGCCATCGGCATTATGGGTCAGGATGCCGAAGGAGATCCCCTTCGAGACTAACGCCGCGCTGGTACCGGGGCCAGCCGCGTTCCGCGCGGCCTGAAGGTCGGCGGTCATCTGCCTGGCGAGCATCTCGATGAAACCCGAACCATTCATCCCAATAGTCTTCCGCTCGTTGAAGGCGGTTTCCATCGTGACAAAATTACCCAGCTCGTCGACCGCACCTTTGGTCGGTGTGGAGTCCGAGTGATCAAAATCCAGAAAATCAAAGCGCTGTCCCAGCACAAATACTTCACTGACCCTATCCCCGCCCCCACCAGAATAGGGAGTGTTGTGGCAGCCGAAGCAAGAGTTTGAGTCGGGGCCCGAGAGACGATCGAAATTCCGCGGAAATACCAGCGGCGATGTCGTATCGGATACCGGATTGCCAGTTCCTTTGGTCAATGGCCGGCCCTGGCCTTCCTGGGATGTCCATCTGGCTTGAAACAGCGTTTTGCCGAAGTTAATAAGGCTGGGGATGGACAGCTGAAATTCCTGACCGTCTTGAAGATGTTGGGGAACCGATACTTCCTTGCCGATCAGAGATGCGGTTTGTGCCGCCGCCGGCAGTTCAGGGATCAGTAAGAAGACAAGAACAAACAATAATCGGAACAGCTGATTTTCTCGCGCCACAGTATCGCTCCCCCGTCCATAATTCCGGCATCACAACGCCACATTCGGGCGTTACGGTGGGAGTAGTGTAAATGAATATCTCGGATTGTGGCTTAGTACTGGGCAGCGAATTGTACCGGTACCTTCAAAACTGGATTTATCCGGCACCACGGAATCCCTGCTATTTCTGGGCGGAGCCAGCTCTTTCATCTTCCCCTGAAACTCCGGATACATGGTCTCGGCGCCGCCTAACGTTGCTGCCAACGGGATTTCGTATTTTGCCGCAAATTCCGAAACAAATGGATTTTGATCCGGGCAGGAAATTCGGCACCGCACCGCGCGGCTGGTTCGCAATCTCCACCACTGATTCACATGGATACAACCAATTTTGCCCCTCTTCACTGATGCGCCGAAAAACTTGGGTTCTCACAAACGGCTCGGTCAAATTCGCCGGATCGGTTACTTCGCTTACGTGCACCATAAAATCTCCGTGCCGCACGAAGTGCTCGATCAAGGTTGCGTGATCGCTCTCCGGAAGCCCGTTGCGTCTCAAATAGCCTGCCTTCATGTGAGTGGTGTAGACCGTCAGCGTGTTGCCTTCCCATTTGCCCGTGGAGAAACCCATCCAGGTATGCGCGGCGGCTTCGGGAGGATGCGGCCGATCATCCATCCAGATGGTACGATTCTGTTCGTACGTGCTGATGTACATCCGGATGTCCTGAAGCTTTTGCGACTGAGGATCGCGCTCTTCCCAGATCCGCAGGTTGAGCGGGCCGCCTAAAAGATACGGAGCGACGTGAACCTGGCACTGATGTTCCGGGACTGTAACGCGAGATGGGCTCCACGCCAGGCCCACGGCGCGCGCAGCTTCGGTGATCGGAACGCCAAGGAAGTCCGCGATCGCGGGATTGCCGATACTTTCCTCATGCGGCCGCGGGCGACCATGCGCCGCTGAGATCGATGCCCGGCTGCGCGCTGAACGAACCGGAAAATTGCGCCCACGCTCCCGGGGCTTGCACCAAGCCCGCCAATATCAAAACAACCAGTGAACTTTGCCTCATGATTCCGGCCTCATTTGCTCCCCGAAGCGGTTAAGCTTCGGTAAATGGAACTAACAAAGCTGACGGCGGTCCCAGGGCCCTCCTTGGCGCTCCAGCGGGCGTCGTAGTCCTTGGTGAAACCGGCCGCTCTTGACCTGCTCTAACGTCATCCCTTTCTTGATGGCATTCTTGACGCGATCGCGTACGATGGTCACCATGTCGCGGTATTCCACGACGTCGAACTCGTCGCAGATGCGGCCGTGTCCGGGGATGATGTATGTCCCGCCTTCTTCTTCGTGCTTGGGAATCGCGATATCGATGATGTTATTCAAAGCGTCGATTTCGCCTTGAATTCCGCCGCCGCGTTCCACGTCGATGAACGGGTAGCTCTCGGTGTTGAAGACATCGCCGGTTGCCACCACATCGGAGCGGCGAAAGACCACCAGGCTATCGCCATCGGTATGCGCCGCGGGCTGCCACCGAACTTCCACCGGCTCCTCGTTAAAGAAAACTTCCTTTTGTCCGGATACGTAGGTGTCGGTAGGCCAAGCCCCGCCCGGCGCCGCCGCCTTCTGGCCGGTGGGAGCGCTCAACCGGTCCAAAACATTTTCGTGCGCGATGATCTGCGCGCCTTTCCCGGCATCGGCGATGTCGCCGGTGACGTTGGCGCCGGTGATGGTGACTCCGATGTTGCGCAACGGCTTCGTTGCCGCCCGTCTGGTCGGGATGCACGCAGGTGTTGATAATGTATTGCAGCGGCTTATCCGACAACTTGCGAATCTCGGCGATCAGTTTGTCGGAGTTTTCCTCCAATCCGGTATTTACAACCAGAACGCCCGTGTCTCCAATCTGGACTGCGACGTTCCCTCCCAGCCCGTGGATCATGTATACGTTGCCTTGCACGTGGATGGTGGTGAGGTCGCCCTCCACGCGATAATCGTCCCACGGGGACTGGTTCTTCTGCGCGAAGGCAAGCCCGGCGATCGCGAAGATTCCGATGGTGGCGACGTTGCTGGTGAATCCGCATCCCATGAAGGGTCTATCTTATCACCGGTTCCTTCTCCGCCCCCCAAGGTTCGCAGCAGCGCTACGGTGCTGTCGTGGGGAACCGGGAGGCCGAAGCTGTCCTTGCCTAGCGCGATGTCCAGGGGCGTAAACCCTGCCTTGGACTTGGCATCGAGCTTCGCGCCATGTTCGACCAGAAATTTGGCCAAAAGATCGGAGCCCCGGTTTGCCGCTCCATGCAGGGCGGTTTCGCCTTTGTCGTTGGTCTGACTCATATCGAGCCCCTGCTCTATGCACAGTTGAAGCGCCTCGAGAGCCTGGGCGTCCGTGCCCCGCGTTTGTTTGTCGCGATAGCCTACGCCGGCGGCGAAGAGCAGCGCGTTGTTGCCATCCTTGGTGACTAGCTTCGGATCGGCTCCGGCTGCAAGCAAGACTCGCATCGCGGCTGCATCGCCCGACCGGGCAGCGCGCATGAACGGCGTGGTTCCTTCGTCCAGCGCCACATCGCCATAATCCATTCCGCTCCGTCCCGGCAGGTTGTGTGTCAGGGCCGCGTTGACATTCGCCCCGTGAGCCAGAATGGCCTTGATTAATTCCATTGTCGGCAGCGGGTCTTGCCCTTTACGCATCGGCAAAGCGGACCAATCCTCATTGCGCATGTCGAGGGCTGCATAGAGCGCGGAGCGTCCCTTGACATCGGTCACGTTCGGGTCGGCGCCCCGGTCCAGCAGGAACTTGGCGAACGTGTACTGCTTATTCATGATGGAGACCACCAGCCCGCTGGTGTGGTCGACGTCGGTTTGATTGATATCGACTTGCGCGTCGAGCATCACCTTGGCGGTCTCGATGTCGCCTTCGCGCGCCGCAAACAGAAAAGCCGTCAGCCCGCCGCGGGAGATGGGAGAGATGGAAGAGGCAGTGCTCAGTTTGGGAATTTTTGTTTCGCGGAACGAAGATTGAACCTTCCAGTCGGCGCCATGTTCCAACAGCAGCTTGACCACGCCGGCATGGCGTTCGGCGGCAGCCCACATCAAAGCAGTTTGGCCGCGATAGGTCTCCTTGGCGTTGACGTCCGCACCGTTCGCGAGCAGAGCCTTAACGGCGTCCACGTTCCCGGTGCGCGCGGAAGTCATCAGAACGGTCTCGCCATCGGCGGTGGTTCGCGTGTTCGGATCGGCTCCGGCCTTCAACAGCTGCTCGATAATGGCGGCGTTGCCCAAACCCGCGGCTTCGGAAATCGGCGTCGCTCCATATTGGTTCACCGCCTTCGCATCCGCGCCCGCCTTGAGCAGCAGGGCGACCGTTTCAGAATCGTTCCAGTGCGCCGCCCAATGAAGAGCCGTGGTGCCGTCCGCCTGCGCGGCATTGACCATCGCGTGCTGCTTTAGCAAAGTCTGAAGTGTTGGCAGGTCCCGGTTCTGGACTGCATCGGCCACCGGGCTGCTCGCGGCCAATGCCGCAAAAGTTGACAACAACAGAATGCAAAGTGCCTTCATTGCCGATCTCTCCATGACAACCCTCCGATTACAGCTCGGTCAAAATCCCGGTGCTATCTCCCACCCGGTCCTGTGGCGCGCCGGCTTTATCCAGGATGGTTAGCAGCAGATTCGCCATCGGAGTGCCGTCGGGATACTTCAAGTGGCGGCCGCCCTTCATTCTCCCGGCAGCTCCGCCTGCCACGAACACGGGCAGCGGTGCATGATTATGAACGTTGCTGTTGCTCATACCGCTCCCATAAAGGATCAGCGAATGATCCAAAAGATTGCCGTCACCATCCGGCGTCGCTTTCAACTTGCCCAGGAAGTACGCCATCAAGCTCACATGATAGGTGTTGATCTTGGTCAGGTTCTCCAGGCGGTCAGGATTGTTCAGATGGTGGGAGGCGGGATGAAAACCTTCCGAAATTCCGAGCATCGGGAAGGTGCGATAGCTCACTTCGCGGGCCATCATGAAGGTGGAGATGCGGGTGATGTTGGCCTGGTAAGCCAGCGTCATCAGATCGAACATGAGCTTGGAATGCTCCTGGTGATCGTCGGGAATTCCATTGGGAGAGGCGGGCACGGCCAGCGTAGAGTTGGCGTTCTGTTTTTCGGAAAGTTGAATGCGCCGCTCGATCTCGCGAACCGTGTCCAGATAGTCGGCGATCCGATTGCGATCGCTGGGGCCAAGCCTGCCTTCCAAATGCTTTACCTGCCCCATCACGGCGTCCAGAATACTGCGCTGTTCATCGATCCGCGTCAGACGTTCCTGGGCGTTAGCACCATCGCCGAACAGCCGGGTGAAGACCACTCGTGGATTGATCTCCATGGGCAGCGGCGTGGTCGGCGTGCGCCACGAAATCGTATTCATATACGCGCAGCTGAAGCCCACATCGCACGATCCCACCAGCCCGCTGAAATCCTCCGTCGCCAGTTCGAGCGAAGGCAGCGCCGTCTGCTGGCCGATCTTCTGCGCTGCGATTTGATCAATGGTCACGCCCGCCTGTATATCCGCGCCATCGGTGCGCTTGGGATGCACTCCGTTCAAGAAAACCGCGGGGGATCGGGTGTGATCGCCGCCATTGTCTCCCGGGCCGCCCGGCGCCGCCATTTTATGCGCCAGATTCGTCACGACTACGACCTGGTCTTTGAACGGCTCGATGGGTGCAAGTGTCCGCGACAACGCGAGGTCCGCGCCTTCCCCGGCCGGCGTCCAGTTGGCCATCACGGCGCCGTGAGGAATGAAGCACAGGCCCAAGCGAATTTGAGGATTGGCCGCGGTCTTCAGCAGCGGCGTCTGGGCGGGCACCATGGAATCGAGCAATGGGAGAGACAGAGCGGTTCCCAATCCCCGCAACACGGTTCTGCGCGACATGTGTTTCTTGGTGATGAACTTCATGCTCAAGTCTCCTATCGGGAACTATCCGGCGCCGGAATAGCCGTCTTGATTTTCATTTCAAAGGGAACGCTCTCCACCACGCCTAGCGCCAACGACGACATGCGCAGGCCGTGCGCGCTCGAATCCTGGACGATCTTGCGAACCGCGGGCATATCATAGTACTCCAGGCCGCGGCCCAGCGCGTATGTCAAAAGCTTTTCGGTGACCACGCCCGCAAATACGTCCTGGTGGCCAGCCAGCATCTGGCGCAGCGCCGCCGGCCCGTCTACCTTGTCTCCATTGTAGAGCGTGCCGGAAGGATCAATCGGCGAGCCGTCGTCCGCGGTGCGCCACTGTCCGACACCATCAAAATTCTCCAGCGCGAATCCGATCGGGTCCATCACTTTATGGCAACCCGCGCAAACCGGATCGGCGCGGTGCTGTTCCATGCGTTCGCGTAGCGACAGCGGCTTGCCGTCTCCATTTTCTTTTAGCGTGGGAACATTGGGCGGCGGTGGAGTGGGCGGAATCCCGAGCAAGTTCGTCAGGATCCACTTGCCGCGCTGCACCGGCGAAGTGCGATTGGGGTAGGAGGTCACGGTAAGAATGCTGCCTTGGCCAAGCAAGCCCCGACGGACATCGGATGTCAGTGTGACTCGGCGGAACTGGCTACCGTACACGTTTGGAATGCCGTAGTGGCGAGCCAGACGCTCATTGACGAATGTATAGTCCGCGTTCAACAGATCCATCACGCTGCGGTCTTCGCGAACAATGCTCTGGAAGAAGAGCTTGGTCTCCTCCCGCATGGCCTGGCGCAGATTATCGTCAAAATCGGGAAAGACCTGCGGGTCGGGCGACGAGTTTTTCAGGTTGCGCAAGAAAAGCCACTGCTCGGCGAAATTGTCCACCAGAGCGTCCGCGCGTGGATCGGCCAGCATGCGCACCACCTGCTGTTGCAGCACCGCGTGTTGGTGCAATTTCCCTTCGCCGGCCAGTTTCAACAGTTCATCGTCCGGCGGATTGCTCCACAAGAAGAACGACAGGCGCGAAGCCAGAGCGAGATCGCTGAGCTGATACGCAGCGTTAACAGGCACCCCGCTGGGGTCGGGCTCAAAGCGGAACAAAAACTCGGGGCTCGCCAGGATGAATTGAAGCGCCGCTTCGATTCCAGCCTCGAAACTGCCGTTGCTGTTGCGGCGCCGCTGATAGAAACTCAGGGGTGTTTCCAGATCGCCATCCTGGATGGGCCTTCGATAAGCCCGGCGCAGCAGCGGCGCGATGATCTTGCGAGCGCACGGCAGCTCTTCTTTCTCGTTCCGCGGAAAGCAAACAAAGATCTTTGCGCGCGACGGCGTCTGGCCGGGACCCGTAGGATTGTCCGGCCCCTCAACGCTGAGCCGGTCCACTGAAGGATCGCCCATAATGTCCAGCCCATCGACGGTGGTCCGCAGAAAAGGCTTAATCAGATCGTCTTTCTCGGCGTGGCTCCGCAGCGTGGTGGAGGCGGTGATGACATGCGGACCGGCTTTCAGCGGCATGCGAACGGTTAGCTGCTTGTCCAGATCGGAGCCGAACGTGCCCGGATTCGCCGTCATCTTGAGGAATTCATCGTGTCCGCCGGCGGTGACCAGCCGCACCTGATTTCCGTCGACGGTCATCTCGATCTGATGGGCATCCTCCATGCCGCGCATCAGGTCGAAGGTATTGCGCCACAAGCGGAGCTTGATGGTGTATTCGGCATCGAGCGGAGCATCGTAGTGCACCAAAATGCCGCCGCGGGTTCCGAGCGGCAATCCTTCGATGTGCTGATCCTGGGAGAGATCGGGCCGAACGCGGAAGGTGGCCGTCGATGGCGTGATGTTCATGTTCCCCACCGCCTGACGGCTGATGTTCCAGGATGCCGACAGATACCGCTCCATCAGTGACGGCGACATGCGGAGAACGTCGGCGATATTATCAAACCCGCTGCTCTCGTCGTCGGGAGGCAACAGAGCGGACGCGTCCACATTCAAGGCCAGCAGATCGTGGATCGCGTTGGCATACTCGGAGCGGTTCAGCCGGTGCATGGCCGCGTGTCCCGGATTGGGGTTCGCCGCGGCAGCTCGATCAACTGCATTCTCGAGAGAGGCGGCAAAATCATTGAGCGATGCCGCGTCCGGGCGAGGCATTCCCTGGGGCGGCATGGACCCCGTGCGAAGCTTGCGAATCACCTTTTCCCAAGTCTCGGCGTCGGCGGGCACGTTCCCGAGGTTCGCATCCTGCAACGTCAGTCCGCCGGTCCGGAGCTTCGCGTTATGACACGTAACACAGTACTTATTCAGCAGCGCTGAGCGGGCGGCGGGGGAATCCTGCTGGGCGAAAGCGCCAGCCGGAACACACACTACAGACGCGGCATACAACAGAAGGTAGCCAACCGGGAGTCTCAAACGCGGTCCTCTCCGAAGACACCTCAATTGTATCCGCTGAGTTGCATGCAAGTCGATAGGCTGTCTTGATGCGGCGTATCATAAGTCGTGATCCGGGATGGATTAAACTTAGCTGATCCTTCAGCATGCCGCTCTCCCCAGGCACCAGACTCGGCCCATACGAAATCCTCGCTCCTATCGGGGCCGGCGGGATGGGCGAGGTCTATAAGGCCCGCGACACGCGCCTCAATCGCGACGTCGCCATCAAAGTCCTGCCTGACGATTTCGCTCGCGACCCAGGGCGCCTCCAGCGCTTCAAGCAGGAAGCCCAGGCCGTTGCCGCTCTGAATCACCCCAACATCGTCGGCGTGTACGACGTGGGAGAAAATTTCATCGTTAGCGAACTGGTAGATGGCCAGACCCTGCGCGCCGCGGGAAAACTTCCTCAGCGCCAAGCCATGGAACTCGCCGCACAGGTGGCCGATGGTCTCGCCGCCGCTCACGCCGCCGGAATCGCGCATCGCGATCTGAAACCGGAAAACATCATGATAGGGCGCGATGGCCGCGCCAAGATTCTGGACTTCGGCCTAGCCAAGATAACGCCTGTCGCGGGCCCCGAAACGGCCACCCAAACCCAGGCCGGCATGATCATGGGAACCGCCGGCTACATGTCCCCAGAACAGGCGAAAGGCCTCCCCGCCGACCACCGTTCGGACATCTTCAGCTTCGGCCTGGTGCTCTACGAAATGCTCGCCGGCAAAAGCGCCTTCGCCGGCGGGTCGAGTGTTGAAGTCATGAACGCGATACTCAAGGAGGACCCGCCAGAACTTCCCGAACCTGTCGCCCCCGGCCTCAAACGCATTGTCGGCCATTGCCTCGACAAAAACCCAGACCGCCGCTTCCAATCCGCCAGCGATCTCGCATTCGCGCTGCAGTCCCCGCTGTCGAGCGGACCACAGCCTTCACTAGCGCAGCCCCCGCGCTGGCGCAAGCCCGTGCTCCTCGCCGCTTGTGCGTTGGCAATTGCCGGCATTTCCATAGCAGCCACCCGCCTGCTGTGGCGGAATCGCGCGCCGCAATCTTGGACCGGCGTCAGGCTCGGCGGCCCCGAGGTGGTTCTCATGCCGCGCCTCTCCCCCGATGGGCGCATGTTAGCGTTTGTCGGAGGGGACGCGGACGGCGTACTGCAGGTCTGGGTGATGCAGCCGGAATCCGGCAACCGGGTGATGCTCACTCACGACCGCGAGCGCGGATATGTCCAGAGTTGCGCCTGGTCGGCGGACGGCAGCCGCATCTATTACGACCGCTGGTTCGACCAGCCTATGGGCATCTTCAGCGTACCCGCGCTGGGCGGTGACGCGCAGCCGGTTCTTGAAAACGCCATGTCGCCGGAGCCGTTGCCCGATGGCAGCCTGATGGTCGTGAAGATCAATCCCGCGCACTTGTATCAACCGTTTCGCTACTGGCCGGACACCGGTAAAATTCAGGCCTACCCGGTGAATGTGTCTTATTCTGGCTGGGCCTTGCTTCGGGCGATTCCCGGAGGGCGTCAGGCGATCGTGAAGGGAAGCCGGGCTGGTCCGGGGATGGACACCGCAGTGCATCTTCTGACGATCGATCTGGCATCTGGGAATGTCACGCAACTTCCTGAGGAGTTCCCAGGCCAGTTCAGTAACAGTTACGCCCTGGGTGCCGCGCCAGATGGGAAGTATGCGCTCATCGATGTCCCAAGCGGTAGTATTCGGCGCGTGGTGGCCGTTCCACTCGATGGCCACGGGCCGTTCAGAACAATGCTGAACTTGCAACAAATCCTATACGGGTTGGACACTGGACCTGACGGCAGCATCTACGTCGATCAGAACGACCGCACGGCGGACATTGTTCGCTTTACACCCGTCCTCGCCGGCGACCGCCCCAGCGCTGTCCAGAGGGTCGCCACCCTGGGCAACCTGGGCGGCCTCGTCAACGGCGAGGGTCTTGCGGTTCTGCCGGATGGCCGGGTTGTTTCCTCGGAGCAAGCTGCAGGACGCAGCCGGTTGGTTCTGATACAGGCCGGCAAAGACCCGGTCCCCATCGTGAATACGAGTGAAGCGACCTCGCCGCCGATGACGCCTGCTGGAGCCGGAGAAGTGGCTTTTATGATTGGTACGCCGCCGCACTCTGCCATCGCCCTAGCCACTGTCTCCAATGGCCGTATCACGCACCGTTTAGAGTTCGACAAAGGGAGAGTAGAGCAGATGGCGGCCTCGCCCGATGGAAAGACGATTTACTGCGTTGCCGCCGGGGAAATTTGGGCCGTGCCAATCTCCGGCGAGGCCCCGCGCAAAATCCGTACGGGTAGCGGCGTTACCGTGGACGCGGCCTCGCAATCGCTTGTTGTACAGGTTGTGGAACCTCCTAATACGCGGTTGATTCGAGTTCCTCTGGGCGGCGGACCAGAGCACGAAATTGCCGGGCCGTTCCATATCGGTCTGGGGATCGATCCCGGTGGTATCCGCAACGGAATGCTGTTGGCTCCGCTACCATCGCCTTATTGGTGGGACCCTCCGGGGATTCTGGATCTGGCAAGCGGCAAATCCACTCGCATCCCTCTCGATTTCATAAGCGATTTTCACCATATGGCCTGGGCTCCCGACGGCTCCGTCGTGGCCTTGGTGGTCGGATGGCGTTCGTCGATCTGGAAGTTCACCCCAGCCGCGCCTTGAAGGTCGTCCTAATGAGCGGCGATCCTGATCGGCCTCTCAGAACTCAAGCCGTGCCTGGAATGCAATCATTCGTGGTGAACTGTCGCCGCCTAATCCGACGCCGAGTAGTCCGGTCGGCGGCGAAGTCGCGTAGCTGAGAGCTCCGAATCCGGTCTGCGTGGAAGGTTTGCCGGGAATTCCTGCGTAGACGACGTTGGGAAGCCCGAAATTCGGATGGTTGAACACGTTGAAGAATTGACCGTCGATGCGCAGCTTGACATGCTCCGACAATCGGAACCACTTGGTGAGATACAGATCGCTCCAGACGAAATCGGGACCGCGCAATGCGTTTCGGCCTAGATTGCCGAACTGGCAAGTTGGTCGGGTTATTGCCGCCGGCACAGGCGCCTGTGCTCGGATCAACCGTGGAAACGAAGGCGTCCGGGTTGAGCCACTGGATGGTTCCCGGTTGCGTGATGCCGGCGATCGAATTGTGTTCGTAAAGGGGCACGCCCGGTACAACGCTGGCGTACTGCGGGCCGCTCCCTTGAACGATGCCGTCTCCATTCGCGGAGTACGGTGCGCTCAAGACCGAGAACGGCAAACCGCTATGCCAAAAGGCGGTGCCCGAGACCTGCCATCCGTTCAGCGCCCTTGCCAGCAGGGGATTGCGGGCTTTGATGGGCAACTGATAAACGTATTGCGCGGTCAAGTTGTCTCGAACATCGTAATCGCAGGGGCCGTATTGGCGGCCGAGCTCGCCGGGCAACGGGGAAAGGATCGCGCCCGCGGCGAATGGAAGGAATCCACCGTTGGAAACCGTATCCATGCAGCGGCTCCAAGTGTAGTTGACCAGGACTTGAAAGCCGTGCGCCAGCCGCTTGTCGGCTGTCAACTGGAGGCCGTTGTAGTGGCTGTTGGCGCCGGTGTTCAATTGCGTTACCGGCCCAAAGCGCGGATCGACGGGCTGGCTGTAAGGGAACGGAGCAAAGCATCCGGGGCAGACCGTTTGATAACCGTTCACTTGCGTTTCGTAAGGCTGGTTTACAGCGCGCGTACCTACATACTGAGCCCGCAAATTTAGCGCATTGCCGATCTGATGTTCCAAGGCGAAACTCCACTGCATGAAGTAAGGCGCGTGCAGCTTGCCATCGGGAACGGCGGTGATCGAAATCGGCGGAAGGCAGGAACTTCGATTGGCCAAGGGCGAGGCGCATGAAAGTTCGCCCTGAGCGAATCCGGAATTGAACAGTTGATTCGCGGCGACCGTGGCGTCGATGGCGCTGTTTGGGACTCCCGGTGCGATGGCTGTTCCACCTACCGAGCCCAGAAGTCCGCCTTGAAAAGTCTTCGAGTACGGCGGGTTCACGCCCACCAGATCGGCGACACTACCCGGCAGGATGTCGCTGAACAGGCCAAAACCAGTGCGCAGGACCGTGTGCGGCGCGATCTGCCACGCAATCGCGGTTCTCGGTTGCAGGATCGCCAAGGGTGTCGAAGCGAACACGTTCGCGAGATGAGTCTGAATCACTGCATCGAGTGGCTGATTCACATCGTGCGAGATGGAATCGAAGGATCCGGCCAGCCGCGCTATGGCGTCGTGCGGATTCAGCGGATTCGAATTGTAGGTGTCACGGATGCCAAACGTCCACGTAAGCGTGCGCGTCAACTTCCAGGTGTCCTGCGCATAAAAATCCAAGTTGAGAAAGTTGTAAGGCTGCGAATTGGCGAGCGGAAAAGTTTCTGAAGCCGTGGATGCGACGCCGTAGATGAACTGGGGCAGGGTGGCATAGGTTACCAGTGGAACCACCCCCTCGCCGAAATCATAGTCGTTCAGGCGGAAGATTCGGCTGTTGGTTCCGAACCGGAATTCATGCGAGCCAACGGTCCAGGCGAGGTTGTCGTTGATGAAGAAGCGAGTGGCGCGCCGGCCTTGCACCCACGTATTGTCGAGCCCTCCCAGCGGCGTAAACGGAGTATTCGAGCCGCTGCCCTCGAGCACGATCGGAAATGCCGCAAGAGTCTTCGCGAAGTCGGCTGGTCCGAACAAGCTTTGATACCAGGAGAACGCAGGATTGAAGTAGTTCACCAAATGCCCTGAAAATACGTGCGTGTACCCGGACGCGAAGGAGTACAGCGGCTGCGGAGAGATGGCGTTGAAGATGGGATTAATGGGATCGGTGTAGGCGGCTTGCAGTCCTGTGTCGGACTGAAAGCGGAACCAGGCCATGTTCTTCGTGTCGATGTTGTAATCGATGCGAGCCGTTTGCACCTGCTCGCGGTCGTCGCTCGAATGCGAAATGCTCTGGCGATTCGCGCAACCGTTTCCGTCTGGAAGAGTGCCCGGATTGCCGCTTCGCAGCGGCCCCGTTGCTGTTGAACGGGCATCCAAGTACAGCGAGCGGCGTGCCCGCGGTATTGCCGTACAGCGCAAACAGCTTCTGGTAGAACGGCACAAGTTGGGGTGCGGGCTGATACGTCGATCCGGTGATGGAGTCCACGCCGCCGCGCGGCAGTTGATCGAGAACATAATTTTGAAATGCGGGCGTCGGCACGGTCGTGGCCGTGACAATCGGAAGCGCGATCCGTACCCATTCGGAGTCGAAGAAGAAAAACAGCTTGTCGTGGACAATCGGACCCCCGAGGCTTCCCCCGAAGTGATTCACCGTGGAGCGCGGTTTATGATTTCCAGACGTGGCATTGGTAAAGAAATCCGCGGCGTTCAGTTTTGAGCCATTCCATAGCTCATACAGATTTCCGTGAAACAGATTGGTGCCGGATTTCGTGACGTAGTTGACCTGCGAGGCGCCATACCGCCCCTGATCCACCGCGTAGGAAACTGTGTTGACCGTCACCTCCGCGATCGAATTCAGCCCCAGCACCAGGTTGGTCGAAAGCCCGCTGTTCAGGTTCGTCAGCGGATCGTTGGTCTCCAGGCCATCGACAATATAGCCGTTCGATAGCGAGGGCAAGCCATTGAACTGCACGTTGCCGTAACCGTTCGTCCCGCCGACGAAATCGTTTCCACTGCCGGCCGTGTTGATGAGCGCGCCCGCGGCGAATTGGAGCGGATACGTCATGTCGCCACCCGGATTCGGAAGGTCTTCGAGCGCTCGTGCGCTCAGCGTCGTCGAAGTATTGGGGTTGTCGGGGTTGATCAGAGGCGCTTGCTCCTGAACCAGGACCGTTGCGTTTGCCGATGCAATCGTCAGCCTGAAATCGACCGTTTGCTTTTGCCCGAGCTGCGCGGACACAGAATTGTTTTGTTGCGCTTCAAAACGGTCTGCCTCGGCCTTGACCGAGTACATGCCGGGCTTAAGTTGCGGAAAACTAAAACGTCCGGCGTCGTCGGTCTTGACGGATCGTTTCAGGCCATTCTCAACGCTCGTGACGGTCACGGTAGCGCCGGAGATCGCCGCTCCTGCCGGATCGACAACCGACCCGACGATGGCGCTGGTCGTTTCGCCCTGACCTTGAGCGAACCCTACGAAGATCAAGACGATGGCCGCGACCCGCATCCCAAGCCCACAGCGACGCAGCATCTAGCTACTTTACTACAGATATCTAGGATTTGTAAACCATAGTTAATATGAACCCATCCCGCGTCACCCGCGAATCACGGGGTCCTAAGCAGAATTCTGAAAGTAGTAAGTAGGACGGCTAAGAGTACTTTGCCGCTCCTTGGGCTACCCGAAACCAGTCTTGAGGCCGATCAGACACTACACCGGCAGCGGCGCCGGAGTCTGAAGTGGAGCGCAACTAGATGATAGCGGTGAAACAAAGAGGCCTGGAACTATTCTGTTGCGTTGCAGCTTTGGTGGCGCCGGGCGTGCTGAGGGCGCAGTCGATCACCATCAGCCCCGGCTACACCACGGTCGGCGTCAATCGGACGGTACAATATAGTGCCACCGTTACCGGACTCACGAACACGACGGTGACCTGGTCGGTGAGCGGCGTCAAAGGCGGCAATTCGACTTACGGAACGATCACTACCGGCGGTCTTTACACCGCGCCCGCGAACGATCCCGGCCAACGGGATCACGGTCAGCGCGCTCGGCTCGGATGGAAAGACTTCCGCGATTGTTTACGTGGCCGTCGAACCGGCCGGCCCGTCGATCTCTTCCATTTCTCCGAACCCAATTCCAGTCGGCTCCTACTACGATCACGTGACAGGTAAGGGTTTCCAGAGCGGCGCGATCGTCAGAACCCCAGGCGTCAACTCTCAGCACCACATTTGTCAACTCGACCACACTAAAGACCGGCGGCTATCAGGGCGCGGCCGGGACGGTCGCATTTCAGGTGGAGAATCCCGGAACGCTGTGGGGGCCGGCCTTCAACGCGACGTTTGCGGCGAGCAGAGCCTCCGACCTCCTCCGTCAGCAGCAGACCATTTCGCCAACTTCGGCGACGGTGAAACTGGGCGCCACGCAACAATTCACTTCTTCGGGAGCCACCAGCTGGAGCGCGACCGCGGGGACGCATCAGTAGCAGCGGCCTGTTCACGGCTCCCGCGAGCATGCCGTCGTCGAGTTCTGTGGCACGTCGAATAGTGACGTGACAGCCGGACCCGGCGGCTCGGCTTCGGCCGCAGTGACGCTGCAGGCTTCGAAGCTCCGAATCCGCAGACGATTTCGCCGGCGACCGTTTCCTTGAACCTCGGCGCCACGCAGCAGTTCACTTCCTCCGGCGCGTCGGCTGGACCGCGACCTACGGAACCGTCACCACTGCCGGCCTCTATACCGCTCCTCGGCGATGTCTTCCACAGGAACCGATACGGTTACGGCGACCGGACCGAACGGAAGCGCCACCGCGATCGTCACGCTGAATCCGCCGCCTTCCGCCGACCCCTGTGATCACGGGCGTCGGCTCGAACGGAGCATTGCCGTTGGGCATCTTCACCACCACGATCACCGGCACGGGCTTCACTGCTTCGTCGGTCGCGGCGCTTGAACGGGACGCCGCTTGGGGACTACTTTCGCGAACGGCGCATCTCACCGCCACGGGTTTCGCGAGCCTGTCCGGAACGGGGCAGATGACGGTGAGCAACGGCTCCGTCGTCGTCGCTACCCTTTGCCGGTGCAGATCGGCGTGCCGAACGCGCAAGTCTCGTCCGCTGCCGCGCGGCGGTTCCTCGAACAGGCCGCTTTCGGCCCCACGCCGAGCGACGCCGCCAACGTGCAAACGCTCGGCTTCCAGGGCTGGCTGACGCAGCAATTCAACCTGCCGCAGGTTTCCAATTACAACACCATTACATCCAGCCAGGGCGGGATGCCGGCGCATTTCCTGACCAACGCCGTGACTAATCCGGATCAATTGCGCCAGCGAGTCGCGTTCGCGCTCAGCCAGATCTTCGTAACGTCGCTCCAGAAGCTGATCTGGAACTAGAATATGGTTCTGTTCCAGAACATGTTGCTGGCCGACGCGTTTACCAATTACCGGCAGATCATGGGCGACGTGACGCTGAGTCCAGCCATGGGCCAGTATCTCGACATGGCCAACAACGCCATGGGAGATCCCGCCGCGGGCACGCTCGCCAACGAGAATTACGCGCGCGAGCTGATGCAATTGTTCACCATCGGGACGCAGATGTTGAACCAGGATGGTTCCGTCCAGTACGACAGCAACAATCTGCCCGATCCCCACGTATTTGCAGCCCACCATCACGGAATTCGCGCGCGTGTACACCGGCTGGACTTACGCGCCTGCCGCCGGGCAGCCCGTGGAGTGGAACGCGTACATCAACAGCAACGGGCCGATGGTTCCGTATCCGCCCGAACACGACTCCGGTTCCAAGCAGTTACTGAACGGCTATGTTTCGCCTTCGGGTGTCACCCCGCAGCAGGATCTGAACAACGCGCTCGACAACGTGTTCAATCATCCCAACGTCGGGCCGTTCGTCGGCAAGATGTTGATCCAGCACCTGGTGAAGAGCAATCCCAGTCCCGCTTATATCTCGCGCGTGGCGGCGGCCTTCAACAACAACGGCCAGGGCGTGCGCGGCGATATGCAGGCCACCATTACGGCCGTGCTGCTTGATCCGGAAGCCAGGGCCAACGACAACGGCGGCAACGACCAGATTTCCGATGGTCATTTGCAGGAGCCGGCCCTATTCATTGCCGGCATGGTGCGCGCCTTCGGCGGCCAGATGACCGACCAGAATTACTTCCCGTGGGACCTGGTCAACATGGGTCAGGATCTCTTCGATGCGCCCAGCGTCTTCAACTTCTATTCGCCGACGTACGCCGTTCCGGGGACCACGCTGCTGGGTCCGGAGTTCGAGATTCACACGCCCAATAACGCGATCTGGAGGGCGAACGTGGTGCGGAGCCTGTTCAGCCAATGGTCCAATCCGGTGGAGACCTACGGTCCCGGCACAACTGTCGACGTGACGCCGTTCGTTCCGCTGGCGGCGACGCCGGCCACATTGGTCAACGCGCTGGATCTCACGCTGACTCACGGCACGATGCCCGCCGCGATGAAGACCGCGATTGTCAGCGCCGTCACGGCCGACACATCGCCACCTTTGCAAAGGGTGGAAGACGCCTGTTATCTGATTCTGACGTCCAGCTATTACAACGTCTGGCACTAACGTGCCAGATGCACGAAATAAGGAGATTCGGCATGTTGATTCGTTCAAGACGGGAATTTCTGAAGGACACGCTGCGCTCGGTGACTGCTCTCGGGCGCGGTGGGCAGCATGGCAAAATTCGGCGAGATGAACGCGCTGGCCGCCACCGGCTCGGGATATCAGGCGCTGGTGTGCATCTTCCTGCTGGGCGGCAACGACGGGCACAATACCGTGATCCCCATCACCACGGCGCAGCAGAACTACAGCCTGTATCGCAAGGCGCGGCGGCCTGGCGATCCCGCAAGGGTCTCCTGCTGCCGATCGCGAACGGAAGCGATACCTACGGCCTGCATCCCAGCCTGGTGGAGATTCAAGGTCTCTACAACCAGGGCAAGGCCGCCGTGCTGGCCAACGTCGGCATGCTGGTTCAGCCGATCACCCGCGCAATCTATCTCACCAATAACAGCGCGCTGATTCCGTCGGCGCTGTTCTCGCACTCCGATCAGAGCAGCCAGTGGCAGACCGGGATTCCGTCCGGCACGGGCAGCTCCGGCTGGGGCGGCCGCATCACGGACCTTTTGCAAGTCGCAGAACTCCGGCGCGATCTTTCCGCCCGTGACGGCAACCAACAGCTGCCAGTTGTTCTGCACCGGGGTCGCAGACCTTTCCGGCCACGGTTCCGCCCACCGGCATGGCCACGCTGAACGTGCTCTCGAGCGCCTCCGCCAACGCCGGGATGCAACAATTGCTGACCTTCGATAATGGCGTGCAATTGGTCCAGGCCGCCAACGGGATCATGACGCGCGGCAACAACTACGCCAACACGCTGACTGGCCTGCTCGGCAAGCGCTCCCGCGCTGCAGACGCAGTTCCCCGCGGGCAATCCGCTGGCGGCGCAGTTGCAGACCGTGGCCAAAGTAATGTCGGTCCGCAATCAGCTCGGGCTGACGCGGCAGATTTTCTTCTGCCTGCTGGACGGATTCGATACGCACTCTTTGCAGGTGGAAACCCAGACGCCGCTGCTGCAGCAATTGAGCCAGGCCGTGCTGGCGTTCTATCAGGCCACGCAGGAGCTCGGGATCGACGGCTCCGTCACCACCTTCACGGCCTCCGAGTTTGGACGCACGCTTACGCCCAGCGGCGCCGATGGCAGCGATCACGCCTGGGGCAACCATCACTTCGTCATCGGCTCGGGCGTGAAGGGTGGCCAATTCTACGGAAACTTCCCGCTGCTGGTCGCCCGGCGGCTCTAGCGACGCCGGTACTCGGGGCGTGCTGCTTCCCACTACCGCGGTGGATCAGTACGGGGCCACACTGGCGCAGTGGTTCGGAGTGCCTCAAAGCAGCTTGCCCACCGTCTTCCCGAACATCGGGAACTTCGGGAGCAACAACCTGGGTTTCCTGGGCTAACACTCACCGCCGACGCGTTTTTGGTAGCGGATTAAGCTTCCGCCGCAGGAAGACGAAGCGCGTGAGCAGCAGAAGCGCGGCCAGGGCCAACCATGCGCGCTGGTCGGGAAAGCCTGCCAAAACCCCCGTCTGCACGTAATCCAGTTGATAAGAACGATTGTTGCTCGTTTCGATTTTGTGCGATCACCCGAATATCCCTGTCGCGCGGAACCAGACAATTCACCAGGTAGGCTGCGATCCCGCGTTGATGCCGGTTTTCAAAGATCAGTCTCCGGTTAGGCCCGCCGCGGGGCAACTCCGCGCTGAACTCGATCCGAAATTCCCCCAGTCCTTCTTTCATTGCTTCGGCCATTTCTTCGCCCATTTCTTCGGCTGCCGGAAACTCTACCGAAATCAGCCGGGGCCGCAGAATATGCCCGTCCAGCTCGAGCGATACATCGCGCAGCACCCGTTCGGCGTACGCGCGCTGCTCGGTCTGGGAGATCACGCCGTCGCCATTGGTGTCGATGCTCCGCAGCACGAATGAAGACACCGCAACACCTGGAACCAGGCGCATCGCTGCGTGAACACGGTCTTTCTCAACCGAGATAAGCGTGGCCTGTAAATACTCATCCAGACGGTGCGCGGAGACTGGCGCTCCGAGCAACGGAAGAATCGCAATCGCGGCAATCAGGGGTTTGGTTTTCACTTCCGGCTTTTCATTTGGAAGCCAACTTCCGTCCGTAGTCATTCGTCGGATCCCGGTACATGGTGTGGACGTGCAGCGCGGGATCGCCGCCTAACTGCTGGGGCGAGTACTCAATCACCATGTGCGGCCCCTGAATGCGGTAGTAGGCGGTGATATTGCTTCCCGGCGACGCAGTGGTTGATCCGCTCCATGCAAACCAAGTCTCGTTCAAATCTCGCTTTCAGCTCCGCCATCCGGGCCGCCGCCGCGGTTTCGTGGACGATACCCGCCCATTCCGCGACAACGTCGACGAGCATGGCGCGTTGCTTCTCGTTCATGTTTGCGGCTTTGAGGCCCTCCGGCTGTATCGTCTTCCCATCCTGCCCCGGACCGAGTACAAGATCCGCCACACGATAATTCAGAATGGCTTGTTTCCGCTGGTTCTCGTCCAGCGCATTGAGCAGCGCGAGCGCCTTATCGCTCTCCTGGCCGAGCGGCCGCACGGTTTTCCCGTTGAGTTGATAGAGAGCGGGTTGGGCGCCGGTAAGCGTCGGGGTAAGAATGCCGCGCTCTCCGTCGATCGTGATATTCAGCGCCAGGTGGTGCCCGCCAAACTGCAACATCCACGGATTCTTTTCGGACGGCGTCCCGAGGATCGAGATGTAGTAGAGATCCTTGCCGAACATTTGGCCGCCGTTACCGAACGGCGGGCGCGGACCATTGGGATCACCAGGTGGCGGGCCGCCCGGAAAAGCACGTCCCGGTCGCGGGCCGCCCGGTGGCGGACCGCCTGGACCTCTACCGAACGCCGGTCCCTTATCGGTCACCTTGTTGACCTCATCGCCATCCATAATCTGCTGAACCTTTTCAAAACCGCGTTGGCTGAGCGCGGCGGCGACCAACGCCATCGCGGCGGAACGCTGAGCGGGCGTCATTTCTTTCAGACTGATACCGCCCCGAGGAACGGCCCCAGTGGGGAGATTCGACCAGCGCTTGCGCTGTTGTTCGTCGTCAAATGCGAACAGCACCTTTTGCCGCTGCTTGTCATCCAGTGTCGAAACGAACGTATTCGCGGCACTCACGATGCGAGTGGCGGCGGTCTGCGCCAGAGCGGTGCTTACCGATAAACAGATCAAAGCCAAGATCGACGAGGCATTCATGTGCTCTGTAAGACGCGGGTACCGCCCCGAGAGTTTACCGATTAGAGTATAAAGGGAGATCAAAAATGAGACGGCTCTTCGTTGTTGCCTTATTCGCGACGGCTTGGTTTGCTCAAGTTAGCTTCGCGCAGACCGATACCACGCCACCCGCCTCCGGCCCCGTGGTCGGCATTTTGAATTACATCCATGCCGTGGACACCTTAGACAAAACGCTCGCCTTTTACAACGATGTCTTCGGACTGAAAGGCGAACCGCGGCCATTTCCGAATCCCGGTGTTCCCGCGCTGACAAATTCACCTGGCGTCTCGCTACGCATTGCGGTTTTGAAACTGCCGAACGCCGGCTTCGGATTCGAACTTACGCAATTCTCGGGTATCGATCGTCACCCGGGCCGCGCCAAGCACACCGATCCCGGCGCCGCCTTGCTGGGTCTGCGCGTGAAGGACATGGCGCCGGTGCTGGCCGCGATCAAAAAGAGAAACGACCCGATCGTCACTTCCTCAGGCGCGCCGGTTACCATCCCGACTCCCCGCGGCGACATCCCTGCGATGGTGGTCCAAGACCCGGACGGTTACTTCATTGAGGTTGTCCAATCCGCGCCGCCCGCCGGCGTTACGTCCGATGGCAACGTTTACGAGGTCTCCATTGGTTTGACCATCGCCGACCGGGAAAGCACGCTGAAGTTCTATCACGATCTGCTGGGACTCGATCTCAAGGGCAAGCCCGACTTCTCGAGCGATCCCGTAATCGCAGACATGGTGGGCGCGCCTCACGTCCAATCGCGCGAGATGGTCGCGACCATTCCCGGCACGAAAGCCGTCTGGGCGTTTTATGACTACAAGGGCGTCGAGCGAAAGCCGTTTCACCTGCGTGTTCCCGATCCGGGCGCTCCCGCTGTTGCGTTGCGCGTGCAGGATCTCGATGGCCTTTTGAAACGCATGCGCGCCGCCGGCGTGCAAGTGACGTCTAAAAACGGCGAAGTTGTTCAGTTCTCTCCGACCATTCGCAACATCTTTGTCGAAGATCCCAACGGACTCAACATCGAGCTGTTCGAAGTCAAGCCGTAGCGCGTCACTTCTTCGGCAGCGCGAATACCACGTATGCGTTCGGCGATGGACCGCTGGGTGGTGGCTGTCGCGGGCCTCCCAGGCTCATGCCATTTCCGGCTGCCACGCAGAAAGCAATGTACTCCCGTCCGCCAATTTCGTAGACCGCGGGAACGCCATCGGAACCAGTCGGCAGCTCGTATTCCCAGAGAACCTTGCCGGTGTCTTCGTCATAAGCTCGAACTTTGTGATCTGAAGCCGTGGCGGCGAAGATCAGGCCACCCGCGGTCACCACCGGTCCTCCGCGAGGAGCGTTGGCTCCGGTCTCTTTATGGCCCTCCTTCTCCAGCGCGAGCACTCCTCCGTTGGGAACCTGCCATCGGATGGTTCCGGAGTTGAGATCGTAGGCGGTGAGATTGGACCAGGGCGGCCCCATCGCGGAAAGGCCGCTGCTCTGCGGCATGAAATTGACAGGCGCGGTATATCGAATGAAGCTATCTGCCGGGGACGCTGCCGGGGACGCTGCCGTGGACGCCGCCGGAGCGGGCGCGGCGGGTGCTGCGGCGGATGCGGCCTCAGGCGGTCCTCCTGCCGGACCTCCGGGCGGTCCGCCTTTTCCCCCACGGCCTGGCCCTGGCAGTTGCAACTTGTCGAACGTGGGAAGTTCTTTCGTAATGACGTACAAGAACCCCTTGGTGGGATTGACAGCGGCCATGCCAAAGTTAGCGCCGCCATTGTGCCCCGGCGCTGAAATCGATCCGCGCAAGCTGGGCGGCGTGAATAAACCCTCGTTGCGCGAGTTCGCCAAAAGTTCACGAATCGCCGCCTGCTCGGCTTCCGTTGCGAAAGGATTGATGTCCTTTTCGGTGAACGACTGCCGGGCGAATGGCGGAGGCTTGGTGGGAAAAGGTTGAGTGGGCGAACTAAATTCCCCAGCGACGTCAGATTGAGGCACCGGACGCTCCTCGATGGGCCACAATGGCTCTCCAGTCACGCGATCGAAGACGAACAGGAAACCAAACTTGGTGGCCTGCGCTACCGCATCCACATTCTTTCCATTGTGCTTGACGGTAAGCAGTTTCGGCGCGATTGGGAGATCGTAATCCCACAGATCGTGATGGACCAACTGATAGTGCCACAGCCGCTTGCCAGTGCGCGCGTCCAGCGCGAGCAGCGAATTCCCGAACAGGTCGTTGCCCTTGCGATTGGCGCCGTAAAAATCATAGCGAGCGGTACCCAGCGGGAAATAAGCGATGCCGCGCTTCTCGTCGATGGTCATCTCACTCCAGTTGTGAACGCCGCCTTCCGTTTTCCAGGCATCCGGAGGCCATGTGTCGTAGCCAAATTCCCCGGGGCGCGGGACCACATGGAACGTCCACACCAGCTTGCCGGTGATGACATCGTAAGCGTGAATGTCGGCGGGCGTGGACTCGTAACTGAAAGCGCCAGCCGGCAGCGGTGTGATGATGAGGTTTCCGAAAATGCGGCCAGGATTGCTGGTTTGAAGCGCGCGGCCGGGATCGCGATCGAGTCCGGTTCGTAGATCCGTACGGCCGTTGTCCCCGAAACTATTGATGGTCTGGCCGGTGCGCGCGTCGATGGCAGTTAGGAACCCGCCGTTGATAAAGAAGAGGCGCCGGTCCGACCGGTCATCGTTTTCCCAATAGTTCATCCCCCGCGCGCCGACCGCGCCCTTGTTGGGATGAGACCACAACTGCTTACCAGTGGCGGCATCCAACGCCACCACGGAATTACTCTGCGCCAACACATACATGACACCGTCAATGATCAGAGGATTGAAAAGGTATGTGCCCGGTCCGGCTTCGTACTCCCAGGCGATTTCGAGTTGTTTGACGTTCGACTTGTTGATCTGCTTGAGGGAGGAGTACTGCGAGGAATCCGCCCCGCCCAGGTATTGGCCCCAGGTAGCGAAAGATCGGTCGGCCGCCGATACCAGCGTCCCGCACATCCAGAGGAATATTAGGAGCGTGAGGCTCTGCATCAATTTACGCATCATGAATTTACGAACCATGGCGGTTACCTCCAACAGGTAAGCTTATAACGAAACTCCTGAGCATTTGTGGGCTTACTCGCGCGTTATGGCAGCGCGAAGGTATAGATCGCATTGTTGCCGGAGGTAGCTCTCAATTCGGGAACTTCCTTGGACAACTCGGGCACTTTCAAATTGTCGCCCGTCATCACACAAATGTATTGTTTGCCTTTCGCCGAGTAGGTGATCGTACTCACCGAAACGTTACCGCCGACGATGGTTTCCCAAAGCCGCTTTCCATCGCGGGCGTCGAAAGCGCGAAAGCGGCGGCTCATGTCGCCATGAAAGATCAAACCGCCCGCGGTGGCCAGCATGGCGCCATTGCCGGGAGCGCGGCCCGACGTCGAAGCGCAATATTTCGCCGGTGGCCAGATTGATCTTCGCCAACCCGGTCAGCGCGTTGGGATCGGAGCCGGGCCGCGGAATCACGCTCCAGCTTCCCCGCCCCGCAGGTCCGTCCAATGTGAGATCGCGGCAGTTATCGATGTAGGAGACGTAGAGCGAGTTGGTGTCCGGATCGTATGCGGTGGGCCAATAGCTGCGCGTGTTCCAGTAGCAGACGACGTGCCGCTCGCCGGGTTTCTGAAAGACCAGGTTCCAGTTGATAGTGGTTTTGCCGGTGTTGACGTCGATATCGGAAATCACAAACTTGGGATCGTCGATAGGGAAACGGCGTGGCCCAGATAAATTGGCCGGTTGCGCGGTCCAGCTCAAACACACCGCCGGCCTCACCCACCGTGACGGCTATGTCGCGCTCCTGGCCGCGCTGGAACGTTGGGGTTAATCCACTTCACGTACTTCGGATCGGGATTGATCTGAGTTCTTAACAAAGTGCGTTCGTGCGTGTAGTCTGAATCCCAATCGTCGCCGGGCAAATGCTGGTAATACCAGGCGAGCTTTCCAGTCTCGGGATCCAGCGCCACGGTTGAGTTGCTATACAGATCGGACGGAGCGGTGCGCGAAACCGCGTCCGGATTGCCGTTGTGCCGCAGCATTCGCTGGTCGGGCATCGGATTCGCAATGCCCCAATACGTCAGCTTGCGGACCGGGTCGTAAGTTCCCGGCAGCCCCCAAGTGGATGCTTGCCGCTTGTCGATCGCCGCGCCGCCCCAGCTTTCATCTCCCGGTTCGCCGGGGGCAGGAGTGGTGTAGAAGCGCCAGAGCTCTTTGCCCGGTCAGGGCGTCGTGAGCCGCGATATAGCAGTTTTCGCGCTTTCCAGCGCAGGCGCCGCCGGAGATCACTTTGCCTTCCACGACAATCGGACCGGAGGTGTGCCCGCGGCCATCGGTCTTCGTCTCCCAGCGCAGTTCGCCGGTGCGCGCATCCAAGCCAACCACGTAACTGTCCGGCGCGGTATAAAGTATGACGTCCTGAAAGATCGCCAGATTCTTGGTGCGCGCCACTGCCGCGACGCCCGCCGGCACCTTCCGCTTGTACTCCCAAAGCAAATCTCCCGTAGCCGCATCCAGCGCCTGCACCATCGCGCCTGGCGCCACCAGATACATCACGCCGTCATGAACCAACGGAATGGTTTCGGTTTGCCCCGCGGCAGGCCCCGGCTCCACGCCATCCGAAGCTGGCCGACATTGTCGCGCGTGATTTGCTTGAGCGGGCTGAAGCGCTGCGCATCGTAAGTGCGGCTGTACATCAACCAATCGTCCGGGCTGGGGTTCTCCAGCATGTTGCTGCGTCACGGGTTTAAAGTTTTGCACCTGCGCAAACAGCGGAGCAACCGACAAACCCGCGAGACAAACGGAAAGAAATCGCATCGTGTCTCTCAGGATACGTCTCTTGCAAGCGAGCGGGTGGTCGGCGAACCGGAACAGTAGACTTATCTTAAGATGAAGAAAATTGGTTTTCTCTCTTTCGGCCACTGGACACCTTCACCGCAGTCACAAACGCAGTCTGCGGCTGACGCGCTGCTGCAGTCCATTGACCTCGCCGTGGAGGCCGAGCGCCTGGGAATGGACGGAGCCTACTTCCGTGTGCATCACTTCGCGCGGCAACTGGCGTCACCTTTCCCGCTGCTCGCCGCAGTCGGTGCTAAGACGCGAAGGATTGAAATTGGCACCGCGGTGATCGACATGCGGTATGAGAATCCTTACTATATGGCGGAGGACGCCGGCGCCGCGGATCTCATCGCCGGCGGTCGCCTGCAGTTGGGAATCAGCCGCGGCTCCCCCGAGCAGGTGATCGAAGGTTGGCGCTATTTTGGCCACCTCCCGGCGAAGGCGAGAACGATGCAGCCATGGGCCGACGGCACGCCGAAGAATTTCTCGAGCTGCTGCGCGGCAAGGGCTTCGCTCAGCCGAACCCGCGTCCCATGTTTCCCAATCCGCCAGGGCTGCTGCGTCTGGAGCCGTACTCGGAAGGATTGCGCGATCGTATCTGGTGGGGGTCGGCTACCAATGCGACAGCCGCCTGGGCCGCCAAGCTTGGAATGAACCTGCAAAGCTCAACCCTCAAATTCGACGAGACCGGCGAGCCGCTCCACATCCAGCAAGCCGCCCAGATTCGCGCCTTTCTCGCAGCGTGGAAGGAGGCTGGCCACGCTCGCACTCCGCGCGTTTCAGTCAGCCGCAGTATCTTCGCTTTGATTGACGACCGTGATCGTGCCTATTTCGGACGAGGAGGTCACGAAGAGGACCAGATCGGCTTCCTTGACGAAAACACACGGGCGATCTTCGGCCGCAGCTACGCCGCTGAGCCGGATGTCCTGATCGAACAGCTTAAGAAAGACGAGGCGATCGCGGAGGCCGACACGCTATTGCTCACCATCCCAAACCAATTAGGCGTTGCCTACAATTCGCATGTGATGGAGGCGATTCTGACGACAGTCGCCCCATCTCTCGGTTGGCGCTAAATCGATGGCCCGGATCAAAAAAGTAGTGATTACGGAATTCGGGGACGAAAGCAAACTTGCGATCGTTGAAAGTGAACTCTCCGACCCCCCTCCGGGAGAAGTTCAACTCTCGGTCGAATATACTCTCGTCTGTGGTTCGGACGTCAACATGCGCCGTGGCACCTATCCCTTTCAGAAAAAGCCGCCCCTGACCCCGGGGTACAGCGTCATCGGCAAGGTTCGCCTCAACGGCCAAGGCTGCTCAAAATTCAGGTCGGCGATCGCGTCGCATGTCTTTCGAAGTACGAAGGCCAGGCGGAACTCATCAACCTTCCCGAACGATTTCTGATGCGCGTGCCTGAAGGAGTGGACGGAAAGGCCGCTGTCGCGCTGATTCTCGATTGGGTGACGGCCTACCAGATGCTGCACCGCGTTCAGGTGAAAGCTGGTCAGAAGATCTTTGTTCATGCGTTGAGTGGCGCCGTCGGAGGAGCGCTTCTCGGCTGGGACAACTTCAGGGAGCTGAAGTGTTTCGGCACAGCCTCATCTGCAAAACACAATGAGTTGCGCCAGCTTGGAGCGGTTCCCTTCGATTACTCGAACAAGAATTGGATCGCCGCCGTGCAGGAACTCGGCGGCGTCGATGCCGTGTTCGATCCTCTCGGTTTCGAGAGCTTCGACGAGTCCTGGTCTGTCCTACAGAAAGGAGGGGTTCTGGTGGGGTATGGCATGAACTTGCCGGCATGGACCAAAACTCCTGCTCGTCCCGTAATTCCCGCGGTCTTGAGACTTTTCTCAAAGAACCTGCTCTTCTGGCCGGGCAAGCGAGCCACCTTCTTCGGCGTGCGCCGCGCGATCGAAGAACTTCAGTTCCTGACCTGGAATTGCTCTTGGGCTTGCTCAAATCCGGAAAGATCTCCGTGCCGATAAAGGCCACCTTCAAACTCGACGAGATCCAGAGGCGCACCGGGAGTATGCCAACGGTGGACGAATGGGCTCCATCGTCATCGAGGTCAGCGCGTAGCCTGACCCGAGCCGCAGCAGACCTCGCCAAGTTTGAACCGATTCTGTGCGAAGTCCTGGAAACGATCAGCCTCGACGCGTAACCCGCGGGTGACCGGCCCCGTTTCAGGAGACAGGCGCGTTATCCAGAAGTTTGTTTTAATTCGCCGCTCCCAGGCGAGCCGTGGCGCATTCCTCGACGACCTTCAGAAAGTTCAGGACCTTCGCATTCCCCACGATGTATGGATTCGGACTGCCGGGCGTGCGTTTGGCCAGCATCGGCAAGTTTATCTTGGACCGGTCCCAATCGGTGTGGTTGGTAAAAATGATATCCGCGCCGGCTTGCTTCACGATGTCGCTGAAGCGCTGCACCGAGTGGATGTAAAGCTGAACGCGTTCCCGATCCGGATTGAGCCCTACTCCTCCCCAGAGTGCCGCAAGATGCGGCGTCCCGTTGTCCTTCACCGGAAACAGAGTTGAGATGGTGCCGGGCGTATGGCCGGGAGTGATGTAAAGCGTCAGCGTAGTATCGCCCAGCGTAAATTTCTGGCCGTCGGTGGCTTCGATGTCCCGCTTCGGCTTGGCGCCGACGGTTCTCTTATCGAGCACGTCCCAGTCCGCCGGCGACATGATGACTCGCGTGCCGTAATGATCCTGAAGGAAGCGCGCGCCGCCGTCGTGATCGGGGTGAGCATGGCTGACGATGGCATATTTGATATTGGACGGGTCCAATCCAAGCTTCTTCATCCCTGCGGCGACTTCGTCTTCCACCGAATAGTCAAAGATGGTGTCGAGAACGATGATGCCCTGCGACGTCGTGATCGCCCATACGGAATACTCGGACTGACCGAAGAAGTAGAGGTTGTCGAAGACCTTCACCGGCTCGGCGTGCCACGTGGATCGGTCCGGCGGACCCGGCGGACTTGGCGGACCTGGCGGCCTCTGAGGGCGGGCGCCCGCCGCCGCGCGTGGGCCTCCAGGGCCAGGCCCGTAACATTGAAACTGCAATAGATTCGGAAAATCGTCACCGGCCGCGGCCTTCGCGGCAGCGAAATGTGCGTCGGTGTCTCTGTTCGTGTCCTGAGCCGCCAGAGTGGAGACCGCCAGCAGCAAGCCACATGTCGTGATTACTCTCATAAGAGGCCAGATTACATGATATGTTCAAACGATGAAGCGAATTCTGGCGTGCGGTGGGATCGGCATGGTCCTGATGCTGTGCCAGGCAGCCGCGCAACAGTCTAATTGGACGCCGCCCAAAACCTCGTGGGGAGAGCCCGACCTGCAAGGGATTTGGCCCCTCAACCATCTGATCGCCACACCCTTCCAGCGGCCGGAGAAGTACGGCGATCGCCGCTTCATGAGTGACGAGGAATTCGCCGCAGCGCAGACGGCAGCGGCCGCCCGCAACAAACGTTTCGAGTCCGGTGCGATACCCCAAGCCGACTCGGGCACTGCGGTCTTGCGGTTGACGTCGTTGCTGAGCGACCCGCCGAATGGCCGATTCCCAGCGCTCACGCCCCAGGGCAAAGAGCTATACGAAAAAATCCACGGCAGCTACAAGCCGGGCCAAACCGTATTCGACAGCCCCGACGACTTCGATAGTTGGGACCGCTGCATCACGCGCGGCATGCCGGTTTCCATGCTGCCGCGCAACTACAACAACGGCATTCGGGTCATGCAGACTCCAGGCTACGTTCTTATCGTGCTCGAGATGGCTCACGAGGTACGGATCATTCCAACCGACGGACGTCCGGCGCTGGATCCATCCATCAAAGAATGGTTAGGTGAATCGCGCGGTCACTGGGAAGGCAATACGCTGGTGGTCCAAACCACGAACTTTAATGGCAAGACCGACATGACCAATGCCGGCGTTCCTGGATCTCCGCCGCTCAACCCAACCACGGAGAACCTGCGGATCACCGAACACTTCACCCGAACCGCCGACGATACGATCGATTATGAAATCAAGGTGGAGGACCCGGAGGTGATCGTAAGTTCGTGGACCGCCGCGTTCCCGTGGAAGCTGGATAACAAGTATCAGATGTACGAATACGCGTGCCACGAGGGGAATGGGGCGATTCGCGGTTACATCGAGAATTCGCGTTTCGAGCGGGCGCATCCGAAGCCGCCGAAGTAGCTATTCAAGCACCTGTGCAAAATGAGATTTACGACGCTCCCAACCGTGGTTTTATCGCTGGTTGGGGCGTCGGCATACCAGGCTCCCACTGGACAAGGCCAGCCTGAGATCTCGTCTCAGGAAGCGCCAGTCACTTTCAGCGAACGGGTGAATCTGGTGTCGGTGCCGGTGGTGGTCCACGACCGTGCAGGCCACGCCGTCGGAAACTTGCGGCAGGAAGATTTCCAACTCTTCGATAAAGGCAAGCTCCAGACCATCACGAAGTTCACCGTCGAGAAGACTGAAGTCGCCGCACCTGCTGCACCAAGGAGCCCGGCCGTTGCCACGCGCGGGACCACAGCAACAACTCCCGCGCCGGTTCCGTCGCGGCCCGTCATTCTTCCGGATCGGTACGTCGCTTTTCTGTTTGACGACGTCCGGCTGGCCATTGACGATCTGGCCAGAGCTCGCACTGCGGCGATACGCATGGTGAACGAGTCTTTGGATCCCGAAACCCGCGCCGCCATTTACACCACTTCGGGGCGGGTCACGCTCGATTTCACCGGCGACCGGGAGAAGCTCGCGCAGGCGCTCGAGCGAATCAAGCCGTTTCCGACGATAACCGGCGCTCAGCTGGATTGTCCCTCCATCAGCTATTACCAGGCGGTGCGCATCGTCACTCGGGGATCCGGAGGCTCTGCTGTCGGGTCAAATCGACTACCTCGTCAAATGCGACCCTCCCGCCCCTAACGATCCCCTCGGGTTTGTTCTGGAGCTCGCCAAGCCAATCGTCAAGATATGGCCAACCGCGCCCTGGGCCTCGGCGGTCAGGCTGTACAGGATGACCTGAACCTCTTGAAGGACCTGGTCCGCCGGTTAACGCCGATGCCGGGAAGCCGCGCGATCATGCTCGTTTCGCCCGGCTTCTTCCTGCCCGACGATCGCCGGCACGACGAAGAAACCGAGGTGATGGATCGCGCCATCCGGGCCAACGTCGTCATCAGCTCGCTCGACACCCGCCCCATTATGGCCATAGCGCCGTTAGGAAATGCCGATGTCCCGGTACTCTTGAGCACGATCGAGCACATCCGGCAGGAGTTCGAGCGCAAGCGCGCCTACGCCGACGAGGGGGTTATGCAGGAGCTTGCGGATGGAACCGGTGGAACGTTTTTTCACAATGACAACGATCTGAAGGCCGGCCTCGATCGACTGGCGGCGCGTCCGGAAATCATCTACGTCCTTGGATTTTCGCCCCAAAACCTGAAGCCTGACGGCAGCTATCACCCTCTGAAGGTGACCGTCCGAAATGTTTCCAGTCCGACCCTGCAGGCGCGCCGTGGCTATTGGGCGCCCAATCATGCGATGGATGCAGCCGAGGCGGCGAAAGAAGAGCTGCGGGATGATGTATTTTCGCGCGAAGAGATCAGCGGGATTCCATTGGACCTGCACACGGAGTTTTTCAAGACCAGCGAGACCAAGGCAGAGCTAACGGTAACCGCGCTACTCAATCCCGACAGCCTGCATTTCCAGAAGGCCGCGGAGCGAAACGACGATACGGTGACGGTGGTGACGGGCCTATTTGATGGAAACGGAAATTACGTCGCCGGAATCCAAAGAGTCGTGCAACTCCATCTGCGCGACCAGACGCTGACGGCGCTGCGAAACGACGGCATCAGCGTGGAGGAAACGTTCAGCGTGGCGCCCGGGCGCTACGTGGTCCGGTTGGTGGTGCAGGATGCCGGAGGACAAACCACGGCGGCGCGCAATGAAGGCGTCGAGATCCCGTGAAACGCGCGGTCCTGCTCTCGTTGGCGGCCGGCTCGTTGTGGGCGCAGCAAAGCACCGTCATCAGAACTGAGACCCGCGTGGTGCTGGTGGATGCAATCGTCACTGGAAGGAACGGCGCCTACGTCCGCGATCTCACCGCCAAGGATTTCCGCGTCTGGGAAGACAACAAGGAACAGAAGCTCACGAGCGTAAGTTTGGAGTCGGACAAGACCGCGCCCACGCCCCTGGTTCTCTTCTTTGACGAGACTAGCATGGACGTGCGCGACCAGATTGCCGTGAGGCAGGCCGCTTCCGGTTTCATCGATGCGGCAACAGGTCCGAACCGAAAGATGGCGGTGGTGAGCTACAACGGGAGGCTTCGCATTGCGCAGAACTTCACCGACAACGCTCCGCGCTTGAAGGACGCTCTCCCGAAACCTCGTGCCTCGGGCGTGGAGAAATCGGACTTCGGATCGGGGATTCCGGTCCGCGAGAACCCCGTTGAAGTTGCGGGGGCGCGCAACATGATCTCGGCTCTCGGGAATCTCGGCGAGAGCTTGGGCGCTTTGCCGGGGCGGAAAGTCGTCGTGCTGTTCGCCGGGCGGATCTCTTCCTCTGCTGATCAGAGATCGGACGTGAGTAAAGCGATAGAGGAGTGCAATAGATCTGCCGTCGCGCTCTATCCTGTCGACGTGCGGCCCGTTGTGGTTCAGACTCGGACGGAAATTGATCGCCCACCGCTCGGCCTTGGAAGAAATCCGCAAGGCCCGGATGATGGCTCCGGCCTCGGGCTGCCGGATTCAAGCGCTGACAGCCAGCAGATGCTTTCCGCTTTGGCGAAAGGGACCGGCGGTTTCGTCATCGAGAACTCGAGCGATCTTCCGGGAGGGCTCGAAAGAATCGCCGCCGAGGAGGACGCTTACTACATGCTCAGCTATGCGCCTCCGGAATCGAAGGAGGGCAGCTGCCACACGCTGCGAGTCAAGGTGGATCGAGGCGGGACTGCGGTGCGCGCACGATCTAGCTATTGCACCTCGAAGCCGCAGGATCTGCTGGCCGGGACGATTGCCGGACAGGATCTGGAGAAACGCGCGGCGGCGGCTGAGTTGGGCAACATGACTGCGTCGGTGGCGCTCCCTTATTTCTATACGTCGCCCAATGTGGCCAGTGTTCATGTGGCCGCGGAGATTGCGCCCGGCGCGGTGAAGTTCGAAAAGCAAAAGGGCAAGTTGCACGCGGAGATCGGCCTGCTGGGCATTGCGTCCGCACCGGATGGCGGTGTGCAGGCGCGCTTCAGCGATACCCTGAGATTCGACCTCGACAGCGAAGCGCAACTCCGCGAATGGCGTACTAAGCCGATTCATTACGAGAAAGAATTTCGGATCGCTCCGGGGCAGTACAGCTTTACACTGGCATCCGATCTCGGGAAAGCGACGATGCCGCTGCTCGTGGAATCGTGGACGCCCGGAAAGCTGGCTCTCAGCAGCATTGTCCTCAGCCGCGAGATTCATCCGGCGGCCGACCTGGGCCTGGGGACGTTGACCGCGCGCCGCACACCGCTGGTCGCCGAGGGCACTCTGGTTATTCCTTCCGGTTCCGCGCAATTCCGGAAATCGGAGCCGGGCTATTTCTATTTTGAGGTCTACGCTCCGGACCCTGGTTCGGTGAAGGTTCAGGTGCGCGTGTCGGACAGCGCAACCGGGCAATCGAAATGGGATTCCGGCGTGACGAAGCTCCCCATCCCAGCCAACGGAGGCAAGCCTTCGTTACCCGCGAGCTCCCGCCTGCCATTCGATTCGCTCACCACAGGCTCGTATCAACTCGAAATCCGGGCATCCGATGCGGCCGGAAATCAAGCCTCGCGCACAGCGGATTTCGTCGTACAGTAGTCCACCGGTTGATATACTCAAAACCGGAGATTCCAACAATGAAGAAGACAGCCGGGCTCTTGCTCCTATTCGGTTGCGCTCTGGTGGCGGCCGATTTCTGGCAAAAGCCTTACATGGAATGGAGCGATAAGGACGTCGCGAAGATGGTAAACGCTTCGCCCTGGGCCAAGTCCGCCAGCGTTGCGATGACTTTGCCGGGCGGTGGCGCGCCACCCCCGCCGCCGGCAGGTGGTGGGTTTGGCGGCGGCGCTCCCCGCGGCCCGGAAGGCGGAGGAGGGTCGGAATTCGGACCTGGAGCCCAGGGTTCGGGGCCCCCGTCGATGGAAATTGTGGCTCGATGGCAATCCGCGCTTCCCATCCGCGAAGCCATCGTGCGTCTTAGGTTCGGCGCTGAAGCCGACAAGTCGGATGAAGCCAAGAAGGCTCTCGAACAGCACGAGCGGCCTTATGAAATCGTCCTTTCCGGACCGATGGGAATGTTGCTGCCCGGCAAACCGGAGGAGTCCGCGAAAGCTCTCAGCGAAGTGACTTCTCTCTCGTCCAGCAGGACGGGCGCGATTAAAGCCGTTCAGATCGAAGTGGGCAAACCTGGAAAAACGATGGATGTGTTATTCGCGTTTCCGCGGTCGATGCCTTTCACAGTTGAGGACAAAGAGGTGGAATTCATGACCAAGCTTGGGTCCTCGGTTGTGAAGTACAAGTTCAAACTCAAGGACATGGTGGTGAACGGCAAGCTCGAGATGTAGCCCGGCCCTTGGCCTGCGCCCACTCAGAAGTCCGATGTAGCGCCCGCGCCTCCCGAGTCTCCCCCGCCGAAGTGGACGTCGGGACTCTCTGTTTGCGGACTTGGTGTTGTTATGTCCGGCGATACGAGCCCGAGTACGGTGGCCCCGGCGCTCATCCATGCTTTATCTTTCCCCGAGAGGCGCTGGGCGGTGAAGCCGTGCCGAATTTCGCCCGGCCCATCGGCCAGCCAGCGTCGGATGAAGACAGCAGCTCCGATCAACAACGCGCCCAGCAGCATCGGATCCCAGGTATGCCGCGTCCAGCCGAGATAGGGCTTATTGGTCACCAGAGTTAGGATCGCGACGACAGCGCCCACTGCGATGACGAAGCGGTCTCGCCGGCCGAGGCCGCGCACCAGCACGACGGGCGGCAAGCACCAGGTCAGCACCCAGGTGGCCCAGTAGAACGACCGTGAGTCAGTGCTGGTCCACTGCCCGAACAGATCCACCGACGGAAGCTGGAGGTTGATCGCCAGGTAGATTCCCAGCCAGAGGAGTGCCTCGGCGATCGAATACTGGTCGTCGAGATACGTGAATCGATACCGGCAGCGGAGCGCAATCACCGTGATCAGACCGGCTACGTAGATCGCCGCGACGATCGTATGCTGCGCCGAGTGCGACGAGGTCCAATAGCTGGTCAACCAGGGGACGAAGATCACCGCGGCTGCAGATGCGTAGGGGAGCCCGAAACGATGCCATATCCAGAGCGAAGCGATGGCGCCGGCGGCGGGAACCACGATTTCGGGCTTGGCGGAATAAGATCGACCGCTAAACAAAGCGGCCCATACTCCCGCGCACAGAAAGCCGACCGAGCAGACGGCCAGCGCTTCTTCGATCCCGAAGCGATAGAGCCGGGCCTCGGAAACGGCGAGCTCAGCGGCCACATAGGAGACGGCAGCCACCACCAGCAGGAAAACACCGGCGGCTTGCCCCTCCAGTCGCAAACGAAAAATCACGGAGAACAGCCCAACCGAGGCGCCCACGATGATCAGCGTAAAGAGGAACAGGACGAGCCGCAGGAAGATGTTGGTGCGGCGAAGCTCGCAGGCGGTTTCTTGTTCCATGCGCTGATACTGCGCGCCGGTGAGAAAACCTTCGCCGGCCCAATCCTTCAGCAGAGCACGGGCGCGCAGTGCTTCTTCGTCCCAAGCGCTGTAGGCCCGAGACGCTCTGTAGGCTCGATACGCGCTGTAGGCTCTCACGCTTCCTTCCCGAAGCGGCGCGCGATCACGACCAGCAGGACGAGCATGGCGATGCCCGTAACCACGAAATAGCCCAGTACAGCGGTCTCTTCTGTTATTTCGCGGATGAGGATGGAACTGACGCCCACATAGCCGTACACGGCGGCATAAGCGACGAAGGAGAACTGGCGGCGCGAAAGGCCCCAGGCGAGAGATGCGCCACAGGCACCAAGGAGAGCCAGAAACCATACTACGTAGCCCTGCCGATTGAAGACGCCGGAGAGCAACGCCCAAAAGAGAACGTTGGCCGCAACATTCAGATACGTGCCGAAGAAGTGCGGTTTCAACCCGCGGCGCTCGAGCGCGGCTCCGGCGCCGGCGACCGTCAGGCTGTAGAGAACCGCATACTGCCGGTACGCTGCGTCCTGATTCGACGGCCAGCGCGAGATGGTGAGTCCGTACCATCCGGCGAGCGAGGACAACGCCAGCGATAACACGAAGCGGTTGTCGAAACGATACGCGAGGAAGAAGAACAGCGCCGCAGTCGCCAACAGATAGAGATCCCACTGTCCGCCGAGCATGTGAAACCGCTCTTCGAGGTAAGCGAGCTCCACGGACCAAATGAGGCTGCCGAGGTAAAGTACGTAATCGAATATCAGGCTGGGCGAAGATGTTTCGCCTCGAGACCAGGCGGGCGCACGGGAGAAGCAGTACCAAAAACTGGCGGCGAGCATTATGGATAGGGCGGTCAGCACGAGGACGTCGCCTAGTTGGTGGGACCAGGTGCTGACCGTCCAGCCGAGGCCCGCGACGAACGACAGAATCCCGGCGTAGAGAAGAATGTTCAGCTCAAGAAAAAGGGAGAAGGGTTCTCGACGCGAGTGGCCGGCTAGGCGCGTGTGTTGTTCCGGCGATATAACGCCGCGTTCCGTCCATTGGTCCAATCGGTCGAGTATGGTCATGAAGTCTTCACGACCGACGCTCGGGCGTGGGACGCTGGCGCTTACTTGTCCTGCTTGTCCTGATCCTTACTCGAGCCGCCCATATCCAGTTTCCTTCCGTCCGGAAATTCGATGTCTCGCGTACTCCCGCGCAGAGCGCCATCCTTGGCCTGGAAAGCGGTAACTTTGATTCTGGTGCCGGCGGGAAGCGAATTCCTGTTCCAGCCCAGGCGGAGCAACACCGACGGCGATCCGCCTTCCAGACGCCACCGCTCCACCGTGCCGTCGTCCTTCGTCACGTCGATCGTCAACCAGGAATGCGGATTCACCCATTCCATCTGGACGACTTTCCCGTCGAGCTTGACCGGCTTGGTTGAATCGAACTCCGCGGAAAAAGAATGATGCGCAGCCGCGGGCAATCCTGCTGCGATAAGCACGCCGGCGCCGACGACGACTTTCAGCAATCTCCTGTACATGATTCTCGACTCCTTAAGCTCCTCGATCATTGCTTCGGCTGCAGCAAGTCATGATACAGCAGCTTATCGGCGAACGGCACGCACTTGTGCTCCAGCAACTGCGCGTGGTTGTCGATCAGGCGATACAGCGGCATCTCGATGGTCCAGGCTTTAGAGAACGTCTGCGGGTCTTCCAGCGTGGCCTCATACCAAATGTGGTTGACGTCCAGAAGCTTGAAGCGCTCGGTCACCTTTAACTGATTGGTGGCGAAGTTGCCGGCGCGATCCAGCCACGACTGGCCGTTTTGCGAGGTGGTGGTGATAACCAGAACGTCGCCTTCCCACGCCCCGTTGGATTTACCCATCCACGAATCCACCGGCAAGTCGGAATGATCCTTCATATAAATAATTCTGTTGGTGGCGGCGAACGGGTAGACCATCAGAAGATCGCCGTCGGCTTGGAAGATCTGGAACGGAAAATTCTGATACGTGACGCGCGGAACGCCCAGCATATAGCACTTGGCTTCGGGGTCGGCAGCAGGCCACTCGGAGCGGTTTTGGTCACGCTTCTTGAGCGCTTCAGGCAGGTACGGAATGGTGCCGCCTCCGCGCAGAACGCTTTGCCCTGCCGGAATGACAGCCATCGCGCCAAACTGCCAAAACTCTTTACTCAAGCCTTCCACCGGGTGGCTTTCCAGATTCCAATAGGCCGTGTTCAGAGCCTGCCAGATTCCGTTAAAATTCGGATGCCCCGAAATAGTTGCCGGACGATCCAGCTGCTGCGCCGAAGCCACGCTCGCGGCCAACAATATGGTTGCTGCGGCGGCGATGACGAGAATGAATCGATTGCGCAATGTAGACCTATGAAATTCTAACGCACTCCCGGCGGCCAGAACTCGCAAGCGTGTTTGCGATAGAATCCCGTACGAGATATCCATGCGATTCAGAACCTCGTTCAGCTTCTTGATTGCGCTCGCGCTGGCGGGCGTTGGCATTGCCCAGCAGCCTGGGGCCCAGCAGCCTCCGCCTCCGCCGGCCGGACCACCGCTCATGTCGTGCGGCGTTCACGGCGACGTCGAAGTTCTTTGTGGAACACGGTCTCCGGAAGATCTCGAACTCACCCCTGATGGTAAGTACTTAATCGCTACCCAGTTCGTCAACATGGGCCGCACCGGTTCCGCGGGCGCCGGCATGGCGCTCTACGATCTCGCCAAGAAGACGTTCACCAAAATGGCCGTGACCGACGAACCGGACAAATCCTGGGGCGATCTAGCGTGCCCCGGTCCTATTGGCGACGCGCTAGTCTCGCATGGCGAGTCCCTGGCGAGGCGAAGCAACGGCGCTTGGGCGCTGTACGTTGTCAACCATGGCGGCCGGCAATCCATCGAGATGTACGAATTGAAGCCGACAGCCGGCAATTGGGCGCTGGTGTGGCGCGGCTGCGAAGTGGCTGCCCACGATTATAACGACGTTGCCATCCTTCGTGACGGCGGCTTTGTCGGCACCTATCCGACGGCACTGTCTTCGGGAGGCAACGGAGGGCCGTTCGGCGGTGCAGTGACGGGCTACGTGGCGCGTTGGACTCCCGGCAGAGGCGAGTCCGAAATTATGAACACGCGCATCCGCTACCCCAACGGAGTGGTGGTGAGCGCCGATGGCCGCTTCATGTACGTGAACGAGTTCGCCGGACGCCAGGTGTTTAAGTACGACCTCAAGAGTGAAAAAGTAATCGGCTCCGCCAAGGTCGACTTCCTGCCCGACAACCTGACTTGGACGAAAGAAGGGCGGATCTTGGCGGCGGGCGTGGAGGGCGCTCGCGGCGACTGTCCCGAAGGCAGCGGCAGGCCCTGTATCCAAGGCTTCGGAGTTGCCGAGATCGATCCCGCCAAGATGCAGGCCCGCGTCATTTTCGATTCCGCCACGCACGATCCGCTGATAAGCGGCGTTTCGGTCGCTTTGAAAGTCGGCGATTCTATTTATCTCGGCGCATTCCAGGGCGATCGCCTGGTGAAAATTCCCTATCCGAAGTAAAGCGTCTTGAGCGTCACTTCTGCGCGGACGCTGCTGAAGTCAAGGTGGTCAGGAGTTGCTTGTACCGATCGTCATACGCATTCAAGACATCGGCGCTGGGATACTCGTTGACCTCACCGAGGATATGGGGCGGCATGTCATGGCTCTTGAAGACGGGCCACTCGGGGAGACCCTTGCCGTTCGGATCGCCCGTCTTGGCAAAATTCACCCAATAGGACGAGATCATGTCGGCCATGGCGCGGTCGGGCTCCGACGCCGCGGCCAGCTTGGGCGAACTGGTATCGGGTATCGAACGCGGTGCGGCCAGAGTCTCGAAGACGTACGGGATTTCGGCGGCATGCGTCGCTTTCAAATTTTTGACACCGGGCTCGACCGGCGGCTCGTGCGTGAAGAGGTACCAATACGCATGTTTGCCGATCTCGGTCTGGCGCTCGGCGAACAGCCGCATGTCCCACATTAATGTGTCGCGGAACGCAACGTTCCCACCCATCGCCAGATGCTCGTCCTTGTTGGAGCCGACAATCACATCCACTGGATTCTGCTTGCCGTGAGCGTAGGTGATGGACAGATCTTCGGGGATGATCCAGCCGTCGATGATCATGCCTGATCCGCGCAGCGTCTTGACGATTTCCTCGGTGGATCGACTGCGCAGCTCTGCCAGTGGCGGAAAGTCAGTGGGCGCTTCTTCAGCTTTAGCCTGCGCTCCGGGAGGGCCGCCGCGGAATCGCTGCGGGTGTTCAGCTCGTGCCAGCGGAACCATCGGCGCCATGCCGAGCCCCATCCACTGCCCACTCTCGGCGATCGCGCGATGGAAAAGGCCCTTGAGAACCGGCGATCCCACCAACCCGCCGACCATGGCGGCGCCTGCGGACTGGCCGAAAATCGTGACGTTGTTCGGATCGCCCCCAAACGCAGCAATGTTGTGCTGCACCCACTGGAGCGCGGCGATGGTGTCCCCGAGCGCCTGGTTTCCGGATGCGTTCTTGCCCGATTCCTTGGTCAACTCGGGATGCGAGAAGAATCCGAAAGCCCCGAGCCGGTAGTTGAAGGTGACCAGCACTACGCCTTTTCGCGCCAGCGCCTCTCCGTCGTTGTGGGGGCTGGATCCGGCGCCCTCGGTGTATGCGCCGCCGTAAATCCAGAGCATCACGGGCTCCCGCGCATTCGCCGGTTCGCCGCCGACGTCCAGACATTCAAGTAGAGGCAGTCCTCACTCATCTTCGGTGAATCCGGCAGATCGACGGCAACGTTGTTCGGGATACGCTTGGGCTGCATTGGCTGCACGCAAACGTTACCGAACTTGTCGGCCTTGCGAACGCCTTCCCATCGCGCTGCCGGCTGTGGTTGTTTCCAACGCAGATCACCCAGCGGTGGCGCCGCGAACGGTATGCCTTTAAAGGCGCGGACGCCGGAAGCCAGCGTAACGCCGGATATCTTGCCGTCGCTGGTTTTGACGGGATCGGAGATCGCGGCCAGCGTTTTCAGCGGGGAAACCACGGCCAGGGTTAGCGAGACCGCCACCGCGATCCGGATTGTCATTAATGTTGTTCCTTCTGTTGCCCGCCAGCGGCCTTAGCTGCTTCCTGGGCACGCTCGGCGCGCGAAGTGCTGATCCAATGAGGAATCATGTTGTTGTCCTCGGTGCACGCGTATTCCAGAATCTGGAAACCGTTGTCGAGCTTGAGCGGGAAACGCGCCGTCCACGAGTGTGTAAGCACCACAGGATCCTCGACAGTAATACTGTAGATCAGAAAATCGTTGCTTAGTCGCGTGAAGCGCTCCGTCATTTTCATTTGATCGCTGATCGGAAAACGGTTTCCGGCGGGCGATCCGCCTACGCCGGTGTTGGTGGCAGAGGCACCTGGCTTGAAGTTCGTGGTTTCCACGACCAGCGTGGTTCCTTCGAAATGCCCGCGGGAAACTCCGAGCCATTCCTTAATCGCGGGAGAGACCGGGGGGGCATTGAGCGGGATAATGCGAGACTCGTGGATCATTTCCATCCGGAGCGCCACATAGCCCGGCGCCTGCACGATCTGCAGTCCGTTGTTATAGCGGAACGGGAACATGGATGCGGGCAGCCCGCGCGTGATGCAGCGGTCCCAACTGTCGAAGTCGGTGTAGGTATCGAATGTCAGCTTCTCACCCGGAAGCGGCCAGCTGCTCTTCATCAAGGCGGAGAGCCGCTTGCCTTCGGGGGTCATCTCTGGCAGCTTGCCGTCGGGCGGATCCATGATCAGCGACGTTTGACGCTGAGGGGTGAAGGTGTCCATGATGCCGCTCAGAAAAGCGCGTCCGGCTTCGCCTTCCTTGACCACTTCCTTATAGCGATCTGGCTGCTTAGCGGCCCTTGTCTGGATAGCGTCAAATTCGTCCTTGGTCAGGAAAGCTTTGTGCGGATCGCAGGGGGTCGATGGCCGAGCGCCGAAAGAAGGAACGCAGCGCTGCAGGGACACGGTCCCAACGTAAGAAATCGGCCAGATTCCCTGCAAGTCGGGATCGCCCCATGGCGTCTTCGGTTGCACCCAACCGGGCGGCGTCGCGATGAAAAAGTTGGACTCGGTGGGCGTTGGTCCCGCCTTCACTGGCGCTAACTGCGCGTTTGCCGCGAAGCCGAACACGAACACAGCGAGATAGCCGCCGATCAGAATTCGAGTTGCTGTACCTTGGATTGCACGCATGGGATCACTCCTTCGCTACTTGGCGTCTGGTTATTTCGTGTCAGGCGGCGCGGACTTCGCGTCAGGCGGCGGGCCCTCTTGGCCCGATGAGCCCAGGAAAATCTTCTTGCCATCGGGGAATGTGATGTCGCGGCCGTTGGCGCGGTGCGATGCATCTTTGGCCTGGAAGCCTTCAAAGATGACCTCCGTCCCAATGGGAATGGAGGCCTTGGTAAAACCGTGGCGGATGAGCGCGTTCGGCGAGCCACCTTCGATCATCCATTCACTGGTGGTCCCATCATCGTTCTTCACGGCGACATGAAACCAGGCATGCGGATTGACCATCTCGATTTTCGTAACCGTGCCTCGCAATTTAACAGGCTTGGCGGTGTCGAATTCGGCGGAGAAAGCATGATGGGCGAATAGCGGAAGTGAGGAAGCCAGCACTCCAATAGCCAGCGTAAAACTGATTGTGGTTTTCATGGCAACTCTATTATATATACAGCAGCCCACCACTGGTTTCGAGCTATTTCTCTTGTTTGTCTTTGTCGTCCGGCGCGCCGCTGTTTGCAGAACCGAGAAACAGCTTGGTACCGTCGGCGAACGTGAGGTCGCGGCCATTGGCGCGATTCGACGCGTCTTTCGCTTGGTAGCCTTCCACCACGATCTCGGCGCCCACCGGGAGGGAGTTCTTGTTGAATCCGCGCCGCAGCAGCGCATTTGGGCTGCCGCCTTCAATCATCCAGCTGGTCACGGTGCCGTCGGCGTTCTTAACGTCCATATGAATCCAGGAATGTGGATTAATCCACTCCATTTGCGTGACCGTGCCCTTGAGCTTGACCGGCTTGGTGGGATCGAATTCGGCGGCGAAGGAGTGGTGCGCCCAGACGCAAGGCGCGGCGATAGCGAACGCGGCGATCGCGAGCAGGAGTTTTATCCGCATAGCAGTTTATTTCCCGGCCGCCCGGGCCTTCTCCTCGGCGCGAGCGCCGCTCAGATTATTCCTCATTCCGTAATTGCCTTCGTGGCAGGCGTATTCGAAGATCGGTCCGTCGATCTTGGTCATGGGAAACTCGCCGCTCCAAGATTTTTCCCAGGTAGACGGGTCTTCCACGGTGAATTTGTAGAGGATGCTATCGTCCGGCTGGCGAGAGAAACGCTCCACCACGTGGAGATTTTCACTTGAGCCGCGGAACGCGGTGCGGTCCGTGAAGTTCGTGGTATCGACAACCAGGGTGTCGCCTTCCCAGTGCCCCCGCGAATCCCCGAACCATTGGCGGATGTTGGACGCCACATGCGCGCTTCCATCGGTGGGGATGATGCGCACGTCGTGAATCATCTCTTGCACGATGGCCACGTATCCAGGACCCTGCACGATCTGGAGATTGCTGTTGTAGCCGACGGGCTGGATGGGCGGCCCTTCGTTACCCCACAAGATGCATTGCTCGGCGAGACCCCGATTCTCCGGTCCGTCGAATTCATGGCCCCTGTTGGCGGCGGCGCGCGCCGCGTTTCGTTGCTGCGCCTGCGGGAGCATGGGAGGGACTCTCCCTTCCGGGCCAACGATGAATGAGGTCCGAATGGTGGGCGCCACCTGCGCCTGGCCCTTTTCGAGTCCAAACTGAGCCATGCTGTAATGCACGTCGCCGTAGGTTCCCGGCGTGGCTATTTCGTGTTGCGAGAGCACCTTTTTCTCGTACGCCGCGGCTTCTTCCTTAGTGAAGAATTCCTTGGAGCCGAGATCCTTGGGCCGCTCCAGCGGTATTACGCTGGCCGTGCTCCACACGCCCTGCAGATCGGGCTTGCCGTCCGGTGTGCGATGAGCGGGTTGGGCCTTGGCCGGCGAAGCGGTCGCAACCTTGGCGGCTGCCGGGACTGCCTGGGCGAAGGCTGAGGCGGGTGCGAGTGCGAACAGAGCCGCCGCCACGGAAAGCAGAGGGCAAATCGGGGATCGAAGATTCATCCAAGGCTCCTTCTAGTTGCTGGTAAACTTCCGCCCTTTATCTTATCGAATATTCACGGGGGATGAGTTTCCCACAAGGTACGGATATAATCTTACGGGTTAGCCCCATTCACGGTAAGGAGAAAAGCATGCGGCGGATGTTTTCTGGTTTGGTCCTGGCGACAGGTGTGTTGTGGTCGACGCTGCCTCTCGGCGCGCAGTCCGGAGCGCAGAACGGAGAGTGGCGGACTTACGGCGGAGACCTCGGGAACACGCACTACTCGCCGCTCGACCAGATCAACGCCGCCAATTTCAGCAAGCTCCAGGTGGCCTGGCGATTCAAGACGGACAACCTCGGCCCGCGTCCGGAATTCAACTTCGAAGGAACGCCGCTGATGGCGAACGGCGTGGTTTATTCCACTGCTGGAACGCGCCGGGCCGTGGTCGCGCTGGATGCGGCGACGGGCGAATTGCTGTGGGTGCATGGCGAACACGAGGGCGCGCGTGGCACGGCCGCTCCGCGCCAGCTATCGGGCCGCGGATTGGCGTACTGGACCGACGGCCGCGAAGAGCGAATCTTATACGTGACGCCCGGCTACCGGCTGGTTGCACTGGATGCCAAGACCGGGAATCTGGTGCCCAGGTTCGGCCAGGCCGGCATGGTGGATCTGAAGCTCGAAGACGATCAGGAAATCGACCTGGTTACCGGAGAGGTCGGCTTGCACGCGGCGCCCGTGGTCGCGAACGACGTCGTGATTGTGGGAGCGGCGCACCGGCCCGGCGGCGTTGTGAAGAGCAAGACCAACGTAAAAGGCTTCGTCCGCGGATTCGATGTGCGGACCGGCAAGCGGCTCTGGATCTTTCACACCATCCCGCGATCGGACGAATTCGGATACGACACCTGGGAAAAAGATTCCGCCTCTTACACCGGCAATACCGGTGTGTGGGGCCAGATCAGCGTGGATGAGCAATTGGGGATGGCGTTCATCCCGGTGGAACTGCCGACTGGCGATTATTACGGCGGCCATCGACCCGGAAATAGTCTCTTTGGCGAAACTGTGCTCGCCGTCGATCTGAAAACCGGCCAGCGCAAATGGCATTACCAATTGGTGCACCACGGAATCTGGGACATGGATATTCCCTGCGCGCCGATGCTGGTGGACATCACCATGAACGGCCAGACCGTGAAGGCGGTTGCCCAGCCGACCAAGCAAGCGTTCCTCTACGTATTCGATCGCATTACCGGTAAACCGATTTGGCCAATGGAGGAGCGGCCGGTGGAACAGACCGACGGTGCCAGGTGAAAAGACCAGTCCGACACAACCGTTCCCCACCAAGCCGCCGGCCTACGATCTGCAGGGTTTCTCAATCGACGACCTTATCAATTTCACTCCTGAGTTGAAAGCGCAAGCGTTAAAGGTGGTTTCGAAATATCAAACTAGGTCCGATTTTCACACCGGCGGTGGTGAGCAAGCCGGAGGGCCCATATGCAACGCTGGCGATGGCGACGGCGGGCGGTGGCACCAACTGGGCGGGCGGTTCCTACGATCCGGAAACTCACATCGCGTATATCCCTTCGCAGCGCAGCCCGACAGCGATTGGCCTCATTCCGGGCGATCCGGCAAGGACCGACATGGTGTTCATGGCTGGAAGCGCCGCGCCCAGAACCGGGAGCGGCGGAACTGGCGAAGCCGGGGGCCTCGGTCTTACTATACAGGGCGTGCCCATGGTGAAGCCTCCCTACGGAAGCATCAACGCGATCGATTTGAATAAGGGCGAGATCCTCTGGCACATCGCCAACGGGGACACTCCGGACAATATCCGCGATAACCCGGCGCTCAAAGGGCTCAACATTCCCCGCACGGGTAGGTCTGGAGTTTTCGGTGTGTTGGTGACGAAGACCCTGGTGATTTGCGGCGAACGAAGCGCGGGCAAGTCGTCCACGATGCTGCGAGCGTACAACAAGGCGACCGGCAAGGAGGTCGGGGCCGTTTCAATACCCGCCGGACAGACCGGCACTCCGATGACGTACACGCTCAACGGGAAGCAATACATCACACTCGCGATCGCGGGTCCGGGATTCCCTGCCGAGTTGATCGCGTTCAGGCTGCCGGACGAGGAGCGCAAGAACTAACGTCAACCGAGCGCTGGCCAAGAGCTTCGTCGCATTCCCTCCATCCTGCATGCAACATGGAGTAGACTTTTCTTAGGCATGCTAAGGCGGAGCGTATTCATAGGGTTGTGGTTTGCGGCCGCCTGCGCCGCTTCCAGCGCTCCATCCCCTCGGGAAGTCCTCGACAAATACTGCGTTACCTGCCACAACCAGCGCCTCAAAACCGGCGGACTGGCGCTGGACAACCTCGACCTTGCCAAGGTTCCGGCTCAGGCCGAAATCTGGGAAAAAGTCGCCGGCAAATTGCGGTCAGGCAGTATGCCCCCGGCTGGAATGCCGCGGCCCGATGCGGCTACTTACAGTAGCCTGGCGGGTTGGATTGAGGCACAAATCGATCAAGCTTCGGAACCATATGCCGGCCGACCCATCCTGCACCGCCTCAATCGTTCCGAGTATGCCAATGCGGTCCGCGATTTCCTGGACTTGGACATCGACGCCGCCTCCCTACTGCCTCCCGATGATTCGGCGTTTGGTTTCGACAACATCTCCGATGCGCTGGGCGTATCGCCGTCGCTGCAGGAACATTATCTCGACGCCGCGCTGAAAATCGGCGCTCTCGCGGTGGGCGATCCGAAGATCGCGCCGGGCAGTGAAACGTGGCGCATCCGGCAGGATCTCTCCCAGGATCAGCACGTCAATGGCCTGCCGATCGGCACCGTCGGCGGAACCAGGGTCCGCTACAACTTTCCGCTGGATGGCGAATATTCTTTCCAAGCCAATCTGTACCGGACCAATTTGAATATCATGCGCGGCTTGGAGTCGCCGCATCAGGTGGAATTTTCGGTGGATGGCCGGCGCATTCACCTGGCTTCCCTGGGCGGCCCAGAAGACCTGGCGTCATTGTTCCAGAAGCCGACCGACACCGGCGACGCCGTGGATGCGCGGTTACGCGTTCGCGTCCCGATAAAGGCCGGTCCGCATATTGTCACCGTGGCCTTCCTCGAGGACCCCGATGCGGTCGAGCCAGCCCGTCTGCAACCGTACATCCGCAGTTCGGTGGACAATTTCGATTGGTCGGGTTCGCCGCACCTTCAAGCGCTGACCATTGCCGGCCCGTTCCATCCCGCCGGTGCAAACGACACGCCGAGCCGGCGCCGCATTTTTGTTTGTCATCCTGACGAGCGCGCGGGCGGCGGCACGGACGAAAACGTCTGCGCGCGGCAAATCGTCTCCACCCTTGCGCGGCGTGCGTATCGCCAGCCGCCGTCGAATCAGGATGTGGACACGGTACTGAAGTTCTATCAGTCCGGAAAGAAGGACGGTGGCGGGTTTGAAGCCGGCATCGAGTTGGCGCTCGAGCGGATTCTGGCAAGCCCAAAGTTTTTGTTCCGTGTGGAACGCGACCCGGCGGGCGCCACTCCCGGCGGTAGCTATCGCATCGGCGACTTCGAATTGGCCTCGCGGCTGTCCTTCTTTTTGTGGAGCAGCATTCCCGACGAGGAACTGCTCCGTTTGGCGGGCGAGGGCAAGCTCGGGAACCCGGCGGTGCTCGATCGCCAGGTGCGCCGCATGCTCGCCGATCCAAAGTCGCAAGCTTTAGTCGACAACTTTGCAGGCCAGTGGCTACAGCTTCGCAATCTGCGCAATGTGCAGCCGAACTCGGATCTGTTTCCGGATTTCGACGACAATTTGCGCCAGTCGTTCCGGCGGGAAACCGAGCTGCTTTTCGAAAGCATCGTACAGGAAGACCGCAGTGTGCTGGATCTGCTGACCGCCGACTATACATTCGTGAACGAGCGGTTAGCCCGCCACTACGGCATCCCGGACATCTATGGCAGCCGCTTCCGGCGCGTCGCCGTCACCGATGATGCGCGCCGCGGATTGTTGGGACAAGGAAGTATTCTCGCACTCACCTCCAAAGCCGAACGGACCTCGCCAGTGGTGCGCGGCAAGTGGATACTCGAGAACATTCTGGGTACGCCGGTGCCGCCGCCGCCACCTGACGTACCTGTGTTGAAAGGGAATCAAGAGGGTCAGAGACCGCGCACCATGCGCGAGCAGATGGCCGAGCATCGCGCTAACCCGGTCTGTGCAAGCTGTCACAAAACCATGGATTCCATGGGCTTCGCAATGGAAAATTTCGATGCTGTGGGCGCATGGCGCACACGCGATGCCGGTCAGCCCATCGACGCCTCGGGCGTGCTTGCCGACGGCACCAAATTGGATGGCGTTGTGACGTTACGCAGCGCGCTGGTGAGCCGGCCGGAACTGTTTGCCGGCACGCTCACCGAGAAACTGTTGGTGTATGGGCTGGGCCGCGGCCTGGATTATCGTGACAGGCCCACGGTGCGCGCAATCCTGCGCGACGCGTCGCGCGACAACTACCGTTTCTCCGCGCTGATCCTGGGCGTGGTTCACAGCACGCCTTTTCAAATGAGAACGGCGCCACGTGATACCGAGAGCGTGCCCGTGCAGTCGGCGGACAATAGAGAAAGAAAGTAGAGTATGTTCCTCACCAAGAAATCCCTGCCCAGGCGGACCATGTTGCGCGGTCTCGGCGCCGCGGTGGCGCTGCCGTTGTTCGACGCGATGCTGCCCGCGTTTGTACCGCTGGCGAAAGCTGCCGCCAAGCCCCGCATGCGATTCGGCGCTGTCTATACTCCGAACGGCGCCATCATGCAGCAGTTCACTCCCAAGACCGCGGGCGCCGGCTTCGAGTTCACGCCGATTCTGAAGCCTCTGGAACCTTTTAGCGATTCGTTGATCGTGGTCACCAATCTCACGCGTTCGCATCCCGGCAGCCAGTTCGGAGATCACGCGGTAAGCGCCGCCGGATTCTTGACTGGGGTTTGGCCCAAGCGCACGGAAGCCGAGGACGTGCTCGCGAATACCACCATCGATCAAGTTGTCGCGCAGCAGATCGGACAGGACACACCGCTCCCATCGCTCGAAGTCGCAACGGAGGATTTCACCGGTTATGTGGGCGGCTGCTCTCCCGGCTTTAGCTGCGCCTATCTGAACACCATTTCCTGGAGTTCGCCGTCCACTCCGCTACCCATGGAGATCAATCCGCGCGCTGTGTTCGAGCGGCTCTTCGGCGCGGCGGGGACGGCTTCCGAACGCCATGCGCGCATCGAAAAGGAGCGCAGCATTCTCGATTCGGTGGTCGACGAAGCCAACGGTCTACAACGCGGACTTGGCCCTCGCGACCGCGTTCGGCTGGGCGATTATTTGGACAACCTGCGCGAAATCGAGCGGCGCATCCAGCGGCAGGAGGCGCGCGGCGCTAGCGCGGTAGACGCGCCCGACGCTCCCATCGGCGTGCCCGACTCGTTCGACGAACACGTCGCGCTTCTATTCGACTTGCTGGCGGTAGCCTACCAGGCCGACGTCACGCGCGTGTTCACGTTTATGATGTCGCGCGAGCTCAGCCAGCGGACGTATCCGCAGATCGGCGTTACCGAGCAGCACCATTCCGTTTCGCACCACATGAACAAGCCGGAAAAGATGGCGGAGGTGGTGAAGATCAACACCTATTACGCGCGAATGTATGCCAAGTTCCTGGAGAAATTGCGATCCACTCCGGATGGCGACGGCTCCTTGCTCGATCACTCGCTGATTATCTATGGCGCCGGCATGGCCGATTCGAACATGCACGCCACGGATCCCCTGCCGCTGGTGGCCATAGGCGGAGGAGTTGGAACTGGACATCGCCACATACAGTTGCCCACGCGGACGCCGGTGGGCGACTTCTGGATGAACGTTGCGGAGAAGTTTGGCAAACCGATGGAGCGCTTCGGCGACAGCACGGGGAAAACCGATGTTCTGGGCTGAATCAATATGGCCTAAAGCCGGCCGTAATCGCTCTATTCTCGGCGCGCATTCTGGCCGCTGATGTTGCCGATGCCGACGGAACCACGCCGCTTGAGTGGGCCGTCTATAACGACGACCTCCCGGCCGCGCAGCGATTACTTCACGCGGGCGCCAACGCGAATGCCGCCAACCGCTACGGTATTACGCCGCTCTCGTTAGCCGCCACCAATCGGAACGCCGCAATGGCCGAGGCTTTGTTGAAAGCCGGCGCCGACGCCCGCGCGAAACTTCCCGACGGCGACACCATTCTCATGACCGCGGCCCGCACGGGAAACGCGGACATCGTGCGGATGCTTATCGAACATGGCGCGGATGTGAACGCCAGGGGCCAGGCGTACGGCGAAACTCCGCTAGTGTGGGCAGCCCAGGAAAATCACGCGGAAGCAGCAGAGGTCTTGATCGCGCACGGCGCTGATGTAAACGCCCGGACCAATCAGCCGGAGCGTGCCAAAGACCGCTTCGGCCTGGAGGGAGTGCTGACCATTCTTCCGCATGGCAATTGGACTCCTCTCATGTACGCCGCCCGCCAAGGCTCGCTCGATGCGGCCCGCACATTGGTCGACCGGGGAGCGACTCTGAATCTCACGGATCCGGATGGCTCCACTGCTCTACTGCTCGCGATTATCAATAGCCATTACGATACAGCGGCGCTGCTGGCCGAAAAAGGTGCCGACCCCAACATCGCCGATGCCTCAGGGATGGCCGCGCTTTACGCGGCGGTCGATATGAGTACGCTTGGGGAAGTCTACGGGCGGCCCGCCCGGCCTAATCCGAGCAAAGTGACGGCGCTCGATCTCATGAAGGTCCTGCTCGAGCACGGAGCGAATCCCAACGCGCGGTTGAAGACCCCGACCACTCAACGCGCGCACACGCCGGGTGAGCCCACGTTGAATGAAGGTTCCACGCCTTTGATGCGCGCCGCCAAGAACGGCGACTCGGCCGCGCTACGACTGCTGCTTGCAAATGGCGCCGAGGTGGATGCGCGACAGAAGAATGGCACCACAGCGCTCATGTTCGCCGCAGGTATCGGATATGGCACGGGCACTTTTGCGAACGACTATGCAACTCCGGCTGAGCTTCTGGAATCCGTCAAGGTCCTGGTCGCTGCCGGCGCCGACGTCAACGCCGTCAGTGAAGCCGGACAAACTCCGCTGCATTTTGGCGCTCAGGCTTCGGATGACATCGTCAGGTTCCTGGCCGCGAGCGGGGCGAAGTTGGACGTCAAGGACAAGCAGGGCCGCACGCCGGTGGAAATGGCGCTAGGCATCGGTCTACACGGTCATGCCGGAGGTCCGCCCACGGTACGCGAAGGCACGGCGAATCTTCTGCGGCAGCTCATGAGCGCTAAAACAACCGCCGACGCTCAGAAGTAAACCCGCGAAGCCTTCTCTTCTAAGGTTCCGGATTGTGCCAACCGCCGTCTGAAGCGATGATCGCGTCAGCCGCTTTCGGTCCCCAGGTGTGCCGCTTGTATGGGAGCGCGCGGTGGTGTTTCTTCAGAACGGGATCCACCACCGTCCAGGCGGCCTCCACTGCATCCTCGCGCGTGAAGAGCGCTCCATCGCCAATCATGGCGTCGCTCAAAAGCCGCTCGTAAGGCGCTTTCTCGCCCGCTTGGTCTTCCTGCAAGTAGAGCTCTCGCTGCTCGCCGACGAATTCCTTGCCGGGCAGTTTGACGCGCGCGGCCAGGGCGATGGCAGCGCCAGGGGAGAGCCGTAAACGCACATAGTTGGTCCGACCAGTGGCCGGCGCTGAGTCGGCGAAAAGCCTCTGCGGGGGTGCCTTGAACTCCACCAGGACTTCGGTCGCGGTATCGGGCAGGAATTTGCCGGAGCGCAGATACCACGGGACTCCCGCCCAGCGCCAGGAGTCGATGAAGAGCCGCAGGGCGCAGAAAGTCTCGACGTCTGAGTTCTTCGCCACGCCGGGTTCTTTCCGGTAACCGGCGTACTGTCCGCGCACCACGTCGTCGGGATTCAGCGGACGCATGGCTCGAAAGACACTGGCTTTCTCGGTTTGCACGGCTCCGAAGTCCCGATCGGACGGCGGCTCCATGGCCAGCAGCGCGACGATCTGGAAGAGATGATTCCCCACTACGTCGCGCAGGCAGCCCGCGCTTTCGTAAAACGCCCCGCGGCCCTTCACGCCGAAGTCCTCCGCCATGGTGATCTGGACGCTGGCCACATAGTTGCGATTCCAGATCGGCTCCAGGAACGTATTGGCGAATCGGAAATAGAGCAGATTCATGATCGCCTCCTTCCCTAGAAAGTGATCGATGCGGAAGATGCAGTCTTCCGGGAACACGCTGCGCGCAGCCTGGTTGAGCTCCTTCGCGGAGGCCAGATCACGCCCGAACGGCTTCTCGACAATGACGCGCGCATGCTTGGCCAGGTTCGCTGCGCCAAGCGCCTTGATCACCGTTTCGAAGAGCGACGGCGGAATCGCAAGGTAAAACGCCGGTCGCCGGGCGTCACCGAGCGCGCTCTTTATCGCGGTGAACGTGTTCGGATCTTTATAATCGCCACTCACGTACTTAAGCAATGAAAGGAGCCGGTGGAAAGCACGCCGGTTATCGATGCCGCCCGATCGCTTGATGCTGTCCGCCACGCGCCTGTGCAGACGCTCCGGGCTCCACTTCGGAAGGGCGACGCCAATCACCGGGACCGTGAGAGTCCCTCGCTTCACCATCGCGTAGAGCGCCGGAAAGATCATTTTGTGGGCCAGATCTCCGGTCACACCGAAGATCACCAACGCGTCCGAATGTGAGCGTGCCATTAGGCGCCTCCTTTCCTGGGGGCGGCTTGGCGCGTCTTATCGAACAATACCTGGAGATCGCCCAAAGCTTCCGGGTCGCCCTTCGCCAGCGCGCCGACGATCTTGTCTTGTGAAGCCAACAGATCTTCCAAAGCCTTGCGTCCGTTTGCGTCCGGCGCCCGGTTCGCAATTTCCCGAGTACGGGCGAAAAACTGGTTGCTGGTCGCCGCCGCGAGCCCATAATTCTTCTCGCTGGTCTGAACGAAAGCCAGACCCGCCAAATCGCGGAGTTCCGCCATGGCGTTTTCTTGTGTTGCCGCGGATAAGTCGTTCTCCAGACGCTTCACCTTTAAATACTGCGGGACGAAGCCGGCCAGGAAAACGACGATCAGCAGGATGATCACGATGACGACGCGGTTTTTCATGGGGCCCTCTCCACTTGATTATCACTCGCGATTATGGCTCGCGCGCTCTGGAACGAAAAGTCGCTCGGTGCGTCGGATTATACATGCGGCCCCTTTTCTTAGGATCACCCGCCATGCTGCTGCTGTGCGCCGCCATGGGCGCGTCCGAATCCAGCACCGTCAACGTCCAAGTCAGCAATCATATCGATCGTTCGGCGGGAGTGAATGGGCATCTGCGGCTTGCGATGTCCACGTCGTTTCAACTGGCCAGTTGGAGCTATCAATTCTTCAACCAAACACCGCTGGCTCTCGGACCTCTGGCCGCTCTCGAGCCCCAGCAAACGCGCGTGCAGTTGACTCAGGACAGCGGCCCGCTCACGAGTCCCGGCGTTTGGGATTTCTCCCAGCTCAATGCTTTTCTGCCATTCATCCAGAGTTCCGGCGACCACAGCCCGGAATTTCAAATCGCCGGCGCTCCCGCCTACATGAACGATTCGAACGGCCATCTCCTCCCGGCCGATTTTGCGGACTTCGCCGGCATGAGCGCCAATCTGGTTCAGTATTACAACACTGGCGGCTTCGACCTCGCCGGCACTCATTTTCAGAGCCCCAGCCCGTACCCCATTACCTGGTGGGGCATCTTCAACGAGCCGAATGGCAACGGTCTCACCGCGCAGAATTACGTCAATCTCTATAACCAAGTGGTCCCGGCCATGGCGCAAGCGGACCCGGCGATCAAGTTCGCCGCCGTCGAACTTTCGGATTGGGCGCCGAACGCTGAAGCATTTCTGCCTACCTTCGTTTCGAATGTCACCGCTCCCGTGGATGCGCTCGCCACGCACTTTTATTCCACCTGCAATCAACAGACCACCGATGCAACCATCTTTCCGACGACGCTCAAGTTTGCCAGCGAGGTCCAGTACATTTACTCGCAACTGGCCACCCGGCCGGATCTCGCCGCGGTGCCGGTTTGGGTCACCGAGAACAACGTCAATGCCGACTACGCGCTCGACAACGGATTGAGCGCCTGCAATGGCACCACGTTCGCGCTTGATCCGCGCGGTACCAGTCCGTTCTTCGCCGCGTGGCGGTCGCTGGTGTTTGAGCTGCTCGGCCAGGCCGGCGCACAGGCGCTCTATCATTGGGATTTTTCGTCCAACGCACAGTATGGCGAGACGGATTCATCGGGCCATCCCTATCTCAGCTATTGGGTCGACTATTATCTTTCCCACTGGCTGCCTTCGCCCCCTGGCCAGGACATACTACAGACCACTACATCGGGCTGTTGTCTTTGGATCGCCGAAGCCGGCAATGGACTGATGTTGGGACTCGATACCCACACCATGGCGCTCCGCAATCCAGATGGATCGGTGGTGGTCCTGATGTCCAATCACGCGCTGCAGCACGTCGACGACAACAACGGCGCTGGAGTTCCCCGCACCTTCGCGCTGGATCTGTCGGCTCTCGGCGCATTCACCTCCGCCATGTTGGTCACGCTCGACGCAGCGACGCCGCCAGGAGGTCCCCAGCTTCAATCGCTCACTCCTTCGGCCAACATGCAGGTGACTCTTCCCGGTTACGGCACAGCGTTGTTGCGCCTCTCCAATGCCACGCCCAATCTAACCGCCGCTGGCGTGGTGAACGCTGCCAGCTTTGCTCCCGGACCTGTATCTGGGGGCGAGATTGTGTCGGTGTTCGGCTCGGGCCTTGGTCCTCCCACGCCGGCCTCCCTGGCCATGACGAATCCGCGCCTGGTGGCCAATTCGCTAGAGGGTGTGCACGTCTTCTTTGACGGTGTGCCGGCGCCTTTGCTCTACGCCTCAACGGACCAGGTGAATGCCGTGGTTCCTTATTCCGTCGCCGGCCGATCCGCGACCGTGCTTCAGGTAGAGTACTTGGGCGCTCTGTCGAGTCCCGTCACGTTGCCGGTTGCCGCGACCGCTCCCGGTGTCTTCAGCATTTCTGGTTCGGGACAAGGCCCCGCCGCGATCCTGAATATTCCCGATGAAACCGTGAACTCAGCTTTGAATCCTGCCGCGCGGGGAAATTGGGTGAGCATCTTCGCCACCGGCGCCGGAGTCACCACTCCCGCCAGCGTGGATGGGCTCCTTGCATCGGCGCCATTACCGTCGCCCGACGCCAACGTCTCGGTCACCATCGGCGGCCTTCCCTGCCGGCTCAACTTTGAAGGAGCAGCTCCTGGCTTCGTCTCGGGCCTTCTGCAAATCAATGCGCAAGTGCCCGCTGGAGTAGCGCCGGGCCCGGCAGTGCCAGTTCAGATCAGCATCGGATCCGCCAGTTCGCCGCTGACTGTGACGCTGGCTGTACGATAACTAAGCTTTTCTCGGCGCGCGGTCTAATTCATCAGGCGGACGCGGACACAAAATCAGGCATTCACTGTATGCCAGACAAGCGGACAACTGTCGAACCCACTATGAGGAGTTCGTCTGTTCCGCGCCGCAGCCGCATCGTCAGCCCGAAGCCTTCGTTCCACGTATCGTCCATTGGCTGCGGCATTCCGCCGAAATCGGACGGCGCTCAGCAAGGCGTTATATTCGGCCGTACGGGACCAGTCCTGTGCCACCTGGCAGACGGCACTGAGCTTTGAAGAGTTAGACGAATGGGGACGATCGCAGCTATTGACGGCGATCGATTTGCTGGTAGCTCGCTACCAAACCGGTGATCCGCTGTTGCTCGAGTTGTTTGCCGGCTGGGTTCATTCCCGGCTCGTCGGGGATTTGTCGAAAACAGAAGGCGCGCCTAGCGACTATAAGCCGCACAAAGCGATCGAACTTGTCTCCGTATCGTGGATGGACATGCTGCCGGCCACGGTCCCAGGCGATGCGATTCGGCTGCTCGCCGCCGACATGCGGGGGATCGCGAAATTCCTGGCCCAACCAACCACGCGCGAGCGACGAATTCTCTTCATTGGCGATTGTCTTCAATTCGAAGTGATATCGGCGTTGCCCGGCCCCTGCGCTCAGGCGCGGATCGGCATCCGGGCGACGCTGGTCAACGAACGCGTGCAGCCGGCGTTGAGAAATCGCATCCGCACTTTCGCTCCCAATGAATTCGATCTGGTATTCTTCAGCCCGTTCAGCCACACCTACCTGCCCGAATATGAAATACTGCTGAAACCGCAGAGCGTCCTGTGGCCGGCCTCGAAGACCGCGGCCCATGTAGATGCAATGCTCGAAGAGACGTTCCGCACTTTGGATACACTTCGAGATCAGCTTGACTGTCCCATCTACGTTCACAACACCTCTGGAACGATTCAACAGACCGGCCGTGTTTCGGGGCTGGCGAAGCATCTAGTCTCGTGGCGCAACCGAACGCGCGCGCGGCGGATGATCAATCAAGCCTTGACCCGATACCTTCTCGATCGCGCCGGATCGCGCGTGAAGCTGGTGGACGAAGATGCGTTGCGCGCCGGCAGGAGTGCCCTGGAACTGGGGCGAATCTATCTCCACAGCAACGCCTTTCATCCAACTCGGCTGGGAGTAGAGCTGGCCCGCGGACCGTATTTCCAAGCCATATACGCAAACGCATTCCTGGCGAATAAGAAGGCCGTGGTGTGCGATCTGGACAACACGCTGTGGGACGGCGTAATCGGCGAAGGACCAGTCAGCCACTTCCTTGACCGGCAGGCCACGCTTCTGGAGTTGCGGCGAAGAGGCGTACTGCTGTCGATCATTTCAAAGAACGATTCGAAAAACGTCCATTGGTCGGGCGCTGCGCTCCAACCTGACGACTTCGTTGCGCCGCGCATCAATTGGGGACCCAAAACCTCCAACATCGCCGCTATTCGCGATGAGCTCAACCTCAAGCTGAAGGATTTTGTTTTCATCGACGATAGGCAGGACGAGCTGGAACGCATGCGGAACGCGTTTCCCGAGATTCTCGCATTGGATGCCACCCAGCCTGCGACCTGGCAGTTTCTCTCACACTGGCGTGACGCGCTCGCGCCGAATCCGGAATCGGACCGCACCCAGCTCTATCACGAACGAGTGAAGCGGGAACAATTTGTCAGCGGTCTGTCGAAAATGTCGCAGGCGGTTGAAGATGAGACGGCCGCTTTCACGGCACTCGAGCTTTCGGTTAGCATCCAGGCGGTCAACCGCTCGGATTTGAAGCGGGCCGTGGAGCTCATCAATCGCACCAACCAATTCAATCTTTGCGGAAGCCGCACTACCGAGCGCGAACTGGCCGATGGCCTGGGCACGCGCCACACCATCATCAAGGCGGAGGCGTCCGACAAGTTCGGGAGTATGGGTGTGGTCGGAATCATGCAGGTCGACCGGCACTTCGACCGAATCGAGATCCCGATCTTCGTGCTGAGTTGCCGGGCTTTCGGGTTCGGTATCGAAAAAGCGCTGCTGAATGCGGTAAAGGCGGTGGCGCCGGCGGAGTGCCCGATCGTCGGATGTTATAAGGAAACGCAGTTCAATCAGATATGCAGGGAATTCTATTCCAAGAGCGGTATGCGATGGGACGGAAGTCAGTGGATCGGACGAATCGCGGATTTGTCCGCCGCTCCTCAATGGCTCGATATAGAGAACACATTGGCGGTTGCAGAGGCTGCCGCTGCGTTCTCGCAGGATGTGGGGGCGCTGCTGGAGTCTCTGAACGTCGGGGCAGGCCAAAAACTCGACATCGAAAGCGATCCCAGACCTGCGCCGGATTCGGAACAAATTGCAGTCCGAGCCAATCTCGACGAAGACGTGCGCAAAGAAACATAGCTCCATCTTCCGTCCTACTATAGGATCGGGCCGTAAGATTGGAATGACTAACTCGGGCCAATACCACTATCGTGTCGTCGACGTCTTTACCGACCGCCCACTCGAAGGCAATCCGCTCGCGGTCTTTCCCCATGCGCTCGGACTGGATGACGTCACCATGCAGAAGATTGCACGGGAACTGAACCTGTCGGAGACTGTGTTTGTTTTCCCACCGCTCGCATCCGGCAATGCTGCCCGCGTCCGGATTTTCACACCATCGCGCGAGATGGATTTCGCCGGTCATCCCACCATCGGCGCGAGTTTCGTTCTGCTCGAAAACGGGATCGTGCCTGCAAAGAGCGAGCGCTTCGTGCTGGAAGAAAACATCGGCCCGGTTCCGATCCGCGTGGAGCACGGCAGCCGCCCGATGATCTGGCTGACGACCCCTCCTATCCAGGAAGGGCCGGTATTGGATGGAGCGTTGTGCGCCGATGCGCTGGGACTTGCGCCCGAGGATCTGCTGGCTGCCGCCGCGCCGCAGCGCCTGAGTGCCGGCAACCCCACCGTTTTTATCGCGGTCAAAGACAAGCAAACCGTCGATCGCGCGTGGCTCGACATGGGCGGCCTGAAAAACATCAAAGGGACCAACCCTCAGCCGGTATGTGTCTTCGTCTTCGCCGCCACACCTGAGGGAGCTTACTCCCGAATGTTCGCGCCCGAATACGGCGTGGTTGAAGACCCTGCCACGGGCAGTTCCACCGGACCGCTCGCAGCTTACATGATCCGGCACAACCTGGTATCCGGCCGCGCGGCCACGCGATTCGTGAGCGAGCAGGGAACGAAAATGGGACGCCCCAGCATTCTACACGCGCACATTCGGGGCGAACGCGGTGTGGATGGCATCGACGTCGGCGGATACGTGACGCCGCTGGTGCGAGCCGTGATGCAGCTGGAAAGTCCGGCTTTGGCCTAGCCTCCAAACCGGCAAGATGCTAATATCTTCCAAGCATGCAAACTGATCACATCGTCGCCCTTCTCGTTGCAGAACGCGACAGAATTACTCGAGCCATCGAAGCTCTACAAGGAACAAAACGCCGGGGCCGTCCGCCCAAAAATCCGTTGGCCGCCCTGGCGACTGCTACGCCGGCAGCGCCAAAGAAACGGCGTGGCGGGATGTCCGCTGCCGCCCGAAAAGCGCAATCCGAGCGCATGAAGGCCCAGTGGGCCAAGCGCCGGAAACAGGCCAAGTAGTTTCGGCCGCATTTTTGACAAACCCTTACACGAAACGGTCTGCTCCCGTCGGTCTCTCATAGTAGGTGCGCCTGAGGGCGACCATGAAGGAGAGAACTGTATGAACATGAGAAGTGCGAGCATTCGGTGGATGATCGCGTTCGCAGCGCTTACTCTTTGGGTGAGTTTCGCAGCGGACATTGACGGCAAGTGGACCGGTCAGGTGGAAGGCAGAAATGGTCCGCAAACCCAGACCATCATGCTAAAAGCCGCGGACGGCACTTTGACGGGTAGCGTTGAGGGAGGGCGGGGCGGACCGGTCGAAATTTCCGACGGAAAAATCGACGGGAGCAATGTCTCTTTTAAGGTGATCCGTGAATTTCAAGGCAACAAGGTCACGCAAGAATATAAGGGTATGGTTTCGGGAGGCGAGCTGAAGCTGACTGTTTCAGGCGGACGCCGCGGGCCCTCCGAGGTGACGTACAAGAAGGAATAGCCGCCGGAGTCGTCCGCCGAGTGGCGGCGGAAGAGATACACTGTTTGACGAAGGAGAAAGCAAATGGCGGACGACACAAAACAACAAAATGATAATGAATCATCGAGCGGCCTTCCACGGCGCGACTTCGTAATGTCGGTTGCGGCGGGCCTGGCCGCTGCGGGTGCGGCTTCGGGCGCGATGAAAGTAGTTGAGACTGACGTCGAGATCAAGACGCCGGACGGCACCTGCGATGCCGCGTTTATCCATCCGGCTTCGGGTTCCCACGCCGGCGTTCTGATCTGGCCCGATGCATTTGGATTGCGGCCCTCGATGCGCGACATGGCCAAACGGCTTGCCGCCGAAGGGTATTCGGTTCTGGTGCCCAATCCTTTTTATCGCATGGGCAAGGCCCCTTTCTGGACGGATGCCTCCACCATCGACTTCGGCAAGGAGCGGGGAAAGATCCAGCCGCTGATGGCGTCGGTGAGCGCGCCCGGCGCGGCTGAGAAGGACGCGGTCGCGTACATCGCCTTTCTGGATGCCCAGAAACAGGTCAACAAGAAGAAAAAGATCGGCACGCAGGGCTACTGCATGGGCGGCCCGTTGGTTGTGAGGACTGCCGCGACAGTGCCGGATCGCGTGGGCGCCGGCGGCTCTTTCCACGGCGGCGGGTTAGTCTCCAGAGACCCGAAAGACCAGAACAGTCCGCATCTGCTTGCGCCGAAGATCAAGGCTAAAATGTATTTCGCGATCGCGATGAGCGACGACAAGCAGCAGCCGGACGCCAAGGACAAGCTCAAGGAAGCGTTCGTCGCCGCTGGCAATCCGGCCGAGATCGAAGTTTACGAGACCTGCTATCACGGCTGGTGCGTGCCGGATATGCCCAAGCAAGCCAACGGCACGCCAACTTACGACAAAGCCGAGGCCGACCGCGCCTGGGGCAAGCTCCTGGCGCTGTACAAGGCCGGGCTGGCATAATTCCACCCCATCAATCGGATCGTAGCGCCTGCATGACGTCGACCCGAGCCGCTCGTGTTGCTGGAAGAAGGGACGCCACCACCGCGGCCACCAGCAACACGATCGCCGAGGCTAGTATCGGCATGACGCCTGGCGTTCGTATCTCGCCGAAGTAACTGCCCGCCAGACGCGCCAGCGCGAATCCGCAAACCGCGCCGGCCACGACGCCTATAGCCGCCATCAGGGCGCCTTCGGCGATCACACCTGTCACCAGATTCCGCGGCTGCGATCCAATCGCCAGCCTTATGCCAAACTCGCGCGTGCGCCCGCTAACCGAAAACGCCAGAACGCCGGCGACACCAACCACGGCAATTAGCAGCGCAACGCCCGCGAATCCACCGAACACGAATGCATTTAACCGATCCGGCGTGAGCACTTCCGCGCGGACATCCTCGAGCGTTGCCGCGCGCTCTACGATCTGGTCCGCGGACATTTCGCGGATGACGCGGGTGATCGGCGACACCAGCCCATACGGATTTGTATGCGCGTGGATGAACAGACGGTCTCCACCCAAACCCTGCATCTGCGTGAACGGATGATATACAGTTTGCGCCGCACCCGGCACCAGATTCTCATCATCCATATCGGCCACGACGCCAACGATGCGCCGGGGCGCCGGGCTGATGTCGATAAACTTCATCACCGGATCGGTCCACATCAGGTGATGGTTCACCGCATCCTGATTCGGGAACATGCGCTGAGCCACGCTTTGGCTTACGATGACCACCGGCTCGCCGTCTTTGCGATCGGCATCGTTGAAATCGCGTCCCGCGATAATCGGCACACCCAGCGCCGCGAAAAATCCGGGCGATACCGTCCGGAACCGTCCCAGCGGATCTTCTTCGCCAGCCGCCTTGACGTGGCCGTCCGTGGAGAACTCGAAACCAGGGCCCAATTTGTTCGCGTCGCGCCACGGAACCACAGTGCCCAACGCTACACCATCCACTCCCGGCAAGGCCGAGATGCGGCGCAGCGTTTCTTGGTAAAAGTTGAGGATCTGCTCGGGCGTCTTTCCGTACGACATCACGGGCACATTGATCGCCAGCACATGGCGAGTATCGAAACCAGTCTGCGCCGCTTGCAGTGCAAGTAGCGTCTTGAGCAGCATGCTGGCGCCGGCCAGCAGCACGAAGCACGCGGCGATTTGCGTCACCACGAAGATTCGCTGCCGGCGGCTGGTGCTGCTCGAGATCCGCACGCTGCCGCTTGCCAGGTTCACCCCATGCGAGGCATCCGCCAACGGCAGGCGGGGGATAAACGCCAATAGCACCGCTGAAACGATCGCCAACCCTGCACCGACCCAAAGCATGCTGGAATCCACCGTGAGATCGAGTGCGCGGACCGAGAAGCGGGAAGCGTACTTGGCCAGGATGGCCACCATCGGCTGCGCGCTCAGAACGCCGAGTGCAGCGCCCGCGCCACAGAGCAGGAGGCTTTCGGCCAGCAGCGTCCGCCGCAGTGCTCCCGTGCTTGCGCCCAGCGCCGCGCGAATGGACAACTCGCCTTCGCGCCGAACCGACCGCGCGAGAATCAGATTGGCAACGTTCGAGCAGGCGATTACGAAAACCAGCACCGCGGCCGCGAGCAGCACCCACAGCACGGTCCTGGCGCGCGACGTGATCTGATCGCGCAGGCGAACCGCCTCGATACGGAAGTCCGCTTTCGCCGAGTACGCTTCGGGATGTTCCTTCACAATCGCACTATGCACCGTGACCAGCTCCGCGCGGGCTTGCTCGAGAGTCGCGCCAGGCGCCAGCCGGCCGAATAGCTCGGTCATCCGATGGACCCGTCCGGTCACCATGGTCGCCGACAAATGATGCGGGCTGGTGACAACGTTCGCGATGATCTCGGTCTCCGCCGGATACGGTACCGACGGTTGCAGCACGCCTACGATGGTGGCAGAGCGCGAGCCAAGCCGGATGGTTTTTCCGAGCACCGTAGGGTCACTTTTCAGTTGGGTGGTCCAGAACCGATACGTCAGCACCGCCGCGCCGGCCGCGCTGGGCCCGTCGTCTCGCATGTCGAGCAGACGGCCGAGCACCGGGCGCAGTCCCATCACGTCGAAATACGATCCGCCGACCACGCCCGCCCGGACTTCGCGCGGCTCGCCCAGGCCGATCATGGTGAAGCCGATCTGGGAGAAGTCGCCGAACTCGGTCAGGGTCTTCACGCGCGCACGCAGATCCTGGATCTCGGGGACAGAGAAGGCTGCATTGTCGACGCCTATGCCGCGCGCGGTTTGGCGGATGTAAATCAGCCGGTTCTCGTCGCGGTTGACCAGCGGGCGCAGCAGCACGCCGCGCACCAGCGTGAAAATTGCGGCGTTGGCGCCGATGCCGAGAGCCAGCGTCAGCACTACTGTAATGGTCAGCCCTTTGGTACGTGCCAGCGAGCGAACCGCGAATTTTAGGTCGTTCCAGAAGGACATGATGGCCTCCGTTCCGAGGACTCCTCTTGGGATACTTTTTCCAAGTATACTCGCCTATGATGCGAGGTCGCATGGTCTCGATTCATACACTCGTGCTGGCACTCGCGACGCTTCCAAGGGCCCTTTTCGGGCAATGGCCGGCCTACCCAACGGCCGGAGCGCCGCGACTCCCCGATGGGCGCGTGAATCTGGATGCGCCCGCGCCCAAGACCGCCGACGGCCATCCCGATCTATCTGGAATCTGGGATCGCGGCCTGGTCCCTGGAGCGCCGCTGCCTGCTCCGGCAAACAGCCCGACGCCTCCAACCGGGCCGCGGCCATTCCAGAATCTTCCCTCGTTGTTTCCCGATGGCTTGCCGATGCAGCCCTGGGCCGCGGAACTTCGCAAGCAGCGTCTCGCGAAGCATAGTAAAGACCATCCCGACGCGTATTGTCTGCCGATCAACGCGGTGCAGCTTGCCAGCCATCCGCAGCCTCGCAAGATCATCCAGACACCCGGGCTGGTTGTGATCTTGTACGAGGCGAACGGCGGGATACGGCAGATTTTCACCGACGGCCGGCCGCTGCCCGGCAATGATCCACAGCCGTGGTGGTACGGCTATTCGATCGGCAAGTGGCAAGGCGATACGCTGGTGGTGGAAACCACCAATTTCCGGGACATGGGTTGGATCGACGAGGAAGGTACGCCCATCACCAGCGCCGGCCGGTTGACCGAGCGCTTCCGGCGGTTGAACTACGGGACACTGGAGATCGAGATCACGATTAACGATCCGAAGACATTTACCAAGCCGTGGAGTTTCAAGCTGAACCAGCGCTTGATGCCGGATACGGATCTGATCGAGTTTGTCTGTTCGGAGAACAACACGCGGTTGTCGCACCTGGTCGGTAAGTAAAGGAGGGGCATGCGCAGGATCATCGGTTGTTTCGCGCTGTTCGCAGCGGGGATCGGAGTGGGCGCTTTTCTGATGCAGCCCGGCCGGGCTCAGACCACTTCAGTTGCAGGACTACGCCTGAATCACGTCGGAATCTATGTGAAGGATTTCGACGAGTCCATGCGCTTTTACACGCAGACCATGGGCTTTCGCGAAGCCTTTACCATCAGGGACCCCAACGGCAAGCCCGTCCTCGCTTACCTTCAGACCACTCGGGATACGTTTCTGGAATTGGCGCCGGCCACCGCGGAGCGCCCCGTCGGCTTGAGCCACATCGGCATCTGGCCGGAAGATTTGACGGCAACCATCGCGGCGCTGCGCGAGCGTGGAGTCCAGGTGAATGACCCTCGCACCGGCTCAACCAAAACCAGCATCACCAACCTCACCGATCCTAACGGTGTCCGGCTGGAGCTGGTCGATTTTCTTCCCGGCTCTCTTCCGAGGAAAGCCATGGAGGAGTGGAAAAAGTAGAGTGGAAGAAGTGACTCTATGCACGCGAACTCGACGGCCCCCGGGGTGCCCCGCCAGCCGCCGCGAAACAACATAGGAGCCAACCACAAGCGCGGCAGCCAGGGCCTGGGCGAGCAAGGTTTCAAGTGTCGGAAACACTGAGAACCACAGCCCCATCCAGGCGGGTGTTAGATCTGCCAGCCAGGCAATAGGGGTGGTTGGCAGCCAGTGCACCAACTGCATTTCCTGCGCCTGTTCGCCGACCATTACAAGCAACACGCCGCCCAGCAGCGCGCCCGTCACGACCAGCATTCGCCGGTATGGCAATTGCCGATGCGCGACAAAAGTCAATACCGCGACGATGCCTGAAAGAAATAGCCCCAGAAGCGTGCCGTAAAGAACCGGCTGCCCGCCGAGTTTGAGCCTGTAACTCTGCAGGAACAGCACCACTTCAATTCCTTCGCGATAGAAAGAGCTGAAACCGAGCAAGCCCATCCCCCAAAGAAGACGGGCCCGCGAAGAAGCTGAATCGTCGTCGGCCTTAAGAAGCGCGTGCTTCTTTTTGTTGTGCAGCGAGATCCAACCAGTCCAATAGACGCGGTGGAAAAACCAGTTCATCACCACCAGGAGAACCACGACGGCCAACAAGCCCGTGGCGGCCTGCAGGGCAAGCGCTGAGATGTCGGCGCTGAGGTCGTTGACAATTCGTACGGCCAGAAACCAGGTAAGCAACGTTGCCGCGAAACCGACGCTCGCTCCCAAGGCAATAGGGCGCTGGTATCGGCTGCGGCGCCCCACTAAGCCGGCGGTGATTGCCGCGAGCACCAGAATGCACTCCAGTCCCTCGCGGAACACCAACACACCGATGTCGATCACAGTCGAGAAAGGGCTCATAGATGCTGCATTTCAAAATACGAACTTCGCGCCCGCCTGAACCAGCCGCGGAGCCGCCGCGCTAACAACCTGGCCAAATGTCCCGCTGCTAATGTTGCCGTCGACAGCTTGCGGCCCGAAGAACTGCGCGTGGTTGAAAACGTTGAACGCTTCGAGGCGAAACTGCAGGGATTTCGACTCGGTCAGGCGCAGGTTTTTCAGAACCGCCATGTCGAAGTTTTCCATCCCGGGGCCGTAGAAATAACGTCGCGACGCGTTGCCCGGAGTGCCCAGGGCGTTGTTGCTGAACAATGGCGGGGGCGGGGGGACAAACTTGGAGATGGGGGTTGTGAAATGGGTGGAGTTTGGGGTGAAAGGGTTGAAGGTTTTGAAAGGAGGGGGAGTTGTTGGGGGGGTAAGGTGTGGAGGGGGAGGGTTGGTAGGGGGATATTTGGGGAGGTTGTTAGTGGGGGGGTTGGGGGGTTGGTTGAGGGGGGGGTGAAGTTGGTATTTTTTGAAATGTAGGGATGTATGAGGGGTTTGTGGATTGTGATGGATATGGGTGTGTTGGTGTTGGGGGAGGGATTGGAGTGAGTTGTGAGGTGTTGGGAGAAGAAGAAGATAGAAATATGAATGGTAGGATAAAAAAGGCTCATAGATGCTGCATTTTAAAATATGAATTTCGCGCTCACCTGAACCAGCCGCGGCGCAGCCGCGCTGACGACCTGGCCGAAGGTCGTGCTGCTGATGTTGCCGTCTACGGCTTGCGGCCCGAAGAATTGCGCGTGGTTGAAAACGTTGAAGGCTTCGAGCCGGAACTGCAGGGATTTCGATTCGGTCAGGCGCAGGTTCTTCAGAAGCGCCATATCGAAGTTTGCCATTCCGGGGCCGTAGAAATAACGCCGCGAAGCGTTGCCCGGCGTCCCAAGGGCGTTGTCGCTGAACAGCGCAGCATTGAAATACGACAGCCCGTTGCGGGGATTGTGATTCAGATCGAGAGAACCCGGCGCGACATCCGGCTCGTCGACGCCGTAATTGTTGATCCCGTTTGGTTCGGCGCCCAATAGCGAATTGTCGCCGTAGTTGATCAGCGTCACCGGGAAGCCGGTGCTGAAGCGCGTGATCCCCGACAATTCCCAGCCTTGCGTCAAACGGTTCGCTGCGTGGAACAGGCGCGCAAAAGGAAGCTGATAGTTGTAGCTCACCACGAAGTTTTGCGTAATATCGAATGCGGACAGCGCTCGGCTCAGCGAAGGATTCAGCGGGTTCACCTCTTCGCCCAGATTGGACGATTGATCGATGGACTTGCTGTACGTATACGCCGCCAGCAATTGCAGCGGTCCGCTGGTGTGCCGCAAGGTGACTTGCAGCGAGTTGTAATTGGAGTTGCCGATAGTGGTCTCCAGAGCGTCGCTTCCGAAATTCGGCCCCAGCGGCCCTCGGGTTCCGTTGATCATTTGACCCGGACGCCGTGATGAAGACATCGCTTTCGTTGAAAGGACCGCAGGGTGTCTGGCCGGGCGCCAGATTGGCCGGATTGCTGAGTTACAGGCATTGCGCGGGATTGCCGGGATTGGCTTCCTCCAGCACCAGCAGGTGATGCGATTGCGTGCCTACATAACTCGCGCCGAGCACCGTGTTCTTTCCGAAGCCCCGCTCGATCGAGAGCATGTATTCCTCGGTGTAGGGAGTTTTATTGGTGGTCAGCATAGTTTGGTATTCCGCTGATGGGTTCGAACTGCGACCAGTCAATGCTGGAGTCCGGATGGCTGGCGACGTGTTCAAAGGCGCAAGCTGAACGGGGAAATACTGGCCGAGGTTCTGACCGTTGGCCGCGGTAATGAATGGCGTGGCGAACAGCGGCGGAGCGGGGCTGGTGTAGGTGGTCCCATACGGCGCGTTGGCGCTGCTGACTCCAATGGATAGCGCCTCAATCGCGCTATAGAACATGCCATAGCTGGCCCGAATGCTGGTTTTGCCGTTGTCGGGCGAGTAAGCCAGACCGATGCGCGGAGCAAAATCCTTGTTTCCCGGCAGGACCGATGGTGGGCGGAACGCCGCGGATCGCTCGGAAACAGGATTCCCGCCGGCGCGCCGGGGAAAACGACGGACTGCTGGCCCGGCGCGAACGTGGCCAGTTGATTGTATTTTTCAGACCAGGGCTCGATCCGATCCCAGCGCAAGCCGTAATTTAGCGTGAGGTTCTTTCGAATACGCCAGCTGTCCTGCGCGAAAAGGCCGACATACTTGTTGCGGTCGTAGAAAGCTTGCAGCTGGCTTTGGTTGTACTGGGTGGGAACGCCCAGCAGGAAGTCCGCGAAGTCCACGCCGGTCTCGCTTCCGTAGAACTGGAAATTGCCGTTCAACTGCGCGATCGGATTGGCATTGACCTGATCGTAGTGGACCTCACCGCCCACCAGGATGGTGTGAGTCCCGATGACTTTGGAGAAATTATCGCGCCATTGAAAGGTGTTGTTGACCTGCTTCAGCTCGTTGGTGTTGGTCCCGATCGAGAAGTTATTGAAATCGATGTTTTCCACTCCTTCGGTTTTGGGCGACAGCGGAACGATGCCCGGCGTGTTCGTGCCCGTAACGAAACCCTGGGACGCCAGGCTTACGCCGACGCCGCCAACCGGCTGGCCGAGATCGGTGGCATCGCGCATGAAGCTGAAGTGGAATTCGTTGACCGCGGTGGAACTGAGCGTCTTGGTGTCGCCCAGAGAGAGCAGTTGCGCGCGTCCGGAATTCAGGGCATTGAAACCCGGGACATTCGCGCCGCCTTGCGCCACCGGGTACGGATTATTCTGCGACCAGCCGTCCAGGAAATAATAGGCCGACAACATTCCCCAGCGCGTCGTGGCATCCAGCCGGAACGCGCCTTTGTCATCGTTCAAGGTCTGGTTGTAGGCCGAGGTCGAGAAAGTGCCGTTTGAATTATTGGGCCCCGGGATGTACTTCAAGAGATTCGTGGCGGGAGCGGACCACAGCTTTTGTGGAATGATGCCTCCTGGAAAAACCGAATTAAGCGACGCTGTCGGACGATACCGCTGTACCCTAGCTCCTGCGACAACAGATTCGCAAGGCCGCCCACCGGTCCCCGAAAAACCGCCGAAATTGCCGGCCCGCTCGGCCAGCGAAGGAACCGGGATCTCGCCCGTATCGATGCCCTGCGTCAATCGCGTGCCCTGATAATCGGCGAAGAAGAACACCTTGTTCTTGCGGATCGGGCCGCCGATGGTTGCTCCAAACTGGTTCTGGTCGAACGCTCCACGCGTGGGCGAAAAATAGTTGCGGGCATCCAGATCCGTATTGCGCAGGAACTCGAAAAGGTCGCCGTGAAATTCATTGGTGCCGGATTTCGTCACCACGTTGATCTGGCCTCCGCTGAACTCGCCGTATTCGGCGTCGAAGTTGCTGGTCAGAATCCGGAACTCGGCGATGGAATCCAGATTGGGAACGATGGCCGCGCCCATGTTGACGTCTTCTTCGACGTCGCTTCCATTCAGCACAAAGCTGTTGGCGAATTCCCGCTGGCCGTTGATCGAGATGCGTGCCGGGATTCAAATCGCCCGAAGGTGAAAGTGCGCTCGCGCCCACGTCCTGAACCGTATCGGAGGTGATCGAAGTAATCGGAACCACCCCGGATTGCAAGGGCCAGCAGGTCCGTGTAACTGCGGCTGATCAGCGGCACGGACGTCATCTGTTTGCCCGTGATCACCTCGCCCATCTGAGTATCCACGGTTTCGACATGCGCGGCCGATTCGGAAACGGTCACCGTATCGGTCCTCTCTCCGATCGCGAGCGATGCGTCCACCACAACCTTGCTGTTGACATCGATCACGACGCCGGTGCGCCGGATAGGCTTGAACCCGGCGGCCTTTACCTCGACGTCGTAGCGTCCAACGGGCAGACTCTGGAACGAATAGAAGCCTCTGGCCATCGGTGGTGATGGTTTGCTTCACGGCCGTGGCCGTTTCCGTTGCAGTGACGTTCGCCCTGGGAATCGCGGCGCCGTTGGGATCTGTAATGGTTCCCAACAGGCTTCCTCCGTCGCTGGCGGAGAGCGTCCATCCCAGTAGGGCAAGCAGTGTCAGTTTTGCAACCCGGTAGCGTTGTGGTGCTGGGCTATTAGAGAGATGTGAAGTAGCAGGCCTCAATCTGTACGTGTTGCAACAAGATAACAAAGCCATTCTTGATCTCGGACTTCTTCGGTCCCATATTACGGGAGTCGAGCCTCCAAGTCAATTCAATACAGCAAGTGAGTTGCAACTGAACTTGAATGGCTTCGTTTTTACGTCCAGTGGCGACGCTGCGCCGACATTCGACCCGAATGACCATAGGCGGTCGCTTCAGCGAGTGGTGGCTGCGGAAGGCGTGCCATTGGGTCCCTTGGTTTTGGCCGCTCGCGTGCTTTAATTATTCAGGGACAATACGATGCTAAGAAATGCGAAGGATCTGCATGGTTTTACAATTCGAGCTACGGATGGCGACATTGGAACGGTAGATCAACTCTACTTCGACGATGAGACTTGGGTTATCCGCTACCTCACAGTCGAAACTGGCGGTTGGCTAGGCGGCCGGTCGGTACTGATCTCGCCCATCTCGGTACTTCTTACGGACTGGCCAGCCAAGCACCTGAATGTGGCTCTGACGAAAAAGCAGGTAGAGAATAGCCCCGACATCGATACGCAGCAGCCCGTATCCCGGCAGCACGAGGCCTCGTTCAACCTGTATTACGGGTATCCCTACTATTGGGGCGGTCCCTACCTGTGGGGCGCCGCGCCCAACCCGGCGGAGGTGGTTATTCCGCAAGCCACCGAAACGGCTATGGACACCATCGAGAGCCAATCCAAGGATTCGCATTTGCGCAGTACCGATGCGGTCGCCGATTACGCTATCGAGGCCGCAGATGGTGAAATCGGCCATGTAGCCGGGTTCGTTGTGGACGATGAAGCCTGGGCTATCCGCTACATCGAGGTAGCCACGCGGAATTGGTGGCCTGGCAAGAAGGTTTTGGTTTCGCCCGCGTGGATTGAACGGGTGAGCTGGACAGATTCCAAAGTCTACACGGCCCTCTCGCGGGAAGCCATTCAGAACGCCCCGGAGTACGCCGAGTCGGCGCCAATCACTCGCGAGTATGAAAACCGGCTCTACTTCCACTATGGGCGGCCGCCGTATTGGCTGCACGACGCCGGGCGCAGGTCTCCGGTATCCTTGACTAGCGTCTAAAACAGGGAGACTACCGCCTAATACACGGAGGCACCAATACAAATGAGCGAGACGAACTACGGGCACCACGGGAACGAAGGATCGGAACACCACAAGGAACACGTCGTTGCCGAGAACGCTGAACAGGCCGACAAGCAGGCCGCTGACCGAGGGCTTCCTCCGCCTTATTGGACACGCATGCATCGCGACTGGCGTGTCTGGGTGGGTCTGCTGCTGATGCTTACGGCGATCACCATCTATATCCTGAGCGAGGACTTGGCTTGGTTGCCTCACTTCCAATAGCGCTGCCTCACTTCCAATAGCGCCGCCATGAAAATCAATCCAAAGGATTTCCGGACAACCGGAAAAAAAGTCGACCTCGGTAAGTGGCCGACGACAGTGAAGCCCTTTTTCAAATCGAAGAAGGAGTACAAAGAGCTCCTCGAAAAACACGTGGCGGAGTTGAGTTCGCTGCAACAGCTTCTCTACGCGTCCAATCGCTATGCGCTGCTGCTGATTTTCCAGGGTATGGACTCCGCCGGCAAGGACGGCGCCATCCGGCACGTCATGTCCGGGGTGAATCCGCAAGGCTGCGAAGTTTTCAGTTTCAAGCAGCCCAGCGCCGAGGAGCTGGAACACGATTTTCTCTGGCGCACCACGCGTTGTCTGCCTGAGCGCGGGCGTATCGGCATCTTCAATCGCTCCTATTACGAGGAAGTGCTGGTGGTTCGCGTGCATCGGGAACTGCTCCGCGGCGAGGGGCTCTCTGAAGAGGTGCGCGACGACAAAAACTTCTGGGACGATCGCTATCGCTCCATCGTGGATGCCGAGGAGCATCTTCACCGCAACGACACCAGCATCCTCAAATTCTTCCTCCACCTCTCGAAGGAGGAACAACGCAAGCGATTCCTCGAGCGCATCGATCAGCCGGACAAGAACTGGAAACTCAGCCTCGCGGACATTCACGAGAGGAAATACTGGAAGGATTACAGGCATGCTTATGAAGCTTGCCTCACCGCCACCAGCACCCATCACTCGCCCTGGTACATCGTTCCAGCCGACGATAAAGAAAATGCCCGGTTGATCGTTTCCCAAATTGTGCTGGACGCCCTCAGCGAATTGAAGATGGCCTATCCGAAAACCACTCCAAAACGCCGGCGCGAATTGCAATCCATCCGTAAGCTGCTAACCAGGGTAGACTGAAATTGCCACTGAATTGCCCGGGGCGAATCGTCCTGCCATGCGCGTATTGATTTGTTTTTCGCTTCTAGTTGTCACTGTTGGGGCTTCTCAGGATGTCGTGGGCCGCGCCAGCGCACTCTACCAGCGCACCCAGTACGAGGACTCGCTGCATGTCTTGGCGCAAGATCCGGCACCCGACGGGGACAACTACCTGCTGAGCGGCAAGAACTACTTTATGCTCGGCGACTATAAGCGGGCCACCGACTTCCTTGAGAAGGCCGTCGCAAGTTCTCCCACCAATTCGGACTACGAACTTTGGCTTGGCCGCGCCTTTGGACGGCGCGCGGAAACCAGCGGCTGGCTGACGGCCGGCGTGCATGCATCCAAGGCTCGCCAATGCTTCGAAAAAGCAATTGCCTTGGACCCGCACAATCGCGAAGCCAAGAACGACCTGTTCGCTTTCTACCTCAATGCACCCGGTTTTCTCGGCGGTGGAATCGAGAGAGCCGCGGTACTTGCCAAGAGCATTGCCAACGAGCGGCCTGCGGAATACGAGTCTGAAGAAGCTCAAATCGCCGATCGAAAAAAAGAATACGCGGCGGCGGAGGCGCATCTGCGCCGCGCCATGGAGCTCGCGCCCGATGCACCGGGCCGGGTCTTGGATCTGGCCCGCTACGTCGCCAAACGCGGGCGCTTGGCCGAAAGCGATGCGCTGTTTGAGCAAGCCAGAAAACTGGCGCCCAGCCAACCCCGGGTGGCCTTTGCCAAAGCCCGAGTGGATATCGAAAACCATCGCAACCTGGAGCAGGCGCGCGAGCTGTTGCAGAGTTATCTCCACGCCAGCCTGACTCCGGACGACCCTCCCCGGCAGGAGGCCGAGAAACTTCTGCGGCGCGCGGGCGGATGACGAACCTCACCGCGCGGTCCGGCGCCATTATCAAAACCTACTTCGTGGTGCTGCTTTTCCTGGCGCTTCGAGCGGCCGGAAATTCTTCCATGGCTTGGGGAATGAAACAGGTCCCGGAGCGGATGTCGATAAATCCGGCGCTCTATTTGCGCGCCATGCTGAACCCGTTCGTTGCGATCGGAGTCGGCGCGCTGATCCTGGCCCTGCTGACGCGCATAGCTTTGCTCAGTCTGGCGGATCTGAGTTTTGTGCTTCCTGTCACCGCCGTCGGATACGTCATCGCGGTGTTCCTCGGGAAAGTGTTCCTGCATGAAACCGTCACGCACCAGCGATGGCTGGGGACGCTGCTGATCTTTGCCGGCGCGGCGCTGGTCGGGTCCACGGCGCCAGACACCACTCCAATCAATGTCGCTTCATCCGCGGAGGACACAAAATGAGATGGGTGCTCGTCGCCGCGATGGTGTGCGCCACAGTGCTGGCCGATCTGCTGCAGAGCCACGAAATGAAACGCGCCGGCGAGCAATCGGTAAGCGCGCGTGGTCTGGCGCGATTGCTGCATGTCATCGTCCAACGCCGCTTGCTGATCCTGGGCATCGCCTGCAATGCGGTATCGTTCCTTGCGTTTATGGCCTTGGTGCAAACCGAGCCGCTGAGTTTCGCCGTGCCGGCATCGGCGTCGAGCTTCGTCCTTGAGACGGTGCTGGCCAAGTTCGTTTTGCACGAGCGCATCGGCGCGCGAAGAGCCGCGGGAGCGCTCGCGGTGCTGGCCGGCGTGGTGCTAGTGGGCGGTTAGTTCCAGCCTAATTAATCAGGTGGTTCGTCAGCAGAAGCTTACCTCCACTTTCGGCAACGACTGTGAGCAGTTTGGGATCAACCAGGTTCTTCAAGCGCTCGGCTGCTTTCTCGGTGATCACCAGATAGTAGCGGTCCGGCTGCAGCCAGAGCGCTTTCCATTGCGCGTCGTCGATAAAGACATTCGGCGCGCCGGGCGCATAAGAACCATACACCAGGTTATCGGTCCTGCCGTTCAGCAACAGCGCTCGGCGATTGGCATAGAAGAAGACCGATGAGAATGTGTAGTAGTGATGATCGACGATGAGCTTTCCCGAGGGAGCGCGGAGCAAGGCTTCGGCGAGCGGACGCGAGGAGAGATAAGGATCGAACACAACCATAGCGAGGCGGGCTGCTTGAAAAAACAGAATGGCCATCAGGGCAATTGCGAGGAACGCACGTTGGCCGCGCGCGCGGAAAGTGCCGGCCGCTCCCACCAGAAACGCAATCGCGGCCAACAGAAGCGGCAGTCGAAGATAGGCGAACGAAGCGACGGTGAGATCTTGCATATGCCCGAGCGAAAGCTTGTAGCCGCCGGGATGCGAGCTCAGCGCCGCGGAAATATCGCCGGGCGCCGGAACATTCCACACTAGAAAATACAACGTCAGCACCGCCACGGCCGCGGCGATGAATATCCCGCACAGAACGCGTGTGCCGTATCGGATCCAACTACCTCCCGCAGCCATCGCCGATCCCAGCAGCAGCGCGAGCGCCGGATAGCAGGGCATCGAGTAGTATTCCTGCGTGCTGGAAAAGGTGAAAAACACCAGAATGAAGCCGGTCCAGCAGAGGGCCAGCAGGCGCGCCCTTCCCGCGCGGTCGATGGGTTTGAAACCCAGCTTCAAGATGGCGGGCAAGTATACGCTCCAAGGAAACAGCCATAGCAAATGGAACAGCCAAAAGTAGAGGCGCGGAACCGTGTCATAATCGCGCGGATAGCGCATGTTCAAGAAACGCAGTAGTTGCTCGTTGATGAAGTAGAACCATAGGAAGCCGTGATATTCGCCCGGAGCGCTGCGCATCGTGAAATCGAAATAGGGAGGATTTCGCAGCGTCGCCAGGATGTGCCAGGGCGCGGCGATCAGTAATACGACCAGCAGTCCGCTCAGCGGATGGAGGCGCTTCCAAACCTTGGCTTGCAATAACTGCCTGGTAACGCCGAGATAAATTAACGCCGCGGCGACTGGAAAAACCACGCCGACCAGGCTTTTGAGCAACAAGCTGATTCCCAAACTCGCCGCCAGCACGAACGCCCAGAATCGTGGGTGCTTCTCAGTCTCGTCACTCTCGTCACTTGCCTCGATTGCCCGCAGGAACGCCCACATCGAAAGCGCGATGGACGTGGTGAGCATCACGTCGGGAATCAGAATGCGGGTGAAAAGAAAGAGTCCGAAACACGTGGAGATGCACAGACCCGCGTAGAATCCGGCTTGGCGGCCGAAGGCCCACATCCCGAATGCGGTGGTCAGCCAGGCCAGCGCAATAGCCGCCAGGACGATGGGAATGCGGGCGGCCCAGTCCGTCGCACCGAAGATTTTGAAGGAACCAGCGATCATCCAGTATTTGAGTGGCGCTTTTTCGAAATAGGGAATTCCATCCAGGCGGGCCGTCACAAAGTCGCCGGAGTCGAGCATGTTGCGCGAGATCTGAGCCTGCACCGCATCCACGTCGTCCATCAGCGATGGAGGCGAAATCATGCAGCCCGCATAAACCGCGGCAGCCACGAGCAGAACTATGACGTAGAAGTGGAAGGTTTTTCCATCGGCCGGCGTGTCCGGAATCATCAATCCCCCAGATGATAGCCTAGGTTGGCGCGCCGCGCCCAGCCAGACGAGCTTTAGCGGCTACTTTTTCTTCGCATTCTTGTGCGCTTGAATGCCGCTCTTCAGAAACTTAATGGCCTTCTTGGGACCGCCGGTTCCCGTAATCTTAAATTTCTTCCCGCGCTGTTTGTTGTAGGAAACGAAAAACTCTTCGACCTGGTCGAGCAGGGTTTTGCTCACTTCGCCGATCGATTGCAGATCTTCGTGCTCATAGGAATGGACCGCGACGCCCAGAAGCCGGTCGTTCGTTTTGGTCTTGCCGTCCTCGGTCTGTTCCGCCGAGATGATGCCGATGATCCGTACTTCAATGAGACAGCCAACATGCGCCGGCGCATCCATCAAGACCATGACGTCGACCGGGTCGCCATCCGCACCGAGGGTTGAGGGAATGAACCCGAAGTCGAATGGAAACATCATGCCCTCGGGCAGCAGCCCGCCGAGCATAAAAAGCCCGGAATCCGGATCGTAATCGAACTTATTGCGGCAGCCTTTGGGCGTTTCTATGATGGCTCGGCACACTCCTTCGGCGTCGAGCTGGTTCGGAAGAGATGCTAAGTTAGCCATGGTCCGTATCGTTAGACTCTCAATTGGCGAAAGATGCAACAAGTTGAGCGTTTATGGAATCTATTCAACAGAAGAGGAGTTTCAACATGGCGGCCACAGTCTGGAAGGGCTTCATCAGTTTCGGACTCGTTTCCTTTCCCGTACGGCTTTTTGCGGCTGCGCGGCCGGAAACGGTCCATTTCCACCTGCTCCATAAGAAGGATCAGTCGCGCATCAAAGAGGTTTGGTACTGCGCCGAGGAGAACAAACCCATCGAGCGGTCAGAGATAGAAAAGGGCTACGAAGTAAGTAAGGGTGAGTACGTTGTTCTCGATGACGAAGAACTGAAGAAGATTGCGCCGCCGACGGCGACTACCATGGACGTCCTGCAATTCGTGGGCAGCGACGACGTGGATCCCATCTACTTCGAGAGCTCCTACTACGTCGCCGCCGAAGACAAGACCGCCAAACCTTATGTTCTGTTTATGGCGGCCCTGACAGAAACCAAGCAGAACGCCATCGCCAAAATCGCCATGCATAACCGGGAGCACGTGGTGCTGCTTCGCCCGTCCGATGGCGGCCTGGTGCTCCATACGCTTTACTACCCGGATGAATTGCATAAGGCCAGTCGCAGCGAAGCCCCCAAAGCGAAGTACAGCGCCAAGGAGCTTGAACTCGCCAAAAGTCTCGTGAAGAATCTTGCGGCGCCGTTCAAGCCGCAGGAGTTCAAGGATACGTACCGCGAGAATCTCGAGCGGCTGATTGAGCAGAAGAGCAAGGGGCAGAAGATCACGACGATCAAACAGCCGCGCAAGGCGCCCGTTGTGGATCTGATGGAAGCGCTGAAGCGCAGTTTGAAGGCGTCCGCGCCGGCGAAGAAAGCGTCCGGACGTCGCAAGGTGGCCTAGAGCCTCTTAACTTGACGCGGATTGCACCCCAGAGCATCGTATATACTTCTCCAAGCGAGGAGGAGCCATATGAAGGGCTATTTGCTGGGCGCCGCAGCGATGATACTGGTTGGCGCGCACGCCGCCACGGTCATGGCGCCGCGCTTTGAGGTGGATCCTTTCTGGCCGAAGCCGCTGCCCAATCACTGGATTCTCGGCCAAAGCATCGGCGTTTCGGCCGACTCGGCCGGACCACATCTGGATCATTCATCGCGTCGGTTCGCTCGAAGCCGGCGAACAGCACGCCACAACCAATCCGCCCATCTCGCAATGCTGCGCACCCGCGCCGCCGGTGCTGGAGTTCGATCAGGAAGGCAATCTGATCGGGCATTGGGGTGGTCCGGGCGCCGGTTACGATTGGCCCGAGTCGGCGCACGGGATCACGGTCGATTACAAAGGCAACGTGTGGCTGGGCGGCAACGGCCGGGGACCGCAGAGCGGGCGCGGCGCGATCAATGGCCAGGACGAAGAGTCGAAGGCCGGCGACAAAGTCGACAGTTTCCACGACAACCAGATCCTCAAGTTCACGCAGGACGGAAAATTCCTGCTGCAGATCGGCAAGCCGGGCCACAGCAAGGGCAGCAACGATGTCGAAAATGTCCGGCTCGCGGCGAAAACCTTCGTCGATCCGAAGACCAACGAGCTGTACGTCGCCGATGGCTACGGCAACCATCGCGTGATCGTCTTCGACGCCGACACCGGCAAGTACAAGCGGCATTGGGGCGCTTACGGCCATAAACCGGACGACGCGGACCTCGGCCCGTACAAGCCGGATGCGCCGCCCGCGCAGCAATTTCGCAATCCGGTGCACTGCGCCATGCTCTCGAACGACGGTCTGCTGTATGTTTGCGACCGCGTGAACGACCGCATCCAGGTTTTCCATCCGGACGGGACCTTCGTCAAGGAAGCGTTCATCGAGAAGCAGACGCTGGGTTCCGGATCCGTCTGGGACATCGCCTTCTCGCAGGACCCGCAGCAGAAGTTCTTGTATGTCGCGGATGGAGAAAACGACCGGGTGCACATCGTGGACCGGGCGATCGCTCGAAGTTCTGACCAGCTTTCGGCGAAGGCGGCCGGCAGCCCGGCGAATTCTACGGCGTGCATAGCATCGCCTACCGATTCGAAGGGCAACATCTACACCACCGAGACGTACCGCGGGCAGCGAGTGCAGCGATTCGTGTATAAAGGTCTGGCGCCGGTGACCAGCAAAGACCAGCGCGTGGTGTGGCCTAAGCATTGATCAGGAGAAACGAATATGCGAATCGATTGGAAACTTTTGCTTCTGGCTGGTTGCGCCTCTGCGCTCGCGGCCCAAGACACGCATCCCAGTTGCAACAAGTGCTCCGGCACTTATATCGCGAGCGGCGAGATTCAGGCGTATCTCAAGCGAGCGCCGGCCGACGCTGTTGTCACCGATCAGCAGGTGCGAGCCGTGGACGTCGGCAAGAGCAACGTGGATATTGGCGTGGTCTATCGCAATAAGACCGCGGGCGGCGCGGTGGCCGAGCACGATCTGGTGAGCGAGGTTTATCACGTGATCGACGGCTCGGCGACGTTGGTGCTGGGCTCCGACATCACGGATTTGAAACGACGCGCCGGCGGACGATCGGGCGGTTCGCCTGTTGAACGGTCCTGGCGGCAACGGCGCCTCGATTCGCAACGGCGCAACTTACCAACTCAAGCCGGGCGACGTCGTGATCATACCCGCGGGCGTCGGGCACTGGTTCACCAAAATCGACGATCACATCGCGTATTTGATGGTGCGCGTGGACCCGGACAAAGTCACGCCGCTAAAAGACGAAGCCGCATCGAAAGCCGACCTGAGCGGCAACGCCCAAGCGCGCTAACCGCTAGGCTTTCTCGTCTTCCCAGGGCTGCGCCGGACGCCGCATGATCTGCTCCAGGCTCGCCGGCTTAGGCCGATACTCTTGGCCGAAGTGCTGGTCGACATCCGCTTTGTAATTCATTCGCGGCCCCGGATATCCCACCAGTTGCCAGCCGATCAACCCCACGTTCCCGCCATGCATCGGATCCGAGAACATGCCTTCGATGGTGTGTGCTCGCAGCAATTGGAAGAAATGTGTCTTCTCCATCGACTGCAGTTTCTGGATCTGTTCCTCGGCCGGGAGTTCGCCGAAGTTCGCGCCCAGCACGGCGATACCCTGACGATAGGTCTCCCGTGGATTGTCCTTCCCCTGATAGCCGTGTTCCGGAACGGATTCCACGAAAGGCCCTTTGGTGTAGCGATATTTATCGGCGCCGTAGGGACCGGCCAGTTGCCGATCGATGTAAATCACGACTCCGGCTTCCTTCGCGCCGGGTCCGCTGGAATCGCTGGGGAAAATCCGATCGCATGCCGCCGCGATCACGCGCGCTTCCGCCGCGGTGAAGAATCGCAGAGGAACTTTTACGTTTCCCTCCTGCGCCTGTAGCAAAAACGGTTCGCGAGCCAGCGTGTAGAGCAGCGTGCCACCCAGCGCAGCAGCGGGGATTGTCAGAAATTCGCGGCGTTTCATGCGAGTCTCCCGGGATTCTTCAAATATTTGCCAATCAGCGCGTCCGCCGCCCAGTAAGTGGTGGCCAGCACAGTAAGCGTCGGATTCCCCGACGCAGTTTGCGGGAACGATGATGCGCCGATCACCCACAGATTCGGAACGTCCCAATGCTGCAGATAAGGATTCACCACGCTGGTTTCGGGCGATGCGCCCATCACGACGCCGCCTTGAATATGCGTGCTCTGATAATTGATCACGTTGTACTTGGCTCGCGACGGACGCGTGGGATCTATCTTCGCTCCCATGGCCGGCGCGATCTTGGCGGCAAGTTCGTAGGCGAACTGGCGCTGCTGGTGCTCGTGGTCGGTCCAATCCAGAGTGAAGCGCAGCACAGGATCGCCGAACTTGTCGGTGTATGTCGGGTCCAGGTCGATGTAGTTGTGGCGATACGCCATGTGTTCGCCGTACATATTCAGTTGAGCAACACGGTCGTGCCATTGGAGCGAGGCGGCCTTCCACTCCGCGCCCCAATTGGATTTCGTCGTGCCCGGAGGTATCGCGCCGAAAGCGCCGATGGGTAGATCGCCGTTGCCGTTCAAGCTCAGCATGCCATAGCGAAGCAGACCGTCAGCGCTGGGAAGGCCGGAGCCGGAGAGTCCATTGTCGCCGTCGAAATCGGAGATGCGCCTGCCGAGCGATCCGGCGCCCATGAACGCATTGAGCGGCTTGTCGAAAAAGATTCGAATTCCGCCCTCTACCTGATGCGTAAGATTTCGGCCCAACGTTCCTTTGCCCGCCGCCGGATCGTAAGGCGTGCCGATCTTGGAAAGATAGAGCAGCCGGTTATTGTTCAGCGTGAACGAAGCCAGAATCACGGTTTCCGCGGGCTGGAAAAACTCTTCGCCCGTCGCGTCCGTGAACTGTACGCCGGTAGCGCGCCCGTTCTCATGCACGATACGGCGCACCCAGCTTCCAGTTCGCAATTGGAAACTCTTATGCTTGCGCAGCACCGGCATCAGCGTGTTGGAAGGCTGCGACTTCGCTCCGATCATGCAGCCGAAGCGCGAGCAATAGCCACAGTAGCCGCAAGCGACACGCGAAACACCGTCGGGATTGGTGTAGTTCTCGCTCAGGTTGGCCGCGGGTGTCGGATAAGGATGATAGCCAAGCTTCCGCGTCGCTTCTTCAAACAAGTGGGAAGCATAGGAATGCTTCAGCGGCGGAGTGGGATACTCATGCGAACGCGGCGACTCGAAAATGTTTCCGCCATCGATCAGCTTGCCGCGCAGATTGCCGGCCTTGCCGCTTACGCCCATCATCTGTTCGGCGTACCAATAATGCGGCTCCAGTTGATCGTATGTGACACCCCAATCCTGGACCGCCAGATCCGCCGGCAAGCGCGCCGCGCCGTGCTTTTCGGTCAGATGCGTTCGCAGAGTGAAAACGTCCGGAAGAAATCGGAAGCACATGCCGGTCCAATGCTCACCCGCGCCGCCGACGCCGGTTCCCGGATGAAATGAGCCGTACTGCCGGACGGGGACCGCCGAATCGCGCGCGGAGTGCCGGTGCGTGACGGTCTCTTCGGCGATGTTCTGCATCATGCGCAGGCGGATGTTGTAATCCAGCTCGTCCATGTCCATCGCGTAATCGGCCAGACCTCGTGGCGCGCCGCGTTCCAGCGTCAGAACGCTGAGGGGGGTGCGGCTGACGAGTTCCTTCGCCATGGCGAGGCCGGTCCAGCCGCCGCCGATGATCGCGACATCAACGGGCTTGAGGTTGGTCATGGATGCCTATATTCTATGTCGTTCCGGATGACTTTTCCGCCCTTCATCACAAACTTGACGCGCTGGAGTTCGGTGATGTCTCCGAGCGGGTCGCCCGAGACGGCGATCAGGTCGGCGTACTTGCCTTTGTCAATGGATCCAATCTGGTCCCGCCATCCGAGCACCTCGGCGTTGATTGTGGTGGCGGCCTGAATGGCGCGCGCGGGACTCAGGCCGGCGCGCTTCACCAGCGCTTCAAAGTCGAGGGCTTGTGTGCCGTGCGCGTAAGTGGACCCATCGGCTCCGCTGCCCAGCATGATCTTCATCCCCTTGGTCGCGGCGGCCAGGCGAACGGCGTGCTCGAAGATCGGAATCATGCGATATTTTCCTCCGGTGTTTTTGGCGTCGTTATCGTCGATGGCCGGCTCCAGGTATCGAACGAACGTCGGATCGTAATACAGTCCCTTGTGCACCATCATGTCGGCCTGTTCCTGATCCAGACCGAACGCGTGCTCGATGGTGTCGCAGCCGGCGATGATGGCGTTCTTCTGCCCTTCGCCTCCGTACACGTGGCAAGCCGTCTTCTTCCCGAGCCGATGCGTCTCGTCTATCAGCGCCTGTAAGACGGGCATCGGATAGGTGACCACATACTGAGCGACGCCCTCAGCGGTGAAAGAATAAGCGCCGGTTGGAAACAACTTGATCCAGTCCGCGCCGCGGGCGATCTGCTCCCGCACCGCTGCACGCGCGTCGTCAACCGAGCGGACCACGGCGCTGGCCAATGGGTTGTCGGGAGCCGCTGGATTCGGCGGCGCGGCGCCCCAAACAATGCCGCGAGTGGACACTTGATACCGGGGGCCGTCGATGCGCCCCTGGTTGATGGCATCGCGGATTGCCACGTCGCCGTATCCGTTACCGTGGGTGCTCATATCGCGCGCGGCCGTGAAGCCCGCCCGTAAGTCCGCCTGCACGTTCGCGACGGCGATCAGCATGGAGCTCTCCGTGGTTCCCGTTGGTCCGCGTGCGTCGAACATGTGCGTGTGCGCGTCGATCAAACCTGGCAAGACGGTGGCTTGGCTGAGGTCGATGACTTGTGCGCCCGCGGGTATCTTCGACGCGGCGTCGGGTAGGACGTCCGTGATTCGATCGCCCGAGAGAATCACCACCTGTTTGGTCAACATGTGGCCGGTCTGGCTATCGAACAAGCGGCCGGCGCGAATCGCGATCACTCGCGGCACGGGTGGGCATTGAAAGATGCCGCCGTCGGAGCCGACGCACGGGGTTGGTCCGGCGCCTCGCCACGGAGCGGGCGGAGACTGAAGCTGCGCCTGCACGGTGGCTGCACTCAGTGCCATCGCTAGCACCGTGGTCAGAATATATTTGCACCGCATATATGGCCGGCTAATCGCCTTTACCCCAATTGTTTCTTGATCGGCAGCTCGCGAATACGTTTGCCTGTGGCCGCGAAGATCGCATTGCAGATGGCGGGCGACATGGGCGGAACGCCGGGTTCGCCGACGCCGGCCGGCGGAGCGGAACTGGGCACGATGTGAACGTGCGTCTCCAGGGGCGCTTCGTTGAGACGCGCCACGGGATAGGTGTTGAAATTCGACTGCTGGATGCGGCCGTTAGCGGCCGTGATTTCGCCCATGAGCGCAATACTGGTGCCGAATACCGAGGCGCCCTCGAGCTGCGCGCGGACGCGATCCGGATTGATCACCTTGCCTGTGTCGAGAACCATGTCGACGCGCGGAATCCGGAGCTTGCCCTTGTCCACCTCCACTTCGACCACTGTCGCGACATAAGTTAGGAAGCTGCGGTGAACGGCGATGCCCAGCGCGCGTCCGTTGCCCGGCTTTTTCTTCGCCCAACCGGATCGCTCTGCTGCGATTTCGATCACGCGACGCAGGCGGGCAATGTCGAGCACGTAGGGATCGGGGCCCTTGCGCTCCGCCGGCGGACGCAGGTCGATCGTGCGCGGTTTACCCAGGAGGTCGAGCAGGTATTCGACGCGATCCCGGCCTGCGGCGGCTGCGAGCTCATCGGTGAAAGATTGGACGGCGAAGGCGTGCGGGATGTTGGCGACGGAGCGCAACCAGCCAATGCGAATGCGCGTGTCGGCTGGTCCGCACTCGGCGCGGAAGTTGGGAATATCGAACGGAACGTCGGTCCAGCCCATGTCCAATTCGAAGCTGCCATACTTGGCCGCGACATCGTCCTGCGATCCGATGGGCGGAAAAACACTGCGCTGCAGCCAAGCCATGGGACGGCCCTTCTCGTCGGTGGCGGCCTTGATATACATGGCGGCTACGGCGTGATAAAAGTCGAAGCGGATGTCGTCCTCGCGCGTCCATACCACCTTCACCGGCTTGCCCATTTGCTTGGAGAGGATGGCCGCTTCAGCGCAGTAATCCGGCTTCGATTTGCGACCAAAGCCGCCGCCCAAAAGCGTCACGTGGCAGGTAATGTCGGCGGGCTTGAGGCCCATCGCCTTCGCCACGGTATCTTGAACGGCCTGCGGATTCTGAGTTGACGCCCACAATTCAACCTTACCGTTCTTGAATTCGGCCACCGCGACCGGCGGCTCCATGGAGGCGTGCGCGAGATGCGGCACATAGTATTCGGCTTCGTGAACCTTGGTGGCCTTCTTGAACGCGGCATCCACGTCGCCATCATTGCGCGCGACCTTGCAAGCTTTGCGCGCCGTGTCTTGCAGCGTTTTCTTGTACGCGACGGAATCGTGGCCGGCATTCGGCCCGAGCTCCCAATCTATCTTGAGCTTCCTGCGGCCCTGCATCGCGGCCCAGGTATTGTCGGCTATTACAGCTACTCCGCCCAGCGGTTGAAATCCGTACGGCGGCTTGAAGGGCGGGATGGTCAAGGTCTTCGAAACGCCGCGGACCTTGCGCGCTTCGGCGTCGTCATAACTCTTCAGCGTTCCGCCGAACACCGGCGGACGTTCGATGGACGCATAGACCATGCCCGGCATGCGCGCGTCCATTCCGAACACAGCGCGACCGGCCAGGATGTCATCGAGATCCGCGATGGGTACAATCTTACCGATGTAACGATACTCGGCCGGAGATTTGAACTTGAGTTGCTCCTTCTTGGGCACGGGTAACTTAGCGGCGAGAGGCACCAGTTCTCCAAAACCCAATCTGCGATCGGTTTTGGCGTGCAGCACTTCGTGATTCTTAGCGCGGCATTCCGCTGCCGGCACGCCCCACTTGGAAGCAGCCGCGCGTTCGAGCATCATGCGCGCAGTGGCGCCGGCCTCTCGCATGGGGTCATAAAAGTCGCGGATAGACTCCGAGCCGTCCGTATCCTGGCTGCCGTACTTGGGATCGCCGATGGCCTGCTCAATCTTCACGCGTGTCCAGTCCGCTTCGAGCTCTTCGGCCACGATCATGGGCAACGACGTGCGAATTCCCGTGCCCATTTCCGAGCGATGCGCGATGATGATGACGCGGCCATCGGGTTCCAGGCCGAGGTACACGCTGGGCTGCCAGGTGGAGCCGGCCGCCACGGCCTGTACGGGCAAGAACCGGGCGCCGAGCACTAACGCTCCGGCGGAGACAGCGCTGCCGAGGAAACCGCGGCGAGTGACCACCGTTATCGAATCGGTTTTCATGCTCGTCGTCTTCATACTTTCACCCCAGCGGCCATCTTCACTGCCTGCCGGATGCGTTGATACGTTCCGCAGCGGCAGATGTTGCCCTGCATAGCTTCATCGATATCGCGATCCGTCGGCTTGGGCTTCTCCGTGAGCAGGGACGCAGCCTGCATGATCTGACCGCCTTGGCAATAACCGCATTGCGGCACATTCACTGCCCGCCAGGCCTTTTGGAGAGGATGGTCGCCCTGAGGATCGAGGCCTTCGATGGTAGTGATGCGCTTGCCGGCGACGTCGCTCATGTTGGTGACGCAGCTTCGCGTTGCTTTGCCTTCGACGTGCACCGTGCAGGCGCCGCACAAACCCATGCCGCAACCGAACTTCGCGCCGGTTAGATCGAGAAGGTCGCGCAAATACCAAAGCACTGGCATGGCGGGATCGCCGTCATATTGTTTCACCGATCCATTGACTGTGAGTTGAATCATTGGTGTTCCTCATTATGAATGGGATCAACCCAGCGCACGGGGCTCGGCTCCTCCACGGGTTCGATGTCCAGATTTACCACCACCGCTTCGTTGTCGCTGCGGACCAGGACGCACTCCAGCGTTTCATTGCTGGATGCATTGATTTCCTGATGCGGCACATAGGGCGGCACGAAGATAAAATCGCCTGGCCCAGCCTCGGCGACATATTCCAGACGATCGCCCCAGCGCATGCGGGCGCGGCCCCGCAGTACATAGATGACGCTTTCGAGCGCGCCATGGTGATGCGCACCGGTCTTAGCGTTGGCGACAATGCTGACCGTTCCGGCCCAGATTTTTTGCGCTCCCACGCGAGCGAAGTTGATGGCAGCGGCACGGCTCATTCCGGGCGTTTGCGCGGTGTTGGGGTCGAGGGAATCCCGTGGGATAACTTTCACGCCGTTAGTTTTCCAGTCGACCACGTGTCCATTCATATCGAATTCAGTTTAGCGGCTGCGGAACCGCTGCTCCGTCGGCGCGAGGATCGGACGCGGCGTAATTCATCCCCGTCTTGGAATTGTGCAGGATCGCCTGTCCGCGACCCATAGTTTCCACGTACTCGCGGCCAATTCGAATCTCGTGGCCACGTTCGGACAATTGCTGGAGCGTCTGCTCGGGCACGCGCGATTCAATATAAACGTCGCATCCCGGGGCACCGGTCTTGAAGAAGCGCGGCGCCTCCAGCGCTTCCTGAAGGCTCATTCCATAGTCGACGTAATTGGAGACGAACTGCGCATGCGCCATTGGCTGGACCGCGCCGCCCATGATGCCGAATCCGATGTGCTCGTCGCCCTTCTCCATGAACGCCGGGATGATGGTGTGAAACGGCCGCTTGCCTCCGGCCAGAACGTTGGGGTGCTTCGGATCGAGATTGAAGCTCGCGCCGCGATTCTGCAGCGCGAAGCCCATCCCTTCCACGGTGACCTTGGAACCGAACGCCGAATAGATGCTCTGAATCCAACTGGCGATATTGCCGTCTTTGTCGACCACAGTCAAATACGTCGTATTACTTCCAATCGGATCGCCGGCCTGCACTTCGCAATTGGCGCGGTTGGGATCGATCTGGGCGGCGCGTTTGCGCGCGTACTCTTTCGAAAGAAGCTGGGCCACGGGCGTATCGTGAGTGCGCGGGTCAGCGACGTTGGCGTGAACATCCGAATACGCGAGCTTCATAGCTTCAATGCGCTTGTGCATCTCCGGCGCGCTGAAGGCGCCCAGGGGCGACGCGGGCGCTGTCTCCATGATGTTCAGCATCTCCAGCGCTGCCATGCCTTGGCCGTTGGGTGGGAGTTCATAGACGCGCCAGCCGCGGTAATCGATGGAGAGCGGTTCCACCCACTCGGACGAATACGACGCCAGATCCTGCGCCGTCATTGTGCCGCCGAGGTGTTCGGAAGTTTTCACGATAGCGGCTTGCGATCGCGCCTTTATAGAAGGCATCCGGACCCTGTTCGGCGACTAAGCGAAAGGCCCGCGCCATGTCGGGATTCTTGAACAGCTCGCCCGTAAGTGGCCCCTTCCCGGCGGGAAGAAACACACGCTTCGACTCCGCGTTCGCCTCCAATGCGCGAACAACGGGAGGATCCTTCCAAAGTTCGTCGACTCCTTCGTATACGGGAAATCCCTGCTCGGCGTACACGATCGCATCGTGGAACAGGTCCTTCCAAGGAAGTTTGCCGAAACGCTGATGCATCCGATACCAACCCTCAACGGCGCCCGGAACTGTGACGGTGTGAATACCGTCTTGCGGCATGCTCTGGATGTCATGCTGCGCGAGGAAGTCCGGAGAAAGCGCGCGCGGCGCGGGTCCGGAAGCGTTCAGGCCGGTCAACTTCCCGGTCTTCGCGTCCCAATACATGACGAAAAGATCGCCGCCCAATCCGGTCATCATCGGCTCGGTGACAGCGAGGACCGCATTCGATGCGATGGCGGCGTCCACGGCCGATCCGCCGCGAGCCAGGATCTGCGCTCCGGTCTGCGATGCCAGCACCTGGCTGGTAGCGGCGATTCCTTGCTGGCTGATCACGATGGAGCGGCCGTAATTCCGGCCGAGCACTTGCGGGTACAGGGTGGACATGAAGAAAACCGAGAGTCCCAGAATACTGAATATTAGCTTCATGCGCTGCCAGACAAGGTTACGATAAACCTGTTGTGCGGCGCTCGGCCATCAGGCTTGCAACCGCGCGCTGCGCAGGATCTTCGCTCCTTGAGAGCGTCTCGATGACACCCTCGCGATCCGCCGCCGTGCGATTCTGATTTAGCTTGAACTTCCCTTGCAGCTTTTCGATCCTGATTTCGAAACCGGCGATTTCAGGAAGGAGCTTCTGTATCCACGCCGCGTTCGGATCGAAGTCCCATGGCAGTTCGAAAGCCTTCTCGTGATTTCTAACCAAATCCTTCAGGAGCGCGATAGTGGCGGCCTGATCGCCAATCTTGGGCACGCCGTAGGCATGCACCGCGGTGTAGTTCCAAGTGGGCACGTTCTCGGGCTTCACGTACCAACTTGGAGAGATGTAGGAATGCGGGCCTTGGAAAATCACCAGTGCCGGCGAACCGGATCGGAGGTCTCGGAGCTGCGGGTTTCTGATGGCGACGTGCGCGCGCAGCACGCCGTAGGGCTCCACGCTGCGATCCAGCAGGAATGGGATGTGCGATGCGGTGAGATCGCCGTCTCGTTGCGTCACCAGCGTGGCGAAATTGAATTGCTCCATGAAGTCCTGGAGTTCGGCCAAATCTTCAACGGCAAACGCCTTGGGCACGTACATATCAGCCCATTGCAACATATCTGCAACGAAGATAAACTCGCACCATGAGCGAACCGCTGCCTGATCTTCGTGTCACCCGCCGCGAAGCCGCGCAATTGTTGGGGGCGGCGGCAGCCACGAAAATGCTGGCCGCGGAGGAATCGGAAATCTGTTTCCTCACCGCCACCGAAATGGCGGACCTCATCCGCCGCAAGAAACTGAGCGCGCGTGAAACACTGGACGCCCACCTCAAGCAAATCGAGCGCGTCAACCCAAAGGTCAATGCGATCGTCACTCTGGTGGCCGAACAGGCTATCGAAAACGCGCGCAAAGCCGACGAAGCGCAGGCTCAGGGCGCTACTCTCGGACCGTTGCACGGACTTCCGATCGCGCATAAGGACCTGGTGGAAACCGCGGGTATCCGCACTACTTTCGGGTCGCGAATTTTCAAGGACAACGTGCCGAAGCACGATGCGATCCTGGTGGAGCGGATCAGAAGCGCCGGCGCGATCTGCGTGGGCAAAACGAACACACCGGAATTCGGCGCGGGTTCGCAGACCTTCAACGCAGTGTTCGGCGCCACCAGGAATCCGTACGATCTGACGAAGAGCTGCGGAGGCAGCAGCGGCGGGGCGGCGGTGAGCCTGGCTTGCGGAATGATTCCCATCGCCGACGGAAGCGACAGCGGCGGATCTCTGCGTAATCCAGCGGCGTTTTGTAGCGTGGTGGGATTCCGCACCGCTCCCGGCCGCGTGGCGCACGCCGCCAGTGGAGATTCGTGGTCCACGATTTCTGTTTCCGGACCGATGGCTCGCACGGTTTCCGACGTCGCCCTGCTGCTCAGCGTGATGGCCGGGCCCGATCCGCGCTGTCCAATTTCAATCGCCGAACCCGGCGCTCGCTTCGCGGGGAATCTGGAACGCAACTTCAAGGGTGTCCGCGTCGCCTGGTTCAAAGACATGGGTGGGATTCCGTTCGACCCGCGAGTTCTCAGCTTGGTCAACGCGCAGCGCAAGGTTTTTGAGAGCCTGGGCTGCATCGTGGAAGAAGCCGAACCGGATTGGACCGGGGCCTACGAGTCGTACGATACGCTGCGCGCTTGGGGCTACGCCGCCTCGCAGTCGGAGAATATCCGGCTGCATCGCGATCTGGTGAAGGACACCATCCAATGGGAAGCGGAGCGGGGCTCCAAACTCACCGGCGCCGACATTGCGCGGGCCGGCACGTTGCGCAGCCAGGCATGGGACCACATGCGGATCTTTCAGCAGAAGTACGAGTACTTCATCGCGCCCAGCACTCAGTTGCTGCCTTTCGATGTGACGCAGCCGTATCCCACCGAAATCGCGGGCATCAAATTGCCCAACTACATCGAGTGGATGAAGACCTGCATGCTTATCTCGGCGCTCGAGAACCCCTCGATTTCCATGCCTTGCGGCTTCACCGGCGAAGGGCTGCCAGTGGGGTTGCAGATTGTCGGCCGGCATCGCGACGAGTGGGGCGTTTTGCAGATGGCGCACGCGTTCGAGCAAGCCACGCCTGCCACTCGCCGCAAGCCGGCGATCGCTTAGGTACTTCGCTTCGGATTATTGAACGCTGTCGACGGTGATCGTATCGCCTTTTACCGAGCCGGTCACAGTGACGTGCTGGCCGGCGCTGGCCACGATCTTATCCTGATTGGCGATCTTATAGATCTTCCCGTCCGCGGTTACCAGAACCGCCGGCGAACCGCCCTTGATGCACTTCTGTGCGCACTCGGCATTGTCTTTCATTGCAGGCATCGTGGAGCACTTTGTGTCCTCGACGAAACCCTTCAACTCCGCGGCCATACCGCTCGCCGCGAGTCCCATGATCATCAAAGCTACCGCGCTGATCTTATTCATGACATCTCCTTATGAGCGCGCTAGGCGTCTCAAAACAACTATACGCTAATTCTGGGGCGCCGGTCGCTAGTGGCAGCAGGAGGGCTTCTCCGCGGGCGGAGGCACGTCCATCGCGGGGTTGCGCTCGAAAAATCCATCCGGACGGAAGCCGAATCCAAGCATCGCCACCGGCATCACAGGCCAGTCTTCCGGACGTGGCACGTGATTATGGGCGAACACGTACCAGAGCGCGATCTCGGTGTCATCCACTTTCCGATTTGCCTTGGTCCACTTCGGCAGGCCGTCTCCAGTGGGATGCTGATTGGGGTATTCTCCGGCCGCGTAGCGCTCTTTCGGATGGTAGGGCGTCACCCAGACGTGATGCGATGTGAACCCCGCGCGGCGCATTACCGCGGCGTCCGGCTGCACGAAAGGCGGGCAGTTTTCGCCCGGAACCAAGCGATAAGCCACCGGGCGGCCGAGCCGATTCTTCTTGCTCGGGTTCACCACGCGCCAGAAACGCACGGTCGCGGAATTCACGTTCCGCTGGGCCTCCTGCTCGGTAGCGAGCAGCGTCTCTTCCGCCACGAACGCGTTGCCGTGCGGATTGCTCGCGCCGGTGGGCACGCCGACACTGTTCACTTCGACCACCGAATTGTTCGGACCGTCCACGCTCGGCACCAGCCGGGCCGCGAAAATGTGCTGATGAAATGGCGCATTCAACTGCGGGGCGATTTCCGTGCCATACCGCGACGTCTCGCCCGGCCGAAGCGCAGTGGTGTTCATGATCCCGGTGAGCTTGATCTCGCATTGGATGGATCCGTCCTGGTAGAAATACCAATAGAATCCATATTCATAATTCCCAACTGTCGCGATGAAGGAAACCGATAGCCGCCGCGACCTTCGCACTTCCGATTGACCGGTGCGCCAATCGGTGTGCTTCCACAAAATTCCGAAGTCTTCTTCATGCAGACACACCGCGTTTTTGAGCGGCGTGACCTGGCCGTGGCTGTCCATCAGCGGAAAATCGAAGTAATGGATGACGCCCAGACAATCGCAACCCAGCGCTAATGAGTTGGCCAGCATCCCGAGGCCGTATTCGCCGATGTCAAACGCGTTCTTGCGGTAATACTGTTCGCCAGGATCGCCGTAGGGAACCACCATCTCGCAAATCGACGCGCGATAGAGGATCGGGCGTTCAACCCCATCGTCGTCGTAGCTGACCGTGTGAAGCACCAAGCCTTCGCGCGTTGTGAAGCCGACCCGGAACTTCCACTTCTGCCACTCGACCTGATTGCCGTCCACCGTGAAGCTGGGGCCTTCCGGCTGCACGATGTCCAACGGCTTGAGATCTTTCCGCACGTTGGGAATGTACTCGCGCGCCCAGTTTCCGGCCTCGGGAGGCAGCGGCGCGATCGGATATTCCTCGATGCGGATCACCTTCATTTCGTAGAGATCCACGACGACCACCATGCTGTCGATGGGGCGCGCGTAGCCGTTGTCCTTAGGCTCGGACCGCAAGAAACACAGGGCCCGCAGTCTTCGCAGACCTTTATCCTGCGGCAATTCGGTGCCGTACATGCCGGCCGACCATGGGTCCACCATCACCAGGTCCGCGTCCGTCACACCGCGTTTCTTCAGCGCAGCCTGGAAGAGCGGCGAGCGGCGGACGGCCTGCTCGCACTCAGCTGAACTCGTCGAGCATAACTGAAGGCTGGACATCGCTCGGAAGCGGAGTGACTGACGGGACGGATTTGTTGAGCAGATCCACCACAGCCTCGTACGACGCGCGCTTGCCCCGGTCCAGGAGAAGAGCCAGCGCCTTCCGCTCGAACGGAGCGCCCTGCCGATGCGTCTCGACCGAAGCTTTCGCTGGTTCGATCAAGTTGATGGAAGCGATCCGAACATTGTCGCCGAGGTACCTTTCGCGCGCCAGTATTTGTAGCACGTCCTCGAGTTCGGAGGCGTACAAAGGATCCAGCGGATGCCGCGGTGCATCGGCAATTCCACCGGATTGAGCCGCCGCTTGCTCTGGATTCTGGCGCTGCGCTTCCGTTGATTTTGCCATGGTCGAGCCGGAACGATTCGTTAAACCTGATGCTAATATATGTGGATGGAACCTGGCAATTTTTCGGTAAGGTTGGCAAACCCCGCCGCCCAGTCCTCGCCAGAGTCTCCAGCATCCACGTCTTACGGATTGAAATCCGGCTCGCTGTCCCCGAGCGAAACCTTGGCCCAATCCATCGCTCTAATCGCGCCTACCGGCGCTCCTGTGATGACCATACCTCTGGTATTCGGGTTGGCGGGCCAAGGCGTTGCGATCGCTTTTCTCATTTCCACCATCGGCGTTCTGCTGGTGGCGCTCAACGTGAATCAATTTGCCAGGATCTCGTCCTCGCCCGGTTCGCTGTACACCTACATCAACGATCACCTGCACCCACGCTGGGGCGTTCTGGCGGGCTGGGCCTTGGTGATTGCTTACGTCGGAACGGCCGCAGCTGTCAGCGCAGCCGTCGCCAATTACACCAACGTCATTTTGCGGGATCGCTTCGGCGTGCAATCTTTTCCGCTGCTATTGATCGCGCTGGTCATGGTGTTCGCGTGCTATTTGGCTTATCGCGACGTACAAGTTTCGGCGCGCCTGATGCTGTGGTTGGAAGCGGCATCCGTGGCGCTGATTTCCGTCATCGCGTTCAGCATTATAGTCAAGCACGGATGGCATCTCGACATGGGGCAACTCACGCTCGAAGGCGTCACCCCGGAAAAGCTCCGTCTGGGACTGGTGCTCGCGATATTCAGCTCGGTGGGATTCGAAAGCGCTACTTCGCTCGGCTCGGAAGCCAAGAATCCGCTGACCAGCATCCCGCGAGCTGTGATGTGGAGCGCGATCCTGGCCGGAGTATTCTTCTTCTTGTGCGCGTACGCCGAAGTGTTGGGGTTTCGAGGCGAAGCAACACCACTCGGCCAGAGCCTGGCGCCTTTGCACGTGCTGGCGCAGAAGGCCGGACTGCCGCCGCTGGTGGGCACGCTCACCGATCTTGGCGCGGTCTTGAGCATGTTCTCGTGCTTTCTGGCATGCATCACCGCGGCCGCCCGCGTGCTCTTTCTCATGGGACGGCAGGGCGCACTGCACTCCGCGTTGGGCGAAGCGCACCAGGCGAATCAAACTCCGCATCGCGCCGTGTTGCTGAGTTCCATCGCGGCCTTCGTGCCCGCGGCGATTATGACGTTGTGGGGAGTGAACCTGTTCGACATCTTCGGGCTGATCGGAACGCTTGCGACTTTCGGTTTCGTCACCACGTATATCCTGGTCTCCGCGGCTGCTCCGCTCTTCCTGCGCTCGCGAGGCCGCTTGACGCCGCAGGCCATCAGCATTTCCGTTCTAGCCATTCTCGCGATGGGAGCAGCCCTGCTTGGCAACCTTTACCCGGTGCCGGCCGCGCCTTACTCCTACCTGCCCTACCTTTATGCGGGGCTGTTGCTGGGCGGTTTCGCGTGGTCCATGATTTGGACCGCCCCATCCCGCGGCGGGATTCTCTGAACACTACAAATCTTCGAGAGCCGCGGGAGATTCGGGCAGCACCTGCCCTCCATCCACCACGATGGTTTGCCCGGTGATAAAGCCGGCTTCGTCGCTCGCGAGAAACAGCGCCGCGTAGGCAATGTCCTCCACCGAACCGAGCCTCCGCTGAGGAATCGCGGACGTCATCCGCGCGATGTACTCCGGCCCGAGCGCTTCCACGCCCTCCGTGAGAATGTTTCCCGGCAGCACGGCGTTCACCGTGATATTGTGCGGCGCCAGTTCAATGGCCGCGGTGCGAACGAAGCCCAGTTGTCCGGCCTTACTGGCCGCATAGTGGCTCCAGCCTGGATACCCGGTAATCGGTCCGGTGATCGACGACGTAACGATAATGCGCCCTTTGCCGCGCGCTTTCAGTCCTGGCAGGCATGCGTTGACGGTGAGAAAGGTGCCTTTGAGATTGATGTCGAGCACCTGATCCCAATCGGCCACGCTCATCTCACCGAGCCTGGCGGCCGGAAAGACTCCAGCGTTCGAACAGACCACGTCGATACCGCCATGCCGCTCGGTGGCCGTCGCCGCCATTCTGGCGCAATCTTCAGGACTCGAAACATCCGCCGCTACAGCGCTGGCGATTCCTCCCCCAGCGCCAACCGAAGCACGGATCTCGTCAGCGGCAGCCTCACCCTGTGCCAAATCGCGCGCCGCAAGCAAAACCTTGGCGCCTTTCCCGGCGAAGACGCGCGCAATTCCCTTCCCGATCCCTTTGCTCGCCCCGGTGACGATAACGGAACGGCCTGCGATCGATGTCAGCACGATCAGACTATTCTAGCCGGAACCTCTAGCCGTTACTATTACCTTAAGCCGTTACTATTACCTCAAGCCGTTACTATTAAAGATGAACTCGTGAACGCGTATCGGACGAAGCTCAAACAGAAATACCCGGATTGCTGGCAATGGATCAGCCTGGCGCGGCGAATTTCAGGCCACCTCACCGAAAATGAGGCGAACGTGCTCTTTCAATTGGCGCGGGCACGGACGCCGTTAATCGATCCGGTAATCGTCGAGTTGGGAGCCGGGCGAGGAGCGACCTCGTTGCTCCTGGCGGCGGGGCTCCGCGGCAAGACCAGGCCGCGGCTACTTTCCATCCAACGCGACGGTGATGCGGACCCGCAGGCATTGCATCGTAATCTCCGCCGCTCGGGCCTGCGGGACATTGTGGACACCACTGCGGCTCATGCGCGCGACGCCGCCGCGAATTGGAAGGACTGCATCGATATTCTTTTCATGAACGCCAGCGAGGACTACGACGCGCTCGAGAGCGATCTTTTGCTTTGGTCGGACTTTGTCAAACCGGGCGGAATCGTGGTCCTCTACGGGGTTTCGGGAGAGTTGCCGGAACATCTGCAGTCGTCAAGCTTCCGTAACTTCAGACACATCGATCGTCTCGCCTGGGCGGTGAAGCAGTGCGCTGCGTCAATCGCCATTCCAGCACAGAGCATTGCCGCAGAGGTCGACTCGGAAGCCAGGCAACATCAGATTGAACGGCTTTTCCACGACCTGGAAAAGGTGCGGCATCTGTTGCATCGCTCGATAGAAGCCATGCATCTGAACACCATTCCCGCCGGCCTGGAAGCACAGTTGCTCTATCACGATGCCCAGGGCAATCACCTGGAAGACGCCGTGGAAATCGCGCGGGCGTGGCTCGAGGAATACGAGCGCCGCATGGCGAAGGAACTCGCGGAAAGCAGGCATGCCATCCAAGCGCTGCGCCGTTCCTGGTCCTGGAGGCTGACGGCCCCATTTCGGCGGGGCTTTGAAGTGCTGTACGCCGTCGCTGGATTACTCAGAAGCTTCGCTCATGGCTCGCCAAAAGCTCAAATTGTCGGGTTGGCTCGTTGGATCTTATTCGGCAGGCAGGTGCGTGCCAGCGGACTTTTGGATGAGCGCTACTATCGGGCCCATTGTCCCGATGTGACCTGGGCGCGGACCAGTCCCTTATTGCACTTCTTCGTGTGCGGGGCGCGTGAAGGCAAGAATCCCAACGAACTGTTCGACATCGATTACTACCTGCGCTGTTATCCGGACGTCGCACATTCCGGCCAAAATCCTTTAATTCATTATTTAAAGGATGGCGCCTATGAGGGCCGGGATCCGCACCCGTATTTCGACAGCAGTTTCTATCTGGAAGAGAATCACGATGTCCGTGAAGACCGCCTGAATCCTTTGGCGCATTATCTGGCGCCCGGCATTGCGGAAGGACGCGACCCGAATCCGTGGTTTGATACCTCCGAATATCTGGAGCAAAACCCGGATGTCGCTATGTTCGGTCTGAACCCTGGGCCTTACTCATCACTTATGTTCTCGGTAGTGATCCCGATCTACAATCACGCGAAATTCGTTCGGCAAGCCATCTGGTCGGCCTTGCGCTGTCCTCTGGCGAAGGAAATTTTGATCGTTGACGACGGTTCAAAGGACGGCTCGGATAAGATCGCCGCCGGCATGGCTCGAGCGCACTCCGGCCGCATGCGGGATTTGACGCCCCTTTCAGGCGGCAACCGCGGCGCTCACCACCGGCTGAACGAACTTGTGGAACAGGCGCGGTACGAGTGGATTGCCGTGCTCAACTCCGATGACGCCTTTGTGTCGGGCCGTTTCGAAGCCATGCTTCGAGACCCGGATTTCTCGGACTGCGACTTCGCGTTCGGCAACGTGTTGTTCATGAATGAACGGGGCGCGCTGGTGGGCGCTAAACGTGGACCCTTGGATTCCTGGGGGGCGCTGCGGCCGGGCTTGGACGTGGCGAGAATGGTGACGGAACGGAGATTCGTCGAACTGCTGAGCGATCAGAACTATCTCATCACGACCAGCAATATGGTTTTTCGCAAGAGCCTGCATGCCCGGGTGGGAGGATTTCGTGCCTACCGCTACGTACACGATTGGGATTTCGCGTTGCGGGCCATGCTGCTCGGCCGCGCCGCATATATTCGCCGCTTCCTGACCGCGTACCGTACCCACTCCCGGAACACGATCCATGAGAGCGAACGGAAAGCGTTCATTGAGACGAGATCCATGCTCGACCGTTTCCAGGCCGAGGTCTCCGGCGCGCCGGGAACACGTTAGGGTGCTTCAGAGGCCAGTGATCGGAGCACCGCACAGCGCATTCCGCGTGGCCTGCAAGAAGCCGTGTCCGTACTTCTGGTCCGGCTCCAGATACGCTCCTTCGGCCCATTCGTTCCAGGCGAAGATGAAGACCATCGGCTCCCGCTTGCCGCTATCGGCCATGCTCAGTGCGACGGCGGAACGCAGCCAATTTTCATACGCATCAGGTTCGCCATTGATAACGATTCTCGCGTCCATGCCCCGGCGCGCTGTATTATCCCAGCCCGGCATGACGCACCGGTAGAACGCATAATCGCTGGGCGCTCTCAGCAGCGCACGGCAGGCCACTGCGCGATAGTCCTCCAGTCGCCCCGCAAAGCCGGCGCGAAGTCCGGGCGAATGCTTCAGAATGGGGTTCGGAACCGGACCGTATTCCACCGTCGAGTCGAAGCCCGCCGCAAGGCGATACGGGATTTGCGGGTACTCCACCATCGTCAGGTGAAGCTCCAGACCGGTCTCTTGCCGGAAGATCCGGCGCCAGCAATCCGTTACACGTTGTACATCTGGAATCAGGTCGGCGCGATAGACCAGCAGCAGCGGCGCACCCGCTACCCGTATATAGTTCGGATCCGTTAAGATCCCCATGGCATCGCGAATAAAGCGCTCCGCAAAACCGTCGGAATAGCGCTGTTCGATAAGCACCTTGTGGGGAGATCCATCCCACCGCCGCGTCCAATTCTCGTTGGCCCAGCAGATACAAAACGGGAAACTCGGACTGCGCCTCCCCAGCATTTGTTCCAGAGGCCGTTCCAGCAGGCGGCGGCCGTCGAACCAATAGTGATAGAAGCAGAAGCCGTGGATGCCGTATTCACCGGCGAGTTCCGCCTGCCGTTCGAGAACTTCGGGGAGACCAAGGTCGTAGTAGCCCAGGTCGGCTGGAATGCGCGGCTGATAGTGCCCATCGAAGCTTGGCGTCGCGCGCGCCACGTTACGCCAATCGGTAAACCCCTCGCCCCACCAAAGGTCGTTCTCAGGAATAGCGTGATATTGAGGCAAGTAAAACGCGATCAGCTTCGCTGGTAGCTCTGGGGCTTCGCCGAGAGTCTTCGGGCTCTTCGCGGCGCAATCGCGAATTAGCGGGTCCACAAAACGCTCTCGCAGCATGGGGAAGATTGCGGAGTAGTCGCCGAATTCGATCGCGTGCTCGGCAAGGCTCATACCCGGTGGAATGTCATCTAGATGTTTTTCCAGATATTCCTTGGAATCGAACCAGGCGTTTGGAACAGAATTCAGCCGGCAACCCGAGCTCAGATAATGGGTCAGCGCGCTTTCGCCGGTCTCGAGGATCTCGGGATGTTGTCTAAGATAGAACTCGACATCAAACCAAGGATGCGGCCGCAGACCAAGCCGGAAGCCCTCGGTTATGTAATGCTGAAGCGGACAGACGCCCGCATCGCTATCATATTGGGCGCGATAGAACCGGGTATCGAAGAGGGCGTGCGGATCCCGATTCTCCCGCCAACCGTATAGCAGATAGTGCAACAACGGATTGATGGCATAAGTGGCGACGTCCAAGTATTGCCGCAGATAATAGTCGGTGTTGAAAAGGAGATGCGGCCGAGGCGTTATCGCGCCTCGCCGCGCCAGAAAATCGAGCACTGGATCTTCCCGTCGAGCAGCCACCTCCGGACATTGGTCCAGGTAGAGGCGCACGTCGAAAAGGGGATGCGGACTCAGACCGGCCTGGGATCCGTACCTGCAGTAATGCAAGAGTGCGTTCTCACCGATTGCGGCGAGGTGCGCCTGGCCGGAGTAATACCGCGTATCGAACAATGCGTGTGGATTTCGTCCCTCCGCCGCGCCAATCTGCGCGTAATGTTGCAACGCGTTCAAGCCGCTTGCGGCAACGTCCGGACATTGTTCCAGGTAGTAAGAAGTGTCGAACAACGCCTGGGGATCGCGTCCTTCGTCGGCGCCAAAGCTGATGTAGTGTTCGTACGGATCGATCTTGGCTTCCGCCACATCGGGATAGGTTCTGAGGTAGAAGCCGGCGTCGAAGAGCGGCTCTCTGGCGGCCTCTTCAGGCACGTTTCACCAGCGAGTAGTCTTCGGCGGTTCGGGTCAGGTTGGGGCTGTAGTAGGGATCGTAACCGATGACCTGCTTCCACTTCGTTCTTAGAGCGGAGATCTCGTTCGAAAAAAGCGCTAGATGCTCGCTGGCTAACGAAAGAGATTCGTGATGATAAAGGATCGCGTCTGGCGTGTACAAGACACGGTATTGCGCATGGATAACGTTCAGGCAGAAATCGATATCGTTAAAAGCCACGCCAAACCCTTCCTCATCAAAGCCGCCTACTTTCCAAAACACGTCGCGGCGCGCCATTAAGCAGGCGCCCGTCACCGCGCTTACGTTGCGGACCACGTCCGGAAAGTTAAAATAATGCGGCTCGTCGCCCCGCAGGCCTCTGAATGCGTGGCCACAACTTTCGAATAGGCCCATGACCACGCCGGCATGCTGGATTCGCCCATCGAGGAAGAGCAACTTGGCGCCCACCGCGCCAACTTCAGGGCGCATTCCGAGCTCCACCATCGACGTGAGCCAATCGGGCGCAATGACCTCGGTGTCATCGTTGAGAAAAAGAAGCAGCTCCGAGTCGCTGAGACGAGCGGCTTGGTTATTGAGGGCCGACCAGTTGAACGCCTGCCGACGGCAGTCCACATAGCGCGCGCTCCTGCCGCTGTTGGTCCATCCGCGGACGAAATCCTCAATTTCAGCGCCATGCGAATTATCGATGACCATGATCTCGTAATTCTCGTAATTAGTTTTCGTTGCCAGCTGGTCCAGGTTGGTACGCAGGACCTCCAGTTTGCCGGCGGATGGAATTAGAATACTCACGCGCGCCGCCGCGGGCCATTGATATCGGACGCGCCAATCGCCTGGATGTCTGCCCGTCTCCACGCTGGCTGCGATTTGCGCACTATGCAGATGATCTACAAGCGCGCGCCGTGCCGCATCCAACGCGTGGGGCTTGTAGGAGGCATCGGCGGCGGCGGAGCCCGGAAATGCCCGCCAATGATAGAGGATTCGGGGAATGTGAACGATATCGCCAGTCAGCCGCGAAAGGCGAAGGAAAAGATCGTAGTCCTGACTTCCATCGAATCCCGGGCGAAACCCGCCGGCGCGGTCGACCAGATCCCGGCGGCAAACGCTAAAGTGACAAATATAGTTGACTGACAAAAGAAGGTCGGGAGACCAATCGGGCTTGAAGAACGGATCGTACCTTCGGCCGTGGATGTCGATCTTATCTTCGTCGGAGTACAGCCAGCCCACGCCGGGATGTTGGTTGATCGCCTCCACGACATGCAGCAATGCGTCGGGCGCCATCTCATCGTCGTGATCGAGCATGCCCACAAATTCGCCACCCGCGAGCTCAAGCGCGGAATTTGAAGCGGCCGCGACACCGCCGCGCCTCTCGCGTTTCGTGATCCGGATGCGAGAGTCGGAACGCGCGAGCTTCTCAATCAGCGCGTCCAGCTCAGGCTGCCCGGAGCAGTCATCGGCAATACACAGCTCCCAATTGTCATACGTTTGCCTGCGAACGGATTCAACCGCGCGCTCCAGAAGCTCGCGTGGAGTCTGGTAAACCGGCATCAGAATGCTGATGAGAGGACGCACGTCAAACCATTGCATCGCCGCTCGGAGGTCCGATTCGTCACGATCCTCGAACTCGGCGATCCAGCGGTCGTAGTCAGTGGCAAAGGCCCGCTCGATAACGACTCCGGTTTCTATCCGCTTCACCAGGCCGCTAGAAGTGACCGCTTCGATTGTTATTTTGTGTTCGCCTCGCGGCAGCAGCGCGGGGTCGATTGTCAGTTCGTAGCCTGAGCGGCCGCTACCCTTCACTGACGGATGGTTGCGTGAAAGGTCGCTGCGCGCCAGACCGTAATTGGCCCGTCTCGGCGGCCGCCCATCGACTTGAATATTTACGTGATCTATGCCGGATCGAGCAATCGCCCACCCGCGGACCTTAACCGCTCCACTCGTCGGAGTTCGATCGGACGCCTTAGGCTCATCGCACCAAATTTCGATGTCGAAGCTCTGTTCCTCCCGGTCACGCAAGAGCAGGCGGCGTCCCAATGAACCGGCGTTGAGAACGAGTCCACCAGTGAAACGCAGCGCGCGCCAGATTCGGCTCTGCAGGATTTCGGAAATGCTGCCCTCGTTGACGTCCGTTCTGCTTTCAATTCCTGCGATTTGTCGATGAATGTCGCCTATCTCGACACGCAACCCGTCTATTTCGCGATTCATCTGCCAACGTAATTCTTGAACGTGCCGCAGGATGGTCTGTTTGTTACTGCGATCCAGTTCGGCCAGCTCCGAAACCGCTTTTTCCAGCGTAGCCAGTGTCTGCTCCAGATTTACCTCGCCAGGCTTCGCCGCCTGAAGATCGTCGGGTCCAGCTGGGCTGCGTGGATGATTGGAAGGAGTGTTTTGCATTGAGCCCGGCTCCTGAGGCGTACTTCAATCGAGCAGACCAGGCCGGCGCGCTATTCCAGTAACGTTAATAGCAAACCGACCCGCCGGCGCGCAAATTGAGCCTACGGCCTGGTTCGCTTCGAACCGCTTGGGCTACGGCGCAAAATAGCCGCTGATGTCGATGATGACGTTGGTGGGATCACTTACGAAAAGGCTGATCGCTCCGTTGGCGCCCGCCGGCACAATCGCGGCATTGGCGAGAATCACTCCGCTTAAGTCGTTCAGCGTCGACACTCCAGGCATGGTCACGCCCGTCGGCCAGGTGATTAAGTAGAACAGCTTGCCTGGAGGCACCACTGTGATATTCAACGCGTAGGCTTGCGCTGTCTGGGGAACGCCGCACGGGCTGGCGGGTACCGGAAAACTGCGCGTCGAACCTGCCGTCATTTGCGGTGGACCAAATGGCCCCGTCAGACCGCTGCCGCCGACCGAACGGGTGTCTGCCACCCGGCAGGGTGTCACAGGGTAGAAGTACAGGCCGCCTGGACTCCCCGGCGGAGCGAAGTAGCCATCGGTGTCGATAATCACATCCGTGGCGCTATACACGTAGACGTCCACCGCGCCACCAATCCCCGCCGGCACCAGCGCGGCATTGGCCACAATAGCGCCGCTCAAGTCGTCCAACGTCGATACTCCAGGCATGGGCTCTCCGGTCGGCCAGGTGATTAAGAAAAACATCGAGCCTGGCGGCGACACAGTGATGTTGAACGAATAGGCCTGTGCCGATGGCGGCAGATCGCAGGCGCTGTCGGGGATAGGAAAGCTGCGGCTAGAAAACGCGGTCATTTGCGGCGGTCCGAAGGGTCCGGTCAGCCCGCTGCCGCCTGTCGAACGCGTATCCACGACCCGGCACGGCGTCTCTGGATAGAATGCCAGAGCCGAAGGCGCGATGGCCGGCGCGAAATACCCGTCGATGTCGACAATCAAGTTGGTAGCGTCGCTGACGAAAACGTTAATCGCGCCATTCGCCCCGGCCGGCACGATGGCGGCGTTCGCCACGATTCCTCCGCTTAAATCGTTCAGCGTCGAACCTACAGGTATGGTCTCACCAGCGGGCCAAGCGGTTAAGTAAAACATCGGACCGGGCGGCGCCACCGTAATATTCAACGAATAAGCCTGCGCCGTCGCAGGAACGCTGCAGCTACTCGCCAGAACCGGGAAACTGCGGGTGGAGCCGGCAGGCATGGACGGTGGCCCAAAGGCCCCCGTGAGGCCACTTCCCCCCGTCGATCGCGTGTCGGCGATCCGGCAGGGCGTCAGCGGGAAAAATGCCAAGGGAACAGGTTGCACGCCCTCGTATTGCGTTCTGAGCACGAACCCGTCGTAGTTTCCACTGAAGGAGCTCTGAAGAGCAGCGGCCGTTGGGAAGCTGGTAGAGCCGGTCATCCCGGCCAAAGCAAGACTGTTGGGTGGGAACGCTGCAACCGCAAAACCACGATTGTCACCGGCTCCTCCGAAATAGCTCGAAAACACAAAACTGGCGCCGCCCGCGCTCAGCACCGTTGCGAAAGCATCCCGAGTGAGCTGAAACACCGGCTGGATCGCGCCGGCAAGTGGAAAGTTGGGCGATGTTGTGAACCCGCCGATAACTGGCTGGCCCAAGGTGTCCAACGCTAACGACGTCGCACTGTCGCTGCCAGACCCTCCGAGTAGCGTGGAAAAAGCCAGACCATTTCCTCCCGGCGTGAGTTTGGTAACGAAAGCATTGAATTGGCCTGCCAGGACCGTCTGCGCCGCGCCCGCCGTGGTTGGAAAATCGGGTGAAGCGGTGGACCCGGCAATGTAGGCGGAACCGAACGAGTCCACTGCAATGGCGTTGCCATTGTCCACCACCGAGCCGCCCAGGTAAGTTGAGTACAGCAGCGCCGATCCGCCCGGGTTAATCTCCGTCACAAAAGCGCTTTCCAATCCCCGGAGGTTGCTTTGCAAAGGCTTCTGGATCGGAAAATTCGTGGAGTAAGTGGTTCCGGTGACGTAAACATCACTGGCTGCGTCCACCGCGATTCCAGCGCACAGCTCCAGCAAGTGGCCGCCCAAGTACGTGGAGTAAATCAGTGAATCTCCCGCGGCGCTTAGTTTGGAGACAAAGCAATCCGATTGGCCGCCGTTATAGGATGGCTGAATCGTACCCGCAGTGGTGGGAAAGGAGACGGATCCGGTCTGGCCGGCGACATACACTGCGCCAGTGCTATCCACGGCAATCGCGAGACCAGTGTCCGAACCTCCACCCAGATACGTTGCGTATTGAATCTGACCGGTGGGGCCGACTTTGGCGATGAAAGCTTCTTGCGGCCCGATGCTCTGAGTAGAGAAGGCTCCGCTAGTAGTCGGGAAGTTCGGGGATCCGGTCACTCCCGTTACGTAGGCATTCCCCGAGGCGTCGACAGCAATTCCCTGTCCTGAATCGTCTCCACTGCCGCCCATGTAGACCAGATAGACCAACTGGGTTCCGGCGCTATTCAGCTTGGCGACAAACACCTCACGGCTGGCCAGCACCGGCTGAGCGCCCGAAGCGAGACTACTCGAGGACGTTGCACCAGTCACGTAGATATTGCCGAACGAGTCGGTTGTCATGGCGTTGATCGCGTCGTACCCCGGGCCTCCGAGATACGTGCTGAAGTTCAGGACTGGATCGATGGTCAACATGCGCCGCGAATCGTATGGTCCCAACCGCAGTGTCACGTCGTGCGTAAGCCGGTAGCTGCATTCCACCGATCGGTCATTGTCCTGAGAAGCAAATGCGCGGCCCTGAAAAGCAAATGCACGGCGCTGTTGGACTTGCTCATCTGCCGTCTTGATCACCAAATCTCCCTGCAGGTTCAGGTGAACGGCGGCGCCGGGATATTGCATCCTGATTTTGCGCGGATCGGCTCCCGGCCGTATTTCAAAAACGAACTCCAGCTGGCCCGCTTTGGTGACTAGAATGAGGTCGATACCGGGATAGATGTCGTGGTAGCGGACACGTTCCCAACGAATGCTCGCGCGCGGGGATTTGGCCGACGCCAGGTAATAAGAAACAGGGTAGGACGCTGATTCTCCTTGCGGCTCCACTCCGGGTCTGGCGCCAGGGAACCGGACCTTCAGCTCATGTCCGTTATTGAATCGGAACGAGATCCCGCCTCCGATATCAAGCTGGGCTTGGATGTTCCGGTTATGCCACCAGTAGTGCGCCGCCGATCCGGGCTGCGTCTCTTGTTCGAAGGCGGGGGCGTTTGGGATGACGTCGCCCAAAGCCAGCCACCCGGCCTGGCTCAGCATTGCGATCCCAATGCAAAGAAGGCCGCTGCTTACGCCTCTCGGGACAAGACCTGTCATCTAACATACGTGGGAACGGACGTTCGAAAATCTCTGCTATTTGGACACGAAGCGCGATGTGACCAACGCGCGCGCCAATTCCAACTCCTGCACCAGGTTACGAGAACTGAGCAACAGCGAGTAGAAGCGCAGAATCTCGTCCAGTGGATGGCTGGCCGTCGCGCCGGATTCCCGAGCGGCAGTGGCTTTTTCATCCAGCGCGGTGATTGCCGCGGTTGAATCCGGCCAAAGAGGCTCGCCGCGGCCGGTCCTGACGCTATTGGCGAGCCATCCGAAGTCGGCCGCGATGGTGGAATGCAGTTGCTCCAATTCCACATCGAACCTGCGCGCGTAAGTGTTGGGCGCTCTATCGCCCACCGCCGAGTCCAACGTCTCCACGGCGCGGCGGATCCGCTCCACCTGAGCGGCGAGCAACGCCAGAGAATCGCGTTCCCGCATGGGACCGAAGGCTTCCTGGAGGGCGTTCTGCAGAAGATCGGCATTCTTCCGAAATGCGTCCGAGACCTCGGTGTTCAGTGCATCCAGGGCACCGGATCCGGCAGCGCCCATTACGGCTTTATACAGCGCTCCCAGCTTCACTAGCGCCGCGGCGAGCCCCTCCCGCAGACTTCGGCGGGCATGATTCGGCCAAAGCGTCAGGGAAATCACCAGCGCAATCAGAATCCCGATCGACACCTCGATAAAACGATGCAATGCGACGGTCCAGGGAGACGCCGGACGCCCAATCAGCATGATGATCGCTACCGTCACGGTGGCCAGCCGCTGGCTGTCCGGCAGCCGCAGAATAAAGCACAGGAAGAACGCCACCGCCACGGCCAGCGCAAAGCCGGGGATGCTGTCGCCCCACAGAGCCACAAACGCCCCTCCCACCACCGCGCCGACGCCGGTTCCTGCCAGGCGGGTTCTGGAAGCACTGAGCGTGGCGCCAACGTTGGACTGCATCACGATCAGCGCGCTGATCGCGGCCCAATATCCCTCTGGCAGATGGAAGAGCCGGGCGACGTACAACGAAACCACGCCGGCAACCGCGGTTTTGATGGCCTGCCGGGCATTTTCCGCGGTGAGCGCTCTTGAAAACATGTGATATTCTGAAAGCGTATGGCAATTCCAAACGTGAAACGGTTCCGGCCGTTCTGCCCCACCTGTAACGAGCCTTTCACCATCATGGCGGTTCTGCCCACGGGCGCCAACGTGGACAAGTATCTCACCGATGCCGTGTCGCGCCACGATCACAAGGCGTTCCAGGAAGCCAAGCAGCAGACCTTCAAGATCCGCGTCGGCCAACAGAAGCAGAAGAAAGCGAAGTAGCTTCTACTTCGGCGTCTCGCAGACAAAACTCCGCGCATCGTCGATGCTGCCGCTGCCCTTATACGTGGCTACTTGCGGGTAGGCGCACAAGGGTCGCGTTCGGCCGGTACGCGAAGCAATAATGCGCTCGGGCGCGTGGCCGTTTTCGCGCCAATCGGTGATTGCGCTCATCATGTCGAAGGTGTTCGGCCCCTCGCCACCGCCGCAATGCGCCATCCCGGGAGCCATGAAGAGCCGGATGGAGTCGGCGGTCTGACGCTCGCCCCCGACCGTGTCCACCACCCGCTTGTAGTAATTGATGGTCGATTGCGGCGCGACGTTTTGATCGGCCCATCCGTGATACAGCAATAGCTTTCCCTTCCGTCCGAAGAACGGCTTCAAATTCGCGTCGGTGGCGTTGATAGTTTCGTTGTCGACTTCGTCCGCCAGGGTGACGTCGCTATCGAAGTTGAGCGTCTTCCAATCCCAATTAGGATCCTTGAACACCACGTACTTGAAGTGATCCGTGATGGCTGCAAACGGCTGCGGACCGGCCAGCGTCGCCCAGCCAAGTTCAGACCCGGGTTCCAAGCCTGGGAAAATCTCTTCGCCGGTGCGAGGATTTCGCGAAGGCGAAAGGATCCTCTTCACGGTTTCCATTTGGGGCCGAGTGAGGCACTCGGATGTATCGGCGCCTGCGCAGGCGATCACTTGCGGATCGAAATGGCAGCGCGTTGGATCGGTGATCAGCCCGTCTTTGAGCCCATCCAAGGCATCGCAGGCGTTTAGAACAGCCTGATGAATCGCAGGATATTTGGCCGGCGGAATGTAGCTGGCGGGATCCTTGAGATTGGCGTGCGCGATCCACATCGTCCCGAAGGCCAGATGCGTGCGCGGATTGGCGGGCGCGCCGGCGATGATCCCGTCGTAATCGTCCGGGTAGCGCTGCGCCTCCTTCAGCCCTTGCCGACCGCCGGTAGAGCAGCCGTTCCAGTAGGACATGCGCGCGGGATTGCCATAGAACGCTTCGATGAGCGCCTTGGCCTTCACGGTCATCTCATGCTCGGAACGATATCCGAAATCGACGATCTTTTCCGGATGCCCAAGCGCGAAACTGCCGCTACCGCCCACGTGCCCCGTGTCGGTGGAGGCGGTCGCGTATCCATCGTGCAACGCCTCGGCCATGGCGCCGTAACTGATGGATCCCGCCCATCCGCCGTTGCCGACTGCCTGGAATTTCTCGTTCCATCCCACGGCAGGCAGCCAGACTTGGATCTGGATGTCGGAGTCGCTGGTGGGCTTGAGCGTCGCCGCAACACGGCAGAACGCGGGCAGATCTTTGAGCGCCACCGCAGGCGAGGGTGTGCCTCCGAAGGTCCTTCCAGGCGGCATGAACTCGCCCGCTGCAACAGGCTGCGCCAGCGTTATGGCTGTGCCCGGCAGCGCCAGTGTGGCCAGGCTCTCGCACGTCGCGGCCCAACAGGCCGCCTGGAATACTGCGAATACAATGAATACAGGGAATGCGAAAGGCAGCCTCACAGATCCTCCTCTAGGTAAGATTCAGTAAACGGCGCGCGTTGCCCTCGTAAATCTTTTGCTTGTCGGCGGCCGTGATGTCCAGGCCCTCAATGCACCGGATGGTTTCGCGAATGTAGAGGCCGGGCTTCGGCTCAAAGGGCACGTCGGAAGCGAACACCGCGTGATCCACGCCGAAGAAATCCAGACCGCATCTGGTGGCGGCCTGCCCGCCAAACAGCGCCGTGTCGGCGTAGAAGTTGCGGAAATAGTCCACCGGCCGCTGCTTCATGGATTGCCGCAGCGAGACGTAATCTTCGTCCGACGTGCGCGAGCCAAGCACGTCCCAGCCGTAGCCGACGCGTCCCTCAAAATACGGAATCATGCCGCCCATGTGATGCGTGACGATCTTGAGTTTCGGCCAGCGATCGAACATGCCTGAGAAGACGATGCGCGACATCGCCGCGCTGGTTTCATAGGGCCACCCGAAGGTCCACCAGATTTCGTATTTGGATTTCGCTTCGGTCTTGTAGTCCGGCGAATCGGCGCCGCGCGCGGGGTGCATCAATATGGTGAGATCGCGGCGGGCGGCGTCCTCGAATATCGGCGCGAACTCGGGCGCGTCGAGGGGTTTGCCGGCGACGTTGGTGTAAATCTGAAAGCCGCGCGCATTCAGTTCTGAAACCGACCGGTCGATTTCTTTCAGCGACGCATCGACATTGTTCATCGGCAAAGACGCGGCGAATCCGATGAAGCGATCGGGATAGCGGTCCACCAGCTCGGCCAGGCCGTCATTGGCGATGCGCGCCAGCTCGGGCGACTTGTCGGGTGGGGCCATGATCTCCATCTGCGGCGCAGGCAAACTGAGAAACTGGCAATACTCGCCGAACTCATCCATCACGCGAAAGCGCGCGTCCAGATCCGCGATGGTTGCAACATTCCTCACCCGCTTGCCGATGTCTTTGCCGGCGAGCCCGGCCTCGATGACTTCGCGCGCATAACGGGGTGGGAAAAAGTGATTAAAAAGATCGATCTTCATTGGCAGCGCTATTATATCGAACGTCCGCGTGGTCTTCGCCGTATAGTATTTCGAACTGTATGATTCGCTGCCTGCTGGTTGGACTCTCTCTCACGCTCCCCGCGCTGCCGCAATCGACCCCGCCGCCGACATTCGATCAGAAGCTTCTTGAAGTTCGCTCCGATTTCCGGATCGAAGGAGGAAAGCTGACGGGCAATGCTGCTCCGGTACTGGAGAAAGCAATTTCAGCCGCGCAATATGTGCTCATCGGAGAGGACCACATCACGCACGAGATCCCTCAATTCGCGGCTGCGGTGTGCGACCTGATGGCTCCGCAAGGCCTGACTGCCATGGCCGTGGAAGCTGGCCCACAAGCGGCGAAAATGGTGGCGGCGTCACTGGGCAAACCCGACCGGCTTCCGCGAATGGTTGCGCTCACCGATCGGTATCCCGATAGCGTCGCATTCCTGAATGTGCGCGAAGAAAACGATTTGGTGGAACACTGCGCCACCGCTTCTCACAACCCAAATTTCCAGCTCTGGGGTCTCGATCAAGAGCTCATGGGTTCGGCGGGATGGCTTCTCGATCAGATGCTGGCGACCCACCCCGGCCCAGCCGCAACGGCCGTTCTAACCCGCATGAAAGCCGAAGAGCAGAAGGATGCCGCTCTCGCGAAGGATGCCGGCGACCCCAGCAAGGTGTTCCTGTTTGCCGCCTCCGACGCCCAGCTGTCCGAGATTGCCGCGGTCCTCAAACGCGAAGGGAATGCCGCCGCGAATGAGCTTTTTCATGAGCTGGTCGAAAGTCACGAGATCTATCTCAAGAATATGCAAGGGTCGCCGGAAGCGAACCGTCAGCGCGCGCGATTGATGAAGCAAAACTTTCAGCGGGACTCCGACGCGGCGGCCAAGAACTCCCAACGCCAACGGGTACTTTTCAAGTTCGGCGATTGGCACCTTTACAAAGGCTTCAACCCCCTTCACGAGCGGGACCTGGGCAACTACATCGCCGAAATGGCCGACGGACGGGGCGCCTCGTCACTCCACATCTGCATTCTTGGCGCCAAGGGCACGCACGCGCTTTATGCCGGATACCAGCGGCCAATGAAGCTTGAGCCGTTCGTTATGGTGGAGGACGACGATTACCACTGGTTGAAGCCGGTCATGGACAATCGAGTCCCGAACGCCTGGACCCTTTACGACCTGCGCAATCTGCGTTTTCAAAAGCTCGGTGCGGTTGATCCCGACATGCAGCGCGTCATCTACGGGTACGATCTGCTGATCATCGTCCCGGAGCTGACTCCAGCCAGTGTCATCAAATTAGGCTTGTGATAAACTACCCGTTTGCGCTTGAAGGCGCAGCCAAACCGCTGTTTAACGGAAAGGAATTATCACTGCTGTGAGCCAAAGCCTGGAAGAATTGTTAAAGACGAAGAGCCCCGTTGACCTCTTGCGTAATTCGCGGATAGGCGCTTACGTCTATCCCGTCGTTCCCGCCGAATACTCGAACTGGCGGGATGAACAACGCGCCTGGCGAGATAGTTGCGTTCTTTTTGACCAGAGCCACCACATGGTCAACGTGTACATGGAAGGACCCGATGCAGTGAAGTTGGCTTCCTATCTGGGGTTCAATAGTTTCGCCAAGTTCCCGGTCGACCGGGCCAAGCAACTAGCGCCCTGCAGTTACGACGGCCATGTGATTGGCGACGGCATCCTGTTTCATCTGGAGCCCGAAAAGCTGGTGTTTGTCGGACGCGCGCCGGCCGCCAGTTGGATTGAATTCCAGGCCCAAACCGGCGGATTCAAAGTTACCACCACCAAGGACGATCGGTCGCCCTCCAATCCGGGCGGAAAAGCTGTGACCCGCACTTGTTACCGCTACCAGATTCAAGGACCCAACGCCTGGCAGGTCATTCAGAAATTGAACGGCGGCCCGGTTGCGGAAATCAAATTCTTTGATATGGGTTATATCAACATCGGGGGACGGAAGGTGCGTGCCCTACGCCACGGCATGGCCGGCGCTCCGGGACTCGAAATATGGGGACCCTACGAGGAGCGCGAGGAAATCCGCGCGGCGATTGTGGAAGCGGGCAAGGAGTTCGGACTGGTGCAAGTGGGCGCTCGCGCTTACGCCACCAACACGCTGGAGTCGGGTTGGATTCCTTCGCCGCTCCCGGCCGTTTATACGGGCGACAAAATGAAGGCCTACCGGCAGTGGCTGCCGGCCTCGAGCTACGAGGGCACCGGCTCACTAGGCGGCAGTTACGTCTCGAAAAACATAGCGGATTATTACGTGACGCCGTACGAGATGGGTTATGGGCCGTTCGTCAAGTTCGATCACGATTTCATCGGGCGCGAAGCTCTGGAGAAAATTTCCAAAGAGCCGCAGCGCAAGAAAGTGACCTTCGCCTGGAACGCCGAGGATGTCGCGCGGGTGCAGCGGTCCATGTTCGGGCCCATCGAGCAGCGCAATAAATACATCGATCTGCCGTTGTCGAACTACGCTTCGGCTTCGTACGACCAGGTGCTGATTGGCGGGAAGCTAGCCGGTCTGTCGATGTTCAGCGGCTATAGCTACAACGAAGGTTCGATGCTTTCCCTCGGGATCGTTGAGCACGACGTCCAGATCGGCACAGAGGTCACGTTGGTTTGGGGCGAAGAAGGCGGCGGGACCCAGAAAGCCACCGTCGAGCGCCACAAACAGACCGAGATCCGCGCCGTGGTCAGCCCGGTGCCGTACGCGAAAACCGCCCGCGAAGAGTACGCGTCGGGTTGGAGAACGGCGGCGGTGAAGTAGATCAGACCGTCAACACTTCGACGGCTTGCTTCAGCGACGTCAGCGGATCGCGCGTCGGCGTGAACTCCTGCGCAATGTAGCCGGGGAAATTCAGATCGGCGATGGCCTTCGCCACAGCGTGCCAATTCACTTCCTGCGTGTCGTCAATCTCATGGCGCCCGGGAACGCCGGCGCAATGGAAGTGCGCGATGTATTGAATGTTGTCGCGAATGGTGCGGATCAAGTCGCCTTCCATGATCTGCATATGGTAGGCGTCGTACAGCAGCTTCACGCGCGGTGAATCTACGGCCTTCACCACGGCCACGCCGAAGCTGGTGTGGTCGCCCTGATAGTCCTTGTGATCCACTTTGCTGTTGAGCAACTCAACGCATAGCGTCACGCCGTGATCCTCGGCGAATTTCTTGACGCGATTCAGGCCCACGATGCAATTGTCGATGCCTTCCTGATCGCTCATGCCGCGCCGCGCGCCGAACAGCGTGATGACATTGGGAACTTTCGCCTCGGCTGCCCTTACGATGCTGGTGCGCGCCTGTTCTTCCAGCTTGTCGTGGAGCGCTTTATTGTTCCAGGCATCGTTGAATGTCCCCGCGCCCTGAACCATGCACGGCGTAATGCCGTACTTGCGCAGCACCGGCCAATCCTCGGGCGCCACCAGGTCCATGCCGGTGATCCCCATGTCGGCCGCCGCGCGGCACAAATCGTCAATCGGAATCTTGGCGTAGCACCAGCGCGCCAGCGACTGTTTCAGCCGGCCGGCCGAGGCTGGGGCCGCATGCGCCGCTGCAGGAATGAGTGCCGCCGCAACGCTGGCTTTGAGGGCGTCTCGTCGAGTCATAAGACTTATGGAGCGTCGCTAAATGCGATGCTGTCTTTCTTTGCGGTCAGCTTGGCCATGTCAATGCCAGGGACTTTCATCAAGCCGTCCCAATCCTTGAAGTCACCGTGATCGGTCCGATACTTGACGATCGCGTCGGCGTCCTTGGCAGTCAACTCGAGCTGCGTCTGCAGGTCCATGGAGGTCGCTTTGTTCACGTTGGTCTTCGTGGCGGCCGCCGGGGGAAAATTCTTGGCCAGGTATTCGACGATGGTCTGAATCTCGGCCGGCGTTCCCGAAGCACCGCGCGAAACCATGTAGTCGACGATAGAAGCCCATCCGTCCTTGCTGGCGTGCTGGGCAACCACGACGTCGAGGCCGTGGCAGCTTCCACAGGTATTCTCCACCAGCTCCTTTCCCTTGCCTGCCGGCAGATCTTGGGCTTGCACCATACTCGACGACACGACAGTCAGGGACACAGAGATAAACGAAATCAGGAGGGCGGCTCGATTCATATTTTTCATGATACTCGCACGGGACCGCCGCGCGCTAATGCTCCGCGCGCCAATGCGTTTGACAGCGCCACCCGGCGGGTTATACACTGACCCCGCTGATGAGATTCGCCAAACTGTTGCCGGCCGTGTTGCTCTTGCCGTCTGCTTTGCTGTCGCAAGCCGGACGCGGAAGTTGGACTACGTTTGGTGGCGACCCGCAGCGCAGCGGATGGAACAAGGGCGAAACGGATCTTACGCCGGAGAACATCAAGCAGCTGAAGCTCGAATGGAGCGTGAAGCTGGCCAGCGAACCAAAGGCCCTGAGCAATCTGACCGCGCCGTTAGTCCGCGCAAATATGGCGACCCCCAAAGGCGTCAAGGACCTGGTGGTGCTCGCGGGCGCATCCAACAAGGTGTTCGTCGTCGACGGCGACACCGGAAAAATGTATTGGGAGAAAACGCTGGCCGCCGAAGGCACTCCCCAGCGCCGCGATAGCTGGCTCTGTCCCAACGGGCTCACCGCCACTCCGGTGATCGGTCCAGTGCCCCGCATCGACGGAGCCGCCGCTCCCGGAGTCGGCCAGGCGCTTTATGTGCTCGCAAGCGACGGCAAGCTGCACGCCTTCAATCTGGTCAGCGGCGAAGATGTTGTTCCGCCCACGCCCTTCGTTCCGGCCTTCGCCAAGTCGTGGAGCATGAATGTGGTGAACGGGCAGCTTTACACCGCCATTTCGCAGAACTGCAATGGCGTGAAGTCGGGGGTCTACGCCCTGGATTTAAACAGCGCGGATCGCAAAGTTTCGTACTTCGAGGCCAGCGGCAATACCGGCGCTGGTATTTGGGGGCGAGCGGGCGCCGCCGTTACATCCGACGGCAAACTCATCGTCGAGACCGGCGACGGAACATTCGATCCAGGGAAGAACGAGATGGCGGATTCGGTGATCGCGTTGTCGCCGCAGAATCTGAAGGTGGCCGATTATTTCACGCCTCGCAATAGCACCTGGGTCACCAAGAAAGATCTGGACATGGGCAGCATCGGGCCCACCGTGTTCAATTTCAAGAACTGGGAACTGGCGGCCGCTAGCGGCAAGGAAGGCGTCATCTTTCTGCTCGATACCAAATCGCTCGGCGGCGCGGACCACCGCGTGCCGCTGTATCGCAGCCCGCTGTTCACGAACGACGAAGTGAACTTCGCGGGCAAAGGATTCTGGGGCGCGTTCTCTACCTGGGAAGACTTCGCCGGAACGCGCTGGCTCTATGCGCCTGCCTGGGGCCCGCCTACGCCCGCAACGAAGTTCGCGCTCGCACACGGCGACACGCCCGACGGCAGCCTGATGGCTTTCAAGGTGGAAGAGCAAGCCGGCAAACCGGTCCTCACGCCGGCCTGGAACTCGCTGAACATGTCCGTGCCAACGCCGGCGATCATTGCGAATGGCATCGTGTTCGCGTTGTCCGATGGTGATTCGCCGGTGCAATTCGGCCCGAGCGGCAATCTGCTGAACGTTGAAGATCGCAAGGCCAAAACCGGCCACGCGATTCTCTATGCGCTGGATGCGAACACTGGCGACGTGTTGTTTTCGAGCGCCGACACCATCCGCGGATTCTCGCATTTCAGTGCGTTCGCTGTCGGCGGAGGCCGCATCTATGTGGGCACGGAGGACGGGACGTTGTATGCATTCGGCTTGGGGATTCCGCAGCCGTAATCGAAGTGCGGAATATCCGCCTCAAAGCCGAGCCGCGACCGTGAGGGAGTCGGGATCCTAAAATCTGTCCGGGTCCAGGCCGAGTTGCTCCACCATGTATTCGTAATACGGACCATCCACTAGAAAGACCATGAAGATCTCGTGCACGATCTGGATGATCTTGCGCGTAGCGTAGTCGAAGTCACCATCCTTCGTTTTGAGCGTGAGCGATACGACGCCAATTTTATTGCTTAGAGTGACGCGCGCTTTGACGGGATTCACGCGCCGGTGTTCAGCCACTTCAGCCGAATGCCGCTCTTTCAGATATGCTCGTAACTCGCGATACATCGCCGAGCGCGAAGGTACGCCGGGCAGCACTGCCGGAAATCGGAGTGTTCCTTCTGGGGCGTCCAGCAGCAACTCGAAAGCACGGTCGTAGTGCCAGACCATTTTGTACAACGCTTTGCCGCCGGTCTTAGGATGGGCGCTAAAACCCCGGAAAACAGCCTTCGCGGCGTACTCTTCCAGAATCCTGGTGACGAGCGCGACGGGCGAATTCTTAGTGGGCAAGCGCTCCCACGCCCGGTTCGGGATTAATGATGTTACCCGGCGGATAATCCTTGCCGGACGTGAACTCCTTCAGCGCTTGCACGTTGATCAAAGTTGAGACGCGATCCTTCGCCGCCACTTCGTAGCTGGTCTTCAGTGCGCTGCGGAACTCGTCTTGCGTGCGCACATATTCGCCGCGCGCGCCCAGCCCCTCCGCCATTTTGTCGTAGCGCAGATTCTCCTGGAACAGATACATGTGCATGGATCGCGGAGTTCCGACCGCGCTCGGCCACATGCCCCAGGAGTTGTTGTTGTACACGATGCAAATCACTGGGATCTTGTATTTCGCCGCCGTGTCCAGTTCGAACATGCTGTAAGTAATGCCCGCGTCGCTGGTGATCACCAACACCGGAGCGCCTTTATATGGCGCCTGCGGACCCACGCCCAATTGCACCGCCGCGCCTGCGCCGATCATCATCGCCAGATCCGGACCCACCGCCGAATATTGATACGGACAGTTCACTTCTTGTCCCGGCCGATATGCCCGCAGCCACCGCGCGCCGCAATTGCCGATGGTCCAGCCGCCCCAACCTGTCACGGTCTGCTTCGGATCGAGGCTGCCCTTGTACAGAAAATCGTGCACTTCCTTGCACACCACCGCGTGATGCAGCGTATTGGTCGCCTGGCTGTGCTTCACGCCTTGTTCGTATTCGTCCAGCAGTCCCTTCTCATATTTCTGACGAGCCGCGGCCAGTTCGCCCACCCACGCGTCGCGCTTTTTCCGCGGCAGATCGCTCGCCAGACCCTCCAGGAAAGCGCCCTCATCGGCCACGATTCCTAAATCGAGCGGCCAGTTCCGTCCCAGGTCTTCGCCGGTCGGGTTGACGCGAATCGCCTTCGCATCCGCGTTGAAGCGCCAGCGCTCGGTCTTGCTCGGCATGCTGTATTGGCCCACGAACACCACGAGATCGGCGCTCATGAATGCGTCGGGCGACAGGCTCGCCGAGAGCCGGTGCTCATCCGGAAAATGCCCGCGCATGGGTCCCGAGGTCACCACTGCGATGTCGTTCTTCTCCGCCGCCGCCATCAGCGGTTCCCAGGCCTTGCGGAAAAATACGCCGTGGCCGGCGACGATCACCGGACGCTCCGCGCGATTGATCATATCCACCGCTTGCGCCAGGTCCTTCGGCGCCGGATGCGGCCTCGATTCGGTGCGGTATTTCTCCTTGCTGTAATACTCCTTCACTTCCGACTCGGCGATGAAGCGATGGTTATAAATTTCACCAGGGAAATCCAGGTGCACCGGCCCCGGCACGCCCAGTCTTCAAGTTTCGAAACGCGTACGCGGTGTATTCATGGATGCGATCCGGCGCGATCAGCCGTTTGCCATATTTCTTCAGCCCTTCGGTGGTGGGCTGTTGATAGCCGGTCTGAATGAAATACTCACGATCGTCCGTCGCGATGGTCACGTTGCTCGCCAGCACCAGCAGCGGCGTGCGCGCCCGGTGCGCCACCGCGATGTTCATGATCATGTTGGTGAAGCCCGGGCCTTCGGTGCCGGAACACGCCGTCACTTCGCCGGTACAGCGCGAAAATCCATCCGCTGCCGACGTCATCGACCCTTCCGAACGCCCGCCAAATGCGGGAATCCCCGCCGCTGAAATCGCGTTGATGATCTGATAATTTCCCGGACAGCAGAACAGCGCCGCGAGATCTTCGTCCTTGCACGACTTCGCGAAAACTTCCGCGCCGGTCATTCCGCTCTTGGCTTCAAACGACCCCATCCTGGTCGCCTCCGCCAAGCTGTCGGTGATGTCCTTGGCGATGCGAATCGAAGGAATCGGAGGAGCGGTGTCTGCGAAAAGTTTGCCCGGATTCACGATCGCAGCCGCAACCGCGCCCGCTCCAATGGACGAAAACAGTCCTCGGCGGGACGGACGCGACTCAGGTTCGCTCGCCGCGCCGGCGCCGGCATTCTTTTTTTGAACTTCGGGGTTCGTTTTTTCGCTCATGCGGATCTCCTCTCGCCTACTTGGCGTCTTGAAGTGGCGGTCGCTGGGACTCCGGCCACAGGCTGCGGATGAAGTTTACCAAATTCCAGATGTCGGCCTCGCCGCCGAGTTGCGACTTGAACGCCGGCATCTGATCGCCTGCGCCGTCGCGGATGCTGTGGAAAATCTCGCCTTCCGTCGTCCCGCTCTTGTAGAGGCTTGGCGTCGTGAGATCGGTGGCGTCCGCGATCAGCGACCCTTCGGCCTTCCCGTTCTCGCCATGACAGCTGGTGCAATTTTGCATGAAGATCCCGCGGCCCCGATCGACGGATTTCTTGGTATATGCCACCGGGCTCTTCAGCTTCTGCGCGTCCTCGCGGCTCAGCTTGGCGGGAGCGTCAGCGAAGACGGCGAGCACTAGCAGCGCGATGATGCCGGATATCCGTAAACACAATTTATATGCGGCCATAGGCGCTCACGGTCAGCGGATCGCTTCACCGCCCCGGGGGAGAGTAGCCATGACGCCTTGAACGAACCGCCTGAGCGCCGCGTCATCCAGGCCTTGCGACGCTGCTACGCCGAAGTACCTGCCCTTGGAGAACGCCATCGCGCCAGGCACCGGCCGCCATCTTTGAATCGCATCCCAAGCGTTTCCTGGCGACCATGGCATCGCGTACAGCGTCAGGGTGATCTCGGATGTTCCGCTGTATGTAGCGCGCCATGCCTTTACCGCGTGCGACGTTTCTGGCCACTCGTGCGGGATGGGATCGAGAGCGGTCTGTGTCACGCGCGTCCATCGGGCGGGCGCCTGCGGAAGGGCTTGGAGCGCAGGTGGGAAGTAGCCATAGGTCAACTCGATCACAATTCCCGCGAGAAAGACGATCCAAAGACGCTTCATGCTCGCTCTATTTCCACTCCGCGGTGAAAATATTGAACTCGTACGGCGTCTTCGCGCCCTTGTCCGACGCGAACACAATGGTCTTCCCATCAGGCGCAAACTCGGGAAACGCCGTGAAACCGCCGAAATCCGTCACTTGTTCCAACCCGGTCCCGTCGGCGTTGACCAGGTAGAGCTCGAACTTTCGCCCGTCGCAATTGTGCTTATTCGACGCGAACAAAATCTTCTTCCCATCCGGCGTGAAGGTCGGCGCAAAACTCGCGCATCCGAAATTCGTGATCTGCCGCGCGTTCTTTCCTTCGCCGTCAGCGACGAAAAGCTCCATCTTCATCGGCGACGTCAGGTTCTCCTTCAGCAGATCGTGATAGCGCTTTTCCGTCTCGGGCGTCTGCGGGTGATTCGCGCGCCACACCAGCTTCTTGCCATCACGCGAAAATACTGGGCCGCCATCGTATCCATCAGTCTTGGTGACCTGCTTTTTGTCCGACCCATCCGGCTTCATGGTCCACAAATCCAGATCGCCCGACTCCATCGAGGTATATACGACGCGACTGGTCTTGAAATTCACCGTGCCCTCGGCGTTGTACCCGGGCGCTCCAGCGAGGGTCTTCAAAATCTTCCCGTCATCGGTGGCCAGATAGATTTTGTACGTCGGATACACCGCCCAGACGTAGCCTTTGCTGCGATCTGCCGCCGGCGGGCACGCATCGCCAGCCTCATGCGTCGACGCATACAGAATGTGTTTGTTGTCGGGTAGAAAATATCCGCAGGTGGTGCGGCCCTTGCCGGTCGAGACCATGCGCTGGTTCGATCCGTCGCGATTCATGATGAAAATCTGGTCGCATTCCAGCTTGTCGCGCGTCGATTGAAAAATAATCCGCTGGCCGTCCGGCGCCCAGTACGCTTCGGCGTTCTCTCCGCCGTTAGTCAGTTGCCGGATTTCGCCCAGATGCGCCGGCGTTTGCGCCAGGACGCTCCCAACTACGAGAATGTATAGTAAATGTCTGTGCAAGCCACTATCCTATCGTATGTATTGGCCTGGGGCTTGGCGACTGCGCCCGAGCAGGCGGCTGCGCCCGACAGAAGATGGTACCCGGCCAAACCCACCCAACCGTGACCGTGGCCATTCCTACTCTGGCGGCCGACGAATCTCTCGACGAATGCCTGGCCTCGCTCGATCGCCAGACATTCCGTGATTTCGAAGTGATCGTGGTAGACAACAGCGGACGGCGCCAGGTGAAACCGCGCACGGGCGTCCGCGTCATCGCGAACGATCGCAACGTCGGATTCGGAGCTGCGATGAACCAGGCCTTCCATCAATCGCAAGCGCCTTTTCTGGCGGTCTTGAATGATGACGCTGTCGCGCAGCCAGGCTGGCTGGAAGCCCTGCTGTCGGCGATTGAACATCGGCCAGACATCGGCATGTGCGCGTCACAAGTCCGGCTCGCGGGCACGGGCCTACTGGATTCGGCGGGCATGCTGCTGTGTCTGGACGGAAGCAGCAAGCAGCGCGGCCATTCGGAAGCTCCCGCATCCTACACACGCACCGAAGAGGCGCTCCTGCCCAGTGGCTCCGCGGCTTTGTATCGCCGCGAAATGTTGGACGAAATCGGCCTCTTCGATGAAAGCTTTTTCTTGTATTGCGAGGATACCGACCTCGGGCTGCGCGCGCGCTGGGCCGCCTGGGAATGTTTGTACGTTCCCGATGCCATCGTCGATCATCGCTATTCGCATTCCGCCGGCAGAGCGTCGGCGCTCAAAGCCTATTATGTGGAGCGCAACCGACTGTTCCTGATCTTCAAGAATTTTCCGCTGCGCCAACTGCTTCTGGTACCGTTCTACGCACTCTCGCGCTACTTCTGGCATTTCGTCTACGCGCTAAAAGGGCGCGGCAAGAGCCGCGGAATTCCAACGTGGAAAGGCGGCAGCCTGATTCGTTTGCCCTGGTATGTGTTACGCGCCCATTTGGAATTGCTGGCACGCTTCCCCGAGATCTGGCGCCAGCGCCGCCGCATGAAGCGCCGCCTCACATCCAGACAGTTTCGCAGCTTGATCCATCGCTATTCCATCGCTCCCCGCCAGGTGGCCGCACTGTGAAGCCAGCCTTTGTGAAGCCAACCTTTTTGAAGCCAACCCAGGCGCCCATCAATTGTTGATTCTGATTCCCGCCTTCAATGAGGTGGGCGCCATCGCGGGCGTGGTCCACGAGGTCGGAGCGTGATGCCTGGCATGCACCCATTCTGGTTGTCGATGACGCCTCCAGCGATGGCACAGACCAAAGCGCACGGGCGGCCGGCGCCGACGTCCTGCGCTTGCCGTATCATTTGGGTCTCGGCGGCGGCGTGCAGGCCGGATACAAACTCGCTTACGAGCTTGGTTACGATTATGTCATTCGCGTGGATGGCGACGGCCAGCATGATCCCAAGTACATCCCAGAGCTGTTGAAGGTTCTCCGCGACACTGGCTGCCACATGGTCATCGGCTCGCGATTCCACAATGGCAACGGTGAGCACACCAGTTTCGTCCGCGCCATCGGTATCTGGTTCTTTCGCGTGATGCTGCGGCCAATTTTGGGCAAGCCCGTGCGCGATCCCACCTCCGGATTCGTCGGAGTGAACCGCCAGGCTCTGCAGGTTTTCACCGGCAGCTTCCCTTTGGAATATCCGGAAATCGAGGCGCTGGTGGTGCTGCAGCGCAAGCGATTCCAGTTCCAGGAAGTGCCCTGCCGCATGCGCCCGCGCAAGACCGGCCGCAGCACCATCACCGCGGTAAAATCGCTATATTACATCTTCCACGTCCTGCTGGGAGTGTTCGTCAACGTCCTGAAGTTTGAAGGCCGCCGCAGAAAGGAATAAGCCGAAAAGGGAATTCGCGATGCAACGTCTGCTCAATGTAACCACTGCTCTTGAGCGTTCTTCTGATGGCCCTGGTGCTGTTCTCGGTCCGCCGCTCGCATATTCGCGTTGAGTATTCGGTGAGCTGGCTGGCCGCGGCCGTCATTCTGTTTGCGCTTTCGCGGTCGTCTTGGGTGCTCAACTGGATCGCCGGCCAACTCGGCCTTGCGGATCCGCCGCTGGCGCTGATGCTGCTGATCTTCTGTGTGTTCGTGATCGTGATTTATCGCCTGTCGGTCGTCATTTCCGATTTGAAAGACGCCAATATCGCCATGGCTCAGCGGCTCGCGATTGTCGAATTTCAATTGCAAAGCCGGCTGCCCGATTCCCAGCTTGGCCGCCCGCTCAGTACAAATGAAAAGTAACAAAGCTAAAAAAACAAAACGTCCGGCGCCGGCCGTCGCCACCGTGGAATCGCAATCGAATCCCCTGCTCTGGATCTACGGAGCGGGCCTCGTCATCGCTCTCATCGCGGCCTTCGAAGTGTATTGGCCTGCTCTTCACGGCCCGTTCCTGCTCGACGACATGCCGCTGCCCTACATGCTTCCGGACGCCGCCGGCATTCCTTTAATGGGCTGGCTGCGTCAACATGCGGCCGCTGCTGATGTTCAGTTTTTGGCTGAACTTCCAGCAATCCGCCGCCGAGAGCACCTTCGGTTACCATCTGGTCAATCTGTTCCTGCACTTCTTCAATTCCATTTTCATTTTCCTCGCCGTCCGTAAGATCTTGAGCTGGGCAAGTCTCGAAGAACAGAACGCCCGTATTCTCTCGTTCTTCGCCGCCGGACTGTTCCTGCTGCATCCGGCGCAAACCGAATCCGTCAGTTACATCGCCAGCCGGTCGGAAACGCTCAGCGTGTTCTTTGTTTTGGCCGCGTTCGTCGTATTTCTGTATCGACGGACCGCCGCGCTATCCATCTCGCGCATTCTTTGCGTCCTGGTGCTGTTCGCCGCGGCCGGCTTATCCAAGGAGCACACCGCCGTCCTACCTGCGGTATTCATTCTTACTGACTATTACTGGAACTTCGAGTTCTCTCCCTCTGTGATTTGGCGCAACTGGAAACTTTACGTTCCCATCGTGATCGGAGGCGGCATTGCATCGGTGCGCATCCTGGCCATTCTCCGCAACAACCCCACTGCCGGATTCCAGATCGAAGACCTCCCCTGGTATCAGTATTTCTTCACCGAGTGGCGCGTCATCTGGGACTATGTGCGCCTGTTCTTCATTCCCGTCGGCCAAAACCTGGATCCGGATGTCGATATTTCGCGCAACATCCTGGCCCATGGCGCCTTCCTCGGGTTGGCCGGATTGCTGATCGTCAGCGTACTCGCTTGGATCTACCGCCGCCGCTTTCCCCTTGCGTCCTACGGATGGTTCGTCTGGCTGATTCTGCTTGCGCCGACGTCCTCCCTGGTCCCGATTCGAGATCCGATGGCCGAGCGCCGCATGTATCTTCCCTTCATCGGCCTGCTATTCATTACCGTCGAATTTCTTCGGCGCTGGAAAGTCTCGCGAAACGCTCTGATCGGCGCGCTGGCTCTGGTTCTGGTAGTTGAAGGCGCTTTGACATACCAGAGGAATTTGCTGTGGGGCAATGCAGTCGATATCTGGAAAGATACCGTCTCGAAATCTCCGGCGAAATATCGGCCCAGCTTCCAACTGGCGCGCGTCGAATACGACGCGGGGGCATGTAGCGATGCAGTGGAGCAATACCAGAAGACCGCTGACGCTCCAGCCGCCCCAGGAAGACTTGCTGCTCGATTGGGCGCTGGCGTACGACTGCGCGGGAAATCCACAGGAGGCCGTCCGGAAGTTACAACAGTCCGCCGCGTTGCGGCCGAGCGCGCACGTGTACTCGCAGATCGGTATGGAGTTCGGAAAGATGGGCAAATATCCGGAAGCATTGGAGGCTCTCCAGACCGCCCAGGAACTGAATCCGCGCTTCGCCATGACCTATGACTACCTCGGCAACGTTCATGCCGCCCAAGGAAACCTGACGCAAGCCATCGCGGATTACCAGCACGTTTTGGCGCTCGATCCAAACAACCAGCCGGCGCGCGAAGCTTTAGCTCATATGGGCCGCTAGGGAATCGCGGCATAATGAATCGCGGCATCAACAATCACAACGACAAATGATTCGCATCGGCGTCAACGCCTTGTACCTGATTCCGGGAGGCGTGGGCGGCACCGAAATCTATCTCCGCAATCTGCTCCGGGCGCTGGCCGAAGTCGATGCAGTGAACCAGTACGTCGTGTTTACCAATCGCGAGACCGGCGCCGATCTGGTTCCCGATCGCCCGAATTTCGTGCAAGCGCGCCAGTCCGTCCAGGCCGCTTTCCGTCCTGCGCGAATATTGTGGGAACAACTGGTTCTACCCTTCGCGATTCGCAAACATCGGATCGGCGTCCTGCTGAATCCGGGCTTCACGGTCCCGCTTCTGTGCGGCTGCCCGATGGTTACGGTATTTCACGATCTCCAGCACAAACGCCATCCGGAATATTTTCGCTGGTTCGATCTTCCGTTTTGGAATTTCTTGCTGTGGGCGGCGGCGCGGCGCTCGCGCGGATTGATCGCCGTCTCCCAAGCCACCGCGGACGATCTCGAGCGCTACTACGGCCGCCCCGCTCAGGTAATTCACCACGGCATGGAGCCCGAATTCTTCGAGATTTCGCAACACCGCGAACCCCGGGATTATCTATTGTGCGTATCCACCACCCATCCGCATAAGAACCTGCAGCGGTTATTGCGCGTGCATGCGCAGACGCGCGACATTCCCCGGCTGGTGCTCAGCGGCGTGCGCGGATTTGCAGCCCGGGAGATCGAGAGCCTGGCATCGAGCTCGGTGGAACTCACCGGCTGGATCCCACGGGAGCAATTGTACGAACTCTACCGCGGCGCGATCGGTTTCATTTATCCATCCACCTTCGAAGGATTTGGCATGCCGGTGCTGGAGGCCATGGCCGCCGGAGTTCCCGTCGCGTGCTCCGATATTCCGCCGCTGCGCGAAGTGGCGGGTTCCACCGTTCACTTCTTCAATCCCGCAAACGACGATGAAATTCGTGATGCGCTGTTCCTGCTAGCTTCCGGCAAAATCCCCACCCATGCCGCACAACGCCGCGCGGTCGAATTCACTTGGGAGAAGACGGCCCGCGCAACGCTCGATTATCTTAGCAAATGTTCGAGTTGAATCTTGGTGTCTGTCTTGGAATCCCGATACTTGATGATTACCGGCGTGTACAGCGACAGGCCCCAGTCGAGACCCGGCCCGGATGTGATCGCGCGCGACCCCGCCACCACCACGGCGTCTTCGGGAATCACCAGCGGATCTTCGTCGGAGGCCCGGTAGATCTGGCCCCGCACCACGTCATACACCGGCGTGGATCGGTTCAGGATGACGCCGGAGCCCAACACCGCGCGCCGCTTCACGAGCGTGCCTTCGTAAACTCCGGTGTTGCCGCCCATCAGAACTTCGTCTTCGATGATCACCGGAAGCGCGCCCACCGGCTCCAGTACGCCGCCGATTTGCGCGGCCGCTGAGATGTGACAATTCGCGCCCACCTGCGCGCAACTCCCCACCAGCGCGTGCGAATCGATCATCGAGCCGTCGCCCACCCAGCTCCCGGTGTTGATGTACATCGGCGGCATGCACGTCACGCCGCGGCCGACATAGCAGCCGTCGCGAATGCTCGATCCACCGGGAACAATTCGGATCCCGCGATCGGCCGTGAAGCGCTGCACGGGAAACGTAGCCTTGTCGAACCAAGGCTGACGCGTGGTGTTGATCGACATATCCACCACCGCGCCCATGCGAAAGCCGAGCAGTATGCCTTTTTTCACCCACGCGTTCACGCGCCACCCGGTTTTTGCGGCGCCATCGGGCTCAGCGGCGCGAACCTCGCCGGAATTCAGCGCCTGTTTGAATCGCTGGAAGAGTTGAAAATGATCGTCGCTATAGGCTGAGGGGTTTTCGTCGAACAGCTTCTCGATCTCAACCCGCATGCACGCTCCGGCCCGCCAGGAGACCCAAGGCTTCCACCACCTTTTCGATCTTCGCAAGATTCGCCGAGCTGGGCGGGCACAAGGGCAATCGCCACACTGGCTCCAGCAATCCCATGAGCGCCATCGCAGCCTTCACCGGAATCGGATTCGATTCGACGAAGTTCACTTCCATGAGCGGCAGGTAGCGGCGCTGCAGTTCGCGAGCGGCTGCGAAATCGTTGGCCAGCGCCCGCTCGATGAGTAGAGTGAACTCGCGCGGGATTTCGTTCGAGACCACCGAGACCACGCCATGACCACCCAGCGCGATCAAGGGAATCGCGATCGAATCGTCGCCGCACAGTACCGCGAAGTCGGTCGGTACTTGCTGAACCACCTGCGCCATCTGGCTGATGTTACCGGAAGCTTCCTTGACGCCGACGACATAATCGATCTCCGACAGCCGTTTCAGCGTTGCGGGCTCGACGTTCACACCGGTGCGGCCCTGAACGCTATACACGATGATGGGCAGCTTAACCGCCGACGCGATGGCCTTGTAGTGCTGGTACAAGCCTTCCTGCGTGGGCTTGTTATAGTACGGCGTGACCGAGAGAATCCCGCCGGCGCCCATGGCCTTGATCTCCTTCGCGAGTTCGATCACTTCAGCGGTGTTGTAGCCGCCCGCGCCCGCCAGCACCGGTACGTTACCGCTGGCTTCCTCCAGCGTGATCTCGACCACGCGCAAATGTTCCTGGTGAGTGAGCGTGGGGCTTTCGCCCGAAGTCCCACAAGGCACCAGGAAATTGATGCCTTCCTCGATCTGGCGCTTCACCAGCGAGCGAAGAGCCGGCTCATCCAAAGAACCGTCCTTGCGGAACGGAGTGACCATTGCGGTGCCGCAACCTTGAAACAACATGTCAACCTCCAAAGAGCACGTCGCTGAATTCGTAAAATCCTTCGCGCCCGATAATCCATTGTGCCGCTTTCAAAGCGCCCCGGGCGAATCCTTCGCGGCTGCGCGCGGTGTGGCGCAAGGTGATGGTGTCGGCGGGCGAATCGAAACCAATCTCGTGCGTACCAGGGTGCGCGCCCGCGCGGCTGGAACTGGTGTCGATGTTGCGCGCGTAACCCGCGGCCTTCATCCGGTCCACCAGCTGGATCAACGTGCCCGAAGGCGCGTCTTTCTTGGTGCTGTGATGGATCTCCCAAGCCCACGCGCCGTATTCTTTCTCGTTCGCGAGCAACCGCGCGGCCTCCGCAACCAAGCGCGTAAACACATTGACGCCCACCGAAAAATTTGGGCTCCAAACCAGAGCGCTCTTGTGCGCTTCGATCAGCGCCTTAGCCTCAGCCAGGTGTTCGAGCCAAGCCGTGGTACCGATCACGATGGGGATGCGGACGGCCGCCGCTTTTCGAATGTTGCCAAGCACCGCCGAAGGCACCGAGAATTCCACGGCCACGTCGGCGCCATCCAGCGATTCGTCCCGATCCACGTCCACCCGCGCGATGACTTCGAAGCCGTACTCCGGCGCCAACTGATCGATCAGGCGTCCCATCTTGCCATACCCGACAAGGGCGAGCTTAGGCATCGAACACCGCCGTGTCGAGATCGGCGAAAAATTCTCCGTGCAAGGCCTGGACAGCGGCCGTAAGATCGCCGCCCGCCACCACCAGCCCCAGGTTCAGCGCCGAAGCGCCTTGCGATACCATCCGGACGTTGATGCCGCCGAGCGCGCTGAACACGCGTGCGGCGACGCCGGGAGTGTGGCGGATGTTCTCACCCACAATGCAGATGATAGCCTGATTCTCGTCCACCGAAACCTCGGCGAAATCGCGCAATTCCGTGACGATCGCTTCCACCCGCTCGGGCTGATCGATGGTCAGCGAAACGCTGACTTCTGAGGTCGCCACCATGTCCACCGAGGTTTGATTGCGATCGAAAACTTCGAAGATGCGCCGCATGAAACCGTGCGCCATGAACATCCGCGTGGACCGTATGTTGAGCACCAGCACCCGGCCCTTGCACGCAATCGACTTGACGACGTTCTTGCTCGCCACCGTCGCCGATTGAATGCGCGTGCCCTCCACTTGCGGGCGGCGCGAGTTGAGGATCAAAACCGGGATGTTGCGCTCGATGGCCGGCATCACGGTCGCGGGATGCAAAACCTTCGCTCCGAAGTATGCCAGCTCGGCGGCTTCGATGAAGGAGATCACTTTCACGCGATGCGCGTTGGGAATGATCGCCGGGTCGGCCGTCAGCATGCCGTCCACATCGGTCCAGATTTGGATCTCCTCGGCTCCCACGCCCGCGCCAACAAGGGACGCAGTGAAGTCGGACCCGCCCCGGCCCAGCGTAGTCGTAACGCCGTTCTCGGTGGACGCGATGAAGCCGCCCATGACAACCACCTGCTGCTTGGCCAGCCCAGGAATGGCGGCCGCGAGCTTCGCGTAAGTCTGATCGAGCAACGGAACGGCCTGCGTATGGCGCTGATCGGTGACAATCACCTTGCGCGAATCCACATGCACGGCGTTCAGCCCATGGTGCTGGAAATAATTCGTGACGATCAAGCTCGACAATCGCTCGCCAAAGCTCGAGATCGCATCGATGGAGCGCGGAGTCAGCTCGCCCAACACCGCCAACCCTTTCACCAGCTCCGCGAGTTCCTGAAAATGTTCGTCGACGGTGCGCTCCATGCCGGATTCGCGGAGATGAAAATCACGCAGCGAGACTAGCTCGCGCAGCGCTTCGTCACGCTGGCCGCCGACCGCGCGATCGGCGATTTCGAGCAGCCGGTTCGTGGTTTTGCCCATCGCAGAGACAACCACAATGGGCCGCCGGTCGAGCCGCGATTTTACGATTCCGGTAACGCGCTGGATGGCCTCGGCCGATTCGACGGAGGTTCCGCCGAACTTCATGACGATCATTAGTCGAGCAGGCCCTCCGAATACATGAGCTCGGCGTTCAACACCGCCGCGCCGGCCGCGCCACGAATCGTATTGTGACTGAGTGCGACGAATTTGTAGTCCAGCACCGGGCATTCTCGCAGCCGTCCAACGAAGGTCGCCATGCCGCGCTCGCGCTCGGCGTCCCGGCGAGGTTGCGGCCGATCCGCCTCTTCCATATAGATGATGGGCCGCGGCGGAGCACTCGGGAGCTTGCGTTCTTGCGGAACGCCGCGGAAGTCCGCCAGAGCCCGAAGGATCTCGTCCTTGGATGGCTTGCGCTCGAATTCGACGCTCACCACCACCGTGTGACCATCCACCACCGGGACACGATTACAGTGTGCGCTCACCTTGGCATTCAGGGGCCGCAGAGCATCGCCAACGAATTCGCCCAGAATCTTCTGGGTCTCCTGCTGCATTTTTTCTTCTTCGCCGCCGACAAACGGAATCACGTTGGCGTTGATGTCCATGGAGGCGACACCCGGATAACCTGCGCCCGAGATAGCCTGCATGGTGGCCGCAATCACGCGTGTAATGCCGAACGGCTTCAAGGGAGCCAGCGCCATCGCGAGAACCATGGTGGAACAATTGGGATTGGTGGCGATCTGTCCTTTCCATCCGCGCTTGCGCTGCTGGTGTGGAATGATCTTCAAATGATCGGGGTTCACTTCCGGAATCAGCAGCGGGACATCCGGCTCCATGCGATGGTTACGCGAATTGGAGACGATCACGTGGCCGGCTTGCGCAAAGTCGCGCTCGATTTCCGTAGCCACCGAAGCGTCCATGGCGGAGAAAAGCAGGTTTGGCGCAGTGGCCGGCTTGCACTCTTCGACTTGAATGTGCTGTACGCCCGTGGGCATCGCGCCATGCAGCCTCCAACTGGTGGCCTCGTGGTAGGGCTTGCCGGCCGAGCGATCGCTCGCTCCCAGCCACGTGATTTCAAACCACGGATGATTCTGCAGAAACTTCACGAAGTGCTGCCCAACCATTCCGGTGGCGCCTAATATTCCGATCGGGATCCTGCTTTCGTTCATGCGAGCTGCCTGACCATTCGTCTTGTAGATTTGTATTGCTCCCAGAATTTCTCCTTTGGGAATCCGTTCCTCCGCGGTGTGCGCCAGGTGGATCGAGCCAGGGCCGATCAAGTACGGCTGGCCCCAGGAACCGCAAAATGTTGGAACGTCCGTGGTGAACGAGACGATGGTGGTCTCGAACCCCGGTAGCGGCGAGCCCAAATGCACCGCGGGAGTGATTCGCACATCGCGGATTTCGGCTTTACCCTCCACGGCTTTCCGGATTCGAGCGCGCGTGGCCTCCCCATCGTCCACCAGACGGATGAAGAGTTCGGCCTGCGCGTGATCTGGAATTATGTTGCGCGCGCGGCCGCCGGCGATGGTTCCAATGTTCAGCGTGCTCGCTCCCAGGATCTGGTCGACGGGCAGCGGCACGCGTCGGATTTCCTGCAGCGCATCCAGCAGCTTTTCGATCGCCGATTCACCCAGTTCGGGATAGGCCGAATGCGCCATCCGCCCGCTCGCCACCAGTTCGAAACGCAGCGCGCCTTTGGATCCGAGCGCCAGCTTATTCTCGGTGGGTTCGCCGTTGATGATGAACTTGGAGCCGCGCGGATCCTGGGCCGCGGCACGCGCGCCCGCGCTATTGCGCTCTTCGTCCACCACGAACAACAGCCCGATGTTTCTCTGCGCCGGCTTCCAGCAACTCGCTCGCGGCAAAGATCATGGCCGCGATGATGCCCTTGGTATCGCAAGCTCCGCGTCCCCAGATGTGTTCGTCATCCTCGCGCGAAGGAAAGAACGGCGGCACGGTATCCATGTGCGTCGAGAGCGTGACGGTTGGCTCGCCCCACCAGGCGAAGACATTATTGCGGCGCGGCTCCACCGGCATCAGCTCGGCGCGCCCGCCGAACCGCGCTGCCAGCTCCGACAGGTGAGCGAAGAGCGCATGGCCGATGTGTTCTTCGTTGTCGGTGATGGAATCAATATCCACCAGCGCGCGCGTGAGTTCAAAAACGTTCATTTCGTTTCCGCTCGCAAACCGCAATCGCAGTGGGGAGGTGGATGGAGAAAGGAAGGACACGCGTACACAGTGCGTGCTTCCAGGTAGCGCTCCATCCGTAAATCTCGAATCCAGCAGATCCGGATGACAGTGGGCAGGTATTAGCCTGGCCCCCCAATCGTGCCGGGCGGAAGTGCCGCGGCCGATTTCGGCGGAAAGTGCTGCCACCCCTTTCGCCGGCGCTCCGAAACTCCCGGAACTGCGCAACCGGCTACTGATGGTCTCCGCTCCTCTACAAGGACAAATTCAGGATAGCAGATTCTGGAACCGTTACGCGCGTTCCTGGTAGGTGCCTTCGGCCGTGCTGACACGCACCTTTTCGCCTTCATTGATGAAGGGCGGGACTTGCACCACCAGTCCCGTTTCCATCTTCGCCGCCTTGGTGACGTTCGATACCGAAGCGCCCTTTAATCCGGGCTCGGTTTCCACCACTGTGAGATCCACGGTGGGCGGCAGTTCCACGCTGATCGGGTTTGCCTTCGTAGAACTCGACATTCACCTTGAGCTGCGGGACCAGATACTCCACCGCATCGCCGAGCAATGTCGCGCGTCAGGTGCATCTGCTCGAAGTTCTCGGTGTTCATGAAGTAGTAGTATTCGCCGTCGTCGTACAGATACTCCATTTCGATCTCTTCCAGCGCGGCGCGGTCCACGCGATCTTCCGACGAGAAGCGGTGTTCCGTCATCGTACCGCTGCGCAAGCTGCGCATCTTCACCTGGACAAAGCCGCGAAGATTGCCCGGCGTGCGGTGCTCCATTTTGAAGATGGAGTAAAGTTCGTTGTTGAACTTGATCACCATGCCCGGACGTAGCTGTGTCGCTGAAATCATTTTGAGTCGTTTACCTTCCGTCGGCTCGGGCGTCCCAACAGCGGGTCGCGAGCGAAACTTCAGTTTAACAGGCTTAGGACACTGCCAAAGGGGTGGAGCGCCGGCGGCCGCCGGGTATAATGGAGGAGTTCAGCGATGGCGCTATCGTCTAACGGTTAGGACGGAGCCCTCTCAAGGCTTAAATAAGGGTTCGATTCCCTTTAGCGCTACCAATTCCCTTACATTAGAGGCTTTATGCGGATAACCCGATTGTGTGTCCTGTTGCTGGCTGCGCTTCCGGTGGTCCCTCAGGACAAGGCCTCGCTTCCGCCGGACATCGATGCGGTAACGCTCTCACGGCTGCCCCCGGTCACCGCGGCAGACCTGGACGACGAGGGGAAGAGTCTTCTGGCCGCGAGGACCAACTACACCCCAGGGCCGGGACCCGGCCACGTCTCGATCTACAGCCCGAGGGAGATCGATCTGGGTGTTCCCTCAGGCGCGAAGAGCCCGGTGGGTCCTCGATACTTTCAAATCGCAGTGCTGATCACCGCAAGAGAAATCGATCAACAGTACGAATGGACCGCGCACGAGATGGCGGGCCGGCGGCAGGGCCTGGAGCAATCGGTCATTGACGTCGTCAAGTACAACCGGGACGTCGCGGCGCTATCCGAGAAAGACGCGACGCTGATCACTTTCGGACGCGCGCTGTTTCGCGAACACCGGGTGAGCAGTGAACTCTGGGCCAGCATGGTGCGCCAATTCGGGCGTCAGCGTACGGTCCAGCTGATGATGATCATGGGCGAATACTTCAAAGCAGGCTTCATGATGAATGCCGTCGATCAGCACCTTCCGCCAGGGCGCGAGGCGCTGCTGCCCGCATTAAAGAAGTAATCTCGCCCTACGTTTTTCCCATAGCTTTCCATATATCGGCTTTGTGCTGTGGAGCGGCGGAGGCGTGCACATTGATATACCGGTCAAAGTCCAGATTGAGCCTTTCCAGAACTGGAACCAGCGCTTTCACATGATCGTTAGCGGGTTCGCCGGAATTCACCGAGAAGTCGCCCTGGAACAGAACCTTTTCCTTGGGAATGTACGCGATGATCAATCCATTCGAGTGAGGCGCCGGATAGATGTGGTACATCTCCACGGTTCGGGTTCCATCCGAGTAGACTTTCTTCTCCGCAACGGTTTCAAACTTCGCTTTCTTCGGATTCTTGGCGAGGGTGTCGGTCATAAGCGTTCGAGGAGTGTTGAGCGCTTTGTCGAGGAACAACTCATTGTTTTTCTGCGTGATGATGATTGCGCCCTCCGCAACTAACACGGGCAGGCCTCCGGTGTGATCGGAGTGGGGATGCGTGTTCATGACGTAGCGGATCGGCTTGTTCGGAAACAGCTTCTTGGTTTCGGCAACGTACGCCAGAGCGCGGGCCTCGGATTGGCCGGCCTCCAGCATCATGATGTAGTCTTTGAACTCTACAATCACGGAATCGTAGCTGCCTGGTCCAGTAGTCAGCCGGTACAGGCCGTCGCCCAGCTTTTCGGAAGTGACCACCAGTGGCGCTTGCGGCGGAGGCCCGCCTGCGCCCGGACCACGACCGGCCGGCGCGGGAACCAGCGTAGCGACATCGGAAGGATTGGCCTTGGCCGAGGTCACATCTACTTCAAAGAATGGCCAACCTCCGCGCGTCTGGACTATTTTCGAAGGCGCCATCGCGCCGCCGAGGTCCTTCCATCCAGAGTAAGTGGCGACGATGTGCATGTCGCCCATGATGTTCTCGCCGAGCCAGGTCTCCACCCGATCCACCATGTGCTTGTCATCCACATAGCCATTGATGACGTAGCTCTTGCCGGAAGGCGCCTTCACCGACGGGCTCCAGCTCAATACGGCGTAGTTCTTGCCGTCCACTTTGCGATGGCTTAGCGTGGCGTTGTTTTCCGCGGCGCCTTTCAGAAATCCCCAGGGCGTAAGGTAAAGCTCGAGCGAGCCGGCCCAGGGTTGTGAGACATCGGCCTGCTGGGCGGTGACCTGCTGGAAGAAGGTCCCCTGCGACACCGTGGTTGAGCCGCCTGGGCCAATGTTATGGGTGATTCCAGTGTGCCGGGACGCGGGCGCCGTGAGGTCGATCACGCGGACGTAGTTGTCGATGGGCCGCATTGGATCGTGGGTTCCCTGGCAGGTCATGTTGGCGGCATTGGCCCCGCACTGCTGGAATGCCACGTCCTTCGCCGATCCCGAATACGTGATGGATTTCACATCGCCCAGCGCCTTTTGCGCATCGGCGATCACAGTCTTGGCATCTTGCGCCAGCGCGATTCCGCACAGGAGCGCGAGGCCAACGTTGATTAAAGCAAGTTTCTTAAACACAGCTATCTCCTTATGAGCCGGGTTGCCAGGCACAACGCACCCGTCTTGAGTATTCTATATCGACTCGGGCTTACTTTCCGGCCACGGCGACTTCGGCGACCGGGATGCCCTTCGCCTTCATCAAGGATTCCAGCAGTGTCACGGTTTTCGGGAAAGCGTCCGCACCGCCGCGAGCACCACCGGCGCCGCGTGCGGCGTCGAGGGGCGTTCTGCCGCCTGCGTCTTTGGCTGTGAGGTCGGCGCCATTGGCGACCAGGAATTCGATGAACTTATCGAAACCGTGTTCGGCAGCGCCGTGCAGAGCGGTTTGATTCGGGACGGCGTTCGGGCCGGGCATCTGGCTGCCGCGATGGGCGTTCTGTTGCGCGATGCGCGCGCCCACGCTTTCACCTGCTCCGAAAGCGCCAGCGCCACCGCGGCCAGCTATGAGTCTGGGGTCCACGACGGAGCGCGCGTTCACGTTCGCGCCGGCTTTGATCAGGAGATCCATGGTGGCGAGCACCCCTTCGTCGGTGCGGTTACGTCCGCGCGTGACGCGCGAGCCATAGTCGACGCCGGCGGCCGCCATCAACGGAGTGATGCCTTCCTTGCTCGGCAGATCCACCAGCGCTTTGTACTCGAGCAACAGCGCGGTGAACTTGTTGTCGCCGCCGCGCGCCGCACGCAGCAACGGCGTAGCGCCCTGGGCCAGCATGGTGTCGCCGCCGCGATCCTGCGGGACGTCGCGATACGGAGGACGCCGCTTCAACTGGATGTTCGGATTCGCGCCTTTCTCCAGCATCATGCGGCCCACATCGACGGCAGTCAACTTGTCCGGACTCGGCAGAACGGCCACGCCGCCGTTCCCTTTCATCGGGAGCGTGCTGACGTCCGCCGCCATGTAGACCGGCGAGCGGCCGAACAGATCCCACTTATCGAGATCGGCGCCGCCCTTCACCAGCACGGCCGCGGTGTCGAAATGCATGTTCTCTAGCGCTAGAAGCAGTGGCGTCTCGCGGTCCGGATCTTCGGAATCGGGATCGGCGCCGGCGGCCAGCAGGTTCTGGACACAGGCCGCGCATCCTTCCCGTGCAGCATAGTGCAGCGGGGTGAAGCCGCCCTTGTTCATGTCCTTGGGGCGCGGCTCCTGGATGATCTTGCGCTCCCACTGATTGACCTTGCCGTGATCGTTTAGGTTCGCGCCGTTGGCGGCCAGGAACTTCACCATATCGGCCTGGCTCTGCGCGGCGGCCCACATCAGCGCGGACTGTTCTCCCCAGGTTTCCTTGGCGTTGATGTCGGCTTTCGCATCCAGAAGAGCCTTAGCCGCGTCGACTTTGCCGGTGCGTGCAGCGGCCATCAGCGGCGTTTCGCCGTTGGGAGTTTTGAAATTGGGATCGGCGCCGGCCTTGAGCAGCGCTTCGATGATGGGCGTGGAGCCGATGATGGCTGCCTCGGTGAGGGCCGACGTGCCAAACTGGTTCGCCAGTTTGACATTCGCGCCGGCTTTAATCAGCGCACGGACCAGATCGAGATCGCCGTTGGCAGCCGCGTACATGATGGCGGTGGTGCCATCCGCGCCGGCGGCGTTAACATTCGCAGCCTTCGCGTTTAGCAGGTGCATTGCCGCGTCGTGGTCGCCCGCCTGAGCCGTATCGAGAAGCGACGGAGCGCCGGCTAGCGCGATCAGCGCACCGGCAAAGAACAGCGCGGTTGCAGCGGCGAACCTGCGCATTGGCTAGACCTCCGATAGACCGTCGACACCGTCCCCGATGGATTTCACCGGGATCTCATTGCGCTGGAGCAGCGTCAGCAGAAGTTCGCCGTGACGCGAATCCTGCGGATATTTCACGTGCTGGCCGCCCTTGATCTTTCCGTTGGCGTGCCCTAAGATGACGGACGGCAGCGGATCGTTGTTATGCCGATCGCTGTTGCTCATGTCGCTGCCAAACAGAATCGTGGAGTGATCGAGCACGCTTCCGTCGCCTTCTTTGGTAGCTTCGATCTTCTTGATGAATCCGGCAAATACCTGCGTGTGGTAGTTCTGAATCTTCACCAGCTTGTCCATCTTCTCCGGGTTGTTGCCGTGATGGGACAGCGGATGGAACCCTTCGGAAATCGCCAGGTTGGTGTAGGTGCGCATGCTGGCTTCATGATCCATGGAGAGCGTGATTACGCGCGTGATGTCGGCCTGGAACGCGAGCGCCATCAGGTCGAACATCAGCTTGAAATACTCCGTCAGATCGTTGGGCGTTCCAATGGGCGCATCTGGAATAACCAGCTCGGTGTTGTGCGCCTTCTCGGCCATCTGGACTCGGCGCTCGATCTCGCGAACGGAGTCCATATAATCGCCGACGACGTTGCGGTCGCCCACGCCGAGGCTGGCTTGCAAACGCTTCGCTTGGGCCTGCACGCGATCCAGGATACTGCCGGTTTCTGTCAGAATCTGGGCGCGTTCCTGATCGGTGTCGCCCTGTCCGAAGAGCTTCTGGAAAACGGCGCGCGGGTTGCTCTCCTGCGGTAACGGCTGGGTGGGCGTACGCCAGGCGATGCGGGCGCTGCCTTGGCCGACGCTCAGCTCGAGCGATGGCAGACGCGTGTCTTGTCCCACGTAGCGGACGGCGATCTGGTCTGCGCTGACCCCCGAGTCCGGACCGTTCTTGCCGAAGTCAAAGGGCTTCACGGCGGTCAGCCAGCCCTGTTCGATGTAGGCGTGGGGCTCGGGCGTTTCCGCCGGCTTGTTGCGCAGGCCAGAGACGATGGTCATATGCTTGCGGAACGGCTCCAGAGGCTGCAGGATCGGCGACATGGTGAAGCTAGTCCCGGTTTCCTTGGGAGACCAGCGATCCATGATCGCGCCGTGCGGAAAGCCGATAAAGGCGAAGCGCTTCGGCGTCTTGCCGGCGGCTGTTGCCGTTGCGGCCGAAGCGGCGGGAAGCATGGCGTCCAAAAGCGGCAGTGCAAGGGTGACTCCGGCTCCCTTCAGGATTGCGCGGCGATCGATGTGTTTCTTGGATAAGAACATATGGCCTCTCTTGTTATCTTCTCGCACTCTGCACCGGCTCGGGCGGCGGCACGCGGCGCATCTTAAACTGGTCGGTATTCACCACGGCCTGCACGATGGCCGAAAACTTGTAATCCGCGCCCCGAGTGTCACGCACGATTTTGCGGACGGCCGGCATGTCGTAGTACTCGCGCGTGCGGCCCATCGAATAGGTCAAAAGGGCTTCCACGAAGGTTTGCACGAATTGTTCGGGACGGCGCAGCAGCGCATTGCGGAGATCGTCGGGTCCGTTGATCTTGGTGCCGTCGGGCAACTCGCCGGCCGAATCAATCTTGGTGTTGGCAAAGCGGTCCTTGTCTCGCCACATTCCAACCGCATCGAAGTTTTCGAGAGCGAAGCCGAGCGGGTCCATAATCGCGTGGCACGACGCGCAGGTCGCGTTGGCGCGATGCTTCGCCATCAGCTCGCGCACGGTGAGGGCTTTGGTGGTGCCGATGTCCTTGTCGTTCAGAGTCGGGACATTGGGCGGCGGATTGGGCGGCGGAACGCCCTCGATGTAGCTGAGGATGAACTTTCCACGCAGCACCGGGGACGTTCGGTTGGGATAGGCGGCCGACATCAGGACAGCGCCCTTTCCCATCAAACCCCAGCGCGCGGAGTCTTTCAGGTCGACGCGGCGAAACTCATCGCCCTTCACGTCGGTCAGTCCGTACTGCAGCGCCAGACGCTCGTTCAAGTAGGTATAGTTGGCGCGCAGCAGATCCACGACGCTGCGGTCTTCGCGGAACAGGCTGTCGGCAAATAGCGTGAGCTCGGTCCGGAAGTCCTGGCGCGGGTCCATGAAGCCCGAGGCATACGGGAACACGTCTCGATCCGGAACGATCTCGTCCAGCTTGTTCATATCGAGCCACTGGAATACGAAATCGCTCGCCAGCGTCTTGGATCGCGGATCGGCCAGCATGCGGCGGACCTGCTGGTTGAGCGTGACAGGATCGCTGAGTTTGTTCTTGCTGGCCACATCGAGCAGTTGATCGTCGGGAATGGAGTTCCACAGGAAGAACGAAAGCTTCGATGCAAGTTCGAGATCGGTGATCGCGTACTTCTCGCCCGGCGCCAAGCCTGCAGGGACGCGCTCGCCGCGATACAGGAAGAAGGGGCTCGCGAGCATTCCCGTGATCCCCGAGCGAATGCCACCCTCGAAACCACCGTCTTTCACTCCGTCGGCGTAGTACTGCATGAGTTCCGCGATGTCGTCATTCGTTACGGGACGACGATAGGCCCGCTTCGCCAGGGTCGAGAAAATCTGTTTGGCGCACGCTTCTGGAGTTTTGTTTTTGTCCTTGGCCGGGTCGCAGGTGAAGATGCGGTCGCGGCTGGGCGTAGAACTTAGGCCGCTCACATCGAAGGGACCCAGAAGCTGGAACGAACTTACGCGGTAGGAACGATCCTGACCGCCGCCCGGAGCAAAGATCTGCAACTGATCGTCGGATTCGGCGAAACTCTGGCGCCGGAAGGTGACGCCGATGTTGTGCGGACCGGCGGTGGCATCGAACTTGATGTTCTTCAGGCGGGCGTTCAGGCGATCTATAGCGCCACTCTGCACCTGATCGTAGAGCTTCATGTCTTCTTCGCCGCCGACCACCGTTTGATAGACGATTTTGTTATCCACCGTGACGACCAGCGGGTTCTCGTACTCCATGCCGTTGCCCCAGATGTGGCCGGCCATGTCGGCGATGTTGATTTTGTATTGGCCGTCGGCGGGGAGATCCACTTTCGCGAGAATGCCGCCGCGTGTTCCAAGCGGTAATCCGGGAACGTGCGTGAGCTGCCTGCCGGGGGACGAGCGGAACGTCCAGCCCTGCGGACGAGTGTCGCGCTTGCCGAGCGCCGCTAGAGCGACGTTATGGGCGGCGTGGACGTATTGCTCAATGAACGACGGCGAAACCTGCAAGGCCGACGCGATGTTGTCGAAGCCCTGCGCGCTGTCGTCCGGCGGCAGCAGGTCGGCGCCGTTCACGTCAACCAAAAGCAGGTCGCGGACCGCGTTCTCGTATTCCTTGCGATTCAACCGATGCAGCAGCTGGCCGTCGGTTATGTGGCGGGGGTTGGGAAGCTTGTCGAGCGAATCTTCGAGCCATGCCACCAGCGAATCCACCGTTTTGGCGTCCGGCTGCTTGGCGCCCGGAGGCGGCATCACGCGGCCGCGCAGCTTGCGCACTGCCTTCTCGAAAAGTTCGGGGTCCTTGGCCACGCTCTCGGCCAGATTTGCTGTAGAAACGACGCCCTGGAAGCTAAAGCCGCCCATCTTGGCTTTGTCGCTATGGCAACCCGAGCAGTATTGCTTGACGGTGGCTAGCTGGGCGTCGGCCGCATCCTGCGCCCGTGCAGTGGAAGCCAGGCAGGCAATGGCAATGACCAGGGCCAAAACCGCTTGCTCACGCGCGCGGCTCAGTAGCGTTGCCGAGCCGCGACCGTCAGGGAGTGGTTGACCGTAGTTTTTGTGTTTTTTCATTATGCGTCCGGTGAAAGATATGCCCACAGACTTTCGAAAGAGCGGCGAATGAATTCGTCCGGGTTCCCCATTTTGGCTTCGTATTCTTTGGCAGGCTTGGCCGCGACGCCTTCCGACGGGCTGTGCCCTTTGTTCAGCATCTGATTCAGACGGTCGTAAATGGTCCCGTACATTTCGAGCTGCGCCGCAATGTCGGCCGAACTAAGCGCGGGCCCTTGCGCCGGGATGATCTTCGTATCCTTGTTTGCAATGCTCTGTATCCGTTGCAAGCCGCCGACAATGCCGCCAATCCAGCCGCCAGTCCACCAATCCACCACGGGCCAGCCTTTGCCGTAAGCGGCGTCGCCCACCGCCAGGACATTCTGCTGGGGAAAGTAGACGTACAGATCGCCGTCGGTGTGCGCGGCATCGGAGATATAGCCGTAGCGGATTCCGGAATCCAGCGCGCCTTTGTCGTAAAAGGTCTTGTTCGGCCGGGCGATCTTAGGAAACTTGTTGAATTTCTGTCCGTTCCAGGGCCACGTGATGTTTTGCTGCAGCCACAGACGCGTGTTCTCCTGGGCAATAATCGTTGCGCCAGCCGTCCCGAGCGATAGATTGGAGCCGGTCTGTTCGGGATGCCAGTGTGTATTGAAGAGCGTCCGAACCGGACCGCCCTTGGCAGGACCGCCCTTGGAAAGACCCGCCACCACCTGCGCCAAGGCCGCGGCGTTCTGCGCAAGTCCGCCATCCACCATCACGACGCCATCGGTTCCGGTGTGCACTAAGATGTTGCAGCCGGAGCCGCTGAGCTGATGGAGGTTCTCTCCCAGTTGCGCGGTGGAAATAGTCGCGCTTTGGGCAAACGTGTAGGGAGCCAGCGCCAAGCCGGCTGTGGTGGCCTTCAGAAATGTCCTACGCGTTGGAGACAAACGGAGTTCTCCCCTTTAAAGTATACTTCCGGACGCCTTTGGTTACATTAGCCTTTTAGGCTCCCCCTAAGGTTCTTTCTCCGGAGCCACCGGTTGGGGACGGTTCGGCGGTGGCGGCGGGGCTGGCTTGGGCAACTCGGCGGTCCCGTCCAGCGCAAACACGAACATTATAGGAGGGTTGTCCACTTTGGCTTCGTTTGGGCCGTCGGTTGTGGCCGCACGGCCCAGGCCGCCCTGGAAAGCCACGTACTGCTGGCCGTCTACCGCATACGTGACGGGGGGCGCCATGCCCGTGCGTCCGGTCTTGATCTCATACAGGATTTCGCCCTTATCGGCTGTCACCGCACGGAAACGGCCGTCGTTGATCACTTCGAACACCAGGTTGCCGGCCGTGGCCACGGTTCCGCCGCCGATGCCGCCACCGCCTTCGATACGCCAAACCAGCTTCTGGTTCACCGGATCCCACGCCTCAAGCGCACCGCGCATGCCTTCAGCCGTGGGCGGCCCAATTGCCGGACTATCGATTAGCTTCGGGTCGACGCTTCCCCTGCTATAGCCGTTGCCGTTCGGCTTGACATCGTCGGCCGCCGCATAAGTAAACGGCTGCAAGAAGACAGGGATGTAGACCCAGCCAGTGGCGGGACTGTAAGACATGGGCGACCAGTTGTGCGCGCCGCCGCCGGTGGGGAACAGCGAGATCGGGTCTTTATCGTAATAAGCGGCCGGATTCACGATCGGCCGGCCTTTGGGGTCCAGCCCGAGCGCCCACGTAGTCTTCACGAAAGGCGCGCCGGAAATGAACTCGCCCGTAATGCGGTCCAGCACCCAGAAGAATCCGTTCTTCGATGCCTGCGTGATTACCTTGCGCGGTTTACCGTTGATAGTCAGATTCAGCAGCATGAGTTGCTGAACGCTGTCGTAATCCCAGTTGTCGTTGGGCGTGGTCTGGAAGTACCACTTGAGCTGTCCGGAGGCAAGATCGACGGCCAGGATGGAACAGGTATAAAGGTTGTCGACGTTCTGCGCGCCACGGAATTTCTGGTGCCACGGCTCGGCGTTGCCGGTGCCCACATAGACCATATTCGCGTCTGGGTCGTAGGCGAAGCCATCCCAAACAGCGCCGCCGCCGCCTTTGGTCCAAAAGTCGCCACCCCAGGTTTTGAGCGCGGCCTTCATGGCGTCGTTCTCCGGCGGCAGTTCGGGATTGCCGGGAACCGTGTAGAACTTCCAGGCGGAGTGGCCGGTTTTGACGTCAAAGGCGGCGAAGAAACCGCGCGTCCACTTGTCGCCTCCGGACGCCCCAATGATTACCTTGTCGCCCGCGATGCGCGGGGCCATGGTGAGCGTGTACCAATCCTGCGGATAAGCGACGCGCGCTTCCCACAGCGGCTTACCGGTGAGCGCGTTGAGTGAGACTAGCCGGCCATCGATGACGGGCGCAATGATCGTGCCGTTATAGAGCGCGACGCCGCGATTCACGGTGCCGCAGCAGATCTTGGGACGCACCGCGATCTGGTTCACTTCCGGATCCCAGCGCCACAATTCCTTGCCGGTCTTGGCGTCGAGGGCGTACACGACGCTCCAAGTGGTGATGCCGTAGAGCTTGTTGTCCCAAATGAGCGGCGTACCTTCCTGATTGCCGCCGCCCGCGCCCACCGCGTAGGTCCAGGCCAAACCCAAGCGCTTGGCGTTGGTATCGTTGATCTGCTTGAGTGTGCTGTAGCGGGTCTCGCTCTGGTTGCGCCCGTAGCTCAGCCAGGAGTCCGGCAAGGCATCGTTCGAAACGCTCCCGGCGTCGCGCAGGACCTTTGCATTTACGTTCACGGGGGCGTCGACGTTCAGCGGCTTCGCGGTCTTTTGCGCGGAGAGCCAGGTCGCGCCGGTAAACGTCAGGATTCCCACCGCCAGCGCGGGATATGTCTGCTGAAAGATTCGCATGGAATTGTCCCCTCGGGGAACAATTGGACTAACGTATCACAGACGGAGTTGCAGAGCGTCTGGGCGTTCCATAGAATCAGTCTTGGATTATCCGAAAATGATGTTTCGCGCGCTGCTCATGGCGGCTGTTCTCCTGCCGGGCGCTTACGCGCAGTGGCTGAACTACTCGCCGCCGGGCACGCCCCGGCTGAAAGATGGAAAGCCGGATCTCTCGGCGCCTGCGCCACGCGACGCCAGCGGCAAGCCGGATCTAACGGGCGTCTGGCAGCACGAGCGCACTTCGGCCGCGGAATTCAAACGCATTCTCGGTCCCGCCTACGAGAAGGAATCTCGATCCGCGCTGCTGGGCATGGAACTCGAAGTGGTGCACAAGTACGGGCTCAACATCCTGCTTGATTTGAAGCGCGGAGAGTCCATTCTAACGCCCGCAGGAGAGGCGGCGATGAAGCGGCGGGCTGCCGCGCAGCGTACTGACAACGTTTGCCACGGCGAGTATGGCTGGCCCGTGGCCGGGCTGCTGGCTGAGCCATTTAAGATTGTTCAGGCGCCCAAGGAGACGATGATTCTGTACGAGGTGGACGGCCTGCACCGCCAGGTTTTTGTGGATGACCGTCAATTTCCCGCCACGTGGGAATTTCCGGCATACCTCGGATATTCGGTCGGACGCTGGGAAGGCGACACGTTTGTCATCGAGACGCGGGGGTTCAACGACCGCACGCCGATCGACGGGAGTGGGCATCCCCGCAGCGAAGCAATGCACGTGACGGAGCGCTACCACCGGCGCGATTTCGGACATCTGGATACCGAGCTGACCTTTGACGATCCCGCGATGTACACGCGGAAGTTCTCGGTCAACATTGGGTACGATCTGATTCCAAACAACGATATCTTTGAGATGTTCTGCACTCAAAACGAGAAGGACCGCGCCCACATGGTGAAGTAACGGACGCGTGAGGATGATGCGGCCAGTCACTCTCGCTCTTGCTCTCATCGCGTGGATCGCGCCGGCCTTCGGCCAGCATACGTTTTCAACGCGAGATTATTTCTACGTTGGCGGCAAGTACACCGGCCAGGCGGCGAATGAAGTGATGGCGGGTCAGATGTATGTCGAGGTTCTTCGTCCGCAGCACGTGGTCCAAAAATATCCGCTGGTGCTGATTCATGGCGCCGGGCAAACCGCTACCAACTGGATGGGGACGCCGGATGGCCGCGCGGGATGGGCGGATTATTTTCTGGAGCAAGGGTACGTGGTTTATCTGGTGGATCAACCGGCGCGCGGGCGATCGCCCTGGCATCCTGCCGTAAATGGTCCGTTGCAGATGAGGTCGCCAGACTGGGTGGCGCAACGGTTCACTGCGCCGGAAATCGCGCACCTCTGGCCACAGGCCAGAAAGCACACGCAATGGCCGGGAGATGGCGATAAGAAAGGCCGCCAGGGCGATCCGGTCTTCGATGCCTTCTACGCGACCCAGGTTGAGGGGTTGGAGAACGCCGTGGAAACCCAGACGCTGGTGCAGGCTGACGGCGCGGCGCTGCTTGACAAGATCGGACCGGCGATTCTGATTACGCATTCGCAGTCCGGAGCATTCGGCTGGCTCATAGCTGATGCGCGGCCGAAAGCGGTGAAGGCTATCGTCGCCATGGAGCCGAATGGACCGCCCTTCCGCGATGCTGTTTTCGACGAGGACAAAAACCGGGCTTGGGGCCTGACAGATATCCCAATCACCTACGCTCCGCCGGTGAAGAGCGCCGCGGAACTGGCGATCGTCCAGCAATCGAAACCAGATGCTCCGGATTTAGTGCGCTGCTGGAAACAGGCCGACCCGCCGCGCCGCCTCGTGAACTTGCAGGGCATTCCGGTTCTGGTGGTTACCGCCGAGGCATCCTACCACGCGCCCTACGATCACTGCACCGCCGGATTTCTGGCCCAAGCCGGCGTCGCGAATACTCACATGCGTCTGGAAGAGCAAGGGATTCACGGCAACGGTCACATGCTCATGATCGAGAAAAACAGTCTGGAAATTGCGGCGCTGCTCGAGAAGTGGATTAGCGGGCACGTGGAGTAGCAGTCGTCGGCTTGAGCTCCACGCGGTACGCCTGATACGGAACGGCGCCCAGATTTTCCACCGAGTGCAGCGGCTGGCTCGCGGGATCGTAGCTCACTTGCAGTTCTTTCAGCTCCGGCCGAGTTGTTTTCGTACCATCTTTCAAAAACCGTTGGGAGGGAGGCAAGCTGAAATACACCACCACAGCCGGCCAAGTGTGCGTGTGCCAGGGCTCCTTGCCGCCGGGTGGGATGCGGACGCTCAGCACGCGCACGTAGTCGTTTTCAAGGACCACGGTGAGATTCGGATCATGAATCTTGACGGCATCGGTGGCGGGTAAGTCCACGGCGGGCGCGGGCCGGCAGTCGGCGCTCTTGATCTCGACCAGGAGATTGTGCCGGTCGCGATCGCTGCTCTCGAATCCCTTGCTGGGTCCTCCCTCGGACCATCTGATGTTGACGCTTTTCCAAGGCTCGCTGGGCCCGGAGGTCTGCTCGAAGAATACGCTGGGCCAGGGGTGCTGGTGCGGTGGTTCGTGGCTGTGCAGCGGGACCCGCGCTTCCAGAACCCGCACAGCGTCGTTCTCCAAAATGACTTTGTGATGATCGGGCGCGGCGGCGACGGCGTCAGTGGCGTCCGGGACCATCAGCCCGCAGCCAGCGGCCCACAAACCAGATGGTAGGAGCAGAGCGGCGAGAATCTGAAGTTTCATTTGCCCGCCTCCGAATCCAGCCCGAAAGCCAGCAAGACATTGCCCGGGAGACCACCCCGCGCCGGGTAGCCGGAGACGGCGAACAGCATTCCGCCGGCGACCACCGGGCCTGCCACGTCCATCGCTCCGCCGCGGCCTGAGACACCGTTCACCGTTTGATACTCGTGGGCCGTATCGTAGTCCCAAATGATTTTGCCGTCGGAAGATGAATAGCCGCGCAGATGGCCATCCGCCGCGCCGGACCACACCACGCCGGGAATCGCCGTCACGGCCGCCGATTGCGCGGGACTGCAAGGCCGCCGATCGCCACAGCCAGGCGGCGGAGTCTGCCACATGCGTTCGCCGTTGTCGATGCGAAACGCGAACAATCCGCCGCCCTTGTTCGGGTCCAGATTGTACGCGCGATCATTGCTCGCCGGGCTTGCGGTCCACTTCGAAACGGATGTCGGAAAGAGCCACGTACACATTGCGCCCGTCGGTGGCCGAGCCCCACTCGATGCCACCCACCGTGCCGCCTTCGCCGATGCGCGCTTGCCATAAGATCTGGCCGCGCCGGTCCGGATCGACGGCATAGATCACGGCCGACTTCTGCCCCAGCAAGAGCGCTCGCTTGGAGTTGGGAAGCGAAACCAGAATGGCCGAGGACGCGAAATCGAAATCGGGACCCTCCGAATCGGGGCAATTCACTTTGCCTTGAAGCTGGCAGGAACTGTTCCACGCGTCTTTCGCCGTGAATTGCTTGGACCACAGAATTTCGCCGGTGGACATGCGCAAAGCGAGCAGCGCATCGCTCAGCGCGGTCGGCGGATCGGAGTAATTGTCGCCGGTGGTCACATACATGGTGTCGCGATCGGCGTCGAGCACCGGCGCGGTCCAGACGCCGACGCCCGAAGGCCCCCAGGCTGTGGCGCCGTTGCCGGGTCTTCGGCCGCGCCTTGGCAACTTCGCCGATGGTGTAGGTCTTCCACAAAACTTTTCCCGTGGCGGCATCCAGAGCCGACTCGCTGCCTCGGAACGTGCAGCACAGATAACCGGGAGAAACCGACAGAGATTCTTCGCGAGAGGCGGACCCGACATACAGGCGATCCTTGTAATACACCGGCGTCGCGGTCACCGTGGATGCCGGATGCTGGTCGGCGCGCTCCTTCCACAACTGCTTCCCGGACGTTGCGTCCAGCGCGTAGACGAACCCGGCGGAATCGCCGAAGAACAGCGCTGGATTGCCGCCGGCCTCTCCAACCGTGATGCCCGATCGCACCTGGGACTGCACAGTGGTGGACCAGTACACGCAACCGGTCTTCATATCGAGAGCGTAGACCGTGCCGTCCTGCCCGCCCGCGAATACTCTGCCCCGATAGACGGCGGGCTGCGAACGCATGGTGGACGTGTCCGGGAATGCGAATGCCCATTTCAGTTTCAGCCGGGGCAGGTCTTCGGCGCTGAGCCCCGCGTCTTTCGCCGATTGGAACCTGGTATTGGCGAGACCGCCTCCCCAACTGGCCCAGGCAGCACTTTCGCCAGGCGCCGCGCCCGCCGGACACAGATTCGCGATTTCGTCGCGCTTGCGTTCCAGGGTTACCGCTGTTCCCAGAAAGCTTGCGATTCTCTGGCGTTCGTCCGGGCGAAAGCGGCGCCGCCTGCGGTTTCATGACGCCGCTCTCCAGCGTCTTCTGAATGGCCGCGGGCGTCATGGATTTCAGCGCGGAAATCTGCGGAACGCGCCCGCCGGCTCCGGCCTCGGAATTATGGCAGGAGGCGCAATGTTTTTGAAAAAGCTCGGCGGCGTAAGGATCGTCGGCCGCGAACGCGGCAATCGAAGCAATGACGAAAAACAAGCAGAATCTCATCAGTGTTCCTCATTTCCCGACCATATGTCCGACATCTTTTTCGTTCTCGGTGCAGACATACTCGCCGATGTCGTCGCCGGCATCGAGCTCCGAAGCTCGCATGATTTTCCAGGGCTTCGCATACGCTCCCGGATCGTCGATCGTGAACTCGATTTCGAGATGTCCCAGATCGGGCCGGCGAAAGCGCTCGATTACGTGCATCATTTCGGTGTGCGGATGACCCGCGGTATCGAGCCAGGATCGATCGTCGAAGCCAACGCTGTCGATCACCAGCGTGTCGCCTTCCCAATGCCCGATGGAATGTCCCATCCACATTGGATTCGGATCCTTGGGATGACCGCGTCCATCCAAGAAAACCTGGCGATGGCTCGGGATGTCATCCTCGAAAAGCATCACCAGCAGGCTGGGCGTTTGAACCAGTTTGTAGGGAAACAGAGCCCCCGCGTTGGTGATGCCTCGCGGCAGGCAATGCGCTCCGGGAGCGTCCTTGGAGTTGTTCGCGGCGCGTTCCTTGAGCAGCGCTTCGGCCCAAGGCAGAGGCTCCGGCTTGCCGGCGTCCACGGTTCTTTGCGCGAACCAGACGCCAGAGAGGTCGGGCTTGCCATCGGCGGTTCGCGGCGTTGGCCCGGATGGCGCCGGATGCGGACTGGTGAGCTGCGCTCTGAATTCCCGGCCGTCGCCCAGAGTGCCCAACTGGTATTCGAGCAGGCGAACATCCAGGCGCAGCGGTTCCGTCGCGCCGACCGACACGTTTTGCCGGTTGTTCGCGTAGAATCCCGGAGCGGTGATCGAGACATCGTAGGCGCCTGCGCGGCAGCGTTGCCAGCGTGTAGTGGCCCTGCGCGGAACCGGCGGTTTTGTAAACCATTTTTGTGCTCCTGTTGGTGGCCTGAACCTGAGCGTTTGCGACTGCCTCGCCGTCGGAATCGACTACGGTGCCGGTGATGGTCCCAGCGCTTTGTGCGTACGCGGCTGTCGCGCAGAGGGCCAGCACAAGGGACCATCCGATTCATGATGTGAAGATTATATGCCACGGATCGGCCTCATAAGTTCGCTTGGGTGAAACTCATGTATGCTAAGACCCATGGGAAATCACACTCTTAAGATAGTTGTCGCCGTTGCATTCGCGATTCGTCTAGCATGGCGAACGTGGCCAGCTCGCAGCCGCCTGCCCCCGCGCCCCTGGCGGTGCCGAATCCGAACTACGTTTCGATTCCCATGGAGATCATGGTCAACCGCCCGGCCGCCGAAGTGTGGAAGCGTATCGGCAAGTATTGCGATATCGGAGAGTGGTTTCAGATCCCGTGCACCATCACGTCGGGCAAGGACGACGAAGTCGGCACCGATGCGGTCTATCGGCAACGAGATTCTGGTAGGCAAGACGGAACTCTCCTACACCTACACGCAGCCGGTGAGGGAAGGCCGACCGTACAATCTCTACCACGGCACGCTGGAGGCGAGGCCGGTAACGGCTACCACATCGAAGCTGGTATACACGTTGATGTTTGACAACTCGGGTCTGCCCGACGCCGCCGCGCGAGAGAAGGACATTGCACAAAGGACGACGATGTTCACGCGGGCGCTCGGGAATATGAAGATCCTGGCCGAGGGCGGCACACTCCCACCTCCGCCGGCTCGCGGAGGACCGGCTAAATAAGGCGTTACTGAGGTAGCGAAGTATTTTGCGGCGGCCACTGAGGCCAGCGGTTGCCGGCTGTGGCGTCAATCGCAATCGGGCCCGGTCGAGTGAGAACCCGGGGACAAAGCCGGGCGGCCTGGGCCGGGCAGGTGGCGGCGGCTGATGGTCCACGGCGGTAGTGCAGCGCATCTCATTCCATCCGACATGAGCGGTGACGTGTTTATAGAACGTCGGCAGCTCGCCATCGCCCCAGTCTTCATGCAGGATGTTGAATTTCAGTACGTCACCCTGGATCTCGAAGTCATCCAGCGCGGCCATCGTGTAAGTGTTGTCGCAAGTTCCGCAGACCATTCCGCGTAGCTTGTCGCCAACCTTGCGAATGATGAAGTACTGCTTGGGCGCGCCTACGCCGAAGCCCAGCCAAACTCCGATCACGTCTTTCTCGGTCAAGGTTGATTTCCAGGGTCCGGGCTGAATATAGCGCGGCGCGGGTGCGCCCACACCCTGCTGGTTTATTGCGACGGCGGGAACTGGAGGACCCTTGGGGAGCCTGGAAACAATGATCGGCAGCGGGTCGGGTCCACGGGGATCTTTGATGAGGCTGCGCTCGAACTTGCGGCTCATTGCTCTTGCCGCTCACCATCAGATGGCCACCATCGAACCTGGCCGTCTCAGCGTCCCGATACGCGGTGCTGCCATCCGCTTTCACATGCGTGACCGTGAAGGCCATGCCATCGGGTCCCAACGTGCCGTCGACAAAAGCCAGCGTGGTGGCATCCGCGCAATAGGTGCAGTAGATGCCGCGCACCTTGTCGCCGCGGATGGAGAACTCATAGGTGTGCGCTTCGCCTTGTTCCGTTCGCCAACCGCCTCGGTAGTCGTCGGCGTTCTGCGCGAGGGCCGTATGGGCGAATCCGCACGTCGCCAAAAGAAGCGCGAGCTGCACTTTTTTGATCACAGATTCATGCTATCGCAGCGCGGCGCTGGCCAAAATGCTCAATTTCTCCCAAGTCGGAACGCGAATACGCTTCTCCAGCACATCGAAGTTGGACCGCTCGATCCGGGCAAGAAGACGCCGGTAAATCTCGATCAAGGCCCACAGCGACGGCCGGCTGCGCGGGTGCACCAGCGCGATCAGGGGCCGCGAGTCGTCGTAATAACCGCGCGCCCGCGCGGCCTCGAAACTCATCAGCCGCACAAATCGCTCGTCATGCGTGGCCAGGTCGGAACCGAATCTGCGAATGTCTTCCAAAGGGAGATAAACGCGGCCGTTCTGCTGATCCTCGCGCACGTCGCGCAGGATGTTGGTCAACTGAAACGCAATTCCGCATTTCTCGGCAAGTAACAGTGCATCCGGAGAATCAAACCCGAAGATGTGAATGATCGTCAGTCCAACCACGCTCGCCACCTGGTAGCAGTAGCGGTACAGCTCTTCGAAAGTCTCCATCTGCCGGGGCTCGAGGTCCGAGCTGACGCCATCGATCATCTGGTAGAAATACTCGGGCGGGATGCGATAGCGCTGGACTGTATCGTGAAACGCCGGCCAGAGCAGGTTTTCACCGTACTGGCCTTCGAGCGCGAGATCCAGATCGCGCCGCCAGCGCTCGATGGCTTCACGCGACGCGCCTTCACCCTCGCTGATGTCGTCGCAATAGCGCATGAACGCGTAAATGGCGCACATGGCGTCACGCTGTTCGCGCGAGAGAAGGAGAAAAGAATAATAGAAATTTCGAGCGCGCGTGCGGGCAATGCGGCGCGAGAAGGCGTAGGACGCCTCCAAGTCTACAGAGCGCTCCACAGGCTCCCAACCAGCAGTTGCACGCGCTCGAACTTGGAAATCGCCGGACGCCGCGCCAATACATTGTAGTTTTGCCGTTCGATCTTTTCGAGCACCCGCATGCCGCCTCGGCTGAACAGCTCCAGGTCGAACCCCAGGCGCCGGTCGACCGTTTTCACCAGCGGGAGGCCTTCGAGAAATAGCTTGCGAGCCACATCGATCGCGTCGCGCATCACGCCTTGAAACGCGGCGTTGAACGTGCCCGCGCGCAAATCCTCTACGCGTGTAGCCATGCCGCTCCAAAACGTCGAGCGGCAAATACACTCGATCTTTTTCCAGATCCACGATCACATCCTGCCAGAAATTGGCGAGCTGCAGCGCGGTGCAGGTGGCGTCCGACATGCGATCGCGCTCGTCATCGGAGTATCCACAGAGCCGCAGCACCAGACGCCCCACCGGATTCGCCGAGCACCGGCAATAGCCGAACAGCTCGGCCCAATCGGCATAACGAGTGATCCGCTGGTCCTGCTCAAAGGCGCTGATCAAATCCGAGAAAAGCTGCTTTGGCAGCTCGTACTTGTGGACCGTGCCTTCCAGAGCAACGAACACCGGATGCTGCGTGCGTCCGGCGTACATCGCATCCAACTCTTCGCGCCACCAGGCCAGCAGGCGCAGGCTTTCGGCCGTGTCGCCGATCTCGTCGCCCAAATCGTCAGCCCAGCGGCAGAACGCATAGACGTTGTAGAAGTCCTGATGCAGGCGCTTCGGCAGAAGAAAACTGACGACGTGGAAATTCTCGTAATGATGGGTCGCGAGCCAACGCGTGTAGTGTTCGGCCTCGGACTTTTGTATAGGTACCGCCGAGCGCCTCGGCCGAGTTAACATAATCCTTCGGCGCGAGAAGCAGTGCTTGCTCGGACACTACGGTATGATCGCGGTCTTCATGTGACCGTTGTGGCTCATCAAGTGCCGCATCACTTCCAGCAGGTTCGTCAGTGGTTCCACGCGGTTGACGAAGTCGCGCGCGGTGATCACGCCGCGGCTCACGAAATCCAGGGCTTTGCGGATGTGCGCCGGCGTGTGATGGAAACTCGCTTTGCAGGTGATTTCCGAATAGTGCAGCCACTGGGTGTCCAGCTGAATGCGGCTGTCGTTGGGACAACCGCCGAAGAAATTGACGGTGCCTCCGCGGCGCAGGGATTTTGCGGCTGTCTCCCAAACTTCCGGAATGCCTACCGCCTCGATGGCCATATCGGCTCCGCGGCCGCCGGTTAGATGCGCGAACCTTTTCCACCGTTTCGCCGGGGTCGCCCGAAATAACCAGCTCATCCGCGCCCATGGCAGAGGCGCGATCCAATTGCGTCTTGCGGCGGCCCAGCGCGATCACCCGCGCCCCGTATGCTTTGGCCAGCCGGACGAACATCAGGCCAATGGGCCCCAGGCCGATCACCGCCACGGTGTCGCCGGCGCGCACCGGTGTATCGTCAAGTCCTCGCAGCACGCAGGCCAGCGGCTCAACCAGAGCAGCGTCCTGATAAGTAACATGGGCCGGAATTTCGTACATATTCCGCTCGACAATGCGCGCCGGAATGCGAATGTATTCCGCGTAAGCGCCGTTGTTGAACAGCAGATCCTCGCACAGATTTTCGCTGCCGCGCTTGGCAATAAAAGCACTCCAGGCAGGGGGCGGAATTCGCCGCAACCACACGCTGGCCGACCTGAAATCCCCGAACGTCCTTGCCCATGGCCACGATATCGCCAGCCAATTCATGCCCGAACAGCGCCGGCGGAACGATCATGCGGGCGTGATAACCTCGCCGGAACACCTTAACATCAGTGCCGCAGGTTAGCGCCGCTTGCACGCGTACCAGTACGTCGCCATCTCCGATGCTTGGTACGGCTACGGACTCAATCTGCAAGTCTTCTTTGCCATACAGCACGGCGGCTTTCATCTGCTGGTTTTCGCTTAATACCACGGCTTCGACTTCTCCACTCAAGACCACGCCTTTTTCACTCAAGACCACCTCTGGGGCTGCACTATAATTTTCAACGATTTAGGCTCCGGATGCAATGCCAACTCGATTCCGGCCCGGATGTCGGTCGAGCGGAAACCGATGTGAAATCAAGTCCTCTACCGGCAATGCGCCGCTGAAAACCAGGTCGGCGGACTGTTTCTGAAGATCGACTGAGGCGCTGTAGGAGCCAAAAATGGCGCGCTCCCCCACGCAAATGTCGGCGCCGGACAGTTCCACGCGCTCCTGATGCGAAGTTTGGGCGAACAGCAGAATCCGGCTGCCCGGCCGCGAATACCGGACCGCCTGCTCCACGATTCCAGGCGCGGACGCAGCCACGATCACCGCATCGGCCCCGCGACCGCCAGTCATTTCCATGATCCGCTCCGCGAGCTCCGGATCGCGCGGATCCAGCGCCGCCGCCGCACCAAAGCGCAGGGCCAATTCGCGGCGGTAAGGCATCGTGTCGGTGGCAACCATGGTGGCGCCGGACCGTTTGACGAGCATGGTGAACAGAAGACCGATCGGCCCTTGGCCCAGGATAATGACCACGTCCTCGGGTTGAGGGTCCAACTGGACCACGCCCTTCAGGCAGGTATTCACAGGCTCGACAAAGCACGCGCGATCATAGGACACGCCGTCCGGGATCTTTTCCACCCCGCGCCGCGCGATCCAATCCATAACGCGCACATATTGCGAGAAGCCTCCGCCGGCCGGCTCATAGCCTGCCGTAACGCCCACCTTTTTATAGACCGGGCACTGCGCATAGAGCTTATGGCGGCAATAGAAGCATTCCTGGCAGGGGATGTGATGGAATACGATGACGCGATCGCCGGCTGAGAATCCACGCACGCCCGCGCCGGTCGCGGCCACCACTCCCGCGGTCTCATGGCCGAAGATTCTCGGCGGGGCAAGCAGATTGTATTCGATTTTCTTGAGATCGGTATGGCAGATGCCGCAGCTCTCCACTTGAATCAGGAGTTCGCCCGGCCCGATGGCAGGTGTGGGAATCTGTTCCACGGACACTCTGCTGTCGCCGGTGTAAACCGCGGCTCGCATCATCGGGAGCACGGCGGGTGGCGCGGCCACTACATCAGAATCGAGAGTCGGCAAGAAAGTCTCCCAGCGCTCGAGCGGCGCGTTTCGTTGTGCGGTTCAGCTTCATCAGCCCTGGAAATACCGCCAGAGGCCTCCGCAGAGCGGCCCCCAGGATCCTCGCGCGGCTGAATCGCCCGTCCTTACTCCTCATCCGATTAAACTCCAGCGGAAAAGTTTCATCCCATGTGTCAGTAACTACGCGAACCGCATAAAACGGAACATTCCACTCGCGGGCGCGCGTAGCCACCGCGGCTGCTTCCATCTCGACGGCGTCGCGCAGTCTCGGCTAACGCGGCTTTTTCGGCGGCTGTGGATACCACGCGATCGATCGAGAGAAGTTTCCCCGTTTTGAACTGCCGGGGATTCGATGCCGCAAGCGCCGGTCCAACGCCCACCACTTCCGTTGCGACAAAAATATCGCAAGCGCCTAACGACGGCTGCAATCCTCCACAAAACCCGATGCTGATCAGACTATCCATCTTCTGGTGCTCTTTCACCACATCCACCGCTTCGCCCGCCAATTTCGGTCCCGGACCGTTCGCGACCATCGCCACCGGCGTCCCATTCAGCCGGCCCATTCGCGCGAAATCCAGCGGCCAATCCGGGCTTCGTAACCTCAGCAACATGGCCGAGCAAACCTTCCAACTCGCGGCGCTCGGCGGCCACAAATACGAGCAATTACACGTAACCGTTTGCTTTGAACCAATCGACCGCGCGTTTCAGCGCGCCATCGACGGGCCGCGGATTAAATCCCAAGTCGCGCTTCGCCTTGTCGAGCGAAACGAACATTTTCTTGCGCGCCATCTTCACCGCGTCGATCGGCGCCCGTGGCTCATGGCCGGTCAGGTTGGCCCAGCCGGTGCTCGCCAGGCCCGCGGCGTACGCCACCGCATACGGAATGCGCCAGCGCGGAGCTTTTCCTCCGCTGATCGCCGCCAGACGCGCCAGGATCTGCTGCAGCGTCAGATTCTCGCACCCCAGGATATAGCGCTCCCCGCTCTTACCGCGCTCGCAAGCCAGCAGATGGCCCTCGGCGGTGTCTTCCACATCCACCAGGTTCAGTCCGGTGTCGACGAAAGCCGGCAAATCGCCCTTCAAGTAATCGACGACAATCTTACCGGTGGGCGTCGGCTTGAAATCGTGATCGCCGACCGGCGCCGTTGGATTCACAATCACCACCGGAAGCCCGGCGCGCGCAAATTCCATGGCGACTTGCTCGGCTTGAAACTTCGATCGCTTATAGGCGCCCGCCATCTGTTCCAGATGAACCTCGACTGGCCTCGTCGCCCGGGCGGTCCCGAGGCAGGCCGATGCATCCCACCGTGCTGGTATAAACCACCCGCTCTACTCCGGCATCGCGCGCGGCCGTCAACAGATTCCGCGTGCCTTCCACGTTGGAGCGATATAGCTCGGAGGGATCCTTGGCCCACAGACGATAATCCGCCGCCACATGATAGACCACGGCGCAGCCCGCGACAGCGCGCTCCAGCGATTCGGAATCGCGCAGATCGCCCGTGACCACTTCCCCGCCCAGTTCCCGTACTTTGCTCGTGTTTCTCACCAAGGCCCGCACTTTCTCCCCGCGTGCAAGCAATTTGTTGGCTACGTGCCACCCCAGGAAACCGGTCGCTCCCGTTACCAGCGTCGGCCTCACACCGTCAATGTCCGTTCAATCCGGACTTGATCTTCAGAAATGCGTTCAGCGCCAGCAGCGGGAAGGAATTCCGGTACAAGTGGTAGCACAGGTAAAAGACCTGCGGAAATCCGGTCCCGGTGGCTAGCTCTTCGTCCCACGTTCCATCGCTCTTTTGGGTTCGAATCAAATATTCAATGCCGTCGTTCAACGTGGAGCTGGTGGTATCGCCGCCCGCCAGCAGCGCGAGTACCGCCCAGGCCGTCTGCGAAGGAGTGCTCGGCGCTTGAACAAAGCTCTTCAGCCGGTAGCTCTCGCAGCTCTCGCCCCAACCGCCATCGAAATTCTGAATGGAGCGCACCCACTCCAAGCCGCGCTGGACGTAGGCCTCGCGATCGCTCACGCCCGCCGCCGCTAATCCTCGCAATGCAAGAAACGTGCCGTAGACGTAATCCACGCCCCAGCGTCCGTACCAGCTGCCGTCCTCTTCTTGCGAACGAATCAGGTATTGCACGCCTTTTTCGACCGCCGGGTGCGAGCGATTGTATCCGTACGCACACAAGGCCTCCAGCACGCGCCCGGTAATATCCGGACACGTGGGATCGAGCATCGCATTGTGATCGGCAAACGGAACGAAGCTCAGCGGCCGCCAATCGTTATCCACGTCGAAAGCCGCCCAGCCTCCGTCTTTCGACTGCATGTCGAACAGCCACCGAATGGCGCGGTGTTCGGAGGCTTGCTGGTCTTCCGAGCGTGACGCGCTGGAGCGGTTGAGGGCCAGCAGCACCATTGCCGTGTCGTCGATGTCAGGATAAAATTCGTTGGCGAACTCGAAATACCATCCCGACGGCTCGGTCTTCGGACGTTTCACGGACCAGTCGCCTTTGCGGCGCACTTCCTTGGTCAACAACCAGTCCGCCGAGCGGCGCAGCGCATCGTGCGCGGGTTCGGGGGCCTCGCCCAGCGCGAAGGCGGCGATGGCGGTGTCCCAAACCACCGAGAAACACGGCTGGAAGAAGAAGCGCTCCTCACCCTCGCCACGTCGTCCACCATCAACCGGTCGAACTGCCGCTGCGCTTCCACGCGTTCCGGAGAATCGCGCGCATAGCCCATCAGATCCAGCGCCATGATCACGTACATCATGGGCGGATAAATGGCAGCGACTCCATCCGTATGTTGCGTGTGCTCCAGCATCCATTTCCCGGCTTTGCGAATGGCGCGCTGGCGGATGGATTTGGAGCCGTGTTTTTCGTAAAGCTTCAGAACCTTGTCGAGCCGCAGAAAAACATTGCGCCAGGTGAAGCTGTCCCGGTCGGGCAAAAAGCCCATGTTCCCGTCCCTGACGTTCCCACCCGCGATGAACAGCTCTTTAAGATCGAAGCCTGCCGGAACTGGCCGCCGGGGGTTGAAGGCATGCACAATGGACAGCGGAATGACGATCGCGCGCGTCCACGACGACATCTCGTAGATGAAGTTGCCGAACAGCACCATCTCGGGAGGGATGCTAGGCGCCTGATCGCGCGGAAACAGATCGAACAGGCTTAGATTGACCTTGACGTAGCTGTTGGCCGCCTGGATGCCGCCCAGCGCAAGGATGATTTCTCGCGCCCGCGTCAGCCGCAGATCGTTATAGTCCAAACCAGCCAGCTTCAAGGCAAAATACGCTTTCACCGTCGCGCTGAGATCCGTGGGCCCCTTTGGATAAATGTTGAAGCCGCCATCCGGCAATTGCCGCTCGAGGATCGATCGCACGGCTTTATCGATCAACGGGCGGGTGGGTGGATTCCAAACGCCATTCTCGGGCGGATGCAGCCAGAGCTGCAGAAGAACGTAGTCGGATTCGAGCGTGGTATCGGCGGTGAGCAACGCCGGCCAGTAACCAGCTTGATCTTGCGTGAGCGCGAAATGCTCGGTGGTTTTGCGCGCGGCCCGCGCAGCCCCCTCTACAAGTGTGCCGGCGACTTGCAGCTTCGGGGTCATACGGAAGCGATGGTAGTCAGCTTCAGCGCCGATCGCTCCAGGTCCGCGGGAAGATGGAAACGTACATCTTCTTCCTTCAGTTCCATCTCTTCCATGTAGTCAAAAGCAAACTTCGTCTCGAGCGATTGGATTAGTTCCTGCACCAGATTTTCCGGAGCCGATGCGCCGGCGGTAACCGCTACCGTCTTAGCGCCGTCCAGCCACGCCGGATTCACTTCCGTGCTGTCATCCACCAGATAGGCGGGTACGCCTTCGTTCTGGCAAACCTCCACTAAACGCCGCGAATTCGAGCTGTTCTGCGAACCCACCACCAACAGCACGTCGGTCAGAGGCACAACAGCCTTGACGCCCAGCTGCCGGTTTTCGGTGGCATAGCAAATGTCCTGGGTTTTCGGACCCTTAATAGCTGGGAAGCGCTCCTGCAAGCGCTCTACAATGTCCTTGGTTTCGTCCAGGCTAAGCGTAGTTTGGGTGAGATAAGAAATCCTGGTCGGATCCTTCACCTCCAGCCGGTCGACATCCGCCACCGAGGAAACCAGAATGGTGGATTGCGGCGCCTCGCCCAAGGTTCCGATCACTTCGTCGTGCCCGGCGTGCCCGATCAGCACAATGGTGAAATCCTGGCGCGCAAACTTCACCGCTTCCAAATGGACCTTGGTGACCAGCGGACAGGTGGCGTCGATCACTTGCAGCTTGCGCTCCTTAGCCTCCTGCCGTACTGCCGGAGATACGCCGTGCGCGCTGAAGATCACGCGCGCTCCCTCGGGCACTTCGCTCAGTTCTTCGACAAATATCGCGCCGGCCTGCCGCAGCTCATCCACCACGTGCCGGTTGTGGACGATCTCTTTACGCACGTATACAGGGGCGCCATACAGGTTGAGAACGATCTTAACCACATCGATCGCCCGAACTACTCCGGCGCAAAAACCGCGCGGGCGCAGGAGAATAATTTTCTTCATGGGACTGGCAGTTTGGACTTCGGCCATCGGCCATATTATAACAGCGCAACGGCTGGTTACAGAAATGGTTACGGTTTATTAATCAAACGGTAACAGGCGTAAACGGATCCGTGGCTGAAGCCGTCAACCCGTTATTGCAGCATGAGATCTCCAGCTCTGAACTTTGTAGCCCTCTGCGCGTTCTCGGCACTGGCGCAAGCGCAAACCACCATTAACCTGGTTACCGACGCCGCCAGCTACGCTCCCCGAGTTGCGCCCGGCGCCCTGGCCTCGATTTTCGGATCGGATCTGGCGAACTCCACCCAGTCGGCGACCACGTTTCCGCTCCCCAAAAGCATGGCCGGAGTGACGGTTTACGTCAATTCAACGGCCGCCCCGCTGTTGTATGTCAGCCAAACCCAGATCAACTTCCAGGTGCCGAGCAGTATCGCCGCCGGAACCGCCAGTCTTACTGTCGATCTCGACGGAGGAACCAGCGCGACCTACCAGCTAACCGTCGTCCCCAGCGCGCCTGGGATTTTTCAGGACGCCAGCAATCACGCCCTAGCCCAAAACTTGGTCAACCAATCCTACTCCACGAATTCCGACAGCAACCCGGTGCCCTCCGGCGCCGTTCTAGTGGTCTATTTCAGCGGACCAGGCGCGGTGAATAACCCCGTTCCCGATGGGACCGCAGCTCCGGTTTCCCCGATCGCCACCGCTACCGCAACCGCGACGGCCACCATCGGCGGCGTCACCGCAAAGGTGGATTTCGCGGGGCTGACTGCCGGATTCGCGGGACTGGCACAGGCTGACATCGTGGTGCCCTCGCTCGGAACGGGCGATTATCCGCTGGTGCTCACCATCGGCGGATACCTGAGCTCTTCCGCCATGGTGTCGGTATCCGGATCCGGATCGGCGCCGCCCACCTACCTGACGCCGGTAGGACAGGTGACTTATCTCAATGGCACGAGCAGCACTCTCCAGATCTATGGAAACATCACCTATGTCTGCGGGCCCAATAACATCAGCATCATCGACACCAGCGACGTGACCGCGCCGGTTTATGACGGCGAATTTGGCGATACGGAGCTGACCATCGACGGCGTGGGCTATGGCGGCAAGTGCGCGCTAAATACCGCCACTTCCGAGCCGATTCTCGTGGATATCGTGGGGCCGGGCAGCGCGCCGAGCTTCGCCGTCTACTCGGTGGACGATCCCACCGATCCAGTGTTGCTGACCCAGCAGGCCCTTTCTTACAGCTACTTGTCCAGTCTCAGCTTCGTTGGAACTACGGGTTTCGCCAGCACGAGTGAGCTCCAGACCAGCGGTAATTCCATCACTGCGCAATATGGGAGCTTCGTTTCGTACGACTTCAGCACCTTGTTTCCCATTCTGCTTTCGGTGCTCTCGAGCGGGCCGGGATCGAGCGGTCTCAACCTCATGCCAAACGCTTTGGGCTTGCAACCGGGCAATTACCCCGACACCGCGTATATCACCAGCACCACTGCCACCGGAGCCAGCACCAGCGGACAGGCTGCGTTGGACGTCGTCAATATCAGCAACCCGTCCGGCATGCAGGGAATCGAGTCGGTCGTGGTGTCGAACGCCGCCATATTCACCGGATTCGGTTACGACCTCGATCTGCTGCTGGTGACCGGAAATACCGCCGGCTACAGCAATCTGGGCGATTCCTACTTCAACATCAACGGCAACCTGACGCTCTCCACCATGAACATCGGCAACGTGGACGCCCCGGTGGGTATCGCAAATGTAACCACCCAGATCCCGACCAGTGGCACTTATGTGGTCCAGCCCATCGGCACGGACGTATTCGCGATCGTCAACAATCCGCCGGCCAGCGATCCGGGCGGGCCGAGCAGCCTCTGGATTGTGGATGCCAGCAATCCAAACTCGCCCGTGTTATATCCATTTGGGACCCAGTTTGGCTTGACCGATGTGAACGCGTCGAATGGCTATCTGCTGGTGCCGAACTCGAATGGGCTAACGATCTACACCATTCAATCGCCCTGAGGTCGATCCCATTTTGGACTCGATCAGATCCAACAGCTGATCTTCGTTTTCCACCTGTACTCCGATCTTCAACCAATACAGGCTTACGCCGGAGTGTTCCAGCACTCTGGGCGCGGAATCGTGCAGGTTCATCGCGTCCTTCTCGGTAGTGAGCAACACGCTGGAGCCGTGCATCCGAGCTTGCGCGGCCAGCCGCTCGACTTCCTCGCAGGTGTAGTGGTGATGGTCGCCGAAAGCCCAATGGAACACCGGAGGAACGCCTAGCGATCGCAGCGATCCCCAAAAGCTGGAGGGATTCGCCAACCCACAAAACGCCGTCACCGGGCCGTCGGGTAGTTGTTCGGGCTGGCGGGTGCCATAGTTCACCCAATCGCGCGGTTCTACGCGAGCTTTGAAAATGGGGGCGTGTGCGTTCCACTTTCGTAGTTGCCGCCGCACGCCTTCATACGGCCTCCCGTGAGCCGCGCGCATGATCACGAAGGCTCCGGCACGCCCCAGCGCGCTCATCGGTTCACGCAAGTTACCCAGGGGAAACACGGCGCCGCCGGCGAACGGGTACAAAGCGTCTATAACCACCAGATCCAGATCGCGCTCCAGGCGGGCGTGCTGGAATCCGTCATCAAGAAGGAAAACGTCGGGCTGGTATTTTTCCTCGAGCAGACGGCCGGTCGCGAAGCGATCCGCTCCGATTCCCACGTCGGCGTATCCGGACCGGACGAAGATTTGGGCCTCGTCTCCCGTGACGCGTACCGGGGCCGGCTCGCCCGCTGCGATCAATATGGCCGTTTCGATGGATTGCCGCCGATAGCCCCGCGTCAATATAGCCGGATGGTGCCCGCGCTCGCTCAATCGCTCGGTGAGATGATCCACCAGTGGAGTCTTACCCGTACCGCCCATGTTGAGGCCGCCGACCGAGATCACCGGCGTGCCGAGGCGCCGTGCGTGCTTCCTTTTCCGGCTTAGCTGGCGCGTGCTTTCCATCGCCCAGATCTTGGCGATGGGCCACAGCAGGAATCGCGCCGGGCTCAACTGGTTCCAGCCGGGAACCGCGAGGTCGTGCTGGCGCAGAATCCGAGCCACGGCTTTGCGCGTGGCCCCGCGTTTGGACGCCGCCAGTGCCGCTGCGCGCGCGCCCAGCTCCTCTCGAAGTTCCGGATGATCCAGCAGCCGAGCCACAGCCTCGGCCAATTCGCCGGCACTTTCGATTTCCAGCAACGCGCGCTGCTCGCGAAATTCCGCCGCAATGGCCGCGAAGTTTTCAAGATGCGGCCCAGCGACGATAGCGCGCCGCACCGCCGCCGGCTCCAGAACGTTGTGTCCGCCGCGCCGCGCCAGCGTTCCCCCCATGAAAACCACGTCCGCCAACGGAAACAGGCTGGCCAGCTCGCCGATGGAATCCAGCAGCAGGACGCACGGCAGCGCTGCATCCCGGGGGACGGCGTCTTCGGTGCGGCGCACAAATCGCAAACCGGCATCGCTTAGTTTTCGCGCGGCTTCGTTAAACCGCTCCGGCCTGCGTGGAACCAGAATCAACAGCAGCCCGGGCCGGCTGCGGCTCAGTTCTTGAAATGCGCGTATCACGACGTCGTCTTCATCCACATCGTGGCGATCCACGCCGGACATGGTGCTGGCGGCAATCCAAACCACCGTGGGATGCAGCTTTTCGATCAGCTTCCGGATCATGCGCGGCGGCTCGTCACAAGTTGGCTCGGCGTCATATTTCAGATTGCCGATCACCTCCACCACATGCCGCGGTGCGCCCAGCTCGATGTACCGGCGGGCGTCGATCTCGCTCTGCGCCAGGATCGCGTCGGGCCGCTTGAAAGCGTCCGAGAGCAGGAATCGCCAGCGGCGATATCGCGGAAAAGCACGGTCCGATATTCGCCCGTTGACGATCATCAATCCGCAGCGCGCTCGTTTTGCCTCGCGGTATAGCACCGGCCAGACTTCCGTCTCCAGAATCACGAGCAGCGCGGGCCGGACGCGCTCCATTACACGCCGCACGGCGAAGGCGTAATCGATGGGTGGATGGAAGATGCCGTCCACCAAACCGCGCAGCCGCTCTTCGGCGAGGTCGCGCCCTGCCACGGTGGTTACCGAAACATATAGCGGGGTGCCGGGGCTGCGCTCCCGAATTTCCCGCAACAGCCCGGTGGCCGAAATCACCTCGCCCACCGAAACAGCGTGCAACCAAATGGCGCCCGGGGGCGTCGGCTGAAAGGAATGGGGCGCGCCGCCCAAGCGTTCGAAAAGCCCGCGAGCATAGCGCGGATCGCGAACCGTGCGGTAAACGAAATAGAATACAAGCAGCGGAAAAGCGGCGACGCGAATCGCCCAGTAAAGGATTTGGATGAGAGCGCTTTCGATTTCCCTGGTGATCTTCATGGCCGCGGCCACGCTACCGGCCGACAACAATAAGGATGCCGGCAAATTCTCGCCGGGCCCGGCGTCGTCCTATCCGGCCAAGCAGACCAACGACCACGTAACCGTGGCGGCCACTGCCTACGACACCGAAGAGCTGGCTCACTCGGCATTTGGGAAATTGAACCCCAATCAGTACGGCGTCCTGCCGATTCTGGTCATCATACAGAATGACACGGACCAGGTGCTGAAGCTAGACCATCTGCAGGTCGATTATACGGGCGCGGATGGGCGCCAAATAGAGGCCACGCCGGCCGACGAGGTCCAAACCCTGGGCGGTACCGACCGGCCAAACGTTCCCACCGCCAGCCCCATACCGATCCATCGAAAACACAAGAATCCGCTGGATGTTTGGGAGATCGACGGGCGATCGTTCTCCGCCAAGCTGCTCCCGGCGCACGAATCCGCTCACGGCTTTTTCTATTTTCAAACCACGCACCGGCCGGGTTCGAAGTTTTATATGACCGGAATTAAGGTGGCATCCACCGGCCAGGAGATCTTCTATTTCGAGATCCCGCTGGAGAATCCGAAATAGACAACCACTCCCTCACGGTCGTGGCTAGGTACTGAGCCGCGCGTTGTTTTACCGAGCCGCGCGCGGACGCGGCCGGCGCGGCGGCGTTCGGCCGGAAGAATCTTGCGCCGACTTGATCTTGTCGATCATCGGGAAATTCTTGACGAGATAGGCGTCACCCTCTTCAGTGATGCGCTGTTGATCCGGACGCTCTGCCGTAGCCGCTGAAGATCATATCCACGACATCCATCCCTTCCGTCACCGTGCCAAACGGCGCGAAACCCATCGAGTCCAACGGGCATTGTTGCCGTAAGTTGATGAAGAATTGCGTGGTTCGCGTATTCGGGCCGAGAAGTCGCAAACATCAACGTTCCGCGCGTGTTACTGCCCATCACCGGATCGTCCTTGATGTTGGCGTGTTCCCAGACTTTGTTCACCGCTGGGTTGGCGCTCAGGCCGAATTGCGCAATGAAGGACGCGGGACGTCACCACGCGAAAGAATGCCGCATTGTTGAAGAAACCGTTCTTCACCAGGTTGTAAAACCGGTCCGCGCCCAGCGGCGCCCAATCCCGATGCACTTCGACAATAAAATCGCCCTTAGTGGTGGTGAACTGCGCCTTGAACAGCTCCGGGGCCTTGGCGCGCAATGACGCCGGATTCAGCAGCGAGGGTCTGCGCCGCGCCCGGTCTTCGATTCCGCTCGAGTCCTTCTGGTCGCGGGCGCCTGTGCCAACAGGCTGAACACAGAACAAAGCTCGTGAATAGTGATTTCATCTAGGTCGATTATACTGAAAGTTGTTGACGTGATGTGTACTCCACGAGCAGCTCTGCAAGCCTTCCTGGCAGCGCTGGCTTCGCATCCTTAGCGCCCGCCGCGGAGCTGAAGATCACGCTGCTGGCCACCACCGATCTGCATGGCAATCTGCTTCCCATACGACTATTACACCGCGCAGCCGGCGGCCCGCGGCTTGGCCAAGATCGCGACTCTGATCGCAGCCGCTCGTGCCGAAAATCCCAACAACCTGCTCATCGATTGCGGCGACGTCATCCAGGGAACGCCGCTTGAAGCCGTCTATCAAGAGAAACGGGCAGGAGAAAGGCGGGCCCGCGGGCCCTAGCATGATCCAATGATGCTCGCCATGAACGCCATCGGCTACGACGCCATGGTGGTTGGGAATCACGAGTTCAACTTCGGGCTGAAGAATCTGGCGAAAGCGCGGTCGGACGCGCACTTCCCGTGGATTTCGTCCAATATTCTTGGCGGCGAGACCAGCTCCTTCGCGCCGTATTACTGAAAACCATTGCTGGCGTGAAGATCGCCGTCATCGGCGTCACCACCCCGCTGATTCCCGATTGGGAAGCCGAAGAGCATTACCACGGCTATCGTTTCGAATCGGGCGTCGAAGCCGTCCGACGGACCGTCGCCGAAGTGCGCGCGCGCCAGCATCCCGACATCATCATCGTGGCCGCTCATGCGGCTGGATTGGATGGCCGGCGACGCGAAAATATGGTCCGCCAGATCGCCACCGAAGTCCCCGGTATCGACGCTATCGTCTTCGGACACACCCACCAGCAACTGGCCAGCCTCCAGATCGGCAGCTGTTTTGCTGATGCAGCCGAAGAACTGGGGGATTTCGCTCGGGCGCATGGATTTCGTGTTGCAGTCCGGCGAGTCCGGAGGATGGAAGATCGCGTCCAAATCCAGCCGCTTGATTCCGGTCACTCGCGAGACCGCCGCCGATCCGAAGATCCTCGAGATCGCGCGGCCTTATCACCGAGTTCGCCGAGAGTTATCTCAACACGCCCATCGCCGAAGCCCCCGTTTCGCTCGATTCGCGCCTGGCACGCGTGGAAGACACCGCCCTCATCGACGCCATCCAGCAGGTGCGAGCTCTACTATTCCAAGGCCGACGTGTCTTTCGCGTCCTCCTTCAATGCGCGCGTCTCCGTCCCGAAGGGTCCCGTGACCATCCGTCAGATCGCCGCGCTCTACATCTACGAGAACCAGCTTTATGCCATCGAAGGCAACGGCAAAATGGTGCGCGATGCGCTGGAAAACTCGGCGCGCTACTTCCGGACCTGCGCGGCCGATTGCTCGCACGGGCCGCTGATCAATCCAGACGTGATCGGCTACAACTACGACATGGCGCAAGGAGTGGATTACGAAATCGATCTGACGCAACCGCCGGGTCACCGCATCCGCAATCTTCGCTGGCACGGCAAGCCGCTGGATAACGATCAGCCATTGCGCATCGCGGTGAACAACTACCGCGCGGGGGGCAGCGCCGGTTACTCCATGTTTCGAGGCGCGAAGATTACCTGGCGCTCACCCGATGAGATCCGCGATCTGGTGATTCAGTACTACCGCGAGCACAAGACCTTGCCCGCGCAGCCGGACAACAACTGGCGTGTGGTGCCAGAAACCGCGCTGCACACGCTGGAGCATGAAGCGCTCGCTTCCGAGCCGCGACCCTTCTGAGCCGCGACCGTGAGGAAGCGGTAGCGCGCTAAACCAGAACCGTGAACGCCGTCTCGGTGCGCGTCACCGGCCGGTACAGCGTATCGCGCTCCATGGGCTCGCGGCCCGCTTCGCGAATCAGCCGCAGCAATTCGCCCGCCGCAGGCTTTGGCTGGTGGTGGCGCCCGCTTCGTGGTAGATCTTCTCTTCCACCACCGTGCCATCCAGATCGTCCGCGCCGAAACGCTGCGCGATTTGCGCGATCCGGGGCGTCATCATGATCCAGTACGCTTTGATGTGGCTGATGTTGTCCAGCATCAGCCGCGACACCGCGATCATCTTCAGATCCAGAAACCCGGTGGTCGTGGGAATGTGCTCCAGCGCCGTGTTCGCCGGATGAAACGCCAGCGGAATAAAAGTCTGGAAGCCGCCGGTATCGTCCTGCAGCGCGCGCAGCTTCACCAGATGATCCACGCGATCCTCTTCGGTTTCGATATGGCCGTACAGCATCGTGCAGTTGGATTTCAACCCCAGCTGGTGCGCGGTCCGCGCGACTTCCAGCCACTGGCTGCCGTCGATTTTGTGATCGCAGATGATCCGGCGCACGCGATCGCTGAAAATTTCCGCGCCGCCGCCCGGCAGCGAATCCACGCCGGCGTCCATCAGCTTGTCAGCGTCTCGCGAATCGACAACTTGCTGCGCTGGGCCAGGTAGGCGATCTCAACCATCGTGAACGCCTTCAAATGCACTTCCGGGAAGCGCTGCTTCAACCCGCGCAGCATGTCGCAATACCAATCCAGCGTCAGTTCGGGATGCAGGCCGCCGACGATATGAAATTCGGTGACGGCTTCGCTCCAGCCTTCGCCCGCGCGGTGCCACACTTCTTCGAGCGACCAGGTGTAGGCTTTCGGATCCTTGGCGCGCTTGCCGAATGCGCACAGCTTGCAACTCGCCACGCACACATCGGTCGGATTGATGTGGCGGTTGACGTTGAACCAGGTGACGTTGGCCGTGCTTGCGCTCGCGCACCAGGTTGGCCATGTAGCCCAGCGCCAAGAATGTCGGAGCTTCGGAACAGCGCCACGCCGTCCTCGGCATTCAGACGCTCGTCGGCCTCCACTTTCTCGAGAATCGGCCGCAGGCGTCGGATCTTCGAATATGGATCTGCATGCGGATCTGCATGGCCCTCAAGCCCGAGACGAAGATACATGTCGGCCGCCCAAAACAGAAAGAATAGCACGCTCACGTAACCGTTCACGGTGAAGAAGGCCGCGTCCACGCGCGACAGGTCGTCGGCTTTCACCAGGCTGATGCTCGTACAGCAGCAGCAGCACGATGGCCGCGATGCCTGCCCAGCTCAAGGCCCCGAGCCCAAAGGAGACCGATAGCAGCGCCAGGCACGCGATCATCGCGACGTGGAGCAGCCGCGCGATCCACAGCGCTCCCGCCATGCCGAAGCGGCGCGGCAGGCTGAAGAGCCCGGCGCTCGACGTCGAATTCATAATCCTGGCAGGAGTAAATGATGTCGAAGCCGGCGGTCCAAAACGTGACCGCTGCGGTGAGCCACAGAATCCTCGGATCCAGCGATACCCCGCACCGCGATCCAGGCCGCCGCCGGCGCGATCCCGAGCGAAAACCCCAGAATCAGGTGCGAGAACGTCGTGAAGCGCTTGGTGAACGAATAGAAGAACACCACCGCCAGCGCGACCGGCGCCAGCTTCAGGCACAGCGGATTCAGCGCGCGCGCCGCCAGCAGAAACACCAGCACCGAGGCCAGCACGAAGCCCCAGGCAAAGCGGGCGCTCAAGAGTCCCGCCGGGATGTGGCGCATGCGCGTCCGCGGATTGCGCGCGTCGATGTCCGCGTCCAAAATGCGATTGAAGGCCATGGCAGCCGACCGCGCGCCCACCATCGCCACCACGATCCACAGCAGCTTGTAGCCGAATCCGCGGGCGTCGAAACGGCTCTCCCGGAATGCCAGCAACGCGCCCGTGAGCGCAAACGGCAGCGCAAACACGGAGTGCTCGAACTTGATCATTTCGAGCGTCAGCCGCAACCGTTTCCAAAACCCCATTCCCCGTCTTCCTTGTTCTGAATTCTGAATTCTGTATTCTGACTTCTTCCCCTGCGTTCGCTACCATCTTAATTCATGCGGTATCTCCTCCTCGCCGTTCTGCTGCCTCTCGCATGCTGCGGCCCCAAAGCCTCAACCCTCGACGATTTCACAACGCGGCCCATCACGCTTCCCGGCGGCCAAGTGATCCAAGCCGAGACCATGGTCGACCAAATCGACTTGACGCGTGGCTTGATGTTCCGTACCTCGTTGGCGCCGGATCACGGCATGCTGTTTGTCCATCCCCAGCCCGGCAATTATTCCTATTGGATGTATCAGACCCTCATTCCCCTCGACATGGTCTGGCTGGACTCGAATCGAAGGATTGTGGAGATGGCCGAAAATGCGCAGCCCTGCAAAACGCAAGCGAGCAAGTGCGAGCAGTACGGCGGCAAGCAGATTTCGGCGTACGTGTTGGAGATCGGAGGCGGCATGGCTCGCAAGTACGGCCTGCAGCTCGGGCAGACTATCCGGTGGTGACGCGGGCTTTGAATCTTCGAGCCTTCATCCGGTTGCCGCACACCTTCATATCGCACCAGCGCCGCGTATGATTCTTGCTGGTATCCAAAAACAGCCAGCGGCACTCAGGATTGTCGCAAGCCCGCACGCTATCCATGTCTTCTGAGGTCATCAGATCGGATGCGCTCAGCGACAGCGCCCAGAGCGGCAACTCGACGTCATTCCCTCTCCAATCCCATTCGAGCCGCTCTTGGTTCCAGCGGAGTTGCTGCTGTGAGCGCGCTTCTTTGATCGAATCGCTCCAGCGTTTTGAGTGACGCCGCCGCGGGACTGCGTCCATCCAAGCGGGCGTAGAAAACCTCGGCAATCGCCTCACGAAGTTCGATGCAGCGCTTCAGCACGCGTGCGCCGGCGGCCGTGGAATGCCGGAACCGGACCTTTGCAAGCACCTTGGATTGTTCAGCGAAGCGAAGAAGATCGTCGTAGCTACGCGAGCAGGTCTTCAGTCCCGCTCTCCCGGAAGCGCCAGTCCAGCGTGTTGACGAGATCGAGCGCGGGATGACCACCGATCAATTCAAACGCTTTCTTCATTGGTAACTTCCTAAACCATCTTGACAGGTTAGCGCCCCGCCCTGTAAAGTGGTAACTGTCTATGGCGACTACAACGGTTATCGAGGCGCCGGCCAGCACCCCGTCCAATGGCTTCGATGTCCGCGTGCTGCTGGCGTTCTTCGCCATCTATGTTCTGTGGGGCACCACCTTCCTGGCCATTCGGATCGCCGTCCAGGAGGTGCCGCCGCTGTTCGCCGCCGGCATCCGATTCTTCATTGCCGGTGTTCTGCTCTACGCTTTCATGCGCTTCCGCGGGCAGCCCGCGCCAACCCGAGCCCAATGGCGCAGCCTGGGCATCATTGGACTTCTCATGTTCGTCGTCGAGTATGGTCCACTCTTCTGGGCAGAAAAATATGTGCCGTCCGGCATCGCTTCCGTGCTCGAAGCGACGCTGCCGGTCATCACCCTAGTTATCGAAACGTTGATCTTTCGGCAGCAGCGCTTCCACTGGCGTCTTCTGGGATCAACCTTGCTCGGATTCTGCGGAGTGTCGGTGCTGCTCCTGCACGGTGGCGAGCAGCAATTCGGCGTGCTGCCTTGTGTCGCGATTCTGGCCGGAGCTACCGGCTGGGCGCTGGGCTCGGTCCTCAACCGCTCGCTGGACTTGCCCGAATCAAAGCCATTAACCGCCGGCGCTGCGATGCTGCTGGGCGGCGGAATGCTGCTCGTGCTCTCGGCATCATTCGGCGAACTGCACCCGCTCCCGCAGGTTTCGATGCGAGCCGTGTGGGCCCTGCTCTATCTGATCGTGTGCGGATCTCTGCTCGGCTTCACCGCTTTCGTTTGGCTGCTGGCGCGCATGCCGGCCACTCGTATATCCAGCCATGCTTATGTCAATCCAGTGGTGGCCGTGGCGCTCGGCTACTTCGCCGCAAACGAAATCGTCACAACTCGAACGCTCATTGGAACCGCCCTCGTCCTCCTCAGCGTCTTTCTGATCCTGCGCAAGCAGAAAGCTGCGATCTGAGTCGTCTGTTACCCTCAAGTTGACATGGATTCCGAACAATTGCGCGGGCTGCTGGAGCAAGTCCACGCCGGCGCCGTCGACGTCGACGCTGCTCTCGACCAGATCCGGCACTTGCCGTTCGAGGATTTAGGCTACGCCAAGCTGGACCACCACCGTTTGCTGCGTCACGGCCTCACCGAGGTCATTTTCGGAAAAGGCAAGACGCCCGAGCAGATCGGCGCGATCGCGGCACGCCTGCTCGACAAATCAGCCAACCTGCTGGTAACGCGCGCGGATCGCCACGCCGCCGCCGTGCTGAAGGCGGACTATCCCGACGCGGAGCATTTCCCGCTCTCGGGCGCCGTCCGAATCTGGCGCGATCGAACCATTCGCGGCAAGGGCAAGCTGGCAGTCGTATGCGCCGGCACCAGCGATATCCCGGTGGCTGAAGAGGCGAAAGTGACGGCTGAAGTGATGGGCAACGAAGTGGAAGCCATCTACGACGTCGGCGTCGCCGGCATCCATCGCTTGATTGCGTCGAGCGATCGGCTGATGGAAGCGCGTGTCGTGGTGGTGGCGGCGGGCATGGAGGGAGCGCTTCCCAGTGTGGTCGGCGGCCTGGTTTCCGTTCCCGTGATTGCGGTGCCAACCAGCGTGGGCTACGGCGCCAGCTTCAACGGCCTGGCGGCATTGCTGGGTATGTTGAACAGTTGCGCCAGTAACGTAACTGTCGTAAATATCGACAACGGATTTGGCGCCGGCTATGTGGCAAGCTTGATCAACAGGTTGTAAGTCGTCTGTAACTCAGAGCTAACTTAGGCGACGGCGACACTTACTCGTGCGCCGGACTCTTCCGCGTAGACAAAAAACCCGAACATGGGCATGTTCTCGCGCTTGCTCCACCGGCTCATCTTCCATTGCACGCGCACGAACCGGACATCGCTCTGCGATCCAAGATTCAAGAGAATGGAATAGAGTCCGCAATAAAACTTGGGCGGGAACTTCGCCAACGGTTTTGAGTCCCACCGCTCGCCGTCCGGAGAACCGCAGACGACTAGCTCCAAGCTTTCTTGTTCAAGGATGCGAGTGATTCCGAGGGTCAGCACCAGAAGCTTCCCTCGCTTGGAACCGAGGTCGATCTCCGGTCCAATGCCATCTGCTCTGGCGATACTCTCAGGCAACAGAAAATGACGCAGCATAATTTCCTCCAACCGGAAGACATGCCGGAAATTACTGTGTGCTACCTGGCAGGTGTACCTACAGGGTAACTCTAAATTCTACGGAGGCGGTTGCCCGCCTCTTCAAGAGTCTCATACTTCTTGCAAAAACAAAAGCGTATTAATGTTTCGCCCTGGTTAGAATTTGAAATCTCGGAATCGGAGAAAAAACTGGAGCCCGGCACCGCCGCCACACCCGGATGTTTCACCAGTCGACGCACGAAAGAAACATCGTCGCCCAAACCGAAGCCGCTAATATCGGTCATGATGTAGTAAGCTCCGCTGGGACGATAACACCGGAATCCAGCCTGCTCTAAACGCTCCAACAGAAAATCTCTCCGCCTCTGATATTCCAAGCTTAGTTTTTCGTAGTATGAATCCGGAAGATTCAAAGCTACGACACCTGCCTGTTGCAGAGGAGCCGCCGCGCCCACCGTCAGGAAGTCATGCACCTTCCGGATGGAATCGGTCAAATCCTCAGCCGCTAAAACAAAACCCACTCGCCACCCAGTGACGGAGTAGGTCTTGCTCATGCTGTTTACCAGCACCGTACGTTCCCGCATTCCGGGTAATGTCGCTATCGGTAGGTGAGATGCTCCATCGAACAAAATGTGTTCATAGATTTCGTCAGTAATTGCGAGCGCGTCGAATTCCTGGCAAAGACCCGCGATGAGTTCGAGCTCGGCGCGCGTGAACACTTTCCCGGTCGGATTATTGGGCGAGTTCAAAATCACGGCCTTGGTCTTCGCCGAAAACGCGCGGCGTAATTCATCCGGGTCGAAGGTCCAGTCCGGAGGCTGGAGCCGGACGAATTTGGGTTGGGCATCGCACAATAATGCATCCGGACCGTAATTTTCGTAGTAAGGCTCGAAAATGATCACTTCGTCGCCGGGATTAGTCACCGCGAGTAACGTGGCGATCATGCCTTCGGTGGCGCCGCAGCAAACCGTGATTTCCCGCTCAGGATCGTAATCCATGCCGTACCACTTCCGGTATTTGGCCGCGATCGCATCGCGGAACTGTTTGGCGCCCCACGTAATGGCGTATTGATTAAGGTCGGCGCCGACCGCCTCCTGCGCCGCTCGCTTTACTTCCTCCGGCGCGCCGAAATCCGGAAAGCCCTGCGCGAGATTCACCGCGCCGTGTTCCATCGCCAGCCGCGTCATTTCCCGGATTACGGATTCGGTGAATCCGGACGTTCGCCGGCTGCGGAATCTGGCGCGCGGGGCGATCTCGAGCGTCCGAACAGAACTCACTGCAGAATTCCCATTTTCTTCGCCACCATAGTCAGGATCTCGCCCGCCCGATCCAACATCTCGCGCGTGTGCGTCGCGGTTACAATCGTGCGAATGCGCGCCTTCCCCTCGGGCACGGTGGGAAAACCGATGCCAGTGGCCAGCAATCCGCTCTCAAACAGCGCCGCCGAGAAGGCATGCGCCGTCTTCGCCTCGCCCACCATGATCGGCGTGATGGGCGTTTCGCTGTCGCCGGTATTGAACCCTGCGCTCTTGAGCGCCGCTTTAAAATGCCGCGTGTTTTCCCACAGCTTCTCGATGCGCTCCGGTTCGCGCTCCAGAATGTCGAAGGCCGCGAGACACGCCCCGGCGACGGCCGGCGGATGCGAAGTGGAGAACAGGAACGGCCGCGCGCGGTGATACAGGAACTCGATCAAATCGCGGCTCCCGCAAACATAACCGCCCAGCACACCAATGGCTTTCGACAGCGTGCCCACCTGCACATCCACCCTGCCATGCAACCCGAAATGATCCACGGTGCCGCGCCCGTTGCGGCCCAGCACGCCCGAGGAATGCGCGTCGTCGATCATCATGATGGCGCCGTGGCGCTCGGCGATTTCGACCAGCGCGGGCAGCGGGCCGATGTCGCCGTCCATGGAGAACACGCCGTCGGTGATCAACAGTTTGTGACCGGACGCGCCGTCCAGTTCATCCATAATCGCCGCCGCCCGGGCCGTGTCCTTGTGCGGAAAAACGTGGATCTTGGCCCTCGAGAGCCGGCAGCCGTCAATGATGCTGGCGTGATTCAGCGCATCGGAGATGATGTGATCCTCCGGCCCCAGGATGGCCGAAACCGTTCCAGCGTTGGCCGCGAAACCGGATTGAAACACCACGCACGCCTCGGTGTGCTTGAACGCCGCGATCCGCCGCTCCAGCTCCATGTGGATGCTCATGGTGCCTGAAATGGTGCGCACCGCGCCGGATCCCGCGCCGTATTGCTTGGCCGCCTCCACCTGCGCCTCCACCAGCTTGGGATGATCGGCCAGCCCGAGATAGTTGTTGCTGGCGAGATTGATTACCTCGCGTCCATCGAACCGCGACATCGGCTCGCAGGGCGATTCGAGCACCCGCAGACGCTGGTATGAGCCGGCCTTGCGCCAGCCTTCCAGCTGCTCAGAGAGATAGGTCAGTGGATTCGCAGTGGTCATCTATTCCATCCTAACGCGCTTGGTTTTTGAGGAGAAATCGGAAAGGCTTATTGGTGCCCCAGCGATAAATTTCGAAGTCGCTGTCGAGTGTGAGGATGCGCCGGTTTCGAAGTGGATCGGTGCGATGCCGTGTTCAGCGCACCTCAACAACCCTCAACAACCGAAGCGCCGAAGGTGTTTCCTATTCGAGCCGAGATCCGCGATTCCAGAGGAAAACTTACCGAGACCCACAATTTTGCGACTCTTGGGCTGCATCGCAGCCAAAAGCCGGATTCCCTCCAGGATCACCGTGGAGGGACTCAAGCCCATCTGATCCACCAGCCGCGCGAGAGCTTTCTGGGTCTGCGGGTCCAGCCTGACCTGAATAGTTTTCATCGCTTCTTCAACCGGTAGTCTTCCACGCCCGGCATCGCCACCAGCTTGCACATCTCGAACAGCCGCGACCGCGCACGCATGCCGATGCGTTCCTCCAGAAAGTACTTGCTGTGCATGTCTTCCTGCAAACCCGATCCGCGTTTATCCCCCGCTTCCGGATCGCGCAGGTTCGTGGTGACGATAGTCGCCTTCCGCGAGTTGCAGCGGTGCGTCACGATGGACGTCACCGTGTCCTCCACCCAATCGGTGATCCGATGCGCGCCCAAATCGTCCAGCACCAGAATCTCGGCATCCAGCGCCGAGCGATAAGCTTCCTTGTCCATAGTCCCGGATGCCTGGTCGTAGCCGCTGCGGATATGGTTGAGCAAGCCTTGAAAATCGAAGAAGAGGCCTTCGAAGCCGCGCGCAATCAGGCCTCGCAGCGCCGCCACCGCTAAGTGAGTTTTTCCCGTTCCCGGCGGACCCAGAAACAATAGGCCGGGCTTAGGGACTCCCGGGTATTCGCGCACGTACCCCCGCACATCCACCAAAACCTTGGCGAGCGCCGAACGCGAGATGGGATTCTCGCTGGGCAGTATGAAATTGTCCACCGACGCGTTTTCGTACAGCGGCGGGATATTGGCCCGCTCTTCGTTTCGCCGCGCGCGACCGGCTTCAATGCACTCGCACTTCTGGGCCCCTGAGATTCCACCGCGCTCCACGATCTTCCAGCCCGATCCTCCGCAAATTGAGCAAACGTCCGTCGCGTTCATGCTGTGTATCCAGGGTACACCACGGATACCGCGACAGAGTTTGGCGGATTTGGCGCTATTACGAAGCTATTATTGGACCGCCGTCGGGCCCTGATTGGCTTGGGTCCGAAACTCGTATTGATGAATCTCGATGGCGGCCTTGCCCTCTTCGGAGCGAACCACGCGGCCGCGCGCCACCAGTTTCAAAGCAATCTTGCTGTTCAACTGCGCCGGCCAACTGATGGATACCTCCAGACGCCGTCCCGGGAGCAGATAACGATCCGTGGTGAACAGAACGCCGTTGCTGCTCATGTTAACCGTCACGCCCACACCGCTCTCACCTTCCGTGCTGCTCTTGCGGCTCAGCACCCTGTAGCGGACTTCCCGCTCGATCGGAAAGCGGTCCGCGCTGCGGCGATCATCCTTTTCTTTTTCTAAGCTCATTTTTGCACCCGCCAGCATTTAGGTTCCTTTCCATCCGTGCACCCATAGATTGGGGCACAGAGGCGAGAGGGCAAATAGCAGAGTCTTCCCAATTTGGGGTGGTACCGCGCCAGAAAGTGATAGTACGTTGGGCGAGATTTTGGGGGGTTACTATAAGCGCATAGCGCGGAATACGCTCGCAAGTAACAGAAAACAATCGCTGGCTTAGTTCTCGGTTGGAACCTTGTCGACGCTGTCGATAACGAACATGTCGAGTGGCACCTTTTTCGGCTCCAACTTCAATCCGAGCTGCTGCTGCGTCGCGGTCAGTATGCCGGGCCCCGAATCATCCAGAGCATCGGGCACTCCTTGCGCTGATAGAACCGGAGGCCCATCCGCGGGCACGAACTCGAGTTTGAAGTCGTATTTTCCCGCTAGGCCGGTCTTATCCACGACGGGGCGGCCGAGCTCTTCGCCTATCGTATGGGCCAGTCCGTCGAGCCCCTGCGCTCTGAAGGTCAGATAGATGGTAGGCCCTTTTGAATTTGGCGCCATTTTCATTGTCATAGCCACGCCCGGATGGTCCAGTCGTGGGAATCCGTCGGCGTCCGTTTTAGTGGGTACAGGCTCGGGGGGCAGGGCCGGCCCCAACGGGGACTGATCCGCCAGCGTGGAAACCTTCAGCTTCGAGCCATTCTTTCCTACCATCAATTCGAAGCCGGCCACTTCGCGTGACTCGTGATGAAAGACAAGGTGAAATCGTTCGACAATCAAATTCATCAGCATCAGACGAAACTGATCCTCATCAGAGTTATGTTGCTGTAAGCGATTTGATCGGGATCGGATGTCCCTGGCCCACCTCTGATCGTTAAAGCGTGCTGGCCCGAGGTCTTGGGATCCGCCCGTCTCACGGAAGCTACTTCAAAAGCCGGCGACGGCGCAGACTGGCCGAGAACAATGACGCAGAACAGCGCCAATGGAACTACGGCTCCAACGCACCACCAGTTTGCCGCTTTCACGAGTCTCTCTTGGGCTTCTTCCGCGAGCGGATTTCTTCCAGCCGTTCCCCGATGCGCTGCTCTAAGCCGCGCTTGGTTGGCTCGTAAAACGTTGTACCTGCAAGGGATTCGGGAAGGCACTCCATGTCCGGCAAAGCGTCTTCCAGCTTATGGGCGTGCTGGTACCCCGCACCGTAGCCCCACTGCTTCATGGCTCCCGTCGGCGCGTTTCGCAGCTGAAACGGCACCGGCTCGGCAACCCGCTGCTCCACCGCTTCCATCACCCGGTTGAGAGCCTGATAGGAGGCGTCGGACTTCGGAGCCACCGCAAGATAGATCGCGGCCTGGGCCAGCGCCAGATCGCCTTCCGGGATTCCCAGAAAGTGCACCGCTTGCATCGCGGCGATGCATTGTTCCAACGCGCGCGGATCGGCCAGCCCGATGTCCTCAATGGCCATCCGCACCAGCCGCCGCGCGATGTACATCCGGTCCTCGCCCGCTTCCAACATGCGGCCTAGCCAATACAGCGCCGCATCCACATCGCTCGATCGCACCGACTTATGCAGCGCCGAAATCAGATTGAAATGCTCCTCGCCGCTCTTGTCGTAAAGCAGTGTCTTGCGCTGCAGCGTGTCTTCGATGGACTGGCGTGTCAGCTCGCCGTTCTGGGACGCCGCGGCGGCGAGTTCCAGGATGTTGTACGCGCTACGCCCGTCTCCATTCGCGTACGTTGCAATTTGCCGCAGCAAGTCTTCCGAAGCGCCGATCTTCAGCACCGGCAGAGCGCGCCGTAGAAGCGTGAGAATCTCATCTTCCGCCAGCGGTTTCAGCATGTACACTTTGGTGCGCGAAAGCAGCGCCGAGATCACTTCAAACGATGGATTCTCCGTGGTGGCGCCGATCAGGCTGATGTCCCCACGCTCCACGTAGGGCAGGAACGCGTCCTGCTGAGCTTTGTTGAAGCGGTGAATCTCGTCGATAAAGATCAAGGTGCGCCGCCCCAGCCGGCGGTTGCGCTCCGCGTCCGCCATGACGGTTTTGATTTCCTTGATCCCGCTGAGAACGGCGCTGAACGGAATGAAATCGCTATGGGTCATGCGCGCGATGATTCTCGCGAGCGTGGTCTTGCCGACCCCCGGCGGGCCCCACAGAATAATCGACCCCAGTTGATCGCGCTCAATTTGCACCCGCAGCGGCTTGCCCGGCCCCAAAATATGTTGTTGGCCGGCGAATTCCTCGAGCGTCGCCGGCCGCATCCGCTCAGCCAGAGGACGGTGTTGGTCATCGGCGAGATTGGTCGAATCAACGCTGGGATCGGGACCGAATAAACTCGGCTCAGACTGGCTCATGCGCCGCCATCCTTTGCGTCCTGGCGATAAAAAGCGCGATGCCGGCGGCCAGAGCGGCGTTGAGCGACTCCACGCCCACAGTCGGGATTCGCACCCGCTTGCACTTGTCGCTCAGACGTTCGCTGACGCCCCGGCCTTCGCTGCCCACCACGATGGCGCACTTCCGGCTGAAGTCGGCTTTCGCAACTTCAATCGCGCTCTTCGGCATCAGCGCGAACAGTTCGATCTTGCGCTGCTCCGCCGCGGCCAGAAAAACTTGCGGATCAAGCGCCGGCACTACCGGTATCCGGAAGATCGAACCGGCCGACGCGCGCAGGCATTTGGGATTGTACGGACTCGCTGTCCCCTTCAAGAATGCCACACCGGTGGCTCCAAATGCCTCAGCGGCGCGCAGTACTGTTCCCGCATTTCCCGGATCCTGCAGGCCGTCCAAAACTACCGTCAGTGCATTTCCGCGAAACAGTTGTTCCACGCTCCACTGGGGAGGCCGCACCAGCGCCATGATGCCTTGGCTGGCTTCGGTCGACGAAATACTGTGAAACAGATCGTCCGGGAGCACCCCAACTCGGATTTTCTTCAGTCCGCGCACGTGGCTTTCCACCGCCGCGCGAACCGATTCGGAGGCGAATACGGCCGAGATCTCGCAGTCACTTCGCAATGCTTCTTCCAACAAATGGAAGCCTTCTGCCACTGCAAAGCCTTGATCCGTAACGGCGCCGCGCGCGATCGCCTTGCGGATATCTTTGAGCATCGGGTTTCTCGGACTGACCAGTGTTGGCATACAGTAGTCTGTGGGGACGTTCTCTAACCGCTCGCCAAATCTATCATGAACCCGCCTTTATCATGAAACGATTCGCTCGGATTGCGCTACTGCTGGTCGTCGCCGTGGTCTTGGGAGTAGTCGCGTTCGAAGTGGTCCGGGTCTCCCAAGCGATCCAGCAAGAGTCGTTGATCGATGAAGCGCAGCCGGCTGACGCCATCATCGTCCTGGGCGCGGCTGAGTATCGCGGAAAACCCTCTCCCGTCCTCGAAGCTCGCTTGAACCACGCGCTGTTTCTGTATCTGATGGGACTGGCGCCGCGAGTCATCACCACCGGCGGCGCGGGCGGCGACCCGGTCTTCACGGAAGGTTCCGTAGGCCGCGCTTATCTCACCCAGCGCGGCGTCCCGCCCGAAGCCATCGTGGTGGAACGCGAAGGTGAAAGCACCGCCCAAAGCGTTGCGGCCGTGGTGGAAATCATGCGCCGGATGAATCTCAAAAGCGCCATCGTGGTGAGCGATGGCTATCACATCTTTCGTGTTAAGAAAATGCTCGAATCCAGCGGCCTGAAAGTCTACGGATCCCCGCGCCCGTCTATTCCTCCCGGTGAACTGCGCGCTCGATGGCAAGATCTTCGGCAGGCCGTCGGCTATCTTCTGTGGCGTGCCGGCATCGCAATCTGACTGTTCCTTAATCTATCAACTTCCTTGCCGCCTCGGCACTAACCAAAAGACTACCCAACTAAGCAAATGGTTCTCAGTTGGGTTTGTCAGCTCGAAAACATGGTTGTCGAGGGTCCATCGAAATCAGCCCAGATATAAAGCGGTTAGAGCAAAACTGCACTGCCGGGCGTCCCAAAAATTCCAATGGTGCAAAACTTGCTATGTCCGTTGCCTGTGCGGAGTAACTTGAGGTTAGAAATGGACAACGAACGCCGGGCGAAATCGCGATACCCCCTGGAGTGGAATGTTCGCTATCAAACAATGGGGACAACCAGCCCGGTCGCTGGTGTGGGACGAACCGTGAACGTGAGCAGCGGTGGGGCTCTGATAACTTGCAGCAGCAACATCCGCGAGGGAATGAGAATACGGGCGGTGATGGAATGGCCCAGCCTACTGAACGGGACGACGCCTCTGCAGCTAATAACCATTGGAATAGTTGTGCGCCGCCTGAACTCGGGGCTCGCCATAGCTTTTGAGGGCTACCAATTCCGAACGGCGGGCCGCCGCGCAAACGTTGCCACCATGCCGGACACTAGGCCAGCGTCAGGCTACCGCGACGCGGATGTCAGGATCATCCCCTTGGCAGCCAAGTCGGCGCAGTAGCTAGCGGGAACTTACGCTAATGCCGGGCTCAGCCCTTGCGGCAATGGCGAGAGTGCGCCATTACGCAATTCGTATTCGATATCCGTGGCAGCATGCACCACTTTGACGATGTAGCCATCCTCGGCCAAACTACGGCACAACGCTTCAGCCGTTGAAAATCCTTTGGCGAGGTACAACGTCCCGGGAGATTCTGGCGAGCGCCAGAGATATAAGGCAAAGCCTTCCGAAAAGCTCGACGGACCCATGGCTAACCTCATCGTCCAACGCGGCCTTAGACTTTAGCCCGAAGGCGACCTAGAGGGCCGAAGCCAATAGGGAGCAAATTCGTCCCACCGAGTCGGTATTGTGCGACACGCGGATCCAAGCGACCCGTGCGTGTTCGCCTTTGGCGCAGAATAACCCTATGCCGCCGGCGGGCAGCCGCTTATCGGACCAGAAATCGACCAATTGCCCCTGGATGTAGAGCGAGAATTCGTCCGCACGTACCTGCAGATGCACGCGATACAGCGTATCAGCCTGAAATCGTGATGGATACCGGGTACGAACCGGCCGCGAGGCTTGGCCTTCCACCACTCTGTACCGCTCCACCACCAAAGCGGGCAGCGGTCCTGAGCCTTCTGCTAGAATTCGAACCGCCTGGTAGGTTCTGGGGCCTTCCGCCCGAAACACCAATCCAATGCCTTTGTTTTCGATTTGCACCAATGAATCAAGATCGTAGTTGGTCAACTGCATACTCGGCATAAACAACGACAAAGTGCCCGGGTTCACGAATCCGTTCTTATCGTAAGACCAGGTGCTGGCGAGATCCCCACCGCTTTGCCAGTTGTCCAAGCCGGCGCTGAAATCTTCGAACAGATCCACCTGGGCGCGAGTCGACACCCGTTCCTTGAGTTTGGCCCACGGATCCGGCTTGCTGCCGCGGGAAGGCGTCAACACTACCGCGCCGGCAATCGCCGCCACCCCTAGTAGCACGGTAATGACTGCGATTTGCTTGCGGGCGATCGAGCGATCGGGCGCCAGATACGCCAGTAGCTTCCGGAGATGTTGCCAGAGGGTCATTTCCCAGAGGGTCATTTCGAAGAGAGATCCATATCTACAATTTGAGTATGGGTGCGCTGCGTCAGGAATGTAATGCAGCTTTCGGCGTGTTCTTCAAAAGAATGGACCTGAGTACGGCCCATAGGTGCGGGCCTAGCACCCCTAAGTCGAAAAGTACCGGAGACCTCAGTGCTTCGCGACTTTAGGCGGTTTTTCGTGAGCAGCCACGGTGCGCTTGGGCGGCTTTCGGGGCTTGGTATGCGTCGCGGCGGCGTGGGGATAGCGCTTCTCGGCGGCATGCGGAGATCGGGATTCGGCCGCGTGCGGATGATGCCGCGGAATGTCTGGATGCGTGACCGCGGCTGGGACTATCGCAGCCGTCAGTGCCAGCGCAGCCGAAAGCGTCAACAGTTGCCGGATCACGTCATAGTATTCGGCAGAGAGTGATCGCGGCATTAGCGTTCCTGAAGCGCCGACACCCTTCTGTCTCGCTCGCGTTCCGCCGATAGCTCCTGTGGTGGAACGGCTAGATTCAGATTCGACAGCCACGCTGTCATCCGAAGAAACGCGCCAGGAGCGAATGTCGCTGGTCTGGATACCGGCAACCTTGTCGGTAGGGCTTTTGATCGCAGCCGCCTATTTGGGAAGCAGAATTCTCACGGCGCAGCACGCCACCGGAGTTAAGATCAAGTTCGCCGCTCCGGTAGCGTCCGTTATTCCCGCCGCACCCGTTATTCCCGCCGCGAAAGTTCAAGCGGACTCGCAGCCCAAATCCGAGGCGCCTGCACCCCCAGCCGAGGCGCCCTCCGCCGAGGCGCCCAAGCTCGTTACGGACGACCAAATTTCAGTAATCAGTCTTCCCTTGATCAATCCCCAGGCCGGAGAACGATACATCCAAGTAAGCGCCCTAACCGAGGAAGCGGCGCGGCGCTACATCCGGGAATTGCGGCAAGCCAAGTTTGAACCCCACATCGCTCCTGGACCCAGGCCGGAATTGATGCGCGTCCTGATCGGTCCCTTTGCCGACCAGGACGCACTCGCGCTGGCGAAAAGCGATCTCGAGCGCGCGGGAATCACAAACTTCGTGCGGAAATACTAGCGGCGTCCGCCGCCGGCAAAGCCGCCGTGCATACCTCCGGCAAATCCGCCACCGGCAAATCCATGACCAGCGAAGCTTCCGCCGGTACCGCCGGACCCCGCGCGGGAAGCCACCGCGCCAGCGCCTACGTGCCGAGCGCCCACCACGAAGCCGTTGCCGCGAAAACCGTACCCATGGAAGCCATATCCATACCATGGCGCCGAGTAAACCACCCAGGGTGAGTAGAACGGCCACCCAAACGGGCTGTACCAGATGCCATCGCCAGGAATGAACCCGTACATGCTCCAATATGGATTCCAATACCATCCTGGACCGTCCCAATATGAACCGCCGCCCACGAAGATGGTCCGGGCCGACTGCATGCTGGCTTGCGCTTCGTATTCAGACCGAAGATTGCTCCAGCCATACAGCGGATCTTGCGCGGCCTGCGCCTTGGCGTCGAAATGCGCGGTTTTGAATGGCACTGCCAGCGCCAGTTGGTGATCTTTTTTGACATTCACTTGACGGTCGTTGGTCTGAACGGTGGCCTCGCCGTCAAACACCCGCACTTGGCGCGCGTCGGCGTCGAAGCTATAGAGTCCTTCCTTGTCCAAACGGGCCGACGAGCCGGCCAGCATCACCCGAAGGTTGTTGTCTTTGAAAATTTCGGTTACTTCCACAATCGCGCGGCCTTTGAGCAGCTCCACGCGCGTGTCACCCAGATTGGGCGAAATCAGGCGCAGCGAGCTGTTGTCGCCCAGCCGAACAAAGACGCCAGGAGTGAGCAGCATTTCCGCCCGGCCTGACCCGGTCTCGATTACCTGACCCGGCTGTAGTTGAACCGAACCAATCGCCGACGGGGTCACCGCTTGTCCAGCAACGCGTAACCTGTCCTTCCACGTAATTCACCGCTCCTGGAACCGCATTTCCGGCCGCGAGCACTACCCCGAGGGGCAGAATCAACATCGCGAGGAGCGCCAGAAAACCTTTTAGTTGCTTAAACATATCATTCCCTTCCCTTGTCCACACACCAAGTTAGATGTGGCCAGTTGCAACTTGGTTGCAGGAACCGCGGGGCCGGCAGGGTACGGCCAACTAAGGTGATTATGACCATCGCCCTAAGGCAAAGCTCGATACTGCGCTCATGGCTTCCGACCGTTCATATAGTTGAGCCACGATTGCCCGGTGGCCAGGGAGAAGACTATCGCGATGAAGAGAAACATGGTTCCGCTGCTTGGGATTGCGTTCGTGGCGGCCATCATTTGCACCGGGATTTACTATGGATTGTTCGCCGGCAAGCTGCGGTCGTCGAGCGAGATTCCCGGCCATTCGGTGGTGGTAGCATCCCGCGATATGGACCGCGGCACGGTGGTTCAGGCCAGCGACCTGCGGATTTCCGAGGCGCCTGGGGTGTTGACAGGTTCGTTTTCAAAAGTCGACGAAGCGGTGGGCGCCACGCTTCTAACGCCGCTCAAAACCAACGAGCCGTTACTGGGTGAGCGAGTGGTGTCCCGCGTTTCTCCGGCCGGCCAGTCCGCTAGCGGCATGGTGCCGTCGGGAATGCGCGCGGTCTCCATCCGGGTTTCCCAATCCGATGGTTTACTGAATGCGTTGCGGCCCGGGGCGCACGTGGATCTGCAGGCCATCTCGGAGCGAGAGAACAACCAAGTGATGCTCCGCAACATCCTGCAAAATGTCGAAGTGCTGTCGGTGAGCCCGGAAGACGCCAATAGCAATCGCGCGGCGGGCGCCATCGTTACCGTATTGACGAACGCGCAGGATGCCGATGTGGTGGCACTGTCGGACGCCGGGGGGAAGGTTCGCGTGGCGCTTCGCAACCCATTTGACGCGGGAACAAACCTGCCTCACGCCATGGCGCTGGCTTCGATTTACTCGAATCAGACCAACCCGGCGACCCTTCGCGCACAAGTATCGTCCGGGCAAACATCGTCCGCCCAGAGTCCCACGGTGGCGGTGGCGCGGACCGGCCGGGGGCACTAATTGCTCGCGCTCTCTTCTATTCTGGTTTTCTTCACCACCTTCCTGGCGGCCGGGCTGGCCGTTCTGATCGGGTGGTTCGCCCTGGAGCGAATGGGCGCCGAAGCCTGGGCCGAAGACCTTTCCGATCACCTCCTGGACGAGAGTCTGCCGTTGCTCAAAGACGACTCGTACAGCACTATATCGCCCTGGGCACGCTTGCTCGAGAAATCGGATTTCGTTCGAATTATGCACCGCCATCTCCAGCAGGCGGGGCTCACCTGGTCGGTGGGACGCGTCACGCTGCTCATGCTACTGGCAAGCAGCGTGGCGTTGGGGATCGCGATGCAGTTCGAATGGATGCCAGGCTGGGCGAGCCTGCTGATCGCGGCCGCGGTGGCCGCCACGCCTTACCTCTATATCCTGCGATGCCGCGCCAAGCGCTTCCGCAAGTTTGAAGAGAATTTTCCCGAGGCGCTGGATTCGCTGTCCCGGTCTCTGCGCGCGGGCCATCCTTTTCCAGCCGCTATGGACATTGTGTCTGAGGAATGCGAACAGCCGGTCGCGGCCGAACTGCATCAGACCGCGATGGAGGGCAACTTGGGAACCTCCTGGGAAGCGGCGCTCAACAATCTGGCCGAGCGCGTTCCTTTGCTGGAAGTGAACATGTTCGCATCGGCGGTGCAGCTGCAGAACCGCACGGGTGGAAAGTTGAACGAAGTTCTGGGAACGCTGGCGGAGAATATGCGCGAGTCGGTGGGGCTGAAGGGTGAGGTCCGGGCGCTGGCCGCGCACGGCAAGCTCACCGGCGCTGTTCTCACCGTGCTTCCCATCATCATCTGCGCCGTGATGGCGTTCGTGAATCCGTCGTATCTCACGGTTCTGATTTATTATCCTTACGGCAAGTATTTGATTGCCGCCGCCGTGGTTTGTTTGGTGGTGGCGCACTTTGTGATTCGCCGCATTGTGGATATCGAGATATGACCGGAATCTGGTCCGTGGCCGGTTTCTTCGCGTTTGTTATGTCCGGGGTGGTGCTGGCGTGCTATGTGTACCAGCGGCTCACCGAGCATCGCGGCGTGGCGGGTCCTGGAAAGCCGCCTGGCGATCGGTTTGCCAATTCGCCCTCCGCGGTGGCAAATCTGTTCCAGTCCATCGGCGAGAATTTTCCAGCCGCCAAGAACGAGAAAAACCCGTATCGCACCCGACTCGTCGCGGCAGGGTATCGCTGGCCGGCGGCGTTGCCGATTTTCTACGGCATCAAGTGCGGCAGTGCGCTGTTTTTCGCCGGGGTGGCCGGAATCCTGGCGCTGGTATACCGGGGGGAGCCGTCGCTCGTCCCGATTCCGATGATTTGCGGACTCGGACTGGGTTTCCTGCTGCCCGACCGCGTACTCAGCTCGCGCGTGCGTGCTCGCACTCAGAGGCTGCGCAGCGCAATTCCTCCCGCGCTCGACTTGATGGTTCTGTCCATGGAAGCCGGCCAGTCGCTGGATCAGGCCATTGCGGACGCCAGCCGCGGTTTGAAGCGCAACTATCCGGATTTGAGCGCCGAACTTGCGCAACTCTACCTGGATTTGAGAACCGGCGGCACCCGCGCCGACTCGTTCCGCGCCCTGGCTGCGCGGAACAACGAACCGGAACTACGCAAGCTAACCAATTTGTTGATCGACAGCGACCGCTATGGCGTCAGCATCGGACCGGCGCTGCGATCGCATGCCAAGTATCTGCGCACGCGTTTCCGCCAGCAAGCACAGGAGAAGGCCCGGAAAGTCGGCGTCAAGCTGATCTTCCCGGTCTTCTTCCTGATTTTTCCGTCGGTCCTACTGGTGACGCTCGGCCCGGCTTGCATCATGATGTATCAGCAGTTGCATAACTTGCTGAAGTAGCCGCGCTCTAGTTTTTGTCGTCCTTCCTGTCCTTCTTGTCCTTCTTCTTGTCCTTGTCGCCCTTGTCATCCTTCTTGGGCACGGGCCTGGCCGCCGGCTGGGGCACTGGCCTAGCTGTCGGCTGAGGTGCCGCTTGGGGCGCCGGCTTCCTTTCCTCGGCCTGCGGAGCGGGTCTGGGCGGTTCGGCGCGGGGCGCCGGTCCAGGAGCAGCTTGTTTGGGCGGCTGCAGCGCGGGACGGGCTGGAGGTTCCGGCCGAGGTTCCGGCCGGGCCGCCGGCTCCCGGGGTGCCGGTTCCGGCCGCGCTACCGGCGCGGATTCCCTCGGCTGCGGAGCGGGACGGGCTGGAGGCTCCGGCCGAGGTTCCGGTCGGGCCGCCGGTGCGGCTGGGGCGGCTGGTGTAGGCGCTGCTGCCGCCGGAGCTGGTTTCGGCGCAGGGCTTGCTTCTGGTCTAGCGACGGGTTCTGGTCTTGCGACGGGTTCTGGTCTTGCACCCGGCGCTGGTCTTGCGATGGGCGCCGCTGCCGGCGTTCGCGCCTGCACCTGCTTCACCAGCGGAGCGGGCGGCGGCTGTTTCTGCCGCAGTTGCTGCACCTGGTTCACGTCCAGCGGACGTCCCGCATTGGCGGCTAGAGCCTGCTGTTTCTGGGCAAAGGGCACGGGCGGCGGCGGAGGCGTCCGCTTAGCAACCACGGAGCTGGCTTGCAAAGCCGCCGGCGGCTGCGCCACCTTCGCTCCTGGCGCGGCAGCTCGCGTTACACTGGCGCGGGTCGGCGCGACGGCGGCCGTGGCCACCACAGTCGCCGATCTCAGCGCTTCAGGGCGAACTGCGATGGCCGCCGACTGGACCGGCCTCGCGCTCGCAAAGGCAGTCTGTTGCACCGCCATGACGGCGCCCGGAGCTTCGCGATTGACGTACTTCACGTTCGTGACGTTTACGTTCGTGATGTTGATGTTGTTCACGATCACCGTGTTGGTGACGTTGACGCGATTCAGATAGACCGGGCTGGTGTGATAGGTGGGCACGAAGACCTCCTTCGGCCCGAGTGGAAACCAGGCCACGCCGCCTGCGATCGCTCCACCGCCCACCCAGGCCACCAAGGCCGGGGCGTACACCGGCCGCTCCGCCACGGGGCCCGGTACCCAGCCCCAATAACCGTCCACGTATGCCCAGCGGCCATAGTGGAAGGGAGCGAATCCCCAGGGCGAGTCGTCCACCCAAGTCCAACCCCACGGATCCACCCAAAGCCAATGCCCGTTATGATAGGGCGCCCAGCCGCCCGGCGTGTCCTTCGGCACCCACACGGCGCCGTACGCGGACGTGGTTCGCCACGATCCATATTGATCCAGGTCCTGATAGCCCACCAGCTCACGCGAAACATAACGGGCCGATGGAGATTGGTCGTCGCGCTGATCGCGCTGCGCGCACCACGTGTCCCATTCATTCCGGGGAGGAACATCGCCACTCTCATAGCGCGGCTCATCGATCCCGGTAACGCGCACCTGCTGGCCGGCATGCACGGCGAAAGCTTGATCCGAGCCGGTGACCTCGGCCTCGCCCCCGCGCACGGTCACGATGGTGACGGAGGAATCCGGTTTGACTTCAATTTTATATTCACCGGTGCGCAGCAGCGATAAAGCCAGGTTGGGCGTGTCCACCTCAAAACTGTCCTGATCGCCCAGATAGCGCAGCCGGATATTCAGCCCGCCCTCAGTCATGCGCAGCTGCACGTTGGAATCGTCCAGGTTTAGGAATTCTATGGAAGTTACTGAATTCAAACGCAACGCCGCGCTGCCGATTTGCAGTTCAGCGGTCGCGCTCATATCGGCAAATACGTGATCTCCAGTGGTGAGCGGCCGGTTAAAGTCTGCCGGAACCCAGTCCCCAACGCCGGCCGGAAGGAACGATACCGATCTGTACATGTAGCTTAAGCGCGCGACTCGCCCGGGCGGATCGCCTTGCGCCATCAGCAGGCAGGCGGATGCCGCCAACCCGCACACAATTCTAGTTATTAGTTTCAATCCCCGTCTCCTTGTACTTAATAAACGCTACTGTGTGCTTTACGTTTCGTTACACAGTACTGGTTGGCTCTATCTTGGCACAGTTACGTGGCTTGGCTACGATGGGAAGCATGAAAAGCGCGCTGCTGCGATTTACTTGTCCGCTGGTTCTGGCCTCTGCCGTCCTCTGTGGGCAGCAATACAAAGCGGACAAGTCCGGGCCGTTTCCCCAGGAGATAGCGTCCGGCGTCGCTCAAGTGCTGGAGAAGAGCGGCTTTCAAATCACGAACAATGGCGCGAAATACTGCGAAGTCTGGTTTCGAAGCGGACTACCTGGCGGCGCCGGCCAGTCGAAAGAGCCAAATGTGACATTGCCCAACATTCCGGTGGGAACGCTGGTGGGCGCGATCCGGTTCAACGCACAGGGGTCGGACCGGCGCGGACAGACGATCGCACCCGGCGTGTACCTGCTGCGATACGGCATCTTGCCCGACAATGAACCGCATCAGGGAGCGGCGCCGCATCGCGATTTTCTTTTGCTGACGCCCGCCAGCGACGACCGGGACCCCAACTCCACGCCGAATTTCGACGCGCTGGTGGCGCTGAGCCGCAAAGCTTCACACACCGCGCATCCGGCGGTGTTTAACGTATGGAAAGCGGAAAGCGATGCACCGGGTTTCTGGCAGCAAGGCGATAGCGATTGGGTGTTGCAGTCCAAGATCGGCGACACTCCGATCGACCTGATAGTGGCGGGCGACGCGGGCAGCTAATGCTATCCTGGTAACTCTTCCCCCGAGTCCCGTTTATGCCGAAGTTGATTTATAAGACCCCAGGCGGAATCAGCGTAACCCGCCAGACGTCGTCGATTCCCTTTCGCCGAGGCCTGGGGCCGCTGATGCACAAGCTGGACCGCTATCGCGGCATTTACCTTTCGTCCGGCTACGAATATCCGGAACGATATTCGCGCTGGGACGTAGCTTCGGTGTGCCCTCCGATTGAAATCGTGTCTTCCGGACGGGATGTCGAGTTCAATCCGCTAAATGCGCGGGGCGAAGTGCTTTCGAAGATGCTGTTTCGCTTGCTCGAGCAGCATCCGCATTGGGAACAATTCGGTTTTGAGGGCGCGGCGCTGCGCGGACGCCTGAAGCCCCTGCCGGCTTTGTTTCCCGAAGAAGAGCGCAGCAAGCAGCCTTCGGCTTTTTCGATTCTTCGCGCGCTGATCGGCGAGTTTCACAGCGAACTGGACTCGCAGGCTCGCGCTGGTGGGCGCATTCGGATACGATCTTCTGTTTCAGTTCGATCCCATCCAGCTCAAGCTTCCGCGCCACGGAGTGCAAAGACCTGCAGCTTTTTCTGTGCGACGACATTTACTACATGGATCGCAAGAAGGAGCAGATCGAACGCTTTCGCTACGATTTCGCGCTGCGGCGATCTTGTCCACCGCGGGCCTCGGCGCGCACTGGGCGCCCGCGCGCCGATCGCCCGAAGCGTCCCGGCAACGAAATCGAGAGCGATCACCAGCCGGACGAGTACATGGCCAAGGTGGAGGCCGTTCGCGAAGGCATGCGCCAGGGCGAGTACTACGAAGTGGTCCTGCGGCAAACCTTTCAGGCCCACTATTCCGAAAGCCCTTCGGCGCTGTTTCAACGCATCCAGAAAGGCCAGCCCCAGCCCGTACGAGTTCCTGCTGCAGTTGGGCGACGAGCAATTGATCGGCGCGTCGCCAGAAATGTTCGTGCGCGTGGAAGGCAATCGCGTGGAGACCTGCCCGATCTCGGGAACCGCGCGCCGCACCGGCGATCCGCTGCGCGACGCCGATAACATCCGCGAGCTGCTCAACTCCACCAAGGAAGAATCCGAGCTGACCATGTGCACGGACGTGGATCGCAACGACAAGTCGCGCGTGTCCATGCCAGGCTCGGTGAAGGTGATCGGGCGGCGGCTTGATCGAATCCTATGCGGGCGTGTTCCATACCGTGGATCACGTGGAGGGCATTCTCCAGCCGGGCTTCGATTCGCTGGACGCGTTTCTCACGCACATGTGGGCGGTCACCATCATGGGCGCGCCCAAGAAAGCAGCGGCGCAGGCCATCGAGGATCTGGAAAAAGACGCGCGCGGCTGGTACGGCGGCGCGGTGGGCATGCTGTCGCTGAATGGCGATATCAACACCGGCATCTCTGATTCGCACCGTTCACTTGCGCGACGGAATGGCGCGCTATAGCGCCGGCGCGACGCTGCTCTACGATTCGGTTCCGGAGCTGGAGGAGCAGGAGACGCGGCTGAAAGCCACGGGATTTTTCCGGGCGCTGCGGGGCCTGAGCAGGCGCTGGCGCGGGCTAGCCACAAGCCGGAGTGCGGCGAGGGATTGCAAACTGCTGCTCGTGGACAACGACGACTGCTTTATCCACACGCTCTCCAACTACGCGCGCCAAACCGGCGCCGAGGTAGTGACCTATCGCGCGGGAGTTCCGCACGCAGCTGATCCTGGATTTCGCGCCGCATTTGATTCTGATCTCGCCCGGCCCCGGCCGCCCCTCCGATTTCGGCGTTCCCGATCTGGTGAAGTTCGCTGCGCGCGCCGGCATTCCACTGTTCGGCGTTTGTCTCGGGTTGCAAGGGATCGTGGAGGCGTTCGGCGGCGAACTGGGTGTGCTGGACTACCCGATGCACGGCAAGCCTTCCACCGTGGTGCATCATAATCTGGGAATCTTCGAGGGACTGCCGGAGCGCATCAAGGTCGGCCGCTACCATTCGCTGTTCGCCCGCAAGGAAACTTTCCCGGCCTGCCTGGAAGTGACCGCCGAATCGGAGGACGGCGTCATCATGGGAATCCGCCACCGGGAACTGCCGATCGAAGCGGTGCAGTTTCATCCCGAATCCATCCTTACATTAGACGGCAATTGCGGTCTGCGGCTGATCGAAAATGTGGTGTCGCGCGCCGCGATGGCCCGGGCAGCGCGAGCCTGAGACCTAGTTTACGCAATTAGTCCGACATCGAGTCTAGTGTGCTAATCTGATCGCAACTGATGTCTGCATAATCTATTATCAGGGTCGCGGCGGACGCATGCAAGCGAGTCCGATGCGCCAGCTGAATACACGTGGTCGCAGTTCGATTTATCCAGACATCGTATTTCTCGTGGTTGTGCTGTCGCATTGCGGTGCGGCTGATCAACGGCAGCGGAGGCGCCGGGGCGGGCCATCGCGCGCGAGTGCCGGTGGCCGTGTTGAAGCCGCGTAGCCCGCGCAGTTCAAGAGTGCCGCTCCTACGGCTATCCCGATGCCACTCAGCGATCGTGATCGGCGGAGGTCTGGCCGGTCTCGCCTCGGCTGCGGCGCTGGGCCAAGCGGGATTCCAGGTCGATCTTTTCGAAGCCCGCGCTTTCCTGGGCGGCCGCGCCACTTCCTACCCGGTAGCCGGCGAAGGTACCGAAGTCATCGACAATTGCCAGCACGTGTTGCTGCGCTGCTGCGTCAATTTGATGGATTTTTACTGGCGCTTGGGCGTCGCGGACCGGATTCAATTTCACAAGCGGTTTTACTTCATCGAGCCTGGCGGCCGAACGTCGATCTTGGAAGCCGGCGGATTGCCCGCGCCGCTGCACTTCGCCGGCAGTTTCTGGAAGCTCGCCTTTCTTGGGCTGTCCGATAAGATCGCGATCGCCCGCGCGCTGATGGCCATCCGGCGCGAACACGGGCGCGCGCCAGGATCTGGACCGCATCACGCATGCTCGATTGGCTCCATGAAAAGCGCCAGACCGAGACGGCCATCGCGCGTTTCTGGAATCAGGTTCTGGTGAGCGCGGTGAACGAGAACTTGGACCGGATGGCCGCAAGCCACGGATTTCAGGTCTTCTGGCTGGGCTTTCTTGGCGCGCGCGAACACCTATGAGATGGGGATTCCGGCCGTTCCGTTGGGCGATTTGTATGGCCCCGAGGCCTGGCGGCGCATCGGCAACGTCCAGATTGCATCCGCGCGCGGCGGTGGATCAGGTGATCGTCGAAAACGGAGCGATTCGCGGCGTAATGGCCTGCGGGCGAACAGCATACGGCCGACTACTACATCTCCGCGGTGCCGTTCGAGCGCGTGCCGGCGAGTGATTCCGGCGCTGGATTTGAACATCGGGAGCTTCGAACACTCGCCCATCACCGGCATTCACTTATGGTTCGATCGCAGCCGTCACGCAGTTGCCCCACGCCACGCTGCTCGACCGGACCATTCAGTGGATGTTCAATAAATCCGGCGGGCGGTATTTGCAGCTGGTGGTCAGCGCGTCGCGCAGCCTGGTGGAGATGCCGCGCGGCGACGTGATCGCGCTGGCGCTCCGCGAATTGATGGAGTTTTTTCCGCGCGCCAAGGGCGCCAAAATCGAGAAGGCGCACGTGGTGAAGGAAATTCGCGCCACGTTTTCCGCCCAGGCCGGGCCTGGAGCAATCGCGGCCGGCGAGCGCAACCAAGTTTCCGAATCTGTTCCTGGCGGGCGACTGGACGCGATCCGGATGGCCGCGCCACCATGGAAGGCGCGGTTCGCAGCGGGTATCTGGCGGCGGAGGCTGCCGCGCGAGCTGCCGGCGCAACGGGAAAATTCCTGCTGCCCGACATCGCCTGAGGACGTATGATGGAACTATGCGCGCCTTGATCCTTTCTCTCGCACTGCTAGTTGCCAATGTTCGGCAGCGGACATGACCACGCTGACGATCGCGGTGAAGACCCCTGGCGGCAAGCCCGTGGAAACGCGAGCGTGATCGTCAAATTCGTCAAAGGGCGCACGAATGGCGAAGCTCGGCAAGAAGATCCGCAAGGAATGGGAGCTGCGCACCAACCAAGAGGGCATCCGCGAAGATCCCGCCCATCCCGCAAGGCACAATCCTGATCCAGATCATCGCCAAAGGCTACCAGACATTCGGGCAGAACTTCGACTGTGGACGAGGACGAGAAGACGCTGGAGATCGAGCTGAATCCTCCGCAGCCGCAATATTCGCGATCGCGCTGACCAGGGGCGCCAACCGCTCGCTCGGTCACGCGCTGCGGCTCGGTGAGGTCGCGGTCAGCGCTCACTCGACCGCGAACGGTGCTCAGTACCGCGATGCGTCGATTTCCACGCTGACATCGCGCGGCAGCTTGGCCGCCTGCACCGTGGATCGCGCCGGCGGATTGTCCGCGAAGTAGCGCTCATAGATCTGGTTCATGCGGCGTGAACTCGCCCATGTCCTTCAGGAACACCGTGGTCTTGAGGACCGAATCGAGCGACGGCTCCGCAGGCTTCCAAAATCGCTTTCATATTTTCAAGCACCCGCTCGGTCTGCGCCGAGATGTCGCCTTCGATCACTTTATTCGTTGGCGGGATCGATCGGCGATCTGCCCGCTCAGGTACGCGAGGCCGCCATACACCACCGCTTGCGAGTAAGGGCCAATGGCTTTGGGCCCCTTGTCGGTCGAAATCGTTTGTTTCATAGTCTGTAAAGTCCCCACCAGTTCTCGAACGTTGTCGATGTTTTCTTTTCTCAAGTATTCGTCCAGTTCGCGCGGCGATGCGGCCAGGCGCGGCCGGATCCCAAAAATTCGCCGTGCCCACCTGGACGGCCGAGGCGCCCGCCACCAGGAACTCGGCAGCGTCCTCACCGCTGCGGATTCCGCCCAGACCGATCACTGGAATTCGCACCGCCTTCGCCGCCTCGTAAACGAACCGCAGCGCGATGGGTTTGATGGCCGGTCCGGACAAGCCTGCCGAAGCCCGCGCCGATGCGAGGCTTGCGGGCGTGTGCATCGATGGCGAGCGAAACGAAGGTGTTCACCAGGCTGATGGCGTCGGCTCCGGCCTGCTCGGCGGCCACGGCCAGCGGCTCGATGCGCGCCACGTTGGGAGAAAGCTTCACGATCAAGGGCCGCCGGGCCAGCGGGCGGACCAGCGCTCACTAGGTCGCTCAACAGCGCGGGATCGCTTGAGAAATAGATTCCTCCGTGCTTGGTGTTGGGACAGGAAACGTTCAGCTCGTAGCCGGCGATGCCTTCAGCGTCTTCCAGAACGCGGATCACTTCGGCGTAATCCTCGGGCGCGTATCCGAACACGTTGGCGAAAATCGCGGTTCTACAAGATGCGCAGAGCCGGGAGCTTTTCTGCGACGAAGGCGCGCACGCCGATATTCTGCAGACCGATGGAATTGATCATTCCGGCCTCGGCTTCCCACACGCGCGGAGGCGGATTGCCCGCGATCGGTTCACGCGAGAGACCCTTGACCACCAGGCCACCCATGGCGTTCAAGTCGGCGACGCTGGCAAATTCCACGCCATAGCCGTAGGTTCCAGACGCCGCAATTACCGGATTCACGAGCTGGATGCCGCACAGATGCGTGCCGAGGCGACTCACTTTGTCCAAGAATAGCATTGGCGCGATGGCCGACTACACAAAGCGCTAGGGTTGGCGCTAAGGCTTATCCCTTATACAGCACACCTTAGAAAAGCCGATGGATGACTATGATGGCCGAGCCCTCGAAAGAGGAGTCGCCGACAGCCGGTGTCCTGCGCGTGCGCCCGACGCTGCTGCACTCGCTAGCCGCGAAGTTTTCGCTGCTCACCGCCACGCTGGTTTTCTTCGTGGTAGGCACCATTCTCGCGTACGACATTCGCCAGAACACCTTGGACGCCACCAAAGGCTCGCTGCTGTTGCTGGTGGTGGTATTGGTGGCAGGAGCCATTTCGCGCTTTGCGATCCGGCTGCTGGTCCGGCCGCTGCGGCTGTTGCAGGCCGGCATTACGTCCGTCCGCAACGGGCGTCTGGAGCCGATCCCGGTGAGCAAATCCGGCGACGAAATCGAGTTTGTGGGAGAGAGCTTCAACCGCATGATCGAGGCGCTGGCCGCCTCCGAGAAGCTGATACGGGAACACCGGGACTCGCTCGAACAGAAGGTAAAGGACCGCACCGATCAACTGGAAGAAGCCACGCGCGTGGCGCAGTCGGCCAATCAGGCTAAGAGTGAATTTCTGGCCAACGTCTCGCACGAGCTGCGGACGCCCATGAACGGCGTTCTGGGGATGCTGGACATCGCGCTCGATCGGGATTTGACGCCGGACCTGCGGGAACAGCTTCAAACCGCGCAGAATTGCGCGCATTCACTACTGTCTTTGTTGAACGATATTCTGGATCTCTCCAAGATCGAAGCGGGGAGAATGACCCTGGAGAAAATCCCGTTCGATTTGCGCACCGTGCTGGCGGACTGCATCAAGGCTCATCAGCCGAAGGCCCGGATGAACTCGGTGGAGCTGCTGGCCGAGGTGTCGCCCAATGTGCCGCAAGAGATGACCGGAGATCCCCTGCGCATTCGCCAGATCCTTGGCAATCTGGTGAGCAATGCCGTTAAGTTCACCGAGCACGGAACTGTGGCGGTGCGGATGGACGGCCAATTCTCAAGTGGATCGGAATTCACGCTCCGCATCACGGTGGAGGACAGTGGCACTGGGATTCCAGCCGACAAGCTGCTTTACATCTTCGACCAGTTTACCCAGGCCGACGGCAGCGTAAGCCGCAAGTACGGTGGAACGGGATTAGGTTTGGCCATTACCCGGAGATTGGTGGACATGCACCGCGGCAAGATCGACGTCAAGAGCGAACTCGGCCGCGGGACTGTGTTCACCGTCACTCTGCCGTGTGAAGCCAAGACGGCTACCAGCGCGAACCTGGCGAATGTCGCCGGGCCGGCGCGCGCGGCGCTGCGGCCCGTGCTTGAGCATGCCCTTCGCATCCTGGTGGTGGAAGACAATCAGGTAAATCAAAAGGTGGTGACCGCCGTTCTGCGCAAGCGGGGTTTCTATATCGAACTGGCCAATGACGGCCAGGAGGCGCTCACCAAGCTGGCCAACAGCGCCGCGTTCGATTTGGTCCTGATGGACGTGCAGATGCCGGTGCTGGACGGTCTGGAAGCAACCCGGATCATCCGCCGGGAGCCGCGCTGGAAGGGGCTTCCGATCATTGCCATGACCGCGCACGCCATGAATGGCGACAAAGAACGGTGTCTGGAAGCCGGAATGAGCGGCTACATCTCGAAGCCGGTGCATCCGTCGCTGCTGCTTAGCACGGTGGACGAGTATCTGCTGCAAAAGACGTCGTAGGGCCGCGCACGGTGGACGAGTATCTGCTGCAAAAGACGTCGTAGGGCCGCATCACGCCAGAGCTTTGCGGCGCAGTCCCCACAAGACCAGCACGGCGCAAGCAATGATGGCGATACCGACAGTGATGAAGACGAATCCGACCATGTTCTCCTGCCACGGTTGGGCGCCGTGGGCGGGTCCCGTGATGGGAGAAAGGACTGCGGTGCCGAATACCGCGGCGAGCACCGTAGCGGCCCAGTTCACGTAGGAACCGTAGAGCGCGGTCCAGTAAGCGGCGGCCTTGGCTGCCGGCGCCAATCTCACGTGGACCCATATCGCCCCCAACGCCACCAGGAATGTGCCGTTCATCACGCCTTCCAGGTGCGCGGCCAGCCCCATTCGCACGTTGGCAAAACGCTGCTCGACGAAGCCGGTCAGCAACCCGAGCAGGAACAGGCACATCCCGTGCCACATCAGGCGCCGGTTGGAATCTTCCGCACTAATTATGCTCATCTAAGCCCTCTTCGCGGCCTGCCGGACCAGGTTCCAGGTTTCCTCGACATCCTCCCATTGCGTGCCTATGTTGCCGATCGCGAGGCGGAGCACGAATTTGCCATGCAGTACGGTATGCGACAGGAACGCCTTGCCGGTCGAATTGACGGCCTCCAGCAACGCGCGATTTTCGTCGTCGGAGCCGTTATAGCGGAAACAGACCAGCGAGAACGGCGTGGGCGCCGACAATTCGAAATCCGGGTGCTCGCGGATCAACGCGGCCAGACGCTGCGCGTAGCCGATATGTGCGCGAATCAGCTCGGCGATGCCTTCGCGGCCGTAGTGGCGCATGACGAACCACAGCTTCAGGGCGCGGAAGCGGCGGCCCAGTTGCACGCCATAGTCCATGTAATTCACGGCGCGCGGGTTCTCGGCGGTCCGCAGGTATTCCGGCACCAGAGAAAACGCCCGGTGCAGGATTTCCGGTCGGCGTGTGTAGAAGGCGCTCAAGTCGACCGGCGTGAACAGCCACTTGTGCGGATTCACGACCAGCGAATGCGCGCGTGCTGCGCCATCCAGGATGGACTGCAACTCGGGAACCACGGCGGCCGCGCCTCCATAGGCCGCATCCACGTGCAGCCATGCTCCGCACTCGTCGGCAATATCTGCAATCGCATCCAGCGGATCGATGCTGGATGTCGACGTGGTGCCCACCGTGGGAACGATGCAGAAGGGGCGCTTGCCCGCGCGTTGATCGGCCGCGATGGTATCGCGCAAAACATCCACGCGCATACGAAACGCCTGGTCCACGGGAATCTTGCGAATGTTGTCCTGGCCGATGCCGAGCGTGACGCCGGCCTTCTCCACCGAGGAGTGCGCTTGTTCGGAGGTATACATCACCAAGGCGCCGGAATTGCCGCGCATGCGGGTTTCAGGATCCGCCATCTCGCGGGCCGCCGCGATCGCATGCAGAGTGCTCACTGACGCAGTGTCGTAGATGATGCCGAAGAATTCGTCCGGCAGTCCCATCCATTGGCGCAGCCATCCGAGGGTGACTTGTTCGAGCTCGGTGAGCGCGGGGCAGCTCTTCCACAGCATCCCATTGACGTTGAGCCCGGCGGCCAGCATCTCCGCGAGAATCCCCGGCTCAGAGGCCGAGTTGGCGAAGTAAGCGAAGAATCGCGGATGGTTCCAGTGCGTTAGCGCCGGAACGATGGAGCGCTGAAAGTCCTCCAGGATCGCGTCCATAGGTTCGCCGAAATCCGGAGCATGCGCGGGCAAAGAATCCACCAGGGCGCCGGGCCGCATGTCCGGCAACACCGGATATTGACGGATGTCTTTCAGATAATCCGCCAGCCAGTCCACTACGTCGTGTCCATATTGCCGGAATTCTTCGTTGGTCACTGCCTTCTATCTTCGCCCAATCGGATGGGTGGCCCGGAACATGGGCTTCACTCGGGCAAACCCATGCGCACCAGTAGCTCTTTGTAGCGCGCATCGGATCGCAAAGGGTCCATTCTCGGATCGGCTTTGATCCACGGAAGCTCGGACGAACGCTCGTCGTAGGCCTTGTCTAACCATTCGAACGCCCGCTCTTTGTCTCCCATCCCGGTGTACACAAGTGCGAACTCCCAGGGGTTAACGGCTCTGCGTTTGGACAATTCGGTAATTTCCGCCAGCAACCGCGAGGCTTCCGGCTTGTTACCGAAGACGGCGTAGGCGTGCGCCAGGTCGGCAAGCTTGGCGGGACGCGTCGGCCAATCCTTGGCAGTCTTTGCCATCTCCTGCAGCTCCGAGAGGGCGTGCTGGGAATCGCCCTTCTGCTCATACGCCTGCCCGATTATTCCGTCGAAAGCGTGAGGGAACAATTCGTTCGCCTTTCGGCCTTGTTCGATGGCTTGGTCATAGTGCCGCGCCCACAACAGGCCTTCCGTCATTCCGTAATTCATGATTGCATCGAAGGGGGCGATCTGGAGCGCGCGCCGGAATTCGGCCAGCGCTTCATCAAACCTTCCCCTGGCGCCCAGATTTTCCGCGAGAGGGGCGTGCGCCAGCGCGAGATTGGGATTCAATTCGATGGCGCGGCGCAACTCCCGTTCGCCTTCTGCCCAGTTCCAGTCGTTATACTGCACGACCCCACCTAACGCCATGTGAGCTTCAGCCGATGTATCGTCCAATTCCACAGCCCTGGTCGCGGCAGCCCGCTCTTTCGGGCGGACTTCCTGGGCGGACATCAGACCTGCATCCTTCACCAATCCATAAGCTACCGATAGCGCCGCCCAAGCGACTGCATAGCGGGGATCCTTCTCGACGGCCTGTTGAAGGTAGTGCAAACTCTTCGGGCCATTGCCTTTTTGCTGCCAGTATATTCCTCGCAGGTACGCCTCCTGCGCCTCCGGATTGACCGCTCGCGGAGGCGCGAGGCGGGCCTGCTCCTGCGGCGTGAGCTTCACCTGGATCTCGCCGGCGATGGCCTGCGCCACTTCGTTTTGCAATCCCAGAGCATCGCGGGCGTCGCGCTCGTAGCTCTTGGCCCAGAGCTGGTGGTCGTTTGACCCGTCCACCAATTCGGCGGTGATACGCACCCGGTCGCCGGAGCGCTGCACGGAGCCTTCCACCACCGCGTCCACATGCAACTCGCGGGCGATCTCGGGAGTGGTCTTTTGAGTTCCCTCGTACCGCAAAGTCGAAGTTCGTGCGATTACGCTCAGGGCGCTGACCTGCGCCAAGCCGGTAGTCAGCGCATCGGTCATCCCGTCGGCAAAGTATTGCTGGTCCGGGTTGCGAGATACATTCCGTAGCGGCAGGACGGCGAGGGAGTGAATCTGGCGGGATCCCGCGCGCGGCCAGAATTTCCACGCCGCTGTGCCCGCGATCAGCAGGACAACCGTCGCCGCGATCAAGGCCCAAGCGATCGTACGGCGGGCCGGCACTACGGGCGCGACGGTCTGCCCGCTCGGCCGCATCAGCCGCCGCAGATCCACCACCATGTCGCGCATGGATTGGTAGCGATGCGCAGGATCTTTTTCCAGCGCCTTCTCCACTATCCCGCACAGGGCCGCTGGAATCTCGGCAGAAAGCGGCTGTGGCGTTTTGTGGATGATGTTTTGCATCACCTCCAGATCGTTGACGCCCGCAAACGGCCTTTGTCCAGCCAGGAGCTCATAGAGCACCAGGCCGAAGGAGAAAATATCGCTACGCGCATCCAACGGCTTCCCGGCCGCTTGTTCGGGCGACATATACGCGATGGTGCCGATCGCGAGGCCCGGCCCCGTGGCATGTTCGGTTGCCGTGCGCGTGATCTCGCCCCCACTGCCGGCGAGCTTCGCCAACCCGAAGTCGGCTAGCTTGGCGTAGCCGTTTTTGGCAACCAGAATGTTGGCCGGCTTGATGTCGCGATGCAAAATGCCGGAGTCGTGAGCGGCGGCCAGCCCGTCGGCCACGCCCACCAGCAGCTCGACGACCTGCGCCCAGCCGCGCTTCTCGGCCCGCGCCCAATCCCGCAGCGTGCCGCCATCCACCAACTCCGTCACCAGGTACTGCCGGCCGTCAACTTCCCCGGCGTCGTGCACCGTAAGAATGTGCGGATGATTGAGCGAGGAGGCGGTCTGCGCTTCGCGCTGGAATCTACGCCGGCTGGCCGCGTCCGCCAGGTCGTCCGAGAGGAGTTTCACTGCCACCGGCCGGTTGAGCTTGATATCCAGGGCCCGGTACACCACGCCCATGCCCCCTTCGCCCAGGATGGTCTCGATCCGGTAGGCGCCCAGCTGGGTTCCAAGAGTGATGTGCGCCGAAGACTCGGGCACAGCTTCCCATGCTGGCTGATCCAACAATTTCGACCCGGTCGGCTGAGCCAGCATGGCCACTACCCGCTGGCGTAATTCTGGACTCGCCGAGGACAGGAATGCGGCACGCTCCTCTCCACTCAGGTCGGCGGCGCGCAGATACAGTTCCTGAATTTGTCTCCAGCGCTCCGGAGTCATTGGGTGTATTATCGCAGCGTAGTGACCCCGCGTCTCAACATGATAAAGTATGAGTGTTTCAACCCCTAGGGAGGATTCAGCATGGCGAGATCCAAGAAGATTTCAGTTGACCGTCGCGGCTTCTTGAAGGGCGCCGCCGCGGGCGCCGCAGCGCTGGTGGCAAGGCCCGAGGCTGCCAAAGCACAGGAAGCCAAAGCACAGGACGCCGCGGAAGTTCATCGCCCCGCGACTCCGACACCACTGCCGGGCGCCAAGCAGACTGCGTCCGAGACCACCCCGCCGCCTCACGTGGACGTCTGGACCACCGACCGCCCGGGTTCCGACTTCATGGTGGACGTCATCAAGACGCTGGGCTTCGAGTACGTGGCCGCGAATCCCGGCTCCGCCTTCCGTGGCATCCACGAATCGCTCATCAATTATGGCGGCAACAAGGCGCCCGAGCTGCTTACTTGCTTGCACGAAGAATCGTCGATCGCCATGGCCCACGGCTATTACAAGATCGAAGGCAAACCGATGATGGTGATGGCGCACGGCACGGTCGGACTACAGCACGCATCCATGGCCATTTACAACGCCTACGCCGATCGCGTGCCGGTCTACCTTCTGCTCGGCAACATCCAGGATGGTGCGTGGCGCCGCAGCGACGTCGAGTGGGCGCACAGCGTCCAGGACGCCGCCTCGATGGTTCGCGACTACACCAAGTGGGACGATTCGCCGGTATCCCTGGGGGGGTTCGCCGAGTCCGCTGTTCGCGCTTATAAGATTGCGACCACGCCGCCCATGGAGCCGGTTGTGATCGTGGCCGACGCGGTGTTGCAGGAAGAGCCGGTTCCCGAAGCCGATCGTGGGCGGCTGCATATTCCCAAGCTGACCCTGGCCTCGCCGCCCGCGGGCGATTACGGCGCCGTAAAGGAAGCCGCGAAAATGCTGGTGGCCGCCGAGAACCCGGTGATCGTCGCGGGCCGCGTCGCGCGCACTCCGGAGGGCATCACTTTGTTGACGGAGTTGGCTGAGACGCTCCAGGCTCCCGTTATCGATCTCCACTTCCGCATGAACTTCCCCACCGCGCATCCGCTCTACGGCGCGGGCACGGTGAATGGCGCCGACGCGATCCTAGGCCTGGAAGTTCCCGACATCTGGTTCAGCACGCACACGCAGACCCCGGTGAACAAGATGGGCATGGAGTCCAAACGCATCACCAAGCCCGGCGCGAAAGTGATTACGATTTTCGCGGGCGACCTTTATGGCAAGAGCAACTACCAGGATTTCGGCCGCTATGACGAAGTGGATCTGGCCATCGCCGCGGATGCGCAAGCGACATTGCCGATGTTGATCGAAGAGTGCCGCAAGCTGATCACGCCGGATCGTAAGGCGGCTTTGCAGCAGCGCGGCGCCAAATTGGCCGAAGTCAGCAAGCGCAATCGCGAACGCGACATCGAGCAGGCCGCGTGGGCTTGGGACGCCAGCCCCGTCTCCACTGCCCGCATGGCCGCTGAGCTCTGGAACCAGATCAAGACCGAAGACTGGTCGCTGGTGTCCGACCTCACTTTCGTTTCCAACTGGCCGGGCCGTCTTTGGGACTTCGAGAAGCCCTATCACTTTATCGGCGGTCACGGCGCTTATGGCGTCGGCTACGGCGCTCCGGCGGCAGTCGGCGCGGCTCTGGCAAACAAGAAGCACGGGCGCATCAGCGTGAACATCCAGTGCGACGGCGATCTGAACTACGCCCCCGGCGTTCTCTGGACGGCCGCGCATCATCGCATTCCGATGCTGAATATCATGCACAACAACCGCGCGTATCATCAGGAATTGATGTACGTGGAAGACATGGCCGCCCGCGCGCGCCGAGGTGTCGAGCGCGCTAAGATCGGCACAGCGCTCGAGGACCCGAATATCGACTACGCGATGATGGCCAAGGCGTACGGCATGTTCAGCGAAGGTCCCATAGATAATCCCAACGATCTGGGCCCAGCTATCAAGCGCGCTATCGAAGTTGTGAAGAAGGGCGAGCCGGCCATGATCGATGTGGTCACGCAACCGAGGTAACCATGAAGCTACTCATTTTTGCTGCGGTCTTCTCGGCCGCCACTCTGCTCGCTCAGGGCCCGGCCGGCGACGCTGCCAACGGCAAGAAGCTGTTCCTCCGCGACGGCTGCTATGAATGCCACGGCTACGCGGGACAAGGCGGCGTGGCCGGTGCTCGAATCGCCGTGATCGGTCTGAACGCGCAAGGGCTGATCCACTACGTGCGCGCTCCCGCCGGCGCGATGCCCGCCTACACCGACAAAGTGATTACCGACCAGGAACTGACGGACATCCACGCGTACCTGCAGAGCTTGCCCAAGGCCAAGCCGGCCAAAGATATTCCTTTGCTGAACGCACTAGAGAAGAAGTAGTTATTTCAGTGCCGCCAGACCGGCGCTCGCAATCTGTTCGTCCTCCGGCGATTTGACGCCCGACACGCCGATCGCGCCCACACATTCGCCTTCGTACAAAATCGGAAGCCCGCCCTGGACCGGCAGTCTGCCTGGAAACATCAGCGTGGCAGCGCGTTCTTTGGTGACGTCCTCGAGGAACTTGGTCGGAACGCGCGAGAGCGCCGCGGTGCGAGCCTTCATCGTCGCGATTTCCGGGCTCGGCAACGTGGCTCCATCCATGCGCTCCAGGTGCAGCAGATATCCGCCTTCATCCACCACGGCGACGCTGACTTTCCAATTGTTCTTCACCGCTTCCAATTTAGCCGCCGTCACCATGGCGTGCGCTTCCGCGGATGTTAGGCTGAATTTCTGGCGCATGTTCTTCCTTATAGTATTTCTCAAACCTACTGCCGCGTTGGTGGCCTTCGGCGCCGCCTGCGTTGCGGGAGCCATCAATTCCGTGGCCGGCGGCGGCACGCTCCTCACCTTTCCCACTCTCATCTGGCTGGGGCTGCCGTCCATCAATGCGAACGCCACCAGCACGGTCGCCATCTGGCCGGGCACGGTCGGGACCATCTGGGGTTATCGCGCGGAAATGCGAACGTCCAGCCCGCGCATGCTGGCTCTGGTGGCGCCCAGTGTCGTCGGAGGTATTCTCGGCGCGCTGTTGCTGAATTACACGCCGCCGGCGGTCTTCGATGCGCTGGTGCCGTTTCTGATTCTCTTCGCCACGCTGCTCTTCATAGTCCAGGAGCCGATCCAGAGGCGGCTGAAGATTTCAAATCCCGAGTCCCATAAATCCACCAGCTGGCTCGTGGGCGCAATGCTCTTTCAACTGTTCGTGGCGCTTTACGGCGGCTACTTCGGCGCGGGCATCGGCATTCTGATGCTGGCCGCGCTGAGCGTGATGGGGTTCACGGACATTCATCAGATGAATGCACTGAAAGCTCTATTGGGCGCGAGCATCAACGGCGTCGCGGCAATCTATTTCATCTGGGCGCGGATGGTGTACTGGCCCGAATTTGTGGTGATGGTGATCGGCGCCATCATAGGCGGATACGGGGGCGCAGTCATTGCGAGGCGCATCGGCGGGGTTGCCGTGCGGCGCATCGTCATCGTCGTTGGCCTCTCGATGGCCGCGTCGATGTTTATCAAATTCTTCCGGGCTTTCGTTCGCTAGCTATTTCAACTCGGCGATCATCCCCGGCACGCTCCATTGCTGTTGCAGACTGCCCGGCGCCCACTTGTACTCGTCGGTCATCACCTTTGCGATCTCATCCTGGCTCTTGCCGTCATGCACCAGGCCGCTCACCCGATTGCGCAGCTTCTCCACGTTGTTGCGATAGGTCAGCAATCCGGCTTTGTTCGTTACCGCGCCATGGCCCGGAATCACCGTGTCGAAATCGAGTTTCATCGCGGCATCCAGGGTCTTGGTCCACTCCACCACGCTGCCGCCGCCGTTATAGTCGATCAGCGGACTCGTGCCCGCCATCAGATCACCCGTGTGCAAGACGCGAAGCGCCGGGAAGTAAATCACCGCGTCGCCGTTAGTGTGCCCGCGCCCGAAGAAATACGCCCGCACTTCCTTGCCGCCCAGATAGACCGCGGTCTCCGTAGTGAACGTGATCCGCGCGGGACTCATGCCGGGCGCCGCGTTGGACTGTTTGTGCTCCAGAATATTCGTCCGCGCGTTGGCAGTCGAAATGATCTCGGCCGTCGGTAGAAATTTGGTATTCCCGCCACTGTGGTCCGAGTGATAGTGGGTATTGATAATGTACTTGATCGGCTGACTGGTGACGCTCTTCACCTGTTCCACGATGCCCTCGTGATCCTGATCGAATTTGTCGTCGATCAGGATGACGCCCTCGTTGGTGATGTAGACGGCGACGTTGCCTCCATCGCCTTCGACCTCATAAAGATCGTCCTTCACTTTGTTGAGGGTGAGTTTCTGGGGCGCCGGTTGATTCTGCGTGTAAGCGATCCAGGCTAGCGCGAGGAACAGCGCTGCCGCGGAAATTCGGGCAAGAAGTGTTCGGCTCATTGCCGGACACTATATCAAATTAGTGTGGCTTCAGGTTTTTTTCGAACAGATCGAAGATCCGCTTGTACTCGTCCGCCCAGCTCGACGGTTCAACGAACCCGTGGTTCTCCACCGGATACATCGCCACCTCCCAATTCTCCTTACGAAGCTCGATCAGCTTCTCGACCAGCTCAGCTGTGTCCTGAAAATGGACGTTGGTGTCCACCATGCCATGGCAGATCAGCAGCGCGCCTTTCAAGCCCTGCGCGAAGTAGATTGGCGACGAGCGTTTGTACGCTTCCGCGTCCGCCTGCGGAAGATTCAAAATGTTCGACGTGTATGCGTTATTGTAGTTCGCCCAGTTCGTCACCGGCCGCAGCGCCGCGCCCGCCGCGAAAACATCCGGCTGCGTGAACATGGCCATCAATGTGATGAACCCGCCGTAACTGCCGCCGTAGATGCCGAGGCGCTTGGGATCGGCGCCGTATTGCGACACCATCCAGCGCGCGGCGTCGATGTTGTCGTCCAGATCCTTGCCGCCCATGTGCCGATAGATCGCGGTGCGCCAATCGCGCCCGTAGCCGGCCGATCCTCTGTAATCTACATCCACGACAAGATAGCCGCGCTCCATCAACAGATGATGGAACATGTACTCGTGCGCGTAATAGGACCACAGACGATCCACGTTCTGCAAATAGCCCGCGCCGTGAACGAACAGAACCGCCGGCCCGCCTTTGGGATAGTTCGCCGGCTTGTATACGTGCGCCCGCACCATCGCACCATCGCGCGCGGCAAACGTCACGATGGGCGTGTCCACCCACGGATACTCCCAGAACTCCGGCGACGGTGACGACGTCAGCTTCTTTGCCGCGGCATCGGCGCGCGCCTCCTGCACATACAGCTCCGGCGGCTTGTTGGTGTACGAATACACGTCGGCAAACCAGCGATCGTCGGGCGACGGCACGCACGAATGGCCGCCCGGGAGCGCCGTTAGTTTCATCCGCGCCCCGCCCTCCGCCCTCATTTCGTAAACATCGTGTTGGCCCGGGTCGGCCTCGCTAGTTACCAGAAAGAAGCGGCTCTTATCGCGGGACAAAATCGCGCTCTCTACTTCCCACGCGCCGGATGTCAGTGCCTTCGCGTCGCCGCCCGCGAAGGGAACCGTATACAAATGCGAATAGCCCGTGCGCTCCGATTGAAAGTAGATGCTCTGATCGCCCTTCATCCAGCCGATGGTGACGGTCCTCGGTTCATCCAAATCGACTAGCCCGGGTCCGCCCACCCACGCATCGTCATGATCGTGCGCCACCACGCGGGTCTTCCCCGTCTCTTCGTCGAGAGCCAGAATCCAGCGGTCTTTGTTGTCGAGGGAGCGCGAATCCACGACGGCCTTCGAGCCGTCGTCGGACCAAACAGGCTCGAAGAGGTGCACCTCGCGATCGACGGGAGTTTTCGCGTCTGTTTTTACATCCGGGGGCTGCACGGAGGCGCGCTGTCCGTGATCCACCCACTGCACTTCGCCGGTCTCGACGCTCAAGATCGCGAGCCGGGCTAAGCTCTGTTTATCGCCCACCTTTTCGTACGAAGGGATGTCGTCGGTGTAGCCCGACTCCGTTACAAAGTTCGGTACGACAGTATGCTTGGCGCCGGTAGCCGGCTCGTGAATGCTCGCAATAACGTACTTCTCGTCCGGAGTCAGCCGCAGCGAGGCTACCGTCTGCCCAGCTTGCAAAGTGAACGGCTTCCGTGGATGCTCACGCTTTCGCTTGGCCTCCGATTCGTCGTGCTCCTCGGCCCGTTGCCGGATCGCTTCAAAAAGATCCTTCTCTTCTTTCTTGAGCGCCTCCTGGCTCGCGGTGCCTTTCTCTTTGTCGGGCGGCGCCGGACTTCCCGCGGGACGAATATCGGTGAGCTCCTCGATCGCGCCGCTGTCCAGCGCTATTACGTAAAGATTATTCGCGCGCGTGAACGCAACCCGTTTTTCGTCGTGCGTGAAGTAGGGATCTGTCTCCGCGTCAGCGGTCTTGGTGATTTGCCGCGTGCTTCCCGAGGCCGCGTCGTAGAGAAAGATATCGCCGTCCCGCGCGTATACCATCCGCTGCTTATCTCGTGTCGCTTTTCCGGACGCCGGCGGCGCGGCTTTGGCCTCGGCATCCGATAACTTGCGCAATCCGGCGCCATCGCGCTCTACGACGTAGGTATCCGGCTCCTTAATGCGCGGATCGCTCGCCTGCTTCCATTGAAAATAGATGTGCCGTCCGTCGCCCGACCAGCGGACTTGCTCCGGCTCGTAGCCGTACAGTTCCGGCCCCCGCATGATGCTGTCGATGGTGAGCGCGAATTTGCCGGCGGGAGTGGCGTGTGATGCAAATAGAATCGCCAGGAAAGCGACCGTGATCCGCTTCATTCTTCACATGCTAGCGCATGTGTCTTCACCGAATGTGGCGTTACTTGCGCACGAAGTACAGCGTCGCCTCGGCGTGCTGGGTGTGAGTGGAGCTCTCTTTGATCTCCAGCGTCATGTGTTTTCCGTCCTCGGAGAGCGTGTGAACCCAGTGCCCCTTCACCTGATCGTCTTTGATCTGCGCGGTCCAATCGGTCAACAGCTTGTTGCCGTCCACGCTGCTCTTGAACTTCGCCGTGAACGGCCCGATCTGGCTCTCCCGTTCCTGGCCGTCAGTACTCAGCCAGACCTTCTCCGCCATGATCCCTAGGTACAGCAACGGAACCACGCCATTTTTGGGCTCCTGAAACGTGGACTCGACGATCAAGCCGGTATTGTCCTGTTTGATCTTGGTCTCCAGATTGTTGGGCGCATCGCCGGGCCTGGGACTGTGCTTGTCCAAAGTCCACTTGCCGGAAAAGCTGTCCGCGCTCTCCTTGGCCCCCGCCAGGCTCAGGACCAGGAAAGCGATTGTGAATAAAAGCGTTAGAGATTTGGCAAGTTTCAAGACAGGTCTCCTCGGCAGTAGGATGCGGATGGAGGGCGAAGGATTACATTTCCGCGCGGTTTTTGGTGTTCGTCGACGCCAACCTGACCAGTGATACACTCCAAACATGAGCCGAGTTGAGGAGATCGAGGCCGCTATTGATGGCCTGTCCCCGGACGACTACAGTCGTATTGTCGAATGGTTTCGTGCGCGGGAACACGAGCGGTGGGATGAGCAACTGGATGCCGACTCTACCGCGGGCAAACTCGATTTTCTTTTTGACGAAATCGAAACTGAGTCAGCGAAGGGCTCCCTTCGCGATTGGCCCCTGCGGAAGTGAAATCCGTCGCTACGCGGCGATTCTGGGATCTTTTTCAGGCGTTACCCTCAGAAGTCCAAGACCTCGCCTGTGGCGACAAAACCCTCACCATCCATCGCTTCGTTTCCGGCGCTTGCAGGGAAGCCAAGATCGCTTCAGCATTCGCGTGGGTGACCACTATCGCGCCCTCGGTACGCTAACGGACGAGGAGATGACTTGGGTTTGGATCGGCACTCACTCAGATTACGATCGGCTCGCGGGCTCTTGAGCCTGACGATCGGGTCCCGGCACGGAACAGCAGGTTCGCTCCCGTGTCCTTAAATCCCTAACCCCTAATCCCAGCCTCCGCTATACTTGGGTGCATTCCGAAATGTTGTTGACCACCGCGGCTTATTTCACCTTCCTCGCCGCCGTCTTCTTCGCCTATTGGCTGGCCGCGCGTTACCGGCTGGGCGCGCTCGCCGTCATCCTCTTCGCGAATTATTTCTTCTATGCACGCTGGGATCTTGCTTACCTCGCCATCATTCCGGTGGCATCCACGTGCGATTTTTTCATTGGCCGCGCGCTCCATCGCTCCACGCGCTCCGGCCTGCGGCGACTGCTCATAACGCTCAGCATCGCCCTCAATATCGGGCTCATCGCCTCGGTAAAATACTTGCCGGTGCTGCCCTGGGTGCTGCCACTGGCGCTTTCCTTCTACGGTTTCCAGTCGCTCACCTACACCATCGACATCTACCGCCGCGACGCAACACCGGCCGGGAGCTATCTCGCTTACCTCGCGTCGGCGAGCTTCTTCCCAACCACCGTCGCGGGACCCATCACGCGCCTCTCCACACTTTGGCCGCAGTGGTCCAAGCGCGAAATGCTCAGCGCGGAGAACGGAGGCAAGGCGCTCTTTCTCATTGGCCTGGGCCTGGTCAAGAAGCTCCTGATCGCCGACTTCCTGGCCGAAAGCCTGGTGAATCGCGTCTTCGATTTGCCCAAACTCTACTCGGGCGCCGAAGTGCTGGCGGGCGCCTACGGCTATGCGCTCCAGCTTTACTACGATTTCTCCGGCTACACCGACATCGCGCTGGGCTCCGCCCTGCTGCTCGGCATCACGCTCCCGCCCAACTTCAATCGCCCTTACTCCGCCCAAAACATTTCCGACTTCTGGCGTCGCTGGCACATGTCCTTCTCCCACTGGCTGCGCGACTATTTATATTTCTCGCTGCCCGGCTTGCGCTCACGCTGGAAAGTCTTCGCGTATTTGAATCTTGTGATCACCATGATACTGGGCGGCCTGTGGCACGGGGCCGGTTGGACGTTTCTCGCGTGGGGCGCCTGGCACGGCGTTGGCTTGGCCGGGCATCGCTGGTGGCAAACGCTGCGAGGTAAGCGGAAGCCATCGCCGGCTGCATGGGCTCGCTTCGCCCGCGGCGTTCCTCACGTTTCACTTCGTACTGATCGGATGGATCTTCTTCCGGGCTTCCAGTCTCGACACCGCTCGCGACATCCTCTACCAAATCTCGTCCGGCACAATCTCCTTTGCGAACATAACCCCGGTGTTCGCGCTGGTAGCTGTCTTTGCCGCCGCCGCGCATTACGTTCCCCAGCGCTGGTACGATGGCGGCTTGCGGCTTTACTGCCAGTCGCCTTACTACGCGCAGGCCGCGGTCATCGCGGGGGTGGTGGTTGCCATTCGTTATGCCGGAGGCGCTGGCGCCGCGCCCTTCATCTACTCGCGGTTCTAGCATGCTGCACCCCATGTGGCCCAAGAAAGCTTCCCTCGCGATCGTCACTCTGGGCGTGTTGGTTTTACTGCTGGAAAATGCGAAACTCGCGCGGCCGTTCACGCCCGCCGAGGCTCTCGATTTCCGGCCGCGAGACACGCCCGCCATGGAACCGATGGTGCCGATCCCGGCGTTCAAAGCGCCGGCCGCCGCTGTGAGGCGAGCGATTCTGGAGCCAAATCTCATCGACCAGCATGATGCTCTCCGGGCCTTTTACCTGGCCCTGTGGCGCACCGAAGTGGGAGCGCCGGGCGCAGTCACGCGCGTGCTTCATTATGGCGATTCTCCCGTGACCGCCGATTCCATCACCGCCGACGTGCGCACGCTCTTGCAGCATCACTTCGGCGATGCGGGTCATGGCTTCGTTCTTATCGCCAAACCCTGGGCCTGGTACGGACACCGCGGCGTCGACGTAGAGGGCAAAGGCTGGCGCATCGCCGCCGGCCACGCAAGCCCGCGCCCGGGATGGTTTCCACGGCCTCGGGCGGCGTTAGCTTTGAAGGAGATACGGGCGCGTCTTCACGACTCGTGCTAGCGAAGATCATGCTCAAATGGAGATTCAGTATCTGCGCCAGCCCGGCGGTGGCGTGCTCGCGGTGGAAGCGCGGGGCAGATGCTCGGCCAGGTGGAGACCGAAGGGCCGGCCAAAGAACCCGGCTTCCAAACCTTCCCATTGCCCGCCGGCGCCCGCACCATTCAGCTCTCCGTCGAGCGCGGTCCCGTGCGCCTCTTCGGTGTCAGTTTCGAAAGAAACGGACCGGGCGTGATTTACAATAGTCTTGGGCTGAATGGCGGCCAGGTTCAGGTTGTCGTGCGCTATTTTGACAAGCCCCAGTGGACTGAGGAGCTGCAGCACCAGCATCCGGATCTGGTGGTTATCAATTACGGCACCAACGAAAGCACCTATGCCGACTACATCCAGCGCTCCTACCAGGGCGAGTTGCACCAAGTGATCGAGCGCGTGAAGGCGGCCGTCCCGGGCGCATCGGTTCTAATCATGAGTCCCATGGATCGCGGGCAGCGCGATTCCAACTCCCGCATCATCACTGTTCCCACGCTGCCTCGCCTGGTGGATATCCAGCGTCAAACGGCGGAGGAAATGGACTGCGCGTTCTTCAACACATTTCAGGCCATGGGCGGCGAAGGAACCATGGCGCGCTGGTATGACAGCGAGCCCAGGCTGGTCAGCGCCGATTTCACGCATCCCCTGCCGGCGGGCGCGCGGAAGGTCGGCGTATTGCTCGATCAGGCGCTCGAATCCGGCTACCGGAAATTCATAGCGCGAGAGCAGCAGCGGAGCGCTCACAAGTGACCAGGCTCGTTGTCCTTTTGGCGGCCTGTGTGGCGCTTGCGCCCGCTGCCACCCCCACGAAGGCGCCCGCGGCAACAAAAAGAAGCATCACAAAAAGCACACTCGATGTAGCTGTGGTTCGCGTTTCTCCCGTGGTTCGAGGCGCGGCCTTGCGCGCCATCAGCGAACGAACCGCCAGGCCTGTCAGCGTTCTGGAAGGCGCCGGAGCCCTGGTGCCGTTCTTCGAGCAGCTCTCGCATCCTCCGGAGGGTGGATCGCTTCACATCCTGCAATACGGCGATTCGCACACCGCCTCTGACGACTGGGCCAATCAACTGCGGCAGGAATTTCAGGCCAGGTTCGGCGCCGGTGGCCCGGGCTATACGCTGCCCGGACATCCATTTCTTGGCTACCGCCGCTTCGATAGTCATGGCAGCAATTCGCGAGGGTGGTGGACCAGCGGCATCGTGACTCGCAAAGGCGACGGCATCGACGGGCTCGGCGGAATCAGCCTGACTGCGCAATCTCCGGATGAGACCATGACGCTGTCGGTCGAGTGCGAGCAGCTGGAGTTGCATTATTTGCGCCAGCCAGGCGGCGGGCAAGTCGAACTTTCCGTGGATGGCGCTCCCATTGCGACAGTCGATACCGATGGTGAAAGCGGGCCTGGAACCTATCGGTACGCGGCCACGCCCGGAGTGCATCAGTACACGGTGCGGACTCTCAGCGCAGCGCCGGTGCGGCTGTTCGGTTGGGTGGCTCAGAATCAAGCCGGCGTGACCTACGAGACGCTCGGCATCAATGGCGCGCAGGCCAACCTGATGCTCGATTGGAACCCGGATATCCTAGCGGCTGAGTTGATGAACCGCGATCCGGCGCTCATCGTGCTTGCGTACGGCACCAACGAAGCTCTGAGCCCAAGTTGGACCTCCGAAGAATATCGCGCCGCGCTCACCGAGATCATACGGCGGCTGCGGGCCGCAATTCCTGTCGCGAGCATTCTCCTGGTGGGGCCGCCCGACTGCGAGCATCGCATGCGCGGCCGTCTGGCTCCGTTCCCGCATCTGGATGACGTGATCGAAATCCAGCGTGCAGTGGCGCGCGATAACGGCTGCGCCTTTTGGGATTGGCGCGCCGCGATGGGCGGACCCGGCTCCGTGCGCCAATGGGTGCAGGCCGGCCTCGGGCAAGGCGACTACACGCATCTTACCGGCGCCGGATATCGCACCATCGGCAGCACGCTCTTCGAGGATTTAATGGAGCAGTACAACCGCTTCACAGCCATCCGCGCCGAAGGAACGCATAGTCAATAAAAATGGACAATAGAGAGCGCATCCTCGCAATCGTGCGTAAGGTCTCCGATCAGAGCGCCACGCCCGGTCCCGATGAATACGCTATTCGATTCCGGTTTCCTGGACTCGTTCGCGTTGCCGGACATGGTCGCCGAACTGGAGCGCGAGTTCGGCATCAAGATTCCCGACGCCGATTTACATCCCCGCAAATTCGAATCCATCGCTAAAATCCAAAGTTATATCGAGAGCAGGATGTAGGCGGTGGCGGCGATCAAGGCGTTTGGAGCCTATTTGCCGTCGCGCATCGTAACCAACGCGGAGCTCGGCGCGCGATTGGGTTGCGAACCCGGATGGATTCTGGATGTCTCCGGCATCGAAGAGCGGCGCTACGCGGCGCCCGGGGATTCTGTCGGGGACGCTGAATCGGTAGCGAGTATGGGCGTGGCCGCGGCTCGCGACTGCCTGGATCGCGCCGGAGTGAAAGCCGCCGAGGTCGGACTGATTCTGGTTTCTTCAGGTTCATCCGAACGTCGCTTTCCCGGACCGGCCTCGGCCATCGCGCACGCCTTGGGCACGAACGGCATCCCTGCAATCGATCTGCCTATGGCCAGCGCGGGCAGCTTATTCGGCATGGCGCTGGCGTCATCGCTGGCCGCGATCCACGGTAATGTCTTAGTAATCGCGTCAGAGAAAATGTCGCCTATCGCGATGCGTGAGCCCATGGAACGCGGCATTGCACCGCTCTTCGGCGATGGCGCGGGCGCTTGTCTGATTGGGAGTGAGGACGGTCCCGCGCGAGTTCTTGATTCGGTACTGCACTCCGACGGCGCTTTCGCCGAGGATCTGCGGCTGGAGTTCGACGCGCCGCTCGCCATGAACGGCCGTTCGGTCATTCTGCAAGCGTCCCGCAAAATCCCGTCCGCGATCGGCGAGCTGCTGGAAAGAAATGGAAAGAACGCTCAGTCCGTGAAAGTGTTCCTGATGCATCAAGCGAATCAAAACCTGATGGATCGTGTCGCGCGGGCCCTGGGCGTGGAAGCGGGCCGCTTCTATTCCAACATCCGCCGCTACGGCAATACATCGTCCGCATCCATGCTCATCGCGGCCGCGGAGTGGTGGCGCGATCCGGGACCTGGCCCGGGCGACCTGGTCTGCTTGGCAGCGTTCGGCGCCGGATTTCATTGGGGTGCTCTACTGCTAATCGCCTGACGCGCGCTGCGGCGGATTGTACGCGAAATAGGCAGCGACGGCCTGGCGCACGCTGCTCCAGCGCGTCCGGAGCACGGAAATCCCGATCATCAGCAGCATCACGATCGCTGCGGCGATGCCGCACTGCACGTTGCTCAGCGATCCCTTCAGCCATCCGAACCATCGGCCATACACCAGCTCGATATGCACCCAATACACCAGCAGCGACGTCACACCCAGCTGCCGCACCCAGCTCCAGGACGCACCGATAGGAAACGCGGTCCACAGATACGCGAAGCCGATCACCAGCATCACCACGCCCAGCTTGATCACGATCAGGCCGGGGCTATCCAGCCAAAATTCCGACTTGGAATAGAGGGAATAAGGCATGTTCGAAAAATACTCGCCACCGATCACCAGGCCCAAGCCTAGCAAACCGCCCCACTGCATCATGCGATTCATGTCATCCGGTTTGACCAGCCGCAGCACGCTGCCGATGCTCAGTCCGAACGCGATAAACGACGCCCAGGGGAAGAACGCGAAGTATTGATAGCTGGGAACGAAGTACGCGGAAATTCCCGGTGGAAGCCAGCGCCAATCGATTGCTGAGACCAGCGGCGCGGCCACGGCGATTGCGACACCTAATCCAGCGCACAACCGCACTCGTTGCGCGGTGGTGAAGATCGCCATCAGCGACATCAGTCCAATGGCGAATCCCATGCAATTCAGAATGTCGACTTTGAACAAGTCGGTCCACGGACTCTGACCGGAGGCGAAGATCCATAGCTGGAAGCGGAACAGGAAAGCCAGCATGAACAAATAACCGGCGCGCCGGAGGGCTGCTTTCCAACGGCCCATGGCCGGGAAGCCTTCACGTTCGCGGCGGTCCATCAAAAAAGCCAGCGTGATGCCGGTAAGCACCAGGAAGATGGCGGGGCCAATGCCGCCGAAAAACTGCGAAAGCATGTACGGGCCGCCGGTCCGCAAATCCGTTCGATTGAACGAGTGAAACACGTGGCCTTGGAGCATGACCACCACCGCGGCGCCACGCGACCAATCCAAGAATGTCAGCCGGCTGCTCGAGTCGCGATTATTCGGGGGCGCTGTCATTTGCCGGGGTGCTCAACTTTGACACCCGCCGCAGGCTTTAGTTCCAATGCGTCAGCCTTGAGTAGGGGATTGATCTTCTGATCGCTGTACGTCACAAGTAGATAGTCGCCCGACGGCTCGAAAATTTTCTCGCGCAGCGGATACGGATCGCCTTGCTCGGGGATCCACAATTCAAGCTTCTTAACGTATTGTTTAGCCTCGCCGCTCTTGGGTACCAACTGCAACCGGGTGACGGCTTGCCCGCTCAATTGTTCAGACCCCAGGATCATCACGTCATATGCTGCAGCAATTTCAGTGCCGGAAGTGCCGAAGCCTATCATCAAGAACTTGTCGAGTTGGGGCCCTTTCTTATCTAAGTCGAATATTTGCAGGGTATTGATCTTGCGAAGATACTCTTGAACACGGCGTTTCTCAATAGTGATGGTCTTCAGGTCGGGCGCGGTAAAATCGATCCGGGCCTGTACTTCACCCGGCTGCACCTTTTTCATGATGGCAGTGCCCGTCTCGGTACTGTCATCGTTCAGGACGTCGGTATGCGTCACATACGTGACCTGCGCGGTCATGGCCTTGAAGTCGGCGGCAGCCTTGTCCATCCGCGACAGCACCTGCTGCAGGCTGTTGTCCGCCGCGGCGAGCGTCGCTGGCCCAGCCAGGGTAAGACACACAATTGAAACACGCAACCAAGTCTGCATCAAAAGTTGGATTCCAGAGAACGCCTCGTTATGGCGTTGTAAACGCCATGAACCCCTTGATTTCCTGTTCGGAATCGACAATCGGTTCCAGACGGAACACATGATATTTCTTGCCGGTTCGAGCCTGAAGCAAAGTGCTGGCCTCGGTTGTTCGCGCAGCTTCCGGAGTGTTCGCAAGTTGTTCGGCATCCATCCAGAAGACGGTCTCGCCGTGTTCGGTAGGTAGCATCACGATGCTGTTGGCACGCGGTTGATCGCGGAACCACTCCCGGGGCGTCAGAAAAATGAAGGCCAGGATTAGACCGACCATCACGTCATACTGCCAGCCTGCGCGCGGATAATCCCAAAACAGAAAGCGCTTCACACCGCTCACCGCGCTACTCATGCGACCTATTCATGCGACCACCAGTTTATCATGCGACCGCAGCATGCTCGACGAACGAATGTAAGTGACTGTAAGCCGTGTTGCTTACGCCGCGCTACTTGTATTTGCGCAGCACGGCGAGTACCCGGCCCTGGATCTGCACCGAGGCTGCATCGACAATGATGGGTTGCATGGCGGCGTTGGCAGGTTGCAAGCGGATGCGGCCGGCGGGCTCATGAAACAGGCGCTTGAGTGTAGCTTCGCGCCCGTCGACCAGGGCCACCACAATCTCGCCATCTTGCGCTTGCTCGGTGCGCTCGACAAGAACATAATCGCCGCTCAGGATGTGATCTTCGATCATGGATTCGCCGCTTACCTCGAGCGCGAAGGTATCGCCCTTGCCCGCGAAGTCGGCGAACTGTAGCGTGTCGTGTCCTTCGATGGCTTCCACCGGTGAGCCGGCGGCGATGCGACCTGCCAGCGGAATCTCGGCCGACCTGCCGGTGGTGCGACTCTTCCGCCGCTCCTGAACGTATTTCGGCGCGACTTCGATGGAGCGGCTTTGGTTGAACAGACGGCGCAGGTAATTGCGCGACTCCAGCGCTTGAATGTGCTTGTGCACGGTTGCGAGCGACGCGAGTTTCAGGCCTTGGGCGAGTTCCTCATAGCTGGGGCTGTAGCCGTTCTCTTCGACGAAGTCCGCGATGAAATCGAGAACTTCTTTCTGCCGCTTCGTGAGAGCCATGCTTACATTCTCGGGCGAAGAAAAGGGGAAGTCAAGAACAAAAGCGTGGCTGGTGGCTGGTGGCAAGTGGCTGGTTAGGTGTCAGGAACGGAGTGATGGAGTAAAATGGTGAGGCAGTCGAAGAGTGGGCGGCTAGCTCAGCTGGGAGAGCGCTGCGTTCGCAATGCAGAGGTCGGGGGTTCGATCCCCCCGCCGTCCACCAAATTCGAGTTGCATCCCTAAGTCAACGAGTCCCACTCGCGCCCTGTGTTATTTTGAATCTCTATGGTTTTGTCCGACGTGGACATCCGGCGCTATCTGGCGCAGGGGAAGATCAAAATTTCGCCGGAGCTTGCCGCCGGAGCAATTTGGAAGCTGCTCGGTGGATTTTCGGCTGGGCAACGAGTTCAATGTCTTCGAGCACAGCCGCAACGCGTTCATCGATTTGCGCGAAAGCAAGGGCATCGACAGGCATCATGCGGAGCGTGGAGGTGCCGGCAGGCGAGCCGTTCATTCTGCAGCCGCGCGAGTTCGTGCTGGCGATCACGGAAGAAACTCTCGAGCTGGACGCCGATGTGCTGGGGCGCCTGGAAGGCCGGTCGAGCCTGGGGCGCATCGGGATCATCGTGCATGGCACGGCGGGACTGTTCGATCCAGGCTGGGCGGGCAAGGCGACGCTCGAGTTAAGCAATCTGGGACGCATGCCAGTGGCGCTGTATCCGGGGATGCGGATTTGCTCCTTCACCTTCGAGCAACTCTCGACGCCATCGTCGATGCCCTATAACAAGAAGGCCAGCAGCAAATACACCGGGCAGAAGCATCCGTTCGCGAGCCGGCTGGCGGGCGAATTCAAGGGCTGATGAAGGACCGAATGCCCCGGCGCGTCATCACGCTCGGGCCAATCCCGCCGGAAAAATCCGCATTTGCGCTGGCGAGCTATAGCCGGTCGCCCGATTCGATCCGCGAGTCGATCGAGTGGGTGCGCACGCACGACTCGACCAAATTTCTCGAGAGCTTTTATTTTCAGTACGGGCACGCGTCGATCGCGGACTTGGGGCACGTGGTGCTGTGCTTTGAGGGCATCTCGGAGCTGGCGGCGACCGAGATTGAAGACGAGCAGCTGTGGGATGGGCAGGCGCGATCGTCGCGGTATCAGGATTTTTCGAAGTCGGGATTCGTGACTCCGCCGGAATTTGATGCCGCGCAGGCGGCCGCGTATCAGGAAGCGGCTGGGGCGTTGCTCGCGGGATACAACGAAGTCCACGCGAAAGTGTTCGAGCATCTGGCCGCGAAATTGCCACGGCCGGCGGCCAGAAGCCGGAGGCGGCGTACCAGCGCAATCTGAAGGCGCGGGCGTTCGACGTGGCGCGGTATTTGTTGTGCTTTGGGATTCCGACGGGAGTGGGGCAAGTGACCAGCATCCGCACGCTGGAGCGGCAGGTGCGGCGGCTGAAGGCATCCGAGTACGAAGAGCTGCGCGGCTTGGCGGAGGAGATCGCGGAGGCATGCGCGGCAGGAGCCTTGCTTGCGATGGGATGCGGCGGAGCAGCCTGGGGCAATCAGTGAAGCGGTGGCGCCGACGCTCGCGCGGCATCTCGACGCCGATGAGCATGCGCGAGCGGAGCCGAGAAGATTTGCGTGCGTGGGCGCAGGGAGAATTTAACGGCGCGTGAGGCGCGGGCCGTGTCGGATGTCATGATCTGATGAAGCCCGCCGACACAATGTGCCGATATCGTTGCAACGCTGCTTTATCCGGTGACCGATTGGCCTTATCGGGAGCTGTACGAGATGGCGCGGTAGTGGAGCGCCGCGCGCAGGAACGAAGTGCTGGACGTGGCGCTGCAATCTCGCAGCCGGCGTGATGAGCTTGTTGCGGAATTTCCGCGGCGCGCCATACGTGTACGACATCGTCATGGATATTGGCGCCTATCGCGATTTGCATCGGCACCGACGCTGCCAGCAGTTTCGGCAGAGCCTACTCGTCCCGACTTGGGTTTCGAGACTCCGGACGGCGATTCGACGAAGCGGGGCTTAGTCGCAAGATATGATGCGCTGATCACCCAGCGCGTAAATGTTTGCGGCCGCGCTTCCCAGCCGGGCGCGCAGTATCTGCTTCCGTTCGCGGCGCGCTCGCGTTTTCTATTCAAGATGGATTTTGCGGAAGCCGAATACATGGCGCGCTTGCGGTCGGGGGTAAAGGGCCATTTCAGCTATCGCAAAATTGCTTGGGAAATGAAGCAAACGATGAGTGCGCTGGAACCCGCGTCTAGGGCCGCCTGATGGAAGCCACGCCGCCCTGGATGGAAGATCCCCTACAGCGATAAAAGCCGCCTGCAGGGACGAAAGAGAAGCTCGGTGCCCGGTGGACACCTGAGTCGAAAATTCGAACGCGCTGTAAAAGTTTCCACGTTACAAAGGCGCCGCGAATCAACCGATACGATTGATTTCTAACGATTTCTTCCTTTGGCAAGCAAACTGCGATGTTCAGTGCAGGTTGCAGCCACTCCGGTGGGACCTAAATACCGTGCGGTTGCTTGAAGCGATCGCGAAGCGGCAATTTGAAAAACAAAAGGAGTCAACAATGAAACGTTTAATACTCGCAGTGGCATCCATCGGATTGCTCGGAGTCGCGTTCGCACCGAATGCTCCGGCGGATGAATGGAACAAGAAGACAATCTTGACGGTGAGCGAACCGATTCAGGTTCCCAACCAGGTTTTGCCTCCCGGCACGTACGTCATCAAACTGCTCGATTCGCCTTCGGACCGGCACATCGTGCAGATTTTCAATGCGGACGAAAATCACTTGTTCACGACGATTTTGGCCATACCGAACTACCGGCTTCAGCCCACGGGCAAGACCGTAGTTCACGTTCTGGGAAACGCCTCCCGGGCAGCCCAAGGCTTTGAGAGCGTGGTTCTATCCGGGCGACAATTTCGGCCAGGAGTTCGCCTATCCGAAGTCGGCGGCAGCGCAAATAGCGGCGATATCGCATCAAGCGGTGCCGACCACCGAGGCGACACAGCCGGCCGAACTGCCCCACGCGGCGGTAACGCAGACGCAGCCTGAGCCGCAGCAACAGGAAGTGGCGCAGAACACTCCGCCTCCGGCTCCTGAAGCCGCGCCCCCGCTCCGGAACCCACGCCGGCTCCTGTTCCCCAGGAACTGCCGAAGACTGCCAGCCCGTATCCTCTGATTGGATTGCTGGGCGTGTTCTCGTTGGGCGTGTTCGGCCTGATCCGGGGTTTCCGCTTGTCGTAACATGACATTGGAGTGTTATGACGCGCAGCCGCGAAGTGGCTTGGTCGGTGAGCTGTGCTAGTTCTCGCTTGCGCGGTGGTTGGGGCCCAATCGAAAGGCCCAGCCATCGCGAAAGCGGAAGAGCCAAGCGATTTCACCATCCGGACTACTTCGCGGCTCGTTCTTTTGGATGTCAGCGTAAAAGATGGATCGGGCGGATTCGTATCGGGTCTTTCGAAAGACAATTTCAAGATTTACGAAAACGGGAAGCCGCAAGCAGATCACTCAGTTCGCCAACGCCGATATTCCGGTGACAGTGGGGATCGCGGTGGATGAGAGCGGAAGCATGCGGCCGAAGCGCTCGGAAGTGATCACCGCGGCGCTGGTGTTTAACGAAGCCAGCAATCCAATGGACGAGACGTTCATCATCAACTTCAACGAGAAGGCCCGCCGCGGCCTGCCGGACGACGTGCTGTTTTCAGACAACGTGCAGCAGCTGCGGAAGGCGCTGTGGCAGGGCATGCCGGAGGGGCGGACGGCTCTCTACGACGCAATCGATGATGTCGCTCAATCAGCTAGAGTTCGGACGGCGCGACAAAAAGACACTGGTGGTGATCAGCGATGGCGGTGACAATCACAGCCAGCACACGCTGGATGACGTGACGCAGCGAAAGTGCTGACGTCGGTGGCGACGATTTATACCATCGGTCTGTATGACGAGGACGATCCGGAGAGCAATGAGGGCGTGCTGAAAAAGCTCGCGCAAGTCAGCGGGGGCGTGTTTTACCATCCCCAAACGCTCGACGAGATCGTACCGATCTGCCGACAGATCGCCAAGGACATTCGCACCAGATACACCATCGGGTATGTGCCGTCGGCGGAAGGCAAAGCCGCGCGGCATATCAAGGTAATGGCTTCGTCGCCCGGATCATCCCAAACTGGTGGTGCGAACACGGACTAGTTACTTCTTCTCACCAGACCAGGCCGGCTCGTCAGCCAAAGCATCTAAGGCCACGCGATGACGGCGCGCTTGAGGTGGAAAGACGAGGGGTTCGCGCAGCCAAGATCCGTGCGTCGAGGTTTGCGCGCGCTGGAATGGATCTTCCTGCTGCTGGGGCTCGCGGCGCTGGACTTTTTCGTGTGGGTCAACACCAGCAGCGTGTTGTATCAGGCTTATCAGGATTGGGCCTTTGACCAGTCGTTGCGGGGGTTGGCGCCGAGCGTGGGCGGTTTTGTGAATGACGAAGCGCGCTGGTTATGGAGCGTGGGCGGCAAGACGGCAGCCGCAAGCGGAAGCCCCTCCCGCGCCGGGCCCAGATTTGAATCAAGAACTCAATGAACAGGCTAACGAAGCCGCCCCTGCGATACGGTCTGTAATCGGGCGGCTGGAGATCCCGAGGCTGAACCTGTCCGTGATGGTGCGTGAAGGCGCGGACGAGCGCACTTTGAGCCGGGCGGTGGGGCATATTCCCGGCACGGCGCTGCCGGGCAAGCTGGGCAACGTGGGATTGGCGGGGCATCGCGACACGTTTTTCCGCGCGCTGCGCAACATTCGAGAGGATGACGCCATCGAATTCGAGACCACGCATGGCAAGTACCGCTACTCGTGAAATCCACCAGCATTGTCACTCCGCGCGACGTCAGCGTACTGCGGGCTTCCGGCGGCGAGAACCTGACGCTGGTGACGTGCTATCCGTTCTATTACGTCGGCTCGGCGCCCAAGCGCTTCATTGTGCACGCAGCGCAGGTGACTATCCCGCGGCCCCCACAGCAACCAGGCTCTTGAGCTTGGCGGTGAGCGTGGTGCGTTTCAAGCCCAGCATTTCAGCCGCGAGTTTCTTATTGCCCCGGGTTTTTCGTAAAGCCTGTTCCAGGATGTTCAACTCGATGCTTCCCACCGTGCGCTCGAAATCGAGGCCGTGGTCGGGAACCGCGATCACGTGATGCGAATCGGGCGCATAGGCGGCCGGAGGCCGGCGCGGCGGAAGCGGAAAATCCCCTGGGAACAGGACTGAGCGTTCCCCGCTGAGTACGATGGCCTTTTCGACGGCGTTTTCCAGTTGCCGGACGTTGCCCGGCCAATCGTGCACGGCCAGGCGCCCGAGAGTCTCCAGGGAGATTTGCTTGGCGGCAATGTTCTCCTGGCGGCAAATGTTCTCGATAAAGTGCTGGACCAGGACCGGAATGTCTGAGCTGTGCTCGCGCAGCGGCGGCATGGCGATGGGGACGACGTTGAGCCGGTAGTACAGATCCTCGCGAAACTTGCCCTGCTTGATCAATTCCACGAGATCGGCGTTGGTGGCCACGATCACCCGCGCGTCCACGCGGATGGTTTCCGAGCTGCCGAGCCGCTGGAACTCGCGCTCCTGGAGCACGCGCAGCAGCTTGGCTTGCAGACCGAACGGCAGGTCGCCGATTTCGTCCAGAAAAATGGTCCCGCGATGGGCTTCTTCGAAGCGCCCGATGCGATGGTTGACGGCGCCGGTGAACGCGCCCTTGACGTGCCCGAACAGCTCGGCTTCGAGCAGAGCTTCGGGAAGTGCACTGCAATTGACGGCCACCAACGAGAAGCGGCTGCGTCCGCTCGCGGCATGGATGGAACGGGCGGCCAATTCCTTGCCGGTTCCGGTTTCGCCGCTAATGAGGACCGTGGCGCGGCGCGGGGCCACCAGGCGGATTTGCTCGGCGATCTGCCGCATGGGACGGCTCTCGCCGATTAAAAGGCGCCCGGCATCGGATTCGACCGGAGCCACACTCGCTTCCTGCGCCCACTTGGAATTCGCGGCGAAATACAGCAGGCTGGTGCAATCACCCTCCGCGAACACATGGAACGCGCCCAGCCGCAGCAAGCGAACCACTTCGGTTGGGGACGCCTGGGGAGCACGCAGCACGATCGGCGTGCCCGGCTGGGCTTGCTGCAGCACTTCCAATAAACCAAACGGACAAGGGCAATCGGCGAGCGGCAGACAGACCAGTACGACATCGAAATCCTGCTGCCGAAGCAGCTCCAGGCCGTCCTCCGCGCGATTGACCGCCGTGGTGGATGCGGCGAGAATTCCGGTGGAAAACTCCTCCGGTTGTTCCGTGATGCACAAGATCCTTGGATTCGGGCTGAGGGGATTTGGGCTAAGGGGCGTGATGGGTGGAAACCTCTGTTGCTCTTCCATCGGCAAATGGGGAAAAGGGAGTATCGAGAAATGCGCTTAGTGCCTTGAAGAGGGGAGAGATAGTGCTCAAGGGGGAAGACGGCATTAAGCCAGAATTCAGAAGTCAGAATTCGACGCACCGGCCGAACGACAGCCCGTTCGGAATTCTGTATTCTGGATTCTGAATTCTTCCCCTCTCCTCATTTCTTCAGCCCCGCCTGCCAGTTGAGGACGACGGTTAACGGCGCCGCCTCCTGTGTCTCCGGTACCAGGAACAAAAAGCGCTTGCCATCGGGCGAGGGCGCCCACGCGGCGAAGTCACCTCGCGGAAGTGCCTGAAAAAGGGTCTTCGGAACGCCGGCCTCGAACTCGGATCCTGCCGCCAAGCTGACCGCCATCAACTTTCCATCGAGATCGATGTAGTACAGCTGCTTGCCATCCTGGCGCCACATGGGATTGTGACCGCCATTGTTGGAAATCAGCCATTTGCCCTCGCCAGGGGATGCTGGAGGGCCGGGTGAGAACGAGCGGACATAAACTTCAGCACGTCCGGATTCATCCGATACGTAAGCCACGCGGCGGCCGTCGGGGGAAAAGTGCCCGTCAGACTCATTAAATTCCGTTCGAAGGAACGGCACGGGTTTACGATCGGCTTGGAGTGGAACCACCCACAAATCATCTTTCGTTGCCCCTCCCCCGGTTGCGTAAAGCAAAAAGCGTCCATCGGGCGACCAACTAAAAGGGGTTTTCCATTCGTCGGATTTTAATATAGGTTCAAGGCCCGTCCCACCGATCAAGTGCGTTTCGTAAATATCAGCTATATTTTCCCCGGCTTGAGTGTACGAGAAAATGATGCTGCGCCCATCGGCGGCCCAAACAGCGGAAAACGCGTCGGCGGACTGATCAAGCTCGAGCCGCGTACTGGTGCCCCGCGAGGTATCGAGCAGCCACAAATGTTGATGGTCGGGTGCAATCCTGGACACGATGGCTTGTGTCCCGTCGGGAGAAAGTTTGAGTTCGCCATAGGGGCCCGGTTGCCCCACCGTGCTCAGAACCTTGCCTTGCGAATCGAACCAGGTGAGCTGGCTTTCCACACTTCCGGGCGACCAGTAAACCAGCGATCCGTTGTCTGAAGCGGAGAACGTCCCGGAGGCCAAATACGCTGCCAGCGGCTCTTCCACGATTCGAAACGCGGCTCCGGAAGTCTTGAGATGGCGGGCGTCGAAGGGCTGCGCCATCAACGTTAGTCCGCGCACGAAAAGCATCTGGCCCGCGCCGGGGTCCGAAGATGGGACGTACACTCCACCGAGCGATGCCTGAATGAGGACCTGGTAATCCTGCTGCTCAGGCTTGGCATCCAGAGAGCCCACGGAAATGCCGCTTGAAGTGCTATCCGCGTGTAGGTAAACGAAGTGACGGCCATCGGGCAGAAAATATGGAACTATATGTGCGCTATCTCCACGGGCCGGATGAAGAACAGTAAGAGGAGTCGCGACGCCGCCGGCTGCGGAGACCCGCATCAACGGTCCCAAGAACTGACCGAAGACGATCACTCCATCCTTATTCCACGAGCCGCCAACGGCCGCTTTGCTCAGGACACAAATCGTTTCCGCCGGTCCGCCGGAAATATCGATCTTCTGCAGCTTTCCACCGGCGCTAAATGCCAGGAACCGGCTATCGGGCGACCAGAACAAAAGATCGCTGGCAGTTTCCGTCCCCGGTAGCGGGTGCATTGTGAGGGAATTCAGGGAGCGAAGCCATATCCGCGGGATGCTATCGGTACTCACTGCAACAAAGGCCAACTGCTGGCCGTCCGGCGAGAGCGCGAGTAAACCCGTCGGTTGCAAGGGGGGCTTGGTGGGCAGCGGGATCTGGAGCCGAACTGGCTCCGCGGGAAGCGCTTTCCTTAGGCCAGTTTCGTACATCCACGCGAACAGCGCGAGTGCGAGCGCTGTGGCGCCGAATAGTGCCCAGGGCAGCGCTCGGCGCCAACCAGCGCGAGGAGGTGCATCTGCTAACGCCGTTGGCTCCGCAACCGCATCGCGAATCCACTCCAGTTCCAGTTTCAGGTCCTGCACCGATTGGAGACGATGGTCGGGATCCTTCGCCAAACACGTCCTCACTACTCGTTCGAAGGCTGGGGGTGTCATGGGCTGCAGCGAGCTCATCGGCGGCGGATCGATTTCCAGAATTTTCGCGATGATGCTGGCCTGGCTTTTCCCCTCAAACGCCTTCTTTCCCGTGGCCATCTCGTAGATCACGGCGCCCAGGGCGAAGATGTCCGTGCGAGCGTCCGTTTCCTTGCCCTCGAGTTGCTCCGGCGCCATGTACTGCAAGGTTCCGACGATGGCCCCTTGCGCGGTGATGGAATTTTCGGCTGTCGGAAGCTGGGAGTGTAGAACTCCCGGCGCGGAGGCGCCTTGTTTCAACTTTGCCAACCCGAAATCCAGCAGCTTCGCACCGGATTTGGTGAGCATGATATTACCGGGCTTCAGGTCGCGGTGCGTCATGCCCCTGCGGTGCGCTTTGTCCAGTGCGTCGGCAATCTGCATGGCGTACTGCAACGTCTGCTCCAGCGGCAGCGGGCCTTTGGCCAGCCGTGACGCGAGGGTCTCGCCTTCCAGGAACTCCATCACCAGATAGTCCATGCCGCCGTAATGGCCAACGTCATGGAGCGTGCAAATATGTGGATGGTTGAGGCTTGCGATCATGCGCGCTTCGCGCTCGAAACGCTCTCGGGATTCGGCGCTATCGGCGAGATGGGAGGGAAGAATCTTGATCGCGACAATTCGATTTAGCCTGGTATCGCGCGCCTGATAGACTTCGCCCATTCCGCCCGCGCCGATGCGCGCCACCACTTCATAGGGACCCAGCTTGTCGCCGGCCTTGAGCGTAACGTTAAGGAACTTCGTTTCGCGGCTCAGGTCTGGGTCGTTTGCCGAGGCTGACACGTCAATCAGTTTCGAGCCGCCCGGCTGCGCGAGCATCGCTTCCACTTTTTGGCGCACGTCGGGGCTCGCCTGGGCCAGCAAGGCGGAACGATCTTCCCCCTGAAGAGCCCCGGCTGCGAGATACAGTTCCTCGATTTGTCTCCAGCGGTCCGGAGTCATGCTTCTGTATTATTGCGCGATAGCGAACGCCCGGCTCCGCTAGACTAGAACTTAGGACCGGTTACGAGAGTATGTTGCTGCGCATGTTATTCGTACTAGGCTTCGTCTCTGGCGGCGACGGCCTGGTTGCTCAAAACTCTTGCCGGCAGCAACACGAATACGAGCAGTTCCCCATCGGGATGGCTGAAAAATTTCAGCATTGAATCCTTCGGATATAGCGCGAGCACACCGCAGGATTACACTTTCTCACCGGGCTACTTTGCAGCCCTGTATAACCTGCAGGGGCTTGAATGTCCGCGTTGCGTACTCGGTCCGGTAAGCCGATCCAGGTTCACGCTTCCTCCGTTTGGCGCCATCGCACGCCTTAAGTTTCACGATGACCGGATTGAACTCTTCACGGGCTTCGGCGGCCTGGAAGCATGGAAGCCCGACCACACCTTCGAGCCGCAGGGGCGGAGCCTATTTGCCAGTACTTATGGCGACGCCTGGTTGACGCAAGCGCAGGCCGGCGTCAGGCTTGGGCTCGACCGGCAGCAGCATATTTCGGTGGGAGCGACGGGCCGCACGCTATATAACTTCGGATCAGGCCCGGAACACTGGACCACTTTCAGTGGCGACGTCATGCTCAAGTTTGGGCATTGAGCTTTTCGAATCGAACGCGCGGCTCCGGTACACTAGAGTTTATGACCGATTCCGAGCGCATGTCGCGGCCGCTTTCCGCCGTCGATCCGGAGATCTACGAGGCCATCCAGCATGAGGTGGAGCGCCAGCATAGCCGGCTGGAGCTGATCGCCAGCGAAAACTTCACCTCCGAGGCGGTGCTGCAGGCCACCGGCAGCGTGTTCACCAATAAATACGCCGAGGGCTATCCCGGCAAGCGCTATTACGGCGGCTGCGAGTTCACCGATGTGGTCGAGACGCTGGCGCGCGAGCGTGCCAAGAAGCTGTTCGGCGCCGAATACGTGAATGTGCAGCCGCATTCGGGATCGCAGGCCAACCAGGCGGCGTACGCGGCGGTGCTCCAGCCGGGCGACATCATTATGGGCATGAACCTGGCCCACGGCGGGCACCTGACGCACGGGCATCCGCTGAATTTTTCGGGCAAGACGTACCACGTGGTTCCGTACGGCGTGCGGCACGAAGACGAGCGCATCGATTACGACGAAGTGGCGCGGCTGGCCGAGGAGCACAAGCCCAAGCTGATCATCGCCGGCGGCAGCGCATATCCGCGCATCCTGGATTTCGCGCGCTTCCGCAAGATCGCCGATGCGGTGGGCGCGATCTTCCTGGTGGACATGGCGCACATCTCGGGACTGGTGGCCGCGGGGCTGCATCCGAATCCGTGCGAATACGCCGACATCGTGACATCGACCACGCACAAGACGTTGCGCGGGCCGCGCTCGGGCATGATTCTGGCCAAGGCGAAATACGGCGCGGCGATCGATAAAGCACTGTTTCCCGGGCATCCAGGGCGGACCGCTGGTGCACGTGATCGCGGCCAAGGCGGTATGCTTTCTGGAAGCGATGACGCCGGAGATTCGAGGCGTACTCAAAAGCAAGTGATCGCCAACGCGCAGGCGCTGGCCGCGGGCTTGCAGCAACAGGGTTTCCGCGTGGTGTCGGGCGGCACCGATACGCACTTGATGCTGGTGGACGTGTTCTCGAAAGGAGTGCGCGGCAAGGAAGCCGAGACGGCGCTGGACGAGGCCTACATCACGGTGAACAAGAACGCGATTCCATTCGACGTGAATCCGCCGCTGAATCCGAGCGGCATCCGGTCTGGGCAGCCCGGCGGTGACCACGCGCGGATTCCGCGAGGCCGAGATGCGCAAGTGGCCGCGCTGATCGCCGAGGTGCTGAGCAACGTGCAGTCGCAAGAGAACGCTGGCTTCGGTGCGGCGGCGCGTGACGGAGTTGGCGGAGCGCTTCCCGCTGTACGGCTGGAAGCTGGCCGGTACGACGGCGTGTCGAGCAGCTCCGTTCAGTACATGCCACTTCAAATCGCGCTCGATACCCGCCGCCTCGCGGATTTCGGCATCGGCACGTACATCCGGAACCTGGTGCGGGCGCTGGCGCGGATCGACTCGGAGAACCAATACACCCTGATCACCGCCGAGCAGCCCGACGCCGGAATTTTCCGATCTGCCGGCGAATTTCCAGACGGCGGTCTTCCAAGGCGACAAGCGAAGCGGTCTGGCGCAGGTGAGCTATGGCCTGTTTCTCAAGAAAGCTCAGGCGTCGACCTCTATCACATTCCGTCTGAACGCGGTGCCGCTCATGATGCCGAAGCCGTATGTGGTGACCATTCACGACATGAGCACGCTGCTGTTCGCGAGCCAGACCGGGCTACCGGAACCGCTTGCGGCACTTTTATCTGCGGCGCGGCCTGTTGCGGGCGGATCGCGTGATGGCGGTTTCGATGGCCACCTGCCGCGATGTGGAGGCGCTGCTGGGAATTCCGGCCAGCCGCATCCGGGTGATCTACAATGCGCCGGATCCAATTTTTCACGCGCCGGTTTTCCCGGCAGGCCACGCATCTGCCGCTGGCGGCGGTGGATGGCGAGGAGTTTGGTTATCCGCCCGAGATCCAGCGCGTGCTGGACCGCTATCGCATCCACTATCCGTTCCTGCTGTACGTCGGGCGCACCAATCCGCAAAAGAACATTCCGCGGCTGGTGGAAGCCTTCGCGGTGCTGCGAGGCGAGATTCAGGATCATCCGGTGTACCGGGATCTGCGGCTGCTGATCATCGGCGATGAGATCTCGCGCTATCCGGCGCTGCGCCACGCCGTGATCCAGAGCCGCGTGGAAGACACGGTGCGGTTCCTGGGCTTCGTGCCGATCGAGACGCTGCGATCGTTTTATCAAGCGGCGTCGGCGTTCGTTTTTCCGTCGTTATACGAAGGTTTTGGATTGCCGCCGCTGGAGGCCATGGCCTGCGGAACGCCGGTGGTGTGTTCCCATGTCAGTTCGCTGCCGGAAGTGGTGGGGGACGCGGCGGAGATCGTCAATCCGGAGAATGTTTTCGATATCGCGCGCGGCATTCGGGAAGTGCTGCTCAATCCCGAGCGGCGCAGCGACGATGGTGAAACTGCGGATTCGAGCAGGCGCGGCGCTTCAGTTGGGAGCGGTCGGCGACGCAGGTGCTGGAAGCCTACCAGGAAATCGGTTCGTATAAGAAGCGGCCGCGCTGAGGAAGGGTGTGCTGGTGTGACCACTCACTGCCAGTCACGTCACTACCAATCCAGCGAACGCGGGCTTTCACAGCGGCGACGAGCTCGGAAGGTGAAACCGGAAAAGGCTCCCAATCGGCCGGAGTATCCAAAGTAGAGTCGGTCGCCAGATAATAGCGCTGCGCGCCGGGCCGGATGTAGCGGATCACGGCTTCGATGCCGGCTTCAGTGCCCCGCTCCACCACGAAAAGGCCGTGTGGGGCGAGCATGGGACGGGCGGATAGGCGAGGTATCCGAGAAGGGCGATATCGAGGAACGGCAGTGGATGGCATGGAGGGGTCGGCCATGAGCCTGGCCATCACCAGGTTGGGCTGGCGCGGTGATTGAAGGGAAGGGCAGGGGGTGGGTTTGCGAGGGTTTCTCCGGTGGGCCAGGGCATGCCGGGGACCGACGGGGCCGTTCGGAGGAATGGGACTTCGGCGGAGGGCTGTGGGACGCGGCGGGTGCGGAGATGGGCTTCGAGTTCGCTCAAGGGGACCAGATCGAGCAGATAAAGGTGAAAGTACTTTAATGCAATATCGAAGAAACCCAGGTGAGAGGTTTCTTACGCCTTTCAGCACATTATGCACATGAGGCTGCGAGATCCCCACAGAGCGGGCGAATCCTCTCTCCGTCAGTTCGCCATTTGAATTTGACTCCGGACGTACGCCAGCAATTTGAGCTGCGCGTCCTGGTAAGGTCAAGTGGTGTCTCCTCGTATTTCAGTGTGAAATAGGCTCCGCGGGAATAAGAATAAACACATAGCCCTGGAAGCCTACACATAAAGGTGCGCGCTTCCGGCAAGCCAACGTAAACCAATAACCCCCTTAGCCTTGACGGACTCTCTCCTTCGCGCGCGGTAGGATTTCACGGTAGCCGATTCGCCTTTTGCGTTGACGTGACTGGAAAGGGCCTTAAGACTATAAAATCACGCCAATACTAACTCGGTTGTTATGCCGAGTTTGGATAAAAAGGAAGAGGACGAAATGGAATGGACGAGATCGGAAACGTTGGCGCTGGCGGCGCCGGCGTGCAACATATGCCTGGGCTTAGGATTGCGAATCGGCCGGAGTGAGGCGACGCATCCGTGCAACTGCGTGCTACGCGCCATTTTTCGGGCATGTTTTGATCGTTTTCGCGACTGTGTGAGCCGCGAGAAGTACATGAGCCGGGTAACGCTGGATCCGTTGCCCGGCAAAGAGCGCAGAGGAACCTGGGGACGAAAGGATGAGGAATATTCGGCCGATTTTTGTCTGGTGAGCAAACGGGCTCTGACGGAACTCGAACACCGCATCTTCCGCTATCACTTTCTGATGGGGGCGGACTGGAAGCTGTGCTGCGAAAGGTTGAAGATGGATCGCGGCAATTTTTTCCACGCCGTGTACCGCATTGAACAAAAGCTGGGCCGGGTGTTTCGCGAACTGGAGCCTTATGCGCTGTTTCCGGTCAACGAGTATTTCCACGGACCGGCCAAGGGTGTTTCCAGCTGCCTCGAAGAACACGTGGTGCCCATCCGGATCGGCCCGGGCGGGTCCAGGGGTTCGAGTTCCCTCGCAACGCACGGCGTGAGCCCACCAGGGTGGGCGCACGGGGTAGACTGGCGGGGCCGCCCACCCTCACTCAAATTGTTTTCGGAATCCGGCAAACTGCTGCTTCAAGCCTTCGAGCTCGCGGCGCAATTCTGCGATTTCGGCTTCGAGAGCGCTCAGGCGATTCGCGGTTGGGGCGCGGGGCTGGGATTGCGCAGATGGCGGAGTAGGGGAGCGGCGGAAACCGGCGGCTGGCTGGAAAGCAAATGCGCGTAGCGAGCTTCTTTTTCACCCGGGCGGCGGTGAAGTTTGGCGATCAGCCCGGACATATGATCGAGTACCGACTCCACTTCCGCGAGGTCTCCGAAGGGGTGCATGCGCTCGGCGCGCGTGCGCAACTCACCCAGCGTCTGGGGGCCGCGCAGCATCAATTCACAGAGGATGGCGAGCTCGCGGCGGCCTAGATTGAACTTTTCCGAAATGCGATGACTATACTTGACGACTCGGCTGCCCGCGCCCGTGATGCTGACGAGCAAACCTTTGTCGCGCAGTGTGTATAAGGCACGCTCCAGCATCTCTTCATCCAAATGCAGCACCGGGTCGCGATTCGATTTCTGATTGCAGGCGTTCAGCAGGCCGTTGAGGGAAAGCGGATAATATTCGGGCGTGGTGATCTCTTTTTCGAGCAGCGATCCCAGAATGCGGATCTCTTCGGCATCGAGCGTAAAATCCATCGCTCCAGTTTTGCATGTTGTGGGTGAGGGGCGATGTCCTCATGCGATCCTTGGACAAATGGTCTAAACTAAAGTCACGCGGTTTGATCACCCGCCACTGTTGAGCTGGCAAAGGGATCGGCGCTTTCGAGCGGCGATTGATCGAATCGACGGCCGCGAACTACCCACGAGCCGGACCACGCCGTGGGAACCCAACCACCTGTAATCGTGCGAATTTGATTCCCAAAGAATGGGATCGGGACATCCATGTCTGCACGAATTTTGATTGTCGAAGATGAGCGAATTACGGCCGAAGATCTGCGCGAGACTCTGACGGACCTCGGTTATACGGTGACGGCCTCGGTTTCGACTGGCGCGGACGCGATTTCGCAAGCTGAAGAGAACACGCCCGGATCTGGCCCTGATGGACATCCGCATCCAGGGCGAATGGACGGAACCGAGACGGCCCGCGTTTTAGGGAGCGTTTCAACATCCCGGTGATATACTTGACCGCGCACGCCGACAGCTCCACGTAGCGCGAGCCAAGGACGCCGAGCCCTTGGGCTACATCACGAAACCCTTCACCGAAGCCGCGCTTCATGCCAGCATCGAAATCGCTCTGCACAAGCACGGCGAAGAACGAAATCGCGCGGGAAGGAAGAGCTGCTGGCATCCACGCTGCGGGCGATTTCCGAAGGCGTGATTTCCACCGACACGGCCGAGCACGATCACGCTGTTCAATCCAGCGGCGGAGGCCTGGACGGGACGGCCCACCCGCGAAGCCTTGGGACGGCCGGTGAGCGACGTGCTGCAGTTGGTCTCGGCTGCAACCGGGGAGCAGCTGGCGCTGCCCTGGGCGCCGGTGCTGTCCGCGGGAACGCTACGCGAGCTGCCCGGCGGCGCTTGCTGATTTCAGGCAGCGGCGAGAAGCGGGCCATTAGCGGCAGCATCTCTCCCATTCGCGATCATCGCGGAGAGGTCTCGGGCGCGGTTTTGGTGTTTGGCCGCGCCGCCGAACATAGTGGTCGATCAGTTGAGCAACACGGCCGAGGCGCACGCGGATCCCGCCGAGGCCTTGGACGGCGCCTCCGACGATGAGGGAATCGGAGTGGGCGGCTTCAAGATGGTGGCGGCATCGCCGGTCATGAAGCAGGTTCTCAAATTCGCCCGCCGGATCGCGCAGAGCGAAGTCTCCACCATTTTGCTGGAGGGGGAAAGCGGAACCGGGAAGGATGTCCTGGCACAATTCCTGCACTATCACGGCCGGCGCCATGAAGGGCCCTTCGTCGCGCTGAATTGCGCGGCCATTCCAGAAACGCTGCTGGAGAGCGAGTTATTCGGCTATGAGAAAGGCGCCTTCACGGACGCGCGCGCAGCCAAAGCGGGAATTCTGGAGATCGCTTCCGGCGGCTCCATTTTCCTGGACGAGATCGGCGAGATGCCGCTGACGGTGCAGGCCAAGTTGTTGCGGGTCTTAGAAGAGCAGACCTTCCGCCGCCTGGGCGGCGTGCGCGACATACAAGTGGACGTGCGGGTGATGGCGGCTACCAACCGGAAGCTGACCGAAGCGATTCACGAGGGCAAATTCAGACTGGACCTGTACTATCGGTTGAACGTGATTCAGGTGTCGCTGCCCGCGTTGCGGGAGCGCAAGGAGGACATCCTGCCCTTGGCCGAGCATTTCGTGCGGCTCTACAACACTAAGTTCAAACGCGACATCCAGGGCATTTCGCATCCAGCCGGGAAGCTGCTGCTGTCGCATGCCTGGCCGGGAAACGTGCGCGAGCTGCGCAACGTGGTGGAACGCGCGATGGTGCTGGAGGATGCGGACCGGATTCAGAGCGCGAGCTTGCAGATCAGCTCCAACGGCACGGGCATCCCAGAAACGCTGTACGCGACGGTGGGCGAGACCGAGGCGCCGTTCCAAACCAGCCTGGAAGAGGCGGAAAAGAACCTGTTGATGCGGGCGCTCAAAAGGTCGGGCGGAAATCAAACGCGCGCCGCCGTGCTGCTCGGCATCACTCGCGATACCTTGCGCTACAAAATGAAGAAGTTCAGCTTGCACTAACTTCCCGCGATTCATGAAATTCCGGGAGTGGTAACCGATACGCTCCCGGCTGGTCTAACCGTGGGGGGATGATATGATCTATCGCCGGTTGGGCAGAACGGGGGAAAAGGTTTCTGCCATTGGGCTGGGAGGATTCCATCTGGGAAAGCCGAAAGATCCGAACGAGGCAGTCCAGATCGTGCGTAGCGCCGTCGATCGCGGCATTACGTTCCTGGATAACAGTTGGGATTATAACGAGGGGGAAAGCGAGAGGCGCATGGGAACGGCCCTGCGCGACGGGTACCGCGATCGCATATTTCTGATGACCAAGTTCGATGGCCGTACCAGGAAAGCGACCGCGGAGCAGATCGACGAATCGCTGCGGCGTCTCCAGACCGACCATGTGGATTTGATCCAATTCCACGAGAACATTCGCCTCGAGGATCCCGACCGTTTCTTCTCGGCCGGCGGCGCTCTGGAGGCGGTCCTCGAGGCAAAAAAGGCCGGCAAGATCCGTTTCATTGGATTCACCGGGCACAAAGATCCAATGGTTCATGTGCGGATGTTGGAAGTAGCGGCCGCGCACGAATTTCGTTTCGATGCCTGCCAGATGCCGCTGAACGTGATGGACGCGCACTTTCGCAGCTTTTCGCATCATGTGCTCCCCAAGCTGGTGGAGCAGGGCATCGGAGTGTTGGGGATGAAGCCGATGGGCGATGGCCATATTTTGAAGTCCGGCGCCGTGACGGCGGTGGAGTGCCTGCACTACGCTTTGACCCTGCCCACCTCGGTGGTGATCACCGGCTGCGAAAGCATGGAACGCCTGGATCAGGCCATCAACGCGGCTGAGAGTTTCCGGCCGCTCACGAACGATCAGGTCACGAAGCTGCTGGCCAAGGCACAGCCTCACGCGAAGAGCGGTAAATATGAGCCGTTCAAGACCACGTCGGCCTTCGATTCCACAGCGCGGAATCCGGATTGGTTGGGGGAAGCGGAGCAGATGTGAATTGGAGAGGCTAGTGGGTCATCGCGTAGACGACATAGTTGACGCCGATGCGAATGCCCAAGGCCGAGTACTTTTCCGGATACTCCGGATCGTCGGCCCACTCCCATGAGTCGCCGATGTCGGAGTTGAACGACATTGCCACCATCACTCGTCCCTGGTCATCCAAAATTCCACGCCAATGGGGGGTCGCGCCATCGTTGCGATAGGTTGTTCCGCGGCGGATGGCCCATTCGCCGGGGACCTGATAGCGGTCGTCCAGATCGTAGACGGTGTGAAAGATGGAATCGGCGTCCGCTATCTCGACCACGGGACGATCGGGAAAAACCAGCCGCATGCTTTCATAGAAGCGGTCCCACTCCTCGGTTCCCCAGAAGTCGTCGAGCATCAGGAATCCGCCGCGAAGGAGATACTCGCGCAGCTTGGCCACCTGCGGGAGCGTCAGTTTCCAATCGCCCATTTCGCCCGCGTTCATCCAGGGCCAATTGAAAACGTCATCGCCGTCATCCAGGTTGACGGGTTGTTCGACGGAGCGAACCTGGATGCGCGTCAATCGCCGAAGCGCCAGGGAAAAATGGCGGTCGGCCCGCGGGTAGTCCTGGGTCCAACTGGTGCCTCCCTCGAGCCAGGTGGTCGCGGCGCCGTATCCGTAGTAGCGTCCAAAACGCGCGTGAGGATGCTGCGGATACATCAAGCGAGCGAAGACCCACTCGGTTTTGTCCTGGGCGTCCGGCGGCATTTCCACATTGTCGTAGGGCTCTAGGCTGCGATAGACGCGGAATGGCTTCTGAAATCCCCATAGGACGGCTGCTAATGAAATTCCCGCTCCCAGCCACAGCGCATTCCGGAGAGTCATTGGACTACCTAGTGCGAGAATAACACCGCAGGAGACTAAGACCAAGAGACTAAGACAAAGCAGAATGCAGGGAATGAGGGCCCACGGCTGGGGCCCTCGAATGTTAGACGCAAGTTCTAGCGGCTTGCGAGTGCGCCGTTGCGAAGAGCCTCGACGTTCACCATCTGCTGAGCCAACTGGGTGAGCTTCTGGTCGGCTTCTTTTTCTTCCTGCAAGGTTTGATCCAGCAGAGCGGCCGCTTGGGTGAGGCCGAGCGTTTGGGCAAATGTGCGCGCCGATCCGTAGGCCGCAATCTCGTAGTGTTCAACGCGGTTGGCGGAGGCGATCAAGCCGGCGTCGCGCAAGGGCGATTCATCGATGTGGCTGACCATGTCCTCGCCTTCGCTCACCAGTCCCTTCATGGCGTCGCAAGTTTCTGCCTTGGCTGGCTTATTCAGCTGCCGGAAGATGGTCTCTAAGCGGCCGACGTGACCCTCGGTTTGCTGCAGGTGCGATTCAAAAGCTTGCTTAAGCATCAGCGAAGTGCTGGCCTCGGCCATTTTGGGCAGAGCCTTCACCAGACGTTTCTCGGCGTCGTACAGATCCTCAATCTGTTGCAGAAAAAGTTCTTCCATGTTCTCGATCTTCATAATTGCTCTCCTTCGACTTGGTTTGGGAGTTCTAGAACTCCGCTCTGTTAGATCGATTCGGGTGAAAGTGTTTTCGTCTTTGTTTAGTTGCAGGGGTTAGCTAACGGGAGATTTGTTCGCGAGCCCGTCCAGATACCGATCCAGGTTGAATGCGGCGCTGATGAGGGCAAGATGCGTCAGCGCCTGAGGGAAGTTACCGAGCGCCTGGCCCTGGTGGCCGATCTGTTCGGCATAGAGGCCCAAATGATTGGCATACCCGAGTATTTGTTCAAAGAGAAATCGGGCCTGGCGCAATCTCTTAGGATCGGCGTAGCTGGCGCGAGTCAAGGCTTCCACCAGCCAGAACGTGCAGAGATTGAATGTACCTTCCGTGCCGGTCAAACCGTCAGGCGTTTTATCGACGTCATAGCGGAATACCAAACCATTGGACACCAGGCCGCCGTCTTTAGGAGAGCGATTGATGGCGTCGATGGTTTGGAGCATGCGCGGATCGGTGGGCGAGACGAAAAACACCAGCGGCAGCATCAGGGTGGATGCGTCTAGAGCGTCTCCGTCCAGTTGCTGAACAAAAGCGCCGCGTTGCTGATTCCATCCGCGCTGCATGATGGTTTCGTACATCTGGTCGCGGCTGGCGGTCCAGGCTTCCCAATCGGCGGGAAAAGAGCGTTTGTTGGCCAGGCGCAGCGCGCGATCCACGGCCACCCAGCACATAGCCTTGGAGTACACGAAGTCGCGCGGTCCGTCGCGCACCTCCCAAATGGCCCGGTCCTTTTCCTGCCAGTGCTGGCATACCCAATTGGTCAGCCGGCGCAAATAAATCCAAAGCTCGTAAGAGATCGGGGTGACGTGTTTGTTATAGAGGTAAAGCGAGTCCATCAACTCGCCGTAGATATCGAGCTGGAGTTGCTGGGCGGCGGCGTTTCCGACCCGGACGGGGCCGGATCCTTTGTACCCTTCCCAATGATCGAGCGTAAACTCGGGCAACTCGTGACGTCCATCGATTCCATAGACCGTTTGCAGCGCGCCATCCGGCTCCATTTCGTGGCAGCGCGCGTCCAGGAACGAAACAAACTGGGTGGCTTCTTCTATAAATCCGAGGCGCAGCAGGCTGTAGACGGTGAAGGCAGCGTCGCGGATCCAGGTGTAGCGGTAATCCCAATTGCGCGCCCCGCCGATGCTTTCGGGCAGACTGCAGGTCGGCGCGGCAACGATTGCCCCGGTGGGTTCAAAGGTAAGCAGCTTCAGCGCCAGCGCCGAGCGATGCACTGTTTCCCGCCAGCGCCCACGGTAGGTGCATTTGGAAAGCCACTGGCGCCAGTAAGAGAGGGTGTCGTGAAAGAGCTGATCGCTCATTTGTTCCGAGCAGCCGAGTTCGTCCTGATTCGAACCCAATTCTCGAAATTGGAAGCTTTGGGTGCAGCCTTCGTCGAGCGAAAATTCGGCGCTCACTCCCACTCCGAACTGCTCGAGTGGAATGGAAGACGCGAGCCCAAAGCGTAATTGAGGGGCGGCGAAGCGCGCACCTGCCGAAACGATCTCGGTTGAATGCGTATCGCGTCCATAATTGAACGCCGGCACGCATTCCATGCGGAACTGCATGGTACCGCGCACCACCCGGACGCGGCGGATCAAACCGAGATACGGAGGAACGTCCCTGGACACGCTGAGCGGCATGTAATCGATGACCTCGCCCACGCCATCCGCTGCCAGGAATCGAGTGATCAGTACATTGGTATCGGGAACGTAGACCTGCTTCCGTGAAATCTCGTCGGATGTGGGCGAGATACGGAAACGGCCGCCTTTGTTGTGATCGAGAATCGCGCCGAAGATGCTGGGCGAATCGAAGTGGGGGAAACAGAACCAATCGATGGAGCCGTTTTTCGCGATCAAGGCAGCGGTGCGAAGGTTGCCAATGATCCCGTAGTCCTCGATCGGCTGATAGGGCATGCGAGGTGGGTGTGCTCTATGATTGCACGGCTGATTGCGCGGGGCCCCGGACACCCCAGGGGCCGCCGAGGGACCTATAGAGTGACTTGGCCTAGCAGAAGCAGGACCAGGAAGATCAAGACAATGGTTCCGAGTACACCGCTAGGATAGTAGCCCCAGCTCCGGCTGTACGGCCAAGCCGGGGTAGCCCCGATTAGTAAAACGATCAAGAGGATTAGCAGAATCAGCATGAAGCCTCCGTTCCGGCAATCGAGTGGGCAGTTTTCGGTCCAATGGCACAGTTGCTGCCCGGGGCAACCTCGAAATTGTTCATCCGCGAAGAGTTAAGTCATCGGGGAGCCGGGGTGGTTATGATCGAGCGCGGGGGGCCCAGACCCCCTCTGGAAGATCCTACGTTACGCCTCCGCGTTGTGTTGCAAATGTTACGCTGTATGGCAGCTAACGGCGGGAGCCGGTTTATCCGATGAATGGTCAGTGACCCATTTCGAGCCATGTTACCGTAGGAATTTGGTGGTTTCGCAGCTGATACGTCCGGTCATAGGTCCGGCGCAACACGGCCAAGGGGTTGGCAAGAGCGCATGGCTGGCAGCCTTAGTGCTTGGCGCCATTTGCCTTTTCGGCTGCGGGAAGAGTGCGATTCAATATCTCGATCGCGGGAATCAGCAGTTCGCCGCCAAGAAATACGACGACGCGATTCTGAACTATCGGAACGCCATTCAAAAGCAGCCCGCACTCCGGTGAAGCTTATTACCGGCTAGGGCTGGCGCTCCTGAGGCAGGGCAAAGCATCTGAAGCCTACCAAACCCTCAACAATGCGGTGACGCTCGATCCGAAGAACAATCCCGCCAAAGTTGATTTAGCGAATCTGTGCCTGGCTATCTATTCACGCGATCCCAAACATCCGGAGATGCTGTACAAGCGGGCGCGAGGCGCTGGCCGATCAACTGGCGGCGCCGGGCGGCAACCAGGCCGAAGGGTTTCGCTTAAAAGGCATGATCGCGCTGGCCGACAATCAGCCGGGGATGGCGATCGATTTGTTCCGGCAAGCGTTGCGGCTGGCGCCGAGTAATAGCGAGGCGGCGGTGGGCCTGGCGCAATCGCTGTTCCGCGACAATCAACCGGACGAAGGGGAGCGAACGGCGCGGCAGACGGTGGATCGCCACCCGGATTATGTCCCCGCATATGAGACGCTGCTGGCCTATTATCGCTCGGCGCAAAAGTGGGATAAGGTCGAGGATCTGTTGAAATTGTGGGCGGCGAAGAATCCCAAAGACTCGGCGCCGGTTCTCCGTCTGGCTGCGTTCTATTACGGCCGCAAGCAGCCCGATGAAGGCGAGAAAATCCTGCAAGCGATGGTGAACCGGCCGGCGGATTTTCCACAAGCCGATTTGCTGGTGGGCGACTTCCATGGGCTGACGCATAACCTGGAGAAAGCGCTGGCGGATTATCGGCGCGGCGAGTCCAGAGATCACGAGCATACACTGATCTATCAGGAACGGATCGCGAGCGCGCTGGTCGAATTAGGGCGGCGTGACGAAGCTATCAAGGAGGCCGACGCAATCCTTGCGAAGGACCCCAAGAATGTGTTCGCTGGCACTCTCAAAGTTCTGGTGCTGAATCAGATGGGGGGCGCTCAGAATGTGAACACGGCGGCGGCGCTGGCTGGCGATCTGGCCAAGCAAGCTCCCGCCAACTTCAGAGTGCAGATGCTGGCCGGGCAAACTATGCTGACGAAGGGTAATCCGGACCAGGCCTTTACTTATTTCCAGGACGCGGCGAAAGCGGAACCCAACTCACCCGCACCCCAAATCGAGCTGGCTCGCCTGGAAATGCGCCGAAGGAACTATCCGGCCGTGCTACAGCGTGCCAACCAGGCTTTGGCGATCCGTCCTAACGATGCCAATGCGCGCTTATTTCGAGTGGTTGGCCTCACCGGAACGCATTCCTACGGGCAAGCCAAGGTAGAAGCAGAACAACTGGCCCGCGATACCAAAGATTCGCCGCAGATTGAGATGCAACTTGGGATTATCGCCCTGGGCCAAGGGCATTATTCCCAGGCCGAGGACTATTTCCGCAAACTCTATAAAGAGGGCTCTTCGGATCTTCAGCCGCTGGCCGGCTTGGTAAACACTTATGAGGCCGAGCACGAGCCAGAACGCGCGCTCGAGTTGATGCAGACCGAAGCCCGGAAGGCTCCGGGCTCGACCGAGAAAGCCGCCCTTCTAGCGGCCACCGAGGAAGCCGCCGGTAAGCCGGAGCTGGCGCTGGCGGAGCTAGAGAAAATGGCGGCGCAAAACCCTAAGTCTGGCGGACGGTGCAGATCCGGATCGCCCAGCTACAGGGTAAGCAGGGTCATTTGGAGGAGGCTCTGCAGGCGCTTCCAGCGCGCGCAGCAATTAGCGCCGGATAGCAAGGGCTTGGATGTTTCCATCGCAATGCTCCAGGATCGACTAGGCAGAGAAAACGGATGCGGTGGCCAGCTATCGGAAGGCGTTGGCGAAGACGCCCGGACAATCCGCTGCTGCTGAACAATCTGGCGTTTTTGCTGACCGAGACGGGCGGCAATCTCAATGAGGCCGAGCGACTGGTCAGCGATGCGATTCGCAAGGCGCCCAAGCTTCCGCAGTTGCAGGACACCCTGGCGTGGGTAGAACTCAAGCAGCACAACCAGGCGGCGGCGCTCCACACTCTGGCCGCGCTGACCACCGCACATCCGGAAGACCCGACCTTCCGCTACCACTACGCTGTGGCGCTGAGTGACAGCGGCAATCGTTCCGCGGCGAAGGATCAGGCCGAGGCTGCCTTGTCCAAAAAGCCCCCCGCCGATATAGCGACGGCACTGCAAAACCTGCTGGCACAGGTGAAATAGCAGGATCTCTCCGCATGGTGTGGTGCTCGCACTCTACTTGTGCGTGCAGCGTGTTATTTTGGTGAGTCCCCACCTATGTCAACAAAAAATGCCCAGCCACTGGTCGGGCATCATCATGGGCAGCAAGTCCGACTGGGAAACAATGCGCGCGGCGGCCGAGACGTTGGCGCGCTTCGGCGTGGCGCACGAATCGAAAGTGGTATCGGCGCACCGCACGCCGGGTTGGATGGTGGAGTATGCCTCCAGCGCGGAGTCGCGGGGGCTTCAGGTGATCATCGCGGGCGCCGGTGGCGCGGCCCATCTTCCAGGAATGGTGGCGGCCAATACGCTGCTGCCCGTGTTGGGCGTGCCGGTGGAGAGCCACGCCTTGAAAGGCCTGGACTCGCTGCTGTCGATTGTTCAAATGCCGGGCGGAGTTCCGGTCGGCACGCTGGCGATCGGGAAGGCCGGTGCGCAGAACGCGGCGCTGCTGGCGGTGGCGATTTTGGCGAATCACGATCCGGCGCTGCGCGAGAAGCTGCGCGTTTTTCGCCAGGAGCAGGCCAATCAGGTCCGCTCGGAAGAGTTGGAGTGACCAAACCGATCCTGCCCGGCGCTGCCATTGGCGTGCTGGGAAGCGGGCAACTGGGCCGCATGTTCGCCATCGCGGCGCGGCGCATGGGATATCGCGTCCACACGCTGTCGCCGGATCAGGATACGCCCACCGGTCAGGTGGCGGACGTGGAAGTGATGGCGCCGTATGACGATTTGGATGCGGTTTCCGAGTTCGCGCGGAACGTGAGCGTAGTGACGTTCGAGTTTGAAAATGTTCCGGCGCCCACCGCCGATGCCGCGGCCCGTTGCGCGCCGGTTCGCCCCAGTGGTTTGGTCCTGCACACTACGCAGCAACGCATTCGCGAAAAAGCCTTCCTGACAAATGCTGGATTGCCGACCACGCCGTATCGCGAGGTGCGGTCGCTAGCGGACTTGGATCGCGCCATCGCTGAGCTGGGTCATCCGGCGGTGCTGAAAACCGCCGAGTTTGGCTACGACGGCAAGGGCCAAGTGCGCATTGATCGTTAGATGAAGACCCGGCTCGTGCGGCCGAGGCCTGGAACGCGATCGGCAAGCAGGAAGCGGTGCTGGAAGCCTTCATCGATTTCGATTGCGAAATCTCGGTAGTGGCGGCGCGCGGCGAGGACGGGCAGTTTGTGCATTACGGCGCCATCGAGAACCAGCACAGCCGGCACATTTTGGACGTGTCGGTGGCTCCGGCGCGCGTGTCGCCGAAGGTGGCTCGGGAGGCCGTGGAACTGGCGCGCTGCGTTCTCGAAAAGCTGGGCGTGGTGGGCGTGCTGTGCGTCGAGTTTTTTGTGACGCGCGATGGCGCGCTGCTGATCAACGAGCTGGCTCCGCGTCCGCACAATTCCGGCCATTTAACCGTGGACGCGTGCGTCACCAGCCAGTTCGAGCAACAGTTACGCGCGGTGTGCGGATTGCCGCTGGGGTCAGCCGAGATGCATCGGCCGGCTGCGATGGCGAATCTGTTGGGTGACCTATGGGCCCCGGGCGAGCCGGATTGGCGCGCGGCGTGCGCGTTTCCGGACGTGAAGCTGCATCTGTACGGAAAGCTGGAGCCTCGGCCCGGCCGCAAGATGGGGCATCTGACGGCGCTGAATCACGATCCGGAGGAGGCTTATCGGACTGTGCTGGCCGCGCGCGCTAGTTTGGTGCGGCGCGGAGCACTATCGCTTTGTAAGTTGCGTCGTAACCGGCTAGAACCTCAAAGGCGGTATGGCCCGAGGCTGTTCCTTGCCACGAATAAAATTCGGAATGGCTGATTTGGAACGGATAATGCTTCGCGCGGCGCAAGATTGAGGAACAAGAAATCACCATTGGCATCGGTCTTGGTTTCTCCGCAAAGTTGATCATCACAAAACAGCCGTACTGTGGCGCGGGCGAGCGGGCGCACGTCATCTTGCATAACGCGGCCAGCCAGATTGCCGAAGCGCTGATCTCCGGCGCGCAGTTCGAACTCGGGAATTGGCAGCCATGGCAGGTCGGTCGGAGCCACGTCTATCCGCAGTGGGGGCAAGGTCTTCTGTTCTGTCCGCTCGCCACCGGGATCGATTTCACTTTCAGAGTCTTGAAGCCCAGCTGCGCAAGGGTCAGCGTATACGTGCCGGCGGCAGGGCCGAAAATTTGAATTTACCTTCGTCGTCAAGACGCAGCGAGAAAAAGTCGTGTGGTGCTTGCAGCGTCAATTGGACATCGGTAGCGGGCCCGTTAATCTCGGCCATTGACGCGCCGTCCCGGTCGCCAGAGCCCGGTGCGGCAGGACAAACGGATAGATGACCAACGACTTTTTGTTGAGAGCGCCTCGGTATCCAGCATCCCGTCATCCAGGCCCCATGGCCGGCCGACGACCACGTAGCGCACAGGCGTACCGGGCGTAACTTGGATCACAGTTGCCGTTCGAAAATGGTCAAAGTTATCCGATAGAACAATCAAGCGTGTTTGAATTTCAAGTTTTCTCCGACATCGTAGAAAACCCGGCTGAGTAACGCGAACCGTAATCGATCTCAGCGGTGGAAGATGAGAGAGGGTAAACTCTGCCGGTCGGATCGGTTCTAGTCTCTAAGCAAATCGCGACCGGGTCACAGAGCCACTGGACCGTTGCGCCAGCCAGGGGCTGGCGTTCGTCCTGGGTCACGCTTCCGCTCAAATTCCCCGTTCCGTCCGATGGTGACAACAATTCAAAGTGGTCGGGCGACCCTGGAAGCCCGCAGGCACCCACATCGAGGCGCAACGGCGGCAGGATCTTCTGTTCGGCTGCGGCCAACTGAATGGGCTCTAAGGTCAACCGGCGGAAGCCGGGCTGCGTTAATTTCAGAGTGTATGTGCCGAGTGGTAGGGCCGTAAACCGAAACTTTCCCTCGTTATCCGTTTGAAGAGAAAAGCGTAGTGTGCGGGGGCTGCTTCAGCTCCAATTCGGCGTTGGTCGCTGCAAGACCTGCGCCGGTACTATCGCGCACGTTGCCGCTGATCGTCGCACTGGTGTCTTGCGCTAACAAAACCATCGTGCCGGCGATCAGACCAACGATTGAAGCGCGACAATAAAGACTTGAGTGAGCGGCAATCCGACTCCTGAAACTTCTTGGAATTGAGTATCCCATTATTCAAGGCCCCATGGCCGGCGGACCATCCACGCCCGAGTTGGTCGCGGCGGTTTCCAATGCGGGTGGTCTGGGGTCGCTCGGCGCGGCATATCTGACGCCCGACCAAATCACCGAAGCGATCCGGCGTATTCGCGTGCTTTCCTCCCGGCCATTCAACGTGAATCTGTTCGCGGGCGGCTGGAGCACTCGACCAGGACTTCGACGCCGGGCCGATGATCGAGCTGCTAGCGAGGCTCACAAGAAACTCGGGCTGCCGCCGCCGGTCGCGCCCACGCCTGCGCCCGATCCGTTCCCGGCGCAACTCGAAGCGGTGCTCGACGCGCGGCCGCCGATCTTCAGCTTCACCTTCGGCATCCCGGATCGCGACGCGATGGCGCGCCTCAAAGCACGAGGCATCGCCATTGTCGGCACCGCGACCACGGTTGACGAGGCGCGCCAGTTGGAACAAGCAGGTGTGGATGCGGTTGTCGCGCAGGGCTTGGAAGCGGGCGCGCATCGAGGAACATTCTTAGACTCATTTGAATCGTCGATGGTCCCGACGCTCGATCTGGTTCGGGCAACCGCCGCTGCCGTGAGCATCCCTGTGATCGCTACGGGCGGCTTAATGGACGGCCACGATATCGTGTCGGCGATACATGCGGGCGCGTCGGCGGCACAACTTGGAACGGCCTTTCTTCCCTGCCCCGAATCGGGCGCGCCGGAGGCCCACAAACGAGCCATTCTCGCGGCCAAGGAAGACACGACGGTTGTCACGCGAGCTTTCTCCGGAAGGCCCGCGCGTGGGTTAAAGAACGGCTTCATCGCAAACCTCGATGGACGGCCAGGATCTTATTCTGCCGTATCCGATGCAGAACTCTTTGACCCGGCCCATGCGCAACGCCGCGTCTCAGCAAGGCCTCGCGGATTATCTTTCACTGTGGGCAGGGACTGGCGTGGCTCGAGCCCGCGCCATGCCGGCCGGGGATCTTGTGGCTTCGCTGTTAGATATGAACCGGCTGCTACTCTGAGATGAATGCACGCTGTTCGCGAATGGCTGCGCGACGCTTCTTCGATTGCCGTGCTCACGGGCGCGGGGGTATCGGCCGAGAGTGGTGTGCCCACCTTCCGCGGCGGCGCTCCAGGCGCACCAGGCCTGTGGAAACAGTATCGCGCCGAAGAGCTGGCCACGCCCGGCGCGTTCGCGCGCGATCCGAAACTGGTTTGGGAATGGTACGACTGGCGGCGTTCACTGATCGCCGAAGCGAAGCCTAATCCGGGGCATTATGCGCTGGCGGCAGCCGAAGCGCGCGCGCGGAAGTTCACTCTGATCACGCAAAACGTGGATGGCTTGCACGAATTGGCCGGCAGCCGCAACGTTCTTCGCTTACACGGAAGTATTTGGATGCTGCGATGCATGCAGTGCGAACGCGAGCGCGAGGACCGTCGAACGCCACTTCCGGAAATTCCGCCGCGCTGCGAATGCGGTGGGATGCTGCGGCCCGGAGTGGTGTGGTTTGGCGAAGCATTACCCGCGCAAGTGTGGCAGGAAGCCGAGAAGGCCGCGCGCCAGGCCGATCTGTTTTTGCTGATCGGAACGTCGGCGGTGGTGTATCCGGCGGCGGGCTTGGCGCCGATCGCGAAGTCTTCGGGCGCGCGGGTGGTGGAAATCAACATCGCGGAAACCGGTCTCTCGGATTCGATCGACGAATTTCTGCAAGGCCCGTCGGGCGAGCTGTTACCCCAATTGATCGCATGAAGATCTGTTATCTAGACGCGTTCTCCGGAATCAGCGGAGATATGACGGTGGGCGCACTGATCGACGCGGGCGCCGACAGCAGCCAGCTTGTGCGGGCGCTCGATGAACTCGGCACTGGCGCTAAGTTCGAAGTGGAGAAGACCAAGCGGCGCGGCATCGCGGCCTCGAAGTTTCGTGTACTGGGCGGCGACGCCAAAGGCCACCGGCATCTGAAACATATCCTCGAAATCATCGCGAAATCCGGCATCGCGGCGCGGGCCAAACAAAATGCGTCGGCAGTGTTTCAACGTTTGGGGGAAGCTGAAGCCAAGGTTCACGACATCTCCATCGAGAAGGTTCATTTTCATGAAGTGGGCGCGGTGGATTCCATTTGCGACATCGTCGGCGCTTGCATTGGCTTCGACCTGCTGGACATCGGCGCCGTGTACAGCTCGGCAGTGAATGTGGGCAGCGGGACGGTGAAAACCGAGCACGGCGTGTTGCCGGTGCCTGCTCCGGCCACCTCCGAGTTGCTCACTGGAAAGCCGATTTATGCGCGCGGCCCCAGCCTCGAATTGACCACCCCGACCGGCGCGGCAATCGCCACCACGCTGGCGGCAGAGTTTGGTCCTCCGCCACCCATGTGTCTCATCGCAAGCGGATATGGCGCGGGCGATTACGATTTTCCCGAGCATGCCAACGTGCTGCGGGTGCTGATCGGCGAGACCAGCGGCGCCGCGGAATCCACCACGATAACGGTGCTCGAAGCCAACATCGACGATTCCAGCCCGCAAGTGCTCGGCTACGCCATGGAACGGTTGCTCGAAAGCGGCGCGCTCGACGTGACGCTCAGCTCCGTGCTGATGAAAAAGAACCGGCCCGGCACGCTGCTGCGCGTGATCGCGCGCCCCGAGGACCGCGAGAGTCTGGCTCGGGTAGTTTTTGAGGAAACCTCCACGCTCGGGTTGCGGATCTATTCCGCCGAGCGCCGCGTGAAAAGTCGAAGCATGATGGATGTTGAGACCGCGCACGGCAGGGTCCGCGTCAAGATCTCCGAAGACGGCTCGTTCGCACCTGAGTATGACGACTGCCGGGACCTCGCGCGAAAGACGGGACTGCCGCTCAAGCAGATCCTGGCCGAAGCGAATCTCGCATATTTAAAGAACTCTCGATGAAATATTACCTGACCACTCCGATCTATTACGTCAACGCGGCGCCGCATCTGGGCACCGCCTACTCCACGTTCGTCGCGGATCTGATCAAGCGATTCAAGAAAATGGAGGGCTACGACCCGGTAGTACTCACTACGGGCTCCGACGAACACAGCCGCAACGTGGAGCGCGCCGCGCAGGCCGCGGGGATGAATCCGCTGGCGTATACCACCAAGATGCAGGCTGAATTTATCAGCCAGTGGGCCAAGCTCGGCATCGACTACGACCGTTTCATTCGCACTTCCGACCCCAAGCATCACGAAACGGTGCGCTGGCTGTTCGAACGCTGCGAGAAGAACGGCTACATCTACAGAGGCTCGTACACGGGACAGTATTGCGTGAACGACGAGCTCTACATCAATGATGCTAAGCCCGGTGACCCGTGTCCACAATGCAATCGGCCCACGGAAACGGTGACGGAAGAGAATTACTTCTTCAAGCTCTCGGCGTTTCAGAAACCGCTGCTGGAACTGTTCGAAAAGAACCCGGAGTTCGTCAAGCCGGATCACCGCCGCAACGAGGTGATCGCGTTCGTTCAGCAAGGTCTCAACGATCTTTCAATCACCCGAACCAACATTCAATGGGGCATTCCCGCCCCGGTGGAGGGCCATCACGTTTTCTACGTTTGGTTCGACGCGTTGATTTCGTACATGAGCGCGGTGAAGGATCAAGATCTGTGGCCGGCCGATCTGCACCTGATCGGCAAGGACATTTTGCGATTCCACGCCGTGTACTGGCCGGCGTTTTTGATGGCCGCCGATCTGCCGCTGCCCAAACAGATCTTCGCGCACGGCTGGATTTTGCACGAAGACAACAAGATGAGCAAGTCGCGCGGGAACGTGGTGCGGCCCGGCCCGATTGTGGACGTGGTGGGCGCCGACGCGCTGCGCTATTTCCTGTTGCGCGAGATCACCTTCGGTCAGGATGGCAGCTTCAGCTACGACGCTTTGATTCAACGCTACAACGCGGATCTGGCGAACGGTTTGGGGAATTTCGCCAGCCGCACGCTGACCATGATCAAGCAATATCGCAATGGAGTGATTCCCGACTCCCCGGGATCGCCCGACATCGCCGAAGCCGCGCGGCGCAGCACTGAAACTACCATGGACGCCTTCTGCGCATTCAACTTTTCAAAGGGCCTGGAAAGCCTGTGGGGCTTCATTTCAGTCATCGACAGATTCATTGTGGAGCGCGCGCCCTGGAAACTTGGCAAGGATACTTCCGACTTCGCCCAGAAGACGCTGGACGAGGTGTTGTACAGCGCGGCGGAAGCGCTGCGGATTATTTGCGCGTGGACTTATCCCGTCATGCCGAACTCGGCCCGCAATATCTGGATCCAGCTGGGAATGTCGGCGCCGATTGAATCCGTCACTTTCGCGGATCTGCATTGGGGCAAGTTGCCGGCTGGGCAGGAGATCGGCTCGGTCGCCGCGGTCTTTCCCCGCTTGGACGCTAGCGCCATCGTCACGATGGAGAATCTCGAGGTCCAGGAGAAGGCGCGGCAGGCGGAGCTGTTCGGTGCGGCCAAAGCGGTCGCGACTCCGTCTGGTGCACCCCCGGCCGCAGTGCCCGAGGCCCCCAAAATCAGCATCGATGACTTCACAAAAGTGGAATTGCGCGTGGGCCAAGTGGTTTCGGCCGAGCGCGTGAAAGGCGCCGACAAGCTCCTGCACATGAAGGTGGACATCGGCGAAGCCGCGCCACGAACTATCGTCGCCGGAATCGCCGAATCTTACCCGCCCGAGGCGATGCTGGGACGCAAAGTTGTGATCGTGGCCAATCTGGCGCCGCGCAAGCTGCGCGGTATCGAGTCGAACGGCATGATCGTGGCCGCATCGCTGGAAGGCGGTCAGCCGGTGCTGGCGGGCTTCCTCGAAGAGGTGCCGGTCGGAGCTCGTTTGAAGTGAGTCGTGAGCGTGAGTCTTTGGCATGATTGACTCGCACTGTCATCTAGACAGCGCCGAGTTCAACGAAGATCGCGACGCTGTGATCGAGCGAGCAATCGCGGCCGGAGTCGAAACATGCTGGCGATCGGTACCGGCAATGGCCCGCCTGATCTGGAAGCCGGTCTCCGGCTGGCCGATCAACACCCCGCCTTTTACGCGACCGTCGGCATTCATCCGCATGATGCGGCCAAGGCGACTGCCGACGATTTCAAGCGCCTTGCCAACCTGCTCGCGCATCCGAAAGTGCTCGCTATCGGTGAAATCGGTCTCGACTATCATTACGATTTTTCGCCGCGTGAGACCCAGAAGTCGGCGTTCATCCAGCAAATGGAGATCGCGGCCGGTGCGTTGAAGCCGATCGTCATACACACCCGCGAGGCTTGGGACGACACCCTCGAGCTGATCGAGCAGCATTGGGCGCCGCACGGGATCGGCGGAATAATGCATTGTTTTTCGGGCGGTCCCGAGGAAGCGCGCCGCGCGCTCGACCTGGGCTTCTATCTGAGCTTCGGCGGCATCGTGACGTTTCCCAAGGCGCTCGCGGTTCAGGAAGCGGCCAAGTCGGCGCCGCGCGACCGCATCTTAATTGAAACGGACGCGCCCTATCTCGCTCCCGTACCGAAACGCGGCAAGCGCAACGAGCCGGCGCTGATTGTCCACACCGCGCGGAAGCTGGCCGAACTTCGCGCCGAATCCTATGAAGAACTTTGCAATGCCACGACGGAAAACTTCCGCAGGCTGCTGCTGCTAAACTGAGAGATCCCCATGGGACTCGGCAGGCTTGGCCAAACTTTAACCGCGCGGGAGATCTTCGAGCTGGTCAAGAAGGATCTCGAGCGGGTGGAGCGCGAGATCAGCCTGGAATCGGTGGCCAGTGTCGACGCGGTCACCACTATTTCCCGCTATCTTCAGGATGGCGGCGGCAAGCGGCTGCGGCCCATTCTGGTGCTGCTGGCCTCGCAATTGGTCGGCGGAGTCAGCGACGGAACCATTCGCATGGCGGCGGTGGTGGAAATGATTCACGCCGCGACGCTGGTGCACGATGACGTCATCGACATCGCCAAAACGCGCCGTGGACGGCCGTCGTCGAATGCCATCTGGGGCAATCACACCTGCGTACTGGCGGGCGACTGGCTGTACATGCAGGCCTTTCAAGTCGCGCTGCGCGAGCGCAATTTTCACGTGCTGGATTTGCTGATCGCCCTCACCCAGATGATGGTGGAGGGCGAGCTGCTGCAACTCGAGCGCATCGGCAAGATCGATATTTCCGAAGCCGACTACATGGAATTGGTGGATCGCAAGACTGCCAGCTTGTTCTCAGCGTGCGCGCGGCTTGGAACGTCATGACTGCGGTGGCGCGAGCGAAGCCACCGAAACGCGGCTGGGCGAATTCGCCTGGAACCTCGGGATCGCGTTTCAGCTGGTGGACGACATGCTGGACTTCACCTCGCACGAGAAGGTGCTGGGGAAGCCGGTGGGTAGCGATCTGCGCGAGGGCAAAGTCACGCTGCCGCTGATCTACGCGCTGGAAGAAGCTACGCCGGCTGAGCGCAAACTCGTAGCCACAGTGCTCGAGGACGCGAGTTACGACCGGGCCCCGTTTGCTGAAATCCTACGCATGATTCAGCAGCGCCATGGATTCGATCGCGTGCGCGAACGCGCGCAATCCTTCACCGAACGCGCGCGCGCCATCATTGGCGAGTTTCCCGATTCTCCCTATCAACGCGCGTTATCCGCGGTAACCGAGCTGGTCACCGAGCGCGATCATTAAGTCGTTCAAGAAGAGACCATGCCCCGACATATTCCCAGCGCGACGCGCATTCCCGTCCCCGGCAACAAGCAAATCGAAGAGTATATCGGCCGGGTGAACACCAAGGACACGGCCGTCAGCATCGCTCACATGCACAGCCCTTCCGGATGGAGCGAGCCTGGCCAGCGGCCCGAGTTCGACGAGTACACCGTGGTTTTGAAGGGCTCCCTGCGTGTGGAATCGAAGGACGGTGTGCTGGAAGTGAAGGCCGGCCAAGCAGTCATCGCGCGGGGTGGAGAATGGGTACGCTACAGCACGCCGGGGCCGGAAGGCGCCGAGTATATCGCGGTCTGCCTGGCCGCGTTCGACCCTGATACCGTCCATCGAGATGCCTGATTTGCATTGCATGCAGCACGCCATTACAATGATGAACTAGAACCAATAGCACGCAGGGGCGTTTAGTAATGGGCCCTCGGTTCATTGACCGGGATGCTTCAAAAGCGATAGACTGCCTCTTGGTTCCTGGTCGGAAAATCTCGACCTTCCAATATTTTAGATAGAGGACCTGAGGAGGCTTATTTCGGTGTCAGAGAAGATGCGGCATATTTTTACTTCAGAGTCGGTTAGCGAGGGCCATCCCGATAAGATGGCCGATCAGATTTCCGATGCGGTGCTGGACGCCGCGTTGACGGTGGATCCGATGAGCCGGGTGGCTTGCGAAACGCTGGTTACCACGGGCATTTGCGTGGTGGCGGGCGAAATCACCACCAAGGCGATCCTGGACGTCCCCAAGCTGGCGCGCGAAGTGATCGCGGATATCGGCTTCACGGACGCCAAGATGGGCTTCGATGCCAAGACTTGCGGCATCCTGAATGCTATCCAGACGCAATCCCCCGATATCGCCATGGGCGTGGACACGGGCGGCGCGGGCGACCAGGGTCTCATGTTTGGTTTTGCGACCGACGAAACACCGGAGTTGATGCCGCTTCCGATCATGCTCGCGCACAAGCTGGTTCGCCAGCAGAGCGAGATCCGCCGGACGGGCAAGCTCACTTACCTGCGTCCCGACGCCAAGAGCCAGGTCTCGGTGGAGTACGTCGGCAATAAACCGGTTCGCATCGATGCCGTGGTACTCTCCACGCAGCATGACGACGATGTGACTACCGAGCAGCTGCGCGCCGACGTGAAGAAGTACATCATCGACCCAGTGGTTGGCGGGAATCTGGTGGATTCGCACACCAAATATCACGTGAATCCGACCGGCCGTTTCGTGATCGGCGGACCTCACGGCGACACCGGTCTGACAGGCCGCAAGATCATCGTGGACACCTACGGCGGCATGGGCCGGCATGGCGGCGGAGCTTTCTCGGGCAAAGATCCGACCAAGGTTGATCGTTCGGCTTGCTACATGGCACGCTACGTTGCCAAGAACATTGTCGCGTCGGGTCTGGCGTCGCGCTGCGAAGTGCAGCTCGCGTACGCGATCGGCGTGGCCGAGCCTGTCTCGGTGATGGTGGATACATTCGGAACCGGCAAGGTTGACCAGGAGCGTCTGGTGGAGCTGGTTCGCCAGAACTTCATTCTCACGCCCAAGGGTATGATCGAGACCCTGAAGCTGCGCCGCCCGATCTATCGCAAGACGTCGTTTTATGGCCACTTCGGCCGCACGGAAGAAACCTTCACTTGGGAAGCCACCGACAAAGCCGAAGCTCTCAAGGAAGGCGCGAAACTCTCCACCGCCGCCGCGAAGTAATTTTCCCTCCCTAGCGGCCCGGCTTATACTAAAAGCTGGGCCCAACAGGCCCCTCGTTTTCACTCCTACATGCTAGTCGAAGGCTGCAAGCACGAACTCGAAATAACCGTCCCCGTGGATGAGATCGATCGCGAGACCGATCGCGTGGTCGCCGATATCCAGCTAAAGGCCAGGCTGCCGGGATTCCGTCCGGGCAAAGCTCCGGCCAGCCTGATCCGCACGAAATTTTCAAAGCAAGTTCGCGAGGACGTTCTCGAAAACCTGCTCCCGAAATATTTCAAGCAGAAGGTGGAAGAAGAACATCTCGAAGTGGTGGGCCGGCCGAACGTGAAGGACGTGCATTTCCATGCCGGCGAGCCGCTACGCTTCAAAGCCGAATTCGAAGTGGCGCCGGAGATCGAGCTGAAGGATTACCGCGGCGTGACCATCCATTACAGCGAGCCGCAGGTCACCGACGAAGATATTGAGAAACGCCTGGGCGAGATACGCGAACAGAAAGCGCAGTTCGTGAACGCCGAGCCGCGCGCCCTGGTAGACGGCGACCACGCAGTGGTTACGCTCGATAGCGTGTCCGGCCTGGATCAGCCGATCCATCAGGACGAAGTGGTGCTGCACGTCGGCGATCCCGATACGATGCCTGGATTCTCCGAAGCTCTGCGTGGCATGTCGCCCGAAGAGGAGAAGGAGTTCGAAGTTACCTATCCGGAAGATTTCGGTCAAGAGCGGTTGGCGGGCAAGACCGTCCGCTTCCGTGCGAAGCTGACCACTATCCGCACCAAAGAGCTGCCCGAGCTCAACGACGAATTCGCGCAGGACTTGGGAGATTATCAGACGCTGAACGATTTGCGCGAAGCCGTGCGCAAGTCCATCTTTCATGAGCGCGAATACGCCGCGCAGCAAAAAGCCAAAGACGAGCTGATCGACAAGCTCATCGAAACGCACGAATTCCCCGTGCCGGAAGCGTACATCGAGCGGCAGATTGACTCGCAGCTCGAGAATCAATTTCGGGAACTGGCGGAGCGCGGCATCGATCCGGCCAAGCTGAAGATCGATTGGCTGAAGGTGAAAGAAGCGCAACGGCCCAAGGCCTTGCACGATGTGAAAGCGTCTCTATTGGTCGACAAGATCGCCGAGCGCGAGACCATCGCGCCAACCAACGACGAAGTGGACGCTGAGGTTCAGAAGATCGCCAAGCAGCAGCGCGAGCCAGTAGCCGCCGTTCGCAAGAAGCTGCAAAAAGACGGGATCCTCAGCCGCATCGCATATCAGATTCGCAGCAACAAGACGCTGAACTTCTTGTTTGAGCACGCGCGCAAGGAAGCTGGGGAACCAGAGCCGCCGCAAGAACAAGCCGCGGAGTAGGCCGCGCTACTTATCGCCGACCGCTGGCTTATCTCCAACAGCCAGGAGGGTCTCAAAGTGCGGCGCGCTTTCCTCGCTGTGCACCACCGAGGTCTCTATGTTCTTGAACCCGGCTTGGCGGAGAAATCGCGTTAGCTCCACTTCGGTGAAACCCAGCCACAGGTCAGCGTACAATTCGCGCGCTTCCTCGTAGCTGTGCCGCAGCAGGTCGAGCACTACGATCCGGCCGCCAGGTTTCAAGATGCGCGACGCTTCAGCCACGGCTCGCTCCGGATGTTGCGCGTGATGCAGCGCCTGGCTGAAGAACGCGAGATCGACGGCCGCATCGCGGATCGGCACCCCTTCAAGGTCGCCTTTGCGGTATTCGAGATTCTTGACGCCGTGCTTGCGCGCCAGCTCGCGGCCGTACTCCACCATCTTGTCCGAGTTGTCGACGGCGATCACTTTCTTCGAGCGCCGGGCCAGCAATTGCGAGAACGTTCCCTCTCCCGCGCCCAGGTCGGCGATCACCATGGGCGGCATCAACGTGAGCAGTGTCTCGGCGAGGCCCTGCCAGGACCGGCCGGGAACGTAGTTGCGCCCGAACTTGCCCGCCAGCTCGTCGAAGTACGCGCGCATCTTGTCTTGCCTACGGCGTAGCGCCAGGCGCAGCGCTTCGGAATCCTCGCCGGCTTCCGGAATTTCGGCCGCGGCCTGCCGCAGCACCCCGAGCATTTGCGCGAAGCCATTGGACCGTGCGCCGGGTTTTAGCCGATAGAGAATGCTCTTGCCATTCCGGCGGTCCTCCACCAAACCGGCCTGCTTCAGCTGCGCCAGATGCGTGGAGATGCGGCTTTGGCCCATCCCGAGAATCTCCTGCAATTCGGCGACGGAGAGTTCTTCGCGCTCTACTAGCAATAAGATACGGAGCCGGCTGGGGTCGGCCAGCAAGCGCAGGTTTTTGAGGATTGACGCCATGGGTCTTCGCTGTATTATTATATCAACATATCTAGATTGGTAGATATATAATCCTTACACCGGAGATCGAATGAGCACAGCAACCATCAACAACGTCGCCACCGAGTACAAAGTGGCCGACATGAGCCTGGCCGAATGGGGCCGCAAGGAAATTTCCATCGCCGAGTTTGAGATGCCCGGCCTGATGTCGATCCGCAAGAAGTATGCGCCCTCCAAGCCGCTGAAAGGCGTGCGCGTCACCGGTTCGCTTCACATGACCATCCAGACCGCGGTGCTCATCGAGACCCTGGTCGACCTGGGCGCCACTGTCCGCTGGGCGAGCTGCAACATTTTCTCGACGCAGGATCACGCCGCGGCCGCCATCGCCGCCGCCGGAATGCCGGTGTTTGCCTGGAAGGGCGAATCACTCGAAGAATATTGGGAGTGTACCTACAAAGCCATCAGCCATCCGGGGGGCAAGGGTCCCGAGCTGGTTGTCGACGACGGCGGCGACGTGACGCTGCTGCTGCACAAGGGCTACGAGCTTGAGAACGGCGATGGATGGGTGAACTCGCCCTCCGGTAGCCACGAAGAGATGGTGATCAAGAACCTGCTGAAGAAGGTCCACGCCGAAAATCCCAAGCATTGGCACAACATCGTGAAGGACTGGCGCGGAGTTTCCGAGGAAACCACCACGGGCGTCCACCGGCTGTACAAGATGCAGGAACAGGGCAAGCTGCTGGTTCCGGCTATCAACGTTAACGATTCAGTGACCAAGTCGAAGTTCGACAATCTGTATGGCTGCCGCGAATCGCTGGCCGACGGCATTAAGCGCGCGACGGATGTGATGGTGGCGGGCAAGATCGCTGTTATCTGCGGATACGGGGATGTGGGTAAGGGCTCGGCGCACTCGCTGCGTGGCATGGGCGCGCGCGTGGTCGTCACCGAGATCGATCCCATCAATGCGCTGCAGGCCGCGATGGAAGGTTTCGAGGTTACCACGATCGAAGATACGCTCGGGCGCGGGGACATCTATGTCACCACTACGGGCAACCTGGACATCATTACCCTGGATCACATGGCGCACATGAAGGACCAGGCCATCGTCTGCAACATCGGCCACTTCGACAACGAAATCCAGGTGGATGCGCTGAACGCCGCGCCGGGAGTTAAAAAGACCAACATCAAGCCGCAGGTAGACATGTACAATTTCCCGGATGGGCACTGCCATCTTCATGCTGGCCGAAGGGCGGCTGGTCAATTTGGGCTGCGCTACCGGCCATCCGAGCTTCGTGATGAGCAACAGCTTTTCGAACCAGACGCTGGCGCAGTTGGACCTGTGGAAAAACAAGGACACCTACAAAGTGGGCGTCTACACGCTGCCGAAGAAGCTGGACGAAGAAGTCGCCCGGCTGCATCTGGAGAAGATCGGCGTGAAGCTGACCACCCTGACCAAGAAGCAAGCCGAGTATCTCGGTGTGCCGGTTGAGGGTCCGTACAAGCCGGATCACTATCGGTACTAAGCTAGCGAACGCGTAAAATCGAGAGCCGGTCTCCTTGCGGGGCCGGCTTTGTTATTTTGCAGGTTGTCGGCACAGGTCAATAGCTGAAAGCACGATGTGGCCCAGCGGGAGATAACCCGACTCGTCTGTTAAAATCACCATGCATGTTTAGCCGAGTCCTGATCGCCAACCGCGGCGAGATTGCCGTGCGCATCATCCGCGCGCTGCGTGACATGAACATACGCAGCATCGCCGTCTTTTCCGATGCCGACCGGGGCGCGCTGCACGTGCGCATGGCCGATGAAGCGGAGCATATCGGACCCGCGGCTTCGGCCGAAAGCTATTTGCGCCAGGAAGGCATTCTCGAGGCCGCTAAAAAGCATCGGGCCGACGCGATTCATCCGGGCTACGGCTTCTTGAGTGAGAACGCGGAATTTGCGGCAGCCTGCGCGCGGGAGGGTATGGTCTTTATCGGACCATCAGCCGAATCGATCCGGCGCTTGGGATCGAAGACCGCCGCGCGAATACTGGCCAAGCAGGTGGGCGCTCCGGTGGTGCCGGGCAGCGAAGAGCCGGCCACCGAGGTGGAGCACGCCCGGGCGCTGGCGCGCGAGATCGGCTATCCGGTGTTGCTGAAAGCTGCCGCGGGCGGCGGAGGCAAGGGCATGCGGCGGGTGAATGCTGAGAGCGAGCTTGAATCCGCCGTGCGAGACGCAAGCAGTGAAGCGGAGCGCGCCTTTCACAACGGCGAGATCTATATCGAGAAAGTGATCGAAAAAGCACGGCACATCGAGATCCAGATCGTGGGCGATCATTACCGGAATCTGGTGCATCTGGGCGAACGTGAATGCTCGCTACAGCGCCGTCATCAAAAGATCGTCGAGGAATGTCCATCGCCGTGGGTCGCGCAGCACCCCGAGTTGCGGGCCGCCATGGGAGAAGCTGCATTGAAGATAGCGCGCGCGGCGGGCTACGACAATCTCGGCACGGTCGAGTTTCTGGCCGACAGCCGCGGAAACTTCTATTTCCTGGAAGTGAACACGCGCTTGCAGGTGGAACATCCGGTGACGGAGCTGGTGACGGGACATGACCTGGTGCAATTGCAATTGCGAATTGCGGCCGGCGAGGCGTTGCCGTTCTCGCAGAAAGACGTCCAATGGCGCGGATGGGCCATGGAATGCCGGGTATGCGCCGAGGATCCCGAAACGAACTTCTTTCCGTCGCCCGGGACAATCATGCAACTGCGGGAGCCCAGCGGTCCCGGGGTGCGGCTGGACTCGGGCGTGTATCCGGGCTGGACCGTGCCACTGGAATACGATCCGCTGCTGGCGAAGCTGGTCACTTGGGGGCCGAACCGGAACGCGGCCGTACAGAGCTTGCAGCGGGCGCTCGGCGAATACACGATCACGGGAGTCACAACCAACGTGGCCTTTTTTCGCGAGATTCTGGAGGACCCTGAATTTCGCGCCGGAAACATTTCGACCGAGTTCGTAGCGGATTTCTTGGGACGGCGAAAGCCGCGGGCGGAGCATGATCGGCAACTCGAGCTGGCGGTGGCGCTGGCAGCGGCGGCCTATGCCAAATCTCGCTTGCCTGGGCGCGCGGCTCAGAATCGGGAGAATGTGGATTCGCGTTGGGTATCCCAAGGGCGGGGCCAACTCCTCCAATGAAATGGCAAGTGGTGGTGGACGGCCGCGCGATCGAGATCGATTCCGAGGAGCTCGAAAGCGTCCTCGAAGTGGAAGCCGGCGTGTATTCCGTGCTCCTGGACGGCGCAAGTTATGAGATCCGGATTCAACCGTCGGCGACGGGATTAACAGCCAACGTGGCGAACCGGAGGTTTGATGTCGAGGTCCGCGATCCGCGCGATGCCAGCCCAAGTTCGCGCGCGGCGATCGGATCGGGGCGCCAGAACGTGACCGCGCCCATGCCGGGCAAAGTGGTCCGCGTGCTGGTGGACAAAGGCGATCAGGTGGAAACCTCGCAGGGTCTGGTAGTGGTGGAGGCGATGAAAATGCAAAATGAGTTGAAGGCTAGCCGGCCGGGACGCGTGATGGAGATCCGCGCCCGAGAGGGCGAAACGGTGGGCGCCGGCGACACGCTGGTAGTCTTGGAATAGATTCTGGGAAAATGGGGATTGCCATCCACTTACAGCTTCGCGCGGGGTCCGGTTCGTGAGAGGTAGCCGAATCTGGCTCGCCATTCTTTTGCTGATCGCGGGCGCGATCGTGATCTGGGTTGCGCTGAAAAAAACGACGCCGCCGGAGGTGAATTTTACCAAGGCCACCCGCGAAACTCTGGTCAGTTCGCTGAACACGAACGGCAAGGTAGAGCCGATCGAATGGATGCCGGTGCGCTCGGAACGCGCGGGGGTAATTACGCGGACGTGGGTCAGCAAGGGCCAACGGGTTCGAAAGGGAGATCCGCTGGTGGAACTGGACACGCGCGTGGCCAGCGCCGATTTGTCCAAAGCACAGGCGGCCATCCAAGAGGCCCAGGCGCAGGAGCGAGTGTTGACGCAAGGCGGGCGCGTGGCCGAGCGCCAGCAAATCGAAGCGGACCTGGCACGCGCGCGGCTGGATCTGGACGCGGCGCAAAAAAGCTACCATGCATTGGAACGATTGGTTGCCAAGCAGGCGGCAACGCGCCAGGAACTGGATTCCGCTCACCAATTGGTGGATCAACTCGAATTGAAAATCCAGGCGCTCGAAAAGAACAAGGCCACCCTGGTGACCAGAACCGACCAGGACATCGCGAAGGCGCGACTGCGGGAGGCTGAGTCCTCAGCCGCGGTGGCACAAACCAATCTCGACCTAAGCGTGATTCGCGCGCCCATGGATGGGACCGTGTACGACTTCGATTTGAAGCAAGGCTCTTACGTCAATCAGGGCGATCCGATCGCCAAGGTGGGCCGCCTGGATCGCGTTCGCGTCACGGTGTACGTGGATGAGCCGGATCTCGGCAGAGTGCACCAAGGCGAGCTGGTTGTAATTACTTGGGACGCGCTGCCGGGCCATCAATGGAGGGGCCATGTAGACAAGCTTCCATCGCAGATTGTGCCGCTGGGGACACGACAGGTGGGCGAGGTGGGATGCGTGATCGAAAATCCGGACCGCGATTTACTTGCAAACGCCAACATCAACGCGGAGATCCAAGCAACGGTGGTGGAAAACGCGATCGCGATTCCGAAGGAAGCGATCCGCCGGCAGGGTTCCGATATTGGCGTGCTGCTGCTGGACGGCGATCGCGCGGTGTGGCGCAAGATCAGCCTCGGCATTTCGAATTACACCAAGTCGCAGGTGCTAACGGGATTGAAGGATGGCGACGCAGTGGCGCTGCCATCGGAGAAGCCGATTCCGAGCGGGTCGCGGGTACAGCCAGTTTTTCCGTAGCTCTTAGCGGATGTGCGAACTAGATCGGCGCTTCGCTCAAGCCCGAAATGAATTTGATTCCCGGAATATTCTTCCTGCTTAAGCGGCCATCGTTGGTGATGAACAGATCAACGTCGGCGGCTGCCGCACAAGCCAATTGAATCGCATCTGCACGTTTAATTGTGCGGTCCTGGCGGATTCGGGCGTACGCTTCCGCGGCGTCTAATCCGAACGGCGAGATGGTTAGCTCCGGAGCGGAAAAGTGTGCTCGATACCGTTCGGCTAACGACCTGTGTCCGGTGGAGAGCGGCTTTACCAAAACCTCCCCGACGGTCATGGCGCTAGTGAAAAGCCGGTCATTTCGATGCAACATCCTGCGGCGCAGATCGCGAACAGCCCCGCCGAATCCGGGGCTCTCCTCTAGCAAGTAAATGAAGAGGTTCGTGTCCCAGAAGATGTTGGCCACAGTTAGCTCCCAACGGCGCGTTCATCTTCATCCCAATCGGCACGCAGGCTCCGGACGTAGTCGTCTGCGTTTGTATCGGCCCAAATTTCCTTCCCAAGCCCCCACATTTGAAGTATCGGATCGTCTTCCTCCCTCACGGCGCTTTGCTTGCCGCAATATTCGCGCTCGTACCAATCGAGCAGATAGTGATACTTCTTTGGGAGTTCGTCCCGTGCCGGGATTGTCTTGCCCTTGCGAGCGGGATGCGCGGCATCCGTTGGCCGGAATAGCCGGTACGTGTCGTCGGCGAGCTTGTAGAACATCCTATACTTCGCGGAGTTTGGCTCGGCATTAGCGACGTTGTGAGAATAGATGTGGACCTGAATACCTGGCCGCAACTCGGCATGGGCTTGCTCCGACTTGACCCGATCAAGAATTTCCTTCGCTGAGAACGAATCTCGATCCCGATTCTCGTATTGCAACAACGCCAAAGCCAGCCAAGCCTCATCGGCAACCCGGATTGCCTTAGCTGAGGTTTTAATGGTTATAACCTCCATAACCATGTATAACAGTTCGCTTGAAGTGTGTCAAGCGGGCGGTAGATGCTCCAATATAATGTCACCCCCTAACTGCAACGAAACAATGTCCCCCCTTGGGAAGCTGAGAGGTGATCGAGTTGAGCCAGAACGAACTACAAAGGGTGAAGGTAATCGAGAACGCGGTGCAGGGTCGAATCACGGTGGGCGAAGCGAGTGGTTTGCTGGAACTGAGCACGCGGCAAGTGAAACGGCTGAAGGCCCGCTATCAGGCGGATCAGGTGAATTGGGTGTGGCACGGCAATCGTGGACGGCCGAGGCCGTGGGCGGTGAGCGAGGCGGTGAAGAAGCGGTTCGTGGAACTGGCGCGCAACAAGTACGCCGGCTTCAACGACAGCCATCTGACCGAAAAGCTGGTGGAAGTGGAAAAGATCGCGGTGAGCCGCGAGACGGTGCGGCGGCCGGGGTGACAGATTATCGTTGCAGTTAAGGGGACATTTTATCGTTGCAACAACAGCAGGCGCTGCAAGAGCTAGCCAGATGTTACTGGTACAACCGCCGTTCGCGGCGCATGAACGCCGGGACTTCCAGGTCGTCGGCGGTTATATCTTGGGAGATCTCCGGCTCAACCTCCGGTTCGGGGATTGGCGCCGACTCACGAAACAACGACGAGCCGCTGGACAATCCAGTGCTGAATAGAGGCTCGGACGGTGGAGCGAGAGTTGGCGCCGGCGGCAAGTTCTCGAAAACAAGCGGCTCCACCGTCGAAGTGGAAATGGAGGAAGACGACGCGGACGCGCGGCGCGCTAGTTGCGGCAGATTATCGCGTTGGAATCCAGTGGCGATCACGGTAATCTTCACCGTGTCCTTGAGCGATTCGTTCAGCACCACGCCGAAATTGATCTGCGCGTCCTCATTGGAGGTAGCCCCGCGAATCAGCGAGCAAGCTTCGTTCACGTCGTGCAGGCTCAGCTTGCTGGAACCGGTGATGTTGATGAGTACGCCGCGCGCGCCCTTCACGCCGCCCTCTTCCATCAGCGGAGAACTGATGGCCTGGCGGGCCGCTTCGATGGATGCGTTCTCGCCAGACGCCGACGCGGTGCCCATCATCGCGTAGCCCATGCCGAGCATGATGGAGCGGATGTCGGAGAAATCGCGGTTGATCAGTCCCGGAGTGGTGATGATGTCGCTGATGCCTTGAACGGCCTGCCGCAAAATATCGTCGGCGATGCGGAACGCCTCGAAGAAACTAGTGCCGCGCGGGACCAACTCCAGCAAGCGGTCATTGGGCACGGTGATGACGGTGTCCACTGTGCCGCCGATCTCCGACAATCCACGATCGGCCTGCTTCATGCGGCGCGGCCCTTCGAAGGCGAACGGTTTAGTAACCACCGCGACCGTGAGCGCATTCAGTTCCTTGGCGAGCGAGGCAACCACTGGCGCGGCGCCGGTGCCAGTGCCACCGCCCAATCCCGCGGTAACGAAAACCATGTCGGCGCCTTCCAGCACTTCGATGATTCGCTCGGTGTCCTCGAGCGCCGCCTGGCGTCCCAGGGCAGGATCGGAACCCGCGCCCAAACCATTCGTCACCTTGGAGCCGATGGCGAGCTTGTTGGGTACCGGCGAGGCGTTCAGCGCCTGGACATCGGTGTTGAGAATATGAAATTCGACGCCGCTGAGGCCCTCGTTCATCATGCGGGCCACCGCGTTCGAACCACCGCCTCCGACGCCCACTACTTTAATCTTGGTGCCTTCGAGAGCTTCCTCTTGTATGGCGAACTTCAATGCGTCCATTTGAAACCTCCTGTGATCGTGCTGGAAATCATCGAAACAACATCCCCATCAAACCGGGGGCCCTGCGTTTGGTCTCCCGATTGGTCTTCAAGCGCGCCGAGTAGCGCGCCAGTCCCGCCGCAGTGGACCACGCCGGATTGCAAAGCTCGTCTGGAAAATCCTGGATGCCATCCGGGATGGCGTTACGCGCCGGGCAATTGAGCACGCGCTCGGCCATGTCGCACATGCCGTTGAGCATGGCTCCGCCGCCGGCTAAAATGACGCCTTCCAACAGCTTCTGGTCCATGCCGATGGTCATCAGCTCGGAGCCGACGTGAATGAACAGTTCTTCGGCGCGCGCCTCCAAAATCTCGTTGAGCTGCTTGCGCGGGGCTTCGCGCGGCAGGCGTCCTTCGTTGGAGGGCACCTCGATAAAGCTGTTGTCGGAGGAGAGCCCCAGCATCGCGCATCCGTATTCGATCTTGAGGCGCTCGGCGTCGTCGTATTGGACCGTCGAGCCCCACGGCCACGTCGCGCGTGAAATGATCCGCCGAAATCGCGAGGCTGCGCGCCAACAGCATCGCCTCGCCGTCGTACACCACCAGGTCGGTGGAGTGCTTGCCAATGTCCACCACCGCCACGCCGCGATTGCGATTGTCGCGGTTCACGGCGGCGTAGGCCGTCGCGACCGGTTCAAACATGGACTCTTCCACTGCGTAGGAAGCTTGTTGAACGGCATACATAACGGCGTGGTGCTCCTGCTCCGAGCAGATGACGATGTGAACGTTGGCTTCCAGGCGCGAACAGATGGAACCGCGCGGGTAGCGCTTGCCCGAACGGCCATCCAAGCGTGAAATCCTGCGGGAACAAATGCAGGATCATGCGGTCTTCTTCCAAGCGCACTTGCTCGCTGCGCTCGACCGCATAGGCCATGTCATCGAGCGTGACTGGGACGGGGCCGTCCGAATTCGTAGATCCCGCGGCTATTGCAAACCGTCGACGCTTGCGCCGCCCATGCCCACTACCAGGGCATCCACGGAAACGCGCGCGTGTGCTTCGGCTTCGCGCACGGCGTCGCGCACGCAGGCGGTGACGGCTTCGCTGGTCGGCGAGTTTACCTTTGCTCCATCCGGCGGAGGGAACCTGGCTGTGTCCGGCGTAGCGCAGGCGCCCGTCCTCCAGCAACAGGATCAAGCAGCGCGTGGAAGAGCTTCCGAGATCGAGACCGGCGGCGATCTGCGGCTTAGCGGGCATCGCGAGAGGCCCCCAATCCGGTAATACGATCGTCCAGCCGCAGATCGAACAACGTTGCCTGCGGCATGTTGCGATGGATATCGGGGTAGTGTTCCAGGAAATTCCTGAGCCGCGACGAGAAGTTGCGATCGCCCAGCATCAAAGTCACGGCGCCGCCGCCGGCCTGCTCGGTGATCTTCAAATCATCCAGGTCGCTGGCGTCCACTTCGGACACGTTGTCGGACATAGGCCCGAGCTCCTGCATCAGCCGCTGCATCCGGCGCACCCGGATGCCGCGTTTTTCCGCGTTCTCACCACTCATCACCCCGGTCAGGAAGGGGAGAGTAAACGCGGCCTTGGGCGGCGGATCGAGGATGACGCCTTCTTCGTCAATGAGCGCCCAGCGCAACATTGCCTCGGCGGGCAGCTTGATGAATGCGGCGGGCCTTCGTTCCGTGATCCGCACGACGATGCGGTTCGGCCAGATCCGCGCGATGGAGGCGTCATGCACCCAGCGGACGCCCAGCAATTCTTTGCGGCGGACGCGTCAGGGGGAACAGGTAGAGGCTGCGGCCATAATCGGGCTCGAAGAGCCGCAGCACTTGCTGGCGCGACGCATATTGGAGCCCGTGCAGCTCGAGATTGGGGCTTTCCAGCCCGTAATCGGCCGGGCCTGGCAGAAAGAAACGAGTATCGCGAATCAGAAACTGAGCAAAACGTTGGGAAGCGTAAATGCCGCCACTGAGCGCCACGCCTACGGCGAGCGCGATGCCGCCGAAGCGCAGGATGAGACGCGGGGGTGCCCCGGGCTTCTTGATTGCGAGCCTGGATTTGGCGCTGGCGACACCACTTTACGCCGCCTCCATGAGTTTCGCGAGAACGCGATCGCCAACCTGCCACACGTTGCCGGCGCCGAGAGTGAGAACGACGTCCTGATCGCGTACCTTGGCCACCACCGCGTCGACGGTCTGATCGATAGTCCCGGTGTACTGGACGCAGCGATGGCCGAAATCGCGGATCCGATCGGCCAGCGAGCGGCCGGTGACGCCTTCGATCGGCGCTTCCGAAGCGGCATAAATGTCGAGCACATACACCACGTCGGCTTGATGAAAGCTCTTGGCGAATTCATCCATCAAGTGCTGCGTGCGCGTGTAACGGTGGGGTTGGAAAACCGCGTGGATGCGTTGAAATTTGCAAAGCTGCGCGGCGGCGAGCGTCGCGCGAATCTCGGTGGGATGATGGCCGTAGTCGTCGATCACGGTCACGCCGCGGGCTTGGCCGCGCACCTGAAACCGGCGATCGACGCCCGCAGTAGCTGGCGATGGCCTCCCGGATGGATTCCAGCCGGATATCCAGCTCCAGGCCGACCGCGATGGCCGCCGTGGCGTTGAGCACGTTGTGAACGCCGGGCACGCGCAAATGGAATGTTCCCAAATCGCGTCCGCGCGCTCGCACCGAAAAATGGCTCTCGAACGCCCCGCAATCCAGATCGTAGATTTGCAGGCTGGCTTGCTGGCTTTTCCCGTAGGTGATGACGCGGCGATTCACGGCGGGAAGCAGCTGCTGGATATTTTCGTCGTCCAGGCACAGGATGGCCGCGCCATAGAAAGGCACCTTCTGGATGAACTCGAGAAATGCGGCGCGAATCTCGGCGATGGACGGATAGTGATCCAGATGTTCACGGTCGATATTCGTGACGACCGCCAGAATCGGGCTGAGCTTCAGAAACGAGCCGTCGCTCTCGTCCGATTCCACCACCAGAAAATCGCTCTGGCCCACGCGCGCGTTCGAGCCGCCCATGGAAGCGGCCTTCCCGCCGACCACCACGGTTGGATCGAGCCCGCCCGCATTCAGAACGGTGGCGGTCATGGATGTGGTGGTGGTTTTCCCATGGCTTCCGGCGATCGCGATGCCGTATTTCAAGCGCATCAACTCCGCCAGCAGCTCACCGCGCGGGATCACGGGGATCGCGGAGCGGCGCGCTTCCTGGACTTCCGGGTTGGCGGCGTCGACCGCCGAACTGACCACCAGCGCCTTGGCTCCGGTAACGTTCGCGGCCGAGTGGCCTTCGTAGATGCGGGCGCCGAGCGACGCCAGACGATCGGTGGTGGGGCTCAGCTTCAGGTCCGAGCCGCTGATCTGGTAACCCAAGTTCAACAACACTTCCGCGATGCCGCTCATACCAATGCCGCCGATCCCAACGAAGTGCAGATGCTGCGGCTTAAAAAACATTTCAACCTTGTATTGTTTCGGCTTTCAACAGGAATGTCAATGGGCGATTGCAGTCTCCAGCACGCTGGCCGCGCGGCGGGCGGCATCGGGATGCGCGAACGTGCGGGCACGCTCACCCATGCGCTGTAGCAATTCGGGCTGCGTGCGCAGCTTTTGCACCTCTTCAAACAGACGCCCGCCGTCCATCTGGTGATCCAACACCAGCCGGGCCGCTCCGGCCTTTTGAAACGCTTCGGCGTTCCGCAGCTGATGCTGATCGGTGGAGTGCGGAAAAGGAACCAGAATGGACGGGTTTCCCGGCGGCCGCCAGTTCGGCCACGGCGCCCGCACCGGCGCGGCAAATCACCAGGTCCACGCGAGCGAACGCCGCGGGCATATCCTCGATAAACGGCGACACCTCGCCCTCCACTCCGCTCTCCGCCAATTTCTGGGCCAGCACGGCGTAAGCGGCCGTCCCGGTCTGATGAATGAATCGCACCGGAAAACGCGCCTCCCGAAAATAGCTCCAACTTCCGCCGCGCCGCTTCGTTCAACGTGCGCGATCCCTGGCTTCCACCGGTGATCAGGATGTTCAGCCTGGCTTCGCGCTGCTTGGGAGCGATGCGAAAGAACTCGGGCCGGACGGGCAGTCCGGTAATCTCGGATTTCCCGGGCGGAAAAAAACGCGCGGCGTCCGGAAAACTCAACAACGCTCGATTGACGAAACGGCCGATTTGACGATTGGTGAGCCCCGGCATCGCGTTGGGCTCCATCACCACAAGCGGCAGATGCTTCCAGATTGCGGCCATCACTACCGGTCCCGCCGCATAACCGCCCAGGCTGAAAACAGCGGAAGCTTGATGCTTGGCGAGCAACTGCGCGGAGCGGCGCACGCTGAAGGGAAGTTGGGCGAGCGTGCGGATGGTCCGCAAGACGCCGACGCTCTTCAATCCACCGATCTCGATAAATTCCAGAGGGAAGCCGGCCGGTGGAACCAGCTTGGCCTCAAAGCCAGTGCGCGTTCCGATGAAGACGGATTGATGGCCGCTGGCTGCGAGTTCGCGCGCCACCGCAAGCAGCGGCATCACGTGCCCACCCGTCCCTCCACCCGCCATCACGATCGTCGCCATCCGTTTTCCATGCTCAATATCCGAGTCTCAGTAACCCGAGTGCTCACTGACGCTCAGCAGCATTCCAAGACAAATGAGAGTGCTCATCAGCGAACTTCCGCCGGCGCTGATCATCGGCAGTGGAATGCCTTTGGTAGGTCCCATTCCTAATACGACGCTCATATTGATCAGGGCTTGGATGACGATGGATGACGTCACGCCCAGCGCCAGGTATCGCCCGAAGTCGTCATGCGCCACCCAATACAATTGCAGCCCGCGGCCGAGGATCACGAGGAATCCGGCGAGGATCGCGCCACAGCCCCACAACCCCAGTTCCTCGCCAACCACGGCGTAGATGAAGTCCGTGTGCGCTTCCGGCAGATAGAGGATCTTTTGCCGGCCTTGCATGAGACCCAGGCCAAGCACACCGCCGCTGCCCACCGCGATTTTGGACTGGCGAACTTGATAGCCCGCGTCGCGCGTGGTCGCCTGGCTGACGTATTTCTTGATCTTGCCCTGGTGATCCAGCAAGCCGATCACTTTGTACTCGGGGTCGAAGAATCCTACGATGCGGGCCATGCGGTAAGGCTTGGCCGCGACAAATCCGACGGCGATTACCGCGCCGACCGCCAGCGCCGCCACCACAAACTTGCGCTCGAGACCTGCCACGTAGAACACAACAGCCGCGGGAACGATGAGCACGACTGCCGTACCGAGGTCGCCCAAGCCGACGGTGGCTGCCAGCACCGCCAGCGCGAGGGACGCAGCGACGATGGTACGCCGGGTGTTGATGGCCTCGCGTTTTTGCGTGACAAAGTACGCGAAAAAAATGATGAGCGCGGGCTTGGCGAATTCCGACGGCTGCAGCGAGCCGACACCTACCAGGCGGAACCAGCGATGCGTCTTGGTGTCGAGAAAAAACACCAGGATCTGCAGGAACAGCACGACGCCGAGCGACCCGAAGGCCCAGGTGGGACTCTGCAGCATGCGGTAATCGCGCCGTTTGAAGTACATGAGCGCGATGAAGGAAACCGCGGCCCAAACCAACTGGTGTCCGGCGTAGTAGAAGCTGGAGTTGATTCGGGGGTTGAGTTCGGCCACCACCGACGAGGCGCTATAGATCATCACCAGTCCGAAGCCAACCATGGCTACGACGGTGCCGAACAACATCCAATCGGATTTCATTCGTTGCGCCACTAGCGATCTTCCTCCGCAAGAGCATTCACCAGATCCTTGAAGACGCGGCCGCGGTGTTCGTAACTATCGAACTGATCGAAGCTGGAGCATGCGGGAGCGAGCAGCACCGTGTCGCCCGGCGCGGCCGAGCGCGAGGCTTGATCGACAGCGGCAGCCAGAGTCCCGCATTGAACGATCGGCACGGAGTCACCGAGATGCTTTGCGATTTTTGGAGCGGCTGCGCCGATCAACAACGCGGCACGCGCTTTCGCCCGAAGAGGCTCGCGAAGCACGGTGTAGTCGCTGTCTTTGTCCTTACCGCCGAGGATGATCCACAGCCCGCCCTCGAACGCACCGATGGCCTTGAGCGTAGCGTCCACGCTGGTAGCTTTGGAATCGTTGTAATAGCCGACGCCCGTGAGCTTGCGGACGAATTCGAGGCGGTGTTCCACGGGAGCAAAAGTTGCCGCGGCGCCGGCGATCTGTTCGCGCCTCGCGCCGGCGCTTTGATGCGATCAAGGCTGCGGCCATCACGTTTTCGTAATTGTGCCGGCCGCGCAGCCGCAGGTCATGGACGTTCAGTAGAGTTGCGCCCTCAAGCTGAATCACGTCCCCGTTGAGAAATGTGCTGCTGGCGTTGAACCACTCGGTCTTTGCTGGCGTTCTTGTTGCGAAGCTCGCGCATACCGGATCATCGGCGTTTAGAATTGCGAGATCGTCCGGGCCTTGCGTCTCAAACAGCCGAGCCTTGGCATTGACGTAGTTCTCAAAAGTGTGATGCCGGTCCAAGTGATTCTGCGTCACGTTGAGACAAACGGCGATCGTCGCCCGAAACGTTTCGATCGTCTCTAGTTGGAAGCTCGAAAGCTCCAGTACGTTCCACTGATCCGGACGAGAAGTGGCCACCATCTCGGTGGGGGCTGTCCCGATATTGCCGCCGACCTGGCAGGCAATGCCGGATTCACGCAGAATGTGACCAGTAAGCGCAGTCGTTGTAGTCTTGCCGTTCGTGCCGGTGATAGCGATTCTGCGCCCTTGAAGATATGGCGCGGCGAGTTCCAGCTCACCGATTACCGGGACGCCGCGAGCCCGAACCGGCGCAAGAAGATCAAGGTCGGCCGGGACGCCCGGTGAAAGCACCACCAGTTCCGCGTCACGGAACGCCGTTTCTGTCGGAGGCTCGATCGCAATACCTTCTATTTCGCCCATTGGCTTTTCATCCACCGCACGAACCCTGGCAGCCCTTCTGGCGCAGCAATTTCACCGCCGCCACGCCAGAAAGGCCCATTCCCACCACCAAAACCCTGACACCGTCCAGCTTGCACATGACGCCTCATCTCAGCTTCAACGTCGTCAGCGCGAACAACGCCATTACTAATCCCAAGATCCAAAACCGCGTAATGATCTTCGACTCCTCCCACCCCAGTTGCTCGAAATGATGATGAATCGGCGCCATCCTGAAAATCCGCTTTTTGCGGAGCTTGTAGCTGCCGACTTGCAGAATCACCGACAAGGCTTCGATGACGTAGACCCCGCCGATGAAGATCAACAGAATCTCCTGCTTGATCAGCACCGCCACCACGCCCAGCGCTCCGCCGAGTGCAAGCGATCCAACGTCGCCCATGAAGATTTCGGCCGGATGCGCGTTGTACCAGAGAAACCCGAGCGATGCGCCCACCATGGAGCTGCAGAAGATGGTCAGTTCGGATGCTCCAGGAAGTCGCGCCAGATCGAGATACTCGGCGAATTGCGCGTGACCGGTGACATAGGTCAAAGCCGTCATGGCGAACGACGCGATCAGCATCAGACCAATTGCAAGGCCATCGAGCCCGTCGGTCAGATTCACCGCATCCGACGACCCGACGATCACCAGCAGCATGAACGCAAAAAAGAAAACGAACGCCAGCGGATAGGTGTACCAGTTGCGCAGCATCGAATCGATCAGCAGATCCGGCTTGAACGATTTGAAAAACGGCACGTTCATGCTGGTGGAGTAAGCCCTTTGGGCATGCAGGGCGAGCAGCATGAAGCCGACGATCAGCGCGGCCACCACTTGCGCCGAAAGTTTTTGGATCACCGTCAGGCCGAGGTTCTGTTTGTGCCGGATCTTGGCGTAGTCGTCCCAAAAGCCGATCAACCCGAAGCTCACCAATCCGAACATCGCGATCCAAACATACGGATTCGTGAGATTCGCCCACAACAGCGTGGGGACGAGAATCGAGATGATGATGAGGATTCCGCCCATGGTCGGCGTGCCGGCCTTCTTCATGTGCGACTTCGGTCCGTCTTCGCGAATGTACTGGCCGATTTGAAACTCGCGCAGCTTGGCAATCAGCCAGGGTCCTAGCGCCAGACATAGAAATAGCGCCGTTATCGCGGCGAAAGCCGTGCGAAACGTGGCGTACCCGAACACGCGGAACGGCGTGAAGCGATGAAACAGCTTTTCGTAGAACAGCCAATAGAGCATTCAGTTGGGCCGCGCGATAAACCTCTCCAGGGCGAGCTCGACATGCGTGCCTCGCGAACCCTTGAACAAAATCACGTCGCCCGGACGCGCGATCCGCCGCAGGTGTTCCCCCGCCGCGGAGGCATCGGGGAAAAAAAACGCGGCGTTGACTGCCAGGCCTGACTGCCGAGCTGCGTCAACAAGGTGACAGGCCTCGCCGCGTATGCCTACAAGCACATCAATTCCGCTCGCCGCAACGTAGTTGCCCACGTCACGATGAAGCGGCTCGGACCAACGGCCGAGTTCGAGCATCTCCCCCAGCACGGCGATGCGCCGCTTGGCTGGCATATCCCGGAGCACGTCGAGCATGGCGCGCGCCGCATCGGGATTGGAGTTATAGCAATCGTCTAAAATCACCACTTCGTTGTGGACCAGACGCCGGCCCCGCATGGGGGGCGCCGCGAGATCCTTCACTGCTTTAGTGAGCTCGGAAGGGCGGATGCCATACAACGCGGCCACTGTTAAGCCCGCGAGAATGTTCGATACGCTGTGGCGCCCGATCAGCGTGCTCTCAAATTGCGCGCCTTCCACCCTGAAACTCACGCCCTGATCGGTGAGCCGAACATCGCTGGCCCGAATATCGGAGGGCGAGTCGATCCCAAACGTAATGGTTCGGCCCGGGTGAACTTCACGGAACCGGCTGACCAGCGGGTCGTCGGCATTCAGCACCGCGATGCCGTCGGGCCCGAGAGATTCGATGAGCTCGCGTTTGGCCGCCGCCACTCCCTGGATGGAATCAAAGTTCTCTATGTGCGCGTGGCCCACATTGGTGACGACGCCGATACGCGGAGGCGCGATTTCGCACAACGTCTGAATCTCACCGGCATGGTTCATGCCCATCTCGAGCACCGCTACGCGCGCGTCGCTCGGCAGCCGAAGAATCGAGAGCGGCACGCCAAAGTGATTATTCAGATTGCCGATGGTCTTGCCCACCGGCATGCTAGGCGCGAGCATCGCCGCGATCACATCTTTCGCGGATGTTTTGCCCGCGCTGCCCGTCACCCCGATGACTTCACCGCCCCATTGCTTCAAGGCCCAACTCGCGGTAGCCTGCAAGGCGGCAAGGGTATCGGGCACGATCAAGACGGGGCCATCGTTCAAGACGGCAAGGGCGCTCAAGACAGGATCCTCGCCCGATTCGTTCGCGACCGCCGCAACAGCGCCTTTGCGCAGCACTTCGTCAACGTAGACGTTGCCGTCGTGATTTGGTCCACGCAGCGCGAAGAACAGATCTCCGGGCGCGATGGTGCGAGAGTCGATGCTCCAGCCCGTGATTCTTCGGTCGCTCTCGATATTGAGCCCCAAAGCTTCCGCTACTTCTATCACTTCGAACTCCACCCCAACTCCCGGAGCACGTCGCGTGCCACCTCGCGATCGTCGAAATGTATGACACGATCCTTCAACACCTGGTACGTTTCGTGCCCTTTTCCAGCCAAAATCACGATGTCACCGGCCCCCGCCTCCCGCAATGCCACGCGGATGGCTTTGGCGCGATCGGGTTCCAAGGTATGCGGCGTGTCAAAACGTCGAAGCCCAACGAGCGCGTCATTGATGATCGCCAATGGATCCTCCGAGCGCGGATTGTCAGAGGTAAGCACCACATAATCGCTGAGCTCGGCCGCCACCTGGGCCATCAAGGGGCGCTTGGATCGATCCCGGTCCCCGCCGCAGCCGAACAGCGTGATCACGCGTTTGGGGTGCAGTTCACGCGCCACCGAAATAACATTGCGCAGTGCGTCGTCGGTGTGCGCATAATCCACCACCACCAGAAATGGCTGGCCCTGCTGAACGCTCTCGAAACGTCCGGGCACGCGCGGGCAGTGCGCGATGGCGCTGGAAATTGTCTTCCAATCCAGCCCGTAGCTCAAAGCCGTTCCGCAAGCCGCCAGAATATTGTAGGCGTTGAATTTGCCAACCAGCGGCGAAGTCAGTTCCACTCGATCCGCGCCGTGCTGCACAGTGAACCTGAGACCTTCGAAGTTCATGTTGAGCGACGAGCCGCGCAAATCCGCCCCTGCCTCGAATCCGTATCGCAAAGTGTGGGGCGCAGGATGAATCTGACGGCCATATTCGTCATCGCTATTAATCACCGCCCACGCGGGCGCGCTCGTGGATGCCGAGCCTTGGGGAGCAAATAACAACTGTTTGGCGGCGAAATACTCGTCCATGGTGTGGTGAAAATCCAGGTGATCGCGCGTGAGGTTGGTGAATACAGCAGTGTGAAACGACATCCCGTAGACCCGCCCCAAAGCCAGCGCGTGAGATGACACTTCCATTGTGGCATGCGTGCCACCGGCCTGCTCCAGTTCCTGGAACATGCGGTACAGGTCCAACGATTCGGGCGTAGTGTTAACGGCCGGCCGCACTTCGCCCGCCAGGCGATACTCGATGGTCCCCACCAGCGCCGTCGTGATCCCGGCGGCGCGCAGCACCGCGTCGATCAAGAACGTAGTCGTCGTTTTGCCGTTAGTCCCCGTGACGCCCGTCAGTTTCAGCCTTTCATCTGGATGGCCAAAAAAGTTACGCGCGGCCAACGCCAGAGCTTGCCGGCCATGCTCCACTTCAATCCACGCTCCTCGAAATCCCTGCGGCGCCGGAAGCTCGCTCACCGCCGCAATAGCGCCTTTGTCGATGGCCTGCTGGGCGAACTCGCGGCCATCCGCGCGCGCGCCCGGAAACGCGAAGAACAGAAATCCGGGCTGGACTCTCCGCGAATCGTACTCCAACCCCGCTACCGACGCACTTGCCCCAAGCCGGGCGCCAGTTATTCCTTAGCCTCACGCCCAGCAGAATCTGCTCGATTGTCATGCCGGCTCGCTAGCGGCCAAATTGCACGTGAACCCAAGTCCCCGAGGGCAGAATCGCGCCTGGCCCGGGAGCCTGAGCGCGCGCGACTCCACTGCCCGTGAACTCCACCGGGATGCCGAGCGCGGCTGCCTGCTGAATCACGCTACGCATCGATTTTGCCTTGAAAATCGGGCACGTGCGGCCCAGCCAAATCCTGTTGCAAGCTTCCATTCCGGGCTAAAAGAACCCGCTGGTCCAAAGCATTGTTTGCGGAAGCTGCCGGTCGGTCGTCGGCAGCAACGGCATCGCCAGCTTGGACCAGCGGGGGAGGGATGGAAGAACCAAGATCTGCGATCGCCACGTCGTTCTCGTCGGGCCGGATCGCCACCCTCGGAAGGAAGCATTTCAGGCAAATCTTTCGGCACGTCCATCACGCGCAGCCCAGCTGCGGCTACTTCGCGAAACACCGGAGCGGATGTCGGTCCGCCATAACCGGCCGTTCCTTCGGTCCCGTTGACGTGACCACGATCACGATCCTGGGATTGGTCACTGGCGCGAAGCCCATGAAGGATGCGTTGTAGATGTGCGTGTACTGGCGCAGTGCGGAAGTCGTAAATCTGAGCCGTGCCAGTTTTACCGGCCGACGTGTAGCCCAAGAGGCGCGCATATTTGTGCCCCGTTCCATAAGGCTTAATGACGACGCCTTCCATCATGCCGCGCATCGTGATGGCGGTTTCGGGCCGCAATACACGCACCGGCGTCCAGTTTCGGCGCATCCATGCGCAAGCGGGGCTTCAGCAGGAATCCGCCGCTCGCGATCACCGCGCAGGCCTGCGCCAGTTGCATCGAGGTGACTCCAATTTCGTGTCCCATCGCAACGGAGCCGATAGAACTTTTATGCCAAACTCGCAGCGGCCGGACCATACCGCCGGATTCTCCCGGAAGCGGCAGACCCGTCTTCTTGCCAAATCCAAACTGGCGAACGTAGTCGATACAGATTCTTGTCGCCCACTTGTAGCCCGATGTTGATGGCGCCGATATTGCTCGATCGCGCCAGCACATCCGCCATCGATAATGCTGCATAGCGGCTGTGATCATGAATGATGCGGCCAAACAGGTTGATGCTCCCATTGCCGCAGTTGATGATCGATTCGGGGCGGAGGTTGAGTGGTCTCGAGCGCCGCGGACAGCGTAATCACTTTATAAACCGAGCCCGGTTCAAACGGCGCCGAAACGGCCAAATTTTCGTGCGCGGCGACATCGCCAGGCTTAGGCGGATCGTTCGGATCGAACGTCGGCACGTTGGCCATTGCGAAGATATCGCCCTTACGCGGGTCCATCGCCACCAGGCTGCCGGACTTGGCATGATGCTGCGCTACCATTTTGGCCAGTTCCTGCTCGGCGACGAATTGAATCCGCGAATCGATGGTCAGGCGAACGTCCTCGCCGGGCTGGGCCTGCGCCTGCAAACTGGATGCGAATCCCCGCTTTTGCACGTCTTCGGTCACTAGCATTTCGCCGGCGTGGCCCTGCAGTTCCTGGTTCAGACTCTGCTCCAATCCCGCCATTGCCTTCCTCTTGGAAATCCACACTGCCGATGACATGCGCCGCGAGAGAGCGGTTCGGATAATAAGCGCTGGCTCTCGGTGCGGAACTCGATCCACTCCAGATTCAGATCGCGCAAACGTTTAGCTTCCTGCCGCGTGATCTTGCGCTTTACCCACAGAAACCCGCGGCGGTTTCGGCAGCGGATTTCAAGTTTCGCGAGCAATTCGGCCGGATCCAAGTTCAAGACATTGCCGAGAATATCGGCGGCGACCGAGAGGTCGGGCACGCGCAGAGGATCCACGCAGACGGATTCCGCCGGAAGGCTCATCGCCAGACGCTGGCCGTAGCGATCCAGAATCGCTCCGCGCGGCGCTTTGATCTCTTGTAGTTTCTGTTGTTGATCGCGCGCCAACTCCGCGAATTGGTGATGCTGTACCACTTGCAGCTGGATCAAGCGGGCGGCGATCAGCGCGGCCCAAACAAAGGCCACGCGGACCAACACGTATACTCGTCTTGTCGCCAGCGGATCCATAAGTTAACCTCAAGTAAATCTCGGAACCAGCTCCCTTACGGCCGCGGCTCGGTAAGCGCTTGTACTTCTTCGCTAAAATTCGTCGCACTTGTTGCCGTCCAGATAGACCACCGCTTCAGGCGCCGGGTCGACAAAGCGCTGCATGCGCGCCAACTCTTCCAGACGCGCCGGGCTCAGCAGTTTAGTCTCCGCCAGTTCCAACGACGCCCGATCCAGCTCCAAGCGCTGCCTCTCTTGCCGCAGGGCTTCCATCTTGTAGCCGGCCATCAGCCGATTCAGCGCGGCAGCAACAACCCGATCACCAGCACCGCAAACGCGAACGAGGAACCGATCAGCCGCCAGCACATCTTCCGCGCCGCCGGGTCCGCTTCCCGAAACACGCGCGAATTATCGATGTGCTTGACGTACAGGTACACATCTTCGTTAGGGAATCGGGGAACCTCGAAGGGGTCCCGTTGTCCAGCACCCGCGTGCGCGAACAGTCGCCTGAGGCGCTATTCGCCGTCGTGAATCGATCCATTTGGTTGCGAGAGTTGCCATTTTCGTCCCGGTTTACTTCATTTCCACGCCCGAAGCTTGGCGCTTCGCGACGGAGGGTTATTGTAAGTTTCCTCGGATGACGGCCTGACACATGCTGGTGAGTATCGACCGCTCGTCCCGCACGCGCCAGCGTTTGAAAGCACTGCTTTACTTTTCGATCCTCGAGCGACATGAAGGAAAGAACCACAATTCGTCCACCGCTTCTTACCAAATCCGGAGCGATGGCGAGCAATTGGTCCAACTCCCCTTGCTCGTCGTTCACCGCCATTCGCAACGCCTGGAAGGTTTGAGTCGCCGGATGGATTCTGCTCGTCCGGGGCACGGCCTCTTCGATCACCCGGGACAACCGCAGCGTCGAATGGATGGGCCGCGCCCGCACGATTGCTCTGCTGATTCTCCGCGACCTCCTTTCCTCGCCGAATTGATAGATCAAATCGGCAAGTTCCTTTTCTGGGGTAAAATTCACTATCTCGGCGGCGGTCAGCTCCTGGCTGCGATCCTGGCGCATATCCAGAGGGCCGTCGGCCATCAACGAGAACCCGCGCTCGGGCTCGGTCAGTTGATAGCGGCTTACACCGAGATCGGCCAGCAATCCGTCGACTCGTTCGACGCCCAATTCTGCCAGCGCGGAGCGCAATTCAGAAAACGCTCCGTGGTGAAACCGGATCCGATCCGACCACTCCGAGCGTGTTTTGTTTCGCTTGCTCCAGCGATTCGGCGTCGCGATCGTTTGCGATTACAAACCCGCTGGTCAGTTCTGCGCGATGGCCGCCGAATGCCCGCCTAATCCCGCTGTCGTATCCAGGTAAATGCCGTCCGGCCGGATGGCCAGGTACTCCAGGCATTCGCCGAGCATGACCGGCACATGCATACATGGCCGCTATTTGAATCCCTTCCGACATCTACTTGAACCCTTTCAATTTGGCCGTCTTCAATTTGTCCGGCCAGGCTATCCTTGGCTTGCCGCTTGCGCGCTTCGTATTCGGCCTTCGAATACACATTGATCGCGCCCTGCGACCAATCCAGGCGCACTTCCTGATTCTCCAGAGCCAAGGCCCGCCGCAAATCGGTTGGCAACATCACACGTCCTTGCGGATCCACCTTGGCTTCGGCGCCGTAATCGTTGGTCACAAACGCGAGCGCTTCGGCGGCGTCCGGATCTTCGGTAGCCAGCGCTTCCAAAACTTTTTCGTTTCCCTTCCACACCGAAATCGGGTAGATTCGAGCTATGCGGTCGTCCACGCTAGTCACAAAGAGTTTCTCATCCCCGATCGCCGTCAGGTACTGCTGTAAATCCACTGGAAGTTTGAGCCTGCCCTTGTCGTCGACGTGGGCCGAAAAGAAGCCGCGCGGGGGCTCCACGAGCGTCGTCTTGAGGTTGCTCTTCCACTTTTGTCCACTTTCGGCCACTTCGGCCTTAATGGATTGTGCCACGAGTCAAATTGAGAAGGCAAGAACTTTTTGTGTTTACCCTCGACCGCGCTAATAGTTTGGCGATGCCACCACTAAAGCTAGGGGGACCGATCCCGTGAGCCCCTCCATGTACGATCTCGATCCCGGGCCGGAGTTCCCCGAGGTGGTTCGGATGGTGGTGGAGATCCCAAAAGGCTCGAGCAACAAGTACGAATACGACCGGGAGCTGGGCGCTTTCCGGCTGGATCGCGTTCTGTATTCCCCCGTACACTACCCGGGCGATTACGGCTTCATTCCCGGGACTCTGGCTTCGGACGGCGATCCGATGGACGTGCTGGCATTGGTGGAAGAGCCGACGTTTTCGGGCTGCGTGGTTGAAGTTCGGCCGGTCGGAGTGCTCAACATGGTGGACCAGGAGCAAAAAGATCAGAAGATCGTCGCGGTTCTCAACCGGGATCCGCGCTACGAGCAGGTACACACGCTGGACCAGATCTTTCCGCATCTGCGGCGCGAGATCGAGCACTTTTTCAATATCTACAAGGAGCTGGAAGGCCGCGCGACCAGCACGCTGGGATGGGGCGATCCCATTGAAGCTCGAAGCCTGATCAGCGAGAGCCGGAAGAGTTATCTAGCGAGGAAGGGACGCTGACGCGGCAGCGTCGGGCTCAGGCTAAGCCGAATGATAGCCCCTGCGGACATAAACTTCACAGCCGCATTCGAGTCCGACAGGTTAAGCTCCAGCTTCGGAATCGCATCGGGGTTGCCGCATCTTCCCAGGGCTTTGGACGCCGCGGCTTTCTCCGCCCAGGTTTTGTCGTCGGTGGAGGCGGCTACAGCAGCTTGAAAGTCTGCGGGTCGCAATCCTGGGCCAGCAGGTTCAGCGCTTGCATCCGAGCTGCCGCCGCTCCGTCCTTGAAAACCTGCTCGGCGGCGATCACGCCGATATTGAATGGACCCAGCAGCGCGCCTGAGGCTGACTTGGCGCCTATGACCGCCATTTTCTTAGGGTCGTAACGCAAGCCGGTCGGCGCGACGCAATGCGCCCTTGACGCCGCCGTCGGTGGCCACTCTGCTGGCCAGCCACAACATCCTCGATGAAACCACGGCCGGTTTTATCGCCCATATCCCACAACGCTTGCGCCGCGGCAAAACCGACTTCGCCCGAGGGATCGTCCAGCGCGGCTTTGAGCGCTGGAATCGACTGCCGCGATTTCATCTCGCCCAATTCCGCCGCGGCGGTGGCGCGAATCAGCGGATCGGTATCGCTCTTGAGAGCCCACTCCACCAGCCGGATGGCTTCCGGATCGAGGCCGATGGAACCTGTAGCCGTCACGGCCTGCCGCCGGTTCAGAGGATTGGTATCAACGAGGCCGGGCTTCAAAACGTCCCAGGCGCTCTTCTCCGGTTGCGCCAGCACGCACGCCGAAGGGACCAGCAGGAACATGAGCTTAACGGACACTTTACTTGGCACGTTACTTAACGACAATATTGACTAGTTTATCCGGAACGACGATTACTTTCACCACCTGCTTGCCATCCAGCAACGGCTGGACCTTGGTGTCGGCGAGCGCGAGTTTTTCGAGCGCCTCGCGCGGCGTGCCGAACGCGACGTTAATGCGCCCGCGCAGCTTGCCATTCACCTGGATCACCACTTCGGCTTCTTCTTCGCGCGCGAGATCGGGATCATATTCGGGCCAGGGATGATGGAACACCGGACCCTCGCGGCCCTGCTCCTCCCAAAGCTCTTCGGCCAAGTAAGGCGCGAAAGGCTCCAGCATCAGCGTGAGCTTTTCCAAAATCTCGGCCATCACCGGCGCGGATAGATCCTTCTCCAGATCCGTCAGCACGTTCATCAGGCCCATCAACGCGGCGATGGACGTATTGAAGTGCCAGCGGCCTTCGAAATCGTCGGTGATCTGCTTCAGCGTCTGATGCAGTTTGCGCAGCGCTTTCTTGTCGGCTGGCGTCGGTTCGGGCCACCCTGTCCAACATTCCTGGTGACAAACCGATAAACGCGGCTGAGGAAACCGTACGCGCCGTTGGCGCCGGAGTCGGTCCAGTCCATTTCTCTTTCGGGCGAAGTGGCGAAGAGTTCGAACACGCGGCCGGTATCGGCGCCGAATCGCTCGATCATTTCATCGGCGCTGACGACATTGCCCTTCGATTTCGACATCTTCGCGCCGTCTTTGATCACCATGCCTTGCGTGAACAATCGCTTGGTGGGCTCGTCGTTCGCGATCAGCCCGAGATCGCGCATCATTTTTGTCCAGAAGCGCGAGTAGATCAGATGCAGGATCGCGTGCTCCACGCCGCCGATATACTGATCGATCGGAAACCAATAGGCGATCTTCTTCGAATCGAACGGCGCGCTGGAATTGTGCGGATCGCAGTAGCGATAGAAATACCAGGACGAATCGATGAACGTGTCCATGGTGTCGGTTTCGCGCCGCGCGGGCTCGCCGCACTTCGGACAGTTGACGTTCACGAACTCCGGCACATTTTCGAGCGGCGAGCGGCCTTTGCCGCCGATCGGAACCTTGAGCGGCAGCACCACCGGCAGATCGCTCTCCGGTACCGGAACCATGCCGCACTTCGGGCAATAAATCACGGGAATCGGCGTGCCCCAATAGCGCTGGCGCGAGATGCCCCAGTCCTTGATGCGGAATGTGACGGCGGCTTTTCCGAAACCCTCCGCTTCGGCTTTGGCGGTCATCACGCGGCGCGCTTCGGCGCTCGGGAGGCCGGAATACGGGCCGGAATGTTCGACGATGCCGTCGTCTCCGAAGCGCTTCCTGCATCGTGGCCGACGTCGGCCAGCGCGCCGTCCACGGGCCGGATCACGGGCCGGATCGCGATGCCGTATTGCTTGCAAAATTCGAAATCGCGCTGATCGTGCGCGGGCACGGCCATGATCGCGCCCGTGCCATAGCCCATCAGCACGAAATTGCCGATCCAGATGGGAACTCTCTCGCCACTGAATGGATTGATGGCGTAGCTGCCGGTAAACAGGCCTTCTTTCTCGATGTCGCCCGGGCCTTTGGCGGCGCGCGAATCGATCATTTGCTTCACTTGCGCCTTCAGCTCGCCGCTCACGCAAGCTCGCGCAACCAGCGGATGCTCGGGCGCGAGAATCACGCACGTCGCGCCGTAGATGGTGTCGACGCGCGTGGTGAACACGCGGATCGGCTCGGCCACTGCCTTCGAGATGAAAATCGATCTCCGCGCCTTCCGAACGCCCGATCCAGTTGCGCTGCATCAGGAGCACGCGCTCCGGCCAGCCGTCCTCCAATTCCTGGATGCCGGCGAGCAATTCGTCGGCGTAATCGGTGATGCGCAGGAACCACTGCTCGATGGCGCGCTGCTCCACCGGCGTCGATTCGTGACGCCAGCAGCAGCCATCGACCACTTGCTCGTTCGCGAGCACCGTGCCGCACTCGTTGCACCAGTTGACCAGCGCATTCTTGCGGTACGCGAGCCCGCGCTCCAGCATCTTCAGGAAGAACCACTGGTTCCAGCGATAATATTCGGGATCGCAGGTGGTGACTTCACGCGACCAGTCGTAACTGAAGCCCATGCGCCGGTGCTGCCGCTTCATGTTCTCGATGTTGTGCATGGTCCATTCGTATGGATCACGCTTGTTCGCGATGGCCGCGTTTTCGGCCGGAAGGCCGAACGCGTCCCAGCCCATGGGATGCAGCACATTGAAGCCGCGCATGCGTTTGTAGCGCGCCAGCGCGTCGCCGATGGTGTAGTTGCGAATGTGCCCGATGTGCAGCGTGCCGCTCGGATAAGGCAGCATTTCGAGCACATAGAACTTGGGCTTGCTCGAATTCTCTTCGGCCTGGAAGAGCGCGCGCGTTGGCCCACCGCTCGCTCCACTTCAATTCGATCTGGTTATGGTCGTACTGCTTTTCCGGCATAGCTTCTTAAAAGGCTGTTGAGGAGCTTCGGGTAGTTGAGGATGCGGCGAAACCCGTCTCTCTTCAATATAGCCGTGATACCTATAATGGTGGTTGGCGCTGGAGTTTGAGTGGAATCCGCGAAAGGACGCGGCTAACTTCGCAAAGCACGGCGTGTCGTTTGAGGAAGCGGCGACTGTGTTTGGCGATCCACTCGGACGGATTGTCAGAGATCCGCGACACTCTGATGAGGAAGAACGGTTTGTCCTCCTGGGGCTCTCAGGTAGCCAGCGGTTGTTGGCTGTCATGTTCACGGACCGCCAGGCAGCGATTCGGATCATTAGTGCGCGACGGGTAACGGGTTCCGAACGGAGAAGCTATGAAGAAAGCTCAAATTAAGCGACCAGCCAAACGGAGCGATATGGACGAAATACTTCGGGAGTACGACTTCAGCAATTCCCGACCCAATAAGTACGCGTCTCGTTATTTACCGGGAAGTGTGGTGGTGGTGCTCGACCCCGACGTCGCCGCCACTTTCGGAAGTTCCAGCGAAGCCAACGAGGCACTGCGCGCCCTAGCCGGAATCATAAAGAAACGCCGCTCCCGCAAAGCAATACCGCGCCGCCGCAGCGCTTGACCTCAATGAGCAAGAACAAATTTCCCGAGGACTGGAACGAGGACAGAGTGAAAAAACTGCTCGCATTCTACAGTGAGCAGACCGGCGATCAGGCCGTAGCGGAAGACGAAGCCGGCGTTTCGAGTCAGGCTGGATACGGTCATGAACGTTCCCCGCGACCTTGTGCCGGTAGTCAGGGAGCTAATCGCTAAGCGACAGCGTTGACAGAAGCGACGTCCCCGCTCACTTGCGGCATAGCCTCTTCAACGTTTCCAAATTCCTCAACTCGTCTCCTTCTTCATCCACGGGAGTCTCCAGAATAAAAGCCTTCCCACGGAGCTTCGGGTGGTTGAGGATGCGCCGAAACCCGTCCTCTCCGATATGGCCGCGTCCGATATGTTCGTGCCGGTCGACGTGCGATCCGAGCGCGCCTTTAGAATCGTTGGCATGGATCACGCGCACATTTTCGAGGCCGAGCGCGCGATCCATTTCCGCAACGGTCTGCTTCAATCCCGCCGCGGTGCTGACATCGTAGCCGGATGCCAGGCAATGGCAGGTGTCGATGCAGAATCCGATCTTGAGATCGGTGAGCTCGGCCGCGAACTGGCGCATCACGCCCAGTTCCTCGAAGCGGCTCCCCAAGGCCGCGCCGGAGCCCGCCGTGTTTTCGAGCAGCACCGTGAGCTTCCCCGTGTCGAGACCCTGCGCCGCTTCGGCCAGCGACCGGATGACCGCATAGATGCCTTGCTCCACCGAGTGCCCCTTGCAGTTGCCGGGGTGCGCAACCAGGTATTCGGCGCCGATCGCCAGCGCACGCTCGATCTCGCCGCGAAACGCCGCGGTGGATTGCAGGCGCAACGGCTCGCTGCAGGACGCCAGATTGATCAGGTAGTTGTCGTGGATGACCAGCGGAAAAAGATCGTGCCGATCGCGCGCCCGTTCGAGCAGTTTCACCGCGCTCGGCGCGGGCGGCGACGCGCGCCACATGCGTGGACTGGCGGAGAAGATCTGAAACGCGTTCGCTCCTACCTCTGCGGCTTTGAGTGCGCGGCGTTTTCAAGCGACTTGGCGATGGAAGTATGAAGCCCGAGGCGCAAATTGCAACTCAATCGTAGCAGGCGATCAAATCTTGCCTGCCTGGTGCAGCAGTTCCAAAACTTGATGGGATTTTTCTTCGGCTTGCCCGAGCGGCATGTTGGACAGACAAATGATCGTGAACTGTTCCGCGGGAAAACGCGCCATGTAAGTGGACGTGTCGGTGTCGCCGCCGGAATAGTCCAACATTTGCCGCCCATAAAGCTCGCGCCACACTAATCCGAAAGCGTCGTTGTCTTTGTCGTGCTGGAACCGCATACGCTTGTTCATCAGAGCAATGAATGCATCTCCCGCGAGCTTTGGGGAATACCAGTTCGCATCCCATTTCGTGAGATCCTCCAGTGTGCTGAACACGCCGCTCCCTCCATAATGGGGGGAAACGCGGACCAGGCGTACCCAGCCTTTCCCGGGTCGAATTTGGACACCATTGTCCGCAAGGGCCTTAATTAACTGAGGGTCCGCGCGCGGCGCATATCCGGTGGCGCGATGCGGAATAACCAGAGTGGTGTCGTCATTGACATCGCTATGCGACATCCCAAGCGGCCGAAAAACCATTTCCCGCATGAATGTGGCGTAGGATTGCCCGCTGATCTTTTCCACAATCCGGGTGAGAAGCATGTAGTTGGTGTTGCGATAGCTCCACTGAGTTCCGGGTGCGAACTCAATTTGTCCGGCTTCAAAGCAGCGCTGATCGCCTCATCCCGAGTGAAGTAATAGAATGCCATCCACGGAATGCCGCTTTGACGCGGAAGGTCGGTGTATTCATGCAATCCGCTGCTCATATAGACCAAGTGCTTGATGCGCAGTTCGCTTCCATATTTTGTAGTTTCCGGGATATATTTCGAAACGGGATCTTCGAGTGAAAGCTTGCCGGCCAGAATCAGGAGTGCCACGGCCGCTCCGGTGAACTGCTTGGAGAGTGAGGCGAGATGAAACGCGGTGTGCGGCGTCAGCGCAATGCCATCATCCAGATTCGCTTGTCCATATCCTTTCGCAAAGACCAAATTGCCATTCTTGATCAGGCCGAGCACATATCCCGGCGAGTCTTCGGCCGCATAAGGTGCGAAAATCTTGTCGATCGCGCCGCTCGTAGCCGAGTCGACCCACTGAAGGCTTTTTTCGCGCTGGACTTCCTGGGGTTGGGCTGCAACGCCGGCCAGCACCACCAGCAGACCGCCCATCCACTTCCTCTTGAACCCGTCCAGTTTGAAACAGTACATCGGAACCAGGATACGATTCTCGGTGGCTGCGCACCGACTAGGAGTACAATGCGGGCGTTAGGAGGAGAAAACCCCCATGTTCGTTCCTCTGACACCAATCCGGTGTCTGCATCGCGCCATGGACGTGTTTGAACAAAATCGGCATCGTTTCCGGCGCCCGCCAGTTTACCTATCGCCAGTTCGGCGAGCGGTGCGAGCGCTTGGCCAGCGCGCTTCGGAAACACGGCGTCCAGCCCGGCGACCGCGTCGCCTACCTAAGCTTCAACACTCATCAGTTGCTGGAGGGCTATTACGGTGTGGTGCTGGCGCATGCCATCGTGATGCCGCTCAACGTCCGGCTGTCGCCGATGGAGCTTCAAAACATCTCTGAATCACTCCGGCGCGCGCATGCTGCTATTTGAAAATGACTTCGCTCCGCTGGTGGAGCAACTCAAGCCGCGCTTGCCCCGGCATCGAGCGCTTTCGTCACGCTCGACGACCCGGTTCCTGCCGCGGATCTCTAGTCTATACGAAGAGCTGCTGGATCAAGGCCGCGCCGAACGCGCCGACATGTCCAGCTTCGATGAAAACGCCATCGCCGAGCTGTTTTATACCAGCGGCAGCACCGGCGATCCCAAGGGAGTCATGCTTGGACATCGCACGCTCTATTTACATGCGATGGCGGTCGCGGGCTTGTACCGCGAAGCCGAAACAACCGTCGATCTGCATACCATTCCGCTGTTTCACGCCAATGGATGGGGCCGGCCGCAGGCTTCCACCATGCTCGGAACCAAGCAAATCATGGTCCGACGTTTCGATCCGCCGGCGGTGCTGCGGGTTGATCAACAGCACGGAGCTACTGACATGGCGCTGGTTCCAACCATGGCCAACGCGCTGCTCAATTGTCCCGATCTGGCGCCGCATGATGTCTCCAGCCTGCGCAACATCGTGCTGGGCGGCGCGGCGTCGTCACCCGAATTGATCGAGCGCATGGAGAAGGCGTTCCACTGCGACGTATACGCCGGCTACGGCCTGACCGAAACCGCTCCGTCTGCTCACCACCGCGTCTTCGAAACCCGGATATACCTACGCCTCCGACGCCGACCGCTATTATCGCCGCGCCATGACTGGATGGCCGGTATGGGGCATGGAGGTGCGCGTGGTGGACCTGGAGATGAACGAAGTCCCGCGCGACATGCAGACCTCGGGCGAAATCGTAACTCGTGGCGACCACGTGATGGAAGGCTATTACCGCGAACCCGCCATGACAGCCGCGGTGATGACCGGCCCCTGGTTCCACACCGGCGACATGGCGGTTTGGGACGAGGAGTCGTTCATCCAGATTGTCGACCGCAAAAAGGAAATCATCATCAGCGGCGGCGAAAACATCTCGTCGATCGAAGTGGAAAAAGCGATTTTCGCCCATCCGGAGGTCTTCGAGTGTGCCGTGGTCGCGGCTCCGGACGATGCGTGGGGTGAGGTTCCAGCTGCGATCGTGGTTCGTAAACCCGAATCGGCGCTCACATCCGACGACCTGCTCGAGTTCCTAAAAGCACGCCTCGGCAAATTCAAATTGCCGCGAATTATCGTGTTCAGCGAGGAGCCGCTGCCCAAGACCGGAACCGGCAAGATTCGCAAGCTGGTGCTGCGCGAGCAGTTTTGGCAGGGCAAAGCGAAAAGAGTGCAGGGTTGATCCAAGCCCGGGCTACTACGCCGGACGGGTACAATGCTGGGAGAGGAGGACCGTATGAAACTCGCGCTTCTACTCGTGACGGCCTCGTTCATCTTGTTCGCGCAGATCGGGCAATATCCGCCGGGCCAGTATCCCCGGGCCAGTATCCTCCAGGCCGTTTCCCAGGCGCCGGTAATCCCAACGGAACTGGTTCAGGTGGCCGCGGCTCCGGCAAGAACACCGATAACCGCCGGGCTACCAGCGAATCGGCGGAGACCTACCACGGCGTGGTGCGAAAACTCGAAGGGTCGTCCATGGATCTGGAACTCGAGGACACTCGCTTTCTGATCATCGATTTCTCGAGCGCCGATACCAAGCCGCCCGACATGCGCGTTGGCGATGGTCTGGAGGTTGCCGCCACCGAGGATAAAGACGGCAAGTTCCACGCCACCAGCATCCAATTTGACCGCGACATCGCAAAAGTCATCAACGAGAACGACGAAATCGCCGCGCAGCCGCAGGAGGAAGGAAGAACTGGCCCGCCGCCGACGATTTTGGTCCGCCCGGACGCTTCCGCCACCGGCGAAACGATGACCCGCCTGTACTGAAACACGGTAAACCGGCCACGCACTCCTCCGAGCCGATTCCGGAAGACGCTCCGGGCTCTTCGTCACGAGTGAATCTTGCAAGCGAGCCCGGACGGCCTCCCGCCACCGCCGGTGCACATCTCGCTCTGGTGGAAAAGGCCCGGGATGTAGCAGCCACGTTTCTCGAAGGTTTGCCGAATTACGTGGTCCAGGAATCCGCCACGCGATATTACAGCGAAACGCGGCAGCCGAGCTGGAACGTCCTCGATATCGTTTCCGCCGAAGTGGTCTTCGAGGAGCACCAAGAGAGTTATCGAAACATGCAGATCAACGGTAAGCCCTCCAAGAAGCCGCCCGAGGAATCCGGCGCTTGGTCCACCGGTGAATTTGGAACAATTCTTGCCAGTGTCTTCTCCGGCTATACGGATGCCGCATTCAAGTACGCACAGGACGATACCATCTTGCATCGAGCCGCTTCGGTGTTCGACTTCAAAGTACAGCGAGTCCGCTCGAATTGGCGAATCTCAATGTCCGGGCAGTACATTTTGCCGGCCTACCGGGGTTCCGTATGGATCGACAAGCAGACCGGCGAGGTGCTGCGGCTGGAGATGCAGGGCAGGGACATTCCCGAGAAGTTTCCAGAGATCTCAGTCGAAACAGCGGTCGATTACGATTCCATTCGGCTGGGAACACCCGAGCAATTCCTACTGCCGGTGCATTCGGAAGTCTTGAGTTGTTTGCGGGGCTCCAACGAGTGCGAGCGCAACGTGATCGAGTTCCGCAACTATCACAAGTTCACCGGCGAATCGAATATCGAGTTCAAGTAGCGGCAGTGATACCGAACAGCGGCCAGTATTTCTCCGGCAGCTTCACTGGTTTCAGCTCGGCCCCCAGAAACACGTGCTTGGTGCCGCCCGCCGCAAGATCGGTGCCCACTCTGGGCGTCGCGAATTTCGTAATCAAATTCAACCGCGCGCCGGCTCGCGTTGGCCACCCGAGTCTTCACCGCGATCTCCTGGTCGTAGCGCGCGGGACGAAGATACCGGCAGTGCGCCTCCACTACAGCCAGCAGAATGCCGTCGTCCACTTCCATATCGCGATAGCGGATACCCGCGGCGCGGCAATATTCCGCGCGCCCCACTTCCATCCAGATCAGATAATTGGCGTAGTAAACCACGCCCATCTTGTCGGTCTCCGCATATCGCACCCGGAAACTTGTCTCGTGCGAAATCGGCGCGGGCATTTCATCAGGCATTCGTTTTGTTCTTGCGAAGCTGCCGCATTTCCTTGGCTGTAAACAGCATGTCATCCGGCGAAATTCTGCGCTCGCGGCAATACGCAAGATACAGATAGCCGTAGCTGCGCGTGATGTAGTCGGCCATCGAAAAACCCAGCAGCCGCGCAGTGCGATCGATCCATCGCGGGCTGCCTTCAATCTCCAGATAATTGCCGATCGGCGTTTCATCCAGCAAGACTTACCCCGTTGCCCGGCTCCTTGGCGTATTCGGTGCGGAACTTTTCGTAGCGGAAGATGGGGTGGTAGCCGATCTCGTTGAAGATCTGCTCCAGGCATTGAAGCGTCCGGGAAGCTCATCTCGATTTCGTGCCGCTTCTTGTACCGGCCCTGCTCGGAGGGCCCTTTGTAGGTGAGTACCTTGTGAGTACCCACACGCCGCACGCGAATGAGCTTGCCATGGCTGCGCAAAGTGCGTTCCGCCGTATCCAGCAGCACGTTGTATTCGTGCAGACGGCTCTTGGACACACGAAAGCCCAGGTCCCGCAGGGCGCGGCGGATTTTCCCAGGTTGCCAGGAAGACGCAGTTTGATTTCGATTTCGAACTTCAAGAGACCAGACCCAGTCTTCTTATAAGAGCAGAACATGGGCCGCACTCACAAGCCCAAAGAAATGTTTCAACCGAGGTCTGCCGTGCGCAGCCCCGTTATACTGGTGTTATGGCGGGTCTGGTCAAATTGGCAGCCGCGCCAAAGCTCGACTTGGGAATCCTGAAGGCGAAGCAAGACAGACTCTTCTCGATTTTGAAGCCGATGCGGCGCGTGATCATCGCGTACTCCGGCGGCGCCGATTCGGCGTATCTGGCGTGGGCCGCGCATCGCGTGCTGGGCGAAGACGCCCTGGCCGTCACGGCCGATTCCGCTTCCATTCCCGAATCGCACAAGACCGATGCCGAGGCATTCGCGCGCGAGTGCGGATTCCGGCATGAATACATCGAGACGCGCGAGTTCGATAATCCGGACTACATAAAGAACGATCCGAATCGCTGTTTCCATTGCAAGGACGAACTCTTCACGCGCCTGGAAGTGGTGGCGCGCGCGCGCGGCATCGAGCACATCGCCTACGGCGTGAATGTGGATGATCTGGGCGATTACCGGCCCGGCCAGCATGCCGCCAAACAGCATCAAGCCAAAGCGCCGCTGGTGGACGCCGGCTTGACCAAGGCAGAAATCCGCGAGCTTTCCCGCCTCACCGGCCTGTCAACGTGGGACCGTCCCGCGGCGGCCTGCCTCAGCTCGCGCATCCCTTATGGAACACCCGTGACTATAGAAAACATCAAGACTGTCGAACGCGGCGAAGAAGCCATCCGTGCAACTTGGCTTCCGCCAGTTCCGCGTGCGGTTCCACGGCAAACTGGTCCGCATAGAAATCGCGAAGGATGAACTCGCGACCGCGCTTACGCCGGAAATGGCCCAGAGATTTGTTCAAATCTTCAAGCCGCTGGGATTCCACTACGTGACGATCGATTTGGAAGGCTACCGGCAGGGCTCGCTCAACGCCGTTTTGGCCGAGCCGCGACCGTGAGGGAGCCGGTGCGTTAATTCCGCGTCCCGATGCTTTCCGTTCGCCCGGCGAGCGGCTTCACGATCGATCCGCCGCACACTCCCACGCCTGTAGTCAGCAGCGCGTTGAGCAGATTGAAGAGCACCGCGTACACCATCTGTTCGGTCACCGCCTGCTTACCCGGAAGCCGGAAGGACGCGGGCAGTTCTTTCGTGATCTGAAGCCGAACCGCACCCGGCAGCATCCGCCCAGATCGGTCCTTTTGATTGGCAAGCGACATCGGCGTTTGCAACACCGCTCCGGTCTTTCCGTCCACGTAGAATTGGCAGCGCGAAAACCAACCCAGGTTGCCGGGATCGGCCGCGTCGAACAACAACAGCGGCGCTTGGCGGTCGACTGCCGAAAGGTGCAGGCACATGGATCGGCGGCTCTCCTCGATCCGATACTCGAAGCCGGCCTGTTTGGCGATGTTCGCCACGAAGTCCGGGTCTAGCTCGAGCAGCAGGAACTTGTGAGTCCCCGCCAACAACACCTGCATCACACCATTGTATCCCCGTAAAGCGAAAAAGCCCGCCCAGTTCACAAAAAAAGCCAGCGGCGGGTTCGCGATATCCCGGGGCCGTCCGCGATATAATGACAAAGGAGTTTCCCACTTGTCCTTTCGAAGATTCTTGCGCCTAAGCGCTCACATCCAAATGCTGCCCGTGCTCGAAAGCGGCGAAGAGACGCTGGTGGGCGGGCAGGCCGTCATGGAAGGCGTCATGATGCGCGCCCCGCACAGCTATTGTGTCGCCGTGCGCAAGCCCAATGGCGAGATCGTCACCGAACAAAGCCCGCTGCCGCGCGTTTCCGAGAAATATCCGATCTTCAAGCTGCCCATTTTGCGGGGACTCGGAACCCTCGGCCACGCCATGTACCTGGGCGTGAAAGCGCTCCAGTTTTCCGCCAACGTCGCGATTGCCGAGCTAGCCGGCGAAAAAACTGACCAGAAATCGCAGGACCAAAAACCTACAGAAATGACCGGGTGGATGATGGCCCTGCCGCTCGCCTTTTCGCTGCTCTTCTTCCTGTTCATGTACAAATTCGTGCCGCTATTCCTGGCCACCCAGCTCGGCCGGGCGGTTCCGTCGCTGCACGGCCGGTTCGCGGTGAACATGATGGACGGCTTGATCCGCCTGACCCTCTTCCTCGGTTTTCTCTTCATCATTTCGCGCATGAAAGACATTCGCCGCATGTTCCAATACCACGGCGCCGAGCACAAGGTGGTCTTCAATTTCGAATCCGGCCAGCCGGTGACGGTCGAAAACGCGCAGAAGTTCGTCACCTTCCATCCGCGCTGCGGGACCAGTTTCCTGCTGCTCGTGATGGTGATCGCGATCCTGGTCTATCCGCTGCTCCCCTTCGACGGATTCGCGGCGAAGCTGGTCGCGCGCATTGCGTTGCTGCCACTGATCGTCGGCGTGGCATATGAATTGATCCGCTATGCCGCACGGCATCAGCAAGGGATGATGGCCGCGCTGACCGCGCCCGGGCTGTGGTTGCAGCGCGTGACCACGCAGCCGCCATCGGACGAACAAGCCAGTGTCGCGATCCAGGCGCTGGACGGCGCGATGCAGCTCGAAGAAGCGCAGGGCGGCGAGTTGGTGATCGCTTAACACGCCCGGCCTCGGCTGGAGCCCGCCATGCAATATTCGCAAAAGCTCAATGAGATGGAAATCAGGTTTGACGACCTGACGCGCCAGATGGGCGATCCGGCCGTCATTTCCGATGGCGAAACGTATCGCAAAGTCGCCAAGGAGCGCTCCGAGCTTGAAGATGCCGTCACCAAGTACCTCGACTATAAGCAGGTCAAGCGCAACTATGACGAAGCGCGTTCCATGGTGGAAGATCCGGACGCCGAGCTGCGCCAGATGGCCAACGATGAAATTGCGCGGCTGGAGCCGGAGCTGGCTCGCATCGAGGGAGAGCTGAAGGTGCTGCTGCTTCCCAAAGACCCGCTCGATGAAAAGAACGTCGTGCTCGAAATCCGCGCCGGCACGGGCGGCGACGAAGCCACGCTGTTCGCGGCGGAAGTGTTCCGAATGTATTCGCGCTACGCCGAATCGCAGCGCTGGCGCGTGGAGGTGACGTCGGCCAGTGAGTCCGCCGTCGGCGGCCTGAAGGAAGTAATCGCGCTCATAAGCGGCAACAAGGTCTACAGCCATCTGAAATACGAAAGCGGCGTGCATCGCGTGCAGCGCGTGCCGGCTACCGAGCAGCAGGGCCGCGTGCATACCTCAGCCATCACTGTCGCCGTGATGCCCGAGGCCGACGAGGTGGAGATCAAGCTCGAAGCCAAGGACGTCCGTATCGACACGTTCTGTTCTTCCGGACCCGGCGGACAATCGGTCAACACCACGTACTCGGCCGTGCGCCTCACGCACCTGCCTACGGGACTGATCGTGTCCTGCCAGGACGAAAAATCGCAGATCAAGAATCGCGCCAAGGCCGAACGCGTGCTGCGCTCGCGGCTCTATGAAATGGAGCTGGAGAAGCAACGCGAGCAGATCGGGGCGGAGCGACGCAGCATGGTGGGGTCGGGCGATCGCAGTGAGAAGATCCGCACTTATAATTTCCCGCAGAACCGCGTCACCGACCATCGCATCGGTTTGACGCTGCACCAGCTCGACCTGATCATGGAAGGCCGCTTGGATCCGCTGATCTCGGCGCTTACCAACTACCAGCAGGGCGAAGCCGCCTAGCTCCACTTGACCATCCACACTGCTCTCCTCCAGGGCACCAAGCTCCTCGAGGAGGACGCCGTCATCGCGCCGCGCCTCACCGCCGAAGTCCTTCTGATGCACGCGCTCCAGCACGATCGCGCTTATCTTTACGCGCATTCAGATGACGAACTGCCCGAGATCGCCTGGATCCACTATGGCCGCTACCTGCATGAACGGCTGAAGGGCAAACCGACCCAATACATCACTGGTCGCCAGGAGTTTTATGGCCGCGATTTTCACGTGACGCCCGATGTGCTGATTCCGCGGCCGGAAACGGAGCATCTGGTGGAAGCCGCCAGCGCCCGCATCAGGTCAAAGAACGGCCCGGGCGATGTTGTCGTGGATGTCGGAACAGGATCGGGCGCTATCGCGATCACTCTGGCGCTGGAGACTCGTGCGCGCGTCTTCGCCACCGACATTTCCGCCGCGGCGCTGGGCGTCGCGCAAATCAATGCCCAGCAACTCTCAGCGGGCGTGCATTACTTGCTGAGCAATCTCGTGGACGCCTTTCGCGATCACAGCATCGATTTGCTCGTCTCCAATCCGCCCTATGTTCCGCGAACGGACGAACCCGGCCTACAGCGCGAGGTTCGCGATTATGAACCGCACATCGCCCTCTTTGCAGGGCCCACCGGCCTTGAAATGTATGAACGACTGATCGCCGACGCCGCCCGCGTCCTGCGCCCGCACGGCTGGCTGCTGCTCGAACTCGGCTACAATTCGTTAGACCCGGTGCGCGCGATGCTGGAACGTGGCTGGAGCGACATCACTGTTATCCCAGACTTAGCTGGCTTCCCCCGCGTCCTCGCCGCCCGATCGCTCCCATCCAGAGGTTAATCGTGGCGCTGCGACAAACCACTAAGATCAGGAGGGCGGTAAGAAAGGTGCTTCGTACGCCTTTGCCGCCGTTCTGGGCGTGGAAACAGACCCCAAAGCAGCGAGACCAGTCCTTCAAAATTCGGCTTTGGCTCTATGGAGCGGCAGTCGTGATCGGAACAGCGTTTCGCTATCCGTGGCTCTCATTGGCGATCTTCGCATCGATCGTTTGCGGAGCCGTGATCGCGTTCTTCCTTGGGCGATCGAATGAGCAAACGGCGAACGCCATTACGAGTGAGCCGCCGAAGGGCGATGCCAGATGAAGACCTACTTCCACGTCGACATGGACGCCTTCTTCGTCTCCGTCGAAGAACTATTCGATCCCTCGCTCATCGGCAAGCCCGTGGTCGTCGGTGGACAGGCCAATCAGCGCGGCGTCGTCTCCGCCGCCTCCTACGCCGCCCGCAAATTCGGTGTCCACTCCGCGATGCCGCTCAGAACCGCAGCTCGCCTCTGCCCGCAAGCCATCTTCGTGGACGGCCACCCCACGCGCTATCGCGAATACTCAGGCAAGGTTTACGAGGTTCTCAAAAGTTTCTCGCCGCAAGTGGACATGGCATCCGTCGACGAAGCCTACATGGATCTCACCGGCACCGAGCGCCTCCACGGGCCGCCGCTTTCCGCCGCCCACCGCCTGCACGACGCCATGAAGCGCTCGACCGCGCTCAATTGCTCCATCGGAATCTCGACATCCCGCATGGTCGCCAAAGTGGCATCCGATCAAGCCAAGCCCAACGGCGTGCTGTGGGTGCTGCCCGGCGAAGAAGCTCGCTTTCTTGCGCCGCTCGACGTCCGAAAAATCCCCGGCGTGGGAAAGGTCACCGAAAAGAATCTGCAAGCCTGGGGCGTTCGCAAGGTCGGCGACCTGGCTGCGCTGGATGAAGACTTCCTGCGCCAGCACCTCGGCCAGTGGGGTTTGGCGCTGGCCGGAAAATCGCGCGGCATGGACGCGGGCGGCTGGTTCGATGGCGAAGTCGGCGACGACAACACACCGAAATCCATCAGCCACGAGTTCACGTTCAATGAAGACACGGCCGACACCGACGCGCTGGAATCCACGCTTGCGCGGCTTTCGGAAATGGTCGCCCGCCGCCTGCGCGAACATGACTTGCATGCCCGCACCATCCAGTTGAAGCTCCGCTATTCCGATTTCTCCACCATCACCCGTGCGCATTCCTTCGACCACGGCACGCAGCTCGACACCGAAATTTTCCAGCAGGTGCGCGCATTGTTCCGCGCGAACTGGAAACCTAAGGCGACCATCCGTCTGCTCGGCGTCCATGCGTCGGGACTAAAAGCAACCGCGGGCCAGCTCAACATGCTCGAAGAACCGAACACCAATCGCTGGCGCAAGGCGATGTCAGCCGTGGACCACTTGCGCGACAAGTTCGGCGAGGACAGCGTTTCGCTCGCCATGGGGCTGCGCGGCCGCTTCCGCGAGCGCGTTCACGAGAACCCGGCGGGGCTCCCTGGCAAGGCTCCCGGCAAGGACCAGGCACCATAGCGCTAAACTAACTATCAGGCAGACCTGGAAATGAAACAACTCATCGAAGACATCGCGAAGGCTCTAGTGGATTTGCCCGACCAGGTCACCGTCAGCGAGGTGCAGGGCGAGCAGGTCACGGTATTGGAGTTAAAAGTCGCGCCCAGCGACTTGGGAAAAGTCATCGGCAAGCAGGGCCGTACAGCCCGCTCCATCCGGACGCTATTGGGCGCCGCGGGAATGAAGCTGAACCGCCGGTTCACGCTGGAAATTCTGGAATAGATCTGAAGCTCGTCACCATCGCCCGTCTACTTCGCGCGCGCGGAAACAAAGGAGAGTTGGCTGCTCTCCCGCTCTCGAGCCAGCCCGCTCGCGTGGGCGCCGTGTTCGTGAACGAGGTCCCCATGGAAGTGGAGAACACCTGGATGCACGGGGATTATCTCATCCTCAAGTTCAAAGGTGTCGATACCATTTCGGATGCCGAAAAGCTGGCCGGCGCCGACGTTGCAATTCCCTTCGAACAGCGCGCCGCGCTCACCGAGCAAGAGTACTATCAGTCGGACCTCATCGGCTGCGAGGTGGTCGACGCATCCGGCCGCTCCCTCGGAACCGTCGACGATCTGCAGGAAACGGGCGGCACGCCTCTACTCCGGATCGGGGAAAACCTGCTCATCCCTTTCGCCAAATCCATCTGCACGAAAATCGATCTCGACCGCAGGCAGATCACGGTGAATCCGCCCGACGGCCTACTGGATTTGAATTAAGATGTCCTATCTGCGTTCATCTGCGTTCATCCGTGGCTGAACTTCGTATATGGTTTTCCGCATCCTCACCATCTTTCCCGACTTCTTCCAAGGCCCGCTCCAATACGGCGTCGTCGCCAAAGCCGCCGAGGCCGGCCTGATCCAAATCCACATTCACGATCTCCGCGCCTGGACCCACGACCGCCATCGCACCGTCGACGATCGCCCCTTCGGCGGCGGCGAAGGCATGCTGCTGAAACCCGCGCCCATCTTCGAAGCCGTCGAGAGCATTTGGCCCGAGCGCGCATCTAACCGAAATCCCTCTCAGCGCCTTATCCTGCTCTCTGCCCAAGGCCAGCGCTTCGATCAGGAAGCGGCACGCCGTCTCACCCAATATCAGGAAATCTTCGTTATTTGCGGACGTTACGAGGGCGTTGACGAACGCGTGGCCGAGCACCTGGCCGACGAAGAGCTTTCCATCGGCGATTTCGTACTGAGCGGCGGAGAACTTGGCGCAGCCCTGGTGATCGATTGCGTCGCCCGGCTCCTTCCCGGCGTCCTCGGCAACGAGGATTCGGCCGTGCAGGAATCCTTCACCGCCCCCGAGCTCCTCGATTGCCCGCAGTACACGCGCCCAGCCGATTTCCGCGGCTGGAAGGTTCCAGAAGTACTATTGAGCGGCAATCACGAGGACATCCGAAACTGGCGCCAGAAGCGGCTCGGGAGAAGACTGCGCGGCAGCGCCCCGATCTACTACAATGAAGATTCAAGGAATTGTCACATGCCGAACCCCTTACTGACCAAGATTGTCGCCAAACACCACCGCCAGGTGCCTGAATTCCGCCCTGGCGACACCATCCGCGTCCACGTCAAAATCAAGGAAGGCGATAAAGAGCGCCTCCAGGCTTTTGAAGGAACCGTCATCGCTCGCAAGAACGAGGGGCTAGGCGAGACCGTCACGGTGAGAAAGATCAGCTTCGGCCACGGTGTCGAGCGCATTTTCCCGATCCACGCCCCTGTGATTGACCACATCGACGTGGTGCGTACCGGCCGGGTGCGCCGCGCAAAGCTTTATTATCTGCGCGCGCTCAAGGGCAAAGCCGCGCGTCTCCGCGAGCGCGAATAAGCAGCGCTCCGGCGGGCGCCTGTGTAAATGAAGTGCCAGGGAAAATACGAGCGCGACGCCCGCGCGCAGGGCTTCCAGCACATCGCCGGTGTCGATGAAGTCGGGCGCGGCGCTTTGTTTGGCCCGGTGTTCGCCGCCGCCGTCATCTTATCGCCCGATCGCCCCATCCGCGGCCTCAGAGACAGCAAGCTACTGGATGCCGAGCGCCGCGAGACACTGGCGCCGCGCATTCGCGAGCGAGCCATAGCTTGGTCCGTCGCGGCCGTGGACGCCTTTGAAATCGACCGCATCAACATCCTTCAGGCTTCACGATTGGCCATGCGCCGCGCTATCCAGCGGCTCACTCCCGCGCCCGATTACTTGCTCGTCGACGCCGTCACCGTGGATCTTCCCACTGCTCAGCGCGCCCTAATCCACGGCGACGCCCTATCGCAATGCATCGCGGCGGCGTCTATTCTTGCGAAGGTGGAACGCGACGCCTGCATGCGCGAATGGGACCTGGTCTTCCCCCAATACGGCCTCAAGAACCATAAGGGCTATTCGACCGACGAGCATTGGAAGGCGCTTGAAACCCACGGGCCCACCGCATTGCATCGCTTCAGCTTCTGGCCAGTGCGCGAGCACGCGCCGCACGTACTCTGGACCGGTTATCCGCGGCAAGGCGATCTCTTTGGACCAGAAGATTCACAACCGAGCCGCGACCGTGAGGAAGCGAGTTTCAGGAGGATGTCGCATGCGTCCAAGTTGGAGAGGATGCCCGATGCATCCAGTAGAGGCGCCAACCCACGTCAAGCATACCTGGTCCCACAAGCTGGGCATCATTTTATTCGTCATCGTCTGCTTTGAAGTGGGGGTCTTCCTGCTTATTTTTCCCTGGACGGAGCAATGGGATGGAAACTCGATTGCCGGCCTGCTGCCCTGGCTGCGCGACTACTGGACCAGCTCCTATTTCCGCGGCGCATTGAGCGGCCTGGGCGTGCTCAATATCTATATTTCGATTGCCGAATTGCTGCGCCTTCGCCGGCCCGCGCTCCCCCCGCCCGCCCGATAGACTGACCGCCTGATAAGCTAGAGGTATCGACGCTATGAAACCCACCATCGATCGTGGAAAAGCGGCAGTGGCAGCCACACCGGGCACTACCGCGGCGATTGCCAGGCCCGAGCCTCCCCGCGGAACCATCGCCGAATGGACCATCACCATCCTGCTCCTGCTGTTCGGCACCACCACGCTGGTGCAGGCGTTCGTGATTCCCACCGGGTCCATGGAAGACACGCTGCTCATCGGCGATCACCTGCTGGTGGACAAACTCGCCTACGCACCAGCCGGCAGTTTCAGCAAGTACATCCTGCCTTATGAAAACCCCAAGCGCGGCGACATCATCGTGTTCCGCTATCCCGTGGATATCACGCAGACCTTCGTCAAGCGCGTGATCGGCGTGCCCGGCGATCACATCAAGCTCATCGATCAGCAGGTCTATCGCAACGGGAAGAAGCTGGTCGAGCCTTACGTGGTTCACAAAAGTCCTTATCCGCGATTCGTTCCGCGACAATTTCCCCAGCAGCGAGGCTAATTTCACGCTGCTCGACCGCGGCCGCGACATGCTGGCGAACAACGTGGTGAACGGCGAAGTGGTGGTGCCGCCCGAATTCTTTCTTCGCCATGGGCGACAATCGCGACAATTCGCTCGACAGCCGCTATTGGGGCTTCGTTCCGCGCGGAAACATCATTGGCAAGCCGCTGATCATCTACTGGTCCTACAATGCCAGCACCGAGAGCTTGGCCAGTTCGTCCGTTAACAATCTCGCCAGCCACTTCCTCGATCTGGCGGAGCACTTCTTCACCAAGACCCGCTGGGATCGCACGTTCCGATTGATTCATGGCTACTACAACTACTAAGCCCGCCCAGCCCGCAAGGTCGCCGGATCCCGCGCAGCGCCACTCCATCGCCGAGTGGACCATCACCATCCTGATTCTTCTGTTCGGAACTTCCACCATCGCGCAGCCGTACGTGATCCCGACTTCTTCGATGCACAACACGCTGCTCACCGGCGATCACCTGATCGTGGATAAGCTGGCCTACGCGCCGCCAGACGCCCTCAGCAAACACCTGCTGCCCTATGAGGACGTGAAGCGCGGCGACATCATCGTGTTTCTGCATCCGGCAACGCTCAAGGAAGACCTCGTCAAGCGCTGCATCGGCGTGCCCGGCGATCATCATCAAGCTGGTCAACAAGCAGGTTTTCATCAATGGCAAGCCGCTGAACGAGCCCTACGTCATCCATCAGGACGACTCTCTGCCCTATCGCGACAACTTCCCGCAAGGCGAGCCGGAGTATGTCGAGGATCCGAAAATGGCCGCGCGCGCCGATCAAATGCTGCGCGACAATGTCGTGAATGGCGAACTGGTGGTGCCCGCGGGCAATTATTTCGCCATGGGCGACAATCGCGATAATTCGCTCGACAGCCGCTACTGGGGCTTGGTGCCGCGCGACAACATCATCGGCAAGCCGCTGATTATTTTCTGGTCCTACGACGCGCCCACCGAAGATCTGTTGGACTTACAACGTGCACCACATCTTCGATCTCGCCGAGCACTTTTTCACCAAGACGCGCTGGAACCGCACGCTGAAATTGATTCGCGGCTATCGCGACTATTCGCTGAACTGATGCCGCGCTCCTCCAGCTATTACGGCCTGATTCTGGCTGGCGGCCGAGGCACGCGCTTCTGGCCGCGCAGCCGCCGCTCGCACTCCAAACAAGTCCTGCGTTTCATCGGCGAGCGATCCCTGATCCAGCAGACCGTGGATCGCCTGAGCCCGGTGATCCCGCCCGAGCGCCTGTGGATTCTGACCAACGACCATCTGCGCGCCGAAATCGTCCGCCAGCTGCCGGAGGTTCCTAAGAGCCAGATCCTGGCCGAGCCCGCGCAGCGCAACACCGCGCCCGCCATCGGACTGGCGGCCCACATTCTGCAATCCATCGATCCCAACGCCGTCATGGGCGTCTTCCCGTCCGACCACGTGATCGCGAAGCCCGCGCGCTATCTGCGATTCGTTCGCGGCCGCATTTCGAGCGGCCGCCGGATGGAAAGATTGTCGTGCTGGGCATTCAGGCGCGCTGGCCCGAGACCGGCTACGGCTATATCGAGTTTCCGAAGAACGTCCAGGCCGGATCGCGGGAGCCCGTGCCGGTTCGACGCTTTCGCGAAAAGCCCGATCTCAAAACCGCGCGCCGCTACGTCAAGGCCGGCAATTTCTACTGGAACGCGGGCATGTTCTTTTGGAAAACCTCGGTGTTGTTGGATGCGCTGCGCGAATATCTGCCCAAGACCGCGACGCTGCTGGCCAGCTTGCCCGAGTTCGCGAATCGCCGCTTCGGTGCGAAGTTGAAGGAAGCATTCCCGCACTGCGAAAACATTTCGATCGATTACGCGGTGCTCGAAAAGTCGCCCCATGTTGTGGGACTCGCCACGGACGATTTCGGCTGGAACGACGTCGGAAGTTGGAACGCGGTCTACGAGCTGCTGGCGCGCGATGCAAAGCGGCAATGTGTTCCGCGGCGAAGCTCTGGCGCGATCGAGCTCCGGCAATTACGTGGATGCCGAAGGCAAACTGATCGCGCTGCTCGGCGTCGAAGGATCTGATGGTGGTCGACACTCCCGACGCGCTGCTCATCGCCGATCGCTCCCGCGCGCAGGAAGTCGGCGACATCGTCAAGGAATTAGAGAAGCGGCACCATCACCTGCTCTGAAACCCTAACCTGTTTACTTCGCCAGCGCCGGCATATTCTCGTTAAACCACTTCACAACCGCTCGAACCGGTCCCGAATGTGCTCCGGATCGTGGAACCCATGCCCTTCGCCCGGATACAGCACGAACTCGGTCTTCACTCCGAAGGTCTTCAGCGCGTGCCAGAATTCGTAGGATTGCGGCGGCGGGCACTCCGCGTCGCGATCGCCCACTATCACCAGAGTCGGTGTCTTGACGTTCTTGATGAAATTGATCGGCGAGCTCTTCGCGTACACCGCTGGATCGTCGTACACCGACGCGCCGAAATACGGGATCATCCACTGATCGATTCCGTTCTCTCCGTAGTAGCTTTGACAATTGGCGATGCCCGCGCCCGCGAACGCCGCGCGAAAGCGATTGGTCTGCGTCACCGCCCACATGGTCATATAGCCGCCGTAGCTCCAGCCGGCGATGCCCACGCGTTGGTTGTCCACCGGATAATTCTTCACCACCGCATCCACGCCGGCCAGAATATCGTCCAGATCGCCGTGCCCGAAATCCTTCGCATTGGCGCGCGTGAACGCTTCGCCCTGCCATAACTGCCCGCGCGGATTCGGCATGAAGCACGAAATAGCCTTGGCCCGGAAAGAAGCTGTAGCGGTAAACCCGGATCGCGGCCAACTCGGACGAACGCCCGCCGCCGGGCCGCCGTGAACCGTCACCACCATCGGATAGCGTTGGGCTGGATCGTACGGCTGCGGAAACACCAGCCAGCCCTGCACCTCGAAGCTGCCGTTCTTCCACGTGATGCTCTTGCCTCGCCCCACCGCGTGCCTGGCGTCTTCGGCGCCGGGCAAGCATCGTTCGAATGCGTGATCTGCTGCCATTTGCCGGTTGTGCCGGCCCAAATCTCCGGCGGATGGTCGAATGAATTCCGCACCACCGCGCTCGTGGCTGTATCGCCTGAAAACGATCTCGCTCTCTGCGCCTTTCCACAACGTCTCAACGCTTCCCGAGGCCGATATCGAGCGTCGAAATCGCCGAATCTCCGGAGATGTCTTCAGTCATGATAATCTGCTTCGACGACGGCGACCAGCGGAACCAATTCGGTGACGCCTTGCGATCCGTCGTCAGATCGCGCGCCATTCCGCCCCCGGCCGGCAGTGCATAAATCTCGCCGCCGATCACGCCTTCATCGCTCATCAATCCTCCGATGAATGCGATGGTCTTGCCCATCCGGCGACCAGCGAACGTTAGCCGCTTGCAAGGCCGGTTTGAAAACATGCCGCACCGCCCCCGACTCCGCGTTGATCGCGTACAGCTGGGCGACGTACCAATTGTCGTCGCCATCGCCCGGCGCAGCTAGATACGCCAGCTCTTTGCTATCCGGCGACCAATCGAATTCATACACGTACATGTCGGCCGGGGAAATGGTGCGCGCCGCGGCCGCCGTGCCCCCCGTGCCCAGGTTCACGATCGTTAAGCGTTTCTCGGTCACGGTGGATGCGATCACGCCCGTTTGCCGGCCGTCGCTTCCGTGGGCCCCGGCACGCGGCTGTTGCTTTCGATCTCGAGCACGGCGATGCTCTTGCCGTCGGGCGACCACTGCGGCGATTCGACATAGCCTTTGAATTCGCCGATCTTGCGAGGCTTTCCGCGCCCGGCTTCTCGGCGACGTACAATTGCATCTGCCCGTGGGCTTCGGCATCGGAAAGAAAGGCCAGCTTGCCATCCTCGCGACCACGCCAGACCCTGCGCCATCGACGACGAATCGCCAATGCGCTTGGCGCCAGCGCCCGGCGTCGCGCAAATCCTTGACGTAAATGGAAAGACTCGGAGGCTCGCCCTTCGTTTTACCGGGAGCCGACTCGATCCAAGCCACCTTGCCGCTGTCCGGTGAAATCGCGACCTCGCGAAAGTCATGCAGAGCGAGGAGTGAATTCTGCGCAGCCTCCGGTGTTGGCGGTGCGGCCGCCAGCGCCAGTCGTAATAACAGAAGGGCTACGGGGAAAACGAAAGCGCGCAAACCGTAGTATAACTTGCGCCCGCTGCTATTGAGCCGCCGCGGGACCACGCCGCGCCCGGCCCGCTGTAATTGCGTAGCCGGTGGGAGCGAACAGCGCGGGATCGGGCTCCGCACGGCTGACGCCAGTCAACTGATACACGGTCTCGCCGAAACGTGGATCGCTGGTCTTGCTCTGGATCACAGCTTGCAAATCCGCTGAATACCAGGTCTCGGTAACGATATCGATTTCCTTCTCGTTGCCTTCCTGACCCGCGGCAATCACGCGCGTCACCCGCTTGCCCGTCACAGTGACGCCTTGCATCACCTGCGTACCCAGATCTTCAGTTTTCTCGGCCGCCGAGGATCGGCGAGCGCGGTTTCGCTCGAAACCCTGGAAATCCGCCGAGCGCGCCCGGATCTGCGTCGAGGTGCCGGTCTTGGTTGCCGGATTCAGCGCATAACTCACGCCAGCCACCACATCATGGATCATGATTGCGCGCGCCTGCGCGCCCGCCTTAGCCGAAAGAGCGCCAACCCCACGAGATGGAACGGTCCATCGCGCGTCCGCCCCTGGCTGTCGCGCGCAATGGAGGCTGTCGTGGTCCGTTGAATATGATCGCCACTCGCCAGAGTCTGCGTAAACTGCGTGACGGCCTGCGCCGAATACGGCGCACCGGGGACCACTTTGCCGGCCATGCCGAATTCCGCGCGCATCAGCGCGAAATCGCCGCCACCCGGACCCCCGCCGTGCCGGCCGCCCGGACCCTGCGCAAACAGGCTGGTGGCCATCAGTCCCACAGCCGAAATAATCGATAGTCTACTCAGCATGATGTTTACCTCCTGTCACAAACTATTGTGAAATTATTGTGCCAAGCGCACGCCTCGCGCCAAGCCATCCTGACCCAGCAACAACTCTGCCTGCACCGCGCCATCGTCGGCACGCTCTTCATCTACCGGAAATCCCATCAGCCGCAGGGATGCAGCCTGCAATTGAACCCGAACCACCATCGCGTTCTCCATGTCCGGTAGCGCCTCGGCCTGAGGCAATGGATAGAAGCTCGCGTCCGCATCTTCTTCGACGTCAGACCCCGAGACCATCGCTACAGCAGTCGTCGCGCTCGGAGCCGGTTTCGGCGCCTCGCGAACCCACATCAGTAGCGCGATTCCAGCAGCCATCGCCCCCACTCCAGCGAATGACGCCCAGACCCTGACACGACGACGCCTGCTGACCGTTCGGAACTCCGCGCGAAGCCGCCGCTCCACACGCTCCGGCGCATCTTGCGGCCCAGCCGCCGCCAGCGCCCGCAAATTTTCTAATAGCTCCCGGTTGTCTTCCATTCCGCAACCCTTTCGCCCGCGCGCAACTTCTCCATCAGCAGCGCACGAGCCCGATGCAAACGCGACCGCACGGTTCCGATCGCACATCCCAGCGCGCTCGCCGCTTCTGCATAATCACGCTCGTGCAGATCGCACAGCACCACTACTTCGCGATACGCGGGCGGCAGCGCCAGCACCGCCTTCCGCAACGTGTCAATTCTTTCGTTCCGCGCCAGGTCGCCCAGAAGATCCTGGTGCTCGGCCGTCAGCCGGTTGGCATACTCGCTGTCCGCGTCGTCCAGCACAGTAATATAAGGTCGCTCGCGCTCCAAAGCTCGCAGCACGATGTTGCGCGCGATCCCATATAGAAACGCCGCCACGGACCCGCGCTCGCTCTCATACTTGGCCGACCCCATGACCACCATGAAAACGTCCTGCGTCACTTCCTCGGCGATCTCCGTTTTGCCGCTCATCTGCAGCGCAAACCGGTACACTACACCCTGATGCCTGCGATAGAACTCGAGAAACGCCGCTTCATCGCCCGTTAACAACAGCCGAAGCAGATCGCCATCACTATGGGACGGGGATTCCAGCATTAGTTGATTGCGGCGATCCGCATCGGCCTTTGATAAGTATTCCGGGCGCGGTCCATAGAAGTTCCATTTTCTTTCCCACTACCCACACCCCACCCCCCACTTCCTTTAGCGTAGCGTGACGATCGTGGCGCCCCAGCCGCCGGCCTCCGCCGGTGCATCCGAAAAGCCTGCAACAAAAGGCGTTTTCGCCAAAATGGACCGCACCATCTCGCGCTGCACCCCGATTCCCCGCCCGTGAATGATCCGCAAGGCGCGGAATCCCATTCGATACGCCTCCTCCAGATAGTTCTCCACCACCGGCTTCACTTCGCGCGCCGGCACAGTGTGCAGGTCAAAAACATCGGTGACGGGAATGCGGATGGGCTCTTCGTCCATACTTGCTGTTAGCCTAGCATTGTGAATCCTTTGGCAGAGTATCAGGCGCGATTGGAGGATCGCCGCCGGGCGTCGCAGCGGCTCGATCGGCAATTCCGGCGCATTGGTAACGCTCGCCTGGCCGCCGGTTTTGCAGCCGTGGTGGTCGCCTTCTTTGTGTTCGGAGAAGTTTGGATCTCGGTGTGGTGGCTGCTGCTTCCCCTGGCCGTTTTCGCCGTCCTGGTGATCGTTCACGCGCGAGTGGTGGAACGGATGGAGCGCTCGAAACGCGCCATTCAATTCTACGACCGCGGCATCGCGCGCCTGGAAGGCCGCCACATTGAAAACTCGGGCGATTCCGGCGACCGCTTCCGCGACCCCGCGCACGTCTATGCCGAAGATCTCGATCTGTTCGGCAAAGGCTCCCTATTCGAGTTGCTGTCGACGGCCCGTACGCGCGCCGGCGAAGACACACTGGCGCGCTGGCTGCTGGCGCCTGCCACCTACGATGAAGCCGCCGCGCGGCACCGGGCGATCGAAGAGCTTCGCTCGCGGCTCGATTTGCGCGAGGACCTCACCGTGATCGGCGCCACCGTCCGGTCGAACCTCAATCCGGACGCCACGGCTGCCTGGGGCGAATCTCCGGAGGTTCGGTTTCCTGCGGGAGCGCGTTATATCGCACTCCTGTTCTGCGCGGCGATAGTGATTTCGTTCGGACTGTACGTGAGGAATATCTTCACCCGTACGCCGGTCCTGGCTGTCCTGTTGCTCGAAATCGGCTACGCCCTCTTTCTTGATTCCAGCACCTCGCGCGTAACTCATGCGACCGACTCGGCATCCCGCGACTTGGTATTGCTTGCGGAACTTCTGGAGCGTCTGGAGAACGAAACTTTCCATGCGCCGCTGCTCCAACAACTGCATGCGCGCTTAAGGCCAGGCAGCCAGACCGGGGCTGTGACCCAGAAGACTGCGTCGGCGCAGATCGCGCACCTCGGCCGGTTGAGCGCGCGTCTCGACTGGCAGGAAAACAAGGTCTTCGCGCCCATCGCCTTTGCGCTGCTGTGGACCGCGCAAGTCGCCATGGCGATCGAACGCTGGCGCAAAGTTTCCGGACGCCACATCCGCGAATGGATCTCGACCGTTGGAGAATTCGAGGCGCTGTGCTCGCTCGCGGGCTACAGCTACGAGCATCCTGCCGACGTATTCCCGGAGCTGGTTGACGCTCCCGGCGGCTGCTTTGAAGCCGAAGCCCTGGCCCATCCGCTTATGCCGGATGCCCAGGCGATCCGCAACGATGTCGGGCTGGGCAGCAATACCCGCCTCTGGATCGTCAGCGGCTCCAACATGTCCGGCAAGAGTACTCTGCTGCGGACCATCGGGATCAATACCGTGCTGGCGTGGGCCGGCGCGCCCGTCCGCGCCACGCGCCTCAAGATCTCGCCGTTGACCCTGGGCGCCTCCATTCGAACGCTGGATTCGCTCCAGGATGGCCGCTCGCGCTTCTACGCCGAGATTACGCGCCTGCGCGAGATCGTGGCCCTCACCAGCGGCCCCCGCCCCGTTCTTTTTTTGTTGGATGAATTATTGAGCGGCACCAATTCGCACGACCGCCAGGCCGGCGCCGGCGCCATCGTCCGGGCTCTGATCGATCGCGGCGCTATGGGATTGATCACCACCCATGACCTCGCTCTGGCCCACATCGCCGATGAGCTTCCCGGCCGCGCCGCGAATGTCCATTTCGCCGACACGCTCGAGAACGGCCAGCTGCATTTCGACTATCGGCTGCAGCCAGGCGTGGTGGAGCGCAGCAACGCTCTGGATCTGATGCGCTCGGTGGGCCTGGAAGTTTAGTTTGACGCAAGCTCGGTACGATCCTGAATCAATCCGGACACTCTTTGACGACATGGCGTCAACGTACGGTCACGTCAACTTGATCTCGTCGTTCGGTTTCACCGCGCGGTGGCGCAACCAGGCCGTGGCCGGCTTGCCGTTGGCCTCGGCGGACTGTGTCATCGATTTAATGTCCGGCATGGGGGAGCTCTGGCGTTCGCTGGCGACGACGTTGCCGGCGTCGGCTCGAGTGCTCGGGATCGACATTTCCCCTGAAATGGTTCGCCGGACGCACCGAGAGTGGCACTTTCCCGTAGAGGTCTACGTGGAGGACGTGCTGACGTGGAATCCTCCACCCGCATTCGCAGACGCCGTTGTCTCATCGTTCGGGCTGAAGACATTCGATCGCGAACAGCAGCGGCGTCTGGCCCACACAGTTGCTCGACTGCTGAAGCCCGGTGGCGCATATTCGTTCGTCGAGATCTCAGTGCCTCCCATACTCCCGCTTCGTGCCGCTTATATGTTCTACCTGAAGTGGCTAATTCCGCTCATCGGACGGCTGCTGCTCGGCAATCCGGATAGCTATCGAATGTTGGGGGTGTACACTCAGGCTTTTGACAATGCGACGCACTTCGCCGGATGTTTGAGGGAGGCTGGCCTCGAGACCGTCCCCGTCTCATACTTCTTTGGTTGCGCTACCGGGGTGAGAGGCATCAAGCCTCCCGGGGCCTAACCTATTTCTGGACCGCTTCGCCCACACTTGGAATCCATCGCACCAGCGCGTCGCGCAGCTTCTCCAATCCAACCGGCTTGCTGATGTAGTCGTCCATGCCCGCCGCCAGACACCGCTCGCGATCGCCCGCCATGGCGTTGGCCGTGAGCGCGCAGATGGTCTGGTGACGGCTGGTCCCTTCCCGGCTGCGGATCACCGCCGTGGCCTCGAAGCCGTCCATGTCCGGCATCTGGCAATCCATGAGGACCAGATCGTATTTCTGCTTTTCGAGCGCCTCCACTGCCTGGCGCCCGTTCACCACCGCGTCGGCCGACAACCCCAGCTTCTGCAGCAGCCGCAGAGTAATCCGCTGGTTGATCTCGTTGTCTTCGGCCAACAAAATCCGCATCGAATGCCCAGCGGCGGTAGAAGCTGCGCTCGTACTCTTGCGTGCCGCGCTCACACTGGAGTGAACGGCCGCTTTCGCCGCGGGCTTCGGGGGGGCCGATGGCGTCGAGGCCCTTGGCGCTGCCTCCGACGTGGCGCCCTTCGCCGCGTCCCCAAAGCTGGCTGTGAACCAGAACCGGCTTCCGGCTCCCGGCTCGCTCTCCACGCCGATCTCACCGCCCAGCAATTCCACGAGTTGTTTCGAGATCGCCAGGCCCAGTCCCGTGCCGCCGTATTTCCGCGTGTTCGAGTCGTCGGCCTGCGTGAAGGTTTCAAACAGCCGGTCTCGGTCGCTGGCCGGAATCCCGATCCCCGTATCGCCCACTGTGAATCGCAGCTTCAATTCGTCGCGCGTGTGGCTGACCAGCTCCGCCGCAAGCTCGATGCGTCCACGCTCGGTAAACTTCACCGCGTTGCCCAATAAATTCGAGAGCACCTGCCGCAGCCGCGCCGGATCGCCCGTCACTGCATCCGGCACGTTGGACGCGATCGAGGATGCAAAATCGATCCCCTTGGCACCGGCCTGCGGCGCGAACTCCGCGGCGGCCTGTTGGATGGCGGCTTGCAACGAAAATACCACGCGATCCAGGCGTAGCGTTCTGGCTTCGATGGACGAGAAATCCAAAATGTCGTTGATGAGCGACGTCAGCGAACCGGCCGAGCGCTGGATCGCTTCCGCATACTCGCGCTGCTCCGCGTCGAGCTGGGTGCCCAGCAGAAAATCGGCCATCCCCAGGACGCCGTTGATCGGAGTGCGGATCTCGTGGCTCATGTTCGCCAGAAACCGGCTCTTGGTCCGCGTGGCTTCGCGCGCCGTGGCCAGCGCCGTCTCCAGCTCCTGGTTCTTTTGTTCCAGCTCCTGCGCCACGTCCTTGAGCCGCCTTTCATTGGATTTGCGCGTGGTGATGTTGCGAACAATCGCGATCCATTCGTCCCAGTTGAGCGGCAGCACCCGCATCTCGTAGGTTTGCTGGCCCAGCCGGTCTTCAATCGGGAACTCCACCACTTCCACCGCGCCGGTCTTGCGTACTTTCTCCTGCGCGCTTCGGACGTGTTCCAAGACGCCCGCCGGCAACAGGTCCTGCAGATTTCCGCCGGCGAACTTTTCCGCGCTCAGCAGCGAATCGGCGCTCTTTCCGGCTTGCGCATCCAACACCGCGCCGTTCCGGTCCAGGCGCAGAAACAGATCCGGAAAAGCCTGAAATAACGCGCGCAGCTCGGTGGCGTTCCGATACGCGGCATTTTCGCTGTGTTTGCGCTCGGTCACGTCGATGGAGGCCATGCGCATGCCGATCACGACGCCGGAGCTATTGAGCAGCAAATGCTCGTGCACATCCACGGTCGCGCGACTGCCGTCCGGCCGCGTATGTTCGCGCTGATATGGCGATCAGCACGGTCTGGCCGGCCATCTTTCGCTCGATCTGCTTGCGATAGCGGTCGCGATCGGGCTCGGGAATCAATTCGGCGCAGTGCAGCCCAGCAGCTCGCTCTCCGCCAGCCGCGCAACTTGCATTCCCGCGGTTGACCCGCCGCACTATTCCTTCGCGATCGATTTCCAGGTACCCGATGGGTGCGGCATCGAACAAGTCGCCACTCACGTCGCCGTCGGATGCCTCGGCCGCGATCTGCACCGGTTTTTTTTGGAGCTATGCTTCCGCCAGCGGACTAAAAGCCAGAGCAGCCCGCCGAAGCACAGCAAAACTGTCAGCAAAGCCATCAGCTACCTATCGGACGAATGGATTAAATCCTTTAGTTCTAGGATCTTCGCCCGTATCAACGCCGCGGTCAGCCGGTGCAGATTTCAGTCCGCAATAAGCCGAATCGCCCCGATGCCGCCCTCGGATGTCCAACCGAATCGTGGTCTTCGCGTGTCCCAGAGCATCGTTGACATACCGGCCGTCGTGCGTTCCAGCCGGTTGCGTGAATACCCCCGATGCCGCCCCTGGCCTCGGCCTCAATTCCGACGTTCCCGACGGAAGATAGACGGTCGCCTGGCCGACACCGCCGTCGGATGGAAACCATGTAATCGCTCTTGGGCGCGCCTCGCAGATCCAGCCGCAGTTCGCCGACCCCCATCTCGACATTCACCCGCCGCAGCGACAAATCTCCCAGATCGAGCTGGCTTTTGCCGGCGCCGCAGTTCACTTCCAGATCGAGAGGCTTATCGTTGTTAAACGCCAGGTCCCACATGGTAATGATCGTCCCGCCGTGTGAATGCCGCGCGGCTCTTCCACCACCAAATGTCCGCGAAATGCGCCGGTCAATGATAGCTGACACTTCCGGCCGCATCCGCAGCCGGTTATAGAGAAACCTTGCCTCCATCATTTTGGCCGCGCCGCCGCGAACCCGCAGTTCTCCCGCGCCCATTTTCAACTCCGCGCGCACTTCTTCGGAATTATCCAACTCCACGTTCCGGATGTCGCTCCGCTCGGGCCCGGGCGGGCTCCAATCGGGCCGCACCCACTAAATAAGCAGAGCGACAGCACGCCCGGCAACAGAACTCAGCCAGCGACGGAAAGACTTCGAGAAATGGCAGCATCGGTTGAATACCTTAATCCAGCATACGAGAAGCAACCGGCACCAAGTTCCCTCGATAACGCCCTGCAGGCTACATCCTCTAAGGCCCTTCGCTTAGTCCCTGGCAATCCGAACTCCCATACCCACCGTATTCTTTGCCTTAGTGCATAGTCTTGTGGCCGACTGATTGCTAGACTGAATCATCGTGAGCGCCAGTCCTATGGGCTGCCTATATTGCCGCAAGAAGATCGGTACCCTCCGCAGGCTGAGGGACCGCCATTTCTGCTGCACGGACCATCGCCAGAAATTCGGCTCGAAATCGGCTCGCATCATCCGCGAAACCGAGGATTTATACGGCTTTGACGAAGCCAGCGTACCAACCTGGCGCGCCGTAACCCTCCCAAGGCCGGAAGACAAGCACGAGCGGAAAGCCGGGATGGGCGCAACCATCTTCTTTGGCGCGGCTATCGCGGTCGTGCTGCTCGCGGTCTCGCAGATGCCCACGAATTCACCTGCGCCAAGGCCATCTCGCCTTTGCCGGATAATCCGCACAACACCAGAGGCGGCGGCGTGGGACAGAGCCATCAGCCAATCTCATTCAGAGCCAGACCTCGGGAACCTTGCGCGAGGATTTCCATTCCGGTTTCTCAAATTGGGATGGCCTCAAATCGGCTGGTTCAGATTGGGCCATGCAGGACGGCGTCAAGTCCGCCCCACATCTTTGCGGCTCTGGAAGCCTTCCACCTCACTTTCCAACTATGAGCTGGAGTTCCCGGGCCAGATCAATCGCAAGAGCATGGATTGGGCATTTCGCGCCGCCGACCTTCACAATTATTACGCCACGAAGCTGGTCATCACCCATCCTGGTCCATGCCCAACGCGGGGTTGGTTCGCTTCATCGTCCTGGATGGCCGCGAGCGCGAACGCGTGGAGCTGCCGCTGCCGCTTACACTCGATAAGGGCGTGGATTACCGTGTGCGCGTGAGCGTGCGTGGCGATCGCTTCCTCACTTCGGTGAACGGCCAGTTGATCAGCTCCTGGATGGACAACCGGATCAGCCGGCGGCGGCGTCGGCTTTTTCTCCGAGGCCGGCGAATCCTCCATGCTCAGATGGGTTAGCGTTTCGGAACGCGACAGTTTCCTCGCGCGCCTCGACGTCGCATTTTTCGCTCATCACTTTCCCGGCACCTGCGAACGGTGGCCAATCCCGTAGTAACCGCAGAGTCTGGCTCTATATGCGCGAGCCGCCGCTTGTTGTCTCCCTGTCTATGGTCAGCCTGGTGTTGGCCGGCGTCGCCCTTGCGGCGTCCGATCCTAAAGAGGCCGAAAAGCCCTACAAAGACGGTCTGCGGTTCGAACAGGACAGCCAATGGAAGGAAGCCGAGGCGGCTTACTCGCAAGCCATCAGCTGAATCCCGAGAGCGCGCTCTACCACCTGCACCGCGCCCGCGTCCGCCTTTCCACGGCGACGCTGCGCACGCGCATGAGGATGCCACCGCCGCCAGCCGGTTGGAACCCAACAACGGCGAGGCATTCATAACTCCTCGGCAACATCGACGGGCTGCTCAAAATGCGCGAACGCGCCGATTGCTGATTACACTCACGCCATGGAACTTGGGGCAAGCGATGCCGCGGCATATACAACGGCTCGCGCGGCGGCCCACTTCGCCTTCGGCGAGAACGATGCCGCCCTGGCCGACTACACTACCGGCATCAAGCTGCGTCTCGATAATCCCGAGCCGCTCCGATTGCGCGGCGATCTCTACATCGCGCATCGGGCCGCTTCAGCGAAGCCATCGACGATTACGACCAAAGCATCAGCCTCAAAGCCGATAATCCCGACGCCTATATCGGCCGCGGCTTCTGCTGGGGACAACTCGGCGATTTCGGGCGCGCCATCCAGGATTTCGAGAAGGTGCTCGCCGTAGCGCCCCGGGGATGCAAAAGCTCTCACGCTGCGCGGCGCGGCCCGCTTCCGCCTCAATCAAAACGAGCTGGCCGTCGCCGACTTCACCGCAGCCTTGAAGATCACGCCCCAGGCCGTGTATCTTTATCTGGGCTCGTTCCGCCGCGCTGGTGCGGCTGGAACGCCATGCCGAGGCCTTACAGGATCGCGAGGAGCAGTGCGACTGGCGCCGAATTCGGCCGGAGGCTTATCTCGCGCGCGGTGGATCGTATCACCAACTCGGCTTGCATGAAAAGGGCCTCGCGGATCGCAGCAAGGCGATCGAGCTGGACCCACAGCTTCCCGAAGCCTGGTTCGCGCGCGGCAGCGCTTACTATTTGCTTGGCGACTACGCCAAGGCGGAGTCCGACATCGCTGCAGTCGCTGCGCTTGCGTCCGGATTATCAGGAGGCCGTCGAGGTTTTGGCCAAAACGGAAGAACGTTTGAAGGAAGCCAAGAACGTGCGCCGCCGGCCGAGGAGCGACCGCGACTACCCCCGCCGCCTGTGCCGAGTGAGCCGCCTGCCCCGCAACCCAAACCGGTCGCCGCTCCCGTGCCAGAGGCCCACGCGCCCGCTCCCATTCAGAAACCGCGCCGGCTCTGCACCGCGCAAGAGCACGAGACCCGCGGCCGGGCGTTAACGCAAGCCGGAAAATATCCGGAAGCGCTCGCCGAGCTGACCAGCGCCATACAACTGGCCCCCGGTCTCGCAACCGCCTACAACGCGCGCGGCTATGTCTACTTGCTGAAGCGCGACTACCAGCATGCGCTCGCCGATTTCAATGACGCCATCCGTCTGAGGCCCGATTACCCCAACGCGTTTCAGAACCGTGCCATCGCCCTGAAGGCTCTCGACAAGCCAGGCCGCTAAGCCGCTGAGCCACTTGCCCGAGCTCCGCCGCCGGGCAGCGGATCCCGACGTAAAACGTCCCAAACAGCGCATAATCCGCGCTCACTTCATCGAACCGCATTTCGTAGATCAGCTTCTTGAACACCAGCGGATCGTCGGCAAACAGATCCACACCCCACTCCCAATCGTCGAATCCGATCGATCCGGAAATGATCTGCTTCACTTCGCCCGCGTATCTGCGCCCCACCATGCCGTGCTCGTGCATCTGCCGCTGCCGCTCGGCCATCGGCAGCCGGTACCAGTTCTTCAGCTCGCCGCGCTTGCGATCCATGGGATAAAAGCACAGGTACTTGTGCGGAGGCATTTCGGGATAAAGCCGCGGCGCCATGGCCTCGCGCTGGCGCGCCAGCACTTCTTCGATCTCAGCCGTCCATTCCGGCGAATGCGGCGCAATGCCCGCGCGCCGCTAAAGCTCCGTAAGTTTTCAGGCTGGAGTCGTATAGCCCCAACTCCACCACCGACAAATACGACGACGACGGTTCCAAATAATCCCACAGCGCGAGCCCCGCGAGCTTCCGCTCGGCCTGGTTGAGCTCATCGAACGAGCGCCGGAAATGCACCAGAATCAAATCGCCCTTGTGCCCAAGCAGCGAAAACGCCGCGCTTTTACCACCTGCCTCGCGCTCCATCTCGGCCAGCACGCCGGCGGCTTCTTGTGCGATTTCGGCACGTTCGGCCGGCCGAAGCTGCTTCCATGCGGTCCATTTGACGCGCAGCATCTGATGCAGCATGCTGGCGCCTTCCAGCGTCAGAGGAACGGCAGGCAGATGCTCGACGGCGGTTTCCGGAGGGGCGTTCGTGATGGTAGACATAGGGGGAGTCGGAGCCTCCTGTCTGAGTCTAGCGAATCCCGCAAGTTGCCTGCGATTTTTCCATCCCTCCGCCCACTGCTAAAGCATGAAAGCATCTCTCTCTGTGTTCCTAACCAGCGCCCTTCTACTCGGCGCAACATCGTTAGCCTTTGGCACGCCCCGCGACGGCGAAACCAGCGACCAGAAGGCCAAGCATGCGAGTTCCAGTCACAAATCTCACAACTCGCACCATCACAGCACCGGTTCGCACCACAGCGGCAAGACCAACTCCGGCTCGAAAACAGAAAGCAACGTTCCGTCAAACTGAATCGCGCGCGCAGGCGGAGCGTGCTAACTTGTCTCCTTGCCCGCCCCACGTTACTCTTCGCGGCTCCGCTGGGACCTTGCACCCAATCGCCTCACTCGGCTGTTGGATGAACGGAGGTCCGCCGGGGCCGCCATTCTCGACCTCACCGAATCCAATCCAACGGCCGCGGGATTCGCGTCTCCGTCCGATCAGATTCTCGCCGCGCTAGCCGATCCCCGCGCCCTCCGCTATCAGCCCGCCGCCGCTGGCCTGCCGTCCGCTCGCGCCGCAGTTTCCGAAGATTACTACTCGGGCCGCGTCGACCCCGGCCGCATTCTCCTCACCGCCAGCACCAGCGAAGCCTATGCGTTCGTCTTCAAACTGCTGGCCGACCCCGGCGATGAAGTCCTGGTCCCACGCCCTTCCTACCCGTTGTTCGACTTCCTGGCTGCGCTCGATGCTGTCCGCGTTGTCCAGTACCCGCTGGTGTATCACAACGCCTGGACAATCGATTTCGACGCGCTCGCCCGCTCTATTACTCCACGCACGCGCGCCATCGTACTCGTGAATCCCAACAATCCGACGGGCTCGTTCTTGAAGCAGTCCGAACTCGACCCACTGATCGCGCTCTGTCGCGAACACAACCTGGCCGTCATCTCAGACGAAGTCTTTTCGGACTATGCGCTCCACCCGGACCGTCTCCAGGTGGTTCGGACGCTCACCGAAGTCACCGATGTTCCAACATTTTGTTTGAGCGGCCTTTCCAAAGTTTCCGGATTGCCGCAATTGAAGCTGGGTTGGATCGTCGCCCCTGAGCAGGCTTTCGAGCGCCTTGAACTAATCGCCGATACTTATCTTTCTGTCAGTGCGCCGGTACAACTGGCCGCGCCCGCGCTGCTCGGCCTCCGCACCCAGTTGCAGAATCAGATTCTGGCGCGCGTCCGGGCCAATCAAGCGTTCGTAGGGAGCCAGATCGGCCCTCACTCGCCCTGGCGACTCCTCGAAATCGAAGGCGGCTGGTACGCGATCCTCGAAGCGCCGCGCATCCAATCCGAGGAAGAATGGGTTTTGAGCTTGCTCGCAAGCGATGGCGTGCTGGTCCAACCCGGCTTCTTTTTCGATTTTGAAAGGGAGGCGTTCCTGGTGCTCAGCCTGCTCACGCCGGAGGAAGTTTTCCGCGAAGGCGTTCGCCACATCCTGGCCAGATGTTAGTGGGCGGTCCCCCTGGACCGCGCCGGACGCCCTCGTCCGGCCTAAGCCGGCTTCCGCAAATCCGTTTCCGCCGGCTCCGCCAGTGCGATGCGGGCGTTGGCCAATTCCATCAGCCGCGCGCAGCAGCCGCTCAGTGAAATCGTGATCTCATCGAGCGAGACGCCGTGGAAGTTCAGCCGCGGAGGCTGGTGATGCTCCGGACAGCGCACCCCGTGCAGCTTCTCCCTGGTCGATTGTTTGAACCGTTCCACGCGCATCCGATCAGAGTCCTTGAACACCACGAACATTCTATCATGGGTTTGTTACAAACACGCTATCGTTCGAATGTGCGTAAGACTCAGGCGTAAACTGGTTTCTATGCGAAGGTTTCTGGAGAACCTCTGGCAGGACGCGCTCTATGCGCTGCGAACGATGCGCCGGAAACCGGCCTTCACCGCGACTGCAATTCTCACACTGGCGCTCGCGATCGGCGGAAATACCGTCATGTTCACGGTCATCCGCGCTGTGCTCCTGAAGCCGCTTCAGTACGCCGATCCAAATCGGCTGGTTAGTCTCTCGGGAGGCGCCACGGCGCCCCGATTCGAGGAAATGACGGCCGCTGCGCGCTCCTTTACCGCACTCGGAGCTACGCCTGGCCCGGAAAACATCACACTCTCCGGAGGAGGCGAGCCAGAGGTCCTCAGAGGCGCCCGGGTGTCGGCCAGTTTCCTTCAGATTCTCGGTGTCGAGCCACTGCGCGGACGCGGCTTTCGTCCCGAGGAAGATTCGGCGGGCGGCGCGCCGGTCGCGATGATCAGCTCCGAACTCTGGCAGCGGCGATTCGCGGCGGATCCGCAAATCGTCGGCAAGACCGCGACTCTCGCGTCCACGACGTACACCATCGTCGGCGTTCTTCCACCGCGCTTCCAGTTTCCTGCTCCGAATCTGGACGTGTGGATGACTGCGCCTTCGGAATGGCCGCTCCTCAATCCGAAATCCAGGCTCGACAGTCCATTCCTGTCCGTATTCGGCCGGCTGAAGCCAGGCGTGACCATGCAACAGGCCAACGCGGAATTGCAGGTGATTCGGCGCCAATACGCGCGGGCCCATCCCGACATGCTGGACGCCAAACCGAAAACGCCAGTGGAAGTGACGGCCATGAAGGACGACCTGGTGGGCCAGGTGCGCTCCATGCTTTGGATGCTTTTCGGCGCAGTGGGATTTGTGCTGCTGATCGCATGCGCCAACGTGGCCAGCCTGCTGCTGGCTCGAGCCGCTACCCGTTCGCGAGAATTTGCCGTGCGCTCGGCGCTGGGAGCCGCTCGCACGCGCCTGATCGGACAATTGCTGGCCGAGAGCATTCTGTTGTCACTATGCGGAGGCATACTCGGCGTGCTGCTCGCCGCGTGGAGTCTGAGTGCGATTCCCCTGATTACCTCTTTCGATCTGCCGCGCGCTGGAGAAATTCATCTGGATTGGATGGTCCTCGGATTCGCCGCGGCGCTCTCGGTCGCAACCGGCGTGCTGTTCGGATCGGCGCCCTCGTTGGGTGCGTCGCGGCCCGATCTCATCCAAGTGTTGCGCGCCACTGGAGAAGCCGGTAATCAAGGATCCCGCAAGCGAGTTCTCGCCGGTTTGAACGTCCGCGGTCTTTTGTTGGTTGGACAAGTCGCGCTGTCCATCGTCCTGCTGATCGGCGCGGCGCTCCTGATCGAAAGCGTAAGCAATCTTCGCGGTATCGATGTGGGATTCAATCCCTCGCACCTGCTGACCATGCAGGTTCCGCTGCCGCCGTTGCGCTATGACACGAACCAAAAGCGAGCCACGTTCTTTCAGGAACTCCTCCAGCGGGTGGGGTCGTTGCCAGGTGTCCGTGGCGCCTCCGCGGCCATGTACCTTCCGATGATGGGCTATGCCGGAACGCCCGTGCAGGACGCCTCAAAACCGCCAATGCTGCTGAACGAACGCCTGATCGCCACGTATCTGGGACGTTACGCCGGGATACTTTCGCACGCTCGGGATTCCGTTGCGGCGCGGAAGGGATTTTAACGAGCACGACACGTTAGACGCGCAGCGCGTCGCCATCATTGACGAAGCGTTGGCGCGGCGCTTCTGGCCGGCCTATCCAGCCGGTCTGGATCCCGTAGGCCAGCGGATCTTAATCGGAGGCGTGAACAAAAAGCCCGCGGAAATCATCGGGATCGCCGCGCACGTACACGAACAACTCGAAAACAGCACGTGGCCGGAGAGCGTGTACGTCTCCTTGGCTCAGAACGCTCCGCCGTTCGCGACGCTCGCCGTTCGGACCATGGGCAATCCGCTTGGCTTCTCCAAAGCCATTCGCGAACAGGTGCGGTCGGTGGATCCCGATCAGCCCGTCACACTGGTCCGGACCATGGACGATCTGGTGGAGGAGCAGGTCGGCCAGCGGCGTTTGCTGGTGCTGTTGTTGGGATCGTTCGCCGGCGTCGCGCTATTGCTCGCCCTGATTGGGATCTACGGCATCATCGCGTACTCAGTGGCGCAACGCACGCAAGAGATGGGCATCCGGCGCGCGTTGGGCGCGCAGCAGCACGACATTCTCGGGCTCGTGGTAGGGCAAGGTCTGCGGCTTGCTTTGGCCGGCGTGGCTCTTGGCATCGCCGGAGCTTTTGGCTTGACGCGCCTGATGACGACACTGCTATTTCACGTCACTGCCACCGATCCCGCCACGTTCGCAGCCGTCGCATTGGTGTTCCTGTTGGTTGCGCTAGCGGCAAGCTACATTCCGGCGCGCCGCGCCACGCGAATCGATCCGATGGCGGCCCTTCGAATTTATTGATCCGATTTCTCATTCTGAATTCTGAATTCTGACTTCTGAATTCTGCTTCTGAACTCTCCCCTTGCACTTCGACAAGACATGCGGTACGCTCTCATGTAGAAGCCAATAGGAAAGCAAGCGACTATGCCCGCTCAACATTTCGACCTGCCGCAAGGCACCCTGGACCTCCTGATTCTCCGTACCCTCGCTCTCGGACCTCAGCACGGCTGGGGCATCTCCGAGCGCGTCCAACAGATCTCGAGCGATGTGCTGCGCATCCAGCAAGGATCGCTCTACCCCGCCCTCCATCGGCTGGAGCGCAAGGGATGGATTAAGCCTCGCTGGGGAACATCGGAGAACAACCGGCGCGCGAAATTCTACGAGCTCACCAAGAGCGGTCGCCGCCAGCTAGAAGCAGAACAGGATGCCTGGAAAAAGCTGACCGCCGCCGTGGCTCAGGTGCTCGGAACCGCGTAAGGATCTTGTCATGCTTAGCGATTTACTCTTCCGTGTCCGCTCCCTCTTCCGGCGCAAAGCAGTAGAAACGGAATTGGATGACGAGCTGCGCTTCCACTTCGAACGGCAAGTCGACAAGTATGTGAATTCAGGTCTGACGCGCGCCGAAGCGCTGCGCCGCGCCCGCATCGATTTCGGCGGACTCGATCAAGTGAAGGAAGAGTGCCGGGAAGCTCGAGGCGTACACGTGCTGGAAACTCTGTTCCAGGATGTTCGCTACGGATTGCGCATGCTGCGCAAGTCTCCGGGCTTCACCGCGGTGGCCCTGCTCACCCTGGCGCTTGGCATCGGCGCGAACACCGCGATATTTTCGGTCGTTTACGGCGTCTTGCTGCGCCCGCTGCCGTATCAGGATCCGTCGCGCCTCATCGTGCTCAGAGAGACTACGCCCAAAGTCGGAATGGTCGGCGTTTCGTATCCGAATTTTCTGGACTGGCGTGCGCAAAGCCAAGCATTTTCTAAGCTGGCCGCGGTACACACTGTTGCCTTCAATCTGGCGAGCCTGGGGAGTGCATTAGAGCAGCCGGAAAACATCAGCGGCTCCGCCGTTTCGTTTGATTTTCTTTCCCTGCTGGGGGTGCGTCCTTTGCTGGGGCGCAACTTTGACCTGCCCGAGGAAAAGGCCGGCGCACCGGTGGTGTTGGTCAGCTATTCGCTTTGGCAGTCGCACTTCGGTGGCGCTCCGAACGTCCTGGGCCGCACGGTGGCTTTGGATGGGCGCAGCTTTACGATCATCGGCGTGCTCCCGCCGGACTTTCGTTGGATCGAGAAGACCGACGTACTGGAGCCCATTGGCGTTTGGGTCAATGAACCTGATTCGAACGAGCGAGGCGAACGCGGTGACACGGTGGTGGTCGGTCGACTCGGGCCGGGCATCGGCTTCGCTCGGGCCCGCGCGGAAATGGAAGGGATCGCGGCACGGCTGGCGCAAGCCTATCCTGGTACCAACGATCAGTTTGGCGTCGCGCTTCAGCCGATTCGCGAGGTGTTCGTCAGCGACCTGCGCCCCGCGGTTCTGGTTCTGTTCGGCGCAGCGGTTTTTGTCCTGCTCATCGCCTGCGCGAATGTAGCGAATCTTTTTCTTATGCGCGGCGCTGGCCGTACCAAGGAGATCGCGCTGCGTATGGCAGTGGGCGCCAGCCGAAGCCGCATCGTCTATCAAATTCTGGTAGAGAGTTTCGTGCTGGCATTTCTCGGAGGCCTGCTCAGTTTAGGACTCGCGTTCGCGGGCATTCGTGGAGTGGCGCGGCTGATTCCAGCGGATATGCTGTCGGGCGCGGACGTGACTCTGAACGGCCCGGTACTGCTGTTCGCCGCCGGCGTGATCGTGTTGTGCACTTTTGTTTTCGGACTCGCGCCGGCTTCACAATCCACCAAGCCGGACGTGCAGTCGGAATTGAAAGAGAGCGGGAGGGCCATGAGTGCGGGCATAGGACAAGGCCGCATGCGCGGCATTCTCGCCATCGCCGAGATCTCGCTCGCACTGATTCTTCTGGTGGGCGCGGGGCTGATGATGAAGAGTCTCTATCGCTTGCTGTCCGTCGATCCCGGATTTCGGCCCGATCGCGTGCTCACCATGGAAATGACCTTGCGTACCGCGCAATATTCCAAGGATCCCGCCATCCTGAATTTCTGGCAGCGAGTCCTCGCCAGCGTCCACGCGCTGCCTGGCGTGGAGGCCGCTGCCGTGGGCACCGTCGTTCCGCTGACGGACTCGCATTCGCGCAGCGACATCACGCTGGAAGGCATGGCGCTGCCCAAGCCGGGGAGCTTTCCGCATCCCGATATTCACATTGTCAGCCCGGGATACGCGAGCACGCTCGGCATACCGCTGCAGCGCGGCCGTGAGTTTACCGATGCCGACACCGAAACGGCTCCGCAGGTGGCGATGATCAACACCGCGATAGCCCGTCAGTTTTTTGCCCATGAAGACCCCGTCGGAAAGCGCCTCATGTTCGGACGTCCATCGGACAAGCGCGCGCCGAAATGGATCACCATCGTTGGAGTAGCCGGGGACACCAAACTTTACGGCCTCGCGAATCCCGCGCGCCTGGAAGTATATATTCCCTTCCGGCAATCCGCTTCAGGCGACATGACCTTGATGGTGAAATCGGGGATTGAACCCGCCGCGCTGACTTCGGCGATTCGCAGTGCGATCGCTTCCATCGACAAAGAGCAGCCGATTTTCGGCGTCGCCACAATGCAACAGCTCGTCAATGACTCCGTCTCCACACGCCGCATCACCCTTATCCTTCTGGGCGTGTTCGGCGCGCTGGCGCTGGTGCTGGGAGCGATTGGAATTTACGGCGTGCTGGCTTACTCCGTCGCACAGCGCACCCACGAAATTGGGATTCGCATGGCGCTGGGCGCGCGGCGCGGCGATGTATTGCGCATGATTCTGGCGCAGGGAGCGAAAATCGCGGGCGTGGGCGTCGTCATCGGCATCATCGCGTCCTTCGGCCTCACGCGATTGATGACGAATCTGCTTTTTTCCGTCAGCCCCGCCGATCCGGCCACCTTTGCCGCCGTGGCAATTGTGCTGGTGCTAGTGGCGCTGCTGGCTTCATACATCCCGGCCCGCCGCACCCTGCGCGTCGATCCGATGATCGCGTTGCGCCACGAATAACTCACGCGAGGGTATGCTAGGCTGTACCCCTAGAAAAATACCCCAATGACCCACCATGCAATCGGCACGTTCACTGTAGACGTTCATCCACTCACGCCGGCGCCGGCGGAAGGGCTCTCCCGGTTTTCGACTGACAAACAGATCCATGGCGACCTGGAGGCCACCAGCAAGGGCGAAATGTTCGCTGGCGGCGATCCCAAGCAAGGTGCTGCCGGGTACGTTGCAATGGAGTTTGTCACCGGTACGCTCCAGGGCAAGAAGGGTGGTTTCGCTTTGCAGCACGCGGCCACCATGGATCAGAGCGGATATAAGTTGTCCGTTACTATTGTTCCCGGATCCGGCAGCGGTGAATTAAAGGGTATTACGGGAACGTTTGATATCAAGGTCGTGAATGGGCAGCACTCCTACGATCTTGCATACGCTTTTTCGCAATAAGCGTCCCAGCCGCGCTCTCCTTGACAGCTTAGGAAAGTTGAACTACACTCCTAATTACATTAGGAGTGTATATGCCCGGCCAAGCCCAGCTTCTTCCAGGAACTCTCGATCTTCTGATTCTGAAAGCAGTCTCGCTCGGCCCGCTGCATGGCTACGGGGTCCTTTTGCGCATCGGGCAAATCTCCGGCCGCGCGCTGCTCATTGAGCAGGGAGCGCTCTATCCGGCACTGTTCCGCCTGGTCCGGCAGGGCCTTCTGAAAGCCAGCTGGGGCACATCGGAGAACAATCGTCGCGCGAAATTCTACGAACTTACTGCAGCTGGCCGCAAGCGCCTGCGAGAGGAAACTGACGGGTGGAATCGCCTGGCCGCGGCGATGGCTGCCTCCTTGGCTGCCCAATCGGAGGGGTTATGAAACTCCTGGCTTACTTTCGTTCCCTTGCCGCTCGATTCTTTCAGCGGTCAGAGATCGAGGACGATATGGAGGCGGAGCTACACTCTCACATCCAGCTCCGCGCCGACGATCTGGAACGTTCCGGACTGAAGCGTGCCGAAGCGCAACGCCGCGCGCGTATCGAGTTCGGCGGCCGCGAGCGATTCAAAGAGGAGGCCCGCGAAGCGTTCGTCGGCAATTTTATCGAAACGTTCTTTAGGGACGTGCGCTTCAGCTTTCGACTGTTGCGCAAGTCTCCCGGATTCACAAGCGTCGCGGTGTTCACGTTGGCCGTGGCCATTGGGGCGAACGCGGTTGTCTTCGGCGTATTGAACGGGCTGATCCTGCGCCCGCTGGATGTGCCGCAGCCAGAGAATCTCTACGGAATCGAGCACGCAAACGAACACAACATGTACGAGTCTTATCCCGACTACCTCGATCTGCGCGATCGCAACCGCAGCTTCGACGGTCTGGCAGGCTTTTTCATCACTCAAGTTGGCTTGGATACGGGTGACAATCCATCCAGCGCCTGGGTCTATGAAACCAGCGGCAACTACTTCGACGAACTACGCATTCAGCCGTATCTCGGCCGCGTTTTCCACGGCTCGGATGAGCATGGCCCCAACAGCGCGCCTTATCTCGTGCTGAGTCACGCGTACTGGCACCTTCATTTTCATGATGACCCTGGCGTGGTGGGCCGTACAGTTGGAGTGAACAAGCATCCGTTTATCGTCATCGGCGTTGCGCCGCCCCAGTTCCAGGGAACGCTGGTGTTCGGCACTCCCGATTTCTTCGTGCCGCTGGTGAACCAGGAGCAGGTTGAGGGGAGGAATGTCCTGAACGCGCGCGCCACTAGCTCGGTGTTCATGGCTCTCGGGCATCTGAAGCCGGGAGTTACTCTGGACCAGGCTGCCGCGGATCTGAACTCAATCGGCGCATATCTGGAAAAAACTTATCCCACCGACCACGGCGCGACCACTTTCGTGTTGGCTCGCCCGAATCTCTACGGCAACCTCATGGGCGGTCCGATGCGGGCCTTCGTCAGCGCGTTGATGCTGCTGGCCGGGTTGATTCTGCTAGCAGCTTGCGCCAATCTGGGCAGCCTGTTTGCCGCCCGCGCCGCCGATCGCTCCCGCGAAGTTGCTCTGCGGCTCGCGCTGGGCGCGAGTCGTAGCCGAATCTTAAGGCAATTGCTCACCGAAGCCATGCTGATTGCATTGGGTGGAGGCGCCCTCGGGCTGTGGGGCAGCATCCTGCTATTGAGGGCGCTGAGCGTGTGGCATCCAATATCCAAATTCCCTATGACCGTGCCCGTAAGTCCGGACGCGAACGTTTACATAGTTGCTCTGGTCCTGGCTTTGGTTAGCGGCCTGTTGTTCGGCATCGTTCCCGTGCGCCAGGTGCTTCGGACGGATCCCTACCAGATCGTAAAAGCGGGGCCGAGCGGAACGAACATCAGCAGTGGGCCGAAGGATTACGGTTCGGGACCTCCTGTTAGTCGTCCAAGTCGCGATCTGCGGCGTGTTGGTCACCGCATCGTTGGTTGCGGTGCGCGGGCTGGCGCGCTCGCTGGACAGCAATTTCGGCTTTCAGCCGCGCAATGCGATGCTGGTCGAGACCGAATTGGCCATGGCAGGTTATCGCGGCGATCAGGTGCCCGGCATGCAAAAGCGCATGATCGATTCCGTGGCGGCGACTCCGGGCGTGGAGTCCGTGGGATTGATCGGCCGGACGCCGCTCTATGGGGGTGGGTTCGGGCTGCTATCTTTACCGACCGGACCACGGACCTGAGACCCTCGAATGCCGTTGTGACTGCCATCAGGTACAACATTTCTCCCGAATATTTGCACGCGGCGGGCACTGTCCTGTTGGCGGGCAGAGGCTTTTCCTGGCATGACGATAAAGGCTCGCCCCGCGTAGCCGTGGTAAATCGGGAGTTTGCCCGGAAAATCTTCGGCTCAACCAGCCAGGCAGTGGGCCGAAGTTTCAAGCTGCGGGATGGAACGCGGATACAAGTGGTGGGTGTTGTTGAAGACGGTAAATACGAGAACCTCACCGAGGATCCGGAGTCGGCGCTGTTTCTCCCCATCCTGCAAGCGCCCATCGAGTGAGACCTGCCTGGTAGTGCGCTCGAATCGCGATCCGCGGAAACTGGCGGTGGCCATCGGGACCAAGCTGCGGGGCCTGGATACCGGATTACCCTTCCTTATCGAAACTTGGAACCAGCAACTGAACTTAGCGCTGTTTCCTGCGCGCATGGCGACGATCGCGCTGGGTGTGCTGGGGCTGATGGGCGCGATGCTGTCGATCACTGGCATCTTTGGAATGGCTGCCTACTCGGTCAGCAAGCGGCTGAAGGAGTTGGGAATTCGTATCGCCATCGGCGCCCAGCCGAGGGAAGTGTTACAGGCAGCTTTGGGACGGGCATTTAAATTGCTCGCGATAGGTTCGGCGGCTGGATTGGTCCTCGGAATTCTGGCGAGCCGGGTGCTGGCGTCCATCGTGTATCAGGCCACTCCCCGCGATCCGCTGGTGTTGGCTGGCGTTGTCCTGGCGATGTTGTTGCTGGGCCTATTGGCCACCTGGATTCCGGCGCAGCGCGCGCTGTCGGTGGATCCTTTGACACTGCTGCGCGAAGAGTAAATTTGCCCCGGTTCGGACGGCCCAGAATGAAGGCCGCGGTCTTTACCGAATACGGCCCTCCGGACGTTGCTCCAAATCAAGGATGTAGAAAAGCCTGTTCCCAAGGACAACGAACTCCTGGTTCGGATCCATGCGACAACTGTTTGCGCGGCGGACTGGAGGATCAGAAAGGCCGATCCATTCCTCGTAAGATTCATGATCGGCCTTCGGCAGCCCAAGAAGGTCCACATACTGGGGATGGAGTTCGCTGGAACAATCGAGTCGGTGGGTAAGGCCGTCACCCGGTTCAGCCCGGGCGACCAGGTATTCGGGGGGACCGGGTTCAGGTTCGGCGCTCACGCCGAGTACGCATGCCTGCCTGAGGACAGCACTCTGGCGATAAAGCCGGTCAACATGACGTTCGAGCAGGCCGCGGCGGTCTTTTTCGGCGGGTTTACGGCGTTGCATTTCCTGAAGAAAGCAAAGATTCAGGCTGGACAGAAAGTCCTCATCTACGGAGCGTCCGGAAGTGTCGGCGTTTTCGCGGTTCAGCTGGCGAAGCACTTCGGGGCACACGTCACAGCCGTATGCAGCACCGCCAATCTCGCAATGGTGAAATCGCTGGGCGCCGACGAGGTGGTCGACTACACCAGGGAGGATTTCTCGAAAGCCGGCCGGGTCTATGACATGATCTTCGATACCGTAGGCCATAGCGGATTCTCCCGCAGCCTGAAATCCCTGAAGCGGGGGAGTTTCTATGTTCGCGCCGGGGGATCCGGACGAGTGTTGTCGATTAATTGGGGATATGCTTCGAGGAATGTGGGTTTCCACCACCGGCGCCGCCAAATCGTTGGCGGAGTGGCTCGCGGCGACGCCGGGGATGTTTCTTTTCTCAAGCAGCTTATAGAGGCCGGAGAAATAAGGACTGTAATCGACAGACGCTATTCACTGGACCAGATCGCCGAGGCCCACCGTTACGCGGAGGCGGGACACAAGAAAGGCCACCTGGTCATCGTCCTGGAACAGGACAAGCGCGCCGGATGAAGCCCTCCCGGAACCGCCCCAGTCCTGGCCTGAGTAGAAAAATCGCCCAAATCAGGGCGGCTTCGGCACTTTTGGGGGCTTGACAACCGAAACTACATGCTTAGAATGGGGATAATCTCCTTTTCGCTTCGTTTATGCAGCCCTGCAATCACACCCGTACCGAAATCCTGGCGCGACGCGATGGCGTGGACTATGTGCGGTGTCTGGACTGCGACCAGGTGTTCGAAGCCGAAGACCTGGAAGCCATCGTCTCGGCGTACGACGAGGACGACGAGCCCGCAGCGTAACTGACTCCCCACACCCTACCCCCCACAACCTACTTCCCGTCCCCCCACTCCCCGTGAGATCTTTCGCCTCATTTCAGTACCACAGTTCTATCCGAAGGTTCCGTGCTCTTTGAGGCCTGCGGTTCATATCTTCAACGCTCGGAACCTGAGATCCTATAAACACAAATGGAACCGCTTCGAATCGTCGCCATCGGTGGGGGAACCGGCCTGTCATCGCTTCTACACGGCCTGAAACGGTTCGCGCAGGAACCCCGGGAAATTGAAATCACCGCCGTGGTCACGGTCACCGACGATGGCGGAAGCTCCGGACGCCTGCGCCGTGAATTCGATGTCCTGCCGCCCGGCGATATTCGCAACTGCATGGTCGCGCTTTCGGAAGACGAAGCGCTGCTTTCCAAGCTCTTCCAGTACCGGTTCTCCGTGGGCCGCGGCCTGAAAGGCCACAGTTTCGGCAATCTGTTCCTGACAGCCCTTACGGATCTGACCGGCGACTTCTCGAAAGCCGTCAAGCTTTCTTCGGAAATTCTTGCCAGCCTGGGTCGGATCTATCCTTCCACCAACGCCAAAGTTGTCCTGGAAGCGGAACTGGAAAACGGAAGAATCGTGAAGGGCGAGACCAAGATCGGCAAGAGCCGCTCGCGCATCCGCCGCATTCATCTGCTCCCGCGCGACAGCAAACCCCTTCCGGAAACCCTGGCTGCCATCGCCGAAGCCGACCTTATCACGCTGGGACCCGGTTCGCTATTCACCAGCGTCATCCCGAATCTGCTGGTGGAAGGCATCGCGCCGGCCATTCAGCGTAGCCGCGCATTGAAAGCCTGCTTCGTGAACCTGATGTGGCAACCCGGCGAGACTATCGGATTCCGCGCCTCCGATCACGTGGAGGCCATTCACCGCCACGCCGGCATGGAACTGATCGATGTCGCAGTGGTGAATACGCGCGCCATCAGCACACGCCAGCGCCGCAAATATGCCGCCGAAAACGTGCGGTCCGTGCTCAACGACATTGACCATCTGGCCGAAATGGGCCTGCAAGTCATGGCCACCGATCTGCTTGGTTCCGGCGACCGCGTTCGCCACGATCCGCGCGCCTCCGCCGAGGTTGCACTACAATTGGCAAAGCGGGGACGAGCGAGACGCGGCAAGATTCGCGTTCTCGGAGAGCATTAGCCGGATTTTCGGGAGCACTAACCACAGGAATGCCGTCGCAGATCAACGTCGTGATCCTGGCCGCCGGCCTTGGGACGCGTATGAAATCCAAGCGCGCCAAGGTGCTGCATCGGGCGGGCGGCCTTTCCTTGATTGAGCACGTGGTACAAGCGTCCCGCGCTATTGCGCCCGCGGATCACGTGACCGTTGTCGTCGGCCATCAAGGCGATCAGGTCCGCGCGCTGCTCGCGCCGTCGGGCGTTCGTTTTGTCGAGCAGACTGAGCAAAAAGGCACCGGGCATGCGCTGCTGGCCTGCCGCAAATCGCTGGCGTCCAAAACCGGCTTCGTCGTTGTACTTTATGGCGACTGCCCACTGCTTGAACCCCAGACGCTCCGCAAGTTGGTGCGGCGACAGACTTCCGGCAAAACCGCCGCGACGCTGATCACTACGCGCCTCGACGACCCCACGGGCTACGGCCGCGTCATCTTTGGCGATCATGGCGGCGATCGCAGGGACGTTCGAGCCATCGTGGAACAAAAGGCCGCTACTCCCGAGCAGCTCGCCATTCCATTCATCAACTCAGGAATTTATTGTTTCCGGGCCGATCTGCTGTGGCGTCACTTGCTCGAGATCCGCCCCGATAATCCGGCGCACGAATACTACTTGACCGATATTGTCGAGATCCTGAATCGCTCCGGGCATCGCGTAAGCGCGATGGAAGTGGAAAATTCGGCCGAGCTGCTGGGCATCAACACGCGCGTCGAACTTGCCGAAGTGGACCGCATTTTCCGCGATCGCAAGGTTCGCGAACTGATGCTCGCGGGTGTCACCATCGAGAAACCGGAAACCGTTACCATCGACGCCCCCGTGCGCATTGGCGCGGATTCCATCGTGGAACCGTTCGCGCAAATCCTCGGCCATTCCACCGAATCGGCGAAGAATCCCGCATCGGCGCCTGCGCGATCATCCAGGATTCCACGCTGGCTGCCAAAGTTGAGATTGCCCCATTCACCCACATGGTGGATTCCGAAATCGAAACCGGCGCTCATGTCGGACCCTTCGCGCGGTTGCGAGGAGGAGCGCGGATCGGCTCCAACGCCCGCATTGGGAATTTCGTGGAGATGAAAAACACCCGCTTCGGGTCCGGCGCCAAGGCCAATCACCTGGCGTATCTGGGCGACGCGGAAATCGGCGCAAAACACCAACATCGGCGCGGGCACCATCACCTGCAACTACGACGGCGTAAGCAAACACCCCACGCACATCGGCAAGGACGCTTTCGTCGGCAGCAATTCTACGCTGGTGGCGCCGCTCGAAATCGGCGACGCGAGCTATATCGGCGCGGGCTCCGTGATCACCGATCCAGTGCCCGCCAAGGCACTCGCGCTCGGCCGCTCGCGCCAGGTGATTAAGGAAGGCTGGGCCGCCAAAAGGAAAGAAGAAGAAATAGCTGCTGGCCGGCTATTTTTTATCGGCCGGTTTCTGCGCCGGCCGCACCACCACCAGCCGCGCAATATCATCACCCTCATCGGTAGTTACGAAACCCACTGTGACTTTCGCGCGAACCCGCAACTTGCCCTCGATGCGCGTATCGGGCTTGATCAAAAAAGTGCGTTTCTCCGCGGGCTTTCCGAGAATACTGCGCGACACCGTGATCTTGGTGGCCGACACTTCCACGATGGGGCCGGAGAATGTCTCGTCGTACTTGGGCTCGCTCTTGGCGCTGGAGGGTTTGTCGCCGCCGGATTTGGCTGGCCCCGTCTCCTCTTGCGACCACCCGCTCGTGAGCAACGCCCCGACAAGCATCAGTAAAGTCGCGAGACGAGCCTGCACACTTGAATCATAAACCAACGCCGCCGGACCGGATATTAAGCTTGCTTCATTCGACGCTGCACCCGTTACAGCACCAGAATCGGATGATACAAATGCGGCAGGCGCGCCTCTCCGATGGCAATCAAGTCGCCTTCGGGGCCGACGGCCTTCACGTATTTCGAGCCGGCGCATTCCACAAATGGTGACAGCCGGAAATCCTTGCCCTGCCGGATCTGGCCGGCGGTCAGCGTGTCTACCAAGGCGTTCGGAAACTCGGGCAACACGCGCGCCGCGGGAATCAGCGCCTCCGCGAGGTTCCCGGCGCGGGAAAGATCGCCGAGAGTCTCCAAGGTGAACGCCTGGCCTTCGGCAAATTCACCGGACGAGGTGCGGCGAAGAGATGTTAAGAATGCGCCGCAACCCAGCTCGCGGCCAAGATCGTGCGCGATTCCCCGCAAATAAGTTCCGGCCGAGCAGCGCAATCGGATGCGAGCGGTGGCGCCTTCAAACTCCAAAACATCCAGAGCGAACACGTGCACCTGGACCGGCTGGAGTTCCACCGGCGTCCCTTTGCGCGCCAATCGATAGGCCGGCGTGCCGGCGACCTTCTTCGCCGAGAACGGCGGAGGCGTTTGCAGGAACGCACCCCGGAATCGCTCCAGCACGGCGTCTAAATCGGCTCGCGTGAAGCGCGGTTCAACCGGCTCCGAAGATGGCTCGCCCTCGCGGTCGTAGGTGTCGGTGGACCAGCCGAATTGAACGCGGGCGTCGTAAGCTTTTTCACCGCCGGAGAAGAACTGCGCCAAACGAGTAGCGCGGCCAAGCACCAGCGGCAAGACGCCGGTCGCCATGGGATCCAGCGTGCCCAAGTGACCGACCTTGCGCGTGTTCGCGAGCCGCCGCACGCGATTCACAACATCGTGCGAAGTGAAACCTTCCGGCTTGTCGACTACGATGACCCCGTCCACGTGACCACTGTAACAGGGCCCCGGAAAGAAACCTGGCGGCGCGGGCATACGTCTGTTGTGTTTGGGAAGTCTGAGTCGCGAAAGCCTCTCGGACTACCGACCCGGTGAGCATCTTCCTCCGAGTGCTCACCGGCTTTTCTTTTCCGCGGCTCGTTCCACCGCGCGCGTGATGCTGGACGGCAACTGATAGCGGGCGAACTCGTCGAGCCCGCACCAAACCACCTCGGGCGCCTCATCGGAAGGAGCAAACTCCTCGGAGTTTGCGTTAAAGGAAAAGACAAGATCGTGATGCAGATGGAACGGCTCGCCCTTGCGCGCGGGGATGCCGTGGACGTCCATGCCGACAAGCGTGCCGGCGCTTGAATCGGCAATCCGGACCGCGGTTTCCTCCATGGCTTCGCGCTTCGCGGTGTCACTGAGCATTGCGTCGGTGTTTTCGACATGCCCGCCGGGGAGCAGCCAGCGCCGATGCCGATGATGGTGCATCAGCAGCACGCGCCGGACCGCACCTGGGTGCACATCCCCGGGATGCAACACCACCGCCGTGCACGTGATGTGGCCGGGATGGAACTGATCGCGCGAGAACGGCGCTTCGGTCAATTCCAGCAGGGCAAGGATCAACTCGCGGCTTTTTTCTTCTTCCGGAGAAGGTGAAAACGCGCGCACCAGCGCGAGGGCTACGGCGGTGGATGGCATGCAGCGTCAAAACTCGATAGCCGCGAGGACTTCCGACGGCCGCTTCTCAAACGCGCGGCAGATGGCCAGCAAGCTTTCGATGCTGGGCAGATTCGCGCCACGCTCGATGGAGCTTATTTGCGAGATGCTGAGCTTGGTGGCGCCGGCCAGGTCCTTGAGCGACCAATCGCGCTCCACGCGCAGCATTTTGATCTGATGGCCCAGACGTTCGCGGAGGCGGTCCTGCGTGGTGCGGCCGAATCCGTATTTATCGATGGCGTTGTGCAGTGTCTGCCGAAGCTGTGCGAGCGAGAAAGGTTTCGAGATGTAATCGAACACCTTCAATTTGAAGGTGGCGCGCATATCCTCGAGCGACGGATAGCCGGTGACGATGATCACGCACAGCCCCGGATAAGCAGCCAGGAGCTGTTCGAGCACCTTGTCGCCCTTGAACTCGCCCATCTTCATATCGAGCAGAACGATGTCGGGAACCCGCTGCTCACACGCGGCGAACAGTTCGTCGGGATGCCCGAAGGCCCGTATGGAATAGACGCCGTCGTCCTTCAGCGCGTCTTCCAGATAATTGCAAAAATCGGGATCGTCATCCAAAATGGCGAGATCCACCAAGCCGTTCACGGGCGGAGGGTCGGGTGCACGTTCGGACGCGGGTTTCATCATTACGCTGAGGCTTCCTGTCGCCGGGAGCCGGATGCCGGCAACGTCACTTCGAGACACGCGCCTCCCTCGGCACGGTTGGAGGCCGCGATGGTGCCGCCGTGCTGGTGAACGATGCCCTCGGCGACGGTGAGACCAAGGCCGGTGCCCTTGGCGTCGAGACGGGTGGAAACGAAGGCTTCGAAGATGTCGGGCAGAACGTCGGGCGGAATGCCGGGGCCGTTGTCTTCGACAGCAATAGAGATCCAAGGCTGCGAGTTGCGATTCAAGCGGCGCGAATGAACCGCGATTTCACCCGAGGCGGGGATGGCATCCAGCGCGTTGCGCAGCAGATTGACGAACACCTGCACCAGCCGGTCGGAGTTGCCGGTGACCACGTCGCCCGCGTGCACCTGATTCGTAAAGCGCGCGGCGGCGGCCTTTTTGTCGATGGCCACCAGCGCCCAGGCTTCATCGAACAAGTGGCGCAGCGGCACCGGTTCCATGTGCTGTTTGCGGACGCGCGAAAAATCGACCAGGCTTTCGCTGATGCGGCGGATGCGCTGGGTGACGCGCAGCATGCGGGCCAGGCGCTCGAGGGTGGCTGGGTCGTCGGTATTTTCGGTGAGCTTTTCGATGGAACCTTGCAGGACTGTGAGCGGGGTGTTGAGCTCATGTGCGACGCTGGCGCTCAGCAGGCCGAGGCTGACCAGGCGGTCCTGCGCCTCCAGCTTGCGGAGCGCTTCCTCCAGATCCTCTTCGCGCTTGCGGAGCTCGATGACGGTAGCGTTGCGGGACCGCATGATCTGGCCGATTTCGTCGGCGGGAATGAAGGCGTCGCCGATGAGCTCACGCTCCCGGTCGCCATGCTGCGTGGCTTGATCGGCTTCCAGCATGAGCTGCAGCGGGCGATAAACATACAGCGGCATGATGGTGGTTTCAAGCACCAGCACGGCCAGGATGTAGATGGCGCCGAGCACGATGAACAGGTTGGTTTTGGCGGGCGCGGGGAGGTAGGGGTAGAGCGCGAAGTAGACGCCCAGAGCGAGGATCAGAAAGAACACGTTGTGAAGCACCATCAGCTTGAGGCGGACCTTGAGATCGCCAAAGAAGCGTGTGACACGCTTGGGCGATCGGACGTGCGCCGGGACGGTGAGAACTCGAGACAAGGGCCTTCGATATGATTCTACGCCGGAGGACGGGTTGTGGGTGGTGGGTGGTGGGTGGTGGGTTGTAGGTGGTGGGTTGTAGGTGGTGGGTAGTGGGTTGGGCCGGGCGGCGCGAATTTCACCGCGAACAGTGGGCTGCCCGGCCGACAGGAATGTTTCCGGACGCTACTTCAATTGCCGTGGCCCTTTTGGTAGCCAGCCTCGTAGGCTTTCTGGTCTTCGTCTTTCTTGAAGTGGTGTTTCTTGTAGTGATCGCGGTGATGCGTTTGATCGTCGCGGCCTTCGCGCATGCCTTGTTGGTAGGTTTTGTTTTTCGAATAATCCGGGCCTTGCTCCTGAGCCTGTACGGCGCCTGCGCCGATGCCCAAGCCAAGCGCTATCGCCAGAGTCCAGATACCATGTCTAAGCTTGTTTTTCATGCCAGTGCTACGGGCACGCGCAGGGCCTTTCGGGATTGTTGCGCCGACCGCTGCATCTTCAAAGCTCGAGGGGCGAGCTGTTAACCATATATGGTCATTCGACCGCGTATGGTCAGGTAAGCTGAATGCATGCTCGTCAGACCTGCGCATCTTTTCTCCTGGACAGCGGCGATCTTGCTTCCTTCACTAGCCCTCTGTCAACAACCGGCTCAACATCAGCAAATCCTGCAACTGGTGGAACAGCACTCGGCCCATTTTTCCGCGATTTCCAAAACCATCTGGGGGTACGCAGAATTGGGCTATCAGGAACAGAAGAGTTCGGCTCTGTTGCGGAGTGAATTAGAGGCGGCGGGTTTTCACGTGCAATCGCCGGTGGCAAATGAGCCGACTGCCTTCGTCGCCAGCTTCGGCCAAGGCAGTCCGGTGATCGCGATCCTGGGCGAATTTGACGCGCTGCCGGGCCTTTCGCAAGCAGCTACGCCGGACCGCAACCCGGTGGTGGCGGGCGGGCCGGGCCACGGTTGTGGACATAACCTGCTCGGATCCGGAGCAGCGCTGGCGGCGGTCGCGCTGAAAGAGTACATGGAAAAGAATCGCGTTACTGGAACGCTGCGCTTCTACGGAACGCCGGCCGAAGAAGGCGGCGATGGCAAAGTGTACATGATTCGCGCCGGGCTGTTTCAGGACGTCGACGTGGTCCTGCAGTGGCATCCGGCCAGCGAGAATATCGTAAGTAACGGCGGCGCGCTGGCGATGAACAGCGCCAAGTTTCTGTTCCACGGCGTGGCCGCTCATGCGGCGATGGCGCCGGAACGCGGCCGTTCCGCGCTGGACGCGGTGATGCTGATGGGCAGCGGCGTAGAGTTTCTTCGCGAGCATATCCCCAGCAACAGCCGAATCCACTACATCATTACCAATGGCGGCGCCGCGCCCAACGTAGTTCCCGACACGGCCGAACTCTATCTCTACGCCCGCAATCCATCGCTCGGGGTACTGGGCGACGTTTGGAATCGAATCCTCAAGATCGGCCAGGGAGCCGCGCTGATGACGGAGACCACGCTCGAAGTCAAAGATGTCGGCGGCACCGCCAACCTGCTTCCCAACGATCCTCTGGCTAAAGTGGCGCAACGGAATCTGGAGGAGGTGGGCGGTTTCCACTATACGGCGGAAGAAAAACATTTCGCCGAGGAACTGCAAAAGAGTTTGCCCGCGGGCGGAGCCGGCGAGTTGGATTCGACGGCGTTGATCCAGCCCCTTCGGCGGCCGGATCCTAACGAGTCCGCCGCATCCACCGACGTCGGCGATGTCAGTTGGAACGTCCCGACCATCGGTTTTGAAACCGCGACGTTCGTGCCAGGAGTGGTGGCACACACCTGGCAGGCGGCGGCTAGCGCAGGCATGAGTATTGGCCAGAAAGGCATGCTCGTGGCAGCCAAGGCGCTCGCCGTCACTGGCGCGGATTTGTTTTCAGACCGGCAACTGGTATTGGATGCAAAGGCGGATTTTCAGCGCCAGTTGAAAGGGAGGGCGTACGTGTCCGCCATTCCAGCCGGCCAGACGCCGCCCTTGAATTACCGGGATAAATAGGACCGCGCTATTTTCCCTTGTAGACTCGCCTCAGGACGGAAGCCGCTTCGCGATCTTCCACCACTGGGTGTGCGGACATGTCCAGGATGTCGGACCACTCGGCGATCCACTCATAGAGGGCCTTCCCATCTTTCGAATCGGCGAGCGCGAAACCCAGTCCGGCGCCGTGCCAACGCCCCAGCATCTTGACGCCTTTCGGAGGCGGTCCTCCGGTTTTAAGGAACCGCGCCACGGCGGATGCCATTTGGGTTGGTGGGATCTTCCACGTCACCATGAATTTCATTTCGTTTTCTCCCCGTTTTTCAGATTGACCGCAAAGCAGCAATAGTCTAACAGATGAGCAAGAAAGGGTGTGCCCGGGGAACTGGCCGAATTTTTCGTTTAAGATGATGGATTAGGAAAGATTGCGGAAATGTTCGACCAATTGGCTCGCCCCGCCAATCCTTTATACAGCCCCGAGCGACGTTACTTCATCACGGCCAGCCTCTACCCGGTGGCAATCGTGATGATCGGCGCGAAGCTGCTGTATCGCTACGCGGCGCGCTTTCCGATCCTCGTGGGCGTTCCCCTGGCCGCCGTGATGGTTGCGCTGGTAGTGCTGTGGATCTACAGCTTCCAGACGTACCGCCGCATACATAGAGCCCGGGCTACGCCGAGCCTGAGCGCGGATGAAGACGCCGCTCTGGTTCAGCGTTATAAGACTCAGATGCAGCGTCTGGTGATACCGGCATTGACTCTGATGATGCTGTTCAACGCTATTTACGCCGTGTTTCTTCTTTAATCAGGGCCGAGGCATGCCTCGGGCCGAGGCGTGCGCCCCGGCCCAATAGCCCAATCACTGGCGGGCTGACGTAGCAAGAGAGGTACGGGTAGCGCTCCAGTTTCCGGTGATATTCCCAGCAGCGCAGTTAAAGGTCCCCGTGGCTGAGGCTGCCGTGCCTGTGACGACATCCTGGCCGCTAAAGTTGCAGGTAACACCCTCGGCGACGGCAACACCAAACGTGATTGCGCCGGTGCTGGTTACGGTTCCACTCCCACTTCCGGGCACACCTGCGGCAGTCACCGTAAGCACGCCGTTATCAATGATGGCCGTCTCCGAGCCAGCAATCGCCCTCCCGGTCCCCGTGGTGCCGCTGTAGGTACCGCTGTAGGTCCCGTTGTAGGGGGAGGCCGGTGGCGGCGGCGGCGGCGGTGGCGGGGCAGAGGCGTCAACCTGGTAGGTGACGTTCTCATAGGATAAGACGCCGAGGGTCGAGTATCCGTAGTCAATCCCCTTGGTCGTGAAGGTCTGCGGCTGGGTCTGGTTTTCGATGAACAAAGTTCCGGTGCCGGTCGGCATCGCGTCCAACACATACGGCGGAATCATGAGCTGTCCATCGCTTGCTAGCGCCGCGCAATAGAAAGTCACATTCAATGACACCGCCGGCGCATTTGAAGTGCCGACGACCAATACCCAGCTGTCTGGAGGACCGCCGCTCCAGGTGATGAGTTGTCCATCAGTCGCCGCGAGAGTGCCGGTAGCAGACTCGTTCGTCCATGTCACCAGGTCCGGCCAGGTGACGGGCACTGTAAAGTGCGGGATCGCGCTTGAGCCGGGGGCGCTGAAGGTGTACTCGCTATTAGCCATCAGAGTAGGCGTGGTGAACGTTGCTTGGTAATACGCGACCGGAGTCGTTACGACTTCGGGAATATTCACCGACGGGGAATCCGGTCCGGTAAGCAGGATCGGCGTTCCAACATTGAGAGGCTTGGTGACTGGAGGAGGGGTGGAGGTAGCCGGCTTCGTGGAGGTCGAATACACAGTGCAGCTTCCAGGGGAAACGATGGGAGCGCCGTTCGCAAAATCAATTCCCGGCTCGGAGAAAAAATCCCCAATGACCTCGGAGAAGGTCGTATAGGTCTGGGGCGCCGGCAAGGCCACATTGGGCTGGGTAACCTGGAAAAGCGACAGGGCCCCCAGGGCGATAGTTTTCTTGCCGGCCTGCGGGAACCCATTCCCGGTGACTCCGTACTCGGTATCTTCGCAAACGCCGTTGTTCAAAGCGACCGGGAGCGCCCCGAAATTGCTCGTATTGCCGTTCGCCACCACCACTACCGAATCCGAGCAGCCGAGCCGGAGTCCAGTGGCGGCGCTCGGGCCGGTTTGGCCTTCAAAGCTCGCCGTTTCAAGAGCGGGCGCGGCTCCCAAGGCCGGCAAGGTCACATCGATCTGATCTTCTCCTGGAAAAAGCGATCGCCCGGCATACAGGACCTTAGCTTGTACGCCGCCGATATAGACCGTCGCGTTATTGAGATTGTCCTGCTCCATGGGATAAGTTCGATCGTTGTTGGCGGTATCGGCGCCCAGACCGGAGCCCCACAAAATGATTGTCTGGCCGGGAGCAGCCGAGGCGGTAGGTGTAATTTCCTTGTAGTTCAGGTCGTAGGCCTTCACCAATCCGCTGCCGGCCCCATTCGCGGTAAGGATGCCGAAAGCGCTTTTCGTCACCGTAATAGGAGCCACACCGGTTTGGCCCTTGTACTTAACGGTGATGGTTCCTGTACCGACCGGCGTGGTGGAAGGAAGGACAGCGGCGACCTGCGTGGGAATGGCGTAGTAAATATGCGGGGTGGTGACGACGCCTTTGACGTTGACGAAAATCTCCATGCCGTTCAGCGTATTCGGCAGGCCAGACCCGGAGCTGGTTTGAACGGCGAGCGGCACATCGTCGCACATAGCGCTGCCATAAATGACAAATGTGCTGGCGGGTGCGATGCCGTAATTGGGCAAGCCCGGAAGTGGGCCGCCAAAATTGTTGGTTACCGCATTGATTACCGGTTGAGCCATAGCTGTGGCCGGAAGAGTGAGAATTAATGCGGCAAGGACATTCCGAGTAACTTGTTTGGACATAATTTTCCCCTCCGAGAGTCGCGCACCAGGCGGGACGGGCGAGCTTGTAAAGATTCTATCCGATTGCGGCCTCGACGATTTACGCCGGGGCCGCATCTGACCGCTTGTCGGCCGTTACCTCAAGAAAACTATTTGTAGGTAACGCTCTCGTCGATGGTGTCGCTTGCCAACGCAACGCCGTGGCCGATCCCGGTTGCTGTGAAGCCCACAGGGGTCGCGGTGTTGGTGATACCAAGACTTCCGCTGCCCTTCGGGAGCGCCAGCAACACATACGAAGGAATAGTGAACTGTTGATTGCCTACTGGAACGAAGCACTCGAATACGACGCTCTGCGGTATCTCACCAAGCGGCGGCGATGTGGATGACTCGCCACCGATCACCACGAAGGTGCCGGTAGCGCCGCCCGTCCAGGTGATCGACTGACCTTTAGATTCGGTGATGCTGGAGATGGATTTCTCGTTGGTCCAGTTCAGCGTGTCCGGAAATGTAATCTTCACACTGAAAGATCCGACGTCCTTTCCGCCGGGTCCAGTGAAAGTGTACGCAGTGCCGCCCGTCAGAGTGCTGGTTAAATTATCGAAATACTCTCCGGCAACCTCCTCTGCTAATTGCACCGAAATGCCCCCTCCGCTGAGCCCGATCGACTTTCCAGCGTCCAAGCCGGTGACGGTTTCGCTGCCCGGCACGGTCCCGAAGTTTACAATGCAATTTTCGAGCGATTGGTAGGACGCATACGATGTGCCCGTGGTGGAACTGAAATACGCAGACGCGCCGTATCTGGTGGTGAACGCCTGTGCGCCGGGTTTCAACGCGCCGAAGTCGCTGCTCGGTACGATGGTCTTGGACAGCGTCACCGCGCCGGACTTGACAGTGCCCGTGCTGCCCGACAAGGAACCCCCCGTGATTCCCAACTCAGGATCGCTGCAAACACCGCCGCCGGGGTTGATCGGTATTGTCCCAAAATTACTGACCACGCCCTCCGAGACAACGGCCACCGAAATCCCGCAGCCACCCTGGAATCCGGAAGACTCGCTCTCGCCCCAGCTCAGGGATCGCTGCAGATCGAGTGAGGAGGCCTGCGCGAGGTCGCGGCCCCGCAGGTTCGCGGCTTCTAAGGCGGGCGCGGCTCCCAAGGCCGGCAAGGTCACATCGATCTGATCTATTCCTGGAAAAAGCGATCGCCCGGCATACAGGACGTCGACTTTGACGCCGCCGATGTAGACCGTCGCATTCTTGAGATTGTCCTGCTTCATCGGATAGGTTCGATCATTATTAGCCGTGTCGGCGCCCAGACCGGAGCCCCACAGGATGATGGTCTGCCCGGGAGCGGCCGAGGCGGTGGGGGTGATGTCTTCGTACTGCAGGTTGCTCGCCTTGATAGTCCCCGCGCCGCTCAAATTCGCAGTGAGAATGCCGAAAGCGCTTTTCGTCACTATCAGGGGAGCCGTACCGGATTTCCCGTTGTAGCTAACCGTGATGGTTCCGGTCCCCACCGGCGTGGTGGATGGAAGGACCGCGGCGACCTGCGTGGGGATGGCGTAATAAATCCCGGGCGTGGTGGTGACGCCTTTCACCGTGACGGAAATGGTCATGCCGTTCAGCGTCTGAGGCAGGCCCGAACCAGCGCTGGTCTGCGTGACCAGCGCCTCTTTGGCGCACATACCGTTGCCGTAAATGACAAACAGACTGGCGGGTGCGATGCCGTAATTGGGCAAGCCGGGCACGATGCCGCTAAAGTTGTTGACTACCGCGTTGACCACCGGGTCAGCCATCGCCGTGGCCGGCAAAATGAGAGCCAATACGGCCAGGGCATTCCGTGAAAACAGTTTCGACATGGTTCCTCCTGTGAGAGTCGGCAACGTGAGTTGAACAACATGGTTCAACGACAGCGCGTCAAACAATCTCCTATTGATGGTACGCGAGAATTGGGAGGAAGGGGAGTCGTAGCGGCGGCAAATTCGGAGAAATTAATCCCCGCTGACCGGCTCTTCGGCCAGGCGCTGGCTTCCGGACTCCTGATCCTTATACTGCAGTTGGTAGAGCTTCCAATAAATGCCGCGCATCGCGAGCAACTCCTGGTGCGTGCCGATCTCGCGCAGCTTGCCTTTGTGCATGACGATGATGCGATCGGCGCGCTGGATGGTGGATAGCCGGTGTGCGATCACGATGGAGGTGCGGCCGACCACCAGGTGCTGGAGCGCCTCGCGGATGCGCAGCTCGGTCTCGGTGTCGACGCTGGAAGTGGCTTCATCCAGGATGAGAAAGCGCGGGTTATGGGCCAGCGCGCGGGCGAAGTTGATGAGCTGCTTCTGGCCGGTGGAATATCCGGCGCCGCGTTCCCGTACGGACTGCGCGAAGCCTTCCGGCAAACTCTGGACGAAGTCGAGCAGATTGACACGCGCGGCGGCATCGTTGATCTCGCCGTCGGAGATGCCGGGCGTGCCCAGCCGAATGTTTTCGGCGATGGTTCCAGTAAACAGATGCGGGTCCTGCAGCACGATGCCGAAATTTCGCCGCAGATTTTCGAGATCAAACTCGCGAATATCGATGCCGCCGATGCGGATGGCGCCGCGCTGGACCTCGTAGAACCGGAGCAGCAGGCTGGCGATGGTGGTTTTTCCAGCGCCGGTGTGGCCCACCACCGCGATGGTTTCGCCGGGCTGGATGCGAAAGCTGACATCCGTGAGCACCCAATCCTGGTCCTTGTAGGCGAACCAGACGTGGTCGAATTCGATGGTGGCGGACGATCGCGGAAAAGCCGACGGCTGCGCGGGCGATTGAATGTGCGCGGGCGTATCCAGAAGCTTAAACACGCGTTCGGCGGCGGCCATGGCCGACTGCATGATGTTGTACTTTTCACTCAGATCCTGAATGGGGCGAAAGAATCGCAGGCCATATTGGAAGAAGGCCACCACCACGCCGATCTGGATAGCGCCGCCGCGGACCCGAAAGCCACCATAGCCCAGCAGCAGCGCCAGCGCCAGCATGCCGAGAAACTCCGCAATCGGATAGAACCATCCGTAGGCGATGATGGCGTCCTTGTAGGCTTCCATGTTGTCGCGATTGATACTGGCAAACTCGCGGCGGCTGCGCGCCTCGCCGTTAAAGAGCTGGAGGACGGTGATGCCGCCGATGTGCTCCTGCAAATAGGAATTGATGCGTGCGATGGCGACGCGAATTCTGCGGTAGCTCTTTTGCACGGCGCGGCGGAATACCATGGTCAACAGCACCACCAGGGGCATGACGGCCAGCAGGAAGAAGGTCATGCCGGGGCTTAACGCGAGCATCGCCACCACCACGAAGCTGAGCATCAGCAAATCGCCCAGGATCATGAGCAGGCCGGACGAAAACAACTCGTTCAGCGCGTCGACGTCGGTGGTCATGCGCGTGACCAGCCGGCCGACGGGGTTGTGGTCATAGAAGGCAAGGTCGAGTCTCTGGAGCTTGGCCATGATCTCGCGCCGCAGATCGAACATGGCTTTCTGGCCGACCCATTGCATGATGTACTGCTCGCCGAAATCGCACAGCATGCCCAGGACCACGGCCAGAATATAGAGAAATGAAATCTGCCCGAGGCCGGTCCAAGGATTGCCCGACAAAAAGGGATCAAGGATAGTGTGGGTGATTTTGGTGGACGGCGCCAGATATCGGTCGACAGCCAAGGCGGTGAGCAGCGGACCGATCACTTGCAGCAGGGAGTTCAAAAGCAACAGAACCAGGGAGAATGAAACGGCAGCTTTATAAGGGCGAATGTACCGGAGTAGACGCCGCATGAGGCGGGCGTCGTAGGCTTTTCCTAAAACCTCTTCTTCCACGTAGTTTCAGTTTAACCGTGTTGGAAAAGGCTCCGCTTCCCTATGGTCGCGGTTCGGCTACTTCTCCGGGAGCGGCTTCATATCGCCGATGTTTTCGGTGGTACGTGGCGCCCATCCTTCATGCGCCGTATCCCTGGCTTCATCCTGCGCGATTTCTGAAGCGGACAAAGGCACGTTGGTGGGTTTGTATTCGCTCAATTTGCGCTCGCGATCGTGATCATGAGCTACGTCGGAAACATCGTCCACCGTGGTCACGCTCACATCTTCCTCGTTTGGTTTAGGCATGGAAAACACCCCCATTATCTTTGATGCAGCCGGAAAGCTTAAGTTTCCACGCGGCGGAAGGCCAGGACGGCGTTCAAGCCCCCGAAGGCAAACGAATTCGAGAGCGCGAACTCGATGGCGGCCGGGCGGGCGATATTGGGGACCACATCCAGGTCGCAGGCCGGATCGGGCTGGTTGAAATTGGCGGTGGGAGGCAGAATTCCATTTCGCAAGGCGAGCAAAGTGGCGGCGGCCTCGATGGCGCCGGCCGCGCCCAGCGTATGGCCGTGCATGGACTTGGTAGAACTCACCGCGAGCCGATCGGCGCACTCGCCAAAAACCTTGCGGATGGCGATGGTTTCCGCAGCATCGTTGGCTAGCGTCGCAGTGCCGTGCGCGTTGATATAGCCGACTTGTTCAAGGGCGACGCCGGCATTGGATAGCGCGGCGCGCATGGCTCGAGCGGCGCCGTCGGGCGATGGCTGGGTGATATGGAAAGCATCGGAGGACATGCCAAAGCCGGCAATCTCGCCAAGAATCGGAACGCCACGGGCGCGAGCCGCATCGAGGGGTTCCAGCACCAGCATGGCCGCGCCTTCGCCCAGTATGAGGCCGCGGCGGTCCTTTGAAAACGGCCGGCAGGTGTCGGGCGAGACCACGCGCATGGCCTCCCATGCCTTGAGAAATCCGAGACTGAACACCGCTTCGCTTCCGCCCGCGATGGCCATTTCCGCGACGCCGCCGCGCACCATCCAAAACGCCTGGCCGATGGCGTGATTCGAAGAGGAGCAGGCGGTGGAGACGGTATAGGTTGGCCCCACCACGCCGGTCTCGAGCGAGATTCGGCTAGCCGCGGCGTTTTCCATGCTGCGCGGAATGGTAAAGGGATTCACGCGCGGGACATTGTTGCGATACAGGTTGACGAAGCCATCGTCCTCGGTGGTTTGCCCGCCGGTGCAGGAGCCGGTCACGATGGCGGTGGATTCGCGCAACTCCGGGGTCCACTCGATGCAGGCCTCGGCGATGGCTTCGCGCGCCGCAATAACGCCGAACTGAGCAAAGCGGTCGAGCAGGCCCAGCTCCTTGTCGTCGAAGTATTGCCCGGGCGCGTAATTCCGCACTTCGGCGCCGTTGGGGAAACGGAGCAGGGTTCGGTCGACGGCTTCCAGAGGCGCGATGCCGGAGCGTCCCGCTTGCAAGGCTTGCCAGAAATCGGCGGCGTTGTGGCCGAGCGCGGAGATGACGCCGATGCCGGTGACGGCGACACGCCTCATGTCAGGCGCTGGCCACTCGCGCGGTCAGTTCTTCGTGGGACATAAAATATCCGTCACCTTCTCGAAACGATAGCCTAGATCAATCAATTTTGGCAGAAGTTCGCGCACGGCTTGGAGCGTCACGCCGATATCGGGGCGGCGCTCGAGAACCCGGCCATCGTGCAAACAGAGAATCGCGCCGGGAGCGGCGCCGTCGATGAGCCGGGAAACAACATTGGGCGTTGGCCGTTTCCAGTCTAGCGCGATGCTGCTCCACAACACGCCGGCCAGACCCAAACGCTGCTGGGCTTGACGCATACCGAACCAGCGCACGCCATAGGGAGCGCGGAAATGGCGGGGGAGTTGGCCGGTGGCACGTTGGATGGTTTCTTGCGCCCGGGCGAGCTCGCCCTCGATAAAGCCCGGCGATTTGAGCGCGAGCATGGGATGCGTGTCGGTATGGTTGCCGATTTCATGCCCGGCCGCGGCAATTTCGCGGGCAATTTCGGGCAACCGGCGAACGTTTGCGCCGATTTGAAAAAAGGTCGCGGGAGCGCGATGGCGGGCGAGTATTTCGAGCAGCTCCGGGGTCGATTCGCTGGGCCCGTCGTCGAAAGTGAGCGCGATGGCTGGACGGGCACCGGCGCCGCGATGAACCGAGGGCGCGAGCAGCGAACAGGAGGGGACTCGAACGGCATAGGCGAGCGCACCGGCGGAGGCGACGACCGCACTGCCGAGGACGATTTCGAGGCTGCCCATGGGAGCAGGGTAGCAAGAGGGTGGTGGGGGGGGTTGGGTGGTGGGTTGTGGGTGGTGGGTCGTGGCTATGTCGAAGGCTTGCGCTCTTGGATGTATTTGGATATTTGCCGGGAGAGCACGGATAGCCGATCCCGCAAAGCAGTAACGTCACCAGCCCTGGCCAGGTCCAGCTCAGCGGCGATCAAAAGGAGCGTGTCGAGTTCATAGACTGATCCGAGTGCGATATGTGCAAATCGCGCCATTTCGGCTCGACTGCCTCGTCCGCGGCTTTCGGCCAAGTTGCACGGAATCGAGACCGCCGCGCGCCGGACCTGCGATGTGAGGCCGAACATTTCGCCCTTTGGCCAAGCGCTGCTCAGAGAATAGCTGTCCTTGACGATCGACATCCCCTCATGCCAAATCCGGAGGTTGGTGACGCTCGAGGGTCCCATTTGTCTTTCCCACCTCCCACAACCCACCCCCCACCGCCGTTTCTACGCGAGCAACCCCCCATGCCCCAGGCAGGCGACTTCCCATCCGGACACGCGATAGCGAGCCAGCATGGGAGGCAGCATCAGGTCGACAACATTGGGCTTGGCGGAGCGGAAGCAACCGGGCGCGGACATGACGGGGACGTCGTCTTTGTAGCTCAGCAGGAACAGATTGCCAGGCTCTACTGGCGCAAGAAAGCGCTCAACCTGGCAGCCGGCGCGTATCATGGCGCGGCCGATCACGTCTTCCGGACCGGCCGGGGCGGTGGTGGAGGCGATCAGCACCACGGTCGGCTTGGCGCGCAGCAAATGCTGCAGACTCCGGGCGACCGCGCCTTCCTCTTCGATAGAGGAAAGCACGAAGCTGGCGGCGGCTCCCAACCGCTCCAGACGCTGGCGCATGATGTTTTCAAAAAGCTGGCGCGCGCGCTCTCCATTCGCGGGGTCCGTGTAAAGCACCGCAACAGCGGGGCTGCGAATGGGCCGGGCCTGCAAAATCGGCCCGCGTTCCTTGACGATCGACACAACCGCCTCAAGCTCTGGTTGGGCCACCGCGAACGGAGCGCTCTTCACCGTAGCTACGCGATTGCCGGCACGCGCATAAGAAAAATTGGGAGCGGTGGCGATGGCCATGCTAACCGTACAGTTGATTTGCTTTAGCAGCTCATCGTCCACCAGGACGCAACTCGACTCAGTGGCGAATAAATTAGCTCTTCCTCCCGCGGCGAGACGGATTTCGAGCGTTCCACAGCCAATTTCGCTCGCGACCTGCATAACAGCGTCGTCCTCTCCGACTTCCCCATCCTCCAGCTCGGTGACCCAGACTTCGTTCATGCCTTCGGTCTCGAGCATGCGGGCATCTTCCTCGCTGATCATGTGGCCCTTGGCGAGCAATTTCTTCCCGCCGGCCCGAAATATGGTGCAGCAAAGAATTCTTCCGGTTGCTTGCTTGACGTCGATGGTCTGCGCCTTCATACGACTTGTGATTCCTCCCAAGTTCTGTCAAGTGTCCCTCAAATTATACACAGCCCAAGTGATAAATACAGGGAAAACTCTCAGACAAAGACGCTTTTTTATGAAAAAACTATCCGCGCTATCAAATTATATTCTGGCGCGCTTCGGATGAGGCAATTGGACGAGCTCGGCGGAGAAATCGACAGGTACTGGTAGTAACGGATCGTCTGTAAGGGCTTTGACTACAGCAATTTCGTCGCAACACTCGAACTTCGTGCAGGAGAGGCAGTCTTTCCAGACCTTGAGAGGCAGCAGGCCACGATCCACCTGGTGGAAGCCCAGCTTGCGAAAGAAATCGGGCACATATGTGAACGCGAATATCGAATGCAGACCGTTATGAATAGCTTCGTCCGCGAGCGCTTCGACCAAAAGTCGTCCAATACCGGTTTGCTTGCTGGCTGGGGAGACCGCGAGCGATCTGACCTCTCCCGAGACCGGAGTGTAGAAGTGGAGCGCGCCGCATCCCAGCAGTCGCGGACCGGCGTACGCAACCGTGAAATCGCGGATATTTTCCGACATTTCGAACTCGGTTCGCGGCAGCATGATGCCTTGAGCCGCGTAGCCGTTGATCAACTGGAGCACCGCGGGAATGTCGCGCAGCGTGGCTTTGCGAACCGTCTGGGGTTCTGTACTTTCCAGTACGGGCTCTGGCGAAATGGAGCTAAGCATACGGCGCAGCCTTCATTTGATTAATTAATCGGGTGCCGATTTCAACGCCCGCCAGCAGCTTGGCCACGATATCGGGCGAGGCGCCGGGTGCGATGACAACCTCTGGGATGCCCGCTGCCAGGGCCTCGGAAGCGGACTCCAGCTTGGCTCGCATGCCGCCGGTGGCGACGCCATTTTCGATAAGACGGCGGCATTCATCCGAGTTTAAAGCCGGGCGGATCTGATTATCCTGGCCGCGGACGCCATCCACGTCGGTCAAAAACAGGAGTTTGTCCACCTTGAGCGCTGCCGCAACCGACACGGCCATTTGATCGGCATTGACGTTGAAGAAATTGCCTTGACGATCGCCCGCCACGCAGGCGATAACCGGCAGATATTTAAACTCAATGAGCGTGTGCAGGAGCCGTGGATCGGAGCGGACCGGTTTTCCAACAAAGCCGAGGTCCTCACCCATAGGCCGTGCTTCGGTGAGCAGCGCATCCATTCCGCTGAGCCCAATCGCGGGAATGCCGCTGGCAATAAACGCCGCTACCAATTCCTGATTTACCGAACCCGCCAGCACTTTCAGCACGGCGTCCAGCACCTCGGGCGTGGTAACTCGCAGGCCATTGACGAAGCGGCTCTCGACGCCGCGATCGGAGAGGTAACGCGTCATCTGCTTGCCGCCGCCGTGAACGATGACCGCTTCGAGACCGTCCTGGAAGGCCTGGGCGATTTCCGCGGCCAGCCGGCGCCGCGATTCCGCCGTGTCCAACAAAGTGCCGCCGAGTTTGATGAGCGCCTTCACAACATCCTCATAGCAAACCAGCCGTTTCCTCGCAGCCGAGCATCAGATTCATGTTTTGGATGGCTTGGCCGGCGGCGCCCTTCACCAGATTGTCGATGGCGCTGACGATAACCGCCCGTCCCGTGCCCGCGTCGAACTTGAGTCCGATGTCGCAGAAGTTCGTGCGGTTGACGGCCCCGACATCCGGCAGGCTGCCGAGCGTATAAAGTCGCACGAATTTCTCGGATTGGTACCGGCGGCGGTAAATGTCGAGCAATTGCTCGCCGGTTTTGATATCGCGCGTGCGCACGTAAATGGTTTCCAGAATTCCGCGATCGATGGGAAGCAGGTGAGCGGTGAAACTGAACTCGGGCTCATCCAGACCGGAGACCATCAGGACCTCGGGCACGTGGCGGTGATCGAGCACCGAATAGATCGAGAAATTCCCGGTGACTTCGCAGAAGCTGGTGCTGAGGCTAGCCTTGCGCCCGGCGCCGCTCACACCCGACTTGGCGTCGCAGATGATTCCGGCGGCGCGATCGATCGCTCCAGCGGCGATCAGCGGTTGGATGGCGAGATTGGCGGCGGTGGGATAGCAACCGGGATTCGCGATCAGGCGCGCGCCGCGAATCCGCTCCCGGCAGAATTCGGGAAGCCCGTAGACGGCTTCGGCAAAGAGGCCGGGCGCGGTGTGCTCTTCTTTGTACCAGCGTTGGTAGGTAGTGGCGTCGTGCAGTCGGAAAGCCCCGCTGAGATCGATGACTTTTGCGCCGGCGTCGAGCATGGCGGGCGCAAGTTCCATGGAAACAGCGGCCGGAGTGGCGAGGAAGACCACGTCCAAGCCTTCGGCTCGAACAGCGTCCCGAGTGCAGGGAATGCGGCGAGGCTGCGGATGGTCCAGAGGCTGGGGGCGCCCGCCGGAATCCTGGCGATGTTCCAGAAGGACGGCGTCAGCATGGGGGTGGGCGTCAAGGAGGCGGACCAGTTCGGCACCGCTATAGCCGGTGAAGCCGGCGACGCCGATCTTATATTTATTCATCGTCTTGAATAATTATACCATTGGGTGGGGGTAGCGGGTCAGAAGGTTTAGGCAGTCCAAACGACGACCGCCATTCCGTCCCCGCCAACGTCGCTCAAGTCGCAAATCTCACTGACGACGCCTAGCGCCTTAGCCTCTTCCGGCTCCAGAACTTTGGGGGCGGCCGTCCCGTCCAATGCATTGAGAACATCGGAGCCCGCCTTTGTACTCGCCTTGATAATGTCTTTAGCAATCTCAATATCGTTGGTCAAGCGCTCAACCGCCTCCGTAATGCGGCGGAGCGTTTGGGGACCCTCAAAGGTCCAGTCGTACTCGTGAAAGAAGAATCGGGCGTGACGAGCACAGCTACGTTGCCGCGATGCCAGGAAAATCGGGACTGAGGCGCTGCCGACATGTCCAATGGCATGCATCCGGACACGCACGGGTAATGTCGAGATGTAGTTATACAGAGCTAGCGATTGATCGCAGCTTCCGCCCTCGCTCGAAAACAGAATCGTCAGGGCGCCGAAGTCCGATCGCTCAAGGACCTCTGCAATTCGTGATCTCAGGTTGTTGGCAGTGTCCACATCGATGGGAGATGCGAACGCAAGTCTGTATTCAACCTTAGTTGGATCGCGGGCCACTATCTTTTAGGTTAGCCAATGTACGATTCGGATTGCTTGCCTCCACACAAAATCATGAGGTTACGTAGCGTTTTCTAATGGTGACAAAACTGCTAATACTTCGACGCTGGGAGGCGAACGGAACCAACCCCGGGGCCCCGTGCCATCGAGTGCCCCACCACCGGCCGCGCTCCCAGCACTATCTTAAGTCTTCTGCGCCACCAGCTCGGCGACCGCATGCCGATGCCCGGATTCGCCGGTGTCGCCCTCGCGGTAATGCAAGACGCGCCAGTCCGGGAAAAGCGCCCGTAGCTCACCTGGGTAAGCGCGCGTGGGAGTGCCCAGCGGCTGATCGGCGCCGGCTAGGAGCACAACCATGATCAGCATGCCGCCGGGCCGCAGAGCCGACTTCATCCGTGGAATCAAACTGCGTTGCAGATAATAGCAGGACAGAATCAGGTCAAGGCTCTCGGGCGCAATGATGAATTCACCACTCTCCAGGTTGGCGAGATGCGCATCGATGGAAGGATTACTTCGGCGCAGCAGGTCGATGGCGACCGGTGAAGCGTCGACGGCTGTGACACTCCAGCCACGCTCGGCGAGATAGATGGCATTGCGTCCAGGGCCCGCAAGCAAGATCGAGCCGCGACGCCCGGTGTCAGCGCCTGGGTGAATTCCAGGACGAGCGGAATGGGCCTGTCAATATTATCGGCGCGGCATACTGGCCGGCACGATAACGGTCGTCCCACTCACTTACCGTCGCCACGTTTGGAAGCGAGCTTGAAAACGCGTGTGAGAATCTTAACTGCGCGGTCGATTTCCTTCTCCGTCGAGATGTAAGGCGGTAGGAAGCGCAGCACGTTCTCATGCGTGCAGTTGATGAGCAGCCCCTGCTCCATGGCATCCAGAACCAGCTGCTTGCCCGGGAAGCTCAGCTCCACCCCGATCATGAGGCCTTGGCCGCGAACCTCGCGGATGAAGGAGAACTGCTTCTGCAACTGCACGAGCTTGGCGTGGAAGTAACGGCCCATTTCTTCGATGTGAGGCAGCAGCCCGTCGAGAATATCCATGAATTCGATGGCCACGCGGCAGGCTAGCGGTCCGCCGCCGAAGGTAGAGCCGTGCATGCCGGAGCCGATGGATTGCGCGGCCCGGTCGTTGGCGACAATCACGCCCATCGGGATGCCGCAGGCCAGGGGCTTCGCGGCTGTCATGATGTCAGGCAGCACGATAGGGTCTAAAAGTTGATAGGCGAAGTGCCTGCCCACGCGGCCCACGCCGCATTGGATTTCGTCGAACACCAGCAGCGCATTGTAGCGGTCGGCTAGCTCGCGCGCTTTGCGAACGTACTCGGCAGACATCGGGAAGATACCGCCCTCGCCTTGAATCAGTTCGATCACGATGCCGGCCGTCTTATCGCTGACCACTTGTTCCAGGGCCACCTCGTCGTTGAGCGGAACGAAGCGCGCGCCAGGAAGCAGCGGCTCGAAATCCACGCGGTATTTTTCTTGCCCGGTGATGGACAGCGCGCCCAGCGTGCGCCCGTGAAACGAATTGTTCAGCGAGACGATTTCGTATTTGTCCGGATGGATCTTGCGCCCGTGAGCGCGCGCCATTTTGAGCGCGCCTTCCATGGACTCGGCGCCGGAATTGCAAAAGAACGTGCGATGCAGGCCGCTGACTTTCGCCAGGCGCTCGGCGAGAGGACCTTGGTACGCGTTGTAGTACAAATTCGAAGAGTGCAGCAGGCGGCCGGCCTGCTCGCGGATCACCTTCACCAGGCGCGGGTGCGCGTGGCCTAGCGCGTTGACGCCGATACCGGTGATGAAATCCAGATAGCGCTTACCGGAGGGATCGAAAACGTAGCAGCCCTTGCCGCGATCGAGAACCAGCGGATAGCGGGCGTAATTCTGGAGCAAATACTCGCTTTCCAGCGCGCGGATGCGGTCGAGAGCGGCGGTTTCGTCATGGCCCGGTGCAACGGGGACCGTAGAAGCGGTGGACATAGCACTCATAATAACCCGGCCGGAAACGCGCGCAGCAGCGCCTGAGCCTTGAGCAGCATTTCGTCCCACTCGTCCTCGGCATCGGACTGATAGACGATGGCGCCGCCCACTCCGATGCTCGCCAGGCCGGCATGGAACACGGCGGTGCGAATCACGATGTTTAGGTCGGCGGACCCGTTGTAGCCGATATAGCCGATGCTGCCGGAGTAGATGCCGCGCGCTTCCGGTTCCAGCTCGTCCAGGATTTCAAGCGTGCGAAGCTTAGGTGCGCCGGTCATGGAACCGCCCGGAAAGGCCGCCCGGATGCAATCGACCGCAGTCGCGCCGGGAGCCAGCTTCCCGGTGATGGTGCTTACAAGCTGATGCACGGTGGCATAGGTTTCCACTTGCATCATTTGCGGGACGTGAACGCTGCCGGCGCGGCAGACGCGGGAAAGATCGTTGCGCGTGAGGTCGACGATCATGAGGTTTTCGGCACGGTCCTTTTCGCTCGAGGCGAGCGCGGCGCGCAGGGCGGCGTCTTCCTCCGGCGTGCTTCCTCTTCGAATGGTCCCTTTGATAGGCCGCGATTCAACGTTGCCCTCGGCATCAATACGCAGGAAACGCTCGGGCGACGAGCAGGCGACGTCGATGTTACCAAGGTGCAGGAACGCCGAGTGCGGCGCGGGGTTCAACTTGCGCAGCGCTTCGTAATAGGCGAGCGGGGAGGCATCCGTCGCAGCGCGCAATTGATTCGTCAAACAGATCTCGTAGCTCTCGCCGGCGGCGATGCGCGATCGGCAGGCGGCGATGAGGCCGAGGTAATTTTCACGATCCACGGATGGCGTGAATTGCGGGGGCGTGAATTGCGGGAGAGTGGACGCCGGCGAAACCGGTGGGCGGTCTTCCAAGGCGGCAATGCGTCTTTCCATTTCTTCATCCGGGTCGCCGCAAGACACCAGCCACAGCTTGTTTTCGGCATGATCGATGGCCAGGAATCGATCCACGCGCAGCAGACATGCGTCGGGAAACGGCGAGCGATGCTTCCCGGGTGCGCCGCATTCCGATTTGAGCTCGTAGCCCAGATAGCCGACGTAGCCTCCTGTGAATTGGAACGGAAGCGAAGGCGAGTGGACCACCAGGCCGCGCAGCTCGCGATCAAGCGAATCGAGGAAGGGCGCACGGAGTAGTTCAGTAGCGGCACCCATGTACGAAAAGCGGCTGTCGTCGGAGACTAGCGAGCTGTCGAGCCAGAAGGCGTAGCGCTCGTGCGCGAAAAGGCCGCGGAACAGCGTTTCGGGCGCGGCGGGCAGCGGAATTTCCCGCGCGTGGACGTATATCGTGCGGCGCGCCGTTACCGGTCTTAAAAAATTCCTCAAAATCGCTTCGCCATACTGAGTGCAAATCGATTCCGGATGGAACTGCACGCCCCAGATGGGACGAGTGACGTGTCGCAAGGCCATCACAACGCCGTCGGCGGTCCACGCGATCTTCCTCAACTCCGGCGGCAGCGGTTCGCCGACGATCAGCGAATGGTAGCGAATGGCGCTGAATCGCTCGGGGACGCCCGCGAACAACTCGTCGCCATCGTGCAGAATCACAGCGGGGCGTCCGTGCACCGGCTCGGATGCCCGAATGACAGCGCCTCCAAAGTGTCGAGCGATGCCTTGATGTCCCAAGCAGACCCCGAGCAGCGGGAAATTCCCTTCGGCCGCTGCGGCGATGAGCCGGGCCGAAATACCGAAGTCGCGCGGATTCTCCGGGCGGCCTGGACCGGGCGAGATGATGACGCTGTCGAATTTCAGGCGGCGGAGTTGCTCCCACGTCACGTCATTGCGGATCACGATCGGCGCCGAACCGCTGATCATAGCGACAGCGTCCACCAGGTTGTAGGTGAACGAATCGTAGTTATCGACGATGAGGACGGACATGCGGAACCTTCATGATAGCGATGGGAAGGCGCGAGAGAGCCAGTCACCTGTACATTTTGCGGTACACTAGTACCATATAAGGTGCAGGATGGCGGAGGACCTACAGCGTCAAAAATCCCATTGATTTTTTACCGCCCCAGGCCAGGAAGCGAGCCCGTACGGGAGTGGCTGAATGAGCTACCGGAGGCGGAGCGCCAAGCCATCGGGAAGGACTTATTGCGCGCACAATGGCGATGGCCGGTAGGGATGCCGCTGTGCCGCCCGTTGGGAAACGGATTGTGGGAAGTCCGGACGGATCTGCCGACGAAGCGGACGGCGCGCGTGCTGCTCTGCCTTTATCGCGAGCATCTGGTCGCGCTGCATGGGTTTATCAAGAAAACGCGCACAACGCCCGACGATGATTTGGCATTGGCGCGAAAACGCAAGAAGGAGTTGGAACAATGAGCAAGAAGCACATGGGATCGAGCATCGATGACTTCCTCAAGGAAGAGGGCATCTTTGAGGAAGCGCAGGCACAGGCGATCAAGGAGGTTGTCGCTTGGCAGCTTGCCGAGGCCATGAAGAAACAGAAAATCTCCAAGAACAAAATGGCCGCGCTACTCAAGACCAGCCGTACCCAGGTTGACCGGATCCTCGATCCGAAAAACGACATCACGCTTTCGAGCCTGCAGCGGGCGGCGGCGATCGTCGGACGCCGCGTGTCCATCGAGCTGGTTTAGCATTCACGCGAGCCGGTCTGGATTACTGCGCTAAAATGGCCGGTATGCGCAGCTCATGGATTTCCCCCCGATTGAACGATCCCATCCGGACCCAGATACATTACGCGCGGCGCGATGCCGTTACCCAGGAAATGGAATATATCGCCAAGCGCGAGCATGTGACCCCGGAGTTGATCCGATCCGAAGTCGCGCGGGGCCGCATGATCATTCCGGCCAACATCCATCACACCAACCTGGAGCCGATGTGCATCGGTGTGGCGTCCAGCTGCAAGATCAACGCCAACATCGGAAACTCGTCCACTACGTCGAACATCGACGAAGAAGTCGCGAAACTCCACTACGCGGTGAAGTATGGCGCCGACACCATCATGGATCTTTCCACCGGCGGCGATATCCCGCGCATCCGGAAAGCCATCATCGACGCATCGCCGATTCCGGTGGGCACGGTGCCCATCTATGAAGCGCTGGGCCGCGTCCGACGCGTGGAGGATTTGAACATCAACGTGATGCTGGAAGTGATCGAGGAGCAGGCCGAGCAGGGCGTGGATTACATGACCATTCACGCCGGCGTGCTGGTGCAGTACGTTCCGCTCACCACCAAGCGCATCACCGGCATCGTGAGCCGCGGCGGTGCCATCCTCGCCGAATGGATGGTCAAGAATCATAAACAGAATTTCCTGTACGAGCACTTCGATGAGATTTGCAAGATTTTCCAGAAGCACGACGTCAGCTTTTCGCTGGGCGACGGATTGCGGCCGGGCTGCGTGGCCGATGCCAGCGACGCCGCGCAGTTCGCCGAGCTAAAGACCCTGGGTGAATTGACCAGGAAGGCCTGGGGATACGACGTCCAGGTGATGATCGAAGGCCCCGGCCACATTCCGATGGACCAGATTCAAATGCAAGTGGAGAAGGAAGTGGAGATGTGCAACGAGGCGCCCTTCTACACGCTGGGACCACTCGTGACGGACTTCGCTCCAGGCTACGACCACATCACTTCGGCTATCGGCGCGGCCATGATCGGCTGGTACGGCGCATCCATGTTGTGCTATGTGACACCCAAGGAGCACCTGGGACTGCCGAACCGCGAGGACGTGAAGCAAGGCATCATCGCATACAAGATCGCCGCCCATGCGGCCGATATTGCGCGTCACCGGCCGGGTGCACGCGATCGCGACGACGAGCTGTCTCGGGCACGCTATAAATTCGATTGGCGGCGGCAGTTCGAACTGTCTCTCGATCCCGAAACGGCCGAAGCCATGCACGATGAAACCCTGCCGCAGGAAGGCTTCAAGGACGCGGCCTTCTGTTCCATGTGCGGTCCCAAGTTTTGCTCCATGAACCACTCGGCCAAGACCGAACAGTTCACGGCGGAGGAAGCCGAAGCGGTGCTGGCTGCGTCGCAGCCTATCGTGACGATACAGCATTAACGGACAACCAAGTACTTGCATTAACCCAACATGTCCGAAATCAAGAAGAGCGATGACGAGTGGCGCAAGCAATTGACGCCCGATCAATACGCCGTGACGCGCCACAAAGGCACCGAGCCGGCGTTCACGGGCAAATATTGGGACAATCACGAGCCCGGCGTCTATCGCTGCGTCTGCTGCGGGACGTCCTTGTTCAAGTCCGACGCGAAATACGATTCGGGAACCGGCTGGCCGAGCTTCTGGGCACCCATTGGGCCCGGAAGCATCAAGACCGAGACCGACACCAGCCACGGCATGCGGCGCGTCGAGGTGTTATGCGCGAAATGCGACGCGCACCTGGGCCACCTGTTCGACGATGGACCCCGGCCCACGCATCAGCGCTACTGCATGAATTCGGCGGCGCTGGATTTCCAAAAGAAATAATCCGCCGTGCCGCTTGCTACACACGCGGTTCAGTCGACGCCGCCCGTCACCAGCTCCACGCGGTCCATCGCGAGAAACGCCTTGATATGCGGATGCTCGGATTTCTCTAAACCCGCCACCGGCCCGAAGTAAATCGCCTGCCCCTGATACAGAACCACCACGCTATCGGCCACCTTGCGCATCAGCTCCAGATCGTGCGTCACCACCACCGCGGTCAGCCTTAGCTCGCGCTTCAGCTTGAGCATCAGCTCGCTCAGGGTATTCGACATGATGGGATCCACCATGGTGGTGGGCTCGTCATAGAGGATGCACTCGGGCTGCGCCGCCAAGGCTCTCGCGATCGCCACCGCGCGTTTGTATCCGGTGGAAAGATCGGCCGGATAAGCGTCCTTGAATTGCAGCATGTCAACCATGGAGAGCAGCCCGTCGACGACGTCTTCCTTATTGTGCGCGTCATAGTCGCTGCGGAGCTCGAGCGAGAACAAAATGTTTTCGCCCACGGTCAGCGAGTCGAAAAGCGCTCCGCTCTGAAACACCATGGTGACCTTTTTGCGGATTTCCCGCAGCTCGGCCTCGGTGTAGTTGGTGATGTCCTGATAGGCCACAAAGATCTGGCCCTGATCGGGCTTGATAAAGCCCATGATGTGCCCCAGGCTGACGGACTTGCCCACGCCGCTCCGCCCAATGATGGCAAGCGTTTCGCCCGCGGCCGCATAAAAGCTGGCGTCGACTAAAACGGGTCGATCGAACGTCTTATACACGTGACGAAACTCGATGTAGTTGAGCTTTTCGGTCGGCGTCATGAGAGTTTGGCTTCGAATTCGGCCCATTCGGCAAGCGTATTGACGTTGGCGACGGCGGCCGGATCAACGGGCATCAAAACTGTGTCGAGTTCCGCCAGTAACTGCTTCATTTTAAATCGCTTCTCTCGAATCGCACGCGTCACAGCCGGCAGGCAGCGGCGATGGTAGACGGCGCACAGAGGCTCAGGCTCGCCGTCCGGTCCGGTGGCTGCCAGACAATCGATTGGGTTCGACACCGCAGCGGCGCGGCGCAGCAGATCGAGCAAGATGTCGCAAGTGAGGGCGGGCATGTCGCATCCCACGATCAGATTCCAGTCGCTGGACGTGATGGTCAAAGCGGTGTAGATCCCACTCGGCCGGACCCGAGGCCGGCAGTATGTCCGCCACTACGGGCAAGCCGAGATGGCCGAGTTGGACGGGATTGCCGATCAAAGTCACCGAGCCCGCTGCTTCGCGGACAATTCCGGCCACATGCTCCACCAGGGTGCTTCCGTGCAGGGGCAGCAAAGCCTTGTTCCGGCCCATGCGCGTGCTTCCGCCGCCCGCCAGCACAAACCCGGAGGCTTGCATGAGAGAATAATAGCATTAGCTTTTGCCATGCGACCTTCCGAAGCGAAAAGACGGCCGAGTTACGAAAGATGGATCGACTTGCGGATGGAGGCAATCCGGTTATAATCGGATAGAACAAACGGATGCGATTTTGTTTGCAACTTATTATCGCGGCTTCGGTTCTGGGAACTCTGGCGGCGGCCGGCCTCCAAGCGGAAGGGCCTCGCGAAGTTTGGGTAGTGAAAGTGGACACGCGAACGGGCAAGCTGGTGCGGAGCTTGATAGTGGCGCCGGGCGCCCGGCCGGCGAATCTCGACGTGCGCGGCTTGATTGACCAGGCGGCCAAAAGTTTCGACGTGAATCCTTTGCTGGTGGATTCCGTGATCCAGGTGGAGAGCAATTACAATCCGTTTGCGGTTTCACCCAAGGGCGCGCAGGGGCTGATGCAACTGATGCCCGCCACCGCGCAGCGCTTCGGCGTGACGGACAGTTTCGATCCGAAGCAGAATATCGAAGCGGGCGTCCGCTACCTCAAGTTTTTGCAGGACACGTTCCAGGACGACCGGCTGGCGATCGCGGCGTACAATGCGGGCGAAAAGGCGGTGTCGAAATACCGCGACGTGCCGCCGTACCCGGAAACCATCGACTACGTCGCCAAAGTCGGCAAGAAATACGGCCAGGCCAAGCGCGCGGCCGGTCAGGACAGCCAAGCCAAGGAGAATCAGGCCAAGAACGAAGCGAAGAATGCCGAGGAGCTGAAGGCGGCTGAAGAGGCGCCGAAGCACATTCTTGCGTATGTCGATCCAGAGGGTAAGCTGCACATCGCAACCCGGTAGGACGCCCATGCTACACCTCCCCCGGAAGCAGCGGGCGAATCGGTGTGTCGACCAGCCTGGCGGCGCGGAGCGGCTCTACTTCTCCTGGCCATTACCGGTGTGGTCGCCGCGGATCTCCCGGATGCGCACCACGTCACCGCGGTCCGCTTTTGGTCGCTCGGCGCAGTGACACGCATCGCGATTCAAACCGACGGCGATTTTCAGGTGAAGACCGATCATCTGGAGAATCCCGACCGGATCTTTTACGATCTGGCCGGCACCAAGCCCACTTTGACCCATAAGTCGCTGACGGTGATTCCAGTCTCCGACCGGTTTGTCAAACAAATTCGGGTAGCCGAGCCGCAGCATAACGTCACGCGCGTGGTTTTGGACTTGGAGACCTCGGTGGAGGCAACCACTTCGCGTTTGGAAAATCCCGATCGGCTGATCATCGAACTTCGGGCTCGAGGCGACAAAACAACCGAACCCGCCAAAGCGCCAGTGAAAACGCCTCCGGCATTGCTTCAGACGCCTCCGGCCTCGGTTGAAACGCTTGCAGCATCTGTTAAGACGCCACCGGCGTCGCTTCAGACGCCGGCACTGGCGGAGCCAACGCCCGCGCCGAAGCCGGCGGAACATCGCCAGTTCCCGCCTCCGCCGACCCGACCCTCCGCGGCGCCCGTGCGCGCGCAGGAAGCCGCGCTCGATCCACCTCCGGTATTGACACCGAAACCCGCCCCCGCTCCCGCAGATGTCACTGCCCATGGTGGTGGCGTGCTGGCTACATGGACGGCGCCGGTTCCTTCTACTTTGACTCCGGCAGCCATTTTGACTCCGGCGGCCACGCCTTTGACTCCAGCCACGCCTTTAGCTTCACCCATCCCGAGCCCTCGCGCCGACGTCGCGCTGCCTGCCAAGCGCAACTCCACCGGAGAGCGCTCCATGATTCGCGTGCTGGGGCTCAAGGTTGGGCGCGTGGTGCTCGATCCGGGACACGGCGGCCACGATACCGGCACCATCGGACCGGCGGGGTTGCGCGAAAAGGATCTGGTGTTGGATGTAGCCAGCGTTTGGGCCGCCTGATCCAGGACAGGATGGGGAGCGAGGTGATCTACACGCGCTCCGACGACACCTTCATTCCCCTGGAGCGGCGCACCGAAATCGCAAACGAAGCCAAGGCCGACCTGTTTCTGTCGATCCACGCCAACTCGTCCCCGTTGCGCACGCGCCGCGGGCGTGGAAACGTTCTATTTGAACTTCACCACATCGAAGAGCGCGCTGGACGTGGCGGCGCGTGAAAACGCCGGCTCACAGATGAGCATTTACGAACTGCAGGAGCTGCTGCAGAAGATCGCGCTGAAGGACAAAGTGGAAGAGTCGCGCGAGTTTGCCACCCGCGTGCAATCCGCGCTCTACACGCTTGTCGGCGCGAACAGCCGATAGCCGGTCCAAGGATCGCGGCGTAAAGAAAGCGCCCTTTGTGGTGCTGATTGGGGCTTCCATGCCTTCCGTGCTGGCTGAGATCGGGTTCATCAGCAACGCGCACGACGAGAGCGTCATGCGGCGCGAGGACTATCGCCAGCGCACGGCCGAAGCGCTGTATAAGGGCCTATCGAGTTATGCCAACTCGTTGAGCCATTTCCAAGTCGCTCAGAGACATTAAGGCTATTAGACTACTAGCTGACGACCACAGCTTTCCACGGGCGATACAGCAGGCACCGGCTCGGAGCTATACGACAAAATCTCCACGCGGTTGCGGCCGGAGTTTTTCGCGACGTAGAGCGCTTCGTCAGCCTTGCGGATGAGCCCTTCCGCGGTCCAGGCTTCGCCTGGCAGGGCGGCGGTGACGCCGAAGCTGGCCGTGATCCGCAACGACGTGCCATTGAAGCAGATGTCGTTCTGGGCTAGCTGCTTGCGCAAACGCTCGGCCTGCGAGAAGCTCTCCGCCTCACCGCAGTTGGTCAGCAGAATGAGAAATTCCTCGCCGCCATAACGGCCGACGAAGTCATACTGCCGGACGCTGCTTTGCATCCGCCGGGCGGCCTCGCGCAGCACTGCGTCTCCAGCCGGGTGTCCGTGATTGTCGTTGATGTTTTTGAAGTGGTCCAGATCCACGATCACGACGCCCAGCGGAGAAGCTTCGCGCTCTGCCCGCGCCAGCTCGCGCGTCAGCGATTCGATGATCGAACTTCGGTTCCACAGGCGCGTCAACGAGTCCCGGGTGGCTTGTTCGCGCAGGGCCTCCCGCGCTGAAAGCAACTGGGCCTGCAGGTCCACCAGCCGGGTCCCAGCACGCAGGCGGACTTGCAGCTCGTTTTGGTCGAACGGCTTGGCGATGTAGTCGTCCGCACCGGCGTCCATGCCTTCAATCAAATCTTCCTTCTGGCTTTTGGAAGTGAGCAGCAGAATGTAAATGTACGGCTCGCTGCCACGCTCCCGGATCCGGCGGCAAACCTCCAGGCCGGTCATTCCCGGCATCATCCAGTCCAGAATGATGAGCGCCGGCGCATCTTCGCGTTCCAGAATCTGCAAAGCCTCGGCCCCGTCGCAGGCCACCTGCACCTCATAACCCCACTTGCGCAATGTGGCTTCCAACAAATGCCGCGATACAACGCTATCGTCCGCGATCAGAATTTTCACTGAATTTCCAAGAGTACCGACCTATAATTCACGGGATTCTTATGTCTCATCGGCCAGAACGGGAGGTAACGTTAGCGCGGTAGCGTCAGTTAAGGTGATGCGAAGCGCTATGTACGAGTTTTCGCCTGGGACCTGAGGTGAATCGCTTTAGTACTTGCTCAGGCACCGCTGGCGCAGCGCTCGACGCCGCGAAGAGCCTGCTCCAACTGATCCTTGGAAAAACTGGTACTGATGAACAGCTCCTGGCGCGCCCCGGCGCTGAGTGCGATGGCCTTCCAACCATTGCTGGTCGGGACCGTTACGTGGATTCTGACTTCTCCCTTGGCGTCGCGCACCGGGCGAATCACCCCGGGAATGACCGATCGTATTTCAGCGTTTCCTGTGAGCAGGCTTTCCAGCACCTGGCGCAGCCCATCCAGAATGCTGTGTTCCACCTTGAGTTTTCCCTGGACCTTACGCAGTCGCATCGCGGCCTACTTGAAGCGCTTGCGGTACTGAAGGTCGATGCTGAAGGCGCCATTTTCATCGCGCAACGCCACTGCGGCCCACTTCTTGTTGAAATCCCACTCGATGCGAACGATCTGTTGATTGGCCACCGCGAGATTGGTGATATAGGTGAGCGTGATGTTGGAAGAGACCTGCTGCTCCATGGTGAGCCGGGCTTGCGGAACGATGGTGATGTCGGTCAGTTGTGGATCGATCTTGATATGGCTGACGCCGAAGAATTTCTGCAGACGCCCCGAGTTGGGCGCGATGGCCTGGGACGTTAGGGAATTGTCGCCCAATCCGAGATAGCTGCTGTTCAAATTATTCACAGCTTGCGGAGACGCCAAGGGACCAGCCGCGGCGGGAGTCCGGCCCACCGCCAGCAGCGCGATGATGTCGGACGCTTGCAGCGGCGGATCGGAACGATAGGAAAAGTTCAGTTTGTTCAGAGAGCCCGAAAACGTTATATCCACCGTAATCCCGCGCACCACGGTGGACAGGTCCATATTAATGTTGGGCTCGATTTTGGCCGGATTGTCGAACGTGATTTCGCCGCGATTGATGCTGTACTTGTTGCCGAAGAACTCCATCTGGCCGGAGTTGACGGTGATCTGGCCCAGCAGCACTGGCCGGTCGGGCGTGCCGCGCAAGCGCACGTCGGCGTCCGCCTGGATATTGCGCGTGAGCGAAGTCTCCACCTCCAGCGTCCTGGCGGTGACGACATGAACGTCGAATTGGACCCCACTCAGGTAATCATTCGGATTGTTCTCGGCCACCGGCTTGGCGGTGGATGCCAGCATAGCCCCCAGGTCAGCCCGCGGATTGAACACGGCGCGCGTAACCGAAACCGATCCCGATAGGACGCTGTTCTCGGACGTGCCCACCAAAGCCATGGAGCCATCCATCGTCAGGCTCACCCCGTCTCCGGAGCGGTAGCGGACATTGTGCGCCGCGGCTTGCAAACGATACACCAGCGCGGCCCCGCGAAACCCGACGAAGCTGCCGCTTTCAAACTGAATCTCGCCGCCGCCCGACTGCGCGGTCAGGTTCTGCACGGTGGCGCGATTGCGGTCGAACAGGATCAGACCGTTGGCTTGATCGATGCCGTTCGGAACATCGCGCAGGAACAAGGAAGCATTGCGCAGCTCCAGACGCCCCGCCACCTGGGGCTCCAGAAGAGGTCCGCGGATGGTGACGTTCAACTCCGACGCGCCGGAACCAAGCAGGTCCGGATTGAAGAGCTCCAGAACGGAGAAATTGACGCGGCCCTGAATGGTCAGATCCCAGGGAGTTTTCGAGTTGAGCGCCAGGCGCCCGGACGCGTCGATGGTGGTGTCCTTGCCGATGAAGCTGGCGTGGCCAAAGTCGATGATGCCGCCGGTGGCTTGGAAGTGGATGGGTTGCGCGTTTTTCAGCACTAGATCTTGCAGCTGGACGCCCCCCAGCGGCCGCGTGCTGGGGCTGGGGTTGAATTGAACCGTGGAAAGCGTCACGTCCGCCTTCATTTGGGACGGCTGATTGAGCCGGCCCGTGATCACCGCGTCACCCTCCACGAATCCGCCGAAGGGAAGGTCCTTGCGCACATGCGGACCCGGCGAGAGATCGTGGAGCGTGGCAAACGAGATGCGCGGTATTTGGATCTGGGCGCGGCCGCTGTAGTCGCCTTCCATGCGCCATTCGCCGCTCCCGCGGATTTGATAATTCTCGACAGTCGCAACCGCGCTGAGCGTGAGGACCGGCAGCCGGGTGGCCGCCGTTACATCCAGATTGCCGTAGGTGCGGCCGTCCAGCATCGCGTTGCGCACCGAGAGCTGGCCGTTGAGCGACGTCAGATCCACCAGGCCGTTGACGACTTTAGCCGCTCCGTCCGCTTTCAGCTCGAGCCGGCCGCCCAGCCCGTTTTGGAAATCCTGCACGTGCTTGATCTGGGACAGATCGACACCGCTGGTAGCTATGTCGAAGCGCAGCGAACCGTCTTTCCAATCGTTGGCCGGATGATTGTAGCCGCCGCTTACTGTCACGCGTCCCGCGCCGTTGCGCGCTTCTCCATTCGATAGCTCGAGCGCCGTGGACGTAAAGGTGACGGCGCCCCGCGCCGCGGTGAAATGCTCGCCGTAGGCGGTGAGATCGTCCAGCGTGACATTTCCGCTGACCAGCGGCGATTCCAACGACCCGCTCATCCGCACCGTCGCCGAGAGCGCGCCAGTGGCGGGAAGATCCGCCATTCCAAGTTCGGACGCCACCGTCTGCAGGTCGGCCGATCGCAGCGTAGCCAGCCCCGATACGGGACTGTTCCCGTCCACCGTCCAATTATGCAGGCCGGCGCGCCCTTGACCTTCCAATCGCATCTTGCCTTGCTGAACGCTGACGGTCAGCAGATTCAGCGCCGATTGATCGATGTTGAACGTAGTGACCAGATGCTCCAACTCGTGGGCCTGTTGGGCGGCCAGTATCACTTTTTCAAAATCGGCTTTTCCGGAGACTCTGGCGCTCGCAAGCGATCCCGTAATCGACGCGTCAACGTGCGCCACGCCGTCGTGCAGTTCCAGCGGCCAGCGGGCGGGAGGGTTTGCTCCCAGGGCGCGCAGCACGGGAATTACGTCATTCAGATTTCTGGAGACCAACTGCAGCGCCAAAGTCCCGCCCAGCGTCCCGGACAGGCGTGCTTCGGACGATCCGACAACGATCCGCGAATCGCCCAGTGAGAATTGGCCCGTGCGCTGATCGTAACTTAGCGCCAGAGCGCCTTGAGCCGGCAGGCCACCGTCGCCCGGTTTTAGCGTGAGGTCGGCGCTGGTAACGACGCCGGCCAGGCCGGAGGTGGTCAGCAGTCCTTCCAATTTCAAGGGACCGCTCAGAGTTGCGCTGAGAGCGCCCGTGTTCCTGCTCGCGAGACGGCCAACTTCGCCGATGGAGACGCCGTCGATTGTGCCTTGCACGCTTATGCGCGGGCTGGTGGAAGGCGTCACGCGCTCCCAGCCTGCCACCAGCGCCGTTCCGTGGAATCGGCCGTTCGGCGTGGAGAGATCCAGCTTCCCAAGACGCATGTTATTGGGACTAAGATCGGCGTAAGCCGCCACGGAAATATTGGAAATCTCGACGCCTTGGTGAATGTAGCCGAGCCCATGGCCCGTGAGCGTGCCGGTGAGCCGGTATAGTGCTCTGCCCTCAACGGCCGGGCCCCCGGCGCTGCCATGGCCCTGAAACTCCACGCTACCGCGCGGCTCTATCGGCAGCCGTACCATTTTGCTCAGCTCTTTGATCGGAAGCGCGGCGCTTAGATCGAATTCCAAGTGCGGCGCGGCAAGGTCGCCGATGGTGCCCGACGCCCGCAGCTTCATTCCCCCGGAGACCAGATTCACCGACAAAACCTGAATCGTATTCTTATCGAGTGCGATCTGGGCATCCACGCTGAACTCGGCGGGACCCTGCAAGTTCGGCGAGGAAATCCGGGCATCGGTGGAAGCAATGGCACAGATGTAGCGCGGGGCGTTATTGCGCGGGCTGGGAGCTTCGTAGCGCAGGGAAACTTCCAACTGCTCGCCCGCCGCGTCGAGAGGGACGTTCCAGGAATTGTAGTTGGCCTGCCCGTGGCGCAGCTCGATGTGCTGCACCTTGAGATCGAGAAGCTGTTCGAAGAAGCCGTTTGAAGAGAACCTGGGCCGCGGAACGTTGGTGGTTCCGTCCGCTGCGACGCTGATAGAAAGGCGCGGGCTTTCAAACACCAGCGACGCGATGTCCACTTTTTTCTCGAAGAGCGAGATAATCCGCAACCGGATCTTGATCTGGTCCGCGCGCAGCAACGGCGGCGCGGAGGCCGGCTCCGTGCCATGCAGGACGAAGGGAGCAACCTCGGCGGTCAGATCCCGCCAGTCATAGGAGAACCTGCCGATTTCGACACGGCCGCCGGTGGCGCGTTCGGCCACCTCGACGATTTTTTCCCGAACCTTGTTCTTGAACCACTCGGATTGCGCCACCACAACACCGGCGGCCAACACCGCGACGATGACTCCGGCGGCGCCGAGGCAGGTCCACGCGACAAATTTAACGCGCCGCGTCATTTTTTAATCGCGTCACCGGTCTTAACCGCATCGCCGGCCGCTTTACCCGCGTCGCTTTCGGCAATGGCCGGGTCGTGGTAGGCCACCGCCACCAGCTTGCGAGTATCCGCCATCCATCCGTCCAGAAGTTGATCGATTCGTTTTTGCGTGAGGATCTCCTCGATCTGGTCGCGCGAATCTTCCAGGGTCGGGATCGGCTTGATCCCTTGTTGTTCCCAGCCGGAAACCTGCTGCCGATAATATGTTTGCACATCGGCGTCGGGAATTTGAATGCCCGGCCGGAAGCGGTAGTCGATGAAGCGCAGCAGCGTTAGTTGCCACAGCAGATGCCGCGTGAGATCGGCTTCGCTCATGCCATAGGACTCCAGCGCGGCGGCAAAATCGGATGGGTTCGGATAGGTGGCCTTGATACCCGCCACAGCGGCGCTGGCATCGCCCGCCTGCGGCATCGGGTAATGGCTCAAATCCATTTCGCGCTTCACCAGGGCCTGCTGGATCAATCGGCCGGCGGCCTGCTTCCTCGCCTCAGGACTTACATCCAGCTTTTCGCGGTTCAGGAAGGCCGTGATCCGGATCTCCTCGTCGATTTGGGACTCGGTGATCACTTGATTCCCAACCGTGATCGCGATGCGGTCGATGATGTCGGCGAAAAGCGGCCCCAGGCAAGCGGATAGCAACAGGCAGGCGGCGAGGGTCGGCATTAAAACGCCTGTCCGAGCGAAAAGTGGAATTGGAAAACGTCGATCCGCTGGTTCGTCCGCGGCACGTTCGATCCCTGAACGTCGCAGTAAATCAACTGGTTGAGGGAGCCTTGGCAGCCGTAGAAGCGGGGTGAGTCGGGGCTGAACGAAAAATCCACGCGCACCGGACCAATCGGCGTGCGATAACGAAGCCCGAAGCCGAAGCCTTGGACAGCGTAGTTGAAGTCCTGGAGATTGGGTTGCCGGAATTGCAAATTGATCTTATTCACCGCGGAGTAAACATTGCCCAGGTCGTTGAAGAGCACGCCGCCCAGGTTATCGCCGATCAACGGAAACCGCAGCTCGATGGTATTCATGAGCAGCGCGTTGCCGCCTACCGGGAAACCGGTGATGGGATCGCGCGGCCCGGCCTGGAAATCCGGGAACGCGCGGTTGGAGAACGTACCGCCTCCGAAGAACCTTTCCGCCAGCGGAATGTCCGGCAGGCCAGCATAGCGCTCGATCAGGCCGAACTCCGTGGTCCGCGCCAGCACCAGGGATTTGGTGAGCGAGTAATAAGTGGAATTGCGCGCGACTACGCGGCCAAAGCCGGTTTGCGATCCAAAGAGGTTGGAAGCCAGCGCCAGATCGATGCTGGTGTACATGCCATGGTGCGAGTCGATAGGATCGTCGCGCTTGTCTTGAATGAAGTCCATCGAAAGGAATCCGACGTGGACCGGTTGCGAGAGCAGCGGAACCAGATCGGCGCTGATCTTCACTTTCGACAGATCTACGTCGCGATAGGTATAGCGGTATTGCATGGTATTGGCGCGTGACAGCTTCTGTGCAAATTGCAGCGAGCCTTCCTGCCGCTGGGATGCGAAGGTACGAATATCGTTCGAGAGATCGAACAATCCCGAGATCTGCCAGCTCCATTTGGGATTACCTAAGAATTCCGGCGCCACGTAAGTAAGCAGCGCCCGCTGTTCCAGTGTGGAAACCAGCGTTTGCAGGCTGATGGTGTGCCCCAATCCGAGGACATTCAAGCGGCTGATGCCGAAGGAAAAACGCGGGCTGAAGCCGGTGGTTCCGGCGGGTGAATCCAGCGACGTACTGCTTCCGCCGATGTTCCCGATCTCAGCGCCCACGCCCACATTCATGGAATAGCGTCCGGCCTCTTCGAGCGAATACAGAACATACTTGTCGGGCTCGTCGCCGTCCGGATTTTGAATGGCGTCGTCCACTCGGGTGAAAATACCGAGATCGTAGAGCCGGCGCTGGCTTTGATTGATCTGGCTCTGGGAGAGCGGATCGCCAGGTTCCAGGCTGATGCGGCCCCTGACCACCTCGGGTTGCGTCCGCTTCAGCCCCGCCACCAGTATGTCGCGCACGTATATCCGCGGTCCCGGCGTCACAATGAAGGTGAGGTCCATCTGATTGCCTTCGGCCGCCGGCTTGGACTTGAAATCGAACTTGGCCTGCGGATAGCCGCTGTTGAAGTAATAGTCCAGGATGCCGTCGCGATCGCTCGCGATGTTCAACTCACTGTAGGGCTGGCCGGCGGTGGAGTGCAACAGCAAGAGCAGCGCGGCGCGAAAATCGTCGGAAATGCCCTCGAACTCGAGCTTTGAGACAAACCACTGCGGTCCTTCGTTAATGTCGATAAAGATCGCGATGTGAGCGGTATGTCCTTTGTAGTCGTCCAGCACCCGGGAAGTGACCTGGACGTCGCGAAATCCGTTGCTGCGATATAGCTCGCGGATAGCCTCCAGATCGCGATCCATTTCGTTTCGGCTATAGTGGCCGTGCCGGTAGCGGATGAAAGTCGCGGCCATGGTGGACATGCGCTCACGAATGGTTGCCTCGTCGAAATAACGATTGCCTTGCACTTCGACTTTGGCGATTTTGTGGCGGACGCCGACGTTGACATAGTAATCGATCAGTTGCTCACCGTTAGGAGGCGATGCCGCCCGGTAGTTGGCTGTGGCATCGAAAAATCCCTGGGTTTGAAAGTACGAGGCCAGATCCCGTGAGCCTTCCTCCAGCAGGTCGCGGTCGATGGAGCGCTCCTCATAGATCGGCAGGAGGCTGCGCAGTTTGCCTTTGGAGACCTTCGCGCCCCGCAGCCGCACCAGCACCGGAGGTCCGCTATCAATCTTGAGCACCGGCGTAACGGTGTTGGTGGCGGGATGGAAATCAAGCTTCACCAGCGTCACTTGCGCCAGCAGATGATCGTGCTTGGGATACCAGGAGCGAAGGTCGTCCACGCCGTTTAGCAACCGCGTTTCAGTCAAGGAATGCCAGCCCAGCCAGCCGGGCCACCGCTTAAAACCACTGGAATGGAGCAGACTCTTCTCGGGACGCAAGGCGTCGCCGCTCACCATCAACCCGTCGAATCTCGCGCGCTCCCCGTCATCCACGCGAAAATCGATTTGCACCTGTTGCGTGGCTTCGCGCGTAGCCGTGACGGGCTCGATTCCGGCGTTATAAAAACCGTTCCGCTTCAGAAGGTCGACAATACGGCTCACCGCCGCGGCGGTATCATCGGATGTATAGGCGGCGCCAAGCGCGAGCTTGCTGGCCACCAGAAGCTGCCCTTCGTTGGGCGGGTCGGCAACACCTTCCACTTCGACGTAGCCGACGAAGAATGCCGGTTTCGTGATGAATTTCAGAGCGACGCCGGAGCCTTCGGGCGTGGCATCCACGGCGATGTCCGCGTATTCGCCGGTCTGATACAGACGCTGGATGGAATCGCGCAGGTCGGAGGCGTGCAGTGGCTGGCCCACGCGCAGCGGAAGCATGGCCAGCAGCTGATCGTATTTCAGCGGCTGCCGTTCGGGTTCGAATTTGAGGCTGGCGATCGGCTGGCCCTCATAGGAATTGGCAGCCGCCGCTGGTGATGCCGTCGAGAGGGCGGCAAGCAGGGACACGCCAACCCACCAGCCCAGCCGGGTGAACACAATCGACCATCTTAGCGCAACCGCTGCTACCATCTGGGTGTATGGGTCCAAGTCTATGAGCCCGCGAGATCGCGAGCGCTATTCGCGGCAGATCTTGTTCCCTGGCATCGGAGAAAAGGGCCAGCAACAACTGTTGGACGCGCGCGTGGCGGTAGCTGGTTGCGGCGCTTTGGGGAGCTTTCAGGCAGGCGCGCTGGCTCGCGCGGGCGTTGGTTTCATAAGGATCGTCGATCGCGATTACGTGGAGCTCACCAATCTCCAAAGGCAGTGGCTGTTCGATGAGTCGGACGCCGAGCAAGGCTTGCCGAAAGCGGTGGCGGCGGCGCGCCAGATCGCCGGTTGAATTCGGACGTCCGGACGGAGCCGGCGGTGGCGGATTTAACCCCCTCCAACGTGGAAGATCTGCTGGCTGACGTAGACCTGGTGCTGGACGGCACCGATAACTTCGAAACCAGATATCTGATCAATGATTTTGCCGTGCAGAACCATCGTCCGTGGGTTTATGGCGCAGCCGTGGGGAGCTATGGGATCGTGATGGCAGTGACTCCGGGCGAAAGCGCGTGCCTGCGGTGCATCTATCCCGATCCTCCGGCCGGCGCACAGCCGACCTGCGAGACAGCCGGCGTCCTGGGCCCGGTAACCGCGTTGATCGCGAGCCTGCAAGTGGCCGAGGCGATCAAGATTCTGTGCGGCGCTCGGCCCTCTCGAAAAATTACTACCGTGGATGTTTGGACGGGCGAGATCCGGCAGGTGGCGCAGCCCGGACCCGTGGCGGATTGTCCGGCCTGCGGGCGGCGCGAGTTCCCCTTTCTCAACGGAGAGCGCCGCGCGCCGGTGAGCCTGTGCGGGCAAAATGCGGTGCAGATCCACGAGCGGGCCAGGCCCGTGGAATTGCGCGATCTGGCGGTCCGGCTGGCGCCGCTGGGCGCGGTTCGCTCCAACGAATTCGCGCTCCGTTTTGAAGCCCCGCCGTACTTGTTGACCATCTTTGCCGACGGTCGCGCCATTATCAAGGGGACCACCGACATCGGCGTGGCGCGAAGTTTGTATGCGCGCTACATTGGCGCGTAGGCAGCAGTTTACGGCTTCTCTCGCGGCCATTGAATGACCGGGCGCCGTTTCTGAATGGCGCAGTCCCTCAAAAATAGATTGATGAGGTTTTGATACGGCATTCCCATCTCGGCCGCCATTTTCTTGAAGTAGTCCACAGCCGCCGTATCCAGGCGAATAGTGACCTGGCGCTTGAGCTGTTTGGCATAGGGGTTCTTGCGGGATTTCGAAAAATCGTATTCGCTTCTCATTGGAATCTCCAACATACCGGCTAACCGGCTCCCTTACGGTCGCGGCTCTGTAAACATACTCATTCTACCGAGCCGCGCACCGGCAGCACACCCGTCGACGACCGGAAGTCGTGCCCGCACGCCGGTCGAAGACGACCCCAAAGTTGTCCACGGGATCAACATCGACTTGGAAATTCCCCGGTCGTCGTGCACTGGAGAACATCGACGCGAAGAAAACCGTGCGGGTGGCACGTCAGTAAGCGGTGCTTCGTATGCGCGCTACATCGGCCAGAGAGTTATCATAGGACTGAGAGGCATTATGCGGCGAATTTTGCCGGTCCTATTCGGTTGCTTGGCCTGTTGCGTTTTCCTCGCGCTCCCAGCGTTAGCGCAAAGGGGCGGAGGCGGACACGGCGGTGGTGGCGGGCATGCCGGCGGCGGTGGAGGCATGCGCGGCGGTTCAGTGGGTTTCAGAGCAGGTTCGACGGGGTTCCGCGGAGGTTCCTTCGGCGGAGGCATTCGAGGCGCAGGCGGGTTCCGCGGAGGCGTCGGATTTCGTGGCGGAGTAGTTCGCAACGGCGGACTCCGGCTGAACTTCGGTTATCGCCGCGGCTACGGTTTGCGCGGGTATTACGGTTATGGCTGGCCCTATTACTACTCGGGCCTTTACACCGGTTACTGCGATCCGTATTTCTCAGACTGCGGTTATGTCGACCCGTATTACAGCGGCTATCCTTCGTATCCGGACTCGTACGGCTACGCGGACTCTGCGTATGCTCCTCCGGCCCCGGAGCCGCCCGTGATTGTAGAGCAAACTCCTCCCGCACTGGTTCTGCACGAATACACCACTCCGGCGCAAGCCCCGCAAGCGGAGCAACCAGCGGTGCAATATGGCGAACCGCTGTACCTGCTGGCGATGCGAGATGGCACCATTCGCGCCGTGCTGTCATATTCGGTGGATGGAACTTCGCTGCACTACGTCACCTTGGATCACGAGCAGAAGCAGGTGCCGTTGAGCTCGCTTGATCGCGCTCTCAGCGAGCGTCTGAATCGCGAACGTCACGTGCCGTTCAAATTGCCGGGCTAGACCGCTCGCTCACGCGTCCGGCTCGGTAACTATAGTAGGGCCCGCAGAGCTCGCCCGAATACTTCCAGATCCTGCTCGTTGTTGTAGAGGTGCGGCGACACGCGTAGATTGCCCCGCCGCGCGGCCACCAATACGCGCTGTTCCTGCAACGCGCGCGCCAACGCCGAGACGTCGCGGTTCTCGAATCGAGCGGCGACAACCTGAGAATTGTTGTCCGCCACCGACGCGCCGAGTTGGCACAAAATACCGCGCGTCGCCGCAGCCAGTTCGAGAACTCGTTGCTCGATGGCTTCGGGACCGATCTCGAGGATCAAATCCACCGAAGCCTCCATCGCGTAGAGCGAAGGGAAGGCCAGGAAGCCGCCTTCATACTTCTCGGCCGTATCGGAGAGTTCAGGGACTCCGTGATGCAGATTGTCGACGTTGCGCCAATCGCGATGGCTGCGCCAACCCACCACGTTGGGCTGAAGCTGCTCGCGCAGTTGCGGAGCGATATAGAAAAATGCGGCGCCGTTTGGCGAGAGCAGCCATTTGTAGCCATGGACGGCGAGCATGTCCGGCTGAATCCGGCCGACGTCGAAGCGCAGCGCGCCCACACTTTGCGTGCCATCGATATACAACAGGATGCCGCGTGAATGGAGGAAGTCCGCCAGCTCCTCCAGCGGCGGCGCGAACCCCGTGTTATAGTTCACCGCGCTCAGAACCACCAGGCGCGTCTTCTCGTTCACCGTTTCATGGAAACGTTCCCAAGCGCACGCGATCATCTCCACGCCGAAACGTTCCAGCATACCGGGCGCGTAGAGGTTGTTCGGGAATTCGTGCTGCAGCGTGACTACCTGATCGCCGGATTGCCAGTCCAGCCCGGCCAGCAGCAGGCCGAGAGCAGTGGAAACATTCGGAACAAAAGCGATGTCGGAGGGCGAACCGCCGATCAGCTTTGCAATCTTGGCGCGCAGGCGGTCGGCATCGTCAAACCACGCGAGAAAATCCGAGCATGCCAGTTCGTCGCGACGAGCGAAGTGCCTGGCGACGGCCTCGGTTGCGCGCCGCGGCAATTGGCCGAACGTGGCGGTGTTGAGATAGGTCCAGTGGTCTAGCGCCGGGAACTCGCGGCGAACGGCGGCCCAATCCACGCGTCAGCCTTTTTGGATCATTACTTCGGTAGATTTGACGACCACTCGGACAGCATCGCCCTTCTTCAACCCCAGCTCTTCGGCGCTGGTGCGGGTGATGACGCTTTCGATCAGATTGTCGCCGACCTTGACGATCACGTGAGCCATGATCGAGCCGAGTTGCACGCTTTCCACGACGCCGGGAAGTTGATTTCGGGCTGAGAGTGCCATATCCAATATTAAAGCAGCCGTTGGCCTGCGGCGCGAGTGTCGTAACCGCCCAGGCTTTCCAGCTCCCGCCGGTAGTTCGAGCGGCTCAGCGTATCCAAGACCGCCTGGATGCCGGGCATGTCCAGGTGCTGCCGGCGAATCGCCAGATCGTAGCGCTCGCTCAGTAGCGGAATGAAGCCCAGGCCGAAGACGCGCGCGGCGGCTCGGGTCGCCATACAGCAGTCCGCTTGGCCGGATTGCACTTGCCACGCCGCCGGCAAGTGTCCGGGCGCGATGCGGCCATAACCTCGGATGTTCTTCGAATCGATCCTGAGGCGCTTGAGCTCTGAATCCAGCAATGCCCGGCTGCCCGCCCCCTTCTCGCGATTGACAATGCTCACGTCGCGCCGCGCCAGGTCTTCGACGGTCTTGATGCTTTTGGGATTGCCGGCCGCGGTCACAATCCCTTCCTCCCAGACGGCGAAAGAAATCACCGCCACGGCGTTCTTGGGAAACATCCGGCCGATCTCGGGAAGATTCGATTCGCCGCTGGATTCATCGCGCAGATGCGTGCCCGCGATGTGCACGCAGCCTTCCTTCAGCAGCTTCAGCGATTGCGAACTGTTGCGATGCGCCAGCACCAGCTCGATTCCAGACGCCTGCAGATGATGCGCCAGCACCGAAATCCCGGGGTCGCATCCGGCGATGAGAACTCGGTTGCGAAAATCGTCAACGGCGTCGAAGACCTGCACATCGGTGCGTCCGTTCTTCGGAAGCTTGCCCGGCGCTGGAACGGATGCAACCACGGCGTCGCTGACCGGAAAATACCAGGGAACGGGCGAGGGCGGCGACGCCACCAGGCGCTTATTCACGCGGCAGAGCTGCACCGGCTGGCCGGGGTGCAAGGGTTCCGAGCCAGGCAGCAGCGTGGCTTCTTCGGACCGCAGGCCGGTGGGTTCCGCGGGAGGAAGCGCGAACAGATCTTCCACCTTCACTTCGAGCGCTTGCGCCAGCCGCAGCGCGACAGCGGTGTTAGGGACGTAGCTCGCCGCCTCCATGGCGTAAATGGTCTGCCGCGTGACGCCCACGGTCCGCGCGAGCTGCGCCGCGGAAATCCCGCGTTTCTGTCGGAGCGATCCTAAATGATTCTCGATTTCTGCCATGGTATACGCGACTCTGTCGTGTTACATTAACATCGTCCGGTGCCTGGAAAGGTGGTCCCGACCCGATGAAGTCCCGAACTACCGCCCTGTTGATCATCCTAGCGTTTTGGGCTGTTGTCTGCCAGCTCGCCTCTGCGGCGCCCCCTGAAATCACGGTCGCGGCCGCCGCCAACTTGACCGAACTCAGTCAAACACTCGGCTCGGAATTCGAAGCGCAAAACAAAATCCATCCGCTCTTCAGCATCGGTTCCACCGCGCAGCTCACCACCCAGATCGAGAATTCGGCGCCGTTCGACGTCTTCCTTGCAGCGGACGCGGCGCACGTGGACAAGCTGGCCGGGGAAAATCTCCTGGCGCCGGGCAGCAGCGCGGCGTACGCCGTGGGCGTCCTGGCGATGTGGATTCCCCCTGGTACCAAGGCACCCATCAATAAGCTCGATGACTTGAAACTGAGCGATGTGAAAGTGATCGCTGTCGCCAACCCGAAGCTCGCGCCCTACGGAGCGGCCACGGTGGAGGCCTTGCAGCACGCGGGCATCTGGGATGCCGTCAAGGACAAGATTGTTTACGCGGAGAACATCGACATGGCGAAACAGTATGGAACGTCAAAGAACGCCGACGCCGTGTTCACTGCCTATTCGCTGGTGTTGAAGGAAGCCGGCAAGGTGATGAAAGTTGACGGTGCTTTGCATCAGCCCATCGTGCAGAAGCTGGGAATTGTGGCGCGCTCGCAACATATCGAGGATGCGCAAAAGTTCACTCGCTTCTTGCTGGGCCCGCCCGGCCGCGCGATTCTGGCTCGCTACGGATATCAGATCCCCTGACGCCTTCGACCGCGGGGCTAGTGCGTCTTGCCCGCGTCCTTGAAGTTGAGCGCGAAATACGGATAGGTGAAGTTCGGCCCTTTTTCCATAATCAACAAGTATTGGCCGGGGAAGATGTGGGCCACTCCGAAGCCAACGTTCACGTGGCGGTTGAGTTCGTACCACGTATAAAAGTCGGCTTCGTTGCCGACGTGGGTGCCGGCTGTCCCGCAGTGCATTGCGAACGATTGAGCCGCCCGAGGTGTTGTAGAGCGAGTCGGTGGCGCTGGCCAGCCAGAAATCCAGCCATTGGCCCGTCAGGGTCCAGCGGCGGTGGGGTTCGATGGTGACGCCGGCGCGAATCGCCTTGATGTTCTGCCAGCCAAACTGATCGCTGATGCCGAAACGATCGTGCGCGGTCGGGTACATGGTGTCGAAAGCGCCGTGCACGCCGTCCTTGGGATTCTTGTCACCGGAAGCGTAATCGTATTGGGTGAACAGGCGCGGCTTCGAGAACGCTTGGTTGAACTGATAGTCGATTCCCTCGGTAGTGCCCCAGGCCCGGATGTTGTTGTTACCGTCCGTACCCGCCTCGCGGATGCCTTCGATGGTGTAGTCAAAGCTGTTGAATGCCGTGCCCTTCCATCGAATGCCATAAGCTTGCTCGCTTTCGTGGCCGGTCTTGGCTTTGGATTCAGCGGTGGGCTCAACCGACACGCTGGGGTTGACGCGCCAGAGAACGAACGGCTCGAAACTAGACGTCGGCGCGATGAGGTTGTCGATGGCGCCGTACATGCCGTAGATGTTGTTTCCTTCCTGATGGTGACTAATCCCTTCATCAAGGGGCACGACCGCCGATGCGGCGAAGATCCCCAGGCGGAAGCGATTGACATGCAGATTCGTGACTACGGAGTCGTAGGAGCGGCCCTGATCGCGCCATTCCGAATTCGCAATGATGGTGTTGTTGTAATTGATCAGCTGGCGGCCCACTCGCACGGTGATCCACTGCCTCTCCGGATCGCCAATCTCGGCATAGGCCAGCTTAAGATCGAAGCGGTTGGTGTTCGGCGGCTGCAAAGGCGGATTCTGCCACCAGGCGCGAGCGTCTTGCAGTTGCCCGACAATACGAAGCCAACTGGTGGGCTTGATCTGCATCAGGAGGCGCCAGCGATTCAATAGATAATAGTCGTCGTTGTTCGGTTTGAAACTTTGATTCACCATGCCTTCCCAGCGAAGCCGCTCTTCCAGTCCGAAGCCGATCCACGAAGGCAGCTGACTATCCAACGCGGTCATGGGAGCGAAATCCGGCAGATCGTAGGTCGCGCTCTGGCCGGTAGTGCGGAACGCGAGGCCGTTCAAAAAGCTAAGAGGATTGGAGGCGGGCCCCGTGATCCAGGAGCCATGATAGCCACTGGATCCGTTCTGGGTGGTGACGTCGTCCTGAGCAAGCGCTGGAAAGATACCGGCGGATAGCAGAAGCAGGGTGCTCGCCATGAGGGGTCGGGGAAGTTGCGATCCTTGCATTGGAAGTAAGTCTATCAAGTAACTATGCTATATGCAAGACCGCAAGTCTATATGAATGTAAGTATTTGATTCTAAATATATCGTTAGATTAGAAACGTCCTATCGCACGGGTTGTGTACGGTAGGCCAGGGAAAATCCGGCAGGAACCAGGAACACGGTGAACATCACCGAAACCAGCAGCCCGCCGATCAACGCGCGAGCCAGTGGCGCGTAGGATTCACTGCCTTCCCCGAGTTTCAGCGCCATTGGCATCAATCCAATGATGGTTGCCAGCGACGTCATCAGGATAGGGCGTAAACGCACGCGGCAGGATTCCACAATCGCCTCACCCACTCCCCGGCCTTCCATCTGCAGATGGTGCGCAAATTCGACGATCAGAATGCTGTTGGACATCGCGATTCCGGCCAGCATCACGACGCCCATCAGAGACATAACGTTCAACGTTGTGCCGGTGAGAACCAGCACCATCAACACGCCGGAAATTCCCGGCGGCAGCGCCAACAGAATAATGAACGGGTCGATGAAGGATCTGAACTGGGCCACCAGGATCAGGTAAAGCAACACCACCGACAAAACGAGTCCCAGCGCGAAGCTTCTGAACGATGCATTCATGGCCTCGGCGCTTCCGCGCACTGCCACATTGACGTTGCTCGGAATGTCTTCATGGTCCACCACGTTGTGAACGTAGTCGGCCGCTAGGCCAAGATTTTCAGTGGAGGGGCGCGCATAAATGTCCAGCTTGCGCCGGATCTGATAATGATCCACTTCGGTCGGCGCCTGGATGCGTTCGATGTTGGCAATCATGTCTAACCTGGTCGCCTGCGTGACGCCATCCGCATGCAGCGGAATAGACCGCAAATCCTGGATGGAGCGGATCTGCGCCTCGGGATACTGAACGGTCAGGAAATAGTTGTTCCCGTTGCGCGGATCGATCCAGAGATTCGGAGCGATCATTTGGTTGGACGTCAGCGATGTGATGACGTTGGTCAGCACTTCCCGTTCGGTCAGCCCAAGTTTGGCGGCGTGCAGGCGATCGATATCCACGCGAAGAGACGGGTAATCCAGATCCTGAGGCATGAACACATCGGCGATGGCCGGCGACAGCCGCAGCTTGCTTGCGATATCCTGAGCAACCTTATTGTCGATGCTGAGATTTGCGCCCACGATCTGCACGTCGATTGGGGCCGGCGCGCCCATGCTAACGACGGCGTCCACCAGGCTGCCGGTAGAAAAGAAGGGTGTGAGTTCCGGCATCTGTGCGGCCATGCGCTTCTTGATCTCGCGAATGTATTCGTAGCTCCCCACGCGATGCTCGGGCTGCAAGCCCACTTGAATAAAGCCGGTGTGCATCGCGGCATTGGATGTGTACACCGCGGAGAATCCGTTGTCGACCCCGATGTTATCCACGATGATGCCGAGATCTTCCGGGCGGACGATTTCCTTGATCAGGCTCTCAAGATTCGCGACTTCTCTCTCGGTGACCGTAAGCTTGGTTCCCGAAGGCGCCTTGAACGTAATGACGAACTGACCGGCGTCCGTTTGCGGGAAGTACGAGAACCCCAGGCGGTTGTATAAGAGAAGACTGGCCGCAAAGGCCGCCAGGAACAGCAGCAGCACCGTTACTGGAACGCGCAGGACCCGCTGGACCAACGCTTCGTACCACCCCAGCATCCCATTGAAGCCCCGGTTGAAAGCTGTATTGAAGCGCGCTCCCCAGCCGGGTTTGTATATTGCGGCTTTATGTTCGGCGGCCTTATGTTCCGAATGTTCGACCTTCAAGAATCGCGCGCAGAACAGCGGCACAACCGTCATCGCGACGATATAAGACGCGAAAAGAGAAACCACTACCGCCAGCGCCATGGCCGAAAACAGAAACTTGCTGACGCCGGCCAGCAGCGTTACGGGGAAGAAGACTACCGCGGTGGTGAGCGTGGACGCGAGTACCGGCAGCGCCACTTCCTTTCCGCCTGTTTCGGCGGCGACCGGCGGAGGTTCGCCCAACTCGAGATGACGGTAGATATTTTCGAGTACGACAACCGAATTGTCGATCAGCCGCGACAGAGCCAGCGCCAGCCCGCCGAGCACCATGCTGTTGACGGACGATCCTCCCAGTTGCAGAACGAAGAAAGTGGCGCAGACCGAGAGTGGAATGGAAAAGAAGACCGCGACGGTGGCTCGCATACTGCCCAGGAACATCAGAATCATCACGCAGGTCAGGAACAGACCGATACCGCCCTCATCCAGCAGGGTTCGGATCGCCGTGCGCACGAAGCGCGACTGATCGAACACCACTGCGGTCTTCATTGCCGGCGGAACATCCACCAGATGGCTGGCGATCTTGCGGACGCCATCCACCACGGAAATCGTGTTCGAATCGCCGCCTTGCTTCATCACCGGAAGATAGACCGACCGCTGTCCGTTCACGTGAACCACGTTGTACTGCAGCGCGTGAGAATCCTTAAGCTGGCCGATATCCGACATCAAAACCGGATTCTCGCCGTTCATTTTGACGGGATATTGGCTGGCGTCCTTCAGATTGAACTGCGCGTTCGAATAAATGTTGTAGTCGAGATTCCCAATCTGCACGTCGCCCGCCGGAAGAATGACGTTGGCCTGATTGAGCGACCGCACCACGTCCATCGGGCTGATCTGCCGAGCCTCCAGCTTGTAAGGATCGACGTAGAACTGGATTTGGCGCCACGGTCCGCCGAACGGCTGTGGGATGGATGCGCCGGGAACGCTCGCCAGTTGATTGCGAACGAAGTTCTGCGCGATGTCCTTGAGGTTGCCGTCAGTCATGCCGTCGCCATTCATGGTCACGAGACATACCGGCAAACTAGACGCGTCGGACTTCAGCACCACTGGCGGCAGCGTGCCCGGAGGCAAGTCCTTCATGTCTGAGACCGCCAGATTCGCGATGGTAGCCGCATCGATGTCCGCATTGGTGTTGGATTGAAAGTAAACGCGAATGATACTCACGCCGTTCAACGATCGCGATTCGATATGATCGATGCCGCTGGCCAGCGTGAAAAATCGTTCGAGGTGATACGTGATGTCTCCCTCGATTTGCTCCGGTGGCATTCCGGCGTAAAACGTGGCGACCACCACCACTGGAATGTTCATCGACGGGAACATGTCGACCGGCATCTGGACCACGCTGACCCCGCCCAGGATCGCGATGATCAGGCAGGCAACGATGATGAGGTACGGCGTCTTGATTGCAAATCGCGACATGGATTCCTTACAATTTCGGCGCCAAATCGCCAGCCAGACTGATCACTTTCGGCTGAACTTTGTTACCGTCCTTGAGTCCGGAGCGCGATCCCACCACCACGTCATCGCCCTCCTTCAGGTCGCCGGACAGGATTTGCGTCTGCCGCGCGGTCTCGATGCCCAGGCGCACCGGAACGATCTCAATCTTTCCGGACGGCTGCACCTTGAAGATGCGCGCTGAGCTGCCGGAGCCGTCGACGGCTTCCGCGGGAACCGAGAGCACGTTCTTCTGTTGATCGGTGACCAGATCCACTTCGGCGTACATGCCGGGGATCAATACCAGCGTTGGATTCGGAACGTCGACTTCCGTTTTCATGGTCCGGGTGGATTGATCCACCTGATCCGAGAAGCGCGCGACTCTACCGGGGAAGGTGCGATGCATCGCTGACACCCGCACTTCCACCTCCTCGCCGAGATGTATCAAAGGAACCGCGGATTCCGGCACCGGCAACGCCAGGCGCAGCAGACCATTTTCAGAAAGACGGACCACCGGCATGGCCTGGCTCTGCGAAGCCGTTCCAGCCTGAATCAAGGAGCCATTGTTCGCGTAGCGCTTCGTCACAACGCCGGCGAATGGCGCGGTGATGACACCATACTGAAACAGGGTTTTAAAACGGGCCTGCTCGGCCTGCGAGACGCGAATACGCTGTTCACAAGCCGTGATGTGCGATTTGGCGCCGGCCACCTGGGCCTCTGACACCAGATCGCGCGAGTGCGCTTCGTCTACGTCTTGCTGCGGAACCAGTCCCGGCTCTTTCTTCGAGACATCCAGAATCCGCGAGTAAGACAGGTGTGCCATGTCGTGCGCCGATTCGGACCGCTGCAACTCGTCGCGCGCCGTTGCCAATTCCGCGTTGGCTTCCTCGATGGCCGCCGCCGCGCGCGTGAGATCGTCCTGCATTTCCGGAATCTCAAGCGTCGCCAGCAGTTGTCCTTCTTTGACGCGATCTCCGATGTCGACCTTGATCTGCTTGATGTACCCGGAGACTTTGGCCATGACATCGATTTCCTGGAAGGGTTCAAATTCCGCCGTCAAGACCAAATCGCTGGCGAGATTGGCGCGGGTCGCCTTGACCACCGCTACCGTGGGTGTCTCCGTCATCACGCTTTGCGAAGCTTCAACGCCGCCGCTACGGGCGCAAGAAGTGCCGAACGCCGCCGAGAAGATCATTGCCGCCACCAGTGAGGAACGTGTCATCGCAGGATTCCCATCGCAAAATTGAGCTCGGACCGCGCGCTCAGATAGTCATATTTCGCCGACGCGGCCGCGATCTCGGCGGCGGTTTGATTCAACTGTGCCTGGTTGAGCTCAACGATACTGCCCAAGGCATTGTCGTAGCGGGCCTGGGCCAATCGCAACGCTTCGTTGGCCTGCGCAACCATGCGCGCGGTCACGTCCATCCGCCGAAACGTATCGTTCGCATTCAGCCAGGCAACTTGCACATCGCGGGCGATCTGCAAGGATAAATCCTGAACATCTTTGGCCGCCGCTGCCGCGCGCGATTCGGCTTCTTCACGCCTGGCCCTGAACAGGCCGCCGTTTAAGACGGGGATATTCAAGTTGACTCCCGCGGCGCTATAGCGTTTCAGGCAGCCGTTCGTCGCGGATTGGCGCCACACCGGCGACCGCCGCAATGTTGATGGTCGGATTTCGAAGCCGCTTCTCGGCCTCCGCGTAACGATCCAGCGCATTCCTCGGTGAGCCGCAGCGCAGCCAGATCCGGCCGCTCGCGCTTGGCCTGCTCGATCAAGGCGTCCACTGTCGGGGCCGAGCGCCGGCGGCAGCGGCTCGTCGGTCAGCGAAAACGGCTGATCGCGATCGTAACCCATGGCTGCCGACAACCGCGCATGGCTCGCCGTGGCATCGTTTTCAGCGCGAAACAAATCGAGTTCGGCTTGCGACTCGTTCACCTGCGCAAAGCTGACGTCCACCGTCGATCGAAGCGAGCTCTGTGCCAGCGCGCTCACCTGACGAAGCGTCACGCGGCGAAGATCGAGTGTCGCCCGCGCGACTTTGAGTACGGAATCCGAGGCGAGAGCCCGATAATAAGCCTCTTGAACTTCGGCCAGCACCTGGGCGCGGGTATTGTTGACGTTCTGATTCTGGGAGGCGTTGCGTAGTTTGGCGCTCTGCTCCAGACTGGCGGTGCGGCCGAAATCGGTCACCAGTTGATTCGCAACCACCCCCTCGGCTTGGCGGCTGTAGATGCTGGAGGTAGTCACATTGCCCGCCGATAGAACCGAACCGTGCTCGGTGCCGACGCCGGTGATATTGCCGGATAGAGTCGGAAAGTAGGCCGAGCGAACCTGCTTAACGACGAATCCGCTGGCTTCGGCGGCGAGTTCCGCCGAAGCAATCCGCGGATGATTCCGTAACGCGATCTGTTGCGCTTCGGTGAGCGACACGGCCGCGGGAGTCTGCGCCCACACGGCCGATGCAAACCATCGCGCTTCCCACGGAAATTCGGGCAAATGAACTCCCAACCTTCATCGAACCGTTCCGACGGCCGCCTTGAGGATCACCGTATCCTGAGCTTCGATCAGTCCATCCGTCACCAGCTTTTGAAGAAGGGGCAAGAGCGTTCTGATTTTTTGCTCCGTGTCAATGAACTCGATGCGAAGCGGCATGTGCTGGGCGGCGTCGATTCCTCCCTCCTGAGTATGCATGCGACGATGGGACCCGAAGCCCGCCTCCGGACGCAGCACGGTTGCGCCGGCGACGCCGTGTTTGAGCAGCAGCGAAACAATCTCGCTGCTCAAGTAGTCGCTATGCGAACTAGTGTCTTCGTTTAAATGAATGGTGATTTTTTTGGCTGGACCGGCAGTGAGCACACACACAATTCCCTTCTGGGCCTACAGTCTAGATATACCGGCGGACGCCCGGGAAAGCCAGTGAAGACTTTCTGAAGTTTTCCTGACTTGCGCTGTCAGAAACTCTTCAGGAAGTCGTCAGTGGACGAAGATCTTCCGGTCTCGCCTATAAAGAAGAAGGAATCTAGTGCGCATTCTGGTGATCGAAGACGAGCAGAAGCTCGGCCACGCATTGCGGGAAGGCCTCGAAGCCGAGCAGTACGGGGTCGCCCTGGCTCACACCGGCGAGGAAGGATTTTACCTGGTTCTCACGGAATCCTTCGATCTGGTCATTCTCGACGTCATGCTTCCCGGCCGGAGCGGCTTCGAAATTCTGGGCAGTATGCGTCAACACGGATTCAAAACGCCCGTCCTTATGCTGACCGCTCGCGATACCGTCGAAGATCGCGTCCACGGCCTGGATGCGGGCGCCGACGATTATCTGGTCAAGCCCTTTGCATTTCCCGAACTGCTCGCTCGCGTCAGGGCGCTCAGTCGAAGGGGAGCGCCCGAGACCAGCCCGCGGTTGCGAATTGGGGACCTGGAAGTGGACGTGATCGGCCGCGCCGTTACCCGCAGCGGCCAGGCGCTGGAGCTCACCGCTCGCGAGTTCGAGCTGCTGGAGTACTTGGTCCGGCACCAGGGCCACGTCGTCTCCCGCGAGATGCTGACGCGCGACGTCTGGAAGGAAGCGGGCCGCCACACGCCCCTGGACAACGTTATCGATGTCCATGTGGCTCGATTGCGGCGCAAGGTGGACGATCAGTTTAATCAAAAGCTCGTCCACACCGTGCGCGGCGTCGGCTTCGTCGTGCGGGAGGAACACGATTAGCTATCTGCGGGGACCGTACATGCTGGGTCCGTAGATCACGTAGTCTTCATAAGCTCGTTGCACGTCGGGATCCTCGGCGAAGTGCTGCCGCAAGATCCAGATGCCCTCTGCGTTCGCGACGAAGATCAATCCTCGCTGGCCGTCCCTGCTCATGGCGGTGACGCCGGCGAACTCACGCGCGACCTTTGGATTCTTCGGATCGGAAAAATCCATGATTTTGACCGTTTGCGGCGGCTGAGCCGGAGATAGCGTGGCTGGTTCACTGCTTACCAGCGCCGCGGTTCCCGCCACCACGGTGAGGTTTTCAGAACCGCCATTGGGAGCGTAAGCTACGTCAGCGAGCACCAGCGGCTGATTCGTCTTGGTTACATCGATCAGCGTCGCGGCCTGCCCCGGATCGCGTTCGGCGTAAAGATAGTAGCTGCTGTAGTGCTGAGTGGCCAGGAAGCGCTTCACCGGTCCGTCGGTCAGAGGGATGTGTCCCACCACCTCGATTTCATCTTTCGGATCGGCTTTGGCCTTTTTGTCCTTGGCATCGACGGAGGGCGCTAGCATCGTCAGTCCGGCCAAAAGCACAACAGTTGTTAATCGATGGGTTAATCGATAGTTTGTAGTTCGCACGACTAGTTTTTAGCATCCAAACGACTTACTTGCGCCTGAAGAGTTTCTGACATTTTCCTGAAGCAAGCCCAGCAAGAAGCCAGCCCACCAAAGTGTAAGACAATAATGAAGGAACACCGTGCGAAACCTGCGCCCCAGGCACGTCCGAACACGCCTTACTCTCTGGTACGTTGTCGTGCTGGCGAGCGTGCTGGTGCTCTCCTGGGGCCTCACCGCGTCCTTCTTATTCCTTCAAATGCGAAGCCAACTGGATAACTACGCTATCCAGGACATCGAGACAGTGGAGGGGCTTCTTACCTTCGGCTCGGGCGGACGCCTGATATTGCGAGAGGATTATCACAATCATCCGGAATCCAAGCAGGTACTCGAACGCCTGGTGGAGGTTCGCGCTTTAAACGGCGCGGTGCTATATCGTAATGAGCGCCTCGGAGATCAGGCGCTCGGCGGCGATCCCGTCGCTCGCGAAGGCGAAGGCGGATACTCCATCCGATCGGCGCGCCTTGCCAACGGCACAACGGTCCGAATGGCGAGCCGCCGCCACACGCTGGACGGCCATCCGATTTTGATCCGCTTGGGTTATAGCGAGGAGCCCATCTGGGCGCGCTTCGACGAATTGGCAGTGGCAGCGCTGCTGGCGGTGCCCATCGTATTGGCTCTCGCGGGTCTGGGAGGCTACCTGCTCGCCAAGCGCGCGCTGGCGCCGCTCGAGGAAATGGCTTACCGGGCCGAGGAAATCACATCGCGAGCGTCTGAATGAACGCTTGCCCATCGGAGAGGTTGACGACGAACTCGGGCACCTGGCGCGTGTATTCAACAGCCTGCTGGCGCGGCTGGAACAATCCTTCGAGCAGCTCCGCCGTTTCACTTCCGATGCGTCGCATGAGCTGCGCACCCCGTTAACGGCCATCCGCAGCGTGGGCGAGGTTGCGCTTCAGAAAGACGGTAGCCGAGAGGAATACCGCGACACCATCGGCAGCATGCTGGAAGAGGTGAATCGTCTTACCGCGCTGGTCGACAACCTTTTGACCATCTCGCGCGCCGACGCCGGCCGCATCCCGCTGCACCCGACCGTGTTCTCCGCCATGGATCTCGCGCGCGAGGCCGCCGGGCTGTTCGAAGTGCTGGTGGAAGAGAAAGGCCAGCAAATCCGGATTCAAGGAGACGAGGGCGCGAGTGTCAGAGGCGACCGTGTGTTTCTCCGGCAGGCGCTGGTGAACATCATTCACAATGCCGTGAAATACTCACCCATCGGCGGCATCATCCTGGTGGGGGTCCAGCACGAACCCCAGGGAGGCATCCACTTACACATTGCCGATAGCGGCCCTGGCATTGCTCCCGAGCATGCCACCAAAATCTTCGAGCGCTTTTATCGCGTGGATGAATCCCGATCGCGGGAGGCCGGCGGCGCAGGCCTGGGGCTCTCCATCGCTCAGTGGGCCGTTCGAGTACACGGCGGCGATATTCATCTGCTGGCAGGCCAAGGCAGCGGCTGCACCTTTCAAATCTGGTTGCCGCCGGCAGCCGCGCCCGGTTAGCGTCGCATCAGAACGGGAAACGCACGGTGAGTACCGTCGCGTGATTGTAAGTGTGGAAATGCGTGGCAGCGATCTCGAAACCGGCGCCGACAGCCATTCGAAGGTGGCCGCGAATTGTGAATCGTCCGAATATGATTCCCGGAGTTAGGAAGGTCTGTTTCTTGCCGTCGTTTTCTCCCTGCTTATAAAAACTGGAATTGATCTCAAATTCGGGCCAGAGCACCTCTGACAGATGGTACTGAAACGCCGTATTCCATGCCAGGACGTGCCCGGTCTTATGTAATTCGTCGGTTGGTATGCCATAGCCGAAAGTGCTTTGCACGTCGAAGTTGCCGAAGCCTTTTCCGCCCGCCAGGGTCGGTGTGATCGCACCGGCTCTGGCGCCATTCTTCCAGCTCCCGGTGGGAACGCTTTCGCCGAGAAATACCGTCAGAATATAGTCTCCATGCTCCTTGTTGCCCGAAAAGAGGCGAAACTTCTGAAGGAAAGAAACATCACCGAAGCCGTTGATGTCTCCGGCTGCGCTTCCCGGATTATTGTGTTCTATATAGGGCGGCACGTTGAAAAGCAGTTCGACGCGATCCCAGGGGATGAGTTCCAGCCCCTTGCCGCCGTCGTAGTTGATCAAATCGTTCCCCGTCGGCATTTGCTCCACCAGGAAATCGGAGCGGAACTCCTGCTCTAGCCTCGGAGTCACGGTTACCAGCGGTGTCATCCAGCTTGGCTGCTCGGACTTGGCCTGGTCTGAACGGGTCAGCCAGCCGCTAAAGAAACCGTCCTGCGCCTGCAGCGCGCAGCACGAGAACAAGCCGATGCATAAGCCGAAAAGCAGTTTGCGGGAGATCATGGAAAGTTGTCTATTCATGGTTTCGATTGACTAGTATACACGACATTGTATTCCAGGCAAGTCAGTGTGGGCGTAGATGCACAAGCGGACACAAACACCGCTGGCGGGCTTGGTTGAACGGCTGAATCGAAAGGTCTAAAAACGCGGCGGCGGGACGAATCGCTTGGCTAACGCTTCGATCTCGCGTGAAGCCCGGACCTTGTGCTCTCGCACATACAGCTCATGATTGCGCTCCACGTCCGGCAGCTTGTAAACGTAGTTGACCGAAAATCCGGCCGAGCGCTGCAACCCCGTGGCGGAAGTATCTCCGAGCCAATTGACGCGCTCCAGGCGAGCTCCGTTCTTGAGATGAAAACGCGCCACTGAATCCAGCGGCTCCAGCCCTTGTTTGGCGTGCAGAAGATAATACGCGCACAGCGGCGCTAGATGGCGCTCCAACTCCGCTTCCCGCGCCTGATCTTCGGTCCAGCGCGGATCGTCGAGATTCGCTAAAGCTTTGGCGAACGGCCCGAGCTTCGGCGAGCGATTGAGTGCTTCCGCCTTCTCCGCCAGCCAGCGCCGGAACCCAGGCGCCGGCGAGACCGTTGAGAATTTCCGGATGCGCGGAAAATCCTTGCTCAAATCCTCCACCACCTGCTTGATGAGGAAACTGCCGAAGGAGACGCCGCGCAGGCCTTCCTGGCAATTGGTGATCGAGTAGAAGATGGCCCACTCGGCCGAGACGGTATCGAGCACATGCGAATCTGGATCCAGCAGCACCTGGACGTTATCGGTCAGCTCGGGCGTCAGCGCCACCTCGATGAAGATGATCGGCTCGTCCGGCAAGGCGGGGTGGAAGAAGGCGTAGCAACGGCGGTCCGCTTCCAGGCGGCGCCGCAGATCGGTCCAGCCGTGGATCTGATGCACGGCTTCATATTGGATCAGCTTCTCCAGGATCACGGCCGAGGTTCGCCAATCGATCCGCCGCAGCACCAGAAACCCGCGATTGAACCAGGACGCAAACAGGTGCGCCAGATCCGCGCCGATGGGTTTCAGCCGCGAATTCCGGTCTGCTTCGCGCAGCACCTCGCTCCGCATTTCCACCAGGATTCGTGTGCCGTTGGGCGCCAGGTTCAAGCGCCGGAAAAGTTCCTGGCGGGGCGGCTCAACCACGCGTTGCAGGCGCGCCAGGTTCTCCGGCGAAGGTTCCTCGCGGTAAGCGTCGCCGGCCCGTCCCACTTCCTCCGGATCCGGCGAGAACTCCCGGATCAGCAACTCAAAAAACGCCAGGCGGCCCCGCGGGTCCAGTGCTCGATAAGAGTCCAAAGCTTCGGCCGCCAGGCGGCTCCCCGAAACTTCGCCACGTTCGGACAGCAGACTATGACAGAGCGCGATCGTCTTCTTGGCGGTGCGCGTTGCGCCGCGCGGCAGTGCCGGGGATCGGCGGGGCCCGAAGCCCAAGAGTTGTGCCAGTCTCAAGGAAGATCGCTCCAGTTATCCATCGGCAGGAGTTCCCTGAGAGTTCAGGGCCCAGAGCCTTCATTGTAGCGTCAAGCGAGTCATTGCGGTTTAGGGATTCGCTAGCGCCGCGACGATCAACGGCGTGGTGGTCGGCTGATCGGCGCCGGCTTGGTTTTCGATGGTGACTGCCACTGCTGCTGTGGCTGCCAGGTCCACCGCGCCCGGTCGAACATGCATCGCCTGCCCATCGCGTTGGGATTGGAACAGGCCGGCCGGAACGGGTTTGGCGCCTTTCGGAATCAGCCACATTTCGTAGATCTTGTCCGCCGGCGTCGGGAACAAATTGGACGCGATCAGCAATACGCCTTGCGACGGATTCACGAACACCGTACCGCGCGGCGGCTGGGTTCGCGATCTTCCGAAGGAGCTTCCACGGTGCCCGGGGCGTACAAGATCCCCAATGCCCCCCGTGCGCGCACGGCTTCATCCACATACCTTCCTTTGTCCCGGGCGACGAAGACGAGCAGGAGCAACATCACGGCCAGCGCTGCGGCCAGGGCCCACACCATGAACCAGCTAGCTTGACGCCGCTCCACTCCCACCGAAGCCAAAATCCGGCGGCGAAGCTGCGCTGATGGCTGGGCCGGGGACGCCGAAGCTCCTAGCAGCGCCGTGGTTTCCAATGCTCGCCTCACGCCCGCGCCGCAGACCTCGCATCCACGTTGCAGATGATCGCGGATTTCGCCGCGCTCCGGTTCTTCGGCGATGCCCAGCGCGTATAGGTCATAGTGCTCGCGGAGTTGGTCGCAGTTCATGACGACACCGCCACGCCCAACTCATCGCGCAGGCTTTGCAACGCTGTGCGCACCCAGGTTTTGATGGTGCCCAGAGGCTGTCCCATCTTGGCCGACATTTCCGGCTGCGACAGGCCCTCGAAATAGGCCAGCTCCATCACGGTCCGCTGATTGGGCGCCAGCTTCTCCATGGCCGCCTTCACGCGGCGAACCCGATCGGAGGCCAGAATGCCGGCTTCCATCTCGCGGTACAACGGCGCATGCTCGGTCTCATCCAGCTCCACCGCCGCGTTGCCGATCGCGCCCCGCCGACGAGCGCAAATAGTCGATCGCGCGATTGCGGGCGATGGCCAACAACCACGGTCCGATTGCCCCTCTCTCGGAATCGATGGAGTGCACCCGATTCCACACGCGCAGGAACGTTTCCTGCACCAGATCCTCGGCAATGGCCTGGTCGCGCACCACGCGCAGAACCAGCGAGTAGGCCACGCGGCCATAGCGATCGTACAGCTCGGCCAGAGCCTGCGGATCCCGGCGCTTCAGCCGCTCCGATCAGCGCCCGATCCTCGGGACCTGCGTACAACGCCAGAATAAGCGGGAGCATCACGACTAGACCGGCTCCCTTACGGTCGCGGCTCGGTTGAGCCTGGCGGGTGTCACTTCTCTACAATATCTTTCTTCATTGGTCCCAGAACGCCGAGCAGCGCCTGCTTGTCGCCGTCCTTCACAGAGAACTTGTCCAAGGCGGCCACCAAATCCTGGACCAAGGCATCGAAGTCGGCGCTCGAGATTCCCATGCCCGCGTGCGCGGTCTTCATGTCTTTGCCAGTGTATTTGCAGGGTCCGCCAGCGGCCTCGCAGATTTGGTCGACCAAATTCTTCTTGAACTTGGCCAGCCGCTTGGGATCCGACGCAGTGGCCTTGAAGAAGCTGTTGATGCGATTGTCGGCCGCGACGCGTCCGACAAAGTCATCCACCACGGCGACAATAGCTTTTTTGCCGCCCAGGCTCTTGTAGAGTGTGTCGTTACCGGCCGCTGGTGACAGCGGCGCGAGCGTAAGCAAGCCGGCCAGCAGTGCCGGTAAGGTGTATTTCCGCATATTCCTCCTTGGTTTTAGCGCCTGGTTTTAACGACTAAAAGGCGCGTCCAATGAGTAATACGGAATCGGCGAGAAATCGGATTTATCAGCCGTTACCGGCGTTAAGCCGAGACGGCCAGTGCGACCCCATTGATCGTCTTTAGGATGCGTGAGACGATTTTGTACGGATCAGCCTCGGAGTTCGGGCGGCGATCTTCCAGGTAACCCTTGTATCCGTTCCTGACGAAGTTCACTGGCATACGGATGGAAGCGCCGCGGTCGGACAGACCGTAACTGAACTTGTCGATGGCTTGCGTTTCGTGCAGGCCAGTCAGACGCAGATGGTTGTCCGGGCCATATACGGCGATGTGCGCTGCGATATTATCCTGGAACGCCTGCATAAGGGCTTCAAAATATTGCTTGCCGCCCGTGTCGCGGATGTACTTCGTGGAGAAGTTGGTGTGCATGCCAGATCCGTTCCAGTCACCCTTGATGGGCTTGCAGTGCAACTCCATGTCTACTTCGTACTTCTCACACAGACGCATCATCAAATAGCGCGCGGTCCAGAGATCATCGGCGGCTTTCTTGGAGCCTTTGGCGAAGATCTGGAATTCCCACTGGCCTTTAGCGACTTCAGCATTGATGCCTTCGTGATTGATGCCGGCGGCCAGACACGCGTCCAGATGTTCTTCAACGATGTTCGGGCCGTGCTGCCCATGGTCTTGTAACCGACGCCGCAATAGTAGGGGCCTTGTGGGCCAGGGTGACCTGATTCCGGGAAACCGAGAGGGCGTCCGTCTTTATAGAGGAAGTACTCCTGCTCGAACCCAATCCACAAGTCAGGGTCGTCCTCGATGGTTGCGCGCGCAGTTGGTGGAATGTGGCGTGCCATCCGGATGCATCACTTCGCTGAGAACGATGTAGGCGTTCTTGCGGCTGGTATCCGGGTACAGGGCCGCGGGTTGAGGATGCAGTCGGAACTCTTGCCCTCGGCCTGCATGGTGGAGCTGCCGTCAAACCCCCAATTGGGCATCATCACCCAGGGCAGGTGGCTTCTCGAATTGCTTGAGTAGAGTCTTGCCGCGCAGGCCAGGAACGGGCGTTTTGCCGTCCAGCCAGATATATTCGAGTTTGTATTTTGTCATGAGTATTCACGGATCGTGATCCTCTATTCTCAGTGAGAGAACACAGGTTCGCAATAGCCCGCCCATCAATTGTCTTTATGGATATCCGTTAAGAAAGTGATCGGTGGGCCGGATAGGGGTTTAGCCCTGTATAATCTGTCCGTGCGCCTTTCAGCCCTAGTACCGATCGCTTCTGGCGGCGGGTTTTTTGCATGCCCAATCCGTCACTACAGTATCTGCTCAATGGCAAAATCATTACCGTGGATCCCAAGTTCTCAACCGCCGAGGCCGTGGCAATTCGCAATGGCCGCATCGTCGTCCACCGGTACTTCCGCCGATCTGCGAAAAATGGCCGGAGCCGACGCGCGCTCGATCGATCTCCAGGGCCGAACCGTGATCCCCGGCCTGATCGATTCCCACATGCACGCCATCCGCGCCGCCCTCAGCTTCAGCACGGAGGTGAATTGGATCGGCGCGCGCTCGCTCGCCGAGGCTCTGGATCGCATCCGCGAGGCATCGCACCGCATGCCGCCGGGCGCCTGGCTGATCGTCGCGGGCGGCTGGACCGTCCAGCAGTTCTCCGAGAATCGCCGGCCCACGCAGGCCGAACTGGTGGCGGCCGCGCCGGATAATCCGGTGTACATTCAGCTCGGCTACGGCTGGGTATCATGACGCCGAAGGCGCTCGAAAGCTGCACATCACGAGCGACGCCGATCTGCCTCCGGGCGGCAAGCTGGAACGCGACTCGGCCGGCCAGCCAACGGGCGGAATCAGCGGAGCGCAGAACGCCATCATCGCTTTGTTCGACCGGCTTCCCACCCCACGCCCGATCAGCAAGTGGAAGGCACCAGGAAGTTTTTTCGCGAGCTGAATCGTCTCGGTCTGACGGGCGTCGTCGATCCGGGCGGCAACAATATGACAGCGGCAATCTTATCAAGCGCTGTTCAAAGTCTGGCGGCAGCGCGAGATGACCGTACGCGTGGCTTACAGCCTTGTGCGGCATCACGCCAGGCAGCGAATTCGAAGAGCTGAAGGATCTTAACCCAGCTATTGCCGATGGGTTTCGGCGACCGCATGCTGCGCTTCAACGGCATCGGCGAGCGCATCACCTGGGCCATGAACAACAACAACAATCCCAGTCGGAGACCGAACGCGAAAAATACTACGAGATCGCGCGCTGGGCCGCCGAGCGTGGCATGTCGCATCACCATGCACTGGCCGCGCGACGATTCGGTGGGCGTTTTGCTCGACATTTTCGAGCGCGTGAACAGCGAAGTGCCGATCGGCGAATCTGCGCTGGTCCATCGCGCATTTGAACGATGCATCGCCCGAGAGTCTGCGGCGCATGCAGGCGCTGGGCGTCGGCTGGACCGTGCAGCCTGGTCGCAAGCGTGCCGCCAGTTGAGACCGCCAAGGAGCTGGGCGTCGTAGTGGGCGCGGGCACCGATGCTCACCGCGTGGCATCTTACAATCCATTCACCGCTTTCGAACAGTTTCTCAATGGCAAGGTCGCCCGTGCGAGGCGCTGCGCCTCTACACCCTGGGCAGCGCGTGGTTTTCGTTCGACGAGATGAACGCGGTTCGATCGAGGCCAGGAAAGCTGGCCGATCTCGCAGTGCTGTCGAAGGATTATATGACCGTGCCTGCGGAACAAGTCGGCGGAATCGAGTCGTTACTGACCATGCTGGGCGGTAAGATTGTTTATGCCGCCGGGCCATATGCTCAATTCGAGGACAAACACTAGTCGCCTGCTCTTCCTGCTTCTGTTCTTCGGGCCGTGCTTCGGCCAGCCCGCGCATCTTCTTAATGCGCCAGCGCAGCAGGACAAACCTTACGTCCTGCTGATTTCGCTCGATGGATTCCGCTACGATTACGCCGAGCGCGATCACGCCACCAATCTTCTCGCCTTGGGACATGACGGCGTCACGGCGAAAGCGCTGATCCCATCGTTCCCCACCACCACCTTCCCGAATCACTACACCATCGTCACCGGCCTCTATCCCGCCCATCACGGCCTTGTCGACAATTCGTTTTGGGATCCGGAACGGCACTCTGAATTTAAATCCAGCGACTCCGAGGCATCTGACCGACGGCAGTTGGTGGGGTGGAACTCCGCTCTGGGTTCTGGCCGAGCAGCAAGGGATGCGCGCGGCTTCGTTCTTCTGGCCGGGCAGCGACGCGGAAATCCAACACACGCGCCCCACGTATTACTACAAATATGATGGAAAAATTCCGAACGAGCGGCGCGTCGCGCAAGTGGTCGATTGGCTGAAGCTTCCGAAGCCGGAGCGCCCGCACTTCATCACGCTATATTTTTCGGATGTCGACCATGCCGGCCACGTGTTTGGCCCGGATGCCCCGGAGACACGCGACGCGATTAAATCGGTGGACGCGCTGCTGGGCAAGCTGTTCGGTGAAGTCCGGGCGCTGGGCGTTCCCCTCGACATCTTTGTCATCTCCGACCACGGCATGGCGACGGTCACAAGCGACGTCGACATCTCGAAATTGGCCGATCTCACAGGCGTGGAGACGGCGTCCAACAGCACCGACTTCAAGTTCTACTCGAGCGATCCCAAGCACCTCGATGAGCTCTACGCGCAGCTTCATGGACGAAGATCCTCGGATCGAAGTCTACCGGCGCAGCCGAGATCCCGGAGCGCCTCCATTATTCAGGTAATCCCCGGATCGGCGATCTGGTAGCGTTCGCCATCCAGCCCATAGTCCTGCATCTGGCTTCGAAGCCGAGGCAGACTGAGCCCAAGGGCATGCATGGCTACGATGTCGCAAAAATGCCCGAGATGCGCGGGATTTTCTTCGCCGCGGGTCCCGATCTGAAAACCGGCCTCACGGTGGAAGAGTTCCGGAACATCCACATCTACCCGCTGATCGCGCACATTTTGGGTTTAACCACGCCTCCCGGAATCGACGGCCAGTTCTCCGTTCTCGCGCCGATTCTGCGCTGATTCAGGTTTGGACTACGACTTCGGGTTCAAGTAGCGGCTGGCGTAGGTCAGGAAAAATGGCCAGTTCGGGCTGGCCGTATGGCCCGCGCTATGCTCCCGAAACGCCAGGTCTCCGTCCATGAGGCCGGTTTCTATGGGTGGCATTTCAGTGGTCCCCAGCCCCTTTTTCCCGAGAAGCTGATAGACCGGTCCCGCGTAAGCCGCAGCCAGGAACATCCCCTTGGCGTCCACCCATCCGTCGCCGCCTGCGAGCGAGCCGGCGCTGATGAATAAAGGACGCGGCGCACACAGCGCCACCAGTTCATGGGAATCCACCGGCAAGTCATCCGTCGTGAGCGGCCCCGCATACTTCAGGAAATTGCCGGCCATCCAGTGATACTCATTGACCGCGGCAACATTCTCCAACAGTTCCCCGAAATTGCGGCGGTGCAACTTCACGCCGCCCTCGCCCGAGGACGCGATGAAGCCGATGGCAAACCGCGGGTCATACGCCATGGCGACAATGGCTGCTTTGCCATAGCGCGACATGCCTTCGATGCCGACACGCTTTGCGTCCACCGCTTTATCGCTCTCAAAATAGTCCAGTGCCCGGCTCGCGCCCCAGGCCCAGGCCCGCAGCGCGCCCCAATCATCGGGCTTCCGGGGCAGGCCGTTATTCGCTAATCCGATGATTCCCTGGGTGAGACCTTGGCCGTTGTCAGCCTGGATGCTGGTGGGAATCAGACTTGCATATCCCCATCCCTTCGCTAGAACTTGCTGCTGCCAGGTCGGTCCAGGAGTTGCCCCAGGAGCTTGCGGCGGAATCCGCACGCCAGCGGGAAATTGGAACGTCAATTCCATGATCACCGGCACCGGTCCAGGCGCATTCGCGGGAGTGGCCAGCGTAAGTTTGATATCGACGTTGCCCGCGTGGCCGACAAGTTGTTTCACGATTACGGGAACATCGCCATTCATTTCCCGAGCGGTGCTGGTAACTTCCCATTTCACCGCGGGAGCGTCGGCCGGCACGCGGCCATAAACTTCCCGATCGAAATCCTCCACGATTTCCGGCCGGCGCTGATCCCACCACATCTTCGCGGAGGTGACGCGCTTGCCGTTTTTCAGCAACAACGGGTCCGGCAGATTCGGGTGAGGATTGACTTTGGCCTCATCGTAATTCACCGGATTGTGATTCAAGGTGCCGGGCGCTTGCGGATTCCGCGCGTCCGCACCGGGCCGTAGCGATTGGATGTGCAGCAAATCCATCATCCGTTGCCGGTCCTGCTCGGCGGTGAGCTGCTGGAATGCCGCCGCTCCGGCCACGACGGCCAGGGCCGCACAGATCATCTTGTGTAGTTGTGCCATTAGTATTTTTGGCGGCTCAAGAACGCCAGCAGAAGCGCGTTGAATTCCGGCGGATTATCCAGCATCACAAAATGACCCGAGCCGGCAACTTCGTGATATTCGAGCTTCGGGAAGTGCTCCTTCATGTACGCCGGGCTGTTCGCCCCGGATTTCTCGGCATAAATCCCCAGGATCGGCATGCTCAGATACATCGCCCTTCCAGATGGCGGGATCGGACGTGGCGTTCATCGCACCCACGACCGTCGATTCAGGGGCGGCCAGCATCATATCCAGGATCTTGGTCTGATTGGCCGGCGTGGTGGATGCGGAAAACATTCCGCGGATCACCGCCTCGCGATTCTTCTTGCCCGCCGGCCCCGTCATCTGGCTGGGATCGGGAGCTGGCCCGCGGCCGCCGATCGTCACTACTCCATCCACAAAAACCAACGCCGCCACATGTTGCGGATAAAGCCGAGCATATTGCACAACGACCGGCGTTCCCATGCTGTGCCCCACCAAAACGACGCGATCGGCCTTGGCTTCCGCCCGTACGGCCTCAACGGCGCGGGCGAACAGGTCCATCGAAAGTTTGCCATCGGCGGGCGCGCCAGTCTTACCGTGGCCGGGAAGGTCCAGGGTCAGCACGCGATACTTCTTGGAGAGCACGGGAACCTGCTCGCTCCAGGTTGTTTGGTCGCAGGTCCAGCCATGCACCAGAATCACGGTTTTCGGACCCTCGCCGGTGGATGCGGAGTTAATTTGGATGCCGTCAACCGCGGCCGCGCTGAGCGACCAGGCGAAAGCCAGCGCAAAAATCAGACGTTTCATGGGATTCTCCTTAAGCGTGCGAGACAAAGCGCAGCGACGACTCGTTCATGCAGTAGCGCTGGTAGGTGGGCTCCGGGCCGTCGTTGAACAAATGGCCGAGATGCGCGTCGCAGCGCGTGCAACGGACTTCGGTTCGCTTGATGAACAGACTCATGTCGCTGCGCGTGCGAACGTTCTCGTCGGCGATGGGCGCCCAAAAACTTGGCCAACCGGTGCCGGATTCAAATTTCGTGTCGGAACTGAAAAGTGCGTCGCCGCAACAAATGCAGCGAAAGAGTCCAGAGGAATGTATCTGATAATAGGTTCCTGAAAACGCGGTGTCGGTGCCCTGCTGGCGAGTGACATAGTATTGCTCCGCGCTAAGCAACTTCCGCCATTCGGCCTTGCTGCGAACCACTTTCGCCACGCGGGCGGGGCCTATCTTGACGCCGGCGTCGGTGAATTCGACAACGGTGACTTCCTCGCCGGTGTCGGCTGCCGGTTCATCGTCCTCACGGCACGCACATAATGCGACCGCGCCCGCGAGCGGAGCGATGAACAAGATGCGGCGCGTCATTCCTGCTGTTAGTCTACAGGCAAATTCGGCGCCCAGGGGGCTAAGTTGGCGCCGGGAACCGGTACCGATGCAGCAGAACCATGGTACTAGCGAGCGCATTGTCTAGAACCAAGGGTTCATGCCAGACGACGCGACGTCTTGCAGAATAAACGGGAACTCATAGGAGAGTTTCAATTATGCGAGTTTTCCAATTGGCCATCCTGTCGGCAGCAGCGCCCCTGATTCTGTCTGCCTCGACGGTTGATTTTGATTCGAGTAACGATACGGTTACCTTTAACGGGGGAACCTTGACCCTGGGCTCCAATAACTGCAGTTACGGAAGCCATTCCACCTGTGTATTGACTGGCACCGAGGACATAGCCGGGACGTTTTATACCTTCACCTTTACCACGCCCAACAGCTCCGGATCGCCGTTCTCGTATAGTGGCGAGCCGAGCAGCATCACGACCTCCGGGTCGCCTGCACTCGCTTTCTCCATTACGGATAATCATGGGGATTCCGCGACAGGAACGTTCGCACTGACGAGCCTCGCTTCGGACGGGACGCCGTACCACGGCTATGACGGAGTGGACCTCGACGGGACCATCTCAATCAACTCGATCACGGCTGGTTCGAAGATCTCGACTTTCGATTCCTTATTCGGCCTGCCGTCGTCAAGCTCGCTCTCCTTCGTGCTGGATGTGGGCGAGTGCTCAACCGGCTACTGGGCATCGAATTGTATCGTGACAGCTGATCCGACGGCGCAATTTCTATCCCTGGATATTACTCCTGGTCACACCTCGACGGTCCCTGAGCCGGCAACGTTCGGCCTGCTAGGTCTTGCTTCGAGTGCAATCGTGATTGGGGCGAAGCGCCGGCGATCGCAGAAATCCTAAGCGATTACCGGTGCGTCCTGCTGGGCGCCCACTCGGGGTGGTGGGCGTGCTCAGCTGTGAGTTCAATCGACTCCGGAATCTAAAAACTCCGCTGTGAGGATGTCTAGGACCTGCTGGCGGAGTTTGGGAATGTCATCAGTGGCCGAGTCCCAGAGGATCTGCCAATCCAGATCGAAATAGGCGTGCGCGATTCTGTTCCGCACCGCAATAATTTGTCTCCAGGGCACTTCAGGGTGGCGTTCTCTCAGCTCAAGAGACAAGCGGCTAATCGCCTCTCCGATCACCGTCAGGTGATGAAGGATCGCCGCGGGCAACACCTCGTCTCTCAGGAATGAATCTTCGGTGGTTGCCGCAACGATCGCTTCAATCTTACGACAGGCGGAGAGGATGTCTTTCAGGAACGACGGCTCACGCCGCATAGATGATTTGGGCATCCTTGAGAACGTGCGGGCGTATCCAGGGCTTCAGTCCGCCCTTGGTAACGAGATCGACTCTGCGCCCAGCGAGCAACTCCAGCTCCTCCACAAGCGATTCGAACTTGATCAGACCGATGCGTACTCCGGGCTCGAACTCCACCATGATGTCGATGTCGCTCTCAGGACGCGCCTTCCCGCTAGCCGCCGACCCGAACAGAGACAGTTCCTTGACACCGTAGCGGCGGCAAACTTCTGCGAGCGTCGGACCATCGACTTGCGTGTCGCCAAGCTGGAGCATCTGGGTCATCTATCCGGCCTCTATTATGCCCTAGCGAGGGAGTCACTGGCACTTTTCCACGATGACGAAAGTGATGTCGTCCGTTTGCGGCATACCCTGCGTGAAATCCTGGATGCCTTTCAAGATGCTCTGCTCGATCGCATCGCTTCCCGTGGGACCCTCGCGCTGAATGATTTCGAGCAATCGCTTCTCTCCGAACATTTCGCCCGTTGGCGTTTCGGCGTCCGTGAGTCCGTCGGAGTACACCACCAGAATGTCTCCCTGATCGAGATGGAACGCGCGTGACTCAAAGCAGGCGGATTCGAACAGCCCGAGAAGGCCGGCGTCGGGAGCCAGCTGTTCGATCTTTCCCGTGGCGGAGCGGAACAAATAGGCTACATTATGGCCCGCACTGATGAATTGCCCTTCGCCATCCGGTTTTTGGACGAAAAGAAATAGCGTGACGAATTGGAAAGGGAGGGATTTTTCGAAGACCAACTGGCTAAGCCGGTTCAAGGCTTCCGGCGGGCGAGCCCCTGAGCGGAATTCCGTGCTGAGAGCGCCTAGCACCATCGAACTCAAAAGGGCCGCGGGCATCCCCTTACCGGAGACATCGGCCAGGACTCCCATCCATTCCCCCGAGCTCAGTTGCAGAAAATCATAGAAATCCCCGCCCACGTAGCGCGTGGGGTTGTTGAACGCATGGATCCGAAAATTCTCAAATTGCGGCAGGCAACGGGGGAGCAGGCTTTGCTGAGTTTCCTGAGCCAAGGCTAATTCCTGTTCGCTCTTCTTGCGCTCCTCCAGGGTTTTGAGACGAATCACTTCGCGGCTGGCCTCCAGATCCCGCACCGTCTCCTCCAGCGCCTGGTTGCACTTCTTCATTTCCAGATGCAGCAGCCGCACTTCCAGAATGTTGTGGACGCGCGCACGCAGTTCGGCCAAATCGAACGGTTTGCTGACGAAATCCTTAGCGCCGGCTTCCAGAGCGCGCAGCTTGTGCCCCGGCTGCGCCGTGATCACGAGGACCGGAAGATAGCCTTCTCCTTCGATTTCCTTCAGGCCTTCCATCACTTGAAACCCGTCCATCGCGGGCATGTGGAGATCCAGCAGGATCAGGCTGTACTGGTTGCGGCGGTAAAGTTCCACGACTTCGGTAGGGTCCGTAGTGGAATCGACCGAAGTATAGCCGGCGACGCGCAGCATGCCCTGAAGCAGACAGACGTTGGCTTCATGATCGTCGACGACAAGGATTGCGGCGTTTAGGATATCGGCCGCGCTAACCACGACTGGCCGCTTGTGCCGCGAATTCCAACGCCACGTCCAGCGTGTCCATGAACTCGTGGACCTTAATCGGTTTTGTGAGGTAGCGGAAGAATCCGGCTTGCAGGCCCTTCTCGACGTCGCGAGGCATGGCATTGGCGCTCAGGGCAACCACTGGGATATGCGCAGTGGCGGGGTCTTCGCGCAGGATTTTGAGGGCTTCAATGCCACTGATACCGGGCAGATTGATATCCATCAGGATCACCTCTGGATGGTTGGCGCGTGCCAGCCGGATGCCCAGGTCTCCGTCTCCTGCGACCAGGAGGCGCATATCGGGACGCCGATCGATCAACTGCTCCACCAGCTTCAGATTCGCCGGGTTGTCCTCAACATAGAGCAGCGTGCGCAGCGGCGCTCCCGGCTGAACCGGGGCTCGAGCAATGGCCGCGGGGATAGCTTGGTCAACAGCAAATTGCGGAGCGGAAATGGAGTTCAGCTCGAACCAGAACACGCTTCCCGACCCCACTGTGCTGGCCACGCCGATGGTGCCTCCCATCAGTTCCACCAGGCGTTTGCTCATCACCAGCCCGATGCCGGTGCCTTCCTCACGGCTGGTCTCTCGTCCCAAACGGTTGAAGGGCTGAAAAAGCTGTGTCAGCATGTCCGGAGATAACCCCGCGCCGCTGTCCCGGACGCAGACGCGAAGACGGCCCGGAGTGCTCGCGGTGTAATCCACTAGCACGGTGCCATTGGCCTGGTTGTATTTGATCGCGTTCGAAAGAAGATTGATGAGAACCTGCTTCAAGCGGGTGCGATCGGCATCCACATAACAAGGACTGCTCGATGAGGGGAAGGTCATTGAGATGCCGCGCAGTTGAGCCTGGGGCTCGATCATGGCCTGGCATTCCAGCATGACTTCGGCCAGCGAGGTGGGTTCCCTGGACAGCGCCAGCTTGCCGGACTCGATCTGCGCGAGATCCAGGATTTCATTGATCAACTCCAGCAGATACCAGCCCGCATGGAGAATCTGGTCGATGCTGGCGGTCTGCGTGGGCGTGGGCGGCGGGGTATCGGAGTTGATGAGCTGGGCGAAACCGAGGATGGCATTCAACGGCGAGCGCAGCTCATGGCTCATGCTGGACAGGAAATCCGATTTCGCGAGATTGGCCTTTTCCGCCGCCGCTTTGGCTCGCTCCAACTCGACGTTATTCTCCTGCAGCGCGCGCTCAAACCGTTTGCGTTCCGTGACGTCGCGCGCCGCGGCAAATACTCCCTGAAGCTTCCGGTCGCGATCGTGAAACGTGGTGGCGTTGTAGGAGACCACGGTTTCCTTGCCATCTCTGGCACGCGCGGTAAGTTCATAGTCGGTGACCTTGGCGCCGCTCAAGACCCGCTTGATTCCTGCCTCGGCCCGCTCCGGATCGGTGAAGTAGTCCTTGAACGGAGCGCCGATCAGCTCATCCCGCGTACAGCCGGTGAGCGCCTCCATCTGCTTATTGACATCGGTGATGATGCCGGCCGGATCGGTGGTCATCAGCGCGTCAATGCTGGATTCGATGAGAGAACGAGTGTAAAATTGCTGATCGCGCAGGCGTTGATCCAGCAACTTCTGCTCGGCTTCCACTTGCTTGCGCGCGGTGTTGTCGGTGCCGATCAGCAGATAGCCGATGATTCCACCCAGATCGTCGCGCAGAGCGGTAACCGACACCACGGCTGGAAATCGGCTGCCATCTTTGCGGATGTAAGTGAGCTCGTAGATATCTTCGATGCCGCGCGAGGCCTTGAAGACCAGCGCCTCGAAGCCCGGCGTAATCACGGTTGCCAGTTCCAGGCTCAACGCTTTGGCGCGCGCGATCACTTCCCGCGGATCGGAAATGTCGGCGGGCGTGATCTTATCCACCACTTCGATGGCCGCGTAGCCCAGCATGCGCTCGGCGCCGACGTTAAACAGTTGAATGACGCCCTTCTCGTCGGTGGCGATGCTGGAGAAATTCTCGCTGTTGAAGATCGCGTTTTGAAGCGCCCCGGTCTTGAGCAGCGCGGCTTCGCGCCGGACCTCGGTGACGACGTCGGCCGCGCCAGCAGCATCCTCGAAAGCGCCAGCGGCATGTTCGAAAGCGCCAGCGGCATGTTCGGAAATGACAGGGTCGGGATATGGCGTAGGCATGCGACCCTCTTTAGTGCACGGGACGCGCCAACGGCGTCAGTCGTTGAACCCATTCGCCTTAATGAGTTACAGATGATTTGGAGGGAGCGCAGACTCGGTCCGGCCAGTAACGATATATGGTCACCTGCCCAGGGGCGGTCACCATCGGGCGATGGGCTTAACCAGCCAGAAGCTTCTTTTTCGCCTGCTTTTTGGCCTTGCGCGGCAACCGCTGCTTGTTCTTCTTCGCCAGCTTTGGAATCTTTTTCGACTTTTGCGGTTCGGCGTGCGCGATGCCTGTCTTTACGGCGATGTTGCCGAGCGCGGTCCCGATGGCCTTGGCGGCTTTCTGCAGGGTGTCCTCGCCGGCTGGTGCTGGCTCTGGCGCGGCCTTCTCTGGCGCGGCAGCCTTCTCTTTGACAGGCTTTTCTTTTGGAGCTTTCGCCTTGACAGGCGTCTGGGGCGTGTCCGACCCGGCGGTCTCTGGTTCAGCTTTTTTTCGTGTGGCCATTGAGTCCTAGCATAGTACAGTCGAAGGTCGTCTCTATATATAACTACTTCAATGTGTATTCGAGAGTTTGCGGTAGTACTCGGCAACCGAGTCCTGATAGCCGGCGGGAATCTTGGCTGGGTCCGGGTTGCGGATGGTGCCGCCCTGATTCTCGTCGAGCTGGCGGCGCAGCTGCAATTCCAGCGCATCCACACCACTGACCAGTTGCTGGTGCATCTGTTCGACCAAGGCGGGATTACCGGGGAAACGGCTGGGATCCAGATTGCGCATTTGATCAATCAGCGACTGCAACTCGCGTCGGGCCTCGGGACTATCCTGCACCACGGCACGAACCTGATTGAGAAGATTTAGTCCCTGATCAATCTGGCGCTGGGTGTCGCCCGGGTTAGGACCTTGTTGGGGCGCGACGGCGCGGCCGGAGATGCGAGTATTGCCGGTGTCGTAGTTGTCATCAATGTTGCCTTGGCGATTGCCCCCGCCACCATTGCCGACCGGACCGGCGAGGCGATTGCCGATGGGGCCCGGCTGTTGTCCGGCGGCTTGACCTGGTTGTTGTCCGTTTGCACCCGACCCCGCTCGCTGACGCGCGCGGCTCAGATCGGACGTCGCTTGCTGACCGGCGCGGTTCTGATCGGACGCGCGGCCCAGAGTGCTGCCGAGTTGGTCGCGCAGACGGGATAGATCGTCCATGGCGCGGTTGAGCGCGGCATCTTCGGATTGGTGCTGAGCGTTGCCCAAGGCGTGAGCAGCGTCGCCGACTTCGCGGCCAAGTTTTTGCAGATCGCTGGTAAGCGCGGCTTCGGCCGAATCGTTGAACTCGCCGCTACGGAGTTGATCGGAGCTGCGTTGCACGCGGGTGCCGAGATCGTTTTCGTCCATGCCTTCGAGCGCGCTGCGCAATTTGGTGGAAGCCGCGGGTTGGGTGGGCGCGAGCTCACGCGCCGCGCCGCGCATCTGCTGAGTAAGGCGCGCCAGGTCGTCGCTTACCTGTTGGCGATCGTTGACCATTTTGTCCACTTCCTTGGGGGAAGGGTAAGTCATTGTTTTGCCGGAGTCGCGCGCGGCTTTCTGTTGAGCCATCAAATCGCGGACGTGATCGGCTTGCTGCTTTTGGCGGGCGGCCAATTGCTCGGCCGTCTGGGCCATCGAGCTGAGGCGCCCGGAGGCGTCCTGCTGTTGCAACCCACCAAGCGCGTCGCTGGCTTGGCGCAAGCGGTCGGCGGCGCGGCGGGAATCGGCGGCGCTGGCATTCTGGGAGGCGGCCCGCCGCATATCATCGTTGGCCTGGCGCAAACGATCGAGCGCCTGTTGCGCGGCTGCCTGTTGTTGGCCGGATTGCCCGGAACTCGCTTGCCCAGAGCTCGCTTGCCCAGAAGCCGATGCGCTCGAGCTGCTCTGTTGCCCTTGCTGGCCCGACTGCCCTGACTGCCCCGGCTGTCCTGATTGGCTCGACTTTCCCGATTGCCCCGACTGCCCTTGCTGACCCTTTTGAGCGAGTTGCTGCTCCATCTGTTGCTGAAGCTGCTCAGCCTCGCGATGCAACATCTCCTGCTGCCACTTTTGCTCGGCCGTCTGCGTACCGTTGCGCTGCTGCTGGGCGAGATCTTCCTCGCGCTTGGCTAATTCGTCGAGTTTCTTCAACGCGTAGTCGATTTCGCGGGCCTTTTGTTCGGAGCTGGTAGCGGCGCTTTGCGGGGTCTCGTATTGGTTTTTCTGGGTATCGAGCTCGAGTTCGAAGAGCTGAGCCAGATCGCGCGCCGCTCCGCCTCCGCCGCCTCCACCACCCCCTTGCGCCCCAAACGCAACCTGGATCTGCCGGAAGGTGGCTTCGGCGCGCAGCAGCGATTGCAGCGCCTTCTGCTCGTTGGGGATGGCATCCTTCCACTTTTGCTGCTTCAATTGTTGCGCGGCCGGCTCCATGGCCTGCGAAGCGGCGAGCATATCTTTCTCGAAGTCGCCAATGGCCTTCACTGCATCGGTCAACTCACGCGCTTCCAGGCGGCCGGAAAGCGTAACGGCCTGATCGTGCAAGGTGGATTGGGATTGCGACAGGAGCTTGGCGATGTCGGTGGCCTGCTGTGGCGTCGCGTTCTTATCTCCCTGTTGTTTGAAAGTTTGGGAGATGATTTCCTTCTCACGCTGCGAGATTTCCGCGGTAGGATCGCCGCCACCACCGCCACCCCCTCCACCGCCGGATGTTTGCGATTGCGAAAACTCGCGCTCAAACGGGTCGGCCTGAATGAACGTCATGTCCGTGTGGGCTTCAGAGTTGCCGTCCTTGGCGGTGGCGTAGACGCTGACCAGGTCGCCCGGAACCAGCTTGAATTTCTCGAGCGAAATGGTGGCCGATCCGTCGGCTTGTTTTACGCCCTTCTTTTGGAGCAGATCCACCGCAGTCTCGGGACCACCGTTGACCGAATAATGCAGCGTGACATCGTGGAGACCGTACTCGTCGGTAACTTTGGCGGCAACGGTGACCTCTTCAATTGGCGTGGCGTGGTAATCATGACCAGGACGGACCAACGAAATCTGAGGCGGGTTGGCCTTGCGGGCCTCGATGAAAAAATCCTCGCTGACGCGAACGGGCTGGCCCTGCTCGATGCCGGCGATGTGATAGACGCCGTCGCGATCCATCTTGACGGTGCCGTGATAGACGTTGTTCTGGCCGCCGGAAAGTTGGATCTGCTGGCCCTGATTTTGCTGTGAGGTGTCGAGCAGGATTTGGCTACCCGGAAGCGGCCGGTCGGTAGTGACATCCAGCTCGGCTTCGGTACCGATGACGGCGCGCAGATCGCCGCCGCGCTCCTCGACCTCGGACGGCAAGCCGGTCCAAGCCGGGTAATGATAGGTGACGCGAATCTGTTTCACCGAGGGCAGATCGGTGACTCGAATATTGTAGTGCTGCGAGGTCATCGCTCCGGCGGTGACGTAATACTCGACGTTCTCGGGCAAACCGGCAAATAGAAATTCATAGCCGCCCGCGAAACTGCCGGCCGCTTTGGGCAGCATGGCGATCTCTTCCCACTTGGACGAACTCTGATAACGGGCATGCACTTTGACGCTGGGCGCCCGCAGGCCGGTGGGGAGGGCGGAAATCATTTGGTCGGCGTGGCGGCGCACGACGGCGTCGCCGGGAGTGATGCGCAGGTCGTAGAGCGCGGGCTTGTTGAGGTGCGGCCCGGTCCACAGCAGCGATGCGCCGTAACCGAGAAAGCCGGGGCCGGCGGCGATCATCCAGATCAAAACGACGAAGGCGCCGACGCCGGAGGCCAGCGACATCCAGAGGCGGCGGCCGGTGACCAGTTGCGTGGGCTCGGCGGATTGGGCGATGTCGAGGGTGTCGCCCGCGAGAAGCTCGATGAAGGGATCGTGACCATCGCGCTCAGTGAAAGTGGTGAGGCGCTGTTGGAATTGTGGGAAGGCGGCTTCGGCGGTTCCGATGGCGCGGCGGCGAGTCAAGCGTCGCAAAGGGAGGGCCAATCCGGCGGCAGCGGCGCTAGCCAAAATCAAGATGAGTGCGAAGCGGGCGGCGGTGACACTGCCATGCGAAAAGGCGAGCGCGTTGGCGATTGTGACCAGCACCAGAGTGGCCACCAAAGCTCCGCCGGCGAGAATGGCGATGCCGCGGAGGACAGTGCTCCAGCGCAGGCGTTGTTCGAGTAGCGTGATGTAGGCGTGAAGTTGTTCGCGGGCAGTCATTCAAGATCCAACGACGCGGCCAACGTTGCTAATTGAGGATATCGCATTGGGGGTGGGGGCGGGCTGAAGAGCCGCGGAACTACTCGCCGCCTGCGTCGCACAGCGCTTGGACGCTTTCTCGAATTGCATTAGGAACGACGGCGCTAGGTTCCGCGCACTTGTTCCAGCACCACTAAGAGGCGCTGGCCGCGCGAGGGGGCGGCTGCATGTAGAAGCGCACGTGTTCGATGTGGCGCGACTCGTTGAGCCGCATCAGGCGCTGGGCGAACGCTTCGACCTGGTCTTTTGAAAAAACGAACCCATCTTCTGAGAAAAGCACCGCTGGGTCGTATGGAATGCCTTTGTGTTTATGGAGTTCCAGGAGGGCCGCGGCGCGTTTGAGGTGGCGCTCTTGCTCGTGGCGGCGCTCGGATTGGATTCCACGAAGGTGATCCACGGCCTTTTGGAACTGGCGGGAGAGGCGCTGGTAGTGCATGCCGAGAGTGGCGAGGGCTCGGTGGGCGTCGACAATGTCAAAGTCGATACGAGCCTGATCGTTGGGCGGGTTGGCGGCGCGGTCGAGCAGGGCGGCTTCGAGCGAGGGGATGCGGTTGATCCGCCAGGCGGTGTCGGCGAGTTCCTGAGTGAGCTGCGTTTCGGTGGGAGTGGCGGGTTGGTATTCGTCGGAGAACTGGCGGCAGTGGAGCTGGTAGGCGCCAGGGTCCTCGGCGGCCCGGTTGGGGATTGGGGATTTGGATTTTGGGATTGGCGTTGGGATCGGGTTTGTCATATGGGAAACCTCCATTTTCGTTGTGGCATGCGCGGATGGCGATTTGGCGCGCCGTCCGATGGATGTTGCTGGAAGGAACGGAGAAATTGATTAAGGACCGGCGTGATTGGTTGCCCGTGGCTGGCCTCTTACTCGCCGATGGGCCAGTTATTCTTTGAGAGCGCGACGATAGCTAGCTTCCGGCCAGTAAGGTTCTGCTCATAGAGAAGGCCCTGATCGCCGGTAACAAGAACCTCAAAGCCGCTTTCTTCCGCGATCCGCAGCAGCTCACCGTTTTTCAGATCACCCCATCCCATGTACGATGCCGTGACGATCTCGTGCTTGCGGAGCGGGTCAAGGCTGGTTCTCAACTTGTGCGGCAGATTGTGATCGAACAGAACTCTCACAACACGCGCTGTACGCGCTGTGAGCGGGCAAACGCGATGAGCTGCTGAATAGCGGCAAGTGACAAGTCGGGATAATTCTCGTGGATTTCTTCCAGCGGAGAACCAAGCTCGGCGTCCTGAACGATAGTATCCGCGAGAATGCGGGTACCGCGTACGACGGGGCGTCCCGACACCTTGCCGGGTATCCGTTCAACCAATTCGCAACCGGCCCAATCGATATAACTATCCAGGCTTGTCATTCGGTACACTGCATTAATTTTATCGCAGCTCGTTGGAAGGGCGCTGCGTGAATGCGACCGCTACGTCACCTGAGGTATTTTTCGGGCAGCGTCAGCCCAGAACGTTCTTCATCCCACAAGACGCTGGCCAGCCAGTAGCGTCCCTGCGCATGCACGATCTGGATGGAGTTGACGCCTCGCACGAAGGGCTGTTCATTCTCCGCGTGCCGGCTCTCGTAGGTGCTCCACACGTGCACCAGGTTGCCGAACTCCTCGACGCGATTCGCGATGCTGCGCTCGAAGAACCCGTGGGTCTTGAAGTACGGGTCGTCCCGTTCGACATACATGTCGGGGCTCAGGAAAGAGACATCGCCTTTGCGCTCCGAGGTGTCCGGACGAATCACGCCGAGCCGCCCGTCGGGCAGAAACAGCGAGCGGAATCGGTCCCAGTCGCGAGGCTTCCCGGCCGGCCCGGAGATCACATCGTAGAGCGACGCGAAGAGGTGATCCACCGTGTCGACATCGGTCGCTTGCTTTGCCGCGGGCCAGTTCGGGTGACCGGCGAGCGATCCCGCCAGAGGAGGTTGCGCGCTCGCGTTAGCGCAAGGATCGCCAACAACAGAGCGATGTGAGGCAGCGGCTAAGGTGCACGAAATTGTCTCCTTCTCATTCCTCGCGCTGGGTGCCGAGGTAGCGGCTGGCCAGGACCGATTCGGCAACGGCGAAGCGAGCACCAGCAGCATCACGTACCACCAGAAGCTTTCCGGCGTCTTGGCCGGTGATGGCGCGGCCGGACGCCGACGCTGCTTGCGAAGACTGGCCGCCTTTTGCCCTGCCACAGGGCCAGAACATCGTCGGGGATCACGTCGAGGTTCGATTCCTTGGGATCGGGGTTGACGCCGACTTCGTCCTGGCGGCCGTTGGCGAGGCGGAGCTGGTAATAGCCGGCCTCGGTGAGCTGGAACGATTGCGCGGAGGCGGCCTCGCCCAGGGTGAGCGGGCGCTTGCCCTCGGGGTCGGTGACCTCGACGCCCTGGGCTTGTTCCTTGGCATTGCGCAGTTCGAGGTAAGCGTCCACCGGGCGCGCGCCGCCCTGGCGTTCGCTGCCCGCGAGATAGCGCGCGGTCTGCTCGATGAAGGGGACGAAGGCGGGATGCAAAGGGAAATCGTTGGTGAGGTTGTCGAGCCCGGAAGTGAGCAGCACCACGCGGCCCTCGCCGATGCGTTTCTCGAGCAGGAGCGGCGTCTGGTCGCCTAGGCGAACGATCACGCGCGCGGCATCGGCCAGGGATCGACATCGAGAGCGTAGAAAAACTTCACGCCCGGCCAGCCGTCGGCCTTGGCCACGGCGGGATAGGAGGAGTCGCTGGAGCCGACCGCCATGTAACGATCGGGAACGCGGTTGTAGTCGCGGGTCTCGATGATGTGCGCGCCGAAAATGGGAATCTGCGAGCGGCCGCCGGCGGAGGTGCCGGCGGCGATGAGGAGACTGCCGCCGGAGCGCACGTATTCGGTGAGCGAATTTTCGAGCAGCGAAGGCAGCGAATTGAGATCGGAGAGAACGATGAAAGCGTAATTGGACGGCTTGCGGTCGGCGGCCTCGTTGACGTTGATCGATTCGAGGATAAAGGCCGATTGCGCGGCCGCCGAGAGCGCGGCGCCGACGTAGAGCGGCGAACGGTTGTCGCCGTAGTTATGGATCAGCAAGGCTTTTTGCGGATCGGAACGCTGCGACGGCAAAGCGGCGCAGGTCGTCGGCCGGGAAGCGCGTCGGCGGCAGTCGATCTTGACCTCGCAGCGGCTGAAGCCGTAGGGCACTTCGAGCGCGGGGAATTCGACGGTGGCGCGTCCGTTGGCGGGAACGGCGACGGTCTTGGTGGCGGTGGTCTTGCCGTTCACGACCAGCGACACGGTGCGTTGCGCGGCGGGAGTGCCGTAGCCCGCAATCACGGCTTGTACGTGAACCGGCTTGGCGTCCTTGCCCCAGACTTGTCCGGGGGCGTCCACCGATTCGACCGTCCAGTTGGGTTGGGCCTTGGTGACCACGGCATGCGTCACCAGCGTGACGTTGGCGGGCAGCGCCATGTCGGAGAAGGTGGCGGCCAGGTCGCCGCGCTGCATGTCGCTGAACAGATGAAGCTCGATGGGAGTATGGACCGACTCGGCCATGGCGCGCACGGCGCGCGCCAGTTCGCCGAAATTGCCGTGGCCATCGCCGGGCTGAATGGCCTGCACGGCGGCGCGCAACGCCGATTGATCTTCGATGGGCTGGGTCATGAGCCGCAACTGCGAGCCGAACGCCGCCACCTGGGCGCGCGCGGCGCCCTTTCCGGACAGCACGCTCATGGCTGCGTCCTTGGCATCGGCCAGGCGGGTTCCGGCGCGCATGCTGAAGGAATTGTCGACCACCAGCAGCACCAGCCGGTTGCTGGCAAGCGCGGCCGCGTTGCGGTTGATGAAGGGATTGGCGAAGGCGAGAATCAACAGCAGCAGCACCAGCAGCCGCAGCGACAGCAGCAGGAAATAGCGGAGCCGGCGATGGCGGGTGGAGCTTTGCGTGCGCGACTCGAAGAACATCAGCGAGCTCACCGGCTTGGGCGTGGTGGTTTGCCGCTTCAACAAATGCAGGTAGAGCGGAAGCGCGAGCCCCGCCAGAGCCGGCCAGGAACCAGGGCGCGAAGAGTCCCATTTAATTGCGGCCTCCGCGCAGGGTGAGGTATTCGCGCAGGGCGGCGTCGAGCGGCCGGTCGGTCATGAGCAGGCAGTAGCCCATGCCCGCGGCCTGGGTGCGGTCGCGCAGATCGGCAAGATGCGCCTCGATTTTTTCCCGATACTCTTTCTTGGCGTAATCGGGGGTGACCTCGAGCTCCTGCTTGGTCTCCATGTCAACCAGGATGGAGGGGCCGTTCAGCTTGGGACGCACATCCTCGGGATCAAGGACGTGGAACAGGACCACTTCGTTGCCGTGGTAGCGCAGCGGCTCGATGGTGCGGATGATGCTCTCGGGCGATTCCCAGAAATCGGAGACGATCAGCACCATGCCGCGGCGCTTCAGGAACTCCTGGAAGTAGCGCATGGGCTTGGCGAAATCGGTGCGGGCGCGAGCTTCGGCCTGTTCCAGACCGGCCAGCAAGCGATGCAACTGGCCCTGGCGGGTGGAGGGGCGGATATAGTTGCGGATCTCGTCGTCGAAGGTGATCAGCCCGGCGGCATCGCGCTGGCCGTGGATGGCCAGATAGAAGAGCGACGCGGCGAGGTAGCGGGCGTAATCCATTTTGTTGACGCCGTGGGAGCCGAACTGCATGGAGTTGCTGGCGTCGAGCAAGATGGTCAACAAGCTGTTGGTTTCGCCGCGAAAGCGCTTCAGATACAGCCGCTCGGTGCGGGCGTAGACGTTCCAATCGACGTGGCGAAGATCGTCGCCGGGAGTATAGGCGCGATATTCGGCGAACTCCTGGCTGAAACCAAAGTCGGGAGAGCGGTGCAGGCCGGCGACGAAGCCATCGACCACGGTCTTGGCGACCAGATCGAGGCCGGAGATGCCGGCGAGGATGGAGGGATCGAGGAAGCGCTGTTGCATGAAGAACGGATCGCCGACAGATCGATTATAGACTGCGGGACGTTCACTCGAATATCGGCGATAGCCTGGCTAGCACCTCGTCCATGATGGCGTCGGGAATGCTTTCCAACTTCTTGCCGCCGCGCGCGGCGAGATCGAGAGCGCGAGGCTGGTCGCACCGGACGGCTCCCGTCGTCTTGGTTCCGGCTCCGGTCAACGGGACGGCGAAACCTGCCGTCCGAGCGAAATTACCGCCGCTGGTGATGGGGAGAATTACGGGGAGTTTCGTTATCCGGTTGAAGGCGCTCCGGCGACACGATGAGGACAGGACGGCGGCCCTTTTGTTCGTGTCCCGAAGTAGGATCGAGACTGACGAGCCAGATTTCGCCGCGCTTCATCATAGATGAGTTCGCCGCCGACGGGCTTGCTGTCGAGCCATTCTCGCTCCTGCTTGCTGCGCCGGGCTTTCGGATCGCATTGGGCGAGAAGCTGATCCAAGGTATAGCGGCGCCGCTGCCGCGGCTCAACGATCAGACGGCCGCTTTCAACCGCGATGCCGACCTTGGCGCCCGGCTGCAGGCGCAGGATATCGAGCAGCGCCGGGCGGGACGGCGAGCATGATCGAGCCGCCGACTTTGCGCAGATTGGTCGTGTGCATGAGGTCCCCTTCGCAGTTATACTCCAGTATAACATTGATGCAACGGGTATGGTAAAGAACGGGAGACAATAGTACCCAAGGGAAGGGACGCGATGAGCCTCAATATCAAGGACCCGGAAGCCCATAGGCTCGCCCAGGCGATCGCCCGGGAGACCGGGGAAACTCTGACTCGCGCGGTTACCGTAGCCCTGAGCGAGCGCTACGAGCGTCTTCGGCGCCGGGGTGGTAAAGCCTCCGTGGAGGAACTGCGCGCCATCGCCGCTCGCGCCGCCGCCCACGTCAGGCGTCCCTACATGGATCATGCCGAGCTTCCTCTACGGCGAGCACGGCCTTCCGAAGTAATCGTGGAGACTTCCGCGCTATGATACGGCTGCTCGAAGCAGATTGAGATCAGAGACGGAGGCCTGTTTCGCTAAGGGTCCTTCGGGCAAGTTTTCAGAGGCTTGAACGTCTGCGCTTCCAAAACCACAACCCGCCGCCGGTCAGGATCAGACTCAGACGACATGATGTACGCAGCCGGATGCGAATAGAACCAGAACAATTGCTGGAAAAGCGCGGGATCGCCGCCATAGGGTTCCATGAGGAGAGGATAACACTCGGATCGCTCACAAAGTCGCCCCGCTGGACGTTCCGAAAAGGGTCAACTTTGCATGGCTTCTGAAGTCCCGTTTGAACACGGCTCCTGAAAAAGGTGTCGAAATGAATCTCGACACGTTACGTAGCAGTGCCCGCGCCACATTCAAACGATCCCCCACTTCCGCCGCAGCCACCACTCGGAAAAGCGCAGCAGCAGCAACACCAGGAAGACCAGCGGCAGATCCCACAGATCCTTGGTCTCGCGCATGGTCACGCCGGCCTCCGAAAAGGGAATGGCGCCGGCGAGTTTGCCGAGGTCGGCGGGCTTCCAATATTGTCCGCCGGTTTGGGTGGCGAGGCGTTCCAGCAGGTCGCGGTTCTGTTCGGTGTGGAAATTCTCCGCCACGCCGTCCATGCGCTGAAAGGTCAATACGTCGCGGCCTAATTCCTTGACCGTGCCGGTAGCGGATCGCGCGCTGGGCCGTGACCTCGGTCAGGTAAGCGCCGGTCTTGGGAGCGGACCAGGCGGCTTGGAACTGGCCGGGATTATCGGGCACCGGCGTCATCTCCACCAGGGCGCTGACGCCGCTCGGGCCCAGGATATGAGCTTCGACCTTGGCATCGGGAGCGGGGTTGTACTGTTGATCGCGAACCTCGGCGGTGAGAGTCACGGCGCCGTTGTCGAGCAGCATCTGAGCGGGGACGGAAGCCGCTACGTGGCCGGGCGTATCCGAAACCAGCCACCGCAGGAGCTGCTGCCAGAACAAATCGTGAGCGGTGTCGCCCAGCGGCGAACTCATCTGCCAGCGCCAACTGCCTCCGGTGGCCATGATCGCGGTGCGGCCACGGCCGAAGTTCTCCGTAATCAGCAAGCGGCAGCTTTCGGCCTTCGGGCGTAATCATGTTGGCGAGAACGGCCGCCCCCGGCTTGGGAGTGCCGGGATCTTCATAGTCCATCAGGTAGGGCAGCTTCTTCCACTTGGCGGCGTTCGCGGCGGGGTCGTCAACCAGGCGGGTAATGATGCTATCCACGCCGGCGGGCGCCAGCTCGGCTGTGGTGTGCGTGGTGCCGTTCCTCGGATCGGCCTCGCGATGAAAAGTGCCCGCCTGGGTGGGCAGCGTCGTCGGCAGCAGGTCGGTAAGGTTGGAGGCGTTCCAGCCGCCATCCGCCAGCGCGAACTGGCCGCCCAGCAGCAGCAGGCCGCCGCCGCGGCGATCCACGAACTCGCGGATTAATTCCTGCTGGCCGGGAGTGAAATAGCCGGCTTCCACCGACCCGATGATCAATCCCTGGTAGGCGAAAAGATCCTCCGCGCGGGAAGGAAAGCCGTCGGCCAGCTCTTTGGGATCGGCGATTCCCTGGCGGTAGATCTTGTTTTCGCTGGTGCGAACCATGGAGGCGATCTGCACCATGCGGTCGTCCTCTTCCGCCTGGCGGATGAACTTGTACTCCCAGCGCGGTTCACCTTCGATATAAAGGATGCGGCGCGGTTCGGAGCCGACATTCACCACGCGGGTCAAGGTATTGTTGGCCGTGTTCTCCTCGCCGGGAAGCGGAGCGGCCGCGATTTGCAGCGTTTTGGCGCCGGCGCCGCCGATATCGAACATCAAAGTCTCGGTCTGGAGGTTGCCGTCCGGCCCCAGGGTGATGGTGCGGGAGGCCAGCGACTTTGCCTTGGCCGGCGCTGACATCGCGCACCGTCAGGTTGATCTTGGCGCCGGCGTATCCGCGTTGGTGGAAGGTGATCTTGGCGGCGAGGCGGGAGTCGGCCAGGGCGCGCGGAGCAACCACGGCATCGTCCAGTTCCACGTCATGTGCGGCGCGCTCGCGTCCGAAGCCCACGGTGTGAACGGGAATGTGGCGGGCGCGCAGCGCGCTGATGGCGTCCGCGCTGATGCCGCCGGTGTTGTCGTCGCCGTCGCTGAGCAGCACCACGGCGCCGATGGGCAGGTCGGAAGTCTCCTCGCTCAACTGCTTGAGGCTGTCGCCGATGCGCGTGGAGGGCGCGTTGGGTTGCAGATCCTTGAGGCTGTCGATGCGGGCGGGCACGTCGTCGACGCGGTAAAGACGCGTTTGAAAGGAGCGGTTGAGGCTGGCCAGGACGCCGTTCTGAAGCGCCTTGACGGCTTGCGCCTGGCGCGTGGAACCGTCCTCGGAGATGGCCATGCTGCGCGAATCGTCCACCAGCACGGCGATGATGTTTTGTTGCGGCTTCAACTCGGCGACGGTGATCGCCGGCTGCCACAGCAGCACCAGCACCACCGCGGCCAGCAGCGTCTGCAAGCCCCAGATCACCCAGGCTCGCCAACCGCGCATGACCGGCGCGGCTTGCGCCAGGCGGGAGCGGATCAGCCAAGCCAGACCGGCGGCCGCGGCCAGGATCAGCAGCACCAGCATCCACTTCGGCCATGCGCCCAAGAGGGCGAATTGGCCGCGTGCATACACCGAACGCGGATACTTAAAAAAGAACTCGAACATGGGCCCGTGGACTGCTTGCGAACTGTAGGAAGAGGCGCGCGCGGTTCATGCTTAGTGGGTCATGGCGTAGGTAATGTAGTTGAGGACGATGCGAAAAGCAAGTCCGGAAAACTTCTCGGGGTACTCGCGGGCTATCGGCCCACTCCCAGGCGTCGCCGAGATGCATGTTGGCGCAGATCGCCACCATGATGCGCCCGTGGTCGTTGCGGATGGCGCGCCACTTGGGCACGTAGCCGTCCTTCTCATAGGTGCGGCCGGTGTTGACGTAGACCTCGCTCGGGGATCTGAAACTTTTCGTTGATGTCGTACAGGACGTGGTAGATCTCGTCGTCATCCTTGAGATCCTCGACTGGCCGGTCGGGCAACACCAGGCGCATGCCGGCCATGAAATGCTCCCAGTCGTCGGTGCCGTGGAAATCGTCCACCATCAGGAAGCCGCCCTTCAGAAGATAATCGTGCAGGCGTTTGGCCTCCTCGTCGGTGAAGGTCCAGGTGTTCACGTCGACGGCGTAGATCCAGGGATAGTCGAAGAGATGGTCGCTATCGAGATCGGCGACGTTCAGCGGCGACGGAGAGTTGATGCGGGTCAGGCGCCGCAGGGCAATCAGGCAATCGTTGTCGGCCTTGGGATAATCGCGCGACCAGCCGCCGCGAAACCGCGATAACCGAAACTGCCGCCGCCGGCGTAGCTGGAAGTGTACTGGAGCCGGCTCCAATAAAACTCCGAGGGCACGTTCGGTCCGTTCGAGTAGTCGTATTGCGGCGGCCGAAGCCCTGGTAGCCTCCGCTTTGCATCGCAAACAGGCCGAGGCTGAGCGAAAACAGGAGGGGCCGCGCCAGCTTCATGGATGGTTGCCTCGGATCTCGATTAAAGCGTAGCAGAAGAGCGGAGAGAGCGGCGCGAGCAGGCACGTCGAACTGCTCGACGATCTCGTCGAATGGTGGCGCCGTTCCGTATCCCTATAGCACATGACGGTTCGGCTTGCCCCGCAGCGACCTGGCCGCCGATATGGTATCTATTAACTGAAAGGAGTGTTCCACGTATGAACACTAAAAGTAAGCAAACTCAGAAGAATCAAAGTCGGCAGAAGCAGGGGCCGAAGAAGGAGAATCAGGGTCCCAACGGGCTTCATGACGACCGCAAACCTCATGAACAAGAGCACCCTGAGACACGGATGACCCGTTAGTCTCAACTGCTCGATTCCGGAAGTAATAAGCTCCCTCCCGCGGCAACGTCGGAGGGAGTTTTAAGTTTGGGCCTCGATTTCGTTCAATTCATCGATCTCCCGTTGCAGTTCCCGCTGACCCCGCATCCGGATGCCGAAGTACGCGACTACCCAGATGACGACTAGAGCCAGGAAGGGCAGCCCGTTCGGGAGAAATCTCGCGCCGCCCACCATCGCCAGAATTAGAATGAAAGCGGCGATGGCCAGAAGAACCGGCCCGAACGACCACAGAAGTACGCGACCGAACAGGGACTGTCGCCGCTCGAGCTCTCGCCGGTAAAACTCGAGACCGGTGCTTAAAGCCGCGTCCCCGGGCATCGTGCGGGACCACATTCCCCGACTGAGGAAATACAGCCCGGCCAAGCTCCAGACGATGGCGAACGCGAATACCAGTTGCAGTACCGGGGCAAAGCCGTGGAATTGCTTTATGGCAAACCCGTAGAAGGCGCCGACAGCGAGTGGTCCGGCCAGGCTCCCCAACAATTCCCTCTGTGTCCTGGCGCGGAGTTCCCGCACCTTCGATCGAATCAATAGCAATGTCATAGCCGATGGCTCCGTTGGCTGGTTTTGCCAGATTGTTTTTGGGTCGTGCCCGGGGGAATCATTCGGCATGGCCGCCTCCTTGGTGAAACCGCCGCGCCAGGATATTCTTGATCCGGTGTATCCTCACGGCCACGTTCCCGGGCGATAGCCCCGTGATTTCTCCGATCGATGCCGCGTCCATATCCTCGAGATACGAGACGATGACCTGGCGGTCGAGCGGTTTGAGCCGCTGAATCAACACAGACAGCCGCTCCAGATTTCTGCGCTGGTCCATTTCCAACTGGCCCTGCTCCTGGTCGGGCAAGTTTCGAGCTGTTCCAGGCTCACGAGGCTTGAAAAAATCTTGCGCTCGCGAAGGACATGCGACGCGGCAACGTGGTGAGCCACGCGATAGACCCAGGTCCGCAGAGAACAGCGGGCATCGTAGCGCTGAAAACTCCGCCACAGTTGAAAATGGATGTCCTGGCTCAGGTCGCGGCGCTTTTCCGGGTCAGCCTCGTAGGCACTCGCAAGCCTTGCGAGTGCGGAGCCGTATAGCTCCGCTGCGTGCCTGTACAAGTCATCCTGGTTGGTCGCCGCCCCGGTGGAAATGGCCGCAATTCCTCCCTCACCCAAGGTAGTCGTTCGGAATAGATGTTTCTAACAAGTTTGAGTGGAGAATTTAAGCAGGGTTGGCCCAAGGCGGCGCGAGCGGTTACCATGGGGTTTCCCGATGCAACGACGCGACTTTCTCAAGATTGCCGGGATCGCGGCTGCGACTACACGGCTAGGCGCCCAGCAACCGCAATCTTTTCTGGCGCCATCCGGTCCGCAGGACATCGCCAAAACCGATTTCACGCTGCAGATCGCGCCGATCACGGTGGAACTGGCGCCCAATCGAATCTTCAGCACCATCGGATACAACGGCACGTCGCCGGGGCCGCTGCTGCGGATGAAGGAAGGCGTGCCGGTTACGGTGAACGTGGTCAACGACACGGACGTGCCGGAGTACGTGCATTTTCACGGATTGCTCATTCCCTCCGATGTGGACGGATCGGAGGAAGAAGGCACGCCGGTCAGTTCCTCCGCACGGAAGCCGCCGCTATCAGTTCACGCCCACGCCGGCCGGCACGCGCTGGTACCACACGCACACCATGGCGATGGACGATCTGCATCGCGGCAGTTATCACCGGCATGTTCGGCTTTCTGATCATCGAGGGAGCGAATAATCCCGGCCGCTACGATCAGGAACATTACCTGGCGCTGCGCGATTGGGAGCCTTATTTCACCAATCAAGCCATGGATAACGACGATCTCGATCCGGCCGGGGCGCAACCGGAAAAGCCGGCCGTGCTGGATACGCGGCCGGTAGGGATGGAAGTAGCGGCCGATATTTTTTCCATCAACGACAAGGCGCTGGGCGCCGGCGAGCCGATCCGCGTGAATCCCGGCCAACGCGTGCTGTTTCATTTTCTGAACGCCAGCGCCATCGAGAACCGGCACCTGGCGCTGCCCGGCCACAAATTCAACGTGATCGCGCTGGATGGAAATCCCGTGCCCACGCCCGGCGGCCGTGGACGTGTTGATGCTGGGTCCGGGCGAGCGCATCGATGCCTGGGTGGAGATGAACCAGCCCGGCGTTTGGATCCTGGGCGCGCCCGAGGATCCGGTGCGCGAAGGCGGACTGGGCATCGTCATCGAATACGCCAATCAACACCGCACGCCGCAGTGGACGCCGCCGCCCAAATCCGTCTGGGATTACACCATCTTCGGCAAACCGCCATCGCAACCGGCGCCCACCGAGCGATTGGACATGATCTTCGAAAAAGTTCCGCGCGGCGCCGGCAAATTCAACAGCTTCACGGTAAACGGCAAATCCTATCCGCACGATCAGGAGTTTCTGCTCAAACAGGGCACGCGCTACCGGCTGACGTTTCACAACCGCACCGACGACGCGCATCCGTTGCACTTGCATCGGCACCAACTGGAGATCGCCGAGATTTACGGCAAGACCACCTCGGGCGTGATCAAGGATACGGTGGTGGTGCCCACCTACGGACGCGCCAGCGTGGACTTTACCGCCGACCAGCCGGGACCAACGTTATTTCACTGCCATATCCAACAGCACATGGATTTCGGCTTCAAGGCGTTGCTGCGCTATTCGTAGGGAACTGCACAGGGGAAATTCATGATGGACAAACGATCTCTCACCCGCCGCCGGCTCTTGAAGGGAGCCGCCGGGATCGCGGCGGCAGCGGCTGCAACACTTGATGCCCCCCAACGTTCGACGCATGCTGGCACAGCAGCCATCGCGGCCCAGCTCGCTCGGCGAGATCAAACATGTCGTGATACTCATGCAGGAGAATCGGTCGTTCGATCATTACTTCGGGACGTTGGCCGGCGTGCGCGGGTTCGACGATCCGAACGCGCTGAAGCTCTCCACCGGGCGATCCGTGTTCTACCAGCCTGACGCGGGAAATCCCAAGGGCTACCTGCTGCCCTTTCATCTGGACACACACTCTACCAGCGCGCAGAGGATTCCTTCCACCAGCCATGCCTGGGAGGTCCAGCACGAGGCGTGGAACAAGGGGCAGATGGATCAATGGCTGCCAGCGCATCGCAAGGCGGATGGAGTGAACGGCCCTTACGTCATGGGTTATTACAAGCGAGAGGACATCCCGTTCCAGTTCGCGCTGGCGGAGGCGTTCACCCTCTGCGACGCCTACTACTGCTCCGTCTTCGGCCCCACTTATCCAAACCGGATGCATCTGATGACCGGCACCATTGACCCAGAGGGCCGGAATGGGGGACCGATGACCAACAACACCGTTCCTCCCGGTGGTTACTCATGG
>CAVYFI010000006.1:0-991345 GCA_963767775.1 Bryobacterales bacterium
GGGGTTTTTTGTGCGGCGGATCGTCCGTTCAAAATAGATCTTTCGCGACGTTGAGATGGAATGAGGCTGGAGGGGCTGCATCGCCAAGTTTGGTGCCGGGTTCCGTCATGCCCGCAGGCGAGTACGTATACAGCAAGCCTCCACCGATGCCAAGCGGAAGGTACAGGTCTGGGTTGGCTGGATGCCCAAATCGATAGCGATAAGATCAGACCATCAACCCAACTTCGCCGGGGCCACGCTCGCTCGATCAATTCGGCACGCCGCATGGAGACTTCATGCCGGATGTCGCGGAGTTCAATCGGATGTTTCGCACCGTGGAGATGACGCTGGTTCCGCAGGTCCGAAGGACGTAAGAATGCGTATTCAGACGGCAAGGAATCTTGGGGGTCTACGTTGGTTTCTCTTACGACCTTTCCGCCGTCTGCGCCTATTGGTCCATCACCTGCACCAAGATGGCGCTTTGGAATCGATCTCAGGAGATTGACCCTTCGGTCCATAACACCATCGTCATCACGAAATTCCACCTCGAGGTAATCACCAGGAGCGTACGAACCAGAAGCTGTCGCGCAGTGAGAGATTTTCCAGGCTGACATTCGCGATCTGTCCGTTCGGAACTGTAAACACGGTCCGGTCGAAGGTCCGGAGACGGATGGAACGCAGTCCGATATCCTCCACCGTGCCCAGCGTCTCCCCGACTCTTAGAACATCGCCAACCCGGACAGCGCCGTCAAAAATGATGGAGGCGCCGCCGATCACGTTTTCAAGAGTCTTCTGCGCGGCTAGTGCCACGGCGATGCCACCGACACCGAGCCCGGCCAGCGTGGCGTTGGGATTGACACCCAGGTAATAGAGGGCCGCCAGCAGGGCCACGAAGACGGCCAGCAGGTTGGCTGTCCACCGTGCAAGCCGCAGGATGGAGGCTCTTGCGGCAAGATCATTTCGCAAGAGGCGCCGACGAATATGGCGTTCAGCCCATCCGGTAGCTGCGAAAAAGATCGATACGCAAACGGCGATGGTAAGAATGCTGGCTACGGTCGACCAGACTTGCCGTTCTAAAAGGGGCATGCCGCTCTTGGCTAATACCCAGCGAATCGTCCCGGCCAATATCAGAACCTGAAGTGACACGGGCAGGACCTTCGGATCCGGGAGATTGGGATTTCCTCGCAGAGTGCGGCGCCACCGACCGGCCATGGGACTGAGCAGCCGATTCAGAACCACCGTGACGAGGTAAAAGGGCGCAGGCCTACCAGGACGGCAAGCCAATGGATCAATGGAATACGTGCAATGCGTATTCGAGTGAAAAAATCGGGGAGCTTGCTCCCGGAGGATTCGATTTCCATCTCTGCGTAAAGATCGGGGACGGAGTTCAGAGTAAGCGTGGAGAATAACCAGATGCGCCGGCCCTCCCGATCGACGTGTTCGAGCAGGAGATCAACACTACCCGACTTGCTGCTGATGGTCCCCACCAGATCCTGATCCGGTTTGGTGGGAAAAGCCAACGAGCCTTCGGGGCGATCACTCAGTTGGTTGAGCCTGGCGGGGAGGCGGCGATCGATGATAACGAACAGTTCGTGCGCCAGATCCGTAGCGGCTTCGCCGCGCAGCTTTGTATTCAAGTACTCGGTAGCGGCGTCGTAATCCCCTTTGCGCGCAGTATTGAGGAAGCCCAGAACCGTGCCTCGCGGAGTCGCCCGCCCGAGAGTATCTGGAGCAGTGTCGTTTGAGCATCCGCGGCGGCAGAAGGAGCGACAACGGTCTGGGCACTCGCAAAAATGCAAAAAGCAAAACCGAGGGAAACCAAGGTCGTGGTAGGCCGCGCAACGCGTTTCATTCTCATGTCGCGGGGAGGCTAACGCAACCCCAGAGTTGTTGATGCTGGCAATGCGGACCCGTCGTAAATTCGCCGCGACACCTCACAGTTTATGCAGTATCGGGGTTAACAACTGACAAGTTAACCAGTTATTTCGCGCGGCTATTCTTTGTAATCTCAAGCTATGTTGAGCACAAAAAGTCCTTCGATTAAGTTCACCACCAAGCCACGGACTTCTCGTCTGTTACTTGGAACCACTGACTGCTTCGTGCAGATGCCAGCAGTCGAGACCGAACGCACCGCTTTGATCCCTCGCCCTCCAGACCGTGAGGAACCCGCGGCGCTTGAACCGACCCCAGACGGAGCATTGTTCGAGGAACTCACCGAGCGTCATAGAGATATGTGTATGAAGCGGGCGTTGGCGATACTGCGCAATACGGACGATGCCGAAGACGCCGTCCAAAGCGCCCTTCGCAAAGCTTTTCAACACCGGCAACAGTTTCACGGTAATGGAGCGTTCGCCGCGTGGCTGGGCCGCATCGTCGAGAATGAGTGCCTCATGCGAATCCGAAAGCAACGAAACGCGCGCCTGGTCTCCCTCGATAGCCTGACCGAATCAAATATTCGCGTTGAGCTGGTTAGCATGTCTACCAATCCGGAAGACGAGCTTGGTTCGAAGGAAGTGGTAACCCTGCTGCGCAAGGAAATCGTGCGAATGCCTCCTTTGTATCGAAATGTCATCATGCTGCATGACAGTGAGCGCCTGCCAATGCCTGATGTGGCACAACGGCTGGGCCTGACCATTCCTGCTGCGAAGTCACGGCTACTTCGGGCTAGGAAGGAATTGCGTTCTCGACTTGGAAAGCACTGCGGGCGAAAGGGCTCTGGAACACTGCTGGAGAAGGCCGTATACAGCCCAACAGCGTACGCGAGTGCGCGCTAACTTTTTGAGATCTTTTGGTCAAGCGGACCATCCTTGATCCCAGATGAAGCGATCCCAGATGAACCAAATTCTCAATTCTTCGCTTTGGAAGGCAAAGCAAGTCGGAAGGAGCTTAGTCGCGATGGCCGCGCTGACAGGGATGGTCTCTCTTCTCCCCGCAGCTCCAATCACTTACAACCTTACAGTGGTAGCGAAGACGGGCGACATCATTAGCGGAAAGACTCTGACCGGATTCAACCAGCTCTCATTCGGCCCAAACTCCCCCGCTATCAATGCCGGCGGCAGCGTTGCCTTCTACGCCACATATTCGGAGGGAGCTTTTGTAGGGGAAGGCATCTTTACGTCGGACTCCATAGTGTTCAAGAATGGAGATTCGGTCACGGGCAACACTGTGGAGGGAATCAGCTTCGTGCCCGCGCTCAACGATAAAGGTACTGTGGTGGTCCGGTGTCTGCTGTCTTCGCAGGAGTCTGCTATTCTCGGCCCAACGATTCTCCTGGCTAAGGCCGGCGACAAGATCGGCGGGCAAACGCTAACCAGCTTTGGGTTTCCGGCAATTAACAACGATGGGACCGTGGCCTTCGTGGGTTCATCTTCAAGCGGTACCGGCATCTTTACGCAAACCGCGGTGGTTGCAAAGAGCGGTGAATCGATCGAGGGGCTAACACTAAACCGTTTTGGTCCGCCCGCCATTAACGGTCGCGGGACGGTCGCCTTCCAGAGTTGGCTTTCCGGAAAGATTGGGACCGCCATTTTTACGCCAACTGCTGTCCTGGTAAAGGTTGGTGATACGATTGGCGGCAAAACTTTGACCGATCTGTTTTTTGCTCCCGCACTGAACTCCGGTGGCACTGTGGCCTTTATGGGCGTGTTTTCGGGAGGAACTGGGGTCTTCACCCAAAACGCGTTACTGGAGCAAACGGGCGATATGATCGACGGCCGGAAACTAACCACCTTCGGTTCCCCTGTGATTAACGACTCTGGCCTGGTGGCTTTCTTTGCTACCTATCCGGGAGGGGCGGGAATCTTTACACAAACGTCGCTGATTGCGAAGACTGGTGATACGATTAGCGGAAAGACCCTGATCGGTTTGGGACAGCCCGCCATAAACAGTAGCGGCGCGGTAGCCTTCACGGCTTTCTTTTCGGATCGCTCATCCGCGGTAGTACTCGCACGGCCCGCAACAGTTCCCACCAAGTAAGGGAACTCAATCGATTCAAGGGATGCAGGCAATTCTCTTGCGATCACGCGCCAGGTGCTGCTCAACTCGGGCTACGCAATCTGCTGGCAATCTGTCGGTCTTTACCGTTGCCTGCGTCAAGGCTAACCTGCCCAGATGAACAGCAATGCCGCAGCAATCTTTGACGCAACTCCTGCCGTGCGCGCAATAGGCGCGACTTCGCTGCTGGGACCGTAATCCCTAAGCGATCGGCTACTTCCACGATTGGAAGTTCTTCGACATCACGCAGCAGCAGGACATTTCGCAGTAGAGCTGGCATGCACCGGATTTCGCGGTTCAGAACCTCCTTTACTTGCCGACTACCTACTTCGCCCTCGGGATCAGGCCTCCAGGAAGGTAGCTCGATGCTGGCGCCAGGATACCCGGGAATGCCGGCATCTAAGTACAGAAACCGTGTGCGCCGTTTGGCACGCATGAACATTAAACACTGATTCACCACAATACGGGATAGCCAGATCGAGAAGTCGGCATCGCCCTGAAATTGATCGAGGTGCTGGAATGCCTTCCAGTAAGCGTTTTGTGCTTCATCCTCAGCCTCTCCACGATCCTGTAAGATACATGACGCCAAACTTACGCAGCGATGATGATGTCGCCTGATGAGTTCGCCGAACGCCTGTTTATCACCCTCCCGGGCTTGATCGACGAGATCGATATCGCTACAGGCGTCATCTTGGTTAACAAGCATTTCTATCCCCTTTGCCTCTTGAGGTATCTGATTACTATTTGGAACTCGCGCCGTTAAGTGCACTTGTACGACCGGTTCAGATGCCGAACGGTCTTTGATTTTTTTCAAGGGGTTGAGGCATGCTGATGCCATCCGGGGCAACCATGAGTGCCTCATATGAGGCAGTTCTCTACCAAAAAGGTTTGCATCGCGGGCTTGCGACCACCGCCGCACTCGCGCGGTTAGAGAAAAGTTATACGACGGGTCACTTTGAGATGCCTCAAGCCATTGCGGTAGAGAGATCTTTCCGCTCCGGCATGCTCATAAAGCAATTTCATAACGCTGCTCGATTCATACGCGCATCGACTGTAACGTGGCGAGAGACTTGGCTTCAGCAAATCAGGATCGACCGGGTGCGGGTATCGTTCGGACCGCACGCAATAGACCAACCCCGACCGAAGTGTGGTCCGAACTCGAGCGAATTGGAAGAAGCACAAGGATAAAGCGCGCCGAAAGGCTAATCCAACTTCTCAATTTCCTGGTGGAGACCACTCTAAGCGGTCATAGTCACTACCTGAAGGAGACAACCATTGGAGTATCAGTATTCGGCCGCTCGCCCGACTACGATCCAAAGGCTGACACGATTGTGCGAAGTCAGGCATGGCGTCTCAGAGCAAAGCTAAGCGACTATTACGCTTCCGAGGGCGCTGAAGATCCGGTCATTATCAGTGTGCCGAAGGGCCAATACGCGGCCGTATTTTGTTATCGAAACGGCCTGGCCGAACCTTCCGCGGTGTCGTCGGAGGGCTGTTCGCACCTGCCAAGATAAAAGGGCTGACGCCCTCCTTTTCTTATTCGTCGCGCAGAACGACCTGAGCTGCACCAACCTGCGCGCGAGCTCAGGTTTTGTACTGCAGCCGTCACTTTTTCGCCTGGATCGATACCGGCGGCCATGTCCCGTCCGGGTCGTAGGCAGTATAAGCGCCGGCGATCTCAGAGGTTCTTGGTCCAAGATCCTTCTGGTAGATAATACCGGTCTTGTCCACGAGGAAGGTCATCACGCCCGTCGATCGGTAATCGGACGGCCATGCAATTAAAGCGAATCCCGAAGTCATCAAGCCGTTGTGGAGGTAGCTCATCGCGCCCCCGGGTGCGTGAGGGCCCTGTGCTGTTAAGATCCTGAAATAGTATCCGTGATAAGGATCCTGTTTCTTGGTATATCCTTCCGCGAACGCGCGCGCGACAATCGCTCCAATTGGGCTCTCGTCCTCCCCGCCGGCGCTGGTCCAGTACAACCCATCTTGCTTTCCGGGTGAGCTTACGATTTTTTGAGCGTAGTGCCGGACCCCGCTTTCGGTTCTATCCTTTTCTGCGTAGTCGTTCTGCGCCTCGACGTAGCCGCGGCAAACCTCGATCGCGTCCAGTTCATTACTGCCGATACGTCGCGCCAGAATCTCCTGCTTCCCTTGTTCCACGTCAAAATGCCATTCGCCGTTCACTTTAACAATCGGAATCGGAAGTGGCCATTCGTCCTTACCGATCAGCAGCGTCTGCGAATTGGCCTCATTAGGATTAGGGACCAGCTTTATCTTTGCCGCGGCCCGCTCGACAAACTTTCGTCGCATTTGCTGATCGGCCACCGGATCGCTCGTGGTGAGGATCTCTTTCGAAGCGGGCCCCAGGATGGCGATCAAATCCGTCACGTCGTCACTCTTCGCCGCACTGATCAGGGCCTTTGCGGCGGCGTTAGGGGACGCGAAGCCGCGACCTTCCGGCGTAGCCGCATGAAGGGGAATTCCTGCCAGCAGTCCGACCGCTATGGCAACTACATTAATGTTGAGATAACGCATATTCCTAGACCTCCTATCGACGGCGCCCGCCACCACCTCGGCCTCCACCACCTCGGCCTCCGCCGCTCGAGAAACCTCGGCTGCTGTTCATGCGGGCACGATTGCCGCCTTGGTTCATGCCCCCGAAGGTACCGGCGCCAGCGCCTCCGCCGCCTACGTTCCGGTTTCCAACGCGGTCACCACCGCCGGGCGGTTTGAAGTTTCCCTGCGCTGCAGCGGGGCGTTGTCCGGGATTGCCCTGGCTCGGCCGGAAGGCGTTGCCACCGGCTGGTCCAAGATTGCCTTGGCCGGGCCGAGGCCCGTTACCGGGGCGTGGGCCGAGATTGCTCTGATTGAGGCGTTGCTGAGTCTGCGCTACGGTTGGGCGTCCTTTGAGATTGCCCTGCGCAGCATTAAATCGATTCGCAACGTTCCTATTGTTATAAGGCACACCCCCGCGGTGCGCCGGATTGTGCACCCAGTTGTTGCCGTTCGCCACATTCGCGCGATTGAAGTGATTGCTGTTGATGAAATTGTTGTTGATGACCACGTTGTTGTGTCCCCAACCGCAACCCCAACCCCAGCCTCCCCAACCACCGCTCCAAATCGCGCCTACAGCCACGCCAAGGCCGAACGAGATCGCGCCCGCGGCTATCACCGCGCCGGTCGACGGCGGGTAGTATATCGGCGGATAGGGATAGTCTACCGGCGGTCCCCAGACCGCCGCTGGATCGTATTGAGGTACGTAGACCACCTCAGGGCTCGCGGGTAGAATCTCAATGTAGGTGTTCCCGCCTTGCGTGCTTGTGGTTACCTGCTGCTCCTTGTTCGATTGCAGCGCCCCCTTGCTCTCAGCTTTTTGGCGCATACGCTGTACAGCTTCCATGACGTTTTGCTGTTGCGCCAAGAAGGCATTGCCCAGATCCGACGTCCAGGTGATGTCCTGATTTAGACGTTTCAGCACATCAGGGAGTACTACCAGCGCCTGTACGCTGGCGTCCCAAGTTTGTTTCGCCGCCGCGTCGACCAGCGCCTTACCCTGAAGGCTCGAGTTCTGACTGAGCCACCGAGCAGCCTCCACGATCTCGAGCGGATAAGTGGATGCGACTAAAATCTGACTCAAAATCGGGTCTGGATACAGGGCGATGGGAGCCACCAGGCTGTCCAGTTGACCTGGAGTAAGCGTCTGTTGAGGCGGACTCTGCTGTGGGTTGGCAGGTATTTGCTGGTTTAGCGGCTGCTGCGGTTGCGCAGAGACGTATGGCTGAACAATGAGCAGCTCAACGCATATAATTGCTAATAATCCTTGAATTGTCATAGACGACCTCTTGGCATGACACTATTGATGACTAGGTGAACCAAGATCAGGGCTCAAGAAATCCGGGCTGCCTACGGACCCCTGAATCGCGTTTCGACGAGTCGCGATTAAAAACGCATCTCCCTACCCCGGAATCTCATCAACTCAGCTTATAAAGGGGCCTGGGATACTGTAATTCACAAGAAGGAGAAAAGGATGGACCGTCTCGAAGAGTTGAGAAATAAGTACAGAAGCGCGCTCGCGCTGGTTCAACAACAAAACGTTCGCTTAACTCATTTTCACGTGCAAGACAACAAGCTGTATCTGCAGGGCGCGGCCCCCTCGGAAGCGATCAAGAATGCTGTGTGGAACAAAATCAAGGAAATCAACCCAGCCTGCGATGACATAACGGCGGACATAACCATTGATTCGTCCTTGCGTCAGCCCGAGCCCGCCAACGTGTCCGTACACACTTACACCGTCCAGTCGGGAGATTCACTGTTTAAGATCGCAAAGCAGTTCTATGGAGATTCGAACGATTATATGCAGATCTTCGAAGCCAACAAGGACAGGCTGAATGATCCTAACAAGATACAGATTGGTCAGGAGCTTGTCATTCCCGTTCGTCGTTGATCGTGACGCCGGTGCTGCAGCAAGCCGCCCGGGGTGTTTCGACGGGCCGGCGCCCCCACTCGCCGACTCCGAGGGGGGACCAAGACGCCCCTCGGACATCGGCTTAACAGGTGGTTCCAACTGTCTTAGCCTGTGACGCACCTGTCCCACATCAGATGCAAACTTCCTAACAGGTAATTCTTTTTTTTTGCGGTAATTAACAACACCCACCTTCGGCCATTCAATTCGCAATATGCAGATTGGCATGTTGGATGCTCACTTGTTGACGTGAGCTCGAAGTCCCGAAGTCGTATCATTCTGAGTTTGTTAGTTTTTACGTGTACTGCATTTTCTCTGGGACTGGCGAAAGAACACTTTTTGACATATGCGACGGACGAATACGAACGCACGCTGCATGCGCTGAACGACTATCGAGCACTTGCGGCTGAGGATGACGGAGCTCTCCTGCCTGCTACCGAGGAGCCCGTGGAACCTGGTGAGTACTACACTGAAGTACCTCGTTTGATTCGCCTATTAACGCTGATTGGAGATCTTGCCCCGTCAGCGGTTCCCGCCGATTCGGAAGTATATGAAGGCGAGCTAGTGGAAGCAGTCAAGAGGTTTCAATCCCGTCATGGGCTTAACCCGGACGGCCACATTGACAAAATGACGCTTGAGCAATTGAACACTCCGCTTCGCGTCCGCGTTCGGCAGCTGGAATTGGCCTTGGAGCGGTTACGGCGACGTTCCTACGATCCTGCCCGCCCAGCGATTGTTCTGAACGTTCCAGAGTTTCGATTACGTGCCTTCGGTGGGACGAGCGCCGCCGGGCCCGATCCCGAACTCGACATGAAGGTGGTGGTCGGAGATCCCGAGCACAGAACTCCGATTTTGCTTTCGCAACTCAATATCGTGATTTTCTGTCCGTACTGGACCGTGCCGGCCAGTATTCAACACAATGAATTGTTGCCAGAGATCAGGCGAGACCCCTCATGGGTCTCGGCAAACCACTTCGAGTTGGTCACGAAGCAGGGTGCGGTGGCGGAGGATGGGACTGTTTCCGAGGGCGTGCTATCGAAACTTAGCTACGGGCGAACTTTCGCTGCGCCAAAAACCAGGGCCGAAGAACACGCTGGGACTGGTGAAGTTCGGGTTCCCGAACGAATACGGCGTTTACATGCACGACACGTCTGCACGGTGGTTATTTGCCCAGGCGCGGCGCGATCTCAGTCATGGTTGCATTCGCGTGGAGCAGCCAGAGGACTTGGCGGAGTGGGTTCTGCGTAGGCAGGCCGGTTGGTCGCGCGATCGCATCGTCGAGGCGATGCACGGGACGGAACCTATTTCCGTGAAGGTCAAATCCCCGATTCAGGTGGTGACGACTTACTCGACCGCTGTGGTGCATGGAGAACGGCGAGGTGCACTTTTTCCCGGATATCTATGGGGAGGACGCGGCCCTCGAAAAGCAGCTCGCGGCGCGGCCGCACGCAATGGTCATCAACGGAGAACCGGCATAGTCCACCTCAATGAAGAGATGCGGCTGGCGCGCGACATCAAATGAGAGAGCGCAGCCCACGTTCGCAAGATTCCGGGAAAAACTTGGCAGGCTGAAAAGGAGAGTTGTTACGGCTATGCAGAGCCTTCAATAGCATGGCGAATCGCCTGGTTCAATTCCTCCGGGCTGAGCATTTCAGAACGTAGCCGGTAGCACCAACATTCTGAGCTTCTCTCCGATACCCACTAGCCCCGTGCATCGTCAGGAAAATACACTTGACCCCGGGCAGGAAGCCACGAATCTGCCGGATCGCCTCGATTCCATTCATTTTGGGCATCGAAATATCCGTTACGATGACATCCGGTCGGAACTCGAGGGCGGCAGCCACCAGGGAGGGCCCGTCTGAAACCATCTCGACGATCTCGAATTCTTTCCGCAGCAGCTTGTTAACGGTCGCGAGCACGTGCAGATCATCATCGGCCAACAAAATTCGGGCCTGCTTCATCTTCTTTAGACCTTCTAAAACGGTCACACACCAGTGGCGCATTATGTATGCATTAGCAATTTAATCACATTACACTCCTGTGAATACTAGTGGAGATGTTAGTGTTTTGATTTGCGGTCATGTTGCGACGAGCCCTCCTGGATCGCATACTTCGTCAATTCCGCAGTCGTGCGAAGTCCCAATTTATCCATGATCTGATGTTTATGAAACGCAACCGTCTGGAGTGAAACGTTCAGGACGCTCGCGATTTCCTTGGCGGTGCGCCCTTCTGCCACAAGCTGTAGAATCTCTCTCTGGCGGGCGGTGAGGACGGACTGGGAGCCAGTAAAGCGGCGAGGATGGCGCTCGAATTGATCTACGATCTCCTCACCAAAGCCGGGACTGACGTGGATGCGGTTCCGAACGACGTCCTGTACCGCGCCCAACAACTCCTCTCTGGCGGAGGTCTTCAGCAATAACCGGACGCGCCGGCAGCCAGAGCATCCCTAAGGTAATTGAGGTTTTCGTGCATTGTCAGAAACAGTATCTTTGCTTCGGGCTGGTCCTTTTTTATCTGACGCGCCGCATCGATCCCATTCAACAGCGGCAGGCTGATATCCATGACGATTACTTCCGGCTTTAGCCGAGAGGCGGCTTCCACCAGTGACCTTCCATCGCTCACAGCACCGACAACGTCGCATTCAGTCTCCAACAGTGACCGCAATCCCGCCAGGACAAGCGGATGATCATCGGCCAATAGTAGGCGTGGGCGCTTCATTCTATCCCCTTCGAAAGCGGAACGAAGACTTTGATTTCGGTCCCCCGTCCGGGCTGAGAATGGATCGAGAACTCGCCTTGCACCATCCCCACGCGCTCTTTCATGCTCACGATCCCGAGCCCGCGCTGGTGCAGGTCTCGTGAATCGAAACCAACACCTGTGTCGCAAATGCGAAGGTGAAATCCTTCCGGGCTTCCCCTTATCTTTAGCCGAACCTGAGTCGCGCCGGCGTGCTTGGAGACATTGTGCAGGGCCTCTTGAGCAACGCGGTACAGGCAGGAAGCCACGTCAACTGGTAGGGCCTTGGGCATGGCCTCCTGCTCAAAGGGGACCTCAATTCCCTCTCTGGCAGAAAATTCCTCGCACAGCTCGCTCAGAGCCGCCGTTAGCCCTAGATCCTCCAGAATCGTGGGATGCAATTGATGCGAAATTTGACGAACATGTTGCGACAATTGCACGACCCGCGTCTGAAGATTGCGGAGCGGCTCTCTCATCTCATCCATCGAGGGAGGCGGCGCCAGGACTAAACTGCCGGTATCGAAAGCCAGCATTGCCAGTTTCTGGCTCAAGTCGTCATGAAGCTCGCGAGAAATCCTTTTTCGCTCTTCTTCTTCAGCGTTGATCAGACGGCCAGCCAAGGCCCGGAGTTCCTGGCGACTCTTTTGAAGTGAGTGTTCGGCTCGCCTACGCTCGGTGATATCGACGCTCACAGTGGCCCAGCCGACAAGGGTGCCGCGGGAGTCGCAAATGCCAAAGACATTGTAGAGCATCCAGATCGCTTTGCCGGTCTTAACGTGTCTGAAGCGAATCTCCACCTGGCCTTGGCCGTCGCGCACTACACGCGGGAAAAACTCATTGGTGATGAACAGTTGGTCTTCCTCGAAGAAGAAGTCCTGGACCTTACTCCGGCAAGCTGCTTCGAGATTGTCCAGACCGACCAGGCGCAGGCCAGCGGGATTGACATAGAACCACCTGAAATCAAGGTCGCACATGCCGATGAATTCCAGGCTCCTGTCAGCCAGCGAAACGAATTTTTGCCGCTCCTCCTCAGCGCGCCTTCTCTCGGTGATATCCGTAATCGAACTCAGCAGCCAGGTTCCCTGTTCGGTTTCGATGGGATTCAAGCCGATCTCCACAGGAACCTGCGTGCCGTCTTTTCGCCGAGCGTAGAGACCGCGCCCAATTTCCACGGGCCCCGCCAGCTTACGGCCGAGATACTCCGTTAGGAGGCCTGCATGCTTCTCCCGCAACAACTCCGGCACCAGCATCTCGATCGACCGGCCGAGAAGCTCCTTGCGTTCATAGCCGAATAGTTTTTCGGTCCGCGAATTCACCAGGACAATCTTACTGTCACCGTCCACCATTACCATCCCGCTTGGCGCGGCCTCTACCACCATTCGAAAACGCTGCTCCGCCTGCTTGCGTTGGGTGATATCCACGTACGCTATAACCGCGCCACCCATGGTCCCAGCCAAGCGAGTGATCAGCATATGAAACCATCTCTTTTCGACAGACGAGTGGCAGGGGTACTGCATTTCGAACGACGGCAGCAGGCCTGTCAGAACGTCTTGAATTCCGGCCAGCGCCTTCTGGACGTCCTCGGATCCATCCGCCGCAGTTCGCTTGCATTCTTCCAGGTAGTTGGTCCCAATGTCGACTACGCCAGGTGGGTGGGTGCCGTTTGCTTGCGCTAAGCGTCGCCAAGCTTCGTTTGTATCTTGGATTTTGCCGTCGGGTTGCAAGACCGCGATGTTCGCCGGCAGTGAATTCAGGACGGCTCTATTGAGAGCCTCGCTGTCTTTTAGTGCCTGCACACCCTGCTTACGTTCAGTCACATCCTCAAGGGTCCCAACGTAGCCGGTGAGTGAACCTTTTTCGGAATAGAGCGGCCCGTGAACGGCTCGAATCCAGCGGGTCTCTCCTCGGGTGTCCAGGAGGCGGTACTCCCACGTGGTCGCTCGCTGTGCGGCTGCTCGCCATCCTTCGAAGATTTTCGTGTCGTCCGGATGTAGCACCTTCGCCCAGCCATGCCCGAGGCTCTCGCTGGCACTGAGCCCAGACATCGTGGTCCACATGCGATTGGTGTAGACACAGCGTCCGTCTGCATCGGTTTCATAAATCCCCAAGGGCGCTTGCTCACATAGTGTTTCGAATCGGCTGTTGCTCGCGCGTAGCTCCTCTTCCACTTTTTGGCGCCGGGTCATGTTGCCAGCGAGCACAACTTGGCCAATCAGGAGACCGCAAGCCGCCAGGAAGACGCTCCCAACGAGAGCGGCCAGGCTGACCCGCAATCTCGACCGCCGCTCCCGCGAGAATCGTGCCATGGCGCTCTGCTCTTCGCCTCGCATCCCGCTGACGTGCTTGCGAATGGCATCCATGAGTTGTGAACTGCGGCCAGTACGAACCAGCGTGCGGGCGGCCTCAGGCCCCGCCGTGGTCCGAATATCGATTGCCGCCTGCAGTTCGTCCAACTTCTGGTGAACCATATAACGGAGCTTTTCAACCTGCTTCCCCTCCTTTGGGTTGTTCTTCACCAGCTTTTGGAGCCGGTCGAATTCTTCATCCAGGTACTTGCGCGAGCCCCGGTATGGTTCGATGTACCTGGGATCCCCAGTGAGAAGATACTCATGCTCGCGAGCTTCAGCGGACTCCGTATTGGCCAGGACATCGAGTGCGCTTGCGGCGATGACATAGGAGTGCTGCAGGTTGAGAAAGTATTGGCGCTCCAGCCGCATGAACAATCCGGCAATCAACGCAATTAGGACAAGTGCGGTTGTGGCCAGTCCGAGCCAAGCCTCTGTCCAGATCTTAGGAGAAATAATGCCAGCCGACCACAGCTTTTGTAAACCGCTGTATTCCTCCGCTCGCTTGGGGCTGGGGCTCGGAGGAGACTGTACAGTCCCAAGGTCCGCTGGTCGGTTTTGTCTGGCCACACCGCTTCCGATCTTCGCGATCTCCCAGGGGCATGGTTCCAAATGCCCGAGGACTCACTTTCGGTGCACGCAATTCCGGATTCTGGAAGCGCAAGCCTTCCCACGCTTCACTTAATAAGGTTGATGTAGATCGAGTGTGGCCAGGCTTACAAATGGACCCTGGGTCTGGGTGACCTACGCAGTGGCCGCCGATGCCTGGGGTGTCGCAGTACTTGCCTCGGGCCAGAGTTTTGCCCAACTCGGCAAATATCCGTTCTTTTCGAGTAGCGTCACCAGCACACGATAGGGGTCGCCCAAATCGCTCCATTCGACATCAGCCAGGCGGAGGGCAAGCAGCCGATCGGTGGCCGCGGACAGTACTTGCCGCGAAAAATCCGTGGGAGCAATTTGGTTGTACACAGCATCCGGGATTCGGATTTCTTCACTGGTCGTTGTAACCTGCAATGATTCCAAAACCTGAAGCAAATCCGGGACCGTGGCCCGGCCGATTTCGAGAAACGCAGACACGCGGCCGACCATCACGAACGTATTCCAAAGAGAACCGGCCTTCAAGAGTGCTTCGGCTTGAGGCAGTGGCGGCTTCTCCCGGAAGGCGCCGACTTGGAACACTCCGGAATAGCCGGGAATTATTTCTCCCGCCTCGATCCAGCCATATTCGACATCGGGACCTTTCGGCTCTATTCCCAGAAGCACGACAGATCGCGATCGTTGTTCCGCGATAGCGAAGGCCGACTCCATGGTGGCCGTGAAGGCACTCTCAGGCGAATAATAATGATCGCAGGGAAGAATGATTACCGTCGCATTTGGATCCGTGTGCGCAATGCGCATTAGGGCGGAAAGGATTGCCGGAGCAGTTCCCCTATTGGACGGCTGCACTATTGTTTGAGAAAGCCTATCCCCAAGGCTTGGAAGATAGTATTCTTCGTGCGCTCGCGTGACTGAGTACAGGATCTGTCCTGGTGGAACACTTCGTTCGGCCCGATGCCGCGTCTCCTCCAGGAGGGTACTTTCACTGAGAATGGGGCAAAATTGCTTCGGCCGATGGTCTCCCCAGACCCATTCTGTTAGTTCTTGCAGCCGGAGGCCGTCTCCTCCGGCCAGGACGATGCCCCACCGATGCCGCGCGGGCGTTGCGGGATCGAGCTGCGGCTTGGGGGCTTCTTCTTGTTTATTCGATTGTACCGGCTGCCGGTACTGTCTGGTTCTCACCGAAACGCGGCCCCAGTCCGTTTCGATTTGAGACATCGTTGAAGTGGTTGCGATCGACGGAGCGGAACTCCGTGAAGCTTGAGCTGAATAAGGTTGAAATAGTTCTTGCGTCATCATGCTTTGAGATTAACAACGAGCAGTCTTGCAATTAACTGGTTCCTTCATTAGTTATTCATCCGGGAAGCTAGACGGATTACTAGGGGGATTGCGTGCCGGCCGATGTGGCCAAACACACACGGCGCATTGACTAGTTGGAAGCCTACAATCTTTCCAACTCAACAATCCGTTGCTCCACTAGCCGGCCGTAAGCTTCAACCTCCTCCGGGGAGTAGCCTGCCGCGCGGAATGCGTCCCGAATCTGTTCTGGCGACAACTGTCCCAGTAGGTGCCCCACCCATCGCGCGTCAGCGACAGGAATGTGGTGGCCTAGCCAGACCAGGCCCATGCGCCGAGTGAGCTCTGGAAAGTCGATGAATGTGTTGTACTTTGGGGCCGCTGGCACGTTGAAGTTAACATACGTTGGTGAAGTCTTGCCGATCAGCTTCGAATGGGCGTAGGCGGTCAAGTTTCCCTTCGCGGCCCAGTTCAAGCCGGGCGATCCGAAACTTGATCCCAGGTCGCTGACGATGTATAGCTGCTCGGGGCTTTCATCGCGGACTTGGTAAATGGAGTTGTTCGCGTCCTTCAAGTCCCAGTTATTGATGACGGCCATCATTACCCGGAGGCCATTCAACTCTCGCGTGCCGACGAACGGATTTTTCTTCCACGACCATTCGCCGATTTTCTTTTGATCCTTCAAGTGTCTTTTCAGTCGAACATTGTGCATGCGTGCCGTCCGCCGACACCAGATTTGAACCCCGGTGCAGATGCGGCATCTTTTGAACGCGCAGCACCGGCACGAAATAGTCCTCATTGGTAAAGTATCCGACCGCCCAGATTAGCCGAGACGCCACGGTTTCCGGACGCGCCTCGTCCCCCAATTTCACTTTCCATTTGACGCCGTTCTGATCGACGACATCAAACTTCGGATTGCTGCCTTGCATGTCCTCCTTGTCAAATGTGTACGTCCCTTCCGGTACATGGGACTGGCCGCCCGGACCGTAAAACAGGTTGCGGGAAGCGATGTCCACCGGGTCACGCCACAAGACGGGGGGGCCTTCCGCGGTCACTTTTGTTCCCGCCGAATCCGTTCCGCTTTTCTCGGCTGGGGTTCCTATGGTGGGAGCAACCAAGACGAAAACTGCGACCGACGTTTTGAATATTCTTGACAATGGATACATGTGGCGTCCTGTCTGGTTGAATGGACTTGTAACGACAGCGTGCGGATTTATTGTTTTCGTTAGGTGTTCTCAGTTTGGTTAGGTGGCGGCGTCAATGTGTGGTTGCAATCTGCGTGGTGACCTCTTCGCGCCGGAATTGAATCTCATGCAAACGCGAGTAAACTCCCCCCATGGTCAACAGTTCGGCGTGATTCCCGCGCTCGATAATCTCTCCATTATCTACAACGAAAATTACATCGGCGGTACGGATCGTCGACAGATGGTGCGTGATCACGATTGATGTTTTACCCTTCATCAACCGGTCTAGAGCGTCGAACACTGCCTTCTCGGACGCCGCATCAAGGCCTGCACTGGCTTCATCCAGGACTAGGATCGGGGCATTGCGGATCATCGCCCTCGCAATCGCGATACGCTGCCTTTCGCCGCCCGACAGCATCATTCCGCGTTCACCGACCACTGTGTCGTAGCCTTGCGGAAGGCGTTCGATGAATTCGTGGGCGTTAGCGAGCATTGCGGCTTGCATGATTTCATCGGGGCTGGCATCCGGCTTCCCGTAACCGATGTTGTACGACACGGATGCGTGGAATAGCAGTGTTTCCTGGAGGACGAAACTGATCTGCTGTCGCAACGATTCCTGCTGCATGCCTTTCACATTAATGCCGTCGATCTTCACGATTCCAGTGTCGGGGTCATAAAAACGGGGAATCAGGCTGATGATGGTGGTCTTCCCCGCCCCGGTCGGCCCTACCAGGGCGACCACCTGTCCGGGTTCTATTACCAAGCTGACCTGCTTTAGGATGGGCTGATCCTGCCCATAGCTGAAACTGACGTTTTGCAACTCGATCTGGCCGCGGAATTGTGGCGCGCGGCACGCGCCGGGCAGATCCTTCACTTGCCAGTCGGTTTCTAAAACTTCGCGGATCCGTTCGAAGCCGACAGATGCCTTTGCGTACGCGTCCAGCATCTTGGATAAGTCCCGCATCGGCTTGTACATTTTGCCCAGATACCAGATGATGAGAACCAGTGAGCCCGCGCTGAGGGCGTGGTTCAAAACCATACGCCCTCCAAACCACAACACCATGCAGGTGCCTACCGCTACAATCATGTCCACCGTTGGTCCGAGCTTGGCCTTCAGGCCGCGAACCCGTAATGCAATCCTGATTGATTCGCGGCTTTCTTCCGCCAAACGCAACTGTTCGAATTCTTCGCATGCAAAGGCCTTGACCACATGGATGGCGGACAACACCTCCTGGATTCCCGAGACCATCTCACCTTCCTTTTTCCGCACTTCACGGGAGCCCTTTTTGATTTTGCGGGTGTAGTGAAAGATCACGATGAATAGCAGCGGCGCAACGGAAACTGCGATTAGGGTGAATCGCCAATTCACATAAAACATAAGAACGATCATGCCGACCAGGGTTAAACTACTGACAAGCACACCTAGCAATCCGGAAGCAACGAAGCTTTGGATGGAATCGATGTCGTTGGTCAGTCGGCCGATCAGGTCGCCCGTGTACTTGCGGTCGTGGTAGGCGAGCGAAAGCCGTTGGACGTGGGAATACAGCGTCTGTCGCAGATCGTGCATCACGTCATAGCCAACCGTGGTGGTCAGGTATCGCTCCGTAAAACTGGAAACGGCTCCTATCGCGGCGATGACCAGTACTGCCATAGCGGCGAACTTGAGCATGGCGATCTTATCAGTGCCACCGGTAACGGCGACGACCTGCTGCAACCAGCGGCTTCCCGGCTTCGTCTTCAGTACGGTATCGAGAACAAGTTTCAGCGGCCATGGCTCCGCAAGGCTCGCGCCGCCTTCGATTATCACAGCGACGATCGCCACAGTCAGGCTAGCGGCGTGCGGCCTCAGGAGGTTACCGAGGCTGATTTTGCTTCCATCTGAATCAGTTCTCATTCGGCTCTTTAGCAAAACGCTGCATGCACCACATCAACTCGAGGCACTACATCAACTCGAGGCACTACATTAACTTGAAGCACCACACTCGTGGATGCACACGTTATTCTGGGATGCTCAGAACCGCCGGCGAACTTAAATATTAACGACCGGCTCCCGAGGCTTTGACTACCACTCTTGAAGAGGTTGCGTATAGCAGCGGTCTTGAGAACAAAAACATCTTCGGGGTGAAAAAGGTCATCTCGATGCCATGGAACCGAACCTGCGCACAGAACCCCGCGCGACGATGGCCACGAAGCCGGGTGAGCTGAAGCAACGATGTAAGTGGCACGTTCCTCGCTCGTTGGCTATCTCCGCTCTCCTGGCATGCGTCCCACCATGCCAGCTTGCAGCGACACTCGAGACAGAACCGCCCAATGGGATTCTAGAGAGAATAGCTGCGAATAACATCAAGCATTACGCTGTCGCTTTTTCTGTACTCCGCGAGTACAAACTTCGCAACCTGCGATTTGAGAAAGAGGCGTCCGTCTCCGTTCAAGTGACTTACAGCCCTAACAAGGGTATGACATACGACATCTTGGAAAGTTCGGGATCTCCGAAACTCGCCGAAATTGTCGAGAAGGTGCTTGCCTCGGAAGCTGATGCCAGCAGCCCCTCGAAGCTAGCCCGTCACTTAATCAGTTCAGCCAATTACGAGGTGTCAGTACGTGGCACAGAAACCGTGGCGAAAAGAACCTGCTATGTCATCGACCTCGTGCCGAAACACAAGAGCAAGTACCTGGTGAAAGGAACAGCCTGGATCGATCGGAGCAGCTATGACGTCGTGCGCCTGGAAGGTTCACCCTCGGCAAGTGTTTCTATGTGGATCGGGACACCCCACATCGAGATGGAGTTCAGTCCGATCGAAGGCCTCTGGCTACCGGTTCACACCGGGGCTGTCAGCTCGAGCCTGTTGCTCGGAACGAGCGAACTCGAGATTCGTTATTGGGACTATGTCATCATCAATCCCGATAATCCCGCGCCGAGCCGAGCCGCGGACTCGATACAGCAGTCCAGGCCATAGAGTTACAGCCGGGCTGGCGTTTCGCGTGCGGTGAACCCAGCTTCTTGACCCCTAAAAAAGAGGCAGGCATCTGAGCACAATCATCTTTGGATAGCGAAACCCGCGCAACGGTGCGGGGAGGGCCGCTGTCCTATGATGCTATGTGCCAAGCAACCGAAAACGTTCTCACCAGAGACCCATCCGGCCAGAGTCGAGATTCCTGAAACGTGGAAGCAACTAGAAGGCGGGTCGAACCTCCTCAAGAGGTTCAGAGTCGAGCCGGGCGCCTACGTGAAGCTTGGCAACGTCGACCCAGCTTGCTGTGGTAGCCAGGAATCACACGAGCCAGCCTTGCCTGAGCTGCTATTTCAACTACACAAGATGGACCACTTGCAGAACCTGATGTATGCGGAAAGGAAGCACGCACTCCTGATAGTTCTTCAGGGATTGGACGCTTGCGGCAAGGATGGCGTGGTTCGGTATATTCTCACGGGAATGAACCCAGCGGGCTGCCGGGTTGTAGGGTTTAAGCAACCGAAACCCGAGGAACTCGGACACGACTTCTTATGGCGGGTGCACCCACACGCGCCTGCCAAAGGAGAGGCGGTCATCTTCAACCGATCCCATTATGAGGATGTTCTCGCGGTTCGGGTTCATGACCTCGTCCCGGGCCGGGTGTGGTCCGAGCGTTACGATCTGATCAACGACCTGGAGAGACTTCTGGTAGTCGAGAACTCGACAACGGTTCTCAAGTTCTTCCTCCATATCTCAAAGGATGAGCAGTTAGCCCGATTCAAGCGACGACTGGATGATCCAGCCCGGCACTGGAAGATCAGCGAGGCCGACTACCAGGAGCGGGAGCACTGGGATGATTACATGCGGGCGTTCGAAGACATGCTCCATCGGACCAGTACTCAGTTTGCTCCCTGGTTCGTCATCCCGTCGAACCACAAATGGTTCCGGGATCTGACGGTATCCCGAATCATCACACGCACGCTCGAGGATCTGGACATGAAGCTGCCGGAAACGGCGGTCGACCTCGCGCGCATACGCCGCCGATATCACGCCGCCGAGGTTGAAGCCATCGCACCATAATGGCTACCTTCACCCAGGATGAAGCCATCGCACCATAATGGCTACCTTCACCCAGGATCTCGTCCTGGGGAAACAAGTCGTTTGGGCCCAAACTCAAAAGATTGTGAGCCAGTTATGCAATACGTGCATCCACGCAGACATGGGATTCCCATGCAGTGTGGAAGGAGAAACTATGATTCTAGGAAAACTTACCTTGGCGATGTTGTTTTTGACTGCTCCTGCAGTATGGGCGCAGTTTAACAGAGCGGACATGATGAAGGTGGCGACGGATCGATCCGAGACGGCCGCTACGACCTTGAACTTGAGTTCGGATCAAATAGCGGCAATCAAACCGCTTCTCCAATCGAAATATGTCGATATCGGCCAGGTGAAAGACGTCTACAGGGGGAGCGACAAGAGCAGTACTGCAAAGAAGGACGCGAAGGAATCGCTAAAGGCAATTCGCGACAAATACGACAGCCGGATCAACGCAATTCTCACTCCGGAACAGTTGAAGGCATGGAAGCGCATGCAGAAGGACTGGAAGGACGACCTCGTCCTGCCGAAGTCCTAGCCCACGTTCGCCCCGCCTAAGGCAGCTTCAACCTTCAAAGGTCATTTCAGTTGTGCGGCTCGGCCATCCGAGCCGCCAAACTATTTCAGTCGTCGCCACCACACCGCCCCGCCTGACTACTGACCTTCGTGGGCCTTGATCATTTCGTCAATCTTGGTCTTGATTGCGCTCAAGTTAAACGAGGCCGGCGCCTGCATGGGTGGATAGTCGACGGCAGTCATGGCCAGCTTGCCGACCACCTGTTGCACGTTGACGAAGCGCCAAAACTCGCGTGCCATAAAGTCATTTAAGTAACCCGGGGAGCTATCGTTCAAGCTTTCGCCGCGGAGTGGAGACAGGCGCTCGAACGGGTCCCAGCGCAGGTTTGTAATGGTCGGCATGTCGGTTGTAACCTTTTCCCCGGGCCAGCCCCAGGGCTGCTGGAGAAACTGGTACTTGAAGTCGTCGATGCGAACAGCGCCCAGTTGAGCGCCGCTGAAGTAGAACAGCTCATGTCGAGCGGATGGCCCCATTCCACACAGAAGGTCCATCTGGTTGTAGCCGTCGAGGTGGTTCTTATAGGTGCGGTCACCAAGCTTCTCACCCTTCAGAAGCTGACTGGCGATGTCGGGATTGCCGGCCGCAGCCACCAGCGTGGGGAACCAGTCGAGACCGGAGAACATACCGTTCTCAACGGAACCCGGCTTGACGTGTCCGGGCCAACGAATGATTGCGGGCACTCGAAAACCGCCTTCGTACGAGGTGCCTTTGGCGGCTTTAAACGGCGTCATGCCGCCGTCCGGCCAAGTGTACACCTCGGCGCCGTTATCAGTGGTGAAAATCACGATGGTGTTCTCTGCTTCTCCGATGTCGTCGAGGTGCTGGAGAATCTCGCCGATGCTGTTGTCCATTTGAGCCATGCCGGCTTCTTCGAGACCGTAGCCGCTCTGGAAATTCATCATCGCCTGGTACTTCGGCGGAATGTAGGTAAAGACATGCATACGGGTGGTGTTGTGCCAGATGAAGAACGGCTTGCCATCCTTCTTAGCCTTGTCCATGAACCCGTTAGTGTGTCCGACCAGCACTTCGTCGAAGGTCTCCATGTCGTACTTGGCTTCGCGGCTCTTTTGCCAGTTCTGCATGTCTCTCATGTTGGGGAACGGCGCCAAGGGGCCCTCATCCACAATCCTCTGTTTGCCAACCGACCCCCAGCGCGGCATCACGCTAGGGTCGTTCGTCTCGGTGGCCCAGCAGTGCGTTAGATTGCGCGGTCCGGTTTTGTCGATCCAATCCTGCGGATAGTCGAACCAGTAGGGATCGGACATCGCATCGAGGTGGTAGAGGTAGCCGAAAAATTCGTCGAAACCGTGCAGGCACGGGAGGTATTTATTCAGGTCACCGAGGTGGTTCTTACCAAACTGGGCGGTCTCGTAGCCGAGAGATTTGAGCGCAATACCAATGGTCGCGGCTTGATCGGGTATGCCGACGTCCGCGCCTGCCTGACCCACGGTCGTCAAGCCCGTGCGGATTGGTATTTCCCCCGTTATGAAATTCGCGCGGCCGGCCGTGCAGCTTGCTTCTGCATAATAATCTGTAAAGCGCATTCCTTCTGCCGCCAGCTTGTCGAGGTGCGGTGTCTTTCCCGCCATGATGCCTTGATGGTAGGCGCCGATGTTGTACCAACCGACGTCGTCGCCCATGATGACAAGTATGTTGGGTTGTTTTTCTGCGGCTGCCGGTTCCACGTCACAAGCCATGAATACGACTACACCGCACGCTGCGGCCAGCATATGTTTCCTCAATATCATGCCATTACTCCTGTTTCATTCCGCAATCGATCTGCCTTGCTTCGTATTTGTTTGGCCCGGCGGTCTCAAGGCGCCTGGCGAGCTACAGCCAATTTCTGGGGTTGCGAAGCATCGCGCACGCAACGAAAACCCAAGTGATTTGTTCCTGTGTCTAGTTCTCCCTTGCCGCGTCCACCTGCGATGTAGCGCGCACAGTATTGGTCAGTACAAAGAAACGAGCCTCCCCGCTGCACGCGCTTTCGCACGACAGGCTCATTCGGATCGAAACTATCCGCGGGCCCTTGGGGATTTCTCGCAATCTCGCCGGTGGCTGCCAAGGTAGCGTAATAGTCAGCACGATACCAATCTGAAGTCCACTCCCACACATTGCCTGCCATATCGAACAGTCCATATCCGTTGGCTGGGAACGAGCCCACCGGAGCGGTTGCCAGGTACCCGTCTTCGGCGGTGTTGTTGTCAGGGAAATGACCCTGAAAGGTATTCGCCATATGCATGCCGGCGGGCATGAACTCGTCACCCCAATCGTAGTGCTTGCGATCGAGTCCGCCGCGCGAGGCGAATTCGAATTCCGCTTCCGTCGGGAGCCGCTTGCCTGCCCACTTACAGTAGGCCAAGGCGTCCTCATAAGCAATGTGAACAACCGGATGCTTCATCCAGCTTTTAATGTTCGAGCCAGGACCTTCCGGATGGCGCCAGTTCGCACCGCGTATATAGTTCCACCAACGAAATTGGTTGTCGAGCTCAACGGGGTGATCCGGTGGTGAGAAGACCACAGATCCGGCGACCAGATTCTCCGGAAGCGCGTGCGGATAGTCTTCCGCTCGTGGTTTGCGCTCCGCCACGGTTACATATTCCGTGGCCTGGACGAACCTGGCGAACTGTTCGTTGGTAACTTCGGTCTTGTCCATCCAGTAGCCATCGACATAGACACGGTGCCACGGCCTGGCATCGGCCATGCGTTCGTCAGCGGTTCCCATCCAGAATTGACCACCGGGAATCCACGTCATTCCGTCTGGGGCTCGTCCAGGCGGCTTGCTATCGTTGATACTTGGAATCCACGCAGTCTTGGATCCAGCCAGTGTGGCAACGGGCTCTGAGGCTCCTTGGAGTCCGGAACTCGCGTAGGCCTTGGCGGCCCCCATACCGTTTTCGCAAGAAACGCCCTGATCGGACCGCGTACGAGCACGGTAGTGGTGATAGCTCGCGCCTCCAGTCAGGCCGAAGCCAACCAACGTTCCCGTCAGCACCCATGTCCACTTGCTTTTATCGGCTTGACGAACGATTGACATTGGATCCTCCTAAAGTCGTCGCGCAGTTTGGGAGCGAAACTCGGCGTAACAGCCACGCGCCGATTTATTGTTGGTTCGCCTCTGGCGACCAAGTTTTGATCGCCGATAGAGCATTGAACTTTTGGTAGTTGAGGTAGTCCACGTCGTTCTTGACCAACTGGTTTCCTTTGCGATATCGAACCTCGAACTGAAGTGGTAACAGGTGAACCGTGTCTCCTATTCGGGCGTAATCGTAGTCGAGCATGAGATTCACGTCCTGAATTGGAAAAGATAACGGGATGTCGTCGAATTGAAGCGTAACGCGGTGCACGAAGTGCTTTTCGCTATCGATAAAGATTAGCCCGTGATAGGGGGCCGCAAGCTCCAGCGATTGTCCGGGACCCTCAATGTGAAATTTGGACCGAAATGCTCGGACCCGGTACGCGTAGACATTCATCCTTTTTCCGCGGAGCCCGGACCAGGCCTGCCAGGCGAACTCGGTCTGAGTCCGCGGCAAGAAAATCGTTCTCATCACCGACCCGAACTCTGGCGAAGAAGGTGCGTCCCGTAGTTGTTCCTGCGCGATGCTTGCCGGCTGCCCGTTCGACTCGAGCACCTGGTAGTGCTCGCGGTGCTCGAAGTAGGTCAGTTGCTCGACGACCGTATCGATGGGCCGCCAGCCGCTATTGTCCAGATCCTCGAAGCGGCGAGTGGTCTGAACACAAGTGAGGTTGGGGAGGTCTTTTCCTTGACCCAGGGCATAATTAGCGGAGTCGGTAAGCACTCCGTGCTGTTCGATTTGGTCTGGAGGCGGCAAGCCCGTCTGTGCCGCAGCCGCCGCGAATGCAGCGAGCAGGGCCATAGATGCTGTCAACATCATACGAGTCTGGATTCCGTTTGGCCTTCTCAGATTCATAAAGTTCTGAGCTGGAGGTGTTACTTAGGCGATTGCGGGTCTGTCACGTGACTCTGGCGAGATGATGGATAGATTCGCTCCACCTGTGTTGTCGGCGCTTCCATCCGATCGCCCTGACTCGTAATGAAGTGAACAATCTTACCCTGCGTCCAGTACTTGAGGACGCTATATGCCCAGCCATTTTTCAGTGCGATAAGAGCAGGGTGGTCATCGCTATCTGAAGGCGGCGGCCCAGTGAAGGAGTACATACGTAAGCCCGAAGTGCCCGCAGTCGCCATCTCGCCGAGCTCTCCGGCAGGCTGGCTGCCCACGGCATTGGAATGCGGGTCCGGATCGGTGAGGGACGGGCTCACTGTAGTCGGTACCTGAGTCATATCCGCTGGCGGGAACGCCGGGCCCTCATAGGGAGGCGGCTGCGGATAATAGGGCATATCCGGTGGATAACCGGGATCCGGAACAATCGGCGTGGGCAACGCGAAGAACAACCCATTGCCAAATGGTGGGTTTCGACGAGGATAGGATCCCCACCGCGGCCACGACGGCCCCGGGCCAAAGTTCCGATTGGGGCGCGTGAACGGGTTGCCGTTCGAGAGAGCGGGTGGACCAGGGGGCATGCCGCCACGCGATGTCCCGCCGCCCGGCCGTTGAGCAGCCGCAGTCGCAAGAACCAGGACCAGGATGGCGGCCGATGAGAACCGCATACAAAGAACCCCCACACTGGTCGATTCGATTTGTTCTTGCAAGAGGCAAAAAAAGCCGGGGCGGACTTGATCACGGATGCCTATTCCAGCCATCGAGCGGCTGTAGAGCTACCACCGCCCAGCGGTAAGCCTCTTCAACGCCCTGGCGATCTCCGCTCACTGTGTCTGCTGCCAATCCCTCGTGGGCAAGTCGCACTTGGTTATGCAACGCTTCTTGTTCGGCGGCGGTCGTTACAAACGGGGCTATAAGAGAGATAGAGTTCAACATCGCAATTGTGAGCATCGGCGAATTCCGGGCCACTTGGCGGATGGCGCCGTAGGCCGTAGACACGATTCGCTCGAAGTCGTTCACTTTTTCAATAACCCGGAGATTTCCCTGGCTGTCCAAGTGTGCCGGATTCCCTGCAGGGTTCTGTGCTAATACCCGCAAGCTATCGGCCAGCCAGTTGACGCAAGTGACCGCTGTATTTGGGTCATTCACGCCGGGCGACATCGCGCGAAGAGCGATTTCTACAATCTGAGCAATCGCAAACTCCGGGTCCTGCAGCAATGTCCGGCGCACGCCAATCCTGATGACTTCGCGCCCGAACTCATCTTCCAGCAAATGGGTCTGGGAGAGTCGGTCGCCCTGCGCTACAGCAAGCACGGAGCCCTGCACAACAAACTGCCCTGGCTGCGATTCGAGTCGCACGACTGCACCAGCCTCAGCTGCCGCTGACACAAGAGCCTGGTAGTTGATCGACTGGACGTAGCCGGTGGTGGGCGACAGCAAAGTGAGGTCGCTACGCACTGAGGGGATCGAAACTCTACGAGCCGGAATTGGCCCCTGGTTCTGGTTGATGGCCCACCGGAAGTCGCCGGAAAGGTCCGCCAAAACGTTATTGACCTGGATACTTAGGGCAACGTGGTTGATGTAGTAGATCAATACGGCGATGCAGGTCAGAGCCCCGGTTGTGCTGATCCATATTGACAGCCAGGGGACGAATTCCTTCTCGTTGGGGCGAGACGTGACCGACAACAATGTCAGCAGGCTGAAGACGAAGGTAGCCGCGAAGATGCCAATACAAACCTGCGTCCCCCGATCGCGCATGTATCTACGCAATAGGCGCTGGCCAAACTGGGATGCCGCGATTGACAGGGTCAACACGGTAATTGACAACACCAGTCCCAGCGTGGTGATGATGGCTCCAGCAGTGGCTGACAACAGGGACCGTCCGTCAGCCGCGCTACCTTGATCGAGCCACCTGGGGAGAGCTAAAGAACCGTCGTAGTCTGCCCGATCGATTCCTTGGGCCACAATAAAGACCAACAAAGCCGCCGCGACCGTCAGCGACGGAATCAACCACAAGTTAGCGCGCCAGGAAACGTTCACGGATTTCGGCAGATCCAGTCGGATCGCGTCAGTTGAAGCGGAATCCGAACGTGACAGGAACGAAGGTGGTCGGAATGAAATTACTCCATGCGTAGTTGTAGCGCGACTCAACGAAGAACTTCCATCCCGGGGATGGAAGTTTCACTGTGAAACCGACGCCTACATCCAGACCGCCCGCGCTGGTGCCGCGAGAGGCTATGGTTGTTTCCACGAACCCGCTGCTATCACAGGCGAATCCCCACCAGTTGTAAATGGGCTGGCAAACGGTAGCAGGCGGCACACCGTACCTCTTGTTTATCTCGGAACGGCGATAGTACCAGCCACCGCCGCCAATAATATAGATACCGAATGGGGACTCGGCCAGACTGTCGATATGAAAGCGATAGTTTCCAGTTACGTTGTAGAGGTTTATGCTCCCCGTTGGCCTGTTGATCCCAGAAAGAAGATTGACAGTCGGCGAGAGGCCGCTCCACATGAAATCACCTTCGATCGAATTGTACTTGTTGAAATTAGCCCCCATGCCGGTGCCCGCGTTGCCGTCCACGCCAACGTATCTGGCGGTTGGATTCAGCGGAACTGTAAGGCCTCCTCCCACATTGAAATTTAACAGTTGGAGTTCCGAGTCCTCCGCATGTAGGGGGACCAGCAGCGCGCATCCTAGCAACCAGATGAAAGCGGAAACGATTCTTGACATACATCTCCTCGCAAAGGCTCAGCTCGCGTGCTTTGCCCCGGTAGATGATGTTCAAAGCACGAAACGGGATCTCCTTTTTTGTGCGGCCCCTAACGCGCCCGAGAAGCTGGCACGCGGGCACGAGCATTCGAGTCCTACCCTACTTTGAGATCAAGCTTTTCTTCAGACTGGCGGCAACGTGCGCGGCAGCCAGTTCTAGTGCATTAGAGTTCGTGTTGGGCGTCGGCTCGTAGAGGGACCAAAGTACCAAACCGTCTCTTGGGTCTACGAGAAAAAGTGTGCCTCGATACGACCCCCTGCTCAAATGTTCGAATCTAAGAGGGTCATCATCGTGAAGGGCCACGTTTGAGTTCTTCCCAGCCGCCTTGTAGTGCGTGGTTGACCAAGCCCAGAACGCCTCGTCCACTCGATCGGTTAAGACCGCCTCGGCGCTCTCAGGCTCCAATACAACCCTCACCACTCCGGAACTAGTGAGTCGACTTGCTATGTGAGAGTTTAGTCCGTTAGCCATTGGAACGATATACACGGTGCGAGTCTTCAGCCGCAGTTGGAGCTCGCCTGCCGACACGGAGAGGCAGAGCAGGGCCACCGTGAGAAAAGTCGAAAGAATCCTCATAGGAATTTCAGTGTGGGTTGCCGCTCGGGCATATTCACACCTCCATCGGGTCTCGATTGGCTGATCGGCCCAACGGCCTCAATTTCTTTTGTCCAGCATCCCATCTAGCGAGTTTTATTGCATCCAGCGGGCATATTCGTTGATCTCGAATTATGGTCGAGAGCGCATAGGAGAGCCCGGTATGGATGGGATTGGCGAAGCACTTCGAAGTGAACGTCTGCGGCTCGGTCTGGGGCTGGAGCAGATAGCTACCCAAACCAAGATTGGCCAATACCTTCTTCAAGCGATTGAGGCGAACCAATTTGATCGCTTACCCGGCGGCCTTTTAACACGAAGTTTTCTTCGACAATACGCGCAGGTGGTGGGCCTGGATGCCGACGAGGTCGTGGCATCGTTCAAGCAACAGTTCGAAGAACCGGTCCTGGCTCTCACAGAACTCCAACCCAAATACAGCCGTTCACATCTTCCTTTGATGCCAAAACTACTTTGGTTTGCGGTCGCGATATTGGGCTGCGCGGTCGTCTACGCGGTATGGCAGAACGTGCGGCGGAGCCTACCCGAGACCAAAGCCGATCCCCGGCACGGTTCGCAGACGATTGCTCAATCAGGTCAACCTACGAAATCACTCCAAGACCCGGTGCCAGAACTCGCACCCAGGAACGGGCCGCCATCGGTTCCCTACGCTATTAAGGGCGCGATTCGCGTGGTCTTCACTGCAACCGAACCTGTCTGGGTGTCAATTCACTCCGATGGAAACCCGGTTTATACTGGAACGCTCGAACAGCAGCATAATAAGGAGCTGGCTGCATCTACCAGAATGACCGCTCTGGTCGGCAATGCCGGGGGGCTGGAGGTGTCGCTGAACGGAAAAGCGATCGGACCGATCGGCCAACACGGAGAGGTCCGTGTCGTGGAATTGACACCCGCGGGAGCGCATATTACCCGGCCCACGGAGTGAACTACGCAATGGTCCGTCTGTGATCAGACGCTTGCCGCGAGTTCATTGTTCGGTTGTGAGCCGCCTCTTGCCAGTGCGGCGGCGCATGCCTGAGCCAATTGGTTGCAGCATAGCGAAGAGCCCTTCGCATTCACTTCTCCACAATACGGGCAAATAATGGCGTTTATCTCGCCGCACTCGCAAGCCAACAGTTGCGTCTCGACATAGGCAATCATCTCATTCGGCGTCATGCGTCGCTCAAGATGACAGACGCCCGACTGGCGACCTACTTCTTTTCGCCTGGACTGCGCCCTCGAGCTCCCCGAGCCATCGCAATGCTTTGAGGCTGGGCAGGAAGCAATACTCGCCTCCCCTTGTGACAACAAACCGAGGCAATCCTTTGACGCGCATGGCAAGTGGACGTCTCGGAAAACTAAAAGTATCTGCGCCGCTAATCGTTCCCGCGACGGGATCTTTCGTGGCGCCTCCTCCGAAAAAGCTGCCATCGTTCATCCACTCCGATTGGACGAACTCGAACTGCCGCCCGAGATTGGCTCCGACAAACGCGAACATCAATCCACGCTCCACGCCATCGTCTTCAAGAATGCCATCCGGAAGGGGCGGTCCATACGAGGTTCCACGACGAATCATCCGGTGGATCCGAACGACACCCGCCACGTCCGCATCGCGTGAGTTCATCCGGCGAATGTGCGAGCCGCACGGTGTGTAATAGCCAATCGCGTCGTCTTCCTTAAAGAGGAAGGCGTTGTTTCGCCCTGGGTCCGCGCCGAGCTCCGGGTTATCGTGCATCGGACACAAGGCGAGGGGCGCGCCACTGCGCCAACGTCCCATCATCTTCGCAGCCAGGAGTTCTTCGTCTTCAGGGACCGAGGAGTTCGCCTTCAGAAATTTGCGGAACGCAGCAACCCGTTGGTGCAATTTGCGAAAGGCCACATAACTTCCGTTACGGCCCAATACTTCGGGCTTGGGTATCGGCGGCATTCCTCCCATCTCATCGGGGTAGCCAAGGACGAACTCGCCCGGCTTCAGGGGCGCTTCGTGGGGATTGGTGCCCTGGACACCGGACCCTTCAATCGCAGGATGGCTGATCCCGTCCTTGAATCCAAAAGCCTCTCTCTCATTCGGCAAGGCATGACAATTCTGGCTCCAGATCGCGGTGATGCCGGAGATCTTCTCATATTGTTGGCGGGCCCGTGCGAGCGCGGCTTCTAGCCGCTCCGTATCTGGAGCAAGCGCGGTGAGTACGACGTGGACATCGGTCGACCCGAGCGGCTTCTCCCAATGCTCGGGGCTACTCTCGCCCGTATCGCCCAAAATTCCCGCGCGGGCTGCCATGCCCTGCTGAAACTCCGGAGAAAAGCTATCAAGAGATGCTTGCGGCACCCCCAATGCTTTGAGGCCCTGAAAGCTGAGGGCGACGCTTACCCACGTGTCGCCGGCCGGGCTCTCCGGATGCGCGGCCGATGCTACCACGGGGCGTATGCGGCGCATCAATTCCCGCCCGGCAGCGCCGTCGTCGATGCGAAACAGAACATACGCCGCTGCATAGGGAGCGGGCCGGGGCCGCAACACCCCGCTTTGAATGTCATCCAGTTCGAGCATCTCTTTCCCCATCACGAATGTCTCCGATTCCTAGAAGCCGATCGATGCGACGACCTGCAGCGAGTTGCCCTGAAACGTCGCCCGGTCGGCGAATTCCCTGAAGTATTTGAGCCCAATGCTGGTCCGCTTCGGCAGTACGCCGACCACGGCGAAGCCGCAGCCGTTGATCGCATACCGATCCTCGGACGCCACCTGGCTGATCCCGGGTCCGGTCTTCGCGGTTGTCTGCCGCTGCTCATAACCGGCTGGGCCGGCTTGAAGTTGAAAACGCCGGGTGCGGACCAGCGAATACAGGAGCGAATAATCCAGGTCGAAGGTATCGCCTGGATGCACGCCGGTGCCCGCCTGTACTGTGTGAAATTCGTACATCTGAAAGGCGGACAGCGCAAGGCGTTTGCTCTCGGTCAGGTAAAAGGTCTGCCCTGTAGACAAGGCATGCGTCCAATAACCCGAACCGACATTGTCGTTTGCGCTCGGGCTGAATCGTCCGGTCGGCGCCAGGAAGCCATACATCACGCGAACCGCAGCCCTGGTCCAGGACCACCCCAAGATGACGGGCAGATAATAAGAGTCCGCGAATCCACTGCCCCCGCTGATGTTGCCCTGAAGGTCAGACGTCAGATCGTTCTGCGAGAAAGGAAGGCTGGCGGACGCGGAATACCGGGCTCCCAGGATTTTCGCTTCGCTCACCCAGGTGATCGTGTTCATGTCCAGAATCACGAAGTTATTTCCTGTGACCGGCAGGGTCTTGCCTGCGTTGTCTTTGGCCTCATCGCGTGTGTAAAGAAGAAATTGGTTCGAATACGTGAACGTGGAGTCCGGCATGACGCCGGAGTTTATGGCGCTCATGCCGAGGGGATAAACACCCCGATTCTGAGCCTGCGACGGGACTGTCATCCACATGCAAGCAGCGGCGAGAACCAGCAGCACGCTGCCGTGCCGGATCGTTCTGCTGATCACCTGGTTGCGATATTCTTCCAGAAGTTCTCCAGGCTTTCGTCGCCCCCAAACAGGGTGGTGAAGATAGTGGAGTCGGCCAGGAGAATGTCCCCAGCCCTATCTCCGGCGGGCGGCATCCACAGAAACATATTGAAGTCTTTGTTTCCGGCCGCAACGAACGGATGGGGCCTGGAGACATCCACAGGTTGACGTGCCAACACGTGGATCGCTTTCGGATCGTCCGTGGTGACCGCATAATGCGGCAAATGCATATGGAAGTTGAAAGTCGGAACGCTGGTGAGCCAACCCCGGGTATCCAGATCACTGACCGTGTTGAGCGCAACGGGCCGGCTCGTTCCCTGAACTGTGGCCGGGCGAAGGCCCCAACGGTTTTCGACCGGCACACCGAGCGCCTTGATGAGCGATCGCGTGTATTTGCCGAAGCGCTGCTGTCGGGGAACCAGGGGATCGCCATGATGCGCGTACTCCATGGCGCGCTCCTTCAGATCGGGGGAGCTGCCGACGTCATGGTGAGGTCCCAGGATGAGACAGGTTCCTTCGCGGCCGAGAAAATGCCGGACTGCCTCTATCTCTTCCGGAGAGGCCTCCTGTTCGGTGACCATGTGATCCAGGCCAAAGACCATGAGTGTGTCGGTGTCGCCGAGGATCCGCTCGTCCAGCGGCAATCTCTGGCCGGCCTGGTCGATCCGCTGAAACGCCGCGACCGGCGACCCGGTGACAGCCCCGACGACCTCCTGGAACCTCACGATGGAGAGATGGAACAGCTCCAGTGTTCCAGCGATGCCCTGCAGAAACATCTTCTGCGAAAACTCCACCGGTTCATAAGCAGGCCACGCTACGCGGCGAACTTCAGTCATCGTCGAGAAGCGATTGTCCAACTCGGTTGGATCCCGGTTGGACTCCCAAGGATAGCTCCAGGCCCAATACACGCTGAAGCGCCTTTGTCCCGCGATGTATTTTCGGGGTGTGTGCAGGTGGTTATAAGATCGGGCTGGGCCGTTTGGCTGACTCATCCAGCGACTCCTTTCGGGCTGCCGCGATGCGGCGCAACCCATCGAACGCTGCGTACTTGTAGGCATACGCATAGGTCGGCGTGTTCATCGACATGTTTGCAATCGTGTGCAGCGTGCCGCCGCACCGGATGACCATTTGGCCGATCCCGACAATTTCCGAGGCGATGTCGCCAATGCAATGGACTCCGAGGAGCGTCCGGTTCTCTCTCTGAAAAATCAGCTTCAGCAACCCGCCACGACCGGCAATGGCGCCGCGCGGAGTACATCCGAGATCCGCCCGGCCAATTTCATAGTTAAGGCGTTGTTCCCGGCATTGCTCTTCGGTGAGACCCGCGCCCGTGACTTCCGGCATGCCATAGACAGCCGAGACGGGCACCGGATCGACGGTTCCTTCGAACGGGATCCCGAAAGCATGGCAGACTGCGGCCCGCCCCTGCTCCATGGCGATGGAAGCAAGGGTAGGTCCCAAAACGTCGCCTGCAGCATAGATTCCGTCCGCGGTGGTCCGAAACTTACCGTCGACATTAATCCGTCCGCGGGAGTCGCAGCTGATTCCGGCGGCGTCCAGACCGAGGCCTTCTGTATTCGCGATCCGTCCCGCCGCGAACAGTACCGTCTCAGCTCGAAGCATTTGCTTGGTGGACAGCTTTATCTCTAGTGCATCGTCCCTTGCTTCAACGCTCTCTACAGTGGACCCGAGATAGAGAGTAACGCTCCACTTACGAAACAGGTCACCCATCCAAGCGGAGAGTTCGCCATCCATTGCCGGGATCAACCGGCTTCCCAGGTCCGCGATGGAGACTTTTGCTCCGAGGGCATGGCAGATCGTCGCGAATTCCACGCCAACTGGCCCGCCACCCACAATGAGGATGTCGCGGGGAGGGCGCCCGCGATCGAGGATCGTATCCGTATCGCAGACCCCTGGGATATCGAATGAGATGTTCTTCGGCCGCCGGGGCCGCGATCCTGTCGCGATCAGGATCGTTTTCGCAGGGAGCCTGCGCTCATGCCCATCGCTGCCGGCGACCAGGACGGCGCCGTCTCGCAAAAGGGACGCACGCCCTTCAATGTAGTCGACATGATTTCTGGCGATATTCTCGGCCGTTGCCTTTTGCAGAAGGCCGCAAACCTCCCAGGTCCGCTTGCGGATGATGTCGATTGCAACCTCCGCCGGCGCCGCAGTTCGCAAGCCCGACGCAGTTCGCAAACCATAGATATCTCCTTCACGAAGCCCGGAGAAATAGAGCGCGGCCTCTCGCAGTGTCTTGGTCGGCACTCCACCCGTCGTGGTTACGGTTCCGCCTGGCCGCGCCTTCTCGATCACCGCGGAACGATGGCCAAAGAAGGCAGCTAATTCGGCTGCGCTTTCTCCGGCCGGACCGGAGCCGATAGCGACGAATTCATACCCATCCATCATCGTGGCGTCCTTTGTCCTCCCAGCTCACTGCATCTGGTCGAGCATTTCGGAAAATGCCTTCTTGAGCCTCAGGGCCTTCTTGATCTCGTCGGCCGTGACGTATGGATACTCTCCGTATTCCAGGAAACTAGGACACTGATGTTCACGAACGAACTTGATGAACGCCGGAACATTGGTCTTCCAGTCCTCTGGGAAGCCTTCCAGGTTTTCGAATGTGGTCGAGATGCCGCTCTTGGTGAACAACGCCACGGCGTCGTCGGTGTACTTGTCGAAGTCGGTGTCGAAGATACCCTGGTACATAAAGTACGTTTCTTTGCCGATATCGAATAGAACCCATCGCAGGTAGTGAAGTCTGAGCGCCGCAAGGAAGGAAGGATCCGCCTCCAGGGCCTTTTCGAGCGTCTTGGCGTATTCGCGGATTACCTGCTCCCTGCCCGGCTTGATTTTGGCAATGACCGTAAAGCCATGGCAGGCAGGTGTTCTCGGAAACACGGGCCCGTACTTTCCCTGCTCTAACTTGAAATACCCTTCTTTAGGGATTGCCAGCGCCTGCGGCTTGGTCCAATTGTTTGGTTCTGACAGGGACACTGTGGAAAACCTCCGCGGACCAGATGTTTCTCGATGTCTAACCGGTCTATAGTTTTCTGCGGGTGCGTTCTCCGTTACTGGGCTTCCGGCGTTGAAATAGTCTAAAGATATTCTCCGAGTACGCGTCCCTGTCACCTGATTGTGACCACCGGCGTCGTGGAAAATTACTTAAAGCGTCCACGCTTCGCATCGCATCAACCAACCGTTGATACCAGAGAGGAGAGAGTAACCATGTCTGCTAGAGAGACAACGCTTACAAGGGAGACAACGCCAGCCAGAGTGCCAAGAAAGGGCACGATGAGCGGGCAGATCACCGAGTACTGCGCCTTCTGGAAGGTGAAGCCGGGGCTCGGCAAGGCGACTGTCGATCGGATCGCGGCGGGCCTTGGGCGTCGATTTGGAAGCGCAAGGGAGATGTATTCGCATATCGGCGTTCACGATGCCAGGTATGTGTTGCTCGAGAACGACACGCGGCTTCTCATCACAATCAGCTTCGACAACGACTTTGACAAGTATTTCGACGACGCCTTGGCAATTCTCACTGGCGGCGACCCGAACAGCGCCGGCTTTGACTGGCTCGAGAATCTTGAGGAGTTCCCGAAGGGCGGGTATCGCTCCCTGACCTGGGAGGACATCAAGAATTTTCTGGCTAGGACGCAGATACCAGCGAACATCTTCGCGAACACCGACGACGCGTCGGTACAGGCAATCGGGAAAGCGCTGCGAGTGCAGAAGGCGTTTCAACAGGTGCTCGACCACCCCGAGGCTGCGCAGGCGCTCAAGCACCCGGCGTTGAAGCCGCTGCTCGATGAAGCGGCGGAGTGATCCGGAGGACCCGCGGCGTCCGTTGACAACGTCGATGCTGATCATGCCGTTGGTGGAAAAGGAGAATGGGCCAGCGGCGGCGTGGACAACTATTTAAACCTCCACCAGGCACGACGCATCAATGCATCGTAAAGACAGAGAGGAGCGAGTAACCATGTTGGTTAAAGAGACAACCACCACAAAAGAGACAACGCCAGCCAGAGTGCCGAGAAAGGGCAAGATGAGCGGGTCGATCACCGAGTGGTGCGTCTTCTGGACGCTGAAGCCGGGGGTGTCCGGCCAGAAGATTATCGATCGTATCTTGGCGGGCCTTTCGAGGCGACCGGGAGGGATAAGGCAGTCATATAAGGATATCGGCGTTCACGACGCCAGGTATGTGTTGTTCGACAACGACACGCGGCTCCTCATCACGATCAGCTTCGACAATGACTTTGACAAGTATTTCGACGACGCCTTGGCGCTCTTCACTGGCGGCGACCCGAGCAAGATCGGCTTCGAGTGGGTCGAGGGTGTTCAGGAATTCCCGGAGGGCGGGTACCGCTCCAAGACCTGGGAGGAAGTCAAGAATTTTCTGGCCAGGACGCAGGTAGAAGCGAAGATTTTCGCCAATACCGACGACGGGTCGGTACAGGAAATCGAGAAAGCGCTGCGAGTGCAGAAGGCCTTTCAACAGGTGCTCGACCACCCCGAGGCCGCTCAGGCGCTCAAGCACCCGGCGTTGAAGCCGCTGCTCGATGAAGCGGCGGAGTGATCCAGAGGGCCCGCGGCGTCCGCTTGACACCGTCGGCATGCTGATCATGCCGGCCCATGTCACCAGGAGAAGCGCGTGTCACTTGAATTAGACGATATCCAGAGCGGAGCCTTGCGGCCCCGGCCGTCGCCGTACGTCGGGGTCTTTATCCTGCTCCGCATCGACGACCGGCGCGCCGGTCGCGAGCTGCTACGGCGGCTGATTCCGGCCCTCACCGACGCCACAAATCCGGCGGACCCGAGCCACGAGGCGTGGGTCAGCGCCCAACTCACATTCCAGGGCCTCAAGGCGCTGGGTGTTCCGCAGGAGTCGCTCGATAGCTTCCCGATGCCGTTCCAGCAAGGCATGGCCGCGCGCGCCGCAGAACTCGGGGATATCGGTGAGAGCGCCCCCGAAAACTGGGAAAAGCCTCTCGGGACTCGGGACGTCCATGTCGCCCTAAGCGCGCTCTCGCCGGACGCGGCGCGCCTGGAGCGCGTACTCGCGCGCGCTCGGAAAGGGTATCAGGAACTGTCAGGGGTCAGCGCCATCTGGCGCCTGGACTGCCATGCGCTACCTACCGAGACGGAAGCCTTCGGGTTCAGGGACGGCATCAGCCATCCCGCAGTGGAAGGAAGCGGCATTCCCGGATCGAACCCCATGGAGCAGCCGATCAAGGCGGGCGAGTTCCTCCTGGGCTACCTAAACGAGATGGGCGAACTGCCCCCGATGCCAAGGCCTGAGGTTCTGGGCAAAAACGGCACCTACGTCGTCTTTCGCAAATTGCACCAACGTGTGGCGGCCTTCCGCCAGTATCTGAAGGCGAACTCCTCGAGCCCCGAAGAGGAAGAGCTTTTGGGGGCAAAGGTGATGGGGCGCTGGCAGAGCGGCGCGCCGCTGGCGCTGTGTCCCATGCGGGATGATCCCGAACTGGGAGCTGATCCGAAGCGCAATAACGTTTTCCTCTTCAAGGATGACGATCCGAAGGGCTTGAAGACGCCTCCCGGCTCGCACATTCGACGCATGAATCCGCGCGACTCAGACATCAGCGGCGTCGCGCGGATACATCGCATGATCCGGCGTGGCAGCAGCTACGGCCCGATGCTTCCGCCTGGGGTCCTCGAAGACGACGGCGCCGAACGAGGGTTGGCGTTCGTGTTTCTCGGAGCGAACCTGGAGCGGCAATTCGAGTTCGTACAGTCGGAGTGGGTGAACAAGGGACAGTTCTTTCACGGCCCCCCCAGTGATAAGGACCCCATCGTGGGCGCTAGCGGTGGTAGCGGTTCCTTCACCATCCCGCAACAGCCGATTCGCCGGCGACTGCAGGGTCTGCCCGCTTTCGTCGTCACACGGGGCGGCGAGTATTTCTTCGCACCGGGGCTGCGCGCCTTGCGCTGGTTGGCGGATCTAGAGAGCTAACGAGGAAGGAGGGAGAGAGAAATGTCTGACCATAATTCCGGGCCTCGGGCCCTAGCAGATCCCGTGGTGGACATCACGGATCTCTACGTCTTCCCCAATCCGGAACGGCCCGGCTCTCTGGTCCTGGTGCTGGACGTGTTTCCGAACGCAGAACCGACCGCGCTCTTTTCGGATGCAGTCGACTACCGATTCCGGGTGCGTCCGGTCAAGATCCCGCCCGGAGCTGGAGCCGCGTTCGCCGTCAGCGAGAAGGAGTACACCATTAGCTGCCGTTTCGCGGCCCCGATCCAGAGCCAAGGCGGCGGGCCGCTCGTGCAGGAAGGCTCCTGTACCGCCTCGACCGGTCAGGCCGTCTCCTTCCGAGTAAACAACGAACAGGGTGGAAAGACTGACGGCCTGCGTGTCTTTGCCGGACGGCGGATGGATCCGTTTTTTTTAGACGGCGTAAGGGTGGCGCAGGCCATGGTGACCGGGCAGCTCGCGCTTGTGAGCCCCGGCGACAGCAGGCAGTATCGCCAGAACTGCCTGAGCATCGTCGTCGAAATCGACGTCGCCACCATCTTCGGGGCGGATGCCGGGCCGTTGTTCGCCGTCGTCGGCGAAACGGCGATGGTTGGGCCGATCACCGTCCGGCTGGAGCGCTTCGGCCGCCCCCTGATGAAAAGCGTCGTCCTCGGCGCAAAGCACTACGATACCGTTAACCGGGATCTGGATATTCGCGATCTGTATAACCAGGAGGACGCATTCAAGCTGGGGCCGACATACGTCGGTGCGTATCGCGCGCGGATGAACGCGAATCTCAGCTTCTGGGATGGCCTCGACCAGAAGACTGACTGGCCGCTGGACGCGCACGGCGCTCACCCTCTGACCGAGCTGCTGCTGGCGGATTTCATGGTGGTGGATGTCTCGAAGCCGTACGCCGAGGATAGCTACTTCGAGATCGAGCGTGCGTTGCTGAAGGGCGCCAGGCATGAAACCTGCGGCGGCCGATCGCCTAATGACGACATCGGAGACACGTTGCTGACCATGCTGATCAATGCCGGCAACGGCCCCCGGATCAGCGACGGTGTCGACGGGCAGGCCGTTCCGGCCACCCGCGCCTTCCCGTATCTTGTTCCCCCGGACCCGAACCCCCCGGCCAAGATAGAGCTTTCGCTCAAGTCCTCGTGAAGAGGCCGGTGATGACGAGACGCGGCGATGCAGTGGCGGCAACCGGTGGCGTGATCGATGGCGAGTTCCTTACGACGGCGGGTGCCCTCGCGCTGGTGAATCTGCAAGCGCAAATCGAAGGGCAGGAGCGACAGGCCAGGGCGGGGCTTCTCACGGTCAGCGATCAAGCCGAGCTCATAGATCTGGTTTCCTTGCGGGGGCACGTCCTGGGTTGCATCGCCGACTACGAGTGGGCTGAAGAGCGCGCCGAGCAGCTAACTCGCGATGCCCCGGCTGACGGCGTGGCCTTCCTCGCCCGCGCTCGGGCGCGGGCCACATTCCATTGCTTCACGGACGCCCTGACTGACCTTGAGCGGGCGCAACGGCTCGGAGCTGATCCCGCGGTAGTAGATGCCGAGCACGCCGCAATCTTCCAGGCGGTCGGACGCTACGACGAGGCCCTCCAATTCTTCCGAGAGGCTGCCGAACGTCGAGCCGATTTCGCTTCCCTCGGGGCGCTGGCTACGCTTCATGCTGAGCGCGGGGATGTCGCCACGGCGGAGCGCTTCTTCGACGAGAGTCGAGCTCGCTACCGCGGTGTCACGCCGTTTCCGCTGGCGCTGCTCGACTTCCGGCGCGCCCAGATGTGGCTAGGGCAGGGCGATCTCCATCGCGCCCATAAATGGCTCAGTGCCGCGCATCGCCGCCTGCCAGGCTACGCTCCCGCGCAGGGCCATCTGGCCGAGGTCGAGGCTGCCCTGGGCGAGCCCGACTCTGCGATTGCGCGGCTGCGCCCACTGACGATCTCCTCCGACGATCCCGATTACGCGGGACAGCTCGCCCGCATCCTGAGTGAGGTTGGCCGTGCGGCGGAGGCCCGTGAGTGGCGCGACCAAGCGGCGGAGCGCTACGACGAACTGGTCGCGCGGCATCTCGAGGCCTTCGCCGACCACGCGGCGGAATTCTGGCTCGAGGTAGGCGGGGACCCAGATCGAGCGCGGTGGCTGGCTAGGAGGAATCTCCAAGTCCGCCGGACACCGCGGGCCCACGAACTCCTCACTCGTGCCATGCTCGCGGGTGACGGTGCCTGGGTTCCGCCGAGCATATCGGCTTAGGTGGGAAATGAGAAACGACCCCTGCTCGTGCGGAAGCGGAAGTCCGTCATGAGCTCTCTTGAAAAAGAGACAAAAGATCGGGGGACAATCCTCGCCGAAGAGCGAACAGAGCTGGCGAACCTGCGCACGGTCATCGCAGCCGAAAGAACACTGATGGCATGGATCCGAACTGCCCTGTCGATGATCGGATTCGGGTTCACTATATACAAGTTCTTCCAGTACCTTCCAGAAGAAATCGCCTCCGGTAAGATCCAACGGCCACAGGCGCCGCGCAATCTGGGACTAACCCTAATCGCCCTGGGCACTCTCGCACTCGCGGGCGCAGCCTGGCAGCACCGGAATTTCTTAAAAGCAATCGGGGCGTCCCATCGACGGCACATGTGGTCTCTCAGCTTCGTGGTGGCGATTGCTGTCGTCTTGATTGGACTGGTGACGTTTTACGGTGTCCTGCTGCGCAGTGGGCCGTTCTAATCAATGTCGCCCGGTCAGGCGCCCGTCAGGCGCGCAAACTCATCCAGCGCGAGACCCGGATGTTCACCCGGCATAGGATAGAACGATTACGCGGTGCCTAAGCCGATCTGGTAGGCAAAACTCGCGCATAGACAGAAAAACCCGGGCACGCCTCGTTCAGACGTGCCCGGAATTGCTCCAAGGAGAGAGCGAAACGATCAAGGAGTCACTTTGATGAACCTATGTTTGAAGCCCTAACGCGCCTCGCCCCATGTCAAGGCCACGCCGGTTGTCACGCGGAAATTATTTTTGTTCACATTTTCGCCTGACAGGAAGCTGACGGGACGGGTCAAATAGTAATCCGCATCGAACAGCCGATAAGTGAAGTGTTTGGCGAGCCTGATGTCCAAGCCGCCACCTGCCATCATCGCAAACGAGGTTCTGGAGGCAGTAAGCCTAACTGACACGTTATCTGGGACAGTAATCGACGAGTTCAAGGGGTTGACCGTAGGCACTAGAGGAAAATCGGCAACAGAGGTACTCACCGAAGCTTCAGCTGCGCCGAACAGAACCTCACCGAATGGCGTGAACCGCGAGTGATTTTGAAAGGCGAAGCGCGGCCCAAGTAAAAAGTGGGCCTGCTTGTTATCAAACACGCCGCCGAATGTATCCTTAGTAACAACACCGGCATCAAACGCCAGGCCAATTCCTTTGTGGAAGTTATACACCAACTGAGCACTCCCGCCATCCGCGTTGAAGGACGGAATGTTCGGCGTGTCTGGATTGAACTTGACCCAGTCGAAGCCAAAATAGGCTTCGAATCCGGGCGAATCTTCAGCGGCCGCTGTCAAAGCGAAAGACAGGAGGGCCACAAGAGCTGCGACAAATTTCATACTGTAAATACTCCTAGTGAATTTTGACTAACCTAAACCACTCGGGGTGACTGGACCTAAGGGCTTTCGCTGAATACCTCTTATTTCCGGCATAAAAGCGATTCCCCCCGACGCCTCGCCAGATTCTCATCTCAAGCGTGGCGCTCTAAATCTTGGGGTGAAATGATCACAAGATCAGCCGCGAACGCTTACGAAATTGCATCTTGGGCAGAATAATTGACATCGTTGCCTGGAAGGGAAAGTGTATGCCGCGGTCCGAAACGCGTGTTGTTGCAGGAGCGTGGTGCTTTGGACCTCAACCCTCTGCCAAAGTGGCCTTGCGCATAAGTTCGGTAGTTGCGTCAAGAGCCGGAAATGAGGATTCATCAGCAGAAGCTCGGCGGGAACAAATATCTCAGGGGATCAATGAAAGTTCAATCCTACCGCTGCGACTATTGTTCGAAGTTGAAGGGTGAAAGCAATCGTTGGTGGCTTGGCCAACCCGACGGCAAACGTTTCACGCTCGCGCTTTGGGACGCCACAGCGGGGGATGAAAATGGTTATGAGCACATCTGTTCGGAATCCTGTGCCACGAAAGCTCTTTCAAAGTGGATGACTCAATCGGCTGGCCAGATCATGCCGCAGGTCCATGCACGGCCTCTAGCCAAAAGGCCAGACCGTAAGTCCTAATAACGTGAGCAACGCCATGCGCACGCGGCGAAAACCACACGTGCTGAAAACCGGATCAATCGGCAAAAGAAAGTAAGTCTCGTCTGACTAGCAGTGCATCTGAGCGTGAGAAAGTTGTTACTTATGCCAGAATCACGGACGGAGGTAGCTACACCTATGTTCGGTTATCGAGTCACCTTCGCGATGGTGGCTGTGTTTCGCCATGGTTCGCATGAATTGATACGGCCGCTGGCTCGTGGTTTGATCTTGATTCCTACCTCCAGCGTCAACACCGACGGTACGATCGAGGCAACATGTGGTGAACACCGGGTGCGGGTGTTTCAGCGAGATTTGATGGACAGAACGGAACGGATCGACCTGAGCCAGACCGCGGTTCGATCTGACGACTTCTACGCCTGAGCCACCACTCGCGGACCCGCGTGTTCAGACGAACACGGATCCTGCCCGACACTATTGTTGACACTCTCCGCTCGATGCCCGTACCATGCCCGGTTCGCTTTGCTAATGCGTGTCGATTAGGCTCAGCGCTGGGACTTTTCAACCCAAGAAACTGGCCGCATAGTTAAACAACCATCGATCCCGTAATGGATTATGAGGTGGCCTACCAATTGCGAACGCCACCCTGCAACGCTCTCGGGGGGTCGGGCGCAAAGTTTTGAAAAACAAGCAGGATGTCACTCAGGATGTTGCGGATTTGATCCGGCTCCACGACGACGTTTTGGCTCGTCTTTTTGCTCTCCAGACATTGTTACAGGATCTGGGCTTGTTATCGCTAGAAGACGTACAGCAACGGACCGAAAAGTTGAGGAAACAGTTCGCCCTGGATCTCGAAGCGCGTTTGGAGGCAGCGAAAGCCGACCTAGAACAAAACCCTAGGTGACTGGCCTTGTTGTTAGAGCTGCCGTTCGCCCGAGTCCAAAATGAACGCGCATCAGCGAAACTCGCCGGCGGGGCGGGAGTGATTGATTCTCCCGCCCCCGCCGCATTCTCGCTTTGAGAGGACAATCAAAGCGAAACTGGCATTCAGATGGATTTGGGCGGCTCACGTCTCCCACCCTTGGCTATGTCAGCCGCACCTGGACTCGATATGCTCTTGATGCACCGCGCGCGTCGCTGGATTTAATTTCTTCCGCGACGCACTGCGGTAATAGGCGATCAAGCGTTTCCGCAACTCCTGGCGCGCACGAAGCAGGCGCGACTTCGCCGCCGGCACACTAATTCGCAGTTGCTCCGCCACGTCTGTGATGGATAGTTCCTCCAAGTCCCGCAACACGAGCACCTTTTGCAACAGGGGAGGCATGAGCTGGACTTCCCTTCGTGCCACGCCAATCAGTTCTCGCGTCATCACTTCGTGTTCCGGATCGGGAATGTTGCCGCGCAACTCGCGCCTTTGTCCCTCGCGGCGGTTATCGTCGATGTAGAGCAGCGGCATACGTCGTTTGACTCGAAGGAGCATCAGGCACTCCGTCTTGACGATGCTCAGCAGCCATGCAGCGATCCCATCACCACCGTGACATTGATCCAAGTGCACATGCGCTTTCCAGTAAGCTTTTTGCACTTGATCCTTAGCTTCTTCGCGGTCCCGCAAGATGCATGTGGCGATGTTAATGCAAGTCGCGTGATGCCGTTGAATCAGTTCGGTGAACGCGTCCTGGTCTCCAAGGCGAGTCCGGTTTAGCAACTCTTCGTTGCTTTGAGTATTGATATCTTGAGTACGATTGTAGCAGCCAACACTTAACATCATGATCCCTCCTAAGCTCAAGATGTCGCAGACAACGCGACACCAAGCTCTAGCTGTGGTAGTAACATTACCAGAGATTGGCGGCCAATTTACCCTAGGGGTTATCCTAGGTGCGATAAGAAAACAGAATTTAACAAGATCCTAATATTCCAAGAAATCGACTGGACAAAAAGATAGTCGCTATCCGGAAGGATAGTGCCTCAATGTGGATTGCCGCTCCTGTTTCCTACAAGGGAACAAAGAAGAAGCAAGCCATTTTCGATTCCTCGTTACCAGAATGGCGCTGACTGAAAGCGGCACGAGAATTGCCAAGTGGTATTCCCTTAGGAAACACCTGGAGGTTTTCGCCCGCTATGGCGAAGGCACCGACGGCGCGAAGATCCGGCAAGTCGCGCACGCAGATCGGCAGTGTCGCTCCGCGAACCACTGACCGATCGAAAGCCCCATTTGTGCCTCCACGGCTCTCGTTCCCCGTCGTAGCCATCGGTGCTTCGGCGGGCGGTCTGGCAGCTTACACTGCGCTGCTAAAAGCATTACCGTCCCAATCCGGTATGGCATTCGTGCTGATTCAACACTTGGAGCCCCGGCATGAGAGCGCACTTTCCGCTCTTTTATCGAAGGCGACCAGCATGCCCGTCGCTGAGGTGTCGAACGGAATGGGGGTGGAGCCCGACCACGTATACGTCATTCCCCCCAACAAGAACATGACAATCCGTGCGGGAAGACTGCGGCTAGGTCAGAGGTTGAAAGCACCCGTGGCGCAATTCCCGATCGACGATTTCTGTATCGCTTTAGCTGCAGAACAGGGAAACGCGGCCCTCGGCGTGGTGCTCTCCGGCACGGGTTCAGACGGAACGCAGGGTCTGAGAGCCATCAAGGCGGCCGGAGGCTTCACCTTTGCTCAAGCTCCGAAAACAGCGGAATGGCCCGCGATGCCGCTCAGCGCAGTTGCTGCCGGGGCTGTCGATTTTGTGTTATCACCGAAGCGCATCGCCGGCGACCTGGCACGCATCGCCCGGCAACACTATGTTGCGACGGCGCCTGAAGTGGCTCAAGGAGGCCAACTCGATCAGATCTCCTCGATCATTTGGTCCTCCGTTGGCATTGATTTTCGCCTGTACAAAGAGGCCACTATCCGCCGGCGTATTGCGCGCAGGATGGCTCTGCGGAAAATCGAATCGCTGAATCAGTACGCTGAAATCCTAGAGCGGAACCCTGAAGAGGTCCCCGCCCTGGTAGCAGATATTTTCATCCACGTGACCAGTTTCTTTCGGGATCCGAAGTCCTTTCAGGCTTTGCAAAAACGGGTCCTGGCAAAATTGCACCGCCAAAGATCCGCGGCCGCTCCGCTTCGCATCTGGGTGCCAGGATGTTCAACCGGGGAGGAGGTCTACTCCATTGTGATCTTGCTGCTCGAGGAACTGGGCGAGCGGGCCAGCCGAACCAAGATTCAGATCTTCGGGACCGACATCCAGGAGCGTGCCGTGGAGCATGCCCGATCTGGAATCTACACACAGGCCGCAGTGACCGGAGTGTCTCCTGCCCGTCTAAAACGTTTCTTCGTCAAGACCGATCATGAATATCAGATCCGACAATCGCTCCGCGATCTATGTGTCTTTGCACGTCACGACGTGACGAGGGACCCGCCCTTTTCCAAATTGGATCTCATCAGTTGCCGGAATTTGCTGATTTACATGGGCCCAGGTCTGCAAAGACGGACTCTGTCGGTTTTCCAGCGAGCGCTCAATGCCGGAGGATTTCTATTCCTGGGAAACTCGGAAACTCTCTCAGGCGACTCCGAAGCCTTTTCAGCCGATGACCGGAAGCATCGGATCTTCTCGCCCAAACCGGTGAAGGCAGATTTTCACGAGTCGATCAACACACCCGCGAGCCGCGTTCAAAAACTGGGCGGCCCATCGCCAAAGGTAACACCGGCTGATCAGGATGCCGATTTTCAAAAGGAAGCTGAAGCGCTCCTCCTGGAGCACTACGCGCCGCCCGCGCTCATTGTCGATCCAGATCTCCAAATTGTGCATTTTCACGGCGACACCAGCCCTTACTTGGCGCCTGCTCCAGGGCAGCCCAGCTTTCACTTGCTGAGGATAGTGCGTCCGGAGTTAGTGGTGGATTTGCAAATGGCTATTTACCAAGCCAGGCGAACAGGCGTCGCTGTCCACAAGAATGCTGCACAGTTCGAGCATCAGGGAAAACCCGCCACTGTGCGCCTGGAAGTTCGTCCACTCGACAAACGTAAGGGCCAGAAACAAGATCTCCTGGTTGTGTTTCGAAACCTGGAGTTGCCAAACCTGGATGCGGAGCGGAAGCTTGTAGGAGCCGGGGGGCATGGGAAACGGACTGTCGCACCAACGGAAAGGCTCAAGCGGGAATTAGCGTCCGTCCGGAAACACCTGCGAGTCCTGATTGCGGAACATCAGAGCGCGCAAGAGAAAATGAACGTCGCCAACGAAGAGATTGTATCCAGTAACGAGGAATTGCAGAGTACGAATGAGGAACTGGAAACAGCCAGGGAGGAACAGCAGGCCTCGAACGAAGAGCTCCGTACGCTCAACGACGAGTTGCAGCGTCAGAATAAAGAATCGGACATTCTGGTACACGAGCTGAGCAATTTGCTGGTGGGTGTCGACATCCCGGTGCTGATCCTGGATGCCGGTCTGCGAGTCCGGCGATTCACGCCGAAGGCTGCTACATTGCTAAACCTGATCCCGAGCGACCTTGGCCGCCCGTTCGGCAACATCGCTTCAAATCTGGACGTCTCCGACTGGAAGGGGTTGTTTGCGGAAGTTACCGGCCGGCGTCGATCGGTCGAGCGTGAGGTCAGCGGCCCGAACGGCCACCGCTATTCAATGCGCCTGCAGCCTTTCAGGGTGGAAGGCGGCCAGGTCGAGGGAGTGCTTATTGTGATCCTGGACACGGATTTGATTTACCGCCAACGAGACGAGGCCCTGGCGTCCGCCAACCTCGCCCGCGCAGAACTGGCCAGGAGCGAAGTCAACCTGCGCGCTTTAATGGAATGCACTCCTCAGTTCGTTGTCGGCGTGAATGCGGACCAGAACATCGTATTCGCCACCGGCAGTATCGAAAAAACATTCGGCTACGGCCCCGAGGAGTTGATCGGACGGCCGCTTGAGATTGTGATTCCGGAAAACGCCCGCGACCGTCACGCCGAGCACCAGCACGCTTACTTTCGGAACATGCAAAGCCGGGCCATGGGGATCGGACTCGACTTGGAAGCCCGCCGGAAAGACGGCACAACTCTTCCGGTAGAGATCGCCTTGAGCGTCATCAGCACGCCGGAAGGCGCTATCGCCGTCGCTTTTGGCAACGATATCACGGAGCGGCGGCGGATGCTGGACCTGCTGAGGCAGCGCGAACAAGAGCTGGACACGGTGCTCAATCACACTCCCGACGCAATCGCGCGGTTCGGTCGCGACTTGCGTTACATATACGCAAACGAGAGAGTGGAGAAAGTAACGGGACTTCAGCGGGAGAGAATGGTGGGCAAGACGCCGGGCGAGCTGGGGTTCCCCGAGCCAGTAGTTGACATAGTGACACGGGCCGTCCGCAGCGTTTTCGAAACCTGCCAGCCTACCGTGGCCGAGCTGACCTTTCCTTCTCCCGCTGGAGTGACCCATTGGGACATCAGGTTTATCCCGGAGTTGGCAGACCACGGGGCGGTGCAATCGGTCCTTTTAGTCGGCCGCGACTTCACCGACAGGAAGCGGCTCGAGCGGGTAGCGCAAGTACGCTCAGAAGAGATTCAGGCGCTGGCGGCAAGTCTCATGACAGCACAGGAAGAAGAACGCCGAAGAGTTTCACGCGAATTGCACGATCAAATCTGCCAGCAACTGGGTTCTCTGGCCATCGAGATTGGCGAATTTGCCAAACAGCCGCTCCCCCAGGAGACGCGAAGCCGGCTGAGAGCATTTCAAGGCCGTGTCGTCGCGACCTCGGAAGAAAGTCGTCATATCGCTTACCGCTTGCATCCATCCGTCCTGGATGACTTAGGCGTGGTGGCTTCCCTGCGGAGCTTATGCAACACGTTTTCCAACGAAATTAAAATCGCCGTAGAACTCAGCACCGTTGGTCTGCCTAGCTCGGTGCCGCGCGAACTCGCCTCTTGTCTATATCGCGTCGCGCAAGAGAGCTTACAGAACGTAGCTAAACATGCCAACGCCAAACACGTTTGGTTCGCACTCACCTCGCGGAATGAGACGTTGAAACTGTCTATCGCCGACGATGGCGTTGGGTTCGACCTTGAAGCAGTGAAGGGCCGCGGAGGGCTGGGTCTCGTCAGCATGGAAGAACGGGCCCGGTTGGTGAACGCCAAACTGTCCATCAGGTCACAGCCTGGTCATGGCACTCGGATTGCCTTGGAGGTTCCATTACCACCACCCCCGACTGATGAAGAGAGCTCAGATTCTGCTGGCTGACGATCACGCCCTTACACTAACCGGTATGCGCGCGGTTTTGGAGCCCCATTATGAAATCCTGGGAACAGTGAGGGACGGGCACGCCCTAGTGGAGGCGGCGCTTCGTTTGCGTCCGCAGGTTATTATCATGGACATCGCTATGCCGGTGTTAAACGGTATCGATGCGGCGGTTCAGATCAAGAAGCATCTGCCCGCAGTGAAGCTGTTATTCGTAACGATGCACGACAGCCCTGCGTACTTGGTGTCTGCGCTTCAGGCAGGAGCGAGTGGATATGTTCTAAAGTCCGCCGCATCGGAAGAGCTTCTTGAAGCGATCGATAGCGCCCTGAACGGACGTGTCTATGTAAGTTCGAGGCTTTCGAAAGAAAGTCTGGCGCATTTCCGGGATTCTTCCCGCGCCGCAACCGCTCTTCACCTTAGTCCGCGAGAACGGGAAGTGCTTCAGTTGATTGCCGAGGGCCGGACTGAAAAGGAAATTGCCTTCCTGCTCAAAATCTCCATTAAGACGGTTGGTTTTCATCGCGAAAACATCAAAAGAAAGCTTGGTCTACGCACTACAGCTGAATTGACCAGGTACGCCATCGAACAGGGTCTCATTTAATTTCCGCGCTTCATAGCGCCTCCCATATATCGGAGGTGCTCCGAAATATCGTAGCGCGAGCCACCTGGAAGCTACCCGAAGCGCTGAAAATATCGGAAAACAACTAGGGCCTACATGGGCCGGCTGATACCCAGCTTTATCATTCGAGATTCTAAAGTTGTGGGTTTGAGACCCAGGATATTCGCTGCACCCGTCGCACCGCGTATCTTCCAACCAGTCGACTCCAGGACTTGTAGAATGTGGGCTCGTTCCACCTCTTCGAGCACTTGACTGGGGGCCGATGTTGCGGGTTCCTCGATAGATTGCCAATCCGCCCGGAACACTGTGCCCGTGTTGGTGATTAAGAAGCGTTCGATAACATTTCGTAATTCGCGTACATTACCTGGCCAAGAGTACTTCTTGAAGGCCTCCATGGTCGGACCGTGAATGCTTTCAATTCGGCGCCCCATCCGCTGGCCAAGCTCATTCACGAAGTGCCAGACCAGCGGCGGGATGTCTTCCCGCCTCTCGCGAAGCGGGGGAATCGTAATTGGGAAGACATTCAGCCGATAGAAGAGATCCTTCCGGAATCTGCCTTCCTTTATGGCCAGTTCCAAATTACGGGAGGTCGCCGCGATCAGGCGAACATCCACGCGAATGGTTCTTGGACTGCCCAGCCTCTCGAACTCGCCCTCTTGGAGGACCCGCAGCAGCTTGGCCTGCAGATCGAGAGGCAGGTCGCCAATTTCGTCCAGGAAGAGCGTAGAACCGTTCGCCAGTTCAAAACGCCCGATTTCGCGAGTCAGCGCGCCAGTATACGCTCCCCTCTCACGGCCAAATAGTTCACTTTCAACCAGCGCTGCAGGAAGCGCGGCACAATTGACTTTGACCATCGGGCGTTGATTGCGGTTGCTCGTCGCATGGATGGCGCGGGCGATCAGTTCTTTGCCGGTTCCGGTCTCTCCCAGTAAGAGCACAGACGCATTCGTCTTGGCCACTTGCTCCACTTTTATTAGGACCTCACGGATCTTCTCGCTCTCACCCACCACTCCGTGGTGTTCCAGCTTGATTTCTTCCTGCAGGTAAAGATTATCCTGCTCCAGCCGCTGCTTGAGCTGTTCGATCTCTGAATACGCTGACTGCAATTGTTCAGAGGCGCGCTTGATCTCCGTGATATCGACGCAAGAACCGATAAATCCGGCGAACACGCCGCCCGGGCCGAACCGTGGAATCCCGGTCGTCAGCACCCATCGATATTCACCGTCCGCCCGGTGAAGCCGGAATACGGTCTGGAACTCCTGCCGTGCGTCGAAGGAAGAAGAGTACTCGGCCAGGAACTGCTCCCGGTCTTCGGGATGAATGCCCGCGATCCAGCCTTCGCCGATTTTCTGCTCTAGGGAGTGGCCGGTGAAGTCCAAACAGCACTTATTGAAGAATGTGCAGAGCTTGTCCGTTCCGGAAACCCAAATCATCACTGGCGCTGTGTCTGCCATGTTCCGGAAGCGCTCCTCGCTCTCCCGCAGCGCCTCTTCGGCGCGCTTGCGCTCAGTGATGTCCTGGGCAACGCCCATGGTCATGTCATCCGGCAGACGCAGCATCATCCAGGAGAGGTCGATGACCCGTCCGTCGCGGACAGTGGTCTTGAAGTTTGCGCACTCTCCGTTGGAGTTCACCACGAAATCGACTACCTTTGCGCGATACTCAGGATCGGGATAGTTTTCTGCCAGGATGTCGACATTGTCCCGGCGGATCTCGTCCAGTGTCCATCCGAGCGTCTGCTCCCACGTCCGGTTCGCCATTTGGAGCGCGAATTTTCCATTCCCGAAAGCAATCATCACTGGAATGTTATCGAAGATGGTTTGGAGCATTTCTTTCTGATGGCGCAGCTCCGCATAGGCGGTCTGCAGTTGTTCACTGACCCGTTTGCGCGCCAACGCGCTGGCGAAGACTCCGGCAACCAAACGGAGCCGTTCCACCAGTGGTCGGGGCCATTCGCGTTCTTCTCGCTCCATTCCAAAAGCTAGTGCCCCGATGACCCTGCCCTCCGCCATGAGCGGAAACATGGCGCCAGATTTTGGCCCTTGCCGGTGATAAGCCTCCTTGTCTCTGGCCGCCTCGGGCGGCAATTCATCGACCCGCGCAAAACAGATCTCTTTCCCTTCCAGGATCATTCGATCGCCCCACGGAAAATCCTGGGGTGTGACCTGAATATTGTCCGGCATGCCCTCAGCCTTCCATGCATGTGTTATAGCGAGCTGACCGAGTTTCGGGGACACCTGCCCCAGCATGCTGCGGTCCAAACTGAGCGCTTCACAAATCCGCTTCTGGGCTTGTTCAATCTGGCCGTCCACCTGGTTCGCGGGGAGATTGATAAACATGGCCGAAAGGTCGGCCAGCAAGGTTTCGAACGACAACTGCTCCTGAAGTGCTTCTTCGATTCGCTTTTGCTCCGTGATGTCGAGGAATGCCCCCATGATTCGCTCAGGAGTTCCCTTTGGACCAACGTAGCTTTTGCCACTACTCCTGATCCATCGCATGGAGCCATCCGGCAGCAGGACGCGAAACTCCGCCCTGTATTCGGCTTCTTCACGGATCGCATTCTCCAGCAGGCGCGGACGTTTCCCACGGTCTTCAGGATGGATGGAATTGAGTAATGTTGCGCAACTCAATTTGAGATCGGCGGGCCACGCAAACAAGGCCCGGGTCTGCTTCGAAGCCCAGATTTCGTCGTTGCCGATGTCCCATCCCCACAATCCAAGCTGGGCCGAATCCAGTGCAAGTTGCGTCTGTTCGCGGCTCTCAAGAAGAGCGGCCTCGGTGCGCTGCCTGATCGCGGTAACGTCCTGAAAGGCGGCAACCGCGCCGCGAACCGCGCCGGTGGCATCGCGCAACGGACTGGCGTTGCCCCAGATGACTTTCCTGGCGCCGCTTGGCATGATCGCTTCTGCTTCCCAATCTCGAACTTCGGTTCCAGTGGCAGCCGCGACCTGCACGGGCAGTTCTTTGGGGAGAACCGCCACACCATCGCGGAAGTATCGCATGTTCGGGAGCGGGCCGTCCGCCGGTGTCAACGATAGGTTTGTTCCTTCCTGGCCTTCGAGCATGACGTTACCCGCCCGATTGCCGGTGATTTCGTGGCACTCCGGGTCGTGACTCACAAAAAGCGCCACTGGCGCAACGTCCATGACCTTCTGCAACTCTTCGGCTCCCTGGCGTAGTTGTTCCTTCATGCGCTCGATATCGGTGAAGTCCCGAATGGCGCTCACGATCAGCCTTCTCGCGGACGTCCCGAGCGGACTCAGGCTGATCTCTATGGAAAGCTCCTTGCCGTCCTTACGGAGGCCGCACAGTCCCAGGTCTGCTCCCACAGTCCATGGAAGTCGGTCGGCGCCGTACCGCTTTCGAAGCTCGCTGAGGCGATTCCGAGAACGATCAGTTACCAGCATCTCAAACAGCTCGCCGATCAGTTCCTCGCGACGATATCCAAAAAGCTGTTCCGCGAGGGTATTTACGGCCACGATCCGGCCCTGTTCGTCCACGATGACCATGGCATCGGGCGCAGACTCGAGAAAACCGGCAGCATCGACAGAGTGCAGGATATCGCGCTTCATGGCCGTTGCCGCCGCGGTCTCGTCGCGTGTGACCGCAGATTGAGTGTTCTTGGCAATAGAAGACGGCTGGGACATTTTAACTCTTCTCCCTGAGCGTTGATTTCGGACTCTTATTTATCAGAATATAAGAACCGGAGCAAGGGGCGCATTTGAGACGTGTCGTTAGCACGTTAGTTGTCCGGTGTAATTAGTACGTGAGTTGTCCGGTCCAGGCCGGGCAGGCGAATCTGGCGAGGTGGAACCGAGTCAGATGATACCCGCCCGAGAAACGGAGCGGATGATGAAACTACAGGACGTAATTCTAAGGGCGATGGCCAAGAAGATCACCTGGATCCAGGCAGCCGAGATCGCGGGCATGAGCGTTCGCAACATGCAGCGCAAGCGGCAAAGCTATCAGGACTACGGCTACAACGGTTTGTTCGATCAGCGCCGGGGCAAGCGCAGCGTCCATCGAGTTCCGATGGAGACCGCCGAGCAGGTGCTGGCGCTGTACCGGGACAAGTACCCAGACTTCAACGTGCGGCACTTTCACGAAAAGCTGACCGAATCGGAGAACATCCACCTGAGCTACAGCTGGGTGAAGCAGGCTCTGCAAGGCGCGGGACTGGTAGCTAGGCGGCGCAAACGCGGGCCGCATCGCCGTCGGCGGCCGCGGCGCCCGATGCCCGGAATGCTATTGCATATCGACGGCAGCAAGCATCGCTGGTTCCAGGATGACCGCGACTACGACCTGATCGTGATTCTGGATGACGCCACCAGCGAGATCTATTACGCGCAGTTGGTGGACGAGGAGTCGACCCGCACGGTGATGCAAGGAGTGCGCGAGGTGATCGAGCGCAAAGGACTGTTCTGCTCGCTTTATAGCGACCGGGGCAGCCATTTCTTCTACACGCCCAAAGCCGGTGAACCAGTGGACAAGAACCGCCCGACGCAACTGGGCCGGGCGTTGAAGGAGTTGGGAATTCAGATGATCGCAGCTTATTCGCCCCAGGCGCGGGGACGTAGCGAGCGCAGCTTCGGGACCTGGCAGGGGCGCTTGCCGCAAGAACTGCGGCTGGCTTCGATGAAGACTTTGGAAGAGGCCAACCGGTTTCTGATCGAACACTACATTGCCGAATTCAACCGCAAGTTCACCATCCAGCCTGCCCAGAAGGGCACCGCGTTTCGCCGCTCGGGGCGCAGCGATCTGGACTGGATCTTTTCCATCCAGACCGAGCGCGTCGTGAGCAAAGACAACACGGTGGCTATCAAAGACCGCTGGTGGCAGATCGACAAGTGCCGCTGGCGGCACACACTGGCGGGCCAAACCGTCACCATCCATGAACACCTGGATCGAATCCGTGTCGATTCGATACGGCCCCCACGTCGTCGGACGTGACCCGGAAGGCCGTGGAAAAGACGGGGCCCTGGAAGTTGCGGAAAACCAACCCCAGGTTTCCCGCAACTCCCACCGCCCCTTGGAAATCGCCTCCGGCGATTCCCACTTTCCCACCGCCTCGACGACGGTTTCTCCTCTCTCTCCCAAATCAAAGGCGAAGAGGATAGCATGAAAACCAGACCGGACAACTCACTTGTTAATAAAACCGGACAACTGCAAAAGCTTACGACAGGGGCGCATTTGAGACGGCTCCCGCACGGACGCCGCATCCATTGCGAATTCTCCGCGACTTACAGCTCGTCAGCAAATCGGGGATGTGACGCTGAGTGTGAAGGGTGCGATCTCTGATGAAGCGAAGACCGCGCTGGACCGCTATGCCCCTTCGTATTCATCAAGAATCTGTTGCCGACGCCGAATCTCAGTTACTGAATCAGTTTTCCTCTGACGCGCGGCCAAGCGGGTTTCAAGGTCTAAGGTGAACTGCTTCTGGAACTGCTCGGTTCGCCGCTCGACCTCATGAGGGGAAATGAGGTCAAGATCCTGTAACAGAGTCTGCAGCGCAAAAACGCGAGCCAAAACGTCGTCGTGGAGTCGAATCAACTCGGCGATTGATTGACTGAGCTCGTTGTCATCCTTCATGCCCTAACTGCATTACCTCCGAGAGCGGCTCTTACCACCTGAGGAAGCACCCGGATTCAGGCGCCCTTCTCAAACTCCATATTGTTATCGACGAAACGAACTCACCGAAGTGCATCAACCCCGACGCGCTCCAAATGTTGTGCCACCTATCATCTTATATGAAACACAACGATTATCCGGGTCGCCCTCGGGCAGGGCACCTGCTCTCGCTCTTAAAAAGTGAGTCGGCCATCTGGAAATGGAATCAAGCGTACCGTTTAGAATGCTCAAACGAACGAGTGTCCGCGCCTCTGCCAAGGAGAATTCCTTGGGATAAATATGCGTCCTCAGAAGACAACCCGTCTAGTTTTCCTTCTTCTTTTTGTGCTGCTGGCCGGATCAGCCTCGGCAACGACTCATCGTAAAAAACGCCGTAAAGTTGTCCATCTTGGCCGGTCGGCACAATTGCGGGCAGGCCCTGTTACTCACCGGGGAAGAGCGACGAAACAAAATCTTTTGGGCGGTTCTTGGAAGGCCCCAACTTTCGCCAATTCTACCGACGGTGACTCGGTCAATGGCGACGATCTGACGGTTCGCCGAGCAGCAGTGCGAGCCCTGGGCCGCTACAACGGTACCGTGATCGTCGCCGACCCTAAGACAGGCAGGATTCTGACGATCGTGAATCAGAAGCTCGCATTCCAAAGTGGATTTAAGCCCTGCTCGACCATTAAAGTTGTCGCCGCGCTAGCCGGCCTCGCGGAAGGTACCCTTCAGAATCAGAACACTCCTTTCCAAATTAGACGCCACCGGACCATCAACTTGACGCAAGCCCTGGCGCACTCGAACAATCAGTTTTTCGCCGCCGTTGGAACCAAACTGGGCTACGACAAGATAGAGCAATATGCTCATCTGTTCGGCCTTGGCGAGAGAGCTGGATTGAATTTGGACCGTGAGCAGGCGGGGGCTTTGGCCGACCATATTCCCGCCGAGGGTTTGGGAATGATGACCAGCTTTGGTGAAGGCTTTCTCATGACGCCGCTGGAGCTTACAGCACTGATGGCGGCCATCGCGAACGGTGGAACACTCTATTACCTCCAGCACCCGATGTCGCAGCAAGAAATCAATCGGTTCATGCCTCGCGTCAAACGGCAGCTCCACATCGCCAAGTGGCTTCCCGAAATCAGGCCCGGATTGATGGGAGCCGTCGAGTACGGCACCGCTCGGCGCGCCAACTTTAACCCCATAGAGCCGATCTTCGGAAAAACCGGAACCTGTACCGATGATCGCCTTCCCACCCACTTGGGCTGGTTCGGATCCTACAACGAAGCTGGCGCCCACAAGCTTGTTGTGGTGGTTCTGTTGACTGGTGGGTGGGAAGTCAACGGTCCCATCGCTGCCAGAGTTGCGGGAGCGGTCTATAAGAATCTGTCGGAGGACAACTACTTCGCTAAGTCTGCGCCAACTTCGCCGATCGCTTCGACGCCGATGCAACCTGTTGCGCCGTGAATCGCTGACATCTTGTCCGCACTCATCTGTGGTCGTACCGCTCGGCCACGTGCTTCCTTTCCATTGCGGCGACTAGGTTCTTGGAGCCGGATCCCCAACGTGACACCGCCTTAATGACTTGCGCGATAGGTACGTTCACTCGATGCACACGATCCGCGCTGAGAATATAGACAGCTCCACTGAGAGCCGTGGGTACGGAAGGGACGAAAACCGTGAAAAACCCGTCCTCAAGTTCTTCAATAATGAACGCGGGGACGAGAGCCTCTTCAATCTCGGCCAGCGCCGGCTTCCACGATTCGCCTTGTGTCTCGCCAGCCAATTGCTGAGTAAAACCTCGAACAACCGCGTAGCCAGGGATTTTTTGGAATAGAGAGTTCTCCAACCGCTTCCAGGCCGCTCGCCCTCTCCGAGTGCGAACAGCAGTTCCAATGAGGAAGCTGATAATCATCACCAGCAACAAAGAAAAGACGCGATCAGCAGGCAACCACTCCGGAAGGAGCTTCGCGAGCGGCCGCACCAAACCCGTCAACGATTTCATCGCCTTTAGCAACAGCAAAACGGCGAGGTAAATCGGAGCGAGAACGAGCACGCCGGCCACTAGCCTGCTCACGATAAAGTCCCTGAACTTCTTCACGGCACCACTCAAATTGCCTGGTTACAGCCCTTGTAGGCCTGATGCCGCCTTGAGTGGTTGGGTGTAGTTTTCTCTGGGGCCATTTACCGGCCACTTACTGAGCATCCGACCAACCTTGAGGAAACCCGTCAACGGGGTGCCCCGCCAAGTAATGCCGCCAGGTTAGTCAACGCGCATCAGGGTATTAGGAGGTTGATGGTGGGCCGCCACAGTGGAGGCGGTCAATCTCCGAACGCAGTATTAACTCGATAGGAGGTAAGCATCATGCGAAGATTTGCGCAGTTCTTCCTCATAAGTTGCTTTCTCGCGATACCTGGGATCGCGCAGCGTGGTGGCGGTGGTTTTCACGGTGGTGGCGGCGGTGGTTTTCACGGTGGTGGCGGTGGTGGTTTTCACGGTGGTGGCGGCGGTTTCCGCGGCGGAATGGGTGGGTTTCACGGCGGGGGCTTTGTTGGCCCGGGATTTCGTGGAGGCGGCTGGAGAGGATACCGTGGCGGCTACTATCCAGGGTATCGCTATGGCTTCGGGTTTGGCTTTTCCGGTTACTGGCCTTATTACGGTTCCGGATGGGGTTATCCTTACTACGGTTATCCTTATTATTATCCTTACACGGCTTATCAATACCCAGTCCCTTATTCTTATCCATCTTCTGGTTACAGTTATGTGTACACGGGATCCGATCAGGCCTACTGCCCACAGGCAAATGGGCAGCCGCTTTATCTGATCAAATTGACATACGACAACCACGTTTGGATGTCTCAGAATTACTGGTACACTGCGGATACGCTTAACTTCATTACACCGCAAGGCCAACAGAATAAAACGCCGATCAGCTCCATCGATCGTGACGCGACATTCCGGCTGAACGCTCAATGCGGATTGAACTTCCAGTTGCCTAGGTAGAGACACCGGAATGTTCCCGAGTTAGGCCAAGGTGAAGGTGCGCTCGCTATTGTTTGGCGCACCTTGCCCCTTGTTTACGGTATCTGCGAAAGAACAAGTCTAGGCAGCGGCAACTTCCTCCTTAAGGTGCTCGCGGATCAGCCGTTTCGTGCGCTCCGCAAACGCAAGTTTGTCCGCCAGGCAGCTTTCGAGAAGTATGGCGACGGCCGGATGGTCCATGGCATCGGCAGCGGCAATCAGTGCGACGTATTCTCCTATCCGAAGGTGCATCAGTCGGCTTGCCTTGGCAAGAATAAACATTCGCCGTGCCAGCGGTGACTGGATTTCAGTGATTTCTTTCCGGAAGTCTTCGAGAAAAACGTCGTGCAGCCGTCCATTCCCTTTCACGGGCTTCTCGCCCATCAATCGGAAGCACTCGTCAAGCCTGCTCATGATTTGAGTGGAGATGAACTCACGAGCGTCAAGAGCCTCCTTGATCTCGCGGTCTTGGGACGCCTGGCCCAATTCCTCGTATATCTTCTGGCTTCGTTCCGCGCCTTGCCGCAAATCGCTGAGCAGGGCGACAAACACTTCCTTCGGGGTTTTCATTGGCATGATTAAGTTGACTCCTTTAAATTGCGCTGCTGTACGGGTCCGTTCAACAGGCGCTTAGACTCGTACCTGATTCCGGTGCCCACTATTCAGACTCATTCTTTTTCGGAAGGCTTCCTTGACGCGGCAAGAAAATACGCCTCGACCCATTGCGTGGACATCTATGGGCGGCCATGAGATTCAGCCTGCAAGGCGGCGACCACTTGCCAAGAGTGAACACCAGGATGCTTTGGTGGGTTCTGCTTACTTTCACTTGGCTTGCGGCCGCGGCAAGCTTCGGAGACGCGCAGAATGACAGCGAAGCCATCAAAGAGCCTGTGGACACCGTCGAGCGGTTATCCATCCGGGTGAATTCAGAACTCGTATTAATACCGGTGAGTGTGATGGACCACAAAGGCCAGCCTGTTATTGGACTTCAGAAAGATAGCTTCACACTCTTGGACAATGACATGGAGCAGGTAATCACGCACTTCGCCATGGAAGACGCCCCGATCTCGGTGGGGTTCGTTATCGACGCCAGTGCAAGCATGCTCGGCAAAATGGAAAAGTCGCGAGAGGCGGTGAAGAGTTTTTTGAATACGGTCAATTCCGAGGACGAGTTCTTCTTGGTCAAGTTTAACAATCGAGTGGAGCTAGCTATGGATCTGACGAGAGATGCCGACAAGCTTCAAAAGCAGATCAAGTTGATCCAGCCTTCCGGCACGACGGCGCTCTTAGATGCGATCCGCTTCTCCATCACCCAGATGAAGAAAGCGAAGAATGTCCGGAAGTCGCTCATCATTGTTTCCGATGGCGGAGACAATAGCAGCCGCTCCACCCTGACCGATCTTAGAACTTTGGTGCGCGAAGCCGATGTCCAGATCTACGCCATAGGGATCTTTGATCCCGCAGATATGGGGCCGCGAACATCGGAGGAGACTAGTGGTCCGGAATTGCTCCATGAAGTAACCACGCAGACGGGCGGGCGCCTGTTTGAGGTCAACAACATAAACCAGATGCCAAAATTTGCCTGGGAACTCAGCCGGGCGATACGCTCTCAATACTTGCTTGGGTACGCGCCTAATTTTCCTAAGCATGATGGAAAGTACCACCATGTAGAGGTGAAACTTGCACAACCCAAAGGTTCTCCGAACTTAAAAGCCTCCTGGAGGCGCGGCTATTATTCGTTAGCCGAGTGATCAATCCTGCACGGAAAACAACATTGCGGGTTTGACGTAACACTGCCTCGCTGGTCCTGGCGGCTTCGAAAATGTCGCGACGGGACATATACAGCATCTAGTTAAGCGAGGGGGAACATCCATGTCGCTTTCGAAACGATCTTTCGCTGAGTTCATTGGAACGTTCTGGCTGGTTTTTGGCGGATGCGGCGCCGCCGTGCTCGCAGCCGCTTTTCCCGGATTGGGGATTGGGTTCGTTGGAGTAGCGTTGGCCTTCGGCCTCACGGTGCTTACGATGGCGTTTGCCATAGGGCACATCTCGGGATGCCACCTCAATCCCGCGGTTTCCCTGGGGCTGGTGGTGGCGCGGCGCTTCCCTGCTACGGAACTGCCGGCCTACGTAATCGCGCAAGTGCTAGGAGGCATCGCCGGCTCCGCAGTCTTGTACTTTATCGCGAGCGGGGCCGAGGGATTCAGCCTGGCGAACGGCTTTGCCGCCAACGGTTACGCCGAGCATTCTCCAGGAGGCTACGCATTGGGAGCTTGCCTGACGGCTGAAGTAGTGCTGACGTTTATGTTCTTAATTATTATTCTTGGCGCGACGGACAAGAGGGCGCACAAAGGGTTTGCTCCGATCGCTATCGGGTTAGGCCTTACGCTAATCCACTTGATCGGAATACCGGTGACGAATACGTCGGTTAATCCGGCGCGCAGTACGGCTCCGGCGATTTTCGTGGGCGGATGGGCCCTGCAGCAACTATGGCTATTTTGGGTGGCGCCCATCGTGGGGGCTGCGCTGGCGGGAGCAGTATACAAACTGTTTGAGACCCAGCCTGAACCATCGGTACGGGAAGCGCTAACTGGCCGCTCAAGAGCGACCGGGATAAACATTGAAGAGCAATCCTCGACGATAAGGTAGTCAGCAACTACCCTTCCCTACGCTGCCACGACGGCAAACGCAGTCGCGCGAAATCCAAAAAAACTAGCGCCTCCAGCATCTGAAGCTCATCGCTACTCGCAGACCGATCTAGAGCGCAAGAGCGTTGCATCGAGCGGCACACTCTGGAGATTTGAGATGTACCTTGTCTTTCCATCGATAGCAGTTATTTTGTTTGTAACTATGCCTGCCATCCATTCGGCAACCCCGTCGACCGTGGATCCCGAGCAGAAGGCCTGCGAGATTTGGGGACAGGTTGCCGGATCTTCGCACTTGCTTCAAGAAGGCTTAGGCATTGAGCTTGTGGGTCCGGACGGCGCTGTCAAACAAAGAACTCACATCCTGACGAACGGGAATTTCGATTTCAAGCCCGCACCAGCCGGCTCCTATCAGTTCCGGGTGACTGATGTTTCCGGAAAGCTCATTTATCAACAAACGAAATCGTTGGGCAGTGAGAGTAACTTTGTATTCCTGGTTGTGCCGGATCCGAGCAAGCGGCAGGTTGCGAGGGATACCGTTTCGCTCTCCGCGCTACAGCATAAGACGCCGCGGCGAGCCTGGGATGCCTTTCGGGCCGGGCAAAAGGCCAACGCCTCCGGCGACACCGAGCTGTCCATCCAGCGCTTGCAAGAAGCCCTTGTCATCGATCCGGATTTTCCCGAGGCGCACAGTGACCTGGCCGCCATATACGCCAAGATGGATCGCCTCAGTGAGGCTCTGGAACACGCTGAAACAGCCTTCAAATTGAACCCCCAACTACCGGAAGCCGGATGCAATTTCGCCTTGCTACTGGTGAGCTTGAAACGCTACCCGGAGGCGGAAAATACGGCCCGCCATATGCTCAGCGGCGGATATTATGTTTCGGTACTGCAAAGCGTCCTCGCAATCAGCCTGATCGAACAGCGAAAAGACATCACTGAAGCGCTTGAATACCTGGGGCGAGCGGTCACAGAATTACCTTTTGTCAGACTGCTGGCAGCGCATGCCCTTGCGGAAAGTGGCCGGCGCGACCTTGCAGCAATCCAGGTAAAGGAATATCTTCGATCGTCCGCTCACGACTGCGAGCGCCCAGCGTTAGAAGCTTGGCTCAGCTCCGTTCAAGCGCGACTCACATCCGATAAGTGACTTCCTCACGGCGCGAAGTTCATCAGAAGTGAAATCCGATCTCAGCACTAATCGCGCGCGGCGTTACGTAATGGGTGCCACTGAAAGTCGAAAGAAAGTTATAGAGTGCTACTTTGTCTGTCAGGTTTATAACTGAGAGACGCAGGCTCCATTTGTAGCGGGATCCACGGAAGAGATCATCATCTCCCACGGCGATGTCGAACAGGCTCCGAGACTGAATCCGGGGAGGATTGTGGTCGTTATTCTCGGTCCCCGGCGCAGGTATTTGCACGAGTGTTGAGCCGTAGCGCGACGGCAAACACGTAGTGAGCGGGGATGTCAACGTTGGTACTTGGTTCCCGCAAAACAATCCGGCTTGCAGTTGCTGATCCCCAGTCAGCCCGGTGAGATCCACTGGTGTAGTTGCGTTGACTGCGAACGGCACCTCCCCCGCTACTTGGCCACTGTCATACCGCCAGTTGAAGCCGATCCAAGGTCCTTGCTTGCCGCGCTGATACTGCACGTGCGTCGTCTGGTTAAACTTTTCATCGTGATCAATCCGGAAGACACCCCCGCTTTGTCCTACTGTGACACCAAGACCGCTGGTTTGCGGCGGGAAGAATCGGGCTGCCACGCTCGAGAGGACCACCAATGCCGTAAAACCGTGAAACGCAGGCACGCTAACGCGACCCAGGGTTCCGGGAATTTTGGAGTTGTGCCATCCGATTGGAAACGTAATCGGCGTCGCCGCCAGAACACTAAAATCGTAGGCGTTGTGCGTATACTTCCAAATGTATTCGCCACTGATAACAATGTAGCGTCCAAGTGCCTGCTGGAAGCCCGCGTGGAATTCATTGCGATAGCCCGGCGTGTTTGGGGCCGGAACGCAAGGGATGAGATCGGCAATGACCTGGTACTGGCATCCCGTGCTGGCAAGCACCAGGTTCTCATTAAAGGGAGTCTCCATGATTCGCGCGTAAGAAACACGTAGAACCGTATTACTCTGCTTGATGTTGTAGGCAGCCCCCAGGCGAGGTTCCGCCTGCCGCCCAATGCTGAGACCGTTGTAGAGGTCACCCCGTAGTCCGAGGTTGAAGGACCAATCGCCCTTCGTAATCAGGTCTTGAATATAGAGAGCGAGCTCTTTCACATCCGTGTGGCCGTGGAATAGATAAGGTGTGCTGGTTGGGCTCGAGCAGTTGTCGGAGGAAGCGGGGTTGGGCCTCGTCAAGTCATAACAGCCTAAGAGCGGTATGAAGGGATTGACGGCGTTCGGATTTGTGGGAATGTTGGGCTGCAAGCCAGCTCCAGCGCACTGTGTCGTAGCGGTGAAGCCAGCTACTGGATTGCCATTGGCATCCAGACACGGTGCGTTGAGTGCAGGATCGACTATGCCGAGACCGAAATTCTCTGTCAGAAACGTTTGTTGATAGGTGACTCCCGCCTTTACGTTGTGTATGCCTTTCGCGTAGGAAACATCCGAACGGATCCCGGTGTTGGCGAGCGTTCGATGCTGAGCTACCGTTTCCTGCTGAAGATTGGGTGGACCCAGATCTGCGAAAGGATTTCGGCTGGGGTAGTAGTTATAATCATCGCGCCGTACAAAGGCGCCTAACGTAAACAGCATGTAGGAACTCATCACTCGCGTCCACGCCGGGGCAATGTTGAACGTTTCTATCTTCGAACGCTGGTCTGTGGGGCCAACTGGATTGCCATCCGGACCGATGATTCCGAGGTTCAGATTGTCGAACGAATTCGGCGTTTGAAACCAGGAACGCGTGTAGCCGAGGTTCAGGTGAATGGTGTCGTCGGTGGAAAGTTGACCATCCACGCGGTCAAACACATCTTCTTCGTTGCCTTTCGCATGCATTACGATGAACTCCGGCGCGTCGAGATACCGGCCGCTGTTTAATCCGCTGGCTGAAATGAAGTTGCCCCACTTCTCCCCTCCGTAGGCCAGGTCGAAACCGATATCAGAGGTGCCAAACGAGCCATAAGAGGCTCTGATGCTGCCATGAGGCGTCGTAACGCCTTGTCCGGAGCGCGTCGTGACCTTGATTACAAGACTCGTTTTATCTCCAAACTCGGCAGGGGGCGCTCCGGAAATCACCTCCATCGACTCAATCGAATCGACGGGAATCTGATTCGAAAACACTTTGCTTTGTTGGTCGGTGATGGGCTGGCCGTCCACCGAAAACGAATTCTCCGCATGATCTCCCAATCCATGGAAAAGGCCATTCGAATCGGCGGCCACTCCGGGCGTCGTGAGTGTAACCAGGGAGCTGACTGACGACGATTGACTCTCGAGAGGAAGTTTGTCGAACAATGCCCGGTCTATGTCGCTGTGAAAGACGGGTGTATTCTCCAGTAAATCTCCGGCAGTGACGGTCACCGAATTGGAAGCTCCGGGCAACGCCAAACTGATTGTTAGATCTATCGGCACTGCCGATCGCACATCCACGTCCTCGGCATAGGGTGCGAATCCCGACGCCGTGACGGTTAAGTGATATGGATTGAATGGCACGTTCGCGAAATTGAATACGCCTGAATGATTTGTGTCGGTGGTTCGGTCAAAGCCGCTCACCAGGTTTTTAATCTCTACCGTCACATCGAAAACCACTCCGCCGCTGGGATCCGTCACGGTACCGCTGACGGATGTCGAACTGCCGCCGGACTGCGCGGGCGCATTGAAACTGAGCGCGGCATAAAGAATGACTGTGAATGCCGTCCGAAGCAAGTTGTTGTAAGCCGGCCTGGTTCCTAATAGGCGAGTACCGCTCCATTGCATACGGTGGATCTATGATGCACTCGGGGAATCGATGAGTTGGAATATTTTGTAGCCTTCATCGTGCAAGGCCCGATCCACACCGAGAACTCGATGCGGCTCTCGACTTATCCGGCAAATGTTTTGCGTCTTCCCGCTGCGAGGCTCATCATTGCTGGGGAGACACCCGCGTTCTTGGGCCACGTACCGCAGGGCTCGCGATGATCGGCATGCCAGCAAAGAAATCCATCCAGGTATGGCAACGCTCTGAGGATTCGATGTTCCGACTACGATCTTTTTCAGCCCGCTATGGGCTCTCGCTGGTTCTTACTGCCTTGGCATCGCTCCTTTACTTTCTCGCAGGGCCTCCGGCATTGGATTCCGACGTGCGGTATTTCGGGTTCGTTCTGGCCGTGCTCGCAGCTGCGCTGCTGGCCGGGCTGGGTCCGGGCTTGCTGGCTACCGGCGTGTCCGCTTGTGCCAGCGCGTACCTGCTTCTCCAACCGGTTTACTCGTTTGAGGTCACATCTCAGGCCCAATTGTCGCGGTTGATCCTGTTTAGCGGCGAGGGCGTTTTACTCAGCTTCGTCGGCCACGTTCTCCATGACACTAACACCGCCGAAGCCAGCCGGTCGCGCAGCATGCGTTATCTTTCGGTGTTGCTCTTTGTTTCTACAGCCACTTGCCTGAAGCTGTTAGCTTTTGGCGATTTGGAACGGGCGCTGCCTTTCACCTTCTATTACGCAGCGATTGCCGCCAGCGCTTGGGTGGGTGGGTTGGGCCCGGGGCTGGCCGCAACGCTGCTATCGAGTGTGACCGCGAGATTTTTCTTCCTGCTTCCACGTCACTCGCTCACGGGCGTCTCGCAGCTTAACGCGGAGCGGCTGGGTTTGTTCTTGTTAGAAGGAATTCTGATCTCGGCGTTGAGCGCGATGTACCCCAGAGCGCGCCACCTCGCCGATCAAGCGATCGAACAGATGCGCCAGTATTCGCAGCGCATGCAGAGAAGTATGCAAGACCTCCGAGCGCTCCGGCTAACTAGCAAGGATCTCATTTGGGAGTGGGACCCCGCGTCAAACCGCGTCACCTTTGGAGCAACTGAAGCAGAACGAACGGAGACGTCGATTGCCAGCATGAGTCTCTCATCCTGGCTTCAGCGGATCCATCCGGAAGATCGTTCCGCAGTAGCGAACAGTCTCAATTCCGCTTTGCGGGAACATCGCGATGAGTGGGTGTTTGAGTACCGGAAGCTTCAACCCAATGGGAAGTCCACCTACAACGCTGATCGTGCTTACATTATCAGAAATGTCGGCGGGAACCCGATCCGTGTCGTGGGACGCAGCGCCGACGTCACCGACGCAAAACGCGTAGCCCGCGCTTCCGGGATGGAACGACGCTATCGAGCGTTGTTTGAACAGAGCCCGCTGGCCATCCTGGTAACCGATGAGGGGTTGCATGTGACCAGCGCAAACCGCGCCGCGAGTGATGTTTTGGGATATGGCAGCAGCGAACTGAAAGAGATGCGCGTGGAAACATTGTTCCAACCGCGAAGGCGCGATGCGGTCTTGGAGGCCCTCCTGAGCATGCCGAGCAACAATCGCTCTTCGATTGCGTTTCAGGAGCAGTGTCTGCATGCAAGCGGTAAGCCGTTCGAAGCCAAGATTAACGCCGGCGTCATCTCGCATGCTGAGGACGGATCAACCGGTTGGGTGATCATGATCGAGGAATTACCGTCCGACGTTTAACCCCGCGCCATTAGCGCTCTGTGGCGAATCAGCCCGTCACGGGAGCGCTCGAGCCGTATCCCCTAACTGGCGCCACGCACAGAGCTTTCTGCAACCCGTAACCCCTTCCCTCTTTACACTCGCTCAGGCCCGAACGTATACTCGCTGACGTATCAGTATTCTAAATTTGGAAGAAAGCACACTAGGCCGGGTTTAGGCTATCCGGCCGGAGGTTTGTCTATCTATGCGGCTCCGGTGCATTGGGCGTTTTCTAATACCCCCTGTGCTGCATGCCTTGCTAGTAACCGCACTCGGGCTGTCAGCATTCTGCCAGGACGCACCCCAGGTCAATATTGTTCCGCGGTTCCGGCCATCCGCGGAAGGGAGGGCGCCCTCCATTCGCTTAGATATCAAGATGGTGATGATTCCTACGAACGTTACCGATCAACACGACCAGCCCATCCTGAACCTGCATAAGGAAGACTTCCGTTTGTTTGAAGACTCCTCCGAACAAAAGATCGAGTCTTTCTCCATCGATGAGGCCCCACTATCTCTCGGAATCGTCTTCGATGCCAGCGGAAGCATGCGAAACAGGATTGATAAATCTTTTAAGGCCGTCGAGCAGTTTCTAAAAACGAGCCTGCCGGGAGATGAATTCTTTCTTGTCCAGTTCTCTGATGTGGCGAGTGTTCTGGTTCCCTTCACACGCGATACAGACCAGATCACCAGCAACCTTAGCTTGATTCGACCCCAAGGCTGGACCGCTATGTTTGATGCGATCTACCTGGCCGTGAACCAGATGAGACACGCCAAAAACCCGAGAAAGGCACTTCTGATTCTATCGGACGGTGGCGACAACAACAGCCGCTATAGTGACCGGGAGGTCATTAATCTCTTAAGAGAGGCGGACGTTCAACTCTTCGCGATCGGGCTCTTCGATGACGCCCACTTTCTCAAGAAAGCGGCGGCGGAAACGGGCGGGGCTGTGGTAGCTGTTCATAACCTGAATGACCTGTCCGATGCCGTTGACAAACTGAGCACCCAAGTCCGGAGCCGGTACGTTCTTGGCTACTATCCGGCTCAGGCCCAGAACGACGGAAAGTTCCACAAAGTGAAGGTCATGCTGAGCCAAGCTGCGGGCAGTCTGAAACTGCGCACATCCTGGCGCCATGGCTATTACGCGTCTTATTGATAATTGACAGTCCTATTCAGAGGATCGAACTCCTGCTGTAGGCGATGTCCATGGCTCAAGGATGCCGGTGGGTTGCATGGCGGGTCGCTGGCAGAATCAGACAACATTGGACGTTAGAGTATGGACTTTGTAGCATTCCTTGAGCCCAGTGTCTGGCATCGAAAGGTTTGATGCGATTGTCCGCCCGATGGCTTTACAATTTGTTGACCTTTGCCGACGGGAAGGCGTCTATGCTGGAGCAGCATAGATCGAAGTCGAGAAAATAGCTTCCTATCATGTGACAGATAACGGCATGCGCGTCTTCCAAAGTATCGGCTTGCGTGGATTCGACGTGAATCGTGATATCGGTCAGGATACTTGCCTTGCCGCCATCCGAACCGGTCAGGGCAACGGTTCGACACCCGATGGATGCGCCATATTCTAGAGCTCGCAGGATACATTGTGAGTCGCTTGAAGCGCTGATTGCAACCACAACGTCCCCCGGCTCCGCGAAGTTCTTGAGCTGCTCAACAAGCAGGCGGTCTTTGCTTATGTGTTCGTTCGCCGATTCTGATTCCGTGGTGCCGTTGCCGAGCGCTAAGATGCGAAAGCGCGCCGTCTGATCGAAGACCGACTGCATCAGCATATGACTTAAGACTCTCGACGCCGTTGCAGCACTTCCCGTACTGCCGCAGACAAAAATGTTGCCGTGTCGCGCACGCGTCTGCTTGAACAACTCTATGACCTCGCTAACCTCGTCTATGTCGATGCTCTCGACCGCACTGATGATGTCCGCTTTATATCGTTCAAGGAAATTCATAAATCTATAAACAAGTCGGGCAGGGGAAATGCGCCAGAGCAGATCTAGGTGCCGTTCTCGCTCACGTTCCACGCCTCGACCGTTGCAATCGGAGATGAACACTAGCACGACTTGTTCTAGTTTCTTCTGTCCCGTGGAGTTGCATTCGATGCCTGTGGCTTGGCGCCGGGAAGCGGTAAGCCCCTTGAAATAGATCCGGCCCGAACTCCGACGATCAATGTTAACGGAACGTCGATTCGAAAGGAGGACTCATGATTCCATTGGTCCTCGTTGCGATGTTCCTCGGCGTTGTGACCACGGCATCCGGTCAACGCCGAGGCCAGTCCTGGTCACCGGGCGGAAACGGCGGCATGCTTTATCCGGGTAACGGCTATGTTCCCGCTACAGCTCCGGGTCGTCCCGTCTGGCCGATTGTTCATGGAAGGTCGGCGTTCCCGGGGCGATGGAGCGCCGCAACTCGAGGCGGGATCGTCGTTATACCTTTTCCTGTGTACTACAGTGGCAACCTGGACCAGGAGTCTGGAACGGATTTGCCGTCGGATGCAAACCCGGCGCAGGCAAATACAAATCCCGACGATCGGCCCCCAGTGGTTATAGACCAGAACTTTGCGCCTCCACGGGATGCTTCTGAGTTTGCGAATCACTATCCAGCGACTGGGCGGGAATTGGCGCCGCCTGTGTCTCAGAATCCTGCGAACTCGTCTGCGAGTGCTGGTCAAGATACTTCGAATAGAGTGGCTGACAACGGTAAGCCAACGATCTACCTCATCGCGTTCAAGGATCACCGGATCGTGCAGGCACTCGGCTATTGGATAGAAGGAAGCATGCTTCACTATGTCAGTGTCGAGTACGCCTTTAATCACGCCAGTACTTCGCTGATCGATTCCGATCTTTCACGACGTCTAAACCACGAACGCGGCATCGAGTTCACAATCACCGGCCTGGAGTAGGTCGTCGACTGTCTGACGTTGTTCCTCGCTGCGCTTTGTCAGCTTCACCGTTCGCTCTCACTTTCGTAGTACTCCGACTGCTCCGAAAGGTCCCGTTCGAATACCCGTACCAAGTTGCCTTCGCACCTCGCTTCAATCATCCCCGCCGCGTTGGGCTCCGAGAGAGGGATCAGTATCATGCCGCAATTGAGGCACTGAAAGCGTTCGCTAGTGCCGCGGAGAACTACGGCAGTGAGTGAGCTTTTGATGCGATAGGCAGGCATGGCAGTATTTATGGGCGAGTACATTTCAGTCGCACCATTGCGATCAGACAGGCGAGTCAGCCGGCTACGATGAGTACGGTTTGTCATGGGGTTTGCGGGTGGGAAGATGCAAGCTTTCGAGCGATGGATCCAAAATTTTCGCGATGCTTAGCTCGAAGCAATTATGGCGTGTGACAACTTTGGAATTTCCGGATGGCGAGTAACATTTGCCTTGACTTTAGCGCCTGTCCGAATATACTGGAACTCGAATTCCGTAGCGTTCGACGCGCGGGGATGAGCGGGGCATGAGACAAGGGCGAATACTCATGGTCGACGACGATGCCACGTTACGTCGTGCCACTCAGGTACATCTCGCGAAGATGGGTTATCCGACCGTAACCGCCGCTGACGCGACTGAAGCGCTCGAGATCCTGAAGCAGGAGCCCCGGGACCTGGTTATTACCGACCTGCACCTCCCTGATATGTCCGGCTTGGAACTGCTGAAGAGTGTCCGAGCCCAGTATCCCGAAACCGAAGTGGTGTTGATCACGGCCTACGCAAACGTCGCAAGTGCAGTAGACGCTATGAAGTCTGGTGCGTACGATTACATCACCAAACCGGTCCACTTGTACGAGCTGGGTTCCCTCGTGGAGCGGGCTTTGGAGCGGGTCCATTTTATCGAGGAGCTTCAAGTACTGCGTAAGGGTCTCTCTTACAAGTATGGCTTCGAAAATATCGTCGGTCAGTCCCAAGCGCTGCTGTTTGTTCTGGATCAGATAGCGCGCGTCGCACCAACTGACGCCACCGTGCTGATCCTCGGGGAAACCGGAACCGGGAAAGAAGTGTTGGCCAAGGCCGTGCACCGAAACAGTCTCCGTCGGGAGCGGCCATTCGTCACTATTAATTGTGGTGCGATTCCAGCCGAGCTGCTACAGTCCGAACTCTTCGGTCACCTCAGAGGATCGTTTACCGGCGCTACCACCCACAAAAGAGGAAAGATCGAAATTGCCCACACCGGCACTCTCTTTCTGGACGAGATTGGCGAATTGCCGTTAGAGCTACAGGCGCAATTGCTCCGCATGATCCAAGAGCGCGAGATCGAGAAAATTGGCGCACTATACCCTACAAAAGTAGACGTGCGCATCATTGCGGCGGCAAATCGCAATCTCCAGGCGCTGGCGGCAAGTGGAAGCTTTCGGGAAGACCTGTACTACCGTCTCTCAGTGGTCCCCATCGAACTTCCCCCTTTGCGAAATCGAACCGAGGACATTTCCCTACTCATTCAGCACTTCTTTGACGCTTCCAAGCAAAGACACGGAAGGCCTGATCTGAACCTTCCGCCGCTTCTCATTCCGTACTTTAATGCTTACGCGTGGCCGGGGAATGTGCGGCAACTCGAAAACGTCATCGAACGCCTGGTCGTCCTCAGTGCTGGAGACCAAGTTGTCCTGAACGACCTACCGGAGTTCTTGCGCCCGTCCATGCGGATGTATTCCGATTCCAAGCCGCCTGGTTCTGCCGTGGGATTAAGTCTTCAAGCAGTGGAAAGGGATTTACTCGTCCGGGCCCTCAATCAATTCAGTTGGAATCAGAGCCGTGCGGCGAGCTACTTGGGCATCACGCGGAAGACTCTTATGTACCGCATCATAAAATATGGGATTCAGAAACAAAGACCTGAATCTGCAGCTTCATGAGAAACGAACTCGTGAGCAGCGTTGCCGTTCGCGTAACCCCCGCGCGGTGAGTTCGCGCGCCCCGCGCAGCTAAGCTAGCCCACGACTATCTGGATAGGAATCTTCCACTTGGCACCAAATAGCAGCTTCGCATGTGGTCGCGACACCCCTCCAGACGTGGAAGGTCGCTTTTACTCTGCTATACTGGGCCTTTGCCAGATACTCATTCAATGGGAATAATGAACCGGCGAAGCTTGGCCTAAGCCGGACCTCTTTTCCGCCGCGTAAGTACGTCCAGTAGTGCAATAGCAAAATTTAAAAGAACAGGAAACAGTGGATGAAGTTTGTCATATCGTTTCTAGCAATGGCTACCCTCGCGCCTTGGTGCGGGTTTGCCTCGTCTCCCACCTTCGACTTCCGATTGCCGGATTTCGGCTCCTTCTTCGGCCTGCCGAGGCCAATGCCAACGCCTCCGCCGCCGCCTCCCAAAGAGTTGGTGGATCCGCATGCGCTCATCAGCCAGGCTGCCACCAAGCACGGCGTCCCGGCCGCACTCGTGAAGAGCATCATGGCTGCGGAATCGAACTTCGCTTTGGATGTTGTTTCACCAAAAGGCGCAATTGGTTTGATGCAACTGATGCCTGAGACGGCAATGGAGTTTGGTGCGGATCCGAAGGACCCCAAGCAGAACGTGGACGCTGGAGTGCAGTACCTCCACTATCTGTTAGGCCGATATCAAAAGCATCGCAATGTCCTCACCCGCGTCATCGCTGCATATAACGCAGGTCCAGGCAATGTCGATCGCTACCACGGCATCCCTCCCTTTCGTGAAACCCGCAAGTATGTGGCTCGAGTGCTAGGTTTCCTTCGCAGGTTTCAAGAGGAAGCGAGGGCTGCAACGCCTGTAGGACACCGCCATGCGCAGCGCTACGAAGCCAGATTAATTGAAAATAAATAGCTAAGCACGTGCTGCGAGAGCCCTCTAGAAGTTGGGGCTCTATGTTGCAATTAGCAGCCAGATTGCGCGCCTTTATCATCGGGACAAATGGATTGTCACTGAGCTTCACCAGCCGCGACGGCTGTGAACTCACCTGTTCTATCATCGGTGAGGCGCCCTTGATTAGGGCTTCCGCGGGAATGCGATAACCGTTCCCGGTTGCGCGGGACACATAGAATCCGGGTGTTTCCAAGTCTTCCCAAGACACCTCGGTATAGGACGGCTTCCTGCGATCGGTCGTTTGGTTTTCCATACCTAGCGTTCTCCTTACTTAAGAATTCAAAGCGTCCTGCCCTGGCCCGTCCGCTCATGTTTGGTAAACACGAGCGGACTCATCAAGGCAGTCGGAAGAGCGATTCCGCTTTCGGACTTGCAGACGCATTCAATTTCAGAACGCGGGCGCCGATCACCTGGGATCGTTCAAACGGATGGATGATGCCGGTGCGATATAAGTCGATACAAGGCCAGAAGCAGAATGGCTCCGAGCGCTGACATGATCCATCCGGCGCCTTGGCCGGGTGCATACAGTCCGAGCATTCTGCCTATGAAGCCTGCGACCAGCGCGCCAGCAACTCCGAGCATCATGGTAGCGAAAATCCCGCCGGGATCTTTCCCTGGCATGACGAGTTTCGCGAGTGCGCCGACAACTAACCCAATCAATAACATCCAAATAAACGCCAACATAACTGCCTCCCTTACTTTACGCTGTATGTCCTCCGATCGTGAATTGCAACCCTCACCCGGTCTTCTTCGCCCCACTTCCGAGCGGCATGCGCTCCACTAGGACTTCCTGACGGCGAACCGTGTCGTGCACATTTTGCGTTCGGTCCGAAGCTTGCTTGCGGATCACAATCTCCTCTATGACGTGGGCGGTCTTATTCACCACGGCTTCCTCCATTGTGTCCGTAACTTCGATGGTCTTGTCCGACCAGTCTGTGTCTGTCACATTGGCAGGGTCCGAAATCGCGCGTCGTATCACTTCCACGTGTTCTTCGTGAAGTGTGATGTTTGCGTCCACGGGTTTCTCGATGACAAATCGCCGAACACAGGTGTGCCCGGACTCGACTAGCCGCTTCCCGACGTTTAATTGCTCTTCGGCCAAACGGAACATCTCCTCGTCCGGCGCATCGGCAGAAGTGCGAGCCTGCGACGGCGCAGCGGTTGCCCCTTCCAGGTCGTAGGCCTTGGCGCGGTCCAGAACGTCCACTGGATTATGGCGATCCAACAGACTCATGACGCTGGGAGTGTGTGACTCGGGCACGCGAACCACGACGATGACGTGTCCTTCCCTAAATGAACGGCCCAGTACGGCCGCCTCATCATGTTCGAGGTCGCGGCCCAAGAGACGCTTCCAAACACCTGGCTCGTGCAACCCGGCCTTTTCCGCTTCGCCTTCGCCGCGGATAATGCTGATGTCGGCGGTACGATAGCCTGCGGATATTAGGCTAGTCAGGGCGGCGTTCGCATTTTGTTCCGTATCGTAAACTGCAACAACGTTTTCGTAAGACATATAGACCTTTCTTCTATTGACCTTCTTCTTGCTTTCTCATGACGCTCTACTGAATGGCTTTTTAGACCTACTTTTGTGTCACCCTGATCGAGGCCCGGCGATTTCTGGCCCTACCTGCCGCAGTGGAGTTATCCGCCACCGGAGACTGTTCGCCATACCCCTGCGCTTCCAGACGATCCGGGGAAATGCCAAGCGCGACTAACTGGCCCATAACTCGGTTCGCCCGATCTTGCGAGAGTTTCAGATTATGCTGCGAATTGCCGCGATTGTCGCTGAAGCCGCCAATCTGAATGTGCACATTTGGATAAGCTTTGAGGACCGCTGCGATATTCCCCAATTCTGCTCGAGATTCGGGCCGCAGAGTAGCCGAATTGGTGTTGAATGAGAGGCGGTCGAAGTCGAACCAGGTCGTCCCATCGACGCCCTTGGACGGGTCTCGAATGAATGCGAGCAATCGGGCCGCATCTCCGTTCCGGGGAATGTTTACGAAGAAATTGCGGGGAACCGTTCGAAAGACCACGCGATTCGGCGGCGCAACTTGAATCACGGGATGTCGCGCCCGGTAGCCCCAATAGATCAGCGCGGGGAGAAGCAATGCTGGAATGAGCCACCACAGGCCCTGCGACTTTGTTGTCGGCTCCATTGTTGGCTCAATTGCCGGCCTTGGAAGTGCTTCGGCCTCTGGAATTGTTCCGAGCGAGATAGGCCGCGTATTCGGAGTCACCATGGCCGGCGCGGCGTTGATCAAATTGGAGACACCGGCGGGCATAAGGTCGCGGACGCCTTCGCCTTCGCTTGCTAGGAGCCGACCAAGTCCGGCTGGGTTCATGTGATCGTTACGGACCAGCCGCCCCAAAGCGCTCATCATCATCGGCGCGGCCATGCTCATCAAGCCCGTTACGATACCCGGCCGCAGCCCGCTGGATGCACCTATTGCGTCGGTGATGGAAGACTGACGGCCGCCAAAGGCGAGAGATAGGAGCTTCTGTCCTGAGTTCAGAAGCGATGAGGTGGCAGACGATGCGCGGCTCGGATCAGTGACGGCCCCCATCAAGTCGGACATGTTGACGTGCGAGGGCGCCTGCGAGACAAGTTTGAACAACTCGCTCATCCATGTCGAATCGGCGGCTTTGTTAGCCAGCGCCCCGAGAAGGCAGGCGCTTGACGACTCCATGGCTTGGGATACGGCCTCCTTGGATTGACCAAAACGTGATGCGATTTCGCCGATACTGCGAGAATCGAATGTACTCAAAAGCGAACTGACGGTGGAGCTAGGCATAACATAATACCTTTCGTTCTCGGTGGGCTCGATCCGCGTCTAAGGCGCCGGGCTGCGGAACGAGCTCACGATTATCTTTCTGGTATTAAAGATCGCCTGTCGTTCCAGGAGGGTTCAAATCTCGGGGTTGGGTAGGCTATCTTCGAGATCGCGAGGTATCTATTCAGGTTTGCCCGCAATCCAATATCCTGGACGGGTCCGAACCACGAGACCTCGACGCTTGACGGCGACCCGGATTTCGTGAAAACCGGCCTGATTAAGGTTGTTCGGCGAGTAACTGAGGACGTATTGGGTGTGGAGGTCCTCGGTGAGGTTCTTGAGCGCTTTGTCTAGACTCCTCTCGCCATGGAAGGAATATCCTTCGCCCCCCGTGGAGCGCGTGAACGCCTCGAGGGTATTGTCGCGAACCTGATCCTTAATCGCATAGAAGCCGTTCGCCACCAGCGGGACCCAGTTACCGAGATAGTAGCTTTGGGAGACATTGCTAGGCGTTACTGGCGAGTTATTCGGCAAGCTTTGGCCTTCGGCCGGGATAGGAGGAGGAGGTTGAGGCATGGGTTCCGAAGTCAGTTCTGCGGCCGCCGTCGAAACATTGAGCGAATAGATGGTGACGTTTGCCAACTGAGCTTCCAGCAGCGCTTCACGCAGGCTCGCGTGGCTGCCCTTGTCCCACTTTTCCGCTACAACTAGAACGATCCGGCGCCGATCTGTTGGCGCGTTTCGAAGCATCCGCACAGATTCCATCACGGCATCGATGGCCGCGTGGCTATAGTTCCCCGTTCTCAGGTCCTCTATCGCCTGACAAACCTTGCCGCTGTCGGCGGTGAAAGTCTGCGGGATTTCGACGCGATCATCGAATCCGACCACGGCGATTTCTGCGTCTTGTCCAGCCACCAGGTCCGTTAGCACTGGACCAATCCGCTGAACTTTCGGCAGCAAACCCGTCATGTCAGCGCTTCGCTGAATCGCAACAACTAATGAGAAAGGCGAGTCCCTCATGTCAGCGGTAACCTTCTGCAACCTGTTGTTGTCGTAGACCTCGAAGTCTTGGACCTGAAGGTTGGTAACAAACTTTCCACTGTTCTCACGCACCGTCGCAGGTGTAATCACCACCGCAACACCGGTGGTAATCGTATCCGATCGAGACGATTTGGGTGCATCTGTACCACCAGTTGATTGAGCCACGCAGGTAGCGGCCAACAGCACTCCCGCGAGGTTCATAACGCTGTGAATCGAGCGCGCTCTCATAAATGCTTTCCCTTCCCTTTCGTGGAACCAGCGCTCCCTTAGCGCCGTTAGCTGCAAACGCAGCGCCAACGCGACCGAATGGAGAGTGCTTTATTTTGTATGGCGCTTCGTCGACTACACCCCCGGCAGCATGCCGACAGCGCATCGCAAGATGTCTTCCTGGCACCTGTCTCCGCCAACTTAGGTACGACTTCCTTTGAGACCACGATCCGTTCAACTACTCCATCACCAGCAGCATTCTTGAATGGAGTCTTCTGCATGGTTGAGTCTCCTTTTAGAAACTGGAGCTGTGAATGCCCGGCTCGCCAATCTAGTCCTCTTCCTTGGGAACCGGCGTCCAGGATGCATCGGGGTCGAAACGTTCCATCTTGTTGAACTCGTCCAGGGTTTTGGGTCCAAGGTCCTTCTCGTAGACGACGCCCTTGTTGCTGACCATGAAGGTCCGCACACCCGTTACGTTGTACTCAGCGGGTGCGGCGACAAGTGCAAAGCCGCCGATCATGACTCCCTTCACCACAAAATCGATTTCACCGAGCGCCGCCTTCCGGCCTTGTCCTTTGAGGATCTTGAAAAAATATCCATGGTAAGGCTCCGCGCCAGTGCGTATAGCCCTGTTCAATTGCTCGGGCGATGTTTTCACCGATCGGACCGCCCCACGTGCCATCGGGGTTTTGCCACGCTAAGCCATCCTGCTTCCCGGGAGTGCTGACGATCTTCTGGGCATATTGGTTTACGTCGTACCCCGTGCGCGGCTGAAGAGCATATTCATTTTGCGCTTCCACGTACCCGCGGCAAATTGCAATTGCATCCAGCTCGTTCGCGCCGATGCGACGAAACAGCATTTCCTGCCGGCCGGCCTTGCTGTCGAAGAACCATTTGTCGCCATTTTTCACCAGCGGCACAGGGAAGGGCCAGTCCTCATTTCCCACCAGGACGAATGCGCGATTCCCGCTCTTTGGGTCCACGGAAACCTTTGTCTTCTCGCGAGCCTCGGCGGCGAAATCAGCGGCACGCTTGCGGTCCTGCGCGAATTCACCACTGAAGGCGACGTCGTCACCGTCCGGACCGAAGATTTCCGTCAGCGCGGCGACGTCGAACTTTTCGGCTGCATTGACCAGCGCATCGGCAGCCTGTTGCGGAGTGTCGAAGAGCTTGGCTCCTGCAGATGACGTAGCGGGAGTCCGCGGACCCGTTCTGGCCGTCGATGGCTGAGCGGAGAAGAGAACCGCCGCGGACATGCATGCGCACGCCACCGCGCACAAAATGGAAACCTGTCTCCAGGATTTTCCGTTCGCAAGTATCGATTTCATATCCGTGCTCCTGTGATTTCCGATTCGCGGCACTACCTGCGACGACCGCCGCCACCTCGGCGGCCTCCGCCACCTCGACCACCACCCCCGCGACTGAAGCCTCCACCACCACGACTGAAAGCCTCCGCCACCACGACTGAAGCCGCCACCGCCACGACTGAAGCCGCCACCGCGAGATCTCATGCTGGAGGAGCCACGATTGCTGTTGCTGCGTGCGTTGGATCCATTGAATCCCCTGGAACCACCTCCGAAGGCGTTCCGGTCACCTGCACCACCGCGCGAAAGATCACGACCTCCGATGCGATCGGTCCGCCCGCGCCAACACCGGCGCGATTCGCGCTGCCAACGCCCGGCCTGCGTTCCCCCCAAAGCTGCCTAAACCACCCACCGCGGCAGGCTTACTGTTGAGCCTTCCGCCCTGTCGAGCAATCTGTTGCCGGGCGCCGGCCTGGCGTTGGGCAATTGAATCACCGCGAGCACTACCGCCAAACCGATCTGCCGTAGCCCGGTCCGCGATAAGGTGTGCCACCGCGATGTGCGGGGTTGTGCGCCCAGTTGCCGAGTCCGCTTTGCAGGCCGGGGTAGAGTCGACGGCCGGTTACCAGCGACGACCCCCAACACCGCCTACTCCACCGGGCCTGCCCACGCCACCGACGCCCCCGACACCACCCACTCCTCCGGGCCTGCCCACGCCACCGACGCCGCCGACACCACCTACGCCTCCGGGCCTGCCCACTCCACCGACGCCCGCCGACACCACCCACTCCGCCCGGCCTGCCCACTCCACCGACCCCGCCGACACCACCTACTCCACCGGGCCTGCCCACTCCACCAACACCACCGGAGATGGCTGCTGCGATTGAAGCTATTGAAGTGGTTGATATACACATTGCCACCGCCCCAGCCGCAACCCCATCCGTAACCGCCGCCCCACCACGCTCCCATCAGCACTCCCGCGCCGAAGGCAAGCGCCGCGCCTGCCGCGTAGTAGCCAGGCGGATAGTAGAGAGGCGGGTATGGATACGCTGGTTCACCGTATATCGCTGCCGGCTCATACGAAGGCACGTACACAACTTCCGGATTAGCTGGCTCGATCACAACCACGCTCTTGTTTTCAATTTCCTGCGTTTCCACAGTCTGCTGTTGCGTAGTATGCAAAGCGCCCTTGTCCTGCGCCTTCTTTCGCATGCGCTGAACGGCATCCATCACGTCGCTCTGGTGCGCAAGGAAGGCGTTGCCGAGATCGGTAGTCCACTGAATGTTGTCTCCCAGTAGTTTCACGACTTCCGGTAGAGGGGCTAGCGCCTGAACGCTTGTATCCCAGGGTTGTTTCGCCGCTGCATCCGCCAGCTGTTTATCTTTGAGGTTCTTATTCGTCTCCAGCCATCGCTGGAGAAGTACGATTTCGAGAGGATATGTGGACGCCGCCAGGACCTGGGCCAGCAACGGATCTGGATAAAGCGCGATGGGCGCGACCAGGGAGTCCAATTGATCGGACGAAAGTTTGATGGACTGACCATTTGGCTGCGCCGGTGCTGGCGATTGCGATGCATACGTCAGAGTATCCCCTGGCGCCAGAATGATTGCGCACAGAACTGCCACCCAAGATCTGCAGAGTGAAGCCTTCGCGTCGAACTTCATACAGTACCTCGCTTTGTTTACCGGCTGTGGCGCGGGTGCGTCGATAAGCCGCTACGCAAGACTAGGGATGCAATGGAGCAACGGAAGGGTTTTTTTGCAGGTTACGCCTGCGCTCAGCGCTGTCACTCAAGAGCTGTCGAGCAGCATTATTGAGCCGACGGGGGGAGTGGATCATCGATGAGTATCAAGGAAATCACAAACCAGGGTCGACTAGATTCGCAAGTACGACAAGGACCAAGTAGAAATAATGACCGCCTTACAACAATGGCTGCAACATCCCGAGCGGTTTTGGGTGCGCAAAGCTTTGTTCCAGATTCACCTGTGGGTAGGAACAGGAATCGGTCTGTATGTTGTGCTGATGAGCCTGACCGGCAGCATAATAGTTTTCCGCAACGAGCTGTCCGGGTGGCTCCCCATCGAGTGGCTCGTGAAGCTTCACGAAAACCTGCTGCTCGGAGCCACTGGCCGTCTCGTGAACGGCATCGGTGCAATAGCCGTAACGACAGTCTGTTTGACGGGAACCATTATATGGTGGCCGGGGCTGAAGAATTGGCGTCGCAGCCTGAAAGTAAGGTGGGGATCGCGTCTAGCGCGGTTCAATTGGGATGCACACAGCGCACTCGGAGTCTGGTGCTTCTCATTCGTTCTGATGTGGGGAATCTCAGGGCTCTACTTTTCTTTTCCACAAGCATTCTATGCCCCTGCATCATTGGTTGATCCAGCCGACAAATACACCGACGCAATTCTGTTCGGGCTCGCCCAGCTCCACTTCGGAAGATTCGGTTGGTCTATAGAGGCGTTCTGGGCGGTCTTGGGACTTGTACCCGCCATCCTGGCATTCACGGGCGCGTTCGTATGCTGCCGCAGGATGATCTATCGACTTTTCTCAAGCGGTCGGGATAAGTGATCTGCAGGAATACGACATTTGTTGGCGCTTGCTTGGTGACGCCAAAGAGAACTTTTAATGAATCCACGAAACCGCAGGTGAATCGAGGCAATGTCATGTCGCGTCTATTCATCATCCTGCTTGGCGCCTTCGGTACCGCCCTGGCTCAAACGAACTCTTCTCCGACTCCCCCCGCTGAAGAGCAGAACGCGGTTATAGCCGATGCCAGGGTGCATGCGCTGCAACACGAAAGCAGTCTTCCTGACTTCGTCTGTACACAAACCACTCGCCGCTTCGTGAGCGTCTCCGCGCACTACTGGCAACCCATCGACGTCATCGTCGAGCGGCTCACATACTTCGACCACCGCGAAGCAATACGACGTACTTACGCTAGACGGTCAGCCGGCTAATATCGCACACGAACGGCTGAGGGGCGCATCTTCGTCGGGAGAATTCGGTTCCCTCATGAAGGCCATCTTTTCGCCTGAAACAGAAACCGAGTTCGAGTGGTACGACTGGTCCATGCTTCACGGTAAGACAATGCAAGTCTATGCGTACCGGGTTCGTACTCTTCAGTCCAGATATCACATCGCGGTTCCGGAAAGATCGTTGGACTTTGTGGCCGCCTATCACGGATTCATCTTCATCGACAACAAAGACCACTTCGTATACCGCGTCACTCTTCACGCCGATGGGATTCCCTCGAACTTTTCCGATGCAGGATGTGGAGATTTCGCTCGACTTTGGGTACACCCGGATCGGAGAGGCCAACTACCTATTGCCGCTGCAGTTCGAGCTGTCGTCGCGTGAAGGCAATCGTCTGGTAAAGAACTATGTCGACTACGGCAACTATCAAAAGTTCCTGGCTGACTCAGTCGTCACGTTCGGCTCGGCGGATGCCCGGAAATGAAGGCCTCCCGATGGGCCGTATAAAACGAGGTTGCTCAACCCGTGTGTTGCCATGCGGCCTCAAGCGTAGCGATGCCAATGCCCCCATCGGTCGTAATAGCCACCGCGATACGGATGGCCGTAACCTCGATATGGACGCCAGGCACCATTGCGATAATAAAACCCCTTAGGGTAATATCTCGCATGGTAAGAGTAGGCTTGTGCTTGGAACATGCTCGACGTCGGCACAAGGTAGGCTCCTAGAATAAGCCCGAAAATAGCAAGTTTCTTAAACATTTGGCCCTCCTTCATTTAATTTGATGGCGCACTGTCAGCACCCGGCGCAAAACTCTCCGTGGGAGATAAACAAAGCCCCAAAAGCCCACGACGGCGCGAGATAGTAAAGCGATCGGTCGCCGGAAAGCACCTAAGTCAGCACAGGCCTTAAATGGCCTGAACTGGACACCAAGCGGGCACCTGCTTGGTTTCAGGATTTCCCGGTTAGAAGGAGTATCTCTTATGAATGTGAAAGTAATTGCCCGGGCGGCTTGCCTCTCCTGTTTTGCTTCCATGTTGTGCTTCGCAGGGGACTGGTCGGGATGGCTGGTCAGCGCCAAATGCTTTGCGAATATGGACGACAATCGCAACGAGATCGAGAACAGTTCGGACGCAAATCTGGTGGTCCGTTACTGTACGCCAGATAAGGACACGAAGTCCTTCGTAGTCATGCGGCAACGATAACGCGCCCTTCAAATTCGATTCCGTAGGAAATGAAGAAGCGGCGGAACTCCCATTGAGCGCCGGAAAACACTTCGTGTATTTCGTCAGGGTATCGACTGAGAAGACCGGGAAAGTGCGAATCAGACTTGTCGCGCGTATACCTCGCGATGGACGCGGCGCACCTGGTTTGGGAGGGGATGCTCACGCGGCGAACTAGATCTCGGAAGGGTCCGCCCCGTCTTCGTCGCAGGAGGCAAGTATGAATGTGTTCCCCCGGCCCGGCCCGTCAAACCGCATTGAGTCCGGCCCATCACGAAGAAGCTTCCTTCGCAGCACGACGCGGGGGGCCATCGTGGCTGCGGGATCGGGCTTAGGCGTGGAATTCGCACTCCCCTGGCGCGCCTTGGCCCAGAATCCGTCAAGTCCCGACGCCGCGCTGCGGGAATTGACCGCCGGAAATCAGCGTTTCACCGCGGGCCGTCTCACTGCCCATGAGCACGATCTTGAAATCCTGAAACAGCATACAGTCGAGAAGCAAGAACCATTCGCTACCGTCCTTTCCTGCGCCGATTCCCGCGTGCCGGTAGAGTTGATCTTCGATCAGACTATTGGACATATCTTTGTCACCCGGATCGCCGGCAACTTTATGACGCCGGAAGTCATTGCGAGTATCGAATATGGCGCTGCCGTGCTGGGCACAAAGGTTATTTTGGTAATGGGCCACGGCGGGTGCGGCGCGGTGAAGGCGGCTATCGAAGCCAAAGCAGTTCCCGGACAGATCAGTGCACTTTACTCCCATATTCAGCCGGCGGTCGACCAAGCCGGTCCGAACCTAGAAGCGGCGATAAGAGCGAACGCTCAGATCCAGGCAGCTCTTTTACGTAAAGCGTCGACCGTCGTCTCGGGCCTCGTGAAGGAGAACAAGCTGAAGGTGATCGCCGCATACTACGCCCTCGCCAACGGCAATGTCACGTTGTTGGAGTAACGCTCCGAACCCGTGAATGCGCTTCCGGCGAATTCGGTGAGCCTGGAAAGCGAAGCGGGAATCTCATTATAAGGGAGCCTTTCCTATGCATGAAGAGTTGAAGAAGTGTGAACATCCTGCGTGCCAATGCATGGTTGAAGACGGCGCGAAGTACTGCAGTCAATATTGCAAAGATGCTGCCGGGACCATTGAGTTATCTTGCAACTGTCGACACGCTGGCTGCGCCATGATCGAGGAGCGGCATGCAGCGTAATAGTTACTTGAACCCAAGTCCGGTCTGTTTCTAAGTAAGGTTAAAAGATGGAGGATTTATGGCCGACAAACATACGACAGGATTGAACTGCTTTCTAGGAGGATTAGGGGTGGGAATAGCCGCCGGGATCCTCTATGCACCCTATTCCGGCGCCGGCACTCGGGATCGAATCCGGCGTAAGGGTGATGTCGCCCGAGATCTGGTGAATGCCAAGGCAGACGAAGGCCGAGAGTATCTGAAGCGCCAGGGAGCCAGGCTTGTTGATCAGACCAACGAATTCGTCGAGCGCGGCAAACGGATCATGAACGACCAACAGGAAAGGGTCGCCCGCGCGGTAGAGGCGGGCAAGACTGCTTATCGCGAGGCGGTCGGCTAACCTTTTGCGCACCAGCCGCCTCAAACGAACGCGCTCTGCCTAGAAGATAACCTTCATCGACAGGGACATCTGTCTCGGATTGCTCGAGAATGCCTGAGTCGGATCCGCGAAGATGCTCGAGGTTGGAATCAGGAAATTATGGACGAGTGCCGTCGTGGGATTACAAGCCGTGCCACCGATGCTTGTGGCGCAGGGAGCAACATCACTGATAAAGCCGCCGACGTATTGCGGATGGTTAAACAGATTGAACACGCGCGCGGCAAACTGAATCCGGAATTTTTCGGTTACGTTGAAGTTCTTTGCCAGCGTAATGTCGACATCATCAATGGGACGCAACATGCCGGTGTTGCGGCCGCCGTTTGGAAGGGTCCCCACGGGCGCCTGGATGTAACGCGCATTCGGATTATTCACAAGGTAGGCAACTGTCTGTCCACCGCTATTCGTCAGGGCCGTAGTTCCTGAACCAACTCCGGGATTCCCATTCCCGTTGACGAATGCACGGTCGCCGGCCGTATCGCCGTTCAGATTGGAGTCAACGGCGCTTTGCACGTCATAAAGTGTGCCGGTCTGATATTGATATATCGGTGCTATTTCCCAATTTCCGACCACGTTCTTCATAAGCCAGTTACCGTTCTTGAAGGGCTTGAAGTCGTAAATGGTTTCGACGGTGAAGCGCTGCCGGTGATCGAGCGCCGAACTGGAGCGATCGGCCGCCACATCTTGCGAATTTTGAGGCCGGCGCGGAGTCACATAAGTGGAGAAGACTTCGGCGGTGGAATCGTCGATGTTGTGGCTCCAGGTATAGGCTCCGACGAGTTGCCACCCATGGGCGAAGCGCCGGGTCAAAGTATTCGCCCAGCCGTTGTAAAGAGAGTTACCCCAAGGCTGGTAGGACGTGATGATCCCGGTGAATCCCGCGGCAAGGTAATCCGGAACAATGTTGCCGCCGGCTGATTTCAGCGCCTGAAGACCGGAGAGCGTACTTGTCAAGGAGTTGAGAGTTGCCTGGCTCGGCATGCTGTAATACAACGGCAGCGCGTTCGAAGCGTTCACCACGGGTTGGCGGTTGAGCTGAATCTGCACCGGCAGGTAGACGCCATGGGTGCCGATGTAATTGCTCTCGAACGTGTAGTCATTCCAAAACACATGCTGGAAGCCGATGTTCCATTGAACGGCCTCGGGACGAGTTTGATTAGGCACGTAACCGCCGGTGCCGGCGCGTAGGTCCGCGACAGTAGGGGACAGTAACAGTGCTATTTGGCTTAATGCCGCCGTTGGCGAGAAATCCGCCGCCCGGTCCGCCGGCCTGGGTACAACCGGTTTGGGGACCACCCGTGCAATCCACGGTCGTTGTGAATTGTGGTGGCTCCGTCAGCAGGCCGAAGTTGTCGGGCAGTACATCGAAGTTCCGTCCGAACCCGGCGCGAATCACGGTCTTGCCGCTGGTTCCAGGCGAATATGCGACGCCGATGCGAGGCATGAACGCCAAACCCATAGGTTGCGGCTTGTTGAACTCAATCAACGCCGGGGACGCTCGACACCTGATTGAGGGTTTGCAGTTGCTCGCCGACCGGCACCGTCAAATATTCATAGCGAAGACCGATATTGATAGTTAGGTTCGGGCTTATCTTCCAGCTATCGTTGCCATAGAAACCGTACAGATACTGATTGCCAGAGTACTCTTGTCCGCCGAGCGACCGCTGAGCGATGTAGTCGGGGTAGTAGTCAAACATGTAGTCCGAGAGGAAGCTCCATTCGTAATCGCCGCGCGAGCGTTGCACGAAGGACTGCGGCGATATCCAGCTATACCCATCGAAACCAAAATGGAAGTTGTGGCTGCCTTTGGTCCAGTTCACGCCATCGTTGATCTGATAGGTGTTTTGGATGCCGTACTGCGGAGCATTGCCATCGGGCCCAAAGAAGGAGCCGAAAGTGCCCTCATACACGTTGAAGCTGGGAAACTGATCGAGGCCCGGAAATGAAATGTTGGGCACGGTATAATCGTTAAAATAACGATTGAAGCCCAGCCGCAGCTCATTGATCAGGTTCGGCGAGAAGTTATGATATTCGGAAATGGTGGCCAAATAGTAATTGTCGGGGATGGTCTGAAAGAAGGCCTGCGGAAAACCCGCGGTGTCGATAGATCCTGTGCGCTGCAGAATAAAACGTCCGCGCAGTTGATCTTTGTCAGAGATGGAGTAGTCGACGGAGGCTAGGCCCGTGTTGGAGTTCTGGTAGTTCGGAAGGGACGAGGAGATGGTACCCGCGGGAATCGCAACGGTGCCTGGCACGAGTCCTCCACTGGCGGTGGTGAGCGCCGCGAGCGAGCTCGATGCTCCAGTTCCAGCCAGATAGACGTTCGGGTTTACATAAAACGTTTCCGAAGCCGCCGGCGCTGCTCCTAAATACTTCTGATACTGCTGGAGGTTGGTCATGCTGATTCCCGGAATGGCGCCCAAAAGGCTGTATCCGGCGGCAGTCGGAGCATCGTAAGCGGTATTTGAGGACTGGCCGATCGGGTTGTACTCCCAGTCGACAAAGAAGAACAGTTTGTCTTTCTTTATTGGGCCGCCCAAGTTTCCGCCAAAGCGGTTGTTGTCATAACGGGGATGGAGCGGGTTTCCTTCGACGGCATTCAAATTGTCGGCAGCATCCAAATCGCGATTCGCAAAGTACTCATACAGCATTCCGTGAAACTGGTTTGTGCCGCTCTTGATTATTTGATTGAACTGGCCGCCGGAGGAGTGGCCATACTGGGGTGAAAACTGGTTCGCAATGACCGTAAATTCCGATACTGCATCGTTGGGAACCTGTACCAATGGTCCGGTAACGGCCTTATCGTTATTATCGATTCCTTCGATTGTGAAATTGTTGTTGCGGGGGCGCTGACCGCCGACCGAAGGACCAGTTCCCACCCCGACCGCTCCGCCGGTTGCAACTCCCGCCTGCAGCAGCGACGCATTTATCACCCCAGACCCGCCGGAGGTCAGTGGAAGAATCTCCAGCTGCGCCGAAGTGTAGGTAGATTGCAATTGCGCTGTAGTGGTATCAATCGCTGCCGCCTCAGACGAGACTTCGAGCGTCGTCGTGGACTGCCCAACCTGCAGCGTGATATTCGCCGTCACCAGTTCGCTCAAAGTCACCTCTACTCCCTTTAGCTCGGACTTGGTAAAGCCGCTTGCAGTGACTGTGAGGTCGTACTTACCGACCAACAGATTGCTGAGGCGGTATTGGCCCGCGGAAGTCGTGGTTACCGTGGTTGCGATGCCGGTACTTTCGTTCGTCGCCGTCACCGTGGCGTTCGGCACGACTGCGTTGGCTGGATCAAATATCGTTCCGGTTAGTTCTCCGGAGGTGCTTTGCGCGAAGGCAGCAAAACTGAGAGCCATCATTACCATCGCCGCGGCCGTGAACCGTGCTAGAAGTTTGCAGGTTCGAATTCTTTTATCTGAATACGTCATTTCCATTTCCCCCGGCACTTTACCTTGTGATCTGCACAGCCACATAGCATGAACATTTCGAAGCTGGTTCAGCCGTAATCCGAAGCGGGACCGGCCATGCTGACACTCGTGCTCTTGAGACTGGAAATCGCGGTTTCAATCGGAGCTTTTGTGCGCCCAATCGCCTCTTCTGCGGCTGCTGAGGTCGGATTCTTGCGTGAAGGCATTTCGAGCCTGACGGATTCGGCGTTCGTCCGCCTTGCTTTCTGCGGAGCAGTGATGAAGAATCCGCGCAGCCAGACTCAAAAAATCTATTTCATGTTAAAAATGCTAAAAGGGCCCACCGGAATTCTTCCCCAGCCGTTCGGAGGAAACGTCTTGGGGCATCAACCGGTGAACCCCAGCAAAGTAGATGCCTGCTACAGACCTGGCGGCAGAAAGATTCTCAGGTTGATAGGTTCAGAGTTCGTTCCAATGAGTAGCCGGCGGGGCAGGTGAAACCTACCCCGCCGGATGGCGGTCGCCTACTTAGACAAGCTATCGCTTCGTCAGCACCGCCTGTCATCCCACGGATGATCAGGTGTGACTGTTGCACCAATAGCGAAGCTGAGGCGACGGCCGAAACGAAGAGCGAGGACCCGTTTGCGCGTTACCACCTACCTCTTGGCCCTCCTTTCCTCCCGACGGCTATGGCCTGCTCCAATGACCGCGCCCTTGGCTGCGTTCCCGCCAATAGCTCCGATTGCGGCACCCTTTGCTGCACCGTTCGCTTTAGGGTGGGCTGGTTCTTTTGGCGGAGGTTGCGTCGCCGCGGGTGGCGGCGTCGAACTTGCAGGCGGTGGCGTTTGCGCTTGCGATAGAGGGACTATCGCCGTCATCGCTGAGAGTGCTATTACGATTGCTGAATGTCTCATATGGCCTCTTCTAGGTAGGCCTCCTGTGTGCCGGTGTTGCAATATCTTCCGTGCATGCGCCCGGCGGGGGCACTACTTAACTTCTTCTCTATTCACTATGATTCCCCGCCTGTCGTGTAGATGTTCTTAAATCGAGTTCACACGAGGCGCGACGCCGAAAACTGACGCTCACTGTGGCGCTCATGCCGGGCTGGACTGTGACGCCAGACGCATGCATCATTTCGTAGCGGACCCGAAATCTCTGGGTCCTTTGGTCAGCGACTTGTTCGATTTCTTTAATGCGTACTGGATACTGGCGTCCTGGCATCCCGTTAATCGCGGCAACCATTCCCACAATACCCGGCGAGCAAATGTCGGAAGCCAGGGCTGTCTCCGGCACATCTACGACGATGTCGAGTGCATCTGCGCTCTGGAGCCTGATTACCGGTTTGTTCACGGTGATGGACTGCCCCTCATCGACGAACCGCTGGGCGATCACCCCGTCGAACGGGGCGCGTAGCGTGCTGTCCTCCAGTTGGAGCTTGGCTTCCGCCACTCGTCCGCGCAGCCCGCGAACCGTGCCCTCTTGGGCCTCGACGTCCTCCTTACGAATCGTTCTTCCCTTTCCGAGCAGCTGCAAGGCTGCATTGTGCTCTTCCTCGGCAACACGGAAGTTAGTTTCCGCGCGTTCGTACTCTTGGCGCGACGCGTAACCCATCCGGACAAGACCCGCGTAACGTTCAGATTCCTTCCGCGCGTTCGCGAGTATCAGGCCGGTCACGCGCTCTTGCGTTTCACGCTGCAGTTTCTCCTCGGGGCTTTCCCCCAGTCGCAGGGCGTCCAGAGCAGCGCGAGCCTCATCGAGCTGGCCCTGTAGCGACTCTAGCCTGGCTTGAAATTCGGCCAATCGCAGTTGAGCTATAACCTGGCCCTTTGAGATTTTCTGTCCCGTTTTTGCCGGAAAGCTGACAAGTATACCCGCTACCTGGAATGCAAGCTCTACCTTTTTCGATGGATCAAGCCTTCCAGGGAATGTGCGAACTTCAAGTATATTTCCAGGTGCCACGGTCATCGTTTTGCCAGGGCGAACATCCTCGGAGCGAGTCGAGGTCGACCGCGAACACGCGGCGGCAACACAGGCTATCGATAGCACTATCGTCAACCCAGGAGACTGGAACTGCGCGTATGCCGGCATCCTTTTCCTCACTCACATCCGCTGCATCCTGCTCGCGAGCGTCCCTAAGATTCAGATCCAATGGGATGGGTTTTATTTTTTTGCAAAAGTTGACCACCATTCAAGCAATTTCTATGAGCCGACAGGCGTTGTACGTGCGTCTTAGGCGGTGGGAGAGAAGCGAGCGTTTATGTACAGCACTGCTGAACAATCCGCACGCGACGTTGGCCGGAAGAAGCAAAACTGGAGATTCCGGCTGATTATGGTATTTCTTGTCCTTCCAGCGGCTTTGATTACTTCATACACCTGGGCAGCACTTCACTATGTCTATTCATCCGGCGAGCGAGCTGGCTACATTCAGAAGATTTCGAGGAAGGGCTGGATCTGCAAGACGTGGGAGGGTGAACTAGCGATGACGACGGTGCCAGGTACTGCCCCACAGATTTTCCAGTTTAGCGTTCGGAACGACGCGACGGCCCGGAAAATCGAGCAGACCTCTGGTCAGCGGGTTGCGCTCACTTACGAGCAGCACAAGGGAGTGCCCGGCTCCTGTTTTGGTGAAACGGAATATTTCGTCGTCGGGGTTCGGCCGATCGGTCAATCCGTCAGTAGCCTTTCCGAGCCGTAGTTAAGCTCAGGAGAGATAAGCTCAGGCGCTACATTGCGGGCCCGAGGGAGTTCCCAACCCCAGCGGGTCATATGCAAAGTGAAGCTGAGAACTCCCCCTGAAAACTCCCTTCGGATGTAGTTAAATCTACACCGTTGTGGTGATCGATGGAAGGGCCAATGGGTTACCGATTGGCGATTCGCTGCACCCCTATTCACACGTAATCCATCCTTTCAGGTGGGATGCCCCTCTGTTGCCGCTGGTGTTTCATAGGAAATGAAGGTGCTGCAATGCCAGCCGCCCGCGAAAGGCGACCGGAGGGGCTTCCCAGCACGCCATCACCTTTTGCAACTTAACACTTAAAAATTGCGCCAGGGAGTTTGCTACAGAATCAGCATTTTTGCCGGCTTTTCCGAGAGAGCGATGTCTCGCGGCCAAGCTTTTCCGGGAGAAGATGAATGGACATTAACAAAATGCTCGCCGAGTTGAAGGTGGAACACGAGCAACTCGAGGAAGCGATTATGACCTTGGAAAGATTGGCTCGCGATCGCGGCAGACGGCGCGGACGTCCGCCAGCATGGATGTCGCAAATCAAGCGGCGGGGCCGTCCTCCAGGCAGCAAGAATCGACCGAAGAACGAACCGAAGCGCTCGGCGGCGTAAGTCTTTCCCGCTCGGAATCCGCGTCGTCAATGACGCTCGTAGAAGACCACTCTGCCAGATGGATCCAACTGCTGTAACAAGTCGAAGTCATCAGTGTTGCGCGTAAGGACAGTCATTCCGTGTTTCCGCGCCGTGGCGAAGATTAACGCGTCATTCAATACCCGCCGCCGCTCGGCGCGTCCATAGCCTTGAAGACGCGCTAGTGTCCCTGCGAGAACTCCGGCAACCAGCCAGGTCTCTCGATCCGGCGCGATGGTGCGATGCGGCGGCCTGCGTTCGATGACCCCAATGATCTGTCTTGTGTTCTCAACTGTGTTGGGATGATCGGGATCAAGGAACCCGCATGGTGCGATCAGTTCGGCTTCCGTGACCGTGGAATGCCACGCATCCGCGGCTCGAATTGCAACCTCGCCAGCTTCAGGAAAACGGCCCTGCAGGATGTCCACGTAAACGGTCGTATCGTAAAGGAGCGTACGAGGTAGATCGGATGCGCGTTCCACAAAAGGGAGTGCCGACACGCTGCGGCGGGTTAATGGCCCTCGTCGCTTCTCCGGCTTCAGGCGACGAAGGACGTTGCGAGCACTGACGCTAGAACTCAAGATCGACGTCCTTGCCTACCGTCCCCTTTTGTGAAAGCAGCCAGTTTGGATACTCGTCTGCGACGGCGAGGTTTGCCAGCGCCATCTCGATCAGCTCAGTATCGGAACGTGCCCCGGAAATCGCCTTCGCCTTTCGAACGAGCGCCTCCGGCATGCGTCCCCGGACAACTTCCGTTTTGGCTCCGCGCAACAGACCGGCCTGCCGCGCGATCGTCAGCGCGTCGTGAAATCGGCCGGATCGCACTAGTTTCTTTTTCAAGGACAAGGGCATGTTCAGTCTCCTGTAGCACAGAAGTAGATCAATTGTAGCACACATAATGCCAACGCGGCACACACCTCTGACCAGCGATCGAGAGCTTGGCGCGTGAATGCTTGCAAGCCGAGCGCAATATATTGCATCGCCTGCTCCTCTTCCGAATCTGTACGAGTCAATAGCTGCCTTCACGCACAAAGAGCCGCAAAAGAGAGTCATGCCCCCTGGGACAGCATCAAGTGTATTGAAGCGGTGGAGTGCTGATTCTAACCCGAGGCCAGAAATGTTGCAGATAGTCCATCCCAGGAGTGCGACGCAAAAACAGGTTGAGTTGGTGGAACACGCGCTTCGCCAATTGACCGGAATTTCACGATCGGCTTGGCCTGAGATTCCGCAGTATCTGCATCCAGCGTTTGCAAGATACATGAGCAAGGATGCCTGGACCGGTGAGCCCGACGCGCTCACACTGTCTGAGGCCGCCCTGTTGATCGTCCGCGACGCGATCGTCCGAATCGGCGAATTCGGTAGCGATGAAACTTACGAAGATTAAATAAACCAGCGAGCACCGGCTACGTCGCGAGCGGAAACCGCACCGTCACCTCTGTCCCACGGCCCGGCTCAGAATTAACCTCGATGTGCCCGCGATGACAGTCAACAATCCAGCGTGCGATGGATAACCCAAGTCCCACGCCGCCTCTACTGCGCGAACGTACCCTGTCTGCTCTCCAGAACCTATCGTAGACGTAGGGTAGCTCCTGAGAGGAGATTCCGATGCCGCTGTCGCGCACGCTAACTTCCATTCGTGAATTTACCGAACGCATCGCGAACCGAATGTTGCCGCCCTCCGGCGTATACTTCACTGCATTGTCCAGCAGAATCAGCCAGAGCTGCTCGAGCAGATCTTCATCGCCATTCATTAAGAGCCTGTCGGACGGGATCTCGGCCGAGAAGGCGATGTTCTTGGCCTGTGCGAGCGTGGACGCCAGTTCGGTGGCTTGACGGCCTGTAGACAGAACATCGGCTGGCCCAAGAACCGGCGCATTCACATGTGAATCTGCGCGCGCCAGAAGCAGCAAATCGTCCACCAGCCGCGAAGTGCGTGCGGACTCCCGCACAATCTTCCGCATCGCGTCCAGCAATTCTTCGCGCGAGCGCTCCCGCCGCAGCGAAAATTCGGCTGCCGTATGAATTAGCGTCAGCGGCGCCCGCAGTTCGTGCGAAGCATCCGCCGTGAACCGTACAATGCGCGTCATTTCGGCTTCGATTCTGTCCAGCATCTCGTTTAAGGTTTGCGTGAGCCGGCCCAACTCGTCCTGCTCCACAGGAACAGGCAGCCGTGCCGACAGATTCGCCGCATGGATCGCGCGCGCATGATTTGTGATTCGATCCACGGGCGACAGCGCGCGGGTGCTCATCCAGAATCCGCCCACGCTCGCAAGCAGGAGAAGAACCGGCGCCAGAGTCAGAAGGATTATCTCGAATCGAGCCAGCGAATCGTCAAATTCCTCCATCGGCTCTGCAACCTGAATTAAAAATCGATGCCCGTTCACTTCCACCGCTTGCGCCGCAACTCGAACCCGCTGGCGCCCAACCTGACGAGAACTGAACCGCACATTCGGATCGCCAGGCGGCGGGCTTATCAAATCCAGCGGCGCATTCTTAAGACGGCCCGAACGGAACAGGACTTTACCGCCGCCATCCGACAATTGCAGCAGTCCGCCTCCCAGCCCAAGTTGTGAATGCTCCTGCAACTCCTCCAGCAATTCGGCCTCGCCTTGGCTCAGCTCCTGCGCGATGAAACCCTGCACGTCGTGAATCCGCTGTTGCAGGCCATGATCCACCGCCTGGCGTGCACTGGCCCGCATCGCGATCCATGCGCCCAGCCCGAACAGCGCTAAAATCAGCGCCATGCTCACGAAATACCAGGCTGCGAGGCGGAAGCGAATCGATCGGAATCTCATACGGGTCCTTCCCGCAAGCAGTATCCTAAGCCGCGAACGGTGTGAATGAGCCGCCCTTGGCCGGTTCCATCGATTTTGACTCGCAAGAATCGAATGAACACGTCCAGGTTGTTGTCGCCAATCTCGCGATCGTCGCCCCAAACCGTCTCGATGAGGCGGCGTCGGGTGACGACACGCCCGGCCGATCGTATTAGGCTTTCCACAATCGCGAACTCGGTGCGCGTTAGGCGCACTTGAGTTTTGCCCCGCCACGCCTCATGCGACTCCAGATCGATGGTCAGATCGGCATAACTAAGCTTCGTCGTCTCTCCGGAGTAAACCCTGGTCCGCGCACGCAAGCGAGCCAGCAGCACCTCCAGTGAGAATGGCTTAGTTAAATAATCATCCGCGCCAGCGTCCAGGCCGCGCACGATGTCCTGCGCCGCGTCCCGGGCCGTCAGCAAAATAATCGGGGTCGCGATCTTCTCCGCTCGCAGCCGGCGGGTCACCTCAAAACCATCCAGGAACGGCAACATCACATCGAGCACGACAATATCGAACGCCGAATTCTGCGCGGCGCGTAGGCCCTCCATGCCGTCCAGGCAGACGGTTACCCGATTGCCTTCCTCTTCGAGACAGCGGCCTACATAATCGGCGACTTCACGGTCGTCTTCCACCAGCAGAACCCGCACGTCTTTAGCATACGGGAAGCCCACCGACCCCAACACCGCCCGCGCTTAAGCCAATTTTAAGGTTGTAGTTGTACGTTGTAGCTTGGGCCGGTCCGCCTTCCGGATCGAAAGTCTTTTCCACGAGGAGCTATCGTGCGTAATCGTCTTCCAGGCCTGGCATTCGCCCTCACCATCACTTCGATCGCCTTTGCACAGACCAACACATTCAATCTGCATCCCGAATCCAATCAGCAACCGTCGACTCTCACGCTCAAGGACGCACTGGAGTTAGCGGCGAAAAACGATCCCAACTTGATCGCTGCAACCAGCGACGCGGAAGTGGCTCGTCAAGATCGCCAGCAGGCGCGCACGGCGTTGTATCCTTCTCTGTCGGGAAGATCGGAATACCTGGGGTCCGAAGGCAACGGCAAAATCCCTACCAGCCGATTCGTTACCAACGACGGCGTGCACGTGTATCGTGAATGGGCCGTTGTCCACCAGGACCTGTCGCCCGGCACCTTCACGCGCGTTGCTGTTCAACGCGCTACCGCCCTGGAAGCACTGGCGCGAGCAAGAGTGGAAATCGCGCGCCGGGGCCTGGCTCCCACCGTGACGAAATCCTACTATGGGCTCTTGGCGGCCCAGCGCAAATACGCCACGGCCCAGCAAGCCCTGGATCAGGCTCAGCACGCTCTGAGTATCAGCCAAGACTTGGAACGCGGCGGCGAAGTGGCACACAGCGACGCCGTGAAATCCGAGTTACAGCAGAACGCGCAACAGCAGGCGCTGAACGAGGCACAACTCGGCATGGAAACCGCACGTCTGGATCTGGCTGTTTTGCTGTTTCGTGACTTCAACGAAAACTTTTCTATTGTCGACGATCTGGACCTTGCGCCAGCTCTGCCACCGCTTCCCGACGTGGAAACCATGGCCGGCCGTGAAAATCCAATCCTGGGAGCCGCCATACAAACCTTGCGCTCCGCCAGCTTGGATGTCACTCTGGCGCGCCAGGCTTTTCTGCCAACCATCGGCGTGGACGCCATCTACGGAATTGAAGCGAATGCCATCGCGTTAGACGCTAGGGACGTAGCTTATAAGCAGGACGGCCCAGTGGCGACACCTGGTTACTTCATCGACGCCGTTCTGAACATTCCTATGTGGGACTGGGGCGTCCGGCGGAGCAAGCTGCGCCAAGCGGAAATAAAACGCGAACAGGCACAAGTGGAGCTCAGTGCGGCCGAGCGAACACTAATCCGCAACTTGCGCGCCTATTACGAAGACGCTCAAACAGCCCGCCAGCAACTGGATTTGTTGCGCCGCGCCGTTGACCTGGCGTCCGAAAGCCTGCGGCTAAACACATTGCGCTACCAGGCGGGCGAAGCTACGGTTCTGGAATTAGTGGACGCCCAAACCGCTCTGATTCAGGCCCGGAACGCCTATGATGACGGCATGCTTCGCTACCGCGTGGCCATCAGCAATCTTCAAACGCTGACCGGTAATTTCTAAAGGTATGCCCCGCGATATTTGCCCGGCGTTGGTCTCGCTGTTGGTTCTGACGGCGTGCAGCAAGCCGCCAGCCAAGGAAGCGGGAGCGGCCGCGCCAGTTCAAGTAGCGGCCGTCACGCAGGCCACCATTCGCCGCATTGTCGAGGGCGACGGCGTGCTCTACCCTCGCAATCAGGCCAGCGTTATGCCCAAACTTTCGGCGCCGGTCCAGAAGTTTTACGTTAACCGGGGCGATCACGTCCGGCAAGGCCAGCTGCTTGCAGTTCTTGAAAATCGCGACCTCACCGCATCCGCTGCGGAGGGGAAAGGCGCGGTAGAGCAGGCGAATTCGAATTTGCGAGCGACAGAAGGCGCAACCATCCCCGAATCCGTCGGCAAAGCTGAAATCGAGCTTCAGAGCGCCCGCGACGCCCGTGACAATGCCAAAAAGGTTCTCGATAGTCGCGAGCAATTGTTCCAACAGGGCGCGCTTGCCCGCCGGCCTGTGGACGAATCCCAGCTGGCTTACTCCCAAGCGCTAGCGCAGTACCGCGTTGCCGAAGAACATCTAAAGGCACTCCAATCGGTTTCGAACGAGGAGCAGATCAAAGGCGCCGCCGCACAGGTCGAGAGCGCTAAAGCGCATTACGAGGCGCTCCAAGCCCAGGTAGCATATTCGCGCGTCACCAGTCCAATCACCGGCATCGTTGCGGATCGCCCCATCAACGTGGGAGAAATGGCCAATCCCGGTTCGCCCTTGATCACGATCGTCGACATTTCAAGCGTTGTCGCCCGTGTCGATGTTCCTCAGAATGCGGCATCGGCCGTCAAGCTGGGTCAAACGGCAATCATCACGCAGCCTGGGAATAGCGACCAGATGGAGGGCAAGGTCACCGTGGTGAGTCCTGCTGCTAACCCGAACACTACCACCGTCCAAGTCTGGATAGAAATCGCCAATGTGGGTGAACGGCTGAAACCGGGCAGCGCCGTTCATGCAGCCATTTCGAGCGAGGTGTACAAGGCCGCGACCGTGGTGCCCATTGCCGCGATTCTCCCGGCTGAAGAGGGTGGCACTGCCGTCCTCATAGTTTCGCCGGATTCCATCGTCCACCGCCGCGTCGTCAAGCTCGGCGTGCGTGAAGGCAACCAGGTGCAAATCTTGAGCGGCGTGACACCCGGCGAAAAGGTGGTTGTGGTGGGCGGCATTGGCCTGGACGACAAAGCCAAGGTGAAAATCGAGACCACCGCGGTGGAAGAATCCGGCGATGACAACGATAACGAGCCGCAGGAAAAATGAGCGAGACGTCCATACTGCCACCTCCCAAAACGAGGTTAGAAATGCCGCACTGGACCGCGCGGCATGGCAAGCCAATTATTTTCCTCATCCTCACGCTGGTCGCGGTAGGCATCTACCTCGCGGTGTCGATACCCGTCGCTGTTTTTCCCAGCACTAATTTCCCTCGCATCGTGGTCGGTGCCGACGTTGGCGTCTACCCTATCGATCAGATGCTGGTGACGGTTACCAAACCGCTCGAGGAAGCGGTCAACACCGTCCCGGGCCTGAAGCTGGTTACGTCCATCACCAGCCGCGGCAGCGCCGAAATCGACCTGTTCTTCGGCTGGAACGTCGACATGAACCTCACGCTGGAACTGGTCAACGCCGCCCTTGCCCGCATCCAGCCCTCGCTGCCGGCCAACGCCAAGATCACTGCGAATCGCTTGACCTTTGCAGCGTTTCCGGTCCTCGGTTATAGCCTCACGTCCGTCCGCATTCCCCAAACCACGCTTTGGGAACTGGCGAATTACCAAATGAAGCCGCGTCTCAATCGGGCCGCGGGCGTGTCTTCGGTGGTGGTGCAGGGCGGCCAAGTACCGGAGTTTCAGATCCAACCGAATCCGGCCAAGCTTGTGGAAGCCGGCGTCACCATCCCGAATATTTTGGACGCAATCAGCCGCAGCAATATGATCGATTCGCCTGGCTTGCTTGAAACCAATCATCAGCTCGTGCTCACCCTGATGAGTGGTCAGTCCCGGAGCCTGGCGGATATCGGCAGGATCGTCATCAAGACCACTCCCGCGGGCGCGCCGGTACACGTCGACGATGTAGCAACTGTAAACAACTCGGTGATGCCCGTCTACACCGTAGTTACCGCTAACGGCAAGCCGGCCGTTCTGATCAATATCTACCGGCAACCAAACAGCAACATAGTAGACGTTGCGAATGCGGTACACAGCGAAATCGCGAATCTGAAAAAGAGCCTTCCGCCCGGCACCGAAATTGGCGCCTTCTACGATGAGTCGGAATTGGTAAACGACGCCATTGCGAGTGTCCGCGACGCCATTCTTCTGGGGTTGGTTCTCGCTTCGCTCATTATGGTTCTCTTCTTGCGCGATTGGGGTACGTCGCTTGTCGCTGGCCTCGTAATTCCAGCCACCATCGGAGTTACGTTCATCACGCTACGCCTCGTGGGCCAGAGTTTTAATCTCATGACGTTGGGCGGACTGGCGGCAGCGGTAGGGCTGGTGATTGACGACGCCATCGTGGTGGTTGAAAACATCGTTATGCACCGCGACCTGGGACAGTCCCGTGAGGAAGCGATTCGTAGCGCGTTCCGGGAAGTCCGCCTGCCACTGATCGGTTCCACGATTACGCCGATTGTCGTCTTCCTGCCGCTGATTTCCATCACTGGTGTAACTGGCGTCTTCTTCCGGGCCTTGGCCGTCACGGTTGGAATGGCCTTGCTCACATCCCTGGCTCTCGCGCTCACTTGGACTCCTACGCTCAGCCACTATTTCCTCCGAAATCGGCGCCCCGGCTCCGCACCCCGCAGCCATGAAAGTGTCCCCCCTTGGTTGATGAGAGCCTATGAGCGGACCCTGCGAGTGACGTTGGAACGCCCGCTGGTGTTTCTTCTGTTTAGTGTTCTGCTGGTCGCCGCCGCCTACCTCTGCTATAAGAACACCGGTTCCGACCTGTTGCCTTCCATGGATGAGGGCGGCTTTATCGTTGACTACACCATGCCCGCGGGCGCATCGCTCGACGACACCAATCGCGTGCTGAGCCATGTTGAAAAGATCTTGCACAATACGCCGGAGGTGGAAACCACAGCGCGGCGAACCGGCCTCCAACTCGGATTGGCCGCGGTTACGGAGGCCAACACCGGCGACGTGAGCGTGAGGCTGAAGCCCATGGCGCCGTTCTGGTCAAGAGTGTTCGGCATAAGCCCTGGTCCGCACCAGCGCACACGCAGCGCCGAACAAGTGATCGCGAGCGTGCGGGCCAAGATTACCCGCGCAGAGCCCGTCCTGGATGTGGAGTTCCCGCAACTTTTACAGGACATGATCGGCGATCTCACCAGCGCTCCGCAGGCAGTAGTGATCAAGCTCTTTTCGCCCGACGGCGATTTGTTACGTCACTGGGCGCCCGTGGTGGCAAGCACCATAAAGAAGGTCCCCGGAATCGTGGATGTCGAGGACGGAATCGAAAACACCACCAGCGGCACCGCGGTGACATTCAACGTGGATCCCGTGGTGACCGCGCGCGCGGGTTTCACTCCGCAGGAAGTGGAATTGGATGCCAGCGCGATGTTGCAGGGCGAGCCCGCCTCTCCTCCCGTGATTTTGAATGACCGTTCCTATAACATCCGCGTGCAGTTTCCGCCCTCGGCGCGGGAGAGCCTGGAGACCATGCGCAATACCCTGATCGTCAGCGGGACCGGCAAGACCGCGACTATCGGCGCTCTGGCCACTTTGACCGAAATTCCCGGGCAGACCGAGATCATTCGCGAAAATCTGCAGCGCTCCGTCAACGTAACCGCGCGCCTGGAAGGCATCAACTTGGGCGACGGCGTAGCGCGGGTTCAAAAGGCGATGGCGGATGCCAACATTCCTGCCGGCATTCGCGTGGAGTACGGCGGCCAATACGCAGAACAGCAGAAATCCTTTCGCGATCTGGTATTTGTGCTGGTGCTCGCGATCGTGTTGGTATTCATGGTGCTGCTGTTTGAGTTCGGAAACTTCGCAGCTCCATTCGCGGTGCTGTCCTCCGCGCTGCTCTCTACTTGCGGCGTGTTCCTGGCGCTTCTTATCACGCGCACCACATTCAACCTGTCGTCATTCATGGGTCTGATCATGGTGATCGGGATCGTCGCGAAGAACGGAATCCTGCTGCTCGACGCCGACCAACGGTTCCGCGCCGAAGGATTCGCAGCCGAAGAAAGCATGATTCGCGCGGGCGAACGCCGTCTGCGCCCCATCATGATGACAGCACTGGCCACTGTGGCCGGCATGCTTCCGTTAGCCTTCGCCGTGGGCGCCGGATCGCAAATGTTGCAACCTTTGGCGATTGCAGTCATCGGCGGAATTCTGGCCTCGATGGTCCTCTCGTTGGTAGTCACACCGGCCGTTCGCTTTTATGTCGGAGGCCGGACCTGAAAGATTGTGCGGCCTGAGACATAGGTAACAGAACGTACCGGAGACATGGGTTACACTTTTTCGCCTGGAAGGGGGCGGGAAGTGGGATGCCATGGAAGGAAAGTTCTGTTATGGACGAACGCATACGATTCGTGATTCGGCTCAAAGACGGCGAAAGTATGGCCGCTTTGTGCCGCGAGTTTCAGATCTCTCGCAAGACCGGCTACAAGATCTTCGAGCGCTATGAGGAATGTGGGTTGGAGGGGCTCACGGATCGTGCCAGGCGCCCCCAACGCTACGCCAACCAACTGCCCGAACAAATCGAAGCGGCCATCGTAGCGGCCAAGCGCGAGAAACCGAACTGGGGCGCCCGCAAGATCCGGGAGCGCCTCCTCAGACGATTGCCGAGCGAAGTAAAGGTCCCGGCGCGCAGTACCATTCATGCCATCCTCGATCGTCATGGGTTAGTGACCCGCACCAGGCGATCGCGGACTCACACCGAAGGAACGCCTCTTTCAGAGGGCCTGCAGCCGAACACGCTGTGGTGCACCGACTACAAAGGCGAGTTCATGCTCGGCGATCGCCGCTACTGTTATCCACTCACGGTGACCGATCATGCTTCGCGCTATCTGCTGCTGTGCGAGGCCATGGAATCGAACGCCGAAAAGACCGCTTTTACGGCCTTTGAGCGCCTTTTCAAGGAGCGTGGTTTGCCGCAAGCGATCCGTTCCGACAACGGCGTTCCCTTTGCCTCGCCCAACGGCTTGTTCAATCTCTCCAGGCTATCGGTTTGGTGGTTACGCCTGGGCATCAGCATCGAACGCATCCGTCCGGGTCATCCGCAGCAGAACGGCCGGCATGAGCGCATGCACCTGACCCTGAAAAAGGAAGCCACTCGGCCCGCCGGCGCCAATCTGCTACAGCAGCAAGCCAAGTTTGATGCCTTCCTGGAAGAGTTTAATAACGAGCGCCCGCACGAAGCGCTGAAAATGAAGTGTCCGGCGGAGGTCTATACTTCTTCCTGCCGCCCCTATCAAGGCATCGGCGAACCGCACTATCCGTTCCACGACAAAACTGTCGTCATCACCAGCTGCGGCCGCCTGTGTCTGTATCGCAAGAAAATCAATCTCAGCACTTGCCTGGCTGGTCAGGCGGTGGGAATCAAGGAAGTCGACGACGGCATCTGGCTCGTCACCTTCATGGATTATGACTTGGGTTATATCGATCTGGAGGAGAAAACTTTGCAGCCCCTCAACAACCCCTTCGGGCCAAAAGTGTTACCTATGTCTTAGGTACATTCTGTTACCTATGTGTCCGGGTCGGACAAGATGCATTCTGGCGGAGAGAGAGGGATTCGAACCCTCGATAGAGTTTCCCCTATACACGCTTTCCAAGCGTGCGCCTTCAACCACTCGGCCATCTCTCCGGGGTCACAGGTGACAGTGGGCGCACGCGCCCGCGACCTTCAGTTTAACATGCAGTGCCCGCCAGCCAGCCTGTAGCCCGACTGAAGCAATGACATGTTTCCGCCGATGAATGAGATAGCTGAAGTATGTCCGGAACCATGGCTACGCTCGCCTACAAATGGGTTGCTTCCCTCGCGACCATGTTTTCGCTGGCGCTGATTGCCGGCATCTGGCACCTGGCAAGCAATTCAATGATAGCGTGCGGATTTCTCGGCGCATTCTTCATTTTCGCCGGGACCCGCCCGGGGACAAAACAGTTGCTGATCGCAGTCGCGGCCGGCATTTGTTACGCCGCTTGCTATGGATTACTGGGCGGCCCCTTCGATCATGCTCCGCTGGTCGCCCTGATCAGCGCCGGTGCGTTTTTGGGCATCGGAAGCATCACCGTGATGGCATGCCAAACCATCTGGACCCGGCAATCCAATCAGACCGCACCGCTCCGAGACGCTTTGGTGTTGCCGGTGTTCTCGTTGGTGGCAGGTTTGGGAATGAATTGGGCCAACGGATCCCCGCAGCGCACCTACGATCATCTGCTCTACGCTTTTGACGGCACGCTCTTCCCAATCCCACCCGGCGAAACCATCACCGCGCTGTTCCGGAGTTTTCCATGGATCGCGGGAGCGTCGTCGGCCGCGTACCAGGGCCTGCTGATCTTTCCGCCCCTGTACCGCGGATGCGCGCTGCACCGTGGTCTCAGAAGCGGTGGCGGCCGCATCAATGTGTTGCACGCCTTTGTCGCCGCCGGTGTCGCGGGATTTATCTTCTATCAGGTGTGTCCCGCCGAAGGCCCGGTCTATTCGTTCGGAACGCGGTTCCCGGATCATCTGCCTGACGCGCGCGACATCTCTCTCGCGCCCTATCTCAGCGCGGGCGTCCACAACGCGATCCCGTCCATGCACATGGCGTGGGCCCTGCTGATCTTGTGGGCCGCTTTGGAACTGGGACCGCTGGCGATTGCAATCGCCGCCGGCTTGGCCGGGTTCACGGTGCTGGCAACTCTCGGATCCGGCGAACACTATCTGGTGGATCTGGTGGTATCCGTTCCACTGGCATTCGCGGTTTGGAGTGCGTTCCGCCGCGACAAACTTCGAGCCGCGCTCGGCCTCGGCCTGGTATGCGGATGGCTGGTTTATTTGCGAACAGGCTGGTTTCTGCTGTGCCCCGGCGTCGTCAACTGGATGCTCATCGCTCTAACGCTCGCCGCGGTTGCGATGGCCGAGTACCTGAAAGACCGCGCGGCTTGGGGATTAAACTCGGCGCTGGGTGCGCGCGAGTAGCTTTTTGGCGCGCGCCAACGCAAGTGATTCTGCGGCCTCGCGCGTATCGGCGACAATTCGAACCAGCGACGCTCCCGGCGAAACGTTGTCTGCCTTGGTGTGCCACTTATCGCCGAGTTGATACGTGGTAAGATTCACCTCCCACCCGTCGACATCCACTTTGCGCTCGCTGTAGTTCTCCGGCTTCAAGATTTTGCCGCGCCCTTTTCCACCGGCGCGCCGACTAAATTCCCCCACTCGGTCCACGATCCGTCATAATTCACAACATCGTCGATGCCCAGCAGATACTTCAGCACGAACCAGGTGTGGCTGGAGCGCTCGCCGATCCGGCAATACGCGATGACCGGCTTCGATTGACGAACACCCTCGGCGCCGTAAACATTCTGCAATTCATCCGCCGACTTGAACGTGCCGTCGTCGTTGCAGGCCTTGCCCCAGGGCACGCTGCGAGCGCCGGGAATGTGCCCGCCGCGCTGGCAGGTTTCGGGCAACCCGGGAGGCGCGAGAATCTCGCCCGAGAATTCCTGCGGACTGCGCACGTCGATCATCACCGCGCTCCCAGCCTTCTGCGCCTGCTGAACCTGCGGCAAAAATGCTCGCAGCGAGTAATCTGGCTCAGTGGCCCGGTATGGCGTTGCGCTGGGCGCCGGCTTGGTTGGAGCCGTATCCAAGTCGCGGCCTTCGGCCAGCCATTTCTTGCGTCCGCCATCCATGATGCGCACGTCCTTATGGCCGTAAATTTTCAATTGCCAGAAGGCCCACGCTGCGAACCAGTTGTTGTTGTCGCCGTACAGAACCACGGTACTGCCGTTGCCGATGCCCGATTGCGTCATCAAAGCTTCAAATGGCGCCTTCGCGAGAATATCGCGAATCACGGTGTCGCAAAGCTGAGTATTCCATGCCCAGGCAATCGCGCCGGGCACGTGGCTTTCGTCATAGGCCTTGGTGTCGACGTCGACTTCCACCACCCGGACACTTGCGTCCTTACCGTGCGAACCCACCCAATCGGTGCTCACTAACACTTCCGGATGCGCATAAGCGCTCATGAAACCTCCAACCTCTAAAGGTTAGATGTTCGGACGAGGATTTCGGTTCAGGCCAGGTCGAACTTCTCGTGATGCAGCAGCGGATCGGCCTTCACCAGCACGGGCCGGCGCAGGACTTCCTCAATTTCCTCGAGAGACTTGTTCTGATTCGATTTGAGATATTTCGCGACGTCCGGATGGACGCGCAGCATGACGTCCTTGCCTTCGATGGCGGCGGCGATTTTGCCCGCCTCCTGCAGGATCTCGCTGATGATGGTCTGCACGCTCTTGACATAGCCCGCGCCTTCGCAATGCGGGCAAGGCATGCAGAGGGCCCGCTCCAAGCTTTGTTTCACCCGCTTGCGCGTGATGGCCACCAAACCGAAATCGTTGAACTGCAGAATTTTGTAAGGCGCGCGATCCGAGCGCATCGCGTCTTCCAGCACCTGCATCACCTTCTGACGATTCTTGCGCTCATCCATGTCGATGAAATCCACCACGATGATTCCGCCCAGATCGCGCAGGCGGATCTGGCGCACGATTTCCTTGACCGCTTCTGTGTTGGTTTTGACGATGGTGTCTTCCAAACGATTCGACCGGCCGACGTACTTGCCGGTGTTGACGTCCATAGCCACCAGCGCTTCGGTCTGGTTGATGACGATATGGCCGCCCGACTTGAGCCAGACTTTCGGGCGCAGCGCTTTTTCGAGCTCCGCGGTGATGTTGAAAGCGTCGAAAATCGGCTCGGGGCGCGTGTACAATTTCACGCGCGTCACCAGGCTCGGCTGGAAGCGCTGCACGAAACTCAGCACGCTTGCGTACAACTCCTCGTTGTCCACCCAAATGGCCTTGAAGTCTTCGGTGAACTGGTCGCGCAGCGTGCGCTCCACGATGTCGAGATCGTGATGCAGCAGCAGCGGCGCGGGCCTCTTTTCGGCCTTCTGCCGGATATCCAGCCAGAGGTTGAAAAGGAAGTTCATATCGGCCGCGAGATCCTCTTCGCTTTTGCCCTCACCGGCGGTGCGGACGATGAATCCGCCCTGAACTCCGGCGGCGTGGGTTTGCAAAATCCGCTTCAGGCGCAGGCGTTCTTCGTCGCTCGCGATCTTGCGCGAAACGCCGGTGTGTTCGAGCGTCGGCATGTAGACCACGTAGCGTCCCGGCAGAGCGATATGCGAAGTAATGCGCGCGCCTTTTTGTCCCAGCGGCTCCTTGGCGATTTGAACGATTATCTCCTGGCCTTCCTTGAGAAGCTCGGTGATGGAGGGCAGTGGAGCTCTCTCGGGACGGGAATATGTTCTGGGCTCGGGACGTTGCTCTGAACGGGCGGCAACATTTTCAGCGGCAGAGCCTTCGCCGCGCGGTTCGGCACTTGGGTCACCCCCAACGGCCGGCCTGGCTGCGCCTCTCCCCTCCCCCTGGCCGCCGCCACGCATCTTACGGCGCATGCGGCGCGGCAGACGATGCATGTAGCGTCCACCTTGTTCGCGGACTTGCGCCGAAAGCGGCGCGGAACCTGCCTGAGGCTGTTCTGTGCCGGCTGCGGCCGGAGTATCAGTGGAAGCGGGCTCTCCATCGGAGACATCGGATACGTTTTCAACTTCGGAAATCGCCTCTTCAGCTTCTTCGGTGGGACCCAGCTCCATTTCCACTTCCACGACGACGTCCGTCGCGACGATTTCGAATTCGGGCTCGGCCTCTGGATCCAGCAGCGCAACCGTGTCTTCGGCAATGGGGGCGTCGTCCGGCTCCTCTTCCACCTCTTCCGCTACCTCGAGGATCTCGACCGGCGCCTCCAACTCGGATTCGACCGTCGTCTCCTGCAGATCGCGAATCTCTTCTTCCTCGGCGTCGTCCAACGGCTGGATGCTGGAGCGAGTGTATTTGGCAAGGGATTCACCGGGCAGCACGGAAAAATCGGTGGAACCCGTCCTGGCGGGTTCCACGTGTGATGGAGCAGGCGCGACGGAACTGACCTCGGGCACGATCGAAGTTTCCGCCATGCGCGGCGGGCGCGAGACTTCGGACGCGTTTTTGGAATCGGCATACTTGGAATCGGGAAATCCACGGCCGCGATTTCGTCGCCGCCGTGACCGCCGGCCGCGTCCGCCCCGGTCGCTATCCTCGCCACGGTCCTGCCGTTCGTTACGCTCGGGTGGTGCGCTCACAGGCGCAGTCTCGGCTGCCGCCGATCCGACTGCCGGTTCAGCTTCCGTCAGTGCGGGCTGCGAAACCTCAGGAGCAGGCGTTCGATCGGGGGCCGGGCCCCGGCCGCCGCGCTGAGGCTCACGACTCGATTGTTCACGGCTGGACGCTTCCCGAGCCACTGAAACCCGGTCGAAATCCTCGGCGTCGTCCGCAAAGTCGGAGACATAGAGGAACGTGTCGCGCTCCAACCCCAAGTCGACGAAGGCCGACTGCATGCCCGGCAAAACGCGCGTGACACGCCCTTTATGAATGCTGCCAGCGAGTGAGTACTCGTTGGCGCGCTGGAAGAAGACCTCGACTAGCTGGTCGTCTTCGAGAATTCCCAGCTTGATCTCGTGGCGATTCGCCGAGATCACTAATTCCTTGCTCATGGATGCTCCTCAGTTCATGGCGGGAACGGGGGCTTCCGAAAGCTAGAGGGCGACACCATCCATTCGCTGTCCGGGTGATCCAAAGGACCGTTGTCCCGGCGTACGAACGTAAAATCTTTCAGCCTTGCAAGGTGGAGAACCCGCTCTCGAACACCTTATCGCCGAGGCCGCCGCTGCGGACTCCGCGACCAATCCAACTGCCGGTCCGGACGCGAGACCTCACAGCTGAATCAAACTCGCTGCACCCTCAATCTTCTGGAAAACCGGCCGTCTCCCGGCCCGCTTCAGTTCACAAATCGCCGGAGCCGGACATTGTTCACAAGCCCCAGCATTAAAAACATCGCTACAATATTCGATCCGCCGGAACTCATCAGCGGTAGCGGAATGCCCGTCACCGGCATCCGTCCCACCACCATTCCGACATTCACCAACACGTGAAACAACAACAATGACGCGACGCCCATGCAGATCATCATTCCAGACTTGTCGGACGCCGTTTGGGCGTTTTGAACGATCTGCATCAGCAACAAAAAATACAACCCGAGCGCCACGATGACGCCCACGAACCCGTGCTCTTCGGCGAAGGCCGAAAAGATAAAATCCTTTTGCGATACCGGCAAGAAACGTCCTTGCGTTTGGGTACCCTTGGTAACTCCGCGCCCCCAGAGCGCGCCAGAACCCACCGCTATTTTCGACTGGATCACTTGGTACCCCGATCCCTTGGGATCTTGACTTGGATCCAGGAAACTTACCACACGCTGCCGCTGATAATCCTTCAACACCACCCAATAGGCCATCGGCGCCGCCACTGCTACCAGCACCAGAATCGCCACTGCGTACTGCCAACGAAAACCCGCCAGGAACACCCCAACCCCCAGGATCGGGACGAACGTCAAAGCCGTACCGAGATCCGGCTGAATCATTACCAGGATCATCGGTAAGCCCACCAGGCCAGCCAGCTTGAGCAAATCCCGCAGCTCCAACTGCTCGCCCTTCAGCTCCGACAGATATCGAGCCACTAACAGGACTACTACCAGTTTAACGAATTCGGAGACCTGGAGATGAAAAGCAGCGGTGCCGATCCAGCGCCGGGAGCCGAAGGCCGTCATTCCGAGGACGAACGTAGCGACCAGAGTCACCACCGCGAGGCCATAAAAAACGTAGGCTTGCCCGAGCAAAGTGTGATAGTCGATCAGGGTCCCGATCCATAGCGCGACGAACCCGGCGAGAATCCAGACGGCTTGCTTCCACCAGGCCTCGGCGAAGCGCGTGTCTCGGGTCGCGCTGAAGATTTGCAGCACGCCGAGAGCGCAGATGGCGACCACCAGGACCAGCATCAGCCAATCGAAGTCGCGAATCGAGCGGTGCGCCGGCATATTACTGGTTCGCGGCGGCGCCCGAAGAAGCCGAAGCCGATGCCGGAAGCGGCGGCCGTTGCAGCAGATCCGTGGGAATACGCGCGATTTGCGGCTGGGGCTGCGTCAGACGCGCCTTCTTGTCGAAATAGGCCTTCATGACATCGCGCACGATAGGCGCCGCCAGTTGTCCGTGTTCGCCGCTCTCGAACAGCGCAGCCACCACGATCTCGGGGTTTTCGCGCGGCGCGAAGCCGACGAACCAGGCGTTGTCTTTATGCGTCAGACCGTACGAAGTGCCCTTCAACAAGTCGTTGGACGCCAGCTGAGCGGTCCCAGTCTTGCCGCATACTTCGATACCGGGGAGTTTGGCGCGCCCGCCCGTACCACCGGCTTCATTCACTACGCCGAACATTCCGTCGATGACCTTCCGGATATTCTCCAGGTTCACTTCGCCGCGGCGCGCAGGCAGCAGGCGCGCTTCAGCGATCATGTGCGGCTGAAACCACATCCCGCCGACCGCGATTCCGCCGATCGCAGCCGCCATTTGTAGCGGCGTTACCGTGGTTGCTCCCTGACCGATTCCAACCGAGATGTTCTCGCCGGGATACCATTTCTCTCGGAAATTGCGAATCTTCCAACGCCGGGAAGGAACCACGCCCTCGGCTTCATGCGGCAAGTCGATCCCGGTCTTATGCCCGTAGCCGACCATCTCGGCATAGTGCGCGATGTCGTCAATGTCCATCCGGTTCGCAACGTTGTAGAAGAATGTATCGCACGAATGCACCAGAGCTTCGTGTACGCCGACTGTCCCATGCCTGCCCCAGCACTTAAAGAATCGGCCGTAAAACGATGCGCCTCCAGGGCAGCTGATGTGGAAATTGTCGTCGATGGCTCCGGTTTCGAGACCCGCCAGCGCCATGATGGGCTTGAACGTGGAACCTGGCGCCAATTGCGCCTGAATGGCCCGATTCAACAGCGGATGGTCGGGATTATCCAACAGATCTTTCCAGTCCTTCGATCGGATGCGTCCCGCAAACAGATTAGGATCGAACGCAGGCCGGCTCACCATCGCCAGCACTTCGCCGGTTCGCGGGTCGAGTGCCACCACCGCGCCGCGGCGATTCTCCAGGGTCAACTCGGCGACGGCCTGCAGATCCAGGTCGATGGTCAGTTGCACGTTCTTGCCAGGGATGGCTTCCTTGTCGTCCAGGATGTGGCGCTCGTTACCGAAGCTATCCACTTCCACGCGCCGCTGCCCGTCCACGCCCATCAGTTGATCGTTGTACTGGCGCTCAATGCCGTCCTTGCCGATCACGTCGCCCTGGTGGAAATTAGCGAATTCAGGCGTGCTCAACTCGGCTTCGCTGATTTCGCCGACGTAGCCGATGACGTGCGCGGCCAAGCCGTCGCGGGGATACAAGCGGTGTTGGACGTGGACCACTTCCAGCTCCGGGAACGTATTTGCATCCTTGTGCGAATCGACAAACGCCAGCTCGCCGGGCGTTAGTTCTTCCTTGATCGCGATCGGCTCGTACTGGGGGGCGCCGCGCGACTGAAATCGCCGGACGCGAGCCACCAGGGCGTCATAATCGAGATTCAAACCTTCCGCGATGGGCCGCAGATGCTCCATCTTCAGGTTTTCGCGCGATAGGTACAGGCTGAAAGAGGAATGGTTGTCGACGATCACCCGTCCGTCGCGGTCCAGGATCTTGCCTCGCGGGGCCAGCACCGGAATGGACTTGACGCTGTTCTCCAGCGCGCGTTCCTGGTACACCTCCGGGTTGCGAATTTGCAAGTCCCAGAAGCCGGTAATCAGGAACAGAAAGACGGCGACGGTAAGGTACTGAAAAAACGCGATCTTGGGCGCCGCGAACTTGGCGTCATCGCGCAAAAGCTGATTCGCGGAGGCTGGCCCGTCTTCACGCCCGAGATGAAGTTTCACAGTCCCATTCCGAGTTCAGCTACCCACCTTTAGTTTATCTAAAATGCGGAACAGCGGCAGCGCCACGGCTGCGTTTAAGAGCCCAAAAATCAGATTTTGCTGTACATCGAAGGTGATGATCTCGCCCAATAGCGCGCGCGCCAAAACCCAATAGAAGAACTGATGGAAGAAGTAAAAGAAGAATGCCAGGATGAAAGTGACCACCGGGTTCTGAACGTCGAAGCGCATGCTGACGGAGGCGGCGAAGTATCCCACCAGCGTCTTGACGATCCCGTACATGCCGATCGGCTGGCGCGACAAAGAGTCCTGCACCAGGCCGATGAACATCCCATAAAACAGCGCCGGAATCGGCCCCCGGCGGCTCAGCGCGAAATGCACGGTGATGAGCAGCGGCAGCTCCAGATAGGCGAGAAACGGGACAAAGCGCGGGACGTAGACCTGCGACAGCACGGCCACCAGCGGGATCACCACGAGCCAAACGAACCGAAATCGGCCGGCCGCGTCCTTGCGCGGGGACTCGCGCAACAGATGCTCGGTGTACTCGGTCATTGGTTACTAGGGTTACTGGGCGGGTTGAGGTTACCAGGTGTGACGGGCGGCGGAACGGTCCTCCGCGGAGCATACGGCGATTGCGCTTTGGGAACCTGCGCCGGCGCCACACCGGGCGGTTCGTCATCGGTCTGCCCACTCGCTCCCGCCGGTTTCGGCTTTGGCACTGGGGGGGGCGCGTGGGCGCCCGTTCCCGAAGCGGCAGCGGCAGTCCCATTGCTCGGCTGAGCGGCGCTGGCCGCAGGCACGCCGTTCGCGGGAGGCGGCACGCCATGCACCGAAGGAATCTTCGTAAAATCGGGAGGCTTCGATCCCGGCACGCCCTCGCCAAACACGTGCTTTTGATCCTCGCCGGCCTGCTTATAAATCGCCCGGAGGCGGTCGGCATCGGTAGCCAATGAGTCCCGGCTGCGGAGCACCCTGCGGAGTTTGGCCCACTGCATCGGGCGGCAGCGGCAGAATGCGATAACCGGGAGCCGCCAGTTCCCCGGCCGGCACCTCCTGGTGGACGCCTTGGAGAACGATCAGGACCTCTTCAGCGCCGCCCTGCATCCCGCTGGGCGTGAGATAAATTTCTTTGAACGTCTTGCCGTTTTGCACCGCGGCGACTTGGCCCACCGGAAAGCCTTTGGGGAAAATACGGTCGTCGCCGGAGGTGTAAAACCACTCGCCGACATCGACGCGCTCTTCGTTCTGGACATAGTCCACCAAACATTCCGCGTGGCCTTGTCCTTTGAGCGTGCCGTGTACTCGATTCTTCTGAGAAATCACGCCCGCCGCGAATGTCGGGTCGATAATCTGCATCACCAGAGAAGCAGTGGGATACGCATCCACCACTTTGCCGACGATACCATCCGGCGTCACCACCGCCATGCCGCTTTCCACTCCGCTGGTGGATCCCCGGTCGACGAACACCACCTTCGAGTTGGCCCCCGTGCCATTGCCGATAACTCGCGCTGCCACGGTTTTCGACGGCGATCGCGCCTGAAACACGCTCAATGCGCGGGCGCGGTCGGCGGTGGCCAGCTCGTTTTTCAGAGTAGTTGTTTTCGATCTTGAGCTGGCCGTTTTCGCGCTTCAGCTTCTCGTTCTACGCCGTGGACGTCTAACAGCACGAAGTAGTCTTCGACGAAGCCCCAGGTGTAGCGGCGGACCAATTCGAGACCCTGCTCGACGGGCGTGACGGCGGTGACAGCCCAAACACGGATCAAGCGGAACATCTCGATTGGTCCTAACCTGATAGGCAATCAGCAGCAACTGCGCCGCGATCACGATCAACAGAACTGTGAGGTGGCGGTAGCGGCTGAGAAAGAAATCCATAAAGTTACATGGCTGCACCGTCTACGGTAGCTAAGACGCACCGACTCAGAGCCGCGCACGTAAGCAAGCGGTGCTTGCTCACTCGATCGCTACTCTACGGAGCAATTTGAAGTCCGTCAACATCTTTCCGGTACCCAGCACCACGCTCGCCAGCGGGTCTTCGGCGATCGATACCGGCAGACCGGTTTCCTCACGAATGCGCTTATCTAAATTCTTCAACATCGCGCCGCCTCCGGTCAAAACAATTCCGCGGTCGCTGATGTCGGCGCTCAACTCGGGCGGCGTCCGCTCCAGCGCCACGCGGATGGCGTTCATGATGGTGGCCACGCATTCCGACAGCGCTTCGCGGATTTCACTATCGTCGATGGTCAGCGTTTTCGGCACGCCCTCGATCAAATTTCGCCCTTTTATTTCCATCGTCAGGGGCCGGTCCAAAGGATAGGCCGAGCCGATCTGAATCTTGATGGCCTCGCCGGTTCGCTCGCCGATCAGCAGGTTATACTTGCGCTTCAGATACTGCATGATGGCTTCGTCCATGGCGTTGCCGGCAACGCGTACCGAGCGCGAATAGACGATGCCGGAAAGCGAGATGACGGCGACGTCGGTGGTGCCGCCGCCGATGTCGACCACCATGTTGCCGGAGGGCTCGGTCACCGGAAGCCCGGCGCCGATGGCCGCCACCATGGCCTGCTCCACCAGGTGCACTTCGCTCGCCTTGGCGCGATAGGCGGAGTCGATCACAGCGCGCTTTTCCACCTGCGTGATCTCACTGGGAACGCCGATCACGATGCGGGGATGCACCAGCACCTTGCGGCCGTGCGCCTTCAGGATGAAGTAGCTGAGCATGCGCTCGGTGACCTTGAAATCGGCGATGACGCCGTCTTTCATCGGGCGGATCGCCACGATGTTGCCGGGCGTGCGGCCGAGCATCTCCTTGGCCTCTTTGCCCACTGCCTCCACCTCGCCGTTGGTCTTATTGATGGCCACAATGGAAGGCTCGTTCACAACAATGCCTTTGCCTTTGGCGTAAACCAGCGTATTGGCGGTCCCAAGATCGATGGCCAGATCCGACGAGAACAAGCTAAACAACGAACGCAGGTTCATGTAGAGACTCTTCCGGTTCTTTCAACTCGCGCGAATAGGCTTTGCCACACGCATTTTTCCAGTGGTGCAGAGGTTACAGCGGGAGGCGCTCCGACGATCCACCAAAAGCGTAGCATACTCAACGTCCTGCATCAATTATTTCAGCGAACACTGTAAGCCGCGACACCCGTCCTGGGCCCGACGCTGTGGCAGAATCAATGTACATGTTGACGCGGCGGACATTTGCATTCGGTGGACTCGCCGGCGGGCTCGGGGCGCTCGCCGCTTGCGGACGCCACGCCAAGGTGCGCGGGTTTCCGGGCTATGCCTTCGTCGCCAACCAGGAGGGCGGCGCGATCGCCGCAGTGGATCTTCAAGTTTTCGCCGTGGCCCGTCACATCCGCATCGACGGTTCCCCCACCGCCGTGCTGGCGCATCCGAAGCTGGACCGCGTGTATGCGCTCACGCCGGATACCGGCACCATCCATGAAATTCTCACCGGGAGCCTGACCTTTTCGCGCAAGCTGCAAGTGGCCAGCCAGGCTTTGGAGATGCGCCTGTCGCCCGGATTCGCTCAAGGAGCCGACGCCATTTACGTCCTCTGCCGGAAACCGCGGCAATTGGTGCGCGTATCGCTCGATCCGTTGCGTATCAACTGGACTCTTCCGCTCGCCGACGACCCCTCCGATTTCGACATCTCCCCGGACGAAACCAGCATCGCCATCAGCTCCGGCGCCGGATGTTCCATCACCTTCGTGGACGTCCGGAATCGCAGCGCCTTTGCTCCTATGCGCACCACCGGCGAAATCGGGCTGGTTCGATTTCAGCCGCCGCACGGCGATGCCGCGCGCGCGCAGTTGGATTCCCAGCAACTGCTCGCGGCCAACGTCAGCCAACGCATGCTGTCCATTTACGACGTCCCCAGGCGCCGCCTGATGGTGAACCTGCCGCTCAGCGTACGGCCGGATCATCTGTGCTTTAAAACCGACGGCGGCCAAGTGTTTGTTACCGGTGAGGGGATGGACGGAGTGGTGGTGGTTTACCCTTACTACACGCCGCAAATCGGCCAGACTGTGCTCGCTGGTCACAACCCCGGCGCGATGGCGGCGTCAACATCTCCAGGCTACCTGTTCGTGGCGAACCCAAAGTCCGCCGATGTAAGCATCCTCGACATTGAAACCGGCAAAGTCCTTGCGGTGACGCCGGTGGGCGCGGAGCCGTCCTCGATCACCATCACCCCCGACGATCAATACGCGCTGGTGCTGAACCAGGCGTCGGGTGACATGGCGGTGATTCGCATCGCGAATGTGACGGCTGCCCGGTGGAAAAAGGGCCCGTTGTTCATGCTGATCCCGGTCGGCTCAAAACCGGTGAGCGCGGCCGTGGTCGGGATCTAAGAAGAGTCCGGCTCATGGTGGGGCGGGCGCCCTCGCCCGCGGCCGACCCCCTGATCGGGCCTCCTCAAGCTTTCTCGAAGTCCGAGATCGGCGATCATAAGCGGGACGAGGGCGTCCCGCGCAGTCCAGGGGGACTGCCCCACACAGGACGCCCTTAGAACCTGAACTCCTCGATCAGCGGCGGCTGCTGATCGTAATCGCTATAGCGGATCCATTTCGGCCGCACTACAAAGTACGCGATACCCGGCCAGCTCAGCTGATCGCGACACTCGGGCCACGCAGCGAAGTACACCTGCTGATATCGTGCAAGCTCCGCGCCCAAGGGATGAAATGCTTCGCCCTCGAATTGAACAGTGACTTCCCCGGTCGATTTGTCGCCGAGGCCGACTACGAAAGACGCCACGGGATTCGCAAGCAGATTGCCGTACTTGCGCGAGCTCGCCACCGTATCGAAGATGATCTCCAACTCGGGCGTCACGGCGATGCCAACCAGCGCCGATTGCGGAGATCCGTCAAGAGAAATGCTTCCGAGAACTCCGAGTTTGTGCCCGGCCATGAATTTGAATAGGTCCGCTTTGGTCATACAGCACTCCAAGCTGCGTTGACGATCGCCAGTGCCGCGATGGCGGCCGTCTCGGCGCGAAGAATCTGGGAGCCGAGCGAAACCGCGCACCAGCCGGCGCTTGGGATCAGAGCGCGCTCGCGATCGGTCCAGCCGCCTTCTGGACCCAGCAACAACGCCACGCGATCACCCGCCCGCCGAGACGCCGGAATGGCCGACAGTATCGGCGGAGGGGCACCTTGGGCACCTCGGGCTTCCTCGAGCAAATAGCGGTAATCGGCCTCGCTCGCGAGAGCGTGCGCCAAGCCAACGGCAGCCTGAATCTCAGGTAATCGCGCGCGCCGCGACTGCTCGCTCGCTTCCCTCGCGATCCGATTCCATCTCACCGAGCGTTTCTCGGAGGCCATTCGCAATCCCTTCTCAGTGCGTTCGGTCTCCAGCGGGATAATCTGTTCCACCCCCAACTCGGTAGCCTTCTCGATGATCCATTCGAAGCGCTCAAAGCGGACCAATGAGGCCAGCAACGTGGTGCGGACTTGCGGGTCAGGCGTCGCCAACCGCTCCTGGACAGCAAACGATACCAGGTCCTTGCGCGCCGTCTCCACTTCGGCCAGATAGACGCTGTGATTGTCGGAAATTTCGAACTGCTGTCCCGGCTCCACGCGCAACACGCGCGTCAAGTGGTGGGCATCCGGTCCGGTAATCCGCGCTCGGCCCGACTGCACGGCATCCACGAAGAAACGGCGGCGGGCCATGAATTTACTGTACGCCCGCGCGGCCGCGATTTTGTTACGCTGCTCCTAGGACCCTAATTAGACATCGAGCTTCGTCGGAAGCTCGCTTCGGGAGCGGACTTGCGGCGTATTCGAAGACCGGACCGGTGGTATCTCGCCGGGGCGTTGCTGATTCTCTTGGTTGTCAGCGCGGTCTCCTATCAGGATTGGGTGACATTTCAACGCAGCGCGCCCCAAGTGCAGCACGGGCGCGCGGTTCTGCAACAGATCGAGCAGGTACTGGCCCACACCACGGATGCCGAGACCGGCCAGCGTGGGTTCGTGCTGACGGGCAATCCCGAATATCTGGGCAAGTATACGATCAGGCCATCACAGCCCTTCCGCCGGAGTTGAGCAACCTGCGCGCCTTGGTAGCGGATGACGCCGCGCTGCGCGCCCGCGTGGCCGCGCTGGATGGTTTGATTTCCGAAAAGCTGCGCCGAGTTGCAGAAGACCGTCGCCCTTCGCCAGAGCGAAGGATTCCAAGCCGCGCTCAACGAGGTGGAGACCAACCGCGGCAAACGGACCATGGATGAGATTCGCAAAGTTGGCGCGGATCTGCGGAACGAAGTCTATCAAGGGCCTGCAGCAAGGCATTCGCGAACGGCAAGAGGAGGGATCGAAAGCGCGCCTGACGCTTTAGTTCGGAGGAGTGGTGCTATTTGTGTTTCTGCTACTGGCCACTTTCGATATCGGCCGCGCCACCGCTGAGCGCGACCACTTGATTGTCGATCTCGAGGCCGCCAACCACCGAACTACCGCGAGCCGCGACTTGTTGCATACCACGCTCACCAGCATCGGAGATGGCGTCATCGCAACCGACGAATCCGGCCGGGTGACCTTCATGAACAGCGTGGCCGAGAAGCTGACCGGATGGAAGCAAGCCGAGGCGGAAGGACAATCGCTCCAAAGCGTATTCTCCATTGTTAATGAGGAAACGCGCCAGACCGGCCCAGAATCCCGCGCTGAGGGCTTTGCGCGAAGGCGTCATCGGCGGTCTCGCGAATCATACCGTGCTGATCTCTCGCGATGGCGCCGAGTTACCCATCGACGACAGCGCCGGCCCCATCCGCGACCCACAAGGGAAGGTCGTCGGAGCGGTGCTGGTGTTTCGCGACATTTCGGAGCGCCACCGCTCGGAAAAACAACGCAGCGCTTAAACCAGGAATTGCTGCGAACCAATCAGGATTTGCGGCAATTCGCCTATGCCGCCTCGCACGATTTGAAGGAGCCCTTGCGCACCGTAGCCACCTGCCTGCAACTCGCGCGCAAAAGATACACCGGACAGGTGGACGGGGAAGCTGAACAACTCATCGACCTGGCGGTTGCGGGCGCGCAGCCGGATGCACGACCTGGTGGAGGCTCTGCTCGAATATTCGCAAGCGGGCGAAGTGGCCGAACCGGCGATCGAGCCGGTGCGCGCGGATGGAGTGGTTCGCGATGCGATCACGAATCTGCAAAGTGCGATCACCGAAACCCACGCTTTGATCTCGCTCGGACAGCTTCCCGTAGTGACAGCCAATCCCCTGCATTTGGCGCAAGTGTTTCAGAACCTGATCGGCAATGCATTGAAATACCGGTCGGAACAGCCACCGCGCATCAAAGTGACTGGATTGGAACAGGATCAACAATGGGTGTTCACGGTGGAGGACAACGGCATCGGAATTCAACCCGAATATCAGGCGCAGATCTTCGGCATCTTCAAGCGGCTGCACGGCCACGAATATCCCGGAACCGGAATCGGACTGGCCATTTGCAAGAAGATCGTGGAGCGGCACGGAGGGTCCATTTGGGTGGAATCGGAGGTGGGTAAAGGCTCACGATTCTCATTCACGTTGCCGCGCAACGCTGCGGATCCTTTTGGCACCCGATCCTCCGCCGCAACCGGGGATCGCGCATAATAGCCCTGAGACATGATCGCTTTCCTGCGCGGCAAGCTGCTCGAGAAACATCCCAACCAAATCATTATCGACACGTCGGGTGTCGGCTATGACGTTGTGATTCCGATCTCCACCTTTTCGGCGCTGCCCGACAACGGCGCCGAAGTCGCCCTGCACATTCACACACATGTTCGGGAAGACGCGCTGGCGCTGTTCGGCTTCCTGACGACGGATGAGAAGGCGCTGTTTGAAAAGCTCATTTCGGTGAGCGGCATCGGACCCGCGCTTGCCATCAAGGTGTTGTCCGGCCTGGCGGCGCTCACCATCATCGACGCGATTCGCGGCGGACACGTCGAGCAACTGGTGCGCATCCCGGGCGTCGGGAAAAAGACCGCCGAGCGCATGGTGTTGGAGTTGAAGGATAAGTTGGATGGGTCTGGGAGGCGGCGCACTGCCAGCCGTTTCGTCGCGAACTGAGCCGGCGCTGAGCGCAATCGATCATGACGTGCTTTCCGCCTTACTCAATCTGGGCTGCCAGCGAGCCGCCGCCGAGGCCGCCGTGCGCAAAGCCAAAGCCGCGGAACCGGGTTCTGCTTTCGAGCCGCTGTTCCGCAAGGCGCTGGAGCTGGTGCGATAGCACTAGAACACATGCGCGAAACCGGAATCGCATCTCCCTCGCCGCTGGAAGGCGAGCGCCAATTCGAAGCCGCTCTGCGTCCCACCCGGTTGGCCGATTTCACTGGCCAATCCAATCTCAAGGAAAACCTTTCGATCGCCATCGAGGCCGCCAAAAGGCGCGGCGAGGCCATGGATCACGTTTTGCTCTATGGGCCGCCCGGCCTTGGCAAGACGACACTCGCTACCATCATTGCCGGCGAACTGGGCGTGGGATTCGAGCAGACCTCCGGGCCGATCCTGCAAAAGAAGCTGGACCTCACTGGCGTTCTCACCAATATTCGCCCGCGCCAGGTCTTCTTCATCGACGAGGTTCACCGGCTGCTTCCCGACGTGGAGGAAATCCTGTACGCCGCGCTGGAGGATTTCCGCATGGACATCCTGATTGGAACAGGACCGGGCGCGCGCACGCACTCCATCGCAATCCCACACTTCACCGCCATCGGCGCCACCACGCGCCAGGGGTCTGGTGAGCGCTCCCTTGCGCGGGCGCTTCGGCCTGGTGCTGCGCCTCAATCATTACGGCGTAGCCGAACTCAAGGCCATCGTACAGCGCTCCGCCAAGCTGCTCAATGTCACGGTGGATCCCGACGGCGCCGAGGAGATCGCGCGCCGCAGCCGGGGGACGCCGCGCATCGCCAACCGTTTGCTGCGCCGCGTCCGGGACTACGCGCAGGTTCGTGCCGAAGGGCACATCGATTTGCGCGTGGCCACCAGCGCCCTGGATTTGCTGGAAGTGGATCGCTACGGCCTGGACGAGATCGACCAGAAGATCATGCTGACGCTGCTCGAGAAATACGGCGGTGGGCCGGTGGGAGTGAATACGATAGCAGCCTCGATCGACGAAGAAGCCGACACCATCGAAGAGGTCTACGAACCTTACCTGATGCAGCTCGGTTTCATCGACCGCACTCCGCGCGGCCGCGTCGGGACTGATCGGGCGTTCGAGTATTTCAAGATCCCGCGCGCGCGGCGAAGCTCGCAGAGCAACCTGTTTTGAAAACGGCGTATCTGGGCCTGGGCTCAAACCTTGGCGACCGCGAAGCCAACCTCCGCGAAGCGCTGGAGCGCATGGAATCCGCTGGTGTCCGCGTAGTGCACCGCTCGTCTATCTATGAGACCGAGCCGCGGGACTTGCGCGATCAGCCTTGGTTCCTGAACGCTGTCGTGGAGGTGAACACGGATCTGTTTCCTCTCCAATTGTTGGCGGGCGTTCAGAATATCGAACGCGAAATGGGGCGCCGGCGCGTGACGCCAAAAGGCCCGCGTAACATCGACATCGATATCTTGTTTTACGGCCGCAGCGTCATCGCTACGGCGGAGCTTTCAAGTGCCGCACCCGCGCATGGCCGAGCGGCGCTTCGTGCTGGAGCCTCTTTCGGAAATCGCTCCTGAGTTTCGGCATCCGGCGACTGGGAAAACTGCGCGCGAGATGCTGGCATCTCTCGATCCGCAAAGCGTCCGCCGATTGAATATCACCCTTTGAGCAGCCACTCGCGATGCGCGGCGGTCATCTTCTCGGCGGCCAGGCGCAGCACCAGGCGGGGCGCGCTCGGCCTCCAGTTATCCAGGAATCGGATCACCTCGCGCGGCCGCTTCGGATACGTTTCCTTCAACAGCCACCCCACGCCCTTCCGCACCAAGTCGTCAGTGTCGTCGCGCAGCAGACCGCAAATTTGAAAGATCGTTTCCGTGTTTCGGCCGCGCTTAGCTTCGTAGATCAGTGAAACCGCCGCCGCTCGCCGCTTCCAGCGATTCTTCGATTTGGTCCAGCTCGCCAGTTTGGTCACCAACTCCGGCCGATTCGCGATGGATGCCGCGATGAGCCATGTCGAGACGCCGTCGCAATGCCCCCAGTTCGTTACGTAGCGGTCCAACCAGTTCTCGAACATCCGAAACTCACGCTGGTCACAGGACTTGGCGAATCGCCGGTAGACGTAGCAGACCACACTGCCCTCCTCCAGCACGCCGCTACTCCACAGTTCCGTGACGAATCGATCGCGCTCGGCCACCGGCCACTGCTTTAATTCGCGGTAGGCCAAGCGCGCCACCTCGCGAACCTGCGGCGCCGGGACTCCGTGCGGCTGCACCGGCTCCTTGAAAAACCGGCGCACCCCAGCGGCAAACTCCGGGTCCGCGACGGCCTTCAATTGCGCTCGTGTCACCTTCAATAAATCTTGTACGCGATTAGCCATCATTCCCGGCAAATTCCGCGTTCGCTGCTCTCGACAAACTTCACCAGATGCCGCGTATGCTCCGTGTCCAGTTCCTCGGCAATCCGCGCGAGTGCATCCTTCAGCTTCAGCCCGGACCGATACAGAATCCGATACGCCGATTTGAGAGCGGCAATCTCGTCAGTGGTAAATCCGGCGCGCTTCAGTCCTACCACGTTCAACCCGTTCGGCCGCGCGTTGAAATCGGTGTACAAAAAGAACGGCGGAAGGTCCAGGTTCACGCGCGAATTGCCGCCGACCATCGCCAGCCGCCCAATCTTCGAGTATTGGTGAATCACCACGCCGCCCGAGATGAACGCCTGATCTTCCACGTGAACATGCCCAGCCACCAAGGCGCAGCTCGCGATTACGCAATTGTTTCCGATCACGCAATTATGCGCGATGTGCCCGGACGTCATGATGTAGTTGTCATTGCCGACCGTTGTAACGCTCTCGGGCTCAGTGCCCCGCGAGATGGTGTAGTGCTCGCGAATGATGTTGCCGTCGCCGATTCGCAGGTAGCTGCGTTGGCCGGTGAAGTTCTTGTCGAGCGGATCGGTCCCGAGCACGGTGCCAGCGGAGATCTGGTTGCGCTCGCCTAGGGTGGTCCAGCGTTTCACGAAAACGTACGGTTCCAGACGGCAGAGCGCTCCGATCACCACGTCCTGTTCGACGATCGCGAACTCGCCGATGCTGGCCCCGGGACCGATGCTCGCTTCGGGATGAACACGCGCGGTCGTGGCCACGGAGGCCGACGGATCAACTGGCATAAGTTTGGGGCATAAGCTTGTATGATACAAGGGTGAACGAGAAAAGCTCCATCAGCCGGCGCATGCTGCTTGTTAGCGCGGCCGCGGCGGTGCTTCCCCGTGTCATGCGGGCGGCCGATCAGGCAGATTTGTCGCGGATGAACGTACTATCGCCGCGGCCGGAAGATCTCGAAATGCCGCTGGATGGCTTCACCGAGTGGATCACTCCGATTGATCGATTCTTTGTCCGTTGTCATACCTATACGCCCAAGGTAAACCTGGCCGATTGGAGCCTGAAGATCGATGGCGTAGTCCAACGGCCCATGACGCTGACGATGAACGATCTTAAAAAGTTGCCGCGCGTGGAACTGGTCGGCGTGTTGGAGTGCGCCGGCAATGGAAGGAAGTTCTACCAGCCGCACCTTCCCGGCGCGCAGTGGGCCTTCGGCTCCGTCGGCAATGGGCGATGGGCCGGGGTGCGCCTGCGAGACGTCCTGCAAAAGGCCGGCATCAAAAGTTCCGCTACACAGATTCTGTTCGACGGCGCCGATGTCCCGCTGGCCAAGATGCCCGATTTTCAGCGTACGATTCCCACCGCCAAGGCGCTCCATCCGGATACGTTGCTGGCCTACGAAATGAACGGCCAGGCTTTGCCCGTGCAGCATGGATTTCCGTTGCGGGTAATCGCGCCGGGATGGGCGGGCGACTCGTGGGTGAAATGGCTGCAGCACATCGAAGTGCTCCATCATGAATTCGAAGGCTTTTGGGTGAAGTCGGCTTACCGCCATCCAACGCACCCGATTGCCCCGGGCACAGCCGTGGACGCGTCCGAGATGGTGCCGGTCACCGATCTCAACGTCAAGTCGGTTATCGCCGTTCCCGCTGGGTGGGCCAAGCCAGGATCAGTGCGCGTCCAAGGCACGGCCTGGTCCAACACATCACCGGTCAGCAAGGTGGATGTCTCCACCGACGGCGGACAGAGTTGGAAGCGCGCCAAGCTAGCCGGCCGGGAGACGAAATACGGGTGGCGCATTTGGCAATACGATTGGAAGCCGGCCGAGGGCAAATACACGCTCATCTCCCGTGCGACGAATATGGCTGGCCAGACTCAGCCGCTCGATCAGACCTGGAATCCAAATGGCTATCTATGGAACACAGCGCAGCCAGTCGCTGTTACGATCTCGGAGCAAGCCCCACCGAGTGCCGCCGAAACGACAGCTCCGGAAGCAGCCTATCCGGATGGCTACAAGGCCGCTTGCTTCGCTTGCCATGATGAGCACATGATGCAGCAACAGCGCCTGACCGGCGCGCAGTGGGACCGCGAGATCAACAAAATGACCGGGTGGGGCGCTCAGGTTAAGGCTCAAGATCGTGATGCCATTCTGAATTATTTGTCCAACCGGTTTAAGCAATAATGCGGGTCGATGAAATCGCCAGGCATCTGAAGGCCAGGTTTGAAGGCGCGGGCGATCTCGAAATTACCGGTGCCGCTGCGCTGGAATCCGCCGGTCAGCGGGAGATTGCTTTTGTCGGGAGCAGTAAAGCGGCGGCGCGGGCCGATCAATCACTCGCGGGTTGCCTTTTGGTAACCCACGAATTTCCCTCGGGCCGCACGTTGATTCGCGTTGAGGATCCACGCGCCGGCTTCGCCAATGTCATCGGGCTGCTCTATCCTCCGCCGCCAATGACTCCGGGCGCGCACCCCACGGCGGTGATCGCGCCGGACGCCGTGATCGCATCATCAGCCGCCATCGGACCGTACGCGGTGATCGGCCCGGGAGTTCGAATCGGCGAGCGCACCAGTATCGGTTCGGGCTGCACCATAGGAGCGGACACGCGCATCGGCGCCGATTGCCTGCTGCACCCGCGCGTCACCATCTACGATCACGTCCGCATTGGCAATCGCGCCGTACTGCACTCCGGTTGCGTCCTGGGAGCCGATGGCTTCGGATTTGTGCGGGGCCCCGACGGCTATCAGAAGTTTCCGCAGATCGGGGGCGTGGAGATCGGCGATGACGTTGAGATCGGAGCCAACTCCTGCGTCGATCGCGCCGCGCTGGGCGTAACGCGCATTGGGGACGGTGTTAAGCTTGACAACCTGGTGCACGTCGGGCACAGCTGCACGATCGGAAAGCACGTGGTGATTGCAGCGCAAACGGGATTATCCGGCGGAGTGGTGGTGGAAGATTACGTAGTGATCGCCGGACAAGTTGGAATAGCAGATAAGGTGCGCATCGAGACCGGCGCGGTCCTCGGCGCCCAATGCGGAATCCCTACGTCCAAGATCATCCGCAAGGGCCAAGTAGTGTGGGGAACTCCCGCCCGCCCAATCAAGGATTACCTGGAGCAGCTGGCGAATCTGTCGCGCCTGCCGGAGCTTCGCAAGGAGATTGCGGAGTTGGAAAAGCGGCTGCGCGATCGCGAATCGGATTGAAGTTAGCGCACGCCCGCGGAGTGCGCCCGCGCGTACGGTTTGCGGACCATACCGGCGCGGCGTTCGAGTATCGCGTTGGCTTCTTCCACCAAGTGCTGGAGGTGCGTCATGTGCAGACGCGCCTGGACCTGCCCGGCCGGCAGAGTCATCTCCAGATAGTAGGCAATCGCCTCGATGGAGCTCAACGGCTGGCGCAACTCGTGAACCAATTCACGTAATCGCTCGTCCGGCGACGCAGCCGTAAAGGAAGTCTCTATGGAATGGGAAGTTTCGGAAAGAACCGCTACAGCAGCAGACATCGTGTTTGGCATTCCCTTTCGTATGGTCGCAGATCGTTTGAACCAGCGAACATGACCGTCACGCCCAAATGGGGGAATTCGTTTTATACCGCCAAAGTCATGCGCACGTCAAGCGAATCTTTTTAGAAAATTCTAGTGGGCTCCCGATCGTCATTTAGCCGACACCAACCGCGCGATGCCAAACGCCGCCGCGGCGGCCAACCCGCCGATCAGTGCCGTCCGGGCAGCACTCGATCCAGGAGACGTTCCGGTGTAATGCCCTTTCACGGCGCCAAATGCGGCCAGCGCAATGATAGTCGCGATCACGGAAGCGATCAAGGCCGTATACGCCGAACTCATCAACATGTAAGGCGCCAGCGGAATCAAACCACCCGCGATGTACGCTCCGGCAATGGTGCTCGCGCTGCGCAGAGCGCGCTTGGGGTCAGGCTGTTCCAGTCCCAACTCAAAGCGCATCATGAAATCGATCCATTGTTTGGGCCGCTGGCGCAGCGAGTCAACAATCGGAATGGCCTCGGCGTGCGTCAGCCCGTACGATTGGAAGACTTCCAGCACCTCATGCGCTTCCACCTCGGGGAGCTCTTCCACTTCGCGCTCCTCGCGCCGCAACTCACTGGCGTAATGATCGGCGTCGTTCTTGGCCGCCAGATATCCGCCCAGGCCCATGGCGATGGAGCCCGCCGCGATTTCCGCCAAACCCGCCACGACGATGATGCGCGTGGTGGTCTGGGCTCCGGACAATCCGGCCGCCAGCGCGAATGGAACAGTAAGTCCATCGGCCATTCCGATGACGACGTCGCGTACGAATTCTGAAGCAGTGAAGTGCGATTCAACGTGCGGCGTTTGCGGCATATTCTTTCAAGTATCGTCCAGTGTAGGAATTCCTGGCTGCCGCAATTTGATCGGGAGTGCCCTGGGCCACGATCTGCCCGCCGCGCTCGCCGCCCTCGGGTCCCAGATCGATCACCCAATCGGCGCTGCGGATCACATCCAGGTTGTGCTCGATGATCAGGACGCTGCCGCCGCTCTCGATCAATCGTTGGAACGCCTCCAGGAGCTTCGCGATGTCATCGAAGTGCAGCCCGGTGGTGGGCTCGTCGAAGATGAACAGCGTTCCGCCGCAGGATGCCTGCGCCAGGTGCGACGCCAGTTTCACGCGCTGCGCTTCCCCTCCGCTCAAGGTTGTGGCGGATTGTCCCAGGCGCACGTAACCCAAGCCGACGTCGGCCAGCACCTTCAGCCGGCTGTGCAATCGCTTCGAGTCATAGAAGAAGACCAGCGCTTCTTGCACCGTCAACTTCAGCACCTCGTGAATGTTCAGGCCGCGATAGCGGATGTCCATAATGGCGCTCTTGAAACGCGTGCCTTTGCACTCCTCGCACAGCAGCTCCACGTCAGCGAGAAACTGCATTTCAACCGTCACCGTGCCATCGCCCTGACAATTCTCGCAGCGGCCGCCGGGGATGTTGAACGAAAAGTGGCCGGCGTTATAGCCGCGCTTTCTGGCTTCGGGGGTAGACGCGAACAGCTCGCGAATCAAGTCGAAAGCTTTGATATAGGTGACGGGATTCGAGCGCGGAGTGCGGCCGATGGGCGACTGATCCACCAGCACCACTTCGCGCACCAACTCGGCCTTCTCCACCCGGCGGCAGGTGACCTTCTGGGCCTTCTGTTCCTCGGCATTTTGGTTCTGATCCTGGTCAAATCCTTCCGGTGCCGCTTGGCGCAGGCGCTGGGTCAGCGACTGATAAATTACGTCGTGCACCAGTGTCGATTTGCCGGAACCGGAGACGCCCGTCACCGCAACCATCATGTTCAGCGGAATCGCGACGTCGATGCCTTTCAGATTGTGAGCGCGAGCGCCGAAAAACTTGACCATCTTGCGGGGGTCGACTTCCCTGCTCTCGGTAGTGCTGGCTGCGTGCAAATCGCCGCGCAAATATCGGGACGTCAGCGAGGTCGCGCCATCCGCCACAATCTGGCGGTACGAGCCTTCGAATACGATCTCGCCGCCCAGTTCGCCCGCTCCCGGCCCCATGTCGATGATGTGGTCGGCGGCGCGCATTACGTCGGCATCGTGCTCCACAACCACGATGGTGTTGTCCGAGGTCGCGCAGCTCTTCCAGGATCCGAATCAGCCGCCCGGTATCGCGCGAGTGCAGGCCGATAGACGGCTCGTCCAGCACGTAGCAGGCGCCCACCAATCGCGACCCCAGACACGTCGCAAGCTGGATGCGCTGCGCCTCACCACCCGAGAGCGTGGAAGACAAGCGGTCCAGCGTGAGATAGTCCAGACCGACGTCGTTCAAGAATTTGAGCCGTTGCCGGATCTCAACCAGGATCTTGTCGGCGATGGCCGATTCCTCGGGCGACAGCTCCAGCGACTGAAAGAATTCGTAGGCGTGCTCGATATTCAACTTCACCAAGTCCGCGATGGTCTTCCCCGCGATCCGCACGTTGAGCGCGTCGGGGCGCAGCCGCGAACCCCCGCAGTGCGGACATTCGGCGTAGCCCCGGTAACGGCTCAGGAACACCCGCACATGCACTTTGTACTTCTTCGTTTCCACGTCGCGCGAAGAAATCGTGAACCGCCTTCGCCACGCTGCGCCTGCTCGTCGGACTCGAGATCGGCGAATGGCACGTTCCATCGCACCTTGCCGCGCGAGGACTTCTTGTAATGCGCGCTGTACCATTCATATTGCGGCTTGGTCCACGGCTCCACGGCGCCTTCGTCGAGCGACAGCCCGGCGTTCGGAATCACCAGGTCCATATCGTAATCGATGGTGTTCCCGAAGCCTTGGCAGCGCGGGCAAGCGCCCATGGGGTTGTTGAAACTGAAGAGGCCAGGCTCGGGCGTCGCCAGCTCAATCCCGCAGCGCTTGCACGCGAATTTTTCGCTGAATCGCCACGTGGCGGGCGGCGGATTTTGCGGCGTGGCTTCCTCGAAAATCACCTCGCCGGATTCGCGATAACAGATTTCCGTGGTGTCCACGATGCGCTGGTGCAGCTCCGGCGAAATAACGAACCGGTCCACTAAAATGAACACCGGCTGGCTGAAATCGATATCCAGCAAGCGATTCGGGAGTGGAGAACTCGAACACGCGGCCATTCTGATACAGCCGCGTGAAGCCTTTCTTACGAAGCTCGAACAAATGATCGCGCAGCGCCTCCGTGGTGGCGCCGCTGCGCACCGGAAACAGCGCGTACCAGCGCGAACCTTCGGGCTGCTGGAGCATCCGCTGCGCCACCTGATCCACGGTGTCGCGCAGCACTTGATCGCCGCATTTTGGACAATAGCTGCGGCCGGCGCGCGCGTACAGCAGCCGCATGTAATCGTAAATCTCGGTGGACGTGGCGACCGTGGATCGCGGATTGCGCGTGGTGTTCTTTTGGCGAATCGCGATAGGCGGAGCGATGCCCGCGATCTCGTCCACGTCCGGCTTCTCCATGCGCTCCAGAAATTGCCGCGCATAAGCCGACAGCGATTCCACATAGCGCCGCTGGCCCTCGGCGTACACCGTGTCGAACACCAGCGACGATTTTCCGGAGCCGGAAACGCCGGTGACCACGGTCAGCAGATTGTGCGGAATCGCGAGCGACACGTTCTTTAAATTGTGGACTCGCGCTCCACGGATGAGTATGGATTCTTCCAAGGGATGCTTCGGGAGAGGAGGGTTACCCCGCCTGCTTCTTTGATTATCCCAGATGAGTCAAGCCGCGTTGTTGGTTGTTAGTTGTTGGTTGTTGGTTTCACTTTCCGATCATGTGTGCCGGGTCGCGGTTGTTCTCTTCGCAAATACTCTCGATGAGATCCGTATCCGGTTCCAGGCGCCAGGCCAGCTTGACGGTCCACGGCTTGGTATAAGCCTTCGGATCGTCAATGGTGACCTCGATGTCCATGTGGCCGATCCTGGGCCGGGTGAAACGTTCGGTGACGCGCAGCGATTCGGTCCCGGGGTGGCCTTGCATATCGAGCCATGTCCTGCCGTTCTGTCCGATGGTTTCCACGACTAGGGTGTCCTTGTCCCAATGGCCGATCGAGTAGCCCATCCAGGTCGGTTGTGGATCCTTAGGGAGCGGCCTGCCATCCGTGAAGATCTGCCGGTAGATGGTACGGGATTCGTGCAGGAGTAGCGTCAGGTCTTCGGTCTGCACCAGCTTCAGGCCGTCCGGGATATTGTCTTTTTCCGGAATGCCGGACGGCAGACAAGACACGCCGGGGTGATCCTTGCCATTGGTTGCGATGCGCTGATTGAGGACGTCCCGTCCCCAGGGCGTAAGAGGCACCTCCTCCGGCTTCAGGTCGGCGGCCAGGTTCAGCAAATTTTTGACGGGATCTTCGGGCATCCAGAAGCCCGATAGATCGGGCTTGCCGTAAGACGTGCGCACTGCCGGGGCTTTCAAATCGACTTTGCCATCGGCGGTACGCGGAACTCTTTTCCATGGATACGGGTCCCACTGTGCGTTCGCCGCCACGGTCAAGGTAAAGAGCATCGCCACAGCAGCCAGTGGAAAGGCTGCCTCGTGGCAAGATTTGAATGTCCGTATCAGTTCCATATTGAGCGATATCCAGTTTATCGATTCCAGTGGGCTCACGCGAGTCTGTGGTTGGTGGGTCGGGACTCGTTTAGTCGCATCAGGCGTTTGGAGAACGCTTCGACTTCGTCTTTTGAAAAAACCCGAACCCATCTTGAGCGGGGTCGTATGGAAGTCCTTTATGTTTGTGAAGTTCGAGAATGGCCGCGGCTTCTAGGAGCGGGATGCGGTTGATGCGCCAGGAGGTGTCGGCGAGTTCCTGGGTGAGCTGGCTCTCAGTGGGAGTGGCGGGGCGGTATTCGTCAAAGAACTGGCGACGATGTCTGTCGTAAGCTGCCTGATCTTCTGAGGGGAGGACGGCGGAAGTGGCGGTTAGGCCGTGGCGCAGGGCGTTGAGCGACGAACGCTGCTTGCCGGAATCAGTGCGTGGTCCGGTGGAGTGCCGGGAGTTGGCGCGGTTGATGGCGGAGCGGGACGTGTTTGGAGTAGCTGACATTTTGGGGACCTCGCAATCGGGATAACACGCGGGTCGGCCGGCGGCGCGGCGGGATCGGCTTAGGTTGCTGATAGTGGGGCGAAGATGGCGGGACGGAGGTCAGTGACTGGGGATTGGGGCGAATCTCAAATGCTGGGCGGCGGACGCTTCGCGTGGGTAAAAGTACGAGCAGTCAGCTGACGCGAGCAGTGTGGGTCACAAGGAGGTCCCTGTGACCCATCTTCGCAAAGTCGTGCTGGCGGAACTCCAGCGCGAAGGATCTACACAATCGAGTGTCCATCTGCCTTGACTGGGGCTCTTGACGAAAACCCAGCTCTGTGGTCTTGCGGACGATCAATAGCTTCGGAGCGACGACTAAACGTTCGAGCTTCGGCCCGTCGCTCGGAGGTTTCGGCAGCCCCGGTTCCCAAGCAGCCCAGATCTGAATCTTGTCCGACCACACGTGTCCGTGGGTGATGACCGGATGTTCACACCGATCCTGCGACAAAAACTCAGAGTGATCTGTGCAGCCGGTCGCCAGTTGGTAGAAACGCCGCGACTTACCGGCGATCGTTTCTCAGCCGGATCGGATCCTCGATCTGAAACGCCAGCAGTGCGTTGGCGGGCACATTGATGTGGTCGCCGTAAGTCGCAAAGTGTGCAACGGCCGCGCCACCGACCCAATTGGCCGCATAGCGGCGCGCCCGGAGACCGCCAGCCAAAGGCGGCCGCACACCGGTTCCCACCGGATAGAGCACGCCATTGATGTTGATCGCCTCGATGTCGAGCGCCAGTTCCGTCGTGCCAACGCCTCCGGGACCGTAGTACGGTAACAATCGCACCACCATTTCCACCGTGGACCCTTTGGGGATCAGTACGTGTCCTTCGAGGTCGAGAACGTCTTGCGCCACGGTTGCTCCGTAAATCGTGTTGTGAAAATACTCGCGCGTGCGCACGGCGTCGCCGGTGCGCACGACGAGCGGCGTTCCGGTCGGTACAACACCCGGTTCGAGGGTAGCTACGCGCACCGGCCGCAATGCCGGTACAGCGACGGAGCTGCTGGCTTCAAGACAAAGCGTGAAACCGGAAACCGCCGCGACGAATGTGAAAACAATGATGTGGAGTTTCATAATAAGATCCTTTTGACTCTCCCCCAGTCCATTTCCATGGAATACACGGGTGCATGGCGCTCTGGAGAAGACAGCCGAATTCTTCAAACCCGTTCTCCTCGACTTCTGTGATGCGGAGCAGAAGTCGAGGATCTATTTTTGAGGCAGCCCACCTATCCCCGCCGGCTTTTTCGGTTCGGTTCGGCTGGCTTTGCTGGCTTGGCGGATGGACACGACACAAGCTCCGTTTTCTCGTTATCATCCTCGCGGTGCCGGCATCCCATCACCGGATAACCGCCGCCAGGAACGCGGTCGACCCCGAGTTTGTTCCTTACTTCCCGAGCTGCACCTTTACAAATCGTGGAAAGTAAATGGTCAGGTCTGTAGCCAGACGGCTGTCTTTACCATTCGCGGCATAGGTCACAATCAGGTCCGCCCCTCTGAGTTCTGGGCGCGCCTTGCGCTGCGTAGACAAAAGGATCGGGCCCATCGGATTCCGGCGGGCGGTAGATCTTACGCAATGGAGTCCAAGACCCCGTGAGTCGATCCGCGCTCCGCAGGCCGATATCGGACCCGCCGAATCCCACGCTCTGTACCTGCAGGTACCGCCTACTGGCCGAGTCATAGTGGACGCTGAACTCGGTGGAGCCTTGCAGGAAGACGGGGTCGGGCCGACCGCCGATCCGATCCTGGACCTGCCAGCCGCGCCGCTCGCCGCACCACCACTCTATTGCCGCAAGATCGCCCCGGGCCGCTTCCACGACGGACACGCGCACTAGATAGACATCGTGCTTCGGCTCATCGGCCGCCCACAGAAAGAGCTCATCGCCCTCGCGTACGACGGCGATCCCAACCAGTATCCGCCAAGGGTTCTGAGGCACGTCGAGCTTGCGGATCTTCCAGCGCGGCGGCTCCTCATCTGGATTGGTAATGAGGAACGCGGTCCAGCCATCTTCGGCGAAACCGAATGGTCCCGGCGTGCCGGAGGGCTTCACAATGTTGTAGAAGAGCAGCAGCCGTTCGCCAATTCGTACGCCGTGCGACGGCCAGAACCATTCCTGCCCGTTGTCCGGGACAAATGACCCCGAGCCACGCGCTTTCCAATAGAACTTGATGGAAGCTGTCGATGGGTCGTACCCGGTTTGGATCGCGGCCGTATTGCGTGCCATCCGGGATTGCCGCCGCGTTTGTCCCGGCTTGGATGCGATGAATGAATCGCCGAAGAGCCACAGCACGCGCCCGCGGCCGAGATCCACGGAGAACGCCGCGTCGGCACCCAGCCAGCGCGGGTCGGAATGAAAGAGGCGATCAGCCTCCGGCCACGGCGCGGCACTTTGGGCGAGGGCTGTGAAGACCAGGAGCAACGCGGCGCCGAAGAACCGAACACGAGCGAGCCCCGTCTTATTTCTCATGACGCAAGCCATTGTAGGGCAAAAGACAGCCCTGAGCCTCGGTGCTCCAACGGTGGATCCTCGCTGGTCGCAAAGGTTTTACTAACGGCGGAAGGTATCTCTCCGACCGATTTTCACTTGGCCGTCTAACGGCGATCGCTGAGATGTAACGGATAGGCCGGTCGAGGCTAGCGAATGAACTCGCGAATGTAGCCGTTCACCAGCGCGGGCTTTTCGTGAATCACCCAGTGCGACCCGTCCGGGATGCGCTTGATGGTCAGGTTCGGCACGAACTTGTCCATGCCGTCCAGGTTTCCCGTCAGCAAGCGCGGTGTCTTTTTCGCCCCAGATCACGAGCGTTGGAACCTTCACCAGCATGTTGACAGAGTCGGCTGGGGGCGCTGCCGGCGCGCCGGGCGCGGGCGGTCCCAAATTGGCTGCGCGGTAATAATTCAAGCCGCCGGTGAGCGCGCCGGGCTGCGACCAGGCTGCGATGTACGCCTGCTTATCCGCTTCGGTGAACACGCCGGTCTTCAGTCCATCGCCGAGCACCGCTTCCACCAGCGCCGCGTAATTATTCGCCGACAGAGTCTGCTCGGCCTGCGGGCTGCGGAATAGCAGCATGTATTGGCTGGCCTTCTGTTGCGCGGGATTGTTCGGCGAGTTCGCGCGCCAGAATCGCGGGATGCGGGCAGTTGATGATCACCAGCTTTTCCAGATACTCGGGATGCGCGATGGCGAAGCTCCAGGCCACGCCGCCGCCCCAATCGTGACCCACCAGAATGAACTTCTTGTACCCCAGATGCTCGGCCAGCGCGCGGACATCTTCCACCAGGTCCTTCATCTGGTAATGATCCACGCCCGCGGGCTTCGCCGAAAGATTGTAGCCGCGCATGTCCGGCGCCACGGCGCGATGGTCCTTGGCAAACTCCGGCAACTGGTCTTTCCACTCGTACCAGAATTCCGGAAAGCCGTGCAGGAAGATGATCAACGGACCTTTGCCGGCAGTGACGTAGTGGAGACGAACTCCATTCACTTCGGCATATTGGTGTTTCAATTTCGGCTTTGCGCTTGCCCAGCGCGCAGCAGGCGGCCAGAACGAGAACGAGCGCGATGCGGTGGGGCATGTTCCAAACGCTAACAAAAAAAACTCCAGAAGCCGCTGAAAATGGACTGGCGGCTTCTGGAGTAACCCGGAGAAGGAAGTGGGTCAGACAGCCTGTGCGATGCGCCTGCGCGAGCCGGAGGGAGAGCCGACTCGCTTGGTTTGACGCATCCGATCCACTGGCGGAAGCTACCGCCTCGGCCAATGGTTGATCTTGGACTTGCACGCCGCCCCAGCTGAACAGAATGGAGCAGGCGCCGATGCCGCGCAGTTGGTAATCCCACAGGCGCTCGGAAATGTGATTCAAGCGGCGCTGCGATTGCGCGCCCTGTTCGCCACGGCACACCATGATGAATTCGTCATAGTCGGTGCGGCAGGAGAAATCTTTTTCCCGCAGCAATCCGCGCGATGTAGTTGCCGACCGATTGCATCAGGCCCTGGCTGTGCCACATGCTGCTGTCGCTTTCGTTGACGCCGATGGAAACCACCAGGCCGCTGAAAGGTTCTCCGCCTTCGAGCAGCTGTTCCAGCGCTGGCTGCTGGATCATGCCCGTGGGCCACGTGGCCTGGCATCGCTGTGGTTCTCGCTGTCCAGCACTTGATAACTCGCATCCAAGGCGCCAGGGGCAACGTCAATCGACGGAGCCGGATGCTGCGGGCAGTTTCAAGCATTGCGATTCCTCGTCGCCCGACGTCAATAAATCGTGCTTGGGCATGCTGGCACCAGGCGTTCCCAAAGCGCCGCATCAATGGTGAAGGCCGGTAGTGGACCCGTCGAGTGATTGGCGCCGGGGGCCTGGCACGGTGGACGCGGTCATTTGAACGGTCACGTGTCTCGCTCCGCGCGGCGGCGCTGTGGTGCTTTGAGGCCGTAGGCGCAGAACAGTCATTGTCGCCACCAGCGGCTCGAGTGGACGTTCGGCTGCCAGTTTCTTCGCCGGAGAATACTCGAGCGGTGAGCGATTCGAACAGCGTAAGACCGGACGCTCGGGGCGCGCGGCATTGCCGATTTTGGCCGTTGCGGCTGTGGCGGCGCTGCTTTCTGCGGTAATCGAATAAGACGATCAGGGCCGCGGCGGTCAGAACCACTACCGTTAAGGTCAGTTTGGAGATCGGTAAATTCCATGACGATTCGATTGTAGGGACGCGCGAATGGCCCGGAAATAGACTGGCGGCATCAAAATCCAGAGGTACCAGCCCGGGGTGACTGGCTAGATCGCGGGTACTAAGGGGGTGATCAAAGAATCGGCCAAGGCCGCGAGCCCTGCAGCTTGCGGCTGGGTTGCGGACCCGGTCCATCGCTAGAATTTGCGCGCGGCATCGAGTTTCGGAAGTCGATGTCGGCCAAGGTGAAGTCCAGCGGACGGTCCAGTACCATCTCCATGGTGGTGCCTTTGGCAAGAACGGCGTCGGGGCCGCGCGTGAGCAGCACGCCAACAATCCGGCGGTGGCTCCCGCGGCAGCGCCCAGGCCTGCTCCCATGCCCGGCATGTCCTGCGGCGGCGCCCGCCAGGCCACCGATGGTGGCGCCCGCGCCCGCGCGCTTCGCCAATGGTCTTGATGTCGCCGGCTTTGTCGCCCTCGCCTTTGATCTTGCCTTCCGCTTTGTCCAATGTCTCGGGCGCGCGTCCATCCAGGCTGCCCATGCGGGCACGAAAATCGCGCGTCACGCCGTTGGGCAGCGTGAGCGAATCGAACCGGACATACAACTCACCGCGGCCCTTCACGCGGCCGGGACGCTTCACTTCCGTGACGGTCCCGGAAACGTAGCTTCCGGGGGGAATCACGACATGGCGCGTTCACCAGGATGGGAAACACCGTTTCCAGATACACTCGCTCGCCTTCCGCGGCAGTCTTGGTGCTGATGCTGTTGATCATGCTCAGCGGGATGCGCGTGCCCACGGCCACCACGAAATCGTCCGGCTTGGCGGGATCGGTTCTTGATGCGGGGAGTGGTCGAGCGGAGCCGGAGTGTGCGGCCGGCGTTGGCGAGGAGCCCGCCGCGGCCGGCGATTCCAGGCGGGAGCTTGCTGCTGGGCGCTCAGAGCGGCCACGGCTGTCAGCGTGATGAAGGCGGAACGAAGGTACATCGGACACTTCCTCCTCTCCAGTTTAAACGCAAGGCCAGGCGTCAGCGGGTTTCCGCGGCGTGTTTCCGCGGCGCGGGCGAGGGCTTCGCGGCCTTCTTGGGAGTCTTATTCTTGGTGGACGCTTTTTCGGGCGCGGCCAGTTGCAGCGGACCCGACGCGAGAAAGAACATCAGCACTCCCGCCGGCCACAATTGAAGCACACTGCGCTCGAACGAGGTTCTGATTTCGATCGCCAGGTTGTCCACAAAGAGTATGTCCAGAGCCATTGCGGTGGCAAGCGTTAGGCCCAGCGCGATGGCAGCCGTAGCAAGCCCGCGCGGTCGCGGGCGTCCACCTGAAACCGCACCAAATACCAATACAGCGCGAGAATCGGCACAATCGGAATCAGGAACCGGCCGAAGGTGAAGAGCACCACCACCAGCCCCTCCGCAGTCATGATCCACCGGGCCGGATCGGCGAGATGCTGCAGGACCAACGCCGGTTTCTCGGAAAACAAATCGCCCATTCCGCCGACTCGCAGTTTGAAAAATATCACTACCGCCAGCGGCGCAGCCAAGCCCGCAATCAGGCGAAGCATTTGCGGCGCAAGCGCGGGGAGCCCCGGACGTCCGCGAAATCGATAGCTGCCACCACGCGAGCCACAATCACGCGCCACCAGAAAAATGATGCCTTCGTTCCTGGTCCAGGCGGCGAAGCCGGCCATCAATCCGGCCAGCGCGCTGAATCGAGATCATCCGGAAAGCGATCCTGCAAACACAGCAGCGCCAGTGTCGCCAGGATATAGAAGCTCAGCGGAACATCGCCATACTCCGCCGCGCTTAAGGCGATGAAGGCGGCGGTGCCGAGCAAAAGGATCCCTCCAACCGCCGCTTGCGTCTTGCCGCGCAGCACTCCCAGGACGCCGATCAGCACGCCCGCCGTTCCCAGGCCGAAAAGAAACGCGATCGCGATGGGAGCGGCGGTGGATGTCCTGCCCCGCCAGTTCCCAGCACAACGCAACTAAACCCGGCACAGCAGCGGATAATCCAGATGGACCAGTCATAGATCGTTCGAAAACGCGTCGCGCCAGAATGCGCCGGCGCGAAACAGAAAACGCGCCCGCAGATTCCAGATGGACCACGCGCCTTGTTCGCCATGCGGATTGTTAGAAACCGCGACCAGGAAAATGGCGGCTGCCAGCACGATTGCCAGCAGGAACAAAGCGGTCAGATACCACGGGACTTCCGGGCCATCCGCCCAGTGCCAGCGCGTTGCCATGCCGCCGGGTCAGCAGCCCGAAAGCCAGCGCGAGCGACCACTGCGCCGCCCGTCACGCTAGCCAGCACTGCCAGACTCGGCCCCGCCAGCACCAGCGCGATGAAGTACAAACACGATGCACCCGGCGCCAGCGCCGATCCCCAGGGAAAACAGCAGAGCGTTGTGTAGGGACCATCGGAGCGGCCGCGGAAACATCCAGCGCACCAGCCAATCCGGTTAAACAAATGGCCGCCACGCAAAGCAACCATCATCGCTGGCTCTCCGGCAGAGCACCACGCCATTGCCGAAGTCTGGACCAAACGGCGCGAGATTATCGGCCAGCAGAAGCTTCTCATCCTGTTTCTGGTCGTGATAATTCAACAACCACCAAAGGTTCGTCGGCGGTGGCGTGACCAGTGCGGGCGCCAGCGTGTATTGCGTAAGGAGAAACTCGGCCGGGCGCAGGATCGTTGGGCGCGTTATCGGATAGCGTAGCCGTACACCGAGTGCGGGCTAACGGTCTTGCGAAAATCGTCGAACCGAATCTCGTAGAGCTGTGACACCAAAGATCTGATTGTGCGAAACGGCGCCCAGGACGTCGAGCAAAAACCAGAAATGGACACAACGCGATGGCCGCGAGCGCGATGACTGCTAATTGATGGCGCGCCAAGCCGATCAGTTTAACACTACGGGCAAGTGCACTTTAGGAACGCTGGTTACGCCGTCCAGTCGCAAGCGAATTTCCGGATTCGCCTCGGTGGACATGGGGAGGATCAAGTTGATTTGATACAGACCGCCGTAGCCTGGCGCAACGCCAGCATAGGCGATGGCAGTTGACGGCACAGCCACGCCGTCCAGCAAGATCGACAGGTTCGCACCCGGCACCAACGCCGCCGCGGAGGTAGGTACCTGGAGATAAAGGTCCGGCGTCGGAGCTAGGGTTGCGCCCAGACCGGTAGCCCACAGCACCACCAGCTCACCTGGCTTCGCGGGCGAGTTCTTCGTGAACACCGATCCGTCCGGGCGCGACGCAACCGCATCCGTAGCGTCCAGGAGAAACAGGGCCGGCGCCGCGCGAAGCAGAGTCAGTTTGCCGGGCAGATATATGCCGTCAACCGTTACGTCAACGATCACCTTGCCGGGCAGCAAATTCGGTGGCACCAGAAAATTGATCTGCCCCGGAGAAACATAGAAGAGGCCAGCAGGCTCATTACCAATGAGCACTTTGGTATTGCTGGGCCCGAGGTTAATCGGAAGAACGCCACCGGAAACATCCCCGGCGGTGATTCCCGTGGTGCCGATTGCGAGGTTGGCCCCGTAAATGGTTCCGATGGTATTTGGCGCCAGCATGTCGGATTTATTATCCGCGGCATTAACGATGCTCGCGACCGTGAAGTCAGGCGCGACTCGGGGCACTTGCCATCCGGCCCCGAGACCGCACCGTGTCACCACAACCAAGCCCAAGAAGAAGAGAGCTTGTGGCATTTGGCAACATAGTTCGGAACAGGCGGGGAAAGTCTCAGGAATATCGGGGGACACTCGGAGTCGATCTCCAGGCTCCAGCGGTCGATGCCTCCCGCCATGCTCTGGCAGGCGTCCACACCCTGCTCGCGCAGCCAGTGGACCACATTCAAACTGCGCACTCCGTGATGGCAAAAGACGATGAGAGCGGCGGCGTCGGCCTGGGCATCCAAGCGCGAGAGCTCGGCCGGCACGGCGCGCATGGGGACCAGTTCGGCGTCTTCGATCCGCGCCAGTTGAAACTCGTGCGGCTCGCGGACATCGATCAGTGCGAGCTTTTCACCCGCGTCCAGACGCCGCGGACTTCTTGTGGCGTGATTTCGAGAGGCAACAAGGTTTCGGTAGGCATCACTTCGCAGGCGGATTCGGGTCCAACGTCATGTTGAAATCATCGGTCTTGGTTGGGTCCACAAACTCCATCTTGACATTAGTGCCGACGCCTTCGATCCAGCGGTAGGTCCAATCGATATAGGGCACCGCGGCCGCTGTATCGCCGGTCGAGTGATCGTCGATTTCGTCGGGCGGACCGAACCTGATGTAGATGCGTCCGCGATCGGTTTTCCAGCCGGCCTTGCCGGTCGCGGTCGGAAAATGCAGGTTCGCGTATGCGATGCGCCGGTAATGTTCGTCCTTGAACTCGTTTTCGGGGGTGCCAGGCGTGGGATCGCGGCGCTGCCAGAATTGCTGGATGAACTCAGCGCGTTCGTCATCTGTTTCGAGACGCAGGAACGCGTCGCGTTCTTCGGGCTGGATGATGTAGACCGCGTCTTCTTCCAGCCACTTGGTATAAGGAGAAACCTCCTGGGCCGGCTTTGGCGATGGCGCGGCTTGTCCAGCCGGAGTCGGGGCAACATAGGTTTGGGCAACCGGCGCTTTCTCCTGCCACGCGGTCAGTCCGACGGCCGCGGTAATCATCAGAATTCCAGCGGATACGAAGGGCGTCAGAGCGGAAGTGGGACCCTCCGTGGGAATGAGCAAACGGCGAATTCGTTTCACAAGATTTCCTCCTGTAGCGGCGAGTGCGATCTCCGATGGGTCCCACCGGCTTTGTTCTAAATTGGCCAGCGCCAGCGCGTATTCGTGCGCGTCGCCGCTGAGAGTAACGGCCAGATCGTCACAGCAGTGTTCGCGTTCGGTGCGGATCACTCCGGAGATCCACCAGACCACCGGGTGATAAAACAACAGCCCCTCCACCAAGGTTTGCAGCATGTTGACCAGATAGTCGTAGCGGCGGATGTGTGCCAGCTCATGCAGCAGGATGGATTCGATTTGTGCGGCGGGCAGGCCCGTGAGCAGTCCCAGAGGCATGAGAATCACCGGACGCAGGTGCCCGATCACCACCGGAACCCCCGCCAGGCACGATTCCAACAGCCCAACTGGGCGCGAGATCCGCAGGCGGCCGGCCAGCACACGCAGCCGTTCCTGCCAAAACTCCGGAGCGGCACAGACGCCCCTCAGCCGCAAACGGCGCGCCATGGCCCAGCTACCCAGGTGCCGAAGATAGAACAGGACGACTCCAGCCATCCAGAAGGGAACCAGCCACGGGAGCAAGTCCGCAATGCGACGCATGGGTGCCTGGGCGATATCCGGCAAGTCCACGCGGGTGCTCCAGCCAAGTGCGATGGAATTTCTAGCGGCCACCGGGGTTGGGTGGCGCGGCATTAGGTCAAGCAAGGTGACGCCAAAGCAGACAATGATGGCGCACATCGCAAGACACGCGGCAATGTAGCGCGCGCGGGCCGACCGGGTCAGCGCCAGGGTAACGGCGAGCGCGACGGCGATAATCACACCCTCCCAAAGAGAATGAAACAGGGTCCAACCGATGGCGGCGGCCAGCGGAGTTTGTAGCCAGATTTCCAGGTGTGTCATTTGGCCCCCTTTTCGTATTCGTCCAGCAGCTTGCGCAGCTCGGCCAGTTCCTGCTTGGACGCCTTGCGGCTGGAAAGCGCGCCCAGCATCAGGTTCGTTGCCGAGCCTCCGAAGGCGCGTCTGCAACAAGATCGCCGGCCAAACGCTGTTGCGTCCATTCGCGCGGCTGCGCGGCCTCATAAATATGAGCGCGCTGCTTCTCATTGCGCCGCACCAAACCCTTCTCGGCCATGATCTGCAAGGATTTCAGCACCGTACTGTACTGCGCCGGCTTGCGGCGGCTGATGCTTTCGTGAACATCGCGCACGGTGCTAGGGCCGCGGCTCCATAGGACAGTGAGGATTTCAAGCTCAGCATCGGTGGGCCGGGGCGGTTGGCATGGCATACGAAGACATTACTACGAAGCTCTTACTATGTCAAGCCGGAAATCCATTTATAGAAACAGCCGCGCTCGTTCCGAGCCAGCGGCTGCGGCTTACCCGTACCATGGACACATGGATCTCAAGAACGTTGTAGTTCTGATTACCGGCGGATCAAGCGGTATTGGCCGGGCCGCTGCACAAATACTAAAGCAGGCGGGGGCGCGCGTCGCCATCACCGGCCGAGACGCGGAACGGTTAGCCGAAACCGCCCGTTCGCTGGGCGTGCTGGGCATACAGGCGGACGTGGCGAACGAGGCCGACGTGCTGCGCACCTTCCAGGAGGTCAAAGAGAAACTGGGCGACCTGGATGTTCTGATCAATAACGCCGGCTTCGGCGTGCTCAAGGAACTGGTGGACCAGGACCGCGCCAGCTTCGACGCCGTCTTCGCCACCAACGTCACCGGCGTCATGCTGATGTCGCGCGAGGCAGCCAAGCTCTTCAAGGAGCGCAAGCGAGGCAACTTGATCAACATTTCCTCCACCGCCTCCCTGCGTGGCGCGCCCAAAGGCACGGCTTATTACGCCAGCAAGTTCGCCCTGCGCGGGATGACCGAGTGCTGGCGCGCCGAACTCCGTAAGCATAACGTGCGGGTTTTCCTGATCAATCCGAGCGAAGTGATTACCGACTTCGCGCGCCGGGCCGGTTTTGCGCAAGCCGACAGCGCCAGCAAACTGCATAGCGAAGACATCGCCTTCATGATTAAGGCGGTTCTCGAAATGGACGACCGGGGCTTCACGCCGGAATTATCTGTGTTCGCGACGAATCCGGTTGATTGAGCGAGGCTACTTCGCCGCCGTGGTGTCCCGGATGAACGAAGCCACGTCGTCGTGGAACTGTTTCAGCACGCTCTCATTCACGTACACCATGTGCCCGGACTCGTAGTAGTGGTAGCTGATGTTGGCCTGCAAGCTATTGGGAATCGGGAGATGATGCATTTCGTAGATGCCCTCGAAGTAAGGGGTGGCCAAGTCGAAGCGCCCGCCCGCTAACAGCACCTTCATTTTCGGGTTGGCCTTCATCGCGGTGGCCAGATCGGGTATTACGTTCGTGCCGCTTTCCGCGTCCGGCGCCGGCGGTCCTCCCGGAGATTGATGCCGCAGGTCCCATTGGAACCCCAAAGGGCCTGCCTCTGAGTAGAGACTCGGCTTATAGGTCTGGTTTTCGCCGTACTTCAACTCCGTCCGCATGTAGTGATTTATTGCGGTCGTGTATGCGGCCGAGACGGCGTTGCTTTGCGGATCGTATTCCGCTTCCTCGCTCAGACGATTGTAATCGGGTCCCTCGTACCGCGTGTCCAAGCGCCCTGTCGTGATGCCTTCGTCATCCCGAAGCGTTTTCGAAAATGCCCCGCCGCTCACGCGCAGGTTCGCCTTCAGCCAATACGCCACGGGCAGGCCGGTGTACTGGTGAAGCTTCTCGGCCACGGCCTGCTTGTGCGCCTCGGTGAGTTCGGATCCCTCTAACAGCGCCGGCATGTACTCGCCCAAGGCAAATTTCTCCACGGTCTTGAGAAAAGGCTCCAGCGCGGGAGGTTGCTGTGGCAGCTTGTGATGAAAGAAGGCGCTGGCAGCATAGGTGGGGAGCGCCAAGGCATAGGGTTGCTCCACGCCTGGATTCCAACGCGGCCCATCCACGCTGTTGTCAAAGCTGAGGATCGCCGATAACAGCACAATCCCGTTCAGATCGACATTGTGAAGCATCGCGCTCAGCACCGCGCTGCGCGGGGTTCCGTAGCTTTCGCCAAATAGATACTTGGGCGAATTCCAGCGATCGAATTTCGTAAGAAACCGCCGGATGAATCGCTCGAAGGCATGCGCATCCTGGTCAGTGCCCCAAAAAGCCTTCTCTTTGTCCTTGCCCATGATTCGGCTGAATCCGGTGCCGGGAGCATCGATGAAAACCAGGTCGCTCACGTCCAGCAAGCTGAATTCATTGCTCGCAATTTTGTAGGGCGCGGCGGGATCATGCTGGGTGTCCGTGGTCAACACGCGGCGCGGCCCAAACGATCCCATATGGAGCCACATGGTTGACGATCCGGGTCCGCCGTTGTACAGAAACATAACAGGACGGCTTTCCGTTGGAGTGCCCGTCTTGAAGTAGGCCGTGTAGAACATCCGCGCCGTAGCGGGAGCTTCCTCGGGCTTGGCTGGGTCCAGTGGCTTCTCGCCTGAATCCGGCAGAAGCTTTCCGTCCAATCCCAACGCTGCATCCTGGGCATCCGTCGCGCCGACCGTGAGCGTTCCGGCTACCGCACGATAGGCGATAGCCTGGCCGCCAACGGTGACAGTTCCTTCGGTGACGGAGTCCGGTTGCGGTGGAAGTGCGGGCGGCGCCGGCGGCGTCGCGGTAACCACCACTTTCGTTTCCGTCGTTTGCTTCTCCTGCCCCTGGGCGCACAGCGCCAGGCAGGAGCAACACAATACCGCGCCGATTACGAACCGGCGCCAGGGCGCATTCATCAGCTCATCCTTTGACGTGAATTATTAATCAATCGTACTGCAAACGGATGCGGTCATCGAAACAATCGCTCATCCCAGACTACCGGCTTCGGCTTACTGGCCCGAAGTTTTCGAAAGCCGGGATGGTTCTGGTTGATGACAACGTTGCGTTCTACGCGAACCACTGTCGATGGCACGATGAGCACTGTGGAGCGCTTCTCGTCGTACCATTGGTCTCCAAACGTCCGACTGGCTCGTTGATCCGGCGCGTCCCAGCGGCGAACCTTGCGCGCGTCCACTTCCTCAATACTCACGTCTGCGCCGATTACAATCTCGATCCACGCGTGATACTTCGGCACGCGGCCAATGTTCGAGTTCGCCAGCATTTCCAGCATCGCACCGGCATATGTTTCCGCGGCGTAGATGACGCGACGGCCGGGCGAGTTCCAGCGTCCGCCGAACGTTGCAGCGCCTTGGCCATCGAAAATAGTGTGACGGCGATCGGCGATCCGATAGGCTCGCCACGGAGCTGCCTTCAAAGGCCCGCTACGCCGGGAGGCCATGGAAGATCTTGCCGAGAATTTCCTCCACCTGGCGGGCGCCCAGCTCGGTCATGGCGCTATCCAGAGGACTGCGGCCACGAAGCGCCGGATGCGGGGCCGTCAGGAATCGCCGGGCGTCCACGCGATCGCCCCAGACCTGCTCGGCATTCGCAACTACTCGCGCGATTCGCTCCGTCCGTTCGCTTTCGGCTGCGCTCAGCCGATCTCGGCGGCGCTTGAAGGTGGCTTCCGGGACAATCCGGTTCATGAGCTGTTTTTGTTCCACCTTGCCCGCGAAGATCCGGCTGACCGTCTGCCGTAGCGCGGCCTTCGGTAATCCTTCCGCGACTGCGTCATTGAGCGCCGCCAACGATCCCAGACGGCGGCCCAAAATGTGCTGGCCTCCCAGGACGTCCGCAATGTGGCTGACAACGATCATGGCTGGTATCATTGTAGCCCGATTGTGGTATCAAGTGCACCCCCTGAGGAACTCGCGCAAAACGGAGTGCGGCGCGAAGCAGTTGCTGGCCTGATAGTGCCGCACCCTTTGCGCTTAAGAAACATGTAAGAGACCAGACCGATCCTGGGACTGTGTCAGTTAGAAGGCAAAATAGCAGCCAGTGGATAAGCCAGCGGATAACAATGACGAGTTGTACAAGGAGGCCAGCGCTCTATGCGGAGCAGCCATCCAAAGGCTCGCCAGGGGCTATGGGGCCGATCCCGAAATGAGGCGCGACCTGCTGCAGGAATTCATATCGAGCTGTGGCGCAGCTTCCGTCTGTTTGACGGCCGCTGCAGTTTGCAGACCTGGGTCTACCGCGTAGCCCACAGCGTGGCCGCATCGCACATCGTGCGCAGCCGGCGCGCGTCGGACCGACTAGTGGATCTGGACGCTCTGGAAACGGAGCCGGGATTCTTGGACGGCGAGGTTCAGGCCAATCAGCGGCTTTCAGTTTCAAGGCTGCTCGATCGTATCTATCGTCTCAAGCCGCTCGACCGGCAGATCATTCTGCTTTACCTGGAGGGCGAACAGGCGGCGTCAATCGCGGAAATCACGGGACTTTCGGCAGTCAACATCGCGACCAAGATTCACCGCATCAAGAAGTTGCTCAACCGGCAATCGGCAGAAGGAACGAACCATGCACCAAGATGATCGGGAGCAATCCCACGAAGAATTGTGGAAATCACAAGATCAACATTCCATGCGGATATCGACTGATGAAGTGTGCGTGATGGCGCGCAGGTGGGAAAGAAAAAATGTACGCCTGTACTGGGTGCTGTTGGGGCTGACCGCGCTCGCAGTCGCGGCGTACCTTCGTGGCCTGATCCGGTTCCTGATGAATTCGCCCGCGCCGTGGCTCATCGCGGGGAACGTATGGATGCTCGCGTTATGCTGCTTCGTGGGCTGGACGCTGCGGCGCGGCCCGCTCAAGATGACCCCGGCGGGGCCGTGTTTAGAGTTTCTGCGGCGGATATGAGGTGCAACGCTGGGCAATGCTTGGCGTGCGCCGGGGCGTGGTGTTGTTCGCTCCAGCCATACTGGCCTTGTGGTGGGGAGGTGGGCCGGTGCTCGCGGCCAAGAACTTGGGGGTTCAGTCTGCTCGCGTGCTGCAGCTTCTGGCAGGTCCTACGCCGTTGATTGTGATGGCAGTGATCCTCGCCTTTATCTGGTTCGCGTTTTGGAAGCAAGGTCGGAAGGTCGATCGCGAGATCGAAAAACTAGGTATCGAGTAACGGGAAACGGGGATTACCGCGTACGCCGGCGTTTGGAGGGAGTTGCTGCTTTTGCGGCTTCGGCTAACACGCGGAGCGCGCGATTCACTGCCGCGCTGTCCGTAATTGCGATAGATCATACTCCTGTCGCAAGCCGTTACCGTTCTTGGTTATCGATTCCCTCTTCATGTCGTGTCCCAAGGTTAACGCGCGGCTCGTGCGACCGATCGCGAGATCGAAAAACTAGGTATTGAAGCTAGGTAAAGAAACTCTTTGAAAAACGCGCCGAAACCACATTAGAATAACGGTGATAGCCATCAGTGGCTGCAAAAAAGGCGCGGTCCGGAGTTGCCCTCGCCGCGCCAAACATCAGAGGAGGAGAAGGTAGATTGACTCACGCTTCTCTGTGTAAGAAGACGTACAAAAGCACGTCCTGGTTCCATCCGACGAAGTCTCGTAGAATGGGTGGGATGCGCGCCTATGGATTCGCCGCGTTCCTTTTTCTGGCATCTGCGGGAATCTTTCCCGCGCAAGGCGCGCTGACCATCACCACCACGTTTCTGCCGGCGGGGACCGTCGGCGTGGCTTATTCCGCTCAGCTCCAGTCGAGTGGCGGAACAGGGACTGTACACTGGAGCATCGTGGTGGGTGGAGCTGGTCCGGCCGATGGCACTCTGCCGGCTGGCCTGAACCTCAGCACCAGCGGACTGATCAGCGGTGTGCCAACTACGGTCGGCTCATCCAGTTTCACCGTGAGCGCGGAAGATCAGACGGAGGATGTTGCAACGCAGCCCCTCTCGATCCAGATCGCGGCATGCGGTCCCACTCTAACGCCCGCGTCCCTGCCTGACGGCGATGTCAACACGCCTTACCCACAAGTCATGTTCTCGGAGGTGGGTTGTTCTAATTCAGCGTCCTTCACTTTTACCTCTCAACCCAATCCACCGGCGCCCGGCCTCGTCCTGAGGGGCGGCGTATTGAGCGGAACTCCCACTCAACTCGGAGCCAACTCTTTTTACATCACGCCCACCGGGCCGGATGGGAGTTTGAACCCGGTCGGGTACACCATCACAGTCAATCCGCAACCCACCATCACCACCACTTCTCCGCTTCCGAGCGGCTTGGTGGGCGTGCCCTATTCCCAGCAAGTCTCAGCCACGGGGGGCCTCCCAGGTCCGAATGGCTACAAGTTCTTCATGAACAACAATCCGCCGGGGATCAGCATGAATATCAGCGGACTGATCAGCGGCACACCCACCGAAATGGGAACGTTTGGAGCGCCGCCTAACCCAATCACCATTGAGGTTGAAGATAGCCTGAACGCCTTCACGGAGTCTCAATTCCAGGTCAGCTTCCTGGCCGCAAGTCTACAACTCCAGGTGTCCCCGCTGAGTCTCACGTTCGACGCGGATTTCCAAGGCGGTCCGCCGCCCTCCCAGACGATCTCGGTGGTGCCGGCAAGCAGCGCGACTCCGCCTGTGAACTTCAGCGTTCTCCTGGATAGTGGACCGAACAATGCTGCAGTTCCCTCTTGGCTTTCGGTGACTCCAACCAGCGGCGGCGCGCCCGCCGGATTGGCCGTTAACGTTAACCCGGGCAAGCTCGCGGTGGCAGCATATCCGGCGCGGATTCGCGTTCTTGACAGCAACAACCTTCCCACCGATGTCGCGGTGTCGCTGAACGTAAAAGCCCCAGCGCAACAGCTGAAGGCCGTGCCATCCATCCTGCGCTTTGCCGCGCTTGCATCGTCTCCCGGAACGCTGGTGGAGGACTTACTGGTAACGAACTCGGGCGCCGGCATGCTCCCGTTCACCGCTTCCGTCACCGGAGGGAGTTCCTGGATCTCCAAGCTTACGCCCAGTGCCGGCCATGCCAGTTCCAATACGCCCGTGTTCCTGCAGGTTCAGGTGAATACCAGCGGCCTCCAGGTAGGCAGCTACCATGACATTATTCAGCTCGCCTCGTCCGCCGGCAATGTCGAGATTCCCGTATCGGTGTTTGTCGCCGCCGGTGGTCCGCTGCTAGCCGTGAACCAAACCGGCGTCTTCTTCCAGGCCCGCCAGAACGGCGGCTCTTCCATCACCAATAGCATCGAAATTCTCAATGCCGGCGATCCGACCACTACGGTGAATTGGACCGCGAGTTTAGTGACCGGCTCAAACTGGTTGAGCCTGGCCTCATTGAGTGGATCAGTGGCCCCCGTGAGCGGAATAGCAACCGCGGCAGCTCCCGGCATTCTCTCGCTGAAGCTGGCTCAAAACGCCACACAGTTGACGCCCGGCCCGTACTACGCGCTGGTGAAGATTGTGGACCCGAATTCACTCAACTCGCCGCAATACGTGGTTGCGGTTCTGAACCTTGAGCCGGACTCGGTGGCGGCATCGCCCATTATTTCTCCGACCGGCGTGTTTTTCTCGACTCCACTCAGGCTGACCAGTGAGGCGCCATCAGCCCAGGTGATCATCAACACCAGCAGCGCTACGGCAGTTCCGTTCCAAGTGGCCACTACGACCGCGAACCAAGCCGGGTGGCTGAGCGCCACGCCTTCGTCCGGCAACGCGGACGGACAAACCCCAGGCAAGGTAACCATCTCCGTAAATCCATCCGGACTCGTCGCGGGCATCTACACCGGCAACGTAAATATCTCTATGTCCGGCCTGCTGCAATCGGTGAACGTCACCTTCGTTGTGCTGGACACGGACGCTGGTGGGAACGCCCGCTCGAGGCCGGAGGCGACCGACTGCACTCCCCATATGCTGGCCATCACCGAGACCGGCTTGCCGAACAACTTCGCGGTTCCCGCCGGATGGCCGGCCACCTTGATCGTCCAACTGAACGACGACTGCGGCGCGCCGGTACTCAACGGCAACGTCTTCGCGAGCTTCTCCAACGGCGATGCCCCGCTGGCCCTGGTCGGCGATTCGCTGGGGAATTATTCGGCTACCTGGCAGCCCGGCGCCGTCACCTCCGAAATGGTGGTCAACCTCAACGCCGCCGCCGGCACTTTGCAGCCCGCCGCAGTCACACTGTACGGCGGCATTTCGCAGAACCAGACGCCTCCGCCGACGCTCGCTCTCGGCGGCACGCTCAACGACTTCAATCCTGTGGCCGCCGGACCGCTCTCGCCCGGCATGATCGCCCAGGTCTACGGATCCGGATTGTCTCCCTCGCCCATTTCCACCGGGATCCTTCCGCTGCCGAAAGTATTCAACAACACCTACGCGCAGGTCGGCGATTCCCAAGCGCCCTTCTATTTCTTGAGCGGCGACCAGCTCAACGTCCAAATCCCAGCCGAACTCACCGCATCGCAGCAACTGCCCATGGTGCTCAGCGTCAACAACGCTCTTACACTGCCTATCACGCTGGATATCGTGCCCAACGCGCCCGGCGTGCTGTCTTGCTTTGATGGCCCCAAGACCCCAAGCATCCAGAACGGCGCCCACCTCAAGGCGCAGCACCTGAACGGAACGCTGGTTACCAGCGCCAACCCGGCCAAGCCAGGCGAGTATCTGGTGATGTACCTGACCGGCCTGGGCGCGACCGATCCTCCGGTCGCTTCGGGCATGCCTGCTCCGGCGGCGCCGAAGCCCCTGGCCAACGTGACCGTCACGCCCATCGTCACCGTCGACAGCCTGCCCTCCAACGTCATCTTCGCCGGACTCGCCCCGACCTTCGTCGGCGAATACCAGATCGATTTCCAGGTGCCGTCCGGCACTCACTCCGGCGAAGTGGTTGTCACCGTCACTCAAAATGGGGTTGCCGGAAACCCGACGTTGCTGCCGGTTAAGCAGTAAATCGGGCTGGCCGGTAGGGCTCCAGCAGGCTGACCCGCGCGTCATCCAGGATTTCTAGGGCAGCCAATTGGCCGATCAACGGCGCCAGCGTCACGCCGCTGTGCATGGCCGCGATGTACAGATTCGGACAGCCGGCCGCGAATCCCACGATTGGAAATTCGTCCACGGGCATCACGCGACGTCCCAGCGTAATGCGCTCGACCGCCACGCCGCGCAAGCCCGGAAGCACCGCCGCCGCTTGCCGCAGGATTCGTTTGCCGTACTCGGCGGGCTCCGCCTCTACCGGACCTGTTGCGGTGCCCAGCCCCGCGACAATTGGTCCGCCGACAATCACGCGTCCGTCCAGCTTCTGCTTGCAGTGTATGTCCGGCGCCACCACCACTCGATCGATCAGCTTCGGCTGAGGCCGCGTGTGCACAAGCACACCCTCCGATTGTTTCAATGGGACGCTCACTCCCGCGCTCTCGGCCAAGCCCGGTATGCCTACGCCGCACGCCAGCACCACCACGCCCGCTTCGAGCGAACTCTCTCCGGCCTGGATCGCGGTCACACGCCCGCCCTCCATCTTCAGACCGGTCACCTGGTGTGGATATCGGACCTCCGCGCCCGCTTCGCGCAACTGGCGCAGCAGCGCCTTCACCGCGTCCAGCGCATCCACGGCGCCCTCGTACTCGGAATAACACGCTGCGCCGAATTCGCCCGGCGCGATATTCTGCAACAACTGGTGCAGCTCGTCCTGATCGATCAGGTGCGTCGCATAACCCCACTCCTGATGCCTGCGGACGTTCTTCCGCAACTCGTCACCCGGGTTGCCGGGGGCGTTGCCGGCGGGGGCCCACGTCACGCTTCCGCCCCATTGCACTTTCAACTCACCGCCGAGTTCCGTCTCCAGGCGTCTCCATCCAGCGATTCCCAAGTGATTCAGGTCGAAATAGGCTCGCGGATGTTTTGAGAACGTCGCGTTGATCCATCCGAAGGATTTCTCGGTGGCGGCCGCGCCGGGACTTACGGCGTCTACAATCGCCACCCGCGCGCCCCGCTTGGACAAGTGGTATGCGATGGAAGCGCCAACCACGCCCGCACCCACCACGACGATGCGATCGGTAGTCATGATCGATTGGTAACACACTCGGGGGCTGGCACAGAGTTTTTACCGGCTAATTACATTGTGCGTGCCTGACCGCGCGTCATGTATAACAGGAGGCCGGCTCATATGCTAAACACGTTGCTCTGCGTCATGGCGGCTACGGTTGCCGTCAACACCATTTTCATCTTCTGCCTGCTCGCGAGCCTGGACGGGGAACAGCGCGCGATGTTCGTGTTCGCCACCGTGGTGCTGGCGGGCGGCGTGCTCCTCAGCGTGAGGACGATGCAGCGCCTAAACAAGCCCCATTGAGGCCCGCAAGGTTACCGCTTGCACTCCGCGCACCCGCAGATCTTCCGCAAGTGATCGAACGAGTAGATGCCAGTATTGTGGCCGTCGCTCCAATCGATGCGGATCGCGTAGTGCCCCACTGCCTCCACGTTCAGCATCTTGAGCGTCGGCGTGTACATCTGAAACGGAGTCGCGGGCGGCGCCGAATGGTTGGTCTTTTGCGGCTCGGTCCCATGCGCCCCGGTGCAACTCGCGCAAGGGCATTCGTCGCGCAAATAAGCCAGCGAATACTGGCTGCGATGCCCATCCTTCCAGTCGATTTGAATGCCTTTCGATTTCGAAATGGCAATGTGCTCGGGTTCCGCTTGAGTTTCAATCATGGTGCTCGATCATTCCGTTCGTTCCACGTCGCGCACTCCGGAAATGCGCCGGATGGCCGCCGCCACGCGCTCCAATTGTTTCTTGTCGCGGACCTCCACTGTCATATCGATGATGGCCCCGTCGCCGCGCTTGTCGTCTGAGCTCGCTTCCAGGCTACGGATGTTGCTCTGCTCGGCAAAGAGCACGGAAGTGAGCTGGTTCAGCATCCCCGGCCGGTCGTCGGTGTGAACCACAACGCGCACCGGAAATGTTTCGGTGACCGCGCGCGCCCATTCCACGTCGATTTTGCGCTCCACCTCGTACATCAGGTTCTGCACATTGGTGCAATTCTTAGAGTGCACCGCGATGCCTTTGCCGCGCGTCACATATCCCACGATGCCCTCGCCGCGAATCGGATTGCAGCACTTCGCGCGGTACACCAGCAGATCGTCGACGCCTTTCACCTTAATCACCAGGTCGCCGGTATCGCCCTGCCCCCCTGGTGTAGCGGGCGCCGGCTTGGGCGCTTCCGCCGCCGTCTCGAGCGTGTCGGGCGCCAGCTTCTGCAGCACTTGCCGCGCTGAAAACTTGCCGTATCCGAGCGCCGCGTGCAGATCCTCGGTCTTGCCGCAACCGTACTCGCCGGCCACGCGCTCCAAATCCGCCTTCGTGATTCGGCTCAGGTGCACGCCCAGCCGCCGCGCTTCGCGTTCCAGATACTTCTGCCCGATCTCGATGGCCTTGGCATGCTCGGTGGCATTGATGAGGTGCTTGATCTTGTTGCGCGCCCGGGGCGTTTTCACCATCCCGAGCCAGTCTTTGCTCGGCAGGTGACCGGTCTGTGTCAGTATCTCCACCACGTCGCCATTCTTCAGGTTGTACTTCAGAGGCACGATGCGGCCATTCACCTTGGCGCCCACGCAGGTGGTGCCCACGTCGCTGTGAATCGCGTACGCAAAGTCGATCGGGGTGGCCTCGCGCGGCAACGGAATCACCTTGCCCATGGGCGTGAAGGTGTACACTTCCTCCGGATACAAGTCCACCTTGAGAGTGGAAATGAACTCGCCCGGATCGCGCATCTCCTGCTGCCATTCCACCAGCTGCCGCAGCCATTTAATGCGCTGATCGTCGGCGCCCGGTCCCTTGCGGCCTTCTTTATATTTCCAATGCGCGGCAATGCCTTCTTCAGCTAAGCGATGCATCTCCTCGGTGCGAATCTGAATTTCAAACGACCGGCCGCCGGCCCCAATCACCGACGTGTGCAGCGATTGATACAGGTTCGGCCGCGGAATCGCGATGAAATCCTTGATGCGGCCCGGGATGGGATGCCATTCATTGTGGATCACCCCTAGCGACGCGTAACAGTTCTTCACCGAGTCGGTAATGATGCGCAGCGCCAGCAGATCGTACACCTGATCGAGGGCGATCTTCTGCTTTTTCATTTTCTGGAACACCGAGTACGGCCGCTTGATCCTGGCCTCCACTCGCGCCGGAATATTCTCGCGCCGAAGATTTACCTCCACGTCGTGCCGCATTTTGTTGAGATATTCTTCGTTCTGCAGCCGTTGCGACTCGATCTCGCGCATCAGATCGGCCCATGCCTCCGGCTCCAGATAGCGGAACGACAGGTCCTCCAGCTCGCCGCGGACTTTGCCCATTCCCAGGCGATGCGCGATGGGCGCGTAGATCTCGGCCGTCTCCTGCGAGATCCGTAATTGACGCTCGCGCGGCAGGGCCCCGAGCGTACGCATGTTGTGCAGACGATCCGCCAGCTTCACGATGATCACGCGGATGTCGTTCACCATCGCGAGCAGCATCTTGCGTACGTTCTCTGCCTGGCGCTCCTCGCGCGAATACAGTTTGAGCTTGCTCAGCTTGGTGACGCCGTCCACGCACGCCGCCACTTCGGGACCGAACTCCTTCTTGATTTGCTCCAGGCTCAGGCTGGTGTCTTCGACAGTGTCGTGCAGGAGGCCGGTGATGAGGGCCACCATGTCCATCTGCATATCCGCCAGAATCAGCGTGACGTGCAGGGGATGGATCATGTACGGCTCGCCCGACTGCCGCGCCTGGTCCTTGTGCGCTTCGGCGGCTATCCGGTAGGCCTTTTCGAGCTGTGAAAGGTCGTCCTTGGGCCGGAGTGCGCGGATCTTCTGCTCCAGCTCGGCATAGAGCTGTTCGACTAATCCTGGCGTTTGGACAACAGGGACAACTTCTGTGGACACTCTGTCTTTAGGTTACTTGGTTTGGACGGCGTGGCGCAGGAACGCGCGCGAAGACTAAGCCTTTGCGGCGGATCGAATAGCCGCAACCTGCGTCATTACATGATCGCCATACGGCGTCAGAGCCCAGGCCGTCCCAGGTCCCGTTTTTCCGGGCTGGCCCTTTACCTCCCGAATTAGTCCGAGCGCGCGCAACTGCAGCTTAACTTGCTGAAACTCCTCGTCCCGCATATAAGTGTTAAAGATCTGCGCGCCGAGTTGGTCCTTGAACCGATTCCTTACGGCTTCGGCTAGCTTCTCCTTTAGATCATGTTCCGAAGCCTGAATAATAAGAAGCGGACCAAGGATTGAGAGAATGTCGTTCCAACTGAACGCCTCAGTACAATCATCGTACTTTCCTTTGAGCTCGTACCTAAAGTGAAGTGAAATCGTGTCCTCGCCTTGGGCGAGGCCCTCCGTTCCTGCTGGCGCAGCCACCTCACCCCGAGCGATGTGAGCCTCCAGTTCATCGATTTTCTTCCGAAGCTTGAGAATCTCCTGAGCAGTGCTCTCGTCGGCCACTTGATCTGCCCGCACCCATCCAACCCGAGGCTTTGTCTTCATTAGTGAGGACATGCTCTGAAACACCGCTAAGGCAAGGTCCTTGGGTGATGTCCAAAATTTCGCGTGCCGCGCAGCCTCAATCTTCTCTCTGAAGGCCCTGAGCGCTGCCTTGCCCTCGTTTGTGGCTTCGGTCTTGTCCGCAACGATGTTTCCCGGATCGCCGTGCAGAAATGCAAGAACAGGTAGGCCAGCTTCGAAGGCATAGTCGTACTCCATTTCGGTATAGCTTTTCCCATCTGCTCCTACCGATCCGTACCGCCCGCCAACAATAACAATGTAATAGTCGCATCCCTCGATAAATCGCTTGATCAGTTGCCAGGATTCGTAATCTGCGGCCGGAAACAGCTCCATTCCCGTGGGTATGCAATCCAGCGACAAAAGGGCCTGCATGACTTCACGCCGTTCTTCCTGCAAATCCTCGAACGTGGAGCTTACAAAAATCTGATAGCGCTTATCCATTAAGTGCCTATGAGTTTAATACCTCGATTGTAGCCAGTCATTCTATATTCGCTCGCGCAAAGACCGCGAATTTCGCAGCTCCCGCGCCTAGCTGTTCAGCCGCTTTGGCCTCGGCGTACTCATCCTTTCTTCGCTCAGTGCCCGTCCAAGGAGCGTCTTGATCACCGCTTGTCGGCTAATGTTGAGGCGAGCTGCACGAGCATCGAGCTCACGCAACATGCCCTGCGTCAGATCAACGTTGACCCGCCGGACTGGTCTGACAACGGTAAACTTGTTGGTGAAATAGGCAGAGATATTTTCGCCGCGCGTCGCCATCTCCGCGATCTCGTCAGCAGTCGGTGCGACCGGCCTCGCTTTAGACGTTTTCGACATAGGTCTGTTCTTCCTCCTTGGTAGCTTTCCACGCTGTAATGAGGTGGTAGTATTCGCCATCAGAGTCATTCCTGATCTCGAATATGACAGAATACAGGTCGCCACGGCACCAACCGATAGCGCGGATCTGTTCCGGACTATCGTTCTTTTGGTCTAACAGGTAAGCTTGATCAAAGATCTCTTGCGCTTCTTCGAGACTAATGCCATGTCTTCGCTTTACCTCACGGCTTTTCCCATGGTCGAAGTTGAAGCGCGTATATAACTGTTATACCATAACTCGGATCACAAGACTCACTGATTGTAGCCGGTCATAAATGCGCAAACGCACGAGATGACCAATGACAGCGGCGGCGGCGCGGCGCCGGCGCCGCCTACGCCAGCGGCCGCCCGCACAAACCCTGCAAAATCTCGATTGGCGCGTTCTCCCGCCGCGCCAGAGTATCTCGCCGCACGATCACCGTCTGCTCCAACGCGTATCGCCCCGACAAAACCGAGTGCGGCACCACATCGGTGAACACCATCCAGGTGGAGTCCGGCGGAAACTCGAAACGGTATTTCGCGCAGCTCTCCTGATACTCGCCGTTGAATTTCAAATAATCGTGGAAGCCCAACATGAAGCGATCATACGCCGATCGCTTCGCCTCCACTCCGCTAAACGCGCCCAACACGCGCGCTCCGAGCGACCCCTTGGGGTGCCTCGACACCTCCCCCAGCCCCGCGGCGCTGGCGTATTGGGGAGCGAGCGTGCCAAACGGGTCCGATGTCATCCACACGCGCGGCTTGGTTGGATGAATATTGGTGAAGAACCGCAGGATCATGTCGCCGCGGGTCGGCCGCGTGGGAAATGCATCCACGTGCAGCAGGTCGTTGCGCTTCTTGGTCGCGAGATCGCGGCCCTCCTCTTCCTGCGGGCGAAAACTCGCGAAATCGATGCGCGCCTTCTCCATGTATCGCGGCAGCAGCGTCCACAAGAACCCGAGCGCGCGCTCCGAGTACAACCGCATCGCATCGCGCAGCTTCCCGGGATCGGAAACGGCCGCCGGATCGAACCCCGTGACTTTGTCCTCGGCCGGCCGGTAAGCGATGTTCTTATGATGGCTGCTGCTCGAAAGCCCGGTGCTGCGCAAAAGCTCGCGCTCTTCTTCGCCAAACACAAATGGCGTACGGGGAAAATACAGAATGTTCCCTTGCTCGAGGGCGATATAGTTGTCCTCGCAAGGCTGCGTGATTAGCTCCACCACACCATCTTATAAGCTCTCCGGCATGTTAAACTCCCCCCAGTGAGCACTCGCGTCTCCCTGTTTGTCACCTGCATCGTGGATCAGGTTTTCCCGCAAGTCGGCATCGCCATCACGGAGGTGCTGGAGCGCCTGGGCTACCAGGTCGACTTTCCCAAAGCCCAAACCTGCTGCGGCCAGCCCGCCTTCAACTCCGGCTATCCGGACGAAGCGCGCACCATCGCCCGGCATTTCCTGGACGTTTTCCGCGATTCTGAATACATCATCGTGCCCTCGGGCTCTTGCGCATCCATGATCTCGCATCATTTCGCGGACATCTTCGAGCACGACGCCAAGCTGCTCGCCGAAGTCCATCGTCTGGAGCCGCGAGTATGGGAGTTTTCGCGATTCCTCCTCGAAGTCGCCGGCGTCGAGGATGTCGGCGCGCGATTCGACGGCGTCGTCACTTATCACGACAGCTGCCACGCCCTCCGCGAGCTGCGCATCAAGGCGGGTCCGCGAACATTGCTCGAGAAAGTTCAGGGCCTCACGCTGTCTGAAATGGACGTCGCCGAGGAATGCTGCGGCTTCGGCGGTACGTTCTCAGTCAAATTTCCGGAGGTCTCCGGCGCCATGGCGCGCACCAAAATCGATTCGATCCAAAAGACCGGCGCATCCACCATCGTCTCCATCGACTCCAGTTGCCTGATGCAGCTTCAAGGCGTCATCGATCGCGCGGGACTTCCCATCCGCACGCTACACCTTGCTGAGGTCCTGGCTTCTAGATGAAGGCTCCGAAGAAATGAACGCGCCGGAAACCGATATCCAGCAGTCCCTCGACGATCCCCGGCTGCAGCTCGCCATCTACACCGCTACGCGCCGCCTGATCGATCATCGGGCGGGCGTCGTCAGCGCCGAGGCTTTGCCCTACTACCAGGATCTTCGCAACGAAGCCAACGCGATCAAGAAACATACCATCGAGAACCTCGATTACTATCTCGAGCAGCTGGAAGCGAACGTGATCGCGCACGGCGGCCATGTCGTTTTCTGCCGCACCGGCGCGGAAGCGGCCGACTTCGTCCTGGATCTCGCGAAGAAGCGCGGCGCGCACATGCTGGTGAAATCGAAATCCATGACCAGCGAGGAAATCCATTTCAATGAGCGCCTAGAGAAGCATCACCTGGAAGCCGTTGAAACCGATCTGGGCGAGTACATCCTCCAGCTGGCGCACCAGCGGCCGTATCACATCGTCGCGCCGGCGCTGCATCTGACGCGCTATGACGTGGCGGACGTCTTCACCAAGGAACTGGGCGCCGAGAACGAAGTGGTCATCGAGAAGCAAACTAAATTCGCCCGCGGCGTCTTGCGCCAGAAGTTTTTGCAAGCTGACATCGGCGTGAGCGGCGCCAATTTCCTGATCGCCGATTCGGGCGCCATCGTGGTGGTGGAAAACGAAGGCAACGCCCGTCTGAGCACTTCGGCGCCGAAGGTCCATATCGCCATCGCCGGCATCGAGAAGTTGATTCCGCGCGCGCAGGATCTCGCCGTTTTCCTGAATCTGCTGGGCCGCAGCGCAACGGGCCAGCCGCTCACGGTTTACACGTCATTCCTTTCGGGTCCGCGCCGCGGCACCGAAATCGATGGTCCCGACGAGTTTTATTTACTTCTGCTCGACAACGGCCGTACCAAGCTGCTCGAAGATCCGGAGAAACGACAGTCGCTGTACTGCATTCGCTGCGGCGCGTGCCTGAATCATTGCCCGGTGTACCGCAAGATCGGCGGGCACAATTATCCGTGGGTTTACTCCGGGCCCATCGGCGCCATCATTACTCCACAGTTTCATGGGGTGACCGAGGATACGTGGCTGCCATTCGCATCCAGCCTGTGCGGCGCATGCGCCGAGGTCTGCCCGGTCAAGATTGAGATTCCGAAGCTGCTGATCAAGCTTCGCGAAGAAGTAGTCGAGGTCCAGCGAAGGCAAGGCTCGAGCGATCTGGAGCGTTTCGCATTCCGGCTTTTTGCCTGGGTCGCGACGCATCCGAAGATCTATCTGCTGCTGGCGAGCTTTGGAGCGGTTTTCTTCCCGATCGTGCCGAAGCTCGGACCATTGAAGAAATGGGCCAGCCAGCGGACGTTGCCCGAGCCGGCGAATCAGAGCTTCCATCAGTGGTGGGAGCGCCGCGCGAAAGGCTCGCAATGACGGCGCGCGAACAGATACTAAGTAACATCAGACGTTCGTTAAAGAGGGCCGTGGGCGAGCCTCCTCGATTCGAAGCAGCCCCTCTGCCGGCCCCCGCATTGCGAATCCCGCTATCGGACCGCAATCTCTATGTAGACCTCTTCGGTCAGAAGTTCGAAAACTTGGGCGGAAAGTTTTCTAGGGTGCGCGATACCCGCGGCGTGGTCCCGGCCATCTCGGAATTGCTGGTCCGAAAGAGCGCCGTCGCATCGAATTCGCCGTTTCTGCGCAAGTGCGGCATCACGGGACTCCCGCAGGTCCACGCGGCCTTCACCGACCGCGAAGAGTTGAAGGCAGCCTGCGCGGCCGCCGACATCGGAATCACGAGCATCGACTACGCGCTGGCCGCCACCGGCACTTTCGTGATGCTCTCCAGCCACAATGAAGCCCGGCTGATCTCGCTGCTACCGCCGGCCCACATCGCCATCGTTCCGCGCTCTCGCATTCTCGCCAACCTCGATGAACTGCTTAGCATTCTTCCCCGCCCCGCCGACCAGACCAGTTCCATGGTTTTGATCACCGGTCCCAGCCGCACCGCCGACATCGAACAGATCCTGGTTCGCGGCGTGCATGGACCAGGCGAAGTTTACGCCGTGATCGTTGACGAAGAGTAGCTACTCCGCACTCGCGGGAATGCGGATCAAGACATAGGCGAGCGCGGCGAATCCGACGAGCGACAGCCATCCGCCCCAGGCGGGGACGAAGCTGAAAGTAGCGATGGACGGCACTCCGATGAGAAACACTACGGCCAGCAGGATGCCGACGATGGCTTCGCCCGCGATTAAGCCGGAGGCCAGCAGCGTGCCCTTCTCTTCGATGACCAGCTTCTCTTCGGCGCTGCGGCGCGCGGTGATCCGATTGAGAATCCACTTGATCAATCCACCGACAAAAATGGCCGAGCTGGTGCTGAACGGCAGATACATTCCCACGGCGATCAACATTGGCGAGCGAGCGCCGCACAATAGCAGGGCAATTCCAAAGGCCGCTCCGATGCCGAGCAGTCCCCAGGCCATCTGTCCGCCTACGATTCCTTTGGCCAACTGCGCCATTAAGCCGGCCTGCGGTGCTGGCAGCGCGCGTCCGCCGATGCCGCCGGTGTCGAGGTTCGCCTGGTGCAGCGCGATGATCGGTCCCATCAGAAAGAAAGCCAGCAGAATTACGGAAATGATTTCGACGACTTCCATTTTCCAGGGCGTGCCGCCCAGCAGATGCCCGGCCTTCAGGTCTTGAATCAGCGATCCCGATACCGAGCAGGCCACGCAGACCACCGCAGCGACGCCGAGCACGGCCGCCACTCCCGCGAGTCCGGTGACGCCGATGGTCAACATCACGAGAGCGGCGATGATCAATGCGGCCAGCGTCAATCCCGACAGCGGCTGGTTGGAGCTTCCGACCAGGCCGACCAGGTAGCCGCCGACCGCCGAAAGCAGGAATCCAGTGACGGTCATGATCAGAGCCGCAACAATGGCGGAGACGATTCCGTGGGTGAAGTAATAGTAAATGGCGGTGATCGGGATTAGAAGAACGGCGGTGCAGATTATGACCCAGCGTGGCGGAATATCGCGTTCGGTGGGGTCGAGTGTCTGGGCTTCGCGGCCCGCGGTTGTGGAAGCGCTGAAGATCCCGCGCAGCGAGCTCCACAGCGACTCGCGCATGGAAAACATGGTGCTGGCGGCACCCACCAGCATGGTGCCGACCGCGATGGGACGCACCACATTGAACCAAACCGTATTGGCGGCGACGGCGGGATCAGTGGTCCCGATGCGGCGCGGCAGATCCGGATCGAAGAACAGCAGCAGCGGGATCAGGATCCACCAGGCGATGATGCCGCCCGCGACGTTGATGGAGGAAAGCTCGGGTCCGATGATGTAGCCGATGCCGATGAGCGCGGGCGAGAGGCTGGGCGTGGACCACGGGATGCCGCCGAAATGGGTGACATCGCCGATGGGCTTCTTTTCGATGTCGAAGTGCTGGATCAGCGAGCGCGGGAATTTGAGAAAACCTTCGATATATTCGCGGAAGATCTGCGCGCCTTTGTCGTCGGTGAGGATCTCGATGAGTCCGCCGAATCCCAAGGCGCCGAAAACGTAGCGCGGGGCTTTGCTAGTGGAGGCTTCGCCAGCTTTGACAATTTCATAGCTGGCCACGCTCTCGGGCCACGGCAGCGGCGCGTCCACGCATAATGGGCGGCGCAGCAGAATGATGAAGAACACTCCGATCAAGCCGCCGACCAGCAGCACCAGAGTGGCTTCCCAATAGTGTGAGCGCAGATCGCTCCACAGGCGCTGGCCGCCGATTTCGACCATCATGAACGCGGGGATGGTGAAGATGGCGCCGGCCACCAGCGCTTCGCCGACCGAGGCCGCGGTGCGCGTGATGTTCTGCTCGAGAATCCCGCCGCGAAACCACGGAATGCGGAACAGCGCCATCGCGATAACGGCCGCGGGGATAGTGGCGGCGACGGTTTGGCCAGCTTTCATTCCGAGGTAAGCGTTGGCCGATCCGAAAACGAAAGCCAAGAAGATGCCGAGGGCCACGGCCTTGACGGTCATTTCCGGCGGCGATTTTACGGTGGTTTGCACTAACGAATGTTACCGCAGGCTGAGAGAGACTCGTGCGTCAGTATGGGTTTCTGGAATCAACTCCTGCGTGGGGTCGATCTTGAACCAGAGCAGCGTGCCGGCGAAAAGCAGCGCCGCCATCGGTATAAATGGGAGATTGTAGCTGCCGTAGCGATTTACCAAGAAACCGAACATAACCGAGGAGACCAGGGAGCCGATTTGCGCGGCGGTGTTCATAGCGCCTGTCACCGCTCCCGCGTACTTCCCGGCTATATCCAGACCCACTGCGAAGACAATGGGCTGCTGAAATGTGATTCCGCCGTAAAGGAGCGACAGAAAGATCAGCGTCAGGAGTTTTTCCTGGGTGAATAAAACCGCCGCGGTAAAAAGCGCCGCGCTTCCCAAACCCACCAAGCCAACCGAACGCCGGCCCCACTTCAATCCGAGTTTTTGGACCAGCGCACTACCGGCCGCTCCTCCAGACGCATTGGCGCACGCGCCTACCAGATAAGGGAGGGTGGACAAGAGCAGATCTGTCTCGCTGAAGCCTCGTCCCTTTACCAAGAAGGTTTGGAACCAGGACTGGAAGAAGTACATGGTGTAGAGGTAGCAAGCGGCGATCGCCATGAGTGCCCAAAGGTTGCCGGAGCGCAACGCCGTACCCCAAGGCATGCCGTGCTGGGCCTTGGGAACAAGGTCGCGGGTTTCGGCCAGTTCAGCCGGGCTCACGCCAGCTTTCTCCGCCGGAGAGTCACGAAACCACCAATACCAGAGGATGCTCCAGGCCACGCCCAGAATTCCAAACGCGAAGAAGGAAGCGCGCCATCCGTAATGCATCTGGATTGGTACCACCAACAAGGGAGCAAAAGCCCCGCCCAACTGGGTGGACATCAACATGATTCCCAACCCGCGGGCCCGCTCACGCGCGGGGAACCAGCGCTCCACCGCAACCGCGCCATTAGGCATTGCGCCCGCTTCGCCCATTCCAAAGAAAAACCGGGTGGCGAGGAGTGGATAGTAACCGGTGACGGCGCCGGTGAGCGAAGTGAACGCCGACCACCACAACACGATCCGGGTGAGCACCCGGCGCGGCCCGATCCGGTCCCCGAGAGCACCGGTAGGAATCTCAAATACGGCGTATGAAAAAGCGAACATCCCCGTGACCCAGCCCCAGGCTACCGGGCTGATGTGGAGGTCCGCCTGCATCCGGGGTCCAGCCACGGAAATGCAGACGCGGTCCAGGTAAGTGATTATCATCAACAGGGACAGGAGTCCCAACACGCAATTCCGGTATTTCGTTGGTTGCCCCTCCCGAATGGTAGGTTGTATTGTCGCACGCGGAAAGGCGACGGACGGCTGTGATCAGGCGCCGAAAGCGCCAACTACTCGGAACGCCGGGCCTGACGATGTGACCGGCATCACGGTCTCATCTGACGCTTCTTGCCCATCTTGCTGATCAACTCTCCTTGGACCGATTCCAGGAGCTGCAACGGTCTGTAACGACTGTCGGCATCTACCTCGATTCTAGCGGCAATCACCGTTACAGGTCCGATTCTGAGTTCGCGCCGCGGCAAACAGCGACGCTTTGGGTTCACGTGGAGCATCTAAAAAAGCGGGAGGCGCATATGCAACGTTTGACGATCCCAAAGATCGTTATTTCGATATTACTGCTGATGGCGACTACCGCCGCGGCGCAATCCACGCGATTTACGCAAAGGGATTACCCTCCGGTTACTGATTCCTATCAAAGCGGGCTGAACTTGTATTACAAGACGTGGTCCGATCTCAGCCAGGCGCAACAACGGGTGGCGCCTTATCCGGGCGACGGGTATCGCTTCGATGTGGCTCGCGGAAGGATGGACTTACTCGAGCGAACCTGGACAGATGGCTCCTTTGATCGCTCGCAATTGAACGATGCGATTAACGACGTGCAATTCGTGCTGAACATCAACAACATTGCGGCCCAGGATCGCAAGGATCTGGCAGCAGACTTGGAACAACTGCGCGATCTTCGCGTGAGGAGCTTTTATTAAAGGAGACTTTCCGCCAGCTCTTCGAAATTCTGCGGCGTCACCAAATGGAACCGCAGCGACAGCCGCGTAAAGCCGCGAAGCGTGCGGGTCAAAGCGTCGGTGGGGATTTCTGGGCTAGCCAGAAACATGCTCCCCGAGGCGATGCGGAACGGGAGCACGCGCCACTCGCGCACCACGCGGCGGGGCAGCGCGCGGGCGATGTTGGTGCTGATCACCCACGGCTCCAGGCGTCCGGAGGGCAGGCTTTGCTGCAGGCTGAGCGCTTCGTACAGTTCGTCTTCGGTGATAATGCCGAGCAGCACCAGATGCTCGCCCAGGCGCGTTCCGGACGGTTGAGTGGCGAGCGCGCCGAGCACGGCGGATTCCTCCGCGTAGTCTGAGCCAATCAGGATTTCGCCGAGCTTGCGCTTGTGTTGGACCAGTGCGCTACGGGACGGGTAAGCATGTTCAGTCTTCACCCAGACCAGCGGCTCATGGCGGATGCGCGCGCGCAGGTAGGAGCATACGGCTTTCCAAGCGGCGATGGTATTGATCCAATTGCCGCAGACCGAGCGCAGCGGGACCGCGAGAGCGAAGCGTGGGCCGTAGAGCCGCGCCGTGCATGTCATGCGCACCGCGGTTTGGATCAGCTGGAACGCGAAAGTCGCTAGCAGCAACGCCGGATGTAGCGAATATTTCGCGATGCCCCAGGGAGTGCCCATGCTTTCGGCCGCCAGCCAGGTGAGGACGCCGTAGCCAAAAACGAAGTTGCTCAACAAGCTGAGCGGGTGTCCCAACAGGCCCTTGCGATCGCGCCAAAACCAATAGACCTCGGGCAGGCTGCCGCGCCAGCCGTGGCGCTCCCAGGATTGCAGCCCGATGCCCAGGATCCAGCGCGAGCGTTGGCGGATGGCGGATCGCACGGTGCGGGGGAAGAATTCGCGCGTGGCAATCACCGACGCGCCATGTTTGGCAAGCGGCACGAACACTTGCTTGCAAGCCAGCTTGTGGAGACGCAATCCGTTCTCATAGTCCTCGGTGAGGCAGGCCGGCTCGAAGATCAGGTTGTGCTCGGCCATGGCTAACATTTCGAGTGCGCGGCGCGTGTATCCGGTCCCGACGCCATTGGAGGGCATGAAGCTGTTCATGAGCTGGCGCGCGGGCATGTCCTTGAGTTGCCACTCGGCGAACTCGTCGCAATAGATGCCGTGGACCAGATCGCGCAACGCCGTGGGAAGGGGCAGAACCGGAATCTGCACCATGTCGAACTGGTCGGCATAGGCGTTGATATAGGAGAGCGCCTCGGGATGAATGAGATCCTCGGCGTCGTGGGTGACGACGATGTCGAAAAGGGCGCCATCCCGCGGACTGTGATGCTCTTCAAAGAGCAGCATGCGCTGATAAATCCAGTTGAGGCAGTCGGCTTTGGAGGTGGGTCCGTTGTGCGGGCAGACGGCCAGGTGGACGTGCCTGAATCGGCTTTCGAGCTCGCGAATGGCGTCGAGGGTGGGGTCGTCGTTCGGATAAGCGCCAACGAAGAAATGATAGTTGGAGTAGTTGATGGCGGAGACATTGTGCTCCACCATGCCGCGGATGACGGCGTGTTCATGCCAGAGGGGGACGAAGATGGCGATGCGCTTTTCGGGGGGCTTTTCACTGACCGGCTCCCTTGGCCCTTGAATAGGGCGCACGGTCGCGGCTCGGTAACGAGCCATTAGCCAGGCCCATAGGCAGACGCCATCCAGCGCCAGATCGTCCAGCCCGCTAATGAGGATCACCACCGCCAACGGGAACAGACATCCGGCCACCCAGGCATCGCACTGGGCCATGACGAGGAGCCAGCCGGAGAAAATAGCGGAAGTCACCCGGTAAGGTAGTGGATTGAGAAGGGAAACCTCGCACGATAACCGCATATCCAACCAAAACCGGGATAGTTTCATTTGGGCCTTAGTGTGGTTGGCACGACTATACGCTTGCCGGCGTTCGGTCGATTGGAATGGCAAGATGAAGCTTCGACCGCCCAAAACGCTCGCTAACTTCGTTCTAGTACTCGGCTGCGCGGGGTTTGTCCCAAGCGGCGCCTGGGCTCAGGCGCAGACTCAAGAAAAGACGCTGTTGGCAGCCGTGAGCGATGCCGCGCACTGGAAAGCCACGGATCCGCGCGTCGCCAAGGCAAACCAGAATCTGGCCGATTATTACTCGGCCGAGGGCCGCTACGCGGATGCCGAGCGGGTGTACCAAAAGACGCTCGAACTGGACGAGGACATGCTGGGGCGCGCGAATCCGGCGATCATTCCGGCCATCGACGATCTGGCTCGCGTGAGTTTCGCGCAAATGAAATACGATCAGGCGGCGGAGTTGATCGCGCGCGAGCTGAGGATCATGGAGCGCGAGTATGGCGAGAACGATCCGAAGCTGGTCCCATCACTGGAGCAAACAGCGCGGGTGCTCGAGTCCGGCGGAAGGTATGCGGATGCGGAGAAGTTCCTGGCCCGAGCCGTGACGATCCGCGAGAAGGCGTCGGGTCCGGACAGTCTGGATCTGCCAGCGGACCTGAGTGAACTGGCTCGGGTGAATATGGCGAAGCAGGACTTGCCGGGCGCCGAGCGATTGTATCAGCGCGTGCTGAAAATACAGCTCAAGACGGTTTCGCCGAACAGTCCCGAGCTGCTGCCCGCGTTGGATGCGTTGGCGTCGCTAAGTCTGGAGCAGGACCAGCCTGATGAGAAGCATGACGCCGAGCCGCTGCTGAAGCAAACATTGTTCATCCGCGAGGGGAGCGTCGGACCAAACAACGCGGAGGTGGCGACGAATCTGGACAAGCTGGCGGCGATTTACACCGCGCAGAAGCGCTTCGCGGAGGCGGAAAAGGCCAGCGAGCGGGCGCTGTTCATCTGGATGAAAGAGCTGAAGCCGGGGAGCGCAGAGCTGGCGGATAAATACGAGAAGGTGGCCGAACTCTACCAGGCTCTGAATCGGCCATCGGACGCCGAGCCGCTGGTGCAGCAGGTGTTGACGGCACGCGAGAGCGACATGGTGACAAGTCTAAACACGCTGGCCGCGATTTACGTGAGCCGGCAAAATCTGACGGACGCAGAACCGCTCTACCGGCTGTCGCTGACCATTCTGGACAAGCGCGGGATTTTGAGCGGGAAACGTCCGCCGGTTTTGGACAGCAGTCCGGACAACCTGGATTTGCTGGCCGAGACGGCGCTCGATTACGCCGAATTGCTGAAGAAGATGAAGCGCAAGTCCGATGCAAGCAAGATCGAGGCGCGGATTCGAGCCGTGACGGGGAAGAGCGTGACGGCGAGGAAGAAGACTTAAACCGCTCCCTCACGGTCGCGGCTCGGTTTAGGGTGTGGGCGGTGCGGCGTTTGGATTCGGGCCGTGCAACAGCTTGCGCTTAACGTCGGGCCAAAATTCCTTCAGCACTTGCGAAACGGCGTCGATGCCGATCTGCGATCCCAGTTTTTCCACATTGTCGCCTACATCGCGAGTGTCGGAATAGTAGGCGTTGGAGATTGCTGTGCCGGTCGCGTTGCCGAGGAGTTCCGAAAAGTTGAAGCGCGCGCCGCCGGCGTCCGTTTTCGTTACGAAGACACGCGTTGCGGCGTACCACGTCCGCGACCAGACGCTCCCGTATCCACGGCGAAAGTACCGCGGATCTTCATGGAGCATACTTGGGAAAATACCCTCCGTCATCATGTTCCCGATGGCCTGATCGGCGTAAGAGGTTCCGACTCGCCGACCGTAGCCAGCCCATCCCTGGCCGAATTGCGGATGGGAGTTGTCAGCCTGTCCCCAGGCGGCGATAACGGCAGCCAGGCCCACCAGCGGATAGTCGAAAGAATCCTTGGCTGCTATGTTGAACTTCTGCTTGGCTGTAATCGGCATGTAGACCGCGGTTGCATTGGCGGTCCGGTAATTGGGCAGCACGCCGAAAATGCGCTTGTCGGGAGCCGGCGGTGCGGTTTGGCCGGGCTGAAGCGGTGGAGACGCAGGGGTAGCCTGAGGATCGGCATTCTGAGCGAAGGCACAACCGCACGCTAGTAAGATGACGAGCAGGGATCGAAGGTATGAAGTCATTAATTGTGGCGAAAGAGACGGGGACCGGACAGCGACCTAAGCTCTATTGTACAAGGTTGCCGACGCGAGGCGCGCGGGTTGGTTCCGAACTTTACGAAACGTTAAGTAACGCCGGCGCTTAGGGAGTCCGCGATGAGATGTACGCCGCGATGTTGATAATGTCTTCTTCGCTCAAATTGGCGACGACTGGTTTCATCAGCTGAGTCCACGCGCCGTTGCGCGTGCCGTGCTGCATATCGTACATTTGTCGCACCAGATAACTGGGTGAACGGCCCGCGATACCCGGCACCGGGCCGAGGCCCTTCAGATCCGCTCCATGACAAGCGGCCGCACTGCGTGGTTTTGCCGGATGCCTTGGTGACCAGCGCCTCGCCCTTCTTGATGCTGCCCGGCGGCACGTAGGCGAAAAATGGCGAGTGCGGATCGCGCAGGACTTCGGTGGCCTCGGCGTTCGCGGGCGTTTCGAGGATGCGCTTGCCGAGCGGCTCCTTTTCATCGCCCTCCACCAGGAACATGCCGTTGGCGTTACGCGTCTTCGGGACGGTGTTGGTTTCGATGACTTTGATCCATGGCGGGTCCATTTCATGGCGCCGAAATATTCAGCGGCGGCCTTGATTTCGTCGTCGGTCATTCCCTTGGCGAAGGTGATCATGAGGTTGGATTGTTCTTTCGAGGCTCGGCGCTTTTGCGTTTGCCGTCCCTGAAATCGTGCATGGTCTGGATGAAATATTCGACCGGCAAACCAGAGACGCCGGCATTTTCCTGCCGGCCTTTGCCGTTGGGATAGTGGCACAAGCCGCAAGCCCAGACGTCGGGTTTCTTGCCGTGCGCGACGACGTCGGGCATGGTCGGATGGTCGCCCGGATACCAGTCGGCGGGGCCATAGCGGTCCGAAATTTGCGCGCGCGTGAATGCGCCGCTGCTGCCTGCAAGATGTTTGATGCTGGTGTCGGGCGGAGCTGGAGTTGCGGGCGGCGTGCCGGCCGGTGGCGCTGGAGGAATGGCGTAGGCCCACGGAATCGGCTCAGTTGATGCGGCGAATGGCGGAACACGGCTGCGCGGCGACGATCGCGACACTGAAGATGGTTCTCATGTGAGCTCCTTGTGACACCAGTTGGGGATGATATCACGGAGGCGGGCGGTGATTTGAAAAACTACACTTGTTCGGCCAGCGCCATCGATTCTGGTGCCCGAGCGGACGCCTCCGATTTTTTCCATGGCTCGTTGCGAGCGGAAGTTTTGTGGACCGACCAGGAAGACGACGCTATGGACGAATTGGAAGGCGTGCCGCAGCATGAGCTGTTTCATTTCGCGATTGTAGATGCCGCCCCAGTGGGACCGGGCCAGGAACGTCCAGCCGATTTCGATTTCGCTGGCTGGTTCGTTATATCCATTGAATCGCGACGACCCGATGACTGTTGCCATCTTTGGAATCGAGCGCGATCAATGCTCCACCGGATTCTAAGCCATCGCGAAAGAAATGACGGAAGACGTCTGGCTTGTAGCGATCATTGGCGGGATGTTGTTCCCAAATGAGCGGATCGGAGGCGACAGCGAAAAGGTCGTCAAAATCGTCGGGGCGGAGGGGCCGGAGGGTGAGGAGTTCGCCGGTCAGAACGGGTTGGAGATCAAAGGGCATTCTCGATCCTATCGTGAGCGATTCAATGCGCGCATGCGGATCCTTCGCGCGTTGTCGATCACGACGGTGAGCGAGGTGTCATTCGGTTTGCCCAGGTAGACCCAGACGCCCCGCTCCTTTTTCAGAAGGGCCTTGGTGCGCGTGGGCTTCGGGATTTTCACGCGACCGGCCTTGTCGAGCATAATCTTGGTGGTCATGTGGGCGTGGAAGTTGGAAACCCGCTCGGGAAACGTTCCTCAAGGACCGTTCCTCTAAAGCATAACAACGTACGTGGCGTATGTTAGGTTGACAGTATGACGCTCGAAACCATCAAGGAAGCGATCAAGCATCTGCCGGAAGAGGACCGACGGACGCTCGCCGGCTGGTTTAAGGAGCTGGAAGAAGCGGCATGGGATGCGGATCTGAAACGGGATTTTGCTCCGGGTGGCAGGGGTGAACGGCCGGCGAAGGAGATCCGTCAGGAGATCTCTGAGGGCAAAGCCACGCCTCTCGATGAAGGCCTTGCAAAGCGACGCAGCCCAATCTGGCGCTAATCAGATGTGGACGCCCTGGTCGATACGAGCGAGCTCGGCATCACACCGACAAGATCAGATTCGACCATCTGTGCCGGCGTCTTTCCCTGAAACATCCGAACGATCAGGACTGTCCAAGAATGTGAATCGGGTGCTGACTCATTAGCTGCGCGAAAGCTTCGAGCGTTTTCTCGCTGCAATCGCGCTGAAATATTAGCCTTTGCGCAGACCTCACAGAGCACATCTCGTGCAGCGTGGGCGGAAAGGGTTCAACAAATACCATGAAATGGACTCCAAGCGTTAGCATCCCGAATGAGGTCACGGGCATTCCGGTCGTTTGGGAGGGCATGTAGAAAACCCTCGAATACGGGTCTGTGCAGACAGTAGTGAGCACTGCAATCTCCGAAGGCAAGGGCGCTCCGCCGATCAAGAACTGTCGAATAGGTTCCTGGATGCTGCCAAGCTCTAAGGCTGGGCGGGACTGCTCCCATTGATGGACGCCCGCGCGCCATATGACGCTCAATGCGAAGTACCCAAGCCTGTCGGTGTCAACGCCGATCGCCGCGCCCGAGAACACGAGTGCTTCCTTCAACGGGTAAAGTGGAAGCGCCAGCCGTAGGCGGTCGCCGAGCGGAAAGCGCCTTCCATTCCACACCTGCTTGAGCATCCAATTCTCGCCGTTCCTATTGAACAGGTCTTCGCAATCGCGACAAAGAACATAATCGGTGATTTGCTTCGACGTCGTCATTGTTGACCTTCGCGTGACCACAACGGGATTACGATTCCTCTGGGATGCGTCAGGGTGTCGCACGTACTTATACATTGCTCGCGGGATCAAATGGCTGTCCTGCAAGTCTTTCGGCCTCAAACAGAGTTTGCAAACACCTTGCATAATTTACCGGTTAATCCTCAATTTGTATTACCCTCGCGCGACGAGCGGCTTACGCCGATCTGCAGCGGACGAAAACCCGGATCCGGCCTGTTCTTCTTTCGGGTGAGAAACAGCTCAACCTTGTGAAGTTCGAGCATGTCTGCGGCCAGAATTCTTTCAAGGGCGTCTCGGAGTCCGGCGATCTCACGGTAGTGCTGCTTAGCGAAGCTGATTGCGTCGCGTTCTGAATCCGGCATGCCGAAAAGAAGATAGTTTAGTTCGGACGCTTTAGAGAATGCCTCGTCGCTGAGCCACAGTCCCTCGGCCAAGATTGGAACTAGTCGTTTGAAGGCGCTCTCCTGTGGGTTGTCCCCTAAGAATGGAGCGTGATATGGCTTCTTGTCTTCGTCCACAATGGACATCCTATAATCCATGATCAGAGCCTCCAGATGCTCGTACGCGGTAATGCGCCGCTGCACGACGGTCTTGTAGTAATCGTTGACGTACTCGTTTCGTTTTGCGCGCAGGCCGTAAAGCCCAGCGACAAGCGCACCGAAAACAATTCCGCCAAGCGCGAATCCGCCTGAAATTACAGCGAGCTCGATAAGTTGAGAGGGCGTCTGCGGCATTGAACTCTATCCTCCCTTCACCAACTCCAAAAACGCCTTCGCGGCGTGGCTCAAGCTCCTCTTGGCGGGGCACACCAGCCGGATCTTGCGGGCGACGGCGAGTTCCTTCACCTTGATCTCGCGGAGGGCGTCCTGCGCGACGTCCTGCTCCACGCACATATGCGGCAGGAAGGCCACGCCTTCGTTGCGCTGGACCATCAGGCGGATGGTCTCCACAGTCGGCATCTCGACATCCATATTGAGCGGGACTTTGTGCCGCTGAAATTCCTTGAGCACTACGTCGCGATACGGCGACAGGACATAGTGCGCGATAAATGTTTCCATCCCCAATTCGCTGATCGACACCTTGGCACGCGTGGCCAGGCGATGCTTGGGCGAAACGACGAAGGCCAGGTGATCGGTGTAAATCACCATGGAATGCAGGCGCTCGTCTTCCGGGTCGTAGCTGATAACGCCGAGCTCGAGATCGCCGTCGATCAACTGCGACGGAATTTTGCTGGATAACGAACGCCGTACCTGCACCTTCACCTTCGGATAGAGCCGGCGATAGCGCTCGATGTGTCCCAGCAAATACAGCGACGTCGATTCGTTGGCGCCCACGATCAGACGCCCGGCCGAGTTGTCGCGCAGTTCCGCCAGCGCGTTCTCAAGATCGGACGAGAGATTCTCAAAACGGCGCGCGTAGTCGTAAACGATGCGGCCGGCATCGGTGAGCAGCAGTTCCTTGCCGGAGCGATCGATGAGCTTTTCCTCGAGATCGGCTTCCAACTTCTGGACCGCGAGCGAGATGGCGGGCTGGGTCCGCAGCATCTTCTCGGCGGCGCGGGAGAAGCTTTTCTCCGATGCCACGGTCAGGAAGACCTTGAGTGGATAGAGTTCCATAAGTGGTCTTTATGCTATGATTGTAACTTATTCTGACCGCTTGAATTATAAATTTGCCAAATCTTGGCAGCGCCACCATAATGGATAGCGAGAAACAGGAGGACACATGGCCAATCGAGTCTACATCTTCGACACCACCCTCCGCGATGGTGAACAATCGCCGGGCTGCAGCATGACCGTACCCGAGAAGCTGCAACTGGCGCGAAAACTGGTGGAGCTGGGCGTCGACATCCTCGAAGCCGGCTTCCCGATCGCCTCCGAGGGTGATTTTGAGGCTGTGGACGCGGTGAGCCGTGAGTTCTCCTGGGTTCAAGTAGCAGCGCTGGCGCGGGCCAATCGATTGGATGTGGAGCGCGCGGCGGCGTCGCTAAAACATGCGCGGCGGCCGCAGGATTCACACCTTTCTTGCGACCAGCGAGATCCATCTCAAGTACAAGCTGAAGAAGTCGCAGGAACAAATCCTGGATGAAGCGGTTGCGGCCGTGGAGCTGGCGCGGAGTTACACCGACGATGTGGAGTTTTCAGCCGAAGACGCTACGCGAACCGACTGGGATTATCTGGAGAAGATTTCGCGCGCGGTAGTGGCGGCCGGGGCGCGGACCGTCAATCTGCCGGACACGGTGGGATATTCGGTGCCGGAGGAATACGGCGCGTTGATCGGGCGCATGGTCCAGGCGTTGGGCGATAGCGCGATCGTGAGCGTGCATTGCCATGACGATTTGGGATTGGCGGTGGCGAATTCGATTGCGGCGGTGCAGGCCGGGGCGCGGCAGATCGAATGCACCATCAACGGCATCGGCGAGCGGGCGGGCAATGCGGCGCTGGAAGAGATCGTGATGGCGTTCAAGACTCGCCGGGATCGCCTGCCGTTTGAGACCAAGATCGTGACTGAGCACATTTTCGCGGCGAGCCAGCTTTTGTCGCGGACCATCACGTTTGGCCCGCAACCCAATAAAGCAATTGTCGGTGAAAATGCTTTCGCACACGAGGCGGGTATTCATCAGGATGGGATGCTGAAAGACCGAACGACCTACGAGATTCTCGATCCAAAGAGCGTGGGCGTGCCGGAGAGCAAGCTGGTGCTGGGCAAGCACAGCGGCCGGCATGCGTTGCACAAGCGCGCCGAGGACCTGGGATTTCAGCTGGAGAAAGACCGAGTTGGACGTGCTGTACCATCGCTTCACGGCGTTGGCGGATCGCAAAAAGGGCGTGACCAACGACGAGATCCTGGCGCTGCTGAACGAAGTGGTTGGGGCGAAGGCTGCCGCGGCGAACGATTAATCCGCTTGCTAACGCGCGCGGCTCAGTTACCGAGCCGCGACCGTAAGGGAGTCGGAACAAGCAAACGAATGCAACTTAACATATTGATACTCCCTGGTGACGGGATCGGTACCGAGGTCACGCGGGAAGCGGTCAAAGTACTGCACAAGGTAGCCAGCAAGTTTCATCACGAGCCCGTGCTGAGTGAAGGCTTGCTGGGCGGGATTGCGATTCACAAGACGGGTGGTCCCCTACCCCAGGAAACCATCGACCTGGCGCTGAAAGCGGATGCCACGCTGATGGGCGCGGTGGGGCTGCCGGAGTTCGATAATGTAGCTCCGGATAAACGCCCCGAAAGGGGCCTGCTTGGTATCCGCAAGGTGCTGGGCGTGTACGCGAACCTGCGGCCGGTGCGATCGTACAAGGCGCTGCTGGACTCCTCGCCGCTGAAAAACGCGCTGGTGGACGGCGTGGACATGATCATCGTGCGCGAGTTGACCGGTGGGATTTATTACGGCACGCCGCGCGGGATTTCCGGAACCGGTAAGGACGAGCGCGCGGTCAACACGCTGTCCTATACGCGGCCCGAGATCGAGCGTGTGTCGCGTATGGCGTTTCATCTGGCGCGCAACCGGCGCAAGAAGGTGACCAGCGTCGATAAGTCGAACGTGATCGAGACTTCGCAGCTCTGGCGCAAAGTAGTCATTGAAATCGCGGCGGAGTTTCCCGACGTCGAGCTGGATCATTTGCTGGTGGACACGGCAGCCATGCAGTTGGTTCTGAATCCCCGGCGCTTCGACGTTGTGGTCACCGAAAATATGTTCGGCGATATCCTCAGTGATGAGGGCGCGGTGCTGGCAGGATCGATTGGCATGTTGCCGTCGGCATCCATCGGCGACAAGAAGCCGTCTGGGGCTTGGGTGGGATTGTATGAGCCGGTGCACGGCTCGGCTCCCGACATCGCGGGACAGAGCAAGGCGAATCCGTTCGGCGCAATTGGCTCGGTGGCCGCGATGCTCGAATACAGCTTCGGGTTAAAGGACGAAGCGGCGGCGGTGAACTGCGCGGTGGAAACGGTGCTCAACTCGGGCCGGGTAACGGCGGATTTGAAACCCGCGGGCAAACCGGCGACAACTTCGGAAGTAGGAGACGCAGTAGCGGAAGCAATATGAAAAGCCGAACGATCATCGAAAAGATCTGGGACAACCACGTAGTCGCGGAGCGGGCGAACGCGCCAACGCTGCTCTATATCGATCTGCATTTGGTGCATGAAGTGACTTCGCCGCAGGCGTTCGAGGGGCTGCGCCAGCGCGGGCTGAAGGTGCGGCGGCCGGACCTGACGATCGCGACCACCGATCACAGCACGCCGACGACGCCGCGCGGGTTTCCGATTGTGGATACGATCGCGAAGGCTCAGGTCGAAAAGCTGATCCAGAATTGCAAGGACTTCGGTATCCACTGCTATCCGCTGGGCAGCGACAAGCAGGGCATCGTACACGTGATCGGGCCGGAGCTAGGTTTGACGCAGCCGGGCATGACGGTGGTTTGCGGCGATAGCCACACCGCGACGCATGGAGCACTGGGTGCATTGGCGATCGGGATCGGCACCAGCGAAGTGGAAAACACTCTCGCAACGCAATGCCTGTTGCTGAAACGGTCGCACACCTATCAAGTGCGGGTGGATGGCGCGTTGAAGCCGGGGGTCTCGGCCAAGGATATTATTCTGGCGCTGATTGCGCGCATTGGGATCGGCGGCGGTACTGGTTCGATTTTCGAATATTGCGGATCCGCCATCCGGTCGCTCTCCGTGGAAGAACGCATGACCGTTTGCAATATGTCGATCGAAGCGGGCTCGCGCGCGGGGCTGGTGGCGCCGGATGACACGACCTATCAATATGTCGCGGGCCGGGAGTTCGCTCCCAAAGGTGCGGCGTGGGATCAAGCAGTGGCACGCTGGCGCCAACTGCCGACCGACGATGGCGCGACGTATGACAAGAGCATCGTGATCGACGCGGCGGTGCTCGAGCCGATGATCACGTTCGGAACGAATCCGGGAATGGGCATTCCGATTCGAGGCGCGGTGCCGAACCCAAGCGACATTAGCGACCCCCTGGAGCGCGATTCGCTGAAGAGTGCTCTCGCGTATATGGATCTGCCGGCTGGGAAACCGCTGCTGGGGCACGCCATCAACGTGGTGTTCATAGGAAGCTGCACCAATTCACGCATTTCCGATCTACGCAACGCGGCCAGCGTGTTGAAGGGCCGCAAGGTTCATCCGGGCGTGCGAGTGCTGGTGGTGCCAGGGTCGCAGCAGGTGAAGGCGCAGGCGCAAGCCGAGGGGCTGGATCAGATTTTCCGCGACGCTGGAGCCGACTGGCGCGAGGCCGGCTGTTCGATGTGCATCGCGATGAACGGCGATCAATTGCAGCCGGGCGAATACAGCGTGTCCACCAGCAATCGCAATTTCGAAGGACGGCAAGGCAAGGGCGCGCGGACTTTCCTGGCGAGCCCGATGACGGCGGCGGCCTCGGCCATCGCGGGCAAAGTCAGCGACGTAAGGGAGCTGCTGTAATGGAAAAGTTCACTCCGTTTGAAAGCCGGCTGGTGGTAATTGCGCGCGACAACATCGACACCGATCAGATCATACCGGCGCGATTTTTGAAGACGATTTCCAAGGACGGCCTGGGCGACCAGCTTTTCTTCGACTGGCGCTACGATTCCGAAGGCAAGCCGAAGCCGGATTTCGTGTTGAACAAACCCGAGTCGAAAGCGTGCCAGGTTTTGCTGGCGGGCGATAATTTCGGATGCGGCAGCTCGCGTGAACATGCGCCCTGGGCGCTGACGCAATATGGTTTCCGCGCGGTGATCAGCACTTCGTTCGCCGACATTTTCAAGGGAAACTCGCTGAAAAATTCGCTGCTCCCGATCGTAGTGCCGCCGGATGTGCATGCCGAGTTGTTGAAAGATCCGACCGGCACGGTGAAGGTGGATCTGCCGTCGCAAACATTGACGCTGGCAAGCGGACGCGCGGTGAAGTTTCCGGTGGACGATTTCGCCAAGCACTGTTTGCTCGAAGGCATCGACGAACTGGGTTACATCCTCAAGCAGGAGCCGGCTATCGCGGCGTTTGAGGCGGCGCATCCGGCGGGGATTGATACGCGGGCTTGACTACAGCTTTTGACGAAATGCTTCTAGATGCCGCCTAGGTCGGCCTTCGCATCGGAAGACACCCGGTAATGACTCACCCATGCGCGGCTTTCCTTTTGGCCGCCAGGCGCTTCTTACCGCGATGAACGATGTCTTCGAAATACCGTCGAAGTTCCTCGCGGGTGCGAATCTCGGTACCTTCGCCGCGCTCAATCGAGCGAAGTCCGCGAAGCACGGCTTCGTCCGCGTTGTCAGGATCGAGAATTACTGGTTGTTTTTTGATCACGTCATCGTTCTCCCCGGCTAAGTACCGTTCGCTGACGGTGTTCGCAGGAGTGCGGCGCTAAAGCGGGAACACGGCACGCAAGAATAGAGTGCGTGCGCCACATCCTACTTCAACAGGTCCGCGACCTTGGCGATGCCCGCCTTCGCGCAGGCGTCATCCTGCTCTTGACTCGAGCCCGAACTGGCGACTCCGCCGACGATTTCCTTGTCCACACGGATGGGCACGCCGCCGCCCAGCGCGAGAATGTCGGCTACTTGGCGTTGCGGCGCTAGCGTCGGATCCTCGGCCGTACGCTTCTGAAACTCGAGCGTCGTGCTGCGGAACATCACTGCGGTATAAGCCTTGCGCCGCGCCATTTCCGCGGTTTGTGGCGTGGCTTGCTCATCGCGCAGCATCACCAATACCTGGCCGCCGCGGTCCACCACCACCGCCGAGGTATGAAAGCCCTTCGACTTGCATTCGCCAAGGGTCGCTTCCGCGATAGTTTTGGCCATGTCGAGCGACATGTTGCGCTGCGTTATCAGACCTTGCGCATTTCCACGCGCGCACAGAATAGCCCCGAGCACGATTAGGTTCCGCAAATGTTTCACGCCGACAATTATACTCATTCGAGGAGAAGCCAATGCACAAATGGAAGTTTCTGACAGCGATCGGGTTCGGCGCTTGCTTGGGCACCTGGGTGACGATGTGGATGGAGCATAAGCCGGCCGTGGCCTCGGCCAAGGAGCCGTCGCTCACCGCGCTCGACTATCAGGAGATCATTCAGCTGACCAATAAGTACGCCTACGGGATCGATACGTGTTCCAACAACGGGTACGACTATGCGGATGTGTTCACGCCCGACGGCATCTTCATCGATAAGATGACCGACGATGCCGTCAAACAAGGCGGACGCGTGTTGGCCAAAGGCCGCGAGGCGCTGGCCACGCTGATCGGCGGAGGATCGAAGGGCTGCAAGACCAAGCTGGTCTGGACCGGTTGGAGCCACATCATGACCAATCACGTGATCACGCCGTCACCCGAAGGCGCCACTGGCAGGGTCTATCTGCTGCAGATGGGCATCAAGGGGCCGGGCAGCATCGAGCGGCATGGCGGCTACGAAGACGTTTACGTGAAGACTGCTATGGGCTGGCGCATCAAATCGCGCGCGAACGTGCGAGAAGAGACATGGCTGAATCCGCTATTGCAGACACCGGCTGCGAATCGGTGACCGCTCAGTCGAACGGCAGATCCTTGGGAGTGCTTACCGCGTTTGCCAGGCCCGATCGGGCGAGGTAGGGGTACGGATTCACCGGCGTGCCGCCCATCCGCACTTCATAATGCAGATGCGGAGAGGTAACACGGCCGCTGGCGCCGGAGCGTCCAATCACGTCGCCGCGCCGCACTTCCTGGCCCGGCACGACATCGTAGCGCGAGAGATGACCGTAGTAGGTCTGCACTCCGTTGCCATGATCGACAATGATCAGCCGGCCATAGCCGCCTTCCCAGTCGGCATGCACGATGATGCCGTCGGCAGCCGCGCGCACCAGCGTTCCCATGGCGGCCTGGAGATCGACGCCCGTATGGATGGCGCCTTCACCGGAAAATGGATCGGTGCGGCCGCCGAAGCCGCTCATCAAGCGTCCTTCCACGGGCCAGAGGCTGGGCCGTACATGAGTCTGCCACTGCTTCGGATAGTTGTGATACATCGCCGAGATGGTGGAGTTCTGCAGGAAATTATAGTTGTTGAGCGACTCGCGGAAGGTGGGCGCCAGCGCGGAGCTGCTGGCGATGTCGGTGGAGGTTCCAGGCTTGCGGTTTAGACCGTAAGCGACCGAAACTTCGCCGGCGAAGTTTTCCAGTGTTGCCAACTGCTCGTTCTTTTGATCGGTGACCCGCTTGAGTTCCTGATACTTGGCACGGAGGGAATCCACTTCCTGGCGCAGTGAATTATAATGTGCCACTTTCCAACTCATCCGCAAATAGCTGGAAAGAAAGCCCAGCATCGCGATGCAACTTACGATGGAGAGGACGAAGCCTGCATAAATCACTTTGTGCGGAATGTGAATGCGGCGGAGCCGCCCGTGCAGCGAGTGCGCGAGTACAACCACAAAGTACGGCTGATGTGGCATGGGTCTCCTTAGACTGATTCGGCACGGCCCGGAAGAACACTACGGACGCGGGGGGCTGTAGGCCGGAAATTGTCAACTAGAGAACAGGCCCTAGTCTCTTGGCAAAGGCTAAGGATAATTCATGTGACGGACGAGTGTCAAGGACGGGGAGCGTGTCCTAGATTACGTTCGCGGGTGTCCGTATGTGAACCCCCAGGCAGATTGCTGCTGACGATTCATACAGAAGGTGCGACGATGGAGCAACGCGTCGGCATTCCCCGAACCATCCGCAGAGTTAGGTTCTTCCTCCGTCGATCGTTTCCTCTATGACGTGCAAGGCCGATGATCAGGGCGATCGACACGAATATCTTGCCGACGTTCTTGTGCCGAACGATAAGTTCTGCAACGCATCGGTTGGAGCGCTCGAAAACGCGGCCGAGGGATCACTGGGGTTGCGACCTGGTTTATACCGAGCTCTGCGTCCACTTCAACACTCAAAGCGAATGCGATCGCTTTCTTCAAGGCAACGAGATCCGGGTGGAAGCGCTAAACAGCGAAGCCCATTTCCTGGCAAGCCGCGTGTGGCGCGCGTACCGCAAACAAGGAGGTCAGCGGGCGCGGATACTGGCGGACTTTCTTATCGGCGCGCATGCGCGCGTGCAAGCTTCGCGTTTGCTGTCGCGGGACCGTGGATTGTATCGGAAGCTGTTTCCGGCACTGAGTCTGATCGATCCTAATGACCTTTAGCGGAGTGCGGCCGAAGCCCGGCGGGCGGGCCGGGTCGGCGCGCCCCAAAAGTTCTGTATACAAAATCCTGCCTACAAAAGTCCTTGACGCCCTGCTGACTTTCAAATATACTTCATCAGATTCATTGATAGGGTCAGGTAGTTTCATCGGTATCAACCGTGACGCACCGGGATTTATTCGTAAGGGTCGTAACAGTTTTTCTGCGTAAAAGAGATTGAGTTTTCCACGTACGAAAAGGGGTGAAGAATGCGCTCTCCGTGGACTGCATTTTGCTTGTCCTTCCTTGCTCTGGCCGCGTTTGCACAAACCGACCGCGGCACCATCACTGGCACTGTTTCCGACCCGGCGGGCGCCGTGGTTCCCAACGCGCCGATTGAAGCCAAGAACATTGCCACCGACGCGGTTTATCCAACCGCCACATCGGGCACGGGCAATTACACCATCGCCCAACTGCCCGTCGGCACCTACGAGCTTTCGGTGAGTGTTCCGGGATTCAAGAAGTATATTCGGACCGGCATCATCGTCGAAGTGGCCGGCACTGATCGCGTCGACGTAGGGCTGGAGGTGGGCGCCCCGACCGAGTCCGTCACTGTCAACGCAGAAACTCCGATGCTCAAAACCGAGAGCACCGAGGTGAGCTACAACATCGCCAGCTCAACCTTAGACGAACTTCCAATCATGACGCTGTCCGGCGCGCCTTACGGTTTCGGCAACACCACCGGGCTGGGAAACATCAGGAACCCGCTGGCCGCGCTCGAACTACTGCCGGGCGCCGATTTCACAAGCGACAACACGCTGCGCATTAACGGGATGCCCTCCAGTTCGCAGACCATCAACATTGAAGGCCAGGATTCCAGCAATGGTTTCTGGAAGCAGCTTACTCAAATTAATCAGGCGGGCGCTGACGCCATCCAGGAAGTGACCATCCAAACCAGCAATTTCGCGGCTGAGTATGGCCAGGCGGGTGGCGGCTACTTCAACTACACCATGAAGTCCGGCACGAACCGGCTGCATGGAAGCGGATTCGACTATCTGGTGAACACCGTCCTGAATGCGGGCTTGCCGTTCACCGTCAGCCCGACGAATCCAAACGAGAACATCCGCAACCCGATCCATCAGAACGATTATGGCTTTACGCTGGGCGGGCCGATCGATATTCCAAAAGTTTATAACGGTCACGACAAGACCTTCTTCTTCTTTAGCTTTGAGCAGTTCCGTCAAACCAATGTCACCAACAATGCCATCGCGCAAGTTCCTACGGCAGCGGAACGCAAAGGGCAATTCGCCCAGGACATCCCTCCTCCCTTTATTCCCGGGTTTGCTTGTAACGGTCCCGATCCGGCCGGACAAATGGTGTGCCCGAATGAGATCTTCGATCCGAACACCCGGCACGTGGTGAACGGCGCCACGGTGGCTAGTCCATTTCAAGGGAACGCAGTTCCCATGGACCGCATGGATCCCACCGCGTTGCTCATTCAAAATATGTTTCCGATGCCCAACAACAATTCGCCGGTGTTCAACTACTCCATCCCGGGCTTCTCGGATTTCCGCCATACCACCATTCCTTCCATCAAAATCGACGAGCTGCTCAGTTCCAAGCTGAAGTTGTCCGGATACTATTCGGTCACCAAGACGTTTTCTCCAGAGAACAACGGTTTTGAAGGTCCGTATTTGCCCTTGTCCGTGGCAGCAGTCCAAAATTCTTTGGCGCAGACCGTACGTATCAATCTGGACGACACGGTCACACCCACTCTATTGCTGCATTTCGGCGCGGGCTTGCTGCACACCACCAATCCTACAGTGACCCCCACTTACAGCGGCCCTCCGCTATACCCGGAAGGCGCGGCCTTCCCTTCGAAGAACTTCCCCTATTTGTCGGGGCTGGATGCTTCCGCCTTTGTCTTTCCGGGCTTCACTGGTGGCGGCGGATTCCCCACCAGCAATACCGCTTCGTTCTTTGAAGCGCCGTTCGAAGAAGATGTAAAGCCGACCTTTAACGCCAACGCGACCTGGATCCATGGAAACCATACCTTCAAGCTTGGGGCAACCGCGCTGTTTGAGGGCATCCCGACCGTAACCACCAGCCGCGCGAATGGAGAATTTGAATTCGGGCAGGCGCAGACAGCCGATCCCGCGCAATTCGGCCAGCCTTATTCGAATTACGCCAGCAGCGGACTGGGCTACGCCAGCTTCCTGCTGGGCGCGGCCGGCGGCCTTCAGGTGGCCCCGCCCTCGGAAGGTACGCGGCTGGGCATGCATTCCTATGCGCTTTATCTGCAGGACAGTTGGAAAGTAACTCACACACTGACCCTCGAACTCGGACTGCGATGGGATTACGCAACCCAGTGGTCGGAAGAACACGGCCGTATGCAGAACGCCGATTTCGACGCTCCCAACCCGACCATCGGCGGACGGCTGGGGTCGGTAGAATACGGGACAACCTGCCACTGCGATTACGCCCCGGCGTACCCGTTTTCCATCGGGCCTCATATTGGCGTGGCGTGGCAGATCACGCCTAAGACGGTGTTCCGCGCCGGTAGCGCCATCACTTATGCGGCCGGATCGGATCAGGCCGGATTGAACGTTAGCGTGCCGGACTTCCTGTCACTGGGTTCCCCAGGATACGGATTGCCCGCTGCAATTCTAAAGAACGGAGATCCGTATGCGGCCGGCAACACTTTAGGGAACCCGGTGCTTACGTTTGACTCCTTCTTCCATACGCCGTTGTACCCTGCGCCAAATGGCGGTTCGATCCCTCCCAGCTCGCCCTTCATCTCGATCGCTCCGAACGCCGGACGCCTTCCCCGCATCTTTCAATGGAGCATCGGCTTCCAGCGCGAAATTGCGCGTAACATGGTGGTGGAAGCCGCCTATGTGGGCAATCGCGGCGCCTGGTGGACCGCGCCTCTGCTGTCGGCTCTGAATTACGACGGCATCACGCCACAGCAATTGCAATCGCAATACGGGCTCAACGTCAAAAACCCCACCGACGCATCTCTCTTGCTGACGCCGATCAGCTCTCCCAGCGTGATCGCCCGCTTCCCGAATTTGGCAAATCCGAACAGCGTGTACCCAGGTTTCCCCTCCGGTGAACCCCTGATCGCGGCGCTGGTGCCGTATCCGCAGTGGTATGGCGGGATCCCGCCATTCCTGGGACCGCCCATGGGAGACACCTGGTACGACTCGCTGCAGGCGAAATTTACCAAGCGCTACTCGCACGGGTTGACCATGCAAGCCGCTTACACGTTCCAAAAGGAACTGACCAACGGCGTCAACTCCAACACTTCCTATCTCACGCCCGACGCTCCGCTCATCAACGACGTTTTCAATCCCAAGCTGGACAAGCAGCTTTCCGGCTTCGATATTCCGCAGGAGTTGATCATTTCCTTTACCTACACAACTCCCAAGCTGGCTGCCGATAGCGGCGGAATGAAGGTGGTTTCGTGGATCGCGCGCGACTGGACCTATAGCGGGCTGCTGCGCTACCAAAGCGGCGTACTCATCCGGACCCCACCTTCGAACAATAATCTTCTTACCGATTTGGGCATTGGACCAGCCAACAACCCCGCGCTGTGGGGCGGCGGCACCACCTTCCAAAATCGGGTACCCGGACAGTCCCTGTTCCTGGTGGATCCAAATTCCCATTTCGATCCGACCACGCAATTGGTGCTGAATCCGGCTGCCTGGCAGGATGCGCCAGCTGGGACGTTTGGCTACACGTCGCCCTATCTCAACAGTTTTCGCTGGCAGCGCCAACCCGCCGAGTCGATGGGCTTTGGCCGCATCTTCCGTATCAAGGAGGGCATGACGCTCCAGGTTCGCGCGGAATTCCAGAACATCTTTAACCGGCTGTTCTACTCGATACCGGCGGATGGAGTCGGAATATTCGGCCTCCCATCCACCACTCCGCAAACCGGGGCATCTCGCAGCAACACCCTCGGTAGCCAGACCGGTCTTTTGTCCGGCGGCTATGGTTTCGTCAACTGGGTACAGGGCGCCGGCGCCCAGCCCAGAAGCGGCCAACTGGTCGCGCGCTTCACGTTCTGATCTTATTGGGCGATCTGCTCGCCGATCTTGCGGGGCAGGATGACAACCTGCCCTTGCGAGCTAAACTGATGAGGGAATGTCCAGACGCTCGTCAGTAATGCGGCGCGAGTCCGCCGAAACCAAGGCGGTCCAAACCGAAACCCCAGCGGTTGAGCGCAGCTACCGTTATCTTGTTCCCTGGCTCCTGTTATTTGCCGGCAGCGGTTGCGCGGCGCTGATTTACGAGATCGTCTGGTTTCAGTTGTTGCAGCTGGTAATCGGCTCCTCGGCCGTATCGCTGGGCTTGCTTCTGGCGGCCTACATGGGCGGCCTGTGTCTAGGGAGCGCGGCTCTGCCAAGGTTGGTTTCAACGCGGCATCATCCGATGCGCGTGTATGCGTTTCTGGAGTTGGGCATCGCGGCGTTCGGGATCGTAGCGCTGTTCGGCGTCCCGTTGATCGGACGCATCTACGTCGCGGGCGCAAGCCCAACAGGTTTGGCTGGATTGGTGCTGCGCGGAGCGGTTGCGGCCGTATGCCTGCTGCCTCCTACCTTATTGATGGGCGCCTCGCTGCCCGCCATCGCGCGCTGGGTGGAAACAACGCCCCGGGGCGTCTCCTGGATGGGCCTGCTTTATAGCGCCAACGTCGCGGGCGCGGTAACCGGCTGCGTGTTGGCCGGATTCTACCTGCTGCGCGTCCACGATATGGCTTTCGCTACCTATATCGCCGCGGCGATCAATGTCGCGGTGGCGTTACTCGCGCTGGCGGTGGCGAGTGGCGCCGGACGGTGGACCGGCGCGGATGGCGAGGGACACGGCGCCACAGTAGCGCGCGCGCCGGGCGTGATGTTCGTTTACGCGGCCATTGCGTTTTCCGGACTGACCGCCCTGGGCGCCGAAGTGGTGTGGACGCGGCTGCTCTCGCTGCTGCTGGGCGCGACGGTTTACACCTTCTCGATCATTCTGGCCGTGTTTCTCACCGGTCTGTGGGCTGGCAGCGGCGCCGGTTCGTTCCTAGCCCGCCGCGTAAGGGATCCACGCTTGGCCCTAGCCGGATGCCAGATTCTGCTGGCAGTCGCAATCGCCTGGACCGCATTCACGCTCGCGTATGTGCTGCCCTGGTGGCCCGTGGATCCGTGGCTTGCGACGAGTCCCTGGCTCAACTTCGATCTGGACCTGACGCGCGTCATCCGTGCTATTTTCCCGGCAACGTTGCTGTGGGGCGCGAGCTTTCCATTGGCGCTGGCTGCCGCGGCGGCGAACCGCGAGGATCCCGCGCGATTGACGGGTGAGGTGTACGCGGCCAATACCGCCGGTTCCATTGTGGGCGCGCTGGCTTTCAGTCTGGTGTTGATTCCGGCCATGGGAACACACGGTTCGCAACAGGTATTGATCTGGCTGGCGGCTGCGGCGGCGGTGGTTGCGATTGCGCCGGTGGCTTTCAGAAAATTGAAATCGGGCGCCGGGCTGGCGTTGGCAGGTGGATTGGCATGCGCAGCCTTGCTGGCATGGGGCTTAAGCGCAACCGTGGGCGCCGTTCCCTGGCAGGCCATCGCATATGGCCGCCGCGTCGCTCCGATCTTGCGCGGCCTGTATCGTTCCAACGATGCCCAGACGACGCCAGTGTACGTGGGCGAGGGAATCAACTCGTCGGTGGTGATCGCCGAGCGTGGCGACCAGCGATTTTTCTACGTGAGCGGTAAGTCGGAGGCTTCGTCGGCGCTGCTCGACATGCGCCTGCAACGCATGATGGGACACCTGCCGGCCCTGGTGAGTTCCGCGCCGCGTTCGGTCCTGGTGGTGGGGTTCGGCGCTGGAGTGACAGCCGGTTCTTTCGTTCCCTACCCCGAGGTCCGGAGCATCGTGATTTGCGAATTGGAGCCTTTGATTCCGCCCGCCTCCGACGAATATTTCGGCAAAGAGAATAACCACGTGCTGCGCGATCCGCGCGCCAGCGTAGTTTACGACGATGCCCGGCACTATGTCCTGATCACGCCGCAAAAGTTCGACGTCATCACCACCGATCCGATTCATCCGTGGGTGAAGGGCACTTCCACGCTGTACTCGCGAGAATATTATGAGTTGGTCAAGAGCCATTTGAATCCGGGTGGAGTGGCCGCGCAATGGCTGCCGATTTATGAGAGTGACGAGGAAACGGTCAAGACCGAGCTAGCAACATTCTTCAGCGTCTTTCCCAATGCGACCGTGTGGAGCAACTACTTGAACGGCGATGGGTACGACCTGGTTCTGCTGGGGACTGTCGACGCCGCGCCCATCAATGTGAATGAGCTGCAACGACGTCTGGACCAGCCCAGCTACGCCGCAGTGTCCGCGTCGCTGGCCGACGTCGGGTTCCATTCCGCCGTGGATTTGCTTGCGACCTACGCGGGCAGTGCCTCAGATCTTGCACCGATGCTTGCCAACGCCCAGATCAATGACGATCTGAATATGCGCTTGCAGTACATGGCGGGTCTGGGGCTGAACTCGGTGACCGCTCCACAGATTTATCGCGAGGTGCTATCGTATCGCAAGTTTCCCGGCGACTTGCTGGTCGGCAGCGGCACCGGCGTGAACACGTTGCGTGAATTGATTGGGCGGCCGCACCGTACGTTCTGATGATGCGCCGTCTATTGTTGTGCCTCATCTGCGCGGCGTCGCTCTCGTTTGGTGCGACTGCTGAGATCATCTGCGCGCTGGGCTCCGGCGCTTCTTCCTACGATCCTAATGCCGATGAGCGCCCCAGCGGCGACGCCATGCAACTGGCCGCACGCATGAACGCGGCACTGTCGCCAAATTGCTTGCCGAAGTGCCCTCAGATCGCGATATACCGCAACACCACAGCGCCCAACGCCATGCTGGTGGTGACCGCCGACCAGGCGAAATTTGTGTACGCGCCACAGTTCTTCACGGCGGTCTATGACAAGTACGGCGACGGCGCCATCATCGCGATCATCGCCCATGAGTACGGCCACGCCCTGGCCGAGACTCTGCCCGCTCCGTGGATGAATAACAACTGGACTCCAGAACTGCGCGCCGATGCGTGGGCCGGCTGCGCGCTCGCCAAGAGCGATCTGAGTTCAAACGATCTGGCGGAGGCGCTAACCGCGATGTCGAAGTATCCGCCGGTTGCCCATGCGGGCACCAGCCCAAGTTGGGTGCAACGTCTGCCGGCTCTCCGGGTCGGGTACGTTCATTGCGGCGGAGATAGCGCGAAATTCGATCGGGCAGTTAAATAGCGGCCGGCCTACCGGCGAAACCTATTTGCGAACGGCAGGCACCGAGGCCCGCACGGCGCGCTCGAACGCCCAACCGCGAATGTGGTTGATCTGTTCCTTCATGGTGCGCGAGAGCGGGACGATGCGGACCGCGGTGAAGATGACGTCCTGCTCGGTGAGCTCTCGATCGGCGAGCCGTGCCTTGGTGAGCGCCGATACAACGCATTGCTCGATTTCGGCGCCGGTCCATCCCACGGTGAACTCCGTAAACTGCGCGATGTTGAATCCGCTGATGTCCACGCCGCGCCGGGTCAGATGGATCTTGAAGATCGAAGCCTGCTCCTCCTCGGTTGGCAGGTCGACGAAAAACACTTCATCGAAGCGGCCTTTGCGGATCATTTCCGCGGGCAGGCGATCGATGCGGTTGGAGGTGGCGGCGACGAAAAGCCCGCGCGTCTTCTCCTGCATCCAGGTAAGGAAAAACCCGAAGATACGCCCCGACTCGCCGCCCGTCTCGTTGGACGTAAGGCCCATCTCGATTTCGTCGAACCAGAGCACCGCTGGGGACATGTCTTCCATCATCTTGCAGGCTGCCACGAACGCGCCTTCGGGCTTGCCGTGCCGTCCCGAAAAAATCTCGATCATGTCGACCCGATAGAGCGGAAGCCTGAACTGATGGGCGATGGCCTTCACCGAAAGGCTTTTGCCGCAGCCTGGAATGCCCATCAGGAGCAGGCCCTTGGGCACGATCTCGGCGTCCAGACTATCGCGCATTTCGAACAGCTTGCTGCGCTCCACCAGCCAGGTCTTCAGACCCTCCAGGCCTCCCACGTCGCCAAGATTGGTTCCATCGGCAATGTATTCGACCACGCCGCTGCGATTCACCAGCAGCCGTTTCTCTTCGAGCAGGGCGGGCAGAGCTTCCGGGCCCAGGCCCCGGCCGGAGGCGAACGCGCGCCGCAATGCATAGCGAGCCTCGTCGAGTGTGAGACCCTGGAGCGCGCGCCCCACCGGGTATAGAACGTCGAGGCTGGTGCCGGGCGTTTCCTCTTGCAGAAAATCGACCAGCTCGATCAAGTCGGGCGGCCGGAGCTCCAGGAATATGATGCTGCGCTCCAGCTCCGCGGGAATGAACTGGACCGGTGAGGAGATGACGACGTACTTGCCCTGATCGACGCCGGCCTCGTACACATCGCGCAAGCGGCGGCGGATTTCGGGCGATTCGCGCAATGGCTCGTGAAAATCCTTCAGGTGGAAGATGGCCGCGCCTTCGTGCGCCAGAATGAAGTCCAGCGCGGCTCGCGGCGATTCGGTGTCGGGAGAAGAAGCCGCTTCGCCTGGGCGGCACATGCCCTCGGTCAGACTCCAGGTCCAGACCTGCAACGGCTGCGTCGAAAGCGGTCCCCTGGCCACTTCGGTCAAGATTCGGACCACACGCTGTTCCTCGGCCGACCGGATGTAGGTCAGCGGCCGGCCCGATTCGAGGATCTCGCGAACCGTTTTGGCCGCGCGGCTCTCCGCCGGCTGGGTAACCTGGTGGTTCAGTACGGGGCTCTCCACTGTCATTACTAGTTTAGACGTTGGAAGTGACGAAAAAGTCCGGCAGTGTCCTAAATCGCGCGATCTGATAACATGCACACAATCCTATGAAACGGCCTCTGTTTCGAGTCGCGCTACTGGCTACGATCGCGTGTTCGGGAGCCCAGGCGCAGACGGGCGCGGCAGTTCCCTACAAACCAAAGCCGGCGTTTCCCGGGCAGACCGAGGCGCCCGCTCCGGCCAAACCGTCCGGGCCTCTTGAGATCCAAACCATCACGAACCGGCTAAGCGCTCCGTGGTCGCTCGCGTTTCTGCCGGACGGCAATTTCCTGGTGACCGAAGGCGCCGGAAGCATGCGCATCGTGCGGCCGGACGGCGTGGTTTCGGCCCCCATCGTGGGAGTCCCGGGCGTGAAGGTGGTGGCCGCGCAAGGCCTGCACGACGTGCTGCTGGATCCCGACTTTGCCAGGAATCGGCTGCTCTACATCACTTATTTCGCGCCGCCGCGCGGTGAAGATCCGGCGCTTTGGCCGAACGAATTCTTCTACGAGCAGGTCTGGACAAAACCTTTTGTCGAGCGCCGGACCATGAACCTTGGCACGGAGCGCGTAGCGCGGGCCCGATTGAGCGAAGACAACAAGCGTCTGGAAGATTTTCGGATTTTGATCGATGGCGGCGGCGAGCGCAGGATCGTTCTGGCGCGTGACGGCACTCTGCTGGTCACCGGTGCCGATCGTTTCCGCTTTTATGACTCGGATTTAGACGGCGTGGAGCATGATTTTACGGATAATCCAGATATTCGGCGTAATTTCTCGGGACGCGTGATCCGAATTAATCGCGACGGGTCCATTCCGAAGGATAATCCGTGGCTGAATCGCGCGACGGTGCTGCCGGAAACGTTCGCGCACGGTCTTCGCGATCCGGAAGGCGCGGCGCTTAATCCGGCGACGGGCGAACTGTGGGCCACCGATCATGGGCCGCAGGGCGGCGACGAAATCAACATCATCCGCGCGGGCCGCGATTACGGCTGGCCGGACGTTTCGTATGGCACGCAATACGACGCGCGGAGAGCCGACGGGCGCAAGAACGTGCCGGTGGGAAACGGCATGCATAGCATGCAGGGCGTCGAAGAGCCGCTTTACTTTTGGGTGCCATCCATCGCGCCGTCGGGGATGATGTTCTACACGGGTGACCTATTTCCGGAATGGAAGGGCAACCTGTTTGTCGGTGCACTGGCGGGGCAGCACCTGGCACGTCTGGTATTGAACGGCGAGCGCGTGGTGGCGGAGGAAAGCCTGCTGACCGATTTCAAGCAGCGCATCCGCGACGTGCGTCAAGGCCCGGATGGCGCGGTGTATTTGCTGACGGGCGGGGGCGGGTTGGTGAAGCTGACGCCGAAGAAGTGACGAGATTAAGATAGATCATGCAATCCACCCGAAGGCTTTGGCTGTCGCAATGCGTCGGCATCGCAGCGCTGGCTGAGATCGCGGCGGCGCAGCAGCACGCGCATGACGCGGTGCAATCGTCCACTCCGCCCGCGTTCCAGACGCTGGATCCGGCAACGGCCGCGGAGATCGACGCGATCACGTCGCAGATCGTTCCGTCATCTGACGGGCCGGGCGCTCACGAGGCTGGCGTGGTCTACTTCATCGATCGCGCTTTGTCGACGTTTCGACGCGGACCTGCGCGACGCCTATCGCACGGGCATGGCCGAGGTACAGAAGAAGCGCCAGGAACTTTTTCCGGGTTCGACAAGCGTCGCTGCACTGACGAGCGATCAGCAGATTCAGTTGATCAAAGCCATCGAGACCACGGAGTTCTTCGAACTGCTGCGCACGCACACCATGTACGGCTTCCTCGGCAATCCCAGCTATGGCGGGAATCGCGATCGCGTGGGATGGAAGCTGATTGGTTTTGAAGATCGCATGGTGTTTCAACCGCCATTCGGATATTACGATACGCCGGGCAACGGAGATAGCAAATGAGCGGGGCGACATTTCGGCCTTCTGACGACGGTCGATTTCCTGGTGATCGGCGCGGGCGCCGCCGGCGGCGTGATGGCGAAAGAGCTGTCGACGGCCGGATTCCGCGTCGTGGTGCTGGAGCAGGGTCCTTATCTGACCGAGAAAGACTACCGGCACGATGAGATCCGGTACACCTATCAGGCCGGGCTCACCAACGATACGAAGGTTCAGCCGATCACGTATCGCAAGAACGAGTCCGAGGCGGCCAAGCCGATTAAAGCCATCATGTACGGGCGGCAGGTGGGTGGCGGGAGCGTTCACTTCACCGCGAATTACTGGCGCTTTCACGAAAGCGATTTCGAAGAGCGCAGCTCAGTTCGGCGAAGTGCCGGGGCACTGGCCTCGCTGATTGGCCCATCAAATATGCCGACCTGGAACCCTACTACACAAAGGCCGAATACGATCTAGGCATTTCGGGTCTGGGCGGCGCGAATCCGTTTGAGGGACCGCGATCGAAGCCTTATCCGCTGCCGCCGATGCCGGTGAAATCGTCCGGCGTGTTGTTCGATCGGGCGACGAAAAAGCTGGGGCTGCATCCTTATCCGGCGCCGATGGCGATCTTGTCGCAACCGTATCAGGGCCGCGCGGCGTGCGTCAATTGCGGCTTCTGCGAATTTTTCGGCTGCGAGATGCGGGCGAAATCGAGCACGCTGGTTTCGGTGATTCCAGTAGCCGAGAAGACCGGGAAATGCGAGATTCGTCCAAATTCTTACGTGCGCAAGATCGAAACCGATGCGCACGGGCGCGCGACCGGCGCAATTTATTTCGACGCAAATCGCCGTGAGATTTTCCAGCGGGCAAAGGCTGTCGTGGTATGCGCCAACGGCGCTGAAACCGCGCGCTTGCTGCTGATCTCAAAATCGAAGCGCTTCCCCGATGGCCTCGCGAATTCGAGCGGCCTGGTTGGCAAGTACCTGATGTGGGACACCGGCGGCCTCGCGATGGGACTATTTGAACATCCCTTGAACGAGTACAAAGGCATTCAGGTGACGCGCGTCATCCACGATTATTACAAGGCGGATCCCAAACGCGGTTTTTATGGCGGCGCGGGTCTGGATGCTCGCTTCAACTATTACCCGGCCAATTTCGCGCTGCAGGGCATGCCTCCGGACGCGCCGAAATGGGGTGCCGAATACAAGAAGATGCTGGCGGAATACTTCACGCACACCATGACCGTACTGTCGCACACCAGTTCCCTGCCCCAATTCGGAAACAGCATTTCGTTGGACCCTGATGTTAAAGACGCGTGGGGATTGCCCGCCATGCGCGTCACGTTCAATTTCCATCCGGACGATGTTAAGACGATCAACTGGGCCTACACCAAGCAAGTGGAAATTCTGGAGGCGGCCGGCGCCAAGAAAACCTGGGTGGCGGGCAGCTCGATCGAAGACAACTTGCCGTCGACTCATTTGATGGGCACCTGCCGGATGGGCAACGATCCGAAGCAGTCGGTTGTGGATCGATACAATCGCGCGCACGATGTTCCCAATTTGCTGATCGTGGATGGCAGCAGCTTCGTCACCGCGGCCAGGCAACAGCCGACGGCCACAATTCAAGCTTTGGCGTATCGGGCCGCGGACCACGCGATTCAGGCTGCGAAGAAGGCGTGATTCCGCGCTAGCTCAGGCTTTCCGCGCTGTATCGGGCGATCAAACCAGTGCGGACGGCGTGATGGTAGATGTAGCTGAAGAACCAGCTCGCGAGCAGGACGAATAGCACGTCCAGCGCCGCGCCCCACAACAATGCGTAAGGCGAGTGGGGCCGCTTCAAGACGATCGCGCGCAGATTTTCGAACACGTAGGATGGCGGCAGCAGGCGCGACAAATATCGCATCCAGACCGGCAGCGTGGCAAGCGGATAGAAGACTCCCACCAGGGGTGAAATCAGCGCGGGAATCGGCCAGATGAGCCACTCCGAAGCTGGACCAAGGCGCAGTACGATGCCGCATCCGATCACGCCGAGCGAAATGCCAAACAGGAACAACACCAAAAGATAGGGAATCAGCAGGAGTCCGTAGACGAAAAACGACAGGCCGAACACAGCGGTCGCGAGCACCAGCATCACCACCAAACCAACCGAACTGGTGGCAATGCTGGAAAGAACCAAGCCGCCGACGTATTCGGAAATCGAAAGCGGTGTCGCGAAAATGTTCAGGAAATTGCGCGACCACACGTCCTCAAAGAACGCCATGGTGACGCCCTGCATCACGCGAGCAAAGAAATCCCACAGCAGAACCGCGCCCAGCAGCGACGGCACGAAGTTGAAGCCCGATCCGCTTACGGCGTTCAGGTATTTGGTGATGAAGCCCCAGGTCACCATGTCGATGGCCACCCAGGCAAACAGCGGCAACACGCGCGCCGGACTGCCTTGAATCAAGTAAAACTGGCGGAGCACAATCGCGAAAGTGCGCCGCAGGGAGACCATCATTACGCGTGCCCCAGTGCCAGCGGTTCACGGGCCACGGTGACAAAGAGGTCTTCCAGCGTCTCCTTGCCGTGTTCGGCGGGCAAGGTTCGGGGATCGCCCTCGAGCAGAATCCGGCCGTGCGACAGGAACAACACGCGGTCGCACACGTCGGCGACTTCAAACATGTTGTGCGATGTCCAAAGGACCCCGCCTTCGCCTTGCGCCGCAAATTCGCGGATCTGGAGACGAATCTGGCGCGCTACCGAAGGATCGAGCGACGCGGTGGGCTCGTCCAGCAACAGCAAGCGTGGATCGTTCAACAAGGCCTTGGCCAGGCTCACACGGGTCTGTTCGCCCGAAGAAAGCACGCCGCATTTGGTGTCGCGAAAGGCGCGTAAATCGAATTGTTCCAGCAGGGCTTCGATACGCGCCGACAGGTTTTTTAGGCCGTAGATCAGTCCGAAGAATCGGAGATTCTGGATCACGGTGAGATTTCCCGGCAGCGGCGCGTAAACCGCGGCGAAATTGGTGCGGGCCAGCACTTGGGAGCGCTTGGCGGCGAGGTCGGCGCCCTCCACCAGGATGGTGCCCGAGGTGGGCTCCAGTACGCCCAGGATCATGTTAATGGTGGTGGTTTTCCCCGCGCCGTTGGGGCCCAGCAGCCCCACGATTTCATTGCGGTTCACTTCGAACGAAACTCCATCTACCGCAAGGGTTGCGCCGTATTGTTTTCGCAACTCACGGACTGAGAGGACTTTGGGGATCAATCTTTAGTGTGGCATGGCCTGAAACTAATTCGGCGTTTTGCTGTCCAACTGCCAGAGGTATCCATGGACCAAGGCAAAAAGTGCGCTCATCCCAGTTGTCATTGTCTGGCCAAGAAGGACAGCAACTATTGCAGCACTTGGTGTGAAGGGGAGGCGCATACGGCGGACATCATCTGCAGTTGCGGCCATCCCGAATGTAAACCAGTCGCTTAGGGAGCCGCGATGAGAGCCATCACTGACTTCCTGTTTCTGATTCTCTTCTTCGTGCTGCTGGGCGCCTGGGTGATTCTCTGGGCGGCGTTTCACATAGCGGGCGGATTGATCCACATTCTGCTGGTCATCGCGGTGATCGCCTTGATCCTGCACCTGGTGCGCGGGCGCAGCGCGGCGTAAATTCGCGGAACCCTGGGCCGACCCCCATCGTATGATGGTGCATGCTCAAACTGGGTGTGTTAGCAGCCGCGTTGACGGCTGGGATAATGCCTGCGTGCGCGGCGGTCGCCGATTCGGCCGCCAACGGATTCACCGTTAAATCGGAATTCAACATCCAAGCGCCGCCGCAAGATGTTTACGGCCGGTTCGTCCACAACTTCGGCGATTGGTGGAACTCCATGCACTCGTTCTCCGGCGATGCGCACAATCTCAGCATCGACGACAAAGCCATGGGATGCCTGTGCGAGAAACTCCCCGGTGGAGGCAGTGTCCGGCACATGGAAGTGGTGTACGCGGATCCGGGCAAGAAGTTGGTGCTCAGCGGGGCGCTGGGTCCGCTGCTATCGGTGGCGGCGACGGGCAGCATGACGATCCAGTTCGACAAGGCGGGCGACGGCACCAAACTCGCCGTCGTGTACACGGTGACTGGTTACATGCCCGCGGGCATGAACACCTGGGCCGCGCCCGTGGATTCGGTGCTGACCGAGCAATTCACGCGCCTGAAAAGCCTGATTGAAACTGGGAAGGCCGCCCCGAAATAGGAGCGGCCGGATTCACTAGGCCCAGCTGTAGCCGCTCTTGGAGAACGGCAGCTCGCGGACCCGCTGTCCGCTGGCGGCGAAAACCGCATTGCCGACGGCCGGCAGAATCGGCGGCAGCGCCGGCTCGCCCAATCCCGTGGGAGGGTTGTCCGTCTTCAGCCAATGCACTTCGATCTCCGGGGCCTGCGCCATCCGTAGCATGGTGTGTTTGTCGTAGTTGGACTGCACCACGCGTCCGGCTTCCAGCGTGATCTGCTGGCCCATCAGTTCGCTCAAGCCATCGATCACCGCGCCCTGGCACAGGTTCTCCGCGAAATTGGGGTTGATGATCTGGCTGCCGATATCCGCGGCCACCCACACCTTGTGAACCTTCATCTTTTTCTCGGCGCTCACACTGACTTCGGCAACCTCGGCGAAGTAGCCCATATGGCTGAAGTGGAACGCGACGCCCATCGCCGTGCCCGAAGGGAGCGACCGCTTGCCCCAGCCGGACTTTTCCCTCGCCAGTTGCAGCACCCCGCGCGTACGCTCGGCGCTAAATTCAGGACCCCCGAAACCACCTCCACCCGGCGGAGGCGCGGGAGCCGGCAACGGCTTGTTCTCGAGCAATGCCGAGACGGAACTCGATGGGATCCTTGCCGGCGGCATGCGCCAGCTCGTCGATGAACGATTGGATCACGAACGCGTAGGCATTGCTGCCGGGCGCGCGCAATGCGCCGGTCTTCAACCACAGCGGCTGCACGGAAGTGTGCAGCGCGTAATTCGGAATGTACCTGGCCGGAAACTCGGTGGGCGACATGGTGGACGACTGCGCGGTACGGTCGCCGTCGCCCCAGCTAACGAAGTGATTGCGCCACGCGACAATCTTGCCCGATCCATCCACGCCGGCCTTCAGGAACTGGAAGCCGCCGGGGCGATAATAATCGTGCTCGAAATCATCTTCGCGCGTCCACAACAACTTTACGGGCGCGTTCACGGTCTTGGAAATCCAGGCCGACTCCACCATATAGTCGTTGGTCAGACGCCGGCCGAAGCCGCCGCCGCCGCGCTGCATGTGGATGGTGACGTCCTTCTCGGGAATACCCAAGCGTCTTGGCGACTAGAGTGCGGCCGCCGCCGGGTATCTGGCTGTTGGACCAGATTTCCATCTTGCCGCCCTGCCAATGCGCGGTGCAATTCTGCGGCTCCAGCGGCGCGTGCGCGATAAACGGATAGGTATAGGCGGCTTCCACAACCTTCGCCGCGCTTTGCAGAGCGCCGTCCGGATCGCCGTCCTTGCGAAGCGTCTTGGCGGGCGGCTGCTGGGAAAGTTCCACTGCCCTTTGCGCGAACCCGACGCTGGATTGCGACGCGCCGTGCCCTTCATCCCATTTCACTTGCAGCTTCTTGCGCGCCGTTTGGGCTTGCCACCAGCTATCGGCGACAATGGCGATCCCAGGCTCGAGCGCGTCCGCTTCCACGACCGTGCCCGGCTTCACGTTGCCTTCCACGACAAATGCGTCGCGGACGCCGGGCATGGCTTTGATTTCGTCCAGATTCGCGCTCACCACCTTGCCCGCGAACACCGGGCACTTCTGGTACACGGCGAACAGCATGTTCGGCAAGAGTGAAGTCGATGGAAAATAGCGGCTTGGCCGGTGACGATCTTGGGAACATCGTAACCGCGCTGGCTCTGGCCGATGATCTTGTAATCCTTGGGATCTTTCAGCTTGACGTTCTTCAAATCGGGCGGCGGCAGGGCGGCGGCTTTGCTCGCGACCTCGCCGTAACCGACGGATCGTTTCGATCCGGCATGCAGCACGCGTCCGGCGGCCGTTGAGCATTCCGACTCGGGAACGCCCCAGGTCTGTGCCGCCGCGCTCACCAGCAACTGGCGTCCGGCCGCGCCGACGCGACGCATCGGGTCCCAGTTGAACGGTGTCGCCAAGCTGCCACCGGCGAATTGCGCGGCGTACTTGGCGTCGTCGAAATCGGTTTGCTCGATCTTAACTGTCTTCCAGTCGGCATCCAGCTCCTCGGCGATCAGCATGGGCAGCATGGTTTTTACACCTTGGCCCACTTCGGGGTCCTTGGCCATGATGGTGACCGTGCCGTCGGGCGCAATCTTGATGTAGTTGTTTGGCAGGGGAGGCGCCGCGGGCCCAAACTGGGCCGAGGCCTTGGGTGGTTTGATGTAGAGGCCGAGCAGCACGCCGCCACCGGCCAGCGAACTCACGCGTAAGAATGAACGTCGATTGACAACCATGATGTTCTGTCTCCCTTATTGCTGAGCGCCGGTTTGGCCCACGGCGACTTCCGACGGCTTCTTCAAATTGCTGGTGGTCGCGATCTCGGACGCCTTATGGACGGCCTGGCGAATTCGGACGTAGGTTCCGCAGCGGCACAGGTTTCCATTCATGGCGGAGTTGATGTCTTGATCGGTGGGCTTGGGGGTCTTGGCGAGCAAGGCCGCCGCCGACATCATTTGTCCAGCCTGGCAGTAGCCGCACTGCGGGACATCGATCTCGAGCCACGCAAGCTGCACCGGATGACTCCCGTCCTTCGAAAGTCCTTCGAGTGTCGTGATCGGCGCTTTGGCGGCCGCTGAGACGGGCGTTTGACAGCTCCGCACGGCCTTACCGTTGAGGTGCACCGTGCATGCGCCGCATTGGCCGATACCGCAGCCGTATTTAGTCCCTTTCAGCTTCAGAACATCGCGGATCACCCACAGCAGGGGCATATCCGCGGGTACATCGACGGTGCTGGACCGTCCATTCACTGTCAGTTGGAAAGCCATGACGGCAGTCTCCTATCTGCGAACCGCAATTCGATGATACATGTTTTCGGGCGGGCGAAAAGGGGCGGTTATGGCGCTGCGGGGAACCGGGAACGGAATGTATCTTATAGAATCCACTGTAGCTTATACAAGAATCAAAGCATTGGCCCACGAGGTCAAACTTGGGCCGAGCCGCCGCCCCTGAGGGCGCTAAGGGAAACCTTCACAAACGCCCATCCATACCTTTGGGCGCAACAGCACGACCACGCTCCCATTGAATAGAGGCACGTTCACAAGAAGATGACGCCGTACAAAAACGAGTTGATTCCGTAGGCCGGTCCAAACATTTGGTAACAGACAGTTCCGAAACTGGGCTCGCGGGTTACAAATGAATAACGCGAATGCCAGACCGACAGCGCTCCGTGCGCGAACCATAAGAACCCCACGATCCAGATCCATTTCCCTGGCCCTGAATGCCACTTGTAGTAGACGAAATATCCCAAAGTGAACGCGACTATTGCGCTCACTGCGTATTCTCGGTGCAGCATTTCGGTGAGCGTCTTGGCGTGAAAAATATGCGAGAGCTCTTCCTGGAAGATTGCGGTGGCGATGACAGCCGCTAGGGTATGCCCGGCGAAAAGGCCGACCATACGAAATATCCTAATGGCAGGATGCAACGAATTACGGTTGGAGCGTCAGAGTCGCGGTTCCGGCGGCGCCGTTATAGATCAACTCGAGCGACGAATGCTCTCGACCTTGCCGCGGTACAGGAAGAAAAGCAGTCCGGCTTGCGGCGGGCGCGGTCGCCTTCTTGCATGGCGGCCCTTTGAACGTGCTGTTCCATCGCGCGCCGCAGTTCGAACGGCATCTTGGGAGGTAAGGTGGAGGCTGGCCGTCACCACCGCCGCCTCCGCCACCAGTGGTAAGACTAGTGCTGCCTTTCGCCTTTTCCGGTGTCTCGGGCGGCTGCCACTGGGGATCTTTGAGGGAATGGAACACCAGCTCGTAAGGCTCGCTGGGGTTGGCGGCCTTCTTGCCGTTGATGCGCAGCGAAAAGTCGCCGCGCGCTAGCGTGATCTTCGAGCCTGGCGGACCAAACAGCCCAGCTTCGACGACGATATAGTCCTCCGACTCGACCGTCTGTTCGGGCGTGGGGAGGGCATGGCCCAGGAACTCGGCCCCAATCGTCACTTTGCCGGCTTGCGCCTGCGCCTGATACTCGGACGGAGCCGCTCGAGGCGGCATGCCCTTGGCTTGAGTGTCTTTACCCGATGCTTCCGGGCCTTTTGTTTTTTCCTCTTGCGCAGGCAGGCCGATGGCGGAAATCAGAACGGCGGCAATTAAGAGAATGTTCCTCAGCGTCGAGAAAACTGGCATGGCGGGTTTACAAACCAGTATAAACCGGACTGGGCTAATTTGCGGGCGGAGGAGGTCTCCGATGATATCCCGGCCGGTACTGCAGATGGCAGTTCACACAAACATCGTTGAGAGGATCGTTGAGCGCGCGAATGCCATCCAGATCCTTGGCCTGGGCCGCTTTGAAGGCCGTCGTGCCGAGGTCGATCAAGTCTTTGAATATTTGATCCAGTTCTCCTGATCGCGAGCGCGACCGGCCATCATGATCAGGTTGCCGGACTCAGCCAGCATCAGCGCCTGCGCGCGCAGCAGGCTCCATTCGTGTTGATTCTCGGGCGGTTCGCGATCCACATAGAAGAGCGCATCCGAAGTCGGATAAATGATGTCGATCATCAACTGGCTCATGTTGCCCACCGGTTGAAATGTGGTTGGCGCCTGGGCCGTGGCGGCCATTGCCAGTCAACGGCGGCCATAACCAACGCATGCAAGGCTTCGCATCGCGACCTCCGATCCAAGTGATTCTATCACTCTATTTGCTATACAATGGCTTTCCAGCATGCTTCGGAATCTATTGCTCCCGGCGGTGTTCGTCATAACGTCAGCGCGCCAGCGCAAGTGGTGAAAGACTACGTTCCCGTGACCCAGGAGATGCTCTTGCATCCCTCGCCCGACGATTGGCTGATGTACAGCCGCACTTACGACGCGCAACGATTCAGCCCGTTGAAGCAAGTGAATCGCTCCAACGTCAGCCAGCTCCGCATGGCCTGGACGCGCGGCCTGGGCCCAGGCGCTTCCGAGACCATACCGATCGTGCATAACGGCGTGATGTATCTGGTGGAACCCGGCGCCATGGTGCAAGCGCTGGACGCCACCAACGGCGATCTCATCTGGGAGTACAAGCGCAAGGTTCCCGCCGCTGCCGCAGGCACCGCGCGCACCAAATCACTCGCGATTTATCAGGACGTGGTGCTTTACACCGCGCCCGATGGCTTCGTCGTCGGCCTGGACGCCCGCACCGGCGAGCAGCGCTGGGAGACCAGCACGGGCGAAGGCTCAGAATACGTCGGGGCCAATCGTCGTCGAAGGCAAGGTCATCTCCGGCCGAGCTTGCGGAAAGACGCGCGACACCTGCTTCATCGCCGCGCAGGACGCCATCACGGGCAAAGACGTCTGGAAGTTTTACAATGTTCCCGCGCCTGGCGAGCCTGGCTCGGAAAGCTGGGGCAAGGATTTCAAAGAGACCAACCGGGCATCCACCTGGGGACTGCCCGGCACCTACGATCCGGTCCGCAAAACGCTTTACTGGGGTATCGCGAATCCGATGCCCAACACGCGCCTGGAACGCCATGGCGGCGATCCCGATGGAACATCGCGCACTTCACCCGCCGATCTTTACAGCAACTCGACGGTCGCGCTCGATCCGGAAACCGGCAAGCTCAAATGGTATTACCAGCATCTGCCCGCCGACGATTGGGACATGGACTATACGCACGAGCGCACGCTGGTCCGCGAGAAATTCAATCCCGATCCGAAGTACGTGAAATGGTTTAATCCCGATATTCCGCGCGGCGAAGAGCACGACGTAGCGGTGATGGTCGGCGAAGGCGGCGGCGTTTTCGTGATCGACCGCGGCACCGGGAAGTTTCTGTGGGCCACACCGTTTCCCTACGATGACCCGCTGTTTCTCATCTCCAACATTGACGGCAAGACCGGCAAGGTCACCATCAACTACAACCTCGTGAACAAAAAGCCGGGCGAGGAGCACATCATTTGCTCCTACAACACCAGAAGCTTCTGGCCCACGGCGTTCGACCCCGACACGAATTCGCTCTACGTTCCCTACATCGATAATTGTCTCGACATGGTCTCGGCCACGACGGAGCCGAAGCAAGCTGAACGCCGCAAGCCGGTGCCGCGGCCGGGCTCCGATCCAAACGCCTTGACTGCCATCGGGAAGATCAATCTGGAGACCGGCGAGGTTCAGCGCATCAACGTCGGCCGCTCGCCTTCCGATGGCGCGGCTCTGGTGACCGCGGGCGGTCTGCTTTTTCAGGGCGATTTGAATCGCCGCTTCCGCGCGTACGATGCCGAGACCGGCAAACGGCTTTGGGAATCGATCCTGGGCGGATCGATTTCTGTCAGCACCATCACCTATGCGGTCAACGGCAAACAATACGTGGCCGTGATGACCGGCAATGGACTCCTGGATGGCGTGCTTCTGGGCGAAACGCCGGAGCTGCATCCGCCGCGCGGTGTGAACGGCATTTACGCGTTCGCGCTGCCTGACAAATAGCCAGGATGTCCGGCGCAGCCTCTTCGATAAAGGCGCTATCCAACGCCACGGCATCCATGCCAGTTCGCCAGCAAATCAGGGATCGCCGCTTTTACCTGGTCATGGCGATCGCGTCGACCGTCCTCGTGTTCCTAGGCTTCGCGCGGACTTACTATTTGAAGGGCTATTTCGGGACGCCACAGCTGACGCCACTAATTCACGTGCATGCAATTGTCTTTACGACCTGGATGTTTTTCTTCATCGCACAGACAGCCCTCATTGCCTCGAATCGGCCGGCTATCCATCGGCGTATCGGGTACGCGGGCGCTGTGCTTGCGTCGGCCATGGTGGTCTTGGGATTTATGGCTGCTTTGCAAAAGGAAAAACTAGGAGGTGGCTCGGGGGGTCAGGATCCAGATGTCGTTTTCCTAGTGGCATTGGGCGATATTCTTACGTTTGCCATCTTCGTTGCGAGCGGCTTCGTATGGCGTCGCAATCGCGAAACACACCAGCGCCTGATGCTGCTCGCCACGATGCGGGCCTCCAGGCCGCGGCGATTCCGCGTTTACCTCTCATCGGCGTCATCGGCGGAAATTCACCTGGGATGATGATTAAGGGGTTGGCATTCCTACTCGCCGGCCCTGTTTACGATCTCGTCTCGCGGCGTCGCATCCATCCGGTGTACATCTGGGGTGTCCTTTTCGTTTTCGCCACGATTCCGCCCGTTGTATCAAGCTGGCCTCCGCCCCCGCCTGGCACGGCATCGCCAAATGGCTGGTCAGCCATACTTAAGAGCAGGTAATTGGAGGGTAGCTGAATGCAGTTTCGCGGCGGCTCGATTCCGATAAGCAATATCACGTATGCTGTCAAGGAAGGAGTCCGTCGAAACGCCGGAGTGCATCCGCCGCGCGGTGTGAACGGCATTTACGCGTTCGCCCTGCCGGATAACCAGTAACGAAGGACGACAAATATCGAAAGGTGAAACTCATGCGCCGTGACTTCTCATTCACGCCAGTAATCGGCATGCCGGTAATAGCCGCTCTTGTCTTCGCCTTGGCGGCAACCTCCCAAACCCTGCCGAACGGTGTTCAAAAAGGGGCGTCCGTCGAAGGAATCACTGAGTACACGTTCGCGAACGGCTTGCGCGTTCTGTTGTTCCCTGACGCTTCCAAGCCGAAGGTGACTGTGAACATGACGTACTTAGTCGGGTCCCGGCACGAAGGCTATGGAGAGACCGGCATGGCGCACCTGATGGAGCACATGCTGTTTCTCAGAACCACCAGCGACCAGGACGTGAAGAAAGAACTCACGGACCATGGCGCGGATTGGAACGGAACCACGGATTGGGACCGCACCAATTACTTCGAGACGATCAACGCGTCCGACGAAAACCTGCGCTGGGCGATCAGCCTGGAGGCCGAACGCATGGTGCACATGCGCATCGAAAAGGCGCTGCTCGACAAGGAGATGACGGTGGTCCGCAATGAGTTCGAAGCGGGCGAGAACAGCCCCACACAGATGCTCGAACAGCGGACGCTCGAAGCAGCGTACACGTTTCACAACTACGGCAAGTCGCCGATCGGCAGCCGGTCCGATATCGAAAACGTGCCGATTGAGCGGCTGGCCGCGTTCTACAGAAAATATTATCAGCCGGATGACGCGATTTTGACCATCGCCGGGCAATTCGACTCATCCAAGGCGCTGGCGCTGGTGGCCTCTTCAGTTGGGGCGATTCCTCGCCCCGAGCGCGTGCTCGACAAGACCTATACCGTGGAGCCAACCCAGGATGGCGAGCGCACAGTGACGCTACGACGGGTCGGCGACAGCCAGGACATTGCGGTGGTTTATCACATTCCCGCGGCACCCCATCCCGACAGCGCTGCTCTCCAGGTGCTGGCGACCATGCTCTCCGACAATCCATCTGGCCGGCTTTACCGGGCGCTGGTATACAACCAGAAAGCAGTGGCGGTGTCGATGAGTAGCGCGCAGTTGCACGATCCCGGGTTCGCGCTGGGGTTCGTCCGGTTGCGCGAGGACCAATCGATCGACGAGGCGCGCGATATTCTGTTGAAGACGATCGAGGGTCTAGCCAATGAGCCGCCTTCGAAAGAGGAACTGGACCGCACCAAGAACCGCATACTCAAACAGATTGAACTGAACCTGACGAACACGGAACAGATCGGCCTCAACCTCAGCGAATACGCGGCCTCGGGCGACTGGCGTCTGTTGTTCCTGTCTCGCGATCAGATCAAGAACGTGACGTCAGAAGACGTGGTGCGGGTCGCCAAGGCGTATTTCAAATCGTCCAACCGGACTTTGGGCGAGTTCATACCGACCAAGAATCCCGACCGCGCGGAAATTCCAGCCGCTCCCGACCCCGTGGCGTTGCTGAAGAACTACACCGGAGGCGAGGCGAAATCGGAAGGCGAGGTGTTCTCGCCCACGCCGGCCAACGTGGAAGCCCGAGTGGTGCGCGCGAAACAGCCCAGCGGGTTGCGCATGTCCCTGCTTGCGCGGAAAACGCGCGGCGGAAATGTGGTAGCGCGCGTCCGGTTGGACTTCGGAGACGAGAAATCGGTATTCGGCAAAGCTACGATCGCGCAGCTCACTGGCGGCATGCTGATCCGTGGGACGAAAAGTAAAACCCGCCAGCAGATTCAGGATGAGATAGACCGGTTGAAGGCGCGCATCACCGTAGTTGGAGGAGCAACCGAGGCCATCGCCACCATTGAGACCACGGAGCCGAACCTTCCCGGCGCGTTGCGGCTGGCCGCTGAAGTGTTGCGGGAACCTTCGTTCCCGGAGAACGAATTCGACCAGTTGAAACAGCAGAGGATCGCTGCGCTGGAAGCGAACAAAAGCGAACCGCAGGTGCTTGGCCAGCTTGAATTGCGGCGACGCATCAGTCCGTATCCACACGGCGACGTGCGTCATGTGGGGACGATCGACGAGGAGATAGCCGATCTGCAAAAGGTCACGCTGGAGGATGTGCACAACTTCCACGCGCAGTTCTACGGAGCGTCCAACGCCAAAGTGGTGATCAGCGGGCAGTTCGATGTGCCGCAAGTAGAGAAGCTGGCGGAGGACCTGTGGGCCAACTGGAAAAGCCCCGGTTCGTTTACGCGCGTGCCCAATCCTTATGTGAAGATCTCGGCGAGCGATCAAAAGATCGAGACGCCGGATAAGCAGAATGCCATGTGGCTGGGCGGTCTAACCTTCAAGATGACCGATGACGATCCGGATTACCCGGCCATGCTGATCGCCAACTATATCTTCGGCGGTTCGGGCGGCTCGCGACTCTTCAAGCGTGTTCGAGACAAGGAAGGTCTGAGTTACGGTGTCGGTTCGGCCTTACAGACGCCATCCCAGGACGACGGCTCCAATTTATTGCTGTATGCTATCAGTGCTCCGCAGAACTCTCCCAAGGTTGAGACCAGCATCAAGGATGAACTGACCCGGACAGTGCAGGACGGTTTTTCCGCGGACGAGGTGACTGCGGCCAAAAAGTCGTGGCTCGAGGAGCAGATGGTGGGTCGTTCGCAGGACCAGCGGTTGTTGACCCTGCTCATGCAGCGCGAGCGCTTCGATAGAACTATGAAGTGGGACGAATCTTTGGAGCAGAAGGTGGCCGCGCTCACGCCGGATCAGGTTTCGACCGCATTCCGCCGCCACATCGATGCCTCGGGAATGGTCTTAGTAAAGGCCGGCGATTTCAAGAAGGCTAGCGTATTTCAACAATAGGAAACTACTTAAGCATGCTTTTATTTGTGAAGAGAATGCCGGCGCTTGCGCGTCTGGGAGCGATGGCCGCCTGCATCGGGCTCGCGCTGGCACAACAGCCGAAACGTGTTGACGACAGTGCGCTGCGTAAAGCCGCGCCGGATGAATGGGTCACTTACGGCCACGATTATGCCGAGACGCACTTCAGCCCCCTGAAGCAGATCAATGCCGAGAACGTCGGCCGCCTGGGCCTGGCATGGTCGTGGGAAACCGGCACAGAAGGTGGGATCGAGAGCACGCCGCTCATCTCGAATGGAACACTGTATGCCACCGGCCCCTGGAGCGTGGTCTTCGCAGTGGATGCTCGTAGCGGCAAGGAAAAGTGGCGCTACGATCCCGACGTCGCGCGCGTGAACGGTCCGCGGCTGTGCTGCGGTCCCGTCAATCGAGGTGTCGCGCTATATCAGGGCAAGGTTTATGTGGGCACGCTGGATGGCCGTTTGATCGCCTTGAATGCCGATACCGGCAAGCCTGTTTGGAGCGTTCAAACCACGGATCCAAAGGAAGACCACAGCATCACTGGAGCGCCACGCGTCGTCAAGGGCAAGGTCCTGATCGGAAATGGCGGCGCTGAGTTCGCCGCGCGCGGCTACCTTACGGCCTACGACGCCAACACCGGCAAGCAGGCGTGGCGGTTTTATATCGTCCCCGGCGATCCATCGAAGCCGTTCGAAAATCCAGAGCTCGAAAAAGCTGCCAAGACCTGGACGGGCGAGTGGTGGAAATACGGCGGCGGCGGAACGCCCTGGGATGGCATGGCATACGATCCGCAAGCCGATCTGCTGTACGTCGGCACCGGAAATGGCGGACCTTGGGACATCGGCATCCGCAGTCCGCAGGGTGGCGACAACCTGTATCTTTCTTCGATCGTGGCGCTGAAGCCGGACACCGGAAGGATGGCTTGGTATTACCAGGAAGTTCCAGGCGATGAGTGGGACTACACCGCTTCGCAGCCCATGATCCTGGCCGACCTCACCATCAACGGCAAGCAGCGCAAGGTTCTGCTGCACGCGCCGAAGAACGGTTTCTTCTACGTGATGGATCGCATCACGGGCGAGTTGATTTCGGCCGAGCCATACGCGAAGAACGTCACCTGGGCGACGAGTATCGACTTGAAAACTGGGCGGCCGAATTTCAGCCCCGAGGCCCGTTACGGAAAGGCCGGCTCGATCGTAGCTCCGGGCGCCGGCGGCGCGCACAACTGGCACCCGATGGCGTTCAGTCCGCTCACGGGCCTGGTTTATCTTCCCGGCCAGGAGAGCAGTATGAACTACACGCCGGACCCGAACTTCAAGTTTGAGAAAGGCCGCCGCACGATGGGGGCGAATATAGGAATCGACTTGATGAAAAGCTTTGCGCCTCCACCCAGGCCGGCGGGCGCTAGCGGCGACGCGCCCCCACCAGCGGGCTTTTTAGTGGCGTGGGATCCGGTAACGCAGAAAGAACGCTGGCGGATTCCGTATAGCGGAGGGTTCAACGGCGGCGTGGTCGCGACGGCCGGAAATCTGGTCTTCGAAGGAAGTTCGGCGGGCGATTTCTACGCGTACAACGCCGAGACCGGCGCGAAGTTATGGGAGTCGAAGATCGCGCCCGGCGCCGCTACCCCGATAACCTATGAACTCGACGGCAAGCAGTACGTTTCTATTCTGGCCGGACGCGGCGTAGTGGTGAACTTTCTCGGCGACAATTCCGGACCGAAGATCAAAGCGCCGCCCAGCCGCCTATTCACCTTCGTACTGGACGGCAAAGCGACGGTGGAACCTTAAGCCGGACGATCCGCGCCAGCCCACAGATTCATGGTGCTCAGTTCGTCACGGCCGCAGGATTTCAAATAGCAAAAGAGCTGCGTCCGGTAAGCCGCGCAACCGCCAAGCACCATGTTCACCAATAGCGCTCCGCGCGAGGACTTTCTGCCAAACATGTCGACTTCAGCGCGGAATTCCGCTTCGGTCCATCCGCTCAGCAGACGGGCATACTCGTCAGATTGTTTTTGGATGGCGCCGACGGCCTCATCGTAACTCATCTTCTTGGCCGCCTCTGCCGCCGGACCCCAATTCGTGGCGAAGTCCCCGGTCTTGATGATGGTAACTAACGTCGGGCCCATCATGGCCATATACTGCAGCAGCTCCAGAGTGGTGCGTTGCGTGGGCGTCGGCCGGTAGTCAAGTTTCGATTTGTCCACTTTGCCGGCCAGATGAAGCAGAATGCGGACTTCGTTCTGCAGTGAAGCAATCAGTTCTTCTTTTGTTAGGACCATGAATGAAGGGTACTCTCTTCATCGATCTGTTGGCGGATCTGATCCGGCGTTCGCCCGGCCTGCATGCCGCTACGATATTTCTCGCGCAGACGATCGCGCAGGCCCTCATATTTCAGCCACGTCTTCACCGTTTGTTGAGTGCGATGAACGGAGCCGTCCGGACTCAGAACCAGCATCTCCGTCTCATCCGTGCGGAAATCGCCGTCCACTTCACCTTTCCTGCCAAATACGAGAATGGTCTGAGCAGGCTGGGAGCCTCGCGAGGTGTGGTTGAGCGTTACGTAAGAATCACCCAGATCCACTTCCCGGCAAAATCCTCGCACCAGCATCGTGCTTCCGTCTTCGCGCGGATACTCAACCGCAGTCTCCAATTCGTAGCCATGTGGAATATCGCGGCTCGCGAGGTCCACAATCCGGGGTCGAACCGCTGGTTCGCTCATATAGTTTTCTCCTAGTGCAGACAGCGCAATACCGAAAACGTCGCGCCAAGTCAGATTTACATCGTCCAGTAACGCGTCAAACTCCGGCCCGTATCGCGCCCGCCAGTGGTGCGGATACAGCGTAGCGAAAAAACGCGCTATCGTCCTCATGCTTGCCTCAGTCGCTTGAGCCCAGCCCGGACGATCTGGTTCATGTCCGCGAGTTGTTCCACCAGATAATGCCGGCCATCGGCGGTGAGCGCGTACGGCTGACGGCGATCCTGGGCCGATTTGACGGGGCGAATCCAGCCGCGCTGCTCCAGCCTAGTGATCGCTCCATAGAGCGTCCCGGGGCCAAGACGGACACCCGCAAAGTGCGCAATGTCATCCATCATCGCGTAGCCGTGCTTGTCGCCATCGGCCAAACTGGCTAAGACCAACAGAGTCGGATCAGACATGCTTATTACGTATCACGTAGTATCGTTACACGTAATAGCACCGGAGTCAAGCAAAACCTATTTGTCGATCACCGGCAGGACTCGCCCCACCGACCCGCTCGGCTCATTCACTCCCAGCAGCGCCGCTAGCGTCGGCGCGACGTCGGCCACACGGATGTTCTCGTCATAACGGCCCGCGCGGATTCCACGCCCATAAAAGATTACCGGCACATGAGTGTCGTAGCTGAACGGCGTGCCGTGCGAGGTTCCATCCTTCGATGCAATCCAGTAAGGCTTCTGCACCATAAACAAATCTCCGGAGCGCTGGCGATAGAACCCGCGCTGCACCAGGTTTCCGATCGGATCGCCCGCCAGGTTCTCGTGCTCCAGTTGCGTGCTGGTGTACACGCGGAAAATATACGGAAGCTTCCGCACCGCATCCGCCGCGGTTTCCACCGCATCCGTTAACGCGATTTGCTTCGCGCGCAGCAGCTCGTGATCCAGATACGCGGACGACTCAGCATTGCCGAGCACCCATTTGGCCGAGCCATATTTTTCACTGAGAGCTGTTTCGATGGTTCGAAGAATCTCGGCGCTCGAAAATCTCCCGGCCGGCATTCTGCGCCTGGTCAATTCCTCGGGCTTAGGCGCCACGCCATGGTCGGACGTCAAAACTACGACGTAGTTCCCCGCCCCGGCCTCGGACTCGATGGCCCGCAACAACTGCCCAAGGACTCGATCCGTCTGGATACACATATCGCGAACTTCCGGAGCATCCGGTCCCACCTGGTGCCCGAGCACATCATTGCTTGAAAAGCTCACCGTCAGTACATCCGTGCCCGAGTGCCGGCCGAGATGCTCTTCCTTCAGCGCTTGCTCGGCGAAAGCCTCCAGCATCTCATTCCCATAAGGAGTGCCGATCATTGCTTCGTAATACGGCCGGCCGAGTTTCTCCGGAAGTATTCGAAACGGCTGCGCGCCGGGCTCGGCATCCATCGGCATCCATTTGGCCGCCGCATAGCGGTTGGCCGCGTCGCCCTTGTTGAAGGCCTGCACCCAGGCCGGCAAATCGGTCATGTAGTAAGTGCTGCTGACGAATTGGCCGGACTCATGCTCGAACCAGTAGGCCGCGTTCGCCGCGTGGCCGGAAGGTAGAATGGCCGCGCGATCCTTCAGCGAAACTCCGATCACGGTGCTATCGCTTGGTCCCGCGATCTTGATTTCATCGCCGAGCGTGCTGCCCATCAAGCGCCTGGGCGATGATCCTGAGCCGCCGTTGCCGCCCACCAGCTTGGTCGCATCGTCGGAAACGCTGGTCACCATTTTGCCGCTCTCGCGATCGAACCACTCGTTGCCGATGATCCCGTCGATGGCCGGAATGGATCCCGTCAAGAACGCGCCGTGCCCAACCGCAGTCACCGTCGGATAATGCGCCTGATGGGCGTCTGTGAAAAACGCACCGGCATCGTGCAGCCGCCGTAGCCCACCCTGGTAGGACGCATCAAAGCGCGTCATGTAGTCGTAGCGGAACTGATCGATAACGATCGCAACCACCAGCTTGGTCTTGGGCGCGGTCGGGGGTGGAGCGCCCTGCGAGGGAATCCAGAGGAACAGCGCCGCGAGGCTATAAATCCAAAGACGAAAGCGAGCGATCATGTCTCTTATAATGCCATTCCTTGGTATGATGCCTGCTAGAATTGAGTTCGGCCCCGATGGAACGAGCTGGCAAGATCCTCTCCAAAATCAAAAATAGCGATACGATTTCACCCGAGGAGCTGGCGCGCGCCGCATGGCTCGCCACAGTGGGTAAACGTATTGCGGCCAAAGCGGCGGCAAAGGCGTTGGTGCGTGGTTCGCTCATCGTCGAAGTCGAGGACGCGATCTGGCAGAAGCAGCTTTTTCACTTGCGCTTTGACATCCTCGCGCGACTCACCTCCGTGATCGGCTCGGGCATCGTAACCGAACTGGAATTTCGCATCGCCACGCCTCGCCGGCCGCCGCAAGCCGCGCAAAGTCACGGTGACACGGCCTCGCTCGATGAGGCGGACAGCATCGAAGATCCGATTTTCCGCGTCATATATAAGCAGTCGCGCAAGAGGGCGACCGCGTGAAGATCACGGAGCCGGAGGTCCGCTACGTGGCCGGCCTCGCAAACCTGAAGCTGACGGATTCCGAGATCGCCCGCCTGCGAAAAGACATGGACGAGATTCTCACCCACATGGATGCTTTGAGCGAGCTGGATACTTCGGCCGTCGAGCCCATGGCGCAAGTGCTCTATCAAAGCGAGGAGACGGCCACGCTGCGGCGAGATGAAGTGATTCCACCGCTCGGCAATGAAGCCGCGCTCGCGAACGCACCGCTGGCCGGCGCCGGTTATTACAAAGTGCCGAAGGTGATCGAGCGGTGAGCGTCGCGTCTCTCACGATTGAGCAGGTGCAAAGAGGCTTGGCTGCGCGCCAATTCAGCGCGGTGGAGTTGGCGCAGTCCGCGCTCAATTTCGCCCAGGCCGAAAACCCGAAGACCAACGCCTATCTTCACTTTTGTCCGGAACGCGCGCTGGCGGCGGCGGAACGTGTGGACCGGAAGCTCGCGGCCGGCGAGAATGCGGGGCCGCTAGCCGGCGTGCCTCTCGCGGTGAAGGACGTCATCGTTACAAAGGGCGTCCGCACCACTTGCGGATCGCGCCTGCTGGAACATTACATCCCACCCAACGACGCAACGGCCGTGGTGCGTCTGGAACAGGCAGGCGCCGTGCTCCTGGGAAAAACAAATTGCGACGAATTCGCGATGGGATCGTCCAACGAAAACTCCGCGTTCGGACCGGTGCGCAATCCCGTGGCGCCCGATCGCGTCTCCGGCGGATCCAGCGGCGGATCGGCTGCAGCAGTCGCGCAAGGAACAGCCGTGGCCGCGCTGGGATCGGACACCGGCGGATCGGTTCGTCAGCCCGCTTCATTCTGCGGAGTGGTTGGTGTCACGCCGACCTATGGCCGCGTTTCGCGCTATGGGTTGGTGGCCTTCGCCAGTTCGCTCGATCACATCGGGCCGTTCGGAAGAACGGTGCGGGATGCAGCGCTCTTGCTCGAAACGATGGCGGGTCGCGATGAGTGCGATTCCACCTCCGCCTTCGCGCCCGTGCCCAGCTACACGGCGCAGTTGGATGGTAAGGTGGCCGGCTTAAAGGTCGGCTTGCCGCGCGAATATTTCGAAGGCCTGGCGAGCGAATCGGGCGACCGCATCCAGGAAGCAATTGCGCTGCTGAAGAAATTGGGCTGCGAAGTGCGCGAGATCAGCTTGCCCGCCACCAAGTATGCGGTGCCTTGCTACTACATCATTGCGACTGCTGAAGCCAGCTCCAATCTGGCCCGTTACGATGGCGTGCGATACACCACACGCGCGAGTGAGGACACGCTCAGCGATATGTACCGCGCCACGCGAGGCGAGGGTTTCGGTGCCGAATGCAAACGCCGCATCATGCTCGGCACCTACGTGCTGAGCCACGGCTATTACGATGCGTACTACCTGAAAGCGCAAAAGGTGCGCGCGCTGATCGCAGACGATTTCCGAAAGGCTTTCACCGAAGTGGATGCGATCGTCGCTCCGGTTTCACCATTCCCGGCATTCAAAATCGGCGAGAAGATTGACGATCCGATGGAGATGTATCTTTCAGACATTTACACCATCACGGGCGACTTGGCGGGCATCCCATGTATGAGCGTGCCTTGCGGTAGGACATCCGCGGGCCTGCCGGTTGGCATGCAGATACTCGCCCGGCATTTCGACGAAGCAGGTATGTTCCGCCTTGCGGACGCTTTTGAAAAGGCCGGCGGATTCGCCGGCTCAAATTGAGAATCGAGAGGAGAAATTATGGCATTCACCCTTCCCCCGCTGCCTTACGCGTTTGACGCGTTGGAGCCCTACATCGACAAGCAGACCATGGAGATTCATCACGACAAACACCATGGCGCTTACGTCACGAATCTGAATAAGGCGCTGGAATCCGCGCCTGATCTGCAGAGCAAGACCGTTGAGCAGTTGCTCGCGAATAACCTAGCCATCGTGCCGGAGAGCATCAAGACCGCGGTGCGCAACAACGGCGGCGGCCACATCAACCACTCGATGTTTTGGCAGATTCTCGCGCCCAGCGCCGGCGGCAGCCCCAGCGGCAACGTCGCGAGCGCCATCAATTCGGCGTTCGGCAGCTTTGACACCTTCAAGGAAAAATTCGGCGCTGCTGCTACCGGACGTTTCGGCTCAGGCTGGGCCTGGCTGGCTAAGACCAGTAAAGGCGTCGAGCTTTTTTCCACCGCCAATCAGGACAGCCCGGTGATGGAAGGGCATTTTCCGATCCTCGGCCTGGATGTTTGGGAGCACGCTTACTATCTCAAGTATCAGAACCGCCGGCCCGAGTACATCGCGGCTTGGTGGAGCGTGGTGAACTGGCCGGAGATCGAGAAGCGCTTCAACTCCGCGAAATAATCGTCACTCTTGACGAAGCGCCTGGATGGGATCGATCCGTGTTGCGCCCCAGGCCGGAATGATGCACGCGCAACACGCGACCGCCAAAACGAACAGCGGCACGGCAATAAAAGTTATCGGGTCGGTCGGCTTCACACCGAACAGCCAGGCGCTCACGAGACGTGTAAGCGCGAAAGCGCCGGCCAGGCCGATGAGCAATCCGGCAGCCGTCAGGCGCAGGCCTTGCGAAAGTATGAGCCTGAGCACGCGGCCTCGCGATGCGCCGACCGCCAGGCGAATTCCGATCTCCGCGGTCCGCTGTTTGACCGTGAACGACATCAGCCCGTAGAGCCCGATCAGCGCCAATGCAACGGCAATTGCCGCGAAGCCGGTGAGCAGCGCCGTCTGGAATCTGCGGCGGGCATTGCTCTCTGTCATTCTCTCGCCCATGGTGCGGACGCTCTCCAGCGAGAGCACGGGATCGAGCGACCGAAGCTCGGCGCGCGCCTGATCGATCACCTGCCGAACCGGAACGTTGGACTGCACGGCGACGGCGAAATTATCTCCGCCGTCCACTGGCTGGAATAGCTGCGGCTGGGCTGTTTCATCGAGCTTGTTGTGACGAACGTCCCCGACGACGCCGATAACTGTCGACCAGGGTGTTCCGGAAAAATCGCCGATTCCCATACGAACCTGGCCACCAAGGGGATCACGGCCCTGGAAATACGTGGCGACCAACTTCTCATTCACCATCGCTACCGGTGTCTTGGAGCTCAAGTCGTGCGAATCGAAGTCCCTGCCACGCAGCAAACGCGTACCGAAGGCCTTCCGATAGCCGGGAGTAACGAAGCGGTTCTCCACCACCTGCTTCGACTTTCCAAAGCCTCGCACATCAATGAAAGTCACCGTCTCCTGCCGAGTCAGCGGCATGGAATTGGTCGCTCCGGCGGACATAACGCCTGGCATGTTTTCGAGCTTTTCGAGGTACGTCCGATAGAACGCCGCCTGCTGCTCCGGCTTGTTGTAGCGCTCGTCCAGATTGAGTCTGAATGTCAGCGTGGCCGGCGAAAAACCGGGATCGACTGCGGCGAGTCGAAGGTAGCTGCGGATCAGCAGGCCCGATCCCGCCAGCAAAATCACCGAGAGCGCCACTTCGAGAACGATCAAAGTGAATCGCCCGCGATTCGATGCTCCCGCGACTCGGCTCGATCCTCGCCTCAACATATCGTTGATGTTCACTCGTGACGCAGAAACGGCCGGGGCAAGGCCGGACACAACACCCGCGGCGATCGAGAGAATTACTGCGACGAGCAACACGCGCCCATCCACCGTAGCGGCATCGAAGCGCGGGATGTTGCCAGGGTTTAGGCGGATCAACAGACGGACGGCAGCGTAGGCGAGCGCAACACCCAGAGCGCCGCCCGCGCAGCTCAGCATCAACGATTCCGTCAGCAATTGGCGAATGATGCGGCCGCGTTCCGCGCCAAGAGCAGTGCGGATGCCCAGCTCGTGAGCTCGCGCCGTGGCTCGCGCCAGCAACAGATTCGCGACATTGCCGATCGCAATCAGCAGCACCATTCCAACCGCGCCCAGGAGCAGCCAGAGCATCTCCTGAACTGGCCCAACGATGGTTTGGACCAGCGGCCTCACGAGCGCAGTCCAGCCCCGCCACATGTCGGGATAGAGCGGATTCAAACGAGCTTCAATGGTCTGCAACTCAGCTTGCGCCGCACCCACGGAAACACCGTCTCGCAATCTACCGATAGCCGCTTCTGCGCTCTCAAAGTTCGCTCGATCTGTTTTTTGATTGACGGTGTACGCCGCGGGAAGCCAGATATCGGTCTGAGGGAATGCGGATGAATCGTAGGGGATGTCTCCATTGAATGGGTATCCGAAGTGCTTCGACATCACCCCGACTACCGTGTAGCTGTGACGATTTAACTGAACCTGTTTGCCGATGACTTCCAACCTGGAGCCGAACTGAGAGCGCCACAACGCGTCGCTGATCACTCCGACATATTCATGTCCCGGCTGGTCGTCGCTCGCATCCAGAGTCCGGCCCATTTCAGGCGCCACCTCCAGCGTTCGAAAAAATGTGCCGGTCACGAATGCCGCTGACACGCGGTTAGTCGAACTATCTCGAACCAAGCTGACGTTAGCCGTTCGCAACATCGTCATGCCGGAAAAACTGTGACTGAGATGCTGCCACTCATAGAAGTCGGGAACGTTCGGCCCCATTTCATCGGGAACGCCCTTGAAATTCCGGTTCGGATTCCACACATAGACCAGCTTCTCCGGATGTCCATAAGGCAGCGATCGCAGCAACACGGCATTCACAACACTGAAGACGGATGTAGTGGCCGCGATTCCCAGCGCAATCACTAACAAGGCGATCGCCGTGAAACCAGGTACCGCGGCTAGGATCCGCGCACCGTATTTAACGTCAGCGATCAGGACGTGCCAGTGTTCCTTGGGCGCGGCGAATGCAAGATCCGCCACAGCTTCCAGCCACACCCGCCAGCGCGGCTCGGATTGCAGACGGTCCGCGAATAGCTGCTCCATTTCCGTTCCGTACTCGTGGCGGAACTCGGCCGGATAGCAATAGAGCATCGCCCGAAACAGCTTAGTTTGGCTTCGCAACCAGTCCATGTGCCCTCGCTTGTTCCAGGAGCTCCACCATGCGCCGCACCTCCGCCTTGGCTGCTTTGCGTCCCAGCGGGGTCAGGCGATAGTAGCGGCGGCGTTCGTCACTAACCTCCGTCTCCGGCCGCTGACTCTCCCGCAGTTCGACGATGAACCCCTGCTCCAACAGCCGTTTGATGGAACCGTACAAGGTTCCGGCGCTCAGGCGCAGTTTGCCGCCGGTTCGCTCGGCCACGTCCTGCATGATTCCATAACCGTGCTGATCGCGCTCGGCGAGCGCTACCAAAATGTGAAACGCCTGCGGGCTGAGAAGCGGCATGAGGCGATTATACCGCGGCTCTATATACCGCGTGGCGATATAATCGTGGACACTCGGGACCGGCCGCCGTCCCGCACGGCGGTTCGCCGTTTGCCAACGCCAAACTTCGCGCCCAACTTGCGGTAACATTGCAATTCAATGGAGTGTGTATTAGAGCTTCGCGGCGTTTCGAAGCACTATCCCTCGCACCACGCCGTTAACGGCGTGTCGCTGAACCTTGCCCGCGGTGAATTCTTCTCGCTGCTCGGCCCCTCCGGATGCGGCAAGACCACCACGTTGCGCCTGGTAGCCGGATTCGAAGAGCCCACTCACGGCGAAATTCGCCTCAACGGCTCCAGCATCCAGCATCTGAAGCCTTATCAGCGCAACGTTAGCACGGTGTTTCAAAACTACGCGCTTTTCCCGCATCTCACGGTGCGCGACAACGTCGAGTTTGGCCTGCGCCGCCGCGCGGGCAATCACATCGGCGACCGCGTTCGCGACGTGCTGGATCTGGTTCAGCTGTCAGGCAAGGAAACGCGACTGCCCGCTCAGCTCTCCGGCGGCGAACGCCAGCGCGTCGCGCTCGCCCGATCGTTGGTGCTGGAACCCGATGTTCTGCTGCTCGATGAGCCGCTGTCGGCACTCGATCCCAACCTGCGCAAGCAGGTCCGCGCTGAGCTAAAGGCCATCCAGCGCCGCGTCGGTATCACGTTCCTGTTCGTCACCCACGATCAGGAAGAGGCGCTCTCGCTCTCGGATCGCCTCGGCGTCATGAACAAAGGCCGCCTCGAGCAAATCGGCACGCCGGAAGAAATCTACCTGCACCCCAGTACGCGATTCGTTGCGTCGTTCCTCGGCGCCGTCAACTGGATCGGCGACGTCGGCGTGCGCCCCGAGGCCCTGCGTATCGCCCGCGAAGCATCGCGCAACGGCCACCGCTCGCGCCCCGCCACAATTGTTCATTCCACATTTCTCGGCAACTGCGTGCACGTCGATACACGTTTGTCCGATGGCGAACCGGCCGTCGTGGAGATTTCGCGCCTCGGTGAAACCTTCGCGCCCGGCGAGTCCGTCCACCTCTGGTGGGAACCAGCCGACGAGCTCCGCTTCGATGAGTTGCATCAGTTTGATGAGTTGCATCAGTTCGATGAGTACATAATGAACCGGCTGCGCGCGTGGTTTCTCGCTCCCACCTGGACCGTCGTCATCACCCTGTTTCTCGCGCCGCTCGCCATCATCCTCGGCTTATAGCTTTCTCACGCGCGGCGTCTACGGCGGCATCACATCGCCCTGGACGCTCGAAAGCTATCAGCGCCTCATCGATCCCCTCTATCTCGAAATTCTCTGGCGATCGTTTTGGATCGCCGGCGCGTCCACCGCGCTCTGTCTGCTGCTGGGCTTCCCGCTCGCGCTGTTTATCTCGCGCGCCGGCCGGCCGAAGAATTTCTATCTCGGACTGGTGATGCTGCCCTTTTGGACCAGCTTTCTGGTTCGGACTTACGCCTGGATGTTCCTGCTGCGCGACACCGGTTTGCTCAACACTTTGCTCCAGAAGCTCGGCCTCATCCACTCTCCCCTGCCCCTGCTCTATAACGACGGCGCCGTGATCCTCGGGCTGGTCTACGGTTATCTGCCGTTCACGGTCCTGCCGCTTTACGCGACGCTGGAGCGCCTGGACCGCACGCTGCTCGAAGCCGCGGCCGACCTTGGCGCCAAACCCTGGGCCGCGCTGGTCGCGCGTCACCATTCCGCTCTCCGCTCCCGGCATTCGCGCGGGCGCCATCCTGGTCTTCATTCCATGCCTGGGCGCGTATCTCACGCCCGACCTGCTCGGCGGCGGAAAGTCCGTCATGATCGGCAACCTGATTCAGAACCAATTCACCACGGCGCGCGACTGGCCGTTCGGCTCGGCCGTCTCGCTGGTCCTGATGGCGATCGTGATGGTGTTGCTGTTCGTGATCGCGCGTGGCGAAGGCGAAGGTTTACTTTGAAGCGCACGCCTGCACTCGCCATCTACGCCATCGGCGCGTATCTGTTCCTCCACCTGCCGCTGTTAATCCTTTCCGTCTTCAGCTTCAACTCTTCACGCTTCACGGTCTGGGAAGGTTTCTCGCTGCGCTGGTACTCGGCCGCGCTGCACGACACGCAATTGACGGAAGCCGCTTGGAACAGCCTGATCATCGCCGTCGTCGCCACGCTGGTCTCCACCGTTTTCGGCACGCTCTGCGCCTACGGGCTCTGGAAGCGCAATTCGCGGCCGCTGGCAGGGTCGCTTTACTTGTCGCTGGTGACTCCCGAAATCGTTACCGGCATCTCGCTGCTGGCCTTCTTCAGTGGATCTTCCGTTTCCTGCGCGTGAGCTCGGCATGCACACGGTGATCCTGGCGCATATTTCGTTTTCCATCGCCTACGTGGTTATCGTGGTCATCGCGCGCCTCCGCACCTTGGATGCCGCGCTGGAAGAAGCGGCCTTAGATCTCGGCGCCAACGAATGGCAGGCCTTCCGCTACGTCACGCTCCCCGCATTCTGCCCGGCGTTATCGCCGCCGCTCTGCTGGCCTTCACCGTGTCCTTCGACGATTACGTGATCACCAGCCTGGTGGCCGGCGTCGATTCCGAAACGCTGCCGATGGTGATCTATGCCATCGCTCGCCGAGGCGTGAATCCGGTGGTCAACGCGATCTCGGCCCTCATCGTGATCGGCTTTGGCTCGCTGGTTGTGATCTCGGAAAGGCTCAGGAGCGCATGAACCGCCGCTACTTCTTGTTCGGGACTCTCGGGGCCGGACTCGGGGCCTGGCTGGGCGCCTGCTCGCGCGATCGCCGCCCGCGTCTCAACATCTTTAACTGGTCGGCCTATATCGCGCCCGATACCGTTCCGAAATTCGAAGCTGAGTTCGGCGTGCGCGTACGCTACGGCGTCTACGAAAGCAATGAAGAGATGCTCGCGCGCGTCATGGGCGGCAATTCCGGCTGGGACATTGTTTTTCCCACCGACTACATCGTGAAGCCGATGCTCGCGAACAGCCTGGTCGCGCCCATTCATCGCGAATTGCTGCCGAATCTTTCCGAGCTCGAGCCGCGATTCCAACGCCCCGATTGGGATCCGAATCTCAACTGGTCCGTCCCCTACATGGTCACCGCCGCCGGCATCGGCTACAACCGCAAGCTCGATCCGCCGCCCAAATCCTGGGCCGACATGTGGGACCCGCGTCTGCGCGGCCGCATGACCATGCTCGACGATCCGTTCGACACCATGGGCGCGTCTCTCAAGAAGCTCGGCTTCTCGGTCAACGCCACCGATCCATCGCAGCTCGATCGTGCCCGCGCCGAGGCCATCCGCCAAAAGCCTCTCCTGCGCGCCTATCTCAACGCCGAAGCTCGCGACCAGTTAGTCAGCGGCGACTTGCTGGCCGCGCATATGTGGAACACGGTCGCGCAGCAGGCCATGGACTCGTCGCCCGAGGTCCGCTTCGTCTATCCGATCGAAGGCTACGCCGTCTATCCCGACGCCTCCGTGATACTGCGGGAGAGCAAGCGTCCAGAACTCGCGCATCAGTTTATTAATTTTCTGCTGCGTCCCGACATCGCGGCCGCCAACGCGCTCACCGCGCGCACCACCACGACCAACGCCGGCGCGCGCAAAATTCTGCCGCCCGACTTTCGTGACAACCCGACTCTTTATCCGGCCCCGGATGTCGTCGCGCGCGGCGAATGGGCCGTGACGCTGGATCCCGCCACGCAGCGTCTGCGCGATCGCTTATGGACGGAGATCAAGGCGGCGTAACGTTACCATCGTATTGTGCGGGTATCTCCCAAAGCAGTCATTTTCGATTACGGTAACGTGCTCTCGCTATCGCAACCCGCCGGGGACGTCCAGGCCTTGGCGGGCATTCTCGATCTCGCGATGCCTCGATTCGGCGAAGTTTACTGGCAGTTTCGCATCGCCTACGATGCCGGCGCGCTCGATCCCGCCGCATATTGGACACTGTCGCCAAACAGCTTCGCGCCGGCTCACGCCCGCGCAGATCGCCACGCTGGTTGAGATCGACAGCCGCAGTTGGTCGCACCCCGCCCCCGTCATGCCTCAATGGGCGCGCGACATTCGTGCCGCCGGAATCCCCACGGCGCTGCTCTCCAATATGCCTTTTCCGGTTCGCGACTACATCCTGGGCTGCGCCTGGCTCCCCGATTTCAACACTCGCGTGTTCTCCTGCGAGTTCGGCCGGACCAAGCCGGCGCCCGAAATCTACCAGCATTGCTTGCAGCAGCTCGGCGTCGCTCCGGCCGAGGCCCTGTTCGTCGACGACCGGGAACCCAACATTCGGGCTGCTGCAGCCTTGGGACTTGCCCGCGGTCCTGTTCAGCGAGCCCGCCAGTGCCATCGCCGAGATCATGAACCGCTTCGATTTACCCGCTCCCGGCGGTCTGTCATTAGTAAAACAATTCTTTCTAGTTGCGTTCCGGGTGAAAATCGTGCATCATGAGCCGAGAAGCGTCCGACGAAAGACAAAAAGCGTGGCAAATGTTGTTCAGCCTGTCTGGCCCAAAAGCTGTTCGCCGCCATCCACGAACACGAGGCCGTCCTGGCTCGCGTTTCGCGGCTTTTGCACGACGACGTGAGCCAGGTCTTAAGCGCGGTGGGCTTGCAGCTGGACGCCATTCGGATGGATTTTCGCGAGCAGGGTCCCGGCCTGGACTCCCGTACCATCGAAATCCAAGAGTTGCTCGAGCAAGCCATTGAGCAATTGCGCGACATCAGCAACGAACTTAACCCTTCCATCGTGGAGCGGGCCGGACTCAGATTCGCGCTCGACCGCCTGGCCGAAACGGTACGCTCGAATTTCCGCGGGGCTCTGCGCCTGCATCTCGATGCGTCTCTGCGCGTACCCACCATTCTGGCAAAAGTTTTCTATAAATGACCGAGCGTGCGCTTGGAACTGGCAATGGCCGCGCCCGGATGCTCCTTATCGATATTTATGTGAAGCGTTCGCATGGCGAATATGTGCTCGAGATCACGGCCAACGGAGCCGCCGAAGGCCTGAATCCCGACTCCGAAGCGCTCGGGCGGCTGCTCATGGACTATTATGCTTCCAGGAACCACGTGACCCTGAGGTCCGAGCGGACTCCTGGCAAAGGCAGCCTCATGCGCGCCAGTTTTCCGCTGCCGGCGGCGGACCTGAAAGGCGGGAGTTAACGAACATGGCGTTTCAAGTGCTCCTGGTGGACGATCACAAAATCATGCGCGATGGCATCAAGGCCATCCTGCGCCACAGCGATGAGTTCGCGGTGTGCGGTGAAGCGGAAACCGGCACCGAAGCCGTGCAGATATGCCGCAAGAAACGGCCGGACATCATTCTGATGGACATCGGCCTGCCCGGTTTGAACGGCATCGAGACCACCGCCGAGATATCTGCGCCATTGCCCCGAAGTGAAGATCATCATTCTTTCGATGTACGACGACGAGCATTCCGTGGTCAGCGCCATTCGTTCCGGCGCCCGCGCCTTCGTACTGAAGAAAGCTTCGGACAACGATCTTCTCGACGCTCTCCGCGCGGTCGCCAAGGGCGGCTCGTATCTGAGCCCGCAAGTTTCCGACCGCCTGCTCATCGCATCCAACGCGGCGACCTGGAATCGCAGCCCGCCACGTCGGCGCTCGGACGATCTCTCGCCCCGCGAATTGCAGGTATTGCGCCTGGTGGCGGAAGGCAAAACCAGCAAGGAGATCGCCGTGATGCTCGACCTGGGACTCCAAACCGTCCGCAGCTACCGCAAAACGATGATGAAGAAGCTGGGCGTGAACAATGTTGCGGGCATCACGCAGGTGGCGCTCGCGGCCGGCATCACGCACTTCCCCATGGCCGCCGCCAACCAAAAGGCTCCATGATTAACACAGCATGACTGAAACATGATCGAGACCTCCTGGGGCCCGTTGGCGGTCGCCGACGCGCACGTCCATTTCTTCTCGCACTGGTTTTTTGCTTCGCTCGCCGAACAGAAGGGCGTCCCAACCGATCAGCTGGCTCCTCTGCTCAACTGGCAGCTGCCGGCCGAAGATCCCGTCAGCTCGCCGACGGCTGGGTCCATGAGCTGGATAAGTACGGGGTCGCCAAAGCTTCTTTGATCGCCAGCGTTCCCGGAGATGGTGGATCCGTGATCGCCGCGGTGCGTCAGCACCCCGAGCGATTCTATGGCTATATGATGGTGAACCCGGTGGCGCCGGTGGCGTCGAGAAAGTTGCCGACAAGTAAAAACCGCGCTCGGCAGCGGCAACATCCACGCGGTTTGTTTCTTTCCGGCCATGCACCGCTATTCCATGCATGACGACCGCGTTACGGCTTTATTGGAACTGCTGGCCGCCAGTCCGCATACTGTCGCTTTCATACATTGCGGGGTGCTCAGCGTCGGTGTTCGCAAACTGCTCGGCCTGCCGTCGCTTTTCGACATGCGGTACTCCAATCCAGTCGATCTTCACGGAGTCGCCTTGCGCTTTCCGCAGATTCGATTCGTGGTGCCCCACTTTGGCGCGGGTTATCTTCGCGAGGCGCTCATGCTCTGCGACCTATGCCCCAACGTATACCTGGATACTTCGAGCAGCAATAGCTGGATGCGCTACGCAGAGGCTGATCTCGACCTTCGAACCGTCTTCCGGCGCGCGCTGGATGTCGCCGGCCCGCGGCGGCTGCTGTTTGGCACCGATTCCTCATTTTTCCCGCGAGGATGGAATGCGCCGGTGTTTGAAACCCAATCCAAAGCTCTCTACGAAATTGGCGTAACGGAGGAAGTCGCGCGACTTATTTTCCACGACAACCTGGTCCGCTTATTCTCCTGAGATGAAGTAAGACACCGCGGCACCCTTTTGTTTAGATATTCCAATCCATCATGGTGATCAGAATTCGCCGCCCCTCCAAGGGCGCATGCTTTATTCATCCGATCGATCCTGCTCCCCGGACGGCGGTGCTGGCGGCGGGATTCCGCCAGACCAGGCTCGCGCGCGTTTTCCCTCTCGGCTGGAATGGGCTAGCCGCGCGCTTTTCACGCTTCTCTGTGGCCGGTCCCCTGGAGCAAATGATGCGAGTGGCGCGCGCCGGATGGCGGGTGGAGCACTCCATCGTGGTCTTCACCTACCCTGGCGAACCTGGATTGTCGGTTCGGGAACGCGAGTCCTTTTGGAAAGCCTTCGAGGTTCCCGTGTTTGAGCAGTACCTGGGGTACAACTGCGAGCTGCTGGCCACCGAATGCGACGCGCACTCCGGGCTGCACATTATGAATGGGTACGAAGATGTGGATCTCGAACACGAAGTTTGCGAGTGCGGCAATCGAGCGCCGCGCCTAGCCCGGGGCGCCCGCATCGACGAGCTCACGGCGCTCCTGTCTTAACCCCGCTGCGGCGCTGCTATCTGAACAACCGCTGCGGCGCTGCTATCCTGATTCTGTAGCCACCGAATTGGCCTCGTGGCGAAATTGGCAGACGCGCAGGATTTAGGTTCCTGTACTCGCAAGGGTGTGTCGGTTCGACCCCGACCGAGGCCACCATCCGGCGCCCCGTACGGCAGGCGAATTGCAACAAAAAAGAGCAATGTCGCAAGCGGAAGCAGCCGGTGCAGCCGATTACATTCCCGAACGGCCGACTCTGCGCAAACTACAGCAGAGTGTGCAGACTTGCCGTGGGTGCGATTTGTACGCTCACGCCACCCAAGCCGTCTTTGGAGAAGGACCAACCTCAGCTCAAATTGTTTTCATCGGCGAACAGCCTGGAGACGAGGAAGATCGCCGGGGCCATCCTTTCGTTGGGCCTTCCGGGAAACTGCTGGATCGCGCGCTGGCCGACGCCGGGATCGATCGGTCGCTGGTGTACGTAACCAACGCGGTGAAGCACTTCAAATTCGAAGAGCGCGGCAAACGTAGACTGCACAAAAAACCCAATGGACTTGAGATCAAAACCTGCCGGCCGTGGCTGGAAGCCGAAATCAATCTCATCCAGCCGCCGATCATCGTTTGCCTTGGCGCAACGGCTGCGCAGTCGGTATTTGGCAGCGCCTACCGCGTGACCAAGGAGCGAGGAATATTCGTCCAGAACTCATGGGCGCCGCATGTGACCTCGACCGTTCACCCTTCCGCGATACTGCGTGCGCCGGATGAAGAGCAGCGTCATACCGAGTATCAAAAGCTGGTTGAGGATTTGAAGAAGGTGCGGCGCCTGTGTGAGAAGCTGCCCAGCCCGAAGACTAAGTAGCTTTTGGCGCGGTCTTTCCGAACAGCCGGCGGAGCCGGTCTTGGCATTGGTCAAGACATGCTTTTGCCGCTCCGGCTGGTTGTGACCAGCGCGATTGATATAGAAATTCAGCATCGACATCGCGGACTGGAAACGGAGTGCCTTTACGCCTACGGGTCGAGATGGTTTCGTTACAGTTAGCGGAAACACTTACCGCTCCGCCGCTGTCTACCCATTGAGGATCTAATGGCCAAGAAAACTTCTTCCAAAAAACATTCATCATCTGCAAAAAAGAGTGCTACCAAGGGGCGGGCAAAGACCGAGAAGGTCATGCACGAATACAAGCACGGAACGCTCAAATCGGGCGGCAAAACGAAGGTAAAGAGCCGGACGCAAGCTGTCGCGATAGCGTTGAGCGAGGCCCGAAAATCGGGCGCTAAAATCCCCAAGAAGAAATCCAAATCCTAGCGCGCGATGATCTTATTTCTCGATGAACAGCGCTAGCGAACGCCCGGCCATCGTGTACTGCTGCTCGCTAAGCTGCACTTCCTGGCCTGGCGCGTGAATGTTCCCCCACGCCTCCGCCGCGGCGTTGGTATCAGCGACGATGTGCCATCGCTTGGCCGTCAAGTTGAGTGGCAGCGTAGTAACCACCGGATAGATCCAGCTGTTGTAAGCCACATAAACCGACCCACAAGGATCGCCGAGTTCCGTCCCGGGCGCTTCAGTCGCGTCGATTCGATACGCCAGAAAATGATTGCCCGGGTTCGCAAAGTACGTGTCATCCGCCTCGGCGCCGCTATCAACATACCAGGTCAGATCTTTCAAGCCGTTTCCGTTGTGGTGATCGCTTCCAGTGAAAAACTCCGCGGGCCGCAAACACTGGTGCGTCCGGCGGAATTGCAGCAGGCCGCGAGTATAATCCGTTAACGCCCGCTCCCGCTCGGCCAGTTGCCAATCGAACCAGTTCGCGCTCGTGTCGAGATTGAAAGAATTGTTGTTGCCTTCGAGCGTCCGGTTGGTCTCCGAGCCGCCCAACAGCATGGGCGTGCCCGCCGAGAGCAGCAAGATCGCAAGTCCCGTGCGCACTGCCTGCCTCTGCTGGACCGGATCTCCTGCATGGTCCCAGCACATCTCATCCGCCGCGCTGCGCCCGCCGGGCGATGGACCGAACGGGAACGCCTGATTGTTGTTCGGACCGTTAAATGAATAGAGGTCGCGCAACGTCATGCCATCGTGGCAAACGATGTAGTTCACCGAGTTCCACGGCTTCCTGCCGCGCGGGCCGAACAGATCGTCCGATCCCGCAAACCGCGCCGCCATACCCGCCGGCGTAACGGGCACAATGCCGAGCTTGTTCTGCGATGCGCGGAACACATCGCGATAGCGGTCGTTCCATTCCGACCAGCCCACGGGGAAATTCCCTTGCTCCTGCCCCGCGCCGTTGGCCGTGTAAGGCTCCGCGATCAGGTCCACGCCCGGACCGCCCCGCGCCGGGCGCGCCGGCAATTCCTTCACCGCCCGATTCAGGATGTTGCTCGGATCGTCGCGATTGAAGTAAAACCCGCCCTGCGCGTCGGCATTCCCCAGGATCGCCGCAAGATCAAACCGGAATCCGTCGGCGCCCAAGACATGGGTCCAATACTGCAGCGAATCGAGGACCAGATTCCGCACTACAGCCGTCGCGGCATTCACGTTGGGACCAACACCATTGTCGTCCTGATAGTGATTCGGTTCGGTTGGACTGCGTGCCTCATAATAGTTCGGGTTGTCGAGCCCCCGCAGCGAATAGATTTTTCCGATGGTCCCCGAAGCCTCATCCACTGGCCCTTCGTCGTGATGATTGTAGACCACGTCGACAAAGACCTTCAGCCCGGCCGAGTGAAACGCCTTCACCATCGCCATCCATTCGCGCGTGGAGCCGCCGGGCGATTGATCGCTCGCATACCTCCGGCTTGGGGCGAAGAAGCTGCACGAATTGTAGCCCCAGTAATTGTGATACGCGGCGAACTGCGGCAGATCATTCAGAGCGCTTTGTGTTTCGTGAATCGGCTGGAACTCGACGGCGGTCACGCCGAGATCCCGCAGGTAGCCGGCTCGCAACGCCGCTCCGGCGTAGGTTCCCTGCAAACTCGCGGGCACGGACGGGTCGTTCTTGGTCAGCCCGCGAAGATGCACTTCGTAGATGATGTCATCCTTGAACGCGCCCGTTGGCTTCACGCCGAAATCCGGACTAGGGACCGCCAGAACAATACCCTTGGGCGCGAACGGCCCGGTGTCGACCAAGCGAAATGCGGCGCCGGTTAGGTAGGCTGTCGGATCCGGATGCTCGGGCGTCAGCGGGTTGTGACTCACCTCGAGCGCATACGGATCGAGCAGCAGCTTGTTCGGATTGAAACGATGGCCGCTGCCGTCGACATCCGACACGAATCCCGCCGCCGACCCCGGCGTCCAAGCATTGTCAAATTGCCAGTTCGGCCCCCAGGCGCGATAGCCATAGAAGATAGAGCCCGCGATCGCGGCTGTCGCGGTGAAGCTTCCGTCAGCCTGGCGGTCCATGGGTTGACGCAGAACGGGACCCGCGCCCAGCGCGGCCGCGTAAATCCACAACTCCACACGATCGGCTGCCGGAGCGTTGACGCGAAATTCGGCTTGGGCATTGCCGGGAAGAAATCGCGCGCCGAGGAAAGAGGGAACCATGAGTTGCAGTCTTATTTTGGCACCCCTTGTTCTATTGACGAGTGCGCCGTAAGTCTGCTCTAATCGCCAGATGCCGGTCGACGAGATACACGCGGTGGCCGGCAATCTGCTCGAGGCGCTGCGCTTCTTCGGGAAGGCGCGGTCGGACGCCGAAATTCGGGATCTGCCGGGCGTCTCACTGATCTTTTGCGGCTTGAACTATGCGGCGTTTAACGCGGCGCTGCAAGCGCGGCCGATTCAGGGGGACGCGGAAGAGCTGAGCCGTCTGATCGATGTTTCCGCCGAGCAGTTTGACGCTCGCAGCCTGCGCTGGACCTACTGGCTATGCGAGGATTTTCTGAATCAGCCGCTGCGGCGCGAGGCATCGCGCATCTTTAAGCGGCATGGCCTGCGCCACCTTACCGAAGCCCCGGGGATGTACACCGATCGGCTGGCCCCCGTGACCAGGGAGCTGCCGGCGCTCGAAATCCGTCCCGTGACCGACGAAGCGACGCGCAGCGCGTTCTCCGACGTCATGTCCACCACGTTCGAGATTCCGCATGCCGTAAGTCTGTCGGTGTACGGCTCGGCGCGCGCCTGGCAGGGGACCTTTCAAGGCTACGTCGGCTATTCGAACGGCCGGGCCGTGACCACCGCCGCCGCCGTGATCACTGGCGACGTGATTGGCCTGTATTCGGTTGCGACGCTGCCGCAGCACCGGCGGCTGGGGTTCGCTGAAGCGATCATGCGGCAAGTGATCGAACAGGCCCAGCGTTCGCGGAGCGTGTCGCGCATGGTGCTGCAGGCCACCTCATCCGGATTCTCGTTGTATGAAGCCATGGGTTACCGCACTGTAACCAGCTTCAACGTGTTTATCGCCGACTGAGGCTTCGTTCTCGACTGAGGCTTCGTTCTCGACTGAGGCTTCGTTCTCGACTGAGGCTTCGTTCCCGACTGAGGCTTCGTTCCCGACTGAGGCTTCGTTCCTGACTGAGGCTTCGTTCCTGAGTGAGAGGCCGCTACAGTCTCGGCGCGTAGTAGCCCTTGCGGGCGCGCACGATCAGCTCTTTGTGCCCCTTCACCTTGATCTCCACCGGATGATATAGACCGTCGGCCTTGAGCGGCTCGGGGCGATAGAAAATGTTGTACTGGTGCCGCAGCTCGTTGGCGATATTCTCGAAGTCCTGATTCAGATCGCTGGCCTTGAACGGGAAGAAAGCCTGGCCGCCGGTTTCCTGGGCGAAATAGCGCAGCACTTTATCGCCATCGGACTCGATGCGTGTGATGTTGGTGGAAATGGTGTAGATGTTGACGTCGGCCTTTTGCGCCATTTCCAGAGCTTGATCGCGCGTGTAGCGGCTTTGATTATCCTCGCCGTCGCTCAGAATGACCATGGCGCGCCGGAATTTGTAGAGCGGCTGGTCTTCCATCAGCTTGTCACGGCAGGCGAAGAAGACAGCGTCGTAGAGCGACGTTCCGCCGCCCGGACGGAGGTTCTCGATACCCCTTTCAAGAGCTCTGACATCGCCGGTCAGGTCGGACACCAGCTCGGCGGCGGTATCGAAGCTCACGATCATGGCTTTGTCGTGCTCGGGCCGGATGGTGCCGTCGATGAACGCCGTCGCGGCTTCCTGCTGGAAATGGAAACGGTCGCGAACGCTGTTGCTGGTATCGATCAGGATGGCAAGGCGCAGCGGCAGGTCGGTTTCAGCGGCGAATTCGATGATGGCTTGCGGCTTCTTGCTTTCGAAGAACCTCGAAATCGTCCTTGGTGAGATCGGTGACAAAGCGGCCCTTTTTGTCCGAAACGGTATAGAGCATGTTGACGCGCGAGACGTCCAGTGTAATGCGGGTTCGATCTCCCGTATCTTGAGGCGCCGTCTTCGCGGCGTTGTTGGATTGGCCGGACAAAAAAAACGCGGACGCGCAGAGAGCTACGACGGGGTAAAACTTCTTCTTCATGGGGAGTGTACCCATTATAGAAGATTCGGTCTTTCCGCTTACGAGGTCAGGCGACCTCGGACCTGGCTACGCTGTACCCAAACCGGTCGGGCGCCGATTCGCTGTTGGGCGGAGGAGCTGCCGGTCCGTGCTGGCTCTGGACCTTCTGGGCTCGCGCGAGGCTGTCCTTCAGCTTGCTTCCCAGGACGGCGACATAAGGTTCTTTGAACATTCCATCGTGGCCGCCCACGACATCGTGGCTCTCAAATGGACCGCGCAGCAGCCGGTCCCAGACTTGCCGCAGATCCCAATACCGTCCGGATGGTCTTTCGACCGCCTGGAAGAGCACCACCGGGCCGGCATAAGGTTTGGGCTCATAATCGGTGCAGGCCATGAGGAAAACCGGGTTCAGTTCCATCTCCAAAGGACCATCCAGATTCTGTATCGAGCGAATATATTCTCGCTCTTGCCAGAATCTCTTGGCTTTGCTGTGGAAGATCCTGATCCGCTGCGAAAGATAAGCCGGAATCTCCGCCGCCTTGGACCTCCAGATTAACTGCGCGTGATAAGCCGACTTCTGAAGGGCCCCCCGCATCCGCGTAAAGAGAGGCATCGTGCCGTTATATGCCGGGTACCGGCTGTCGATCATGACCAGCAAAGCTACTTCGCCACCGTCGGCAATGATCTGCTGAGCGACCTCATACATCAGGACCCCATACAAGCACCAGCCCCCCAGGTAATATGGACCGCTGGGCTGAAAGTCTCGAATCGCCTTTGCGAGGTGCGCGGCAATATCCCGCAGCTGAACAGGAACCGGAAGCGTGTCGGTCTTCAGTTGATCCAAATCCAAGCCCATCAGGGGTTGATCGTTTCCAAGCTGCCGGGCCAAGGGGAGAAAATACGGTCCGGCGCCCAGGCAAATGAACGGCGGCCGCGTTCCTTCCTTCTGAATCGGGAACACCCGGCACGGTTCGGGAGAGGCATGCTCTTCGCGCAGCAGATCGGCCAATTGGGCGATGGTTGGCCTCTGAAATACGGTGGCCATCGACAAGCTCCGGTTGAACGTTCGCTCCACTTGAACGATCAATCTTGCCACCAACATCGAATGGCCGCCCAACTCGAAAAAGTTGTGATTCACGCCGATGGAGCGCACTCCCAACAGTTCCTGCCAGATGCTCGCTAAGCGCGCCTCGATGTCATCGTTGGGCGGGACCAGCTCCTCTTGATCGTCTGGCCCGAACTCGGGCGCCGGCAATGCTTTTCTGTCGAGCTTCCCGTTCGGCGTTAGCGGCAGCGACTCCAGCCGCACGTACGCTGCCGGCACCATGTACTCCGGGAACTTCCGCCCCAGATACGCACGCAGCTGTTCGGCTCCCACACTCCCTTGGTCCGGCTCGCTGGCCGTGTAGTAGGCTACCAGGCGTTTGTCTCCGGCGTTATTTTCGCGCGCTACCACCACTGCTTCCCGCACCCCGGCCTGCTCCGCCAGCCGCGCTTCGATTTCCCCCAACTCGATCCGGAATCCCCGGATCTTCACTTGGAAGTCGTTCCGCCCCAGAAACTCAACGGTCCCGTCCGGTAACCACTTCGCCAGATCCCCGGTCTTGTACATCCGCGCATCGGGCCCGGTGGCGAAGGGGTCCGCGAGAAACCGCTCCGCCGTGAGCTCCGGACGATTCAGATATCCTCGGGCCACCCCGGCACCGCCGATGTACAGTTCTCCCCCCACCCCGACTGGCACCGGCTCACCGTGTGTATCTAAAATGTAGATCCGCGTGTTCGCGATCGGGCGCCCAATCGGGATGCTCCGCGCGTTTTCGGGTACCGCGGCAATCTCGTGGGTTATCGCAAAAGTTGTGGTTTCCGTTGGGCCATAGCCGTTGATGAGATGTTGCGGGGGATGGGTGCGCAGCACCTTCGCTATCACCCGGGGATCGAGCGCGTCGCCTCCCACAATCAAATAGCGTAGGTTGCCGAATTCTTCACTCAATCTGTCCGCGTACTGGTTGAACAGGCCCACCGTGAGCCACAAAGTGGTTACGGCCTGTCGTTTCAGTGTTTGTCCGAATCGTGCGGGCTCAAGCAGCACATCCTGGCTAATCACCACGATACGCCCACCATTCAGCAGCGGTGCCCACACTTCCAATGTCGCGGCGTCAAAAGCCGGATTCGAGGCGAAAGCCACGCGGTCGCTGGCCTCAAACTTCGCATACCCGTTATTCAATACCAACCGGTTGATGGCGCGATGGGGCACCATGACCCCTTTGGGCGTGCCAGTGGAGCCGGAGGTGTAGATAACGTAGGCCAGATGCCTTGACGTGAGGCCCAGGCTGCCAGCCTCAAGGTCGGTCCCAGGACGGTCTTTCCAGCCGGGCGTGGCACTGTTCATGTCCAGAACCGGCATGCTTTCGTTCGGACCGAACAGCGGCCGCAGATGCCCTTGCGTGAGTAGCGCCAGCGGTGCGCAGTCTTCCAGCATGTAGCGCAGCCGCTCTTCCGGATAGGCCGGATCCAGCGGCACGTAGGCACCCCCGGCCTTCAAGATTCCCAGCAGCGCTACGATCAACTCCGGGCTGCGTTCCAGGCAGACCGCTACCCGCCCATCCGGGCCGACGCCCAGCTCTCTGAGATGATGGGCCAGTTGATTGGCCCGCCGGTTCAACTCGGCATAGCTCAAAGATGCGTCTTCAAACATCACCGCTACCGCATCCGGCGTCTTCCGCGCCTGCTCTTCAAACAACTCGTGAACGCAACGCTCGCCCGGAAATTCGGCATCGGAGCGGTTCCATTCCACCAAGATGAGCTGGCGCTCGGCGTCGTCCAACAAAGGGATCCGGGAGATGGGAATATCGGGATTGGCCAGCGCTCCAGCCAGCAAGGTCTCGAAACGGCGGAGCAGATTCTGGATCGTCGTGTGGTCGAAAAGATCGGTGCTGTATACGCACCGTCCAGCCAAGCCCTGCGGGTGCTCCGAAAATTCGACGAACAGGTCGAAACTGGATGCGCCGTTAGAGACCTCCATATCGGTGACGTCCCAGCCGTCCGGAAAATCGGCAAAAGGGGGCCGCATCGAGAATAGAACCTGAAACAGGGGGTGACGGCTGGAATCGCGCTTGGGCGCCAGTTCGCGCACGATTTCGTCAAACGGAATCTCACTGTTGGCCAGAGCGCCGAATACCGTGCTTTGAACGCGTACCAAAAACTCGCGGAATGTAAGATCGGCCTCCACGTGGCTGCGTAAAACAACCGCGTTCAGAAAATAGCCCATTAACGGCTCAAACTCAGGCCGGGTGCGCGTATTCGTCGCGCCGCCCATGATGATGTCGTCTTGTCCGGAATAACGATACAGCAGAACCTGGAACACGGCCAGCAGCAGCATGTAAGGCGTTAGGCCTTCGCTTCGGCCCAATTCCTTGAGTGCCTCGACAAGGTGCGCGGGTATGCTGCAGGGTTCCATTCCACCCCGCCAGGTAGGCTCGGCGCGACGCAGCCGGTCGGTCGGGAGCTCCAACGACGGCAGGCCCCCCGAGAGGGTCTCGCGCCAATATTTCATTTCGGCGGCGTAACTCCCGGTGGCCAATTGGTGTTGCTTCCACAGGGCGTAATCGCGGTATTGGACAGGTAATTCGGGAAGGGGCGATGGCTCTCCAGCGGCATATGCGTTGTACAGAGCGGCCAGTTCCCGAATCAGCACACGATAGATGGACACGCCATCGAACACCAGATGGTGCACGGTGAGATACACGCGGTGGTAATCGGGAGCCCATCGAATCAGGCGCGCGCGAAACAGCGGCGCCACGTTCAGATCAAAGGGTCGGCGAGTATCTTCGGTCGCGATTCGAACAGCTTCCGCTTCGCGCTCCTCCAAGGGAAGATGGCTGAGGTCGATAAGCGGCAGCGACACCTGAACATTTGAATCGACTCGCTGAACCGCTTTTCCGTCCTTCATGAGGAACCCAGTTCGCCAGATCTCATGACGCCGGACAATCTCGTTGAAGCAGCGCTCCAGGATGGCCGGGTCCAGCGGTCCCCGTTTGTGAATCGTCACCGACTCGTTATAGATGGGAGCGCTGGCCGCAAACTGGTGGTGAAACCAAACCTGTTCCTGGCCCGGCGAAAGGGGAGCCTCCGCGCCAGGCGGCCGGGCAACCAGCGGCTCGGGCGCTCCGTTTGGAGCTTGCAACTCGCCGCGGCGCAGTCGTTCGAGCAGTTCCCGCCGGGCTTCCGAGGGTGTGGGGGGACTGGTCATGCGTTACCCGTGAACAACATGAGCCGGGAGGCCTGGAGGTTTGCATCCGACGCGTCGAAGCGAACCGGCAGCGCACTCAGCCCACGTAAGCCAAAATTCTCGTGCCACACAAAATCTTCGGCCGCCAGCTTCAGGTTCTTCAGGCGTTGCAACAGAGCGCCCATGGCGATAGGAACTTCAATGCGCGCCAAGGAAGCTCCGAAGCAAAAATGCGCGGCCCAGCCGAAGGCCAGATGTCCCTTATCGCCGCGCTTGACATCCAGTTCATCCGGATTCGGGAAGCGTTCCGGATCCCGATTCCCCGCCGCCAGAACTGCCACTACCGACTGGCCGCGGCGAATCATTTTACCGCCTAATAAAAAATCTTCGTGCGCCACCCGCGCCGTGTGCTGAATAGGGCTCTCATAGCGTAGCAACTCCTCGGATGCCATGGGAATCAGCGCTGGATCGTCCAGCAGCATCCGCAATTGCTCCGGGTGCCGCAGCAGCGTCAACAATCCGCTGCTGATGAGATTCGTGGAGGTCTCCTGTCCGCCGATCATGGTAAGGATCAAGTTGGCGACCATTTCCTCTTCCGTCAGACGTGCTCCATCCACCTGCGACTTCACTATGGAGTTCACCAGCCCTTCGGTGGGGTCGGTCTCCTGCTGGCGGATGGCCACGCGGAAATATTCGGTCATGTCGCGGACACTGGCTGCCACGCGCGCGACGCGATCCGGTGGGTGTTGAAAATTTCCCAGAATTTCCGCAAAATCGATGGACCATTGCTTGAGCTTTTCGTAATCGCTCACCGGAACGCCCAGCATCTCGGCGGTAACGATGGCCGGCATTGGCGCCGCGAAATCATCCACGATGTCGGCTCTGCCCTGGCCGATAAAGCGGTCGATCAGGCCGTCGGCGATGTCCTGGATATGCCCGCGCAGCACCGCTACACGCGCCGGAGTGAACGCCGCGGCGCAAAGGTTCCTCAGACGGGTGTGAGCCGGCGGGTCCCGGAACAGCATCTGCAGGGCAACCACTTCCATGATCGGTTTCAGCGCTCCCAGTCCCATGCCGTCCAATTGCTCCGGCGTGAGTGTGCGGTCCGCTGAGAAGCGGGTGAGAACGGTGACTATGTCGGCGTAGCGGGTGACTATCCAGGCATGCAGGAACGGATCCCAGTGGACGGGATTGGCTTCACGGAGCTCACGATAAAACTTGTACGGGGAAGCCATGATCTCAGGCTCCGTGAGCTGGCACAAGCTGATATCGGCATTCATTAGCGCTTCTCAGCTGGCCAGGTAACGAGCTACCTCTTGATCGCTCATCGAGTTGAGCTTCGCGATCAGCTGCCGATCCACCTCGGCCGCCAAGCGCGCTACCGTCTTGGCCTCGAACAGATGTCGAAGACTGAGCTGAATACCGAAGCTCTCGTGTACCCGAGTGGCAACCTGAGTTGCCAGCAGAGAGTGAAACCCGAGCAGGAAGAAATTGTCGTCCGCTCCGACGCGCTCCATTCCCAGCACTTCGGCCAAAATTTGGACCAGCCGCTCCTCGGTAGGCGTACTGGGCGCGCGATAACCGGCGTCTTCGATGCGATTCTCAGCCGACGGATCGGGAAGCGCGCCGCGGTCCAGTTTGCCGTTCGAGTTGGAGGGTAGCGCCGCCATTTTAACGAACGTGGAGGGAACCATGTAATGCGGCAGACTTGCCGATAGATATTCGCGTAAGCCGGACGCGCCGAGCGTTGCGGTTTCACGCGGCACCACGTAGGCCACCAAGCTTTTCGCGCTGCCCTGCCCACGCGCGACTACCGCGCTCGCTGCAACGCCGGAATGACGGTTCAGCGCGGCGACGATCTCGTCGGGTTCGACGCGATAACCGTGGATCTGTTCCTGACTGTCCACACGGCCGCGGAACGAAATTTGTCCGTCCGCCAGAAAACAACCCAGGTCGCCGGTTCGATACATTCGCGAGCCGGGGACGGGATTCGACGAGTCCGGCAAGAAACGCTCGGCCGTAGTCTCCGGATGGTTGCGGTACCCGCGCGCGACACCGGCCCCGCCGATGTAGATTTCTCCTATCTGGCCGGCCGGGACGGGACGGCCATCGCCATCCAGAATCCGAATTTGCGTTTGCGCGATGGGCTTACCAATCGACGGCGGCGTTGACTGCAGCAAGGACAGCGGCTGTTCCGCTGATCCACCGTTCGGAATCACGCCCGAAGTAGCCACCACGGTACACTCCGTCGGACCGTAGTTGTTCACTACGGTGAAGGGCAACCCGTCCGGGGGATGGCGGTGCAACGCTTCGCCCCCCGTAAGGAAGTACCGCAATGCCGTGCCAGCCGGCCAGCTATGGGCCAGCATCGGCTCGGCGAATATCGTCGGAACGAATGCCACGGTGATGCGCTCTTTCACCAGCCAATCGCGCAGCAGATCAGCCGAGGTGCGAGTCTGCTCGTCCACCAGCACCACAGTCGCCCGGGCCGTCAAATGCGGCCAGATCTCCCACACCGAAGCGTCAAAGCCGACTCCGGCAACATGGCTCGCCCGATCGTCAGAGGTGATCCCGAAGGTTCTCCGGTGCCAGAACATCAGATTCAAAAGATTGCCATGCGTTACTTCGACGCCCTTGGGCTGGCCGGTGGATCCAGACGTGTAGATGACGTAGGCCAGGTTGTCTCGCGTTACTGCCACGGGCTGGACTAAACAACTGCATCGCTTGATCGTGTCGGCGGCTGCGTCGAGATCGACAACGCGGGTCCCATTTTGAGGCTCGAGTTTGGCGAGAGAACCACGCGAGATGACCAGGGGAGCTTGGGCATCGTCCAGGATGGTCCGCAAACGCGCGGCTGGCCAGGTGGGGTCCAGAGGAAGATACGCCGCCCCCGACAGCAGCACTGCCAGCGCCGAGACGATGAAATCGAAGGAACGTTCCAGACACAGAGCTACCGGGGTCTCAGGTTTCGCGCCGAGTGCGATCAGATAGCTTGCCAGACGCCTGGATTGAGCCGCGAGATCGCCGAACGTCATGGCTTCCGCGCCGGCCGACAGCGCGATCGCGTCCGGACAAAGCTTAGCCGCTTCCAGCATGAGATGCGCTACGCAGGCACGCCGGCGTTCCTTCACCTCAGCTGTCGGATGGAAGGCTCCATTGGCCGGGTTATAATCGCTGCTAAAGAGGTTAGTTTGAGTTGTGGTAGCCATGTTACAACTCATTATGCTTTTGCATCCAGCGGACTTAAATGAGTCGTCAGTACCGTAACCGAAACCGATGGATTAAGACTCCAGTACCGACCGGCCAGTGACAGGCTTGACGCGCGGTCCCACAGCGTTATCCGTCCGGATCGATCACGGAAGGCTGATGTGATACGGAAAAGGCGACAATCGCGTCTTCTCATCACTGCAACGAAGAGCAGTTCGAAGAACTATTTCTTCGGGGTTTCCCTCCTGGAGACTATTCAGTTGGTCCTTATTTTAGCATTGTTTCCCGCCACTTCAAACGCCATTTACGGGCGTCGAAGATACAGTACTACTAGACGCGGAACGATGGCGAGCAGTGTCGAAAAGAGTGGCGCGGTGGCCCTCAAACTCCGTCCAAGCTATGGGAACCACATGCTGCGGAAACGAAGAGGTTCAGCATGATGAGGGTACCTCGAGGGTCTTCAGAACGCATGGTACGTGCACTGAAGGATGTGAGATGCCCAATACCCAGGTGAAGATCACGAATCGAATTCCCGTAAATACTGGGAACTCCATGCGATAACAGTGGGATTGAGAGTGTGACTACTTACTATTCAAGGACCAGACTGCGGGACTAGGCGGGGGCTGCTCGAAATTGTCGCTCGAACGCAAGTTACTGATTCCGAATGGTTCAGGCTCTCCCGCAGCGCTTAGCCCTCCGAGCTTGCCTTTATGCCAGATACAGCGTAACTTCGAATTGAGCGTGGATCTATGAATCGGGAGCGGCTCAACCGAATCACCGTCGAGGAAGGCAAATGCGGGGCGGTCCCTGCATTCGCGGCCGGCGGATTAGGGTCACCGATGTGTTGGAGCTTCTCGCGTCCGAGGCCACCTTCGATGAAATCCTCGAAGATTACCCCTTTCTTGATCGCGAGGACATTCTGGCTGCAATCGACTACGCCGCCCACCAGACCGATCATGTTGTCATTCAGGCTTCGTGAAGTTTCTGGTCGATAACCAACTGCCAGGTGCCTTGGCCGTTTATCTCCGCAAAAAGGGCACGGATTCCGAACACGTCCTCGACGCCGGACTAGGTGAAGCGACCGACGCGGAGCTTTGCAGGTACGCCACGGCCCTGCTCGAAGCTTTCGAACAAGTCTGGCCGCGGCTGGAAGCATCGCTCAGCGCGGGCGAGCGCGTAGTCGAGATCCGTTCGTGAGTAAAGAGAGCAATTGCGGGACTAGGCGGGGGCGGGGAGGGTCAAAGCTGACTTCGCGAGAGCGTTTTGCAACATCCCGATGGCTTCCAACTCCGCCAAACCACGCGAAATGGATAGTTCGGTAACCAGCATATGGCGGGCACGCTCCAGCATCTTCTTCTCACGGAACGAGAGCGGCTTCTCGGACTGGAGAACCAGGAGAGTCTTCAGGACTTCGGCGATCTCGAGCAAGCTGCCGTGACGCATCTTGTCCGAGTTTTCCTTGTACCGGTCTTTCCAGTCGGCCTTGCGCTTGGCGCTGCCCTCGGCCAGGAAATCCAGTACCCGCGCGATTTCACCATTTCGGGTGACCTTGCGCAGGCCGATTTCACCCACGTGCGAAAACGGGACCATCACCGTCATACTGTTGTAGGTGAGCCGGAGGAGGTAGAATCGCTCGAATTGCGCTCCGAAGGAACGCGTGCTGATATTCTCAACCGTTCCAATGCCGTGGTTAGGATAAACCACTTTCTCGCCAATTTGAAACAAGGTCATACGCGGACCACCTTTTTGAACCCTGGCTAAGCTGTCATCTGTCCTACGGACAAAATCCGGAAAGAAGATGGTAAGGCTTATGGGTTCACTTGTCAATAGACTTTACAAATGTATGGTTCCTCAGATGTTTTGGCCTATTGCGGTCATACACTTTCCCGTAGTGGCAAATCCCAAAATCGAGAAAGCGCATGCGGTCTCCATTGCTGTGTCACCGGGAAATCCTGTATTCTCATGAGTGGTCTTCCGGCAGGGTCGGTGGCACGTGAAGTGCTTTAAAACGGCGCAACGAGTTGCTGGAAGTGTGTGCACTTGTAGAGAAGTATTAGCGGAGACGGCCGCTTGAGGGATCTTAAGACCCAATTCGTCAGCGCGCTGCTGTTCGTTCTCACGGTAGCTGCGGTGTGCTGCGCCCTCGTCAATTTCCGGCAGCAAACCTTGTATCATCTTCCGGATGATGGGGTTACGTGGGTCGATCGAACCGGTGGCGACGGCCAGAACCTGGTCCTGGCGCTGCATGTCACACCGGGTAGCCCGGGCGATAATGCGGGAATTCGCGCAGGCGACGTGCTGCTCCAAGTGGCCGGGCACGCAATCGCAAAGACCGTTGACGTTCCCCAGGCCCTGCAACAGGTCGGCATCTGGATCAAAACCGAATACATCCTACGCCGCGATAATGTGCCGGTTCCGGCGCAAGTGATGGTCGGCGAAGGTGTGCTGGATCGCTCCCTGTACTATCAGTACGCCGTTGGGATCGCCTACCTGTTGATCGGGTTGTTTGTCTACTACCGCCGGGTCGGCGCGTCACGATCGGTTCATTTTTACGTCCTATGCCTGACGTCGTTCATCCTGTCTTGCTTCCACTTCACGGGCAAACTCAACGCATTCGATCAGGCCATCTACTGGGGCAACGTTGTGGCCGGCGTTCTGGCGCCGACTATCTTCCTGCACTTCTGCCTGGTCTTCCCGGAGCGGCCGAAATGGCTGGAGCGGCCAGGCCTGAGCGCCGTATTTTATCTTCCTGGCGCGCTTTTGCTCACGATTTATCTGCTGGTGGCCAAGGGCATTCTGCGCGTGACGGCTTCACCGGTGGAAGTGAACTGGTTCCTGGATCGGGTATGGTTGCTCTTCCTGAGCGCTTTCTATCTGGCCGGCACCCTGGTGTTGGCGATGAAGACGCCGCACGCCGAGGATCCTCTGGTGGGGCGGCAGTTGAAATACCTGCGCAACGGGGCGCTACTGGGGGTCGTGCCATTCACGCTGATTTACGCGGTGCCCTATTTGTTCGGCGCGCTTCCCGGCCATTACCAGAAGATGGCCGTGCTTTCGATGATTCTGATGCCTCTGACCTGGGCCTACGCCATCCTGCGCTACCGGCTGATGGACGTCGACATTATCTTCCAGCAAGGCTACGTCTACACGCTTGCGACGCTGGTGGTGCTGGGGATCTTCTACGGGCTGATCTTCTCGTTCGCGCGCCCGGAGGACCTGAGCCCGGCCGCCATCGTGGGGCTGATTCTGTTCGCCACGTTCATCTTTCAGCCCATTCGCGACTGGCTGCAGGAACAACTGGATCGCTATTTCTTCTATAAGGACCGCTATGACTACCGCCGCACGCTGATCGAATTCGCGCGCGAGCTGGGCTCGGAAACCGATCTGGATGAGATGCTGCGCTCGGTGGCGGACCGGCTGCTGCACACCCTATCGATCCAGCATGTGGCGTTTTTCTTGTTAAACGAACCCACCGGCGATGGCGGCGACTTCCAGCTGCACATGGCCCTGGGCAATCGCAAGGAGCGGGGTCAGAAGCAGGGGCAGCGAGCTCGACCTCAGTTTTCTGAGCTCGCAGCCCGGGCAAGCCGTATCTTGTTCTTTGAGCGCACCAGGCATCTGCTGGACGCGGTCTCGCACGACTGGCCGATCTCGGTGCGGCGGACCATCGCCGATCTCGACCTGACCTACTATTTCCCGTGTACGGTCCGCGGCCGCACCATCGCCTACCTGGCGCTGAGCCGCACCGACAAGGGCGATTTTCTTTCCAGCGACGACGTGGAACTGCTGACCACTCTGGCCGGATACGTCAGCATCGCGGTGGAGAATACGCGCTTGTACCGTTCGCTGCAGCACAAGATGGAGGAGTACGAGCGGCTGAAAGAGTTCAGCGAGAATATCGTCGAGTCCATCAACGTCGGAATTTTGGCCGCGGATCTGAACGATCGGGTGGAAAGCTGGAATACGCAGATCGAGCGGCTGACTGGGATCGCGCGCGAAGCAGCTTTAGGGCGGCGCCTGGCGGAGCTGTTTCCAGCCGAGCTTTCCAAGGAATTCGATGAGGTACGCGGGCAAACGGGCGTGCACAACATTTACAAGTTTGTGTTGCACGGGCCGGCGGGCCTGACAAACGGCAATGCCAACGGAAATGGAAATGGCAAAGCCAACGGCTCGGGAGCGCACACTCTGAACCTGGCCATCGCGCCGCTGGTGGCCAAAGATTTGCAGCAGATCGGCCGGCTGATCATTTTCGACGACGTCACCGATCGGGACGAACTGGAGCGCCAGCTGGTGCAGGCGGATAAATTGAGCTCCATCGGTCTGCTGGCAGCCGGCGTCGCGCACGAGGTGAACACGCCGCTCGCGGTGATTTCCACCTACGCGCAGATGCTGGCCAAGCAGATTTCCGAAGACGAGCAAAAGTCCAAGCTGCTGGACAAAATCGCCAAGCAGACCTTCCGCGCCAGCGAAATCGTCAACTCGCTGCTCAGTTTTTCGCGCACCTCGACCACCGAGTTCGTGGAGGTGGACGTCGGCAAGGTGATTCAGGAAACCTTGAACCTGGTGGAGCATCAGCTGCGTAAGTCCGCCATCGAAGTGAAGCTGGACACCGAGATGGCCATGCCGCCGGTGAAAGGCAACGCCGGCAAGCTGCAGCAAGTGTTCCTGAATCTGTTCCTGAACGCGCGCGACGCCATGGAAGCGGGCGGCACGCTGGCCGTACACGCCTGGAGCGAGGACGGTTTTGCGCGCATCGATGTGTCCGACAGCGGCGAAGGAATCCAGCCCGAAAACCTGGCGCGCATCTACGATCCGTTCTTCACCACCAAGGCGGCCCGCAAGGGAACCGGCCTCGGGCTTTCGGTAACGTACGGAATCGTGAGGGAGCACGGCGGTACTATCGAAGTAGAGAGCCGCCTTGGCGCAGGCTCGCGATTTCGAGTAGAGCTCCCGTTAGCCAGAAAGCCGGTGCATGCCTGATCCACTTCCGCCCGACGAACCAGCCTCCCTCCCTAAAGGCCGCATCCTGGTAGTTGACGACGAAGCTGACATCCGCGAAAGCCTGGAGGCACTGCTGTGCCTGGAGGGCTACACGGTGGAATTGGCGCAAAACGGCGCCGAAGGATTGCGGAGTGCCGAAGACGCCAACTACGACATGATCCTGCTGGATCTTATGATGCCGGACCGCTCCGGCATGGAGGTGTTGCGCGAGATTCGCGAACGCGACACCGAGACGCCGGTGTTCATGATCACCGCCTACGGGTCGGTGGAGGTGGCGGTCAACGCGCTGAAGAACGGCGCGAACGACTATTTCTCGAAGCCCTGGGATAACGAAAAGCTGCTGCTCGAAATCGACCGGATGATCGCGCACAGCCGCCTGGCGCGCGAGAACGCCCAGCTCAAGCGTGCGCTGAAGCAGTATAGCTTTCCGAATATCATCGGCAAGAACGATCGCATGTTGCGCATTCTGGATCTGGTGACCCAGGTAGCGCCCAGCCGCGCCACCATTTTGATCATGGGCGAAACGGGGACCGGCAAGGAATTAATCGCCAAGGGCATCCATGCGAACTCGGCGCGCGCCGATCAGCCGTTCGTCCCGGTGAACAGCGGGTCGGTTCCGGCCGAACTGCTCGAGTCGCGCTTTGTTCGGGCACGTGAAGGGCGCCTTCACGGGCGCCATCGCCTCCCGCAAAGGATATTTCGAAACCGCCAACAAAGGGACCATCTTTTTCGACGAAATCGGCACCATCAGTCCGGAAACCCAAGCCAAACTGCTGCGCGTGATTCAAGAGCGCGAATTCATGCCGGTCGGGTCCACCGAAACCATCAAGGTGGACGTGCGCATCATCGCGGCCACCAACGCGGATCTGAAGAAGCTGGTGGATGAAGGCAAGTTTCGCGAGGATCTTGTATTACCGGCTGAACGTGATCAATCTGGCGCTGCCGCCGCTGCGGGAACGCAAGGAAGATATTCCGCCGCTGGTGGAACATTTCTTACCAGAAGTTCGCCGCGAGAACGAGAAGTTTCTGGATCGCCGACGGCAAAGAGTCTGCTTGCGGTTCGAGCCGGATGCCATGCAGCTGCTGCTGGACTACAACTGGCCCGGCAACGTGCGGGAGCTTGAAAACGCGGTGGAACGCGCCGTGGTGCTAGCCTCGCAGGCCACCGTGCCCGCCGACGTGCTGCCCGATTCGATTCTGCAAGAAGGCGGCGTCAAAATCCGGCGCGATGCGAGCGGCATGCTGCCCGCCGACGCTTCGCTCCCCGAGATCCTGGCCGACTTCGAGCGGCGCAAAATCATCGAGGCGCTGGACTCGGTGAACTGGAGCCAGACCGATGCTGCCGAGAAACTGCACATTCCGCTGTCGACGCTGAATCAGAAGATCAAGCGTTTGAGCATCGACGTGAGGCGCAAGGGCGGCGGGGCTGGCGCAAATGGCTCGGCGCATTATAGCTGCTCCCTGGGCGAAATCGAACAGTTTGTAGCGAAAACGAACACCCGCCATACCCGGCAGGCCTGTAACCGCATCACCGTCAAGCCTTTGGTCTGGAACCGCGATTGCTCGTTCCAACATTCGAGCTACGATTCTATTGACCATGCGTTTCATCCGAAATATACCTCTATTCGCTCTCGCGGCCGCGGGCTGCTGGGGGCAAACACCGGAGATCAGAATTGAGACGCCCAAAGGGCCGCCGGTGGTTGGGCATATCCTCCGGCCGTTCAATCTGGAGCGGCGGATTGTTGTCGCCCGCCACGCTCAGCAACACGCCGCGCCTGGAGTCGCTGATTCGCGCCGGCAATTTGTATTTGTCGGTGCAGGACGTGATCGCGCTTGTCGCTGGAGAACAACGTGGACATAGCGATCCAGCGCTACGGTCCGTATCTGGCGCGTGAAGTTGTGCGTCGCGCGCAGGGCGGCGGTGTTCTGCGCGACATCAGCCAGCCCATCAGCCCGGGGCCGACCAGCGTGAGCCTGGAGGGCGTCAGCGTGAATGCGGTGGGTCTGCAGGAGAATGGCTCTGGCGTGGGTTCCGGCGGCGGCATCGTGATCCAGACCGGCACCCAGCCTCCGAATATGGACCCGGTTCTGGGGCTCTACGCGAATTTTCAGCATCCACCACGCCGAGAGCAATACTTGCTGAGTTATACTCCGTCCCTGATCGCCGACACCCGGCAATTCCAGTTGCAGTACGCTCAATCGTTCGTAACTGGCACTTACGCGCAGCTGACTTACTACACCATCCGAAGTTCGCATACAACAGTCCTGCTTTCAACATCAATCCCAATACCGCCGGCCTTCTGGACTTGTATGTCACGCAGAATCTGCTGCAGGGATTCGGCGTCGCCGTAAACAATCGCAATATCCGGGTTGCCAAGAACAACTTGAAGGTTACCGATCTTCAGCTCAAGCGCCAGGTAATCACGACCGTTTCCGCGCGTATTAAATCTCTACTGGGACTTAGTAAGCTTCAACGAGGATCTGCGAATTAAGCAGGAAGCGCTAACTACCGCGCAGCAGCTTTACGACGGCAACAAACACCAGGTGGAGTTGGGTACACTACCGGCCATTGAAGTCACGCGCGCCGCCGCGGAAGTTTCCTCTGCCAAGGAGAACCTGCTCATCACCCAAACCAATGTGGCGCAGCAGGAAACCGTGCTCAAGAATGCCCTGAGCAGAAACGGGATCGTCAGCCGACGCTGGATGAGGTGCACATCGATTCCCCTGGATCACATCACCGTTCCTGAAACCGAGGACCTGAAGCCAACCGCGGAATTGGTAAACGCGGCCCTCAAGCAGCGGCCCGAGATCGCACAGACCAAAGTCAACATCGAAAGCAGCGTCATCAACCTGGCCGGGGCGAAGAACTACATGCTGCCGACGTTGCAGGCGTTCTTCGAGTTGACCAACAACGGCCTCACTGGCGCGGTGAATCCCGCGAGCGCCGAGTCGGTGGTGCCGCCTCCCGCTTTATGTGGGCGGTTATGGCAACCTGCTGAGGCAGATTTTCAGCCGCGATTTTCCGAACTACTCGGCCGGATTCTCGTTGAACATTCCATTTCGCAATCGCGTCGCTCAGGCCGATTACGTCGCCGATCAGCTCCAGTTGCGGCAAAACCAGCTGCAGTATCAAAAGGAGGTCAGCCAGGTACGCGTCGACGTGAAGAACGCAGTGATCGAGGTGCAGCAGGCGCGGGCGCGATACGAAACTGCGGTGGCCACCCGCTCGCTCGCGCAGCAAACTTTGGAGGCCGAGCAAAACCGCTTCCGCTTCGGCGAGTCTACGATCGCAATGGTGGTCCAAGCCCAGCGCGATCTGGCATCCGATCAAAGCGCCGAAGTCCAGGCCATGGCGAACTACACGCATGCCAAGGTGGCTTTCGATCAAGCCGTGGGCCAGACGCTGGAAGTGAACGGCATATCCATGGAAGAGGCTGCTGCGGGCCACGTGGCCAGAGAATCGACTATTCCCGCCTGCTACGGAGGCGAGGTGCGGGGCAACATGAACCTCCAAAACACTCTCTGTCCTCAGCCGTTCTGAGCCTGCTGGCCACGCAGTGCACCGCTCAACAGGGATCTCAAGGCGTCCAGCCACAAACAGTGGAGCAGCCGCACGGACCGCTCCGGTGCGATCCTATCGGCCGACCTCGACGCCACCCGTGGAACTCGGTAACTCGGACCACCTGCACAGCCTGATTCGCGCTGGACGCCTGTACCTGACGGTCCAAGATGCAATCGCGGTGGCCATAGAAAACAATCTCGATCTGGAGGTGGATCGCTACGGACCGCTCAGCGCCGAATGGGCTTACCAGCGAGCGCAGGGCGGAGGCCCGTTGCGCGGCGTCACCAACGGGAACAGTTTGGTGAATCAATCCACCAGCGGCCAGGGTGTGGTGGGCAGCGAGATCGCGGCAGGTTTGGCGTCGAACAACAACGGAGGAGGCGGCGCCAATGGCGGCGCTACCGTTTCTCAGATTGGGCCGGTGACGCAGAACCTGGATCCGGTTCTTCAGAACGCGACCGACTTTGCCCACACCACCACTCCCCAGTCAATCCCCACGGTGAGCCAGACCGACACGCTGGTGAACAGCTCTCACGTGATCGATTCGTTTGTCCAGGAGGGATTTTTGACCGGCGGCTATGTCCAGGTGAGCGCCAACGAGTCCTACTTGAAACAAAACGCTCCCAGCGATTTTCTGAATCCTTCGGTGGCGCCCGTGGTGCAGATCTACGTTCGCCACAATCTGCTGCAAGGGTTCGGAAGCGGAGTCAACGGCCGCTTTATCCGCGTGGCTCAAAAGAATGTACAGGCTGCTCAAGAAACGTTCCGATCGCAATTACTGAACACTGTTTCAAACGTTCTGAACCTCTATTGGGACCTGGTCACCAATGATGACGATGTAACCGTCCGGCAGCGCGCGGTGGACCAGGCACAGAAATTCTACGACGACACACGGAAGCAGATTGAGCTGGGCGTGCTTCCCCGATTCGAGGCCACGCGAGCCCAGTCGGTGCTCAGCAACAACCGCCAACAGCTCTCCATTGCACAAGCAACCGCGCAACAACAGGAGAATTTGCTGAAGAATGCGCTCAGCCGCAATGGCCTGGAGGATCCTCTGGTGGACGCCGCCCAGATTGTGACACTTGATCACATCGAGGTTCCCGAGCAGGATAGTCTGGCCCCGTTGCGCGATCTGGTGGCCCAGGCTCTCCGAAATCGCCCGGACGTGGCGCTGGCCAAGATCAACGACGAAGCGGCTGCAATCTCGGCGGAAGGAACTGCCAATGGCGTTCTGCCCAGCCTGCAGGGGATCGCAGCCATCAGCGCCAACGGGATCTCGGGCCAGGCGACGCCGCCTGTAATCGTAAACGGCCAAGCCTATACGGCCGACCCGTATTACGTCGGCGGACTGGGCAATGCGCTGGGCCAGGTGTTTCGCAATAATTTCCCAACCCACCGCGCCGGTATTTTGTTTCAAGGCACGCTGCACAATCACGTGGCGCAGGGCGACTATGGCGTCGAGCAATTGCAATTGCGCCAGGGCGATCTGGTCGAGCGCCGCAATCTGAATCAATTGGTAGTGGACATTTCCAATTACATGGTCGCGCTGCGGCAGGCGCGTTCCAGGTATTCGCAAGCGGTCGACTCGCGCAAGCTGCTCGAAGAGCTGCTGGAAAAGTCGCAGCAGTCGTTTTCGTTTGGCGCGGCGACCATCAGCGACGTGGAAGCGGCCCAAACCGCATTAGTGACTGCCCAGGAAACCGAGGTCTCGACGCGATCCGCCTATAGCCACGCCCGGGTCTCGCTGGATCAGGTGCTCGGGCAAACACTGGATGTCAACCATGTTTCGGTGGAGCAGGCCCTGAACAGCCCTAGGGCCGCGAAGCCGTAGCGGCGACGAGTTTTTCGATCGACGGTGTAATGGCAAACCGCAATTCCGCCTGCGGCTTCTTGCATGTTTCCAAAAAAGCTCGTTGGTCCGCCAGCCAGGCCTCCGGCGGATGCTCGCCGCGGTCCATGTAATCGAGCGCTTGGAGACCGATTATGCCCAAATGCTTCAACGCGCCGTTAGGCTCCATGCGTGCGTCGTTATCACGCCAACGAACGAGCCAGGTTCGGATTTGCGCGCGGTCCATGCGATCGACCAGGGCGTCGAACTCCCGCGCCGTATCGCTCTCCGGCCGAACCGCGTCCACCAGCCCGGTCAAGGGTGTCTGCTGATTGTATTTGTGTGTGCGGATGCGCTGCCCGAAGGTGGCAGGCGTCACGACATCGGCCAAGGTCTTGAGCGGCCCTGCAGGACTATCCGCGGCCAGCCGATCGAGCATCGGAAGATAACTGGAGCGATGTGTCAGGCCGAGCCGATCGAGTTCCTGGCTCACCGGGTCCAACCGCCGGTACATCGACGCGACGTCTTTTACCTCTTGCGGCGACCAGAACCGCTCCGCCACCGCGGCCGCCCGCGGCCAAATGCGCGAGTCGACATTTTCCGGGCTCACGAATTCGCCCCACATCGCGATCTCACCGCCGAGGATGCGCGCTTTTTCTTCGTCGTTAAGAGTCGCGGCGTCGTGATCCAGCGGGTCCACCACATAAAGCGTCGCAGCCGGCTCTATATGATCGAGATAGTAGCCCGCCGAAAGGATGCTCGAAAAGCCGTGCCGCGCGGCCTCGGCGAGCGACTTCTGGCCACGCCAGGATTGAATCACGATGTCTTTCGGCAGATCCGGATCGAGAATTTCATCCCAGCCCTCCATCCTCTTGCCGTTCTTCGCCACCACTTTCTGCAGCCGTCGATTGAAATAGGCCTGCAGTTCATCGGCGTTTTTCAAATGTTGCTTCCGCATGAACGCTCGAATGCGCGCGCTGTTCATCCATTGCTTTCCCGTCACCTCATCGCCGCCGATGTGAAAGAACCGATCGGGAAACAACGCGGCCATCTCGCCAATGAACGCGTCCAGAAATTGATACGTCGATTCGCGCGTTGGATCCATGGTTGGATCGAACACTCCCCAGTTGCGCTCGATCTTATAAGGACCGGGAGCGCTCGCAAGCTGGGGATATGCGGCCAGCCAACTGGTGGTGTGGCCCGGCACGTCGAATTCCGGCACGACGCGAATGCCGCGATCGCGCGCGTAGGCGACCACCTGGCGCACCTGCTCTTGCGTGTAGTAAAGTCCATCGGAACCGAGCCGCTGCAACTTCGGAAAGCGCTTGCTCTCGACGCGGAAACCCTGGTCGTCGGACAAGTGCCAATGAAAGACATTAAGCTTGACCGCGGCCATGCCATCGAGATTACGCTTGACCACTTCGATCGGCATCCAATGTCGTGACACGTCCAGATGCAAGCCGCGCCACGGAAACCGCGGCTGGTCTTGGATACTAACTACCGGCGCTTCTAGGCCGTTCGCACCACGAACCAAGAGCTGCCGAAATGTTTCAAGGCCATGCAGCACACCCAGCGGATTCGGAGCAGACAGACGCGCCTGCAATGGCGTGGCCTCTAAGCGATAGCTCTCATCTTCACCGAGCTGCTCGACTGCCTCCGAGGCATGCTCGCATTGGACGACCAACGTAGCCGGCGATCCGGCGGGAACGATTTCGCCCAGCCGCCGAACCGCTGCCTCTAAGCGTGGCTCGGAATAGCCGGTAATGGCGATGCGGATGGTCGGGCCGATCGCAAGGCTTCCCTGCCCCATCTCGACCTTGGCCGGCCAAGGCATCAGATTGGGTTGCTCAAGGTGTTGAGCAATCGAAAGTGCCGCCGTGATGAGGAGACCGGCAACGCAGCGGATTGTCATCTATTGCCCTAATTTGGGAGGCGCGAAGAAATCGATCGGCTTCAGCGCTACGATTTTCCAGTGCTTCTTTTCCTTGCGCAGCTCGCAGTGGATCACCTCACGACGCCGAACGACAGGTCCATCCTGCTCCAGGCTGCGCACTTCCAGAACCCAATCCAGATCGATGCTGCGCGCTTGATCGTCGCCGTCCTCAGTCACCGTCTGTATGGAAGAAGAGATCTCGGCCTGTCGCACCAATGCAGTGACGTTGCTTTCGAGCGTCCCGTAGCCCGGCATCTCTTTACTGCACGCCGACATGAACCTCGACACGTTCCCGCGGACAACTCCGGCGCCGATTCCGTTGACTTCGGTCAGCGCGCCCGCCATCGAAGTGATCACTTCGATAACGTCGTCATGCGCATCCGCGCAAGCTAATGCCGCGGCGATCGAAACCAACACCGCGCTACGTGCGATAGCTCGCATTGATCTCAATGTACTTCTCCGTCAGATCGCACGTCCAGAAGCGGGCCGCGCCCTTGCCTCTGCCGTGCAGGGCGAAACGGATCAGGCACTCCTTCTCGTCCAGCTTTTTCTTGAGATCGGCCTCAGAGAAATCGGCGGCCAGCCCGCTCCGGCACACCGGAACGTTCTGGAGATCGATGTCCACTTTGCCCGGATCAAGCGGCACGCCGGCATTCCCCGCAGCCGAGAGAATGCGCCCCCAGTTGGGATCGGAGCCCGCTATGGCGGTCTTGACCAACGGCGAATTGGCGATGCTGCGCGCGATTTGCGTGGCCACCTCCTCGTTCGACGCACCACTGACCTCAATGGTCACGAGTTTGCGGGCGCCCTCACCGTCGCGCACGATTTGGCGTGCCAGGTCCTCCATCACTTGCGTCAGCGCCTCTTCCAGTTTCTTGCTCTCCTTCGGATTCGGGTGCACGCCCGACGCTCCGTTCGCCAGCACCAACATGGTGTCGTTCGTGGAGGTATCGCCGTCCACGCTGATCCGGTTGTAGCTGCGTTTCACGGCCGCACCCAACATCGTGGCGAGAGCAGACGGCGGCAGAGAGGCATCCATCATCACGAACCCCAGCGTGGTGGCCATGTTGGGCTGGATCATACCGGAGCCCTTGGTCATCCCCGCGATATGAACCGTCCCGCCTTTCAGACGCACCTGGCTGTGCGCGGTCTTCATTACGGTGTCGGTGGTGAGGATCGCACGCGCGGCGTCGTCGAATCGATTCGGCGCGAGCCCCGCGATGAGATTGGGCACCGCGTTGACGATCAAATGCGCATCGAGCTCCACGCCAATCACGCCCGTGGATGCCGGAAAAACCTGAGGCGGCGGCACGTGCAGATGATTCGCAACGGCATCGCAGCAAGCCAGCGCGACGCGATCGCCGGTTTGAGTGGCGCAATTGGCGTTGCCCGCGTTGATCAGCACCGCGCTCACCAGGCCACGCGACTTGGTCAGATTCCAGCGCGCAATGCGAACCGGCGCGGCTTGCACGCGATTCTGAGTGAACACGGCCGCCCCCGACGCGGCCGCATCCGGAACAATCAGCGCCACATCGTCCTTCTTCACTTTGCGGATTCCGGCGTAAACGGCCGAATATCGATAACCCAGCGGTAACTTCACGCCACTTTCACCCCAAGCATTTCGTCGTCCTGCAGGTGATGCCCGTTCATGAAGGCGGTACCGGACATTCGCTTGCGACCCTCTACTTGAACTTCGATGAGTTCCAGTTCAGTTCGCTCGCCGCAGGCTATCAATAGTCTCTTGTCTATTGCCGACATCAAACCGGGTACTCCTTGCAGCGCTTCGCCCGATACGCGCGACTTCCAGATGTGAAACATCTGCCCGCGAAAGAAACTGAACGCGCCCGGCCACGGCAGGAACCCGCGCGACCGATTGAAGATTTTCCCGGCCGGCCAATTCCAATCGATCAAGCCGTCGTCCTTTTTCAGGATCGGCGCATACGTCGCGGCGTCCGGATCCTGCTTCACCGGCGAAGGATTGTCGCGCAGCGTCTCCACCAGAAGCTCGGCGCCCGCGACACTGAGACGTGCGCCGAGATCGAGCGCGTCCTCTTCCGGTCCGATTTCGGTCTCCCACTTCAGCAGCATGTCGCCGGTATCGAGCCCCGAATCGATTCGCATGGTAGTCACCCCGGTGCGAGTCTCGCCATTGGCGATGGCCCACTGAATCGGCGCCGCGCCGCGGTACTTCGGCAGCAACGAAGCATGCACGTTAATGATGCCATGCCTCGGAATGTCGATGATGGCTTGTGGGATGATCTGCCCGTAGCCGACTACGATCATTGCGTCCGGTTGCATCTGCCGCAATTGCTCGGTCACTTCTGGTCTGCGAATACGCTCGGGCTGATGCACCGCTAACCCCAAGCGCAGGGCTGCTTCCTTCACGGGCGATTGACTCACTAGCCCGCCGCGGCCCTTGGGGCGATCGGGTTGCGTAAAGACCGCCAACACGCGATGGCCGGCGGCGACGATGCCGTTCGAGCGTGGGAACCGCGAAGGCGGGCGTCCCCAGAAAAATCAGGACCATTCTCCAGCTTTCACTAACTTGCGCACCTTGCGCCGGATCAGGTCGCGCTTGAGGGCGCTCACGTGGCTGATATACAAGCGGCCATTCAGGTGATCGATTTCGTGGGCAAAGGCGCGCGCCAAAAGTTCCTCGCCGGTCATTTCGAACGGCTCGCCTTTGATATTTTGAGCACGCACTGTGACGGTCTTGGGACGAGTAACCTGCTCACGAAACCCGGGCAGGCTCAGGCAGCCCTCTTCGCCGGTTTGAAACTCTACCTTGCGAATGATCTCGGGATTGATCAGCACAATCTTTTGGGCCGGGTCTTCGGCCACCGAAAGATCGATTACGGCGATGCGTTTGGCGATGCCGATCTGCGGGGCGGCGAGGCCCACGCCTTTGGCGGCGTACATGGACTCGAACATGTCCTCGATCAACTTGTGCAGCTCGGGTGTATCAAACTCGGTCACAGCCTCGGCCTGCTTTTCCAGCACCGGCTCGCCGAAAAGAACGATCGAATACATCATTAGGAGTTTATTACCCGCATCAGAAGTTTCTTACCTGCTCCTTGTAGCCTTCGAAATTGCGGCGCGTCTCCTCCAACGAATCGCCGCCAAACTTCTCCAGGAATGCTTGCGCCAGAACGATGGAGACCATGGCTTCGCCGATCACACCCGCCGCGGGCACCACGCAAACGTCGCTCCGTTCGTAAGCCGCCAGCGCGGGCTCGCGGGTCACCAGATCCACCGATTCAAGCGGACGCCGCAGCGTCGAAATGGGCTTCAGCATTCCGCGAACCAGGACATCCTGGCCGTTGGTCATGCCGCCCTCCAAGCCTCCGGCGCGATTGGCTCCGCGAGTGAACTGCCGATCCTGGCGATTGTAGTGAATGGTGTCCTGCACGCGCGAACCGAATGAAGACGCGCCTTCGGCGGCGAATCCGATCTCAACTCCCTTGACGGCCTGCATCGATACGATGGCCTGGGCCAGACGGCCGTCCAGGCGCGAGTCCCAGGTCACATGTGAGCCCAGCCCCGGGGGCACGCCGTGCGCGATCACTTCAAACACGCCGCCCACCGTGTCGCCGGTGCGGTAGGCGTGGTCGACAACTTCCTTCATCCTGGCTTCCGCCTCGGCGTCGACGCAGCCCAGCAAAACGTCTTCCTTCTGGCTGAGCGCGACCAATTCTTCCCAGGCCACGGGCCGATCCAGGCGCGCTTCGCCGACCCCGATCACGTGGCTCAGCACGCTGATGCCAAATTGTCCGAGAAATGCTTTGGCGAATGCGCCCACGGCAACGCGCGCGGTGGTCTCTCTGGCGCTGGCCCGTTCCAGAATGTAGCGGGCATCCGGGAAATTGTACTTCAGGCTGCCCGCCAGATCGGCGTGGCCTGGACGCGGGACGCGTCACCGGTTTATGCTTCTCCGGCTGATGGTCGCTGCCTTCGCACCGGCAGGGCCTCGGTCCAATTCTTCCAGTCCTTGTTTTGGATCACGATCGCAATGGGCGATCCGATGGTCTTGGAGTGGCGGACGCCGGCGACGATATCGGCGCGGTCGGTTTCGATCTTCATGCGGCCGCCGCGCCCGTACCCCTGTTGGCGGCGCCACAGCTCATGATTGATGGCGTCTCACCGCGATCGGAATGCCGGCGGGAAGCCCCGTCAGCGTGGCCACCAGGCACTCTCCATGAGATTCTCCGGCTGTTTCGAAACGGAACATGTGTGGGGGAAAATCTCATGGTACCGGAAACCCCGGGTCGTGTCATACTTCCTGGTGTTGCAGACGCGGCACGATAACAAAGCGATCCATGCGGGTATTTCGCTTGCCTGGGCGGTTCTCGCCATGGCTCTTTTGCTGCTCTGGCAATTCCTGACGGTTCACTATAACCGCGCCGGCAACTGGACCGCGTTATTCCTCACGGGCCAAGACTCCGCGATTCCACCGGATTTAGCGCCGGGAACCTACAAATTTCCCGGCGTCGGCTACGACGGGGAGATGTATCGCTACGTAGCGCACGATATCTTCTCGCGACGCGGTTACGTGCAGTATGTCGATTCCCCAGCGCAACGCTATCGGCGCATTCTGGTGCCCACGCTGGCTTACCTGCTAGTGGCGGGGCATCAACCGTGGATCGACGCGTCGTATATCGCCGTGATTGCGATTTTCGTCCTGCTCGGCGCGTACTGGCTCAGCCGATTGGCAGTATTGGCGGGCCGCCATCCAGTCTGGGCGCTGGCGTTCCTCGCGGTCCCGGGCACACTCATTTCCATGGACCGAATGACGGTTGACGTTGCGCTGATGGCCTTCACCGTGGCCTTCGCATTCTACTGGCGGACCGGCGCCTGGGTGAAGGTTTTCATCGTGCTTACACTGGCTTGTCTGGTGCGCGAGACCGGAGTTGTGCTGGCCGGAGCTTGTTGCCTGCTTGAGTTGTTCAGCAGGCGATTCGCTCGCGCCGCGCTGTGGGCGTCCACGGCCCTCCCCATTTTGGTCTGGTATATGATCGTCCGGCGCACGCTTCCACAGCACACCAACATCATCGTCCCCCATTGGTTTACAATCGGTTTCCCGCCGGGAATCTTCAAAACCCTACTCCAACCGCCGCATTATCCGCTTTCTCCTTTGCTGGAGAGCATAGCGCGATGGGGCGATGTGATCTCGCTCACGGCAATTCTCCTGGCTTCGATTGTGGCAATCCTGCTGCTGCGCTCACGCCCGCTGAATCCAATGGCAATCGCCGCCGTGCTCTTCGCTGTTATGGTTTTTGCGCTGACCAACCCCCGTTATTGGTATGACATCAACGGTTACGCGCGCGTCGTCTCACCCCTGCTGCTCCTGGCCGGGCTGGGAACCATGGCGGGAGAGGGGCGGGTGCCTTGGTGGATCGGCCTGGTACCGGCAATTCTTGTGGACCTGCGGCTGAGCATGGAGTTCGCGGGGGCCGCCGGCGGCATTGTCCGCGGGCTGCTGAGACAATAGTGGATGCGGCCGCGCCCGGTAAGACGGAATTGTGAAATTGCCCTGCCGCATGCTATACTTAGCCTCAGTTTGATCGTCCCGCCCACGCTTGGCCGCAACGCAGTAACGCATCGTGCTCCTCGCAAAGCCCGCAATCAAATGTGCCCCCAAGGATGAAGGAACAGGTTCATGAAAAAAGTATTTGTAGGAAATTTGGATTTCGGAGCGACGGAGGAGTCCATTCGCACGGCCTTTGAAGCGTTCGGCGCCGTGGAACGAGTCAGCTTAATGACGGACCGCGACACCGGCCGATCCCGTGGCTTCGCGTTCGTCGAAATGACGGATGCCCAGGAAGCCGATCAGGCGATTGCCGGCTTGAACGGAACCAACTTAGGCGGCCGGGCCATCAACGTTAACGAAGCCCGGCCCAAGACCGAGAGCCGCCCCAGGAACGATTTTGGCGGCGGCGGTGGACGGCGCGACCGCCGCTGGTAGCCCTCCATAAGTTATCGATTCGGGTGGTCAACGAAACCGCCAAAATGTACAGGAGAATCTCATGGCTGGCCGGTCAGGCGACACATTCAAGAAACGTCAGAAAGAAGTTGCCCGTGCTGAAAAGCACCGGGAAAAGCTCGCCAAGCGGCTGGAGCGGAAACAACATAAGGGCGAGGGCCAGCCAGAAGACGACATGGGCGTCAACGAGCTATTAAACGAGCTATCAGAGGATGCGGCGCAATCAGAGGAGAGCGGCGCTTCGCAGTTAGGTTGAGCGCATTTCGCGCTCAAATTCAATCAACAAACAAAAGCAAAAAGCACCAAGGAGAAAATGTGAAAGAGACAGGGACAGTAAAGTGGTTTAATGCAGGAAAAGGCTTTGGATTTATCCAGCGGGACAATGGCGAAGATGTTTTCGTGCATTTCTCCGCCATCGAAGCCAGCGGATATCGCACGCTCGATGAAGGCGCTCGCGTGTCCTTCATCGTCAAGCGCGGTCCTAAGGGCCTGCAAGCCGAACAAGTCACGTTAGCGTAATCCAGCAACACATCACCAAGGGTCTGGCCGTTTGCACAAGCGGCCAGTTGCCATTCGAAATATCGAGCGGGTGCTCCCGCGTAGTCCGGCGTGTCCGCAGTGCCGCCGAACGTAGTGCCGCAGAAAAGGTGCGGCCCCTTAATAATGCAGCTCCTATTTAAAGGCTTCAACCAGCGAGCGAATATCCGCAGCTACCGGTTTGATGGCGTGCTGCCCAGCGAGCGGCCTACCAAGATCCGCAAGAATCTGGAATTCCTGCTGAACGTTGATATGAGCGTGCTGGCCGAGAATCGCATCCGCGTCCAGGACGGCCCCGCGCTGTGTCTGCGCATCTTGCAGGCTGCGTTGGCCACGCCTGGCGCTGACACGATCCCGTTCGTGAGCTATACCGTGACCCGCGCCGAGATCGTGGCGTTCGCCACCGCCCGTAACGCGGTGGAGGAAGCCAAGGCGGGCCGGCGCAAGCATCGCCCAGCCTTCAAACCCACCACGCCGGCGCAATGGAAATGGCCGGGGCAGTAAGCGCCGATTCATCCCCCAAAAGTCAGACCCGCAGAGACGCCTTTTTTACCAGATCGCGTTGGGATACCGCCCATGGATTTGGCGATCCGGTGTAACTAACGGTGCCTCATTGTTGGCGATCGCGTTTGCAACGATAATGCGGTCGCCCGGCTCGCGAGTCCACTTCACTCCCAAGGCGGCGCGGTGCCTTGGATCTGCTCCGCGGCCCGCCCCGTCAATTGAGCAACGCTGCCGGAATGCAGAAAAATAGCACGTTGGTATCGAGGTAGGAGATCACGGATTGTTATTCCATTTTTCGGCCCACGAGATACGCATCTCATCGTCCAACTGCCGTTGAGCGCGATCGAGATCTTCAAGAGTCCCGTGAATCGTATCTCGCTGGATGAGGCGAGAGATCTTGCTTGGCCTGTCTCCAGGCACCAGGCGGACTACACGCCCTTTGTGAACCACCTCAACGAATTCGCCTTGTATTGCTCGCTCAACGATCTGGAACAGGTTCTTTCGAAACTGGGTGCTGGTGACCTTCACAACTTCGAGTGTGCCACAGACGCGTACGCTATGTACCGGTTTGAAGTACATATACACCGAGGGCAAATCCAGGTTCGCCTTCGGTGCTTTACGGCAGGGCGAACACGTTTAGCGTCAATCCCGAAACAATCGCCACATACTGCTTGCCGTCCTTGCCTTCATAGCTCATCGGATCCGCATTCCCGGCGGAATCCAGCTTCGCCGACCACAACTGCTTGCCGGTTTTGGAATCGATCGCGCGGAAACACACGCAGCATGTCCACTGAGGAATCGAGGGGCTTGGATACAATGGGCTATTGGAGCCGAAGCGCAGCATGCCGGGCATCGATCAAACGAACGAACAGAGAGAGCAGGCGCAATCCCTCCTCAATCAGACGTTCGGGCGCACTCTCAAGGTCCAGTCGCACATTTGGGCTTTCCAGCTGTTCATGGTTCACGGAAGTCCATCCGCGCTTACAGGCCTACTCGAGCAGGCCGAAAAGTCCGCCATAGAGCACGTAATGGGGCCGAATTTCGGAGCCGAGGAAGAGCGGCGCCCATATCTGGAGAACCTTGGATCGTATGTAGAAGGGGCGACCCTCGATACCGTGCAAAATGCTCATGCCACAGCTGAAGCTTCCTGTATCGTTTTCGCCCATTCAATGCTCGACGCGGCGGTTCTAGACTACTGTCGAGTGGGCGCCATGATGAACGCTGACGACTGGAGCGACTGGGTAGAGAACGACAAGTTCACACTCCGACAGATCCGGGAGGCCGGTCCCGATCAGTTGCTCAGAGAAGCCGTTGAAGCGTTGATCAAGAAGCTGAGCAACAAGAGCCTACTTCATAAAATCGAAGCGCTCCAGAAGGTCTGTCGGCCCGGGCCAGCCGAGATTAGGAGGAACTATCGATTCGATGAAGAGCGCATCCGCCGTATCGATGATCTGCGAAACTCAATCGTCCACAAGGACGCGTTCGGTTCACGAATCAAGACTGTCGCGGACGATCTAGAGTACCTGTGGCAGACGAAACTCTATTCTTCAGCACTTGTCACACACCGCTATAATATTTTGCTGGGTCCACAGGCCTTCTCATCGTTCGCTCCGCGGAGTTCGGGCCAAGGAGAAGCCGGCAGAGCCGACTCGGCTGGCTTGGCTTAAAATGACGTGGATTGTTGGCGTTCCCGTCACATTCGGCTATGCCATTGGATGTGCAGATATCCGGGTAACGTTCAGGATCTGAGAGGGACTGCCTTCAGAAAATCTACCAGGTTGGCCCATACGTCTGCGCCGCTTTCGCCGGATCGGTGCTGATTGGCTTCGAGCTGCTGTCTTGTATAGCCCAGCCACTTCAAAACGTCGATCCGGGTGGCGGCTGGGACTTGGACGAAGTGGCAAAGTGGTGGCCGCATGACGCAAGAGCGGTCTGGAAGAAGATGCCCAGTTCGGAACGAACGAGCGCTGAAAAGCGAATTCATGTTATTCGGAGCCCACCCTAATGAAGGAATGCCGTGGGCAAAAGCTTCCGTTTATACCTTTCGTGCGCCTCATTTCGATGCTGTGCAGAGCGGCGGCCCGATGGAAGCGTGCTCAATAGGCAAAGGTGCTAGCATTCGAACCTACTGTGATGCGGTGAGGAACCTTTGGGTCGACGAGGATCTCGTCAAGCTTGAAGCCGGGTCGCCAGGCGGAATTGCGAGTGGAATGGTTCGACTCATAACGGACAAACTGCTCGCTCTTCCCATCAGCGGAATCAGCCCTCACCTACATGTCCTCGTCGCGTATCGCGATCATGTCGTAGCCTACAAGAATGACCGCCACTACTTCCGGAAGGATCGCTCAATGACGCTTGTGCCTGAACTCGTTATGCCCCCAGTCGCGAGTAGCTACCCAAGCTTTCTCAAATCGTGCGGTGGCGCCGCAGCGGCTGAAGGCGCAGTTGCCTAATTGTTTTTACCGTTACCAGGACCCATCCGGCTGAACATCAGTAGAGGGCAAAGTTCGCGAGTATCCGTCCACGTATCACTGCGAAACATCGGGGGCCCACGGCCACGCCAAGGCGGGACCATGTCGGTTGTGATAGGCCTTTCTACGGCAGCGCGAATACGTTCAGCGTCAATCCCGAAACAATCGCCACATACTGCTTGCCGTCCTTGCCTTCATAGCTCATCGGATCCGCATTCCCGGCGGAATCCAGCTTCGCCGACCACAACTGCTTGCCGGTTTTGGAATCCATCGCACGGAAATAGTTGTCGTTCACGATGCCCGCGAACACCAGTCCCCCGGCCGTGGCCGTTGGTCCCGCGAATCCTCCGGCACGTCCGGTATTCTGCCGCTCAGGCCCCAGCTGCTCGGTAATTCCGAACGGAATTCGCCAGGCGAACTCGCCGGTATTCGCGTTCACCGCGGTCAGATGGCCCCATGGTGGTTTCTGGCACGGCCAGGAGCCCGCCGCGCGATCACCCGGTTTTACAGGCGCGCTGAAAGTATGAAATGGCCCCGGCGGATCATCCACGGCCGACCGAGTATATTCGAGCTTGGATCCATGCTCGTCGAAAGAATACTCGACACCGGGCCGTTTCTTCTCAGTCCAGCCGACTTGCCCCTGATCCTCCGTGTACACGAAAATGTACCCGTCTTTTGGATCCACGGCCATGCCGCCCCAATTGGTGCCGCCCGTGGCGCCCGGGAAAATGATGCTCGACTTCGGCGGCTTACCTTCTTCGTGGTACAGGAACGGCGTGAACGGACCCGCGTTATAAAATCCGCCGCTTCTCTCCACCAGCGCTTTGCAGGCTGCGGCGTGCTCGGGCGTCGTGTCGGCGGCCGCCACCAGATCCTCTGGTTTGTAATCCATGCGCGCCAGCGGCGGCGGCTTCAGCGGGAACGGCTGGGTGGGCGAATACCACTCGCCCGGAACATCGCCCACCGCCACTTTCCGCTCTTCCACGCCGAACACCGGCTTGCCGGTCTCGCGATTTAAGATGAACATCCATCCCGTTTTGCCGATGTCGGCGATAGCCGGAATTTTCTTGCCGTTCACATTGATGTCCACCAGCACCGCAGCGGGCGGATTATCGTAATCCCACAAGTCGTGATGGACCGTTTGGAAATACCACTTCATCTTTCCGGTCTGCGCGTCCACGGCCACCAGGCTGTTGCCGAAAAGATTCGCGCCCGGCCGGTCGCCGCCGTAGTAATTGGAAGCGGGCCCATCGATGGTCATATAAAGGAGCCCGCGCTCGGCGTCGGCCGTCATGGGCCAAGCCCAGATATTAGTTCCGGATCGGTCCTTCCATCCATCGTTCAGCCAAGTCTCATGACCGACTTCCCCAGGCCCGGGAACGGTGTGAAAGTTCCACAGCTTGGCGCCGGTGCGAGCGTCGTAAGCGCGCGTATCGCCGGGAGGGCCGGTGGGAACTTCGAGGACCGCCGCGCCTACCGTAATCACGTTGCGAAACACCGTGGGCACGCCCCCGTAGCCGATCTTCATGTCGACAATGCCTTCTTTACCGAAGCCCGGATCGAGCTTGCCGCTATTGGCGTTCAGCGCGATCAGGTTTTGGCCGGCCGTGAAGATGATCCGCGGAGGATTCTCCTTGTCGCCGGGCCAGTAGGCCACGCCGCGGGTGGACGGCCGCCCGCCCGTGACCGTGTAGCTCCACACCTCTTTGCCGCTGACCGCATCCAGCGCCGCCACGCGCGCCGACGCCGTGATATACATGGTGCCATTCACCACGATCGGCGTCTCCTCCGATCCTCCGCCTCCGAAGCGAGGCGCTTGCGCTTCACCCTTCAACGAATAGGTCCACGCCGACTTCAGAGTCGCGACGTTCTTGGTGTTGATTTGCGTGAGCGGCGAGTAGCGCGTGCTGGCTGGGTCGTGATCGTAAGAAGGCCAATCGCCCGCCGGCGTTTTCGCGTTCTGAGCCACTGCGCTTGCCGCGATCAAACCGAGTAAAGCGCACCCGCTTAGAATCGTTTTTTGTGAAATTGGTCCCATCTGTTAGGCCATGCTATCACGTGCGGGACTCGGGAGGCTGGCATAACGCAATTGTCACCTGCGGCGGACAAGATATATTCTGGAAGCTCATCTTCATGCGCCTCTCAGCGCCAACCGTCACATTACTGCTCGGAGCCTTGTGCGTCACCGCGCCACTGCCGGCGCAACTGCCCTTTTACACGGATGACCCGGCGGTGACCGAGACCGGAAAGTGGCACTTTGAGTTCTTCAATGAATTTGACGATCTCCAGCATCCTCAATACCCGAACCTCCAGCAAAACACCGCCAATTACAAACTCAACTATGGTCTGCCGCATAACTTGGAATTGGACTTAGATGCTCCTTATCTGGCCATCTTTCGCACCTTGCAAACACCCAACTCAACCGGCGCGGGCGACACGAACCTGGGTATCAAGTGGGAATTCCATAAAGAATCGAAGTCCGGCCGTCTTCCTGCTCTGGGCGCCAGTTTCTATACCGAGTTTCCAACCGGAGACGAAAGCCAGCAGCTCGGCTCGGGACTGATCGACTACTGGCTCAATTTCATCGCTCAAAAGTCCCTTTCCGACAAGACCAGGATCAACGGAAACGCCGGTTATTTATTCGCCGGCAACACCAGCACCGGCGTGCTGGGAATTACAAAAGTGCGCGGGCATGTATTCGCGGGGGGTGTTTCGTTACTCCACGATTTCACTCCCCGGCTGACGCTGGGCGGGGAAATCTTCGGGGGGTTCTCCAACAACAATCTAGCCCGAAGCCAGCTCCAGGCGCTGGTGGGCGGTACCTATGCGATCCGCAACGGCCTGGCTTTCAGCTTTGGGTTGCTGGGCGGCAAATTCATCGCGAGCCCGCTGATCGGCGGCCAGATTGGGTTCTCGGTCGACTTCCCCGACATCATCCGCCCCGCTCCGAGTCCAAGCTCGCTTCATTAGATGTTCAAGAAGGATCTGATACGATCTACATCTGCCAAGGAGGATGTTCATGGCCTGTAACCCAGAAGTGCTGAAAAATGTCCCGCTCTTTGCTCTGCTGGACAACGACGAGATCGCGGTCTTGGCCGGCCAAGTGGAGCTGAAGACGTTCACGGCTAGAGAAAGAATCTACAAGATTGGGGACCCTGGTGGCGTCGCCTTCGTGATGATCTCCGGGAAAGTCCGCGTGGCCACCGTCGACGAGGACCAGCAGGAGGTGGTCATCGATGAGCCGGTGCACGGCGAGTTTTTCGGCTTCGCATCCATGCTGGAACAAACGCCCCACCAGACCAGCGCTTTCGCCACCGAGGAGACCACTTGCCTCGAAATTTCGCGGGATGACATTTCCGTCTTGCTCCAGAGCAAGCCGCTGGCGGGAATGGATCTGCTGACCACGCTGGGCCGCCAGATCCACGCGTCGCAAGGGCTGGTGCGCGTTCGCGCCAGCCGGAATCCGAATGAGGTTATCGAGGCGGAAATGACCTTCGGCGAGCGTATCGCCGACTCGGTCGCCGGCTTTGGTGGATCCTGGGCTTTCATCATCTCGTTCGCGGTTGTGCTGATCGTCTACACGGTGATCAACATCTTCCTGGACAAGAAGGCCTGGGATCCATATCCGTTTATTCTGCTCAACCTGTTCCTGTCCATGCTGGCCGCGATCCAGGCGCCAGTGATCATGATGAGCCAGAATCGCCAGGACACCAAGGATCGCCTGCGTGGCGAGCTCGACTTTGACGTCAATCGACGAGCGGAGTCTGAGATTCAAGCCCTGACCCGCAAGCTGAACCTGTTGGACGAAAAGGTGGACGACGTCGGCGATATGCTCCGAAAAGCGGCGAAGTGAACAAGGCACGCCAACTGCGGGAACTTCTCCGCGCCGGACGGACTGACGACGGCCCCGGGCGCTTACGACTGCATCACTGCCAGGATGATCCAGCAAGCCGGATTTAGCGCCATATACATGACCGGCGCGGGGACGGCCGCCATGCTCGGATATCCGGATTACGGCTTGGTGACGATGTCGGAAATGGTGGAAAACGCCGGCCGGATCGCGGCGGCGGTGGCCGTGCCTGTGATCGCCGATGCCGATACCGGCTATGGCAACGAGCTGAACGTCGTCCGCACGGTGCGAGAGTACGAACAACGAGGAGTGGCTGGCCTTCATCTGGAGGACCAGGGTTTCCCGAAGAAGTGCGGACATCTGGAGAACAAGTCGATCATTCCGCTGGAAGATTACGCGTCGAAGATTCGTGCGGCGGTGTCGGCGCGGCGCGATCCCGAGTTTCTGATCATCGCGCGGACCGATGCGCGCGCTGTGCTGGGGTTCGAGGAGGCGGTGCGGCGCGCGAATGCGGCACTGGATGTGGGAGCGGACATGGCTTTCGTGGAAGCGCCGGAGTCGCTGGAGGAAGTGGCGGCAGTGCCGCGATTGGTACGCGGTCCGTGCCTGTTAAACATGGTCTGGCGAGGCAAGACCCCGGATGTGACGCTGGACGACGCGCGCGCGATGGGATACAAACTCGCGATCCTACCGGTGCTGCTGTTCAATGCCGTGGTGGGCGTGTGCGACCAGATGCTGGCTGAACTGAAGGAGAAGCAGCGCCATCCGATGCCCGCGGCGGACGTCGCACCGAAGGAGTTTTTCCGGAGGATGGGTGCCGAGGAATGGGACAAAATTAAGACGAGCTAATTCCTCGGACCGTAATGCGGCAGCGGGCGGTCCAATTCATACGCGCCCAAATCCGGCGCACGGCCGGTGAAGTGATCAGTAATCGACGGGAGCTCAGTGCCCGCATCGACCGCGCGTGATCCCGCCTTCAAACGGAAATCGAAATCTTCCGGCTTGTAGAGACGCTGCGGATCGGACTTGTCGGGGATGCGAACATTCACGAAAACGTCGTAATCGATCAAGACGCTGTGCTGGTCCTGATGCGTCGCGTCGCTATATTCCTTGAACGATGTGATGCGGCGGGTGACCGGATCCTTTTCGTAATCAGCTGCGACCCCGAACAGCGGGGAGTTCCATTCGAAGGCGTCGACGGCACCCGGGTTGGGACGGAATCCATTGTAATCCGAGCTCGAATAGTTGGTATATGTGCTCACGGTGAACACGGGATCCAGGTAGCCGTCGCCTAAGAACAGATTGTTCAGGAAATGGACGTTCGATGCGGGGCGCATCAGACGGCCCTGGCCAACGAACGTATTTTGATAGACCAGAACGCCCGCCGGCGTATCGATAAACTTCAGCGGGCCTCCCGTGATGGCATCGTAAACCAAGTTGCGATAGAAGTAGACCGGGCCGCCGAAGATGGGCTGCGCGCTGAACGCACCCTGGGCTGAGTTGAAGCAGCGATTCTCGAACACACGGATATTGCGGGCGCTACCGTCGGCTTCAATGCAATTGTCCGCCATGTTGGAAAAGTCGTTGCCGTAAAAGTCGATGGAGACGGGAAGGCGATCCGGGATCGGATTGGGTGTGCCGTCCGGATCACCGTAGGTAGCGATATCGATGCCATCGTGCCAATTGGCGGCGTAGTTATACGCGACGACGTGGCCCTGGCCATAAACCTTGACCGCATACTCGGATGTAATGGGCGCGGGATAGCCTGGGAATTTCGACCAGATCTGCGCCTCGGTCCAGCTTTGCAGTTTGTTAGGGTCGTGCCGGCCGATGAAGACGTTGTCCGCAATGTAGAAATTCTTCGAGCCCGACCAGTCGTCCTGGACGCCTCGGCCGATGTTCTCGAGGCGCGAATGCTTGAGGGTGAAGCCGGAGGATCCAGCGATGTTTTTCAAGCCCAGCAGGAACGCGACATTGGTATTGCGAACCGTGATGCCTTCAAAGTAGTTGTAATTCCCAGCCATGAGGTTGAAGAGATTCTGGCAGCCGTCGCCGTCGAAAACCACTTCACCATCGCCCGCGCCTTTGATGACTATGGGCTTGTCCGCGGTGCCGCTCTGCGTAAGGTAGTACGTACCGTCAAACGGCGTGCCGTACGCGGGCGTGTTGCGATCGAAGCCGCCGTACATGAAGCGGCTGTCCTTATAAACACCGGCATGTACCAGAATGATGTCGCCCGGTTGAACGCGGGGAGGCAGGACGTTGGAATGATCGGACTGATCCGAACCCATATAGTACGCGGCGAGCAACCCGGTGAAGGCGGGCTCCTGCTTGGTTCCTTTGTAGCCGAACGGATACACGTGATAGACGTGGCCGCCCGTGGCAGGCTGAGGTTCCTCGCGAGTGCGCGCGATCACGGTCTTCTCAGTTTTGCCCTTTACTCCGTCAGGATCGGTAAGAACGAAATGGCATTCGTACTCCGTGCCGGGCTCCAGATTTAGAAGGCTGCCCGCGAACATATTGGGCGCGATGTAGCTGTAGAAATGCTTACCACCGTCGCGCGGTGCCCCGCCGAAGACTTGTTCGTGCTGCAGGCGAAGTAGCGGCAAGCCCTTGCGCCACTGCTGCTCGCCCTTCTTGCGATAACTGACGTCGACATGCGCGTTGCGATTATCGTCGCCTGCGATATTCCACGCGAAACCGAGCGAGACCAGGGTCGGTGGGTCGACTAAGAACTCGCCTGGAACGGTGTTGGTCTGAGCCAAACACGTGGCTGAAAAGAGGGCGGCGATCGTCAAGAGGCGCAAGTCACGCACAGTCAACCATTCTATCCGCCCGCGAGTGAAATCGGCGGTTGCGCGGGACGGCCCAAGCGCGCTCCCACAAATAGGCTTCCAAACAGGAGTGCCTGAGTGACGGCGGCAGTGACCAACGATTCCAGATACCGGGCGTTTCCGAACGAATCCAGGATCAATTGGAACAGCCAAGGGACGTTGACGGCCGGCACCAGCCCGAAATTCCACACCGCCAGTATCACGGCGAAAACCAGTAATGCGGGCACGGCGTCCAACCTGTTCCAGCGTCCAATCATCCAGCCTGTTGCAGCTAGGGCGATGCACTCGAACGCCAATTGCGCGGTCGGAATCCAACTCCCGCCGAGCAGCGGTGCGGTCCAGGCAAGCAGCGGACGCTCCACCAGATACGTAACCGCGAATAGCATGGCCGCACCCAGCAGGATGGAGCGCGCCGCAATCAACAGGCGATGGCGCATGTTGGCCGTAATCTAACAGGTTACGGCAGAAGTTTGTGGGATACTCTCTGGTTGACTCTGATCCTCGAAGGAGACGCATTGAGACTTTTACCCAAAGACGAGAAGTTCTTTGAGTTCTTCCACCAGCAATCGGTGATTCTTTGCCAAGCCGCTCAACTCCTGCACAGCGGCCTGGAGGGCGGATACGAGGGCATGTCCCACGTCGCAAAACGCATGGAGGCATTAGAGCGCAGCGGCGACGAAGTGATGCACAGGCTCTTCGACCGGTTGCGCCAGACCTTCATCACGCCGTTTGATCCGGAGGATATTCAATCGCTCGCAACCGCGCTGGACGATGTTCTGGACACCATGGAGGACGCGACCTTTCGCATCGTGGCCTACAGGATCGACCCTATCCCTCATCCCGCGGTGGAATTGGGAAAGATGATCGCGAATTCATGCGCCGCCCTGGGAAAGGCTCTGCAGGCGCTTCAGGCCAAGGAATCCGTCATGGACGCTTGCATAGAAGTAAATCGTATTGAAGAAGAGGCGGATGCCGTGGAAAGAACCATGCTGGCGACCCTCTTCAGTTCCAATACGGACCCGATAACCGTGATCAAGCTGAAGGAACTCTACGAGCTCCTGGAAAGCGCCACCGATCGCTGCGAGGACGTGGCCGACGTGATTCAGAACATTTCGGTGAAGAATCTTTAGCCGATGCCGCTCTTCGGCCTGGTCGCATTCATTGTCATCGTCGCGCTGATCTTCGACTACGTAAACGGGTTCCATGACGCCGCAAACTCCATCGCCGCCGTTATCGCGACAAGAGTTCTTACTCCAGCCAAAGCGGTCGCGTTGGCCGCGGTATGCAATTTCGTCGCTGCGTTCTTTTTCGGAACAGGCGTGGCAGCAACCATCGGACTAGGATTTGTGAACACTCGTATCGTAACGCCCTACGTAATCCTGGCTGGGCTGAGCGGCGCCATCGTCTGGAATTTATTGACGTGGTACCTGAAACTGCCGGTGAGCTCATCGCACGCGCTGATTGGCGGTTACGCCGGCGCTGCCATTGCGAAGGGCGGGCTGGGCGGACTGGTGCTTGGAAAATGGCCCAGCACACTGGCATTCATTGTGCTGGCGCCGGTGATTGGATTGGTGCTGGGGTACACGCTGATGGTGATCGTATATTGGGTCTTCAAAAGCTTTTCTCCCGCGCGACTGGATGGCTGGTTCCGGCATCTGCAGATACTGTCGGCGTCATTATTGAGCTGTGCGCATGGAACCAACGACGCGCAGAAATCCATGGGAATCATCACAGCCGTGCTCTTTGCAACTGGCTTTGAAAAGAGTTTTCATGTACCCAGTTGGGTGATTCTGGCCTGCGCCGCGGCCATGGGACTGGGCACTCTCAGCGGCGGATGGCGCGTAGTTCACACCATGGGAACGCGTCTTACGCGCCTAAAGCCTCGCAGTGGTTTCTGCGCGGAAGCGGGAGCTGCAATATCGATTCTGTTTGCCACCTGGCTCGGTTTACCCGTTTCCACAACTCACGTGGTGGCAGGCGCTATCGCGGGCGTAGGATCCATTCAGCGCGTTCGAGCGGTGCGCTGGAATGTGGCTACGGACATCATCATTGCCTGGGTCCTTACCATTCCCGCAGCCGGCCTGGTGTCTGCAATCGCCTTTTTTGCTATTCGCCTATTCGAACCGAAAGCCTAGCGGCAGGTACCATGGGATGGTGGCGCGCGCGACAGTTCCGCGGAAAGCTTTCAAAAAACAGCCTCCTAAAAAATCTTCTTACTTCGTTCTAATTCTCATCGGGCTGTTCAAGCTGATCAAGGCCTTGCTGCTGATTGCGGTCGGAGTGGGCGCGATCAAATTCCTGCACAAGGATCTCTCCGGCACCGTGCTGCATTGGGTTCAGGTGCTGCGTGTCGATCCGGATAATCGATTCATTCACAGGGTTCTGGTGAAGATCTTCCGCGTCACGCCCAAACAGTTGAAGGAGCTGAGCATCGGCACCTTCCTGTACGCGGGAGTGTTCCTGACGGAAGGTATCGGTCTGCTGCTGCGGAAACATTGGGCGGAATATTTCACCATCATTTCGACCGGCTTGTTCATCCCGCTCGAGATCTACGAACTGGCCAAGCACTTCACGATCCTGAAGCTGGCGGTTACAGTGATCAACGTCCTGATCGTCTGGTACCTGGTGGCACGCGTGCGATCGCGCGGAAAAAGATTTTCCGGTAGTGTCGATTTTGGATGTCGCCATTCGACTATCTAGTGAAAGGACAAAGAGCATATGGAATACCTATTACTGATCTACGCAAAGGAAGCTGACCACAATAACCTGAGCCAAGCGGATCTTGGCGCGATGTACCAGGAGTTATGGACGCTTCACCCAAAGCATCGTGGAGTCGAAGAACTTCATGGCTGGGCACCGATTGGAGGACGTGGCGACCGCGACCACGGTGCGCATCCGCGACGGCAAACGCGTGGTTACGGATGGGCCGTTCGCTGAAACGCGCGAGCAGCTGGGCGGATTTTATATGATCCAGGCCAAGGATCTGGATGAGGCGCTGGCCATTGCGGAGCGCATTCCTTCGGCGCGCGTGGGATCCATTGAAGTGAGGCCAATAGCACCGCCGCCTCCCAGATAGTGTCACGAAATCCTGGATGAATCTGGAATCGCTCTATCGCGAGGAGTGGAGGCGCGTGCTGGCCACCACTCTGCGCCTTACGGGCGATTTCGATTTGTCCGAGGAAGCCGTGCAGGATGCGTTCGTGGCGGCGCTGGAACAGTGGCCGCGCGATGGAACGCCCGCCAACCCGTACGCCTGGCTGGTGTCGACGGCGCGCAATCGCGTGGTGGATCAACTGCGGCGGCGCGCCCGCTTCGAGGATAGTCAGGCCGAGATCGAACGTATTGCCACGCTCGAAGACTTCGGGATCGATCTGTCCGAGGCTGCCATGGTGGACGACCAACTGCGTCTGATTTTCACCTGCTGCCATCCAGCGCTGGCCCTGGACGCGCAGGTGGCGCTTACGCTGCGGACGGTGTGCGGCCTGACGACGGAAGAAATCGCGCGCGGTTTTCTGGCTCCGGTGGCCACCATGGCGCAGCGCCTGGTGCGGGTGAAGCGCAAGATTCGGGACGCCGGCCTGCCGTTCGCAGTTCCGCCGAAAGACAGGCTGGCCGAGCGGTTGGACGGCGTCATGCTGGTGGTTTACCTGGTGTTCACCGAAGGCTACGCCGCGACGTCAGGTAAGGCCTGGATACGTCAGCAACTCTGCGATGAAGCCATTCGACTGGGGCGCTTGTTGTGCGAGTTGATTCCACGCAACCCGGAGCTGCGCGCGCTACTGGCGCTGATGCTGCTGCACGATTCGCGGCGCAACGCTCGCGCCGGACCGGACGACGAAATCATCACGTTGGAGGAACAGAATCGCGGACTTTGGGATCGCCGGCAGATCGCTGAAGGCGTGCCACTCTTGGAATCGGCTTTGCGCGAAGGCGCCTCGGGTGTCTACGCTTTGCAGGCTGCGATCGCGGCTCTGCATGCCCGTGCGCAGCGCGCCGAAGATACGGACTGGGCGCAGATCGCGCGTTTGTACGGCGCTCTGCTTCGGATGCAGCCATCGCCGGTGGTGGAACTGAATCGGGCGGCCGCCATTGCGATGGCCGAGGGTCCTTCGAAGGGGCTGACTCTGATCGACCAGCTGGAGACCAAAGGCGAGCTGGCTGGATATCATTTGCTGCCGGCCGCGCGCGCGGATCTGTTGCGACGCGATGGCCGCTTTCGAGAGGCTGCGGAAGCCTACCGGCAAGCTCTGGCGTTGGTATCCAACGATCCGGAGCGGCGCTACCTGACTCGCCGATTGGCGGAAGTCGAAGGACTACAATGAGCAAGTGGAATCGGTGTTATCGATCGAGCGAATGCGTCCGGGGGACTGGCCCGCTGTGCGCGCGATCTATTTGGAAGGCATAGCCACTGGGAATGCCACCTTTGCCCAAACCGCGCCCGAGTGGGAAGTGTGGGACGCAGGACATTTGCCAGTCCCGAGGATGGTGGCGCGCTCGGATGCCGGCGCCGTTTTGGGATGGGCCGCTCTGAGCGCCGTCTCCAGCCGATGTGTTTACGCCGGGGTGGCCGAGATCAGCATCTACGTAGGGGAACGCGCGCGAGGACGCGGAGTGGGACACCAATTGATGGCGCGGCTGATCGCCGATTCAGAGGCCGCAGGCATCTGGACGCTCCAGGCTGGAATTTTCCCGGAGAACGCCGCCAGTATCGCACTGCACCAGCGCGCGGGATTCCGCATCGTTGGTAACCGAGAGCGGCTGGGACAAATGAACGGCCGCTGGCGCGACGTGATGTTACTCGAGCGCCGCAGCCCGGTGACCGGAAAGTAAGTGACTTACGAATCTCGACTAAGTTGCGCCTTCAACTGCATCCGGCTTCAGGGTGCGCGTCTTCCTGGTTTCGAGATTCGGCAGGAATCCCGTGAGTAACCCAATGGCCGGCAGGAAAGAGCAGACCTTGTAGACGAAGGCAATACTGGTGTGGTCGGCCAGGTTGCCCAGCAGCGCCGCGCCCACGCCAGCCATCCCAAACGCCAATCCGAAGAACATGCCGGAGACCATTCCGATCTTGCCCGGCATCAGCTCCTGCGCATAGACCAGGATGGCCGAAAACGCGGACGCCAGGATCACGCCAATCACGATGCTGAGGATGCTGGTCCAGAAGAGATTCGCGTAAGGCAACGCCAGCGTGAACGGCAAGACACCCAGGATGGAACACCAGATCACGTATTTGCGCCCGATACGATCGCCGATGGGTCCGCCAATGATGGTTCCCGCCGCGATGGCGCCTGCGAACATGAATAAGTGGATCTGTGCGCTGCGCACCGGCAGATGGAACTTACTCATCAGAAAGAACGTGTAGTAACTGTTCAGGCTCGATAGATAAAAGAACTTCGAGAACATCAGAGCGATTAGAACAGTCAGCGATAAGTAGACCTTGCGCGGCGACAGCAGCGGATGATATTCGGTTTTCCCGGAGCGGGATTTTCGCACGGGCGGCCTATTCTTCTTCGACCAGGAACCCACTCGTGCGAGCACCACGATACCGAGCAGAGCAACCACCGAAAACCACGCGAGACTGCTCTGGCCGTGAGGCAACACAATGTAAGCGGCCAACAGCGGACCCAGCGACGACCCGGCATTGCCGCCTACTTGAAACAACGCTTGCGCGAAACCATGCTGTCCGCCGGAGACCATGCGCACCACGCGAGAGGACTCGGGATGAAACACCGCCGAGCCGACGCCGACCAGCGCCGCTCCCATCAAAAGCGTCGGATAGGTGCTCACGCGCGAGAGCGTCACCAAGCCGATCAGCGTGAAGCCCATGCCGATCGCGAGCGAATACGGCCGCGGGTGGCGATCGTTGAAGTGCCCAATAAGCGGCTGCAGGAGCGACGCCGTGATCTGATAAGTCAGCGTGATCATCCCGATCTGCCCGAAATCCAGGTGGAAGGAAACCTTCAACAGGGGATAAATCGCCGGGATCAGCGATTGAACCATATCATTCAAGAAGTGGCAGAAAGCGGCCGCTAGCAAAATCGAGAAAACCAGTTTCTCGGCGACATGTTTCGGCGCTTCGGCCTGAGTGGGGCTGACGGTGGACTGCATCGGAACTACCAGGGTAACGTCTTTGGCTAGGTCTTTGCTAGCAGGCCGAGTGTTATCATGGGCAGACTTGGGAACTGTGGAGCGCCCAACGTGTCCCCGGAATTGCATCAGCGAGTTCGCAAGCTTTTTGAGGAAACAATCGAGAAGCCGGAAGGCCAACGGCTTGCTTTCCTGAAGGCTGCTTGTCCAAACGATCTTGAAACATATCAAGGCGTTGTGGAAATGCTCGGATCACTCGCCACCGGCCCGGCCTTTGTCAAAGAGAATACGCAACAGATGGAACGGATGGGCCGCTACGTCCTGACGGGCGAGTTGGGCCGAGGCGCCATGGGTGTAGTGTACGGTGCCATGGACCCGCTGATTGGCCGCAACGTGGCCGTCAAAGTCATCCATCTTCAGGTGCGCTCCGACTCGAAAGAAGCGGAGTTCATGCGGGATCGCCTGTTCCGCGAGGCGCGCGCGGCTGGCCGCCTGTTTCATCCCGGCATCGTCGTTATACTCGACGTGGGACAGGAGGCTGACGTCGCCTTCATCGCGATGGAGCGCGTGGACGGATCCACCCTCGAGCGAACGCTGGCCTCGGGGAAAAGATTGAAAATCGCCGATTCGCTGGATATTTTGCGGCAAACGGCCGCGGCGCTCGATTATGCCCACCAGAACGGCGTCGTGCACCGCGATATCAAACCCGCCAATATCATGCTTCACAAAGGCATCACCGTGAAGGTTGCCGACTTTGGAATTGCCAAGAACATGTCAACCGAATACGGCACCATGGCGGGCATGATCATGGGCACGCCGAGCTACATGTCTCCCGAGCAGATTGACGCACAGCCGGTGGATGGCCGGTCCGATCAGTTTTCCCTGGCCGTGGTGGCGTACGAACTTCTGAGCGGAAACCGACCGTTTCAGGGCCCTTCGCTGGCGACGTTGGCGCACATGATCGTATACGGGAACCGGCCTTCGATACGATCGACCGATCCCACGCTGCCGCCCGGCTTGGATGAAGTTTTGCATCGCGGATTGGCCCGAAAGCCCGAGGACAGGTATGCGAGCTGTACCGAATTTGTCGCGGCGTTGGATGCGGAGCTGAACCGCGTTGCGGAGGTAGAGTCTGCCGTGACGCAGGCCCTGGCTGTGCCGGTGGAGGGAATATCGGAGACGAATTCACCGCCAGTCATTGAGAAGCCAATCACCGAGGAGAAGCCAACCGCCAAGAAACGTCGGTTCAAGTCGCTTTGGTACGTGGCAGCCGCGGGCGCCGCGCTCGTTATCCTGGATGCCAGTCTTTTCTATTTCAGGACCGCCCCACGTCAGCGCGGGCCGGTCGTATCAAATCAACCAGCCACGGTGCCTGCAACCAGCCCGTTCGCGAAGAACCCCACGGCTGTGGTTTCGCCCGCTCCGGCATCGACCCAAGTTCCATCTAACCCAGTGACTTCCACGCCACCGGTCGCTCCACCCACCATCGCGTCACCTCAGGTCGCCACACTGCCGGACGTTTCACCTAAGATCGCGTCACGCCAGGTCGCTTCACCGCCGGACATTTCAACTAAGGTCGCGTCACCCCAGGTCTCGTCACCGCAGATCGCTATACCGCCGGTTGTGACACCGCCGATCGCTACGCCGCAGACTCCGGCGCCGGCCGCGATATCGCCTTTTGCACGAACGCCAGTGACCTCGCCGCGTGTCGATAAACAAAACCAAGCCGGTCAGCTCTACACCACGGCAGCGGAGGACCTGCGTAAAGGCAACTCCAAAGAAGCTATCGATCTGTTCCGGCGGGCCGCGGACCTGGGGGAACCTCGTGCCATGCAGGATCTGGGTGAAATATTCATGGAGGGGACGGTGGTCGCCAAAAACGACGAGGAAGCTGCGAGATGGTTTCGCAAAGGCGCGGAGCGGGGCAATGCATCCGCCATGTTATTTCTCGGGGGAATGTATCGGCTGGGGAATGGCGTCGAGCAAAGCGACAAGGAAGCGGCCGATTGGTTCCGCAAAGCAGCCGACGCGGGAAACCCAGCCGCCATGTACAATCTCGGGAACCTTTATGAGGACGGCAGAGGCGTTCCCAGAGATTCGGGCTTAGCTAAACAGCTCTATCAAAAAGCCGCCGCGCTGGGAGATCAAGATTCCCAAAAACGCCTGAACCAGCTGCGCTGAGCAGCACTAAATTCCTAAGCGCTGCTTCAACTCGCGCACGCGATCGCGCGAGACCGCAAGCTCGGTGTGTTTCGCATCCTTCAGCCGCACCATCATCTTCCCCGCGAACCAGGAGTGCAGCTCCTGCACATGCTCCACGTTTACCAGCGATGCCCGATGGACGCGAACGAATCTCGCGGGATCAAGCTTCTGCTCCAGTTCCTGGATGGTGTAGTCGACGGCGTAGTTCTTGGCGCCCGTGGCAGCGTAGGTGAGTTTGTCCGACGCGAAGAAGTGCGTCACTTGTCCGAGATCGATGAACTCGATGCGTTCGCCGGCTTTGGACGCAACGCGATCCGGGTAAGTTGGCGATCGCACGGCCCCGGCGGCGGCGGTGAGCCGCTCAATCAACTCCGTCATTCCGGGAGGAGCGGCGGCGCTTGCACGCAGGCGCTCGATCTTGTCCAGAGCGCGGTCGAGTTGCGCGGCTTCGATGGGCTTGAGCAAGTAGTCAACCGAGTTCACGCCAAAAGCCTCCAGCGCATAGCGGTCATAGGCCGTGGTGAACACCACCCAGGGCTGCGGCTGAAGATGAGTCAGCATCTCGAAGCCGGTCATCCCCGGCATTTCTATGTCCAGGAAAAGAATGTCGGGTTGGGCGTCGAGAATGGCGGGCACTGCCTCCACCGGATCGGTGCTTGTTCCTGTCACCTGCACCCGCTTGGTCGCGGCCAGCATCCGCTGCAGCCGCTTGAGAGCCAGCGCCTCGTCGTCAACTAGAAATGCCCGCATGGCCATGGGTCAAATACGGGTGACAGTTTGAGGAACCGACAAGATCAAGTTATTGCGTCCGCCCGCGCGCTGCAGTATGAGAGCCGCCTGATCTCCGAACAGTGCCGATAAACGGTCCTTGAGATTGTCGAGCCCGTGACCGGAAGGCGCCGATTCAAGCTGGAACGCAGGGCCGGAATCCGAAACTGAGACGCGGCAAACGCCGTCCGCGCTTGCACCAGTGATCCGAATTTCGCCGCCGGCGCGGTCCGTCGCGATAGCGTGCTTGACGCTGTTCTCCACCAACGTCTGTAGCGACAACGGCGGGATGCGCGACTCGTTCAAGTCGGCGGGAACCTCGATTTGATAGCGCAGCCGCTCGCCAAAGCGGGCCCGTTCGATATCCAGATAATCGGCCACGATCTTGAGCTCGCGCGCGAGCGGCACCAATCCGGATTGATTGGCGTCCAGCGAGAAGCGCAGCAGCGCGGCCATCTGCTCCACTAGCCGTTCGGCCCGGGCGGGGTCTTCCGGAATCAGCGACGAAATGGAATTGAGCGCGTTGAAGAGAAAATGCGGATGAATCCGCGATTCCAGCGACGCGAGCTGTGCTTCCGTCGCCAGCTTGAGAGCCCGCTCGCGCTCCAGCTCCTTGGTGCGGAGCTGCAGAGTGGTTTCGTCCAGCCGTTCGCGCAGGGTGCGGTAGATGCCGATGGCGAGCCCGGCGCCGATCGTCAGTAAGGCCGCGAGCTTCAATGAGCCCAGAAACTGCGGCCAATAGTCGCTCATCGGCTGCCAGCCCAAGCCGACGAACATCAAGCCGCCGATCAAGGCGCCGGTCACGCATCCCGCAAACATCGCGGTCACCCGTGCGCTCCAACGAACCCATTGTGGATACGCGCAAGTTGCCATCCATACTGTCGGCATGAGATAGAACGCAATGCCGCCGATGCAGTTGGAATAAATCCAAGAGAACTTGTAATCCATGAGGAGCTGACGCCACGTTATTTCCGAATGCAGCGTGAACAGCAGAATCGGCGGAATCAGTGCAAAGGCCGAATCCCAGAGCACGACCTTCAGAATGCTGCGATACGTTCGCGTGTTCATGGTCAGGCCTTCCTTTATCTTACTTAGACTGGTCTACCGCGCCGCTATGGCAGCCCAAACAGCCGGCCTGCTTGGGCGCGAGCGTCTTGGTCTCGAGCCACGTGGCCGCGGAATTGGCGTACGCGGTGCCCGGCAGATCCTTTTGAATCCGTTCGAACCACTGCTGCGCTTTGTCCACTTGGCCCAGCCGGGCATAAGCGTCCGCGATTCCGATCATGAGCTCGCCGCGTTCGTGAGTGCCGAGGTGGCTGAAATCGGGGCTTTGGACCGAGTACGCTTTCTCGTAGTCACCCAGGCCCTTTTCGATTAAAGGGTGGGCCGCCTCTGGATCGGGCAAGTATTGCGACGCCACCAGCAGCACCGCGCCGCGAACCAGGCGGACGCCCAGATCATTGGGCGCCAGGGCCTCGGCTTCATCCATCTCGTCCATGCCGCGCTGCCAGAGGACGGCGCCGTTCTGCTGATCGCCCTTCTGGAATGCTCCACGGGCCTCGCCGATCAGGCCCATGCCGTGCCAGACCAGGGCTTCGGGCTGTTTAGGGTCGCTCGCCAGGATGTCTTCGCAGATCTTCATTCCCTTCTGGAGCGAGGCAGCATCGCCCGCAAGACCGGCGAAGAAGTAGTTGCGGACCTTCAGGTCGAAACGGTCCTGGCTCAGGAGCACGCCGGCGGTGAGGATGATCACGGCGGCGATGGTTGTCTTTTGCAGTTTCATTGGGTTCTCCTTACGAATTCAGATTAGGCGGGGACCGGCGGAATCCGAGCTGGTTTCGGACGAGAGGTCAAAAAATCGGATGAGTGGCATGGATGCAGAGACAGACCGGGCGGTCCGATTCGCGCTATGCTCTTTGTCAATCCAATGTCACCAAGATCCGGAACCGTTCTGCCGTGGCTGGAAGGCGTCGTTTACGATCTGCGATTTGCCCTGCTTGGACTGCGGCGCGACCGCGCGTTTACCCTGGCCGCAGTCACGACCCTGGCGCTCGCCATCGGGTTGAATGTCACCGTTTTCACGGTCATGAACACGATGCTGTTTCGGGGCTTCCCGCTGGTCAAGAGAAACGACCGGCTCGTTGTATATGCAGGAGCGATATCCATCGGGGTTGTGTTGCACGTCTTACCTCGATTTTGAGGACTGGCGATCCCAGGGGCATGCGTTGGAAGGTATGGCGTTTGTAGGCGGCAGACACATCAGCTTAAGCGATGGAAGTGGACGGCCGACGGATATGTCTGTGGCCACCGTCAGCACCAACGCCTTTGGGCTGTTAGGCGTACCGCCGATTCTGGGGCGGGATTTTGTGCCGGCGGATGAAGCCGCGGGAGCGCCGCCGGTGGCGATCCTCAGCTACCATTTTTGGATAAGCCGGTTTGGCAAACGCGCCGGACATCGTGGGCTCGACGGTTCGTATCAATAAAACGCCCGACCACCATTGTCGGCGTGATGCCCGAAGGATTTCGACTTTCCCGAACAAGAGGACGCGTGGCTGCCGTTGGCCCAAACGCCCGAGCTGCTCCAGAGAGGTCCGCGGAGGCTTCATGGCGTTTGGACGGCTGCGCGACGGCGCGAATCGGCAAGAGGCTCGCGCGGAACTGGAGACCATCAACCGCCGGCTGGAAGCGGCTTATCCGGCGACGAATCGCGGCGTGGTCCCGAGAGTAGATACCTATTCGCAGTTCTTTGTCGGCCCGGATGCGCCGCATCGTCTACGGCTCGCTATGGGCCGCGGCGTGGTTCGTGTTACTGATCGCCTGCGCCAACCTGGCCAATCTCGACATTGGCGCGAACCATCGGACGGTCGCGTGAGTTCGCGACGCGAATTGCGCTCGGCGCGGGCCAGGGGCGCATCGTTCGCCAGATTTTCGTCGAGAGCCTGGCGCTTGCCAGCGTCGCGGCGGCGCTCGGCTGGTGGATCGCCAGATGGAGTGTGCGCACCTGGGCCGCGGCCACGGCGTCGCGTTACGAGGTGCTCGACTACACAGTGGATTCCGGAATCCTGGCCTATCTGTTTGCGATTTCGGTTGGCGCAGCGATTTTGTTTTCCCTGCCTCCGATTGCCCGGGTTTTGCAACTGGATTTGAACATTGCTCTGAAGAGCGAGGCCCGCGGCGTAACGCAGAATATCCGCGGGAAACATCTGGCGGCCATTCTGGTTGCAGGCCAGATGGCTCTGGCGATTGTGCTGCTGTCGGGCGCAGGCGTCCTGGTGCGAAGCTTGGCGAACGTCGTAAGCGCCAGGACCGGTGTTCGCCAGCCTGAAAATGTGCTGGTCGGATTGACGACCTTGCCGTCCGACAAGTACCCGAGTCCGGCGACACGGCTTGGTATATTTCGACCGGTTGGAATCGAAATTGAGAAGCATGCCGGGAATTCAAGACGAGTCCGTCGCCAGCATCCTTCCCGTGGGTAATGCGGATTTGCAGACGTTTGAGATAGAAGGCAAGTCCAGCGCTCCCGAAAGCGGCGATGCTGTTCAGTTCCTGACCGTCGGATCGGACTACTTCAGCCTGATGGGCGCATCCGCGGTATCTGGCCGCGATTTCAATGACCAGGATCGTACGGCGGCATTGCCAGTCGCAATTGTGAACGAAAGTTTTGCCGCGACGTTCTGGCCTGGCGAACAATCGCTTGGCAAGCGGCTCCGTGCGAAGGATCGAAACAAATCCGCGCGAGTGGCGCACCGTGATCGGTGTGGTCCCGAATATCATGCAAGGCGACCCCACCCGGCAGCATTTCAAACCGTAATTTACGTACCATTCCGGCAAGAACCGGCGGCGAGTGCGTTTCTTTCTAGTGCGGACAGCCGTGCCTCCAAACCAGGTGGCGCAAGCCGTTCGAGCCGAGCTAGAACAACTGGATCCCGATGTGCACCTTGGAAGATTTCACAACCTTGAAGGCCAGCTTCGATTTCGACGCGACCGCATGGACATCGAACATGCCGAGATGGGGAAGCACGCGGCGGTGGCGCCCATATTCGCCGTGATGGCTCTGTTGCTGGCGGCCATCGGGCTGTATGCCGTGATCGCGCATTCGGTGAGCCAGCGCACGAAAGAAATCGGCGTGCGCATGGCCATTGGCGCGGCTGCCGAGGACATCCGCAGGATGGTTCTCCGCGATGGCATGTCGCCAGTGGCGATTGGCATGATCCTCGGCCTGGCGGCATCGCTGGCGGTGAATCGCATCTTGCAGTCGCAGTTGGTCGGGGTGTCGCCGTACGATCCCGTTACGATGGTCGCGGCGCCAGCGGTCTTGATCTTAGTCGCGCTGCTCGCCTGCCAGATTCCGGCGCGGCGGGCCATGAACGTCGATCCGACGGTCGCGTTGCGGCACGATTGAGGGGTTCAGTTAGGTCGACATTTGACCGGCTATACGGCGATGCCGTATAGTAAGAGAGACGTGATCGCAGAGATCGTAAGCCTCTCGGGCTACGAATCTCAGGTGTCAGCGCTTCTAGATGAGGACGAGCGGATGGCCATGGAATTCTTCATAGCTTGCGGGCCAGAAGATCATCCGGTCATCCCTGGCTCCAGCGGCTTTCGCAAAGCTCGCTGGGGCGCGCCGAGGCAAGGGCAAGGGCAAGAGCAGCGGCTTTCGCGCAGTCTATTTCTTCCTGGCCAAGCCGGGGCGAATCTACATGGCTGCGATCTACGCCAAGTCGCAAAGGGAGAGCGATTATCATGGGCGTGCGTCATTCGGACACCGGAGCGAAACGTCGAACCAAGCTTGGCTTAGCGCTGGAACAGAGCGCCAACGAGATTCTTGCCCACGTGAAGGGTCGCGCGAGACTGCCTACCCGTCGTATCGTACTGCCGGACGAAGTGGATGTGAGGCGTATCCGGACCAAGGCGGGCATGTCCCAAGCGGAGTTTGCGCGCGCGTTTTGTATCAATCCGAGAACGTTACAGGAATGGGAGCAAGGCCGCAGAAAACCTGACGCCACCACGCGCGCATATCTCGCGGTGATCGCTAAAAACCGCAAGGCAGTGTTGAACGCATTAGCGTCGTAGTGAGGCGGCGCCGGCGCGCGACCCCTACACCGTCACTTCCAGATGCACGAACCCGGGAATGCTCGCCGGCTGATTCCCGAGAAACACGATCCGCCGCGTCTTCGGAAACGGCAACCCAGATTGAATGGCACGCGAATAAAGACCCACCTGCCGCAGAATCGCCCGATAAGTTTCATCCTGCGTATCCAGGAACGCAATCTTCGACAGAAAGCCAGCGCCCCAACCGAGTGGAAGAATGCAGCCGCGCTTCGCTTCTCGAACAGCCGTCAGCCGCGCTTCAAGTTGCTCGACGGTCGACTTGAGCAACGCCAGGGCGGTCCACTCGGCGTACTGCTTTTGGATTTGCAACAACTGTCCGGTGTAGGCGTTCACCAGCTCGAACATGGCTTGAGCATCCATAGGCGCTCGGCGGCGCAGCGCCTTGCCAACTTCTGGCTGCGAAAGAAACGCGTTCTGATGCCACTCGCCCTCGAACACCGCGCCGGGCGAGGCCATTTCGGCGAACGTCGGCGTGCTGTCTTCGGCTCGCTTCACATTGCCGCGCGGAGTCTGCTTCCAGGCCACTTCAAACTTTCCGCCGCCGCGAGTTTCGAGCGTGGAAGTGCGCAACAGATAGACCTTGAACGTAGTCGCCGGAACGCTCTTCGAGTCGTAAGCGGAGATAACGCGCAACGGGTCCGCGCTGGATGCTCCAAGCGCCGATTCTTCGACGGAATTGGCGGGACGGCGCGGCAAACGGCCCTCCGAAGTGCTGCGCTCGGCGAGATCGGTGAGCATGCGCGCGGTAACGCGGCCGTGAATCACCCCGGTGCGAAACGCCCCCTTGATCGCAGTGCCGGGAAGGTACGGGCCGCGTGGTCCGGTGCTGAAAGTCGGGATAAACAAATGCTCGGCGTGCGTTCTCTCCCAATATTGCGTCGAGCTCGCGTCTTCAAACGGAATGCGGCGTCCGGCGTAATTCTGCGCGAAGCCGCCCCAGGAGGCGAAGTCGAGTTTCTCCGCTTTCTTCAGTTGCGAGAGATACCCCTCTAGCCGCGGACCCTTCGCGAGCAACCGGAAGATGCGCCATTGATCGAGCACATTGACGTGGTCCTTCCACACCATGTAGTCGATGGGTGAAAGTCTTTGGCCGTCGCCGACCAGCGTAGGCGTGAGACACGTCAGACGGTATTTCATGCGGCAGCCCGCCATGGAATGGGGACCGTCACCGCGAATCCGGAGCGATACACCGGATGCGGGAAGCCGGCCGGCGCGACGTTGCTCGCGGCTCCCTGAAGTTCGTTGGCGGCTAAAAGCACGGAGCCCTCGGCGATCATGGTTGTGGGCGGCTTCGGCTCGCCCCAACGCGCGCGGCTTTCGATGCGGCCGCGCCGCGAGACGGTGACGTAGCTGCCGCGCTTCCAATCGACCGCGTCATTTTCGGCCGGCGTGTAGAGCGACAGCAGCCAGTGCGCGCGTTCCATTGGTTGTTCCGGCGCAGGCGCTTGCGGCGGCGTCCAGGGCTGCCATTCGGGCGCTTCCGAACGGCCCCAGCCGCGCGAGCGTTCGCCGCCAAAACCCGAATCGGCAAGCAACAGCAGCGCACTCCGGACGGGCGCGTTCCATTGTTCGGCGGCGGCGCCATCGGCGAATTGAACGATGCTCCAGAGCCCGGCATCGCGCGCGAATTCGAGACACGCGGTGGAATGCACTTCAACGCCCGCGGGCTGCAGCCGGTCTACGCCGGCGCTGGAACGCAGCGCGACGCGGAACGGCCCACGGCCGTGCTGCCCGGACGGTATCAGGCATTCGCTCTCGCCATCCACTGTCCAGCGGTCTTCGTCAATGGCTTGATCGGAGAGCAGCGCCTGGATCACCGGCAGCGGAACAAAGTGCGCGCCCTTGTACCGGAGCTTGGTGGACTCGGGTGGCGGCCACAGGCTGCGCGGAGGAACCACCAGCAACGTGTCGCCGACGAAAGGGAAGAACGAGCTAAACCGCACCGCCGGAATCGACGCAGTGGCAGTAGCCTCCAGCCAGGCATCCGCCAAGCCGAGCTGCGACATGGCCGCGCACACCGCGGAAAACAGCGCGTCGCTGTGATAGATGAGATCCACGCGATCGCGCGCGCCCGAATCGGGACCAAAGCGCCATGGGCCCATGGGGCGGAATCGCACTGCAAAGCTGGTAGTCCCGAGTGACATGCCTACTCGGCGAGTTTTTCCGCGAAATCGGCTGAGTTTACCAGCGACTGCACCGCGGCGGCGTCGGCGCCGGTCAGAAGCTCTTGTTCGGCTGCGCCGGAAGCGTAGAAGCCGCGGCCACGCCAGGTGAGCTTGACGCCGGAAAGCGCCACGCGCCCGTTGCCACGCGAACCTCCACCGCCCAGGCTGTCGTCTTCGAGCAGCCGCAAACCTTCGATCAGGCGTGGCAGCAGCTCGCGATCCTCGGAACAAAGCACGTCCAGCACGATGCGGAAGTGGAAGCGCGCTCCCGCGGGCACGCGTTCCAGAGTGCGCGGATTGGCCTGCGATGTAATGCGGTCGATGGCGTTCTCGCTTTTCACTTCGGTCAGCTCGTCGTCCATGTTCTCGCGCATCTGCGGCGTGATGCTTTCGGCGATCAGCGGAGCGTCATACACAGTGAGACGAGCCGGCGTAGCGGCGCTGGATTCCTGCGACTCACCCGCCACCCGCTCCATGCGGCCGGGATTGCGCCCAAACAGGAGACAGATTTCGTCGTCTGGGCGCTCGCTCTGATGAATTCGCACTTCCTGGCCCCTGCGCTTGGAAACATAAACCAGCTCGGACGGCACAGCCAGGCCGGAGGATTGTTCCAGCAGCGAGCGCAGCTTGCCTCGGAGCGAACTGCCCGGGATGTAGGGCAACCCGAAAGCGTCCTTGACCACCGGATTATCGGCGCCGCCGATTTCGAGCGATCCTTTCCCCGCCCCGATGTGCAGCCCGGTCTGGCAGACGATGTCGCCTTCGACTATCAGTTTCCCGATCAGTTTCAATTCCGTTTGCGCGGTGTGCGAACTCATGTTTGGTTGGTTATTAGTTGTTGGTTGTTGGTTCTTAGTTATTCGTTATAAGCCACAATCGCTTCGAACAGATCGCGAAAGCGCTCGTAGCCGCGGGCTTCGTTCTTGCGCGTCACCTGGAGCAGCAGTTTTTCCAGCGAATCCAGGCTGCGCAAGGAGTGGCGCGCGATAGTATAAGCAAGCCGCGCCCGCAACATGACGAATTGCTGCTGCCGCTCGCTCTCCGGCGCCCGAACGGCACGGCGCACGGCGTTGTAAAGGCGGCGCAACTGGCTCTTGGTACCGGAGTCCATATCACGCATGCGGCTGACCACGCCGTGGGCCTGATTGTCGAGGTACAAGGGATCGGAGATCAATTTCTCGATGTCGATTTCAGGCGGCCCGTCGAAACGCGGACGATCGCCACGCCGGTCGTCACCTCGATCGCGGCCTCCCTCGCGTCCCCCTTCACGCCCGCCATGCGGGCCCCGGTTATCGCGCCCTCCCGGCCCACCACCTTCGCGGCGTGGCCCTTGTCCTTCGCGACGTTGTCCTTGGGGAGCCCGGTCGCCTTGGGGCGCCGGCTTGCGCTCCTGACGTTCCACCGCTGGTGCCTGCGCCGCTGCGGGCGTGGCTTGGCCCTCAGTCGCGCGGGGTTCTTGTTCTGTCTGCGAAGTATCAGCCATCCAAACCTCGTATTGTACGTTAAGTCTCTGACGGGCCCTCAGTCGAGAGCCTGGCCCATTCTAGCGCCACGCGGCCCGAGGGACGCAATTTCAGGTTCGCGGGGTTCTTGCCGACCAGGTCCGCGATCAGGCTGGTGCGAGCCTTCTGGAAATCGCGCGAGCGCGAACTTCCCGGCCGTGGACCAACTAAGATTCGGAGCAGCCGCCGATGGAAACGCCAGGGACGCTCCACGCGCTTGGCGCCGGGCGCGCGGCGGGTTTCACGATAGATCCCGCACAGGTCCCGAAGATACTGCGGCGCCACCCCGAACTCGCGCACCATCGCGGTAAGTTCGTCCTTCAGCTCGGCGGCGTCGGAGAGCTGCTTCCATTCCAGAGTGCGGCCGAGCAGAAAAAAACAGTCCTTATCGGCAGATTTTGCGATTTCCAGCCGGTCACGCGATCGCCCGTACACCGAGCCGAGCGGAGTATCCAACTCGGGCGCCAGCGCCAGGGCCATGGTAATCGTCTTGCCTTCCGGCCCCGGAAATTCTTTCAAGTGTTCCTCGGTGAAGCGCTGAAACAGCCGCTGCAACTCGCGAGCGAATCCGATGAGTGCATCCCACGCGCCATATACCGCAAAGTCGTCGCCGCCGGTGTGCAGCAAGTTCACTTTGCGCCAGAACTCAGGCAGCGAGCACAGCACTTCCACTTCGCCCGCGAAGAATTGTTTGTAGAGCACCGAGAGCTGCACATACTCTTCAATGCTTTGCAGACGGCGCATGCGGATGCCAAAGCTATCCACGTCGCCCCGCAACACACCCCACACCGGACGACCCTCGGCTCGAGTTGCCAGGACCGGCGCAGTGGCGGCTTCGCGTCCGTCACCGGTAAGCGCGGTGTGACGGGCCAGCGGCACCGAATCTGGCGAAGTCCCGATGGTCCAGGAATGCTTTCCGCCGGTGGTCAGAATAGTGGCCGGCGATTCGGGCGACCACTCCACGTTGGTGGCGTCGCGCAACACTCGGCCTAAGTTCTCGAAATACGCCGAACCCGCATCGGACGCAGCTTCCGCCTGGATCAAGCCGGTGTCAGCCAGCGGAGTCCCTTGCTTGCGCTGGAATTCGTCGTTCAAACGCTTCCGGACTACCGTCCAATCGCCAAGGTTCTCGGTGATGGCCCAGAACAATTCCAGGCGACCTTGGCTGAGCTCGCGAATACCGTCTCGCGCGGCCACCAGAAACTTCCCCGCTTGTGCCCGCACCTCTTCAGGAAGAACCACCAGAAACTGATCGCCACCACTGGAACCCAACAGCATTTTCGACAGTCCCAGCTCGGCGATCAGCGCGCGGGGAAGAGTTTCGCTTAGAAGACTCACCCAGCGGAGGCGCCCGGTGAGGAGGGCCTCGTCCGGTTGCCCGGATGGCAAGAACTCCTCGACACCCAACAGCTTGCCCTGCAATAGGATCTGTACGGACATGCGACGCGGCGGTGAAAGCTCAAATGTACCACGAGACTATGGGCTTGCCCGGTGAACTTAAGCGAAGCCTCAATCAGATCGTGGTCGAAGAGCTGACGCGAGCCACCATCGGGCGGTCCCGCAAAACAGACTTCTCGGATTTGTTGGGCCGCTGGACTCCGGACCCCGCGTTCGATGAAATGATTGCATCCCAGCGCCAAATCGATTGGGACAAGTAGAAGTAAGAGTTGCCCTCGACACCAACCGCCTCACCGATCTATTTCAGGGCGACGCGGAGTTGGCTGCACGGCTGGGCGAATGCGATGAAGTCTGGATCCCGCTAATTGTCTTAGCCGAGATCAAGGCAGGATTTTACGGCGGCTCCGAGCAACACCGCAACGAGATTCTTCTCCAGAGCTTTCTGGCCAAACCCACGGTCGGAATTCTAACTCCGGCGCCGGGAACGGCGGAGCACTATGCGCGTTTATTCGTCCAACTCAAACGCGCTGGAACACCAATTCCGGACAACGACCTTTGGATTGCAGCGCTCGCGTTGGAGCATGATCTCCCGCTGATGGCCCGCGATCCGTACTTCGATAGCGTGCCGCAGTTGTTGCGCAGCTAGCACATGCGAGCTAGCACATGCGGAATCCGCCAGCAGGTTGTTATTCTGATAAAGGTGTCGTCCCCGTCAGCAGTTACCGTTCCTTCCTCTGAGAATTGGCGCAGCCGGCTAGGACATTGGACCGACGGCGAGGCGCTTCTCCAACACGAAGACAAAATCCTGCTGCTGCTGACGCTGATCATCGGCGCGCTGGTCGGCCTGGTGGTCGCGGCCTTCATTTACGTCACCGAAAATCTTGGCGCGCGCATGTATCCGGCCGGAGGCGCGGCCTGGCGGCGCGTCCTGATCCCGACCGGCGGCGCGCTCTTCACCGGTTATCTGCTCTCGCGCTTCTTTACCAATGCCCGCGGCAGCGGTATCCCGCAAACCAAGGCGGCGTTGTTTCTGCGCGACGGTTTCATCAGCCTGCGCACCGTGCTCGGCAAGTTCGGGTGCTGTTCGGCATCTCTCGCCAGCGGCATCGCGCTGGGCCGGGAAGGCCCGTCGGTGCAGGTGGGAGCGGGCCTCGCATCGGTGCTGGGACGGCGTCTGGGACTCGGGCCCGAACCGGATCCGCGAGCTGATCCCCGTGGGCGCGGCGGCGGCGCTCGCGGCGGCTTTCAACACTCCTGTGGCCGCCGTGCTGTTCACGCTCGAAGAAGTGATGGGCGATCTGCACGCGCCGGTGCTGGGCTCCATCGTGCTGGGCTCCGCCACGTCCTGGGTCACGCTGCACCTGCTGCTGGGCGACGAGCCTCTGTTTCATGTTCCGTCCTATCAGCTGGTCAGCCCGATCGAATTCATCACCTATGCGGTGCTGGGCATCGCGGGCGGATTGGTCTCGGTGGCCTTCGTTAAACTGCTGCTGGCGATTCGAAAGTATTTTCTGGCGCTGCCGAAGTGGACCGAATGGATGCAACCCGCCGCGGGAGGCCTGGCGGTGGGTCTCATGGGATGGTTCGTGCCGGACGTTCTGGGCGTCGGCTACAGTCACGTGAGCGAAGCGCTCAACGGGCAAATGACACTCGAAGTAATGGCGCTGCTGGTGGTCTTGAAGGTGCTCGCAACCGCCAGTTGCTACGGGACCGGAAACGCCGGCGGCATCTTCGGCCCCGCCCTGTTCATCGGCGCGATGCTGGGCGGCGCGGTAGGAACCGTGGCCCACCAGCTCCTGCCCGATTTCACCGGCGGCGTCGGCGCGTACGCTCTGGTCGGCATGGGCGCGCTATTTGCCGGCATCGTCCGCGTGCCGCTGACGTCGGTGATCATGATCTTCGAGATGACGCGCGATTATTCCATCATCGTGCCGCTCATGATCGCGAACCTGATCAGCTACTATATCTCCTACCGGCTGCAAGAAGAGCCCATCTACGAAGCATTGCAGCATCAGGACGGCATGCATCTTCCGTCCGGGCTTCGCTACCGGCAAGGACTGCTGATTGTGCGCGACGCAGCCGAAGCGCCGCAACACATGCTTTCGCCTACCGATCGCGTGGAAGATGCCCTGAAATCATGGATGCCGATCACAATGCATGGCCGGTCATGGAAGGCGGATCATCTGGCGGGCATGATCACGCTCGCAAAGGTGGAGCAAGAGATCGCTGAAGGGCGGGGCGACCGCGCGCTGCGTGAACTGCTGCCCGATGAATGTTCCCAATCTCGTTGCTGACCGGTGAGAACTTTCCCCATCTCCACATGGATCATCCGCTGGACATGGCGATGCGGCGCATGGCGCAAAGCAAGTTGAACGTGCTGCCGGTGGTGGGACGCGAAGATATCCGCGATCTGAAAGGCGTGGTCTCCCTCAGCGACATCCTGCAGGCCTATGGCGTAAAGGAGAAAAAAGGCCAGGCCCAAGCGGCCAGCAAAGAGATTCGCGCTTCCCGCAGATTGGTACCCGGAGTGATCGCCGCCGGCCTGGCGGTAGTGCTGGTGATCGGATTTCTCAACTATTACTACCGTTCGGCGCGTATCGCAGCGCGCCCAGGAATCTTACAATACCGGCAACGAGTTCCTGCAGCAGGACCGCGACGACGAAGCGGTGCAGCAGTTCCGCGATGCGCTATCGGGGGCGCCGGGGAACGCGCAGTACCGGCTGGCCCTGGCACTCGCCTTAGCCAAGGCCGATCATCCGGCGGAGGCTTCGGTCTATTTGAATGCGCTGTTGAAGCGCGACCCGGAGAATGTGCTTGCGAATCTCGGCGGAGGCGCGCATCGCGGCGGCGCAGCGCAAGACCGCCGATGCCGTGAGAATTTACCGCCGGGCGATCGATGGATCCTGGCCGGCGGCCCAAAACCAGAATCGGATGCAGGCGCGCTTCGAGCTGGCGGCGCTGCTTGAAAAAGCCGGGCAGAAGACCGGGGCCGTCGCCGAGCTGTTGGCGGCGGCGGGTTCGGCGCCGCGCGACACCGCCATGAAGAACAAGATCGGACAGACCCTGCTCGGCTATGGAGCCATTCGAGAGGCCGCGGACGTTTTTCGGGACGTGATCAGGACCGACGATCGCAATGCGGCTGCATATGCGGGCCTGGGCTCCGCCGACCTTGCACTGGAGAATTATGAGGACGCTCGCGATGCCTTCCGCAAGGCCATCCAGTGGAATCCTACAGACGATGTGAGCAAGAAGCAACTGGGTCTGATCGAGAGCGTGCTGGCGCTCGATCCAAACGCGCGCGGGTTGAGAGTGGCCGAGCGCTACCAGCGCAGTAAGGAACTATTGCAGGCGGAAGTGACTCGATTCGACCAGTGCCAACCTGGCAGCAACGCGGCGGACCCGGCCCGCAAGGCTATCACAAACCATCCTCGCCGCCGTGATCTGGAGGATGCAGCCGAGCATGAATCTCGCGCTCGCCGAGGATCTATGGAAGCAGGATCAGAAGCTCTGTGGCGCGGCGCTCAATCCCAACGATGCCGCGGAGCGTGTGCTGGCCCGGCTCCCCAAACAATAGATTCTGAATTCTTCTTTAGTTGCTCGCTTGCGTCTGCGTGATATGCGTGCGGCGATTCTGCTGCCAGCAAGCCTCGTCATGCTCCGTGCAAACCGGTTTATCCTTGCCATAACTAATCACTGCCAGTTGGTTGGCCGGAAGACCCAAAGTCGACAAATACTCCTTGCGTTTGTTTGGCACGCGCATCGCCGAGCGCCAAGTTATACTCGTCTGACCCGCGTTCGTCCGCAAATCCCTCGACTGTGAGCTTGAAATCCGGATATTGTTTTATGATGTCGGCCAGCGTCTGCGCATCCGATCGCAGTGCCGCTTCGGCGTCCGGGCGTAGCGTGTGCTTGTTGTAGTCAAAATAAGCGTCATGGATGCGGTCCAGCAATTCCTGAATGCGCGCACGGGTTGCGGCATCGGGCAGACGAGGTGACGTGCTCGAAGCCACCTGCGACGGCCGCGAATGCTCGGTCGCGGATGCCGATCTGGACGCGGCGGCGGGCGCAATGGGCGTCGGAGCCGGCGGCGTAGCCTTTGCAACCACCTTCTTCGCGCAACCGGCGAACGCCATCGAGAGCGCTAGCACGGCCGCGCCTGCCAAAAATCGTGATTTCATCCAAAGCCTCCTATAGGTTTCGTATTTACAGAATATCGACCGATAGAGCGCTAAAGAATCCCGTCGTCACTGTATTTCGGTGAGCCATTTCCCTGATACAGGATGGACGCGATTCCCCTATTTCGCTTTCAGTTCTACCTTAGGAAGTGTGGCTTCGCCCCGCCGCCGAACCATCCCCGCGCGCCGTGCAATACACTGGGGGAAGAATGCGGCAACGCCCGGGAGTGGTTCTGGTGGCGGGATTTGGCGGCCTGCTGCTCATCATGGCGGCGGCGGAAGCTGGCGCCCTGCTGTCTCTCAATAGCCTGCGCAACAACGACACGCAGTTGCAAGCCCGCTTCCTGGCGCGCAATCGTACGCTCGAGCGGATTCGGTCCAACATCTATCTCTCTGGCACGTTCGTTCGCGATTCGTTGCTCGCGCCGGAACAATCGGGCGCCCGCGAGCAACTGGCGGCGCTCGATAGCCTGCGACGGGATTCAGATAGCGCGCTCACCAGCTACGCGTCGGCGCTGGAACCCGAAGAAGCGGCGCCGTTCCGGGATTTGCGCTCTCAGATCGACGCTTATTGGAAGGTGCTGGACCGTACCTTTGCCTGGACTGCCGGCGAACGCGGCCAGTACCGCTACGCCTTCTTCTATGAAGAGCTGGTTCCACGCCGAACCTCCATGCTTCAAATCGCCGACCGCATCGAAGCCTTAAACGAAGAGGCGCTGCGGCGTGGCGATGCGAAGCTGGGTGAGTTGTTTGGACGACTGCAACTCGGGCTGCTGGCCATGCTCGCGGTCACTCTGCTGGGCGGAGTTACCTTGGCCGCTCTCACCATATTCCACATCCTGAAACTGGAAGCCGAGGTCCAGCGGCGGCTCAGCGAAAGCGTGCATTCACAGGCCAGTCTCCAGGAGCTGTCGGCGCGCCTGGTGCGGGCCCAGGAAGAAGAGCGCCGCGCTTTATCGCGCGAGTTGCACGATGAAGTCGCTCAGGCTTTCTCGGCAGTGTTGATGGAAACCGAGAACCTGCTGGATCTGGACCCGGCTCCGAAAGTGCGGGCGCATCTGGATTCCATCCGCGGCGTGGCCGAGAAGGGCATGAACGAGATCCGCAATATGGCCCTGCTTTTGCGCCCTTCCATGCTGGACGATTTCGGACTGCTACCGGCGCTGGAGTGGCAGGCGCGCGAGATCGGAAAGCGCACCGGCTTGCGCGTGGGGGTGACCAGTGAAATGTCCGGGGAGTTGCCGGAGGAGCACAAGAGCTGTGTGTATCGGGTGGTGCAGGAGGCGCTGAACAATTGCGCGCAGCATGCGCAGGCCAGCGCCGTGCAGGTGAGCGTCAGGCACGCCGGCGGACAGATTCTGGTGACGGTGCAGGATGACGGCACAGGCTTCGACCCCAAGCGCGTGCGCGGATTGGGCCTGCTCGGAATGGAAGAGCGCGTGCGACACCTGGGCGGAACGTTTCAAATCGATTCCGAGGCCGGACGCGGGACGCTGCTGCGCGTGACGTTGCCGCAACGAGAGGTCATGATTCCAGAGCCGGAGCATCCGGCGGATCTGCTATGGGACGGGGTGGCGTATGGCGCAGATTCGCATCTTGCTGGCTGACGACCATAACATCCTGCGCGACGGAATGCGCCTTCTGTTGGAAAGGCAGCCCGGGTTCGTGGTGGTGGGCGAAGCCGCGGACGGGCGCGAGACGCTTCAGCTCGCCCACGATCACTCTCCCGACGTCGTAATCATGGACATCGCAATGCCCAACATGAACGGCATCGAAGCCACGCGGCGCATCGTCGAAAAATATCCCAAAACCGGCGTCGTGATCTTGAGCATGCACCATGACGAAAGCTACGTCATCCGATCGCTCAAGGCGGGCGCCAGGGCCTACCTTCTGAAAGATGCTCTCAAGACCGAGCTCATCGCGGCCATCCAAGCCGTGGTGGAAGGGCGATCCTTCTTCAGTCCCAAGGTCAGCCGGATTCTGCAGGAAGACTATATCCAGGCGCTGGGGCGCAAAGGAGCCGACGACAGCTATGAATTGCTGACCGCCCGCGAGCGCGAGATTCTGCAGTTAGTCGCCGAAGGCAAGACCAATAAGGAAGTGGCGAACGCGCTGAACCTCAGCCTCTATACCGTGGACACGCATCGCACGCACATTTTGCAGAAGCTGAATCTGCATAGCGTGCCGGAGCTCATTCTCTACGCGGTGCGGAAGGGAATTATTTCGTGACCAGCCCTGAATTGTCCGTCACAAACACTTCCATCACAATGCTCACGTGCCCTTCCAGAAAGTGCCCGCCCTTGGTGCTACCATCCGGCAGGCCGACCACCACGTGCGCGTGAACGTAGGGCTTGCCGTTGAGCGTTGAAATACTCCCCATAAACGACAACACCTCGGCCTCCTGACTGACCTCCACTTTCTTAAAGGCGCGCTTATCGGGATCGGTCCAACCGAGCAGAGCGGAACTGAAAGCGCCCACACCGGTGAAATGCCCCTCTGTGATGTGATTCTTCTCGGCGAATTCGGTCAGGCCCGACGCCACTTCGTCGCCCTTGCCGAAGGTGACTTCATAGGTGTGCCCGGCCGCGCCCAGGTCTTTCACTTTCATGGCGGGCGCGAGTCCTCGCGCGGTGAGCTCCTTGCGCGCAACGTAGCCGTCCGGAAGCGCCTGCGGCTGGGAAGGAGCTTGCCCTTGAGCGAAGGCGCTCACCGCAAAAATCAGAAGGAACAGTTTCATTTGTGTATCCTCGCTCGACAGAGCGCAAAGGGTGCGGCGCGCTCCACCCTACCGGCCAGGAACCGCTTCGCGCCGCACTCCGTTTTGCGCGACTTCCATAGAAGCGTATCACGCTACTGGGTCACGGTCAGCATGGCGGGCGGACTGGCGGCCATTCCCACGGTCACTACCACCGGCTGCGCGCCCAGCGGCGCGTTGGCGGGCACTACGTAGTTGATTTGCGTGACGCCCACCGAGCCGGGAGTAACGCCGATGAAGTCGATCTTCGCCGGCAGATCCGCCACCGTCACCGTCACCGGGAGGATTGGCTTGGGAAGTTGGGAGGTCGGCGTCGACGATGCAGGAGACGCGCCGTCGGCTACGCTCGGAGACACTTGACCATCGCCGGTGATGTACAGCGCCGTCTCCACGCCGCGGCCGGCACTGGAAAAGGGTGGGAAGACGAATCCGTTATTCATGAAGATACCGGGCGTTGCCTCCGCCACTTGAAGCCGGTAGTCGACGCCCACGTCCGGGTTGTACGGATTGTACACGGTGAGCGTCGCGGTACCTGGTTGCGTCTCATAGGGGATCTGCAGGTTCACTTGACCCGGCGACACGTAATACAGCGAAGCCGTGACGCCGTTCACCGTCGCCCCGAAACCCGCCAGGTATTGCGGGAGCGGAAGGGTTCCCGCCGATTGCACAAAATCTCCCAGCGCCTTTCCGTACACGCTGACGAGCATGCCGGGCGCGTAAGCCTGCTGGCCCGATGCCGCGTTGCTGACACCGCCTACAGTGAGCGGTGTTAGCGCGCCCTCAAACGGAATGGTCATTTGTTCGGACCATGCATCGCCGCGCACATCGGTGCCGCTGAAGTTGAACACGACATCGGTGGGCGGCGATAGATTATCCAGGCTCAAATCGATGCTGGAAATCGCTCCGTCTCCTGGAATATCGGCGGTCCCGAACACCGAGGTCACGTCGTAGGATTTCCCGTTCATGGTGAACCCGGTGACGGTGGCTGCGACGCCCGCCTCCTCCGATAAAGTGACGGTGAACAGCCAGCGCTTACCGCTCACATCGGTGGACTGTTCGAATACCGGATTCTGGTTGATGGATGCCACCACCACCGCCGCCGTCGCAGCCTGGCTGGTCCACGCGTGGACTAAGTTGTACACGTCGGGAGAGCCCAGGCCGGATCCCCGATCGTAACCCCGGCCCGCGCTATATCCGAAGCTGCCGTTCGCGCAATTCGGAGAACCAATCACGCAAGGAACTTCGTTGTTGCCCGTCGTAATATCGTGAAAAACACCGCTCGTGGTCCGAGCCAGCCGGTACAACTCAGGATTGATGTTCGCAAGTCCAGGTTGGGCTTGCGCACCGATGGAAACCAAATACTGGTTGAGCAGAGTCACAATTCCGTTCATGGCCGGCGCCCCCATGGAAGTTCCACCGTAGATCTGCAGCCCGCCGCCGGTGTAAACGAAGTAGCCGTCGTGATTGGGCGAGGCAGCGATGGAAAGATCGGGAACGTTGCGAAAGCTGTTGCTCGGAACTCCCGGGCTGGTTTGCCAAACCGGTTTCGGAAAGAAGACGCTGGTTCCCCCGCCACCCGCGCCCCCTATGAGCCCGTAGCCACTGTCGGTGTCGTTCCAAACTCGCTCGGGAATGTAGGAGAGCGCGGAAGCCCCAGTGGCGCTATTGGCGCTGCTCCAATAACTGCCGCTGCCTTCGTTAAACTCGCTGCCGCCCATGGCCGTCACTTCGGGAACGCTGGCCGGGGCGTCCACCGACAAACCGTCCTGGGCAATCACGGCGTCCAGGTCTTCGCAATCGGCGGCGCCGGTGTCCCCAGCCGAGTTGAGCCAGGTGATGCCTTCGGAATTGGCTTCGAGCGCCAGGCTTTGATAAATCGTCAGATCCACCAGATCGGCGTTCTCACACAGCCCGTAGCTCATGCTGATCACCGGCGCGTAGGCTTGATCGATGGCGTTGGTCAGCGATACGTTCACATCGTTGGAGTTTACATAGATGATGGTGGCGTTCCGCGCCACGGCGCCGGACCATTCCAAATCCAAGTCGGCCTCAGGGAGATCGCCCTCGCTGACACCGGGATCGTCGGATGCCAGTATCTGCTGGATGGTACTGGCTGGTAAACCATACATCGAACGAAATGCTTTAATGTCCGACAGCACAATGTCCGTCTGACCGATGATCGCCAGCTTCTGGCCCGTTCCATCGATGCCCGCGGAGTACAGACGCGCGATGTCGTAGATGGTGGCGAAGTCGTCCGGCGCAATCTCGTGACCCTCCTGGCCTCCCGTATAGGCAGGCGTGGTCCGCCGCACGTAGCGCGGCCTAAGACGAAAGTCGTGTAACCCGAAAAATCCGCGCACCATTCCGGCCAGCGCCGCGGGAATGGATGGATCGCTCACGTTCGCGTAGTGAACCGCGCCGTTTTCCAGATACTGATTGATCTGCGTATGCAGCGCTGCCCCAACTTGCCCGGCCGTGCCGCTGAATTGGATCCACGTGCGGCTGCGCGCCACACGCTTCACTTGCAAGCCTTGCGACTGGAGCCAAGCCGTAATGCGATTAATATCGTTCGGGCTGACGCCGAACTGATCCGCGTATTGTTCCGGCGACAGCCACTTGTGGTAGTTCGCCGAACTGGGATCCTGCTGGCCTGCCAGCAGCTGCTGGAGCGACCTTGCCTGGCTGGACGACGGCGCTAAGTACATCGTGATGAGAGGCAGAACAAAGGACGAGCCGACGGGTCCTTGATTCACCGCCGCCCGCGCCCTTGCCTGTACGTGGCCGGGAATCGGCACCGTGGGACTGTTGCCAATCCGCACCCCGATGCGGTCCTGCTGAGCTTCGGCAGTGAGTGTGAATAAAGCGGACGCACAAATGAGAAGAGCGCATGATCGCGCACGGATGAGCATGGGAATTGTCGAGGACGGATACTAAATCTAGGATGGACTCCCGCCGAATTAGGTTTCAATCCTATTCTCACCTGAAGGTGGCTCCGAATCCGATAAACTAGAACACGAATGCAACGGGCTTGTGGCGCAGCCGTGTTGGTGATCGCATTGCTTCTTTGCGTCTTTCTCCCCCACGTCACGCTCCCCAACGTCATGGCGAACGCGCGCTCACCCTTCGCGGGCCGCTGGGATTTGACCATCGCTGCGAAGAACGGCGCCTATCCATCCTGGATGGAGTTCGCTGACGAGGGCGCCACCGCGGCTATACGCATAGTCGGCCGCACTGGAAGCGCGCATGCCGCGCGCGCGGCGAAGGTGGAAGGATCGCACCTGACGTTCGTCGATCCTCAGTCATCTGGCGACGGCCGCTGGGATCTGACAGTAAAAGATCGCAAGCTCCAGGGACAATCGCCCGGGGGTGAGGTCGCTGGTCTTCAGGCGCCGCTGCTGGATCGCAAACCTCCCCAAGCCTGGACTGCTCCCGAGCCCCTATTCAATGGGCGCGATCTCTCCGGATGGGAACCCGACCAGGCGTCCGACAATCACTGGGTGGCCGAAAACGGCGAGCTTCGAAACCAAAGCGCCGGCGCAAATCTTCGCACCCAACGCACCTTCGGCGATTTCAAACTGCACATCGAATACAATTGCCCCAGCGGCGGCAATAGCGGTGTGTACTTGCGGGGACGCTATGAGGTGCAGGTGGAGTACGAGCCGCCGGGCAAGAACGACGCGTTTCACGCCATGGGGTCCATCTACGGCTTCATCGCTCCGGCGAGGGAAGTTGCCGCGCGGCCAGGCGAGTGGGAGAGCTACGACGTGACCTTGGTGGGCCGCAACGTCATCGTGGTTCGGGACGGCACGCTCATCATCGATGGCGACGAGATCCCGGGCATCACCGGCGGCGCGCTCGACAGCCGCGAAGCCGAGCCCGGCCCCTTGTATCTGCAAGGCGACCACACCGGCGGTCTGAAGTTCCGCGCGATCACCATCTCGGTCCCGCGCCCGTAAGGTGGGGCAGACGCCCTCGTCTGCGCCGGACGCCCTCGTCCGGCTCTCTTCACTCCACCGTCAACACCACCGGCTGCTCAACGATCGATGCCTTGTTCACCGTCAGAAAAGCCAGATGATACCGGCCGGGCTTGATGGTAGGAACCTGGAACTTGATCTTATCGCCGCTCTGCTCTGTGATGGCGACTTTCGTGTCCACCTTGCCGTCGGTGAGATACAACTCGACCCCCGGGGTTTTGTCAGCGCTCGCGCAAGTGGCGTTCACCGTATCGCCCGTCTTAGCCGTCTCGGGATCCACCGCCGAACATCTCGGCGTCCCCTGAAATCCGGACATGGCCGCAGCCGAGGCCAATAGCACTCCAACAATGAAGCACTTTCGCATGGCGCCTCCAGTGCAGGCGATTATACACCCGCGGCGCGCCGCCCACCGGGCGAGGCGCCCTTGGATGTCGTCCTTTGATGTCAATGATCCGCTACACTGGCTGGAACACGCATATCAGAGCGTCGAGGGGGGACGGGCCGATGATTCGTTTTGCGGTTTTCGCGCTGGCGATGCCTCTTGCCGCGCAATGGCTACACCTGCCAACTCCGGGTATTCCGCGCACCGCCGACGGTAAACCAGACCTCAAGGCGCCGACGCCGCGAACCGCCGCTGGCAAGCCCGATTTTTCGGGACTGTGGGGCAAGGCATCAGACAAGTACGACAATAACATCGCTGCCGATCAGCCACCCGGTGTGGTGCAGCCTTGGGCCAAAGCTCTTTTTGAGGAACGGAAAAAGGGCTTCAGCAAGGATAGTATGATCAGCCAGTGCCTTCCTGCCGGCCCCGAATACGCTATTACGCCCTATCGTCAGTCCAGAATCATTCAGGCGACGGGCATTGTGGCGATGTTGAATGACGATCTCACCCATCGCGAAATCTTCATGGATGGGCGGCAACTCGAAAAGGATCCCAACCCGGCTTGGATGGGGTACTCGGTGGGCCGTTGGGAGGGCGATACGCTGGTCGTCGAAAGCAACGGCTATAACGAAAGGACCTGGCTGGACGGCACCGGCTATCCCCACACCGAAAACCTGCACGTGACCGAGCGCTACCAGCGCACCGACTTTGGCCACATCAAGCTTCAGGTGACCTATGACGATCCCAAGGTGTTCACCAAACCGGTTACCGTGCCCATTCACATGAACTTGATTACGGACACCGAGATGCTCGAATATTTCTGCGCTGAAAACGAAAAAGATCGCTCGCATCTGTCGGCAAGTGCCACCCCCATTGACGTAAAGGTTCCGGCGGAAATCCTGAAATCCTACGCCGGTTCTTACGATGTCAAAGAGCCCGACGGAACAACTTCGCTTGTGGAGATATTCGCTGAGGAAAACGGTTTGTTCCTGAACTACGCCAACCAAGGCAAGCAAAAACTGGATGCATTGTCGGAAACTTCGTTCTCGCTCACTGGCACGATCTACCAATTCATTCGCGACCCGCAAAAGGGCGTGAACGAGTTGCGCATCAAGATGGTGGAGGGAGAACTAACCGGCGTGCGCCGGAAGTAGTGGCTGTGGAACACAAGAAAAACGTCCTGCTGGTGGGTATCGATCCGGCTGTGATCGATTTCTCCAGTCCCGATTTCGCGCCGCAGAACCTTACCGCTGACCGAGTGATGTCGGCGCTGCTCGCTGACAACCAGCGCCTGCGCGACCTCGGCTACGAATCGGATTTGTGCCTGACCGATCTGGGAGCAACGGCTAAGCGCGTGGTGGAGAACAAACTAAGAGCGAAGGCCTATGATTGCGTGCTGATCGGAGCCGGCATTCGTGTGATCCCCAGCAGTTTTATGCTTTTCGAAAAGCTGATCAACGTTGTACATGCGAACGCGCCACAAGCGAAACTCTGCTTCAATACCAAGCCCAGCGATACTGCTGACGCCGTCATGCGCCGGATCTAACGCACCAGGCATCCACAACCTACCGCCTACAACCCACCACCCACTCCAGCGTTACACTAAGGCAAGAGGCAACCATGCGTTTCGTTCTGACTTTCCTCCTGCTAGCGGGTTCTGGTTTCGCCGCGACCGCCGCCGATCCCAACCCCTCCCAAATCGACGACATCATCGCGAAGTTCGCGGCCAAGGAGGCCGACTTCGCCCAGGCGCGGAGTAACTACACCTACCGCCAGACGGCGCGCGTTATGACTTTGGATGATAGCGGCAATAGCACCGGCAAGTGGGAAGAAGTCACCGACATCGTCTTCACTCCGTCCGGACAGCGCGTCGAGAAAGTGGCCTACGCCCCGGTGAGCACTCTGACCGCCATCCAACTCGACCCCGGCGACATGCAGGACCTTCGGGACGTGCAACCGTTCGTTCTCACCACCGCTGAGGTGCCGAAATATTACATCCGCTATCTCGGCCGCGATCAGTTGGACGAAGTCTCGTGCTACGCCTTCGCGGTCAAGCCGAAAAAGCTGGAATCGGGCAAACGCTATTTCGAGGGCGAGGTTTGGGTGGACGATCGCGACTTGCAGATTGTCAAAAGCTACGGCCGCGGCGTCGGCATAACTCACGGCGATTATCAATATCCGAAGTTTGAAACTTACCGCGAGCAGATCGACGGCAAGAATTGGTTTCCCACCTACACCATCGCCAACACCACGCTGCATTTCAAGGAGAATGATCAGCGCATTAAAATGACTGTGAAGTACGAAGACTACAAGCAGTTCAAGAGCGACACCAAGATCAAGTACGACACCGACGATTCATCCAAAACGCCCCAAGCGCCGCCGCCGGAGAAGAAGCCGTAACGGGCGAACTTCCCATCGACGGCCTGCTGCCGCGAATCCGCGAATCGCTCGCCAATTCTCGTAATCTCGTCATCGAAGCGCCGCCCGGCGCCGGGAAAACTACGCGAGTTCCGCCGGCCTTGCTCGGTCTGGTGCGCGGAAATGTCCTGGTTCTCGAACCCAGAAGATTAGCCGCGCGAATGGCCGCTCGCAGAGTGGCGCAAGAAATGTCCGAGCCGCTCGGCCAGACGGTTGGCTATCAGGTTCGCTTTGAAGAAGTGACCGGCGCGCGCACGCGGCTCCGTTTTGTCACTGAAGGCATCCTCACGCGCCGCTTGATCTCCGATCCGCTGCTCTCGGGCGTCGACGCCGTGGTGCTCGACGAGTTCCACGAGCGGCATCTCGAAACCGATCTCGCGCTGGCGCTGCTGCGCCGCTTGCAAAGCACCGCCCGTCCGGATCTTATGCTGCTGGTGATGTCGGCAACGCTGGATGCCGCGCCTGTCGCGCGCTACCTGGGCGATTGTCCGGTGCTGCGATCCGAAGGACGGCTGTTCGATCTCGCCATCGGCTATCAGCCCTATTCTGCGGCGCCGCTTGAAAAACAAGTGGCTTCCGCACTGGAAACTCTCATTGCGCAGGAGCCAGCCGGCGACGTGCTCGTCTTCTTACCAGGCGCCGCTGAGATTCGAAAAACCCACCGCCAATGCCAGCCACTAGCCGCCAGTCACGATCTTCTCGTCCTGCCGCTCTATGGCGATCTTTCACCCGCCGAGCAGGATCGCGCCGTCTCTCCTGCCCCGCGCCGCAAAGTGATTCTCTCCACCAACGTCGCCGAAAGTTCCATCACCGTCGAAGGCGTCACGTGCGTCATCGACAGCGGCGTGGCGCGGATGTCGAGCGACTCGCCTTGGACCGGTCTGCCAACACTCGAGATCGCGCGCATCAGCAAGGCGTCCGCCACGCAACGTGCTGGAAGGGCCGCGCGCACGGCGCCAGGCCGCGTGATCCGGCTTTATACGCTGGATGATTTTCACCGCCGCCGCGATCAGGATCCGCCGGAAATCCTGCGCCGCGAATTGTCCGAGTTGTGTCTGACGCTGCGCGCCATGGGAATCGCGAACCCGCGGGAACTCGACTGGCTGGACCCTCCGCCAGATGCTGCTGTCGGCCGCGCTGAAGAGTTGCTCGAGCTTCTGCGCGCCAGCGATGATTGTGCGCGCCGCATGGCCCGTTATCCGCTGCATCCGCGCCTGGCAAGAATGCTGATCGATGACCCCGGCGAAGATGTCTGCCGTGCCGCGGCGGCTCTCAGCTCGGGCGCACGATCGCCGAACTGCGATTTGATGGCGCTGCTCGATTCGCCGTTCGATGCGCCGACGCAGCGCCATTTCGAGCAAATTCGCCGCATCGCGCGTCCCTCGAAACAGTCAACCCGTGCCTTGGGTCTGGCGATTCTCCACGCGTTTCCAGATCGCGTCGCGCGCCGCCGCAAAGACAATCAATTGCTGCTCGCGTCCGGAGGCTCGGCGACATTGGCATGCGACGCGCGCGTCGAGTTTCTCGTGGCTTTGGACATCGAGAATCGCAGCGAGAATGCGCTGCCGCTGGTGCGGCTCTACTGCGCGATCGAACCCGCGTGGCTTCTTGACCTTTTTCCCGATCGGGTAACCGAACGGGCGGGCGTGGAGTGGAATCGGACAGCCGACCGGGTGGACGCCGTAAGCGCTCTGCTCTATGACAATCTCGTGATCGAAGAAACGCGGAGCGGCGCACCCGATCCCGATCAAGCCGCCGCGCTCCTGGCCGAACGTGCCATCGACGCGGGCATCGAACATTTTGTTGATCCGCAGGAACTCCAGCAATGCCTGGCCCGCATCGCCTTCGCTTCCGAGCACGCCCCGATCCCGAAGCTGGATGTTAAAGACGCTCTTCGCGAACTGTGTCACGGCTTGAAAAGTTTCGCCGAGCTGAAGAGCGTGGGCGCTTCGCTGATTTCTTCCCTGGAACACTGCGCGGGCGCGAAGCTGCTCAATACCATCGCGCCCAGCCGCATTCGCCTGCCCGGCGGCCGCCAAACCAAGGTCAATTACGAAACCGGAAAGCCGCCCTGGATTGCTTCCCGCTTGCAGGATTTTTTTGGCCTTCGCGAAACTCCGCGCATCGCGAACGGCAAAGTCGCGCTGGTTGTGCATCTGCTCGCGCCGAATAAGCGCCCGGTGCAAACCACCACCGATCTCACCGGCTTCTGGCAACGGCTTTATCCGCAAGTGCGGCGCGAATTGAGCCGGCGCTATCCCAAACACGCATGGCCGGAGGACCCCCTACACTAAGCCTATGCGCCGCGCCGTTGCAGCACTGTTCTTGTTCGGGATCTCGTTCGGCTACGTCGAAGCCGCCGTGGTTGTTTATTTGCGCGTGATCTACGATCCCATCCGCCAGCGGATTCATCCGGAACGACGTCCCAACGATTTGTTTCCGCTGATCACGCCGCAGCAACTCGCCAATGCCGGGCCGGACAATCCCCGCCGCCTCGCGATCGAAGTTGGACGCGAAGCCGCCACCATGCTGATGCTGGCTGCTGTTTCTCTAGCCGCGGCGCGCAATCTGCATCAATGGTTCGCGGCCTTCGCCATCGCGTTCGGGGTGTGGGATATCAGCTTTTATGCCTTCTTGAAACTGCTGATTCACTGGCCGGATTCGCTCAGCACCTGGGACATTTTGTTTCTTATTCCGCTGCCCTGGGTGGGGCCCGTTTGGGCGCCGGTGCTGGTGGCGCTCAGCATGATCGTTTGCGGCGTCGTTGCCCTGCGCTCCGATGGCCTGCGCGGATCGGCGCTGCACTGGGCAGGAGTATTGGCGGGCGCTGCAGTCATCGTGCTCGCGTTCGTTTGGGATTTCCGAAACACTACCGCCGGCGGCTGGCCGAATCCTTTCAACTGGCCGCTCTTCCTGATCGGCGAAGCGCTGGGGCTTAGCGCGTTTCTCGCCGCGGCAACGCGTCACGCTGCATCGCATCACGCTCCATCAAGGCCTCGATGATTTCGGGAATCTCGAAAACCGCGCGATTCGTGATCGCCGCCGCATTGGCGCGGAACCGGGCGAAATTCGCCGGCTCCAAGAATTCGGCCAGCCCGGCGTCAATTTCGCGGAACGATTTCAACACCACTCCCACTTGCTTCTCGAGAATCCACTCCGTGTTGTAGCGCTCCTGTGGAAGCGTCCATGCATTGCGCTCCACCACCACGGGCAACGCATGGCGACAGCTTCGCTGATGCTTCCGGGTCCCGGTTTGCCGATGAAGAAATCGGACAGGTGCATATAGTAGGGAATCTCGCTAGTGAATTCCTCTACATACTTTGGAAACTTAGTGGTCCATGCCGCGCAGACGCTGGGCCAGCTTCTTGTTGCGCCCGCAAATGAAGATGAACTGGGCATTGAGCTTTGGGACCGCCGTCACGCGCCTGGCAATCTCCGGCATCACGCTGGATCCTTGTCCGCCGAACAATACCAGACCAGTCGGCAGATCGGGATCGAAACCAAGCCTCGCTCGCTCCGCCGCGCGATCCGCTGTGACGGGTTGATAAAAACTCGGTCGCAAAATCATCCCGGACGTCGGAAAGATGTGCGTCAGTCAGGATGCCCTAGAGCCCGCGCCTGCTCCACCGCCTTCTCCGTTCCGCAAATCAGATGTTGGTCTTGTTGCTCAATCCAGAAATGCGGCGGATAATCGGCGAGATCCGTCAGGATAGTCACCAGAGGCGTCGCGGGCAAACTTTCGCGCAGCGCGCGATTGAAATTCGGTATCAGCGAAACCACCAGATCACGCTCGCCGTGCTTCCAGAATTCGGTGAGCAGCCGAACTTGGCCGCCATGGTACATGCGGATGAGCCCGTGCATCAGCACCGTCATCTGCGCCGAGCCCAGAGTCCAACCCTTTTGCAGTAGTAGATTATATACGTCCTGCATCCGAATGCGGGTATACTTGCGAAAAATGTCGAGGGGATCGAGAATCTCCTGCAGATTCACCAGCCGGATTTCCCACGGGCGCTCTTGCTGCTCGATCACGGCTTTCAGAGCATTCGCCGCCGCCCGATGCCCGCCTCCCGCGTCAAAAAACATGAAATCCAGGCGCTTAGTAGAGTTGCAAAGAACAGTTTGTCACAGTTACGTGCGGCGTCAAGAATGTTTTAATAAAACTCGCCAAACCATCGTCAACATGGGTCCGAAATCATTTCTTCAACAGAATGTAACTGGGGGAGCGCTACACTCAATATAGGATGGTGCGCAGCCTAATCACGAAAGGCGACTATAGTGTGATGCGCCGTGCCAATAACTGGGTGGCGCCACGCTGGGTGCGACTGTACGTCATCAGCTCCACGCGCGGCGGCGATGGATGGCTGTGGTACGCGATGGGCCTGGCGATCCTGCTGTTTGGCGGCGAAACGCGCTTCCAAGCTCTGGGCGCCGCGGGAGTCTCGGCCGCTCTGAGTGTATTGCTGTTCGCCTGGCTCAAGCGATTGACTGGCCGCCGCCGGCCCTGCCAGATCGCGCCGCACTGTTGGGCGACGCTGCTGCCGCCGGACCAGTTCTCCTTTCCCTCCGGTCACACCATGACCGCCTTCGCCGTAGCCATTCCGCTGGCTTTGTTTTATCCGACGCTCGCGATCGGGCTGTTCTTCTGCGCTCTCAGCATCGCGATGTCGCGCATCCTGCTCGGAATGCATTTCCTAAGCGATGTTGTGGCGGGCGCGCTGATCGGGACAGGTCTCGGCTATCTCGGCTACTTCGCCTTCGTCTAGGCAGAACGCACGCCTCCAATCCCAACGGACCCGGCGCGAAGCCCTCAATACCGCGCAATAATGGCTGTTGACAGAGTATGCCCCAGGTTAAAGCGAAGCCCAAGACCTACGACGTCGTCATCGTCGGTTCCGGCGCGGGCGGTGGCGTCGCGGCGCACGTGCTGGCGCTCTCCGGCGCGAAAGTTTGCATGCTCGAAGCGGGCGACTGGTACGACTGCACCAAACAGTCCCACATGTTTCAGTGGCCCTACAACGCGCCTCACCGCGCCGCCCGCAGTAAGGCAAAACCCTTCGGCTATTTCGATGCCACGCTCGTCGGAGGCTGGCAGGTCCCCGGCGAACCCTACACCAACGCGCCCGGCACCGATTGGCTCTGGTGGCGCGCCCGCATGCTCGGCGGCCGTACCAACCACTATGGCCGAATCTCGCTGCGCATGGGTCCATACGATTTCAAAACCCGCAGCCGCGACGGCAAAGGTTTCGACTGGCCCATCAGCTACGAGGATCTCGCGCCCTACTACGACAAAGCCGAGGAACTGATCGGCGTCTTCGGAACCAAGGAGGGCCTCGAAAACACGCCCGACGGTAAGTTTCAGCCGGCGCCCGCGCCGCGCGGCTATGAGCGCGTCATCAAGATCACTTGCGACAAGCTGGGAATTCCCTGTATCCCTTCGCGTCTGGCCATCCTGACCCAGCCCCTGAACGGCCGGCCCGCTTGCCACTACTGCGCTCAATGTGGCCGCAGTTGCGGCGTGAACGCCAACTTCAACTCGCCCGGTGTGCATATTTTTCCGGCCATGAAGACCGGAAACCTCGAGGTTCGCACCGGCGCCATGGCGCGCGAGGTGGTGGTCGGCCCGGATGGTTTGGCTCGCGGGGTCGCATACATCGACAAAAGACCAGGCGCGATGAGGCGGTGTATGCCAAGATCGTCGTGCTCGCGGCCAGTTGCTGCGAGACGGCGCGCATCATGCTCAATTCCAGGAGCAGCCTGTTTCCCAACGGGATCGCGAATTCCAGCGGCCTGGTTGGGCGCTACCTGATGGATACCGTCGGTTCGCCGGTGGGAGGCCATCTCCCGCTGCTCGAGGATCTGCCGCCGCAGAATGAGGACGGCGTCGGCGGCATGCACATGTACATGCCGTGGTGGCTCTATCAGGAGCAGAAGTCCGGCAAGCTGCCGTTTGCGCGCGGCTACCACATCGAAATTGGCGGCGGCCGCGGCATCCCTGGAGCCGGCGCGTTAGGCGGGTCTGACCAGATTTTCGGCGGCGGCTACGGTCTCGAGCTGAAGCGCAATCTGCGCAAGATCTACGGCGCGAACATCTACCTGGACGGGCGCGGCGAGATGATCCCGAACGAAGATAGCTATTGCGAAATCGACCCCGGCACTGTCGATCAATGGGGCATCCCGGTACTCCGCTTTCACTTCAAGTGGAGCGACGACGAAATACTCCAGGCCAAGCATATGCAAGAAACTTTCCAGCAGATCATCGAGGCCGCGGGCGGAAAGGTACTCTATAAGTCCGGCCCTGAAGACAATTGGGGGATTTCCAAAGGCGGTGAGATCATTCACGAGGTGGGCGCGGCCAGGATGGGCGACAATCCGAAAACCTCCGTGCTGAATCAATATTGCCAGGCCTGGGATTGCAAGAATCTTTTCGTTACCGACGCTGCGCCATTTGTCAGTAATGCGGACAAGAACCCTACGCTGACCATCACCGCGCTAGGCTGGCGCACATCGGAATACATTGCCGATCAGGTGAAGAAGCGGAATCTCGTTGTATAGAGCATGTATAGAACAAAGGGCAATTCATGGATGACATAAGCCGGCGCAGCGTCTTTCAGATGATTGGCTCCGTGCCCGTGGTCGCCGCGCTGACGGGCCAAGCGGCCGCTGCCGGGCATGGGCCTTATCAACGCAAGGTGTTCGACGATCGCCAGTGGCGGACGGTGCACGTGCTTTGCGATCTCGTCATTCCAGCCGATGAAACCAGCGGCAGCGCCAGCGAGGCAGGCGTTCCCGAGTTCATTGACGACTGGCTGGACTTCCGGAATCGCGAGGACGGAAACCAGAATTTCACGGCCCAGATTCTCGGCGGACTGCAGTGGCTCGATCTCGAATCGAACCGCTTGTTTCAGGCTGGTTTCGCCGACGCCACTCGCGATCAGCAGAAACAAATCCTTGACCGGATCGCTTGGCCGGCACGCGCGGCCACAGCCGACCATCCCTGGGCCGCCTTCTTCTCAACCTTTCGGGATCTCACGGTCGGCGGCTTTTTCTCCAGCAAAGTGGGCGTCGCCGATCTGCACTATCTCGGAAACAGACCGGTCGCGGAATGGAAAGGTTGCGATCCGAAGGTCTGGGCCATGATCGAGGAGCGCATGAAGAATGGTTACAAAGGCCTGGGTGGGGAGGTCAAGCCAATCCTGGTATGAGGTGCAAATTGGGAATCGTTGCGGCAGCTATCGCAATAGCAGCTGTCGCAATAGCTATGACAACAGGGATCGTGGCGCAAACGGCGCCCGCGGGAACAACCAAGGCTCCCACCGGTTACAGCGACACTCCATTTCTTCCGGGAAGCAACTGGCGTGTCCATGACGACGCGCGCCCCGTCCGCCGGTGATCACGCCGGGCACGTTCAGTACGCCGCAGGACTCCCGGCAAGCCGCCATCGGACGCAGTGGTGCTATTCGACGGTACTAGTCTCGCCGCCTGGCGCACGGAAAAGGGAGAGCCCGCGAAATGGACTGTAGGGAATGGATATATGGAGGTGTTGCCTGGCGGTGGCGACATTCTTACGCGCGGCGAATTCGGCGATAGCCAGCTTCACATCGAGTGGAGTGCTCCATCGCCGCCCAAAGGCGATAGCCAAGAGCGCGGGAACAGCGGCGTATTCCTGCTGGGACTCTACGAGGTGCAGGTGCTGGATTGCTTCAACAATCTCACTTACGCCGATGGCCAGGCTGCAGCGATCTACGGCCAATCGCCGCCGCTGGTCAATGCATGCCGGCCGCCGGGGGAGTGGCAACAGTATGACATCGTGTACAGCGCGCCGCGATTCAAAAACGGCAAGATCGATGTACCCGGATTCGTAACCGTGTTCCATAACGGCGTCGTGGTACAGAACCACACGCAGATTCTGGGATCCACCGTGCATCGTGCGCTTCCCAAACTGGTGGTGCATGAGCCGAAGGGTCCGCTGCGATTGCAGGATCACGGGGATCCGGTGCGCTTCCGAAATATCTGGATTCGGCCGTTGGGGGACGTTCGGTAGCACGTCCATACCCGCCATCTCGCTATATTGGAAGCTCAGGTCTAATCCATATTCCATGCTCGTAGTCATGCAAGAAGGCGCCGAAGAGGCGCAAACCCAAAACGTCATCGACCGTCTGGTGTCCATGGGCTTCATCGTCCATCGCTCCTCCGGGATGGTGCACACGGTGCTCGGCGGAGTGGGCCCGGTTGGCGACGTCGATCCGGCGGCGTTCGAAGTCATGCCCGGCGTCAAGGAATGCCACCGCATTGTTTCGCCCTACAAACTGGCCAGCCGCCACTTCAGACCCGCCGGCACCAAGATCAAGATCGGCGGCGTCGAGATTGGCGGCGATCAAGTGGTGGTGATGGCCGGGCCATGCAGCGTCGAAAACCGCGATCAGATCGGCCAAGTGGCCCAAGCCGTGGCCGCAAGCGGCGCGAAAGTCCTGCGCGGCGGCGCGTTCAAACCCCGCACATCGCCGTACAGTTTTCAGGGCATGGGCGAAGACGGCCTCAAGCTGTTGCGCGAAGCGGCCGACCGCAACAAGCTCCTGCTGGTCAGCGAGGTGATGGATCAAACCCAAATCCCGCTGATCGCCAAATACGTGGACATCGTGCAGGTGGGCGCACGCAACATGCAAAACTACAACCTGCTGCGCGAGCTGGGGGCTTTGCGCAAGCCGGTGATGTTGAAACGCGGCATCTCCGCCACCATCGAGGAGCTGCTGCTCAGCGCCGAGTACATTCTCTCCGGCGGCAACTACGATGTGATCCTGTGCGAACGCGGCATTCGGACTTTTGAGACCTCCACGCGCAATACCATGGACATCTCGGCGATTCCGGTAGTAAAAGCGTTGTCGCACCTTCCGATCATGGCCGACCCGTCGCATGCCACCGGACGACGCGATAAAGTCCTGGCTATGGCTCGCGCAGCAGTGGCGGCGGGCGCCGATGGTTTGCTGGTGGAAGTGCATCACGATCCCGATCACGCCCTGAGCGACGGCGCGCAATCGCTCTATCCCGGCCAGTTCGCCGAATTGATGAACCAGCTTCGCATCATCGCCCCGGCGGTGGGGCGCACGGTTTAGGGCCGGCTCGCATGGAAACCGTCGCAATCTTCGGTGTTGGGCTTATTGGTGGATCGTTTGCCTTGGCTCTGCGCAAAGCCGGGTTCAAGGGCCGAATTATCGGCGTCAGTTCGGACCAGACCATTCGCGCGGCCCTGGACGCCGGAGTGATCGACGAAGCGCTGCCGCCCCGCCAGGCCGCAGGCCTTGCCGACCTTTTGTATTTGTCGCAACCGATCCACAAAATCGCAGACTGTCTGGAAGAACTGGATGCCTGGGTGCAACCCGGGGCGTTGATCACAGACGCGGGAAGCACGAAAAAGCTAATTGTCCAAACGGCTAATCAAAAGATTGCCCGAGCGCGATTCCTTGGCGGCCATCCCATGGCGGGTCGCGAGCGCCGCGGCGTCGAAGCGGCCGAAGCGGATCTGTTTCAAGGACGGCCCTACGTGCTCACACCGCGTTCACCCGCCGATCTCGATCACCCGGCCGCGCGCGAATTTCTCGAGTGGATCCCGCGAATCGGTTCATTTCCCATCATTTTGGATGCGGAAACCCATGACCAAACAGTTGCTTTCACATCGCACTTACCGCAACTGGCTTCCACCGCGCTGGCCGCGCTTCTGGAAGGCCGTCCCGAACCTCAAACCCGCGTGTACGGACCGGCCTTGGTGGACAGCACACGCCTTGCCCTCAGTTCTTTCGATATTTGGGGCGATATTTTCGATACCAACCGCGACGCCATTCGATTGGCCCTGGAAAGTTACATTGCCAAACTAGAAGAGTTCCAGACTGCTCTGAATGGTCCCCTGGACGGGTCATCCCTACGACGCGGTTTTGACGCTGGCTCGCGCTTCGCCGCCCGTCTTCGCGACGTGACATGAAACCCAAAGGATTTGCGTGCTTCCAAACAAATCATTAACATTTTGTATGTCAATTCAGTTCACATTCGGACTATAATAAGCTGGATCAATGCTTTCTCAGCCTATCTCGATCGCGTCTCTGGTCCGTAGCGAATTGATCAATGTGGACGGAGTCGCGAAATTCTCGCCCAACCGGCGCTTCGCAACCGTGTACTCGGAAGGCGGCCCGTTGGACTCGCTCTTTTTTCTCGAGACCGGTTTGGTGAAGATCCTCAAGCGAGGGGACGACAACAAGGAAATCATCCTGCAAATTGTGTCGCCCGGCGAGTTGTTCGGCGAACAGGCGTTGGGCACGGAAGCGGCGCGAGGCATGGCCGCCGAGGTTTTGCAAGAGGGCGTGATTTACGTCATCCCGCGCGATTTATTTGTGCGCGTTTGTGACGACCATCCGGAGTTGTGGCGCGAAATTTCCGCTCTGCTGACCGCGCGCAAACGCCAGCTGGAGAAAAAAATCGAGCTGCTCTGTTTGCGCGACGTCGAGTACCGGATTCTCTACTACATGGCCGACCTCGCCAAGACCTTCGGCGCCAAATCGAACGGGGCGGAGTATTCGATTCCACTTTCTCAAGGCGAACTGGCCAGCCTGATCGGCGCCACGCGCGAAACCACGTCCACAACTCTCAACTCGCTCGCGCGGCGCGGGGTCATTCGCCTGGGACGCCGTCAGTTGATCGTTCCGTCCATCGATGGCGTGCTGGAAGCGGCCAACCAACGCAGCCAAGCCGCAAAGGTATCATAGTTATACACTGTGCCGGGTTCGCACACCTGGGCCGATAACAAGTGATAATGTTTCCAGCCGCTTGAGGCTGGACCTTGGATTGCCATTCCGCACGCCTATGAAGCTCGTTCTGGTTCCGGTGCTGGCCGTCTTCACCCTGCCCGTCTTCACGCTGGCCGGGCAATCCATAACGCCCTCGGGCGACGCCACTTCGGACCTCAACGTCAATTCCCGCTACACCATCGAGAGCATCAACTTTGTCGATCAGCGCGACTACAAACTCAGCACCTCTGCCATGGAGGATATCCGCCAGCTCATCGGCGCCAAAGTCGACACCGAAGCGTTGGACCGCCTGGCGCAGCGAATCCGTGCCGAGTTGCGCGCGCACGAGGTAACGTTCAAGCTGACTCGCGGCGCGGCGCCTGAGGAAGTGAAGGTTTTGATCCATGTGGACCAGGCTGCCGGCGCGGTGGACGCCTCCGTTCCGAAGTTAATCTACAACTCGCAGCTGGGCTTCACGGGAATTGGACAAGTCACCACCACGCTCGGCTCGAACGCCCTGACATTCCAAATGCTACGCGACAGCGATGCGCTCATCGAGACCTATTCCGGCATCCAGGCCAAATATGAGAGGCTCTCGCTGGCCGGCGGACGCGTTCGCCTGGGCTTTGAGTTCGATGCGTATAAGGATCAATATGACTCATCGACGTTGGCGGCGCTGGACGCCGCGTCCCGGCCTTCTTCCCTTGTAGCCGGCCCCGCGGCTGGCCTCAGCGCTGGTGCTTATGGTTCCCGTCTGAACTATGAGCCCAGCGCCACCTTTGTTTTAGCGGCGCCTTTGACGCTCACCGTCGGGCTCAGCTTCGAGCAATTAAGCAATCTACCTTCGGCCGCGCGTCCGGAGTCGGCCAACGCGGTGGTATATACTCTGCGCTATCACCGGCGCTGGACGGGATCCGGCGGCAACAAAGAAGGGTTGGACGCAGGTTACAGCCTGCGCGCGGCCACCAGGCTCCTCGGCACCAATCTCGCATACACGCGCCATCTCGCCCATGCGCGCTACACCTACTCTCGCCATGCACAATCGGTTGAAGTTGCCCTCTTCGCGGGCGCCATTCTCGGCCACGCGCCGCTGTTTGAACGTTTTGCGCTCGGCGATAGCGCCATGCTGCTAGGCTGGAACAAGTACAATCTGGATCCCATCGGCGGAAACCGGCTGGCATACGGGTCCGTCACATATGGTTATCACGTCATGCGCGTTTTCTACGATACCGGATCGGTTTGGGAACAAGCCAAGCAACCCGCGGCAAAACAATCCGTCGGTGTCGGAGTATCCAGCGGCCTGGGCGTTCTTGAGAAGGGCGCTTTCTTGCTGGCGCTGGCCTTTCCTTTGCGGGATGGCCACGCCACGCCGGTATTGATAGCGGGAATGAATTTTTGACAGTCCGGCACACATTTGTAGCAGCGCTCACTTGCCTGGGAGCCGCGGGGTTCGGGCTCGTCGCGATGACTGTGTCGTCGCAGGGCTTGCTTCCCCACGAAGCGTCGGGCGAGATCCGCGTCAGCGCTGCGAACCTGCATTTTCTCACTGGCCAATCGCTGTCGCGGCTGCACGATGGCGCCGCGGTCCCGTTCGATTTTCAATTAATTATCACGTCCGGATCACAGAACACCGTCGTGGCTCGCGCGCTGGAGCGCTTCGTGGTTAGTTACGATGTGTGGGAGGAAAAGTTTTCGGTGGTTCGTGTACGCGATTTCCACCGGTCTGGCATGCGCCTCTCCGCCGCTGGCGCGGAGTCCTGGTGCCTGGAAAATCTCTTCGTCCCGAAAGCCAGCCTGCCCGCGGGCCAGCCATTGTGGGCGCGCCTGGAAATTCGGACCGCCGAATCCAAAGAGCCTTTGCCCGCTGATTCCGGCATCAGCCTGTCCACTCTGATCGAAATCTTCAGCCGGCCGTCGCGTCCGCAGCAGGATCGTTGGTTTGTGGAATCGGCTCCGTTCCAATTAGACGGCTTAAAGCCATGAGGACCCTGCGCAGCCGGCTGATCCTGGTCTTCGTGGCCGCCACTCTCGCGCCGTTGTGTCTGATCGGATGGCTCTCTGTGCGCCTGCTGAACTACAGTCTCGCGCTGGCGCCAACGCACGAACTGGATCAGGTTTCGCGATCGCTCGAAAAGACCGGACTCGAGCTCTACCGCCGGGCCTGTGCAGGGTTGAAACAAGACGCCACAGCCGGGCGCGTTCATCCGCTGGAATTCGCCGCAAACGCGCGGGACAACTGGCCGCCCGCGGTGCAGGAGTTTCTTGCGGGCGGCGAAGCTGAAAACTTCATCCACACCGGCAATCACGGTGACCGCATCGAGTATCTGGTGCGGCATGGGGACGGCGTCTCCATGTATTCTGCTTCGTTGAACGGCATCGCCATGCAGCAGCTTTCCGAACAATGGTCCGGGGCTCGCGCTCTGGTGGCCGCGGCCGGCACGCACGATTGGCGCCGCGGTTTCACCTACACCTACTTGCTGCTCGCGGCGGCCATCTGGCTGGTTACGTTTCTCGCGCTGCTCTACTTCGCTCAACGGATCAGCCATCCGATTCAGGAGCTGACCAAGGGTTTATCGGAGGTCGCAGCCGGCCATATGGACTATCGCGTTCCCGAAGGCCGTAACGACGAAATAGGATCTGCTGCGCGAGCGTTTAACAACATGGCGGAGGAGCTCAAACAATCGCAAGAGCGCCTGGTTTACGTCACGCGGCTGGAAAGCTGGCAGGCGCTGGCGCGCAAGATGGCGCACGAAGTGAAAAATTCCCTCACGCCGATTCGCCTGACCATGGAGGAGATCGCAGTGCGGCAATCCGGATCGGGCGGCGAATTCTACGAGCAGGCCGCGCAGATCGTGGTTGACGAGGTGGTGAGCCTGGAGCGTCGCGTCCGCGCGTTCTCGGAATTCTCAGCGGAGCCGCCTGTTTCGCCCAAGGCGATCGACATCAATTCGCTGATCGAGGAGCGCATCGCGTTTTTGCGCAGCGCGCATCCCGACGTGGTCTACAGCACGCGACTCGCGCCGGATCACCCGCGGGTCTTCGCCGATGAGGATCTGGTGAAGGGAGTGCTCACGAATCTGCTCGAAAACGCGGCGCAGGCGGTGACTCCCGGCGGAACGGTGTTGGGCGTGACAATCAGCGCGGGCGACAAGATTACAATCGAAGTCCACGACTCAGGGCCAGGTGTCAGTCTGCAGGCGCGCAGTTCACTCTTTCAACCCTCCATATCGTTCAAGCGCGGCGGCATGGGGCTAGGACTGTCCATCGCGCGTAAGAGCGCATTGCTGGCGGGCGGAGATATCCTGCTGGTTCCGGGCGAGCTCGGAGGAGCCGCGTTCCGTGTGTTGCTTCCAGTGGCGTAACGTGGCGTCCCGCATACCGCTTGCTAACGCGCGCGGCTCGGAAGCGCCAGAACTGAGCCGTGACCGTGAGGGAGCGGTTGCCGCATCCCAAGCCGTAGAACACACCTGATCCATGGCCGCGAAACGCATCCTCGTTCTGGACGACGAGCCCAATATCGGCGCTTCCCTGCGCTTGATCCTGGAGCGCGAGGGTTACGCCGTTACTCTTGCGCGAAGCATCGCCGAAGCCAAGCCAGCGGCCGAGCGCGCCGACCTGCTGCTGCTCGACGTTCGGCTCCCGGACGGCAGCGGCATCGACTTCCTGCGGCAATTGCGCGAGCGCGAGTTCATGGCGCCCGCCATTATGGTCTCGGGCCACGGAACCATCGCCGAAGCGGTGGAAGCCACTCGCGCCGGCGCTTTCGATTTCCTGGAAAAGCCGCTGGGCCGCGACAAAGTCCTCTTGTCGCTCAAGAACGCGCTGGAACAAGTGAGCCTGCGGCGCGAAAACGAACGGCTGCGGGAGCTGGTAGCCGCCAACACCAAAATGATCGGAGCCAGCCCGGCCTTCGTTCGCGTGGTGGAACAGGCCAGCATGGCCGCGCGGTCCGACGCCCGCATCCTCATCATGGGCGAATCGGGCACCGGCAAGGAGCTGCTGGCCGCCCACATCCACCATGAAAGCCCGTTCGTCAACGGTCCATTCGTCAAAGTGAACTGCGCCGCCATTCCGTCCGACCTCCTCGAGAGCGAGCTATTCGGCCACGAGAAAGGCGCGTTCACCGGCGCCATCTCCACGCGCAAGGGCAAGTTCGAGCTTGCCGACGGCGGCACTATCTTTCTGGACGAGGTCGGCGATCTGCACGCCGCTTCGCAAGCCAAGCTGCTGCGCGTATTGCAGGAGGGCGAGTTCCACCGCGTGGGAGGCGAACAGCCGATTCGCGTGGCAGTGCGCGTGGTTTCAGCCACCAATCGCAATCTTACCGATCTCGTGGCGCAGCAAAAGTTCAGGGAAGACTTGTACTATCGGCTCTGTGTGGTGCCCATCCGCGTGCCATCGTTGCGCGAGCGCCCGCAAGATATCGTCACTCTTGCGGACTACTTCCTGGAAGACTTCTGCCTGCGTAACAATTTTCATTCCAAGCAGATCGAGGATGAAACGTATGAGATTCTTGAATGCTACGCCTGGCCCGGCAACGCGCGCGAACTGCGCAACATCGTCGAACGCATGGCGATTCTAACGCCAGGCAACCTGATCACGCCGGATTCGGTACCGGTCGAGATCCGCCTGGCCGGCGAGTCCGGGCCACGCTCCAATATCAAAGAGGCGCGTGCTTCGGCCGAGCGCGAGCACATCCTGCGCGCTCTTGAAGAGACCAGTTGGAACGTTTCGGGCGCGGCGCGGGCTTTGGGGATGGAGCGCACAAACCTCCACAAACGCATTCGAGCACTAGGGCTAAACCGCACAAAATAAATCCGCTTACCCGCTCACTCAGAATTCCAGGCCATCACTCCAAACAACAGAAACGCCGCTGCGGCAGCCAGTTGCGCGATTACTAATCCAGCCCGCTGCTCGAGCAGCCAGCGGTTGATGGCCAGCAACAGGAAACCGCCGGCGATAGTGAAATACCACCAGGCGAACAGGCGTGTGCGGAGAGGATTCTTCACGAATGTGCTCGGCCCCCAATCCCATGAAACCATACGCATTTCCCTGTTGCGGAACCCGGCTGGTCGTGTGATATCATGGTCCAGTTTTATCTTAAGACTGTGCGCATAGGTGCACAGGCATCAGAGCTAGGAGAATGTAGCAGTGAGAGAAAAAGGAACTGTGAAATGGTTTAACGCCGCGAAGGGCTATGGTTTTATCCAGCGCGCCAACGGCGATGACGTATTTGTTCACTTCAGTGCAATCCAGATGAATGGGTATCGCACTCTGGAAGAAGGTTCGGAGGTGGAGTTCGAGGTCAAGCGGGGCCCCAAGGGACTGCAGGCCGAGAATGTCATGAAGCCGTAACAGGGACCTTCCGCAAAATTTTGGAAGAGGGGCCGTCCGCGTGAGACGGCCCTTTCTGTTTTTGTATGAATCTAATGCTACTCACCCACGGCGCTGGATCGAACCGCAACGCTCCGTTGCTGGTGGCGCTCGCAAACGCTTTCTCGGAGCATGATGTCGAGGTCCTGCGTTACGATCTGGCGTTTCGACAGGAGCGCCCCAAGGGGCCACCCCGTCCCGGTGATGCGGCCCGCGATCGGGAAGGTTTGCGGGAGCAAATCCTGAAGCTCCGCGAGAAAAATCCGGAGCAAGTGTGGCTCGGCGGGCAGTCCTATGGCGGCCGGCAATCGAGCATGCTGGCGGCGGAGTTTCCCGGCCTTGTGGATCGATTGCTGCTGCTCTCCTATCCTCTGCATGCGCCGGGTAAGCCGGCGCAGTTGCGAACGGCGCACTTCCCGAAGTTGAGCATGCCGGTGCTGTTCGTACACGGTTCGCGCGATCCGTTTGGTTCGTTGGATGAAATGCGGAGCGCCATCCAGTTGATTCCGGCGCCAGTTCAGTTGATGGAAGTTGAGGGCGCAGGGCACGATCTGGGCCGCGATCACGCGGCGCTGGCGCAAAGGATCGTGGATCAATGGTCGTTGATGCGCCGGTGATAGTTGTAAATCAACAGGGTCAAGATTCCGAAAGTCATTCCCATCAACGCCAGCAGTGCGCCATACGGCCATCCGGCAGTCAGCGAAAAGCGGATCAGGATGGTGGAGATCACGAACGCCGCGTTGCGGAAGACTAACTCATAGCGATCGGAAACCACCAGCGACAGAATCACGATCACCACGTCCGTGAAAATCATGACCATGAAGACCTGAGTGTAGAAGGATCCGCTCGAATCGGCCGCAGGGGTCGCGTTTCTGTAGATCACCTTGAAGATCTCCATAAGATAGTCGATCACGCTCCGTACCGCCAGTGCTGCTAAAAGAATCGTCAGCCCCAGCGCGATGATCTTCTTCCTGGTAACCAGGGCCGCCACTTCCGCCGATTCTGACTGGGGCGCGGCCGTCTCTCCACTCTTCGCCGCATGCAGAAAAATCGTCACCAGCAGGAACATCAGCAGCCCGGCGCTCAAGTTCCCGAACACCGGCACGACATCGGGCGACAGGTTGGTGATTTTGCCGATGCCCTGGAGCTCAGCGATGGCGTGGAAGAAATTCCGAACGAAGATCAACGAGACGATCTCGTACTGTTTCGCGATGGACCGGGTAGTGGATTGCGGCAACGCCACGATCAGCATCAATACTTCGTAAAAGAGGATGTAGCTGAACGGCGTATAGATAGCTGCCAGATAGTTGGTCCCTGCCGAGGCGATCAGGGGCGGGGGTGCGGAAAGATTGGAAGCCAGAAACACCAGCCCCAGGTGAACAACGAATCCGGCGAGGCTGACCCACACCACCAGCCGTTCCAGAAAAGCCATGCGAGGCTCGGAGTAGAGATGATCGAAGGCGGCTGCCAACCGGCTGAGGGTCATGGACGCGAGAGCGGCTGGGCTTCCACCGCCAGCAGCACCAATCCGATCCATAGCGAATCCGCCAGCAACAGATGCGTGATCTGCATCCAAATGGGCGCGAGAAGGACGACATTGATCGCGCCTGCGGCGAGTTGCGCGAGCGCCAGGATCAGCACCCAGATCGCCAGTCGTGACTGGCCCGTCCGCAAAATCGAGATGGACATCCCGACGAAGTACACCGCCGCCAGAATCGCCAACGCCGGATGCAGGACGCGCAGCCGCAGCAGGAAATTGGCCCCGCCCGAAAAATCCTGGTGAAAGCCCTCGGCTAGCGACGTCGCGGGAAACAAGGTATCGCCCAGTGCGGCAATTGCGCCCGTGACGATCACTAGCGCCGCGATCGGCAGCGCGGCTGTTACCAGCAACGAACGCTGCCCTCGGCCTCGCTCATCGCGCGAAAACCAGGCCGTCAGCGCTAGCGCGCCCAACAGCAGCAGCGTGTTGACCAAATGCAGCGAGAGATAGAACGCCCGTCCGACCGACGCGTCTTTGTCCACATAGTTGAACAGCACCAAACCCGCGCCCAGCAATGCTTCCGTGATCAGGAACACGAGCGACGCCAGGGCCATTTTGCGAGCGCGGTGCCCCCGCGAAAAATTGTTTCGGCTCCACAGCCACAGCGCAACCACGCCCACCAAAGCCGCGCCGCTCATGGCGCGATGCGTGAACTCGATGATGGTCTCGATGCGCGGGGCCACCGGAACAACTTCGCCATTGCACAGCGGCCAGTGGCTGCCGCATCCAGCACCGGATCCACTGGCTCGCACCACGGCGCCCCACAAAACCACCAGCAGGTTCCAGCCGAGAACACCCCAGGCGAAGCGCGTGAAATTCGCGGTGCGTGTGTGCGCCGGGGATACGAACGTGACGGCCAATATTCATGTTACTGCCTTTGTTAGAATCAGGTCTCGAAGCCGTAATGCAATTTCCCCGCACTCCACTGTTGTGCTTTCTTCTGCTGGCGCTCGTGGCCGGGAGCGGCGTAGCGCAGAACCCGAAGCCGGAATCGGACGCAGGCTACATTCCCGTGTTGGCGCCGGAGGGCAAAAAGAAAAAGAAGGGCGATGAGATCACGCAAGCTCCGCCCCCGTCACCTGAACTGCCCGCCGCCGTCACGACTGAAACCGCGCGCCTGGCCTATCAGGTGTCCCCGCTATCTTCCAAGGGCCTGCTTTCGCAGCAGACGCGCGATGCATTGAAGGCTTTGTTGCGGACCAATCGCGGAACCATCGTGAAACTGCGAGCTTTCGTCGCGGGCTCGGGCGATCTGCGGCGCATCGGTGAGATTGCCGGCGAAATGTTCCTGGAAAAACATCTGCCGCTTCCGGCGCTCAGCGTCGCGCAAGTGGGCGCGCTGCCGCTCGAAGGAGCGCAGATAGTGATCGAGGCCACCGAAGCCGATCGCAAAGTGGTAAATCCCGCGGGGGTTGCCTTTCTTGCGGCTCAGCCGGCGTCGAGCGTAGCAGATTCGCTTGCCAAGCTGAAGAGCGAACTCTCGACCGTCGGTATAAAACCCTCCGAAGCGCTGCTGGTCACCTGCTTCGTCAGCTCTCTGGATGATCAGCGCGACACCCAACAAGCCATGGCCGCGGACTTCCCCGGCGCCGCGCTCAACCATGTGCAAATGCAACGCAGCCCCATCACCCCCGCAGCTGCCTGCGAAGCCACTGCGCGTTTGGCCCAACCGGCATCGTCGAGCAATTCGCAAATGGCTTTGGTCTCGAGCCCGCAGGTAATCATCACAGGCACTCAACTGGCGTTCGGAAATCAGGACAGCGACTTCAAGCTGGCTTTCGAGCGGCTGGGTAAAACGCTGGCAACGTTCAGGACGCGCTTCGATCGCGTCGTGATGTCGCATCTTTACGTAACGGCGAGCGGATTGAGCCGCCGCGTTCTGGCCATCCAATCGGGACAAACGAGTTCCGACCATCCACCCGCGACTACGCTGGTTTCCTTCGAATCGCTGCCTTCGCTGGATGCGCTGTTTGGAATCGACGTGATCGCCGTGCCAGATCTCAGCGCACCCGGCCGTTAAAATAACCTGTCGTTGAAATAACCTTTCGACAGCGCGCGCATCAGCCGCGCCGGAACCCATCCAGCACGGTACAAGGCTACTCCCGCGCTGAAACACCGGCCTGCCGCGGACGGCTGCTCGGCTCTCCGCTTCACTTGATGGAAACGCTCCAGGGCGACATGCTCCGCCAGTTCCCGCAAGGGCTTTCCAGTCTCTCGTGCGCTGGCGATCAAGCGTTCCACCGCGGGCCTGAAGCGCTGCGCGTAGAACGCGAGAATCTCCCCAGACCTCCATCCGCAGAATTCCATAGTCCCGCCCAGCACTCCCCCGCAGTTTGCCACGAAGTCCGGTACGCACACCGACCCGCGCCGCCACAGCAACTGCTCGGCTTCCGGCGTGATTGGGCTGTTGGCCCCGCAGCTCAGGATTTTGGCCGGCATTCCCGCCACGTCGCTCGCCTGCACGCTGTCGTGCCGGGCGCAGGGGCAGAAGATGTCGGCGGGGATCTCCTTCAGCAGTGAATTTTCAACCTTTTCGCACGCGTCGTATTTCGCCACAGCGGCGCCGCCCATCTCGCGCACCCGCACGGCCAGCGTGGCGATGTCCAGTCCGCGTGGATCGTAGAGCCCGCCAAAGCTTGTCGAGATCGCTACCACTCGCGCCCCGGCGCCGGCGAACATCTCAGCCAGCGGCCTTCCCACCTTGCCGAAGCCCTCGATCACCACCTTGCACTCCTCCAGGTTGAGTCGTTCCACGGCGGCCGCAGCCCGCGCCGATTCGAAAACCGTCCCAGCCGTATAGTCTCCGGAATGATCCCCTCGATATTCCCGGCGCGATACCGGAATTCCGATGCTCTTCAGCATCCGCTGGATCTCAGCGCCGCTGGTGCCCATGTCCGAATCGGGCACGTATTCTCGCCTCGCGACCAGCGGCCGGATGGCTCTTGCGAACCTGTGCAGCGCCGCTGCTCGCACTTCGGCTCCACTTTCCGGATCACCCAGGACACCCGCTTTCGCTCCACCTTGCGGCAATCCCAGAAATCCGTACTTCAGGGTCATCGCACGGGCCAGCTTCCCGAGTTCGTCCTGGGAGACGTCGGGCATCATCCTCAGTCCGCCTCGCGCCCGCCCGCCAATTGTGGAGTCGATCGCGACGAAGCCCAATAGCGCGCCAGTCCCCTGCTCCTCCACAACGATAGTGCGCGGGAGCTCGTTCATGGGCTTCAGGTTAGCCGGTATACCTGCATCGCGCAACGAGCCCGGGTGGGGCTAGCGCCGTGATAAGATGGCCAAAACGGACGGGCGAAGTATTCCCTAGCAATCCCTACACTGCAATGAGCATGCCGTGAGCTTGAGCGATTGGATCGAGGCTAGTACCCGAGCAAGAGAAGCCTCGACGCCTGGGCGCCGGTTCTCTCACCTCCAGAACGCTGCCGCGGTCGCGAGCCTCGCCGTGCGCGAGCGCGCAATTCCTTACTGGCCGATCGGAGACATCCAGGAACTGCAACGACGGCGGATCCGCGCCCTGATCCAGCACGCCTATGACACCGTCCCGTTCTATGGGAGCGTGATGCGCGAACGCGGCCTCCGGCCCCAGGACATCCAAAGCGCCGATCAACTGGGCGCGCTTCCTCTAATCGATGGCAACGATCTTGCGCAGGATCCCATGCGCTTCGTCTCGGCTCCCTTTGTGCGCGTTGGGCGCGAGGTTTTTAAGACCAGCGGTTCCACGTCGGGTCTCCGCAAGCCGATCTTTTGGGATCACGGGTCCCTGTTGCTTCGCGCCGCTCGCGGTGAGCGCGATCGCCTGGTTATCGCGCGTCTGGCGGGCGAGAGCTGGGGCGCCGTCATCACCCGTGAATTCCTGACCAACGAGCGCCGTCTCACGCTGGCACGCATGTTTGGAGTGGACATCCAGGATCACCGCCGGATGCTGATTTTGCCGGCCGACTTTTCCAGCCGCACGCAGCGCGTCATCTGGAACGAGCGCAGCGGCCTGCCTCGGAAGCCGATCCACTATCACCATCTCCCGCCCGCCGTCCCATTCGCCGTCGCAGCCGCGCAGATCGCCGCCATCCGGCCGCGCGTAGTCTTTTCCTTCGGATCCTGGGCGGACCAGTTCTTCCGCTACCTGGATGCTTCGCGGACCGCCATTCCCGTTCCACGGCTATGGATTTACTCGAGCGACCGGTTCTCGCCCGAAGGCCGCACGATCGCCGAGAGCATGGGTTGCGCGGTGTACTCCGTGTATGGCGCGATAGAGGCCGGCACCATCGGCTTCGAGTGCGAGCAGCGCAACGGCTTCCATTTGAATATCGACCTCTGCGCCACGCGCATCGTCGACAACGATGGCCGCAACGTAGCGCCAGGCACGCCCGGCAATGTTGTGATCTCGCCGCTGGATAATCGCGCGATGGCTCTGCTCAACTATTCGCTCGGCGACCGCGCGGTCCTTTCCGACCGAACCCTGCCCGTGCGGGCGCACTCTGCCGATACTGGCCCGCCTGGAAGGACGGCGCTCGGAAATGGTCTCGCTCGCCGACGGCCGGGAACTCTCTTCCTTGACCATCGAGGGTCTTTTTTCGAAAGAGCTGCGCCAGACCATTCAGGCGCAAATCGAGCAACAGGCGCCCGGGCGCCTGCACTGGCGTATCGTTCCATTCTCGGAAGTGGACCGCAATACGCTGCGCGACGCCCTGGTCCGGCGCGGCCAGCAGGTGCTCGGTACCGGGACCATCATCACGGTGAACTTCGTCGAAGTGATTGCCCGCACCCAGGCTGGGAAGTTTCTGCGGGCGGTGGTGTCATCGGGCGAGAGCTCAGATGGGAGCCGCGGTGGCGGAGGTTGACAGCGCAGCAGCGCGAGCCAGCACTCGCTACTGGGACCGCATCGTCGACGCCTGGAACCAACGGCACGCCGACACCGTCTGGCGCGCGCACAGCGATGCCGTCAACTCCCGGTTGCTGGCTCGTTGGCTGCCGGCCGGGCCCATCCGCCGCGTACTCAAAACCGACCTGTTCGATGAAGCGGTCTCCGAGGGCGTCTACCCGATTTTGCAGGATCGCTCTGGGAGCGTCATGGGGATCGATATCTCGCCGAGAGTGGTGGACGCCGCATGCACCCGTTATCCGCGGCTAAGCGCCCTGCCCGCCGATGTATCGCTGCTTCCGTTCAAAGAGGGTGAGTTTGACGCTATTGTCTCGATCTCGACGCTGGACCACTTCGACTCGCGCGATCAGATCAGTGCCGCGCTGGGTCAGCTATATCGCGTACTGAAGCCGGGCGGCACCCTGATCGTCACGCTCGACAATGGATCGAATCCGATTGTGGCGTTCCGGAACCTGCTGCCCTATCCGCTGCTGCGAAGTCTCCACATGGTGCCCTATCGGATGGGCGCGACCTGTACCGCGAAAGGCTTTCTCGGATTGCTGCGTTCCTATGCTTTTGAGATTCGCGACGTCGCCTACACCATCCACTGTCCCCGCTTGGCCGCCGCGATCAGCTCGCGCATGGTACAGCAATTCGGGAGCGCCGAGAGCAGCGCCTCGTTCCTGCGCGGATTGGGCAAGCTCGAAGAATTGGATCAATTACCCACGCGCTCCCTCACCGGGCATTACATCGCCGCGTTGGCGAAGAAGCGATGAACGTCTGGGTACCCGCCGCGATACTGTGCGCGGGCGTGGCCGTCGTGGTTGCCGCGTGCGTCGTGGTCGCCTCGTTTCGGATCCACAGGAGCGGTCTTCCCGGTCCTCTGCAACACGCGGACGCGATCGTCGTCTTTGGCGCGGGACTCTGGCCCAGCGGGCCCAGCATTTCGATGCGGGTGCGCGTCGCGCGTGCTTTGGAAGTGTATCGCGAGGGCTGGGCGCCGGAGATCCTTTGTTCGGGAGGACTGAGCCCCGGCGGATCTTCCGAGGCTGGCGTCATGCGGGCTCTGCTCATCGCGGAGGGCGTTCCCGCGGATGCAATTATTCCGGACGACGGCGGCGAGTCCACCCGTCAGACCATTCTATCGGCGCTAGCGTTCGGCCAGCAGCGTGGCTGGAGCCGCGTGCTTGTCGTCAGTTCGCCCTATCATATGCACCGGATCGTGGCCGAAGCCCGCCGCCAGGGACTCGATGTTATTCCGTGTCCCTCTGCGCCACGACCCTGGCCCCGAACCCGGCGGCTGTTCATCTTCGCTCTTCGCCAGCACGTTCGCGAGGTCCTGAAGGTTTTGGGGTACGCCTTCAGAGGCCTGATGGAAGCGACCATCCTTCGCGGATGGAGCCGGCCGTTCGGGAAGGTAAGCCGCCATCTCGCCAGGCGCGTGCGATGGTTCGCAGTGGACGCCGATGCGGTAGCCGAGGCCAGCGAGCAGATCGGCGAAAGGATCAAGAAACAAATCGCGGGTTTCTCGGATGCGGTGAGTGTAACCACTCCGGCCGCGGCAGCGCTGGCGTGGCCCGTTCCCGGAGACGTGATCAGCCGCTTCGGGATCCGTCATCGCCGCCTGCACGCCGGAGTTGATATTCGATCGGGCTATGGGGCCGCGATCCGTGCCGCGGCCGGCGGACGGGTGCTGCTGGCCGAGTGGTTCGGACCTTACGGCAATCTGAGCGTGATAGACCATGGCGGTGGTTTGTCCACGCTCTACGCGCACCAGGCGGGACTGCTGGTCAGGGAGGGAGAAACTGTTCAAGGCGGCCAACTGCTCGGCTTCATGGGGAACACCGGACGGAGTTCCGGCCCGCACCTGCACTTCGAAGTGCGCGTCCACAGCACGCCGGTGGATCCGATGGCCTACCTGGGCCATGCGCCCGCAGCCCCGTTCGGATAAGCTAGAAACACGCCGAGACTCGCCGAAGTCGACAGTCCAGAAGGAGGCATCTCGTGAAGACAGCAACGTTGCGAATTTTCGCGATCGGTGTGGGAGTAGTGCTGCTCACTTCCGCCTACACCCGCATGCATTCCGCGTCCGTGATGACGGAGGCCGCGAAAGCGTTTCTTTCCTCGCTCACGCCTCAGCAGCGCGCACAGGCCACCTTCCAGTTTCCCGACGACGAGCGCATGAACTGGCATTACATCCCGAAGGAACGCAAAGGCCTCGCGCTCCGCGAAATGACGGCCGAACAGAAGCAGCTTGCGCATGCACTGCTGGCTGCCGGTCTGAGCCAACAAGGCTACATCAAAGCAGTCAGCATCATGAGCCTGGATGAAGTGCTGAAGGCTCTCGAAGGCGGCAAAGGACCTATGCGCGATCCGGAGGGCTACTTCTTCACGGTCTTCGGCGAGCCTTCCGCCACCGGCACGTGGGGCTATCGCGTGGAAGGCCACCACGTCAGCCAGAACTTCACCGTCGTCAACGGCAAGGTGCAAGGCGCGCCGAGTTTCTTTGGAACCAATCCCGCCGAGATCCGCGAGGGCCCGCGCAAAGGGCTGCGGATTCTCGCACGCGAAGAGGACCTGGGCCGGCAGCTGGTGAAGTCGTTCACAGCGGATCAAAAGAAGACCGCCGTCATCAGCCAGGACGCGCCTAAGGAGATTCTGACGGAAGCCTCGCGTAAGGCCGCGTTGAACGGCCAGCCGAGCGGTTTGGAAGCATCGAAAATGACCGGGGCGCAGCGCGCCATTTTCCAAAGCCTCCTCGACGAATACTGCCAGAACATGACGGACCAGATCGATCAGACGCGCGAAGATCAGATCAAGAAGGCCGGAGACCATCTGTACTTCGCCTGGGCCGGCGGCGAAGAGCCTGGTCAAGGGCATTACTACCGGATTCAATCGCCCAGTTTCCTGGTGGAATTCGACGACACGCAAGACCACGCCAATCATATTCATTCCGTTTGGCGCGATTTCGAGGGCGATTTCGGACTGGATCTGCTGAAGGAACACTATCAGAGCAGCCATCGCTAGTGTGGACGCGGGCCGACAGATTCGGCGCGTTACGCCGCGACCGTAGGGAGTCGGTCTTGATCGTTACCCGCCGCCGTTTCGTCGCGTCATTCGCCGGTCTGAGCGCCGGCGCCTGCGCCTGCCTGGCGGCCGACAAGGCAGGAACGTATCCGTCGGAGATCAAGCGCTACGCCGACGAAGCCACTGAGTTCAGCGTCTTTCGCTTGACCGATTCCGCCCACCAAAGCTGGTTGCCCGCGCCCTACAACCGCGCGATTTCGAAGAAGACCGAATTTGCGATTCATTCCAGCGACCGCTCGGGATCGGTGCAGGCCTATCGGTTGGATTTGAAGAACGGGCAATCGCGGGTTCTAACGGAAGCCGCGAATCTGCTGACCGGTTCGCTGACGCTTGCGCCCGACGAGCACGAATTCGCATACCTTGCGGACCGGTCGCTCTATATGGGGCGAACCAATGGCGTGCACGCGCGCGAAGTCTATCGGGCCGAAGAAGGATTTCAGTTCGGGAACGGATTCAGCCTTTCTGAAGATGGCCTGGTGGCCGCGCTGATCGAAGAAAAGCCGGAAGCAAGTCGCTTGCGTCTGATCACTATGCGGACCGGAGCGGCGGCCACGCTGGTGGAATCGAGCGAGCCGATTTCCGATCCCCAGCCGCGCCCGAAACGCGCCGGCCTGCTGTACCGGAAAGGCGCTGAAGTGAATTCGAGTGAAGTATGGGTAGTGAACTACGATGGCGCGCAGAACCGCAGACTGCGGACAGCACCGGGGGCCCTCGGGATGGCGCTGTGGTCCGGTGATGGAAGATCGATCGTTTATCTGAACATCCCGGCGGACCGCAAGCAACTCAACAACATTCGGGAGTTCACCCCCGATACAAACGAAGATCAATTTGTTACGGCGACCAGCCAGTTCGCCACCTTCAATCACAATGCCGACACCAGCGTCTTCGTGGGAGCGAGCGGCAGCAAAGCTTCACCGTACCTGTTGCTGCTGGTCCGGTCGGTCAAACGGGAGCTCACGTTGTGCCAGCATCGCGCCAGCGATCCGCGGCAGGTGACGGCATTCTTTTCTCCCAACAGCCAGCGAGTGATCTTTCAGAGCGACCGCGACGGGAAGATGGCGATCTACTCAATCGCAGTGGACCGGTTGGTGGAAGAGACCGAGACCGCCGAGCCCTGATCGTCAAAAAGTCCCGGCAACGGCCGCACGCGTATTTCGGATGTCGTGGTTTGCTTCCACCTTCCTTCGGCCGGCGGCGCCCATCTTCTCCCGCAGCGCCGGATCGTCGAGCAGCGAGTGAGTTGCAGCAGCGAATGCGGCCGGGTCGGGTTGCTCGATCAAGATTCCGCAACTCGGGTCCACCACTTCCGGGATCGCGCCAACCTTGGAAGCTACCACGCAGCGCGCGCTGGCCAGCGCTTCGAGAATCACCAAGGGGACACCTTCGCTGCGCGACGGAAGAACCAAGATTTCACACGCGGCGAGCAGCGGTGCGAGATCGTCCACCTGGCCCCGGAAATCGAAGACGGCATCCAGCCCAAGTTTGTGGACCCGGCGCTCGAACGGTTCTTTTTCAGGACCATCGCCGGCGATGACGAATCGAAAATCGCCTTGCGGCCGCAGGCGAGAGAGTTCGCGCGCGATGTCGGCCAAAAGCAAGGGCCGCTTGCGGGGATCGAGCCGGGCGGCGAACAGGACTCGCTTGATAGAGCCGCCGGAATTGACAGGCGACGGTTGGAATCGTTCCAGATCGACGCCGTTACGTACCAGCAGGATCTTCGATTCGGGCGTTCCCATTTCCAGCAGACGATCGCGAACCGATTCGGCTAGAGCCACACGGCGGTCGATATACGACGCCACTTCGGCGGTGGATGCGATCTGGTCCCAGCCTGCATCCACGTAGTGAACCAGGTCGAATATGCGGAGGTCCGGCAGCAACTTCTTGAGGTGCGGAAGCGCGGCGTATCCGTAGAGACTGTTTTGAAGCAGCAGGTAATCGCACCGCCAGTTCGAAATCATGGAGTAAAGAGCCGCGATCATGCGTTCCGGCGGGACAACTTGGGCGAGGTCGTAAACGTGCTCAACATGTCCACGCCATTTGCCGGTCCAGCGATCGTCGCGCGATTGCGTGGCCAGGAGCAAGCTTTCGAATTGGCTGGAATCCAGCGTGGAGGCAATGTCGTACAGCACCGCTTCGGCGCCGCCCGGCCCCAAATGCGTAGTCACCAGCGCGATACGTTTGCGGCCGTGAGCGGGTCTCGGATAGTACACCAGGGGATCCACCAAAACGTCGCCCAACATCACGGAGTTGGGCTGAAACTGCAGGTAGAACGATAGATCGAAAACCGGGCGCCGCAAGGACTTATTGATCCGTTCCTTGGCGCGCAGAGGGACCAGCCGCGACAAAGAGCGCGCCGGGTGATGCGTCCAGGATCGTAATGAAAGCAGTTCAGCGTTGAGCAGGTGGCGATGCAAGTTGCTGCCCGCCGAAGAGCGCAAAGGTTGCGGGGCTTGTCCACTCCATGCCGCGAGCGCAGCCATTTCGGCGGCCCGGGGATCAAGAGGGCCATTCCTCGCATCGAGAACTGCCGCCGCCAAAGGTGATTCGCCGGGCCCGATCACCTGAATGTCTTGGATGGTCTGATTACCAGGCGGCTCAACGGCAATGATGGAAGCCGCGGGCGACCAGCGCGCCTTGATATGGGCGCGGTTTTCGTACTCGTATAGCTCGGGGTGCAAGCTTCGAATGTAGGCGACGAATTCCCGGTGACGAGCGAGTGCATAATCATAGAGCGAGGTTCCATGCTTGCGGTAACGGAACAGCGACTTCGCGACGTAGCAGCCGACGCGGTTGCGTGCACCGAGCCGAAGCCAGAACTCCCAGTCCTCATACCCGAAACACTTCAGGGATTCGTCGTATCCGCCCGAGTTTTCCCAATCGCGCTTTTGAATTAGCGCCGCATATGTTAGATAGTTTCGATCGAGCAATCGATATAAGTTGTATTCGCCCGGCCGCTCCAGGTAGGCCGTCGTTCCAAACACTTGAAAATCGGTGTATGCGAAGGCGGCATCCGAGCCGCGCAGCCCGTTGAGGCACTCGGCGACGTAGGCGGGCTCGATCAGATCGTCGGCATCCAGTGGCACGATGTACTCGCCCCGCGCCGCACCGAACCCGGCGTTGCGCGCGACCCCCAGACCGCGATTCGGTTGTTCCACATAGGTGCCGGCCAGGCGCTGCGCCTGTTCCAGAACAGCCAGGCTCTCAGGTTTGTCCGAGCCGTCATTCACCAATATAATTTCGATATTGCGGTGCGTTTGCGCGGAAGCCGACGCGATGGCTTCGAGCAGAAATGAAGTCGGGTTATAAGCGGGGATGACGATGGAGACCAGGTCGTCCGGCAAATTTCAGTGTATCCGGAATGGCTGCTTGCCTGGCCCTTCAGTTCTCAGCGACAATGGACGATGAAGTTGGACGGGGGATTATTTTGACCATGAGATTTTCGATTGGATTGGCGATGCTGTTGTGCGCCAGCGCGTGCTCCAGCCTGTGGGCAGCGGATCTTCATGCCCTGGATGTGAAGCCCGGCCAGTGGGAGACCACGACGACCGGGCAGATGACCGGAGCGCCCGCCATTCCGCCCGAAGTGCTGGCGAAGTTGACTCCCGAGCAGCGCGCCAAGGTCGAATCCGCCATGGGCGCTCGGGGCGCGAAGCCGATGGTCAGCACCAGCTGCAGGACCAAGGAGAAACTCGCCGAGGCGTGGACCACGGGACAACAAACCCAAAAGTCTTGCACTACGACGTTGACCGGTTCCTCTTCCAGCGCACAGGAAGTGCATATGGAATGCAATCAGAACGGAACGAAAAGCAGCGGCACCATAAAGGTGGAGGTGGTCGATTCGGAGCACATTCGCGGCTCGTTTCAAATGACTACGGCGACGGACGGCAACCACCCGATGAGCATGAATTATTCCTTCACGTCGAAGTGGTTGGGTGCGGCCTGCACCGAGACTAAGTAATCCTCGAGATCCTGCGGCAATGGCGCGGCGAGCGTGATTCGGCGGCCGCTGCTGGGGCTGGAAAAGGTGATCTGGCGGGCGTGCAGAAAATAGCGGCCGAGCACGCTGGGCGCGGCGCCGTAGAGTTTATCGCCCACCACTGGATGCCCGATGCTCGCCAGGTGAACACGGATCTGATGCGTGCGCCCGGTGCCGATCTTCACTTCGAGAAAAGTGAATTTGTCGAAGCGCTTCAAGTACCTGATAGGACGTGCTGGCTTGGCGTCCGCGCTCGAGGCGTGCCGTCATGCGGACTCGGCGGACGGGATCGCGAGCGATAGGCGTCGTGATGTTGCCTTGGTCTTTCTTGACACGCCCGTGCACCAGCGCCAGATAAATCTTTTCCACCTCGCGGCTCGCGAACTGCCCGGCCAAATGCCGGTGCGCGGCATCATGGCGCGCGACCAGAATCACGCCGCTGGTGAAGCGGTCCAGACGATGCACGATGCCGGGCCGCAGTTCGCCCCCACCGACGAGAGCTTGCCAAAACGATGCAGCACGGCGTTAACCAGCGTGCCGGAATGCTGGCCCGCCCCGCTGTGGACCACCATCCCCGCGGGCTTGTTGATAGCGATGACATCGGCGTCTTCGTAGAGGACATCGAGCGGAATATCTTCGGCCGTGGCGCGCAAGCGGGGCCAATTCGCCGGGCTGAACATGAATTCGCTCGGCGCCTTTCAGCAGAGTACGAACGCTTTTCCGGTGAGCCGTTCACCAAAACGCGCCCTTGCTCGATCCAGTCCTGTAATCGCGCCCGGCTGTATTGTGGCAGGCGTTCTCGCAGAAACTGATCCAGCCGCTTGCCCCGATCCGCCGGCTTCGGTTCCAGCCACAAATCGCCAATCCCCAATCCCCAACCCCCAATCCCTCACCCGTTATATTCAATAGGTGATTCCGAACGCAAACCGCCGAGACAGACTTGTGCTCGCGCTTCTATTCGCTGGGACTCGCCATTGCGCGTCTGTGCCACAGCGGGATCGTCTGGGTGGAGGAGGCCTATCCGGCGGCGGCGGCGATTCAGATCTTGAACGGGAAAGCCCTGTATCGCGACGTCTGGTTCGACAAACCGCCGCTCTCCGCGCTCGATCGTATTTGCTGTGGGACGCGCGCATGGGCGTGCTGCTCAGAATCGCGGGCGCGGCCTTCGTCTTTGCATGCTGCCTGATGTTGTGGCGCTTCGCGCGCGATGTGTGGGGTCCGCGCGAGGGCCTGGCAGCGGCGCTACTGCTCGGGTTCTTCTTGACGTTCGGGATTCCGTCGGCCGTGATGGCGCTGGCGCCGGATTTGCTGATGGTGCTGCCGCATATCGCCGCCGTTTACCTGGCGTGGCGTGGAAGGCCGTTGCTCAGCGGATTCGTGGCGGGCGTCGCGCTGCTGGTGAACGCCAAGGCGTTTTTCGTTTTGGCGGCCTGCATCTTTTTCGCCTGGCGCGGCGCGGGATGGCTGCGTGGCGGGCTTTGCCATCCCGAACATCGTGGCGTTGATTTGGTTCGGGCAATCCTATGTCGATCAGGTCTGGCGCTGGGGCGCGATGTATTCCGAACAGACGTTCTCATTTGCCACGGGGTTCATCCGGACCGCAAATTGGGCGGGGTTTCAGGCGGCGCTGATGGTGGGAGCGGCCTTTGCGCTGTGGAAGGAAGACCGCTGGCGATGGAAGATGATCGCGTGGCTGCTGCTCTCGCTGGCGGCAGTGGCGGCGGGCTGGCGATTCTTCCCGCGCTACTACTTTCAACTGCTGCCCGTGATGGCGCTGCTGGCCGCGCGTGGGTATACGTTATTGGGCCGATGCCGCCCGGTGATGCTGGCGCTGCTGTTGATCCCACTCATCCGCTTCGGACCGCGCTATGTGATGCTCGCCGATGATCTTGGTGCACCACCGCCAGAGTAACTGGAGCGATCTGGCGCTCAATCGAAGACAGTCAGGCCGCCGCGGATCGAATCGGACAAGCAGGCACACTCTTGGTCTGGGGCTATCGTCCAGACATTTTCACCTACACGCGAATGCCCGCCGGCAGCCGCTTTCTGGATTCGCAGCCGCTCACGGGCGTCCTGGCGGACCGTCATCTGACGACTTCAGAGGCGTTCGCGCCAGCCTGGGCCGCGCGCAACCGGCGCGAGTTGATCGCGAGCGATCCAACCTGGATTGTGGACGGGCTCGGCCCTCTGAATCCGTCGCTCGCCATAACCAACTATCCGGATTTGCAAGAATGGCTGGCGAACTATCGCGAAGTGGGAAGAACGCGGTTCTCGGTCATCTATAAATTGAAATAGCCTCCGCTACTCTCCGCTCCAACACGCCACGCGTTTTTCAAGAAACGCCGAAATGCCCTCCTGCGCGTCGTGCGCGAGCGAGTTCATGGTCATCACTTCCTTGGCGTAGGCGTAGGCTTTTGACTGGTCGAGATCGATCTGCGCGTAATACGCTTGCTTGCCCAGCGCCACCGTGAAACTGCTGGCCTCGGCAATTCTGCGAGCGAGCTCGCGCGTCGCGGATTCAAGCTCGTCGGCCGGCACCACCCGATTCACAAGCCCCCACTCGGCCGCGGTCGAAGCATCGATCAACTTGCCGGTGAGCAGCATCTCCATGGCGCGCTTGCGTCCAACCGCGCGTGTGAGCGCCACCATGGGCGTGGTGCAGAAGAGCCCGATCTTCACGCCGGGCGTCGCGAACGCGGCTTGGTCGCTCGCGATGGCGAGATCGCAGGTGGCTACCAGTTGGCATCCGGCGGCCGTGGCGATGCCTTGCACTTGCGCGATCACCGGCTGCGGAATGGATTGGATCTTGGTCATCAGCTGGGTGCAGACGTCGAAGAGGCGGCGATAGTCGGTGACCGTGCGTCCAACCATTTCACTCAAGTCGTGGCCCGAGCTGAAGACCTTGCCGGCGGCGGCGAGGATGATGGCGCGGATCGTGGTGGATGCGGCGAATTCATCCAGGCAGGCGATCAGTTCGAGCATTAAATCGAGCGAGAGCGCATTGCGGCGTTCCGGGCGATTCAGCGTGATTACGCCAAGCTGGCCTTCACTGCCTGATTCACAGATGGACGGGGTGAGATATTGGTAGGGCATAAACAATAGAGATGTCCCTCGGCGGCCACCGTTTCATCGCCCGGCGTGATCGTCGCACCGCTTTCGACGTGTACGATGTCCGTGTACCCAGCGTCGCACAGAAAAGCGACAATCGCCCTGGCCTTGCTCCGCTTCTCTCGCAGCGTCTCGCCATGCATCTCGAGAAATAGCGCCGGATGGTAGGTGGCCAACGTTTCGCGCGCGCCTCGTAACGCTTCAAGCTCCCAACCTTCGATGTCGATCTTGATCAGATCCGGCGCGGGCAGGCTGGCAGCGGCAATGTCGCGATCGAGCGTGGTAACTTCAACGTGCTGCGAAACCCGGCCCATGCCATGCGGATCCAGGGTCCCGCCGCCCGACATCTCCGGAGCGTAATGCAACGTTCCCGAGCCAGGCTGCGCGCCGACGCCGAACTGGCGCACCTCGATGTTGCAGAGCCTGTTCAAACGGATGTTCTCGATGAGACGGGCGTGATTGGCCTGGTTCGGTTCGTAGGACACCACTTGCTTGCATCGCGCGGCAAAGAACATGGTGAGAATACCGTGGAATGCGCCGACATCGTAGACCACCAAACCGGCCAGCGACAGATCGCGCCAAAACATTTCTTCCCTGGTTTGGGCGCCGCTTGTGAAGACCCCGGGTATCCAACCCAACCCGCCCTTGCGACGCATGCCGCGAATCAGGCCATGTCGAACCGTGTAGGTGCAGCGGTCAAACAGACGGCGGCTGATCCACGCGATGGCGCGGTGCCGAATCGAGTAGTGACGAAAGGGAAGGTCGGCTTCGCTAGTCAAGCTCGAGGATTTCACGGAGTGCATCTTCTATAGCGCCCAAATGCTCGGCACTCAATAGTTCGATGCGCTCCGCCAATCTCTCTCGTGCAATTGCGCGTACTTGATCAATCACAGCGACCGCAGGCCGCCCCGAACACGTCACGCTCACGAGCACCGGAGGAGCGGCGCGCGGTGAACTCGTCAGCGGAACGACTACTACGGTTCGGCGGTGCTGATTCACCACGCTGCTGCTGATCACCACGCACGGGCGCGTCTTCTTGATCTCAGACCCCACCGTCGGATCAAGGTTCGCCCACCAAATCTCACCGCGCCGGGGCATCTTCCCAAGGTTGCGGCATGGCATCGGTAAGAGCGTCGAATTCTTGCTCGATTTCTCTCACCTCGGGATCCTGGTTTGCGATTTCACAGGCCAGAATCAGGCGCTTCTCCCGTTCGGCCAGCTTTTCAGCGATGGCATCGGCCACATATCGCGACCGGTCCCGAGCGGGGACTCGTCTCGTAAAGCTAGCGGCTAGCTCATCCGGCAGCGAAAATGTCATCTTTCGGCTTGCCATACCGCCATACTACCATACTTACGCCGCGGTGGCTAGTCGCTGTCGCTGTCGCCCACCTTCAACACCGCCAGGAACGCCTCTTGCGGAATCTCCACCCGTCCCACCCGCTTCATCCGCTTCTTGCCTTCCTTCTGCTTCTCCAGCAGCTTGCGTTTGCGCGAGATGTCTCCGCCGTAACACTTCGCCAAAACATTTTTGCCCATCGCCTTGATGGTCTCGCGCGCGATCACCTTATTGCCAATCGCCGCCTGCAGCGCCACTTCGAACATCTGGCGTGGGATCAGTTTGCGCAGCCGCTCGATCAACAGCTTGCCGCGATCATAGGCGAAATCCCGGTGGACGATCATCGACAAGGCATCCACAGGATCGCCCGCCACCAGCACATCCAGTTTCACCATCGGGGAAATGCGGTACCCAGCGAGGTGATAGTCGAGCGACGCATAACCTCGCGAAGCCGACTTCAGGCGATCGTAAAAATCCAGCACGATCTCATTCAGCGGCAGCTCATACAGCAGCAGCACGCGCCCGGTGCCGATGTACTCAAACTTTTTCTGCGTCCCGCGCTTTTCTTCCAGCAGCTTCAGGATTTCGCCGACGTATTCCTCGCGCGTGATCACGGTCGCGTCGATGATCGGCTCCTCGATGTGCTTGATCACGGACGGATCCGGGAACTTACTCGGATTGTAGACTTCGATGAGCTCCCCGTTCATGGCCGTGACCTTGTAGCGCACGCCTGGCGCGGTGGTAATCAGATTGATTTGAAATTCACGCTCCAGCCGCTCCTGGATGATTTCCAGATGCAGCAGACCCAGAAAACCACAGCGAAAGCCGAAGCCCAGCGCCACCGAATTCTCCGGCTCGAAGTTGAATGCGCTGTCGTTGAGGCGCAGCTTTTCCAGCGCCTCGCGCAAACGCCCGTGTTCGTGCGATTCCACCGGATAGAGCCCGGCGAAAACCATCGGCTTGATCTCCTGAAAACCCGGCAGCGCCTCGGACGCGGGATTTTCGACGCTGGTAACGGTGTCGCCGATCTGCGCGTCGGAGACGGTCTTGATGTTCGCGAACAGGAATCCGGCTTCCCCGGCCGAAAGCTCGTCGCACGGCACCGGCTTGGGCGACTGATAGCCGACGCCGTCCACTTCGCATAGCGCCCCGGTGGCCCACAGCTTGATCTTCTGCCCCACTCGCAGCGTTCCATCCACCACGCGCACCAGAATGATGACGCCGCGATAAGGATCGAACCAGGAGTCGAAAATCAGCGCGCGCAGCGGCGCGTCGGGAGAGCCTTTGGGAGCCGGCACAAGATGCACCACGGCTTCGAGGACATCCTTGATGCCGACGCCTTGCTTGGCGCTGACCAGAATCGCGTCTTGCGCCGGAAGGCCGATCAGCTGCTCGATCTGTTCGCGAATTTTCTCCGGCTCAGCCGACGGCAGATCGATTTTGTTGATGACCGGAATAATTTCCAGGTTGTGGCTGAGCGCGAGATACGTGTTGGCGAGCGTCTGTGCTTCAACGCCTTGCGATGCGTCCACCACCAGCAGCGCGCCTTCGCAAGCCTGCAGGCTGCGTGAAACCTCGTAGCTGAAGTCGACGTGGCCGGGCGTGTCGATCAGGTTGAGCTGGTAAAGCTGCCCATCTTCCGCGCGATAATTCAGCCGTACCGCATGCGCCTTGATGGTGATCCCGCGCTCGCGCTCCAGATCCATGGTGTCCAGCACCTGCGCCATCATTTCGCGTTCCGAAAGCGCGCCCGTGGCTTCCAGCAACCGATCCGCCAGCGTGGACTTGCCGTGGTCGATGTGCGCGATGATAGAGAAATTGCGTATGAAAGCGGGATCCATGCGGTAGAATGAGGCCTGAACCTCAAGTATCCCATATCCCACAAAAGTGACCGAAGGAAAACCAGTTGAAGAAGTTCTGGATGCGCGCGGCCTGAAGTTCGCGGTGGTGTGCGCGCGATTCAATAGCTTCGTCACGGACCGGCTGCTGGAAGGAGCGCTGGATGCGCTGAAACGTGCGGGCGTCACGGACGACAGCTACATCGAGGTCGTAAAAGTCCCCGGAGCTTGGGAGTTGCCGCTGGCCGCCAAAACCCTCGCCGAGAAGAAGCCTAACGCCATCATCGCGCTCGGCGCTGTGATTCGAGGCGATACCCCGCATTTCGATTACGTCGCTGGACAAGCTGCCAGCGGCCTTATGGCGGTGCAGCTTGAATCCGGAATTCCCGTCGCGTTCGGCGTTTTGACCACCGACACAGCCGATCAGGCCATCGATCGCGCGGGCGGAAAGAGCGGCAACAAAGGTTACGACGCCGCCATCACCGCGATCGAAATGGCGGACCTGGTGCGTCGGCTGCGAAAATAGTTACAGCATGGCCGCCCGTCACCGATCCCGCCAGCGAGCTTTGCAGGTCCTCTACCAGTGGGACATGACCAAGCGTCCCATGGAAGAAACCATCCACGCGTTTTACGACACGCTGCGCGCCGAAGGTGCGCCCGAAGCCGCCGAGGAACCAGATGACCCAGACCAGGCAAACGATGACCAGCCAAGCGATGACCCGCCCACAGATGGCCGCGATGCCTTCATGGAAGAACTGGTGAATGGCGCCTCCGCCATGGCGCCGGCCATCGATCTTCGTATCTCGGAGAAATCGGCTCACTGGAAACTGGAGCGCATGCCGATTGTCGATCGCAATATTCTACGGCTGGCCATCTACGAAATGAGCCGCCAGGATACGCCGGCGGCCGTGGTGATTGACGAAGCGCTGGAGCTGGCGCGGCAGTTTTCCGGTGACGAGTCAGTAGCGTTCATCAACGGCGTGCTGGACGCAATTCATAAGGAGAGCCGAAACTAATCGGTTCGGTATGAATATCCTGATGGTGGCTTCCGAGGCCACGCCCTTCGCAAAAACAGGTGGACTTGCCGATGTTTTAGGCGCGCTTCCCGCGGCGCTCGCCGAACGCGGCGAACACGTGGCGGTGGTGCTTCCCGCCTATCGTGAAAATCATTATCCGCAGGCCCCGCGTGAAGTTTATCGCGGTCTTTGGATTCCCATCGGTCGAGGATACGCGGCGAACATTCTCGCGACTACCACCCCCGGCGCCACCTACTATTTCGTCGACTGCCCGGCCCTATACGATCGCGATGGAATCTACGGCACCGGGACCGCCGATTTCCCCGATAATCATCTGCGCTTCGCCGTGCTCTCGCTGGCCGCCCTCGGCGTGGCGCGCCACTTGTTCCCCACCGATCTCCTGCACCTGCACGATTGGCAGGCTGCGCTCGCGCCACTATACCTCCGCGAGCATTTCCGGCGGCGATCCAACCTTCCTCCGCGTCAAGTCTGTGCTGACCATTCACAATCTCGGCTATCAAGGGCATCTTCGCTCCGCGCGTGGTGTCCGAGCTCGGACTCGATCCCCGCTGGATGAACCCGGAGCAACTGGAGTTCTTCGGAGACGTGAATTTTCTGAAAGCCGGCATTGCCTGGAGCGACGCCGTCTCTACCGTCAGCAAAGGCTATGCTCGCGAGATTCAAACGCCCGAGTACGGTTTTGGACTGGATGGATTTCTCCGCAAGCACGGTCCCATCACGGGAATCGTCAACGGCGTGGATTACAGCCAGTGGAGTCCGGAGCATGACCCGCATATCGCGAGAAATTATTCGGCCGGCGATCTCTCGCGGAAAGCGCGCTTGCAAGCGGGCCATCCTGGCCGAGTACGGGCTCGCCGATCGACAATCTGGATCGGCCGCTCGCTGCCATCATTTCCCGCTTCGCGTCCCAAAAGGGTTTCGACCTTTTGGCGGATGCCGCGTCCGCGATTGCTCCAGGAAGATTTGGATCTGGTGGTGTTGGGTTCGGGCGATCCGGTCTACGAATCGATGTTCCACGCGCTGGCGCGCGCGTATCCGCATCAAGTGGGCGTGCGGGTGGGCTACGACGACGCTCTGTCGCACCGGATTGAGGCGGGCGCCGACCTGTTCCTGATGCCTAGCCGCTATGAACCCTGCGGCCTCAACCAGATTTACAGCCTCAAGTACGGCACCGTCCCGGTGGTGCGCGCCACCGGCGGTCTGGATGATACTATTGATGAAGATACCGGTTTTAAGTTCCGCGAGTATTCCGGTGACGCCCTGCTTGAGTCGGTGCGGCTGGCCCTGAGCGCCTTTCAATACCAGGACCAATGGGCGCGCAGGATGCGGCGGTGCATGGAGAAGGATTTCTCTTGGAACGCCTCGGCCGGCGAGTACGTGGAGCTGTATCGGCGGCTTACGGCGGGCTGAATCCTTTTGCCGGTAGCAACATCTATTTCAGTTAGGAGATCGATAAAGAATATGGCTGGTGCGAATACTCTGACATTTACCGACGCGACCTGGGATAAGGACGTGCTTAACTCGGAAGCCCCGGTTCTGGTGGACTTTTGGGCCGAGTGGTGCGGGCCTTGCCGCATGATGACGCCCACTGTGGACGCCATCGCCGAGGCGTATGCCGGCCGCGTGAAAGTGGGCAAGCTGAATGTCGATGAAAACGGCGCCACCAGCATGCGCTACAACGTCCGCGGCATCCCCACGCTGCTGCTCTTCAAGGGCGGCAAGGTGGTAGAGCAGAAGGTGGGCGCGGTCGGCAAGACCGATGTCCAGAAGATGCTGGACGCGCACGTCACCGCAGCGACCTAGATCTCTGCTCCTACTGATTCCTGCTCCTAAGCTGAGCCGCGCGCGTGAGCAAGCGGTGGTGTAAAATCGGGCATGATCGCCCGGCCTCCGCTTCTGCTCCTGGCTCTGACCACCCTCGTCAGCGCCAATGATTACACCTACCAGCAGCCTCCCAAAGACATTCGGGACGTCCTGAACGCCCTGCCCACTCCATCCGTTTCAGTTAGCCCGCAGCGCGACTACGCGATCTTTCTGCAAGCCGTGCGATACCCGCCCATCGCCCAGGTCGCGCAGCCGTTTCTGCCGCTGGCCGGCGTCCGCGTCGATGCCAACACCAACAGCCTGCACATGGCGCCGTATTCCATCTCGTTCGCGATCAAACGGCTGCCGGGGGGCGAAGACGTCGCGATCGTGCTGCCGCGTGATGGGAAATTCGGCGCTCCGGTCTGGAGTCCCGACGGCAAGCAGTTCGCCTTCACCAACACAGTAGCCAAGGGCGTTGAGTTATGGATCGGATCGCCATCCACCGGCCAGACGCGCCGCATCTCCGGAATCAGCGTCAATGGCGTACAGATCGGCGGCCCCGCGCTCCAGTGGCTGGGCGACAATCGCACGCTGATCGTAAGTACGGTTCCCGCCAACCGCGGCTCCGCTCCCGTCGAGCCTGCCATCCCCATCGGTCCGCATGTGCGCGAGAGCACCGGCCACGCGGGTCCCGCGCCAACTTTCGAGGACCTCCTGGCCACGCCCCACGACGAAGACCTGTTCGATTATTACGCCACGTCGCAGCTGGTTTATCTCGATGCTGCCAGCGGAAAATCGACGCCGTTCGCCAAATCGCGAATTTATACCTTGCTGCGCCCATCTCCCGATCAGACCCATGTGTTGGTCGGCTGGCTGCACAAGCCATATTCCTACCAATTAACAGCCCGAGCGTTTCCCGAAGAGATCGAAGTTTGGGATCGCAGCGGCAAAGTAGAATACAAAGTCGCGAGCCTTCCTTTGGCCGATCGCGTCCCACTCGCTGGCGTTCGCACCGGTCCCCGCTCTTATCAGTGGTTGCAGGATAAGCCGGCCACGCTGGTTTGGGCTGAGGCGCTCGACGGCGGCGATCCCAAGGCCAAAGTCCCATACCGCGACAAGATCGTGATGATTGCGGCTCCTTTCAGCGGACAGCCGAACGAGATCTACAAAACCGGGGAGCGCTTCCGGGAATTGCTGCCCCTGGCTAATGGCAAGGCACTGGTCGAAGATTACGAGCGCGTGAAGCGCATCGTGCGCACCTTCGAAATCAGTCTCTTAAAGCCGGGTACGGAAGCGCGTCTCATCTTCAGCCTCAACGAACGCGACGGATATCACGATCCCGGAACGCCCGTTCTCAAAACTATGCCCGACGGCCGCCGCCTGGTGGTCCAATCTGGCGACGAGATTTTGATGGAGGGCGAAGGATCCTCGCCCACTGGCGACCACCCCTTCCTCGACCGTTTCAATCTAGCCACCGGCAAAGGTCAGCGGCTTTTTCAATCCGACGCCAGCGCGTATGAAACCATTGCTGCCGTGCTCGACGATAGCGGCACGCGTTTGCTGACCCGCCGCGAAAGTCCGACCGACTCGCCGAATTTCTACATCCGAAGCGGCTCAGACCTGAAACCTCTCACGCGCTTTACCGATCCCACGCCCCAAACGGCCGGAATCAAGAAGCAGCTGGTCACCTATAAACGGGCCGACGGAGTGCCTCTATCTTTCACGCTCTATCTTCCCGCCGATTATAAGCCCGGCACGAAACTGCCCGGCCTGGTTTGGGCGTACCCTTATGAGTTCAGCGACGCTGCTACGGCGGGTCAAGTGACCGGGCACGCGGCGCAAGCCTTCAGCCAACTGAATTACCACCAGTTGTTCGTGCTGCATGGCTTCGCTCTGCTTGACAACGCGGCCATGCCGATCATCGGCGATGCCGAAACCGTCAACAACACCTACGTCGAGCAGTTAGTCATGGACGCGCAAGCCGCTGTGGATAAGGCCGTCGAAATGGGCGTTGTGGATCGCGATCGCGTGGGCATCTTCGGCCACAGCTACGGCGCATTTATGACCGCGAACCTGCTGGCGCATTCCAAATTGTTTCGCGCGGCGGTGGCCGAAAGCGGCGCGTACAACCGGACGCTGACGCCCTTTGGCTTCCAGGCAGAGGAACGTACGTTCTGGGAGGCGCCCGACGTTTATACCAAGATGTCGCCCTTCTGGTTCGCCGATAAGATCAAGACTCCCATCCTGCTGATCCACGGCGAAGCCGACGACAATACCGGGACTTATCCCATCCAGTCCGAGCGCATGTTCGCCGCCATCCGAGGCAACGGTGGCACGGTACGTCTGGTGATGCTGCCCGCCGAGGCGCACGGATACCGCGGCAAAGAGTCGCTAGAGCACGTGCTGTATGAAGAGCTCACCTGGTTCGACAAATACCTGCAGTGAGTTTATACCGGCGTCGTCAGCGCGCCTTCGGACGCCGATCCCACCAATGCCACATATTTGGCGAACACGCCCGAGCGGTAACGCGGCTCCGGCGCTTTCCATTTAGACAGCCGCTCGCGCACAACGCTTTCGGGGACTTCCAGATTGATCGTGCGGTTCGCGATGTCGATGTGAATCGTGTCGCCTTCTTGAACCGCTGCAATCGGACCGCCCACTTGCGCCTCCGGCGCGACGTGGCCTACGCAGAATCCGCGGGTCGCCCCGCTGAACCGGCCATCGGTGAGCAGAGCGACGCTATCGGAGAGGCCCGCGCCGACGATGGCGCTGGTGACGCCCAGCATCTCGCGCATGCCCGGCCCTCCACGCGGGCCTTCGTAGCGAATCACGACAACATCGCCTGGCGTGAATCTTCCCACTGGTAGCCGCCGCCATGGCATCTTCCTCGGATTCAAACACCCGCGCCGGGCCGCGCTGTTCGCTGCGCTCGATGCCGGTGACCTTGATCACGCAGCCATCCGGCGCGAGCGACCCGCGCAAGATCACCAGTCCGCCCGACTTCTTGATCGGCTTGTTCAGCGGACGGATCACCTCCTGGCCCGGGCGTCTCTTTCGCTTCGGCCGCTTCCTCGCGCAAGCGTCCGGCCGGTCACCGTCATGGCGGATCCGTCCGCATAGCCGCCCTCTACCAGTCGCTGCGCGATCACCGCGATGCCGCCCGCCTTGTCGACGTCCACCGCGACGAACTTGCCCGCGGGTTTCAAATCCACCAACAACGGCGTGCGCTCGCTGATGGTCTGGAAATCATCGATGCCGAGCGGCACGCCGGCCTCGCGCGCCATGGCCAGCAGATGCAGCACCGCATTAGTGGAACCGCCCGTGGTCGCCACCGATGCGATGGCGTTGTCGATGGCCTTGCGCGTACGATGTCGCGCGGCCGCAGGTTATTCTTCACCAGGTCCAACACCAGCCGTCCGCAGCGCGCCGCGACACCGTGTTTGCGGGCGTCCACTTGGGGTACCGCTGCCGTGCCTAAAGGCGAGAGTCCGATCAACTCCATCACCGTCGCCATGGTGTTCGCGGTGAATTGTCCGCCGCACGCGCCCGCGCCCGGGCATGCAGAATTTTCGATCGCCAGAAATTCCTCGTCCGACATTCTGCCCGCCGCATTCGCGCCGACGGCTTCGAAGACATCCTGAATCGTCAAGTCGCGCCCGTTGTGACGCCCCGGAAGAATCGACCCTCCATACAGAATCAAACCGGGCGTGTTCAGCCGCAACAGCGCCATCGCCGCGCCTGGAATCGTTTTATCGCAGGCCACCAGCGCGACGATGCCGTCGAACATATGGCCGCGCGCCACCAGCTCGATCGAATCGGCGATGATGTCGCGGCTCACCAGCGACGCCTTCATCCCTTCGGTCCCCATGGTGATTCCGTCGCTGATCGCGATGGTGTTGTACTCCATGGGCGTGCCGCCGGCTTGCCGAATCCCTTCGGCCACATCCACCGCCAGCGCGCGCAAATTGAAGTTGCACGGCATGGTGCCGATCCATGTATTCGCGATGCCGATCAGCGGCTTCTTCATGTCCTCGTCGGTGAGGCCAATGGCTTTCAGGAACGCGCGGGCCGGGGCGCGGTCCTTGCCCTGCGTGATGGTGTAACTGTTTAGCTTCATGGCAAAGAACTAGTGTATCCAACCGAGTCGTGACTGAGCCGTGACCGTGAGGGAGCGGAATCTTACGGCACAATCACATCGAAATATTCAACTTGAATGCTTTCCAGGATCGCGCGGATCTTCGGAAAGTAAATCTTCCCGTACGGCGACGATTGATGCGCGTCAAACGCCGCCTGGTCGCGGTACTGTTCCTCCACAATGTAAGCGCGCGCATTCGCCCGCGATTTAAGCAGTGAATAGTACAAACAACCCGGCTCGCCGTGCGCGATTGCCGCGCGCATCTCCCTAAACAGCGTTTCGAATTCCTGTTCGTGCCCACTCTTGACGAGGATTGTCTTCAGCCCACCTATGTGCATGCGCTCTCCTATGCACTTATGATGGACTCGTGAGGGCAGTAGAAATCAAGCGCCTGGCACGGGAGTGCGGCTTCGACCTCGCCGGAATCGCGCGAGCCGAGCCTCTGCCCAATGACAGCCAACATTATCTCGACTGGGTGGACCGCGGGATGGCCGGCGCGATGGCGTATCTCACGGACCGGCGCGCCACCGTGCGAACCGATCCCAAACTTCTGCTCCCGAGCGCGCGATCCATCCTCTGCGTCGGCAAGTTATACAACGGCCCAGAACCAAGATCCACAGAGATGCAGCAGGCCGAACTTGGCTGGGTCTCGCGCTACGCCTGGGCGAGGATTATCATCACGTCCTACGCCGAGACCTGGAAAAGTTGGCCGCCAAGCTAGGTTCCGATCATGAGTACAAGATCTGCGTCGACACCGCGCCGTTGCTCGAACGCTCCTACGCGCGTGAAGCCGGCCTGGGCTGGATCGGCAAGAACACCTGTTTGATCAATCAGGAAATTGGCTCGTGGGTGTTTCTGGGCGAAATTCTGACGTCGCTCGAGATCGAGCCCGATTCCCCGCCCCCGGATCGCTGCGGCACGTGCACGCGCTGTATCGACGCTTGTCCCACGCAGGCCATCGCGCCTGAAGGCTACGAAATCGACGCCCGCCGCTGCATCTCGTATTTCACCATCGAGCTGCACGGAGCGGCACCCCAGGATTTGCGCCCCTCGATCGGCCAGCACATCTTTGGCTGCGACATTTGCCAGGACGTGTGCCCGTGGAACGGCCGCGCACCGGTCGCGCAAGAGCGCGCCTTCGAGCCTCGCCATTTCGCGCCGTCTCTGGAATTATTGGCAGGACTCACCGAAGACGAATTTAACGCCATGTTTCACTCGAGCCCCATCCAGCGCGCCAAATATGCGGGGTTCTTAAGAAATGTCGCGATCGCGATGGGCAACAGCAAACTGGAGAAATTTCGAGAGCCGCTCGAAAAGCTGGCCGCGTTCCCGAACGCGCTGGTTGCCGAGCACGCGCGCTGGGCGCTCGAACAGATGTCCTTTGCTGCTGCCTCCCACCTTGCGATTGAATGCGACAGCGGCCCCGTCGTATCGTAGGTCTTGGACAAGTATCTCGTCGTCTTAGCCGGCGCCGGACTTGGCGGGCTCGCCCGTTTCGTCGCCAGCACCTGGATCATGGAAAAATACGCTGGGCGCTTTCCGCTCGGCACTTTCGTTATTAACATCACCGGCTCATTTTTGATTGGCGTGCTGATGGCTTTGTTCACGCAGCGCTGGCAGCCTAACCACAACTGGCGCTTGTTTCTGGTGGTCGGCGTTCTGGGCGGCTATACTACCTTTTCCAGCTTTGAGTACGAGACCTACCAGGCTGTCCGCGACGGCGCGCGTTGGATGGGCCTGTTCTACGTGCTGGGCAGCGTGGTCCTTGGCTACCTCGGTGTTTGGATTGGCGCGGCCCTGGCGGCGCGCCGTTAGCAATGCGCTTGGAGCGAGGTCACGCGTCTGTCATGCGGACCAGTTCTTCAGACTCCGCGCGATCCTGCTTGCGGCTCTTAAATTGTCTCGCGGCCAGCATTCTCTTTTCAGCCTCGGTCACCAACGTCTCAGGTGTGTCGCCATTCCAGGGAAACGTAACTGCGCCCGCACTGAGCGATAAAAGATCAGCGCCCCAGAGTTGCCGGCTGACCCGGCTCACCAGATCCGTTAGCGAATTGATCCGCACATCCGCGGCCTCCAGCGGCAAACCTGGAAGCACGAACACAAAATGGTCGCCGCCACGCCACGCCACATAGTCAACTTCCCGGCACCTGTCGCGAAAGCCTTTCGCCACTAGTTCAAGCGTCTTTTCGACAGCTTCCCGCCCGAACGATTCATGAATGTCGGCCACGCCTTCCAGATTGCACATGACGACCGTCAGAGGCGAGGCAGTGCCCCGCCGCTTTGCGATTTCCGCCGAGATGTTTGCAAAGAGCGCCCGGGTATCCGGCAGCCCGGTGACCTCGTCCACGTTGGTTGGTATCTTGCCGGGCTCCTGCTCCAAAGAAGTCTCAACCGCTAGCGAGATTTTGTCGCCCACCGCGACCAGCTCGTCCAGGTTATCGCGTGAGAAACCGTCTCTCTCTGCCCGGTACAGAGCCAGCACGCCGATGGTTCCCGTGCTGGTCTGCAGCGGAATGGCGAGTACTGAACTGAGGACGCCGGACGGCCCCGCGCCAACTTGAAATCCGGGCTCCACCGCGGGGTTGCCATTCAGAATGGGCTTGTGGTTTTCCGCCACCCAACCGGCAAGCCCCTGCCCCAATCCGATTCTGAGGGATCGCAGGTTTTTGGAATTTTCACCCTGTACACATTTGGGGACCAGCGTTCCGTCTTCCAATAGAAATATCGAAATTGCATCCGCTGGAACGAGTGTATTTATACGGGAACATAGCACGCCAAGTGTTTCCGTCACGCTGAGCGATACGCCGAGCGTGCCGATAACTTCGTCGAAGGCGTTTACCTTCGCGCCATCGCCATCCCAGCTGGCCCCGGGATGCAAGAAATTACTCTCCTTTTGCGAGGCCGCTCCCTCAAAGCCCGCATCCGGCGAATTACCCCGCTCGATTTTCAGTTCCAGAGATAGCTTGGGATGTTCACGCGAAGGCTTGGCTTTAGCTAACTCCTCAATTTCCTGATAGCGTTTGGCCAGCAATTCCACGATTTGCGGATCGAAGCTCTTTCCGGCTTCGCGAGCCACCACGGCCATAGCCTCGTCCAAAGGCAGTGCTTTTCGGTACTGCCGATCCGATGCCAAAGCGTCGAAGCAATCCACCACGGAGAGGATTCTGGCGCCCAAGGGGATCTGCTCGGCCTTTAAACCGAAAGGATAGCCGGACCCATCCCACTTCTCGTGATGGGCTCGGACGATCGACGCCACCGGATACGGGAATTCGATTCGGTCGACGATCTCCGCTCCGACAATCGGATGGATCTTCATTTTTTCGAACTCATCCGGGTTCAGCCGCCCAGGTTTCGAAATGATATAGTCCGGTACTGCGAGTTTCCCTACGTCATGGAGAATCGAAGCAGCCTGAAGCGCCAGTTCGTCGTCGACTGAAAGTCCCAAGCTCTTGGAAAGCTCGCGGGAATAGATTTGCACTCTTTTGAGATGATCGGAAGTAGTCTGATCCTTAGCCTCGATCGCCAGCGCAAGGGTTTCAATCGTGCGCAGATGTAGCGCGGCCGCAGTCTCAGCGCTGCGTTTCTCCTCTTCCAGTTTATTCAAATGCAGAGTGTAAGAACGATAAATCACGAAGATCATAGGCAGGACGCCTAGAGCGATCCCCCAATTGAACTGCGTTACGTAATTTATCGAAGCGGCAATGGAGGCGCCGAGAAGATAGTAGGGAAATGACCAGAGATAGAACTTCCTCCAGGTCGCGATGAGTGGTTTATGCTCTGTTGCCGCGATCACCCCCGCCACCGAGACGGTATTGCTCAGAAAATAGGCGCACGCGGCACACGCGATCGAAGCGATCAGGTTGAAGCGAGGCCGGCACGCATGGAATGCCGCGTACGCCATGGCCGTGCTCAGAATCATCAAGCTTATGTTGAACAGGACGTGAATGGCCTTGGGCCGCGCCTTCGCCTTCCAGAAGCAGCCGACTAAGGCGGAAATCACCGCAATATCGACAACTTCGCCCAGAGACAGCTGAGTGACGGAAGAAAGGATCAGGACAAAGCTCACCGACATGGTGCCGGTAACGCCTGACAGCCTTACCTTCATGCCCGACGCGACTGCGGTGAGGAGAAAATAAACCAGGAAGCGAAGATAGTTCGAGGAATTCCAACCGAGGTTCGCGCCGAGAAATACAATCAGGCCCGCGCAGATCACTCCTCCGATGTAAACCCGTGCGGTGGTCGATAATCCCACGAACAACTATCGACGTAATCGGGGGGAAGGTGTAATCGTTCCTACTGTCTGATCCAAGTAAGTAACCCCAGTCATTGATTTAAGGGCTTTAACCGAGTAACAGACGTTAGCCAGTAACGATAGTAGATGGTCGTCAACAACATTGACGGGCAAACCATCCCCACAACCCACGGCGACAGCTGGGTCTGAACACTCAGGGCCGCGCCGGCAATTAGCGCCCCGACAACATAATAGGGCAGCGAGCGCAGACACCAATGTCTCCATACGTCATTCAGAGGCTTGTTTTCCACCAAGGTAACCACTATTGAGACCAGTCCGGTATTCACCACGTAATATACCGAAGCTCCCAAAATGAGGAGGATGACAAGCGGCTGTTTGGCGAGACCCGGAATCTGAAACCCGCCTGATCCGGAATGAATGATGACGAATGCCGAAGCGGCGCTGATCGTCATATTAGCTGCATTAAAGAGCACCTGGATCGAAGACGGACGGCGTTGCGCCCCCACCGTACATTGCACGAGCCCGGCCAGAATCGCCCCCACCAGGACTTCAGAAAACGAAAGTACGCGTGAACCCAAAAGAACAAAGAAAAATACGGGCGAGTAGGTGCCGGTGATACCCGGTATCCTTCCCTTCAACAAGGCTGCGCAGGCAAAGAGTCCCAGGAACAAAGCGAAGCGTGGAAAGCTTTGCGAATCCCAGTGGAACAGCGCATAAGCCGCTATTGCATAGCCCGCGGTGATGACGGCGTCGATGTACGTTCTGGCTCGTGTAGGCACGTTAGTTGTCCCCCAGGATCGCGATCGTTGCTGACTCGCTGTCGTCTTCTCCGCTGCCCGTACCCCAGATCGCCGACGTGCCCCATATTGCCGAAGTGCCCCATATCGCGGAGGTGCCCCAGATGGCCGAGTTTCCGCTGATGAATTGGGCCGTCCCCCAGATGGCCGAGGTACCCCATATCGCCGATGTGCCCCAGATCGCCGACGTATTCAGCACAGTGGAACCGCCCGTTGGTTGAATGCTTACGGTGTTGGTGCTGGCGTTGTAAGTCGCCGTCGGCGAAAGGGCCGGTCCTGATAGCAGTCCAGAGTTCGCCAGAGCCGCGGGAATGTTCAAATAACCCGCTCCCACTGTGAAAATGTCGTATTCGTCGGTGTAGGTGGTGCCGCTTGCCGGATCGCTCGCCGTGCTAAATCCCGGCGCGAACTTTGTAGCCGACACCATCAGGCGTGCCTTTACTTGATCCGGCGTCAACTTAGGGTTTTGCTCGATCATGAGCGCCGCTGCGCCGCTTACCATGGGAGCAGCCATGCTGGTGCCGCTCAGCACGAAGTAGCTATTACCGGACGTGCTGTTGGTTGAGGTGTATACCTGCTTCGCAACATCGTTGCTTGGATAATTGTTGCTCAACCAAGAACCCGGCTGGTTTAAAGAAACGATCTGATTTCCAGGCGCCACCAGATCCGGCTTAACTATCTGATCGATGATGGTTGGACCTTTGGATGAATAGCTCGCAATCTTGTCGTCGGTTGGTGACGGGGTGCCCACCGTATTCATCGCCCCCACGGTGATCGCGTACGGACTGTTGCCCGGCGCCGTAATTGTCCCGTATCCCTGGGTGCCCTGGGAATTATCGCGGCCATCGTTTCCAGCCGCGACTACGACAACGATGCCGGCCTGCCAGGCTTGTTGGACGGCTTGGCACAATAAGTCGTTTACGTAAGATGTCGCGACCGGCCGGCCAAGCGAGAGGTTCATCACCCGGATGTTGTATCTGTTTTTGAGCTGCATGGCCAGCTGAATGCCGGCGATCACGGTCGAGTCGGTTCCCGCGCCATTGTCGTTCAGGACTTTAATACTGATCAGATTGGCGTTAATTGCAATCCCTCTGACCCAGTAAGTCGTGTTCCCGGTGATAGACATCGACCCGTTTCCCGCCAGAATGCCCGCAACGTGGGTAGCATGCCCGTAGTGATCGTTCGGATCGCTATTCGCAACAAGACTGGTCGCATACACGACTCGGCTTTGCCCCTGTTGACTCTTAATATCCTGGATATTGTTGGAGCCGCTGTCGAGCAGGGCGATGCCCACCCCGGCGCCATTCAAGGTGAATATGTTCGCCATCAGGTCCGGACCGACGGTCTCCCAGCCGTAATCCGGATTCCCGGTATATTCAGCAGTCCCCGCGGCTCTCACGGGCCGGTCGGGCCCGATGAACTCGATGCCGGGTTGTTCAGAAAGCGTCTGGAGCTGGTCGGCGGCTATTGAGTAATGAGCCGCTCGCACAATGTCCAATTTGTGTTTCAGTTGGCCGCCATGCGCGAATACACGCTGATGATCGGCCTCTGTCGGAACGCTTCGATATTGCACCAACACGTCGACCGTTGCTTTGGAATTAAGATCTCTCAGCTCCGGGTCGAGCTTGAGTTGAGCAGCATTTAAGCCACAAACAACAAGCACACAAATTGTTAGATAGCGCATGGGAGCGCTACAAGCACGCGGCTTACCAACCGAGGTTCCTCGCCTAAACTCTTCCAATGCCTCGATGTGGGAACTTCAGTTGAATGAGCGGTGATACATTCTGGGCCGTAATGTCGCTCGGGCCACGACAAGTTGTCGCAGTACCGGCGAGGCGTATTTCTCATTGCAATGCCGGCTCCAGTACGGGCGCTCCAGTACCGTTCATTGTGGTCTATCATAGAGAAAATGTCCGTCGAAGAAGAACTCCAGGAAGCAATCGAAAAGGTGAAAGACCCGTTCGAAAAGCACGTCGCCGCCACCATGGCGATTATCGCCGCATGCCTTGCCGTGGTTGCCGTCGGGGGGCATCTCATGACAACCGAGGAATTGCTGACGCAACAGAAGGCTTCCGACCAGTGGTCGTATTATCAAGCCAAGTCCATCCGCAGGTATCAATCGGAAGTGGCGCGCGATTTGTTCAGCGGTATGAATATGGCCGGCCAGAGCACGCAGTACCAGAAGAACGCGGACAAATACAGGAAGGACGACGACGACATTCAGAAGGAAGCCCAGGGGCTGGAGCAAGAGAGCCATCTGCGAGGGCGGCAAGCGCTCGGATTCCACTTCGGAGAGGTTTTTCTAGAGTTTTCGATCGTCCTGGCATCGTTGGCGATTCTGGCCAAGCGCAAAATGCTGTGGTACGTTTCCATCGTGAGCGGGGCGATCGGCGTCGTCTCGTCGTCGATAATTTACAACGTCCCATCGCTGATGGACAAGTTCCAATAGTAGTTCATGGTTGAAAACATACGTCCGGGCGTTTCTGCCCGCAACGCCCGAGTGGTGCTCTTTGACTTCGATGGCACCCTTTCGGTGATCCGTTCGGGATGGATGAACGTAATGGTCCCGATGATGGTAGAGATCCTGGCCGATTTGAAGACCGGCGAATCGGAAGAACAGTTGCGCGGTTTGGTAGAGGAGTTTGTTTGGCGACTCACCGGCAAGGAAACCATCTACCAGATGATCGCCTTCGCCGAAGCCGTCCAAGCGCGGGGCGGCAAGCCACTGGAGCCCGCTCGCATACAAGAAAATGTATCTCGATCTGCTGTGGGTCAAAATCGAAGGCCGCGTGGAGGCGCTGCGAAAAGGCCAAGCCGACCCGGAACAGTATCTGGTGCCCGGCGCGCGCGCCCTGCTGGAGCGGTTGAAAGACCGCGGACTGAAGATGTATCTCGCCAGCGGCACCGACGAGATTTACATGAAGGAAGAAGCGCGGCTGCTGGGTGTTACCAAGTATTTTGACGGCGGCGTTTACGGCGCGCTCGACGATTACAAGAGCTTTTCTAAAGCGATCCTGATCCAGCGCATCCTCGCCACTGCCGAATTTCAGGGCAACGAGTTCCTCGGCTTCGGCGACGGCTACGTCGAGATTGAGGAAGTGAAAAACGTGGGCGGCGTCGCCGTGGGCGTGGCGAGCGAAGAGCCGGCCTGCGCCAAAGTGGACCAATGGAAACGCCAGCGCCTGATCGGCGTCGGCGCGGATTACATCGTTCCCAATTATCTGTGCGGTGAAGAGCTGTTCTCCTCGCTGTTTCCCGCGTGACCACGCTCGCGATCGACATCGGCGGCACGAAGTTCAGCATGGCGGTCTTTGAAGGCGAGTCACATGGTCGAGCGCGAAACGCATCCCACCGACGAATCGATCCGGCAGCGCATTGCAGCCATCATTGAAGAATGGAAGCCGCGCTACGCTTTCGATCGCTGCGGAATCGGATTCGGCGGTCCAGTGGATTTCGAGCGCCAGCGCGTGATCCTTTCGACGCACGTTGCCGGCTGGGACGATTTCGATCTGCCGCATCACCTGGAGAAGCTGCTCGGCTTGCTTCCGGTCATGGACAACGACGCCAATGCCGGCGCGCTGGGCGAAGCGCTTTATGGCGCGGGTCGCGGGTATCGGCCACTGTTTTACATGACGCTTTCCACCGGGATCGGCGGAGGCATTGTCACCAGCGGCGGCTCCGTCTATCGCGGCGCGGATTCGTATGCCGGCGAGATCGGGCACCTGACCATCCGGCCCGACGGCCCCGAGTGCCTCTGCGGTTCGCACGGCTGCCTGGAGCGGATGTGCTGCGGATTGTGGCTGGAGCGCGATCACGGCCGTCCGGCGAGCGAGCTGATGCGCGATCCTGATTTCGTGGAGCGCTACGTGGTGGACCTGGCGCTAGGACTCAAGGCCGCCATCATGCTGCTGAACCCGGCGCGCATCGTCATCGGCGGCGGCATCAGCAAAGCCGGCGATCGATTGTTCGTTCCGCTGCGCCAGGAACTTTCGCGGCAAATCACCGCATGGTCGCGCGCGCGAGTGGACGTGGTTCCCGCGGCGCTCGGCGACGATAGCGTGTTGTATGGCGCGATGGCGCTGGCGCAATGATGCTTCCGCCGTTCTATCCCGTGCTCGATGCGGATCGCGTCAATGCTGTCGAAGCGGCTGAGGCGCTGCTCGAAGCAGGCGCACGAATTCTCCAGTTCCGGCATAAGAGCTTCTTTTCGCGACAGGCTTTCGAAGAAGCCAGCCGGATCTCGGAACTATGCCGGCAGGCCGGAGCAATGTTCGTCGATGAACGATCGCGCCGATGTCGCAAAGCTGCTCGATGCTGGATTGCACTTGGGCCAGGATGACCTTGCTCCGGCTGATGCCCGGCGAATCTTGCCGGCCCCGGGCATCATCGGATTTTCGACGCATAACGAACAGCAATTACTGCGCCGGGAATTTCGAGCCTGTGGATTACTTGGCGATTGGTCCGATCTTTCCCACCCGGTCAAAACTGAATCCGGATCCAGTGGTGGGTTTAGATCAGATTGCGAGCTTTGCGGAAGCTGACGCCAAAACCTCTGGTGGCCATCGGCGGCATCACGCGTGAGTTCGCGCCCCAGGTCTTCGAAGCCGGAGCCGATTCGATAGCGGTCATTAGCGATCTATTTCCGAGGCCCGAAGAATGGGTGGCTATTTGTTCGAGTAAGTGACGCTGACCGTGGTTGCGCTACCTTCGAGCGCCGCCACCACCACGACGGTGTGCAGCTTGACGGAGTCCTGTGCCGTGACAACCTGAGTGGACCCGGAATTGAGAACCGAGGCGATCCTGAAACCCGAGCCTTCCAACTGATCGCGATAATACCTGGCAACATGGTCAGCCGAATCCCCGGTCTTGAACGTAAATGTTCCGCTTCGCCCGTCCTTACGCTGCGCCACAAACCCGTTTTGCGGATTGGATCCAGGATAATCAGGCACCCAAGCTGGGATCTTTGCGTCGCCGCCGATTTGTACCGTTCCGTCAGCCGACTTCATTTCGAAATGGCCTTCTCGGACTTTATGAGCCAGGAAGAGTCCGCCGGCAAGAACCGCGACCACGATCAGAAAGAAACATCCGCCGACGCCCAGCAAGACCCAAAGAAGAACGTTGCTCTTTTTCACCGGAGGGGGCGGGCCGCTCGGCGACATGGGCGCGGGAGGTGGGGTCATAGTTAGTGCTCGTGTTCGTGTTCGTGGTGCTGGGAAGTTACCAGAATCGAACAAGGCGCGTCCGACAAAGCGCACTTGGTGTGCTCGAACTGAACGGTGCAATGATTAATTTCGAACTTGCAGAGCACGTCATTGATGCGCTGCAGTATGGCGTTGCTTTCCGATGGCGGCATGTCTTCGATCAGCACATGGCAGCTCAACGCGTGCGCGCTCGAACCCAGGCTCCAGATATGCAGATCGTGAACGTCGATCACGCCGTCGATTTTCCGCATGGCGCCCGTGACTTCCTTCAGCTCGATGCCCCGCGGCAGGCCCTCCAGCAGGACGTTCAGCGATTCCTGAATGATGTCCCACGCGCTCCAGACGATGAGAACGCCGATCAACACCGACAGCACGGGATCGATGACGGCCAGGCCAGTGAAGTGGATGGCGATGGCGCCCGCGATGATCCCCAACCGAGCTGACTGCATCCCCCATCATGTGGACAAAGGTCGCGCGAATATTGATGTCGTGATCTTTGTCTCGAAAGAGGCTGAGCATGATGCCGCCGTTGAGAGCGACCGACGCTACCGCGACCCACAGCATGGTCCATTCTTCGATGTGCTGAGGATGCAGGAAACGCTGCCAGGCTTCATAGAAGATGAAGACGGCGATGACTATCAGCGTAAGCGCGTTAGCGAATGCCGTTAAGGACGCCGGCGCGATGATAGCCGTAGGTCTTGACGCTGTCGGCGGGCTTGGACTGCATGTACACGCCGATAGTGGCCAGTACCAATGCAAGCGCGTCGGTGAAGTTGTGGCCGGCATCGGAAACCAGCGCCAAGCTGCCGGAACGGAAGCCGGCGATGGCTTCGACAACTACGAAGAGAATGGTGGCAAAAACGACCATTTCAGAATATTCGCCGATCCCGTGCTGATGGCCGTGATGATGCAATTTGGCGCCTTTAGCTCTATCTTACAACCCAGCGGGAATTGTTTTAGAAGCGCGTGACCTCGGTGAAGTTGAAATTACGGACCTTCATGGCCGGGACCACCATGTCGAAAGCCTCTTCGCCGGAGGCGCGGACGGCAGGCGAAAGCGCTTCCACATTGTTCAGCAATTCAATGATGCCTTGATTGAAGCGGAAATTGCGGAGGCCGCAGCTGACGCGGCCATTTTCGATCAGGAACGTGCCATCGCGCGTCATGCCGGTCATGATTTTGTCGTAGGGTTCCACTTCGCGAATGTACCAGAGGCGGGTGACGAGAATGCCGCGATCGGTGGACGCGATCATCTCATCCACAGATGTCGAGCCGCCCGCGATCACGATGTTGAGCGGCGCTTCGCCGATTTCGTTGGGCAGCGGGAAGCCATGGCCGGTGGGCTCGACGCCCGCGCGATTGGCGCTGGATCGCGAATAGGCCAGCTCGCGCGGAACGCCGGCGTCGACCAAAGTCAGTTTACGGCGCGGCACGCCTTCGCCATCGAACGGAACGCCGGCTTGGAGCGGATGCGCGACATCGTCCGAAATATGGATGTTGTCGCCGAACAATTTCGTGCCGAGGCGATCGGTCAGGAAGCTGCGGCTATCGTTGACGGAGGTGGCGCTGAAGTCGCCGAACATTTGTCCAACGAAGTCGAGAACGGCGGCGGGCTCCAGGATCACGGCGTAGCGGCCGGGAGCGATTTCCTGGGGATCGCTCGACAGGCGCGCTTTTTCTGAGGCGCTGCGGGCCAGCGCCACGGGATCGATCTCCGCTAGCGAAACAGCCGATGCCTTGGCCCATCCGGAGCTATCGCCGGCCATGGCGGTGATGGAGAACTGCGCCATGGTTTCCGCGTGCCAGGCCGCAACGCCGCGCGAGTTGAGGATCGCCTCGGTACTTTGGCCGGTGGAGTAAATCCCGGCGGCGGTTTGTCCGGCGCTCTCGATGATGCGAATGGCTTCGGCCACGGCTCGCCCGCGATGCTCCGGCGTAGCGGAGGCGGTGGGGGCATCGAAGCGCTTGGTTTCCGAGACCAACGAGTTCTCATGGAGCGGAAGCAAGTCGGGATCAGGCGCGGCGGAGCAAGCCAGCGCGAAAGCCTGTTCTACTGCGCCGCGAATCGAATCCGGATCGAAGCGATTGGTTGTGGCGCGCGCGGTTCTTTGATCCAGCGCCACGCGAACGGAAATCCAGCGATCCTGCTCGGCAACATTTTGATGGATGGTGTTGTTGGCGAAGCGCGTGAGAGCCGCGCAATGCGCGCCGAAGAGAGCCTCGACATCGGAAATACCCAAGGACGCGGCCACTTGCTCGCACCGCGCCGAATAGTTCGCGGAATTGCTGCAAAGTCGTTTTTGTGTTCAGCCGGCATACGCGGCTCCCACTTTGATGTTGTGGAAGCGCGCGGGGCTTGCGCCGTGGCCGGTGCCGATCACTTGCTCGGGCTGTCCCTTGCCGCAATTCGGAACGCCCCACAGCACCCAATGATCGCGATTGGCGACGGCTGAGCAGGCATTCCAAAACTCGGTGGTGATGCCGCTGTAGGTCGGATTCTTGAGCATGCGAACACGCTTGCCATCCTTGATCTCCCAGGCGATCTCGCAACCGAACTGGAAATTGTAGCGCTTGTCATCGATGGACCAACTGCGATTGGTCTCCATGTAAATGGCATTGCTGACGCCGGCAAAGACTTCGTCAAGAGTCTGCTCGCCGGGCAGCAGACTGACGTTGGTCATGCGGATGAGCGGGAGCCGCGCCCAACCGGTGGCGCGCATGGTGCCATTGGAACGTTGTTGTCCAATAGCCGCGGCGGTTTCGCGCGAGGTCATATAGCCGACGAACTGGCCGTTGCGAATGATGTCGGCCGATTGCGCGGGAACGCCTTCGTCGTCGAACGCGAAGGTGCCCATGCCGGGACCGTGCTCGATGCGGGCGTCGCAAACGGCGTTGACGAGATCGGAACCGTAGCGCAGGTGATTCAGTTTGTCGAGCGTGAGAAAGCTCATGCCCGCATAGTTGGCCTCCGAGCCGAGCACGCGATCGAGCTCGATGGGATGGCCGATGGATTCGTGAACCTGGAGGCCGAGCTGGCTGCCGTCGAGGATCAGATCAAAGCGGCCTTCGGGACAGTGATCGGCCGAGTGCAATGCCACGGCCTCTTCGGCCACGCGCGGCGCGTGCTTGAGCAGGTCGAGCTGATGGATGAGCTCATATCCTTTGAGCTGGTGCTGGCCGCCGAAGGAATTCGGATACGAGCGCTTCTGGATCTGATCGTCCTTGAAGCAGTAGGCTTCGAATCCGGCGCCGCTGGTGGTGCGGGTCTGATCGATGACGCTGCCGATGGAGGAGACGAAGATCTGGCGGCTGCGGTGAAAGATCATGGACGTTTGCGCAAGTGTCACTCCGGAAGCCCGGCGCAACTCATTGTCGACGGAGGTGAGGAGGGCGAGCTGTTCTTCGACGCTGACCAGGAAGGGATCGATCTGGCAGGGCGAGACCCAGGTGGCTTCGTGCTTGGCTTCGGGCGCGAGGGTGACGTCGTGTTTCTTGGCGAGGGCGCTGGAGTGAGCGATGTCCCGGGCAAGCGCGGCCGCGGATTCGATGCCGGCGCGGGTGAGATCGTCAGTGGCGGCGAATCCCCAGCAGCCGTCGGCGAGCACGCGGATTCCGATGCCGGCCGATTCATCGCTCGAAACCTGGCTGGGCTTGCCGTCCTTGGTGCCGAGCTCGCGGTCGCGGCTTTCGATGATGCGAACGTCGGCGTAGGTGACGCCGGGGCGTTGGGCGGAATCGAGCGCTTGGAGCGCGAGGTGCTTCATGAAACCAGGATAGCTGCCGCCGCAGGCGGCAGCGTTGTTGGTTCTTGGTTGTCGGTGGTGGGTTGTGGGAGGTGGGGGGTGGGGGGTGGGCTGTGTGTGCGGCGCCGCATTTTTTCAAATTCGGCGAAACGAACCCACGTTTTGTGGCGAATTGGTGCTTGTTTCGCACCGGGTCCAGAATATCGCGGGAAAAGCGCACTGATTGGGGTGGGCGAGGTAAGTGGTTGGTGGCGGAGGTAGAAAACGATGAGAGGGTTGGTGACCAGGGCCGGTCCCCGGGAGAGACGGAACAGTCAGCCCGCCGAAACCAGTTTCTCGGACGGCAAGTGTTTGATCCATTCGAGCTGTTCCGGCGTCTCAGGAATGGCCAGTCCGCGGGAGGCGCTCACTACCTCGATGGCTTTCTCGACGGCCAGTCCGGACATAACCAGCAAGCTGGCTGCTGCCAGGCCCGAACGCCCGATGCCCTGGCGGCAATGAACGGCGATGTTTTGGCCTTGTTCCAACGCGGCTGTGATCTTCGCCAGCAGTGAAAGGGCCGGGCAGGTTGATGCTGGAACTCCGCGGTCGGGAATCGGGAACGACATGAAATGGAGCCCAGCGGATTCGACGGCGCTGCCTTCGTCGGCGAGATCGAGTTGCGCGGCTTCATCGTTCTCGAGGAGGGAAACGACCGTACTCAGGCCAGCTTTGCGCCAAGCAGTGACTTCGTCCTGCAGCCAGTCGCCGCCTCGGGGGCGAGCCGCTATGGCCAGGCGGCCTTGCCAAGGCCCGGGTATCCAGAACAGGTCAGGCTTCATGACTCTTCTCCATTATCTCCCGCGGAAGCCGGCTAATGTCCTCGCCGCGTTCGGAAAGGACGCACAGCCGGTGATGGCCATCCAGGACAGTTCCATCCCTGCGAGCCTTGAGGGAACCGCGCTGGCCAGGAGCGAGCGAGAAGATCAATTCGATTGTGAGGAGACGACGAAAGACGTCGAGTTTCACATTATTCAAGGCGCTGTGAGAATGCAGAAACTTGAGGGGCGGGACTCCTTGTGGGTCCATAACGTGCTTGGAATAGTGTGCGTGCGACCGATTGATTCTCTCGACAAAGCCACCAGCCAAAAGGGGAGGGCGGCGGCGATGGAGGCCGGCCCGACCAAAGAAACGCTCCTGACGGTCGCGGCTCGGAAGAGACGCTCCCTGACTGTTAGGGCTTCTCGCTTGAGTCCGTGCTCGGATCCGGGCTCTTCTTTTTCTTAAACACGTTTATCTTGCCCCAAAATGTTTTCTTGGGCTGAGGTGCCGCGGGCGATTCAGTCGACTCGGCGCTTTCGGCGACCGGCGGTGCGGCGGACGCTCCGTTTTCGACGGCCGGCGACGCTGCGCTTTCGGAGACAGGCTCGACCGGCGGTGCGACGGACGGTTCGGGATCGGCGACGACGATGGCTTTAGCCGTGTGAACCGTGCGTTTCGCGAGCTGTGGTTGTGGCTCCGGCCGTGGGGTCGGTGGCGGCGTAATCGAGGTCGCAAAAGAGGGTGGTGCGATATGCAATCGCTGGGATGGCACGTTCATACGCGCGACGGGCGTCAATGATTTGATGGCCGGCGAAGCGGCGATCGCTACAACGACACCGGCGGAGATGGCCGCTCCAATGGCCAGTTTGCTCAGGTATGGCCGCCGGATTTCGGGAACAGCCGCTCGGTCAAGCTGAGTTATGGCGTCCAGGAACGCCTGGGCCGACTGATAGCGGTGCTCTGGATTTCTGTGGAGGGCAAGGCGGACGATCTGGTCCCACTCATGCGGCAGTCTCCGCTCGAGCTGACTGGGCGGCAGAGGCTCGGCCTCCGAATCGGTAAGCACCGGGGCGAGGCGCCGATTTGTTCCGAAGGGCTTTTGTCCGGTCAGATGCTCGTAAAGGATGGCGCCCACCGAATAAAGGTCGGAGCGGCGATCTGGCTGCGTGACGCCCTTCAATATCTCCGGCGCCGTATACTGCAGCGCGCCCATGATCTCGCCGCAATTGGTCAAGAGAGGATCGCCGACGGACTTCGAGAGTCCAAAATCGGTCAGCTTAGCCTCGTTCTCCGCCGTAATAACCACATTTGCGGGAGTGACGTTGCGATGGACGACGCCCTGCTGGTGCGCATATTCGAGCGCGGACAGCAGCTGTTTTATATATCCGACTCCGGTGTCGGTGGGCAGGCGTCCGGAAGCCAGCATGTTTTCCAGAGTTTCCCCTTCGACGTACTCCATCAGAAGGATCAGCTGCTTTTCAGAATGGATCGCATTGTGAAGGCCGGCAATACTGGGATGCTTCAAGCGAGCCAGGGCTCGCATCTCGCGTTCAAACCGCCCAACTTCGGTCTCGGTTGCATGTTCGGCGCTCAAGATCTTCATAACTTCGGTGCGCTTGGTGAGGCAGTGTTCCACCTTGTACACCCGCGCCGTGAGGCCGGCGCCTAGGATGCCAGTGATCGTGTGATCCCCGAAAGTTTCCCCGACTTGAAAGTGCATGGGACGACCTCCAGACCCCCAGCCGGGACTGGACAGCTTCAAGTGTAGGTAAGGCCGACCACTAATGAAATAATCCATTCGGCCGATTTGACTTAGGTTTTCGACCTTAGCCCACTAGGGGAAACAGCTTATAACAACGGCTCAGTGTATACTGGCGGCTGCCTGGGAAATGAAATGGCTAAAGGAGAACGAACCGTGGCCGAATCCGATCGCACCAAATTCTTGCGAATCGCTCTGCTTCTGGTGGGTTTGATCTTCATCTTCGGGATCTACCCGCTCACCATTATTTGGCCGTCCGGCTGGGCGTGGCACGCCAGCGACCGCTCGGATTATCTGGAGATGATTTTGGGGATTTATGCGACGCTGGGCGTGTTCCTAATAGTAGCGTCACGGAACCCTCTCGCGAATCTCAGCATCATCTGGTTCACGGTGTGGTCAAGCGTTGTGCACGGCGGCATCATGGGGGCGCAAGCGTTGATCAACACCGAGCACATGGGACATCTTTGGGGCGACGTGCTGGCCTTGTTTCTTGTAGCGGCGGTGCTTGCGATTCTGACGCCGAGAGGCGCAGCGGCAAAGATGGCATAAGGCGAAAGCCGGACCCGGGGCCGCAGCGAACGCGGGTCCGGCGCGGACGAGGGCTTCCGCCTCACACACACAGTTATTGGACGTCGGTTACTTTGCCGTCCTTGAAGGTGATCTTCATGTCTTTATACACGTAGATCTTCCTGGTGCCGAGATTGACTGTGCTCTTCGGCTGGCCGAGCGCGGCCGTCACTTGATCGATGGTCTGGCCGAGTTCGATGCTGGGCGGTGGTCCGGCGGGCTCCGCGGGTGCTGCAGCCTGCCCCCCTGCACCGTCCGGAGCACCCACTTCGCCGGACACTTCCTGCTCAGCCTTGTCCGCTTCTCCCCAGGACTGGTTGATCTGAGTGGCGGCGTTGGCATCGGGCGGCGGAGCGTCCATGGCGAAGGCCGCTTTCTTCGGCGCCGCGGCAGCCGATGCCGGAACCGCGGGCAATCCGTTCTTGCCGCCCTTGGCTTGCAGTTCACCCAAGCCGGCATCGATGGTCTCGCGCATGTGATTCTGCATATCCTGCAGGTCGGCAAACGCTACCGAAACGGTGTCGCCCTTCGGGCATTCCTTCTTTCCCTTGCTGGCGAGCACGGCGAGAGTCGCGGTGTCGGCATCGGCGCCGGCCGGCCCGGTGAGCTGTAGCGCGTCGCCTTCGCTGACGGCGCATTCGTTACCGGCGGCGTCCGTCAAGTCGAGATCCGCACCAACCACAAAGACATGCTGTACACCGTCGGTCAGCATGCGCTGGATTCCGCTGGAAGCTGGATCTTGCTCAGCGCCGGCATTGGCGGTTTGGGTCTGGGCTTCGGAGTTCTCAAGCGCGATCTGGCGCTGGACTTCGGCTGCGATCTGGTCCTTGACAGCCGCCGAGAGCGGAGCGGCGTCGGCCGCCGGAGCATCATCCTGGGCTTGGCCCTGGCCTTGGGCCTGGGCATCGGCTGCCGCTTGATAGGATGCGGCCAGACTCTGGGAAACCAGGTAATCGGTCAGCCACAGCGAGGGCGTGGCGTAAACCGGATAGGGAGTGAAGAAGCCGCCGTAGAATCCGAACCACGGAGTAGCTGCCCAGCCCCAGGCGGCCACTGGATACGCGATCGGCACGGCCCAAGGATTGTAGGCCCATCCGTAGAACGCGGGCGCATAATACACCGATGGCGAGTACATCTCAACGTAGGCGCCGTGATAAGAATAGCCACGGTAGAAATGATCGTAGGCGCGGCCATGTTCGTAGTAGGTGCGATGGCCGTATTCATGACCGTGATAACCGTAAGGGTGCTGCACGTAGCCCCGTCCGCCGCGCCGAGCGACCACTCGGGAATGATCCGCACGCTCTACCCTGACGCTCTTGCCTCCCTTGAGCCCATGGTGGACATCCATGCCACGCTTGGAGTCGTGAACATCGGCCTTGGTTCCGTTGGCACGGGTGCGGACCGAACTGCCACTCGCGGAGCGGGCGGTTTTGCTTCCGTTGGGTGTGCGTCCGGCGGCCTTGGATCCACCCGCAGTTGCACCAGGGCGACCACCAGGACTAGCGCTGCGACCGCCAGAAGCGGCGGCGCCGGACTTGGCCCCAGCTCCACCCCCGGCAGCTCCGGGTCTACCTGCTGCACCTCCTGCAGCTCCGGGCCTGGCCGCACCTGCTCCGCCGGGCCGTGCCGCGCCCGCTCCACCGGGCCTGGCCGCGCCCGCTCCACCGGGCCTGGCCGCGCCTGCTCCACCGGGTTTAGCGGCGGCAGCTGGTTTGGCTGCGGGTTTGGCGGCAGGCTTAGCGGGAGCAGCCCCCTTCTTCGGCGGGTCGGCACTGACGATGCAAGCTCCCAATAGGAGCACGCCGAATATCCCAGTTACATATCGGATGGAAGCTTTTATGGTTTGATACGCGTTCATGACATCTCCCTGCTGTGTGCGGGCCTTATCGATAAGAGCGGAGCTACTGTACGTCGCTGACTTTTCCCCCAGTGAACGTCACCTTCAGATCCTTGTAGAAATAGATTTCCTTGGCGCCGACCTTTGCCGTTCTCTGCGGCTGTCCAAAACTCGCGACGACCTGATCCTTGGTCATTCCCAGGTCAATGCTCTTGGGAGGCGCAGCCGGCTCATCCGGCGGCGGAGGAGGCGGCGCGATGGGCGGAGGAGGCGCATCGGCCTGTTGCTGGGGCGCGGCAGCGGCTGGCGCGGCGGCAGGGGCCGCGTCGGCGGGTTGCTTGGCGTCGGCATTGGTGTCGTCGGGCGGCTGGATCTTGAATACCTGAGTTATGACTGCATCGGCTTCCGCCAAGTCGGCGGACTTGACAGCTCCCTTGGGAAATTGAAACCTGAGTGTTCCCTTGTAGCGCCCGGCATCCCCATAGGAATCGGAAATCAAATCGAAAATAATGCCGTCCTTACCGCGATCGACGGTGATTTGCGTGACGTAGAGCTTTTCGCCATTCACGAAATCTCTTCCGGCTCCCGCGGCGCCCGCAGCCTGGCCTGCGACCGAACCAACACCGGGTATGCTGCTGATGCCCGGCAGGCCGCCAAAGCGCCGAACCGCAGTGGCTGCGCCGGACTTGATTTGTCCATCCTTATAAGTGTTCTGTGTGGCGACTTTGGCTGAAACCGAACCAGCCGAGAACCCCTTCTTTTGCAGGACCAGGATCGAGCCCGTGGTGACAAGGTCGGTGTTGTCGGCGGTGGGCGTAGTTATTTTGTACTCACCCTCCAATTGTTGTTCGAGGGTCGCTTTTTGGGCCTGAACCAGCGAAAGCGCCGCGACCAGTACGATGATTAACGAGCCAGAGACGGTTACTATTCGCATTGGAAATCCATCCTCGCGGTTTTCGGAGCCAAGGAATCGGAAGGATTCAGTATATTCGGAACGCCTGTTGCAGTCAAGCACAGTGCCACCTCATGCATGTGTAAGAAAGTACCGGACTTGGGAACGCCGAAGGCGCGACAATCGGAACCAACCAAACCTGACACACCAGTATATGAAGGTACGAGCAAAAAACTTGCAAGAACTTGCTGGCGGGACAACCCGGCAACTATTCTGAAAGCAAATCTGATTTACGCGCATTCCCTAGTTCGGGCATTCCGGGTTAGTTGAGAGGGAGAGAAATGATTTGTAAGAGGGCTTTGCTGTTGTTAGCCGTCACGGCGGCCACCGTGAGCGCGCAGTGTTACAAGTTCACCGGTACGGGCGCGACGCTCGAAGTCGACATCAGCGACTTCACCTTGAAGAACGGGCCGAACTTTACTAGCGGCGGCGCATACATGACGAACGACCGTTTTGAAGGCACGAACACTCTTACCGTGGGAGGCAGCACCAAAAAATCGACCAGTACCGCCAATACACCGCAATGCGTTCAATGCGAGATCGGCACCACGACCTTAGGTTATTCGGCTGGTGGCGAAACCGTCTTCACGATGACCGTTCCGACCAACACCGAACCGTCGCAGGATTACTGGGGCATCACCTTGGGCAGCGTGAGCAACGTAATTCCGAGCGGTTTGCTGCCGCAGCCGGGGGCTTTTCCACCTATCTCGTCGTGGACAGTTAACGCCGAGATAACGGTGGCCGTGGGATCGAGCTTCACTATGTATCCGATCACCGCGATCGGCGCATGCTCTTCCAGTACTTCCGGAAATCCGCCTGGGGAAACCACCACAGTCACGATCAACGGAACCCAGGGGCCTTGGGAGCAAAGTCTCAATCCGAAATTCGACTACGGGGATGGCAGCAACATGGCGCCAACCGTGGTGAGCGCTGCGAGCGGTATTTCTTTTACTCCTGGCGGGACCATAACGGTTACCTACGGAAGCGGCGAAGTGAACGTATACCCGGAGGGCGGATTCACCGCCACGGATGCGAGTGGATATTCAGGGGACGCAACCAACAAGCAGGTACTTGGGAATGGGAGCTATCCGAGCTTTTTCATGAACGCGAGTTCGTATCCCGTGTACGCGTCGGAACTGGTGGGCACATTCGCGAACAATGGAGTGATCGTGGGAACTCCGTTTCCCGTCGGCGACGGGCCCTCGACTTTCGTCATACCCAAGGGCGCCAACCAATTACTGCTGGGTGTCGACGACAACGACTACGCAGACAACACTGGCTCCTGGACACTCAACGTTTCGTATGCGCCGCTGGTGGTCTCGCATGTCTTAAACGGCGCGAGCTATCAGCCGGGGATTGTCTCGGGTTCGCTCGCGACCATTTACGGAACCAACCTCTCGCCGAAGACGGACAGCTGGGAGAAATACATCGTCGATGGGAAGTATCCGACGACGTTTGACGGCGTGACGGTGACCATCGGCGGGAAGCCCGCGTATCTGTCCTACATCAGTTCACTGCAGATCAATTTGATCGTGCCTGAAGTTGGATCGGGGACGCAGCAGGTGGTAGTGAAGAATGCGATCGGGGAGGGCGCGGCATTCGCGACGAAGGTGAGCACCGACGGTCCGGCATTTCTTTTGTGGCCCAAGAACCAAGCGGTCGCAACGCTCTTCCCGAGTTACGCTTTGGCGGCGGAAAGCGGCACATTCGCGGGCGCTACCACAGCGCCAGCCAAGCCGGGCGACGTGGTGATTCTGTGGGGCACTGGGTTTGGTCCTACGACGCCGGCAGATCCGGTGGGTGAGGAGACGCCGAGCAAGGGCACGTATTCAACCACGACGCTGCCCAAGGTGACACTCAACGGCACTTCCGTGACAGTGTATAGCGCGGCGCTGGCGGGGGGCGACGGCGGTCTCTATCAAGTTGCAATCCAGGTGCCGAGCTCGATGCCTGACGGAAATTGGGAAGTCGAGGCCAGCATCGGCGGAGTGAAATCCCCCAGCGGCGTGGTGTTGGCGGTGCAGCAGTGAGTCTCAGGGCGGTTGGTTTGCCGTTGCTTTTGGCAGCGACCGTTGGGATGTGCTCGGGCGGCAAGCTGCCGCTCAGCTTTGAGGCGAATCAGGGACAGACTGATCCCAGCGTGCGGTTCCAGTCACGCGAGCAGGGGCACACGCTGTTTCTGACGCCAACCGAGGCGGTGCTGCGGACAAAGAAGGAAATCTTCCGGATGAAACTGGTGGGTTCAAATCCGGACTCGCAGGCCGAAGGCACCGAGCCGCAGATCGCGCAGAGCAATTATTTCATCGGTAAGGATCCCGCGAAGTGGCGGACCGGCGTCGCCAACTACGGCCGTGTGCGCTTTAGCGAGGTGTACCCGGCGATCGACCTAGTGTATTACGGCAAGGATGGCCAGCTCGAATACGACTGGATCGTCAAGGCCGGCGCGGATCCGTCGAAGATCCGGATGAAATTCGCGGGCGTAACGAAGATGCACGTAGAAGCCAGCGGCGACCTGATTCTGGATACGCCGAATGGCCAAGTTCGAGAGCGGAAGCCGGTAGTTTATCAGGAGCAAGGGAAAGAAATCGCCGGGCGCTATGTTATCCGCGGCGCGCGCGAGGTGGGCTTCGAAATAAGTTCGTATGACCGGCGAAAGGATCTGGTGATCGATCCGGTGCTGGTATACTCCACTTTCTTAGGCGGCAGTCAAACCGACAATGGCCTGAGCATCGCGGTGGACAAGTCGGGCAACACCTATGTGACCGGCTCGACAACTTCCAACAATTTTCCGACCGTGCATCCGCTGCAGGGCCACCGGGCCAGCACCGATGAGAGCCAGGATGTATTCGTAACCAAGATCAATGCGGCCGGCACGGCGCTGGTGTACTCGACCTATTTGGGCGGCAGCATGGGCGACGTCGGTTATTCCATTGCGGTGGATGCCTCGGGCAACGCCTATGTTACGGGCTACACGCAGTCCACCGATTTTCCGACCGCAGAGCCGATCCAGGGTACCTACGCAGGCGGCGATCAAAGTGCATTCGTGACGAAGATCAACGCGGCCGGATCGGCACTGTTTTATTCCACCTTCCTGGGCGGAGGGTTTGGGTCCTATGGATACGGCATCGCGGTGGACGGAGCGGACAACGCGTATGTGACCGGCATTGCCGGCGGTGGCGGCTTCCCGGTCGCGAATGCAATGCAGACGCTGCCCAGCGTCGGCGGCAACAACGGCTTTGTGAGCAAGATCAACCCGGCTGGCTCCGGATTTATCTACTCGACTTTCCTGAGCGGCGACGGAGGCTCTACAGCTACTGCGATCGCTGCTGACAGCGCGGGAAATGCATACGTAACGGGCACCGCGGGCAACGGTTTTCCCACGTTTAACGCGCTACAGGCTAGCATCGCCAGCGGCCAATCCAGCTTCGTGAGCAAGATCAATCCAACGGGTTCGGGTTTCGTGTTTTCGACGTTTCTGGGGCCGAAGGGGAACTATCGAGCCGATGCTATCGCGTTGGACAGCGCGGATAACATCTATTTGACTGGGTACGTAACCACCAACACGCTGCCGACCGTAAAGCCGATTCAAGCCAGCCTTAAAGGCGACCAGAATGCATTCGTTACCAAGCTCAACGCGGCGGGATCGGCGCTGGTCTACTCCACCTATCTGGGGGGCAGCAAGGATGATCAAGCGAATGGCATCGCGGTGGACAGCGCGGGCAACGCGTATGTGACGGGTTGGACCACGTCCACCGATTTCCCCACCGCCGACCCTCTGCAGGCGACGGATGTCAGCGACAACGAGACCGCATTCGTGACCAAGATTAACGCGGCCGGGTCGGCGCTGTCCTACTCCACATTCTTAGGCGGCGGCTCGCCCGCATTTGGCATGGGCATCGCGATGGACAGTTCAGGAAACGCCCATGTGACAGGCTATACCGGGGGAGGCACTCCGGAGTTCCCCACAGCTAAGCCGATACAGGCCAACATTGCAGGCAATACCAATGCATTTGTTCTGGAGATCTCAAGTGGCCCCGCGACGCCCGGCATCATCAGCGTATTAAATGGGGCGAGCAATGAGCCAGGAATTGTTCCCGGGTCCTTGGCGACGCTTTACGGAACTGGCATCTCGGCGGGGACGGATAGCTGGGACAAATACATCGTGGATGGAAAATATCCAACGACGTTCGATGGCGTGTCGCTGACCGTCGGTGGAAAGCCGGCATATCTGTCCTACATCACTCCAACGCAGATCAACTTCATTGTTCCCGATGTTGGATCGGGGACGCAGCAGGTGATAGTGAAGAATTCCGCTGGCGCCAGCGCGGCATTCGATGCCCAGGTGCATTCCACCGGTCCGGCGTTCTTCCTTTGGCCCGATAACCAGGCGGTGGCAACGTCCCTGACTTACACTTTGCTGGCGGAAAGCGGCACGTTCCCGGGCGCCACTACTGCGCCGGCCAAGCCGGGCGATGTCGTGGTTCTGTGGGGCACCGGGTTTGGTCCCACCGATCCGGCAGATCCGGTGGGCGAGGAGACGCCGGGTAAGCCCACGTATTCCACCACTACGCTGCCCACGGTGACGCTGAATGGCGTTTCGGTGAAGGTGTATGGCGCGGCGCTCGCGGCAGGCGACGGCGGTCTCTATCAAGTTGCAATCCAAGTGCCGAGCTCGATGGCGGACGGCAATTGGGAAGTCGAAGCCAGCATCGGTGGGGAGAAATCGCCCAGCGGTGTGGTGCTAGCGGTGAAGCAATAGCGGCTCACTCGAGGAACAATCGCTTGGGGAGCGGTGCCGGATCGCCGGAGAGAATCACCGGTGCCCAATACAAGAAGCTGTTGGTCCGGGGCGTTCGCATGATCTGAAGCATGGCGTGACGCAAGGCCTCAGAGCGATCGGCGCCCGAACGGAGTTCGGTATAGAAACGGTGCATGAGCGCGCGTTCGGTGGAGTCCGAGACATTCCACAATGGTGCGACGAAGGTCCTGACGCCAGCTATGGCGGCCGCGCGCCGCATGCCGTACACGCCGTCACTGGATGAAGGCACGCCGTCGGCCATGCGGCATTGCGAAAGCACCAGCATCTCGGAGCCTTCAAGATCGAGAGACTCCAGCTCCAACGCGGTGAGCAAGCCATCCTGGGACGATCCGGCGCCGCGCCCGTAAGCCTCTTCGAGAACGATGGCGGAAAGATTCATCGCGCGAGCGCCTGCGTCCATGCCGGGGAGCGCGCAGCCGGGGCTGGCAGCGGGGCCCGCGGCGCTGCAATCCTGGTTTCCTCGAACCAGTCCATGTCCAACGATGTGCAGCAAAGCGGGCCGGTGCAATTCCTTCACGCGCTGCTCGGTGGCTTGACCTTCGGCGAGCAGCTCGGAGTGCGGAAGGAGCGCTTGCAGGGACCGGGCTTCCAACACTGCGTCATCCAAGCGTTCCAGACTTTCGGCGCGAAATGCGCTGGCTGAAGCGGTCGCGCGCGAATGCCCGCCTGGGCTCAACGCGATCACGGGTGGTCCGAGGGGCTGGGCGTCATTATTAAGAACGTCCGCTAAATCGCGGCCGGCGGACAGATAGCTGATGGCAAAGCGCTGGATCAGGAAGTGCCCGGGTGCGTTAGAAAGCGCGGCAAAGGGAGCCAGGGTCAGCAAACCATCGGGTGCGATGCGCAAGCGGCGCACAGCTTTGTGGTTGTCGAGTGGAGCGTCGAGTTGAGTGACAAGCGGCGCGAGCGCGTGGGACAGCTTGCCGAGCGCCTCCTGGGCCGTCTGGCGGGCCGCGGCAGCTGGTTGCGTTTCGTGCTGCGCGAGAGACAGGCTCCAATCGTTGGCGCCCGCAATTAGATCGCGAACGGCTGAGTCGATCAGCTGCGCGGATCCCAGATCCACCCAGCGCAGGCGGCCGGAGCGATCCAACAGAAACGCCCCGTAATGTTTTTCGTAATTGACCACTTCCACCAGCAGCTCGTCCGGCGCCAAGCGCGAGCGCATGACATCCAACGTCACTGGTTTCGCGGCATTCGAAAAGCCCGGAACATCGCGGCTCAGAACTGTTTCAATAGCATCGGTTCGACCTTTCAGTTCACGCAGCGCATCCAGACCCTGCTTGCCCAACGCGGGGGTCCATTTGGCGCGAAGATCGGAGAGCAGGCGATCATAGCGGGCTTCGAGTTCGGGATCGTCCAAACTGCAACGGCCCGCCGCCGCGGGCTTCAAATCGCGATAACCCAGCGCGGTGGTGAGCGATGCCTGGCACTCCAGCATGGCCTGCCATTGATTCAGCCGCTGGCGGATCGCGCTGTCGGAATTCGCCCGCAGATTCTGGCGCCAATCGCGCACATGATCCAGCACGCGCCCTTTGCGGCGCGCCACCGCTTCGAAAGCGAGAACTCGCGCTTCCGGAAACTGGCCGCCGGCTTTTTGCTGGAACCCGAGCAGTGCCGGGAGCGGGTCGTCCAGATTCTGAAGCACGCCGGCCTTGGTGCCCTCCGAGCCGACATTCAAAATGTCGCTCAATACGCGATCGTCGATCTCGAAACTGCGGCGATAGAGCGGCGCAGCATCGGCGTACTTACCCTCGGCCTCATAGAGACTCGCGAGATCCTTCAGATACACTGCCAGGTCCGGATGATCTTCACCCTGGATTTCGCTTACGATCGCGACGGCCTGACGCAAACCCTTCTCGGCATCGGCATATTGGTGCTCGGCTTCCTCGACCAGCGCGAGGTTCCGCAGCGCGCTGGCATAGACCGGGTGCTTCGTTCCGAGTCCTTGGGCTGCGACATCCAGAGCCTTCTGAACGGTCTCGCGCGCGCCTTGAAGATCGCCGTGTTTCCGCTCGGCTTCGCTCAGAGCGAGCAGCGTATTGGCATACTCGAACGGGGGGCGGTTGGTAGCATTCGCATAGATGTCCACCGCTTCGCGCAGCAGCTTCTCGCCCTCGGCGGCATTCCGCGCGTACACGAAGCGGCCATAATTGCGCAGTGTGGCGGCTACCAGCACGTGATTCGGTCCAAAGGTTTTCTTGCGCAGCTCGAGAGCGGTCTCGTAGTCGGATTCGGCGCCGGCGCGATTTCCCATGGCCTCGTAGAGGGACGCCCGGCTGTCCAACAACTGGATGTACATGGGATGCGTTTCTCCCAAGCCGCTCTTCAACAGAGGCGCCGCTTCGTTGTACAGTTTTTCGGCGGCCGAATAGTTACCAAGCGTCGTCTCGAGGTTGCCGAAACCCATCTGGCTGGTGGCATAGATGGGATGCGTAGGACCGATGGTTTTTCCCAGTACATCCAGCGCGGTCTGATAATCGGTCTCAGCCTTGCGGTATTTCCCCAGCCGCGAATAATTTCCCGAGAGATTCACCAGCAGCGTTCCGTATTCCGGCGGGGCGGGATGGGTGGCATCGATGCGGGATTCATAAATTGCTCGGGCTTTTTCGAACGTGGCGGCGGACTTTTCGTATTCGCCTTCGCCGGTGTAGATGGACCCTAGCGTTTCGAGCGTCTCGGCAAGATCGGGATTGTTGGCGTCCAGGATTCGCGACCGTACAGCGACGGCTTCCTCGGCCAGCGCCTGTGCTTCGGGGTAGCGGCGAGTGTCGCGGAGAAAGAGCGCCAGATCGTTCGCGCTCTGCGCATAATCGTCCGAGCTGGCCCCGAGTTTCTCGCGGCGAAGATCGAGACTCTGGCGGAGAAACTGTCTCGCCGTCCTTCAAGTTGCCCGAGATTGTAGTAGAGAAAACCGAGGCGGTCGAGACTACGGCCAGTTTGCTTGGGATTGAAGCCGCATCAAGCGCGAGCTTGGCAATGCGTACCGCTCCCGGCAGGTCGCCCTTCAAATAGAGCTGTTCAATTTGTTGATCCAGCGGATCCCAATCGGCCTTCTGCCCTTCGATCAGCATCGGCCCGGCCACCAGCAATAGCGCGAGCGATGCTGCTTTCATGGGTGCTTTGAGCTTTGAAGACGCGTCAGGTTCTCTTGCGCGTTGGCCCGGGTGTAATTATCGCGCGCCTGGGCTACGTCGCCGTTCAGCTCGGACATGACTCCCAGGTTGTTCAGGATCTGAGCATGAAGATCGGGATCGATGGCAGTCAGGGCCGCGGCCTGGTTCAGCGGCTTGGCAGCGCTCTGAGGATCGCCGCGCAACAAATAGAGCGCGCCCAGACTGTTGAGCGTGACGGCCCGCTCGGATGCGCTGGCCGCGGGGGGCGCAAAGAAATTGTTCGCCGCCGCTTCGTAATGTTCCCGCGCGGCATCGGTTGCGCCAGCTTGGAAATCCAGCGCCGCGAGCCGTTCCAGAAGCGCTCGGGTTTCGCCGGAAGATCCGGCAGCCAGCGTCTTTCCGGCGAGTGCGCGCGCCCTATCCAGATCGCCGGACGCTGCCAGCGCGTCCACCTGATGCAGCACGGCGGACAAATGGATAGAGGGCGGAACATGAGACGCGATCGTTCACGTGGACCGCGGAAGCACTGACGACTTTGCCGCGCGCATGATCGCGAAACACCGTGGTGATCACAATAGGCCCGAGTTCGGTTCCTTTCGCCAAGCCATCCAACGACCCGAGGTTTACGGTGGCTTCGCCGTCTGCCAACGCAGTAATCAATCCGCTGGATTGGGGGACGCGATTTGAGGCGCCACCGCCTCGAAAAACCGGGGCGGCAGCAGCCCGGGCGGGGCTAAGTTCGCTAGCCATCAGAATCGGGCGGCCCGCTTGGTCCGCGACGTTGAGCGAAGGAAGAACTCGGGACTTGGGAACAATCGCAACGGCCGGTTGGGCAGGTTGGTGAGACTGCCGCGAGACGACCGTGTGCCATACGAAGATCGCGAGCAGCCACGCGGCCGCCACCGCGCAAAGGGCGATGGTCCACTGCCGGCGTCGAGTCGGAACGGAAAGGGCTACCTGGACGGCCGGGGCATCGATACTTGCCTCCACCGCGCCGCGCGCCACCAAGGCGTCGAACAGTTCGGAATCTTCCAAGGCCCGGTGAGCGAGTTCCCGCCCCGCGGCGGGAGGAATCTCGCGCGTCGCAAACTGATCGATCGTAAGATTCGACTTCATTGTTCACCTCGCTGCGGCGCCGGCATGGCCGCCAGAGGACTGCGCGGCTGCATCCGCCGGCGAACGGATCGCGCCAAGCTCCGGATGCCGCGGCTGACCCATGTCGCCACGGTGTTTTCGCTGACGCCCAGGCGCTCGGCGATGTCGCCATATTTCAGTCCGTTGGCGCGCATCTTCAGCACGCGCCGGTAATCGGCATCCAGCGCGGGCAGACAGTCGATCACGATTTGCTGGAGTTCCCTTTGAATGAGCGCGTTTAGTTGATCGGGCGCCGGGTCGCGCGGATCCAGGCGAATCTGATCGTCCGCCTCGCGCGCCCAAGCGGCCAACTCACGGCGGTTGCTGGCGCGATTGTGCTCCTCGATCACGACAAAATGCAGAACGCCATGCAACCACGCCATCAGCTGATCGAGCGGCCAGGCGGGAGGAGCCGCATCCGTCGGCAGTTCTTCGCTGAAGTAATACTCAACCGCCGGCTGGGAAATCGCATTTTCGAGAGAACGCTTGAGCGCCTCCTGGGCGGCGCTTTCCGGATCGCGCGAACCCATGCGGCGGGCGCGCGCCTCCAGCGCATTGAGCAAGCGGCGATAGTCAGTTACGGCGTCGCGCGTCTCACCCAAGATAGACCTGCCTCCCGCGGAGAAATCGGGATTGTTCATGCGAGACCTTCATTTTCGCTTAAATCCGGGAGGCGTGCAAAGGGTTGCTCTCCACGGCCCAGTCGGAGGCGCGCGGTAGACTAAACTGATGTTTTCCTGGCTGTTTTCCGAGCCGTTGCCGGTGGGCCAAGACGCGCCCGAGTTCACGCTGCGCGATCAGGATGGGGGCGAAGTGGCGTTGGCTGCGCTGCGCGGGCGGAACGTGGTGCTGGTTTTTTATCCGGCGGACGAAACCACGCTGTGCACCCAGCAGCTTTGCGAATTCCGCGACAACTGGGCGCTGGTGGAGTCCAAGGACGCGATCGTACTGGGAATCAATCCGGCGGACCAAGCCAAGCACTCGCGCTTTCGCGCCAATCACCGCTTCCCGTTTGCGCTGCTGGCGGATCCCGGCCAAAAGGTAGGCGCGCTTTTTCGCGCGAAAGGGATCATCGTGAAGCGCACGGTGTATTTGGTGGGCAAGTCGGGGAAGATTCGCTATGCGCGGCGCGGGAAGCCGGTTCCAGAGGAAGTGCTGGCAGCGGCCGAGTAAAATTACTTGGTGCGCTCCACGCTTTGCGGATGGACAGGGTTTATTTCGCTATACCGCAGAAAGTCACGCGTGTTGAAAGTGAGCAAGAAGGGGACCTTGTGAACCTTCATGGCCGCCACGAGTCTCGCATCGTGCACTTTCGCACCGGAAACAGAATGCGCCACCACCAATTTCCGCCACTCCAGATGCACCGCCTTACTGTCTTCCAGATAGGTGAGCGTCTCGTCCGCCAGCCGGGCGCGACGGTCCGCCTCTGGAATGGAAAGGCCGTAGCCGTTCCGCTCCCCCGGCCGGGTGCAAGTATTCCAGAACTCGGCTAAATTCTGCGACGTGTAGCAGAGATCCTCGCCCGAAGCCCAGAGTTGATGTACGGCCGATCGCACGAGCGGATAGTCCCTGTCGTCGGGCTTTACGAAACGCAACAGCACATTGGTATCGACCAAATAGGCCGTCACTCAATCGCGATCCTGATAGAAGCTCTCGCGCGTGAAACTCTCCGTCGGCAAAGGAGGAAGCTTTTGCGATCCCTCCGCCATCGCATCGAAGAAGGCCTCAATCTGTTCTAGCGTTCGGGGCCGCCCCGATAATGGCGGTCTTCGCCCGGCCTCCTCGACCAAGCTTTGGACGTATGCCTCTAACGAGACGCCACACGCGCGTGCCTGAGCGGCAAGCTCGTCGGGAACGGTTACTGTAACACGCATGGTCTCAGCTGGCCTGCGATGCTGAGGATTTTCCGCCGGCGTTGAGCGCTTCCAGAGCGGCGGCTTCGGTGGGATACAGATGGATCACTTGCGCGAGCCGCGTCAGTTCCAGCACTTCTCGAACGCGACGGTTGGCGTTCGCCAAGGCGAATTGGCCGTCAGGGCTCTTGGTCACGCTGGTATAAATCCCGATCAGAAAGCCGATGCCGGTGGAGTCGACGTAGTCGACAGCGGCAAAATCCACCAGAATCCTCACGTAGCCGGAGTTTTTCAACTCCTCGGCTTTGGTGTGCAGATAGAGGGAGTCCTGACCGGTCGCGAAACGCCCGTGCAGCCGAAGGACGCATATGTCGCCGCGAAATTCGAATTCGACGAGCATGCCTGTCATCGTACTACATATTGCGCACGACGAGCCAGATTCGCGGGCTTGCGGGTGGTTAGACGCCGGCTTGCTTGTCAGCGTACGGGCCCACAATAGGCAAAACAATCTTCTCGCCGTTGTAGGTTTTGAATATCAGATACAACCATATAATGATGCCGGCCAAAAAGAGCGCCAGGTGCAGGACGATGGAGACGAACACACCGAGAAACGGAATGACCCTGAAGGCGAGCGAAATGATGGTTGCCACAATGTATACCCCGAACCACGCAATGTTAAGAAAGATGGACTGGAACGCATGGAAGCGGATGGTGCGGTTCTGGTTATAGGGAGCCAGCACCAGAAAAAGAATGCCGGTGATGAAGCCCACCAAATAGCAGAGCGCTCCGGCCAGATTGTCAGTCATTGCCACGGTGGCTACCGGGGGTGGCAAGGTTTGGGCTCCCGGCGGATTCGCTTCCGGCGTTGGACCGGCGCCCGGTGCTGGATCGGCTCCCGGTGTGGGACCTGCAGGCGCCCCTACGGGCGTGCCGCACTTCTGACAGAATCTTCCATCAACAGCCGCACCGCAATTTGCGCAAAAGGCCATTCTTCAATCGCTCCGTTGACTCACTCTATCCGAAGTCGCCTGGATTGGCAAGGCCTTATGGGCCGTTTGTGTCGTTAGCACGTTAGTTGTCCGGTGTAATTAGTACGTGAGTTGTCCGGTCCAGGCCGGGCAGGCGAATCTGGCGAGGTGGAACCGAGTCAGATGATACCCGCCCGAGAAACGGAGCGGATGATGAAACTACAGGACGTAATTCTAAGGGCGATGGCCAAGAAGATCACCTGGATCCAGGCAGCCGAGATCGCGGGCATGAGCGTTCGCAACATGCAGCGCAAGCGGCAAAGCTATCAAGACTACGGCTACAACGGTTTGTTCGATCAGCGCCGGGGCAAGCGCAGCGTCCATCGAGTTCCGATGGAGACCGCCGAGAAGGTGCTGGCGCTGTACCGGGACAAGTACCCAGACTTCAACGTGCGGCACTTTCACGAAAAGCTGACCGAATCGGAGAACATCCACCTGAGCTACAGCTGGGTGAAGCAGGCTCTGCAAGGCGCGGGACTGGTAGCTAGGCGGCGCAAACGCGGGCCGCATCGCCGTCGGCGGCCGCGGCGCCCGATGCCCGGAATGCTATTGCATATCGACGGCAGCAAGCATCGCTGGTTCCAGGATGACCGCGACTACGACCTGATCGTGATTCTGGATGACGCCACCAGCGAGATCTATTACGCGCAGTTGGTGGACGAGGAGTCGACCCGCACGGTGATGCAAGGAGTGCGCGAGGTGATCGAGCGCAAAGGACTGTTCTGCTCGCTTTATAGTGACCGGGGCAGCCATTTCTTCTACACGCCCAAAGCCGGTGAACCAGTGGACAAGAACCGCCCGACGCAACTGGGCCGGGCGTTGAAGGAGTTGGGAATTCAGATGATCGCAGCTTATTCGCCCCAGGCGCGGGGACGTAGCGAGCGCAGCTTCGGGACCTGGCAGGGGCGCTTGCCGCAAGAACTGCGGCTGGCTTCGATGAAGACTTTGGAAGAGGCCAACCGGTTTCTGATCGAACACTACATTGCCGAATTCAACCGCAAGTTCACCATCCAGCCTGCCCAGAAGGGCACCGCGTTTCGCCGCTCGGGGCGCAGCGATCTGGACTGGATCTTTTCCATCCAGACCGAGCGCGTCGTGAGCAAAGACAACACGGTGGCTATCAAAGACCGCTGGTGGCAGATCGACAAGTGCCGCTGGCGGCACACACTGGCGGGCCAAACCGTCACCATCCATGAACACCTGGATCAATCCGTGTCGATTCGATACGGCCCCCACGTCGTCGGACGTGACCCGGAAGGCCGTGGAAAAGACGGGGCCCTGGAAGTTGCGGAAAACCAACCCCAGGTTTCCCGCAACTCCCACCGCCCCTTGGAAATCGCCTCCGGCGATTCCCACTTTCCCACCGCCTCGACGACGGTTTCTCCTCTCTCTCCCAAATCAAAGGCGAAGAGGATAGCATGAAAACCAGACCGGACAACTCACTTGTTAATAAAACCGGACAACTGCAAAAGCTTACGACAGGCCTTATGGGCCGTTACTTCACTTTACAACTCAGGGCTTAACCTTACCTTGAAGTTCTCGTCCAAAGAGTAGGAGTAGTAAACAACATGAAAACCTTCAGAAACAATTTTGCCGCCTGGACGGGCATTGCAATCCTGGGGACCAGCCTGGGAGCCACCAGCTCGTTCGCGGCCCAGACTTCGCCGGCCGGCGCTCACAGACATGGCCGGCATGGCGCGTTCCTTTCGGCTTATCTCAATTTGACGGCTGCCCAGAAGGCTCAGCAGAAATCGATTTACCAGGAAGCACGGCAGTCGGCGCAGCCGCTCCGGCAGCAATTGCGCGAGACTCGGCAGTCGCTGCGGGCCGCGGTCCAAGCTAATAACACGGAGCAGATCCAGCAACTCGCGAAGACTGAAGGCAGTGAGCTAGGTCAGCTCATGGCGATCCGAAGCACCGCGATGGCGAAGCTCCATCAGATCTTGACGCCAGAGCAGCAGCAGAAGCTGAACGATCTACAACAGGCGCGGAAGGCGGGGCGGCAAAGCTAGCGATGCGCTAGAATCGTGGGTCCTGCTGGCGATTCTACTGTTTGTTCTTGCGATCGGCGCCGTTCTCCTGGTTGTGCTGGGCTCCGCTGGGGCCGTTTACCAGGCCATGGGAACGGCCGCCGATCTGCGCCGTTATCCGCCGCCGGGACGGATGATCGACATCGGCGGCTCTCGGCTGCACATCATTGAGAGCGGCGGGGATGGGCCGCCGGTGATTTTCGAATCCGGCATCTCGGCCACTTGCCTGAATTGGACCCGGGTTCGCTCCGAAGCCGCGCTCTTTGTGAGAGCGTGCGCGTATGACCGCGCTTGGCTGGGCTGGAGCGATCCGGCCAGCTCAGCGCGAACGACATGGAACCTCATTGAGGAGCTGCACGCGCTGCTCAACACCGCACAGCTTCCCGCTCCGTATATCCTGGTGGGACACTCCTTCGGCGGCATGTTGGTGCGCGCCTACGCGGCCAAATATCCCGATCTAGTGGCGGGCCTGGTCTTGGTGGATCCGCTATCGCCGGGCGAGTGGTTGAACATCTCACCCGCTCACGCGCGCATGCTACGGCAGGGCGTGAAGCTGGCGCGGCGCGGAGCCTTCCTGGCGCGGATCGGCGTGGTGCGGGCGTCACTCGCGTTATTGATGGCGGGCGGGCGGCTGGTCCCGAAGGTAGTTGCCAAGCTAAGTAGCGGACGCGGCGAATCGGTGATCTCGCGGCTGGTGGGCGAAGTGGGCAAGATGCCGCCTGAAACCTGGCCGATGGTGCGGGCGCACTGGTGCCTGGTGAAGAGTTTTTTGGGACTAGCGGCGTATCTGGAATCGCTGCCGGCTAGCGCCGCCGAAGCGGGCGCGCAGGTGGAACCCGGCAACCTTCCCGTGATAGTGCTGTCGGCGGCCAGCTCGACACCCGAGCAATTGAAGGAACGCGATGCATTAGCGCGCCGCTCTCCGCACGGCAGGCACATTATTGCTGCGAAGAGCGGGCACTGGATGCAACTCGACGAACCGGAGCTGGTGGTTCAGGCGATTCGCGAGATGGCCGAACTAATTAGGCCTTCTTGATCATTTCGACGTCGACGTGGATGTGAACGTCGTCACTCAGCATGAAGCCGCCGGTTTCGAGCGGCGCATTGAACGTCAATCCAAAATCGCTGCGCTTGATGACCGCCTCGGCCGAGGCGCCGCTCCGCAGGTTGCCCCACGGATCTTTGGCTTCCGCCGGCGCGCTTTCCACGTCGAGGGTGATTTCCTTGGTAACGCCGCGGAAAGTGAGGTCGCCTGTGACCTTCCACTGGTACTTGCCGTCTGGGACCACGCGTTTGGAAACGAAAGTGATCTTCGGATTTTTCTCGGTGTCCAGAAAGTCTGGGGTTTTGATGTGCGCATCGCGTTTCTCATCGTGCGTATGAAGCGTGGTGGCATCGATGCTCGCGCTAATCTTGGTGTTGGCGGGATTGGCGGGGTCAAAGACCACGTCGCCGGTGACGCCGCTAAATCCTCCTCGAACGTAGGCCACCATCAGGTGCCTGATCTTAAAACCGGCGCTGGAGTGAGCCGGGTCAATCGTATAAGTGACGGCAGTAGCCGCAGTGGGGGCGGTGCTCATTGTGTAGTTTCCTCTTTTCGCGGACGCAGATCTGCGCCCTCATCTAGCTTACACCGGCGCGCGGAACCCGGACGCACCGGCGGCTCAATTTCTTCGCCGGAGCTCTTCGATGCCATGAGGGCTTTTGCCCTGAAACCACGCCTTATAATTCGTGAAACAGAAATCTCTGCTAATTGCGGCGTTGATGTTGTGTATTGGGGCGGCGTCCCGCCCGCTAAGCGCCGACGCGGCCTCGCCAACGTGCATTGAGCCGCCGTCTGGACTGGTGAGCTGGTGGCCGGGTGACACCAGCAAGGACGATCTCTCCGGTTTGAATAATCCGAACGCGGAGTCGGCCGTCACCCTCGTCCCGGGCGAGGTGTTGCACGGATTCAGCATGGGAACGAACGGTTATCTGCAGGTGGCCCCGTCGGCGTCTCTCGCGAATCAGACCTTCACCTGGGCTGCCTGGGTGAAGCCCGTCGGGCCGGGATCTAACAATGACGGCTACGGTAGCGCGTTGATCATCCAGGATATAGACGACTACGACATTTCCGTTGGGTTGTACTGGAGCCCGAGCACTAACAAGTTCCGTTTCGTGTTCGGCAATATCGACTCCGAGACGTTTACTTCTACGGACACTTTCCCCGCAGGCAGTTTTTATCACGTGGCGGGAACGTACGACGGAAGCACTTTCCGGTTATACGTGAACGGAATGGCTGAAGGATCTTTCAGCGAGAAGAAGACCATGGGCTATTCGACCAATCCCTGGAGTTTCGGCTCCTCGGGCGAAATTGGAATTCAGGTGGGCTTTCCCCGAACGTTGGACGGCGTGATCGATGAGATTCAGGCGTTCGATCGCGCGCTAAGTCAATCCGAAATTCAGGCCATTTACAACGCGGGCTCGGCCGGGGAGTGCAAGGGTAAGGGAGAAAGCACCGGTCCCAGCACGGCCTTGACGGAGATCGTAAACGCGGCGAGCTATACACCTCCAGCCCTGCCGAATTCGGGCATCGCTCAAGGATCGATATTCACAATGTTTGGAAAGAATCTGGGACCGTCCAAAAGCCCTGCCACCGCTTTTCCGCTATCCACAACGCTGGGAGGAGTAACGGTCAGCGTGTCGCAAGGGGGAGGAGCGCCAGTGGCCGCCATTCCTCTCTTCGTGGGCCCCACGCAGGTCAACGCGATCATGCCGTCCAATGCGCCGCTTGGAACCGACACGGCGACAGTCACCTATCAGGGACACACCAGCACCGGGACTGTGCAGGTGGTCGCCAGCAGTTTCGGAATCTTAACCTACAACAGCTCCGGCACTGGCCAGGCACTTTCCACGAACGACTCTTATGCTTTGATCGACTACAACTCGGTGGCACATCCCGGCGAGATTTTGACGCTGTGGGGTACCGGTTTGGGCGCGATTTCCACGAGCGACGCCAATCCTCCGCCGGTGGGCAACATTCCCGCGAGCAATCCCACCGTTTATGTGGGTGGCACGAAAGTTACTCCCATCTATCACGGCCGTTCTTCCTGCTGCGGCGGAGTGGATCAGGTGATATTCACGCTCCCGGCGAACGTGACGGGATGCAACGTTCCAGTCGCGGTCGAAATCGGAAACGCATTCAGCAACTTCGTCAGCGTTGCTGTCGCACCCACCGGCAGCAGCACCTGCACGGACCGCTCCGGCCTTCCCTATTCTGATCTTGCCGCGTGGGGGACTGGGGGTTCGGCCACCGTTGGAGACATAGTTTATGAGGCCTACAACGACACCAGCGCTGGATTCAATCTCTTCGGCGGCGGCACCGAGGTCTCCACCGGGACTGAGGAGATTGCTACCTTCTACAAGGATGAATTTCTGAACATGACCGCCCTGGCCCCGATCCTGAATACCGGGGCGTGTACGGTTTACACTTTCGTTGGGACGTCCGCCCCTCCTCCGGGTGTTTACAGCAGGACCGGACTCGACGCCGGCGCGTCCCTAACCGTGACTGACGGCGACCAACAGGGCCAGATCAAAGAGTCGTCCGCGAACACCGGCGTCTACACGGCACTTTATGAACTTCCTTCCGGCTCCGTTACATTCACGGGCACCGGCGGCAAGAGTGTCGGAGCGTTCACCGCAACCTTGCCGGTTGGCACATCGGGTCTGAATTGGACCAATGAAAGCGGCATCGGTACTATAACGAGGTCGAGCGGCGTCGAGGTTACCTGGACCGGAGCCGATCCGGGTTCGACCGTTCAGATAACGGGATTTTCGATTGGCGGAGCATCCACATCGAGCGCCGTCGGCGCCGGATTCACCTGCACCGCCGACGGCAGCGCCGGCCATTTTACAGTTCCGTCCAGCATTCTTGAGGCGCTCCCCGCCAGCGCGAACTTCAGCAGCAGCATCCTGCCGATCACTACCGGCTCACTGGGCATCAGCTCCACCAGCACACCGGTTTCGTTTTCAGCCACCGGTCTGGATTACGGACGCGCCTATACCGAATCGGAGGTCAGCAACTCGACGGTGATCTATCAATAATCTACTTCGGAGGCTATTTCGGTAAGACAAAGATTTGGCGACCGCAGCTTTGTCCTTTGATGCGCAAGCGGCGCGGACCAGCCAGCAATTGGCTGGTCTTGGGGTATCCTTTGGCAAAAACCGATAATTCATAATTGCCCTCGGGAAGACCATCGAAAAGAAACCTGCCAGTGCTCTCAGACTCAGCGTAGCGGGTTAACTTGTCCGATTTTAGTTGGAGAACGATTCCGGCAACTGGCGAGCCTATCGCAGCTGGCTCGTGCAGCGGATCAATAGCAAGTTGGCTCTGCCGATCGCTGGTGACGAATCCTTCGAGCCGGGACGATGCCTCGGGCTGGTTCTTGTAGAAATAGAGATAAGCGAGATCTTCTCCCGCGTCCGATAGCCGCTTCGTCCGCATGCAACTGCTGGTGAAGAAATAATCCGCGCCCTCTTCGTCGTTCGCATAAACCAGATAGGTCTCGCCGATCTGGAAATCATAACCGCAATCGCCTGATGTGGTCCAGACATCCAGAAAATCGGCATCTTTCTTGGCCTTGTGGCCGGCATCATCGTCGTCGTCCCCCTGTTTGAAGAGAGTCGCCACCTTGAAATGGACTCGCATTCCGCGATCGAGCGACGAATAAAACATGGAGGCCATCTGTTGAACCGTGTTCGCGGCTTGCACCTGCTTCTTTTCTCTATCATCCATGCCTGGGAACGTCGCGATAAATGTATCTTTCACCTGATGTAAGGATTCGGCCGTGGGGTGCTCCTGGGCGTGAATAAAGGCCTCATTCAACGAACGCATGGCTGACTGATCGGTCCCATACCAGCGATTCAGAAAGATCGGCTCGATGGACTCAACCGTGCCGGTGAAAACCAGATCGCTTACCCTCACCTCTTTGCAGGCGGCGAAAGACGCCTCGCATTCGCATGCACTCAGCACCATGGACGAAACCCATAAGAGCGAGAGCGCGCGAAGCGTCACATTAGAACCTCAGCCTTAATTCTACCCAGGCCCGGCGCGGCGCTCCCGGCGCGAACAACGTCGCGCTTTGAGAGGGAGAGTTTCCCGCATAGGGTCCATCCGCGTAGGCCGGGAACGGCAAGGTTTGAAAAGCGCCCTGCGCCGTCAATGTCGTACCCGAGAGCCACGCCGCCGTGTAGTATTCGTGGTTGAAAAGATTGTCGATCTGGACGGCTACTTGTAAATGGCGGGTGAAATCGTAATGAGCGCGGAAGTTGGTGATCGCGTAGCCGGGTGAAACACCGGGCCCGAGATAATATACGCCGTCGGCCGTGTAGGCATTATTTTCGTTGCCGCGCGCGTAGGAACTCGACGCAATCACCTCGTTCATTTCGAACATTAGTTTGTGCGTCGGCTCCCAGATTGCGAACGCCTTTCCGGTCTGCTTCGGAATCAGCGGAATGCGGTTCCCCGGATGGACCGTGATGTTGCCATCGATCCCGGGATATCCCTGCATTGCAACACTGTTGGTGTTGTTGGCGGAGCCATCCAGAGTTTCGACGCTCTGGTAGGTGGTCGACAAGAAAGTCCAGTCCAGGCCCCACGTGACTGGCCCGATGCGCCCACCGAGATCGGCATCGAAACCTTCGCGGAGAGTCTTGGCAAAGTTCTGGAAATATCCGGTGCCGATTTCAGGCGCGGCGATGAAAAGAATGTCGTTGTGATTCTCATCCCGAAACGCACCCACGTTCCAACTCAGATTGTGAACTCCCGAAATATCGGGCTTGCCGCGCAACCCGACTTCCCAGGTGTCGGTGATCACCTGCTGCAGCGGCGGATCGGAAGACAGCGCATTGGGCAAACTGCACGGGGCGCTGGCATCGGCGCAGCCCAGCTCGATGGACGTCGGCGCGCGGCTGCCTTGGGCGAATCTCGCGTAGGCGTTTACGCTCGAGATCGGGCTCCAGGTTATGCCGACGGCCGGGTTGAAGCGCTGAAACGTATAATCACCCGTCAGGGAACCGGGTCCGGGCATCGGATTCAGCACATCGAGATTGTTGACGGTATCGCGGTTGTAGCGCCCGGAAACCGTCACGTTCACTTTCTTCCAAAGTGTAAGAGTGTCGGCGAAATAGAGGCTCCAGTTCGGGGCGTGACCCTTGAACCCTACTTCCGTGTTGATGGGATTTCCATCGGAGTCCACGGTGGATCCATCCTGCCAGGCTGGAACGCTGATCAGGGAATAGTTCGGGAGAACGTAGGCAAAATCGGCGGTCTGGCTGTAAGTAATGGTGTTGCGGTCGAGTGACGCTCCGGCCGCGAATTGGTTGCGTCCCACCTTCGGATTCGTGATCCAGGTGAATTGTCCGGAAAGCCCCCACTCGTTCTGCACTTGCTTGGAGTAGATGTTGACTCCATCGCAGGTGCTGTCCGGACTGCCCCCCGGCGTCAGCGCTTCGGCAATGCAGGCCCATTTGGGAAAGGGCGTGTTCGAGATGTTGGCTCCGCTGGTAGGAAAGCCAGTGTAACCGGCTGCTGCCAGAACCGCCTGCTCATCCGGCGTTGGCTGATAGATGTCAGTCCCATCAACATCGTCATTAAAGTTGGGATTGATGGACTCGGTGCGAATGTTCCGGTAAAAGGCATTGCCGGTGAAGGTTAGACCTTCGCTGAAGCTATGCCGAGCGATGAAGTTGACCGCAGGGGAACGGTTGGCGATGCTGTCGGCAACCGAATAAGAACTGGTGTAATTGGCCTCGAGTAACCGGTAATCCTGGACGCCGTTGCCTTGCAGCGTGTTGTAGGCGTACGTCATGGTGAGTGCAAGATCGGTTTTGTCATTGTGCCAGCCTAGGCGCGCGAAACCCTGGCGGACATCGGACGGCGAAGCGAAACGCCATCCTGATTCGTGAAATCCGAGTCCCGTCAAAAACCAATTGAAACCGTTGGGCTTGTTCCCGCCCCACTCGCCTTCCACCTCTTTGCGTCCGCTGCTGCCGTACAACGCGTGCCCGCCCCAACCGGGATTTGTGAGGCCGCTTTTGGTTTGGATCGATAGCGCTCCGCCCAGCGTGTTCAGCCCGAACAGCGGGTCCGATCCAGGTATCAGCTCGAGTTCAGAGATGGCATCTTTGGGAATTAGATCCCAGCTCACTACATCGCCGAACGGCTGATTTTGGCGCACGCCATCCACGTAGACCGAAAGGCCCGCCGGAGTGCCGAGCAACGGGGAGGCGGTGTAGCCGCGATAATTCACATCGGGCTGGAAAGGGTTGCCCGCCAGTTCGTTGATGAAAACGCCGTTGAGCTGGCGGTTCATGAAATCGGCAAGATCGAGCGCGCCGCTGTTCTCGATGTCGACTGCAGTCGCGGTCTGAACGGGAGCTGCGATTTGGTTAATCTGGAGATCCGTTCCCGCCAGTGGCGTCTCGGAGATCACATCCACCTTAGTGGCCTGACCGGTGAGAACCATCGCGATCGTGGAGGTGACAGGCGCCGCCGACCGCACATCGACTTGAACGGACTGCGTGACGAAGCCGTCCTTCGAAATCTCCAGCCGGTATCGGCCATAGGGCAGGTTTCCGAGCGTGTATGTCCCTTGCGCGTCGGTTTGGAAGCTGCGTGGGCTTCCCGCGCCCTGCAATTTGCCCGAAGCTTGCATCGCTGCGCCGGACGGGTCCTTCACCTGGACGCGGATCTCGCCCGACGGATTCTGGGCGAGCAAAGTGAGAGCCGCAAACAAAAGGACGGCAAGAAAACGAGTCACTAACGAAACCTCCTCAGGGGCCGATCGGTATGAAAATACTTCTTGTAGGCTTCGATCCAATTGGTAGCGATCTCGCGCTGCGCAGTGGCCAAATCAACCTGTCCATCGCACACCATGTCGCGCAGATGATCCTCCAGCGCGTCCTTTACCTGGGCGTTCCACACGGTTGCGGTATAGGACTGCGGCCACAGGTTATGAATGTCGTCGGCGCCGCCCAGAGCAGGCGTAATCAGATAGTCGACCTCGTAAGCGCTGGGCTCGCCGGCTGAGATTCCGTATTCGTCAAATACTTGCCGCCGGAGCGCCACCGGCACAGCCTTGTTCTTGGTGTTTGACTCCCGGCATACTTCTCCGCGACTCACAAGTACGGTTGCGCCGGGAGTGAGGCTGGGATTAGGAACCGTGACTGTCGCCGAGTGCGCGGCTGGTCGAGTCGGCCAAGCGTACGGAAGGAAATAAGTGATCGCGACTAAGCCGAAAGCCGCAGCCGCCGCGCGAAACCAAGGTAACCAAGGTGTCGTCCGTTGAGACGCCGTCAGATGAGCACGCAGCAAGGCCCGCGGACCGTCGGCAGGCGGAATCTGCACATCGAAATTCCGCTGGTGCAGGCGGATAAACTCGCCGATCGCGGCTTCCATTGCCTGTTTGTGCGCCCGGCAAGCCCAACACGCGGCCAGATGCGACTGGACGCGCCCGGCTTGTCGCGCGGACAGCTCGCCATCCACGGCCAGGAGCAGTTCTTGATCGGAGAGATGAGATTCTTCAGACAGCATAAACGTCTCCGTTCGGCGTTTCTGCCTGTATATTCTTTCCGCTGCCGTCTTGTTCAGACTTTTTCGACAGGAATGTTGCTCGCCGCCGCTCGAGGCGAGTAAGCTGAACCCATGCGAATCCTCTGGATCTCGATATTGAGCAGCGTCGCCCCGCTGCTGTGGGGACAGGCCGCGGCAGACTGGCCGAGGTACAGCCGCGATCTGGCCGGCACTCGCTATTCGCCGCTGGCTCAAATCGACGCTCATAATGTTGGGAAATTAACCCAGGCCTGGTCGCGGAAGCTGCGCGGAACATCCGGCAATGCGGTGGCGGAAGTGACGCCGATCGTCGTCGATGGGGTAATGTATTTGCCGGCCAGCGACCGCATCCTGGCGCTGGAAGCCGACACTGGCGCGGAAATCTGGAGCTACGAGTTGCCCGCGGGGCAAACGCCGGAACGCGGAGTTGCGTACTGGCCCGGCGACCGGAGCAATCCGCCTCGGCTCATCTTCACTACGGGCACCAGCATCATGTCCAGCCCGGTCGCGGCGAAGGGATCCGTGGAGCCGGTTCACAAATTAATGGCGCTGAACGCGAAGACTGGCAAGGTGGATCCTGGATTCGGAAAAGAAGGCGAGGTGGATCTCGCGGTGGGCTACACCGGAGTTCCGACAATCTACAAGAACGTTGTGCTGCTGGGAGCCGCGGTTCCGGAACTGCCCGTGGGACCGCCCGGAGACACACGCGCCTACGATGCAAGCACGGGCAAAAAGCTATGGGAGTTTCACTCGGTTCCTCGACCGGGCGAACTGGGTCATGACACGTGGCTGAACGATGGGTGGAAGGGCCGGTCTGGCGTCAACGTCTGGGGATTCTACTTGACGGTGGATGAGCAGCGCGGGATCGTTTACATGCCATTCGGCGGGCCCGCGTCCAACTATTACGGCGGCGACCGGCCGGGCGCAAACCTGTTTGCCAATTCGCTGGTGGCCGTGGACGCGCTCACCGGAAAATACAAGTGGCACTTCCAGACCGTCCATCACGATATATGGGATTCGGATTTGCCGCCCGCCCCCGGCCTGGTTGACATCGTGAAGGACGGCAAGAAAATTCCGGCGCTGGCCGAGGTCGGCAAGACCGGCTGGATGTTCATTTTGGATCGCGTGACGGGGAAACCCGTGTTCGGGGTGGAAGAAAGGTCCGTGCCTAAAGGCGACACGCCCGGCGAGTGGTACTCTCCCACGCAGCCTTTCCCGTTGAAACCTCCACCGCTGGCCCGAGTCAGTTTCAGCAAAGAAGACATCGTCACCGCGCAAGACACCACGCCCGAGCATGCCAAAGCCTGCCAGGATCTGTACGAGAAAGAAGGCGGGCTGTATAATGATGGGCCCTTCACGCCGTGGCCCTATCACGAACCAGGAACGCCACCCAAGAGCGCGATCCAGTTTCCCGGCATGACCGGCGGCGTCAATTGGGGAGGCACGGCCACAGATCCGAAGTCGGGGTACGTCTTTATGCAGACTCACGACAACTCGCTGGTGGGATGGATGGAGAAAACCCAGCCCGGAGCGTATTATGGCCGCGGAACGGAAGGATCGAATCAGGCTTTCGATCGTGGAAGTATCGTGGGACCCGGCCCGTATCACAGCTTCAGCGTCACGATGACGGGCATCGATGGCCAGGTCGGGGTGTGGCCATGCCAAAAGCCGCCATGGGCGCGACTCATCGCGGTGAACGCGAACACGGGAGAGATTGCGTGGCAGGTTCCGCTCGGCCTAGTGGAGGGCCTTCCGGAAGGCAAGCAAAACGCGGGAGCGGCGGGCAGCGCGGGCCCTATCGTTACGGCGGGCGGACTGGTGTTCATCGGCGCGACCACCGATCGCCGCTTCCGCGCCTTCGACGCGAAAACGGGCCAGGAGCTGTGGGTCACCAAACTCGACAAGAACGTGAACGCGAATCCGATGACTTATCAAGGCAAGAGCGGCAAGCAGTATGTAGCCGTCGTGGCGACGGATTCCTTGATGGTGTTCGCGTTGCCCTGATCATGGTGCGGAGATCGCCTTCTCGATTCCGTCGCGGGTGTCGTTCGCGTGCGGCGCGCCCGCTAGGAAGGTCAGTGCGCCGACGCTTGGACTGGCGGATGCCCCAGCGTCCTTGAGGGCTTTATCGATGGCGGCCGCCCGCAGGAATCCGTGGGCCACTTGCTCGGAGATTTGCCCGGTTGCGAACTTCGCGACTCCTCCATCCAGGATGGTAGGAGCGAAGAACGGATGCGCCACGCCGAGACGGCTGGCCTCGCTATAGAGGATCTCACCGACCAGTTCCATCCGATCCGGGGAAAACGTCTGCGAATCTCCTAGACCGATGATGAGCAGCTTCTTCGCGCCTAGGCTGCCCTTCGGCGGCGCGAGCAAGAGGGTCTCACCGAGTTCGCCGCGAAATAGCTTCGGGTTCCGCACACGATCAAGCAGGCCCTTTAGCTTTTCATTCGCCTCCACCAGGGAGCCGTGCAACGTATTCACCGGCGAAGAGCGAAACAGACAGATCACCTGGAGATCGGTGTTGGTGTCGGCCGGGCTCTGCACCAGAACCTGAATCGGAACGGGGGAATGGGGGATGTCGATTGGAGCCGGTTGAGTCTGGGTATGCGCGATAGGCCCGGAGCAAACCAGCAGCGCGATCCCAAGCGTGAGTCTCATCGTCGTATTCTCCAACCTTGGCCCTGCAATTGCAATCGAAAGATGCAGAAGGTGGGGTCTTACGATGTTGGCCGGAGCTATTGCCGCAATTTTGCTAGTGTTTGCACTGTTCCTATCGATGCTTTCGTCTTCGCCGAAAGACGACACGGAGTTGAATCCCGACACAGAGGCGTGAACTTTTGTCACGTCTTGTGTCACGTGGGACATTCTGTCTCGGCGACGTTCTGATTCAGCGGATGGGCGCCAGCGTGAACGTCAGCAGGAAAATCGCGAGCGCGGTAATTCCCAGCGCCTTACGGTTCTCATCCAGCTTGGTCGTGTCGAAAATCACCGGATGCCGCAGCGCGAAGAAGAATAGCAGACCGGCCCAGACAAACCAACTGAGCGAATAGAAGTAGCCCAACGGCAACAGCGCGAGGACGAAAATGCGCGACAGCAGCTTGTGCCGGCGGCCGGTGAAGGCGTAAAGGATATGCCCGCCATCCAATTGCCCGATCGGCAGCAGGTTGAGCGCGGTGGCCAGAATGCCCACCCAGGCGGCTCGAGCGACGGGGTGCAGGAGGATGTTTCCAGGAGGGACGTGCGGAAACACCAGCCACTCTACCATTCGTTGAATCGCTGGAACACCGAAAATCATATCTCCGCCCTCGGGAACCCCGGGAGCCACCTTGGACAAACGGATGCCTAGCACCAGGAACGGCAGCAACACCGCAAATCCCGCTAGTGGCCCGGCGATGCCCACATCGAACAAGGCTTGCCGGGTATAAATCGGCGAGCGAATTCGTATAAATGCGCCCAGCGTTCCGATGGGCGAGGGGAACGGCAGGAAGTACGGAAGGCTGGCGTCGATTCCGTAGTAGCGGCACGCAAAATAATGCCCCAGTTCGTGTGCCAGCAGGATGGTCAACAGGGTGATGGAAAACGCCATCCCATCCACCAGAAGTCGCGGCTTATCATGCAGTGTGACGAAGACGTTGAAGTATTGCTCGAAGCGCAACGGTTGAGTGGTTTGGAAGCTATCCGTTAGTACGACGCCGACCAGTGTTGTGGTGCACAACGTCAGTCCCAGCAGCAGCCAGTGCAGGGCCCAACGGGCGGTTGAGATTGTGTCTCGCGGGAAACTGAGCGCGGCTCTCAACGCATAGTTCGATGAGAGGGGAACCACGACGCTACTGCAGGGACTGCAGCTCCTTGCCGGGCTTGAACCGCACCGCCTTGCCGGGCGGGATGGCAACCTCGGCGCCGGTGCGCGGGTTGCGGCCGATGCCGGTCTTGCGAGGGCGGACATTGAAGATGCCGAAGCCGCGCAACTCGATGCGTTCGCCGTGTGACAGGGCCCGCTTCATGCTCTCGAAAACAGTTTCCACGGCCATTTCGGCCTTGGTCTTGGTGATTCCGGTTTTGTTGACGACTTCGTTGATGATGTCGAGCTTGATCACGGTCTCCCCCTGAAGATTGAAAACCTAAACGGAGCGCGTGCAGTGCCCCGCGATTCCTCCGCCGCCCCCAAGGTGGGAGCAAACCTCATGATAGGATTAGGGTTAGGGAGTTGTCAAGCGAGCCTCGCGCCTCAACCGATGTATCGATTTTCGCATAGCCCACTCGCCCCCTAAGAAGAGGACCGATCCTGCGCGCCATGATAAATCGGCAAGACTTCGATGGTCTGCTCTTTCACGCGGTAGAGGGCGATGTAAGGCAGAGGGTGAAACACAAGCTCCCGCGTCCCTTCCTCGCGTCCGAGCGCGGCCACGAGACGGCCGCCTTTTTCAGCGACTCGATCGCCGCGTAGAGCTTGCGCACGGTCGGCTGCCGGTAACGTGGATGTCGCTGACTAAGATAATCGCTAATGTGCTGGAGGTCCGCTGCCGCGGCGGGCGTCCACCGGATGCGCATTTATGAGCGGAGCATCTGCTCCAGGCGGGCGTCCATTTCTTCCTCTTCGATAAATTCGCCCCGGTCGGCCTGAGCAATACCCTCGCGCGCAGCGGCGCGAAAGCGGGCGTCCTCATCGAGAAGACGCAACGCGGCATCCTTCACCAGCCGCTCGGCATCGGTGCCCTCCTTGCTGGCGATCTGCGCAAGCTGCGCTTCCTGCTCCGGGGTGAAGTGTACTTCCATCGTCTTTAGGATACAGGAAGCCGAACCCCTTCACTTCCCCACCAAATGCCCCGCGTCGTGTTCGTTTTCCAGACAAGTTTCATCCAACAGGTCCGTGTCGGGCACCAGAAACAACTTCAGCTTGACGGTCCACGGCTTGGTGTACGCCTTGGGATCGTCGACGGTGACGTCCACCTCCATGCGTCCGAAATTCACCCTCCGCAATCGTTCGGTCACTTTGGCGCGGTCGGTCAATGGGCTGCCGGAGCGATCGAGCCACTGGCCGTCGCGAAAGCCGTTCGTCTCGACCACTAACGCGTCGCCATCCCACTTCCCGATCGAGAATCCATTCCAGGAAGGGTTGGGGTCCACGGGAAGCGGCCGACCGTCCAGGAAGATCTGGCGGTAGCTGGTGTCGCGTTCATGCAGGATCAAAAGCAGTCCGGGAAGCTGCACGATTTTCCGATAGAACGCGTCCGTATGTGATAGCCGCAGGAAGCCGATGGGGAGGCACTTTGTGCCGGGATCGTCCTTCCCGTTCTGCTCCGAGCGCGCCTTCACCAACTCCGCCGCCCAGGGTTGATAAGGAAGACCACCCTTGAGCCCCCAGCCGAAGTTCATGAACTCCTGGCTGACCTCCTGGTCCGGACAGCCACCGGGCGGACAGGGTCGGTTCTTTTCCGTGTCCCAGAGCCCCGACAAATCCGGCTTTCCGTCGGCGGTCTTGGGCGCGGGCGCGGCCAGATTCGGAGAACCGTCCGGGTTCCTCGGGATTCCCGCAGTTGGGTAATGCAGCCACTGGGCCGATGCGGAGGCGCACGTTAGCGTCAAGAGCGCTGCCAGCGATGCCTTCTTATGAACCATTGCCTAATTTACGACAGATCTCGCTTAAGAGAGGTCTTTCCAAAACACCGTCGTGTCGCAAAATCTTCCATCGGGAAACAGCGCATACTTCGGGATGATGCCGGTTTTCGTCCATCCCAAACGCATGTACAACCTCTCGGCATCTCCTCCCGTAACCGTGTCGAGTACAAGAAGCGTTTTGCCCGCGGACCGGCTGGCTTCCTCCACCTCTTCCATGAGACGTTTCGCGATTCCTTGCCCGCGTGCTGAGCGGTGTACCAGCAATTTCGCGATATCGGCGCGATGCGGCTGGTTGGGAGGCGTCGCCGTTATGATCTGGACCGTCCCCAGCAAATCGGAATCGAGAAAGGCAGCCAGCAAGATGCGCTCGCCACGCTCCACTCCTTCGGCGACTTTTTCGAAAAATGCCTCGGCTTCGGCTTTTGAAAGCGACGCCATGAAACTGACCGAGGCGCCGCCTTGGACGCAGTCCAGCAGGACTTCTGCAAGCGCCTCGACGTGTTGCCGGGCTTCCGCCGCGCTCAACTTCCGGATCTGGATCAACCTGCGGATCTCGATCGCCTTCAATGGCCGCTGATCCCGCCCCAGGCCGAATTCAAATGATAGAAGGCCGCTGGGCCGATCATTTCCACGCGCCGGATCTTGCCATTCTCAATCAGAAACGCCTCGGTCACCAGGATGCTCGAAGGCGAGTTGAAGAAGCCAAACGTATACGGGCGGCCGTCCGAAAGAATGCCCGACTTCACCGTTCCCTGATCGAAAACCACGTTCGCCAACACCACCCCGCGCTCGGCATCCACCAGCGGATAGCGGCGGTGATGGATGGCCTGAACCACAAAATAATAACCGAGTTTGAACTGTGACATGCAGTCCAAGGCAAAGCCGTTGATTGCATCCTTGGGCTCGTTGGGCGGCCGGGGAACGTTGGTTGTATGGGAGCCGTTTTCGATGCGATCGCAATCGTCGGTGAACGGATAAGTGCCGGTGCCATTGACGCCTTTGCCATCATTCTTCTCGAGACCACTGAAGTAAGCATCGGCGATCGAAATCATCTCCGGACGCGACATCCGCTGCGCTGGCGGCAGCGTCTTGAACCACATGTTCTCCGGCTTGTAGCCGGGCTTGTCCAACTCGGCAATGTTAGCCGGCCCGCCGCCGCCTTGACGGAAGTACATGCTTTCAACCTCAGTGATCCGGCCGAGTTGAATGCGCAGCCTCAGGCTCATCAGCAGCGGCTTGTCCGCTTCATGCATGGTGCCCATGAAGACTACTTGGCCGGCCTCCGGGTCGGCGAAGATGTGCTTGTAGTTACCAGGACCTTGCGCGGTCTTCCAGAAGCCGTCGCCGAGTTGCAGGACCTGCTCGTTCTCGGTGTACTTCACGTCGACCGAGAGCGGCAAACGCTTAGGGTCGTGCGCGGTCAAAGCCGCGAGATATTGATTGACCACGTCCTCCAGACAAGCGCGATTGCAATTGAGCGGGATGGGTCCGGTGGAGGCTTCCGCGTTCGAGGAAAGACCGGTAAGAAGCCCGGCGACGATCGCGGCAGCGCCTAAGGCGACGAGGTTAAAGCGCATGGTCGAGTTGTTCTCCTGGGATGGGATTCTATCAGACCCGGGCCGTGAGGTCGGGAAAAGTGGGATAGTGGGAGCATGGCGCGAGGCTGGGAAAGCAAGTCGGTCGAATCTCAGATCGAATCCGCCGAAGAGCGCGCGGCCTTGGCGAAATTGCCGAAGCTAGCGCCCGAGGAAGCCGAGCGCAAGCAGCAGCGTGAGAGTCTTTTGCTAACACGCGTGCGCGTGGTGCACGACTTGGAGACGTCCAAGAATCCGGGCTATCGTAAGACCCTCGAGGCGGCGCTGAAGCACCTGGACGACAAGATAGCTACGCTCAAGTGATGCTGCGTTTACTGTGTTGTGCAATTCTGGCGGGATCCGCTATGGCGCAACAGTTTCACATTGATCACGTTACTGTGGCGGGCAAAAATGTCGAAGCCATGCAGAAGGCGCTGAGCCAGGCCGGAATCCAGAGCCAGTACGGTGGTCCCCATTCGAATCACGCGACCGAGATGGCGCTCGCGAGTTTTCCGGATGGGTCGTATCTGGAGCTGATCGGCATCCAACCCAAAGCCGATCCCGCCGCGCTGGCTGCGCACGAGTGGCATAAATTCATGGAAGCTGACGCTGGCCCGTGCGCCTGGGCGATTCGCCCGGCGGATTTCATGGCTGAGGGGGCGAGATTACTAGTGGCTAAGGTCGACGTGAGTGAAGCGCGAAAGAATGGACGCAAACGGCCCGATGGCGTCCAACTCGATTGGGAGACCGCTCAGGTTGGTCCGACGAACGGCGGTTTTTTTCCATTCCTGATTCACGATTTCACGCCGCGCGACAATCGCGCGTTTCCCACCGGCAAGCCGTCCACCACCGAATGGACCGGCATCGCCAAAGTCGTAATCGCCGTTAAGGATTTGGACGCCGCGATCGCGCAATATCGGCAAGCCTACTGGATCGACCCGCCGCAACGGCAAGAGGATACCGAATTTGGTGCCAAGCTGGCTTGGTTCCGCGGAACGCCGGTGGTGCTGGCGGCGCCGCTTTCGCCCAAGTCGTGGCTGAGCGCCAGGCTCGAAAGTTTTGGCGAAGCGCCCTGCGCGTTCATTCTCGGCGGGCGCAAAGGCTCCGGCGCCTTGGCGGGGCGTCAGTCTAAATGGTTCGGACACCCGGTGTTTTGGGCCGATGCGGAAAAGCTCGGCTGGCATCTCGGCATCGAACCAAAATGAGGTTGTTTGCTCTGCTGCCCATTCTAGTGATGGGCCTGACGCCATTTGCTGGGGCGCAACAGCAACTCCAAGTGGATCCCGCCATCGCAGCCGAGATCGCCAAGATCAAGGCCATCGATAATCACGCGCATCCGGTCCTGCCAGCCGCCGGGGACACGGGCTACGATGCGCTTCCCGTCGAGCACATGGATGCCTACACCGAGCCCGTCCGCACTCGCGCGGGATCGCCCTTGGCCGCAGAGGCCTCGCGCCAGCTTTTCGGCAACGCCCAGAAACGCGCCTTGATCGAGCAGAAGCGCGAAAGCTATCCGAACTGGGTGCTGGACCAACTGGGCATCGAGACCATGCTGGCCAATCGCGTTTCGCTGGGACCCGGTCTAGCTCCGCCGCGATTTCTGTGGGTGCCCTTCGAAGACGCGTTGCTATTTCCTCTAAATAATCGTGCGCTCGCGATCAATTCCGATCGCAAGGCCTTCTTTGACGACGAAGATCGCCTGCTCGCGCGTTATCTCAAAGAATGCGGTTACGCCAAGCCGCCCGCTTCGCTCGATGAATATTTGCGAAAGATCGTGGATCCAACGCTGGAGCGGCACAAGCGCGGCGGAGCGGTCGCGGTCAAATTTGAAGCTGCCTACTTGCGTTCGCTCGATTTTGACGACGTTCCTCGCGCCGAGGCCGACGCAGCATACGCGGGCAAGGGGCCCTACAAGAAGCTTCAGGATTACATCTTCCGTCACATCGCAGCGGAAGCTGGCCGGCTGGGGATGGCGGTCCATCTCCATGTAGCTTGGGGCCCCGGCGGCTATTTCCACGTCGCGGGAACGAATCCGCTGCTCCTCGAATCGGTGTTCAACGATCCGCGCCTGCACTCAACCAATTTCGTTTTGCTGCACGGAGGCTGGCCGTTTACTCGCGAGGTGACGGCGCTGTTAGCCAAGCCGAATGTGTACGCCGATTTCTCCGAGCAAACATTTATCACTTATCCTCGAGCGGTGGGCCAAGTGCTTCGGGAGTGGCTGGAATTTGCCCCTGACAAAGTTTTGTTCGCCACGGATGCCTATCCATATTCGGACGAAGTGGGCTGGGAACTGGCGGGCTGGATCGCGAACGACACAGGCCGGCAGGCGCTGGGCCTGGCGCTGACAGGAATGCTGAATGACGGGGAAATCACCAGGGATCGCGGCCTCGAACTGGCGCATCTGGTGCTGCATGACAACGCCGCGAAACTGTACCACCTGGATAAACTCTACGATTTGAAATAGCCTGCTATCCTGAAGGGGCAAGCTTTTCCCGCCAGGAACATCAATTTGAAAATTGGTTTTGTAAGTCTCGGCTGCCCCAAGAACCTCGTGGATACGGAGGTGATGATGGGCGAATTGTCCCAGCGCGGGCACGAGCTGACTTCGCAACCGGGTGACGCCGACGTCCTGGTGGTGAACACTTGCAGCTTCATTGACCCGGCCAAGCAGGAATCGATCGACACCATTCTCGAAATGGCCGAATATAAGAAGACCGGCCGAGCGCAAAAGCTGATCGTGGCGGGATGTATGGTGGAGCGCTATCGCGATGAGATTCGCGGCCAACTCCCCGAAGTGGACGCGCTCATCGGCACCAACGAGCTCTCGAAAATCGTGGCTTTCTGCGAGGGCTTCGAGCCCGCGTCCAGCACTTTCGAGCCCTATCTTTATCACGACCTCACACCGCGCGTGCTGGCCACCGCGAATCATTTCGCATACATCAAAATAGCCGAGGGCTGCGATCATCCCTGCTCGTTTTGCGTGATTCCGCAGTATCGCGGTAAATTTCGAAGCCGGCGGTTTGAATCCGTGATCGCCGAAGCCACGCGGCTCTTCGCTCAGGGCGTACGCGAGATCAATTTGATTGGTCAGGATACTACTTCGTACGGCGTGGATCTCGGCATCAAGGACGGACTCGCGCAGTTGATGGCGCGGCTGGCGCAGATCGAAACCGCCCATCAGAAGTGGATCCGGTTCCTCTACTGTTATCCCAATCGCATTACGCAGGCCCTGCTGGACACTATCGCCGAACATGCGTCCCTGGTGAAGTACATCGACATGCCGCTGCAGCACGCGAGCGCGAACGTATTGAAGCGCATGAAGCGCGGGTCGCATGGCGATTTCTTTCTCACTCTGCTGGAGCGCATACGCGCGACCATTCCCGGCGTGGCGATCCGAACCAGCATGATCGTGGGCTTTCCGGGCGAGACCGAAGCCGACTTCGAGACCCTGTGCGATTTCGTGAAGGCCGCGCAGTTCGACCGGCTGGGCGTCTTTTCTTATTCGGACGAAGACACCAGCGCAAGTTTCCAACTGGACGCCAAAGTGGATGGCCGGACCATCCACAACCGCAAGCAGAAACTCATGGCGCTGCAGCGGCGGATTTCGAAATCCAGGAATCGCAAAATGATAGGCCGCGAAGTGGATGTCCTGATCGAAGGCCCTTCGCCCGAAACCGACCTGCTGTGGCAAGCGCGCATGTCCACGCAGGCGCCGGAGATCGACGGATTCTGTTACGTCAACGATTTTGCGGGCGCCGCGCCACATCGCGGCGAGATCCGCCGCATGCGAATCACCGAATCGCACGATTACGATTTGATCGGAACGCTGGATCCGCCGACCGAGACGCCGGCCTTTGTTCCAGCTATAAACGCCTTCCCAATCCTCACCGCTAGGCTCTAATTAGTTGCTCCCGATGAAGTGCCCCATCTGCAAAAAGGAAGTTTCCCCCGATAACGCGTTCTATCCCTTTTGCGGCGAGCGCTGCAAGTTGATCGACCTCGGCAATTGGGCCAGCGAGAAATATGTGATCTCGACGCCGGTGCAGCCTGAGGATCTCGAAGACAACCGCCTGAGCGACAGCGAGGGCAAAGAACATGACGAGCCTTAGTCCCCCGCCCCGGCGCAACGCTACCGCGTTTCTGATCGCGACGTGGTTCGGTTGCGGCTTCGCACCGGTGGCGCCCGGAACGGCCGGGTCACTCGCGGGACTGCTCATTGCAATCGCACTTTACTCCTACGGTGGATACGGACGCGTCACTTTGCTCGCGCTCACCGCCGTTTTGCTCGCTCCCGGAATTTGGGCGGCAGGAGTTGTGGCCAAGCAAACCAATCGGCCGGATCCGCAGATCGTTGTAGTCGACGAAGTGATCGGGCAGTGGATCACGCTGGCGGGCGCCGCAACTTTCAACTGGAAGACGTGGCTCGCGGCGTTCGCGCTGTTCCGCTTGTTGGATGTTTGGAAACCCGCGCCCGCGCGGCAACTCGAGCGCCTGCCCGGCGGCTGGGGCATCGTTGCCGACGACGTGATGGCGGGGCTTTACGGCGCGCTTGCTATATTCGTATTAGATCGTTTTCATCTATTCTCTTATGGCTTCTAAAAAGGATTCGAATGGCCGTCCGCAGATTTCCACCGTCACACCGGAAGCGGCCATCCCGGGCGGCGAATTTCAAATCCGCGGCGCGGGCTTGACGAAATCCGAACGTCCGCGCGTCACCATCGGTGACGTGGAAGCCCCTATCGTGGTCGGATCCGACTCCTGCGTGATCGTGCGCGTGCCGGAGGGCGCCTTGGCGGGCGATTTGGTTGTGGCGGCCGGCGCTCATAGCAGCCAGGCGTGGACTTGCGATATCGGCATCCAAATCGCGGAAAATCTTTATCCAGTCGGCAACCCGGCGGTGGACTCCTTCGGCAATATCTACGCCACCTTCAGCGGCTCCCGCGGCCAGAAGACGCCGGTCTCGGTGTACAAGATCGATCTCAACTACAACTCGAAACCGTTTGCGAGCGAGATCATGAACGCGACGGGTCTGGCCTTCGACAAAGAGGGTGTTCTATATATTTCCAGCCGCTACGACGGCATCATCTACCAAGCCACTTCGGCGGGAAACGTTTCGGTGTATGTGGAAGGGATGGGCGTGGCCACTGGAATCGCATTCGATCCCGACGAGAATTTGTATGTCGGCGATCGCAGCGGCACCGTGTTCAAGATCAGCCGGTCGCGTCAGATTTACGTCTTCGCCACGCTGGAGCCTTCCATCGCGGCATATCATTTCGCGTTCGGCAACGACGGCTATCTCTACGTGACCGCGCCCACGACGTTGAGCTTCGACTCGGTCCATCGCATTTCGCCAGCCGGTGAAGTGGAGACTTATTATCGCGGCTTGGGGCGGCCCCAAGGCTTGGCGTTGGACGCCGAAGGGCGCTTGTATGTCGCCGCGTCGCTCGGTGGGCAGCGCGGGGTGGTAAGGTTCGACCACGACCGAAATCCGGAATTGTTCCTGTCCGGCCCTGGAATCGTCGGCCTGGCGTTTACACCGTCGCGCGCCATCGTGGTTTCCACCAACAACGCGCTGTTTCGCGTCGACGCTGGCATCGCGGGCCGTCCTCTTCCCTAAATGCCCGACGCCGAGATCATCGCGATTGGTTCGGAATTGCTGACGCCGCAGCGGCTCGATACCAACTCGCTGTATCTGACCGATCAGCTCAACGCGCTGGGCGTGGAAGTTGTGCGCAAGACCGTGGTGGGAGACGAGCGCGAGCGGCTCACCGACAGCATTCTGGGCGCGGCCGCGCGGTCCAAGATCGTGGTGCTCACGGGCGGGCTGGGTCCAACGGAAGACGATCTAACGCGCGAAGCGGTGGCCGGCGCGCTGGGGCGTTCGCTGGTGTTTCATCAAGACATTTGCGACGGCATTGAAGCGCGTCTGCGCCAGTTTGGGCGGACGACGATGGCGGAAATTAATCGTCGGCAGGCATATGTCATCGAAGGCGCCGAGGTACTGCCCAACGCGAGAGGCACCGCGCCCGGGCAGTGGATTTTGAACGACGGCGTGGCGTTTGTGCTGCTGCCTGGACCACCCATGGAAATGAAGCCGATGTTCGAAGGCCAGTGCCTGCCACGGCTCGAAAAACTTTTGCCGCCGCAAGTGATTCGCACGCGCTGGTTGCGCGTGGTGGGGATGGGGGAATCCGACCTGGATCAGCTGATTTCTCCGGTGTACAAGCGCTACGCGGATCTGGTAACCACCATCCTGGCGGTTTCGGGCGAGATTCACGTGCATCTGCGCGCGCGCTGCTCCACGGCGCACGAAGCTGAAACGTTGGTGGCGCAAGCCAGCGCCGAGATCGAGCCGCTGCTGGGCGATCGCGTTTATTCGTGTAACGGAGATTCGCTGGAGAAAGTGATTGGTGACTTGTTGCGCGCGCGGCGTGCGTCGCTCAGCGTGGCCGAAAGCGCGACCGGCGGGCTGCTGGGAGGAAGGATCACTGCCGTTCCATCGGCGTCCGATTATTTTCGTGGCGGATTCGTGACCTACTCGGATCAGATGAAGATCCAGTTGCTGGGCGTACCGGCCGAGCTGATTGCCGAGCACACAGCGGTGAGCGAACCGGTGGCCCAGGCGATGGCGGAGGGTGCGCGCGCAGGAACCGGATCGGATTATGCGCTGTCGATTACCGGCTACGCGGGGCCCGAAGGCGAGAAGGTTGGCTTGGTGTTCATCGGCTTGGCCGCGCCCGATGGCAGCGAGGTGCGTCGGTTGCAGTGGCCAGCCGATCGCGATCGCGTGCGCGCGTTTTCCACCAACATCGCGCTCGACATGTTGCGCCGGCGGCTGCTGAGCGCACAACCGTGACCCCGCCATGCCATTCCAGGTTTTAGAAGCGGAAGCCAAGAGCATCCTTAGTACAACCACGGGCTTCATCGCCGAGGCCGGCTTCACGCACTCATTGACTCCCGCGCGCAATTGCACCTTCGGCTGTACGTACTGCTACGTGCCGACCATGGGCATCTACGGCGGGCTGAAACCTGAAGACTGGCGGCGCTGGGGACAGTTCACTACGTTCAAAATCAATGCTCCGGAATTGCTGCGTCGCCAGTTGCGGGCCGATCAAGTGATCTATTGCTCGCCATTGGTGGATCCGTATCAGCCGGCTGAAGAGAGCCAGCAACTGATGCCGCGTGTGCTCGACGAACTCGCGGCGCATCCGCCCAGGATCTGCGTGATTCAGACGCGTGGACCGCTGATCGTTCGGGACCTGGAGCGGTTGCTGGAAGTATCGCGGCGCACTACGTTGCGAGTGAGCTTTTCGCTCACCACCAATCGCGAGGGCGTTCGCAAGCTGTACGAGCCGCATTGTGCCACGCTCGATTGCCGCCTGAAAGCGATCCGCACTTTGCACGAGGCCGGCATCACCACCTTCGCTACACTCGCGCCGCTGCTGCCGTGCGATCCGGAGGAATTGGCCGGGATCGCGCTGGAAGCGACCGATCAGGACATTATCGGTGACGCGCTGCATGTGCGATCCGTCAAGCCGCGCGGCGCCACCACAAGGGACGCTGCGTTTGCGATTAGCCACAAGCACGGATTTTTGGAGTGGCTGGATGCTGAGTTCCAAACCGAAATAGTCGAGCGTATCGGGCGGGTTGTGCGCCAGGCGGGGCGGCGATTCGGCACAGGTCCGGAGGGGTTTCGATGGTTGACATCTTAGAGCGGCTCGGCATTGTTTCAGACGATTCCGGAACGGCTTCCTTGAACCCGGCCACCGGGGCTGAACTTGCTCGAGTTCGCCTTGCCTCGGCGGACGACTTCGATCGCACCATCGCGCGGAGCATCGAAGTATTCGAGCGCTGGCGCATGTTCCCCGCTCCCAAGCGCGGCGAAATCATACGCGAAATTGGCGACGAGTTGCGACGGTCGAAGGACGACCTCGGAACGCTTGTAACACTGGAAACCGGCAAGATTTTGGCCGAGGGCAAGGGCGAAGTACAAGAGATGATCGACATCGCGGATTTCGCCGTCGGCCTTTCGCGCCAGCTCCACGGGCTCACCATCGCGAGCGAGCGCCCCGAGCATCGCATGTACGAGCAGTGGCAGCCGCTGGGAGTGGTGGGCGTTATCTCGGCGTTCAATTTTCCGGTTGCGGTGTGGTCATGGAACGCCTTGCTGGCGGCCGTATGCGGCGATTGTGTCATCTGGAAGCCCTCGCTCAAAACGCCGCTGACCGCGATTGCAGTGCAGAATATTTGCGATCGCGTGCTCGCGCGGCATGGCTGGCAGGGCGTCTTTCAACTGATCATCGGCGAGGATGCGATCGTCGGCAAGCGATTGATCGAAGACCGCCGGATTCCGCTGATCAGCGCGACTGGTTCCACGCGCATGGGCCGCATCGTTGCCGAAACCGTGGCTCGCCGCCTGGGACGCACCCTGCTCGAGCTGGGCGGCAACAACGGTGTCATCGTGATGAACGATGCCAATCTCGATCTGGCTTTGCGCGCGGTACTGTTTGGAGCGGTCGGCACAGCAGGGCAACGCTGCACCAGCATCCGGCGGCTGTTTCTCCAGCGCGGAATCGCCGAAGAGCTAACGCAGCGCCTCCAAGCCGCGTACGGGCGCATCCGCATCGGAGATCCATTGGATGAGACGACGTTGATGGGGCCGCTGATCGATCGCGAAGCGGTATCAATGATGCGCGCGGCGCTGGAAAGAATCCGGGCCGAAGGCGGCCAAATCATCTACGGGGGTGAAGAAATCGATGGCTGCTTTGTGCGCCCCGCCCTCGTCAAGGCGCTCGCCGACATGCCCATCGTGCAAGAGGAAGTGTTCGCGCCGATTCTTTACTTGATTGAGTTTGACACGCTCGATCAAGTCCTCCAGTGGCATAACTCCGTACCGCAGGGGCTCTCCTCGGCCATGTTCACCACCAATCTGATCTCCGCCGAAACATTCCTGAGCGCGCGCGGCAGCGACTGCGGCCTGGCGAACATCAACATCGGCACCAGCGGCGCCGAGATCGGTGGAGCGTTCGGTGGCGAGAAGGACACCGGCGGCGGCCGCGAATCCGGTAGCGACTCCTGGAAGGCTTACATGCGCCGGCAGACCGTGACCATCAACTGGTCGCAGGATCTGCCGCTCGCGCAAGGCATCGAATTCGAGATTTGATATGGCTCGCCACGCCGCTCTGCTTTTCGTCCTCGCAAGCCTCCTGAGCGCACAAGCGCCACTCGAAAATAAGGGCCAACCCATGCGCGTGGTCTATGAGTGCTCGGCGGCCGACACGCAGGCAGCTGGCCTGGGATGTTCGGAAGAAGATCCGTGCCCGGTTTATATCGAACTTGCGAACGTGGAGGCGGTGGGCCGCAAGATTTTCGTCACAGGAAATCTTCATACACCGATGGCGACGCTGGATTCGATCTTGCTTGCGTCCGAAGACGGGGGCGACACTTGGACGGAACCGCATCCCCGCACTAGCTCCGCTGGACTCGACCAAATTCAATTCATCGATCTTCAAACCGGCTGGATCTCGGGAGCGAACCTGCAAGGCGCGCCGCGCGATCCGTTTCTGTTGATCACCACCGACGGCGGGAAGACCTGGCGCGAACGGCCCATTTTTGAAGAAACTCGCGTCGCTGCCATTGAACGCTTTTGGTTCGATAGCCCTACCAACGGAACGCTGGTGATCGATGCCCGCCTGGATAACGGCAAGCGTGAAGAGTATCGATCTTCCGACGGCGGCGAGAGTTGGACCACAGCAGAAGGCTCCGCCGAGCAGGTGGTGAAGGAAAAGCCGATGGGGTGGCGCGTGCGCACCGACGCCGCGACGCACAGCTACGTCATCGAAAAGTCCGACAATAGTCGCTGGCAGAAGGTAGCCAGTTTTCTAGTAAATATCGCGACCTGCAAAGCATGAAAACCGATCCTATCGAGTTGGAGCTGTTCCGCCATCTTCTGGTTTCCATCGCCGAAGAGATGGGTGCGGTACTGCGCAAAACTTCATACTCGGCGAACATCAAGGAGCGGCGCGATTATTCTTGCGCCGTGTACGACGCCTCCGGAGAAACCGTGGCGATGGGCGATCACATGCCCGTGCATCTGGGCGCCATGCCGCTCTCGGTGAAGCACGCCACGCAGGCCTTCGATCTCAGACCTGGTGACGTCGCGATTCTGAACGATCCGTTCCGAGGTGGCACGCATTTGCCCGATATCACCGCCGTTTCCGCCGTATTCGTGAAAGGCGCACGCAAACCGGCGTTCTTCGTGGCGAATCGAGCGCACCACGCTGACGTGGGAGGTATGAGCCCGGGGTCGATGCCGCTGGCGCGCGAGATTTACCAGGAGGGCATCCGCATCCCGCCGGTGCTGCTGGTACGCGGCGGCCGCATGGATCGCGCGCTGCTCGATCTGATTCTTGCGAATGTGCGCACTCCCGTGGAGCGCGAGGGCGACCTGCTGGCCCAATGCATGGCAATCAAGCGCGGCGAACAGCGCTTGCTCGAGCTCACGGCGAAATACGGACTGCCCACGCTGCGTCGCAACACGACTGCGCTGAAGGATTACAGTGAGCGCATGCTGCGCTCGGCCATCCGGCGGCTGCCTACGGGGACGTATCGCGCCGAGGATTATCTCGATAACGACGGCATCACGGACCGGCCGGTGAAGATCCGAGCTACTGTCACCATCCGAGGCGATCGCGCCACCGTCGATTTCACCGGTTCCGATGCACAAGTGGAAGGCTCGGTGAATGCCAACTTCGCTGTCGCGGTTTCCGCCGTCACCTACGTTTTTCGTTGCCTGGTGCGCGAAGATATTCCGTACACCGCCGGCGTCATGCGGCCGCTCCAGGTGGTCGCTCCAAGCGGACTGGTGGTCAGCGCTCAACCTCCTGCCGCGATGGCCGCGGGCAACGTCGAAACATCGCAACGAATTACCGACGTCATTCTCCGAGCGCTCGCGCAAGCTGCGCCCCAGCTAATTCCGGCCGCCAGTTCGGGGACCATGAACAATCTCACCTTCGGCGGATTCGACCCCGTGCGCGGGCGCGCGTTCGCCTACTATGAGACCATCGCGGGCGGCATGGGAGCATCGGCGCTGTCCGATGGCGCAAGCGCCACCCACACGCACATGACGAATAGCTGGAATACGCCGGTGGAAGCGTTTGAACATTTGTATCCGCTGCGCATCCGCGCGTATCGGATTCGATCGGCCTCCGGCGGAAAGGGCAAGCACCGCGGCGGCGATGGCATCGTTCGCGAGTTTGAATTTCTGACCCGAGCCGACGTGACCCTCCTCTCGGATCGGCGTGAGCGCGGACCCTACGGGTTGTCGGGTGGCAGCCCCGGTGCACGCGGCAAGAACTCGCTTTTGCGAGGCAGACACACCATCGCGATTCCCGGCAAGGCGCGCTTTGAAGTGCAACCTGCCGACGTGCTGCGCATCGAATCGCCCGGCGGAGGCGGATACGGAAAGCCGGCCTGAAGCGCTGCCGATCTACACTGAGATCTGATGGCCAAGTTCAAGTCCGCCGGCAGCAAGAAATCGGAAAAAGTGAAATCGGCGCGCGCCGCCATCCCATGCCTGGTCCTGGTCGCACTGGGAGTCGCGCTGATCTGTCTGTTATTCTATTTTTCCTTGCAATCCAGCACACCATGAGAATCGATCAACGCAGCCCGGATCAGATGCGTCCCGTGCGCATTACGACGAATTACCTGATGACCGCCGAGGGATCGGTGCTGATCGAAGTGGGACACACGCGTGTGTTGTGCGCCGCAACGATCGAAGAAACCGTGCCTCCGTTTTTGCGCGGCAGCGGACGCGGATGGGTAACCGCGGAATACTCGATGTTGCCGAGAGCTACAGCCTCCCGCACCCCGCGCGAGGTCACCAAGGGCCGCCCCTCGGGACGCACGCTCGAGATTCAGCGGCTCATCGGACGCTCGTTGCGTTCGGTGGTCGACATGGCGGCGCTCGGCGACCGCACAGTGCTGGTGGATTGCGATGTGTTGCAGGCTGATGGTGGTACCCGCACCGCGTCCATCACCGGCGCCTACGTCGCTCTGGTGCAGGCGCTTCAGAAGTTGGTGAAGTTCGGCGCGTTGAAAGCGCTGCCAGTCACCCATGCCGTGGCAGCAACCAGCGTTGGAATCCTGGCGGGCGTGCCTCTCCTGGATCTCTGTTACGAGGAGGATTCCGCCGCGGAGGTGGATATGAACCTGGTGATGACCGGTTCGGGACGCTTCGTTGAACTGCAAGCCACGGCCGAAAAAACACCGTTCGACGACGAACAGCTGGCGCAGATGATCGCTCTGGCGCGCCGAGGAATCACGGAGCTGTTCGAAATCCAAGAGGCGGCGCTGACCGCTTGAAGCTGTACTGCGCCACCACCAACCCCGGCAAACTGCGCGAGTTTCAAATGGCGCTAGCGGACGCTTGGCCGGTAGAATCGCTTCCGGGTTTGGCATCTCTCCCGCCCGCTGAAGAAACTGGAATCACATTCGAAGAGAACGCCATCCAAAAAGCCCTGTACTACTCGAAACACTGCGACGAATATCTGTTCGTCGACGACTCGGGGCTGGAAGTGCGTGCGCTCGATGGGGCGCCGGGCGTCTATTCCGCGCGATTCGCCGGCCCCAACGCGACCGATGCGGCCAACAATCAGCTGCTGCTGGATCGAATGCGCGGACAGACTGATCGCCACGCGCGATTCGTGTGCGTCGTTGCGCTGGCGGAATCCGGGAGCTTGTTGCACACCTTTCGCGGCGAAGTGGAAGGCCGGCTCACTGATGCGCCGCAAGGAACCAACGGGTTCGGTTACGATCCGCTATTCTTCTATGAGCCGTTCGGATGCACCTTCGGAGAAGCGCCGCTCGAGCGCAAGATGAAAGTGAGCCATCGCTTCCAAGCGCTCCGGGAGATGCGCGAGTATTTGAATCAAGCTCGCACGCGTTAACCTATTCAAGAGGAGACCAGCATGAATCACACGGATCCGCTTTTGGGGCCAGTGGAAGCAGATGAACATCGCGAGATGTGCGGTGTTCAGGTGGATGTGGCGCGAACGGGAACCGCCCGAGTGAAGCGCTTGATTTACCCGCCTGGATACCATTGGGCCAACGAGATGAGCGCGCTGATAGGCAGCAAATACTGCATGCACGCGCACGTCGGATTCATGGCGCGCGGCCAGATCAATGTGCGTTTCGCGGACGGCTGCGTGGAGGAATACAAGGCTCCGAAGTTTGTTCGCGTGGAGCCCGGCCACGAAGGTTGGGTGGTGGGCGATGAACCCGCGGTCCTGATTGAATTCGATTTCGAGGGCGACACGGTCAATCGCCTGAGCGTGCCGCAAGTCCACAAACATGGCGGTTGATGTAGAACCTTGGCTCCGTGGGCCGCTCGAAGGAGTCCATCCGCTGGTTGCTCCGACGCTGCACGCCTACATGCAGGCGCTGGAGGATATCGCGCAGTGGACCGACGGCCTGAGTGATGCGCAGATTTGGTCTCGGCCGCACGGTCTCGCCCCGGTCGGATTCCAACTGCGGCACATCGCGGGGAGCGTGGAGCGCTTAACCACCTACCTGCGCGGCTGCGAGCTCACCAGCGGGCAACTCGAAGCGGGGCGTGGAGAAATGGAGCCGGGACTTAGCCGGGCAGCGTTGCTAGAGATGGTCACACGCTCGCTTCAGGATTCAGAACGCGTGATTCGCGCCCTCGATCCGGCCAGTTTGACCGACGCCCGCGCGGTTGGCCGCAAGCAATTACCGTCCACCGTGGCCGGTCTCGTGGTCCATCTGGCGGAGCACACGCAACGACACGTCGGTGAGTTGATCGTTACAACCAAGCTCGCGCGCACAACATAAAATGGCAGTACTAGCAAGGCCCCTATTGAAGTACCAGCAGAAACCGTTTAGACTTCAGTCTTGTACATTCCTGAGGCGGACTTTGAATATCTGATCCGCACGCTCTCGGAGGCGCGCTCCCGCGCCACGGAACTGGCTGTCTCAATCGGCTCTCGTCTCGGAGGCGAGCACCAGTTGACGCAGCTCGCCAACGCGGCAGCCTCCAACATCGAGAATACTTTGCGTGAAGTCCGCAACGCAGCCGCCGGGGACAAGCAGGAAAGCGCCCCTGGACTCGCGGACCTGCAGGGCGCCTTGCAATCGGAATTTCAGCCGGTGGCGCCGAATCCGGCCCCGGTCGGCCTGGACCCCGAACATTGGCTACATGCTTTCGTCGATGAGCTTCTGGCTCGAGCCCGCGCCTCGGGCGGAATCAGTTTTGAAAACGCGGAACGATTGTTACAGCAACGCAAGGACGAGTATCTCCGGGATTTTCTCATAGCTCGTAGGATGTACCGGACCTATCCTCAACTGTTCCCTGAGATTGTCGACGTAACCCGCACGGGGATCGCACCGTAAATACCTATATGAACTTTGATACCAGAGGATTCAGTAATCTGACGCGCAAGGCAACCGAGATGATGTTGGATACCGCCGACGTTCCAAACGTGTTGCGGAGCCGACTGGGTGAGCAGCATGAGCTGACTCGCGCCGCCGGCGAAATGGTGGCCAGCATCGAAACGTTCGTCCGCGAATTGCGCTCCTTCGACGCTTCCGCCGAACCCGTTGTAACCGATGTGTACCAGGACCTGTGACTAAACCGAAATGCCTTAAACGCGACTCGAGAACGCAAAGAATTTCGTAGTACGTTAGCGCTGTTAGCTGTTACGATAACCATCGGAGGAGTTTTATGGGCAATCAAATATTGGACGAAGAAAAGACGCTCTCTCGCTTGCAGGCGCTGGTGAGATCGGAGCATTGGCTGGCTACCTATGTGAGCGATCTACTGAGCGCGCATGACCTGTCCGCTGGCATTGATTTCCGGACCGCCGAGCAGCTGCTCGCAGCCGAGAAAGAGCAATTCGAGAAGGATCTCGCCATTGCGCGGCGCATGCTGCGAGTCTACGGCAAGCAAGTCATGGCCGACAACATGACGCAAAGTGCCTACGTTCCAAACAACGGCTAGCGTCAGTGCACCACCGTAATCGGCACCCACGCGTCCATGTTTTCCCAAAGCAGCGATAGCGTCCCGGTGTTAGTGCTTGTGTTGCCGCCATTCGCGGCTAGCTCGATCTTGAACGTCTCCACCGGCGAGCTCAGCGCCTTCAGGTTCATCTTCACCCGCCCAAAATCCTGGCTTTCGTCGTAGTTCAAGTGAAACTGCCCGGTCTGCTTGTTGATGATCAGCGTCCACTGCTTCTCGTTCGGCAATGTCCAGATGCTGTAACTGCCCTTCGGGACCTTCAGACCATTGATATCGAGACCCGCCGCGGTGGTGATCTTAGTGGCCCAATTGGCGCCCGTGCACCAGACCTCGCCGTACGGCACCAGATCTCCCATGATTTTGCGGCCGTACATCGACGGCGCGTAATACTCGACGGTGATGTGATCCCCGCCAATGACGGCGGCCGCGCTGGCTGGGGGACTGGTATGACGTTGCGCGGAAGCCGTGCTCGCAAGCGCAAGTGCGGCCAATCCGGCAACCAGGAACGGGATAAATCGTGTCATGCGAAATCTCCACGCCCATGGTAGCGGATTCAGCGCCGTGCCTTTTCGTACACCGCTTCGAAGAACGCGAATTGGGATGGATTGGGCGCCTGCCCAACCTCCGCTTGATCGCCCAAAACCATCGGCGCGCCTCTCTTTTTGTCGTCGACCGCCGGCCACTTCGCCAAGCCCTTACCGTTCGGATCGCCATTCGCCGCGAAATTCGTCCAATAGGACGACAGCAGGTCCGACACCTGATGATCCAGGTCCGTCCAGGCGCGCGGCGGGAGCAGATTTTGGAATACGTACTGAGCTTCCGCGCCGTGAGTCGCCCCGGAACCAAGGCCACCGCGAGCGCTAGCGCCCACCGGCGGCGGAGGCTTATGCGTGAAGTAGTAGAGGTATGCTTTGGAATGGCCGGTCTTGGTTTGCGCGCGCGCCCAGGTTCGCATCACAAACGCCAGCTCGTCTCGAAATGCAGCCAGTTGCGATGCATTCGCTTCTTCGTCCGAGCCCGCCGGATAGAGCTTTAGGAACGCTTCCGCCTGATCCCCATAACGACTGCGCGCCCGCTCCGTGAATTTTTCGGCGGTGGTCGGCTGCAGGAAGAACGTGCCTTCGTCCTGGTTCGATCCGTCCAGCAGCGGAACGTCATTCTGCTTGCCTTCAGCGAATGCCGCGCCCACATCCTCGGGAATAAACCAGCCGTCGATCACCGGACCACCAGCCCGGCCTGCTTTCAACAAATCCGACGCTGGTATCGCGCGCAGTTCCTCCAGCGTCTGCGCATGCAACGCGGCGGCCATCTTCAATCCGTCTTGCTCGGCCTCGGCCAGCGTACGCGTCCTTCCTAGCGACAGGCCCATCCATGCGCCGCTTTCACCGATCGCGCGTTGGAACAGGCCTTTCGCCTGCGGTGATCCCATCAAGTTGGCGATGCTCGACGACCCGGCTGAATCGCCGAACACGGTCACTCGATGCGGATCGCCGCCGAATCCGGCGATGTTGGCCTGCACCCACTGGAGCGCCGCCGCTTGATCCATCAGCGCGTAGTTGCCGGATGCGCGACGGTCGGATTCCTTGGTCAACTCCGGATGCGAAAAGAATCCGAACGCTCCCAGCCGATAGTTGATGGTCACCAGAATTACGCCCTTCTTCGCCAGCGCCTCTCCGTCAAATCCCGGCGTCGATCCCGAGCCCGTGGTATACCCGCCGGGATGAATCCACACCATCACTGGCCGCTTGTCGCCAGCCGACTTCGCCGCAGTCCAGACGTTTAAGAACAGGCAGTCCTCGCTCGTATTCGGAGGATTCGAGCCCGGCGCGGCGCCGCGAAACGCCGGCTGCGTGCACATTGCACCGAACTGATCGGCTATGCGAACACTATCCCAGTGCGTCACCCGTTGCGGAGCGCGCCAGCGCAGCTTGCCCGTCGGCGGCGCGGCATAGGGAATGCCCTTGAAGACCCGTACCTCTGGACTCAATCCCGCGATCCCGGAAATCGAGCCCGCATCCAGATGCACAGGCTCCTGAATTGCCGCCCATGCCAAAGAAGCCACAACTTGTGTGGCCGCGATGAAAAAGATTGCGCGTCGCATGGAAGCTCCTTGGCGTTCATCATATCCGATCCGTGCTAGCCTTGCGATTTATGTCCGCATCCGGCCCGCGGCCCATTTCGAACGCCGTCAAATGGATCATCTGCGCCGTCGCGGCCATGGGCTTTCTCTTCGACATCTATGTCGTGCTGGTGGGCCCTCTCATTCTCCAACCCGCGTTGACCGAGCTCGGCCATTTGAAACCCGGCACGCCGGAGTATCGCGACTGGGCCGGTTACCTTTTTTGGATCCCGCCGCTCGTCGGCGGATTCTGTGGTCTCTGGGGCGGGTATCTCGCCGACCGCTTCGGACGCCGCCGCATTCTCACCTGGAGTATTCTCCTCTACGCTTTTTCGGCGACCGCCTCGGGACTCGCCGCACATCTCGAGACTCTGCTCCTGTTCCGCACGCTCGCCTTCGCCGGCACGTGCGTGGAATTCGTCGCGGCCATCGCGTGGCTGGCCGAAATATTTCCCGATCCACGAACGCGCGAAACCGTGCTCGGGTATACGCAGGCATTCGCCTCGCTGGGCGGCGTTCTCACCGCCGGCGGGTTCTATGTCGCCAATCGTTGGGGTGCGGCGCTGCCCGTCATCTCGGGAGGCCACGCCGCGTGGCGTTATGCGCTGATCGCTGGAGTGGCGCCCGCCATTCCGCTCGCCATCATCCGCCCCTTCCTGCCCGAATCGCCGCAGTGGGAACATCAGCGCGCGCTGGGCACGCTAAGACATCCTAGTGTCCGCGAGCTTTTCAGCCCCAAGCTCCGCCGCGTCACCATCGTCAGCGCGCTCTTATTTGCCTGTGCTTACGGCGCAGCGTTCGGAACTATCCAGCAATCTCCGCAAATCACACCCGGATTGCCAGAGGTGGCAAAAATGTCGCCGTCGGCGCGCGGGCAAGCGATTTCGAGCGTGCAGGGCACACAAGAGATGGGCGGCCTGACGGGCCGAATCGTACTGGCTGCGCTCGCGCTGGTGGTGGTCGGCCGGCGCCGTCTGCTTCGCATGTTTTTGATCCCCGGCCTCGTGCTCGTTCCCATCGTCTTCCTCTACAGCGCCACTCACAGCCTCGAAATGTTTCGCACCGGCATCTTCTTCGCTGGATTCACCACCGTCGCGCAACTCACGTTTTGGGGTAACTATCTGCCGCGCGTGTACCCGGTGCATTTGCGTGGAACGGGCGAAGGATTCGCTGCCAATGTCGGCGGCCGCATGCTGGGCACCTCAGCGGCTCTGGTCACCACGCACCTGGCCGCATTCATGCCTGGCAGTTCGCCATCGGATCGGCTGACTCACGCCGCCACCGCGGTTGGCATCGGAGTCTATGCTCTCGCGATCGGCCTCACGTTCCTGCTGCCGGAGCCTCCGGCCAAACTCCCCGAATGACCGAGCGCCCATTGACAATACGATGGATCGCCTGGGCCTGGGCCGCATGGATCTGCGCGATTCTGGCGCTCACCTATAGGCCCTTTCTGCAGAACCTCGCCATCTTCCGTCAAGTGGATCCCAAGCTCTATCTGCTGATGCTGGCGGCCCTTGGCATGAGCGTCCTGGCCGCCGCGGCTTATCACTTCATAAGGCGGCGCGGGTTCTGGCGCTGGGAACCGATTGTCCTTCCAATTGGCTTGGTGGTGTTCTGCGCGATCTACTCGCCTGCGGGCGTCGCCGTCACACTGTGGATGCTGGCAGCCGCATTCGCCACGGGAAGATTCGCCATGGACAAATTTGGCATCCAGGCCGATGTCGCTCTCAGCACGCTCGGCGGCTTCGGCATCTTTTCCCTGCTGCTCTTTGTGCTCGGCATGAGTCACGCCTATTATCCGTGGGTGTTTGCTCTGCTGCTTACAATTCCTCTGGCGCTTTTCTGGAAGCGCTTTGGCGAGCTGGCATCCGAGCTCCGCGCCATGCGCGCGGGATGGCTCAACGATCACGATATGACCGCGCCGCACACCAGCATCGCTATATTCGCCGCGATCGTTCTTGCGCTTAGCACCGCCGCTATCTTTCTGACGCCCGCCTGGAACGGAGACACCATCCAGTTTCACCTTCCTCTGATGCGAGTCTTCCTCTCGGCTCACGCGCTCACGGTCCCGGCTGCGATTCCTTACGGCTACTATCCGCAGGGTTTTGAAGTTCTGGGGACCGCGGCGTATGCACTGGGGGGACAAGCTGCCGCTCAATTCGTGAATCCGGCGTTCTTCTTCCTCGCCAGCCTGGTGCTATATCGAATCGCCCGTTCCTGCGGCATTTCTCGTTCTTGGGCCCTTGCAGGCGTAGTTCTAGGCGCCTCCATCCCGTTCGTGCATTGGACCGGCAGCGTGACCAAGAATGATCTCCCGCTTGCCGCGTATCAGCTTGCCGCGCTGCTCTGCCTCTCTCGCTGGCGCGAGACGCAGCTGTTTCGTTGGATGCCGGTGAGCGCCTTCTTCATCGCGATGAGCCTGGATGTGAAACATGTCGCCATCTTTGGAGCCGTCGCGTGGTTTGTGGCATGCGTGTACATCCTCTGGCGCCAGCCGAGGAAATTCAGGCGTGCTGCTTCACTCGCCGCAGTGGTCCTCGCGTTGGGCTTGATCTGGGAAGCGCGCGCTTACCTGGCTACGGGAAATCCATTTTTCCCGTCGGACACCCGTGCAGCGCTGCAGGGCAGACGGGCCCGGAAAGAAGGCCGCCTGAAGCGTCGCTTGGTGCGGCTGATGAATGTTGCCTATGCACTCCATTTCCATGGCAAAAAGAGTTTCCAGTCTCCAACGCAGAATCCAATGGGGATCGTGCTTCTCCTGCTGGCCCCGCTCTGGCTGATTCCCCGTCCCAGCGGCAAGCCTCGGCGGAACGAAGCCGTGCTGTGGCTCTTTGTGATCCTCTACTATCTGCTTTGGACTTTTCAGGTGGCTGTACTGCGATACGCGATTACGCCGGTTCTGTTGCTGGCCGTACTCGGCGCAGCCAGGCTCGCGCTCTTCCCCAAGCCACTCGCGATCACGGCCATGGGTGCGGCGCTGCTGTTTTCGGCCCCAGTCCTGATCCTCATCGAAATGGCGCCCGCTCAGATTCCGCTATTCATGAAGCGGATCGATGCCGCGACATTCCTTCGCCGCACTCTGCCGCCTTACGCCGCCGTGGAATTCTTGAACCGGCACGCCACTGCATCCGATTCGATTGCCAGCATCGGGGATTGGGCAGTGGCATACGCGCCGAACCCGGCCAATTTCCACCTGATTTACCTTAACGAGCGAACCTATCGGCCTGCTTGGGTTCTCACCGTGCTGCACCCAGCCGACCGCTATCTGATCCTGCCCAACAGCCCAAATCTGGCGGATCTGGAAGCGGCCGCACGCAAGAATCGCAGCCTCACGCGTGTTTATCAGGACCCCGATTTCGTCGTCGATGCGCTAAAGTGATTCTGTTGTGGGTCAGCGCGTCTTATCCGTAGCCTCTTCCCCGGTTCGCGCCCGCATCGCGTGCATCGACCAGAGCAAGCTACCCATTACAAACGATACGCCGTTATAGAAGTGATACAGCAGGTGAAATGGAAAGGCCGCCAGCGCGAATAGCCTGCCGCGCTTTTCAGATAGGAACAAGTAGAAGCCATTGTTCAAGGTCGCCAGCACCAGAACTCCAGCGACAACGGCGGTGATGAAATATCTGTCCTTGAGGTAGAGCATCGAAACCACGATCACAACCACAATGTATAAGCCGTGGAACCACGCGTTCAAGGAAGCCCACCGCCACCGATTGTCATAGCGATGCCTCAAGAACAGCAGCGGCACGATAGCCACTACCAAGGGGATCAAACCGCGCATGTGAATCTTCCAGGCGCACAGCACGATAGCCGCCGCGCCCGCGATCATCGCCGTGCACACGCCCAGTGAGCGGTGCTCCGCTCCATCCGACCAAAAGCTGCTCAGCAGTATGAACAAAATCGTGACCAGCGGCAGCAGCGCGTATCCGCCGTACCGCAGCGCGTGCTCGGCCGCGTAAAACAGCATGAGATACACCAGGCCGATACTCACCCGCTGGCTGATTTGCAGGTTGAGATCGTTGGGCATCCGCTGATCGCGCAGAATGAGCTCGGTCCAGGGGATTCCGCGATCCAGAACGTCGGTCTTCAGCAGTCCCCAGAACGTCCACTTCTTCAGGTGCTTCACCCGCAGATCGCGATCCAGCAGAATGCGGCGGCCCGCATTGCGCAGCCGGTAACCCAACTCGATGTCTTCAATCGCCGGCCGCTTGTAACTGGCGTCGAAGCCGCTCATGGTCAGAAACACCCCGCGCCGCATGGCGCCGCACCCGCTCCAAAAGGTGGAAGCTTCGCTGCGGGCATTTTGATGCACAAAGCAATGCATCAGGTTCTTGTATTGCGACAGGAAATCCCGCGAGGAGGGATCGTCGTCATAGGAGCCGATCACCGCATCAATGGTGGGATCGGCGAAAGCCGCGGCCAGCCGCTCGGTCGCGTCTCCGTGCACGCAAACATCGGCATCCAGGAAAAAGAGAATGTCGCCGGTGGCTTCGCGCGCTCCGATGTTTCGCGCCTCGGCCGGTCCCTGGCGGCCGGATGTCTTGAGAGTGCGAAACCCTCGCGCAGCGGCTCTCTGAATCGAACCGTCTGTCGACCCGTCGTCGACGACGATGATTTCGCTAGGCGCTGTCGCCAGGCGTTGCAGCGAGTTCAAACACTGGTCCAATTGCGTCCCGCCGTTATAGGCCGGGATCACAACCGAGATCTTAGAGGCCAATCTGACTCCGGTTGAACGGGGATTCCAACTTCCCCAGTGTACACGCTTTCGCCCGCCTACCGCATGACTCCTACGATGTGATTCCTGCGGGCGAACGGCTCAGAATTTACGCCTCAGAAATTCAAAAACGACATATCCGATGACCCCCGCGGTAATGGCAATCGCAAAGTTCGCCGGTGTAGCAATGTCCGTGATAGACCACGCCAGGCCCATTGCCTGTCCTTTTCCAGAGCGCGTAAATTCACCCATGAGAAGGTTGGAATAGAAGAGAAAGACAATGAAGCCCACCTCGGTCACGGCTCTCCAGATCGCTTTCTTCACAATCGGGAGTCTAGCAAATCCGCGAAAAGTCCACGGCGCCAGCCGCGGCGGACCTTTCCACTTGACAACCAAGTGCACAATGCGCCAGACTGTTTTCGGGAGGCTCCACTCGATTGCCCAGTGAAGACAAGTCGCGCATTCAGGTCCTGCAGGGCACCCTCGATCTGATCGTCCTGCGAACGCTTCGCAGCCTGGGCCCGCAACACGCGTATGCCATCGCGGCGCGTCTGGAACAGGTTTCCGGGGAACTGTTGAAGCTTAACCAAGGCACGCTTTATCCGGCCTTGGTTCGTTTGGAGCAGCAGGGCTGCATCAAAGGCAAATGGGACAAGACGGAAAACGGCAGGGACGCGAAATACTACGCTATCACCAAAGCCGGATTGAAAACGCTCGGCGAGGAAACCCAGCGGTGGCGCCAGCTATCCGGCCTGGTCGAGAAGCTGCTGGCTGAGGAGTCGTGAGCCATGCGGCGCTTGAGACGGCTGTTTGCCAAACTAAAGAATCTCTTCCGTCGGGGTCGCGCCGACTGCGAACTGGCCCGCGAAGTGTCAGCGCATTTGACGCTGCTGGAAGACGAGTTTCAGCGCCGCGGATTCAGTCCGGATGAGGCGCGGACGCAGGCACTCCGCGCTTATGGCGGCGTGGAGCAAGCCAAGCAGCTCCATCGTGAGGAGCGCTCCATCCTTTGGGTAGAACAGACCTTCGCTGACATGCGCTTCGCCTGTCGAAGCCTTTTGAAAACTCCCGGATTTACCACCGTCGCCGTACTCACCCTGGCGCTCGGCATCGGCGCGAACATTGCCATCTTCAGCGTGGTGAACGCAGTGCTTCTGCGGCCGCTTCCGTTCCAGCATCCCGAGCGCCTGGTCCGCATCTTTGACGATCTGAATGGTGCAGGCGCGAAGGATGTCGGCCTGTCCGAGCCGGAATTCGAGGACTTGCGCGATCGCTCCGATGTTTTCGACGACATCAGCGCACTTTTTCCGGGGAGCACGGCGCTGAGCGGGGGCGACCACACCGAGCGCATCGAACTGCTCACCACCAGCCCCGATTACTTCCAGCTTCTCGGCGCTCAGCCCGCCCTAGGGCGCGTATATGGACCGCGCGACGCGCAGCCGGGCTTCTCCGAATCGGTCGTGATCAGCGATGGACTGTGGAAGCGGCAATTCGCTGGCGACCCGCATATATTGGGCCGCCGGATTCGAGTAGATGAGGATGGTTACACCATTGTCGGCGTCATGCCGCCCGATTTCCGGCATCCCGGCCAGACTTTAACTGGCGACGTGGAACTTTGGGCCGCCTGCGGCTTCGCCGCCGATCCGCTCCCATCGCCGCCGGTACGTGCACAGCGCCTCCTGCCGGGCGCCATTGCGCGCTTGAAACCGGGCTTGACCATTCAACAGGCTCAGCAACATTTGGACGCCCTGGCCGCGCAACTCGCTCAAGCCTATCCGATGGAATATCCGGCCTCATCCAGATGGTCCTTGCGGCTCGAACCGGCTGAGCAAACGCTCACGGGCGGCGTTCGGCCCACGCTGGTGGTACTGTTGGCCGCCGTTGGATTTGTCTTGCTGATGGTCGCGGTCAATATAGCCAGCCTGCTGGTCGCGCGCTCGTCGTCTCGGATGCGCGAGTTGGCCATTCGACAGGCCTTGGGCGCCTCGCGGGCGCGCTTAGTGCGGCAGTTGCTAACCGAGAGCGTACTGCTGTCGCTAGCCGGTGGCTTAGCCGCGATGCTGGTTCTAGCGCTAACCAAAGATTCGCTGCTCGCGCTGATGCCGGCTGATCTGCCGCGTCTCACCGAAGTACACTTCGATGTCCGAGTGCTCGGCTTGGCTTGTATGCTCTCGCTGGTTACCGGCATTCTGTTCGGCTTGACCCCGGCCTTGCACGCTTCCCGCATCGATCCCAATCGCGATCTCAAGGACGGCGGTAGGAGCGGCACTCCCAGCCAGCGGCAGAATCGTTTTCGAGGCATCCTGGTGGCCACCGAGATCGCCTTGTCGGTAGTGTTGCTGAGCGGCGCGGGACTCCTGGTGCATAGCTTTTGGAATACGCTCCGAGTGAATCCCGGTTTCGATCCGAATGGCCTGATGGTGGCTCGCATTTGGATTCCCTTTCCGAACAATCCCGCGATGAACCGCTATCGGACAGCACCGGCGATAACCGGTTTCACCCGCGAGGTATTGCGCCGCGTCAGAGCTCTGCCTGGAATTGAAGAAGCCGCGATGGGCGGCGACAACAGCGTCCCCTTGGTGACTAATACCAGGAATCAAACTGGGTTTTCGCTGCCAGACCAGTCCGATTCCGCTGTGAAGCAACGCTCCGCCGAATCCGCCTCTGTCAGCCCGGAATTCTTCCAGGTCTTGCGAACGCCTTTGCTGCGCGGGCGCTTCTTCACCGAAGCGGATACGGATAAATCCAAGCCAGTGGTCATCGTCAACGAATCCTTCGCGAAACAATACTTACCTGGTCACGATTTGGGGCAGCGATTGCAGTCTCGATCGAGGACAAGTTTCCGGCCAATTGACGTCGATTGGGAGATTGTCGGCGTGGTGGGAGACGTGCGTGATGATGGATTGGATACGCCTGTCGCGCCCCGCTTCTACCGTCCGCTCTATCAAGGTAGGGCCAATGAGATGGCAATTTACCTGCGTGGCGCCTCCGACTCGAGCGGGCTCACGCAAGCGGTCACGGGAATCGTGCAGGCCGTGGATCCCGACCTGCCGGTTTATGGCGTTCGAACCATGCAGGAAATGATGGCGACTTCGCTTGCTCGCCGCAGATTTTCGCTCGCCTTGATGGCCGTGTTCGGCGCGCTGGCATTGTTTTTGGCGTCTATCGGAATTTATGGCGTCATGGCCTATGCGGTTAGCCAGCGAGCGCAGGAATTCAGTATTCGAATGGCTCTCGGAGCGCTGCCGCGCGACATCCTACTGCTCTCGTTGCGGCCCGGCGCGACCCTTACGTTGACCGGAGTGGCACTGGGTCTGGCGGCCGCGCTGAGCGCCGCACATTTAATGACCAGCCTGCTGTTTGGCGTGTCGCCGGCCGATCCCATCACTTTCGTTGGAGTACCCGTGGCGCTCGCTTTAGTAGCGCTACTGGCATGCTGGATTCCCGCTAGACGCGCGGTCCGCGTTCCGCCAGTGGCAGCCCTTCGATCCTAGCCCGCCACCCACAACCCACCACCCACAGGGTGCTAAACTGATCATCCATGTACAAATTGTTGATAGCACTTTCCGCGGCGGCGTTCGCACCATTCCTGGCGGCACAGACTCCGGGAGCTGAACGGACGGCAGTGCTCGCGCCAGTGCATCAATTTATAGACGGCTTCAATAAGGGCGACACAAAAACGGCCCTGGCGGCTTGCGCCGATGAGACATCTATCCTTGACGACTTTCCGCCGCACGAGTGGCACGGAACCGGCGCGTGCGCAAAATGGGCCAGTGACTTCGATGCCGACGCCAAGATGAACGGCATCACGAATTTCGTGGTGACACTGGGCAAACCGTCGCACGTGGATATCACCGGAGACCGGGCTTACGTTGTCGTTCCGGCGAACTACACCTTAACGCAGAAGGGGAAGCAAGTCAGCGAAGTCGGCTCAATCATGACGCTCACCCTGAAAAGGACCTCGAGCGGTTGGCGAATCAACGGATGGTCCTGGGCAAAACATTAGACGGCAAGTCCCACCACCCACCTCCCACCTCCCGCCACGAATCTGGCATATTAGAATATCGCGCTTTCTGACCCTACACCCGCATAGATTGGAACTTGGCTGTGAGTGCACAAACTTTGCTTTCGCCCGTTGAACCGTTGACCTTGGCCTATGATCGCGAGCGCCTGGAAGACGTCGGCTTCATGACCTGCATGACACTGGTCTTGCTCGGCAATTACGCCCAGACTGGCCACTTCGGAGGCCCTCTCGCTTACACGCCTTATAACGTCGCCGTGCATCTTGCCGGTCCTGGCTTCGGCGGCCTCCGCTATGACTATCGCCGTCCCAAGCATCCCTACTGCGACAAATTTATGCTCGCCGGCGGCCACACCATCCCCACCTGCTACGCGCTATGGATGATCATGGGCGAGGCTCTGGCGCGCAAGTACAAAGCCACCGGCGACAAGCGTTACTATGTTGACCCGCACGTCGCGATGCTGGGCATCGACGCACTCGGTTTCCGGCGCGGCGCGGGCGCTCTCGCCACACTGCTCCAAGAAAACGGACTGGCCGATCATCCGCTCTTCGCCGAAGCTAAGGGACGCGGCATTCGCGCACTCGCCGGTCACGCCGAAAGCACCGACGTAACGAACGACGTAAACGGCGGACCCTCCGGCATCGGCGTCGCCACCGCAGCCGGCAAAGCCGCCTTCTGGGATATGGCTGGCGCTTCAGTGTCAGGGCCGAAAATTATCGCCTTCGAAGGCGAATTCGCCATGACCGAAGGCCACGCTCAGGAGCTCAAGACGCAAGCCCTGGCGTTGCAAGTGGGCAAGCGCCTGCGCGTCATGTTCTCCGACAACAACGCGGGCATCGACGACTCGCTCCTCGGCGGCGTCATCGCTTCCAAGTACGATCACTACAATTTGGTCGAGCAATGGACCTCCTACGGCTGGAACGTCTTCACGCTTGACGACGGCAACGACTATGACCAGGTTGTCGCGGCGCTGAAGACCATGGAGGAATGGGATCCCAAAGACCGCCGTCCCATGGTCGTCATCGGCAAAACCATCAAGGGCTATTGGCCTTGCGTCTCGCACGGAAAAATATCGGGTCAGTGCGATCAGGTGATCGGCTACCCCAGCCATCCCTACGCACAGAAGATGAACTCGGAGTATTTCGTCGCCCTCGCCAAGACGTTCGAGGAGCAATATGGCGTGGAGTTTGTGGGCATTCGCCAGGGCGCGGTGACCGATCCCCGCGAGCGCCTGATCCAATTCAAAGCCAACATCGATATCGCGATGTCGGTGCTGGAGCGCAACGGCTTGGGCGATTGGCTGGCGGACCGGCTGGTGGCCATCGGCGACACCGTCAAGGACGACTTCAAGCTGAACTTCGAAACGAAGCGCGATCCATTTCTCGACGACCGCCTGCGCGTCGCCAATCTCCCCGTCGAACCGCAAAAGGTCACCGTCAAAAATCGGATCTCAGGCGCGGAAAAGCAGGTCGGCATCACGCTGTTCCGCAAACCCGGCGAGATCGCCGGCACGCGCCGCGGCATTTCGGAAATCATCAAGTGGATGAACTACGTCACCGACAGCCGCTTCATCACGCTGGCCGCCGATCTATCCGAGTCCATCAATGTGGAGCACGGGAGTTTGTGGGGCCACTATGACCCGGAAACAAATCCCCTCGGTACGCGCATCAAGGCTGCCATTCAGGAAGCCGGCAATGTCTCCACCGCGATAGGTTTGGTGAGCCAAAGCGCCAGCGTCGATCCCGAAAAGTTCGCGGGCGTTTGGGCTTTGAGCGGAACGTACGGCGCATTCACTCCGCTGATGTACACACCGGCGCGAGTCTGGAGCCAGCAGAGTCAGGACAGCAAGTTTCGCGTGGGCGTGCTCCACATTCTGGCGGGACATTCGGGCCCCGAAACCGCCGCCGACGGCCGAACCCACTTCGGCATCTTCGCCACGCAAGTGTGGAAGCTCTTTCCACGCGGCCATACCATACATCTGAATTTCTGGGATTACAACGACGTCTCCGCGGGCTACTTCGCAGCGGCTGAAATCGCCGCGCGCGATCCCAAGGTCGGCATCATCAGCATCGAAGTGGCGCGCCCCGATTTCCCGGTGGCCGACCGCGCCAAGTTCGCCGATACCGATCTCAAAGCCGCCGCCAAAGGCTTCTACGTGATTCGCGATTTCGCGCCGAATCAACCCAAGCACGGTTACATCGTGTCGCAAGGCTCCAGTTCCACCGTGAATCTGGTGAGCATTTTGCCGCGCCTGGAGCAAGCTGGAATCAACGTCAAGGTGGTCGCCGCCATCAGCGAGGAATTATTCGACCACCAGCCGGAGGCGTATCGCAACTCGGTGCTGCCTCCCGAAGCCCGCTACGATCTGATGGTGGTCTCCACCGGTACTCGGCGCGTGTGGCCGCTGCGCGATGTTGGGCCTCTTACCGACGCCTATTCGCTGACGTCGGATTGGGACAATCAATGGCTCACGGGCGGTCTGGAGCCCGAGGTAATCGCCGAAGCGCACCTGGACAAGGAATCGATTTTCACTGGCATTCAGCGTTTCGCGCACGATCGCGGCGAGCGGCTGGGCCGCCAAAAATCGCTACTCAGCAGTCTCTAATTCGTCGCGGCGTCCCGCTTCACCGGCTTGCCATAAACTTCGAACCAAGCCACATCCGACCATCCGCCCGGGCCATGCCCGCTGCCCGGCAGCAGATCGGTGAACCCGACCTCATCCACCTTGCTCAGATCGGGATGTTCCACCCAGTTGCCCTTGGTCAGCACCTTGTCGATGTCCAATTTGAGCCAGCGCACTTCGGCAATCGAAAAATCGCTGTCGTGCCAATCCAGCGGGGAGCCGTCCGCATGATCGCCCACCAGCCAGGTTCCGTCCGCCAGCTTCACGATCGGATGGACCTTATGAAGTCCCGAGACCTTGGTCTGCCATCGGATTCTTGCGAGCCCCGTCAGATCCACATAATTGGCTTTATCGCGTAGAGCGACCGCGACAGCCGAAGTGGTCAGGCCGGTCCACACGTGCGGCGGATTGCTCGGATCTTCGGCGTTGCCCAACACCTGCACTTCTTTGCCGGACGAGCCGTAGAGCTTCAGTTCCAGAGCAGGGCTGGCCACTTGTTCCTGAGTGACGCCATGTTCACCTGCGCCTGGAGCCGTTTTCCAGGCCTCACGGAAGAACAGCGGGGCACGGGCGCCAGTGCGTTCGCCGGGCCGGGCCGGAGCAGGCGCGGACGAGGGCTGCTGCGCGAAAACGGCGCACGCGATTAGGAAAGGAACGAAGCGATAGAACATTTCCTGGCCTCCAGTTGCGGAACTGGCTGTCAGTATATCGCAAGACGCACTGGCATCAGCATTTTGCGCACGGCATCCTCGACGAGCCGGATGGCGGCTCGCCGGTTGTCCCATCGCCGATCCTCTCCAGGTGGCGCCATAGTGATGGTGGCGTTCGCTTCGAACAGCAAAACTTCGCCGCTCGGGCTCAGGCCAAAGTCGATGCCGGCGTAGTCCAATCCCAGTGCTTTCTGGATGCAGGCGAGGGCGGCCATCGGACCAGGGCCCAGCACTGCCGGCATGTCCCGCAGGAATTTTGCTTCCTCGGCGCGATTTTGATCGTCGGTCAGATCCGCCGTCAGTTGCAGTGGATAAAGGCTGCCGCCGATCGTCATCACGCGATACTTTCGATTTTTCCCGTCCGCGCCGCGCGCCGCCACTACCCCCGGAATCTCGCCCAGCCTGCGCAAGTTTGCGGCCCGGGCCGTGCGCAACACCGCCGCCGGCGGATTGATCACCGGCGCGCGTGTGTGCTCCATCAGCTTCACCGCACGATCCAGCGCCAGCCCGCACAAGTCCGCATCGCCAATCGCGTTGAACACTACGTCGTGCGGTGGCAACGGCGCTTCGGTATCGTACACATTTGGCAACACCACGAACGTCCGAAATACTTTGTCGTCCAGCAGGTGGCGGACGCGCACATCGCCTCGTCGCCCGGAGGTCAATAACAGCACCTCGACCGGCTCTGCCTCACCGCGATACGGCAGTTCCGTGACGCGCCGATCCCGGAACCCCATGCGCTGGTGACGCGCCGCTGCTTCTTCCTGCCCCAGCTCAGCCAGCAGATTCCCCAACCCTTGGTGCGCCTCCGCGAATTTCGAGTCCAATGCCAGCGCGGCTTGGTAGTGTTCTCTCGCCAGCGCCAGATCGCCGGCCTCCAGAAAGATATTGCCCAGATTCACGTGCGCCAGCGGATGCTTCGGATGCCGCGCGATCGCCTCGGTGTACGCGCTGCGCGCCGCCGTTCGATAACCCGTCGCGTGCAGAAGCTTGCCCAAATTGTTCAGCGCTTCCACGTGGGCTGGCATTCGGGATAGGACGTCGAGATACGCTTGCTTGGCCCCTTCGGCGTCGCCCGTCTCGGCCAGCAAACAGGCGTGACTGAAGTGCAGATCCACGCGCTCGGGCTCGCGCGCAAGCCGCGCCTCCACTTCGCGCAGCGCTGCCTTTCTCTCGAAAGTGGGCGCCCAGCTAGTCATTGCCTGATTCCCAACGTTCGACAGTAATGGATGATTCCGTTAGTAGATCATTCGTACTTAATCCCTAAGCGTAATGTCTGATAATTGAGGCAACAAATGCCCCGTGAAAACCGAGTCTTCTTGTCCGCTGAATGGCGGGCCTTAGTAATGTTGAACTACGAAGTTGACCGCGCACTCCTGGAAGAGTACGTCCCGGCGGGGACCGTCTTGGATTCGTTTGACGGAAGAACATACGTCAGCCTGGTGGCCTTCCAGTTTCGCCATACCAAGCTCCTTGGCACTTTCGCTGTTCCCTTTCATGCCAATTTTGACGAGGTAAACTTGCGATTCTACGTCCGTCGCAATGGAGGGAACGAAGACCAAAGAGGCGTGGTCTTTATAGCCGAAATCGTCCCTAAGTGGGCCGTCGCAAAGATTGCTCGACTTGTGTATGGAGAGAATTACGTCTGCCTTCCGATGAAGCACTGCGTCAACATGAATGGCAAGACCGGGACGGCCGAGTATGAGTGGAAGCTCGACGGTGCCTGGTGCAAGATTCATGCGCACGCATCGGGTGCCCCCGCGCGAGCCGAAGACGGCAGCCTGGAACAATTCATCACCGAGCACTATTGGGGTTATTCCGCCCAGCGAAATGGAGACTCCTTCGAATACCACGTCTCACATGAGCCCTGGAACGTTTGGACCAGCACAGCGGCTGGATTCGAAGGCGATGCCAGCGGCCTCTATGGGCTGGAACTCGGAAAGGTTGTGCAACGTCGCCCGGACTCTGCGTTCATCGCGGACGGCTCGCCTGTCGTCGTATCCCGAGGGAAGAGAATCCGGCCAGGGAGCCAGCCGTGACCGGAACTGTCATTCGTTTCGTAGCGCAACCATCGGATCCACCCTCGCCGCACGGCGCGCTGGAAGATAGCATGCCAAAAGCGCCACGCTAATCAGCACGGCCGAGACGGCGATGAGGGTCAACGGATCGTTCGGGCCGACGCCGTAGAGCAAGTGCGAGAAGCTGGTCAATACGCGGGCGAAGACTACCGATGCCAGCGCTCCGATCACAACGCCGGCGACGGCCAACCGAAGCCCCTGGCCAATGACCATCCGCAACACATCCCGCTTCGCGGCGCCGAGCGCTATGCGAATTCCAATCTCGCGTACGCGCTGCGTTATCGAGTAAGAAATCACGCCGTAGATTCCGACCGAGGCCAGCAGCAGAGCCAGGGCGGCAAACGCCCCGAGCAGAACCATTGGAAAGCGATGCCCCTCCATGGAATCGGAAACAAGTTCCTGCATGGTGTGGATGTTGTAAATTGGCTGATCGCTGCCTGCTTGGTAGACGGCGCTCTTGATGGCGGGCATCACGGCCGCAGAATCCAGTGGCGTGCGCAGAACCAACATGACCTCCTCGCGAAATGCCGGGAACGCTTCATCCGGGAGCTGATAATAGGAGTAATAAATTTGCGGCTTCTCGCCGGCCGCGCCGTCCAGCCCATACTGTTCCACATGACCCACGACACCAACCACGCGAGCGGCGACGTTTCGAGCTGCACCCCAATTTGGAATCGTTATGGTTTGGCCCACGGCATCCCGATCGGGAAAATAGGTGCGCGCCAGAAGATTGTCGATGAGAACCACCAGCTCGGAGTTGACGTTATCAGCGGCCGAAAGAAAGCGACCGCGAAGCAGCGGTATTTTCATCGTGCGGAGGTAATCGGGCCCTCCTGGATAATAGACGGCGCGCGGAATCTCCGCCAGGGACGCCGGCTGGCGCGAGCCGACCCAGAAGGGGCCGGAGTTGTCGCCATGGCTTAATGGGAGCAGCGCAGTGATGTCAGCCGCTTCTACACCGGGAATTTGGCGTATTTGCGTAGTCAACTGTTGGTATGCGATTCGCACCTTCGATGCTGTGTTCACCGAAGGCGAAAGTCCGACCTGAAAGCTAATGATGTGCCGCGTGTCGAAACCCGGGTTCACCGCCCACAGATTGCGTATGGTGCGAAAAAGCAAGCTGCCGCCCGTCAGTAGAACCAGAGCCAGCGCTATCTGCACAACTACGAGAACACCTTGCGTCCGGTGATGGGTTCCCGCCGCGCCGCGCCCCGCGATCTTCAACCCCGCTTGCAGATCGATGTTCGAACTCTTCAACGCCGGCAAAAGCCCAAAGACGATACCAACCATTATCGAAACGCCCAGCGCGAAGAGAAGGACCGGAAAGTTCAGCGCGAGATCCGCGATGCGCGGCAAATTCGGCACCGTCGCCCGCACTGCAGCAAGTCCCCATTTCGCGATTACCAATCCCAGAGCTCCGCCAATGAGCGAGAGCAGCACGCTCTCGGAAACCAATTGCCGCACGATTTGCGCACGGCTTGCTCCCAGCGCCAATCGAACGGAAAACTCCCGCGTCCGTCCAGCGCATCGCGCGAGCAGCAAATTGGCGACATTCACGCATGCAATCAGCAGCACCAACCCGACCGCTCCCAGCAGCAGCACAAGCGTTCCGCCGAGGTCGGCAATGAAGAATTGCTTTAGAGGCACTATATATGTTTGCAAGCCTCGCTCGGTGGCGGGATTGAGCTGATCGATATGCTCCTGCACGGTGTTCAGCTCGGCGCGCGCCTGGCCCAGGCTCACGTCTGGTTTTAAAAGCGCGATGGAGACCAGGTCGTGGAATGTACGATCGTTGCGGATCAGCGGATCGCCGCCTCCCAGCGGGATATAAACATCCGCCGGCTGGTCTCCGAAATGAAAGCTGGGCGGCAGAACGCCCACGATCGTATATTCGACGCCGCTCAAGGTGATGGCCTTGCCGAGCGCCGACGGGCTCGCGGCAAAGCGTTCTTGCCACAAGTGATCGCTGATGACGGCTACCGGCGCACCTCCAGTGCGATCTTCTTCCGGCGAGAACTGACGGCCAAGAGCCAACTTGATGCCTAGCGTGCTGAAGAATGTTGAGGAGACTTCGTTGCCATCCAGATGCTGAGCGGCGCCGGGATTGCTCAGGTCGAAGCCTTGCGACTTAAACGCTGCGATGTGCTGGAAGGAGCGGGAAGCCCGCTTCCAATCCAGGAAGTCAGGATAGGAGAGAGCCGTGGGGTAACCGAGGCTGCGGTTGAAGAGGGTTACTGCAACCAGCCGATCCGGCGCGCCATAAGGCAGCGGCGCCAACACAACGCCGTCCAACACACTGAAGATCGCGGTGTTGGCCCCGATGCCGAGCGCAAGAGTCGCGATGGCGGTTACGGTGAACGCGGGAGCCCTCCGCAATGACCGCAAACCGTAGCGAATGGTTTTCAATCATTCCCATCGTAGAGCAATCACCGGATTCACGCGGGACGCGCGCCACAGCGGGATGGACGTCGCGAGAAGCGCCGCCAGGGCGAGCACGATCACACTAATCAGCAGCGTGAGTGGATCGGTGGCGCCGACGCCAAAGAGCAAGCTTCTGAGAGCGTGCGCGGAGACCAGGGCTACGGGCGTCCCGATGATCAATCCAACCAGCACCAAGGTCAAGCTCTCCCGCGCGAACAGGCCGGTGACATCACGCCTTTGCGCGCCGACGGCAAAACGTATTCCGATCTCGCGCGTGCGGCGCACGATGGAATAAGCCAGCACTCCATACAATCCGATGCCGGCCAGCAGCGTGGCCAGCGCCGCGAACAGCGTCGAAAGATACCCGAGAATCCGTTCGGTGCTGAGTCCCGCCTCCACGTCCATATCCAGCGTATGCACGGAGTATACGGGCATGCGCGAGTCGATGCCTTGGACGATCGCTAGCAAAGGAGGAATGATCCGCTGGGGATCGCCTCCACTTCTTACCAGAAGCGTCAACCCAGACGTCTGGCCTTGTTTCTCAGGCCTGTACACGGTGTCCCTGGGACCAGTTCTGACGCCATAATCCCGGGAGTCCGCGACCACTCCGACGACCTCCACCTCGCCACCGCCCTCCCGAAATTTCCGTCCGACTGGATCTTGTCCGCCAAAATAATGGCGAACGAATTTTTGGTTCACGATGGCTACCCGCGTGCCATTCTTGTTGTCTCGTTCATCGAAATCCCTGCCGCGAACCAAGGATTGCCCCAAGGTCTGGAAATAGTGCGGGCTGATGAAATTGAAAACGGCGCCGGCGGACCTGGCATCCTTGGCAGTATAGCCGGGCACCTCAATCGTCATCGTGATCTCCATCTGTCCGTTGGGCGTGCCGGCCGCGAGGCTGGCTGCCTGTACGCCGGGCAAAGCTTGCGCGCGCTGCAGGATCTGATCAAGGATCGTCGTGACCTCGGCGCTGGAATGGCCGTTGGCCGCGGGATCAACTTGTAGGGCAATCACGCGATCCGGCTGAAACCCAAGATCGGTAGTCGTCATCGTTCGCAAAGTCCGCGTGAGAAGACCCGCTCCGAAAATAATCACCAACGACACGGCGATCTGGATCACAACCAGACTGCGGCGCAACAGCACGCGGCTCGCAGTTCCCTTCGCTGCCGATTCGTGTTTCAGGCCGGGCAAAAGATCGGGCCGAGTCGCTTGCCAGGCCGGGACCAACCCGAAGAGGATCGCGGTCGCAAAGGATAAGAGCATGGAAAACGCAAGAACGCGGCCGTCCGGCGCCACATGTATGGCCGTGGATGCCGATCGTCCCGTATTCATGAAGGCGACCAGAGTAGTGTTGATCCACAACGCCAACATAACGCCGGCCGCGCCGCCGCCAATGGCTAGCAGCAGGCTTTCCACCAGCAGCTGGCGGATCAGTCTGGCACGGGACGCGCCGATCGAAAGGCGCACAGCGAATTCCTTGGTGCGCGATTGTGCTCTGGCGAGCAGCAGGTTGGCAAGATTGGCGCATGCCACTAGCAGCACCAGAGCCACGACACCCATCAACACCAGAATGGGCCGGCCGAAATCCGATCGCATGCTGCCGAACCCCTGGCTTCCGTCCTCCAAGAGCAGTTCGCGGTGGTCGTTGGGATCAAGCTGCCGGAACAACACTTGCGCCTGCTGTTGTGCCTCGGCTCTCGTGATGCCGGGCTTCAGGCGCGCCATCGGACTCATCCAGGACAAGCCCTTCAGCCAGTCCACGCCTGCAAAGGCAGGCATGACATCGCCGACCCGCGTGGCCGGCATCGCGACATCGAAACGCCGCTGTAACACTGCGCCGTAAAATCCGCGCGCGGTGACTCCGAGCACGCGATAAGCGTGCCCATTCAGGTACACCGATCGTCCAACCACGCCGGGATCGCCCGAGAATTCACGCACCCAAAGCTCGTAGCTCAGAACGCACACCGGATTTCCCCTTGCATCCCGGACGTCATCCTCGTTCAACAATCTCCCGATGGCCGGTTTAACGTGGAGTGTTCCGAAATACTGGCCGGTGACAAGTTCGCCCATCACCCACTGGGCCGTTTCGCCGGTGGAAAAACTGACAGGCTTTGCAAACCAGCCAAACATGCCGTCAAATGCGGTGGCTTGCTTGGCGAATTTATCAACGGTGTCCAAGCTCCACACCTCATTGAAGGTGATAAGGCGTTCCGGTTCGGGGACGGGCAGCCGCTTAAGCAGAATCGCATTGACGAAAGAAAATATCGCGGTGTTGGCTCCGATGCCCAGCGCCAGTGACGCGATCGCTATGGCCGTGAATGCGGGGCTGTGGCGCAAACCTCGGAGGGCCTGGCGCGCGTCTTGAAAGATCCATTCCAATTGTCGAAAGGTCCACATGTCCCGGCTCTCCTCTCGGGCGAGCGTGATGTTGCCCATCAGTTTGCCCGCGTTTTGGCCACCGACATCCTGCGCGAGCAAAACCCGATGCGTCTCCATCTCTTCGGCCAGTTCCCGATCCAGACGCCGGCGACGCCAGAGAGCTATTAGTTTGCGCAGGAACAAATTCATTGGGTCGCCTACGCCATCTCAAGGACCTTGTGAATGGCCGTGATCATGCGGGAGAATTGTTCGCGCTCGACCGTCAGTTGCCTGCGACCCGCGGCGGTGAGTGTGTAGTAGCGAGCCCGGCGGTTGCTTTCAGAAGCGCCCCATTCCGCCTTCACCCAGCCGTTCAGCAGCAGCCGCTGCAGGGCCGGATAGAGCGAGCTTTCTCCCACCTGGAGCACTTCGCCCGAAACGTCCTTCAGACGCTGCGCGATGCCGTAGCCGTGCATTCGTCGGGGCGCGAGGGTGCGCAAGATAAGCAGGTCAAGCGTGCCGGGGAGCAGTTCTGAAGGGTTGGATCGATCACCCATCGTCTATCCTTCTCCCATCGTCTATCGATGGAAGTATGCCAGATCCGCGAGGTCGCGTCAAGCGCTGAAGATCCGATTGACGGCCGCCACGACTTCGTGCTAACCCGGAGATCGTAACCCGTGCCAGGAAAGCCGCTGAATTTCGATGCCGTTCGCGAGATAGCCTGCGCGTTGTCCGATGTCGAGGAAAGCACCGGCCGCGGTAGGCCTTCACTGAAACTTCGCGGCAAGCTATTGGCGTGTCCCGCGATTCACAAGTCGGCCGAGCCGCACTCATTAGTGGTTAAGCTCGGGTTCGATCAGCGGGCCGAGTTGATCGCCGCTGATCCAGACGTTTACTACGTGACAGATCATTATGCGCCCTACCCCAGCATCCTGGTGCGGCTGTCTCGGATCCATCCCGACGCCTTGCGAGGTCTGCTGTACATGGCGTGCGAGTTTGTTAGCAACGATACCAAGGCTAAGAAACGGAACGGAAAGACAAGATGAAAGAAGATTCCTTAGGGTTGGATTCTGCTCGCCCGCTGTTCATGCTATAAAAACAATAAGGATCGAGATTGTTGTAGCTGTGGAAAACCTACCCAAGCCGATGTCCCGTAACGACTTGCACGCCGCGGAATTCCACAGGCTTTTCCAACGACCGTCCATAGGCTATCTAGCTCAGAGCGCACGCAATGAAATGGCTTGGTTCAGACAGAGCTCGCCTCTAATCTAGAACGGTTGGCTCATGGCAGCATCTTCTCCCGACATCGCACTTGAACGTGGACTCCCCGCTAACCTAGACGCTGAGCGGTTCGTCCTGGGCGCCATCCTGATGGACGACGCGCTGTACATCCAGGTGGCCGGCGCGCTGGAAGCCGAAGACTTCAACGTGGAGAAGCATCGCCGCATCTTCCTCCGCATGGGCGAGTTGTACGCGCGCGGCGACCGCATCGATCGGGTCACCGTCGCCAACGAGCTGATGAAGCAGAATCAGCTCGAATCGGTGGACGGCATCACTTATCTGGTTTCGCTCGACGAAGGGCTGCCCACGCTCGCGAATCTGGAAAGTTACGTCGGCATCGTCAAAGACAAGGCCATCCTGCGCCGCATCATCTTTGCGTCGGAAAATCTGATCCACCGCTGCATGATCGGCGAAGAGGAGCCCGACCAGATTCTCGCCAGCGCCGAAGAGAACCTGCTCAAGCTGGGCGATACGCGCGCGGGGGATACGCTGGTGGACCCCAAGCGAATCCTCGACGAATTCGAGGGCGGTATCAACGCCTTTCTCGATCCCAGCAAGCGCATCAAAGGCATCAGCACCGGGTATCTGAAGCTGGATGAGATGACCGGCGGCCTGCACGAAGGCGAATTGATCATCCTGGCCGCGCGTCCATCCATGGGAAAGACGGCGCTGGCGCTGAACATCGCGCAGCACGTAGCCGCGTTTCCAGAAAAGAAGCAGACCGTCGCGGTGTTCTCGCTTGAGATGTCGCGCGAATCGCTGCTAACCCGCATGATCTGCGCGGGCGCTCGGGTGGATCAGCAGAAATTTCGCGCTGGCTATTTGAATCAGGATGAGCGGCGGCGGTTGGCCCGCACTGCTCAGGAGCTGGTGCAGGCGCCACTGTTTATCGACGACACTTCCGGCACCCACCTGATGGACATCCACGCCAAACTGCGGCGGCTGAAGAGCGAGCATGGCCTGTCGCTGGTGATCATCGATTATCTGCAACTGATGAGCGGACGCGGGCGCTTTGAAAATCGCAACCAGGAGATCAGCACCATCTCGCGCGGGCTGAAGCTGCTCGCCAAGGAACTGAAAGTTCCGATGCTGGTGCTTTCGCAACTGAGCCGCGCGCCCGAAACGCGCCCCGGCGATCATCGGCCGCAGTTGAGCGACCTGCGCGAATCCGGCTCCATCGAGCAGGACGCCGATCTGGTGTCGTTCATCTTCCGCGAAGAAGTTTACAAGCCCGACCGCGAAGATCTGCGCGGCATGGCCGAGTTGCTGCTCGCCAAACAACGCAACGGCCCGACCGGGCGCGTGAACCTGGTGTTCCTCAAGGAATTCACCAAATTCGAAAACCGCACCAACGATCTCGGCGGCGACGATTCGTTGCCGGAGTAGCTAGATCATTACTTACCGCCGCCTCGCCGAATGCAGCGCGGCCGACAAGGAACGATACGCTGGCTTGGGATTGTACTGCCGATCGAGCAACAGTCCGGCTCCGTAGCGGGGATACACACTGGGGATCCAGGAATAGCGGTCGGTAATGCCCCAGGTCAGGAACGCCGTGCAATTCGAGTTGGCCTGGCACGCCGCGAATACATCCTGATAGATCCGCGCTTGGGAGGCCAAATCGGCCGCGGACGCCACTCCGTTGGAATCCACCGGGAGACGCACGTCCATCTCGGAGACGTGGACTTCCAATCCGAGCGCACCTAGCCGCGCAATGTTGGTGGAAATATCGCTCTGGCTCGGCGCATCATCCAACGTCAAGTGCATTTGCAATCCGACGCCATTGATTGGCACGCCGCGGCTGAGCATCCCGCGCACGAAGTTGTAGATCGCGTCTGATTTTCCGCCCAAACCCTCGCCGCCGTAATCGTTGTAAAAGAGCTTCGCGTTGGGGTCGGCGGCGTGCGCCCATTGAAATGCTTTGTCGACGTAGTCGAGGCCCAATTTCGTCAGCCAGTAAGAGGGCGCCAAGCCGTAGGGTGGCCCGTCGGAGATCGCTTCGTTCACCACGTCCCAATCCACCAGTTCACTCTTAAAATGGCCCATTACGGTATTGATGTGCCCCTGCAAGATGCTGGCAGCCTCGGCGCCAGAGTAGCTCCCGCTGGTCAGCCAGTTTGGCAGGTCCAGCGCCCAAACCAAAGTGTGCCCTCGCAATTTCATCCCGTTGGCCCGGGCGTAGGCGGCCAGCCGATCACCCTCGCAAAAGCTGAACTGGTGCGGGGCGGGTTCGGTCTCGGCGAATTTCAGATCGTTACCCGGGACAATGAGATCGAATTCGCGCCCCAGCGCCTGCGCGTAGCTTGTATTCGAGAGAAGATCGGGATCGGCCGCCGCGCCGACCAGCAAGCCGGACGGCCCCGCCGAATCTCGCAGAGCCGTGCTGGTGCGGGTGGCCATTTGGAGATTGGGAGCAAACAACGAAACATTTGAACCGGTTGGCATGGCCGCCGCCAAGGCCAGAACGTTGATCGTATCGCCAGTCGCAACGTTGAAGCCAAAATACATCTGCCCCGAGGCAAACAAGCCGGGGTCCGCGAAACTGCCTACCTGCGATCCGCCGACAAACACCACGATCCGGCCTCCGGCGCGCGCCACTTCCAGGACGGCCGGGGCCGGCGCACTGTGCGGCAGCGTGAAGGTGTGGTTGGTCGCGTTCGGCGACGAACCGGTCCAGTAGTTCGCCACAATTCGGGTGCCGAAAAGCCCTACATCCAGCCGGTCCAGCCCGTTCCACCAGTTGGGGCCGTTGCTCAGAGTCCCCACCATAGTGACGTAACCGCCGCTGCCCCCAGCCGGATTTGAAACCATCGCCACCACGCTGAAGTCGCCGGGCACCTTGAGCACCGGGCCGCTCGTGTTGATCGGGGTCCTATAGCCGCTGCTGGGGGCCGAAATCAACAGCGTATCGGCGCCCAGCGTGACGCCCGCCGTGCAGCCCCATTGGCCTGCCGCGATCATGTCCTGCGCGCCCGGCACGAATGCCCAGCCGTTCCGCGGCCTCAGCGATGTCCGCCCTCGATTCGAAACCGCAATGCAGATGAGTAGGCAGACAACACCGCCCCATCCCAGTTTCGTCATAGGGGCAATTCTACCTTGAGAGGGCGGAGGCTACCACCCGACGAAATCGGATGGTAGCGAAAGTACCCAGCACAAGAAACGCCACTAGCACAGCTAGCTGCGCGACAAAGAAAGCCGGCTCGGATCTTGTGGGAGCGAGAGCGTGCAAAGTAGGCACTTTCTCGAAGGACTGCACCACTAATACGAACACATTCAGATACAGGGCTAGAGTAGCGCCGACAGCGTAGATGGTGCGCCAGGCGCCAGCCAAGTGAAAGGCGTAGCGCGACGCGATTGTAACCGCCAGCACCACCAGCGAAATGATTCCAAGTTTAATTCCGGGCGTCACCTTTTCGAACGGAAACATGAATCCGGTAACGCTGGTCAGCACGGTGGTGGTGAGGTATAGCGCGGTCAAGCCGTCGAGGCGCTTCCCGCCGATGAGGCCGAATGCAACCACGAATCCCGAGGCAATTGCGATCAAACTGATCACTACGTGCACCAGCGTGAATGTGTCTAGTGACATGCCCAATGTCATAGGCGCTTCTTGGAAAGTTAGATGTCACCTGGCTGGCGCAGGATTCTCCAAATGCGGAATATCGTTGGACGCCGCGCGCTTCTTGAATTTCCAATGTCCATCCTCGCGCACCACGATGTCGTCGTAGTGCCCGCCATACATGATCGACGGTGTGTTTTCCTTGGTGGTGACCACGAACGCCCATCGCGACCACACGGTGCCGGCGTCACCATGCACGTCGATGGCGAAATTCGTCAATAGGTGATAGGTGGAGTTCGGCCGCGGCGCGGGCGTCGATCCGATCTCTTTGTCCATCATCGCCTTGATCGCGGCCGGACCTTTGGCCGTCCCGAAACCGCCCGACCATTCCCCGTCCTTCGCAAACAGGCTCGCGTATTTCGCGAAGTCGCGCGCATCGAGCGACCGCCCGTAATCCACCAGCAGCATCCGAATCTCTTCCTGGTCCTCCAGCCGCTGCACCCGTGCCGCCAGCGACTTATCGCCATGATCCTGAGCGCTTGCGAACATCACGCCGACTAACAATCCACAGCCAAGAATTCGTGCAATCTTCATATTTCGCCTCCCGGAGAGTTTATCACCGCCAGCAGGACCTTCGCGTCTGGCAATTCATCGAGGGTCTGGATTGCTCCGGTCAGCTGGTCGCGCTGAGCGGCCGAGAGAAATGCACTGGCATTATCGTCGAATTTAGCGCGTAATTCTTCATATGTCATCGGATTCTCAACCGAGCCGCGATTGTATTCTTCCACCTCTTCGAATGTGCGGCCGTCTTTGAGCGTGATGGTGACGGCGCCCTTGAAGCGGCCGGGGCCGGGATAATCGGGATCGACGTGATAATGTACGCGGCGCGCGAGCGCGAGGATCTCCGGGTTCTTCAGGTTTTCCTTCTGGTACGCGCGCTTGGCGAGAGCCCCGACATACAATGCCTCGGCCAGGCTGTATTGCAGGCTCACGCGGCCATGGGAATGGGACGCGGGCGCGAACTTCTCTTCCGTGGGCTCGCAAACGATGCCAACGATGAAAGCGGTTACCGGACATTCGATTCGCTCCACATCGCCAGGCTGGAACGCATGCTTGGCGCGCAGCCGCAGCAGTGCACTGATATATGGATGAATCACGTGCGCGGCCGGAAACGGCTTGAAGGACGAATTGCGGCTCTCCCAATGCCGGCCAAGCCGGTCATTAATGCGCGCGAAGTCTCGATGCGCGTTCGCATCTTGCACGTGCGAGGCGAAAAGTCCGAAGCGTCCTTCGAAAACTTTGGCAGGTCCGGTGACGCCCGCGCGCGCCAGCAGCGCCGCAGTGATTCCACTTTGCGCCGACCATCCGGGATGCAGGAACTTGGTTTGGGTCCCATCCACCCAGCATTCCAACAATCCCGATGCGAAGCTGCCGGCGATACCAGCCGCGCGGGCCTGCGTTTCGGCATCGAGCCCAAGGAGCTTGCTTGCGAGATACGCGGCGCCGAAGGTCGCGAATAATCCGGTCGGGTGAAAACCTCGGGCGTGCAATTCGCCGGACGAAACGCTGCCGACGCGGCAGGAGATTTCGTTTCCGATTGCGATGGCGGTAATAAGATCGCGCCCCGATACCGGCGTGTATTCAGACAACGCCAGCGCGGCCGCAACGGCCGGGCTGCTCATGTGAACGATGGACTCGTTGTGGGTGTCATCGAACTCGAGCGCTTGCGAGAATGCTCCGTTCGCGAAAGCTGCGGTAGCGACGCCGACACGATCGCCGAAACCCAGGATGCGGCAGGGGCCGGGCGTCGACAATGCCAGCGCCGCCGCGCGAACAGAACGGCCAAAATCTGTTTCGGCGCCGGCCAGCGCCAATCCGATGACGTCCATGACACGCAGCTTGGTCGCGGCGACGACGTCCTCGGGCAGATCTTCAAACGTCACGCTCGCAGCCCATCGCGCGAGCTCGGTAGATAACGGGCCGGTGCTCAACTGATGGACCACCCGCCGTCGATCGGCAGCGCCGCACCCGTAATATCGCGGCTCTCGGGTCCGCACAGGAAGAGCAACATGCCCGCAACATCTTCGGCGCTGATGAAGCGTCCGCCGGGCTGCTTGCTCGCAAGGAATCGCCGTTCCGCTTCGGCGTGCGACAGCGATTCGGCCGCCACCATCTGTTCGATAGTTGCGAGGTGCACAGGCGTTTCCACCGTCCCGGGGCATACCGCATTGCAAGTGATATCTTGCCCGCGCGTTTCGAGCGCGATGGCCCTGGTCATTCCGATGAGCGCGGTTTTGCTGGTGACGTAACTCAGCCGGTTCACACCGCCGATCAGCCCGTAGATCGACGAGACATTGATAATCCGTCCCCAATTGCGCCGGCGCATCGCGGGCAACGCGAGCCGAATGGTGTGAAACGCGGCCGACAGGTTCACGGCGATTCCCAAATCCCATTCGCCAACCGGGAACTCCTCCACCGGCGCCGCGTAGCGAACCACCGCGTTGTTCACCAAGATATCGATCGCGCCGAAGGTTTCCAGGCTCACTCCAATCATCCGCTCTATCTCGCTCGCGTTCGCCAGGTTCGCATTGCAGTACTCGGTTCGTACGCCGTGCTCCTTCTCGATCTGTGCGCGCATGGGCGCGATCTCACGCTCGTCGCCAAAGCCATTGATGACGATGTTGCAGCCGGCGGCGGCGAAACGTTGGGCAGCGACCAGCCCCAATCCTTGCGTGGAGCCGGTGATAAGCGCGCACTTGCCCTGGAGGACACTTTTGAGCACGGTGATCGTTGTCATTATAATGATTCTCTCCATGGAACCATTCGAGGTTTTCGCCATCCGCTATGGTCATCTGGGAAATCGTCACCCGGGACAAAGCTATATCCTGGCTGATCCGCACGAGTATGGATCGGATCTCGACTACTTTGTGTGGGTGGTGCGGCGCAGCGATTGCATGTTTGTGGTCGACACTGGATTCGCCGAGGAATCGGCCATCAGGCGCAAGCGCGAGCATCTGCGCAGCCCCGTGGAAGCGCTGCGGCTTCTCAACATCGATCCGGACAAAGTGACGGACGTTATCCTGACCCACTTGCATTACGACCATGCCGGGAATCTCGATCGATTTCCCGCGGCGCGGTATCACGTGCAGGATCGCGAGGTCGCATACGCCACCGGACGCTCGATGTGCCATCATTTCCTGCGCGAAGCGTACGAGCTGGAGAACGCGTTGGAAATCGTCCGAAAAGTGTACGCCGGGCGCGCGGTCTTCCATGACGGCGAATCGGAAATCGTGCCGGGATTAACGCTGCATCGAGTGGGCGGCCACTCCGCTGGCCTGCAGATCGTGCGTGTTTGGACCAAACGCGGTTGGGTGGTGCTGGCTGCCGACGCGGCGCATCTCTACGGAAATTTCGAGGATGACCGGCCGTTTCCGGTGGTGTATAGCGTGTCCGAAATGCTGGAGGGTTACAAGCTCCTATATCGGCTCGCCGAATCCGCCAATCATATCGTGCCTGGGCACGATCCGCTGGTGATGAAATATTATCCGGCTCCCCGGCCGGACGTCGAAGGGATCGTGGTGAGGCTGGACGTTCCGCCGTCACGTGACGTCGCACCGTCCCGCTAAGTACCGCATGGTATCCTAACCGCTTTGGTGCAGGGAGAATTAGTTCATGGCTGAGAAGAACGTCGGCTTCGTCGGCGTGGGACGGATGGGCGGGCCGATGTGCCGCCGCTTGATGGAGGCGGGCCACAGCCTCACGATTTTTGACAAGAGCGACGCCGCGATGCATCCACTGGAAGCGCTGGGCGCGAAACGCGTGGATTCGCCGGCAGCAGTCGCATCGGCGGCTGAGATTGTGCTGGCCAGCTTGCCAACGCCTCCCATCGTTCAAGCTGCGGCGCTCGGACCCGGCGGCGTGATCGAAGGCAGCCGCGTGAAAATCTTCATCGATGTTTCCACCACCGGCTCGACGTACGCCAAGCGGGTGGCCGAGGGTCTGAAGGCGAAAGGGATTGTGGCGGTGGATGCGCCCGTCAGCGGAGGCGTCGCCGGCGCGGAGAAAGGCACGCTCGCGGTGATGGTTTCGTGTCCGGACGAAACGTTCACGGCCGTGAAGCCGGTGCTGGAAGTCATCGGGAAAGTGTTTCACGTCGGCAAGCAGCCGGGCCAAGGCCAGACCATGAAGCTGCTGAACAATCTGCTGTCGGCCACCGCGATGGCTATTTCGTCGGAAGCCGTGGTGATGGGCGTGAAAGCGGGGCTCGACGCAAAGCAGATGATCGACGTGATCAACGCAGGCAGCGGCCGCAATACGGCCACCATGGACAAAATTCCGCGCTGCGTTCTGAACCGCAAGTTTGACTTTGGTTTTGCGATCGGTTTGCTCAATAAAGATATCCGGCTGTGCATGGAAGAGGCCGAGGCGATGGGCACGCCGATGGTGGTGGGAAGCGCGGTGCGGCAGATTCTCGCGATCGGAACCGCAAGCCAGGGCGCGGACGCCGACATGACTGAGCTGATCAAAGTGATGGAAGATTGGGCCGGCGTGGTGGTCGAGTCAAAATAATTTCGGACAAAGGAGAGCAAGTGGAAAAAGAGATGTTTGAGAAAGGCCTGAAGATTCGCCGCGAAGTGCTGGGCGCCGAGTATGTGGACAACGCGCTGAAGACCGCCGACGATTTCAACCGGCCGCTGCAAGAGCTCGTGACCACGTACTGCTGGGGCGAGTGCTGGGGCCGGCCGGGGCTGGATCGCAAAACGCGCAGCATGCTGAACCTGGCGATGATCTCGGCGCTGAACAGGCCGCATGAAGTCAAGGCGCACGTTAAGGGCGCGATCAACAACGGGCTGACGAAGAACGATATCCAGGAAGTGTTCCTGCAGGTGGCGATTTACTGCGGAGTTCCCGCGGCCGTCGATAGTTTCCGCCTGGCGCGGGAAGTTTTCAAAGAGATGGGAATTTAGTCGGTTCGCGCGGCCGCTTCGCGCCACAACTTCTCGGGACGGCTCAACCAAAACCAGATGGCCGTGCCTAGAATCGGGAAAAGGCTGGCCGATACGAAAACGGCTCCGTACCATTTCAGATCGAAAAACCGGCCCCATACTGGCAGGATAAGTGCCAGCACGGCCGACCAGGATCCGGATCCGATTCCTCCAACCAATGCAGTCTGATCGCGCGGATACAGATGCGAACCGACGCGCAATGAGAGCACGACGAAGCCGTCGGCGATGAATGTCGCCCAGAAGAACAGCGCCAGCACGACTGGCCACGAATCGATGATTGTCACCAACGCCGTCGGCAGCGCCAGCACCGCGAGCATCGCGAACAAGCCGGTGGGCCGCTGGCCGCGTGAAACGAATTTGTCGGCGATCCAGCCCCAGAAGAAATATCCGGCTTCCCATCCGACCAGTGGGATCCAAAGTATTTTTCCGAGCTGCGCTTGCGAGAGATTGAACGCCCGGTTCAAGTAGAGCGGGCTGAGGTACGAGACCAGGCCGAGCGCGACCGCGCCGAGTCCGAAGCTGGAGACAACGATCCACAGACGGCGCTCGAGAAAATTGGGCCACGCGATTTTTAACGACGCGCGCCGATGCTCGGCCAAATAGGGCGGGCGTCCGATGATCGCCCACAGTGCCAGCCAGCACGCGCCCATCGCACCGGTCACCAGGAATGCCGAGCGCCATCCGAAGCGCAGCGCGATCGGCGTCACAATCAGCGGAGTCACAATGGCCCCGAGCGACGCGCCGCTGTACCCGATGGCCGTCCCGCGCGATTGTCGATTCGGCGGCAACGATTCGGCTGCAGCTTTCAGAGCCGCGGGAAAAGCCGAGCCTTCGCCGAAGCCCAGCACGCTGCGCGCCACGGCAAATCCCCAGAAGCCCGACATCCAGGCGTGCGCAGTGCTGGCGATGGCCCGCAGGGAGACTGCCGCGAACATGCCTTTGCGCAGACCGACAAAGTCGAGGAACGAGCCGAAGACAGGATTTCCGATCATGTAGAAGATGGAAAAAGCCGCGAGTGCGTTCGCGTAGGCTTGCGCGCTGAGGCCCGTGTCGCGCAGGATCATCGGCGAAAGGACCGCGAGCACCTGCCGGTCCACGTAGGAAAGCAGGCTCGACAGCATCATCGCTACTGAAGGGACCCACATGATCCAGCTTCTGACGGGCGGCGTTGTGGCGCCGATCGCTTGCGCCGGGCTGATGCCGATTTCGCTCACCACTGGAGTTTATCGTAATCGGCTATCTTAGACGTTGGTGCCGGTATCGAAGGAAGGTCCGCTGAGTCTCTCGCGCAGAATGGTGCGTGCCGCGCGCGCCTTGACGATGGATCAGCTCCCCGCGGAGGTAATCGCGAAGGTCAAGATCGGGTTGCTGGACATGCTTTCGTGCGCCTTTGAGGCACGCGATCTGCCCTGGGGTTGTCAGGCCATCCGAATGGCCAGCGCGGCGAATGGAACGGCAACGGTGATCGGAACGCCGGTGCACGCGTCGCCGGCTGAAGCGGCCTTTGCGAATGCCACGCTCGGACACGGACTGGTGCGCGAGGACATGCACACGGGCGCGGTAAGTCATCTTGGCGTAGTGATTTTTCCAACGCTGCTGGCATTCGCGCAACAGCAGAAGTCCAGCGGTCGCGATTTCATTTTGGGCGCGGTGTGCGGCTATGAGATCGGCGCGGCGGTGGGCCGGGCGATCATGGATCAGGAGATGGTCCGCCGTTTTCGTCCGACGGGAATCACTGGTCCGCTGGCGGGAGCCATCGCGGGAAGCCGGCTGCTCTCACTCGATGAAGAAGGCATGATAAGCGCTCTCGGTTTCGCTGCTAACTCGACCGGCGGCCTGAACGAGTGGCCGTACTGCGGCGGCGACGAGATGTTTTTTCATCCAGGATTCGCGGCGCGCAATGCCGTAACCGCAGTGGAGCTGGCAATGCTCGGGGCGCGTGCATCGGAGAGCGCACTGGACGGCCGCGCGGGGCTTTTTGCCGGACTTGGCAAGACCGATTGCATCTCGCGTGTCGCTCCGTTTTCGGGTGGGCCGCTTGAAATTCTGTCGGTGTATTACAAGCCCGCGCCAGCGTGCAACTACGCGCAGACGGCGTGCCAGGCGGCGCTGGCGTTGGCGACGCAGAATGGATTTCGGAGCAGCGATATTGAGTCCATCGTTGTCAAAGCGTCCGCCGCAGCGGTCGGGTATCCGGGCTGCGATTATGCCGGACCATTCGAGCGCATCCTGCAAGCCAAGATGAGCATCCAGTATTGTGTCGCTGCGACGCTCGCGCGCGGTGTGATTGCGGAGTCCAACTACAGCGTGCTGCATGATCCCGAAATCGCCAGGCTAGCCAGCATCACGAGGCTGGAAACAGATGCGGCTTTCAATGCCGCATATCCTGGTGCGCAGGGAACGGAAGTGGTTGTCGGGATGCGCGGCGGGAGCAGCATGCGGAAGAAGCTGGACGACGTGATTCCCGCGACACCCGATCAAATCCGCGCGCGATTCCGATCGGCTTGTTCGAATTGGCAGACCATCGAAGACATGGTCGATACACTGGAAGAGCAAGAAGACGTCGGTACCTTAGGAGGTTTGGCAGGGTGAAGAAGCATCAGATGTTGATTGGCGGCAAGTGGGTGGATCCCGCCTCGGGCGAGTGGTTCGAATCCATGAATCCGTTCACGGCAAAACCGTGGGCGCTGGTTCCACGAGGTTCGAAAGCGGATGTGGAGCAAGCCATCGCAGCCGCGAAGTGCGCGTTTTACGGCGAGTGGCGCAAGCTGACGGCATCCGCGCGCGGGGCGCTGCTCCACAAATTCGGCGAGCTTGTGGCGGCTGAAGCGCAGCGCCTGGCTGAAATCGAATCCACCGACAACGGCAAGTTGATCGCCGAAATGCGCGGCCAGCTCAACTACATCCCGCAATGGTTTTACTATTACGGCGGATTAGCGGACAAGATCGAAGGCCGCGTGATTCCCATCGACAAGCCGGGCGTGTTCAACTTCACGCGCGAGGAGCCGCTGGGCGTCGTCGCCGCGATCACTCCGTGGAATTCGCCGCTGCTGCTGGCCACCTGGAAACTCGCGCCGGCGCTGGCCGCGGGCAACACGGTGGTGTGGAAGCCGTCGGAATTTTCTTCCGTGTCGGCGTTCGCGTTCGGCGAGTTGTTCGAGAAAGCGGGTTTTCCGCCGGGCGTGGTGAACATCGTGACCGGCTTCGGCAACGAAGTGGGCGAGCCTTTGATAACGCATCAAGACGTCGCCAAAGTCGCATTCACGGGCGGCGATAAAACCGGCGAACATGTTTATGGGCTGGCCGCGCGCGGCATCAAGCACGTGACGCTGGAGCTTGGCGGGAAATCCGCCAATATCGTTTTCGACGACGCCGATCTCGATCAGGCCGTGAAAGGCGTGGTTTCGGGGATCTTCGCCGCGACGGGCCAGACCTGCATCGCGGGCTCGCGCGCGCTGATCCATCGCTCCATTCACGCGGAGTTTGTGGAGCGGCTGCTCGATCTCGCCAAAACAGCGCGCATGGGTAATCCGCTGGACGCGTCGACGCAGGTTGGCCCCGTTACCACGCGCCCGCAATACGACAAGATTCTCGACTACATCCGCATCGCCAAGGAAGAAGGCGCAGTCTGCCGTCTCGGCGGCGCTCCGGCGCAACGCGAGGAATGTGGATCGGGCTGGTTCGTGGAACCGACGATTTTCACGGGCGTGAATCCCGAGATGCGCATCGCGAACGAAGAAGTGTTCGGTCCGGTGCTCTCGGTGATTCCGTTCGACGATGAAGATGAGGCCGTTCGCATCGCCAACAACACGGTGTATGGCCTGGCGGCCGGCGTCTGGACGCAGAGCATTCGCCGCGCGCTGCTGATGTCGGAGCGCTTGGAAGCCGGCACCGTGTGGGTGAACACTTATCGAGCGGTGAGCTACATGTCGCCTTTCGGCGGTTATAAGCGGTCGGGAATCGGACGCGAGAGCGGCATCGACGCCATTCGCGACTATCTGCAAACCAAGAGCGTGTGGATCGACATCGCGGGCAACGCGCCGAATCCGTTCGTAATGCGATAGGAGCCCATGGTAGACGACGCAACAGCTAAGTATATTGTCGAGAATCAGAAATGCTTTGAAGACCTGAAGCAGGTGGCGGCACAGCTTGCGGGATTGCTGGTACTTGCAGCCGCGAGATCGAAAGAGGCTGTACCGGATCATCCGGCGCTCCTCTCCGCTCGTGAACTCTTCCGCGAGGCTGTCCGCACGCTCCCACCCAACGGAGCGTGCGCTGGCGCATCATACGCATCTTTTGCGGGCTGCCGCCGCGATTGGCGTTGCTTTGAAGGAGGCGGACGGCAGCCTGAACGTGGACCGCATTCTAACTCCACTGCGTGCCGGATATGCCGAACTCGAGCGCGCCGGGAATGCGTTGCCCGGCTTTCAGCTGGTGTCTTACGAGCACGCGTGCTGCGGATTGGGAGCGAAATGAGCGCGTACTCAATTTGGGTGATGGAATTTGCCGCAGTGCCGAACTATCCACAGAGCGGCCTGATTTACGGCATGCATAACCAGGGGACGCGGAAGCTGCCCTATTGCTACATCGTGATCAAAGGCCAGGGCCAGCTGGCGATGGTCGACGTCGGCTACAATCACAAAGCTCACGGCGAGGTGCTTGCCAATACGTACGGCGTGCGCGGCTGGCATCCGCCGCACGAGGTGCTCGGTGAGATCGGCATCGCGCCCGCGGACATCAACAACATCTTCATCACGCATGCTCATTTCGATCACATGGGCAACATCGAAGATTTTCCGAACGCGACATTTTATCTCCAGGAGCGCGAGCTTTCAAAATGGGTCTGGACCATGTCGCTCCCACGTAGGTTCCGCTGGATGATGCTGGGCATCGATCCGGCAGACATCATGCGTGCGGTGGATCTGGCGCGGCAAGGCCGTTTGGTTTGCGTGGATGGCGATCGCGAAAACGTGCTGCCAGGCGTCGATCTACATGCGGCGTTCGACACGCACACCTGGGGATCGATGTATGTGACGGTTCGCAACGATCTCTCGACGAATCCCGAGAGCAGTTGGGTCTTTTGCGGCGACCTGGCTTATACGCAGGAAAACCTGCGCGGCCACGATCCCAAAGATCCCGAATATATTCCGATCGGCTTCGCGATGGGCAGCCAGTTCAATCTGATCATGAAGACAGAGGAAATGGTGAAGAGCGTGGGCGGCGATATCACGCACGTGGTTCCTCCGCACGAGGAGCGGTTGAAAGATCTTTTCCCGTCGCGGATCACGAAGGCTGGACTACGGATCACGGAGCTGGCGCTGGCCCACGGCGAGAAAAGCCAGGTTCGTTAATCCGGTTTAAACTGTGGCCATGGCTGCAAAAGTGAACCGCGTCACGGTGGATCTCAAGCCCTACCCGAACTTGGTCGTCATATACCTCGGCATGCGCATGAACTCGCCGCGCGGGTTGAAGACGATAATCCAGTTCGGCCCACGCATTCAACATGCCGTCGAGCAGAAGCCGGATGGATTGCTTTTGCACGAGAACCTGCTCCTTTCTCTATTCCCGTTGCACGTGGGCATGCGGCAGTACTGGCGCGATTTCGAATCGCTCGAGACCTGGGCAAGATCGCTCCCGCACCAGGATTGGTGGCACAGCTTCCTGCGCGACGCCGGTTGCACTGGGTTTTGGCACGAGACCTATTTCATGGATGGCGGCATGGAGGCGATCTATGACAACATGTCGAAGCCGGTCGGATTAATGCGCTTCGCAACTCAAAACCCCGCACGGGGAGCGATGTTTAGCGCGCGCAAACGGGCCGGCCTCGGCGGGCAGTCGCCGCTGGAATCCGCGATACGGGAAGAGGATCTGTAGGCGAAAAGGCCGAAGCCGCTAATTTTGGGGAGGTTTCTTGCGGCCGAGGCCTAGGATCGCGCCCGAATCATCGCGCAGCAAACATGTCCCCATGTACTGCGCCCGCGACCGCGCCGCCGCCAGATCGTGATAGACGAACGATCCCTTGACGAAGAAGTGGCACACCAGCGAGCGCCGTGAGTATTGAAGATCCTTGCGCGCCGATCCACCATGCAACAGATTCGCATGCCAGATCAGCACATCGCCTTTCCGGGCATGGAAGTAGTGCGGCTCGAGATCGTGCTTCGCGATCAGGTCTTGAATATATGGCTCGTATTTCTGATGGTACGGGCCATAGCCCTCGCGCTTCAGATCGAATTCGCCCAGACCGACGTCCTTGCTGAACACGTAGGGCAGTTTGTGGCTGCCCGGATAGTAGACCAGCGGACCGCATCGCGGGATGAATGTCTTCAAAGCGCGATCCAGGCCGCCGACAAATAGCCGAGCGGATAAGTGGTCATGTGGATGGAATCGGAGTGCACGCCTTGCTGCGAGCCTTTGTGCGCCGCGATGGTCTGGAGCGGCTTGGGCTCGCGCTCCATGAGTAATCGAATCCAGCGCAGCAAATCCGCGTGCTTCAAAACGCGGCAGAAGCTAGCTGATTTTTTGTGCGGATTGAGGAAACGGCCGGGATAAGGATCATCGGCCCCGGCAGGCTCGGGCTCCAGCCGAATTTTCCCGCTCGCCGACGGCCTTTTCGTAAGCGCTCCAGACCGCGTCCAGCGTGTGGTCGTCGATCAGGTTCTTGAGAATGATGTAGCCTTGGCGAGACCAACATCGGCATTGCTCGGCCTCTTCGGCCGTCAGATCGCCGCGCTGCAGTTTTTCGTCCATGCGCTCGAGCGCATCCGGCCGATCGAGCCACGGATATGGACCAGCATAGGGAAAATGCTCGGCGCGAAAAGCCGGCACCTGCGGAAAGTTCACCGTTTGATCCGCGAAGAAACGGCCCTGCATGCAAGACCATCCTAGCGCTATCCCGTTATGATATATTCGGTTGCAGCTGGAGGCGCGAACACAATGGTGCGTTATTTGGCAGGGGTTTTGCTATTGGGGACGGCGGCCATGGCCGCGTCGCCGTATCCACCGTCACCTACGACAAAGACGTTCTTCCCATCATGCAGAAGAATTGTCAGAGCTGCCATCGGCCGGGCGAGATCGGCCCGCTCCTCGTTTCTCACTTACCAAAGCACGCGTCCGTGGGCCAAGGCGATCAAGGAAGCGGTGCTCACCAAGAAAATGCCGCCGTGGTTCGCCGATCCAAGCTTCGGGCATTTTGCCAACGACCGCAGGCTGAACGAAGCGGACTTAAAGACGCTGGTGGCCTGGGTGGACGCGGGCGCGCCGGAGGGCGACCGAAAGACATGCCGCCTCCCATCGAATGGCGCGACGGATGGAACATCAAACCGGACGTCGTGATCGAAATGCCCAAGCCGTACAACGTGCCCGCGCGCGGCACCATCGAGTACACCTACTTCGTGGTTCCCAGCGGCTTCACCAAGGACACCTGGGTGATTGACGCCGAAGTCCGGCCGGGCAATCGCGCGGTGGTGCATCACGGCAGCGTTCACATTCGTCCGCCGGGATCGCAATGGCTGAAGGACGCCAAGGTCGGCGAAGGTTACGTGCTTCCCAAGCGCGCCAATGGCAGTGAAGCGCTGCCCGCGCCGGTGGATCCCGAGCGTCAACGTCAGCAACGAATGGCTGCTGGGCTACGTGCCGGGCATTCAGCCGCAGAATTATTTCGATCTGGATCACAAATCCGCCAAGCTGATCCCCGCCGGGTCCGACATCGTGTTCGAGATGCACTACACCACCAACGGCACGCCGGCGACGGATCAAACCAAGGTCGGGATTCGTGCTGGCGAAGGAACCGCCGAAGTATCGCCTGCTGACGGTGCCGGTGGCGGGCGCCGATTTCACCATTCCTCCCGGCGATGCCGAACTATGCGGGCCACACCGTGGCGCAATTCGATCAGCCGGTGACGTTGATCTATTCGCAGCCGCACATGCATCTGCGCGGCAAGGACATGGACATTCGCCTGGATTATCCGAACGGCGAGCACGAGACGCTGGTCAGCGTGCCGCACTACGACTTCAGCTGGCAGACCATCTACTTCGAGCAAAAGCCGATCGAAGTGCCCCAAGGGAACCAAGATCGAGCTGTTCGCGCACTGGGATAATTCGGCCAACAACAAGTACAATCCCGATCCGAAGGCGACCATTCGCTGGGGCGATCAAAGCTGGGACGAAATGCTGTTCGCCTGGGTGGGCGTGGTTGTGCCGCGCGACACGGATCCGGACAAGGTGATGGCGAAGCCGGCGTCGATTGCCAAATGCGACAGCGCCCGCGCTCGGCCGCTACGTTAGCGACGGGAGTCTTTCGAGCCAAGCCTGTTCGAGCTTCGCGCCAGGATTTTCAGGTTGTCGCCGGTATTGATGGTTCCATGGTCTCCGGGCACATGCATCGATCACGAGATCGGAAAGAACGCCGGACCAGCCTAAACTTGGGCCGCCGTCGAGGAACTGGATTTGCGATTCGGCTCGGAGCAAACAGACGCGGCCGCTGTAGGACTTTATCCGGTAACTCTCCGAAGCCAGCAGTTGCAGGTTCGGAAACATCGCTCTCACCGATGGAAAGAGAGACAACGACCGCTCGAAGGAGGCTCTGTGCGCCAGCCGCGCAAAGCCATACTTGACTCGTTCAGACAGGTGAGCTGGGCCTCTACTTTGCCGACTTCGCTTCCAATGAGAGCCGATAGCGCTGGAGGTTTTCCGCCCAGGGATTCGTTTGCCCGGCAGCCGGCAGGGTAATGCGCGTCGATCAGCACCACCGTCGGCGGAGTGATGCCGTTGCGTTGAAACTGGCGAGCCATCTCCACGGCGAGCAATCCTCCAAAGGAATAGCCCAGCAGGCAGCATGGCTGAGATACGCCGGCTTTTCGAAGCTCGTCAATGTAAGCGGCCGCAATTTGCTTGCACGGTCGGACACGAAGGCCGAGCAGACGGAACGGCTGCAGTCCGTAGACAGGCTGATCCTGGCCCAACTCGAGCGCGAGTCTGCGGAAGACGATTACCTCCCCATCTCCCGCGCCAATGCAATACAGCGCGGGCAGCGAGCCGTTGGGCTGAATCCGCACCAGGGGCGCGTTCATTTGATCGGCTCCCGAGTCGCGAATGAGCGCCGCCAGGCGTCGAACCGTCGGAGCATGGAATAGGGTGGCGAGCGGCAGATCCAGGTTGAAGCAGATGTTGATCTCGCGGAACAGTTGCGCGGCCGTGAGGGAATGGCCGCCGAGTTCGAAAAAATCATCGTTGAGGCCGAGGGCGCTGACGCCCAGCACCGAACGAAAAGCATCTAGAAGCCGCGCTTCTATCAGGTCGGCGGGCGCATCGGTTCCAAGCCCCCGCACTGCGTACGCGGCCGCGTCCGGCGCCGGCAATGCCTTACGGTCCAGCTTTCCATTCGCCGTCAGTGGCAGCGTTTCCATCTGTACATACGCCGCGGGTACGTGTAGTCCGGCAGCTTTTCAGAAAGGCGGGCGCGTAAGAACTCTGCGTTCGCAGCGGCCCCACGTCCATCACGGGTGTAATAGGCCACCAATTGCTTGTCTCCAGCCGCGGCTTCGCGCGCTACCACTATAGCTTCGCGCACGCCGGTTTGCTCCGCCAATCGTGCCTCAATCTCCCCCAACTCGATTCGGAAGCCACGGATCTTTACTTGAAAGTCGTTGCGCCCCACAAACTCGATGGTCCCGTCCGGCAGCCACCTTCCTACATCCCCAGTTTTGTACATCCGCGCCTCGCCATTGTCCACGAACGGGTCCGCTACAAAGCGCTCCGCCGTCAACTCCGGGCGTTTTAGATAGCCGCGCGCTACTCCGGCTCCTCCAACGTGCAGTTCCCCCGCCACCCCTATCGGAACCGGCTCCCCGTGTGCATCTAAAATGTAGATCCTCAGGTCGGGAATACGGCGGCCAATCGGACTCCCTCCGCGCCGGCTGTCGGCCCGTTCGAGCGGCTTGTAGGTCACATGCACGGTAGTCTCAGTGATGCCGTACATGTTAATAAGCTCAGTACGCTGATTGGAATTTTGCTCGTACCACGGCTTGAGAGTGGAGAGCTCGAGAGCCTCTCCGCCAAAGATCACATGCCGCAGCTCATGCACTTCCGGGCTACTGGCTTGCGCAGCGATCAGCTGTCGAAAGGCGCTGGGGGTCTGGTTTAGGACAGTTACCTTTTCCCGGCATATGAGCTTGTAAAACTCTCCTGGAGAACGCGCCAAAGCGCGGGAGACGATGACCAGACGACCACCGTAGAGCAGCGCTCCCCAGATTTCCCATACCGAAAAATCGAAGGCGTAGGAATGGAAGAGCGTCCAGACATCTTTCCCGTTAAAGCGAAACCACGCATCGGTGGCATCGAATAATCGCGAGACATTTCGATGCTCGACCATCACGCCCTTGGGCGCGCCGGTGGACCCGGAGGTATAAATAACGTAAGCCAGATGAGCGGATGTGAGCCCCACGCTGGCAGAATCCAGATTAGTCTCGGGCTCATCCTTCCAGGCAGGGGCTATCTCGGCCAGATCAAACGTCGGCGGAGGGTTGCTCAGCCCGGCGAACAGCTCTTGCAGATGCCCTTGCGTTAGCAGCGCCACAGGCGCGCAGTCTTCCAGCATGTACCGTAGCCGCTCTTGCGGATAGGCTGGGTCCAGCGGCACATACGCCCCTCCGGCCTTCAACACTCCCAGCAACGCTACGATCATCTCCAAACTGCGTTCGACGCAAATCGCCACGAGCCGATCCGGCCCGACGCCCAGATTTCTCAGATAATGCGCGACCTGATTGGACTGCCGATTCAACTCGGCATAGCTGAGAAACGAATCTTCGAACACCACAGCTACCGCGTCCGGCGTCTTCCGTACCTGCTCTTCAAACAGCTCCGGAATGCACCGCTCGCTCGGATAGTCGATCGCTGGGGAGTTCCATTCCACCACGATGTGCTGGCGTTCGGACTCGGTGAGGAGCGGAAGCCGGGAGACAGAAACCACCGGGTCCGCGATTGCGCTCGCGAGGAGGATTTCAAAATGATCGAGAAAGCGTTGAATCGTGCCTGGATCGAACAGCGCGGCGTCATAATCGGCCGTCATCAAAAGCCCGTCGGAATGTTCCTCCAAGTGGAGCACCAGTTCCAGGCCGGCGGAGCGGGCCTCCAGTTCATACACCGAAACGTCGAGCCCGGAAAAGTGCACTGCCGCCCAAGCCGCTTTCTCCAGGATCAAGGCGACTTGGAAGAGACGAAGGTCCGGAAGGTCCCGCTTTTGACCTGCTTCCGCGTGCCAGGTGAGCGGAACACGGTTATCAGCAGCGGCATCCCCGTCGGGAGCAGCCTCCAGATGAGCACCGCCCTCAAGACAGCTCAGCCGGACCCGCAGCAAAAGTTCGCGAAAGGAAGGATCGCTGGAAAGGTCCGCCCGCAACGGCTGCATGTTGGAAAGTCCGGACGGCGCGTGTTTCGCCGGGTATTCGAGATTGGCCGCCGAGGTTCCAACCAGAAACCGCTGCTGCCCGCTATGCCGGGAGAGAACGGCTGCAAAAGCCGCGAACAGCGTGGTGAATGGCGTCATGCTCTCCGCCCTGCTGAAGTCCCGAACCGACGCCATCAATGCTGCCGGCAACATGTGGGATTCCCGTCCCACGACACCTCCGGCCGACGAAGACCGCGGAGAATTCGGTACCGGCACGGATGTGGGTAAAAATGAAGATTGGCTGGCTATCTCAGTATTGTACTGCGCGCTAAGGTCCCCAATGAGCGTGCTCATCAGAACGCCGGCGCCGCAAAGCGAGCGTTGCATGCTGAGGAGCAAGATGTTCTCGCTCGCCGAGAGGCGCATCAGAGCCGCGCTAAGCAGCGGCCCGCCCGTCAGATCAACCGATCGGTCCGCATGCTCACGAATATACCGGCGGGCTTCGCTTTCTCGGGTATCGATGGGCAAGGCGGTGAAATCTGAGATAGGCAAAACATCGTATCTCGGCAAAACATGGCTGGAGGCGACGTGGGTTTCCCCGGGGAAGTTCCAAAGAGCCTGGTATTTGTCAATGAGAGATTCGACGCTCTTCCGTAAGGCGGCCAGGTTCAGGCTGCCCTGAAGACGCAGAGCTCGCGTCAGACTGCCGGGCGATTGGCTAGATGGCGAGCCATCCAGGAACCAACTGTCTCGCACTGACGGATTGAAAGCTTGAGCTACATCTGCCATTTAGTACGACCTAGTTAACTGTACTTATGTTAACCTAAGGGAAATAATTCAGTAAAGCCACATAGGTACTAGATGGTACCGCGAGGGCCAACCCCAAATAATCGATTGATAATCTTATGGCCAATCTGCATCTGGCTGAAATATTTGATGTTTGGACGCACGTCGTGCCGTACTTTAGGCTCAATCCCGCACCAAACTGCTTAAGAGCAGCTTGTTCTTGCTAAGCTAAAAAAACGCATGCGGACGATTTCCAAGCGCACTCAGTATGGTCTGAAGGCCGTAATTGCGCTCGGGCAACGTTATGGCGAGGGACCGGTCCTGATCGCCACGCTTGCCAAGGACGAGCAGATTCCGCTCAAGTTCCTGGAGGGGATTCTGCTGGACTTAAAGAGTCGCGGGTTGCTCAATAGCAAGAAAGGCAAGGGCGGCGGATACCAGCTGAGCCGGCCGCCGTCGACGGTGACCATCGGTTCCATCATTCGGATGATGGAGGGACCGCTGGCTCCCCTGCCCTGCGCCAGCGAGACCGCGTTCCGACCCTGCGAGGAGTGTCAGGACGTGGAGCATTGCAGCACCCGGATCATCATGCGCGAGGTGCGCGACGCGATCGCGGAAGTGCTGGACAAGACCACCCTCGCCGACTTGATCCGCCGGGCGGAAGCGGCTAGGCAGGACCCCAAGAGCCGCGGGCCGCTCATGTATTACATCTAAGGCTCCGGCTTTCTTACACGCGGTATCGCTACAGCAGCCGGCAGGCTTCTTCAAAGGCCAGCCGGGGATTGCGGGGAAAAAGCTTGGCTGCGTCGCCATAGCCGATATTGCACAGGAAATTCGATTTAACCTGATGAAACGCCGGAGGATTCCCGGCTGAGGCGGTAAAAAACTCGGCGTCCACTTTGGCGTTATCGAAGCCGGACATGGGGCCGCAGTCGAGGCCGAGCGCGCGCGCCGCGAGAATGAAATACCCGCCTTGCAGGCTGCCATTGCGAAAGGCGGTGGTTTCGGCCAGCTGCGGGGAGCTGGAGAATACATTGGCCATGGCAGGATTGTTCGGAAACAGCTTGGGTGTTTCTTCGAAGAATCGCAGATCGTAGGCCAGGATGGCGGTCACCGGCGCCTGCATGGTCTTATCGGCGTTGGTGGAACTCAGTGCCGCCCGGAGCCGCTGCTTGGCCTCACGCGTCCGCAGGAACAGAATGCGCGCCGGGTTGGAGTTGGCGCTGGTGGGTCCGAATTTCACCAAGTCATAGAGTTGGCGCAGAATATCGTCGGGGACCGGCCGGTCAAGCCAAACGTTGTGGGTTCTGGCCTGACGAAAGAGAAGGTCCAACGCCTCATTATCCAAAGATGTGCTCATTACTTGTGCACGGCCACGGTCTGATCGCCATCAATGTAGGCGACGTACACGGTGCCCTGCATGGCCGCGTACCCTTTCGGATTTGGTGGAACCTTTGCCGGTGTCAAAAGGCCGAACGGTGGCGCCCTCTTCACTTCTTCCGGCCAGCGCGCGCACGGCGATTTTCTTGCCGTCCACCGCGTCCGCCTGGACCAGGCGGAACATCATCTTGCGGCCGCCTCCGATTCCCAGAAACTTCTTCTTGCCGGATTCGCCCGCCAGGGTTCCGGTGACGGCGGCGCCTTTGGCGATCACGGTTTTTTCCCCGACCTTAAGTCCCTCGCTCACGGTGAAATTCAGCGCCGACCCTTCGGGCGCGTCGGCCGGGACGTCCTGTCCCAGGACAATCACAAATGGCAAGGCATCGGCTACAGTGACGGGAGTGGTTTGAATAACGGGCGGACGCGGCGTAGGCGCCGCTACTGGGGCCGGAGGCGCGGGCGAAGGCACCACCGGAGCGGGCGGTTCTGGAATGGGCGGCGGGCTCTTGGTGCTGGTATCCGTTGCCGCCGGCTTGGGCTTGCGGACCGGCTTGGTTGCGGCGCCACCTTCGGGTGTGGTCGAGGACGGTGGTTTGGAGGAAGGTGTTGCAACGGGTGGGCCTTCCGCCGGCGCCGTTGCAGCGGGAGGTTCGCCGCTCGGTGGACCGACAGCCGACGGTTTTACCGGCTCTGGCTGTGAGGGCGCCACCGACGCCGTAGTCTGGGTCTTCGACTGTGTCTGCCGTTGGTTCCACCACCACCAGCCGCCAATGCCGGCCGACGCCACTAAGGCGGCGCCAATAAGAACCAGCAGAAGTGCGACGTATCTCGAGGAGCTGCGTTTTTCTCCCGCCACTGGCGGAGTTTTCGGTGGGGCAGCTTTTACCGTGGACGCACCGCGCCCGGCGGCGGGCAAAGCAGGCCCATCCACCACAACCGTGGGCGGCAGACGCGGGTCCGTTGGCGGCGAGGGGGGCGGAAGAGATTGCGAATGGAGGGCAGACGGTTCGCCAGCGGAACCGGCGGCGGAGTCAACCGGCGGGAGGGACAGCACCGAAATCGGACCGGAGTGAATTGGCTGCGCATATTGTCCGCCTGGGTCAAGCAGCCGCTGCAGACTGATCAGCGCTCCCTCGATCTCCTTCATGGTCTGCCAGCGCGCCGCGGGATCCTTGGGCAAGCAGCGCAAGATGATTTGTTCGAGCAGGGGCGGAACATCCGGAGCCGATTCATGAATCGGCTTAACTTCATCCCGCAAGATGGAGGAAAGAGTGGAGATGCCCGATCGCCCTTCAAATGCGCGCCGGCCGGTCACCATCTCGTACAACACGTCACCAAAGGAGAAGATATCCGAGCGAGCATCGACGTGCTTGCCTTCGGCTTGCTCCGGCGACATATAGCTCACGGTGCCGATAATGGAGCCTTCGCGCGTCAAAGCCGCCTCAGCCGTGCTCTGCTGATCGCCCAGGCCCGAGTCCACCCATTTGGCGAGACCGAAATCCAGCACCTTGACCAGGCCTGAGGCGTTGACCATCATATTGGAGGGCTTCAGATCCCGATGGATGATGCCGGCGGAATGCGCGGCCGTCAGAGCGCTGGCAATTTGGGTGCCGTATTGGAGGGCTTGCGTAGGGGGCAGCCCGCCGGTGGGAATCAAGTCGCGAAGCGTTTTGCCCGCGATGTACTCCATCACGATGCACTGCAGGTCACCTTCCGAGACGATGTCGTACAGGGTGATGATATTGGGATGATTCAGGGCCGAAGCGGCTTGAGCTTCCTGAAAGAACCGCCGCCGGCGCTCCGGGTCGGTGGCCAGGCCGGGCGATAAAATCTTCACCGCCACCAGCCGGTTCAGGCGGCTGTCCTGGGCCTTATAGATCTCGCCCATGCCGCCCGCGCCAATCTTTTCCAGAAGTTGATAATGCAGGATCTTTTGGCTTGGGCTGACCATAATGGCGCGCGAGGTCTCAGGCGCATTATCACCCGAATGCGAGAGGCAAAGCAATCCCGGCCACACTGGGGTATGCAGGGGTGCAATCGCGTGTCATCGTCACAGCGACTCGACCATGATAGTTTGGTTGCATGCCGGTGGAGTATGAGCCTTACCAGGAAAGCACGCAGCTTGCCCGCTACATCAAAGATTACCCGCGCAGCTTCACCCGCAACCCGTCGCAGCCGCTGATCCAAAGGCCGTTGTCTTTATCCGAGCGTACCGGACCCATCGACCTGGAACGCCGCCTGGCAATGGATGGCGAGGACATTTCCTCCAGGGAGCCGGGCGGACCGCGCGCCATCGGACAGTTCATCGCGGTGACCGGGCGGCTGATGGATGAAGACGGCGCTCCGTTGGCCGGCGCGGTGATCGAAATCTGGCAGGCTAACTCAGCCGGGAAATACGTTCATGAACTGGATCGCCACCAGGCTCCGATCGATCCGAACTTCACGGGCGTTGGCCGGTTTGTGACCGGCGCCGAGGGTCAGTACAAGTTTCTCTCCATCAAGCCGGGCGCTTATCCGGTGATGGAATCCGACTGGTGGTGGCGTCCGCCGCACATCCATTATTCAATCTTCGGTCCGAGCTGGATGAATCGCTATGTGACGCAGATTTTCTTCCCGGGCGAGCCGCTGAACGAGACGGATCTGCTGCTCAATGCCGTTCAGGATCCGGAAGCGCGCGACCGGCTGATCTTCGAGACCACTCCAACCACGGTTGGAGCGGTGAACATGCTGACATTCCGCCGCGACTTTGTTCTGCGTGGAAAACGTTCGACGGCGGCGCTGGATTAAGGGCCACGCATGAGTTTGCCTACTTCACCATATTGCACAATCGGCCCATTCTTCCCGGGTGAATTCGCCGACGGCTGCGGCGACTTGACGAACTTCGCGGGAAAGCAGGCCCTCGGCCAGCACATTCTGCTCACTGGAATTGTGGTCGAAGAGGGAAACCGGCCCATCCGGAACGCGATTGTGGAGATTTGGCAGCCGGACGCAAATGGAATATTTCGTCATCCGTTAGACCCGCGCTCAAAAGGCGCCGATCCGGGATTCTTCGGGTGGGGTCGCTCGAGAACCGACGCCGAGGGGCGCTATTCATTTCGAACGGTGCTGCCAGGCGCGTACGCCGCTGAGGACGGCACGCCGCGGTGTCCCCATCTCAACCTGATGGTGCTGGCGATTGGGTTGACCCGCCGTTTGGTCACTACGGCGTTTTTCGGTGAGTTGGGGTCAGCGAAAGATCCTCTGTTGGACTGCATTGCCGATTCCACGCGGCGGGTTCGCATGTTCGCAATCCGGGACCAGGCTTCGAACGGCCCGGACGCGCTCGCCGTCTATCGCTTTGACGTCGTCACTCGCGGAGCAGCTGAGACGCCTTTTTTCATAGATTGATCGAAATTGCCTGACTACTGCAACCACCATCGCAATGAATCCGCGGCGGCGGTGAAAAAGTCGTCGCGCGAGCTTTCCGGATTCGAGTTCGTCAAATTCCCGGCGGGCTTGTAGCTCGCATCGTGGTACACCCACAGTTGCCCGCGCTCAGATTGGGTCAGAACGGCAGCGTCCGACTCGCAGTCGTAAGTATCATTGTCCACGGTGAACTTGAGGTGTTTTCCATCTACGATACCGATGTCGAGGAAGACAGGGTGGTCCACGGGCTCGGTAGAAAAGAAGTAGCCGCCGCGACCCGGAATATAAAACATGGCGAAGCGCCCCGCCACCATTGAGCCGGCTCCTGCAGGTGAGCCAGGCTGATTGTTGATGGAGACTTTCAGCGTGGAAAAACGAATCTGCGCGGATCGTTCAGTGCCGACATCGGCTGTGACGCCAGGCTGGTTGAGGCGGATCTGCACGGTGTCGGTGAGAGTCTGCTTAAGACCAGGATCGGAGGGAATGGGAATCACGAACCTCTCCCCCGAACTCAGCAGGGGCGACTCAAGCGGCGACGAGAGCGTCGGCGTGGGCTTGCCGCCGTCGGCATTCGGGAAGCGCGCCGCAAAGTCTTGGGTTGCAGCCCTGGCGGTGACGCGAAACTGCCGACCGTCCGGGGTTCGGGTGACCATGAGTTCATAAGCGAACACGGCCAGATTGTTTTCATCGCGAAAGATACGGTAAAAGCTATTGCCGGAGGCCGGCTCCAGACTCGCTTTCAATATGACCGGCGTGCCTTCCTGGGCGCGCGTGTTGATGGTTAACTGGACACCGTTGCTTAGAGCGACGTCGGATAATACTTGGGATGATACTTGCGCCGGAGCCGTAATAAGGCCTGCGATCAAGCAAGCCAGAATGCCCGCTATTCTGAGGCCGCGGCCAGCGCTTGCCGCACCGCTTCCACTGGCCGGTCCTTCCAATGCCGGGTCAGGTTGTCGATGCTCATGAACGAGCGTGAATCCATGCGGTCGATGTATAAACGGCCGTGCAGATGATCGATCTCGTGCTGCAAAATTCGCGCGTACCATCCCTCGGCCTCAATGCGGCGCGGCTGGCCGCGATCGTCCAAATATTCGACGGCGATCTGGCGGGAACGTTTCACCAGCGCGCTGAAACCAGCCAGGCTCAGGCAGCCTTCGAAAAACTCCGCTTGATCGGCCGATTGCTCGATAATGCGCGGGTTGATGAGCACCTGGAACGGCACCGGCTTACGCCCGCGTTCAGCCAGGCGATCGGCGGAAATATCCTGGGAGTATTCGGGACGGTCTTCAATGACGGCGAGTTGAACGCCCAAGCCCACTTGAGGAGCGGCGAGGCCGACGCCCGGAGCGTCGCGCATGGTCTCATGCATCCATGCGATCAGTTGTTGCGTCTCCGGCAGGGCAATCTCTTCGTGTAACAGGGGACGAGCCCGTTGCCGCAGGACCGGCTCTCCCACTTGAACGATCTTCAGCCGCACGGATTGATTCTAGCGGCTTGGGAGCAGTTTAGCCTGGGGCCGACGGAGTACCATTCGGTCCAAGCGCCTCGACCACCTTCGACATCACGGTGGAGATGCTGGTGGAAATGTCAGGGAGTACGGCGCCGGAGGCGGCAGCCAGGAATCCCGCGAGCAGCGCGTATTCGGTCAAATCCTGCCCGTGGGTGTCTTTCCAGATCTTCAATTTCCAGATGGCATTCAGAATTGCGGTCATGAGATTTTCTCCTCGGCTCGATTAGATTCTGCCAGCCGGGGGTGAGCGGTCAAAGGCCCGAATGTACCGATTTTGTTGTGCCGCCGGGACTAGGCGGGAGGCCGGTACCAAGCGCATTGCAGACTAGTATTTGGGTACTTAGGGTGAGTACCTTTGATTGGCGCGGCGCCCGTGCTCTTTGCCGTGGCGATCAACACAAGAAGAGGCCCATTCCGGGTTGCGTCGCGGCGGCCCCGACAGTGATCGGAAGTCTCGGCATAACCTGATTGCGTACGGCCTTCACGAGGCGGGTAAAATGCCATGCGAAGAGGCATCTGTTATGTTAAACTCTTCAATGGATTTGTAGTTTCCGGTCCCTCCGCCTATTTCAGTTTCGTCCTCTTTTCACAAGCGGGTTCCTGTATGACGGATCAGGCAGGGAGGGATTTGGTTCTGGACAGGTGGCCGAGTGGTTAATGGCAGCAGACTGTAAATCTGCCGCTCCTTGCGAGCTACGGAGGTTCGAATCCTCCCCTGTCCACCAGAGATAGGTTTCAAGGCCGTTGTAGCTCAGTTGGTAGAGCGCGTCCTTGGTAAGGACGAGGTCACCAGTTCAATCCTGGTCAACGGCTCCAGTTCGGGTGGTGGGTGGTAGGGGGTGGCAAGGAACAGCATCTCCCACCGCCCACCTCCTACCACCGAGGTTTTTTATGGCGAAGGAAAAATTTGACCGCAACAAGCCGCACGTGAACATCGGGACGATTGGGCATATCGATCACGGCAAGACGACGTTGACGGCGGCCATCACCAAGGTGCTGGCCAAGCACAACCCGAAGAATAAGTTCCGCTCGTTCGATTCGATCGACAACGCGCCGGAAGAAAAAGCCCGCGGAATCACGATCGCGGTGGCGCACGTGGAGTATGAAACGGCCAACCGGCATTATGCGCACGTGGATTGCCCGGGCCACGCCGATTACATCAAGAACATGATCACCGGCGCGGCGCAGATGGATGGCGCGATTCTGGTGGTCGCGGCCACCGACGGTCCGATGCCGCAAACGCGCGAGCATATTCTGCTGGCTCGTCAGGTGGGCGTGCCTTCTATCGTGGTGGCGCTGAACAAAGTGGACATGGTGGACGACCCCGAGCTGTTGGAACTGGTGGAGCTGGAAGTGCGGGAACTGCTGAGCAAGTATGAGTTTCCGGGCGACGAACTGCCGGTAGTGCGGGTGAGCGCGCTGGGAGCGTTGAACGGGGAAGCGAACTGGGAAAAGTCGGTGGACGAGCTGATGGACAAGGTGGACAGCTATATTCCGCTGCCGGCTCGCGATATCGACAAGCCATTCCTGATGCCGATTGAAGACATTTTCTCAATCCAGGGCCGTGGAACCGTAGTGACGGGCCGCATCGAGAAGGGAATTTGCAAAGTCGGCGAGGAAATGGAGATCGTGGGCTTCAAGGACACGCGCAAGACTGTTGTTACAGGCGTGGAAATGTTCAAGAAGCTGCTGGATGAAGGACGGGCCGGCGACAACGTTGGATTGCTGCTGCGCGGTATTGAAAAAGACGACGTGGAGCGCGGGCAGGTGATTGCGAAGCCGGGATCGATCAAGCCGCACAAGCGGTTCAAGGGCGAGATCGTGGTGCTGACCAAGGAAGAGGGCGGGCGGCACACGCCGTTCTTCAAGGGATACCGGCCGCAGTTTTATTTCCGGACCACGGACGTGACGGGCGTGGCGGAGTTGCCGGAAGGAACCGAGATGGTGATGCCGGGCGACAACGTCGGGCTGGTGATCGAGCTGATCACGCCGGTGGCCATGGACAAGGGATTGCGGTTTGCGATCCGCGAGGGCGGACGGACGGTGGGAGCGGGAACGGTGACGGAGATACTTGAGTAGGTAGTGGGAGGTGGAGGGTAGGAAAGGCGAGCCTGGTTTGCCCACCACCTACCTCCCACACCCCACGAGCGACCAAAGGGAGCGAGCATGCGCGAAATCATTACAATGCAGTGCACCGAGTGCAAGAACAAGAACTACAGCAAGACCAAGAACAAGAAGACCAAGACCGAGCGGCTGGAACTGAAGAAGTTCTGCGCGTTTTGCCGCGTTCATCGGGTACATCGGGAAATCAAGTAGACTGGTGTAGGGACGGCCCGAGAAGGGGCATAGGCTAACGGTAAACCAGCGGTCTCCAAAACCGCCTTTGGGGGTTCAAATCCCTCTGCCCCTGCCATCCACTCGGAGCGAGGAATCAGGAATATATGGCTACCGCACAATTACAAGCAGGCGACGACGGGAATTTTCTCCAGCGCGCGGCCAGTTGGCCCGTGGGGGTGAAGAATTATTTCGAAGAGCTGCAAGCCGAGATGCGCCGCGTCACATGGCCGTCCTGGAAGCAGGTTCGCGCGACTACGTTGGTTGTGATCATAGCCGTGTTCGCGTTCGCCGCTTACTTCGCGGTGGTCGACGAGATTTTCGCGAGCCTCATTAACAAGCTGATGAACGCCTTCACCCGGTAGAGATAAATGGCGGACGAAGAAAACATTCCTATTGACGGGCAGACTGACGAACTCGCGGAGCCGGTAGAGCCGACCCCGGATGCCGCTGATACCGTGCCCACTGCGGCCGCGCCCAATGAAGCCGTGGCGCCGCCTAACGGAACTGCCCCCGAAGAGGCTGCTGCGCCTACACCGGCGGCGGACGAGACCAAGCATTGGTACATCATTCACACCTACTCTGGATTTGAGCAAAAGGTGGCGGACTCCTTGAAAGGGCGCGCGCAGGCCTTCGGCTTCGCCGATCAGATCGGGCAAATTCTGATCCCGACCGAGGAAGTTGTCGAGCTGCGCGGCGGCAAGAAAGTCACCAGCAAGCGCATGCTCTATCCCGGCTACGTGCTGGTCCAGATGGACATGAGCGATCAACTGTGGCACGAGGTGAAGAATACCCCGCGCGTCACCGGATTTGTAGGCGGCGGCAACAGCCCGGTTCCGTTGACCGCCGACGAAGTTAACTCCATCCTGTTCCGGCAGCAGACTTCGGCCGAGCGTCCTCGTCCCAAGGTCAACTTCGAACGTGGCGAGATGGTGCGCATAGTGGATGGACCGTTCGCCAATTTCTCGGGCAAAGTGGACGAGATCAACCCGGAGCGCAATACGCTGCGCGTCCTGGTGACCATTTTTGGCCGTTCGACACCCGTGGAATTGGATTTTCTCCAAGTAAGCAAGGATTAAGACATGGCAAAGAAGATTACTGATTACGTGAAGCTGCAGATCCCGGCCGGGAAGGCCACGCCGGCGCCCCCGGTGGGAACCGCGCTGGGCCCCAAGGGCGTCAACATCATGGAGTTCTGCAAGGGCTTCAACGCCAAGACGTCGGCCAAGGACCAGGAAGGGTTGATCATCCCAGTGGTGATCACTATATATAGCGACCGGTCCTTCACCTTCATCACCAAGACGCCGCCGGTGCCGGTGCTGATCAAACGCGCGGTGAGTATAGCGAAGGGGTCGGCGGAGCCGAATAAGACCAAGGTGGGCAAGATTACCGAGGCGCAGGTGGAAGAAATCGCCAAGATCAAGATGCCGGACCTGAACTGCTTTGACGTGGCCGCGGCGGTGCGGAGCGTCAAGGGGACGGCGCGCAGCATGGGCGTGGACGTCGTCCAATAAGAATTAGCCACAGATAAACACGGATCAACCCGGATCCAGTCCAAAAGTAGTTATCGGTGTTCATCTGCGTTGATCTGTGGCTTGCTACGTTGTGCCCGCCGCGCGGTAGACAAACTGCATTTCAGTTTGGTATCTTTAACGGTAGCGCTTAACCGCACTACATTTTAAATCTCAGTGGGAGGCAGGGGTCTTTAGGATGTTAGCCCCTTCCGTCTGCACCAATGAGGGAGTATGTCGAAACACGGTAAGAAGTTCGAAGCTGCGTCCAAACAAGTAGAACAACGCCCCTACAGCCTCAGCGACGCGGTGCCGCTGGTCCAGAAGGTCAAATTCACCAAGTTCGACGAGACCGTAGAACTGCATATGCGCCTGGGCGTGGATCCCAAGCACGCCGATCAAATGGTGCGTGGAACCGTGGTCCTGCCGAACGGCCTGGGCAAGTCCAAGAAAGTTCTGGTCATCGCGTCCGGCGACAAGCAGCGAGAAGCCACCGAAGCCGGGGCCGATTACGTGGGCGGCGAAGACATGGTAGCGAAGATCCAGGGCGAAGGCTGGACCGATTTTGACGCCGTGATCGCCACGCCGGATATGATGCGCTCGGTGGGCCGTCTCGGTAAAGTGCTGGGTCCCCGCGGCCTGATGCCCAACCCCAAGACCGGCACCGTCACCACCGACATCGCGACAGCGGTCAAGGAAGTGAAGGCTGGCAAAGTGGAGTTTCGCGTGGACAAAACCGGTGTGATCCACGTGCCCTGCGGCAAGGTGAGTTTTGAGACCGGGAAGCTGCTGGCGAATGTCGACAGCCTGATCCAGGCCGTCATCAAGGCCAAACCCGCGGCGGCCAAAGGCAAGTACGTCAAAAGCGTGACCATCTGCTCCACCATGGGGCCGGGCGTTCATCTGGACGTCACCTCGTTCAACGCCAAGCAGCTCTGACGAAGAGGAACTCATGAAGAAGAAATCGGACAAAGAAAAAGATCTGGAAGCGCTCAAGAAAGATTTCGAGAAGGCGCAGAACATCTTCGTCACCAGTTTTGAGAAGCTCACGGTACAGCAGGATTTCGAACTCCGCAAGTCGGTGCGCGAGGCCGGCGGCAAATACCGGGTGGTGAAGAACAATCTGGCCGAGAAGGCGTCGGAAGGCACTCCGGCCGAAGACCTCATGAGCAAGCTGGTGGGCATGACGTCGATGGCGTATACCAGCAAGGATCCGGTGGCGCTGGCCAAGGCGCTGACGGGCTATGCGAAGGCGAATCCATCGTTCACCTTTAAAGCTGGGTTAGTCGAGGGGCGCGCGATCGACGTGAAGTCGATTCTGGAACTGGCGGCGCTGCCGGGGCGCGAACAGATTTTAGCGAAGGTTCTTTTCCTGATTCAGGCATCGGCGCAGCGGTTGGTTACCACGCTCGGCGGCGTGGGGCGCAACCTTGCGGTGGTTGTGGATCAGGGAGTCAAGGAAAACAAGTTCTCACAATAAAGGGAGTAGAAAGAGAAGACCATGGCGGACATCAACGCGATTGCGGAACAGATTCAAGGGCTGACGCTGCTCGAAGCATCGCAGCTCGTCAAGTTGCTGGAAGAAAAGCTGGGCGTTTCGGCTGCGGCGGCTACGGTGGCAGCGGCACCGGCGGGCGGCGGGGCGGCGGCGGCTCCGGCGGCTGAGGAAAAGACCGAATTCAACGTCATCCTCACAGCGGCGGGCGCGAACAAAATCAACGTCATCAAAGCGGTTCGCGAAGTCACCAACCTGGGCTTGAAAGAAGCCAAGGATCTGGTGGACGGAGCCCCCAAGCCCATCAAAGAGGGCGTAAACAAGGAAGAAGCCGAGACCATCCGGAAGAAGTTTACCGACGCCGGCGCAACCGTGGAAGTGAAGTAGCCGCGGCTCGGAATTTGCGCGTAACTTATTGGGATTCTTGGGGTTCCTTGACTTGGCGGCTAGCACCGTCCAACCCCGTTATTCCACCACCCGGACCGGATTTGACGAGAGTTAGCCCGGTCTGTTAAAGTTAGATAGTTACTGGCCGGAGACCGACCCGGATTCTTGCTCTTGTGAACCAAACATCCTGTGGACTTGGTGTGCCGTTTCCCGGAACGTTGCGCAGGGCTTTGCCGTGCTCGTTTTTTGCACCCGCTCTTCTTTTTGGCTTTGGCTCTCCGGCCCTGGCTGATTGTGGTCTAATGTCCCGCTGTTTCCGATCCTCCCCCGAACGCTTTGGTCCGTGATACGGGCCCGCGCGTTCGATGCGCCGCTGTGCTAAAGACGGGACGACGGCAGCGGCTTTTTGTTTCTTCGGCGTTAGGAGTAAAACATGGAAAACTTGACGAATGGCGCAACGCGCGAGCGAATGGATTTCTCCCGCATCAAGACTTCCATCCCGATCCCGAATCTGATTGAAGTCCAGAAGAAATCGTACGAGCGGTTTCTGCAGATGGCCCTGCTGCCGGGCGAACGTGAAGACACCGGACTGCAGAGCGTGTTCAACTCCGTATTTCCGATTTCCGATTTTCGCGGATTGAGCCAGCTGGAATTCGTGGATTATGCCATCGGCAACTGGGAGTGCAAATGCGGCAACCTCAAGGGCCTGCACCATCTGCGCTCCACCTGCCGCAACCCCAGCTGCGGCGCCACCATCCAGACCGATCCGTTCCATGTCGGCGACGTGCTGTGCCATCGCTGCGGAACGTTCAACAAGAATATCGTCACCTTCTGCAACCGCTGCGGCGATCCGGTGGGATTGCAGCTCAAGTACGACGTAGCCGAGTGCGAGGAGCGCGGCATGACCTACGCCGCCCCGCTGAAGGTCACCATCCGCCTCACGGTTTACGACAAGGATGCCGAAACCGGCGCCAAAACCGTGCGCGACATCAAGGAACAGGAGGTCTTCTTCGGCGAAATCCCGCTGATGACCGACAACGGCACCTTCATCATCAACGGCACCGAGCGCGTTATCGTTTCGCAGTTGCATCGCTCGCCCGGCGTCTTCTTTGAACGTGTCCCGGCGCAAGGCTACTTCCTCGGCAAGATCATTCCGTATCGCGGAAGCTGGGTTGAATTCGAATACGACAACAAGAACCTGCTGTACGTACGTATCGACCGCAAACGCAAGTTCTACGGCACCGTTTTCCTCCGCGCCCTGGGCTTGAAGAGCGATTCCGAGATCCTGAAGGCTTTCTACAACGTCAGCGAAATCGCCGTTAGCAAAGACAAGAAACTGTTTTGGAAGGTCTCCGACAGCCTGGTGGGCTTGAAGCTTTCCAAAGCCATCGCCACCAAGAACGACACTATCGTTCCGCAAGGCCGCAAGATCACGAAGTCGCTCTACGAGGCGATCCTTAAGGCCAAGATCGAGCAAGTGGAGATCGATCGCACCGATCTGCAAGGCGCCTACATGGCCGCCGACGTGATCGATATGTCCACCGGTGAAGTGCTGGTGGAGGCTAACCAAGAACTCACCAACATTGAGAAGGTCACCGACAATGGGATCACATCGTTTGAGGTGTTCTTCCCCGAGCGCGACGACACCGGCAACGTAGTTTCGGTGACGCTCCGCAAAGATCCGGTGAAGAGCCAGAACGACGCGCTGCTCGAAATCTATCGTAAGCTGCGCCCGGGCGATCCGCCCACGCTCGATACCGCCACACAGTTGTTCCAGGGAATGTTCTTCGACCCGCGCAAGTACGACTTCTCGCGCGTGGGCCGCATGAAGTTCAACATCAAGCTGTACGACAAGATCGACCAGTCGCCGCTCGACAAACGCACGCTCAACCAGAAGGATTTCATCGACACCATTAAGTACCTGCTGAAACTGCGCCGCGGCATCGGCGCCGTCGATGACATCGATCACTTGGGCAACCGCCGCGTCCGCGCGGTGGGTGAGCTGCTCGAGAACCAGTTCCGCATCGGCCTGGTGCGCATGGAACGCGCCATCAAGGAAAAGATGTCGGTCTACCAGGAAATGTCGACGGCCATGCCGCACGACCTGGTGAACGCCAAGCCGGTGATGGCCGCCATCCGCGAGTTTTTCGGCTCCAGCCAGCTCTCGCAGTTCATGGATCAGACCAATCCGCTGTCCGAGATCACGCACAAGCGCCGTCTCTCGGCTCTTGGACCAGGCGGTTTATCCCGCGAGCGCGCCGGATTCGAAGTCCGCGACGTGCATCCTACGCATTACGGCCGCATCTGCCCCATCGAAACGCCGGAAGGGCCGAACATCGGCCTCATTTCGTCGCTTTCCTGTTTCGCCCGCATCAACGAATACGGATTCATTGAGAGCCCCTATCGCCGCGTGCTGAAGGGCACCGTGGTGGACGAAATCAAGATCCTGAACCCCGGCGATTCTTCTCATAAAGTCGGCGATGTGATGACCCGCACGGAGGTCGACAAGGCCAATCGCGATCTCAGCGGCAAGAAGCAGCCGATTGAATTCGAAGCCCACTGCGACTACCTGTCGGCGTGGGAAGAAGACAAATATCTCATCGCGCAGGCCAATGTGCACCTCGATGAAAAAGGGCACATTGTTCCCGAGCTGGTCAACGCCCGGCAGGCCGGCAACTTCGTTTTGAAGCACAAGGACGAAGTGGAGTACATGGACGTCAGTCCCAAGCAGCTGGTGTCGGTGGCCGCGAGTTTGATTCCGTTCCTGGAGAACGACGATGCCAACCGCGCCCTGATGGGATCCAACATGCAACGGCAAGCGGTGCCGCTGCTGCGCGCCGAAACACCTTACGTGGGCACTGGTATGGAGCGCGTGACCGCGCGCGATTCGGGCGCCGTGGTCATCTGCAAACGCTCCGGCATTGTGGATTCGGTGGATTCGGAACGCATCATCGTTCGAGTGGAGGGTGGCGGGGCGCACGAAGGCCAGCTATCGCGCGAAGTGGGCGCCGATATTTACCAGCTCACCAAGTTCAAGCGGTCCAATCAAAACACCTGCATCAGCCAAAAGCCCATCGTGGCGCAGGGCCAGCGGGTGAAAAAGGGCGACGTTCTGGCCGACGGTCCTTGCACCGATCAGGGCGAACTGGCGCTTGGCCGCAACGTGCTGGTGGCTTTCATGCCCTGGCGCGGCTACAACTTCGAAGACGCCATTGTGGTCTCCGAAAAACTGGTGAAGGAAGACTACTACACTTCCATCCACATCGAAGAGTTCGAAATCGAAGCCCGCGACACTAAGCTGGGGCCCGAGGAAATCACGCGCGATATTCCCAACATCGCCGAAGCGTTCCTCCGAAATCTCGACGAGAGCGGGATCATACGCATCGGCGCAACCGTGAAGCCGGGCGACATCCTGGTAGGCAAGGTGACGCCGAAAGGCGAAACCCAGCTCACTCCCGAGGAGAAACTCCTGCGGGCGATCTTCGGCGAAAAGGCCGGCGATGTGAAGGATGCCTCGCTGTACTGCCCGCCGGGCATCGAAGGCACGGTGGTGGATTGCAAGGTCTTCTCCCGCAAGGGCGCGGATCTGGACGAGCGCTCCAAAGCCATCTTGGAATGGCAGATCGAGCGGCTGCACCGCAACCTGGAAGATGAAAAGCGCATTTTGAACGACGAGCGCGCCAAGCGCCTCACCAGCTTGCTCGAAGGCAAGCAGGTCCTGGTAGACCTCCACGATGAGAAGACCAACAAGAAGCTGGTCTCCAAGGGTCTGGATCTAACGCGCGACGTGATCGAAAAATTGCGCGCGCGCGACCTGAAGCGCGTCAAGTTCGCCAATAAAGACGTTCGCCTGAACGAGCAAATCGACGAGATCGAGGAGATGACTTCGCGCCAGATCGCGGTGCTGGAGAAGATCACCGAAGAGAAAATCGCGAAGCTGCGTAAGGGCGACGAACTGCCGCCCGGCGTCATCAAGCTGGTGAAATGCTACATCGCGATGAAGCGCAAGCTTTCGGTGGGCGACAAGATGGCCGGCCGCCACGGCAACAAGGGCGTGATCGCGCGCATCGTTCCTGAAGAGGACATGCCGTATCTGCCGGATGGAACGCCGGTCGAAATCGTTCTGAATCCGCTGGGCGTTCCTTCGCGCATGAACGTCGGCCAGATTCTGGAAACGCATCTGGGTTGGGCGGCCCACGCTTTGGGTCTGCATTTCGCAACGCCAGTGTTCGACGGAGCCACCGAAAAAGACATTAAGGCCCAGCTCAAATCTGCCGAGCTTCCAAGCTCCGGCAAGGTACAGCTCTGGGACGGGCTCTCGGGAATCGCTTTCGAACAGCCGGTTACGGTCGGCTACATTTACATGCTGAAACTCTCGCACCTGGTGGACGACAAGATCCACGCCCGTTCCATCGGTCCGTACTCGCTCATCACGCAACAGCCGCTGGGCGGGAAAGCTCAGTTCGGTGGACAGCGCTTCGGTGAAATGGAAGTGTGGGCGCTGGAAGCGTATGGCGCCGCATATGTCCTGCAGGAATTGCTGACCGCCAAGTCCGACGACGTTTACGGACGCGCCAAGATTTACGAAGCCATCGTCAAGGGTGAAGCGGCAGCCGAGCCGGGCGTGCCGGAATCGTTCAACGTCTTGATCCGCGAGTTGCAGTCGCTGTGTCTGGACGTGGAGTTGATGAAGAAGCCGCGGGAGATTTTGGACACGGCCCTGGCCGCAGACTAAGTGAAGAATTCAGAATTCGAGAATTCAGAATTCAGAATGACTGCCCACCCCATTCTGGATTCTGGCTTCTGAATTCGCCTTTATAGGAGATTACATGTATCGATCCTCTCCGTACGATAGAGCAAATTTGATCGCCGACTTCGATTCCATCCGGATCAGTCTGGCCTCTCCGGAAAAAATCCGGAGCTGGTCGCACGGCGAAGTGACCAAGCCCGAGACCATCAACTACCGGACGTTCAAGCCGGAGCGCGACGGGTTGTTCTGCGCCCGCATCTTCGGCCCCATCGCGGACTGGGAATGTTTGTGCGGCAAATACAAGCGGATGAAGCATCGCGGCGTCATCTGCGACAAGTGCGGCGTGGAAGTAACGCTTTCGCGCGTGCGCCGCGAGCGCCTGGGCCATATCGAACTCGCCAGCCCCTGCTCGCACGTCTGGTTCTTCAAGGGCCTGCCCAGCAGGATCGGTTACCTGCTCGACATCACGCTCCGTGAACTGGAGCGCGTGCTCTATTTCGAGGCGTTCGTAGTGGTGGATCCCGGCGAAGTCGCCGACCTGTCGCGCGGCGAAGTGATCACCGACGAGCGCAAACGCCAGCTCGATCAGGAATTTCCCGGCAAGTTCGTCGCCATGATGGGCGCCGAAGGAATCAAGGAACTGCTCAAGAAAGTCGACGTCGAATCGCTGAGTCTCGAAATCCGCGACAAGATGAAGACCGAAGTATCGCAGCAGAAAAAGCTGAAGTTCGCCAAGCGCCTGCGCGTGGTGGAAAGCTTCCGCAAGTCGGGCAACAAACCGGAGTGGATGATCCTGGACGTCATCCCCGTCATTCCGCCCGAGCTTCGACCTCTGGTCCCCCTGGATGGCGGACGTTTTGCCACCTCGGACTTGAACGATCTCTACCGCCGCGTGATCAACCGCAACAACCGGCTGAAGAAGCTCATCGAGCTGCACGCGCCCGACGTCATTGTTCGCAACGAGAAGCGCATGCTGCAGGAAGCCGTCGACGCATTGTTCGACAACGGCCGCCGCGGACGCGTTCTGCGCGGCGCCAACAACCGCCCGCTCAAATCGCTCTCCGACACGCTCAAAGGCAAGCAGGGCCGCTTCCGCCAGAACCTGCTCGGCAAGCGCGTGGATTATTCCGGCCGCTCCGTCATCGTGGTGGGCCCTGAGTTGAAGCTGCATCAGTGCGGCCTGCCCAAGAAAATGGCGCTGGAGCTGTTCAAGCCCTTCATCTATCACCGCCTGGAACAGCGCGGCCATTGCACCACCATCAAGCAAGCCAAAGAGCTGGTGGAGCAGCAGGACCCGGTGGTCTGGGACATTCTGGAAGAAGTCATCAAGGACCATCCCATCCTGCTCAACCGCGCGCCCACGCTGCACCGCCTTGGCATCCAGGCTTTCGAGCCTGTGCTGGTGGAAGGCAAGGCCATCAAGCTGCACCCGCTCACTTGCACGGCGTTCAACGCCGACTTCGATGGCGACCAGATGGCGGTCCACATTCCGCTGTCTCCGGAAGCGCAGATCGAAGCTTCCACGCTGATGCTGGCGTCCAATAACATTCTGTCGCCGGCGCACGGTGCGCCCATCGCGGTGCCCACCCAGGACATGGTTCTGGGCCTGTACTACCTCACCAAAGCCCGGCCCGGCACCAAGGGTGAAGGCCGCACGTTTGCGTCCGCCGACGACGTTTTGATCGCGCTCGAAATGGGCGAACTGGAAACGCTCACGCCCATCAAGCTGCGCTACACCGGCCGCGTGGTCGACCTGATGAAGGCGTTCGACAACCAGAACGTCCTACATACCGAACCCATCGAGTTCATGAAGCAGTACATGGACACCACCGTCGGCCGCGTCATTTTCAACGATGTTCTGCCCGACGAAATGCCCTTCATCAACGGCCTGCTCAAGAAGAAGGGGCTCACGCAACTGGTGCAATACTGCTACCTGAAGTACGGGCTGGCGATCACCGTCCAGATGCTGGATGAGGTTAAGAAGCTCGGCTTCCTCTACGCCACCCGCGCCGGCATCTCGATCGGCATCGACGACATGGTGGTGCCCGAAGAAAAGCCCAAACTGGTGCGCGACGCCGAGAAGGCCGTCATTGAAGTCCAGCAGCAGTATCAGGAAGGCGCCATCACGCAGGGCGAGCGCTACAACAAGATCATCGAAATTTGGTCCAAGGTCACCGAACGGGTTTCGGACGAAATGTTCAAATCCATGGAGGAAGACGACCGTACGGGCCGCTACCTGAATCCGATTTACATCATGGCGGACTCCGGCGCCCGCGGATCGAAACAGCAGATCCGCCAGCTCTCCGGCATGCGCGGCTTGATGGCCAAGCCCTCCGGCGAGATCATCGAGCAGCCCATCACCGCGAACTTCCGCGAAGGGTTGGACGTGCTGCAGTACTTCATCTCCACGCACGGCGCGCGCAAAGGCTTGGCCGACACCGCGCTCAAAACGGCCGACTCCGGCTATCTCACTCGCCGCCTCTGCGACGTGGCCCAGGACGTAATCGTCACCGAAACCGATTGCGGCACCAGTGACGGCATCTACGTCGAACCCATCATTGAATCGGGCGAAATCATCGAGCCGTTGCGCGACCGCATCGTCGGCCGCGTGGCTCTCGAGGATCAGTTCGATTACGAAGGCAGCCTGATCGTCGGGCTCAACAAAGAAATCACCGAAGATCTCGCGGGCGCGATTCAGGGCGCCGGTATCGAGCGCGTGAAAATCCGCTCGGTGCTCACTTGCGAATCCAAGCGCGGCGTCTGCCAGCTCTGCTACGGCCGCAACCTCGCGACCGGACGCATGGTGGAGCGCGGCGAAGCGGTCGGCATCATCTCGGCGCAGTCCATCGGCGAGCCTGGCACGCAGCTCACTATGCGTACCTTCCACGTCGGCGGAACGGCCACCGGATCGAGCGAGCAATCCAAGCAGGATGCCAACTCGGACGGTTTCGTGAAATTCATCGGCGTCACCACGGTGCGCAACGCCAAGGGCGAATTGATCGCCATGAACCGCAACGGTATCCTCGCCATCATCGACGACAAGGGCCGCGAGAAAGAACGCTACCCGGTAGTCTATGGCGCAAAGGTGCTGTTTGAAGACGGCGCCCCGGTGAAGAACAACCAGATCCTGCTCGAATGGGATCCGTACACTTTCTCGATCCTCACTGAAGTCAGCGGCAAAGTCCATTTCAAGGATCTGTCGGAAGGCACCACGCTGCAAGAGCAGGTGGACGAAATCACCGGCATGTCGCAGTGGGTGGTCACCGACTCGATCGACGAAAAGCGCATCCCCACCGTCATCATGCGGCCCGAAGGCGGCTCCCGCTCCGATGAAAAACGCTACCTGATGCCCACCCACGCTCACCTGATGGTGACCGATGGCGAAGACGCTCACGCGGGCGACGTGATCGCGAAGATCCCCCGCGCCACTACCAAGACCAAAGACATCACCGGCGGTCTGCCGCGCGTGGTGGAGCTGTTCGAGGCCCGCAAGCCTCGCGAGACGGCCATCATCGCGGAGATCAACGGCATCGTGCGCTATGGCGAAGTCGCCAAGGGCATGCGCAAGATCAGCATCACGGCCGACGACGGAGAGCAGAAGGATTACAACATCCCGCGCGGCGTGCACATCAACGTTCAGGAAGGCGAGCGGGTGAAGGCGGGCGATCCTTTGATGGACGGCCCACGCAATCCGCACGACATCCTGGCCGTGCTCGGCGAAAAGGAACTGCAGAAGTACCTGGTGAATGAAATCCAGGAAGTCTACCGTCTGCAGGGCGTCAACATCAACGACAAGCACCTGGAAGTTATCTCGCGGCAGATGATGCGCTGGGTGAAGGTGGATGACATCGGCGACACCGAGTTCCTGCCTGAAGAAGTGGTGGACAAGTTCAAGTTCCGCGAAGAGAATGCCCGCGTCGTGGATGCGGGCGGACGTCCGGCCACCGGAAAACCGGTGCTGCTAGGCATCACCAAGGCGTCGCTATCCACCGACTCGTTCATCTCGGCCGCGTCCTTCCAGGAAACCACGCGCGTGCTCACCGAAGCCGCCATCAACGGCAAGGTGGATTACCTCCGTGGTCTCAAGGAGAACGTGATCATGGGCCGGCTCATTCCGGCCGGCACCGGCATGGAATACTATCGCCACGTGAAGATCGCGGGCGAAGACGTGGTGGAGGAAGAGCCCATCGCGGAAGAAGTTTCCTTGGCCGGCGACCTGGGCGGTTACGAGGACGAAGCTCGCACGGTATACGCGGGCGGCCTGACCGAAGAGCCGGGCGAAGAGACGCTGGCCGAGTAATCGCGCGCTACCGTAGAGTTGAAGGCGGACCTTTCGGGGTCCGCCTTTTTTATTGCGTTACACTGATGCCGTGCCTCAAAGAATCACCATCACACTCGATCCCAAACTCCTGCTTTGGGCGCGCAGGAGAGCCCGGATGAAGGGATCTCGCTCTCGATGCTGATCGCCCGGTTACTCGAAAAAGAAGGGGCGGATGCCTACTGGCGCGCCTATGAGGAGTGGAAGCGCCTCCCTGACGAACTAGGCGGTCGGATCGACGCGTCCCAGCGCTTCAGCCGGGACGAAGCGCATGAACGGCGCTGACTACGACGTCATCATCGCCGGCGGCGGCGTCATCGGCGCGTCCATCGCCTGGCGGCTCGCCCGTAATCACCTGCGCGTCCTGCTCCTCGATGCCGCGAAAATCGGCGCCGAAGCCAGTTCCGCGGCTGCGGGAATGCTCGCGCCGGGCGGCGAATTCGACCAGCCTTCGCCCCTGCTCAACTTCGCGATTGGCAGCCTCGCGCGCTATCAAAATTTCGTCGCCGAGATTGGAGCCGACAGCGGCCTTCCCATCGAGTTCCGCGAGACGGGCGCGGTTCAGATCGCCCTCGACCATTCCGAGCTCGAATCGCTCACCAGGCGCGCCGCTCTCCAACGCGCCGCCGGTCTTCCGTCGACGGTCCTCACGAAGGACCAACTCCGCGCCCTTGCGCCGCTGGCCCGGGCTGACGCCATTGGCGCCGTCCACTACACCAACGAGGCGATCGTCGATCCCGCCGGCCTCATGACCGCTCTTCGCGCCGCCTGCCTTGCTCGCGGAGTTCGGATTCAGGAAGGATCGCAGGTTACCGCGATTCAGACCGATTCGAGCTGTGCGCGGATCGGCGATGTCCACGCCCGCGCTGCCGTTCTCGCTGCGGGCGCTTGGTCCAGCCATGTCGCGGTGACAGTGGAAGGCCGCCCGTATGAGCTACCGCGCTCGTTCCCAATGAAGGGCCACCTGCTCGGCTATCGCCTCCCTGCCGGATCGCTTGCTGCCACCGTCCGCCAGGATCATACCTACGCGCTCCAGCGCGCTGACGGATTCACCATCGCGGGCTCCTCCACCGAAGACGCGGGATTCGACCGCACCATCGATCCCACAATTGTTTCGGACCTCGCGGCCCGCGCTGGCGCCCTCGTCCCCGCCCTCCGCGGCCTCCAGCCCGAATCCATCTGGATCGGCTTTCGGCCTGCAACCAACACACCCGCCCCACACATCGGCCGCGTGACATCGAACAACGCCGCCAGCCGCCTCTGGCTCGCTTACGGCCACTATCGCAACGGCATCTTGCTCGCGCCCGCCACTTGCGATCGAGTCTGCCAGGAGATTACCGGGGCGCTAGAATAGCCGAGGGATGTCTCCACCCGTTAGGCTTATACGACGCCTGCTGGTTTCGTTGGCTGGCGTCGCGATTGTTACGTTCACTGCCTACAGGGTAATTCCCCACAATCCCACCACAGTGGGTTTCGCCTACTTGCTTCTGGTCCTGTTGATCGCCAGCAACTGGAGCCTGGCCGAAGCAACCCTCGCTTCCATTGCCGCGACGCTTTGCTTCAACTTCTTCTTTCTGCCGCCCGTCGGAAAGTTCACCATCGCCGATCCGCAAAACTGGGTCGCGCTCTTCAGCTTTCTTGCTACCGCCCTCATTGCCAGCCGCCTCTCGGCGCGAGCCAACCGGCAAGCTCAGGATGCCGTCGAGCGCCAGCGCGACATTGAGCGCCTCTATACTTTCAGCCGCGCCATTCTGCTCACCGACCCCGGGGAGCCGGTCGCCAAACAATTCGCGCGCAAGCTGGCGGAGATCTTCGGGCTGGACGCCGCGGTGCTCTATGACCGACGGACTGGCGAGATCCACCGCGCCGGCCCTTCGGATTTCGACGGCACGGATCTTGATACCATGGACGCCCAGCTCCGCGACGCCGCCTCCCAAGGCACCGCATTCTTCCATCCCGAACGAAAGCGCGTCATTACCGCGGTTCGCCTCGGCTCCGAGCCCATCGCCAGTTTTGCCATCGCTTTTGCCAACCCAGCCGCAATCATGCAAGACTCGGTTTTGCAGGGCGTCGGCAACCTCATCGCCATCGGATTGGAGCGCGCCCGCGCGCAGGATCTAGCCCATCATGTGGAGGCCGCGCGCCGCAGCGAGCAGCTTCGAACCACGCTAATCGATGCCATGGCGCACGAGTTTAAGACGCCCCTCACTTCCATCCGCGCCGCTACCACGTCGCTATTGTCTTCGCCCGATCAGCCGGCCGAGAGCCGAACCGAGCTGCTCGAAGTGGCGGACGAGGAGGCTCGTCACTTACAGTCGCTGATTGACGATGCGGTGGACATGGCCCGCCTGGAGTCCGATCACATCCAGTTGCGCCGCGAACTCACCGATCCCCGGGAATTGGTGGAGGACGTCGTAGCGTCGCTCCACACCCAGATCGACAACCGGCCGGTCGAGATTCGCGCCGAGGGATCGTTGCAGCAATTGCCGCTCGACCGCAGGCTGCTGAAGCTGGCGCTCAAGCAGGTGCTCGACAATGCCCTCAAGTATTCCCCGCCCCGCTCTCCAGTAACGGTGCGCGTGTACAACGGCGTGGTGTCCAACGGAAATCGCGCCATCTACTTCGAGATCACCGACCAGGGCCAAGGAATACCGGCGCAGGAACAAAGCCGCGTGTTCGAGCGCTTTTATCGCAGCCCGTCGGTCAAGAATCAAGTCCCGGGCTTCGGCCTCGGTCTCGCAATTGCAAACAACATTGCACAGGCGCACCATGGAGAACTCACCGTAAACAGCCGTCCCGGAGAGACTACTTTTCGATTGACCTTGCCCCTGCCACCAACATCGGAGACCGAAACACCGGACGCCTCAGGAGCGCGCCCGTGAGCGCAGGCCGCATCCTTGTGGTGGACGACGAGCCCCAGATCCGCCGCATCATGCGCACCGCTCTCACTGGAGCCGGATATGAAGTGGACGACGCCAAGACCGGCGAAGAGGCCCTGGAGAAGCTGCGCGAATATCATCCCGATCTGGTCCTGCTCGACATGAATATGCCGGGCATGGGAGGATTGGCCGCCTGCCGCGAGATCCGCGCGAACACCGGCGTGGGGATCATCATGCTCACCGTGCGCAACACCGAGAAGGACAAGGTGGAGGCTCTCGACGCCGGCGCCGACGACTTCGTCAACAAGCCCTTCAGCACGCCAGAGCTGCTGGCCCGCATCCGCGCGGCTCTCCGCCGCGTGCCCGTTTCGGCGCAATCCTCCGCCGCTCGCATTCGCATTGGCGAGCTCGTGATCGATTTTGTGGGCCGTATCGTCGACAATGGCGCGCGCACCAGCCACCTCACGCCCAAGGAGCTGGATCTCCTCCGCTATCTCACCAGCCACGCCAATGAAGCCGTCGCCCATCGCGAGCTTCTGCAGGCTGTTTGGGGACCCGACTACGGCGACCAGGTCGACTACCTGCGCGTGTTCATCCGCAACCTGCGCAAGAAGGTGGAACGCGATCCCGATCGCCCCGAATATATCGCCACGGAACCCTGGGTGGGCTATCGTTTCCACGGTAACCCGGAGCCTTTTTGAGATCTTTATAACTTCTTAAGCCCTTTTCTATTACTTCTTCACGGCTCTGAGCTTAACATCGGGTTGAATTCCGATGACGCCGCTCCATGCCGGGGATCAGCTCGATGAGTACGTATTAGATAGCCTGGTTGCGTCCAGCGGGATGGCCAGCATCTTCCGGGCTATCGACACGCGCAACGGTCGCGCCGCCGCAATCAAGGTGCCGCATCCGGAAGCGGAACTCGACCCCATCTTTCACGAACGCTTCCTTCGCGAAATCGAAATAGGCGCCCGGCTCCAGCACCCTTGCATCCGCCAGATTTTCCCCACCGATGATCGCAGCCGCCTCTACATGGCCATGGAATGGCTCGATGGCCGGTTGCTCCGGCAGGCCCTTGCCGAAGAAGGCCAGTTCTCCATCCCGCGTGCCGTCGCGATCGCAACCGAGATCCTGGACGCGCTCGATTACATGCATGGCTCGGGCGTCGTGCACCGCGATTTGAAACCGGAGAATATCATGGTTGCTGACGACGGCCACATCAAGATCATCGATTTCGGCATCGCCGCCGTCGCTGGTTCCAGGCGCCTCACTTTTGGAAAGCTCTCGCAGATCATGGGCAGCCCCGATTACATCTCCCCCGAGCAGGTGAAGAACAAGCGCGGGGACGCGCGTAGCGACCTATACGCCGTCGGTGTCATCCTGTACGAAATGCTGACCGGCGAAACGCCTTTCCAGGGCGCCAACCCATTGGCCGTCATGAATGCCCGTCTGATCGAGACCCCTCGTCCGCCCAGCGAAATCAATCCTGAGGTCCCGTCCGAGTTGGAAGCGATCATCCTGCGCGCGCTCGAGCGCGATCCGCAGCAGCGTTACGCGAGCGCCCGGGATTTCGCGTGGGATCTTGCGCACCCCGGCCAAGTTTCAGTGGGCGATCGGCGACAAATACCTCCCGCGCCACGCCCTTCGCTGGTTTCATACATGATGCTCGCGCTAATCCCGGTGGTGGTCTTCGCGCTTCTGCTGTATGTCGCACGCGCCGGCTAGCCGCCGGCGTTTCCAAAAAACATTGAAATCACTAGCGCGGCCCCTAGCAGGTCCATATAGAAGGTTGATATAGTGTAATCATATGAAGTCGTTGCTGGTGCAATTGGATGAACCTACCTATCGCGCCTTGAACCGGGTCGCGCCTGCCGCCAAACGTCAACGAGCGGAATTCGTAAGATCTGCCATCCGAAAAGCTATTCGAGAAACCGAGGAGCAAAAGACCCAGCGGGCTTATGTTGAGCAGCCTGACTCTGAAGCCGAGGCTGACGACTGGTCCTCTGCGGAGAAATGGAAACCATGATGCAGTACGAGATATGGTGGGCGTCTCTGCCAGAACCGGCAGGCCGTCGCCCAGTCTTGCTGCTCAGCCGGAACGAAGCGTACTCCTATCTGAACAAGTTTGTCGCAGTCGAGGTTACATCCACGATTCGCCGCATCGCAGTCGAAGTTCCACTCGGTCGCGACGAGGGGCTCCCCGCGAAATGCGTGGCCAACTGCGACAACATACGTACCGTTCCCCGCTCAGCCTTGACCAAGCGGATCGGACAATTGTCTCCACGCCGCCGCTCCGAAGTAAAACGTGCACTGGGCCACGCCCTCGCCTGGGATGAACTGATCGATGCTGCCTAGGAAGCCCCACCGACCACCACCCACCACCCACCAACAACTAACAACCAACAACCGTCCTTCTGATATGATTCCCCTTCGGATCGTCCCCGTCGATGATGCCCCCAGCCCCCCAAACCGTCCCCACGCCGCCTAAGCTTCAATCCCTCCGCCCCACCCGCGCCCGCCACGTCGTCCTCGCCATGACGGTAGCGATCTACATGATCACCTACATGGACCGCACCATCATCGCGTCAGCCATGCCCCTCATCCGCAAAGATCTGGGCTTCTCCCTCATCACCGCCGGTTGGATCCTCGCTAGTTTCCGCTGGGGCTTCACGCTCTTCCAACTCCCTGGCGCATGGTTCGGCGATAAAATCGGCCCGCGCCGCGCGCTCGCGATCATCGTCACCTGGTGGAGTGTGTTCACTTCTCTCACCACGCTCGCCTGGAGCGTCGCCTCCATGGTCGTGGTCCGCTTCATCTTCGGCGTGGGCGAAGCGGGCGCGTTCCCCATCGCCACGCGATCGCTTTCCCGCTGGATGCTCCCCACCGAACGTGGCTTCGCTCAAGGAATCACGCACGCTGGCTCGCGCTTGGGCGCTGCCATAACCCCACCGCTGGTGGTTTGGATGATCCTGCTCTATGGCTGGCGCTCGCCGTTTCTCGCGTTTGCTGGACTCGGGCTGGTTTGGTCCGCTCTCTGGTTCTTCTACTACCGTGACACGCCGGAGCAGCATCGGGGCGTCAACGCCGCCGAGCTCGATCTGATTCAATCCACCACCGGAGGGCCGCGCCAACAAGTGGGAGTGCGCGTTCCATGGCGCCGCATCCTATCCAGCCGCACCGTGTGGCAACTCGCGCTGATGTATTTCTGTTACCAGTACGCGCTGGCCGTCTACCTGGATTGGTTCCCAACCTATCTGAACAGCCATCGCGGCTTCGACCTCAAGCAGATGGGCTTCTACGCCAGTCTCCCCTTGCTCGCGGGTACTCTGGGGGATCTGGCCGGCGGCTGGCTCTCCGATCTCTTTCTGCGCCGCAGCGGCAACGTCACATACGCGCGCCGCATCGTTGGCATCGCCGGCTTCATCATCGCCGCCGTCGGAATCCTTCCCGCGACTCTGACGCACGATCCGAAACTCTGCGTCGCGTTCAGTTGCCTGGCATTCGGCGGATTGGAATTGACCGTCGGCGTCTCCTGGGCCATCCCGCTCGATATCGGCGGCGATTTTGCCGGCTGCACCGCCTCCGTCATGAATATGTGCGGCAACATCGGCGGCGCCATTTCGCCCGCGCTGCTCGGGTACCTGGTAAAGGACTTCGGCTGGGACGTTCCATTCTTTGTCACCTCCGCGTTGTGCGTCATCGGCGCGCTGGTGTACGCCAAAATCGACGCGAGCCGGCGTATATTTGGTGCATGATCCGGGCGGCGTGAACACCACCATCCTTGTATTGGCCGTGCTCTTTCTCGCTACCTTCATTCGCTCCGCCCTTGGATTCGGTGAGGCGCTGGTAGCCGTTCCTCTTCTCGCGCTGACGCTTCCAGTCCAGGTCGCGGCGCCTTTGGCCGTCTTAGTGTCCATCACCGTGGCCGTTGTCGTCGTCATTCAGGATTGGCATAACATCCACCTCCGCACGGCCGGCTGGCTGGTGCTTTCTACCTTGTTCGGAATTCCCCTGGGTCTGCTGATGTTGAAGACCGTTCCCGAAGCCATCATCAAAGGAATTCTCGGCGTCTTCATCATGGCGTTTGCCGCATACTCGCTCACCGGCCAAACTCATCGCGAGCTGCACAATGACCGGCTCGCACCTCTTTTCGGATTCAGCGCCGGCGTTCTTGGAGGGGCCTACGGCATGAATGGTCCGCCGCTGGTCATTTACGGCATCTTGCGCCGCTGGACGCCCGCGCAGTTTCGCGCCACCTTGCAAGGATACTTTCTAATCGCTAGCATCGTTGGCATGGCTGGCTACGCGTTCACTGGCCTTTGGACCCACACCGTTAACCGCTACTTTCTGCTCTCGCTTCCGCTGGCCCTGGTCGCGATCTTTCTCGGCCACGCCGTTCATCGCCGCCTCAGCGGCCCGCGTTTCCTGATCGCGGTGAACGTGGGTCTCGCGCTGATCGGCGCGCTCTTGCTCAAACAGGCTCTGCATGCTTAGCATTTGCCAATGGCTCCAGCAAACGCCCATCAGCATCTCCATTCGCGAGTCTACTTGGGTATTCCCGATTCTCGACGTGGTGCACTGTGTCGGTATTATTCTGGTCGCCGGCACCATCGTGATCGTCGACTTGCGTCTCCTCGGGTTCGGAATGCGCCGGGCCCAGGTATCGAGCGTGGTAGCGCAGGTGTTGCCCTGGACGTTCTTTGGGTTCGCCTTCATGTTCGTCACCGGATCGCTGTTGGCCTGGGCCGAGCCGCTCAAACTCTATCGCAGCGTGTTTTTCCGCTGGAAACTTCTGTTTCTCGCGATCGCCGGTTTCAACGCTCTGCTGTTTCACTACACCAAGCTCACGCCCGCCCGAGCACGTCTAACCGGAGCTCTATCCATCGTCTGCTGGATTGGCGTGATCGCCGCTGGACGTGCCATCGGCTACGAACTGAGCCGCTGACCCATGGAATTCTGCGAAGCATTCGTTTGGATCGAGAATACGCCGGTCGCCCATTTGCTGCGCAATTCCCGTGTGCTTTTCCCGATCGTCGAAATTATCCACCTGATCGGATTGGCGCTATTCGTCGGGCCGCTTTTCCTGATTAACTTGGGATTGCTCGGCGTGGCGATGCGCCGCCAGCCCGTCGCGGAGTTTGCCCGCGCGCTCTTGCCTTCCACCAGGAGCGGCATCGTGTTGCTGCTAGTCACTGGGCCTCTGATGTTCGCCGCGCAAGCCACCAAGTGGTACGACAATCCAGCCTTCTGGTTCAAAATGGCCCTATTGACGGTGGCCGTCGTGTTTCAATGCCTCGTTCATCGCAAGATCATGTCCGAAAATGCTCCGCTGCCGCTTGCCGCAAAGCTAATCGGTAGTGTGTCCCTGCTACTCTGGATCAGCACCGCTCTTTCAGCCAAGATCATGGAATATGTATGAAACCACTCTCCGTCGCGCTGCTTCTACTGAGCTCCCAGCAGATCGAAACGCGGCTGCATCAGCTCCGGCAACTTTCCGACGTCGAGCGCGTCAAGGTCACTAAGCAGCTGGCCCTGGAAATCCGGCATTTGCCGGCTAACACGAAGAAGGAGGCGCTCGCCGAGCAACTCGCCAACCTGGTCACTGAAGGCGATCCCGGTCACAACACCTTGCAGGAAGTTGCCACGACGCTGGCGCAGGCTCTGAGCCAACTCCCGGTCACGCCTGATCAGGGGCAGCCTGCCTCACCTTACGTCACGCTCGCTCAGTTGGTGCGTTATGAGAACGTGCGGGTGTCCTTGGACGATCCGCAATTCGCCGCTGCCATGCAAAAGTTGGAAGCGGACGACCGCAGCCGCCAGCACGCCGATTTCACGCTGACAGATCTCAGTGGAATGCAGTGGACGCTGCGGGGCCTCGCGGGCAAAGTCGTACTCGTGAATTTCTGGGCCACCTGGTGTCCCCCTTGCCGCAAGGAACTGCCCGACCTGGAAGCTCTCTACCAGCGCTTCCGCTCACGGGGCCTCGTGATTCTCGCCGTCTCCGACGAAGACGCCGGCAAGGTTCGGCCCTTTATCGCCGACCGCAAGCTCACCTATCCCGTGCTTCTCGATCCGGGGCGAAAAGTGAACGAACTATTTCACGTGGAGGGCATTCCGAAAACTTTCGTTTATGGCCGGGATGGCAAGCTGGCCGCCGAAGCCGTGGACATGCGGACCCAGGGGCAGTTTCTGGAAATGCTCAAGCGGGCCGGCTTGGAATAAGCCGATCACCGATCCAACCCGAACTTCGGCCCGTGAGAGCTGCCGTCGATCTTGATTTTCACGAACGTTCCCGCGCCGTTCTTGGCAAAAAACGGATCGGCCGGTTTCAACAGCCAACGCTTCCAGCCTGTCATGGTCTCCGACAGCTTCGCGTCTAGCTTCAACGCGCCATGAAAGTCCAACATGTCAGCCGCCAAATCGTAGTTTCCGGCAACCGAGACGTCGGCGCCCGGCACCTCGAAGGCCAGTGATCGGAAGGTCATCACCTGGTCTTCCAAATGAAAGGAACCCTGCATGGAGGAAATCACCTGATCGATCTCCTGGTTCTTCGGCTGTCCTTGCCCGCGCCGGCTCAGCTGGTCAATCTGATTCTGAATCGTGGACTTCAGGAACTTGGCATCGTGTACATCAAACGTGCCGTCGAGCACCAGCTTCTCTTTCACCGTGCTGTTCAGCGGCGGAATATCGATACTCGATTGCATGTTGATCATGCCTTGCATGAACGGCTGGCCCTTCATCGCCAGGAGCAGCAGATCGTGCATGTCGCCGTTCGGCATCTTCACTTGAAGCGTGATGCTGCGCTTGGAGTATTGGTCGTTCTTGATCACCGCACCGGTAGTGGTGAAGTTGGTGTGGCCGAGCGTCGCCCGTACCGGTTCGAGCGTGGTGTTGCCATTGCTGCCGTCCACCAGAGCTTCGAAAGTGGTTGTAAGCGGCAACGGATTGCCCGACATCTTCAGCCGAAAATTCGGCACGTACGTCGTCCCGCGTACGTTGACTGAATCCAGCGCGCCGTCAAACGTTCCCTTGGAAGACAGCGTGCCGGCGATCCCTTTGAAGATCCCAAGATCGGCATTGTCGAAAGTATAGTTGCCCTTGAGCGGCGTGTCCCCCGGCGTCGATGCGTTCCACGGTCCAAAATCGCCGCTGCTTAGTATGGTGCCAGGCGGCTTCGGAATCGTGAGATCGGCATCGTACTTCGAAGCCGAATCAGCGCCTACCGATTTCAGGTGCAGGCGGGCGATGTGAAACCGCAGCGGAGGCTTGGTGGCATCGCTCGGCAGCAGCGTCAGCACCGCATCCCTGACCTGAACATTCTGGAAGGAGACCGCGGAATCGGACTTTTCGCCGCCTCCCAAGCTTGGGCGATCGTCTTTGGGTGGAACATTGATTTCCATTCCGTCGATCGAAACGAAATTGACGGATTTCGTCGGCGCAACCAATACTTCCAGATCGACGGTGAAGAATAGCTTCTTGATCGCGAACATGGGCGGGCGAGTGTGGTCGCCGCCGAATCGCATCGTGATATCCTGGGCCTCCACCGAGACGATCGCCCCACGGCCGTGCCGTAGCAGGATCTGGATGGTGGACATCTTCGGCCGGTTGATGTGCAGAGCCCCAATTTCCACTTCGCTATGGAAGCGGTTCTGCATGTATTTGATGGCCTGCGCGCGCAACTCGGGTTCAAAGCGCTTGGCGATCGCCGAAGCCGCGAGATACGCTCCCACTACTGCCAGTACGACGAGGCCCGCTGCTCCCGCCAATATGTACTTTGTACGTTTGCTCACCAGTTAGTTGATGGTTACAGGGGTGGATTGTTTCGTTTTAGGGCAAAATCTCGGTGTGTAGAATGTAATCCAGATTGGGGAAGCGCTGCACCAGATATTCATTGGCTTCTCCTTCCACGCGGCTGGGGTCGATGTACTTGCCCTCCGGCCTCATCTCGCCATAGCCTGAGTAAAATTTATCCACCACCTGCATGCCCTGTACCACCCGGGCGAAAGGAGCGAAGCCCTGTTGGTCCAAAGCCGCGTTGTCGGCCAGATTGATGAAGATCTCCGTAGCCCGCGTGTTGGGTCCGGACATCGCGTACGCCAGCGTTCCGCGCAAGTTCTTTTGCCGAGGGGGATCGTCAAGGATGAAATCTTCGCGCCACTTCCCTTGGACATTGAAGTCGCGATGCACGCCGAACTGCGCGATAAAGCCCGGGACTACGCGGAAAAAACGGCCTTGGTCGAAGTAATGCATCCGAAGCAGTTCGTGGAAGCGGTCCACTCCGCGCGGCGCCCAGGCGCGGTGCGCCTCAACGATAACATCGCCCTGCGAGGTTTGGAACTTGACGCGAAAGACCTCCGGAACCACGACTACCTTCGGCGGTTCCTTGTGGCACGCTGACAGCAGCAATGCCGCCATGCAAATGGCCCCGATGCGCATCCCCAATTAGGGTACACTGTCCAGCAGCCATGCAAGGAAAAACAGTGGTCATTACCGGCGGCACCTCCGGCATCGGACAGGTAGCCGCGGAAAGACTTGCAGCGATGGGCGCGCGCATGGTCCTGGTGGCGCGCAGCCAGAGCCGCGGAGGGGCCGTGCTGGCCCGTCTGCGAGAAATTGCTCCTGGCGCGAAACACAGCGTTCATTACGGCGATCTCTCGCGCCTCGCAGAGATGACACGAGTTGCAAAGGAGATCGCCGCGGCCGAGCCGCGCATCGACGTGCTGATCAACAATGCCGGCGCGATGTTCGGCAAACGCCAGGTATCAGCTGACGGCCTGGAGCTCACCCTCGCCACCAACCACCTCTCGTACTTCGTGCTGACAGACGGCTTGAAAGAGCGTCTGATCGCCTCAGCCCCCTCGCGGATCGTTAACACCTCTTCGCATGCTCACTATCGCGCCACGCTCGATTTCGACAACCTGCAATACCAGCACGACTACAAATCGTTCCCGGCTTATTCGCGCTCGAAGCTCTGCAATATTTTGTTCACTCGAGTCCTGGCGCGGCGGCTGGCTGGAACCGGTGTCACCACCAACAGTCTGCATCCGGGATTCGTCAAGACCCGCTTTGGCGATGGCACCGGCGGCGCGATGGCGCACATCATCGGACTCATGAAACTCTTCGCGATCTCGCCCGAGAAAGGCGCCGAGACCATCGTGTACTTAGCGTCCTCGGACGATGTCGCAAAGACCACTGGCCTCTACTACTACAAATGTAAGTCCGTCGAGCCGTCGAAACTCGCGCAGGACGATGCCGTGGCCGAGCGGCTTTGGGAATATACGGACCGGCTATTGACCCACTAAGCTCTGGATCGCTTCCAGTTCTTTGCCGGCTTCGGAAAGCTTCCCTTGCGACACCAATTGTCGATAACGTTCGAGATGCTGCCGGATTTGCCCGATTCTCGAGTCGGGTTGACTGCGCGAATCAGGCTGGCCCGAAGAAGGCGCGGGCGCGGTGGACGATGTCGTGGGCTGCCCCGCCGGCGTGGCTTCGGGCGTTGACGGTAATTTTTCTCCAGCCAGCTGCGCCAAAGCTTGCTGATAGGTGTCGGCGTACACCAGGTTATTCCCCATCGCGAGCGCGACCTTCTTCAATTGCGGCATTTTGGCTTGCGAAGCCTGAATGTAGATCGGCTCGACATACAAAAAGGTCTTTCCCATTGGCAGCACCAGCATTTGGCCGCGCAGAACTTGGGAGCCCTGCTGGTTCCAGAGCGTCAGGTCCTTGGAGATGTTCTGGTCCTGGTTGATGCGCGCTTCTATCTGCATGGGGCCGAGAATGATTTCCTGTTTGGAAAGCAGCAAAACCACTTTCTCGCCTAAATGTTCTCCATCGCAGCGCGCCATCATTAGTCCGATCAGGTTGTCGCGATTGCGGGGCGTAAACGGAGTCAACAGGAGAAACTCGGGCTTGGATTCGCCGGGCAGAGTGGCCACAACGTAGGTGGGGGCCAGCGGTCCTGGCGTGCCGCCCTGTTCATTGGTGAACTTCGCGGTGTCCCAGGCGTCGGATTTGTTGTAAAACGTGTCGGGGTCGCGCATGTGGAACAGGCGATAAATGTCGGCCTGCACGCGAAAAATCAGCTCCGGATAACGGACGTGGCGGCGCAGATCGGCGGGCATCGCCGAAGAGTCCTCGAACAGGTCGGGGAACAGATTCCGATAGGCCTGCAAGAGCGGGTCGCCCGGCTCGAAAACGTAGAAATGCACCGTGCCGTCGTAGGCATCGACCGTGGCCTTCACGGAATTGCGAATGTAGTTAACCTCGCCGATACTATCCAGGCCCACGTGCGCCGAATAGGGATGCAGATCCGATGTCATGTAGCCGTCGACGATCCAGGTCAGGCGTCCGGAGTCCGTCAGAACCAGGTAGGGATCGGGGTCCCAGGTCAGGAAATTGGCCAGCGCACTCAAGCGCGCCGTCACATTCCGGCGAATCATCATGCGGCTGTCGGAGGTCAGATAGCCGGTGAGCAGGATGTTAAAGTCTCCCTGCGCGACTGCCGCGGCGCCGCGCAGCAGGAACGAGGAAATCGGAAAACCGCCCTTGCCCTCATAGTGCGTCTCAACGTTGCGGTCGCCCGAAGGATAATCGAATTCGGCTTGCGCGGTATGCACGAACACCGGGTCCTGCACATTCTCGCCATAGTAAAGCTCGGGACGCGTTAGCTTCAGCCCGGGCAGGCTGATCACCGGCGGCGCATCCTTGATGATCAGCTCCGGCAGACCGTTCGGTGAAACAGTGTTGGCCTCCGCCATCACGATTCCGTAGCCGTGCGTGTAGATGAAGTGCGAATTGATCCAGCGTCCTCCGGCTTCGCCGAGCTGCGTTAAATCCAGCTCGCGCGGCGACAGCATCATCTGGCGGAGCTGGCCATTTACGATATATCGATCGACGTCAGTATCGGTATAGATGTACGGGCGATAGGGCTGGAGCTGCGTAATGGCGTCATGGAAGGCGTGCCAATCCCATAGCCGAACGTTATCGAGCAGCGGCTGGTGCTGCTTGAAATCGATGCGCTCGTCGGACACCGCGGCAAAATTCACCTCGCTGGTGCGGTCATCAATGCCGAACGCCGAGCGCGTGGCGGCGATGTGCCGCTGGATGAACGGCCGCTCGATCGAAATCTCGTTGGGCCGCACATAGAATGCGCCGACGGCGGGCGGAATGACGTTGCGCAGAAGGATAGCGCCCACGAGCACCACGAGCGCCGTTCGCCATCGGGCCACCGCGAGCGCAATGGCCGCGACCACGCAGCCGGCGATTTGCAGCCACTGCAGCGGAAGAACAATGTTCTGATCGACGTAGTCGACGCCGACCATGAAGCTGCCGTGCTCGTTGAGCAACAGTCCGTAGCGCGCCAGGAAGAAGCGCGCGGCCATGGCTAGCAGAAATACGGCGCCGAGGCCCCGCAGGAACTTGCTTCCCAACGCGCCCGAGAGACCCATCTCGGAGAGGCTGATCTCCTGCACGTTTTTCCAATCGCCCACGCGGTCGCGGATTTGCCAGCCGCGCTCAGCGATCCAGTAAATCAGGGCTCCCAAAACGACGATGCCGAGCACCAGCCCGAGCAGGTCGGAATAAAACGGAATCTTGAAAAGATAGAAGGACAGCGGATTGTCGAAGACCGGATCGCGCCAGGCCGTGGCCGCCCCGCCCAGATCGCGTCCGCCGAAATATCGAACGACGGTCCAGGTGTCCAGTGTGGAAAGCGAGATCGCCAGGGCGATAAAAAATATTCCGAGCGCCGTGATGCGCGCGTACAGCGGATGATCGGAGAGCCGTGTGTGCGCGCGTTTGAGCGCGAGCGTGTGGGCGGTCCAGAAAATAGCGAAAGCGAGGATGGTGGCGCCGGTGGTGGGGACCAGGCTATAGGCCAGGATGCTGAACCAGGTGCGCAACTGGCCCATCTCTTTCCACCATTGATAATCGATCGCCCAGGAACACAGCCAGCGCGCCGCGATGAACAACACCAGCGCGACGATCAAATACCAGATGCAACCGCCGCGAGCGTTGCGGCCGGTAATCTCCCGTGGTCGATAGGAAGGGTGCAAGTCTTTAGTAACTGTACTCTATTGCGAGGCGCGGGGGACGGCCAGGCTGGCGGAGCCCCGGCTGATAAGTCCCACACCGTCGGCTGTCCAGACAATTCGGCCGTTGACGATAGTCGCGACGGGGCCGCCGCGAAAACTATGACCATGAAAAGGCGAGTTCCGGCTCTTCGAAGCCGAACGGTTGACGTCGTACGTCCAGGCGCGTTCGAGGTCGAGGATGGTGAGATCGGCCGGCGCGCCAACGCTGAGGCGTCCGCGATTCAGATTGAGCACCCGATCGGGACCGGTGGTGAACAGCTCCAGCATGCGCATCACTGTGATTTTGCCGCTATGGACCAGGCGATCCAACGTCACGCCGATCGCAGTCTCAAGACCGAGAATGCCGAACGGGCACTTCTCGAACTCCTGCATTTTCTCGCTGCCGGCGTGGGGCGCGTGATCGGTGGCGATGGCGTCCACGGCGCCGGAGACGATGCCTTCGGTGACTGCGCCGAGATCGCACCGGGAGCGCAGCGGCGGTTTCATTTTGTAGTTGCTGTCGTAGGGAGGCATCGCGTCGTCGGCGAGAGCGAAGTGGTGCGGAGTGGCTTCACATGTGACGGCCAAGCCGCGGGCCTTTGCGAACGCCACCATTTCGACGGAATGCCTGGACGAAATGTGAGCGACATGGAAACGCGCGCCGGTTAGCTCGGCCAGCAGGATATCGCGGGCCACCATGACGTCTTCAGAAGACGCCGGAATACCGCGCAGGCCGAGGCGCACGCTCGCGACGCCCTCGTTCATGTCGCCGCCCGCGCTCAGATGCAGATCCTCGCAATGATCGATCACGGGAAGGCCGAAGGATCGCGCGGTCTCCATGGCGCGTCGCATCACGCGGGCATTCATCACCGGACGGCCGTCATCGGAAATGGCGACGATGCCGGCAGCTTTCATCAATCCAATGGCGGCGAGTTCTTCGCCGGCGCTGTTCTTAGTGATGGCGCCGATTGGGAAAACATTCACGATGGCGTGACGCTCGGCGCGCTCCTTGATGTAGCTGGTAACGGTGGCGCTGTCATTCACCGGCGACGTGTTGGGCATGCAGCAGATGGAGGTGAAGCCTCCCGCCGCGGCGGCGCGCGATCCGCTTTCGATGGTCTCGGCGTATTCAAAACCCGGTTCGCGCAGATGGACGTGCATGTCGATAAAGCCGGGCGCGACGATAAGTCCCGAGGTGTCCAGCTCGCCGGCGCCGGGAAGCGCGAGATCCTCGCCGATTGCCACGATGCGGCCGTCTTCGATCGCGACGTCGCGAACCGCATCCAAACCGCTGGCCGGGTCCATCACGCGGCCGTTGCGAATGACAAGTTTCGACATCAATTTCCTAGAATCCGTTCCAGCACGGCCATGCGCACCGCGATCCCATTTTCCACCTGATTGAGAATGACGGAACGCTGCGAATCGGCCACTTCCGACGAGATCTCCCGGCCGCGATTGATGGGCCCCGGATGCATGACGATGGCGTCGGGCTTGGCCAGGCTCATGTGTTCGAGCCGCAATCCGTAGAACTGAAAATATTCATTCGCGGAAAAGCCGGGCTCGTGCTGGCGCTCGAGTTGCACCCGCAGCATCATGATGACGTCCGCGCCGCGAATGGCGTCTTCGATCTTGTGCGTCAGCGTGATGCCGGGCGCCAGCTGCGCGAGCTCGGGCGGCAGCAAAGTGGCTGGTCCGCACAGCACGATTTGCGCGCCGAATTTGGACAGCAGATACATGTTGGAGCGCGCGACGCGGCTGTGCGCGATATCGCCGATAATGGCCACCCGCAGGCCTTCCAGCGTGGGACGCCGGTCGAGAATGGTGCGGGCGTCGAGCAGCGCTTGGGTGGGATGTTCGTGCGTGCCGTCGCCGGCGTTGATGATGGGCGTCTCCACTAAATGGCGGGCCAGAAAGTGCGGAGCGCCGGAAGCTGCGTGGCGCATCACGATAGCGTCGGGGTGCATGGCGCCCAGGGTGTTCAGCGTGTCCACCAGAGATTCGCCCTTGGAAACGCTGGAGCCCGTGGCCGTGATTGAGATGGCGTCCGCGCCCAGGCGCTTGGCGGCGATTTCGAAACTGGTGCGAGTGCGCGTGGAGGCCTCGAAAAACAGATTGACGATCATGCGGCCGCGCAGCTGATCCGATTTGCGCCGGGCCGTCTGCTGGGGCTGAAAACTCTTGGCGCGATCGAGGATGGCTTCGATCTCGACTCGATCCAGCGGCTCGATTCCCAACAGTCCACTGGGCATGACGCGTCCTTAGGTCTTCTCCACCAACAGCACTTTGTCGTGCTGATCGATTTCCTGGAGCTTTACTTCAATGATCTCATTGGCGCTGGTCTGCACCATGCGGCCAACATAGCGAGCCTCAATGGGGAGCTCCCGCCAGCCGCGGTCGATTAACACCAGCAATTGCACGCGCGATGGGCGGCCTTTGTCGAACAGCGCATCGAGCGCCGCGCGAATAGTGCGGCCGGTGTAGAGCACGTCATCCACCAGGATGATGTCTTTGCCGGTTACCGGGAAGCTGATCTCGGTGGCGCTGTGAACCGGTTTTTCCGAGACCGTGGAAAGATCGTCGCGGTAGAGGTTGATATCCAGAAACCCGACCGGGACCGTGAGATTTTCGAGGTTCTTAATCTTGTCGGCGAGACGAATAGCCAGAGGGACGCCGCGCCGCCGGATTCCGATGAAGGCCAGCTTGTGAAGGTCTTCCGTTTTCTCCAGAATTTCATGGGCCAGCCGGACCAGCGTGCGGTCAATCTCGGAGGCGCTCATCAATTGCGCTTTTTCGCGTGTGGGGAGCATGAAAGATGCCAAACGCTCCAGCGTAACACATCAAAAGCGCTTCAGCCGGTCGTGGATGCGCTTGGCCAGCTTGTCGATCTCGTCCACCTTTTTCAAGGTGGCCAGCGAGAGGACGTTGTAATCGTTCTTCTCCATATCCAGCTTGAGCTCGTCGGCTAATTTGGAGAGAGCGCGGGCGTCGTCGAGCGATTTTTTATAATCGTACTTCAGGATTTCCTCACGCTGCAATTTGCCGCTGGGCAGGCGGACATCTTCGGGGGCAACGTCGGGGGTGCTGCGCTGTTGCACCGGCAGCTGCTCCTGCTGGGCTGGCAGAAGTAGCGCGACCGAGAGAATCAGGATCATTCGGGGGAGCATATTGGTGCAATTATATATTCCAAAATGGTTCGTGGGAAGCGCTCAGGCGATTGCGCTACCATTGCTTTAGATGGTCCGTGCCGTTCTGCTCGGCGTTCTGCTATCGGCGTCCCTTCCCGCGCAAACCGTTATTCGGCTTGGCACTCTGGTTCCAAAAGGCTCCCGCTGGCACGAAATCCTGCTCAATATGGGCGAGGAATGGAAGAAAGCGTCCGGCGGAAAAATCGAGCTGAAGATTTATCCCGGCGGCGAGCAGGGCGACGAGCCCGAAATGGTCCAGAAGCTGCGCATCAAGAAGCTGCAGGCGGTGGCGCTCTCGGGCGCAGGTCTCAGCGGGATCGACGCGGCCGTTGCGGCGCTGCAGGTTCCCATGATGCTCTCCTCCTACGAAGAGCTGGACTACGTTCGCGACCACATCTCGGACCGCCTGGAAAAAGGACTCGCACAGCGCGGCTTTATCGTTCTGAATTGGGGCGACGCCGGCTGGGTGCACTTCTTCACCAAACAACCCGCGTCGCGGCCGGCGGAGATTCGCCGTATGAAGCTGTGCGTTTTGCAGGGCGACAACTCCACGTTCGAGCTTTATAAAATCAACGGCTTTCAGCCCGTTTCGCTAGCCGCGACCGATATTCTCACCGGCCTGCAAACCGGGCTCATCGAAGCTTTCCAAGCGCCTCCGCTAGTGGCATTGAGCAACCAGTGGTTCGGCGGCGCGAAGAACATGCTGGACGTTCAGTTCGCTCAGCTGGTGGGTGCAACCGTAATTTCGAAAGATGTTTGGGACACCATTCCGGCGCCGGTGCAAAAGGAAATGATGCAGTCGGCGCGCACCGCGGGCGTCGCGCTACGCGAGGAGATCCGCAAGTCGGAGGCGAGTTCCATTCCCTTGATGCAGCAGTTTGGACTCAACGTCGTTCATGCCGATGCCAAAGCGGTGGCCGAGTGGCGGGCGCTGGCTGAAGGCATCTGGCCGAAGCTCCGCGGTCCGGTGGTGCCGGCCGATCTGTTCGATGAAGTGAAGCGGCTGCGCGACGAGTATCGCAAGACGCACCACCCGGCGGCGGTCGCAGCCATACAGTGAGCGCCACCACGTGAGCGCAACCCTACCTCCGCAGGAAACTCCAGCGCGCGCCACGCCATTCCAAATCTTCGAAGATTCGTTTTCAATTCTGGCGCTCTCGCTCATGACGTCGCTGCCTGTCATCGAAATGATCTCGCGGCAATTCCGCTGGCCGGGGATTCCCGGATCGGCGGTGGTGGTGCAACAGCTCACGCTGTGGATCGGAATGCTGGGCGGCATGCTGGCCTCGCGATCGGGCCGGCTGCTGGGCCTCTCCTCCAGCAGCTTCCTTCCGGAATCCTGGATCGCGCCGGCGAAAATCTTCTGGAGCGCCGCGCTGGCCGCCGTCTCCACGTGCCTGGCTTACGCCAGCTGGGTTTTCGTTCGCAGCGAACGCGAATCCGGAAGCTATCTTCTTCCCGGCCTTCCCAAGTGGACCGCGCTCGCAATCATGCTGGTGGGCTTCACCGTCATCGCGCTTCGCGCCGTTTGGAACGCAAGCCCTGGTTGGTTAGGCCGCGCCATTGCTGCTCTCGGCCTCTTCGTTCCGGCGCTGTTCGGTTACGTGATACCAGTGGGTACGTTCGGCGTCCTGCCGCTTTCTTTCGCCCTACTCACGCTCGCGATATTTCTTGGCCTCCCGATCTTCGCGGTCTTCGGCGGCCTCGCGCTTTTGCTTTTCTGGAGCAGCGCCACGCCGGTGGCGTCGGTGCCCGTGGAGATGTACCGGCTGGTGGCGTCTCCTTTGCTGCCATCCATTCCGCTGTTCACACTCGCCGGATATTTCATGGTGCAGGGCGGCGCGACGAAACGGCTGCTGCGCGTGTTCACGGCGCTTTTTAGCTGGATTCCGGGCGGGCTCGCCATCGCGACTGTCGCCATCTGCACGGTGTTCACCTTTGCCGGATCCGGCCTGACGATCTTATCGCTGGGCGGCCTGCTGGTGCCCATGCTCATCAAGACGCGCTATCCCGAAAACTTTTCCATCGGACTGCTGACGGCCTCCGGCTCGCTCGGCCTGCTGTTTCCCACCAGCGTTCCCGCGATTCTCTACTGCGTGTATTCGCAGACGCCTATCGACCGGCTCTTCATCGGCGCCACGCTGCCCGAGCTGCTGATGATATCGTGCATCGCGTTCGTGGGCATTCGCATGGGCATCAAGAGCGACGCCGTGCGCGATCCGTTCTCCTGGCGTGAAGCCAGCGCCGCTGTGTGGAGCGCCAAATGGGAGCTGGCGCTGCCGGTGATCATGATCGTGGGTTTGTTCGGAGGGTTCGGCACGCTGACCGAGGCCGCGGCCCTCACGGCTTTCTGCGCGTTTTTCGTGGAAGTGTTCGTGTACCGCGATCTTAAGTTGACTCGCGACCTGGGGGAGGTTTTCGTCGAATGCGCCACCATCGTGGGCGGCATCCTGCTGATCCTGGGCGTCGCGCTCGGCTTCACCAATTACCTTGTGGACGCCGAGGTTCCGTCGCGCCTGATCGATTGGGTGCAGTCCAACGTGCAGTCGAAGTACCTGTTCCTGCTGCTGCTCAACGCCGCGCTGCTGGTTGTGGGCGCGTTGATGGATATTTTCGCGGCGATCCTGGTAGTGGTGCCGCTGCTAAAGCCGTTGGCGGCGGCGTATCACATCGATCCGGTGCAGATGGGGGTGATCTTCATCGCGAACCTGGAACTCGGATACTTGCACCCTCCGGTGGGCATCAACTTGTTCTTGTCGGCCTACCGTTTCAAGAAACCGATGGGGACCATCATCTGGGCCACGCTGCCGTTTCTATTGATCCTGGCGGGAAGCGTGCTACTGATCACGTACGTGCCGTGGCTGACGACGGCGCCGCTGCACTGGCTGGGAAAATAGCCTTGTGGCGCACAAACTCGTGTGTGCGCTACGCGCTATTTCGCGACACCTCGGAAGAATTCGTTCAATTCCGAATACGGCACACCACCCTCCAGCCCCGCGAAGCTGCCCTCTTCGGCGATCAATTTCGCGGCTCGGATAAACCCGGTCCACGCCGCGCGGGCCAGCGACGACCCGACACTCACCCTCCGCACGCCTAACTCCGCGAGATCGCTCACCCTCAGGCCCGCGGGCGCCAATACGTTCACCGGCTTCGGATGGACCGCCTCGACAATCGCCCGGATGTCCGCGCGCTCCCGCACGCCCGGCGCATACAGCACGTCCGCCCCAGCCTCGGCGTATGCCTGCAACCGCCGAATCGATTCCCGGAGCGGGTCCGTATGCCCGACGAGAAAGCACTCAGCCCGGGCAACGAGCAAGGCTTCGCCGATCTCGGAACGCGCAGCCTGGATGCGTTCCACGGCCAACCCAAGATCGTATAACGGCTTCTCGCGATCGCCCGTGGCGTCTTCAATCGACACTCCGGCCACGCCGGTCTCAACGCACAGCCGCACGTTGGCTGCGACGCCCTTGGGCTCATGCGAGTAGCCCGACTCAAAATCGGCATTCACGGGTAAGTCGGTCGCCGACACGATCTCCGCAATATGTTTCAGCACCAGATCGCGCGAAACGGCCCAATCGGCATCCGGCAAACCGGCCGAAAACGAGAAACCGGCGCTGGTGGTGGCCAGGGCTTGGAATCCAAGATGATGCAGATAAAGGGCCGTTCCAACGTCCCAGGGATTGGGAATCACGAAACAGCCGCTCTCATGGAGCTTCCGGAAAGCCGCGCGGCGCTGGGCGAAATCACTGGCAGGCATGGCAGCTAGAGATTAGCAAATTAACCGTTTCTTAATGTGATAGGATGCGTCTTGATATTTCAAGTGGAGTGAAACTGAGTGAAAGTATACGAAGGTTCCGACATTAGAAACATCGCCCTTATCGGTCATGGACATAGCGGCAAAACCACGCTGGCCTCTGGCTTCTTGTACACCGCCGGGGCCACCAATCGCCTGACGCGCGTGGATGAAGGCAACGCCGTCACCGATTTCGACGACGAGGAGATCCAGCGCAAGCTGACCATCTCCACCGGCCTCGCTTTCGCCGAATGGGCCAAGAAGAAAATCAATCTCATTGACACGCCTGGCTTCAATATTTTTCTCAACGACACCAAAGCCGCTCTCGTCGCCGCGGACGCCGCGCTGGTGGTGGTGGATGGCGTCGCCGGTGTCGAGGTCCAAACCGAAAAGGTGTGGAGCTTCGCCGACGAGTTCAATCTGCCGCGCGCCATCTTCATTAACAAACTGGATCGCGAGCGTTCCTCGTTCGACCGCGCACTCACGAGCGTACAGCAGGTCTTCGGCCGCCTCGCTATTCCCGTGCAGCTTCCCATTGGCGCGGAGAAGGAATTCAAAGGCGTAGTCGACGTGATTCGCATGAAGGCCTATACGTTCACCTCGGACGGCGACGGAAAGGGCAAGGAAGGCGCGATTCCCGAGGATCTGGCCGAGGCAGCGCAGAAGGCTCACGAAGCGCTGGTCGAAATGGTAGCCGAGGGCAATGACGCTCTGATGGAGGAGTTCTTCGAAAAAGGAACGCTTCCTGTGGAGCACATCATGGATGGCCTCCGGCAGGCGATCCGCGAGCGCCGCATTTATCCGGTGCTGTGCGGCTCGGCGCTGCACAACATGGGGTCCGATCTGTTGATGAACTTCGTGGTTGAAAACTTTCCCGCGCCCACTGAACACGAGCCCATCCCCGGCAAGATCAATGGCGGCGCCGAAGTGCAGCGCTCCATCAAGGACACCGAACCGGTCTCGGCATTTGTCTTTAAGACCATAGCCGATCCGTTCGCTGGCCGCGTCACGTATTTCAAAGTGATCTCGGGCGTCATCAAGAACGACGCCAATCTGGTGAACGCCCGCAGCGGGGCAACAGAGCGCCTGGCGCACGTGGGCTGCCTGGAAGGAAAGACCCTCCAGCCGGTGACCGACATTCGGGCCGGCGACATCGGCGCGGTGGCGAAGCTCAAAGAAACCGTTACTGGCGATACGCTGTGCGACAAACCGTCTATCATCAGCTACTACCCGGTGCACTTGCCCGAGCCTTCCATCGCCTTTGCGATTTCGGCCAAGAGCCGGCAGGATGAAGATCGCCTTGGCAACGCGGTGCAGCGCATTCTGGAAGAGGATCAGTCGCTGCGCTTCTATCGCGATCCCCAGACCAAGGAATTCCTGCTGGCGGGCAGCGGACAACAGCACGTGGAAGTAATCGTCAGCCGTCTGAAGAAGCGCTATGGAGTGGATGTCGAGCTGCACGCGCCGAAGATCCCCTATCGCGAAACCGTCCGAGGTAGATCCGAAGTGCAGGGACGGCACAAGAAACAAACCGGCGGTCACGGACAGTTCGGCGATTGCTGGATTCGCATAGAGCCTCTGGCGCGCGGCTCGAAATTCGAGTTCGCCAACGAGGTTTTCGGCGGGGCCATCCCACGCAATTTCATCCCGGCCGTGGAAAAAGGAATTGTGGAAGCGGCCGCGAACGGCTTCCTGGCTGGATATCCGGTGGTCGATTTCAAGGTGACGGTGTATGACGGTTCGTATCATGACGTCGATTCATCCGAAATGGCGTTTAAACTCGCCGCCCGTAAAGCATTCAAAGCCGGAATGCAGCTGGCGAAACCGGCGCTGCTGGAGCCGGTCATGAATGTGGAGATCCAAGCTCCGGTGGAATACGCGGGCGACCTGATGGGCGACCTCAACAGCCGTCGCGGCCGCATTCAGGGCATGGACATCAAGGGCGCCACCCAGATTATCCGCGCGCAGGTCCCGATGTCGGAAATGCTCACGTATCAGAACGATCTCATTTCGATGACGCAGGGTCGGGCCTCCTATCAAATGGAGTTCGATCACTACGATTACGTGCCGCAGCTCCAGGCCGATAAAGTCATCGCCGCCGCCAAGGCCGCGAAGACCGGCGAGGAAGAAGAAGAGGAATAAACCCCGATTCTCCGGGAAATGCGCTAGCATTTTCCATAAGTGCACGAACTTCGATACGCGCTTCGTTCGCTCGCGCGGCAGCCCGGCTTTTGTGTATCTGCAATTGTGACGCTGGCGCTAGGCATCGGCGCCAATACCGCGATGTTCAGTGTGTTCGAGGCGGTGGTGCTGCATCCCTTGCCATATCGCGACTCGAATCGCTTGGTCCTGGTATGGCAGAAACCTCCCAGCGGCAAAGAGGCCGCCGTTTCAGGAGCCAATTACCTGGAATGGTCGAAGCAGACCAAGTCGTTCGAGCGGCTGCTTGGAATGCGCACTCTGTTTCTCAACTATCGCGGCCGCGGTGAATCGCATCAGCTCCTGGGCGCGGAGGTCTCGCGGGGATTCTTTTCGGCGCTTGGCCTCGAACCGGTGCTCGGCCGCGAATTTCTCGCAGGCCAGGAGTCCTCCGATCAAAATCACGTCGCCGTCTTGAGCTACGGCCTCTGGCGGCGTGAATTCGCGGGAGGCGCTCGCGCGCTCGGAACTGCAATCCAGATGAACGGGCAATCCTACACCGTGATCGGCGTGGCTGCTCCGAATTTCGACGAATCGCTCGCGCTGAAGGGGATCGATGTCTGGACGCCGCTGTATTTCGATAGCACTTCGAGCCTGCGTTTGAACAGCATGGGCGTCTTGGGACGCCTGAAGCCGACGGTGACGATTCAAGAAGCGAATCACGAAATGCAGACGGTGGCCAAGCGTTTGGAATCGGAGCTTCCCGACATGGACCGAGGTTGGTCCGCGATGGTCACGCCGCTCCAGGACTACGGAGTCGGCAAGCTGCGAGCCACCATCGCTGCGCTTCTGGCAGCAGTGGGATTGGTGCTGCTGATCGCCTGCGTCAACGTCGCGAATTTGCTCCTGGCGCGAGCTGAGATTCGGTCGAAGGAAATCGCGATCCGCGCGGCGCTCGGCGCCAGCCGCTTCCGGTTGATTCGCCAGTTGCTGACAGAGACAATGCTGCTTGCGCTAGCGGGCAGCATCGGCGGCCTTGCGATCGCTTATGCCGGTGTGCGTCTGCTGATCGCGCTGAAAGGAGTGGATCTGCCGGGCCTGGAAAACGCCGCAGCCGTCAACGGCAGCGTTCTGGCGTTCACGGGCGCGGTGACCGCGCTCACCGGCCTTCTGTTTGGGCTGCTTCCCTCACGCCAGTTGCTCGGTGGAGACTTGAATCAGGCCGTGCGCGAGTCGGGCCGAAGTTCCATCAACACGCGCCGCGGCAGCACATCGCGTAACGCACTGGTAATTTCTGAGACCGCCTTGTCTCTGGTGCTGCTGGCCGGCGCACTGCTGATGGCGCGCAGCCTGCTGTGGCTTCAAAAAGAAAATCGGGGATTTGTTCCGGACCACGTGCTCAGCTTCCGCGTGTCTTTTTCGCGGTCCGATTTTCCCGATACTGCCTCGATGGCCGCCTACTATCGGGCGTTGATGGACCGTCTGGCCGCGCTGCCCGGCGTCACCGGAGTGGGCGCCAGTACGAATCTTCCGATCGACGGCTTTCTGCTCACTGGCCAGCATTTCAGTTTGCCCGGTTCGTCGGCGCCGCCATCCGAGCGCCCGACCGCTGCGTGCGATTTGATCGACGGCTCCTATTTCCGGACGCTCGGAATCCCTCTCGTGGAAGGCCGCGCGTTTGACGACCATGATCGGGATGGTGCGCCTTTAGTTGCCATCGTGAGTAGTTCGCTCGCCCGGCGCTTTTTCCCGGGGCAGAATCCGATCGGCCGCGAGATCATGGTCACCAGTCTGGGGAAATCCACGCCGGAAGCCCGGGAAATCGCGGGCGTGGCGGGCGACATCCGCTACCTGACGCGCGGCGCGGAGGAGTCGCTCGAAATATATTTGCCCTACGCACAAACCACGTGGCCAAACATCTATGTGATGCTGCGGACCACGCACGATCCGGACACCCTGGCGCCCTCGGTGCGCGCGGCCCTGCGTGAACCGGGCTGGAACCGGCAGTCCATGGCCGACCTTCGGAGCATCCAGGATCGTATTGCGGCCTTGAACGACAAGCCGCGCTTCAATTCATTGCTGGCCGCGGCCTTCGCCGCGATCGCTGTGTTGTTGGCGGCGGTGGGTGTGTACGGCGTGGTCTCTTATTCGGCGTCGCAGAGAGCTCAGGAAATTGGGGTTCGCATGGCTCTCGGCGCTACGCCGCGCGACATCGTTCGCTGGATTCTGGCACGAGCCTTGCAGTTGACCTCCGTGGGGTTGGCGATCGGCTTGATCATTTACTACGCGCTTTCTCCCGTCCTTGCAAATTTGATCTATGGCGCGAGCCCGCGCGATGGGTTGCCATTGCTCGCGGGCGTGTTGCTGCTGGGATCGCTCGCGCTTTTGGCCAGCTACATCCCCGCCCGGCGCGCGTCGCGAGGCGATCCGATGGCGGCTTTGCGATCGGAGTGAGGCATGGTTTTGAACTACTCGCGCTAGTAAATGTTTTCCTGCTTGCGCATATTCCCGAATGAGCCGATATTGGCGATGGTGAATGAAAGCCGATATTGCGTATCGTCGCGTATTCCGAAATTATAACGCCGGTATTCGGCGCTGATGCCGCAACAGTCCGTGTTGTAGCTAATCTCGGTAGTGCCGAATTCCAGAACATGGTAGTGCAGGTCGTAGAACGCATTCACAGCGGCATTCCAGCCCTTGCGGTTTCGATTGCCGAGGGCCAGGAGAAAGTTGATCTGATTGCTGGGGGGAACGACGTCCGGAAAGTTATTGATCTCGCTGTGGCCGACACCGAACAGATACCGGTTGGCGAGCCGGATACTCCCGTTGAAGGTGGTGTTGCTGATCCGGCCCAGTAGCGGATCGTAGTCCACGCGCCATTCAAAGCCGATGATGTGCTGAAAGCGCAAAGCGGAAACGATAGGCGAGTAGCGCCGCGGACCGTTCAAGAACGTATATCCGTCCAGTTCCTCGGAATCCTGCACCACGTTGTACTGGTCTGGAATCACCGCTCCTCCAAAGGTTGGATTGAAGTAACGGCTTTGCGCCACCTCCACGCTGAAAAGCTCGCTTACGTTACCGTCTTTGTCCTTCACGAAGAAGCGATTGGCCAGCGAAAGGGTCAGCGTGTTGCTGTCCGACACCAAGTCGTTCTCATCGAAGCGGATGATGCGACTAAAGTCGTTGATGCCGTCCACAAAGTGGTACTCTACGCGCGGCTCTATGACGTGCTTCACCTTGACGCCGCCCAGCCATCTGGGCGAGTCGTAAATCTTCTCGAACGACGGCGGGATCAGGGTGATACGCACCTCTCGGTCGCTGCGCAGCAGGGATTGGGTCGATACCAGGCCGCTTACGAAGCTGGCGCCGTATTCGGTCTCACGCACGCCGAAACTGCCGGTCAAACTGAAGTCGCCGAAATGGAATGCGGTGGTGATTTCGGGATTGACATCCAGGCGGTCGACGAATGCGGGCGTGTGAAGCTCGATCTGCGTGCGATCCACGAAACCCGCGCTGCTATTGAGCGAAAACCAGAGCGGCACCGGGCCGTCCAGAATTTGGCGGTCGCGGCTCAGAAATTCCGCCACCGGCAGCTTCTTGATGATGATGCGGTCGTTGGGCGAGAAGCTGTCTTCATACTCCTCGTCGCGGGTAGCCGCCACATCGAAGGTAAAGCTCGACCAGTGCTTCATCACATATCCCACCGAATGCGTTTCTGAAAAAATGGTCTCGTGGAACGATTGGCTGAAAGCTTCCCGGAACAGGAAGGAGCTCAGCTCGTCCAGATGCACTCGCGCAATCCAGCCGTCTCCCAGATCGGAGTGGCCGTCGAAGGTGAATTCTTCACCGCCTTGCTTCTGGATAACGCCGCCGCCGATATTGATACCGCGATCTTGCACCGCATAGACGTTGAAGCTGAAATCGGTGCCAGGACGCACTTTGCCGCGGAATTCGATGGTCTCGGCGGGTCCCCGCGACGTGAAGTATTGCATCCGAGCCAGCGTATCGTAGCTTCGGTTGATGGCCCAATAATAGCCCAGGCCGAACATTTCACCGAAGGTGGAGCTGTGCCCGATGTTGGGCGTCATGAAACCGCTCTGGCGCGGCAGCTTCTTAAGCGATTTGTAATAGTACGGGAAATAGAAAATGGGCACTTTCTTGACGTGAAACACGGCACGATGGGTGATGGCCCGATTGTTGGGATCGATATCGAACTTGGTGCTGGTGAGCCGCCACCAAGGTTTCGGAATCTTGCAATCGGTGACAAAGCCGTCATGGATAACGTATTTGCCATCGCGGCGCTCGCCCCACTGGCCTTCGAAATAGAACGGGTTGTTGGTGGTGAGCAGGCCGGGCCGCGAGATGATGGTGGGCGCCGAGGTGCCTTTGACGTTGTAGAAGATGCCGCTCTCGGTGTTGACGTTGTAGGTGAGGTGATCGCAGAAAAGCTTGGTGCCGTCCAGGAAATTCTCGTAGCGGATGTTGCCCCACGCCTCCACGTCGCCGGTATCCTCGTTATAGTCCACCAGGTCGGCGTCGAACTTCTTGTCGATGCTCTCCAGGTGCGCATGCCCGCGCAAGTGGCGCAGATCGCCGTCCACTTCCTGGGTGTCGGAGGCGACATCGTAGTCGAAGGGATTGGGCGCGCCTGCCCGGACGTAACCCAGCCGCTGGTCGGGATTGGCCGCGTTGGGCGCGGGTGTGGCGGGCGGGGGCGGAGTTACGGCGGCGTTGGGCAGCTGCGGTGGAGGAACCTGAGCGGCCAGCGGAAAGGCAGCCAGGACCCAGAAAACGAGCAGAATACAGGCCCAGCCGGCCAAATAAAGTTCGTGACATTTTTGCCCAAATATGTTACGAAGGAAGGTAACCTCTTGGTTGAGGTATTGATCGGTAGGGCTGTCCTCGGAAGCTACGGAACGAGGCTTCAAGCGAAAACCGTAGCATGGATCTCTGGACGTCCGCAACCGGAACTTTTTGGGAACGCTTGTTTTGGAGAAGGTTTTGATGGAATGCCGCTACTGCCAATCTGCCAACGCTGACGACGATCACCGTTGCCGACGGTGTGGACGCCGCTTGCGCATGGGTCCGGTATACACGGGTTCATCGGCGGCCGCGCCGGTTTTGCAATCAGGAGCCGCGCCGGTTTTGCAATCAGGAGCCGCGCCGGTTTTGCAATCCGGAGCTGCGCCGGTTTTGCAACACGCCCATGAAGTTCGCCGCTCGGCGCCGGCTCAATCCAGGCCTGAGCCCAGTACACCGCGCCGTCCCATCACGTACCAGCCATCGCTATTCACTTCGCGCGAACTGCCTCGCGTGGTGCCCTTTGAGACCATTGCGCCGGACCTGGTGCAACAGCCCCCGCACAAGACCCAGCCGGCCGCGCCGCGCCAGAGGCATCGCAAGCTCATTCCAGGCCAGCAGGCGCTTGAGTTCACGCATGCGCGGTCGCCCAAGCCCCAGGACGGCGTGATCTATTGTGACGCGCCAGTGGCGGTTCCGGCGCATCGCGCTATGGCGGCTGCCGCGGATGCAAGCATCGTCTTGATGGCGCTGGCCGTCTTCGGAATCATCTTCCGCCTGGCCGGGGGCACATTTGTTCTGGACGCCAAAACCGCTCCCATCTTCCTGGCCGCGGCCGGCAGCGTCGTGGTGTTCTACCGAGTGCTGTGGTGCCTGGCGAATGGCGACTCCGCCGGCCAGCGCTGGGCGCGTTTACGGCTGGTGAATTTCGACGGACAACGGCCCACCCGCACCCAACGGTTCTATCGCCTGGCATCGGGACTCCTCAGCCTTCTGGCGGCCGGCATCGGCTTGCTGTGGAGCTTGGTGGACGAAGAAACGCTGACCTGGCACGATCACATCTCCAAAACTTTCCCGACTCCGGTGAATTAGCCTTCCGGGCACGGCTCTACGATCGCCGACATCGACCCTTTGCATCGCACGATTCGCCAATCCGCCCCGAAGGCATGAATCTGGTCGCGCCCGAATTCCGCCGCCTGAAGATCGCAGGTCATCACCACCGTACGGCCCGTGCTGTCGACTTCAATGACGTGCTTCCAGCCTTGGGCCTCGGCAATGGCGAATAGCTTCTCGAGCATTTCGAGGACGTACTCGGCGGTGTGGTCGTCATCATTGAGCAGCACGACGTTATAGAGCGGCGCGTGCTCTTCGCGCGTATGCTTGGTGGTCCCTGGTATCGGGAGCGTGGCCGGCGGCATGCTTTATCTCCTATAATAGCCGCGGCGCACCGGTTCAGATAGCCAGGGGTGTTATCATTGAACCAGAAGGGGGCGCAACGGATTCGACGGGATTGAATCGTTGTGGGAAGGCGTGCCGGGTTCCGAGCTCCCGTAAAACGATCGGAAAACCAGAACTGCCAATCAACAGTTCGCATACGCCGCCTAATTAATTAGGTAGCCGCCCCGGATGCTGGGCCTTGACGGCATTCACCGGGCGTCATCTTCAAGGATTGGGCCGAGAGCTTCTGTCCGGAGCAGCAGGCTGACGACAATCGGGCTAAGCCGCCGTTTTCTTGCCGGTTCTAATGCGGCGGCCGACAACTACCGAATCGGAAACGCACGTAGTTCTTTTCACGGCGGGCTTTCTCGGACGCGGGTTCGACTCCCGCCGCCTCCACCAAATCTAACCTCCCGTCAACGCGTCGCCTGAGAACGGATTGCGGATAGTTAGATTTTCAATTCTTTGGCCATCTTGCATGTCTTCCGTGTAGAGCGCGCCCGATCCGGCATCCAGCGCGGCCGCAATCACCAACGCATCGAAGATCTGGTAACCGTATCGTTGTGCAATTCCTAGCGCGCGCTCATGTGTCTCCAAAGTGAGAGCAATGACCGAGGGACACAGGACGCGAATCGAAGCGAGCGCTTCCGCGACCTCCTCCCAACTGAAGCCAAGTTTGCGTCGCGCGATCGCCACGAATTCATTGAGCACCTGCACTCCCGTCACGCCGCCGTCGCCCAGCAGTTCCCTTGCGGTCTGGTTACGAACATCGCCTTCGCCAAAGGCGTAGATCAGCACGTTCGTGTCGAAGAACGGTCTAACGTTCATTGGCCTCGTCGCGGTCGAACTTGAATCCCGGAGGGAGAGGGCGCGCCATGCGTCGAATGGACTCTAAAGCTCTCGCTTTCGATTGATCCCGCGCAACCTTGAAGTCCCGCTTCCCCGCGATCGAGATCTCGATCTCATCGCCCTCCTTAAGACCGAGCGCATCTACCACTGCCGCGGGAAGGCGCACCGCCAAGCTGTTGCCCCATTTAGAAACTTGCATGCAGATATACCTTTACTATTGTATATCCAAGCGCAAAGTTGTATCCTTCCGAGCAAGTCCTGCCAGTGACTGTCAGCGGTCACCTGTGACCAAATAAGGTCGATCAGATTTCCTCAGCTTCAACATTCGATGGATCTTCCGCCGCGGACTTCGAGTTGCCTTGTTCATATCGAAATCGAATCGAGGCAACACCGTGAAGGTAACTAGAATCCTAACTTCAGCAATGCTGTTCTTGCTCCCCGGAGCCATTGCGACCGCATACGCGCAGGAACACGAGCAGGAGAAGAAGCCCGAGAAGAAGCAGCAAGAGGCTAAACCGGCCAAGCAATCACAGAAGGCCAAACTCGCCAAGCCAGCCAAGCAACAGGCGGCTCACCAGCAAAAGACCGAGCCGGCCAAGCAACAGCCACGTGGTCAGCACGAGCAAGCTAGCCGGGGACAGGCCGCGGGAGGCCATCGGAGCATTCCTGAAGCCAAGTTCCGTTCCAGCTTTGGCAGCGGCCACACGTTCCACGTGAACCGTTCCAATTGGGCCGGCGGGTCGGGACGTTTTCAATACGGCGGTTATTGGTTCAACGCGGTTGATCCGTGGCCGGTCGCTTGGCTCTATACGGACAACGTTTACGTTGACTTTTTGAACGGGGGCTATTTCCTATGCAATCCCGTCCACCCTGGCGTTTACATTTCTATCAACATCGGTTAAGGAAAAAACTATGAAGACAAATCTACAGCACTATGTTTGGGCTCTGGCAATTGCCGGATCCATGACCACCGCGGCGTTCGCTGCGGACAGAGAAATCAAGGTTGACGACAGGCTGGATTCTTCAGCCGACGCGCTGACCGACATGATGAAAGCGGCCGACAACGGCATCCCCCAGGATCTCATCGACAAGGCGCATTGCGTGGTGGTCGTTCCGGGTATGAAAAAGGCCGGATTCATCTTCGGCGCCGAGTATGGCCGTGGGTTCGCGGTATGCCGCCGGCATGATGGCGTGGGTTGGAGCGCTCCGGCCGCGATGCGCTCGGAAGGCGGAAGCTTCGGGTTCCAGATTGGCGCTTCGGACACCGATGTTGTGTTGCTCGTCATGAACGATGGCGGAATGATGCACCTGTTATCCGACAAGTTTACCCTCGGCGGCGATGCATCTATTGCGGCCGGCCCGATTGGCCGTACCGCCACTGCTCAGACGGACGCGGAGCTGCAAGCCGAAATGCTGTCGTACTCCCGCTCGCACGGGCTCTTCGCGGGCATCTCCCTGACCGGCGCGACTCTTCGCACGGATGGGGATTCCAATCGCGAACTCTATGGACACGACGCAACCAATCGTGAAATTCTGACTGGCGACTTCAAAACGCCGGCGGCTGCGAAAAGGTTTGAGCACGCTCTGCGTCGCGAATCCGTCGTACGTAACTAACCCTCAATAGAGCAAGCTGAACAGCGTGCGGGGATATCCGATCCCATCCCCGCACCACCACTGATCGTAATTCACTCCACCATCTACCCACCAAGCTGCAAATCCCACGCCCGTAACGACTCTGTACTATCTTGAAAGAACCGGCTGACGCCGCCAAAAGGAGCGCCTGTTGGAAGCACCGATCTTTATAGTGGGTGGGCCGCGCAGTGGCACCACCCTGATGCGGAACATGCTGAACCGGCATCCGGCGATCGCCATTTGCCGCGAGACGGAGTTCTTCCATTGGGTCTACGAGCGGCGGCGAACTTTCGGCAGTTTGAGCGATCTCGGAAACCGCCGCTGCGCGGTGAAGCAGTATCTTGCCACCCAGCGCATTCACAGAATGCGGGTGGATTTGATAGCTCTAGAGGAAACGCTGCTCCGGGAAGCCACCAGCTACCAGGCGATGTTCCTGTCGTTATTGCGTTTCTTCGCGCACGCGCACGGCAAGAGGCGCTGCGGCGAGAAGACTCCCCATAACGGGTTGATCACTCACATGCTGTACCAGTGGTATCCCGGCGCCGCCGTCATTCACATGCTGCGCGATCCCCGGGATGCGGTGGCGTCCATGTTGCGCATGCCCTGGGCGCCCAAGAATGTGGTGTCCAATACGAAAACGTGGCTGCAATTTAACCAGGGCGCTTGGCGCTCGCGGCATCGCGGAAAGTATTTGCTGATGCGCTACGAAGAATTGATCGCACAGCCCGAACCACAACTCAAACGCATCTGTGAGTTTGTTGAAGAGGAGTATTCTCCCGCGATGCTGGTCCCCAATTGGGATCCGGCCGCGGACCTGTTTTGGTTCCAGCGCGCCGAGCAACCGGTGACCGCCGAACGGCTGGGCAAGTGGCGCGAGGCACTTACGCCCAATCAAGTTGCACTGATCGAATGGGTCGTAGGGCGCGATATGCAGACGTTCGGATACGAGCCGGCCGGCGGTCAGCCTGGAGGCCTGAGCATCGTTCGCGAGCTCGCGTCCGCCGTTCGCGATGGCGTTGCGAAAAGAGTAGAACAATTTCCGGCGGCTTGGTATTACCTGATCCGGTCCACCAATCTGGTGAAAGAAGAAGCCGCACGGGAGCGATATTTGAAGTCGGACTATTCACTCCGTCCCCGGACATGATTTGCCGGGCTTCCACGCCGATTTCGTCCTTTTCGACTCCAGTAAGACCGAGACTCCGCTCCGAATCTTCCTTGGAACCAGCCAAATCAGCAAATGCGCCATGAAATCGATGAATCGAGGCTTGCCTTTTGTGAATGCCTCCCACGGCAGGGTCCAGAAAGCTTTCCATCCCCTTCCCCGCGCCGCCGTGGAACTCGCCCAGATCAACAGAAACGATGCATAAGCAACAGGCGTCACCAGCCGGCGGTTCTCTCGCATCCAGCCCAGCGAATACTGCCAGTCGGCTGTGTTGCTGATTCTGGGTCGGTCGGTCTCGATGTGCCAAATGACCAACGGCTCCGGATCGGGCACAAACAGCACCTTGGCGCCATCGACAGCGGTGGCCCGCACCAACCAGTCGACGTCGTTGTGCCTTGGCAAGTCCGCTCGGAAGGGAACCTGGAGCAGCAGATCTTTCGTCGTCAGAATGGTGGAGGGCAAGACCAGGCCGTCGCCGCCTCGGAGGCCGCTTTGGCAGAACAGATACTCGCTGATGGGCTCGTCTAACGCGGGAGTGCGGCGGGGCCAAACTAAATCGCCTTCCTCACTCCGCGCAATCAAGCGGCACGAGACGATGGGGTGGAGATACGGACACTGTTCGGCGGTCCGCATCTGGATCTCGAGCTTATTAGGAAACCACTCATCATCGTCATCGAGAAACGCGATCCAACGGGCGCGGGCCTCTTCTACGGCCACGTTGCGCGCGCCCGCGACTCCCACTCCGGTGGAGAGCGTTTTCACGCGCAATCGAGCATCGTCCACCGAACCCAGCGCCTGCAGTGCCTCGGGATCGTGGCCGTCCACAACCACAATGGCTTCAATCTCGCGCAGGCTTTGTCGCAAAACCCCTTCCACCGCGCGACGAACCAGCTGCGGCCGGTGAAAGGTAGGAATGATTACGGAGACCAACGGCGCCGGCATTTATCGATTGCGCCTTTCTGGATGGAGATCCAGTTCAGTCAAGGTCGCGGCGAGTGTGATAAATTCGTCATCCGGTTCCCAATCTCCCGGCGCATTCCACGGATGGTAACCAGAGCCTGCTTGAACGCTCCCGGCGCTCCCCGGCGCACGTAACCCGTCGGAGCCTCTTTCTCGAAACGGGAATATCGCATGCACCAATAGGGACAATACTCGTCATCGCAAGGCCGGTCTTCGGCGAACAGATTCAGCCGCCGCTCAAAAATGTTGCCGAGAACCGTCTTTTGCCCGCAGCGGAAGATTCTTCCGTCATAGCCGATGGAAACGGACAGCTTGCCCGCGGCACATTGAATGCCCGCGAAATCCGGGACGCCGTCCAGATAATCTCGGTCGAGAAGCGGATTGATGGTGGACCGCTGCGGCTGCCACGCGCTGCTCTTCGATATCACTTCCGCCTGCTCGGAGAAGCGGCGGAACTGGGTGCGTTCGGTTTCAGTGTAAGCCTGCGGGTACCAGCGGCCTTCGAACGAGCCCCGGATCGCCTTGGGAACCAGTGGAACGTTGATGTTTGTGAACAGATCCGCAACCCGTTCAAAGTCTGCAAAAGCAGCCGGGGTCATGACCAGCGAGCCGAACACCGGAAAACCGCGCTCCAACAAGGACCTAACATTGCCTTGCAGATTCCGCCAGCCTTTTAGTCGATCGCGTTCTCCCACATGCACGCCGCAGTGAACATACTGGACCCGCGACGGGTCGACGTTCGCCGCGAAATCGCGTACCCGCTGCGAAGAGGAAAGATTGGAGTTAAGCGAGATGTAATGCCGCGATGTGAGCGTTTGGCACAGCTTGACGAAATTGGGATGAAAGAACGGCTCGCCGCCCGTAAGGTGCAGCAACCAGATTTTTCCCGTCGAATTGAAGAAATCCAGGTATTGTTCCGGGGATATTCGTCCAACCAGTGGATACTCAGTGGAAGAGCGGGAGAAGCAATATCCGCAATCGTAATTGCACAGCAGGTTGAGCGTCCAGTCGGCTTCGATGTCGAACTTCATACCAGGGGGTGTTCATTCCATGTTACGTCATTTTCTACCCGCGGCCGCGATCGGCCAGGAACCCGCCCTAAAGGCCTTCATCCGGGAAGATCCCCGCCCGCTTCAGGATGCGCCGCCTCAGCCAAAATTCTTCCTTCGCCAGTTTTGTGGGCCGAGCCACGTGGTACCAGATAGCCGGAAGTTGTGCAAGACGCGTGCGGACCGTGTCAAACACATCGAAGGCAACGCCGCGAGCGATGGTCAGGTTGGATGGCGGGTCGACGCTGCGCTGATATCCAAACGTTTCCAGATGCCGTCCCATCACCCATTCGATCTGCGATACTTCGACGGCTGTCAACTGCTCGCGCCACTTTCCCAGCCGTTCGGTTGTAAGCGGCCGCAGGGCGCGCACTGTGCATGGGACGGACGGCGGATGCACGTCTTCATCATGCGGGTGCAGCATGGAAGGAAAATACTCCTCACCCAGGCGCTCACAGATGCCCCGCAAAACTTCCTCGGGTTGCGCGATCAGAGACTCGTACTGAACGGGCAGATACTGAGGACGGTGGCTGCACCGCCGCGCCGCGAGATTGCATTGTAGCCACCTTCGCGCATTTTGAACGACACTATCCGAAGCCCAGGGCATACGCTGCAACGAGGCCACGACGTCGCGGGGGTCTCGGATCATATGTATCAACGTCGCGCCAGGGTACCAGTCGCACAGCGTCTCCGCAAACAGCGCATGCTGTGGGGTCTTTTCACCCCAGCGTGGCTTGCCTTGCGACTCAGCGAGGTGCTTTACAAAGCTCGTGAACAGCTCCTGATAGCTGGTTCCCTCACTTAGGAGTTTTTCGGTTGTCGCGGCGGGATCGGTCACGAATCGCCGCAGACGGCTGAGAGCCAGGTACGCCTCAACAACCCGCCGCCGGTTCTCCGGATCGCGCAGATCGCCAAATGCCCGGCGACGCCGGTAGATGTGACTATTGAAATGCGTTTCGCCGCAGATAAAAATTCTGGGGTGCCGAATGAGGATGTTCCGCATCAACGTCGTCCCGCTCCGGGACGCACCCACGATGAAGATCGGCGCTTCAATGGCAGTGCTGTTCAAATGGTCCTGCCCTCTGGTACATGTTAACAATGCTAGCCGCGGTGTAGCGCGCAGGGCGCGATCCTAGCGGGCGCCCGTGGGGAGCTCTCCCCTCTTGGCCATACGCCGGTGCATCCAAGATTCTTCTCGAGCCAGCTTTGTCGGCCGAGTCAGATGGTACCAGATGCCCGGAATTTGCGGAAGCCGCATGCGGACAAAGTCAAACCCAGCGAAGCCCAGGCCGCGGGCGATCGTCAGGCTGGAGGGCGGGTCCATGCTGCGCTGATATCCAAATGTTTCCATGTGTGTTCCCACCACCCACTCGATTTGCGACACTTGCTCCGCCGTGAGCTCCTCCCGCCACTTGTCTATCCGTTGGGTTGTTATGCGCTGCTGGGCGCGTTCCGACCAGGGGACAGGCGACCGGGGGTCGACATGCTCCTGCGGCTCTAGCATGGAAGCAACATATTCCTCATTCAGGTGAGCGCAGATGCGCCTCAACTCTTGCTCGGGCTGGCTGACCAAGGTCTCGTAACGAACCGGTAGATACTGAGGAAGGTTGCTGCATCGCTGCGCCGCCAAGTTACATGCTAACCACGTCCATGCATTTCGAACGACACTATCCCCGGCGAAGGGCACATGCTGCATTGAGGCCACCACGTCGCGCGGATCTCTAATCAAATGAATCAGCGTTCCCCCCGGATACCAGTCGCACAAGGTCTCCGAAAACAGCGCATGCTGCGGGGTCTTTTCGCCCCAACGTTCCTTGCCTTGCCATTCGGCGTAATTCTTCACAATGCAGGTGAACAGCGCTTGGTAGCTGGTGGCTTCGCGCATGAGCTTCTCGGTGAGCGCCGCACGATCGTTCATGAATCGCCGCATTCGCCTGAGAGCCAGGTACTCCTCGATCACACGCCGGCGGTTCTTCGGATCGCCTAGATCCCCGAATACCCGGCGGCGCGCGTAAACGTAATGATGGAATTGTGTCTCGCCGCAAATCGCGATCCTGGGGTGCCTGCTGAGCAGGGTGCGCAGCAAGGTCGTCCCGCTCCGGGGCGCACCCACGATGAAAATTGGCGCTTCCATATCCACCATGCCCGAAACAGGTCTAATGAACCGTGTAACGCGCTTTCAGCGCGAATGGCGCGATCTCGATATCGAACTTCTCTCCGCTCACGCGCACCATTTGATAAGTCCCGCGCATGGTGCCCATGGGGGTCTTGAGCGGACACCACGAGGAGTATTGGAACGATTCGCCCGGCGCCAGAACCGGCTGCTCGCCGACCACCCCCGGGCCTTTTACTTCGCTCACGTCCTCAGCGGCGTCCGTGATGATCCAGTGCCGGCTGATCAACTGAACCGTGTCCGCTCCCTTGTTGGTGATGCGCACCGTATACTGAAACACCCATTCGCCCTGCTGCGGGTGCGAGTTCTCGGCCGAGTATTGCGACAACACCTCCACTGAAACATTATTCGTAACAGCTTCGGACAAGGGACCGAGTTCTGAAGGCGGCTTAGCCATGCTGGAGGCGCTGACCTACGCCCTCTCACCCGCGATGGCCTCGTCCAACAGGACGATGTAATGCCTGGCCCGATGGTCGACGTCGTCTTTCAGCACATTAAGGCGGCGCTCCAGCGAATCCAGCTCGTCAGCCAGGTGTAAGCACGCCAGCACGGCCGTCCGCGTGGCATCGACGTTGCCCGCCCGCACAGCGATGGTCGACATGAGATCGTCCACTCGTTGAGCCAGTTGTTCGATCCGGCCCGGCTCCTCCGAAGAGGCCACCAAGGAATAGGTCTGATTAAAGATGGTGACACGGACTGGTTCCGTGTTTGGCATTGCTCTAGCTTGGCAGTTTTTGTCGACTCGCGCAAGACGGCCACTGACCGACGTGCCGTACCGAGCCGCGACCAAAGGAAGCGGTCCCTACGTGCTGCTCAACAAATCCATTTGCCCCAGCAGCTTCTCAATGCGAGTGCGAACGTGCTTTCGCTCCGACCGCAATTCATCGAGCTCGCCGCGGATCGCGTCCCGCTCCGCTATGGCCGCCTCCAACTGCGATTCGAGCGCCGAGTTTTCCGAACGCAAGCTGGTCACCAGCTCCACCGCTCGCGTGATGCGTGCTTCCAGGTGAGCGAGCGAATCCATCTCTTGTTGCGCGGCGTTCATGACTTAAGACCCCGCGTGGGCTGCCTTGGCCTTCTCTACCAGCGCGGTGAAAGCTGGGCCATCCGTCGCGGCAATATCCGCCAGAATCTTGCGATTCAGATCGATGCCGGCCTTCTTCAGGCCGTTGATAAACTTGCTGTAGGAAATATCGGCTGCCCGGCATGCGGCTCCGATGCGAACAATCCACAACGAGCGGAAATCGCGCTTCTTGCGTCGGCGTCCGACGAATCCATACTTCAGCGCCTTCTCGACGGCCTCTTGCGCGGCCCGATTCAGTTTGCTCTTGGTGAGAAAATAGCCCGATGCGCGGGCCAGCGTCTTGTGGCGGTAGTCCCTGCGATTGGTCCCGCGTTTTACTCTAGGCACGTTTTACTCCTCGGTTGAATTTAGCCGGCGGTGACGGCACGTGCGGCGCCGTTCCACACAGCATTCGTACTTAGTACGGAATCATTCTCTTCAGCTTGGCTTGGTCGGTCTCATCGGCCACCACGCTGTGCTTCAGCTTGCGCTTGCGCGAACGCGTCTTGGACGTCAAAATGTGGCGGGAAAACGCATGATGGCGAACCACCTTGCCCGTCCCGGTCTTTTTGAACCGTTTGGACGCACCCTTATGTGTCTTGAGCTTCGGCATTATTTTCCTGGGTTAAACTGCGATGTCAAACTGCGACTTTTCCAGTCTAACACAAGGCCGGGGGCTTCGGGATCGGGGGGTAGTGCGCTAAATCTGTGCGCCTAGGTTGGTTGAGCGGCGATCCCCTGGTAGAGTTCAATTATATATATGGATGACGCCAGCCGTTATCAACGTGACTTCGAACGGATGATGCAGGACCTCGAAGCCAAGGCGACTCAACTTGAGAAACCGGACCGTGAGTCTTGGCACAGTTCTGGGATAAACATCTCGAGAACCGTAAACAATTGTCGCCTGAACGCTGCGAAGTTCTTAAGCAACGATGGATCAATGCCATATTGGCCGACGACGCTTAGTCTATTTCTGGCTCCAGGATACCTACTACTCTTGAATCCACCGCGCTCCCTATTATGCGGCCTCCAGGAGTTCCCGCACGTCCCACACGTGGTCTGCGATACCGGCGGCCATCGCCGGGGTCACGCGTAGCGATTTGTGCACGCGGCAAAAATTGTAGAACGCAAACCAGCAAGCGACAGCGGCCCAGTGATTCTCCCATTTCTTCGAGAAGGCGTTTGTAAGCCTGGTGAATCTCCGGTTGCTCATGCGCGTATTCAGATTGCTGCGTTCGACAATCGAAGTGCAGATACGTTCGGGATCAGGCCGACCGAAGACTGGTACCTCTAGCGAGGCCGCCACCAAGAGGCGCACAGATTTAGCGCACTACCATAGGGGGAGTGCCTGAAATGTGCGTTGAAGATCTTAAGCAAATTGGCGTTGTGCGCCTTTGCTAACGTGGTGGGCGAAAATCAACTTCGATCTGCACTGAGACCGCCACTGGCTCGCCGCTCTTTTTCCCCGGTTCGAATCGCCATTGCTTGACAGCCTCGATTGCTTTTTCGTCTAGACCAAAGCCCAGCAACTGACCAATCTCGTGAACCTCACTGGGTATGCCGTCTCGCGTCACGAACAACTGAATCCCTACCGTTCCTTGACGGCGGACATTCAACGCCTCTTGGGTGTATGCGGGCTCTACTTTATAGACCACTCGGGGAGAGCTGACCGACCCGCCGACTCTGTATGGCTCTTTGGGCTCTGGCGGTTGCCCATTTAGCATCGTTCCGGCAAGTACGGCAGTAAATAGCAACCACGAGCGCATCTACTAACAGCGTATCAATGCTCTCGCCGAATAAGCATTGGCCAAACACCTTAGCCGGCCAAGCTATTCGCGGCTTTCCTGGTACTCCTCCAGCCACGCCATCTGGATCGCCTCGAGCTTACCCTCGGTCGACGACTTCGGATCGTCCTTGAAGTCTTCCAGCTCCGTGATCCATTGGTGCAGATCGGTGTAGCGGATGTGCGTGGGATCGAGCTCGGGGAATTTTTCTGCGAGCGCGAGCGCGATGTCTTCGGTGTGGTCCCAAGTGAGTCCAGGCATCAGGTTTGGGTTCCTTTGAGCATGTTTTCGGCGAGCTTTATGGTCGCCTGATTCACGTCCTCGATCTTCGCCGCGATCAGGTGATGATCGTCCGAATTGTACACCAGGTGCAATTCATTGATGGACTTGTCGATCGCCGCGCGCTCCTCTTCGCCCAACTCGGAATACGCGCCATGCTTGCGGGCTTTTTCCACAGCCAGCAGAATCGCGTCTGCCTCTACGCGTTGTTCCCGCACTTGCCGGGCCGACATATCCTGCTCGGCCTTCTCGAACGACTCCTGGATCATCTTCTCCACTTGCTCGTCCGTCAGGCCGTAGGAAGGCTTCACCTCGACGCTATGTTCCTTGCCGGTCCGCTGATCGCGCGCCGTGACGCTCAAGATCCCGTTGGCGTCGATCAGAAACCGGACTTCGATGCGGGCAAGCCCGGCGGGCACGGGATCGATGCCCTTCAAATCGAATCGCGCCAGGCTGCGATTATCCTTGACGAGTTCGCGCTCGCCTTGCACCACGTGGATCAGAACATTGGTCTGCCCATCCACGCCCGTGGTGAAGTTTTCTGTCGCGCTGGCCGGGATGGTCGAGTTGCGATGGATCAGCTTCGACACTACTCCGCCCATGGTCTCGATGCCGAGAGACAGCGGCGTCACATCTAGCAGCAGCTTGTTGTCGACCGAGCCCGATAGAATGGCCGCCTGCACCGCGGCGCCCAGCGCCACCACTTCGTCCGGATTCAGCTCGGTATGGGGCTTGGAGCGGAACAGGTTTTCGACCGCCGAACGCACCAGCGGGATTCGCGTCGACCCGCCCACCATCACGACTTCATCGATCTGATCCACCGTCACGCCCGCGTCTTTGATGCAATCGCGGCAAGGCCCCAATGTTCGGTCGATAATCGGGGTGATCAGCTTATCGAATAGCTCGCGCGTGATCTCACGCTCGTATTTCTTGCCGTGGTATTCGAGATCAATCGCAGCCGCGGGAACGAACGACAGCCGCTCTTTGGCCTGGATCACCGCGCGGCGCAGGCGCTGCACGCCCTCACTATCCTCGTGACAAGTCCTGGCCCCATTCGCTCGCGACATCTTCGAGCGCAATCCTCAAGAGCAGATTATCGATATCGTCGCCGCCCAGGTGCGTATCGCCGTTGGTCGCCAAAACTTCAAAGATGCCGTCGTGCAATTTCAGGATCGATATGTCGAACGTGCCCCCGCCGAAATCGTACACCGCGACGATGCCGTTCTCGCGTTTGTCCAGGCCATAAGCCAGCGCCGCGGCCGTCGGTTCATTCACCAGGCGCAGAACTTCCAGGCCTGCGATCCGTCCGGCGTCTTTCGTTGCCTGCCGCTGCGCGTCGTTGAAGTAAGCAGGGACCGTTATTACTGCCTTGTCCACGGCCACGCCAAAATAATCTTCCGCGTTCTGCTTCAACTGGCGCAGCACCATCGCCGAGATCTCGGGCGGCGTAAACGTGCGATCACCAAGTTGGAGCTGGATCACGGATTCGCTGCCGCCGGCGATGCGGAAAGGAAAAAGCTTTAGTTCTTCCTTCACATCCTCGACGGCCGCGGCCCATCAGGCGCTTCACCGAATAAATCGAGCGCTCGGGCTGCGTGATCAGCAGCTCGCGCGCTGCGTTGCCGACCACCATCTCACCGTCCGGAGCATGACCGAAACCACGCTCGGCACCAGCTTGTCGCCGTCAGCTCCTGGAATAATCCGCGGCCCCGTGAGGTCCATGAAGGCCACCAGGCTATTGGTGGTCCCAAGATCGATGCCGACGATGTGGCTGGATGATGTGAAGTCAATATCCATGGTTATTGGGCGATCTAGAGTCTTCTCAACTTCGGAAACCAGGTTCTGAATGTACTTGCGCCTGTTCAACACATTGCGAATCTCGGCGAGTACATCGCGCGATTGAGCGGCATCGTACTTCACAAACAGCGCCGCCAGTTCCTCATCGGACGCCGCCAACATCCCCGCGAAATTCTTCTCCGCCTGCTCCAGTTGCGGACGCGCCGAATCGTCGCCGCCGCGCATCTCCTCCAGCGCCATGTTCAATTCGAAGACCTCTTCCAGCAACTCCGGCGGAACGTCCTTGGAGCGCTGCTCGCCGATATCGAAGCCCTCCAGCCCCAGCAAATACTGCGCCCGCTTGATGGGATCCTTCAGCGTCCGATAGGCATCATTCAGCGCCGACGACATATCCAGCGCCCGCTGGCGCTCCGCTTCGGGCTTCAGCATGAACCGATCGGGATGCAGCTCGCGGCTCAACGCGTAAAAGTGCGCCTGTAGATCGTCCACGGAGAGGTTGAGGCCGCGCGGGATGCCGAGGACGGCGTAGTAGTCGGTCACGCCGAGAAAGACGTTCCGCAGCCGCAGCTTTTCTTGGCGTTCGGATTGTCGAACTCGAAGCCGGAATGAATCAGCGAGTCTTTCCAGTCCAGCGTCATGCCGTTCAGGTAGACCATGCTCTTGGGGTCCACGAAAACCTTCACGTCCTCGAATTCGTAGACCGTATCGGTGGCCCGCGGCTTCACGTCAAACTTGAAAAGATAGCTGAGGCCGGAGCATCCGCCGCCCAGCACACCCAGGCGCAGTCCACCCTGGACGCCATGCTTGGCGAACTGCTCGCGAATCTTCGCAACGGCCTTGGGTGTTACGGTAACCATCAACTATTTAGATGCGACGCTGGACGTTACGGCTTCAGTCTGGCCCGCGGTCTTTTTCTTGTAGTCGCCGATGGCGGCCTTGATGGCGTCCTCTGCCAGCACCGAGCAGTGAATCTTCACCGGCGGCAGGCTCAACTCGTTGACGATGTCGGTGTTCTTGATTTCGAGCGCCTGGTCCACGGTCTTGCCGCGCAGCCACTCCGTAGCCAGCGACGAGCTCGCGATCGCGCTGCCGCATCCGAACGTCTTGAACTTGGCGTCTTCGATGATGCCGGTCTCGGGATTCACCTTGACCTGCAGCTTCATCACGTCGCCGCATTCCGGCGCGCCGACCATGCCGGTGCCGACATTGGGATCGCTCTTGTCCATTGAGCCGACGTTCCGGGGGTTGTTGTAGTGGTCGATTACTTTGTCGGAATAAGCCATATTAGTGTCCTCTTGTCTATTCTACCGTTCCTAATGCGCGGCCCACTGGACCTTCGATAAATCGATTCCCTCTTTCGCCATCTCATAGAGGGGCGACAGATCGCGAAGTTTCTTCACCACATCGATAACCTTGGCCGCGACGTAGTCCACTTCCTCTTCGGTGTTAAACCTGCCGAGACCAAAGCGGATCGACGAGTGCGCCAGATCGTCGCCCGCGCCCAGCGCCTTCAAGACGTAGCTCGGTTCCAGAGTCGCCGACGTGCAGGCCGACCCGCTCGAAACCGCGATATCGTTGATGCCCATCAACAGAGACTCGCCCTCCACATAAGCGAAGCTGATGTTCAAATTGTTCGGCAGACGATGTTCCATCGTGCCATTGATGTAAGTCTCATCCAGCTCGCCCTGCAGTTTGTCGCGCAGCTTGTCCCTCAAATGCGCCAGCCGCTTGGACTCTTCCGCCATCTCCGCCTGGCACAGCGCGCACGCTTCGCCGAGGCCCACGATTCCCGGAACATTCAACGTACCCGACCGCATGCCGCGCTCGTGCCCGCCGCCATCCATCTGAGCGGTGAGCTGCACGCGCGGGCTCTTGCGGCGAACATACAGCGCGCCCACGCCCTTGGGCCCATACATTTTGTGGCCGCTGAGCGACATCAGGTCGATGTTGTCCTTGATCACGTTCACCGGCACCTTGCCGACCGCCTGCGTTGCATCGGTGTGCAGCAGCACGCCCTTCGATTTCGCCAGCTTGCCGATTTCCGCGATGGGCTGCAGCACCCCGATTTCGTTGTTCGCGTACATCAGGCTGATCAGGATCGTTTTGTCGGTGATCGCGGCCGCCAACTGCTCCATGTCCACCAGGCCGTTGGTCTGCACCGGCAGATAGGTCACGCGCACGCCGTGCTTTTCAAGGCGCTTGCAAGTGTCAAGGATAGCCTTGTGCTCGGTAGCCGCCGTGATGATGTGGTTGCCCTTCTCGGCGTACATCTCGGCCACGCCCTTCAGCGCCAGATTGTTCGATTCGGTGGCGCCGCTGGTGAATACGATTTCCTTGGCGGTGGCGCCAATCAAACTCGCGATCTGTTTGCGCGACTTCTCCACCGCTTCCTCCGCTTCCCAGCCGAAGCTGTGATTGCGGCTGGCGGCGTTCCCGAACGTCGACAGGAAGTACGGCTTCATCGCGTCAAACACGCGCGGGTCCATCGGCGTGGTCGCGTGATAGTCCATGTAGATCGGCAATTTCATTCGTGGTTCCTCATCTTGGCGTGACCTCATCACATCGTCTTCTGCGCCGGTGGCGAAAGATCATACAAACGCTCCACCGGCTTGGCCGGCTCGTCCCCCGGCTTGAATTCTGAATTCTCAGCGCACATATCTCCGATACTGATGCTCGCCAGCAGCCGCAGGATTCCTTCGTGAACCTTCTGCAATGGATCGCGCACGATGCACTTGTCGGTGTGTACGCAATAGCCGTGCTCGGTGAAGCACGCCGTCAGAAAAATGGGGCCGTCAATGGTTCGAATCACTTCGTACGCCGTGATCTCGCGCGCTTCCCTGGCCAGCTTGTAGCCCCCGTTGGTTCCATGCTCGGAGCGCAGAAATCCGCTCTTCACCAGCTTCTGCAAAATCTTCGAGAGCAGCGCCGCCGGAATTCCATAGGCCTCGGCGATCTCCTTCGCGCTGGAGCTGGCAGGCGCATTCACCGCCAGGTGCTTCAACGCGATGAGCCCGTAATCGGCTTTTTTGGTGAGCTTCAGCATTCGAAACCAATCTCCGACTGGAACAGTCCAATATCATTATCACTCATGACAATACAACCGTCAAGTGGAATATTTTCAAGAAGATAGATGTTTGAGGACTGGAAGTATCCTGCATTCTTTGAGTTGCAGGCTTTCAGTTGCAGGCTTCTCGCTTTTGCCCGATCATAAGAGTCGCAGGTGTCATCCGCAATCGACATTTCTGTTATCGTGCCGGTCTACAACAATGAGGACCATGTGGAGGCTTGCATCCAGGGGCTTCTCAGTCAACAGTACTCGGACGGTGCCTACGAGTTCATCCTGGTCGACAATAACTCCACAGACAGGTCGGCGGAGATCGTGAAGCGGTATCCGGGCATCCGGCTATTGTCCCAACCCAAACAAGGATCTTACGCCGCTCGAAATCTCGGGTTGAGTGTGGCCCGGGGCCAAATTATTGCCTTCACTGATTCAGACTGCGCGCCGCGCGCCGATTGGCTCCAGCAGATCGCCAACACCATGCGAAACAGCGAAGTGGGCATCGTGCTGGGCCGGCGCGAGTTTCAAGGACGAACGCGTGCGGTGAAGTCGCTGGAGGCGTATGAGGCGCACAAGGCAAGTTACATCTTGTCGGGAACCGACCGCGAGGTATTTTTCGGGTACACCAACAACATGGCCGTCCGACGGTCGCTCCTGGACGCGGTCGGTCCGTTTACGGAGTTGGGCAGAGGCGCCGACGTCATATTCGTACGGCGGGCCATCGATCGATTTTCGTGCCAGATCCTGCGCTATTCTCCAGACGTCGTCATCCGGCACCTGGAGATTACCAGTGTCTGGAAGTGGTACAGCAAAATGTACATTTACGGCCGCAGCTACCAGAATTATCGCCAGCTGGTGGTGGCGCATCCGCTCTCCAACGCGCAGCGGCTGGAAGTATTCAAGCGGATGACGTCGGAAAGCAATTTTTCGTGGCTCGAATCAGCGAGCTTACTGACATTGCTGGGTGGAGGTTGCCTCTTGTGGCAATTAGGACGTCTGAGCGGATCCCGCGGATTCCGTCCAGGAGCGATGCCCACCGAAGTCACGAAACGAACCCAGTAACTCAATGGCGGATCCGGCAACCGCTCACGCACGCGGCTTCCGGCGCTCGCTCGATTTGCGCCGCAACCGGGCGCGGCTCTCAGCCGGGTCGACTGTCTCGCCCCGATCGAGGGCAGCAAGGCGACGGCCAAGTTCAGCGTTAAACTCGGCGCGAGCCGAGTCGTGCTCCTCCAGTAGCCGAAGCGCTTCGCGCACCACTTCACTCGCCGAGTTGTAGCGTCCCGATCCGACTTTGGCGCTGACGAATTTTTCCAATTTCCGGGGTGTGAGAGAGACGTTCATGACAGAAGTCTTCTATTTGAAACTGTGGGACGCTGGCACGATTAGGAGTTACTTGCCGGTGGGCACTTTTCGCTGCAGTTCGTCGGAGAAGTTTTCGAGGAAGATCACGTGGCTTTGCGTCTGCTGCCCTTCCGGCGACTCGACCGGCATCAGCGCCGCGATGCGTTTACCATCCGGCGCGACATCATAGTTACTCATACCGATAGCGCCAAAGTCCGCAAGCCGTACGTCGGACCATACTCGCGGCTTGTCCGAGACAAACGAGTCCGTCTTAGCGGCGTAGGTGACCACCATTATCCGGTTGTCCTCGCTACGGAAGAACAGTTCCCGCCCGTTACTTGACCAGACCGGGTACGCGCCGCCCACGTTCGAAATCTGCCACTTCCCGCCTTTGTCCGGAAACGCGCGTACGTATACTTCATATTTCCCTGACTCGCTCGATGTATAGGCCAGCCAGCGGCCATCGGAGGAAAAGGCTGGGTGGCGCTCATCCGCAGACGTTTTCAGGAATGTTTCTGGTTTGCCGGCCCGCAGCCCGGCCATATCGCTGTCGACGGTCACCGTCGCGAGGTCGTACGCTGTAACCGGATTCGCTTCGTTGTATGCCAGCCGCTTTCCATCGGGCGCGAAGGAAAACGGAACGGCTTGAATTTTGTCCGCTAGCAGGAGTTGTGGCTTGGCTGAGCCGTCGGGGCGGACCCAAAAGATGCCTCCCGGGCCATTGAACGTGATGTAGCGGCCGTCGCGGCTCCAGACCGGGGCGATGCTGCGGCCGGCGCCGAACGTCAGGCGCTTCATGGTATCGCGCTGTGGTTCATACACCCAGATATCCGACCCGTCGTCCAACGCCAGCCGCTCGCCGTCCGGCGACAAACGCGGCCGTTCATAGCCACCGGGTTTCGACAACAGCGGCTGCGTCTTGCCGGAGGCATCTAGCCACTGCACGGTGACCAGATTACCTTGCGTCGCTCCGCCGCTGCGGTATACCAGCGTTCCGTTTCGTGAAAAATCGAACTGTGCGGAACCTCCAGTTGGGGTATAAGCAACCTCCTCCAGCACCGGCGATGGCGCGCCGCGCACTTCCAACTTGCTGGGGTCGAAGGGCAGGGCAAACAGAGTTCCTTTGTTGATGTAAACCAAGTACCCGTTCCCGTTCGACGCGGGCAGGTAACGTCCAAAAGTGCCTCCGCGTTGCAAGGTTTTTCGGTGGTGATCGGCCAAAGTCATGACTTCTATGTTGGCCCCATCGAATCCAGTGATCGCCGTGTGGGACGTGAATAATACGGCCTTGCCTCCGGGCAGAATTTGCGGCCAGCGATGAGTGGCTTCCCCCTGTGCCAGTTCGGTCACCGGTGTGGGTGCGCCTCCGAAGGAAGGAATCATCGATAGGCCTCTGGTATCGAAGAGCGACACGATGATGTTGCCGTCTTCTCCCCAACTGCCCCCGCGGCCATAGCCCGTGATGTCGCACAAGGGAACCGGCGAGCCGCCTTCCATGGAAATCTTCTCCAGTTTTCCCGTCGTGAAGAAGGCCAGCCATTGCCCGTCCGGCGAGAAGAAGGGAGCGAACGCCCCGTCCGTACCCGCCAACTCTGTGGCTCGGGACTGGTCGAGTCTGCGAGTAAAGAGTTTTCTTTGCGAAACGTACACTAACCTTGTGCCGTCGGGCGAGAGGATCGTGTTAGCTCCGGCGAGTGACCCGAGCGTCACACCGGGACCGAGATCCACATCCAAACGCACCACCGGCTTCAACGGAGCGGGCCGCGTCGCGCGGTAGGCGACAATCCCGAGTCCGACCGCGATGCCCCCCAGCACTACCGCCGCGATCCACGGCAGTCTTCCAGACCGCGACGGTGACCGCGTTGAGCTTGCGATCGCTTCGCCCGACGAGCTGGCGATCCACTCCAACTCATCCTTCAAATCATGCGCCGACTGCCAGCGGTTGTCCGGATCTTTTGCCAGACACTTCTGCAACACGCGATCAAGCGCCGGAGGCGCGACATCCGCAATCGATGGCGCCGGACGTTCCATAATTGCCGCAATCACACTGGCCGGCGACGAGCCCTCAAACGCGCGTTTGCCGGTGAGCATTTCATAGAGCACCAAACCGAACGAAAAGATGTCGCTGCGCGGGTCGGCATCTTGTCCAGTTACTTGCTCTGGCGACATGTACTGGAACGTTCCCAGTATTTCGCCCTTGCCGGTCAGCGCCATGGTCATGGTGCCTTCGCCTGCATGGATCGCCGGTCCCATCTTCGCCAGTCCGAAGTCCAGTAGCTTGATGCCTGTTTTGGTCGCGAGAATATTCGCGGGCTTCAGGTCGCGATGAGTGATGCCCTTCTTGTGCGCGGTATCGAGCGCGGCGCAAATCTGCACCGCGTTCTTCAGTGCTTGATCGACAGGCAAAGGCCCCTTGAGAGGCGTGCCCTCGATGTACTCCATTACAAGGTAATTGGGGCCGACATCATGGAGCGTACAGATGTTGGAATGGTTCAACGCAGCGACAGCACGTGCTTCGCGCTCGAAGCGCTCCGAGAACTGTTCATTTGAAACCTTGACTGCGACCATCCGGCCGAGCCGTGTGTCGCGCGCCTTGTACACTTCACCCATGCCACCTGCGCCGATGGGCGCAACAATTTCGTACGGGCCGAGTTTGTCTCCGGCAGAAAGTGACATGTAATGGATTCAATACAGTTTAGCCGATCAGGGTGCGTCCAATCACGAACAAACGCGAAGTATGTGCCGGCTAGGTTCCCCTCCGTGACGGCTCCTTTCACATCCCTCAACTGCAAGGCGGTCCGGCACTTCCAATCCGCTCCAGCCAAGCACCCGCTCGGCGCCACGTCACCAATCCGATGGACGAACCACGAATAACGGGACCCGGTAGTTTAGAATTGAAGTCGGTCGCCACGAGAGCTCCGGAAGCTAAATTCCGAATGACTCACCGAAATTACCAAACGCAGCGAATCCCATAAATGAACGCCGCTCAGTCTACCACGCCCCCCAAAACAATCGTCATCCTGGGCGGCGGATTCGCCGGCGTCTACACCGCGCGCTATCTCGAAAAACTGCTGCGACCCACCGAAGCCGCCATCACGCTGGTCAATCGCGAAAACTACTGGGTCTATCAGCCCATGCTCTCGGAAGTAATTTCCGGCTCGCTCGGCTTGGCCAACGTTGTGTCGCCCATCCGGCGCCTCTGCCCGCGCACCAACCTGGTCACTCGCGAGATTGAGGACATCGATCTCCAGAATCGCGTGGTCACCGTCAGCCCCGGCTTTCGCCCGCGCCAGCTCAAGCTGCATTACGACTATCTGGTGATCGCGCTCGGCAACGTTACCAACTTCCAGGGAATGCCGGGCATGCTGGAAAACGCGCTGCCGTTCAAGACCCTGGCCGACGCGATGGTGCTGCGCAATCAGGTGATTCGCGCGCTCGAGGAAGCGGACGTCGAGGAAGATCCCGAGCTCAGGCGCAAGCTGCTCACCTTTGTGGTGGGCGGCGGAGGATTTTCGGGCGTCGAGGTGATCGCCGAGCTGAACGACTTCGTGCGGGCCGTCAAGAAGAATTATCTGCGCCTGCGCGATCAGCCGCATCGCTCGGTGCTGATCCATTCGCGCAATCGCATTCTTCAGGAGATGGCCGAGCCGCTGGCGCTGTTCGCTCAAAAGACGCTGCGCAAACGCGGGGTCGAGATCATTCTGGAAGACCGTCTGGTGGCCGCGACGTCGGAAAAAGCCGTCTTGAAATCAGGCGCTGAGATCGCGTGCAAAACCATTGTGTGTACCGTGCCGTCCACGTTGCCGCCGGTGATTCAGAAGTTGAATTGCGCGAAAGAAAAAGGCAAACTTCTCACCAACACCGGTCTCGAGTTGAAGGACTACGAGGGCCAGGTGTGGGCCCTGGGCGATTGTGCCGTGGTGAAGACTGTTTCGGGCAAGGAAGCTCCGCCCACCGCGCAGCACGCCATTCGAGAAGCCGCCACGGCCGCTGCCAATATCGCCGCCACCATCCGTGGAGGCGCGCGTGCCGAGTTCGCGTTCGAAGGCCTGGGGACGCTGAGCTCGCTCGGCCATGGCGCAGCTGTGGCGCAGATTCTGGGCGTGAAACTGTCGGGCCTCGTCGCCTGGGTGCTATGGCGCTGCATTTATCTAATGAAGATGCCCGGCCTGAATCGCAAAACCCGCATCGCCACCGACTGGGCGCTGCGCATGCTGTTCCCGCCCGATCTCGCCGAGACCAAACTGGAACCCGCTTCCGGGATTCAGAGTCAGCACTTCCAAGCCGGCGACATAGTGTTCCAGCAAGGCGACCTGGGCGACAGCGTGTATGTGATTCAGGAAGGCGAATGCGACGTGCTGCGCGAAGAAAACGGCGAGCGCAAGCTGCTGGCGACGCTAAAAGTCGGCGACTACTTCGGCGAGATGGCTGTACTCGCCGACCAGAGCCGCAACGCCACCATTCAAGCGCGCACCGCGATGAATGTGCTGATCATTTCCAAGCATGATTTCGATAAGCTGCGACTCAACGTGCCCGCGTTCGGCGAAGTCTTTCGGGAACTCGCTAAACGGCGAAACGCCGTCACTCCGTCGGGTTCCTCGGAAACTTGAGGTACGGCAGCCGCACACCGTCGTCGACGATCTCATCGGCATGAATGTTGGTGGGCGCGTCGAATCCGGCCGCGCCCGCGGAGGTCACGAAATCGTCTTGGTCCACGCCGTCGCCGCTCACTCCCAGCCCGCCTACCAGCACGCCGTTCTTATACAGCGGAAGCGATCCGGGGAAAAACACGATTCCGTTCTGATTCGGATTCGCCGCCTGCGATCCCTGCGTGCACGGATTCAGCGTGTCGAATTGATAGAGCTGGAAAAATGGACCGGCTGTGGTACCGTCAATGCCCGGCGGATAAATCGGCTGGCCGCCGAATCCGACCGTCCGATTCGTAACCGCTGTTCCCATCGGCACGCCTGGCAGATCGCTCAGCGTCCGATGGGGCCCGCTAAAGAAAATCACGTTGCGCGCTTTCGCCACCGCGACGTCGATGCTGAACACGGTGCCATCGGCCATGCGATACAACGCGATAATCGAGCCGTCCAGATCGGCGACTGCGATCGTCATTCGCGTGCGCGCGCCAATCGGCAATCGGATCACTGCGCGCGTGAGATTGGCTTCAGCCACGGCCGCATTCACGATGCTCTCCACTTCGTCTTGAGTCAGACCGCCGGCAGGCCCCGCGCGCGGTGCAACCAGATCACCCTCGGGCGCAGCTTTCGGACTCGCGAGCGGACCCCGCGCATACACACCGTCCGCCGATCCTGCGCTGTACCCGCCCGGCCGCGTGCTCTGATCGACGAAGGGCACCGAGATGCCGTTAATAACCACCACGCCCGGCGGCGCGGGGTTCGGTCCAAAACCCGCACCAACCGCTCCCGAGAACGCCGCGAACTCCGCGACATCCCCCGGAACACCGGCCACGCCGACTCCGCCCACCAGCACGCCTTGCTTGTAGAGCGGCACTCCACCCGGATTCACCGCCGTCGGATCGCTGTCGTAAAGATTCGCTTTGCCGGTGAGAATGCCGGGACCGGCCGTCGATCCATCGATGGAACGCGCGGGCGGAAACTCCTGGCCCAAAATGTATGGGGCGTTGAACGGGCAGCCGCGATTGGTGTTCTCGATGCCGTAGAGCGGAGCATTGGCAGTGAAATTGATCCCGGGCGGAAAGTGAATGCCGCTGATGTAGCGCACCGTCCGCGAGGAAAGGGGCGCTTGGTCGTTGCTGAAGAATCCGGCAGTCCGCGCGAGCGCCGCCGCCACTTCCTGCGTATCCATCTCGACTCCGAAATTGGCCAGCGCCGTCGCGGGCGCATTCGGCTTTTGATAAATCGCCAGGATGTCGCCCTGCCGATCCGTCACCGCGATCACCATCGCATCGGAATTCACCGATGACGCCGCGGCTTCCACAACCTTGCCTACGTCCGTCGATGTCAACATCACGGGATCCTTCAGTGGAGGCGGATCCGGGCGCGGATGGTGATGAATTGGCGGACGCGCTGGCTGCGCAAGCGAGATCGAAATCGCCAAGGCAAACACGCAGATGCTTCGCGCTGGCAGCATGGTTCGCTCTATGGCAACAACGAACTCAGGTTCTTCATCGCGGCCGCGAACTTGAACCCGTTGAACAACGAAGGATCGTCCAGTTGCTGGAACAGCCCGTTAATGCCGGCGCGAATCTCGGCGTCGTTGCCCAGCTTGCCGTTCTTCGAGTACGCGATGAACAGCGAATCCAGCGCCATGGTGGATTGCTCGGCGGCGCGCTCGCCTTGCTCCGCGATTCCGTCGCCATCGGCCGCGATGCTCTTCAACAGACGCAGCGTTTGAGGCGGATCGAACTTCATGCCGTTCAAACGTTGCGCCAGTCTCCCCGCCAGCTCCGACGCGCCGGTTGCTTCCAGGGCAACTTGGCGGCGATCCGAATTCAGCGCGGTTACGCCCGCGTAGACCTGCTTGATCCCAGCCTCGAGATCGCGAACGGCGCCCGGATCGGCGTCCTGGATCACGTGCTTGAACACCACGTAGCGCGACAGGTTGAACGGCGGATTGCCGGGACGGCGGCCTGCATAGCCTCGCTCTTGCCGCCAGCTATCTTTCGCGGCGGTCAGGTTGTGGTGACAAGCGAAGCAATCCAGCTCCGCATATTCGGGCCAGATGGAGCCTTGCGATTCGCGCGCCACGCGCCTGAGCTGTTCGCGCAACTGCACTGCCTGCCCCACGGCCATGGCTCGCACCGCGAACCACGGATCGGTGTCCACTTCTTTCCAATGCGGAGGCATCACCGACATAAACGAATCGAGCTCGAAGTACAGATCCGGATGGCCCGCGGCGATCAGCTCGTGATCCACCGTTTTTTCGGGCGTTCCAAGATGGCAGCTCAGACATTTTTCGCTGCGCTTCACCAGATCGCGCGTATCGTACAACCCCAGCTCGATCGATTTTTCGTACTTCCATCCGCGCGTGGTGTGCGGCCCCAGCCATGCCGACGCAGGACCGTGGCAGTTCTCGCATCCCACGCCGTCGGTGAGATCGAACGTGCGGGCCCGCTGATCGGCCGGTACATCCAGCGCGTGACAAGCCAGGCAGCGCGGCGCGGTATCGGGACTCGGCAGTCCCATGATTTTGGCGATCCGTGTGCCAACCGGATTGGTGAGATTCGAAAATGCATGCGCGTGTTTATCGCGCACCACCCAGGTGCTGTACTCGTTCTGCAGCACCGTGGTCTGATCGCGCGCCTGCACACCGCCGTGGCAACTGGGGGAACTGCACGAGCCTGGTCCAGTGTATTTCGAAGTGTCCGCGCTATCGGCGGCCATCAGGCAGCGGCCCGCCAGGAGCGCGCCCAAAAGCAGTTGGATGCCCGGTGCCGGTTTCATCGGTCGAGTACTTAGACAGGTTATCAGAGCCGTAACGATATAATGTACGAACCGTTGATTTTTGACGACCTCAGAGCGATTCAGAGTCAGTACGGTTATCTACCGGGCGAACAGTTGGCAGCGCTGTCCGAACGCACCAGCACGCCTTTGTATCGCATTCACGGGGTCGCCGATTTCTATCCGCACTTCCATCTGACGCGGCCGCCCAGAGTGGCTGCGGGCGTTTGCGCGGACATGTCGTGCCATTTGCGAGGCGCCCCCAATCTTCGCGCCGGCTTGGAACAGCGCTTCCGCGGGATGAGCGGAGAAGACGTTGCCATCCGTGATATCTCATGCCTGGGCCAGTGCGACGGCGCTCCAGCGATTTCCATCAACGATCACATTTATCGCGGCGTCACTGTGGCTCAGGCCGAGGCGCTGGTGCTGACCGCTCTCGGCGGTAACGAGCTTCCTGAAATGCTTGGCGATGAGAAGACTCTCGACCTGGCGTCCGATCCGTACCCCGGCGCCGAGCACTATGGCGCGTTGCGAATGGCGCTAGCCGCGCGCGATTGGGACGCTGTGATCGCGCAGTTGAAAGCCAGCGGACTCAGCGGACTGGGCGGCGCGGGCTTTCCTACCGGCATGAAGTGGGAAGCGGTGCGCAGAGCGCCGGGCCGCGAAAAATACGTGGTCTGCAACGCCGATGAGAGCGAGCCGGGCACCATCAAAGACCGCTTCATCATGCGCAATCTCCCGAATCTGGTGATCGAAGGCATGATTATCGCCGGACTTGTGACCGGCGCCGAAAAGGGCATCCTTTATATCCGGCACGAGTATCACGCGCAAGAGAAGATTCTGCGCCAAGAAATAGACAGCTGTTATGCGCAGGGGATTCTTGGGCCGAGCGTGCTAGGATCAGGCCTCACGTTCGACGTGGAGCTGTTCGTGAGCCCCGGTGGATACATTTGCGGCGAAGAGAGCGCACTGATCGAAGCCATCGAAGGCAAACGTGCCGAGCCCCGTAACAAGCCGCCTTTCCCCGTGCATCAGGGCGTGTTCAATAAGCCGACTGCGTTGAACAACGTCGAGACATTTGCTAATGTGCCGCAGATTCTGGTGAACGGCGTGGAATGGTACAAGGCCCAGGGACAAGGCGGCGCGGCCGGACTCAAGTTCGTCGGCGTCAGCGGCGACGTGCGCCGTCCGGGCGTATTCGAAATCCCGATGGGCCTGCCGATGTCGGAGGTGATCTACAACCTGGCGGGCGGCATTGTGGATGGAAAAAAGCTGAAGGCTTTCGCGCCGTCGGGTCCATCGTCGGGATATTTGCCGGCGTCGATGGTCGACGTGCGCCTGGACTTCAAATCGCTGGCCGCTGTTGGATCGATGCTCGGCTCCGGCGCTATCGTCGTGTGCGCCGAGGGACGCTGCATGCTCGACATGGCTCTGAACGCGGTGAAATTCTTCCGTAACGAATCCTGCGGCAAGTGCGTTCCCTGCCGCACCGGTTCGCAGAAGATGGTGGATATCCTGACCGGCTGGACGCGCGGCCAAGGATCCGCCGCGGACATGACGCTGATCGACGATCTCACCGAGGCGCTGAAGCTGACGTCCATCTGCGGGCTCGGCCAATTTGCGCACTCGCCGCTCAGCTCGGTGCTGCTGCATTTCCGCGACGAGATCGACGCTCACGTTCGAGATCACCGCTGCCCAGAAGCCGTATGCCCCATGCGGGAGGTGCGCGCGTGAGCGACGTCCAACTTAGTATCGACGGCCGCCAAGTTTCGGTCCCCGAAGGCACCAGCGTATTCGACGCGGCGCGCATGCACGGTATCGCGATTCCCACGCTTTGCCATCAGCAAAACGAAACGCCCGTGGGCGTGTGCCGTGTCTGCGTGGTGGACGTGGAGAAGGCTCGCGTGCTGGCGGCCTCCTGCGTGCGCCCCGCTGAAAACAACATGGTGGTGCACACCAATTCCGAGCGGGTGCTGCGGGCCCGCAAGACGCTGGTGGAAATGCTAATGGCGGACCACCCCAGCCCCTGCGCCCGCCAACGGCAATCGAACGACTGCGAGCTGGAGACACTGGCGCGCCTGGAAGGCATCGGCGAGCCGCGTTTTCCGCGCAAGATCTCAGCGCGCGGCCAGGACAATTCGTCGCTCGTGATTGCGGTGGATCACGAGGCTTGCATTCTGTGCGATCGCTGCATTCGCGGCTGCGATGAGATCCGCCACAACGATGTTCTCGGGCGGCGCGGCAAGGGCTTCCTCGCGGGAATCGCGTTCGACACCAACCTGCCCATGGGCAATTCGTCGTGCGTGTCCTGCGGTGAGTGCATGGTGTCGTGCCCCACCGGCGCTCTCACCAATAAGAGCGTGGTGCAAACGGTTCTGCCAGGCGAGCCCGTGGACATCGACGAACTGCAGCAGCTCGACTATTTCAAGAAGGTTTCGGGAACGTTTCTCGAGTTGAACAAGAATGCCGTGGTTCGCCGGCATTTCCGCCAGGGCGAGATTGTTTGCCGCGAGGGCGAGTACGGGTCCACGGCGTTTTATATCGTCGAAGGCCAAGCCGAAGTTTATCTCTCCACGCCCATGGCGCATGTGAATACCGAACGCCACGGGAATGGATTCCTCGGCAGAATGACCAGCCGCCTGTTTGGACGCCGCGAGGAACACCGCTCCGAAGAGGGCCGGCGCGAGACCATTCCCATCGACGCGCCGGTGGATTTGCCCTACGACCATCCTGTGGCCACGCTCGGCCCCGGCGACCTGTTCGGCGAAATGACCTGCATGAGCCTGTATCCGCGCTCCGCAACTGTACGTGCCGCTACCGACTGCGTGATGTTCGAGATGCTGCGCAACGTGCTCGACATCATCCAGCGCAACAAAACACTCAAGGCTCAGCTCGACGCCAACTATCGCAAGCGCGCCCTCGACGATCATCTGCGCAGCGTTCCGATGTTTCAATCGCTCGATCCTGAATTCATCGACACTCTGCGCGACAAGGTGGAGTTGGTGCGCTACACCAAGGGCGACGTGATTTGCCGGCAGGGCGATATCGCCGACAGCTTCTATCTCATTCGCCTCGGGTTCGTGAAGGTTTCGGAGCCACACCCCGGCGGCGAGTTGGTGCTCGCGTATCTGGGACGCGGCGGATACTTCGGCGAGATCGGATTGCTGGGCGGCGGAATCCGCACTGCCACTTGCACCGCGCTCGATCACGTGGAGTTGGTGCGCATTCACGGCGAAGAATTTCATCGCATGGTGGAGCGGTTCCCGGAAGTACGCCGTAGCCTCGAGACCCTGATGCGCGAGCGGCAGGAGCAGAACCGGCAGCGCCTGGCTACCGCCACCAGCATGCCGCTGGATTCGTTCCTCGCCCAGGGCTTGATGGAAGCGCAAAGCCTGCTAGTGATGGACCTGGAGCGCTGCACTCGCTGCGATGCGTGCGTGCGCGCCTGCGCCGATGCTCACGAGGGCGTCACGCGTTTGATCCGCGAAGGCCAGCGCTTCGACAAATATCTGGTCGCCACGTCCTGCCGCCATTGCAGGGATCCGTTGTGCATGATCGGGTGTCCGGTGGGGTCCATCAGACGGCGCAATTCGCTGGAAGTGATCATTGAGAACTGGTGCATTGGATGCGGTCTGTGCGCCGAGAATTGCCCGTACGGCAATATCAACATGCATCCGTTCGAGGTGCTGGAAAACGATCCGGTGAACGCCGGCCGCCAGATGGCGGTGATCAAGCAAAAGGCCACATCGTGCGATTTGTGTACCGATCTCGCCGAGCCCAGTTGCGTGTATGCGTGCCCGCACGACGCCGCGCATCGCGTGGAACCCAACGAGTTTTTCCGCTGGGTGGGAACACCGCTGGCTAGCCAGCCGCGGAGCCACTAGCGAGGCGCCATGCGGATTGATCGGACACACCGTCCCTGGGTGATCGCAACTGTCGCTCTGGCGATTGTGAGCACCGTCGCGTACGTCGTTTACGCGGTGGAGACTCCGTCCGGTCCGCGCGGAGGAAGCGCATTGGGACTCACGTTCGGCATCGCCGGCTACGCGCTGATGCTATATGCGGGGCTGCTCGGTGCGCGCAAACAAGTTCCCACCTGGCGCATCGGACGCGCCCAGACTTGGATGCGCGGGCACTTGTGGCTGGGTCTGCTGAGCCTATTGCTGATCCTGTTTCACGGAGGTTTCGCGTTTCGCGGGCCGCTGACACTGGTGCTGATGCTGCTGTTCTTCATCGTGATCGGCAGCGGCATTTTGGGCGCGGCCATCCAGCATTATGTGCCGGCATTCATGACGTCGCGCGTGCCGCTGGAGACTATCTATGAGGAGATTCCGCATGTGCGCGCGCAGCTCCGCGAGGAGGCCGATCAACTGGCTGCCAGCATCTGCGGTCCGGTTGGTGGCGCGGGAGCGGAGATTGCGCTGGTCGAGATTGAACACGACGATCGCGAGCGCTTCCGCGAGGTTTACTTGCGCCAGGTCCGGCCGTATTTAGCGGACCCCGAAACGCCCGACGCCGAATTGGCCGATCCGCGACGCTCGGGCGACACCTTCCAAGCATTGCGGCGACTGCTGGCCGAGCCGGTTCACGGCGTGCTCCACGATCTGGAAAATATCTGCGAGGAAGAGCAGCAGTTGGCGAGGCAGATTCGTATTTATCGCTGGCTACACGCCTGGCTGCTGGTGCACGTTCCGCTATCGATTGCGCTGCTGGTGTTGGGTGGCGTGCATGCCGTGATGGCGCTGAGATATTAGAGCATGGCGGGACGCACACGCAGCACCAAGAAGCTCGCGCAGCGCATCAATCTAGACTATTTCAAAACGCTGCGCGGCATTCCTCGCTGGCGGCGGATTCTCTCGGGCCTTTTTGTGATCGTGGGGCTGGCCTGGCTCGGATGGTATGCGCTGGCGGGCAGTCCGAAGCCCTACAATGCCGGACCGCTGGCTCACGCGCACGCGCTGCTGGGCCAGAAGTGCGGCCTCTGTCATGTGTCCAAGGCAGGCTATGAAGCCAGCTATCGTCAAAGCGCGACCGATCAGGCCTGTCTGGCTTGCCACGACGGCCCCATCCATCACGCGGACCAGACGTTCACGCCGTCGTGTTCGAGCTGCCATGTGGAGCACCAGGGCGCATTTCGATTGGCCAGCACTAGCGATGCGGCCTGCACCCAGTGCCATACGGATTTGAAGATTACGCACGGTGCATCCAAGTTCGCTGCGAACATTCGTGGATTCGACGGCAGTCATCCGGAGTTCGCCGCGCTACGGCCGGGCGTAACTGATCCCGGGACCATCAAGTTCAATCATCGCGTGCATCTGAAAGAGGACCTGCGCGGTGCGAACGGTCCCGTGCAGTTGAAGTGCGCCGATTGCCACAAGCCGGATGCTGGCGACCGAGCGTATATGGAGCCGGTCAATTATGAAAAGCACTGCGCCTCGTGCCACACGTTGCAATTCGACCGGCGCTTCAGCGAATCCGCGCCGCACAAGGATCCGAAGATCGTCTACGACTTCGTGTTTGCGAAGCTGACCCAATATATCGCGGCGCATCCGGCGGAGATTCCTTTAGTAGATGAACCCGATAAGCGGCTGCCGACGCGTCCGCCACAAGCTCCCGCGCGCAATGCCGCCGAATGGGTCCAGCAGCGCATGACCGATGCGCAGTTGCTGCTGTGGCGAAAATCGTGCAAGGAATGCCATAGCTTGAGTTATCCCGATGGTCCCGACGCTTTGCCCACAGTGGCGAAGTCGGCGATCACAGCGCGTTGGCTGCCGCACGCGAATTTCGATCACGAAGCTCATCAGATGGTCCAATGCGCGTCGTGTCACGCCAAGGCGAACGATAGCCGGGAGACGTCCGACGTGCTGATTCCGGGCATTCAGACGTGCCAGCAATGCCATCGCGCGGGCCCCGATGCCGCCGAAGCGCGCTGCTTCGAATGCCACACCTATCACGACTGGAGCAAGGAAAAGCCCGTCGCAGGAAAGTACACGGTGAAGCAGCTTGCGAAATAACCGCCTTTACTTGACTGCCGGGCCCGGTGGATCGTTCGTCACAGTGAACAGCTTCCCGTCCTTCATGTATAGCCGCTGCGCTTCCTCGCGATTGAACGGACGTGAGCCGCGGCGATTGAAGACCGAGAGCTGATTGCCGTCTTCATCGACGGCGCGGTCGCGATCGATGCCTTTGGAGACCGCGAGGGCCGGGCCTTTGGTGCGATAGGTCGCAATCAGCTTGGGCGTGGGCTTCGGGCTGAAGCCGAGGTAATTGGGGGTGTCGTTGGGCGCGAACAACTGCACGATGCGCATGCCGTTCTGGCCGTCGGCGATGTATGCGAATGCGCTGGCGGCGGTCATGCCGAGCTTCACATCGCGCGTGTCGTTGATGGCACCGGCCGCGGTGAAGACTTGATCGATGCGCGGATGCTCGGGCCGCTCCACATCCACGATCACCAGGCCCTGTTTGCCGCCCGCGACGTAGGCGTAAGTCCGGGCGACGTAGATGTTGCGCGCGTCTTCGAGCGGAACGCTTGCGCCGGGAACCACGCGCGGGTGCGCCAGCGAGGTGACATCCAGAACCTTCAGCCCTTGGCGATCGACGACGAAGGCATAGCGGAACTGGATGGCGATGCCTTGCGCGTCGGCCAGATCGGGCGCTCCGATTTCAGATTCGATTTTGGGCGCGAGCGGGTTGGCGATATTAACGACTACCAGTCCGCGATCGGACAGAATGTAAGCATAGGTTCCTGCGATGGTGATTCGGCGCGCTCCGTTTAAAACACCGTCGGGGTTAAATGTTGTGGCACGCTTCAGGAAATTGTTCGCCGGATTGCCGTCCAGCAGCGTGACGACGCCGGGAGCTTTGCTCTTCAGATCGGGATCGCCGATCACCACCAGCCCCTCTTCGGCGTCGGTGACGTAGAGGAAGCCGTACATCAGCGCGATGGCCTGCTCTTCATTCGCCGGAATGCGGGTGCGCAGCGGATCCACGGCCAGCGTGGATGGCGAGCCGACCGCCGTGGCGTCCCTGGTCTTCACATAGAAGCGCTGGCCCAATGGCGACACCGGCGCCGTGGTCATCTTCTCCGAGAAATCCTTGTTGTCGATATTCGCGACATCGTAGACCCGGAAGCCGTCTTTGCCCAACGCCGCGTAAAGATATTCGCCGCGCAATTGGAGATCGAGGACATTGCCCGCATGGTGGTCGGCCTCGTGCAACTCGCCGTGATGCTGTTCCACTTCCTCGTAGTCTTTCGAATAGACCAGCTTCTGCAAATCGCTTCCGAAGACGGCGGGCGGATCGTCATGCTCGGCCACGGTTACCGCCTCGAAGCCTTTGGAGCCTTCGGCCACGTACACGTAGCGGCCCATGAAATTCACCAGATTGGTCCCTTGCATCAACAGCTGCGCCATCCAGGCGTTGTTGTCGCCATTGCGCGAGACGTGACAATCGGTACACGTTTTGGTTTCGGTGGCGCGGACGGTGTGCGGATAGTAAGGGCTGAATGCGAAGCCGCTGAAGCCTTCCGCCGAAACGGTCTGCTGCTGATAATAGATCCAATCGCGATTGGCGTTCTGCGAACTGACGACGACGGCGCACGTGGATCGCGTAGGCGCGATGCGATGCTTGGTGACGGTGCCGTCAATGCCCAGCATGTAAACGTCGTCGCGCAGCACTTCGAAATTGTAGGCGGTGTAGTTGCGCGTGGTCAGCCCTTCGTTGTGCAGCATGGGCAGCTTGCGGTTTGCGCTCATCGGCAGATGGCAGCCGAAGCAACTGGTGGTCCAGGAAGTGTGGCAGGCGTAGCAGGTCATGCGCTCGTTGGAATGCGCCAGCGTGGATTCGTCGCCGGGCACGCTGCCCCAGGTGTTCCGTCTTTCAGAATCGTCTTCGCCAGCCGCGACTTCTCGTTGTAGTGCGGATTGCCGGGCGTGATGGTGTCCACCACCTGCACCACTTCCCACGGCGCGCGATCCTTGTCGACCATGGAGCGCTGATAGAGTTTTCCGTCTTGCCAATAGAAGCGGCGCTGGCCCCAGGGAGTGCGGAGCAACGAGATGTCGGTGCCGCCGGCGGGCGCGGCCGCGGCTGAAGTCCGTAGCGTCGCTTTGTGCGAGATGGCGCCGTGACAATCCACGCAATCGATCTCCACCGCGTTGCGCGTCTCGCCGTAGAGATTGCCGTCGCCATGGTTGTCCTGCGCGAAGTGGCAATCGGTGCAATGCATTCCTTTTTCGAGATGGATGTCGCGGAGCTGGACCGCTTTTTGAAACTTGTCTTTGTCGTCCGGGGGAACCACGTGGCTCTCAGGATCCAGTAGGTTACCCTTGCGATCGCGTTTGTACACGGCGCGAAACACCCAGCCGTGGCCGTGGAAATCGGCGAACTGCGTGTGCTTGAGCTGCTGATTGAACTCGGGGCTGCCGGTTTTCTCGAGAAACGAAAGATCCTTCCAGAGGCCGCGCGCCGCAGCGCTCTCCGGATTCGCGAGCCACGCTTGGAAGCGCTCTTCATCGGATGGATCGTGCTGCTCCTTTGGATACATGTGCTCGGCGTCGGATTCGTTGTCCCACCAGATGTAGCCGAGATACGACGCCACCATGTTGGTGCCGGGATGGATGTGGCACACGATGCACTGGCTGGTGGGGATGGAGCGCGTGAACTCGTGCTTGATGGGATGGCCGGATTCATTGTGCGGAATGGTGGGATCGATTTCCGCGCTGTGACCCTGGTTGCCGTACTGGGCATACGGGCCGGAGTGAATCGGCGAACGGTCGTTGGCGTAGATGACGTGGCAGGCCGTGCAGCCGCTGTTGCGATAGTCGCCGGGATGATCGTTGGTGCCGGGCATCGAGAGGATGGGATCTAGCAGGCGCGTCTTTTGGAGGCCAAGAAAAACCGGATCGGTCCGCAGCTCGGTTCCGAGACCCCGGTCGCTCAGCTTCACGTCGGGACGCCCGGGATCTTCTTCGGTGTTGGGAATGCCGACCTCGGAGCGCTCTCCCCCGCCCCGCTCGAACACGCGCAGAATATTGCCGGGCTGCGAAACTTCCCAGCGCGCCAGCGGATCCAGGTGCGGGAGCACGCCTTTGGTGCGCGTCAGATCTTGCGACGGCGGCGGATAAGTGTTGACGCGTTGCGCGATGCCATCCGGTGAATAGCTTTCGCCGAAGCGGGCGTCCTTGATCGGAAATCCCCCATTGTTGTAGAGAGCCGCTTCCCAAAGCATGGCGCCGGTGGTCATCATGCTGGTGCGGACCGCGAGCACTTCCTTGGCGTGACACCCGCCGGAGCCGCAGGTTTGCTCGGCAACGCGCAAGTCGCCCGGATTGACGAACTGGATGTACTCTTTGGTTTCCTTGAGCCATTCGGTATAGGGACGAACCGGATTGGCGGAGCTGCGCCACAACTCGGGGATGCTGGGCTTGGGATGCGCTTTCTTTTTGGCGTCTTCGTACGCGGCAGAACTCTTTTGTGCACCGGTCGGCGGCAGTATTTCGGCATGGCCGCCGTGACAATCGACGCAGCCCAGGCGAACGGTTCCGGTGGCGTGCATGGAGGCGGAATCGGTCTGACCGTGGCAGGCGATGCAGCCGATGCTGCTGCGGTCGGCCTCTTCTTGCGTTTCGCCGAGACGCGATTGGTTGGATTGCTGCCCGAGCAGCAGCGCGCAGAGAACGGCACAAGCGCCGCTGACGGCCAGAGCAACTGTGACGCTACGAGTGGTCATCAAGGCCAGGATATGACACGGGGCTGCTCAGACGCATATATAGTGAGGACCATCTCGGCGTCCACTTCGGACACGGCTCTGATGGTCCTTTGCTGAATCGTGAAATCGCAAGGGTTCGGGTGCGTCCCGGCTTGAACGCCGATGCTGAAACTTCGCGTGGTCGCGTTGTTCCACAAGCGCCGCGCTCGGTCGGGAAGGCGTTCGATGAGCCGGCAAAACGCCCGTATGGTGGAATTCGCAGTCTTAGTGAGCCCGGCGACTTCGAGGCGTGCAGAATATTTTCCGCGGTCCCGTCCGACGTACAGAACATTCACTTTCTTTCCAAAGGTCTTTACAAGCGGCTGAAGATCACGCCTTGAATAGATGTCGAGATCGACGTTTAGAAAGTGCGTCGCTGTCGAGTCACTCGTCTTTGCACTCATGTTCTTGACGTGCAGCGTATCACGATAGCGCATTCAGAATCGAAACCGGACATTCGCGAAGACCGAGAGCAAGGTTCGATTGGTCGAGATATCGCGCAGGCCCTGAAATGGCGCTAGCGCATCGGCGCCGCCGGTGATGACGATGTTTTCCGAAAGCGGCGGACGATACGAAAAGCCGATGCCCGAGTCGGCTCCGATGCCGGCATGAATGTTCGACTGGAACAGAAGCAGCTCCAGCGGATCGGTGCGCGCGAAGAACAGCAAATTCTCATTGAAGAACAGGCGGAGCTTGGGCGTAAGGTCGACATCGACTCCCGCGTTGTATAGGAACAAGCCGGGATTGACATAATTGGCCTGCCCTTCGATCTTGCTGGTGCGCAGATCCGGAACCAGGCTGCCGGGATTCACCAGGTTGACGCCGGTGCCGGTGAGCGGGATGCCCTCGCGATCCCAAAGGCTGAAGAAGCCGCCCGCGAAGTTCGGATTGTCGAAGATGGTGTCGAAGCCGCGCGCGCTTCCATCGCGCGGATTTTTGTCGCCCGACGCGTAGAAGAACGAGAGCCGGTAGCGCAGCCAGTCCTTATCGAGCGACAGTTCCACGGCGGCCATCTGCGCGTTGATATCCACGCGACGTCCGGCCAGCTCGTTGAAGCTGTCATGGCCGAGCACTTGATAGAACGCGTGCGTGAGATTGAGCTTCCCGAAGTGGCCGTCGCCGGTGAGACCGTAGTAGTAAGAACGAATAGCGTGCGGCTGCACAGTACCGATGGGCGCGGGGCGCACCAGAAAATCATCGGTGCTGTATCGGAACGATGGATCGTCCTTGTCGTAGTGGAAGCTGGCCTGAATCGTGTAGCCGGGCTTGATGAAATCCTGGCGGTAGATATTGGCGATCATGACCTGCTGTTGGCGATACGCCATGGAGTTCAAGCCGCTGTTGGAGTCTTTTTCCAGCATGGCGAAATAGGCCAGGTTGAATTGATAGCGGTTGGAGTCGAAGTTGCCGAACAGGCGCGCGCCGGGTTCCTGGTCGGAGAAGATGAAGCCGCGGAAATCGCTGGTGAAGGATTGAACGCCGACGCGCAGCGAGATGAAGTCGAACTGATTGCTCAGATCTTTCAGCTTCACTTCGGCGAAGCCTTCCTGCAAGCCCAGGTGCGAATCGAGCCGCGTGGTTCCGTCGCGTACGTCGAAGTTGACGACGCCGGTTTCCTGCACCTTCAGATAATTGATGTTCAGTTCGGGCGTGATTTGGATGCGCCAGTCCGGGGGCCGGAACGAAGTGTCACCGTGAAACAGGTTGAAGGAGAACGCCAGATTTTCGCTCATCAGGAATTGGCCGAAGCGTCCGAAGAACTGGGATTCGCCGGGACTCGCCGTGCTCACGCCGCTCGAAACCGGCAGGCGGCGGCCGTCGAGGAAGGTGTCGCTGGTGAAAGTGAAATCGAAGAAGGTCTGGTTTCCGATGATGGGCACGTCGCCTTTGAGCTTGTTGAGATTGAATGGATCGTACCAATGGCCCTTGGTGTAGGGAACTTCGCCGTAGGGATAGCGATGGTAATCGGGAAATGGATAGTTCCAGCGATTGGGGACGGCGTTGAAGACCTGATCGTCGGTGGGCAAGGGCGAGAGCGGTTTGGCCTCGCTCGCGTTCAATGGCGGAGGCGGTGTGGGCAAATTGCGATACGGGCCGGATGCGGCGGGTTGCTCGGCGCCGGGCGGAGGCTTGGGTCCGAGATCGGGAAGACGCGGGATTTCGCGTGTGCCTTCGGAACCCGACAGAACGGCCTTCATAGCGAACTGGAGCGGAAAAACGTCACCGGCGGCGAGATTGATATCGCCCTGCGCGAAGGGCAGAAAGCCATCGCGCGACGCTTTCACTTGATAGCGACCGGGCGCGAGATTCAAGAAGCGGAATGAACCGTCGCCGGCGGTGGTTGCCGTAAGGCTGCGGCCGGTGGTCAAGTCCTGCAATACAACCGCGACGCCGCCGAGCCCGAGGCCTGGTTCGGTAGTGAGATGTTCGGTGGTGACGATTCCTTGCACCGCGGCTGTGGCCGGAAATGTCTGCCGTGGAATACGCTGCTGGGCCGCGCTCGCAATACAGATAGCGACGAGCAATGTGAAAGGGAGCAGACGCACCGCGATTGGCACAAGTAACCTTTGTACAAGAATCCGAGGGCGGAGGCCAGCGCGTCAGGCGGGATCGCGAGGAAAGAGGGTCAGCGGGCGATGCAGCTCTTCGATGGATTCCACCCAGCCTCTACGCCTGGCAATGTGAACAGCGAGCGAGCCACAGTTGACGCAGACTGTAACGGCCCCGATCATGGCAAAGTCCCAGTGGTGTGGCCTATGGATCACGAAGATCGCAGTGACGATCAGCAGCCCGATCGCAGACCCCAGCAGGAAGTACAACCACATTCTCCCCATGACCCCGAGCTTACTACTGCTGCGGGCCGGGAGCAATGGGCAGCCATGCCGAAATCGTCCGAGAATGAAACATATTTCTTTCCTCCCACTTGTCTTATTCTTCGCCTTTAACGACAATAATACGGATGCGTCATTTTTCGGCTTGGCTCGCTTGCCTTGCCGGCGTGTGGATGCTCCTGTTTTGTCCTGGCCCCGGAGCCGTCGCAAGCGCCGCTTCCTTCCGATTTGTGAAATCGCAAAGCGGACCTTCCGGCAAGACCGTTGACAATCGATTTCAGTTCGACGAAATACGAAGCCGATTTGTTTATCCTCAAGACAAGTTTCTAACGGTATATTTCGAGTGGGAGGGTCCGCCAGGCGATCACGTGCTCACCGCTTACTGGAAGGACCCGCAAGGCAACGTGGCCTCAATTTCGCCGGACGTCAAGGTGGAGACCAAGACCCCGGAATTACACGCATACTGGATCTTTGAAATTGCACCTGGTTTTCGGAGCGGCATTTGGACCGCCGAGATTCGAATCGATGGAGAGCCGTCTGGCGCGCATAACTTCGAGATCGTATTGCCGGCGCCCTCTCCCAATCTCGAGACGGCCCCTCTTCAAGAGCGGAAACTGCCGACGTTGGATGAAATATACGCTGCCGCAGGCCGCTCTCTGGTTTGGGTTCACAAGTTAGACCAAGCAGGCCGCCAGATCGACACAGCGCTCGGCTTTGTCATCGGCGCGGACCGGATAGCGACCGCTTTTCAAGCCATTGACGCCGCCACGCGCGTTGAAGTCGTTTTCGACGATGGCCGCAAAGTGGTCTCGGAGCAAGTGTGGACCTACAATCGGCTGCAAGACTGGGCAATTCTGAAGGCTGAGACGGCGAGCGTTCCGGCCCTGAGCCGCGCGCAAAGCGCGATAGTGCCAGTTGGCGAACGCTACATTGTCTTCAATGTCGAAAACGAGACGGCCCGCGTCATTGGTGGCGTTGATATTACTGGTAAGCGCACGGCCGGGGATTTCGGCGACCGCATACAGCTCATGCCTTCACCTTCCCGCGAGGCGATCGGCGGTCCGCTCTTGAATCCGATGGGCGAGGTGGCGGGCATTGTTGGCGGCAGTCTAGCGCCAGGCTCCCGGTTCGGTCGGTACGCGATGTCGGTAAGTCCGCCTTTGTGGTCGCGACTAAATTTGGATGTTGCAGCCACGCCCATTGGCTTGCTGCCCGATTCCAATCAAGCCGTCGCCGTTACTCTCGGCGATTTGCTCGCGCAAGGAGTTTTGACTCCGCCTCTCACGCCGACGCCGTCGATCGTTTACGGCGGGTCAGCCCGCGGCGTGTCCAAGACGGCTAACGACACAAGCACGAACGATACCAGCGAATTCTCCCGCCACGACCGCGTCGCATGGATTTACACCCTCTGGCAGAAGAAGGACAAGATTGGAAAGGGAGTGTCGTCGGCCAAGGTTTATGACTATAGAAACCGGCTCGTGGTGGACATTGCGCCGAAGAAGATTTCGCTCCCCGACAGTACGCCAACTCGAATCGCATTTGACTTTAGCATCGAGATGTTTCCGGCGGGCCTTTACCGTGTGGACGTCTATTGGAACGGCCAACCAGCTTGGAGAACTTTTTTCCGCGTCACAGACTGACCAGGGCTGCCAGTCTGGAAGACCGGTTCTCTACGGCTGCAAGGCGGGAGCAACATAAGCGTAGAACAACGCGATCAGGCCGATTACGCACGCCAGCAGAGCGCTATGTTTCAGCGTGAAGCGGAACAGCTTGGCCTCGTCGTCCGGCGCCATATTGGTGGCGGCCGCGGCCACCGCAATGCTGGATAGGCTGATCATCTTGCCCATCACTCCGCCGGCCGAATTCGCCGCCGCCATCAGCACCGGATTGAAACCGAGCTTAGTCGCTGTCACCACTTGCAAATTGCCGAACAGCGCGTTGGCCGACGTATCGGAACCCGTGAGGAAGACGCCCAGCCAGCCGAGAATCGCGCTGAAGAACGGGAATGACGCACCGGTGGCGGCGAACGCGAGACCCAGGGTTCCGGTGGCGCCCGAATAGTTCATCAAGTACGCCAGACCCAGCACGCAAGCCAGCGTGACGAGGGAAAAGGTGAGCTGCCGCATAGTGCTGAGAAATATCTTCAGCGCCTTCAGGGGCGGTACACGCAGCGCGAAGCATGAGAGGATACACGCGATCATGCAGGATGTTCCGGAAGCCGACAGCCAGTTCAAGTTGAAGATAGCCGGGTAAGGCGACACTTTTGCGGTGACGGGCGGAACGCGCGCGATCAGATTATGCAAACCCGGCCATGCAATTGGGATGCTGACCGAATTCAACGGCTTGGTCATGGGCTGCCAGCCCCACAGCAAAACGCAAACGACCAGTAAAAGGTAGGGGGTCCAGGCCAGGAACACTTGTCCGGTGGAATGTTCCACGGCCTTTTCCGCGCCAGGGGCGGGGGATGGGGACTTGTCTTCGTACTTGTAATGGTCGGAGGGCTTCCAAACCATGAACAGAGCCACCAACACGCCCAGCGCGCAGAGCGACGCGATGAGGTCGGTGAGCTGCGGCCCGACGAAGTTGGAGATGGTGAACTGCAATCCGGCGAACGTTACGCCGCACAGCAGGGCCGCCGGAAAAACCCGAGCCAGCGCGCCCCATCCGCCCATCACGACCACGAGATACCCGGGGACGATCAGCGACACTGGCGCGCAGATACGCCCGACGCCGGCGCTCAAGCGCATGAGCGGCAATCCCGTAATGCCAGCCAGTGTCACGATGGGAATTGCGATGGAACCGAACGCCACCGGCGCGGTGTTGGCGAGCAGGCAGATGGCAGCGGCGTGAAATGGGGAGAATCCGAGACCGGCCAGCATGGCGGCGGCGACGGCCACGGGCGTCCCGAATCCGGCGGCCCCTTCGAGAAAAGCGCCAAAGGCGAAGGCGATCAGCAGCGTTTGCAGCCGCGGGTCGCGCGTCAAGCTTCTGAGCGAGTGCTTGATGGCTTCGAATTTTCCAGTGTCCAGCGTCAGGCGGTACAAGTACACGGCCCAGATCACGATCCAACCGATGGGGAACAATCCGTAAGAAGCGCCATACGCGGCGGCTGATACGACTCGGGTTACCGGCATCCCATACAGGAAAAGCGACACCAGAACCGTGGCTCCAAGGCCGGAAAGGGCGGCCATCCAGGCCTGGGTCCGGCGGACGGCTAGCAAGTACAGGAGAACGAAAATGGGCAACGCGGCGACTAGCGAGGATGCGAGCAAACTTCCGTGGATGGGTGTGTAGTTGTGTTGCCACATAAGGCGAACGTTATGTATATCAGAGCGGCTGCGCCGGTTCAAGTCGGAGGGGCGTGAAACCGGTGCCCGAAACGGTTGGCTTGACTACGAGAAAGCAGCGTCCCTACAATGAAGTGTGCCCATAAGGAGGCCATATGTTCCGATCGATTGGCTTACCTGAGCTCTTGGTCATTTTGGTAGTCGCCGTTCTGCTATTTGGCGGAAAGAAGATTCCTGAGCTGGCGAAAGGTTTAGGCGAAGGCATTAAGAACTTCAAGAATGCTGTAAAAGAGGAACACGACGTCAAACCCAACGTCGACGACAAGAAGCAGGCGTAAGGCTTCCTGGGTTTGTTCGCACGTTGAACCGACCTAAATCGACTTTAGAATCAGAACCCCCGCGATGCACTCTGCGGGGGTTTGTGTTTATCGAGTAGTGGGATCTACTTCTTCTTGGGAGGTACGATCGCGTCCTTCACGGCCTTCGCAACCCTGAATTTCACTACCTTTTTGGCGGGAATTTTGATGGTCTCGCCGGTGGCTGGATTGCGACCGAGGCGCGCCTTGCGGTCCACGCGCACTAAACGGCCAATGCCGGGGATCACAAACAGCCCGTTCTTCTTGGTCTCGCGAACGGCCAATTCAGAGAAACTCGTAACGAACTGCTTGGCTGCCTTCGTGGTGGTACCGACGGCTCCGGCCAGTTCCTTGATCACTTGCGTCTGCGTCATCTTAGCTGCTGCCATTTACTTCTCCTTGTATATGGTTCTTCCAGGTATGGTTCTTCCAAATCCGGTTCGGTCCATTAAAACATAACCGTGCCGAATTGTTTCTACCAAATCATACGAGATGCCAAGACGCTTGTAAAGAGCAGAATGCTCCAGACCGGCGTTTTTTCTCAGCTTTCTGAGCCTAGCACATGCGGGGAGCCGATGGAATGGGGTTTTGGAGCTAGCGGGAACGTTGAAAGCTCGAATCTACGCGGTCCGGGCGGTCTGCGACAGGTCGCCGGATTCGCTCGCGGCAGGTAACGGTTCGGGGCCGCCGTTGGGGAACCTCAGCCGCGCGCGCAATTCGGCGTCCAGCCGATTGGCCAGTGCCGGGTTCTCAGTGAGGAACGTTCTGGCGTTATCGCGGCCTTGGCCGATACGCTGGCCAGCGTAGCTAAACCACGAACCGCTTTTTTCCACAAGTTCCTGAATGACTCCCAGATCCAGCAGGTCGCCATCGCGCGATATTCCCTGCCCGTACAGGATGTCCACCTCAGCTTCGCGGAAAGGCGCGGCCACCTTGTTCTTCACGATCTTGACCTTGGTGCGGTTGCCGACGATTTTCTCGCCGTCTTTTATGGCAGCCATGCGGCGCACTTCCACCCGGACCGAGGAATAGAACTTCAACGCGCGTCCTCCGGTGGTGGTTTCAGGATTGCCGAACATCACGCCGATTTTCTCGCGCACCTGATTAATAAAGACCAGCAGCGTATTGGTCCGCGCGACCGTGCCTGTGAGTTTCCGCAGTGCCTGCGACATCAGCCGGGCGTGCAGACCCATGTGACTATCGCCCATCTCACCATCCAGCTCCGCCTTGGGCACCAGCGCCGCCACTGAATCCACCACGGCGATGTCGATTCCGCCGGAGCCGATCAGCGCGCCGGTGATTTCGAGGGCCTGTTCGCCGTAGTCGGGCTGCGAGACGATCAGGTTGTCCACGTCGACTCCAAGATTCCGGGCGTAGGCGGGGTCCAGCGCATGTTCGGCATCGATAAACGCCGCGGCGCCGCCCGCTTTCTGCGCCTGCGCGATCACCTGCAATGCCATGGTGGTTTTACCGGACGACTCGGGCCCAAAGATCTCGATCACCCGCCCACGCGGGAATCCACCTACACCCAACGCGGCATCCACCGAAATGGAACCGCTGGAGATGACGGCCACTGGCAGAACACTGCGGGACCCCAGGCGAAGTACGGAGCCCTTGCCGAATTGCTTGTCCATTTGGCTGAGGGCGGCGTCGATGGCCCGCTGACGCGCGGCGGTATCGATGGAAGTGGCGGGCGAGGTTTGATCTTTCACGGCCAAATAGTGGCCCGGCGACGAGTCTTATCTCAGAAAATCAGCGGTGGTTCAACCGGCGTTAGCCGGCGATGCCCAAATAGCGGAAGCCGAAGCGCTCCAGCCGCGCTCGATCCAGCGCGTTGCGTCCATCCAGGATCAGCGGCGCTCGCATGCGGCCGGCGATCGCCTCCCAGTTGAGCTCACGGTATTCCTGCCATTCGGTCACCAGCACCAATGCGTCGGCGTCGTCGGCGGCTTCCTCCGGCGACTCGCAGCGCACCACGGCCACGTCTGGATATTCGCGCTCGAAGCGTTCCATCGCTACCGGATCGTGAACCTTCACTTTGCAACCGCGCTCCAGCAGCTTGCGTGCGATGTCGATGGCCGGCGCTTCGCGCAGATCGTCGGTATTGGGTTTGAAAGCCAGGCCCAGCAGCCCAATGGTGCGGCCCTTGAGAATTTTGAGTTCGCCGAGCAACTTATCGACCACGCGCTCGCGCTGGCGGCGATTGACTTCGCGAGCGGCTTCGACGATAGGCATCCCGATGTTGTATTCCCGCGCCGTCGCCACCAAGGCTGACGTATCTTTGCCGAAACAAGACCCGCCCCAGCCGATGCCGGCTTGCAGGAAGCGCGTTCCGATGCGAGCGTCCAACCCGATTCCTTTGGCCACCTGCGAAATGTCCGCGCCTACCTTTTCGGCGAGCTGGCCGATTTCATTGATGTAGGAAATCTTGGTGGCGAGAAACGCGTTGGCGGCATACTTGATAAGTTCAGCGGAGGCCAGGTCAGTGGAAATCAGAGGGACTGCGCCGATCTGTTCCGGTCGCGGCAGGTAGGGCGGCGGGGCGAACGTCTGGTCGAGAATGGGTCGATACAGAGAGTACAGCACCTGGAGCGCCCGGCTGTTGTCGGAACCAACCACCACCCGATCCGGATAGAGGCTGTCGTGCAGCGCCGAGCCTTCGCGCAGGAACTCGGGATTGGATGCCACCGAAAAGTGCCCATTGGGCTTGCGGCCATGCTGCTGTTCGAAAGATTCGCGCACCAGGGATCCAACCCAGTTGCCGCTGCCGATCGGCACGGTGGACTTGTTCACAACTACCAGGAAATCGCCTTCATAGTGCTTGCCGATGCCGCGCGCAGCTTCGCTGAGATAGCGCAAGTCCGGGCTCCCATCGGGCGAAGGCGGCGTGCCCACGGCGATAAAGACGACATCGGCGTCCTTGATCGCCCCAGCGTAATCGGTGCAGAACTGGAGGTTGGGCTGAGCGGCCGCCATCAGCTCGGTGAGGAAAGGCTCGAAGATGGGCGTTTTGCCGGCGCGCAGCAGAGCGATTTTCTTTTCATCGGTGTCAATACAAGCGACTTTGTGCCCCAGAAAGCCCAGGCACACTCCGGTCGTCAGACCTACATAACCAGTTCCGATGATTGATACTTTCATTCCCGCGTGTGATCTCCTTCCCCACCGTAGCAAAGTGTACGGCGGCACCCAAGAACTCATAGTACTAATTTGTGGGTGATGCGAGTACTAGGGAGGCGCCTAAGCTCTCCTAAGGGTTGACTTCGGCGAGACAGCGCAAAACGGAGCGCCGCGTCCTCTGCGCTTCTGAGGACGGCGCACGATAGGCTTTTGAGTTGCATATTAGACCTGCTTCCATTAAAATCGGCTGACGTTTCCTTTTATGCGATATCGCCCCGGAAAATGTCTGGGTAAATCAGCCATTTTGGCGATGCTGGCAGCCGCTCTATTTCCTGAGCTGCTGGGGGCAGCGGAGCAGTGGGTCAAACTCGCGACACCGCATTTCGAGCTTTACACCACGGCCGGAGAGAAAAAGGGGCGCGAAGCCATTTTGTATTTCGAGCAAGTTCGCAGCTTCTTCCTACAGGCCAGCCCAGCCAAACACGCGCCGGACTTTCCCGTACGGATCGTCGCGTTTCGCTCGGAAAGCCAATACAAACCCTACCGCGCGAACGAAAGCGCGGCCGCATATTACGCACACGGTAATAATCGCGACTACATCGTGATGCAGAGCGTATCCAGCGAAAACTACCCGGCCGCCATTCACGAATACACCCACCTCATCGTTCAGCACACGGGTCTCAAGCTGCCGGTTTGGCTCAACGAGGGATGGGCCGACGTTTATTCCAGCCTCACTCCGAAAGGGGACAAAGCAGTCGTGGGGAATTTGTTACCAGGCCGGGTACAAACATTGCTGCAAACCAAGTGGCTTCCTTTGGATGTGCTGGTGGCGGTGGAGCGCAATTCGCCGATGTACAACGAGCGAGAGAAAGCCGGCATCTTCTACGCCCAGAGCTGGCTCCTGGTCCACATGCTGTACCTCTCGGCCAATTACAGGGACAATTTCCCTAAATTACTTCTGTCGCTGGACGGCGGGCAGGACATGGCACAGGCTTGCCAAAGCGTTTATGGCAAGGGTCTGAAGGATGTAGCGCAGGACCTGGATCGATATATAAAGAGCGACAAGTTCTACGGAGTGATCTTCGACGTGAAGCTGGAGAAAACGGCCGAGGATCCGCAGGTGTCGGAGGCCACGGCATCCGAGTCGGGGCTGGTTTTGGCGGATTTGTTGTCCATGGTCCACAAGCCGGAGGAAGCCCGCCGGGCTTACGAACAGTTGGCCAAGGACAATCCGGACAGGCCGGAAGTTGAGGAATCGCTGGGCTACCTGGCGTGGCAGGCGGGCGACCTGGAATCGGCGCGCCAACATTTTTCACGAGCCTATGCCGCCGGCACCAAAAACGCGAAGATGTGTTTCGACTACGCGGCACTGGTATCGCAGACGGCGTCAGGCGGCAAGGAGACGATCCCGATCTTGCGGCGAGCCTTGGACCTCAAGCCGGATTACGTCGAAGCGCGGCTGAGGCTGGGCCTTACGCTCGCGAACCAGGGAAGCTATTCCGATGCGCTCGACCAACTGCACCAGATCAAAAAGGTTGAGCCCGAGCAAGCGCCGTCATTTTTTCTGGCCTTGGCGTATTCCGATTTCCGCACGGGTAACGTGGATGACGCGCGCAAGAACGCCGAAGCAGCCAAGAAGTGGGCCAAAACCCCTGAGGAATCCCAGCAGGCGGAATCGATGCTGCGGTCTTTTGATGCTTCGCGAGCCGCCGGAGCGGCCATCGTGGCCCAACGGTCAGAACCGCCAGCGGCGCTCGGAATTCAAGCCAGTGACGACAATACGGATCCCGGCCGGCCAACGTTGAGCCCCCGTTCCGCACCGGCTTCGGAGGTCCACGAAGCAGTTCCTCACAACCCCTACGTAAAGCACGACGATCAAATGAGCCACGTGGAGGGTGTAGCCGAACGCCTGGACTGCGAAGGCGTATCCGCGCGTTTCCACGTGCTGGTGGGACAAACCAAGATAGTGTTCGAGATCCCCGATCCCGCCAACGTGCTGATCAAGCACTCCGGCGAGGCACATCATGATTTCAATTGCGGCGTTCAGAAGCCGTTTCCGGTGTCGGTGGATTATGCCGTGAAGCCCGATGCGAAAAAAGGCACCGCGGGGATCGTGCGAGAGCTGGATTTCTAAGGCGCGCGCTGTTGGTCGGATGCTTGATATTGAAACGTCCACGCGAGTGGCATTGTTTGCGGGATGTAACAAACGCGGTCGTCGCAAGCCTGATAGCGCAGCGAGCCTGGCACCGTTAATTTTCCCGAACCGTCGGCTGAGCGCCCGATCGTAATATCGCGTGTCAGCCGGACATGGTTGCGATAGGCGGGCACCGTTTCGGCGATGGCCTTGAGATACAGCTTTTCGGCACGCGGGAAAATCGCCGGGTGCACGGCCGCGGCCTCGGAATCCTGCATCTTCCAATCGATCGAAATGTAGTTGCCACCAACGCCGGGGGCATACACGTGCATGTTGGGCTGGAGGTCGACGTCCAGTATCAAAGCGACGCGCTGGCCGGGCGCGACGGTGGCGTTGCTGGCCCCGGTGGTCGCGTTGAGTTGCTTGCCTTCCACTTCGGTGCCAGGTTCCGTGGGAGTCCATCCGAACTTGTGAACCAAAATCGCGGCGGGAGTATAACGGGCGTTGTCGTCAAAATACTTGGACACGATGACGCCATGAGCATCCAGCACGTACCATCCGGGGTGAATCTTCGAGGAGACGGCCGCGATTCCCAACCCAAGTTTTCGCACTTCTTCCTGATTCTTCTGGATCTCGGAAGGGTCGGGCGCGGCGGACTGGTACGCCAAAATCAATGCGCCCTTGGGTCCCAGGATGCTTTTTAAGCCGTGATCGGGAAACGGGCTTCCGATCGGCGGCCCCAGATCGCCGGCACCGAGAGAGCTCAGAAACGCACAGAGTACACTGATGATTGTGAGATGCCGCGGTTTCATTTGCTTCCCAGCTCCATTATTGCTCGCCTGCTGTTCGGTTGCTTTCGCGCTGGATTACCAGAAGGAAGCGAATATCCATTACGACAAATATCCGGAAACCGTGCTCGACATTTTGCAGCCCAGCGCTCCCGCGCTTGGGAATCGTCCGGGCGTTATCGTCATCCACGGCGGAGGCTGGGTGCAAGGCGACAAGGAGATGATGCTGGATCAATATTGCCTCCCGCTCGTCCGGCACGGCTTGGTGGTGGCGAACGTGGAATACCGGCTGGCGAGAACAGCGCCGGCGCCAGCGGCAGTGAGCGATGTGCTTCAAGCCGCGCAGTGGTTCCACGATCACGCCGCTCAATACAAAGTTGATCCGAAGCGGATTCTGGTCACCGGCGGATCTGCCGGAGGACATCTCGCGCTGATGGTTGCGATGACGCCGAACGTCGAGATCGTGGGGGTGATCGATTTCTTCGGCATCGCCGACATGGCCGATCAACTGGAAGGCCCGAACGCCAGGGACTACGCTGCCCAATGGATTCCAGAGCGACAACCAGATCGCATGGATTTGGCGCGCCGGATGTCGCCCATGACCTATGTGCGCAAAGGACTGCCGCCCATTCTCGCGCTGCATGGCGACGCGGACACGGTAGTACCTTACGAGCAGAGCGTGAACCTGACAAAAGCGATCAAGAGTGCGGGCGGCGAGGCGGAGTTGATCACCGTGCCGGGAGGAAAGCACGGCTTCACTCCCCAAGAGATGGATGAGCTATGGCCGCAGATTTTCAAGTGGATGAAGAAGCATAAGATCAGTAGCTAGCTTTGGCCCTCCGCGCTCAGGCGCTACTCTAACGCTTTGTTGATTTCAATGTCACGCTTCAGCACATCCGTCACGAGGTCAGACAGGTCAACTCCCTTTTGTTCCGCTTTGTCGGAGAAGTATTCCCAGACGCTTCGCTCGATTGAGACAGGCAGTAACACCCTGCTGCCGGAGGGGATGTGATGGAGGCCTCGAAGGCCGTTCTTGAAATCGATCTCGACTGGCATCTCTTTATCAGTCGCTGGTTGATCACTCATAGAGTTTCCTCGTAATTCCGAATCTCCGCACGAGTCGCTTCACGGGCTGAGATGAGGCGAATTTTCGTTGTTGCGGAATCAGAATCCGACCATAGGTAAACGGCGGAAAGTATCGCACCATTAATTGCCAAGCCGATTGAAAACCAGCGCTCTTCGACTCCGCTATGTTCCAAGTCCGCAATTGTGAGGAGCCCTGGGGTCGTTAAAGATAGTGGATGCAAGTTCGCAAGACACTCCGTGCTTATGTAGGTTCGTGGTCGCCTTGATCTTGTCCCACTCAAACTGGAACTGGCGGTCATTCAAAATGGATCTCTCCCACAATCCTATCGCAGCGAGCGCCCGTTGAGCGTGATCGGAACGAAAACCTCAGGTAGTCAGCTTAATTTAACCCGGGCGGCCGTGCGGTGTAGCTGTTGAGGCGGTAGTCATAAAAACAGTGCTCAACGAATCCCCCTAACCGAGCGTATATCCCTATGAAGTGACAGCCGGAGAATTAACACTGCCGATGTTCTCCAGAGAGCGCGCCGGCGGACGGGTTTTTGAAGAGCTGATGGCCACTCATGAGCGCATGGTGCTGCGAACGGCGTACCGGCTTCTGGGCTGTTTGGAGGATGCGCAGGACGCGACCCAGGAAGTCTTTCTACGGCTGTTCCGGAATCTGGGCCGGATGGAAGGCGATCCGAAGCCGTGGTTATACCGGGTGACGGTGAACGTTTGCAACGATCATCACCGCAAGCGGATGCCGGTAGCTGAACTGGATGAGCATCGGGCTGATCCGTCGCCCGATCCGGAGCGCGCGGTTACGCTCGACGAACGAAAGCGGCTGCTGATGGATGGGCTAGCCACCTTGAAGGAGCGGGAGCGAACCTGCGTAGTATTGCGGGATATCGAGGGCCTTTCGACGGCCGAGACGGCTGCCATTCTGGGTGTGGAAGAGGGGACCGTGCGCAGCCACATCTCGACTGCGCGTGTGAAGCTGGCGAAATATGTGAGGAACCGGCAGTGAGGCGGCGAACATGACTTGTCAGGAATGTGAATTGTGGTTGGCGGATGGTGCTGAAGAAGCTTCCACTGCGGATCACCTGCGCGGTTGCGCGGAGTGCCGCGCGCTCCAGGCCGAATTGCGTGCGAACGCGATGGCGTTGAGCGCGCTCAGAGACGACGAGCTGCCGAGAGTAACGACATCGGTGCGGCGGCCCGCTCACGCTTGGATAGCTGCCGCGGCGGCCGGGATACTGCTGGCGCTGATCTTGCACCGCTCGCCGCATCCACAGCAGGTGACAGCACCTGTGACTGGGCCTAGCAAGGTGACTGCTCAGCTTGTTCGCGAGCCGGCGCCCGCGCCCGCGGTCAAGCCGGCCGTGCGCCACAAGCGCAAGCCCGCTCGCCGAGAAGTCCATCCGGAGCAGCCGCTGTTGGTGAAAATGCTGACGCCCGATCCGGATGTCGTTGTGTATTGGTTAGTCGATTAAGGAGAGATCAAAATGAAGCCGACGCTTTTGGCACTTTTACTGATGACGGCCGCCGCTTGGGCGCAGGAGCCGGCCAAGAATACGCAAGCCATCATTGAGGTGAAGTACGCCGACCCGAGTCGCCTGGTAGATCTGCTGCGGCAGACGTATAACGCCAACATGAGAGCGGACTCCGCCTTACACGTGATCGGTGTCTCCGGGCCTCCGGATGTTGTGGCTGCCGCCAGCGCCGCCATTCAGAAGCTGGATGTGCCCCTTTCCGCCGAGCCGGATGTTGAGTTGGCGGTATATTTGATTTCCGGCGTTGCGCAAGGAACGGCAAGTGATGACGTGCCTCAGGAACTTGCTTCGACGATAAAACAATTGCATGGGATGTTTGCGTACAAAAGCTATAAGTTGTCGGATACCCTGGTGCTCCGCGGACGCACCGGCAGGCCGTTCAACGGCAGGGAAACGGAAACCGAGGGCGTGCTCCCCGGCACAGCCAACCTGACCTACCGCTTCGCCTACAACAGCCTGGAGGTCTCTTCCGGAGATCCGAGGACAGTACACGTCAACGGACTTGGGTTCAGCCTGCTCGGCCCAACGGTCACCACCACGGACAAAGCGAAGAACACTTCCACCTCTCAAACACAAACGCCGGCAAAGATCTATACGGACCTGGACGTGAAGGAAGGCCAAAAGACTGTAGTGGGCAAATCCAGCGTCAACAGCGCAGGCGATGCTCTGATTCTGGTGATCGTGCCGAAGATTGTGGATTAACCGGCACCAGGCTCTTGCGCAGAAACTCGAGGATCGTCGCGGTCTGTCCGGGGATGAAATGCCCGACTTCGGGAAAGTAGCGAATCTCGGCATGCGGGACGTTGCGTTCAAGACGCTGCTTGGTCTCCGCGGAATCCAGCAACACATCCTTGCCTCCGAGGATCGCCAGCACGGGCATGGTTAGCCGTTTCAGAGCATCGTCGCTGAAGACGGGTAACTTCACCATGCGCGGGCGCAAATTCTCGTGAATGAGCGAGACAAAACTCATCAAGTGCTGAAGTGCCGGGGACGGATTGGCTGGCCCGCGGCCCAGGATCATTTCCCTCAATTTTCGCGTGGACCCCGGGCCAAGCATCCGCAGAACGATGGTCTTAAACACGATCCTTAACTTCTGGCGGCCCACTCCGCCGGGACAGAGCACCACCAGGCTTTCCACGCGATCGGGCCGGCGAGTCGCATAATCCAACGCCAGCCACCCGCCGAGCGACACCCCCACCATTGAGGCTCGCGTCAGCGACAGCGCTTGCATCACATCGTCCAGCCAAAGAGCATGGGCTTCGGATGCCAATGGCGGCCGCGACGGCGCGCTCAAGCCCGCTTCGCCGATCATATCCACAGCATAGACGCGGAAGTCCGCAGCCCAGGCAGCGACGTCGCCCATCCACATGGTTGAATTCGTCATGCTGCCATGGAACAGCAGCAAGGGCGGAGCGTTTTCGTCGCCGCATCCGACGATGAAGGTCTCGCCTTCGCGCGTCGGCACGCGGAGCTGCTGATTAGGCACAGGCCAGCGCTTGAGTATCTCGAGATAGCGCTCGCGAACGGCGCGTTCACCTTCGGCGGATTTGTAGATGCTCATCTCTCACGACTCCAGAACCGTGTTGATGAATTTGAAATACATGGCATTCATGTCCATGCTCCCAACCAGAACGATTTTCATGTGCGCGCGCTCCGCGTTATAGATGGTCTCGATACGAATTCCGCGGGCTCCGCCGATGAGCGACGTCGTCAAACGGTTCGCCATCTCGGGGCTGATGGCATCGATCTCCACGATGCTCGAAACTTCCACGTGCCGGGTACGCCGGACCGGCTCGGGCGGCGGCTCGGGACGCCCGGTCATGGCCTCCAGATCCTCACGCGCAATCCGATATTGTTTGCCGATCCGGACAGCCTTCAGACGCCCTTCACGGACGTAGCCGCGCACGGTCTTCACGTGCAAGCCGAGGCGCTCGGCGACTTGCTCAACGGAATATAGCTCTTGATACATTCCCTAAAAGGACTATAACATAGGGATGTTTAGAGCGCAATAGGGAAGTATAGGGAATTTATTAGATCGCTGTCCGCTTCGCAACCACCAGTGTAATGTCGTCCGGTAGCGGCATGCCGCCGGTGAACTCATGTACCTGCTGATTGATGGTATCGATAATCGACTGCGCGTCCTCATTCCGCAGCTTCGCAAAATTCTGGGCTAGCCGATCCTCGCCAAATTCTTCATCGGAGTCCGGCCGCACCGGTTCGCTCACGCCATCGCTGAACAGGAGCAGGGCGTCGCCAGGCGCCAAGGTACAGGTTTTTTGGGTGTAAGTGGCGATGGGCAGAATGCCCAGAATCAACCCGGTGCCATCCAGTTTTTCGACGGATCCGTCAGCATGCGCCACCAGTGGCGGATTATGACCGGCATTCACATAGGTCAGCTCTCCGGTGGTGGGATCGAGGATGCCGATGAAGAAGGTGATGAAGCGGTTGGACGGGCAGTTGGAAGTAATGATGCGGTTCAGCCGGGTGACCAGGGCGGCCAAATTGGTGGGGTCGTCGAACAATACCTGCACGCGGGCCTGCAGGCTGGACATCAGCAGCGCGGCCGGCATTCCCTTCCCCGCGACATCGCCCACCAGCACTCCCACACGGCCGTCGGGATAGACCAGGAAATCGTAGTAATCGCCGCCCACGGTGTGGCAGGCGGCGTTGTATCCCGCCAAGTCCACTCCAGGCACGCTGGGAGCTTGTACCGGAAGCAAACCGCGCTGGATCTCGGCGGCCTGCTCCAGCTGTTTGGCGTGGATGCGCTCGGCTTGCTCCACTTCGGCCAAACGGGTGTGTTCGATGCGAATGGCGGCGACGTTGGCCATCACGGTGAGCAAGCTCAAGTCGTCCTTGGTGAACTCCTTGATGAAGTGCGGCGAATCGAGATAGATGAGCCCGATGACACGGTCGTCAGTTTGGAGCGGAACGGCGAGCATGCTGCGGATCTGCTGCTGGACGATGCTCATACGGTCGGCGAACGCTTCATCCAGGCGCGCGTCGCGCACCAGCAGCGAAGTTTTTTCCTTGATGACGCGATCGCGCACCGCGTTGCTGATGCGGAAGCCCTCGCCCAAGGCCGCGCGAACCACCAGCTCGCTGCCTTCCAGCGTCATCAGCACGCCGCGCGTTGCGCCCACCGCCTCCACCGACAGATTCATGATGAGCTTGAACAGCTCGGTTAGCGGCATATTACCCGCCAACTCGCGGCCGGCGCGGATCAGCGCGCGCATCTGCGGACCGCCTTCGATTTCCTTTTCCTGGCTCAGGACGCCTTTCAGGCTGGTGGCAACGGTAGTGGAAACCGAGGTGGTGGGCGTCAGGCCTTCGATGAAGATGACGGTTTTGTCGTCGGCCGGCGGCGGCAGCGAATTCTCACCGAAATCGAGCGCAATGTGGCCGGCTGTGACGCGATCGTTTTTGCCGAGGACAAAAGCGCTGGTAATGCGGACGCCGTTGACGAAGGTGCCGTTCTTGCTGCCTAAGTCGCGTACCTGCCAGACATCGCCCTCCTTTTCCAAAGCCAGATGCTGGCGGGAGAGTCCGGCATCTTCCGGATAGCACAGCTCATTGGCGCTGCTTCGGCCGAGCGTATAGCGATCGCGCTCCAGCAGCAGGGGACGGATAGCGCCATCGGGCGTGTGGACCAACAATTCTCGCGGGGTGAATTTGGTCGCAACGCCAGCCATATCTACTAGATTAACGTAAATGCGAGCGCCATGAGGTGGCTAACATGGGAGCCGCTAACATGGTCTAAGCGTCCGATGAAGATCCTGCTCTACTACGCCGGCAAGCCGCGCGATCCGAACGCCAACCGGATGGCCGAGGAATTCATCCAGCGTTCGACGCGCTACGGAAAATGTGAGATGCGCGAGATCGTTCCCGCGCGCTTCGACCCGTGGTTGAAGCATCCCGCGGCGAAGAAGGTACTTCTGGATCCGGCCGGCAAACGAATGGACTCGGCTCAATTCGCGCAGTTGATTGCCGGGGCCGAACTGGACGCGCGCGATCTGATGTTCGTGGTCGGCGGGGCGGAGGGGCTGCCTCCGGCATGGCGTGAAAAAGGCGGGCGCAAGAATGGCGACCTACTACTATCGCTTTCGGAAATGACCATGCCGCACGAGCTGGCGCGCGTGGTGCTGGCCGAACAGATCTATCGGGCCTTCACGCTGCTGCGCGGGCATCCTTATCCGAAGTGATGCCCTAATATCCGAAGTGATGCCGTAATATCCGAAGTGATGCCCTAACGGACCGTCGCACCCTATACTGAAGTCAGGATGGCTTGGTTCACTCGAGATAAGTCTGCCGTGAAGCACGGAGACGGCGAGAAGCGCGTACGCACCGAAGGCCTGTGGCTGAAATGCCAGCACTGCGGCCAGATTGTGTGGCGCAAGGCGTTGGAAGACAATTTTCAGGTTTGCCCCAAGTGCGGCCACCATGGACGACTGGACGCGCGAACGCGCCTGGCTTTGCTGTTCGACCAAGGCAAGTTCGAAGAGTTCGACCAGTATCTGGTTTCCACGGATCCACTGGAGTTTGTGGACGCCAGGACGTACCGGGAGCGCCTGGCTGCAGCGCAGGAAGGCACGCATCTACGCGACGCGATCATCTCCGCGGCTGGCAATCTGAACGGCCGGCGCGTGCATGTGTGCGCCATGGAGCTGAAGTTTGTGGGCGGCAGCATGGGAACGGTGGTGGGCGAGGTGATCACGCGCGCCATTGAACGGTCCATCCAGAAAAAGGTTCCTCTGATTATCGTCTCGGCGTCGGGAGGCGCGCGCATGCAGGAGGGCGCGATCAGTCTGATGCAGATGGCCAAGATTTCGGCTGCGCTGATGCGCATGGACGAAGCCCGCGTGCCCTACATCAGCGTGCTCACGGACCCGACCACGGGCGGCGTGACGGCCAGTTTCGCGATGTTGGGCGACCTGAATATCGCCGAGCCCGGCGCGCAGATCGGCTTCGCGGGTCCGCGCGTCATTGAACAGACCATCCGGCAGAAGCTGCCCGCCGGCTTTCAAACCAGCGAGTTCTTGCTGCATCACGGATTCCTGGATGCGGTGGTGAAGCGCGCCGATCTGAAGAATTATCTGAGCAAAGCTCTGGATTTCTTTTTGCCGTCAGGGGAGCAGAGTGCAGTGGAAGACAGTGGGCCGAGCGCAATTACTCGGGCTTCTTGAAAAGACTGTCGAAGGCAGCGCGAGCGTCGGTCGGATTTCGGGGGGCTTGTTGTTGCTGTGCGGCGGACGCATGATTGTTGGCGGGCGCTGCGTCGCGGGCCACCGTGACACGCGGCTTAAAGAGTTCGCACTCGTTGGCTTGATCCTTGTAGGCGATGCGCGCCAGAATCGGCTTCAAGCACTGAAAACGAGTGGAGGGTTCAAAGTGCGCGCATTGTTTGCAGCAATGCAAAGCCGAGCCGCACTTGGGACACTTGCCTTTCCAATCCGCGTCGGGCGAAAGTGCGGTGGAGCAGTTGAAACAGCGCGCGGCAACCACGCTTTGCAACAGCCGAGGTAGCCGGGGACCGGTGACGTCCAAAGGCGGGCGGGGGCCGGAAGGCTTGGGCCGATCGGGGAGCCGGCGGTCGCCGGACCCGCCATTGGTGTCCATGTAGCCCCGCTGTCTATACTTACGGTCGTCGTCCATTTGTTAAATCAATTCTTGAAACTTATGTTCTCGCAACACTACCCGTTTGATCGGATGTTATCGACACTCTGTAGTGCTTTTCTACACGTTTTGTGGGGCGTCCCGCCCTGTGCCGGCATGCTTGAGGATCAATGCGGAGGGTTTGTGCGGGAACCGGCTGAAGCTGGAAAAGACGTTGTTCCCGCCTTGCGCCTACATACTATGTACCACGAATCACTCGCAGAAGCTACAGAAATCTAATTGTGATCCTCGAACGCTATCCCTCACAAGATGAAAACCTTACGCCAATCCGCTTTACTCCCCGCTCCATTTCAACAAAGAATTACAAGGCCGCGTCAAGGGATCTTCGTAATGATTGGGGCTGATTCGCAGCGAATACCCTAGCCGGCCGGTTTGATGCGGCACAAACTCCTTGAGAAACACGCAGTCATTACCGGTCTGCTCCACCGGGGGAAGACTCATCACCTGAGTCTCCTCCAGGTTACCGTTCACGCCGATCCGTCCCACGACCGCCTCCACGCGCAGGTCGGCAGGCGAAAGGCCAGCCATATTCACCACGGCGCGCACGGGAATGGGAACGCCCGTCAGGACCGAAACCTCGGGCGACGCGCCAACCTCCACAAATCCGACTTTATCCCAGACCTGACGTACCCGCTGATTCCAGTTCGCACGCTGGCGGGCCGGCTGGAAGCAATCGCTGGATATTCCCAGATAGGCTTGGTGAGCCGGTTCGTACAGTTGCGACATATACTCGCCGACCATCCGCCCGGAATTGAACTGAGGGCTGAGAGTCTTCAAGGACTGCTTCACGCGGCGAATCCAATCCACCGGCACGCCACCCTCGCGATCCTGATAGTACATCGGCACAATTTCGTTTTCCAATATGGAGTAGATGGCGCGGGCGTGGATTTCGTCCTGGTCCGGGGAGTACGGCTCCCGGTCTCCGATTGCCCAGCCCCCTGAAATTTCGTAAGCTTCGTCGAACCAGCCATCCAAGATGCTCAGGTTGAGCACTCCGTTCACGCCGGCCTTCATGCCGCTGGTACCACAAGCTTCCTCGCCGCGACGCGGGGTGTTCAGCCACAGGTCGACTCCCTGCACCATCTCGCGGGCCACTTCAATGCTGTAGTCTTCGATGAACACGATGTGCCTGGAGATTTCGGGCGCGCGAGAGAGCTGGACGATTTCGCGGATAAGCGTCTTTCCCGGCAGATCGCGGGGATGCGCTTTGCCGGCGATGACAATCTGGACGGGGCGCTCTGGATTGGTCAAGAGCCGCTTGAGCCGCTCGACATCGCGGAATAGCAGGGTGGCGCGCTTGTAGGTGGCGAAGCGGCGCGCAAAGCCGATGGTTAGGGTGTCGGGGTCGAGCACCTCGGCCAGACGCCGCTGCTCGGCCGAAGAAGCTTTGCGGGCCATGGCCGCCGCCACTGCGCGCTCGCGCACGAAGGCCACCAGGTAGCGCTTCCGGCGGCGATGCGCCTCCCATACCTCCTGCGCGGGCATATCCTCGACCAAGTCCCAGATCTTCGGATCGGAATTACGCTCCCGCCAGTCCGGCTGCAAATATTGATCGTAGAGCTGCGCCAGATCGCCATTCAGCCAGGTCAAAAGATGCACGCCGTTGGTGACCGATGTGAAGGGCACTTCCCATACCGGCAGCTTGGGCCATAACTCCTGCCACATTTCCTGCGAAACCTGGCGATGCAGACTGCTGACCGCGTTGCGAAAAGCGGAAGTCTGAATTGCCGAGATCGCCATTGAGAATGGCGCGCTGTGATTCTCGGGGAGGAAACGGCCCAGTGCCAAGAACCGCTCGAACGGTATCCCGGCTTCAGCGCAATACTCACCGAAGTATTCATAGAGCAGCCCCGGCTCAAACAGGTCGATTCCAGCGGGGACGGAAGTGTGGGTAGTGAAGATGCTATTGCAACGAGAAGCTTCCAGCGCTTCGTCGAAGGACAGTTTGTAGTCCTTGATCAAGCGCCGCATTCGCTCGATGGCCAAGAAGGCCGAGTGCCCTTCGTTCATGTGCCACACGGTGGGCTTCAAACCGAGCCGCTCGAGCGCACGCAAGCCGCCAATCCCCAACACAATTTCCTGCCGGATCCGGGTCAGGATGTCGCCGCCGTAGAGTTGATCGGTGATCTCGCGGTGTTCGATCCGATCGTTTTCCGGGATGTTCGTATCGAGCAGGTAGAGTTTAATTCGGCCGACCGCAATCTGCCAGATCTTGACTACTACCACTCCGCTGGGTAGTTTCACCTGCACCGTCATGTCGTGGCCATCCTCGTCACGCATAGGCCGGACCGGAAGGGTGTAGAAGTCGTTGACGGGGTTGCGCTCCTGCTGCCAGCCATCGGGGTTCAGGGCTTGCTGTAGATAGCCCTTCTGGTACAGCAGACCCACGGCAACCAGGGGAATATCGATGTCACTAGCCGCTTTCAAGTGATCGCCCGAAAGCACACCCAGGCCGCCGCCGTAGATCGGCATGCACTCGACCATTCCATATTCCATCGAAAAATAGGCGATCAGCCGGTCGTCGGCCGGTTCAGGGCGTTCGAGGTAGGTGGAATAGCGTTCGCAAGCTTTCCTATACGCCCCGAGAAAACGGGGATCGGCAGCCGCACGTTCGAGCGCAGCCTGCGGAACGCGGCCCAGCATCAAAACCGGGTTGTAGCGGCAAGCTTTCCAGAGCGTCGCATCCAGGCGCCGGAACAGCGATCGGACGGTGTGATCCCAGCTCCAGAGGAGATTATAGGCAAGGTCGCTCATCCGGGAGAGAGCGGGTGGCAGCGCGGGGCGGACTAGGAATTCCTTAACCGGTTGAATCTGAAAGGGCATGGACTAACTTATGACTCTAAAATATATCACTGGGCATGGGCAGCCCCATAGCTTGGACGTACAGTGGTTCATGGGGGGCTGCATATTCAGTAAGATACGCAGCATTAATTTCTCTTCAAATGCGTCGTTGCCACGCCTCAGTTATTTCATCGGCAGCTAGCGGATTTCGGGTAGGGCAAACGGAGGAAAACTCGTAGGCGCTATGTGTCAATATCAAACACGGTGAGATGATGAGCCTGACGGATGAGGACAAGAACTGGATGACGGAACAACTCCGGACAGTGGAAACTTCGTTGCTCACGGAGTTCCACAAATGGGCGTCCCCATCGGAGGCGCGCCAACGAGCCCATACCGCTGTGAGAGCGACAGATCTGGAGATGGAAGCGCTCTGTCCGAAAGAGTCGCACATCCCGGGGGAAATGAACCGCTAGCCGCAGCCTGACGGGTTCGAATCTCATATAATGGCTGCGGGCCACAAATGAGAGGGCGCGGCATGTTTCATCACTTCAACAAGCACTGCGGGCTAGCCGTGGCGTTGACGCTGCTCCTGGCGTCTGGTTTGTCGCACGCCGCGGAACCAGCCGATTCGCGACTGGTGGAGGCCGCCAGAAACCAGGACCAAAAGGCCGTTCGCGCGCTCGTGAGCGAAAAGGTTGACGTGAATGCCCGGTCCAGCGACGGGTCGACGGCGCTCCTTTGGCTGACGCATTGGAACGATCTAGACACAGCGCATCTGCTGCTCGCGGCCGGCGCGGACGCCAACGCCGCAAATGACTTCCGGATGACGCCGCTATCGGAAGCCTGCACCAACGGAAATTCCGCGTTGGTGCGGTCACTTTTGAAATCGGGCGCTAATCCAAACCTGGCCGTAGCCACCGGCGTAACTCCGCTGATGACCTGTGCGAAGACCGGCAGCGTGGACGCGGTTCGCATGCTGATCGAGTACGGCGCGATGGTGAACGCCAAAGAGCCGGGCCAGAATCAGACGGCCTTGATGTGGGCGGCGGCCGAGCGTCACCCCGACGTCGTGAAGGCGCTCATCGACGCCCACGCGGATCTCACGGCCAATTCCAAACAGGGATTCACGGCGATTCACTTTGCGGCACGCCTTGGTGATCTCGAAAGCTTAAAGTTATTGACGGCCGCCGGAGTGGACGTCAACATCCTGACCCATACTGCCGAGAGCAGCACAAACCGTGTTTCGTCTTTCCTCGGGATTGCCAAGAGCCAAGGCACATTGGGCTACACTCCGCTGCTAGTGGCGGTGATGCGCGGCCACGTGGACCTGGCGCTGTATCTGCTGGATCATGGCGCCGATCCCAACAACATCGCCGCGGGGTTTACACCCTTGCATTGGGCGTCCAGCCAGTGGGAGAGCTTCACCGCGAATCCGGTGTACGGTTTTGACGATCCCATGTCCGGCATTCCGGATCGCCAGGCCAAGCTGCGACTGGTGAAAGCTCTGCTGGCCCACGGAGCAAATGTGAACGCGCGCGCCACCAAACCGCAGCCGCAGTTCGCGGGCGGATACCTGGACGTCGCAGGGGCGACGCCTTTCGTTCTGGCCGCCTCGGCCAATGACATCGAGATGATGCACATCCTGCTGGATGCGGGCGCCGATCCCAAAATACTCACCGCCTCGAATGCCTCGGCCATTATGGCGGCGGCCGGGCTGAACCATTCCATCGGAGAGGACACCGTCACAGAAGCTCAGGCGATGGAGACGGTAAAGCTGCTGTTGGATCTCGGTGTCGACCCGAAGGGCGAGACCACGTTTGGTGAGAATGCTTTGTTTGGCCCGGGCTATCGCGGATGGAATAAGCTCCTGGCGCAATTGATCGATCTGGGCGTCAATGTGAATGCGGTCAGCAAGGCCGGCGTGACTCCTTACCTTGCGGCGCACGGCGACGGTGACCGGCTGGGCGGTGTCCTTTACAACAATGAAGGGGCGCAGTTGCTGCTAAAGCATGGCGCCGATCCGAAGTTAGGACATCCCTGCGAGTCCCAGAATAAGTGCAGGGCGGAACAGTGATCCGAGCAGTGACAATGACTCATTACCTCGGCTTGGCTTGCATGGCGATTTCCGCAGTGGGGGCAAACGCTGCCACGGAGAATCCCGCGCGCGAGCTGGTGAACAAGTATTGCGTCTCTTGTCATAACGAGAAGCTAAAGACAGCCGGCCTGGCCTTGGATCGAGCCGACGCCGAGAAACCTTACAACTCGCAAGAGATCTGGGAAAAGGTGATCGTGAAGCTGCGCAGCCGCGCGATGCCGCCGCCCAAGCTTCCGCGTCCCGATAATGCCACCTACGACAAGGTGGCAGCCTACCTCGAATCTGAGATCGACCGCGCCGCCGCGGCTCATTTGAACCCGGGGCATTCCGCCAGCTTGCATCGTCTCAATCGCGCCGAATACGCCAACGCAGTGCGCGATCTGATCGCGGTGGATGTGGACGCCCAGGCTATGCTGCCGCCGGATGAACAGGCCTTCGGGTTCGAGAACAATGCCGAGGCGCTTTCGATGCAACCGGCCTTGTTGGATCGCTACGTATCCGCGGCGTCGGCCATTGCGCGCCGAGCCGTGGGTGATTCCACTATCCCGCCGGCATTCGTACGCTATGGCGCATTGAAGGGCAGCGCGAACGATCAGACTTATCTTCGCCAGGTTGATCGCTTGAGCGAAGACTTTCCGCTGGGGTCCAAAGGCGGCGTCGCAGCAAGACATTATTTTCCAGTGGATGGGGAATACATTATCAAGCTGCGTCTGCAGCGGACCTGGGATAGCGGTAATCCGCGGCCTGAACGTGCCCACTCAATTCGAAATCCGCTGGATGGAAAGCGCGTCTGGCAATTGACGCTGGGTGGGGAAAAACCACCGCCGAAGGACCGGGGGTCTGACGGCGACGAGCCGCTGCAAGTGCGCTTGCCGGTGAAGGCTGGCCCCCACGAGGTTATGGCGACCATGCTCAAAACCGACGATGTGGAACCCGAGGGCCCGGGGCCGGATCGTCTTCCGCTGTTCACCCGCTCATCCGATAACGCCGACGTCCCCGATTGCCATTGCATCGTTGCTGATCGGCGGTCCGTATAAGGGCCAGGTGCCGGCCGATTCGCCCAGCCGCGAGCTGCTCTTCGTTTGCCACCCGGCGAGCGCAACGCAGGAGCTTCCCTGCGCGACGAAGATTTTGTCACGGTTGGCGCGGCGTGCGTATCGCCGTCCCGCCGACGATGGGGACGTCGAGACCCTGCTGAGTTTTTACAAACGCGCACGCACAGGCGGAAGCTTCGACGATGGCATTCGCGCCGCGCTGGAGCGCGTCCTGGTGAGCCCGGATTTTCTGTTCCGCATCGAGGCCGATCCCGCGGGCACCGCTCCCGGCGCAGCATATCGCGTTCCCGATGTCGAGCTGGCTTCGCGATTGTCGTTCTTTCTGTGGAGCAGCATTCCGGACGATACGCTGCTCGACCTCGGGATCCAAGGGAAATTGCATGAGCCGGCGATTCTCGAACAACAAGTCTCGCGCATGTTCGCCGATCCGCGCGCGCGCAAGTCTTTGGTTCAGAATTTCTTTTCCGACTGGCTCGAGACTCGCAATGTTTGGCTGCTGAATCCGGACGGTACAAAGTTTCCATGGTTCGATGACAATCTCCGTTCCGCATTCGTCACCGAGACGGAGCTGTTTCTCGACGCTCAATTGAAAGAGAACGCGAGCGTTTCGGACCTGTTGACGTCGAACGAGACCTTTCTCAATGAACAGCTGGCTCGCCATTACGGAATTGCTGGTATCTATGGCAGCCATTTCCGGCGCGTGATACTCACCGATGAGAACCGCTTTGGGCTGTTGGGTAAGGCCAGCGTGTTGGCTGTTACTTCGTACACCACGCGCACCGCTCCGACCATCCGCGGCAAATGGGTGTTAGAAAATATCCTGGCCGCGCCGCCGCCCGCGCCTCCGGCCGTTGTCCCCGCGCTCGAGTTGAGCAACAAAGGTGACAAGCCCTTATCGGTCCGGCAAATGTTGGAAGCGCACCGCGCGAATCCGGCTTGCGCGAGCTGCCACGCGCGCATGGATCCGCTGGGATTGAGCCTGGAAAATTTCGATGCCATCGGCCAGTGGCGCACCACCGACGCAGGCCAGGCCATCGATGCGTCGGGCGTATTGCTGGACGGCACGAAGGTGGACGGTCCGCGGGAATTGCGGCAGGCCTTAATGGCGCAGAGGATGCAATTCGTCGGAACGGTAACGGGCAAACTGCTGACCTACGCTCTGGGCCGTGGACTGGAGTATTACGACGCTCCGACGGTCCGCGCGATCGACCGCTCCGCTGCGGCAGACGACTACCGTTGGTCATCAGTTATCCTGGGTATTGTGAAGAGTCCGGCATTTCAGATGCGAACGGCCGCGACCCCGGCCACAGTGACCACTGCCAGGAAGTGAGGAACTAGGACGATGTTCGTAACCAAGAAGTCCATTTCGCGCCGCACCGTCCTTCGTGCGGCAGGTACGGTGGTAGCGCTGCCTCTGCTCGACTCGATGATTCCAGCCTTCGCGTCGGCCGCTTCCACAAAACCTGTACGCCGCTTCGGCGTCGTCTATCATCCGAACGGTGTCATCTACGATGAATGGCTGCCCAAGGGCGTCGGCTCCGATTTTGAGCTCTCGCCTACATTAAAAGGACTCGAACCTTTTAAAGACAAATTGACCGTCGTCACGGGCCTGTTCTGTGATCCGGCGGAGGCGAACGGTGACGGCGGCGGCGACCACTCGCGCGCGTGCGGCTCCTACCTCACGGGCGTGCATGTCAAGAAGTCGGACAGCATTGTCGAGAATGCCGTCTCCATGGATCAGATCGTGGCGAAGGCGTTCGAGCGCGAGACGCAGCTCTCTTCGCTGCAAATGACCGCCGACGAAAACAGCCTGCTGGGTTCGTGCGATCTTGGCTACAGCTGCGCCTATAGCAGCACGCTCTCCTGGCTGACGCCGAGCTTGCCGCTGATGGCCGAAAACAATCCGCGCGTGCTTTTCGAGCGCATGTTCGGTTCGAGCGACAGCACCGACCCTCGCGTGCGCGCGGCGCGCCTCAACCAGGACAAGAGCCTGCTCGATTCCGTGAGCGAGCGCGTGAGTCAACTGCAGCGCCGGCTCGGGGCGGCCGACAATCGCAAGATGAACGACTATCTGGCGTCGCTGCGCGATGTAGAGCGGCGCATTCAGAAGGCGGAAGAGCAGAGTTCCAAAGAGTTGCCCGATGTGGCGCAGCCCGCCGGCATCCCGGAGAAGTTCGAGGACCAGGTCCGGTTGTTGTATGACTTGCAACTGCTGGCCTACCAATCCGACCTGACACGCGTGATCACATTCATGTACGGCCGCGAGCAGACGGCCAGGCCTTATCCGCAGATCGGAGTGCCGGAGGGGCACCATCCAGTCACACATCACCAGGGCAATCCGGAAAAGATGGCGAAATGCGCGAAAATTCAGCGCTACCACATCGCGCTGTTTGCCGAGTATCTGGAAAAGCTGCGCAACACCCCGGATGGCGATGGCTCGCTGCTGGATCACGTGATCCTACTGTTTGGGTCGGGGATCAGTAACAGCGATCGGCACACGCACGGTCCGCTGCCGACATTTCTGGTGGGAGGCGGCGGCGGAACGCTGAAAGGCGGCCGTCACCTGGTCTATCCGGAACACACGCCTCTGGCGAACCTTCACCTGACCTTGCTGAATAAGCTTGGCGTTCCGGTCGACAAGCTGGGCGATAGCAGTGGTCAGTTCAGGGAACTCTCCGAACTGTCCTGAAGAGTGCGTGCGCCACAAATGTGCAGCGGCTATCCGGCCGGATGCTAAAATACAAGCCTTACCCACATGGAAGACCAATCACCCGCCGTGCTCGACTACATGGTGACCACAGCGTTCACGCTGGACGGCTACAGCATTGAGAGGAATCTCGGAATCGTGCGCGGCATCATCGTGCGCTCGCGCTCGGTCTTGGGAACCTTGGGAGCCAGTTTGCAGACTATTGTGGGCGGCGACATCACGCTGTTCAGCAATCTCTGCGAAGAAACGCGCGCCCACGCCTTTCAACGCATGGCCGTTCACGCCGCGCAATTGGGCGCCAACGCCGTCATAGGAGTTCGCTACGATGCTACTGAGATCATGCAAGGAGTGACCGAGGTGCTTTGTTACGGCACCGCCGTGGTGGTAAAGCCCACCCGCTAGGCCCCTCCATTCCTCAGCATGAACCAGAACCGATACCTTTGCATTCACGGCCACTTCTATCAGCCGCCGCGTGAAAACCCCTGGCTGGAGGCGATCGAGGTCCAGGATTCCGCCGCGCCCTATCACGATTGGAACGAGCGCATCACGGCGGAATGCTACGCGCCCAACAGCGCGGCCCGGATCTTGGATCCGGAGGGCCGCATCGCGAAGATCGTCAACAATTACGCCAGCATCAGTTTTAACTTCGGGCCCACCGTGCTGTCCTGGATGAAGGACAAGGCGCCGGATACGTACCAGTCCATTCTGGACGCCGACCGCATGAGCGCGCAGCGTTTTTCGGGCCATGGATCGGCGCTGGCGCAATGCTACAACCACATGATCATGCCGCTCGCCAACGCGCGCGACAAGCTGACGCAAGTAATTTGGGGAATCGAGGACTTTCGCTTTCGATTCGGGCGCGCTCCGGAAGGTATGTGGCTTCCGGAAACTGCCGTCGACCTGGAGACGCTGGACCTGATGGCGCAGCGCGGGATCAAGTACACCATCCTGGCGCCGTCGCAGGCCAAATCTGTGGACGGAACCGACGTCATGGGCCAGAGGATCGATCCGGCGCGCGTTTACCGGCAGAAGCTGGCGTCTGGACGTGCGATCGATCTGTTCTTTTATGACGGACCGGTTTCGCAGGCGGTAGCGTTCGAGCGCCTGCTGAGCAATGGCGAGCGCTTCGCCGGCCGGCTCCTGGATGCGCTATCGGATGAGCGCGAGGGTCCGCAACTGGCGCACATCGCGACCGATGGCGAAACCTACGGGCACCATCACGAGTTTGGCGACATGGCGCTGGCGTACGCGCTGGAGCACATCGAGTCCAGCGGGTTGGCCAAGGTCACCAACTACGGCGAGTTTCTGGAGCGGCATCCCGCGGAGCAGGAAGTGGAGATCCTGGAGGACACAGCCTGGAGCTGTGTGCACGGAGTGGGACGTTGGAGCGCCAACTGCGGCTGCAACTCCGGCGGCCATCCGGATTGGAACCAGGAGTGGCGCGGCCCTTTGCGCGCTGCGCTGGACTGGCTGCGCGACGAGATCGCGCCCCGCTATGAAAAAATGGCGAAGCGCTACTTCAAAGATCCGTGGGCGGCGCGGAACAATTACATCGACGTCATTCTAGACCGGTCGCCCGCCAGCAAAGAGCGCTTCGCAGCGGCTAATTTCCGGCGTAAGAACCTCCAGCGGAATGACCGCGTCACCATCTGGAAGCTGCTTGAGATGCAGCGGCACGCCATGCTGATGTACACCAGTTGCGGCTGGTTTTTCGACGAGCTCTCCGGCATCGAGACGGTGCAGGTAATCCAGTATGCCGGCCGCGTGGCGGAGCTGGCCGATGAACTATTCGGCCCGGGGATCGAGGAGCGCTTCGTGCAGCAACTTGCGCTGGCGAAGAGCAATCTTCCGGAGCACGGTGACGGCGCGCAGATTTTCGAAAAGTTCGTCAAGCCGGCTCGCGTGGACCTTTTGAGGCTGGGCGCGCACTACGCCATGAATTCCCTGTTTGAGAGCTACCCCGATAGCACGCGCATTTATTCGTATTCGGTGGAGAACAAAGACTATCGTCTGAAGCGCTCGGGCAAGCTGCGGCTGGCTTTCGGCAGGGCGCGCTTCACGTCCGAGATCACGCAGGATTCCGAGATGCTGATTTTCGGCGTGCTCCATTTCGGCGACCACAATTTGCATGGAGGCGTGGGCCTGTTCACCAGTGAGGACGCCTACCGCGAGCTCGGCAAATCGACGCGCGATGCCTTCAGCCGTTCCGATCTGGCAGCTACCATTCGTTGCCTGGACGAGGGCTTTGGCGCACGCATGTATTCGGTCAAGGATCTGTTCCGCGATGAACAGCGCAAAGTGCTGGCCGAAGTGCTGGAATCCACTGTCGAACACGCCTCGTCGGTGTACCGCCAGATGTACGAGGATCAGGCTCCACTACTCGGTTTCATAAACGATTGCGGCATGCCGATTCCCAGTGAACTGAAGTCCACCGCGGAAGTGGCGTTAAACTCGCTGCTGCGGCAAGCGCTGGCGGCGCCGGAGCTCGACCTGCCGATCATTCAGGGGCTGCTGGAAGATGCCCGAATCGCGCAGATCCAGCTGGATCGAACCGGGCTGGAGATTACGCTGCGCCGCAATATCGAAAAGGGCGCGGAGCGATTTATGGAGGATCCCCAAAGTCTGCCGGGCCTCGCCAAGTTCCGCGAGATGGTGGCGGCGGCATACTCGCTGCCATTTCCGCTGATCTTATGGCAGGTACAAAACCGCTGCTATGAAATACTGCAGAAAGTGTACCCGGGCGAATCGCGGTGGAACGAGGAATTCAAGGAATTGGCCGGGCTGCTTTCGTTACGCGTGGAATAAAAAAGTGTTCGCAGGAGTGCGAAACACGGCACGCAGCGAGCTGCGTGCTCCACTACGTCTCCAGCGGACCCAGCGAGTCGTTGGCCGCCAGCAACGACTCCACATCCTCGCGACGCCGCGCCGGTCCATACACGTGCCCTTGCACCTTGTCGCAGCCCAGCACGCGCACCAGATCCAACTCCGCGCGCGTCTCCACTCCCTCCGCCACCACCGTGAGATTCATGCTGTGCGCCATGCGCACGATGCTCTGGATCACGGCCAGCGATCCTTCGGGCTCTTGCAGACTGCGCAAGAACGATTGGTCGATTTTGAGCGAGTCAACCGGCAGCTTGTTCAGATAGCTGAGCGACGAATAGCCGGTGCCAAAATCGTCGATTGCAATGCTGATGCCCAGCTTGCGAATCTGGGCGAAGCGCGCGGCGGCCTGCGGAAGATCCTTCATGATGTAGCTTTCGGTCAGCTCCAGTTCTAGGCGGTCGGGCGGCAGATGGCTCAGCGCCAGCGCATCGGCCACGGTTTCCAGAAAATCGCGCCGTTCAAACTGCAATGCCGACACGTTGACCGAAACGCGGGCAGCGCTGTGGCCGGCCTTGTGCCAACTCGCGGCTTCGAGACAGGCCCGGCGGATCACCCAGGATCCGATATCAATGATGAGACCCGTCTCCTCGGCGATCGGAATGAACTGCTTGGGCGAGATGGTGCCGTAGATGGGATGGCGCCAGGTCAGCAGCGCCTCCAAGCCCTCCACCTTTCCGTTCATGCCGACCACGGGCTGGTACAGCAGCTCGAATTCCTGGTGTTCCAGCGCGCGGCGCAGTGCGTTTTCCAGGCGCAGGCGCTCCAGGCTCGCGGCATGGTCCTCGGCCCGGAACACCTCCACCTCGTTTTTGCCGCTGTTCTTGGCGTGATACATCGCGAGATCCGCGTTGCGCAGCAATTCGGCGACGGTTTCGCCATGCCGGGGATAAATGGCAACGCCGATGCTGGCCGTGACGAACAACTCGTTGTCTTCAATCTGGTGTGGCGCGCGCAGGGCCACCAGGAATTCCCGCGCGGCCAGCGCTACGGCCTGTTCATCGGGCTGGCGCGTGAGAACGATGATGAACTCGTCACCGCCCATGCGGCCGGCCAGATCGTCGGCAGTCAGCAAGAGTTTCAGACGCTGGCCAACTTCTCGCAACAGCCGGTCACCCATGGCATGGCCCAAAATATCGTTGATCTGTTTGAAACGATCCAGATCAATGAACAGCACGGCCAGGTAGCCTGAGCGCTCGCCCGCGTCCTCGAGAGCCGCATTGAGGATTTCCATGAAATAGGAGCGATTGGGCAACCCAGTGAGCGAGTCGTGGCGCGCCTGGAACTCCAGCCGTTCATTGAGACCTCGCTGTTCGAGCGCGCGCGCCGCCAGCCGACCGGCCGCTTGCAGCAATTCGGTGTCGCTGTAGTCGTGCGGCTGGTCCTCCTTATAATGCAGCGCCAGGATTCCAAGCAGAACACCGTCGCCCGAAAGAATGGGAGTGGAGCGGCAGGACACAATGCCCAACTGCGCGGCCAGGTGCCCGCGCTCGGCCCAGAACGGACAAGTACGGATGTCCTCCCAGAACACGGTGGTCCGCGCCACCTCGGCATTTGGCAGGGCGGCCGTGCCGCGCAGCACCCGGAACGGTTTAAGGATCCGGATAGCATCCGGCGGGAAGCTGGGCGCCGACGACCACGTCAGCACCTCATCTTTGAGAATCAATAAAGAGCACAGCGCTCCCGGACGCTCCTCCTCCACCAGACGCGCTACTTCCGTGAGGATGGCCTCGATGCTTTCGTTCTCGGCCACCATCTCGAGCACGCAGTTGCGGTTCTTTTCCAAGCTCTGAAGCCGGTCGCGCTCGGATTGAATTCGGTGCTCCAGAATCAGGCGCCCGATGCTCCGCGCCATCAGTTCGATCAGCTCTCGATCGGCCGTCGAAAAGGCACGCGCGGCGCCGGCGTATGGAGACGAGAAGCTCAGCGTCGCAAACAGCTCCGCACCCAGCCACACCGGTGTACCGATGTAGATCTCGAACGCGGGCTGCGGCAGGCCTTCGAGCGACGCCTGGGCCGAAACCATGACGGTCCTAAGCCGCCCTTCGATGCTGCGCGCGCGCGTTTCCCGCAACGGAATGGTGGCGCCCGGCTGCAGCTCCGGAGCGCCGTGCGAAGCCTGAATCAGCGCGTGACTGCCCTCCACCTGCAGCAGCAATCCGATGGGCAGATCCAACAGCTGGCAACCGGTCCGCAGGTGGTCCTCGAAAGCCTGATCGAGCGTGACATAGTTGGCGGTGCTAAGCCGATGCAATTGCTTCAACTGCTCAGCGAAGCCTGTTTCCGCTTCTCCCGGCGATCGGGAAACAACCTCGGCGGCGGGGTAAAGGAGCTGCCCGGTATCCTGAACCGCCACTGGCCTCCCACGCTCGAATAACAGACGGCGCACAACTTCCAGGCGGATTCGCTGGCCGTCTTTTGTGCGGGCGGTAAGCTCCAGCTTCTGGGTCCCGCTACCGCCGAGCAACGCCAGGATTTGATCGCGTGAACGCTGCCAGGATTCCGGATCGAGCAGCTGGCTCAGATTCAATGGCGCTGCGCTATCGCGATCATAGCCGGTGGTTTCGGCGAAAGCCGCGTTCGTTTCGATCAGATTCCCGTGCAGGTCAAAGGAGTAGACAAAATCGCGGGAACTCTTCGATGGCTCTTCGTCATCGGGCGGATAGAGCGCGAACTGAGGTGAGATAGCCATGGCTGTTTCGTGCCGAATCGAATCACCTTGCCCGTTCAGCGTACGACCGACGCTGCGTAATTATCGCTAAGGCCGCCACGGCGGGTCGGCCTGAGCCAGGAAACGGCCGTCCCCTAGCCCGTCGCAGCACTGGGTTCTCTGCGCGTCACTTCCCGTCCCGCCGGTTTTCGTTTTACGCGAGTGATCGGCACGTTCAGGATGATCGAAAGCACGGTAAAGATCAATGACGAACTTTGAACTACAACCTTCATGGGGAGGTGACTTGGTACATTGTCCCATATGTCTCAGCCGAATGCCTTATCCCAGGCGCCCGCCGGGGCCCTACCCCGAGAACGCGAACCTCGCTGGCCGGCGGTACTGGCTATCCTGGCCACCAGCGGCCTGTATTTCGTCATACCGGCGGCGCTGCGGTACGGACAAGAGTGGCTGCTGCTGGCGGTTGTTTCGGCGTTGCTTATACCGACTATCGTGACCCACCAAATCGGCAAGGATCGTCTCAACCGGATTTTCGGTCATATGGTGCTGGGGATCATAACTGTCGCCATGGTTGGGTCGCTCAGTCTGTTGATCCACCGTTTGCCCGCGCATACCGATTCGCCGATAGAGATCCTGCGCGGCGCCGCGTGTCTTTGGCTGGCAAATATTCTGGTGTTCGCCTCATGGTACTGGCGGTTGGACGCGGGCGGCCCCAACGAACGCGATCGAAGAGCGTCGCACGACGACGGAGCGTTCCTTTTTCCTCAAATGATTACTCCGTGGGACAGCGATAAGAACTGGCGTCCGGGATTTGTGGACTACCTGTTCCTGGCGTTCAATACCAGCACCGCGTTTTCGCCCACCGATGTTCCGGTGCTGTCGCGCTGGGCCAAGGTGATGATGATGGTGCAAGCCTCGATCTCGCTGGTGACGGTGGCGCTCCTGGCGGCGCGGGCGGTGAACATTTTGTGATCGCAAGGCACGGTGGACTATAGTGTCGGCCCTAGGCTCATTCAGACTGAGAGCTTGTTTGCTCTGCCTTCTTTGCTCGGCTCTGGAGCCGGGTAGAGCGGACGAACCCAGAGACTTCCCCAAAGTACGGGTCAGCACCGTTTATCCCCAACTACAGGGAGCGTGGCTCGCTTCACCCATCGTCGCAGTTGGCGAAGTCAGCCACATTACCACCTACGGCCATCGATTTGTTGAGCACCTTCCGGCTCCGACTTTGCCAGACGTACACGACTTATATTGGTGTCAAGGCGATTTTAATCTGGTCGCGGTCATCAAGGGCGAACTCCCAGCGGCCCCCAGGAAGTATCTCTGGGCATCAACCATTCCGGGATGCGCGCTTGTGGACAGCAACCCGGAGTTCGTTTACCGCAGGATGAAGACAAAGTTTTGGTACCTGCGTGCTGAGGGACAGTTCCTTAGGCCGACGTTCGACTACGGCGCGCAGCGGTTCGACGGCGTCTTCCCGTCCTGGTCACAAGGGCGTCCTCTACCCGCTCGTCAACGGCTGGGCGTCTTCCTCCTCACGCCCTCGGCAAACACCGATTCGCTAGATGATTACTCTCGCTACCTATGGAACGTGGGCGATGTCGCTTGCGATCTGCTTGGCAAACGAGAGTGCGCACGTCGACTCGGGAGCCTTGAGGGACTTGGAAATCCAACCCTTCGCGAATCGGCCTGTGGCTTTCTCAACGATCAATTGGGAGTGGACTGCCAGCCAAAGTGAACGAGGTCGCCTTTCTCACGGGCGGTGAACATTTTGTGATCGCCAGCCACAGCCATAGCCACCATTGGCCTGGGCGCTGGCTTCCTCACTCCTGACGCGGGAGGAGGCGGCTCTTCGATCTCCTTCGGCGGGCCTGCCGGGTCGTAGGGCGCCGGTTCGGTTCCGAGGTTGAAAATCGTACCCTTGAACGGCACGGGAGCTCGCGCGCCGGCCGCGATGGAACCCAAGAGAAACCCGACAAGAGCGAAGGTTATCACTGCATCGAAAATGGCGCGGACTTAGAATGCCAGCAATAGTCCTCGGGTACCGTGACGGCCCAGCTAGCGGCTCGCCTTTAGCAGCGCCTTCACCCCGTCCACGCACAGCACCGCAGCGTGCTTGGACTCGGGGATCAGGCCGCCTATCGCGGATTCGACAGCTGCCGCGTTCAACCGCGGCCAGCTCGGCCGGCGTTTTCCCCAGCATCCATTCAGTGAGCGCGGAGCCACTGGCGATGGACGCCGTACAGCCGCGGATTTTGTAGCGAACCTCGGTGACGTGGCCGTCTTCAAAGCGCGCCGACAATCGCAGGATGTCGCCGCAAGCCGGATTTGAGATCTCGACCGTGACCGCGGGCGGAGCAAGCTCGCCCACATTGCGCGGATTTTTGAAATGATCGAGGAAGGCTTCGCTGTACAAGGGCGCGGTCTCGTTCTAATTATGACCACTGTGGTGGCGGCGGTGATCGACCGGGACGGCCGCGTTCTGATTAGCCGGCGCAAGGCGACTGGCCAGCATCCGCTCAAGTGGGAGTTTCCAGGCGGCAAGGCGGAGCCGGGTGAGGCACCGGAAGCGGCCGTGGTGCGCGAGTTGGAAGAAGAGTTGGCGATCCGCGCGCGGGTGGAACACGAGATCATGCGCTACGAATATCGATACCCTGGCCGTCCGCCGATCCTGCTGATCTTTTATCGCGTGACGGAGTTCACTGGCGAGCCGGAGAATCTGGATTTCGAACAGATTGCGTGGGTGACGCGCGCGAGTCTGGGCGATTACGATTTTCTGGAAGGCGATGCGGAGTTCATCCGCAGCTATTCGGAGATCCGGTAAAATGAGTAAGGTAAAGCATATGGACAAACAGCACGCCCATCAATTGCTCGATCAGCTCGCACCTAGCCAACTCGCCGCTGTGGTTCATTTGCTGGAAACCATGATTTCTCCAGATATGGCCGCGCCCGAGGAAGATGCGGATACCCTCAGCAATGCCGAGCGCAAAGCCGTGTCGGAAGCCGATGAGTGGCTCAAGCACAACCAGCCGATCCCCCACCAAGAAGTGCTCGCGGAGTTCGGCCTGACCATGGACGACTGGGAAAAGATGGGACAGGAGCCCCTACCGGGAGAAGCGCCCCGGCGCAATGGCTAAACGCATCGTCTGGACCGATCAGGCCAAGGACGACGTTCGCGCCATCGAACAGCCCACCGCCCTGCAGATTCTCAAGACGCTGGCGCGCTACGTCCAGACCGGCGAGGGCAACACCAAGCAGCTTCGGGACGTCGAGCCGCCGATGCTTCGCCTACGCGCTCAGGATCACCGCGTTTTCTTCCGCGATAAAGGCGACTACCTAGAGATTTCCCGCGTCCTCGATCGCAAGGAGGCTTACCGCTGATGGCCGACGCCGAATTTACTGGGGTATTTGCAACCGCTCCCTGACGGTCACGGCTCGGAAGGTTGAAGCAGTCGCTAGCGCGGCTGCGGCAGGCGGAAATCCAAACCGCGCTCGTCATTCAAACGCTGCGACAGATCGCGATCCACCAAATCGATACTCACCTGATTGAGCGTCTGCTCGGCGCTGACATAGTGCAAAGTGCTGCCCTCCATCCAATAACCCAGCGCCTGCACGATGGTGTGGTCGCGGAACGCAATGAGATAGATGGTGGGTTGACCGTTGCTCGACGGGCGCGCTGGAGCTGACATCCGCATACGGATGCGATGGCGGCGCCTGATACAGCTTCATGCCGGATTGATCCTGCGGGCTGATCGCCAGTGTACTCGCGCACCTGCGGATTGCCCTGCTGGGGCACGTAATTCTGATTGATCACCACCGATGGCATTCCGGGGCCCTGCGAACCGTCGTCGGTATATCCAGTGCCGTAAGCCGGCCCATAGCCGGCAGCCGAAGGATCGTAGCCGCCGCCGTAACCGTACGCCCCGCCGTAATAACCGCCGTAGTAAACCGGATAAGGAACGATCACAGCGGCGCCGTGCAGCGGATGGCGCTCGCTCGGATTCGCAAAGCTGGGCGAATAACGTTACACGAAGGCCTCGGCGAGTAAGTCCGGCGCTCCAGTGCCTGAGTAAGGAGGCCGAACGCCGAGGGCCCCCGCCGCGGGACTGGCCAAAGACGAGGCCGGTAACACTCAACATCAACACCGCCGGGACGAGGCATCGCATGTACTTGTTCCTCAGCTAAATTGTAACCCCAAAAGGCGCGCTACGAACGGGAAATCCACCTAGAAAGCGCCCCTTTAGTACCAGCCATATGACAACCGACGTAGCGCGCTTGGCGAAGGTTACGGGATGCGTGCGGACGTTATAATCGAAGCATGCCGCAAGTCCGACATTCCGTCTGCGCGCTGGATTGTCCCGATTGCTGCTCGTTGCTCATAGATATACAATGATGGCAAAGGCAGCCGGTTACGTGGAGACCCGAGCATCCGGTGACGCGCGGGTTTCTATGCGGCAAAGTGGCGCGGTATCTGGATCGCGAGTATTCCCCGGACCGGCTGCTGTATCCGCAGAAACGCGTTGGCGCGAAAGGCGAGGGTAAGTTCGAGCGGATCTCATGGGACCAGGCGCTGGATACCATCGCCGCGCGGCTGCGGAAGTCGTCCGAAGAATACGGTCCGGAAGCGATCTTGCCCTACAGCTACGCGGGCACCATGGGATTGCTGAACGGCGGCGGCATGGATCGCCGGTTCTTCCACCGGCTGGGGGCTTCGCGGCTGGACCGGACGATTTGCTCGGCGGCCGGCGGCGCGGGCCTGATGGAGACGCTCGGCTTGCGATACGGCACCGAGCCGGAGCAATTTCCGCCACTCCAAATTGATCATCGCCTGGGGTGCGAACATGCTCGCCACGAATGTGCACCTGTGGCCATTCATCGTGGAAGCGCGGCGGAACGGGGCGCGGTTTTACACCATCGATCCGGTTCGTAATCGGACCGGCAAGCTGGCGGACAAGCATTTCGCGATCTATCCGGGCAGCGACCTGGCGCTCGCGCTGGGGCTGATGCACGTGATCATCGGCGAGAAACTGCACGATGCCGAATACGTCGCAATTACACCAACGGGTTTGATGCGCTGGCCAAACTGGCGCGCGAGTATCCGCCGGAGCGCGTGGAGGCGCTGACCGGCATTCCGCGCGAGGACGTGATAGCGCTGGCGCGCGAATACGCCACCACCCGGCCGGCGGCGATCCGCCTGAACTACGGCATTCAGCGCAGCGATCGCGGGGGAGCGGCCACGCGGGCTATTGCGGCGCTGCCTGCGCTGATCGGCTCCTGGCGCGAAGTGGGCGGCGGGTTGCAGCTGTCCACCAGCCGGGCTTTTCGAGTTGAACAAGGCCGGCCTGGAAATGCCGGAGTTGCAGCAGCGTCGCCGCTGGGCCGCGAGGCGCGTATCGTCAACATGAGCGGAGCTGGGCAAGGCGCTCACGCAATTGGACGCGCCGCCCGTGATGGCGATGGTGGTGTACAACTCGAATCCGGCGGCCATCGCGCCCAATCAGAACCTGGTGTTGGCAAGGGATGCGGCGCGAGGATCTGTTCACCGTGGTGCTGGAGCAGTTTCAGAACGACACCGCGGATCACGCCGATATCCTGCTGCCCGCCACCACGTTCCTGGAGCATACGGATCTCTATTTGGCGTACGGCCATTACCATCTGCAACTCGCGCGGCCCGGCGTTGCCCGCGCCCGGCGAGACGAAATCGAATGTGGAAGTTTTCCGGCTGCTGGCCGAGCGCATGGGCTTCGACGAGACCTGCTTCGCGAATCGGAAGACGACATGATCCGCACACTGCTCGATTCGGGTCATCCGTTCCTGGAAGGGATCACTCTGGAGCGGCTGGATCGCGAGCATTCCGTGCGGCTGAACGTCGCGCCGGATGGCAGAGCCGTATCTGCCGTTTGCACACGGCGGGTTCGGCACGCCCTCAGGAAAGTGCGAGTTCGGAGCCGAGATGCTGGACTACCAGCCACCCATCGAGTCGCGGTTGGGCGCCGCGGAGTTGCGCGCGCGGTTTCCGCTGGAGCTGATTTCGTCCAAGAGCCACGACAGCATGAACTCCACTTTCGGCAACGAGCAGCTCGGCGCAGAGCCAGACGTCCACGTATTCCTGCACGATGACGATGCGCGCGCGCGCGGAATCGGCAATGGCGATCCGTCCGCGTCTTCAACCAGCGCGGCAGTTGTACGCTGGTGGCCGGTGTGAACGGCCCACGGCCGAAGTTGGTGCGTCAGGGCGTGGTGCTGGCGCCAGCGGTTCGATGGAACAAGCTCGCGCCCGATCATCGCAGCATCAACGTGCTCACTTCCGACCGGCTGACGGACATCGGCGGCGGCCCGACGTTCTACAGTTGCCTGGTGGACGTTGAGAAGTGCGGAGACTGACCGTGCCACAACCACAATACCCATAACCATGCGAACCATTTCATTGACTCTGATCCTTCTGCCTCTCCTGCTGGTGTCTGGAGGCTGCAAGCGCCACCGGGGGGAGAAATAGCCAGCACCATCTTCGCGGGCGACCCCGCCTTCGCCGGGCACTTTACATCGGGTTTCTACGACATCGAAGCGGGCGCCTGGCGTTGGACTAACAAGGAATTCGCCGTGACCCTTAATCCGCCATTGCACGCGGCCGAGCGCGGCGCGCAGTTGGCGATGCATGTCTCGGTGCCGGATGCCTCCATCCAACATTCGCAATCCGTGCAGCTTTCGTGTTCCATCGGAGGATTAAAGCTCGAGCCGCAAGAATTCTCCAAGGGGGGCGACTACACCTACGTGCGTGACGTTCCCGCCGACCGCCTGCAAGGCAACGAGGTGCGCATCGATTTCGCAGTGGATCACACGGCTCCAGCGCAACCTCCCGACATCCGTCAACTCGGAATTATCGTCAGCGAAGTGGGACTGGTAGCGAAGTAGTCGGGGAAAGTCATGAACTACTTCCAACAGCACCACGACAGCTATCTCGAAGGGCTGAAAACCTTCCTGCGTATTCCGAGCATAAGCACGCTCTCCGAGCACAAGCCGGACATTCAGCGCGCGGCTGACTTTGTTCGCGGGGAACTGGAAAAGGCGGGATTGCAAGAAGCGCAGTTGATCGAGGGCGCGGGGAATCCACTGGTTTATGCCGAGTGGTTGGGAGCTCCGGGCAAGCCCACCGTGCTGTTTTACGGGCATTACGACGTGCAGCCGCCGGATCCGCTGGACGAATGGAAGACGCCGCCCTTTGAGCCGGACATCCGCAACAACAACATTTACGCGCGCGGCTCGGCCGACGACAAGGGACAGACCTACATCTTGATCAAAGCCGTGGAGGGTCTGCTGAAGCAGCACGGGCGGCTGCCCGTCAACGTGAAGTTTCTGATTGAAGGCGAGGAAGAGGTGGGCGGCGAGCATATCGAAGCGTACGTGGCCAGCAAGCCGGCGCGCCTGAAATGCGACGCGGCCGTGATTTGCGATACCGAAATGTTCGCGCCGGAACTGCCCACCATCTGCGTGGGATTGCGCGGCATCATCTACGGCGAACTGGTGGTGGACGGAGCGAATCACGATCTGCACTCGGGCGTATACGGCGGTGCCGCGCCGAATCCGCTCATGGCGATGGCAGAGATTCTGACCGCGCTGAAGGATCGCGAAGGGCACATTCGGATCCCGGGATTTTACGATCGCGTGGTTCCACCCAGCGCCAAGGAGCGGGCTGCCTGGGCCCGGCTTCCGTTCGATGAACGCGAGTACAAAGAGAAGGAAGTCGGCGTGAAGGAATTGGTGGGCGAGCCAGAGATTCCGCTGTTCGAGCGATTGTGGGCGCGGCCCACGCTCGAAGTGCACGGCATCCGCGGCGGATTCATTGGCGAAGGCGCCAAGACCGTGATCCCGGCCCGCGCGGTGGCGAAGTTGAGCATGCGGCTGGTGGCGGATCAGAAGCCTGACGAAGCGGTCGCGCAGTTGCAAAAGGCCGTAGCCGCGGCGTGTCCCAAGGGCGTGACTGCGGAGTACAGGACCATCCACAATGCGCCTCCGTCGCTGGTGAATCCGGACAACCGGTTCATTCATGCCGCGGCCGAGGCGATGAAGCAGGTGTTCGGCAAGGACACGGTATACATTCGCTCCGGAGGATCGATTCCGATTGTCGCAGCGTTCGATGAGTACCTGGGAATTCCAAGCGTCATGATGGGCTTCGGGCTGCCCGACGACAATCTGCACGCGCCTAATGAGAAGCTGCACCTTCCGAATTTTTTCCGCGGCATCGAGGCGGTGGCGCGGTATCTCGAAATTCTGGGCGCCTAGGGCCGCGCCTCGTAGCAGCCGATGTCGTAGCCCCCACCCTGTGGACGCTTCACGCCCAGAATGTCGGCCGGCACAGCACTCAACGCCGTGCCCGCGTTGATGGCGGGCGAACCAGGTTTCAATCGATAGTTGTTACCGGCGGGATCGACGAACAACTGCGCGGGAGTGCTGATGATGGAATGCAGATCATAGCCGTGGCCCTGCCATTTGGCCAAGCTGATCACGATCGAGTCATTATTCCCCGAGAAGCGATTCACCACGATGTTGTAGTCGCTGTGAAATCCCTCCACGCCAGCCGCGGCAACCAACACAGATCCTTCCGGCGCGCTGGGCGTGTAAAGAATATTGTTCTCGATCACGTTTCCCACGGGCGCCTTCTTGCCGCCCCCGTCGTTGGGAATGTTGATCGCAAAGCGTGAGTTCGCCGCCATCACAATGGTGTTGTCGTATACCTTATTGTTGCTGGAGCCGTGTGCGCCGTCGATGGCATAGAGCGATATGCCGCTGGCGTGGTTGTTGGACAGCAGGTTGTTGGCGATCACGCTGTCGTCCACGCCGTCGCAATTGATGCCCGAACCTCCCGCCTTTCCATTGTTCCAGATGATATTGTTTTCGACAGTCGCGTACTGGACCAGGCCAGTGGGCTTGCCTCTGGGCGGATCTTCGGTGATGTCGCCGTTCATGTGAATACCCGCCGACGCGTTGTCGTGCGATTTGTTTCCGCGAATGGTGGGATACGTCGAGCTGTTGCTTTGGTAGATTCCGTGCTCGGAGTTGTGATCGGTTTCGTTGTCCTCGATGAGCACGTGGTCCGAGAAAGCCGTAAAGATGCCCGTCAACGCGCTGTTATGCACGTGGTTTCCCTCAACCGTGATGCGCTCCGTCACGCGCACGTCGATGCCATACTTCGGCGAATTGGCGACTTCGAAACCGGCGATCACCCAATCCGACATCGTGAGCGAAAAGTTTTCGACTTCGATGATGCTGTCGTGTTTGTTATCCGGTCCAGGCGCGTTGATCAAGACCGCTGCGCCCGGTGCGGCCTTCAGCGTCTTGGGCGCAGATGGACCGCCGGGAATTCCGATGCGGCATCCAACGTACGTTCCCGAGGTCACCAGAATACTATCGCCGGCCGCGAGGCTATCGACAGCATGTTGCAGCGTGGCCCAAGGCGACTGAGACGTTCCGGCGTTGTTGTCGCTGCCGTGCGTCGCCACGTAATAGGTAGCTGCCGGGCAGCCGGACACCAGCAGCGCGAAAAGACAGCCGAGCCTCAGCATGGTACGACAGTACTCTAAGGACCCACCTGAGTTTCAAGCGGCGAATCAACTGAGCTTAGCTACCATGGACAGCGATGCGCCTGTTTGCGATCCCGGTGGTATTGTCCGCCGCGTTTCTTGCGTTCGCTGCCGAGCTCGGTGCGTTCAGCATCCCGTTAGCGGCCTTGATTCTGGCCTACACGTTGTTGCCCGCGGCTGTCGCATATTTGGCGCGGGACACGCCTCCACCAACGTGGATGGACTTCGTCATCATCGCGCTGCTGTGGCTTCCTCTGGAGTTTTCCGTCGGGCATCAATTCATCCCCAAGCAAGCTCAGAACTCGCTGCATCTTGCCGCGTACGGCGTGTCCATTTTGCTCGCCCTTTGGATCTTCCTGCAGTTCCGCCGGCTCACCGGGATGAAAATAAACCTGCCGCGATCGGGCCGCGATCTCGTCACCCTGTTGCTCGGGTTCCTGGCATGTGCTCCAATTCTGATCGCGCTCGGTCGCGTGATCGGCTTTCTCCCGCCATTTCACTGGCCCGGTCAGGCGTCCGCCACGCGCATTGCATCGCAGTATCTGATTATCCTGGCCGCTACCGCGCTGCCGGAAGAGATCCTGTTCCGCGGGCTGATCCAGAATTGCATCGCACAGAAATTCGGGACCAATACCCTCACGCTTCTGCTTGCCGCTTTCATTTTCGGATGCGCGCATCTCGACAATGGACCCCAGCCACTGCCTAACTGGCGCTACATGATACTCGCAACCATCGCCGGCATTGCTTACGGCAAGGTTTTCGAAAAGAGCTCGAGCATCTTCGCGTCGGCTGGCCTGCACGCGCTGGTCGACTTGATCAAGCACCTTTGTTTTTGACCGCGGACATCAACTTCTCCAGATATGCCGCCACTCCCGGTTCGCCCTCGCGCGGCGCCCAGGGTGCGAATTCCTTGTCAGTCGCGGCCGAATACGGCCCCGGCTTCACCTCGTAACAGACTGCGTGCGCCGATGCTGGCGTCAAAGTGTGCCAGACACCGGGCGGAAGGTCGATCCCGATCGGATCGCGCCCCACCACTTCCGTCCGCACCACATTGCCCGAGTCGTCGAAGAGGAAGAACGCCGCCTCGCCCTCCAAAACAAGGAACGATTCCGCCTTTGGAGGATCCAAATGGCGATGCGGAGCAATATACGTGCCCTTCACCATCACATTCAGAAAACGATGCGGGTTGTCTTCCATGGATGCGTGAAAGTTGTGATTGACGCGAAGCCTGGGCGAGCGCTTCGCGCGCTCGATTAGTTCGTCAATCAAGCCACGATTCACTGTTTGAATGTCAGTCGCGCTAATCCCCAATCCCTAATCCCCAACCCCAATGTCTTCGTTCCACAGCTCCGGGTTCGCGCGGATGAAGTCGGTCATCATTTGAATGCATTCCTCATCCTCGACCACATCCACCTGAACGCCCTGGCTCCGCATATAATCCTCAGCCCCCAGAAAAGTTCGGTTCTCGCCCACCACCACACGCGGAATCTTGTACAGCACGATCGCGCCGCTGCACATGGGACACGGTGAGAGCGTCGAGTAAATCGTACTGTTTCTGTAAACCTTCGCCGCGAGACGGCCGGCGTTACGCAGGCAATTCATCTCGCCGTGATCGATGGAGCTGCCGGTTTGCACGCGGCAGTTGTGGCCCCGGCCGATGATTTCGCCTTCGTGCACCAGCACGGAACCGATGGGAATGCCGCCTTCCGACAAGCTCTTTCGCGCTTGTTCGATCGCCGCGCGCAAATATGGATCTGCCGTTCTCATGGAAGAAAAGCCGCCGGCAAAAAGGATAACATTAGGAATGCCCGCCTCCGCTGTCGAGCCCAAATTCCATACCTCTGGCCTGATACGGCTCACGCGTCCGCAAATGTTTGCGACCATGACCGGGCTATTGCTGGCGGTCTTGTTAGCGGCGCTCGATCAGACCATCGTAGGAACGGCGGAGCCGCGTATCATTGCCCAGCTCTCGGGATTCGATCGCTACCCCTGGGTCTCCACTATGTACTTGCTCACGTCCACGCTGGCGGTTCCGATCTTCGCGAAGCTCTCCGACATGTATGGCCGGAAATGGTTTTTCCTGGGCGGGACAGCGATATTCGTGCTGACCTCGGCGCTGTGCGGCGCAGCCGGCACTTTCACCTTTCTACCCATCGACGGCATGAGCCAGCTCATCGTGTTCCGCGGGCTGCAGGGCATCGGCGCGGGCATGATGATGGGCCTGGCATTCACCATCATCGGCGACGTTTTCTCGCCGGCCGAGCGCGGCAAGTACCAGGGCTTTTTTGCGGCCGCCTGGGGATTCGCTTCCATTTTCGGGCCAACGCTGGGCGGCTGGCTCACCGATGATATTTCGTGGCGCGCGGTCTTCTATGTAAATCTTCCAGTAGGTTTGATCGCGCTCGCCGCCATCTACTTCCAATTTCCGGAGCTACATCCTGAAGGTATCGAACGTCGCCTGGATTGGGCGGGAGTGATCTCGCTGATCCTGTGCATCGTACCGCTGCTGCTGGCGCTCACTTGGGTCACCCAATTCGGCTGGAGCTCGCTACGTGTCGAGGCTCTGCTGGTATGGTCCGCGGTGCTGCTGGCGGTATTCCTGCGCGCCGAGACCAAAGCCATCGAGCCGCTCATACCGCTGTCGCTGTTTCGTAATCCCATCATCAGCCTGTGTTCAGTGGCCGTATTCCTGCTCGGCATGGGAATGTTCGGCGTCATCATCTATCTGCCGCTGTTCATGCAAGGCGTGCTGGGCGTATCGGCCACGCAATCCGGCAATCTGCTCACGCCGCTCATGATGGGCGCCGTCGCGGGAAGCGTTCTCACCGGACAACTGAATCTGCGATTAGGCAGCTACAAATTGGCTGCAGTTTTCGGATCGGTGCTGGTGGCCATCGGCATGATCCTGTTCGCGCGCATGGGCGAAGCTACCCAGCGCATGGATGTTGTGATTGCCATGATCGTGGCGGGCTTTGGCATGGGCCTGCTGCAGCCGGTCTACACCGTGGCAGTCCAAAACGTGGCTCCACGAAAATATATGGGCGCGGCCACCGCGTCCACGGCGTTCTTTCGCTCCATCGGCAGCACCCTGGGCGTCGCGATCTTCGGAAGCGTGTTGCTCACCGGCTACCATCGCGACTTGATGAAGGGCATTCCATCCGACACGCCTCCCGCCGCGCTGAAGCTGTTTTCCAATCCGCTTTTGTTAGTGCAGATGCGCCCGAAACTGCTTGCGGCGTTCGGTGGTTCCCCTGGCGGACTGCGAGTCTTACAGATGCTGCTGGCGAATGTGCGTCTGGCTCTGCTGCACGGATTGCAGCACATCTTTTTCGCCAGCGCCGTGATTATGTCCCTCGCCATACTGCTGCACCTGGCCCTGCGCGACGTGCCGCTGCGCCGCCATCATGTACCGGAGCCGGAAGTCCCAGTGGCTTAGCGTCATCACTTTCCAGTTGCCTCTTCGATACGCCCGTGCGCTTCGCTCCAGACGAACTCGCGCACTCCCGGTCCCCCGCCGACATCCGGCATTCGAATCCGCCATGCCGGCACTCCCGTGTTCATCTCCACGCACAGCGGAAATCCGTTTTGCAAAAAGACGGTTCCCTTCCTGGTCGCGGGCAGCCCGCGCACAACCACACTCCCGGGATCGCTCGCGACAACTTGACCGAATGCCACGCATGTTGAACGCGCCAACTCCGCCGTCTCGCGCCAAACCTCCAAATTGTGCTCCAGCATCCAACCTTGGAGCGCCAAAAGTACACTGGCCATCACGATGCGGGGCGTCCGACCCATTGTGTCGAATACCACTGCCCACAGCAGCGCCCATCCCACGCTTCCCAGATAAAGGATTCGCGAGCCGCCCAAATCCGGACTGATCAGCAGCAGGTGCTCCACCGGCAGTCCGGCTCCGATGATGAACGCCAGACAGCCCATCAACCGGCGGCGTGGCGGCCTTGCCATCCACGCGCACACGGCCAGCACGAAAGGAGTAGCGGCCAGCGCTGCGCGCAGCATCGGGCCCACCGGCGCGGACCAGTTGAAAGGAAAAAATAGAACAGCCCATTGCCGCAGAAGCAACGCGTCCACGGTGCGAACCAGGTTGAAGCGAACGATATTCAGCCCGCCGGCCGCGCCCGCATATCCACCGATTCCCCGAAGCGCCCACCAGCGATATGCGAAGAGCGCCAACGCCAGAACGCCTGCGAAAGTCGCGGCGCGCCCGATTCGTTTCCAGTCCCTTCGATCTCGCAACAACGCCAGGCTGGCGATCAGGAACGGCAGACAGAATCCGGATTCTTTGGTAAGCATGGCGCAGGCTCCCGCCATCAGAGTGCCCGCCAGCCACGAAATCCGGCCCGTCGCCGCATAGCGGCAGACGAAGATCAGGCTTCCGATCACGAGCACGGTTGTCATCAAGTCGAATCGCGCGTCGATCCACGCTACAGGCTCCGCCGACACGCCGCTGAGTCCAAATAGGAGCGCGCCGCCCAAGCTTGCCGATCGCGATACACCAACCTCGCGACACAGCGCGTACGTCAGGACGGCACAAGCCGCATGCAGCGCGATGCTGCTCAAGTGCCACCAGGCTGCATTTGCTCCCGCCCACAGATAGTTCAACCAATAAAAGAAGAAGCCTACCGGACGGAAGAACAAGCCGAGCCCGGTGACTGGCCCAAACTGGTGTGCAACGGAGCGCCACGTAAATTGGGACGCATCCGTGATGTGCGTGTAGTCGTCGTAAAGGAAGGGAGCCCGCAGAATCGGCGTAAAAGCCAGCGCAACAATGAACATGATCGCGGCCACCGCCAGGTAGCCTGGCGCACCGCCCGATTGGGTCGGGATCAGATTCCTGCCGCGCGCGTAGAGCAGCGCCACGAAGCTCAGCGCAATAATGCCCTCCACGTTCATCAGCGCATGCTGCAAGGGCGAGGGGCGAAAAGCGTCGACAGTCAGGAAGCCGCCGGCAATGACCAGCACCGCCGTGAAGATCAGAGCCGCAATGAAGCTGCGTTCACTTCGCACGAAAATCCAGTGTACGAAAGACTGTTCGGCTATAATCGTCAACGATGAAACAAGTCGCCTTAGGCTCGCTCGGACTGAAAGTTTCGCGCATGGGATTGGGATGCATGGGCATGTCGGAGTTTTACGGCAAAGCCGACGAAGCCGAGTCCATCGCGGCCATTCATCTTTCGCTCGATCGCGGAATGAATTTCCTCGACACGGCCGATATGTACGGCCCGTTCAAGAATGAGGTGCTGGTCGGCAAGGCGATCCAAGGCCGGCGCGATCAGGTAGTGCTGGCCACCAAGTTCGGCAACCAGCGATCGCCCGACGGAAAATTCCTGGGCGTGAATGGCCGGCCCGAATATGTTCGCGCCTGCTGCGAGGCCTCTCTACAGCGCTTGAATGTCGAAGTGATCGATCTTTACTACCAGCATCGCGTCGACCCCAAGACGCCGATCGAAGACACCGTCGGCGCCATGGCGGATCTGGTGAAGCAAGGCAAGGTTCGCTATCTCGGCCTCTCGGAAGCCGCGCCCGCCACCATTCGGCGCGCCCATCACGTGCATCCGATCAGCGCGTTGCAAACCGAGTATTCGCTGTGGACTCGCGACCCGGAAGACGAGATCCTCGCCACGGTGCGCGAGCTGGGCATCGGCTTCGTGGCCTACAGCCCGCTCGGCCGCGGCTTCCTCACCGGCGCAATTCAAAAGCCCCGAAGATATTCCCGAGGACGACTTCCGCCGCTTCAATCCGCGTTTCCAGGGCGACAATTTCCACAAGAATCTGGATCTGGTGCGCCACATCGAAGCGCTTGCGCGAGCCAAGGGCGCGACTCCGGCGCAGATCGCGCTCGCCTGGGTGATGGCGCAGGGCGAGGACGTTGTGCCCATCTTCGGCATCCACCAAGCGATCGCGCGTGGAGGAGAATCTCAAGGCGCTCGATATCTGGCTGACCCCGGCGGAGCTACTGCGAAATCGATCGCGTGCTTCCTAAGGGCAGCACCGCCGGGACGCGCTATGCCGAGCAGCACATGAGCGCCGTGAATCTGTAGAGCGCCCGCATGCGAACCATTCATCGGGTTGCGCGTTCTCGGCGCGGGCACCATGGGTTCGCGCATCGCGGCGCATTTCGCCAATGCGGGCATCCCCGCGCTGCTTCTCGACGTTACCGGGACAAACCGAATCGCAACGCGCCTGCGCTGCAAGGCATTCAGAACGCCCTGAAGCAGCGTCCCGGCGGATTCTTCACCGACGATAAAGCCGCGCTCGTCGAACCGGGCAACTTCGAGGACGATCTCCGAAAGCTCGCGGACTGCGACTGGATTATCGAAGCCGTCATCGAAAACCTCGAGGCCAAGCGCGCGCTGTGGCACAAAGTTGAATCCGCGCGCAAACCCGATGCCATCCTTTCCACCAACACCAGCGGCATCCCGCTCGCCCACATCGCGGAAGGCTTCTCGCCCGGTTTCCGCCGCCACTTCCTGGGCACGCATTTCTTCAATCCGCCGCGCTATCTGCATCTGATGGAGCTGATCCCGGGCCCGGAAACCGATCCTGCGATTCTCGCCGATGTCGAACAGTTTGCCGACCGGCGCCTCGGCAAAGGAGTGGTACGCACCAAGGACACGCCCAACTTCATCGCCAATCGGATCGGTAGTTTCATGGGCGGCACCATCGGCAAGGTGATGCTGGAAGAAGATTTCAGCATCGAAGAAGTGGACGCGCTCACCGGACCTCTCATCGGCGTTCCTAACAGCGCCAGCTTCCGCCTGCTCGATCTGGTGGGCCTCGACGTGTGGGGGTTCGTCGGAACCAATCTGTACGAACTTGTTCCGAACGATCCCTGGCGCGAGCGCTTTCTGCCGCTCGAATTCCAAAAGAAGATGATCGAGCAGAAATGGCTCGGCGACAAAACCGGCCAGGGGTTTTACAAGAAGGCGGGAAAGGCTGACGCCCGCGAGATCCTGGTGCTCGATTGGAAGACGCTGCGAATACCAGCCTCTCCAGAAGCCGCGCTTCCCATCCGTCGACGCCGCGCGCAACATCGAAGAGGTGGGCGAGCGCGTGCGAACCTTGCTCCGTTCCGACGACCGCGCCGGGCGTTTTCTGTGGAAAGTGCTGAGCGATCTTTTCCTCTATTGCGCGGAGATGATCCCCGAGATTTCGGATCGCATCGTCGAAATCGATCGCGCCATGCGCTGGGGCTACGGCCACAAGCTGGGGCCCTTCGAACTGTGGGATGCCATCGGTTTTCTGGAAGTGGTCTCGCGGCTGGAGATGGATCACCGCGCGCTGCCCGCGAACATCAAGGACGCGCTCTCCCGGGGCATCATTGCACTCTACCGTCCGCCGGAACCACGGCGCGCCGTGACGGAATATTTCGATTTCCGTTCGAATGCCTATCAGCGCATCGAGCCGCGACCCGGCATCTTCACGCTTCGCGACCGCAAGCGCTCGCATGGCGTGGTGTTCCAGAACGCGGGCGCTTCGCTGATCGACGTGGGCGATGGCGTGCTGTGCGTCGAGTTCCATAGCAAGCTGAACACGCTCGGCGAGGACGCCATGGCCATGGTGCAGGCCGGGCTCGAGGAAACCAACCGTAATTTTGAGGCGCTGATCATTGCCAATGAAGGCGAGACCTTCAGCGCGGGCGCAAATCTCATGCTGGTGCTGCTGGCCGCGCAGGAGAGCGAATGGGACGATCTGAATCTCGTAGTCCAGCGCTTTCAGCAAATGAATATGGCGCTGAAATATGCTGCGAAGCCTGTGATCGCGGCGCCGTTTTCCCGCGTGCTCGGCGGCGGATGTGAAATCGTCCTGCATTGCGCGCGCGCCCAAGCTTCGGCCGAAACTTACATCGGGCTGGTGGAAGTCGGCGTGGGTCTAATCCCAGCGGGCGGCGGCTGCAAAGAGCTCCTCGCTCGTCTCAAAGATCCTCTTCGCGTCTTCGACCTGATCGGCTATGCCAAGGTTTCCACCAGCGCCGAAGACGCCCGTAAACTCGGCCTGCTGCATCGCTCCGACTCGGTCTCGATGAATCCCGAGCGCCTGATCGCCGACGCCAAAGCGCTCGCGCTGTCGCTGGTTCCCAACTACTCGCCCGCCGCACCGGCGGCCATTAACGTCGCTGGTGAAAGCGCGTACGCCATGATGAAGCTCGCCGCATGGTCCGCTCGTCAAGGCAACTTCATCAGCGACTACGATGTCGTCATCGCCGAAAAACTCGCGCACGTTTTGAGCGGAGGCCGTCTCTCCGGCGCGCAGACCGTATCGGAACAATATCTCCTCGATCTCGAGCGCGAAGCATTCCTTAGCTTGTGCGGCAACGCGAAGACTCAGGAGCGCATGCAGAGTATGCTGAAGACTGGCAAGCCGCTCCGAAACTGACGCCACTTATGGAAGCAGTAATTCTCGATTGTCTTCGAACCGCGGTGGGCAAGGCGCCTAAGGGCAGCTTGCGGAACATGCGTCCCGACGATCTGGCGGCCGCCGTCATTCGCCGCCTGCTCGAAAAGCATCCCGCCATAGTGCCCGAAGAGATCGACGACGTGATCCTCGGCTGTGCCATGCCCGAAGCAGAATCCGGCATGAATATGGCGCGCATCGCCGCTCTCCGCGCGGGTCTGCCCGATACCGTCCCAGGCGTCACCATCAACCGTTTCTGCTCGTCCGGACTGCAAGCCATCGCCATGGCGGCCGATCGCATTCGTTCCGGCGGCGCCCAAATCATCATCGCAGGAGGCGCCGAATCGCTCAGCATGATTCCGATGGCCGGCAATAAATTCGCTCCCAATCCTTGGCTGGTGGATCATCTTCCGCAGATTTATATGGGCATGGGCCTGACGGCCGAAGAGGTGCGGAGGAAGTACCGTATCACCCGCGAAGACGCCGATAAGTTCGCGCTCCGTAGCCATCAAAATGCACTGCGCGCGCAGGCTGAAGGCAAGTTCGATGACGAGATCGTTCCCGTCGCGATCGAATCCACCACGCTGGCCAACGGCGCCCCGGAGCATCACACCACAACGTTCGCCAAGGACGAAGGCCCTCGCGCCGACACGTCGATCGAGGCCCTGGCCAAGCTGAAACCTGTCTTTCAATCCGACGGCACCGTCACCGCTGGCAATTCCTCCCAGACCAGTGACGGCGCGGCCGCGGCGATTGTTATGTCGAATAAGAAAGCCGAGGAGCTGGGCCTCAAACCGATGGCCCGATTCGTGAGCTTCTCCGTCGCCGGCGTGCCGCCCGAGATCATGGGAATCGGGCCTGTTGTGGCTATTCCTAAAGCGCTGGCGATGGCCGGCCTGAAGACCGAAGACATCGGCGTCATCGAATTGAACGAAGCCTTCGCGGCGCAAGCGCTCGCTGTGATTCGCAAAGCCAACCTTGATCTGGATCGCGTGAACCCCAACGGCGGCGCCATCGCTCTCGGCCATCCCCTGGGCTGCACTGGCGCCAAGCTAACCGCCACGATTCTGCGCGAAATGCATCGCAAGGACACGCGCTATGGCATGGTGACCATGTGTATCGGCGGCGGCCAAGGCGCGGCCGGCATTTTCGAAAACTTGATAAGGAACAATTCCGATGGCATCCTCGACAATCTCTCCCACGAAGCATAAGGGCGGCTCGTTCCTCATCGAGCCCACCACACCCGAGCAGTGCTACTCGCCCGAGGACTTCACCGAGGAACATCGCGCCATCGCCCGCACCACCGAAGAATTCTGGACCAAGGAAATCGCGCCCAACGTGGATGCCATCCAGCATCAGGAGCCGGGCGTCGCGGTGTCGGTGCTGCGCAAAGCCGGTGAGCTCGGCCTCATCGCCGTGGTGCTTCCCGAAAAATACGGCGGCATGGAGATGGATCTCACGTCCGCCATGTTGGTGGATGAAGGCATCGCGAAGGACGGCTCCTACGCGGCCTGGCACGGTGGACAAAGCGGCATCGGCGTGCTGCCTCTCTTGCTGTTCGGAACCGAGGAACAGAAGCAGCGCTATCTTCCGAGGCTTGCAAACGCGGAGTTGGTCGCGTCCTATGCCCTTAGCGAACCGCAAGCGGGATCGGATGCACTCGCCGCTCGCACGCGCGCCGACTTGAGTCCCGACGGCAAGCACTACATGCTCAACGGCCAGAAGATGTGGATCACCAACGGCGGCGCGGCTGACCTGTTCACCATCTTCGCGAAAATCGGCGGCGAGAAATTCACCGCGTTCCTGGTGGAGCGCAAATTTCCCGGCGTCTCCTCCGGTGCCGAAGAAAAAAAGATGGGCATCAAAGGCAGCTCCACCACTGCCATCTATCTGGACAACGTGCCCGTCCCGGTGGAGAACGTCCTGGGCGAAATCGGCCGCGGCCACATAATCGCTTTCGACATCCTCAATATTGGACGGCTGAAGTTGGGCGCCTTCGCCTGCGGCGGCGCGAAGGAGGTGCTGCGCGTTTCGCTCAACTACGCCAAGGAGCGCAAGGCCTTCGGCAAATCCATCGCCGAGTTCGGACTCATCCAGCACAAGCTGGCCGAAATGGCGATTCGCATTTTCGCCACCGAGTCGGCGACCTATCGCGTGGTCGGCCTCATCCAAAGCCAGCTCGAAGGCTTCTCCTGGGATCAGCCCGATGCCGCGCGAACCGAACTGAAGGCGGTCGAGGAGTTCGCGGCCGAATGTTCGTACATCAAAATCTATGCGTCAGAGATGTTGGATTATGTCACCGATGAAGCCGTCCAAATTCACGGCGGCTACGGCTATCATCAGGACTACGTAGTGGAGCGCGCCTATCGCGATTCGCGCATCAACCGTATCTTCGAGGGCACCAACGAAATCAACCGGCTGCTGGCCACCGGCATGTTGCTGAAACGCGCCCAGCGAGGACAGTTGCCGCTGGTGGATGCTGTCAAGAAGCTACAGGCCGAGATCCTGTCCGGCCCGGTGTCGGCGAGCTTGGTCGACAACGCGAAGAAGACGGCGCTCTTCGCGCTCGGCGTTGCGTACCAGAAGTACGGAGCGGCGCTTGAAGAACAACAGGAAGTAACGGCGTCGATTACCGACATCGCGATGAATGCTTTCGTGATGGAATCTGTTGAGCTTCGCGCCCGCAAGCTTGCGCAACTCCAAAAGGGCGAGATCGCGCCTGGCATCTCGAATGACATCTCCGCGGTCTTTCTTCGCGAGGCCATGGAGATCGTCGAGAGCGCCGCCCGCAACGTTCTCGCCGGCTGCTCGGAAGGCGACGGATTGCGGACAAATCTCGCGGTGCTGAAGCGCTTCACCAAGTTTGAGCCGGTGAACGCTATCGCGGCGCGCCGCCGGATCGCCGAGCGCCTTCTCGCTGCCGGCCGCTATCTCGTCTAAGTGAAGATCGTCATCACTGTCGGGCTTCCTGGGTCCGGCAAGTCAACTTATCTCGCGGGGCTCGGGGTCAACGCGATCTCATCCGACGAAATCCGTCGCCTCATCGCGGACCACCCGCACGTTCAAACCATGAATGCGCGAATCTTCGCAGCAGTTCGCTATCTCGTTCGTCAGAGAATCGCCGCCGGCCGTCCGGTTACCTATGTGGATGCCACTCATCTGACGCCTTGGGAGCGAAAGCCCTATGTACGACTCGCCCAACGCCACGGCTGCACGCTCGAAGCCCTTTTCTTCGACGTTCCGGTCAAGACTTGCATCGCCCGCAATCAAACCCGCGACCGCATGGTTCCCGAAGAAGCCATTCGAGAGATGGCGCAGCGCCTGGTCCCACCGTCGAAGAAAGAAGGTTTCACTAGCGTAAGGAGGATTAAGTTAGGCGGTCAACAAAGTGAGGCTCTATGATTCGTAAAATGGACTATGCCGAGTCGCGTGAATACGCCATCAAGAACATACGCGATTTCTTGGAGGGTACAGGCGGGGATGGGGACTGGGATGACTTTATTTCTCTACCCCTCGTTTATCCTGATCTTGAAGAGTTGCAGCGCTCTTGTATTGCACTGCCAGCAACTCACCCCCCGACTTTAAGAGGATGGTATTGCAGCAAGGAAGGCCTTGGCAGCTTACGCGGCCGGCTAGCAGATCTGGAAGGCAATGCGTCGGCAACCAAGCCATAAACTCCCTGCGAATTAAGATGGAATTGTGGAGTTCGAAGAATACTCAGAACACGACGAAGAAGTTCAGCCGCAGATGAACACTGATAGAGTTTTTGTTTCTGCATCTGCGTTGATCCGTGTTTATCTGTGGCCAACGCTTTATTCCACAAACTCAACCCGGTATTCCTCAATCACCGGATTCGCCAACACGTCGCGCGCGATCTGATCGATCTCCGCACCCGCCTTCGTGCGGTCCGTCCCCGGCTCCAGCGTGATCTCGAAATACTTGCCCTGCCGCACCGCCGCAATCGAAGTGTGGCCCAAACCCGCCAGAGCCGACCGTATGGTCTGGCCCTGCGGATCCAGAACCGTCGGCTTCATCGAGACGTACACGCGTACTTTCATGAAGCCCATTGTAGCCGGAAGCCGGTGCTGCTCAGACGGCTAACCGAACCGCGAGCGTGAGCAAGCGGAGTTCTTAACTCACCATCGAAACCAATCCCCGCTCCTTCAGCCCGCTGATCGCCAAACCGTAGCGTCCACGCACGCCGGTCTTTTCGAAGATATGCTTCAGGTGGATCTTGACGGTGCCGGGCCGGATCCCAAGTTCGAGCCCGATTTCTTTGTTCTTGAAGCCCTGCTCCACCATTTCAAGCACCTGCTGCTCACGCGGCGTCAGCTCTGACCGGGGGTACCGTTCCTGCCGGCCCGAATCGCGGAACACGCAATCTTCCATCCAGCTCCGCCCGGACGCCACGGTGCGGAGACAGCTCAGAATAGGCTCTAGTTCCGCTGTTTTGCGAATAATGCCCCGTGCGCCCGCCTGCAACAGCCTGAGCGCCTCGGCCTCCGTCATGGAAACGCCCCAGACGGTGACAGCGGGCGTGGCGTCTGTCAGCCTCAAATCGTGGATCCAATCCAGCACGGCTCGCATGCCGAACCCTTTGTCCACGATCACGATATCGGGCGCCTTACGCGCCAGCATCTGCGATGCCGCGTCCAGGCTATTCAGCGACGCCAGGAACTCCAGGTCTCCGGCCGAGGCCAGCAGGCTTCTCAGCCCTTGAGCCGTAATCGGTTGGGTGTCGCACACCACCACGGATTTCTTCGAGTGATCTTCGCTCATTGTGATTTTCTAATCAGACGGTACGCTCTTCTCATGACCGACTCAGTTTGATTCAGAACCAAACTAAGCCTTATCGGTGACTGCGTTCGAATGTTTAGTTGATCAGGAAGTGAAAGGCTCTCATGGTATCATCAGCCTTAGCCGATTTGATTAAGTAGGACTCCCACGCGGGAGATGCTCGTAGTGCGCCGATGCCGCAGCCCGATACCCCGAAACTGAGCGGAGCATGGAAAGCTCTGTTCATTTGCCCCAACCCTAAGATAGTTAGAGAGTTAGCGCCTATCCTGAGCAGGCTTTTGCCAACTTTTTCAGGCCACGATATTAAGACCTACCCCCCGCGCCACCAGTTGGCGGAGCTATTGTCGTCGCAACTTCCCAACCTGTGCCTGATCGAAATCTCGGATCCCTACGAAGCTGGTCTGGCCGTGATTCCCGAATTGCTGCGAACCGATGCCAAGCTGCCCATCGTCGCAGTGCTTTCGGCCAACGATCCGGAATTGGTGCTGCGGTGCCTGCGGCAGGGCGCCAGTGACTTCCTGATTCAGCCCTTCACCCCCGATCAGGTGGAGGCGGCGCTCCAGAAAATCGCCCGCCAGCACCCCACCCGCCTGAAGGCACCCGGAAGAGTGTACTGCATCGTGCCGGCCAAGGGCGGCTGCGGCGCCAGCACCGTCGCCAGCAACCTGGCGTACCAGATGAAGCGCGGCGGGAGGCGGATTCTGCTGGCCGATCTTGACCCTCTGGCCGGTACACTTTCCTTTCTGCTGAAGATCAAATCCAGCTATAGCTTCATGGACGTGCTGGCGCGCTCGCACGATATCGACGGGGATCTGTGGAAGGCCGTGGTCACCAGCCGCTCAGGCGTGGACGTGCTGCTTTCGCCCGAAGTGATGACCGAAGGCATGAGCGACCTCAAGGACGCCGGCAGCATCATCGAATACGCCCGCCAAGTCTACGATCTGCTGGTGCTCGATACCGGCGGCGTGTATGGCGACTGGAACCTGAGCCAAATGCGGCTGGCCGACGAGATTCTGCTGGTTACCACCAACGAGCTCACATCGCTGCAAGCGGTGCAACGCGTGCTTGGTTATCTGGACGCGAACAACATCCCGCGCTACAAGCTGCGGCTGATCGTGAACCGCTACGATCGCCACACCGGCCTGAGCAAGGATGTAATCGGCACCGCCCTCCACACCGAAATCTTTCACATCCTGCCGGCCGATTACGAGGCCATCCAGAAATCGCTGATGGAAGGCAAGCCCCTCGCGCCCAACACCAGCTTCGGCAAGAGCATGATCGCGCTGGTGGATCGCCTGTCCGGCAGCTCGGAGCCGCTCAACAAGAAGAACAACTCTCTGTCAGGGCTGCTTTCCCTGTTTTCCCGAACGTCGTAAAACGCGGCTACACTCTTAACCCAGCCGCGACCGTCAGGGAGCCGGTGATCTTCGTGCCTGATCGGCTACACTGAAATCGGAGGCACTTCATGGCCGATCAACAGGACCTCCGCCCGCCTACCCAAGTTCTCACACGCGGTTTCGATCCCAGCCTTTCGGTCGGATCGGCGCGTCCCGCTGTCTTTCGCAGCTCCACCTACGTCTTTCCGAGCCCGGAGGCCGCCGAGCGTGCTTTCGATTTGGTGGCCGGGCGCGCCCAACCCGATCACGGCGAGCAGCCCGACCTGATCTATTCGCGCTTCAATCACCCCAACGCCGAAATCCTCGAGGAGCGTTTGGTCCCGCTCGAAACCGGCGCGCAGGCAGCGCTGGTGTTCAACTCGGGCATGGCCGCCATCATGACCGCGCTGTTCACCTTCGCGCGGCCCGGCCAGAGCATCCTCTACACTGTCCCCATCTACGGTGGCACCCAGCATTTAATCGAGGATTTCCTCAGCACACTCGGCATCGGCGGCATTCCCGTCGAAGCCGGACACACCGGCGAGATGGACGCGGCGATCGAATCCGCCCACGACCTCGCTATCGTGCTGATTGAAACTCCGGCCAATCCTACCATCGTGATGACCGACATCCGGCATGCTACCGACGCAGTGGCGCATCTCAATCCCAAGCCTGTGGTCATGGTCGACAATACGCTGCTCGGCCCAACGTTCCAGCATCCGCTGCGGCTGGGCGCCGATCTGTCTCTCTATTCGGCCACCAAATACCTCTCCGGCTTGAGCGATTTCATCGCCGGCGCGGCCATTGCCAGCGATCCCAAGCTGATACGGCAGATGCGTTCCAAGCGCAACCTGTTCGGCAACATTCTGCAGCCCGACGAATGCTGGATGCTGGAAGGACGCTTGCCCACCGTGACGCTGCGCATGAACCGGTCGAGCAAAAACGCCGAGCGCATCGCGGTACGGCTTGCCAATCACCCGAAGGTCGCGCGCGTTTTGTATCCGACGCTGTTCACCGATCCGGAGCAGGTCCAGATTGCGCACAATCAGTGCGATTTCCCCGGCGGCATGTTGTCCATCGATCTACGCGGCGGCAAAAAGGCGGCGTTCGAGTTTCTCCGCAACCTGCGCATCGCGCGCAACGCCGTGTCGCTGGGCGGCGTGGAGACGCTGGTTTGTCATCCCAAGACCACCACGCACTCGGGCTTTACCGAGCAGGAGTTTGCCGAAGCCGGTGTCACCGACGGCCTGGTTCGCATCTCGATCGGCATCGAGGACTGGCGCGATTTACTGAATGATTTCGAGCAGGCCCTGGACTTGGTCTGATTACTTGACCTGAAACTTCAGCACGGCCTTCCCCAAGTGAATCTCATCCCCTGGCAGCAGCCGCGTTCCTCGCGCGTCGCGATGCACGTCCTGCCCCATGCCATCGCGAACGATCCACAACCCGCAATTGCCCTCGGCCTTGTTGCCCCGTTGATACCAGCGATCGTTGAACAGACGGTATTCGCCGGTCTTCTTGTCGTGCAAGATGTGCGCGTGCTCGCGCGAAACCGTGCGGTTGATGGGATTGTCCTCGGCAAACGCCAGATCGTTGCGGCGCGAAAGACCCTCGGCCTTGAAGACCTCGGTCAGCCGGCCAATGTTGGTGCGAATCTTTTGCAACGGAATCTCGGACTTGTTGGCGCTGCCCGCGGCGACGATAAGCCGGGCACTCCGACGCGCGCGCGGACTTTCCTCCACCGCCGGGGCTGGGTCTTCCGCCACCGTTTCAACGCGCAGCCACCGGTTGTCATCACTGGCGCCGTCCGCCGCTCGAATCTCCACGCGTAAGTCTTCCGGAAACCGGCAGGCCTCCTTTGCCAGGCCCTTGCGCACCTCTTCGTCGAAAAATCGGCGAAAGAAATCCAGCTCGAAGACCGCCGCCTCGTCAGGCGCCGCGCGAATCACCACGCGCACCACATTGTAAGGGAATAGCGCCTGGCCGCCCGCGCGCTGGATTTTCTTCTTCACCTCGTCCAGCACCGCGATACGAATCTCGGCGACTTCGGGCGACTCGCCGATCACCTGCGCGGTGGCGCCAAACGGCGCTTCAAACACCGTCCGCCCGAAACGCTCAATCAGCTCGGAGATTCTCATTGGAGTAGGCCTAACTCTTTAGCGGCGTCGACAATCTCGCGCGCGATCGGCGCTGCAGTCGTCCCGCCATATCCGCCGTGCTCCACCACCACCGCAAAGGCAATGCTTTTCGTCCGGTCACCATCATAGGGAGCGAATCCCGCAAACCACGAGTGCGGCGTCCCCTCATCGAGTTGCGCCGTGCCTGTTTTTCCCGCCACGCTCACCGCCTCGCCCTTCATCGCGCGCCGTCCCGTTCCCTCCACAACCACGGATCGCATCGCGCTCCCGAGAAATTCCGACACCGACGGCTGCAGGATTTGCTTGGGGGCCTGCCTTCGCTCGTTGCTCGAATCGATCACCCAGCGCCCTTCCGGCATTGAGCCATTATTTGCGATCGTCGCCGCAACGCGCGCCATTTTGAACGGCGTCACCAGCACCGGGCCTTGTCCATACGACGCGAACGGCATCGCGGCCGCGATATCGGAAACGCTCCCAGCGGGAATATCCAGCAGCTTCGCCGTATCGCTCAATTGCTGCGCGCCCACAGAAAACACGCCGAGCTGCGCGAAATAGGCATTGCACGAAACCGCGATGGCCTGATGCATGGTCAGCGTGCCATGCGCGGAGTCGCCCACGTCGTCGCGAATCGGTTTGCGCCATCCGGGAATGATCGCGCCCACGCGCCCGTCCGGCAGCCGCCGGCAACTGAAACTCTGATTCTCGAGCGCCGGATCGAGCCGAAGTGCGGCCATCGCGGTCACCAATTTGAACGTCGACCCAGGCGGATACTGGCCGTAGCGCGCGCGGTCAAACGAATCCGGCGACGGCTCACTCACCAACGCCAGCACATCGCCCGTCGCGGGATCCATCACCACCACCGCGCCGCTATCCTTGCCCGCCTTGGCCAATCGATCTTCCAGCGCCTTCGCCGCGCGCATTTGCAGCCGGACATCGATCGACGCCGTCACGTTGCGATCCCGCGCCATCAGCCGCTCGATTCCTGAATTTCCTGGATGGTGCCGATAGCGTATCAGGGGAGCGAGCTCCCGATAATCGGAGAAGCCCTGCAGCTTGATGTTGGAATCGTGCTCAATCAATGAAGAATTCGTGGCGTGAAAGTTCTCGCCGGTGCGCAGATCCCCCACCAGATGCGTCGTCAAAGGTCCAAATGGGTAGTGCCGGTTGTCCAGCCGCGAACAACATGTCTCGATCGAAACTCCCAACTTCGAGTATTGATCGCGCCGCTTCTCCAGCTCACTCCAGTCGCTGGTCGCAAGCAGCACGCCGTTGCGGTCGTAGATGTTGCCGCGCCGGATCTCGTGCGCCAGCGAATTCAGCCGGGGATTACGCTGCGGCCGCTTGACTCCATCGTCTTCAAAGACCTTCGCCTCGCGCGCCAGGTAATCCGAATCCCGCGCCACTTGATAGTAGGCCGCAAACCCCAGCAGCGTGGCGGCCGCCGCGCCCAGCGCCCACTCCAATCGGACCACCGGTTTCCGGAACGGCGTCCCGACTACCACGCTATCTTTGCCGTGATTGGAAATCGCAGCCAGAATTCCGAAGATCAGAAAATTCGCGAGCATCGCCGTGTTGCCGTAACTCAAGAACGGCGACACCACGCCCGATAGCGGAATCGCGCCCAGCACGCCACCGGAAATTAGCAGCATCTCAAAAGCGATCAGCGCAGACAGGCCGAACGCCAAGAACATGCCGTACTCATTCGGCGCGCGCAGTCCGATTCGCATTCCTCGCCACACCAGAAATCCGAGCAACAGCAGCACTGCTGCAACGCCGCAAAATCCCCACTCTTCGCCAATGGCCGGCAACACCAGATCGGTGTGCCCAGCCGGAATCATCGCCGGATCGCCATATCCAGGGCCCGAGCCGAACGCGCCGCCGGTCGAAAAAGCCCACAGCGAATGCGCCAGTTGATTGCCGCCGTGCACATTGTTGTCCCAAGGCGACAGCCACATGTCGATGCGATCCACTACCGTGGTTGGCTTGCCCAGGTGATACCCAACGGCCACGCCGCCCACCAGCAACACGATGCCGAGCACGGCTATCCCGGCGCGCCCACGCGCGATCCAGAACATCGCGAGAAACAGAAATCCGGTGACCAGCGCCGGCCCCAGATCTTTCAGCAAAAAGAAAAACGCCAGCGACAGCGTCACCGCGCACATCACCGGCAGCACGTGTGAGAGCCTCGGCAGTCCGATCCACCGTAGTGAGCGCGGAACCAGCCGCTTCTCGCGCAGATCGCGCAACCGTTCCCAATTCCGCGCGAAGTAGCCCGCCAGAAAAAACACCAGCAGGATCTTGATCACTTCCACCGGTTGGAACGGACCCAGATTCACCTTCGCGTCGTTCCCTCCGGGCCCCGAGCCGAATCGCAGCAACAACACAAATAGTCCCAGCGCCCCGAACAACGGCATGTAGCACCAGGCCGCGAAGCGCTGGTAGTTCAGAATACGCAGCAACGGCAATAACAACACCGCGCATCCCAGCGCAACTCCCCATGCGAATTTACTGAACTCGAGCGTATCCCGCAGCGGATCGCGCAAGCTCACGGCCAGAACCAGACCCAGGCCGGTGATGAGCTGGATGGCGGGCAGAATTGCGAAATCTCCTCGATACGCGCTCCAACGCCAGATGAGAAACACCACGTGAAACGCGGCCAGATAGACCACGATCCAGATCAAGAACTGCCGTTGAAATTCCATCGGCGTGCGGACCACGAACGCGGGCTTCAATTTCGCGAACGGCAGCAGAGGCACGCGGGCGGCCGCACGTAATCTCGCCAAAGCTCCAACGTTCGGAAGCGGCTGATGGGTTTCCAGATAGTCGAAAACCTTGCCGGCAACCATCTGGCGCTGGCCATCATCCGGGAACACTTGCAGGAACGGAAGCAGTTGCTCGGGCTTGCTCACCTGGTTCAAGTCCAGCAATTCGCCGCGCGCCAACGCACCCGAGAGCGCCGGAAACTCCCGCGTCTTCGCCGAGTAGACCAGCAACAATCCCACGCCGACCAGCACGGACGTCGCCGCCAACCAGGCGAACTCGCGCCACCCTACCCTTCCGGAGGCCAGTGCGCCTGTTCGGGTCGCTAGAACTTTCGCTTCCCAGCTCTTGGTTACTGCCAATGCGCGACCTTTCCGCCAGTCCGCCCGGACCGCGCAGTCCGCCCAGTTCGCCGCGATCGCTGGGCTGCTTGATATTTCGACTTGGGTTTGGGCTTGGATCTCTTGTTAAGTTCATCTGCCAAGCCTTGCCGCGCGCGATCGTCATCGTCCACCTGGCGCAGCGCGAGGCTGACGTTAGAGAAGCCTTCGATCGGCTCATACAGCTGGCGAGCCCGATCGAAATCGCGTTCGGCCAATCGCAGATGGCGCTTTTCAGCCGCGCTGTTTTTCGGTCCATCGTGCCGCGCCTGTTCCAGCTCCGTGGTCGCGCGGAAGCGGTAGCCGTCGGCTTCTTCCTCCGCCTCGCGCGGACCCGGCTCAAATCCCAAACGGTGAGCCTCGTTAAACTCCGCCATGGCCTTGCCTATGTTCTTCTGCGAATAAACATAGATGCGCGCGAGGCCCAGGTGCGGATCGGGCGACTGCGGAATGAGCGACGCGGCGGTTTCGAAGTCGGTCTGCGCTTGGCGTGCTGCGTGCTCCAGATTTTCGTAACCATGACACACCGCCAGCTTCGCTTCTGCCGCTCGATCGCTGCGATCCATTTCAATCAAATGTGTGAAGCACAACTCGGCTTTCGGCCAGTCGAAATCCTGAATCCGCGGATCGGAATTATTGCGATAGCGCTCGATCACCTCATTGCCGGCTTGCAGCAGCGCGGCCCGCACGTTGGCCGCAAGATGATTCGCGGGTGACAGGCCGCCCAGGAACGCGTTCTGCCTTTGGACGCGCTGCAACAAATCCCAATCCCGATTGATCTCGCCCGCGTTAGCGCGCGTGTAGTCCAGGTTGCCGCGCAGCGGATTGCTCTCGCGCCAGAATCGATAGTAGTATCCGACCGGCACGCACACCACCAGCCCCGCCAGCAGGCCCCAGCACAGCGCCACGAAAATGCTCATCGCCGATGCCAGTTGCCGCATCCGCGTGGGCTTCAACTTCAGCACGCTCCGCCGCACGGTTTCCGCCATGACGGTCATACGCTCCGGAAGACGCGGACGCTGCGCCTCAACCGTCGGGTTGCTCTTCCACGAAACCCGCCGTTCCACCTCCGCCACGGTCGGCCGGTTCTGCAGGAACAGCGTCAAATCGCTTTCAAACGCCGTGGCTGACACGTAGCGCTGGTGCAGATCGCCCGCCAGCGCCTTGTGCAGAATCGCTGTCATCCCAGCCGGACAGCCCTCCGGCAACGCTCGCGGCGGACGGCGCGATTGGATCAGCGCTTCCAGCTTGCGCGTATCTTGCGCCTGATACGGGGGCACGCCCGCAACCATTTCGTACAGCGTCACGCCCACCGCCCACAAGTCCGCGTGCCGGTCCACTTGTCCGCGATTCAATCGCTCGGGCGAGCAATAACTTGGGCTCCCCAATCCCAGGTGCGTGCGGCTATGCGTGAACGTAAGCGCCTTCGCGATTCCGAAATCCAGCAGACGCACTTCGTCGTTGGTTCCGATCTGGATGTTGGAAGGTTTGATGTCCCCGTGCACCACCGACCGCCGCTGGCCGTCGATCACCGCCTGAAACGAATGCAGCTTGTCGAGCTGGCTCAGGATCTCAACCGTGAATCGCGCCGCGCGCTCCGGCTCAATGCGTCGTTCCTGCTTCAGGATCTCGGCCACCGTCCGCCCCTCGATGTACTGCATCGAGACGAAGAAGAATCCGTCCAAATGCCCGTAGTCGTACACCTCGATCACGCGCGAATCGGCGTCGTGCAATTGCTTCTGCAAATCGGCCCCGCGCCGCTCCGCTTCGAGAATTAATTGCGTCAGAGGATCGGGCGATTCCTCAACAATTTTTAATACCGCGTGGCGGTTGGCGCTGGTATCGAAGGCCAGATACACGTCGGTCATCCCGCGCGCTAGCTTGCGGATCACCTCGTAGGCGCCAAATTGCCTGCTTCTGAGCACAAATCGATTGTATTACCCGACCGGTAGACTGGTCGTTACAAGGGACGCGCCCGGCGTTTTACGGTTTCGGCCAACGCAGAGCAAGCGCCAGCACCACCCCCAACACGAACCCATAAATCAGGAACGCTACTCGCGCGGTCAGCAAGCGCACCATGACTCCCCGGCGTGGCTTTGCCGGCGCCTCATCACGCGCTTTCGTGACTGCATTTCGCGCTCGAGCCTCCGCCGCGGACGGCGATGCATTGCCCAGGAATTCGCTGCCTGCCACGAAGATAGCGGTAATGTTGTCGGTCCCGCCAGCCAGGTTGGCCCGCTCCACCAGCTCGCGCGCCACCTGTGCGGGATCGCCGTCGTAACGCTCCATCACCTCTAGAATTTCAGCCGAGGTCAGCAGATCGCTCAAGCCGTCGCTGCACAGCAGAATCGCGGCGTCCGGCTTGAACAAAAATTCCTTCATCTCGATGAAATCCTCTTCATCCGCCAGGCGCGGCTTCGACCCCACGTCGCGAAACACCTCGTGCCGCCGCGGATGCGCCATGGCTTCGGCTTCATTCAACTCTCCGGCGTCCTCGCGCTCGCCCACCGGCGAGTGATCCGAAGTCAGCTTCCGAATCGCCCCGTTCCACGTCAGATATAACCGCGAGTCCCCAACGTGGCCCACGAAAACCTTGTCGTCGCGAATCACGGCCAGCGTCAAAACACACGCCATGCCGCGCCAGGTCTCGTTCGCCGCGGCCTCTTCACAGATGCGATTGTTAGCGGCCGTGATCGCGCGCCGAATCCGTTCCCTCGGATCGCCGCCTTCCTTGGCCATCTCGTCAATCACCGACTCCATCGCCATCTCGGCCGCCTTCTCGCCCGCCGCATGCCCGCCCAATCCGTCCACCACCAGGAAAATGCCCTGCTCGTCGTCGGCGTACGCGCGATCCTGATTCTCCGAACGCATCCGTCCTGGATCGCTCGCCACGGCCGACCGCCAGGCTAAGCTCTTGGTCATGGTTACTGCCGCGCCTCAAAATGCAGCATGATCGCTTCCGCCACGCTGATCTGCGCCTTCGGCGGCAGCGTCTCCTCCACGCCGCGCGCCAGACGTTTTCCGTTCAGCCAGGTCCCATTCATGCTCTGGTCCACGATTACGAAGCGCTTCTGCGCCGCATCCAGCCGCACCCGCAGATGCTCGCGTGAAACTTCGTCATTGGTGTACAGCGCCAGGCTGACTTGTGCGCCCTCCCCGCCCCGGCCAATGCTGATCTCGGGCTGCGTCATCAAGTACAGTTGCGTACCCGAATCGTCTTCATAACGAATCTCGGCATACACCCGATCGCCCGGTCGCTCTGCCGACTGCCGGGTCTCCGGCCGAACGCCGGCGCGCCCGGTGATCGAGGCATTTCCAGTAATGACACCCACACTTGGCTCGCGATCCAGCAGCGTGGTCTTGGCCCCGTGATAGCCCGGCTGCGGCGTCTCATTTAGCTCGGAGTGAATCTCGACGTCGCCCAATGGCACCACGCCTTCTGAATCCGGGAAGAATTCGAAGGTCCAATCCTTACCGGCGATCCGAAACGGCTTGCGGTCTTTCCCGCCTCTCAGCGCGCCCAACCCCAGCGGCTTCGCATTTAATTGCGCCAATCGAGCAACCAGCGCCTGTTTTGCGTCCTGCCGGATCAGGTCAAACACGCCGGTCAGCCGCGTGTAATCGTCGGGATGCAGATACAAGCTAAAGATGCACGGCGCCAGGATGCTGTAGCCCATCTCGAACTGCCCGAGCTCCATGTTGCGGATGAGCTGGTCGATAATGATCCGGCCGCTGATCTTGCCCTGGGCTTCCCCCACTGCCTTAGGCATGCGCCCACCTCCAACGGAGATCTCCATGGGATTTCGACGCTGCCGGGGCCGGTTCCGGTTTCGCCTGCTTCGGCCGCATTAACGGCAGTATATATTAAGGCGCCCGAAAGCTACGTTTCCTTCGTCAAGGACCTGTCCGGCGCGAACACTCCAGCGGAAACTCCGGAATTGCTTCGCCAGGGCTGCAACCATGCCATCTACGTCAACCGGAAGACGGGCGAACTTCGGCGATTCCGGGGCATTGTGGAGTGAAGCTGTGTCCCAGCTCGATCTGTCCGAGCTACCGCTCGGTCACACCCTGGTCGACTCGACCTATTCCGACAACGGTAACTTACGGACCCTCAGGCGGCCGTGTCTGAAAACCGCGACACATCCGTTCTCAAGTTCCGGCACGAGTACCGGCAGAGCCGAAAGCAACATGTTGACGTAATCGGCGGCAACCAGCAGATTCGGATCTCGGAAAAGAAGGAATGATGGGCGTTCTGCTTCCTGCGCGGCTAGAATCGCGCCGAAATCGGAGTCCGCGGAGACCACGATGCGTTCCTCTGCCAGGGCTCTCGCGAGAATCTGCTCGTCGCTTGCCGCATGCATTCCGTAGGAACGAACGTGCGCCGCGTCATGTCCGGCGGCCACCAGAAGGTCGGCTACACGCGGAGGCAGCGCATTGTCGATCAAGAACCTCAAGCTGAGTGCGGAAGAGGGAGCTCCCGCTCCATCGCCCAAGCTGCGGCGAAGCGCAAGCACTCGCGGATGTCTTCGGCCTCGAGATCTGGGTATTCCGCAAGAATATCTCCCTCGGTCAATCCGCCCGCCAGCAGTCGGAGCACCGTGGCCACTGGGATTCGCAAGCTGCGGACGCAGGGTACTCCGCCCATCTGCGCAGGATCAACCGTGATGCGATCGAAGTTCTTCACCGCCGTCTCCTGTCCATTGTCGCAGTTGCCACCGCCCTCGGCAAACCCGAATCCTGCACCGGTCAGACGCGCTACAGTGGCATAATGCGCCTGCCTCTTCTGCTGCTCTTCGCCTGCCTCCTTCCTGCCCAAGCGCCCACGCCTTCGCCCGAAGAGATAGCTCGCAAGCAGCTCGAATACACGCGCGCCCACTACACAAAATACGATTACCGGATCCCCATGCGGGACGGAATCAAACTCTTCACGTCGGTCTACGTTCCCAAAGATGATTCAAAGAAGTATCCGATCCTCATGCAGCGGACCCCGTATTCGGTTGCCCCCTATGGCATCAACAACTACCCCACGCGGTTGGGGCCCTCCGATCTGTTCACCAAAGAAGGCTTCATCTTCGTCTATCAAGATGTTCGTGGGCGCTATCTCTCCGAAGGCACGTTCGTGGATGTTGCCGTGCATAAGACCCATCTGGCGGGCCCTGCCGACCCTGACGAAAGCACCGACACTTACGACACCATCGACTGGCTGGTTAAAAATGTCCCGGGCAACAACGGCCGCGCCGGCATGTGGGGCATTTCTTACCCAGGCTTCTATGCCGCCTATGGCCTGATAAATGCTCATCCGGCGCTCAAGGCCGTCTCACCGCAAGCTCCCATGGGCGACGTCGGCAATGGCGACGACGCTTATCACAACGGCGCGTTTTATCTCGCGGCTAACTTCGGCTTCTACGTCGGTTTCAAACCGCGCGGCGTCGAACCCGAGCGCCCGCCCCGCACCGTTCCATTCGATTTCGGCACGCCTGATCAATATGACTTTTACCTCAAGATGGGACCGCTGGCGAACGCGAACGAAAAGTATCTCAAGAACAAGAACAGTTACTGGGACGACCTGCTGGATCACGATACCTACGATGATTACTGGCAATCCCGCGCGCAGTCGCCGCACATGAAAAATACAACGCCGGCCGTCATGTTTGTCGGCGGCTGGTTCGACGCAGAGGATCTCGCCGGTCCACTGAAGCTTTTTCGCGCCGTGAAGTCTGGCGGACCGCAGTCACCCGTAACTCTTGTGATGGGTCCCTGGCTGCACGGTGGTTGGTCGCGCATGGACGGAGACAGACTCGGCAATCTTAGCTTCGACTCGAAGACCGGCGAAACTTATCGCGAACAGATCGAGCTGCCGTTCTTCATGCAGAACCTTAAGGACAAAGGCGACGGGCTGAAGGCTTCCCCGGATGCCAAGGTGCCGGAAGCGTACCTCTTCGAAACCGGCACCAATCAGTGGCGGCGCTTCGAAACCTGGCCGCCCAGGGAAGCCGTCGAAAAGACGCTCTTCCTGGACGCAGGTGGGAAACTTGCGTGGCAGGCGCCCTCCGCAACGGGAGCCGACGAATACGTGAGCGATCCTGACAAACCCGTTCCGGTGATCGGGGAAGTCGGGCCTGGCATGGCGGGCGACTACATGACTTACGATCAGCGCTTCGCATCGCAACGTCCCGATGTCCTCGTCTATCAAACTGATCCGCTCGATCGCGATGTCACCATCACGGGCCCGGTAACTTCCGTCCTGCGTGTATCCACCACCGGCACGGATTCCGATTTCATCGTCAAACTCATTGACGTTTATCCGAACGATTATCCCGATCCAGCGCCGAATCCGAAGGGCGTGCACATGCCGGGCTATCAGCAACTGGTACGGGGCGAGCCGATCCGCGGAAAATTCCGCAACAACTTCTCAAAGCCTGAACCATTCAAGCCCGGCGAGCGCGCCAAGATCGAATATGTCATGCCTGACATCTGCCACACGTTCCGCCCGGGTCACCGGATTATGCTGCAGATTCAGAGCTCCTGGTTCCCGCTGGTGGACCGTAATCCGCAGAAGTTTCTAAGCATCCCGAACGCCAAAGCCGCGGACTTTCAGAAGGCCACCGAACGCATTTACAGGGGCGGCGAAGACGGTTCGGGTCTGCGCGTCCAGTTGTTGCCCTAAGAGCCTTGCCGCCGGGCAAGCGGCCCGAGTGGATCCATGCATGGCACTGAGGGGTCTGATAGTGCGCACCGGACCGCTGAGCATCCGGCGATAAACCACTCGTTGTTGCGAAATCGTGTACGCTGGTCCGTGGCGCACACGCTCAGCTACGAGCCCAGGAGGACTTCTGATGAATCGTTTCACTTTTAGATGGACGGCATTCGCAGCCGCTCTGCTCGGCCCAGGCCTCTGTTACTCCCAAGTCTCCTGTACGCGCGAAGGACTCCAGGCGGCTGCCGATCTCTACATAGCCGCTCAAGCGAAGGGCGACACTGACGGCTTGCCACTCGCCAAGGGGCTGGCGTACATCGAGAACTTTAAGACGACGAACATCAACGACGGCCTGATCAAGAAGGCGATGAAGATCGACCACCATCGCACTCTTGTGGACATTTCGACCTGCCAGACGTTCACCGAGGTGATCGTTGCCGACAAGGCCAACCCCTATGTGCTCGGCACGCGGCTGCGCGTGAATCATGCGCTGATTGCCGAAATCGAAATGCTGTGGACGACAACTGGTTACTGGCTGTTTAACGCGGATAACTATCTCAAGTACTCCTCCACCGAGAATTGGGGCGTCATTCCGGAGGCCAAGCGCGACACGCGCGACACTCTGGTGTCCGCTGCGAACGCTTACCTGGATGCGTTTCTCGAAGGGAAAAAGGACTTGGTGCCATGGGGTTACCCGTGCAATCGCACCGAGGGCGGCATGCGCACCGGCAAGGGAACTCCGGAGGACTCCTGCGACGTTGGCGTACCGAGCGGCGTTAACATTGTGAACCGCCACTTCGTGGTCGACGAGACGATTGGAGCCGTAGTGGCCTTTTGTACTTTCGGCGCCGGCTCAGTCCCAGGCGGCAGCGGAGCACCCGACACCCACCTCTTCCGTGTCGAGAACGGCAAGCTGCATTACGTCCACACGCTGACGCATTTATTACAGGCGAGTTTCCAGGGCCGCGGCGCACCAAGCAACCAGCAGTAATTTGCGCTTACTAAGGTGGAGTCGGGCCAAAAATCGCCTCCGGCGTCTGCACCAGGGGCCGCTGGCTTCGTTTTGCAAAATACCGCCTCTCCGGCCCACTCAGCCCCTCCCCCGCAGCCGGTCGATTTTCCGCCGATCCCGCTTCGACGGCTTCCCTTCCCGCAGCGGCTCGACACGCGGCATCGCCTTGCGCTCCTCGGCCAACTTCAGCCTCAACTCCCGGCTCGCGTCCGTCTCGCGGTACAGCGTCTGCGCAACCACCGCCGGCCCGCGCATCTCGCTCAGCGCCAGAACCTCCACTTGAAATTCGCCACTCTCGTTCTTCACTCGCAGCAGGTCGCCGGCCCGAATTTCGCGCGACGGCTTCACCCCCTGTCCGTTGGCCTCAACCCTGCCGAGCTCACAGGCCTTCGAAGCCAGCGAGCGCGTCTTGAAGAATCGGGCTGCCCACAGCCACTTGTCTATTCTCACGCGATCCACCATCCCATTCTCACTCGCTCCCGGCGAACCGGCTCAGTTAAGATGAGTTGGAGGCGCCCCGTGCCGCGCATTGAGGAGAAGAGTGAGCATCCAAATCCGGGTCGGCTTCGAAATCGTCTACAACTGCTTTCAGGAAACACCCATGATCCTGATGGTGCACATCCATTATTCACGCGCCCATGACATCGTCGTTCCCGATCACCTGACTACCGACCCGCCCGTCCCCGTCACCGCTCATCGCGATGTCTTCGGCAACTGGTGCACCCGCATCGTGGCGCCGCCGGGGCAGATTCGAGTCAGCACTACCGGAGTGGTCCGGGACCCCGGGACCCCGGACGTCTTCGCTCCAGATGCTCAGCAGCTCGCGGTGCGGGATCTGCCCGAAGACACTCTGGTTTTCCTCTTGGGCAGCCGCTACTGCGAGACCGATCTGCTATCGGACATAGCTTGGTCACTCTTCGGGTACACGCAGCCGGGCTGGGCGCGGGTTCAGGCCATCTGCGATTTTGTCCATAACCACATCAGCTTCAACTATCAGAATGCGCGCTCCACGCGGACTGCTTGGGGCGCGTTCAATGAGCGTACAGGTGTCTGCCGCGATTTCGCTCACCTTGCGATCACGTTCTGCCGCTGCATGAATATTCCGGCACGCTATTGCACCGGTTACCTAGGCGATATCGGGATTCCGCCGCCCTACGGAGTTATGGATTTTGCCGCTTGGATGGAAGTCTATATAGGCGGCACCTGGCATACCTTCGACCCTCGCAACAATGTGCCGCGCATTGGACGAGTGCTGATCGCGCGCGGCCGTGACGCCACCGACGTCGCCATCGCCACCACTTTCGGCCCGAACTCGCTCGAGAGATTCACAGTCTGGACCGACGAAATCCAGTAATGTCCTTGCTCACAGTTCGCCATCTCACCGTTTATCGCTACTCGAAACCCGTGGGCCTGGGAGAGCACCGCATGATGTTCCGGCCGCGCGAAAGTCACGATCTGAAGCTGCTCAAGTCGAAACTCGATATCACGCCCGCTCCCGCCAGCCTGCGCTGGCTGCACGATGTTTTCGACAACTCGGTAGCGGTCGCCACCTTCGACGGCTCTACCTCGGAGCTTCGGTTTGACAGCTCCGTTACGCTCGAGCTTCTTGAGACCGCGCTGCCCGATTACCCGCTCGAGGAGTACTCGAAAACCTATCCATTCCGTTATTCAGACGATGAGTTGCCCAACCTCGGCCCCGCGCTGGTGCATCACTATCCAAGTGACGACGTGCGGCGTTGGGCCGTCCAGTTTCTGGATCCATCTGGGACCACCGGCACCATGAACCTGCTTCGCGCCATAACGCTCGGCATCAGGAAAGATTTCGTCTATACCCGCAGGAGTGAGAAGGGCGTGCAGAGCCCCAGCGAAACGCTGAATAGCCGGCGCGGCAGTTGCCGGGATTTCGCGGTTCTCATGATGGAAGCAGTGCGCTCCCTCGGCTTGGCCGCGCGCTTCGTCAGCGGATATATCGTCCCCCAGCAGGACGGCGGCGGCACTTTAGGCACGGGCTCAACACACGCCTGGATGCAGACCTACTTGCCGGGGGCCGGCTGGATCGATTTCGATCCCACCAACAGCATCATCGGAAATCGCAATCTGATTCGCGTGGCCGTCGCATGGGATCCCCAGCAGGTTCTGCCGTTGTGGGGTACGTTTGTCGGCGCGCCTTCATCTTTCCTGGGCATGGAAGTTACGGTGAGTGTGCGGGAGAAATCGCCCAAGAGCGAGACCTCGCCGGCGGATCAACCAAAGTTCTGGTAGGCCTTCCAGAACTCCGGCCAGGACAGGCGCGGGCCGTCGCACACAAAGATGTCCGGATGGTCCTGGCTCTCTTCGTTCTTTACACCATTGCTGATATGTCCGGCCACTCGGCACGACGTAAACGCCCGATCGGCTCCCTTGCGCGAAAAGCCCAGCACGATCAGTGTCGATGGGGCCGGCACTGGATATCCCCGCAACCAAGCCGAGTTAGTCATGCTGATGGGCGCCGCCAGTCCGTAGGCCGGTCCCAGAATCTCGATCGCACCGGCCTCGCCGTAATTGCCCACCAACACGCCCACATTCTGGCGCTGCTCCGGAGGCAATGAATCCCGAATGCCCGCTACCGTCTTGACTAACTCGTCCCAGCCGACCTCCTCGCGCAAATCACCATTGTTCGCCAGCGCGAAATTCCTTAGCCAACCACCGGGAGCCAGCGGCAGAATCACCGCACCGGCGTAAAGTCCATACGCTGCCAGCCCGGTGAAGAACACGGCTTCTATCGTCCGCCGTGGCATTCGCTTCAGTGACGCGACCCAGCGCTCGCCCGCCACCGGGCCCATCGCCATCAGCATCGGATATGCCGCTGCCAGGTAATAATCTCGCCCTTTTCCGATCACGAACAGCGCCAGCGGAATTATGTACATCCACGCCAGCAGACGATACCGCCGGTCGCGTAAGAAGCGCCACAGTCCGGCGATCCACAACGGCGCGGCTAACAGGTTGGTGCAGAGCGCGAACTGGCCGAGCACAAATCCATTCGCCCGCCCCTCGCCTACATCGCGAGCGTGAATGTGCGTCAGGAAATGTAGTGAGATGAATCCGTGGCGCACCTGCCAGATCAAGTTGGGGAGAAAGATCGCGGTCGCCAGCGCCACTCCGGCCCAGAACCAAGCGCTCGCGAGATAACGCCGCGCGTTTGTCAGAAGAAGGCCGCCCAGGATTCCGATGACGAAGAACGCGATCGCGTACTTGGTCTCCAGGCCAACGCCCGCCGCCGCTCCGATCCCGAGCCACCACTGCGGATTCTCGGTCTTCAACAGGCGAACCACGAAATAGGCAATCAATACCCACCACAAGTAGTCGAAGGTGGTGTATTGAAACTCGGTGCCTTCAAATAATGGCAGCGGCGAGAGTGCAACCGCGAGAGCGGCCGTCACTTGGGCTAGCCGTCCGCCGCCGAGCTCGCGCGCCATCAGTCCGGTAATGACGATGGCCGATGCCTGCGCTATCACCGAGAACAGCCGCAGTCCTACCAGCGAAACACCGAAGACTGCGAAACTAATCCGCTCCAGGAAGGGCGTCAGTGGCGGATACGCTACGAATCCCCAATCCAGATGCCGGGCGTCGCTCAGAAACTGGAGTTCATCGCGATGAAAACCGTAGCGCTGGTTCGTTAGCAGATGGACCAGCGCGACCGCGGCCGCAATCCCTAAGACAATCCTCGCGTCCGCCCAAGAGTTTTCGTCCACCGGCTGCATGCCCAACCAGTAGTTTGTCACGGCCCGGATGGTAATATACGATGGACGAGGAGAAACCCATGAGATTTGCAAAAGCGGCGTTGCTTACAACGCTGGCATCGGTGGCGGCCTGGGCCCAGGTAAACATAGGCGAGCAGAAGCCCGAAGCTAGCATACCCTTCAACATGACCACGGTGGCCAACTTTGACCTGCCCTGGCGGATAGCGTTCCTGCCCGATGGGCGCATGCTGATCACCGAAAAGGTCGGGCCCATTTGGCTGGTCTCCCAGGATGGAAAGAAGATCCAGGTGGCCGGTACGCCCGCAGTCTATTGGGAGGGCCAAAGCGGCATGATGGGCGTCTTCCTCTCGCCCACCTACGCCACAGACCAGAAAATCTATCTCACCTATGCAGAGCCGGGCGATTATGGCGGCGGTCTGGTGCTGGCGCGCGCCAAGCTGACCATGAACCCGAAGGCGACCGGCCCGTTCGCCAGCCCCGCCAGACTGGAACACCTGGAAGTGCTATGGCGCCAGTTGCCCAAGGGCAAGGGCGGCCAGGAAGGCGCGCAGATCGCGTTCGCGCCCGATGGCCAGTCCCTGTTCCTCACGGTTGGCGACCGCCAGCGCTTCACCCCCGCCCAGGATCCGAACCAGCCCGAAGGCAAGATCCTGCACCTGACACTGGACGGCAAACCCGCGGCTGACAATCCCAACTTCGGCAAAACCGGTGCTGCCAGCATTCCTCTGATCGATCCGCCCAGCGACACCGAAGCCGCTAAGACCGCGAAGGTGGTCAGCACTTATACCTTTACCGGTCCCAATATGACGCCGGCCGAAACTTGGGCCAGCGGCGTCCGCACGCCCTATGGACTCGCGTTTTCGTCCACCGGCGAATTGTGGGAAGTGGAGCACGGTCCGCGCGGCGGCGACGAGCTGAACCTGATCCAGAAGGGCAAGAACTATGGCTGGCCGCTGGTCTCCTTTGGCAATAACTACAGCGGCATTCCCATTCCCAAACCCGACATGCGGCCCGACCTGGCCATGCCGGTGCTCTATTGGACACCGGTAATCGCGCCAGGCAATCTGATGTTCTACCACGGCACCCAAACTTTCCCGCAATGGAACGGCAATGGCTTCGTTAGCGGGATGGGGACCACGTCGCTGAGCCGCATCATCTTTGATGGCCATGGCGGCGCAAAATCCGCCGAGCGCTGGAATGTGGGTAAACGCATCCGCGACGTTGAAGAAGCTCCCGATGGCTCGCTGTGGATGATCGAGGACGCCGCTGAGGGCGCTCTAATCCATGTGACGCCCAAGTGATGATGAGAAACCTTTGTTTCAGTGCCTTCACTATGGGGGCGTGGCTTTGTGCCGCGTCCTCCGTGGCACTCGCGCAGGGTCCGCACCAGCTCCGCATCGATGACACCGGCAAAGTGGTCCCCGAGCACAAGCAGCATCACGCGAAGAAGGGCGACAAAATCTCCTGGGTGCGTCAAAGCGACGCGAAGAAACCGTGGTACGTCCAATTCACGGGCGATAGCCCCTGCGCCGAGGGCAAGGAATTCGGGCCCAAGCGCCACAACAGCTGCACCGTGAAACCGGTCTGCAACAAGGCCGGCGACGCGGGCTGCAAAGCGTATCACTACCAGAGCGCTACCGCGCGCCAGGCGCAGTTGAACGATCCGGAGATCGTTCTCGACCCGTAGATCATCGCTGGGAACGCCGTCTAGCGCCCAGGCATCGACTCGGCAACCTTCCGGTTCACTGACAAGCAGGTATTCTAGAAGCGTGTTGCAAACCGCGATTTTCTTCGAAAGGCCCGAGGAAATGTTGGCGCGAGTTTTCCGCGAGTTCAGGCCGCGCACCGCGACCCCCGAGATCCGCGTGAAATTCTGCAAATTCGCCAACGCGAATAGTTTCGTCCGCTGGGACGAAGCGGGACTGGAGTTCCGCATCACCGACGTGTTGGAAGGCGCGCCGGCCACCATCCTGGAGTCGCTGGCGAATATCCTGATGGCCAAGCTGCTGCGGCGGCCGGTGCCGCGAATCCACGCCGAACGATACCGGCGCTATCTCAATCGCAAGGAAATGCGCCGCAGCCTTCAATTGGTGAAGCAGTCGCGCGGGCGCAAATTCGTGTCCGGGCCCAAAGGCGATGCCTACGATCTGGAGAAGATTTTTGAAGAACTCAACATGACGCATTTTCACGGCTGGATGGCGCAGCCGTTGCTCGGCTGGAGCCGGCTGCGTTCGCGTGTGACGCTGGGGCACTACGATCCGTCGCACAACGCGATCATCTTGAGCCGGCTGTTGGACAGCGTACGGGTTCCGTTGCTAGCCGTTGAGTATGTACTGTTCCACGAGATGCTGCATTTGCGATTCCCCGTGGAGCATCGCGGCGCGCGCCGTTGCGTGCACACGCGTGAATTCAAGGATGCCGAACAGCAGTTTCCCCGGCTGAAAGAGGCCAAGCAACTGCTTAAGACGATCTGTTATTAGGCCGGCTGGGAAGTCAGTTGCCCCACTTGGATTCGCATGTCGCCCAGGGCATCCAGCAGACCGCGGACATCCACCGAGGTCCAGCCCAGAGGATACAGAGCGAGTTGCAGTTGCAACGCACACACTCGCGCGTAAAACGTTACCTGCTGGCGCCGCAGGTTGCGCGCGAATTCCTGTTGGTCCCGATCGGAATAAACAACCATGAGTTTTCCAATCCCGATCAACTGATTAAAATCGCGCACCAGCAGACGCAGGTAGGAGCGAAAGATCTGGCGGCGTCCCGCCATCAAGCGTTTGCCGATGGCCGGGCGATATCCGGGCTGAGAAGCTAGGAAATCCAAGTCTCGCTTCTCAAGGAGCCGTTCCATGGGAGCATAGCTTTTCATGGAGAAGCTGTCCAGCCATTCGGCTGTACATTGCCGCGCGTCAAAACGAGACGCGAGCCTCCAGAACAAGCCTGCAAAGCAACCCAACAACAAAACGAGGCTGATCGCAGTAAGGAGCATTAGGGGCATCCACCTTTGTGTGCCTGCATTAGATCATATAGGATCATTTCATAAAATGCAAACGAGTTGTTGTTTAAACGGCGCATCTATTTTTTTCTTCCAGAGCGCAAAAGCCTGGCATTGATTGCCCCTAGCTGCGCCAACAATCGTTCATCGTCGCCTGGATTCCATTGATGGCCTACCACGATGTCTTTCTCTTCGCCCCGGCGGTTGAGGCCAACCAGCCAAAACATCAGACAAGTCACGGAGAAGCCCATGGTCAGGTCGCTCAGCCAGCGGTACGAGTAGTGGCCGCGATTGTTCACGAAGAAGAAGGTAGTTGCTTCTCCAATAAAGTAGCCAGCATACCCTATCAGATACACCAAGACATTTCGGCCGATCGGCACCGGGTAGTAGACCAGGAAACCCGTAATCAAAAGAACGCAAATAAGCATGCTGGACAGAATTGGACGTTCGAAAATAAGCAGATCGCCGAACAGAGTGCTGGGCGCCCTTTCGATACGCAGAGGCAGAAGAGACAGGATGATGGCTACCGCCAGAGTGAACTTGATGTAGCGGCGCGCGACGCTGGCGATGCCCTTTAGATTGCGCAGGATGACGGAGTACAATTCCAGAACCACGAACGCATAGGAGCAGACAATGAAGGCTTGGCTTGCGACGTAGCTATAGAGGTAAAGCGCGCCATTAACCGGCATGAATACCGGAATGAGCGCCTGTAGAAACTCCAGGACCAAATAACTAAAGAAGAAAATGTAGATCTTGTAAAGCCCGCTCCAGCACAGTTTGGCGCATAGGGCGAGCAGGACTGCAATCTGAGCTACCTCCAGGACCTGTTGTTCTAGCGGGAGCTGGTGCATGGATTGAAGTCCAGTCTAGCACCAGCCCCGCGTGGAGGATCCTGGATTAGCCGATGACAGTGTTGCAGGGATTACAAGGCGGAACGGGAATATCAGCCGAACCAACCGCAGCCAGTGCAAGGGCGAAGCCTACCAGCAATAAGACCTTTTTCAACATGCTCAAATCTCCTCGTGTTTTCGAATCGAACTCGCAGAATTCGCGAATCCACGGTTAGATTAAGAGCTAGCGGACTGTGTAGGTGAAAATGCCGAGAGACTTTCGGAAACCAGAACACTTCCTGGCGGCAACAACTGGAAAGCAATAAGCAAAGTCCATCTTTCCCCGTGAAAGGATTCGGTGTATGATTTCAAGGTGAGCGGCCAACGAGGAGTGAAAGCGGACAGGGCTGCCTTTGTCTTCGACCGGAGTGCGGCCTCCGACCTGTGGCGCAATACTTTGTCCCAAATCCCCACGGTCTTTGGAAGGTTGGTCTACCTGGCCTCGCTCCGGAATGCGAACAACGGCAGTTATGAGCACCACGGACTGGGCCTGGTGTTCGGCGAAGACGAGGCGAACCGCGCTCTTAAGGACAGTCACTCAGCGGTCTTCGCAGAGTGGCTGACATTTAATATCGAGCAGCAGAAAGCGGACTTGGATCTATACCTGGCCGGACTGTTTGAAGATAAACGGGTGATCGTGGAGACTTGGGCGCGCTTGGCGCCTTACCAGAACCTGATTCCGGCATCCATCCGCGGTGTGGAGCGCCGTCTCTACCTCAACGACTTAACGGCTCTCATGGAGCTACTTAGAAACGCGCACGCCGTCGCCGCCCCTGATCCAGACGCATAGCGACGCCGGAGACCTGGCCAATCAAGTCGATTTCACCTGGATAGTTGTAGGTTTGCGGGCTACACAAAGAGGACGGATGCGGTTGCAAAATGAGCTGTTCTCCGTTCAAGCTGCACCATCCGCAGACGTAGCCGGTGCGGTGTTCCAGAAAATAAATGGGGCGCTCGAATTCGTTGTTCCAGCCCGAGGTTGCGATCTTGCGCTGGGTATCGTCGATGGAAACGAAGCTGCCTGGCTGGAGGAGCGGGTACATAAACCAGTCTTCCGTCCCGATAAGGGCATAGCGCTGTTCCTTTAAGTCCAGCGTTTCCAGGAACATGAGCGGCAGCTTCCCCCAGCGCTGGATCATGCGGCTGAGATAGGTGGTGCGGCGCCAGTCGGTGCCCGGGTCAAGCGCCAAGGGCAAAAGGACTTCAGCCGGGGCGTTCCCGCGAAAGGAAACAACGTGCGTTTGCGGCACATCCACCAACAAGGCATCGACAGCCAAAGCTCCGAGCGAAATGCCGTACCACTCGAGAACTTCCTGGAAATCCAGCCGATAGATGGCGCACAACGAGTACAGTTTGAAGAGGGTGGGAACCAGGCCGCGATTCTCGATTTCAGAGATGCGGTTGATCAGGACCGCGAATTCATCATTATGGTATTTGTCCGCGATCTTCTGGCTGGCCAGTTCGACGTCGCGGACGCGCAGGTTGAGCCGTTCGCGGATTCGGCGCAGCTTTTGTCCAGCGTCCTCCATGCTATGATGCTTTTCCAGCGCCTTGATTGGAAACGCCGGACCATTGGAACCCCTGTCACCCCAAGAGTAAGGCGTTCTACAGGCTCGAATTATAACGATCACGACAGTAAAGAGCAAGACAGAAAACGATCTTTTGTTCGGTTTTCCGAACAGCCGTGAAATATAACAATGCTTTAGCGGGAGCAAGTGGGGCCCCGGGACGGTTTGCCGATCGGGTTTCACGAACGGACGAAGGTTGAGGACACGCGGAGATGGCCGGATGAAGCGCCAGCGTACAGGGATTCAGGGGGAATTGGGAGCCTTTAGCCAGGAGGCGGTGCGCCAGCTGTTGGGAGATCGCGCCGAGGTTGTTCCTTACCCGACATTCGAGGCCGTGTTCCGCGCCTTGCGCGCCGGGAAGATAGATGCCGCCGTAATTCCAATGGAAAATACTCTGGCTGGATCGGTGCACGAGAACTACGACCACCTTTTGCACTTCGACGTGCGGATTGCGGCCGAAAACAACCTGCGAATTGTCCATAACTTGATTGCCCCGCCGGGCGCGCGATTCGCCGACATTCGCAAGGTCTACTCGCATCCGGTGGCTTTGAACCAATGTCTGAAGTTTTTCGGCAAGCATCGGAAGCTGGAGCGGGTTCCCTTCTATGACACGGCCGGCAGCGTGAAAATGGTGATGGAGCAGAGGGCGCCGGCCGCGGCCGCGATCGCATCGTCGGTCGCCGCTGGCATCTACGGAGGGACCATCCTCAAGAGATCGATAGAGGACGACCGCCGCAACTTCACGCGCTTCTTTCTGCTGTATCCGTCCAAGAAATTGCCGGCACCCCGCCCGGGCAAAGCCTGGAAGACGTCACTGGTCTTTACCACTCGCAACAGTCCAGGGGCGTTGTTCCGGGGCTTGGCCGCGTTTGCGCTGCGGGATTTGAACCTGACCAAGATCGAGTCGCGCCCGCTGCACGGCAAGCCCTGGGAGTATTTGTTCTATGTCGATTTTCTGGGACGCGAAAGCGAGCCGCGGGTGAAGAATGCTCTGCGGCATCTGGGGGAGATCGCGGATTTCTTGCGGGTGTTGGGAAGCTATCCACCTGGACGGTAATCCGCGGGACGTTAACCCTTGTGGCGTTAGCATGGGTCGCTCAGAATCACTTACTCTAAAGAGAGATCAACAGGAATCTCCCATGAACATTGAAATTCACGATGCGGCGTTAGAGGCCCGGATCCAAAAGCAGATTCAAGCGACCGGTGCCGCCAGTGCGGAGGAAGCGTTGCTCCGCCTGCTCGAAACGCAGGAAGAACAGGATCGTTGGCTGTTGGAAAACAAGAACGCCATCAACACGAAGATCAGGCGCGGCATCGATCGGCTCGACCGAGGTGAGGGCATTCCGGAAGACCAGCTAGACGCCTACCTGGCCAAGCTAAAAGCCTAGCCTGCCTCGAGAATCGACTGTGAGCCTGTCAAGATTTCGTTCGTGCTGTCGTGTGTCGCAGAGCCGGACCCGGGGGTCCGGCGCGAACGAGGGCGTTCGCCCTACCTGCTATTGAAACGTGATCTCTACGTCCGTCCGCACCTCGACGGCCTGGCCGTTCAACAGCGTCGGTTTGTACACGTACAGCTTCGCGGCATCCGAGGCGGCGGTTATCAACAGCGGATTGCCGCTGATCACGGACACGTCTTTCACATGGCCATCCGTTCCGATGAGGATCTGCAACTTCACCGTGCCCTGCACGCCTGCGGCTTTGGCCAACGGCGGATAAATTGGCGGTGACGATTCCTGAAGGTTCGCCGCGGCGACACGCCCGCCGATACGAATGGTTTGAACAGCAGTAGTCTGTGCAGGGGCGGGAGCTTTCTCGGCGACGACGGGAATCCAGCCGGCCGGAATCGCTTTCACTCCTTCCATGAGATCGGCCCAATCGCGATTCTGCGGCTCCAGTGTTTGTGCATGCGTCACAAGCTCGGCCGCGAGGGCGTGACGCTCCGAGGTGCTCAGGCGGCTAACCCCGCCTTCAATCACGTGCTGAGCCACCGATCCAATCAGCGCGGCGTCCTTCGAACTCTGCAGCTCGTTTCTGATCTCGGCCGCGAGACCGGGCTCGTAGCCCGCCAGCAGGATCGAGGAATAGAGGCTAGCGAGCGGCTCCGTTCCGAGCGTGGGATCGAGTTTCCGGGCGCGCTGCAGCAGATCGATCTGCTCTTGTCTATTCTGCTGCCCGAGAGTGCCGGCGGCGTTCACTAGCACGCGTGCATCGTTGGCGTGCAGGTTCAATTGCGTCAGCCAATGGTTCCTCGCGTCCTGATAGCCGTTGGGGGCGAGTTGCGGCAAAATGAGCGCCATCTTGTGCAGGTCCGATTCTGGATGATGGTCAATTAGCCAAAGAACCAGCGGGGTCACGCGGCTTGCCGCCTGGACGTCGCGATCACTGCAGTCAGGCGAGGTAGGCAGACCACCGCGTACAGCCTGGACGCACATTTGTTTGAAGGTGTAATACTCAAGCAGCCTTGCACGAGCTGTCTCGTTCTCAGGATTGGTCGCGAGTTCCTGTTCCAGGGCTGCGACTTGCTCAGCTGTCATCTGCCAGGCAAACTCTTTGGCGTCCGCAGTGCCATTCGCCTGGCCAGCCGCGAGAGTGCGTACGTCGACTGTCGTCGAAATCCAGATGAGCATTGCTCCCAAGGACACGAGCATCGCGCGGCCGATCCTGCCGAGCGGCCGCAATCGCTCTACTGTGCGCGTGTCTAGGACGCGCCGGATGCGCTGTGCAACTACTGGTCCGCTCATCGCGGCAGAGTTCCAAATCAGCCGGTTGCCGGCGCTGTCCAATTGAGCAGCGGCATCCAGCAGTAGACGCGCATAGCTCTTGGCGTCAATTGAGACGGTCAATGCCGCGTCGTCCGCCGCATGCTCAGCCAGCACCGGCAATCGGCGCTCCAACCACCACGCCAAGGGATGAAACCAAAACAGGCACTTGTTTACTGCGATAACCAGAGCGATGAGAGGATCGCGACGCCGCGCGTGCGCCAATTCGTGTGCCAGGACCGCTTTCCGTTTTGCTTGCGGCCACTCGCGCCAATCCGCCGGGAATATCACTCGCATCAGCGTTGATCCCGTGGTCAGCGGGACGCACACGTAGTCCGACTCTTCCAGATTCAGATCGACCTTTGCATCCGCGATGAGGTCGTAATGTTCCCAGAGTTCCGAAGGAATCGCCCGAGTGTTTCGCAGGGCTCGGCGCGTCAACAGTACACCAGCCACGAGGCGTGCTCCGAATAGTGCGACACCAGCCATATACGCCGCCATGATGAAGAGCGGCCAACGCGGGAATGCGGGCGTTGTGTTTTCTACCGGCGGCAGGGATGGAGGCGCGACGGACGGGCCGCTAGTATCGACAGCCAGGGCATAATTCGTTCGGGGCGCGAGGACCTGCGGCAGGTGCAGGTGAGTGGCCGGGACCATGGGCCGCAGGAAGGGCAGAATAAGCATTCCCGCCAGAACCAATGTCCACACAGTGTGCTGCGCGGTGGAGCTTCGTCGAATGAACGGAACCAGCAGGAGCGCCAATATCGCGAGCACCAGGGCGCGTACGGAGGCATCCGCCATGCGTGCCACCAGTTCACGAGTGATGTTGTTTAAACTCACCCAATCCATTTGAGCTACCTCCTTTTCGGCTTCTTCTCAATCTCAGCTTTTTGATCAATTTCATCCGCCAGGCGCCGCAATTGGCCTGGATCCAGCACTTCGTGATCCACCATTCCAACCAGCAGCTGCTCGGCCGATCCTGCGCAGAATCGATCGATGAGTTGGCGGACAGCCCGGATCGCAAAACCCTGCGGTCCTTCGACGCTCGAGTACACGTAAGTCCGTCCGTCAACCGAGTGCTTCAGGTGGCCCTTTTTCTCCAGGCGCCCTAACAAAGTTCGGATTGTGGACTCTTTGAGCTTGTGTTTGGGGACCAAATTCTCGCGTACCTGTTCCGCCGTGGCCGAGCCGCGCCGCCAGATGCTCGCCATGATGGCCTGTTCCAGATCGGTGAATGGGTTTCGCAGTGCTGTCTTAGCTTGTTTCACATCAGTTCTCCGAGGGCCTCTCGACGTGATCGATAATCAAGGTTCGTACCTCGCCCCTTGACCGCTCCAGTTTCAGCCCCAGTTGCTCACGCACTGCATTTAGAAAAAGCGGGCCTTTCGGGTCTGGCGAAGGGTCATCCGGATTGGGTTGCTTCGGAAACAAGGAAATTATCCCGGCGGGGAGTTCCATGGTGAAATCGAACCGTCCTTTAAGCCCCGTTTGATCGACCACAGGCCTATCTAATTCCCCGAGCCGAGATGCATAGCTGTAGATATCCTGGGCGAGCGACCCAATAGTCGTATTCCGAGCCGCGACCCGAGTACCGTCTGAGGTTGCCAGGACTTGGGCAGGAGTCTCGCATTGGGGCGGAAACACATCACCCGCCTTCGGGAGCGGAGGGGGCGGAGTCGTTAAGAGGTGAAGCATTTCAAATGAATCCGGGCACGCTGGTCCCTCGGAATGCGGACGGAGCTTCGGCCCGAGATTGCCGGGTTTGACAAGAGTCAGAGCGAGCGCGGGGACTTCCTTGGTTTCAAAATGAGCCCTCAGCTGGAACCTGTCGGCGAGCAGAGACTGCATCATCAGGCGCATCTGGTCCTTCGTGGGATTGCCATCCGCCTTCGCGTCAATCACGTATTCGTCATTCGCCCATTTTGGAAGTCGGGCGCCCAGATCCGACTGAAACGTATCGAGCTTGTAGGCGAACCAAATGTAACCGGCGAGTGGCCAACTTCCCAAGAAATGGCCGCCCGGCGGCTTCGCATCCCCCTGGTCCAGAAAAAGGGTTGGCATCGTAAATGTGCCGGGCTTGGCGAGCTTGATGGAAGCGACGTCGAAAGCCATTTTGCCTCCGGCCGCGGTCTGCCAGTCAGGTACGTCGGGCGATTGAGCGCGAAGAATGGCGATGGCCAACCACGCGGCGGAAGACATCGTCTTATAGCGACTCATTGTAGCACTACATGATGTAGCATAGCTTAGGCAGGCCCGTCAAGCCTAAATTGAATTTTCAGAAAGTGAGGCATTTGCGCGGCGTCACGAGTGACGAAGCTGCACGCAGGATTGCGTGCGCTACACCGACGCGTCAGAGTATCCTGAAGTTGCGTGCTCCGCAGCCTGCTTTTGGTGCTTTCGCGTCAGCAGTGGCTTCGTCACTGGATGGAAACTTCACCGCTCGCCGACCGCGTCACGTCGCGCTTCGTGGCAGGCTCCACGCTGGAGCGTGAAATCGCAGTTTGCCAAAAACTGAACGCCGACGGATACCTGGCGACGCTGGACCATTTGGGAGAGAGCGTCACGTCGCTCGAGGAAGCCAACCGATCGCGCGATGCGTATTTGACGGCGCTGGCCGAAATCGCGCGCCTGAATCTCGAAGCCACGGTTTCGGTGAAGCTGACGCAGCTCGGCCTCGATTTTTCCGAGCCTGCCGCGCGCGCCGCCGTGGAATGCCTGGTGGCGCGGGCCAAGTCCATCGGCCGCATGGTAGAGGTGGATATGGAATCCAGCCAGTACGTCGAACGCACGCTGGCGCTGGTTTCCGAACTCCACGCCAAGTACGGCAGCGTCCGCGCCGTGATCCAAGCGTATCTGTATCGCAGCGCGAGCGACATTGAGGAACTGTGCCGGCAATCCATTCCGGTGCGGCTTTGCAAGGGCGCCTATCACGAATCGGCGGCCGTAGCTTTTCCGCGCAAGCAGGACGTGGACGCGAATTACATCCGGTTGATGCTCGAATTGCTGGATCGCGGCGCCTATCCGGCCATCGCCAGCCACGATGAAAACATTGTGCGCAGAGCGATCGGTCACGTCAGGGAACGAAATATCTCCGCCGATCGTTTTGAATTTCAGATGCTGTATGGCGTGGGGCGCGAGCTGCAACGGCGCTTGGTAGCGGACGGTTTTCGCGTGAGGCTCTATGTGCCGTATGGCAATGCGTGGTATCCCTATTTTATGAGGAGATTGGCGGAGCGCCCGGCCAATGTTCTATTCCTGGCACGCAACCTGCTGAAGAATTGACGCCAGGCCGATTAGAATCGCATGGAACGCGGGAACTTGAAGAGCACGAGAGGAATCTAATGACTGTGAAATACTGGGGGTTTTTGCTACTGAAGCTGCTAGCCGGCGGCCTGGTGATGCGCGTGCTTTGGGGTGCGATCCTGCTGGGCTTTCGCAGCCCGGTGCTGTATCTCGGTGTTGAGCAGAAACCGTTTGGCCACGATCTCGGATACACCTCGGCCATGTTGTTGTTCTTTTTGGCCTGCTTCGGCGTGATGTATTTGATCATCTGGGATCAACGCTATCGCTGCCGTTCGTGCCTGCGCCGCCTCCGCATGCCATTGGCGACGGGTTCATGGCCCAATATGTTTCTGATCGGCCAGCCCCGCATGGAATACATTTGCCGTTATGGCCACGGCACGCTGAAAGTGCCCGAGGTTCGCATCACATCCCAGACGCCGGATTGGGAGCGGCACGGCGACGATATCTGGAAGGAACTGGAGTCCCTCGAGGAAACCAAGCGGTGATGGCGCGGGCGCCGCGATTGATCGCGGGCGCAGCCGTGCTTGTGATTCTGATCGTCCTGGGAGTGGTTCTCACTCCGCCCTGCGCCGCCAACTGGGAGTTGCAGAGTTACGTCAACGATTTGGTAGAGGACTCTTCAACATCCAAGCGGCCGGCGCAAAATGTGCGGGAGCAAGTACTTAACAAGGCCGCGGCCTTGGGGCTTCCCGTGAGCAGCAACGATGTACACGTCGCCATATCGGATGGCAGAGTGAAGATCGACGTCCTCTATAGGGTGGAAGTGAACGTAGCCGGCTATGCTATTGACCTGCACTTCCGCCCGTCGGCTGGAGCTTGAGATACCAAGCTAAGCCGTGATCCAGTTGATTTCAACCGGATCCAGTTCCGAGGCGCTGGTGGAGAGCACGCGAACACGCTGCCCTTCGCGCAATTCCTGCAACAGAATCTGGCGGCTGTTGTGGAACTGGATCGCGTCGCGATAGGCGTTGACCTGGGCGGTGGTCTCGATGAATAGCACTTCCTCCACCTCGCTCACGTCCAGCTCTCGCTGGAGTCGCTTGGGAATATCGCGCACGACCAGGCGGGCGCCAGGCGGCACACAAACGGCTGGGATCCGATTTTGCGCGTCCCAACTTGCGCACGATTCCTGGAACCACAATTTGAGGCGGGACCACGACCAGAATCTGGCGGACTTGGCGGCGGAGATCGCTGGACCGAGGTCGGCCGGCGATGCCAGCCCGAGTGAACCCGCAGCGAACCTGTGAACCACTAAATCTTCGCCGTCGGTGGCGAGACGATTCGGAAAGGTATGCAGTGAATAGTCACACATTGGCATTGCACTCCGAAACGAGAGACGCAATCGAAATACAATGTGAAACGCACGTAACCGTGAATTGGGGTGACCGCCTCCCTAATGAGTCGCGGTTCAAGGGGCCAAAAATATTAAACCCGCCTTATCCACGGGGGACAAGGCGGGAATCGGATAGCCCTCGGAGGAGTGAGCTAGTTCCGCTAGTATTCTCGCTCTTTCTCTTGCAAGTTGCAACCAAATTTTCAAGGGGCGGATGCATCGAAAAACGTAAGTTAATCTACTTAGTTGCTAGCGGCCGAACAGGGCTTCCACCGCGCCGATGACGATGCAGATCACGGCAAAAGCGAGGGTTCCGTATTGAATCCAGGACCGGGTGGCGCGGACAATCTCGACCCCGGAGCCATCCCACCAAGGGGGAGCGGATCTGTCATACAGAATGCTAAGCCGTTCACTAAATTTGGCTTGTTCGCTCTGCTCCGTTGGGACATGGGCAGACTCCTCGACGGGTGCGGGCAGTGCCGCGCCGAGCGGAAATGTGGCGGGGTCCCAGTGTGGTTCCAAGCACTATCATCTTGGGGGTGACCTTAGGACCGTCGAATAGGAAAGTGGCGACTTTGGTACCAGTACCAGGCACTTTGGAGTACGGGGTCCTATTCGAACACTTGGAAGTATTGGAAAGGCAAAAAGGCGACCGTCTTGGTGATATGAAAGCCCGCCGCGGTGAATGCCTGAACGGCCTGCGGTTCGGGAAGCTGGGCAGAAAGATCGACGTTCACCACGCGGCCGCCAAAACGGAGAGCGCGGTGTAGCTTGGCGTAAAATTCCGGACGGTGATCGACGCCGTGAAGAACGTCGTAAAGCACCACGACGTCGACGGAATGCTCGGGCGCGTCGTCCAGCTTCACCAGGCGAACGCGGTCCGCGATTCGAGGGGCGAGGAACGGCTGGGGCTCGAGCAGCACGACCACATCGGATCCCTTGAGGGCAAGCGCGCGAACCAGTTGATCGGGTTTGCGAGTGGATTCGTCTTGCGCGAACGAGGGCAGAACAGCGCAGACGGCCGCGCTAAGTAAGATCAGCAGTGCGTTTTTTGCCATAACCAAAATAGATGAACAGTCCGATGCACAGCCACGCGAAGAACCGAAGCCAGGTTTCTAGCGGCAGGCTGAGCATCAACACCAGACAGCAGAAGATGGAGATCCCCGGCAGCAGCGGGACCCAGGGAACGCGAAAGCCGCGCGGGCGATCCGGTTGTTTTTTGCGCAGCACGATCACGCCGGCCGAGACCAGGATAAAGGCGAACAACGTTCCTATGTTCGAAAGGTCGGCGAACCAACTGATGTCGAAAATGCCGGCCGGGATCCCGACCACGAAGCCGGCTACCCAGGTGCTGATGTAGGGCGTCCTGTGGCGTGGATGCACGCGCGAGAAGATGGCGGGCAAGAGCCGATCGCGCGACATGGCGAACCAGATGCGGGCTTGTCCGTATTGAAAAACCAGCAGCGACGAGAGCATGCCAAGCAGCGCTCCGACGGTGACGATCAGCCGCAGCCGGTTCATGCCGATCATCTTGAGCGCGTTGGCGACCGGCGCGTCATTGTTCAGCGTGGACCAATTGGCGATGCCGGTGAGAACCAGCGCGACCGATCCGTAGAGCACGGCGCACACTGCGAGCGTCGCGAAAATTCCAATCGGCATGTCGCGCTGCGGGCGTCCGCATTCCTCCGCTGCGGTGGAGACGGAATCAAATCCGATGTAGGTGAAAAAAACGATGGCCGCGCCGGAAAGCACTCCCGAGTAGCCATGCGGCATAAACGGATGCCAGTTGCTGGTGTCGACGGCATGCGCGGCGCCAAAGACAAACAGCAGAATGGCGACCACCTTGATGATCACCATGGTGTTGTTGGTCTCGGCGCTTTCGCGGACTCCGCGTACCAGGATCCAGCTCAGCAGCATGAGCACGATGAAAGCCGGCAGATTGAACCACGCGCCGGTGCGCTGGCCCTCCTCAAACATGGGCTGCGAGAGTTGGAGGGGCAGATGGAAGTGGAACAGGTTATCGAGCAGGTCGTTAAGATAGGCCGAGAATCCGACCGCCACGCTCATGTTGGAGAAGGCGTATTCGAGGATCAGATCCCAGCCGATGATCCAGGCGAAGATTTCACCCAGCGTGGCATAAGAATAAGTGTAGGCGCTGCCCGCGATAGGGATCATGGAGGCCAACTCGGCGTAGCAGATGGCGGCGAATCCACAGGCGATCGCGACCAATACGAAAGACAACGAGATGGCCGGACCCGCGCCCAGCCGTCCGCTGAGCGAAGTGGCCTTGCCGCCGTTCAAGAGCAAGTCGAACACCGGCGCTTTGAATATCGACTTGGCTAGAAAATGCTCACCCGCGGCGGCGGTGCCGGTGACGGTAAAAATGCCAGATCCGATGACCGCTCCCACGCCCAGCGCGATCAAGCTCCAGACGCCCAGCGTTTTTTTCAGCCGGTTGGCGGGCTCTTCGGAAGCCGCGATCAGAGCATCGATGCTTTTGGTGCGAAGGAGTTGATTCATACCAGGGGTCGTGGAGGTGGGGGCGGGTTGTCGGAAAGACCCCTCACCACCTACAACCCACCACTGAGCGCTAGCTCTAACGCTTCCTCTGGCCCTTCACATCTTCTTCACTTTCGTTTCTTCAGGGAGCCGCGAGCGACTCCGGCTGCCCGCTTGGCCTTGGGAGCCGCCTTTTTGCGGGCCGCGCGCTTTAACTTTCTTGCGTTCTGCTTTGTCTGCGATGTACTTGGTGTTCATTCTTATTGTTCTTCAATCTTCCTGGATTCCTGCGTACTTTTCCACCAGCTTCTTCAAACCGTAGCCGGGGAAGCTTACCGTGAGCTTAGCATCCTCGCCATCGCCTTCGCGACGCAGCACGGTTCCGCGGCCATATTTGGGATGCCGGATGGTGGCGCCGGCCCGGAAGCCTGTGCGCCCGCGGGTCGGCGGCTGCGGCGCGCGCGCGGCCGGGGCTGTGTTGGAGGCTGGGGGACTGGCGGCGGTGCGACGGCTGGAGAGACGCTTTGCCGCGCTCCGCGAAAAACTGCTGGATGTTCTCCACCGAGTTGTAGGTCTTGCCCGTGTAGAGATTGCGCTTCGCGGTTTCGCGCACTTCGTGGCGCTCCGCGTAGAGATCGACCTGCGAGCGGCGCTTGCCGCATTGGACCGAGATCTTCCACCAAGCCGCCGGCACTTCGCTGCAGGAATCGCGAGGGGATGGTAGCTTCCTGCTTCGCCTCCGCCGAAGCGTCGGCGATAACGCGCGGAACGTCAGGAACAGCCGCTTCTCGGCGCGCGTCATGCCGACATAGCACAGCCGCCGCTCTTCTTCCATGGCGGCCTTCGAATCCAGCGAGCGCATGTGCGGGAACAGGCCTTCCTCCATGCCGGCGAGAAACACGACCGGGAACTCCAGGCCTTGGCGTTGTGCAGCGTGAGCAGCGACACGTGGGCGCGCTCGTCCAGGTTGTCGGTGTCGGAGACCAGGGCCGCATGATCCAGAAATTCGCGTGATGCGTCTCGCCGCGCTCGGCCGGCTTCCGAAGCCGCGTTCACCAGTTCGTTCAAGTTGCCCAGGCGCGCTTCCGATTCCGGATCGTTGTCGGCCTCGAGCATCTGCGCATAACCGGTCCGCTCGAGAATCTGCCGCAGCAGCGTCTCGACTTTTCCGTCGCCGTGCCAGCATGCGGCCAGCTCTTCCATCATGGTTTTGAAAATGCGCGCAGAGCCGACTCGGCGCGCGCCGGGAACAGGTTTTCGTCCAGCATCCGGCCGATGGCCGACCACACGCTCAACTCGTGCTCCAACGCGTACTGCTCGATCTGCTCGATGGTGCTCTTGCCGATGCCGCGCGCGGGCGTGTTGATGATGCGCAGCAGGCTGACGGAATCCTGCGGGCTGACAGCAGCCTTCAGATAGGCCAGCGCGTCCTTGATTTCGGCGCGCTGGTAGAAACTGAATCCGCCCAGCACCACATAATTGCGCCCGTAGCGCCGCAGCGCTTCTTCAATCTGCCGCGACTGGAAATTGGTGCGGTACAGCACCGCCACGCGATCCTGCGGGATTGCCGAGAGCAGCTTGCTCGATCGTGTCGGCGATAAACAGCGCTTCTTGCTCGCCATCGAAGGCCTCGAAGCGGCCGATCTTTTCGCCCGCGCCGGCTTCGGTCCATAGCCATTTGCCTTTGCGCTCGGTATTGTTCGCAACCACCGCGCTGGCGGCTTCGAGAATGTTTTTGGTGGACCGGTAATTCTGCTCCAGCCGGATCACGGCGGCGTTCGGAAAGTCGCGCTCGAAATCCAGAATGTTGCGGATGTCGGCGCCGCGCCAGCCGTAGATGGATTGATCCTCGTCGCCCACCACGCAGATGTTCTTGTGCTGCTTCGGTGAGCAGGCGCATCAGCTCATATTGGCTGCGATTGGTGTCCTGATATTCGTCGATCATGACGAATTCGAAGCGGCGGTTCATCTGGCCGCGCAGATCGGCATCGTGCGCCAGCAGCCGCACGGATTCCAGCAGCAGATCGTCGAAATCGAGCGCGTTGGCCTGCCGCAGCCGGCCCTCGTATTGTTCGTAGATGGAGGCGAGTTGCGACGTTTTCTGATCCGTGGAAGTCGCGCGTAAACGTCCTGCGGGCGATTCCTTATGGCTTTTGCTGTGGCTGATCCAGGAACACGCCGCGCGATACTGCATGAACTTTTCGTCCAGCCCGAGGGCGCGAAAAATCGACTTGATCACGGCGACCTGATCGTCATCGTCATAGATAGTGAACTTGCGCGTGAAGCCGTGGCGGATTTCGGCTAAGCTGCTCGCCATCGCGCCGCAGCAACCGCACGCAAAAGGAATGAAAGGTGGAGACCAGCGGACCGTCCTTGCCGCGCGTGCCGCCCAGCAGACCGTTCACCCGGTTCCGCATTTCGTCGGCGGCCTTGTTGGTAAATGTGACGGCCAGGATGCAAGGCCCGGGACGCGGTGCTGCGTCCATCAGGTGCGCGATCCGATGGGTGATCACGCGCGTTTTGCCGCTGCCGGCGCCGGCCAGCAGTAGCAGCGGGCCTTCGACATGGGATGCGGCGGCTTGTTGTTGTGGATTCAGGCCTTGAAGAAAATCCATAATGTCAGTGCTGCGCGGCTCATTCTGCTGGCCGCTACGCGGGGGGAGGCAGTGCGATTCTAACATGGGCCCGGCTGACTCCCTAGTATCGTGCCAACCGATTGATCCTGCATAGATTTTCATTCGCTGCATGCAGAAACCCACGTAATCCGGGCGCAATACGCGCCGATTCGGCTTTGCTTTCCGGTCCAAGCCCTTGTAACCTAACAATTTGCCGGTACGCCTGTATTTCGAGCAGGCGGCTGGCGAAAATAGAGCCGCATGCTGGTTGAATTCGAGCTCATACAGAAAGCCCAGAAGGGCGACGATGCCGCGTTCAACCAGATAGTAACGGCGTACAGGAAGAGAATTTTAGGTACGATCGCGCGGCTGATCGGGCGGCCGGAAGATGTGGAGGACGTGGCCCAGGAAGTTTTTATGCGGCTGTATTATTCACTCGATCAACTCCGGACGCCGGAAGTCTTTGAACCTTGGTTGTATCGGTTGACGGTGAATGCTTCGTATGATTATCTGCGAAAGCAGCGCCGGCGGAATGAGTCGCGGATGTCGGACTTGACCGAGCAGCAGGTGATGATGGCCGATGCGGCTGCCGGCGGCAAGGCTTCGAGTGAAGAACAGCGGCGGAAACAGGTCAAGGAATTGGTGGATTCGCTCTTGCAGGCGGTTTCGGAGCAGGATCGAATTCTGCTGACTCTGAAAGAAGTTGAAGGGCTATCGTTGAAAGAGCTTGAGAAGATTTACGCAGTGAACGAAAATGCTCTGAAGGTGCGACTGTTCCGGGCGCGGCAGAGAGTGCTGAACGCCTACCAGGCTTCCGAGCGAGGCAAGGGCGGCAAAACCGGCGAGCAATAGTAGGTTAGAATAGTCGAAGTGTTATAGTCGAGGGTATTTAGGAGGCGCCGAGACGCGCATGGATCACATGAATCTGGATCGGGTGAATGTGGATCGGGATGGAGAGTTGAACCATCTGTTCGAAACCTATCGGGCAGCCTTGCCGGATCCCGAGGCAAGCGCTAACTTCATGCCGGAGCTGTGGCGCAAGATCGAAGCCCGGCAGTTCTTCCTGCTCCGGCTGAAGAAGCTGACTCAGGTCTTCGTGGCTGCCGCCGCGGCAATCTGCTTGCTTCTGGGGATTATTCTACAGGCGCCGGCTTCATCCGGGACGACAGTCGTCCGCGGCAATTATGTTGACGTGCTGGCGGATGCAAATCCGGCGGAGAATCTGGCAGCGGTAGGCATCCGAGTCGACTATACTGAACCGAACGGAAGATGACGCGCAAGAATCTACCGATCGCATTTTACCTGCTGCTGGTGTTTGTGAGCGGATCAGTGGTGGGCGCGCTCGGATACCGGACTTACAATCCACCGACGGCCCGCAGCGTTAGTGCGCCGCGTCCGTCGCCCAACGAATGGCGACAGCAGTATATAGAAGAGACCAAGTCGCGCTTGAGTCTCACCGACGACCAGGTAGGGAAATTGACGGCGATTCTCGATCAGACGGAAGCGCGTTTTCGCGAAGTCCGGCAGCACGAAAACGAAACGATACGGCAGATCGGGGAAGAACACTACAAACGGGTCCGTACGATCTTGGCCGGGGATCAGCTTCCCAAGTACGAGAAGCTGCACGAAGAGCGCGAAGCCAAAGCTAAACAGCAGGAAAAGCGCTAGAAATCGGAAAGCCGGACGCGGGCGTCCGCCCCACGTTATCGCGCTGCTGTGGGCTGCTTCGCGGCTGTTTTCTTATCCTTGGCGTCCTTCATATCCTTGGACTTCTGCATCTTCTTCTGGAAGCGGTCCACGCGGCCTTCGGTGTCCACCAGCTTTTGGCGGCCAGTGAAGAACGGGTGGCAGCTGGAGCAGATTTCCACGCGGATGTCGCCTTTGTGAGTGGAGCGGGTCTTAAAGGTGCTCCCGCAGGCGCAGATCACATTGATTTCTTCGTAGGCGGGATGAATACCGGCTTTCATTGGAGCAGAATCCTTTCGAAACTTCAGTGTAGCGCAGCTGTCAAGTTCAGCGCAAAATACAAACCCCCGCACAGCCATAGCAGGCAATGCGGGGGCACGTAGCCTAGGTTAATCCCAGGGTTACTTAAGTTCGCGCAGGGAAGCGGCCGGTCCACAGGAGCAGCGGCTTCGTCACTGAACGAAACCTGAACATTAACAGGTCGACTTTAACAGTCGGCCACCTCGCGCGTGGAATTAAAGCTACAGTCACTACAATCAGACATTTACTACCCATGTTAGACTGGACCACCTCCTTTCTCAGTGATGCCCTCATCATAAAACCAGAGATCGCGCTCTGTCAAACACTTTCTCGGGCTATACAAGGGATGGGGATTGGGCATGGCGGCCGAACTAAAAAAGCCCCGTGGATGCCGCGGGGCACGACGAAAACCAAGAGGCAACTCCCAAACCTTGAGATTAACCCTACTTCCCCTTTGGTGCAATTCGGTGCGCCAGTGTAAGTGGTTGAAAATACAGAGAGCCTCCTGAGATCCGATTTGTGGAAGCTAGAGCTCGGACCTCTACTGAATTCGGGAAGGTGGGGGTACAATAGCCACTGATGTCGAGCGTCGCTCAGTTGCGGCTTGGCCCGGACGGCCAGGCCCTCGGCGCCATTACCTCGCGGTCGCTCGCCGCCTTTCTGGTCTCCGGCATATTGATGTCGTTTCTGGGAGCCATCCTTCCGGCCTGGGGCTATCACCTGCGGCCAGGTTTTACCGAAGTCGGCGGCTACTTCTTGAGCTTGGCCGTGGGACTGCTGCTGTCGGTGGGGGCGTCGCATTTTCTGCTACCGAGCCGGGGTGTGAAGTTCCTGCTGATCGCCTCGAGCGCACTGGGATGCGGTGCTTTCATGTTCTTGGCGGGTTCGTCGCCACCGGCGCCCGCCGTGCTGCGCCTATTCGGAGTCCTTGGGATCGGCTTCAGCGCCGGATTGCTGAACGCGGCGGTGTTTCATGCCATCTCGCCGATCTACCAGCGCGATCGCGCCGCAACCGTGAACCTGGCGGGGCTGCTGTTCGGCATGGGCAGTCTGCTGACGGCGCTGCTGGTGGCCGGAACGTATTACGTATACACGGTCCCCAGCATTTTGATCCTGTTCGCAGCGGTCCCCGGCCTGTATGCAGTGGCCTGCCTGAACGCGAACTTCTCGCCGCAACCGCCGGTTCAAACGCTTCCACTGGCGCAGGTGCTGCGCGATTTCAAGAATCCCGGCGCGGTACTGTTCAGTCTGCTGCTGTTCTTTCAATTTGGAAACGAGTGGTCCATCGCCGGCTGGCTGCCGCTGTTTTTGATCCGCCGATTGGGGATCAGCCCGGCGGATTCGCTGCTGCTGCTGGCGCTTTATTGGGCGTGCTCTCCTCGTGGGCCGTTCGTGTCGCAAATTGTTGCTGAAACGCGTCAATCGCGCCTTGCTGCTGCTCGGATCCATCGTGTCGGCGCTGATGGGAACCATCGTGCTCGCCTCCACCAACAATCTGTTCGGCGCGATCATGGGCGTGCTGTTCGTGGGCGCCGGTTATGCTTCCATCTATCCGCTGGTGGTGGAAAAGATCGCGCACCGGTTCCCGTATTACCATCCGGGCTTTTACAACGGGCTGTTCTCGCTGGCGATGACGGGCGGCTTTTTGGCGCCCTGGGTGCTCGGCTACTTCGCCGAAGCTTGGGGCATTCAAGCGGTGATGATCCTTCCGATGCTGGGCAGTTGCATGGTGTTCGCGCTGGTGCTGCTCATCATGCTGGAGTCGAAGTTGAGCAGCCTGACTGAGGTCACGAGAGCCGGTTCGTGAAAACCCGGACGGCAGTGGTCATTCTGAGCTTCTGTTTCGTCCTCCTCGCCGCAGATACCGAATCGGGCTGGATTGAGCTTAACCATGCGGCGGGTCAGGCCATCCAAGCGAAAGATTACGCCAAGCTGCGCGAGACACTGCTCGCGTTGAAACCGCTGATGCCTGGGAATGCTCCTGTCATCTACAGGCTCGCCGCGTCAGATGCAAAGCTTGGCGCCGCACAAGCTGCGCTTGACGGACTGCGAAATCTCGCTGGAATGGGCCTGGTTTACGATTTCCAAGGCGACGCGGATTTCTCGCCATTGCGTGGGTCGAGCGAATTTTCCGCCATCCTCAAGCAAGTTGACGACAACAAAAAGCCGCTGAGCCATTCCAGCGCAGCTTTCACGCTAGCGGAGCGCGATCTGATTCCGGAGGACATCGCCTACGACGCGAAGACGCGACGGTTCTTTGTGAGCAGCGTCCGAAAGTCGAAAATCGTTGTGACTGGCGGCGCGAGGGACCAAGCGGAGTTTGCAAAGACCGATTGGCCGGTGCTCGCGCTACGCGTGGACTCCCGACGCCGATTCGTTTGGGCCGCTACCGGCTGGCTGCCGCAATGCGAGCGTTGCGAAGCATCCGATAAAAACAAGACCGCCTTGCTCGCATTCGATTTAGATTCGGGGGCGCTCAAACAGCGCATCGAGTCGCCCGTCCCGGGGCTGCTGGGCGACATGACCATCAGCCGGAAGGGCGAGATCTACGTGTCGGAAGGAATCAGCGGAGCGGTACTCCGTTTGCGGCCGGGAGCCGGGAAATTGGAGCGGTTGGATGTTCCGGGCGAGTTCCCTTCCCCACAAACTCCGGCACTTTCAAACGACGAAAAGACGCTGTACGTGCCGGATTACGTGCGAGGCATTGCGGCCATCACGCTCGCGACCGGCGCGGTGACGTGGCTGAAGCCCGCTGACGATATCGCGCTGAACGGCATCGACGGCTTGTATGTCTACGGCCACTCGTTCCTGGCGGTGCAGAACTGGAACCACGCCGGCGCGCATAGTGCGGTTTTCTTCGGATCTGCGCAAACAAGAAGTGCTCGAGGCCAACACTCGGGAGCTTGGCGAGCCGACGCACGGGACGATGGTCGGCAACACGTTCTACTTCATCGCCAACAGCGGCTGGGATGAATACGACGATCGGGGAACGAAGAAGGCGGGGAGCGAGGCGGTGGAATCAACGGTGCGGAAGATGGAATTGCCATGAGAGGTGAAAGAGTGAATATGTTTCGCGATTCCCCAAAGACGAGAGTGGCCTCGATCGGCCTTATATGCGCCGTTTTCACGGCCTGTCTTTATGGCCAGACCAAATCATCGGCCGTGATTGTGAGCGGCAGCGATGCCAAGTGGACACACGAAGCCGGAGATCCACCCGAGACGGAAAACGTCGTACTGCGCATGGACCAGAGCAACGGCAGCATGGAGCTGCTGGTACGCTTCCCCGGCGGACATGTTTTCAAACCTCACTGGCACGAGTCGAACGAGCGCATTATTGTACTGGAAGGCCGGCTAGCCATTGGGCAGGGGGATCAGCAGGTCAGGTGGACGCCGGAGGCTACGCTTTCCTCCCGGCTCGCGAAATCCAATACCTGACATGCTCCTCGAAAACGCGCTGCACACTGTATCTGGGCTGGGACGGCAAGTTCGCTTCGCACATTCAGCCGGTCGCGAAGTAATCTGGGTGAGGACGAGCAAGGTTTATGATCTTTGGAGCCCATGTAATCGTATACAGCAAGGACGCGGAGGCTGATCGCACCTTCTTCCGGGAGGTCCTTGGATTTTCGTCGGTCGACGCTGGCCACGGATGGCTGATCTTCGCGCTGCCTCCGGCGGAAGCGGCGGTCCATCCCGCCGAGCAGAATGACCGGCCCGAGCTTTATTTCATGTGCAGCGATCTGAAGGCCGAGATTGCATCGCTTGCGAAGAAGGGCGTCCAGTGTTCGGACGTGCACGAAGCCAGGTGGGGTTCCATCACCAAGATCGGGCTTCCGGGCGGAGGCGAAGTGGGTTTATACCAGCCAAAGCATCCGTCGCCGTTAACCGTCCCCTCAAACTGATCCATATTGATGCCGTTGACCAATGCAAATGCGTTGTCGCTTTGACCGGGACTTCTCTGATCTTATTCGTCGGCCGTAGCGGCCAACATCCAGAGCACTTGAACGGTTGCTGCTGAGGACGGATGATTTAATCATGGCTACACCCAGCAGGGTCTTCGAGACAGCTACCAACACGTATACAGCCAGTGGCGTGCTGGGCCAGGGAGGGGCCGGAACGGTGTATTTGGTCAAAGACGCCGACGGGGGCGAATTCGCTCTAAAGTGCCTGAACGCTGCGGACTCGGCCAAGCGGAAGCGCTTCAGCAACGAGCTTTTCTTTTGCCAGAGGAATCGTCATCCAAACATCATTCACGTGCTGGACTCCGGCCTCCTTCTGGAGAGAGAAAAGAAGCTACCTTTTTACGTCATGCGGCGTCACTCAGGCACGCTTCGAGAGAGTATCAAGGCGGGGCTAACGCCCGACCAAGTCCTACCGTTGTTCGACCAAATTCTGAGTGGGGTTGAGGCCGCACACCTTCAGGGAGTCTACCATCGCGATCTGAAGCCCGAGAACATCCTCCGCGATGCGGCAAGAAACCTGCTCACCGTGACGGACTTCGGAGTTGCCCATTTTGAGCAAGAGGATCTCCTGACAGCAGTCGAAACGAAGGACCAAGACCGCCTCGCGAATTTTACGTACGCTGCCCCTGAGCAGCGCACCCGTGGTAGCGAGGTGGATCACCGGGCGGATATTTTTGCCCTGGGGCTGATACTCAATGAAATGTTCACTGGATCCGTTCCACTGGCAGCGGGACATCCGTTGATCGCCCAAGCCTCGCCCTCGCACGCCTACTTAGACGAAGTCGTGGGCCGAATGATCAAATACTCGGCCGGGGACCGGTACGCAACGATAACCAAGATCAAGGAGGAACTACTTGCGCGGGGCCACGCGTTCGTCGCACTACAGAAGCTCGACGAGTTGCGCCAGCGAGTTGTCTCTGTGGCAACTCCTAGCGACCCTCTGGGAGGGGAAGACGTGAGGGTAATCAGTATCGAATACGAACCGGGTGGGCTCAGTTTCTCGCTCAATTTAGCACCCCCAGTCGCCTGGCAGGCTTGCTTCCTCAACTTGCACGCACCTAATTTCGTCGCTGGAATTGCCGAGCCTCGCCTCGTGCGGTTTTATCAGAAGACTGCGACCGTACGTGCAACGGAGCAATTGGTTGAGTGGATCGTGCGTCTGGTTACGAGTTGGGTCTCATCTGCTAACGAGGAGTATCGTGAGCACTTGAGGCGAGAGGCGGAAAAGGCTCACCGAGATCGCTTGGCGGCGCTCCGAGCTGAGCAGGCCAGAGCCGCGGAGAAGGCACGGGTTACTGAGAGGCTGTCGAAGCTTCTTGAGAGCAAGTAGCCGCCTAGGGCGAGATCGGCGCTGGCGCCCGCTAACAAATCCGGCCGGGCGCTGACTGCGTCGTCTAAAATGACATTAAATGCGCAGACTGCTCGCCGTTTTTATAATCGTCCCGCTCGCAACGGCCGCTGAACTGGGGCCGAGACTCGATCAAATCATCGATTCCTCCAAGGTCCTGTCTCACGCGTTCGTGGGAGCGCAGGTGGTGCGGCTGAGCGATGGGCAAGTGTTGTACGCGCGAAATGCCGAGCGACTCTTCGTGCCCGCGTCGAACATGAAGCTGTTCACCACCGCGCTGGCACTCTCCAAGTTAGGACCCGATTACCGGCTGATGACGCACATCGGCGCTCGGGTTTCGATAGATGCCGCGGGCACTTTGGCGGGCGATCTGGAGCTCGTCGGCGGCGGCGATCCGAGCCTGTCCGGGCGCGAGTACCCGTACCGCAGGCACGCCGCGACGGGGGCGATCTATTCCTTCAGCGCCATCGAAGCGTTGGCGGATCGACTGATCGCGCGAGGCCTGAAGCGAAGCGACGGTAATGTGATCGGAGACGACACCCGATATGTTTGGGAGCCGCAGCCGGGCGGATGGTCTTCCGACAGCGCGACCAAGGAATACGGCGCGCCGGTTAGCGCACTGGTTCTCGATGACAACACCTTCTCGTTGACACTCCGGCCGGGTGATCTTGCGGGCGATTTGGCCCGTATCAGACTCGCGCCGCCGTTTGAAAACTTCGCAATCGATAACCGCGTGGTGACGATCGACGGTGGCGAGCGAAAGATCGAGTTCTATCGCAGCGCATCGGGCCGCGAGCTGCACGTGTGGGGCAGGCTTCCGGTCGGCGACCCCGGTGTCACCCAAGCGCTCGCTATCGGAGATCCAGCGCTCTACGCCGCGGAAGTGTTGCGAGATGCCCTGCTCCGAAGGGGCGTCGCGATCCGTGGCGAGGCCGTTGCCAGGCACCGTTTCCCGGATGAGATTGCCGACCCTGCGACGAAGCTGGACGTGGTGCTCGCCGAACATCGCTCGCCGCCGTTGCTGGATGTGCTGCAGGTGGTGGACAAGGTCAGCCAAAATTTGCACGCCGAGATATTATTGCGCGAAGTGGCAGTGGCGTCCGAGCATGTGGGCAGCGTGGGAGCCGGCCTCGAAGCGATGGACGATTTCCTGGCCGGCATCGGGATCCCGAAGGCGGATCATCAGTTCACTGACGGGTCCGGGCTCTCGCGCGCCACGCTGGTGACGCCGGCTGCGATCGCCACGCTACTCGCTCACATGAACCAATCCAAGAATCGCGAGCAGTGGCTCGGCCTGCTGCCCATCGGAGGTGAGGATGGCACGCTGGGCTCCAGGTTCGCGGGACATCCGGAGGCTCGCAACATTCGAGCCAAGACCGGCACGCTGGACCACGTCCATGCGATCTCGGGCTACGCGGATACACCTGGGCGCGGACGCGTGGCGTTTTCGTTCCTCGTGAACAATTTCGAAGAACCGAGCGCAGGGGTGACCGCAGTTCTGGATCAACTGGCGCTCGCGTTGCTGCGCTAGCCTAGTGTGGACTCATGACGACGCGCGTCGTCTAAAATGACAGTGAATGCGCAGAGTGCTCGCCGCTTTACTGAGCGTTGCCCTGTCGGCTTCGCTCGCAACGGCAGCCGATCTGGCGTCAAGGCTCGATCACATCATCGACTCCGCCCCCGCGCTATCCGCGGGCTGGTTCGACGCCATCGTTGAGGATGCGCTCGCCCTCCATCGCGTCCAGCTTCACGCGATCGTGGGCGCTCAGGTGCTGCGGCTCAGCGATGGGCGGGTATTGTATGAGCGAAACTCCGAGCGGCTGTTTGTGCCCGCATCGAACATGAAACTGTTCACCACCGCCCTGGCTCTTTCCAAGTTAGGAGCCGATTACCGGCTCACGACACAAATTGCCGCAAGCTCACCGCTAGATCGCTCGGGTACGTTGTCCGGCGATCTGGAACTCATCGGAGGCGGCGATCTGAGCCTATCCGGGCGCGAGTATCCGTACGACAGCCACGCCGCGGCGGGTGCGATCTATTCCTTCAGCGCCATCGAAGAGTTGGCGGATCAAGTGATCGCGCGCGGTCTGAAGCGAATCGACGGCCAGGTGATCGGAGACGACAGCCGGTATGTTTGGGAGCCGCAGCCGGAAGGGTGGCCTGTTGATAGTGCCACGCGGGAGTACGGCGCACCGGTGAGCGCGCTGGTGCTGCATGACAACATCTTCGCGCTGACACTGTCGCCGGGCGATCGCTCCGGCGACCCGGCCCGTATCGCGTTGGTGCCCGCGTCCGAAAATCTCACGATCGACAACCGCGTGGTAACGACCGACCACGGCGAGCGAAAGCTCCAGTTCTCGCGCAGCGCGTCGGGACGCGAGCTGCACGTCTCGGGCACTATTCCCAGGGGTGACGGCGGATACAGGCAAAGGGTGGCGATCGGCGACCCGGCCCTCTATGCCGCGGAGGTTTTGCGAGAGGCGCTCATCCGGAGGGGAGTCGCGATAGGAGGCCAAGCCGTGGCCCGGCACCATCTCCCGAATCAGAGCACCGTTACCGCGCGGAAGCCGGACGTCGTGCTGGCCGAGCACCGCTCCCCGCCGATGCTCGATCTGCTGCAGGTGGTGGTTAAGGTGAGCCAAGCCCTGCACGCCGAGATACTTTTACGCGAAGTGGCGGTGGCATCGGGACACGTGGGCAGTCGCGAGGCGGGACTCGATGCAATGAACGATTTCCTGGGGGGCATCGGGATACCAAAGTCCGGTCACGAGTTCGCGGACGGGTCCGGGCTTTCGCGCGCCACCATGGTTACGCCGGCGGCGATCACCAGGCTGCTCGCGTACATGAATACCTCAAGGTATCGTGAGCAATGGCTCGATCTGTTTCCCATTGGCGGCGAGGATGGCACGTTGGGAGCAAGGTTTGCAGGGCATCCGGAAGCTCGCAACATTCATGCCAAGACCGGCACGCTCGGTCACGTCCGCGCGCTATCGGGCTACGCGGATACACCTGGCCAGGGTCGCGTGGCGTTTTCGTTCCTGGTGAATAATATCGATGGGCCGGGAGCGGAGGTGACGCCGGTGCTGGACCAACTGGCGCTGGCGCTGCTCCAGTAATGTCCTGTGGGGCGGTGCCCCGAACCGCAGCCGACGCCCCCCGTCGGCCTCCCTTTTCAGAACAGTCGGACCAGGGGGTCCGGCGCGGACGAGTCGGCCGCCCCACGGCGACGCCCCGCCTATTGAACTGTGTGGACTTCATGCTGCGGAAAGCTATGCCGAAAATCGAGCGGCAGGCACTCATCCAGCAAGATCTTCACGCGATCCTAGCGAGTAATGATTCCTTCGCTTCTTCGAGCGCCTGAATCGCCATCTCCCGGGTAACAGTGGGAAATTGCTCCAAAAACTCACCGAGTGAATGGCCACCCTCAAGATAATCGATCAGATTCTTGAACGGGATGCGCGTCCCACGGAAGCACGGTGTTCCGCTCATGATCTCGGGATCGATTACGATGACGGGCGCTAGCATCTTGCCCTTTATTGTACTTCTTGCGGCGGCCTTGCCCCTCCGCCCAGCCTCGGCCTGCGCTAGAATTATAAAAACGCCCCTGCGGGAGCCAATGGAATGCCTATTTACGAATACATCTGTGACGATTGCGGAACAAAATTCGAGAAGCTGGTGCGTAATGGAAATGCCGTCGCCTGCCCGGATTGCGGCGAATCGCATTTGAGCCCAAGGCTTTCAACTTTCGCCGCGCATTCGTCGAGCGGGAAGGCGTCCACTGGGAGAGGCCAAGCCGCCGAGTTCCCCTCGTGCGCCGGAGGAATGTGTCAGACGCCGGAGATTTGCGGACGGAATTGACCGCCTGATTGACCAGCCGGTTTGACCGGCTTGGACCGCTCCGGTGAGCGTCCGCTGAAAACGTTCGGTTGACTTCCGCCGATAGCTCCGCTATAGTGCTGAAGTGCTGATGTATCAACGGTTTGTCGCCTGATGGGCTGGTTGGGAGCGTCTCGAGTCGCATCACCCTGTCGTTTTGAATCCTCTGGGGACTTACCCGTCTATGCCGTTGTAGTAGCATGAATCGGGAGTTGGCCATGGCCAGCAGAGCAGATGAGCAAAATCTAAATCCGCCCGTACCGGAAGAGCCGGACTACGAGCAGCTCATCGACGATTACACTCACTTCGCGCCGCCGCACGACGGTGAGTTGCTGCAAGGCCGTGTCGTAAAACTCCACGAGAAAGACGTCATCGTCGATTTCGGCTACAAATCCGAAGGCCTGGTTCCGATCGAACAGTTCGCGCAAGCCGACGGAAGCATTACGATTCAAGCGGGCGATTTGATTGATGTGATGGTGGATCGCCAGGGCGTGCCATCGGAAGGTTATATCCTTCTCTCACATCAGAAGGCCAGCCGGCTGCGGTCCTGGGAGAACCTGGAGAAAGCGCATAACGACGGACTGGTGGTTTCCGGCCGCGTGACGGGCCGCATCAAGGGCGGGCTGTCGGTGGATGTGGGCGTTCCCGCGTTCATGCCCGGCTCGCAGATCGACGTGCGGCCGACGCACAATCTGGATTCGCTGCTCGGCCAGGACATTCCCGTCAAGATCGTCAAGCTGAACCGCCGCCGCGGCAACGTGGTGGTGTCGCGCAAGTTGGCCATGGAGGAAGAGCAGCATACCCGCAAGAACGCGGCGCTGCAAGTGCTGGAAGAAGGCAGCGTGGTTACCGGCATCGTCAAGAACCTGACCGACTATGGCGCCTTCGTGGATCTGGGCGGAATCGACGGGCTGCTGCACGTCAGCGACATGTCGTATGGGCGCGTGACGCATCCCTCTGAAGTGGTCACCGCCGGCGACGAGATCACCGTCAAGGTGCTGAAGTTCGATCGCGACAAGGAACGCATTTCGCTGGGGCTGCGGCAAATGGCGCCGGATCCGTGGGAGACCATTCAGGAGCGTTATCCGGGTGGATCGCGCGTGATCGGCCGCGTGGTTAGCGTGACGGATTATGGCGCTTTCGTGGAACTGGAGGCGGGCGTCGAGGGCCTGATTCATATTTCCGAGATGACCTGGAGCCGCCGGATGAAGCACCCGAGCAAAGTGGTGAAGGTGGGCGACCAGGTGGAGTCGGTGGTGCTGGACGTGAAGCCCAAGGATCGCCGCGTTTCGCTGGGCATCAAGCAGCTGGAAGCGGATCCTTGGACCACCGTGGCCGACCGCTACTCACCCGGTTCGGTGGTGGAAGGGCGGGTGCGCAAGCTAACCGATTTCGGCGCGTTCATTGAGATCGAAGAAGGCATCGACGGCCTGGTGCACATATCGGATCTTTCCTGGACCAAGCGCGTGAAGCACCCCTCCGAAGTAGTAAAGAAGGGGCAACTGATGCAGGCCGTGATCCTGCAAATCGACGCGCCCAATCGCCGCCTATCGCTGGGCGTGAAGCAGCTTCAGCCGGACGCCTGGGAGAGCTTCTTCCGCGCGCATCAGGTGAACGATGTGGTGCGGGGGCGGGTATGCCGGGCCGCGAATTTCGGAGTGTTCGTGGAATTGGCGCCGGGCGTGGAAGGCTTGTGCCACCGCTCGGAAATTCCGGGCGCATCCGAGCACCGGCATGACGAGTCGCCGCTCGCGATCGGCGAGGAAATGGATTTCAAGGTTGTTCGGCTGAACGAGGCCGAGAAAAAGATCGGGCTGAGCATTCGCGCTTTAGCCGACGACGAGGAGAGAACCCGGCTGGAGGATTATCAGCGCCAAGCCGCGGCGGCCACCATGACCATCGAAGAAGTAATGAACATCAGAGTCAAGAGTGAAGGCCGCTAGAGGCGGACCTCAGGAGGAGAGAAAGCACACATGACGAAGGCTGAGTTGATCGAGGAAGTCTCCCGGGTTGTGGAAATGACCCGCAAGGATTCCGAGGTAATCGTGGAAGCCATCTTCGACAGCATCGTTCGGTCGTTGCGCGGCGGGGATAAGATCGAAATCCGGGGATTCGGCAGTTTTCGCACGCGGCAGCGGCAGCCCCGCGTGGGGCGCAATCCGAAGACGGGAACGCGTGTGGAAGTGCCTTCCAAGCGCATTCCGTATTTCAAGCCCAGCAAGGAACTGAAGGATCTGGTGAATACATCCGGTACTGATGGCCAGCCGCCGGCGGCGCCCGCCGGACCCGCACCGGGCGCAGAGCCTTCGCACAGCTAACGCCAAAGTTCCAAGTTTATGGACCACCTGTGGAGTCCGTGGCGCTACCAGTACGTTCAAAAAGAGAAGACCGGCAGTGGGTGCGTATTCTGCAAGGCTGCGGCTGCGGGGCGGGACGAAGAAAATCTGGTGGTCTACCGGGCTCGCAAGAACTACATCATTCTGAATCTGTATCCTTACAGCACCGGCCATCTGATGGTGGTGCCGTACGAACACGTGGATAGCCTCGAAGAGGCGTCCGCAGAGACGCTGGAAGAGATGATGAAGCTGGTGCAACGATCCCAGCGGCATTTGCGTGAGATTTACAAACCGCCCGGATTCAATCTGGGAATGAATCTGGGGGAAAGTGCGGGCGCCGGAATCGCCGAGCACATTCACATGCACGTGCTGCCGCGCTGGCCGGGCGACACCAACTTCATGACGACGATCGGCGAGACGCGCGTGTTGCCGGAGGATTTGGCCATCACATGGAAGAAGCTCAGCGCGGCGTTCGCAAAGACGGACTGAAATCGGCGGCGGATGCGATTGTTGCAGAAGTTAGACGGCGGGTAGTTGGCCGCAAGGCTCCCATCCTCGTCGCACTGGACGGAGGGAGCGGTTCCGGCAAGTCCGCTGTGGCATCGCTGGTTGCGGAGGAGTTGGATGCCGCATTAATTCAAAGTGATGATTTCTACGCCGCAAACATTTCTGACGCCGACTGGGAATTGCGCACCCCAAGAGCAAGAGCCGCTGATGCGATCGATTGGCAACGCTTGCGAGCCGAAGCGCTTGAACCACTACTTGCCGGAAAACCAGCGAAGTGGCATGCTCTCGATTTCGCAGCTGGCGTACGGCCAGACGGCACGTACGCGATGCGCACGGATTTTGTCGAACGCGAAGCGAACTCTGTCATTGTGCTCGATGGCGCTTACTCAACACGCCCCGAACTCGCTGACCTCATCGACCTCTCAGTCCTAGTTGACGCACCACTCGATGTTCGTCACAAACGACTCGCCGCACGAGAGGACAAAGGCTTCCTAGATTCTTGGCATGCGCGATGGGATGTCGCCGAGGAGTATTACTTTACACACGTAAGACCAAAATCTTCATTTGACTGCGTTGTGCTTAACGTCGGCGCGACATGACTTTCATGATCGGGTTGCGTTGCGGGAACGCAGCGGATAATCTTGGAAGTCGTCATGCACACTTTGCGAAATAGTTTCCAGTTTGTTGGCCGCTTGCTACTGATAGCGGGCGCTATCGGCCTGGCTATGGGCCGGAGATTCCGGGAAGCAAGAATCAATACCCCTTTCTCGCGAGAGCTGCACGGGCCTCCAGGGATTCTCGATTCCCGCCTCTGCCATTGGACTCGCAAGCGGAGGCGCCGTCGTCGAGACTGCGGCGTTTGTTGCCGCTTCGGATACCGGCAACATCAACGGCGATTTTTGTAAAGTGACCGGCATCGTCAAGCCGCACAACCCCAGTTCGCCGAATCTGGGGTTTGAGGTGAACCTCCCGCAGGCGTGGAATCGCCGGGCGTTGCAGATGGGCGGCGGCGGATACGACGGCTCGCTGGTGACCGGCCTGACGCAATATTCAAATCAAACACCCGCGGGCGATACGCCTCTCAAGCAAGGCTACGTTACGATCGGCAGCGACGGCGGGCATAAGGGCAAAGCCGGGTTCGACGGCAGCTTCGGGCTGGACGATGAAGCCCTGCTGAATTTCGGGAAGCAGTCAGTGAAGAAAACCCACGATGCCGCGATGTCGGTTATCCGCAAGGCATATGGACAACGGCCGGGGCGGTTCTACTTTATCGGCGGCTCGCAGGGCGGGCATGAAGCGCTGGATGCCGCTGCTCGGTATCCGCAGGACTATGACGGCGTGGTGGCGCATTATCCCGCGTATAACGTCACGATGCTGCACCTTGGGTCGCTGAACGTGGGCAAGGCGCTGTACGCGGATGGAGGCGCCGCATGGATCAATCCGCAAAAGACCAAGCTGATCGGCGACGCGGTCTACGCCAAGTGCGATGCGCTGGACGGAGCCAAAGACGGAATCATCAGTAACATCGCCGGGTGTAATTCAGCATTCGACGTGTCGGCGTTGCGCTGCCCGAACGGAGCGGACTCGGGCAACACGTGTCTTTCGGACGCGCAGATTAAGGCGGTTCAAACCATCAATTCCAGCTACAAGCCGGGCTTCACGATCGCTAGGATGGACACCTTCCCGAAATGGGCGCTGCTCGAAGGCGCGCTCTTCCAGGGACCGTCGAACTTCGGGCAGGTCGCTGCAGCCGTCGAATCCGCTCTCAGGCAAGGAAGCCCTGCTCTATTCCGCCGGCGATCAGACGGTGAAGTTCATTATCACTCGCAACCCGCACTACGACACGATGAAATTCGATCCGAAGCAGTGGCAACAGCGTATCGCGACGGTGGCCTCGATCATGGATGTGACCGACGTGAGCCTGGACAAATTCCGGGCTAAGGGCGGGAAGATCATCATGACGCACGGCACGGCGGACGACTTCATCACGCCGCATAACTCCATCGAATACTACCAGCGGCAACTCGCGCAATTTGGTCAAGCGCGCTTGGATAGCTTCCTGCGGTTTTACGAGATTCCCGGTTTCGGCCACGGGTTTGGCGTGTTCAACGCGAAGTTCGACAGCCTGGTTGCGCTGGAGAATTGGGTGGAAAAGGGGCAAGCGCCCAGCGGCCTGACCGCCATGGACGGTAATAAGGACGCCAATCGAACGCGGCCTCTGTGCGAATGGCCGAAGTGGCCAAAGTTCACGGGCGCCGCTGGAACCGAGAACTCCGCGGCAAGCTTCATCTGTGTTCGCGAATGATGCGGTGGCGCGCGGCGTATAGTCCGGCGCACGTTAAACCCACAAGCATCAGCAGGAGACTCGGCGGCGCTGGCGTAGCCGGAGGTGTTGCCGCTGTAATTGTGCCGCTAATGAAAGTGCGGAACGGATCGCAATTGAAACAATTACCGGACTCGTCGCTCGAGACATTGATATCGATAACGCCGCCCGCATCGGTCAGTGGTGATGCCGGAACAAAGGAGAGATCATACGTCTTACCGCCGAGGTAGGTGTTGTCCGAAGAAAATATAATGACACCTGTTGGGGGTTCAGAGCCTTCTCCACGGCTGTTCGCGGGAGTAAAGTCGTAGGGAAAGAATACAGCCGTGTTGCCACCGCTGACAGCGACGTTAAAGGTGTTGATCGGGCGGTTAACCCCTCCGTCGGGATCATACACAAAGGTTCCGGTCACGGTCCCGCCATCGCTGAATGTTCCGTTGATGGTCCAAGTGATTGGGTGAGCGCTACACAGGGCAGCCCCGCCAACCATTAACGACAGAACTGCGAGAGTTCGGGAATAGCCGCTCAAGGCGGGCCGACAATGAGGCATGTGTCTTTCAATAACACACTCAATCCCATTGCGGCTTGCCAAACGTTCTCCACTAACGAATGGACGTCTTATCGTTCGGAACGATCTGGACTCGCCGGCTGAGAAGGTAAAAAGTCCCCGGACGCGTTCCTGGCTCAAGAATCTGGAACCCCGATTGTTCGATTTTGTGCGGTCCACCCGGACGAGCCACGAGTGCCGGCGTGCATGAGTAGCGGCCCTAAGGCGAATCGACCCCACGGTTCTTTGCCGATTAGAATCAGCAGGAAATCGCCGCCGGGCTTTATGACGCGGGCGGCTTCGGCCAGCGATTTCTGGATCATCCCTAGGCGGTTGACATGATCGATGGTATACGCTCTCACGATGGCATCGAAGAAGGCCGGTTGGAACGGTAGTTCGCGCATGTCGCCGGACTTGATTGTGACGCGCTGTTCCACGCCCGCGGCTTGCAAGTTTCGAAGCAGCCTCTGCTCGGGACTATCGCCAGGTTCGAAATGCTGTTCGGAGGATTTCCCGAAGAGATCTAGCGCAACAACAGTGGCTCGCGGACGCGCTTCGAGAACCATGATTGACGATCTACCGGTGCCTGCCCCTAGATCCAGGCATCTCGGATCGACACGATGCTGGTTCTCACGGTCGACGACGATGGACCAGGCTTAGCTCGTGATCTACGGACCGTAGTTTTAGTGCGGCGAGTACGAGCAGATGAGGCCGCCGCAGGCTCAGGCCTCGGCTTAGCGATCGTACGCGACCTGGCTGAGCTTTATGGTGGATCCATCTCCTTCGATGACGCTCCGTTAGGGGGATTGCGCGCGCGAGCGGTGCTTCCGTCGTCCTAGGCGGCGACAGAAAACGATATATTGAATGTGCCTTGCGCGTGCTTTGCATATTCGCCCTCCTGTATGGCGCGATGGTGTTCGCCCAGACCTCCGGACCGCGGGTGGTCGCGGTATCGATTGATGGCGAAATCAGCCCCATCACCGCGGAGATCGTCGGAGATGCCATCGAACAGGCGAAATCGGAAAACGCCGCGCTGCTCCTGATCCGCATCAACACCCCGGGCGGACTGATGGACGCAACGCGCCAGACCATTCAGAAGCTGGATGCCTCGCTCGTTCCGGTGGTGACGTACGTGACTCCGAGTGGAGCGCGCGGGGCCTCGGCCGGATTCTTCATACTCGAAGCGGGCGATGTTGCTGCGATGTCGCCGGGGACGAATACGGGTGCGTCATCGCCGGTCCTCCTGGTCGGCCAAATGGAGCAGGTGATGCGCGACAAGGTGGAAAACGACGCCGCCGCGATGCTGCGCAGCATGATGTCGAGGCGCGGGCGCAACAGCGAGGTGGGCGAACAAACCATCCGCCAAGCCAAGGCATTCACCGAGAAAGAAGCGCTGGATCAAAAGCTGATCGACTTGGTTGCAAGCAACGAGCAGCAGCTTTTCCAGGACTTGGATGGCCGCGAGATCACGCGCTGGGACGGCCACAAGCAAGTGCTGCATCTGGCGGGAGCGACCGTGATCGAAACGCGCGAAACATTGCGCGAGCGGGTGGTTTCCGCGATAGCCGACCCGAACATCGGGTTCATCCTGCTGGTGCTCGGGGTGCTGGGAATCTATATAGAATTCACATCGCCGGGATTGATATTTCCAGGAATTGCCGGGGCCATTCTGGCGCTCCTTGGCCTGTCGTCGCTTTCCATTCTTCCGATCAACTGGTCCGGCGTGGCGTTGCTGGTGCTCTCGCTGGCGCTGTTCGTATTGGAGGCGAAGTTCGCCTCGCACGGCATGCTCGGCATCGGCGGGACCATCGCAATGGTGCTGGGCGCGCTGCTGCTGGTGAACGGGCCGCCTGAGATGCGCATTCATCTTTCCACCGCGCTGGCCGTGGCGATCCCGTTCGCGGCGATCACGATGTTTCTGGTCTCGATCGTGGTTAAGGCGCGGCGCAACAAAATCCTCACCGGGCCGGAAGGAATGATCGGGGAACTGGGAATCGCACAGACCGCGCTGGAACCAGAGGGACAAGTGCTGGTCCGAGGCGAATATTGGAATGCCATCGCCGCCGCCGCGGTTCCGGCTGGTGCGCCAGGTGCGCGTCAGTGGTGTTGCTGGTCTGAAGTTGCGGGTCGAAAAGATCGGGGCAACACCGTGAGCGGGATCGTGACACGGTACGAATAACCACCCGGGCCGGTCAAATCAAACGCGCCTCCGATGCTGGGCGGACCGTCCTGCCCGCCCAGAAACGTGACGGAGCGCTCCGATACAGTACCCTTGCGGAGGCCGGTCGGATACGGCCAGCGCCATGTCCCCGACTCCAGCTTGGTCGGCGAGCCGATCGCGAAATGCAGATCGAGCGTCAGGATCGACGAGCTGTCGCTGATCACAACCTGCACGGCCATCCGATCGCCATCGCGCACGCCATGCACCGATTGCAATCTGAACCGGCCAAGATCTTCGTTGCCTGACAGATCTCGCAAGGGAATGCTTGGGGAGGGCGCGCAGGCCGCTAGCACAAGGCAGAAAATCAGAACGCCCGGGCGATGCATGCCTCTGAGCTACTTGCTGCCGGCGCTTTTGAGAGTCGTCTCGCTGTTCTTCGGAGGCGGATCCACAGTCACGCTGACCGCTGTTAGCTTGAGGTCCACATCTTCACTGGCATCCACAGTGACCATTGTCTCCAAATCGATATCGGACGCCTTAATTGAGTCCTTACCCTTCAGAAATTTGGTCTTGCGCGAGCGATGGATTGAGACGGTTTGATCATCCTCGGTCTCAATCAGGACTTCTTTGCTGGTCAGCTCCTTGAGCTTTCCGTGAAAAGAGCCCGCCACGTTGTAGGCGGGCGGATGGGGCGTGCCAGGAGTACCGTTACGGCGCGTCTGCGGGTAGGGATAATTGTAGGGATACTGAGCCAGCGTCGTTGCCGGCAGAACGATCGCCAGCACGAGCGCCGACTTGAATATTCTTCGCATACCCACTTCTAACCAAATTATATCCTAGCCGGATCTGGATAGGGCTTAATTGTCTGCTATGTGAGATCGATCCTTTTCGTTTTCGGTGCAGAAGTAGTCGACGACGTCGCTGTCTGGAAGAAGAAGCTCCGTAAACTTGACTGAGAATGACATGGTGTAGACCTTCGGATCGTCGATCGTGACCTGCACATCCAGGTGGCCAAAATCGCGCCGGTGGAAACGTTCCGTCACGTGCAGGGCTTCGCTATGCGGATGTCCGAGACCATCCAGCCAGGTCTTGTCGTTGAATCCCACGGTGTCGACTTGGAGCGTATCGCCGTCCCATTTCCCTACAGAATATCCAAGCCATAAGGGTTCGGGATCGGCCGGAGGCTTGCGGCCGTCCGTGTATATCTGGCGAAAGCTGTTCTCGTACTCATTTCGAATTAAAGTGAGTCCCGGCGTTTGAATGATCTTGAAAGGACCGGGGAGCACGTCGTCCGCCGGTACTCCAATCGGCAGGCATTGCACCAACGGACTTTCCTTGCCACGCCGTTGGCGAGCCACCTCCGCGAACTCGGGCCGGAGAGGCGACTCGTCGGGCTTGAAATCGACGAGGATACTGATGAGGTATTTCGAGAAGGCGGCCGAAGTGTCCCCCAGGGCGCTGTCTGAACTCAAATCCCCGAAGCGGCGCTTCATTTCTTCGACGGGCGTGGGCTCCACTTGCCAGACGCCGGACAGATCCGGCTTGCCATGGGACGCGCGAGGGGCTGGAGCGGCGAGGTTCGGTTTGCCATCGCGCGTGCGGGGAGTTCCTGGCGTGGGGTAATTCAGCCACTGAGCGGACGCGTTGACGGAGGCTGCCGCAACGGCAATCAGGATGAAGGCGGATCTCCTCGGCATTATCGGGATATTTTCGCACACGCCGGGCCGGGCTCCGCGCCACATAATCTACACTCGGAGGTGTGAATGTTCAAATCGTTCATTTTCCCGAAACTAAAGTAGCCGTCCTGGAGCACCGTGGGCCGCCTGAGCTCGAACACGAGACCGTTCGACGGCTCATCGAATGGCGGCTGGCAAATCGCCTGCATCCGGACCGGCATCGCAGTTACGGAGTTCATTACAACGATCCGCGCAATACGCCGCCTGAGGAGTATCGCGTCGACTTCTGCATTTCAGTGGAGCATGACGTTCCATCGAATACGCACGGCGTGGTGAATAAAACCATCCCGGGCGGCCGCTGTGCCATGGTACGGCATTTCGGTTCGCGCGAGAACATATCGGCGGCGCCCTACATTTACGAGGTCTGGTTTCCCAAGAGCGGGGAAGGTTTAAGAGATTTCCCGATCTTTTTTCATTACGTCAACGTCGGGCCCAATATACAGGATCACGAAATGATTACCGACGTATATCTGCCATTGCTCTGACCGCCGTCGCATCGCAGCCGGACTCCGCGCCAAATCATTTACACTCGGAAGTGTGGGCCAAAGCTATTCTTGCCGTTATCGCGCTAGCCGCGCTAACTAGACCCGCGCTAGCCTTGAACCCCAGCCGCGCACTGTCGCAATACACACGCACGGTGTGGACGCAGGAGCATGGCCTGCCGCAGGACACGGTTCGCGCCATCGCGCAGACCAAGGACGGCTATCTGTGGCTGGGCACCGACGAAGGCCTCGCGCAGTTCGACGGCTACGACTTCGTGGTGTTCAACAAAGAGAACGGCGCGCTGCCGAGCAACAGTGTCGCGGCGCTGTGGGCGGCACAGGACGGGAGCCTGTGGATCGGCACGCTGGGCGGTCTCACCCGTTATCGCAACGGGAAATTCACCACCTTCACGAAAAAAGACGGCTTGAGCGACACCTCCATCAACTCCATCACACAGGACAAATCCGGCGCCATCTGGGTGGTGGCGGGCGTCTACGTCAACCGCTTCCAGGACGAGCGCTTCACCAATTACAGCCCGCGCCAGGGCCTTCCCATCGAAGCGCTGCGCGTGATCTACTGCGGACGCGACGGTGAAATTTACGTCGCTGGATTCGGAGGAGTGTCGCGGCGCGAAGGCGACCGGTTCGTGCCGGTATTCGAACCGGCGGAGATCGGGGACATCGCCAGCACCCTATTACAGGACCGGGAAGGCAACCTTTGGGTGGCCGGCAGCTTCGGCATTCTGACCCGCGGCCCATCCGGCAAACTGCGGCGCTACGGAAGCGAAGCCGGTCTGCCCGACAACTTCGTGCGCGCGCTGTGGGAGGATCGCGACGGAAATCTCTGGGCCGGAACCGATGGCGGACTTGCGCGGCTGGAGCACGGGCGCTTCGTCAGCAGTCCATTAGCGAGTTCGCACGAGCGCGAGTGGGTGCGCTGCATCTACGAAGACACCGAAGGCAACCTGTGGGTGGGAATGAGCACCGGGCTCAATCGCCTGCGCAATGATCTGTTCAGTATGTACGGCCAATCGGAAGGCCTGCCAAGTGATGAGCCGACCACCGTTTATCAGGATCACCGCGGCCGGGTTTGGGTCGGCTTTCACGATCGGGGCCTGGTGCAGCTCGCCGATGGAAAACCGGCGCGCGTGTATACGCAGAAAGACGGCCTGCCGAGCAACGAGATCTTCTCCATTCGCGAGGATCGCCAGGGCGACTTGCTGATTGCCGCTCGCGGCGGGCCGAGCCGCTTGCACGACGATCATTTCGTCAATCAAGTTTTGAACGATCCGCTCAACCGCCGGGTGGTGTTCGATTTTCTGGAGGACCACCGCGGCAAGCTTTGGGTGGCTTCACCGGCCGGCGTGAGCGAGCTCGAAGGCGGCCACTCGCGAGTCGTGATTCCGGGCGGTTCACAACTCAATGACGACGCCGTGGTGTTGTGCGAGACGCACGATGGCAGTCTGTGGGCGGGCACCTATGGCGAGGGACTGTGGCGCCTCGATCATACTGGATCTGACCCAGGCAAGCTGCGTCTCTACACCGTCGCCGATGGCCTCTCGAGCAATCAGATTCGATCGTTGGTGGAAGGCACCGACGGGACGCTATGGATCGGCACGTTCGGCGGCGGGCTGGACGCGCTGCGAAACGGCCAATTCTTCCATGTCACGGTGCGCGACGGCCTGTTGAGCGATAACGTTTCGCACATTGAGGATGACCGCCGTGGGTGGTTGTGGCTGAGCACTACGCGCGGCATCTGCCGCATCCGCAAACAAGACATTTGGGATTTGGTCAGCGGCAAGATTCAAAAAGTCCAGCCCGTGAACTACGGCGTGGCCGACGGGCTGCGCAGCGCGCAGTGCGCTCCAGGCTATCCGACCAGTGGTGGTGGGACCATGAGCAGCGATGGACGGCTGTGGTTTCCCACCAGCCAGGGCTTGGCGGTGCTCGATCCGAAGGATCGTCCTGCTAGCATCGCGGCACCGGTGGTTCATTTGCTGGAAGTCGCCGTGGACGGGCGTCCTATCTCCCTCGCCGAGGGCGCGCGACTGGCGCCGGGCAACGACCGCATGCAGTTCCGATACACAGGCATCTATCTCAGCGCCCCCGAACGCGTGCGCTACTCCTATCGGCTGGAAGGACTGGATGGCGAGTGGGTGAGGTCGGTTCCGCGGCGCGTGACAAATTACAACAGCCTGCCGCACGGACGGTATCGCTTCACTGTGCGCGCCGGCGTTCCGGACGGGCCGTTGGGCGAATCCTCGTTCGCCTTTGAATTGCTTCCGCACTTCTACGAGACTGCCTGGTTCCGCTATTTCTGCGCTGCCCTGGCTGCCGCAGGAATTTGGGGCTTGTACAACTTGCGGCTGCGCCAGATTCGCCAGCGTTTCTCGCTGGTGTTGGAGGAGCGTGGCAGGCTGGCCCGCGAAATACACGACACGCTGGCGCAAGGCTTCGTCGGAATTTCGTCGCAACTGGACGCCGTCGCGCTTACGCTCAACGGCCATGTGGATGTGGCGCGCAAGCATTTGGACCTGGCGCGTAAGATGGTGCGGCACAGTTTGACCGAGGCCCGCCGGTCGGTGATGGATCTGCGCGCGTCGGCGCTGGAAGGTCACGATCTGCCGGCCGCGCTCTCGGAAGCCGCACCCCAATGGACCGCGGGTTCCACGGTACACATTCGCGTGGATGTGGAAGGCGAGAATCGTCCGCTGCCGGAAGAAACCGAGCAACACCTTCTGCGGATCGCGCAGGAAGCCGTCACCAACGCCGTAAAGCACGCGCACGCCAGCCAGGTGCGAATCCATCTCGCGATGGCCAGCCGAAAGCTGAGTTTGCGAGTGGCCGACAATGGCCAGGGCTTCGAGCAGGATGAAGCGTTTTCCGAGGTCGGCGGGCACTTCGGCCTGTTGGGCATGCGCGAACGCGCCCAGCGTCTGGGTGGCGAGCTGCAACTGCACAGCGAACTTGGCCAGGGGACCGAAGTACACGTGACGGTGCCGCTCTCGTGAGCGCGGAAAATCCGATCAGAATCGTCATCGCCGAGGATCACCTGATCGCACGCGTGGGCGTGAAGACCATCCTCAACACGCAGCCGGACATGACGGTGGTGGGTGAGGCGGCCAACGGAACGCAGGCCGTGGAGCTGTACCGCAAACACCGTCCCGACGTTACTTTGATGGATGTGCGCATGCCGATGATGAACGGAGTTGAGGCGATCGTCGCGATTCGCGCCGAGTTCGCGGATGCCAGCATCATCGCCCTGAGCACCTACGGCGGCGACGAAGACATCCGCCGCGCCTTGCAAGCGGGAGCGCGGGCGTATTTGACCAAAGATGTATTGCACGACGAGCTGATCCGGGCCATTCACGCCGTCCACGCCGGCGGGAAATACTTACCCGCGAGTGTTTCCGCCGCGCTTGAATCCAGCACGCTGCCGGCTGGTTTGAGCGCGCGGGAGATGGAAGTGCTGGCGCTGATCGTGAAGGGCCTCGGGAATAAGCAGATCGCCTATCAGCTCGGCATCGCCGAACATACCGTGAAGAATCACGTGAAGAACATCTTGAGCAAGCTGAGCGTGGACGATCGGACGCAAGCGGCGACGGCCGCGATCCAGCGCGGGATCATTCATTTGTAACGGTGCCCGCAGGAGTGCGTGCGCCACATTGGAGGATTACACTGGACGAGCACGACGGCGCTGCGTTGGACCGCGCTGCTTCTCGCCGATTTCTTCTCGCATAATACGCCGGAGGGTTTCCTCCCACTTTGGCGTTTTCCCCTCGACGTATTCACGAAGAGCCGAATTGATGAGAGTCTGGTAGCCAACCTTTCCGCCGGACCGATCAGCGATGGCTCCGAAATGATCGACCAAATCTTCATCGAGCCGAATGGTGATGCGCACCTTTCCGGGTTCTAACGGTGCCGCGGCGACGACACGGCCGCGCTTGCCTTTGCTGAAATCATAAGAGTTCTTCATCGTTGTGCCTCGTATTGTTGGCGTTCGAGCCGTTCGGCCGCTCGAGCTGAGATGATTCGGATATTATCGCCGGTGTAGCAGTACACAACGGTAAGGACGCGCCCTTTGAGCCCCACACCGAGAGTCACGAACCGCTGCTCGCCCGAATCGCTTTCATCGTCCATGACCGTGACCGCGCAGTCGTCGTCAAATACGGCGAGCGCTTCCGTAAACTGCACCCCGTGCTTTCGAGCGTTCGCCAGGGCCTTATTGGGATCCCATTCGAACGCCACAACTCCAGTGTACATATGATTGTATGCACAATCAAGGGGACGGAGCGCGCCCGCCCGTCAGAATGTGTCACCGCGGGATGACGTTCAGCGGATGTCCTCGCCATGCCTTGCGCTTCTGCACGTTGTGTGTTAAAGATGTAGAAGATCGAGGTATAGGCCAATGACAGCCAAATCGGATCTCCCGCAAGGCACCTTGGATTTGTTGATCCTGAAAGTTGTCGGCCTGGGCCCGGTGCACGGCTACGCCATCGCGCAGCGGCTGCAACAGGTCTCGCGCGATGTGGTGCAGGTGCCGCAAGGGTCGCTCTACCCGGCCTTGCATCGGCTGGAAAATCGCGGCCTCCTGGCGGCCGACTGGCAGGAGACCGAGACCGGGCGTGAGGCCAAGTTTTACCGGCTGACGCGCAAAGGCCGGGCGCAACTCGAAACGGAAGCCGCGAGCTGGCAGCGACTGACGGAAGCTGTCGGGCTGATCCTCGGAATGTCCGAGGGAGGCGCGGAATGAGGTGGTGGCAACGGCTGTTCCACCGAACGCGGATGGAAGAGCAACTCGAAAAAGAACTGCGCTTTCACCTTGAGGAACACGCCGCCGATCTGATCGCGCGTGGCCATCCACCCGATGAAGCACGCCGCGCAGCCAGGCTGGCTCTGGGCGGTCCCGAGCAGGTGAAGGAGCAATGCCGGGACGCCCGCGGCACGCGCTGGCTGGAGGATCTGCTGCAGGACTTCCGCTACACGCTTCGCACCTTGCGCCACAAGCCGGGATTTGCGGCCGTCACGCTATGCACCCTGGCTCTCGGCATCGGCGCAACCACCGTCATGTTCACGCTCGTCAATGGTGTTCTGCTGAAGCCGCTGCCTTATCCGGATCCGAGCCGGCTGGTGGCGGTGCACGGACAGACCGAGACCTGGAACGTCGCTTTGTATGGCCAACAGAATCTTGCGTACCTCGACTTTCTGGATTGCCAGCGCGAAAGCCGCTCGTTGGCTGTCGCAGGGTGGATCTACGATTCGGGCACCATGAGCGAACCCGGAGAAGCCGAACACGTTGAGGAATTCAAGTCCTCGTCCAACCTGTTTTCCGTACTGGGCGTGCCGCTGTCTCGCGGGCGCGCGTTCCTGCCGGAAGAAGACCGTCCGGGCGGCGCACCGGTGGCGATCCTCGGCTACAGTTTGTGGCAGCGCCAGTTCGCAGGAAATCCGGCAGCGCTCGGCGCATCGCTGGTCTTGGATGATAAGCGCTACACGGTGGTTGGTATCGCGCGCGCGGGTTTTCGGCTCGGACAGGAAGCGGATGTGTTTACGCCGATGGGCCAAAACACCGCGAGTTATATGCAACGCCGCGGACCGCATCCGGTTACCACGATCGCCCGTCTGCGGCCCGGCGCCACGCTATTGCAGGCGCAGGCGGAACTGGCCGCGATCGGCCGTCACCTCGCCGAAGCAATATCCGGACACGAATAAGGACCGCAGCTTCGCGGCGCAGCCGCTGCGTCCCGACGTCGGAGATGTCCGGTCCACGCTATGGTTGCTGCTGGGCGCCGTCAGTCTGGTCCTGTTGATCGCATGCGCAAACGTAGCCAGCCTGCTGCTGGCGCGCGCGGTTTCGCGCGAACGCGAACTTGCCATGCGCATGGCGCTGGGGGCCGCGCGGAGCCGTTTGGTGCGCCAATGTCTCACTGAGAGCGCAGTGCTGGGGCTGGCCGGAGGCGCGCTGGGCGTCTTGCTTGCAGCCATCGGCATCCGACCGTTCATCTTGTTCTGGCCTGGCAGCTTGCCACGCGCCGACGAAGTCCAGATCGATTGGCATGTGCTGTTATTCGCGATTGCCGTGTCTCTCGCGAGCGGTCTGCTCTTCGGGCTGGCGCCTGCCCTGCGCGCTCCCGCTCAGAAACTGGAGCAGACATTGCGTGCCGGGGCGCGGACCGTTACAGGAAACTCGCACCGTCTGCAAAGCGTTTTCGTCATGTCGGAAATGGCGCTGGCGGTGGTGCTGTTGGTGGCCGCCGGCATACTCGGGCGCACGCTGCTACGGCTGTCATCCCTACAGCCAGGTCTGGACATTCGCAACGTGTTGGTCACCCGGATGGCGCTCTCGCCTGGCACCCTCGCCAACCCGGAACAGATACGCGCGGCCTGGAAAGACGTCCTGGAGCGTGGCCGCGGCGTGCCGGGAGTGCAGTCGGTGGCGATGGTGGATACTGTCCCGATGCGCGAAGGCGTCAACGAACTCGGTTACTGGACCACGGCGGACGTGCCGCCGGAAAATCAAGCAGCCCGCCACATTGGCCACTTCCGTGACGCCGGATTATCTGAAGGTGATGGGGATCCCGCTGCTGCAAAGGCCGGTTCATCAGTGATCACGATCGCATGGAGAGCGAGCCCGTGGTGGTGATTGACGATGTTTTGGCGCAGCACGCTTTCGGCGGACAGGAGGCAGTGGGGAAGCGCCTGTGGGTTCCCGACATGGGTCCGATGCCGGTTCGGGTGGTGGGTGTGGTGGGTCATGTCCGCCACTGGGGGCTGGCCGGCGACGATCAAGCGCAGGTGCGCGATCAGCTTTATTATCCTTTTGCCCAGGTTCCGGATGGGCTGTTGCGCCGTTGGTCCGAGCTTATGTCGATCGCCATCCGCACCAGTGTGCCGCCAGTCAGTCTAGTAGACCCGCTGCGACGCGCAGTGCGCGGAGTCACGGGCGATCAAGTTATCTACGAGGTTCGTACCATGGAGCAGCTGGCCGCTGGCTCGCTCGCCCGGCAACGATTCCTTTTGATGTTGTTCGGCATATTCGCCGGCTTGGCACTGCTGCTGGCGTGCATCGGAATCTATGGCGTCCTGGCTTACGTTACCAGCCAGCGCGTCCCGGAAATCGGCCTGCGGATGGCACTCGGCGCGACCGCTCGCGATGTTGTGCGGCTGGTGCTCGGCCAGAGTCTTCGGATGATTTTCGTGGGCGTCGGAATCGGACTCGCGACCGCTTTCGCTGCGGCACGGCTGTTGGAGCGGCTGGTGCCCGGCGTTCGCTCCACCGAGCCCCCGACCTTCGCCATCATGATTTCGGTTCTGGTGGCCGCCGGGCTTTTCGCGAGCTTTCTGCCGGCGAGGCGCGCCAGCCGCGTGGATCCCATGACGGCCCTGCGCCAGGAGTAACGAGCGGCGTTCTTAGGTGATGCCTCTGATGCTACAATAAGAGCATCATGAGCATCAGAACCACCGTTACGCTCGATGACGACGTGGTGGCCCGAGTTAAACGTGAGAGCCAGTCCCGGGGAGCGTCGTTCCGGAACACGCTCAATGATCTGCTGCGAGCGGCGTTGGTGGGTATCGACAACCAGCCGCGCCGCCGTGTGCTCGGAATCAAACCCACTGCCATGGGTCACAAACCGGGGCTGAACTATGACAATATCGAGTCACTCATCGAATACGGCGAGGGCGAACGGCATCGATGACCATCTTGGATGCCAACCTGCTTCTGTATGCGTACAACTCGAATGCACCGCAGCAAGGGATGGCTGCAGAGTGGCTTGGGGAGCTCCTGGAGAGTCGTGAAACGGTCGGCTTGCCATGGGTCACAATCTGGGCATTCATTCGTATCAGCACTAATTCAAGAATTTGGCCTAATCCGCGACCAGCCAAGGACGCATTTGCGATTGTTGGCGAATGGCTGGCGCAACCCGGCGTAATTGCGTTGCACCCGGGACCACGTCATGCGGAGATTCTGGAAAAACTTGTCAGCGACCACGGCGCAATCGGTCCGCTGGTAACCGACGCGGTCCTTGCCGCGCTTGCGATTGAGTACGGGGCCTCGCTGGCGTCCACGGACCATAACTTCCGCCGCTTTCCGGATCTGCGGTGGTTGAATCCGCTCAGCGCATAGCGCCCTCTTCTGCGGACTTGCGCTGCAAGTATCCTCAAATGAATAGAATACGGCCACCGTATGGTTCCCGTAGCCCCAAAGGGCCACTAACTTCAGGAGCCACGAAATCATCTTTCTTAATACCATATAGCTTGAGTTCTGTATGTGGATAGTAAGACTAGCCCTTCGCCGTCCCTATACGTTTGTCGTGATGTCGGTAGCCATTCTGCTGCTTGGAGTTGCAGCTATCATCACGATGCCGATCGACATCTTTCCTTACATCGACATCCCCGTTGTTAGCGTGGTCTGGAACTACGCCGGAATGTCGCCCTCGGAGATGGAGAGCCGCATTCTTACGGTCTTCGAACGCGGCATGACCACTACCGTCAACGACATCGAGCACATCGAGTCGCAATCGTATTATGGCGTGTCAGTGGTGCGCGTCTATTTTCAGCCCAACGTAAAAATCGACCTGGCGATGTCTCAGATCTCGGCCATCGCGAACGTGGTGGTGCGCGCCATGCCGCCCGGAATTTTTCCGCCCAACGTACTCAAGTATGACGCGTCCAGCGTGCCGATCCTCCAATTGGGCTTGGAAAGCAAGACGTTGAGCGAGCAGGAAATCCAAGACTATGGGAATAATTTCATCCGGACACCGCTGGCCACCGTTCAGGGCGCAGCTGTGCCGGGTCCGTACGGCGGCAAACAGCGTCAGGTGGTAGTGGATCTCGATCCGAACGCTCTTTATGCCAAGCAGTTATCACCGATCGACATCTCCGCCGCATTCAGTCAACAAAACCTGATCGTACCAGCCGGCACCATCAAGGTTGGCGACACCGAGTACGCGGTGCGCGTGAACAGCAGTCCCGAGATCCTCAGCGACTTGAATAATCTGCCCGTCAAGACGGTCAACGGCGCCACGGTTTACTTGAAAGACGTAGCCACCGTGCGGGATGGATTCTCGGTCCAGACCAATATTGTACGCATCAACGGAACGCGCGGAGCGCTGCTCACCATCCTGCGTAACGGACAAGCTTCCACGCTCGACATCGTGAATAAGGTGAAGGCTGTGCTGCCTAGAATTGAAGCCGCCATGCCGCCAGGGTTGACGGTGCGGCAACTCTTCGACCAGTCGTTATTCGTGCGCGCTTCCATTAATGGCGTAGTGAGAGAAGCCGCGATCGCCGCACTGCTCACCGGCTTGATGATCCTCCTGTTTCTGGGAAGCTGGCGCAGCACAGTGATCGTTTGTATCTCGATTCCGTTGTCCATTTTGACATCGCTCATCATCTTGAAGCTGATGGGCCACACCATCAACGTGATGACGCTGGGCGGGTTGGCGCTGGCGGTCGGCATCCTGGTGGACGACGCCACGGTCGAAATTGAAAACACCCATCGCAATCTGGCCATGAAGAAGCCTCTGGTTCGGGCGGTGCTGGACGGCGCGCAACAGATCGCGATCCCGGCCTTCGTTTCCACGCTCTCCATCTGCATTGTGTTCGCGCCAGTGCTGCTGTTAACGGGCGCTGCCAAGTTTCTATTCACTCCGCTCGCGCTGGCCGTGGTGTTCGCGATGCTCGCGTCGTACATGCTGTCGCGCACGCTGATTCCCACCATGGTGCATTACATGCTAAAGCCGGAAGTGGATATGTATCGATCCGGCGAGCACGGCGAGGGCGGCACCGCTGAAGGCCACTCCATCATTTGGCGCGTCCATTTCGCTTTTAACCGCAGCTTCGAGCGTTTTCGCGCCGCGTACACTGGTTTGCTCGACTGGGCGCTGGATCATCGCGGGCCGGTGCTCGCCGTATTCCTGATTTTTTCCCTGGGCTCCTTGGGTTTGGTTTATTTGGTGGGCAGGGATTTCTTCCCCACTGTGGATTCCGGACAGATTCGTCTACACGCTCAAGCGCCGGCTGGAACGCGCATCGAGAGAACCGAGTTGATCTTCGCTGAAATTGAGAGGGAAATCCGCGCTGTGATCCCAGCGAGCGAACTGGACACCATTCTGGACAATATCGGGGTGCCTCCCGGCGGGTTTAATCTGGCCTTTGGAGACAGCACGGTGATCGGGGAGAATGACGGCGACATTCTCATCTCACTCACCCCCGACCACTCCCCCACCGAGATCACCACTCAACGTCTGCGCAAGCGGCTGCACGAGAAGTTTCCGGACATCGTCATCTTCTTCGAAGCGGCCAATATCACCAATCAGATTCTGAATTCCGGGCTGCCGGCGCCCATCGACGTGCAAATCACCGGCCGCGACTCAGGGCCGAATTACGAGATTGCCAGGCGTTTGTCCGCGCAAATCGCGCGCATTCCCGGCGCCGCCGACGTCCACATTCATCAAGTGGTGGACGCGCCCGAGCTACGCATCAATGTAGATCGCATCAAGGCCGGCCAGCTTGGCCTCACGCAGAGCAACGTCGCCAGCAGCTTGCTGATCTCGTTGAGCGGCAGCAGCCAGGTGGCCCCCAACTTCTGGCTCAACTGGAAGAACGGCGTAAGCTACAACGTCCTGATCCAGACGCCGCAATACAAGCTGGATTCCCTCGACAAACTGATGCGAACGCCGATCTCCACCGGCTCGGCGGTGGCATTCAATACTCCCGGCGCCACCGAAGGCGCGGCTAACCAGGGCGACGCCGCCACCGGAGCAGCGCCGAATCAGAGCTCGGCGGCTTACGGCAATCCGGGCACTCTGCCCTACCAAACGCAATTGCTGTCAAACGTTGCCACCATCGAACACAGCACCGGGCCCGAGATCGCGAATCATTACAACGTACAGCCGGTTTTTGACGTATACGCGAACATCGACCGCCGGGACCTGGGCGGAGTAGCCACGCAAGTGGAAAAGATAATTGCGAACACCAAGGTTCCTGCTACAACGCAAATCTTTCTTCGCGGGCAGGCCGCCACCATGCAGAGTTCCTTCTATCGCCTCGGCTTGGGTCTGATCGCGGCAATTGTTCTGGTATACCTGTTAATGGCGGTGAATTTTCAGTCTTGGGTGGATCCGTTCATCATTCTGAGTGCGCTCCCCGGCGCGCTGGCTGGCATCCTGTGGATGCTGTACGTGACTCAGACCACGCTCAATGTTCCGTCGTTAATGGGCGCGATCATGTGTATCGGAGTCGCCACCGCCAACAGTATTCTAATGGTGGTCTTCGCAAATGACGAAAGAATGGAAGGTAAGGGCGCGCGAGCGGCGGCGCTTTCGGCCGGATACACGCGCCTGCGGCCGGTGCTGATGACGGCGGCCGCCATGATCCTGGGGATGCTTCCGATGGCGCTCGGAATCGGCGAGGGCGCCGAGCAAAACTCGCCGCTGGGCCGGGCCGTGATCGGCGGGTTGCTGCTGGCCACCGTTACGACGTTGCTGATTGTGCCGATCATCTATAGCTACCTGCGCATCGAAGCGCCCATCGATCACGACCGGCAGATAGAGGAAGAAGAGCGCGAAGGGCTGCCCGAATCCGAATTCCAGATTTTTTAAAATGACATCACCGACCATTGACGAACCCGATAATCCGCCCGAGCGTTCCACCACGGCCACCGAAGAAGAGTTGCGCGCCGAAATCGAGCGGCTGAAGCGGCAACTGGAGCAAAACAAGCCACATGACGCGCACTCGGCGCTGGAGCATCCTAAACGGCCTTCCGGCGGCAGGATTGCATTGTTGCTGCTGATTGCGGCAGCCATCTTTCTGGCCGCATTCTTTGGCGGCTACATTCCCCATCATCGCCGGGACATGCAGATCACGGCAGAAGCCAGCGTAGCCCGCGAGTCGCTGCCTGACGTGACCGTAGTCGCCGCGAAGATGGCCTCGGCCATGGGCGACTTGCTTCTGCCCGGCAATATTCAGGCCGTCACGGAAGCGCCCATCCTGGCGCGCGCCGAGGGCTATGTCAAACGCCGCTATGTGGACATCGGCGATCGCGTTGCAGCCGGGCAACTGCTAGCCGAAGTGGAGGCGCCGGATCTGGATCAGCAGGTGCGGCAGGCGCAAGCATCGGTAGAGCAGGCTCAGGCGGATCTGGCGCGCGCCGACGCGGCCCTGGAACAGGGCAAGGCGAACGAATCCATCGCTAAAGTAACCGCCACCCGCTGGGACAACCTGGTGAAGCGCGGCGCTGTTTCCAAGCAGGACAACGATCAGTATCAAGCGCAATATCAGGCCCAGTCCGCCAACGTGAAGGCGTTGGAGCGGGCCGTGGACGCCGCCAAAGGAAACATCGCCGCGATGCAGGCCGCCGTGGGGCGCCTGAGCGAAATGCAGGGCTATCTTAAGGTGAAAGCGCCGTTCGCTGGCGTGGTGACGCTGCGCAACGTGGATGTCGGAACGCTAGTCAACACCGGCAGCACCCTGCTGTTTCGCATCGCCCAAACCAATCTGCTGCGCACTTACTTGAACGTCCCGCAATCCAGCGCCTCGGATGTGCACGTCGGACAGACGGCCACGCTGGCCACGCCCGAGCTTCCGGAGCGCAAGTTCTCCGGTGCCGTCACGCGCACGGCGAATGCCTTGGATCCTGCCAGCCGAACGCTGCTGGTGGAAGTTCAGGTGCCGAATCCGGAAGGTAAGCTGCTGCCAGGCATGTATGTTGAGGTGGACCTGCATCTTCCGCGGAAAGATCCGCCGGTGCTGCTCCCGAGCAATACGCTTTCGGTGCGTCCGGAGGGGACCATGGTGGCCGTGCTCGACTCCAACAATGCCGTTCATTTCCAGCGCGTCGTCATCGGCCGGGATTATGGAAGCGAGATCGAAATCCTCTCCGGGCTAAGCGCCGGGCAGCGGGTGGTTGCGAATCCCAACGATGCGGTCCAGGAAGGCGCGAAAGTTCATCCGGTCTTCACGGCATCGGGTGACACGGGCGGACCGAAAAGCTCGCGCTAGCAGGGTGCTGGACAAAACCAACAACGGCTTGCTAACGCGCGCGGCTCAGTACCGAGCCGCGCGTTACCGAGCCGCGACCGTAAGGAAGCGGTATCTCGCCGTCCTCTGCCGTACCCTGAAAGAACACGCATCATGAAGAAGATCAGCATAAAAAAGCCCAGCGCCGTATTTCTCTGTTTGCTCCTGCTCTCGCCCTCCGGCGTCGCCGCGGAGATCCCTGGCTGGTTGAAGAACGCTTATGTGGAACATCCCATGGCGCCCTTGGATCTGTCCAACTCGCCGCGAATTCGCCAGGTGCTGCGATCCGGCAACATTTATCTTTCGCTCCCGGACGCGGTCGCTCTGGCCATCGAAAACAACCTCGATATCGAACTGGAGCGTTATGCTTTGCCGGCCGCCGACACGGAGTTGCTCCGCGCCAAAGGCGGTGGCGTGGTGCGCGGACTGACCTATATCGTGTTCGAAGCGCCCGTGGGAGTGGGCGGACCGAACAGCCCCCTGGTGACCGCCGCGGCAACGCCTAGCATCAGCGCGGGATCGGTTCCCACGAATCCGTCAGAGCTCGGGGCGCTGTCTGAAGCGCAAGATAACCTGGGCCTGCTGCAGGCCATTCCGCTCTCCTTAGGTCCGCCACTTCCGCAGTTTGATCCCGCGATCACAGGACAAGTCAATTGGACGCGCTCGACCGTGCCCGATATTGATCCGGCAGCCTATGGCATCAACGCGCTCACCGGCAACAATGCCAACTATAACGTCGGCTATACCCAGGGCTTTGGCCCGGGAACAGCTCTCAGTGTGGGATTCAACAATTCGTACAACACAACCAACTCATTGCAGAGCGCCTTTAGTCCCTATACCACCTCGAATCTCGGGTTCACAGTGACCCAGCCGCTGCTGCGCGGGTTCGGCCTGGCGGTGAATCGCCGCTTCATACGGATCTCGAAAAATGAGAAAAAGATCGCGAATCTGTTGGTGCAGCAGCAGCTCATCGCTACCGTTTATGGCGTGGTGCGCCTCTACACAGATCTGGTGGCCCTGTATGAAGACGTGAAGGTGAAGGAAGAAACTCTGGCCTCCGCTGAGAAGCTCTACACCGATACCAAAGCCGAGGTGGATGAAGGCACTCAGGCGCCCGTCGAACTGACGCGCGCCAATGCGCAGGTGTCTTCCATCCGCCAGGATCTGATCAACTCGCGCGGGCTGCTGGAGGAGCAGGAAGCGGTCGTCAAGAATATAATCACGCGCCGCACCGATAACGATCCCGAAATACTGAATGCGCGCATTATTCCCACCGATACAATCGACGTTCCTGGAACGGAGGACACGCGTCCCCTGCAGGAGCTGGTCTCTTTGGCGTTCGCCAATCGGCCCGATTTGGCGCAGGCCGGCGTGCAGGTGGACAACACGCAAATCAGTTTGGAGGGATCGCGCAATGAATTGCGCCCGCAGATCGACTTGGTGGGTACCGCTCAAAACAACGCTCTGGCGGCGCAGCTCAATCCGCTAGTTCCGCCCATTGATTCGTCCTTGACCGGCGGATACGGCAACGCGCTCGATCAACTGGCTACGCGCAAGTACCCTTCCTACGGTGTCGGCCTCAACATCAATCTGCCCTTGCGCAATCGCATCGCTCAGGCCGACGTCACTCGCGACGAGATCCTGCTGCGGCAGAGCCAGGTCCTGCAACAACAGCTACGCAAGCAGGCGCAGCTCGAGGTGGAGGACGCGGTTATCGCCATGCGTCGTGCCCGCGCATCTTATGACGCGGCCGTCCAGACGCAGGCCCTGCAGCAAGAGTCGCTGGAAGCTGAGCAGGCCAAGTTTGAAGTTGGCGCATCCACCAGCTTTTTCATCATTCAATACGAGAGCTATCTGGCGCAGGCCAAATCCACGGTAGTGGTAGCGAAGAGCGCTTATTTGAAGGCGCGGGCTGCCTTGGAGCGCGCGACGGGCACCATTCTCGCAGACAACCATGTATCGCTCCCGGAGGCCGTGCGCGGGCGTTAGCGTCGGGCGATCAATTCGAAGTTACTGCTAAGTTCGCGCAGCAACGGCACGCGCGTGAGCGCTTCGTCCAACCCGCGCGCCAGCCGATACCCGGCGCCCCAGGACGGGAATAATCCGGCCAGCGGCGTAGATGTGAAATCGAACCAGCGCGTCGTGGTGTTGAAGCCCGCGGCTCGGAACGGCGCAGCGGTGGAATTCGGCAAAAGCTGGCGCTCGTCTTCAGTCTGATATTTCTCCATTAATTTGGGAACAAGTAGTTGGCCGAAAAAACCCGACAGGCGCCGGGCGCTCGGGTCCAGCGCGTAGAATACGCCGCCAGGGCGCAAGAGCCGCATCAGTTGGATGGGAAACGCATCTAGATCTTTATCCGGCAAATGATGCAGGAAGAAGATCGCCACCACCGCGTCGAACGGCGCGTCTTCAGGGGCCGCAGTCTGCCATGTTCCGCCAACGAATCGAGCGTTCGTTATGCTTGCCGCGGCCGCTGCCCGGCGCGCCTCCGCGATCGCCGCTGGTGAAAGGTCCACGCCCGTGACGTGCGCGACATGCGGTGCCAGCAGCAACTCCGTATCGCCGATGCCGCAGCCAATGCTCAACACGCGCGATCCAGCGCCGGCGCCGGTAGCTTCTAGAATTCTCCGCGCCAGATAGCGGCGAAACAAAACCACGCCCGGCTGGGCGAACATCCCCGGGCCATACGTGCTGTAGAGGTTTTCGTAATAGGCCAGTTCCCGCTGAAGCACCGGGTCTGTCTCGGTCTTCATCGCGACTTGTGCCAGGCCAGCAACAGCATGACCGCTCCGAAGATCAGCATTGCGGCGCCGCAATAGAGATTGACGTTGGCCGATTCAAGCGGCGCGTGATAATCCGCGGCCAGGCCCGTGGCGCTGACGATCCCGCCCGCCAACACGAAAAAGCCGCCGATTGTGACGCGCAGATCGCTCATATCACCAGAACACCACATTCAACACCACCAGCGCCGCCACTACGATCAGAGCCACCGGAGCGGGCCGTTTGTACCAGGGCACGTCTTCGTGCGGGATTTCAGTAAGTCCGTAGACCAGATTATGCAGCGCCGATTCCGCCTTCGGCGCCGACATCAGACTCACCACCGCGGTTACCACGAAGCACGTCGACCAGGCGAAGATGGCGATCCAGAAATTCTGCGCCATGGTGGAGGGAAACGTGTGAAGCGTCGCTCCCAGCCATCCGCCTTTGCTTTCCGCCAGCGTCAAGCCGTGCGTCGCGGCGGCCGCGGCTGTCCCGGCCAGCAATCCCGCAGAAGGCGCCATGGCCGGTGGCGCGCTTCCAAAACATTCCGAGCAGGAATGTGGCGAACAGCGGCGCGTTGACGAAGCCGAAAACCAGTTGCAGAAGATCCATGATGTTGTTGAAGTGGCTGGCCAGGTAGCCGTGCCCGAATGGACAGCGCGACGCCCACCACGGTGGTGACGCGGCCCACCCTCAGGTAGTGCGAATCGGGCGCGTGCTTGCGGATGTGCCCTTGATAGATGTCGTAAGTCCACACCGTGTTAAAGGCGGTGACGTTGCCGGCCATGCCGGACATGAAGGACGCCATCAGCGCCGTCAGGCCCACGCCCAGCATGCCGGAAGGATAAAATTGCGCCATCAGCGTGGTGAGCGCCTGGTCGTAATCCGGCCCGCCGTCCGGCTTCAGCGGGATGCGAATAGCCCAGCGCCATGTGCGACAGCGCCAGGGCGGCGATGCCGGGCACAATCACGATAAACGGCATCAGCATTTTCGGAAAGGCCGCGATCAGCGGCGTGCGCCGCGCCGCCGACATGGAATCCGCGGCCATGGCGCGCTGCACCACCAGAAAATCCGTGCACCAATAGCCGAACGAGAGCACGAAACCCAGCCCCGCCACCAAGCCGAACACTTCCACGCCCATGGGATTCTCGGACGCGCTTCGCCGTGTAGCGTCCAGGTGTGCGTCATCACCGGCGGGCAATGCGCGCCGCCATGCCGCTCCAGCCGCCGCTCTTCATCACCGCCAAAATCGCGAGCGGCGCAAAGCCGAGAACGATGAGGAAGAATTGCAGCACTTCGTTGTAGATGGCGCTGGTGAGTCCGCCCAGGAACGTGTAGACCAGAACGATCGCGGCCGAGAGCAGCACCGAGGCGGTGAAGCTCCAGCCCAGCACCAATTCGAAGCAGCAGTCCCAGCGCGTACATGGAAATGCCGGACGAGAACATGGTCATCACGGCGAAAGTGAGGCGTTCAGCGCGCGCGTCTTCTCGTCGAAGCGCAGCTTCAGATATTCGGGCACGCTGCGAGCGCGGCTGCCGTAGTAAAACGGCATCATGAAAACGCCGACGAACAGCATGGCCGGCACCGCGCCGATCCAATAAAAGTGCGCGGTCATGATGCCGTATTTGGCGCCCGGACGCGCACATGCCGATCACTTCCTGTGCGCCCAGATTGGCGGCGATAAAGGCCAGGCTGGTGATCCACACCGGGACTGAGCGGCCGGAAGTCAGGAAATCGCCGCTGGTCGAGATCTTGCGTTTGACGATCCAGCCGATGCAAAGGACAAAGGCGAAATACAGCGACAGGATCAGGTAGTCGACGGGGGCGAGTCGCAATCCGCCTAGAGTCTAGCATATGGATTGGAGGGAATCGCGCGGCCTTGCGCCTTGTGCGATCATTCTTTTTACGTCGCAATGCTCGTATATGCCTGCACGATTTTCCTGAGCGCGTTTCTGCTCTTCGCCGTGCAGCCCATGATCGGCAAGATCATCCTGCCGTGGTTCGGCGGATCGGCCGCGGTCTGGAGCACCTGCCTGCTGTTTTTTCAAGCGGCGCTCCTGGCGGGTTACTTGTACGCGCATTGGTCCACCACCTGGCTCAGACCCAAAAAACAGGCCATGCTGCATGTCGCACTGATGGCGGTGAGCCTGGCCCTGCTGCCCATCCTGCCATCGCCACGCTGGAAACCGTCGGAAGCCGGCGACCCTTCGCTGCGCATTCTCGTGCTCCTGGCGGTCACCATCGGCCTGCCCTACATTTTGCTTTCCACTACCAGCCCGTTGCTGCAAGCCTGGTACGTGGCGGCCAAGCCCGGCGCTATCCCTTATCGCCTGTTCGCCCTTTCGAATTTCGGATCGCTGCTCGCGCTGTTGAGTTATCCAGTGTTGATCGAACCCGTGTTCACCACGCACGGACAAGCTTACGGATGGTCGGGCATCTACATAGTGTTTGCGCTGGCCTGCGCGGCGATTGCCTGGAGCGCCCTCGGGTCGGCCAAAAACCAACAACCAACAACTGCCGCGGCATCGCCAAGCCCGTCTCAAACGCCGGCGCCTACCTGGACTACACGCGTCCTCTGGATCGCGCTCTCCGCCTGCGCCTCCACGCTGCTGCTCGCCATCACCAATCACCTGAGCCAAAACGTCGCGCCCATCCCGTTTCTCTGGGTGCTGCCGCTCAGCGTCTACCTGCTCAGTTTCATCCTGTGCTTCGAACGCGAGAAGGCCTACCATCGCGGCGTTTTCCTTCCGCTGCTGGTAATCGCGCTGGAAGGCGCGGCCTATGCGATTTACGTGAACGAGGGCAATCCCAACATCGCGTGGGCCATCCCCACCTTCGTGGCGGCGCTCTTCGTCGGCTGCATGGTCTGTAACGGCGAACTGGCGCGGCTGAAGCCCGATCCACGCTACCTGACCAGCTTCTACATGATGATCGCGCTCGGGGGCGCGCTCGGCGGCGTGTTTGTCGCAATTGTCGCGCCTCACGTTTTTCAAACCTATCTGGAACTTCCACTTTCCATGGTGGCTTGTAGCGCGCTCGCCGCCATCGTTCTTTGGATTTCGCCCCAACCGTCTTCTAAAGCATGGTCGAGCAAGATTCCGATCTCAGCCGTACGCATCGCGATGCTCGCTTTCACCGTCGGTCTCGCGATTCATCTCGGCTATGAAAAACAGATCAGCGATCACCGCTTCAGGCAATCGGTGCGCAACTTCTATGGCGTTCTGCGCGTGCGCGACATTTTGGAGAGCGAAATAGACACGCCGCTGCGCCGTCTGATCCACGGCACCATCAATCACGGCGAGCAACTGCTGGACGCAAACAAACGTGACGAGCCTACCAGCTATTACGGTCCGTACTCCGGCATGGGTCGAGCTATGGGTTATCTGCAGAAGCTGGGGCCGGTTCGCGTGGCGGTCGTGGGGCTCGGCGCCGGGGTAACCGCCAGTTTCTGCCGCTCCGGCGACGTCTTTCGCTTTTACGAAATCAACCCGCTCGCGCTCTCCGTCGCCAGCACCTGGTTTACGTTTCTCCGCGATTGCAAGGCCGATCACCAGGTCCTGCTCGGCGACGCGCGCCTTACACTCGAAGCCCAGCCCAGCCAGCAATACGACTTGATGGCCATTGACGCTTTCTCGAGTGACGCCATTCCGGTTCACCTGCTCACGCGCGAGGCTTTCGAGCTCTACTTCCGGCATCTGAAGCCCACCGGCATCCTGGCGGTGCATGTCTCCAATCGCTATCTCGATCTGGTCCCCGTGGTCTCGCGCAACGCACGCGATTTTGGCAAAACGGCCGTGGATGTGCAAGACCAGGACGAAGAGGAAGATTACTTCGCGAACAGCGATTGGGTGCTGGTTTCGGGCGACGCCGCGATTTTCCGCGACCCGGCGTTCAAATCGTCCAGCGTGCAGCCCGCCGAGTATCGTCCCGACCTGCGGCCTTGGACCGACGATTACAGCAATCTATTCCAGATCGTGAAGCTCCGAAATCCCTAGGATTCTCCGCCTTTCCGCGCTCCACGCGGTACACTATATGTTCATGTCTCAGTTGCTGGAGGGCAAGACCGCCCTCATCCTCGGCGTAGCGAACCGATGGAGCCTGGCTTACGCTATCGCCCGCGCCTTTATCCGCGAAAATGCCCGAGTGATCCTTACCTACCAGGGCGACCGCCAAAAACAGACCGTCGAGGAACTGGCAACCGAGCTCAAGGCTCACCAAGTGCTACCTTGCGATGTAACCCAGGACACCCAACTGGACGCCTTAGCGAATGGACTCAAGGACCAGGGAACCGTGCTTAGCACCGTGGTACATAGCATTGCGTTCGCGAATCGCGAGGATCTAAACCGCCCATTTGTCGAGACTTCGCGCGCCGGTTTCGCCCTGGCTCAAGATGTCAGTGCCTATTCGCTGGTGGCGGTCGCGCGGGCTACCGCCGCCCTCATGACAGACGGCGGGTCCCTTATGACCTTGACGTACCTGGGCTCCACGCGCGTGGTTGAAAACTATAACGTAATGGGCGTGGCCAAAGCAGCGCTGGAAGCCTCAGTTCGGTACCTGGCGGCCGATCTTGGGCCGTCTAATATTCGCGTAAACGCAATCTCGGCGGGAGCCGTCAAAACTACGTCCGCCCGCGGCATTCGGGACCTTTCCAAGATGATCGAAGGCGGCGCCAAGCTGGCTCCGCTCCGCCGCAACACCGATCCTGCGGAGGTGGCCGATACGGCTGTTTTCCTGGCCAGCGATCTTGGCCGGGGCGTTACCGGGAACGTTATATATGTCGATGCCGGCATACAGATTATGGGATTTGCCACGAGCAATGATGCCAGCCACGTCTAACAAGGGGAATGTGGCGCACGCACTCCTGCGTGCCGTGTCGAGACTCATCTCGACACTCTCCCCGCTGGACGAAACCGAGCGTTCACACGAGTGTGAACGCGGCACGCACGAGTGCGTGCGCCACATAAGAAATGCAGACTAGTCAAATTGACATTCGTCTCCAGCGGTTTTTATCATGTAATTGCAGCAGCCTGATCGGAGCAGGCCTCCCAGGAGGCGCTACCGGCCAGTCATCGCAGTTCCTCCGAGTCTAACTATGATTACAGTTCAAGGCCTCACGAAGAGATACGCCCACACGCTTGCGGTGGATCACATTTCGTTTGAAGTTCAGAAGGGCCAGATTGTGGGCTTTCTGGGACCGAATGGCGCCGGGAAAACCACGACCATGCGCATTCTGACGTGTTTCCTTCCGCCTTCGGAAGGCACCGCCACCGTGGCCGGCTTCGACGTGCTCGAAAAGCCGATGGAAGTGAAAAAACGAATCGGCTATCTGCCGGAAACTCCCCCCGTCTACCCGGAAATGGAGGTCGCCGAGTACCTCACATTTGTTGGAAAGTTGAAGGGCATGTCAGGCGCGAGCTTGGCCACTCGCGTGAATGAGGTAGCCGAGCGCTGCGCCATCGCCGATGTGCGCAGCAAACTAATCGGAAAATTGTCGAAAGGCTACCGGCAGCGAGTCGGCCTGGCTCAGGCCATCATTCACAACCCCGACGTTCTCATTCTCGACGAGCCCACCGCGGGGCTCGACCCCAAGCAGATCAACGAAACGCGCGATCTGATCCGCAGCTTGGCTGGGGACCACACCATCCTTCTCAGCACGCACATCCTGCCCGAAGTGGAACAGACCTGCGAGCAGGTTCTCATCATCGACAAGGGCAAGCTGGTGGCCACCGACTCCGTGCATAATCTTCAGAATCGCGCGCGCGGCGCCGAATCGGTGCTATTGGAAGTGGAAGGACGCAACGGCGCGGTGGACTCCCAGACCATCCAGCATCGTTTGGAAACCGTGAGCGGCGTCAGCCGCGTCCTGTTCAAGGAAACGCGCAGCAATCGATCGATATTCGAAGTGGAAAGCTTGAAGGATCGCTTCATCCGCGGCGATCTGGCGCGCGCCATCGTGGAGTCCGGATGGAATCTGAATGAGCTTCGGCCCGCAGCCATGAGCCTGGAAGAAATCTTCCTGCAGCTGACTGGTGGAGAAAAGACCAGCGGAGAAAAGGCCGCTGACGAGCTCACCGTCGAGGAAGTGATCGCGCAAGGAGAGAAGCAATGAGAAATGCCTGGGTTATTTGCCAAAAGGAGCTTCACAGTTATTTCGTTTCGCCAGTGGCTTATCTGCTGTTGACCATGTTTGCGGTCATTTTCGGGTTCTTCTTTTGGAACTCGGTCGGCTATTTCAATGCGGCCAGTCTCCAGGCTCAAATGAGCGGTCAGGCCATGCCCATGAGCGTCAATGAATATGTAATCAGGCCGCTGTTGTCGAACATCAGCGTAGTGGGCCTGTTCTTTATTCCCATGATGACTATGCGCCTGTTCGCGGAAGAGAAGCGCACAGGCACCATCGAGCTGCTCGCCACCTCGCCCATACGCGACACCGAAGTCATCATCGGGAAATGGCTGGCTGCGGTAATTCTTTATGCCACGCTGCTGCTCTTCACCGCGATCAACTTCTCCTTCCTGTTTCGCTACGGCAATCCCGACTGGAAGCCGCTCGCGATCGGTTACCTGGGGCTGCTTCTGCAGGCCGGCGGGCTGCTGGCCATCGGAACGTTCATCTCCACGCTCACCAGGAATCAGATCATTGCCGGCGCGGCTACCTTCGGCGTTTGTCTGCTGCTGTGGGTTCTGGAATGGGTGAGCGGTTACGAAACCGCGACGTGGGCCAAGGTTCTGGCTTATTGTTCGGTAATTACGCATTTCGATTCCTTTTCCAAAGGCGTGCTCGACACCAAGGACGCCGTGTTTTATCTGTCAGTGATTTTCCTGGGGCTGTTTCTCACCACGCGCTCCCTGGAATCGCTGCGGTGGAGGTCTTAAGTGGCTACCGGGTGGATGCAAACCAGACAAACCAAGTACGCGGCCTATGTAACCGTTTACATCATCGTCATTCTGGCGATTATCGTAGCCGCGAATTTTCTCGCCAATCGCTACAACAAGTCCTTCGATGCGACCGCGAACAAGCGTTACAGCCTGTCCGACCAGACTAAGAAAGTGGTGCGCGACCTGAAGCAGGATGTCACCATTCGCTATTTCGATCGTTCCACGGGCATGCAGGGAGCGAAGGATCTTTTGGATCGTTACGCGACTCTTTCGCCGAAGCTGCACATCGAGTATGTCGATCTGCTGAAGAACCCGACCCTGGCGCGGGCTGCCAATGTCTCGCGCGAAGGTGAGGCGGTGGTCGAAGCAGGCACTCGGCGCGAAGACGCCAAAACGTTCGACGAAGAAGGTGTCACCGGCGCGCTTATCCGTGCGCTAAAGGGCGGCGAACGCAAAGTCTGCGTGGTGACGGGCAACGGCGAGCATCGCCTGGACGATTCGTCCCAAGGCGAGGGCTTCTCCGGCTTCCAAACAATCGTTGAAAGAAATAACTACAAGGTTCAACCGCTGAATCTGCTACAGATGAAGATGCCCGACGTTCCGGCCGATTGCACCATCCTGGTGGTGGCTGGTCCCTCCGGCGATTACCTCCAGCCGGAAGTGGACGCCATCAAGAGGTACGTTGAAGGCGGAGGACGCGCTCTCTTCATGTTGGATCCTCCATTAAAGCTCGGCCGGCGGCAGGTGGGCGATAACCAGGCTCTCTCGGACTTGTTGGCTAGCTGGGGCGTCACGCCGGACAAGGATTTGCTGCTGGACGAAAGCGCCGCGTCGCAGTTGTTGGGCGGGGGCCCAGAAGCGCCGGTGATCATGCAGTACGACTCGCACCCCATCGTCAACGATCTCACTAATATCTCGACGGCTTTCCCGCTTTCGCGTTCGCTCGAGACCAAGAACACCGACAAGACCAGCATCAGCAAGCTATTCTCGACGTCGTCGGACAGCTTCGCCACCAACAATCTGAGTTCGGCCGAGATTCGTATCGACCCCTCCAAGGACAAGCACGGGCCTTTCACGCTCGCCGTAGCCGGCACCTACAACACCGGCAAGCCCTCTGGCCAAGGGCGCTTCGTCGTGGTCGGCAATTCGGCTTGGGCGTCCAACCAAGCGCTGGGCTTTAGCGGGAACCGCAATCTGTTGTTGAACACCATCAACTGGCTGTCGTCGGATGAAGACCTGATCGCTATCCGTCCCGTAGCGCCGGAAGATCGGCGCATCACATTGACGCGCGCCCAATTCCGGCTGGTGCAGAGCTTCAGCCAAATCTTTCTGCCGTTGATCGTGATTTTCGGCGGCGTGATGGTTTGGCTAAAGCGGAGATAACAGAAATGCGGCCTCGTGGTCTCCTAGTCGCTCTGGTTCTATTGGCCGCGCTGGCGGGCGGTTTGTATTATTCGAACAAGCAGAAGGCAGCGGAAGCCGCCAAGCCGCCTGCCGACACTTCTCCGAAAATCCTGTCGCTGACCGAAGGCGACATCACCAAAGTGGTTTTGAAGAAGGGCGCCTACGAGACCGACTTGCAGAAAACCGGCGGTAAGTGGCAGATCACCGCCCCGATGCCGTACGCCGCCGATCAAGACACCGTCATCCAATTGGTGGCGTCGGCGACCAACGTCAGCTCCGATCGCGTGGTGGAGGACAAAGCTTCCAACCTGGCATCCTACGGACTTACCTCGCCCATCCTCGAAATCGACCTTACCGGCAAAGGCGGTAAAGTCAGCCAGCTCAAAATCGGCGACGACACGCCCACCAACAGCGGCTCCTACGCCATGCTGGAAGGCGATCCGCGCGTATTCACGGTCCCGAGTTACGTGAAGACCGGCATCGACAAATCGCTCAACGATCTGCGCGACAAGCGCCTGCTCACGTTCGATCAAGACAAGCTCAGCCGCGTGGAGCTGATCGCAAAAAAACAGGATATCGAGTTCGGCCGCGACAAAGATCACTGGCAGATCGTGAAACCGAAGCCGCTGCGTGCCGACGGCGCCCAAGTGGACGAGATGCTTCGTAAGCTGAAGGACGCCAAGATGGACCTCACGCTTTCCGCTGACGACGCCAAGAAAGCTGTCACCACGTTCGTATCGGGCATGCCGGTTGCAACAGTGAAGCTCACCGATCCGTCCGGCACGCAGCAGATCGAGATACGCAAGGACAAAACCGATTACTACGCCAAATCCAGCATCGTTCCCGGCGTTTTCAAAGTGACTCCAGAGTTAGGCTCCGGCGTCGACAAAGCCCTGGACGATTTCCGCAACAAGAAGCTCTTCGATTTTGGCTTCAACGATCCGAACAAGGTGGAAATGCACGCGGGCGGGAAAACCTACGCGTTCCAGAAGGGCGGCGAGGATTGGTTCTCGAACGGCAAGAAAATGGACAGCGTAAGTCTTCAATCGTTCCTCGACAAACTCCGCGATCTCACCGCCACTAAGTTCATCGATACTGGAACGCTCGGCGCGCCGATCATCGATATAACGGTGGTCTCTAACAGCGGCAAGTCGACCGAAAAATTGCTGATCGCAAAGCAGGGCGCGGATTATGTCGCTCAACGCGAGAACGAGCCGGCTCTCTACGGCCTGGATGCTAAGACCGTCGACGAGCTTTCACAAACCGCCTCCGACGTAAAGCCTGCTGCTCCGGTGAAGAAATAGACGCCGCGATCGGCATCGATTTCGGAACGACGAACAGTTCCATTGCGCGTGCCGACCCGATTTCGGGCGTCACTCTTACAACCTTCCCTTTTGCGGGCACATTCACCACTGCCTACCGGTCCCTCCTCTATCTGGAGCAGATCAAGCAACAGAACAAACTGCTGCTGAAGTCCTGGACCGGACCGGAGGGAATTGAGCGCTATCTCGAAACCGAGCACAAAGGCCGGCTTATCCAGTCGATGAAATCTTTCCTGAGCAGCCGCAGTCTCCAGACTACCGACGTGTTCGGAAAGCGCCGGAGTTTGGAGGAACTGATCGCGCGCATTCTCAGTGACCTGCGCGAAAAGGCCGAGCGTCAGTTTGCAACCAGCGTAAAACACGCCGTCGTCGGCAGGCCCGTCCACTTCGTTGGGTCGGAGACTCACGAAGACGATCTTTACGCTCAAGAGCGCCTGGAAAAAGCGTTGCGCCTGGCCGGATTCGACTCGGTCAGTTTCGAAATGGAGCCGGTGGCGGCGGCGCACTATTATGAGTCCACGCTCGATCACGATGAACTGATCCTGATCGGGGATTTCGGAGGGGGAACCAGCGATTTTTCGCTCGTCCGGGTTGGTCCCGGTATACGGGCTCGCGGGCGATCTCCGAAGGACCTGCTGGGCAACGCGGGAATCGGGTTGGCGGGCGATGCGTTCGATGCGAAATTGATTCGCCACATCGTGGCGCCTGCGCTCGGCGCCGGGTCGCAAATGCGATCGATGAACAAAATCCTCCCGGTCCCCAACTGGGTTTATTTCAAGCTCGAGCGCTGGCATCACTTGTCCTTCCTTCGCTCCAAGGATGTGATGAACATGCTGAATAGCGTCAAAACGCAAGCATTTCATCCCGAAATGATCGGCGCGCTGATCGATCTTATCCAGGAGGACCTGGGTTACCATCTGCACAGGGCCGTCCAGAAGACAAAAATCGATCTGTCAAACCACACGACTGCTCGATTCGTGTTCACCGACGGCGGGGTCGATCTGAATGCGGTGATTCAGCGGCATGATTTTGAGTCATGGATCTCGGAAGAGCTGATGCAAATCGAGGTCTGTGTAGACTCCCTGCTTAAGCAATGCGGTATCGCAGCGCTAGACGTAGATATGGTGTTCCTGACCGGTGGTTCTTCGTTCGTACCCGCAGTCCGGCGGATCTTCGACGCGCGGTTCGGCCGGGAACGAATCAAGTCCGGCAATGAATTCACATCCGTGGCCATGGGGCTGGCGCTCAAAGCCCTTGAATGGAACCGCGCACGTCCCTAAGCGGCTAGAATAACAATCGATGACCGGCCTCCTCACCGACCTCTACCAGATCACCATGGCCGCTGGTTACTACGAGGCAGGCAAGGCCAATGAAGTCGCCACTTTTGAACTGTTTTTTCGGCGCCTCCCGCGATATCGCAACTACGTGGTGGCGGCCGGCCTCGCGCAAGCCGTCGATTATCTTCTCAATCTGAAATTCACTTCTGAAGAGATCGACTACCTGCGCGGTCTCACCCAGTTCCGGCGCGTGCCCTCCGGATTCTTCGACGCCTTGCGCGAGCTGCGCTTCACCGGCGATCTCTTCGCGCTGCCGGAAGGCACGGCTATCTTCGCCAACGAGCCGTTCTTGACTATTCGCGCGCCGCTGATGGAAGCGCAGATTGCCGAGACTTATTTGCTGGCCACCATCGGGTTTCAGTCGCTGATTGCAACCAAGGCATCCCGCATCATCGAAGTGGCGCAGGGCCGCGCGGTGGTGGATTTCGGCACGCGCCGCGCGCACTCGCCCGAAGCCGGCGTACTGGCCGGACGCGCATCCTACATCGGCGGCTGCATCGGAACCAGCAACACCGAAACGGGCTTCCGCTACGGCATTCCGGTGTTCGGAACCGCCGCGCACTCCTGGGTTCAATCATTCGCATCCGAGAAAGAAGCTTTCGGACGGCTGCAAAATCTGCTGGGCGACGCTACCGCATACCTGATCGATACCTATGACACCCTCGACGGCGCGCACACCGCTGCGTCGCTGGGGCCTCCCTTGTGGGGCGTCCGGCTGGACAGCGGCAATTTGGTGGAGTTGTCGCGCGAAGTGCGTAAGATCCTGGACGACGCCGGCCTGACCAACGCGAAAATCATGGCCACCAGCGATCTGAATGAATATAAGATCCTCGAGTTCGCAGCCGCTGGAGCGCCTATCGATGCCTACGGCGTTGGAACCGACCTGGCCACTTCCACCGACTCGCCCAACCTCGGCGTGGTCTACAAGCTGGTGGAGCTGAATGGCCGCTTCACCGCGAAGTTCAGCGAGGATAAACACACATTACCGGGAGCCAAGCAGGTGTTTCGCTTCGCCGGCCATGACGTGATCGCCTGTTCCTGGGAGTGCCTGGGATGCGGCCCGGGCGAGCCCAGCGCACAGGCGCTACTGCGTCCCGTGATGCTGCGCGGCAACCTGATCGAGGCATTGCCTACGGCCAACGCCGCGCGTCAGCACGCCGCCGAATCGGTCAAGCGCCTCCCGACCGCTGTCCGCAGCCTCTTTGATACCGGCCAGGAGTATCGCGTCGAGCACAGCCGCGAGCTCCTGGCGCTTTACGAAAAGGTCCAGCATGAAAACGGTGTTCTTCGACATCGACACGCAGATTGATTTCGTTTATCCGGCGGGCGCGCTCTATGTGCCGGGTGCCGAACATATCCTGCCCGTGATCGGCGAGCTAAACCGCCATGCGCCTCTGGTGATCTCCACCATGGACGCCCACGCCGAGGACGATCCCGAGTTCCAGATTTATCCGCATCATTGCGTCGTCGGTACCACGGGCCAGCACAAGCCCGCGATCACGCTGCTCGATAAGCGCGCCACGCTTCCAGCCACTGGAGACGTTCGCCAGTTAATCCTGGAAAAGCAGAAGCTAGATTGCTTCAGTAGTCCCCATCTGGGGCCGCTGCTCGCCCAGCTCAACGCCGATCGCTACGTCGTTTACGGCGTGGTCACCGAGATTTGTGTTCGCTTCGCGGCTTTCGGATTACTCAAGACGGGCAAACCGGTGGAAGTGGTGACCGACGCGGTGAAGGCCCTCGACGAACAAGCGGTCGCTGAAATGTTCCAGGAGTTCACAGCCGCCGGCGGCCGGTTGACGAGCGCTGCCGCTGTTCTGGGCTAGACGGTCATGATCTCAATGGCCTGTTTCAAACTTTGGATCGGATCGCGCCCCGGCGACGGCCGAAATTCGTGCGCGATGTAGCCGGTGTACCCCAGATCTGCAATGGTCTTCGCGATGAAGCGGTAATTCAGCTCCTGCGTATCGTCGATCTCGTTGCGTCCGGGCACACCGCCTGTGTGGAAATGCGCGATCCACTGAAAATTCTGCTGGATGTTGCGACAGATATCGCCGTCCATGATTTGCACGTGATAGATGTCGAACAGCATCTTGACGCGCGACGAATTGACGCGCTGGCACACGTCCAGGCCCCACGCGAGGTGATCGCAGATTTGATCCTTTCGACCCAGGTCCGGGTCATGGTACTTGCTGTTCATCACTTCCAGGCAGATGTTGACGCCCTTGTCTTCGGCGCGCGCTTTGATGCGATTCAGAAACGCCACCGCGTTGTCGGCGCCCTCCGCGTTCGGCATCCCGCGGCGCTGTCCGCCGACGGTAATAATGTTGGGACATCCGCCGGCCGCGCACTCATCTATCGCCGCGCCCAGTGACGCCAGGGATTTCTCGTGAGCTTCTTTATGAATGATGCCGTCTTCCATGGTGACGCCTCCGGGGGGCGCCATGGTGGGGATGAGGCCATATTTCTTGAGAGTCAGCCAGTCCTTCGGGCCAATCAGATCGTAGCCCACGCAGCCCAGTTGTGCCGCTATACGGCACCGGTCTTCCAACGCCAGCTTGGGATCGAATGGAAATCCGGTTACACTTTGTTTGAGACGCCCGGGCTTGAGGTCTCCCTTGGGTTGGGCCACAACGGAAGTGGCGGCGGCGCCGGCCAGGGCGGCCGCGGTAACGAATTCTCTGCGTCGCATGCAGGGTATTGTACTAACTGTGCGCCCGGTCCGGGATGGGACCAGGGTTGAAGTTAATGCTCGCCCGTCAGCGGTGCGGCGGAACCAGGTGAATGCTGGAACGGGATGCGACGATCTGGCCGATCATGAAGTCATTCAGCTTGCGAACGGCGACAGTGAACTTTTCGTGAGCGTCCTGATAAACCTGAGCGGCGCTGGCGGTGCGCGCCCGCCGTTCTTCGGGAGAAATCTCAGCCGTAACATTCATCAGAACCGCGCTGAATTCTCGGGAGGCTTCCGTCATGCTCTTGTAGGCGGCGGCAAAATCCACACGGAGGGAGTGGTAGATATTCTCATTTGCCGACCTGGAGTCCGCTGTGCTGGCAGTCATGACTTTGATGTATACTGGCCTGCGGGCTTTGGGAGTGGGCAACTGCTAGCTCGGACTTCCGCGTCGCCGGAGGGTCTTAATTTGTCGCGCTCCCAACGCTCACTGCCACTGAACTTCTTTACGGACTGGTAGTAGCTATGTTAGCCGCGATCCATACCGCGAACTAGCTGGACAAAGGACCAGTAATTCGATACCGCTAGATCAACCCTTCGTCGAGCGCGTATCTAGTGAGCTGCGCGGTACTCCGCAAACCCAGTTTGCGCTTCAAATTATCTTTATGGAAGGCCACGGTCTTCTCGGAGATGGCCAGGGCGTAGGCGACTTCTTTCCGGCTCTTGCCTTCGGCAGTCAACTGGAGGATCTGCCGCTCGCGCGCGGTCAGACGGAGCGAGGCCGCAGCTCGCGCAGGGTCTGGACTCCGCTCGAGGCCGTCGCCACCGACGCCTGGCGTGACGTACCGGGTCCCGGCCAGCACCTGTTCGACAGCCGCGAGAATTTCGTTCCGGCCGGAAGACTTTACGGCGTACCCGTCCGCTCCCGCTTCCAGCGCGGCCTGCAGGTAGGTAGGGCTGCTATGCATGGTCACGAACAATAGCTTCACCTGAGGCAGATGTTTTCTGATCTCGCGGGCCGCATCGATTCCGTTCAATATCGGCATGGTGATGTCCAGGATGATGAGGTCAGGGCTCAGATGTATGGCTGCCTCGACCAGCGCTTTCCCATCTTCCACCGTGCCCACCACCGCGTATTTGGGTTTGAGAAGGTTCGAGAAGCCGTCGAGCATCAAAGCATGATCGTCGGCTAGTAGAATTCGTGGGCGTTTCATGGTTAGCTCTACTCGAAGGGAACCCTCACGGAAATACGGGTGCCATCGCCCGGCTTGGACTCAATGGACAAGGTGCCGCCCATGATGCGCGCGCGCTCGCCGATGCTGACCAATCCGAGGCCGCCCTTGCCTTTTACGGCTAGAGGAGCGAATCCAACGCCGTCGTCGTTGAGCGACAGCACAAGACTGTTATCCTTAACCGCAAGTTCCACCGCAAGATGCTTCGCCTTGGCGTGTTTTGCCACGTTGCGCAGACTCTCTTCGGCGATGCGATACAAGCCAGAGGCAATTTTTTGAGGGACCAACACCGGCAGCTTACCGGCGTTGAAATTGACACGCATCTTTTCGGTCTTGGAAAACTCGTCGCATAGCGCCTTCAAGGAAACCACCAGGCCCAGGTCATCCAGCACCGAGGGGTGCAATTCATACGCGATATGGCGAGCCTCCTCGGACACTTTGATGGCCCGCGCGCCCAAGTCCTGAAGGCGAACGCGAGTGGTGGCGGGAGCGGGCAGCGCAACCGCAAGATTCTCGACATCCAGAGCGAGCGATGCCAGCTTCTGGCAAAGACTATCGTGTAGTTCGCGGGAAACGCGACGCCGCTCCTCCTCCTGGGCGGTGATGAGCTGGGCCGCCAGAGCGCGAATCTCGGCGCGGTAGGTTTCCGACAACGCCGCCAGCCGCTCGCGCTCGGTGATGTCCGTCATGAACGCCACATTGAGCTTCACGCCGGCTTGATCGATGGTGCTCAAACTGACTTCGACTGGAAACCTCGATCCGTCGTAGCGCCGGCCTTCGCGTTCCGCGGGGAGCAAGAGGTTGAGCGGTTTTCCCAGCAGATCGGCGCGGTGATAACCGAACATTTTTTCGGTGGCGCCATTGATCAGGACGATCTTTCCGTTCGCGTTGGCGGCGACAATGGCTTGCTCGGCGGACTCGAGCAACATGCGAGCGTAGTCGCGAGACTCCTCCAGCTCGCGTCTGATGATGTCGGTATCCAGCAGGATTATGATCACACCGTCGATCTTGTTATCGCTGGTCCGGTAGGGGCGGATGCGGAGCGAAAGCCAGCGGCCGGTTTTATCCTTGACTTCACGCTCCAGCGGATGAACCTTGCTGGTCACTTCGGTGAACAGCGCGTCCCAATTGGACACCTCGAGCGCGGAGGCGACCTCGCTAAAGGGGCGGCCCGCGTCGGTTTCGAGCAGATTCAGCAGCCTTCCCGCCATGGGAGTAAACCTGCGGATGTGCAGGCTGCCGTCCAGCACCACGACAGGAATGTCGACGCCCACCAGCACATTGTTCAGGTCGTTGGTCAGCACGCTCAGATCGAGATTGCGATGCAGCAACTCCTCGTTTAAGGTGAGGAGTTCTTCGTTGGAGGACTGAAGCTCCTCCTTAGCCGTTTCCAGCTCCTCATTGGTGCTTTGCAGCTCCTCGCTGCTGGAAAGAATTTCCTCGTGGGCGGCTTTCATTTCTTCCTGGGCCGTTTCGTGATCGGCGATCAGAGCGCTCAGGTATTCCCGGGTGGCCGCCAACTCCCGTTCCAGGCCGGAATCCTTTTTCTTGCCACCCTTGGCTGAGGTTTTCGGGTTGGCAGGCTCGGCGGGCGCGAGAGCGTTGAAGACCACCAGCAAGTCCGGCTTGTTCCCAGCGCCTTTTGTCAGCGGCGATACTTCCAGCCGCACCATGCCGGGATGCCCCGAATGCTCGAATCGGATCGGCTGCGTGACCACCGCGGTCCGTTCCTTCTTGGCCTTGGAGACCGCTCTACGCAAGTCGAGGATGAACTCGGGACGCAGCATCTTGAGCAGGTGAGCGGTCGGAGGGCCGGTGGGAAGAATGAGATAGGGTCCGATGTTTCCCTGCAGATGCAGGATGCGGAGATCGGAATCGATCACCAGCGCCGGGGGCGCATACTGCTGCAGTAGAACTTGCTCGGCTTGCTTCTGGAAGTCGGCGATCAGGGGCGGCAACGCAATCCTGGGCGGAGCTAGACCTGGCTCTTTGGCATGCCTCGAGCCGCCAATCGAAACGGGGAGCCAGCGCCGCATTCGGCTTGCGGACGAAGATTTTATGGTTGCGGTCTTCCGGGGAGAAGGTGGCGGAGTAGGCGCTGATGGCTTCCGATTTACCTAGGAACAGATATCCGCCAGGATTGAGCGCATATTGGAAAGCGGACAGAATCCGGTTCTGCAAGCTCGGCCCGGCGTAGATCAGGACATTCCGGCAACTGATCAAGATCGAGCTTCGAAAACGGCGGATCGCTGGCCAGGTCGTGGCGCGCAAAAACGCACAGCCCGCGCACCTCCTTGTTGATCTGATAGCCATGCTCAACCTTGAGGAAGAAGCGTCTCCGGCGCGCGGGTGAAACGCCGCGCAGAGCAGCTTCGGAATAGATGCCGGCGCGGGCACGCTCGACGGCCGTTTCGCTGATGTCGGTTCCAAACATCTGGATTTTGGTTTGGTGGGCATTGGCGCCAAGGGATTCGAGCAGCAGCATCGCGATGGAATAAACCTCTTCGCCGGTGGAACAACCCGGGACCCAGACGCGAATCGGGGCGAGCCGCCGATTCAACTGCAGCTTCGGAAATACGCGCTTCCGCAAAGCTTGAAAACATTCCGGATCGCGAAAGAAGCCGGTGACGTGGATGAAGATGTCGTCGGACAGCGCCTTGATCTCGGTGGCGTTCTGCTTCAGGAACCGAACGTAATCGTCGAGCGACGCCATTTTCTGCAAAGCCATCCGGCGCGCGACGCGGCGGCTGACCGTGGGCTGTTTATAGAGCCGGAAATCCACGCCGGTGGCGGAGCGGAGCAGGGTGTAGATTTTTTCGAGACCTCCGCCTTCGGGCGGATGCCCGTTGTCCAAAAGGTATGGGTGGCGGCCGATACGCGCTAATTCGGCGGCGATGTCGGCGGCAGGCAGGACAAAGTCGACCGCTCCGGCCGAGATCGCGCTGGTGGACATGGCCGGCCAGGCGGCCGTTTTCGGATCCTGCGCGAAGGTGACCCCGCCCTCCGCCTTGATAGCTTTCAGCCCCAGTGTGCCGTCCGATCCGCTGCCGGAAAGAATCACTCCGATGGCGGCCGTATTCCGCTCGCGCGCCAGGGCGGCAAGAAACTCGTCGATGGGATGGTGAGGGACCGAAGCACGCGCGCGCGGCATCAACATGAGGGCGCCGTTCCGGATGGTCATGACCTTGTCGGGTGGGATCACGTATACATGGTTCCGCTCGACAGGCATGCCGTCCGACACCTCCAGTACCGGCATGCTGGTGGCTTTGGACAGAAGCTGGGTTAGAGCGCTGTCGTGCTGTGGGGCAAGGTGCTGGATGACAACCACGGCCGTCCCGGTGCGCGCGGGCAGCGCCTTCAGAAAGGCTGTTAAGGCCTCCAGGCCACCTGCCGAAGCACCCACGCCGACGATGGGGAAGGATGCCGGCGAAGCGGGGGGAGCGGCAGTCGCGCGCTGGGGTTTGCGGGGATTAGCACCCGGCCCATACCCTGTACCAGCCCTTTCGGGTTTTGACGGCCGCTTTTTCTTGGCCATTGACAGCTTCGAGCGGCGACTGCTACGGCGCGGGCTCGATTCGCAGCACCCCTCCTTCTTTCGCGTCGGTCAGCAGGTACAACAGCCCGTCGGGGCCCTCCCGAACGTCGCGGATGCGTTGGCGAAACTCGCGGAGCAATGCTTCGCGCCGCAGCTCCTCCATTTTCTCGTTGAACAGGATGCGCTCCAGGTGGCCGGTGCCCGGAATCTCGCCCTCGCGCAGCGAGCCGACGAAGACGTCGCCCTTCCACTTGGGAAATTTGTCGCCGGTGTAAAAAGCCATGCCGGAAACCGCAATCGCGGGATTCCAAATCACGACGGGCGGCTCGAAGCCGGCATGGCCGGGAGGCGAAACTTGCCAAGGGCCTTGATAGGTGCGCCCGTAGCTCACCAGGGGCCAGCCATAGTTGCGGCCGGGCTTGAGGATGTTGATCTCGTCGCCGCCATTCGGGCCATTTTCGTTCTCCCACATCTCGCCGGTTCCAGGATGCACTGCCAAACCCAGCGCGCTGCGATGCCCCAGCGTGTAAACCTCGGGCCTATGCCCGGCCTGTCCGGCAAACGGGTTGTCCGGCGGGACCGTGCCGTCGTCGCGCAGGCGCAGCACTTTGCCGCCCAAGGTGTTGGGATCCTGCGGATCTCTGCCGGTGGTGGTCAGGTAGAGCATCCCGTCGCTGCCGAATGCGATGCGCGAAGTGCCGGCTTCATCCAAAACGAAAATGTCCTTCACATTGGTGAGGGCGTCGCCATCCAAGCGCCCGCGCGCGACCGCAGTGGTTCTTTTTCCTCCGTCCAACGGCTTAGTGTAGGTGAGGTAGAGCAGGTGATTCTCGGCAAATCGCGGATGGAGGGCGACGTCCATATATCCGTGAACCGCACCGGGCGCGCCTGAATCGCCGATCCAATAGGAAGCTGGGGCGCCGGCGACGGGCTTGGGATCGAGCATGGCATGGTGCCCCGGATCTCGAATGATTCGAAGCCGGCCCGGGCGCTCGGTAACCAGCATACTGCCATCCGGGAGAAACGTGAGTGCCCACGGATATTCGAGAGCCTTGGTCACTACAACCACCCGGATTTTCTGTCCTTCCGCGGTGTCGAATTCCACGGGATGATCGGGCAGCGGACGGGCAGCCAGGCCGGTTGGCGCGATCGGGATGTTCATCTTGGGATCAAACGCGACCTTTTGCTGCGCGGACAAGTAGTGCGCGGTGAAGGCGGCGAGAAACGAGAGAAGGATGGCGGTACGCGAACGCGGCTTCGGCATTTAGAGACCTTTCTTGATCGATTCGATCCTATCACGACAACCGCCATTTCGGGCGCGTGGGCGAACAATTTAAGCTTTGTTGATGTCGGCGGTTTCGAGCACCCGTTTCGGCCAGCCGTTCTTTGCGACGGTGAGCATCGCGCGTCCGATCTGCTCGGTGGTGGTCACGTATTTCGGGAAAAGCTTGTACAGCAGCGGCGGCAGGGGCCCGAGAACAACGTAGAAGACGCGGTAGAGTTTGGTCTTCGACTTGACGCCGTGGAGCGCAACGATGGCTCCGGGACGGAACATGTAGGCGGCACGGAACGGCAGGCGCAACAGCTCGTTCTCAGTCTTGCCCTTGACGCGCGCCCACATACTGCGGCCATGTTCCGAGCTGTCCGTGCCCATGCCGGAAACATAAATGAAAGTCATGGGCGGATTAAGCTTGGCAAGCACTCGCGCAGCGGCGAGGGTGAAACCGTACGTGACGCGGGTGTATTGCTCCTCGCTCATGCCAGCCGAGGAAACGCCCAGACAGAAGAAGCATGCATCGAAGCCAATGAGTTGATCTTCGATGGCCGAAAAATCGAGGAAATTGGTGTGCAGTATTTCGCGGAACTTGGGATGCTGTTTCTCCGTGGCGCCGCGTCCGATAGAGACCACGCTTTCGACGTCGGGATCGAGCAGGCATTCACGCAACACGCCTTGGCCGACCATGCCGGTGGCGCCGAAAAGAAGAACGTTCATCTCTCCATTCTGATGGGGAGTGATAATAAAACCAATGCCCGCCACTCAAAAGCCTCGCGTCATCCGCCAGTTCAAACTCGCCGCCCGGCCCGTGGGACTGCCTAAGGAGTCCGATTTCACGCTAGTGGAGGCGCCTCTGGCTGCGCCGCAGCCGGGCGAGGCCGTTGTCAAAACCAGCTACCTCTCGGTGGATCCCTACATGCGCGGGCGCATTACCGGCGTCCGGACCTATGCGGACCCGGTGAATATCGGCGACGTCATGGTGGGCGCGGCCGTGGGCGAGGTAATCGAATCTCGCGATCCGAGCCTCCAGCCAGGCGATTTCGTGGCTGGGTACTGGGGCTGGCAGGATCACGCGGTGGCGCGCGCCGCCTGGTTTCGAAAGCTCGACCCCCAAATCGCGCCTATATCGACGGCGCTGGGCGTCCTCGGCATGCCAGGCGCAAGCGCCTATTTCGGCTTCCTGGAAATTTGCCATCCGAAAGCCGGTGAGACCGTGGTGGTGTCGGGAGCGGCCGGCGCGGTTGGATCGCTGGTGGGCCAGATCGCGAAGATTTACGGCTGCCGCACCATTGGCATCGCGGGCGGCGACGACAAGATCCGGCACCTTGTCGACGACCTCGGTTTTGACGCGGGGTTCAACTACAAAACTGTCACCGATTACGCGGCGAAGTTGAAGGAGCTATGCCCGAACGGAATTGATTGCTATTTCGACAATGTCGGTGGCGCTATCAGCGACGCGGTTTTCGCCCAGTTGAATACCTTCGCGCGCGTGTCTGTGTGCGGGCAAATCTCGCAATATAACATGGCGAAGTCCGAGCCGGGGCCGCGGCTGCTCGGCCAGATCCTGGTGCGGCAACTCAAGGTGGAAGGGTTCATCGTGACTCGATTTCAGGAGCGCTGGCCGCAAGGCATCGCGCAGATGGCGCAGTGGATCAAAGATGGCAAGCTCCGGTATCGCGAAGAAATCGTGGAAGGCTTCGAGAATACGCCGCGCGCGTTCATCGATATGCTGGAAGGCAAGAATACGGGCAAGATGCTGGTGAAAGCCTGACGCTATTCGTCGCGTAACGCGCGCATTGGATCCACCAGCGAAGCCCGGCGCGCGGGAGCGAAAGTTGCCGCGAGCGTAACCAACAACAGCGGTATCGCGATGGCTGGAAACAGCGCATAATTCAGGTGGTCGAAGGAAGCAATCCAAGCCACCGTCATGACCGCGCGGCACACGAAGAAGCTCACAATCAAGCCGACGGCCACGCCGATAGAACCGAGCATCAGTCCTTGGCGCAAAATCATTCGAATCACCTTTTGCCGATCGGCGCCAATCGCCATGCGAATGCCGATCTCGCGCCGGCGCTGGCTCACTGAGTAAGTAACCAGGCCGTACAGACCCACCATCGCGAGAATCAGGCCCATACTCCCCAGTCCGGCGACGCTTTCGGCGATGATGTTCGGAGTCTTGATCGCGCGCTGCGTGTAGTAATCCAGCATGGTCCTGGTGCCAAAGACCGGCATGTCGGGATCGATCCCGCGTACCACGTCGCGCAGCACGGGCGCGAGCACCGCCGCATCCGGCGCGCTGGTCTCGGCCACAATCGTCATCGCGGATTGATTGTCCTGCGTGTAAGGCAGATAGATGAAATCGAGCTGCGGCTCGGCGATCCAGAAGTACTTCGCGTTTTTGGCAATACCGACGATCTGGACCAGAGGCCCAGTCGCGGTTTTCAGATGGAAGCGCTTTCCGAGCGCATCTTGCTTGGGCCAATAGCCATTGGCGAATTTCTCGTTCACGACAGCCACCAGGGGCGTGTCCGCCCGATCGGAATCCAGGAACTCGCGGCCCCGCAGGATAGGCACGCCCAAGGTCGCAAAATAACCCGCGCTGACATAGCCGTTTGCGATCGACAGGGACTCTTGCCCGCGCGGCAGGGTGTAGCCTTCCGGTACCACACGGGTGGCGCCGCCTCCCAGCAGCGGAATATTCGACATCAAGGCCGCGGAGCGGACTCCGGGAGCCAAACGGGTTTTGTCCAAAAGGTCCTTGTAGAACCGGCGGCTTTGATCCTCGGTGTAGTGAACCGGCGTCGTATCGAAGCTGGTGAGCCAGAGATGATCGGTGCGGAAGCCGGGCCCCTGCAGCAGCTCATCGCGGAAGCCTTGCAAAAGCACCGCCGAAACAATCAGCAGGACCAGCGAAAGAGCCACCTGCCCGGCCACGATGGAGTTGCGTCCCCACAAACGACGCCGGCCGCCGCTGTCGCCGTCGGCTGCCTTGAGCGCCGAAACCAGATCCAGGCGCGTTGTTTGGAGCGCGGGCGTCAGGCCGAATAGGAACGTGCTGATCAGCGAGGCGCCAATTGTAAAGAGCAGCATCCGCTGGTCTACTGATACGTGGAAGGCCAGCGGCACATCGATGGGGATCGGGATGCTGTTGAAGAAGCTGGTTCCGGCATAAGCCACGGCAATGCCGACGAGGCCGCCGGCAATCGCCAGCAGGAGATTTTCAAGCAACAGCTGCCGGATCAGCGCTCCACGCCCGGCGCCGATAGCCAGCCGCACCGCCATCTCGCGGGAACGCGCGCGGGCCCGACTCAGCAACAGGCCAGTGACGTTCGCGCAAGCCACCAGCAAGACGCACAGCGCAAGCATAAGCAGCATTGCGACCAGCGCGGCATTGGGCGGCGATTGCCTTACGCGCAATTGGAATTCGGTCTGAACATCGACATGCTGGTTCTGGTTGCTTTGGGGGTACATCTGCTGCAGCCGCGTTGCGATCCCGGACAGGTCCGCGGCTGCTTGCGCGATGCCGACCCCGGGCTTCAAGCGGCCTTTCACACTGAGCCAGCGCACATCGCGTTTCTCCAACTCGTTTCCCCCTGAGAGCCGTGGGGACATTGCCAGTGGAACAAACATCGACGGCTTGACGAATTGGTCGATGCCGGTGAACTGTTCGGGAGCGACGCCGACGATGTTGCAAGGGACGCCGTTAATCCAAATGGTTGACCCAATCACGGACGGATTGCCGTCGAACTGGCTTTTCCAATAGTCGTGCCCCAGCACTACCACTGCGTCGCGTCCGACAGCCTGATCCTCAGACTCTAGAAATCCCCGTCCCAGAGCCGGCTGCACGCCAAGCGCGTGGAAGAAGTTACCCGAGACGTACAGACCATACGTGACTTTCGGGAGCGCCGTCGCGTTGAGCTTGAAGCCGAACGAAGTGCCGGATGCCGCTATCAACCCGTCGAAGCTCCGGTTGCCATCGCGATAGTCGCGATAGTCCGGGTAAGAGACCGCTGTATTGCTGGCGAAAGCGTTGGAACTGGACGTTGTGACTGCGGCGATCCGGGTTGGCTCCAGAACCGGCAGCGGCCGCAAGATGAGCGCGTCCGCAAAGCTGAACATCGCGGAGGTGGCCCCAATGCCGATCGCAAGCGAACAGATCCCCACCAAAGTGAATCCCGGGCTCTTCACCAACAGCCGCAGGGCATGGCGCAAAGACTTCAGCATTCCCGAACCTCCGCTTAAAGGACTGTAGTGGTAGACGTAGCAGTGCCGGAAAAGTTCGGTCGAAAAGCAGCGCAAGGAGAACTACCGCAAGAAAAATCAAGCATTCGCCAAGGCGTCCAGGTTAGATTCATAGGAATGACGCCGCTGAAACAAGTCCAGCCGGTCCTGGCATTCGCGGCTGCGCATCTGGACCAGGACCTATCGCTCCGGGCGCTGGCAGGTCAAGCTGGTCTGTCGGCGTTTCACATGCATCGGGTGTTTTCCGCCGCAGCCGGGGAAACGCCCAAACAGTTTACGCTGCGGCTCCGGCTGGACCAGGCGGCAGCCATGCTCCTCACCACCCAGGAATCGGTGCTCGAAGTGGCGTTATCCTGCGGCTTCCAGAGCCACGAGGCATTTTACAGAGCTTTTCGAAAACGCTTCTCGATGACGCCCAGCGCTTACCGTGAGCGCGGCTTCGCGGGTGGAGCGGATGGAGCGCAGGCAGGAAAACACTCGACGCTGGTTGGCAGCGTCGGACCATGCTTGAGGCTCTTGCGCACTCAAGGAAACGGGAGATCGGAGACAAACGACATGGCGTACGCAATCACCAAGAAGACCATTTCACCGCAGCCAGTGCTCGTCGTCCGGCGCCGAGTGAAGCCGTCCGAGGTCGCCACTACGCTGGCGGAAGTGCTCGGCCACGTCTTCCAGAACGCGCAACGTAACGGCATGGCGCTGGCCGGGCAGCCCTTGATGCGGTATTTGGAATGGGGACCGGGGTTGTGGACCATCGAGGCCGGGATGCCCGTCGCAGCGCATACCGGCGCAGCCTCCGAAGGCGATGTGCGAGCCGACACGTTGCCCGGCGGATTGGTCGCCACCACCACGCATGCCGGCTCCTACGACAAGCTCACCGAGGCCCACGCAGCGGTTCAACAATGGATCGAAGCCGAAGGTCTCACGGCCGCCGGAGCGCCGTGGGAGTGCTACGTCACCGATCCGGCGGATTATCCTGATCCAAAAGATTGGAAGACGGAGATCTTCTGGCCACTTGGTTAGTGCCCAGGTAGGACCGTGGCGGGACGATATGATGGAAGCGTCGTTCCGCTATGACCGACCTTAGAACAGTCGAGACGCTTTCCGAGAGCATCCTTAGCGAGGCTGAGCCCTGGCGCAACTACCAATTTGTCTGGAAGAAATGGGGACCTGTTCAGGGCCGGTACGATCACAACCACTGCCGGTTTTGCTCGGCCTGTATTTGCGATGCTCGTGACCGTGATCCCTTCGACAAGCCTGGACCGGTTAACGGCGGGCACTATCGCCATGCCTTTTATGCCGAGGACCCGGACGGTGCTGACATCTGGGTGTGCCGCTCCTGCTTCAAGAGAATTCGAACGGTCGCAAACTGGACAATCCGTCGCATACGACAGAATTCAAATTATTCAAGTCAGCTCACACATTGACCCTTGCCGACCTGCCGGGATAAACTAGCCTCCTAAGCCCTGTTTTCAGCGCGAAAGGTGGCATGACCATGTGGAGTCTGCGGATTTCGTTACTGGCGCTCCTGGCCGGTGCAGCGTTCGCGCAACAAGGCTACAGTCCCGCCGACATCCAATCCGGCAAGCAGCTCTACGGTGTCAATTGCTCGAACTGCCACGGTGCGAAGGGGAACTTCGTCTCCGGCGTGGACCTGGGCCACGGGAATTTCCGGCGGGCTTCCACCGACAATGAACTGGCGGCCATCATGCTTCAGGGCATCAACGGAACGCCCATGCCGCCGGCCAACTTATCGGATCAGCAGGCACACCAGATCGTGGCGTATCTGCGATCGCTGGGAGCTTCCGAAACTCCCGGCGCGAGCAAGGCGGATCTGGCGCGCGGCAAGTCGCTGTTCGAGAGCAAAGGCTGCCTCAATTGTCATCGGGTGCGGGGGCAAGGCTCGCGCGTGGGCCCGGACCTCAGCAACGTCGGCGCGCGGGGCAAGGCGGCCGACATCGAACGCTCCATCGTCGATCCGAACGCCGAGATTCTCCCGGAAAATCGCTATGTTCGCGTGGTCACTCGCGATGGCGCAACCATCACCGGCCGAATCCTCAACGAAGACACCTACTCGCTGCAACTCATCGATAGCAGGGAAAAACTGGTCTCGCTGCAGAAAGCGGATGTGCGCCAGTTCGAATTCCTGAAGGACTCGCCCATGCCTTCTTATCGCGACAAGCTGAGTGGCAATGAATTATCGGACCTGGTCGGCTACCTGGCTTCCTTGAAAGGACTCTGAACCTCAATGCTTCGCCTCACATCTGCGCTGATGCTCGCGGCAGTCTGGCTGCCTGTAACAGCGGCGGCGCAAGTTTCATTCGACCGCCTGCTGCACTCGGGCGAGAATCCGCAGGATTGGCTCAGCTACTCAGGTGGCTTCCTGAGCCAGCGCTATAGCGCGCTCGATCAGATCACGCCGGACAACGTCAAGAACCTGGAGCAAAAATGGGTTTTTCAAGCGCGCTCGCTCGAAAAATTCGAAGCCACTTCGCTGGTTGCCGATGGCGTGATGTACACCGTCCAGGCACCCAACGACATCGTGGCTCTGGACGCCGCCACCGGCCGAATCTTTTGGGTCTATTCGTATAGCCCGGCGCCGCAAGCCCGCCTGTGCTGCGGACGCATAAACCGCGGCCTCGCGATTCTCGGCGACACGCTCTTCATGGGAACCATCGATGCGCATATCGTTGCCGTCGACGCCAAAAGCGGGCAGTTGCTGTGGAATACCAAGGTGGCCGACCCGGAAGCCGGCTATGCCATCACACACGCCCCGCTGGTGGTGAAGGACAAGGTGATCGTAGGGACGGCCGGCGGCGAGTACGGCATCCGCGGGTTCCTGGCAGCCTACGACGTGCATACCGGCAAGGAAGCGTGGCGCTTCAACAATATTCCCGGGCCGGGCGAGAAGGGTCATGAAACCTGGGCGGGCGATTCATGGAAACACGGCGGAGCTTCCGTGTGGATGACCGGCTCCTACGATCCGCAGTTGAATCTGACCTACTGGGGCATCGGGAATCCCGGTCCGGACTGGAACGCCGACCTGCGCTTGGGTGACAACCTGTACACCGATTGCGCGGTCGCGCTGGACGCCGATACCGGCAAACTCAAATGGTATTTCCAATTCACCCCGCACGACGATTTCGACTACGACTCGGTGCAGGTCCCGGTGCTGGCCGATCTCGATTGGAAAGGCGCGCGGCGCAGAGTGCTGCTGTGGGCCAACCGCAACGGCTTTTTCTACGTGCTGGACCGCGCCACGGGAGAATTCCTGCTAGGCAAGCCCTTCGCGAAAGTTACCTGGGCCAAGGGTCTGGACGAAAAGGGGCGGCCCATGCGCGCCGTCGGCATGGTGCCCACCGCGGAGGGCAAGCTCATCTATCCCGGCAATCAAGGCGGAACGAACTGGTACTCGCCATCTTACAGCCCGCACACCGGCCTGTTCTACATTCCCACCTGGGACAACTACTATTCGGTGTACGTGAAGGAGAACGTCGAGTTCGCCGAAGGACGGCTGTTCACCGGGCCGCTCCCGGCGTCGCCGGTGCCCTTGATCCGGCCGCCGCAGATTGTGAGCCGCAAGGAAGAAGACGGCTACGGGGCCATTCGCGCCATTGATCCGGAAACCGGAGATCGCAAGTGGGAATACAAAATGACCGATGTCACCGATAGCGGAATCCTCACCACTGCCAGCGACGTGTTGTTTACAGGCGGCCGCGAAGGCTATTTCATGGCGCTCGATGCTCGCACCGGCGCGCTGTTATGGAAGGCCTCGGTGGGCGGCCAGGTCTCGTCGGGGCCGATGACTTATTCGGTGGGCGGCAAGCAATATGTCGCGATCGCCGCGGGGAATTCGCTGTTCGTGTATGGATTGAGGCCTTAAGTATGATCGCCGCTGTGGTTTTTCTCTCGCTTGCTCCGCATGTGGCAACTCCACCGGATCTTTCGGGGGTATGGGAACCGGAAGGCTTGCAGTCGCTGCATGCTGCTGCCGCCCCGCTGTTGTTGCATCCCAAAGCCGCCAAGAGTCCGGACCCTGACGCGAACTGCACGTTATCCGGCGTCCCCAGGCTCGACTTGGGGCCCAAGCCTTTCAAGATCCTGCAGTCGCCGGATGAAGTCGTAATCTTGTACCAGGCCTACACCACCTATCGTCAAGTGTTCACCGACGGCCGGCCGCTGCCCGAAGATCCGCAGCCTTCCTGGCTCGGATACTCGGTGGGCAAGTGGGATGGCGACACGCTGGTGGTGAATACCATCGGCTTCAACGATATTACGTGGCTTGATAATGCCGGCATAGGGCACAGCGAGTCGCTGCATGTGACGGAGCGCTTCCATCGCCGCGACAAGGAGCATCTGGATATTCAAATCACGATTGACGATCCAAAGACCTTCTCGCATCCATTCACCGTCACCCAACATGCGCGTCTCGCACCCGCGATCGAACTTACGGAGTCGATTTGCCTGGAGAATCGCAAATGAAAAGCCTGCTAAGCGCCGGCGCATTTCTGTTTTTCATTACGGCCTCGCAAGCTCAGTGGCTCAACTATCCGACGAAAAACGCGCCTCGAACGAAGGACGGGAAGCCGGACATGTCGGCGCCCGCGCCGCGAACCAAGGACGGGAAGCCGGACATCACCGGCATTTGGCTGGCCAACGGTTTGAAGTACCTCATCAACATCGCCGCCGATCTGAAGCCGGACGATGTGCCCTTCCAGCCGTGGGCCGCCGCGCTTTACAAGGATCGCCGGGAGAACCTCGGCCGCGACGATCCCAACAATCTCTGCCTGCCCTCCGGCACGCCGGAGAAAGAAGCCGTCACGTCGCCATTCAAGATCCTGCAATTTCCGGGTGAGACGCTGATTCTGTACGAGTCGCGCACCATCTATCGTCAGATCTTCACGGACGGGCGGCCGCTTCCGAAAGATCCCAAGCCAACCTGGCAAGGCTATTCGATCGGCCGGTGGGAGGGCGACGATTTCGTGGTGGAGACCATAGGCATCACGTCCAAAGTCTGGATGGACACCAACGGCCATCCCATCACCGAAGCCGCGCACGTCACTGAACGCTTCCGCCGCCACGACTACGGCCACATGGACATTCAGATCACCATCGACGATCCGAAAGCTTACACCAAGCCGTGGACCATCGTCGAGAATCCGCACCTGCTGGTCGACACCGAGCTGATGGAATACGTGTGCGAAGAAAACAACAAGGACGCACGGCACATTGTGGGTAAGTAAGATGCGGCTCAACCGCTTATTCGATCCCTAGGGCTTATTCGATAGCGATGTGCCGCTCGGCCAAAATGGTCCCGGTAACCAGATGAAATAGAGCGATCGCTTCGCTCATGTCGGCTTCCGAACGCCGCTCCTGGCTGCGCGCGGCGATCATCGTAGCCTGACGCTGCTGTACCAGAAACAACGTTGACGTGCCGGCGCGAAACTGCCGCTGCTCGCTCTGGTACTGCTCTTCGGCGGATTCCCGCGCCACTTGGGCGGCTTGCAGGCGAAGCTGGGCCATCTGCACGTTCTCCATCCCGGTACGCACGTCGGATTGGATATTCTGCTCGGTTTGCTCCCGTTGATTGCGGATGCGGCGCGTCTCCGCAAGCGACTTGCCGAGATTCGCTTCCGCCGTCCGATTCCGGATCGGAAGCGAGATGCTCAGTTGAACTTCGGTGGTCGGAAAATCTCCGGCCCAAATGCCCGAAAGCGAATGCCCGTAGTTGCCCACCAGCACCGGAGGAATGGCGCCGCCTCCAAATGCAATGACAGATAAGGGAGGCAGTCCCGCTAGAGTTGACAGTTCATTGATCTGACTGGTCAGCGGCCCGAACGCGGACGTAAACGGATTGGGGCCTGGAGGAAGTATCACTCCGGCCAAACCCGCGCGCGAATATTGCGCCGTGAGATTGACTTGCGGCTTGGTCTGGTCGCGATAGTATCGCACGTCCTTTTCATTGATCTCGCCGTTGATTCTCACTTCGGCGATCTCGGGACGATTGGCCATCGCCTCCGCAATGGCGTCAGTCAACGGTGTGAGCGGCGGTTTCACGTCCGCGGGCGTCACCGGAATCAGCGCGGTGGACCACAGCGCGTCCGAGCGGTCCGGCAGAATCAGCTCCTTCAGCGAATTCTCCGCGGCCGTCAACGCCGATTGCGCCGCGTAAGCGCCCACCTCGAAATTCGCGAGCTGCGTCTGCGCGGCAACCACATCGATGGGCGCCAGCAGCCCCTGCTCCTCCTGCCGGCGGTTACTCTCGTCCTGTTGGATGCCGATACGCACGGCCTCCAATTGCACCTGCAGATTGTTGTAGGCGTACGCCAGCTCCCAATAACCCTGCTCAGCCTGCTGCACGATCGTCATCACGCGCTGCCGGAACTGCGCGTCAGTCAGCGAGCGGTTCTTCTTGGCGACGTCGATCTGGTGACGGTTGCTGTCGTACATCAAGTTCCGCCAAAGCGGCTGCGTATAGGAGAAATTGAGCGACGTCTCATATTGCGGGTTCAGCGAGAGAAAGGTGTTATTGGAAGACACGTCGGCGGACGACAAATCCGCTTTGAACGCTCCACCATACCAGGGCAAAGACTGCGTGATTCCGGGATCCGCCAGCCAGGTTTTGCTCAACAGGCTGCCCGTCGACGATCCGCCCAGTGAGGATGCAATGGGAGTGATTTGCTGCTCCCAGTAGCTGTTGACGTTCAGTATCGGATCGAATGTTCCCTGCGCCGCGGTCAACGTGTATTCCGATTCCTGCTTATCGATGCGCGCCGATTCAATGTCCTTGTTGTTGCCCAGCGCCATCGCCAGCGCGCGGTCGAGGGTGATTTCCATCTGGGTTTCGACGCCCGTCCGCGCGGGCAGTTGAAAAGGCCGGACCGGTGGAACCAGCGTGCTGGGCCGTGGCGACGACAAGGTCTCCTGCGCGGAAGGCGGCGCCTGTTGAGCCAGAGCCATCGAAAAGGCGCACGCCATTAACACGAATACTCGCATCAGGCTCGCTCTCCTCCCTCGAAGTGCATGGGCTGAGGCGCCACGTCCAGACCAGAGACCCCCTCGCGCGTTTCGCCGCGCTTGCGCGAACTCCTGCGGAACATCGGCAATTGTTTCATGTCGTCAAAGAGCGAATAAAATACCGGCACAGCCAGCAACGTCAGGAGCAGACACAAAGTCTGGCCGCCCACCACGAGAACTCCGATGGACCGGTTGCTGGCCGAGCCTTCGCCGTTCGAAAGCACCAGCGGCAGCATGCCGGCCACCAGCGCGGTGGTAGTCATCAGGATCGGCCGCAGCCGGTCGCGATTGGCTTGGATAATGGCTTCGTAGCGATCCACGCCCGCCGCACGCAGTCCGTTGGTGTGATCGATTTGCAGAATCGCGTTCTTCTTCACGATTCCGAACAGCAGCAGCAAACCGAGACCCGACATGATGTTTACCGACTGGCCGAACATCAACAGCGACAGGATGCCGAACGGGACCGCCAGCGGAAGCGTCAGCAGAATCGTGAAGGGGTGTATGAAAGATTCAAACTGCGCCGCCAGCACGATGTACATGAAGATGAACGTGAGCGCGATGGCCAGGATGAAATAATACCCAGCGCGGCCCAACTCCTTGGAAGTGCCGATGAGCTCCGAGCGGTAGCCCGGATCCATATGGAGATCGGCGGCGGCTTGATTCAACGAAGAAATGACTTGCTGCTGCGATCCGCCCGGCAGAACGTAGGCGCTCAGCGTCACCTGGCGCTGCCGGTCCAGACGCCCGATGCTGGAAGGCGCGTCGCCGCTCTTGATGCGGACCACTTGATCCAGCGGCACCCAGCCCCGGGTATTGGTCGAAAAAACGGTGAGCTGGCGCAAACCCTCGGCGCTGGTCCGGAATTGCATGTCGGCGCGCAACCGCACATCGTACTCTTCGCCGCCGGACGGGAATGACGAAACCACCTGTCCCGCCACCATGGTGTTCAAGGCCTGCGCGATATCGTTGACCCGCACTCCCAGGTCCGCGGCGCGCTGGCGGTCAATCTCCACGCGCAGCTCAGGCTTGCCGTATACCAGAGATGAATCGGCATCGGCTACTTTTGGCATCTGTCTCAGCTTCCCGAGCAAGGTTTGCGAATAACTGTTCAGCTTGTCGAGGTCCGGCCCGGTGAGCGTGAACTGGATATCGGCCTGACCGCCGCCCGCCCCATTCGACGCCTGCCCAACGCTCGAGCGCAGATCCTTGGGATAGTGCGTCAGAATCTCGCGCGCTTTCGCTATCATTTGATCCTGCGTTTCTTTGCGCTGATCGCGCGGGACCAGCTTCACATAAATGGACGCGCTGTTCGCCTCCCCAGCGGATGCGCCGGTGAATGAAGAAGATCCAATACCCACCGACGTCAATGTAGCGGTCACCCCCGGCAGTGCGCGCAAATCGCGAGCGATGCGCTCGGCGATCGTAACGGTGGCGGCCAGCGACGTCCCTTCCGGCGCGCGAACGCTGGCTTGAAACTCGGACCGGTCATCGGCCGGAATAAAGTTCTTGCTCACCAGCATGAAAAGAGGAACTGCGCTTAGAATCACGGCCACGCTGATGGCCACCATGCTCTTGCGATGCGCCATGGACCACTCCAGCAGCGTGGTGTAGTGCGTGTCCAGGAAACGGAAGAACCGCGAGTCTTTCGATCCTTTCGAACCCTGCTTCTCGGGGTCGTGCTTGGGAATAACCTTGACGAACCGCGAGGTGAGCATGGGCGTCAGAGTGAACGAAACCAGCAGCGAGACCGCGATGGCGAACGCGGCCGTGAATCCGAACGACGACATGAAACGGCCGACAATGCCGCCCATGAATCCGATGGGCAGGAATACGGCCAGTAGAGACAACGTGGTGGCCATCACAGCCAAGCCGATATCTTTCGTGCCTTCGATCGCGGCGCGATAGGGCGACATGCCCTTCTCCTCCATGAAGCGGTAAATATTTTCGAGGACAATAATGGCGTCGTCTATCACAATGCCAACCATGAGCGTCAGCGCCAGCATGGTGATCTGGTTCAAGTCGAAGCCGATCGCCGCCATCAATGCAAAAGTCGAAATGATGGACGTCGGAATGGCCACCGCGGAAATCAGCGTGGTGCGAATATTGGCGAGAAACGCGAACACGATTGCCGCCGCCAGGATGCTGCCTTCGATCAAATGCTCTTCGAGCGAATGCACCGCCGCCTTGATGAAGATGGACTGATCGTTGGTGATCTGAATGTGGATATCTTTCGGCAGCGCTGCCTCAACCTGTTTGATCCGATCCTTGAGAGCGTCGGCGGCCGCCACCGTGTTCTGTCCGGATTGTTTGGAAACCACCATGCTGACCGCGGGCTCGCCGTTGAGCCGGGCCGCGGTGGTGGGTTCTTCCTGCGAGTCCTCCGCGTAGCCGATATCGCGCAATTTCACCACGTAGGAACCGCGCTGTGCGATCGCGATTTCGTTGAACTGCGCCGGGTCCACCAGCCGTCCCAACGTACGCACGGCCAGCTCGCGCGCCCCCGCGTTCACGTTTCCGGCCGGCATTTCCATGTTTTGTTGCCGTAGCGCGTTGGCGACGTCGGAAATGGCCAGGTTGTAGGCGCGCATCTTGTCCGGGTCCACCCAGACGCGGATTTCGCGCTTCAGTCCGCCGACCAGTTGGATTTGTCCGATGCCACTGATGTTTTCCAGCTGCGGCTTGATCTGCTTGTCGGCAATTTCGGTGACATCGCGCAGCGGCCGCGGCGACGACAGCGCGATCTGCATGATGGGCGTGGCGTCGGGGTCGAACTTCTGCACCACGGGCGCTTTGGCCGTGTCCGGAAGATCGTTGACGATTAAGTTCACCTTGTCGCGAATCTCTTGGGCAGCGACATCGCCGTTCTTATCGAGCGAGAACTGGATGGTGACCGTGGATGCTCCCTCCACCGAGGTCGAGTTGATCTGCTCGATGCCGCTAATCGTGTTCACCGAGTCTTCGACGCGCTTGGTGATGTCGGTTTCCACTTCCTCCGCGGAAGCCCCTGGATTGCTAACAGAGACCGACACCGTCGGCAGGTCGATCTTGGGCAGCAGGTCGACGCCCAAGGTGAAGAATGAGAAGCCGCCCACCACCATCAGCGCCACGATCAACATGGTGGCGAAGACGGGACGTTTAACGCAGAGTTCGGCAAGTTTATGCACGGCTATTCCCCTGCCCCGCCCGTGGGGCGGACGCCCACGTCAACTGTGGGGCGGACGCCCACGTCCGCGCCGGACCCCCGGTCCGGCTTCAAAACCCTGGCCGACGAGGGCGTCGGCCGCGGTCCAGGGGGACCGCCCCACGCCGAGCCGCCCGCATCCACCTGCTCGCCATCGTACAAATCCTGCAAATGATTACTCGCGACCACAAAATCCGCCGAGATGCCCGACAGAATCTGGATCATGTCTCCATCCACCGCCCCCAATTGCACCACGGCCACGCGCGCCTTGCCATCGCGAACGAAGAAGACCTGCGAGGAGTTGGTGCTGGGGTCCGTCAAGACACAAGTTCGGGGCAGAAAGATCCCCACGCTGCTGCCATTCAACAGAATGCGCGCGGTGGCGAACATTCCGGGTTTCAGCGCCAGATCCTGGTTGGCGAATTTCGCTTCCACCAAGACCGTGCGGGAGTTCGAGTCGACGGTCGGATTAATGGCCGTCACGCTGCCGTGAAAGGTGCGGCCGGGATACCCGGGAACGCTGGCTTCCACGTCGGAGTTCAACTTCAACTGCGGGGCGTTCGATTCCTGGACCTGCAGATCCAGCTTAAGCGGCGTCACCCGCACCAGCGTCGCGATCTTCGCCGTCAGCGCGACATACTGCCCGGCGGCCACCGGACGCGAGCTGATATAGCCGGCGAAGGGCGCCTTGATGATGGTGTCCTCCACCGCTTTGCGAGCGATCGCGGTTTGCGCGCGCGCATAGCTGAGCGACGCCTGGGCATTGATCACGCCCTGGAAATTCTGGCGCGCGGAATTGAGCGATGCTTCAAAAAGCTGGCGCGAGGAATTGGCTTGCTGCTTGGCTGTGTCGGCCTGGGTGCGCGCCTTATCGTAGGCGCTTTGCGACACGTCGCCGGATTTGATCAACGCTTCGTAGCGCTTGGCGTCGGCTTCCGACATCTTGGCCTCCGCCATCGCGGAATCGTAGGATGCCTTGGCCGAAAGCACTTCCGGTACGTTGTTCGCGTCGAATTTGCCGCCCTGCGTCAAGCCGATGCGCGACTCCGCTTGCCGGAGACTCGCTTCCGCCTGCTGCTCGGAAGCTTCCGCGGCCTGCAAACGAAGCTGCGCATCGCGATCCTCGAGCTTGGCCAGAACCTGTCCTTCCTTCACGAAGGCGCCCGCATCCACCGGCGTCTCAGTCACGCGCCCGGCCGCCGGCGGCGCCACGTCCGACGATTCCTCGGCCAGAAAGCTCCCCGTCACTTGCACCGATGAGGAGACCTGCCGCGTTACGGCGCGCACCGTCGCCACTTTGAGCAGCTTGGCGGGTCCTGTGGCGGCTTCGGTCAGAGATATGCTCTTGCCTCCGCTATTGCATCCGGCGGTTGCGATCATGGCAATCGCGACCAAGCTGGCGACCAAGCTAGAAACGACGACGGTCGGCTTTGTGCGGCTTCTCATGTGATTCCTATTTGTGCTTCCTCTTCGCCGTCCGGCCCGGGGCGGGCAGCCGCTGTTCCAGACCGCCCATCGCCAACTCCACGAACTGGTCTACGATCAGCTCGTCCGTTGGCAGAAAAGTAACGCCTAGAACGTGACGAGCCATCGCACAATGGATCGTCGATCCGATTACGAACATCACCGCGGCGCCCGGGTCGCATTCTCGAAAAGCGCCCTCCTTCTGCCGCAGCGCAATGTAGCGGGTCAGAAAATCGCCCATGGGGAGCCCGAACCGTTCGTGAAACAGATCCGCCAACAAATGCCCTTCCAGCGAGGCGTAGAGCAATAGCCGATGGAAGGCTACGTCTTCGCTGAAGGAGCGAATCAATTGTTGAGCCACGTGCCGAAAGAGCCCGCGATCGTCGCGCCGCTCGGCTAATTCGTGCATCTCTGCAAACCATCGCTCACCACCCATGGTGGCTTCCTTTTCGTCCAGGATCGCGTGGTAGAGATCTTCCTTGCTGACGAAATGGCGGAAAAGGATGGCTTCGCTTACGCCGGCTGCTGCGGCGATGTCCTTGGTCTTGGTGCCGCTGAATCCGTTGCGGGCGAAGCTGTCGATGGCCACGCGGAGCAGCTGCCGGCGGCGGTCTTCGCCGGGCATACGCGGCGGCCGATTGGGAGCGTCAGTCGCTTTATCCTGCGGAGCTTCGGGCAAAATTGGCGGCCCCTTTGACAACGACGGCTTGGCTGGCTCGCTAGCGCGCGCTCGGGCTGCTTCCATAAGTAAGTACTCACTCCTATCGGTGAATCCATAAGACGCCACCTGCGATGCCCAGGTTACCTCCCCGCATGTGCTATGCTTTTTCCTCTATGTGGTCAGTTACTTACCACGTGGCGTGAGTCGCTCCCGGTGCGCTGCCAACCCGCCGGACAGGCTCAACGGAGGAGGGTCACTGCCATGCTGCAGGAGGCGACGACAGGTATCAGTGTCATGGGCGACATGCCCTGGGGCACGCACTTCTGCTATTTCTTCGAGACCAAGCAAGATCTTATCGACGCTTCGGTTCCATTCTTTCAGGCCGGCCTGGAGAATCGCGAATTCTGCCTTTGGATCGTCTACACGCCGGTAACAGAAACCGACGCCGTCGAAGCTTTGCGTCAATCGATTCCCGATCTGGATCGCTACTTGGCTGAAGGCGCAATGGAAATCCGCGTTTATACCGAGCCGTTGTTTATTGGAATGCCCGTTGGGACGTCCGATGTCGACGAACTGGAGGCGCATAGCAGTGTCCACTATCTGCACGAAAAACTGGACGACGCGCTGGCCCGCGGCTACACCGGGATGAGAGTGGCCGGAAGCCCGTCCTGTTTGCAGAAGGCCAACACCGGGTATTTCCGCGAATTCGAGCGGGAGCTCGGCAAATCGGTGGCGAACCACCGGATCATCGCGTTGTGTCATTTCCCGCTCGCCGAAAGCAGCGCCGAGGAAATCCTGGATGCGGCGCGCACGCATCAGTTCGTCATCGCCAGGCGGCAAGGGACTTGGGAGACCATAGAAACGCCCGAGACCAAGCTGACCAAAGCGGAAATCACCAAGCTCAATGAAAAGCTCGAACAGCGAGTGGACGAGCGAACCCGTGCGCTGGAGGCAGCCAATGAAGAGTTGCGAAAAGAAATCGCCCGGCGCGAGCGGGTGGAGGAGGACCTGCGGCGGCAAAAGGAGATTCTCGAAACCATCTTCGATCACATCCCCGTGATGATCAATTTCGTCGACCGGGATGAGCAGATCCAGCTGGTGAATCGGGAATGGGAAAGGACGCTGGGGTGGTCGGTTGAGGACATTCGAAGCCAAAACATCGACATCCTCGCGGCGAACTATCCGGACCCCGAGTATCGGGAACAGGTCCGCAATTTCGTACAGAATTCCAACGCGGAATGGGCGGACTTCAAGACCACTGTCCGGGATGGCCGGGTGATCGACACCTCCTGGGCCGTGCTCCATCTTTCCGACGGAACCGGCATTGGCATCGGTCAGGACATCACCAAGCGCAAGCGCGCCGAGGAGGCGCTGCGAGAAAGCGAAGAGCGCTTTCGCCAACTGGCCGAAAGTATTCACGACGTGTTCTGGATCAAGACGCCCGATTTCAAGCGCGTGCTTTACTTGAGCCCCGCCTACGAGCGCATCACCGGGCTCTCCGCTAGCGAGCGCTATCGAGATCAGGATTATCAGCGGTTCCTCGACGTTATCGTCCCCGAAGATCGCGAGAGAATGGCCGAGATCATGCGGCGGGGAGCCGAAACGGATTTCGAAATCGAGTACCGAATCGCACGGCCCGATGGATCGGTGCGCTGGTTCCGCGACCGCGGCTTCCCCATCCGGGATCAGTCCGGCGAGATCTATCGAGTCGCCGGGATCGCCAACGATATTACCGAGCGCAAACTACACGAGGAAGCGCTGCGCGAAAGCGAGGAACGGTTCCGCCAGATCGCCGAAAACATCCACGAAGTCTTTTGGCTGGCGACGCCCGATTGGAGCCGGGTGCTGTACCTCAGCCCATCCTTTCAAAATCTTATCGGCGGGCCCTTCGAAGTCCGGGATCAAAACGTGAGCATCGAGACCTTCATAAACATGGTTCATCCCGATGACCGTCCTCGCGTCATGGATTTTATGCAGCGCCCCGAAGAGAAATTCGACATCGAAATTCGCATCCAACGCGACGACGGCTCGGTGCGCTGGATTCGCGATCGCGGCTTCCCCGTCCGGGATGAATCCGGAGCTGTTTGGCGCATCGGTGGAATCGCCGAGGACATCACCGAGCGCAAGGAAGCCGACGACCGGCTTAGGGCCAGCCGCGAGCAGTTGCGCGCTCTATCCGCCAGCCTGCAATCTACGCGCGAGAAAGAGGCCACGCGAATCGCGCATCAAATTCATGACGAACTGGGCGGTCTTCTTACCGGCATTCGATGGGAACTCGAGGCGCTCGAAAGGATGATTCAACAGGCCGGCGACGCGGATCGCTTGACCGTGATGCGGGAGAAGCTGGCTAGCATGGTCGGCCTCACCGATACCACCATCAACGTGGTGCGCCACATCGCGTCGGAACTGCGCCCCAGCATCCTGGACGATCTCGGTTTATTGGAAGCCATCGAGTGGCAGACCCAGCAGTTCCAGGCGCGCGCGGGAATCCAGTGCGTCTATGACTGTTCGCTGCAAAGTATTCCGTTGGGCGATCAGCAATCCACGGCCATGTTCCGCATCGTTCAGGAAGCTCTCACCAACATCCTCCGCCACGCGCAAGCAACCCGCGTCGGCGTTGCAATGAGACAAGAGGACGGAATGTTTATTCTGACGGTGACCGATAACGGCCGCGGCATCACGCCCGCCGAAGTGCTCAGCAAGGGGTCTCTGGGACTCCTGGGAATGCAAGAGCGCGCTCACCTGTTCGGCGGCCGCGTGGATATCGTCGGACAAAAGGGAACCGGCACAACGCTGCATGTTCGGATACCCCTGGGGAAAGAGAGCCGGGAGGAATAAGCTGATGCGAAAAGTTCTCATCGTCGACGATCATGAAGTGGTTCGAGACGGCGTTAAGAAACTGCTGGAAGAACAGCCCGGAGCTATTTCTTGCGCTGAAGCCGGAACGCCGGACCAGGCCCTCCGTATGGCGCTGGTCGATGAGTGGGACGCCGTGGTGCTGGACCTTTCCTTCGCAGGCAAGAGCGGGCTGGAAGTGCTCAAGGAGCTCAAACAAGTCCGCCCCCGTCTTCCCGTGCTCGTTCTCACCATGCACTCGGAGGAGCAGTACGCGCGCCGCGCCTTCAAAGCGGGCGCCGCCGGATACGTTACCAAGGACAGCCCGCGCGCCGAACTCGCCAGAGCCATCCACAAGGTAATGGAAGGCGGGAGATACCTGAGCCCGGTGCTGGCCGAGAAGCTGATCGTCGATCTGGAGCGCGGCGCCGATCGTCCACCGGATGAAATCCTTTCCGATCGCGAGTTTCAAGTGATGCGCCTGATCGCATCCGGCAAAACCCTGAGCGAGATTGCCGAACTGTTGTCGCTGAGCGACAAAACCATCAGCACCTATCGCGCCCGCGTCATGGAGAAAATGGGTATGCGGACCAATGCCGAGCTTACCCGCTACGCCATTCAGAACAATCTGGTGGACTGAGATTATATTCTTTGTAGTCCTAAACCCTACGTCAAAATCCAAGACCTCCTGATGGTCATCGGTTCCGCTTGCGTTTACACTGGAATGTCAGTGGCTCATCCATGAATATGAAGCAGGGACTACCTCCGATTCCGCCAGGGAATGGCTTGAGCGGACACTTGGCATTCGCCAGCGCACGTTTAAAGAAGCTGCGCCGCGAGCGCTACCTGGTCCAACAAGCGATCGTTGCGCTAACGGAAGTCGCGCGATCGCGGCAGCCGCGTGACAGACGCGCACTCCTCCACTAGACGTCCGCCGATCACCTTCCCAGTCGAGCTATGATGACAATACACCTGTCCTTTCAGCCCGCCACGTAGGATCGAGCTTCGTCAGTACCACTAGTGCTATTTTGAAAGTGACCTTCTAAATCCAAACCCATGCTTGCAACTAAACTCGTAACCAGCGAGGACCCCAACGCCCAAGAAACCGGCGAGTGGCTTGAAGCGCTCGACGGCGTGGTTGAAGAGGGAGGAGCGGATCGCGCGGCCTACCTGCTCAGCCGTCTCATCGACCGCGCGGCTCTCTATGGCGCGCACGCTCCCAACGGGCTCAAAACCCCCTTTGTCAACACGATTCCGGTGGACGAAGAAGTGCCTTACCCGGGCGACCGGGCCCTGGAACGGCGAATCAAGAGCCTGATCCGCTGGAACGCGATGGCCATGGTGGTGCGCGCCAATAAGCACGACCCCGGCATCGGCGGCCACATCTCCACCTATGCGTCGCTCGCGACCCTGGCCGAAGTCGGACACAACCATTTCTTCCACGCACACCACGCCGATCAGCCCGGCGATTTTGTCTATTTCCAAGGCCACGCCTCGCCCGGCGAGTACGCCCGCGCGTTCCTCGAAGGCCGTTTGAATGACAAGCACCTGGAGAACTTCCGGCACGAGCTGCGCGAGCATCCAGGGCTGTCCTCCTACCCGCATCCCTGGCTGATGCCGGACTTCTGGCAGTTTCCCACGGTATCCATGGGAATCGGGCCGATCAACGCGATCTACCAGGCGCGCTTCATGCGCTATCTCGAAAATCGCGAGATCGTTCCAGTCACCCCGCGCAAAATCTGGGCATTCGTGGGCGATGGCGAGACCGACGAGCCGGAATCGCTGGGCGCCATCGCGCTGGCCGCCCGAGAGCAACTGGATAACCTGATCTTCGTGGTGAACTGCAACCTGCAGCGCCTGGATGGGCCGGTGCGCGGCAATGGGCAGATCATCACCGAACTCGAGACGCATTTCCGTGGCGCCGGCTGGAACGTGATCAAAGTGATCTGGGGCGGCACTTGGGACGACCTGCTGGCCCGCGACACCACTGGGCTGCTCATCAAACGCATGGGCGAGTGCGTCGACGGCGAATATCAGAACTTCAAAGCCAAGGGCGGCGCTTACACCCGCAAGGAATTTTTCGGCAAGTATCCCGAGTTGTTGAAACTCGTGGAGCATATGTCGGACGAAGAGATCGGCGCTTTGAAGCGCGGCGGTCACGATCCACAAAAGGTTTACAACGCCTACAAGCGCGCGGTGGAGAACACCGGATCACCCACCGTCATCCTGGCCATGACCATCAAGGGCTACGGCCTGGGCGAGGCCGGCGAAGGACGCAACGTCACTCATCAGCAGAAAAAGCTGAACGAAGACGAAATGCTCTACTTCCGCCGCCGCTTCGATATTCCGATTTCCGAGGAGACTGTCCATACGGCGTCGTTCTACCGGCCGCCCGAGGACGCCCCGGAAATGCGCTACCTGCGCGAACGGCGGGAAGTGCTCGGGGGCAGCCTGCCTGCGCGCTCGGTTGCGAAGATCACGATTGAGGCGCCACCGCTGGATCTTTTCGCTGAATCGGTCGCCGGTTCGCAGGGCCGCGAAGTCTCCACCACCATGGCCTTCGTGCGCATCCTCACCCTGCTGCTCAAGGACAAACAGCTGAGCCGCTACATCGTTCCGATCATTCCCGACGAAGCGCGGACCTTCGGCATGGAATCGCTGTTCCGGCAGTACGGCATCTACGCCAGCCGCGGCCAGCTCTATAAGCCCGTGGATAGCGAAAATTTCCTGTTTTATCGGGAAGCCAAGAACGGCCAGATTCTCGAAGAAGGCATCAACGAGGCTGGCTCCATGGCGTCGTTCACAGCGGCGGGCACCGCTTACGCCAACTACGGCGTCCCGATGATCCCGTTCTTCACTTACTATTCGATGTTCGGGTTCCAACGCATCGGGGATCTGATCTGGGCTTTCGCCGACTCGCGCGGCAAGGGTTTCCTGATGGGCGGAACCGGTGGACGCACCACGCTCTCGGGCGAAGGATTGCAGCACCAGGACGGCCATAGCCTGGTACTCGCAAGCACCGTTCCCACCTGCCACAGCTACGACCCGGCGTACGCCTACGAAATTGCGGTCATTATCCAGGATGGAATCCGGCGCATGTACCAGCAGATGGAAGACCGGTTCTACTATTTGATGCTCTATAACGAGAACTACGCGCAACCGCACATGCCGGAAGGCGCCGCCGAGGGCATCCTGCGCGGCATGTATCGCTATAACGTTGCAGAGGGTGGAAACGCACAGGTGCAGCTCTTTGGAAGCGGCCCGATTTTGAACGAAGCCCTGCGCGCGCAAAAAATCCTGGCGGACAACTACCAGGTGCACGCCGACGTCTGGAGCATCACCAGCTACAACGAACTGCGGCGCGACGCCCTGGAGGTGGAGCGCTGGAACCGGCTGCATCCCACCGAACCCGAGCGCAAGCCCTACCTGTTGCAGACTCTGGAAGGCGTCCAAGGACCCATCGTCGCCTCCACCGACTATATGAAGGTGGTGGCGGATCAGATTGCGCCGTGGCTTCCCGGCCGCCTGGTTACGCTAGGCACCGACGGTTTCGGGCGCAGCGAGAACCGCGAGCACTTGCGGAAACATTTCGAGAACGGGGCGGAAGCGATCGCGGCGGCGTCATTAGCGCGACTGGCTCGCGACGGCAAATTCGATAAGCAACGGGCCCAGGCGGCGATCGTGGACTTGGGACTGAATCCCGAGGGCGCGGACCCCTCCACGAAGTAGGGTGTTATTCCTCTCAGAAGAAGACATCCGTGAGCTTCTGCCGATACGAGACGCCATCGGCGTCATGCGCGATGCTTTCGAGGCACTTGCCCAAGGCCGGGCCATCAACCAGCCCCGGCGCCGTCTGATCTTGGAAACCGGATCCACCCTGCACAGCATGGCCGGCTCCTACCTCAACTACTTCGGAACGAAATTCTATTCCGTCAATCCGCGCTACGGCATGCACGCCCACTTCATGCTGTACGACGCAAAAACGGCTGAGCCCCTGGCGTTGATGGAGGCGGGGAATCTCGGCCAGATTCGCACCGGAGCCGCGAGCGGCTACGCGACCGATCTTTTGGCAAATCCTAAAGCGGACACGCTAGCCGTGATCGGCACAGGATTCCAGGCCCGAACTCAGGTGGCGGCGATTCGCGCTGTCCGGCCGATCAAGACTGTCCGCGTCTGGAGCCGGGATGAGGAGAAGCGGAGAAAGTTTGCCGAGGAATGCTCGGCCCAAGCAGCAGCGACCGCCGAAGAAGCGGTTCGCGGAGCTCAAATCGTTGTCACTGCCACGAACTCGCAAAATCCGGTTTTAGAAGACGGCTGGATCGCGCCCGGAACCATGCTGAACGCCATGGGCTCGAACGTGGCGAATCGGCGGGAGCTACCGGGGGAGCTGGTTCGCCGCGCGGCCTTGGTCGCTGTCGATTCGCTGGACCAAGCCAAAATTGAGGCCGGCGATCTAATCGTCCCCAATAGCTGGGCAAATGTCGTGGAGCTTCAAACCGTCCGGCGTCACTTTGTCCCCAACGAAATCACCATCTTCAAGTCACTTGGGATTGGTGTGGAAGACGTTGCGGCCGGAGCTTTCGTCTACGAGCGGGCGCTCCTTACTCCTGAACGCTTTGCTGATCGGAATCGCGCCACGCGCTGATTTTCAAGCGCCGGCAAACCCAGCATAATCCTTCGGCGGAATTGGGCGCGCAGCTCGCACCGCACACGGTACACTTCTCCAACCGCTTCGTCTGGTCGGACATAATCGAGAGTTTCGCCTGATCGAGAAGCTTCTGGTCAATGACTGGATCTGTGGGCACGGGCTCTATGGGCGAGGACGCTGGCCGGGCCGTGGGTTTTCGTTTCATTAACTGAGACTACAGTAGCATGTCTCCGCAATATGTGGGAGTTACAATGACTCAGACGCCCAGATGCCGTGGCCGCTGAAGAGTTTGGGAGATAACATGCATCGTCGAATCGCAGTTGCGCTGACGGCCAGTCTTATCGCCGTTGCGTCCTTTAGTGTGCGAGGTGCCGGGATCAATGCGGACGAAGAAGCCGCCATTCGCAAGATCATCGCGGCTCACGATCAGAAGGGCGAGGGTGGTCTTGAAGGGATACCACAATTGGCAGACCGTGTGATATGGACCGGTTCAGCAAGGCGGCCCATGGTCGGCGACGAAAAGGAGGAGCTGTTAAGCACGAGCAGCGTCCCAAACCGCGTCCCAGGACACACGACCATCAAAACCGAGCCCATACGCATCGTGATCGCCGATAGCCGCGATCTCGCCTACGAATACGGCAAGATCACTACCGAGTTTGATCTAAAGACCGGAGAACATATGCGACTAGAAGCCGGTCTGCTCAGGGTGTGGCAGAAGCAGGATGGCAACTGGAAGCAAGCCGCGGTCTTTACGCGTCCCTACGACGCCAAGTGAGAATCGACGCAGCCAGCCATGGGTTGTCTCACTTCGCTCGGGTTGTGCCGCTTTAAAAGCTATGCGGCCCGATCCGTGCGCATGATATACGCCGGATCGAGAGCAGCCGAACACCGCGAACATTTTTGACCGGGTTTCACCTTGGCGGTTTTCCCCGTCGTAACCACAATCCCTTCCACGGTGTGCGTGCAAATGGGACAGTAAACGAAAGCGTTGCTCTCGTGCTGCGGGATCGGTCGTTGGATCGGCGTATGCGTTTGAGTGCGACTCTGAGTGTTCATGCCTGCTCCTTCTCACAGCATCAGACGCACCTGGGGGGCCAAAGGATCGAAAATACTTTTGCCAGCGAAGAAGTTACACTAAAGCTGTTTATTGTCTATATGAAGACCGCTTTTGTTTTCCCCGGACAAGGCTCGCAGTACGTCGGCATGGGTAAGAGCCTTTTCGAAAAATTTGCATCCGCCCGTGCAATTTTTGACACAGCCGACAGCGCCTTGGGATTTTCACTCAGCGAACTTTGCTTCCAGGGTCCCGCCGAAACGCTGCAACTCACCGAGAACATGCAACCGGCGCTCCTCACGGTTTCGATCGCGGCTTGGAGCGTGTTGGACCAGCAGGGTATTCTACCTGACTACGTCGCCGGCCATAGTGTCGGCGAGTACGCCGCGCTGGTGGCAGCCCAATCGCTCGACTTCGCCGACGCCGTGCGCCTGGTGCGCAAGCGCGGCAAGTATATGCAGGAGGCGGTCCCGGTTGGCGTAGGCGCCATGGCGGCCTTGCTCAAGCTCCCGGCAAACGCCCTCGACGGCATCCTCGCTGAAGCCGCGCAGGGCGAGGTCGTGGCTGCCTCGAATCTGAATTCGCCGGATCAGGTCGTGATCGCCGGTCATGCCGGAGCCGTCGCGCGAGCGGTCGAGTTAGCCAAGGCGGCTGGCGCCCGGCGCGCCCTGTTGCTGCCGGTTAGCGCTCCGTTTCACTGTCCGCTCATGCAACCGGCGCAGGATCGGCTGAAGGCGGATCTGGACGCCACCGAATTTCGCGACCTAGCCGTCCCGCTGGTGAATGGCTGGCAAGCGCGGGTGATCCGCACTGGAGCCGAAGCGCGTGAGGGTCTGTATCAACAGGTGCCCAACCCGGTCCGCTGGACGGAAGTGATCCAGCAACTGGCTGCGCTCGGAGTGGGCCGGTTCCTGGAAATCGGCGCGGGTGGAGTGCTTACTGGTTTGCTCCGCAATATCAACAGCCAGTTCGAGGGTTCCAAGTTTGGCGAAGCGGAAGATCTGGAGAAGGTATATGCGGCAATCGCTTAGGGGCGTTTTCGTTCTCGGGGCTGCGTCCGTGCTATGTCTCACGAGTTGCAAGACGGCAGCGCCTCCGGCCAAGCCGGATCTTTCGAGCCTTACCGACGACTTCGTGCATGGATCGCTGGCGCTCTCCCCGGTCGGAGCGACGTCGGCTGGTTATCACGAGCACAATGGGGTCCGTCTCGACGAGCAAATCGACGACTTCAGCGCCGCGGGCATCGACCAGCAGCACAAGTTCTATTCCGATTTCCACAGTCGTTTGGCTGCCATCCAACAAGATTCGCTTTCGCCGGAAGACCGCGCCGATTACCAGATCATCGATAACCAGATCAACCTGGTGCTGCTGGAGCTCGACAAAATCCAAAACTATCGCCATAATCCGACCCTCTATGTGGAGCTGGTGGGCAACGCCCTCTTCAACCCGTTTGTGCTCGAATACGCTCCCGTCGAGACTCGTTACCGGCACATCATCCAACGGCTGCAGAAGATTCCAGCTCTGGTGCAACAAGCCGAAACCAACCTGACCGACGCGCCCGAAGTTTGGAATCGCGTGGCGCGCGGGGAAAACGAAGGCAATCTGAATCTGATCGACAAGACCCTGCGCGCGAAGGCGCCGGACGCTTTGAAGGCGGATTACGACCACGCCGCTGGGCCCGCTCTGGATGCTCTGCGCGGGTTCACCAAATTCTTGACCGATGACCTGTCGAAGAAGACCAGCGATTGGCGGCTCGGCAAAGAGAAGTACGATCCAAAGTTCGCCTACACGCTGGTATCTGGAAAAAAGCCCGAGCAGGTGCTCGCCGAAGCCGAAGCGGCGTTAAAGGACGTGCGTGAACAAATGGCCAAACTGGCCGCGCCCCAGACCATCAAGCAGGCTCTGGACAAAATCGCGCAGCAGCACACCACGCCGGACGGGTACATGGATGAGGCTAAGAAGGACCTGACGGAAGCTACGAACTTCGTGCGGGAAAAACATCTGGTGACCCTCGGCTCGACCGGCAATCTGCAAGTAATTCCTACGCCCGAGTTCATGCGCGGTATTTACTCGGTGGCGGGTTTTAACGCCGCGCCGGCGCTTGAGCCGCAACTGGGCGCGTTCTATTGGGTGACGCCGATTCCGGCCAGCATGCCTAAAGCGAGCGTCGAGTCGAAGCTGCGCGAATACAATCGCTACGGCATGATGCAGATCACCATTCATGAAGCCATGCCGGGCCATTACGTGCAATTTGAATTCGCGAACGCCCTGGAGCCAAAGTCTCGCCGCGCGCTCCGCAGCGTTTACGGTAATGGTCCGTACGTCGAAGGCTGGGCCCTTTATACGCAGCAGATGATGTCCGACGAGGGCTTCATGAATAACAGCAAGGAGCTCCGGTTGACGATGATGAAGCAACTGCTGCGATCCATCGCCAATTCGATTCTCGACATCCGGCTGCAGACCATGGGCATGACCGAGCAGCAGGCGCTGGATCTGATGATCAACGACACGTTCCAGGAGAAGGAAGAGGCCAGAGGCAAATTCCAGCGCGCCCAGTTGTCCTCCTGCCAGCTACCGATGTACTTCATCGGATGGCGCGGATGGCTGGACACTCGCGAGCAATACAAAATGCGTAAGGGGTCGGCCTTCCAGCTCCAGCAATTTCATGACGCGGCGCTGAAAGAAAGCGCAGTGCCGCTACCGGCCCTCGGACCCTTGTTAAACTAAGCCTGCTTAACTGAGCCGCGACCGTGAGGGAGTCGGTTGCTACAAATTCCGCTTCAAATACGAACAGATATGATACCCGTCAATAAACTTGAACGGCGTCTCGCCCAGCGTGTAGTGGCCGCACGGCAGCACCACCACCTTGTGATCCACCGAATAATCGCGCATTTTCGCCACGATGTCTCGCGATAGTTCCGGCGGAAACGTGGTGTCGTAAGCGGCATAGATGAATAGCGACTTTTGTTTCTTGGCCGCGAACTTTTCCATGTAACTTATCGGCGAAACTGCCATCCAGGATTGCCGCAGCCGGTCCAGGTCGATGTGCTCTTCCAGGCTCTTGCGAATGTGCTGCGTGGAAAGCCCGGCCCACACCACATCGGCGACGTAGGTAGAGCAGTGATTGAACACGTTGACGGAAACGCGCTCGTCGTGCGCGCTCACAAGACACGCGTAGGCCGAGCCCAGGCTGGTTCCGACAACTCCCAAGCGCTCATATCCCTGCGACTCGAGCCAGTCGAAACAAGAGCGAACGTCGATCACCGCCTGGCGCGTAGCATCCAGCGTCCGGCAGATATTGGAGGAGACCGCGTAGTCGGCGCGATTGAGTTCGGCCGGCATGCGGTAGTCGTGATACGGCAAGCTGATTCGGAGCGCCGAAATTCCCAACCGGGCCAGCCCCCGGCACAGCGCGAGGTAGCTATCGGCAGGACCGTTCCAATGCGGAAGCACCACTACGGCTTTCTTAGACCCCGGCGCCCGAAACCATTGCGCGTGGACCAGATTGTTCTCAGGATACGGCGTGTGGACCGGCGAATGGAATCGCAGCATGCCATCGCGCAGCTCGAAATCGGCCGGCTTCTCATAGCCGAAGAACTCGTCGCTATCCAGCATCGCGAGCTGATTGAGTTTCGCGACGTAATCCGCGGGAGCTTCGCCGTTTTTCGGATGCCGCTCGGCGCACGGCCATTTGTGCGTCCATTCCAGGCCCCACTCGAAATCACGAACCACGCGATTGGTGGCTTGGAAGCACAGCGCCTCCTCGCGCGCGCGAATCCAGTGCTCATACCGGCTTGTGATTGCTTTCACCATGAAACTACTTCAGGATAACGGGTCCCTGCGTCACTTGCCGACCATATGCTCGCGGTCGCGCTCGTTTTCGGTGCAGACGTATTCCTGGATCTCTTCGTTGGGCGCGAGCTCGGCGGCCCGCTTGATTACCCAGGGCTTGACGAACGTGTCGGGATCCTCAATGGTGAACTCGATCTCCAGATGGCCTAAATCGACGCGGCGGTAGCGCTCCGTGATGTGCATCTTTTCCGTGTGTGGGATGCTTATTCCCGCGTTGAACCAGGCCTTATCGTTGAACCCGGTGGTGTCCACCAACAATATGTCGCCCTCCCAATGCCCGATGGAATGGCCCATCCACGCCGGGTTGAAATCTTTAGGATGGCCCCGCCCGTCCAGAAAAATTTGCCTCGGCAGCTCGCCTTCCGTGATGAGCACCAGTAGTGTCGGGGTTTGCACGGTTTTCCAAGGTAGAAAGGTAGGAGCCAGCGTTACTCCCAACGGCTGGCAGCGCGACTGTGGGAAGGCTTTGCCCTCGTTCTCGGCGCGTTCCTTGACCACTGCCTGCGCCCAGGCCCTGATTTCGGGTTTTCCAGGATCGATTGTTCTCTGTGGATACCACATCCCGGAAAGATCCGGCTTGCCATCCGGCATGCGGGGAGTTGGTCCAGTTGGAGCGGGATGGGTCGTGCCAAGGGAGGTGAAGAATTCGCGTCCATCTCCGAGGGTGTTTAACTGGATGTCCTCGAAGTGCAGGTTCAACTGCAAGGTTTCCGCCGCCCTCACCTTGACGCTCCTTTGGACAAAGGACGAGAATCCAGGCGTTTTGTTCGAGAGCTCGTAGGTCCCGGCCGGCAACTGCGCAAGCGTATAAACGCCCGCGGCAGAGGTGGTCGCCTTGTAGACGGCCTTGGTGTCCGCATTCGTGGCTTGAATCTCAGTATCCGCCACCGGATCACCGGACAGATCGACAACCGTGCCCGTGATCGTGCCTCCGCTTTGCGCGAGGATGCCCAGAGCAAAAAGCAACCAGCACCCCAGAGTTCGGACCATCATTCTGCCTCCTCGTGTCTGCCTCATAGTCCGTGCGTCACTTGCCGACCATGTGCTGGCGGTCACGTTCATTTTCGGCGCAGATGGCCTCGCCGACCTGATCGTTGGGAGCCAGCTCGGTAGCCCTCTTGATGACCCATGGCTTGAGGAAAGTGTCCGGGTCGTCAACCGTGATTTCGATCTCGAGGTGGCCTAAATCGGGACGGTGGAAACGTTCGGTGACATGCATCTTTTCCGTGTGGGGGAGCTGATTCGGAAGCCAGGCTTTATCGTTGAACCCCACTGTATCCACTACCAGCGTGTCTCCCTCCCAATGGCCGATGGAATGGCCGGTCCATGTGGGCTCAAGATCTTTCGGATGCGCGCGCCCATCCAGATAGATTTGGCGGAATCCGGGGACATCCAATTCAAAAAGCATGGCCATGAATGTAGGGGTGTGAACCGTCCTGAAAGGCGAGCCCGTACCGGCGAGAAGTATGCCGAGCGGGAGGCAATGCGAAAACGGAGTATCTTTCGAATTGTTTTCGACGCGTTCCTTGGCCACCGCCGCCGCCCAGGGTTTCGGCTCGGGCTTTCCCGCATCGATGGTTCTCTGGTTGTGCCAGATGCCGGAAAGGTCCGGCTTCCCATCCGGCAAGCGGGGAGTTGGCCCGGCCGGCGCCGGGTGCTGCGAGATCCGGTCGACCAGGAGATCGCGGCCATCTCCGAGCGTGTTCAATTGGAAATCGTTCAATCGCAGATTCATCTGCAGGGTTCGGGCCGCCGTCACCGCTACACCGCGCTGGACGAACGGTGTGAATCCGGGCGAATTGTTCGAAAGATCATAGGTCCCCGCCGGCAGCTCAACGAAGGTATAAACGCCCGCGGAAGAAGTAGTGGCCTTGAAGACCGCTTTGGTGCCAACATTCGTGGCTTGAATCTCGGCGTTAGGCACCGGATCGCCGGCCACGTCCACCGCCTTGCCGGTGACTGTGCCGCCGCCTTGCGCGAGCATTCCCAGGGTAAAAATAAACAGGCAACTTACCGTTCGGATCACGATTCTGCCTCCACAGGCGCGTTTCAACGATTCTAGCGTAATAATGGAATTAGCCCCATGCCCCAAGCAATCCGCCGTCGCACTCCGGACGAGTTGTTACAACAGGTGCAGGCCGAGGAAGAATACCAACGCCGCGGCCGGCTGAAAGTGTTTTTGGGATATGCCTCCGGTGTCGGAAAATCGTTCCGCATGCTGGACGAAGGCCGCCGGCGGCACGAACGGGGCCAGGACGTGGTGGTGGGCGCGATCCAGCCTAAGACCTCGCACGAGATCGAGTGCGTTCTCAGCAAACTCGAGGTGATTCCTCTGCGCGAGGTAGACGGAGTCGCGGTGATGGATACGCCGGCCATTCTCAAGCGTCACCCAGCCGTTTGCCTGGTGGATGGCTTGGCGTACGACAATCCGCCGGGCTCGCCGCATGCCAGCCGCTGGGAGGATGTGAACGAACTTCTGGACGCCGGCATCTCCGTCATGAGCTCCATCAATATCCAATACATCGACGAACTCGAGGAGCGCGTGGCGCGCATCACCGGCAAGAGCGTCAAACAAACGGTCCCACGCAGCTTCCTGAATTCCGCCGACGAGATTGTGGTGGTGGATGCGCCGCCCGAGATGTGCCTGGAGCGCTCCGATGGCGCCCGAATGGGTGCGGCCAGCCCGACGCAAAAACTCTCGGAGCTCCGTGAAATCGCTCTGCTCCTAGCGGCCGATGTGGTGGACCGTCAGCTGGAAGCTTACCTGCACCGCAACGGTATCCCGCACACGTTCGGCGCGCAGGAGCGCATCCTGGTTTGCGTCACGCCGCGCGCCAACGCCGGACCCATGATCGCCAGCGGCAAGCGCAACGCGGAGCGGTTTCATGGCGATCTTACCGTGGCCTATGTGCGCCAGCCCGAAATTTCCGCAGCCGATCAGGAAGCGCTGGACCGCAACCTCGACATCGCGCGGGCAGCCCACGCCCGCATCGAGATTCTGGATGGCCAGGACCCCATCGAGACGCTGCTGAAGTTCGCGCACGAACATGGCGTGACGCAGATTTTTGTCGGGCATAGCACACGCGAGCGCTGGTGGGAACGCTTCAGCGGCACCCCGCTGGACCGCCTGATCCGCGGCGCAAACGACATCGACGTACGAGTGTTTCCGCACTGACGTTATCCAAAATAGACTATGCCCGATCGCCCTCCGCTGGGAAAATTGAAGATCTTTCTAGGCTACGCCGCCGGCGTCGGCAAGACCTATCAGATGCTGGAAGAGGCGCAGGAAGCGAAACGTGCGGGGCGGGACGTGGTGATCGGCTATTTCGAGCCACACGGGCGCAAGGACACCATAGCTAAGACCGAAGGCCTCGAGATCGTCCCCCGCCGCAAGATTGATTATCGCGGCACGCTCTTCGAAGAAATGGACCCCGACGCCATCCTGCGCCGCCATCCCGAGATCTGCGTCGTCGATGAATTTCCCCATACCAACGTGCCCGGCTCCGAGCGGACGAAACGCTGGCAGGATGTGCAACTTCTGCTGGCCGCCGGCATCGATGTTTTCACCACCATGAATATCCAGCATCTGGAGAGCTTGAACGATCAGGTCTGGCAGATCACCGGAATTCGCGTGCGCGAAACAATCCCCGATTGGGTGATGCAGCAGGCCGACCAGGTGGTCATGGTGGACTTAACGCCACGCGCCCTTCTGAACCGGCTCACGCGCGGCGTGATCTATTCGCAGGAGAAAGCCCAGAAGGCGCTGGAGAACTTTTTCCAGGAGTCCACGCTGGTGGTTTTGCGCGAGTTGGCGCTGCGACAAACGGCGCACGAAGTCGACATCCGGCAAGTGGATTACGACGATCCGGAATTTGAGCAAGTGCTCGGGCCTGACGACGAGACCGGCCAGCCGCGCGCCAACACCGACAAGATCCTGATTCTGGTGACGCCGGAGCCTGCGACGGCCATGCTGATTCGCCGCGGCAAGCGCGTGGCGGACTACCTGCACGCCGACTGTTTTGCCGTGGCGGTATCACGCGAGGGCGATTTGCACGACCTGCCGGCTCGCGATCGCCAGATGGTGGAGCACCATTTGAACTTCGCGCGTAATTTGCACATCGAGACCCGCGTCCTGCAGGGTCAGGACGTCGCGAAAACGTTGGTCGAGTTCGCGCACCTGAACGGCGTCACGCATCTGTTCCTGGTCCGGCCGGAACCGGGCCAATGGCCCGCTTTATCGCGGAGAAGCCTGGTGCAGCAAGTGGTACACCTGGCGCGCGACATGCAGGTGACCATCGCCGCCGACCGCGCACGTGGAAGGACTACCTATGCCGCACAATAAAACAGTTTTTCTCTTTGACGTGGACAACACGCTGCTCGACAACGATCACGTCACCTCGGACTTGAAGCGCCACTTAGCGGCGCATGTCGGCCTGGAACGGTCCGGGCGCTACTGGCAGCGTTTCGAAGAGATCCGAACCGAACTCGGATACGCCGACTATCTGGGAGCGCTGCAGCGCTATCGTTTCGATTATCCGCACGATCCCAATCTGCTGACCGTGTCGTATTTTCTGATGGGGTATCCTTTCGCGAATCGCCTGTTTCCAAATTCGTTGGATGCGGTGGAGCACGTCAGCCAATGGGGGCAACCAGTGATCCTATCGGATGGCGACGTCGTATTTCAGCCCCATAAGGTTTACCGCTCCGGGCTGTTTGAGCTGTTCGAAGGCAACGTATTGATCTACGTTCACAAGGAACAGGAACTCGCAGACGTGGAGCAACGCTATCCGGCCGATCACTACGTGTTAGTGGATGACAAGCTACGCATCCTGGACGCGATCAAGCAGCGCTGGCAATCGCGGGTGACCACGGTCTTCGTGCGGCAGGGGCACTATGCGCACGACCCCGAGGTTTTCAAAAAATATCCACCCGCGGACATCAGCGTGGAACGCATCGGCGATTTGCTGAACTACGACGAGGACAGTTTCAGTAAATAGTGGCGCCCAACACACTGCCTACGATACTCTGCGCTTCTTCCTGAATCTTCTTCAAATGATCGCGCCCGCGAAAGCTCTCAGCGTAGATCTTGTAAACATCTTCGGTGCCGGAGGGCCGGGCGGCGAACCAGCCGTTCTCCGCGATCACCTTAACGCCTCCGATTGGATTGCCATCGCCCGGCGCGGCGGTAAGGATGCTTTGGATTTTTTCGCCCGCGAGCTCCGCGACCGGGATGTCCTGAGGCGACAATTTCGCCAGCGCCGCGCGCTGCTCCGCGTTGGCCGGCGCATCGATACGCTCGTAGGACGATACTCCGAACTCGCGCTCCAGCTCGGCATAGATTTCACCCGGATCGCGGCCAACCCGCGCGGTGATTTCGGCCGCGAGCAGCGCGGCGATGATGCCGTCTTTATCCGTGGTCCACGCCGAACCATCGCGCGTCAGAAACGAGGCGCCGGCGCTCTCTTCACCGGCAAAACCGAGCGATCCGTCAAGCAAACCATTCACGAACCACTTGAATCCCACCGGAACTTCCAAAACTTTCCGCCCCAGCTTGGCCGCCACGCGGTCGATCATGCTGCTGGATACCACCGTCTTTCCCACCGCCGCATCCTTGCGCCAGCCAGCGCGATTGGCGTAGAGATAATGGATGCACACCGCGAGATAGTGATTGGGCGGAAGCAATCCGGCGCTGCGCGTGACCACGCCGTGGCGATCGTGATCGGTATCGCAGGCAAACGCGACATCGAATTTGTCCTTCAGCCCGATCAATCGCCGCATAGCGTAAGGCGAGGACGGATCCATGCGGATGCGGCCGTCCCAATCGAGCGTCATGAAGCGAAACGTCGGGTCGACGGTTTCGTTGACCACCGTCAGATTCAGCCCGTAGTGGTCGCCGATGGGCGCCCAGTAATGTACGCCCGCGCCGCCCAGCGGGTCCACGCCCAGCTTCAGATTCGCGCCTCGGATCACCTCGAAGTCGATCACCTGGCCGAGATCGGCGACATATTCGGCGATGAAATCGTGCGTGTGCGTGGTGGACGCGGCCAGCGCGCTCCGCTGAACGGGACGCGCTGCACACCGGCCAGCCTGTCTTCGAGAAACTGATTGGCCGCGTTTGGATAGCCCCGGTGGTCTCGCTATCCGCCGGGCCGCCGTGCGGCGGATTGTATTTGAATCCGCCATCGTCCGGCGGATTGTGCGACGGCGTGATTACGATTCCGTCGGCCAATCCCGTTTTCCTGTCCGCGGTTGAAGTTCAGAATCGCGTGCGAAACGGCCGGCGTCGGGGTGTATTCGCCCTTGGGCGCCATCACTCACGTCCACGTGGTTCGCCGCCAGCACTTCCAGCGCGCTCGCGAAAGCCGGCTCGGAAAGCGCGTGCGTGTCGATGCCGATAAAGAGCGGTCCGTCGATTCCCTGCTCTTTGCGATAGCGCGCAGATGGCCTGCGTGATCGCCAGAATGTGCCATTCGTTGAAGGCGCGGTTCAACGACGATCCGCGATGTCCCGACGTTCCGAACGAGACGCGCTGCGCGGGAATCTTGGGATCGGGACGATCCGCAAAATACGCCGTAACCAAGCGCGGCACATTCACCAAGTCGGATGCTTCGGCGAGCCGACCCGCCGCCGGGCTGATTGCCATTGGTAACCTCCTTGCTTATTCAGGTTGACACGCCCGAGTTGTACCATCAACAGGAAAAATTTCCCATCTTCGTCCGCGGGAAGGTATTTTCTTCCTCCGTTAATCTTTCTCAATCAACGGCCGAAGCATGGCCGTCCGCTTGCAAATAAAGTTACGAAGGAGTCGGTCATGTCAACCAAGAACAAGGCTGTGTTTGGCATTTATGTAAGCCAGCTCGATGCGGAGAACGCCGTCCACGGATTGAAGCTTGCCGGCTTCCGCGCCACGGATATTTCGATCCTCTTTCCGGACAATGCGGGAACCAAGGATCTCGCGATGGAACGAAACACCAAGGCGCCTGAAGGAACGGCAGCCGGTGCTGGATCGGGCGCCGTGGTGGGAGGCATCCTCGGATGGCTGGCGGGAATCGGTGCGCTGGCGATTCCAGGACTCGGGATGTTCGTCGCCGCCGGCCCCATCATGGCCATGCTGAGCGGAATCGGCGTCGGTGGCGTTCTAGGCGGAGTCACGGGCGCGCTGGTGGGTTTAGGAACTCCCGAATACGAAGCCAAGCGCTACGAAGGACGCATCCGGAAGGGCGGAATTCTGCTTTCGGTGCATTGCGACGACTCGGACTGGGTCAAAACCGCTCGTGCGATTCTGGATCAAACCGGGAGCAGAAGACGTCTCCGCGACTACCGAAGCGAAAGCGGATTTCGCAAGTAGCGATCGGCCCCGCTCCCGAACGCTCGCGTCCAAGGTGTAGGTCAGAGCCGGTCTAGGTCGAGCCGCGCAGATACAGCGAAGCGAGTGGGCTATCGAAAGCCAGTTCCCAATTTGCCGGATCAAAATCACAAGCGATGGGACCCGGCGAAAAATTGCAAATCAATACCGCGCGGCTACCGGAAGGGTCCCCGCGATCCATTCGCAACCAGCGCGCTTGCTCGTCGAATTGAACGCTGGTAAGATCCTTGCGCCCATTGCTCAGGCATGGCCAGCGTTTGCGGAGCGCGATCAACTCGCGGTACAGACTCAGCATTTCACTGTGCTCGGTCTCGCCCTCTATCAAACTCCAGGTGACTCTTGAGCGCGCGAAAGTATCTGGCGCTTGTGGGTCTGCGAAATTGTCGGCGATCGCCAGTTCCTCCACTTCCCTTCTGCGGCCCTCGGTGACAGCCTGCGCCAATGCGGGATCGCCGTAGCTGGTGAAAAACTCAAACGTAGCCGTCTCCGCAAACTCCTCGCCCATAAACAGCAACGGCAGATAAGGAGAACAGAGCAACAGGCTCACCGCCAACTTGCATTGGTCCAACGAGATCAACCGCGACAAGCGGACGCCTTGGCTGGTGTTGGCGACCTGGTCGTGATTTTGAAGAAACGCGACAAAACGCTGCCCTGGTTGATCGCGCGACGAGCTTCCGAAACGACGTCTGCGAAAAGGCGAATACTCGCCATCGTGAACGAATCCTTCAGTGATGGCTTTTTGAATCGGCTCCAGCCGGTCGAATCCCGCGAGATAAGCCCGGTTCGCGCCCGTCAGGTAGCCATATACGGCGTGATGAAATTCGTCGTGCCACTGCGCGTCCAGTCCAAAGCCTCCAATCGCGCGTGGATTCAGGACCTGTACGTCGTTGAGATCGCTCTCAGCGATGATCCACGCCCGGCGTCCCAGAAGCGCGGCCTGCTCGTGGAAGCAATCGCGCAATTCGGCCAGAATGTGCAATGCGCTGAAATCGAAAATGCCGTGGATAGCGTCGAGTCTCAGCCCATCAATGTGAAACTCGGTCAGCCAGTAGAGCGCGTTGTCGATCGCGAAGCGCCGCACTCCATCGCTGCCCGGCCCGTCGTAGTTCATGGCGCGGCCCCACGGAGTGCGATATTGATCCGTGAAGTACGGGCCGAATTCCGAAAGGTAGTTGCCTTCCGGACCCAGGTGGTTGTACACCACATCCAGGACCACAGCCAGTCCGGCCTGATGGCACGCGTTCACCAGCTTCTTCAGTTCATCGGGTCCGCCGTAGGCTGAATGCGGCGCATATAGATCCACGCCATCGTAGCCCCAGTTTCTGCCGCCGGGAAACTCCGCCACGGGCATCAGTTCGATGGCCGTGATTCCGAGCTCCCGCAAATAGGCCAGCTTTGAAACCACTCCGGCGAACGTTCCTTCGGGCGTGAAGGTTCCCGTGTGCAGCTCATAGAAGATGTGATCCTCGAGCGCGATGCCTTTCCAATCTTCGTCCGACCAGTGAAACGCACCGGGATCGATGATTTGCGACGGGCCGTGCACTCCGTGCGGCTGCGACCGGGAAATGGGATCGGGGCGCGTCCGGCCATCGTCGAAAACGAAGCAATAGGTATCGCCAGGTGCCGCGTCCGGAACAACGGCTTCGAAATCCTCGCCGTCGCGCTGCATCTGAAAGTGGCGTAGGCCCGTGCTTAACTGAACCGCGAGCGCGTTCACGCCAGGAGCCCAAACGCGGAATTGCACGCCTCCGTCCGCCAAAACCGTAGCCCCATGGGACATCGCCCAGGCTGTCAATTACAGGGCTCCGTCAATTGCGGCTCTCCGCGAACAGGAGCGCCACCGGACATTGCGAGAAGACTTCGTTGAGAGGCAGAACCATGCGCCCGTCACTCTCGCGCGCCGTGATGGTCTGGCCGTTGAATATGTTTCGAAAGCTTTCGTGGCCGGCCTTTTTGGGAAGCGCAACCGCCGTGTTTCCCCACACGTCGCCGATCGGCTTGGCGTGCGAGTTGCACATTCGCAGGAAGAACCGCCCGGTCAAAGCCAGCACCATTTCATTGTCCGTGGCTCGTGAGAAGCCCACCACGTGGCGTGCCCGGCTGCCTTCCGCCGCAAGGCCCGTATAGGAACCCTGGGAGAACAATTCGGCATGCTCGCGCCGGAACCGCAATGCCTGGCTGGTAATGAACATCTTGATCGCGCCGTCGCACAGATTCTCTCGCAACCGGTCCATCAACTCAGCGGGGTTGCGCTCGGCCTGGACTCGCAGGTTCGTGAGCATTTGACGGCGCAGTTCGTAATTCACGGCGCGCCGATTGTCGGGGTCCACCAGATCGAAAGCCCAAATCTCGTTCCCTTGATAGAAGTCCGGGACGCCGGGCGAGGCGATCTTCACCAGCACCTGGGCCACCGAGTTCCACATCCCGGCGCGTGCGATAGGCCCTTGAAATTGCCGGAGCTCCTGCAAAAATATATTCTCGTGCGTGGGCTCCAGCACGCGCTCCACAAACTTCGTCACCGCCTCCTCATACGCGGCGTTGGGATTGATCCAACTGGTGTGAATTTTGGCTTCATGCAAGGCCTTCTGCATGTAGCCGTCGATGCGGCGAATGTAGTCCTGGTGCTCGTCGGCGTTCATGGGAAGCAGCGGCCAGGTTCCAACCAGCGTTTGATACAACAGATATTCTTCGTTGGCGTCCGGCGCCGGGCGATCGCCCACCACGGTCTTTGCCGCGCGATTCAGCCCACGCCAGCGGCGGATGGCGCGATACCAGTCGCCCGGTATTTCGGAAAGCACGTTGATGCGCGCGCGAACATCTTCACCGCGCTTGGTATCGTGCGTGGAGCTAGCCAGCATGCTGTTGGGCCATAACTCGCGCTGGATTAGATTGCGGCGATGGAACGCATTCAGCGAAACACCGAAGTGCGACGGGTCGCCTCCCACTTCGTTCAAAGAGGCCAGCGGATAGTAACGGTAGAAAGCGGTGTCCTCGACGCCCTTGGCCATCACGGGCGCCGATAGCTGCTGGAACCGCATCACGAACATCTGCCGCTCAGCTTGCTGCGTGTTGTCCACTCCTGGCCCGCGCTCCAGCAGCAGCACGCTCTGGATGAAGTCGAACACCGACTCGCTGATCGCCGGGTTCCGCCATTTGGCTTCCCGAATCGCAGTCAGCACCTGGCGGCGGTCCTGGGGGTCAATTTCGATTTGATCGTGCGCCACGTAGGTCCGATAAACCGGGAAAGCCGCCAGCACTTCGCGCAGCGCGTCGCGCAAACTTTCGAGCGTGAAGTCGCGCGACCAGCGATGCTGCTCCGAGATACGGTCCAGCTTCCTCGCCAGCACGTTCAACTCGCTGGACATGGCAACCTGGAGGATCAGCCGCTTGCTGTCGCATGCCAGATCGGCGAACGCCTGTGACCAACCGGTAAAGCGCCGATACAGCTGGTGGAACGACTTCTCCTTGGTGTGATCCACAAAGAGTCCGTTCACTAAATTGAGAAACCCGTAGCCGGTGGTACCTTGCACCGCCCATTCAGTCCGCAAGGGCTCATTCCCCGTCAGGATTTTCTCGGCTACGATGTAGAACATCCGATTGGCGCCGTCCGATGGAGCGTGGCCATTGGAAGCCGTACTCCACGCTTTGCAGGCGTCCTGAAGGGACCGGAAGTAGTTGCCCGGCTCGAACAGGCCGTCCGGATGATCCACGCGCAATCCGCGAATCAAGCCGCGCCGCACCAGATCGAAAATCAGTGCGTGAACCGCGGAGAAAACATCGGGATCTTCCACGCGAATCGCCGCCAGATCGTTGATGTCGAAAAAGCGCCGATAGTTGATTTCGTCCATTGCGACGCGCCAGAAGCTGAGCCGGTAGGCTTCGCTCTCCAGCAGCCTTTCCAACCGGTCGAAGCTGGCCGGTTCCCCGCGCCGGCCATTGATGTCGATGAGTGCCGCCTCAATAGCCTGCCCGGCTTCCGGACTTGATTCCACCAACCCCGTGAGTCTTCGCTTGACGATTTCCCTTTCTCTTTGGCGCTCGCGAATCCTGGCCTCATCGCTCTCCGTCGGTCCCGGCAAATGGCTCAGCGAGGTGATGATGCTCTCCATCTCCGCCACGTGCTCATGCGTTGCGCCCAGTTTATCGCGCAGCTTTTGCACCGCCGGATCCAGAATCATGGTCCAGGTGCCGGGGGCCAGCGGCAAGGGCGCGCCGTAAACTGAAACCTGAAATTGGCCTTCGTTGAAGACCACCTGTATGTCTTGATTCTCCAGCGCGCGGCCAAACTGGTCTCCCAGAACCGGCAGCAGAACTTTGTTCACCAGTTCTTGTTTGGGGGGCTGCCAGTCGATGTCGAAAAAATGCGCGAAAGGGCTGCTGGGTCCGTTCTCCAGCACGTCCCACCACCACCCGTTGGAGGAGTGCGTGACGCACATGTGGTTGGGAACCAGGTCGGCGATCAGACCCATCCGCCGCCCATCCAGCGCTTTCGCCAGATGCACGAACGATTCCTCATCGCCGATCTCCGGATTGAATTTCGCGTGATCGGTCACGTCATAGCCGTGCACGCTTCCTGGGCGCGCCATCAGAAACGGCGACGCATAGATATCGCTGATTCCAAGTTCGTCCAGGTATTCCACCAGACCGGCCGCATGCTCAAACCGGAACGATTTATTGAACTGGAGGCGATAGGTAGCCGAGGGTGTGTAGACCGATTGGATTTCGCGGCGTTTCATGGCGGCAGCCTCCTTACATGGACTCCAGGGAGCCCATAATATTTCACACCGCTTCCAAAATCCTGTGCAGCAATCCCAGCGGTACTCGCACCCAATCCGGCCGCTCGCGCAGCTCCGCGCTGGCCTGTTCCAGCGCCTGCTCCAGCAGGCAAGTGTTCAGCAGCAAACGGACATCGGCGTCGTTCGCCGGTATCAGTGGGCTTCCGCCCAGCGCGTCGAGATAGCCTTTCAAGAAAACCGCCGATACCCAATCGGACCAGTAGCGCGACCAGAATTCGAGCGCCGCGGTAGTCTCCGGACGCCGCGTCACGCCGGGAAGCTGATCGAAGAACACCGCTTGCGCGGCGTATTGGAACGACAATAACATGCTCGCGACATCGCGCAGAGGCGGGCGTTTGATTCTGCGCGCGCCCAGGGTGCGGTCCGGCCGGCCATCGAATCCGATGAACACAAAATCCTTGCCGGTGTGCAATACGCGGCTCAACTTAAGATCGTCGTGCACCCGGATGCGCAGGCCTGCGATCCGGCGTTCGGAAATGAGGCGCGAGCGTGTTCGTATTTCCTCGCGGCGTTCCAGAGCTTTCCGCGCGTCGCTCTGAGTTGCCTCCGGCAAATCGGGGAGCTGTTGGCGCAACAGTAGAAAAGTCTCGGCCGTCAGGCTCATCAACCCGTGGAACATGGCCTGGCGGTAGTGATCGGTGAATGCTTCCGGCGCAAACTGCGGATCCGCGGGATCGGAGCTCAGCGCCAGATGCAAGTCCGCTACACGCCTGCCCAGCAGTTGAGCCGAGTCGAGATAACCTCCGATCGCTTCATGAACGTGCTGCGGAATCTCCAGTGTTCGAAGATCCATCGGATCATGGCTGCCCTCCGGACCCGCGAAATCGGCCTCTTTGCGCGCCAGCGCCGCCTCGAAAAACTGGCTCAGCGAATCCAACGTATAGTGCCAGGCATCGCCTTGCTGATTCTGGACGAACGCATGCAGCGCCGCTACCGTCAGCGCGTCGCCGTTGTTCGCGCGATATTCGATGGATCCCGTCAGAGGCGCGCTGTAGGGGAAATTCCGCTCCGTGAGAAACGTGCCGATTTCGACTTCGGGATGAATACCCGCTTCCACCTTCCGGTAGATCTTCAGGATGAATCGGTTCCCATACGCGATCGATGTGTTGGATTGTTCCGACTTCAAAACAGCGGACCCGAGATCCGGATGGCTTTGGCCCCAGGCCGCGCGAAACGCTCGATTGTGCGAGCCCACCAGTTCGCCGACTCGGCCTTTAAAGCGCCGGCGCCTGACAATCGCGCTGAACAGCGTGTCGCAAAACGCCGGATCCCAGATGGCGCTGTAAAGCACTCCGCGTGTGCCGTCCTCGGCGTGCAACTGCGCCACCGACACGTCCGCCAATGTTGCTTTCACATGTTCCGCCGCCTCGCCCACCGCCACTGAGCCGGGCAGCACATAGACTTCGGGATCGCCGTCGTTGTAATCCACTTGCCCCAAAAGGATCTGGGCCGACGTGTCCGGAATCGGGATGGCATCCAGAATCTCGATAGAACGGATGGGCCGGTCCTTGCCTTGGAACCAGCGCCGGTTCTTCAAGTAAGCCGGCAGCCGCCGCAGCAGGATCGCCAGGCTCCGTCCCTGAAACACGTGCGCCCAGGATTCCACCACGATCAGCGGCAGCCCGGACGGCGTGTCAATCGTTTCCTGGTGAGCCTGCTTGGGCTGGAACGCGAACCAGTAGAACCCCAGCGAGCCGAGCGTGACCTGATACGGCACTTCGCCCACCGGCGGGAACTCCGCGCGGCCGAAGATTTCGAGCGGAGTCATCCCCTTCACATCCGCCAGATCCAATTCCACGTGCTGAGGAAAGCGCGACAGATTAGCCACCACCAGGATGATCTCCTCCTGATAGCGGCGAAAAAATGCCAGCACTTTGCGGTTGGACGGACGCAGGAACTCGAGCGTGCCGCGTCCCATAGCCTTGAATTGCTTGCGCTGTTCGATCAGCCGCTTGGTCCACCATAGTAGCGAGTGCGGATTGTTCTGCTGCCCTTCCACATTGATCGCCTCATAATGGTAGGCCGGGTCGATGGTGATGGGCATGTAAAGCTTCTGCGGATTGGCGCGCGAAAAACCGGCGTTGCGATCGGCGCTCCATTGCATCGGGGTCCGCACTCCATTGCGATCCCCGAGATAGATGTTGTCGCCCATTCCAATCTCGTCGCCATAGTAAATCACCGGCGTGCCCGGCAGCGAAAACAGGAGCGCGTTAATCAGCTCGATCTTGCGCCGGTCGTTTTCCAGCAGCGGCGCCAGCCGCCGGCGGATGCCGAGATTGATGCGCATCCGGCGATCGTGAGCATAGACGCGATACATATAGTCGCGCTCTTCATCGGTGACCATTTCAAGCGTCAGTTCGTCGTGATTCCGCAGAAAGAGCGCCCATTGGCAGTTCGCTGGAATGGCCGGAGTTTCTTGCAGGATCTCCATCAGCGGAAACCGATCCTCCATGCGGATGGACATGAAGAGGCGCGGCATCAATGGGAAGTGGAAGGCCATTTGGCATTCCACGCCGTCGGCGAAATAAGCCACGGCGTCCTCGGGCCACTGGTTGGCCTCGGCCAGCAGCACGCGATCCTTGTATTTGGAGTCCACGTGCGCGCGGAGCTCGCGCAGGAAGGCGTGGGTCTCGGGCAAATTCTCGCAATTGGTGCCTTCGCGTTCGTACAGATAGGGCACCGCGTCCAGCCGGAATCCGTCCACGCCGAGATCGAACCAGAAGTCGATGACTTCCAAAACCGCCTCGCGCACCTGCGGATTGTCGAAATTCAAATCCGGCTGATGAGAATAAAAACGGTGCCAGTAGTAAGCTTTTGCAATCGGATCCCAGGTCCAGTTGGATGTCTCGAAATCCTTGAAGATGATGCGGGCGTCCAGATATTTGTCCGCCGTATCGCTCCATACGTAAAAGTCGCGCCAGCGCGATCCAGGGGCGGCGCGGCGCGAGCGCTGAAACCAGGGATGCTGATCCGACGTGTGGTTTAACACTACTTCGGTCACCACGCGGATCCCGCGGCGATGCGCCTGCTTCAGAAACCTTTGAAAATCCCGCAGCGTGCCGTACGCCGGATGCACGTCGTTGTAATCGGAGATGTCGTAACCGTCGTCGCGCCAGGGCGACGGAAAGAACGGCAGCAGCCAGATGGCCGTGATTCCCAGGTCCTGCAGGTAGTCCAGCTTCTCGGTGAGGCCCGGAAAATCGCCCATGCCGTCTTCGTCGCTGTCGTAGAAGGCGCGCGCGTGTACCTCATAGAAGATGGCGTCTTTATACCAAAGCGGATCGGAATCGGGGAGAGTTGTAGGATTGTTGGTCGCCACTGACTTTTAGTGTGACCGATCCGGGACGGAAGTTGTTTCTGCGGCCAGTTGGAACCCGGCGTGCTCGCAAAATTGACCAAGGAGAGCTACGATGTCAAAACTTACGACGGCAAAGAAGAAGGCCGAGCCAAAATCGGATTTCGGCCTACCCAAGGAACGCAAGTATCCCATGCCGGATGCCAGTCACGCCCGAAACGCAAAGGCGCGCGCCTCACAAATGGAGCATCAAGGCAAACTGAGTGCATCTGATAAGAAGAAAATCGACGCCAAAGCGGATCGCGTTCTGAAGAATAAGTAAGCCCGTACTTCAGCTTTCCTACGGCGTCACACTAACGTTCGCCGCGTTGCTGCTTTGACCGTCCACGCTGATCACCAATGGGTATTCGCCCTGTTTCAGGCCGGCCGGAACGATCACATCCACCTGCCACAATCCGACAAAATCGGGCGCGAGCCCGGCGAACTTAACCGTAGCAGGTTGTGAATCAATGGTGGCGGTCACAGTCGGCGTCACATGGGAAGGCGGATTGGACGGGGCCGGCTCGCCGTCGGGCACCTTCGGGCTTACTGCACCCGCGCCGGTCAAATACGCGATGAGGAGAGCTCCATCCTTGGCCGGATTGCTGGAACTGTTCAAACTGTAATCGAAGTTCTGCGCAATGGCGTGCGAGCCCTGGAAAAACAGCCCCGGCGCCGCCGCCACCACCGGGACCTTTACTGCCTCGGTCTGGATGCCGCTGGTACTGACGATGATGGTCGCGGAACCTGTCGCGGTCTCCCAGGGAATCTGGAAATTGATTTGATCCGTGTTGATAAAGAGTATCGGCGCCGGCCTGCCGTCCACGCTCACCGCGACGCCGGCAAAGCTGGGCGGCAAGGGCACCGCGGCCGTGCCACTCTGTTTGGTCCCGATAAAGTTCGACCCGAAGATGGTGGCCAGCGCGCCCGGAGAAACCTGGGCCGTGAACCGGGCGGCATTCAAAACCCCGCCCGCGACGATCTTGGGGGTGACGGCCTTCAGAAGACGGATCACCTGGTTGTCGCTGTCGGAGATGTACACATCCCCGGCCCCGTCGACGGCCACTCCGTGCGGAAAGGACAAGGCAGCGCTGGTGGCCGGGCCGCCGTTTCCGCTGTAGGCGGGCGCGCCAGTTCCCGCAATCGTCGCTATAGTGCCGTCGGGATACACCTTACGGATCCGGCTGTTATTGGTGTCCGCGATGTAAAGATAACCCTTCGAATCGAGCGCGATGCTGGCCGGATCGTCCAGTGAGGCGTCCGTGGCGGGCCCGAAGTCGCCCGAAAAACCGATATTGCCGTCGCCCGCCAGCACGGTTACCGTTCCAGTGGAGGGCGAAAACTTCAGAACGCGCAATCCGTTGCTATCGCAAATATAGATGTTGAATTTGGCATCCACCAGCACCGCGTTCGGATTGTTTAGCTGTTGAGTGGTGGCGAAGCCCCCGACAACCGTCTTGATTATTCCAGTGGTGGTGACTTCGCGGATCACGTTGTTGCCGGAATCCGCGATATAAACGTTGCCGGCCGAATCCACCGCCACGCCGCCCGGAAATTCCAGTTCCGCCACGACGGCCGAGCCGCCGTCACCAGCGTATCCGCCAATGTTACTGCCCGCAATGGTGTAGATGATTCCGCCGACAACCTCCCGGATCACGTGATTGCCGGTGTCGGCGATGAAGATGTTTCCCGACTTGTCCACCGCCACGCCCGACGGGCCCCTCAACTCGGCGTCAGTAGCGGTGCCGGTTACGCCTGTGGCCTTGTCCCCTGAGAATCCCGCGGTGCCGTTGCCGGCGACGGTGTTGATGGCCCCGCCAGAAATCATTCGAATGCGCTGGTTGGCGGAATCGGCTATGTACAGATTGCCGGACGAATCAAGAGTAATTCCGGCGGGCGAACTTAGCTCCGCGCTGGTGGGCGCGCCGCCATCGCCTATGAAGCCCGCTGTGCCGTTTCCGGCGAACGTGCTGATGGTGTACTGCTGGCTCCAGGCGCACGTCGCAAAGACACACACCGCGAGGAGTAAGAAAAAATGCCGCATTGTCATATGTAGAATACACAAAACCCGTACGAGACCGGTAAGTTCCACCCGGTACCGTTAGAATGCCATACTGGAGTGGCCCATGGCACGCTTGGCGAATTCGCCGCGGCCAATCCGGCTGGGTGCCGAACGCCGACCCTTTGACGCGCGCATCCGAATCTCGAGAAGATTCCAGGGAAGGAGAACACAGAAAATGATGTCAAGGATCGTGATCATTGCTGCAGCCGGCGTCCTGGCCGCTTCACTGTATGCCGCCAACAAGCCCGTCACCGTGGAACTCAAGGATGCCAAAGGGGCCGACGTCGGGTCGGCGAAAATCAGCGACAGCGGCGCCGGCGTGAAAATCAAGCTGGATTTGAAGAACCTGCCTCCGGGAGAGCACGCTATCCACATCCACGCGGTCGGAAAGTGCGAAGCGCCCTTCACTTCGGCGGGCGGGCACTTTAATCCCGACATGAAGAAGCATGGGCTTCAGAATCCGGACGGGCCGCACGCCGGCGATATGCCCAATTTCACTGTCAAGGCTAACGGAACCGCGAAGACGACGGTGCTGGATCCGCGCGTCAACCTGGATGACAATGCCCACTCTGTGTTCGCAAACGGAGGAACCGCGCTGGTCATTCACGAAAAGGCTGACGACCTCAAGAGCGATCCCGCGGGGAATGCGGGCGCCCGAATCGCCTGCGGCGTGATTGCGAAGTAATCGCTTTACGCGCTGGTCTTCGGTAGCGTGCGCGCCCGGCTTCGCCACCAGCGCCAACCGAGCAGCACGGCAAACCCGGCGATCACCAACAGAAACGAGGAAGGCGCCGGGGTCGTCGCGAAGCCTTCCGGCCGGGGTTTAGCTGCAGACTGGGCTTGCGCAGCCTGGGCCCCGATCGCCAGCACAACGTTCACGGCCGCGAGAGTGAGAGTCCTCGACAGCCGTTGTAAATTCGCTGCTTGAACCATTTAGATGGAGCCTTTCGCCTAAGAATGTCATAGAACCAGTTCGCTGCGCAACTTTTACCAGCCGTCAGGTGCGTAACCTGCTATCACCTTCTCTAGCCTGTTGCGCCTTCACCGAAAATGGGCGGCGGCATTGAACTTGCTCCCCTACCGGGTTACGGAGGTGAACGCATGCATAGGCTGATTTCAGCAAGCGTGAGCGCCCTTTTTGTTGCTGGCGGCGCCCTATGCGCCCAACCACCCGTTCCGTCCGACCCGCAGCCGATTTATCGCGTGACCGTCATATCTCGCAGCCTGGAGGCGGTGAACTACGAACACCGGGGCGGACCGACTCCGATCGATTTCCGTGGGACCGTGCTGCTTCCCGACGTGAAGGGCTCCGCGATAATGGAAAGCCATCGGGGCAGTGTCTCGATTGACGCAAAACTGGAGCACTTGGCGCCACCCACGCGTTTTGGACGCGAGTATCTCACCTACGTGCTATGGGCCATCTCGCCGGAGGGCCGTCCCAGGAATCTGGGTGAAGTTCTGGTGGATTCATCCAACAAAGCGCATCTCAAAGTCAGCGCCGGCATGCAGGCGTTCGGATTGATGGTGACTGCCGAACCGTATTACTCGGTGAGTATGCCAAGCGATGTCGTGGTCGCCGAGAACGTGGTTCGGCCCGACACCATTGGAACGCGCGAACTGGTGAGCGCGAAGTACGAATTACTTCCGCGCGGCCAGTATACGATGACCATCCAACCCGCCCAACTGCATTCTGTCGGAGTCGAAGCTGAAAAGCTGCCGTACGATCGCTACGAAGCCGTGCTCGAGTTGTATCAGGCGGAAAACGCCGTGCAGATCGCCCAGTCGTTGGGCGCCGGGCAACTCGCGCCGGAATCCTACAACAAGGCGATCACGCTTCTTTCAAAAGCGCAGGACATGAATGCGCGTAAGATGGACACGCACGCCATCGTGTCGGCGGCGCGGGAAGCCACGCAGATGGCTGAAGACGCCCGCAGCATCGCAATCCGGCGCCGGGACGAAAACCGCCCGCCGCAAGCACCGCTGCCGCCGCGGAATCAAGGTGAGCTTCGCCGCCAAGAGTTGGAACCAACCGAAGTGCCGCAGCCGCGAACTCAAGCTGACGCCGCGCCACCGCCCGCACAACCACCCGCGGTCGCTCTGGCGCCTCCGCCGAACCCCACCCTGATTCGACCAAACACAGATCGACCAAAGACGGATCGCTCGAACGCGCAACAACAGTATCGAGCCCAGTTATTCGCCCAGTTGAACGGCACGCTAGCCACCAGAGACACGCCTCGAGGCTTAGTGGTTACCATCAACGATTCCATGTTCGACCCGGGCGACAGCCGATTACGGACTGTCGCTTCCCAGCCTCTCGCCAATCTGGCGGCGATTCTCTCTTCGCATCCCGGCTTGCGAGTGCGGGTGGAAGGCTACGCCGAATCCGAGCCTCTTTCCAATCAACGCGCCGAGTCGGTGCGGACGGCGCTCGTCGTGAGCGGCGCGGCGGCTCCCGGTTCAATCAGCGCGGTGGGATACGGAAACGCGCGGCCAGTGGCGCCCGCGGGGTCCGAACAGAACCGCCGCGTCGAAGTTGTGATTTACGGCGATCGCATCGGGGAAAAGGCCCTGTGGGACCATCCCTATTCGCTGCATTCTGGTTAATAACATCGCTATTCGTATCGCCCGCTACTCATACCGCAGCGCCCGCATGGCATCGATGCGGCTGGCCCGCAGAGCCGGAATATAGCCCGCCGCGCAAGCCACCACTGCCAATAACAGGCCGGCCAGCGCGATCGTGATCGGATCCTGCCCCGTAATTCCATACAACTGCGTTTGAACGAATTTCGATAACGCGATGGCCGCGGCCAGACCGGCCGCGATCCCGATGCTTACCAGCAACAGCACTTCCCGCATCACCATCCAAATCACGTCACCTTGAAAAGCCCCCAATGCCATGCGGATTCCGATCTCACGCGTGCGGCGCGCCACCGTATAAGCCATTACGCCATAGAGACCGATGACGGCCAGCAGCGTCGCGAGAAACCCGAACACGGCGGACAAGCTGGCAATCAAGCGCTCGATCAACAATGAGTTTGAGATCTGATCGTCCATGCTGCGCATGCCATAGAGCGGCACATTTGCATCCAGTCCTCGAACTTTTGAGCGCACCGCCGAGAAGAATTGATCGGGGTTCATGGCGGTACGCGCATACACGGTCATGCCGCTGACGTAGCTGATGGCAAGATATGGTTCGAACAACTGAATCGGCACCTCGTCACGCAAGCTGGTGTACTTGATGTTCTTGACGACGCCGATGATCTCCATGTCCGTCTTCGTGCCGGGATCGATTCCGAATCCAGCATGGCGTCCAACCGCATTCGCAGCCGAACCAAAGAACTGCTTGGCGAACTTCTCGTTGACGATGACCACGCGCGGCTCGGTCTCGTCGGGCTTGTCGCCGTGTTGTACCGTCTGCGTATCTTGCTCGGTGAAGTCCCGCCCGCGAGAATCGGCACTCCCAATGTTGCGAAATAACCCGGACTGATCCAATTCATGTAGGCGTCGGGCGTTTCGGTCGGTTTCGGATGATAGCCCTCAACAGTCAGCCAGCTATCCGATTCATTGTTTTCCAGAATTCTCACCATGGCGATTCCAACCGAGCGAACTCCAGGGATCGCGTTCAACTCGGCGGTGAGCCGGCGGTAAAACAATTTGCTGCGGTCCGAATTGTAGCCATCCAGAGACGGATCGACCTCGAAGGCCGCCAGATTGCCGGTCGTGAATCCTGGTCCCAAGTCACGCAGGTTTCGCAAGCTTCGGATGAACAGGCCCGCGCCGATCAGCAGCAGTAAAGAGAGCATCACCTGCACCGCCACCAGAGTCTTGCGAACGCGCACATGCGCTCCGCCGCCAACGATTCCTCCCACCGTATCCTTCAACACCGGCGCCACGTCCGGTTTGGTGGATTGCCAAGCCGGCGCCAGGCCGAAGATCAAACCCGTGAGCAGCGAGACAGCCGTGGCGAAGAGCAGAATCCGTAAATCCGGTGTCGTGGAGAGCTTGAGCGCCATGGTTTCCGGGGGCAGAAATGCCAGCAGCGCGCGATCCGTCCAAATCGCAAGCAGCAAGCCCAGGATTCCACCGGCCACCGAAAGCAGCAGGCTCTCCACCAGCAGTTGGCGGATGATGCGGAAACGTCCCGCGCCGATGGCGAGCCGGATCGCGATCTCCTTCTGCCGCGATGCCGCACGCGCAACCAGAAGGCTCGCCACATTTGCGCAGGCGATCAGCAGCACGCCCGCAGTCAGGGCCATCAACACCCAAAGAGGCGCGGCCAGAAGTTCCCGGATACGCGGCTTGCCCTGCGAGCCCGGACGCACCACGATCACGTTCTGCAGGAATCGCGCGCGAATTTCCGCGGCCGCTTTGTTGAAGGCTTTTTCTTTTACTTCCACTTCCAGCATTCCGTGGAAAAAGGGCTGCAGCGACGCCTGCGCCTGTTGCCGCGATACCCCGGGCTTCAAACGTCCGAATACGTTCACCCACCGGGTGCGCCGGTTGTTGAAGTCGAGCTGTTCGTTCAACAGCGGCGTGAGCTGCGGCCGCATCATGATCGGAACAAACACCTGGCTGGCGGTACCCAAGTCCACTCCCCGGAAGTCCTTCTGCGCTACGCCGACGATGGTGAAATTATTCCCATTCACGGTCAGCGTCTTTCCGACTATCGAGGGGTCGCCGGCGAATCGCGATTGCCAGTACGCATAGCTCAGCATCGCCAAGGGATGGCCGCCGGGAACGCGATCGTCATCCGGCGTAAAGGTGCGCCCAATCGCTGCGCCCACGCCCAGCACGGGGAAATAGGTTCCCGACACCATTTCGCCGTTGGCCAGTTCCGTGGTCCCGTTGAACCCCAGGCTGAATTGATTTCCCCAGCGGCAAAACATGCCGGTAAACACCGCGTTGTTGGCTTTGAAATCCCGATACATCGGGTAGGAAAGGGCATTGTCGCCCCAGTTGCTGCCGTAGTGAAAACCCTTCATCTGGAGCAGCACCAGGTCCTGAGGATTCTTCACCGGCATCAGCCGCAGCAGCACCTGATCCAGCAGCGTGAAGATGGCGGTGTTTGCTCCAATGCCGAGCGCCAGTGACAACAGAGCTACAGCGGTGAACACAGGTGACTTGCGGAATGCCCGCAAGGCGAATTGGATGTCTTTGCCAACGGATCGCATTGCCATTTAGACTACGCCGCTCTGGTTTGGTTAGTTCCGGAAAAGCTTATGAACGCCTACTCGGTCGCGGGCATAGCAAAGATCTGCAATTCTGGCATCGGAAAATGCTTCCGGTTGTCGGTGATCAGGGGCGCTCGGTTGCTCAAAGCGACAGCGGCAATGGTAACGTCTGTGTAGGAAAGGGTCTGGCCCTTCTTCTGCCAGTCCCGACGCAATAGGACAGCTTGCCGGGTGATCGCCGGGGTCACCGGCAGATACTCCAGGCTATCGAGAAAAGCTTTGGTCTTGGTCTCCTCGCCGGGCCTCAGGCCGGCATAAACCTCCGTGATGTTGACCGCGCAACACGCGAGGATGTGCCCTTGCCCAATGAGATTATCAAGGAATTCGGTCCGGCCACAACGGCCAGAAGTGATCAAGATGGGCGTGATCGAAGCTGACAGAGGTATCCAGGAGAAGAGTGGCCATCAACGCCGCCGGCTTCGGATGGCGCTCTCGAATCGCGCATCGCGCTCATCTGATCTGTTCAACGTGTGCGGCGCCGCCTTGAGCGAGTTCCGGGTGGTCGGCGGTATTCCAGGCCCCTGCGGAAAGCTTCAGGGCTTCGCGCTGTTTGTTGCGCCTCACATCGCGCCACAGCACATCGACGACGTAAGTTGTGCGTGGCTTGTGTTCGGCACCGGCCAGCCTAACGAGTTCTGGGCGAGTTCCTTTGGTATTTTGACGACGCTTGGCATAGGTTCCTGTAGCTGGTACCACGATGGGTTCCCCGTATCGGTACCTCAACCTAATCTTAGCGCAATCGGCCTCGTTGGGACTATGACTTAAGCACCGACTATGCAAATTACGAAACGCAGCGAATCCCATTTCTGAACATCTCCCACCCTCCAAATTCACCGCGCCGCCGATTGAACCCTGCTAAGCTCAAAATCATGAACAGGCGATCCGCGCTCCTGCTGCTCTTCGCGTTTAGTTTATGCGCCGCCCCGGCTCGCGTTTCGCAATCCGATCCTAGATTGGAGAAGGCCTTTCGACGCCCCGACATGAACGGCTGGATCTTCGTGCACCTGGAAGGCACGCCGGCCGAAATCGGATTCCAGCACGGCTATCTGCTGGCGCCCGAAATTGAGTACACCCAGAAGGTGATCGCGCTCGGGCTCACCCACGACAGTCACAAGTCCTACAAATTTTTTCGCACAGCCTCGGAAAAGGTGCTGTGGCCTCGCGTCGAGCCGCAATATCGCGACGAGCTGAAGGGCATCGCAGAGGGTCTAAAAGCCCGCGGCGTCGCGCTGGATCTTTGGGACGTGGTGACGATGAACGCCTGGCTCGAGCTCTCGCCTTATTACACCGGCTGGTACGACAAGCAGCATCAGCCCGCGGCTTCCGCCCGCGCAACACCCGAGCACTGCAGCGCTTTCGTGGCTATCGGAAGCTACACCCGCGACGGTAAAGCCGTCATCGCCCACAATAACTGGACCGAATATAAGGAAGGCTCGCGCTGGAATATCATCTTCGATATCGCGCCGTCGGAAGGCTATCGCATCCTGATGGACGGCCTGCCCGGCCTGATCCACAGCGGTGACGACTTTGGCGTCAACAGCGCCGGCCTCGCCGTTACTGAAACTACCATCAGCCATTTCGCGGGTTTCGATCCGCAGGGCATCCCCGAATTCCAGCGCGCCCGCAAGGCCATGCAATATGCCGCGTCCATCGACGATTACGCCCGCATCATGGAAGACGGCAATAATGGCGGCTATGCCAACAACTGGCTGATCGCCGACACCCGGCACAACGAAATCGCCAGTCTCGAACTGGGGCTAAAACATGTGACGCTTCAGCGTACGCATGACGGCTATTTCGCAGGCTCCAACTTTCCCGTCAATCCCGCGCTCATCCGCGACGAGGCCGGCGATTTTCCGGTCGCCGATCTGAGCAACAGCGCCAACGCGCGGCATGTCCGCTGGGACCAACTAATGCAGGAGAACAAGGGCAAGATCGACGTAGCGGCAGCCGAAAAGTTCCTGGCGGATCACTATGACACGTATTCGCGCCAGACCGCGCCCAGCGAGCGTACCCTGTGCGGACACATCGATCTTTCCGCGCGCGGATCAGCCCCGTGGCAGCCCGCATTCGGCCCCGCTGGCACCGTGCAAAACAAAGCCGCCGACGCTGATATGCTGGCTCAGATGTCGTTTGAAGCAGCCATGGGGCACGCCGACGGAATCGATTTCAAGGCTGCCGCACACCTGAAGGAGCACCCGCAATTTGATTGGGAAAAGGCCGTTCTCCGCGATCTGGATTCGCATCCCTGGACCACGTTCCGCAGTGCTCAGTAGAATCATCGCTATTCTCGCGCTCGCCGCCGCAGTCACGCCGTTGCATGCGCAGGTCGCGCGCGGCCATTTCCGGAAAGGTCACGGATCCCTCCGGCGCCGCAATCCCCGGCGCTACGGTTACCGTAAAGAGCCTTGAAACCGGCGCTTCGAGGACGGCGACCACGAACGCCTCCGGCGACTACACAGTCGTCGGCCTGCCGCTTGGCCCGCAGGAAGTGAAGGTGGAGAAGCCCAACTTCGTCCTGGCCCGGAGTGGCGTCACCCTGGTGGTCGGACAGGAGGCCGTGGTCAACCTGGTTCTCACCATTGGCGAACTGCCGGAGCGTGTGGTGGTCACCGACGACACGCCGCTGGTGAACACCACCACGTCCGACGTTTCCGGCGTGGTGGGCGAAAAGCAGATCAAGGATCTCCCGCTGAATGGCCGCAGTTTCGATGGGCTCATCACGCTCAATCCCGGCGCGGAGAACTATAGCGCGATGAAGAGCGCCAATACCAGCACCAGCGATGGGAACACGTTTTCGGTTGACGGCCGCAGAACCTACGAGAATTTGTTCCTGCTCAATGGGATCGAATATACCGGCTCCAGCCAGCTTGCCATCTCGCCGGGCGGCGTCAGCGGGCAACTGCTCGGGATCGATGCCATTCGCGAATTCAACATGCTCAGCGATACCTACGGCGCCGAGTACGGAAAGCGCGCGGGGGCGCAGGTGAGCGTGGTCACGCAATCGGGAACCAACCTATTGCACGGTTCGCTGTATGAGTTTCTCCGCAACAGCGATCTCGACGCCCGCAATTTCTTCGACCGGGCCTCGGTACCGCCGTTTCGCCGCAATCAATTCGGCGGCTCGCTGGGAGGACCCGTCAAGAAAGACAAATGGTTCCTGTTCGGCAACTACGAAGGATTCCGGCAGGCTCTGGCATTGAGCAGCGTCAGCATTGTTCCCGACGCCTCCGTTCAGAAGTTGGCGATTCCAGCGATGCTGCCCTACCTGCAGCTTTGGCCGCAGGCCAACGGCCGCGAATTAGGCGGCGGCGCAGCTCTTTCCTACAACAATCCCCGGCAAACCGTGCGCGAGGATTTCGGCACCCTGCGAACGGACTACGTCTTCAGCGAGCGCGATACTTTCTCGGCCGCCTACACCATCGACAACGGCGACAGCCTGATTCCCCAGGCCGACCCACTGTTTGGAGCCTATGAAACATTGCAGAGCCAGGTAGCCAGCCTGGAAGAGACGCATGTTTTCTCGCCCGATGTCCTGAACACGTTCCGTTTGGGATTTTCGCGCGCCGCGTTCAGCTTTGATGCTGTCGACCTGGCCTCGTTCCCCGCCGGCCTTTCGTTTGTCACTGGCGAGGGACCCGGCGGCATCGTCATCGGCGGCGGAGTGACCACCACCGGCGGCGGCTCCATCACGGCCGCTGGCCCCAACAACGCCGCTAATGTCTGGAATCGCAGGAACCTGTTCACTTACACTGACGGCGTGCAGATTATCAAAGGGCGTCATCACATCAGCGCCGGCGTTTGGTTCCAGCCGATTCAAGATAATGAGGACGCTGCATCGCGCCAGCTGGGGCAAGCCAGCTTCGCGAGTTTGCAAACCTTCTTGCAAGGCACGGTGACGTCGTTTCAAGTGGTGCCGGATCCCAACGAGCTCGGCTGGAGAAGCTTCTTCGGCGCCGCTTACTTTGAAGACGCCATCAAGCTGCGGTCGAATCTTACTTTCCAGGTGGGCCTGCGCTACGAATTCACCAACGGCTGGAACGAGACATCGGGACGCGCGGCCAACTATCTGACCGGCTCGAACGGTATCTTGATCACCGCTCCGCGAGTGGGCAATTCTGCTTTCAGCCAAAACAATGCGACGCACCTGCTGGGCCCGCGAGCGGGCTTGGCTTGGGATGTTTTCGGCAACGGCAAGACCGCGGTCCGGGCTGGCTACGGCATGTATTATTCGCTGATCGACGATTTGAGCTTCCTACTCAACTCCATTCCGCCCTACAACGGCTCGGTATCACTAAGAGGCTCGCTGCCGTCGCTCGTTCCCATCACGCCCGGCGTTCCTCCCGCGCCCGGCACAACCTTCGCGCCGCAGGGTGTCCAGCCCAATGCCAAAACGCCGACGGTCCAGGAATGGAATTTTACGATCGAACAGCAACTGACTCACAATACGGTGCTGCGCGCGTCCTACGTCGGCGAATTTGGATATCACGGCCTGCTGAGCGTCGACCCTAACGCCATTCCCGCCCAAATCTGTTCCAATGCGGCCGGATGTTCCTCGGGAGGCACCGGCGCGGTCGCCGGCCTGGTCCCCGAGGGCGCACAATATATTCCCGGCCCTCACGCGAAGTTGCCGAACCCCGGGCTGGGCGCGGGATTCTTCTGGTACACCGAAGGCAACAGCAGCTACAACGCTTTGCAAGTGGACCTGAGCCACCGCTTCAGCCACGGCCTTCAGTTCCGGGCCAACTACACCTGGTCGAAGGATCTGGATATGAACTCGGGGCTCACCGGCGCGCAGGCCGGCAATCAATCGCAGATGGTTATGGATCCCTACGATCCGCACCGCGACTGGGGACCGTCGGCGTACAACATCCCAAATTCAGCTAGCATTTCGGGCACCTACCAGCTGCCCTTTGGCCAAGGCCGGCGCTGGGGCGGATGGCAGTTCAACACTATTGTCACCCTCCAGAGCGGTTTCCCTTTCACTCCAGTGATTGGCTCGAATCAATCCGGAGACGGTGATACCAGAAACCCCGATCGGCCTTCGCTCAATCCGGCTTTTTCCGGACCCGTGGTGATAGGCAATCCGAATGGGTGGTACAACCCGGCTGCGTTCATTCTGCCAACCCCCGGCACCTACGGAAACTTAGGACGCGGCGTATTCAGCGGGCCTGGCTTGACCAACGTGGACGCCTCGCTGTTCAAAGACACGGCCATTTCTGAACGCGCCAACCTGCAATTCCGCGCGGAGGTTTTCAACCTGCTGAACACGGCCAACTTCGGAACGCCCAATGCCACCGTCTTCTCGAACGGCGCCATCAGCTCGTCAGCGGGACTGATCACCGCAACGGCTACGACATCGCGGCAGATTCAATTCGGACTAAAGCTGATTTTCTAGAGTGGGGCGGGTAAAGTGGGGCGGGCGCCCTCGCCCGCGGCCGACGCCCTCGTTGGCCTCTCCAACTCCGGCGTCAGCAACCGTGTGTTCGCTCCGCCCAATTGCCAGCCGGCTTCCGACAGCCGCTCGGGATACGCGCTAAAGACGATATGAAAAACATTGCGATCCTGCGCCGCGGCGAGCGGCCGGCCCGGCCGTATGGAAACCACCGCAAGATATTTGAGGATGGCGTACACGTCGGCCTCTTCGGGAAGCTGCCAATCGACGTCCTGGGTACAGAAGCGGACTCGGGATCCGAGCTGCGCCATGTTCCAGGCTAAAAACGCACAGCGGTCCACCGCCGATTCAAACCAGGCGGCTTGGGACGCGGGCACATCCAGATCCAGGAAGAACGCCACTGCCTGCTCCTGCTCGCGGGCGAACTCGCGCACCTGAAGATCGCCGGTGTGGGCGGTGGCCTTCCAATCCACGTGGTGCGCGTCTTCCAGCGCCTCATACGGCCGGATACGGTAGAAGTCGTTGCCTTGGCCGCGATAAAACGACGTCATGTCGTCTTGGAGGGCGACCAGCAAGTCCTCAAAGCCGGGCTGCGGATCGATGGATGGATAAACCAAAATGTCGCGCAGCAGCCGGACTTGAATGCGGCGCTCTACGAATCCAAAAGGAAAGCGCGTGGAAAAGCCGAAGCTGTTTTGCCGGTAAACGCCGCGCCGCGCAAAGAACAGCTCTACTGGAGCTTCGATCCGCGCCCCGCCCGGAATCACGGTAAAGTACAGCGGCCGCTTGAGCCCGCTGTCGCTCGATCCTGCCAGGTGAATGGAGAATGACGGCATCCAATGCTTGGTATTTCGAATCACGATGCGGCCCATCAGCTTCCGCCCCGCGCACAGGTGTTCGGGTAACAGGAAATCCAGCTCCAGGCCGGCCAGCGAGAGGCGGCCGATGAATCCCGCCACCATCATGGTTGCCAGCAACAGAGCCAATATCAAAAACAGCAGATTGTTGGCCGACACGAACGCCGCCAGCGCCACCAGCACGCAAGTCATCGTAAACAGAAGACCCATCCGGGTCACCTGCTGGCGAGTGCCGTGATCGAGCGCAGTTCGAAGCCAATGCCAGGGTTTCAGCACTCCTTCCACCATGCCACACCTCAGCAGGGGGCATGAAATAGCCTAAAGGCCAACGTAAAATTAGCCGATTTCTAATTAGAAAGGTCCGAGTGGAAACCTCCTTGACATCCCTGGCGCAGCATCTGGAGACGCCGGAGACAAAGGCAGGGAAGCTGGAGTCGCTGGTCAATGCCTGCCCGGTGGCAATGTTCATCTGCAAAGCCGGAGATGGCTTCGCGGCGACGTTCATGACCGAGGGAGTCCGGACACTTTGGGGGTATGGCCCGGAGGAATTCCTGGATCAACCCAACTTCTGGGCTGAGTGCGTCCATCCCGAGGATGTGACCGCCTTTTTTGCCCACCTTGAGCGAGTGCTGGAGCACGACAGGTACAGTCACGAGTACCGTTTTCGCGTCAAGAGCGGCGAATATCGCTGGTCGCACGATGAACTTCGCGTGGTGCGAGACCGAGCCGGCAACCCGCTGGAAGTGGTCGGCTATTGCTTCGATGTTACGGATCAAAAAACTGCGGAAGCGGCGCTTCGGGAAAGCGAAGAGCTGCAGAAGGTCATCTTTAACTCCACTTCGGATCTGCAGGCGCTGTTCCGGGTTGAGCCTGGCGGTAGTTTTGTGACCGAGGCCGTGAATCGCGCCATGACCGAAAATCTTGGGTCGAGAATGGGCCGGAACGCGGCGGATTTTCTGGGCAAGGATTTTAGCGAGTTGCTGACCGCAACGGGACTGTCGAAGGAGGAGATAGAATCCCGCCGCTCGTGTTACCGCCAGGTGTCTTACCAGCGGACGACCGCTCGCTTCGATACCCCGCTGTCCGCGCTGCGCGACGCGCTGGAGGTCTCGGTCTCGCCGGTGGTGGATCAGATAGGAAATTGCACTCACCTTCTCTGGAATGGCCGCAATATCTCCAAGCGCATGGAGGCGGAAGCCCAGCGGCGTGAAAGCGAGGCACGCTATGCCCTGGTGACCGAAGCCATCCATGAGGGGATTTTCGATTGGAACCTCTTGACTGGCGTTTACTATCTCTCGCCGCGCTACAAAGAGATTTTGGGGTTTCGCGACGACGAGCTGCCCAACGACGAGACGGCGTTCTTCGGGCGGATTCATCCCGAGGACAGTGCGCGGATGATGGAAACCCGGGCGCGTTACAACGAGGACCTCACCAAGGACCGATTCCTGGACGAACTGAGGCTGAAACACCGGGACGGCACCTACCGCTGGGTGGTTTCGCGCGGCCGCATCGTCCGCAACGATAGAGGCGAACCCATTCGCGTTGTCGGGGCCATCGGCGACATGACGGACCGTCTTGAATCGGCAGCCAAGCTGGCGGCCAGCGAAAAACGGCTGCGCGACATCTTAGAGTCTCTGTTCGGATTTGTAGGTCTGTTCACGTTGGACGGCCGGATGATCGAGTGTAACCGCACCCCCCTGGAACTTACGGGAGTCGCGCTGGAGGAGTTGCTTCAGCGGCCCTTCTGGGAGACCCCAGGCTGGAGCCACGATCCCGCGGCGCAAGCGCAGATCAGGAACATGATGCTGCGCGCGGCCGAGGGTGAAGTCGTTCGTTTTGAAAGCAGCCTAACGAGGAGCGATGGGAATTCCCTGGTCGTCGACATGGCATTTGGGCCGCTGCGCGATCAGCAGGCGATGGTGTGCAACATTATTGGCCACAGCGTCGACATCACGGCCCGCAAACAGGCCGAAGCAGAGCTGATCCACGCCAAGGAGGCCGCCGAGTCCTCCAGCCGCGCTAAGAGCGAATTCCTGGCCAACATGAGCCACGAGATCCGCACTCCGATGAATGGCGTCATCGGCCTGACCGAGGTCTTGCTGGATACCGAGCTGGATGCTGAACAGCGCGAGTATCTGACGCTGGTCCAAAGTTCGGCGACGGCGCTTCTTACCATCATCAATGACATCCTGGACGTCTCGAAGATTGAAGCCGGGAAGTTGAGCCTGGATGTCCGGATGCTCGATTTGCGAGCCGTGGTTCTGGATACTCTCAAAGGCTTAAAGGTCTCGGCCGATTCCAAAGGACTGAGCCTGGTCTGCGACGTCGAACCCGGCGTTCCGGCGCTGGTCCGAGGCGACCCCGGACGGCTTCGGCAGATACTGGTGAATCTGATCGGTAACGCCATCAAGTTCACCGACCACGGCCAAGTCTCAGTCGCCATTCAGCGCTGGCCGGAGAGCGCGGATGTATTGCACCTCTCGGTGCGCGACACCGGCATCGGAATTCCGGCCGACAAACAAGCTATGATCTTCGAGGCGTTTACTCAGGTGGACGGTTCGTACACGCGCCGATTTGGCGGCACAGGTCTCGGCTTGACGATTGCGGGCCGCCTGGTCCAAATGATGAACGGGCGCATTTGGGTAGAGAGTAAAGAGGGGGAAGGCAGCACCTTCCATTTCACGGCGCGGCTCATTTGAACCGCGCAAAACGGGCACCAAACGCCCTTTGCGCTCCAAACTTGAACCGCGCAAAACGGGCACCAAACGCCCTTTGCGCTCCGGTTTGACCCGCGTTTCGATTGGACCTGCTGGACTGTAAGCCGGTTTCTGTACCCCGAAAGGCGGCGATCATTCCTCTGGGCGAGGCATTACTGCCAAGCTCTAGCAACCTACCCGGAAGTCGAACGGAGCGGGCCGCTCCTCCTCCCCTATTTGGTCTTGCTCCGCATGGGGTTTGCCCTGCCAGGCGGATCGCTCCGCCCGCGGTGCGCTCTTACCGCACCTTTTCACCCTTACCGGAAACGTCGAGCTTTCACCCGCAGTCCCGGCGGTATATTTTCTGTGGCACTTTCCGTGAAATCCGCTTTGAGCGAACCCCCCCGGCCGTTAGCCGGCATGCTGCCCTATGGAGACCGGACTTTCCTCCCGCCAGCGAGTAAAGCTCGCCCGCGAGCGATCACCCGTACAACAGGCCCAGGTTCATTCTCGCAGAAAGGCTCCGGTCTCGCAGATAATACGATCATGCCTCTGGTTCGAATATCTGTACGCCAAGGAAAGACCACCGACTATCGCCATAAGATCGCCGACGGAGTTCATCGCGCCATGGTGGAGTCGATCAACGTACCACCGCGGGACCGCTTTCAAGTAATCACCGAGCACCCGGCTGACGGGCTGATTTACGATCCTTCCTACCTCGGCATCAATCGCACGGACGACGTCGTGTTCATTCAGATCACTCTGAACGCGGGAAGGACACTGGACCAGAAGCGTGCCCTCTACAAGAAAATCGCCGACCTGCTGTCACAAGAGCCGGGCGTCCGGCTGGAAGACGTGGTCATCAATCTGGTCGAGGTGACGAAAGAGAACTGGTCCTTTGGCAATGGGATCGCCCAATACGCGACGTGATTAGCGAGCCGCGGTGGTGGCGCGTTCCTGCTCGGACTCGTCCGGAAGCTGGTCCTTGGATTCGTGATATTCCATCTCGGTGTTGACCGCCCAGATATTGGACTTGTCGCGGCGGCCTTCGATGATGTTGTCCACGGCGGTCATGGCAGTGAGCATGGAGTGGTCCTGATTGTTGTACTTGTGCATGCCATTGCGGCCGACCAGGAACAGGTTCTCATAGCGATCCACAAAATCGCGAATCACCGGGAAGCGATCGTATGTGCCGAAGTAGGCCGGATAGGTTTTTTCCATGCGGATGACGGTACCGTCCAGCACATCGGCGCGGTCGACAATGCCCATCTTCTCCACTTCACCAACCGCAAGAGCGATCATGTCGCGATCGGATTTTCGCCATAGCTCATCAGTGTCGTTGCAGAAGTATTCCAGGCCAATCCAGGCTTTCCCGGGGTCGCCCACCATATAGGGACTCCAGTTGTTGAAAATCTGCAACCGGCCTACCAGGACATCCGGCTCCTGGATGTAGATCCAGTTGTCCTTAAGCAAGCCTGCCCCTGGTTCGCGGATCTTTAGCCGGCGCAGAAGCAACCCCACCGTGATAAAGTCGCGGTACATCAGGCCATCGCTCACTTCCTGGACTTCGGGAGGCGGCGGAACATCCAATGCCTGGATCAATTCCTTCACGGGCATGGTGGAGAACACGTATTGCGCGGGGAAAAAGCGTTGCTCGCCGGCATCGTTCCGCGCCGTAACTCCGGTGACACGATCGCCGGAGGTATGCAGCCCGCATACCGTCCAACCAGTGAGAATCTTGCCGCCTTCCGCCAAGACGCGGCTGGCCACCTCTTCCCACAACTGGCCGGGGCCGAGTTTCGGGTACAGGAACTTTTCGATCAGCGAGGTCTCGACATCCTTTTGGCCGATCTCGGCCGTTCGCCCGCCCATCAGCTTCTTGAAGTGATGGAGCAGGGCTTTGCGCAAAGAGAGTCCCTTAATGCGCTGTGCCCCCCACTCGGCGTTTATTTGATGGCACGGCACACCCCACACTTTTTCGGTGTAGCTCTTGAAGAAGGTCCCGTACAAATGCCGGCCAAAGCGATTGATGAAAAAATCCTCCAGGGTTTTCTCAGGACGGATAGGGCGAACCGCACTTGCCAGGTAACTAAATCCGGCCTTCAGAGTCCGCAGCGCACCGAGCTTTCGGAGGGTACCAAGATTGAGCTGGAGTGGATAATCAAAGAGCTTCCGCAGGTAGAAGATGCGCGACTTGCGCGGCCGCACCAGCATCACCAAATCGTCCACCTCGGGGTCTGGAGCTGGGCCGTTCATTGGGAATGCTCGCTCGTTGTTTTGGTAAACGAGCCGGTGATTGGCTTCGCTAGTCTGCTCTATCGGCAGCAGTGACATCCACCAATCCATCACCCGGTCCGATTTTGAAAAAAACCGATGCCCGCCGATGTCAATCCGGTTGCCTTTGTAAGCTACCGTCCGCGATATGCCGCCCATGTAGGCGCTCTTCTCCAGCACCAATGGAATGATGGAACTGCGGCGCAACAGCTCCAGCGCAGCCGTCAAGCCGGCTGGACCGGCGCCAATAATCACAGCGGTTCCTTGGGAAGGATCTGTCATAAGCGGAAGATCAGCGGACGCATGCGGTCGCTGCAAACTGGATTACTTCATTTATCTCACCATAGAAGCCCGCGGGAGCGCAAAGTTTCGAGTTTTTGTTACCTTTCTTCGGCTCCCGAGCGTCTAAAATTGAACCACGAGGATGTCTCCACAGACAGCTACACAAGTTAACGCCCCGGTGCTGGTGTCCTCAGCCCCAGCCAAAGCGAACGCGCGTCCGCACCCGGCGCTGTATATCGCCGGCGGCGCTTACGCGCTGCTGGTGGCGTTGACGATCCATTTTCATGAGCCCTGGGCCGATGAGGCGCAGAGTTGGCTCCTGGGCCGCGATGCAAGCCTGGCCGATTTGTGGGGCAGGTTGCTGCACTACGAAGGCACGCCCGGGCTATGGCAAACCTTGCTGCACGGCCTGATTTGGCTGGGTCTTTCTTATTCGGCTTACAGTTACATTTCAGGCATCCTGGGGCTCGCGGCAGTCTATCTTTTGCTTCGATACGCGCCCCTGCCACTTTTCATTCGAATCCTGCTGCCATTTACTTATTATCTGTGTTACCAATATGCAGTTTTGGCGCGCAGCTATGCTTTAATGGCTCCCTTACTATTTGCGATCGCGGCCACCTATACGCAAGCGCGGCGCAAACCGGTTCTGACCACGGTGCTCCTCGCCCTGTTGGCGGGCGTGAGCGTGCACGGCTTCCTGATATCGGCTTCGATCTGGGTCACTCTTTATCCGCCGTTGGTGCTTAAGTGGGGCGGGCTCCAATCTTCCGAGCGCTGGAAGCTCGCAATTTCCGGGGTGTCGTACTGGCTCATGCTTGGCTTCTTCACGATTTGCGCGTGGCCTGCGAAGGACGTGGCTTTCGCCGAGAATCGCGGTTTCGGGAACCTGCATTACTTTCCAGGCGTCGCCGAGAATACCATTGCGGGAGCCTTCATGGGTTACTGGATGGTGTCGCTGGCCTTGATTGCGCTCTCGTTGCCGTTCCTGTGGCGCGGCGGCGGGTTGCCGTTCTTCGTGCTGGCGAGCGGGGCTCTCTGCCTTTTTGGAACGATCGTCTACTCGCAGGCATGGCACCTGGGCACGCTACTCCTGGCGTGGCTGTTTGCGATCTGGATCTCGGCGTACAAGACCCGGGTCACGGGACCCACCATCGTAGCGCTGACAGCCGTCATCGGGTTTCAGTGTTACTGGACTGCCAGAGCGATCCAGTATGACTGGACCCATGCATATTCGGGCAGTCTGGCGGCAGCCGAATATTTGCGGCAGAATTCGAGGCCAGGTTCGCCCCCCGGTGGTCTGTACGCAATTGGATACTCATCCACCGCGCTGCAGCCGTATTTTTCCGCGAACATTTTCTCCAATTTTCACGACGGCGCGCGGCCAGCCTACTGGGATTGGTCCAAACAGAACGCCGCCAACGATCCGCGCGCGCTCTTCGCTTCGTCGCGGCGCAACCAGGTGCTGGTGGGCTTCACGCAAGGCTGGGAGGAGAAGCGCTGGTGCGACCTTCTCGAACTGCTGGGATACCAGGCCGTCCGGCATTTCGGCGGCGACACTTTCTGGCAGACCGGGGTCTTTGAACATGAATCGTTTGACCTTTATCGCAAGGTCTCTAATACCGAGGCCAGCAGTAGCGTTATTATGGGCGATCCGGCACATGCCGCCCAATTGTTGAATGGCTTCTACAGCATCGAAGCGGGGAAGTGGCGCTGGACCGCGAGGAGCTTCTCGGTTCTGCTCAAGGCTCCTACCGGCTCCGGCCAGCAGGGGGCTGAACTGTCGCTCAAGATCTATCTTCCCGATGCGCAAGTGCACCGATTGGGCCCGATGACGTTAATCGCAGATGCCGGCGGTCAGGCTCTGCCAGCGCGCACCTTCACGGGAGGTGGCGAATACACCTATTCCGCAGCAGTACCGGCCGAGGCGCTGCGGCCGGGTTTGGTGCTAGTGAACTTCCAATTCGACAGGGCTGCCGCAAATCTTGGCAATGGCGACCAACGCGAGCTAAGCGCGGTGGTTACCGCCGTGGGTCTCGATCCCGCACGATGAGCCCTGAGGAGAGCGGGACCGTCGAGAGGCACTATCGAAGCCTTCGCATCCGCATTGACGTCGGAATCGACCGGCTGCTTGCGGGACCCTACTGGAAGTGGAAGGCCCTGTTTGTCGTCCTGGCCATAGCTCTTTTCCGGGCATTTCCCAACTACGACGCGCTTGGAACGATTTTTTTTCAAGCGAAGTGGCGTGATGCGCAGGTGAAGTTTGACCACCCTCTGATCGACACCAGCCGGATCTTCCCCGCCGGATCGCACGAGAGCAATCTGACATTCCGACTGACGGTTCCGCTTTTGGCTCACGTCTTCCATCTGCATGAAGCTGGACTTCTGATCTTTTTTGCTTTGGTTGGGGTCGCGCTTTTGTACCTGGTCCTGAAGGTGGCTTTCACGCTCACCGCCAGCAAGCGAGTGGCGCTTTTCCTTTGTCTCAGCACGGCGTGTACCTGGCCGGGAGCAACGGCTTTTCACGAATTGCGGGGCGGCTACTATGATGCACTGGCCCTGTGCCTGTTGGTTGCGGCATGCGCGACGCCATCATCGCTGCTGGCGACTGCATTTATGTTTTTGGCCGCCTGGACCGATGAACGAGCGCTCATCGCTTCGTCGTTTGTGTTCCTGTTATACGCGGGCTTCTCAGCACACGGCGGGACCGGCGTCCGGCGTTTCCTGGTGGGTAAACCCGCTGCAGTGGTGGTGGCGGCCGCGGCGTATCTGGGGACCAGGACATACCTCACATCCACGCATTCCTACTTGCACACCGCCAGCGGAATCGGGCTCTCCATACTCTGGCAACAAATCAACGTGATCCCGCTCGCGATTTGGACTGGGTTGGGCGGAAGCTGGATTCTGGTCTGTCTTGGCTTGCTCGCGTTGTTCGTCCAAAAGCGCTATCTGGCGGCTGCGGCATTTTCCGCGGCCCTGGTAGGTGTAATGGTGGCATCCTTGGCCGTCGCCGATGTAACGCGAAGCATGGCGTATTGTTTGCCGGCCGTGTTCGTCGGCGTGGCCGCTCTCAGCAGTAGCGAGGGGATCAAGCAAGTTGAGCAGCTAGCTGCGATCGGCGCCGCGATTTCCGTGTTGGTTCCGACATATTATCTGGAAGGTAACGCCGGGTTGTGGTGGTTGTACCCGCTCCCGATGCAGATTGCGCGCTGGCTGGGGGCATGGGCGACCGGGCACAGCCTGTGAGATTTGATATCGTAGCGTTACTGAGGAGGCCTTCCTGATGCGCTTTTGGACCCTTGCCCTGGTATTTTGCGCTGCTACTGCATTCGGCGATGATCTGGGACTACAAGTCCCGGAGATCCCCTACGATTCGGTTCCCAATTTCCTGAAGCTGCCGTCGGACCTGTATCTGGGCGAGGCTTCGGGCGTGGCGGTGAACTCGAGGAAGCATGTGTTCGTTTTCTCGCGAGGCAACACCACCGGGCCCGCATATGGCGCCACCGCCGCGCAGATCCTGGAGTTCGGTCCGGACGGAAGATACATCCGCGAGATCGGCCACAATTTATACGCCTGGTCCTTCGCGCATGCCATCCGCGTGGACAAGGACGATAATCTGTGGGCCATCGACAAGGGCTCGGACATGGTGATCAAGTTCAATCCCGAGGGTCGTGTGGTGATGGTGTTCGGACGCAAGAAGGAAGCGTCCGACGAAGGAGCGGAGCCGTGGAAACGCTTGCCCCCGGGGACAAAGCCGCGTCCGGCAGTGGACGGCCAGTTCCGGCAGCCCACCGATGTAACGTGGGACCCGCAGGGCGACATCTTCATCAGCGACGGCTACGTAAATTCGCGCGTGGCCAAGTTCGACAAGAACGGCGATTGGGTGAAGCAATGGGGCTCCTTCGGTACCGGTCAGGGCGAGTTCAACACGCCGCACAGCATCGCTTCGGACGACAAGGGCAACATCTACGTGGCGGATCGCGGCAATCGGCGCATTCAGGTTTTCGATTCCGACGGAAAATTCCTGCGCGAGATCAGGATCGATGTGCCGGTCCCGCCGGTGGTCCACATGTGGATGGGCAGTGCACCGGTTCCTCCGCCTCCCGATACAGTTGGCGCGCCACCGCCTGCGTTGACGATGCAAAGCGGTGCGCCGTGGGCCATCTGCATCACGCCCGGGCCGACGCAGTACCTCTACAGCGCGGACGCGTATCCGGGACGCGTTTACAAACTGACGCTGGACGGAAAAGTGGTCGGCGTGTTCGGAAGCATGGGCCACCAACCGAAGCAATTCGGATGGATCCATGAAATGGCGTGCCCGGCCGAGAATGAGATTTACACCGCCGAGATCCTGAATTGGCGCGTTCAGAAGTTGATTCTGCATCCCGCGAAGTGAACTGAACAGGCCATGAAGAGCTTCGGGCTGCTCCTGCTTTCGTCCGCAGCCTTGTTCGCAGGATCGGACGTCACGTTCTATCGCGACGTGTTGCCGATTCTCGAAGCCCGCTGCCAGGGCTGTCATCGGCCGGGTGAAGTTGGTCCGATGGCATTAGGCGGATACGACGAAACACGCCCGTGGGCCAAGGCCATCAAGCAGGCCGTACTGCTGGGGAAGATGCCGCCCTGGTACGCCGACGCACCGCCGGGCAAGTTTCACAACGACCCCTTCGCAGGAGAGAGTGGTGGTGGGGAGGGGAAGAAAGAGGGGCGAAGGTTGAACCATCGACCAGCCGGACGCGATCTTTGAGATTCCAACGCCGTACCAGGTTCCAGCCACCGGAACATTGGAGTACACCTACGTCATCGTGCCTACCGGGTTTAAGGAGGACCGCTGGGTGACGCAAGCCGAAGTGCGCCCCGGCAATCGCGCCATCGTGCATCATGCCAACGTCTACATCCGCGAGCCGGGTTCCAACTGGCTGCGCGAATATCCGATGGGCAAGTTATTCGTACCCGAAGAGCGCGGGGAACGCGCGGCAACGGGAGGCAACAGGAGCGCCGGCGCCAGCGTGCGCGAACAGGTGATCGCCGGATATGTGCCCGGCAGGCCCGCCAAACAGGTTCCGGACGGTTATGCCATGCTGATTCCCGCCGGATCGGATCTGGTCTTCCAGCTGCACTACACCACCAACGGCAAGGCCACCACGGACGTACTCGCATCGGCTTTGTGTTCGCCAAGCAGACGCCCGCTAAGCGCGTGATTCGCGTGCAAGCGTCGAATGCCGGCTTCGCGATTCCACCGGGCGCGGCGGATTATCCGGTCTCGGGATCGGCGGCGTTGGGCGTGGATTGCGAACTACTGAATGTTTATCCGCACATGCATCTGCGCGGAAAATCGATGGCGCTGAGCGTGGTCTATCCAAGCGGCGAGCGCGAAGAGCTGTTGCGCGTGCCGCACTACGATTTCAACTGGCAGCTGGTGTACGCGCTCAGCAAGCCGCGGATTCTGCCTAAGGGGACGGTGCTCAAGGCCGACGCCACGTTCGACAACTCCCTCACGAATCGTTTTACTCCAAACCCGCGAGCAACGGTTCGGTGGGGCGATCAAAGCTGGGACGAGATGATGGTCGGGTTTTTCGATCTTGCGATTCCAATCGCAACCGACCCGGCTAACGTGCTGGTTGGGCAGTAGAGGATCGAAGCTGCTCCAAGGCGGCGTCTTCAGCGGCATAGTCGAGTTGTTTCGGATCCACCTGGGCGGGCGGATTCGCGCGCTCCAGTTGACGAAATCAAGCCAGAGCCGCCGATATGCTGTTTCGATCGCGCTATGCTGTTGGCGTGCGCAGCTTCACGGCCGGATTCCTTCTCGTCGTGTGTCTCGCACCGCTCGCCTCATCGCTGCGCGCGAATGTCGTTCATCGCCTGGACGGAACGACGCTCTCTGCCGGCGATGCCGAAGCCATCGCCTCAACTGAACTGAAGTCCGATCACGTCGCTGGAGCTCAAATTGCCATCTTGAACGACAGCCGCGTAGTGTGGACGTACGCCTTCGGCGTGCGCGATGCTGGCAAACAGCTACCGATGACGGCGGATACGAATGTGTGGGCCGCCTCGATTACGAAGAGCGTGTTTGCGACCTGGGTGATGCGGCTAACAGAACAATATCGCCTAGATCTGGACGAACCCATTGCGAAAATTCTGCCGCGGCCGCTGAACGAATACGAGCCGTACCGGGAGAGTGCTTCCGCGCTGGTGCTTGATACGCGCTGGAAACAGGTGACACCCCGCATGCTTTTGTCCCACAGTACGGGTCTGGCGAACTTTGCCTCGCTTGAACCAGACCGGAAACTCCACTTGCACTTCACTCCGGGGACGCGCTTTGCGTACTCGGGTGACGGACTCAATATCCTGCAGTTTGCAATAGAGCAGAAGCTGCATCTCACGCTTGACCGAGCTATGCGGCAAGCATCTTCGAGCCACTGAGAATGAGCAGGACCGGAATGGTTTGGCGGCCAGAGTTCGACGAGAATCATGCATTGCGCTACGACTCCAAGGGCGGGTTGCTCGGCGCGACGCACCGCGATCGAGCCCGTGCGGCAGGGTCGATGACGACCAGCGTGCACGACCTGTCGCTGTTCCTTGAAGCTGTTCTCGGCAACCGGATCCTGCGGCCGGCGACACGAGCCGAAATGTTCCGGCCACAACTTGCGATTCATTCCGCGCATGAGTTTCCTTCGCTGAATGAAGCGACGGGGAACGATGGCGAAAAAGTCGGTTTAGCCTACGGCCTGGGCTGGGGCCTGCTCACGCAAACGCCGCATGGGCCAGCCTTCTTCAAGGAAGGACACGGCGATGGCGCCGAGAACTACCTCCTCTGCTTTCCAAAGAGTGGAACATGCATGATCCTTCTGACCAACAGCGACAATGGCGAGCTTGCATTTCGGCCACTGCTGGAGAAGCTGATCGGCGATACCGTAACCCCTTGGGACTGGGAAGGCTACACGCGGGAACAGGTTCTTCATAATGAAGAACACGCGCTAAGAGCCCGGGAGCCGCGGAGTTGGTTCTACGGTAGCATTCACATATGCAACCATCGTTGCCGCCAACGTTTGTGCCGCGGACCGTCCCTACCTCGGAGGGTGCCGAGATCTTCGTGCGATCCGGTGCGTCAGGGCCCGTGGTCGTACTTCTCCACGGCTACGCCGAGACCAGCGATTCCTGGGCTCCACTCGCGGCCGATTTGGTCAAGAACTACACCGTCGTCGTACCGGATCTGCGCGGGATTGGACGGTCGTCCCGTCCTCCCGGCGGTTACGACAAGAAGACCCAGGCCGCCGACATCAGATCAGTGGTCGTCGCGCTTGGACACGATCGGGTCTCGTTAGTTTCGCATGACATCGGCATCATGGTGGCGTATGCCTACGCAGCACGTTATCCAGACAAGGTAGAGCGTCTCGTGGTCATGGACGCCCCGATCCCTGGCATCGCGCCTTGGGATGAAATTGTGCGCAATCCATCGCTATGGCACTTCTCCTTCCATGGACCCGATGCCGAGCGGCTGGTACAAGGACGCGAGCGCATCTATCTGGATCGCATCTGGAATGATTTCACCGGCGATCCCACCAAACCTGACGAGGCTACGCGTGCGTATTATGCCGCGCAGTATGCCGAGCCCGGGGCAATGCGGGCAGGCTTTGCGCAGTTCACTGCCTTCTCGCAAGATGTGAAGGACAACGAGATCTTTCAGCAAACGAAGCTGAGCATGCCCGTACTGGCGATCGGCGGCGAGAAATCGTTCGGAGCAACCGAGGCTGTCGTCATGCGAAACGTCGCTGTCGATGTAACCGAGGCAGTGGTTCCAAACTCTGGCCATTGGCTCATGGAAGAGAACCCTGCAGCAACTATTACATTGATTCGAGATTTCCTCAAACGCGCGGCTTTGGCGGTAGCGCCAGCCGTTCCCTAGCTAGGGCGCACAGAGGACCCGAAGCTGCTCAAGGCGGCGTCTTCAGCAGGCTCGGATCACGAATGGCCCGATGAAACCGGTGCCGCCAGCGCAAGTATGTTATTACCTAGAGAGTCGCCTATGACTGTTCGCTAAAGGCGCGAGTTGCGCCTTCAAGACAACTCCATAAATCACTTAGCGTGAGGTGTGTCTTGACTTGGAGCGAACAGAAATGTTTCTGGAACAAATTGGAGCGGACGCCCATATCCGCGAGCTTTTCGAGCCGCACGCGGCTCAGCGATTGGAACTCGGGCGGGTTTCGTTCGCGGCTCATGAGCAATATCGAATCTACCTCGAAGGCGGAGAATACGAAGCCGTTCCCGCCGGGCGGTTGCGCTATGACGCTATCCTGCCTGCGGTCGGTGACTGGGTGGCAGCACGGCAGGTGGATCCAAAACTGGCTTTGATCGAAGCCGTACTGCGGCGGCGGACCAAGTTCTCTCGCCGTGTGGCCGGCCGAGCAGTTGCCGAGCAGGTGATCGCAGCTAACGTGGATCTGGCGGTGATCGTCTGCGGACTGGACGGCGATTTCAATGTGCGGCGTCTGGAGCGGTACCTCGTGTTGGCCCGTGAGAGCGGTGGGGACGCGCTGATCGTACTGAATAAATCCGACCTCTGCGACTCCCTTTCGGCGCGGCTTGAGCAGGTCACCGCCGTAGCGCAACGCGTCCCACACCTGGTCATGAGTGCCCGCCAGAACGTGCAAGATCTTCGGTCCGCGATCCACGGCCGAACCGTCGCGTTTCTTGGATCGTCAGGAGTGGGGAAATCGACAATCGTGGACGCGCTGACCGGCCAGCAGAGTCAGACCACTCTGCCGGTCCGCGAGGCGGATTCACGCGGCCGCCACGCGACCACAAGCCGCATGCTTATCCCGCTTCCGGAAGGGGGCGCAGTTATCGACACGCCCGGAATGCGCGAGTTGCAGCTTTGGGCAACTGAAGATTCGCTGGATGAGGTTTTCGACGACGTGGCCGCTCTTGCTTCCGAGTGCCGGTTCGGGGACTGCACCCATACAAACGAGCCCGATTGCGCCGTCCAAAGTGGCTTGAGCAGGGGCGAAATCGACTCGTCGCGTTGGCGCAGCTATTGCAAATTGCAAGCTGAACTGCGGCACGAATTGTTGCAACAGGACATCCTCGCCAGAACGGCCGTAAAGGCCAAATGGAAGGCAATTCACAAAGCCATGCGGAACCATCCGAAGCATCGCCGTTGACGATTATGCTGTTTTGTGAGAATCCAGGCTGAATACGGCTGATGGGAAGATTAACAGAATTTATACAAACTCCCCCTTGCATTTGCCGCGCTGCTACGATAATCTAAATCCAATGATCACGTTGAAAGGGCAAACGGGCGTGTTGCGTACTTTACCAAGTACAAATGCGTCTGCCTTTTCAAGTGGTCAAGTTCCGAAGCTCCGGCCCATTATTATTACGGTCGTAGTACCCAGCCCCGCTTGAGGGCTTCGGACAACAGTTTCCGAAAGGCCATCGGGTGGGGAAGAAAAACCACTCGGTGGCCTTTTGATTTTTAGGGAGGAATGATGTCGACAACGACAGTGCATCGAACGAGCGGCGTGACGGAATCGAAACTGATGTCCGGCGTCCCAGATTCTGCTGGAATGTCTGGTTCGCGAAAACGTAGACTGCATTTTCGGCTACCCGGGTGGCGTCACGCTGCCGTTGTACGACGCGCTCTACGACCATCCCATCCGCCACATTCTGGTGCGGCACGAACAGAACGCGGCGTTCGCGGCCGAGGGCTATGCGCGATCGACCGGGCGAGTGGGCGTATGCTGCGCGACCTCCGGTCCCGGCGCCACGAATCTGGTGACCGGGCTGGTGGATTCCATGATGGACTCCATTCCCGGTGGTGGCGATCACGGGCCAGGTTTCGACCAAGCTGATCGGCAGCGACGCATTTCAGGAAGCCGACACGTTCGGCATCACGCGCTCCTGCACCAAGCACAATTTCCTGGTGAAGACCATCGCGGAATTGCCGCAGGTGGTTCATGAGGCGTTCTACATTGCGTCGAGCGGCCGGCCGGGTCCGGTGCTGGTGGACATTCCCAAGGACGTCTTCCAGGCCCAGGCGCATTACACGCCGGTTTCGTCCATCCATCTGCCCGGGTACAAGGTTTTCACCGAGGGCCATACCGGACAAATCCGGCGCGCGGCGCAGATGATCTGGGAATCGAAGCGGCCGTTCGTTTATGCGGGCGGCGGCATCATCGCGGCAGACGCGGCCGAGGAGTTGCGCGAACTTGTGGAACTGGTGGACGCTCCCGCCGTCACCACTCTGATGGGCCTGGGAGCATTGGCGGCCGAGCATCCGAACTACATCAGCATGCCGGGCATGCATGGCAGTTATGCGTCCAACATGGGCATGTCGGGCGCGGATCTGTTGATCGCTTTAGGGCGTCCGCTTTGACGATCGCGTGACGGGGCGCTTGGCGGCGTTCGCGCCGCACGCCAAAGTGATCCACGTCGATATCGATCCGGCGGAAATCGGCAAGAACCGCGTGGCCGACCTGCCGATCGTGGGCGACGTCAAGCGGGTGCTCGAAAAGCTGAACAAGGTTGTGCAGGAATTGGCGCCGCAGAGCCAGGAACAGAACGCTGCCGCGCGCGCCGATTGGCGGCGTCAGATTCGCGACTGGAAAGAGGAGCATCCGCTGACGCCGGAAGTGTCCACCAGCGAGATCAAACCGCAGCATGTGATGCGTGAGATCGACCGGCTTTCGGGTGGCCGCGCTATCGTGACTTCCGACGTCGGCCAGCATCAGATGTGGGCCGCGCAGTTCATCCGTTTCAATTCGCCGCGGCTGTGGATCAACTCCGGCGGACTGGGCGCCATGGGCTTTGGTCTGCCCGCCGCCATCGGCGCGCAATTCGCGCGTCCCGACAAGCTGGTGTTCTCCATCGTGGGCGACGGCGGATTCCAGATGTCGATTCCCGAGCTCGCCACTATCGTCAATCACGCGCTGCCGATCAAGAATCGTGATTGTCAACAACGGCTATTTCGGCATGGTCCGGCAATGGCAGGAGCTGTTCTACAACAATCGGATATCCCAGGCCGAGATGACTTCGTTCCCGGACGCCGAGAAGCTGGCCGCGGCCTACGGATTCAAGGGCCGGACGATCGAGGGTGCGCATCAGCTCGGCTCCGGCGCTGGAGGAAGCCGTGCGCGAGCCCGGTCCGTACTTTGTTGAATGTGCGCGTGGCGCCGTACGAGAACGTGTACCCGATGGTGCCGGCGGGCGGCGCGATCAACGAGATGGTGTTGGGACCGCCCCAACCGGTGGAGGCATAAGGCGGAGCAATGCTGCAACTGATTTCACTGCTGGTGGAAAACAAGCCGGGTGCGCTGATGCGGATCACCGGTCTTTTGAGCGCGCGCGGATACAACATCGAGAGCTTGACGGTCGCGCGGACGCTGGACCCGACGTTGTCGCGAATGACCATCGTGGTCGACATCGAGCCGCAACTGCGGTCGCAAGTGATCAAGCAGATGAACAAGCTGGTCAACGTGCTGCAGGCGGCCGACCTGACCGATTCGCCGGCGGTCAAACGGGAAATGGCGCTGCTGCGCGTGCGCGCGCCGCTGGCCAGCCGCACGGCGATTCTCAAAGAGGCAGAGATCTTCGGCGCTCGCGTGGTGGATTCATCCACTGAAGGCTTTGCATTGGAAGTGACGGGCGACTCCGAGAAGCTGGACGAATTTCTGGACGTGATGCGCAGCTATGGCGAAATCGAAGTAACGCGCTCGGGAGCGCTCGCGATTTCGCTGGAAGCCAAGAAGCTACGCCTGGCGCCACCCGTTCAGCGCAACGCGGCCGTGGACGAGACGGACGAAAAACTGGAAACGAAACACTAAGGGACTCTACAAAACATGGCAAAGAGATACTACGAAAAAGACGGCGATCTGAGCCGATTCCAAGGCAAGACGGTGACCATCATCGGTTACGGAAGCCAGGGACACGCGCATGCGCTCAATCTGCGCGACAGCGGCGTCAACGTGACCGTGGGTCTGCATGCGGGCAGCAAGAGCGCGGCCAAGGCAGCGGCGGTGGGCCTGAAGGTTCTGAGCGTTGCCGATGCCATCAAGGGGGCGGACGTCGCGATGATCCTGGTCCCGGATCATCTGCAGGGTGATTTGTATAACAAGGAAATTGCGCCGAACCTTGCGGCGGGCAAGACCTTGATGTTCGCGCACGGCTTCAGCATCCACTTCGGACAAATCAAGCCGCCGGCGAACGTGGACGTTTCGATGATCGCGCCTAAGGCTCCGGGCCATCGGGTGCGCGAGCTCTACACCGAAGGAGTGGGCGTTCCGGCGCTGGTGGCCATCCACCAGGATTCTTCGATGAACGCGCTCCAAAATGCGCTGGCGTACGCCCTCGCGCTGGGATGTTTGAAGGCGGGCGTAATCGAGACCAGCTTCAAGGAAGAAACCGAGAGCGATCTATTTGGCGAGCAGTCCGTGCTATGCGGCGGCGTCAGCGAGCTGATTCGCGCGGGTTTTGAAACGCTGGTGGAAGCGGGCTACGCGCCCGAGATCGCCTATTTCGAGTGCTTGCACGAATTAAAGCTGATTGTCGATCTGATCTACGAAGGCGGGCTGGGCTACATGCGTTACTCGATTTCGGACACCGCCGAGTACGGCGACTACACGCGCGGAACACGGCTCGTTACCAGCGAAACACGCAAGGAGATGAAGAAGATTCTGTCGGAGATTCAGTCCGGCCAGTTCGCGCGCGAGTGGATTGAAGAAAACAAGAGCGGCCGCCACAAGTTCCTTGCGATGCGGGAATCGGCGCACGAGCAGCCCATCGAACGGGTGGGCCGGGAGCTGCGGCAGATGATGACGTTCCTAAAGAAAAAGAAGGAGGAGGGCGTACCGCAAGAGCAGGAAGCCGCCGCGGTATCCAAGTAGTTCCATGCGCATTCAAACTTTCGATACAACGCTCCGGGACGGTACTCAGGGCGAGGCCGTCTCTTTCTCCGTCGACGACAAACTCATAATCGCGCAGAAGCTGGACGAGCTGGGTATCGACTATATTGAGGGCGGGTGGCCCAACTCCAATCCGAAGGACAAGGAGTTTTTCAAGCGCGCCCAGGACGTCAAGTTCAAACACGCCCGGCTGACCGCGTTCGGCTCCACGCGCTTTTCCAAGAACACGGTGGAACAGGACCCCAACGTGCGCGCTTTGCTGGAAGCGGAGACGCCGACAATTTCCATTTTCGGAAAGAGCTGGGATCTGCATGTGCATCGGGCGCTCGGCATCGAAGAAGACCAGAATTTGAAGCTGATCGCGGAGACCGTGAAATATCTGAAAGAGCACGGCCGCGAAGTAGTGTACGACGCAGAGCACTTCTTCGACGGCTACAACGCCAACCCGGAGTTCGCGCTGCGCACGCTGGAAGCCGCGAAAAAGGCGGGCGCCGATGTGCTGTGCTTGTGCGATACAAATGGCGGCAACCTCACGCACCGCATCGTCGAAGTGGTATCGGAAGTTCGCAAGCGGTTCGATGGCGTGATCGGCATCCACACGCATAATGATTGCGATGTCGCGGTGGCCAATACCATCGCGGCGGTGGAAGCCGGATGCACGCACGTACAAGGCTGCATCAACGGATATGGCGAGCGCTGCGGCAATGCGAACCTGGTGTCGGTGATCGCGAATCTCGAGTTGAAGCTCGGCCACACCACCATCGGCAGAGAGAATTTGCAAACGCTGAGCACGGTGTCGCGCTACATCGCCGAAATAGCGAATCTGCCGATGCGCAACGATCAACCTTATGTCGGCCACAGTGCGTTTGCCCACAAAGGTGGCGTGCACGTCAGCGCGGTGTTGAAGGATTCGGCGACCTACGAGCACGTGAAACCGGAGTCGATCGGCAACCGGCAGCGGGTGCTGCTCAGCGATCTCTCAGGCCGCGGCAATGTGCTCTATAAACTGAAACAGCACGGCTTGGCCGAGCGCCTGGACGCCGATGCACGGCGCCAATTGCTGGAACGCATCAAGGATCTCGAACACCAGGGCTACGAACTGGAGGCGGCTGAAGGCACCTTCGAGCTGCTGGTCCGCGAGGCGCTGCACCCCGGCTGGAGCGTCTTCGAAGTGGTGAACTACGACGTCACCACGCGGCTGGTGGGGGGAACGACGGCGACCGTGACGCTGCGCATCCAAGACAGCGTTCACACCGCCAGCGCCACCGGGCAAGGTCCCATGAACGCGCTGGATTTGTGCCTGCGCCAGTGCCTTTCGAATGTCTATCCGCAGGTGAAAAACGTCCGGCTCACCGACTACAAGGTCCGCGTGCTGGAACCCAAGAAGGGCACCGCGGCGAAGGTTCGGGTGCTGGTGGAATGGTCCGATCATCGCCGCAGCTGGGCGACCGTCGGCGTTTCCGACAACGTGATCGAAGCCAGTTGGGGCGCGCTGGTGGATGCCATCCGGCTGGAGTTGATGCGCCTGACCGAACAAGACGAAGACGTCGACAAGGCCGTGCAAGACTACTCCTGGGGCGTCTGAGGCTGCTCAGCTCAACCTGCGCGCTAGAATAGTAGCGATGGCGGCGACCACCCTCCTTACGTCCGATCAGTTCCTGGCGATGCCCGAGGAATTCGACCAAGACGGGAATCGGATCAAAGACGAACTGATTGGAGGCGAAGTCGTCAAGATGGCTTTTCCGTCTCTCCCCCACGACATCATTAAGAATCAGATCAATGAGATGTTGTTGCGTTACCTCGATAGCCGCCCGCAGCTGGGCCTCCGGTCTCTAGTGGAAATCGGAACGCACGTAAGCGACTATGATGCGTTCATGCCCGACGTTTCAGTCGTAAAGAGAACTCGGTTAACTGTCGTGGGGAGGATCTTTCAGGGCGCTCCCGACCTCGCCATCGAAGTCGTTTCACCCTCCGACACCGCCAAACATCTCAAACGCAAAGTCGACGCCTACCTCGAAGCCGGCTCAAAATCGGTTTGGATCGTTTATCCCGAAGCTCGTTCGGTGATGCTTCACACAGTCGGCTCTGTCCGCGATTTGAAGGCCGACCAGTCCATCACCGATCCGCTCCTGCCCGGCTTCTCTACTCCCGTGGCGGCGTTTTTCGAACTCACCTAACCATCCGCGCCGATGCGCCACTTCTTCACTCGATCCATTCCGGAGTTCTCGCGCGTGCTCCTGGTAGAGAGCGGCAGCCGCGAGCTATCCGAAAATCTGCTGCCGATTCTCTACCGGAATTATCCTAAAATGATCTGCGATCTGGTCACCTGCTATGCGGGCGCGCCAAAGACCTTCCGCGCGGATCGAGGCGCGGTCTATCGTGTCACCGATTATCGCGATGGCCGCTCGCGGCAGCGCCTTTATGATGAACTCGGCAACAACCGTTACGTCGTCGTCGGCATCATTTGCTCCTCCGAGCCCATCATGACCAAGTGGAAATGGGTGCTCGCCGCGCGGCTTCCAGGCAAGGTGTTCATGCTGAATGAAAATGGCGACTACTTTTGGATCGACCACGGGCATCTCCCTCAGATCCGCTATTTCATTCTGTATCGCGCCGGCCTTACCGGGTCGGGAGCGGTCCGCACGCTGGCGCGAGTGGTCTTATTCCCATTCAGCCTGCTATACCTGATCTTGTACGCAGCAGCGGTCCACCTCCGAAGGAGTCTACGAACATTATGAAGGCAGTTTATGTGGAACAGCCCGGCGGCGTCGAGAACCTGAAATACGCGGACATTCCGAAACCGTCGCCCGGCGCAGGCCAGGCGCTGGTCAAGATTGTCGCGTCAGGAGTCAATTTCATCGACGTATATTTCCGCAAGGGAGTTTATCCCGCCCCTCCGCCGATCGTGTTGGGGAGCGAAGCCGCCGGAACCGTGGAAGCCCTCGGACCGGATGTCACCAACGTCGCGGCCGGCGATCGCGTGGCGTACGCAATGGCGCGGGGTTCTTACGCCGAATACGCAGTGGTGCCCGCCTGGCAACTGGTGAAGATCCCGCCATCCGTCGACTTCCAAACCGCCGCGGCAGCCATGCTGCAAGGCATGACCGCGCATTACCTCACACACTCCACGTATCCGTTGAAGCCCGGCGATACATGTCTGATTCACGCCGCTGCCGGCGGGACCGGGAGATTGATCGTCCAAATGGCGAAGATGTTGGGCGCGCACGTGGTGGCAACTGTCGGCACTGAGGAAAAGGCCAAACAAGCCAAGGAATCCGGGGCCGACGAAGTGATCGTCTACACCAAGGAAGACTTCGCGGCGAAGGCGAAGGGCATGCACGTGGTTTATGATTCCGTCGGCCAATCGACCTTTATGAAAAGCCTGGATTGCCTGCGCCCACGTGGCATGATGGTGAGCTTTGGCAATGCCAGTGGACCGGTGCCGGATTTTGCTCCCCTGCTTTTGAGCCAGAAGGGTTCGCTGTACCTGACACGTCCGACGCTCGCGAACTATTCGTCCACCGCCGAAGAGTTGGATTGGCGCGCCAACGATGTTTTGAATTGGGTCGGTCAAGGCAAACTGAAACTGCACATCCACAAGGTGTATCCGCTTGCGGAGGCCGCCGAAGCGCATCGCGATCTGGAAAGCCGCAAGACCACCGGAAAGCTGCTGCTCAGTGTTGGTTAACAGCTCGGCGTTAGTTGATCGCGCAGCCATTCTGTTTGGGGAACTGAAGATCGACGCGCTACTCGTCTCGGCGCCGCCAAATGTTCGCTATCTGAGCGGATTCACGGGCGATAACGGCCTGTTACTGGTTACCAGGGAATCACAAACGCTGTACACCGATCCGCGCTTCACCATTCAGGCCGCCGAAGAATGCACGTGTCCGGTGGTGACCGTGGCCGGAACGGCGCTGGATCAAGCAGCCGTTCAAACCATTCGTAAGCACCGCTGGAAGCGTATCGGTTTTGAAGCGTCGCGAGTGTTGTACGAAACGCATCGGCGGCTGGCCGAATCGCTGCCCAAGGGAGTGACGCTGAAGCCGATCGGTCCGCTGATCGAAAAATTGCGAATGATCAAGTCCGCGGGCGAGATCGCGCGGATTCGCCGCAGCGTGCTGACAAACTCCGAGGCGTTCGAAAAGGCCACGCGGTCCATCCGGCTGGGCGCGCGCGAATCCGCGATTGCGGCGGAGCTCGAATACCAGATGCGGACGCTGGGAGCCGAGAGGGCGGCATTCGAAAGCATCGTCGCCATCGGATCGCGATCGGCGCTGCCGCACGCACAGCCCACCGCGCGGAAACTCGCGAACGATGAATTACTATTAATTGATATGGGCGCGTGCCAGGACGGCTACATGAGCGACATGACGCGCGTATTGTTCTTTGGCCGGCCCAGCCGGCGCGTGCGCACCATGTACAACGCCGTATTGAAAGCGCAACTGGCGGCCATCGATACGGTGCGCCCGGGAATCACAGCGTCGCGGGTGGATCGCGCGGCTCGGCGCGTGCTAGAGACTGAAGGCCTGGGAAAACAGTTTGTGCACTCCACAGGCCACGGGTTGGGGCTTGAGATTCACGAAGGTCCGCGCCTGGGCCGGCGCGACAAAACGAAGCTCGAAGCCGGCATGGTGATTACAATTGAGCCCGGCGCATACATCCGCGATGTGGGAGGCATTCGCATCGAGGATACGGTATTGGTTACCGAGAAAGGCTGCGAGGTTCTGACGCCCACCTCCAAGGAGCTAAGACTTCTCTAGAATGTCGAACGACGAGATCAAAGAGCTGATCCAGCTGGTGATCGAAAGCGGCATCGCCGAGCTGGAGATCGAGCGTGGCGAGGACCGCGTTCGCATCCGGCGCACGCTGGAACCGGCCACAGCCGCGCCAGTCCCAGTGGTGGTCGAAACCACGCAGTCCGCACCCCAAGCCACGCCTGAGCCGGTTGCGAACGAGCACATCCAGAAATCTCCGATCGTCGGCACATATTATGACGCGCCGAAGCCGGGCGATCCTCCCTTCGTGAAAGTCGGCGACGTGGTGGAACTGGGCCAAGTGCTCTGCATCATCGAATCGATGAAGCTCATGAACGAAATCGAGTGCGAAGTTGCGGGGACCATCGTCGCCAAGCCGGTGGAGAATGGCCGGCCGGTTGAATTCGGACAGGCTCTACTCAAGATTCGCCCGCGCTGATGTGCTACGTGACATGTTCCAGAAAATCCTGATCGCCAATCGAGGCGAAATCGCCGTTCGCGTCATCTGCGCCTGTAAGGATCTGGGCATCAAGACGGTGGCCGTATACTCGGAAGCCGACCGTCACAGTCTGCACGTGCGATTTGCCGACGAGGCTATCTGCATTGGTCCCGCCAAGAGCTCCCGCAGCTATCTGGACATTCCTTCGGTGATCAGCGCGGCTGAGATCACCAACGTCGATGCCATTCATCCCGGTTATGGCTTCCTGAGTGAAAATGCGGATTTCGCTGAAGTGTGCGAGGCTTCGGAAATCAAGTTTATCGGACCGAAGCCCGACGTGATCCGGTCCATGGGACTGAAACAGCATGCTCGCGCAGCCATGGAGGAGTGCGGAGTTCCCATCCTGCCCGGATCGGACGGCATCCTTCAGAGCGCCGAGGAGGGGCTGGAGACGGCGGCCCGAATTGGATTTCCGGTGATGCTGAAAGCGTCGGCTGGCGGCGGCGGGCGTGGTATGCGGATGGTTCATGAGGCGTCCGAACTGCCGTCATTGTTGACGCAGGCGCAGCAGGAAGCCGGCGCTGCGTTTTCATCGCAAGACGTTTACATGGAGAAGCTGGTGGAGTCGCCGCGGCACATCGAGTTTCAGATGCTGGCCGACGAGCATGGCAGCGTCGAAATTCTGGGCGAGCGCGATTGCTCCATTCAGCGCCGGCACCAGAAGCTGCTGGAAGAAGCGCCGTCGCCGGCCGTCAGTCCCGCACTGCGCGAGAAAATGCGCGCACGGTTGTGCGAGGCCATGACGAAGATTGGCTATACCAATGCGGGCACCATCGAATTCCTGATGGACCGCGAGGGCAATCTTTACTTCATCGAAGTGAACGCGCGCATTCAAGTGGAACATCCGGTGACGGAGGCGATCACCGGCATCGATCTGGTGAAGAGCCAGATCCTGATTGCAGCCGGCTACAAGCTGCCTGAAATCATCCGGCAGCCGGTGACCATCCAGGGCCATGCCATCGAGTGCCGGATTAACGCAGAGAATCCCGAGACGTTCGCACCATCGCCCGGACGCATCACAGCTCTGAATTTACCGGGCGCCGTCGGCATTCGCGTGGACACGGCGGCCTATACGGATTACGTGATTCCGCCCTTTTACGATTCACTGGTGGCCAAATTGATCGCATACGGACATGACCGTCCGGAGGCCATCGCCCGCATGCGCCGCGCGCTGGACATGTTCGTGGTGGAAGGCATCTACACCACCATCCCGCTGCATCAACGCATCATGAACGATCCCGACTTCATCTCGGGCCAATTCGATACGTCGTTTCTTAGCTCCCGAGCTCGCTCTCACTAACTTCGATTTCCAGGCGTAATAGCGCGGCGCCAAGAGTCTTGCCCTGAGCATCGATGCGCAAGGATAACGTCCCGCCGCCTCCCAGCGCCTGGTGCAACAGAAAATTAAGCGCACCGAGATTGGGAAGCTCGTAGCGATCCACATTGCCCTTAACCATTTCGCCGAAGAATTGTTTGACGCGTTCGGGGGTCACTTCGCGAACCAGCACGGGATAATGACGCGCGTCAAAAGCAATGACGCCGATATTAGACGTGTCGCCTTTATCGCCGGAGCGGGCGTGCGCGATGCGCGAGAGCGGGATCTTCATTCCACCACCTGGGTCACTCCACCACCTGCACCGATGTGTGGATTAATTCGCGCGGAATCAAAGCGGGCCAGTATGCCACCACTTCGCGAACCGGTGGCCGGCCATCGCCGAAACCCGTGCCCGTCGGCGGACCACTGAGCACCAGCGGAATCAGCTCGCGGGTGAAGCGATCGATGGCTTTCCGATCTTGTCCACGCACGCCAATGCGCAATTGCACCTCCGGCGGATCCGGATTCGGAACAGCCACCGGGCCGTGACACGCGTTCACGCCGAACAACTCGGTATAGATGTCTTCGAACTCCAGCCCGAGCTGGGCCAACCGCTCGCGCACGATCCGATCGGCTGCCTTGGATTTCTCGATGGCCTGCGGCGCACTATACACAAGCGTGCCGATCGCCTTCCAACCATACGAATAGGCGATCGAAAGCTTCAACATCTCCGGACGCGGGCCGCCGCGAATGCCCGACACCTGCACACGATCCGGTCCGGCGTCGCTTAACCGGATGCTGGTGAAATCGGCCACGCAATCGGGCGTGATGTAGTTCTTCGGATCGCCCAATTCGTAGAGCAGTTGTTCCTTCATCACGTCGACAGAAACCCGTCCGCCGGTGCCCTCATGCTTGGTGATGTTGAACCGGCCATCGGGTTCGGCCTCGATGATCGGATATCCAATGTTCGCCATATCCGGAATGCTCTGCCAATCCACTTGGCAATTACCGCCGGTGCATTGCGCACCGCACTCGACAATATGGCCCGCAATTGTTCCAGCCGCGAGCTTATCCCACTCCTCCGGCTTCCAGCCAAAGCGATGAATCATGGGAGCAAGCGACAGCGCGGTATCGGTACAGCGTCCCGCGATCACCACGTCGGCGCCGGCAGCCAAGGCTTCAGCGAGGGGGAAAGCCCCGATGTAGGCATTCGCGCTCAAGATGCGATGGCGAATCGTACTCAGTGGCTCGCCGGTATCCATGTTCTTCATGGCGTGCCCGGCGGCGAGAAACTCGTCCAGCCGTCCGAACACATCGTCGCCCAGCACGACGGCGACCTTGAGCGAAGGCGCCAGCCGCCGCACTTCGCGCGCGCAGGCAATCGGATTTACGCCGCCTGCGTTGGCGATCACCTTGATGTCGCGCTCCACAAGACGCCGCTGGATGCGCGCAATCAACGGCGGGAAATCGCGCGCGTAGCCGAGATTCGGATCGCCTTCTTTCTGTTTTTGGAGAATCGACATGGTGATCTCGGCGAGATAATCGAGCGCGAGATAATCGATGGGCCCCTGCTCCACCAGCCGCACCGGCGCTTCCAGCCAATCGCCCCAGAAACCTTGCCCGTTCGCGATTCGGATCATTGTTTACAGGGTCTCCAACGCCAAATGTTCGCGGTGTCCATGCGCGGTCGAGATTTCCAGTGCGAACGCAAGCACTCGCCGGGTTTCCAGCGGATCGATCAGCGCGTCCACATGACCGCGCGCCGCTGCGTAGCGGGCATCCAGCCAGCGTTCGTAGTCCGCGCGTGTGCGCTCGATGCGTTCCTGGAGCTCGTCCGGAACCGGTTGGCCCTCGGCTTTCAGCCGTTCGAGCTCAGGGCCATGAATGGCCTGCACCGCCGAGTCGCCCTCCATCACGCCGATGCGCGCGGTCGGCCACCCGAATGTGAAATTCGGATCGAAGCCCTGGCCAGCCATGGCGTAATATCCGGCGCCGCTCGCGTGATTGAGCGTAAGGACGATCTTCGGAACAGTGGCGCAGGCCATGGTCTCCACCATTTCAGCGCCCGCGCGAATGATTCCGCCGCGCTCGGCCTCGGCGCCCACCATGAACCCGGAAACATCCTGAAGATAGATCAACGGCACGCCATTTCGTTCTGCGTTCTCGACGAAGTAGGCCACTTTACGCGCCGACTCGGTATAAACAATTCCGCCGATGCGCGCTCCGCCTTCGGTCTTGAGAAATCCGCGGCGATTCGCGACGAGAGCGACGGGACGCCCGAATAGCTTCGCATCCGCGCACAGTAGTTCAGGCGCGTGCTCCGGCTGAAACTCCAGATAGTCGTCACGATCGAAGATACGCGCGATGGCATCCTCGATGTTGTAAGGCAGCCGGTGATCGGCGGGCATCAAGTCGTACAAACCTTCCGCTGATTTTGCCGGCGGCGTGCCTTGCTGCGCTTCGGGACCGGGCTTGAAAGCGCGAAATCTCTCGCGAATGAGTTCCAGACAGGCCGGATCGTCCTTCGCCATGAAATGCGCGACGCCGCTAGCCGTGGTATGCATGCGGGCGCCACCGAGGGACTCCGCATCGATCACTTGCCCCACCGCGCCCTTCACCAGATTCGGACCGCCCAGGCCCATGAAGCTGGTGCCTTCCACCATAATGATGACGTCGCTCAGAGCGGGTAAATACGCGCCGCCCGCGATGCATGGACCCATTACTGCCGCGATTTGCGGTACATGCAGCCTGCGCCGCATCAGCGAATTGTAGTAGAAGATGCGCGCCGCGCCGTACTGGCCGGGAAAAATGCCGTCCTGCAATGGCAGATTCACGCCGGCTGAATCCACCAGGTACACGATCGGCACGCGATTGCGCATGGCGATCTCCTGCGCGCGCAGAATCTTGGTGATTGTCTCCGGCCACCACGCACCGGCCTTCACGGTGGCGTCGTTGGCGACGATGATTGCGGGACGTCCCTCGATTTTACCCGCACCGGTGACCACTCCAGCGGCCGGCGCCTGTCCATCGTACTGATCGTAGGCGATCAGCAATCCGATTTCGAGGAACATCGAACCCGGATCAAGCAGCTTTGCGATGCGCTCGCGCGCCGTCAGCTTGCCATCGCGATGCTGCTTTTCGGTGCGCTTGGCGCCGCCGCCCTGACGCAGACGGTCTTCCAGAGTTTGCAGATCTTCCACGAGCAGCCGCATCTGACCCGTACTGGTGGTGGGCACCTCTCTCAGAATAACAGCACCTCCGGGCTTTCACGCTATGCTGTAGTGCATGCTGGGCATCGATCCCAAGGCGGCGCGCGCGGCCTGGACCGTGTTTCTGGTGGCCTTGCTGGTGGCCACGGCATACGCGATCCGGGAGACGCTCGCGGTGTTTGTGGTCGCCCTGCTGTTCGCCTATTTGCTGATACCGCTGGTCGGATTTGTGGAACGCATCACACCGCGTCAAATCTCACCACGCATCGCGTTGGCGATCGTTTACCTAGCGTTAGTCGGCGCAATTGTCGCTCTGACATTGACACTTGGATCCCGGCTGGCCGACGAAGCCAACAGTCTGGCGACGCAATTACCGGCGCTGGTGAAGAATCCGGATTGGATGCAGAGGATCCCCTTGCCTACCTGGCTGGAGCCTGCGCGCGCCAGGATAATTCAAAAAGTGCAAGACCAGTTGAGCAGTGGAGGCGAAGAGATCCTGCCGTACATCAAAGGTGTCGGCGGGCAGCTCGTGTCTGGCGCGAAGTATGCGCTGTACCTGGTGTTGATTCCTATTCTGGCGTTCTTCTTCTTGAAGGACGGAGCAGCCATTCGGGATGAGTTCGTCGTGTCTCTGGTAGAAAAGCGGCGGCGGCCGGTGGTGGATAACATCCTGGAAGACATTAATCTCCTGCTTGGCGAATACATTCGCGCTCTGGTGCTTTTGTCCGCATCAAGCTTCACCGCTCACAACCTCTTTCTCGGTTTCAGCGGAGCGCCCTACTCGGTCCTGCTGGCGGGCGTGGCCGCGCTCGGCGAATTCATACCCGTAGTGGGACCCGCAGGCGCAGGCTTGATCGTGATTCTGGTAACCAGCCTGAGCGGCTACAATCACGTGTTCCTCTATGTGATTTTTTGGTTGCTCTTCCGGCTGGTGCAAGACTACATAGTGTCGCCGTACCTGATGAGCAAGGGCGTGCAACTCAATCCGATGCTGGTGCTGTTTGGTGTACTGGCAGGCGATCAGATTGCGGGCGTGCTGGGCATGTTTCTTTCGGTTCCTCTGCTCGCGATTTTGCGCGTGGTCTTTGTCCGCTTGCGGCGGACACGCGCGCGCCTTAGTGAGGCTCAGTAAGACGCTATGAAGCATCTCTGGTGGCTTCTCGTCTACTCGCTTCCACTCACCGCGCACATGGTGAGCATGAGCACGGGTGACTTGAAAGTGGACGGCGATCGCGCGCATTTTGAACTGCGCATTCCCATGTATGAAGTGGCCCATGTGCGCGAGCCGGAGCACACGCTGCTGGATCACATTCGGTTTGAAAGCGGAGGCGCTCTTGGCGCGCAAGCAGGGGGAAAACCGTCCAATCAAATTTGCCGGCAAGAGCAGGACACCTACGTCTGCACGGCGGACTACCAATTCCCTACCCCGGTGGAAACATTGCAAGTGGAATGCACACTGGCTTCGGTCACGGTTCCCAATCACGTGCATCTGCTGCGGGCTTATCGCGGCGATAAGACCGACCAAGCCGTGTTCGATCTGTCCTATACGCGGGCGGAACTCCGTTTTCGGCCACCAACCGCATTTGAAACCGCGACGCGCGAGATCTCGGCTGGATTTATGCGCGCTGCCGGCGGTCTTGCCCCGCTACTGTTCCTCGCGGCGTTGGTTCTGGCCGCGCGAAGCCGCCATGAATTAGTGCTGCTGACTGCTTCGTTCGTCGTAGCCGAAGCGCTGGCTTGTGCGGCTGCTCCGCGGATCGCCTTATCGCTCTCGCCTCGTTTCATCGAGGCGGCCGCCGCGCTCACCATCGCTTATCTGGCATTCGAAATTATTCTGCTGCCCCAATCGACCATGCGATGGCTGGTGGTGGCCATCTTGGGCTTGTTTCACGGCACGTACTTCGCCGCGTTTCTCGCCGAAAGCGGATATCACGTGGCGACATTTTTCTCCGGCGTGGCGATTTGCGAACTGCTTCTCGTCACCTTGTTCGCTTTCATTCTGGGCCGGCTGATGCGGGTGACATTCTTGCGGCACGCGGTACCGGTGGCCGCATCGCTGCTGCTGGCGGTCGGAGTGGCGTGGTTTTTTCTGCGCTTGCGGGCGTAAACGCTTTAGCCCACTCCCTAACGGTCGTGGCTCGGTAAAATCAGCGCATTGAAAAATAATTTGAAGGCTTGATAGCTTTGCGCGCGATATTGCGGGCGCATGCCGAACAGTATGGCTTGGCCTTGTCCCATGGGGACTTCAACGATAGCCGCTCGACCTTTGATGTAAGATTCACCGAGCAGCCATCCCGAGGCGAGCACGTGATCGTCGGGATAGCGGGCGATGACAAAGTCTTTGCTGTTCGCCGGAACGTCCCATGCGGGACTCTCCTCGCTCCAGATCGCGATGTTCTTCGGCAGGCCGAGTGCGAGAGCATTGCGCGTGTCGAGTGCGGCGTTGAGCAAAGATCCAGGCGAATAGAAATCGCGATTCGGAACTCCGGCCACCACGTTCTTAACGTCCAGATGCAGATGGTCGACGGCATAATTTGCGGATCTGTTTAGAAACACCAGCGTGCCGCCCTGCTCGGCGAAAGTCTTCAAGTTCGCGGCGGCTTTCGGGTTTAGCCCGCCGGTGTATTCCTGCGGCATTGTGCCCGGCTCAAAGCCGCTCGCGATTTGCGTGGCCGGCTGATCCGGAAAAACAATGACGTCGTAGCGCTGGCGCAGATTGCCCGATTCGATGTCGGAGTTTAGAACACTTTGATAGGCGAAGCCAAAGTCCTCGAGCAGCCAGCGCGTCCAACCTTCGTCGATGGCGGGCACATAGCTCTTGTAGAGCGCGATGCGCGGGCGCGCGATTTTCACCGACTCGACGGTGTCAGGATTTTGTACGAAGAAATCACCAGTCCCAGGGTTACGAAAGACCGGCGTCCCGCCAGTCCAGATTTTGTTCACGGCGCGCCAGGTATCGATGTCCGAGGCCGCAAGCGGACGGACAGGCTCGAATTCAAACGATTTCGCTCGGCTTGACGCGACACCGAATGGCGTATCGATGGTATCCGTCTCAACACCCATCAGCAGAGGCAAGGTTTGCGCAGTCACATCGTAAGGCCGCTGCGGCGGACCGCCCGGGTACAATCGCAAGTCGGGATAGCGCTGGCGCTCCAGTAGTGTCTTCGCATAGCTGCTGTAGGGCTGCTGCATGCGGATGATATAGCTGCCTTCCGGATAGCGCTTTCCGTTCGCCACGAACGCATCGCTCGAACGCTCAGTCTCTACGTCGCCGAAACTCAGCAGCTGAAGCATCTTTCTCGCCGAGCCCGGATCGGTTTGCGCGCGCGGAATGACGAAGGCGTAGGGCGAAGTGCGCGCCGCCGCTCGCCGGCCCACTGCGTAGAAGTTTCGCAACAAATCCATGCGCCGCGTCGCGGCCTCATACAGCAAGCTCTCAAAGGCGATCAGTTGATAATCAACGATGTCGCCGATCCGCCAGGTACCGCCCTCCCAAGGTTCCAAATAGTTCCAGCTTCGTTCGCGCGGGTTGTAGCCAAGACCGGTGGTCTGAATCTGATCCGGCCGCACCGTCAGCGGACTTGCGAGCGACGCGCTGGCAGCCTCGCTCAAAATGCGCACGCCGGCGTGGTATGCCATGTACTGCCGGGCTGGAGCCCAGAAATCGTAGAGCGCGTTGGTCACCACGCCCTGCTTTCCAGCCGCCGTTAAATCCGTCGCCATGCCGAGGCCAAGGTAGTTGCCTTCCTGCGCCAGGGTCGGATCGACGTTCGGGTCGATCGGGCTTAGCCACGGCGGAACAAACATACGCGATGCGTAGGAACCTTGCTGATGGACGTCATAAACGATTTGCGGATGCCAGGCGTTTTGAAGCGACACCGTCAACCGGGTTTCGGGTTGGGAGAAGACATACCAGTCACGATTGTTGTCGTGCCCGACGTATTTTTGATACAGCTCCGGCGGCGATGTTCCCTCATACGGCGTGCCCAGCGTCTTGCGATACCAGCGTGTCACGATATCCAAACCATCCGGGTTCTGCGATGGCACCAGCAGAATGATGACGTTGTCCAGAATGGCGCGGAACTTTGGCGTGTCCTGGGTGAGCAGGTTGTAAACGAACTGAATAGCGGAGTGCGTGGATGCGACTTCGGTAGCGTGAATGGAGCACGTGATCAGCACGACGGTCTTTCCTTCGGTGATCAGCCGGGCCGATTCTTCAGGCGAAGCGCGGCGCGGATCGGCGAGCTTGGCCTGGATTTCCCGATAGTGGTCCAGGTTCCGCAGTGTCGCTGCCGAGCTGATGGTAGCGGCGATGAACGGCCGGCCTTCGGCGGTTTTCCCCAGTTGCTCGACACGGATTTTGTCGCTGGTCTTGGCCAGCGCCTGGAAGTACGAGACAACCTTGTCCCAATCGAGCAGCTGGCGGTCGACGCCGATCGGATGTCCGAAATGAGACTCGGGTGTTGGCTGCGCCCAGACGTTCAGCGACACCAATAGCAGCGTTACGAGGCGAGATTTCATGCGAGACCGCTACTGTCAAACTACAACGCGCGCGGTGTTTGAGTCCAGCGGGGCTCTCCGTAGTAGGCTTAGTGAAATGAGGAAGCTGGTGGTGACCGTGGTCTCTGTGGGTGCCGGGCTACTATTGACTGCATTCCAATCCCAGACGAGGCACGCGTCGAGTTCGGAATATCCAACTCCTCTTATTCGAGAGGAACAGAAAGTCTTGATCGGCGGAGTCGTGGAGACGTGGCAGCTGAGATGGGAAGACACACCTAAACCCGTTTGCGAACCGGGTGATGTCGCGCTTACGTGCCCGTGCATGGGCTTCGCTTATGGTGAGCGTGGAGATCTAAGCCTCGTACGGCTGCACAACCAAGTAGAGGTGGACCGTCTGAAGATCACGCCGCTGTTCGAGGGGGAATTTGCCGGCAGAGGGCGCGTAGCGATCATTCAACGCTGGCCAACGGAAAGAAATGACCTCGACGAAAACCTAAAGGGCGACCTTCCAGCGATGGTCGCGAAACGGCCCGTCGTCCAGGTAATGCACTTCGCCGACTATGATCACGATGGGCAGAAAAGCGAGTTCTATCTGCAGATCACTACGGAGCCATGTGGGAAGAACGTTGGAGTCTTGATTGGTCTATCGGCGGGAAACCCTCGACTTCATGTATTTGGAACCGCTGCTAAACCGGCTGAGCCGATGTTTATGCAAGAGCATGAATGGGAGGCACTGCGCGGCGCGAAAGGCCCGATTGAAGTGACAGATTGGACATGCGGGGACCACGGGAACGACAAGGAGACCACTTTACGACTTGGCTGGACGCCGAAAGGTCTTGCAGGCACCCGTCGCGAATTCACCTGCCCTCCGACTCCTAGACGCCTCATCGCCGAAAATCCTCTCTGACGATGGTTCGCGCCACGAATCCGCGCAGCAATCCCTCGCCCGCCGGCCAGGGACCGTGACCCGATGCGACGTTGATGTGGCCCTGCTGTCCGACGTCGACGAACTGAGAGCCCCACGCGTAGGCCAGGCGAGCGGCGATTTCAATGGGCAAGTACGGGTCGTCTTCGCTGGCAACGAGCAAGGAGGGAAACGGAAGCCTCTGCAATGGCATGGGCAGGAAGTCGGTCAATTGCGCCGGACACTGATCGCTCTGGGTGAGCCACGGCGGAGCAACCAGGAACGCGCCAGCCACACGATCCGTCTGCCTGTCGGCCGCCGCGGCCCAATGCGCCACCGCGAGGCAGCCCAGACTGTGCGCCACCAAAAACGTGGGCGATGGTGCGCGGCCGAGATCGTGGTCGATCCGCGCCAGCCAATCCATGCGCGCGGGCCGGGCCCAATTGTCTTGCTCCACCCTGCGGAATCGGATGTACTTCTGTTCCCAGATGGTCTGCCAGTGCGCCTCGCAGGAACCGTTCCAGCCCGGAATCACGAGCACGGAAGCTTCATCCAGCGATGAAATCAGCGGCCAGGCGGAAGCCGATACAGATGTTGCCATGACCAGGGCTCACTAGCGGCCCGAGACCGCCGACTCTTGCAACAAATCTCGCGCCACGTCTCGCAGCCGCTTGCGTGATTTGCGGCTGACCAGACGCAGGTGTACATGTGCCTGTTCCTCCGACATACCGTAACGGCTTTGCAGCAAAGCCTTCGCGCGATTGGCCAACTCCCGCTCGGCGATCTCCTGCCGGATTTCCACGATCAATTGCCCCAGCACCACCGCCAGTTGTCCCGGTCGTAGCACGCTTTCCACGTGCCGCTCGATGACGTCGATAACATCGGGACTCGGCCCGGCGGCTAGCAAGCCGTGTGCACGATCGGCAATTTTCGAGTCAGCCAGCGCCGCCTCCAATTCGCCGATGTTAGCCGCATTCCGCGCGTACGTTTGGGGCACCAGCGACAGCCGCCAAACTTCTTCGATGGCGCCGGCGATTCGCTCCAACACGGACTGCGCGCGTGGAGAGATCGCCGCTCCGCGAAACACGAACGTGAGCACGCCGGTCACCTCCTCTCCGGCGCGTAAGGGGAACGAAGTCACCGTGAGGCCGGCATCACCAGGACGTGGAACCGCAGCGGCCAATTCGGGAACGGGTGCACCCTCGGCAAACTTCAACGCGCGCAAACCTGTTTTCGGATCCACTTGGTAGATCGCGTAACCATGCGCGCCAGCCTGCTCGAGAGCGATCTGCGCAAGCGGCTGAAGACTCCGCGGAAGTGGCGCGTCCGGCCGTCGCTCCGGGTCATGATCTACGGCGTGAACATCTGCTAATTGAGGTAGTGACACAAAACCGCTCCTAAATGTCTCGACGGTCGCCGCCAGAGGGACATCTGCGACCATATACTATATTAGCTTGATCTACTATAGGATATTTAGCGATAGACTGCAATAGCTTTTGCAGGCGGGATTGGCGGGAATCCAGAAACCAGGCGCACGATGTACTATACTTTTTAAGTATAGATATAGTCGACGGGGCAGGACGACTAATTGCTGACGTTTGCGGAATTAAAAAAAAAGGCGGACTGGCTAGTCCGCCCCCCGAACCTCATGCTGCCGGCGCCTCCTCGTGCTGCCGGCACCTCCTCCGAGGCTACAGCTATTGCGCGGCCATGAAGCGCTTGTTGACCAGCGTGGTTCGCCCCTTGGCTTTGCTGGCGCGAACGAAATAGATGCCACCGTAGATGCCCCACACCGCCGCGATTCCCAACGCGAACAGCGGTTCCATCTTGGTGCCAAAACCCATAAAGGGTCCGATAAGATAGAACGCCATGCAAGCCAGGTTTGCGAGCAGGCCGAACACCGGGATCGCCATGTGCTTGATGAAGCTGTAAGACGGGTGATTGTGATACGCCACAATGCACGTGACGCAACTCAGCATGTACAGCAGGAACGTGCCGAAGTTGGATGCCAGCGTTATCGTGAGCAGGCTATTCGGCATGGCCGCCATCACATCGTGACTTACATATCCGAAACTGGACCAGAAGCCCTGCGGCAAAGCCTTCACCGTGGCGTCCGTCAGAGCGCCCGCATCGCCGAAGATCATCAGGACCACCACGCAGCCGATTACCGCCGAGATCACCGCCAAAGTCCAGATGGCGCGGTGCGGCGTCAGAGTCTTGTGGTGAAGCGAACCCAGGCCGGCCGAGAGTTCGTCATCCTTTCCCATGGCGTAAGTGACGCGAGCGCCGGTGTTCATGCACGATAGCGTCGTGCCGATGATCGCCAGCACCACCGTGAACGCCTGGATCAGCATGAAGGTCCGGCCATTGCCGGGGCCGAACAGCGCATCGCCCACCATGACCATCAGATCGCCGATGGGCGCCGCCGACCCTGTCGCCGCCTGCATGGTGTACCCGCTATTAAGAAGATAAAGTGCCGCGAAGTACTCTATCAGGTAACAGAAGCAGCCCTGCACCAGCAGCGAAACCACGACCGCAATGGGAACGTCCCGCTTGGGATTCTTAGCCTCGCCTCCCATCGAGGTGACCGATTCGAAGCCCACCAGAATTAGAATCGCGATGGTGGCCTGCACGAACATCCAGCCGAAGCTGTGAACCCCAACCACCGAGCCCGCGCTCGGGTGCGACAGGAAGTTGCCCTTGTCGTCCTTCTCCGGATAGCTTACCGTGAACGGCACCGGCTTGCCCGCGGCATCCAACTGAGGCTTGGGAATCCCCGCGGCGTCCCGGACAACCACGTCGGTGGCCGTGCCATTGACGGTCTGCTTCTGTGTGAGGAACTGATAGTTGTACGCGTCACCCGAGGTGGAGTCCCATTGCAGAGCCCCGGTTCCCGCAGGATGATTGATGCGGTAGCTGAGGGCCATCACCGAGAACACCAGCAGCGCGCTGATCTGAATCACGTTGATGGCGATGTTCACCGAAGTGGCCCCATTCACGCCGCGTGCCGCGATGTAGGCGATCGCAAAGGAGAACAGCACCGCCACCAGCATCATGAACATCGGCCCTGGATTGGAAGCGCTCATGAAACTCGGCCATAGCGTTCCAACAATATAGCCGGCGATGATGCCCATGGTTCCCACCATCACGCCCGGATAAACCCAATAGTACAGATGCGAGCCCCAACCCACGATGAACTTCGCCAGGCGCGCATACGGCCAAGCCGATTGGTGATTGAGAAAGGACTGTTCCGCGAAATAGTAAGAGCTCCCGGTACCCGGATATAGCTTGGCCATTTCGGCGTAGCACACCGCGGTAGCCAGGCACAGCAATACCGCAAATAAGATGCCGATCCACATCGACGGCGGAGTGGCTCCCGCAGTGGACTGAGTGAGGAATGTAAGCCAAAGGAATGCTCCGGGCGCAATCAGCGCCATGGCATTCATGGTCAGCCCCGTTAAGCCTAACGTGGCTTGCATTTGAGGTGCGTTGTTGTCGGCCATTATCTATCCTTCCAAAGCTTTATTTGTGTGGCTCGACGTGGAGCTGATTTTCTTACACGCGTCGCACCGCGAGTTCCGGGCACCGCGAGCAAGGGCCATTCTATTGGCTACTCACCCCTCCATGCCAATAGATAATTTGGATTTGCCTTATAACTGCCTGGCAGGCACGCGGTCTGGGTTCGCGAACACTGTCTACGGAGGCGCGGCACCTGGAGATCAACTTATCCCATCGGATCACTCGCGTGATAAATCGGATCGATCCAAATTTTCTATTGGCATTGCCAGGCGTTTGCCCTTACCATTCCCAAAAGCCCATACAGCTTCGTCGCCTGCGGGTTTGTCTCGGTTCAGCAGTTGAGGGTTGGTCTTTCGTTCATTGGTTGAAATTGCGTCTAAGAGCCGCTTGGGGTGTGCCTCGAAATACTCGCTGGCTCGGACGTCCAAAAAAATAACATCTATCGGGAGAACTTAATGAAATTTGAGCATCTGAAAAAACTCGGCACCATCGCTCTCTGCTGTGGATTCGTCTCGGTTTGCGCCGCACAGAATGCGCCAGCGCCGGCAGCCGCACCCGCGGATCAGGCAGCCGCGGCAGCCCCTGCCCCAGCCGCGCCGGCCGCCCCGGCAGCGCTCTCCACTCCCTCCATAACAGGTCCGATTGCGAACCTCCCACCAGCGGTTTTCGACGCTGGACCTTTCGGCAAGCTGTCTGTGAACGGCATTATCACCGGCTTCGGCATGTGGCAGGGAAATCACGTCGCCGGCGATAGCGATACGCAAGCGGCCTTGAGCAACGGGCAGATATTCCTGCAAAAGACCGACGGCTGGTTTCAGTTCTATGTGCAGGCGGGAGCGTATACAGTTCCGGCCCTGGGGACGCCGTTCCTGTCCACCGAAAAAAGTATTTCCAATCTGTATGGTCCGGTGCCAGTCGGCTATGTGAAGCTGCAGGCGGGCAAGAACACGTCCATCGAGATCGGTGCGCTGCCCACATTGATAGGTGCGGAATACACCTTTACCTTCGAAAATATGAACATCGACCGCGGACTGTTATGGAACCAGGAAACCGCCGTCAGTAAGGGAATTCAACTGAACCAGACCATGGGCAAGTTCGCGGCCTCGCTGAGTTGGAACGACGGGTTCTATTCCAACCGCTACACCTGGTTGTCGGGGTCCCTAGCCTACACCAATGGACCGCATGCCATCTCGTTCGTAGCAGGTGGCAACTACGGACATACTGGCTATCAGACGTATGTCACGCCGGTGCAGAACAACGGTAGCATTTACAACGTCATTTACACGTACACCAAGGGGTCCTGGATTGTTCAGCCCTACTTCCAATACACCGATGTGCCGACCAACGCGAGCATCGGCATCGTGAAAGGCGCGTCGACCACGGGCGGCGCCATCCTGTTGAGTTATGCCTTCAAACACGGTTTCTCACTCCCCGTGCGCTTCGAATATATTTCGAGTTCGGGTAGCGCCGCTGAAGACGCTGTTAATCTGATGTACGGGCCGGGCAGCTCAGGGACCTCAATCACTGTGACACCGACCTTTCAATACGGCGGCTTCTTCGTTCGCGGGGACCTTTCCTGGGTGCATGCCAGCAACACCACGCCGGGTGATGTCTTCGGCCGTTCGGGCGTGAACCAAGACCAGCCCCGAGCCGTGGCTGAAATAGGGTTCATGTTCGGCAACAATATAGTTGAGAAGAAATAATAACTTGATCGCCAGCGAGCTCACTGACCGAGTGTTTTTGATGACCTTTATGCCTTTTTCATCATTGGCGTCTTACACTCGGTCGCCAGCGGAGCTGCGGTAGGGTTGCCTTACCCTCCTGTTGCTCGTCTCTTGGGACGAACTAAACGCTCAAACCGTGTCGAGTGCATCGCGCATGCTGCCGCTAAGATGGGAACCAACACGATTTGAGTGTTGGTTCGGAATGCTGCAAACCTGACGGCGCTTCCTGGCAGGTGTCGAGCATACTAAACCCCTGTCCCGGTTGCGGCGCTCTTTTTCCGCCCTATGATGGACCCACTCATCGCTATGTCGGCGCCTCAGCGGCCTGCTGGGCGCTGTCATTGTCGTTGACCATTGGGAGTCCGCCAGAGCCTGAACTCCTGACGCGGTCAAGCACCCCGCACGTCACCCCCTCATGGCCTCAGAAGGATGCACTTCCCCTCGACCCGGTGTGGGGCGATGCATACGGTGTTCAGCATCATGGCGACGACTCGCCACAGGCGATCCAGTCCGTCGCTATACACCTCTTGACTCTTCACGGCGCCATTACGCGAAGCGCCGATGGGATGTGGATTAAGCATCGGGCTCTGCGCATACGTGGTGTTTTTCACAAACTGGAACCTCCCTCACTGGGGTGCGCCCTGACCATTCGGCATCTCTTCCCCAGCGAAGGAACTGACGCCGTTGTTACCCGCAGCGATTACGCCTATTCGGTGTACCAAGCCTGGATGGCACTCCATCGACCGACGGTCGAGAGCTGGTACCAACGCCATGTGGTCGACGACTAGGGACGTGCCGACTCAGGGCATCCGGATGATGTTCTCGCCGTAAACTTCCAGAATGGACCAGACATTAGTGATGCGGAACAAGTCGCGAACGCGCGGGCTCAGGTTGATCAAAATCAGCGTCGTGCCGGAGGTCTTGGCCGAAACATAAAGGGCCATGATTGTCCCCAGGCCCATGCTGTCCATCTGCGTGAGGCTGGTCAGATCGAGAACGATCTTTTTGGAATCCGGAATCAGCCGCTTGACCTCGTCGCGAAGAATGCTCGTTAGGCCGGCGGTCAGCTTGCCCGTGCATAGGACAATGGTGGCGTCGCCTTCGACGTAGCTGCGAACGCTCAGCGGTGGAACTGCGGCATCGGCTGGACCTGCTGACATGTGGACACACTCCTATGGCGAACTATTCTACCGAGAATACCGGGCCGGAGTCCGAGGTCACGGCGTGCGGATGATGTGTTCGGCGTAGTCCTCGAAAATGGACCCCACCTTGGTGATGCGGAACAAGTCGCGAACGCGCGGGCTCAGGTTGATCAGAGTCAGCGTCGTGCCGGAAGTCTTGGCCGAAACATAGAGGGCTATGATCGTCCCCAGGCCGAGGCTGTCCATCTGCGTGAGGCTGGTCAGATCGAGAACGATCTTCTTGGAATCCGGAATCAGCCGCTTGACTTCGTCGCGAAGAATGCCCGTGAGGCCGGCGGTCAGCTTGCCCGTGCATTCGACAATGGTGGCGTCGCCTTCGACATAGCTGCGAACGCTTAGCGGTGGTACCGCGGCATCGGCGGGGCCTGCTGACATTGGTGACGCTCCTTCGGTCAACCATTGTATCCGAGATTGCCGTCCAGGCTGGCCCCAAAGGCCTTGACATACCTTTTAGTTTAATCTAAAGCATGTCCGTGCCCTCCAAGCCGCTGTTCTAGCCGCGATCGCCTCGCCCCGCCGGCGCGAAATCCTGCGGCTGGTTTGGAAAGAAGAGCGAACCGCCGGGTCAATTCACCAGGCCATGCCGGACGTGACGTTCGGAGCGGTTTCGCTCCAGCTTCGATCGCTGGTTGAAGCGGGACTGATTCAGACCCGCGCGGAAAGCAGAAATCGGTTTTATCGGGCGCGTCCGGAGGCGCTAGGCGCGCTCGGCAAGATGTTGGAGCAGATGTGGGGCGACAAGCTTGGGCGCTGAAGCTGGAAGCGGAGCTGGAGGAGACGCGGCGCGGGCCCCGGCCGCATCGACGGCCGAGAAAGAAGAAAGGCTGAAGATTGTGGATCTCAAATACAAGGTCGAGCGATCGGTGGAGATTCAAGCGCCGCGCGAAACTGTGTTCCGATATTTCACCGACAGCGAGCGCTGGGCCAGATGGTGGGGCGCGGGTTCCACCATCCAGCCGCACGCCGGGCGGCAAGGTGTACATTCGTCACCCGAACGCTGTGGAGGTGATCGGGTGAAGTGCTTGAGATCGCGACCCGCCGAGATCGGATCGTGTTTACCTGGGCACGCCAGCGGCCAGCCGATCCCGCCCGGTGGTTCGCGCGTGACCATCCGGCTTGGAGCCGCAGGGAGCCGCAACGCTTCTGCACCTGTTGCACGAATTCGCCGATGCGGCCGCGCGCAACGAGCACGTGCAGGGCTGGCGCTTTCAGCTCTCGCTGTTTGCCAACGTGGTGGCCGACGAGGTTTTCGCCGATGCCGCCCGCTTCGTGGATGCCTGGTTCGAGGCTTGGGCGAATGCGGACCACCAGGCTCGCGACGCCGAATTCGCGCGGATCGCGGCCGCGGATGTTCGTTTTCGCGATCGCTTCAGCCTGCTCGCACGGTCGGCGGACCTGTCGGCCCACGCTGGCGCCTCGCAGCGCTTCATGCCCGGTGTACGAATGCGCCGCAGCGGTGAGGTCCGCCATTGTCAGGGCACGATTGTCGCCGACTGGGTGGCCACGTCAGGCGATGGCAAGGAATTGATGAGCGGGCTCAATGTTTTTGAAATGGGACCCGACGCGCGGATACACACTGTCACCGGTCTATTGAACGTCGCGCCAAGGCAAGAGCGGCGCGAACCATGACGTACCATGCATGAATCATATATGCAAGATCAGCCACCACGGTTGTGATAGAATTCCATCCAAATGCCCAGGTATTATCCGATTTCTCGGAGAAAAGCGCTCGCCTCGATCGGTTCTGGTCTTTCAATTCCTGCTATGGTTTTCGCTCTCGATACCCGTGAACCTGCGCCGAAGTTTCGCGCGAAGACGATGGACGGCGAGACAATCAATAATGACTCGATCCAGGGCAAGGTGCTTTTGTTGCAATTCTGGGCGACCTGGTGTCCTTATTGCAAGCGCGATATGGCCGCGCTCGAACGAATCGGCCGGGAATTCGAGAGCCAGGGGCTCATGGTGCTCGGGATAAACGTGGGCGAGTCTAAGAAAAAGGTCAAGCAATTCTTGGAGCAATCGCCTCGATCGTCGAAAGTAGTTCTAATGGAAGACACGAACCTGGCGGCCGTGTTCGAAGCCAAGAACTTCCCGCTCTATGTGCTCATCGATCGCAGCGGCAAACTGGCGGGACGGCAGGAAGGCGCGGGCGGCGAGGGCGCATTGCGGCATTTATTGCGGAAGGTCGCGCTCGATTCTCGCGACGACGCGGGCGATAGCTTTCAACTGGAATCATCGCCGCGCCGCCAGTAAGACGCCCCGCGCCTTGCGCCGGCAGCGGAACTCGCGATATCCTGCCGTTCGGAGGCCCCTCCAATGAAAACTGTGCTTCTCGTCTTCGGCCTGGCGGTGGGTGCCTTACCCGTCCTGGCCCATCATTCCTTCTCGGCCGAGTATGACGACACCAAACCAGTCAAGGTGTCGGGCGTGGTGACCAAGGTGGAATGGATGAATCCGCACATCTGGTTCTATGTCGACGAGAAGACTGCCGACGGCAAGGTCACGCACTGGGCATTTTCCGGCGGTGCGCCCGGCCAGTTGATGCGCCGCGGAATCAATAAGGATGTAATCCAAGCAGGCATGATGATCAACGTCGAAGGTTTTCGCGCCAAGGATGGCTCGGACAACGCCAACGGGACCAAGGTGACGTTCCCCGACGGCCGCCAGGTGTTCACTGCGAGCCAGGAGCCGGACTCGAAGCGCGACAGCAAGAACTGAGGACCTGACCATGACGACAATCCCCACTTTCCTGACGCGGCGCCTGCTGCTTGGAGCCGCGCTGGCCGGCTGCGCGCTGCTTCCTTCCAGTCTTGATTCGCAAAGCGCCAAGAACCCACCGCGGACTCCCGACGGCAAGCCGGACTTCAGCGGCGTTTATGAATGGCCGAAGTCCAACGGCGGCGATCGCTGCCGCTGCTCCGCCACGGTTTTCGATCACAACAAAATGGCTCCGTTCAAACCCGGCGGCATGCCATTCTTTGAGCCCCCCACCGGCGATCCCCGCCACGACGAACCGCGCGAGTTTTGCATGCCGGCCGGTTTTCCATCGGGCATGCTCTCGGCTAACGCGGTCCAGCTCGTGCAGAACAAAAACTATCTCGTCATCGTGCACGAATTTCAGCGCATGACCCGCATCATTCCCCTCGACGGCCGTCCCCATCGCAAGGGAATCGAGCCTACGTATCTCGGCGATTCGGTGGGACATTGGGAAGGCGACACGCTGGTGGTGGAAAGCACCAACTTCAAGCGCTGGGGGCTGGACGATTACTACTACTCCGACAAAAATCAGTACCGCATGCACAGCGACGCCCTGCGCACCGTGGAGCATATCCGCTGGCTGGACGCGAAGACGCTCTCCTACCAGCTCACCATCGACGATCCGAAAGTTTTCACCGCGCCGTGGTCGCAAGACTTCACCATGGCCTTCCATCCCGATTGGGAGCCGGACGGATTGTACGAATACGTGTGCGAAGAGAACAACCGCTGCCCGGGCGGAAAGTGCAAGGGCGAATAGCAACCAATATGCAAACCCGTAAGCTGGGATGGTCAGGTCTCGAAGTCTCTCCCGTTTGCCTGGGCGGCAACGTGTTTGGCTGGACCGCCGACGAGCCCACTTCCTTTGCCATCCTGGACGCTTTCGTTGGAGCGGGATTCAATTTCATCGATACCGCCGACGTTTATTCGCGCTGGATCCCCGGCAATAAAGGCGGCGAGTCCGAAACAGTGCTCGGCAATTGGTTCAAGCGCAGCGGCAACCGCAAGAAAGTGATTCTGGCCACCAAGGTTGGCATCGAGTTCGCCCCCGACAAGAAGGGCCTTTCAAAAGCCAACATACTGCGCGCCGTGGAAGACTCGCTGCGGCGCCTCCAGACCGACTACATCGACCTCTATCAATCGCACATCGACGACCCGAAGGCCCGGTTGAAAGAGACCCTCGCTGCTTACGATCAATTGATCAAAGAGGGCAAGGTGCGCGCAATCGGCGCGTCCAATTACAGCGGAAAGCGCTTGACCGAAGCTCTGAAGGAGAGCAAGAAGCGCGGACTTGCCCGCTACGAGTGCCTGCAGCCGCACTACAATCTTTACGAACGAGCCGGGTATGAGACGGATCTGGAGCCGGTGTGCTTAGAGGAAGGCATTGGCGTCATCCCTTACTTTGCGATAGCCGGCGGATTCTTGACAGGCAAGTATCGATCGGAAAGCGATCTGGCCAAAAGCCCGCGAGGGCAGATGGTGAAAAAATATTTGGACCCGCGTGGGTTTCGGATTCTAGCGGCGCTGGATCAAGTTTCGGCCAAGCTCCACTCCACGCCAGGGAAGGTAGCCCTCGCGTGGCTGATCGCGCGGCCTAGCATCACCGCTCCTATAGCCAGCGCAACCAGCGTGGAGCAATTGAACGATCTGGTGGACGCCGCGAATCTTCAACTAGACCCGGCTTCGATCGAAGCCTTGAACGAAGCCAGCGCTTATTAACCCGTGAACGCGCCAGAGCTGCGATTTGCGTTTGAGATGCAGGCGGAAGTAGGCGAGCCGCTCGATTTTGGCGTGACGCAGAACGGTCACCGTCGCGTGATTCCCATCAAGGGAGGCCGCGTGGAAGGTGTGCGGTTGAAGGGCCGCATCCTGCCGGGCGGCGCGGATTGGCAGATCCTGCGTCCGGGCGGGACCGCGGAATTGGATGCGCGTTACACTATTCAGACCGATCACGGCGCGCTCATCTACGTTGCGAATCGCGGAGTGCGGCACGGTCCGCCCGAAGTACTCGAGTGCTTGAATCGCGGCGAAACAGTGGAGCCCGGCTCATACTATTTCCGCTCGGTCGCGACGTTCGAAACCAGCGCCGAAGAGTGCGCCTGGCTGACACGAGCAATCATCCTGGGCGCGGGCGAAAGATATCCCGATAAAGTCGTGCTTCGCTTCTGGGAACTTTTGTGAGCCGCATCGCCATCGTCACCGGCGCAGGCAGCGGCATCGGCCGCGCCGTAAGTCTCGCATTGCACTCCGCCGGATATTCGGTGGTCCTGGCCGGACGCCGCGCTGTGGAATTGGAACGTACCGCCGCCTTGGCGGAGCGCACCGCTGCAGCCCTGCTCGTGGTTCCCACCGATATCACGCAGCCTGACGCCGTATCCGCGCTGTTCGCGCGAACCACGGAAGCTTTCGGACGCCTCGACCTTCTGTTCAATAATGCCGGCGCCGGCGCTCCCGCCATTCCAATGGAAGATCTGACGTTTGAACAGTGGAGCGCGGTGGTGGCCGTCAACCTGACCGGCGCATTCTTGTGCGCCCAGCACGCCATTCGGCTCATGAAGTCGCAACAGCCGCGCGGCGGACGCATCATTAATAACGGGTCCATTTCGGCGCACGCGCCCCGGCCCAACTCCGCGCCTTACACCGCCACCAAGCATGCCATGACCGGGCTCACTAAGAGCATCTCGCTCGACGGCCGCAAGTACGACGTCGCGTGCGGCCAGATCGACATCGGCAACGCCGCCACCCCGATGACCGAGCGCATGACCGCGGGCGTCGTTCAGGCCGATGGCACCAAAGCGCCCGAGCCGCGCATGGACGTCAAGCTAGTCGCCGACGCGGTCCTCTATATGGCGAACCTGCCGCTCGAAGCCAACGTGCAATTCATGACCGTGATGGCAACCAAGATGCCGTTTATCGGACGGGGTTGAGCCACGAGGCTGAGCCGCGCGTTGATCCGCTAAACTGAGTGAGCCATCCTAATGCCCCTCTCCGCCGGCACGAAACTCGGACCCTACGAAATCCTTGCTCTCATCGGGGCGGGGGGCATGGGAGAGGTGTATCGCGCCCGCGATCCGCGCTTGAATCGGGTCGTTGCCATCAAGGTCTCCGCGGCGCAGTTCTCTGAGCGCTTCGAGCGCGAAGCCAAAGCGATCGCGGCGCTGAATCATCCGAATATTTGCCAGGTTTACGACGTCGGCCCGGATTACCTGGTCATGGAGTTCATCGAGGGTGCTCCACTCGCCGGTCCATTGCATCCCGATGCCGCGCTGCGCCATGCCGTGCAGATCGCCGATGCTCTCGCGGCCGCCCACGCCAAAGGCATCACGCATCGCGATCTAAAACCCGCCAACATCCTCGTGACCCCGTCCGGCATCAAGCTGCTCGATTTTGGTCTCGCTCAATTGGGCCTCGGCGCCGATGGTCGCCCAGGAACAGACGCGACAGCGTCTATCGGCATGACGCAGGCCGGCACCATCCTCGGAACCGCCGCCTACATGTCTCCCGAGCAGGCCGAAGCGAAGCCCGTGGATGCGCGCTCCGACGTTTTCTCGTTCGGTGTGGTCCTTTACGAAATGCTGAGCGGACGCCGCGCCTTCAGCGGCGATTCCGCGATCGCTATCATGGCCGCCATCCTGCACAAGGAGCCCGCACTTCTCCCGGTGGCGCCGCCATTACAAAACATCTTGGCGCGCTGCCTGCAAAAATCGCCGGCTGACCGTTTCCAATCCATGGCGCAATTGAAGGACGCTCTACTGGCCGCGAACAGCGCCGTCAGTTCGCCCGGCACCGGCCCGCTGCCGCCGCTCGACACGCAAGCGTTGCCGGTAGACCGCACGCCATCCATCGCCGTTTTGCCTTTCGCCAATATGAGCCGCGATCAGGAGGACGAATATTTTTCGGACGGTCTGGCCGAAGAAATCATCAACGCGCTCACCCAGGTCCCTGATCTGAAAGTGATCGCGCGCACCTCCGCCTTCGCCTTCAAGGGCAAGAACGAGGATATCCGCAAGATCGCCGAAACCCTGGGAGTTTCCAGCGTCCTGGAAGGCAGCGTACGCCGGGCCGGCCCGCGCATCCGCGTCACCGCGCAGCTGATCCGCGCCCAAGACGGCACGCATCTGTGGTCGCAGCGCTACGAGAGCGAGATGACCGACGTCTTCGCCATCCAGGATGAAATTTCCGCCGCTATCGTCAAACAACTGCAGTTGAACCTGACGGGTCATTCCTTGGTGAAACGCGCCGCTACCAATGTGGCCGCCTACGAAGCCACGCTGGAAGGCCGCCACCATTTGACCAAGTACACGCCGGCCTCGAACGATCGCGCCCGTCAATGCTTTGAGCGCGCCATCGCCCTGGACCCGCAATATGCTCCAGCCTACGCCGGCCTCGCTGATTACAATGTGATGCAGACCGGCGTCGGGTCGGTGGATCCGCTCCAGGCGCTTCCCCTGGGCCGTCAGGCCGCATTGCGCGCGCTCGAGTTGGACCCGCAGCTGGCCGAAGCGCATGCCATGGCCGGGCAGATTTGCGCGGCCCTGGACTACGATTGGGCTGCATCGGAACAACACTATCGGCGGGCTATTGAATCCAATCCGGCGGCGGCCGCGGTTCGCTTCTCCTACGCATATTGGTGCCTGCGCCCTCTCGGTAGAATGACTGAGGCTCTCTCGGAGAACGAGCGCGCTCGAGAACTTGATCCACTGTCATTGTCATTCGGCGTCACCCGCGCCTATATGATGTGCTTCGTTGGGCGCTTTGACGAAGCCGAGAAGCTCGCCAGGCGTTGCTTCGACATGGATCCGAACTTTCCTGTTGGGCAGTTCATTCTTAGCTACGTTCTGACATGCCAGGGCCGCTTCCAGGAGGCCGTCGATCTAATGGAACGCGCGCTTCAAATGCACGGGCACTATCCCTTGTCGCTGGCGTTTGCGGGAGCAGTGTTCGGTTTGGCGGGCCGACGGGATGCCGCGCTGGGTGTGCGGACGGAACTCGAAACAATGGCTGCCACAACCTATTCCGCGGCCGGCCCGTTGACTATCGTGAACTGTGTGCTCGGCAACCTGGACGAAGCTTTTAAATGGGCGAGCCAGGCCATCGATCAGCACGATCCACAGGTGCTGGGCTTGAAGTCTACACCGCTCTTCGAGCCTCTTCGTTCCGATCCGCGCTACCCGGCGCTGCTCCGGCGAATGAACCTGGCGTAGATCGTGGCCCCCGGCCCGCGCGTTAAGACTCTCATAAACTCGCTAACAATCTTACAACTGTGTTATCATCCCGAGAATTAGAAGCTTCATAGGTTCACTCGGGCACTTCAACGTTTGTTTGGTTCGGCGATCCCTGACCCGCTCGCCGCGAGCGCGAAATTCTACTAAGGAAGAAATCGACATGGGCAGATTCCTTTTTTCCGCGACGGCTTTACTTTCACTGTTGCTTCTGGCGCCCGCCACTTGGGCTCAGGACGCCACCGGCAAAATTGCTGGGAATATCACGGATGCGAGCGGTGCGGTGGTCCCCGGCGCCAAGGTTGTCGTCACCAACCTCGACACCAAGACGACTAAACAAGCCGTCGCCAACAGCCAGGGTTTCTACCAGGCGCTCCAGCTTCCTATCGGCCATTATGAGGTGAGTGCGGAGGCTGCCGGATTCAGCAAGAGCCTCACCAGGCCGGCCAACCCTCTCGAGATTAATCAGACTCTCCGCGTCGATCTCACCCTCGAGGTAGGCTCTCCCACCACCAGCATCACCATTGAGAGCCAGGCCAGCAGCGTTGAGACAGGCAACTCCACGGTCGGCGGCACAGTCTCTGGCGAAGCCATTTTCGAGCTTCCCCTCAACGGACGGGACACGCTGGATCTGCTGGCCACGCCAGCCCGGTGTCACGCCAACCAATCCGGATTCGGGCGCCGCCGGCAACTATAGCATTGGCGGTGGACGGACCGACTCGGTGACGTATCTGTCTGGATGGCGGTTTGAATAACGACCTACTCTCGAACAGCGTCGTGGTCGAATCCCAATCCCGATGCGGTCGCGGAATTCCGCGTGCTCGAAAGCACCTACACCGCCGAATACGGCCGCAACGCCGGTGGCATCGTCAGCATCGTCAGCAAGAGCGGAACCAACCAATTTCACGGCACCGTTTACGACTACGTTCGCAATACCGATTTCGATGCCAACGACTTCTTCAATAACCAGCAGGGCCTGCCCCGCGCGATCCTCCAACGCAACCAGTACGGGGGAACGTTCGGCGGCCCCATCGTCTTGCGCAACAAGCTTTTCTTTTTCTTCTCCTATCAGGGCCAGAAGCAAACCCAGGTGCAGCTCGAGGGTAAAGTGACGACCTTCACGCCCGCCGAAGCCCAGGGAAATTTCTCGCAAGCAGTCAATGGCGGCCCCGACCCTAACGTGGTCGCCTTCCTTCAAGCGAATCCTTACTATCAGTCCAATCCTGCGCTCGCCGCCCAGGGCATCATCAACCCTGCAAGCATAGACCCGGTGGCGCAGAACTACTTTAAGTACGGTCTTATTCCCACTTCACCCAGTGGCTTTCTCTTCCCGACCAATTCCGCGATCGACAACAGGAATGAGTATCTCGGGAAGCTCGATTATGCGATCTCCAGCCGCGACACTCTGACGGGGACGTTTACCGCACACGATAGCGATAGCACCAACCCCTTCTACGCCGTCAACGTGAGCGGCTACAACAACGGGTTTTTTGGCCAGACTTATTCGGGGAGCATCAATTACACGCACGTCTTCACGCCTGCTCTTTTGAATGAGGCGCGAATCACGGCCGTTCGTTCCGACTCCGACAATAGCGTCCCGGATTCAGCGTTGAGCAAAGTCACTCCAGCGGATCTTGGGATCAATATCACGCCCGATATTGTAACCGGCCCGCCGCTCCTCGAATTTTACGGCAGTAACCTTTACACCGGGTTTAGCCCATATGGTCCCACGACTTTCGCGAATACGATCTACGCTTATTACGACAACCTCACGTGGACCAAGGGCCGGCACAATATGAAGTTCGGCTTCTACTTCTCTCCGTACCAGAACAACACGAAGTATGACTTCTTTGGAGACGGAGCCTTCTTTTTCTATGGCCCGTCAACGTACGATGGATCGGGTACAGATCTGGCCGATTTTCTTTTCGGCTTGCCGGATAACTACTATCAGGCCGCTAACGCTCTCAACGACATCCGGTCCCACCAAATTGCGGGTTACGCGCAAGACGACTTTCACATGACCCGCCGGCTCACTTTCAACCTTGGCATCCGCTACGAATATGCCGAGCCGAAATACGACACTCAGGGAAGGGAGTTCAGCTTCATACCCGGCGATCAGAGCCAGCGCTTTGTGAACGCGCCCCCCGGCATCGTCTATCCGGGCGATCCCGGAGTGCCCAAGGGCACAAACTTCCCCGACAAAAACGATTGGGCGCCGCGCTTCGGTTTCGCCTGGGACGTCTTTGGCAACGCCAAGACCGCGGTTCGCGGCGGCTTCGGGGTTTTCTATGACATCCTCAAGGGCGAAGATAATCTTCAATTCAATGGATCGCCGCCGTTCTACAACGAGCCCTACCTTGGGTTCAACCCTCTGAGCGGAACGGAGACCGGCCCTTCCGGATATCTGTCCAATCCGTTCGCCACCAACTATAGCGGGACTCCCAACACGTTCCCGTCAACGCCCCCCAGCTCAACGGCCAGCTTTGCCGGCTCCGAGCCGTTCGGCAGCACCGGCGGTCTATTCCTGGTTGATCCACATCTCCGCACGCCGTATGTTTATCAATACAACCTCAACATCCAGCAGGAACTGCCCGGCGGCATGCTCCTGGAGGCGGGTTATGTTGGTTATGACGCGCATAAACTGACGTCGCTGGTGGATGTCGATCCGTTTCCGCTCGGCTCCAACACGCGTCTCTATAATCCGGATTCTTCGAATTCCGTATTTTCGCAAATGCTGGAGTTCAAAAATGTCGGAGTAGCGAATTACAACGCGCTTCAGCTGAGCGTCATCAAGCGCTACGCCAATACCAAGGTGGGAAATGTCTTTTATACCTTCGCGTATACCTGGTCGCACGAACTCGACAACGTGTCGGGCTTCCGCCAGCGGAACTATCAGGTTCCTTATTACGACCAGAATTACTTCTGGGCTTCCGGAGATACCGATGTGCGTCAGGTGATTTCGTTCTCCGGCGGATGGGATCTTCCCTTCGACCGCGCCTGGCAGAGCGGTCCGAAACTATTGACCAAAGGCTGGAGCTTGTATCCCATCATCACTTGGCGCACCGGCTTTCCGCTGGATATCCTCGCCGGACTGGAAGCCAGCAATTACGATCCGGGGCCGGCCGGAGACGGCGACCCCAATTTGGTGCGCGCCGATCTGGTATTGCCGAACGTAGCCAATTACAACCCCCGCACCCAGCAGAATATCGGCGGCAACGTCGGCAATTACTATTTCAACCCGGCGGCAGTCTCCGCGGACCGGCTGTTGAATCTGGATAACATTGCCGCAAACAATGCCGCGGGATTGAACGGTGTATACACCGAAGGCACGCTGGGCCGCAACGCCATTCGCGGCCCCGGCTTTATCAACATGGATATTGCTCTCGCCAAGCATTTCAAGTTCTTCGACAAGGAAAGGCTGGATGCCGAACTTCGCTTGGATGCTTTCAACGTCTTCAACCATGCGAACTTCAGCAACCCGGATACAAATATCTTCGACCCCACCTTTGGACAGGTCTCAACTACGCTGGGTCCAAGGGTGGTCCAGATCGCGCTGCACGTTCGCTTTTAGCTGATTTCGAGCTTACTTATCCTTAAAGCGGTCCAGATAGATGGTCTCGCGGCGTTCTCTCTGGTTGGCCGTCAACTTTGGAGTCGCGAACTCCAGGCCTCGGCCCGAGCCGGACCAGAGCTTTTCGAGCGAACACCCTTCTTCGCCTCCACATTGGAAAATGAGCCGGGGCCGCACCTCTTTGGACTCCGTGTTGGGTGCCGTGAGAGGAGCTTTGGACCGGATGAACGTCGTCTTCCCGGTGTCCATATTCTGCAACTGCATGTCCCCCGAGCTTCCCGTCATCGCGCCGACCCTGTACTGGCCTGCGGGAAAGTCTGATCCAACCGCCCGGAAAGCGAAAGGAATCTTCGCAGTCGTCACGTTTTCTTGCCCATAAGCCGCGCTGGCGGCCAGCGTCAGAACAGCGGCGAATAACGTCCGTCTTACATTTTTCTGTTTCATAACTGCCTCCACTCAAATAGGCGCGAAATGCGCCCGAAAACTCGCACTCAAATGTGGAAAATTTGAGGAGCCGTACGCGGCGGCGGCGTACAGCAGGTCTCGCTCGATCAGGCGGCCGTTGTGGGCAGCGGCCGGGCTTCTGACTTGGTGGCGCTCGCTGACGCCCTGGTTTCCCTGGCGCGCCTGGATGCCCGCAAAGTTCGGGTGGTCGAAACGGCCGAGGTACTCAAAGTGTCGGCCGTCACCCTGATGCGGGATTATGACCGCGTTAGTTGACAGCCGGGTCGGGCGTCGCCAGGTAAGCGTGAACATCGCCGCTGCTCGTTATGCCAAGGCCTGCGATCTGGCCCCGATCGTTGATCGAGAAGGCAGTCAGCAATAGCATTGGCGAGTTCGCCGGGAGTAGGGTGTTGAGGTCCGCCATCACGCCGTCTTTCCATAGGAACGGGTGGGGGGTTCCCATCGGCGGTCCGGGCGGGCTAACCGAGTTCCCCACCACCTCGCCTCGATTGTTAATCCCCAGGCCGGCGCTCACAAGGTCTCCTGGTAGTGTGCCAAGGTCACGCATGCCTGTCTCCCAGGTCCACAGGAAGGCATGATGGGTTGTGTTGCCGGATAGGGCGGACGTACCAGCTACCTGCCCTCGGTTATTGATCGCGAAAGCGGCATTTCCGACCCCCAATAACGTAGGATTTGCCGTCCCGCCCAGGTTGCCGAGATCGGTGACCGCGCCGTTTTCCCAAAGCACGGCGTGCGCCGAGGCTGCGAGCCCAGGCAGTTGGGTGTTCGCGCACGTACCCGACATTCCGACAGCCTGGCCTTTGTCGTTGATCGAGAAGGCCGCTCCGACGGTGTCGCCATGTAGCGGGTGTAGCTCACGAATCTCGTTCTTCCCTGGCCCCCATATCACGGCTTCATAATCGAGAACTTGAGGCCCGCTGCCGTTCAGCGCCAATCCGGAAGGACACTTTGGATCGCGATGCTTGTTCTCCGCGTACCCCGCAACTTCGCCCTGATTGTTGATCGATCCCCAACTGGCGTTGACGCCTCCCAGCGTGGGAAGCTGAGTGATCACGCCGTCTTTCCAGAGGAATACCACGCATTGGAGGCCCGTACCGTAACCGCAGAAGTTTTCATTATTCGGATCTTTAGTGGAAGTTTCAGCTCCGCCCATGGCCAGGCCGCTTTCGTTGACGCCACCCGCTCCGCTGTTCGGCCCTCCGAGCCCCGGTGTACCGATGTCCCCCGATATTCCTTCGTACCAGAGCATGGCATGCTGTGCGCCTCCAGCAAAAGTCGCAAGGCCGGCGACAAAACCGTTATTGTTGACTGAGCTCGGGTCGCTAAAGGGATTGCCCGCTGGGCCGAGGTCGGTGATGGTATAGCTTGGCGTCTGTGCCATCGCAAGCGCTGCGAACAAGCTGCTCGCAGCAATTATAGTCAGGAATTTCATAGGTTTGCTCCTCTATTCCAAATAGGCGCAGAGTGCGTCGCGGGGGGATCACGCCAAGACCGTGATCGTTTCGATATAATTCACCCCAACGGGGATGCAGAAGGCGGCACAACCGGGTAAGCAGGCAGGGCGCGACATCAGCACGCTTCTCCGCGCCTGGAGCGGTGACGACCAGAGCACGCTGGAAAAGCTGACGCCCATCGTTTACGACGAGCTGCACCTGCTGGCGCGCCACTACAGGAAGTGGCAGAACCCCGCCCATTTCTTCGACGTTTCTGCGGCCGTGGTGGGCGGCGATGAGGACACAGAACCTGGCTATACCGGGAACTGACCAGCGCGACTACCTATGGACTCGCAACGCTGGAAACAAGTTGACGAGGTACTCCAGTCCGCACTCGATCGCGCGCCCGAAGAGCGCGACGCGTTTCTGCGTCAAGCCTGCGCGGGCGACCAGGCGCTGGAGCGCGAAGTCCGATCACTGTTGGCGTTAGAGGATCGGGCAGGAGGGTTCCTGGAGCGGCCTGCCATAGACATTGCGGCACGCGCCTTGGCCAGACAGCAAGAGTCCTCGGATTTCCCGCTCGGCCGGACCATCTCCCATTACCGCATCGTCGAAAAGCTGGGCGGCGGAGGAATGGGGGTGGTTTATAAGGCCGAAGACCCCCGCCTGCACCGTTTCGTCGCTCTCAAATTCTTGTCGGACTCGCTCGCCCGCGATCCTGAGGCCTTGAACCGTTTCCAGCGCGAGGCCCGCGCCGCTTCCGCCTTGAATCATTCCAACATCTGCACGATTTACGATATTGGCGAGCAGGACGGACGCGCTTTCATCGTCATGGAGTTCCTGGATGGAACTACCCTGAAGCAGCTGATCGTTTCCTCTGCCGGAGGGCGCCCGCTGGACATTGAGGTCCTTCTTCCAGTGGCAATCGAAATTGCCGACGGTTTGGACGCCGCTCACGGCGCGGGGATCATCCATCGCGACATCAAGCCTGCCAACATTTTCGTCACCACGCGCGATCGCGCGAAGATTCTCGACTTTGGGCTGGCGAAAACCAGCGCCGTGCCGGGTGGTCGCGCAGCCCCGGCGGGGGCGCCTACCGTGACAATCGAACCCGAACTAACGAGTGAGGGGAGCACGCCGGGGACGGTCGCATATATGTCGCCCGAGCAAGTACGCGCCAAACCTTTGGACGCGCGCACGGACTTATTCTCGTTCGGTGTCGTGCTCTATGAAATGGCCACCGGCGAGCTGCCATTTCGGGGGGAAAGCTCGGGTGTCATCTTCGATTCCATTCTCAACAGCGCTCCCACTTCTCCCGTGCGCCTAAACCCCGGCCTGCCGATGGAACTGGAGCGCATCATCAATAAGTGCCTGGAGAAAGATCGCACACTGCGCTACCAGCACGCCTCCGAGATTCGAACCGACCTCCAGCGCCTAAGGCGCGATACAGATTCGGGACGGGTGGCGGCCGCACCTGGCGGCCTCAAGCGCAAAAAGTGGCTGGTTCCCGCAGCCGGGGCCATCGCCGTGCTGGCCGTCGTCGCCGCAGGTTATTTCTATTTCAACCGCAAGCCCAGGCTTACGGACAAAGACACCATCGTACTCGCCGATTTCACCAACACCACCGGCGATCCGGTGTTTGAAGGGACCCTTCGCCAAGGTCTTGCGATACAGCTGGAACAATCCCCATTTCTCAGCGTTGTCTCCGATGACCGTATCCGGCGGACGCTCCGTCTCATGGGTCAACCCGCCGACGCGCGGCTCACCCCCGACACGGCCCGCGAAGTCTGCGAGCGGACCGCGAGCGCCGCCTTCCTGGAAGGCTCCATTGCAAGCCTCGGAAGCCGCTACGTGCTGGGGCTGCGCGCCCATAACTGCCGGACTGGAGACGTCATCGACGACGAGCAAGGCCAGGCCGCGAGAAAAGAAGACGTCCTGAACTCCCTAAGTCAAATCGCCAACAAGTTCCGGAGGCGAGCCGGCGAATCGCTTCCCACGGTCGAAAAGTACGGAACGCCGCTAACCGAAGCTACCACGCCTTCGCTCGACGCCTGGGAAGCCTACGCCGCGGGCTGGAAGCTGCAACGCTCAAAGGGGGCCATCGCCGCGCTGCCGCTTGTCAAGCGCGCTACCGAAATCGATCCGCAGTTCGCCATGGCGCATGCCTTATTGGGGCGAGTGTACAACAACCTGGATGAGTACGATTTAGCAGCGCAAAGCTTGAGCAGGGCCTGGGAGTTGCGTCAGCGTTTGAGCGATCGCGAGAAATTCTTTATCACCGCCACCTACGAATCGCTCGCCACGGGAAACCAGGACGCGGCGCGCCAGACATGTGAGGCCTGGGAACAAACCTATCCTCGCGACGGACAGCCTCACCATATGCTGTCGGGCATTCTGAACAAGAACGTAGGACGCTACGACCGCGCCATCGCCGAAGGCCAAAAGGCATTGGAGCTCGATCCGGATTTTGCCATCGACTATTACAACCTCGCCGTCAACCATGTCTACCTTAACCAATTCGATGAAGGCCAGGAGTGGCTGCGGCGGGCGGCCGCGCGTGGGTTGGAGATCGATGAATATATCATGCTGGCGTACGAGATCGCCTTCCTGAAGGGAGACCGGGCGGAAATGGAAAGAGTAGCCGCTCGGGCCCGGGCCAGGTCTGGCGGGGAAACTTGGATCTCTAACGAAGAGGCCTTCGCTCTGGCATATGTCGGTCGCCTTCAAGAGTCCAGGAAGATGTCACGATTGGCGGTCAGCGCGGCTGGGGAGGGGCAGGAGGACGGGGCGGGTCTATGGGAGGCCGGAGCAGCGATCCGCGAGGCATTCTTCGGGAACGCCGCCGAAGCGAGGAAGAGCGCGATGGCTGCGCTCGTGCTCGCGAAGGGCCGGGACGTGCAATATGCCGCCGCCCTTGCAATGGCTCTTTCCGGCGACACCTCGCGATCCCGGGCGCTGGCCGACGATCTCGAGAAGCGATTCCCTGAAGCGTCGGCCGTCAGATTCAGCTATCTGCCGGTGCTTCGCGCGCGCCTGGCCCTGAATCAAGGTGACACGTCTAAGGCACTCGACCTTCTGCAAATCGCAGCTCCTAGCGATTTGGGAATCCCGAGCGGTGCGCTCTTTGGGAAACTATATCCGGTCTACGTGCGTGGCGAGGCTTATTTGGCTGCGCATCAGGGTGCGGAAGCCGCCGCGGAGTTTCAAAATATTCTCGATCATCCGGGGATCGCGATGGCCGACCCGGTGAGCGCACTGGCGCGTCTGCAACTTGGCCGAGCGTTTGTCTTGTCCGGAGATAAGACCAAAGCCAAGGCCGCGTACCAGGATTTCCTCACCCTATGGAAGAACGCCGACCCCGACGTCCCGATCCTCAAGCAAGCCAAGATGGAGTACGCCAGGCTGGAGTAGAGAGCCCCGCAAAAACGCCGTTTTTGCCCGAAAACTCAACGAAATCTGACAGATCAGAGACTTGACACCGCTCTTCGCCGCCTGTCATACTGCCTTTGCAATGAGCGCACCAGCGGTTACGGCAACTTCCACATCCGTGTCCGACGCAGCGTGGAAAGCCATCGAAGGCGGCTACGATCTACAAGTTCATGTGGCTCCCGACGTCATCGAACGGCGTATCGACGACATCGATTTGGCGCACGAGTTTTTGAAGCGAAAGCTCAAGGGCTTCGTGCTGAAATCGCACTACATTCCGACCGCCGAGCGCGCCAAAGTCGTCACCAAGGCGGTGCCCGGCATACAGGCATTCGGCGCCATCACGCTGAATCACAGTGTCGGCGGATTGAATCCCGTGGCGGTGGAACTGTCTGGCCGTTCCGGCGCGAAAATTGTATGGATGCCCACTGTGGACGCCGCCAACGAAACCGCCGGCCGGGTGGATGGTCCTAACACCAAGCTTCCGTTTTGGGCCAAGATCCAGCGTGAGCTGGCCGCCACCGGAATCGCACCCCCGCCGTTAACGGTCCTCGATGACAAGGGCAACTTGAATGAAGCTTCTCGCCGATGTCTCGAGATTATCGGCAATCATAATATGATCCTGGCCACGGGCCACCTGGGACGAAAAGAAATCTACGCGCTGGTGCGTGGCGCTCGCGAAATGAAGCTGAAACGCGTTCTGGTGACGCACGCCGAATTTCCATCGCAGAGTCTAACTGCCGCCGAGCAGGCCGAGCTGGCCGGTGAAGGGGCCTTCATCGAGCACTGCTTCACCACCATGCACACCGGAAAAGCGCCCTGGGATGAAGTGATGGTGAGCATCCGCAAAGCCGGTCCCGATCGTTGTGTTCTGTCCACCGATCTCGGTCAAACCATCAATCCGCCGGTATCCGACGGCTTTGCGATGTTCGCGCAAACTTTGCTGGATGGCGGATTTTCGGCCGCCGAGGTTCAGCGCATGGCCGTCACGAATCCGGCATCGCTGGTCAACTGAAGGCTTCGATAAGTTATGGATTCTCCAAAAACCGTGCTGGTAGTGAGCGCCCATGCCGCCGACTTTGTGTGGCGCGCAGGCGGCGCGATCGCACTGTACGCTCAGAAGGGTTATCGGGTTCGGATTCTGTGTTTGTCTTATGGCGAGCGCGGCGAATCCGAGCGGCTGTGGAAAATGGAGGGCATGACGCTCGAGCGCGTCAAACAGGAGCGGCAGAAAGAATCGGAGCGGGCGGCTGGCATCTTGGGCGCCGAGATCCGTTTCTTCGATTCGGGCGACTATCCCATCAAGGCATCTGAGGAGACCATTCACGAAATGGTGGTCGAGTATCGCAAGCTTCAGCCCGAAGTCATCCTGACCCATTCCTACGAAGATCCTTACAACCCCGACCATCCCTACGCCAATATGCTCACGCTTCAGACCCGCGTGTATGCGCAGGCAGCGGGTTATCCGGCGGAAGGCAAGCAGCTCGGCGCGCCTCCGGTGTTCATCTTTGAGCCGCATCAGCCCGAGCAATGCGAGTTCAAGCCGCAAGTGTTGCTCGACATCACTCCGGTGTACGAGATCAAGGAAAAGGCCATGGAGTCGATGGAGGCGCAGGAGCACCTTTGGAATTATTACCGCGACCTCGCCAAGCGGCGCGGCGTCCAGGCCGTGCGTAACTCGGGTCGAAAAGGAATCAAGTACGCCGAAGCATACCAGCGGATTTATCCGCAGGTGACCAGCGAATTTTCCTGAGTGAATAAAAAGGATGCCCCACAAGATCGTCCGCCAAATCCCGCGCCCCGATGTCCAGGCCGTCAAGCTGCTCGGCGAGCTCGGCGTCGCCACCATACATGAAGCGCAAGGCCGCACCGGCGTGATGCTGCCATACATGCGGCCGATTTATCCGTCAGCCAGGGTATCGGGCCCGGCGGTCACGGTGTCGTGCCAACCCGGCGATAATTTGATGGTGCACGCCGCTATCGAAGTCTGCAAACCGGGTGACGTTTTGGTGGTGGTCACAACTTCGGAATCCACTGACGGCATGTTCGGCGACTTGTTGGGGACTTCCTGCCAAGCCCACGGCGTAGCGGGTTTGATCATCGATGCCGGCGTTCGCGATACCGTGAACTGACCGCCATCAATTTTCCTGTGTGGGCCAAGGCAATCTCCGCGCAAGGCACAGTGAAGGCGAGCCCCGGTTCGGTGAACGTTCCTGTCGTATGCGCCGGCATGCTGGTGAATCCGGGCGACGTAGTCGTGGGCGATGCCGACGGCGTCGTGGTAGTCCCGCGCGCCACCGCGGCCGACGCTGCCAAAGCAGCCCAACAGCGCATGGCCAAGGAAGAGAAAACCCGCGAGCGCCTTGCCGCCGGCGAACTGGGTATCGATTATTATGGTCTCCGCGCCAAACTGAAGGAACTCGGAGTGGAGTATGTTGAAGAACTCCCCGAGGAGGCTTCCGCGCGACAAAGCGTTTTAAGGAGTTGAAGTATGGGACAGATTGTATTCGCAGCCGCCACCGTTCACGCGCCGCAGTTGTTCACTCATCCACCGAGCGAGGACAAAGCGCAGCTTGACGCCGATATCGCCGCGATGCGCGAGCTCGGCAAGAATTTAGATGAAATCAAGCCTGACGCCGTGCTCGTGATCGGCAGCGATCACCTGGAGACATTCTTTCTTTCCGCCGTACCCACATTCGCCATCGTCGGCGGCGAGAAGTCCAAAGCTGCTTTCGCGCGCAAAAGCTACGCGCTGCCGATTCATGGCTTCGCCGAAGAAATGCTCGAATTCAACTGGTCGCCGAGGGCTTCGATCATGACCTATTCGCAGGACGCCGAGCTGGGCCACGCCTTCGCGGCCGTTTACGAATGGGTGATCGAAGGGCGCGCGATTCCGGTGGTTCCGGTTTTCGTGAACACTTACCTGCCTCCGCTGCCTACGGCCCGCCGTTGCGAGCAGCTTGGCGCAGCCATCCGCGATGCATTCTGCGAGTCGCCGGACAAGATCGCGATCGTCGCCAGCGGCGGCATGTCGCACTATCCGGGCGCCTGGAAATATCCGCAGCCGGCCTTCGATTTCGACTGGTGGGCCATCGCGCACATGGAGCGCGGCAACAACAACGCGCTGCTGGAGCTGACCAACGAGGAGTTGGACGAAGTCGGCAACACCGAAATGCTCCCTTGGATGATTCTGTTCGGCGCCATCGGCCATCAGCCCGGCGAACTGCATCACCTATCAGCCCACCTGGCACCACGGTCACGCGGTGATGCGCTTCATCCCCAATAAAAAAGGCATTCCCACCACACCCGAACCCACGCCCAAGTTCAGCTTCGGCAGCGCCGAAGGTTATCAATTCTACCGGCATCCCGATCCGGCAGTTTATCCGCTGAATAAGCTCCTGTACGATCTGCGCTTCAGCCAGCCTCTGCGCCGCCGCTTGTTCGAGAACACGCCGGCTCTGGCCTCCGAATACGGTCTCAACGAAAAGCAGGCGCAGGTGCTCGAAACCATGAAGGACGAAAGCATCGACGCCGTGCGATCGCTCAAGCCGCATCCGCTGGTGGAGGCGGGTGCGCATCCGCTGGGCATGTGGATGTCGCTCATCACGGTGCAAGCCGAGCAGCGCCGCATGCGCGCCGAACAGGCGCAATCTCGGCAATGAAGTAGAATCTTCTAATGGCGACCGCGACAGCTCCGCCGGCCACAATCACCGCGACGCGTGTAAAGTGGGTGCCTCTCCTGTTTGCCATCGCCATCGGACTCGCGATATTCTTCATGCCCGCGCAGCACGGCCTAACCCGCGCCGGGCAAACTGCGCTGGCCATCACCGCCTTCACCATCGTGCTGTGGGCCTTCGGCGTCATGAACAACGGTGTCGCGTCCGTGTTGATGATGGCGCTGCTGATTCCCGCGGGCGCCAAACCGGCGCTTGTATTCAGCGGATTTTCGAGCGGATCGTGGTGGATACTTCTGGCCGTCCTCTATTACGGCTTCGCCATGCAGAAGACCGGACTCGCAGCACGCGTCTCGTACTATATTTTGTCGCTCTTTCCTGCGTCGTATTCCGGAATTCTTGGCGCCTTCTTCGTCATCGGGACCGCGCTTTCGCTCGGCATCCCTTCCATGACAGTGCGCACCGCCATCATGGTACCTATCGCGTGGGCGCTGGTGAAATCGCTGGATATGAAGCCTCGCAGCAAGGGTTCGGCGTTGATCATGCTCACCACCATCGAAATGGCGGTGGTGCCCGGCCTCGGACTGCTGTACGGTTCTCTGGATGGTCCTGTCGTCGCGTCGGTGTTCGATTTAAAACATCTGCCGCTTACCTATTTGTCTTACGCACGAGTGCTGTATCTGCCTGTATTCGTGCTATGCGCGTTGATCGTCTTCGGCAATCAATGGGTGCTGAAACCCGAACGAGCACTAGTTTCTTCACCCGAATTCGTGCGCAACAAACTGCGTGAGCTGGGATCGTTCAAACGCGATGAAATGATCACCGCTTTTATCGTGGTCTGTTCCATCGTATTTTGGTCCACCGATCGCTGGCATCACCTGCCGAGCTTTTTCGTCGGCATGGTCGGACTGTCCATCTTCGCGCTGGCCGGCATCGTCGGCAACGCCGACATCGCGGGCGGCATCTCCTGGACCTTGCTGCTGTTCATGGGCGGTATTTTCAGCCTGAACAACCTGCTGACCGAATACAAAATCACCGATTGGCTGGCGGGTTACTTCATTCCTGTCGCGCAGCACCTGACGTTCAGCCCACTCGTTTTGCTGTTGGCGGTGGGAGTTGCGACCCTTGCCTTGCGTTTCCTTGATCCCAGCGGATTCATCGCCATCGTCGTGACGTTCGTTCCTCTCGTGGATACCACTAGCGCCGCCGGCATACCGCCCATGATTCTCACCGCGGCGTTGCTGATTCCATCCGTGCCGTTCTGGGCTACGTATCAAAATATCTGGGTCGCCATGGGCGAAGGCATCACCGAAGGCCTGGCATTCAGCACCGCGGAACGCTTGCGGCTGGCGACCACCTACGCTGTGGTTGCCCTTCTCACTATCGCTGCGTCGGTAGGCTATTGGAAGTTGATCGGAGCGCTCTGATGGCCCCAAGTGTCAGAATCGGATTTGTAGGTTTTGGTGAAGCCGCTTATCACATTGCGAAGGGGCTGCGACAACCGGGAATCGCGTCGATCACGGCTTTCGACATAAACGTTACCGATCAGGTTCGCGAGCGGGCCCAGGAAACGGATACGCGCCTGGTGGAATCGAACTCAGAGCTCGCGGAGTCGTGCGACATCATGATGTCGGCCGTGACCGCCAATCAAGCTCTGAATGCCGCTGAACAAAACGCGCCTTACCTGACCGCGCATCACATTTATGCCGACCTGAATTCGGTTTCGCCGGGGCTGAAGCAATCCATCGCGCGGGTTATTGAAGCCAGCGGCGCTCGTTTCGCGGAAATCGCGATGATGGCGCCCGTTCCGCCCTACGGCCACAAAGTTCCCATGCTGGCTGGCGGCGAGGGAGCCGGCGATTTTGTAGCTGCGCTCGCGCCCTTCGGGATCTCGGCCGAGATCGTGTCGCGCGAAGTTGGCACGGCGGCCGCGACGAAAATGTTCCGCAGCATTATCGTGAAGGGCATCGAGGCGTTAATCACCGAGTGCGTTCTCGGCGCCACCCGCTACAACGCCGACGAGCGCGTCTTCGCGTCGCTGGACGAAAGCTTTCCCGGCGTCAACTGGAAGAAGCTCGCCGATTACATGGTTGGGCGCGTAGTCGTCCACGGGGAACGCCGCGCGCGCGAAATGGAAGAGGTAGCCGCCACGCTGCGCGAAATCGATATCGAGCCGATCATGGCCGAGGCGATTGTCCGTCGCATGGATTGGAGTGTCGAGGCAGGCTTGAAGCAGTTCTTCGAAGGCCAAGCCCCCAAGAGTTATCGAGACGTAGTCGACGCCGCCGCCAGGAAGCCGGTGGGAGCCGACTGAAGCTGCCGCGGTTCCTTCTCATCATTGTTGTCTGGTCCGCCGGCGCCGGTCTCTGTCGCGCCGTCGATCTCAAGCCGGAAACCATCGATGCGTTCGACCGTTACATCGCCGACACCGAAGCAAGACTGCAGCCGCGCTGGAGCGGCGAGCATTTCCTGTGGTTCGACGATTCACCCGACATTCGCCCGCGGCTGCTGGCCGGCGCGGTGGTGGCGCAGCCGGTCCAAGGGAACGGCGTTGCGACACTTCCGAGCGCACTCATTCAAGACTGGATCGGAGCGGTCTTCGTTCCCAACACCACGCTGAAAGAGGTCCTGAGCGTCGTCGAGGATTATCCGCGCCACTCCGAGATCTATAAGCCCGACGTCACCGAGGTCAAAGTGCTGTCGCATACCGGCAACGATTTCACGATTCGCACGCGCGTCGTGAAATCGAAGTTCTTCATCTCCGACGTGCTGGATATCGATAACGACATTCACTTCGTTTCGCTCGACCCAAAGCGGACCTACAGCCACTCGGCGAGCCGGCGAGTGGTTGAGATCGCCAACGCAGGCAAACACAACGAGCACGAACTCGCGCCCGGCCACGATCGCGGACTGATGTGGCGCATCAATGGGTATTGGTTTTTCGAGGAGAGCGACGGCGGCGTCTTCATCACCTGCGAATCCATCACCTTGACGCGCGACATTCCGTTCCTGATGGCGAAACTGCTGAGCCCCATCCTGCACGAGCTTCCGGAGGAAGCGCTGAAGAACAGTCTGGAACAGACGCGCAAGGCCGTTGTGAATCAGCCCAGATTGACCAGCGCGGACTAATCGGAAGCGGCGACTGCCACAGTGGGGAGCGCGATGGAAAACTGCTTGCGCGAATAGGTCTTGCCTTGTGTCTTGCGCGCGTGGAAATAGGGCTCAAGACGCTCCAGCGCCCGCTGCATGCTGGTGATAACGTGCTCGCGCATGGCAGCCGCCGACGCATCGCGATCGGTCCCCACCAGCACTTCCATGAGGTCCTGATGGCGGCGCGACGGTGTCCCGTTGAACGCCCTACCGACGCAGAGCCAGGTGGAGGACAACGCCCGGGTTCTCTCGATGGCATCGCACAGCGCGGGACAGCGCGTGCACTCCGAGATTCGCCGGTGCAGCTTTTCGTGCAGATTTAAGTAGTAAAAGCGATTCGTTTCCGTTTGGGAGCGCATTACATCCACGCGCAGTCCCAGCTTCAGCAAATCGGAACGGTCCTCAGGGGTCGCCATTTCGGTGAACAGCCGGGCCGCTTCCACCTCCAGCGCCTCACGCACCAGGTAGTGGCCGCGCACGTCCTCGCGGCTCGGGATGCGCACGCGGGTTCCCGCGCGCGGACGGCTTTCGAGCAAGCCATCAAACTCCAGCCGCAGGAATGCTTCTGAAACCGGCAGAAAACTCATGCCCAGCTCAGCTGCGATTTTGCGCCGCGAGATCACCTGGCCGATGGCTACTTCGCCGCGGAGAATTCGCTCGCGAATAATAACGTAAGCTTCACCAGCGAGGTCCGAGGCCCCAGACGAACGGTCTTTCATATAATGAGGCTAAATCTCATCCATCCTAACATGAAAAATAATCGCAGCCGCGAATGGTTTCAGACGCCTGAATACTATGGCTTCGCGCGCCGCGCCTGGCTGCGTTCGGAGGGCTTTCCGGCGGATGTCTTTGACGGCAAGCCGGTGATCGGCATATGCAATTCCTGGAGCGAGCTCAACAATTGCAACCTGCATCTGCGCGACGTGGCGGCGGCCGTCAAACGTGGCGTGTGGGCGGCGGGTGGAGTGCCGCTGGAATTTCCCACCATCTCGCTGGGGGAGATGTTCATGCGCCCCACCACCATGATGTATCGCAACCTGATGGCGATGGACGTGGAAGAATCTATCCGCGCCAATCCTCTGGATGCCGTGGTGCTGTTATGCGGTTGCGACAAGACCACGCCCGCGCAATTGATGGGCGCGGCGAGCGCCGATATTCCCGCGCTGGTTGTTCCGGGCGGCCCCATGCTGGCCGGCGAATGGCGCGGCCAACGGCTGGGCTCCGGAACCGACGGCAAGAAGCTCTTCGATCAATATCGGACTGGCCGGATCACGGAAGAAGAGTGGTGCGAAATTGAAGGCTGCATTGCGCGCACGGCAGGCCACTGCGCCGTGATGGGCACGGCGTCCACCATGACCAGCCTGGCGGAAGCGCTCGGCATGACGCTGCCCGGTTGCGCCAACATCCCGGCGCCCGATTCCCGCCGGCTTGCGATGGCGGAATTGAGTGGGCGAGCCGTAGTCGACATGATCGAGTCCGGTCTCAAGCCCTCGCGCATCATGACGCGGGCGGCCTTTGAGAACGCCATTACCGTTTTAATGGCGCTGGGCGGTTCCACCAATGCTGTGATCCATCTGATTGCCATCGCCGGGCGTCTCGGCATCGACCTGACGCTGGAGGATTTCGACCGAGTTTCGCGGCGCACGCCTTGCATCGTGAACGTGAAACCTTCCGGCGAATATCTGATGGAGGATTTGTTTTATGCGGGTGGAGTTCCCGCGGTCATGAACCGGATTCAGGATCTGCTCGATGGCGATTGCGCGACGGTGAATGGCAAGACCATCGGCGAGAACATCAACGCTGCTGAGCCACGGAATGACACCGTGATCCGCAGCCGCGAACAGCCCGTATATCACGAAGGCGGCATTGCGGTTCTATACGGCAACCTGGCTCCGAACGGCGCGGTTATCAAACAAAGCGCGGCGTCGAAGGATTTATTGCAGCACCGCGGGCGTGCGTTCGTTTTCGAGACTCGCGGACGAGATGCTGGCGCAAGTGGAGCGCGAGGATCTGCAGGTTGACCGCGACACAGTGCTCGTGATGCGCAACTGCGGCCCAAAAGGCGCGCCGGGTTTCCCCGAGTGGGGCCACATCCCGATGCCGCGCAAACTGCTGAACGAGGGCGTGACCGACATGGTACGTATATCGGATGCGCGCATGAGCGGCACCTCCTACGGAACCGTGATTTTGCACGTCGCGCCGGAATCGGCTATCGGCGGGCCGCTCGCGCTGGTGCGGACTGGCGACGAGATCCTGCTGGATGTCCCCGGCCGCAAGTTGGAGCTGCTGGTTGCCGCGGACGAGCTGGAGCGCCGGGAAAGCAGTTTCACACCGCCGGCCGCCCACTATACGCGCGGATATGGCCGCCTTTTCCTGGATCACGTCACGCAGGCCGATCTCGGTTGCGACTTCGATTTCCTGAGACCGTGACGCGGGGAGCGGTCCCCGACACCGCCCAATAGGGCTATCGTCACTGTGGCCCAGGGCGGGGTAAAATGTCCTTATATTGATGATGAATCAGAAGATTCGGCCGCGCCGTGGGTTCGTTTTCTGCATTCTCGCGGGCGCTGTGCTGATTTCGAGCGGCTGTCGGGTGGTGGGGCCGAACTACACTCACCCTCCCGTGGCCCCCGTGCCCGCCGCGTTTAAGGAGAAGCCTCCGGATGGCTGGAAAGAAGCGCAGCCGAACGACGCGGCCCTCAAAGGGAAGTGGTGGGAGATCTACAACGACCCTGAGCTGAATGCGCTCGAAGAGCAGGTCAACATTTCGAATCAGAATGTTTTGGCGGCGGAAGCTCAATACCGGGCGGCGCGCGCCCAGGTGCAGATTGCACGGTCCGCTTTGTACCCGACGGTCACGGTGGGCCCGACGGTGTCGGTCGCCCAGGGTACGGGCGGAGTTTCGGCCAATCAAGTGGCGGCCGCCGGGGGCACTCACACCAACTACCAAGTTCCTTTCGACGTCTCTTATCAAGTGGATCTGTGGGGCGCCATCCGGCGCAATGTTCGCGCCAATGCGGAGACAGCTCAGGCCACCGAGGCGCAGCTTGAAAACGCAAAACTCACCTATCAGGCGGATTTGGCGCAAGACTATTTCCAATTGCGCGGAGTCGACGGCGACATCGCGCTGCTCGAATCCACCGTGGAATCATACACGGGGTTTTTAAAGCTCACAAAGGCGCGGCACGATTCCGGCATAGCTTCGGGCGCCGATGTGGCACAAGCGGAAACGCAGCTGGGTTCGGCCAAGGAACAAATGATCGATTTTGGCGTAGCGCGCGCGCAATACGAGCACGCCATTGCGATTCTCATAGGTAAGCCGCCGTCGGAATTGTCACTCGAAAAGCGAACTCTCAAGGGCGAGCCGCCGGAGGTGCCGGTCGCGTTACCTTCCACGTTGCTCGAAAGGCGTCCGGACATCGCCATCTCGGAGCGTCAGATGGCCTCGCTGAACGAACAGATCGGGATCGCGGACGCGGCGTTTTATCCGTCCTTGACGCTCAGCGCCGACGCTGGGCTAGCCAGTTCGAGCTTCGTGAATCTGTTCACCTGGGCAGGCCGGTTTTGGACGGTCGGAGCGCTTCCATCTCAAACGTTGTACGACGCCGGGAAACGGCGCGCACAAGTGGACGTCGCGAAAGCTAATTTCGATAATGCCATGGCGAACTACCGCGAGACTATATTGACCGCGTTCCAACAGGTGGAAGATCAGTTGTCGGCGCTGCGGATTCTGGAGCGGGAAACCGGCGCCACCACCGAAACGGTAGCTTCTGCGCAACTGGCGCTGGATATCGCCACCGCGCAATACAAGGCCGGAACCGCGACCTACCTGCAAGTGGAGACGCAGCAGACCGCGTTGTTCAGCGAGCAGGAGGCCCTGGTGAACCTGCTGACGCGGCGCATGGTATCCAGCGTGTTGCTGGTGGAGGCGCTGGGCGGTGGCTGGGACACGTCGCAATTGCCCGTAGTGAGCGAACTCTCCGCGGGCTCCAAGTCCGCTAGAAACTAATCTTGTCTTTGGCCGCTTCGATCTTCTTGCCGTCCACGCCGTAGATGATCAGCAAATCGCCCCAGGCGTGAAAGTCGCCGTGGCGTTCGCGATATTTCACAACCGCCTCAGCCTCTTCCGCCGTCAAACCGAGCCGCGTCGCGATCTCTTGCGCCGTGGCTTTGTTCACGTTGATTTTTGACGCGTCCTCAATCTTGGGGAAATTCTCGAACAGGTAATCGGCGATGGTATCGAGTTCGGCCCGCGTGGCCTGCGCGCCGCGATCGCCCATGCGATAAGCAATCGTGTGGTATTCGTCCTTAGTGAAGCGATAGGCGCCGATTTCATCGGCCTTATGACAGCCGATGCAGGCGCGCAAGATCAGTTCCTTGCCCTTGCCGTCTGGCAGATCCGCGGCGGGCGCGCACACCGGTGGCAGGCCCGCGCAAACGATCAGGCAAGCAACGATTTTCAGGCGCGCCCTTTCCCGCTACCGATGGAACCGGCCTGCGAGAATGCCCTTCGCCAGAATGTGGCCCTGCATCGCGGCGAGAACGTCGGCGCGAGTTGCATCCGGACCAAGATCGAGCTTGGTGTCGAGAGCGAAGAGTTCGAAGGTGTAGTGATGATAGGGACCCTGCGGACCCATTCCCGGTCCCATGAAGCCGACGCCGCCGCGCAGGTTCTTGGCGTTGATGGCGCCGTCCTCGAGTTTCGCAGTGGCGGGAACGTTTTGGGGAAGCCCCGTCGCCGTACCTGGAATATTGAAGATCATCCAGTGCAGAACATCATCGTTCTTCTTCTGAAGCGCCACGTCGGGATCGTGCAGGATGAGCGTGAAGCTGACCGTGCCCGGCGGCACGTGCGTCCATTCCAGTTTCGGCGAAATCGGATTCGGATCGGCCTGCGTGTACTTGTTCGGAATGATTCCGCCGTCCTCGAAGTCGGGGGAGGTGAGCGTGAGGCCAGGTCCGGGAGGAGGACCCCCAGCCTTGGGCTGCGCAAAGGCCAGGCTCTGATTGACCAAGCCCAGGCCGGCCACAAAGAAGATCGTTGCTCCTACAGTGAGTGTTCTCATAAGTGTTTCTCCTTGGATGTATCAGCATATCAAGAAGGTGGTAGGGAGTGGGCGGTGGGGCGTGCTATTATCGGCCTCAATGGCAGGGCAAGCGATCAAGTCGCGACCAAATAAGTCGGCCAACTCGGCCAGCGGCGAGCAGTATCTACCAGAGCATCTGGCGTTTGAGATGGCGCGCGTGGTGGAGGAGGCAGCAATCGCGGCTGCGCGCACCATGGGACAGGACGACCGGCCTGGCTCCGATCATGCCGCGGTGCAGGCCATGCGGCGCGCTTTTGAAGAAGTGCCCATCGCCGGAAACATCGTGATCGGCGAAGGCGAACGCGATGAAGCCCCCATGCTGTATATCGGCGAGCGAGTGGGCGCCACGCCGCCCCCCGGCCTGGAATATCCCGCGGTGGACATCGCCGTAGATCCGCTGGAGGGTACCAATCTGTGCGCTACGGGCGCGGCTAATTCCATAGCGGTACTGGCGGCGTCGGAAGCGGGCGGTCTGCTGCACGCGCCGGACTGCTACATGGAGAAGATCATCGCGGGGCCGGGCTGTCAGGGCGCGCTGGACCTCGACGCTCCTGCCGAAGACAATCTCAAGGCGATTGCGAAGCGTCTGGATCGCCAGGTGGTGGACCTGGTGGTGATGGTGTTGGACCGGCCGCGCCATGAAAAGCTCATCGCGAGCATTCGCAAGGCGGGCGCGCGCATCCGTTTGATCGGCGATGGCGACTTGTCGGCTGGAATCGCTGCCGCCGTAAGCGGCGCGGGCGTGCACGCGGTGATGGGGATCGGCGGCGCGCCGGAGGGCGTAATCACGGCGGCCGCGATGCGCTGCCTACACGGCACGATGCTGGGCCGCCTGGTGGTGGCCAACAACGAGATGGAGCGGCGGATGCAAAAGATGGGCATCAACGATCCGCACAAGATTTATACCGCCGAGGATTTGGCTCCCGGCAAGAAAATCATCTTCGCAGCATGCGGCGTCACGCCGGGGAATCTGCTGCAAGGCGTGCGATTTTTCGGAGACGGCCATCGGACGCACTCCCTGGTGATGACGTCGGAGCCGAATACGGTAAGTTTCCGCGATACGGTGCATCTGACAGGCAAGCCCGATCGCCGCGGTGTGCGGCTATTCTGAATTCTGACTTCTGAATTCTCGCTTCTCCTTCAATTCAGCCGCCCCATCCAGCGGTGAATCGCACCGAGTTGCTCGGTGATTTGAGGACGATCCTCGGCGTCCGGCGCGTACTTCAAGTACATCTCCAGATCGCTCTGAGCGCCGCGAAACTGGCGCATTCGCAAGCGGGCAAAGCCGCGCGCTTTGTAGTAGCCCGCGTTTTCAGGGAAGCCTTCCAACAGCAAATCGGTGACGGCCACCATCTTCTCGAACTGCTTGCCGCGGAAGTAGGCCGATCGCATATTATTCAGCATGCGCACCAGGATGTAGCGCGTGCCAACGGGAGCGAGGGCCACCGCATCGGCGTCCGATCCGGTGCGCTCGCGTGCCAGTTGCCGGCAATCATTTGTGGTGAGCAGCCTACCCTCGTGGAACGGGTCGATGTAGGTGGCGAATTCCCCGTCATTGAATTCGACAATGAAATGCCCGGGGAGTCCGATGCCCGAGACGGGCTGTCCGAGCCGCCGGGCGACTTCGATGTAGACCACCGAGAGCGTGATCGGAAGGCCGGTTCGCCGGTCCAACACATAATTGAGGCAACTGTTGCGCGGATCGTTGTAGTCGATTTCGTTGCCGCGGAAGCCGAGCTCGTCGAAGAGATATCGGTTGGCGGCGGCCACAAACTCGCGGCCGGCGGTTGGGGAAGGCAGGCGCGACGCGATCCCGGAGGCGATCCGATCGAGAATCGCCAGGTAGGGTTGCGGATCGAGATCGGGCGTCTCGATGGTCGCGAGTTCGAGAGCAGCCAGGTCCAGCCGCGCCTCCGGTGAATCGAACAATGCGGCCCGCAGCGCTTGCATGAATCTAGACCCGGCGTCCTGTTCGAATTGTGACACCGCGGGCGGCCACTTGCACTGGCAGGATTTCGCCGCCGGCTTCCCGTAGAGCGCGTGACACACACTCCTGAGCGCCGCGCTCCACCAGGAAAAACACACAACCACCGCCGCCCGCGCCGCAGACCTTGGCGCCGAGTGAGCCGGCGCGCCTGGCCAGCGTAATCAAACGATCGATCACGGGAGTGGAAATGCCGGGCGCGTTCGTGCGCCGGTACGACCATTCTTCGCGCATCAAACGGGCGGCCTCACTCCAGTCGGCTTTTTGGGCTGCACAGCGCATGCTGGACGCAATGGAGGCGATGTGCGCGAAGTTCCGCAGTATTTTGCGATCGCCGTCGAGATAGGCTTTGGTCACTTCCCAATTGTTGATGCCAGAGTTGCGGGGCGCGCCGGTGTAGCACAGGACGATGCGGTGATTGAAGTCGTCGAGATCCACCGGAATCGCAAGGCGCCGCACACCAGCGGGGCCGAGCTCGATGGCACTGACTCCGCCGTAGAGCGCCGGGTAGTAATCCTGCACGCCGGTGGGCACGCGGATGATTTGCGCTTCCACGTTCTGCGCGATCTCGCGGATCTTTTCCGGAACATGGCCCGAGCCGGTGAGACGATTGAGCGCGCTCGCGCCCGCGATCATGAGAGCCGAGGAGCCCGAGATGCCCGCGCCGGCGGGAGCTTCAGAATCCGTGCGCATGGCGAGCCCAGTGCTCGGACGAAAGAAGCGCAACAGGCGTACGGCCAGCGGCAGACGCGGCCGCGTGGTCTCGTCGAGTTCCGCGAGCGAATCAAAATTCTGGGCCGCTCTGAGATCGTCCGAGCGAAGGCGAATCTCGGGGGAATCGAGGGTCTCAATCGCGCAGCGGGTGTAGCGGTTGATGGCGAAATTCACGGTGACCGCGCCGGAATGGAAGAGGTACAGGGGCCAGATATCGAGGGTGCCTCCGGCCAGGTCCACACGGCAGGGCGCCTCGGCAGTAATTCTCATGCGAAGCTCTACTATACCGCGCAGGAGCGTTGGGTAAGTAGATTCAATAAGATAGGCCAGTTCGCGGATTAAACTTTTTGGAACCAGCGGACGATAAGCACGGGTGAGCTAGCTTCGCTCCGGGCAACCACCACGCAATGCCGGTCCCTAACACACCCCCGAGTCCGACTGAGGAGACGGCGCTGCCGAAAGTGGAGAACCCGTACCTCGAAATCGCATCGATTCCGCTCTTCGACGCGGACCATAACGCGGCCATTGCGGCCACCATCCTGGTAGTGGATAGCGAAGAAATCAACCGCCGGCTGCTCAAGGCGATTTTCAAGACTACGCCCTACACGATTCTGGAAGCGCACAAAGCGTCCGAGGCCACGGCGCTGCTGCAAACGGAAAAAATAGATCTGGTGATTCTGGATCTGATGCTTCCCGAGATGAGCGGCCCGGAGCTGTGCCGCTGGATGAAAGCACACCGGGCGACGCAACTGATCCCGGTGTTGATGATCACCAACATCCTGGGCGTGGAGAACGAGATCGCCGGCATTTCCTCGGGCGCGGACGAATTCCTGATCAAACCGCTGCATCCCACGGTGGTGCGAACGCGGGTGCGCGCAATGCTGCGCAACAAGACGCTGATCGATTCACTGGACGAAGCCGAGACCATCCTGCTGGCGCTGGCTCAGACCGTGGAGCATCGCGACCCATACACGGGAAAGCACTGCCAGCGGCTGTCGGTAGCCTCGGTGATGTTGGGCGAGGCCTTGGGACTGCCGAGCCAGGACCTTACCTCGCTCTATCGCGGCGGATTTCTGCACGACATCGGCAAGATCGGCATTCCGGACGCCATTCTCTTTAAGCGCGGCATGCTGACCGCCGAGGAATGGGACGTAATGCGTAGCCATCCCATGCGCGGCGAAGAGATCTGCCGTCCGATGCGGAGCCTCTGGCCGGTGCTGCCGATCATCCGCAGCCACCATGAACGGTGGGACGGCTCGGGCTATCCCGACGGCCTGGCTGGAGAACAGATCCCGTTGCTAGCCCGCATCCTGCAAGTCGCGGACATTTACGATGCGTTGACCACCGAGCGTCCCTATAAGATAGCGCTGGCTCCCGAAGCTGCCTTCGCAGTGATGGAGGAAGAGGTGCGGCGCGGCTGGCGCGATCCCGAGCTGGTGCCGCTGTTTGCCAGCATCATTCAGACCCATCCCAGCGCCGATCTCACTTCGTTGGAAGCTTCTCTTGAAAACATGCGCGTGGCCGTTTCGCGGTAGCGTAAGCTCTTTACTTGGACCCTCTCAAAATCCTCAATCAGGAAATCATCGCCTGTGTCCGTTGCCCGCGGCTGGTCGCGTATCGCGCCGAGGTGGGACGCGTGAAGCGGCGCGCCTATCGGGATTGGGATTATTGGGCCAAGCCGGTGCCTGGATTTGGCGATCCACGCGCGCGGCTGCTGCTGATCGGGCTGGCACCGGGAGCGCACGGCGCTAATCGAACCGGCCGCATGTTCACCGGCGACAGCTCGGGCGATTTTCTCTACAAGGTCCTCAACGCCACCGGCTTTGCATCGCAACCCACCAGCACGTCGCGCGACGACGGACTGAAACTGCGCGATGCCTACATCAGCGCCGTGGCGCGTTGCGCGCCGCCCGATAACAAACCCCTGCCGGAAGAGATTCGCGCTTGCCGGCCGTACCTAATGCGCGATCTCGAGCTGCTCAAGCGTGTTCAGGTGGTGGTGGCGCTGGGCCGCGTCGCGTTCGATGTGTATCTTGGAATCCTGCGCGAGCAAGGCAAGATCGCGCGGCGATCCGCTTTCCTGTTTGGACATAATGCCGTTCACGAAACCGGGCAAGGGCAGCCTCTCTTAATCAGCTCGTATCACCCCAGCCAGCAGAATACTTCCACCGGCAAGCTGACCGAGGCGATGTTGCGCGCGGTTTTTGAGGACGCCCGCCGGCGCCTCACCTTGACGGCAAGGGAGGATTGAACGACGCAGCCTTCAGCAGCACTCCGAGCTTGGCGCCATTGGCAGGCGCGACGTACGGATTGCGAACGTCCATCCGCACGGTGGTGATGCCGTCCGTTGTTAGCCAGGCCGGCGGCACGTCGTGTTCATAGATCATGTCCCCGTCCTTGGGGAACACGGCCTGGTCGAGCAAATGGTCGTTCACATAGAAATCCACGTGCAATGGGCCGGTTTGCTTTAACGCTACGGCCGGCAGGTAGAACCGCTCCATGAACCGATGATGTCCGGTGGAGGAAAGATGAAACCGGAACTCGGGTTGGTCCAGAGTCCAAGCACTCTGCTGATTGGGAAGCCCCGGTAGCACGCCTTTCACCAGATATTGCGCGGCGCCCGGTTGTCCTATGGTGACGGCTTCCCCCAACGACATGCTCGGATGGGACACTTTTCGCAGATTCTGCTGCACGGTTCGGACCGGGTCCGCGTTGTCGAGCTCGATGTAGTGGCCATCTTCAAAGGTGAAGATGTGGTCGTAATGATCCAAGCGCTCAAGTGGAATCCGCTGTTCGGGCGGACCGTTCAATAGTGTCATGAACAGATCATTGTTCCGATAGAAGATGCGCAGGAGAAAGACCAGGTCCCAGTTGTAGTCCAATTGCGTGTGGACGAACAAGAGCCTGGCGTCGTGTGGGAGACTCGGATAGAGGCGCGGAAATTCTGTGGCCGCCAGCTTATAGGGCGAATAGCGCGGGTCGGGCGCCTGTACCCAGTATGTATAGCTGATCACCGACATGAGCGCGGCCGTGATGATGAAGAGCCCCGTCGAAGCCTGCTCAGTCGAAAACGCGCCCAAGCTGGGGATGAGGATGCGAAGTTGGTCTTTGATGCGGACCAGGCACACCGCGGCGTACAGAGCCAGCCCAGCGATCGGAATGTACATTACGAATCCGAGGCGCGTATCAACGAAAGATACCGGCAGCAGGCCGATCACGAAGAACAGCAGGCCGAACCATACCGCCCGGGAGCGCATCCACAGCGCGATGGCAACCACGACAGCGAACGCCCAGCCCACTTGACGCGGCGTCAGTGCCGTAACCCCGAGCCGTCCCGATGGGTTGTTTCTATATAACAAGTCGGCCAGGTACGTGCCGGTATCGAGAAGGTAGCGGCTCCAGGTGAGAACCGGCACATATGCTGCGCTGCCAGTCAAGCCCGCCGGACTGAGCTTGGCGGGAAGGTAGATCAGGACGCAGATCGCGCCCACCAGAGCCATTCTTCCTTCATGAATGGTCCAGCGGCAGAGCGAGCGAAAGCTGCGGAAGTGCGGTGGATGCCAGAGGAGCTCATAGATCAGCACCATCACCGGCAGCACTGCGGCCATTTCCTTGGAATTGAGAGCACAGATGAAGCACGCGAGAAACCCGAGCGACTCCCCGATGCCCATCAGCCGGTTCTGCCCGCGGGCCCGCAAGTAAATCAGCAACGCCAAAAAGTAAAAGAGGAAGCAGAAGGCATCGTACATGGAGCCGGCATTGTAGTACAGGTAATCGAACTTCCCGTGGAAGGCGAACAACAGTGTTGCGATGACGCCGACTTCCCGCGAGCCGCCGAGCTTGCTCAGCACCAAATAGGCCAACAGCAGATTCAGCAGCAGCGCCGCAAAAAACACAACATAAATGGGATAGGGATTGAAGCCGAAAATGCCGTAAAGGCTGCGATAGACCACACCTCCGAACGGCCGATAATAGGGCGACCAAAAGAAGAAGTTGGCTTTCACCAAGGCGCTAATGGGCTTCTCCAGGTAAAGAGCCAGGTTCATCAAATCGTCGCCGGTGAAATAGACCAGCAGCCCACGCCAGGTGAAGAACAGGAAGTAACCGCAGATAAACAAGCCTGCCAGAATGCCGCGCAGACGGCCCGCCCAGCGTCGATTGCCGCTATCGGCTTGAGATGTGCCGGTGGCGCTCGACGCCGGCTGCGTCACGAATCCTTGCGCCATGCTTGCTGAAGTTTCTCGGCGAAGGGAGAACTGCTGGGAGTGAAGCGCTGTTGTTGATGCTCCAGCGGCGGCTGAGGCTCGGGCTGTTGCTGAGATTGCACGGCGGCGGGCGCGGGCGTGGGAGCCGCGACGGGCTCGGCGGAATCAGCGGGCGGCGCATCATCCAGGTACTTGAGCTTCTTCAGAATGGAACGTTCCAGCGAGGGGCTGTACCCGGTCCAGAAGCCTTCAATGTGCCGATCCTTCTCGGCCAGCCCGCGCATGCATTCCATTTTCGAATCGAGGTTGTCGAGATGATGCAGCAGCAGCGCTTCCGGGAATAGCGGAATCTTGGGCGAACCGAACTCCATTTCACCGTGATGGCTGATGATCAAGTGTTCCACCAGCACCCGGAGCTTAGGCGGGAAATCGGGAAGCTGCTGGAGCTTCTCGTGCAACATGCGCAGTCCGATAACGATGTGACCGAGCAGTTGCCCTTCGGTGCTGTAGCCGAAGCTGCGGTCGTAAGTCAGTTCGGCGACCTTGCCGACATCGTGCAAAACGGCGCCGGTGAGCAGCAATTCGTAATCCACGTTGCCATAGTGCAACGCAGTGAGGTGGCACAGGCGGCAGACGGACAGAACATGTTCAATCAAACCGCCTAGATAAGCATGATGCACGTGTTTCGCGGCAGGCGCGGTGCGGTACATGCGCGCCAGTGGCTCATCGTTGAGGAATGCCTCCAGCAGCGCCCGTAAATGCGGATTGCGCATCCCCGCCACCAGAGCGCGCAGCTCCGCGAACATCTCCAGCGGATCGCGGGTGGAGGCCGGGAAGAAATCCGCGAAATCGACGTCGGCATCCAGCACCCGGGCCATTTTGTGGACGGTCATCTGCAGCCGGTTCTGGAAAATCTGGAGCAGCCCTTTGACCTTCACGAAGTCGTCGCGGTCGAAGGTGTCAACCACTTCGGCGACGTTGTCCCACATCTTGGCGTCGATCTCGCCGGTACGATCGCCCAGCAGCAGCGAAAGATAAGGCTCGCCGGATTTCTTCTGCCGCACGTCTTTTCCGTGCACCAGAAACGTGGCCGTGAAGACCTGGTTCGGCTTGAGATCGCTCAAATAAGGACGGCTTCATGATGCGACTTGCCGTGGACTATTGCGAGGAACTGGTGGCGCCGATCTGAGTGCCCGGGACGGGGACCATCCAAAGCAGCCTCTTGTGCTTGCTCCTGCTGGCGGTTATGACTTCTTCTTTTTTCACCGTCTCCGGTTTCAGCTGCAGAGGATCAGCCCAAGCGGTGTCCTTGCTGGCCGCGGCTCCGGTGTCGATGTAATCGGCCTTGATCTCGAGAAAAGCGTCTTTGCGCAGCTTGGTGAGATAGTCGCGCACGGCGGCTTCCAGCTTGGGCGCCAGCAATCTCTCCGTAATTTGATTCTCAACTTCGCTGAGCTCGGCTTGACCGGCCTTCTGGTGATCTTCCACACGCAGAATCAGAAACCCGTTAGCCACGTGAATAGGATCGGTGATGTAGCCTTTGGGCTGGGTCCAAACCAAATCTTCCAGGTTCTTGCTGAGGTCGCCTTTCTTATACGGGGGGAAGCTCGCCCATGGTTTTATTGCTGACGGAGTCGGAATTGTCGCGAGCCATCTCCGCAAACCGCTCGCCTTTGCGGGCGCGCGCCACCAACTCCTTGGCCTTCTTCTCGGCGGCCGCCACGCCTGCGTCGTCCTTGCCTTCGGTAGAGATCAGGATTTCCTGGAGAATGATGCGTTCGTCGCGCACGAAGTCGGTTTTGTGCTCGTTGTAATACTTTTCGATGTCCTCGTGCTTCACCTGCATCTTCTCGCTGACTTCCTCGCGAATCACCCGCTGCGTCAGATAGCGGTTCTTCATCTCCTGCTTGAAGTCCTCATAGGACATGCCGCTTTGTTCCTTGACATAAGCCTGGAACTTATCGGGATCGGGGATTTTGGCTTCGGTTTGGTAACCGGCCAGCTGCTTACTCACTTCGGTATCGACGTTGATGTTGAGGTCCTTGGCCTTCTGGGTCAGAATCAATTGATCGATGCGATCGCGCAGCAGGTTTTTCTCCCGTTCGGCGAGCTGCTGCTCTAGTTCCGCCCCGGAGATACCGGAGGCGCGCATAGTTTCGATCAGCTCCCGGCGGCTGCGTTCCAGATCGCCTCGCGTGACAATATCGCCGTTGCATTTGGCGACAATCTCCTCAACGGTAGTGGTGGTGGGGGTGGCCGTATCGGCGGCGGCTAAATAAACAGCGGCCAGGCAGACCGAGCCCAGCACCAGCAGTGGTACACGCAACATCATATTCTCTATTATGGCGGAAAGGGGCGTGGGTTGTGGGGAGCGGGCAGGGTCGATGGGTGGCCAGCCAGGGCACCGCAGCCGATCGTCCGGCTCGCTGATAAACTAGAACTGGAGAAGATGGCGACGCCCACGCGTGTGCAAGCTACCGCCGAAGTTACACCCACGCGAGAACAACTGATTCATGCCTATCGCGCGATGTATACGGCGCGCCGATTGGATGACAAGGAAGTTCTGCTCAAGCGCCAGAACCGCATCTTTTTCCAGATCAGCGGCGCGGGCCATGAAGCAGTGCAGGTGGCCGCGGGTCTGGTATTCCGTCCGGCGCACGACTGGTTTTATCTCTATTACCGCGACCGCGCCCTGGCTTTGATGCTGGGCGTCACCGCCGAACAAATGCTGCTGGGAGCGGTGGGCGCCGCGAGTGACCCGGCTTCCGGCGGCCGGCAGATGCCCTCACATTGGAGCAATCGCGATCTGCACATCGTCTCGCGCTCCTCGGCGACCGGCACGCAGTACCTGCAAGCGGCCGGCTGCGCGCAGGCCTATCGTTACCTGGATCCCGAATCGGACGAAGTAACGCTGGTATCGAGCGGCGAAGGCGCCACCAGCGAGGGCGAGTTCTGGGAAGCGATGAACGTCGCTTGCATGGAGAATCTGCCGCTGGTGTTCCTGATTGAGGATAACGGGTACGCCATTTCAGTGCCGGTGGAGAAGCAAACCGCGGGTGGAAACGTGGCCCAGTTGGTGGCCGGATTTCCGAATCTGAAGCGGCTGGAAGTGGATGGCACCGACGTAGTGGCGTCTTACGGCGCGCTGACGGAAGCAGCCGCCTACGCCCGCGAGCGCAAGGGTCCGGCGCTGGTGCATGCCAAGGTGACCCGGCCTTATTCGCATTCGCTTTCCGACGACGAGCGATCCTATAAGACCAAAGCCGAGCGCGAGGCGGAGGAGGCGCGCGACCCGGTGCTGCGGTTCCCCGAGTGGCTGGTGTCCGAGGGCATTCTGGACCGGCAGGGGCTGCAGGTGATCGTGCACGAGGTGGATCAGGAAATTCAAGAGGCCACCGATCGCGCCCTGCGAGCGGATCCCCCTCCGAAAGGCTCCGCGCTCGAGTTTCTTTATTCCGACAAGATCGATCCAGCCTCGGCCGAATTCGAAGCCGAGCCGCAGTTCACCGGTGAGTCGCGAACCATGGTGGACGAGATCAATCTCACGCTGCACGAAGAGATGCGGCGCAATTCGCGCATCGTGGTGTTCGGCGAGGATGTGGCCGATTGCAGCCGGGAGGCGAATCTGGCCGAAGTGAAAGGCAAAGGCGGCGTTTTCAAGGCGACCGCGGGGCTGCAAATCAAGTTCGGCAGTGAACGCTGTTTCAACAGTCCGCTCGCGGAGGCGGGGATTATCGGCCGCGCCATTGGACTGGCCGAGCGCGGGCTGAAGCCGGTGGTCGAGATCCAGTTCTTCGACTATATCTGGCCGGCCATGATGCAGTTGCGCGCCGAGCTTGCCACGCTGCGCTGGCGCTCGCATAACGGATTCAGCGCTCCGGTGGTGGTGCGCGTCCCCATCGGCGGCTATCTGAACGGCGGCGCCATCTACCATAGCCAGTGCGGCGAAGTGATCTTCACGCATCTTCCCGGTTTGCGAGTGGTGATGCCGTCCAACGCACTGGACGCCTGCGGGCTGCTGAGGACGGCCATTCGTTGCGACGATCCCGTGATGTTCCTCGAACACAAGCGGCTCTACCGCGAGCCGTATAACCGCTCACAGCATCCCGGCGCGGATTTCACCATCCCGTTCGGCAAAGCGAACGTGGTGAAGGGCGGGCAGAATCTGACGGTGATCACCTATGGCGCGGTGGTCCAGAAGATGCTGCAGGCCGCGCTCCAGGTGGAGCAGCGCAATCCCGACAAGACCATCGAGGTGATCGATTTGCGGACGCTCGCACCGTACGATTGGGAAACCATTCGCGCATCGGTGGAAAAGACCAGCCGCGTGATGATCGCGCACGAGGATTGTCTATCGTGGGGCTACGGCGCGGAGATCGCGGCTAGAATCGCGAGCGAGCTGTTCGAGCATTTGGATGCGCCGGTCGGCCGTGTAGGCGCGCTGGATACTTGGGTCGGGTACAATCCGCAACTGGAGAACGAGATTCTGCCGCAGGTGGATAATCTGGCGGCGGAAGCGGAGCGGCTGCTGCAGTTCTAGCGGCTTCGGCGAGCCGTTGCGTCAATATAAGTCGAGAACCCTTCCGGCTTGCCGGGTGGCGCGATTTCGAATCGGATCGCGACTCGATCGTCCCCAAGTTTGCGGTACGTGAGCCGGTAGCGTGGTTGAGACGGCGCAGCGTCGCTCAGAAATTGCGCGCCCTTTCCATCCGGCAACGGCTCAACTAGGTAATGGATGGTGTGGCCCTCATCGTCAAAGTAAACAGCATGTAGCGTGGAGTCGACAATCAGCAAGTCTGTGTGGGAATACGCGGGCTGGTCTTTGGTGGCTGGATAACGCGAGACATTTTTCCGCATCAGGATTGCACCGCCCAGGTCCGGCTGGAACGAGAACTCGCCAGTGCCCTGCCCCGGCCCTCCGCCGCCTTCGCCTGTCCAGTCTCCAATGAGAAACGCGAGAGGCGCCCAGCGAGGGTCCGTCACCGGCTGGGCGAGGAGGGCAGCAACGGCGAGAAACAGAACACCTATAGCCCGCATAGCTGTAAAGATACCAGCCGCGGTCAAGCGTCGGCGGGGAGTAGCGTGAACGGCTTTCCATCGATCGCACGGACCGCGCGAAAATCCCTTAAGTCCACTGTAAGGATTCGGCGGACGCCTTTTCTTTCAGCGGCGGCGACCACGGATGCGTCCGCGAGACCGAGGTCCAGGTCGGCGTAGGTCTTCAACAGAGTCTGGCAGCGGCTAAGGTCCTGCGACGTGAAGGGCTCAAGAGTGAATCCTCCGACGGCGATGCCTTGAAGAAATCTGTCGACCGCGCGGCTCCCCAGGCGAACACGCAGAAGATAGTCGATCTCGGCGAGGATGGCCATGGGAACGACGACGGCCCCGTTCTCATTCTTGACGACTTCGGCCACGGCGGCGTGGTTGCGGTCCCGCGAGTCATAGAGAGCGTAGACTGCGCCGGAATCGGCGATCAGCGCCATCGTCCACGCTTGGCGGCGCGTTTCAGGATCTGCTCCGCGCGTTCGGACGTATCCGTGTGTCCGCTATCGAACTCGCCAATGCCCGGAATTTTCGGCTTCTTAGCGCTGCTGGTGTATGTCTCCAGGGCATGCCGGATGAGTTCCGCCTGGCTCCGCCCTTGCGCTTCGGCCATTTGCCTTAGAGCCAGGGCGATATTGGAATCCAGATAGACGGTAGTCTTGGTCACGCCATATAGGGTACCATATATGGCATCAATTAAGAGGCCAACCCGGGGTCAGGCCTGGGGAAGCTCAAAGCTTGCGATCGCGGCCTCTTCGTCCTCGAACATCTGCAGCACCGAATCGATCTTGGTTACGCTGAGCACCCGCCGCACGGGCGCATCGGCGTTCAGCAGTTTCAGCGTCCCGGCATTCTTCACCGCATGGGTGTAGCAGTTCATGAGCACGCCCAAACCCGTGCTGTCGATCCGGCTGACTTTGCTCAAGTCGATCAGGACCTTGGTGTCCTTCTGAACGCGGATGACGTTAGAAAGCTCAGTCAGTTCGAGCGAGGAGGCCAGCAACTGCGTGCCCTGCGCGAACCGTAGAACGGTTACGTCGTTAACGCGCTTGCTCTTCACCATTGGTTCACCCAGCCCGCGGATCAACAGTTCGGTCGCCCGGATTTCCTCGAAACAGTCCTCGCACGCCAGGTAATGGCTCTCCCACTGCTCGGCCTGATTGCCGCTCAGCCGCCGCTGCAGATATCCGGTAATGAGTTCTTCCCGATAGACCGGGTCTTCGTGGAAGTTCGTGCTCATATACCTGAGTGACGCGAGTTGCCCCGATGTTTCGTCTGTTCTAAATAAATTGCCCGAAATCTTTCCTTAGCCCGGCACAGCACCACGCGGAAGTTTTCATCCGTCATCCCGGTCAGCTTCAGGATCTCATCCTTCGATTTCTCTTCCAGATAGAAGGCTCGCAGCACGCGCCGGTCACGTTCGGAAAGCTGCTCCATACCCTGGGCGATGGCTTGGCGCAACTCGAACAGCTCGGCTTCCGGGATCGATTTGCCCGGAGGTTCAGGCACCACCTCGGGCATGGGCTCATCCCGCATGTTCCTGCGGCGGTATTCCGAAACCACGTTCCGGCAGATTCCGTTTAAGAATGCACCCAGCGCGGCCTGGTCGCGGATCTTGTCCCCGCGCGCAGCCAACATGAAGCGCATGAGGGCTTCTTGAACGATGTCATCTATATCGGGGCAGTAGAAGCCCACGTCGTAGGACACCTTGAAACGCACCCTCGGCCGAAGCTTTTCCAAATCCTCTTCCGAGAAATTCATTCACGCCCGGATTGTAGGGCTTCCCGGCCCAGCAATGTCGGCAATCTTAACATATTTGTTATGTTGCGGACGAGGATCGCGGGTGCATTGCGTTGGAGCTTGGTCTTTTTGTAAGCTGAAGACCACGGCCTGTCGCGGCATCTGCAAGTTTATGATCGTTAAACCACATGAACATTGAAACAGAGGAACTCGGAAAGGCTGTCCTAGTGAAGGTCAGCGGCCGCATGGACGCCGAAAACTCGCACGAGTTCGAACAAGCCTGCGAACAATGGATCACGCGCGGGACCAAGCATCTCATTGCGGATCTGGACGGCTTACAATATGTCAGCAGCATGGGTCTGCGATCGTTCCTTTCGGTCGCGCAAAAGCTGCAATCGGAATCCGGATCGCTGATGCTGTGCGGACTCAAAGGGCTGCCCCGCCAAGTCTTTGAGCTCACGCGGCTCATCGGCCTCTTCCAGGTCTTCGACACCGCTCAGCAAGCCCTCGCCACACTCTAATGGATCCCGCGGCTCAACGGCTCACTTTGCCCGCTAGTGTGGAATCCGTGGCTTTGTTTCGGAACTTTGTGCGTTCTGGGGCCTTGGCGGCGGAAGTTCCGGCCGAGGAGCTGGAAAAGCTGGATTTGGTGCTGGAGGAGATCCTTGTGAATATCGCCCGCTATGCCTACCTACCTGGGAACGGTGCAGCGGAGGTAGCTTTCGCCCCCGACGGCCCCGGCAAACTGTCCGTCGAGATCTCGGATTGGGGCAATGCTTTCAATCCTTTAGACGTCGAACCGCCCGATTTCTCCCGCGGATTAGCCGAACGCCCAATCGGTGGTTTGGGGGTGTTCTTGGTGCGTAGCCTGGTGAGTGACATCGCCTACCGGCGAGAAGCGGACCGCAATGTCCTATCGTTTGGTTTCCCCGCGCCCGGCGAATAGTTGCAAGAATCTTTCAAACTTTTTTGGTACACGTGCAACATACCTTAGAAGTGTGTCACTCTATAACAACCGAAGCAAAACAGGACACGACGGTATCCGTGAGGAGTGAGCATCGGTAGCGGAGGCAACGAAAGGAATGTATATGACCAAACTACGCAAATGGAGATTCCCGGTTCTAATTGGCAGCGGCATCATCGCCGCATGCGGACTAGTTTATTTTGCCAATGGGCACATCGGCACCGACAAGACGCAAGGAGCGATCGGCAAACGTGACGTTTATCGTGACGCCCAGGTCAGCTCGTCCGATGTCGCTACACCGGGCTCCGCGCCGGTTGCTACGTCAGCCGTCAGCTCGCTGGGAGTTAAAGATAACGGTCTGACGGACGGTCTGAAGGGCCACGAAGACGGACTCGGTCATGACGAGGACTGAAGGGTCATGACGACGGACTCAAGGGCCATGAAGACGGACTCAAGGGTCCGAAGACGGACTGGGCCACGAAGACGGCTTGAAGGGCCGAGATGGACTGAAGGGCCACGAAGACGGCTTGAAGGGCCGAGATGGACTGAAGGGCCATGAAGACGGACTGGGGCCGAAGACGGCTTGAAGGGCCGAGATGGACTGAAGGGCCATGAAGACGGACTCAAGGGCCATGAAGACGGACTCAAGGGCCATGAAGACGGACTCAAGGGCCATGAAGACGGACTCAAGGGCCATGAAGACGGACTGGACCGAGATGGCTCAGGCCGAAGACGGACTCAAGGGCCATGAAGACGGACTGAAAGGTCACGAAGACGGCTTGAAGGGCCGAGATGGACTGAAGGGTCATGAAGACGGACTCAAGGGTCATGAAGACGGACTGAAAGGTCGACGAAGACGGCTTGAAGGGCCGAGATGGTTTGAAGGGCCATGAAGACGGACTGAAGGGCCGGGATGGTCTGAAGGGTCATGAAGACGGACTCAAGGGTCACGAAGACGGCTTGAAGGGCCATGACAATGGCCTGAAGGGCGAGAAGGACGGACTGGTCAGGGAATAGTCGCTTGCGTTCCCGACTTAACGTTGACGACTTAAAAGGCTATCAAGCCGCCAGAAACCATTGGTAGACGGAATTTCCATACGGGTCCCGCGTTCCATCGCGGGACTCTCGTTGTTTTTATGCATCTCCTGCGTGCCGGCTTTCTCCGCCGGCCATCCCAAAATCTTCCTGCAGTCCTCCACGCACATCGAAGTTCTTTACTACAGCCCGCAGCACGAATATTTGGTGACTCATCTCATCCGCTCCTACGAAAATGCTCTTAATTTCGAGAATAATCTATTTCATTACACACCCTCGCAGAAGCTAAGCGTTTTGCTCGAGGATTTCGACGATTATGGCCATGGCGCCGCCGGCACCGTGCCGTCCAACTTTATCGACGTCGGCATCGCACCCTTCAGCTACACCTACGAGACGCTACCCGCCAACGAGCGTATGACTTGGATCATGAATCACGAGTCAATTCATATCGTAATGGGCGACAATGCCAATGCTATCGATCGCCGTTTTCGCTCGCTGTTCTTCGGCAAGGTCTTGCCTACCGATGAGGACCCAATTTCGATCTTCTACAGTTCGCTAACCGCCCCCAGGCGCTATTCGACGCGCTGGTTTAACGAAGGCACCGCGGTCTTCATGGAAACGTGGATGGCTGGCGGACTCGGGCGTGCCATCGGCGGCTGGGATGAAATGGTGTTTCGCGCCATGGTTCGGGACGACGCCTACATCTATGACGTGGTCGGGCTGGAATCGGAGGGAACCTCGTCCGACTTTCAAACCGGCACGAATTCCTACCTCTACGGCACGCGCTTCATGACCTGGGTGTGCTACACCTATGGCCCGGACAAGCTCGTGCAATGGATCACCCGCGGCGAAAATACCAAGCGCTACTTCGCGTCGCGCTTCAAGCAGGTCTACGGAATCGCGATGAGCGACGCGTGGAAAATGTGGATCGCCGATGAGCGGAAGTTTCAAGAGGCCAACCTCGCCGAGATCCGAAAATATCCCGTAACGGTGCCTCAACGAATTACGGCCGGGACGTTGGGTTCGGTCTCGCGTGCTTATTTCGACCCCAAAGACAAAGTCGTCTACGCCGGCATCCGCTATCCCGCGCACCTGGGCAGCATCGCGGCTATTCACGTGGACACCGGCAAGATCGACGAATTGAAGGACATCAAGGGACCCGGACTCTACTTCGTCACCTCGCTGGCTTGGGACCCCGCGGGCCGCAAGCTCTACTACACTACCGACAACAACGATCAGCGCGATCTCAACGTCTACGATGTCGAAACGCGTCATTCCGAGCGCCTGCAAACAGACATTCGCACCGGGGACCTTGCCTTCGATGCCGCGGACGGTTCGCTGTGGGGCGTGCGGCACAGTAATGGCTTGTCCACCCTGGTGGATATCCCCGCGCCGTACAAGGAAGGGAAAGTCGTTCAGGAATTCGAATACGGCTACGACATCTTCGACATCGACGTTTCTCCGGACGGCCAGTTTCTTACCGGCGCGATCTCCGACCTGAGCGGACGCCAGAAGCTGGTGCGCTTTCCCATCGCCGATCTGCGCAAAGGCGACGCTTCCTACGAAACGCTGTACGACTTCGAGTACAACTCGCCTGGCAATTTCGTGTTTTCGACGGACGGACGTTTTCTCTACGGCTCGTCCTACTATACCGGCGCGTCCAATCTGTTTCGCTACAATTTCGAGACCAAGAAGATGGACGTAATCAGCAACGCCGAGACCGGGCTGTTCCGTCCGTTGCCGCTAGCCGACGGATCGCTGATCGCGTTCGAATACACCAGCAAGGGATTCATTCCGGGGCGCTTGCCCGCCCCTCAGGCCCTGGACGATGTGAGCGCGGTGAAATACCTGGGCCAGGCCACGGTCAATAAATATCCGGAGCTGCGCTCCTGGAAATTGCCGCCGGCATCGTCGGTCAACTCCGAGAATCTCATTACGCGCGCAGGCATCTATAAACCTCTTCAAAATATCGAACTGATCTCGGCTTATCCCATCGTGCAAGGGTACCTGAATACGGTCGCCGTGGGGATGCGCGCCGAGTTTGCCGATCGATTGCACCTGGTGGGTGTGAATTTCGATGCCGCCATTTCGCCCGATCCGAATCTGCCGGAGGATCAGCGCGCGCATCTTTCATTCTCCGCTCATTATTGGGACTGGAAGCTGACCGGCTCCTACAATTACGCCGATTTCTACGATCTCTTCGGCCCCACCAAGCTGAGCCGCAAAGGCGAATCGCTGAAGCTGGCACACTCGCAGCGTTTGATCCACGATGACCCGCGCACGCTCACGCTGGATTGGAGCGTGGCCGGCTATGCCGGTCTCAACGCGCTTCCGGAATACCAGAACGTTTCCACGCAGAACATCGGCAACCTGCTGGATGCGAACCTGGGGCTGAAGTATTCGAATCTCATAAGGGCGCAAGGCTCGGTGGATGACGAAAAAGGCAACGCGTGGGGTCTGCACACGCGCCTGTATTACACGCATGGGGCATTCCCCAGCGTGTGGGGAAATTACGATCATGGATTCCTGCTGCCGCGAAACAGCGCTTTCTGGCTGCGGGCTTCCTCCGGCAAATCGTTCGGCGATTTCAACAGTCCCTTCGGCAGCTTCTACTTCGGCGCCTTCGGCAACAATTACATCGACCACCTTTCCATCGACCGGTACCGCGACTTCTACAGTTTCCCCGGCGTAAGTATCGACGCAATTGGCGCACGCAGCTTCGGCAAGCTGTTGGGCGAATACAATCTGCCGGCCAAGCATTTCCGCGACTTCGGGGCCACCTGGCTTTACGTGAATTGGGCGCGGCTGACGCTATTTTCCTCGGACCTGGTTACCAACTTCACCAGCATTCAGAGCCGCGCCAACTATGTCAATCTAGGAGCGCAGCTGGATGTGCGCCTGGTGTTGTTCACCTATTTGAGCTCGACGTTTTCCAGCGGCTATGCCGCCGCCGAAAATAATGGCCACATTACCACCGAGTACATGTTTTCGCTGAAGATCCTCTGATGTTTCCGCATGCCCTCAGGCTGGTGCTCGCGCAGGGAAGCGTGAGTGTTTTGCCTGTGCTGTTGTTTCTGTCCGCGCTGGAGTTGATCGACACTTACAAGCTGCTTACGCTCGGCCGCGTGTTGCGGTCGGTAGCCGTGGGTTGCGGAGTAGCCGTGATTTGCTACGGTATCAACACCGCGGTTTACTCGTTAGGAATCGCTTCCCCGGCCGTATGGCCGCGATCCGGCGCGCCGGTGGTCGAAGAGGTCGCCAAAGCGTTGTATGTCGCCTGGCTATTGCGATCCAATCGAGTGGGCTTCATGGTGGACACGGCGGTCTCCGGGTTCGCGGTGGGCGCGGGCTTCGCGGTGCTCGAAAATTTGACGTATATTCCCGACCTTTCAGCGAGTGGTCTCATCGCGAGTGCTATCCGCGGTATGGGCACGGCCATGATGCATGGCGGCGCGACGGCCATCTTTGGAACCGTATCGGCCAACGTGAGCGAGCTACGCGGATCGCGATCGACGGTTACATTTCTTCCAGGACTGGCGATGGCCATCGTCATTCACGTGCTCTACAATCAGCCCTGGTGGCGGCCCGTGATGGCGGCGGTGGTCATATTGGTGACTTTGCCGGTGGTCATCGCGTTCATCTTTTGGCGCAGCGAAAAAGTGCTCGAAAAATGGCTGGGAATGAAGCTCGATAAGGACATCGATCTGCTGCAGATGATCGCAACCGGAAAGTTCGGTGAGTCGCACGTGGGTTCGTACATGCGGTCGCTCGAAAACACGTACACCCCCGCGATTTTGGGCGATATGCTGTCGTACCTGCATCTGTCACTGGAGCTGAGCGCGCGCGCCAAGGGCGATTTGCTGCGCCGCGAAATGGGCTTTCCGGTAACGCCCGATCCGGAGCTGCCGGGGCAATTGAAAGAGCTGAAGTTTTTGGAGTCGCAGATCGGCCGCGCCGGGAAGATGGCCCTAGGTCCGCTGCTGGGGCAAAGCCGGCGGGACATTTGGGAGCTGCAGCAATTGACGGAGAAGACGGAATCAGCCTAGCTCGAAATTCAAAAGCCCCGGACATCTTGCAATGCCGGGGCTTCGTTTTAATTCGGGCAACGTCCTACTCTCCCACACACTCGCGCGTGCAGTACCATCGGGGCTGCAGGGCTTAACTTCCGTGTTCGGGATGGGAACGGGTGGGACCCCTGCGCTACAATCACCCAAAAGTCGGTTGTGGGAGGTGGGTTGTGGGAAAAACAGCCCCAACACCACCATCACAGAACTTGTTGGAAGGTTGGCCGTGGCAGCGGGCTTTTCCTACCGCCGACTTCCCACGACCTACCGCCTTCTCGAATATTGATGGGCAGCACTTGCTTTGTTTGTATCTACAATAAATTTTATGGTCAAGCCGAACGGGCTATTAGTAACGGTAAGCTCAACGTATTGCTACGCTTACACATCCGTCCTATCAACGTGGTAGTCTTCCACGGCCCTTCGTAGGGTATTATCCCTTGGGAGATCTCATCTCGAGGAAGGTTTCGCGCTTATATGCCTTCAGCGCTTATCCTGACCCAACTTCGCTACCCAGCTATGCCACTGGCGTGACAACTGGATCACAAGAGGTTGGTTCATCCCGGTCCTCTCGTACTAAGGACAAGCCCTCTCAAATCTCCTGCGCCCACAACAGATAGGGACCGAACTGTCTCGCGACGTTCTGAACCCAGTTCACGTACCGCTTTAATAGGCGAACAGCCTAACCCTTGGGAGCTTCTACACCCCCAGGATGCGATGAACCGACATCGAGGTGCCAAACCGGAGCGTCGATGTGAACTCTTGACTCCGATCAGCCTGTTATCCCCGGCGTACCTTTTATCCGTTGAGCGATGGCCCTTCCATACAGAACCACCGGATCACTAAGTCCTGCTTTCGCATCTGCTTGACTTGTAGGTCTCGCAGTCAGCCTGGTATATGCCTTTGCACTCGTCCTCTGATTTCCAAACAGAGTGAACCAAGCTTCGAGCGCCTCCGTTACAATTTAGGAGGCGACCGCCCCAGTCAAACTACCCGCCTACCAATGTCCTTCTCCCGGATTACGGGAGTAAGTTAGAATCACAGAATGCTCAGGGTGGTATCTCACGGGTGGCTCCCTCGAAACCAAGATTCCGAGCTCAAAGCCTCCCACCTATTCTGCGCAGAGCACCCCATAATTCATTGATAGGGTATAGTAAAGGTGCACGGGGTCTTTCCGTCTTGCTGCGGGCATCCGGCGTCTTCACCGGAACCACAAGTTCGCCGGGCGGTTCGTTAAGACAGTTGTCAGATCGTTACGCGATTCGTGCAGGTCGGAACTTACCCGACAAGGAATTTCGCTACCTTAGGACCGTTATAGTTACGGCCGCCGTTCACTGGGGCTTCAGTTCAAAGCTTCGCCTTGCGGCTAACCTCTCCCTTTAACCTTCCAGCACCGGGCACGCGTCAGCCCCTATACGTCGTTTTCGACTTAGCAGAGACCTGTGTTTTTGTTAAACAGTCGCCTGACACCTTTCACTGCGGCCTCCATTGCTGGAGGCACTCCTTATCCCGAAGTTACGGAGCTATATTGCCTAGTTCCTGAACGAGCCATCACCCGAGCGCCTGAGAATACTCTTCTCGTCCACATGTGTCTGTTTGTGGTACGGGTGCCTTAATTCTCCTTAGAGGATTTTCCTGGCAGACGACCCGGCGGATTTGCCTGTCCGGATCTCACTTCACCCTGGATTGAAACCATTGCGCACCAGGGCTTACGTGCTGCGTCCCCCCTTCGGTCTTTATCGAACCAAGGCAGTCACGGAATGTTAACCGTGTGTCCATCAGCTACGCCTTTCGGCCTCGCCTTAGGCCCCGACTAACCCTGAGCGGATTAACCTTTCTCAGGAAACCTTAGACTTGCGGCGACCAGGGTTCTCACCTGGTTTATCGCTACTTATGCTGGCAGAGTCACTTCCTAACCGTCCAGTGCTCCTCACGGTACACCTTCAGTCCAGTTAAGAACGCTCTCCTACCACCCAGATGCTTGCGCATCGGATCCATAACTTCGGTATCATGCTTGAGCCCCGTTGGATTGTCGGCACCGGGTTCCTCGACCAGTGAGCTGTTACGCTTTCTTTAAAGGATGGCTGCTTCTAAGCCAACCTCCTGGCTGTCTGAGGCGCCCGACTTCCTTTCCCACTTAGCATGAATTTTGGGACCTTAGTTGATGGTCTGGGCTCTTCCCCTTTTGACAACGAAGCTTAGCCCCCGCTGTCTGACTCCCGTGTTACTCATTATCGGCATTCGAAGTTTGGTTGAATTCGGTAACCTGGGAAGGCCCCTAGTTCATTCAGATCTCTACCACCGATACGGATCACACGAGGCTAGCCCTAAAGCTATTTCGGAGAGAACGAGCTATCACGGAATTTGATTAGCCTTTCACCCCTACCCTCAGCTCATCCAAGCTGTTTTCAACCAACACTGGTTCGGACCTCCAGTCGCTGTTACACGACCTTCATCCTGGCCAAGGGTAGATCATCCCGCTTCGCGTCTAATCCCAGCGACTGAACGCCCTATTCAGACTCGCTTTCGCTGCGGCTCGCTTTCGCTTAACCTTGCCACTGAGATTAACTAGCCAGCTCATTATTCAATAGGCACGATGTCAGGCATTCCGGTCCTCTTGCGATTTCCGGCATAGCCCTTCAACTGCTTGTAAGCATGCGGTTTCAGGTACTATTTCACTCCCCTCGCAGGGGTTCTTTTCACCTTTCCCTCACGGTACTAGTTCACTATCGGTCGCAAGTGAGTATTTAGCCTTACCGGATGGTCCCGGTGGATTCTCGCAGGGTTTCACGTGCCCCGCGATACTTAGGAGCCACTCGAAGCTAGGATTGCATTTTCATATACGGGGCTGTCACCCTCTATGGCCGGCCTTTCCAGACCGTTCTATTAACACTTCCCTATAACCTCTTTACACTAAGTGACCTATGACCAGTTTCCCGGCCACCTGCCACTTAATGTTTGTGGTCCTGCAACCCCAGGCTCTCCTTTCGAATTGCCTGGTTTAGGCTGTTCCGAGTTCGCTCGCCACTACTATCGGAATCACGGTTGTTTTCTCTTCCTCTGGGTACTGAGATGGTTCACTTCCCCAGGTTCGCCTCGCATCCCTATGTATTCAGAATGCGATAACTGTTGTTAGCAACAGTTGGGTTTCCCCATTCGGACATCTCCGGATCACGGATTGCAGCATCTCCCCGAAGCTTTTCGCAGCTGGTCACGTCCTTCATCGCCTACTTGCGCCAAGGCATCCACACGCATGCTCTTAGTAGCTTGACCATAAAACTTACTCTAGACACAAACTAACTAATCGCTTATTCATTACTTACATTTTTACTAGCGCTCCACGCCGTATATTGGCTGCACGGCGTGATTGCAACTTGTGTTGCCCATCAATATTCAATTGTCAAAGATCAAAGGCTTCTGTTCAGAAGCCAGGAGTCGGAACCGTCGGGGTTTCGACTCCTGAGATCTGAACAACTAGAATTCAGTAGCCAGAATCCAGAAGTCAGAATCGCGGAGCAGCAACCATTCTGGATTCTGAATTCCTTCGAATTCTGAATTCCTTTTTACTTGGTGGGCCTGGGTAGAATCGAACTACCGACCTCACCCTTATCAGGGGTGCGCTCTAGCCAACTGAGCTACAGGCCCGGCCGGCCGCGTCGCACGCGTTCTTTGGTGCGGAGCGGCTCAAGCTTGGTGGAGCTGGTCGGGATCGAACCGGCGACCTCCTGAGTGCAAATCAGGCGCTCTCCCAGCTGAGCTACAGCCCCTGGTTAGTAGCTGGTTATTAGTAATTGGTTATTAGCCGGAAAAATCAACCAACACCAAGAACCAACCCCAACCCCGATTTTTGTATCGAGGCCGATTGGACGCTGCCGGACGGCACCAGGCCGTACCGGCAAAGTAAGTCGCAGAACTCCAAGTGGAGAATCCGAATCGGATTTGGACTGGAAAGGCTATTACTTACTGACCGCTTTGCGCTTGCAAATGCTCACGGCTCGGCTTTTCGCCGATTCGGTAACTCCAGCCACTTTCTCTCTTAGAAAGGAGGTGATCCAGCCGCAGGTTCTCCTACGGCTACCTTGTTACGACTTCACCCCAATCATGAGTCATACCTTGGGCCGCTGCCTCCCTTGCGGGTTAGCATGCAGACTTCTAGTACAACCCACTTTCGTGATGTGACGGGCGGTGTGTACAAGGCCCGGGAACGTATTCACGCTATCGTTCTGATATAGCATTACTAGCGATTCCAGCTTCATGCAGGCGAGTTGCAGCCTGCAATCCGAACTGAGGACGGTTTTTGGCGATTAGCTCCCCCTCGCGGGTTGGCAGCGCTTTGTACCGCCCATTGTAGCACGTGTGTGGCCCTGGACATAAAGGCCATGATGACTTGACGTCATCCCCACCTTCCTCCAACTTATCGCTGGCGGTCTCCTGAGAGTTGCGCCTTGCGGCATGCCAACACAGGACAAGGGTTGCGCTCGTTGCGGGACTTAACCCAACATCTCACGACACGAGCTGACGACAGCCATGCAGCACCTCGACTCCAGTCCTTTTAAGGGGAAGATCGTGTTTCCACGACGGTCTGAAGCCGTTCGAGCCCAGGTAAGGTTCTTCGCGTTGCGTCGAATTAAACCACATGCTCCACCGCTTGTGCGGGCCCCCGTCAATTCCTTTGAGTTTCAGCCTTGCGACCGTACTCCCCAGGCGGCATACTTAACGCGTTAGCTCCGGCACGAACCGAATGAACGGCTCACACCAAGTATGCATCGTTTAGGGCGTGGACTACCAGGGTATCTAATCCTGTTTGCTCCCCACGCTTTCGTGTCTCAGCGTCAGTGATGGTCCAGAAAGCCGTCTACACCGCAGGTGTTCCTCCTGATATCTACGCATTTCACCGCTACACCAGGAATTCCGCTTTCCTCTCCCATACTCAAGCCCTCCAGTTTTCGGCGCACCCTCCCAGTTAAGCCGGGAGATTTCACACCGAACATAGAGAACCGCCTACACACTCTTTACGCCCAGTAATTCCGAACAACGCTTGCTGCCTACGTATTACCGCGGCTGCTGGCACGTAGTTAGCCGCAGCTTCTTCTCCGGGTACCGTCATTATCGTTCCCGTCGAAAGAGCTTTACACCCCGAAGGGCTTCATCGCTCACGCGGCGTCGCTGCATCAGAGTTTCCTCCATTGTGCAAGATTCCCCACTGCTGCCTCCCGTAGGAGTCTGGCCCGTGTTTCAGTGCCAGTGTGGCCGTGTGCCCTCTCAGGCCGGCTACCGATCATTGCCTTGGTAGGCCTTTACCCTACCAACTAGCTAATCGGCCGCGGACTCCTCTCTCAGCGCATTGCTGCTTTCCCTTCACAGGCTTATGCGGTATTAGCCCCGGTTTCCCAGGGTTATTCCCCACTAAGAGGTAGATGATCCACGTGTTACTCACCCGTACGCCACTTTACTCATGGATTGCTCCACTTTCTCGTGCGACTTGCATGTGTTAAGCGCGCCGCCAGCGTTGATTCTGAGCCGGGATCAAACTCTCGTTTGATCTTGTGAGACTCCCGACCTTATCCATTCCACCCCTGTTGGGAGCGAAACAGACTCGACCGGTTATATCGACTCGGTTTTACTCAAAGTTCTGACGAACATTACTTCTGCGTCCAACCAGATTGTCAAAGATCTGCGTAGCCAGCCCGGCGATCCCCGTTTGCACGGGAAAAACCCAACCGACTACCGGCCTCGAAAGCCGTTTGGCCCCGGCCAGCATTTTTGACAATGCTCAGCCTGAACCGAAATTCTTGGGAACTGAAGGAACTGCCTGACAGGAGATGAGGCGTTACTGCTTCTGCTGCCTGCCGAAACTGTATCGTGGCTTGCTCAGCTAGCTGACTCAACCAGGATACTCGCCCGGTGGCCACCGCCACTCCGGACTTCCGTCTTGAAAACTGCTCAAGACGACCTTGATCAGAATAACAAAACTAGCCCTGGTTGGCAACTGTTAAACAAAAGAAAAAATGCTCTTCCGTGACTGGCAAGTCAAACCACACAAAATAAACTACTTCGCCGATTCACGAAAATCTACCAGCCTGCCGATAACTCCTACAGAAGCTTCTCCATGCCCTCCAGCACAAAAGTCCTCCTTGCCGATGACCACGGTGTAGTTCGAAAAGGTCTTCGATTCCTGCTCCAAACCGACCCTGGAATCGAAGTCGTCGGCGAAGCCTCCGATGGCCGCGAGGCCGTCCGGCTCACCGAGCAGCTATCGCCCGACGTAGTTGTCATGGACATTACCATGCCCCAGCTGAACGGCATAGACGCGGCGTCCCAAATCGTCAAGCGCGATCCCAATGTCGGCATCATTATGCTGAGCATGCACTGTGACGAGACCTTTCTGGTCCGCGCCCTTGCGGCCGGGGCTCAGGGCTATCTCCTGAAGGACTGCGCCGAAGCCGATCTGCTCCAGGCCGTGCGTTCCGTAGCCAACAAGAAGCTCTTCTTCAGCCCGGCCATCACGCAAACTCTGCTTGAGGACTATATGCGCCAGATGCAGAGCGAGGGCCTGGAGGATTCCTACGATCTGCTTACCGACCGTGAAAAAGAAGTCCTGCAACTCCTGGCTGAAGGGAAATCCAACAAGGAAGCCGCTTCGCTGCTCAGCGTCAGCCTCTACACCATAGAAACCCATCGCAGCCGCTTGATGCAGAAGCTCAATCTCCACTCCACTGCCGACATCGTGCTCTACGCGGTCCGCAAACGAATCATTCAGTAACCGTCGGTAACATTGCCGGCCAGTCAGGATCACACTTCCGGATGCGCTTGTTCAATGTGACGCGCTTGTTCAATCTGACGCGCTGGTTTACGCTCTTATCCGCCGTGTTCGTCGTCGCGGTTTGTCTGCCGGCTCGCGCCTCAGCCTACTCCGTCCTCACCCACGAAGCCATTATCGATTCCGCTTGGCCGAACGAGCTGCGCCCGCTGCTCGTGGCACGCTTCCCCAACGCCACTGCCGACCAGTTGCGCGAGGCGCATGCTTACGCCTATGGCGGCGCCATCATCCAGGACATGGGTTATTACCCCTTCGGCAGCAAATTTTTCAGCGATCTGGTCCACTACGCGCGCAGTGGCGACTTCGTCATTGCACTGCTCAAGGACGCTCGGGAATCCGCGGACATAAACGACTACGCCTTTGCCCTCGGCGCACTGGCCCACTATGCCGCCGATAACCTCGGGCACCCGGTTGCGGTCAATCGAACGGTGCCTGTTGGTCTATCCCAAGCTCCGCGCCAAGTTCGGAGCGGAAGTCACCTACGAGGACAACCCCGCGGCTCATCTGAAAACCGAATTTGGTTTCGATGTCATCGAAATCGCGCGCGGCCAATATGCTTCGGAAGCCTATCACGACTTCATCGGATTTCAAGTCGCCAAGCCGCTTCTTGAACGCGCTTTCAAAGAGACCTATTGCATCGAGTTAAAGGATCTGTTCGGCAGCCTCGATCTCGCGCTCGGCACCTACCGCTTCACCGTGGGCCAGATTCTCCCGGAAATGACCAAGGCGGCCTGGTCAGCCAAAAAGAAGGACATTCAAACTTTGCAGGCGGGCATCACCCGCCGCCGATTCGTCTATCGGATTTCGATGACCGCGTATCAGAAGGATTTTGGCAACCAATATCGGCGTCCCGGCTTCTTTGCGCGATTCCTCGGGTTCCTGTTCCGGCTGATGCCGAAGATCGGGCCGTTCAAAGTCTTTTCCTTCAAGGTTCCGCCACCCGCCGCGGAGAAATTGTTCCTCGCCAGCCTGGATGACACGGTTCGGCAGCTACCGGGAGCTGCTGGCAGCCGTCCGCGAGGACCGACTCCAACTGCCCAACCAGAACTTCGATACGGGAAAACCCGCGCGCTTCGGCGAATACCATTTGGCCGACCAGGCCTATGCAAAGCTCATTGCTCGCCTGAATCACGACAAGGCGCAAGTCTCCGACGCCCTGCGGGCGAATATTGCCGCCTTCTGCGGGGCGCGCACTCCTGCGTGCACTGTCGACGTCAACAACTAACAGATTCGGCCGCTAATCAGCTTCGGCTGCCGGACTCTCGCGCTTCAGCGGCAGCACCACCGCGATCCGCGTCCCTTTGCCGGGCTCGGAGTGGATGGACACCTGACCGCACAGCTCCCGCACGCGTTCCGTGATTCCGAGCAAGCCCAGCCCGTAGGACACTCCGCCGTCCTGATCGAACCCCACGCCGTCGTCTTCCACCACCACCGCCAGAGAGCCGCTGGAATCCTCCAGCCGGACGTGAATGTTTTTGGCCTGGGCGTGACGCGCGCAATTGGTCAACCCCTCCTGCACAATGCGGTATAAATACGTGCGGTGCGGATCCGGCACGTCGCGCAAATCACCGTCCACTTCGAGTTGAATGGGCGTGTTGTAGCGCCTGGAATACTCGCGTGTCTGCCATTCCAGCGCGGGTCCCAGGCCCAGCACATCCAGCATCGCCGGACGCAGCCCCATCGCGATATCGCGCGTGGTCCGCAGCGTGGTTTCGGCCAGCTTCTTGGCCTGATCCAGGTGCGGATCGCTCTCGGTCCCGCGCGCGCTCTGCGCCCGCTCCAGATTGCCCAGCTCCATTCGCAGGGCGGTTAAAAGCTGTCCAATCTCATCATGCAATTCTCGCGACAGCGCCTTGCGCTCCTGCTCCTGCGACGATACCAGTTGCTGTGAAAGATGCCGCAAACGCACCTCCGCCTGCTGGCTAAGCTGGCGATGCGCCGCCGATTCCTTCTCGAGTGCAGAGATGCGAAACACGCTGGTGCCCGCAATGATGGTCCCCACCACCAGCGCTGTTAGCATGGTCTCCCACAGATCGTTCTGTAGATGCTGTACGGATTGGCTCAGGGCCCGGCGCCGCGACTCGAAATTCTCTTCGTTCAACTTTCCGAGCTCTTCGGCAATCGCGAAGATCGGCATGGTCTCCCAGCCGAATCCGTCGTCCCTGAACCCCGCGACTGCGGCCTCCGGAGCTTCCTGAAACTCCTTGCCGGCCGAATCCAGATAGACCCGTAACGCACCCTCCAACCGATCCACCGCCCGGCTGCTCTGCTGCGGCCGTTGCGACTTCAATTGCGACAGGCTGAATTCGGTCTTGGCGCGTAGCGCGGCCAATTGGACGTTGTAGGCTTGCGCCGTGACGTTACGCTCCAGCAGCCGGTCACGCCGGAGCACTGCCACGCGGGATGTATCCGAACGAATCCCCTCCACCAGATTCTCAATGTGGCGGTAATTGTCCTCCACCGCCAGAATCTGCTGGTGAATCCGACGCGTCTCCTGGATGCTCGCCACCCCCGACAACCCCATGATTAGCAACAGGAAACCCAGTCCGAATACAGACACTGGCCAAATGCTTTGCGGGACGTTTTTCAGCATGCTAGGAGCCTCAATGCAGTACTGCCGGTGGGGCCTGGTACTAGCCCCCATCAACCTATCGGCGGGCTTGTTCGACTTCGTTAACTAGCCGAGAATCAATTCACGTTAAACAAATGATTGCGGTCGAGAAAGCCGCCAATAAGGAGAACTAAAATGATCGGTACTCAAGCACTGATTTTCGTGATGCGGGCGTGGCGGGATCGCCGCGGCCAGGATCTCATCGAATATGCCCTGATGGCCGGCTTTGTGGCCGTCGCAGCCGGCGCTATTATGCCCAGCGTTGCCAGCAGCATCAGCACCATATTCAGCTCGGTCGCCTCGGTGATGACCGCGGCTTCCACTCAAAGTTAATTAACCGTCCCAGCCGGCAGCTTTCATCGGGACGCCTGCACTTGTTGCGAACTTCTTGAAGGGTTGCTCGTACCATAGAAGTATGAGCAGCCTTCTCTCGGACTTGCGACATTCCGCCCGCGTTCTCACCGGCAACCCAGGATTCACAGCCGTCGCCGTTGCGGCCCTCGCTCTTGGCATAGGGGCCAACACCGCCATCTTCTCGGTGGTCAACGCGGTTTTGCTCGCTCCGCTGCCTTATCCCGAATCGGACCGCATTATGCGCATCGACCGCGGCTTCAAGGGGCAGAGCGATGGCGGTAGCTCCGTTTCCACCCCCAAGTTCATGGCGTGGAAGAAGGCCAACCAGAGCTTCGCAGCCATGGCTCTCTACGATTTCTCGGGGCCCGGCTTAAACCTCGGCTCGGGCGACCGCCCCCAGCAAGTCAAGGGCATCCACGTCTCCGCCGAGTATTTCCAGGTCTTCGGCGCCTCGCCCTCCTACGGCCGCACCTTCATGCCGCAGGAAGATCAGCCGAATGGCCCCAAAGCCGCCATCCTGAGCAACGACGTCTGGCGCACCCGTTTCGCCAGCGACCCGGCGATAGTTGGCAAGCCGATCCTGCTGAGCGGCGATTCCTACACCGTGGTCGGAATCCTCCCCGCCGCTTTCCGTTCCGACCCTCCAGCAGACGTCTTTCTCGCCATGCAGGCCGATCCTAATAGCACTAATCAGGGCCACTATCTGCTGGCCGCCGGCCGCCTCAAGCCCGGCGCGACTCTCGATTCAGCGAAGGCCAATATGGCCGTGGGGGGCGAGCAATTCCGTGCCGCCAATCCGAAATGGATGGATAAGGATGAAACCGTCGCGGTGATGCCCTTGCGGGATGCGCTGGTCGGCAACGTTCGCCAAGCTCTCCTGATCCTGGTGGGAGCCGTCGCCTTTGTTCTTCTGATCGCCTGCGCCAACGTCGCCAATCTCTTGCTCGCCCGCGCCGCTGGACGCCAGCGCGAAATCGCCATCCGCACCGCGGTCGGCGCCAGCCGTGGCGACCTGATCCGCCAGTTGCTCACCGAAAGCATTCTTCTTTCCATCGTCGGCGGAGTGGTCGGATTGTTCATCGGAACCTGGAGCGTACCGCTGCTGCTGGCTGTCAGCCCCGGCAATCTTCCGCGCGTTAACGCCGAAGACCACATTGCCTCCGCCATCTCGACGCTCGATTGGCACGTGCTGGCCTTCACCTTCGCCATCGTGCTTCTAACCGGCGTGCTGTTTGGACTGCTCCCTGCCCTGCGAATTTCCAAGCTCGACGTCAACTCGGTCCTCAAGGAAGCCAGTGGCCGCTCCGGAACCGGACTGCGCCACAACCGCGTGCGCAGCATACTGGTTGCCGCCGAAATGGCGTTGGCCGTTATTTTAGTGGCGGGCGCCGCTCTGATGATCCGAACCTTCGTTGGATTGCGTTCCGTCCATCCCGGTCTCGACCCCAACAACGTCATCACTATGCAAACCTCTTTAGGCGGCGGCCGGTACGACAGCACCGCCAAGGTCGCAAACATGACGCGCCAGGTAGTGGAACACATCGAAGCGTTGCCGGGCGTGCGCGCCGCTGCGACCACTGTCACGCTTCCTGTCAGCAGCATGGGTCTCGACCTGCCATTTAACATCGAGGGCCGTCCTCCGGCCAAGGGCGAGTTGTACAGTGGCGACGAGTTCTGGCGCTTTGGCAGTCCCCATTATTTCAGTGCGCTCCGCGTGCCTCTGTTGAAAGGCCGTTTCTTCGATCAACGCGATAGCGGAAACTCGCAGTGGGTGCTGATCGTTAACCAGGCATTCGCGAACAAATATTGGCCCAAGGATGACCCTATCGGGCAGCGCATCACCATTGGCAAGGGACTCGGTCCGCAGTTTGAAGAGCCCACCCGCCAGATCGTCGGCATCGTCGGCAATGTGCGCGAAAACGGACTGAAGACGTCCGATGATCCCGTGATGTACGTTCCACAAGCCCAGGTCACCGACGGGCTCACTAAGCTAGCCAATGGCCTGATTCCAATGAACTGGATCGTGCAAACGGCTGGTGACCCGTCGTCATTGAGCGCCGCCATCCAACACGAAATTCAAGCCGTGGACAGCCAATTGTCCGCTTCCAAAGTCCGCAGTATGGATCAGGTGATCTCGGAATCCACCGCCCGCCAAAACTTCAACATGCTGCTGCTCACCATCTTCGGCGGCCTCGCGCTGTTGCTCGCGGCCATTGGAATCTACGGCCTCATGTCTTATACGGTGGAACAGCGTACTCAGGAACTGGGAATACGTTTGGCGCTGGGAGCGAATCGCGGCGACATGCTCAAGCTGGTGGTGCGCCAGGGCATGCTGCTCGCAGGCATCGGCATCGTGGTTGGCCTGGCCGCATCTTTTGGACTCAACCGTCTCTTGGGAAATTTGTTATTCGGTGTGAAAGCCACCGACCCGGTTACTTACGCGGCGGTGGCGGCGATCTTGATTTCGGTCGCGCTGCTTGCCACTTATATCCCCGCGCGGCGGGCTACTCAGATCGATCCGATGATTGCGCTACGCTACGAATAAGAGATGTTGCACCGATGAACGCAGATCAACACCGATCCGTGTTCATCTGTTTTTGTCTGTGGCTCGCGATGACGTCGTTCGCACGCGCATCGCCCACCTTCGCCGATATCGCTCCTATCGTCTATGAAAAATGCGCGCCCTGCCATCATCCCGGTGAGGCGGCGCCGTTTTCATTGCTCACTTATCAAGACGTGAAAAAACGCGCGGCTCAGATCGCCACCGTAACGCGCACCGGCGTTATGCCGCCGTGGCTTCCGGAAAAAGGTTATGGCGATTTCGCGGGCGACCGCCGCCTTACCGCCGACGAGATCGCGACTATTGCCGCTTGGGTACACGACGGCGCTCCCGAAGGTCCCAGCGATGCGATCCCACCGGCCCCGGATTTCAAGGACGGCTGGCAGATTGGAAAACCTGACCTCATCCTGGAAGCTGGAAATTCCTTCGAGTTGCCGGCTACGGGGCGGGACATCTACTGGAACTTCATTTTCACTCCTGGCGTGACCGCCCGGCGCTGGATCCGCGCCGTCGAGATTCGCCCCGGCCAGCCCCGCGTCGTGCATCATGCCAACCTCCTGGTAGACCGCACAGGATCGGCGCGCCTTCAGGAGTCAGCGCCGGGGAAGGGCTTTCCCGGAATGGACCTGGTGATCACGCGCAGCCCATTCGACCCGGATGGCCACTTCCTCTTCTGGAAGCCCGGCAACCAGCCGCGCGTCGAGCCGGACGGATTCGCATGGCGCCTGGACCCCGGCAACGAACTCGTCCTCAATATGCACCTGCAGCCCTCGGGCAAGCCGGAGGAAGTGCGGCCGGCGATCGGTCTCTATTTCACCGACAAACCGCAGACCAAGTTCCCACTGCTGGTTCAACTCGAGGACGATCAGGCGCTCAATATCCCAGCGGGCGTGCGCGACTTTCCCATCTCGGACGATTTCACGCTTCCGATGGACGCCGATGTCCTGGCCGTCTATCCGCACGCTCACTACCTGGGGAAGTTGCTGGAGGCCTGGGCCACGTTGCCGGACCGATCGAAGAAGTGGCTGGTACGCATTCCCAACTGGGATCAAAACTGGCAAGCCGTGTACTACTACCGCGAGCCGGTGTTTCTTCCGAAAGATTCCGTGATCCACATGCGGTACCACTACGACAACTCGGCCGCCAATGTGCGCAACCCCAATCATCCTCCGAAGCGGGTGCGCGCGGGCAACCAGGCCACCGACGAAATGGGCCACCTCTGGCTGCAGATATTGCCGCACGACGCCGGCGATCATCGCCGCGAGCTCCAGGAAGCCGTGATGCGCCACCGCGTGGAAAAGAACCCCAACGATCCCGTGGCGCACATGAATCTGGGAGCGATTCTGCTGTCGCGTCTGGATCCGCAGGCGGCCGTCACCGAACTGCGGGCCGCGGCGAGCCTGGAACCGAACCGTCCGGAAGTGCGCAATATGTTGGGCCTCGGGCTCGCTCAACTGAATCGGAATGCGGAAGCCGTCGGACAATTTGAATTGGCGCTCAAAGCTCGTCCGGACTACGCCAGTGCGCGCTTCAACCTGGCCACAGCCCAAGCCAAATTGGGGAGGATCGACGAAGCCGTCGAGAATCTGCGGCGAGTGCTGGCGGCCAATCCCAATGACCCTTACGCGAAGCAGCGCCTCAGCGAGCTGATCTCCAATCCCAGCAATCAGTTACCAGCCACCAGCCACTAGGACAGGGAACAAAATGCCAGGTTCTGCCGTATACTCGGGTACAAGCGTATGAGTTTCCTTTCCAAGCAGTTCATCGATGTTATCCAATGGACCGAACCGGAAGACGGAATCCTGGCCTACCGTTATCCCATGGAGGACATGGAAATCCAGAACGGCGGCAAGCTCACGGTTCGCGATTCCCAGATGGCGGTCTTTGTTAACGAAGGCCGCATCGCCGACGTTTTCGCGCCCGGCCTCTACACGCTGAACACCAACACACTGCCCATCCTCACGTACCTCATGAATTGGGACAAGGCCTTCAAGTCCCCGTTCAAATCGGACGTTTACTATTTCTCCACGCGCCTGCAGACCAATCAGCGCTGGGGCACCGCCACGCCGATCACCATCCGCGACAAGGAGTTCGGCGCAGTTCGTGTGCGCGGCTATGGGATCTACGCATATAAGATCGCCGATCCCAAAGTGTTTTACCAAAAAGTTAGCGGCACGCGCGATATCTATGGCGTTCCCGATCTCGAAGGCCAGTTGCGCAATACCATCGTTGCGCGCATGACCGATAGCTTCGCGCAAAGCTCCGTTCCGTTCCTCGACATGGCGGCGAATCAGGCCGCCCTGGGGTTGAAAATTGTTGAAGTGCTGAAGCCGTCCTTCGCTGAACTGGGGCTTTCGCTCGAAACATTCGTGGTCGAAAATATCTCGCTACCCGAGGAGCTGCAGGAACGTCTGGATCAACGCATCGGCATGAATATGATCGGCGACATGGGCAAATATACCCAATACCAAGTAGCGGAATCCATGCCCATCGCAGCCGCGAACGAAGGCGGAGGCGCCGCCGGCATCGGCGTCGGACTGGGCGCCGGGCTCACCATGGCGCAAAGCATGATGAACGCCGTGAAGACTGGCCAAACGACGCCCGCTGAACCGCCACCGGCTCCGCCTGCCACACCTGCGGCGGAGACCAAGTTCTGCACCAACTGTGGCAAGCAGATTCCGCGAGCCTCGAAATTCTGCCCGGAGTGCGGCACGGCACAACAGTAAATGTCCGGCCTTGAGTGGATCATCGAGGCGCACGGTTGCGATTCGGTTATGCTGGCCGATGCCGGCCGCCTCGACGAATTATTCCAATCGCTGATCCGAGCGCTGGATCTTCACCCGCTCGGAAAATCCAGCTGGCATCAATTTCCGGACACTGGCGGCATCACGGGCGTGACGATGCTTACCGAGTCGCACCTCACCTGCCACACGTTTCCCGAATACGGGTCGCTCTGCTTGAATGTCTTCTGTTGCCGCCCGCGGCCCGGTACCGATTTCGACGCGCTGCTCAAGAAAGAGTTCGGCGCTGCGCGCGTGTGCGTGCGCCAACTGGAGCGTCCATATCAATTATGAGCGGGCCCACGGCAAACTGCCCCAGCTGCGGCGCGCCTGTGAAGTTTCTTTGGTCCAGCGCCGTCCAGACCACTTGTGAATTCTGCCACTCAATTCTGGTGCGCACCGATGTCGATTTGAAAAAGGTCGGCGAAGTAGCCGACTTGCCGGCCGACGCGTCGCCCATTCAAATCGGAACCGAAGGCGTCTACCAGAGCAAAAGCTTTGTGGTGGTGGGCCGCATCATCTATGAGTACGAGCAAGGCGGATGGAACGAATGGCACATCATCTTCAACGACGGATCGAGCGGCTGGCTCGCGGATGCGCAGCTCGAATACGATCTGTCATGGGCCAGTAAACCTCCGACGCCGTTACCTACGGCCGATTCAATCCGTCAGGGGCAAACCTTTCAGTGGAACAGCAAGACCTTCCAGGTGACTTCCCGCACCAGCGCGCACTACAAGGGCGTGCAAGGCGAACTGCCTTTCCAATATTCGGACAAATCCGATGTGCTGTTCGCCGATCTCAGAACCACCAGCTCCGATTTTGGAACCATCGACTATAGTGAGAACCCTCCGCTGCTGTTTCTTGGCCGCGCCGTCGATTTCGATGATCTACACTTGAAAAACCTTCGTGAATTCGAGGGCTGGACCTGATGCCGGCCGTTCACGCCAAGTCAATCTCATGTCCCAAGTGCGGCGGACCAGTCCAGCTCCGCGGCTTCGGGCACACGCTGAGCGTGGTCTGCCCGCAATGCCAGACGGTGCTTGACACCTCGACGCCTGAGGTCAAAATCCTTGAGGTATTCCAATCGAAACGGCCAATCGCACCGGCCATTCCGCTCGGCTCGCGCGGGAAATTTCAAGAAAAGCCCGGCGGCACGCAATACGAAGTGATCGGCTTCCAGATCCGGGAAGCGGATTCGAGCGACGACTCATACTCGTGGAACGAGTACCTGCTGTTCAACCCTTACAGCGGCTTTCGTTATCTCACCGAATACAACGGTCACTGGAATTTCGTCCGCGTTGAGAGCGCGCTTCCCAGCCCCACGTCCGCTCGCGGCCGCCCGGCCTGGCGCTACAGCGACAAAACTTTCGCCGCGTTCGATTCCATGACGGCCAGCACCGTTTATGTTCTTGGGGAATTTCCCTGGCGCGTGCGCACCGGGGAACTCGTCGCTTGCCAGGACTTCATCGCGCCTCCGGCGATGCTTTCATCCGAATCCTCCAGCGGGGAGATCACCTGGTCGCGTGCCGAGTACATGACTGGCTCTCAAGTCTGGCAGGCGTTCAAGCTCCCCGGATCGCCGCCACCCGCATATGGCATCTTTGCGAATCAGCCATCGCCCTACGGAGCCAGCGTCGCGTCATCCTGGGGCACCTGGCTCTGGCTGAACGTCGTGCTGGCGGCGCTGATTTTCTTCTTCATGATTTTTTCTCCGGGTCGCGTTGCGTTCAGCGACCACTATGTTTACTCGCAGGGAGTGAAAACCGATGTCGCGTTCGCGAATACCGAGGCGTTCGTAACTCCACCCTTTCAACTGGATGGCCGCAAGGCGAATGTGGAACTTTCCATTCATACCGATCTCGACAATAACTGGGTCTATTTCAACTTTGCCCTAATCAACAATCAATCCGGCGAGACCTTCGACTTCGGCCGCGAAGTGAGTTACTATCATGACTCCGATGGCAGCGAAGGGAACCGCGACAACAGCGTGATCATTCCGTCCGTGCCTTCCGGCCAGTATTACTTGCGTGTCGATCCGGAGATGGCCCGAGGTTCGCCGTTTGTGGCCTATGACCTGCAATTGCGGCGCAATGTCCCGAACTATGGCTTTTTCGGATTGGCGTTCCTACTGCTCCTGATTCCGCCCGGTTATACGACCTTGCGCAAAACGAGTTTCGAATCCGCGCGCTGGCGCGAAAGCGACTATGCACCCAAATCCAAGAGCGGAGATGACGATTGAATACTCCATTGTTCCTGATTTATGGCCTCCTGCTGCTCGGAGTGACCGGGGTGGCCGAGTACCGCGGCTGGAGCTTCTCCAGCGTCAATCAGCAGCGGGTTCTGCCCAAATCGATCCGCGACAATCCCGGCGCGTATCGTTCATCCTATGGCGGTTATTCCCGATACATCGGAGGTAAGTGAACGTGGACCTGCATGCCCTTGTGAACGCCCTGATTTACTCTGTCCTCGGCATATTGATCTTCGCCCTCGCGTTTGTGCTGATCGACAAGCTGACGCCCTATCATCTCTGGAAGGAGATCGTTCAGGATAAGAATGTCGCGCTCGCGATTCTCATCGGCGCGCTGTCCATCGGCATGTGCATCATCATCGCCGCCGCGGTGCACTAGGTGTCCATAGCACTCTTCCTCTCCGTCTTCCTGATTGCCGCTTGCGGGCTGATCTATGAGCTGATCGCCGGGACCCTCGCGAGTTACTTACTCGGGGATACCGTTTTTCAATTCTCCACCATTATTGGTTGTTACTTGTTCGCGATGGGGATCGGCAGTTACTTGTCCAGATTCCTGCACCGCGGATTGGTGGCGCGCTTCGTCTCGATTGAACTCATGGTCGGCGTGGTCGGAGGATTTTCGTCTTCATTGCTCTTTCTCGCCTTCGCGTATACGGAAGCGTTTCGATTGGTGTTGTATGCGGTGGTGATCCTGGTCGGAACTTTGGTTGGACTCGAAATCCCGCTTCTGATGCGGATCCTGAAAGAGCGCTTTCACTTTCGCGAGCTGGTTTCGCACGTCTTGACCTTCGACTACCTGGGCGCGCTCGGCGCATCGCTGCTGTTTCCGATCCTGCTGGTGCCCAAGCTCGGCTTGGTTCGCTCGGCGTTGGTCTTCGGAATCTTCAATGCCGGCGTGGCGTTGTGGTCGACTTACTTGTTCCGCGAGCAAATCAGCCGCGGCCGTTCGCTTCGCGCGGGCTGCTTAGTCGTACTCGCGCTGCTTGGCGTGGGAACTGTTTTCGCCGATCGCATTTCCTCCGCCGCCGACAATAGCCTCTATGCGGACGAAGTGATCTTCAGCCGTACCACTCCGTATCAGCGAATTGTACTAACGAAGTGGAAAGACGACTTGCGCTTGTTCCTCAACTCGCACCTGCAATTCAGCTCGCGCGATGAATATCGTTATCACGAAGCTTTGATCCATCCGGGACTTGCTGCCTTGCCGGGCGCGCACCGCGTTCTGGTGTTGGGAGGCGGCGATGGACTGGCGGTCCGCGAGATCCTGAAGTACCCATCGGTAGATAGCATCACTTTGGTGGATCTCGATCCGGAGATGACGCGCCTGTTCTCCACGCATCCGGTGATGTCGGCACTGAACCAGCACTCGCTGACCAATGCGCGTGTGCATGTGATCAACGCCGACGCATTCCGCTGGCTGGACACTAACACCGAACAATACGATTTCATCGTGGCCGATTTTCCCGACCCCACCAGTTACGCACTCGGCAAGCTCTTCACGACTGCATTCTATCGGCTGGCCGCGAAACATCTTGCAAGCGGCGGACTGATCGTGGTGCAAAGTACTTCGCCACTGTTCGCGCGGCAATCGTATTGGTGCATCGTTGAGTCCGTCAAACAGGCCGGACTGCGCGTCTATCCGTATCACGTGTACGTTCCGTCGTTTGGCGAGTGGGGATACGTGATCGGCAGCTTTGAGCCTTACCAGCCTCCCCGGCAATTGCCAACGGGCCTTCGATTCCTTTCGACCACGAATGTCGCCGAGCTGTTCGTGTTTCCGGTGGACATGCAGCCGGTGCCGGCTGAGCCCAATCGGCTGAACGATCAGGTTCTGGTTCGCTATTACGAACAGGAATGGAAGGACGTCGCTCACTAGTGTCAGGCATTTCGCGTCGCGCGTTTTTCGGCGCCCCTGCGTTAATTGGCTTGTGGCGCAAAACGGATCGCCCGGTCACCGGTGAATTCGTCAACGATTCGTTTCCATTGGGCCATCGGTTGCGGGATCGTGCGGCGTTTCGTAAGCCTGCGCAGCGATTGCGCGTTCCCATCGTGATTGTCGGCGGCGGCATGGCCGGCTTGAATGCGGCCTGGCACCTGGACAAGCGCGGCTTTCGCGATTTCGTGCTACTTGAAATGGAGCATCAGGCAGGTGGTAATTCCCGGTGGGGCGAAAACGAGATTTCGAAATTCCCGTGGGCCGCGCACTATGTTCCGGTGCCTGCGAAGGGCGAGTCGCTGGCGCGCGAGCTGTTCGAAGAGCTGGGCGTGCTGCGGGACGGCAAGTGGGATGAGCGAGTGCTGTGTTTCGACCCGCAAGAGCGGCTCTTCATCAATGGCCATTGGCAGGAGGGCATCGAGCCCGAAGACGGCGCTACGCCCAAGGATCGCGCGCAGTACCACCGATTCATGCAGAAGATCGGCGAGTTTCGGGCAACCGGCCAGTTTACGGTTCCGATGGAACCGGCTTTAAATCAACATGGCGCGAAGCCATCGTCGTTAGATCGAATATCCATGTCCGACTGGCTCGCACAGCAAGACTTCGACTCCGCTCCGCTGCGCTGGTATGTCAACTACGCCTGCCGCGACGACTACGGCGCACTGGCGAAAGATACGTCGGCATGGGCCGGGATCCAGTACTTCGCGTCGCGCGAACCAGAGGAGAAGGGACCGCTCACGTGGCCCGAAGGAAACGGCTGGATTGCGGCACGGCTGATGGAGAAGTTTAGGCGCTACCTGCGTATGGGTGATCCGGTGTATCGTGTTGCGCGCGACGGCAACAAGATTCGCGTTTTGACCGAGCAGGCCGAATACGTTGCCGACGCCGTGATCTGGGCCGCGCCAACGTTTCTTGCATCGTATGTAGTCGAAGGCGCGCCGCGCGCGGAAGGATTTCAATATTCCCCGTGGCTCACTGCCAACTTGACGCTGGATCGCATTCCTGAGCAGAAGAACGCCGAGCCTGCCTGGGACAACGTGATCTATGGTTCGCCGGCGCTCGGATACGTGAACGCAACGCACATGAGTCTGGCGACGCACGTGGATCGGACGGTGTGGACGTTTTATTGGTCGCTGGCAGAACACGCTCCGGAAGACGCGCGGCGATTGTTGCTCGCTCGCGATTGGAATTACTGGAAGGAAGCGATCCTGAACGATCTTTCGCGCGCGCACCCGGACATTCGACAGTGCGTGGCGCATATCGACATCATGCGCATCGGTCACGCGATGGCGCGGCCGTCGCCCGGGTTCCTGTTTTCAGAAGCAAGGGAGCGATGGCTGAAGCCGTCGGGCAACGTGTTTTACGCGAACTCGGACCTGAGCGGGTTTTCAATTTTTGAAGAAGCGCAGTATCGCGGCGTGGAGGCGGCCAAGGGCGCTCTGCGGGTTATCGGCCGCGCCTAGCGAGGGAAATTCAGCGGCGAGGCATCTCATCGCCGGGGCGAGGAGGCTTTCCACCGCGCCGTTTCATGATCCGGTCGAACGTTTTGAAATCGGCCCGAGCCTTCCGCTCTTTGAAGAAGCGGACCGTTTCGAGCGCCGAAACCTTCTCCGCCACAGCCATGGCGACGAACTGGTTAATGCTGGTCCCTTCCTCCTTGCTGATACGCTCGACGGCGTCCTTGAGCGACCGCGGCAGGCGTAAAGGGTAAGTCTTAGTTTCGCTCATGGTGCACCTTCATTATCGGTTATCGTGCTGCTTAACAAGACCGTTAATACCGACTCCCTCACGGTCGCGGCTCGGTCACGGGCCTCGGCAAACACGTCGAAATTCCGAGCCGCGCGCGTCAGCAAGCGGCCGTCAAAGGTCGAAACGATATCCGATGATCATCTTCACGATCAAGTGATCCGTGCCTTGCGTGATGCCCACTCCCACGCCGGCGTTAAACTCCCATTTGGGCGAAAGATTCAGATCGATGGCCGGAAATAACTGCTGCTGCTGATAGCGGAAGGGATCGAAGCCTGTGACCGGGCCGAGTGAGCCGTAATACTCGAAGCCGCCGGTAATGGTCTTAGTGAAATCGTAGGAGAGCTTGAAATTGGGCGAGAACACGAAGCCCTGCTTGGTGTCGGGACCCTGAAGCGCGCGATCGATCGCGGGATTAAAGGAGAAATACCAGTTTCCCAGCTGCTTGTCGACGATGGGCCGGATTTCCCAATCCCAAAGCGCGGTGGCGTACTGCTGGCGCTGATATCCGATTTCGTTCGAGATGCTGACACCCACTGGCCAATGCCATTTCTCGGGCACCGCGAAGCGCGGGCGGATGTGGTCGCCCACCCAATCCCAGCCAACGCCGCTTTGCGCGCTGGTGAAGATGTAGAACCCGCATTCGAAATAGTCGGTGAAGCCGTGCGTAATCTCGACGGTCTCGTGCAGTTGGTGCTTGGTGGGGTAAAGTCCGTTAACCAAGGTCTTGCTGCCTTCGATGGTGAAGTTGCTGTGGAGTTCCAACATGGTGTGACCGGGCGGGACCAGCTCCGATCCATAAACCTGGATCTCGTAATTGTTTTGGCTGAGGAGCGGGAATGAAGCCAGGGTCAAGAGGAGCAACAGCTTCATAAAAACCTTGACTGTAGCATGCTGAGGCAAACCGCGGGCCCGCATACGGTAGAGTGGGGAAGATGAACGTGTATCCGATCCTGATTGGGTTGGCGTTGGTGACGCTCGCGGGCGCACTGGTGGGAATCCGGCTGGCGGAAATTCCGTCGCTTACTCAACGGGCACTGCCTTTCAGCGGCGGGCTGCTGGTGGGAATTGCGCTGTTCTGGATTCTCCCCGAAATCGCGCAATCGTATGGCTGGAAGCAAAGCTGCGCAGGCTTGGTAGCCGGATTCGGACTGCTTTGGCTGGTGGATCGTTATGTGCATCCGGTATGCCCGGCTTGCTCGCACACGCACGACCATTCTGGCTGCGCCGAGAGCCTGCATGGGTTCGCAGCGCCTTTGTTGATCGCGGCGGGCGTGCACAATCTGTTCGATGGCTGGAGCCTGGCCGCATCGCAGGAAGCCGGATTCGAACGGCTGCGATTTGCGTTTCTGGCGGGAATCGGATTTCATAAACTGCCGGAGGGGCTGGCGCTCGGAGCGCTGTTGCTGGCCGCGTTCGGCGCGCCGTGGAAAGCGTTGCTGGGAGCGGCGGCGGCGCAGTCGATGATGGTGGCGGGTGGTGCGCTGGCGCTGGCCCTGGGGCCGCATCTAAGCAAAGACTGGACGGCGCTGCTGCTCTCGCTGGCCGCGGGCGCGTTCGTTTATCTCGGCTATCACGCCATCGACAGCCAATACCAGCGGCGGCGCGGCGCGATTCCAGTGGTGTCCGCGTTGACCGGTGCGGTAGGGGCGGCGGCGTTGCGGTTGGGGATTGGCGGCTAGAGAATGAGCTTTCTCGACAATTTAGAAAACAATCTCAAAGCGCTCGAATCGCGGGACGAAAAAGACCCCGAAGCGCTGGCGCGCCAAGCTGCGGCGCGAGAGGCGGCCCGCTCGATGGCGCTCGAAATTGCACCGCACGCCGAAGCCCTGCGGAACGGGCCGTTCAAGGACGGTCTTTTGACTGCGTGTCGCGAGATTGGCCACCGGAGTCGAATCCTGGTGCGTCCGGTCTGGGTGGATTCGACTCTCCGTCTGGAAGCAGGCGCCAGGAAACTGGAATTGCGCCCGACGCCGAGCGGCGTGCTTGCGGTCTCCTTCGACGGGGGCATCGAACAGGAGAGCACGCTGATCGATCTTTCGAGCGATCCAGTCAGGCTTGCGGAAAAGTGGCTTGAGGTACCTTCGCGGTAGTTACTGGATGGGCGGGCGCCGCTTGTGCCAATCGGTACGCTCCTGAAATGTTTTGCCGATGGCGAGCAGCATGTTTTCCGAGAACGGCGAGCCAACCAGTTGCAGGCCCATCGGCAGGCCATTCGCGAAACCACAGGGAATCGAAAGCGCCGGGAGTCCAGCCAGATTGCCCGCCGGGATCAGCGCGCGGAGGCCGGGTGCGGAAGGCGTAGGCCGGCTGGTCGCAGAGCGATCCAGCGGCTCGGTGACTTTCGGCGCCGGGCCGAAGCGCGTGGGTGCGATGAGCACATCCACGGTGGAGAGCAAGTCGCGAAAGGCTTCCTGAATGAGCGACCGGATGCGCATGGCCTTGAGGTAATCCTTGGCCGGAATCTCCAGCCCCGCTTTCAGGCCGGCGATCTGGTGCGGGTCTGCCAGCTCGTCCACCTTGCCGCTGGTGATCAGCGGCTCGAAGACTGCGGAGCCTTCCGCGGAGATGATCGTGCCGAGCACGGGCCGTAGGGGAAGTCGGCAGCTTGGTCTCGACCAGTTGAACGCCCATGCGATCGGATGGTTTCGAGAGCCTTCGCGAAGTCGGCGCGCGCAGCGGGGTCGGCGCCTGTCGCTGAAGTCGGCGGGCGCGAAGCCGACCTTAATGTCCTTGATGTGCGCGCGAATACTGGGGAGTGTAGTAGAAACTCTTGCCGGCCGACGCCGGGTCATCGGCGATCGCCGCCGGCGATGGCTTCGAGGACCAGGCCGCAATCTTCGGCGGAGCGGCAGAACGGGCCGATTTTATCGAGCGTCCAGGAAAGCGCCATGGCGCCGTGGCGGCAACCAGTCCGTAGGTGGGGCGCAGGCCGGTGACGCCGCAGAAGGCGCTGGGAGTGAGGATGGAGCCGGACGTTTCCGAGCCGAGCGCGAAGGTCACCAGGCCCGCGGCCACGGCGATCGCCGAGCCGCTCGAAGAACCGCCGGACCAGCGCTGCGGTCCCACGGATTCGGCCCGGCCCGGTGAGCGAGGCAGCTGGCATAGCGGTAGCCGCCGCCGCCGGCGAGTTCCACCATCGCGAGCTTCCGGTGAGCACGCCGCCGTGCTTTCGAATGCTTCGAGCGCGTGGCGTTGTAATCGAACACCTGGCCGGCGTAAGGTTGCGCGCCCCAGGTGGTGGGATGCTTGGCGTATGAAGCAGGTCCTTGGCGCCGTATGGGATGCCTTGCAGCGGCCCGCGCAGGCGGTCGCGCTTGATGTCGCTGTCCACGTCCTTGGCCTCGCGGAGGCCATTTGGGGAGCGAGAGCGCCAGGGCGTTGTAACGTGGACCGATGGTTTCCAGGCGCTCGCAGAAGGCGCGCGCGAGATCGACCGCGGAGAACTCTTTCTTCGCGAGCTTCTGATTGGTTTCGGCGATGGTGGCGAAGAAGATGTCGTCCGGGATGGCCGCCATGGATTCGCCTAAGCCCTGAACTCGAGGCCGGCTCGGTGGCCATGGGCAGCGCGAATTTGTCGAGCTGATCGGCGCCTTCGCGGAGCTGCGGTCCGCGGCGGCTTTCAGTTCTTCAGCGGGATTCGACGGCAACCGGTTGCGAGTCTGGCGGCTGAGCCAACGAACCGCCGCCGCAGAAAGTCGCCGCGGCGAGTTCACGGCGAGTGAGCTTTTCATAGACTAGTGTAGTGCAGGGACTACCAGGAGGGCGCCAGGGCTTCGACGGCGGCCTTCTCCATGACCGGCGCGGGGCGGTGTTCGCCGGTCCAGATTTCGAACTGCCGCACGGCCTGCTCGAGAAACATCTGGAGCCCGGAATAACCGTTTGCCTTGCGCGGGCGTGCCGGAGTCAGCATGGTTTCGAGCGGATTGTAGACCATGTCGAAGACCAGATCGGCGGGGATGCCGCCGTTAAAAAAGCACTCATCGATATGCGGGAACATGCCCAGCGGCGTGGCGTGAACCAGGGCGTCGAAATGGCGTCCGTTCAACTGATCGCGCAGCAGCGCCTCGGCGCCGCAGGCCCTGGCGAGCGCCCGCACGCGGTCGGGATTGCGTCCCACGATGGAGACTTGCGCGCCGCTACCGGCCAGCGCATACGCCGCTCTGCGCGCCGCGCCGCCGTTGCCGACCATCAGCACAGACGATTTGCGACAGGCGCAGCTTGCGGGACAAAGGCACCGTGACGCCGGCGGCGTCGGTGTTGGCGCCGCGCCATTTGCCGGCCTTTCTCCAAACGGTATTCACGGCGCCGATGCGGCGGGCCAGCGGATCCACCACGTCCAGGTAGCGAAGGATCTTCTGCTTGTGCGGGATGGTGACGCTGAATCCGGCGATCGGCAGCTTTTCCGCCAGCGTGAAAAAATCCTTCAATTGCGCGGGCGGGACCAGGAACGGCAGGTAGACCGCGTCCATGCGCCGCGATTGAAACGCGCGATTGTGCACGGCCGGAGAGATGGAGTGGCGCACCGGATCGGCGATGACGCCGTAGATCTTGGCGGCGCGCGAGAATTTCTCGACGCGGTAGAGGTGGCGCAGCACGCGCGCGCTCACCTGCCCGGCCGCGGTGCCCTCGGAAGCGTTGGGCGCGGCGTAGGTGAACATGCCGCCCCAGGCAATGGCCAGGACGCGCGTCGGGAAACCCAGTCTCGCCCATGGCCAGCACTACCAGGGGCGTGCGCGGGTGGGATTTCGTGATCGCGCCAGAATGCGGGCGTTGTCGGAGGGCTTGCGCGCGGTGGTAACGATCTTGTAGCCGTCGGCGGGAATGCGCAGCATGCGGCGCAAGTATGCGATTCCGGTGAGGGCGTGGCGTCGTAGTTGTGATAGGAAAGCACCAGCTGGCCCTTTCCGCGAAGCACTTCCAGGCGCGGGACGGCGTTTTCGGCGCTTTCGATTTCGACATCCACGGCGCGAGCGCCGGCGTCGAGCGCGGCATCCAGGATCCGGAGCTGGTCTTCGACGCTGCCGTTGAATTTTCCGTGATTCTGATGGCGGCGGCAGGTGGCCAGAATGGCGCATTCCGGATGCGCGGCGAGAAACTTGCGGATGACGGTGACGCCTTGTTCAGGCGCGGGCAGATAGTCGAGGCGGAACTCGAAGAAGCATTCGCCGGCGTTCGCTTCGCGGCGCGCGTGTTCCATGAGCTTCAGCGGGTCTGGAAAGCCCATGGCGATGCAGATCCGAGGTAGCGAGGTTGGATGCGGCATGAGCGCAAGCGGCGGAAACAGCATAGCACAGGGGGGCAGTGCTAGGGATTGGTGATTGGGGATTTGGGACTGGCCGGCAGCTTAATTCGACCGGCGGCGCTTTGCGGTGGCTCCGACGGTGAGACCCATCTCGCGCAGCCGGGCCTTGGCCTTGGCGGCGATATCAGGGTTGAGATCTAAGTAGCGCGAATACACGTCGCGGAACTCGCGCGCGGCGGCATCATTCCGTCCCAGGCCCATCAGGCACATGCCCTTCATATAATGCGCGTCGGCGGTTCTGCGGTTGTCGGAATACTTTTCGAGCACCGCGTCGAAGTTCTGCATGGCGTTGTTGTAGTCCTGTTTCCGATAGTAAATATCGGCCAGATAATACTGCGCGTCGGGCGCAAAGTTTGTGTTGCCAAAGTATTTCAGGTAGTCGGTGAACTCCTGGATCGCGATGTCGCTCTTGCCTGCCTGGTAATCGCGAAACGCGTTGGTGTACGTACTCTCGGCCTTGCATTCCAGCCGGCGGACCGCTGGACGCCTGGCCCGAATTCGCATCGGCAGGCGTGGTTCCACTGGGGGGCGGCGGCGCCGCGGGCGCGCTTCGAGTGGCGTTGATGAGGTTCTGAAGATCGGCCATTTTAGCGTCGAGCTTGCTCATCCGGGAGTTCATATCCAGCACGGACTCGCGGACGGCACGGAAATCTTCCGACATCTGGTCCAGCTTTTGTCCGACATTGGCGACTGGACCGTTGAGGCTGACTTCTTGCTTTTTCATGGTTTCGTTAAAGCGATTCTCCATGACAGCCATGGCCGTGTTGGTGCGGTTGGCACTATCGAGGGTTTGCTGCGTGAGAGTCTGAATGGCAGCAACCTTTTGATCCAGGGTGCTTTGCAGATTCCGCACCTGGTCCTGCAGCATGGCGACGTCGCGCTGCAGCTCCATAATCTCCTTGCTGGCGCCGAAGGCAAAAGGTGACAGCGCGAAAAGCAGGATGGCGACACGAGACAAACTCATAAAGACTCCTGTAGTCCGAGAGGCGCGCCAAAAGCGCCCCGCGGTTGATTTATTCCACTCATTGGCCGGCCGACAAATGGGCGCGGCGATTCTTCTGCCAGCAATTCTCGCTCGCTTCGGTGCATTGCGGGCGCTCCTTGCCGTAGCTGATAGTTTTCAAGCGATCCGCCGGGACGCCCTGTTGGACCAGGAAATCCTTGGCGGCGGTGGCGCGACGGTCGCCCAGCGCGAGGTTGTACTCGGCGGAGCCGCGCTCGTCGCAGTGGCCTTCCACCACTACCGAGAAGTTCGGATCCTGCTGGAAGATCTGTTTGAGCAACGCGGCGTCTTTTGTGAGGGCATCGCGGCCATCGGCGCGGACCTCGCTCATGTCGTAATCAAAGAACGCATCCTGGGCTTGCTGCTGCAGCAGGTCGGCGCTGGAGAGCCGGGGCGTGGAAGGCGGCGGCAGCGGCGGTGGAGCATTGCTCACTTCCACGGTGACGGAACGCGAGTCCATCCCACCGGGCCCGCGCACGGTCAGCGCATAGGTGGTGCTGGTTCTGGGGAAGACCTGACGCTGCCCCTGGCTTTGGACCGCGCCGATGCCGTGATCGATAGACATGTCGGTGGCGCCGCTAATGGACCACCGCAGCGTGGAGGATTGTCCTGGCTCAATGGTGGACGGTTCAGCAGTAAAGCTGTTGATCACCGGCCCTGCCGAAGTCGGCGGAGCGACTTCCCCGCGCGGCTGGGGTGGTGGCGGTGGTGGTGGAACTTTCTTCGGGCCGCAACCCGCAGCGAACAACAGTAGCGCGACTAACGTCACCGCGCCGAGTTTGGAAGCATGCAATCTGAAACTGTCTCTCATCCTGAGAATCTCCTCTTGGTGGATCTCTTTCTTTATTGTGTTGACTTACTCCAAACAGGTTTTTCGTTATTTCCTTGCGTGGTGAGCGCCTGCACCTGGCTGCCGTCGGCCAGCATGGTGTAAATCTGCGTTGTTCTTCCGCGCTTGGACGAATAGACCAGATGAACGCCATCGGGAGCCCAGCTCGGATTTTCGTTGCGTCCGGCGCCATGGGTCAGTTGCACGACGTCGCGGCTGGCGACATCCATGATGAAGATGTTGAAATTTCCCGGTTCAAATCCACGCGTCCACGAAAACGCTATGTGCTGGCCATCGGGGGCCCACGCGGGATTCACGGCGTCACCCTCACCGGTGGTCAACCGCGACACATCCGTTCCATCAATACTCATTCTATATATTTGCGGAGTGCCGCCGCGCCCGGAGACGAACACGAGATCCTGACCGGTCTTGGGATTCACTTTCGGCTCCACTTCCAGAGATCCGGAGTGGGTGATGCGGTGCAGGTCCGCGCCGTCGATATCGGTTTCGTAGATTTGCGAAAACCCTCCGTTGGCGGTGGAGTAAATAAGCAAGTGGCGGCTGTCCGGCAGAAAATCGGACGCGGCGTTCATGGAAGCTTGCTGGTTATAGTAGACCAGCTTGCGTCCGCTCTCGAGCGAATGCACATAGATCTGCGGCTGTCCGAGATTCTGGTTCTGCTTGCTGAATTGCGCTGCGTTCGCGTTCCTGGAAGAGGCGAGAACGGGATAAGTGGTGAAGGCGATCTTAGTACCGTCGGGAGAGACGGCCGGGAACGTCGTGATGGACCCGTAGTTAGTGAACTGCTTCTGATCGGAACCGTCGTAGTTCATCGACCAGATCTCCTTGTGGCCGCTGCGGTCGGAGACGAAATAAATCCGGGTGCCAATCAGGCTGGTGGCGCCGAACTGTTTCAGGATGTCGGCGGCGAATTCCTGCGCGACTTTGCGCGAGCCGGCTTCATCCAGCGAACCGAGATAGATCTTGCCGATTAATTGCGCGGAGGTCGGGTTGGACTGGCGTACATCGAAGAGCCATCCATACAGAACGATCTGGTTGTTCTGCGTCGCGGTGTAGCCGAACGCGAGGTAGTTGGCGTTGGGCGGCGGACCGGACCAATCGGCGAAAGCAGGGCCACCCTGCCGGAAGTCGGAAGGCTGTTGCGGAACCTGCACCGGATACAGTGTCTTGGCGATCAACTTCAACTGGCCCGAGTTTTGCAGATCGTTGAAGAGCGTGCTGTTGAAAACCCCCATGAATTTTTGCGAGTCGCCGGCGCCGCGAAAATCGGGGACGGCGATGGTAGGCTTTTCGCCGGTCTTGCCGACGTTGCCTACGATACCGCCCTGGCCGTACGCAGAGACCGCCGCGCTCGCACCCGCAACCAGAATTGTGAGGAGAGTATTTCGTTTCATTGCTGTAGTTGAAACCTGAGTTCCACGTTGGTTGAGCTACCGCTATATTGGGGCGGAAGCGGAGGAAACGGACCTGCGTCCATGACGGCGCGAAGCGCGGAATAATCCAGCGTGCTGTTTCCGCTGCGCTGGGAAATTTGCGCATTCTTCACCGAACCGTCGCGCAAAATATCGAAAGTGATCACGGCCATTGGCAGACGCATGCCGGCGAGGCCGTTGGTCTGCCATTTTTGGGTTACGCGCTGGACCACCAAGTCGGCGTAGGCGCCAAACTGATTTCCGAAGGCGCTGTTGGGACCAACACCCACGCCACCGGAACCGGGCTTTTGGAACATCGGCGAAACTGCGGCCGGCGCCTCATGGCTGAATACCTGATTTTGCACCGGCGGCTCTGGACGGTAGCGCTGTAACGCCTGAGGCCGGGGCTGCTTCCTGGCGAGGCGGCTCTTGAGCGGGATGGCATCGTCGGGCACCTTGACCTGTTTCTTGGGTTCGGGCTTGGGCGCTTGCGGCACTTGCGATTCAGTGTCGTTCGCGACCGGATTCACGATGCCGGTGCGCGAGGGAAGCGGAATGCTCTTCACCGCATTCACGGTGACGGCAGTGCCCGCACTGGTATTGGACGATCCCCACACTTCTCGCGAGTGCTGAAAGCTGATCGTGGAGACAATCAAAGCCGCGGCGATGGCGGCGTGCAGCAATACGGATTGAACGAACGGACCGCCGAGCGATTCTTGCTGATCGAGGATGTCGGCGTGTTGATCCATCTTATCTACGCTTACTTATCTACGCTTATCGGTCTGATCTTCCGGTTGTGTTACCACATTGACCGCCAGCTTGGCATCGCCGAGCGTGGCTATGACTTGGGCAATAGGATCGAATGGCGTGCGGCGATCGGCGCGCAAATAGACCGACGTCGCCGTATGAAAGCGCCTATGGATTTCATCGGCCAGCAGGTTGATGTTCACGGGCCGCTCGTTCAAATAGGTGGTGCCTTCTTTCGAAATCTGAACCACCGGAAGATCCTGGATGTTCTCCTTGGCGGGCTTCACCTTGGGAACTTCCACTTGCAGGCCGAACTCCATGACATGGGCGGTCAGCATGAAAATGATCAGCAGCACCAGAACCACGTCAACAAGGGGAACGATGTTGATCTCGGCGAGCGAGGGGGTGCCGCGCGAACGGCCGCGCCGAAGCCCACTGGAACTGTTAAGTGAGAAGGCCATCTCAGTGACTCATCGCTCCAAAGTGCGCTCGGTAAGGTTCAGAAACTCGAGCTGAAAGTCTTCCATGCGCGCGCCGAATTCCTTGATGGCGCTGCCGAAGAGGTTATAGAAAATAGCTGCCGGGATGGCTACAAATAGACCCATGGCGGTGGTGATGAGGGCTTCGGAAATGCCTGGCGCGACGGCCCGGAGGCTGGCTGCCCCGGCGGTGCTGAGCTGCTGGAACGCATCGATGATGCCCCACACCGTTCCGAAAAGACCAATGAATGGCGATACCGTAGCGGCGGTGGCGAGCATGGGCATGTTGCGCTCCAGACGCGTGAGCTCTTCGCTCATCCCGAGCTGCAATGTGCGTTCGAGCGATAGGGGATTCGTGACACTGCCGCGCGATTTCATCTGGCGCGATACCTCGCTGTAGCCGAAGTCGAAAACCACTACCAGCGGAGAGCGGCGGAATTGCTCGCTGGCGGCTGCGATGGTGTCGAGCGCCGGGGCCTTGCGGAACGCGCGCAAAAACGAGCGGTTGGAGGAACGAGCGCGGCGGAACGAGGCCCACTTCGACAAGATCACCGCCCACGAGACCAGCGACAACAAAACCAAAATTCCCAGGACCGCCTTTGGCAGCGGACCCATGCTTTGCACCAGGTCCCAAGTATTCAGTTGCAAGAACAGGCCGCCCACTGTCGAAAGTATCAACCAAGCTCCTTCCGGCTTACCGAATGCCTGACACAAACATGATATCGCGCGGTCACGATCATTGAACGCATAAAAAACATGACGGTACGGTTCTGTTTTACAGTATGACGCAAATCCATCCCCAGTGGAGAACTCTACCGATCTTTAGACGGGCGAAAACCTCGTATAATTTCATCGAGTGTTGCTCGAACTGGTGGTGGAGAACTACGCCGTCGTGGAACGCGTCCGGGTGCAGTTTCACGCCGGACTGAACCTGTTGACGGGCGAGACCGGGAGCGGCAAATCCATTGTGGTGGATGCACTTGGGCTGGTTTTGGGCGGCCGGGCGTCGGCCGACATGGTGCGCTCGGATACGGAACGCGCGCGAGTGGCTGCCATCTTCGAGGCGCCGCAAGGGCCGGTTTTCGAGGGCCTGCTGGAGCGGGCGGGCGTGCCGGTGGAAGACGGCGAGCTGCTGATTGAGCGCGAAATTCTGGCTGGGGGCAAGTCGCGGGCCTTCCTTGGAAACCGGCCTGTCACGGTGGCGCTCCTGCGGGAGATCGCGCCGTTTTTAGGCGATATTCACGGGCAGCACGAGCAGCAACAACTTTTCTCGAGCGCGGCGCAGCTGCAATCGCTGGATGAGTTCGCGGCGCTCGCGGCCCAACGCGGTGAGGTATCCGATTTGTTCCGGCGCTGGAAAGCAGTGGAGAACGAACTGGAGGAGCTGAACCGGTCCGAACAGGAACGGCTGCGGATGGCGGATCTCTGGAGTTTCCAGCGTAACGAGATTGACGCGGCGGCGTTGCGGCCGGGCGAAGACGTGCAACTGGAGCAGGAGCGCGCGGTGCTGCGCAATGTCGCCAAGCTCCAGGAGAATGCGAACTTGGCGTACAGCGCTTTGTACGAGGCCGAGGAGAGCGTCGCGTCGCAGCTTCGAACGGCGCTGAAAAAGCTGGAGGATCTGGCGAGGATCGACGCAAGCTTGTTGCGAGTGGCGGAGACGCTGCGCGCCGCCGCGATCGGAGTAGATGAAGGGTCGGATGCGATTCGCGATTACCTGGACAAACTGGAGGCGGACCCCAAGCGCCTGGACGAACTGGAAGCGCGGCTGGCCTTGATTGAGCGGCTGAAGCGAAAATACGGTGGCACATCAGTAACGAGCAGTCTGGACGACGTGCTGGCGTTCGGGCTGGATGTCCGATCGAAGATGGAGGCGATCGAGACCGCGGGCGATCGCAAAGCCAAGCTGGAACAGGAACTGGCGCAGGGAAGCGCAGCCTATGCGAAGTGCGCGGGGGCATTGACCAAGGCGCGCAAGGCGGGTGCTGAAAAGCTGGCGAAGAAAGTAGAGACCGAGCTGGATTCACTGGCGCTGGAAAGCGCGGTATTTCGCATTGAGGTGCGGGAGGCGGCCTGGTCGGAGGATGGCGCCGATAGCGTTGAGTTTCTGATTTCGGCGAATGCCGGCGAGGAGCCCAGGGCGCTGGACAAAGTGGCCTCGGGCGGCGAGCTTTCAAGAATCGCGCTGGCGCTGAGAACGTCGCTGGGGCACGCGGGGAAAGCGAAGGGCGTGCCACGGACGCTGGTGTTCGATGAGATCGACAGCGGGATCGGCGGCGGCGTGGCGGAAGCCGTGGGGCGCCGGTTGAAGAAACTGGCGGACGTAAACCAAGTGCTGTGCGTGACGCATCTCGCGCAGGTGGCGGGATTCGCCGACCATCATTACTCGGTGGAAAAACGCGAGGTGAAGGGACGGACGGTGGCGGAGATCGAGGAGCTGACGGGCGAGGCGCGGACTCGCGAGATCGGCCGCATGCTGTCGGGCCAGAAGGTGACGGCGGAAGCGTTGAAGCACGCCGAGCAGCTGATCAGGTTGGGCGCAGCACGCTCATGAAACTGCGGAGCGCGGAATGGCTCCTGATAATCTATTTCGGCTATGTCGCCGCGATCTCTCTGCGCTTTCCGCTCGGTCTATCCATCAACTGGCGGCCGTTCCTGCTGGACGTGCTGGTCGCGGCTCTGTTTCTAGCGCTGGCGCATGGTGAAGCGGGCGCCCACGCCGAGATTTTCAGCATCTTGCGGGATTGGGTCCCAGTGGCGCTGATCCTGGTGGCGTATCGCGAGATGGATTGGTTCTCGGCGTCACCGCGCAACTTCCAGTTGGAGCTGCGTTGGGTGGAATGGGATCGGGTGATCCTCCACCGGGACGGATTGCAGCGAGCGATTGAAGCGCTACGCGCAACAGGACCCCTGTATTTGGAGCTTTGTTATACGCTGGTTTACGCGGTGGCGCCATTCGTGGTGGCGATTCTGTATATAGAACACCGGCGGGAACGCGTGAACGAAGTTTTGTTCCCGTACTTGCTGGGCACACTGCTGGCCTATGCGCTGTTTCCGTACTTTCCGTCGGATCCGCCGAGAGTTGCGTTCGGAGGGACCGACCTGCCGAACGTCTCGAGCGTGGTGCGCAAATTGAATCTGTGGCTGGTCGGCGACTTCGGGATCCACTCCAGCGTGTTTCCGAGCGCGCACGTATCGTCGGCATTCTCGGCGGCGTGGGCGCTGTTCGCTTATCTGCCGGAGCGCAGACGAATCGGCCGGGCGATGTTGGGCTACGCGGTAAGCGTGGCGCTGGCGACCATCTATGGCCGCTATCACTACGCAGCAGACGTCATGGCGGGGCTGGTGGTGAGCCTGGTCCCCGCGGCTACGATTCTTCTTGCTCGCCTTCTTCGCCTTCGCGGCCTTCGTGGATTGCCTTGAGGCGTTCTTCGCGGCGCTTGGCGCGCTCAGCGGCGCGTTTGACCAGCTCGGTGCCCATCAGCTCGATCTTGGCTAGCTCGGCGCCGTCGCCCTTGCGCCAGCCCAAGCGGACGATGCGCGTGTAACCGCCGTTGCGCTGTCCGAACTTGGTTCCGAGTTTATCGAACAGCTTCTTCACCGACGCGGGTGTGCGCAGGAAAGCAGCCGCCTGCCGGCGCGAATGCAACGTATCCGCCTTGGCAAGCGTGATCATCTTGTCCACCAGGGGCCGAATGGCCTTAGCCTTCGGAACGGTAGTGATGGCGAAATCGTTTTCGATGACGCTGGTCACCAGTCCGCGCAATAGGGAATTGCGCCCGGCGACATTGCGTTTGAGTTTGTAGCCCGCCTTTCCGTGGCGCATGACTATTCAGCCGCCTCATCCAGGTCGCCGAGCTCGTCACCCACACCACCGAAATGCGTCAGAGAGGCCGGCGGGGCAACTAAACGGCCCTGCGCGTCGAACTTCATTCCGAAAGTCAGGCCCAGGTTCGAGAGGATTTCCTTAATCTCATTGAGCGATTTGCGCCCGAAGTTCTTGGTGCGCAGCATTTCGGCTTCGGTCTTCTGCACCAGATCGCCGATGGTTTGTATGTTGGCGTTCTTCAGGCAGTTGTAGGAGCGCACGCTCAACTCCAGCTCCTCGACGGAACGGTTGAGCACTTCGTTCATTTGCCCCGCGCCGCGCTCGGCGGGCTCTTCGGCGGTTTCGGGCAGCTCTTCGAAGTTGATGAAGATCGCCATGTGATCCTTGAGGAGCTTGGCGGCCTGGCCGATGGCGTCCTGCGGAGAAATGGCTCCGTTGGTCCAGACTTCGAGAGTGAGCTTGTCGTAGTCGGTCATTTGACCCAGGCGTGCGGCCTCGACCGAGAAGTTTACTTTGCGGACGGGCGAATGCACCGAATCGATCGGAATGTAGCCTAAGGCCAGATCTTCGTCGTAGTTGCGATCGGCGGCGACATAGCCGCGGCCGGTCTTGAGTCTCATTTCGATACTCAATTTGCCGCCCTCGCCAACCGTGGCGATGGGCAGGTTGCGATCCAACACCTCGACATCGGCGTCGGTTTCGATTTGGCCGCTCAGCACCTGGCCGGGACGATCGACGCGGAGGCGCGCGATCCGCACCCCTTCGCCGCTCATCTTGAAGGGCACTTGCTTGAGGTTGAGGATGATGTCGGTAGCATCCTCCACCACGCCGGGGATGGGGCTGAACTCGTGAGCCACGCCTTCGATGCGTATGGAGGTGATAGCGGCGCCTTCGATGGAGCTGAGCAGCACGCGGCGCAAACCGGTGCCGATGGTGGCGCCGAACCCGCGTTCAAAGGGCTGGGCGGTGAACATTCCGTAGCGCTCGGTGAGCGTTTCGGTGTTGGCGATTAATCGCTTGGGCTTCTGAAAACCTTTAAACATAATAGGAGTTTCCTCAAATTTCCTGTTGCCTACTTCGAGTACAACTCGACGATCAACTGCTCGTTGAGCTGGATCTGGACGAGTTCTTCTCTCTTGGGCTGGGCGATCACGCGGCTCTTCAGATTATCGCGGTCGACTTCGAGCCAGTTAGGCGAGGGCGCGTGTGCGGTGGCGTCGCGGGCAGCCAGAATAGTGGGATTGTTTTTACTTTTCTCGCGGATTTCGATGACGTCGTTTACGTTGCACTCAAACGAGGGAATGTTGACCTTGCGGCCGTTGACCACCAGATGGCCGTGACGGACCAACTGGCGGGCCTGGCTGCGGCTGGTGCCGAAGCCCATGCGATAGACTACGTTGTCCAGACGCCGCTCGAGCGAGCTGAGCATATTGTCGCCGGTGACGCCTTTGGTGCGGAAGGCGCGCTCAAACAGATTGCGGAATTGTCCCTCCATCAAGCCGTAGTAGCGGCGGGCCTTTTGCTTCTCACGCAACTGGAGGCCATAGCCGACAATTTTCGGCTTGCGATCCTTGCCGTGCTGGCCGGGAGGGAAGTTGCGCTTTTCGATGGCGCACTTTTCAGTGTGGCAGCGCTCCCCTTTTAGGAACAGTTTCATGCCCTCGCGCCGGCATAGCCGGCAAACGGGGCCATTGTATCTCGCCATGCTTCGTTAAACCTTTCTACTTCTCAAGGTGCAGTTTACGGCCGAGGCCTTCGTCCTGCTTACTACAGGCGGCAGGTTGTGGGAGGTGGGTCGTAGGAAAAGCTCTTTCCCACCACCTACCCCCCACCACCCACCACATCAAACCCGGCGCTTCTTGGGCGGCCGGCAGCCGTTATGCGGGATCGGGGTTCGATCCTTGATTGCTTTGACTTCAATTCCTACCGTTGCCAGAGCGCGGACGGCCGATTCGCGGCCGGCGCCGGGCCCCGAGACTCGGACTTCCACCGAGCGGAGTCCGTATTCCTTGGCTTTATTGGCGGCCGTCAGCGACGCCTGCTGTGCGGCAAAGGGCGTGCCCTTGCGCGAGCCTCGAAATCCGAGCGAACCGGAACTCGACCAGGCCAGAACGTTGCCCACCAGATCGGTGAAGGTCACGATGGTGTTGTTGAACGAAGCCTGGACGTGCACCAGGCCATTGGACACCACCTTCTTTTCCTTCTTCTTGAAAGTCTTCTTCTTCGTGGTTTTTGCAGGGGCTTTTGCCATTTTTTGTCCTTAGGTCTTGCCGGTCGCTTTCTTCTTGTTGGCCACGGTTCCGCGGCGCGGGCCCTTGCGGGTGCGGGCGTTGGTATGGGTGCGCTGGCCACGCACGGGCAGGCCGCGGCGATGGCGCAGGCCGCGATAGGAACCCATCTCGATGAGGCGCTTGATATTCATCGAGAGTTCCTTGCGAAGATCGCCTTCCACCGATCCTTCGTTTTCGATCAGCGTACGAACGCGGTTGATTTCGTCCTCGGTGAGGTCGGCGACCTTCTTGGTGGAGTCCACGTTCGCTCGAAAGAGGAGCGAAAGCGCTCGCGTCCGCCCGATGCCGTAAATGTAGGTGAGACCGATATCGGCCCGCTTCTTGTTAGGCAAATCCACGCCTGCGATACGCGCCATAGTTTTTCCTTTGGCTCCTGACCTTAACCCTGCCGCTGCTTATGTTTCGGATTGGTGCAGATGACCCGCACCACACCCTCGCGGTGGATCACCTTGCATTTGTCGCACATCTTTTTGACGGACGCTCGAACTTTCATGTCTTTCTCCCGGCAGGCAAGTGCCCGCCCTACAATTTCCGAATTATTCTTCCGCGGCCCGGATCGTGGGGCGATAACTCCACCTCGACGCGATCACCTGGCCGAACTCTCACAAAATTCGTCTTCGCCGCGCCCGCCGCATGGGCCAGAACCACGGCTTCGTTCTCCAACTTCACTTTCACGATCGCGCTGGGCAGCAGCTCGACCACCAACGCCTCCACCGCTGTCACGGCCGCGTTAAAACCCACGGTCCATCCGCGGTCACAGCCACGCAATGCTCAAAATGGGCCGACAGCGAATGATCCTTGGTCACCGCCGTCCACTTATCCTGAAGGACGCGCATATCGGCCGCGCCGGCATTCACCATCGGCTCAATAGCCAGAACCATGCCTTCCTTCAGCCGCGGATTCTCGTTGCGGCGATCCACATAATTGGGCACTTGCGGCTCCTCGTGCAACTTGGTGCCTATGCCGTGGCCCACCATCTCGCGAACCACCGAAAATCCGTTGCCCACCACGTGCTGCTCAACGGTCCCGCAAATGTCGAACAGCCGGTTGCCCGGCCGCGCCTTATCGATGGCCAACTCGAGCGATTCCTTAGTCACTTTCAGCAGCTTCTTAGCCGATTCGTTGATCTCGCCCACCGGCACCGTCACGGCCGAGTCGCCGAAATAGCCGTTCAACTGGACGCCGGTATCGATAGAAACGATGTCGCCCTTCTTCAATTTCGTCTTCACCGACGGCATGCCGTGCACGATCTGATCGTTCACCGATGTGCACAGCACATACGGATATTTGCTGCCGGCCGCCGGCGTGTAATAACCCTTGAAGGCCGGCTTGGCGCCCGCATCCTTCATCATTTTTTCCGCCGCAACTTCCAGATCCTGGGTAGTGACGCCCTCCTGGACCATTTGCGAGAGGTCCTGCAGGATCTTCCAGACCAGCATGCCGCTGCGGCGCATCTGATCCAACTCGTTGCGGTTCTTACGGATAATCATCTCCAGCGACTGCAATTCCGGGACCAGGCACACACCGAGCCCGGTAAGGGAAATGGCTGATAAAACTATAATAGCGCAAAATCATCAGCTTAGGACACACTGCTGCGACGGCCGCGAATCCGGCCGGAACGCGGCGTGAAACCCTCATAATGCCGCATGATCAACTGCGCCTCCACCTGGTTGACAGTATCCATGGCGACGCCCACCACGATCAGCAGCGACGTGCCGCCAAAGAAGAACGTGACGTTCAGCCCGTCCAGCAGCCAGCGCGGGAAATAAGTATCGATAAAGTTGCCTAAGGCCGCGGGCGGCAGGCGTTGCAGCTTAATGCCGGCGATCATGATCTGCGGAATCAGCGAGAGGACCGAGAGATACAGGCCGCCCACCATGGTGATCTTGGTCAGGATCTTGTTCATGTAGTCGGCGGTATTCTTTCCGGGACGAATGCCGGGGATAAATCCGCCGTACTTGCGCATGTTGTCCGCCGCTTCGCTGGGATTGAAAATGATGTTGACGTAGAAGAAGCAGAAGAAAATGATCAGAACGCAGAACAACAAATAGTACAGCGGCTGGTTGCCGGCGATGGATTCCAGCATGCCGCTGAGGATGGGGCTGTTCTTCACCACGCCCCAGTTGGTGAGCGTCTGCGGGAAGGCCAGCAGCGAAGAAGCGAAAATCACCGGGATCACGCCGCCCGCGTTGACTTTGAGGGGCAGGTGCGTGGATTGCCCGCCCATCATGCGGCGGCCCTGGATGCGTTTGGCGTACTGCACCGGGATGCGCCGCTCGCCGCGCTCCACCAACACAATGAACGCCACCACCGCGACCATGACGGACAAAATGATGATTAAGTGGATAGGCGTCCAATCGCGCACTTTGAACACGTGATCGTAAATATTGTCGATGGCTCGCGGGAGGCCGACTACGATACCGGTGAAGATCAGCAAAGACATGCCGTTGCCGATACCGCGCTCGGTGATCTGCTCGCCCAGCCACATGATGAAGGTGGTGCCGGCGGTGAGCGTGATGATGGTCATCAATATAAAGCCGATACCCGGATTCAGAACGAAACCGCCGCCCGATTTCTGGAGCGCCATGGCAATACCGAAGGACTGCACCAGCGCCAGGATGATGGTGAGGTAGCGGGTCCACTGGGTGATCTTGCGGCGGCCGAGTTCACCCTCTTTCTGCAGTTTTTCGAGCGTGGGAACCACCACGGTGAGCAGCTGCAGAATGATGGACGCCGTGATGTAGGGCATGATGCCCAGGGCAAAAATGGTGAGACGGCGGAAATTGCCGCCGCTGAACATATCGATGAAACCGAACAGGGATCCCGAATTCTGCTGGAAAAACTCCGTCAGCCGTTTGCCGTCGATCCCGGGAGTCGGGACATGCCCGCCGAAGCGGTACACGGCCAATAAACCCAGCATGAAGAAGATGCGCTTCCGCAGGTCCGGAATCCGGAACATACTGGCGATGGTGTCGAGCAGCTTCATCTTTTGCCTACCTCTTAGGCCTACCTTTCGGGCCTACCTCGATCCGCTGTTACTTACTCGCTTCCGATGACGTTTCCACTGCCACCGGCCTTCTCGATTTTCTCCAGAGCCGATTTTGAAAATACGTGCGCGCGCACGTTCAACTTGCGGGTGAGGTCGCCGGAGCCGAGCACTTTGAGTCCGGCGCCCAGCTTCTTAATCACGCCGAGTTCGAGCAGCCGGCCCGGATCGAACGCGTCGCCTTCCAACTGCTCCAGCCGGCCCACATTCACGATGGCATACTCTTCGCGGAAAATGTTGGTAAACCCGCGCTTGGGCAGACGGCGGTGCAGCGGCATCTGGCCGCCCTCGAAACCGCGCATGATGCTGTAGCCGGAAATGGATCGCGCGCCTTTTGCGCCGCGGCCGGAATACTTGCCGCGTCCGGTGCCCATGCCCTGTCCGATGCGCTGCTTCTTTTGTTTTTGCCCGCGCGGCGGGCGAAGATCGCTGAGGTTCATGATTTTTTACTCCGGCTCCCTGACGGTCGCGGCTCTGTGGCGGGCGGTTTGGCCGGCTGCGGCTCCGTAACGATAGCCAGCAGGTGCGGGATCTTGAGCACCATGCCGCGGAAAGCGGCGTTGTCCGGCCGAACCACAATGCGGTTCATTTTCTTCAACCCGAGCGATCGCACGATCACCTTATGCTTTTCGGGGCAACAGATCGGGCTGCCGATCAGTTTGATTTTGATGGTGCCTTCCTTAACGACAGCCATGGCTTAGCCCACCTTCTCCTGCGCCAGCCCGCGCATGTCGGAGACTTGCGCCCGGTCGCGCAATTGTTCCAGCGCGTTGATGGTGGCTTTGACGACGTTGTGCGGATTGCGCGAGCCGATGGACTTGGTGAGTACGTTGGTAATGCCGACCGCTTGAATGACCGCGCGCACCGGACCGCCGGCGATGACACCGGTCCCTTCCGGAGCCGGCTTCAACAGCACCAGGCCGCTGCCGAAGCGTCCCAGGACCATGTGCAGAATGGTGGTCTCGAGAACGTTGACCTTGCGAAGATTCTTCTTGGCCGCTTCAATGCCCTTCTTAATCGCGGCCGGGACTTCCTTGGCCTTGCCGGTGCCGAAGCCGACGATTTTCGCGCCCGGATCACCAATGACAACCAGAGCGGAAAAGCTCAGGTTCTTGCCGCCTTTGACGACTTTGGTGACGCGATTAATCGACACCACCTGCTCCTTGAGGTTCAAGGTGTTGGCGTCGATTCGTTTTGTCGTGGGTGTTGCCGCCATGTAAGTTAAAACTCCAATCCTGCTTCACGCGCGGCATCCGCCAGGGCCTTGACGCGCCCGTGATAGAGATACCCGCCGCGATCGAATACCACTTTGCTGATGCCTTTGGACTTGGCGCGTTCGGCAATCAGCTTGCCGACTTCTTTAGCGCCCGCCAGATTGCCGCCCGTGACTGCGCCCGATTTCTTTTCGCCGCCCGATTTCTTGTCGCCCGAAGCCTTTTCACCACCCAAAGCTTTTTCACCAGATGAGGCGGCCACCAGCGTGCGGCCCTCGCGATCGTTGATCACCTGAGCATAAATATGTTTCAAGCTGCGGAATACGGCCAGGCGCGGACGCTCCTCGCTGCCCTTCAGCTTCAGCCGGATGCGCGTGTGAACACGAACGCGAACAATGTTCTTGGAAGATTTCGCCATATTATTTCGCCGTTGCTCCCGCGGTCTTGCCGGCCTTCTTGCGAAGCAGTTCGCCGGTGTATCGAACGCCCTTGTTCTTGTACGGATCGGGCGGACGCAAGGACCGGATGTTGGCCGCCACCTGTCCCACCATCTGCTTGTCGTAGCCCGACAGGACCAGATGGGTCTGCTTGTCGATTTTCAAGTCCACTCCATCCGGCAAAAGCACTTCAATGGGGTGCGAGTAGCCCAGGGTGAACGTCGCAATCTTGCCTTTGACGTCGGCGCGATAGCCGGTGCCTGTGATATCCAGCTCGCGTATGAAGCCGGTGGAAACGCCCGTGACCGCGGCTGCCGCAAGCGCGCGCGTCAGGCCATGCAGAGCGGCGCGCTGATCGGAATCGCGCAGAATCTCGAGATTGCCGTCGGCCTGCCGGACTTGGATGCCTTGCGGAATCGGGACATGCAACGTGCCCTTGGGGCCCTCGACCAACATCTCGGAACCGATGTTGATCTTGACGCCCTTGGGCAGCGGAATGGGTTTTTTGCCTACTCGCGACATATGTTTACCTTTGCTACCACAACTGGCAGAGGACCTCTCCGCCCACGCGTTCCTTGCGCGCGCTGGAGCCGGTCATAACGCCGCGCGCCGTGGTCAAAATATTGATGCCGAGCCCGCCCAGCACTTTGGGGACTTCCTGGCTCCCGACATACACGCGGCATCCGGGGCGCGAAACGCGCTCGATCCGGGAGATCACCGGCACGTTGCCGGGCGTGTACTTCAGATAGATGCGGATGCTGCGCTTGGCGCCTTCGTCGGCCAGCTTGAAGTTGACGATGAAACCTTCTTCCTTCAAGATGCGCGCGATCTCCATTTTGAGCTTGGAGGCAGGCACATCCACCTTGGGATGGCGCGCCGACTGCGCATTGCGAATGCGCGTCAGCATGTCGGCGATAGGATCGGTTATGGCCATGTTCTACTCCGGAGCTCCTTTCCTTACCAGCTCGCCTTGATAACACCGGGGACCTCGCCCGCGACAGCGAGTTGGCGGAAACAGATCCGGCACAGATTGAACTTGCGAATGTATCCGCGTGGCCGGCCGCAGCGGAAACAGCGGTTACGCAAACGGATCTTCACCCGCGGCGGAGTGCTCTTGTTAGCGGCTTTGTCCGCTACGATCCTGGCTCTGGTCTTGTCTTCTTTCGCGATCTTCGCTGTCGTTGCCATGTGTTCCCTATTCTGAATTCTGTCTTCTGAATTCTTCTTATTGCCTGAACGGCATCCCCATGTGCCGCAGCAGCGCCAGACCCTCGGCATCGGTCTTCGCGCTGGTGGTGATGGAAATATTCATGCCCTTGACCTTCTCCACCTTGTTGTAGTCGATCTCGGGAAAAATCAATTGATCGCGGACGCCCAGCGTATAATTGCCGCGGCCGTCGAACGATTTGCTGGACACGCCGCGAAAATCGCGGACGCGCGGGAGCGCCACATTCATCAGCCGATCCAGGAATTCGTACATCCGGTCGCCGCGCAGCGTAACCATGGCGCCGATCGACATTCCTTCGCGCAGCTTGAAAGCGGCGATGGACTTCTTGGCTTTGGTGACCACCGGCTTTTGTCCGGCAATCTGGCCCAGCTCGTTCACCGCGCCGTCCATGAGCTTGGCGTTCTGCGTGGCTTCTCCCAAGCCGATGTTGACCGACACTTTCTCGACCTTAGGCACGGCCATCACGTTCTTGTAGCCGAACTCCTTCACCAGCGCCGGAACCACGCTCTTTTTGATAATGCTGCCTGAGTCTTGCTTCTGCCATCTTCCATTCCTCTTCGCTCGTTATCCCTTAGTGTCGAGCACTTCGCCGCTTTTCTGGGCGATCCGGACTCGTCGCGTGGACGTGCCGGCGGGCTCCATCTTGTACGCCACGCGGGTGGGGACGCCGCCCGAGGTAAGCACCATGACGTTCGAAATCGCGATGCCGCTTTCCTTCTCGGCGATTCCGCCTTTGATCTGCCGCTGTGGATTGGGCCGGGTATGACGCTTGATCATCGATACACCTTCGACAATCAGCTTGCCGCGCCAGCGATCCACCGAAATCACGCGGCCCGTCTTGCCTTTGTCGCGTCCGGCGATCACCTTCACCTGGTCGTTCTTCTTAATCCTGCTCTTGACGAACGTCTTTTCGATCGGTGCTTTGGGCATCAGATGACCTCCGGCGCAAGCGAAACAATCTTCATGAACCGCTTGTCGCGCAACTCGCGAGCCACCGGGCCGAACACGCGGGTACCCACCGGCTCGCCGACGTCATTGATAAGAACAGCGGCGTTGGAGTCGAACCGGATATAGGTGCCATCCTTGCGCCGCGATTCCTTGCGCATCCGTACGATGACGCAACGCACCACCTTGCCCTTCTTGATGGGCGATTCGGGCGTGGCTTCCTTCACGCTCGCGGTGACAATGTCACCTAAACCGGCGCGCAATCCCAGATCCCCGCCGCGCGGCAAAATGCACATCAGCTTGCGGGCGCCGCTGTTGTCGGCCACCTCCAGCATGGTACGCATTCCTATCATGACTTCCTCCCGGGCTCTTTAGCGCGAGGCCCTATTGGCGCGCAGCGATTTCGATCCGGAGGTGGATTGTATGGTTTCCAGATCCACGGCGGTGGGCTCCACCGCAACTTGCACGGCCTTGCGGAGCACTTCCCCCAGCCGCCAGCGCTTGAGCTTGCTCATCGGGCCGGCATTCGATGATGCGCACGGTGTCGCCTACTTGCGCGGTCCGCTGCTCATCATGGGCGTAAAACTTGCTGCGCTTATTGATGATTCGCTTGTACACCGGGTGCGGTACGCGCCGGGTGACTTCCACCACGATGGTCTTGGTCATCTTGGCCGAAACCACCTGACCGACCTTTTCGTTCTTGTTGCCGATTTTCTTCTCTGCCGTATCCGCGCTGGCCATGGCTTACTTTCCCTTCTTCTTTTTCTTGGCGGCGGGCTCGGGCGCGGTTTCCGGATGCAGCTCGCGGTCTCGCAGAATGGTAAGAATGCGAGCATGGTCCTTCTTGATGCTCCGCAGCTTCTTCAGCCCGTCGGTTTGGCCCATGGTCAACTGGAAGCGGATGCGGAAACTCTGCTCGCGGATCTCCGCCGCCTGTCTGTCGCAATTCCTCGCTATCCTGCTGCCGAATTTTTTTTCTGCTTTCATCGTGTATTCTCCGGTGTTGTCTTCGCGGGTCACTAGCTTCGTCGGCAGCGGAAGTTTTCCGGCAGCCAGACGGAAAGCCTCCTGCGCGGTCGCTTTGGGAACGCCTTCCATTTCAAACAAAATCTTGCCCGGCCGGATCACCGCGACCCACTGCTCGGGAGCGCCCTTGCCTTTGCCCATGCGAGTTTCAGCCGGCTTCTTGGTGATGGGCTTGTCTGGGAACAGGCGGACCCAAACCTTGCCGCCGCGCTTGATAAAGCGCGTCATGGCGATACGGGCGGCTTCAATCTGCCGAGCCGTAATCCAACCGCAGCGCATGGCTTTCAGTCCGAACTCGCCAAACGCGAGACTGGAACCCCGCCAGGCTTTGCCGGTCATGCGGCCGCGCTGCTGTTTCCTGTACTTGACCTTCTTTGGCATCAACATGGCGTTTTGTACCCGTTATCCCTGCGAATTCTTGGGCGGCTCTGAACTGCCGCTACCCGTCGACGCCGGGCCCGAACCCGTAGACGTCTCAGGCTTCAATTCCTGTTTCCAATTCGGTTGCGGCGGAGCGAGCGGCGGCAGAATGGGTGCAGTCCGCGGGGCCGCGCCTTCGGGCGGGGCCTGCATGAGCGGTCCTCCGGTTTCCGCCGGTATTGGCGGCGGGGCGCTCGATCCTCCCATTGGGGGACGCCGTCTCTCTGCGATCGCGCAATGGCTGACGGCGCGGTTCCGGTTCGTTCTTCAGAGAATCGCGGCGGCCGCCGTCCAGGATCTCGCCTTTATAGGTCCAGCACTTTACTCCAATGACTCCGTACGTGGTGTAGGCCTGCGCGAACCCATAATCCACGTCGGCGCGCAGGGTGTGCAGCGGAAGCTGCCCTTGCAGATACCACTCACTGCGAGCGATTTCAGCGCCGTTCAGCCGGCCCGAAACGCGGACTTTGATGCCCTTGCATCCGAAGCGCAGCGCCGAATCGACCGCTTTCCGCATGGCTCGACGAAATGCCACGCGTTTTTCCAGCTGTAGCGCGATGGATTCGGCAACCAGCTGGGCATCCAATTCCGGCTTATGAACTTCCTGAATATCGATGAAGACTTCGCGCTTGGTTTTTTTCGCGAGCTCGGTTTTGAGCTTCTCGATTTCGGCGCCCTTGCGTCCGATGATGATGCCCGGGCGCGAAGTACGAATGGTGACGCGCAGCTTGTTGCCGGGGCGATCCACTTCAATGGAGCTGACACCGGCGGCCTTCAGCCGTTCGCGGAGCGAACCCTTGAGCTCCAGGTCCTCGCGCAAAAGCCGGGCGTAATCCGCCTTGGCGAACCAGCGCGATCGCCAGGTTTTGGTGACGCCTAATCGAAAGCCGTACGGATGTACTTTCTGTCCCACTATGCCTTCTCCTGGTTTGCTGTTGCCACGGTTGGTTCGTCGTTTTTGTCGCTCACCTTGACGATGATGTGGGACGTCCGCCGCTGATACCGGTAGGCTCTCCCCATCGGCGCGGGCCGAATGCGCTTCTGGCGAGGCCCCTCGTTCACATACGCTTCGCTTACCACCAGCTCGTCGACATCCACGTCGTTATTGCGATTTTCCGCGTTGGCGATTGCCGAATCCAAAACCTTCAGCACCGTCGGAGCCATGCGCTTGTTGGTTTGGCGCAAAATGATGCGCGCTTCATTAGCCGAACGGCCGCGGATCAAATCCACCACCAGGCGCGCCTTCTGCGGCGACGATCGGATATATCGGGCTTCTGCTTTGGCTTGCATCGTTTTTCCCCTAGGCCGGCTTGGCGGTCTTCTCCGTTGGCGCCGCGGCGGCTTTCACCGAATGCCCTTTGAACACTCGCGTCGGCGAAAACTCTCCCAGCTTGTGGCCCACCATGTTTTCGGTGATGTACACCGGAATGAATTTCTTCCCGTTGTGGACGCCCAGGGTGTGGCCGATGAAATCCGGAATAATGGTGGAGCGCCGCGACCAGGTCCGCACCACTTTCTTTTCGTTCTTGGCGTTCATGTCCGACACCTTCTTGGCGAGGTGGTCGTCGATGAACGGGCCTTTTTTGAGTGATCTGCTCATTTATTGAATCCCTGCTCGGTCATTACTTCTTCGCCTTTCGGCTCACGATCCACTTATTAGTGCGCTTGTTGTTGCGGGTCTTGAAGCCCCGCGTCGGCTGGCCCCAGGGAGTCACGGGATGCCGGCCGCCCGAAGTCTTGCCCTCGCCGCCGCCATGCGGATGATCCACCGGATTCATCGACACGCCGCGATTGTGCGGGCGCTTGCCGAGCCAGCGCGTCTTCCCCGCCTTGCCGTGGGATTCGTTTTCGTGCTCCACGTTGCCCACCTGGCCGATGGTCGCCATGCAATCCACCTGCACCCGGCGGATTTCGCCCGATGGCAGCTTCAGCAGCGCGATGCCGCCTTCGCGCGAGACCAACTGCGCCTGCGCGCCGGCCGATCGCGCCATCTGAGCGCCTTTGCCGGGCCGCAGCTCGATGTTGTGAACCACCGTGCCGGCAGGAATATTCTTGAGCGGCAGCGCGTTTCCAATCAGAATGTCGGCTTCGGCGCCCGAGCTCACCGTGCGGCCCACTGTGAGGCCGACCGGACAAACGATGTAGCGCTTCTCGCCGTCGGCGTAATTCAACAGCGCGATGCGCGCCGTGCGATTCGGATCGTACTCGATCGCCGCCACTTTGGCTGGAATGCCGAACTTGTCGCGCTTGAAGTCGATGGTGCGATAAGCCTTCTTGGCCCCGCCGCCGCGAAAACGCGATGACACCAGGCCCTCGCTATTGCGCCCGCCGGTGCGCTTCTTTCCCACCACCAGCGATTTCTCGGGAGTCTGCTTGGTGATCTCGTCGCGAGAAACAACGCTCATGAAGCGGCGCGAAGCCGTGGTCGGTTTGTAACTCTTCATCGGCATGACGTTATCTCTCCAAACCTAAATGTCCGAGTACTCGGGAATCTTTTCGCCCGCTTTGAGCCGCACATAGGCCTTCTTCCAGTCCGGCCGGTAGCCGGAAAACCTGCCGCGCCGGCGCAGCTTGCCCTCGATGTTCGCGGTGCGAACGTCGGCCACTTTCACCTTGAAAAGTTGCTCGACGGCGGCTTTGACCAGCACCTTATTGGCTCCGCTGGCGACTTCGAAACACAGCGTGCCCTCGTTGTCCTTCTTGGCGACGCCTTTTTCGGTGACGATGGGCCGCTTGATCACTTCGTAGATGGTCATTTCGCCAGCGCCTCCGACAGTTTTTGCACCGCCGCTTGCGATATCAGGACGCCGGCGTGACCCAACAGATCGTACACCTCGACTTCTTTGCTGGAAACCAGCTTGACGCCCGCCAGATTGCGAGCGCTCAGCGCCAGATTGCGATTTTCGCCGTTGTCCACCAGCAGCACGGTCTTGGGTGCGCCCAATAGATCCAGCACGGCTCGCATCGCTTTGGACTTGTGATCGGCCAGAGAAAATTCCTGCACCACTCTTAGCTCACCGTCGCGCAGTTTCGCCGACAGCGCCGTTCGCAGCGCCCCCAGCAGCATTTTGCGCGGTAGCTTATAGCTGTAATCGCGCGGCTGCGGCCCATGCGTGGTGCCGCCATGCCGCCACAGCGGGGAACGGATGGAACCCACGCGCGCGCGTCCGGTGCCCTTTTGACGCCATAGCTTCTTGCCGGAGCCCGAAACCTCGTGGCGCGTTTTGGTCTTGGCGTTTCCGCCGCGGCGCGCGGCTTGGGAGTGCCGCACTGCCTCATACAGCAGATCCTTATTCAGCGGCGCGTCGAACACTTCGTCCGACAATTCGAGCGAGCCCACCACCGCGTTATTTAAATCGACCACCTCGACGCTCGGCATACCTTACCTCTTGGCCCTTCTCACCAGCACATAGCCGCCATTGGGACCCGGCACTGCGCCCTTGATGATGAGCACGTTCTCCTCGGCCACCACTTCCACCACTTCCAGATTGCGAATCGTCACTTGCTGATCTCCCGAGTGCCCGGCCATGCGGGTTCCCGGAAAGACGCGCGACGGAAAGCTGGAGGCGCCGATGGATCCAGGCGCGCGGTGAAACATCGATCCATGGCTGCCCGGACCACCCTTGAAATGATGGCGCTTGATGATGCTCGTAAAGCCGCGGCCTTTGCTGACGCCGATCACGTCCACCTTGTCGGCCGGCTTGAACTGATCCACCAATACGCGATCACCCTGCTTCAGATCGTCGTCGCCTGGCCGCATGCGGAATTCACGCAGGAACTTCACGCCGTCGGCGGCGGCTTTCTTGAGGTGGCCTGCAATGGGCTTGGTGGTGCGCGAAGCCTTCGCGAACTCGACCAATCCAAGCTGCACGGCGTCGTAACCATCGGATGGTGGGCGTTTTGCGCTGCACCACCACGCACGGTCCGGCCTTCAAAAGCGTGACAGGAACAACCTGCCCGTCGGCGCGGAACACCTGGCTCATCCCGATCTTTTTGCCTAAAATTCCTGGGCTCATGAACACCTCTTAGAAATTCTGAATTCTGACTTCTGAATTCTGAATTCTATTTCCCTCTCCCAAACGCCTTGATCTCCACATCCACACCCGCCGGCAGATCCAGCTTCATCAGCGCATCCACCGTATCCTGGGTCGGCTCGAGAATGTCGAGCAGCCGCTTGTGCGTCCGGATTTCGAACTGCTCGCGCGACTTCTTGTCCACGTGCGGCGACCTCAGCACGGTGTAGCGATTCTTGATGGTCGGCAGCGGAATCGGTCCCGCCACCGACGCACCGGTGCGCTTGGCCGTGTCGACAATCTCGGTGGTCGATTGGTCCAGAATCCGGTGATCGTACGCCTTCAGGCGGATGCGAATGCGTTCTCGTAAACTCAATTTCTCGCTCCCTTTGATCGCTCGCGGTGGTGGGTTGTAGGAGGTGGGTGGTGGGAAAACCGGCCTCGCCTTTCCTACTCCCCACCTCCCACTACCTACTCAAGTATCTCCGTTACCGTTCCCGCTCCCACCGTCCGGCCGCCCTCGCGGATCGCAAACCGCAATCCCTTGTCCATGGCCACCGGCGTGATCAGCTCGATCACCAGCCCGACGTTGTCGCCCGGCATCACCATCTCGGTTCCTTCCGGCAACTCCGCCACGCCCGTCACGTCCGTGGTCCGGAAATAAAACTGCGGCCGGTATCCCTTGAAGAACGGCGTGTGCCGCCCGCCCTCTTCCTTGGTCAGCACCACGATCTCGCCCTTGAACCGCTTGTGCGGCTTGATCGATCCCGGCTTCGCGATCACCTGCCCGCGCTCCACGTCGTCTTTTTCAATACCGCGCAGCAGCAATCCAACGTTGTCGCCGGCCCGTCCTTCATCCAGCAGCTTCTTGAACATTTCCACGCCCGTAACAACCGTCTTGCGCGTGTCCTTGAAGCCCACGATCTCCATTTCCTCGCCGACTTTGCAAATTCCCTTCTCGATGCGGCCCGTCACTACGGTTCCACGGCCCTGGATTGAGAAAATGTCTTCAATCGGCATCAGGAACGGCTTGTCGATATCGCGAGCCGGCAGCGGAATATAGCTGTCCACCTTGTCCATCAGCTCGTCCACCGACTTTTCCCAGTTCGCTTCCCCGTTCAACGCTCCCAGCGCGCTCACCCGCACTACCGGCAGTTCGTCGCCCGGAAACTCGTACTTGGTCAGCAGTTCCCGCACTTCCAGCTCCACCAGTTCCAACAGCTCGGGGTCGTCCACCATGTCCACTTTGTTCAGCGCCACCACGATAGAAGGCACGCCCACCTGACGAGCCAGCAGAATATGCTCGCGCGTTTGCGGCATCGGACCGTCGGTGGCCGCGACCACCAGAATCGCGCCATCCATCTGCGCCGCGCCGGTGATCATGTTCTTGATGTAATCGGCGTGGCCCGGGCAATCCACGTGCGCATAATGCCGGTTGGCCGTTTCATACTCCACGTGCGCCACCGCGATCGTGATTCCGCGGGCTTTTTCTTCCGGCGCGTTGTCGATCGAATCGAACGAGCGGAACTTATTCTTCGGGTTGTGCTTGGCCAGCACCTTGGTGATGGCCGCCGTCAACGTCGTCTTGCCGTGATCGATATGCCCAATCGTCCCGATGTTCACGTGCGGCTTGTTGCGGTCAAATTTTTCCTTCGCCATGGATGTCGAGTCTCCTGCCTTCTAAATTCTGACTTCTGAATTCTGAATCCTTACTTCGTCACTCTTCCTTGAACTTTCGCCACGATTTCTTCCGAGATGTTCTTGGGAACTTCTTCGTATTGCCCGAAGTGCATGGTGAAACTGCCGCGGCCTTGCGTGCGCGAGCGCAGCTCGGTAGCGTAGCCGAACATTTCCGACAGCGGAACCATGGCTTTAATGAGCTGCGTGGTCCCCCGGACTTCGGTGCCTTCTAAACGGCCGCGCCGCGAGTTCAGATCGCCATTGACGGTGCCCATGTACTCTTCAGGCACCACCACTTCCACCCGCATCACCGGCTCCAGCAGCACCGGCTTGGCGCGCTTGCAGGCTTCTTTGAAGCAGATGGAACTGCAGATCTTGAACGCCATTTCCGACGAATCCACATCGTGATAGTCGCCGTCGAAGACAATGGCCTTAATGTCTACCATCGGATAGCCGGCCAGAATGCCGCCTTCCAGCGACTCGCGGGCGCCCTTCTCAACAGCCGAAATGAATTCCTTCGGAATAGCGCCCTGCTTGACATCGTTTTCGAATTCGAAACCCTTGCCGGGGTCCGGCGCTACCCGTAGTTTGACGCGCGCGTATTGGCCGCTGCCGCCGGTCTGCTTCTTGTGGGTGTAATCGTATTCGGCGGTGGTGCGGATGGTTTCGCGATAAGCTACTTGCGGCTTGCCGACGTTGGCGCCGACATTGAACTCGCGCTGCATGCGATCCACGATGATCTCGAGATGCAGCTCACCCATCCCCGCCAGGATGGTCTGCCCTGTGTCGGGATCGGTATTCACCCGCAAGGTGGGGTCTTCCTGCACCAGTTTCTGAATGGCCAATCCGAGCTTTTCCTGATCGGCCTTGGTCTTGGGTTCGATAGCCAGCTGGATCACAGGCTCGGGAAAATCGATGTTTTCGAGCAGTATCGGGCGCTTCTCGTCGCAGATGGTGTCGCCGGTGGAGACGTTCTTCAGCACCGCCGCGCAGATGTCGCCCGCCAGGATTTCTTGAATGTCCTCGCGCTTATTGGCGTGCATCTTCACCAGGCGGCCCACGCGCTCCTTGCGGTTCTTGGCGACATTGAACACCGAGTCGCCCGCGCCCAGCCGCCCCGAATACACCCGGATAAACGCCAGCTGGCCGACAAACGGGTCGGTCATAATCTTGAACACCAGCGCCGAAAATGGCGCGTCATCAGTGGGAGGAAGCTCTTCGGTTACTTCAGGATTGTCCGGAAGAACACCTTGCACCGGGGGAACGTCTACCGGCGAAGGTAAGTAGTCGACCACCGCGTCCAACAGATTCTGCACGCCTTTGTTCTTAAAAGCGGAGCCGCAGATGACCGGGAAAATCTTTTGCGCGATGGTGGCTTTGCGGATGCCCGCCATGATCTCTTTCTCAGAGATCGGGGTGCCTTCCACAAACTTGGCGAACAAATGGTCGTCGGACTCGGCAATGGCTTCGATCATCTGCTCGCGATAAGACTTGGCTTGCTCGAGCAGATCTGCCGGAATTTCGACTTCATCGTACTCGGCGCCCAGCGTCTCGTCGCGCCAGACGCGGGCCTTCATCGTCACCAGATCGATGGTGCCCTTGAACTGGTCTTCGGCGCCAATAGGAAGCTGGATCGCAACGGGCCGGCACTTCAGCCGGTCAATAATCGTATCGATGGAGTGGTAATAATCCGCACCCACTCGATCCATCTTGTTGATGAAGCAAATACGCGGAACGCTGTACTTGTCGGCTTGGCGCCACACCGCTTCCGATTGCGGCTGTACGCCCGCCACGGCATCGAAAACCGCCACTGCGCCGTCCAGCACGCGCAGGCTGCGCTCCACTTCGGCGGTGAAGTCCACGTGGCCCGGGGTGTCGATAATGTTGATGGTGATGTCGCGCCACTCGCAGGTGGTCGCGGCCGACGTGATGGTGATACCTCGCTCCTGCTCCTGCTCCATCCAGTCCATGATGGCGGTGCCTTCATGAACCTCACCGATCTTGTGCGTGCGGCCGGTGTAATAAAGCACACGCTCAGTGGTTGTGGTTTTACCGGCATCGATGTGGGCCATGATGCCGATGTTCCTCATTTTGTCGATCGGTACAGTACGTGCCATAAAAAACCCTACAACTGGTTTGCTAACGGTGCTACCAGCGATAATGCGCGAAAGCCTTGTTCGCTTCCGCCATTCTGTGAACGTCGTCCTTTTTCTTAATCGCTCCGCCGCGCATGTTGGCGGCGTCTGTCAATTCATTGGCCAGCTTGTCTGGCATGCCCTTCTCGGGCCGGCTGCGGGCGTTCTGCAAAATCCAGCGGATCGCGAGACTCACCCGGCGGTTCTGGGGAACCTCCACGGGCACCTGATAGTTCGCACCGCCCACGCGCCTGGTCTTCACTTCCAGCAGCGGCTTGGCGTTCTCCACCGCTTTCTTGAAAAGCTTCAAGGGATCGTCGGCGGTTTTTTCCTTGATCTTGTCCATCGCGCCGTAAAAGATCCGCTGGGAGGTGTTCTTCTTGCCGTCCCACATCATCGAATTGATGAACTTCTCCGCCAGCGTGGAGTTGTACAACGGATCCGGCAGAATCTCGCGAGGCTCAGGTCTGCGTCTGCGTGGCATATTTTATTTCGCCGGCCCCCCTTTGGGTCGCTTCGCTCCATATTTCGATCGTCCCTGTTTGCGGTCGCTGACTCCGGCCGCATCGAGCGTCCCGCGTACCACGTGATAGCGCACGCCTGGCAAATCCTTCACACGTCCGCCGCGGATCAGCACGATGGAGTGCTCCTGCAAATTGTGGCCGACGCCGGGGATGTACGTGGTGACTTCGATCCCATTCGTCAAACGCACGCGCGCGACCTTTCGCAGCGCCGAATTCGGTTTCTTGGGAGTGGTGGTGTACACGCGCGTACACACGCCGCGCTTCTGCGGGCAAGCCTGCAGCGCCGGACTAGCCGTCTTGTACCGTGGCGGTTTGCGCCCTTTTCGCACGAGTTGATTAAACGTCGGCACGAATCTCCCCTTCAGACGTTAAGTTGTTTCGTTGACACTGAGCGGAGGGCTCGAAGCCCGACCGCGAAAAAACTGCAAGCTAAGAAAACTGCAAAAGCTGCGAGGGTACTTGCTCTGGACTAGCCCATATCCCAGTGGCTGAAAAACCATCAGGACCTCGGGGCCGGCCCCCGGCCGGGCTCTCTAGCTAGAGAGTGGTAGCACGGGAGCAGAAGACACAACTCGCCAAACCCTTACAAGGATACAGAACATCCCGGAAGTTTGTCAAATCACCGCCGCGTCGAGCGTCTATTTTGGCTTCAAGACCGGTTTCGCGAACTTCGACGTATCCACCAGGGCGTTTGGCTGCACGTCGGTCAGATTGTATTCCTCGCGACCGCTTACCCAGCCGAAAGTCCATTTGAAGGGCATCATCACACCTGCCACTGGGCGGTAATCCGAATAGTCGTATTGCGTCGGAACGCGGCCCACCACCGAACTGGCGTAGCGCACCATGCGCCGTAGCAGGCCGGTCTTCTGGTCGAAATAGAAGGTTGCAATGAAATTGCCTGTTCCTCCGGCTACTGGGCGGGATCCCTGCACAACATAGATGTCGCGTCCATCAATTGTAGTTGGATAGCTCACCCGCCAAGTGGGGAAAAAGCTCTTGATGTTACCTGGAAAGGCCATTTGCCCGTCAAGTTTGCCGCCTTCTAGCGCGCTGGCGTGCAGCTGATATTCCTGCACCACCGTTAGCGGCAGCATGACCCATGCATCGTGGCCGTCAAAGACCCGGGCCATTTCGCCTTCTCGTTCCTGGACGAACGTTGCCAGCTGATCCGGCGCTTTCGCATAGATTTCCGCCGAATCTCCCTTGTCCTCGCCAAACAACATGCTGGTCCCTTTAGCGGTGTAGCTGGTGATCTTCGCCAGTTTTTCGGCCCCGCCGAGCGCCTGGATATATTTGTCAAGAATCTCAGTGGCGGAAGGAACCTTGGTGCCATTGGTGGCCAGCGGCAGGACGTCGGGCGGCGTGGAAACTGGATCGCTATAGATTGCGTCGATTGACGGGGTGGTAGCCGGGGCCGCGCTCCCGCGATGGCAGGTCCAGCAAGTCACCACTTGAGCGCCACCGAAGTTTTGCTTATTGATGGTGTTCACCATCGTGATCATCCGGCGCGCGACTATTTTCCGGGGGACATCCTTGTCCCATTGCGGATTGGAGCCGCCGGCGCCGACATGGCAGTCGCCGCAACAGACGTTTAAAGCCGCCGAAAAGAGGCCCATGGTCCCCATGAACTCGTCGACGGTGAGGCCCTTCAGAACCTGGACATTCTTGAAGACATCGTCGGCCATCTGCGAACCGGCGTTGGTCTGCGCCAAAGCGACTCCTCCGAACGGCAAGGCCGCCCCTAGACACGCCATAGCGCCTGTAAACATCAATCGTCTCGTCATAAGAAATTGAATGATATAAAGCGCTGCGAAGCAAAGTCAAACCAGTTCTGCATGCAAGTAGTTGACATACAGACTCTGCAGTGATATGTCTAGACATATGAGGACCACTGTACGACTGGAGGAGGCACTGATCAACCAAGCCAAACGCGAAGCGGAGCGGCGCGGCGAAACATTGACGGCTCTGATCGAGCAAGGACTTCGGTTGGTCCTGGCTCAATCGCGAACGCGGCGCCAACGCGAGCCAGTAAAGCTTATCGTTTCTGAGGCTGGAGGCGGCGTACTCCCCGGAATCGACCTGAACGATAGCGCTGGCCTGCTGGATATTATGGAAGGCCGCCGGTGATTCTTCCGGACGTGAACGTACTTCTCTACGCGTTCCGTTCCGACGCTGAAAATCACACCGGGTATCGAACCTGGCTAGAAGGCGTCCTCAATGGAGACGCGGCGTATGGAATTTCGCCGCAAGTCTTGGCTAGTGTGATCCGGCTTGCCACTCATCCGCGCATCTTCGTTCGCCCCGATCGATTGGCGGATGGGGTGGCCTTCGCATCAATACTCTTGGAGCAGCCCCATTGCCAGATAATTCAGCCTGGACCGCGCCATTGGGAAATCTTCACCGCATTGTGCCGGAGAGCGAACGCGATCGGAAATCTGGTGCAAGATGCGTGGCTTGCGGCGCTGGCGATCGAATCGGGTTGTGAGTGGATCACCACGGATCGGGATTTCGCCCGGTTCGAAGGATTGCGCTGGCGCGCGCCAATCTAAGTCAACTAACGCGTTGAAGTAGTCCGATTCTCGGCGAGTAAGCTTTCCACCTGCGCGTCGAACTCGTGGACGGCCTTATGATACAGCTCGCCGCTAGCGGGGCCCGGGAATCCGGCATGTACAAAACGTACACGCCCATCGCGGCCCAGGAAGAACGTCGTCGGCCAGGAGTTCAGATTCACCGGCTGCGTTAGCTTCGCGTCGCGATCGTCGGGTGTGCCGCCCAGCAGCACCGTATAGTCGATGCCGTACTCCTTCATGAACGCGCGCAAACGCGTCGGGTTGGTGAGCTGATCGCCTTCCTCAAAGGACAGCGCCACAACTTCCAGGCCCTGGCTGCGATATTTGCGATACAGTTCGGCCAGGAACGGGGCTTCGTCGTGGCAATTGGGGCACCAGCTTCCGGTGATGTTTACTAGGACAACCTTGCCCTGGAAGCGCGCGTCGGTGTTGGAAACGATTTTGCCGTTGAGATCGGGGAAGCTGAACTTAAACGGTTCGGATGGATCCTTGACTGAGGTGTGATGATCCGGATCGGCTGGAGGCGCGAGACCTTTGGCGCGCGCGACGTCGGGCCGCGTGGCCGTCATCTGGCTCTTGCCGTGCAAATCGGTCATGTCGATGGCGAGCGTCCCATCACTAGCGGGAGTCAGGATCATCAGCGACGGGCGACCGCCCGAGAAATGGCTCAGCACGAACTTGCCGTCCTTATAACCACCGGTCAACGCGCCAGTATCGCCGTCGACGCGCAGAATGGCCGCCGAAACGTCCGAGGCGCTCTTCTGCTGAACGATCAGCCTCCAAGCCTGCTCGCCTTTGGCGCTTTTTACGGGCACTTCCCAAAGTCCGTTGATGATTGGGGCGGTGGCGCCTGCACTTGCTCCGCCCTGATGCCGATGAGCCGCAATCGGATAGTTCTTCTTCAACATCGGCCCATACTGACCCACCAGCGCGCCATCCTGCAGCTTGGCCTCGAGCTTGGCGGCGTACGAATCGAAGTTCAACACCAGCGAGCCGTCATGAAAGCTTGCGCCGCTGGCGACGACTTTGTCGTCTCCGTTGAACAGCCAACCCCGGAGGTTCGATCCGTCTCCCGAGATCTGCAGCCGGAACGGAATATCCTGGCCATTAAAAGTGATGGTGGCGTCCCAGAGACCTGCCAGCGACTGAGCATTACTGGATTGAGCCACGGCGGCGGACGCAATGGCGAGAACGAGAGCAGCCAAGAACTTGGATTTCATGTTGGCTCCTTTTGGTAGCTACTAGTGTACATCCGGAGCGGTCCAAGGATTGATCATCCGGATGCCACAATGTTCAAAATCGGTGGTGTTGCGCGTTGCGAGTGTAGCGCCGTGAGAACGGGTGATAGCGGCGATCATGGCGTCGAATTGAGACATCGGACGGCCCGCAGCTTTGCGGCCGGCGAGAATGCTCGCAAACTCCCGAGCGGATTGTTGGTCGAAAGGGAGAATCCGGCCCTGGAAACCTTCTGCCCCAAAGAGCTTTTCGGTCAGCGCCCACAAGCTTTGCTTGCGATTCCCTGACGCTAGTACTTCGACTCCATAGAGCATTGCCGCTTGCGTAATCACCGTGATGAAAACGCTCGGCGGATCCTGTGCAGCGAGCCAGCGCAGAACTGATTCTGCGGGCGCGGGATTTCATTACTTCCGATACAGCGTTGGTGTCGAGAACGATCACTTGCAGTCGGGCGGCTCGCGAACGAGCTCACGCGGCGGAAGCTCCAATTCGACGCCACCCAGCGGGGCGACAAGACGACGGATGGATTCAGCGAGATTCAAGGGCCGCGTCGGCTCCCCTGCCAGCGCGGCGGTTAAAACTTGACGCGCCTCTTCCTCCATCGATCGACCGTGACTGGCAGCACGCATCCGAAGCCGGGCTTTAACTGCATCGTCCAATCTGCGGATCGTAATGGTTGCCACGCATCAATGACAGCACTGCTAGCACTGCGGTCACTGAATTCGCGATGAGTATCGAGCGAGGGCGGCAGTGAAATTGGGGGTCGTAGTAGTGTGCTCGAGAGCATCGTGCAGATCCGTGCAACATCTGGCGCGCGCAGATCAATCCTTAATGCTGGACAGTGGCGCGAACTGTTCCGCCAGCAGCCGATCCACGTCAGCGCGAAAGACGGACTCTCGCACGGCCCCGATGTAGGACTTGGCCGCACGACCGTTGCGATCGATTAGCACCGTAGTGGGCAAGGCATCGACGGCGGGCACCGAAGGTAACGCCAGATCGGGCATGAGCACCGGATAAGGCATGTGGAATTCATTCATGAACGATTGAACCGCGGTCTTCCCGCCTTCATCCATCGACACGCCGACGATGGAGAGGCCCTTGTAACGATAGTCGCGCGCCAGGTCGATCAAACCGGGCGTCTCTTGCCGGCAGGGAGCGCACCAACTGGCCCAATAGTTGATGAGTACAACCTGGCCCCGATGATCGGAGAGGCGCCACGAACCACCATCGAGTTCGGGCAGCGCCAGATCGGCCAACAGCCTTCGATCCTTCACTGGCTTGACGCCAGCCGCCTGATCGGTCCAGGTTTGCGTAGCTAGGGCCATCCACAGTACGGCAACGGTGAAGAGAAAGTACGGCAGGAGCCTTCGGTAGTTTGGTTTGTTTTCCAACTACCTTCATTATATCGGTCGAAAACGACGTGGCCGGTGACCGATGGTCACTTCGCGATACCAGATCTTCAGGTAAGTATTTCCAGGAACGTCCTCGGATCCTTTTGGCCTGAACAATCGATACCTTGCTTTACGGTTGGAAGCCGAATTGCTGGCAGCCGTTGTAGCGAGCGACGCGCAAAGGAGAATCTATGTCCTTCGGGCTATACATTGTCGGGTTCATCGTGCTGATCATCGGACTGGCCTATGGCGCACACCTTGCGCACGTACCGAATCAGTGGATCGGGGTGGGACGTATGGTCTTGGTGGGCCTGGGTATTCTGAAGGCCGTGACCCACACCCGGCAGCGCGACCCCAGTTAGCCGCGCGTCATGGTTTCCAAGCCGGGCCGTGGACCACTTTGCCCGGGCAGCGCGTTGGTCATGCTCCCGTGTTCGATGACCGGGACGCCGTTCACCAGCACGTATTGCATTCCTTCGGACAATTGGTTGGGCTTTTCGAAAGTTGCGCGGTCACTTATGACGCTGGGATCGAAAACCACGATGTCCGCCCACATCCCGTTCTTGATGACGCCGCGATCGGCGAGCCGCAGATGCGAGGCGGGCAGCGCGCTGAATTTCCGGATGGCATCCGGCAGCGTGAGTGCGCCGTCTTCACGCACGTACTTGCGCAGGATGTGCGGGAATGTTCCATAGGCGCGCGGGTGCGGATGTTCCTGGCCGAGTAAGCCGTCGGTCGCGGTGCCCTGAGAATCGTTGCACACGCTGGTCCAGGGTTGTTCGAGCGCGAGCCGGACGTCGGGTTCGGACATGCCGAAGACAGCAACGTTCGTGGCCGCGTTGTCTTCAATCAGGAAGTCGAAGATGGTGTCGAAGGCGTCCTTGTTCCAGAGCTTTGGCGATTTCCGCAATGGTCTTGCCTTGCATAGGCAGAAGTTTAGGGTTCTGAACCACGCTGATCAGGATCGCTTCGGGGCCCGGGATCTCGCTCCATTCGTTGTCCCAGGTGGTGCTGGGAGTCTGCATATCTTTGCGGATACGGGCGCGCGTGGCGGGATCTTTGAGGCGTTCGAGGAGTTTGGCGTCGCCGCCGTCGTGCGCCCACGGCGGAATGAAGGCCGAGAAGCTGTTGAACCAGGCGGTGTACGCGTATGTATTGGCGCCGATTTCGACGCCCGAACGCCGGGCCTCGTCGATGTGCGCGACGATCTCGGGCATGCGCCCCCAATTCTGACGGCCCGCGGCTTTGAGATGCCAGATTTCGACCGGGACATGCGCTTCACGGCCGATACGGATGGCTTCGTCGATGGCGGGAATGATGGCATCGCCTTCGCTGCGCATATGCGTGGCGTAGATGCCGCCGAGCTTTGCGCCCTCCGCCGCGAGAGCGATCAGTTCTTCGGTGGTGGCATAGGGCGCGGGCGCGTATTGCAGCGAAGTGGATACGCCAACCGCTCCGTCGTGCATAGCATCGCGCACCAGGGCTTTCATTTGCTCCAGTTCCGCCAGCGTTGGGGCGCGATCGCCATCGCCGATCACCGCCCTGCGCACTTGCGTCGCGCCCACGTAGCTCGCGAGGTTAATGCCCATGCCCTGCTTTTCCAGTCGAGCGAAAAATTCGCGGAAGGTATTCCAGGCGGGGTCGATCTTGTAGTGTTCGTATGCGGCGTGGTCAGCCGCGCGAATGGCGTCAGTGAGCGGCGCGGCCGATCCGCCTTCGCCGGTAATCTCGGTGGTGATGCCCTGATAAATTTTCGACGGCAGGTGCGGATTCACCAGGATCGATTGCTCGGACTGGCCGAGCATGTCGATGAAGCCCGGCGCGACCACCATGCCCGCGGCATCGATAGTCTGTCGGGCGGCGGCCGACTCGAGATGGCCAATGGCCGCGATATGGCCGTCGCGGATCGCAACGTCGGCTGCGTACCAGGGCGAGCCGGTGCCATCGATGATGTGGCCGTTGCGGATAATGAGGTCATAGCTCTGTCCAAAGAGGCTTTGTCCGAACAGGACCGAAACGCCGAGCAGCAGAAGCGCGAGTTTCATTCCCCTAACTATCCCACTAATGTGACGGCCGGTAAGCGTACAGCATAATATGCTTGTATCCGTACAGCACAATATGCTTGTATCCGCACAGCATGATATGCTTGTATCGACACAACAGAATAAGCTTGTAGATACCCGGAACCTGAAAGGCTCTTCGCATGCCCAAACCAAACGAAAGACTCGCGGAATCTCTCAGCGCTCTTCAGGATCTTCAGAGGAGCGGGCGGCGTGTCTTCCGGGCGCGCGAGCTGAGCCGCACGCACCGGGAGCGGCTGCTTCGCAACGGCTTCCTGCGGGAAGTGATTAAAGGCTGGCTGATGTCCTCCAGTCCTAGCGCGCGCGAGGACGACAGCACGCCCTGGTATGCGTCCTTCTGGGAATTCTGTGCCGGCTACTGCCAGGACCGATTCAAGACTGCGTGGCACCTGTCGCCCGAGCAGTCGGTTCTTCTGCATGCGCAGAATACCGTGATTCCAACCCAGGTGGTGGTCTATTGCCGAAAGGGCACGAACCACAACACGAAGCTGCTTTTCGGCACGTCACTTTACGACCTTAACCAACCGAAGATGCCGCCCGTGGCGGACGTGTCAATGAAGGATGGGCTGAGGCTGTTCTCTCCGCCGGCGGCACTGGTCAAGATTCCGGAGAGTTTCTTCACCCGAAATCCCATCGAGACTCAGGTGGTGCTGGCGGGCATTCGGGAAGCATCGGATGTACTGCGCCTTCTGCTCAACGGCGGCCACACGGCAAAAGCAGGGCAGATCGCTGGAGCATTCCGCCGCATCGGCCGCCCGCAGATGGCGGAAGAGATCGTCAGGGCGATGAGGCTCGCGGGATTTGACGTCCGCGAAACCGATCCCTTCAAGCCGGAGCAGACCTTCGGAGTTTTTACCACTGCCACGGCACCCATAGTCGGACGCATTCGGGCCATGTGGGAATTCATGCGGGAAGTAGTTATCGACACATTCCCGAAAGCGCCCGGGCTTCCCCGAAACAGGCGGAAGTATCTGGGGTTCGTGGACGACATGTATAAGAGCGACGCCTATCACTCGCTGTCCATCGAGGGGTACAGCGTCACGCCCGCGCTAATCGGCAGAGTGCAACGCGGAGACTGGGACCCGGATCATCACGACGACGACCGCGAGAGCCGCGATGCCCTGGCGGCGCGTGGCTACTGGCAAGCATTCCAGAAAGTGAAGGAAACGGTGGGTGGAGTGATTGCCGGCGGCAATCCCGGTGCCTTGGCACGCTCGGCTCACACCGAGTGGTATCGCGAACTGTTCCAGCCCTGCGTGGCGGCTGGCTTGATTGAGGCCGGTGCGCTCGCGGGCTATCGAAACAGCGCGGTGTATTTGCGCACGTCGCGGTATGTGCCGCCGCGCTGGGAAGCGGTCCGCGATGCGATGCCGGCGCTGTTCGATCTGCTGGAGCAGGAATCCGAGCCCGGCGTCCGCGCCGTGTTGGGGCATTGGCTGTTCGGCTACATCCATCCATATCCTGACGGCAATGGGCGGATCGCTCGTTTTTTGATGAACGCGATGTTGGCGTCGGGCGGCTATCCCTGGACGGTGATCCGAGTTGAGGATCGAGACGGCTATTTGGCGGCGCTGGATCGCGCCAGCGTCGACATAAAGATCCAGCCGTTCGCTGAATTCATAGCCGCACGGGTACGCAGAGCGATGAAGCGGGCGGCCGCCAAAGCCCGCGCGTAGCGATCAGTATCGCATTCAGCGATCAGTATCGCCAGCTTGTCAGATCCGCACCTGGCGGCGCCGTCTTCTGAATGCGCTCCATGATCTGCGGCACATACATTTGGTTGTAGTGTAGCCGCGAGTACCAGTTCGGTTTCTCCGGGTCGCCATTCCAGCAGTGCTCGGCGCGCGGCCCGTATCGAACCTCACCTTGATAAGGAACGCCATGTCCAGGTGTTCCGGTCTGCTTCAGGAAATCTTCCATCAGGTACACGGCATCGTTCAGGAAATAGGTATCGTCCGAGCCGACGTAGAGATGTAGCTTGCCCTGCAACTTTGGCCCGAGTGTCGCCCAATCGCGCTGGAGGATCGCGTTCAGGTCGTAGTGCTCACGCCAGTAGTCGGCAGTGCTGTGGTCGATCGCTCCGGTTTGTTTGTCGAAGATCGGCCGCGGATAGCCGTTCTCGGCGGTTGGAGAATAGACCGCCTGCCAGATGTCGAACTGCTCGCCCGAGCGGCCGCGATCGCCTAGCGCGGCTTCATACGCGATGTTGTCACGCATGGAAATCAGCGTGTGCCCCAGATAGTCGCGCATGGCCGGTTGCTCTACCTGCTTGTTCGCGCCCTGAATGTAGAACATGTTGTCCTGCTTGTACAGGTCAACCGTCATGTAAGCGCGAAAGTCCACCGGATCCGGACAGGCCACGAACGCGCCGTTGTAGCCATCGGGATAAAACATTTGCACGGCCAGCGATTCCCAGCCGCCGGTGGACCCTCCATAGACGAATCGGGCCCAGCCCTGGCCGATGCCGCGAAACTGGCGCTCGATGGCCGGAATCAGCTCGGTCTCGATCGCATCCCCGTAGGGACCCAGATTCGCCGAGTTCACCGCGTACGAGTCGTCGTAATAAGGATTGGCGTGCTGCAGCTTCGCAATCAACATGCGCGGCGTGCCGGGCGCAATCCACGCTTGGTAGTTCTTATACGCCTCCTCCTGCTGAATGCGGTTGTAGCCGGGAAGGTGAAAGCGATCCGAGTAATCGGGCTTCAGATTCGGGTCGGGCGGAGTCTCGCGGAAGTCGCCGAATTCGGAAACGAAGTGGTCGTGGAAAACGACCAGGGGATAGTGCGCGTCTGTGTGGGTGTCGAAGCCTTCCGGGACGAGAACGAACGCGCCGAGATACATCGGCCTGCCCCAGAATTCTGTCAGGAGTTTCGATTGGATGCGGATGTGGCGAACGTACTTCGTATCCGGCTCGGGTTTGATGGGCGGGATTACGTCGGCCAGCGAGAGTTCAATCGGCGGCGCTCCGGGACCGATGTGAACCAGCCCCGGCTGCGACAGCAGATTGCCGGGTGCAAGGTTCCAGTGCTGTCCTTCGCCGCGATCCGGCGCCAGCTTCACGGTCTTGCCGTCCGATCGGTGAAAGGTCTCGTAAATGTTGAGAACGGCCTGCACCGTGTAATCTCCAGCCGGTACGTCCTTCAGACTCGGCCGAGGATAGCCTTGCGCGTTGTCGCCGATGGTGAGGGGCTCACCGGGCTTCCAGGCGTCGACGGTTACACCGAAAATCATTTGCGACTTCAGCGAATCGTCGATCTGCATGCGCGGCTCGGCGCTTGGATCGTTTGAGAGCAGCAGCAGTAGTCGACCATCCAAAGGTCGGCTGGAGCGTGAGGCTGGAAAGCTGACCGTGATCGCTTGCGCGGCAGCCGCGGGAATCCACGCCAGTACGGCCGCCACCAGGGAGAGCGTACAAACCAGAGGACGCATACTGGGGTTATGGTACGACGGGCAGCCACACCGCGCTCGCCTGACCGCTGAACGGAACACGGTCTGCGTCGCCTTCACGTAATCCGACGGCTTGGCGAAGAAAATATTCGGCACGTAGGTCTGCGGGTTGCGGTCGTAGAGCGGGAACCAGCTCGACTGGATCTGCACCATGATGCGATGGCCCGGCAGGAACACGTGGTTGGTGGTCGGCAGGACGAAGCGATAGCGCTGCGGTTGGCCGGCCGGGATGGCCGACGGATGCTCAAAGCTCTCGCGATAGCGGCCACGAAAAATATCCATGGAAACCGCAGCTCATAGCCGCCCATCTCCGGTTGGCTGGGAACTTCGTCCGGGAAGACATCGATCAGTTTCACCACCCAATCCGCATCGCGTGCCGGTGGTGGCGGCGAACAGATCGGCGATCGGTCGCGCCGCTGATCCGCAGCGGCGCGTTGAGCACGCGGCGATGTATACGTCAGCACATCGGTGCGGTCGGCCACGCGTGCGCTGATCGGTGACCAGCCACTGCTTCCAGCGGTCCGAATCGGCGAAGCGAACCGGGCGCGGAAGATACGGAACCGGCTTGGCGGGATCGGAGACGTAGGAATCCGCGGCGGCTTCGGAGCCGCCTGGCTTGTCGAATCCCAAGCCGAAGTCCGCCTCCAGATACAGCGGCTTCAGCGGCGCGGCGCAGCCTTGTTCGCAGGCCAGCGGCCAGTTCTTCAGGCGATCCCAATGATTCTCGCCGGTGTTGTAGATGAAGACCGGCGGCGTGTCGGCTTTGGGCGCATCGGTTTTCAGGTACTGATCGAAGAACGGTCTTCAGCACGTCGCGCCGGAACTGCAGCGCGGTGTCGCCGTCCCATTTCAGCGGCCCCAGATTATAGCCGTCGTAATTCACCTGGCTGTGCCGCCAGGGACCCATCACCAGGTAATTATGATCGGCCTGCCCGCGCGCCTTCAGAGCCAGGTAACAGTGAATCGCGCCCCACATGTCCTCCTGGTCCCACAGGCCCTGAATCCACATGGTCGGGCACTTGCGGAGGGATGCTCGACCACCAGCTTGTCCAGCGCCTGGCCCTGCCAGAACGCATCGTAGGCGGGATGTTCGATCATCTTCTACGTCCCACGGCAGTTGATCGAGGCCGTGCAGGCGGGCATAAGCGCCCGCCGATCCGGCCTGGCGGAAGGCTTCATAGTCGTCATAGGCGTCGCGAGGCACCGGCTCGCCTTCATCCCTCTTGGTGGTCTGCTGGGAGGTGTAATCGAAGTTGGTCTGGCGGAACGCGCCGTAGTGAAACCAGTCGTCGCCCATCCATCCGTCCACCATGGGACTCTCGGGAGCGGCGACCTTCAACGCCGGATGCGGATCGAGCAGCGCCATCACCACGGTGAAACCTTCGTAGGACGAGCCGATCATGCCCACGCGTCCGTTGGATTCGGGCGTGTTCTTCACCAGCCAGTCGATGGTGTCGTAGGCGTCGGTGACGTGGTCCGTCGCGGTGGGGTTCAGCGGGCCGCGGACGGGCCGGGTCATGACATAATCGCCCTCGGATTTGTACTTGCCGCGCACGTCCTGGAAGACGCGGATGTAGCCGTCCTTCGACGAATACTTCGTCGCCCTGCGGGAGGACCGCGAGCATGTGTCGGGCTATTGTTGCGGGCGGCGCGCTTGGAGGCGTTGTAGGGCGTGCGGGTCAGCAGAATCGGCGCGTTCCTGGCGCCTTTGGGCACCACGATGACGGTGTACAGCTTCACCCCGTCGCGCATGGGGATCATCACTTCGCGCTTGACGTAGTCGTGGTTGGCGGTGGGGCGGCATGAAGACTTTGGGAATGTCGCTGTCGGCTGCGGCATGGGCTGCCCTTACGGACAGCGTCGTAACAGCGCAAAAGGCCGCGAGTATACTCGCTGTCAGAAGGCCCGAGACGTTTCGATTCTGGCGCGGTCCCTGAAGCATGCAAACATTTTAGCTTGATCGATGCCGGCGGGTCCGCTGCGCAGCTTTGCCCGGAACATTTTCTGGATTTGAACGTCCATGCTTAGTAACAACGTAAGCGATAAGGAGCCCGAGCCGTGGAGACACTCCTGCACGACCTCAAACATTCGCTGCGCACTTACCGGCAGAGCCCCGGTTTCACTTTGACGGCTCTGGCCACGCTGGCGCTGGGAATTGGCGCCAATACAGCCGTCTTCTCGGTGGTGAACGCGGTTCTGCTGAAGCCGATTCCTTACCCCGATCCCGACCGCTTGGTAATGTTGATGAGCACTTTCCCGCAAGGGTCGAACCCGGAGTGTTCGCCGGCAAAATTCCAGCACTATCGGGAGCAGACCGCCGTAATCGAAGACGTGGCGGCGTTTCGCTCGGGGGTCGTCAACCTGACAGGAGGCGCATTCCCGGAGCAGCTGAAATACGGCCAGGTGAGCGCGGACTATTTTCCGCTTGTTTGGCGCTCCGGTGATTCGCGGGCGCACGTTCTCGGCCGAAGAAGACCTCCCGCGAGGGCCGCTGGTGGCTTTGATAGGTGAAGGGCTATGGATGCGGCGGTTCGGCGGCGATCCTAGAGTAATCGGAAAACCATATCCCTGAGCGGCGAATCCTACGTAGTCATCGGAATCGTCGGCTCCAATTTCGACACCAGTGAATTCGATCAGGCGCCCGAAGTTTGGACTGCCATTCCAACTCGATCCGAGAACCACCGACCAGGGACACTACTTCGAGGCCGCCGGGCGATTGAAACCGGGTGTCAGCCTGCAGCGGGCGCAAGCCAAGCTGAAGCTTTCCGCGGAGGACTTCAGGCGCAAGTTCCCACGATCACTGGAATCCAACGAGCGGATTCACGGTTACGACGTTTCAAGAGGCCTTCGTAGGCGCCTCTCGCCCGATTCTGCTGGTTTTGGCCGGCTGCGGTAGGTTTGGTCCTGATGATCGCTTGCGCGAATGTCGCGAATTTATTGCTGGTGCGGGCCACGGCGCGGCGTCGCGAAATTGCGATTCGAGCAGCGATTGGCGCGGGACGGGGGCGGGTCATCCGGCAATTGCTGACCGAGAGCGTCTTGTTATCGGTGGCGGGCGGCATCGCCGGGCTGGCGATTGGGCTGATCGGAATTCGCGCTCTGCTCGCGGTAAATACCGCCGGTCTTCCCCGGTTGGGTGAAAAAGGGACGCTGGTGGGCGCCGACTGGCGCGTGCTCGCTGTTTACCCTGCTGATTTCGGTTGGCACCGGAATCCTGTTCGGTCTGATTCCGGCATTGCAAAGTTCGCGAGCCGATCTCAGCGCAACTCTGAAGGAAAGCAGCGGACGGACGGGCACCGGATTTCGCCAGAACAAGCTGCGATCGGTGCTGGTGATCGTCGGAGGTGGCGCTGGCGCTGGTCTTGCTGGTGGGTTCCGCGCTGTTGATCCGCACGTCATTGGCGCTAGGGGCAGTAGATCCTGGGTTCGATCCGACGAACGTTCTGACCATGCGAATGGCGCTGACCGGTCCGCGGTTTCTGAAGGCTGACGGAGTGGAAAGCCTGGTGCGCGACGGCGCCACTCGCCTGGAGGCGCTGCCCGGCGTGGAACTTGCCAGCGCGACATGTTGCATTCCTCTGGAGGGCGGCTACGGCCTGGCGTTCGATATCGTCGGCAGGCCGCCGGCCAACAACGCGACACATACCGGCGGCGGGGGTTGGATGACCGTTTCGCCCGGATACTTTGAGGTGTTCAAGATCCCGGTGAAGCGCGGGAGAACATTTACCGAAACCGACGACAAGGCAGCCCGGCCAGTGGTGATCATCAACGAGGCGATGGCGAAGAAGTTCTGGAAGACCGGCGATCCATTGCGGGATCAAATGCTCATCGGCAAGGGCGGTATGCACGAGTTCGCGTCCGAGCAGCCGCGTCAGATCATCGGCGTAGTGGCTGATTCGCGCGATAGCGGCCTCAATCGCGATCCCGAACCGAAGATGTTCGTCCCGCAGGCTCAGATCCCCGACGAGGTGAACGCGCTGAATGTGACCATACGCCGCTGTCCTGGGTGGTTCGCACCAAGGTTCGGCCCGCTTTGTTGAGCAGCGCGATCCAGGAGCAGCTGCGCCAGGTCAGCGGGCTGCCGGTGGCCGACGTGCGCACCATGAATGATGTAGTCGCGATCTCCATTTCACGCCAGCGTTTCAACATGCTGCTGATGACAATTTTTGGGAGCTCGGCTTTGCTGTTGGCGGCGATTGGGATTTACGGTCTCATGGCGTACTCGGTGGAGCAGCGCACGCAAGAGATTGGGATTCGCCTGGCTCTGGGGGCGGAGACAGGAGCGGTGCGGAACATGGTGGTGGTGCAAGGCATGCGTCTGGTGCTGATCGGGGTGGCCATCGGAATCGGGTCGGCATTCGGGCTGACGCGTTTCCTGGCGGCCTTTCTATTCGGCGTGAATGTTCGAGACGCCCTGGCTTTCACTGCGATTCCGATTGTTCTGAGCGCGGTTGCGCTGCTGGCGATTTGGCTTCCGGCGTTGCGGGCGAGCAGGTTGGACCCCATCCGCGCGTTGCGTTACGAATAGGTCGGAGAGGTCTTGCGCGGATGCAAAGGCCACGAGGGCCGATTGCAACCGGAGTTCCTCTGCTTGGGAGTGCTGCCGTTCAGCGCTATCGGCAAGCTGGTCGAAATCCAGGCCTCCCAGCCGTGCGTCAACCTCCGCGATGATCTGCAACGCTCGCCACAGTGCCAGTTTTCCCAGGATGCCGAGGGCCAGCGCCTCCAGCGCCTCGAAAGTTCCGAAGTAACCCTGGCGGAGCTTAAACTCGCTCAATTTTTCGCCCAGCCAAGCCGCCGCCTCTTTCAGGATGGGGGTTCCGTCGCTCACGCGTCCAATAATTTCCTGGAGGGTTTTCCGATCCTGCTCTATTTCGGCGAGCAGTACGGCCGCGCTATCGCTCAGCGGTTCACCGGCATGCTGGTCGCGAACGAATTCGAGCAGCCCGACCGCGAAATTCGAGCCGGCAAGGTGATTGTATAAGTAAGTCTCTAAATCGCTCATAAGTTGGCACACTGTAGACGCCAATGGGAGGCAAATCATCTCAGGTATTACGTTGCGGCAACCACGAAAAGACTGCTAGGCTCTTTGCGTTGAGCTATACATCGATAGCCGAATGGAGCACGCTGCTGGCGGTTGAAGCGGGCGCCGCGGCTACGCTCACGGGACTGGTGTTTGTCGCGGTCTCCATCAATCTCAACCGAATCACGACGTTTCCCGGTCTCTCGGGGCGAGCAGCCGAGTCGCTCCTGCAATTTCTTCAGGTCTTTCTCGTATCTACCGTTGCGTTGATCCCCCACCAGCCCGAGTGGATATTTGCGATTGAGGTCCTGATTATCGCCGCAGTCTCTTGGGGCGCACAAGTTACGGGGCAAGTTCGCTACCTGAAATTGAGGGCCGGCCATCCCTGGTCCTGGTTCGTAAACCGGGCCGTAATGAGCCAGTTCGCGACCATTCCATTCGTAGTGGCGGGAATCACTCTGCTTTCGGGAGTGCCAGGCGCCATCTATTGGCTGGTGCCAGGTTTCGTATTTTCGTTTGTGGCGGGCGTCGTGAGCGCTTGGGTGCTGCTGGTGGAAATACTCCGTTGAGCTCCGCGAACTGGTAGAGCAAAGACTGTAAGTTTTTGGATCGCCCCGAGACTATATGGGCGATGATCCAAGTCGACAGCCTTCGCAAATCCTTTGGCGGACGCCCAGCCGTCCGCCCAGCCGTGGACGGTCTGACGTTCGCCGCCGCCGACGGCGCCATCACTGGTCTGGTGGGTCCCAATGGTTCCGGAAAAACCACGACCCTGCGCTTAATCACCGGCCTGCTGCGAGCGGAAAGCGGCCAGGTTCGAGTGGACGCCATCGATCCGGCGCACGATCCGATGGGCGCGCGCCGGCGCATGGGCGCGCTCACCGATGGCCTGGGAAACTACCCTCGCCTCACCACGCGAGAGCACTTGCGGTACATCGGCGAACTGCGCGGGATGCCTGCTATGGAGCTCGAAGAGCGCACTCGAGTGCTGCTCGATCTTTTCGATATGCGCGAGATCGCCGACCGTCGCGCGCAGGGGTTTTCGCAAGGGGAACGAATGAAGCTGGCGCTGGCCCGGGCCATCATCAACGATCCGCCGAACATCATTCTGGACGAGCCGGCGAACGGCCTCGACGTCGCGAGCGCCCGCGCCTTGCGAATGCTGCTGGAACGTTTTCGCGCTGCCGGCAAGTGCGTGCTGCTTTCCTCCCACTTAATGGCGGAGGTTTCGGTGGTCTGCGATAGCGTGGTGGTGGTGGCGCGGGGCAAGGTGGTGGCCGAAGGATCGCCCGCCGAGCTGATGCGCTCGCGCAACGCGCGCAGCTTGGAAGAAGCTTTCGTGGAGCTTACCGCATGAAACCTCATCCATGGCTGGTCGTTTTTCGCAAAGAAGTGCGCGACGGGTTGCGCGACCACCGCTCCCTCTTTTCCGCGATGATGTTTTGCTGGCTGGGGCCGCTGCTGGTGGGAATGCTCTGGCGACAGCCGCCGGCTCTCGCGCTGCTGCCGGCATTTCTTTTGGTGACCGCATTCACCGGCTCCATGAACATCGCCAACGACAGCATGGCGGGCGAACGGGAGCGCGGCTCGCTGGAGCCGCTGCTGATGAATCCGGTGTCGCTCTGGGATCTAGTGCTCGGCAAATGGCTGGCGATCTGCGTGTTCAGCCTAGCCGGTGTCGTTCTCACGCTGCTGGTTGCGCTCGGGGTGTTGTACGCAACGCCGCTGCACGCCCGCATGCACCCGAGCGCCTTGCTCTGGATGCTGGCGGTCACTATCCCGCTGGTACCGTTCGCTGCCGGCGTCGATCTCGCGATCTGTACATTTGCTCAGACTCCCAAAGAAGGCACCTCCTATCTCGGCGTGGTTCTGTTAGCCCCGATGCTGACCGGACTGCTGGCCGAATTTTTCCCAGTGCGCTTGAGCGCCGCTGTCGCCGCCGTTCCCTTGTTGGGACAGCAGCGCATGCTGTCGGCGCTGACGCGTGGCGAGATTCCACACCTCGCCTGGTTGGCGTTATCGGCCGCTTGCGCGGTGCTGCTGGGAGTCGCGGCCTTGTTCGGGACGGCGCGACTGCTGCGCTATGAGAAGGTGGTTTTTGGCCGGTGATTCAGCTTTAAATGTCGCCGGTCTGGAAGCGATGAGTTCCGTGAACCGGGGCGCTCTAGCGGCCCAATACGAACGTATCTTCGAGGCCTATGGCCCGGCACTGGTGCGTCTCACGGCCTCCTATGAGGCATTGCCGCAGGGGCGCGAAGATCTGCTGCAAGAAATTCTGCTGGCCATCTGGAGGGCCTTGCCGAGTTTCCGAGGCGATTGCTCGGAGAAGACCTTCGCGTTTCGCGTGGCCCACAACCGATGTTTGACGCATGTGTGGCGGCGCGGCAAATCGCCCGAAAGCGAAGCTGAATTGCCTGAAGTTCCGGATCCGCGGAAGAGCCCCGAAACTTTGGCCATGGATAACCGCCGCCGCGAGATACTGCTCGCCGCGATCCGAGCACTGCCGGTGAATTACCGCCAGGTGATCACGCTGGCACTGGAAGATCTGACGCCGGTTGAGATCGCCTCCGTGCTGGGCGTCACCGAGAATAACGTCGCCGTGCGGCTCAACCGGGCCCGCAAGGCGCTGCGTTCAATTCTGGAGGAACACGCGTGAATATGGATTTGGAACTCGCCGCCTGGCGAACCGACTGGCAAGCACCGCGACCCTCGGACGCCGTGATGCTGCGTCTGGATCTGCGCCGGCTGGTGGAGCGCAAGCGCCGCAACATGGCTCTTGCTCTCTTCGGTCAGCTGCTGTTCGGCGCGGCCATGCTCGCCTTTTCCGCTTGGTTTGCGTCCACCCGGCCGACCTTGGAGTGGATTCTCTGGGCCGCCGTCATATGGGCTGGGACCTTCTTCGCCGCCGGATTCGCAGTCTGGAACAAAGCCGGAACATGGAAGGCCTTGTCACAATCGAACGCCGCGTTTCTGGATCTCTCTCGCCAGAGATGTCTGCGCGAATTGCAGGCCTTGCGTCTCGGCCGATGGTTTCTGGCGGTGCAACTGGCCATCGTGGGGCTTGGCTGTCGTGGGACTACGCGAGGCACCGTCTCCCGATGGGTCCGTACTTTTTCGGTGGCGCCGTGACCATCTTGCTGGCCGCCGCTTATCTGGAGTGGTTCGCGGCTCGAGAGCGCCGAAACCTGCGGGATCTCGCGCGCCTGGATGAATTTGGGAACTAAACGGCGGATACTGGAGTAACGTCTTCATTGAGAGAGGTATCCGGATGGCGAATCTAAAGGTGATCCTGCGCGGCATGATGCGCACGCCCGTCTTTTCGGGCATTGCGATTCTTTCGCTGGCGCTGGGAATCGGCGCGAATACCGCGATGTTTTCCCTGCTCGATCAATTCCTGCTGCGCACGCTGCCGGTGAAGAATCCTCAGGAGCTGGTTTTCTTCTACCATCCCGGCCCCGCGCAGGGACAGCGTTTCGAGCGATGAAGACGGCGGCCCGTCGTTCAGCTACCCGATGTTTCGCGAGATGCAGAACGGAACCAGACGCGTTTACCGGACTCGCCGGAGCGCGCGCGACCGCGCGCGAGCATTGCTTTCCACAATCAGTGCTCTGCCCGGTACCGCGCATCTGGTTTCGGGGAACTATTTCGAACTGCTGGGCGTCAGTCCCGCCATGGGCCGCCTGTTCACGGAGGACGACGATCGCACTGAGGGTGGGCAATCCGGTGGTCGTGCTCAGCTACGGCTATTGGATCTCGCGCTTTGGCGGCGACGTTTCCCTGCTGAATCAGACCATGATCGTCAACGGTTACCCGATGACCATTGTCGGCGTGGCGCAGAAGGGATTCATCAGCGAGCGCCTGCGGCAATTCGCCCGAAGATTTACGCTCCCATTTCGATGAAGAAAGCGCTGACGCCGGATTGGGACGGGTTTCAGGATCGCAAAGAACTACTGGATCACTCTCTTCGGACGGATGAAGCCCGGCGTCACCATGGCGCAGGCCGGCGGCCGCGATCAACGTGACTCTATAGCGGCCAGTTGCGAGAAAGATATTCAGCTCCTCACGCATCCCAGCCCGAATTTTCTCCAGCGTTTTCGCGCCAAGAAGATCATTCTGCAGCCCGGCGAGTATGGCCGCGGCGGCCTGCGCGAACAAGGCCGGGAGCCGCTGTTGCTGCTGCTGGGCATGACGCGCGATGGTCCTGTTGATCTGCTGTGCGAACGTGGCGAATCTTCAACTGGCGCGGGCGGCGGCTCGCACCCGCGAAATCGCCGTGCGGCTGGCGATGGGGGCGTCGCGTGCCTCAGCTCATCCGGCAGCTTCTCTTGGAATCGTGTATTCTGGCCGTGGCCGGCGGCGCGCTGGGTTTGGGCGCGGCGTATTGGACGCTGCGCGCGATCATCGCCTCGCTTCCGCCAGCCAGCGGAATGCAATCGTTCCTCACGCCGCCACCTCGACCCGCGGGTGCTGCTGTTCTGCTTCGCTCTTATCGCTTCTCACCGGACTCGCGTTCGGGCTTTTCCCGGCGTTGCAAAGCACGCGGCCGGACCTGGTGCCCGCGCTCAAGAGCCAGTCCGGCCAAACCGGGCTCGGCCGGCTCCGCCAACAGGTTTCGCAAGTCGCTGGTGACCGCGCAGGTCGCGATCTCGCTTCTGTCTGCTGATCTGCGCCGGCCTGTTCGCGCGCACCCTGGCGAATCTCTCGAGCATCGACCTGGGACTGAAAGTGGATCATCTGCTCACTTCGCGCTTTCGCCGAAACTCAATAAGTACACCGACCAGACCGCCGCGCAATTATACGATCAACTCACCGCGCGCCTGGCGGCGATACCCGGACTCGCCTGGTTTCCGCGGCTTCCACACGCGCCGTCGCCGGTCGATACCAACAGCGGAAACATCACTGTGGAGGGCTTACATGCCGTCCACCGATGAAGCCACCGATTCGAACCGAGACGCGGTCGGCCCGGATTATTTCCGCACCATGGGGATGCCGCTGATCGCGGGCCGCGAGTTCACGCCGGCCGATAATCTGGCGGCGCCTAAAGTCGCGGTGGTCAACGAAGCGTTTGTCCGCCATTTTCTGCGGCAATCAGAATCCGCTGGGCCGTCATTTCGCGCACGGTGGCGGCGACAAAGTCAAGCCCGACATCGAAATTGTCGGCGTGGTGAAGGATGCCAAATATGCCGCCATGCGGGAAGCGCCGCCGCGCGCGTATTACCTGCCCTATCGCCAGAACAAGCGGCAGGACGAGCTGTATTTCTACCTTCGTACCGCGATTGAACCGGCAGCAGATCGCCGGCGCAGATTCGCCGGGAAGTGGCCGCGCTCGATTCCAATCTGCCGATTCGGGAATTTGAAAACCATGCAGAATCAGATCGACGAGAATCTCTTCGCCGAGCGCCTCCTTTCGTCGCTCACCGCATCCTTCGCCGGCCTGGCGACGGTGCTGGCGGCCATCGGACTATACGGCGTGCTGGCGTACAACGTTTCGCGGCGCACTCGCGAAATCGGCATCCGGATGGCGCTGGGCGCGGAGGCCGGGACATGTGCGCGGGCTGGTGGTCCGGGAGGTCGCCATCATGCTGGCGATCGGAACCGTCGTTGGACTCGCCTCCGCCGCAGGCGCGGGCCTGCTGATTCGTTCCCAGCTCTATGGGCTGCCGTATCTGGGATCTGTCCATCTACGCGTTCCGCCGCGGTAGTTCTCTGGCTCATCGCGCTTGCTGGCTGCTTACATCCCGCGCGGAGAGCCACCAGCGTCGATCCGATGGTGGCGCTGCGCTACGAATGAAGAGGGCAGGTCCGATCTTCAGCGACAGTTCGGACAGATCGACATCTATCTCTTCGATCAATTGCTGCGCGGCACGCATCGCGCCTGGGATGCGGATCTTCGACGCGGGCTGCGGCCACGGACGCAATTTGGTTTATTTGCTGCGGGAGGGCTACGAGGTTTATGGCGTGGACACAGGATCCGCGGGCGATTGAGGCGGTGCGCCGAATGGCTCGTCGCTCGAGCCAGCTCTCCGGCGACAATTTTCGCGTGGAGGCCATCGAAGCGATGTCCTTTCGAGAGGCTTTGCCGACGTGGTGCTCAGCAGCGCGGTCCTGCACTTCGCGCGCGACGACGATCATTTTGAAGCCATGCTGCGCGGGCACGTGGCGGATGTTGAAACCGGGCGGTTTGTTCTTTTGCCGCTTGGCATCATCCATTGGAGTGGAGCACAAGTGAAACCGATCGCCCCTGGGCCGGCCGCCGTTTCCTGCTGCCCGACGGATCCGAGCGGTATCTGGTGGATGAGGCGCTGCTGACGGCGCTCACAAAGGAACTGGGGGCCAGTTGGTGGACCCGCTGAAGACAACCGTGGTGCAGAATCCAACGCTCGATGACGACGTGGGTTTTGCGGAAAGATAATTGAGAGCTAGCGACCAGGCCCTTTTTGCCGAGAAAATCGATCAGATCCACCACGCGCATCGAGTAGCCCCACTCGTTGTCGTACCAGGAAACGACGTGTACCAGATTGCCGTCCAGCACCTTGGTCAGGCCGGCGTCGACGATCGAGCTATTGGGATTGTGCAGCATGTCGGTGGAAACCACCGGGTCTTCGGTATAAGCCAGGATGCCTTTGAGCGGGCCTTCGGCCGCATCCTTCAGCGCCTTGTTCACTTCCTCGGCGGTGGTGTTCTTGGACGTCAGCACCACCAGATCCACCACTGAAACATCCGGCGTGGGAACGCGCATCGCGTAGCCATCCAGCTTGCCCTTCAGCTCCGGCATCACCAGCGAGATGGCCTTGGCGGCGCCGGTGGTGGTGGGGATCATGTTCAGCGCCGCCGCGCGCGCGCGCCGCAGATCCTTGTGCGGAAAATCGAGCACGTTCTGATCGTTGGTGTAGCTGTGGATGGTGGTCATCGATCCTTTTAGGATGCCGAACTTTTCGTGCAGCACCTTGACCACGGGCGCCAGGCAATTGGTGGTGCAGGAGGCATTCGAGATGACGTTGTGCTTGGCGGGATCGTACATGTTCTCGTTGACGCCGAGAACGATGGTGATGTCCTCGCCTTTGGCGGGCGCCGAGATGATGACCTTCTTCACCGTGCCGCGCAGGTGCTTGGCGGCGTCTTTCTTGTCGGTGAATCGGCCGGTGGACTCCACCACCACCTCGACGCCCAGCGAACTCCAATCCAGCTCGGCCGGATCCTTCACGGCAAAAACTTTGATGCGCTTCCCCCCGACGACGATCGAATCGCCATCCACCTTCACTTCTTCGTGAAGCTGGCCGAGGATGGAATCGTACTTCAGCAGGTGCGCCAGCGTTTTCGTGTCGGTGAGATCGTTGGCGGCGACAAATTCGATATTGGGATGATGCAAGCCTGCGCGAACCACATTGCGGCCGATGCGGCCGAAGCCGTTAATACCTACTTTGATAGACATGTCTCTCCGAGAGTACGTTTGTTATTCTATGTTATCGCCACATTGAGGGACTTAGCAAGCTACTTGGCAATCAGCGACGGCGCGGTCGACCCGCCAATGTCGGCGTAAGCTTCCTTAACCCGGGTCACCTTGGAACCGGTGAAGGTCACAAAAGTAATCTTACCGGGAGGATCGCCATAGATCCAGTCCTCGGTTTCGGCGCCGTCATTCGTGATGTTGCGTTCCTTGTGGCGAGGCTTGCCGACCGCGAGCAGAACCTGGTCGCGATCCATGCCCACAATTACTTTATTAGCCTTGATTGCTATCTGGATCGGCTCCGGCAGCTTGTCGAAATAATTGTCGGTGGCGGTCTGGATGTCGAAACTGAGGACGGGCGCCAGGATTTTCTTGATGTCGTCGGCCTTGATGGGAGGAACCGGCCCGCCGAACAAGAGCGCGATGGAGGTGCCGGCGGGCGCGTTGGAGTTGGAGTTCTGCGGCCGGTTGATGGGCCCCACTCCGCCGACGCCAACCTGCACGTGATCTTTCCAGCTTCCCCGGTTCTGGCCTTTGATACCGCCGTTGATCTCGAACACGATCCTGTCGTTTTCTATGCTCAAATGGGTGACCTGAACCAGATCTCCCACGCGCGCGGCGGCTCCAAACTCGCGGTTGGCCTGGTCCCATAACTGCTGGTCCCACTGGCCTGTGGCGTCAATCGGCAGGGGTTTCTTGGAACGGGGAAGAAGCGTCTTCACCGTCGCGTTCTCCGACGCCAAGCCGCGCAGAATCTCGATACGGTCGTCATCGGTGAGCTTCGGGTCGGCGCCGGACGCCAGCGGCGCTTGGATGGAAAACAGAAGGCAGGCAGCGGACGGCAAAAGATAGCAGGTCGCTCGACGGGTACGGATCATACTTCCTCCGGCGGGGATATTTCCTGATGCACGATCGGAGCTTTCGCAACGAAGAAGAACAAGCCGATGACGACGGCGGTGGTGAGCAAGCCGCCTTCCGGGCCATAGGCGCCTCCACTCCAGCGTTCCCCAATTTTCCAATGCATCGCGTAGCCCGTTACATCCATTGTAAACCCGCTGAGATTGACGCCTAGCAGAGGCAGCGCCCAGTTCCAGCCGAAGTGCAATCCGATGGGCAGCCAAAGATCGCCGCTGCGCAGGTAGGCGTAGCCCAGCACCACGCCCCACAGGATGGTATTGACGAGGGCAAGCAGGCTGAAATTCAGATTTTGCGAGTGGGCCAGGCCGAAGAGCACTGAGACGGGAAGAATGGTCGCGAAGGCGCCAATGCCTTTCACCAGCACCTGAAAGCCGTAACCGCGAAACAGCATTTCTTCGCCTACCGCGCCGAACAGGAGCAGGATGGAAACGAAGAGTAGCGACGGCCATTGGAAATGTTCGTTCGGAACGCGCTCCAAGTCGGCTCTGCGCAGCGCCAGCGGGATCACCACTACCACCAACCCCGCGCCAATGCCGCCCAACAGTCCGAACGATAGATTGCGGCGAGAAGCGACCGACCAGCCCAGGCCGATATCGGCTAGTCTTCCGCGCTCGTAAATGCGGACTGCGAGCGTATTGGCGACGGCGGCGGCGGCGAAGGTTCCGAGCGTGGAAGTGACGAAGGGGTAAAAGCCGATGAGGTCGATGATGAAAGGGAAAACGAAAAATAGTCCGATGACCGCGATCAGGGCGAACACGCCCACGCGCAGTGCCAGACCCAGCAGTTTCTGGCGCTGGGCGGAGGTGGAGGCTGGCGGCGAGGGTTGCAACCCTCAATGTTAATTGAATAGAGAAATGCCTGCGATGCCCGCCGCGCCAGCTTCGATGCATGCCGGCGCATTGACTTCCGTGACACCGCCGAGCGCGTAGACAGGCAAACGGACACTGGCGGCCGCTTCCCGAAAAGCTTCGATGCCGATGGGCGAGAGCGATTTCGTGGGGCTAGGGAAAACCGGACCATACACCGCAAAATCGGCGCCCTCGCGCTCGGCCGCGCGCAGTTCATCGATGCTATGGCAGGAGACGCCGATCAAGAAGCCCGGCGGGCGCGATGCGGCGAATCGTGTCGGGCGCCATCGAACCCGCCGGTAGATGAACACCATGCGCACCGCAGGCCAGTGCGACATCGGTGCGCGTATTTACCAGAACCTTGCTCCTTTGCGCCACTCGCATGACCTCGCCCACCAGATTGCTCAGCTCCCGCGCGGAAAGCTCTTTGGCGCGAATCTGAATCATGTCGACGCCTTCGCCCGCGGCGCGCGCGGCAACCTCGAGCGAGTCGGTAATGCAGTAGCGCTTCATACCTTGTATCACTTCAAAGGACTCTCAGTTCCCGGCTCGGGAACTCGATAACCCAATCCTTCACGCCGTTGTATTTTGCGACCTCGTCCGGCAACACCTCCACGGCGATGTCACCGGAAAATTCCATACGAAGGCGCTCGGGCTTCTCTACGGTCCGAAGCAGCGTGGCAGGAATCTGATTGAACGCCGGGCGCCCATTGTGAGGCGCCACTGAAAGCTGATCGGGGCGGACATACAACCAGACCTGGTCGCCAATCAGACGGCCAGGAAAATAGGGCCCAGCCAGCTCGAAATCCTGATAGCGCAGCCGGCTGGTATTGCGGCCCGGATCAAGCGACCGGATCTCCACCGGCAAGACGTTGTAGAGCCCCAGCAATCGCGCGACATCGGCGCTGGCAGGCTGTTCACAGATTTTCCGCGGCGTACCACTCTGCACCGCGCGGCCTTCGCGCAGCACGATCATTTCGTCAGCCAATAGGAAGCATTCTTCGGTGTCGTGCGTCACCAGCAAGATGGGCGTTCCAAATTCCTGCCGGACTTGCCGGATCACGGAATAGAGCTCGGCTCTGAGCGGAGCATCCAGGCCGCGTGTAGGTTCATCCAACAACAAGACGCGTGACGCCCCGATCAACGCCCGGGCGATGGAACAACGCTGTTTCTGTCCGCCCGAAAGCTGATAAGGCCGGTGTCCGGCGACTTCGCCCAAGTGGAATTTTTCGAGCATCTCGGTCACCTTGCGATGCCGTCCGAGCCGGGGCGCGCGCTCCGCCGCGAATTCCAGGTTTTGCCGCAGCGTCATGTGCGGGAAAAGCGCGTAGTTTTGGAAAACATATCCGCAGCGGCGCGATCTGGGAGGCAGATGCACCCGGGCGGCGCCGTCGAATAGGATCTGGTCGTCGAGCAGGATGCGGCCTTCGTCGGGGCGCACGAAGCCGGCGATAGAATCGAGCGTCAGCGTTTTTCCTGCGCCGCTCGAACCAAACAGCACCGTCACTCCCGCGGCGGCCTGAAACTCAAGATCCAGCGAAAAGCCGGCTGAATCGGGGCCAGGCGCGTACTGCTTGCGAATTCGGGCCTGGATCATGGCGCCTCGATCATAAAGCGGTCTGGCGCGGTCCGAAGGGATTGGATGTCAGGCGATTCGCCAGCGTGAGAATGGCGAGGGCGATGGCGGAGATAATGATCACCAGGACGCGGGCCGTTGCGCCGTTGCTCCGATTCCACGGCTTCGAAGATTGCGATGGAGACGGTCTGGGTGCGTCCCGGAATGTTGCCGGCGATCATTAGCGTGACGCCGAAATCGCCCAGCGATCGGGCGAAGGCCAGCGCGGCCGCGGCAAGTATAGAGCGCCGCACCAGCGGCAGCGTCACGCGCCAGAACAGCCTCAGCTCGGTGGCGCCGAGATTGCGCGCCGCACGCTCATAGGATCGGTCGACGCTTTCCAAAGCGGCACGCGCGGACTTTACCAGCAGCGGCGTCGAATGAAACAACGAAGCCACCACTGCCGCCTGCCAGGTGAAGACCAACGGTCCACCGAAAAGCAATTCATAAAGATGCCCGATGGGACTGGCGCGGCCCAGCAGGACCAGCAGATAGTAGCCCAGAACAGTCGGCGGCAGCACCAGCGGTAGCGTGACGGCGGCGTCCAAAACTTCTTTGCCGCGAAACGACCGGTTCGCCAGAGTCCATGCCAGCCACAGCCCGATCGGGAGCGCAAGTGCGGTGGAAATCGCCGCCACGCGCAAGCTGAGCCACAGCGGAAACCAGTCGATGGGCATGAAGATATTTCATGTTAGCGCAGGGCGGGCTGAAACATACCAGCGGGTTTACGTTTCCGCCGCTAAGTTACATCTTTGGTGTGCGTCGAGATCCACCACTGATTGCCAAACGCGTCCTCGACGCCACCCGAGCGGTCGCCATACGGCTGGTCGGCCGGCTCGCGAATCGACTTTGCGCCCGCCTGGAGGGCCCGTTGATAGACCGCGTCCACGTCCTCCACATAGAGGTGAAGCATGGCCAGGAAGGTCTTCCCTCCTTCCCCGCCCTCGCCCATCATCACGATGGAATCGCCAATCTTGATCTCGGCGTGCTGCACGCTTCCGTCCGGCCGCTTAGACGCATAAACCTCCGTCGCGCCGAAAGCTTGCTTGGCGAAATCGATCAGCTTGGCCACGCCCGCCACCACAATGTAAGGACTTACGGTGTGATGCCCGTCCGGAATGTATTTCACTTGAGTTGCCATGCAGCCATTCTGCACTGAATCGTCGCTTCCGTATTGTAAAAATTTGGACCTTCAGTCCGGCACCTTAGTCAACCAAGGGCACGTGATTGCGATGCGGCGTCCGGTGCGCGAGGTAAGAGGACGGATTGATGCCGGAGAACGCGCGGAAATCGTGAATGAAATGCGCCTGATCGAAGTAGCCGCAATCCAACGCCACATTCGCCCATTCGACGCTCTGGCGGCCTTCCATGCGGTCCAGGGCCCGGTGGAAGCGCCGGATGCGGCAAAACACCTTGGGCGTGAATCCAGTTTCATCGCGAAACACTTGGATGAAGCGCTTGGGGCTGAGTCCGATCTGTTCGCTTACCGACGCCATGGTTGTCACGTGCGGAGCGTCCATGAAGCGGCGCAAGGCGAATCCCACGGCGTCATGCTGATCGAAGCCTCGCGCCAGCTCGGCCAAAAGAGCTTGCTCTAGAATCTCGAACCGAGTTTGGTGAGTCGCGGCTTCCAGCAGTTGATCGCGCAGATCGATCGCCGCACTGCCCCATAGCGCGTCGAGCGACACGGAAGTATCGCGCAGCTCGCCCGCCGGCCTGCGTAGGAACGGGAACGCGCCACGCGGCCGGAAATGCACGCCGATGACGGACGCCTGCTGGGCGGTGCCGATTACTTGATACCGCGAGTGGGCGCCCGAAAGCAACGACCCACCAAAGCTCTGGCAGCGATCGGTGTCATCACGGTCGTAGACGCAGGAGCGGTCTTCGAGCAAGTTGATTACGATCTGCATTTCGCCGGTAGGCAGAATCCGCTCCTTGGCATGCGCCTGCGTGTAGCCTTCGGAGAGCCACAGCAGGTTCACGAATTGCGACAGAGGCGGACCCGGAACGTGCCTGAGGAAAAGCATGGCCGACTGCCTCCAGTTTGTCAGATCCGGGCGAATACAGCGTCCGCAACTCTTGCCGCCTCTGGTACAATGCAGAACAGATGTTTGTTTTTCCTCCGCCCACGCGGATGAAAGTTCCCCGGCCGGCCCCTCCTGCTGTTACAGCATGCAAGTAAGCCACTTCATTTTGGAATGAAACTCAGCGTTCAGATAACTCGCGGCATAGAGTCCTTGTTCGGCACTCGTGACGAAAACATCCGCGTTCTCGAGAACGGACTGAACGTCACCGCCAGCCTGCTGAACGATTCGCTTGAAATCGAGGGCGCCGAACCGGACGTAATTCGCGCCGCCGGTATTCTCGAGGATTATGTCGCTTTAGTGAAAGAAGGCCAGAGCTTCGCGAACGGCGATTTGAACAGCTACCTGCGAGTGGTCACGGCCGACCCCGAAGTCACTCTTCGCAGCCTGGTCCACAGCGGCCGTCAACGGAATTTCGGAAAGAAGACGCTGGCGCCCAAGACCGTAAACCAGCGCCGCTACGTGGAAGCCATCGAGCGGCACGACCTGGTTTTTGGCGTCGGACCGGCGGGCACCGGAAAAACATATCTGGCCGTCGCGATGGCGGTTTCGGCGCTATTAAGCAAGCGCGTCTCGCGCATCGTGCTGACGCGTCCGGCGGTAGAAGCGGGCGAGCGCTTGGGATTCCTGCCGGGTAATCTTCAAGAGAAGGTCGATCCGTATCTGCGGCCGCTGTACGATGCACTCTACGACATGCTGGAAGCCGACCGGGTGGAGAAGCTGCTGGAGCGGGCCGTCATTGAAGTGGCGCCCATCGCCTTCATGCGCGGCCGCACGCTGAACGACAGCTTCATCATTCTCGACGAAGCGCAAAACAGCACCGCAGAGCAGATGAAAATGGTGCTGACGCGCCAGGGCTTCAACTCCAAGATGGTGGTCACCGGCGATCTCACGCAGATCGACTTGCCTTCCGGAAAACGCAGCGGCTTGATCGATGCCGTGGAGGTGCTGCGCGGCGTGGAAGGCATCAGCTTTGTCTATTTCGACGAACGCGACGTCGTTCGCCACAGCCTGGTGCAGAAGATCGTGAAAGCCTACGAGCGGCATCAGGAAGCCATCGGCGCTGGACGCCAGCTGGCGTTGAGACTGACCGATTCCGCCGCCGAGGCCGCGCTGCCGTCCACGCTTCCCGGAAGTGACGCGCCGCTCCCCGTTGCGCCCGCGGAAAATCGCGAGATTCCACTGGTTTAAGAATTCCTGCCATGCCTCAAGAGCAGACCACTCTGCTATTTCATCCGGGCACGCCGGGCCTTTCGCGAGGCTTTTCACGGCGGCAGGCGCGCGCTTTCGCCAAGCGCTTGGAGTCCGAAGTTACACGTGGACGTCCGTTCACTTGCTTGATCGCGGATGATCCCCAGGTGCGTCGGCTGAACCGCGATTTTCGAAACGATGACCGCGCTACCGACGTGCTCTCGTTTCCATCCAGGCAGTCGCTTGGTTTCCTCGGCGACGTTGCGATTTCATTCGAGCATGCCCGGCGTCAGGCCGCCGAGTACGGGCACCCGGTCAGCCAGGAAATCGAGATCCTGATGCTGCATGGCGTGCTGCATCTGCTCGGCTTTGATCACGAGAAAGACCGCGGCCAAATGGCGCGGGCTGAAAGCAAGTGGCGCGCGGCTTTCGGGCTGCCAAACGGTCTGATCGCGCGGGTGCGGGCATGACGCCGGTGTACTTCATATGACATGGTTCGCTTTAGGCGCCACCATCGTTTGGGCGGTACTGCTGTGTGTCATCACGGTGGTTCAAGTCCTGTACACGGAATCGCTGCGCCTGCGCTCGCGCGATCTGCCAGCGCTCCAATTCTTCAAGGAGACTCTCGAAGATCGCATCGGCGTAAAGGGCGACGACGGCGTGCTCGCGTTTTCCCTCATCAAGCACACTTTGGTATTGCTGTTGGGCGTTTGCTTCCTGGCTACTCGCGAGGGCGACCCGGCGCCATGGCAGAATCTTTTCGAAGCCGCGCTGTTTGCCTGGCTCACCATGCTGCTCTCCACCTATGTGCTGGCCCAGGTGCTGTATCGCAAAACCAGCGGCCACTGGCTGCTTCCGCTGGCTCCCGTGCTGCGCGTGTGCGCGTTGCTGATGCGCCCGCTCACCGCGGTGCTGGGCTTCTTCCAGTCCTTGGTGGAACTTTCCGAGCCCGCCGCGACTAACGAAGAAGGCCCCAGTCCGGCTCAGGACATTGAGGCGCTCATCTCGGCCGGCGAAGAAGAAGGCCTCATCGAGAAGGACGATCGAAAACTCATCGAGTCCGTAGTTGCGTTCGGCGACAAAACCGTCCGCGAGGTGATGACGCCGCGTCCGAAGATGGTGGCCATTGACGCGAACCGCTCGCTCGAGGACCTGCGCGAGCTGGTAATTCATGAGCAGTATTCGCGCATTCCTGTTTACGACCAGGCTATCGACAACATCATTGGCTTCGTGCACGTGCGCGACATGTTCGAGCTCGACGAAGCCGATCGCCAGGGCCGCCGCGTCCGAGAGCTGACGCGCCCCATCCGATTAATTCCCGAAACCAAGCCGGTGAACGATCTGCTGCGCGAGATGCAACACGACGGCGCTCACATGGCCATCGTCATCGACGAGTATGGCAATACGGCGGGTCTCGCCACCATGGAAGACATGGTGGAGGAAATCCTGGGCGAAATTCACGATGAGCACGAGCCCGAACGCGACGTGCTAAAGCAGCCCGACGGCAGCTTCGTAGTGGCCGGTAGCCTGGATCTGGACCGCTTGCACGAGTTGCTCGAATTCCGGCCGCCCGAAGAGACCGAGTCCACCACCATCGGCGGCCTGGTTACCGAATGGCTGGGGCATGTGCCGCATATCGGCGAGGTGATTGAGCGGGATGGAATCCGTCTGGAAGTGCTGGCCGGCGACGAGCTGAAAGTGGAGCAAGTGCGCGTCTCAAAGGTGGCACCCGAAACCGTGCCCGAGACGCGCTCATGAGCGAATTCCGATCCGGCTTCGTTTCGCTGATCGGCCGGCCCAACGCAGGGAAGTCGACGCTGCTGAACGCGCTCATCGGCGAAAAGCTCGCCATCGTTTCAGACAAACCGCAGACCACGCGCACCACCATTCAAGGCGTGGCGAATCTCGGCGGCGCGCAAATCGTCTTCGTCGATACGCCCGGCATTCACAAATCCACCACCCTGTTTAACAAGCGCATGATGGAGACCGTGCGGACGGCGCTGCAGGATCGCGACGTCCTGCTGTACGTGGCCGACGCCTCTATTCCTTTCTCCGCCGAAGATGCCGAGGCCGTGTCCGTGCTGAAGGACCTGTCTACGCCCGTCTTTCTGCTGGCCAACAAAATCGACCGCGTGCAGGACAAGCGCCAGCTGCTCCCGTTCATCGAGCAATACAAATCGATTCGGGAATTCGACCAATACATTCCGGTGTCGGCTACCACAGGCGAAGGCCTGGACCGAGTGCGGGAGGCCATCGTCTCGCGTCTTCCCGAAGGCCCGGCCTATTTCCCGACCGATCATCTGACCGATCAACCCGAACGATTTCTGGCGGCCGAAATGATCCGTGAGCAAATCCTCCGCCACACGCGCCAGGAGGTCCCGCATTCGGTGGCCGTGCTGATCGACCGTTGGGAGGAATCGCCTCCGCGCAAGGGATCCAAAGAAGGGCTCACCAAAATCGCCGCCACCATCTACGTCGAACGCGACGGTCAGAAGGCCATCGTCATCGGCGCGGGCGGCGCGGCTCTCAAGAAAATCGGCACGCTGGCACGCTATGAAATCGAAAAGATGGTGGGGCACAAGGTCTTTCTGGAACTGTTCGTCAAAGTGCAAAAAGACTGGCGCGAAAACCCCGGATTTCTAAACGCTATTGACTGGCGCTCCATGCGGGGGGAGAATTAAGGCCGGATGCGATTTTTTTCTCTTGCGATCCTGTTTGTTCTGGTCCTGACGCCCCTGTTGGCTCAAAAGGAGAAGACCCCGATCACCGACGACATCATCGTCGATCAGGTAAAGGTGAGGCTGGCGGACGATTCCGAAGTGGGGGGCCAGCCGATCAACGTGGATGCCCACGGCGGCACGGTGGTGCTCACCGGCAAGGTGACCAACGATAAGATGCGGGAAAAGGCCGAGAAGATCGCCAAGAAGGTGAAAGGCGTGGTTGGCGTGGACAACAAACTTGCCATCAGCCCGAATTGACGGCTATTTGATCGCAGATCACCCCGGTTTACGTTTCTTGACACTTCGTAAGTAACCGCCGTAAGTAGTTCATCGCCCAGTATTAGTGATGAAAGTGTGCGCCTTGTTCGCTGGTGTGCTGATCGCCTTGTCGGCGTGCTTCGCGCAAGCTCCGCCGGCCCTGAAATCGGTGATCGGCGAAGTGACTTCCATCGATAGCGCGGGCAAACAAATCAAGCTAAAGGGCGACGACGGCTCCGCCTACACTGTCACCCTGAGCGATAGCACATCATTTCTCCGCATCCCGCCGGGTGAAACGGATCTCAAGAAAGCGACCAAAATCGCTTTTTCCGATCTGGCCGTGGGCGACCGCGCGTTAGCTCGAGGAGTGCTTGACGAAGCCGCGAAGACCGTACCGGCGCGCACTGTCGTGATCATGACCAAAGCCGATCTGGCCCAGAAGCATCAACATGACCAGGCAGAGTGGCAAAAACGTGGTGTGGTCGGCACGGTTTCCGCGCTGAATGCGGCTAATAAGGAAATCACCATCACAACCCGGGGCCGCGAGCCGAAAACCATCGTGGTCGACGCGTCCGCGGCCGATTTCCGGCGTTATTCGCCAGAGTCAGTCAAGTTCGCGGATGCCAAGCCCAGTTCGTTTGCCGAGCTGCAGGCGGGCGACACACTGCGCGCGCTCGGCGACAAGAACGACGATGGAACGCACCTGAAAGCCGAGGAACTGATTTCGGGCGCATTCGAAACGGTCGCCGGCACTGTCGATTCCGTCGATCCGGCCACCAACACCGTCCAACTCACAAATCTGCAAAGCAAGAAGCCGGTAGTGGTTCACATCAACCAAGGCACCTTGTTGCGGCGCCTGGATCCTACGGTGGCAGCAGCGCTGGCTCGGCGGCTTCGTCCTGACGCGGCCGCTGGTGGTCCTGGCGGCGCACCGCAAGGCGGCCGTCCCGGAGGCGGAGCGCCAGGCGGTCGTCCAGCCACAGCAGGGGGAGGCGGGTTTCGCGGCGGCTTTGGTGGACCAGGCGGACCCGGCGGTCCAGGTGGACCCGGCGCGGGCGCCAACGGCGATCTCCAGCAAGTACTCGAACGGATGCCGCAGCTAGCCCTTTCAGAATTGAAAAAAGGCGACGCGGTAATCGTCTCCAGCGCCAAAGGTCCCGACAATTCGTCGATCACGGCCTTCGCGTTTGTGGCCGGCGTGGAGCCGTTCCTCGCGGCTGCTCCGCGCACCGCCGGACAAGTGAATTTAGGTTCTTGGAATCTCGATGTCGGCGGCGGGCCGGAGGAATGATTCCGGTAGGCCGATAACAATAAAGGTATAAATGAAAGCTCTATTGCTCATCCTGTTACTGCTGCTGACTCTGTTGTCGCCGCTGACTTTCCTGGCGCCATCAGCCAACGCCCAACCATCCTCTACCGTGCATGGCGCGGTCACCGACGAATCCGGCGCCGTGATTCCGGGCGCCAAAGTCACGGTGTCCAGTGCCGCAGGGCCGGTGAAAACAGGAACCGCGGGCGACGATGGCAGCTATTCGATTAGCGGTCTTCAGCCCGGCAAATATACCATCCAGGCGACTTCGCCCGGACTCCAGCAGGCCCAGCCCTTCGCCGTCGATCTGTCGGCATCGCCAACCGCCACGGCTAACCTGCAATTGCAAGTCGCCGCCGAAAAGCAGGAAGTGACGGTGCAGGAAAACCCTGGACCTGCCATCAGTGTCGATCCGACGCAAAATGCGGGCGCGCTCGTATTGCGCGGCGCGGATTTGCAGGCGCTATCCGACGATCCCGACGATTTACAGGCCGATTTACAAGCTCTGGCCGGACCATCGGCGGGACCGAGCGGCGGCCAGATCTACATCGACGGATTTACCGGCGGCCAGATGCCGAGCAAAGACTCCATCCGCGAGATCCGCATCAATCAGAACCCGTTTTCGGCTGAGTACGACAAGCTGGGATACGGACGTATCGAGATCCTGACCAAGCCCGGCACCGACAAGTTGCACGGAAACGTCAACGTCGACTTCGGCGATGCCATCTGGGATGCGCGCAACCCCTACGCCGCCGAGAAAGCGCCGTTCCTGCAGCGGAACTTCGGCGGGTCTCTCGGCGACTCTCTCGGCAAGAAGGCGTCTTTCGTTGTGGATGTGCAGTATCGCGACATCGACAATGGAAACATCATCAACGGCGTGGGTCCCGCGCCAGGGTTCCCAGCTGCTGGCCCTTTCAACAGCGTCTTCTCAGCTCCCCAGACCCGTTTTCAAATCAGTCCACGGGTTGATTATCAACTCAGCAAGAACAATACGCTCACCGCGCGCTACACCTATTACCGTAACGATCTTGACAACCAGGGCGTGGGCAATCTGAGTCTTTTGACGACTGGCTATCACGCTTTGAATACTGCCCAGCAGATACAACTCATCGAAACGGCCGTTCTTAGCTCCAAGGTGATCAACGAGACGCATTTTCAGCTGTATCACCAGGAATCGAATGAGCTGTCCAACAGCCTTCTGCCCGCGATCAACGTGAGCGGAGCGTTTAATGCCGGCGGAGCCCAAATAGGAACCTACGTCAACACCCAAAACAACTACGAGCTGAACAACTACACTACGGTTAGCGGCGGCGCGCATACCTGGAAATTCGGGGTCCGCGTTCGCGCCGTCACCATCAACAACTTTTCGCCCCAGAACTTCGGTGGATCTTACTCCTTCAACGGCGCCTACGTGCCCATTCTCAATGCGGACAACCAGCCCGTGGCGCCGGGGGTGACCTGCAATCCGCTCGATCCCAATCCCGCCGACTGCGAGACGCTGCAATCGATTCAGGTTTACCAGCGCACCTTAACCTTGCAGCAGATGGGTTTGAGCCCGCTTGCCATCCAGCAGTTGGGAGGCGGACCGGCGCAGTTCACCATCAACGCTGGAAATCCGTATGTGAACGTCAACCAAACGGATGTCGGCGCGTTTCTCGGTGACGACTGGCGCGTGAAGCCCAATCTCACGCTGAGCCTGGGCCTGCGCTTCGAAACGCAAACCAACATTCACGATTGGCATGATTGGGCGCCGCGCATCGGATTCGCCTGGGCGCCCGGCCAAAGCAAAAACAATCCGCGCCCCAGCTTGGTGTTCCGAGGCGGCTTCGGCATTTTCTACGATCGCGTCAGCCAGATAAACATCGAGACCGCGGAGCGCTACAACGGTATTTTGCAGCAGCAATATGTGATCACGCAGAGCGCCGCCAATCCGATTCCCTACGACCCTTCGGTGATTGGCATTCCTCCGGGCCTGTCGTTGCCGCCTGAATCCCCCCAGACCATCCAACTGCTCGATTCGCGAATTCACGCGCCCTACATCTTGCAGGAAGCTTTCACCGTGGAGCGCCAGCTGCCCAAGAACACGACGATATCGGAGGACTATAGAAACTCGCACGGCTTGCATGAACTGCGTTCGCAGGACATTAACGCGCCGCTTCTCGGCACATACACGGGTCCTGGCACCGGCATCTTTCCCCTCGCCAACCAGTACGGAACAGATCCCGTGCTCTTGATGGAATCAGCCGGTCTGTTTAACCAGTGGCAGCTGATCACGACCGTCCGAACGCAATTCAACAGAAGATTCTCACTGAACGGGTTCTACATGTATGGCCGCGCCTATAGCAACACCGATGGCGTCGGGACACTGCCCTCAAATCCGTACAGCATGGCAGGCGAATACGGACCTTCCTCGCTCGATCAACGCAACCGCGGTTTGATCGCCGGTAACATCACGGCTTGGTGGAACGTGTCGCTGTCGCCTTTTATCAATATGAATAGCGGCGCGCCATTTAATATCGCCACTGGCACCGATCCCTACGGCGACACGTTGTACAACGAACGTCCCGGAATCTCGGCAACCCCAACGAAGTATTTCTTTGACGGCGTATATCTCAACCCCAACCCGACGCCGGGCGAGGCGATCCTACCGCGCAACTTCGGCCGCAGCCCGGGAAATATCAGCATCAACCTGCGCCTCAGCAAAACGTTCGGGTTCGGCGGGACGCGCGAGACTGCGGGCCGGCCCAATCGCAATGGCGGTGGCGACTTCGGCGGAGGAGGCGGCTTCCCGGGTGGCGGCTTCCCCGGCGGTGGCGGCCCCGGCGGTGGCGGTGGTGGCTTCCCGGGTGGTGGCGGTGGCGGCGGCTTCCGCGGGTTTGGCGGCGGTGGCGGATCCACCGGCCGACGCTACAACCTGACCATCTCGGTCCAGGCGCGCAACTTGCTCAATCACGTCAATCCCGGACCGATCAACGGCATCATCACCTCGCCGCTGTTTGACGAATCGAACAGCCTGTCGGGCGGCGTCGGCGCCTTCGCCCAGAGCGGCCTGAACCGCAGGATCGATTTGCAGGCGCGATTCACGTTCTAGACGAAAGCCGCCGACTAAACCGCCGGCCAACGCGCGCGGCTCCGCTAACCTTGTTAAACTGAACTGAAACCATGGCGATCAGCAAGGATTTGCTCGACATACTGGTCTGTCCGCTGTGCAAAGCGGAGCTGGAGATGAAGCCGGATCAGAGCGGCCTGAAATGTGTCCAGTGCAAGCGTGTTTACCCGATTCGCGAAGACATCCCCGTCATGCTGATCGACGAGGCCAAGGTGGAAGAGTAAGCTGGCCTGTTGCCGATGACTAATGTGCTTGACCGCTTGCCCGAAGGCGCTCGGGTGGCTGTGATTCGCTTGCGGTCGCTGGGCGATAGCGTGCTGACGACGCCCGCGCTCGCCCTCGCCAAACAGTTCCGGCCCGATTTGAAGCTCAGCGTGGTGGTCGAGGACCGTTTTGCGGCGGTCTTCAGCGGCAATCCCGATGTCGATCAGATCCTCGGCCCGAATGCCGCCGGCTTGGCCCGCTTGCGCCCGCATCTTGCGCTCAATTTGCACGGCGGCGCCACCAGCGTGCGCTTAATGCTGGCAGCGGCGTCCGGATGGCGCGCCGGATTCGGTCATTTTCGCTTCCAACCGATGTACAACATCCGCATTCCGCGCGCGCAGGAGATTCTGAGTGCCGACCGTGCGGTTCACACCGCCGAGCACCTCGCGTCCGCCATGTTTTATCTGGGAGTGCCGCAATCCGAGATCCCACGTGCGCGATTGTTTGCCGCGCCCTGTTCCCGGAACGGCCCCTACGCCGTCTTGCATCCCATGGCATCTTCGCCCGAAAAGACCTGGCCGCGGGAAAACTTCCTGGCTGTTGCGAAACGCCTGCGAGACCTGGGGATCGAACCCCTGTTTGTCGCGGGCGCGGATGAAGACCTGTCGGCCTTCAGCGAACATTGCTGCTTTCAAGGCGCGCCGCTGGAGGAAGTAAAGTCGCTGCTCGCCTGGGCTGAGCTGTTCGTTGGCAATGATAGCGGTCCGGCCCATATCGCTGCGGCATTCGGCCGCCCCGTGATTGTGCTTTTCGGATCGTCGGATGTGGAAAACTGGCGTCCCTGGCGCACCGAAAATGTAGTGCTGACCAGCCCGGGCGGAATTGGTTCCATCGAAGTATCCCAGGTGCTGGAGGCGGTCGAGAGTCTTTCCCCACTCCCCACCCCCCACCTCCCACTCCCCCAATGATCGAACTCCGCCGTCTCCTCCGCTACGTTCGGCCCTATGCAGCGCCGTTGCTGCTCTCGGTAATCTTGATGGCACTGGTGGGGGCAGCGCAGGGATTCACGGCCCTCCTGATCACTCCGGTCTTTGACCGTGTGCTGAATCCCGACTCGCCCGATTCCAAGGTCCCCCTGTTCAGCATTCCTCTCTTTCGGCACGACGTCTATCTCCAGGACCTCTTGCCCGCCGGCATACACAATGTCTGGACCATGGTGGCGGTCGCGATTGTGGCCACGTTCTTCATTAAGGGACTGTGCGATTATTTCGGGAACTATTTCATCAACTACGTCGGTTTCTCGGCCGTAACCGACCTACGGCAGACCGTCTTCGACAAGGTGCTGCGGCAGGACGCGCACTTTTTCGAATCCAACTCCACCGGACGGGTGATGTCGTCCATCATGAACGATATCGAAAAGATCCAGGTTGCTACCTCGCACATGCTTGCGGATTGGATGCGCCAGACCTTCACGGTGGTGTTCCTGCTGTGCGTGGTAATCCAAAAAGACTGGCGGCTGGCGCTGGTCAGCCTCACGGTGCTGCCGTTCGTTCTGGTGCCGACGCTCAGGATCGGCCGCTACATTCGCCGCACCACGCGGCGGGCGCAAGATCATGCGGCCGACCTGAATCAGATTCTCCAGGAGACCATCAGCGGACACCAAGTGGTGAAATCGTTTGGCGCCGAAGACGTCGAATCGAATCGCTTCAGCATGGCGCTAGCGAAATTCAAATCGAGCAACCTGCGCTATGTCGCGCAACAGGCGCTCTCTTCGCCGCTCATCGAATGCTTCGGCGCTCTTACAATCGTCGGGCTGCTCACCTACGCAAGGCTGCAAATCAAGAGCGGCGCATTAACCGCGGGCGAGTTCACCAGTTTCGTCATCGCGCTACTTATGCTGTATGAACCCGTGAAGAGGCTCACCGGCATTCACAACATCTTCCAACAGGCGCTGGGCGCTTCGCAAAAGGTCTTCGAGTACCTGGATCGAGATCAGCAGATCCTCGAAAAGGCCAACGCGGCCAAGATCGGGAAATTCCAGCACGCCGTTGTCCTGGATAACGTCGACTTCCACTATCAGAACGCCCCCAACGGATTTGCTCTGTCGGGCGTTCAACTCGAAGTCCGCGCGGGCGAAGTTGTGGCGCTGGTTGGCCCCAGCGGCGGTGGAAAAACCACCATCGCAAATCTGGTTCCCCGCTTTTATGACGTTACCGGGGGCTCCATTCGCATCGACGGCAAGGATGTGCGGGATCTGCAGCTCGCCTCCCTGCGCAGCCAGATCGGCATCGTGGCGCAAGAGACTTTTTTGTTCAATGATACCGTCGCCAACAACATCCGCTACGGCCGTCCCAAGGCCAAGGACGAGGAGGTTCGCGAGGCCGCGCGCAACGCACTGGCTGAAGAATTCATCGGGCGCATGACCGAAGGCTACGACACCGTCATTGGCGAGCGTGGAACCAAGCTGAGCGGCGGCCAGCGGCAGCGTTTGGCCATCGCGCGCGCCTTGCTCAAGAACGCGCCCATCCTGATTTTGGACGAAGCCACTTCGCATCTGGACACCGAATCGGAGATCCTGGTGCAGCGCGCCCTGCAGACCCTGATGAGCAACCGGACCGTGATCGTCATCGCCCACCGGCTCTCCACGATCCGGCGCGCAGACAAGATCGTGGTGCTGGATCGAGGCCGCATTTCTGAAGTTGGCACGCACGAGGAATTGATCGGCCACGGCGGTATCTACCAACGTTTACACGACCTGCAGTACTTGCCGGCCGATCCGCTACTCAACCCGTGAAACTCAACCGATGAACCCTCCCATCCGCAGCATGACCGGCTTTGCCCGGGTCCAGAAGAGCACCGAGCAGGGCGACATTGTCGTCAGCCTGAAAAGCGTCAATCATCGCGGCCTGGATCTGCATTTCCACTTGGGCCCTGAAATGGACGCCCTGGAGAACGCCATGCGCGCCGTCATCAAGCGATCCGTATTACGCGGCCACATCGACGTACGCTGTTCGGCGCTGCGCACCGCCAACGGCGCCTCCAGCGGTCTCAATCTGCCGCTGCTGCGCTCTTACCTGGCGGCCTTCCGCGAAGCGGCGTCCGAGGAAGGCATCCACGACGCCCAACCGGACTTGAACCGAATCTTGCTATTGCCCGGTATGTTCGGAGCGGCGGCTGAAGGCAGCCCCGATTCCACGTCCGAGAGCGCCATTCTAGGGGCCATCGAAGAAGCGGCAGAAAAGCTCAATCAGTTTCGGGCGCGTGAAGGCGCGGAACTGGCCGCCTTCATCCGGGAACAGAACGCCAACATTCGCCAGAGCTCCCTGGAGATGGCGCAAATCCGCGATAAAGCCATACCTCAATTCCACAAGCGGCTGTTGGAAAAGCTGCAGGAGCTGCTGGGCAGCTCGGGTCTGGATCCGCAGCGCCTGGCGCAAGAGGCTGCGCTGCTGGCTGATCGCGGCGACATCGGCGAAGAAATCTCACGCCTTCAGATCCATTCCCGCCAGCTGGATGAAATTCTGAATTCGGGCGGCGAAGTGGGCAAGCGCCTCGATTTCCTGTTGCAGGAGTTGAACCGCGAAACCAATACCATCCTTTCTAAAACCAGTGGAATCGGCGATCTGGGGCTGCGGATAACCGAACTGGCGCTGGCTTCCAAGGCTTCCATCGAAAAGATCCGCGAGCAAGCATTAAACCTGGAATGAAGAATCTTGAGTGAAACGACGGTTTTCATCATTTCGGCCCCCTCGGGTTCGGGCAAGTCGACCCTGGTGCACCGGTTGCTCGCGAGCGACCCCGCCTTGCTCTTCTCCATTTCCTACACCACCCGGCCGGCGAGGCCCACCGAGACGAACGGCGTCGACTATAACTTCATCTCCCGCAAGGACTTCGAGGAGCGCTTGGCGCGCGGCGAGTTCCTGGAACATGCCGAGGTTTTCGGCAATTATTATGGGACCAACCGCGAAACCTTCGAGTCGGCAATCCACCTGGGCAAGGACCTGGTACTCGACATTGACGTCCAGGGTGCGAGACAATTGAAGGTAGCGATCCCGGAGGCAATTAGTATTTTTGTGCTTCCGCCATCCCGGGATATTCTTGAGCAGCGCCTCCGCTCGCGCTCCGAAGACAGCGAAGAAGTGATTCAGAGACGGTTGCGGGGAGCGGCTGAAGAGGTTCGGAACTACACGCAGTACGATTTTGTTCTGATCAACCGGGATATTGAGGAAGCTTCGGCGCGCCTGGCCAGTATCGTGAGAGCCGAGCGGCTGCGCAAGGCCCGGATGGAAGAAGAAGTAAGGCCGATTCTGGATAGTTTTACCGAGCCTGAAGAACCTGAAGAGAAAGATTGAGGTAACACGGCATGGCAGAGAGAATGAGAAACAACGCGATGTACGCGATTCCCGACGATGATGAGAACAGCACCTATCGCTTTATCATCGTCGCCGCCAAGCGCGCGCGGCAGCTGCAAAATGGCGCCCGGCCGTTTCTCCCCACCACATCGAAGAAGCCGACCGTGACCTCGATGGAAGAAGTCCGCCGCGGGCTGGTGAAATACACCGACCTTATGCGGGTTGCCGCCGAGGAATTCACTCCGCCCGAATAAACATGAACGTTGCGCTAGGCGTAGGTGGCGGGATCGCCGCTTACAAATCCGCGGAATTAGCTCGGGCTCTCATGGAACGCGGGATGCGCGTCCAGGTGATCATGACCGAAGCGGCCCGCGAATTCATCACCCCGTTGACCTTCGCAAGCCTTACTGGGCGCAAAGTGATCACCGGCCTGTTTTCCTCCGAAAGCCCGGAAGCTATACATTCCAGCGCCGTCGAGCACATCGCGGTGGCCGAAGAAAACGAAATCCTGGTGATCGCACCTGCGACCGCCGACCTGATGGCGCGTCTGGCCAACGGGCTGGCCGACGATTTCCTGACCACAATGTATCTCGCGTTCACTGGACGCGTGGTTCTGGCCCCGGCCATGAACAACAACATGTGGATGCATCCGGCCACGCAGGAGAACCTGGCCGTGTTGCGCAAACGTGGACACATCATTGTGGAGCCGGAGGAAGGTTTACTGGCTTGCGGCGCCACCGGTCCCGGCCGGTTGGCCGAGCCGGACAAGATTGCCGACCTCGTTGCCGACTTAGGGACTGGCTCGAGCTTCCAGGCACGCGATCTGGAAGGCGAGACCGTTCTCATCACCGCGGGTCCCACGCAGGAGCCTCTGGATCCGGTCCGTTACATTTCCAATCGCTCCAGCGGCAAGATGGGCTATGCGCTCGCAGCCGCGGCCGCCGGACGGGGAGCGCGCGTCATCCTGGTTTCCGGACCGGTGCAATTACGGGAACCCCGGGGCGTGACTGTAGCGTATGTGCATACCGCTCGCGAGATGCACGATGCCGTAATGGAACATCTGTCCGAGGCCAGCATCGTCGTGAAAGCCGCCGCGGTGGCCGACTATCACCTGTCGCAAGTGCCGCGCAACAAGGTCAAGAAAACCGCCATGCGAATGTCGCTGGATCTGGATCCCACGCCTGATATTCTCGCGGAGCTGGGCAAGAAAAAGGGCGATCGCCTGCTCATCGGATTCGCCGCTGAAACCGAGAACCTGGTCGAGAGCGCCCGCCAGAAGCTTAAATCGAAGAACTGCGACATGGTGGTCGCCAATCTGGTGAATCAGGAAGCTACCGGATTTGAATCCGACGAAAACGAAGTGGTCCTGGTGCTGAGCACCGGCGAAACCATTCCCCTTTCGCGCGCGCCCAAGCGCGAGATCGCAGACCGCATCTTCGACCAGGTGCTCAAACTTCGCTTGGCTCTACACGCCGCACAATGACCAAGGACGAGGTTCGGCGGCGTCTGGAATTCTACCAGGATCTCGGAATCAAAACAGTTTACCGCCGCTCCGATACCAGCCACCAGCCACCAGCCACCGTCGTGTCTTTACCAACCATCGAACCGTCACAAGATTCTCTGCTTAAGATCCTCACCGACATCGGCGATTGCAAACGCTGCCGGCTGCATGAGGGGCGCAACAAGATCGTCTTCGGATCGGGCGATGAAAATGCCCGGCTGGTATTCGTCGGTGAGGGTCCAGGCGCGGACGAGGATCAGCAAGGTCTGCCCTTCGTCGGCCGCGCGGGGCAGTTGCTCACGCAGATGATCGAGGGAACGGCCACTAAGGAAGGCATCCCGATCAAGCGCTCCGACGTCTACATTTGCAATGTGGTGAAGTGCCGGCCTCCGGAAAACCGAACGCCCCAGCCGGACGAGATGGAAATCTGCGGGCAATTCCTCTATCGCCAGCTTCTCGCCATTCGTCCCAAAGCGATTTGCGTGTTGGGCGGCACCGCGGCAAAAGCTTTGCTCGGCAAGGAAGGCGTCACGCGGCTGCGCGGAAAATGGGATCAATGGCGCGACATTCAAGTGATGGTCACCTATCATCCGTCCTATCTGCTGCGGCCATACAATCAGAACGCGAAGAAAGAAGCATGGGAGGATCTGAAGAAGGTCCTGCACTATGTCTACGACTAAGCGAGGCCTCTTCATTACTTTCGAAGGGCCCGACGGCAGCGGCAAGAGCACACAGGGTCGCATGCTGGCGCAACGTTTACGCGCCGAAGGGCGGGCGGTACTCGAAAGTGTGGAACCGGGCGGCACGCCGATCGGGCAACAGATCCGGCGTATTCTGCTCGATCCCGCCAACCGCGACCTCACGCCGCTGGCCGAGCTGCTGCTGATGTTCGCGGCGCGCGCTCAGAACGTCGAGCAATGGATTCTGCCCGCACTGGCCGAAGGCAAGATCGTGATCTCGGACCGCTTCACCGATTCGTCGGTGGCCTATCAAGGCGCGGGCCGCGGCCTGGGTTGGGAGACCGTGCTCGATCTCGACAGGATTGCCTGCCACGGCCTGGTTCCGGATCTGACGATATGCGTGGACATCGACACGGAGACCGGGTTGTCGCGTGCGCTGGCGCGTGGCGGCGCGGAAACCAGGCTCGAAGAACAGGCCATCGAATTCCATCGCAAAGCGCGTGAGGCGTATCATGAACTGGCCCGCCGTGAGCAGCAGCGCTTTCATTTAATTGACGGACGCGGCACACCCGAAGCAATCGCAGCCAAGGTGTGGGAAGAAGTAGCTCCTTTGTTCACATGAGCTTTGTGGCGCACGCCGTTGTGGCGCACGCACCACAAAATCTACATAAACTCAATCCTCTCATTACGAGCCGAGAATTGCATCAGCTTCTCCAGCCGCTTGATTCGCGTCTCTTCCTTCTTCGCGCTCGAAACCCATCCGGCCGTCATGCGCCGATAGCCTGGCGGAAACTTTTCGTAATTCGCCCACGCCGCGCGCTGCTTGCGAAACCTTTCTTCGAGTTCTTGCGGCAGCTCCGCGGGGATCGGCGGAACCACCCGGACGTAGCCTGAGTTGTAAGCCTTCAGTCCCGCCGGCATCATTTTTCCCTCGGCAATCAGCCGCTCCACGCGCTGGAGATTCGATTTCGACCATTGGCTCCTCGGCTTCCTGGGCGTAAACCGGAACGCGTAGCATTCCTCGTCCAGCTTCTTTTTCATGCCATCGATCCATCCGAAGCACAGCGCTTCTTCTACGGCATGATCGTAGGAAACGGACGGCTTGCTCACGGCCTTCTTGTAAAAGACCAGCCAAATCTCGTCGCAGCGAGCGAAGTTTTTCGCGAGCCAGTGCCGCCATGCGGCGCGATCGGCGGCATTCACGGTCTCCATCGCGATCAGCCGATCAGTTTCAATTCGTCGATGCGGTCCACTTCCACTACCAGGTCGCCCTTGGGATCCACTTTGAAAGCGGGAATGAATTTGGCGCCCCAAATCATCTCGTCGTGCCGGTAGGAATACCGCGAGTGAACCACCTGGCTGAATGTGTCGTCGAAACCCTGAATCAGAATCAGGAACTCCGCCGACAGCTTGGCCAGGTCCTCGCGCGTCTTTCCGAAGAGCGGACTGTCGGCATCGATGGGGTGCACGATGGTCCAAGTTAGCGCGAAGAAATAGACGCCTCGCCGCTCGAGCGGCAGGTCCACGAAATTGCGCTTCAGCAGACCGTCGCTCGCATCCACGGTCATCAACAGGACGTGGGCATCCATGTTCATGAGCACATTCGGGCGAGCATTCGTGACGCGGAACTGCAAACTGGTTCCCTCCTGGTAAGGAGCGATGATCGCGTTCTTGCTGTAAACAATGCGCGCGGAGGGCCTGGAGAACCGTCCGTAGAGAAGTCCGGTGGCGATCGCGAACACCATCAATCCGGTCGCGGCTTCCAGCGACGATATAACATTGGCCCAGGTGCCTTCCGGATAAACGTTGCCGTACCCGACTGTGGTTAGGGTATGGAAGCTGAAAAAGAACGCGTTCGCAAATGCGCTCAGATCGGACTCAAGTCCCTTGAGGTGCCCCACGCCGATCAGGAGATAAAGGCAAGCGAAGACGACATTCACCAGCAGGAATCCCGCCGCCAAAATCAGGAGGAAGCGCGGCCAGGTGGTATCGATCAGCATCAGATACGGATTCGCGTCGCGCCACCGGAGACCCTCGCGGCGTACATTGAACGTGCCGTCCGCATTGATGGTCCGGCGCAGCTCGCCGCTGAACTGAGTTGTTAAACCGGGGTCGAACGATTCCTGCTTCATAGGGCCCTTCTTTTGGGGAATGACCTCAGAATAACGCAGCGTGAAAGTTCTCGCGCGCCGGCGGCATTGCCATGGTGAGGCCTGCGCTCCAAAGCCAGGCCAATGTGCAAAGGAGATCCGTCATGAAGGCATGCAGTATTAGTGTGCTCGCGCTCGCATTTGCGGCCAGGCTGTCGGCGCAGACCAACACCCCCAAGATCACCGGGCCATTCACTCACGAAAACCTCGCCGTTTTTCTGATTCACGGCTCGAACACAGCGGCCAAGAACCTATTGACGCTGGAAGAAGCGATCGATCAGCGCAAGGTAATCGTCTATGAAACGCGCGATGTCAACGAACTGGCCATTGAGAATGTTTCGAACGAGGATGTGTTCATTGAATCGGGCGATATCGTCAAAGGCGGCGCCCAGGACCGCACGTTGAAGGACGATCTGATCCTGCCGTCCAAGTCCGGCAAGGTGAGCATCAGCTCGTTCTGCGTGGAGCACGGCCGCTGGACGCAGCGCGGAGGCGAGTCGGTACGGACGTTCGATTCGGCCGATCAGGCGCTGGCCACCAAACAGCTCAAAATGGCAGTGAAGCTGAGGGCGAACCAGCAGGAAGTGTGGAACCAGGTGGCGGCCGCGCAGGCCAGCCTCTCCTCGGCACTGAACATCAGCGCCCGCTCGGCGGCGGCGCCCACCAGTTTACCGATGACCATGGAAACTGCGGCGGTGCGCAGATCGATCGATGGCTATATCCAGGAGCTGGCTGGCGTCACGAATGGCAAGGATGACGTGATCGGCTACGCATTCGTGATCGACGGCAAAGTGAACAGCGCCGACATCTACGGATCGCACCAATTGTTCGCCGGACTCTGGATGAAGCTGCTGCGAGCGAGCGCCGTCGAAGCCGTGTCTGAATATCAGGCGGGCAAGAAGTTCGCGCCGGGTACGGTTGCGGATGTGCGAGCTATGCTGGCCGACGCCGATTCCGCCAAGCCGGCCGTGCGAGATTTAACCGCGCGCACGCAGTTGGTGACGAAGGAGACGGCGCAAACCGTGATGTTCGAAACACGCGACCGCGCGCAGAACGGAGCGTGGATTCATCGGAACTACATGACGCGCTAGCGCAGCAGGCCCATTTTGTCCAGCGGCCAATAAATGAAAACGGCCTTGCCGTAGATGTAGCGGCGCGGGACCATGCCCCAAGCCCGGCTGTCGTTGGACGAACTGCGGTGATCGCCGAGCACGAAATACTCGTCCTCCGGAATCTGTCGCGCGGACATCGAGCTCTGATCGCGAAATTCGGGCGGCACATAGCTCTCCACCAACGCCTGCCCGTTGACGATGACCTTGCCATCGTTCACTTCCACGCGATCGCCCGGCATTCCGATCACGCGCTTGATGTAGGATTTCGTGGGATCGCCCGGAAACCAGAACACCACCGTGTCACCACGATCGATGTTGCCGAAGTGGAAGCGGTAAACAAACTTGTTGATGAAGATGCGCTCCTGGTCGTCGAGAGTGGGCATCATGCTGGTGCCCTCCACCTTCACCGGCTGGTAGATGAACAGGATTACGAAGACCGCCAGGACCACCGAGATCATTAGATCCCGCGCCCAATGCGCTACTGAGCCCAGAAGCGTCCGCTTGGCAGGCGCAGAAGGGGCTACGGGTGCAGACGTATCAACTTCGGAAGCCGTGTCTTGCTGGTCCATTTCTTATATAATTGCGAAGTGGATTGCCAACACCATTCTCACACCGGTTGGGCTACGACGCAAGCCGTTGCCGTATGGGGCCTGGCTCTAATCGCGTTCGTTACACCGGTATCCGCGGCCGACGCGAGCAAATTGCCGGGAGGCACATTCGAGTCTATCCAGAAGCTGCCAGACATGAGCGGCGTATGGGAGATGACTTTTGGCCGCGGCGGAGGATTCGGCCCGCCGCAACAGCCCGTTCTTACTCCCAAGTATGCCGCCATCCTCAAGGCCTTCCAGGACGCGCCCAAGGACTCGCCGATGGCGAACTGCGTCCCGCCCGGAATGCCTGGGACCATGAGTCAGCCGTATCCCATTGAAATCCTGTTTACGCCGGGAATGGTGACCGTTATCGCCGAGGCGTTCATGCAAGTGCGGCACATCTACACCGACGGCCGGGCTCACCCCGACGATCCGGATCTCACTTTCAACGGCCACTCCATCGGGCATTGGGATGGTGACACGCTGGTGGTGGATTCGGTCGGGTTCTCTACCGATACGTCTCTGGGAATGAGCATGGGCATGCGGCACAGCGACAAGATGCACATCGTCGAGCGCTTCCATCTGAAAGATCCCAAGACTCTTGAAATCACCACCACCATCGACGATCCAGAAGCGCTGGCGAAGCCATTCACTAGAACTACCACCTACGCCCGCCATCCCGATTGGACTCTGGCCGAATACATCTGCCAGCAAAATAACCGCAACTTCGTGGATGCCGATGGGAAGCCCGGGATTAATCTCAAACACTAACCAGGAATCGGAATGAAAATCAAAGTGGCATTCGCAGTTTTGCTCGCGGTTGAATCCGCCATGGCGCATCATTCGTTTGAGATGTTCGACATGTCGAAGGTGACCACCATAACCGGGACCATCAAAGACTTTCAATGGACTAATCCGCACACGTTTACGTTTATCGATGTTCCCAACGATAAAGGCGGAGTGGAGACTTGGGCCATTGAAGGCATGAGCCCGAATTTTCTGGGCCGGCGCGGCTGGACCAAGCGCACCTTGAACCCCGGCGACAAAGTAAGCATCACTATCGCCCCGCTCAAGGATGGACTCAAGGGCGGGACCTTCTTGCGGTGCACGCTGCCGGACGGCAAGGAGATGGTAATGTTCGATATCCCGGCCCGGCCGCAGCCGACAGCGAAATAAAGGAGGCGAAAGTGGAATTCGACCGGCGGGCATTTATCGCGAGCCTGGGCGGCGTTTCGGCCGTCGCGCTGATGAGTTCGGAGGCCAAAGCCGACGCTTTGGAACACCACTTGGCGTTCCAATTGAACGCAGCGGTAGCCAAGAAGTTTCCTACGGCGGCAGAGGTCGCGGAAAAGATTGATACCCGGCCCACGCGGCGCGGAGTCGGCAATCTGTTCGCCTCATCCACAGGCAATGTGAAAAGGCTACCGCCTATGCCGGAGAAGCCAACCCTGCTGGATTACTTCCAGCTGCGGTTCAATGCAACGTCCAACCACGTCCTGCAGAGCGCCAATCGCGCGATGAGCAATGGGATGTCGGAGGAGATCATTACGGCTTGCCTGCTTCACGACGTGGTGCAGGAATTGATCAAGGTAGACCACGGCTGGTGGGGCGCGCAGATGTTCGAGCCATACGTCTCGGAGAAAACCTCGTTCGCCATTCGATATCATCAGGCGCTGCGCTTTTACGCGGACCACGAACATGGGTATGAGTATCCGGACTTGTACCGCAACATATTCGGCGAGGATTACAAGCCGGAGCCTTACATCGAAGCGACGTACAAAATGGTGCGGAATCACAAGTGGTATCTGGAACCGCGCATGGTCACGGTGAATGACCTGTACGCTTTTGATCCCAATGTGAACCCCAAGATCGATCAATTCGTCGACATCATCGGCCGTAATTTCAAGCAGCCCAAAGAGGGCCTGGGATACGACAACAGTCCGTCCGCGCACATGTGGCGTTCGATCGCTATGCCCGATCACCCGCTGTAAGCCCGAGTTCCCCCTCGCAGAACAGGAGTTTCGCCCATGAGCGCACAGGAATTAGAATCTCTGGTGACCATGCTTCGGAGCGGAGGCCCCGATTTAGCCGCCCCGCCTCCGCAAGCACGCGAGAATTTCGAGGCGATGTTTGCTGCCTTTCCCATCGCCGAGGACGTTACCTTCGAGCCCACCACGCTAGGCGGTGTTCCTGCTCGTTGGTCCATGACGCCGGGTGCGTTGAAAGAGCGCGTCTTGTACTACCTGCACGGCGGCGGTTACCTGCTCGGAAGTTCGCTGGCGTATCGTTCCCTGTTTAGCGAGCTGGCTCGCGCGATGGGCGCACGCGGATTGGCAATCGATTACCGGCTGGCGCCTGAAAACCCGTTTCCCGCGGCAGTGGATGACGCAGTGTCCGGGTACCGCGCGCTGCTCAGCCAGGGGATCGCGCCGGGCTCGATCGCAATCGCGGGAGATTCCGCGGGCGGAGGGTTGACCGTGGCTATGCTCGTTGCCGCGCGCGACGCCGGCTTGCCGATGCCCGCCGCGGCGGTGGCCATCTCGCCCTGGGCGGACATGGAATGCACCGGCGGATCGATGTTCAGCAAGGCGGCCAACGATCCCTCGCTGAACCGCGAAGGATTACTCGCCATGGGATCCCTCTATCTCAACGGGGCATCGCCTCGCACCCCGTTGGCGTCGCCGCTGCACGCCAAGCTGACCGGCCTGCCGCCGTTACTGATCCAGGTGGGCTCGTTGGAGGTTCTGTTGGACGATGCCACGCGTTTGGCTGCCCGGGCCGCCGAGGCCGACGTCGCCGTCCAATTGGAAGTGTGGCCGCGCATGCCGCATGTCTGGCACGGCTTTGCCTTTGCACTAAGCGAGGGGCGCGACGCCATCGCCGCGGCCGGCGCTTTCGTCAAAGCGCGATTCCAGAAACGTCAGGAAGCCTCGGCGTGAGCGCCAGTACCGCATGAGCTAGAGCACGCGGCTCAGCTGACGCCGTCTACTTTGCCGCGTTTCTTGCCAGGAGCACCGATCCCAGGCCCAGGATGGCGAAAACCATCCCCAAGATCCAATACATGCTCTCGTAAATACGCGGCTTCACTTCTTGCACCTGAGGCTGTCCGTTGTCATCGGCCGAGCCCTCCGACTGCTGGAGCGCGCCGATTCCATCCACCTCCACCTTGAAGCTCGCGTTCTTGATGCGGTAAATGCTGGCTTGCGTTTTGGGTTCCGTGCCCGCCAACTCCAGAGCGTCGCTTTTCGCAGTTACGCCGGCCGGCACCACCAGGTTTGAGGCCGCTTCGGGATGGATTTCCTTATCGCTGAAGATCATTGGACTGGTGGTCGGGACGGCGTAGTTGATGTCGAAGCGAGTCTCGCCGGGCCGCACCGGATAATCCACTTTAAAGATGCCCGGGTCCTTGGTTTTCAGAGCCGGCCGCTGGATCGGCATTCCGCCGGCGGGGTTGACCGTGACGCTGCTTAGTCCAGTGGCCTCCGGAGGAACGTAGAAGCGCACCGAGCCGTTGACTGGGTCGTTATAAGTGAGGTTCGGATCGCCCACGTAAAGCAATCCCTCGCTGACGGTCATTTCTTTTTCGCCGGGCTGAAGCACGAGGAAGTGCTGCGCCACTTTGGCGGTGCCGGCTTTGGCGGTGGAAGCGTACACGGGGATCTGTAGGCCGGTGGACGGCATGCCGGGCGGCACCATTCGGTTGTACTGGACGCCCTGGAAGATCGCTTGAATCAGTCGCGGGCCTTGCGCGTCGTTGTTGTCGAAACTGAATTTGCCTTGCGCGTCGGTCTTGGTTGTGCCGAGATTTTGCATGCCGGCTTGCGTGGGCTGGATCAGCAACACCACGGTGTTCGGCTGGGGCTGGCCTGTGGTTCCGTTCACGATTACGCCGTCGACGGCCGCGAAGATGGGAGCGATCGCGAGGAAGGAAAGCAGGAGCTTCATGCCATGGCCTTTCCGCATTCTCCGCAGAATTTCATGGGATGGTCGAACTTCGCGTTGCAGTGCGGACAGGTCTTGCCGTCCGGCTTGGCTTTGGGCGGGCTGACCGTTTTTCGCTCCGCCGGTATTACCGGTGGCTGCACGGCGTCAATCTCAGCCAACACCCTGGCCAGTTCGCGCTGCAGATCTAACTTGGTCTTTTGATAATCGTCGTCGGAGAGCTTGCCGAGCCGAAATTCAAACTGGAGATCGCGGAGGTTCTCGTAGATTTGCGACCTGCGCTCTTCCAAGTGCGCCGTGGGTGAGACCGGCGGGGTTTCGGGAACATCTTGGGATCGCACGAACAGCGTAAATAAAATGGTCCCCAGGGCGAGGACAACGGCTGCGGAAAGGACCATCAATCGAGCTTTTCCACTTCCTTTTCGATTTCCTTCTCGATCTGGTCATGATAGCGGGCCAGCAGCGGGTCGTCGGGAGCTTGGGGCGCGCCCGCCACGACAGCTCCCTTGCGGCTTAGCTTGCGGATCACAAACACCACCAAAATCAGACCCAGGCCGGCGGCGGTGTAGAAGGACAGCGAGCCCAGGATGCCCGGTGGAACCACCACCACGTTCGGCCCCATTTCCTGAGCGAACGAAGCCAGAATGGCCTGGTCCGACATTCCGGACTGCTCCATTTTGAGAATCTTTTTCTTGTTTTCCCAGCAGGTGCGGCAAGGATAGGGATCCATGCGGCAAGCCATGTTGGTCTTACATCCGCAGGGGCAATTCAGGCGATCGGCGATGCGATTCACCGCCGGGCTTTCCAACTCCTCGGCGGATTGAGCGAAACATCCGCCCGTAACGAGACTCAGAATCAGCAGGCTATTTCTGAACCGTCGCATGTTTCTCGGCAACTCCTACTACTTGCGTTCGAGCGTAAGACAGACGAACTTTATTCGGGATCAGGCAGACGATGGTCCCGAACGCGAGCACCCAGAATCCGATCCAAATCCAGGAAACCAGCGGAAAAACGTAGGCCTGGATGACGGCGCGCTGGCTGTCCGCCGAGAGGCCGGCGAAGTTTACGTAGAGATCCTCGTTCAACCTTCTACGGATAGACACCTCGGAGGTCGGCTGCTGGCTGGCCTTGTACAAGCGCCGTTCCGGGAAGAGTTGCCCAAGCGGGCTTCCATTCCGCGAGGCTTCGACTGTCAGCCTCTGCCACGCGTAGGTATCGTTCTCGCCGGATTCGATGTTCACCACATGGATGTCGTAATGCCCCAGCGCGAAGTTCCCGCCGGGCCTGACTTCTTTGGTGACGTCCAGATCGAACGCCGCGCCGGTATAGCCGATGAACATGAACACGATACCCATGTGGACCAGGTATCCGCCGTAGCGGCGCGTATTGCGGTGCGTCAGCTCGATGGCGGCCGGGATCAGCCCGACGCCATCCTTGGCGCGAATGGCTGAAGCGCCCTTCCAGAATTCAGTGACGATGGTGGCCGTCACAAACATGCAGAGTCCAAACGAAACCAGCGCGTAGGGATGTTCGTAGACGCCCAAGAAGGCGAGCGCCACCATTAGCACGACGGCGGCCAGCGTCGGAATAAAGAACGCGCGCCGCAAACTTTCGAGCGAGCTTCTGCGCCAGGCGATCAGTGGGCCGATGCCAGTAAGCAGCATCAGCGCCAGTCCAATGGGAATGTTGATGCGATTGAAAAACGGCGCATCCACGCTGATCTTTTCACCCGTCACCGCTTCAGAGATCACCGGGAACAGAGTGCCCCACAGCACGGCGAAGCAACTGGCCACCAGGATCAGGTTGTTGAACATGAAGCTGGATTCGCGCGATACCACGCTCTCCAGGCGCGCTTCGGACTTCAGATACTTCAGCCGTTCGAGAATCAGGATTACCGTGGCCGCGATGCCGACCGCCAGGAAAATCACGAAATACTTGCCGATGGGCGATTGCGCGAAGGCGTGCACCGAACTGACGACGCCCGAACGCGTCAAGAAGGTTCCGAAGATGCACAGGAAGAAGGTCCCGGAAATCAGGACCATGTTCCAGACCTTCATCATGCCCTTCTTTTCCTGCATCATCACCGAGTGCAGAAACGCGGTGGCGGTGATCCACGGTAGCAGCGATGCATTCTCCACCGGGTCCCAGGCCCAATATCCGCCCCAGCCAAGCACTGCGTACGCCCAGCCCTGCCCCAGCAGGATGCCGGCGCTTTGGAACAGCCAGGTGACGATGGTCCAGCGCCGGGTGGTGTGAATCCAGGCATCGCCGGGCTGCTTGGTGATCAGCGAACCCATCGCAAAAGCGAACGGCACCGTAAATCCGACGTAGCCGAGATACAGCATGGGCGGATGGATCACCATGGTCCAATATTGGAGCAGCGGATTCAGGCCTTGTCCCACGCCCTCGACGATGTTGCCGCGGCCGGCTTCGAGCACCGCAAACGGGCTGAGCACAAAGCTGATCAACATCAGGAAAAACGCCTCGGTGGTCATGAGCACTGAAGTGACCCAAGGCATCATGTCGCGGAACTTGCGACGGTTCATGAAAACCACGACGGCTGAATAGCTGGCCAGTAGCCACGACCATAGCAACAGCGAGCCTTGCTGCCCGCCCCACCACGCCGTGAACTTGTAAATCTTCGACATGGACGAATCGGTATGCGCGGCCACGTAGGCCAGGCGGAAGTCGCCCGTGAGAAGGGAATAAATCAACAAGCCGGACGCGAGGGTCACCAACAACCAGACCGAGTAGACCGCGCGTTCAGCGCTGACAGTTAGGAAGGAGTTCTTCTTGAGCCTGCCCGTAACCGACGCGATCACCGCGTAAACAGTAAGGCAGAAGGCGAGCAGAATCGAGAGGGCGCCGATATTTTCCATTCGAGCTTTTGGTCCTCGAAGCGGAGCGCGAGTTGAACTAACTTCCCGCCTGGGTTGTGGCCTGGGAGGTTAATTGCGGCGCGACCGTCTTCATTTGTGGCTTGGCTTCGTACTTGGATGCGCATTTCGCCTGCACCTTGCTGGCATGAAAGACGCCGTCCTGGCCTAATTTTCCGTCGGCGAGAGCCTGCGCGTTGTCCTTGAAGGTGTCGGGCAACGGATCGATGCCGTTGTACACCACCGCAAGCCGCACGGGATCCTTCTGGAGGACGCCGGGAGTTTGATGCAGAATGAAACTGACCCTGGCCCCGTCGCGCACAATGGAGCCCTGCTCCACATAACCATTCACGCGCAGCCGCTGGCCCTGGGCCCGATCGCCCATCTGGGTGACTTCTTTGATTTCCTTGTAATACGTCTTGCTTTCCTTGACGCCGCCCATCGCGAGCCACGCCAGAGCGCCAATGACGACTGCGACAACAGCGCCGAACTTCCAGTAGGTATGCATCATCCGCTCCTGAAACTATTAGTATAGCGCCGCCGGCAGGCTCGTCACAGATCTTAGGACGAAGAACAAGCTGCCTTTCATCCGGGTTTCTAGCCGGTACACTGAATTTACCTGCCGTGACAGCTTACCCAACGGGATACCGGACCACGATCGGCCATGTCGTCTACCACTTTGAGGACCTAAAAACCGTCCTGGCCAAGGCGTCGCCCGCGCGCTCCGGGGACGATCTGGCGGGGATTTCGGCCCGTAGCGCCGAGGAGCGGGTCGCGGCCCAGATGGCCCTGAGCGATCTCCCGCTCAAAACCTTTCTCGCTGAACAAGTTATCCCCTATGAATCGGACGAAGTCACGCGGCTGATCGTTGACGGGCATGACGCGACTGCATTCGCACCTGTGGCGCACCTGACGGTCGGCGAGTTCCGTGACTGGCTCTTGAGCGAGCAGGCGACTGGCGAGGTTTTGACAGCGCTAGCCCCAGGCCTGACGCCGGAGATGGCCGCCGCGGTGTCGAAGATCATGCGGCTGCAAGATTTGGTGACCGTGGCTGCGAAGATTCGTGTGGTCACGCATTTCCGCAATACCCTTGGCTTACCGGGGCGGCTCTCTACGCGGCTGCAGCCCAATCATCCCACCGACGATCCCAAGGGAATCGCCGCCAGTATCGTGGATGGATTGTCGTACGCGAGCGGCGACGCTGTGATCGGCATCAATCCGGTATCGGACAACTTGGAGAGCGTCGAGACGCTGCTGCGGTTGCTCGATCGGGTGCGCGAATCGTATCGCATTCCGACACAAAGCTGCGTTCTCGCGCACGTCACCACGCAGATGGACGCGATGCGGCGCGGCGCTCCTGTAGATCTGGTTTTTCAATCCATCGCCGGGACGGAGGCGGCGAATGCGTCGTTCGGCGTGAATATTGCGATGCTGGGGGAAGCGCGCGCTCAGGCGTTGGAACTGCGGCGCGGTACTGTCGGCAGCGACAACGTGATGTACTTCGAGACTGGCCAGGGTAGCGCGCTATCGGCGAACGCCCACCACGGCTTGGATCAGCAGACCTGCGAAGCGCGTGCCTACGGCCTGGCGCGGCATTTTCAGCCTCTGCTGGTGAACACGGTGGTCGGCTTTATCGGCCCGGAGTATCTGTACGACGGCAAGCAGATTCTGCGCGCGGGTTTAGAGGACCATTTCTGCGGCAAGCTGCTGGGCCTTCCGATGGGCTGCGATATCTGCTACACCAATCATGCCGAAGCCGATCAGGACGACATGGACGCGCTGCTGACCATGCTGGGCGCGGCGGGCGTCAACTACATCATGGGTGTGCCGGGCGCCGACGATGTGATGCTCAACTATCAGAGCACGTCGTTTCACGATGCTCTGTATCTGCGCGGTGTATTCGGGCTGCGGCCCGCGCCCGAGTTCGAAGCCTGGTTCGACGAGGTGCGTCCGGAGCTGCCCCGGATGGCGGGTTTGCTGTTGGAAGCCGGGCAGTAAGATGACCGCATGAGACGGCTCAGCGACTATACACCGGCTCGCGTGGAATTGGGCCGTGCGGGAAGCAGCCTTCCGACGCGTGCGTTGCTTGAGTTTCAGCTTGCGCATGCCAAGGCTCGCGATGCGGTCCACTTGCCGCTGGCGGTCAATTCACTGGTCCTCGAGCTGAAGCAGAGAGGTATTTCGTCAATCACGCTAGAGACTGCTGCGCGCGATCGCGGTGAGTATTTGAAGCGTCCCGACCTGGGGCGGCGCTTAAGCGACGACTCGCGCGAACGATTGGCAGCCGTGCGGGCGGAGCCTGATGCCGTACTCGTGATCGCCGATGGGCTCTCCGCGCTGGCCGTTCATCGCCACGCCGTGCCGCTACTGGAGCTTGTACTGCGGGAACTGGATTGGCGCGTCACACTCGTGGCGATCGTTGAGCGGGGCCGCGTGGCAATCGGCGATGAGATCGGCGAGCTGCTGGGGGCGCGAATGGCGGTGGTTCTGATTGGCGAACGCCCAGGCTTGAGTTCGCCTGACAGCCTGGGAGTGTATCTCACCTGGCAACCGCGGCCTGGCCTGACGGATGCGGAGCGCAACTGTATTTCAAACATTCGCGCCGAGGGGCTAAGCTACGCGGCCGCTGCGCACAAGCTGCTGTTCCTGATGAATGAATCGCGGCGGTTGAAATTGTCGGGCGTGCGGCTCAAGGAAAATGCCGCCCCGAGCCTAGGCGGCGACTCGGTGACTCACGCCAAGCTCTTCGGCGATCGCTACTAAACGCGGGTCTACCGTCCAAAATTCAAATCCAGCTACGATGGCAGAAGCCAGTAGATGAACGTCGATCCAACCCGCGCCGCGCCCATGCAGATTCCGGCGTTCGACGAAAGTAACAACCTCCGCGTGGGGCACGGTCGCGGCTTGAACCATCAGTTTGTAGTCGGCGAGCAGGTTCTTGCGGCCGCCCCGATCCCCGATAAGTAATTCGCCGTAAATCAGTTCGTGTCCGGCGACTTCATCGAGCCCTAGCAGCCGATCCAGCTCCTCCAGGAGCGGCGAGCGGTTCGAGAGGGCCCGAATCCATACCGAGGTGTCCACCAAGACCATTACGCTACTTGGTGCTTTACCGCCGGCTTTTCTCGCCGCCTAGGTACATCTTGGGCGTCCGGTTCGGTTCCGAGAAGCGCGCGGAGGCGCTGATAAGCCCCGTGGCGAACGAGCGATTCCAAGCCCAACCGCACCGTTTCCGTGTCTGTCGTGGCTCCGCAAGCAGCCTTGGCCTGTTCGAAGAGCTTGTCTTCGATGTTAAGCGTCTTCTTCATACGTACGATTATGCCATACAAGTATGGCAATTGTAAAGGTATCTACGGCAGAGTGGAGCCCAGGGCGCGTCCCGACCCCCGAAGATGCTGATAATATGCCAGATCCTTGCCAGTCAGGATCTTCGTCAGAAGAATGACCTGTCCGGTGTGCTGCGAGAAGTGCTCGACAACATGCGCGATAGCCTCCAGCACCGTTACGTCGTAGCCCTGCGGCGTAATGCGCTCGGTCAGCCGGCTGGCGGGCACCCCGCGGATGATGGCCGCAGCCTCAGCGACCCGCGTCTTCAGAAGCTCGGCCAGTTCCACGGGCGCCGTGCCGCCGCGCGCGTCAAACTCCGTGTCGCGCTGGCGATTATCTGGGAGCCCGGCCACTCCCGAACCAATCCATTGGCGCACGTTGCCGGAGAGGTGCAGCACCAGATTGCCGACGGCGTTTTCGTTTTCCGAAGTGCGGGCCCAGATCTGCTCCGGAGTCAGGCGCGCCAGACAATCCTGGATGCGGCCGTGCAACTGTTCCAGCTTCTCGGCCGAGAACGTCAGGAAGATTTCGTCCGAGGTCACAAGACAGCCCCTTACAGCACTTCTTCGGACCAGTTCTCAAGAATGGACTTGACCTTGCCAGTGAATTGATCGGCCAGCGCACCGTCGATCAACCGGTGATCGAAGGTGAGCGCGAGGTAGGCGATGGAGCGAATCGCGATCGCGTCGTCCACCACCACGGGCGTTTTCTCAACGGCTCCGACGCCCAGGATCGCCACCTGCGGCTGGTTGATGACAGGCGTCGCGAAGACGCTTCCGAAGCTGCCGAAGTTGGTGATGGAGAACGTGCCGCCTTGCACCTCGTCCGGCTTGAGCTGGCGTGAGCGGGCGCGCGTGGAGAGGTCCACGATGGAGCGCTGAAGTCCGACCACGTTCTTTTCGTCGGCATTGCGGATCACGGGCACAATCAGGCCGTTCTCAAGCGCCACCGCGATCCCCAGATTGATTTCATTGTGATAGATGATGTTGGCGCCTTCGATGGAAGCGTTCAGGATCGGATAGTGGCGAATGGCTTCCGCGGCCGCCTGGACCACGAACGGCAGGAAGGTCAGCGAGTAGCCGTAGCGCGCCTGGAATTCCGCTTTGTTCCGTTCGCGCATCTTCGCAATCTTGGTCATGTCGGTCTTGTGGACCGTGGTGACGTGCGCCGAGACACGCTTGCTCATCACCATGTGTTCGGCGATACGCTGCCGCATCACGCTCATCGGTTCCACGCGGGCGCGCGGTGCTTCGGCGCGGGGCATGATTGCGGGTTATTGGAGCGGAGGGAACCGCCGGGGTGTAGACGGTCGGGGTAGTGGAAGCGACGGGAGCGGGAGAGGTCGATTGCGCCATGGTCCGCGCGCCTTGCGCCGACATATACGCTTCCAGATCCTGCTTGGTGATGCGTCCGCCGCCGCCGGTGCCCTTCACCTGCCGTAGATCGATGCCATACTCACGGGCCATCTTGCGCACTAGCGGCGACAGCGGGCCGGCGGGCGATTCAGCTTCCACTGCCGGCGCCGGTTCTTCGACAGGGATTGGATACGGTCCAGCGGAGTGTGCCACGGGTTCCGGAAGAGGCTCTGGAGCCTGAGGCGCAGGGGCTTTCGCAGCGGCTGGCGGTGCGGGCGTTGGTTTCGGTGCGGGCTGCGCTGGAGAAGCAGCGGGCGCGGCCTTCGTGGCTGAAGGTGCTGGAGCGGATGCCCCGTTGCCCGTGCCTTCCTCGATCCGGCCGACCACGGTACTGATGGCGACGGTCTTGCCTTCCTCGACCAGCACTTCCTTCAACACGCCGGCGGCAGGCGACGGAATCTCAGTGTCCACTTTATCGGTGGAAATTTCAAAGAGCGGCTCGTCGCGATCCACGTGCTCCCCGGGCTTCTTCAGCCATTTGGTCAGGGTGCCCTCCACGATGCTCTCGCCCATTTGCGGCATTACTACGTCAGTCATGAATATGTCTCCGTATATGAAAGGCCCGCTCCCTCATGGTCGCGGTTCGTCTGTTCGTGGCGCGATTGGTAAAATTGCCGCTCAAAATTTATCGACAACGCGGCGAGCACTTCGGCGCGGCTGGCGCGCGATCCCGCTTCCTGCATGGAAGTGACCGGCTTCGTTAGCCCACAAGGAACGATGTACTGAAAGTAGCGTAAATCGGTCGTATGATTCAACGCGAAACCGTGCGAGGTGACCCAGCGGCTAATGTGCACTCCGATCGCGGCCACTTTTTTTCCATCCACCCACACGCCGGTGCAGCCCGGAATGCGCCCGGCGACGATCGCAAATTGCGCGAGCGCATCGATGATCACTTGTTCGATCGCGCGGACATAGGCGCCGACGTCGCGCTTCCATTCTCGCAAATCCAGGATAGGATAGCCGACGATCTGGCCGGGACCGTGATAGGTGATGTCGCCGCCGCGGTCGGTGGCGTGATAGTCGATTCCCGCGCTACGCAGCGCAGCTTCTCCGGCCAAAAGGTTTTCGGCACGGCCATTGCGCCCCTGCGTAATGACGTGCGGATGCTCGACGAACAAAAGCTGATCGGGAATCAGCGCCTGCTTCCGCTGCTCCACCAGATCTTTTTGGATGGCCAGCGCCTCGGCATAGCGCATGCGCCCGAGGTCGCGAGTTTCAAGCATTGATGGCGAGCCCGTAGACGCTGTTGAACGCTTCACCCAGCGCTTCGTAGAGCGTCGGATGCGCGTGAATGGTGCTCATCAACGTCTCCACCGTGGCTTCGGCTTCCATCGCGAGCACGGCTTCCGACACCAATTCGTAGGCTTCCGGCCCAATAATGTGGACGCCCAGGATCTCGCCATACTTCTCCTCGGCCACCACTTTGACGAAGCCATCGTGGCTTCCCAGAATGGTCGCCTTACTATTGGCGACGAATGGAAATTTCCCGATCTTGACCGCGTATCCTTCCGCGCGCGCTTGCGCTTCCGTGAGGCCGACGCTGCCGATGCCCGGCTCCGTGTAGGTGCATCCGGGAATGCGATTGCGATTAATCGGCTTGGCGGGCTTGCCTGCCATATGCGCCACGGCCACCATGCCTTCCATGGTCGCGACGTGCGCCAATTGCGGTGTTCCAGCCACAACGTCGCCGATCGCATAAACGCCGGGTTCGCCGGTGAGCTGATGCTCGTCAACCTTGATGAAGCCGCGGTCGAGCTCCACCTTCAGCTTGTCCAGGCCGATGTTCTCGGTATTCGGCTTGCGGCCCACGGCCACCAGCAGCGTCTCGGCTTCCAGGTCCTCGCGCTTTCCATTGGCGAGCGCGGCGCACAGCCGCACGCCGTTTTCAGTACGGGTGATATTTTCGGCCTTGGCTCCGGTCTCGCAGCGGATGCCGGTTTTCTTGAAGTAGCGCTCCAGTTCCTTGGAGATGTCTTCGTCTTCCACCGGGACCAATCGAGGCAGCATTTCGAGCAACGTAACTTTGGTGCCGAACCGATTGAAGATGGACGCAAACTCCACGCCCACCGCACCGGCGCCGATGATGAGCATGGTCTTGGGGATGACCGGGAGATCCAGGATCTCGATGTTCGTCAGAATCGCCTTCGCGTCGGGCTCCAGGCCGGGAAGCATGCGCGCTTCCGAGCCCGAAGCGATGATGACATTCTTGGTCTCGAGTGTTTGCTTGCCCGTTTCCGATTTCACTTCCACTTGAATCGGGGTGTTTCCCGAGCGCGGCAGAATGGTTCCGTAGCCCTTCACCCAATCCACCTTGTTCTTTTTCATTAAGAACTCAACGCCTTTGGCGTGCTTCGAGACAATCTTGTTCTTGCGATCCAGAACCTTGCCGTAATCGAGGCGCGGGTTTTCGCACAGGATGCCTTCGTCGCCGGGGTTGACAAAGTGCTCCCAAAGGTCCGCGGTATGAAGCAGCGCTTTGGTGGGGATGCAGCCTACGTGCAGGCAAGTCCCGCCCAGCTTGGGATCTTTTTCAACGATGGCGGCCTTCAGGCCGTACTGGCCGGCTCGAACCGCGGCGGAGTAGCCACCGGGGCCGCTCCCAATCACAATCAAGTCATAAGTCATTTTATTTTCAGGATAACATCCCGGTTTCGCCAGACCGGCTTCAACGGGCCGATTTTGCGCGCCAACGGCGGCCGAGTGCGGGAATGATGGCCCCACCGAGATTTGCCAGATTCGCGTCGGGCAGCGGCGGCCGCTCCGCGCGAGGATTGACGGAACGGATCATGGTGCCCATAAAACGCGCCAGCGCGCGCAGCTTTTCACCCAGCGAATAGCGGAGCTTGCGGCCGTTGGCGCGAACCACCAGCACGGTGACGTCGTCTTCGGACAGATTTTCGGGATAGCGGGTCTCGATTTCGCACAGCAGCGTGTTGATCAGCTTGTCCGGCTCGAATTCGCCGAGCACGCGCACGATGCGAAGGATCCCTTCTTCACCGAGCATCTCGCCGTCGGCGTCGCGGGATTCAATGAGCGCATCTGTGTAGCTGAGCAGGCAGTCGCCGGGCTCCAGTTCGACATCGAACTGTTCATACTCGGCGGCCTCAAAAAGTCCCAGGGGAATGTTGCTGGGTGCGGCCCGGCGCGTGGGTATATTGTTGCCAAGAAAATCCCACTGGCGTTGCACGGCGCGATAGAGCAGCGGCCGCGGGTGACCGGCGTTGCAGACGGTGAGACGGCGGCTGGGCTCGAAGAACGTCGTCACAATCGCGGTGGCGAAAGCGCCCGTGCGTGGCAAAGCTGAAAACTGCTGATTGAGCAGGCGCACGAACTCGGTTTGATCCAGGCGGTTGACGAAGCGGCGCATCAACACGCGCAAGTCGGCGGCGGTAGCGGCAACCGCGTTTCCGTGTCCGGCAACGTCGGCCAATAACAAGCGGCTGATGCGGCCGGTGGCACAACTCGACGCGTAGTAGACGTCGCCACCCGCGTGGGCTTTTCCGTAGGGTTTGCTGTAGACCCAAGTGTCTAGCCCGCCGAATTCAACCGCTTGGGCGGTGAGCTGGCTGCCTCCCCACACTTCCATGCATTGCATGTGCTGCGGTTGATCACTCATGCCCGTCGACGACGATTTTGACATATAATCGCCCCGATGCTCTTGAAGATTGGTTTGGCGGGCTTAGTGCTCTTGTTTTCGGCGCTCTCGCCGTTGCCGGCGCAATGGTTGAAACTTCCAGACAAGTCGATTCCGCGAAGCAAGGACGGCAAGCCGGACCTGACGGCTCCGGCGCCGCATAAAGCGGATGGCAAGCCGGATCTATCGGGAATCTGGATCGTGCCCGGGCCGAAGTATTTACAGAATCTGGCGGCCGACCTAAAGCCGGACGGCGTGCCGATGCAGCCCTGGGCGGCGGCGCTCACCAAAGAGCGCGGTAGCGGCGTGCACGCGGCAGAGGAATCCGATGCGAACTGTTTGCCGCAGGGGGTACCCAAGATCAACGTAACGCCGGTGCCGTTCAAGATCGTTCAGAACCCGGACGAGGTCATTATTCTCTACGAGGCGTTTGGACTGTACCGGCAGGTGTTCATGGACGGACGCCAGCTGCCGCAAGATCCCAACCCTACGTGGATGGGTTACTCAGTGGGTAAGTGGGATGGAGATGCATTAGTCGTCGAGACATCAGGCTTCAACGGAAAGACCTGGCTGGATCAGGCTGGCCATCCGGCCACCGAGGCATTGCATGTGACGGAACGCTTCCGGAGGCCGGATTTCGGGCATTTGACGATCGAAGTTACGATCAACGACCCAAAGGCGTACACCAAGCCGTGGACGGTGACGGAAGCTATGCGATATCTCCCGGATACTGACTTACTCGAATTTGTGTGCAACGAAAATAACCGGGACCTTCAGCACTTAGTAAGTCACTAACTTCGACCCCAGAGATGCGTTGATGCGATATCCGCGCCTTGGCGGAGCGCCTTGAGCTTCAACCACACCACCGGCTCGATGACGTATTCGCGATTCGTGAAGGTGCCGAAACCGCAGTCCGCGCTAGCGATGACACGCTCGCGGTCGCCGACCACGCTGACAGCTTCCTCCAGGCGTCGCGCGACAACCTCGGGGTGCTCGACGATGTTGCTGTTGCTCTCGACCACACCGGGCAAAAGCAGCATATGATCGGGCAGCTTGTTGCGGCGCAGAGCTTCAAGTTCGTGCTGGTGGCGCGGATTGCCGAACTCGATGCTGAGCGCGCCGACGTTGGCCTGATAGAGCACCGGCAGGATGAGATCGAGCGCGACATCGTACAGATGCGGGCCGTTCCAATTGCCCCAGCAGCAATGCAGGCGTACCCGATCGCGCGGAATGCCGTCGATGGCTTGATTGAGCGCGGCCATGTGCATTTCAGCCGCTTTGACGAATTCCCGATCAGCAAGATCGCGATAGAACATCGAGCGGTCCATGGCGAGATCGGGCGCATCGATCTGCAGCACCAGACCGGCGCGATGGATGGCAAGATATTCGTTGCGCATCTCGCGCGCGAGCGCGGTTAAGTAGGATTGCTGCGAGTCGTAGTAGGCGTTCAGCATCGTGGTGGAGATGATACCGGGCGAGGGTGCCGTCATGAAGGACTCGGCGAAAGCGCCCGCCGCTTTGGCATTACTCCGGAAGCGATCGATCTCCTCCGCGAGGGCGGACAAATCCAGATAATGCAGCTCGGCCTGCGCTTCAGGAGCATTCTGCATCCGGCTGCGCTTCGGGAAGCGGCGCATTAAGTCTTGGATCAGCTCGGGAAACTCCTCGAAATCGCGCCCACGCCGGCGTTTTGATTCGCCCGCGAAACCGGACATCCGCCGGGGCACGTAGGTTTGGAAGCCGACGCGCTGTTGTTCGCCGTCATTGCCCACGTCGATGCCGGCCTCGGCCTGCTTGGCGATCACATGGCGCACGGCGCGGTCCATTTCATCGGCGAGCTGTTGCTCGTCCAGCGGCTTCCCTTCCTCGCGATCAATGAGCATTTCGGAAAGCGTTTCGCTGCGCGGAAGGCTGCCGACGTGGGTGGCCAGGATACGGTCGCGACTGAGGATCATGGGTGTTCCCATCATGCCACTCCCGAAGCCGGCACCCAAAAAGTTGACGCGCCCTATTGACAGCCCGAGGCGTGTATGTTAATTTTTAAGCAGGCTGCTAACAAATGCGCACTCCAAGGAAGACCACGATCAAGACCGATCCGGATCTAAGCCGGCGCGAGCGCCAGATCATGGATGTTCTGTTTGCACGCGGGCGCGCCACGGGGCAGGAAATCCAGGAAGGACTGGCGGACAATCCGAATTATTCATCGGTGCGGACGATCCTCCGCGTGTTGGAGCGCAAAGGCTACGTCCGTCACGTTGAAGAAGGGCTTAGATACGTGTACGAGCCGACGGTGCCTCGCGAAGCCGCCAGCCGATCCGCATTACAGCGCATCATCAGAACGTTTTTCGACGGCTCGGCGAAGGAAGCGGCAGCGGCGCTGCTGGACTCGTCGGCGTTCCATTTGAGCGAAGAGGAGCTGAGTGAGCTAGGCCGAATGGTCGATCGGGCGAAAAAGGAAAGGCGATAACGATGTTGGGATCCTATCTGATTTCGGTGGCGATGAAATCCACCATCTTGCTAGCGGCGGGGCGCGCTTTTTTGCGGTGTTTGCACCGGCAGAGCGCGGCAGTACGGCATCTGGTTTGTCTGACGGCATTGGCAAGTGCGGCGGCAGTGCCGTTGCTGGCACTTTGGTCGCCGCACTGGAGCCTTCTTATTTCGGTGCCGGCGGGACCACACGCCACAGGCAGCGGTAACGGCGTCGCAACGGGAGTATTCAGTTGGCCGCTTATGCTGGCGGCGATCTGGGCGCTGGGAACATTCGTCATGACTGCGCGCTCGGTGGGCGGATGGATTGTGTTGTTGCGCGCTCGCCGCCGGTCGACGCATTTTACGAGTGGCGACGTCGCAGAGGTGAGGATTGCGGACGTGAGCACTCCACTGACGTGTGGCGCATGGCGTCCGCTGATTCTGCTTCCCACGGTTGCCACTGATTGGGACGATATGCGATTCCGCGCCGTGCTGTTGCACGAGTCGGCTCACGTACTTCGGCGCGACTGCCTGGCGAAGTATATTGCGCAAGCAACGCGCGCGTTGTTGTGGTGGAATCCACTAGCTTGGATGATCGCGGCGCGCTTGAATCGTGAACAGGAATTAGCGTGCGATGACGTCGTGCTCTCCGCGGGCGTAGCGGCGGATTACTACGCCAATGTGCTGCTGGATGTGGCGCGCGAGTGTTCGGACTCGCATGTGCTCGGTTGCGCAATGACCGGCTCATCCTCGTTGCGTCAACGCCTGGTTCATTTGTTCGAATGGCGAAAAGAGACGATTCACGCGCAGCGGAGAACCGCTATCGCGATTCCGCTACTCCTTTTGCTGATGACAACGGTCTCCTTCGCGGAGAAGATCTATAAGGTTGGGCCGGGGATCGTTCCTCCGAAGCTCCTGGAGAAAACCGAGCCGAAATACACGGACGAAGCCAAAGCCGCCAAAATACAAGGCCCAGTAATCCTTACAATCGTAGTCGGCACCGATCAGCGCGCGCATGATATCAAAGTGACCAAGTCGCTGGATCCGGGTCTGGATGCCAACGCCGTTTTGGCAATCAAGGCTTGGCGCTTCCAACCGGGCACGAGGAATGGAAAGCCTGTGTCCGTTCAAGCCAACGTGGAAGTGAACTTCCGGCTACTCTAGCTGTGCGCTGGTGAGCGCTTCGGCAACGTCCTTCAAGAAGGCCGCGGCTTGTGCGCCATCCACCACACGGTGATCGCTCGATAGCGTCATGGTCAGGATGGGACGAATCGCCGGCTGGCCGTTCACCGGGACCACACGGTCGGCGATGCGGCCGACTGCAAGCACGGCGGCTTGTGGCGGAGTAATGATCGCGCTGAAAGCATCCACGCCGAACATGCCGAGATTGCTGATGGTGAACGTGCCGCCGGTGACATCGGGCGGATGCAAACGGCCCGCGCGAGCGCGCTCGGCCAGATCCTGCCGCTTCGCGCTAATGTCGGCCAGGCTGGCGGTATCGGCGTTCGGAATCACGGCGCCCACCACGCCGTCCTTCACCGCAATCGCGATGCTGATGTTCACGTTGGCATTGAGATGAATTGCACTCCCGATCCAGCTCGCGTTCATTTTGGGATGCTTCACCAGCGCGCGCGCGACCAGCGCCACCAGCAGATCGGTATGCGTAATCGCCTTCCCATGTTTTTCACGAGCGGCAATGAGGCCGCTCGCATCGATCTCGCGAACCAGGAAGAAGTGCGGCGCGGTCGTCCAGCTTTGGGTTGTGCGCTCGGCCATCAGACGCGCAATTGAGCTGAGCGCGGCCGGAGCGGCTGGCTGCGGCGCGGCCTTCTGTGATTCGGCGGCACGCTGCACGTCTTCCCCGCTGATGGTGCCGCCTGGACCGGTACCGCTAATTTTGCTCAAATCCACGCCGAGCTCTTGCGCCATGCGGCGGGCCTTGGGGGAAACCTTGACTTCGATTTTCTCCGTGCTACTCGGCACAACTTTCGCCGGACGCGGCTGTTCCGTCATGGTTCGCGCGGCGGGAGCGGCACTCAAAACTTCCACCGGCGGCTGCTCACCCGGGGCAACGATCCACGCGATAGTCTGGCCCACCGGAATGACATCGCCCGCGACCGCTTTCACGCCAGCAAGCACGCCGTCAGCCGTCGCTTCTATCTCGAGAACCACTTTGTCGGTTTCGATTTCCGCCAGCGGCTCGCCTTTGGCGATCGAGTCGCCTTCCTTCTTGAGCCAGGAAATGATTTTGCCGGTTTCTTGCGCCATTTCCAGCGCGGGCATGACGATGCTGACGGCCATCTAGGGGGCAACCACCTGTTCGATTCGGGCGCTGGCTTCCACCATCTCAACGATGCGCTGGGTGGGCGCGGGGTCGTGTTCGCGCGTAGTGGGAAGCGGTCCATCGACGGTAAAGTAATGCGCGCCGGCGACCAGCAGCTTTTCGGCGGGGAAGCGCGTGATGACTTCGTGACCGGTTTCGGTGACGACGATCTCTTCCTCGATGCGCGCGGCGCTCCAGCCGTCTTTCGAGGGCCAGAAAGTTTCGAGCGCGAACACCATGCCCGGCTTGATTTCATAAGAATGCTCAAGCGAAACCAAACGGCTGATGACCGGCTTTTCCCAGATGGCGAGGCCGATGCCGTGCCCGAACTGCAACGCAAAAGCGGCTTCCTCATTGGGGAATCCAAACTCCTGCGCCTTGGGCCACACCGACGCGATTTCGCCGGTGGTGCGCCCGGGACGAATGAGCGAGATGGCGGCATCCAAATAATCGCGGCAGCGTGAATAGGCATCGATCAGAGCGTGCGATGCGTAGCCGATGCTGAAGCAACGGTAATAGCATGTGCGATAGCCCATGAACGAATGCAGAATGTCGTAATACACCGGGTCGCCGGGACGCAGCACGCGATCGGAAAAAACGTGCGGATGCGGATTGCAGCGCTCGCCGGAGATGGCGTTCACGCCTTCCACGTATTCGGAACCCAGATCGTACAGGATCTTGTTCACCAAGCCGACGGCTTCGTTTTCGCGCATACCCGGCTTCATCGCGCAATAGAGATCGTGGTAAGCGGCGTCCACCATCATCGCGGACGTGTTGAGCAGCGAAATCTCATCTTGCGTTTTGATCACGCGCGCGTCGGACATCAGCTGTTGGCCGTCCACGACATTGATGCCTTCGCGCTGTAGGGCAAACAGTATGGGGGGTTCGACGACATCGATACCGAGAGGCTCCTTGTGCAGGCCGCGCATCTCCAGCTCGATCCTGATCTTCTTGGCGACATCTTCCGCGCGTCCCATTTCGGGCGACATGGCGCCACGCAGCAAAGAGATGCCCGGACGCGAGCGCTCACCCAGCCACGGGCAGTTGAGCTGATGATGCTTGGCGGCCGACCCGAAGTCCCAGAGAATCGGTTCGTCGTTTTGCGGCAGCAATGTGAAGCGGCTGATTTTGTCCTGCGCCCAGGTGCCGATGTGCGTCGCGGTGATGTAGCGCACGTTGTTCATGTCGAAGCACAGCAAAGCGCCGATCTCGGACTTCGCAAGCAACGCTTTGACGCGCGCCAGGCGCTCCTTGCGCAAGCGATCCATATCGATGCGCTGTTCCCAATCCACCGCCATCGTTCCGTGAGTTTTCAGTGCCACTTCATGCCTCCTTAAAACAATTCCACCGGTTTTCCGTGCGGCGTGTGCCGGTATGCGTCGGCCCAGGCCTGCTTGCGCTCCAGGAGCGCTGCTTCGTTCGTCAATCCCTTAGCCTTCACCAGGCGTTCCAAAGCCGCTAGCCAATGCTCGTAGTATCCGCGCGTCAATTCGGTCTTCAATTCATCGGCGAGAGCGGCGGACCATTCTTTCCACGTGAAATAGCCTTGTTCCGACAGCTTGACAGCGAGAGCAAACGCCTGCGCCTGCCACGGCTCGGCAAAGACTGGTTCGCGTTCGGGTTGTGGCGCAAAATCAGGCTGGCTCAAGGTAATCGTCCCAAAGATCGAGGTAAACCGCATCGCGCGGCGAGGCCTGCTCGCCCCACAGCTCGCGTGCGGCGAAACGAACCGAATAAACGTGCTGGGGATTCTCGCCGAGTGCATGCGCCGACGTGTCGGGAAAGACATAAACTCCGTGATCGCGATCAACGATCCCAATTTTGCCGCGCGCGTAGCGAGGCAGGCGCGTGTGCCCCACTGGATTGATATTGCGCGTGCGCACGTGGTGGCCCGGGAGAAAGCGCGGTGCAACCTTGTCATCGCGCTTCGACAAGGCTCCGCTGCGGCGCATCAAAGGCACGCGATCCGCGCTGAGCGCCGGAATGGCCTTTGGCGATCCCTGCGCGGGCTGACCGCTCTCGATTTCGGCGCGCGTCACCAATCCGCTATCAACCAGCAATTCCCTGACGGCGGCGAACCATCTTTCGTAGTAGCCCATGCGCAGATAGTCCGCGGGCGGAAGCGCTTCAATCTTGTGACGCCATGCGTCCACGCTCCATTTGCGCCAAGCACCCGCCGCTTGATTGATTGCGAAGACACGGCCCTCCCAAGGCGCATGAAATGCAGGCTCGTCTGGTTCGGGATGAACCGGCCCAAAGTCCTGCATTCCGCCCATGTCATGCACGCCGTTCACGCCGCTGCTCCTCGCGATGGAGAGGCCACCTTCGCCACGCCAATCATGCTGTCGCGCGTCACCAGCGCCGCGAGCGCCTCCTCGTCAAGGTTCTCGCTTCCCGCAGGACGCTCCGGAAGGACCAAATAGCGCAGTTCAGCGGTACTGTCCCAGACGCGCACTTCCGTCTCGCCAGACAGCTCGAGCCCAAACTCGCGCAACACGCCGCGCGGATCGATCACAGCGCGCGAACGATACGGCGCCGATTTGTACCACATCGGCGGCAGCCCCAGAACCGACCAGGGATAACATGAGCACAGCGTGCAAACGATGAGATTGTGTATCCGCGGCGTGTTCTCGACCACCACCATATGCTCGCCCTGCGCACCGCCGTAGCCCAGCTCCGCGATCGCAGTCGTGCCATCTGCTAACAAGCGCTGTTTGTAAATTGGATCGATCCAGGCATGTGCCACCACGCGCGCGCCGTTCCGCGGACCCACCTTGTGCTGATACTGGTCGATCAAGGCGTCCAGGGCCGCCGGATCAACCAAACCTTTCTCCGTTAGCAGAGATTCGAGCGCCTTGACACGCAACGTAAGGTCCGAAGGGACTGCTTGATGATCCTCATGGTGATGATCATGGCTGCTCATTCGACGTTCTTAACTCGCTCCACACAGCACGCGCGCCGCGTCCGCAACCGTCTGCTCAGTCGGAACCGTTACATCCTCGAGCGGGGGCGAGAACGGAATGGGAACGTGCATCGCACCCATGCGTTTGACCGGCGCTTCCAGATCGAAGAATGCGTTCTCTTGAATAACCGATGCGATCTCGGCGGTGACGCCATAGCGCCCGTAGCCTTCGTCGACCACGATCACGCGCGAGGTCTTCTTCGCCGATTCGACCAGAGTCTTTTCATCCAGCGGCCAGAGCGTACGAGGATCCACGACTTCGGCGCTGATGCCGCTTTCTTCGAGCAGGCTCGCGGCTCCGAGCGCCACTTGCACCATGCTGCTGGTCGCGATGATGGTAACGTCGGTGCCATCGCGTTTGATGTCCGCCACGCCCAAGGGGATGGTGTATTCCTCCTCCGGCACCGCGCCCTTCAGCCGGTACATCATCTTGTCTTCGAAGAACACCACCGGATTGTCGTCGCGGATGGCGGACTTCAACAGACCCTTGGCGTCGTACGGCGTCGAAGGCATCACGACCTTCAGTCCGGGAATGTGGCAGAACCACGCATGCAGCGATTGCGAGTGTTGCGCGGCCGATCGGCGTGTCGCGCCCAGTGTGGTTCGCATCACCAGAGGCGCTTTCCATTTGCCGCCCGACATGTAATGAATTTTGGCGGCCTGGTTCACCATTTGATCCATGGTGAGCCCGATGAAGTCGCCGAACATGATGTCGATCACGGGACGCAGACCAGTCATGGCGGCGCCCACGGCGACTCCGGTGAAGCCCGCTTCAGAGATTGGCGTGTCGAGTACGCGCTTGGCGCCGAACTCTTCCACCAGGCCGGTGAGGACCTTGAACGGATGCCCCGCTTCGGCGATATCTTCCCCGAGAATAAACACGCGTGGGTCGCGGCGCATCTCTTCGGCCAACGCTTCGCGGATGGCCTGCGCCATGGTTAGTTCGCGAGTGGCAACGGCAAGCCCGCCCTTTTCAAGCGTAGACATCTTGATCCACCTTGTCGACGCTGGGATAAGGGGCGGCCATAGCGAACTGCACGCCGTGATCGATCTCAGCCTTCACTTCGTCGTGAAGCTTGTCGAGCGCGGCGCGATCGGCGAGACCTTCGGACGCGAGCCATTCGCCCATGATCCGAAGCGGATCGCGCTCCGTCTTCCATTGCTGCTCTTCTTGCTTCGATCGATAATACTCGCGGCTGACGTCGCCGACATGGTGCCCATGATAGCGATAGGTGTTCACCAGCAGCAGCGACGGGCCATCGCCGGCGCGAGCGCGCTCCACCAGCTTCTTCGCGACGGCATAGACCGCGCGCACGTCCTGACCGTCCACCGCTTCGGACGGTACTCCGAAAGCCGGCCCGCGCGCGAGAATATCCCCCGCCGTGGTCTCCGAAAAATGCGTGTACTCGTTGTACATGTTGTTTTCGCAAACGTAGATGACGGGCAGCTTCCACAGCGCAGCCATGTTCATCACTTCATACAGCACGCCTTGTCCCAGTGCGCCTTCGCCGAAAAAGCAGACAGCCACTTGACCGGTGCCCAGGCGCTGCGCCGAAAATGCCGCGCCGGTGGCGATGCCGGTGCTTCCGGCCACGATCGCGTTCGCCCCCAGATTGCCGGTGGCCGGATCGGCGATGTGCATTGAGCCGCCCTTGCCCTTGCAATAGCCGACTTCCTTGCCGAGCAGCTCGGCAAACATCAGATCCACCGACGCGCCTTTCGCCAGGCAATGGCCGTGGCCGCGATGCGTGCTGGTGATGTAATCGTCGGTGTGCAGCGCTTCGCAGACACCCACGGCGACGGCTTCTTCCCCGATATAAAGATGCGCGAGCCCAGGCATCAGCGCGCGAGTGTACAGATCGTTGACCTGCTCTTCGAACAATCGGATCATCAGCATGCGCCGGTACATGTGCAGGTACAAGTCGGCGCCGGTTCGCGAATCGGGCCTCAAATCAGGCTTAGGCGGATTAACGGCGGTGGTCATCTTGGAACTCCAGACATTTTTGCCAGTACCTCAAATACTACTGCGAAATCCTCCTCCACGTAGCCCATAGCGCGCGCGGCGGTGAGGAACTCGTTGGTGGTCGCGGTGGTGGGCAGAGGTACGTCGACTTTGCGGCCCAATTCGAGCGCCAGCAGCATATCCTTCTGCATCATGTTGACGTTGAACCAAGCCTCGTCTGGCATCTTGAGCACAAACGGGCCGCGATACACGACCATGGGCGATGCAATGGCGCTGTGCGTCAGGACGTCGACGGCAGTCTCGCGCGCGATGCCATTTTTCTCAGCCAGGAGCACCGCCTCCGAAAATGCAAGCATTTGTACCGCGAGGTTCAGGTTGGTGGCGATCTTCATCACCAGCGCCAAGCCGTTTTCGCCCACGTGCGTGACTTTGGGGCCCAGATCAAGCAACAGCGGCTTCGCACGCTCGAAGCTTTCCGCGCGTCCCCCAACCATGATGGAGAGCTTGCCTTGCTCCAGCGTGATGACGCTTCCCGACACCGGCGCGTCCAGCAGATCCGCGCCTTTTTCTCTCACGCGCGCGGCTAGAGCCTTGCTGACCTCGGGACCAACCGTGCTCATATCGATCCAGAGCTTGCCGCTGCCGACACCAGCGATGATCCCATCGGCGCCACCGGCGATTTCTTCCAACGCGGCGGAGTTGGTCACCATCGAGAGAGTAACGTCCGCCACGGCGGCTACGGCGCGCGGCGAGTCGGCCCATTTCATGCCGCGATCGATCAGCCACTGTGCTTTGGAGCGCGTGCGGTTGTAGCCGGTAACGGTGTGACCTTTGTCGAGCAGGCGGGCAACCATGCGGCTGCCCATGACGCCGAGTCCCACGAATCCTAAATTGGCCATTCCTTATAGTTTACGAACTGCCAGAGAACTTCGTATGCCGGATTTATATTGCAATGAGCAGATTCGTGTCATGCGTAGTACCGAACCACCCATTCCGCAACGCAGCAGGGCTTCTCCGCTCTTTGACCCTCGACCGTAATCGAGTAGATCGCCTCCGTCGCGTCCCCCACGTCCCGCATGGACTGAAGAACAAAACGCGCCCGAATGCGCGAGCCCACCCGAACCGCCGCGGGGAAACGAACGCGATTCAATCCGTAGTTGATCCCCATGCGCAGTCCATCGATGTGGATCGCATCGTTCATAAATTTGCTGAGCAAGGAAAGCGTCAGAAACCCGTGCGCGATCGTGGTCTCATAGGGAGACTCCCGTTGCGCGCGCTCCTGATCGGCGTGAATCCACTGATGGTCTTCGGTGGCGTCCGCGAACGTGTCGATGCGCTGTTGGGTAATCTCCAACCATTCCGAGACCGCGACCTCCCGGCCCACCATCCCCCTGAGTTCTTGCAAGGTCATTTCGCGAGCTCGTATTTGGCGATGGCTTCCCGATGCACTTCATCTGGGCCGTCCGCCAGCCGCAGCGTGCGCGCACTCGCCCATGCCGACGCGAGATGAAAGTCTTGGGAGACGCCCGCGCCTCCATGCGCCTGGATGGCCCGATCCAGAACCCGTAAGGCAACGTTCGGCGCCACCACTTTGATCATCGCGATCTCTGCCCGCGCCGCTTTGTTCCCTACCGTATCCATTAGGTACGCCGCTTTCAAAGTCAAAAGACGAGCTTGCTCGATTTCCAGGCGGGACGCCGCTATATCCGCGCGGATGGTCCCTTGTTCGGCGAGCGTTTTTCCGAATGCCACCCGCGACTTTACCCGTTGGCACATGGACTCGAGTGCACGCTCCGCCACACCGATCAATCGCATGCAGTGGTGAATCCGGCCGGGACCGAGGCGGCCTTGTGCGATCTCAAAACCGCGCCCTTCACCCAGCAGAAGATTGCCCACCGGCACGCGCACGTTCTCAAACAGAACTTCGCCATGGCCATGCGGAGCGTCGTCGTATCCGAAAACCGTGAGCATGCGTTTGATGGTGACGCCGGGCGCGTCCATCGGCACCACGATCATGGACTGCTGTTTGTGTTTCGGCGCCGCCGGATCGGTCTTGCCCATGAAGATCGCCACTTTGCAGCGCGGATCGCCTGCCCCGGAACTCCACCACTTGTGTCCGTTGATAACGTAGTGGCCGCCGTCCCGCACGATGCTGGATTCGATGTTGGTGGCATCCGAGGATGCGACCTTCGGCTCGGTCATCGCGAAGCAGGACCGAATCTCACCCGCGAGCAGCGGCTTGAGCCACTGTTCTTTCAGTTCAGGCGATCCATAACGCTCCAGCACTTCCATGTTGCCCGTATCCGGCGCCGAGCAGTTGAACACTTCCGGAGCGAACGGCGATCGGCCCATAATTTCGCATAACGGAGCGTATTCCAGATTGGATCAATCCCGCGCCATGCTCGCTCGCAGGCAGAAAAAGATTCCAAAGTCCCGCGGCACGCGCCTTCGGTTTCAACTCTTCGATGACTGGAACAGGCTGCCACCGATTGGGACCCGCACAGTGCTCCTTATACTTCGCTTCGTTCGGGATAAATGTGCTCTTCCATGAAGGCGGTTAAGCGCTTCTGAAGATCCTTTACCTTGGGCGAGAATTCGAATTCCATCGCTTCCCCACGCTTAGCGGTACGTCCGAAGTCCAGGTTCGCACAGGTGCGGGATGGTATTGAAGGAATGCAGCCGCAACTCGTCCGTCCGAGAGGCGCATCACGGTGCAGGATGCGTTATGCAGCACGCCCGCCAGCCGGAGGGCCCGCTCGTCATGAATTTCCATAGCCAGGGCCGTCCATATTCCGATGGGAGTCGCCGAGGTAAACACCACAACGTTCGTGTCGCGCTCCGCGGGCTCCAGGTTCAAGCGGCACGCGGCCACGCGCTCGCGAAATGCATGCCAGCTTTCACCGTCGTAAGCATGCCGGCCTGCCATCCACGCCTCCACCACCTTCGCGTCGCACGGCAGCCACCGTCGATTCACGGCCGCTTCGGGTTGCTCGGCCGCCGCGCGCGCCTGCGCCACCAGTTCCTGGTACTGCCGCGCAAATTCCGGATCATCGGCACATAACCGAGGCGCCAGCGCCCGATACACATGCGTCAGATCGAACTCGTTCCAATTAGGTTCCCGCACAATCTCCGGGAAGTAAACGCCCGCCTCACGATAGGCGCTGCTCACTTGGTCCGCAGTCTCCTGCTGGCGCACTAACGCTCCGGAATATGCGGCCGCAAAGTGAATCTTCTCTGCGACGAAATACTCGCCCAGCAATCTCGCCTGACGCCGCCCCAACTCCGACAGCGCATCGTAGGCTTTGCGAGTGCCCGCCTGACCGTGCCGCACCAGGTAGACGCGGCTCACATGCCACTCTCCGTATCAGTCAGTGACGCCGCCAGCCGGACTAGCTCGCGCACGCGCCCGTCAAAGGTGCGAAAGCGCTCATCCCGCGTCTGCCCGCGCTGAAAGCGATAGTAGATCTGTTGCAGAATCACGGCCAGCTTGAAGATCCCGAGAACCTCGTGGTACCGGATGTGCGTGAGGTCGCGCCCGGTTCGCTCCGCGTATCTTTGGAGAAACTGATCGCGCGTGTACCAGCCTGGTTGCGATGTCACCGCAGTCATGCTGGCCCACGACCAGTAACACATCGTCAGGCCCAGATCAGCCAACGGATCTCCGATGGTCGTCATTTCCCAATCGAGCACTGCTTCCACACGGTCGCCTTCGGGCCGCAGCATGACGTTGTCCAGCTTGTAATCGTTGTGGACCAGCGTCACTTCAACCGAGGGCGGCAGACGGTCGATGAGCCATCGGACGATTCCATCCATTTCCGGAAGCTCGTCCGTCTTAGCCCGGGTCCACCGCTCCGCCCATCCACGCACTTGCCTCTCGACAAAGCCCTCGGGTTTTCCCAACGAACTGAGTCCCGGGCCAGAAACATCGATCGAATGCAGACGCACCAGGCAATCGATGAACGCTTCGCTTACCAGACGCGCATAATCCGGAATTGCGGCCAACTCGCGCGGGATCGAATCACGAATGACAACCCCATGCCGCCGCTCCATCAGGAAAAAAGTAGCTGCCGATCACCGCGGGATCCTCGCACAGCAAAAACACTCCCGGCGCTTCCGGAAAATGCGGATGCACGGCTTGCAGCACCCGGTGTTCGCGCGCCATGTCATGCGCTTTCGGCGCCACTGGCCCCAGCGGAGGACGTCTCAGAACATATTCGCGGTGGTCCGTTCGAACCAGATATACGAGGTTGGAATGACCATTGGGGAACTGCTCAATTTCGATCCCGGACGCGCCTCCCGGCAGGTTCTCGTTCAGATATTTCGCTAATGAAGCGCGGTTGAGTTCTTCGCCGGCCCGGACAGCGGCAGTATCGGATTCGGCAGTATCGGATTCACCCAAGCGCGATCAACCAGCGGCGCCTTCCGCTGACAGATTGCGGCAGGCCGAGTCTAGATCCGGATCGAATTGAAGAACGCGGTTGGCGTGAGCGATTTCAAATACCCGTGCCACCGTGCCGCCCGCGCCCGCGATGCGCATCTGCCCGCCGCTTTGCTCCATGCGTCCACCGCAGAAGATCAGCATCCCCAGTCCGGAGCTATCAATGTATTGCAACTGGGTCAGGTCGATCACCATCTTGCGGGTTCCGCCCTCGATCAGCCGGCTGATGGCATTCTCGGTGTAGGTCAGGGAATTGCCGATATGGAGGCGGCCGGAGACTTCTACGACCATCACGTCGCCGATTTGTTGGGTCTTCGTTTCCATCGTTTCCGCGGATTTAGCTAAGTCTACCTGATCGGTGAGCGAAAAGGTGCGTCCAATGCCGGGCCGATGGCATCGGATACAATGGAGGCGCTTATATGACGTCCACTGAGCGGATCGATTGCAAGAACCTATTGCGCGGCTCCCTCATCGACGTGGAGACCAAAAGCCGCCACTACCGGATCGAATGCCTGGGCGGGAACGCGATCCGAATTTCCGGCCATCCGGAGTACTGTCCGAATCCCGTGCCGGCGCAACTACACGGCTCCTTCACTGAGGAAGGCTCGTTCGAGCTAGGCCTGATCGGCCGCGGAATGCGCCTCATGTTTCTGGTGAACGAGCACCGTCCCGTGACAACGTCCAGAGTGCTGCATGTTCACCTGGACCAACCCAAGGTCGCGCAGCCCAAGTCGTCCCCAAGCATTCACTGAAGCGCCGGTCACTTCTTCGCTGAAAGCATCAGTTTCACCAGCTGCTCGGTTACCTGGGGCTCGAGTCCCTCGGTATGACCTTTGCCGATCCGGATCACATCGGCGACCACGCGGCCGTCTTTGCAATGCGGATATTCAAAGATTTCAGCAGTGCCCGGTCTCGGCAAGCGTCCCCAGGCATCGGAACCGGGATCCTGACGCGTGGAATCGTAAACGTAACCCGCCTTGGTATCCACCACATCCGCACGCCGAACTCGCGCGCGACAGCCTAATTTCGTTGCCCAGGGCGATATGTCGGGAATCGGTTGATCACCGAGTTCATGCTCGCCCAGTCTCAAAAATGAATGAGAAAGTAGCGTCCGGAGGATCTTTCAGGGCCGCCATCGCGGCGGCAAGACCAGCAGCGCCGGTAGGAACACCTGGAGGCGGGGCCGCGCCAGGACTACCCGCCCGGGCCGCGGTGAAAAAGCTGGCAGGAATCGGAGGGGTCGGTCCCAAACGGCCGCCGGAAAGACTCAGCCAGCCCGTGATTCTCTGCTTGAAGAAATCGGTGCGCACCAGCCGGTTGGAAGTCATGCCGCCCTGGGAATGTCCCACCAGCCAAAAGGCCCGGATGTTCTGCTTGCCGATCTGATCGTAGACCAGAGTGACGATGTTCTGCAGGTACTCGTCGTCCAGCCGGAGACCATACCCTGGTCGGGGTGTTCGGAGTGGCGATGACCAGCCGATACTTCTTCGCGTAGTCCAGGATGGGGAAATAGTGGCGCTGCCAGTTTCCGTACGAGCCGGCGCCATGCAGGCTCAGAATGAAGGTGACCTTTTCGCCGCGCTCTCAGGTCGCAGGGAAAATCGAGAAAGAACTTGCGTCCGGTCTTGGGTTCCACCGCTGTCCCTTGTTCGATGACCAGCGCGCCAGGGCAATTCGCGTCGGTACAATGTAGCGGAGGTGGAATCTGGCAGGTCACCCCTGCCCAGCGAGGCGGGCGAAATCTCCTTGCCATATTGAGGAATCCCTGTGATGGCCGCCAGGGCCAACAGTGTCGCGACACGATACGGCTGTTTCATATTCGAGCATCCTTTGCTCTGAACTTCTACGGTCGATCGTTAGAGATGCTATCACAAGCCGCCGGACTCGCTCTGCGTTGCGCTCTTCAACATGACGGATGTCCCTAGCAGTCGATCGGTGTTGCATGCTCGCGCGAGACTTCTCATCAACGCCGGCCTATATCCCGCGATTATCCTGATTCTCAACATCGCGCTGGTTGCGAAGCTGTTCCACGTCGCGTACTCCGCCTACCTGGGATCGAACGAGGGGACGTTCATCGCGATCGCGCGCCAAGTGGCAGCCCATCTCGGCGACCTGCGTTGGTGGCCGCAATGGTACTGCGGCATGCCGTTCCAGAATACTTACCTGCCTTTGCTCCCCCTGCTCACGGCTGCTTTCAGCCTGCTCACTGGACATTCGGCCGCCCTTGCGTTCCACCAGGTCTGCGCCGTCTTCTTTTCTGCCGGCCCAGTCTGCCTCTACTTCATGGCGTGGCGGATGACGCAGCAGCCCGGTACCAGCTTCGCGGCCGCGCTGGCTTATTCGCTGCTATCGCCCTGTGCCTGGCTGTTTCCGATGATTCGCGCCGACCTTGGCAGCCCGTGGCACCTCCGCCGGCTGCATATTCTCGCCTTCTATGGCGAGGGACCTTATACCGCGGCGCTCGCCTTCCTGCCGCTGGCCATTTTATTTCTCTATCTCGCAATCACCGAACGCCGCCTGTGGCACCAGGTGCTAGCCGGCGTATTCCTGGCGGCAACGGTGTTGGCCAACGCGTTCGGAGCCGTGCTGGTCGCCATCATCGCCGTCAGCCTGCTGGCGGTAATTGACACGCGCCACTTCTGGCGGAATGCAGGGCTCCTGCTCGTTATCGGCGTATTATCCTACGCCGCAATTTCGCCCCTGCTGCCTCCGTCCGTCATTGCCGCCATCAGTTCGAATTCGCCTTCCGCCGATGGCGATTACCGCTTCACTTTGCGCTCGCTGGCCGGAGTGGCGGTGATGGCCGCCGGTTTCTTGATCCTGTGGTGGACCACCCGCAAGGCGGGCTCGCCCTTCTTGCGCTTCCTCCTCCTCTTTGCATTTCTTACCACTGCGATTGTGTCGCTCGGTTCCGCCCACGTTTACGTGCTCCCGCAGCCGCAGCGCTATCAAATTGCGATGGACATGGCGCTTTGCCTACTCGTGGTCTTTAGCGCCGAGATGCTCCTACGCAGCGCTCCCAAACTTGTTCCATGGGTGGTGATGGTCTGTTTGCTGGCTGCGCTTCCACTGCTTCGGCACGACCTGAACTACGCGCATCGGCTCATCCAAGCCACCGATATCACGACCACCGCGCCCTACCGCGTCGCGCGCTGGATGGACGAAAATCTGTATGGCCAGCGGGTCATGGTGGGCGGCTCGTATTCGTTCTACTTCAACGATTTCACCGACACTCCGCAGTTGCTCGGCGGACATTACCCGATGCTCCCGAACGCGATTATGCGGATCGCCAACTTCACGCTATATACCGGGACGAACACGGCTCGTGACGGCCAGGTCAGCGTTATGTGGCTTAAAGCTCTCGGTGCCCATGCGATTGCCGTGCCGGGTCCCCACAGCAGTGAATACTACAAGCCTTTCGCTAATCCGCGTAAGTTCGAAGGCTTGCTGCCGGTGCTGTGGCGCGAAGGCGACGACACCATCTACGCGCTGCCCTCGCGATCGAATTCTCTGGCTCACGTTATTGCGGCGGATTCGGTGGTGCGGCATGCGCCCCACACCGGCCTGGAAACCACCGAAATCGAACGCTACGTGAAGGCCATGGACGATCCGTCTCTGCCCGAAGCCCAATTCGTCTGGCAGGATCGGCACACGGCGGTCATCGACGCCCAGCTTAAGCCGCAACAAGTAGTGTCAGTGCAAGTTACTTACAGCCCTGGCTGGCGGGCCGCCGTCAATGGCGCGCCATTGAGTGTTAACAAAGACGGCTTGGGACTTATCGTGCTCGAACCAGCGTGTCAAAGTCGCTGCGAGATTACGCTGGTCTACGACGGCGGACTCGAGTGGCGCGCTACCTGTCTAGCAAGCCTCGCGGCGTTCGCCATCGTCCTGGGCTGTTTCGTCGTAGACTTGGCACATGGAACGAAAGATCTTCTGGCTTCTTTTCGCGTTCCTGGGTCTGGTCGCTGATTTCGTTCTGCCGCTCTGGTGGGCCCTGGGAGCAACCATCCCGATCTTTGCCGTGAGTTGGTGGGTGGCCTATCGCAGCGGCTGGTTCTAACACCCCCTCTTGCTCTCCGCGTCCAATTCGGGCATACTCATGTCAGTAACTGAGGCAAGGGCACTAGGTGCATTCATGAGCAAGCCAACGTTTCTCCTGCAGGGCACCTTGGACCTGCTGATTTTGACGATTCTCGCCGTGGAGCCCATGCATGGTTGGGCCATTGCCCAGCGCATCCGGCAGATGTCCAACGACGCGCTGCAGGTAGGACAGAGCGCGCTCTACCCGGCCCTTCACAAACTGGAGCAGCAAGGCTGGATCAAAGCCGAATGGAAGGTCTCGGACAACAACCGCCGCGCCAAGTATTATTCGCTCACGCATGCCGGACGCAAGGCGCTCGCCAAGGAAACGGTTCAGTGGGAGCGGCTCTCGGCCGCGGTCTCCCTGATCGTGCGCAGCGCTTAAGGAGACCAGATGCCGCGCTGGCTCATTCAGCTTCGCCTGCTCCTGCGCTCCTTGTTCCGCGGAAGGCAAGTTCAAGACGACCTCGATCAGGAACTTCAGTATCATCTCGAGCGGCAGATTGAGCAAGGCCTGATGGCCGGCTTGTCTCCAGACGAAGCGCGCTGCGCCGCGCTGCGGACCCTGGGGCCGATCACGCAAAACAAGGAGGCGTGCCGCGACACACGCCGCATCAACTGGATCGAACATCTGGCGCAGGATCTCCGCTACGGCGCGCGTCGATTGCGCAAGAATCCCGCGTTCACGGTTGTCGCCGTGCTGGTGCTGGCGTTGGGCATCGGCGCCAATACGGCGATGTTCAGCGTGGCCTACGGAATCCTGCTGCGCCCGCTGCCTTATCCCGACGCCGACCGCGTGGCCGTGGTCTTCATGCGTTTCTTCCCGCGAGATTTTGCGTTCGGCACCTTGTGCATTCGCGACTACCTGATGTGGAAGCAGAACAATCATGCGTTTGAAGATCCCTCCTTGTTCCGGACCCTGGTTATGGACATTGGCGGGAACGAGGGCGTCCCGGAGCAGGTGCAGGGCGCGTCTGTAACCGCCGGCTTCTTTTCCACGCTCGCTGTGGGTCCACTCATTGGCCGGACATTCGCGCCAGGCGACGATCAACCGGCCGACTCGCTCTCTGGCCGTCCTCAGCGAATCCATCTGGCGAAGGCGCTTCGGCGCCAGCTCCGCCGTTTTGGGAAAGACAATCTTGGTCAACGGCGCGCCATCCACGGTGATCGGCGTGATGGCCGGCCCATTTCGCTTCCCCAGGCGCGACACCGAAGTCTGGACCAACCTGCCGTTGAATCCGCCCACGCGCTACGGCCCGTGGTTCTATCGCGGCGTGGCGCGTTTGAAACCCGGCGTGACGATGGAGCAAGCGCAAGCGGAGACCAACAACATCGGCCTGCGCATGATGCAGCAGAACTCGTATTACAAACGGCTGACTCTCCCGGTGCTAAGCCTGCGCAATGCGATGCTCGGAACCACTCTGAAGCCCGCCATCCTGGTGCTGGCCGGCGCGGTGGGATTGGTGCTGCTCATCGCCGTGGTCAACGTCGCCAACCTGATGCTGGCGCGCTCCACCGTGCGCGAACGTGAAATGGCGCTGCGGATCAGCCTGGGAGCCGGCCGCGGACGCCTGGTGCGCCAGTTGCTCACCGAGAGCGTGCTGCTGGCCGTGCTGGGCGGCGCGTTTGGGCTGGCAGTGGCCTGGGGCGGCATCGAACTCATCCGCATCTGGAATCCGGGCAACCTGCCGCTGATCGATTCCGTCCGGCTGGATTGGGCCGGCGCTCGCCTTCATGGCCTCGGTTTCGATACTCGCCGGGCTTCTGTTCGGCGTGGCGCCGGCATTCGCAAGCGCGCGCGCGGATTTGAACGCCACCATCAAAGAGGGCGGACGCTCCGGCGCAGCCAGCCGCGCGGGCGGGCGTACGCGTGCCGCTCTGGTGATCGCGGAAATTGCGCTTTCGCTCATGCTCCTGGTAGGCGCGGGACTCCTGCTGCGCAGCTTCGCGAATCTGCAGCGCGTGACCGGCGGATTGACCGCCCCGCCGCGCCAGATTCTCACCATGCTGATTTCGCCCGGCAACCGGAAGTACAGGGACTCGCGCGCAGGATTGGCCTTCTATGACGAAGTGCTCAACCGCGCCCGCGCGCTGCCTGGAGTGGAAGCGGACGCCGTCACCGACTCGCTCGCCGCCCGATCGTCAGGGCGATGCCGATACATTCGAAATCGCAGGGCGTCCGCTTCCGCCCGGCGTTTTGAATCCCATCATTTCTCAGCCCGCGGTCAGCCCGGATTTCTTCCAGGCGCTAGGCGTCCCGCTGATCAAAGGCCGCTACTTTACCGCTCACGACAACCAGGATTCGGCGCCTGTGGCGATCGTCAGCGAAGGTTTCGTGACGCCGCTTTTTCCCACCAGGAAGCCATCGGCCAGCGCGTCAAGCAGAGCGGGCCCGGGTACGGCGATAAGTGGATGGATATCGTCGGCGTAGTCGGCAATGTGAAATATTTGGGTTTGACCGTCGATACCGATCCGGCCTTGTACATTCCATTCGCCCAATCCTATAGTCCGCAGATGTTTATCGCGGTGCGCTCGACCGGCGATGCCGGGGCCCTTACCGCGGCCCTTCGCCAGGACATTCAATCCATCGATCCGGGCGTAACGCTCGCGCAGAACGGCACCATGGAGCAGGCGCTGGACCTGTCGGTCTCGCAGCCCAGGTTCGACACCATGCTGTTATCGTCGTTCGCGGGAATCGCCCTGCTGCTGGCCGCGGTCGGCATCTACGGGCTCATCGCCTACTCGGTAGCGCAGCGCACCCATGAAATCGGCGTACGCATGGCTCTAGGAGCGGATCAAGCCGACGTCTTCCGAATGGTGGTACGGCAAAGCGCCGCGCTGGCGACGCTGGGAATCGTGCTCGGCCTTGGCGGGGCTTTTGTTTTGACACGCTGGCTAAGAACGATGCTGTTTGGAATTGCCGCCGCCGACACACTGACGTTCGTGGCCGCGCCCCTGGTGATTATGCTGGTGGTTCTACTGGCAACTTTTGTTCCGGCGCTGCGGGCGACTCGCATCTCACCTGTGGTGGCGCTGCGCTACGAGTAGCGAGATCGTCCCCGGCCGGAGCCTGCGTGGTATTGATAGCCGGCGTATCTTGTTGCGCTTCATGAAAGGTCTTTTTTACACCCTCCCAAAAGCTCTTGGTGAAGACTTCCTTCATGTCGTTCCTCCATAATGGTATCTCCTCCACAGCCCTTAGTGTCCGGTTCCGGTACAGAGTTCTCAGAACCGGACACGAGCCGGACATTAATCGAACATTGGCCCTCGAAAAGACTGGACCAAATCTTGGCGATCCAAGTGCATACTTGAAATGAGACATGCGCGACCTGCTCTCCGACATACAATTCGCCCTCCGAACATTTGTAAAATCACCGGTCTTCGCCGGCGTCGCGGTCCTCTCGCTGGCCCTGGGGATCGGCGCTAACACGGGCATCTTCACGCTGCTCGATCAGGTGCTTTTACGCCTGTTGCCGGTTCAAGATCCGCAGCAGCTGGTGCAGCTCAAGTGGGAAGGGTCTTATTACGGCAGTAATACCGGGGATGCCGCGATCTCATACCCGATGTATAAGGACTTCCGCGATCGCAACCAGGTCTTCAGCGGCGTCATGTGCCGCTATGCACTGCCGTTGAGCCTGGGGCTGAGCGGGCGAGGAGAACGGCTGGATGGAGAGCTGGTCTCTGGCAATTACTTTCAGGTTCTCGGCGTCAAAGCAGCTCTCGGGCGGCTTATTACACCCGACGACGATCGCGTTCCGGACGGCGAACCCCTGGCGGTACTGAGCTATCGCTTTTGGAAGGAACGCTTCCACGGCGACCCTAATGTGATAGGCCAGAACCTTCTGATTAATGGGCGGCAGCTCACCGTCATCGGTGTCAGTCAGGCGGGATTTGACGGCATCGAAGTGGGCTATTCGCCCAAGATCCGAATTCCGGTGGCCATGAAGAAAGCCATGACGCCGGGCTGGGAAGTGTATGGCCTGGAGAACCGGCGCGGCCGCTGGGTGAATGTCTTTGCGCGCCTGAAACCCGGAATCAGCATCACGCAGGCCAAGGCATCGCTGCAGCCCCTGTTCCACTCCATTCTCGAAATGGAGGTGCGGGAGAAAGAGTTCGCGCGCGCCAATGCGTACACCAAGCAGCAGTTTCTCAGGTCATCGATGAACGTGCTGCCCGGCTCGCGCGGCCGCTCGGCGTTGCGGCGGCAAGCGGAGGCGCCGCTCTGGGTGCTGATGGCCATGGTGGGGTTGGTGCTTCTGATCGCCTGCGCCAACGTCGCGAATCTGCTGATGGCGCGGGCCACCGGAAGGCAGAAGGAAATCGCCGTGCGGTTGGCCATGGGAGCCAGCCGTCTGCGTCTGATGCGGCAATTGCTGGTGGAGAGCCTGTTGCTCTCGCTGGCGGGCGGCGCCGCGGGGCTTCTGGTGGCGGCTTGGAGCGATGATCTCCTGGTCCGCCTCATGTCCACCGGGAGCAGCCCGCTGGAACTATCCACCACGCCCGATGTTCGCGTGCTGCTTTTCGCGCTGGCCGTCTCGTGCTTGACCGGAATCGTATTTGGTCTGATCCCGGCGCTGCAATCCACGCGGCCGGACGTGGCGGCTACGCTCAAGGAGTCGGCCGGCGCAGTGATTGGCGGTGGACATATTCGGATACGCAAAGCGCTGGTGGTGGCACAGGTCTTTCTTTCTCTGTTGCTGCTGATTGGCGCGGGACTGTTCGTCCGTTCATTGCGTAAACTGGACACGCTCAATCCCGGATTCCGCACCCACAACCTGGTCGCCTTCTCCATCGATCCGCGGTTGAACGGATACTCGAAGGAGCGAACGCCCATTTTTTATCGCCAGCTTCTGGAGAAGCTGCGCGCTACCGCTGGCGTGGAATCGGCCGCCTTTGCCATTGTTCGCGTACTCGACGACAACGATTGGGAGAACAGCATCACTGTGGAGGGCTACGAGCCAAAACCAGGTGAGGACATTGGCCCCTACTACAACGCGGTCTCGCCGGGATACTGCGCCACACTCGGACTGAAGCTGGTGGCTGGCCGCGAGTTTCTGCCCAGTGACGTGGGCACGTCGCACAAGGTTGGGATCGTGAACGAAAAATGGGCCCAAAAGTACTTCGGGGGCCGGAACGCCCTGGGACGCCACTTCGGTTTTGGCGGAGATCCGGGCACCAAAACGGATATTGAGATTGTCGGCATCGTCGCGGATGCCAAGTACAACAACATGCGCGATCAGATGAGCGCCCAGAACTTCGTGCCGTTCGACCAAACCGATAACCTCACCGACATCGCGGTGTACGTGCGCACCGAGCTCAAGCCGGAACAGATGTTTGCCGTGATCCGCGGCACGGTGCGCGATCTCGATGCCAACCTGCCTGTTTACGGCATGCGAACGCTGGATGAACAGCTCGATCAGTCACTGGTCGCGGAGCGTCTCACCGCATTTCTCGCTACGGTTTTCGGATTGCTCGCGACCTTGCTCGCAGCCATCGGCTTGTATGGCGTGATGGCGTATAACGTAGGCCGGCGAACGCGCGAGATCGGGATTCGCATCGCTCTGGGCGCGCCCTCGCCAAGCGTTCTGTGGCTGATCATGCGGGAAGTGCTGGTGATGCTCACCCTGGGTGTGGCGATCGCTCTGCCGGCGGCTTGGGGCCTCGCGCGGCTGGTCCAGAGCCAGCTCTATGGAATTGCACCCAACGATCCGCTGAGCATGGCTCTCGCTACGCTAGCCATTGCACTGGTCGCGGCACTCGCCGGGTACATCCCCGCGCTCCGCGCAACGCGCATCGATCCTATCCGCGCTTTGCGGTACGAGTAGAATCAGGGTTCGCGTGCAACTTCCGAGCGGATCAGCGACTCTACTCGATTCCAAACGATGGGATCCGATTCAATCTCGATGTGAGGCTTCATGAACAACCGGGCGTACCAGGGAAACCCATCCGTACTGACCGGTTTGGTTTTGTAATCGAACTGAAAATTTCCCAGAATTTTGGTATGTGAGGGGTCGGCGGCCACGATCTGCCGGCGGCCGTGCAGCAGCCCGTCAAGCTGGTAAAAGTTGACGGCTTGCGCGACGTTCGCCGGAATGGACCTGTCATCCGTGCCCGGCTTCGAGACACTGTCAACTTGGATCGTCAGCAGCACCGGGACTCCATCCTTTTGGAGGATTCGGGCCATCCTGACGGCTTCCGAAGCACCCCAGCTGTGCCCATACAGGACGATGCGAGCTTTGAGCTTTTCATCCTCGGACAACCTGCCGTCGTGGTCGGCGTCAAGCAATCGCATGATCTCCTGGTGCGCCTGCCGCCCCAGGTGATTCTCGAATATTTCGACCTGCATTCCGGACGGGTAATCTTTTCGCAGCTGATTGGCGAGCCGGACTTCCTGATGAACGGTATCGAAATGGTGGACGAATCCGCCCACGAATCCGATCACAATGACAACAGCGTAATTCATGGAAAAACGGGGAGTAAATACCAGCGTAACATTGCATCAACAGTGCTTCAGCATTGAAACCGTTACATTGGCAGACCGATTGCTCTTTTCACGCCCGGTAGGTGATTGCCGTGCGGAACCGTTCTCTTACACTCATCGGATTTTTGCTTTTCAGCGCGGCTGCGGCTCACGCCAGCGTGACACTATTGCTGGAAGAACCGTTTGGCACGTTTGGAGGCATGAACCCCACCGGCCATGCCGCGGTGTATCTTTCCAATGTTTGTGCCGCCACTCCACTTAGCTTACGGCGATGCCATGAGGGTGAGCAAGGCGTTGTGATCAGCCGCTACGATCGCGTCGACGGGTACGATTGGATCGCGATTCCGTTGTTGCCTTACCTCTATGCCGTGGATCGGGCGGACCAAGTTCCCTCCAGCGTGAGTGCGGAAGACGTTGTCTACCTGCGCAACACATATCGGCGCAGCCACCTTCAAGAGGTCGCACCCGACCGCGAGGACGGCACGCCGCCGGTCGACCAATGGACGCAACTGGTGGGCTCCGCGTACGACCGAACCAGCTACGCTTTTGGCATTGAAACCACCACGGCGCAGGACGATCAGCTCATCAAGAGATTCAACTCTCGCACCAACCGGCGTCATTTCAATATCTTCTTTCACAATTGCGCCGACTTCGCCCGACAAACCGTCGATTTCTACTATCCGCATGCCATCCATCGCAGCCTGGTCGCCGACACGGGCATCATGACGCCGAAGCAAGCGGGTAAGACTCTCTTGAGCTACAGCAAACGGCACCGCGATCTGCAGTTCTCCATTTTTGTCATCCCGCAGGTTCCGGGCAGCATACCGCGCAGCAGGCCAGTCCGTGGCGTGCTGGAATCTTTAGTGAAATCAAAAAGGTATGCGGTGCCGCTGGTTACAGTGGCCGTATTGCATCCCGCCGTGGGCGGAGGGTTGGCCTTCGCTTGGCTGGATAGTTCGCACTTCAACCCTCGACGGATCGCGGAACATGAGGATTCTTCATCGGAGCCGGCGGCGATCGTGGACGAATTGGAATGGAACCACGTGATTTCCGCCACCGTGGCGGCCCAATAGAATTAAGCTTGCGCCCACAAGTGAACTCGGCTGCGTTGTATACTGAGCACTCCGAGTCAATATGTCTGGAACCAAGCAAAGGGGCCTCTTGGCCGCCTTCCTCGTTGGACTAATCCTCCCTGCCCACTCGCATGCCCAACCACAGACCGAACTCGGAATGCCCGTCCTGCACAACTACAGCAGCAAGGACAGCAACGTCCCGAGCCAGGCTTGGGACATCATCCAAGACAGCCGAGGCGTCCTCTTCTTCGGTGGTTCAAGCGCCATCACCGAATACGACGGCGTCACCTGGCGAAGGCTGCCCATTCCTTCCAACGCGGTCCGATCCTTCGCCATCGATGCGACCGGGAAGATCTGGGTTGGTGCGAATGCCAACTTCGGCTACCTGGAGCCGGACGCCAACGGAACCCTTCAGTACGTCTCTCTGCTGGAGAAGATCCCGCCGGAGCATCGCGCTTTCAACGACGTCTGGCATGTTCTGATCACCCCACAAGGCAACTTCTTTCAAGCTTATGAGCGCCTCTTCCGCTGGGACGGGAAAACGATGCACGTCTGGACAACCAATACGCGCTTTCAAGCCCTGGCGGAAGTTCGAGGCCACATTTATACGTCGCAGGGCGGCATTGGCCTCCAGGAAATTGTCGGCGACGAATTGCGCGAAGTTCCCGGCGGCGACGCTTACAAGGATTCCACTAAGCTGTTTCTGTATCCTTACGATGACGGACGGATCCTGGTCTCGGCCCGCGCGGAAACTTTCACCTTCTACGATGGCCAGAAGGTCACTCCGTTTCCTACCCAAGCCGACGACTACCTGAAGAAAAACGAACTCTACACCTACAGGCCCCTCCCCGACGGCAGCTTCTGCCTGAACACCCTCCGAGGCGGCGCGGTGATTCTGGAACACGACGGCCGCCTCCGGCGGATACTGAGCAAAGACAACGGGCTTCAAAACCAGTCTGTCCTCACCTCCTACTCGGACCGCGAGGGCGGCCTTTGGCTTGGGCTTGGTATCGGCGTTACCCGCGTCGAGATCAACTCACCAATCTCAATCTTCTCGCGGGATGCCGTCCTGGACGTCGCTAGCTATAAGGGTTCGCACTATGTTGCGGACTCCTCCGGAGGCACTGCGCTATACCGCCTCAGCCCCAATAGCACAACCGGCCTCCCTTCCCTTCAGCCCATACCATCTCCCGCATCCCAAGCCTTCAACCTGCTTCCCATCCATGACCCCAGCGGAAACGTTCCCGATCAGCTACTAGCTGGAACCGGATATGGCGTCCTGAAAATCGAAGGCGATACCGTCTCTCCCGCCGTCGCCGGACTTCAGGGTCTCACGCAGGGAGCGGGGAACCTGCTGCAATCACGCAAATTTCCCAATCGGGTCTTCGTCGGGCACTTTGCAGGGCTTTCCTCCATTCGCTGGGAAGGCGGTAAATGGATCTCTGAGGGCCGGCTCCCAATGTTCAGCGCTAGCATCAACGCACTGGCCGAGGATGTCGACGGCACGCTTTGGGCCGCCACCGCTGACCGTAGAGTTCTGCGCATCAAAGTCGCCTCAACCGGAATGAGTGAATCCACGGCAGAGTTTCTGACGGCGAAAGACGGCCTGGTGGATGGCGACATGTTCGTCGTATTCGCTGGTGGAAATATCTTCGTCACTCCCGAACCGCCCAAGAATTTTCTTCGCTGGGATGCTGCTACTCGCAAGCTCGTCCCCGACAATCGCTTTTTTCTTCCCACCAAGGACCCCGATGCGCAAGCCGCCCTGATCCCGCTCGACAACGGTGACGTTTTTTCAGGGACCGGCTCTTCGACCGGTCAACGCGTGGGATTATTTGAGCGCAAACCTGATGGGACCTATGCGTTGGATGAGGAATCCTTCCGCCGATTGTCCCAGTTCAGCGTCAACCAGATCCGATCCGAGCCCGACGGGTACTGGATCGCCGGCACGGATGGTATTGTCCGTTTTGACCCGCGAGTGAAACCCTCGGGACAGCAGTCTTTCACCACGCTGATCCGCCAAGTCAGTTCCGGGTCCAAAGACATCGTATACGGAGGCGCCCCGTTGGCCGCGGCCTCCGCGCTGAAGCTCCCGCACGACCGCAACTCGCTGCGCTTTGAGTTCGCCGCGCCCACGTACGGCGACGAAGATGCAACCCAATATCAATACTTTCTGGAAGGCGCCGACAAGGACTGGTCCGCCTGGGGCAAACAAAAAGAAGCCAACTACGGTACCCTCGGGCCCGGCTCCTATCGCTTCCGCGTTCGCTCACGCAACTTGGAAGGCCGCACCGGAGACGAGGGCGTCTACGGCTTTAGCATCCTTCCGCCCTGGTATCGCACGGGATGGGCTTATTCTCTATACGGCTTGCTTTTCCTCCTCTGCGCAGTCGGCGCTCGCCAGGGAGTGGTGAATCACGAACGCGAAAAGGCGCGCCGCGAAAACGAAGCTCTGGAAACGCAGGCCAAAGCCCTGGAAGTTACGGTCGCCGAGCGCACCCAGGAAATTCGCACCCAGGCCGCCGAGATCGAAGCGCAGAAAGATCATCTCCAGCAGGCCTACGAGACCGTGGAACTGCTCAGCGAGATCGGCAAGGAAATCACGGCATCGCTCGATCTGGACACCATCCTGTTCAAACTCTATGAGCGCGTCAACCAGATTGTGGACGCCAGCGTCTTCGGCGTGGGCCTATACCGGCCGCAGAAAAACCTCATCGAATACAGCTTGGCCATCGAGAACGGCAAGCGCTATGCCCCCTACACTCGCAGCACCAGCGACAAGAATCAATTCGCCGTCTGGTGTATCGAACACCGCAAGCCGGTGTTGATCAACGACGTCGCCACCGAATCCCAGAAGTATATTCCTACCTACCAGCACACCAATCGCATCCTCGAAGACGGCAGCGCGGCACAGCCACCCGCATCGATGATTTACTTGCCGCTCATCGCGCAAGATCGCGTCCTGGGCGTGCTCAGCGTTCAGAGCTTCAAGAAGAACGCTTATACCGAACAGCACCTCAGCCTGCTCGAAAATCTCGCCGCTTACACCACCATCGCGCTCGACAACGCCGGCGCCTACCATCTCATCAATGAACGCGAGCACGAAATCCGGGAACGCGCCGCCGAGCTTGCAACCATAAACCGCATCACGCAGGCCCTCACCACGCAGCTCGAAAAGGACCGCCTGATCCAGCTGGTCGGCGATCAGGTCCGCGATGTTTTTCACGCGCCGATCGCCTACGTCTCCCTGCTCAATCCTTCCAGCATGATGCTCGATTTTCCCTATACCTACGGGGAAGACGCCGAGTCGCGGCCTTTCGGCGATGGACTTACTTCGCAGATCATCCGCAGCGGTCAGCCCCTGCTCATTAACGAAGACTTCGATGCCAGCCGCGCCCGCTTGGGTGTCCAGCCGATTGGACGCCGCGCCGCTTCGTATCTCGGCGTGCCTATACCAGCCGGCGGCGAGATGATCGGCGTCATCAGCGTACAAACCACCGACCAGGAAGGCCGCTTCACCGAAGCGGATCAGCGTCTGTTGTCGACCATCGCCTCCGCGGTGGGCGTCGCCATTCACAACGCCAGGCTTTTCGACGACGCCCGCCAGGCCCGCGCGGCCGCCGAAGACGCCGATGCTGCCAAGAGCTCCTTCCTCTCCACCGTCAGCCATGAACTCCGCACTCCGCTCACTTCCGTGCTCGGCTTCGCCAAAATTATTCGCCGCCGCCTGGAAGAACGGCTGTTTCCGCTGGTTCCGGAGGGCGATCGCAAGATCCAACAAACCAAGCAACAGGTGATGGACAACCTGAACGTTGTCGTGAGTGAAGGCGAACGCCTGACTAAACTGATCGATGACGTCCTCGATCTCGCCAAGATCGAAGCCGGTAAATTTACCTGGAACATGGAATCGGTGTCTGTCCCGGATGTGATCGAGCGTGCCACGGCGGCCACGGCGTCGCTGTTCGAAGCCAAGAAACTAACGCTCGTTCAGAACATCGAGTCGGGCCTGCCGGCGATCACCGGCGATCGCGACCGCCTCATTCAAGTAGTCATCAACCTTATCTCCAACGCCGTCAAATTCACGGATGCCGGTTCCGTCACCTGCTCCGCCTGCCTGCGCGATGGCGAACTGGTGGTCAGTGTTGCCGACTCCGGCATCGGCATAGCCCCGGCCGATCAGCCCAAGGTCTTCGAGAAGTTCAAGCAGGTGGGCGACACCCTCACCGACAAACCGAAAGGCACGGGTTTGGGCCTGCCCATCTGCAAGGAAATCGTCGAGTTCCACGGCGGGCGCATCTGGGTGGAGAGCGAATCCGGCAAGGGAAGCACCTTTTCATTCACCTTGCCGCTGAAGGCCGGCGTCGTCACTGCTCCGCGTCCTATCGATATCGAATCGCTGGTTCGCCAGTTGCGTGAAAACGTCGCCACTCACCACCCGCGCCGCGAGTCGATCCTGGTGGTGGACGACGACCCCAACATTCGCTCGCTGCTGCAGCAGGAGTTCGTCGAAGCGGGCTATACCGTTCGCCTGGCTGAAAATGGCCGCCAGGCGCTGACCCTCATTCGTGAGGAAGCCCCGGGCCTGGTGATCCTCGACGTCATGATGCCGGAAATGAACGGCTTCGATGTAGCGGCCGTTCTCAAGAACGACCCCGCCACTATGGACATTCCCATCATCATCCTGTCCATTGTGGAAGACAAGGAACGCGGCTTTCGGCTCGGCGTGGATCGCTATCTCACCAAGCCCATCGATACGGTATCCCTGTTCCGCGAAGTGGGCACGCTGCTCGACCAAGGTAAGTCCAAGAAGAAAGTCATGGTGGTCGACGAAGACGCCTCCACCATCCGCATCCTGGCCGATGTCCTCGAGACTCGCGGCTATCAGGTGGTGGAATCCAACGGCGCCGAGCTGGTTACCAAAGCCGTCTCGTCCAAACCCGACATCATCATCCTGAGCTCTCTGCTTTCCAGTAAGGATGTGGTCCGCTCTCTCCGATTCGAAAAAGGGCTGGAGAACGTGCTGTTTCTGATTTATCAGTGAATATATGAAGAAGATCCTAATTGTCGACGACGAACCGCATCTGCGCATGCTGATCCAGCAGGCGCTCGAAGACCTGGAGGACGATGGCGTCGAACTTCTCACCGCCACGAACGGTGAGGAGGCCCTCGAAACAATCCGCGAAGAGCAACCGAACCTGGTCTTCCTGGACGTGATGATGCCTAAAAAAAACGGGTTCGACGTCTGCCACTCCGTGAAGAACGAGCTCGGCCTGGGCCACATTCACATCATCCTGCTCACCGCGAAGGGTCAGGAATTCGACCGCCAGCGCGGCCAGGAGGTGGGCGCCGATCTCTACATGACGAAGCCTTTCGATCCGGACGCTCTGCTCGAGAAGGCTCGCGCCGTACTGGGTCTCTAGACTTCGCATGGCCAGCCTCACGCTGAAATCGCTCGTTAGTCCCAAAGCCGGAGGCTTCGCCGCACTCACGGCCCTCATCGAAGCCATGGGCGGCAATGTTGGAATTGAGGACGCCAGCGGCAAACCGCTGCTGGGCAGTGTTTCCGTTCCGGGAAACTCCCCGAACGGATCATCGCGCGTACCGGTCACTTATGAAGGCGCCGCCCTCGGTTGGGTTACCGGCCCTCCCTCCGCTACCGCCGCGGTTGCTAGCCTTCTGAACCACCTTGCGGCCCGCGAATCCGAACGCCACGCTCTGGCTGCTGAAGTCCTGCACTTATACCGCGAAGTGCATCTGATTGAGCAGCTCTCTGAACAGCTCGCCGCGCTGCTGGATCTTTCCGCCGTAGGCAAGTCCGCGCTCGATCAGGCCCACCGCCTCATCACCGCCTCACACGGCGGCATACTCGTCATGGAAACGCCCGGCGGCCCGCTTAGCTCCGTCGCTTATTTTGGCGCCGATGGGCCCCCGCTCACTGCGACCTCGCAACTGGCCGCTTCGATTGCCGAACGGGGCGTCGCCGAGATCGTGAACGACTGCGCGTCCGATTCGCGTGCCCTCGGCTCGGAACTCTCCCTGCGCTCCCTCATTTGCGCTCCGCTGCGCGCCAAGCAGCGCACGGTCGGCGTGATCACCCTCGCAAACTCCACCGGGGCTCCCTATAGCGCCGCCGATCTGAAACTGCTCAACACCATCGCTCTTCAAACCGCCGCTGCGATCGAAAACTCTCTGCTGGCTACCGAAATGGTGGATGCCGTTCGCGATCGCGCGCAGCTCACCGCAATTCAGAAAGAACTCGATACGGCGCGGACCATCCAGCACTCCCTGGTTCCGCGCACCTTCCCGCCTTTTCCAGAACGCAGCGACTTCGACATTCACGCCCAAATGACTTCGGCCAAGGCCGTGGGCGGCGACTTCTTCGATTTCTTTCTGATCGATAGCGACCATCTGGGCGTGGTGATTGGCGACGTCTCCGGCAAAGGGATCCCGGCGGCGCTCTACATGGCGGTGACGCGCACACAGATCAAGACCACGGCTCTGCAAGGCAAGGCACCCGAAGACTGCCTGCTCGAAGTGAATCGCGTTCTGGTTCGCGAAAGAGTCTCCTCGATGTTCGCCACCTGCTTTTACGGCTTGCTCAACACTCGCACCGGGGAGCTGCGTTATTGCAACGCGGGCCACAACCCGCCCTATGTGCTCCGGGCCTCCGGCGACTTAGAGACCATGGAGCTGACCGGCGGCATTCCCCTCGGCCTATTTGACGGACGGCCTTACGCCGGTGGATCGGTTCAGCTTGCCCCGGACGACACGCTCTTCCTTTACACCGATGGTGTTTCGGAGGCCACCAATTCGGCGCTGGACGATTTTACTGACGAACGGCTTGCCGCCAGCCTCCGTGCAGCCGGCTCTCTGCCTTGCCGCGACATCGTGGATTGCATTACCCGCGACCTGCTGGCTTTCACCGCCGGCGCCCCGCAATCGGACGACATCACCATGCTGTCGCTTCGCATGCACCGGCGCGATGATCTTAATTCGGCGCCATTACCACCCAATGCCCAAAACGGCGCTTGATTTGATAACCCCGGCTGGGTGAATCCAGGGAAGCGCTCGCGACAATGTATTCAGCCCGCATCTTGCCCTGGGCGGCGGGATCCACATCCAAGGGTATGCTTAAGTCGTTTGGGTCGGCATTGGCGAGCATTCGGCGGCCCAAATACTCGTATAAATGGGCGAGGGGCACATCGCGTCCGGCCGCCACGCGAGACGTTGAACCGGCCGAGGCGTTTATCCAGGATGCCGCCTCCCGTAGTTCTGCCAGACGCTGGACGGATTCTTTTTCCTGGTTGCGGATGATTTTGTAGGATAGCCACGAGTTGCCAGGTATGTTCACAGCCAAAACTGTAAGAAATCCGATTCGGAAGGCTTTCGATCGAAGGCCCCTCGCAAGAAACGTTAGGACAAAAGGAATGATAGGCATTCCTAAACGCCCCCCGTCGTAGCGGGACCAAAAAATCAACTCGATGATATAGACGCCAATTATGAACAAGGCGATCCGGTCCTTTTGTTGAAGCGGACCTCTTCGCATACCCAGGAAAATCGGGACTGCAAACACGGCAATCCCAAGAATGAGCGCCAGGGTCTCACCGATAGCTAAGGCATGCGGGATGACGTGGGAGTCGGGCAACCGGTCCGGGACACTTAGGAAGACCGTGACCAGCCAGCGCTGAGAGCCATAGAGAATCGCGATCACGATTGAGCGGACGGCATAGAACAGCAATCCGCCGAACAGAGAGAAGTTCAAGGGGACCGCGAAGGCCGGCAAAGTTGTCGCTTTTAAAATCCACAAGGCTACGGAAACGGGAACCACAAAGCAAGCCAGGCGCAACGGGCGGCGAAGATCACCGTTCCACAGTCCAAAGGCGCCTAATCCGGCCGCGAAGGCCAGGGCCGCCACTCTCAGCACACACAGCGACCCGATGAGCAGGCTGGCGCAAAACCACCACACCGCAAGCTGGCGATCTGATCTCTGGGAGTCGTATGCGGCCACCAACAGGGCCACATCGCACGTTCCCGCCGTAAAAAGCACATCGGACAGAAGCGAAACCGTCAATTGCGTGAAGACGACTGATGTGCCAAACGAGATCAGGAGGGTCCAGCCGAGCCAACTCGGCAATTCGCTGATAAAGAGACAACAGGCCAGACCCACAAGTGCAGCGCCCGCCGCTAGCCAGTTGGAAATTTCCAAACGGTAAGAATTCGTTGAGATGGGCTGTCCATTCTTCTAAAAGACGCTCAACCAGGTTGAGTATCCCGGCGGATACCTTCGGACCGGAGGAAGGTTGATGTACGGCTCGAAGCGATAGCCGTGTCCGGCGCTTAAAGCCGCGGCGCCGCCTAAGTATGAGTTGACATCATTATCGAATGGCAGGTCCATTGGCAGGACCAGGAAGAGTGCTACCCATAGCGAGAGAGCCGTGCCGAAAAATAGCGTGAAACGGAGCCTGCTTTCTGAGTTAGTCAGCACTAGCCGCAACGAATGTTGCGGCATCGCAGCGGTGATCATATGGACGGCTTCCACGCCATCACTCCGTTAAAACAGCACGTGAACCGCCGCGTTGGAAGACGCTCGAATAAAGCAAAAAAGTTCAAGAGCGCCCGGATTACCACATCTCCCTTGCGTCCCATAACGCTTCGCACAGCTAGAAAGATCAGCGTCGATACCACTCGGGGATTATGCAACAAGGTGGCCGAGCCAATCACCTCGAACCCCATCCAGGCAAGTTGTTTCCTCAACGATCCGGGCAAAGGCGTGTACCCTAATCGAAATGGTCCGGCGAGGCTCAAACACCGCAACGGCCAATACAAGGGGTTCAGAGGATTGTCTAAAGTGAGAATAAGTGTTCCACCAGGGTGCAAAACTCGTCCGAGTTCCTGAAGAGCCGCGTCGAAATCACGTTTCTTTCTGAAGTGGTCCAGCGTCGAACTGGATATCACAACATCGAAGCTATCTGCCTTGAAAGGGATGGAACACACATCCGCCACAAGAAAACCGATCGCGGGGCCCGGCGGACAACGCCTGCGGGCTTCAGCAACAGCGCCAGCATCATGGTCCAACCCAAACGTGATGCCGCACGGATCGCGAAGATCGAAAAGCAACTGATCGGCTCCGTTCGCCTCTTCAAACAGGTCAGTTTTTAAGAGACGACCCGCAGTCTTCGTAGTCCACCGGGCCACCAACTCCAAATGGGCTTGCTGCTTCTGGCGTGCCACTATCGGATCTAAGTACCAGGACCGTGACGGCCGATCTTTCAAGCGTGACAATCCTCAGATTAACCGGCCTCGGCTGCCATTGTTAGCGGCCGGCAAAATTTAACTGCTAAGAGTTGTGCTAGGAACCGGTGGCAGCGGATCGGCTCCGCTTTTTCGCCTCGATCGCCGGCCCCTTTGGTTCGAGAGCTCGTTGAGTCGATGCTCGCAACAACCGTACAGCGCGAAACTTTCCCGTAGCAGCCAGAACCGGCGGTACCACTTCGGCCCGGATTCCTTCCGAATGCAGCCAGGAGACCACCGACAAGGAGCCGCCGTACACTCGTTTTACCTCATCCAGGAAATGCTTCAGAATGTCGTTGGGCGGCGCGGCGCTGACGCCCGGACGAATTCTCAAAAGGATCTCGGTCTGAGATCCGGCCTCGGCTTCGCACAGTTGGTAGTCGCCGGGAAGTCCACCAAACCGCGCCGGCAACTTCTCTTCCAACAGAGGAACAATCTCAGTTATCTCGATCGTCATCCCTTGCGCCGTCACCATGCTGATCGCAGCGACGTCGCGAATCTGTAAATCGAAGCCGATCTGGGAGAAGAGGCAATAGCAGGTGGTCTTTTCGATTACGCCCGTATCGCCGATCTCCGCGTTGATGAAGATGCGAGGCGACAGTGGAAGAAGGCTTGTCGCGTACAGCGAATTAACCTGCAGGTCGGCCCATGCGCTATCCTCTTTCCGCGAAACCAGCGCAATGGCGTGCTTCATAATGTGACTGCAATTCCCGCTCATTTGTGAACAGGGCATCCCAATGCCGCCGAAATCGGTGGTTGCATAGTTCGAATAGACTCTTATGCCGGAGGATTCTATGAGCTGCCTCTTGGCCTCGGAAAGCGCCTCGCCGCCAGTGAGGGCGAGAGAGCCGGTCAGATCCAAGCCGTTGGAGAGAGCGGCTTCGGCCACTCTGGCAATCGAGCTTACAAAACCTTGCATCCCCACGAATTCGCCCGCAGCAAGCCGCTCTTTTATGTAGGCGGCCGCCGGCAGAAAGTCGTTCTGTTCCAAATAAATTGGGTAGGGCACTCGCAGGCCCAGCAGCTTCATCTCCGCCACCAACAGGTTGGTAACAATTCTGTAGTGCAAATTCTTCCAGGTCGCCCCTCCGGTCGCGAACCATCGATCATAGCCGCCAGCCAGTCGGCCGACCCCGATTGCCGAACAAGTCCGAACCCCGGAAGAATGGGCGCCACGCTTACACGAGCTCCACCTGAAATCTTGAACTCGCGCAGGAACAACATGCCCATGCTCTCGCCCCGCCGGGTCTCCTCAACGCTCTGCCGGGTGGTTACTGAGCGGCCCGACGTTCCGCTGGAACTGTACACGTATCCGCCCTTACTCGCCGGGTTTTTCCAGATCGAATCCGAAGATGGGATATGTTGGCCCGACCGTACAATCTCTTGCTTTCCTCGAAACTCTTGGTGACTGAGGTATACGCCTTCCTCTAGAAGCTTTTCGAGCGTTGCTTCTATCCCGTCGCGGCGAACCGAGGATTCCAGGTCTGCATAGCTACATCCGGCAAGTCTGAACATTACAGCATAAGGATGCTCAGGCATGGACATGACGGTAGCCGCATGGGCCAGGAAGCCGTCTGTGCGACCCTCCAACGCCTTCCGAACAACTCCGTCGGGATCGGTCTCAAGTGGGCTGCGCAGGTGCTGAACAATCGCTTTCAGCATCCGCGAGTACTTCACTACTTCCGCGAACATGGTTAGAACTATATGTGGTTCTTGGTCAGGTCCGCAAGGAGACTTGGTACTGAAAGTACTATTGAATGGAAGATCGAAATTTGGTCGGGGCGAGAGGATTCGAACCTCCGACCTCCTGGTCCCGAACCAGGCGCTCTAGCCAGGCTGAGCCACGCCCCGAGAAATACGTGCGGGAGTTGCGGCAGCTATCCGCCGCAATATCGAGTATAACATTTTACGGCTTGGCGGCCGCGACTTGGAAGTTCAGAATCACGGTTTTGCGGGTATCGTAAATGCTTACTTTCTTCGCCGCCGCCTTCAAGTCGCCACGCGTGGCCGCAAGCTCGTAGTTGATATCCATGGGAAGATCGCTGAAGGTGTACTTGCCATCGTCCTTGGTGATGAAATCAACGATCTTTGAAGTCTTCATGTCTTTCAACTGCACGATGGAGCCTGGCAGCGGATTGTCCGAGGAGTCCTTCACGGTGCCTTGAATGGTACGGGTGTTGGAGTCTTTTTGATTCTTGGGCTTGTCGTTCTGGAGATAGACGTCGGTCTTATCGTTCGGCTGGCTGCTTTGCTGCGCGCCAGCGACACAAGCCCACAAGCAAAGGGCAGCCGGCAAAATTTTGACCAGTTTCATGGCTTAGAATTTGTTGAGTTCCGAGACCAGAGCGTTCAGCCCCTTCTTGCGATAAATCTGCGCCAGCCGCTGCTCTTCATCCGATGGCGCCATAACGCGCTGCAACTGCGGTGAACCCAAATCGCCGCGGGTGGGAATCCAGAGCGTACCGTCTGAGAACTCCACGCTGCTGACAAAGCCGGTCATGCTTGCGATGGCCAGCGGTTGCGATCCGAGCTGCGGGAATTTGAGCGTGGCGTTTTCGAAAATCCGGCTCTGCTGGCCGGGGGCCAGATTCAGCTCGGCGGGAACCGAGCCGGCCAGAAACTCACGGCCGGTCTGATCGTGCAAGATCCATCCCACCTCCAAATACCGGATGGAGCGCTCCGAGCGGTTTTTCACTTCCAGACGCGGCGCTCGCGCTTCATTGCCGGCGATGCGCGCCATTCCGTCCACCGGCTCTACCGGCGAATCCGGCAAACGCAGGAACGCAAACTGCACCTGTTTTTCTGGCTCGAAATTGGTGGCTCGCCCACCTCGCACCACTTGCACATCCAAACTGGGACGATCGGCTTCGTGGGTCAAGCTCTGCAGCATTTCCTGACGCAGCCGCTCTGGACCGCCAGCCGCCAGCACGGATTTGAAATAGCGCCGGTCGCGCCGCGCTTCCCATTCCGACAGCGCCATGGTTCGACGCGAACTCAGTTTGTCGGGGCCGTAGAAGCTGAGATCGTCAAACAGGATTCCGTCCAAACCGATTTCGACCGGAACGCCCGAGGAAGCTTGTAGGGGTCGCAGCAGGCGCAGATCGATGCGCACCGGGAATGTTTCCTGCGGGCCCACATCCAGACTAGTGATGGTGACCGAGCCCTTGCCGCCGGGCGTGACTTCCTGTGCGCTTACCAGAAGCGTGATGCCCCGGATCTTACGCTGGCTGGAGTTTCGCAACGACAGCGCGGCGTGAAAATCCAGCAGCAGCGCGCCGCCCCGCGCGGTTTCGTTGGACTCACCGTAATCGGCCGAGATCAAGTCGACCGGGGAATCCGCCGGGAAATCGATTTTGGGAAGCGCCGCGGCCGATAGCCCGCCGTTCAAAGGCAGCAGCGCCAGAGCGGACGCCAGTAGAAAACTACTGCTCCGCATAGTAAACCTTGTTGGTGGTCACCTGGCCGGTATCGGCATCCACGAAGCGCACGCCGGCCGAGCCTTGCATGCTGACTGAAACCGTCGCGCCATCGGAGCGGGGCTGCATCAGCGATAAAGTACGGCCGTTTTCCTTGACTTGGATTCCCGCTGAGGACGCCTCTACCACTGCCTCGTCGGGCGTAGCCGCGGTGGAGCGAATGACAGTCCCGATTCGTTCGGTGCGAATGCGCTTCAGAGACGCCATCAAGTGCTCGGCCTGCTGCGTCGGAAGACTGGTCCAGAAAGCGATCGCGAAAACCATGGTGGCGCCCAGGATCACCAGCGCGGCGTTCCAACCGAGCCGGTGTTTGGACGGCGACGGCCTGTCGAAGAGAGCAATCGCTTCGCCTGCCGCCAATCCCACGCGGATGTTTCCCGTGATCTCCTGGGAAAGCCGGTTCCAACTCAATCCGTTCGGCAACTCGGGCATTTCGGCCGCGAGCTCTCGAAGTTGCGAACCCGCGCCGCGCAAAGCACGGACTTCGTGCTGGCATTCGGCGCAGCGAGCGACGTGTCGCGCGACACCCCAGCGCTCCCAGCGTCCCAGGTCGCCGCCTGCAAACAGCGCGATTTGAGCTTCCACCGGGTGCCGCGCCGAGTGTTTCGCCGGGTGTTTCGCCGGCTGTTCCATGGATGGGCCCGTCACGAAGGTCTCCTGGCTGTGCGGCGGCTGCGCTCCATGTAGCGCTTCATCTTGATCCGGGCGTTGGCGATGTGCGAGCGCACGGTGGCCTTGGAGCAATTCATGTGCTCGGCGACCAGCTCGGCGGGCAGTTCCTCGACATCGCGAAGCAGCAAGGCAGTTCGTTCGCGGTCCGTAAGAACCGACAAACCTTCTTCCAGATAAGCCCTGTGCTCGGAGCGGAGCAGCGCCTGCTCGGGCGTTTCGGAAGGCTCACTCAACGGTTCGACAAGGCTGTCGATCTCGCAGAAATTTACTTTGCCGTTACGGCGCAGAAAATCGATGGCCGTGTTGCTCGCGATGCGCGAGAGCCAGTGCGCCGCCTTGTCCAGTTCCTTGAGCTGATCCTGCCGCTGGAGCGCCTTGATAAAGGCCTCCTGCGTGAGATCCTGGGCGTCGTCAACGTTCCCGACGATCCGGTAGATCAGCCGGAAGATGCGGCGTAAATTATCGGAAATAAAGCGGTTCTGCAGTTCCTGGGCCGCTTGATAGGCAGTGTCGGCTTGAGACGGGGCGTCGCTCATAAAAGCCTCATCCCTGGTTAGTACTCCGATTGTACCCAGCGCCGGCGCCATACCTATAACAGGCTGACGCGAAAACACTCCAAACGTGCAAGGCTTTTCCGGGCACTGAGGTACTAATCGGCTCCCTACCTTCAATTGTATATGGCTGTTTCATTTGAGCAAGCCCGAAAATGCGTCAGGTGGAAGGTCGGCCAGCGAAGCTACCGCCAAGTCGGCCGGGAGCGGCGGTCCTCTGCGCTGGACTCCAATGCTGGGCATTCCGGCGCGGCGGGCAGCCTCGACACCGGCGGCAGCATCTTCCACCACGATGGACCGCGCGGGAGCCGAGCCCAGGCGCGACGCCGCCGTCAGAAAAACCTGCGGGTCGGGTTTGCCGCGCGTAACATCCTCGGCGGAAACCACCGCTTGAAAAACGGATGCGAGGCCGATGACCGCGAGCACGGCGTCAATATTCTCGCGCGGAGCGGACGACGCGATGGCTTGGAGCCAGCCCGCGGCGGCCAGCCGTTCGGTCCATTCGGCCGCGCCTGGCAGTGGAACGAGCCCGCCTTCGCGGACCAACTGGCGATAGAGCCGCTCCTTGGCGTCGGCGATCCGCTCGCTGCCCTCGCTGGATATGCCGGGGATCCACTGTGGGACGATTGCATCGTTGCGCATTCCAAAAGTTTCGAGGAACTGCTCATGCGTGAGCGCCACGCCTTCAGCCGCCATGGTGTCGCGCCATGCGAGCCAGTGGTATTGTTCGGAATCGATCAGTGTGCCATCGAGATCCCAGAGGACGGCGCGAGGCGAAGGCATTCGCCTCGAGTTTAGCAAGGTAAGATAAAAGCAAATGAGCCAGGCAATAGACACACTTGAGCTGGTCCGGGCGAAGCGCGAGGAGATCCAGAAGATCGGGGCTCGGCATGGCGCCCGTAGTCACCGAGCGTGGCTCTGATTCGCGCTTCTATGGTGTGCGAATCAGTCCACGTGCCTCTTCGAGGCGTTCCACGCGATGTGTGAGGTCAAGTATTAGCCTTGTGAGGCGCAATTCAAGCTCAGCCAGCTGCTTTTTGAATTCCGCTCGCAGAAGATCGACGGCGCGCTCGAGCGAGCGATTCTGAAGATTTACACCTAGCATCACGACTAGCATCGTGCCCAGCAGGGTTACTACTGGAGCGAGCAGCATCGCCCAGAGCGGTACAGACTGGTTCATCTGCTCTTAGTCTAACCGACCGTGCGGCAAGAAAATGGGCGGCTCATTCGAGCCGCCCCAAGGAAAAGGAGGAATGACACCTCCCACCAATTCGTGAAGAATAGCGTTGTGGCCTAGCTGCAGCCGCTGGTCCCGCCGCAGTTCTCGCACTTGTAGCAACTGCCGTTGCGGGTCATAAAGCCGCCGCATTCCGAGCACATCGGCGCATCGCTGACCGCCGGCGTGAAGGCCAGCGATTGCTGCGGCTCAGGCTCGGTAGGACGCAGCACCGGCGCGTCGCCGGCTTCGTTGACGGCGTACTCCGGTCCCAGGAACTTCGCGCCCAGCCAGCGGAAAATATAATCCATGATCGACTTGGCGTAAGGAACCTGCTGGTTGCCGGTCCAGCCGCTCGGCTCGAAACGAACGTGGCTGAACTTATCGACGAAGAACTTCAGCGGCACGCCGTATTGCAGCGCGTAGCTGATGCTGGTGGCGAAGCTGTCCATCAGGCCGCTGATGGTGGAGCCTTCCTTGGCCATCGAGATGAACACTTCGCCGGGCGTTCCGTCCTCGTACATCCCCACCGTGATGTAGCCTTCGTGGCCGCCGATGGAAAACTTGTGCGTGAGCGACTGCCGCTCGTCGGGCAGCTTGCGCCGCACCGGCCGATAGACGATCTTCTCCACCGTCGCGACCGGCAGCCAATGCACCGCCGGGTCCCGTTGGCCGTGGCTTTCTTCTCGCCCTTGCCGGTGCCCGGAACTGAGCGGCTGCGCGCGCTTGGAATTGTCGCGATAGATGGCCACCGCCTTCAGCCCCAGACGCCAGCTCTCCATGTAGGCGTCCATCACTTCTTCCACCGTGGACTCTTCCGGCATGTTGATGGTCTTCGAAATCGCGCCGGAAATGAACGGCTGCGTCGCGGCCATCATGCGCACGTGGCCCATGTAATGAATCGACCGCTTGCCGTTCTGCGGACGGAAGCTGCAATCGAACACCGGCAGGTGCTCGTCCTTGAGCGCGGGCGCGCCTTCGATGGTGCCGGTGGAGTCGATGTGCGTCACGATCATCTCCACCTGCTCGGGCGTGTAGCCGAGCTTGATCAGCGCCTGCGGCACGGTGTTGTTGACGATCTTGATGATCCCGCCGCCGACCAGCTTCTTGTATTTCACCAGCGCCAGATCGGGCTCGATGCCGGTGGTGTCGCAATCCATCATGAAGCCGATGGTGCCGGTGGGCGCGAGGACGGTGGTCTGCGCGTTGCGGAATCCGGCGCGCTCGCCCAGCGTATACGCATCGTTCCAGCAATCCACCGCGGCTTTGAACAGATCGTCCGGCACGCGCTTGCTGTCGATCGCCGCTGACGGCCTTGCCGTGCATCAGGATCACATCCAGGAACGAATCTTCGTTGACGGCGTAGCCGGGGCACGGACCCACGGCTTCGGCGATACGCGCGCTGGTGAGATACGCCTGGCCGCACATGACGGCGGTGATCGCGGCTGCCCAATCGCGGCCCGCCGGGCTGTCGTAGGGAATGCCCATCGACATCAGCAGCGCGCCCAGGTTCGCATAGCCCAAGCCGAGCGGCCGGAAATCGTGCGAGTTCTTCGCGATCTTCTCGGTCGGATAGCTGGCGCTATCGACGATGATCTCCTGCGCTAGCGTCACCGTATCGCAGGCATGCCGGAAAGCCTCGACATCGAACTCGCCGCCCGGGCCCGACAAACTTCATCAGGTTGAGCGACGCCAGATTGCAGGCCGAATCGTCCAGGAACATGTACTCCGAGCACGGATTCGACGCGTTGATGCGCGCGGTGCTCTTCGACGTGTGCCAGCGATTGATGGTGGTGTCGAACTGCATGCCGGGATCGCCGCACTGATGCGTGGCTTCTGAGATCGATCGCAGCAGATCCTTGGCGCTGTAGCGCTTCTTGGGCTGCCCGTTGGCCACCGAGCGCGTCCACCAATCGCCGTCCGCCGCAGCCGCTTCCATGAACTCGTCGGTCACGCGCACCGAATTGTTGGCGTTCTGGAAGAAGATGGAGCCGTACGCTTCGCCATCGAGCGCGGCATCATAGCCGGCGTCGATCAGCGTGTGCGCCTTCTTCTCTTCCTTCGCTTTGCACCAGACGAAGCTTTCGATGTCGGGATGATCCACGTTCAGGATCACCATCTTCGCCGCGCGCCGCGTTTTGCCGCCGGATTTGATCACGCCCGCGAACGCATCGAAGCCCTTCATGAAGCTGAGCGGTCCAGATGCCGAGCCGCCTCCGCCCAGTCCGCCGCCCTCTTCGCGCAACGGCGAAAGATTCGTGCCGGAGCCCGAGCCCCACTTGAACAGCATGCCCTCGGTCTTCGCGAGATCGAGAATCGACTCGAGCGAATCCTTCACCGAATTGATGAAGCAGGCCGAGCATTGCGGGCGCGACTCGCCCTTCTTCAGCTTCACGATGCTGTCGCTGGCTTCGTCATAGTAATAGCCGTAGCCGCGCGCTTCCTGCACGCCGACGTTGAACCACACCGGCGAATTGAAGCAGGCCTTCTGCGTGAGCATCAGGTGCGCCAGTTCGTTGCGGAAATTCTCGTGATCTTCGCGAGTCTTGAAATAGCGCCCGTGCGCGCCCCAATCGGCGATGGTGTCCACTACGCGATGCACCAGTTGCCGCACGCTGCGCTCGCGATCGGGCGAGCCCATCTTGCCGTAGAAATACTTGCTGACGACGATGTTGGTGGCCGTTTGGGACCAGTCGGCCGGCACCTCAACGTCATCCTGCTCAAAGATAATGGCGCCTTTGTCGTTGGCAATCGCGGCAGTGCGCAGCTCCCAGGCGATCTCGTCGTAGGGGGTCTTCTGGGATTGAGGCCCCGGACCCGCTTCGAGCTTTTGAGTGAAGTACTTAGGAAAGCTGACGCCCTTGCGTTCGGTGGCCGGAAGAGCTTTTTTGCTGGTTGGCTGCAAGTCAGAAATCCTGCTAGTGAGATCGGTGGTGAGAAGTCCCATTTCTATTTTCCCTCTTTTGATTCAGCCTGGCGGTCCGGGTCAGGCAATTGCGGCACGTCTGCAATGATGCCCCAATATGTAGTAGGGCGTCAAGGATTATATCTATATGCCGTACAGTACCTTACGAGCGCCAGACTGAAACAGGAATGCAATGAGAGTGACCAACCAGGCGTCAAGCAACAAATTGAAAAGAAACAGGTGCTTCACGTTGTCCCAGGCGTCGCCGCAGATCGCGACCAGGAATGCGATCAGGCAGCAAACGCCGAGCAGTCCGAAGAATTCGAGAAAGCGCCTGCTTGACCGCGCCGCATCGGAACCATGCTGCGATGCACACGAACGGGCAAAGCATCAGCGCGATCAGGATGGGCTTGCCGACTGGGCGTGAGGACGTGATCGTGAATCCGCTCCACACGCTGAACGCCTGGCTTTTCCCGAGAGCCGGCAATCCGGAGGAGCGTTCGAAGTTGCCGCACCATTCCGGACGCAGCGAAAACGCCACCGGCAGCATGCGTTTGGCATGCCGCCAGATGCGCGTGGGATGGAGCAGGTAGAATTTGAGGACGCTCAGATTGGTGACCTGTTTTCCGATCACTCCGGTCTTCACCGCCTTGTTCAAGATTCGTGCCGGGCGTCCACGCGCCGGTGCCCGAATATTTCACCCATTCCACAGTCAGGCCGAGAGCTTTGGCGTCGCTCGCGGGAGTTTTGGATTCGGGCAGGATCGACAGGAAAACTTGATCGTATATAGTGGACCATTCGTGCACATTCGGAAGCGTCGCCACGTTCGAGACGATGGCCACGGCGATCAAGGCGGCTCCGGCGATCGCGGCGCGGCGCGCGGCCAGCGATGTTCCCCAGCTCCGCAGACGAAAGGCGAACAGCGCAGCAAGAGTCCGTCCGGAGAGTTCACTGGCTTCGCGAATATCCAGAGGAACGCCCATAGCGCCCAACGCAAAGCTTGCGCGGCGGACACTTCGCCGGTACGGCAAATGGGAATGCTTTCGGCCGCAAGCAGCAAGAGGAAGAAGATACACGAAGCGGGCTCGGCGTAAAACGAATTCCAAAAGGTGGCGCAGTCCGGCATCCGTAGAGAACCAGCAGCGCGAGGAACCAGATGAGCGGAGCGGCGCGCAGGGTCGCGGTGGCGGCGAGCAGCAGGTAAAACGCGTAGAGGAACGCGAGAACGTGCACCAGCCCGACCATTGTGATGTCAAAATTGCCATCCTTCGACACCAGCATGTTTACCAGGACTGCGGCGCCGACGAAGACATATTCCGATGTGGTCTGCTCGTAATCGTATAGTCGTGAATGCGCGTCCTTAATGTAGTTTCGAGCCAGGAATCCGAATCGGGCGGACTGGTCGCGCGCCGATGAATCCGAAGCGTCCGATCACGCGCCGGAAGTCGCCTTGATCCGCGAGCCCGCGATGGGCGGTAAGAAGAGCTGCCAGGAAAGAATGAGGGCGGCTGCCGCGACGAATGCCCAGCACGAATTCGAACGCTTAACATAAGGACACGTTCGCCGTCAAAAAGCGCCGCGGACCAATGCGGATTTTCAGCGTGTGCGACCCCTTCGCCATGCCCGTCGGCAACTGAATATCCAGGTTGTGCCGCGGCGGGCGCGGATCGATGCGCGAAATCTGAACCGGAACCGGTTCGTCGTCGATGAGCGCGGTCACCGCATCGGGATTGAGAACCTCTTCGATCTGCACCTTCACCAAGCCCGTGCTGGTTGCGTTTTGAAGCACCAGATTCACGCCGTCGGTAACGGAAACAATGCGCGGAACCAGCGGCCCGGGCGGAATCACGCGCGCCATCGCCAGCGGACAAAGCGGCGTTCGGCCGTTCATGCGCAGTTCCACCGGAACCAGCCCGGTGCGAACTCCATCGGGAAGCCACGCGTTCACCTGCTGGAGACTTTGCGTATCCGCCGGCCCGATGAAAGTGGGGACACCGGGCGCGCCTTCGATCAGAATTTCGACATTGTTAAGATCGGCGTCGGGCGGCAGATCGGTGATCCAAATCGCAAGCGCCGCCTTGCGCCCGCGTTGCGGGATGAGCGAATCGCCGGTGTAGGCGTTGGTGATGCGGCGAATCACGGGAGTCAGGTCTTTTGGCTGCGGCGCGGTTAGCGCCGGTTTGCGCCAAGTGGTCCACATGTATTGAGTGTATTCGCCGTCCAGATTCAAAAGCTGGAGCCCGCTGTCGCGAGTGAAGTTGTGAATATCTTCGGCGGTAAACGAAACGCCGCTCCAGGTGTCCGACGCTTCGTCCGATCGCGGCAGCCCGTTGAATTGGCCGTGAAACACGCCGCCGGGTTTCAGCAAACGGCGGATCTCGCGCATGTACGACAGCACCACCTCGCGCGTGGGAATGTGCTGGAAAACCGCGTAAGAATAAATGAATTCGAACGACTCGTCGGCGAATTGCGGCAGCGTGCCGCCGTCGGTCAGATGAAAATGCGCGTGCGGTAAGTCGCTCAGGCGCTCGCGCCCCAGGCGGATCATTTCATCGGCGACGTCGACGCCGTGAATTTCCCCGAAATAACGGCTCAGCGGCTTCATCAGACGGCCGGGGCCGCAGCCGATTTCGAGCGCCCGCCAAGCCCGCCGATTGGCTTTCGGTGGAAGGCGCTTGAGCTGGCCTTCGATGGACCGCAGCACGTCGGCGGCGGTGGCGAGAAACTCCTCCTCGGTTTGATCGCGGCCCCCGAACGCGACGAAGAAGTGGGCGTCCAACCGGGCGCGCTGGTTCCAATCGGCGCGCATGCGGTCGCGGACGGGATCGGGCATCAATTTAAGATCTCACGAGACGGCCCGCGGCAACCGGCGACGGAACTGCGATTACGCAGGCGATTGACACCAGGGCCACGGCGGCGACAAACGATAGCGCCATCATGATCATCAGCTCGGGCGCCGTCAGGAACGAGGGCTTGTTCGCCAGCAGGTTTTCGAATATACGGCCCGCTCCGCCATGTGCGAGCTGAGAGATCCTAAGCGCGTGAACCTGTCCTCCGCTATCGTGTTGAATCGCTCCAGCGTAATAAGGGAGCAGCACGAAGGTAGTGCCGAACTGCTCGAGCGCGTTGAAGAGGATCGCGAGAACAGGTATTGCGAAGAGTCCGCGGTGGTCAGGCAATAGGCGAAACAGGCCAACCAGAAGAACAATCGTCTCCGCCGCCACGAAACACAGCAGGTAATAACCCATGGTTCCAGGTTTCCCGGAGCCGCGGAAACTTTGCACGCATTGAAAGCACAGGCCCGCGAGTAGCAACACGCCGGGCATCGCAAGGATGCAGATGCTCTTGGCCGCCGGGAGCGAATTTCGCGCGCGGACAAATTGAAGCACTATGCCCAGCAATGCCAGAACGAAGACGAGTTCAACCACTCGATACATCCAGGCGCGAACCCCCAGGAAGCTCCAGTTCCCTATCCAGATATAAGAGACCGCCATAAAATCGAAGACCCGCCGCCAAGGCATTCTCGCCACCGCGTCCGCCCACCACATGTGCGAAGCCTGCGCACCGACATCGTTCTGTTCGCCGGTGAGAGTTCCCGTGAGGGCCCACACGCGCTGGTAATACCAACCGGCAATAACCAGGCAGGTTGCCATTGTCGCGGCCAACTGCCATCCTGCCGCCTTACGTTGCCGGCGATCGCGCAGCAGGATGCTGATCAGGACGAATGCCGCCCAAGGCAGTAGCGCCAGGAAATA
>CAVYFI010000007.1:0-134279 GCA_963767775.1 Bryobacterales bacterium
AAAATCTCGCTGATGGAACCGATGCATGCCTCTTTCAGGTGCGGCACGAAACCGTCCAGGAACTTGCCGGCGCCGTCCAAATCGTCGGGGTGAACCTTGAGCCAGGCATCGACGAACGGACCGATCAGCCAGGCCCACACCGTGCCCTGATGGTAAGCGGCATCGCGGGCATGCAGGTCGCCGTCGTACTTCGGTTTGTAGTCCTTGTGATCCGGGGAAAGCGATCGCAAACCAACCGGTGTGAGAAGTTTGGCGCGCGCCACCTCCACCACCGAAGTCCAGCGCGCTTCGTCGAGAATCGGGTGCTTCAATGAGATGGCCAATAATTGATTGGGACGGCAGGCGGGATCATCGCCGTCTGGGCCGTCAATGACGTCAAAGAGATGCTTGCCGGGCTCATACCAGAATCGGGCGTTAAACGATTCGCGGGCTTGGCGGGCGCAGGCAGCAATGCGAGCGGCTTGATCCGGCTCGTTCTCTTCACGCAGCCAGCCTTCCAGCAGCTTCAACGCGTTGTACCAGAGCGCGTTGATTTCCACGGCCTTGCCGCGCCGCGGCGTCACCACCCAATCGCCGACCTTGGCATCCATCCATGTAAGCGCGTAGCCCTCGGCGCCCTGCTTCAATAACCCATCGCGCGAATCCACGCCAATACCAAAGGCTGTGCCACGCATGTGCCACTCGAAAATGTCGAGCAGTTTGGGAAGCACCGTTTGCAGAACCGCGCGATCCCCGCTGACCTCGGTGTAGCGATCGAGAGCGTGGAAAAACCAGAGCGTCGCGTCGGCGGTGTGATACAACCCTTCCGTCTGGCGCTCCGGGAACAGGTTGGGGATCAGGCCGTCGCGAACGTAATGAGCGAAGGTACGAAGAATCCACGCGGCCGCGACGTAGCGGCCGGAGGAGAGCGTTAGACCCTCGAGTGAGATCATGGTATCCCGGCCCCAGTCCGTGAACCAGTGATAACCCGCGATAACCGTGCGGACTTCGTCGCCCACCGCCTGGGCCCGCGTGGCATCGTCGGTTCTGCCCGCGGGCGTGATCAGAAATTGGTCGGCGGCCCACATCAGTTCGGCGGCCGTGGCATTGTTTCCGATCAGGTCCCGCACATCTTTGTGCATGGTGCGTGAAGCTCCCAAGAGGATGCGGCGCCTCCTTTCGGATTCCAATTGCACGGCCAGAGTTGGAGTGAACGCGCGCATCTTCTCCCAGGTTTCCGAGGAGGCGACGAACGTCGCATCGCAGTCCTTTCGAAGATCGACGTGGAAGAAACCGGGACTCCAGAGATCGCCTTGCGCGGGATAACCACGCAGCTCCTCGAGGCGGTAGGAGATCTGCTCGATGCGAATGCGATCCACCGTCAGCGCGGCGTTCTGTCCTTCCAGCATCAGCCGCAGTGGCGGAAGATCGGTTCCAGCCGAAACTTCGTAACGATCATGTCCCACCGTCAGCGTGTAGGACGATTGTTCCAACTCCGCGCTGACCGCCGTTTCGTGGGGCCGGAAGTGAATCGACGGCCGCAAAATCAGCCGCACGCTGTCGTCGCCGGAGAGCAGTCTATAGTTGATGAAAGCCGTGTTCTGGCCGTGCGGCAACACTAATCTCTTTTCAAACGTGATGAGTCCGATCTCGTAACGCCAGACCGGTCCGCCCCCCTCCAAGCGGAACTCGCTCAAGTAGTCCATGACGTCCAACTGCACGGGGCCGCCGGCGCGCTCCTCGCCGGTTAGTTGCACGAAGCGGCCGTCCGGAAGCTCCAGGCGTTCACCCAGTTGGTTCAGCATCATGACGCGGCCGAACGGCGCTGGCAGCGCGGCCACCAGATAGCCGTGGTAGCGGCGCGTGATGATGCCCGATAAAGTGCCGGACGCGTAACCTCCCAGGCCATTCGTCACCAGCCATTCGCGGCTCAGGCCAGCCTCCGGCGCACCGCTCTCTTTGCCCGGCCAGGGCATTCGGATTACCAGGTCAGTCATAGTTTGGATAGGGGTTTCAGCAGCACGGCAGCGTGCCCAGGGATTCGCCAGTTCTGTTCCGTGTCGAGCGGCGGGGTTCCAATGCCGCCATACTTGGGATCTTCGCTCGACCACTGTGTGGTCCATTCGCAATCAGCTGGTGGAGCGAGCAACGGCTCCGGCGCGGGATCAAAATGGCAATCGATTCCGAGGTTGACAAGTAACAGGCGCTGCTGCCGGGCATCATCCTGGGCGCCGAAAAAGCGCAGCATAAAGGCTTGGGGAGAGAGCACCGCACCGTCCACGCCGCCGCGCCTTTGCGCCCGAAACACGGGCTCTTCGCGACGCAGCTTCAACAAATCCCGGTGCAGATCGAAGATTTCGCGATGAGTCTCGCGCTCGGCATGATTAAGCTTGCAGCGTTCAAAGGTGGCGGGATCGCTGGGATCGGCAAAACGCCGCTGCATTTCAGGCGTCGCCAGGCTCGGGAATTGCGCGAGAAACTCGGCGCGGCCCTGGCGAATTTGTTTGGCGAGCTCGGGACCGTGATCGGCAAAAAACAGGAACGGGCTCGAGGCGGCGAATTCCTGACCTTGAAACAGCATGGGCGTGTTGGGCGCCAGAAGCATCAAAGCTGTGATGGCGCGAAGTTTGCCGGGCGAGGTCAGCCTATCACAGCGTTTGCCATACGCCGAGTTGGCTATTTGATCGTGATTCTGGATGAAGGTGACCAGAGCAGCAGGATTCAGATCGAGCGTTGGCGTACCCCGCGGATTCTTCTGCCACTTGTAGCGCTGACCCTGATAAAGAAAGCCGTACTTCAAGGATGAAATGAACTCTTGGGGCGTACCCAGGTAGTCGGTGTAGTAGGCTTCGTTGCGGCCGGTAAGAGCGACCGTCGCGGTGTGATGGAAATCGTCGTTCCACAGAGCGTCCAGTCCGTAGCCGCCTTGCTCGGGAGTCTTCACAAGTTTCACTTGTTGTGGTTCGTTTTCGGCGATGACAATTACCTCGCGCGGAGCGGCATGTTTGCGAACTTCGCGGCCCAGCACGCGCAGGATGTGATCGTCGGAGCTGTCGTGGATATCCTGCGTGGCATCCAGACGGAGGCCATCCAAATGGAATTCGTCGATCCAGTAGCAGGCATTGGCGATGCAGAACTCGCGAACCGGGCCGGAATCGACGCCATCGAAGTTGATGGCCGCGCCCCAGTCCGTGTTGATCTCGCGGGAGAAGTATTGCGGGGCAAACTTGGCGAGGTAGTTGCCGTCGGGCCCGAGATGATTGTAGACCACGTCCAGGATTACACCGAGGCCGAGGAAATGCGCCCGATCGACAAAACGGCGAAAGTCGTCAGGCGACCCATAAAGGTGGGATGGAGCGAACCACTGCACGCCATCATAGCCCCATCCGAATCGGCCAGGAAATTCGCCGACCGGCATAATCTCCAACACAGTGACGCCGGTTTTGGCAAGCTGCGGCAGTTCTTGCTGGGCGCTCGACCAGGAGCCCTCCGGTGTGAAGGTGCCAATGTGCATCTCGTAAATTACCTGGTGCGGGAGTGCGACACCTGGCCAATCCCGGTCAGTCCATCGGAAGGCAGCAGGATCGACAACCTCCGACGAACCGTGGGGACCCTCCGGTTGGAAACGGGATGCCGGGTCGGGACAGGCTTCGGCGCCGTCGAGTATGTATTTGTAGCGAGAGCCGGCTCGCGCATGGGGCGCGTCGCCCGAGAAAAACCCCGAGCCTTCCGCTTGGAGTGCGACTTCCGCTTGGAGCACGACAGTATCGCCCGCGTCGAACACTACTTCTACGGTCCGTCTCACGGGAGCCCATACCCGAAAGTGAGCACCCGCGCCGGTGACCTCGGCGCCGACCGGGAAGCGTCTGGTGTGCGGTTTCACTGGCGATCCGGAGTGAGCAAACGGGAAACTGGCGCCTGCTCCGGTATGCGGCAAACCACCAGCGAGAGCGGCACCAAGTCGATGGCCGTTCCCGGGCCGGAAAAGCGAGAGTTGGTTTCGAGCGCCGGATCGTTGGTGTCTATGACGATCTCCCATTGGCCGGCGCCAGGCGGATCAGGAACGAAGAACTGTATCGGCTCGTGATGGCAATTCAGAAGAATGAGAAACGTGTCGTCCTTGATCGGCTCGCCGCCTTCATCCACTTCGCCGATAGTCTCGCCGTTCAGGATCACTCCGAGACAGCGCACCCAGCCGAGACCCCATTCTTCGTCCGTCATCTCCTGTCCATCGGGACGCAGCCAGACGATGTCTTTCTCTTGGGTGCCGCGAATTGCGCGGTCCTGAGAGAACTTACTGCGATGCAAGTTGGGATGATCGCGGCGCAACTGAATCAGCTTTTGCGTGAATTCCACCAGCGCGATCTTGCGGCTGTCGAGAGACCAATCCACCCAGGTGGTCTCATTGTCCTGACAGTACGCGTTGTTATTGCCGTTCTGCGTCCGGCTGATTTCGTCGCCTCCCAGAATCATCGGCACGCCCTGCGAGAGGAGCAGCGTCGCAAGAAAGTTACGCTTCTGCCGTTCACGGCGCTCGATGATCTCCGGATCGTCGGTGGGTCCTTCCACACCCATGTTCCAGGAGTAATTCTCATTCGTTCCGTCGTTATTTCCCTCCTGGTTGGCATCGTTATGCTTTTCGTTATAGCTCACCAGATCATGCAAGGTGAACCCGTCGTGGGCGGTCACGAAATTGATGCTGGCCGATGGACGGCGGCCATCTCGATCGTACAAATCGCTGGAGCCGGTGAGGCGATAGCCGAGATCGGACAATTGCCCATCATCGCTCTTCCAGTAGCGGCGGACTGTGTCGCGATAGCGGCCGTTCCACTCCGCCCAGCCGGCTGGGAAGTTGCCCACTTGATAGCCGCCGTCGCCCACGTCCCAGGGCTCGGCGATCAGCTTCGTCTGGGAGATCACCGGATCCTGATGAATGATGTCGAAGAAGGCCGATAGGCGATCCACGTCGTGCAACTCGCGCGCCAGAGTGGAGGCCAGATCGAAGCGGAAGCCGTCCACGTGCATTTCTTGGATCCAGTAGCGCAGGCTATCCATAATTAGCTTGAGAACCTGCGGATGCCGGGCATTCAAACTATTGCCGGTGCCGGTGTAATCCATGTAGTAGCGCTGCTGGTCGCCGACCAGGCGATAGTAGGTGGAGTTATCCACTCCGCGAAAGCTCAGCATCGGGCCCATGTGATTGCCTTCCGCGGTGTGATTGTAGACCACGTCGAGGATCACTTCGATGCCCTCGCGGTGAAAGGTCTTCACCATGGTTTTAAACTCGGCTACCTGTCCGCCAAGTTCGCCGGAACTGGAATAGCGGGCGTCCGGACTAAAGAAATTCGTCGTGTTATAGCCCCAATAGTTGGCGAGTCCCTTTTCGGCCAGATGTTTGTCGGTGAGAAAAGCGTGCACCGGCATCAATTCGACGGCGGTGACGCCGAGCCGCTTCAGATATTGAATGGATGGTTTGGACGCCAGGCCCGCGTATGTGCCGCGCAACGCTTCGGGGACCTCGGCGTGCCGTTTTGTGAAACCTTTGACGTGCAGCTCATAGATAATGGATTCGCTGAGCGGAAGGGAAAGCGCCCGGTCCTCTTCCCAATCGAAATAGGGATTGACCACCACGCACTTCTGCATCCCCGCGGCGTCGTCGTTTTCATCGAACGACAAGTCGGCGTCTTCTTTGCCCTGCTGGTAGGGAAAAATCGGCGAGGACCAATCGACTTGGCCGGCCAGCGCTTTCGCGTAAGGGTCGATCAGAAGCTTGTTGGAATTGAATCGGAGGCCATCGTTGGGCTGGAAATCTCCATGCACCCGGTAGCCGTACAACTGACCCGGCTGCAATCCGTGGATGTAGCCGTGCCACACGTACGTGGTGCGCTCAGGAAGCCGGATGCGCTCTATTTCTGGGGCATTGGGCTGGTCGAAAAGGCACAACTCAACCCAGTCGGCGTGTTCGGAATAGATGGCGAAGTTGGTTCCAGCGCCGTCCCAGGTCGCCCCCAACGGGTGCGCGCATCCGGGCAGAATCTTGATTGGCATCTCTGAACGGTAGACGCGGAAGACGCCGACTTATAACAAATTTATAACGTCGATCATTGAGCCGAGAGAGCGGTCGAGGCGACGGCGTTTCCGGGAGTGTCGTTCTTGGCATTGAGTGTCCGGGGCCGGAAAGCACGGATATAGCTCATGCGCGGGAATTGGAAGCGAGCCATGCCGCGCGCCTTCGCTTCCTGGAGAGCCTGAGCATTGTCCCAACCGTCGTGATCGATGCGATACGACGCAATCACGACGCCCGTGCGGTCCGCTCCCCGCTTGCAATGCACGAAAACGGCCCCGCTGTCTCCACGGTGATCGCCTTCAAGGATTCCCAGTATCTGGTTGATCTGTGCTTCCGAGGGCGCCGCCAGACCCGTCATCGGGACACTGATATATTTCATGCCGGCGGCTGTGACCGCCGTTTCTTCGGACTTAGACCTGCGGTCGGCCTCGCGCAAATCAATTACGGTCTTAACTCCCATTTTCGCCAAGTACCTAAAACCGTCGCCAGTAGGTTGCGCGCCCCGGTAGACGTTCTGATCTACCTGGTAGAAATTCTTGATCCGCTGAGGTGAGGAACCGGCCAAGGCCGGTAAAGCCAAAGCTGGCAGGGCCAGGGCGAATAGAAGGAGGCGGCTGCGCGTGGATACCAAGAAGGAGGTCATGAATATAAGCCTTTTCACTCCAGTTGATGCTGCCTGGATTGAGCGGGTTGCAGATTCCGACATTATTGTTATTTCAGGTATTGTTACTCACGGCGTTACTGAAGCAGCCTGAATCGAAACGTCGCGCCGTTGCCGGCCTCGGACTCCACCCAGATCGTTCCGCCGTGTTGCTCCATTACCCGCTTACAAAGCGTTAAACCCATCCCGGTACCCGGAAAATCACGGCCGTGCAGGCGCTTGAAGACCTCGAAGATCTGCTCGTGATATTGCGGGTCGATTCCAATGCCGTTGTCGCGGACCGAAAAAGTAGTGCCTTGTTCCGATTCATCAGCCGAAATGTGGATGCGAGGAGCGCCGGGCGCCCGAAACTTAATCGCATTCGCAATCAGTTCGCGAAACAACTGGCTCAATCGCTCGAAATCAAAGGTCACGCACGGAAGCGGATCGTGGGTAATCTGAGCGCCGCTATCGCGAATAGTGCTTTCCAGGTTCAGAAGCACAGCAACAAGAGCCGCTTCGGCATCTACCTGGGACTCCGGCTGATCTAGCGGTCTGAGTTGGTGCGAGTAGGTGACCAGATCGGACAAAAGCTTTTCCGCCCGCTCGACCGCATCGGTGATAAAACCGACGAATTCCTTGCGGTCCGCTTCACGCTGCTGCTGTTGGGGGAGTTCGAGCAGTTGAGTGAAACTCCTGACCATGCGAAGCGGCTCGCGCAAATCATGCGAAATGGCGTAAGCAAACTGGCGCAGCTCATCGTAATGGCGGATTTTCTCGTCGCGGAGGCGATCTCGCAGCTCTTCGATCTCCGCCGACAGTTGCTCCGCATCGATCATGCCGTTTCCCGTCTCATGCCCCAGATTACTATAGAACTCACAGCCCAGGATTTCCGTTATCCGCGCCCGCGTTATATCGATACAATTAGATGGAAATGTCAGCTCCTCCCACTGCTCACATTCGCGTCCTCGTTGCCGACGATGAAGAAAACCAGCGGGCTGGGCTCGCCAAGATGATTCAGTCCTGGGGATTTGTGGTAGACACCGCCTTCGACGGCCAGGACGCATTGGAGAAGTTCAACCAGGCGCCGCCTCACGTTCTGGTAACGGATCTGATGATGCCCCGCATGGATGGATTCGAGCTCCTCAAGCGCTTGGGATCGATGAACGTCCTGCCCACCACCATCGTGCTCACCGCGTTCGGCAATATTGAGACCGCCGTCCAGACCATGCACGATCTGGGCGCGTTTTGGTTCCTGGAAAAGCCCATCCAGCCCAGCGCCTTGAAGGTTTTGCTGGAACGCGCGGCCACGCAGAGCCGCTTGGCCGAGGAAGCCGAGCGCCTGCAACGGCAGCTGCTCTATCAGGGCGTGCTGGTGGATCTGGTGGGGACTTGTCCGGCCATGCAGCAAGTATTTTCACTGATCCGCCAGGTGGCGCCGTCGCGGGCCGCGGTGCTGGTAACGGGTGAAAGCGGAACGGGCAAGGAATTAGTGGCGCGCGCGATTCATCATCTGAGTCCGCGGCGCGACGGTCCCTTTGTGGCCATCAATTGCGCGGCGCTGCCGGAGACGCTGATGGAGAGTGAGCTGTTCGGCCATGAAAAGGGAGCCTTCACCGGCGCGGTGGAGCGGCGGGCGGGCTGCTTCGAGCTGGCGCAGCACGGGACGCTGTTGCTAGACGAGATTGCCGAGATGCCGGTGGCCACGCAAGCCAAGCTGCTCCGAGTGCTGGAGGATTCCTGCGTGCGGCGGCTGGGCGGAAAAACCGAGATGGCCGTCGACGTACGAGTGATCGCGGCCACCAACAAGGTGCTGGAGGAGGCGTTACGCAAAAATGAGCTGCGCGAAGATCTGTACTACCGCTTGAACGTGTTTCAGATTCCGCTGCCGCCGCTGCGCCAGCGCGAGGGCGATCTGGGAGTGCTCACCGAAGCGTTGCTCGAAATGCTCAACCGCAAGCACGAGACGCGAGTGGTGGATGTCAGCGCCGACGTGCGGGAGCAGCTCAGGCGCTATTCCTGGCCCGGCAACGTGCGCGAACTGCGCAATGTATTGGAGCGCGCCGTCATTTTGGCGGCCGAAGGGACCATAACCAAGCATCATCTGCCGCGCGACTTTGGCGTGCCTGCGGGGGCGCGTCCGCAGCTGCAGGAAGTGGAACCGGACGTGGTGCGATTGCCAGTGGGCACCACGGTGGGAGAGGCCGAGAAGGCTCTCATTCAGATGACGCTGCAGCACACCCGCAACAACAAGACGCGCGCGGCTGAAATCCTGGGCATCAGTTTGAAGACTCTCTTTAACAAGCTCAAGGAGTATGGCTCCACCGAAGCGGAGGCTGAGCGCTTAGCATGACAGGCCTGTAACCGTTAGAACCTGGCTGGCATATGGCAGTCAAGATGCACTTGTCACCCCGTGATAATCGAGAATCCATGCGCCGTCATGCGTTTACCGATAATCCGGCGCGGCTGGAATGGCTCGATCAGGAATATTCTTCCCGCCGCTGTACTTTCTCTTAACTTATTATTCGGCGCGCCCCAGCCACCAGCCAATTCACAAGACCCCTTAAATCGCGATTCGCCGCAGAACACCGTAGTCTCGTTCTTGAAGGCCTATCATGCCCACGACTATGTGCGTGCGGCGAAGTATCTAAACTTGCGCAAGTTTCCTCGAACCGAGCGGCTGAAAAGCGGCAGTGGGCTGGCTCAGCAGCTGGGACAGATCCTGGACCGGGACTCTGACTTCGACGTGGCAGATCTCAGCCAGGACCCCGCGGGGAGCCACGCCGGCTCCTCTTCTCCCGATAAGGAACGTGTCGACTCATTTAACACCAACGGCCATTCGCTCGATCTGGATCTCGAGCGCGTCCAGCTCCACTCCGGATTGTCCGTCTGGCTCTTCTCGGGCGACAGCGTGGAACGCATCCCGCAGCTTGCGCGGATGACCAGCGATTCGCCGGTGGAGCGGTATCTGCCTGACCCGCTGGTGTATTGGAGCTTTCTCGATATGTCGTTATGGCGTTGGATTGCACTTGCGTTGCTGGCAGCGCTGGTAAGCGGACTGTCAAAACTGCTCTTTCCGTTGGTGCTTCGTCTTGGTGAACCTGCACTCAAACGAATTGCGCCCCGCACTGACTGGAGTTTGCTCGAAGGTTTCCTGGCGCCGCTTCAACTGGTTCTCGCGGTGGCCGCGTTTAGAGCGGGGCTCGAATGGATCGGGCCATCCGCGCGAGTCCGTCCCTATCTGGAAAGAGGCCTGGCGCTATTGTTCTTCCTCGGGCTCGCCTGGCTTGGAATGCGAATCGTGGATCTGATCATCAACCGGCTGGCCGTGGCATTGCGGTCGAGGCATCAGTCCTTTTCGTATTCGGTGCTGCCGCTCGCCTCGCGCGTGGTGAAGATCACGATCCTGCTATTGATGATTGCGGCCGTTCTTAGCAGCTGGGGCTACAACACCACCACCATCGTGGCCGGGCTGGGCGTGGGAGGAATCGCGATTGCCCTGGCCGCTCAGAAGACCATCGAGAATTTCTTCGGCGGCGTGGCTGTCGTCAGTGACCGGCCCGTCGCAGTGGGCGATTTCTGCAAATTCGGGGACCGCATGGGGACCGTGGAGGACATCGGCCTTCGATCGACACGCATCCGCACGCTGGAGCGCACGCTGGTCACCGTGCCCAACGGGCAGTTCTCTTCCATGACACTGGAGAACTTCGACCAGCGCGACAAGATGCTGTTCCATTTCATGCTGAATCTCCAGCGAGACACCAAGCCGGACCAGGTCCGCGCCTTGCTGGCCTCCATCACGAAGATTTAGTCCGAACATCCCAAGCTCGAGACCGGCCCGCTGCCAGTGCGTTTCGTTGGAGTGGGCACGTACTCTCTGGATCTGGAGATCTTCGCTCACATTCTGACACAGGACGGGGACGAGTTCATGAAGATCCAGCAGGATTTGTACTTGTGGATATTAGACGCCGTCGAAGCAGCTGGAACCGCACTGGCGCTGCCCACCCAGGCCAGCATCAGCTTATTCGTACGTCGACACCCAAAAACCAAATGGCGCGCCAGCTCGCCGCAGGTTGGACCAATCAGCCGGAGTTAAAAGGGAGGAAGTGCATGTCTAGTCAGAAGAGATATATGGGCCGCATGGGGCGTAGCTCTTCTCGTCGGATTTCCGCTACTCGGGGCCTTTGCTCAAACCGAGGCCTTGTCCCAAGAGCGCTACACGGCCGCCGCCGTGAAGGTTGAAAGCTCCCAGAAGCGCGGCTCCCGGCCTTTGGCGCGATCCCGCCGACATCGCTTCCCGTAACCTCCTGGATGGACCCGGCGGCAAGGAGACACGAGCCTCATCCGCCGTTCACGTTCGAGAAGGAAGACATGGAGGGCTCCAACCCGAAGTTCGACGTCCGCGACCAGGACGGAGTGAAATGGAAGGTGAAGCTGGGAGCGGAGGCTAAGCCGGAGAGTAGTTGCGACCCGGTTGCTCTGGGCGCATCGGCTATTTCGCGAACGAAGACTACTTTGTTCCGGACTTCCGGGCCAACGGCATGCCGGCGACACCTCCAGCGGGGTAATTCAATTCGTCGGACCGGACGGCTCCATCAAGAACGTGCGGCTCAAGAGAAACCCCGAAGGCGAGAAGAAAATTGGAAGCTGGGAGTGGCGCCACAATCCCTTCACTGGTTTGCGTGAACTGAATGGCCTGCGCGTGATGATGGCGGTGATCAACAACTGGGATCTGAAGGACGACAACAACGCCGTCTATGAGGAAAAGGGTTCCGCCAACGGCGAAGGCCCCCAGCGGATTTATTTGGTAAGCGACTTGGGGGCAAGTTTCGGCACTACAAACTTCATCGCAAGCGATAAGGGCAAGGGCAACCTCGAGTCGTACGTGCACTCCAAGTTCATCCGGAAAGGTGAGGATGGCGGCAAGTACGTGGATTTTGACGATCCTAAGCGGCCCGCCTTCTTTGTGATGTTCAACGCTCCCGAGTACCTGAACCGCGTCAACCTGGAATGGATCGGCCGGCACATCCCCAAAGTGGATGCCAGGTGGGTGGGGCAACTGCTGGGCAGACTCTCAACGGACCAGATTCGCGACGCCTTCCGCGCCGCCCAATACACGCCGGAGGAAGTGGAAGCCTTCACCACGGCGGTACAACTCCGGATCACCGAATTGAACCAGTTGTGATCAGCCCAGTTGTGATCAGACTTGTTGTGATCAGACTTGGCTCAGTCCTCAATCGTCCCGTTTTGTTCGACGACAGTGAGAACTGCATCCTTCACCGCTTCTTTCACCGCCGCTTGCACGGTTTCCTCAACGGCCTTGGAATCTAACGCGGCGCCGTTCGTTTCTACAGCTAGTTCCCGAACGACTACCTCGAGAACCGGGGCGATCGCAGGCAGTCCCTTGGCGACTGCTTTCGCGACCCTTTTTGCAACCTTAGCCGCCGGCGGGACCTTTTCCACTTCAACAGCGGGAGCGGGCCGGGCCGCGCGCTTCCAGTCCTCCAGGAATGTCTTGCTTATGCTCGCGATAATATTGTGTTCGCGAAAAATGATGCCGACTTCACGGCGGGCGCCGAGTTCAAGCTCTCGCAAGCTCTGGCTTCCGATGAACGCCAAATTGCCGTCCCGGATGATGGCGCGGGTGTGCAAGCGCAGGCCGGACAGCTTCTTCACCGGCAGCTGGCCGCTCCCGCGGGTCACTCGCCCGATTATCTTGATCTCAACACCGGCCTTCGCTCGCTGATCCAGTTCATGAAGCATGTCCGGATCGCTAATTTCAGGATCGTAGATGAGCAACTCTCGCTTTGCGCCCCGGATAACTTGTGCCAGCTGTTTTCGCGCATTCGCGGGACTGACCACAAAGCCCGGCGTCCCCGCCGTATAAGGCTGTCGCTGCGTGTCGGCTTCGAACAGTTTCACGGCTTCTTGTACCAGCTTGCGGTTCCGGGTGACTACACCGAAACCCCTGCTGTAATCGATATCGAGACGCGTGAAATTAAAGGACAGGACGTGCAGATCCCGCCGGTCGACGATCATGTATTTGCCGTGGTAGCGAATCAAGTCATTCGCCGTGCGCGCCACCGTTACTCCGGCCGCAAGCAATCGCATCTCAAGCTTGCGCAAGTTCTGTTCGCCGCCTCGATTGGTGTAGGCGATCAGAGCGTGGACGAATACGCCGCGTCCCACCGCCGCCGCCAGCGCCTTTTCGATTTCCTGGCGGTCCAGACGAAAAATGGCAATCTCCACCCGACTCTTGGCTTTGTTGATGGCCTGCACCAGGGGCGCAATGCCGTCGGCGGGCTGTATCAGCAATTTCACTTTGACCTCACAGTACGCTCGAAACCACTGCGCCGCTGGCTTGTTCGTTGACGCCGTCCTCTTGGTGAATATGGTAAAGCTCGGCATACAGACCACCCAGCTTCAAGAGATCTTCGTGCTTGCCGCTCTCCACAATGCTGCCGTCATTGACCACGAAAATAACATCGGCGCGGCGGATGGTGGAAAGCCGGTGGGCGATCACGATGGAAGTCTTGCCTTCCATCAGGCGGTCCAGAGCCTCGAAGACCAGCTTCTCGGAGGCCGCGTCGAGTCCTGAGCTCGGCTCGTCCAGAATGAGGATGGGAGTATTGCGGATGACGGCGCGAGCAATCGCGATACGCTGGCGCTGGCCACCCGATAGGGTGACTCCCCGTTCCCCGACAATCGTGTCGTAACCTTCTGGCATTTTTTCGATGAACTCGTGGGCATTGGCGAGTTCGGCGGCCCGCAGGATTTCGGCGCGGCTTGCTTCCGGCTTGCCATACGCGATGTTGTTCCAGATCGGAGCGTGGAAGAGCAACGTCTCTTGCAGCACGAAGCTCATCTGTTGCCGCAGCGACTTCTGCTGCAAACGCCGCACATCCCAACCGTCGATCGTCACTACACCCGATGTCGGATCATAAAATCGCGGGATGAGGCTGATGATGCTGGTCTTGCCGGCGCCGTGGGACCAACCAGGGCGGCCACCTGACCGGGCTCGATTCGAAAGCTGACATTCTTGAGCACCGGCCGGCTGGCCTGGTAGGCGAAGTTCACATTCTGGAACTCGATTTTCCCTTTGAAGCCTGACGCCCGCCGCGCACCGGGCATGTCCTTCACGTCGCGCTCAGCATCCAGAATCTCGCGAATGCGCTCGTAGCCGACGGCCGCTTTGGAATACGAGTCGGTCACCTTCGAGAGTTCCTGCATCGGCTTATACATCTTCCCCAGGTAGAAAATGAAAACCACCAGCGAGCCCGCCGAAAGAGTGCCGCGCAAGGCCAGGCGCGCTCCAAACCACAGGACAAGAGCGGTGCCGACCGCCACGATGATTTCAACCAGAGGAGCAAGTTTAGCCTTCAGCCCACGCGCGCGCAGTGCGATCTCCACGCCTTCCAGACTCTCTTCTTCCAAGCGGCGCTGTTCATAGTCTTCACGCGCAAACGCCTTCACGACGCGAATTGAGGAGAGTACCTCCTGAATCACCGAGACAATTTCGCCCTCTTTTTTCCGAACTTCACGGGCGGCCTTCTTAATCCGCCGCGTGTAATGGTAGACCACGGCGAACAGCACCGGTGCTACCGAAAGAGCGATCAGCGTGAATTGCCAGTTGAGGTAGAGCATAACGCCCACCATGCCAACCAGCGTCAGAGCGTTGACCCCCGCCCCCAGGAGCCCCGAAGCGATAAAACTCTGGATGGCGTCGATGTCGCTGGTAACGCGGCTGAGCAGGTCGCCGGTTTGATTGTTGTCGTGATAGGCCAGCGACAGGCGCTGGAGGTGGTGATAGAGCGTGCGGCGCAGGTCGTGCATCACCCACTGTCCGACGCTAGTGGTGACATACTTTTCGGCGTACGAACAGATTGCGCCGATGATCGCGATCACGAGCACCGCCAAGGCCGCAAATTCCAGGATGGTTTGCTTGTCTTGACCTACATAAGACGCAATCAGCGAGTTTAACCACCCATGGGTCGATTTGGAGCCGACGACGTTGTCCAGAACGATCTTCAACGGCCATGGTTCTAAGAGGCTGGCTGCGCCTTCGCCGATGATCGCCAGCGTCCCGACAACCAGAAACTTCGCGTGTGGCCTGAGCAGAGCGCCGATTCGTAGTGAACCGGCGTTACCCACTGGCTTGTCTGGCACACCTCATGGAAGGCACGTTTGGTACCTTACCAACTTAGTAAAGCCTGGTCGCGAAAGTAGTTGAAAAACAGGCACTTAAATAGGGCCTGCGAGCGGCAAGCCGCGTCTGCTGCGGGAACTTTTTCCGGCTTCGATAGTTGTTACACGCCCCGCTAACGTCTGGCCGGGGACGATCCCGCAATTACTTGTGCGTGATTCAGGGCTGACACCAATGTGACCCCGCCGAAAATGTTGCCTATCAACGTGGGAGTCATGTAGTAGGCAACATACGACCACCATGGCTTCAGTCCGGTCATCACCAGGTACAGCACCTCAACTGAGCCGGCAACGATATGGGTAAGGCCGGCCAGCCCAACAAAGTAGGTCAGAATTACGATGATTGGAAGGCGATTCGAGTCGGTAGCGGCCAGCATCCAGACCACCATGGCGATCAGCCATCCGGCAAACACTCCGCGCAGGATGGCCGCTCCGAAAGAAACATTGGCAGCCTGCAGCGCGATCTGGCGCATCGATTCCCGCACTTCGGGCCGCAGCAGCGGCGTGTTGCCCGCTACCCAGGCGAAAAGATGAGCTCCCGCCAGATTGGCGACCAGCACCACGCCCCATAATCGCAAGACTGATACGAATGTCGTCAGATTCCTCCTGGCGAGCAGCGGAATGATGACGGTCAGCGTGTTCTCGGTGAACAATTGCTGTCGTCCGATAATCGTAATCAGGAATCCGAGTGGATATCCCAGATTGACCACCAGTGGCCGCCATGGAGACTCCGGGACCTGCGTGTAGAACAACGCCTGAGCGAGAAAGGAGAAGCCCATGGAGAGCCCGGCAGCCAGCCCGGACCAAGCCAGCGCGGAGTTGGGCCGCTGCAATTCCTCGTCGCCATCCTTCCGAATGGTCTCGTGAACCACCAGCGCGGTAACGGATGTGCGGTTCTCAGCTTCCCTTTCTTGCTCTTTCGTCAGCGCGGGAACCACGCCGTCCGTTTCTATTTGCTCACCCTGCTCGTTCAGAATCATGACGCAAACCAGAGCAAGTTTGAGGCCGGAGTTCTAACGGTTACTTTGAAGGTAAGCTCTCAAGCCAGCATGCTATTCTGAAACGAACCAAGTCTTTTGACCAGGAGCCGCATGCGAAGCTCGAAACCGTACATTCGCTATAAGGTTTCCCAGCCCCTGCAAGCAGTAAAGCTCGCCGAACATCCAGGAAGCAGCCTGCGCGATCCTACCGGAACGCTGGTCCAGATACCAGCCGAGGTGATCGTCGAGCTCGAAGGTAACGTCACGCAATCCGGATTGATCAATGTTCTGTGGAACGGTGAGGTTTTTTCGGTTTTCAACGAAGACCTCCAGGAGAAAGCAGAGCCGGTCAGCGCGAGCTAATCTGGAGCCTCAGCTTTGCGCGCTTCCTTCGCGAGCGATCCCATGCCAAGCGAACGCGACCTCGATTTGATCCGAGCCTCGGCTGCGGGCGACGCCGAACGCATGCGGGCGCTGCTAGGGCGCGGCGCTAAGGTGAACGCGCGCATGAAGAACGGCGCCACTCCGCTGCTGGCCGCGGCCGTGGCCGGACGTACCGAAGCACTCCAGATTCTTCTGCTGCAAGGAGCCGACCTGAAGGCCCGCTACCGGGACGAAGCCACAGTTCTAGTGATGGCGGCCACACAGGGGCACGCCACGGTGGTCACCTTGCTGCTCCAAAAGGGCGCGAGCCATCAGGAGCGTACGCGCACCGGCGTCACTCCGCTGCTGGCAGCCTCGATTGAAGGCCACGCATCGGTGGTAGAGGCGCTGCTCGCCGCCGGCGCGGATCCGAATGCCGCCGACGCGCGAGGAGTGACCCCTCTGATCGGCGCGGCGGTGAATGGCAGAATGGAAGCGCTTTGCGCTCTGGTCGCTGGCGGCGCGGACATCGGCGCTGCAAGCCAGTCGGGTTTAACACCCCTGGTGGCAGCAGTGTCGGCGGCGGAATCGGCCGCGCCCGTGACCTGGGTGCTGCTTGAGAAAGGCGCCGACCCGAACACGCTGGACGAACAGGGCCGGCCGGTCCTGGTAGCGGCGGCAGCCAACGGCAACTCGGAAGTTTTGCCGATGCTGCTCGGAAAAGGCGCGAAGATCGAAGCATCGGATGCGTCGGGAGCTACGGCTTTGCTCGCGGCCGCGCTGGGTGGGCACGTCGATGCGGCCAAGGCGCTGCTGAGCGCGGGGGCCAATCCGAATACCGCCGGAGAAACCGGCATCACGCCGCTGATTGCTGCCGTAGTCCGCGGACAAACCGCAATCGCGGATTTGTTGATTGCCTCGGGCGCGGATGTAAACGCGCGCACAAGCCAGGGCGTAACGGCGTTGATGGCAGCGGTGAACAGCCATCCTGAAGCAATCCCGAGGCTGCTCGCGCAGGGCGCTGAGCTTAACGCGGCCGATCAGAGCGGACTGAGCGCGCTGCATGCCGCGGCCGCCATGGGACGGACCGAGGTAGTTCGACTGCTAGTGGAATCGGGCGCCGACTTGCAACAACTCACTGCCAGCGGCCTCACCGCGCTACGCATCGCGGAAGCGGCCGGGTATGCCGAAATCGCCGAATATCTCCGCGACCCTACCGAGCCGCGCCCACCGAGCCGCGACCGTGAGGAAGCCGGCCAGGACTAAGACACGCGCGCCGTTTCCGTGGCCGTCTGGTCCTCCGCCGCCTTGTTCTTGGCCGGTGGCAGCGTGAAGTAAAAGCACGATCCTTTTCCGTTCTCCGATTCCACCCAAATCCGCCCGCCATAGGTCTCGATGATACGCTGGCAAATTGCCAGGCCGATGCCCGTTCCCGGATAGTCTTGCCCATGCAGGCGCTTAAAGATCTTGAAGATCTGTTGGGCGTACTCGGATGGAATTCCGACGCCGTTGTCCTGCACCGACAACACCCATTCCCGCTCCCGCCATTCGGCCGAAATGTGTATACGCGGAGGATCTTGGCTGCGGTACTTGATGGCGTTACTGACCAGGTTTTGCAGCAGCTGCACCAGTCGAATCTCGTGCGCGTGTACGGCCGGAAGCTGGTCCCAAGTAATCTTCGCGCCGCTCTGTTCCGTCGATGCTTGCAGATTCAGGAGCACCTTGTCGATCACCGCGATGAAATCCACGGTTTCGGCGGGTTCTTCGGCCGAAGGTCCGGTCTGCGAGTAGGTCAGCAGATCCTTGAGCAGCATCTCCATGCGCTGGGCGCCACCCACGATGTAACCGATGTACTGATCGGCATTGGCGTCCAGATTCGCGAAGTATTTTCGCTGCAGCATCTGGCTGTACAGCGCGACCATGCGCAGCGGTTCCTGCAAATCGTGACTGGCGGCGTAAGCAAACTGGTTCAAATCGTCGTTGGATTGCCGCAAGGCTTTGTTGGTCCGCAGAAGTTCTTGCGTGCGCTCAGCAACACGCTGCTCAAGCGTGGCGTTCAATTCGCGAATGGCCTCATCGGCGCGCCGGCGCTCGGTGACATCCCGAATAGCGGATGTAAGCAGCAGGCCCTCCGGGGTCTGCAGCGGACTCAAGCTAAGCTCAACTGGAAACTGATGGCCGTTCTTGCGACGGGCCCACAGCTCGGTCGGCGGAGCTAGCCAAGCCGGACTGTTCGCTTGCGCTGGCTTGGAATGACAACTCCAATCCGGCACCAACATCCGGATGTCTTTCCCGATCAGCTCTTCGCGAGGAAAGGAGAACAGGATTTCAGCTTGCGAATTCATCAAACTGATGCGGCCGTCCTCATCGCTGATGATCATCGCGTCGGGGGCGGCTTCCAGCAGTGACCGGAACTTTTGTTCCGCTTTCCCCAAAACCTCGGCTTGGCGGCGGAGCAGCGCGGTGTTGCGGCTCAGCTCGACAAACACGCCTACCTTGGACCGCAGAACCTCGGGGACAATCGGCTTGAACAAGAAGTCCACGGCGCCCAAATCGTAGCCGCGGAACAGATGTTCGTCGCTCTTGTAGCCGGTGAGAAAGAGAATGGGCGTATGGCGGGAGCGCTTGCGCGAACGGATCAGTTCGGCCGTCTGGAACCCGTCCATTTCGGGCATCTTCACGTCCAGCAAGATGGCAGCGAAATCGTCGTCCAGCAAATGACGCAACGCTTCCATGCCAGAGCGCGCCTGCACCAGCTCTTGGCCCAGCCCATCCAGCGCCGCTTCAAGCGACACCAGATTGTCCGGCGTGTCATCCACCATCAGGATCTTCACGCGATCCTGACCGGCGTTTTCGGCAAGCGGCATGGGCGCTCCGATCGTTCCCGCCAGTTCTCCGGCTTTGAGCTCCTGGTCCATCTTAGACCGCTAGACAGCGCTGACTGGCGCCGCGTTCACCTCATGGCCCCGGCTGATCCAAACCCGCAGCACCGAGAAGAGTTGTTCCAGGTCTACCGGTTTGGTGACGTAGTCCGACGCCCCAGCCTCAATGCATTTCTGCCGATCGCCTTTCATCGCCTTGGCCGTTAAAGCAACGATCGGCAGCGACCGGAACTGGGGCAATTCCCGTATGGCCTTCATGGTCTCATAGCCGTCCATTTCCGGCATCATGATGTCCATGAGCACCAGATCGACGTCCGGCGTCTTCTTCAACAGTTCAATTCCAGCCCGGCCGTTCTCGGCATGCGCCACCTTCAGGTTGTGATCTTCCAGCAGACTGGTGAGCGCAAAGATGTTGCGGACATCGTCGTCCACCACCAATACCTTCTTGCCGAACAGCGTCTCGTCAGTTACCCGCAACTGCTCGAGAATATTGCGCTGGTCTTGAGCCAGGTCGGATTCAGCGCGATGCAACAACAGCACGGACTCATCCAGAAGACGATCTCGCGTTTGCACCGTCTTTACTATACCCGCGCGTCCCAGCCGCGCCAGTTCCAACTCTTCTTCAGGGCTGAGAAGCCGGTCGCACATCAGCAAGACGGGAGGTGAATATGGGCCCGCGTGAGTTTGTATCTCTTCCACCAGAGCCATCGGGGTAACGCCTTGGATTTGGAGATGGACGACGATGCCGTCCAGGTACTGCTGCTTGAGCACCGCCAGCGCCTCACCGGCCGTGGCCACGCCGATGGCGTCGAGGTCGGGAGCGCCGACAGTCGCGATCATGCCGTTGCGCTCGGCTTCGTCGGCGCACACCAACAACAGCTTCTTGACGCGCTTTTGCACCGAATGTTCGATGGCCGCGAACGCTTCCACCAGCAGTTCATTGGTGACGGACTTTTCGAGATAGGTCATGGCTCCCAGCGCCAGGCCACGACGGCGGTTTTCGTCTCCCGAAATGATATGGACCGGGATGTGCCGCGTGGCTGGATCGTGTTTCAAACGATCCAGAATGGTCCAGCCCGCCATGTCGGGAAGATTGATGTCGAGCGTGATGGCCCCGGGTTTGAACTCGCGCGCCAAGGTCATGGCGCTCGATCCGCGCAGCGCTACCAAAGCCTTCAGGCCGCGATCGTGCGCCTGATCCAGCAAAATGCGCGCAAAAGTGATATCGTCCTCAACAATCAGGAGCGCGGCGTCGCCCGGCTGGATCAGGTTGCGATCGTCGTCGATCACCAGATCCTCCACCAGTTCTTCGGTCGCCATCGCGGTTGCGGGGAGAATCATATCCACGCCGGCGTCCACCGTTTCTTTCACCGCCTGCTCCAACAGAACCGGAGGCATGATGCGCAGTGTCTCGCTCTTGGACTGCGCGGAAGGCGTGACGTAGGTTTGCGGCAGGTATAGGGTGAACGTGCTGCCCACGCCGGGCGCGCTCTGTAACCGTATTTCGCCACCCAGAAGCCGCGCCAGCTCGCGGCTAATGGACAACCCCAGACCGGTGCCGCCGTACTTGCGGCTGGTGGTGCCGTCCGCTTGCTGGAACGCTTCGAAGATGATGCGCTGCTTTTCCGTCGCGATGCCAATGCCGGTGTCCAGCACCGAAAACGCGATAACCGATTTCGCGCGGCTCAAGATGCTATTCGACGGGCTCCAGCCACTGGCAGCCTTGTCGATTGACAGCCGTACGGATCCTGATTCGGTAAACTTCAGCGCGTTGGAGAGCAGGTTCTTCAAAACCTGCTGCAAACGCTTGGCGTCGGTATGGATGATCTCGGGCGCCAGGTTCTCGCCCAGCTCCACTGTGAAGTCCAGACCCTTGCCGTCTGCCACGTGCCGGAAGGTGCGCAGACAGAAGTCCTCCAGCTCGCTGAAGCGGATGCCGCCGACCTCGACGTCCATCTTGCCGGATTCGATCTTGCTCAGATCCAAAATGTCGCTGATCAGCGATAGCAAGTCCGTTCCGGAAGTATGGATGGTCTCGGCAAACTTCACTTGCTTGGACGTGAGGTTCTTGTCCGAATTCTCCGAAAGCATGCGAGCGAGAATCAGTAGATTGTTGAGCGGCGTCCGCAGCTCGTGGCTCATATTGGCCAGGAACTCGCTCTTGTACTTGGAAGTCAGCGCCAACTGCTCGGCCTTTTCTTCCAGCGCCTTCTTGGCCTGCTCCACCTCGCGATTCTTGGTTTCTACTTCGGTCTTCTGTTCTGCAAGAAGTTGCGCTTTCTCCTGGAGCTCGGCGTTGGTTTTCTGCAACTGAAGCTGCTGGGACTGCAGCTCTTCAGCCAGCGCCTGGCTCTGCGTGAGAAGCTGCTCGGTACGCATGGTGGCGCGAATCGTGTTCAGCACGATACCGATGGACTGGGTCAGCTGGTCGAGGAATGCCAGGTGAATATCCGAGAATTGTCCAAACGAAGCCAGCTCGATGGCCGCCTTCACGTCGCCTTCAAACAGCACCGGCAACACCACGATGCTCACTGGAGCGGTGCTGCCCAGGCTCGAATTGATTCGGATGTAGCCGCCGGGAAGGTTCGTAACTAAAATGCGCTCCTTCTCTCTGGCGCACTGCCCAATCAGGCCCTGGCCTACTTCGAACTGGATGGGGACTTCATCGCGATCATCGATCGCATAGCCGGCCAGCAGCTTCAACACGGTCTTGTTCTCTTGCGCCTCGGCGAGATAAAACGTTCCGTGCTGCGCCCCCACCAGCGGCGTCAGCTCGGAAAGCAGAAGCTGCGACAAGGTCAACAGATCGCGCTGGCCCTGCATCATGCCTGTGAACTTGGCGATGTTGGTTTTCAGGAAGTCCTGCTCGGTATTCTTGCGCGTGGTGGCTGCCAGGTTCACGATCATCTCGTTGAGATTATCTTTGAGCGCCGCCACTTCACCCAGCGCTTCCACGGCGATGGAACGCGTGAGATCGCCCTTGGTCACGGCCGTCGCTACTTCGGCGATGGCGCGTACTTGGGTGGTTAAATTCGCCGCGAGCTGATTGACGTTGTCCGTCAAATCGCGCCAGATTCCGGCTGCTCCAGGAACGCGCGCTTGTCCGCCCAGCTTGCCTTCGATTCCAACTTCGCGCGCCACCGTGGTCACCTGATCCGCGAAGGTCGCCAGCGTGTCGATCATTCCATTGATGGTGTCGGCCAGCTCCGCGATCTCGCCCTTGGTTTCAAGCACCAGCTTGCGCTTCAAATCGCCGTTCGCCACCGCGGTGACTACCTTCGCGATGCCGCGCACCTGCGTAGTAAGATTGGCAGCCATGAAGTTGACGTTGTCCGTGAGATCCTTCCACGTGCCCGCGACGCCCTTCACTTCGGCCTGGCCGCCCAGCTTTCCATCTGTTCCGACTTCACGGGCTACGCGCGTCACTTCACTGGCGAAGGAATTCAGCTGATCCACCATGCGGTTGATGGTGTTCTTCAGCTCCAGAATCTCGCCCTGCACATCCACCGTGATCTTGCGCGAAAGGTCGCCGTTGGCCACCGCCGTTGTCACTTGCGCGATGTTGCGGACCTGCGCCGTCAGGTTGCCGGCCATGGAGTTCACCGAATCGGTCAAATCCTTCCACGTTCCGCCGACGCCGCGCACATTGGCTTGGCCGCCCAGCTTTCCTTCGGTACCGACCTCGCGAGCTACTCGGGTTACTTCACTGGCAAATGCGTTGAGCTGATCCACCATGGTGTTGATGGTGTTCTTCAGCTCCAGAATTTCGCCGCGTACGTCCACTGTGATCTTGCGCGACAGGTCGCCCTTCGCGACGGCCGTGGTTACCTGCGCGATGTTGCGAACCTGATTGGTCAGGTTGCCCGCCATGGAGTTGACGCTTTCCGTCAAATCCTTCCAGGTGCCGGCCACGCCCTTCACTTCGGCTTGCCCGCCCAGGTTGCCTTCGGTGCCCACTTCGCGCGCCACGCGCGTAACTTCGGACGCGAACGAGCTCAACTGATCCACCATGGTGTTGATGGTGTTCTTCAACTCCAGAATTTCGCCGCGCGCATCCACCGTGATCTTGGTAGTTAAGTCGCCGCGCGCAACCGCTGTGGTCACGCCCGCGATGTTGCGAACCTGATTGGTCAGGTTGCTGGCCATGTAATTGACGCTGTCCGTCAAGTCCTTCCAGGTGCCCGCGACGCCACGCACGTCAGCCTGGCCGCCCAGCCGCCCTTCGGTGCCGACCTCGCGCGCCACGCGCGTTACCTCCGATGCAAATGCATTGAGCTGGTCCACCATTGTATTAATGGTGTTCTTCAACTCCAGAATTTCGCCGCGCGCATCCACCGTGATCTTGGTCGACAAGTCGCCCTTGGCTACGCCCGTCGTTACCTGCGCGATGTTGCGGACCTGGGATGTCAAGTTGCCCGCCATGAAGTTGACCGAATCGGTCAAATCCTTCCAGACGCCGCCCACGCCGGTGACTTCAGCCTGGCCGCCCAGCTTTCCTTCGGTACCGACTTCGCGCGCCACGCGCGTTACTTCGCTCGCGAACGCATTCAACTGATCCACCATCGTATTGATGGTGTTCTTCAACTCCAGAATTTCGCCGCGCACGTCCACCGTGATCTTGCGCGACAAATCGCCCTTCGCAACTGCCGTCGTAACTTCGGCGATGTTTCGAACCTGCGAGGTCAGGTTGCTGGCCATGGAATTGACGGAGTCCGTCAAATCTTTCCACGTCCCAGCGACACCGTGTACGTCCGCCTGGCCGCCCAGCTTGCCTTCCGTGCCAACTTCGCGCGCCACGCGCGTCACTTCCGAAGCGAACGAGCTGAGCTGATCCACCATCGTGTTGATGGTGTTCTTCAATTCCAGAATTTCGCCGCGCACTTCCACCGTAATCTTGCGCGATAGGTCGCCCGTCGCCACCGCAGTGGTCACTTCCGCGATGTTGCGCACCTGATTGGTCAGGTTGCTGGCCATCGAATTAACCGAGTCCGTGAGATCCTTCCACGTCCCGGCCACACCCTTCACCATCGCCTGGCCGCCCAGCTTGCCTTCGGTACCCACTTCGCGCGCCACGCGCGTCACTTCGCTGGCAAATCCGTTGAGCTGATCCACCATGATGTTGATGGTGTTTTTCAGCTCCAGAATTTCGCCGCGCACGTCCACCGTAATCTTGCGCGAAAAATCGCCGTTGGCGACCGCCGTGGTGACTTCCGCGATATTGCGAACCTGGGCCGTCAGGTTGCCGGCCATGGAGTTGACCGAATCGGTGAGATCCTTCCAAACGCCGCCGACGCCTTTCACTTGCGCCTGGCCGCCCAGCTTGCCGTCCGTTCCCACTTCGCGCGCCACGCGCGTCACTTCGCTCGCGAACGAATTCAGCTGATCCACCATGGTGTTGATGGTGTTCTTCAGCTCGAGAATTTCCCCGCGCGCATCCACCGTGATCTTGGTGGACAAGTCGCCGCGCGCCACCGCCGTGGTCACGCCCGCGATGTTGCGAACCTGATTGGTCAGGTTGCCCGCCATCGAGTTGACGCTCTCGGTCAGATCCTTCCAGACGCCGCCCACGCCCTTCACCTGCGCCTGGCCGCCCAGCTTGCCTTCGGTACCCACTTCGCGCGCCACGCGCGTTACTTCACTGGCAAACGAGTTGAGCTGATCCACCATGGTATTGATGGTGTTCTTCAGCTCCAGAATTTCGCCGCGCGCATCCACCGTGATCTTGGTGGATAGATCGCCCTTCGCCACGGCAGTGGTCACGCCCGCGATGTTGCGCACTTGATTCGTCAAATTGCCGGCCATCGAATTGACGCTTTCCGTCAAATCGCGCCATGTTCCAGCCACGCCCTCCACTTCCGCCTGGCCGCCCAGCCGTCCCTCGGTGCCTACCTCACGCGCCACGCGCGTAACTTCCGAAGCGAACGAGCTCAACTGATCCACCATCGTATTGATGGTGTTCTTCAATTCCAGAATCTCGCCGCGCACCTGCACGGTGATCTTGCGAGACAGATCGCCCTTGGCAACGGCGGTCGTTACTTCCGCGATGTTTCGAACTTGAGCCGTCAAATTGCCGGCCATCGAGTTGACCGAATCGGTAAGATCCTTCCACGTTCCGCCGACGCCCGGCACGTCCGCCTGGCCGCCCAGCTTACCTTCGGTGCCGACTTCGCGCGCGACGCGAGTTACTTCCGCCGCGAACGAGCTGAGCTGATCAACCATGGTGTTGATGGTGTTTTTCAACTGCAAGATTTCGCCGCGCGCATCCACTGTGATGCGAGTGGACAAGTCACCCTTGGCCACGGCCGTGGTTACTTCGGCGATGTTGCGCACCTGATTAGTCAGGTTGCTGGCCATGGAGTTAACCGAATCGGTCAAATCCTTCCAGGTTCCAGCGACGCCGCGCACGTCGGCCTGTCCGCCCAGCCGTCCTTCCGTACCCACTTCGCGCGCCACGCGAGTCACTTCCGCCGCGAACGAGCTGAGCTGATCCACCATCGTGTTGATGGTGTTCTTCAATTGCAAAATTTCGCCGCGCGCGTCCACCGTGATCCGCGTCGTCAAATCGCCCTTGGCGACGGCCGTCGTCACGCCAGCGATATTGCGCACCTGGTTGGTCAGGTTGCTGGCCATTGAATTGACGCTCTCCGTCAAGTCGCGCCACGTTCCGGCCACCGCCGGAACCACCGCCTGGCCGCCCAGTTTACCCTCGGTACCCACTTCACGCGCCACGCGAGTCACTTCACTCGCAAAGGAATTTAGCTGCTGCACCATCGTGTTCACGACGCGCGCCGTGTGCAGGAACTCGCCGCGCAACGGGCGCCCGTCGACTTCGAGCGACATGTTCTGCGACAAATCGCCTTTGGCCACGGCGCCGATCACGCGAGCGACTTCGGTCGACGGCTGCACCAGATCCCCGATCAGGCTGTTTACCGACTCCACGCACTCGGCCCAAGCTCCAGTCACCGAACCGATCGACGCGCGCTGGGTAATCTTGCCATCCTTGCCGACCGCACGGCTGATGCGACCGAACTCGCTGACCATCTTCTGGTTGATCTCCAAAACGTCGTTCAGCGTGTCGGCGACCTTCCCTTCCAGACCGGTCTGATCCACCGGCATGCGAACAGAAAAGTCACCTCTCTTGAAAGCGATCAGCGTGGCCAAGAGGACGTGAGTATCGCGAGAGGTTTTCGCCCCGTTCGTTGCGGCTCCAACGATCTTGGTTCCAGAGGACTTGCTGGCATTGGCCTTGGCGGCCGTCTTTGATCCGTTAGACTTCGAGGATCCATTAGACTTCGACACGCTCGACTTGGAAACGCGCTCCCTGGCGCCGTTCTCAGCGGTTAAACCCTTCATTATCATGCTCCTGTAGACAGTACCCTGCCTAAACGTTTAGCTGTAAGCGGCCTTAATAATTAAAGATACGCCGTGCAAGATCACGTTACAACAATTTTTCGCAACATCTGTTCCTAAGTCGGTCTATCCTAGTGGTTACTTGAGTCGTGTTTGAGATCCTACTGGCCGAAGACAATCCCGGCGACGTCTTGCTCTTCCGTGAAGCACTAAACCACCATGGGTTGCCCTTCAACCTGGTGGTTGCGGCCGACGGTCAAAAAGCCATCTCTCTGCTGGATGACGAGGCGGCCAGCAAACGGCCCGACCTGATTGTGCTGGACGTCAACCTTCCCAAGGCCAACGGCGATGTCGTGCTGCGCCATATCCGGCGCCAGGCGTGGCTCGACAGCGTGCCGGTGATCATGTTGACGTCCTCGGCGTCGCCAACCGATCGAGCGACGGCCCTGGAACTCGGGGCATCCCTCTACGTGCAGAAATCCTCGGACTTGAACGAGCTGCTGGACTTCGGAAAGATTGTGGAAGGGGTTCTCTCGCGCGCCGGTACTCCGGGGGCATAGCTGCTTATTTGACCTGCGGTGTCCAGCCGATTCTGATTACACCGGGACGCCCCCCGAGCGCGCGAATAACTTCGGGCACTGAGTTCTCGTTAGTCGCGGCCCTCCAGTGCAATTCGCAATTCAGCTGGGTGTTGCGTGCTTCCTGGCTGTAATCGAATGCGCAGGAAACGATCTTGAATCCCGCCTGCGCCAGGCTGGTCCGAATCTCATTTTCGCTAGGTCCGGATGGATCGAAGGAAATCGACAACTTCGCCTCGCGGTCGCGTTTGATGCGGTCTTCCACTGTTTTCAGCCCGGCCAATACAACGATTCCGATGGCCGAGCCAACCACCCCGAGGTCGATCTGACCGCCGCCGAAACACAGGCCGATTACAGTAACGAACCAGAGCGTTGCCGCGGTGGTGACACCGACCACAAAATTGTCGCGGCGCACGATTGCGCCGGCGCCGATGAATCCCATACCGGACAAAATTCCTAATGGCAATCGCATGAGGTCGTTCATCACGAACGAATTCGCGGTTCGTCCGGCGGTGGGCAGCAGCAAGTTTACCTGGATCATCGCCAGACAGGCGGCCAAAGCGACGAGTATGGTGGTTCGCAGCCCAGCGGGGCGGCCGTGCTCGCCACGATCGAAGCCGATCAATCCAGCGGCAAGGATGGTACACAGCAGGCGGATAGCGATATCGGACCACTGCAGATTTAGGGGCATGACTCGGACGGCAGGAAGGGTTCCGGGGCTGCGTTTCCACAACCCCGGAGGTTAGAGGAGGGACCGAAGACTATCGCCGAGTTCCGACGGGTTCTTTGTCTACTCCATGTGAACTGACGCTCTTCTCTCCCGAGGATGCGATGTCCTCGGCGCCGGTCGCCTTGAGGAGATCTTTCGCCCGGGAGATTTCATCTGAGGTATCGCAGTGCACCGAAAGCAGTACGCCGCCTGCTTTTACGCGACCCTCGTAGCGCTTGGCTTCGTATTCCGGCATGCCCATTCCCACCAGGGCGCCGATAAGTCCACCCACTGCGCCACCCGCGCCGAGTCCTGCCAGCGCACCCATGATGGGACCGGCTGCGATGAAAGGTCCCACGCCTGGAATCGCCAGCGCGCCAATTCCGGCCAGAAGCCCGAGAGTGCCACCGATTACTCCGCCGGTGGCCGCCCCAGTCGTGGTGCCTTCAGGGGCTTTGGTGTTCTTCTCATGAGCGAATTCCTTGGTGCTCTGATTATCCGGCAGCAGCACGGAAATGTCGTTGCTCATAAAGCCTGCCGCGATGATTTGATCGACGGCTAGCTCCGCCTGCATAACGCTCTTGTAAATGCCGAAAACGGCTGTGTTCTTTCCTGCCATTTGATTCTCCTTTAAGTAGTTGTTTGAAATAATACGCGTTTACTGCTTGACGGAAATCTGATCCGTCACCTTATCCGCACTGCCCGCTACCGCGACCGCCTTCGCGATCACAGCACGCCGTTCGTCGTCGGAATTCACAGGACCCTTCAAGGTAACGGTCCCGTTCTGGCTGATGATCTTGAGGTTGTGGGCGTTCGTGGACAAGGACTTGTCCGCCATAAGGGAGCGCCGAATGTCTTTTGTCAGCATGCGATCGGTACGGTCATTCTTTTGCTGATCGGCCGTCGGCTGGTTCGGATCGCGATCGCGCTGATTAGTCTTGGTATTGTCGGGTTGCGGTGCCGGAGTTTGCGCTACCGCTAGAGAAGCAGCGCAGAATGCGATCGATAGAAAAACGCGAGTACACAGCATGGTGACTCCCTCCTTAATTAAGCCTTTTGGAGGCGCTTGCCGCCCCGCTCCAACTGTTCGCCGGCCTTATGCGCCACGTCTTTTGATTTATCCACGGCTTTGTCGACGATCTTCTTCGCGCTTGCGGCCGTATCGTCGATTGTGTCCTTCAATTTGGTCTTTACGGTGCTCATTGTTTTCGCTCCTATGTGTCTACTCAGTGGTTAGAGGTTGAAGGACCGGCTTTGTTACACCGCGTACCCAATCTATTTGGAATCACCGATTAGAAACTTCCGATTGCGAAACTGCCGCCCCAGAGTCTTACATGCATACTCTAATGAAACGGGGAAGACTATGACGACGAATCCTTGGTTCGCCAGGATGGCTCAAACGACGGCGAAGGTTACAGGCTCCAGCCCCGCCTTCATGGCGGTATGCGCGCTGACACTAGTCTGGCTGGCCAGCGGGCCGATCTTTCATTGGAGCGATACGTGGCAGCTGGTTATTAACACGCTCTCTAACATCGTCGCCATGCTGATGCTATTTCTGATCCAGAACACGCAAAATCGGGAGAGCGCGGCCCTGCAACTGAAGGTGGATGAACTGTTGCGAGCGGTACGCGGTGCGCAGAATGCATTTATTAACCTGGAGGACCTGACCGAAGAAGATCTGGTTCGAATTAAAGAGCGATATGCGAAATTGGCCGAGGACGCGCGCGCGAAATCGGGCGTGGGTTCGTCGCACGCTTCTGAGCTGGCCGAAGAACCGGAATGAGATGGACCTCAGATCGGAGCTACCTTATTGGAGTGTGCGGAATGGATTGCTGGGTGTTTACCCACCGCTGGAAAGCGACGTCCGCTGCGATGTCTTGATCGTTGGCGGCGGCATCAGTGGCGCACTTCTGGCCCATCAACTGGTAAAACGAGGCGTAGAATGCGTCCTCATTGATAAACGCGATATCGGGTCGGGGAGCACCAGTGCCAGCACGGCGCTCCTTCAGTTTGAGATCGATACACCGCTCTACAAGCTGCAAAAACAAGTGGGTGCTTACGCCGCCGAACGCGCGTATTCCCTGGGGATTGAAGCGATCCACCGCCTGCAACATTTGGCCGGAACCGACACTGGCTTTGCTTTGCGTCCCAGCCTCCAGATCGCGACTCGCGGCAGCGATGTGGCCGGGCTAAGGAAAGAGTATGAGGCGCGGCGCAAGCTTAAGTTTCCTGTCACCATGCTGGACCGGCGGGAGTTGCGGATGTCGGGGATTGAAGGCGCTGCCGCTCTTCGCTCCAGCATCGCAGGCGAGGTGGATCCTTATCGGCTGACTCATCGGTTATTGCGTCTTGCGTCCTCACGTGGATTGAAGGTTTTCGATCGAACGGCCGGATGTGGGTATCATCATTCACGAACCCATGTCACGGTGAAAACGAACCGAGGCCCCAAGGTGAAATGCCGCGCCGTTTTCTTTGCAACCGGCTACGAAACGATCGATTTTCTGCCAGAGAGGATCGTCACCTTCAAAAGCACATACGCATTCGTCTCGGAACCATTCCCCGATCTTCACTGGTGGAAGGATCGATCTCTGATATGGGGAACCGGCAATCCTTACCTTTACATGCGCACCTCGCGCGACAATCGGGTGATGGTTGGAGGGGAAGACGACGGAGTGCTGAACCCTCAGCGGCGAGATCGCCAAATCGCGCGAAAGACAATCGCGCTGGTGCGGAGGTTCAACGCTATTTTTCCAGGCAGACCAATCGAGCCGGCGTTCGGATGGGCGGGCGTGTTCGGAAGTACCAAGGACGGTTTGGCGTACATCGGGCGCCACCCTTCCTTCCCGAGAGCTTATTTCGCACTAGGATTCGGCGGGAACGGGATCACTTTTAGCGAGATAGCCTCTCGTATCCTCGTAAACATGTTTCTGGAGCGCGAGAATCGGGACGCGACGATTTTTCGTTTCGATCGCTAGATCCGATCAGACCGTCATGGGCGAGGCGGTGTTGGCGCGCGCGGACTCCGCGATTAGACTGGCGTAGGCCGCGATGCCCTGCGCGATGGGTTCCAGCTTCTGCACCGGCTGCTTGAGGAGACAGGAGTTCGCTCCCAGCGCATACGCATTGCTAACAACGTCGGCCCGCGGAGCCAAGACGAACACAGGGACCTGTTTGTATCGCGGATCGGTTCGAAGCCACCGCAAGACATCCAAGGACCGCTCCTCGGTGAGGTCCAAAAGGATAACGGAAGGGGTACGCAACGCCTCAATTCCTTCGCGATTCTCCACCAGCTCTACCCGGAATTCCGGCGCCGTTTTGGTCAATGCGCGCTCGAGCGGGCAATTCACACGGTCTTCGTCGCTGACCAGCAGAATTAGGTTTGTCATTGGCCCAGGAGGCTGATATCCGCTGGTTGCAACAACAAGTGATAGTGCTGCCGGGATCGCTCGATAATATGATCCGCTTGACCCGGAAGATTCTTTCTTAACCACAGAACGATGGCCTCCGCGGTTGGCATCACGGCCCAGCCGGGACGATAGTTGGCTTTGATCAGAACGCGCAGGGCGTCCGCTTTCGGACCCAGGATTTCATCCATGGAGCGATTGAGAGCGCTTTCGAGCGTTCCATTGGGTTGTGCCGGCACCAGGTGCGTGTGCGTGCAAAGCACGCCGTCCAGATTGCCGACCTCAAACTCTTTTCCAAAGACATCGATCGCGTAGGCGCAGTACAGGCTGAAAGAGGACTGCTCCAGCAGCCGATTCCATAGTTGTTCCAGCCGGATGGCGGCCGCGAATTGCCGCGCCTTCCACAGCAGTCCCACCATTTCGCCATAGGCGCGCAAACCTTCGGCGCCTTGGCTGGGACGGACCTGGCGCATGGCGGCGCGTACAACGCTCTGAAAGCGCGGCCAGTCCGGTTGGCCCGCGTCCATGAACTGCGCTAAGGTCTGTTGAGCATCCCAGAAGACCAGTTGACGGCTCCCCAGAAGCGCCGGGAGGTTCGCGCCCAAGTGGTCCAAATGCCCGGAAAACAATGCCTGGTGCTCTTCGGTGACGATAACCAGCGCACCTTCGCCGCGTCGCAAGCCTTCCCAAAGATAGTGACCGACGTTCTTGGTGAGCGCTACTTCGTCAGCCTCGTACAGCTGCACGAAGTGACCTCGGGAATGTGGCCGTTCAAGAAGCTTCTCCCAGGGCGACATTGCCCCTCCCCTCTTCAAGTGTAGACGCTCCCAGCGGCTATCTGTTACTCCCGGGCTCAGCGGGCTGGAGAATGCGTTTTACTACCTCGGCGAGCTCCATATACGCCGTAAGGCTGGTTGGTTTCTGGAAGTAGGCTTCAGCGCCCAGCCTCCGAACCGCGGCGCGATCTCCTTCGGCAGTGGAGGAGGTAACGACGATTACCGGCGTGCGGTTACACGGCGAGCCATTCCGAAGCTTTCGCAGGACCTCAATGCCGCCAACCCGCGGTAAGTTCAAGTCGAGAAGCACGAGCGCGGGACACGAGGGTTTCTCACTCCTCGCCAAGTCTTGCAAATACAGCAGCGCCTCCTCTCCGTTGGTGGCATGGTGAAGGTCGAGATCCAGTCCCGATCGCTCGATCGCTTCCTTTATCACCAACACGTCGGTCGGGTTATCTTCAACCAACAACACGGTACGAGGTCGAGGATCGGCCGAATCGTCCCGGCTCGCTTGTGACTCGCTATCGGGTGCGCGAGGGTAGGGAGAAGCAGAAGGTGGATCCCCCGCCAGGCGTAGATTGCTCCAGCCAGATACGGCCGCCATACTGCTCCACGACACGTTGGCAAATCGCCAATCCGATGCCGCTGCCCGGATACTCATCACGCCCGTGCAGGCGTTTGAAGAGCCCGAAGATTCGCTCCGCGTATTGCTCTTCGATCCCAATCCCGTTATCAACCACGCAGAACACGCACCAGCCGTCCCGCTCGTCTGCGGCGATATGGACACGAGGAACCTCCTTACTGCGATACTTGACGGCGTTGCCAATCAGGTTTTGAAACAACTGCGCCAGCCGGTTTTCATGGATAACAACCATCGGCAAATCGGCCGCGGTGACTGTAGCCCCGGTCTCCTGAAGGACCCCCCACATGCTTTCCAAGACTTTGGCCAGGATGGCCGCCGAGTCGACCGCCGGCGCGGGTCCGCCCTCATATTTCGTCGCCTTGGTGTACGTCAAAAGATCCTCTATGAGCGCGCCCATCCGATTGGACGCCGCCAGGATGTTTCCCAATAACATGGAGTCTTCGCCTTCGAGGCGCTGTCCAAAATTCCGCTCGATGATCTGCGCCGATAGCGAGATGGTCCGCAGCGGCTCCTGCAAGTCGTGGCTGGCTGAATAGGCGAAGACCTCGAGATCCTGATTGGCGCGCCGCAGCTCTTCGTTCGATCGCGTGAGCTCGGTCTTGCGCCCACTGCGCCTGCTCGAACAGGCGCGCATTATCCATGGAGATCGCGGCCTGCGCGGCAATGCCGGTGATAATCGCTTCGTGAGCCTCGGTGAACTTTCCCGGCGCGGAATGTCCGAAGAATAGCCCGCCCAGGACCTCTCCCGACCGCGCCTTGACAGGCGCCGCGAGATAGCTGCGAACCGGCAAGCGCCCCTGGGTCAGGCTAACATTCAGCGAATGTTTGCTATACCGCGGATCTTGGGTCACGTCCTCGGAGCGCACCACGCCTTCACCGCGCAGGTCGCCAGGAGACGGGGAGTCCGGCAAAGGTTTCACGCGGCACTCCGGAACGCGTGTAAAGCATATAGGAGTCGCCCTTCTCGTCGAGACGTTGTGGAAGAACGAACCAAACTCCGCCCCCACCAACGTGGTGGCGATGTCGGTCACTTCTTGGACGAGTTTTTCAAGATCCAGTTGCGCGGAAAGTCTGGGAGCGGCCTGATTGAGCAGCTCGGCAGTTCGGCGAGCCTCCCGCTCCCGCGCCAGGAGTAATGCATGTTCTTGCTCGGCGCGCTTGCGATCGCTAATATCGCGGGCTATTTTGGACGCCCCCACAATCCGTCCAGACGCATCGCGGACCGGCGAGACCGTCAGAGCCACATCGATGATTTGTCCGTCTTTTGTGCGGCGGCGCGTCTCATAATGCTCGACGCGAAGCCCCTGCTTTATCTTGGAAAGGATGTTAGGCATTTCATCCAGACGCTCGGGCGCCGCCAGGATCGACACGGGTTGGCCTACGACTTCCGCGGCGGTATAGCCAAAAATTCGCTGCGCGCCGGCGTTCCAACTGGTAATGATCCCGTTTAAATTCTTGCTGATGATGGCGTCTTCGGAGCTCTCAACGATGGCCGCCAGGTGCAGACCGGCCGCATCGAGCCGCTTCCGTTCCGTGATGTCGGTTGCGATGCCGCAGATACCGGTGACTCTCCCGTCGGGCGCGTGCAACGGAAATTTAATTGAGATATAGCTGTGAATTCCGTCGTCCTGAGGAGCGAACTCTTCGATGGTTATGGGTTGTCCGGCAGCCAGCGCCGCGCGGTCGTTGGCACGAAACTGATCCGCCACCTCTACTGGAAAAAGGTCGTAATCAGACCGGCCCAACACATCGGCCTGGCTGACGTGAAACAGCTCCTCATAGCGGCGGTTGACGAGCAAGTAGCGGCCCTCGGGATCTTTGAGGAAGATAACCGTTGCCGAATTATCCAAAATCGCCTGCAGGCGCTGCTCGCTGTGAGCCCGGGCTATCTCCGCGCGTTTGTGTTGGGTGGCTAAGGCCACGTGCGCGGCGATCGCACTCGCGATCTCCAACTCGTCGGCGGTACACTCATGCGGCTGGGAGTAATACAGCACCAGCTTGCCGAACACACCGCTGTCGAGCGCCAGAGGCACGAAAGCCACGGCACGCACACCCTCGCGCAGCAAGACTTCCCGGTAGGCTGCGAGACTTTCGTCTGCCAGGACATCAGGCACCACGATCGGCTGTGCGTCTAGCGTTCCGCGGGGCCAGGGTGAGTGTCCCGCAACAGCGGTTTGATATTCGGTGGAGAGACCTTGGGATGCCTTGAACCGGATGATCCCGTCGTCGTCGAATAGTAGAATCGCCGCGCGATCGGCGCCGGTTGCATCGATTAAACTCGAGAGCGTAACGCCGTAGACTTCCTCTAACGTGCCGGCTCGGATCAGAGCCGCCAGGAGCTGATACAGCGTTCTAAATCGATCTGTCCCATTCATCAAACGTGGATGGGTCCCGCTGGACATTACACTAAGTCTAACGCGCTTAACAATGGTCCGCCAGACTTTGTGCGGATTCTCACATGGTGAGAGAAGCTGTAACACTCGTCTCACCGACGCGTCTAAAACACGAATGAGCACGCATCCTGGAAAGATCCTCGTTATAGAAGACAATCCGGCGGACGTGTTTTTGCTTCGTTTCGCCTTGAATCACCATAAACAGGAATACGAACTGGAGTTGCTTCGGGATGGTCAAGAGGCTCTCCAATTTGTCCACCAGCAGCGGACCCTCGCGGCGGAACCGCACCCCTGTGTCATCGTGCTCGATCTGAATTTGCCCGGGCACGATGGAACATCGGTGTTGCGGGCCATCCGGGACGAACCGCTACTGTCCCACGTGCGCGTGGTGGCGCTGAGCAGTTTTGTCAGTCCGAGGGACGAGGCAGAGATTCAGCGGCTGGGCGTTCGTCTCTATCAAGCCAAACCGATGAAGCTGGACGATTGGATTGTGCTGGCCGGAGAAATCCTGGCCATCTGTCATGAGCCAATTGAAATACCTGCGTAGCGCTCAAACAGGTCCTCGGAACATGTAAGAATTGCCAGTCGTTCCAGCCGCCATCGCGATAAGTAATTGAAAGTCGAAGGCTTATTGTTTGGCCCTTGACCGGCTTCGTTTCACACGGTGGTTCTATGCTCCAACCAGCGAAGAGTCTCTTCGTGTCATTCGTTGACCCGTTCGTATTATTCTTCGAATGGTTCGGCGAACTTGGCCTGTTCTGCGCCCAGGTAGTTCGGGCCGCCTTCGGTGCCCCATGGGAAGGCCGCGAACTCCTCCGCCAGATGGATGCGATCGGGTCCAAATCCCTGCCTTTGGTAGCCCTCGCCGGAGCCGCGACTGGCGTGGTCCTGTCCCTGCAGACTCGTGACAGCTTAACGCGCTTCGGCGCGAAGGCGATGCTGCCCGCGGTCATCGTTTTCTCCCTGATTAAGGAAAGCGGCCCGGTCATTACGGGGTTGATCGTCAGTGGACGCGTGGGAGCCGGCATCGGCGCCGAACTCGGATCCATGCGGGTCACCGAGCAGATTGATGCGATGGAAGTCTCGGCGGTCAATCCCTACAAATTTCTGGCATCCACGCGAGTACTGGCATGCCTCCTGATGCTCCCCCTGCTGACTCTGGTGGCGGATGCTTCCGGCATCTTTCTGGGATGGATTTCGAGCACGCTGTCGCAACCCATCACGTTTCGGCTCTTCCTGCACAGCGGTTTGAAGAATGCAATGCTGAGCGATTTTCTTCCGCCGACCTTTAAGACCGCGGTTTTTGGCTTGATCATTGGCTTCGTTTCCTGCTTTCAAGGGATGCGAACGCGCGGAGGCACCGAAGGAGTAGGGCGGTCGGCAACCAGTTCGGTGGTGCTTTCTTCGATTTTTATCATTCTCGCCGACGTCATATTGGTTCGCTTCATCCAGGTGTTTTTTCCGTCATGAAGAAGAAAGCCAGCGACAACGAAGCTCAGTTGGCGGTCAGCCGGCTGCATAAGTCGTTCGGTGCGCAAAAAGTTCTGAACGGAGTGGATCTCACGGCGGCGCGCGGCGAAACGGTTGTCGTGCTGGGGCGAAGCGGAACGGGTAAGAGCGTTTTGCTGAAACTCATCGTGGGATTGCAGCAGCCTGACCGCGGCTCCATACGAATTCATGGCCAGGACATCGTAGGTCTGCGAATGGACGCGCTAAACGAAGTTCGACTGAAAATCGGATTCCTGTTTCAGCAGGCGGCGCTCTACGACTCGCTGACCGTGGAGCAGAATGTCGAGTTTCCCTTAGTCCGACACACCACCCTGTCGGAGGCCGAGAGAAAAGAGAAGGCGCGCGAACTATTAGGCAACCTGGGAATGGAGAAGGACCTGACCAAGATGCCCTCCGACATTTCAGGCGGAATGCAAAAGCGGGTGGGCCTGGCCAGGGCCTTGGCGCTCGACCCCGATATTCTGCTCTTCGATGAACCGACCTCGGGACTGGACCCGATTACCGCCGCTGAAATCGGCCAGCTCATTGTGAAACTCAAAAAGGAACGGAACTTGACGTCGGTGGTTGTGACGCACGACGTTCACGGAGCGAAAGCATTCGCCGACCGTATGGTCCTGCTCCGCGACGGAAAAGTTGTGATCGACGGAACCTTCGTGCAACTGGAAAAGAGCCCGGATCCATTCGTCGTTCAATTCCTGAAAGATGCCGCCTAGGGGGCTTATGTCGCAAACATTTCGACTTGGTTTGTTCATTGTCGGCGCCCTGGCGATCCTGGTTGCCGGAGTTTTCCTGATTGGAAGCAGAGAATCGATGTTCCAATCGACCTACCAGGTGAAGGCTGATTTTCGGAACGTGGCCGGTCTGGCCGATGGCGCCGATGTGCGCGTGGGCGGGCTGCATCAAGGCACTGTAAAGCACATCCAACTTCCGAACCGGTCGGATGGCCAGGTGGTGGTCAGCATGGATCTTCAGAAGGCGTCGCACGATGTCCTGAAGAAAGATTCGGTAGCGGCCATCAAATCCGATGGCCTGATTGGCGACAAGTACGTCGAGATTTCATTCGGAACAGATAGCGCGGCCCAACTGAAGAATGGGGATACCATCGCAAGTGAGCCGCCCCTCGACATTTCCAACCTGGTCAAGAAGGCCGATCAACTTCTGGATTCGGCCAAGACCGGCGTGGCGGAACTGAACGGAACCGCGAGCAACTTACGATCGATCAGCGCCAAAGTCAACGAGGGCAAAGGTACGGTGGGCGCATTGATTAACGACAAGACGGTCTACCAACGGGTCAGCGCGGGAGCCACCGCGCTCGACGAGGACGCGGAAGCTCTCAAGCACAATTTCCTGCTGCGCGGTTTCTTTAAGAATCGAGGCTACGAAGACGCCTCAGATCTGACGAAAAATGCTATCTCGCATCTTCCGGAGGGCACGCCCATAAAAACCTTCGATTACGATGGGAGCGAGATCTTTGCAAAGCCCGACGAGGCCAAGCTCAAGAACGAGAAAACCTTTAAGGAAGCCGGCGATTACCTGCAGGCGAATAAGTTTGGTTTGGCTGCGGTGGTTGTCTCGGTGGGGATGAAAGGCGAAACGGACAAGGACCGGGTCTTATCGGAGGGACGCGCGACCGCTATCCGAGATTATCTTGCCAAGAACTTCCGCTTAGATGACACGCGCATCAAGACCATTGGTCTGGGTAAGACCAACGGAACGGGCGATGACGGGAAGGCGGAGATTCTGGTGTATCCCGCGTCAGCGCCCAAAGACGATCGCGGACCCACGCAGTCCCGTAAAGCAGACAAGTAGGCTGGGGCAAGCGGAAGGCCCGCCCGAGCGCCGTCAATTTCTTTCCACGGACGATTCCGATTGCAAGGTGACGGCGGTCTGGACCGGTGTGACCGAATGCAGATCCACTTCGAGCCGCAGGCAGAAGCGAGCGCCGCCGGAGTCGCCGGCATCGGCCCACATGTCTCCGCCATGGTCGAGCACAGTCTGCCGCGACAACGCCAGGCCAAGACCGAGTCCATTCCGTTTGCTTGAATGGAACGGCTGAAAGAGCAAGGCGCGGACTTCGCTCGAGATCCCAGGCCCGGTATCGCTCACTTCCACCAGCACCGCCGAGTCCTCGCGCCAGGCCACAACATCAACGCGCCCGCCATCTGGCATGGCGTCCAGCGAGTTGCTAAACAAATTGGCAAACACGCGCTCCATACGCGAACGCTCCAATGGAAGTTCGATTTCCTCCGGCACATCGAAGGACACGGTCACCGATTGTGTCTCCGCCTCGCGGGCCAGCACGTCCCAGGCAGCGCCGATTACGTCGCGCAGCCGGCACACTTCCGCCGCCTTCTGCTTGCCCCGTGAGACATTCACCAGATCCTGCAACAGCTCCTGGATGCGCCGCGAGGCGCGATAGATGTTCCGCGACAAGCGCTTCACTTGCGACGGCGGCAGATCGGAATCCACCATCATCTCGGCGCCGCCGTAGATTGCCGCGAGCGGATTTCGCAGGTCATGCACAATGGACGTGGACAATCTGCCAATGGTCGCGATCTGCTCCTTCTGAATCAGCTCCCTGCGCGCGCTTTGGATAGAGCCGCACATATTATTGAATGTTTCCGTCAGGCGCCCCAGTTCATCGCGGCTCTCAACCGGCAGGCGGATGTCGTAGTCGCCTCGAGCAATCGCTTCGGCCGCGCGGTCCAGCCGTTTTACTGGCGCCAATATGCGCCGGGCCAACAGGTAAGTCAGCGCCAGGCCCGCCAGCACGGCCGTCAACCATGTGAACAGAATGTTCCACCGCAGCGACTTAAGCCGCCGGTCGGCGGTGGCGAAGGAACGGAAAATCGATAGCTTCCCGATCGGTTGGCCGCGCACGTCCATAAGCGGCGTGGTCAAGGCCATGTATTCGGCAGGCCCGTCGGTGATTCGCCCCGGGCTGTCCGGATAACGATTCGCCGCCGCCAGGATAGCGCTGGAGACTTCGCCGGCCAGCGTGGACGCCACCACATGTTCGCCGGCGACAAAGGTGAAGTCGCTGCCCCCGGTGGCTTCCTTGAGCTTACCCGCCGTCAGGTTGTTCACTTCGTAGCCGGCTACAAGCACATCGATCAAACCCGGACCGCCCACGGATTGTACATACACGGGCGTCACGATCACCTGATACAAGTGCTCGTCCAACATGAGAAAGCCTTGCGATTGCCGGGGGAAATTCGCTGACGCCTCCCGCACCAACGGCATGCTGGGCGGCATGGGAATGCGCGGGTCGCCCCCCAGCGATGTGATCACGCCACCGGCAGGATCGGTTACTAAAAATATCGCGTTATCTTCCGATACTCGCTTCCACAACTCGGCCGCGGTGTCGCGGATCGTCGCTTTATCGCCGGTAGTGAACGCAGCCCGGACGTCCGACATGGTGCTGAGGATCAGACTGATGGAAGCGAGTTTGTCGGCCTGCGCGCGCCACAGCGAGTCGTAGGACCGGAAGCTCGCGCGCACTTCGTCCTCCAGGCTCTCCGAAGTGCTTTGCACCACATGATGCTGGACAATCCAGACCGTTACCGCGAACAGCAGCGTGATAGCGATGGAGGTGGAAAGCAGGGTCTTCCACAACAGCGATAATCGTGAAAATCCGAACATTACTTGGCCTCGCCGGGGTAAGTCGCCCGGTCCTCCATGGTATTGGAATAGTCCTTGCCGTATTTGTTCTTGTGCGAGGCCGGCAGGTAGCCGCTCTCGGATATTCCTATCGGCGCGAGCGTCAAGTCTCCAGCCCCTACGGTGACGTTGCGATCGAGTCCCTGCAGTACGCCTTCGCTGGCGCGCTCGTCGAAAACTTTTAGTTGATATTGTCCCGGCGTCACACCGGCGATCTCAAACTCTCCGCCGCGGCCGCTGATCGTGAAGTAAGGTGTGTCCACCACTAGGATGACAGCGCTCATCGAAGGATGAATATTGCAAAAGATCCTCACCACGCCGGAGCGTCGAAAACGGAAGCTCTTGCTGGTGCCCGGGGCATACAGGCCGATGTCGAACAATTGGCCGCTGAAGTTCGAGAAGGCGTTGTGGAAAATCGGATCGTAGTTCGGAAAATCGACGGTTGTTCCGGTCTCGATCGCCAGCACGTGCGGCGTGAAGGTCTTATCCTTTTGGATCAGACGCGCGTGTTTGGCAATTTTTCTTGCGTCGTTTTTGATATTGTCGCGCGACGCCGGAGTAGCGTCGGCCGGCAGAAGCCAAAGAACCACGCCGGAATAGTCCCGGCCTTTGCGGACAGAGGCGATGGGAGAGTCCTTCAACTCCACGCGGCCCATTACCGAGCCGGCGGTGAGAGGCGTCCCGAAAAGGATCGCTGCCAGGCCAAAGACCGCTTGCTGATGGGCGCGGCTCAGAAACGCGACTGATCTAGAAGAGATAGGCGACTCCTAGATCATAGTGATTGTTTAGCCGCGTCCCCGTGGCCACATACGACGTTCGCAGTTGCATGGCCTCCAGGCTGAACAACACGTTGGGAGCGAGACGATAAATCAGGTTCGCGGCATAACCCTGATTCTTGTAAATCAATCCCTCGGAAACTTCCGACGCTTGGTTGTTGTGCTGGCCCGCTATCAGATGAAACGTCAGTTTCGGAGTCGCCAGCCAGGCTAGCTGCGCCCACCCACCGATCGATTGTACCGGTCTCACCAGCGGCCCCAAACCAAAATAGCCCGGCCCAATGGTGCCCAGGCCCGCGATGTTTTCGCCGCTATAAAAGGCGCCTGTAAATTCGATTTTCTCCCAGGGATTCGCAAACCAGTCGAAACTGAAGAGGCGCGAAGGCACCGAAACTCCGCTTTCCGTGGTTTGCGCAACGTGGAAACCTGGCGCGAGCTCGATGCGGGTGTGTTCTCCGAACCTGTGCCAGAATTCAAACCGGCCCTCCAACGCAGGCCCCGAGCGCAACTCCGCGCTGTTATCGAAATAACCGGTATTGGGGACGACGGCATACGTTCCGCCCATTTCGTAAAGGCCGATTTGCGCGCGCAATCCGCTGTCGTTGCCGAACTTGAAGCGTTCCTCCACCTTTGCCTCGGGACTCCACAGCCACAGATTTCCGGCGGCGGTAAAGGGCGAGACTCCGACTTGCGCCAGCGAGTACGGATCGCGCGGAGCGATCAACGGTTTATCCTGGCCCACCATGACGCTGGTGTTGGTCCAGTCGAGTTGAATGGCCGCGGTGCGCAATCGCGCAGTGTGATCGAGCGAAGTGCCGTCCCCGCCATAGAAATCGAAGAATGCCGAGCCGTTGACCGCGGCGCCCCACAACGCCTTAGGACTTTCATAGCGAAGACCGAGCACCGTCTGCGCGATGGTCGCTCCGTTCGTCGCGTACCCCGATGCAGCCGAGGCGACCGTCGGATCCTCGTAACCAGCAGAGTTCTTGCCGTTCAGAAACGCGTTGAACAACACCATGCCGGTAAGCGAGATGGGGAACCGCTGCGAAGCTTCCACCTTCTCCTGGCTGAGGTCGGCGGTGCGTTGTTCGGCCACTTGCACCCGCTCTTCCAGCGGCGCCTCGCGGTGGTGACGCCGACTGCGCTACCTGCCCCAGCGCCGGCGTTTTGGCCGCAGCCAATTCCGTCCGCAGCGCGTGAACTTCGTCGGCCAATTTGTGGTTTTCTTCTTCCAGGCGATCCAGGCGCTGCAAAATTTGTTGCAAGTCCGTTTTCTCCTGCGCTCGAATCCCGGAGCAGGTGAGCAGCACAGCCAGAATCGGGCAAAACGTTTTCAGAGGGCGAGGGATCGGGCGGTTATTGGACATCCAGCAATTGCTCCAGAGCCTGCCGCACGGCGCCAGGCGAGTAAGGCTTACTGAAATACGCCGCACCCAAAGCCCGCACGCGGCGCGGCGTTTCAGGCTCGCTGTCGCCGCTGATCACGATGATCGGAAGATGGGCCAGGCAGGGTTGGGCGCGCACGCGCTCGATCAGCTCGAAACCGTCGATACGCGAAAGACGCAAATGCAGATCGGTGACCAGGGCCGCGACGGGCGTCTTGGAGACCGCCAGAAAGTGCAGCGCTTCGTGAGCAGTGGGGACCACTCGCACCTCCCAGTCCGGGCGCGGCAGCAACGCCACCTCGAGCGGTTCAACGCACAACGCGTTATCTTCGACGATCAGAACAATGCGTGGCACTCGGGTTAGTGGCATGGGGTTAGTTGGCATGGGCTAGGGGAGAAACCGGTATCCAACTCCGTGTACTGTCAGAAAGTGTTTTGGACAACCTGGATCCGGTTCCAGTTTTTGCCGCAACCGCACGATATGGGCATCCACGGTCCGCGTGTTCGGAAAAGACTCGTAACCCCAAACGGAGTTCAGAATCACGTCGCGAGTCAGCGCGCGATCCGGATTCTGGAGGAAAAAAGTGAGCAAGTTGTACTCGGCGGGAGTGAATTTCAGCTCTTCGCCGCGCCGGGTCACCATGCGGCGGCTGAGATCCACCTGCGTGTCGGCGAACGCGATCACCTGATGCGCCTCGGAGGAAGTGCGCCGGAGCACGGCGCGGATGCGCGCCAGAAGTTCGCGAGTGCCGAACGGCTTCACGATATAGTCGTCGGCCCCGATTTCGAGCAACAGCACCTTGTCCATCTCCTCGCCAATGGCGCTCAGCACGATGATGGGCGTCTTCACATGCGAGGCGCGCAGCTGCTTGCAAAGATCAATGCCGCTCATCCCCGGCAATCGCAGATCCGCCAGGATCAGTTGAGGCTTGAGGCTGAGCGCTTTTTCGAACCCGGTCCGCCCGTCGGCCGCGTGAACGGCGCGGAATCCTTCCTGTTCCAGCAGCACGCTGATCGTGTCGCCAAGGCTCTCATCATCGTCTATAACCAGAATTGTAACCACGGGGTTTCTGATTCGAAGTATACGCAACAGCGGCGGGCAGCGGTAAGAAGCAATGCCGCCTTTTACAACTCTTTTACAACTAAGCAACCATCGCCATACTGGTTTTGGCCAACAATGGAATTCAGTTGCAGTCGAATTTGAGTTACTCGGCCTCCGTGCCGGGGCGCGTCGACTGCCCCGTGTTTTGGATCGCGGCGGTGTTCACGCTCACACCGCTGCTGATCCTCCCGGGATTTTCGTTCTATTACGATGTCACTCCGAAGATCGCCATTGTCCTGATCGGTGCGGCAATCGGACTGCTCCTCTTCGTACGCGATTCGAGCTTCGCTGGAGCCCGCCGATTGTGGGCCAATCCACTGGGCCGTTGGTTTTGTCTCATGGCCCTGGCGCAAGTGGCTTCGCTCCTGCTCTCAACGTTCTTCTCCAGCAATCCCGCGCTTTCATGGAACGGAGGAAACTGGCGACGGTTTGGCTTCGTTTCGCAATGCGCCGTGATCGTACTTGGATTTCTTATAGCCGTGTCGTGCTCCGATTCCGGTTTGCGCGTTTTGCTGCGTGCCGCCGCAGCAGCTGGTACGGCCGCCGCGCTTTATGGGATTTCGCAGTATTTCGGCGCCGATCCATTATTGCCCTCGGCCAGCTACCACATCGGCGAAGGAGCGATGACGATCGTTCGACCTCCGTCTACGCTGGGCCACGCCGACTACTTCGCTGGATATTTGCTCTACGTGGTTTTCTTGGGTGCGGCTCTCGTAGCCGCTGAGGAAAATTCCGCGACCAAGCCGAAAGCCGCATGGAAAGCTCTAGGCGCCGCCGCCATGGTTGCCGGATCGGCCGCCATTGTGCTCAGCGGAACGCGTGGCGCTCTGGTTGGGCTGGCCGCCGGCGCAGTTTCGCTTTGGATCTGGAAGCGGCCCAGGTTTACAAGCCGGCACGCGGCGATCGCCGCCGGACTGTGCGGCGTGGCTCTGATGTTCTACTTCTCTCCGGCCGGGTTGAAGCTTCGCGCGCGGTCGCACTGGGAGCTCGAAGACCTGCGTGGAGGCGCGAGGCTCTGGCTCTGGCGCGACTCGCTGCGCATGGCGAGCCAGCGTTTGCTCATTGGCTATGGCCCCGAGACTTTCAGCGCGGAATTTCCTCGCTACCAATCCGTGGAGCTCTCGCGGGCGTTTCCAGATTTCTACCACGAGTCGCCGCACAACATTCTTCTGGACGCATTGGTGTCAGAGGGCGTCCCCGGATTAGGGCTTCTAGCTGGATTCGCGACGCTGGCCTGGTTCGCCGCTCGACGCGCCTACACTCGTGGGCATCGGGTCGCGCCGTATCTGGCGGCGGCGCTGGCTGCGGGGCTGACCGCCGGTCTGTTCGTTAGCTTCACTCTAGCGGGCGCTCTTTACTTCTATGCGACCGTCGCGATCCTGGTGGGCCTGGAGACGGCGCCGGCGCCCAATGCGACCAGTCGACGGTCGGCACTTGCTCTGCGTGTTCCCGCGCTCGCCATGGCTTTAGCGGCCGTCGCGATGTTTCTGTATTTCACCATCCGATTGACCACGGCAGACGTCGCCCTGGAGCGAGCAAGGCGCAATCTGGACGCCGGACGTATTGAAGACTCGGTAAAAGCCTACGCGTGGTCGCAAAGATGGCATCTAGCGGGCTCCAGCGACGATCTATACTTCTCGCGGGTTTTGATCGCGGCATCGCGCCACGCCTCAAGCCCTGCGCAGGCGCTGATGGTATCGGAACAGGCGTTCACTGTCGCACGCCGAGCGGCCGAAACCTCGGAAGAACAACAAAACGCCTGGTACAACCTGGCTGGTTTCTACGCCACCCGGAACGACTCGGCCCGCGTGGAAGCGTGTTTGCGCCGTTCCGTGGATGCGTCTCCAAACTGGTTCAAGCCCCACTGGGTCTTGGCGCAAGTGTTGTTGTTGGCTCGACGACGGACGGAAGCACTGGCCGAAGCGGTTCGCGCGGCCGAACTGGATGGAGGTAAGGATCCGGAAATTGCAAGGTTTTTACAAACTCTTCACCATTACCCAGAGTCGAGCAAGGCAGAATAGGGGCGTAGGTAACGAGTCCATGAAAACTTCAATGCTCTTGGTGGCTGTTCTGGCCGGCGCGGTTGGCGGTTTCGCGCAGACCCCGGTTGTGCTGGAGGGCGGCGTCGTGAATGGCGCCAGTTTCGGGAAAGGACAGCCGGTGTCGCCCGGCTCCCTGGTTTCGATATTCGGCACCGGCCTGGTGAGCAAACTCGCTTCGTCCGACACCATCCCGTTGTCGACGAGTCTTAGCGGCGTCACCGTGACGTTTGCCGATTTGCCGCCGGCGCCGCTGCTGAACGTAATAGCCGGCCCTCCCGGCGGCGAGGATCAGATCAACGCGCAAGTGCCTTGGAACATCGGGTCCGGAACCGGAGTTGTGAACGTGATGGTGACCACTCCGAACGGCACATCGGCGCCTGTCGCGGTGAAATTCGCACCATCGATGCCGGGCGTCTTCGTAGCGGACGTGGGTGGCCGAATGAACGCCGTCGCCACCATCTTCTCGGATCGGCGCTCTCCCTTGGCCAGTGGGACTGGTGAAGGGTTCACATCCGGCTAAGGCCGGCGATATTCTGGTCATCTATGCCACCGGACTCGGCGCGGTGGACCACACACCTGTGGAGGGCGGCATACCCACCCAAACTGCGAGAACGATCGAAACACCCTTCGTTCTCTTTGGCGACGTCCCGGGCAAAGTGGACTTCTCCGGACTCTCGCCGCAGTTTGTGGGCGTGAATCAATTGAACGTGGAAGTGCCTACGGGCGTGAAGCCGGGCAACACGGTTCCGCTGCAGATTCGGGTAAACGGCTTCACCAGTACGAGCACAGCGGTAATCGCGATCCAGTAAGCGGGCGTGTCCAATTCTGGCCGTGTGGACGCCGCGGCCAGGTGCGCGAGCGTGGAATGCAAGACTCTTTCGACGTTTTCGAATATATCGATTTTCTATCCGCGCGGTGGAAATTCGCCGGCTTGGCGTGCGGCTGCGCGATCGTGGCCGCGCTTGCAACCGGCCTTCTGCTGCCCAAGCGGTACACGGCAACCGCGACCGTTCTGATCGACCCTCCGGCCGCAGCCGACCCTCGTACGGCGACTGCCGTAAGTACGGTGTATCTGGAATCGCTAAAGACCTATGAGCTCCTGGCTACGAATGACCAGCTCTTTACGCGTGCGGCCGGGCAGTTTCATCTTCGCGACCAGGACGGATCGGCCATCGAATCGCTGAAGCGGCGGGTGCTGAAGGTCGACAAACTCAGGGACACGCGGGCACTCCAGATCAGCGTCACGCTGCCCGATCCCAGAACGGCGCAGGCCGTAGCGCAGTTTATCGCCGAGGGTGCGGTAGAACTCAACCGGTCCGGGGGGAAGGAAGCGGATGAGGCGATGATCGAGGACGCTGCCAAGGCGGCTGAGGTGGCAAAGGCCCGCCTAAACGCAGCCCAGACCGCTTGGCAAGAGGCCGCCGGAGCGCACTCCGCGGAAGCACTGCGGTCGGAGCTTTCCGACGATGGCTTTCTGAAATCGCGCGTCGAAGAGCAACTTGTGGAGGAGCAGGCCGAGCTTGCGGGGAGCACTCCATCAGCTCAGCACGACGCTGGCGCATCGCATGCTCGAGCCGAACTCCTGCAACGGCGGGTCAGCGAGCTTAACCTCGCGATAGACACAAAAGAGCGCGGCGCTGGCCCGGCAAAGCGCCCGTGAACAGGATCTGCAGGCGACCTTGACCGCTGCTCGCACGGCGTATGACGTGGCGACGCAACGGCTCGCGGATTCGCACATCGGCCTGGGGTCGCGAACGGAGCGGCTCAGGGTGGTGGACCCCGGAATTATTCCGCAGCGGCCGAGTTCGCCCAACGTGCCGCTGATCGTGATCGGAGCGGCGGCGCTGGCGTTTTTCGGATCTTGGTTGTACCTCACGCTGTCGTTCAGCCTGGCGCGAGGACGGCTGCTCCACAATCCGCCGCTGAGCTTTGCCCGCCATGGCGACGATTGAAGTCCGCTGGCGCGAGCTGCCGCGCAATTATTGGATCGCGGGATTGTTGGGCGCTTATGCCTGCGTCATCGCGCTATCGCAAAGTCCGCTGGCGGCTACCGTCGGGATCGCTCTCCTGGTGGCGATTCCGCTGGTTTTGTGGACTCTCCAAACCGCTAGCCGTTGGCTGTGGTGTTTCTTTTGCGCGGCGCTTCTGCTGCCTCCGCTTCCGTTTGCATTGGGCGATTCCGGACCTCACGTCGCAGTGATCCTGGCCGGACTCGGTCTCATCTGTGGCGTGCTGCGGCTTCCGGAGTGGCGCCTGAAGCACGACCTGCTGACGCTTGCTATGGCCGTGTTTTTTCTGGTGCTGCTCGCGAGCTCGGCGCTGGCTGTGTTCTATTCCGGGCTGAGCGTCGCTGCCGGCAGCCTGGCGCGGGTGTTGCTGTTCGGAATCCCCGTGTACGTGTTCTTTTATTCCGCATACGGCCCGCGGCATTGGTTCAGTGTCCGTCGGCTGTATTGGTTCGGCGTGCTCTCGGCGCTGTTCGCCTGCATCGATTTCTATTACCAGTTCCCCGCCCCGGCCGGCTACGGACCTCAGTTCATCTGGCTCGACTCGGGAATCTATCGCCGCGCTCAGGGCTTCTTCTATGAGGCCAGCACGCTGGGAAATGTTTGCGCGTTCTTTCTGCTGATGATCGCCCTGACGCTGCTGCGCGGGCGGCGCGAGTGTCCGGTACCGAGATTAGCGTTGTGGCTCGGCGCGCCCATTCTGTTCGCGGCTCTGGTGTTGTCTTATTCGCGTGCCTCATTGCTGAATTTGTTCGTGGCGCTGGCGGCGTTGCTTTACATGGAGCGCGCGCGGATTCGGATCGGCAGGCTCGCGGCCATTGCCGGCAGCTGCCTGGCGGCGGGTTCGCTGGCCGCGTGGCAACTTTTTCCCGAGGTCGCCTGGGGCTATTGGCTGCGCCTCACGAACTCGCAATTTTTCTTCACGGAACCGGCCAGCGTTCTTTCCGGCCGCGTCGCGAGCTGGCAGGTAATCGCGGCCTTCCTCGCGGCCCATCCCTGGCACGCGATTCTCGGAATGGGTTATAAGACACTGCCCTATTCCACTTTCATCGGACGAACCGTCGTCGCCGACAACATGTATCTCAGCTTGCTGGCCGAGACCGGAATGATCGGACTGGCGGCGTTCTGCTTGCTCAATTTCGCCATCCTTCGCACGGCGTGGCGAGCCGCCCGACGCGATGATTCGCGAGCTTCCTTCTTCGGGACCTGGATCTTTTGCTTCTGGATTGGCCAGCTCTTCCAGATGCTTTCGGGCGACCTGTTTACATATTGGCGCGTGCTTCCGGTGTACTTTTGGGTTCTCGCGATGGCCGCTCGCCGGCGAACTCGGGAGCCGCGCCAGGTTTCTGAATGAGCAAGCGTCTGCTCATCCTCGACCAATTCAATCAACTGGGCGGAGCCCAGCGTTGCCTGCTCGATCTGCTGCCGGCTTTTCTCGCGGCCGGTTACGAAACGCACCTGGCTGCGCCGGGCGACGGACCATTGGCGGATGGCGCGCGCAGCCGCGGGGCCGTGGTGCATCAGCATCCCTTGCGGCCCGTATGCATCCGGGCAGAAGAATTGGATTGATGCCGCTCGATTCGCCGTCGATCTTCCGCGACAGGCTTGGCGCGTTGCATCTCTGGCGTCGAAGCACCGCATCGATCTGATCTACGTGAATGGTCCGCGATTGTTGCCGGCGGCCGCCATGGGCGCGCGCGGGCGTCCGGTGATTTTCCACGCCCATAGCGTTGTGACGCAACCAGCCGCGGCGCGATTGACGCGCTGGGCTCTTCGATCGGCGAATGCCACGGTGATCGCGGTGTGCCGTTTCGTGCTGGAATCCCTGGCGGGCGTGGTGGAACCTGAACGTTCGCGAGTGATCTACAACGGAGTTGCGTCAGTGGGGTGCGCGCGGCGCCGGCGCAGCCCTGACGATCCCTGGCGAGTTGGCGTGATCGGACGGATCGCACCCGAAAAAGGGCAGTTGGAATTCATTCAGGCGGCGCGCCTGATCGCGGGACAACTGCGCTGTGAGTTCGTAGTGTGCGGAGACGCCCTGTTCTCAGACCCCGACTACTGCCGGCGCGTGCGCGCTGAAGCCGAAGGATTGCCGATCGAGTTCACTGGATGGCGCGACGATATCCGCGATGTGTTGTCTACACTGGATCTGCTTGTGGTTCCGTCGGCCGCCGTGGAGGCCACCACGCGCGTGGTCCTGGAAGCGTTTTCCGCCGGAGTGCCTGTGGTGGCTTTTCGATCCGGCGGGATACCCGAGATCATCGAGGACGGCGTTACTGGAGTGCTGTCGGCGCCGACAGCGCGGGATTTAGCTTCAAACTTGTTGCAGCTTTTCTCCGATGGCGGCGCATTCCTCGATTGCATTTCCGCGCGCGCTCAGGCGGCTTTCGCGGCTCGCTTTTCGCTTGACCGATACCGCTCGGAAGTGTTGGATGCAGTGGGGCGTACCTTGTGACGCCGTCGCGCCGCATTCCCGTTTACGCGCAAGCGGTCTTCGATGCCCTGCGGTTTGATGCCCCAAGTTTTGAAGCGGTCAGCGGCCTGACCGACGCTGAGTGGAATCAGTTGATCGACTTCTGCCACCGCAACCAACTGGCGATTCCGTTCGCGCTTCGTTGTGGGGATCATTTGCCGGCTTGGGTTCGGGACCGTTTCGATCGGGATCTGGTGAACAACTCGGAACGCTGGCGGCGCACGAAGCTGGTGCATCGCCAGGTCGGCGACGCGTTCGAAGCCGCGGGACTCGAGTTCGTCACCCTGAAGGGGTTTACCCACGCTCCTGGTTTTGTGGCCGACCCGCGCCATCGCGTGCAGGGCGACCTGGATTTGCTTTTCCCGCGCGACCAGGTCCACGCCGCCCTCGACGTCGCGCTCAAACTTGGCTACCAGCCTTTTGACGGCGAGGCTCGGCATCCTGTGGATCACCTGCCTACGTTGATCCGCAAGACCGGCTGGGAATGGCGCGGCGACCATTTCGATCCCGAAATGCCGCTGTCGTTGGAGTTGCACTTTCGCCTGTGGGATGCGGACACCGAGGGCTTTGCGGTCCCATGCGTTGAGGATTTCTGGCAGCGCCGCCAGCGGCGCACTCTCGACGAGCTGGCGTTTACATCGCTCGCCCCCATCGATCTACCAGGTTATGCCGCGGCGCACGCGCTACGCCATCTGCTACGCGGGGATTTGCGGCCGTCGCACATTTATGAGATCGCGTACTTTCTCGAAAACACTTTTGATGCCGAATTCTGGCGCATTTGGCGCGATGCGCACGACCAACCGCTGCGGCGAGTGGAGGCGGTCTGCTTCGCCATCGCCCGCCAGTGGTTTGGCTGCCGTCTGCCCGCCATCGCTCAAGAGGAGATCGAGCAATTACCGGAGCCGGTGCGCGCCTGGCTCGCGACGTATGCGCGCACGCCGGGCGTAAATCTATTTCACCCCACCAAGCACGAATTGTGGCTGCATCTCAGCCTGCTGGATCCCGGCATCTCGCGGCTGCGGGTTCTGCGGCGCAGGTTGATGCCGCTGCAACTTCCAGGGCCGCTGGACTCGGTGCATCTGCCCGACGCCTGTCATCGGCTGGCAAGTTCGTTTGCGCAGTGCCGCGCGCTACTGGCTGTTTGTGACCTCTCGAGTGTGGCACCACACGCGGGCGATGGTTCCCACTCTGTGGAGCGGGACGGTGTGGGCCTGGAGCCGTTTGGACCTGAGTGGCGAGTTCTGGTCTTTCTTCATGGCGTCGGCCTACTTCGATTTCGGGTTCTTCATTTTCTTCCTGCTATTTAATCTTTATCTGCTGAAGCTCGGCTATAGCGAGCCGTTCCTCGGTCTGGTCAGCGCCTGCATGATGGCGGGCGGCGTGCGTGGGCTCCTTGCCGGCTGGCATCGCGATCCAATGGCTGGGGCTGCGCGCTTCCATGATCGCGTGCTTCACCATCATTCCGGGCCTGGCGGCGATCCTGGCCGCGGGATTGCCTGCGCCGCTGCTGCTCGGCTGCGCCTTCCTCTATGGCGCCGTTTCCGTGATGTGGGCAGTGATCATGTCTCCGGCCGTGGCTGAATTGACCAACGAACGGAATCGAGGCGCGGGCTTCAGCATCATCTGTTCCTCCGGCATCGGGATCGGAATTCTCGGTGGCGCCGTTGGCGGACGCCTGCCAGGTTGGATGGCGCGGCTCGCGCCCCGTACGTCCGCAGTCGTTCAGTATCGCGCTGCGCTGTGGATCGGTTGCGCCATCGCGCTGCTGGGACTCTCCTCCTCATTCAAGCTTCGATCGCGCGCCCAGCTTGCATCCGTGCGAGAAAGCCGCCAGCTCCGCCGTCCTTCGCCGGAGGTGATCTATTTCCTGGCGGCCGCGGCAGTTTGGAGTCTGGGAACGGGCGTCTTCAATCCGTTCTTCAGCGCCTTTTTCGAACGCTTGCACATGCCGGTAGAGCGAATCGGCCTGGTGTTCTCGTGGTCGCAACTCGGACAGGCTCTCGCGATCCTTGCTGCCCCGCTGGTGTTTCCGCGCCACCGGCTTGATCCGGGGAATCTCGCGGATGCAACTGCTGTCGGCGGCCGCGCTGGCCTGCCTGGCCGCATCTGGCGGGCAAACAACGGCGGCCATCGCTTACGGCGCGTACATGGTGATTCAGAACATGAGTGAACCCGGCATGTTCCAGTACCTGATGGACTCGGTGTCCGAGAAGGAGCGTAACGGCGTCTCAGCCCTGTACTTCCTGGTGGCCTCAAGCGTCCAGGCAATTGCCGCGGGCGTATCGGGACTGTTGTTGCGGCGCTTCGGTTATCCGCCGGTATTGATGCTAGCGGCGGTGCTGTGCGCAATCGCCGGCGTGCTGGTGCGCTTCCTGTTGGCGAACCGAACACCAGTCTCAGTGAATCTGGCGCATCAGATCGAAGCCGAAAAATAGGCCGCCGGGCGTGTCCGCCGATGGCTCCCCCAGGAATTCCGCGCGCGTCCCCGCACGCTGTGAAACCGTGACGCCGGGACTGGTTGTAAGCCCGAGAGTAAAGGCGTGACGGAATAGCCTCTTCTGAATTCCGAATGAATATGCCGGCCGATGGATGCCCAGTTCGCTCGCGTTCAGCAAGGTCGGAATCACCTCGGCGACCAATGCCACTGTCGGCCGGATATCGTAAGCGGCGCCAACGCCGATCGAGAAGGTGTTCACGCCCGGTAGATCCGGAATATCCGCAGAGGTAAAACCAGTGGCCTGTGCCAGAGCCCGGGCATCGAATGACAATGTCGGGACCACGTAGAACTGAGCTCGCGAGGTTATGCTGCGCGAGAAGATCCCCTCGATATTCCGGGTGTAGCTCTTGCGGAAATTGTTCTGGCCTTCGATGGAGACGCGCACTGTCAGGTTCAGGGGATCTTCATGGTGTTCGTCGAAAATGTTGTACGCCGCCATCAGCTGGATAGGCCGGCCGATCTCCGTCGGCGAGCGGAAGATGCTGACAGACAATCTGGCGGTAACGCCGTAGCGAAGGCCGAGAGAAGCAAGCGCGAAGTTGTCCAAGCCGAACAGTTCCCCGCCCCGGCCTTGGCCCGTAAACGCGGCATCGTAGGGGAAGCGATGGGCGAAGTTGACGTAGAGTCCATGTGCGTCGACGGCGCGGCCGGTGGGCAGACTAAACAGCACATCATCGCCGGGTTCATAGATCGTGCTGCGGCTTTCCTGCGGCTGCCCGGAAGAAGAACTAGCGCCAGCAGCGCCGCCACCCGCGAAGGAACGGATGTAGGTGGAGAGACTCTGAATCTGCGTGTCCGTTAACCTGCCTGACCAAGCGGGCATCCGGCCGCCGCCCTTGCCGTTCCGAATGGCATTGCCGATGTCCTGGTCGCTGAGACTGCGCTGCAAAGAGGGGTTCGTAAAATCCGGCGTATGCACCGCTGCCAGGCCTTTGCCATTGGAACCGTGACACGTCGCGCAGTTCTGCTGGAACAGAGCCGCAGCCGGCTCCGCCGCAGGCTCCGCTCCTGGGCCGATCTCTTGAACCGTCTTCGTTGCCACGTCCACCTGATAGCGTTTTCCATCCCGCTCCAGTATCAGCGTGGAACCTGTGCCGCTTGAAAATGAGATGCCGAGGGATTTCGCGGCGTCCGCGGAATCGTCCGCGCCGGTGGCAAAACAGTTCCGTTGCGCCGAGCAGCGAACAAACAGCAAATTCTGAAGATGAGGTTCATGATTACCAGGCGTCCTTGGCGAATACCACGTCGGGAATGGTGAGCGCCATAATCCGGAAATACAAGCCGGCGGAAAACCGGCGGACCAGGAAGAGATCGAAGCGTTTTCGCTGGCGGTACGTGAGCCGGCTGCGTCCGCGAATTTGCCACAGGCCAGTCAGTCCCGGTTTCACGGACAACACCTCTATCGCGTCCGGATCGTAGTATTCGTCGAGCTCAAATTGTGTGATCGGCCGGGGCCCCACCATCGACATCCGGCCCGCGGCCACCTGCGCCAATTGTGGAAGCTCGTCGAGAGAATGCCGCCGGCAGAAAGCCGCAAAGTCGCTGGTCACTCGCGGGTCTGGGCCCAGCTTGGGCTTGGGCTCATCGTCCGCCACCTTCTCGACCAGAAACGCTGACCTGTGCGCGTACCCACCGCGAGGCCACATGCTACGGAACTTGTAAACCCAGAGTGTCTTTCCGTGACGGCCAACCCGCCGGTGAGCCACCAGCGGTGACGCTCCCGACGCTACACGGATGGCCACCGCCAGAATCAGCAGAAAAGGCGACAGACAAATCAGACACAGCACCGCCACCACGGGTTCCAGCGCATACAGCAAGTTGATGGCAACGGGAAGCGCGCGCACGCGGCTCTGCCCCGTGTTCTGTCGAACGCCAACTACATCGGTTGCCATCGTTTGCTCCTTTGATCGAGGCTCAGAACAACAGCTTCAGAGCGAATTGAATGCTACGCGGGCCGCCGCTGTTGAAAAGAGGCGAGAGCAATCCGCCGCTCGACATGTTGGCCATCTCCTGTGACAATCCGAACGAACTTCCCGCTGTCAGCAGGTTGTTCGCGGATGCCGCCGGACTCGCGAAGTTAGGATGGTTCAACACGTTGAAGAATTCCACGCGGAACTGCGCGGAAATCCGCTCGGTTATCTTCGTCGTCTTGAGCAGACTCACATCGAGTTGTTCGAGGCCGGGGGCTCGTAGGATGTTACGGCCTGCATCGCCGTAAGTGCCTGCCGCCGGTAGAGCGAAGGCGGCCGGATTTGCGACACGATACGGCGGCGCCGAAGAGGTGATGTAGAGCGGCTGGCCGGCGACTAGATTGGGACGCTGATTGTTGGCGGCAAACTGGTCGCCATTACCGGCAATGTCCTCGCCGATCAGCGGCGTGTATGGCACGCCCGTTTGTGCCGTGAATACACCCGAGAGCGCCCATCCTTCAACAAGCCTTCGGAAGTGCTCGGATTTGACCGGCAGTTCGTAAGTGGCGGCCACCACCCCGTTGTGCCGGATATCGAAGTCGCTCGAGGCGTACTCCGCGTGAAAATCGTAGGGATTGGAACCCGTGAAAGACGAGTTAAGGGAAGTGCCGGTGGGGTTGGAAGCATCGTCGAGCGAATGCGCCCAAGTGTAAGAGGCTGTCAGTTCCAGACCGTGAGCCAGCCGCCGTGTCACGTTGGCCTGCAACGCATTGTAGTTCGAGGACGCGTCGGTCTCAATCAGTTCAAGCGCGCCTGCCGAGAAATTCGTATTCGGCGCCATGCCGGTAGCCGGATCGATCAGGTTCAAAGGCTGCACGCGAATCAAATGCCGCCCAAGTGAGCCGATGTAGCTGGCTTGAATAACCGTGTCCCTGCCAAGCTGCCTCTGCAAGTTCAGGTTGTATTCATAAGCGAACGGCGTTCGAAAGTGCGTGGGATCGTAGACCAAGGCGCTGCCGAACGGCGGCATGCCGGTGATTGTGCTGACCAACAATGACGGGTCGACAGGCACAGTCACAGGACCTCCGGACGCGGTCCCAAGGACAAAATTAGTGATCTTGAAAGGCGGCCCGAATGCTAACTGCGTCGCATTGACGGTAGGCAGATCGTAATAGATGCCGGCGCCGCCGCGCAGCACGGTCTTGGCGTCTTTCGTCAGTTGGTAGGCGAAGCCCAGACGAGGGGCAAAGTTATCATGGTCGCCATTGTGAATGGGCGCGCCCGGAGATCCTAACGTTGCGCTGGCGATATTGTTCAGCCCCACGATAGGACTAAACCGGCCGTGGGCCTCGGTAGGCACCGTGTCGAGTTCGTACCGCAGCCCGAGGTTGAGCTTCAAGCGAGGCGTAATACGGACGTCATCCTGAATGTAAAAAGCCAGATTGGTGAACCGTATGCCGAAATCGGTTTCGGCGGCTTGATTGAAGAAAGAGGCGGGATTGTTGTTGAGTAAGTCGGCGACCGTATTGAAAAAGTACACGCCGCTCAAAAGCGGCTGAAGATTGGGGTTATCCTGCACGCGCCGCACCCAAAAACCGAACTTGAAATCGTTCCGCCCGTGGATGTACGTGACGTCGTCTTTGAAGCTGAACAAGTTGTTGTTCTGAAACTCCGGGGGATTGGGCGATTCGGCAAAGGGCAGGCTGAAGATATAAATTCCCGGCACAGTAGCGTCGCCCGCCGCATTCAGCGGGATCGCCTCAGCGCCGCCGAAGTTGTCGGCCGCGCCAATCGTGCCATTGGAGCTGCGCACGAATCCGAAGCGCGCCTCGTTGAAGAGCTGCGGAGTGGCGCGATGCACCTCGGAAAGACTTACGCTTTGGATCCTGGTGCGGTTGCGGGAAAGTTCATTGAGATAGAACTCCCGAAGCAGACCCAGCGAATCGCTGAACGAGTAGCGTGCGAAGAAATCGTCGCTGTCGGAAAAGCGGTGGTCCAAACGGGCGCTAAAATCCGTTTCATTGATCAGATTGGTCGCGGTACCGAAAAAGCTGGCGCTGCCATCTCCGTTAGCAGGGCCGTTTGGCAAGGGGTACTCGTCGATCAGAGGCTTGATCAATGGGCTGGCCTCGGCGCGAGCGGCCAACGACGGCACGCGCGCATTGGCACTTACTCCCACCGCCTGCCGCAGTCCTTCGAATGACACGAAGAAGAACGTCCGGTCCTTGTGGATCGGCCCACCGACTGTGCCGCCGAAAAAGTTATTGCGCGCAGGCGCCTTGGGAACACCGTTGGCATTGTTGAAAAAGTCGTTGGCGTCCAGGTCGCTATTGCGCAGAAACTCGTAGGCGCTGCCGTGAAACTGGTTGCTGCCGCTCTTGGTGTCTACATTGATTACGGCTCCGGAAAAACTGCCGAATTCGGCGCTTTGCGTCTGGGTCTGCACTTTGAACTCGGAAACCGCATCCACCGACACCAGCCCCATGCTGCTACCGGATTGACCGACGGCCGGGTCGTTGCCCGGCGCCAGGCTGATGCGTCCATTGGCGCTGCCGCCCGCATTTACATTGATCCCGTCGATCATGATGTTATTGGAAAGGTCGCGTTGGCCACTGACATTAAACGGTCCGGCGGGCGACGCGGGATTATCCGTCGCGCCGGAAACGCCCGGCGCCAGCCTTGCCAACCGCAGGAAATCTCGTCCATTGAGCGGCAGGTCGCCGATCATCTGTCCGGCGACAACCAGACCTTGCTCGGATGTTTCAGTCTCCACCAGCGGCGCCTGCGCCTCCACACGGACGTTCTCCTTGATGGCCTCCAAGGTTAAGCGAAAATCGATGCGGGATGTCGCGTTCACCAGCAACTGGACGTCGGCCGCTCGCGCAGGAGAGAACCCCGCCGCCGAGCCTTCCACCACATACACGCCGGGTGGAAGCAGTTCGAACGAATAGTCGCCTTGCTCGCGCGTCTTCACCCGCCACTCCAGACCCGTACCTGCGTTGGTTGCCTGGACCGTAGCGCCGATAATCGCAGCGCCCGAAGGATCGGAAACAATTCCGACGATGCCGGCGAGCTGGGAAAAGGCGGGGAAAGGGAAGATGAGGGAGACGAGGAATACAAGGAATTTCTGGGTCATGATCAGGCCCCATCCACGAGCTGTCCCAGCCGTGCGACTGCATCATCGAGATCGGAGTACTGCATCCTCCAGAGGCCAGCGCGTAACAACCGTTCATGGCAACGCCGCTGCGCCGTCCGTATTTCGGCTCTTCCGAGGCTGGCGCAGCGCACCCAGTTCTCTCGGAACCGATCTGCGACGCAGCGGTGAATGGAGGCTTGCACTGCTTCATCGGGTTGTCCGCGCTCCAGGAAGACCACGTGATCCACAACGCAGCCCGGCGCGGTTGATAGGCCTAAGTCGCGTGTGCGAACTTCAATGGCGATTTTGCCGTTCGGCCGGACCGTCGGAAGATGATCGGCCAACTCCGCGAACAAATCCGGGGCATCTGTCCGGAAGCGAATGTTGGAAGGGTCTCCAATCGCGTAGCGGTCGTCGCGGTCGCGCACCAGAAATGCGCCGTCATCACTCACGTAGGTCCATCCGGCCCGGGCGCAAGCATATGCCAAGGTACTCTTGCCGGCGAATGATTCACCGCACAACATGACACCAGTCCCATTCCGCACCACCAGCGCGCCATGCAGCGGAGCCATCGCCCGCTGCTCCCCCAGGGTGGCTGCTCCGGCGGTCAGAAACTGATAGCGCAGCAAAGGGTGATCCGCGGCTGTGCTGCGCGTCACCCAGCCAAAGGCAAAGCCTCGGTCGAAATCGCACAGCATGAAGTTCTCCGGACCGGCCACGATCGACATCAGATGTTCTCGCGCGCGGAACACCGGCTGCGGCAGCGGCGATTCTGAATCGCCCTCGGACACTGCCAGACAAGCGCGCACCGGTTCCTCGGCAAACAGTCGTTCAAACTCGCCCCAACCTTCCTCGGCCGCGCGAATCACGTCCGGCGAATTGGTTTCTAGAACGAGCGGATATCCCAGCGGATAAAACGTTCGGCGTAGCGGCAGTTCGAAATCGGCTAAAGGCGTATCGGAACTCACTTCGACGTAACTCAAATCTTCGGTCATAGGCACTGGCTTCGTTGTCAGGGTAAGCGATGAAGAAGGAGAATCCAAGAGGTGAAAGCGCGAAATGCGAGGATTTTACAAGAAAGATACAAGCTACAAACAAGCGCCGGCTCGCTGCGCGACACACTACTATTGAGGCATTTATTTCAGGTGAAACGCTTCATGCGCACCGCCATCGTCCATTACTGGTTGCTGAACATGCGCGGCGGCGAGAAAGTCGTTGAGGCGCTGTGCCGCATGCTGCCGGACGCCGATGTGTTCACGCTGTTTTACGATCCGGATCGCGTCTCGGACACAATTCGCGCGCATCGCGTGCAGGCCTCGTTTTTGCAGCCGTTCCGCACAGCATATCGCTCGTTGTTGCCCTTGATGCCGCTGGCGCTCGAGAGTTTCGATCTGCGCGGCTATGACTTGGTAATTAGCAGCGAATCGGGCCCGGCCAAGGGCGTGATCACGTCATCGAACACGCGGCATGTCTGTTACTGCCACACGCCCATGCGATATCTGTGGGATATGTATCCCGCGTATCGCAATGAGTGGACACAACGCCGTTGGAAGCGCGCGTTGATGACCCCTCTGGCGAACTATCTGCGGTTATGGGACTACGCCTCGGCGGCGCGTGTGGACCAGTTTGTCGCTAACAGCGAGAACGTTGGGCGGCGGATTTGGAAGACTTATCGGCGCGAGTCACGCGTGGTGCGTCCCCCAGTGCGCGTGGAGACATTCTACTGGAGACCATCCGAGGATTACTATCTGATCGTTTCCGAATTGGTGCCGTACAAGCGCGTGGATGCCGCGGTGCGAGCCTTCAATCAAAATGGACGCAAGCTCCGGGTGGTGGGCGACGGACCGGAGTACAAAGCGCTAAGACGATCCGCCGCGACAAATATCGAGTTCTGCGGCCACGTCCCGGCTGAGGACTTGCGGGATCTCTATGCCCGGTGCCGTGCGTTTCTTGTGCCCGGCGAAGAAGACTTCGGAATCACCGCGGTGGAAGCGCTCGCGAGCGGCAAGCCGGTAATTGGGCTGGCGAGAGGTGGCGCGCTCGAAATCGTGCCTGAATTTGGGGGCCTCCTCTATGACGAAGTCGAGGGTCTACTGCAGGCGGTGGAGCGCTGGGATGATCGCGAAGCCGAACTCGACCCGCGCAAGTTGCAGGCGTATGCGGCTCAGTTCTCAGAGATGGAGTTCGCGAAACAAATGAAGCCAATACTGTTTGAAACGAAGTTATCTTCGGTCAAGTTGGCCAGGTAGACTCTGGCGCCGCGCACTCGCCGGCGAGTGCTAAACTCACGTGATAGGTGCATAGCGCACGCCATGCGACCCCACGATCATGCGTAGGCTTGTTGAAATTCTCGCGCTGGCCGGCATCTTCTCCGGCGCTCTCTTCTTCAGTACGGCCACCGGCGTTGCCAAACCGGAATACGCGCGCCGAACCAAGAAGGAATGCTCGTTTTGCCATCCCGCGGACTCCTGGAACTTGAACGACGCCGGCAAATACTACCGCGATCACAAGTATTCGCTGCAAGGCTACATGCCGCCGGCGCCGGCCAAGCCGGGCAAGACTTAGCGCCGGGCGCTCTTCTGTGAAAACTCTGGTAATCAACGGTGGCTCCAGCACCTTCAAATGCTGGTTCCAAAATTTGCCGGCTTCGCTTCCAGAAGTTCGCTTGGAACCATTGTGGAGCGCTAGGGCGGACTGGGGCCAGCATTCAGGGAATGCTGAGGTAAAGATCACGCGCTCCGGAGGCGAAAGCACCACCAGCACCATCCAAGGCGACACACCGGCCGCCATCCTGGAACCGGTTCTGCGCTCGCTATGGCAAGGCGCGACGAAGGCCATCGATTCGCCGGCCGAGATTGAAGTGGTGGGTCATCGCATCGTCCACGGCGGCGCCAAATACCGCGCTAGCATTTTGATCACGCCCGAAGTTCGCGCCGGCATCGCAGAACAGGCTCAATTCGCTCCCGCGCACAACCGCGCTCAGTTGGAAGCCATTCAGACCATCGACCGCGTGGTCGGCACGGCCGTGCCGCAAGTGGCGGTGTTCGACACCGCGTTTCACTCAACGCTGGAGCCGCGCGCTTACGTCTATGCGGGACCTTATTCCTGGCTCGATGAGGGCATCCGGCGCTATGGATTCCACGGCATCAGCGTGCAATACGCGACCCGGCGCAGCGCAGAGTTGCTGAATACATCCGCGAGCGCGCTACGGCTCATCGTCTGCCATCTTGGCAACGGCGCATCGGTCACCGCGGTGGCCGGGGGCAAGAGCATGGACACCAGCATGGGTCTCACGCCGCTGGAAGGACTCATGATGGGCACGCGTTCCGGCTCCATCGACCCCAGCATCCTGGTGTATTTGATCCGGCGACATGGTTATACGGCCGATCAAATCGATGACATTCTGAACCGGCAGTCTGGACTGCTGGGCGTATCCGGCAAGTCCGGCGACATGCGCGAAACTCTGGAAGCGATTCAGGCCGGAAACCAGCGGGCGCGCCTGGCGTACGACATCTACGCGCACCGCCTGGTGCGAGAGATCGGCGGGATGTTGGGGGTCCTGGGCGGCGTGGACGCCATCGTCTTCACCGGCGGCGTCGGCGAGAATTGCGCTCCGCTGCGCAAGGAAGTGTGCGATCAGTTTGCTTTCCTCGGGCTGAAGCTGGATGCGGCCAAGAACACCGCGCCCGAGCTCGACCAAAACATCGCGAGCAACGACTCAAGGGTTCAAGTGCTCGTGATCCGCGCCGACGAAGACTGGGAAATCGCTTGCGAGTGCCACCGGCTCGCCAACGCCGGCCAGCTTCACCTTCAGCCCTGAACCTCACCGGCCGCGATCTCATCCACATAGCACCAGATCCAGCGCTCGCCCGGCTCAATCGACCGTATCAGCGGATGGTGCGACGCATGAAAATGCTTGGTCGCATGTTTGTTCTTCGAAGAATCGCAGCAGGCCACGTTGCCGCACTCCAGGCACATTCGCAGATGCACCCACGAATCGCCCATCTTGATGCATTCCTCGCAAACATGTTTCGAGGGCTTGGTAACTCTGATTTGATTTAGATGTGTACACTGGCTGGCCATATTATCCTCTCTTTCGAGCGCGGCTCGATCCCACTTGGCTAGATTTGCTCCGGCCTCGTAGGTCGTCTGCAAAAACTCCATAAGCTCGCGCTTCCGGTGACTCCGCGCCGCGGATGTCATCGTACATCAGAAGGAACTCGCCGATGCCGGTGTGATAGAACGCCGGCTTCGGGAGCACCGCGTAGGTTTTGAATCCCGCCGGCTCGGGCGTCGTATAGGAGTAGAACGCAGGACCCTTAATATCGCCTCCACCGGGCCAAAATCCGGCGCTGCTCACTTCGTGCGAGTAAGCCTCCTGCATCATCTCCTGTATTTGGGCATCGGACCGCGGCGGCGCACGACGCCCCGAGAATCGCGTCACAGCGATATCGAAGCTGCCCCAGAAGAAATGCACCGGACTGCACTTGCCGATGAACCGCGCGCGAAAATTCTTCAGCACTTTATCCACCGAAATCAGCAGGCGCCGGAACCTGTCGACGTATTCCCGATCATAGGACTTGTGCGTGCGATCGTCGGCGAACGGAATCGGATTCGCGACCTCGTCCGGATGCGCGTGAATCTGTACGTCGATCTTGAGCGCCGCCAGCGTGCTCATCACTTCCGCATAGAAATCCGCGACGGTGCGCGGCGCCAGTTCCAGAGTCCGAACCTCGCCCTCGCTGGTTTGGATCACCAGCTTGTGCCCAATGAAATCGAATTCGATTTCAAAGATCCCACGCGCATAAGGAATCGCCGACGTGGTCAGCCCGCGCGCGCTCACATATAGCGTCGCGTTCCAATAGTGATTGATCAGCGGCGTCAGCGTCATGCGGATCTTTCCGACGATCTGCGTCCACATGTGCAGCGTGTCGTAGGTGTCCTGCCAGGCGGCCAGCGGGAGCTCCGGCCAGGCGTCGAGGTGCGGATTCATTACTTCAATTCTACGCGCGCGCATTGCTCGCTGGTAAGTTAAGGAGGCCAAGGAAAACATACATGCGAACCCAAGTCGGTATCGTCGGCGCGGGGCCAGCCGGCCTGATGCTCTCTCACCTGCTCCACTTGCGAGGCATCGAGTCCATCATTCTCGAATGCCGCAGCCGCAAATATATCGAAGAGCGCGTGCGCGCGGGCGTGCTGGAACAAGGCACAGTCGACCTGATGATCGAGACCGGCGTCGGGGAGCGCCTGCAGCGCGAAGGATTGCGGCACGATGGCGTCTGGTTCAGCTTCGGCGGCCGCAGGCATCGCATCGACATGGCTGAGCTCACCGGCGGCCGCGCGATCACGGTGTACGCGCAGCAGGAAGTGGTGAAGGATCTGGTCGAGGCGCGGCTTCAAGCGGGCGGTCAGATTGTTTTTGAAGTGGACGATCTCTCGTTGCACGATCTTGATTCGGCGCTCCCGAAGATCCGTTACCGCAACGGCGGCGTGGCGGACGAATTGGTTTGCGACTTCATCGCCGGCTGCGACGGCTTTCATGGCGTGTGCGTCCATCAGTCCCGGCGGGAGTGATCACAGCCTATGAGCGCGTTTATCCGTTCGCGTGGCTTGGCATTCTGGCCGAAGCGGCGCCCACTTCCGAGGAGCTTGATCTACACCTATCACTCAGCGCGGGTTCGCGCTTTTCAGCATGCGATCGCCGCAGATCACCCGTTTGTATTTGCAATGCGCGCCCGACGAGGATCTCGCCCAATGGCCCGACCATCGCGTGTGGGAGGAGCTATGCGCGCGCATGCGAACCGAGGATGGTTGGGCGCCCGCGGTTGGCCCCGTGATTCAGAAAGGCGTCACCGGAATGCGTAGCTTCGTGATCGAGCCGATGCAGTACGGCCGGCTGTTCCTGGCGGGCGACGCCGCGCACATCGTGCCGCCCACCGGCGCCAAGGGGTTGAACCTCGCGATCTCGGACGTGCGCGTCCTATCCCAGGCGCTGGAAGCCTTCTACAAATCCGGCCGCCACGATATTTTGGACCAATATTCCGCCAAATGTCTTCGCCGCACTCTGGAAAGTCCAGCGCTTCTCGTGGTGGATGACGTCCATGCTGCACCTGTTCCCAGGCGACGACGGCTTTGACCGGCATCGTCAACTCGCCGAGCTCGATTACATCACCAGCTCTCGCGCTGGAATGGCCGCGCTGGCGGAGAATTACGCCGGGCTGCCATTCGAATAGCCCGCAGCATGATAAAATCCTTCCCGAGATGACATTTCCGCTCCGCATGGCCGCGAGTTCCCTGCTGCTGTTCTGGTCTGCCCGTTTTGTTTCCGCGGAAGACGGAGCCGCACTCTACCAGCGCAGTTGCGCGCCCTGTCACGACGCCGGGGCCGAACGCGCTCCCACTCACGAAGCTCTGCACGCCATGTCGGCCGAGCGCGTGCTGGCGGCCATGGAATCGGGTCCCATGATCTCGATGGCCAACCGCCGCACGGCCGCTGAGCGGCGCGCCATCGCCGAATTCATCACTGGTAAATCCTTCGAGCATCCTCTGGATACGGCGCCCGCGCCGGCCGCCATGTGTACCGGACAGGCTCCTGAATTCACCAATCCCGAGACTGGGCCGTTCTGGAACGGATGGGGCTTGGATCTATTGAACACGCGCTTTCAGACTGCCGCGCAAGCTGGAATCAGCCCGGCCGATGTTAGCCGGTTGAAGGTCAAGTGGGCCTTCGGATTTCCGGCCACCATCGACTCCAACGCGCACGCTTCGCTCGCGAGCGGGCGCATCTTCATCGGCAGCACCAGCGGCGTGGTCTATTCGCTGGATGCCTCCTCGGGCTGCATTCGCTGGGTCTTCAACGCGGCAGGCGGCGTGCGAGCGGCCATCAGTATCGGCCGCGTCCAGACTCAGTTCGGCCCGCGCTATGCCGCATTCTTCGGCGATAGCAGCGCGTTCGCCTACGCCGTGGATGCCATGACCGGCAAGCAGTTTTGGAAGACCAGGGTGGACACGTTTCCGGTCGCGCGTATCACTGGCTCGCCGATCTTCTATAACAACCGGCTGTACGTTCCCGTAGCATCGGGGGAAGAAGGAGCCGGCGCATCGCCCGAGTATGAGTGCTGCCGCTTCCGCGGAAGCATGGTCGCGCTGGACGCCTCCACCGGCAAGCAGCTCTGGAAAACCTACACCATCCCGGACCAGGCCCACAAAACCAAAAAGAACAAGATTGGGACGCAGCTTTGGGGACCTTCCGGCGCGCCCATTTGGAGCAGCCCCTCAATCGACGTCATACACAACGTCCTGTATGCGACTACCGGCGACAACTACAGCGATCCCACCAGCCGCATGAGCGACGCGTTCGTGGCCTTCGCTCTCGACACCGGCAAGATTCTTTGGTCACGCCAGATGACGCCGTCGGACGCCTACACGTCCGCCTGCCGTCTGCCCGACAAAACGAATTGTCCCGGGTCGAATGGCCCCGACTTCGACTTCAGCTCCGGTCCCATTCTTGTTGATCTCGCGAACGGCAAGCGCGCGCTGGTCGCCGGGCAGAAGTCCGGCTTGGTGCACGCCGTCGATCCCGATAATCAAGGTGAAGTGATATGGAGCGTCCGCGTCGGCAAGGGCGGCACCAATGGCGGAGTGCAGTGGGGCTCGGCCACGGACGGCACCAATGTTTACGTAGCGCTTGCGGATCTGGGCCGCATCCCCGTCCCTTTTAGCCTCAGCACCGATGTCGATCCGAACATGGGCGGCGGCATGTTCGCGCTGCGTCTGGATACCGGCAAGCAAGTCTGGTACACGCCACCGGCGGCGTGCGGCGATCGCAAGCGATGCAGTCCCGCGCAATCGGCAGCAGTCACCGCGATTCCCGGTGTCGTGTTCTCCGGCTCCGTAGACGGACATCTGCGCGCTTACTCCACCACCGATGGTTCCATTCTTTGGGACAAAGACACCATCGGACCATACCAGACTGTGAATGGCGTGGAGGCGCACGGCGGCTCCATGGACGGTCCCGGCCCGGTGATCGGCGGCGGCATGCTGTTCGTTAACTCCGGGTACTCGGCTGGCGGCGGCGTCCCTGGCAATATGCTGCTCGCGTTCTCGGTGGACGGAAAATGAGGAAGACAGAAGTCAGAATCCAGAAGTCAGAATTCAGATTGTCGGAATTCTCCGTATCGCTCGGTACCGTTCTCATGTCTCAGGATTCTGTATTCTGAATTCTGAATTCTGTATTCTGAATTCTTCTTTGGATGCGCCTTTCGAATCGCTGCTTCGCCGTCACGGGCCTCTGCTATCTGCCGCCCTGGAGCGTGAACGCCGGCTTTATCACCGGCGATGAAACTACGCTCATCATCGACACCGGCGCCAATGCCGCGGCCGCTGCCACCATTCACGGCTACGCCAGCACGGCGCGGCCTTCCAACCGCATGCTGGTGCTCGACACCGAGCACCACTTCGATCACATCGGCGGCAATGGCTACTTCCGCGCGCGCGGCATCGACGTTTACGGACACGCGAACATCCAGCGAACGGAGGATGAATTTCGCCAGGAAATGGCCGAGTTCAAGGGGGAAATCTCCAACTCTGCGCGCCGCGCGAATCAGGATGCGCAAGTCTTTTACCACGGAACTCGCCTGGCCAATCCAAATTGTCCGATCATCGGGGACTGCTGCATGGATCTTGGAGCTTGCGAAATCGAAGTTCTGCTGACGCCCGGCCATACGCCGAGCAATATTTCCGTGTACGTGCCGTCCGATGGCGCGCTGTACTGCGGCGACTGTCTGATCAATGGCTATCTGGCGAATCTCGATGCCGGCTCTATCGGCGATTGGCGCGTATGGCTCACGTCGTTGGATCGCGTCGCCGCGCTTCGCCCGCGCATCATCGTGGCAGGCCACGGGCCCGTGGCGCACGGGGACGAAGTGCCGCGGATGATCGACAAAGTCCGCGAAACATTGCAGCAATCTATCCAGGCCGGGCGATCGCCGACCAGCTAGGAAAACGGGGACCATGGCAAATAACGCAACGTTGCCCGGCCCCCGGAAGGCCGCCGCCAGCCTCACACCGCTGAAAGCCTCGCCCACGGTTGGCCGCTACGCGCTCGTCAATCATTTCCATAGCGCAATGAAAACGCGCGCTCCGGTTTCCGACTTTCCCAGCCTGGCTGCCTTTTTCTCGAACAATCTTTGGGCGTGGATCCGGAATTACTTCAAATATGTGTTTCACAGGCGTTATCCGTTTCCCGATTACAGGGGCAGCGGCAATAGCGGAGTTTACCCGATAAGCGCGGCGCCCGGGGACAAAGTTACTATCGCCGTCGCGGGCGATTGGGGCACTGGCACGCAAGAAGCCCAGACTATCGCGGAACTGATGTGCGATCTCAAACCGGAGAGCGAATGGCCCGATCTCACCATTCATCTTGGTGACGTTTATTATGTCGGCGATTACCAGGAAATCGAGGAGAACTGCTTTGGAAAGTCAGCCAACGGATATCAGGGCGTAAGGTGGCCGCACGGACGCCACGGAAGCTTCGCGCTGAACGGCAACCATGAAATGTACGCAAATGGTAAACCATACTTCACAACATTTCTGCCCTCGCTGGGGATGAAAGGCGAAGACGGCGGACAAACTGCCAGTTTTTTCTCGCTGGAGACGGATCACTGGCGCATTCTCGCTATCGATACCGGATACAACTCCGTGGGCATTCCCATCCTCAGCCAGATCCCCTGGATCAACACGATTCCTTTTATCGGCGGCGATTGCCACCTCGAACAAACTCTGCTGTCCTGGCTGCGCGACACCGTCAAGCCTCACGAGAATCCCAAGGCTACTTTACTGCTCTCGCATCACGAATACTTCACAGCATTCTCGGACTATGACTACATTAAGCCCGCCAAACAACTCATGGAGTTTTTTAAGGGCCAGGAAATCGTATGGATCTGGGGACACGAGCACCGGCTGGCCATCTACGACAAATTCAGCAAAAAGGGCGGAATCACCGTATTCGGACGCTGTGTCGGCCATAGCGGGATGCCCGTCGAAGTCAGTCCGCCCAATCTCAGGAAAGCGCCCTTGAGATACTATGACGCGCGCACGCACCAACTCGACGGCACCCAGGTGGGGCAGAACGGCTTCGCGAACATCATCATCGACCAAGCCACGCTTACGTTGGAGTATCGGGACATCGACAACAATCAACTGCTGATCGAAACTTTCACTCCCGGCGCCGGCGGCACTCTGGTTTACACCGTCACCGATCCAACGCATCTGCTTACGAAGGTGTAACCCGCGAGCTAACTTCCGGTGGGAACGATCCCCGCGTTCTCGACCATCAAAATTACCGTGCGCTCGGTAGCCCGCGTCCGGTGAGTCACTCCCTTGGGCACCACAAAACCTTGCCTCGGGTGCAACGCCACGGTTTTATCTTCGTGATCGAGCGCCAGATCGATCAATAACTGGCCTTCAACAACATAGAAAAACTCATCGTCGTCATCGTGCTTGTGCCAGTGATACTCGCCCTCCACAACGCCCAAACGGACCACTGATCCGTTCACTTGGCAGAGCGTCTGGTTGTACCACTTGTAGGCGCAAGCGTCCGCGAGAGTTTTCTCGTCGATCACTTCCAGAGGCTGGTAGTAAATGTCTAGCCGAGTCTCGTAGGGATAACTTGGAGTGGCCACCTCGTCTATCCCTTCGCCAGCACCGTGCCGTAGCCCTTCGACTGCCCGCTCAGCCCCAGCAGCCTGACGCTGGCCCACAACGCGTGCGGCGTGCTCGACACCACCGGCGCTTTGCAGCGCTTTTCCAGCGGCACGATGAGATCCAGTGTCTTCAAGCCGCCGCAGGAAATCACCAGCGCATCCGCTTTCGGCGCGCCCTCGTACACGCTCGCGCTGAAGTTGAGCAACTCGTCGGGCGTCACCGGTCCGCGGTCTTGGAAGCTCACGATGCCAAGCCCCTTCACCGATATGACATCAAATCCCGACTCTTCGAGAAACACTTTCAGCCGATGGCTCACGTCTTCGTTGTAGGCGGTTGCCACCGCGACCTTGCGCGCGTTCACGGACTTCAGGCCTTCCACGATTCCCGTACTCATGGTGGTGGACGGCAGCCCGGTGAGCTTGCTCACTTGCACTTTCAACTGATGCTCAAACTCGGCGCCTTTATAAAAGGTGAGTGACGTTCCCATCACCGAGATCGCGTTCGCGCCCTGCTTGGCCAGCTTTTCGGCAGCCGGCAGGATCCGGCCAAACACCCGGTCGTATTCGTCGGCCGTCATTTTCTCCAGGCCGACGCCTTCGGCCAGGAACCGCACGCCGGATGGATACAGCAGCGTCGCCTCGGGAGGCACCGGATAGTTGGCCGGCGGAAAAATCATGCCGAGCGTGGGGACATCCGCGGCATGCAGGGCCGTGCCAAGCGCCACGCCCGCTACGCTCACGGACGCGATCTGGAGGAACTGCCGGCGGGAACTGGTCATAACGTCACCTCTTCAAGCAGTATAGTCCCGCGCTCGCCTGCGTGGAAGTGTGGGTCGCTATCCGCGAACGTCGATCCGGCTGCTGCGGCTGCTGCGGAAGGAAATGCGAACCGTGCTGGCGACGCCACGGCCGAACGTGGTGGCCGGGCGAAACTCAGTGAACAAAAGGCTGTTCTCGATGCTGTGGCGTAGCTTTTCGTCCTGCTGGCCGGGCGCGCTGACGATCGCAAAGTCCATTATTCGGCCCTGGCCGTTCAGCTGTAGATCAACCACCGCGTCTCCGTCGGCGAAATTGATCGGCCCGGCGAACTTCAGTAACGGCTCCGTGCTCAGCATGGTCGGGACATCGCCCGACAACACATTCAGCTCGAATGCCGACTTGAACGTCGGCACCAGCGTACTGAAGAGAAATACGGCCGAGCACAATCCGCCCGCGGCCGGCAACGCCAGTGGACGCATCAGATGATGCAGCGACAATTCCAAACGGTTGAGCCATCGATTCCACCGGCTGGTTCCGCCGGCGGATTCCGTTCTTATCTTGGAAGCCAGAACTCGCAAGCGCGTTGTCAACTCCGGTGGCGGCAGCGGATGTGGCAACGACCGCAGCTTCCCGCGCAGACCCGAGTACCGTTCGGTTTCCAGAGCGCACTCCCGGCAAGTGTTCAAGTGACGCTCGAGCAAGCGCCCCTCTTCCGCCGAAACGGCGTCGTCCAGGTAAGCCGAGACTTTTTGTCTAACGCTCCAGCATTCCATACTATTCAGTCACCGCTTCGGAGGACCAACGTACGTTCGCCTCCGGCTCCAGTCTGCCGTCTAGGATCTTCCGCAATGCCTCGCGGCCGCGCATAATGCGCGACTTCACTGTACCGAGCGAAACATTGAGGACCGTCGCGATATCCTCGTAACTCAGATCTTCGATATCGCGCAGCACCACCGCCGCGCGAAACTTCGGGTTCAGCTTTTCCAGCGCCTGTTCCACCAGCGCGCGCGTTTCGTGATCGGCCGCCTGCTCAAATGGCGACCGCCCTGGATCAGCCATGGTGTCGGCGTGATGCGGCGCGCCTTCTTCTGAACCGAGCGCCACTTCCTTACGCTGGTGCCGGCAAAACCAACGGCGATGATTGTAGGCTTCGTTGACCGCGATCCTGTAAATCCAGGTCTTCAAACTGCTGTTGCCGCGGAATGTACCGACGCTGCGGAACACTTTCAGAAAAACCTCTTGCACAATGTCCGGCGCGTCGCTGGGATCGTTCATCAGGCGGCACACCAGGCTGTAGACCGGCTGCTGATAGCGCTGAATCAGGATTTCGTAGGCATCTTCCGCCCCCTGGCCGAGCGCCGAGACGAGTGCATCTTCCTCCGCGTGGGAGAAAAGGCACCCCTCTATATGTAGACCAACAGTAGTATCTGCCACAGTCGTCTACCCAAATTCTAGCCCCAAACGACGAGTCCTGCTTGTCAGGTAGACCCCGGCGGGGCGGGAAAAGTTCCCGGCGGGTTGGTTTTTGGAAGGTGCGCCCCCGCTACCGTGCTGAAAAATTGCACTTGACCGTGACTACCGAGCAATTTTCAGATTCTTCAGCTCGCGCAAAGCTGACACATCCTTCACACTCGCGCCGCTGAGGCTGAGCGCTGTCAGGTTCTTCAGCCCCCGCAACGGCGAGACATCCGTCACATTCGTTCTATCGAGTTTAAGCAACGTCAGGCCTGTCAGTTCCCGCAGGGTCGATATATTCTCAACCTTCGTTCCGTCGAGTTCGAGGTCGGTAATACTCTTCAGCTCGCGCAGGGCGGAGACGTCTCTCACTCTAGAGCTACTGAGCCGGAGTAACGTAAGATTCTTTAGCTCCCGCAATGACGATATATCCGCCACCCGCGTGCCCGTAAGATCGAGTTCCTGCAGGCCCTTCAATTCACCCAAGGCCGATATGTCCGTCACGTTCATTTCACGCAGATAGAGCTCCCTCAGGTTCTTCAGCTCCCCCAACGCTGAAAGTTCCGTAACTCTCGTGTTGCCAAGGCTCAGCCAGGTCAGGTTCTTCATCTCTCGCAAAGCCGAAATGTCAGCGACGTTTGTGCGCGCGAGGTCGACCCGTGCTAGCCCCGTGAGCTCCCCCAAGGCCGATATGTCTTTAATTTTGGTGCCGTAGAGCTCTAGATTGGTAAGATTCTTCAGCTCCCGCAAGGCCGAGACGTCCGTCACGTTCGTGCCAAGGAGATTGAGATTCCTTAGGTCCTTCAGTGTCTGCAGTGCTGATATGTCAGTGACGTTCGTATTCCGGAGGAGAAGCGACGTCAGCTTCGTTAGGTCTCGCAAGGCCGATATGTCGACCACGCTCGTTCCTTCGAGGGCGAGATCCCTCAGGTTCCTCAACCCCTGCAAAGCCGATATGTCCTTCATTTCCCCACCGCTCAGGTTGAGGCGCATTAGGTCCCTGAGTCCCCCTAAAGCAGACAGGTCCGTCACCCGCGAGGAACTTAAGGAAAGCGACGTCAGCTTCGTTAGCTCCCGCAAGGCCGATACGTCCACTAATCTCGCGCTAGTCAGGATAAGCCATGTGACGTTCTTCAGCTCGCGCAAAGCCGATATGTCAGTCACCTTGTCGCCTGTAAGGCTAATTACAAACGGTATTTGCAACCGGCGCAGGATAGGAACGCTCACTGGAGGAATATTGTCGTATCGCTGCAGCTGCAGCGTGCCTTGGTACTCATTGACCGTCCAACCCTGCGTAATGAGCGCTTCTCTGGGATTCTGGCCCGTCATCAATGGGATCGCAACGGCTGCGATCCCCATGATGGCAGCGACGGTCCAAGGCAGCCAGGGGCGGAAACGACGCCAGACCGAAACCGTCCGACGAGCGACGATTGAATCGAGCAAGGGAACAAGAAAGTCGTGCGAGATCTCCCACGTTTCCTGGGATTGATCCAAGGGGCGAACTATGGCACGGTCGCCCTCACCCAGCCGACGCAGACATGCGCGAATGGCGGAGGGAGAGAGGGACGTTGCCTCTACCAAATTGGCGATCGTACGCGGCCGCTTGGTAACGCTGTCGGAGATTAGCTGGGGAACGAGCTTTCCGGCCGCGTCGCGAACCTCTGGTAGCGAGAGACTCCCGCAGAAAGCCGCGGATGACGCCTCCCCGAAACCGGCGCGGCAGCCCGTTCGAAAAACGGCCCAGCACGAGACCGCACAGGTTCATGGTCACCGGGCGGACAAGGCCGACGGTTTGCTCGATGTCGGCAGCCTCGTGCAGCACCGCGCGCATGAGATCCGCGTTCACTATGAGACCCGATTTCCGGATGAACTCCTGCGCAGCGTTTTCAGTGAAGGCAGAGATCACTCTCCGGTTCGCATCGAGTCGCAGCTTAGGCCAGGGTTGATCCTGGATGAGCTTCTCGTACTCAGGTCGATAGACCAAGAGAAACGCGACGCCCCGGATTGGGTCATCGGAAAGAAACTCTCGGAGGGCCCTCTCCCGCACCTGACCCGCGAGGATGAGAAACTCCTCGAACTGGTCGACGATGATCAGCAGGCGTCGGTCGCCGAGGCGCTCGGAGGCACGGTTTAGTAGCGATCTTAGGTCGTCGGTCTTGCTCGGCTTCCTGTCCCAAATTACGCCAGGCTCTAGGAGTTTGTCTTTGATCCGTGCGAAGAGATCACCTTCGTAGCCACGGAGCTGAATGACAACGTGGCCCTCGCGTCTGAGTTTTGGTGCCACCCATGCCGAAAGCAGAGAAGTCTTGCCGGTTCCTGAAGAACCGGTTAAATACAGGACCGGCTCATTGGTGCTTTGGATCCAGCTGAGGATCTCCTGGTGAGCATTGTCGGGGCGCTCAAAACCTGCCTCGTTCTCACGAGGACGCAACGTGAAGTAGCCAGTCTGCATTCCGCCGGTGATCTCCGCGTAGCGCTTGATGCGGCGCTGCTCAATGAAGGTAGGGACGGTGGAGAATACAAGGGCAATCAATGGGAACGCGGCAAAGAGGGCGATTCCGCCCCACGGCGGGATGCCCATGTCTTGGAGGTTCTTGGTTAACTCCTTGAACTTTGTCAGGGCCAGAATCAGGGCCACCACATATGCAGTGAAAAGACCGACCCAGGATGTAGCAAGACGGACAGTGATATCTACCCAATCGCGTCGAGCCGGAGCAGGCGCCCCCTCCGAAGTTAGAGCACGATTCGTAATCCCCAATATGAACTTAGTTTAGTATTAAGGAAACTCCGTCGCAGCGTTAAAGCGATGCCTGCGGTATCAAACCAATAAGAGCGACGGTCGGCCGACTCGCACTCCTTGCGCTACATCGAATCGATTCGGCTTGAGGGGCCGAATAGCTCACGATATCGCTTGGCGGCCTTTTTCAGAGCCTTGTTCGGCGCTGGAGGATTCAGGATCGCTCTCGCGATTTGCCGCTGGCCTTCGACAGACAGATGAATGACTTCCGTCTTCAGCTTGCGGGTCTTCATGGCACCTCCATGATAGCGCGCCTCTACTTCAGCTCCATCATCATCGCGCTTCCCGTCCCTCGTTCCAGCAACTCTGTATGCGTCCGGTCGCGCTTGTTGAACCGAATATCGAAAGCCTTGTACTGATTCAGCGTTTTCGTGGCGTCCAGGGTCGTCGACGTCAGGGCCGTGTCTTCCAGGTACACCACGACCACGTCCTTGTCGTGGAAATGCATGGGCGTCGGCTCTCCCGGATTCCAACGGTAAGACCATACGATCACGCGATCATTCTCCAGCAGTTTCTTCACGTGCGGCCGAGGAAACGCCAGCGGGTATCCGGTCTTGTTCTCAAGCGGCGGAACCGGATGGTCTTTGAGCTCGATTAGCAGAGACCGCGCGCCCGCAGGTTTATACACGCCGCCTTTCAGGATAAAGCTGGCAGTTCGGGCGTGCGAGCCCGTCAACTCCATCACGACAACGTCGTGATCCATGGTGCGCGCCGGTCTGGGTTCAGCCATCACGTCCCAAACCGTGACGCGGTCATTATCGATGACAGGCTTCAGATCGATGACAGGCTTGGGGTCTTGCGCATACAAAGCGGCGCTCAGCACGGCTAGCGCAATTAATTTACCGGCCATTCGCCACGATCTCCTCATAATACTTTTCATATTGCGGAATAATCAGCGAACTCGCGAACCGCTCCACCGCCGTCCGGCGCGCCGCTTCCGCCATCCTCCGATGCAGCGGCTCATTTGTCAGCAACTCGATCGCTCGCCGCGATTGCGCCGCGATATCCCCCACCGGCTCCAGAAACCCGTCCACTCCGTCCGTCACCAATTCCGGCAACCCGCCGACGCGCGTGGTTATCGGCGGAACCCCGCAGGCCATTGCCTCCAGCGCGCCCAAGCCGAACGATTCCATCTCGCTGGGCATCAGCAGCGCGTGCATCTTCGGAAACAGCCGCTCCACATGATCCTGCTTCCCCAGAAACGTCACCTGCCGCTCCACGCCCAACTCGCGCGCCAGCCGATGGGCATCCGGACGATCCGGTCCATCCCCCACCATATACAAATGCGCTGGCGTCTCCTTGATGACCTCCGCGAAAATGCGCACGCAATCCGTCACGCGCTTTACCGGCCGGAAATTCGAAATGTGCATCAGCCGCTTTTCGCCGCTGGTGTCATTCGTCCTGTCGTGCTCGTCCATCGGCCGGTAGATCTCGGTGTTCACGAAATTGTAGATCACGCGGATCTCGTTGGGGACGCCGAATACCTCGTACGTCTCGCGGCGTACGTCCTGGCTGACGCCGGTAATCCCATCCGACTTCTCGATCGAGAACTTGGTGATCGGGAAGTAGGACCGGTCCATGCCGACGATACTGACATCGGTGCCATGCAGCGTGGTGATGAAGGGCAGGCGTCGCCGGACGGCCAGCATCTGCTGAGCCAGCATCGCCGCAGTGGAATGCGGGATCGCGTAGTGCACGTGCAGCAGGTCGAGTTCGTAATCTTCAGCCACCTCGGCCATTCGCGATGCCAGAGCCAAACAATACGGCGGGTATTGAAACAGCGGATAGTTGGATACTTCCACCTCGTGATAGGAGATGCGCGGAGTGCCCGGATCCAGCCGGATGGGATTCGCGTACGTGATGAAATGCACGTCGTGCCCGCGCGTGGCCAGTTCCAAACCGAGCTCGGTTGCGACGATGCCGCTGCCGCCATACGTGGGATAGCAGGTGATTCCGATTTTCATTGTGGGACCAACGTCGCCAAACCAATTTGACCATGAAGATTCTGATCGGGGCTCGCCACATCGCCGCCGCCGAACCATACGGTAACCTGATCGCCATTCGTGATCACAGTCGGATCGCAGATCACTTTCGAATCCCAGGCCTCGCCGCCCGCAATCACCAGCACCAGTTTTTCCCAGCGCACTCCGTCGCGCGACCGCCCGAGACCCAGCCGCCGCATCTCACCACTGTCGCGCCCCGTGTACAGCATCCAGTAATATCCGCGCGCGGCCCACACCGCCGGCTCGCCTAGACCATTGGCATCGAACGCCCCGTATTCTCCCAGCCCCAAAATCGGATTGCTTCGCAGCTTAGACCAGCTCGCGCCATCCTCGGACGCCGCCACGCCCAGCCGCTGCCGCTGAGCGCGATCCATCCCCACATAAAACATGTAATAGCCGCGCCCGGCGCGAATCACGTAAGGATCGCCGACGCCCATCTCGTCCCAACTGCCGTACGGACCGGCAGGGAGCACCGGCGCTCCGTTGCGCTGCCACTGATGCCCGTTGCGTGACCGCGCCAGGCCAATCTGATACGGCTGCCCGGCTTGGTAGTAATACAGGATGCCGCTATCGTCGGTGATGGCTGAACCGTTGGCCGCGATCGCGCCGCCCTCCCAGGAGCCCGCATCGGGAGACAGAATCTTGCCTTCCTTGTGCCAGGTGACGCCGTCGCCTGAAACGGCGAGGCCGGTGTGCCACGTCTTGCCATCGTAACCGGAGAAGAAATTGTAGTAGGCGTCGCCTTGCCGGATCACGGAAGGATTCAGAACGTCCACCGCGTCCCATTCACCGCGTCCGCCGCGCGTCAGCACCGGCTCGCTGCGCGCCTGCCACTTCCACGTGACGTATGGGCCGCCTGCCTGTAGAGGCAACGTGAAATCCCGATATTTCCCACAGCCTGCGAGACCAATAACCAACAACCAACAACCAATAACGGGCCCGGACCTCACGTGGCCAGCCGGATTTTCAGCCCCGCGCCCTGGCCGGGTTTGGAGTCCAGCACCATATCGCCGCCCAGCGTTCGCACGCGGCGCTTGATGCTCATCGGCCCCAGCCGCAGCAGCTCCAACTCGTCCAACGTGTAGCGGCCACTGAACGGAAAACCGTTGCCGTTGTCTTCCACCAGGATCTCGAGCACGGTGTCCGATTTTGCGATGCTCACCGCCACACGGCTCGCTGCTGAATGCTTCTGGACGTTGTACAGCGCCTCGCGCACGATCTGCAGCAGCTCGAGCGAGATCTCGGGTTCGGACGGCTCCAGAAACTCGGCGCTCACAAATGTCGCCGGTATGCCGCTGTCTTTCTGGAACTGCTCCACAACGCGCCGCAGCGTGGCGTTCAAACTGCCTTCCACGTCCACCGGCCGCATGCTGCGGACGAACGCGCGCAGCTCATTGACCTGGCTTTTGCACAAATCTTGCAGCTGCAGCAGCTCCTCGGTGGCCGCCGTTAAATCGCGCGTCAGCAATTTACGGATGATCTCCAGGCGCATCTGAAAACTGATGAAGCTCTGCAGCGGGCCATCGTGAAAATCGGCTGCGATGCGCTGGCGCTCACTCTCGCGGGCCTTCTCGGCGTCATAGCGGTACAACACGGTCTGGCGCGAGCTGTTCGACAGCCGCTCCTCCAGATATTCGCGCTGAATCGCCAGCACGCTGCCCAGAATACCCGCCGCGATGAAAGCCGGCCGCAGCATCTCAGCCGAGTGCAGCGTCGGCACCACGTACAGCAGCGCGATCGCCGCCACAGCCACCAGCACCGTTTTCCACCAGGGATGTAGCATCACCGCCGCCAGTAGCACGTAGGCGTAGAACACCGAGCTGATCCAATAGCCGTACGCCGCGCTGCTGATGGCCGCGATAAAGAAGAAGGCGAAATCCAGGATCAGCGCCAGGGTCGGAAACCCCGAGTCCTCCAGTCCTCGCCAGAACAATGCGACGCATGCATAAATGATGTAGACCGCGAACAGAATCGCCGTCTCGGTCCAGACGAAGCTCGAGGAAATGAGTTGTGTTGCCAGGCAGCTCATGCCCAGCAGGATGCGAATGAGACTGAGCAGCCGCCGCCAGGAAGCCGGAAGCATTAGCTTACGAAACTCCGTAGTGGGGCGGACGCCCTCGTCCGCGTCGGACCCCTTGGTTCGACTCCTCCGTGACACCCAAGGAGGCCGACGGGGGCGTCGGCCGCAGGCCCGGGGGCCTGCCCCACATCACGAGCGGCCTCGCGCTATTGTTCCACATACAATCGCACATGATTGCTCGGCTGCCCGTCAGCTTCAATGTATAGCTCCGCTGGACCCGTGTCCGCGATCCGCGGCACTTGGATCTCGACCAGATAAAACCCCACGTATCCCGGCGCGAGCGATGCCTGCGTCACTTGCACCGGCGATCCATCCAGCAAGGCGTGGACGGCCGCCACCACCAGCGGCGGGTCTTTCAAGGGCGCTGCCAACCCGGTGGGCCAATCCGGCCTCACCTGCCCCAAACCGGTGGCCAGCACCTGTATCCGTGAGCCGGCGCGCGCCGGATTGCTGGCGTCCAATAACACGCCGCTGGAGGCATCCATGATGAGCGGGGTCCCTTCCGGATCCACGAAGATGGCCGGTGAAGCGCTCTTCAACTGCACGCCAAATGTAAGCGGCCCAGACACCGCATCCAAAGCCAGAGACACCGTGCTGCCCTTGGCCTCGAACGGCACCTGGATCTGGGAAGCCGTTTCGTTCGCGTCCAGCACCGGCGCCGCTACATCCTGGCTGCGGGCCGATTCCACACGCGCTCCCAACACGCTCAGCAATGCGCCCGGAGCCGTGGCACGCGCGCTGTAGTCCGCCGCATTTACGATACGGGCGGCGCGCATGCGGTGGGGCGCGATGGTGGTGTACACTCCGTAGCCGTCCAATACCGCGAAGAGCTGATTCGCGCCCGCATCCAACTTCACGTCCGTCGCCGACGCCGCGGGCAAATGTTCGTTCAGCGGACTCCAAACGGTGGGCCGGCCCGCCGATCCGAGATCCGTCGTGGTGTAAAACAATCCGGCATCGGTTGCGATGTAAATGGCTCCGCTTCCGCGATCGGCCGCCACGCCGTGCGCCGCCGCGGTCTCCGGAAGATTCGCAGTGATGTCGTCCCAGAAGCCGCCGCCGTTCATGGTGCGCAGCACGTACGCAGGCTTGGAGGAGACCGTCGCGAGGCTGCTTCGCGCGCCCAACACCGCCACCGCCACCCGCGGATCGTCCGCGTCCACCCAGATCGATTCGACCTTTCCTAGCTCTCCGGACTTGCCTTGCTCTCCCAATCTAAACGCCGGCCCCCAACTGACTCCCGCATCCGCTGAAACCTGGAGCCGCCCCTCGCTGTCACCCGCGTAAATGTAATCCTCGGCGGCCGCGATCGCGGTAATCGAATGCTTCAACACCTGCGAGAGCGCGCTTTTCAAATTCTGCTCGCGCTCCACATCGCCCGCATCCAGGGGCTTCCAGGCCGACTTCTCGCCCGGCGCCCACTCCACTTCCTTCGCGACGCCCGCCAGCTCCAGCCGCACTCCGCGGGTGCCGCTCGGCAATCCCAAGAGATGCACGGCCGGTAGATTGGGCAGGACCTGATTCAGGCCGATCCAGGAAACCCCGCCATCCAGCGATCGCCAAACGCCCGTATCGGAAGCCACCGCCACGTCGTCGGGATCCACCGCCGAGACCGTAACGGCCCGCAATCCAGGCCCCAGCAGGCAAGCGCCTTTGTAGCTGGTCAGGTTGACCCATCGAACTCCGCCGTCGTCCGACCGGTACACATCGTTCCCGATTCCGTACAATCTCCCCGCCCCCACGGCGGCAGCGGATCCCAGAGAAGGGGTGGCCAGCTTGAAGTCGACCTCCGGAGTGCCCTGAACAGCGGCTTCGGCTCCGGCATCGTTAGCGGCAGGCGGCGTTGCCCTTCCGTCCGTCACCAACTGCCATCGCTCGAAGTCCGGGGTTCGGAAAACGCGCCCCGAAGCGGTCTTCGCGAATAAGCTCAATCCGTCCGGGGAGTACCAGACCCTATCCACCGGACCGGTGGCCGCCGACGCCAACCCCATCTGGATCGCGGAATTGCCCACGTGCCGCCAGCCGGGGCTGGTTCCCTGGCCCCAGGCCAGTCCCAACGCGCACCACGGCAGCGCCGCCAGACCGAGTCCCCGAATTGTGGCCCTGCGACACATCAAACGAGTCTATTGTATCCCTTCAGAGAATGCCTTTCCCCGCGAACGAACTGAATCTATACAGGTTGCTTCCAAAAGGCCCGATAGGATATCTTCTTGCTGAGCACTTTTGATGGTAGACTGTTTTCATAACGCGTGGGGCAGTAATAAACCACATAGTACTTTAGTGTGGGATCGGCCAGGCTTCTCGTTAACTTTATGAAGCGAAGTGGCACTATCGTTTCCGGCGGTGTGGTTCACCAATGGCTCGGCGTCGTGCTGATGCTGGCAGCCGCTGGGACCTGCTCGGCCCAGCTGTTCCCCAAATCCTCCGGCGATGGTGCGAAAGTTGTCTCCATGACCGGGGACGTCTCCGTCCTGCGCGACTCCCAACCTTGGTCCCTCAACATAGGTGATCTGGTCCAAACCCAGCAAGTGATCCTTACCGGCCCCGATGGCTACGCCAAGCTCCAGACATCCGATGGCAGCACCTTCGAGGTTTATCCAAGTTCTAATGTCATTTTCCGAAAAAACCCCGGCAGTCTGCAGGACCTCTTGGATCTCTTCGTCGGCCGCGTGAAAATTCACATCCAGCGCCTGGGCGGGCAGCCCAATCCGAACCGCATCATGACTCCAACGGCGGTAATCTCGGTTCGCGGCACCATCTTCGACGTTAGTATCAACGACGACGACGAGACCACCGTCGTTTCAGTAGAAGAGGGCTCCGTGGAAGTGCGGCACGCGCTAAAGCCCGGCTCAGCCAAGACCGTGAACGCCGGCGAATCGCTGCACGTCTATCGGGATCAGCCGCTGGCCCAGAGCGTCATCGACAAGAACGAGCTGTTCCATCGCATCCTGCGCGGCTTGGAAGACGCCGCCTATCGCGTAGCCATCAGTCCCGGGCACGTCGGCGGCATCACGGTCCCCACCGGACCTCAAACCGGCGACGGAGCGCCCCACGGTCCTCCGACATCGGCTCCTCCTCCGTAGGAACGCCCTCCCAGTTAGCCCACGCAGGCGCAGTGTGCCAAACTAGCCTTAGGGATGGTCGCCTATGAAGTTTTCCTTGGTTTCATTCGCCTTAGTTTCCTGTCTGTTACTTACTTCTCTCATCTCGGCGTTCGGGCAAACCACTGAGCCAAGCCAAGCCGCTCAAGCCCCAGCCAGTCAAAACGGCGTCGCCTCCGAGTGGGACACGCGCCAGCTTCTGGATGCGCTTTCCCAGCAGGCGGAGCGCCTGAAGCCGGTCATCGATCAAGTACAGCCCGCCAGCTGGCAAGCCAAAGGCGCCTCGGCAACCTACATCGCTCAGGCGAACTCGGTGCAGAACCAGCTCAAGTACCTGCTAGCGTCCACCGACGCCTTCGCCAGGCAACCGGAACGCCTGCCCTTGGGCCTGGACGCTTATTTCCGCATGCAGGCACTGGAATCCAACATGGGTTCTTTGGTGGAGGGCGTCCGCAAATATCAGAACCCGGCGCTGGCCAATCTGATGCAATCCCTGCTCGCGGAAAACAGCAATAATCGCGACCGCCTGCGCCAATACCTGCAAGATCTCGCGACCCAAAAAGAACAGGAATTCCAAGTGGCCGACCGCGAAGCCCAGCGTTGCCGCGCCGCCTTGCTCCAGCAGCCCGCGCCCAAGACCAAGAAAGTTTCTCATCCATGATTGCCAACTCCGGGATCGTCAACACAGCCATTTTCACTTGCAGCATTTGTGGCGAGCCCTCCACGAATATTTGCGCCTATTGCACCAAGGACGCCTGCGGCAACCACCGCTGCGAGCGCTGCAAACGTTGTAGCGACTGTTGCGAGTGCGACATGCCGCTGTCGGCCGAAGAAGCTGTAGCACGGAAGAAGTGGTCGAAGCGCCGTGCCCGAGGCCAGCGGCTGAGGCCGCTATACGGACCTCCTCCACCGTCCTCGGAGTCGAGCGTGTTTGCCGAACCGGGCGTCTTTGCGGAACCAGCGTTTTCGCCGAACCGACTGGATGTGACCCGATCCGGCCGATCACGACGGCCCGCTGCCTGAGCCGCTCTCATAGCGCTGCATTTACATTGTCATCACAATTGTGTACAGTCGTTGTGTAGACAGGAGACCAGCCATGTTGGACACAAGAGCGAAGGATACTACCGGGCGTGCCGAGGTGATTAACTTGCGCGCCAACAGCAAGCAGAAGGTCTTGATCGACCGCGCGGCCAAGCTCTCGGCCGGAGCCGGTCTGACTTCATGCTGGAGGCGGCCTGCCGGGAAGCTGAATCCGTGCTGTTGGATCGGCGCTATTTCACCTTGTCTGATGTGGCGTTCAAACGGTTCACGCGCATTCTTGATAGCCCCTTAAGGGATAATCCCAGGCTGCGCCGGCTGCTTCGGACCAAGGCGCCTTGGGACAAGTGAGTGTTGCCTGGCAAGATAGGGGCTCCCGAGAATCTGTCGCCCTCGCACGATCTCTCCGGGTTCGATTCGGGCGAGTCATTATTAGATGACTGGCTGCGCCGACGCGCCCGCCAAAACGAAGCGAGCGGGGCCTTCCGAACGTACGTGGTCTGCGCCGGCCACAGAGTCATCGGATATTACACGCTTGCCGCTGGCGCTGTCGCTCACGCCGACGCTCCGGGACGAATCAGACGCAATATGCCGGAGCCGGTTCCAGTGATGGTCCTGGGGCGCCTGGCAGTCGATAAGGCTTTTCATGGCCGAGGCGTGGGCACCGGACTCCTCCGGGACGCGGTCTTGCGCACCGTCCTGGCTGCGGAGATCGTTGGCATCCGCGCCATCCTGGTCCATGCGATTTCGGAGACGGCCAAAGCATTCTACGAAAAGTACGGATTCATACCCTCGCCGGTTGATCCGTTAACGGTGATGATCACGGTGGCTGAAGCCGCTCGAATCACGGCGTAGCGCTTCGGCTCCGCAAAATCCCTGCCCCACAGCGCTCCACCGTTTCACACTCGCAGCAGGCTTGCAGCTTCTTCAGAAGCTCACGCATGCTTTGGATCTGTTTGATCCTGGCATCCAACTCCAGCATTTTCCGCTCCGCTATCTCTCTCCATCGCTCGGAAATCGGAGTGGATGGCACGAAGCCGAAGAACAACTGCCGAATCTCGTCGAGAGTAAATCCCACTTCCTGCGCCCGCCGTACGACGGCCAGCCGGTAGAGCACCGTTTCGTCGTACCTCCGCTGCCCACTCACGCGACGCGCCGGCAGCAGGATGCCAATCTGCTCGTAATACGAATCGCCGAGGTACGCAACCCAACCTCTCGCGCGATTTCCGAAATTGACCATTGCGCCATGCGTCGATTATAGGGCGACTTCGGAAAATATTCGCAAGAAAGTTCTTGACTTAAAGTCAGCTTGAGGCCGTAGCATCATCCTGGAGGTCAATGATGAAGCTTCTACTTTCATTGGTCATTGCTGTCTTAGCAGTGCCGTCTTTCGCCGAGTCCCCGTTCGCATGCGACCGCGCCGCTCTCACACCCCAGGCACGAAAGCGCCACTTCGATGAACTGAGTCCCGCCCTGCGAGCCCGCAAGAAAAGCATCCGCGAGCTACCCGATGGCTTTGAGTTTGAATTTCCATCCGACACCGCCACGTTTCAATTGGTGTCTGAATGGGTTACTGGCGAACGCCTGTGCTGTCCCTTCTTCGACATCGACGTGCATGTCGAACGCGAGCATGGCAGCTTGTGGTTGCGGCTGACCGGCCGCGAAGGAGTGAAGCAATTTATCCGCTCCGACTTTGATCGTTGGTTTCCGGGGTAGACTGTCCCATCTGGATCCCCCAAAAGGGGGATGCCCGTTCCGCCCTCTGCGGGATGTAAATGTGCCGAGGTCGATTTAGACTTGGGTCATGAATAGCAAGCAGAAGCACGGCGCCTGGAGCGCGAGGCCGGTCAGCGTGCCTATCGTGCTCCGCGCCTACGCAGTGATCTTCGGGCTACTTGGACTCCTGCTCCTCCTGTGGGGCCCAATGTGGTTTGGACGGAACCTCGCTGGCCCCCCATTTGGCGGTGCGACGCTGGCGCGCGTGATCGGCTCCCTGTTTATAGGCACCGCGTGCTGCGCCGCCTGGCTTGCGATCGCCGGCAACGCCTCCTTACGTCGCCGCGGCCTCTTCTGGTTCGCCATGGGCCACGTCGTGCTCTGGCTAGAACTGCTGGCCGAATTGAAATGGGTTTGGGGGCCAGGGCTTGGCGATCAAGTGGTCGCCGTAATCGGTGGCACCGCCTTCACGTTGTATTGCCTGTGGCTCATCGCCGAGGGCGAGTTCCCGCAGGAGCCCTATGCGCTGAGCGTCATGGCAGTCCCCATTGGCCTGCGCGCCACCGATGGCAGCACCGCGCCACGCGACCCGCTGCGCTCTGAATACGAGCAGAAGATTCGTCACGCTGCTGCTCAGGAGGAACGCAACCGCCTGGCTCGCGACCTGCACGATTCCATCAAGCAGCAGATTTTCGCCATCCAGACCGCCGCCGCAACGGCGCAAGCGCGCTTCACGGGCGATGCTTCGGGCGTTCGCGAGGCTTTGGAACAAATCCGCAGTTCAGCCCGAGAGGCCATGACCGAGATGGAGGTCATGTTGGATCAACTGAGGGCTGAACCATTGGAAAACACCGGTCTGGTGGCCGCTCTCAAGAAACTCTGCGAATCCATCGGGTTTCGCACCGGAGCGCAAGTGGAATTCAAACTCGGCGCTGTTCCGGCCGCGAGTCTAGCGGCGCCGGGCGCGGCGGAAGCCACCTTGCGAGTCGCGCAGGAGGCGCTAGCGAATGTCGCGCGGCACGCCCGCGCATCTCACGTCCTGGTTTCGCTGGATTCTCCCGACGGCCGGATGGAACTTACCATTCACGACGACGGCGCCGGATTCGACACCAATCAGGATTCTCGCGGCATGGGCACTGCGAATATGCGCGCACGCGCCGAACAACTTGGCGGGCGCCTCGAGCTCGTCAGCAGTCGCGAAGCCGGAACCACCGTGATGTTCTCCATCCCTTGTGGTGACATTGCCACGTCCCCAAGCCCTTCGCGGTATCGCAATCGAACCATCGCCCTCGTGTTGCTGCTGTTGACCCTCTTCTTGAACAAAGCTGTGAACCATTGGAGCCTCTTACCCGCTCTGACTTTCGTCGCGGCGATTGCCGTCACCCACTACTGGAAGGCCTATCGCGGCGTGCGAAGATTGAACCAACCTACCTTATGACCATCTCGGTCGCGCTGGTGGACGATCATCGCGTCGTGACGCGCAGCCTGAAGGCCTACTTGGAATCCTTCCCCGACATGAAAGTAGTCGGCATCGCAGCCAGCGGCGAAGAATTACTGGAGCGCCTGGACGAATGGAAGCCGCAGGTTATCCTGCAGGACTTGCTGATGCCCGGCGGCATGGATGGCATCGAGACTACCGGCCGCATCCTGAAACGCGCGCCTGCGGTAAAGGTCATTGCGCTTACCGCTTCCACCGATGAAGCGCGCATGATGGGCGTCTTGCGGGCCGGCGCCGTGGGCTACATTCGCAAGGACGCCGAACCCGAGACGCTGCTGGCCGCGGTCCGCGCGGTGGCGCAAGGTAGAACCTACATCGATCCGTCCATCGGCAGACAGATTCTACAGGCGCCCGCTTTGCCTGACGATCTTACTCCGCGCGAAGTCGAGGTGCTCCGGCAACTGGCGCTGGGCCTCACCAACAAAGAAATCGCACATGCGCTTTCCATCAGTGAAGAGACCGTCAAGTCGCATGTAGGAAATGTTTTCGGCAAGCTGCAGGTTGAAAATCGTTCGCAAGCGATCGTGCAGGCGCTCAAGCGACGCCTGGTGAAGCTGGAAGATTTGAATTGATCATTTTGGCGTAGGGCCTTGCAGTGCCACCAGCGCGCTTTTGATTTCCGCGATCATCTCGTCATTCGCCGGACCCGCCGGACCCGCCGGACTCAGCGCCGCGAGCGCACGATTGTACAGCGCCTTGGCCCGTTCCCGCTGATTTTCCGAAATCGCATCCTGCGCCTGAAGCGACAGACCCAGCGCGAGGAAATTCGCGCGAATGGCAACCGACCGCGCCAGCGCTTCTCGCGCCTTTTCCGGCTCGCCCGCCTTGACGTAAAACACCACCAGCTTGTCTAGCGTCACCGCCACCATGGGGTGATCTTTGCCGACCGCGCTTTCCCACAGCGCCAGCAAACGCAGGTAGACAGGTTCAGCGGCAATCAGATTCCGTTCAGCGGAATAAAGATTGGCGAGTCCCTCCACCGTGGAAATCAGTTCGGTACTGTTCTCGCCGTAGAGCGTCTCGCGAATGGTCAGAGCCTGGCGATAGAATGCCTCATTGGTGTGACCCGCGAATGCTCCGTTCGGACCTGCTATCGGCGCATTCGCCTCATTGATACGGTCCAGTACGGGAAGAAGTCCCGCATCCAGCGACCCCTTGAGCCTGGTCCGGATGCCGTGCGCGTCAAGCAACGGTTTCATCGCTAGGGCCGGCTTCCCTTGCGCCAGATAGATTTCGCCAATTCGAAGCAGATCGTCCGCAACCGGCAGGCTCTCGGACGTGTAGGTTGCGATGTGCATCGCTCGGACTCGCTCGGCCGTAGCCAGCGCCCGATCGAAATCCTTCGTTCGCATGTAGAGGTTCACGGAAAGCAGCAAGTCGTCCGCAAGTATGGAATCGTCGAGGCCGGTCATGGCCTGTTGCAGATAGCGTTGCGCATCGGCGAATTTCCCAGCCGCCGCACACGCTGACGTGAGGCGCTTCAGGACGTTGTAGCGGGCGGAAGAATCCAGCGGGCTTTGCAAGGCCTTCTCAAAGGACCGCCGCGCACCCTCATAATCGCCCCGTTCAAACGCTGAGTCGCCGTCCTTCAGCAACACCGCCTCTTGCGCCGTCGCCGGCCAACAGGAAACCGCAATCAAGAGTATGGTGCCCCAGCGCATTGGCCCGCGAGCTGCAAGAATGGTGCCAATGCGTCTTGCTGGCGCGCTCTTCATTCTCACCTGCTCCGCCTCGGCCCAGTTCAAAAGCACCGTCCCATTGGTCGTTGCACCCACCACTGTAACCGATTCAAAAGGACACAACGTCGACGGACTCACGCCCGACGACCTGATCCTCTACGACAACAATGTGCCGCAGAAGATACAGATGGATTGGATGGCGTATCCGATCGATTTGGTGGTCGCCGTTCAAACCAGCGCGAACTCCGGAGCCGTGATCGACAAGCTCGGTGGCAGCGGCATTCTCTTTACCCAATTGCTGGCGGCTGACGCCGGCGAAACGGCGGTGATCTCCTTCAGCGACCAGGTGAAGGTGCACCAGGAGTTCACGAGCAATCCGGATTCCGTAATTCACTCGCTGCGCATGCTGCGCGAGGAAGGCGACAACGCACACATCCTAGACGCCCTGCACCAGGCGCTTCTGATGCTCGCGCAGCGCCCTCCCGGACGCCGGCGGATTATCCTCATGATCGCGGAGCGGCGCGACCGTTCCAGCATCGTGAAGTTGCCGGAAGTGATGGAGCAGGTGCAGCGGCAAAATGCCGCGGTTTATTGGCTCACCTATTCGCCATTCCTGGAGCCGTTCACGGTGAAGAACCGGACCGCCGAGGATCTCAAACCGGAAGCCGAGCGCATCAAAGTCCAGAAGTGCGGCCTCTGCCCCGCCCCCGATGACACTCCAGTTCCTTTCGAGGTCGGGCCGGGAGGTTACATGTATGCGATCCAGGAATTAATCCGGCTGCACAAGCCGGATCTTTCCAGCTTGTTCACAAAAACCACTGGCGGACGGGAGCTAAGCTTCCTGAAGAAAAGCGCGCTCGAGCATGCCATTCAACTGGTGGGCGAAGAGGTGCATCGCGAATACATTCTCAGTTTCGAGCCCCGCGGCACGGCGCCCGGCCAGCCCGGCGAATATCACGCCATCCGGATCGCGGTGAAGAACCGGCCGGAGCTCCGCGTCAAAACACGCGAGGGATACTGGGCCGTGCAGTGACGGAGCGGCTTATCCCCGACTGGCCGCCACCGCGTCATCGATCGCTTCGAACACTTCTTCCGGTTGGATCGGCTTGCTGATGTAAGCGTCCATCCCGGCGCTCAGGCAGCGATCGCGATCGCCCTGCATGGCATAGGCGGTCATGGCGATGATGGGCGCCCGCACCCCTCGCGCGCGCAGTATCCGCGTCGCCTCCAGGCCATCCATCTCCGGCATCTGGACGTCCATCAGGATGATGTCGAAATTCCCCCGCTCGGCCTCGGCCACGGCCACGCGCCCGTCGCCTGCCACCGTCACCTGGTGCCCTCGCCCTTCGAGCAATCGCACCACCAGGAATTGGTTCACGCGATTGTCCTCGGCTAACAGTACTCGCAATCTTCCCGCGCCTGAGCCGCCATGCACTTGCTTTGCCGCACGCTCCGCCGCTTCATCCCGGCCGGAATAAATCGGGCAGTCCATCCAGAACGAGAACGTGCTTCCCTGCCCCGGCACGCTCGTAACCGAAATTCGTCCGCCCATCAACTCCGCCAGCTTCGAACAGATCGCCAGACCCAAACCCGTTCCGCCATAGCGCCGCGTCACCGATCCGTCGGCTTGCCGGAACGGCTCGAAAATCAGCTTCTGCTGCTCGGCCGATAGCCCGATTCCGGTGTCCGTCACTTCGAAGCGAATCACCGCGCGGCCGTCCCGCTGTTGCTCCAGAAGTGCCGCGGCCCGCACCGAACCGGCGGCCGTGAACTTCACGGCGTTGTTGATCAGATTCAGCAGCACCTGCCGCAGCCGGTTGGGATCGCCCAGCAGAGAATCGGGAACGCCGGGATCCACCATCCAGGAAACCGTCAGCCCCTTTTCGCGCGCCATGAACTCCAACGTCCGCACCGCTCCCGTCATGCACTCGCGCACCGAAAATGGAATCGACTCCAGCTCCATGCGCCCCGCCTCGATCTTGGAAAAATCCAGAATGTCGTTCAGCAATCCGAGCAGCGAATCGGCCGATGTCTTGGCGATATGCAAATATTCCCGCTGGTCCGGATGCAGGTCCGTGTTGAGCGCCAGCGCCATCATGCCCAGCACGCCGTTCATGGGCGTCCGGATTTCGTGGCTCATGTTGGCCAGAAATTCGCTCTTGGCGCGGCTGGCATCCTCGGCCCGGGCCTTGGCCTCCGCCAATTCGGCGGTGCGATCCCGAACCTTGCGGTCCAGATCTTTCAGCAACGCCTCCATTTCTTCATTCAAGCGCTCTCGATCCAGCAACGCCACCTCAAGTTCAGCGTAGGATTCCCGCAGCCGCACCGACATCCCGTCGAAATCCTTGACCAGTTCTGCCACTTCGGCGGGCGCCTGCGCGGGTAACTCGATCGGCTCGCGCCAGTCCCCCTGCATCGAAAACTTCCGCACGCGATTCACCAGCTGCTCCAGCGGCGACGTCACTCCTGAATCCACCGCTCGCGAAAGCAGCAGCGACAGCAGGATGGCGCCCACCAGCCAGGCCACCGTCATCCAGTAATAACGCTCGGTTTCGTGATGCAGCCGCGACAGTGGCTGCTCGATGATGACGCTCCAGCCCGTGAGCCCGCTCTCGGCGTGCGCCGCCAGAAACCTGGCGTTGTGCTGATGCGCATCGGCGTGATCCACCAGAAACGGCGCGCCGCCTTCAACGGCTCCCTTTACCAGCGGCGAGCCAGCCATTGACTCGAGCTGACGATACGCCGCGCCACGGTTCGAATAGATTACCCGGTCGTGCTGATCCAGAATGAAGATGCCCGCCTGCTCCAGCGATCCGAAACTGTGCGTCAATTGCTCGAAGGTCGATAAATCCAGCGTGCCCGCAATCACGCCAAAGAGCGCACCGTCCGGGGCGAAAATGGGCGCCGTAACCGCCACCGCCGGCTGCCGGTCCACGCGGCTGACGAAGGCATCCGAAATCACCTGCCGCCGCAATGCCTTGGTGCGTTTGAAGTATTCCCGATCGCGCATCGTCGCGCTGTCGGGCACCACATCGCCCGGCTTGTTACTGAGCACTTTTCCGAGCCCGGGCACCTCCTGGGGATCCACCGCGATCGGAAAACCGTCCGCATTGCCGATGGTGATGGATTGAAAACTGCTATAAACCTCGCGGGTTTGATGCAGCCATCCGTTGAGCGAATCCAGGTCGAATCGGCCTTGCCGGGTGATTGAGCGCGACAGCTCCCGCACCGCCAGTTGATGCAGCCTGGTGTGATCGTCCAGATCCTCCCGGATGGCCCGGGCCGCCTCCTGCAGCCGCTGTCCGGCTTCGCTCTCGCGCCGCTCCGCGTAATTCTCGCCGTTCACGATGTTCAGCAGCAGCAGCGGTACCGTGGCTACCAACAGAAACCCCTGCGACAAAACAGCCCGCAACGTTCGCCGTTCCGCCAGCCGTCCCGCCGCGCCCCACAATTTCTGCAGCGCCGGAATACTGATCAGCAAGTCGGCCAGCATCACGTTCAACAGCCCGTTGGCTGGATACTTCACCACCATCACCCAGCCGTACGGCGCCGGATAGCTATAAAGGACGAGGTAGAACAACCACGCCAGCGGCGTTCCGATTGCCGCCCAGTAAATCAAGTCCGCCACGGCCGGATGAAAGCGCCGGCGCGCCAGCCAACCCACCATGAGCGCCTCGGCTACCAGGATGCAAGCGGTCTCCGGCTGGCCCCACAAAAGCATGGAGGGAAGCGCGCTGATCAACGCCGCAACCGCACCGTACATTGGCCCGTACATCAGCGCCGCGGCCAGATAGAAGACGCCCCCGAACAGCAGCCTGGCCCCGGTGAAGATGGTGAATTGCGGCAGGTTGACGAGAAAGCCCAAAAGCCCGAACGCAAGAGTAACCGCGACGCTGCGGTTCAGCTTTAAGGGCATAAACGACATTCGTCCGAAGTACTATGCTTCTTTAGTTACAGCCCTTTAAACAGATGGCCAGTTGCCGCTGTACATAAGGATTATTCGGCATCTTGCGGTCCCAAAGGCGCCACAGTTCCCTGCGCTGGGCGTCGACGGACTGCGCCTCTGGGTTGTTCCCCGTGAGGCGATCGAGCCGGGCAACCGCCAGATAGATCCGCGACAAGTCATTGGCTTGGCGAAGATCCTCTTGGGGATTGGGTTTCGACGCCAGGGCTTTGCCCATAAGATCGCGATACATGTCGCGGGCGCGGCCTGATTGGCCCGTCGCGGCTTCGTGATCGGCCCGGGCGCGCAGCGCAGTCTCAACTTCATCGCCCAGAGTAACCTGCGACGCCGGATAATCTTTGGTTGCGGCGAGCAGTGCGAATGCGGATTCGATGCGGGCTTCCGCCTCGCGCGTGCGGCCCAGGCTGCGCAAGGCATACGACGACTTGGCCAGCGTCACCGCTTGGGCTCGGGAACTCCGAACGGAGGCCTTCGCCTCTCGCAGCCGCGCCAGCGAATGGTCGTAGATGTCCAAGGCCCGCTGCGGATTCGAAGCGGTCAACAGATCGGCCATTTCTCTGCCCACGGTCGCGACCCGGTCGCGGATAGTGGCGTCGCTAGGATCGCGCGATGCTTGCCGGTCCGTCAAATCGTAGGCCTGTTGGAAACTAGCCATGGCTTCCGCCGGGCGGTCCAGGCTAATCGAATCGTATTCACCAAGAATCATACCCTCCCGATTGAGAGTTGAATAAAGCACCGATGCCTTTTGGGTCTCGCTGGAGAAAACCGCGCGGTCCGCCAGGGCCCGCGCCTCCGTGATGGATTGAAGCGCGCCTCCCAGGTTGCCTGACAATCGCAACGCGTTTGCGAGCACGCTCATTCCGCCAATGACGTAATCCGTCGGCGCGCCGGACGACCGCGCCAGTTCGACCTCGCGGCGCGCGTAGCGAACAGCGTCATCGTAGCGATGCATGTTCATTTCCGCGAGCGCTACGTTGCTCATCAAACGGGAAGATTGTCTAAGCTGTTCCTTGGAAACGCCGGGATCGTGAATCACCGATTCCACGCGAGCCGCGCACTTCTGGGCCTGCGCGAGCGAGTCCGCGCGGCGGTGCTCGGTATCGGCGATCATCATCCGGTCTTGATCCGCTTCGGCCGCCACCAGCAGAGCTTCCGGGTCGGCCGCCTTCGCTTTGGCCCGATCCGCCAGGTCTTCCGCTTTTCGAAGACTCTGGTCGGCTTGGTCGTACTGGCCGAGATTAGGATAAGCGGGCACACCCTGGACATGGGCCAGCAACAGATAACCGTTGGCAAGCTCGAGATTCAAATCCCTGTCCTGGCTCGCCTCCCGGCTGAGACCCTCCAAATACTGCATCGAGGCCGCTACCACTTTCTGGCGCACCTTGGTCGCTCCGGGGAGTCCATACAAATCGGAGTCGAGATTGAGAAGCGTAACCGACAATTGCCGGAGCTGCGAAAAGCGGCGCTGCGCGACGGTGGCCTGGCGGTTGGCGATATAAATCCCAGCGCACAAGAACAGCATCGCAGCCGCGATCGCCGATGCCGACAGCCAGTGCCTGCGCAGCAGCTTCCGCGTCCGGTACCACGCACTGCCGGATCGAGCCCGAATCGGCCGCGAGTCCAGGTACGCCGACACGTCGTCGGCGAACGCGTCCACGCTGGTGTAGCGCTGTTCCGGTTCTTTCCGCAGCGCCTTGGCCGTGATGAAATCAAGATCCCGCGGCAGCGCCCGGTTAATCTGGCTGGGCGGCGGCGGATCTATCGAACAGATCACGCTTTCAACGGGCTCAGAACGGCCCGCCGCTTGGCCGTGCGGCGATTGTCCGGTCAACAACCGATAGAGCACCGCCCCTAGAGAATAGACATCGGTGCCGGTAGTCTGCGCTTGGCCTCGAACTTGTTCCGGGCTGGCGTAATCGGGAGTCAGCAGCCGCTCCATGGTTGCAGAGCCCGCGCCCCCGCCCGCCTCGTCATCCAGAATTCTCGCGATTCCGAAGTCAAGCAACTTGGCCTGCCCGGTAGCGTCGACCAGAATGTTCGAAGGCTTCAGATCGCGATGAATCACCAGACTGCGATGCGCGTATGCCAGAGCGCCGCACACCTGAAGGAATAGCTGCAGCTTGCTTCGCACATCGAGATTACGCGCGAATTCGTCCAGGGGGACACCCTCGATGTACTCCATGACGAGATAAGGCTGACCCGCGGCGGAGTGTCCAGCATCGAAAAGGCGTCCAATTCCGGGATGATTCAACGACGCCAGGATTTGCCGCTCTCTCAGAAAGTGGTCGCGACGGCCGGGATCATAGGACGCATTGATAAATTTGATCGCGACGCTGCGATCCAACTCGCCATCGGCACGCTCCGCCAGAAAGACGGCGCCCATGCCGCCCTTGCCCAACAGCCGAACCAGCTTGTATGGGCCGCATTCGGTTCCCGGAGCTGGGCCGTCGACGGGCCGGTTGATAAATTCCGCTGCAATCTCGGCAACACAGCCGGTGAAGGATTCGTCGCGCGCGTCGAAGCTGCAGAGCGATGCGACCTCGGCGCGGAGTTCCGGCCTGACCTGCAGTTTGTCGAAGTATTGCTCGCGCTCGCCCGGCGTGAGATCGGCGACCTCGCGAAACAGGGACTCCACGTCGAAACTCATCGAGTTTGCGGGCCCGTCCGCCCAGCTTGATAATAACAAGGTGGACAGCGGCGCCGGCCAGATTACGGGATTACTCGAGCGGGCCCGTGCGGGCGATGCTTCCGCCTCAAACGAGTTGATGTCACTGCTCCACGACCAGCTTCACGCCATCGCGCAGAAGCTTCTCCATAAAGAACGGCCGGACCATACTTTACAACCGACGGCGCTGATCAACGAGGCGTATCTTCGAATGTTTGGCGGCTCGCTCCCCCAGTTCGCCAACCGCACCCATTTCATTGCCTTTTCCTCTCGCGTCATGCGCCGGGTTCTGGTGGATTACGCTCGCGCCCGAAACGCTGCCAGGCGCGGCGGCAGTGATTCGCGGGTAGAGTGGGACACTTCCATTGAAATGGAGTCTGGTGGTTCCCGGCAGCGTGTGGAATTGATGGATCTCGATCGCGCTATCGAGGCCCTGGCCCGCGAACATTCGCAGCTCGCGGAAGTAGTTGAAATGCGGTATTTCGGAGGGCTCACCGCCGAGGAGATCGCCGCGGCCGTGGGCCGTACCACCCACGTGGTTCGGCACGAACTTCGCTTTGCACAAGCCTGGTTGCGCCGCGAACTTTTGTAGCCCCGGACCGTCTCAGAACCTGCGCCGCAAAATTCTTTGCTAATTTTCCGCCCAACTTACGCTTCTCACAATAGGAGGGGTGAATCCGTTAGAGCGCCTGCTTCTGCACTCAAACATTCTCAAAATGGGGGAAAGATCGATGCTCAGAGTTAGACCAACGTGGCTGGTGTTTGCTTGCGCGCTGACTCTGAGCGCCGCGCCCGTTACCTTATTTAACGATCTCGGCGGCGAGCCGGAAGATGTCGGCGCCTCTGTGACGGACGAGGCGCCTCTGGCCGAATCTTTTTCGACAGGAGGGAGCTCCTACAACCTCACCAGCGTTGTTCTCACGCTTTCGAGTGAGAATACGGGTCCGCGCGGATCGATTACGGTCAATTTGTACTCGGACAGCAGCACCTCCCCGGGCACACTGCTTACCCAGATCGGAACGTTGGACGACACTGCCTTGAGTTCGAACCTGCAGAATTACACGTTCACTCTGGCTACACCTTACTCGCTCGCCGCCAACACGCGCTATTGGATTGGAGTTACATCGGTCGGCGGCAGCATAGCATTGTGGTGGTACCTGGACATCTCAGATTCTCTTACTGGTACAGGCGCCGCTTCGGAATTTGATGACGATGCGGGAGACATTAGAGCCAACGGTTCAGGGGAAAGCGATACGTTTCTGCTGCAAGTGACCGCCAACCCAGCCGCGGCGCCCCCGCCCAGCGCCACCCCCGTACCGCCATCGTTGACGCTAACGCTGATCGGGGTGGTCTGCCTCGGGTTGTACTCCATGCGGCGAAGGTCCGTACATTCGAGCTAAGAGATTTATCCAGTCACCGCCGACACTTCGTCTGCAAGATTCTTCGCCAACTTTCCGCCCCACCAACGCTTTTAACAATAGGACCTGTCCAGAATCTTTCGGGAGGGACAAATGATTTTAAGAAAAGAACTAGTACGCCCAGTAATGCCTTGGCTGGCTGCAGTCGCACTGCTATCGGGGCTCAGCGTTTCCGCGTACGCGAACATCGTTCTGGATGGTGGTTTTGAGTCTTCGGGAACACTAGGGGGCCTAGTCAACTACACTGTGGGGAACAGCATCGACGGCGGTAATTGGATTGTCAGCGAAGGCAAAGTCGCCGTGGACTCTCAGGACTTTTACGTTGACGACGGAAACAACTCGGTTTTCCTTGACGGTGACAGCGCCGGACCCGACTCCTTGAGCCAGACTCTGGATACCGTGCCCGGCGATACCTACACGGTAAGTTTTTGGGCAGATGCCGATATTACGAACAGCTTCTCTGTAACGCTCGGCGGGACAGCGGTGACTGGAGTGCCTGACAGTATCACCGCGAACGGATTTCCCAGCTCAGTCGCGAACGGTAACAGCAGCCTGTTTGAGCTTTATAGCGGCACGGTGGTAGCATCGGCCGCCAGCGAAGCACTGGTATTCACCGCGGCCGTCCCTCCCGGAGGGCCCGGCGCCACAGTTGAGATCGACGACGTAAGCGTGGTCGCCACGGCTGTTCCCGAGCCTTCGACATTCGCGATCACCGCCCTGGGACTTCTTGGCCTGATTGCTATTGGCTGGCGCCGACGTGGTACGTTAGCCAACCTCAAATCCCGGTAGATGGCTGGCTAAGACGCTCGAATTGCGGCCGCCACGCCCCCCGCGCTCCCCGCCGCACCCGCCTTGCAGTAGGCTAGTATCTGGCTGCTGCCGAAAAGAGATGCGTCTCAAAGGGTGTTTTATAACGGGACTCCTTTGCGGGGCGTCTCTGTTTGCCTCGGCTCCGCGCGCGGATCTGATCTCCACGATGCCGCTGATTTTCGAGCCCGCGGACAGCAGCCCGATTCCAGCCAGGTACATAGCGAAAGGCCTTGGATATCACATCCAGGTTGGACCCCGCGACAACACGCTGACTTGGTCCGATTCCGGAACCAACATTTCGGTTCGAACGAAATTCCTGCGGGCCCGCGACGATGCCCACCTTCAGCCGCTGGAGGAACTCTCGTCGCATACCAATTATCTCCTGGGACGTTCGCCACGCCGCTGGCGCACCAATGTTCCCAATTTCGCTCAAGTTCGCGTGGATGGTCTTTATGCCGGAATCGACCTGGTATATCACGGCGCGCCAGGAACACTGGAATATGATTTCGTGCTGCATCCGGGCGCTGACCCGCAGGCCATTGAGTTCGAGGTCGGCGGCGCCGATACCGCGCGCGTCGATCCATCTGGCGATCTGGTGTTGCACGCCTTCGGCGACCAGGTTCGCTGGAACGCTCCGCAACTCTACCAGGACGCGGATGGAACGCGGGTCCCGGTGAAAGGCGGTTTTGAGTTGAGCGGGCGCCGCGTGCGGTTTCGTGTCGGCGAGTACGACCGTTCCCGTCCATTGGTGATCGATCCCGCCCTGAGCTACTCCTCTTATGTGGGCGGCAGCGGAAACGAGCTGGCCAGGGGAATCGCCACCGATCCCCAAGGCAACGTTTATATAAACGGAACCACGAACTCACCAAGTCTTGCGGCATTCGGAGCATTCCAGAAGACGCTGGCAGGGCCGGCCGACACGTTCGTCGGCAAGTTTACCTCGGCCGGCAAACTGGTCTACATAACCTACCTGGGCGGCTCGCAGCCCGACGTCGGTACTGGGCTCGCCGCCGACGCTGCGGGAAATGCCTACATTACCGGAATGACTCTTTCTTCCGATTTCCCCGTCACTAAGGGTGCTTTCCAGACAAGCTATGCCGGCGGTGCCGGCAACACCTGCGAACAGGTCGGCGATGCATTCGTCGCCAAGCTCGGTCCCGACGGCTCCGAGCTGATCTACTCCACCTATGTGGGCGGCAGCTTCGGCGATTTCGCATCCGCCCTCGCGATTGATACCGACGGCGACGCCTATATCACGGGCTATACAATCTCTGGGAATTTCCCGGTTACCCAGGGCGCTTATCAGACCTCGAATCACGGCCGCGGCGGCCAATTGAGCAAGCCCGTGTGCAACGGAGTGAATGAGATCGCACCCCAGCCTTGGTTCGTCACCGGCGATGCGTTCGTTACCAAGCTCAATCCTTCTGGCTCGCAATTGATCTTCTCCACCTACCTGGGAGGCAGCCTGGACGATTTTGGGCTCGCGATCGCTCTCGATTCATCGAACAACGTCTATGTCGGGGGTTTTACTCTGTCGCACAACTTTCCCGTAACGCCCGGCTCCCTGGATAGCTCCTTCGGTGGCAGCGAAGCGCAGAACCCATTCTTTACCACCGGCGACGGCTTCGTCAGCAAGCTGAACAGCGCTGGCTCGTCGTTAATTTATTCAACTTACTTGGGCGGTTCCGGTGACGATGCGGTCACCTCCATTTACGCCGCCGACGACGGGACGGCCTGGGTGACTGGATTCACCAGCTCGCTGAATTTCCCCGTCACAGCGGGCGCCGTGCAACCGAAGTACGCCGGGTATTACAGCTTGCCGTTCTTGGTGGAGCAACTGGTGGGCGACGCGTTTGCCACCCAGATCAACCCGACCGGCACCGCAGTCTCGTATTCCACCTATCTGGGCGGATCTCAAAACGACCTGGGCACTTCCATCGCAGTGGATTCCAGCGGGCTTGTGTACGTAGCCGGCTTTTCCGACTCTTCCAATTTTCCAGTCACCACAAATGCGTCCCAACCGAGATTCGGCGGGGATGGCGGACAGGGCCCTTACTTCCAGTACGGCGATGGATTCGTCACCGTCATCGATCCAGTGGCTTCGCGGCTGGTATTCAGCACCTACTTTGGCGGATCGGAGGACGATCAACTTTGGGGACTCGCCTTGGATGGCGAGGGTGGAGTCTGGGCTACCGGCAATACGCTCTCTACCAATCTGCCGGTTACCCCCAACGCGTCCCAGCCCGCATCGGCTGGATTCATGCCTACAATCCACTTAAAAGGCGATTCGCTTCTTGTTCACTTTACGGGCTTCGGCCTTCCTCCCACGGTGAGCAATTTGCAGAACGCCGCGAGTTTCGCCAGTGCACCCGTGGCCCCAGGATCGCTAGTCACGATTTTCGGGACCTTCCCTGGAAACAGCACTGCATCGCCCAGCGGCCTGCCTCTTCCAGCAAACTTGGGCGGCGCGTCGGTAATGATTAATGACACAGCGGCGCCGCTGAACTACGTGAATGCTACGCAGATCAATGCGCAGATACCGTGGGGAACGGCATCCGGGCAGGCCACGGTCACTGTGACTTCGGGCGGCACGCCGTCGGCTTCATTTCCGTTCACCGTGGCTGCGACCGGTCCCGGAATCTTTACCTTCGGGTCCAACCGCGCGGTGGCGCAGAACAAAGACTATACTCTCAACAACACCGGCAATGGAGCTGCCGTAGGTAGTTTCGTTATCGTGTACATGACGGGTGGAGGCGCGGTAAATCCCACCATCGAAACCGGCGCCGCCGCCAAACCCTCGCCGCCATCCTATGTGAAGGCCCACTCCAGCGCGACCATCGGCGGTAAGAAGGCCGACGTTCTGTTTCTGGGTATGGCGCCGTATTTCGTCGGTGTCGTTCAGGCGGACGTGAAGGTGCCTTCCTTGCCCGCGGGCGACTATCCGGTGGTCATCACCATTGGAGGGCTGCAAAGCAACGCGCCGCTGGTGACCGTGTCCGGAAAGTGACGACCGCGTTCGATCGTCCTGAAGCACTGCCTTTTTCCGCCCCGCCCTCCTTCTAGTACGCTGGTATGTGACTCCTGATGGACGAAAAGAAGATACTGGAAAACTTGCGCGAAATCTGTTTAGCCCTGCCGAAAACCAGTGAAACTACTACTTTCGGCCACCCCACCTTTCAGGTGGGCACTAAAACTTTTACGGTGCTGGAAACCTACAAGGGCGTGCTCTCAATCTGCGTCAAAGTGGGTAAGAAGATGCAGCCCGTCTTTCTTGAGGACGACCGCTTCTATCGAACTCCCTACGTGGGACAGCACGGCTGGGTTTCGCTCCGCGCCAACACCAAACTGAATTGGACCGAAATTCGCGGCCTGGTGGAAGGCAGCTACCAACTGGTCCACGTCCAGAAGAGGCGCAGGTGATCGGGGCGTTACAGTGACGGCCGAGCTGGCTGGCCGTCGGATCGCGATCACCAGCATGCTGGTCAGCGCCGGGCTCGCCGTCGCGAAGATCACCATCGGTCTCCACGCCCAATCCACTGCCACTGTATCCGACGGCGTTGAATCCGCCGGCGATGTCCTGGCCTCAGGACTGGTCCTGCTCGGTCTGATCATCGCCGCCAAGCCTCCCGACTCAGAGCATCCCTACGGTCACGGCCGGCTCGAAACACTGAGCGCCCTCGCGGTGGGAATGCTGCTGGTTGGCACCGGCGTGCTCATCGCCTTCGAGTCCGTCCACGTGACCCATGGCGACGGCCGCACCCCGTCCGCGTACGCCATCTGGCCGCTGCTCGCATCCATCGCGATCAAATCCATCATGAGCGCCGCGAAATGGCGCTATGGCCGCCGCATTCAGAGCTCCGGATTGATTGCGGACGCCTGGAACGATACCGTCGACATTCTCTCCGGGACCACGGCGTTGGCCGGTCTCGGTCTCACTTTGCTCAATCCTGAAAGGTTCGCCTCGGCCGACCGTATCGGCGGCTCCGCGGTTGGCATCATCGTCATCTTCCTGGGTGTCCGCGTGGTACACGACACCGTTGTCCAGCTCATGGACACCATGCCCGATCCGGAAGCTATGGACCGCATCCGCAAAACCGGCCTCACCGTCCCCGGCGTCCTCGGCATTGAGAAATGTTTCGCGCGCAAGACCGGTTTGAAGTGGCACGTCGACATGCACCTGGAAGTGGACCCCGCCATGACCGTTTACGAATCCCACGAAATCGCCACGCAGGTCAAGGAAAAAATCCGCGCCGAAGTCGACTGGGTGGCCGACGTGCTGGTTCACGTGGAGCCGCACATGCTGGGGACAATCGCAACCGGACCACGCGGCCTGAGATCAAAATAGTCTGCCATGGAAAATCGTGAATTCGCGCGAGTGCTGGCCGAAACCGCGGACCTGATGGAGATTGCCGGCGAAGACGGCTTCCGCATACGTTCCTATCGCAACGCCGCCTCCGCCATCGAAGGGTACCCGGAGCGCGTCGAAGAAATCCTGGCCAACCCCGAGCGCAAAGTCACCGAGATTCCGGGCGTCGGCAAGGGCTTGGCCAGCGTGCTCGAAGAACTCCGCCGGCGCGGCTCGTTCGAAAAGCGTGACACCCTGCTGGCGCAATTTCCGCCCACGCTTCTCGATCTGTTTAAGATCCAGGGCCTTGGCCCGAAAGGCATCGCGCTGGTCTATCAGCATTACAAAGTCGCCACCATCGACGAGCTCGAACGCATCTGCAGGGAGCAAAAACTCCGCGACCTCCCGCGCATGGGCGCCAAGCTCGAAGAGAAGGTTCTCAAGTCCATCGCGCAATACCGCCAGCGCACCGGACGGTATCTGCTCAGCTTTGGACAGAAGGTCGCGGCCGAGTTGATTCCCTATCTTTCCGAAACTGGAGGCATCGAAAAGATCGCCGCCGCCGGCAGCCTCCGCCGCGGTAAGGACACTATCGGCGATCTCGATCTGCTGGTCACCGGACCCGGTGCCGCGAATGCGCTGGAGCGATTCGTCCAGCATCCCAAGGCGCACACCGTGCTCGGCAAAGGCGCCAACAAGGCCAGTATTCAATATGGACTCGACGGCCTCCAGGTGGATCTCCGCGCCCTTCCGCATGAAAGCTACGGCGCAGCCATGCAGTATTTCACGGGCAGCAAGGAGCACAATATATTGGTGCGCAGCCGCGCGTTGAAGTTGGGTCTCACGCTGAATGAATACGGACTTTTCAAGCTCGATACCGAAGAGCGCGTCGCCGGCGAAACCGAGGAAGAAATCTACGCCGCCCTCGGCCTCGCCTGGATTCCTCCCGAGCTGCGTGAGAACTGCGGCGAGCTAGAGGCTGCGCTGGAAGGCCGACTGCCGAAGCTCATCCAGCTCTCCGATATCCGTGGCGACCTTCACATGCACACCACCGAAACCGACGGCCGCGCCACGCTCCAGGAAATGACCGAAGCAGCGCACGCGCTCGGCTATGAATACATCGCCATCACTGACCATTCCAAAGCGCTCGCCATGGCGAATGGCTTGGATGAGAAACGCGCCGTGGCTTTCGCGCAACAGGTTCGCGATCTCAACCGCAGCGGACTCCCGCTTCGTATTTTCTCTGGGCTGGAATGCGACATCAAGCGCGACGGTGAAATGGATCTAGCCGAAGACGCGCTGGCTGAGCTCGACATCGTGATCGGCAGCGTTCACAGCCACATGAATCTCGAAGCCGTGGAAATGACCGATCGCCTGATGCGCGCGCTCGAATCGCCCTCGATGCGCGTAATGGGCCATCCCACCGGCCGCATTCTGCTGAATCGCGATCCGTTTCCATTCGACTTTGAACGTGTCGCCACCGAAGCTGCCCGCCGCGACGTTTATCTGGAAATCAACGGCAGCCCGGAGCGGCTGGATCTCGGCGGCGCCATGGTCCGCACCGCGAAAAGCCTCGGCGCCAAGTTCGCCATCTCTACCGACTCGCACCAGACCAAGCATCTCGGCATCAACATGCCGTTCGGCGTATTGATGGCCCGTCGAGGCTGGCTGGAAGCGCGCGATGTCCTGAATACCCTGCCGCTCGCTGAGTTCGAAAAGGCCATTCACAAATCATGAAAATAGTTTCGTCCGTGGAAAAGTTCAAGAACAAACTCTTTACGGTGTCTGTAGATCATGCCGTCGACCCCGACGGTTTCGAGATCAAGCGCGCCATCGTGCACCATCGAGGCTCCGCCGTCATGATGCCGGTCGATGATCGCAAGCGCGTTTTGTTCGTTCGGCAATATCGCTTGCCGGCCAAGCGCTTCTTGTGGGAACTGCCCGCCGGCTCGGTGGATCCGGGCGAGAAGCCGCTCCAAACCGCCAAGCGCGAGTTGAAAGAGGAAACCGGCTATCACGCGAAGAACTGGAAAAAGCTCGTCACATTTTTCCCCAGCCCCGGCTTCCTCACCGAGCAGATGAGCATCTTTCTCGCCACCGGCCTCACCGCCGGCCAAGCCACGCCCATGGACGACGAGCGCATCACGACCCGCTGGTTCACGGCGAAAGAAATCGAAGCCGCCATCGACGCCGGCGATATCGTCGACGCGAAATCCATGCTCGGTTACTTCTTCTGGAAACGCTCCCTGCGCATCAAGTCTTGAATAGCTGTTGCGCACACACTCTTGCGTGCCGGGGCGTAACCGCACTCACTGCGGCGAACGATCATGCGCTGATAGGAGCCATCCTGACTTGCGCTGCCGACGCGGGATCCGAGGCCGATGCGGCGCGCGATCGCTAACATGGCCGATGACATGGAATCGCTGGCCGGCGTCACAGCCGAAAGTATGGCCGACGAAGTAAGAGCCAATGCCAAAGCTTTCCGTATGGTGAATTCCGTAGCGGGGCTGATTCAAATCCCGCTTCTCGTTCTCAGCGCTGATGATGGCCTGACGCCCGGCACGGATGCGCTAATCCGGGCAATTCAGGTAATAGACAACGCCCACGCTATGGCCTTCGAACGAACTTCACCAGCCCATCGCGATAATCGATGGTCAGCGTGAACAAATCCAAAACCGGCAGCCCCAGGAAACCGGACATCTCGGTCCCCAGCCGATGGCTGATCTCCCAGGTGTCGATTGCGGTCATCGCCAGATTCTTCTGCGCGAATCCAGCGAACTCCAGCATCACATTTCCTGTCTGATACACGTCCCCCACCTTGCCGCTCAGGCCACCGATCGAAGTCTTGTCATCGTGATTGAGCTTGCTCACCTCCGCCGCCAGATCGTACGACATCATGGTGCGCGCCGCCCCCGTATCCAACAGGAACAACCCTTCGCGGGAACCCACGCGGACCGGCAGCAATAACATGTGTCCGAACCGAAACACGCGCGCGGCGTCGCGCATCTCGGGACTCTCTACGCGATCCTGGAGCTCGTCGCCGGGGCTATAGCCGGGTAGCGGGTCCAAGCGCAGTTTCCCAGCCGCGAAGTCCAGAGTGACTAGAAACTCGGAAAACACATCCGATCCGATCAAGCCGTCTTCGATCCCCGGCATGGTCTGCTCGGTAACGCTGATCAAGGCGTTGCGATATTCCACGCCGCCGACCTTGAAATGTTCCGCGAGGGCGCGATAGCCGCTGCTCCCCTTGGCGTTGTCGCCAACACCACGCACCGTGGTAGCGGAGAGACGCTCCAGTCCGGCGCGGTCGGCCGCCGGGCGCGACATCACAATTCCGGCCGCCCCTGTATCCAGCACCAGCTTCACCGGACTGCCGTTCGCCAGCACCTCGAGGCCGTACCTGCGCATGTGGGTAGCGCCGTCGTCGAAGGCCCGCAGTGGAATCTCAGATGCACGATAGGGACTCGCGAGCACTGTCACCTGGCGGCCGTCCAGCGCTTTCGCGAGTTCGATCCGCTGGCGCAGATCCTCCGATTCTTGGGTCGGCGCCCACTGCCGCGAGGTAGGTCTCGAGAGCGCTCGGCGCGCTCCTGGCCGTGGAGCCGCGGAATCCAAGCCGCCAGAATTCGGGGATCCTTGGGATTCAGCTCATACGCGCGGCGAAAATCGTCGGCCGCGGTCTTGTTCATCGACGCACACGCGGCTACTCGCCCCAGGCCAAACCACGCCAGCGCGAAACGCGGATCCAGCTCCGACAGCGTTCTTGAACTCGGCGTCGGCTTGCGCGAATTGGCCGCGCCGGAATAAAACTTCGCCCGCAAACTCGTGCGCCGCCGCGGAATCGGGAGCGTCCGCGAGCGCCTTTTGCGCGATCTTCCAAGCCGTCGCGACACCGTCGTGCGCGAGCGCTTTGCGGCCCGTGGCCAGGGCGTCGTCGAGCGGCCCGGCGCACAACAAAACCGGGCACAGAACGAACAGGACTCGCAGTCTCACTTAAAATCAGTCTATCGCGCTGCCTGTTTTTGTGTCATACTATATACCTAGTTGTCTAGGTGAGCTATCTAGGAGGGACGCATGGCCCGATCTTCCGACACGCTCCTCGGAGCGCTCGACCTGCTGATCCTCAAGACGCTGGCGCGCGGTCCCAATCACGGCTTCGGCGTGGCCCTCCACATCCAGACCATTTCAGAAGGCCTGCTGCGTGTCGAGGAAGGCTCGCTCTACCCTGCCCTCCATCGCCTGGAGCGCGACAAATTCGTCAAGGCGTCCTGGACTCAAACCGAAAACGGCCGCCGCGCCCGCATCTACAAACTGACCGCCTCCGGACGCGCACGCCTGGATGAGGCCGAAACCAACTGGGACAACGTCTCCAAGGGCGTCGCTCGCATCCTGAGGTATGTATGAGACGTTTGTGGCGCACTTTGTTCCGGCGCTCCCGCGTGGACGCCGACATAGCGGAAGAGATTCAATCTCACCTCGCGATGCATGCCGATCTCGCGCGCCAGGCAGGCCTGAGCGCCGCCGAAGCCCAGGACTCGGCTCGTAGAAAGTTCGGCAACGTCACTCTGGTGCTCGAAGACACGCGACAGTTCAAGCTTTATCCGTTCCTCGAGAGCATCCTCCAGGATCTGGGCCACGCTTTGCGGCAACTCCGCCGGAATCCTTCTTTCTCCATCACGGTCCTGTTAATCCTCGCCCTCGGCATCGGCGCATCCACCGCCGTCTTCACCGTCGTCGACGGCGTGCTCTTCCGACCGGCCCCTTACGCCAACCCTGATCGCATCGTCGCCTACGGCATCACCGCGCCCATCGAGACTCGCGAATTCCTGTTTGGCTCCGGCTACCTCTACTGGCAGGGCAAAATCCCCGCTTTCGAAGCCGTCACCTCAATGTTCCCCGGCGACCAGGGCTGCGATCTCACCGAAGTCAATCCCGCCCGCCTCGCTTGCGTCCGGATCGAATCCACGCTCCTTCCGATGTTCGGAGTTCGTCCCATCATCGGACGTAATTTCACGCGTGACGAAGATCGGCCCCACACGCCCCATGTCGCTCTGCTGTCCTACAACTTCTGGCGAACGCGCTATGGCGGCCAGCCTACCGTGCTCGGCCTTACCATCTCGCTCGATAACACTCCTGCCAAAATCATCGGCGTTCTTCCCAGGGATTTCGTCCTGCCGACCCTCGGCCGGTTTGATGTCCTCCTCCCTGAACAACAGGATGAGGCTGGGCCGATGTTCACCATCAACAATGCGACGCTCCGAACTTTCGCTCGCCTCCGCCCTGGCTGGACGCTCGCTCAAGCCGCCTCCGCGCTCGAGCCCATGTTGAAGCAGACCATCTCGGGCGCCCCACCCGCCTATCGCAAGGAGATCCACATCGGCGTCCACACCATTCGCGATTGGCAAAATGGCGACCGCTGTCAAACCTCCTGGGTCCTTCTCCTTGCAGTTCTGGCGGTGCTGATGCTCGCCTGCATGAACGTCGCCAGCCTTCTGCTCGCGCGCGCCACTAGCCGCCAGCGCGAACTTGCGATGCGACAAGCTCTCGGCGCCAGCCGCTCACGCCTCGCTCGCCACGCCATCACCGAGAGCCTTCTCCTTAGCTTCTGTGGCGGAGCGCTGGGCTGTGCGCTTTCGTTTTTCCTTCTCAGGATATTGCTCATCGCCAGTCCCAACAGCATCCCCGGGCTCACCGAAGTCCACTTCTCTGTGCGCATCATCGTGATCGCCGCTCTGCTCTCTCTGCTAAGCGCCCTGATCTTCGGAATGCTCCCGGCTTTGCGGCAGCCGACTCTCGAAATGTTTACGGGATGGCGTGCCACTTCGTCCTCCAGGACTTCAATCCGCGACGCTTTGGTTACCTTCCAGATCGCCGGATCGCTCGTCATGCTGACCGCCGCCGGGTTGATGCTCCGAACGCTGTCGAACCTGGAGAACGTTTCACTCGGCGTAGACGCCGAGCATGTCGTCACCGCGCAATTCACGCTCGGATCGAGTTACGATTTCACGCGTCTGAAGGTTTTCTCTGAAACACTCGAGCAGCGCTTGCGCTATCAGCCGGGCGTGAACAGCGTCGCCCTTGCTGACACCATCCCTCCCGGCGGTCTCACCCGCTCGATGCCATTCTTCGCCGTTCGTGTTGTCGGTCGAGCGCCCTCAGAACAAGGCGTCGGAGGGATGGTGCCGTGGCGCGCCGTCTCTTCCGATTATTTCCGAACGTTCCACGTTCGCCTGCTCGAAGGCCGCGCCTTCGATGCGTCCGATATGAGTACTGGCAGCCCTCTCGCGATAGTGCTCAGTCAATCGCTGGCCCGCAAGCTCTTCCCCGGCGAGAATGCCATAGGCCAACGCATCACACTCGGTGAGCCGGACCGTGCAATTGCAACCGAAGCTTACAGCGTCGTCGGGGTCGCCGGTGATGTTCGCAATTCCGGACTCGCTGGTGCGCCCGATCCCGAGTTCTATCTCGATCGCGATCAATTCCCCGTACTGTGGTTCCATGGCCCCACCAACCACCACATCGCCGTCGCCATCCGCAGCAACCTGCGTTCGCAATTCCTCGAAAACTGGTTGGGGGATGAAATCCGCGCTCTTGATCCTTCAGTGCCACTGGAAGTAATGACCATGCAGGACCGCGTTCGTGACTTCGCCGTCCCGCAACGTTTTCATGCGTTATTGTTCAGCTTGTTCGCGGCCATCACACTGCTGCTGGCCGTCAGCGGACTCTATGGATTGGTACGATTCCTGGTCGTCCGCCGCACGCAGGAGATCGGCGTTCGCATCGCTCTGGGCGCCTCGCCGGTGGGCATCGCGAGTATGATCGTCCGCTCGGCGCTACGCTTCACATTGGCGGGAGCCGCACTCGGGATTGCCGGCGCGCTCCTCATGAGCCGCTGGCTGGAATCGATGCTGTATCAGACTTCTTCGCGCGATCCGCTGACTATCACCATCGTCGCCGCGCTCCTCATTATTTGCGGCATCGCCGCGGCCCTCGCGCCTTCACTCACCGCCGCCCGCACCGACCCCATGACCGCGCTCCGCACCGACTGAACCGCGCACATCAGTAAGCGGTACATAATTGTGTTTGGTCTCGCGCACGCTGGTTCAATCACGTTCCAACGCCACGCTGCTCGATCGCGCCGCCGCGTTCCTGGCCGCGACGGAACCGCATAGCGAAATTCTGGTCATCGCGCCCACCCGAGCCGCCGCCGCGGAACTGGCCATTCGAGCTTTCCCTAATGGCTGCCAAGGCGTTCACGCTCTGACGCTCACGCAACTTGCCGCTAACCTCGCCGCGCAACCCATGGGACGCCTCGCGCTTGCGCCCATCTCGCGCCTCGGCATCGAAGCGCTGGCCGCTCGCATCGTCCACGCTGCAGCAAGCGCGGATAGACTTCCCTATTTCGCGCCCGTAGCCCAAACGCCCGGTTTCGCCCGCGCCCTGGCGAAGACGATTACGGAGCTCCGTCTGGGGAATGCCATTCCGCCAGACGCCGGATCTGGCGCATCTTCTCGCGCTGTACGAAGAAGAACTGGCCACGCGTTCTGTCGCGGATTTGCCGATGCTACTCCGTCTCGCGACGGAAGAAGCGACGCACGGCAAACATCGCTTCACCGAGGTCCCACTTGTCCTGCTCGGCCTCGCCATCGAATCGGCGGCGCATGAGCGCCTTCTTGCAACCTTGGTGCAACGGTCGCCTAGCGTCCTTGCCACGGCTACATCGAGCGACGACGATATTCGATCCCTTAAGCGCATTCTCGGAGCAACCGCCGAAACTCTCGACAAAACGCCACCGATGGCAACGCTCGATCGCGTCCGGACATGGCTCTTTTCCTCCGATCACGCCGCCATCCGCGCCGCCCGACGCCACGTTGCTGTTCTCGGCGCCGGGCGAAAGCTTTGAGTGCGTCGAGATCGCGCGCCGTATTCGTGGGCTCGCCGAGCGAGGCACGCCATTCGATCGCGTAGCTATTCTGCTGCGCAATGTCGACCAGTATCAGCCGCTGGTGGAAGAGGCTCTGCGCCGCGCCGGCATCGATCATTACTTCAGCCGGGGAGCATCGCGTCCCGATCCCGCTGGCCGTGCCTTTCTCGCACTTCTCGCATGCGCGAGCGATGGCTGCTCCGCATCGCGCTTCGCTGAATATCTCTCGCTCGGCCAAGTGCCGCCGCTCAATGCCGACGGCGCGCCGCAAACTCGTCTGCAGGAATGGGTTCCCGCCGATGACGACGTGCTCGGAAACTTCCCGACAGCTTCACCCGAATCCGAGGAGCCTTCCCTGGACGTTCCGATCGGTTGGGAAAAGCTCCTGGTGGATGCCGCCGTGATTGGCGGACGCGATCGCTGGGCCCGCCGCCTGCGTGGACTGCGCGCCGAGTTCCAGGCGCAGTTGCGCGATCTCGAAAAAGAAGACGAAACGCATCGCGCTCACATCCAACGCCGCATCCAGCAGCTGGCTCGCTTGGAACATTTTGCGCTCCCCTTGATTGATGTTCTCGGTTCGCTTCCCGCAGCCGAACGCTGGGGAGCCTGGCTGGATCGCCTGGCGGCTCTTGCGCAGCTGGCTCTTCGCCGGCCAGAGACAGTGCTGGCCGTCCTGAGCGAGCTCGATCCCATGCGCGAAGTCGGCCCCGCGTCGCTCGATGAAGTTTACGACGTACTCTCCGAACGCCTCGGCTTCCTCCGCTCCGAGCCGCCCAAGCGCCGCTACGGCCGGGTTTTCGTCGGCTCCATCGACGAGGCGCGTGGACGCAGCTTCGATGTCGTGTTTCTACCGGGTCTCGCGGAAGGGCTGTTCCCGCGGCGCGCTCTGGAAGATCCACTGCTGTTGGACGAACAGCGCGGCGGACTCGGTCTTGGAAATGCAGGACCAGCGTGTGGCCCGCGAACGCATGCTGCTCCGCTCCGCCGCGGCCGCCGCGAACAGCAGTTTCATCGTGTCGTATCCGCGCATGGACGTCGCCCAAGCCCGCGCCCGCGTGCCGTCGTTCTATGCATTGGAAGTGGTGCGCGCCGCCGAAGGCCGTCTTCCTTCGTTGCGCGAGTTTGAAAAGCGCGCCGCCGCTAGCGCTCCCGCGAGGCTGGATTGGCCGGCGCCGGCCGATCCGCGCGAAGCCATCGACGACGCCGAATACGATCTCTGCCTCGCTTCAAGCGATCTCTGAAACTGCGCGGCCCCAGCGGCGGCGGGCAGCGCCCGCTACCTGATGCAATCGAACGAAGCGCTCTCGCGATCTCTGCGTGCGCGCGGCCGTCGCTGGCGCAACTTCTGGTCGAGCGCCGATGGCCTGGTGGATCCGGACGCCGCCACGCTCGAGGCTCTCGAGACCCAGCGGCTCGCCAAACGCAGCTATTCGCCATCGTCGCTGCAGCAGTTCGCCGCCTGTCCCTATCGCTTCTTGCTGCACGCCGTTTTTCAACTGCGCCCTCGCGAGCATCCCGCTCGCCTGGAACAAATGGATCCGCTCACCCGCGGCGCGCTGTTCCACTCCGCGCAATTCGAACTCTTTCGCGCTCTTACCGGCGCCAAACTTCTTCCGACCACGCAGGACCATTTGCCGGCAACGCTCGACCTCGCCGATCAAGTGCTGGATCGCGTCGCGGCGCGCTATGAAGACGAACTCGCCCCGGCCATTCCGCGCGTCTGGAAAAGCGAAATCGAAAACCTCCGCACCGATCTGCGCGGTTGGCTGCAACACGTCGCCGCCACCGAATCCGATTGGCTTCCGGCCCATTTTGAGTTCGGCTTCGGTCTCCCGCCCGATCCCGATCGCGATCCCGCCAGCACCACTGAAGAAGCTCGCATATTCGATGATGTCCGTCTACGCGGCTCCATCGATCTGATCGAACGTCACGCTACGCGCAACGGTCTTCGCATCACCGACCACAAGACCGGAAAGGCGCCGCAAAACCGTCCGCAGTACGTTGGCGGAGGCGCGATGCTTCAGCCTTTGCTCTACTCACTCGCGGCTGAAACATTACTAGGGCAATCCGTGGAATCGGGCCGGCTGTTTTATTGCACACAGCGCGGCGACTTCTCGGCCGTCGACATCTCGCTCGACGACCAAGGGCGCGCGCGTCTTCGCCGCATCCTCGAAACCATCGACCGCTCCATTTCAGAAGGCTTTCTTCCCGCCGCTCCGCAGACTGGTGCTTGTGCGATGTGCGACTACACGGCAGTCTGCGGCCCGTACGAAGAGACCCGCGTGAAGCGCAAACAATCCGATCGCCTGGATCCACTGATCGAGATTCGGCATTCACCATGACTCCTGTAATTGATACCCGAGTCGATGACCGCGCCGCGCGTGAACGCATCCGCACTTCGCTCGGCGAAAGCCTGGTGGTGGAAGCCTCGGCTGGTACCGGCAAGACTACGGAATTGATCGCGCGGATTGTGGCTGTGCTCGCGAACGGCCTGACCACTATCAGTCATATTGTCGCGGTCACGTTTACCAACAAGGCCGCGGGCGAACTGAAGCTTCGATTGCGCCAGGAACTGGATCGCGCGCGCGCTTCCGCGGCCACGCCCTGCCGAACGATCGAACATCGAGGAGGCGCTGGAGCATTTGGAAGAGGCCTCCATCGGAACCATCCATTCTTTTTGCGCGCAAATTCTGCGCGAACGGCCAGTAGAGGCCGTTGTCGATCCGGCGTTCGAAGAACTTTCCGAGCAGCAGGCATCCCGAATCTACGAGCGGGCGTTTCGCTCCTGGATTCAGCGCAAACTCGGCGAGGGCGCTCCCGGACTGCGCCGCGCTCTGGTCCGCATGGCGTGGCGCGATTCCTTCGATGGCGCCTTCGCCGATGGAGCAGCTGCAATCCGCGGCCTGGAAGCTGATCGAATGGCGCGACCATCCGGCGCCTTGGCGCACGGTTGGATTTCAATCGCGACGCGGAGGTGGACCGGCTGGTGGAGCAAGACCGGCTGATCGCCGAAGCCGCATCCCGGTGCTCGAAGCGCAACGACAATCTGGTGAAATCGCTGCGGCCCGCGCAGGCGCTGGTGACTTGGATCGAACGCGCGGAGTCGGCCCGCGCCCGCGATTACGATTCGCTGGAAAGTTTGCTGATCAAATTAATCCGCGATATCAAGAAGAATCCGCAGAAGGGATCGGGCTTCTTCGCCGATGGCGTTCCGCGCGAGCAGGTGGTGCAGGCCCGGCGGCATCTTCTGGATCAACTGGAAGCTTTCCAACATGCCGCCGACGCCGACCTCGCTGCGATCCTTCGTGGCGAAATGTGGGACTTGGTGGACCGCTATGACCGGCTTAAGCGGCGCGCCGGGAAACTGGATTTTGTCGATTTGCTGTTGCTCGCGCGTGATCTGGTGCGCGATAAGCCCGAAGTACGGCGCTATCTGCAAGAGCGGTTCACTCATATCTTCATTGACGAATTTCAAGACACCGATCCGCTGCAAGCGGAGATTCTGCTGCTGCTCGCCGCGGACGATCCGGCCGAAGGCGGACTGGCGCAATATCACACCGAAACCCGGGAAAACTCTTCGTGGTGGGCGATCCGAAACAGTCCGTTTATAAATTCCGCCGTGCCGATGTGGTGCTCTATCGCGAGATTCGCGATGGGCTGGCGCAGCGCGGCGCGGGGATCGTGCAATTGACCACTAGTTTTCGCGCATTGCGTCCTATCCAACAGCTGGTTAACGCGGCGTTCGATTCGGAAATGCAGGACGATGCCGCGGCGGGACAAGCGGCTTACGCTCCGCTCCACGGAGACACGCCCGCGATCGACGGGCAACCCAGCATCATCGCGCTGCCCGCGCCCCGGCCCTATGGAAGCATGCGGGTTTCTCGCATTGCGATTGACGCCTGTTTGCCGGAGACCATCGTGGCTTTTTGCGAATGGCTGGTGCGCGCCAGCGGCTGGAAGGTTCGTGATCCGGAGGATCCGGCCAAGCTGGTGCCGCTTGCCGTCGCGGCACATTTGCCTTCTCTTTCGCCGGTTCACGAATTTCGGCCGAGACATTACTCGCGATTATGTTCGAGGGCTGGAAGCTCGCGAGATTCCGCACTTGCTGGTCGGATCGAAATCGTTTCACAGCCGCGAAGAGGTGGAGACTCTTGCGCGCCGCGCTGACGGCGATCGAGTGGCCTGAGGACGAGCTGTCGGTTTTCGCCACCTTGAAAGGTTCGCTGTTCGCGATCCCGGACGATCTGCTGCTGCGATTCCATCACGAGATTGGGCGGCTCCATCCCTTTCGACGCGCCAGCCGATGAGACAAGGACTTCCAGCCGATCGCGGAAGCACTGCACTTGCTGGCCGATTTGCATCGTGGCCGCAATCGACGGCCGATCGCCGATACTGTGAATTCACTGCTGGAAGCCACGCGCGCGCATGCCGGATTTGCATTGCGCCCCGCTGGACACCAGGTGCTGGCCAATGTCCATCGAATCGCGGATCTGGCCAGAAGCTTTGAGCTCTCTGGCGGAGTTTCGTTTCGCGGATTCGTGGAGGAGCTGGAAGCACAGTCGGAGAAAGCCGAGTCGGCCGAAGCGCCAGTGATCGAAGAAGGCGCCGACGGCGTCCGGTTGATGACCGTACACGCGGCCAAGGGTCTGGAATTTCCGGTGGTAATTTTGGCCGACATGACTGCCAATATCGCACCCGGCGATCCGGACCGGTACGTGGACGCCTGCGCAGCGGCTGTGCGCCACACGATTGCTGCGCTGCGCTCCGTTGGAGCTGCGCGACCACGAAGCCGAAGAGCGTTTGCGCGAACGCGCCGAAGGAGTGCGAGTGGCTTATGTCGCCGCCACGCGGGCGCGCGATTTGCTGGTGATTCCGAGCGTGGGCGACGAAGAGCTGGACGGCTGGCTTGGTCCGCTGAACAAAGCCATCTATCCGGCGCACGATCGATATCGCCATGCGACGCGCGCCGATGGATGCCCGGACTTCAGCGATGCTTCGGTAGTTGACCGGCCGTTCTTCGCGCACGATGAACCTTCCGTGCAACCTGGCTCTGCACGCGCCACAACAAGGAGACCATGAAGTGGTTTGGTGGGATCCTCGCACATTGACGTTGGCGCCGCCCGCGAATCTGGGATTGCGGCAGGAAGAGATTTTGAAGGGCGATCCGAAGGACGAAGAATCGCGAGCCTGATTGCTTATCGCGAATGGAATGGGCGGCGCAGGCAAAACCATTGCGAGCCGGCGAGGAAAAGCAATTCGATATTTTCACTGCGACCGAAGCGCCCCGGAATCGCCGATCGGCACCGCCGGTGCGAGTTTGCAGCGTTGATAAAGGCCGGTAGCCGTTCGGCGGGAGCGCGCTTTGGCACGCTGGTGCATACCATCCTGCGCGACGTTTCGCTCAATGGCGAAGACATCGAGCGAACTGGCGAAAGTTCATGGACGAGTATTCGGGGCGACGGATCGGGAAGTCGAGCATGCCGCCGTCGGCCGTTGCAGCCGCTCTGAAACATCCTCTGCTCGAGCGTGCGCGGAAATCGAAACTATGCCGGAGAGAATTGCCGATTCTTTTGAAGCTCGAAGGTAACCGGATTCTGGAAGGCGTGATCGATTTGGCGTTCGAAGAAAACGGCACCTGGCAGGTCGTCGATTTCAAAACGGATGCCGAGATCGGGCCGAGCCGCAAGCGATACGAAAATCAACTTCGCTGGTATTGCCTCGCGCTGGCGCGCTTGAACAACGCGCCTGCCGAAGCGCATCTGCTGAGCATTTAGTTAGTTATTTCTTCGGACGGGATTCGGGCGGCACCATGCCGTTGTTGCGGTAATAAACCACCAAGCTGCCCATAATGTTCTCCGGCGTGCTCGATCACGTCGAGCCAGGGTTGGACGGTTTTAGTCCAGCGATCCTCTGGAGTGGCCTTCAAAGTTGCGGTGGCGTCCGCAATCGTTTTTTCCAGAAGGGCGACGGCGGCGGCCTTGGTGGTGTAGCCCTTGGGATCGATCTCATCCCAATTCGCCTTTTCACCGCGGCCCGCTTTGGCGGCATAAGCGTTTCCGGAAGCGACGTGAACGATGATTTCGCGAAAGGACCGAACGTCCTTGGTGGCGCGATAGCCGTACTTGTCTTCGGGGAAATCCTTGGCCATGGCCAGCAAGCGGCGATTGACGTCTTCAAATTGCGCGTTGAAAGCTTTTGCTGGAGTGGACGGCGTCTGCGCGACTGCGAAACAAGATGCCGCAAGAAGGACGATCGCGAATCGGGTCATCCAAATAGTTTACCGCTTGAGTCACCCAAAGAATCGATGGGAACACCCATGCGGTCGAGCAGCGACAGGTGCAGGTTGTTCATGGGAGTCTGATCGGGATAGGTAATGTGCCGGCCGCCGGACTTGCCCGCAACCAGAACGGGAAGGTTATTATGCCGATGCTTGTTGCCGTCGCTCAATCCGCTGCCGTAGACGATGAGCGAATGATCGAGCAGCGTGCCGTCGCCATCCGGCGTGGACTTCAGTTTCGCCAGGAAATACGCGAGCTGCTCGACATGGAAGGTGTTGATGCGCGCGACCTTTTCGATCAGATCCGGATCGCCGCGGTGATGCGTGATGGGGTGGTGGGCATCCGAAATTCCGATTTCGTTATAAGCGCGCGTGCTGCCTTCGCGGCCGAGCATGAAGGTGCAGACGCGCGTAGCGCCGGTTTGAAAGGCGATGGCCATCAGATCGAACATCAATTGAGCATAGCCGTCGAAGGTCGCTGGGATGCCGCTGGGTTTTTCGATAGACGGAGCCGGTTGCTCGACATCATTCTCGGCAAGTTGGATACGGCTCTCGATTTCGCGGACGGAGCCGAGGTATTCATCGACTTTTCCGCGGTCGGAGGAGCCCAGCTGGGCGGCCAGACGCCGGGAATCGTCCAAAACATAATCGAGAATGCTGGTTTCGTCGCGGCGGCGCTTGAGGCGGTCTCTCGGGTTCTCGTCGGCGGCGCCGAACAGCCGTTCGAAGACGGCGCGTGGATTCACTTCGGGCGGCACCGGCGAGGTCGGAGTGCGCCAGGACAGCGTATTGCTGTAGGCGCAGCTATAGCCGGAATCGCAGTTGCCAACCAGGCGGCCGTCTTCACAGGCCAGCTCGATGGAAGGAAATCGGCTGGCGCCACTCATCGGGCTGCCGGCGGCGATGTGGCTTGCGGCAATCTGGTCCACCGAAATCCCCGCGCAAATGCCCGAGCCATCGGTCTTTCTGGGATGCACGCCGGTGAGGTAAGTAGCGGCGGCACGCGCGTGATCGCCGCCGCCGTCGCCCAGAGGAAATCCCGTGTTTTGGCTGAGGCCCGAGAGCACCAGCAGGTTCTCGCGGTGAGGGGCCAAAGGGGCGAGAATCGGCGGAAGTTCGCCCGGAAGCTCGAAATCGAGGCCGTCGGCGGTGGGAGTCCATTGGTGCATCAGGATGCCGTTCGGAACATAAATGAAGGCCAGGCGGAGCGAACCAGCGGCGGTAGTGGGCGAAGCAGGCGTGGAAGCGAAGGCCGGGACCATGGCGTCGAGCAAAGGGAGAGAGATGGCTGCGCCGAGGCCTCGGAGGAGCGCGCGGCGGGAAAGGGGTTTATTCATGGGCGCCGCCAGTCATGATCTCTTCGACGAGTCTGAGCGAACGTCTCGTTACCGGTAGCCGACGGCAAAAACGCTTTGCGGCCGAGCGCATAGGTCGCGAGCTTCGAACCCAGGCAGCGGGCGAATCTGTTTTGGTCGCTGAGGAGATGCTGCTTCAAGGCTTCGGGGCCATCGCCTGAGTCTACTGGAAAACTGCCGTCCTGGGTGCGCCATTGGCCGATGGCGTCGTAATTTTCAAGATCGAAGCCAAGCGGGTCTATGCGAGCGTGGCAACCGCGGCAATCCGGATTGGCGCGATGCTGCTCAAGCTGCTGGCGCATGCTCATGCTGGCGCCGATGGCCTTTTCGTCGAGGTTGGGGACATTGGGAGGCGGCGGGGGCGGTGGGGAGTCGAGCAGATTTTCGAGGATCCATTTGCCGCGAAGAACCGGCGAAGTACGCGCCGGATAGGACGAGACCGTCAGCACGCTGGCTTGGGTGAGAATGCCGCCGCGGTGCGAATCGGGCGGTAACTCGACACGCCGGAACTGCCGTCCCTCGACACCGGGAATTCCGTAAAACGAAGCCAAGCGATCGTTCAGGAAGGTATAGTTGGCGCCCAGGAAATCGGCGATGGGGCGGTCTTCCTGAATGATCGACTGAAAGAAGAGCTGGGTCTCGCGCTGCATGTCGCGGCGCAACCCGGCCTTGAACTGAGGGAACTTTTCGGGATCCGGTTGGATGCTCGCGAGGTTGCGAGTTTGGAGCCATTGGCCGCCGAAGTTTTCCACCAGCGCGCGCGCTTTTGGATCGAGCAACATGCGATGGATTTGGGAGCGCAGAACTTCGGGGGCGCGCAGGCGATGATCGCGCGCGAGCTGGAACAGCTCGTCGTCGGGCAGGCTGCTCCAGAGGAAATAGGAAAGGCGCGAGGCGAATTGGAAGTCGTCAAGGTGGCCAGCTGGCTCAATGCGGAACAGGAAGCGGGGCGAAACGAGGATGGCTTCGAGGGCGAGCTGCACGCCATGGTCGAGGGTATCGCCGTGCTGCCGCGCGGTCTCGACAAAACGGACGAGCCCGTCGAGTTCGTCGTTGGTGATCGGCCTGCGGTAGGCCCGGCGCGCCAGGTCCGCGAGATTCGTGCGAACGCAGGCCAGGGTGTGATGCCCGGGCGCGTGGCCGCAGCGAAAAACTCGGGTGTAGCTTTCGGGAAGCGGCGGCGGCGTGGGGTTGTAAGGGCCGCGGATTTCGACGTGACGCAGACGTGCGCCGGAGGGCGTCACTTCTACCGCAAGCTGTGGATTCCCTCGACCGAGGTGCAGGCGGAATTGCACGGAGCGCAGGCTTTCGGGAGCGTCTTCGATGGGGAGGCTTTCGGCAGGGACGCCGTCGATCCGCAATTCGGCGTGGACCGGATCACCTTGATGTGAATCATCAGGACCGCCGTGGACCGCGATCAGGATGTCGTAGTCGCCTTCAAAATCGACTTTGAGATGGAAGTCGCTCGCGGCATAGCGCTGGACGGAGGGCTCGGGCGCGATGGGCGGGACGATGGCGGCTCGGGCGATTTTCTCGGCGGCGGCGAGGTATTTCTCCATCAGGGCAGGCGAGAGCGAGAGCACGCCGGCGATGTTGTCGAAGCCGTAGCCGGAATCGTCAAGCGGGAAATCGGCGGCCGGCTGGAAGGGGATAGCCAGGAGATCGCGCGCCGTGGCGTCGTATTCGTAGCGATTGAGGCGGCGGGCGCTGGTGTCGGGCCCCTGGGCGAATAGGGTGATGGCGAGGACGAATAGGAGTGCAGGTGCGCACGAGCTATTCATAGTTTACAGGCAGCTAGGACAAGACAGCGTGCAGCGCCGTTTCCACGGCGGGAAGATTGGCGAGCGCAGAGAGTGCGTGGCCCAGCCCGGCGGTCGGGTCATAGCCGGTGGGTCCATAACCAAATAGCCCGTTCATCAGCGCGATGAGAGCGCCCATGTTCGCCGGCGCGATTAATCCCGCGATCACCGAGACTTCCGGCGTCTGATTCTGTCCTCCGCCGAGATAACTAAACAGAAGATGCACGAGATCGTCCGGACCGACGCCGGCGGCCACCGCTTGGGCCACCGTTAGGTTCGGTATGCCGTAGACATCGCCCACTGGATTGACGATGAAACCCGTCACGCTGATGCCCAGCGTAGCGAGCTGTTTCTGAAGCGCGAGGCCTTGATTGATGGATGCGTTCAGCATCGTATTCGGCGCCGCGAAATATTGAGGGACCATGATTATTTCTCCTTTTATCGAACGAACTCTATCGGACAAACTTCAAAACACCAAACTGCGTAGCGTCGAGAATCGAGAGCGTGCGCTGGCCGTGGGCGCCTTTGCCCTGGGACACGCTGATGCCGGGGATGCGGGCGAGCGCTTGTGAAAGTGCGCGGGTCGTGCTGGGAAGAGTGGCCAGAGGGGCCAGGGCGCGGAGCTCGGTCAACAGCGTGGTTGCGTCTCCCGACCACGCCGGGTTGGAGCGCAAAAGCGCATACAGGGTATCGCGTAACGGATCGGAGCCGATCCACACCGAATTGGGATCGGCGACGGCTTCGACGATAGCGTCGGCGTCGAGTCCAAGTACGGGAGCGGCGGCCGCGGCCCAAGCGGCGCAATCGGGAAAGCGGGCGACGTTGCCAAGATCGATATCGCGGATGCGAAGCAGCGCGGACGAGACGGCCAGCGCGAGTGCGGCCAAAACCGGTGCACGCAGCGCCTCAAAACTAGACCAAACGGCGGCCTCGGGGCGAGGGGCGGCGATGGGAGGAAGGTCGACCATTAAACTGCGGTTGGCGAGCGAGCGCGGAGGATTCCAGGGAGACTGGGCCTCGTCCAGCGGAGCGATCAGGATGATGGGCCGCGCGATTTCAATCAGCGCTGGGTCGCGGGCATCGGGCTGCGCGAGTTCGAGAGCGTCGCCCGAGGAGATGGCGCACAGAGCTTCGGAGATTTTGATTGGTACGCGGTGGATTTGATCGAAGACCAGAATCCAATTTTCAAGGGCAAGGTGAAGCAGATCACGATCGCGCGCTGGGAGGCGGCGAAGCGGAGCGATGGAAGGGTCGATCAGAACGCGGAGTGCGCGGGCCAGGAGCGATTTGCCGCTGGACGTGGGGCCGCGGAGGACCAGAATGGGGTACGGTCCGATAGGGCGGAGGGCGGCCGCGAGCCAGGTAAAGATGCGGGTGCGGGCGGAGGGCGACAGACGGAACAGCTCCGCGAGATGTTCCAAGGCGCCGGTTGTTGGTTGTTGGTTGTTAGTGGCTGGTTGCGGGAACAGGCAGTGGAAGTGAGGAGCAAGACTGACGAAAAGACTGGCTCAGGTTGTCGGTGATGTACCAGCCGTGGGAAGTTATCTCCAGGATTTCGCCGGCGGGGTTCGCCAAGTCGAGTAAGATTTTCGATGGCGCGAAAGGGTCGCCTTCGAAACTGATGCGGCGATCGATTTTTTGCGCCGGTGTATCGCCGTATTGCGCCCGGGCTTCCAGCGTACGCAGGGCGGCGCGAAGGGCGAGTTCGGACGGTGCGCTTTCAAACTCGGAGTAATAATTGGCGGTAAGCCAGTCGCGGAAATCGGCCGAGCGGAGCGGAAAAATGCGGCAGGAATCGAAATTGGCCGGGATGCTGGCACAGGGCTGGCCGTCGCGCGAGAAGAATGGCGTCGCGGCGCGGGCATGGTAGAGGAGGGCGACCGCCTGATCTTTTTGCGGGAGGCGCTTGGGCATAAAGTCGATTCGAGAATAGCCCGGCCGATTGGGGGTTGGGTGGGGGATGGGTGGGTGAAGTGATTGAAGGAGTGGGTGAAAAGTTGGGAGATGAGCGGTGAACGGCTCAGAATTAGCGCCACACAATTCTTCTGGATAGCGTCTACGAAGAAGGAGAATCCATGGCACGAAAAGTTGCGGACGTGATGTGGGAGATGCTGGCGAAGGCCGGCGTCAAACGCTGCTACGGCATCGTCGGAGACGCGTTGAATCCGGTGATCGACGCGCTGCGGCGCAACGGGAAGATCGAGTTCATCCACGTTCGTCATGAAGAATACGGCGTCTTCGCCGCGGTCGCCGATGCCTACCTGAGCGGCAACCCCGTGGTGGTGTGCGGAACCGCCGGTCCGGGCGTAACGCACCTTTTCAACGGACTGATGGACGCGCGCAAGGAGGGGGCTGCGGTCATCGCCATCGCCGGCGATGTCGAGACCAGGCTCATGGACACCGCCGCCCTCGAAGAGCTGAACCCTTACAAGTTTTTCGATACCGCGTGCCTCTACGTCGGGCGAGTGGTCAATCCCGAACAGGCGCGGGCCGTGTTCACGACGGCGATTCTGACGGCCGTTGTCGACAAGGGGCCGACGGTGATCTCGCTGCCCGGCGACATCGCATCGGCCAACGCGCCGGAGCATGCTCTCTCACCCGGTCACGATTCCCGCTTCGCCGGTGTTTCGCCCGGCCGACGCGGATCTCGACAAGCTGGCCGAAATGATCGAGGCCGCGAAGAAGGTGGCGATTTTCGGCGGCGACGGCTGCCGCGATGCGCGCGCTGAGGTGCTGCAACTCGCGGCCAGGCTGAAGGCGCCGGTCGGATACTCCTTTCGCGGGAAGCAATGGCTGGAGCATGACAATCCCAATGCCGTCGGGATGACCGGCCTGCTCGGCTACGGCGGAGCCTATAAGGCCATTCACGATGCGGATCTGCTGCTGCTGCTCGGCACCGACTTTCCGTTCTCGGAATTTCTGCCGGGCGACGACGTGAAGAAAGTCCAGATCGACAGGAACCCGAAACACATCGGACGGCGAACCGCCGTCGATCTGGCGCTGGTGGGCGACATCAAGGCGACCGTCACCGCGCTGCTCCCCAAAATCGGCGACAAGACCGACAGCCGCTTTCTCGAAAAACACGTCGCCGAGACCGATTCGTTCCACGAACTTCTGCAGCACTACGTCGAGAAAGGACCGGGCATCAAGCCGATCCGTCCGGAATTCCTGGCCGCGACGCTGAGCGAACTGGCCTCCGACGACGCGATGTTTTTCGTGGACACGGGCACGGCCTGCATCTGGGCGGCGCGGCATTTGAAGGGCGGGACCAACCGGCGGATCTTCGGCTCGTTTTCATGGGCCTCCATGGCCAACGCCGCTCCCAACGCATTCGGCGCGCAACTCGCATTCCCCGGCCGCCAGACCATCGCGCTGTGCGGCGACGGAGGGTTCACGATGCTCGCCCTCGGCGACCTGCTGACGCAAGTGCAGCGGAAGACGCCGGTGGTTCAGATCATCCTCAACAATGAATCGCTCGACTTCGTCAACATCGAGATGCAGGAAGCCGGCGTGGTCCCGTTCGGCGTCGATTTCAAGAACCCGAATTTCGCCAAAGTCGCCGAGGCGATGGGCGCGAAGGGCATCCGCATCGAAGAACCGGGCGACGTGAGAGAAGGGCTCGCCGAGGCGCTGGCGCACAAAGGCGGTCCAGTGGTGGTGGATGCGGTGGTCGATCCCTACGCACTGTCGTTGCCGTCGCATGTTCCCTTCCACGCGGCCAAAGGCTTTACCCTCAGCCTCGCCAAACAGGTATTGAACGGAAAGATGGATTCGGTGATCAAGACCATCGAACGCAACGTCGGATTGGTCTGAATTGACCGTCGCACATCTGTGCGATACTTTCATAATGCTGCGGATATGCTTTGTTTGGACGGCGTTTTTATGCCTAATACAGGCGCAAAGTACCACATTTCCGCTGGAATCGGTTTCGGTCGAAGGCACTGCTTTGTCCAAAGATGTCGTAATGGACTTGGCAGGCCTCCACATCGGCTCACCCGTAGACAAAACTGCCCTCGATGCAGCGTCCCAGAAACTCGGCGAGACCGGGATATTCGAATCCGTCAACTATCGGTACGCACCTGGGCCGCAGAAGGGATACGCCTTGACGCTCCAACTCGCCGATCCGAAGTCAGTCTCGAACGCAAGCATCGATATCCCTGGCGTTAACGAGGATGAGGTCTGGCAGTGGCTGGCAGCGCAGTATCCGTCGCTGAATCATAAAGTGCCGGCAAACGATGCTGGGCAGCAATTCGTGGAGCGAAAGCTGGAGGAGCATCTGGCCGCTGCATTGGAAGGGCATCACCTGGCGGCCAAAACGGAAGTCGACCTCACGCACGGCGGAAAATCGAACGTTTCCTTCCAGCCGGATCCTCTTCCGCGCATCGAAGCGATGAACTTCATGGGCGCGAGTGCGCTGACGCCGGCGCAACTGGCGGACCTGATCCCCAAGGATGTCAGGGAGCAGGGATACACGGATCGAGGCTTTCACCAGGCCGTTGAACTGAATTTACGCCGAGCTTATGAAGAGCGCGGGAGGTATCGTGTGCGCTTTGCAAGCATAACAGCCCAACGGGAACCCGGGTGGGCGGTTTCCGTTACAACGTCAGTCGAGGAAGGCCCGAAGTTCACTCTGGGCGAGGTCCAGGTGCAGGGAGACAAACTTCCCCTGGACGCAATGCTCGAAGCTGCAAAGTTCCGAAAGGGCCAAATCGCCAACTGGACCGAGATTCAGAATTCGATCTGGGAACTGGAAAAGCCAGTGAAACGCCTGGGGTATTTGAACGCATCCGCGAAGCCCGAGCGCATTTTTCACGATGAACAGCGTGTTCTGGATGTCAGGCTCTCGGTCAGCTTGGGCCCTCTTTACAGGTTTGGTCAGCTCCGCATTACCGGCTTGACGCCTGAGCTTGAGGCCGAGGCGCGAAAGGTTTGGTCACTCAATCCAGGGGATCCATTCAACTACGAGTACCCAAACGATTTCTCGCAAGTTTTCTTCCGCACGGTGGGTTCGACGAAGTTTAAGTTCAAGACGAAGATGCAGAAGGGCTCCGGCGAGAACGTAATGGACTTCGCGTTGGCCTTTGAGCCGCGATAAAAGCTGTCACAAAAGCGCCCCGCCGAACGTTGTAGTTGTGTGGATGCTCAGAACGAAGCCGTCGTTATCAAGGACGAGCTGGACGCCGCCCGGTTCGATCTCGAGGCAATCTTTCAGGCCCAATACGCGCGCATTGCCCGGGTGATCGCACGCGTCATTCGCGATCCAGGCCGGGCGGAAGAACTGGCGGTTGAGGTGTTTCTCAAGTGGTCGCGGAATCCGCTGGCGCAGGGCTCCAAAGCAGAAGGCTGGCTACATCGCACCGCGGCTCGCCTGGCTTTGGATGAGTTACGCAAGCAGGCACACCGGAGCCGCCACGAACGCTGGCCGGCTCCAGTTCGAAGACCGCCCACTCCGGAAGAGATCCACTCCGCGACGCAGGAACAGGACAGGGTTCGCGCGGTCTTAGGCGGGATTGCTCCGCGCCACGCGGAATTGCTTGTATTGCGAAGCCAAGGCTTCAACTACGAAGAACTCGCGGCTACGCTGGAGCTGAATCCGGCGTCGGTGGGCACGCTTCTCAGCCGCGCTCAACAGGCGTTTCGAAAGGAGTACCTCAAAAGATATGGCGAAGCATAACGAAATCGACATCGGGCGCTGGGTGGACGATCGTCTGGCCACGCTGGATCCGCCGGAAGGATGGCAGCCGGACACGGCGGCGGGCCTCGCGCGTTTGGACCAAAGACGCGATGCCGGAAGCGAATGGAACAGACGGTGGGCGTGGGCACCGGCCATGGCCGCGGCCGTCATTATTGGCGCTCTGGCATTTCCGGTCACGAGAGTATCGGCTCAACGATGCGTCAATGCGTGCGTTGCGGAAACAAGCCTCGCGGGACGGTTCCTGTGGAGCAGCCTCGCAGGTTCGAGCGGGCCCCCGGGCGACGTCATCGCCATTGGTGAGCGCAAGATGGCTCCCGACTTCACATTGCCGGACGCTTCCGGGAAGTCGGTTCGGTTATCGGACTTCCGCGGTCAGGTGGTCCTGCTGAATTTCTGGGCTACCTGGTGCAGTCCCTGCAAGGTTGAGATTCCGTGGTTTGTCGAGTTCCAGCAAGCCTACCGGGATGCCGGGTTCGCGGTGCTGGGCGTGTCGCTGAATGAAGACGGCTGGAGATCCGTGAAGCCCTACATCGAAGAAAAGCGGGTCAACTACAGCGTCATGCTGGGCATGCTGGGAAATGACGAGATCGCTCGAATTTACGGCGGGCTGGACGCACTGCCAACGACTCTGCTGATCGACAAAGCCGGGCGGATCGCGGTGACGCACGTCGGGTTGGTGGCGAAGAAGACTTACGAGGAAAACATCCGAGCGCTGCTTGCGGAAAGATGACGCAAAGACGGGGCCCCGAGAGCTAGCGCGCGATGCGGCGCTTGCGCCGAAGAAGAGCCAGCCCAAGAAGTCCGGCGCATGATCATGCCTGTTCGGTACTGAAAGGCCCTTTTTAGATTTGCCTGATATATCAAAGAGCGGCTACTTGGCGGGCTCACGCGGCATGGTCTGGAAGCCTCCGAATAGCTTCCGGCCGTCCGGCAGAGTGACGGTGCGGGCATTGGCTACGTTGGTGCCGTCCTTCGCGCCATAACCATCCACAGTCACCTGATCACCCTTCTTCAAATCCATCCTGGTCCATCCTCGGTGAACAAGGCCGTTGGGACTGCCCATCTCGAAGCTCCATCTGATGACCTTGCCGTTTTCGTTCTCCGCATCGACGTACAGCCAGGCGTGCGGATTGGTCCATTTGAACCCGGTCACTGTGCCGGCGACGGTGACGAGCTTGTTTTCGTCGTACTCTGAGGCGAATGCGTGATGCGCCGAGCCGCGCATCGCTATCAATAGCAGAGCCGCCGCCACCGCGCACAATGTCTTGCTCATTTTCCCGGTCCGGTGCGCCTCGGCATTTTCCGCTCGCCGTTCACAACAGGCGGGAAGTCCTGCACTTCGTCGTACACCTCGGTGATGAAGCGGTCCTTGCTTTGTTTCGTGTCGCCCAGCGTGGCCGCGTCATAGGGTGCAGTCAGGTTCGCGGCCAGAACCTGATCCAGCGACTTGCCCTGGTCGCGAAGCTTCCGCACCTTTCCCCAAATGTCGACCAGCATGGCGCGATAGCCCAACAGATCCTTCTTATGGACCAGCGTTCCGTGGCCTGGGACGAGCGTGGTATCGGGACCCGCAAGTTTTTGAATGAGGTCGACGGCCTCGATCATGCCCTGGATCGACCCGCCGTTGGCTTGGTCGGCAAACGGATAGCCAAAGTTGCGATAGAAATCCTCGATATAAATCACGTTCGCCTGGTTGAAGCGCACGATCGTGTCGCCCGCGGTGTGGGACGGCATCATCGGTATGAAGTCCACCGTTTCGCCGTTCATGTGAATCGTGACGGCGGGAGCGCCTGGCGAGCCGTAGCGATACGTCGCAGTAGGAACACCGGCGGAGTCGCGTGGGCCGTTGCCTTGGCCCGGCGGGCTTAGCATCTCGTCGCGCAGATTCTCCTGCGAGTAGATCAGCGCCCCCTGTTTCGCGAAGAACGCATTACCGCCGGTATGGTCGGGGTGAATATGCGAATTGACCACAATCTTAATGGGCGCGCTGGTGAATGTCCGGATGGTGTCGAGTGTCTTGGCCGCCAGTTGTGCGTCCTCGGTATCCACCATCAGCACGCCGTCGGAGCCGAAGAGCACTGCCACGCGACCGCCCGCAGCATCGGGATGCGCCGGGTCAAGCCCCGCTGAACCGTGCAGAGCATAGAGATTCGGCGCCAGCTTCTCCGTGATCAGCATCTCGATCTTGTCCCAAGGCGTTTGGTACCCCGGAGGAAATTGAGTTGACTCCTTTCCCGGTGGGACGAGCGTGATCGGATAGCGCGGTTCCTGTGCCCACACGCTGGCGCCAACAGCCGCCACGGTCCACAGTAATGGCACGCCCAGTTTCATGGCTTAAGCTCGATGTTACTGCAAGACTGGTTTGCCTTCCACCACGCTGATCATCGTTGTGGTCGCGGTGATGGACTTGAGTTCGAAACCCGATGCTTTCAGCAGTGACCGGAACTGGGCTTCCGTGCGTTCCTGGCCTCCGGGGAATGTGAGCATGGTGATGTCCATGTCTTTGGACAGCGACGGCGTGTTGCCGGCGGGAACCACGCAGTCAGCGATGATCAGCTTGCCAGTGGCGGGAATCACTTTGCGGCAATTCCCCAGGATCTTTATGCACTGTTCGTCGGTCCAATCGTGAATGATGTGGCGGAAAAGGTAAGCGTCGGCTCCGGCGGGAATACTTTCGAAGAAGCTACCTTCAATGACGCGGCAGCGGTCGGCCAGGCCGGCGGCCTGCAGGTTCTCCTTCGCGCGTCCCACCACATGACCCAGGTCGAACAAGATCCCCCGCATCTTCGGATAGCGCGCCAGCACGGTTGAGATGAGCGAGCCGTTCCCTCCCCCGATATCCGCCAGGACATTTATGCCGGCGAAATCGTAGGCGTCCAATAGGGCAGCGGTTTCATAGTAATTTATGGAGCCCATGCCCGCATCGAAGAGAGGGCCTAGTTCAGGATGCGTCGGAATATATTCGAAAATCGGTGCGCCGAACACCTTGTTGAAAGCGGGTTCGCCGGTTTGAACGGAGTGATGCAGGCCCTCCCAGGCAGCGAATATGGGGTGAAACAGCTGCGCGGCCGCGCGATAGGAGCCGGGCGCGTCGCTGCGCAAAGCGGCGGAAAGCAGTGTGTGATCGAAGTGGCGATCTTCGGATTCCTGAAAAAGTCCGTATCCGGCCATGAAGCGAAGAATTCTATAGAGCGTCGGCTCATGGGTTTTGCTGGCGCGAGCGAGATGCTCAACCGGCTGCGGCTGCCCGGCTTGGACTAGATCGGCAATGCCCAGTTCGGCGATGGTGCTGACGGCACGGGCGAGCGCGGGGCTGATCAGTATGCGGGTGAGCTGTTCGGTTTCTTGTTGAGCCATGATGTTCCAGCTAGGATACCGTATGGCGGCAAGGCAAAACGCGACGCGACTGAAATGGATGAAGGCGCCGAGCCGGCGCTTCTACTTGGCAATTATTTTTTCGGCTCGGTATTCGTTTCTTTGCGCACGTTTCGGTCTACGGCCTTCGCTTCAGCCTTCTGCTGAGGATCGGGTGGGCTTGCGTTATCATCGCCGTACTTGAGGACGACTACCTTCACCCGCTGACGGCCGAACTTCTTTGCTTCTGCCCGGCTGGGCATGTAGACGTCGATGTGATGGCCGTCGACTTTCCCACCCGTGTCTTCCACGGTATAGTCGCCGGAATACCGGCCAGCGCCATAAATGCGGATGCGGGTGTTTAGCGGCAATACGTTCCGGTCCGCGGCTACGGTGCCCGGATGCGACCACTTGCCGGAAGCGCCCGTGCCTTCCACCGAATACGCAGTGGCGATGAAGTAACGGATGGTGGGCCGCCGACGCACCCCAGCTGAGGGCGGCGAGGCCAAGCCAGCATCAGGGCTCGAAGGATTCTGGGCCAAGGTTAGAAACGGAAGCGCGAATCCCATGCCCAATCCCACAGTCACGACCGTCCCCATCGTCGTGTTACGAAGAAACCTTCGCCATAACGGGTTCCGATCCAATGCTCGCCTCCTCGACAATCTTGAGCTGTTGTCGTTCTTGATGAACGTCATCGACCGCGGGCTCTAAAAAATTGGAGCGCGACGCACAGCTTAGATATACGTGCGCAGTACTTCGTCCACCGCCGCGTGGCCGGTCGGATATTCCACGCGGTCCAGCGGACTTCCCGCCTCCAGCAGCGCCTTGACCACTCGCGATTAACGGCAAGGTTTACTAATCCATGGGAACGTATTTCCTCCACCGCTTCGGGTCCTCTTACATCTAGGTAGATGGAGTCGATCGTGAACTGATGACTCTGAGGACCTCCCAAAGGACGACGATATGAGAAACTTATCAGGATTTGCCGTTGCTGCTCTTACCTTACTGGGAACCGTGCAGAGCCCCGCCGACATCAGGCCCAGAATATCGAAAGAGGAGGCTCGTGAATTAGGTATCGAGGCGGTTGTCTACGGGTATCCATTGGTCATCGTCAATTTGACCCAGCGCGTTCAGACGAACGTAGTCGAGCCGCGGCACAATGGCCATGCGCCTGTAAACCAGTTCAGTAATTTCCTTGTTTACCCCACGGCTGCGTTACAAGGATGTTGTCCGCATCAACGTGGACACCCTCTATTCCTTCGCTTGGCTTGACCTCTCCAAGGAGCCCATTATCCTATCGGTTCCCGATACCCATGGCCGTTACTATCTCATGCCAATCCTTGACGCCTGGACGAATGTGATCGCTTCGCCAGGTAAGCGCACGACCGGGACTAAGGCGGGGAACTTCGCTATTGTCGGCCCGAATTGGAGCGGTACGCTGCCCGACGGGATCAAGGAGGTGAAATCACCAACGAACACCGCCATGATCGCCGGCCGTACCCAGGCGAACGGACCTGCGGATTATGCGGCTGTGAACGCCATTCAGAAGCAATACAAGCTCACTCCTTTGAGCGCCTGGGGAAAGCCATACACTCCGCCTAGGGGTGTTGTCCATCCCAGGATCGACACAAAGACTCCGCCAGTTGATCAGGTTAACCGAATGAGCGCTCCAGTTTTCTTCAAGGCCCTTGCAGCATTGATGAAGGAGAACCCTCCTGCCCCGGCGGACGCTCCCATGTTGGCGAAGCTCGCCAAGATCGGCATCGTGCCAGGACAAGACTTCAACATGAGCAGGCTCGACCCTGCTGTTGCCGAAGGCCTGGAAGAGTCAGTCCAGATGGCTGTCCAGAAGATACAAGCCGCCGCCAAGCAAACCGGTACAATCGTCAACGGCTGGAGCGCGCTTCCCATGAACTTGGCGGACTTCGGCACGGATTATGGGTTTAGGGCCGTCGTTGCCATGATCGGGTTGGGTGCGAATGTCCCGAAGGATGCGTTTTATCCTATAGCGTTCGTTGACGGTGATGGCAAACCGCTGAACGGCGATCACCGTTACATCCTGCATTTCAACCGGGACGAAATGCCACCGGCCAACGCCTTCTGGTCGGTGACGATGTATAACGGGCAGAGCTTTTTGGTTGCAAACCCCATCAACCGGTACAACATCGCCGCGTGGATGCCGCTCAAATACAACCCCGATGGGTCGCTGGACATTTACATCCAGCGAGATTCGCCTGGCAGGCAGAAGGAATCCAATTGGCTCCCGGCGGCGCAGGGCAGCTTCGATGTCACCATGCGGATCTACTGGCCGAAGGAGTCGGTGCTCAACGGCTCGTGGAAGCCCCCCGCTATTCAAATGGCTCGAAACGTCGTTTCTGAAGGGAAGTAGCGAAAACCGCCAGCATCATTGTGGGTGACTGCTATCAGATTTGGAAAGGTCCATTACTAATCCACCCGCACGTATATCCGGCGTCCCGGGCGTCTGCCTTGGTTCCATGGGATGAGGCGCGGCGGCGTCTCTTAGCTCGGGAGAGCGGTGGAGGCGGCAGTCAGGTACTTCTACGATTTTGGCCGTTTTACGCCAAAGTGCGATAACTTCCGAGTGCGTAATCCAACCACCAAACCGCTCCTTCAAGCCGCATCGCTCCGAGACGGCGGCACTCGTCCGGCGCGGAATACTTCTTGAAAAACACCTCCACGCCTCGCGGATCGGTCTGAATTGTCAGGATTCGGGACATCTGCGGCCACAACGCCGCGAGCCTGACGTCGTTGGGAATCCGCTTTTTCCGCTTCCCGGGCGAGATCGACGGCTGCCAGCTTGTTGCCGGCGATGAACCGCTCGATCACCACGCTCATTTTAGATACTCGCGGTCCACGGCGCGCAAGGCTTCCGCCAGAGCCAATATTCCTTTTTTAATGGCGGCTTCGTCAACAGCCGCAAATCCAATCTGCAGGCCCTCTTCAAGGCGTGTGGCGTGGCAGTATCTGCTGAGAGGCACTACGTCAATTTTTCTTTTCGCGGCTGCCAGGGCAGCATCCTCGCCGAGAATCCCGCTCTTCAGCCATCCGATGGTTTGCAGGCCAGCCTCAATGTCCGACAGTCTAAGAAGGCCCGAAAGGTGTTCAGTCGCGTGATGCGACAGCGTGCACCAGCGTTCCGCGTACACCTTGCGCATACGCCTGAGATGGCGGCCGAAGTGCCCCTGCTCGATAAAGTCGCAAACCACGGCTTGATCCAGAACCGAGTGATACCGGCTGATCATGGCCTTGGTCGTGACGAAGTTCTCGATCAGAGCGGGCGGAAAAACGATATATCCCATCCGAAGGGAAGGAAACAGCACTTTGTTAAAACCGCCCGTGAAGATGACGATGTTATCTCTGTCGATGCCCTGCATGGCCGGCATGGGATGTCCCGCATAGCGGTATTCGCTGTCGTAATCGTCTTCCAGAATAATCGTTCCCGATTCGCGCGCTTGCTGAAGAATTTCGACGCGCCTGGCATGAGTCATGGTAATTCCTGTTGGGAACTGATGGCCCGGCGTGACATACATCAATCGCGCATTACGGAAGTCGGATGGGCTGGGCGCCGCGCCTTCCGAATCGATGGGAACGGACACGAGATCGGCTCCCGCCGCTTCCAGCGCCACATAGGCCCCTTGAAAGCCGGGGTCTTCCAGCAGCACCCGGTCCCCTGGATCCAAGAGCAATCTGGCTACCAGGTCCAAAGCTTCCTGAATTCTCCAGACTATACGATTTGCTCTGCTCGCGGATTGCACCTCGCGTTCGGCTCGAAGATACTGCGCCACACTTCCGTAACGGTCCGTAGCCTTGGGTGCGGCAGCCCAGGAGGTCACTGGTTGAGACATGACGCAGCCGGCGTGAAGCCACTTGGGCCCACAGGGCCGGTCGGGAAAAGATCGAGGGCCGGTAAATTTGGAGAAAAGCAAGACTTGCGAGGTTCGCGGATAAGGGACCGGCTTCACTCGCCTCGCATAGTGGAAAGTCAAGGGGACCCGGCCCGGGCGCTTCCTTCTGGAGTAGCGCCGGCGCTCCGTTGTGCATGAGCTCCTCCGGCAGGCAGATCGCAGAGGAACGTGCCGGAGCCCGGCACGCCGCGAATGTATCCCTCGGCTTTGAGGTCATCGATCGCGGTAAACCGGTCCCGCGAGAGAGGCCGTAGTGCCGCGCAATCTCGCGCGTCGCGGGCATGCGCTGACCGCGACCGAGCATTCCGGATACGATGCCGGACGCAAGGCCTCGCGCAGCCAGTGAGACGGCGGCACGCGCGAGGTTCTCGGCGGCAACACCAGCTGATACGGCGTGGTTCGGCGGTCCATGTTCAAATGTACGACCCAGAATTTCCAGCCAAGGCCGGAACGCGGGGCCAAGCGAATTGAAAGCTATGTCAGAATATACTCTCACGATCCGCGGCGATGCCAACGGTTTCCCGATGGCGTAAGTGGCCCAACCAGAAATGAAAAGTGGCTCTGTGCGGCTTCATGTCCCTGGGTTAGGCTTTGAGCAGAAGCAGAGCAAAGCCCCAGGGGCTGTAGATGAATCGGTCACGTTCTTGCCGGCCAGCAGTGCCCGCATTTTGTTGACATCCATACTTTAATGGCTGGCGAACTGTTGTACGTAGACCGGCGTACTGCCGAGGTGCGCCGCCCCCCAGGAGAAACGAAATGAAGCCTTTCAGCTTAGGATTTGCTGCTGTATTGTTTGCGCTGCTGACTTCCGGCGCATTCCGTGCCTTCCCGCAGGCGGAACCGGCCAGATCGTTGGAACCGTCACGGACCATCCGGAGCTCTCATTCCCAGGGCCAACGGATCGTGAGATCGGTTGCGCCGGCGCCGCGCGTAGCGGAACAACCACCGACTCAGGTTCCTTCACGTCACGAATTGCAGTCCTGACGTCTACAGGTTAGCGCCACAGCGCCAGATTAATAGCCTCCGGCGACAGATTACGGTCACCGTCGGTTCCAACTGGGTTTGGACCTCAGACTCGACGTCGGCAAGGCCGAGACCGTGGTGGAAGTGACCGGCGTCCGTGCGGCAATCTCGGTGAATACCGAGTCCCAGACCATCGGTTCGGTGATCAGTACGGAACAACTGCTTGAACTCCAGACCCTCACGCGGCACCCTTATGGTTGGTCGTCACCTCGGGAATGTGAGCGAGGACGATCCTAGCGGACGCGCGCCGGCGTTGCTATCAACGGCTTGCGCTCGGCCTCGACCAATATCCTGCTGGATGGCGTCGCGAAGAAGAATGAATTCACCGCGTCCATGGGCAAGACTACTCCTCTGGATTCGGTGCAGGAGCTTGGCATCATCACCGACAAGTTCACCGCTGAATACGGCCACGCCTCGGGCGGTATTATGACGTCACCACCAAATGGAAGCGACCAGTTCCACGGCAGCGTGTATCAGTTCAACCGGGTTTCCGATCTGGCCTCTAATAGCTTCAACAACAATGCGTATGGCAAAGACAAACCTATCTCCGTGCGCAACCAGTTCGCTTACTGGGTGGCGAACCGATCAAGAGAAACGAACTGCTCTTCTCAGCAGCGCGGATGGACTCGGGTTCGCAGTGCCGGCAACTTTACCACCATTACTCCCGACCCTGAGCTCGTCGCCCGGCCCCGCCCAACGTTCAATCCATGCCCCACCTACGGCGACGGCGCCCAGGAGCATCCGTCCTGGGGACCTTGAGCCGCAACCAGTTGACGGCTCTGGGCTCGGATCCTTGCGGTGGTGGCTCGGCAACCCGGGGATGCATGGCGACAATCCCAACGCGCCCATGTTCAACCTGGTGGGTTACGCTGCCGGCGAACTCTGGCGCCGGCGTTCCACAAAACGCCTCGTCCAACGTGAATCGAGTGGATTACAACATGACCGACAAGACTTCGAATTACATGCGCTACGCTGTACAAGCCGAGACGGATCTGCCCGGAAGCGTCGCAGGCGCCCCGTATGCCGGTTATGACATCGGCCAAACGAGTTCGACAATAGCTTGATCGTATCTTGACGCACACCTCTCGCCGCGCTCTGTATCGCAATCAAACTCGATTTCGATCGGTTTAACACCGTCCAGCCGACATGGCCGAATGGTGCGTGCCTCCTTACTATGTGGGAACCCGAAACCAGCGCCGCAATCGGTCCTTATAAGTGGCGCTACAGGGCGATCAACGTTTTAGCCCAGGCGCCGGCGGATATCCTTTCGGAGGTCCGCAAAAGTTCGCGAGGCCTACCAGGACTTCAACTACACAGTCGGCAAACACAGTTACGCTTTGGTGGTTCCGTCGAAATTTGCGCGATAATCGCAGCCCGGCGCTTACAATAAAGCGAGCGAGGTTTTCGGCGATTCGGTCGGTTCGGGTATTGACAACTTCCTGGCGGGCAATTTCTCCGGATACGAAGCCTCGATCTATCCCCAAGGCAAGTTCCTTGTGTGACGGTGTCCAGACTCCGGCTTGCACCGTCACCCTGCCGGTGGGTCCGCCGGACTTGAACGCAGCAATCGTTATCGTGGGGCTGCAACTTACTTCCAGGATTCCTGGAAGATCACAAGCGCCTGACGCTGAACCTCGGCCTCCGCTGGGAATACTTTGGAGTGCAGCACAACGTCAATCCGAGTCTCGACTCTAACTTTCCGGCTGGCAGCGCTGCCAGTGATTTGGTCCCGGTGAGTTTGTTGGCATATAAAACGGCAAAGTCGACACTACTCCCGATAGTCCAATCGGCGAGCTGTGGAAGCCGAGCTGGCATAATTTCGCTCCTCGCGTCGGCTTCGCGTGGATGTATTCGGCGACGGTAAAACCCGCTTCCGCGGCGGTTATGGCATCGGCTACGAGCGCAATTACGGAAACATGACCTACGACGTGGTCTTCAACCCACCGAACTCGAGGTCGTCGACTGTATTCGAACCTGCGGCGTCGGCAACATCTCCGCTACCGCAGCCAACACAGGCCCACTGGCCCGGGCAAAACCGATCATCGCGCTTCCTCCCGCCAGGCCCCGTTACGTCCAAAACAACATCCCGCAGGCTTATGCGCACTGATCAGCGCCTCGCTGGAGCATCAGTTGGCAATAGCATGCACCTGGAGTCGACTACTGGCTTCCATCGGCGAAAACCTGTACATCGCTACATGATTTCCCCGGGCAGGGCACGCCTATCTGGGAAATCCCTGCACTCCAGGCGACTGCGAGGACGTCTGGATACGCAGGACAGTCTCATCGATCGACGTGGCGCAAACGGCTATTCCACTTACAATGCCCTAAACGACGCTACGACATCCGGAATATCAAGAACAGTGGATTGACGGTGCAGATGAACTGTACGTCGAGCCACTCGCTGGATGATTTCAGCGACACGTTCAGCAGCTCCTTCGATCAGTTCGACCTCGGCTATACCGATCTCGTGCAGCCCATGGTGGACTACGGCAACTCCGAGTTTGACAACCGGCACCGCGTTACCTTCGGCGCGATTACGCGCCTCCCTTCGCACATGGTCTGAAGGGTCCCGCCAAGTACCTCTTGGATGGCTGGGGGTTCGCTCCGGTCTGGCCGCGCGACGGCGCTCCTACAGCATCTACGACCCTACGAACACCAACTTCATCTACACTCGCGTTGCGGCAAATAAAAGATCCCGGTGAACGGACTTAATTCCAGAAGCCGGCACGAACACCTACAACATTATGACTTCGGCCAGATCCCGGTGTCCGAGTTTACGTGAATCCCAAATCGGAGACTCGACTTCGGTCCCTTCCCGGCCAATATGACGGTACCTATTAACCATTCCACACTCCGGGCAGCTACAATCTCGACCTGGGAGTCTACAAGTCCCTGCGGTTCACTGAACGCATGTCGCTGCAGCTTCGCTTCGAAGCATATAACCTTTTCAATCACTCCAATCTGTACGTGAATTGGGGTTCGGCCTATGTCGTCGGCGGCGCCGGCAACATCACTGCCAGTTACGGGAACCTGCCCTGAATACCGACCCGCAACAGTACGAGAATCGGAATATTCAGCTGGGCGCCAAGCTCATATTCTGACTTCCGGTTCATGGGCATCACAATCATGAAGAGAACGATTTCCTTCTTTTTTCTTGCGGCATGCTTGGCCGCCACTGTGTGGGGCGATGACGCAAAAACGGCTGCGGTTCCCGTGCTGGTGGAGCTGTTCACGGCGGAAGGCTGTTCCAGCTGCCCGCCTGCCGATGAGTGGCTGCTGCAATTGGATAAGGCTCAACCCCTGGCCGGAGCCCAGTTGATTGTGCTCAGTGAGCACGTGACTTATTGGGACCACGACGGTTGGAAGATCTGTATTCGTCCCCTCTGGTCACAGACCGCCAGGCCGATTACGCGCGCGGCTTTCGGATCGACAG
>CAVYFI010000008.1:0-479633 GCA_963767775.1 Bryobacterales bacterium
CCAACAACCAACAACCAACAACGACTTCAACCCCAGCTACTGCCGAGATCGAAATCTCACGCGCGTCTCCGGCCGCCATCGCCTTTCGTACCCTGGGCCGCGCCCACCAATGAAGCAGCGCGCCCGCCTCATCGTCCCCGAGGTCGTCCAGACCTCCAACATGGACTGCGGTCCGGCGGCGCTCAAATCGCTGCTCGACGGATTCGGCATCCCGGTCAACTACGGCCGTCTGCGCGAAGCCTGCCAGACCGACGTCGACGGCACCTCCATCGACACCATCGAAGAAGTCGCGAATCAGCTTGGGTTACAGGCCGAGCAGATCATGCTCCCGGCCGATCACGTGCTGCTCCACGAAGCGCGCGCCTTGCCCGCCATCGCCGTCGTGGTGCTGCCCAACGGCGTGACGCACTTCGTCATCGTCTGGCGCAGATTCGGCCGATTCGTTGAGCTGATGGATCCCGCGGTCGGCCGCCGCTGGGTCACCGCCGCTCGCTTCGTGTCGGATCTCTACGTCCACCAGCAGCCCGTCGATGCCGCCGATTGGCGCGAGTACGCGGGCTCGGAGGATTTTCTCGCTCCGTTGCGCCGCCGTCTGCAATCGCTCGGGATCAGCGACGCTGACGCGATTGGCGCAACGCCACAAAAGATCCGGAGATGGCGATCGCTCGCGGCGCTTGGACGCCGGCGTTCGCATGCTGGAATCGCTCGCGAATTCGAAGGCCATCGATCGCGGCGCCTGAGAGCGCGCGCCTGCTCGAGACGCTGTTCGGAACATGACGACACCATTCCGGAACATTATTGGTCGGCTCGAACGGCAGGCGTCACAGGCGACCGGCTTGTCATGCGCGGCGCGGTCCTGGTTCGCGCCATCGGACCCTCCCCCGCCGACGCGCCTATCTTCCCCCGAGCTCTTGGCCGGCCTCCGCCAGCCCTCCGCGCGTCCCGGCCGTGAACTCGCTGCGCCTGCTCCGCGCGGACGGCGTCTTCACTCCGGCCGCTATCGGCATCGCACTCGCTCTCGCCGCCGCCGCGGTCATCGTCGAAGCGGTTTTGTTCCGCAGTCTACTGACCGCAGGCCGCGAGCTTCTGGCCGCCACCATCGCATTCTCCGCCGCTCTGCTGTTGCTCGAAATTCCGCTCGCAACCAGCCTGCTCCGCTTCGGCCGGCGTTTGGAAATCCGCCTGCGCGTCGCGTTCCTCGAAAAAATCCCGCGCCTGGGCGATCGCTATTTCCAAAGCCGCCTCAAGTCCGACATGGCCGATCGCAGCCACAGCATCCACCTCATCCGCCGCCTTCCCGAAATGGGCGGCCAGCTTCTGCGCTACATCTTCGAGATCGTCTTCACCGCCGCCGGAATCATCTGGCTGGATCCGGCCAGCGCGCCGATCGCGATCCTCGCCGCGTTCGCCGCCATCGCGATTCCGCTCGCGTCCCAGCCGTTGCTGATGGAGCGCGATCTTCGCCTGCGCACCCATGCCGGCGCGCTCTCCCACTTCTATTTGGACGCGCTGCTCGGATTGATCGCCATCCACACGCACGGCGGCCAACCGGCCGTGCGCCGCGAGCACGAGTCCCTGCTCACCGACTGGGCGCGCGCCGGATTGAATCTTCAGCGCTCCGTCATTTCGCTCGAAACCTGCAGTTCCTGGCCGGTTTCGGTCTCGCGATTTGGCTGCTGGCATCGCATCTGGCGCGCGGCGGCCGAACCTGGCGCGGTGCTGTTGCTGGTCTATTGGGCGTTGAATCTTCCCGCTCTCGGCCAGGAAGTCGCGCTCATCGCGTGGCAGTATCCGGCCTATCGCAACGTCACGCTTCGGCTGCTCGAGCCGCTCGGGCGCGATCGAGAACAGCCGAACGACCCAGCGAGCGCCCGACACGATAGCGGACGCACCGCTCTCCGCGCCAGTCTCGATCGCTTTCAACAACGTTAGCGTTGTCGCCGCGGGCCATCAGATCCTCCGCGATATCAACCTGACCATCCCCGCCGGCTCGCATGTCGCCATCGTCGGCGCATCGGGCGCGGGAAAATCCAGCCTCGCGGGATTGCTGCTGGGATGGCATCGGCCGGCCTCCGGCAGCGTGTTCGTGGATGGCATCGAGCTTGACGAATCGCGTGCTGGATCAAATCCGCGCCCATACCGCTTGGGTGGACCCGGCGGTGCAGATCTGGAACCGGCCCCTGGCCGAAAATCTGCGCTACGGCTCGCGGAGAGAGCGGGCCCATCGATGACGTGATTGACGCCGCCGAATTGCAGCGCGTCATCGAGCGGCTGCCCAATGGTCTCGAAACTCCGCTCGGCGAAGGCGGCGGACTGGTCTCGGGCGGCGAGGGACAGCGCGTGCGCCTGGCCCGCGCGCTGCTGCGTTCCAATGTCCGGCTCGCGATTTTAGACGAGCCATTCCGCGGACTCGATTCCGAGCAGCGCCACGCGCTTCTCGCCCGCGCGCGCGAAGTATGGCGCGACGCTACGCTGATTTTCATTTCGCACGACATCCGCGAGGCGATGGAGTTCGATCGCGTGCTCGTATGGAAGAGGGCACTATCGTCGAAGACGGCCATGGGCCACGCTTCGAAGCCATGCTCCAGGCTGAACGCGCGATTCGTGAAGAGTTCTGGGACGGCGCCGAGTGGCGTCACTTGCGTCTACACCATGGCCAACTCACTTCCTGAATCGTGTCTGTGGCCGGCATCCCGGCTCGGCGAGGCCCTTGCCTTTTAACCACCGGGCCGGGGCTTGCCAATCCCCGATCCCTAATCCCCGAGCATCGATTCCTGTTCCGCTGGCTCGAATCCGCCGCTCTCACCATCGGCTTCGAAGCGCAGCCCGCCGAGACTCCTTACTCCGATTTCGAACGGCAGCTCCCGCACATGGGTCCGGCTCTGATCCACATTCCGACTCCGACGGCTCAGCATTCTTCGCCATCCTTCTCGCCGGCTCACGCTGCTCACGCCCGATCCAAAAAACGTTCGCGTCTCGCCCGCGGCCATCCGCTCCGCGCTCTGCTTCGGCATGGAAGCGCCCGTGCTGCGCGAAATCCAGGAGACGCTCGACCGCGCCCAAATCCCGCCATCGAAACAACCCCGCGCGCGCGACGCCCTCCTGCGGGAACGCCTCAGCTCCAAACGCATTCGCGGCATCTGGCTGTTGCGCCTTCCGCCCGGCGCCGGCTTCTGGGAGCAAATGCGCCAGCGCGCAAATTCCCCGGCGCTGCTCGCGCTCGCCGGCGCCCATGCGCTGCAATATGCGCTGTGGATTCTCGCGTGGTACATCGTGGGCTCGCAACGTCTTGCGCGGCGGGACGGATCGCGCGCTGGCTGCTTCCCTGGGCGCTCCTGCTGCTGACGCTGGTTCCCGCTGCGCGTGTTGATCACGCGCTTGCAAGGCTGGGTCGCCATCGGCGCGGGCACGCTGCTGAAGCAGCGGCTCTTCTTCGGCTCCTGCGATTGGAACCCGACAGCCTGCGCCACCAGGGCGCGGGGCAACTGCTGGGACGCGTGCTCGAATCCGAAGCCGTGGAAGCGCTCGCGCTCAGCGGCGGCTTTCTCGCGCTGGTGGCCCTCATCGAAATCATTGCGTCGATATTTGTTTTGGCCGCGGGCGCGGGCGGACTCCTGCATTCGGCGTTGCTGGTTCTCTGGCTTCTGATCGCCGCAGCGCTGGCAACGGTCATACTTCCGCCGCAATCGCGATTGGACCGGCGTTCGCCTGGCCATGACGCACGATCTGGTGGAGAGCATGGCCGGCCATCGCACTCGCCTGGCGCAGCTTCCGGCCGATCGCTGGCACGTTGGCGAAGATGAAGCGCTGGAAGAATATTTGCGAAGCTCGCGAGCGATGGATCGGTCCACCGCCAGGCTGCATCGCGATTGGTCCCGCGCGGCTGGCTGATCCTCGGCCTGCTCGGCCTCGCGCCCGCATTTCTGCGCGGCGGTGAATTCTCCGGCGCGCATCGCGATCGCGGTGGGTGGCATTCTGCTCGCATATCGCGCGTGGAAGCGGCTCGCCGCCGGCGCATGGCAGTTGGCGGGAGCCGCGAGTGCATGGCAGCGCACTTCGGTTCTGTTCAATGCCGCGGCGCGGCCCGGAATTGCCCGGATCGTTGAATGCTCCCGAGTCCCGCCGCGGCATCGCCCGTGGTGGAGGCCCGCGATCTCATCTTTCGCTACAGCGATCGCGCTCGAGCCCGTGCTGCGCAGTGCGAATCTTCAGATCGACGGCCGGCGATCGCGTGGTCCTCGAAGGCGCATCGGGCGGCGGAAAATCGACGCTGGTTTCCGTCCTGGCCGGCGTGCGCGAGCCCAGCTCAGGCAGCGTTCTCATCCACGGCCTGGATCGCACGATTCTGGGCGCCGCCGAATGGCGACAGACGTCTGGCCGCCGCGCCGCAGTTCCACGAGAATCACGTGCTGGCCGAAACATTCGCGTTCAATTTGTTTCTGGGCCGTCCCACCGTGCTGGGTCCCGCCGACTTCGAAGAAGCGCAAGCCATCTGCGATGAGCTCGGCCTCGGGCCCGTGCTGGAACGCATGCCCGCGGGCATGCTGCAAATGGTCGGTGAAACCGGCTGGCAGCTTTCGCACGGCGAGCGCAGCCGCCTCTACATCGCTCGCGCGCTGCTGCAGAACGCCGAACTGGTGATCCTGGACGAGAGCTTCGCCGCGCTCGATCCTGAAAATCTGAAGCGCGCCGTCGAATGCGTCGTCAAACGCGCGCCGGTCGCTGCTGGTGATCGCGCACCGCTGATTGACAGGTGACCATTACTTCAGCCCGCTCGCCAGATACAGCGTGCCAATATCGCGCTGGAACGAATATGCGTACGCGTTCCCATCCGGCGTGATCACCACATCCATGATCTTCACGCCCACCGGATCGGCCGGCTTCAGTCTCTTTCCACAACTCCTCGCGCCGGCTCGCCAGATCCAGCCGGTTGATCTTCACCGCCGTGAGTCCCACAATCTGTTGCAAGAACAGAAAGCGGCCATCGGCGCTCCAGCGCAGCACGGATTCTCCCGTCTGTATGTCCAGCGGCCAACTTCGGCTCGCCGCCCGCGATCGGCAGCAAGTTCAATTTTCCGCCCGCCACCATCGTCACATACTTGCCATCGGGCGAGACGCGCGTTGCGGTGCACGCCTTCGGGCGTCACGGCCTTCGGCGGCCCGCTACGCACATCCTGCATGATACGTTCGCGGACGGCGGCCCGGCTGGTTGCCGTGAACAAGAGCGTTCTGTCCATCCGGGAACCACTCCACGCGCTCATAATGCATGCCGGGCGTGCTGACGTTGCGCGCTTCCCCGCGCTCCGGTGGGCAGCAGCGTCAACTGCGTCTGGGGCCCGTCGTTCACAATGCACGCTACCCATTTGCCGTCGGGCGAAAGCGCGGGACGGTTGCCATCGCCCAGCCGCACCGCGGGAGAGCCATCGGTTTTGCGGAGGTAAATCGCCGGGTTGCGCGCGAGCCCCGTAAGAGAGCTCCTGGAACAGAATGTGCCGCCGTCGGCGGAAATATCCAGGATGCGGCTGGCGTCAAACCACGAAAGATCGCGCTCCTGCTTGGCGCCGGGAGCCAGGCCGGAAATCCCCATGCCGCGAATCCACCGCCGTCACCAGCACCTTCTGATCGCGCGTGATGTCATCGAGAATCATGGTGGCCGGCGGGTCCGCCAGCACGCGCTCTTTTCCCCGACATCGTGACGGCACGCAGCGCGGGTTCACCTCCGGCCTTCGCGCCTCCAAACCAAATCTCGTCGCCCTTGGCCGACCACGCCAAGCCCAGCAGTTCCTGCCATCCGCGCGACAGAGCCTGTTGCGGCCATTCATATCCAGCACCGTCACGCGTGTAGTTGCCGAGCTGATTGTCGGGTTCGAAAAATGCGATACGGTCCCCTTTGCGGCGAAACCCGCAGCACTTCGGGCGCGAGGCCATCGCTTTCATAGCGCACCGTTCCGATGGGAAACTCGATCCGGTTCCTGCCGCCGGCCGTTGCGCGACACGGCCAGGGTTGCGCCGTCGGGCGACCAGTCCGCATCGTTCACGTTTTCCAGAATCTCGCGCGGCGCTCCACCCGACAGCGGCACGCGCGCCAGCGTCCCGGCCGTTCCATTCGTAGTGGCGCCCAGCAGGATCGCCATTTCGCCGGTCGAGCTGATGGAAAGAATGCGGCCCTCCGGCAGATCCAGCGCGCGATATTCGCGATTGCCCGGGCGCATCGAAAAGATGTTGGTCGGTTCGCTGGCCCATTGCGCGCTGAACACCACCGTCTGGCCGTCGAGCGAAAATTTGGCCGATGGAATCTCGCCGCGCCGATACGTCAACCGATCGAAAGACGGCTGCGCGGGCTTCAGAGCCTTCCATCCGCGCATATGCTCCCGCGCCCAGCGCGATCACCATCAGCGCAGGCCACAACAACACTCGAAACCCGCGCCGGGGCTTCGCCACAGCTGCGCCTTCGACCCCGCCCAGCTTGCTCGATTCCAGCTCCTCCAGCGTGTCTTCCAGCGCGACTTTCACATCGGCCATGCTTTGCCAGCGGCGCTGCGGATCCTTGCGAAGGCAGCGGCTGATGATCCGTTCGACGTCGCGCGGCACACCCGAGCCCGCTTGACGTCAACGGCGTCGGCTCGGAATGCAGAACCGAAGCGAGCGTGGAAAGCTTCGAATCGCCGCCGAACGCACGCCGCCCAGTCACCATCTCATACAGCACCGCGCCAAACGAAAATATGTCGGACCGCGCGTCCACTGGCGTGCGCGTCCGCCTGCTCGGGCGACATGTAGGCCACCGTGCCGATGATGGTGCCGGCCTCGGTTTTGAGCATCGCGTCCACGTGCACGCTTTGCGTCGCCGCGAACACGTCGGGCTCTTCGGCTTCGGTCAATTTCGCCAAGCCGAAGTCCAGAATCTTGACCTCGCCCTGTTCGTTGACGATCACGTTGGCGGGCTTCAGATCCCGATGCACGATGCCCGCGCGTGCGCCGCCGCGAGGCCATCGGCAATTTGGATGCCGTAGCGCAGCGCATCGTTCAGCCGGATTCCCTTGCGGCCGATCAGCCGGTCCAAGGTCTTGCCCGGCACGTACTCCATGGCGATGAAGTCCACCGGTTGGCCATCGATCTGGCCGGTGTCGATATCGAAAATCGTGACGATATGCCGGTTGCTCAGCGCCGAGGCGGATTTCGCTTCCTGCGAGAAGCGCGCGCGCCGGTCGGCGTTTGCAATAGCGGTGGATGGCAGAACTTTGACCGCGACGGATCGATCCAGGTGCGTGTCCAGAGCGCGATAAACAACGCCCATGCCCCCCGCGCCAAGCTTGGCTTCAATACGATAATGCCGGAGAGTCTCGCCGATCATTGCCGAATTTTGTGGACTGCGCGTCCATCTTACCATCTCACCAGCGGCATTGGAAACATTTGCCCTCAAACTTGTTTGGCTGGCATTGTTAACGTCCATATGAAGTTGTCCGCGCTCGAAGAAAACCGTTCTCTAAGCCGATAGAATACTCGCTATGGCAAGAAGGAAAAGTAAGGAGTCTGTTGCTCTTAAAGCGACTGCGAGCGTAATTAAGCGTCACTTTGCGGGCGTCCAAGTTGCGAACTTGGTGACCGCCAGCCGCGAATATCCCGTGCCCGCCCGTGTTGACGTACAACGTGCCATCGATGAACTGTTGCCTGAGTTCTCGGGTGCCACTCAGTCGGGCATTCACGCGGAATTTGTACACGAGACTCTGACGCTGGGCCACTTCTTGGCCAACGGGCACACCAAAGTGGTTGTGGGGCCCCTGCAATACGAGGAGATTGACATTGGCGAGGCATTACCGATCCGATGTGTCCGGGAGGGCGTTGTGGCTTGCCAGAGACGGTCGGATGCCATTCGCGTTGATCCTGGAACCCGCGACGCACTACGGTGCCGCGGCTGGTACGAGTATCGAGATCGTTGTTCCACCGGGAGAGAAGGGCGCTGAAGTTGCCCTGCGCGTTCTCGATCGAATCGAAAAGCGCGTCAAGACCGCATCTTCCTACCGTGGAAGAGTAATCTCACTCGGAAGCGCCGACCGGTACGGCGGTGCTATGGGTGCGATTCGCGTACATAAGCTAAAGAAAGTTGAACGGGACCAGCTAGTATTGCCCAATAGGACAGTCGCGCTTCTGGACCGAAATGTTATCGGCTTCATTCAGCAACGGGAGAAGCTCAAGAAGCTGGGATTGCCGGTGAAGAAAGGACTCCTTTTCTATGGACCACCGGGAACAGGCAAGACCCACAACATTCATTACCTGGCCACGCGGCTCCCGCAGCATACGACTTTGCTGATCACGGCGGAAGAGGTGGGGCTGTTGGAGCACTACTTTCAACTCGCCCGTTTCCTTCAGCCCTCGATCTTAGTGATTGAAGACGCGGACCTGATCGCGCGTGCTCGCGAGCGGATGAACGGTTCATCCGAGGAGGTGCTGTTGAACAAGTTGCTCAACGAGATGGACGGCCTGCGGGAAGATGCTGAGATTCTGTTCATTCTCACCACCAACCGCCCGGACCAAATCGAGAGCGCTCTCGCTGCACGTCCGGGCAGGATCGATCAAGCGATCGAATTCCCGCTCCCCGATGATGACGGCCGCCGTCAACTCGCCCGGCTTTACGCTTGCGGACTTGAGATGAGTCCGACTGTGCTGGAGAGAATCGTTCACAAAACTGACGGTGCGAGCGCGGCTTTAATCAAAGAACTGATGCGTCGCGGAGCTCAGTTCCTTCTGGAGAGTGGTGACCTGCGCCTGGAGTTAGAGCACGTGGATGCCGCTCTGGGGGAGATGCTATTCCAGGGAGGCTCTTTGAACGCAAAGTTGCTGGGCGGCTCGGCGATTTCAAGGCTGAACTAACTGGCACGCCGCAAACTTGTTTGGCTGGTGGGCCCCGTCGACACCCCTCGGTTACGATGGATCAGATGCATCGCCGCCATTTTCTGGCATCGCTGGCTGCCGCCGCGGTTCCATCGAGGCTGCGCGCGGCGGACTTCACTCTTCGCATCGCGCCGGCCAGCATCGAAATCGCGCCGCGCAAAATCATCAAGACCATCGCCTACAACGGCTCCGTGCCTGGCCCGCTGCTGCGGATGAAGGAGGGCCGGCCCGTCACCATCGAGGTATTCAACGATACCGGCGACGCGGAGATTCGTCCACTGGCACGGCTTGCGAATCCCGTCCGACGTGGATGGTTCCATGGAGGAAGGAACGCCCATGATTGCGGCGCGAGCGTCGGCGCGCTACAGCTTCACGCCTGCGCCCAGCGGCACGCGCTGGTATCACACGCACGTCACGGCGGGCCGGAATTTGAAACGCGGCACCTACACCGGCCAGTTCGGATTCTTCTACATCGAGCCGCCGAGCGAGCCGGGCGATTACGATCAGGAGATTTTCCTCGCTCTCAAGGAATGGGAATCCGTACTTGTCCAGCGGAGGCGCCGACGACGACTCAATGGAGGTCGCCTACAATTTGTTTTCCGATCAACGACCGAGCCCTCGGGCATGGCGAACCGATCCGCGTGAAAGCGAGGGCAGCATGTTTTGCTGCGCATCCTCAACGCCAGCGCGACCATGCACCGCCGGATCGCCGCCGCGGGCCATCAGTTTCGGGTAATTGCGATGGACGGCAATCCCGTCGCGGTTCCCAAAGAAGTGCGGATGCTGGAACTTGGGCCAGCCGAGCGGATCGATGCCATCGTGGAAATGAACAACCCCGGCGTGTGGATCCTGGGTGCGACCGACGATCACGATCGCGGGCACGGTCATGGGAATTGTGATCGAATATGCGGGACAAACCGGCGAGCCGCGCTGGTTGGCTCTCGAGGGTGCCGAGCGCTGGGACTACGCCGCGTTTGGGAACCCGGCGCGAAGCCGGACACGCAGTCCGAGCGCATGCCGCTAGTCTTCGAGAAGAAATTCGCTGGCCAGCCATTGGGTGGACAAGTGGACCATCAACGGCAAGTCATTCCCCAAGACCGATCCGATTCGGGTGCGGGCGAATGGCCGCTATCGGCTGGTGTTCGATAATCGCAGCGACGAAGCGCACCCGGTGCATCTGCATCGGCATACGTTCGAGCTGGCGAAGATCGCGGGTGTGTCCACGTCGGGCGTGTATAAGGATGTGGTGGTGGTCGGGGCCAAGAGCCAGACCGAAGTGAATCTGCTCGCGAACAATCCCGGCCTGACGCTGTTCCATTGCCATCAGCAGATGCACATGGATTATGGATTCATGGCGCTGATGGAATACGTGTGAGGCACTAGCGGGCCGGCCAATTCCATTTCGGCGTGTTGAAAAGCGTCGAGCCCTCCAGTTTCGTTTCTCCGAATTCCTTGAGTAGATGGAGGCGAGTGCAAACGGACGCAGCCGTCAGTTCCTCGATAAGTTGCGGTGCATGCGAAACCACGATGATCTGGGTGTTCTTCGCTGCGGCGAGTATCAGCCTTGCAAGCGCCGGAAGTAGGTCCGGATGCAAGCTGGTTTCCGGCTCGTTCAGCACCATCAGTTCGGGTGGTCGCGGAGTGAGCAGCGCAGCAGCCCATAAGAGGTAGCGCAGCGTTCCATCCGATAACTCCGCGGCGGAAAGTGTCCGAAGCAGTCCGTGTTGCTGCAACAGCTGTTCGAAGCGCCCGTTCTGCTCTTCCACTGAGAGCCGGCTTCCCGGGAAGGCGTCCTCAATAGTCGTGGTGAGCGCTTCGTCCGGCCGAATCTCGAGAATAGTCTGAATGGCAGCGCCGAGATTACTGCCGTCATGGTGAAGTACAGGCGTAAAAGTACCAATTTGCGCAGCACGTGCAGGCGACTCGGCGTCGGTGCGGAAATGATCATAGAATCGCCAGCCACGAACGGCTTCGCGAACTGCCAGCATCTCCGGAGCTCGCTGCGGGTCGGCGACACTGGCGAGCATACTGTCGGTGTCGGAGAGATGCTGCGTTAGCATCACCGGCTCTTCATCGTGCGTCGTGGCAAGCCAGACGAAGTTGTTCCTTCGATCAACAAGTGCAGAAGCTTTGCGGTAGATCGGCCCATGCCAGATGCATTCGCGCTTCACATGCGGATCAAGCCCAAACATAGTCGTTGACGGAAGCGGTGGAGGGTAGCCCAAATCGATGCTGTAACCGTAGGTATCGCCGCCAAAGCCGAGCTTGAGGCTCGCAACCTTCCGCTTCGCGAGGGGCTCCACCGCGTAGGCTCCCTGACGAACACCACGAGCGATAGTCTCGGGACCCGCCCAGAAAGTCGACGGCAAGCCACCTTCGCGGGCGAGGGAAGCGACGACCGAATTCAGGGCCGCATCTGCGAGCAAGCGAAGCGAGCGATAAACGCTTGATTTGCCGCTCCCGTTGGCGCCCGTGATCACGCTCAATTGTCCAAGGGGCAGCAATAAATCGCGCAACGATCGATAACCCTGGACAGCGACAATGCGGATCATCAGAAACAGCATAACGTGGGTGCCGCTCTGAGCATTCCAAACCGATAACCGGGGCCGGCCCGGCACGGGACGAATGCCTTGGATTACGGATTCATGGCGCTCATGGAATATGTGTGATGGCGCGGTCCGATTTCGGTCTGGCGCAATTTATGCAAGGATGCAAAGTGCAACAGGATCGAGAGTGGCACCAGGAAAACCGGAATCATGGCCAACGGAAACGCACCGATGAGTTCGTTTGGCCGATCGAACGCCAGCATCTGGAACGGCGAGGGCGAGCTCAAGAAACCGGTCGTCACCGCGACAACGAGGTCGGCAATGCCCAACAGATTCCAGGCTCGGACCAAGCCGGTCGGATCCACGCCATTGCCGCGCGACGGCGATGCCCACGATTGGCGCAAGCAGACCGACCAAAACATCGCCGCAGCCGGCCGGCAACGCAAACGCGCCCGGCAGCCGTCCTTCGGCATAGAGCACCAGAAAAATCAGGCCGAGTGCTCGATAGACCTGGATGCTCACGATCCACTCCTGCGGCGCGGAATCAATGACGCGCCTCAGTAGAGGCCAACGCCAAAACAGCACGATGCCGGCCGCGATCGGAATCAGCAGGCCATACTGAATGGTTGGAACGCGGGTGACGGATCCCTGATACAACCCCAGCCAGACGGTCAGGAACGCGGCGAAGAACCAGGTTACGAGGATTGCCGCAACGCCCCAAAACGCGCGCCCGCGGTCGCGGTCCCACGCGGCGCCCCGCAGCACTCGGTGTAGGCCAACGAGCAAAGTGGCGACGGTTCCCACAGCTCCCGCCGCCGACGGCCCCAATGCACTCGGTGTTCATGTTTCGATCTCCTTCGCCATATGGATGTATATACATCTATCCGCGTTGCAGGAAAGTTTCCCCTGGACATCCGATATAGATGTAGATACATGTTATGTATCCCATCATTCAATTGCCTTGCGCGTGCGCTAACCTCCGGAGAGCCGACCGGGCGGTGTCCCAGTTTTACGATGCGGCGCTTCGCCCGAGTGGCTTGCGCATCACCCAATTCACGCTGCTGCAGGCTTTGACACTTGCTTCCGGCATCTCCCAGAAACAGTTGGGCGAGCTGCTACAGATCGACAGCACGACTCTCACTAGAACCCTGGCCCCGCTGCGAGAAGAAAGGCTGGCTGCGCTCGGCGACCGGGACCGATCGGCGTGAGTTGCGGCTTTCCCTGACATCCGCGGGAAAACATGAGTACGAACGTGCTCTTCCGGATTGGCGGAGAGCTCAAGCGGGACTGCGGAAGGCTCTCGGTAAACAGAACTGGGATCATTTGATCGATACAGCCGTGCGCACGGCGGGAGCGATGCTCAAACCTGCCGGACCAAGCGCTTGACATGCGACTGGAAACGACCGATCCTGATGGAAAGGAGTCTCTCTGATGTCTCATCGGTGGAACTTTTGCTGGGTCTTGACTCCCTTGCTCGCCCTCCCTGCCCTAGCCCAATCCGTGATCTCGGCTCATTCGGGCTTAATCCATTTTGCCGACGGCTCGGTTTTCCTGGACGACCAGCGCGTGGAACAGAAATCGGGCAAGTTCGACCAGATCAAAAACGGATCCGAGTTACGCACCCAGGACGGACGCGTCGAAGTGCTGCTCACGCCCGGAACATTTCTGCGCATAGGCCCGAACAGCGCGATCCGCATGATTTCGAATCAGCTGGAAGACACGCGGGTGGAGCTGTTGAACGGTTCCGCCGTGCTGGATCAGGGGTCGGACACGCTCGCGAACACATCCGTGACCGTCCTATATAACCTCGATCAGGTGCATATCAAGAAGCCGGGCCGCTACAGATTCGATTCCGAGCCGCCCCAGATGAAGGTGGAAACTGGCGACGCCGAGGTGACGACCGCCGACGGGAAATCGGTGGAGGCCGGCGCGGGCTACGCCGTTGCATTGGAAGGCAAGCTCACGGCCCGCAAAGTCCTAGGCGATTCAAATGATGGCCTGGACAGCTGGAGCAGCGCTCGCGATCACTCCGTCGCCGACAGCAACCTTGAAGCCGCCGCGTCTTCCGATTTATCGAACGCCATCGAAGGCTGGCAGAACGATCCGGATGCGGTGCTGCAATCGTTGGGAATTGCGCCCTATCCGCCCGGCATGTCGAGCTACATCCCGCCGCCTTACGGGTACGGGGCAGGGCCGTATAGCGCGGGGCTGTACGGCTCCGGACTATATGGCACGGGGCTGTATGGTTCCGGTTTGTATGGCGCGGGGTTGGGCTACGGGCCCTACGGGTACGGCGCGATGGGCCCACTGGCTCTGTACTACTGGTCGCCTGTTTATCTCCCCTATCGCTACCCATACCCGACGCTGCGCCCCGGTTATCGTGGTACGGCGATAGTGCCTGGACACATTGGAACCGGCCGTCCCTTATATCAAAGTCCGTCGGTGCTTCGCATGGGTACGGTGGGTGTGGGACTAGGCGTTGGACACCCGGGCGCAGTTCACGTGGGCGGGCACCACTAGAGCACTTTAGCCGGACCAGGGGTCCGGCGCGGACGAGGGCGTCCGCCCTACGCGGAATCCTCAATCGTTCGGCGCGTAGTAGCCCAGCCGCCAGCGAGGCTTCAGCGCGGGAAGCGCCTTGGGCTGATCCACTTTCACCTGCACCTTGCGATACTTGCCGTCGCGGTTGTGATTGGTCGGCGTATAGGCCAGCACGTATTGGTTGCGAAGCTCTATGCCGATCCGTCCGGCGATTCCGGGCAGGTCACGCAGACTGCTTGCGGCCAGCGCGCGGCCGCCGGTCTGGTCTGAGATTTCGGACAGAAGCTTGGGCCCGCTCATCTCTGCCGCGGTCAATCCCGCGGTGGTCGGTCCAAATGAGAATACCGGCTCGAAGACGCCCATCGCGTAGATTTGCACATCCGCTTCGCGCACCAGGTCTTCAATCTGTTTGGCGCTGTACCGGCTATTGTTGTCGCCGCCGTCGGAAATCATGAGCAGCGCTTTGCGCGGATTCTTGGCGCGCTTCATCTCCTGCAATCCGACGTGGACGGCATCCAGCATGGCCGTGAGGCCGCCGGAGTTGATCGCGGTCAACTTGCTTTCGATGGCGGCGGAGTCGTTGGTGAGACTCACCGCGAGCTCGGCTTGATCGCTGAACTCCACCAAAAAGGCTTCGTCGGAAGCGTTCAGCGTTTTCAAGAATTCGACCACGGCTCTTCGCGACGTGTCGAGCTTGGCGCCCATGCTGCCGCTGGTGTCCACCAGCAAGCCGATGGAGAGCGGCGCGTCTTCGCTGGAGAAGAACGTGATGGTTTGCGGGGCATCGTCCTTCGAAAAGATGAAAGTCTTGTTTTTCCAGGCCGAGGACGTAGCGATTGGACGGGTCTGTGACTGAAACCGGAACGAGAACGAGCGTGGTGTCGGCGCGGAACGAGGTGGCGGCCGGTGGATCGGACTGAGCGAACGCGGCAATAGCGCACGCCGAGAAAAAGGCCATAAGTGCCCGCACAACCACTGCACCTCTTCCTCGAACTCTAGCACGCCTTGCCGATGATTGATGAAACTTAAACGAGTGATGAGACTTACTTGACGCTGACCGTGGCAGTGTTGCTCTTCACGCCGTTCACCGTGATCACCAGCGGATAGTCGCCGGTTTTCAACCCTGCCGGCACCTGGACGTCAGCTTGCGCCAGGCCAACGAATCCCGAAGCGAGACCGAGGAACGCCACGTTGGCGTCCTTGCCATCGACGGTGGCGCTGTGTGGAAGCTTCGCGGTGTAGAGCGGTGGAGGAGCCGGCACCTCAATGCCGTCTTTCAGCGCTGGGCCGCTCACTGGGCCTTGGCCGGTAAGGTAGACCACTAGATAATCTCCTGGCGACGCCGGGTTGGTTGGCCCATTGAGCGAGTAGCTGGGCAAGTTTTGCGCGATGGCTCGCGTGGTGTCGTAGAGGAAGATGCCCGGGGCGGCCGGCGCCACCTGGAAGGTGAACGCGGCGCTCGGAACGCCGTTGGATGTCACGATAGCCGTCGCCGGCCCGTCCGCCGTTTCCAGTGGAACTTCGAAATTGATCTGCGTGGGGTTGACGAAGTCCAATGGCGCGGGCACCATGTTGACCGTGACAGATGTACTGGCCAGGACCGTGGGCAAGGAAGAGCCGGTGGGAGAAGTTTGGACGCCGAATCCGGTACCGAAGAGGGTGGCAAGCGATCCCGCGGAAACGGTCGCGCCCGTAGCGAATGAAGCGCCATTATAAAACGATGTGATGGTGGGCGCCGGAGGCGGCGGAGGCGCTGGAGTTTGCGCCGTAATTTGCACCTGGTACGCGTCCCCGTTGTTGCGGTCGACCGCCCCATCATACAAAAGGAATTGGCTCGCGACTCCGGGGCCGCTGGTATTGGTGGTCCAAACCAGGCCGGCTGGGCTAGCGCTGGCGGCGGCAAAAACAATCCAATATTGTGTATTTGGGTTCAACAGGACAGGCGGGGTCACGGGAAAATCGAAAAACGCGACGTCCCCCGATGGCGGCAGCGCGGTGTCGGGTAACGTGCCGATGTCCTGAATCAACGCGCTGGGGCTCGAGACGTCGCTAAAGAGAGCGACGGCGGTTCCTGAGCTCGGAGGAGGGAAGAGCCCGGGTGTTCCAGCGGCCGGTCTGGCAATGGACCGTCGCTCCGCCGCCAACTGCCCAGCGAGTGCCCGTGCATCCGGGCTGAAGAGATTGAGCACGAGAGGGCCGCCGTTCGAGATGAGTGCCGACACGTCAGTCAAATTGACAGCAGCAGATCCTGTCGAAAACGACACCGCTAATGGTCCGTGCGTCGCGATTGAATCGGTTCCCGACGGTTTCGCGCTAGTCGCGTCATAAAGGTCTAGGGGGGTCCCGCTTACGGACATCACTCCCGACAGAGTTCCAGTTCCAGTCAGCGTGAACGTGCCGCTCGATAGAGTGCGGAGGACACCGTTATACGTAACATTGAGCGTGCCCGTGGCGCTGCTGAAGATTCCGGTACCGCCGCTTATCGGACCCGACGTTTCTACATTGAAAGAGCCGTTGTACGGCTGCGAGAAACTCAGATTGAAAGAGCCGCTTCCAGGGATTGAGAAGCTGTAAGTGCCAGTGGCGGTGCCCTGGGCTTCGTTCGACGTCACCGACAGAGTCACCGCTGCCGTTCCGAATGGATTCACCGTTCCGGTTGCATTGCTGTTTAAGGTTCCGGTTTCCGCGGATACAATCTGCTCCGACCCGCTCCCGCTCATGTTTATCGAAACTGCGATGGTTTGCGAGTAAGCAATGGGAATAAGGCAGAGTGCGATGATCAACAGGCGCATGTGGTCAAACCTCTGAATATCGTGGATGGAAAGGCTATATAAGGGCAAGTAACTTCAGGTAGCATTGCGGCATGCTACAGTAGCGTAAAATAGCGCCGTGAGCCTGGAAGTACAGCCACAGGAAGTCCGGGAGTCGCTGGCCCGAATTCTCTCGTCGCGCCAGTTTGCGAGCGCGGAACGCAGACGGAAACTCCTCGAATATTTGGTTGATGAGACTCTGTCCGGCCGGGGCGGTGACCTAAAAGAGTACCGGATCGGAGTGGATGTGTACGGCCGCGACGCCGGCACCTACGATCCGCGGGTGGATCCAGTGATCCGCGTGGATATCGGGCGTCTGAGGACGAAGCTGGCTGAATACTACGCGGGACAAGGGCGGAACGATGCAGTGCGGATCGAACTTCCCAAGGGATCGTATTCGGTGCTGTTTCAGCCCGCCCAGGCCGCGGAGATACCCGCCGGAGACGTCCCAGGAGCCGAGATCCCGACGCCGGCGCCGCGCACGCACGGACGGCGCACGATTGCTCTCACGATGGGGGTTTCGCTAGCCATCGCAGCGGCCGCGATCGGCCTTTGGGCAAGCAATCGCCATTCGTCACGTGTGGATGCTCTGGCGATCATTCCCTTCGCCAACCTCACCGCGGACCCGTCCAACGACTACTTCAGCGATGGACTGACCGACGATTTGACGGCTGCGCTGGGCCGGAACCAAAGGCTGCGCGTCATCTCGCGCGCTTCCACATTTCAATTCAAGAACAAGAACGCGACGCCTCGCGAGATGGGCCGTGAACTGGGCGTCAGTGCGATTCTTCAGGGCAGCGTGCAACGTTCCGGCGACCAGCTTCGCGTCATCGCCCAATTGAATTCAGCCTCGGACGGCTCCCAGATCTGGTCCGAGGTGTTTGATGGAAACGGAATGAATGCGCTTCGGCTGGAAGACGGAATCGCGCACGCCGTGGCCGCCCGGCTGGGTGATTCGGCCGCGCCCGCATTCCAGAAACGCGATCCCGAGGTGCACGATTTGTATCTGCGCGGGCGTTTCCTGCAAGTTCAGCAGACGCCGGCGGCTCTATTGCAATCCATCGAGATTTACCGGCAGGCGTTGGCCCGGGATCCTCGCGATCCGGAGTGCAATGCTGCGCTCGCAAGCGCCGAGATCTACCTGGCGAACCTGGGGCAGATCCCGCCGGAGGAAGCGGACCGGGTGGCGCGCCCGCTCATCCAAAGATCTCTCGAGGCCGATCAATCTTCCGGCGAGACGCACCTCATGCTGGCTGGTCTACTTTATCTGAACGACCACAACTGGGCCGCCGCCGAGGCCGAATTCAAGAAATCCGTGGAGCTGGGTCCGAACTCCCCCAGCATACGGAATAACTACGGCTACTTTCTGATGTATCGCGGGCGCTTCGATGAGGCGGCGGTGCAGTTCGCGAAAGGCAAGGAAATCGATCCTCTCAACGTGATGCCGCACTTCAACATGGGCAGCCTCTATGCCGTGAAGCGTGACTACCCGCGCGCTGAAGCGGAATTTCGCAAGGTGATCGAAACCAGTCCCAAGAATTTCGCCGCGCGTATATGGCTGGCGGACGTTCTGACATTTGAGAAGAAGTACGATGCCGCATATCAGGAGCTGGATCGAGCCCGGGCGCTGATGGTCACGCCGGACATGGCGACAGTGATCCGCGCTATTTTCCTCGCGAGACAAGGCAAGCACGGAGAAGCGCGAGATATTCTGGCGAAGTTGCCGGCGGCGGCCGGAAGTTACTTTCAGCGGGCCATCGCTTACATGGAACTCGGGGATCGGGATAAAGCTTTTCGATGTCTGGAGCAGGCCTTCCAATCGCACGACGGGAACCTCATTTTGCTGCCGGTGACCGTGACGTTCGCGGCAGCGCACTCAGACCCGCGATACCAGGATCTGTTGCGGCGCATGGGCGCGTTATAGGGGCTTGGATAACTGTGGCGTACGCACTCTTGCGTGCCGCGTCGCCACGGCTGGGCGATGCTAGCATGGTCCTGTGCAGTCCAGGCGGATTGTTTTTGTGGCCTTCGGGCTGGCCATAGCTTGCGTCTTGTACGCGTTCCAGATGCGTTTCCGCGAGTACGCGGGCCAAGAGTACAACGACTTTCCGCTGCCCGCCGATTACAAGGACAAAACCGAGTTCGTCTTCGCGCGCCTGATGTATCCGCAGGGCGATTGGGGCATCTTCGGATGGCTGTATCGTTTCGACTGGCGGCAAGGGCGAAGCGCCTGGACCAACGATTATCCGCGCGCCGATCGGCATTTTGCGCTGGCGCTGCGCCGCCTGACTCGCCTGGAAGTACGCAGCGTGGAGCAACCCGTCAGCCCCGACGACGGCGACGACATGTACAACTGGCCGTTCCTCTACTGCGCGGGCCCGGATCAGTGGAACATGACCGACGCGGAGCTGGCCAAGGTTCGCGAGTATCTGGCGCGCGGCGGATTCCTGTTGGGCGACGACTTCTGGGGCGAGGAAGACTGGTATTACTTTCAGCGCAACATGAGCAAGCTGCTGCCGGGCCGTCCCATTGTGGAGATTCAAAACAGCGATCCGATCTTTCACACCGTCTTCGATCTCGACCAGCGCTATCAAGTCCCGGGCCAATGGAGCCTGCGCGGCATGCCGTATCTCAACGGCGGACGCGATCCGCACTGGCGCGCCATTTACGACGACCAGGGCCACATCATGGTGGCGGTGCTGTTCAATCACGATACGGGCGACTCCTGGGAATGGGCCGACGACCCCGAGTATCCGGAGCGCTATTCGGCGCTCGGCATTCGCACCGGCGTTAATTACGTGCTGTACGCCATGACGCGCTAAGAGTTGCTACTATATTGCAAACAGTTTCTCCCAGGAGGATTCACCCATGAAGTTCTTTGCATCCGCCGCGGCCGCATTGTTGCTGCTCGCGGTTTCCGCTTTCGCTGCCGACGTGGACGGGAAATGGTCCGGCAGCGTGCACACTGACAACGGGGACTTTCCGGTTACGTTTAACTTCAAGGCGGACGGCGCCATGCTGAACGGCTCCATGTCGGGGCCGGACGGCGGGGACATCGCCATTAAGGACGGCATGATCGATGGCGCTAACATTTCGTTCTGGCTCAACCTCGATTTTGGCGGAAACGCAATGAAGCTCACCTACAAAGGCGTGGTGGCCAGCGACCAGATCAAGATTTCGGGCGACGCGGGCGGGATGCCGATGGAGCTGGTGGTGAAGAAGGCGTCGTAAAGGCTTTGGGTCCGACCCGGGGGTCGGACGCGGGCGAGGGCGCCCGCCCCACAGGCTAGTCGGCGGCGCTCGGCGCCAGATGGGGCACGCGCTCGCCCTTCCACCGCAGCCGCAATCGATCCAGCGAGAGATAAACCACCGGCGTGGTGTAGAGCGTCAGCATCTGGCTTACGATCAGTCCGCCGATGATGGTGATTCCGAGCGGCCGGCGCAATTCCGCGCCCACGCCGTTCCCAGCGCCAGCGGCAACGCGCCTAGTATGGCCGACATGGTGGTCATCAAGATGGGCCGGAAGCGCAGCAGGCACGCCTTGTAGATGGCGTCACGCGGCCGCAACCCTTCGGTACGCTCGGCGTCGATCGCGAAATCGATCATCATGATGGCGTTTTTCTTGACAAGCCCGATCAGCAGGATGATTCCGATCATGGCGATGATGCTGAGGTCGGTGTGCCACAGCAGCAAGGCCAGCAGCGCTCCCACGCCCGCCGACGGCAGCGTGGAAAGAATCGTGATGGGGTGAATGCAGCTCTCATACAGCATGCCGAGCACGATGTAGACCGTGATGAGCGCCGCGCCGATCAGGATGGGCTCGTTGCGCAAGGAATCCTGGTAGGCTTGCGCGGTGCCAGCAAAGAACGTTTGGATGGTATCGGGCAAGCCGACCCTGCGCGCCGTGGCTTCGATGGCCGCCACCGCGTCGCCGAGCGCCACGTTCGGCGCCAGATTGAAAGAAATGGTCACGGCCGGAAACAACCCCTGGTGATTGATCGCCAGCGGAGCCACCGAAGACGAGTAACGGCTGATGGCGCTGAGCGGCACGGTTCCGCCCTTGGGGTCGAATACGTAGATCTCCTTCAGGAACTGGGGATCCTGCCAGAAGCGCGGCGCCGCTTCCATCACCACGTGGTATTGATTGAGCGCGGTGTACATGGTGGAGACCTGGCGCTGGCCGAAGGCATCGTAGAGCACGTTGTCGATGAGCTGTGACGAAATCCCGAAGCGAGCGGCGGTATCGCGATCGTATTGCACCACCGCCTGCAAGCCGCTGTTCTGTTGATCGCTATTGACGTCGTTGATCAAACGCAGGTGCCGCAACGCCGACAGCATGGGCGGGCCGAATTTGGTCAGGTCCTGGACGTTGTCGCCGCGCATGGTGAATTGATAGAGCGAAGCGCTGTTGCGTCCGCCCACGCGCACGTCCTGGTTGGCTTGCATATAATTCGTGGATCCGCGGATGACGTTGAGCTTGGGACGCAGCCGCTCGATGACGTCGTACACCGAGACCTTGCGTTCGGCGAGCGGCTTCAACTGGATCTGCATGCGCGCCGTGTTCAGGGTGTTGCCGTAGCCGCCGCTGCCTCCGGTGTATCCGGCTACCGTTTCCACCGCCGGATCTTCCTGGACGATCTTGACCATCCGCCGCAGGCTGCCTTCCATGGCTTGGAACGAGGTGTCCTGATCGGCGATGATGGTCCCGTTCAAGCGGCCGTTGTCCTGCTGCGGGAAAAAGCCTTTCGGAACGTGAATAAACAGGTACACGTTCAGCGCGATGGTGGCGGCCAGCACGCCCAGAGTAATGGCGGGATGCCGCAGCACACGGTCCAGAGTGCGCCCGTAGAGCCCGACGATCCAGTTGAATGCGTTCTCGCTGGTGCGATACATCCAGCCATGCGTAGTGTGCTCCTTGAGCAAGTGAGCGCACATCATGGGGGTGGTGGTGAGCGAGACGGCCATCGAAATCGCAATGGCCACCGACATGGTGACTGCGAATTCGCGAAACAGCCGGCCGACGATGCCGCCCATCATCAGCAGGGGGATAAAAACGGCAACCAGCGACACGCTCATGGTGACCACCGTGGAACCGATCTCGCGCGCGCCACGCAAGGCCGCGGCAAAGGGCTGCATGCCCTCCTCCAGATAACGCGTGATGTTTTCGATCACCACGATGGCGTCGTCCACCACGAAACCGGTGGAAATGGTGAGAGCCATCAGCGAGAGATTGTCCAGGCTGTAGTGGCACAGGTACATCACGCCGAAGGTGCCGATGAGGGAGACCGGGACGGCCACGCTCGGGATCATGGTGGTGCGGGGGCTTCGCAGGAATACAAAAACCACCAGGACCACCAGCAGCACCGATATGAGCATGGTTCTTTCGATATCGCGCACCGACGCACGGATGGTGACAGTCTGATCCTGAGTAACGTTCAATTGATGGAGTGCGGAATGGCGGCCTTGAGCTGCGGCAGGGCGGCGCGAATGCGGTCCACCGTCTCGATAATATTCGCGCCGGGCTGCCGGTTTATAGCGACGTTCACCGAGGGCTGGCCGTTGGCTACTCCCAGATTGCGAATATCCTCGACTGAATCGATGACGTCGGCGACATCCGACAACCGCACTGGGGCGCCATTGTTGTAAGCCACCAGCAGACGGCCGATAATCCTTGGCCTTGAACATCTGATCGTTGGCCCCCACTTCCCAAAGGTGGAAGCCGTCCGAAAAATGTCCTTTGGGAACATTCGCGTTGGCGTTGTTCAAAACGCTGCGCACCTGCTCCAATCCGATGCCGTATTTATTCAAGGCCATCGGATTCAGCTCGACACGCACGCCCGGCAGGGCGCCTCCTTGCGCGTTTACCTGCCCGACTCCCTTGATCTGTGAAAGCTTCTGCACAATGATGGTGGAAGCAGCATCGTAGAGCTGGCCGCGATCGAGCACATCCGAAGTGAGTGCGAGCTGAAAGATTTGCTGCTCGGCGGGATTGACCTTGCGATAGCTCGGATTGCTGGGCAGATTGGTCGGCAGATATCCGCGCGCGGCGTTGATGGCCGCTTCCACCTCGCGCGCCGCGGCATTGATGTCGCGATTCAATTCAAATTGCAGCGTGATGCCGGTGCCGCCCAGCGTGCTGGTGGACGTCATCTCGGTTATCGCGGCAATGCGGCCGAACTGGCGCTCGAGCGGCGTGGCCACCGAGGACGCCATGGTTTCCGGACTTGCGCCGGGCAGGTTGGCTTGCACGTTGACGGTCGGGAAGTCCACTTGCGGCAGCGGCGAGACAGGGAGCAGGTTGTACGCCACGATGCCCGCCATGGCGATGGCGATGGTCAGCAGGGTGGTGGCGACGGGCCGGTGAATGAAGGGTTCGGAGATGTTCATGCGCCGATTGACCGCTCCCTCACGGTCGCGGCTCGGTAGGTCGCGGCTTCTGAGCCACGCGCGGCAGCAAGCGGTTGCGCCACGCTGCATTAGTCGCCCATCTCCGGCGCCAGGCTCGGATCCATGGCCGGCACTCTGTGCTTGCGATGCGCCAACCGATCGAACCACAGGTAAATCACGGGCGTGGTGTATAACGTCAGGAGCTGGCTGAAGATAAGGCCGCCGACCATGGTGATGCCCAACGGCCGGCGCAGCTCCGATCCGACTCCGGTTCCGAGCGCGAGCGGAAGGCCGCCCAGCAGCGCCGCCATGGTGGTCATCATAATGGGCCGGAAGCGCAATAGACAGGCCTGATAAATTGCTTCGTGCGGCGGCATGCCCTGGGTACGCTCGGCGTCGAGGGCGAAATCGATCATCATGATGCCGTTCTTCTTGACAATTCCGATCAGCAGAATAATGCCGATGAGCGCAATGACGCTGAAGTCCTGGCGGCAGATGAACAGCGCCAGCAGCGCGCCGACACCGGCCGAGGGCAGCGTGGAGAGGATGGTGATGGGATGAATGTAGCTCTCATAGAGCACGCCGAGGACAATGTAGACGGTGATCAGCGCGGCCAGGATCAAAATGGGTTCGTTTGCCAGCGAGGCTTGAAACGCCTCAGCGGTGCCTTGAAACGCGCCCTGGATGCTGGCCGGCATCTGGAGCTCGTCCTTCACGCGATTGATGTCGTTTACCGCATCGCCAAGCGAGGCGCCGGGCGCGAGATTGAACGACAACGTCACCACCGGAAACTGGCCCTGATGATTCACCGTAATGGGAACCGCCTGCTGCTCGACATGCGTAAAGGCGCTTAACGGCACCTGGCTCCGCCGTTGCTGAAAACCAGCGACGATGCCGAAGGACCGCCGCTGAAAACCCCGCTGGACGCCCCGCCCACCGGAGCGCCAATCGATAGGCCCGCAGTGCCTTGCGCTACCGACGCGCTGGACGGTCCGAAGCCCACCGTGTTGGCCGAGCCACCGGATACCACTCCGGAGCCTCCGCGTCCCCGCGCCCGACCGAATAAACAAATTTCGCAAATCGATAGGATTGTTTTGGAAACTGGGCTTCACTTCCAGGACCACGTGATACTGGTTCAACTGCGTGAACATGGTGGACACTTCGCGCTGGCCGTAGGCATCGTAGAGCGTGTTGTCGATGGCCGATGGCGTGATGCCCAGCCGCGAAGCGGTATCGCGGTCGAAAACCACTTTCACGCGCAGGCCGTTCACCTGCTGATCGGTCGCGACGTCGCGCAACTCGGGTATTTCCTGCAGGCGCGCCACCATCTTCGGAACGAAGGAGTTCAGCTCGTCGGCATTGGGATCTTCGAGCGTGTATTGGTATTGCGTCCGGCTGACGCGATCTTCCACGGTGAGATCCTGCACCGGCTGCATATACAGCGTGATGCCCGCAACCTTCGATCAACTGCGGCTGCAATCGCCGGATGACGTCGCTGGCGTTGATATTGCGCTCCTCGAGCGGCTTCAGGTTGATCTGAATACGTCCCGTGTTCAGCGTGGTGTTGGTTCCATCGATACCGATGAACGACGACAGGCTCTCGACCGCCGGATCCTGCAAAATCACTTTGTCGAGCGCCTGCTGCCGCTGCGACATGGCCTTGAAGGAGATGGTCTGCTCGGCTTCGGAAACGCCTTGAATGACGCCCGTATCCTGGACCGGGAAGAAGCCTTTCGGAATCTTGATGAACAAAATAAAGGTGACAGCCAGCGTCGCCAGGGCCACCGCCAGCGTCAGCGGCTGATTCCGCAGCACCCAGCGCAGCGTCTTGGCGTACAGGGCGATCACGGCCTCGAATCCGCGTTCGGAAGCGCGATAGAACCAGCCCTGCTGGCTAGCCGGCTTGTGTTTCAGAATCTTCGCGCACATCATGGGCGTCAGCGTGAGCGAAACCACGGCCGAGACCAGAATGGTGACACTCAGCGTCACTGCGAATTCACGGAACAGCCGGCCGACGATGTCGCCCATGAACAACAGCGGAATCAGCACCGCGATGAGGGAGACGGTGAGCGACACGATGGTGAACCCGATCTGCTCGGAACCGAGCAGGGCTGCCTCCAGCGGACGCTTACCCTCTTCCAGATAACGCGAAATGTTTTCGATCATCACGATGGCGTCGTCCACCACGAAGCCGGTGGAAATGGTGAGCGCCATCAGCGATAGATTGTTCAAGCTGTAGCCGAGCAGGTACATTACTCCGAATGTGCCGACCAGCGATAGCGGCACGGCGACGCTGGGGATGATGGTGGCCGAAAGATTGCGCAGGAACAGGAAGATCACTAAAACCACCAGGCCGATGGTGAGCATCAGCTCGAACTGAACATCTGCCACCGAGGCACGGATGGTGTTGGTTCGATCGGTAAGAATCTTGACGCTGATGGAAGAGGGCAGCGAGGCCTGCAATTGCGGAAGCAGGGCCTTGATGCGATCCACCACCGCGATGATGTTCGCGCCCGGCTGCCGCTGGATGTTGACGATTACGGCTGGCGACTCATTGATCCACGCCGCCTGGCGGAGGTTTTCGACATCGTCCACTATGCTAGCGACATCGCTGAGGCGCACCGGTCCGTTGTTGCGATAAGCCACAATCATGGACGCATAGTCGGCGCTGGAAAGCATCTGATCGTTGGCGCCGATCTGATAGGCCTGATGCGCGCCGTCGAAATTGCCCTTGGCCTGGTTGACGTTCGCGGCGGTAATGGAATTGCGCAGGTCTTCCAGATTCAACCCGTACGAACCTAGCGCCGTAGGATTGGCCTGGATGCGCACGGCGGGCTTCTGTCCGCCGCTGATACTCACCAGACCTACGCCCGGCAATTGCGAAATTTTCGGCACCAGACGGGTGTCGGCGAGGTCTTCCACCTTGGAGAGCGCGAGCGCGTCGGACATCAGCGCCAGCGTGAGGATGGGCGTGTCGGCCGGATTTACCTTAGCGTAAATCGGTGGAACGGGCAGGTCGGCGGGCAAATACGTCCCCGAGGCATTGATGGACTGTTGCACCTCCTGCTCGGCGACGTCGATGTTCAAGGTCAAATTGAATTCGAGCGTGATCACCGAACTTCCGTCGGAGCTGGTGGAGGTCATCTGCTGCAACCCAGGCACCTCGCCGAACTGGCGCTCGAGCGGCGCGGTGACGGACGACGCCATCACGTCGGGACTGGCGCCGGGATAAAACGTGATTATCTGAATGGTCGGATAATCCACTTCCGGCAGAGCCGACACCGGCAGTTGCTTGTAGGCCACGCCGCCCACCAGCAAAATCCCCGCCATCAGGAGCGAGGTTGCCACGGGCCGGACAATAAACGTCCGAGAGGGATTCACGAGAGTTATTGCCTCACGATGCTGCTTTGTGCCGTCGTCCGCCGCCCGCTTTGCCGCCGCCAGGCCTGCCGCCACCGGATTTGCCGGCGTCCGGCTTCTCACCGGGAACTTCGCGGGCTCACCTTGCCGCCTTCTTCCAGCCGATCCACGCCGACGGTGACCACCGTGTCGCCCGGCGCCAGGCCTGCCGTGATCTCGGATTGGTCGCCTTCGGTGGTGCCCACCGTGACGGAACGGACATTGACGGTTCGATCCGGATTCACCAGCCAGACGTAGGTGCCTTGCGAATTACGCTGGATGGCATTGTTCGGCAGCAGCGTAACGTTGGACTTTTGTTGTACCAGCAAGCGGGCGTTCACGAATTGGTTGGGGAACAGTTTGCCTTCGGGATTCGCGAAAACAGCGCGCAGCTTTAATGTTCCGGTGGTGGGATCGATTTGATTGTCGGTGGTTTCCAGCTTACCGTCGGCGAGCTTGTTCTTCAGTTCACGATCCCACGCCTCCACCGACAAACTCTCGCCGGCGTGCATTTTCGCCAGGATGGGCGGAAGCTGATCCTCGCCGGTGGTGAAGATCACGCTGATGGGGTCGATTTGCGTAATCACAACCAGCCCCGTGGTAGCGGTAGATTGCACGATGTTGCCGGGATCCACCAGCCGCAGCCCGACGCGTCCGGTGATGGGCGACGTGATTTTGCAATAGATCAAATTCAGCTTCGCGCTGTCGATCTGCGATTGATCGGTTTTGATCGTACCTTCGTACTGCGTGACCAGCGCCAGCTGCGTGTCGAGCTGCTGCTGCGGAATCGCGTCCTGCTTGATCAGGGTCTTGTATCGATCCAGATCTAGGTTCGCGTCCTTGAGCAGTGCTTGATCGTGGATCAGCTGGCCTTCGGCTTGTTCCAACTGCACTTCATACGGCCGCGGGTCGATCTCCACCAGCAAGTCGCCTTTTTGAACCATCTGGCCTTCTTTGAACTGGACCTTCATGAGCTCGCCGGTCACGCGGGAATTCACCGTTACGGTGTAAATGGGCGTCACAGCGCCCAGACCTGTGACGAAGACCTTAATGTTCCCTTTGGTGGCTCGCGCCGCCACTACTTGCGAGGTTCCGCCAGCGCCGCCGCGTCCTCTGCCTCTGCCCTTAGCGGTGGCTTGTGATGGCGTTTCGCCACCCGGCAGGAAAGTCTTGAGTTTCGGCCATTGCCAGTATCCCACCGCGGCGAGGATCGCCAGGACGAAGAGCCAGATCCATCCCCGGCTCCGGCGGGGTGGAGGGAGTGGGGGCAAATCGTGGTGAACGGGTTTGGACGCGGGCGGACGAACTGGCTCTAACGTGGCCGGGGTGGTGCGTTCCATGGTCCTAAAATTTCGGTCCTATAAAGTACTAACGACAGCATACATTGATTCGTTACAGGCTGGGAGGTCTAGACTTAGCCGGTAGCTCGAAAGGGCCATGTGATTGATACCAACTGGCTTTACAGACTGTTACTTGGTGTCTGGCTCCGCGCCGATTTTGCGGCCATCTGGCAGCGTGACCTCGCGCCCGTCGGCGGCATGCGAGCCGTCTTTGGCAACGTAGCCGCGAACGACGACCTTATCTCCGGGTTTGAGCGAATCGTGGGTCCAGCCTTTCCGGGCAAGGCGCGCCGGACCGCCGGTTTCACAAGACCAATTCACGATCATGCCGTCCGGCCCGGCGACATCCACGAAATAGTGCACGTGCGGGTTTTCCCAGTCGATGCGCGTGACCACGCCTTCCAGAGTGACGGGCTTGGAGGTATCGAACTCCCCGGCAAAAGAGTGGTGCGCGAGAGCCGGCAGGCCGGTCCCCAGGATGGCGAGGGCGGCGAAGAAAGCGAGGAATCGGTGGGGCATCGCGATCTATCTCATACAGTACAATTTTTGGACGTGCCGCAGCGCACGCCAGTTTCTCAGCGCGAGCTTGGCCCCTCCCTGACTTCGCCCGTCAATCGCGCACTTTACGGAAAAATGCACGTAAATCGTCAACGAAAAGTTGGGGCTGCTCCAGGCAGGCAAAGTGGCCGCCGCGCGGCATCTGGGTGTAGTGCACGAGGTTGAAGTCTTGCTCCAGGAATCGCCGGGGAGGCAAGAGCGGCGGCATTTCCTTGGGGAACGCAGCGAAACCCGTGGGTACTGTGATCCGGGCTCCAGGCGGACTCGCTTCGTCCGCATAGCCGCGATAGATCCAAATCGCGGATCCGGCGGTGTCCGTCACCAGGTACAGCATCACGTTAGTGAGAAGTTGATCCTTGGTGAGAGCGCTCTCGATCCCACCCGCTGAGTCGCTCCACGCTTTGAATTTCTCGACGATCCAAGCCGCCGTGCCCAGAGGATTGTCCGAAAGTGCGAAGGCCACCGTCTGCGGCTTGCGCGACTGTTCTCCAAAATAGTCCAGCTCGCGTTGGCGATACGCGGCGGATGCACGAGCCCAGGCGCGTTCTTCGGCAGTCTGTTCGGCTTCGGGCAGCGGCCACGCGTTGCCGCCGTTCAAATGAATGCCGGCCAGCGATTCGGGAAACTGCGTTGCCATTTGAATGGTCACCGTTTGCCCCCAATCGCCGCCTTGCGCGCCGAACTGCTGGTAGCCGGCGACTTCAGTCATCAGCTTGTGCCAGAGCCGCGCGATGGTGACTGGGCCGACCGGCTTGCCCTTGGGCTTGGAAGAGAATCCGAAACCGGGCAGCGATGGAATCACCACATCGAAGGCATCTTCCGGGGAACCGCCGAATTTCTCCGGGTCTGTCAGCGGACCGATCGCGTCCAGGAACTCAACGACCGAGCCGGGCCAGCCATGCGTGAGCATGATCGGAAAGGGCCGAGGGCCGTTGCCGCGCACATGATAGAAGTGAATGTCGAAGTCTTCGACCGGGGCCTTGAACTGCGGGAAGGCGTTGAGCCTCGCCTCAGCCTGGCGCCAATCGAACTGCGAGGTCCAATAGTCGGCGAGCTCGCGCATGTGGTCCCAGTCGACGCCATACTGCCAAGCGGGGCCATCGAGACGGTCCGGCCAGTGCGCGAGACGGACACGGGTAAGGATGCCGTCGATCACGTCTTGAGGGATTGCGACGTGGAATGCGTTGGCTAAAGTATTTGACGGCGCGGCCATATTACGAAGTGGCGCTCTGGCCCCATAATCTCGTGGTCGCGATCCGGGCCCCCTCGGCCTGCGCTCTCAGTTTCGCCCATTGAATGGTCGGATGCACTCTGCGAGTGAACGGGCCTTGCGCAAAGCCGCAATCCGAACCGGCCATCACTCGTTCACGGCCGACGATACCGGCGTAACGTACCAGGCGGTCGGCGACGAGCTCCGGATGTTCCACCACGTTAGTCGCGTGGCTGATGACGCCCGGGATCAGGATGCGATCCTCCGGGATCTTGACGTCGCGCCATACTTTCCATTCGTGCTCGTGACGAACGTTGGCAGCTTCAAATTGATAGCCGCCCACGCGCAGCTTCAGAAGCAGATCGATGATGTCGCGCAACGGGACATCGAACACATGCGGGGCGTTCCAACTGCCCCAACAAATGTGATATCGAATTCTCTCTTGCGGCAGATCATGGAGGGCGTGATTGAGTGCGTCGATGCGAAGCTCCGCCCATTCCCGATACTGGGCCAGCGTCATGGGCGGCACGATGCGTTCGTAGGTATAGGGAAGAAACGCGTCGTCGATCTGGATTCGGAGCCCGGCGTCCAATACGGCCTTGTATTCTTCACGAAGAGCATCGGCCAGTGCGAACAGAAGCGACTGGTCGTCCTGGTAATATTCGTTCTTATAAAACGGGAACGCGCTCGCGGGAGCCACCAGCGGCAGGAAAGCGTCCTCCACTTTTACCTTGGCGACCCCAGCTTTGAGATTGGCGATGTCGCGCTGAATCTGGGCGTGCCCGATGTAGCGGATGGGGCCGTTGCATACAGTCGTGACGGCGTCGGGCCGAACCCGGAGCCCTTGCGTGGGGAAGTATTCGGCGTAGAATTCCGGGAAGGCTGCGAAGTCGCGCCCCATGCTTCTGGTTGCCAGAGGATCTTTCGCTTCATCCCGCGTAGCCGGCCGCTCGCTGAACCCGGAGATCCGCTGGTGAATATACCAGGCCCAGTTGTCGGTCTTGCCGAACTCGCCGTCGCTAACGATATCCACGCCGGCCTCGGCTTGTTGCCGCACCACCTGGGCGATGGATTCGCGCAGGCAGGCCTCGTAAGCGGATTTGTCATAATGATGTCCCTCTTCGACCTGCTCGAGGAACGGGATTAGCTCGGGCGGCCGGACCAGGCTCCCGACGTGCGTGGTGAGAATTCGGTTCTGAGTGAGTTCCATAGTTCCCTTGAACCCCCTAGACAGTTCATCACAATTTTGGCGCTGCGGGTTCGAGACAGCGATGTAAACTGAAGGGGCGTGGTGGTTACGTACAGAGAAATCCAGCCGAGCGCGCGACTGCGCCGCTACGTGGAGTGCTATTGGTTGCAGAGCCAGGATGGAGCGGGCGATTATGTGGTGCTGCCGGATGGCTGTGTCGATATCTTGTTGACGCGACGCGGCGGCGAATCGATGGGCTTGAGCACGGTCGGTTTGATGACGACTCCGATGCAGGGGCAAGCGGCGGCGGCGCAGTCGTTCTTTGGAGTCCGGTTTCGGCCCGGCATGGCGTCGGCGTTCATTCCGGGCGCGGAGTTGCTCACCGATGAAATCAAGCCGCTGGACGATCTGGCGGGCAGCGCGGCGCGGCGGATGTTCGAGCGCCTGGCGGAGTTGGACAGTCTGGAAGAGATGGGTGAGCTGATGGATCAGCTGTTGCGGCCGCTAAATCCGCCGGATGTCGCCGAGCGAGTGCTGTGGCAACTGGAATCGGCGGAGGTCTCGTTGGGGCGTTCCTTGGACGAGGCGATCTCCGAAAGCGGGCTCAGCATGCGCCATTTCCGGCGGCTATGCCTGGAGCGCGCGGGCGTATCGCCGAAGTACTTGAGCCGGATTCTTCGATTCCGGAGAGCGGTGCAAAAAATCGCGGCGGTGCGGGGCTCAGGACAGCCTAGTTGGGCGGACTTCGCGGTGGCCTGCGGATATTACGACCAGGCGCACTTCATTCGGGAGTTTCAGGAGTTCGCCGGGTGCACGCCTGGCCGTTTTCTACAATCCCGGCGGCGTGCTATCGACTAAGATCGATACACGATGAGCCAACACAAACCAGAGAATCAAATCGATTACATTGAGCTGCCGGCTACCGATATCGCTGGGACAAAACAATTTTACAGCGCCGCGTTTGGATGGAAGTTCGAGGACTATGGGCCGAACTATACCAGCTTTCAGGATGGACGCCTGGCTGGCGGGTTTTGGACCGAGATTCCAGGGCCGGCGCGAGGGCTGCTGCTGGTGATTTATGCGAGCGACCTGGGGGCGTCGCAAGCCAAGATCAAGGCCGCGGGAGGAAAGATCGTGAAAGATACGTTTCTCATTTCCGGGCGGGCATCGGTTTCACTTTGCCGATCCGAACGGAAATGAGCTGGCGGTGTGGTCGGAGACGGCGTAGGGTCAAATTAAATTCATTGCGTGATCCCCTCCTGGCGCATTCTGCGCCTAGCTAATTGGAGGACACATGAAATCGATCCTGACTTTAATCGCCGCGAGCGGCTTGCTCGCCCGGCTTGCATTCGCACAGACGCCCAGCTACACCGTTACCGACCTGGGCGCTCTGGGTCCCAATGGCCAGCCATTCGTCATCACCAATAATGGCTTGGTCGCCGGCTCGGCGACGCTGGGTAGCGGCGTGTTGCATGCGGTCCTTTGGTACAAAAGACTGCGAGGAGACATCGGGACGCCCGGACTCGGAGGACAGAACAGCGTGGCGAATGGCGTCAACGAAATGGGACAAGCCGTGGGCGCAGCTCAAACTTCCACCGCAGACCCCAATGGTGAAGATTTTTGCGGCTTCAAAGCGCTCGGGCTTCCTTCCAAAGGTACGACGTGTCTACCCTTTCTCTGGCAGTATGCCGTGACGATTCCGCTTCCGACGCTGGGTGGCAGCAACGGCACTGCCTACCGCGTCAACCGGCGGGGAACAGTGGCCGGATTCGCGGAAAATACCACTAAGGATTCAAACTGTCCAGCTCCCCAAAAGCTCCAGTTCAGGCCTGTTATTTGGGAAAATGGCGAAATCCAAGAGCTCCCCGTCGCGGCTAAGAACTTCGAGGGAGTGGCTGAAGGGGTCAACGACAACGGACAGGTTGTAGGCGGGTCGGGTATTTGCGCAGCGCTGAACCCGATCACCGGAACCAGTCTTCAGCCTCTTCACGCCTTGCTATGGGAAACAGGCACGGTGACTGACCTGGGCAGCCTAGGCGGAACAGGACATGGGTTTGGAAATCTCGCTCTCAATATCAATAACCAGGGCCAGGTAATTGGCTATTCGGACCTGAAGGGCAACGCGAACTTTCACGGCTTTCTGTGGACTCGCGAGACAGGCATGCGGGATCTGGGCACGCTGACCGGGGACGCGAACAGCTTGGCCATCGGCATCAACGATGTTGGCGACGTGGTAGGCGTGTCGCTAGACGCAATGTTCAATCCGCGCGCGTACCTTTGGAAGAACGGCGCCATGACCGACCTGAACACGCTGATTCCGGCCGGTTCCTCCTTGACTCTCCTGACTGCATGTTCGATCAATTCCCGCGATGAGATCGTCGGCTTTGCGATCGATAGCAAAGGCAACGTTCACGGCTATCTAGCAACGCCGAGCGACGGTGTGTCATCGAATGCAACCGACGCCTTTGTGACGCCGCTTAGCCTGACGACAAATCAGGCGTCACTAGCGTTGGATGGCAGCGGTTCGACGAGCGGGTTGGGAAATCTGCGGTATCAGTTTACGGCAGTGCCGGGTGGCAGAGAAGCATTCTTAGTGCAGACACCGAGCGATCCCAAGGCGACCATTGAATTTGCGAGTGGGCCGGGACTGTACCTGGTCCAGCTCACTGTTACGGACGCTAGCGGCACAACCGCGAAGAGTCCCGTGGTGGCGCTGAATTACCAGCCATAGCATTCGCCAGCGCTTACTTTTTCAGCACATTTTGCCAGTTGGTCACAATGGTGAGGGGCGGGGCCGCCGCCACCTCGCCTGCCGCTGGAACGTCAACCAGGAACCGCTGGCCATCGACGGAAGGCTCGTAGACGAAAGACTTCAAGAGAGTACGCGTCTCCGGAACTGGGAAAAGAGCCTGCGGGGCCCCGGCCTCCAGCGTCGATCCGAGCTTCACGGGCACAACCATCAGCTTCTTATCCGCGCCGATGTAAAATACCTCCTTGCCGTCGCGCCGCCATTGAGCATCCGTGCCGCCCAACGACGAGATCTGGTATTTGGCTCCGCTGGCCGGAAAGGTTTGCACGTAGATCTCAAAGCGGCCGGACTCGTTGGATTCGTAGGCAATCCATTTTCCATCCGGTGAGAACCGTGCGCTCCTCTCGTCAAAGCGCGTTACTAAATACGGTACAGGCTTGCGGTCGGGGGTTAGTGGCAGCAGCCAAAGATCGTGCGCCGTTTCGTGGCCAACTTCCTGATATACGAGCCACTTCCCGTCGGGAGACCAATCGTCCTGGCCGCCCCCGACGACCGAATGAAACAACAGTTCCGCCTGGCTGTTCCCGCCGATGGGTTTTAGGTAAAACTCAAAGGCGAACGCACCCTCTGGCTCAAAGGCGTAAATCATGCGGCTGCCATCGGGAGACCAGACAGGACTTCCACTGAATCCGGCATTGAAGGTAAATCGGGAAAGCACACCACGGCCCACATCTTGCAACCAGATGTCGTTTCTCGTGCCGCTGTTCACCAGCAAGGCCACGGTTTTTCCATCCCGCGAAATGGCGAGATCCTCGTAAGCGCCGGGCTTGCCAACGACGCCAACGCGATTGCCCGCGCGATTGATCCAGACCAATTCACGATTGGGAGTTGCGCTTCCCGAGCGGAACGCCAGCAGGTCGTTTCCTGAGACAGAAAAGGCTCCAAATCCTGTCGCGGCGCCTAGCCAAACTTGTTCCGCCACGGGGAACATGTCTCCAGTGACCTTGAGGGACTTGACATCAAACGGCAGCGCCGTAAGGGTATCGCCGTGGCGGAACAAAATGTGTCCGTTGCTCCCAGCCCTGGCCGGCGCATAAAGCGCGTTGGAGACGTCGGGCGCAAGCCGCACGGGAGCAGCGCCATCCAGCGAACCCAGGTAAACGCCGGCATCGGGGGGATTGTCGGACCCCGCGTTGTAGAGAAAGTGAAAGCCATCGGGCAGGAAAGCCGGGAAACGGTGACCCACGGAACGGCCTGCCGCGAGTTTGGTGACCGGCACGGGAGCACCCCCAGCGGCGGGCACGCGAAAAATCCGACTCGCTGGGCCCGGGGAGAACAGAATTACATCGTCGCGGCTCCACGAGCCACCCCGGCCGGAGGCGGCGTCGCACAACGATTGAGGAGGGCCGCCCGCGATAGCGATTTTCTGGATCTTGCCATGGGCGAAGAATCCCAGGTATGCGCTATTGGGTGACCAAAACGGAAAACTTGCTCCCTCGGTACCGGTGAGAGGCCTGGCTTCGAGCGTGTCCATGGCGCGGATCCAGATCTGGTCCGGCCCTCCTTGATTGGTAACGAAAGCCAAGTAGCGGCCATCTGGCGAAAACGCCGGGAACTCCGCCCGCCCTGGAGCAGAAATCTGAAAGCGCAGACTCTGTTCGACGCGCGGCTTTTGGCGGAAATACGCGAAGCCCAGGACGGCGAGGGCGGCCAGCAGCAGCGCGGCGGTTCCAGCCAGCGCCCACGAAATCCACGACAGTCGATGTGATGGCGCGGGTAGGCTGGGAGCAGTCAATGCCATCGAACGTGAGGGCCGTTCCACGCGCCTCAAATCGAGAGACAAGTCCGCGGCATGCTGATAGCGATCCTTAGGATCTTTCTCCAGCGCCTTTTCGAGTATTTCCTCCAGCCGCGGGGAGATGGAACCGGCCGGCGGCAGGGGTTCATAGATGATGGCGTGAAGCAGGTCGACCTGCGACTTGCCTTGGAACGGCCTGCGTCCGGCGAGCATTTCATAGAGCACAATGCCGAGTGAAAAAATATCGCTGCGGTGGTCTACCTCGAGCCCGGCGGCCTGTTCCGGAGACATGTAAGACACGGTACCCAGGATTGCCCCGGATCGCGTGAGCGTAAGTTCCTCAGTGGCCGCCGGACTTCCCGGAAGCATGTGTTCGGCCAGCTTGGCGAGGCCGAAGTCCAGAATCTTAACTTGCCCTTCGGGCGTTACGATCACGTTCGCGGGCTTGATGTCGCGATGCACGATCCCGGCGGCGTGCGCGACCGCCAGGGCGCTGGCAATCTGGGTCGCGTAACCGATCGCCTTGGACAGCGAAAGCCCCTTGGAGGTGATCAGCTTGTCGAGCGGCTTACCCTCGACGTACTCCATCACCAGGTAGTCGACGCCTGAGTCGTGCGCGATATCGTGCAGCGTGCAGATGTTTGCGTGATTCAAGGCGGAAGCGGCCCGGGCTTCGCGCTGAAAACGGCTCAAGGCCTGTGGGTCGCGAGCGAATTCCCGAGATAGGAATTTGAGGGCGACAAAGCGCTGGAGCCGGGTGTCCTCAGCTTTGTAGACCACTCCCATTCCACCGCCGCCCAGCTTTCCGACAATGCGGTAATGGGAGACGGTGGCGCCGATCTCGAAATCGCCGCTGTCGTCGGCATGCTGGCGAGCGATAGCACGCGCGGCTATCTCCATCGCCGGACGCTCCAGGAAGCCCGCCGCGGGCTGATCCAGCGTCAGTAGTGACCGGACTTCGCGCTCCAGCGCCGCATCGCCCGCGCAGGCCTGCCGCAGAAACGCGTCGCGGTCTTGGGGTGCGCGATCCAGTACGGACTGGAGCACGTCGTCAACTTGTTTCCAGCGTTGCGGGTCCATGGTTACTCGTGGCAGGGTTGCTCGCGGCGGGGGTAGTCGCGCCAGTCAGTTCGCGGTAAAGCCAGGTCCTGGCCGCCCTCCAGTCGCGCTTGACGGTGACAGTGGATACCTTGAGCACTTCGGCGGTCTCTTCGACACTGAGTCCGCCAAAGAAGCGCATCTCCACCACCTGCACTTTGCGCGGATCGAGACGCGCGAGCGCGTTCATCGCATCGTCAAGAGCGACCAAATCCGTGTCCTCGTCGCCTCCCACAACGGCGGCCTGATCGAGTGAGACGTGCTGCACTCCAGCTCCGCGTTTCGGGTTGCGGCGCCGCGCATGATCTACCAGAATTCGCCGCATCAACTGGGCCGAGACGGCGAAGAAATGGGCGCGATTCTGCCATTGCATGCGCTTGTAATCCACCAGACGGGTGTAGGCTTCATTTACCAGGGCCGTGGTCTGGAGGCTGTGGCCGGGGCGCTCCCCTTTCATATAGCGGCGCGCCAGCAGGTGCAACTGATCGTAAACGAGCGGGGTCAGCTTTTCGAGCGCACTCTGGTCGCCGCCACTCCAGGCGCGCAGGAGCGTGCTGACGTCTTGCCCAGCCGGTTCATCCGATTGTGCCTTCTGCATCCCCGTTGGGGTGAATTATAGCGAAACGCCAACGGCTTTGCGTGATCCCCCCGCGACGCGCTCTACGCCTATTTGGATTAGAGGAGCAAACCTATGAAATCAGTCCTGACTATAATTGCTGCGAGCAGCTTGTTCGCAGCGCTTGCGATGGCACAGACGCCAAACTACACCGTGACCGATCTGGGCCCAGCGGGCAACCCATTTAGCGAGCCGAGTTCAGTCAACAATAACGGTTTTGTCGCCGGCCTTGCGACTTTTGCTGGCGGCGCACAGCATGCCATGCTCTGGTACGAAGGAATATCGGGGGCAAGCTGAAACCTCGTCTAAAGATCCAAATAACGAGAACTTCTGCGGTTACGGTACGGGCCTCCAGTGTGTCGTGTTTCTGTGGCAAAACGGCGTGATCACGCAGCTGCCCACGCTGGGGGGCGTGAACGCCAGTTTCGGCGGGACCAACAATCAAGGCGAAGTATCCGGGTATGCCGAAACGAGCACACGCGATCCAAAGTGCCCATCGGGAATTGCGGCCAATGGCATCGGACCGCTCCAGTTCGACTATAAGCCGGTAATCTGGGGGCCAGGGCAGGGCCAAATTCGGCAACTCAAGCTCCTGCCCGGTGACACCGTCGGAATCGCAATGTGGATTAATGACATCGGCCAGGCCGTCGGATTTTCGGGCACCTGCGCAAACACCCTGGTTCCGCCGATTGCGGGTGGTCCGCACGCCGTGCTCTGGGAGAATGGCACCGTAACGGACCTTGGCAATCTCGGCGGGACTTCAAATCCGACTGTGCTGGGAGTGGCGAACAATGCATTAGGGATTAACAATCGCGGCCAGATTTCGGGCGTATCCGCATTGCCGGGCAGCAGTACCGGCCATGCCTTCCTGTGGACTTGGGAGACGGGGATGCAGGATCTCGGCACCGTGCCCGGCGATCTGGGGAGCGCGGGCCTCGCGATCAACGACCGAGGCGAGGTGGTTGGAGTATCGTATGGCGCGGGTGGGCCGATGGGCATGAACGGAAAGGCGGCGGTTTGGAAGAACGGTATGGCGACCGACCTCAACACACTGGTCCCTGCAAATTCGCCGTTATACTTGCTGAATGCCTCCTCGATCAACGATGGCGGACAGATCGTAGGCCTTGGTGTGACGAGTAGCGGAGAGCTTCATGGTTACCTGGCTAACCCGAGCGATCAGTCATCGCCTGGCGAGGTAACCGAGGCCGTTGTAGCCCCTCTCAGCCTCACGACAAGTCATCCAACCGCGACTCTGGATGGCAGCGGCTCTACCAGCGGGTCAGGGAAGTTGGAGTACAAGTTCGAGGTGGTACCGGGAGACAAACACGCGTCCTTCGTGCAGAAGCCGAGCGATCCCAAGGCAACCGTCGAATTTGTGAATGGACCGGGAACTTACCTGGTTCAGCTCGTTGTGACGGACGCGAGCGGCACAACCGCGAAGAGTCCGGTGGCTACGCTCAATTATGAGCCTTAGAAACCCAGTCGGTTTCGAGCCTGGGCGGCCGCATCAGGGTCTGCATCACCACGCAATACTGTTCCGTTTTCTCTTGCAACCCACGTAGCTGCTCCGGGGTTGCCTCAGGCGCGGCAACATCGAAATGAAGATGAATGCTCTCAAAGCCGACAGGCACGTCTTTTGAGATGCCGAGGGTGCCTCGAAGATCCAACTCTCCTTCCACCGTCACCTCGATGCGTTGGGTTGGGACGCCCATCGCCGCGGCCACCATCTGGCAGGTGATTTGCGCGCAAGCCGCCAGCGCCCCAAGCAACAGGTCGCCGGAACAGGCGCCGGTACCGCCGCCTCCCACTCCCTGGTGGGCCTCGGCCTGGTAAATGGCACGTCCGATGTCGACCGAACATGCGATCGGAACGTCCGTCTGTCCGCCTTTCGCCCGGATGATGATTTGCGAGGCATTAGGGTCGCTACGATAGTGCTCTTTCAGCGGTTTCTGAAGCGATCGGAGATCCATGGCAACCTCATTATTCTTTGGTTCTGTGACATGCTAGCATCAACACAGAGCCAATGCCCAAATACGTCATCGAACGCGAGATTCCGGGACTCGGAAATCTGTCGGACGCCGAACTGCGGGAAGTCTCCCAGAAGTCAATTAGCGTGTTGAAGGGAATGGGTCCCGAGATCTGCTGGCTGCATAGCTACGTAACCGGCGACAAGCTGTACTGCGTTTATCTCGCGCCGGACGAAGAGACCGTTCACGAACACGCCCGGCGCGTAGGCCTTCCTTCCAATCGCGTCTCGGCAGTGCGGCGGCTTATCGACCCTGCGAACGTGGAGTAGTGCTCAGGAAGAACCGACTCCCTTGCGGCAGCTGCCGAGCTACGGTCGCGGCTCGGTAGACTGAGGGGCGGGCATCAGCACCTCTTCAACTACTTGCTCGGCCGACATGGCCCAACCTTCCAGCCAGGCCGTCGCGCCAGCCGTGTTGGTCAATACCTGTCGTGCCGGGTCGAGCATGGCCTCCAGCTTAACCTGTTCCGCGGGCGTGAGCGGAGCACCGATATTTTGTCGCAGCGCAGCAGCCGCACCGGCCAGCCGCAGCGAACGCTCTGCATCGAGTTCAGCGACCGCTAAACGCGCGAAGCATTCCAGCAGCCGGGCAATCCCGCGTTTATGTTCCAATTCCTGGAAAGTCTTCAGGCTTTCGCGATACAAAGAGCGCGCTGTCGACGAATTCTGCTGTTCCATTGCCAAATTTCCCAAGTCATTCAGGGTGGCGGCGATGCCCCAGCGGTCACTGAGCTCCCAAAAAATTGCCAGGCCCTGCTCATAGAGGGTCTGGGCGGCCGCGCAGTCGCCCTGCTCGCGGGCGACGTCGCCCTGAGAGTTTAGCGACCAGGCCACGCCTGTCCGATCTCCGAGCCCACTGAAGATTGAGAGACACTCGGCATGCAGGGAGCGCGCCCGGGTAAAGTCACCTTGCGATTTGACAACATTCGCCAGATTGCTGAGAGAACGAGCGACAGCCTTTTGGTCGCCCACTTCCCTCCACATTGTTAGGCTTTCTTCAAACAGCGAGTGGGCAACCGCGGCGTCGCCCCGGTTCCGGTCGTTGACCCCTAGCGCGTTGAGCGAGACGGCGATGCCCCGCGTATCGCCCAACTGACGCGCGATGTCCAGAGCTTCCCGGAAGAGCGGATCCGCCGCGGCGTAGTCGGCTTGCTCGCTCGCAAGCACTCCCGCGGAAAAAACCGCCCGCTCTCGCGCCTTCGTGGGGGCTGCCGTGCCTGCCAGTTTTATCAGCTTACCGAGCCGGTCCCGGCCTTCGGCGATATACTCGCGCGTCTCCCAGAAGCGAAAGAGTGCCGCCCCGAGGCGAAAGCCCCACTCCGCGTTTCCGGTTTCCGTCAGCCATTCCAAGGCGGCGCGAAAATTATCATGTTCTGTCGCGAAGCGCTCCAGCCAGTCCGTCCCTGCCGGGCCAGTTTGCTCGGTAGCCTCTTCTTCCGCCAGCACCAGGCAGTAGGCAGCATGCGCGCGTTTCGTGGCAGCTTCCTCCAAGCTTGCTTTCAGTTTCTCGACAGCGTACTCGCGAATGGTCTCCAGCATCACGAAGCGCGATTCTCCGTTGGCTTGCTCGATCTGCTGCAGCAGGCTCTTATCCAGCAAGGACGACATACCATCGAGCAGGTCTAAATCGAGATCGCCTTTGGTGTCGCAGACGGCTTCCACGCCTTCCAGATTGCATCCGCCCACGAACGCCGATAGTCTGCGGAAAAGCTTCTGCTCGGGGGCGCCCAGCAGATCGTAGCTCCAATCCATCGTTCCGCGCAGGGTCTGCTGCCGCTCGGGCAGGTCCCGTGCGCCGCCCGTCAATAACTGCAACCGTTTGGCCAGGCGGGTAAGCATCGAAGCGGGCGAAAGGACTTTGATGCGGGCAGCGGCGAGCTCAATCGCGAGAGGCAGACCGTCCAGCCGGGCGCAAATTTCGACCACGGCCTGGGCGTTTTCACGATTCAGTTCGAAGTCTGGTTTCGCCGCAACGGCGCGCTGCAAGAATAGCGCGACCGCGGGATAGTTCGACAGGGCCTCAAGCGGCGGCATGGATCGCGCATCCGGAAGCGCCAGCGGCGAGATGGGAAATTCCCGTTCTCCATACACGTGCAGCGCCGCGCGGCTAGTCACGAGGATTTTTAGATTGGGAGCGGCGGCCAGGAGTTCCGCGACGGTTGGCGCGGCCTGAGTGAGTTGCTCGAAATTGTCCAGCACAAGCAGCATGGGCGCGCGCATGGAATCCTGCAAATTCTTCTTGAGTATTTCGAGCGGCGATTGGCTTCCAGCCTCCCGAATGCCCAACGTCTGGACGATCAAGGAAGCGATCAGGCCCGGATCGCTTATCGAAGAGAGCGCGACAAAATGAGCGCCACCGGAAAAGCGGTCCGCAAGGCCGCTGGCCACTTCCACGGCGAGACGGGTTTTGCCGATCCCGCCGGGGCCCGTGATCGTGACCAGGCGCACATCCGGGCGCAGCAGGAGCTCTTCGGCGGCGGCCACTTCCTTCTCGCGCCCCACGAATCCGGTGCGCTGCACTGGGATGTTGCTCGGTCGAGTCTCCACCTGCTTATCCGGCTTCTCCGAGAAACGGTCGCGTATGGCTGCCAGCTCGCGTGCCAGATCGCGAGTAGAGACGTAGCGCTTATCGGGCTCTTTCGCCAGACAGCGCTCGATGGCCCAACACAGCGGAGCTGGCGCGTCGGGCTTTTGCACTCCGACCGGTTCGGCTTGTTCACGCAGGATGGCCACCAGTGTCTCCGCCGCGGAGTTTCTCCTAAAGGGGGACTTGCCAGTCACCATTTCGTACAGCACCAAGCCGAACGAGAATTGATCCGACCGGAAATCCGGCTCAGCGCTGGTGGCCTGCTCCGGTGACATGTATAGCAGCGTTCCTACAATCTGACCCGGTTTAGATTGCCACTGGGACATGCCATGTGTCGCCGACAGCTCTCCCGGCGGCGCGAGCTTCGCCAGGCCAAAGTCGAGGATTTTGACGAATCCATCACTAGTGACCATGAGGTTGCCGGGCTTTAGGTCCCGGTGCGCGATCCCCGCTTCATGCGCTTTGGCCAGCCCCTCGGCAACCTGCGCGGCGATGTCCAGCGCATTTCTTATAGGCAGCGGGCCGTCGGCCAGTAGCTCGCCCACCGTTTTGCCCTCGATCAGCTCCATAGCGATGTAGTGAGTGGAGCCATCCTGTCCGAGTTCGTAGATGGTGACGATATTGGGGTGGTTCAGAGCAGACGCCAGCCGCGCTTCCCGCTCGAAGCGGTGCAGCCGTTCGACGTCGGCGGCGAAGGCTTTGGGCAGGATCTTGATCGCAACACTACGCTCCAGCCGCGTGTCGCGGGCGCGAAATACTTCGCCCATCCCGCCGGCGCCAAGAGCGGCGACGATCTCATAAGGCCCGAGCTTGGATCCCGGAGCCATCAAATCGCCTGTGGCGTCCGCCACAATGTTAGACCGAGGTTGTTTCGGCGACGCGTTCGGCGTAGCGGCGGTCGACGTAGTTGTTCAGGATCTCGATGAACTCGGCGACGATACGATCGCCACGCAGCGTGGTGGAGAGTTTGCCGTCGACGTAGACCGGCGCGACGGGCTCCTCGAACGTTCCCGGCAGCGAGATGCCGATGTGCGAATGCTTGGACTCGCCGGGGCCGTTGACGACGCAGCCCATCACCGCCACCTTCATCTCTTCGACGCCGGCATAGCGTTCTTTCCAGTTGGGCATCTGCTCGCGCAGATAGTTCTGAATTTGGTCGGCCATGTCCTGGAAAAAGGTGCTGGTGGTGCGTCCGCAGCCGGGGCAGGCGGTGACTTGCGGGGTGAAGCTGCGCAGCCCGAGGGCTTGCAGGATTTGCTGGGAAACGATGACTTCGTCGGTGCGGTCGCCATTGGGGAGCGGGGTGAGGGAGGCGCGGATTGTGTCGCCGATGCCTTCCTGCAACAACACCGATAGCGCTGCGGTTGTGGCGACGATGCCCTTCGATCCGAGGCCCGCTTCGGTGAGCCCGAGATGCAGCGTGTAGTCGCACTGCGCGGCGAGCTTGCGGTAGACCATGATGAGATCCTGAACGCCCGAGACCTTGGCGCTGAGGATGATTTTGTCGCGGCCGAGTCCGTAGCTTTCGGCGGCCTGCGCAGCCAGGAGGCCGCTGGCGACGATGGCGTTCATCGTCACTTCCATCGCATCCAAAGGTTCGGCAAGGCGCGAGTTTTCGTCCATCATGCGCGTGAGCAGGGCCTGATCGAGCGAACCCCAGTTGACGCCGATGCGCACCGGGCGATCGTACTCGATGGCGGCTTCGATCATGGTGCGGAAGTTGTCGTCGTGTTTCTTGCCGATGTTGACGTTGCCGGGATTGATGCGGTATTTGGCTAGCGCGCGCGCGCAATCGGGATACTTCTTAAGAAGGATATGGCCGTTGTAGTGGAAATCGCCGATGATGGGGACGCGCACGCCGAATTTGTCAAGGGTATCGACGATTTTGGGGACGGCCTGGGCGGCGGCTTCGGTGTTGACGGTGACGCGAACCAGCTCGGAGCCGGCCTGGGCGAGCGCCATCACCTGATTGACGGTAGAGGCGGTGTCGGCGGTGTCGGTGTTGGTCATGGACTGGACCACGATGGGGTGGTCGCCGCCCACCCAAACATCGCCGATTTTGACGGGCACAGAAGTGCGCCGGGGAAGTGCAGCCATTAGGCCTCCGTTGAAATTACATTGTAGCGTGTGGGATATGCTAACGACAGGATGCTTCGGGGACTTGTGTGGGCGCTGGCACTTGCCGTGACAGGCGCTAGTGGGCAAGTAGCATCGGGTAGCATCTCGGGGACTGTAGTTGACGCAACGAGCGCGGGGATTCCCGGCGCTCTGCTGACCATCCAACGCCCCATGCCTTTGGCTGGTGTTGTAGCCGACGCTACAGGCAGATTCGTCATAGCTGGTGTTCAGCCAGGAACGTACACGTTGCGCATTCAGGCCGCCGGTTTCCTGGCCAAGGAATTGGAGGTGCAAATTCAGGATGCGAAGGAGATATCTCTAGGCCAGCTGACTTTGGACGTCCCGGTGCCTCCGCGATGCCTGGAGAGCGCGAAGACGCCGCGCATTTCTGAAAAGAATCTGCCGCGTGGTGGCAAGCCGCGGGTGTCGGGAAGCGCCCGCGGCGCGAAGGGCGACGTGTTGAAGCATTTCACTATTACACTGCTGGCAGCACGCACGTCGGAGCTAATTGCAAATGCTACCACGGATGAGAACGGCGAGTTCCGCTTTGTGGGCGTGAAACCTGGAAACTACGACATCGAGGCCTTTTCCAAGGGCTTCGCGTTGGCGAAGGTTCTGAACCTAGAAGTAAGAAAAGGTCATAAGGTGATGGTCTATCTGACATGGACGGAGGGCGAGATTTGCCTTTAGGAGAGGCTTTCGTTCGATCGCCTCGCGATGCTTCCTGAGAGTTTCGCGTCGTCGGCGCCACCTTCTTACCGGGCTGAGTTACACTAGTGGATACTCCAATGAGCAGTGAGCAGATGCAGTCCGCGATCAAGGAGCTTCAGGACACCATGATCGTTATGGCCCACATTGAGAAGAGGCAGTCGGAGCATATCGGCGAACTCGTTGACTTTCGCATCCAGTCCGAGAAGCTTCAAATGCAATCTGAGAAATTTCGCGTTCGCACCGAGGAGAACTTGGCGGAAATTACCGACAAGCTCAACGGCCTGATCGGCTACGTTGAGGGCCAGCGCCCCGACCCGAAGCCTTAAAACAAAACACCGATCGACGCCATCTTCCCCAGGTCTGTAATAATTGTTACGTGGCTGACGAGCGTAGCGCGTTGCTCGACCTGATCCGGCGCGGCCGGCGTCGCCAAGCCCTGCATCTACTGATCCACGCCGCTTCATTCGCCGCAGTAATTGCGCTGGGGGGCGCGATTCTGCTGCTTCTGGTCGGCGCGCAAATCCTCAACTGGTATTGGCTGGCCGTGCTCTTTGGCGCGGGACTCGCCGCCGGCGCCTATCGCTTGCGCGCCAGTTTGCTTCCGCCTTATCAGATCGCTCAATCCATCGACCGGCGCCTGGGATTGAAGGACGCACTTTCGACCGCGTATTACTTTCGCGAACCCGCGGACCGCCGCGCCGCGCCGCGCGATTTCATCGACGGTCAGCGGAGCGAAGCCGAAAATCTCGCCCGGTCGGCCGACATTGATCGTGGCATGCCATTCCTTTTGCCCCGCACCGCGTACATCAATCTGGCTCTGGTGGCAGTCGCATTCGGGATGTTCGGGCTACGTTACGGAATCAAGCGTAATCTCGATCTAGGGTCGCCCCTGGTCCACATCAACCTGGAAGGTTTCCTGGGAAACTCGCCGAAAATCGCCGATGCGCGAGATCGCGGCAAACGTCCCGGCAATGCTGACGGGCCCAAAGATCCCACTGCCGAGAATCCATGGGACTCCAAAACCAGCGACCTCGATCCCGCCACTGACGCCGCGCTCCAGTCGGTGGAAGACCCGAATCCGAATAACGGAAACGCATCTCCCGATGGCTCCGCCAAAGCGGACGCCAAAAACAGCGAGCAGTTGCCGCCCGGAAGCAATCCGCTCGATTCCGGCGACAAAGGCGACTCGTCGCACCCCGACGATGCCAGCGCCAACGCATCGGCCGGGGCCGATTCAAAATCCGGGCAGCAGAACGGCTCCAAAGACGCTAAAGACTCCAAGCAACCCGGTAACTCCGCCGACAGCTCCAGCCTGGCCGGCAAGCTGCGCGATGCTTTGTCCAATCTACTGGCGAAGATGAAACCTGACACCAAGCAAGGCGGGGGCAAGCCGGGTGACTCCTCGCAATCGGCCAGTTCGCACGCCTCGCAACAAGGCGAGAAGCAGGAGGGCGACACGAAGTCCGGTCAGGAGCAAGCCGATGCTAGCGCCAATTCGCAATCCGAAGGCCAGCAGCAGCAGCAGGGCGGAACGCAGCAAGCTTCGCAGGGCAAAAGCGAGGGCCGCAGCAACAATCAGCCGAACTCGCCCGACGGCAAGAGCGGCATCGGCAAACAGGACGGCGACAAGGCCGCGCGTGAAGCCGCCGAGCTGGCCGCCATGGGAAAACTCAGCGAGCTTATCGGAAAGCGGGCCGCCAACATCACCGGCGAAGTGATGGTGGAGGTCTCATCCGGCAAGCAGCAGTTGAAGACGCAGTATTCCAATCGCAACGGGGCGCACGCAGAGGCCGGCGGCGAAATCAATCGCGATGAAGTGCCGCTGGCTTATCAGCAATACGTACAGCAGTATTTCGCGCAGATGCGGAAGCTGCCGGCGGGGAAGAGCAAGGGCGGCGCTCCGGATTCCAAGCCTTCGGCGACTCCAGACGCCAAGCCTAAGCCTGCGCCCGCCAGCCTGCCATAGGTCTGCTTTGACCGAGGAGCTGCCCGGCAACCATTTCTTCTGGGCGGAGGAATTCGACCTTTCCGCGCTCAGCTATCCGGAGTTCTTGGCTTTCTTCTTTGATAGGCCAATCGTTGGCGATAAGGAGCAATATGACCTCTTTTGTTCGGGGATCGACTACTTTGTCGCATCCAACCCGACGACTGTTGTTGCCCACCTTCAAACGATGTGTCGAACGTTTTACGAACTGACGAAGGTCTACTCAAACGAGCAACTGGATCAGGGTTTATGGGCCGTTTTTGGTACTAAGATCAGTTGTGAACAGTTTCTCTTCGATCCCGCCGTGGATCTTGGCTTGCGCATTGCCTGCATCGAGTCTATGTACCTGCCATTTAGGGATGTGGTCGCACACAGCGCTATCGATGCAAGGGAGTCGTTTTACTGGATGTGGTGGGATATGATCCTTCACACGTTCTGGGAAAAGGCTGATGAATACAAATGCGATTACTCCGGTCTTTCGGACGATGGCAAACAAATCGCGGAGGCGATTTATCAAACATTGCTAAAGATACTTACACTCGACCATCGAGGCTGCCAGTGGAGCGCTCTCCATGGATTGCGACATCTGCATCATCCTCTGGGTCGTGAAATCGTGCAAAGCTACCTGGACGTTCACCGACGCGAACTTTGCGATGACGACGTGCAATGGATCGAAAGTTTTCGTGACGGTACAAGCGCATGACTAAATCCCGTGTCATTTTTTATCCCTGGTTTGCGCGACCGATTGCGCCAGATAGTTCACTACCTGAGCTTCGTCGCGGGCCACTTCATAATACGCCGCGCGCAGCAGCTGATCCTTGCGATTGATCAAGGTCTCCCGAATGTTCTGTTGCACGCGCGGATCGGTCAACTCGCGCTGCCCAGCCGGCTCCCGCGAATAAACCTTGAACACGCGATAGCCCTCGGCCGTCTTCACGACCGGAGTTACCTGGCCGGGCGTGGCAGTTTGAATCGCGGCGCGAATCTCGTCATTGGCTTTCTCCAGCGCCGAAGCGGGCACGAATCCCAGGTCCCCCCCGTTGGGCGCCGAGGTTGGATCCTCGGAAAAGTTTTGGGCCAGCATCAGGAAATCCTCGCCCTGCTTGAGCCGCGCCACTATCATGTCCATCTTCTTGCGCGCCTGCTCTTCGTTCTGCGCCTTGTCGTTTTTCAGATTCCGGACGTTCGGATCCGGATTCGGTGTCACCAGAATCTGCGCCAGATGCACCTGCGGCTCGGGAAAATTGAAGCTGCTCTTGTTGGCCTTGTAGAACTCGGTGACATCCTTGTCGGAGATCGAAATGTGCGACGTGATCTCCTTGTTCAATAGCTTCGTCATGCTTAGGTCGCGCTTGAGCTGCGCCTTCATGTCGTCGGTGCTCATTTTGCGCGCCGCCAATTGCTTCTGGAATTCTTCCTGCGTGTAGGGCGCTTTGAGTTCCGCGAATCTCGACTCCACGTCCGCATCGGTCGCCATCAAGCCCAGCTTCTCGGCGCGCTGCAGCATGATCTCATTGTCCACCAGGGTGCGCAGCACTTCCAGCTTCTGGATCATCATTTGGTCGTCGCTCGGCCGTTCGCTGGACGACATGAACTGCGCTTGATATTGCTTGTCCAGGTCGGCGTACGTGATCACGCGTCCGTTCACAGTGGCCGCGACATTGTCCGGAACGGTATGCCTGCATCCGAGCAGGCACAGGCACAAGGCAAGCACGGCGCTGGGGAGGGCGCGGAAAAGACGAAGCATTCGGTAGATGCTTCCATTCTACAGTCTCTTGCTACAATCGGGCGCATGAGGCCGGTAAACGTGCCGCGGCGTTATTTACTCGCGACGCTGCTCGGTGCCGTGGCGCTGGTCACCGCCCAATCGCAAAAGGCCGGCGTCCCGCAGAACGATTTCCGCTTTTCCATTCTAGGTGACCGTACGGGCGACAGCCAGCCCGGAGTCTACGAGCAAATCTGGAAAGAGATCGGAGCTCCGCATTCAGGCGACGGGCTGCATCCTGATTTCGTAATCAATGTAGGGGACACCATTCAGGGCTACAACGACAAGACAGCGGAGTCTGAGTGGCACGCGCTTCGCCCGCTGTGGGATCGCTATCGTTATCCCATGTATTTCACCCCCGGCAATCATGACATCTGGTCAGCCGCGTCGCGTGTCATTTACGAACAACAAACCAAGCACCCGGCGTTTTATGGCTTCGATTACCAAAACGCGCACTTCACCGTGCTCGACAACAGCGAGACACCAGACTTGAGCCCCCTGAGCGATGAGCAGATGCAATTTCTCGCCAAGGATCTGGTGCAAAACCGCGATCGCGATCCCAAGTTTGTCTTCTTTCACAAACCCTTCTGGCTCGTCCCGGTGAAGTTTCAAAGCAGCCAGTTTCCCTTGCATCAACTGATCCGCCGATACGGTGTGCGCTACGTGGTGAGCGGCCATGGCCATCAATATGTACGCGCCGTGCAGGATGGAATTGTCTATCTTGAAGCCCCCAGCTCGGGCGGCAAGCTCAAGGGCCAAGGATTCGAACAAGGCTGGTTCTTCGGTCACGTATTAGTCACAGTGACAGGCTCAAACGTCAACGTAGCTGTAAGGGAGATCGGTGAACCTTTCGGCCAAGGCCGCAGCATCGAATCTGTGGAAGGAGGCCCAAGATGAAAATCTTCCTCGCAGGCGCGACCGGCGCGTTAGGCAGAGGTTTGGTACCGATGCTGATTTCAGCGGGCCATGACGTGGTCGGAATGACACGAACGCCCGCTAAGGCTGATGAATTGCACGCCGCCGGGGCCGAACCTGTCGTCGCCGATGCTTTGGATCGCTCCGCTGTGATGAATGCCGTGATGATGGCGCGCCCCAACGTTGTCGTTCATGAAATGACATCTCTGAAGGAAATGCAGCAACCTGAAAAATCTCGACGGTGAGTTAGCCGTCACCAACAGACTGCGTACTGAGGGCACAGAAAATCTGATTGCGGCAGCGCAGGCAGCCGGTGCGACTCGCTTTGTTGCGCAGAGTTTTACAGGATGGCCGAACGCGCGCAACGGTGGCCGGGTGAAGACGGAAGAGGACCCGCTCGATCCCGATCCACCCGACGCAATGACACGCACGCTGGACGCTATCCGACGCCTGGAACAGATGGTCTTAAGCGCTACTGGACTGACCGGCATCTTGCTTCGCTATGGATTTTTCTACGGACCCGGAACTTCGCTTGGAGAGGGCGGCAACATTATCGCCATGATCCGCGATCGAAAGTTCCCACTGGTTGGCGATGGCGCCGGAGTTTGGTCGTTCATTCATATCGACGATGCGGCGACCGCCACCCGCCTAGCGATTGAAGCAGCGCCGCCGGGGAAATACAACATCGTGGACGATGAGCCGGCTGAAGTGTCCGTATGGCTGCCCGCTTTAGCTCAAGCAATTGGTGCAAAGCCGCCGCGTCATCTGCCTGCATGGCTTGGCCGGCTCATGATCGGCGAGGCCGGAATTTCGATGATGACCAAGGTCCGAGGCTCATCGAACGCCGCGGCGAAGCGCGCCTTTGGATGGAGGCCCCTCTATGCAAGCTGGCGCGACGGGTTTCGGCGCGGTCTTTCAACGCAGCAGCGGAAAGCGGCCTGAGCGCGATGGTCGCCACAAGTCATGCGATCATGACACTCAGGAGGCCGTATGGAAGCGATGATTGCAAGTCTGGTGAGCCGCTATGAACAAGGCGCGCTCACGCGCCGGGGACTGATTCAGGGTCTTGCGATGCTGGCCGCGGCGGGCGGCGCGGCATCCAGGTTGGAAGCCCAGGACGCCGGACTCAAAGGGACCAGGATCGATCACATAAGCATTCAAGTTACCGATTTGCCGCGGGCGGTCGCGTTTTATGAAAAAGTTTTCGGGCTGACCGTCCTGGGTGAAGACAAGCCCAACGAAATCGCGCGCCTGGGCGCGGGAAAAATCATCGTCTCGCTCCATCACAAGAGCCCAACAGGAATTGTGGATCACTTCGCGATCGGGGTTGAGAACTTCAACAAGGAAGCCGTGACGGGGAAACTCAAGCAGCTCGGGATAACTCCGGAAGAAAATCTGGACGCCGGATTTCATATTAAAGATCCGGAAGGGATGAACGTTCAGATTATGCCGGCTTGAAAATCCGCACGTGTCCCGCCACCCGCGCAAAACAGTAACGCCCCAAACGGAGGGCCTTGGTGCGCGATACTGAGTGAGAGGAGCCCATGGAAGTCCATTTTTCACCTGATAAGGAAGCCCGTCTTCGCGACTTCGCCACTCGCACGGGCAAGGACGCCGCCCAGCTCGTCGAAGAAGCCGTTGATCGAATGCTCGAATATGATGCTCGCTTTATCGAGGCCGTCAAAGAAGGCCGCGCTGCCGCTCGCCGGGGCGATTTGCTGGAACACGACGAAGTCGTTGAACGCGTCGAAAAACTTCTGCGCTCGTAATGCGGGTTCGGTGGACGACCACTGCCGCTGACGATCCTGCCCAATTCGTCGAGTACATTCGCAAAGACAATCCTGCGGCTGCCCGCCGCGTCGCCCAAGATATTTTTGCCGGGATCGCTGCGCTGAGCACATTTCCCAATAGGGGGCGGCTCGGTCTGGTCGAGAACACCCGAGAGATTATTTTCTCTACTTGGCCCTATATTGCCGTATATCAAATCATCGACGATCAAGCAGAGGTCATTCGCATTCGACACGCCGCGCAGAACTGGCCGTGAGAGGATTCCGGGGACGTTGACCTCCCTGGCGGCCCTGCAACTAGCCTTGCGCGTTACGGGCGGCCTTCGCTCGACGGCGGCACCAACCCCTTGATCCGCAGAAAGGCTCCGATAATCCCGTACATTTCGTTATCGTGCGCGATGTTCCAATTCAGCAACCCGAGACGGCTCATGTCCCATCGGAACCACTTCACCTGGGCGATGCCCGCGGCGTCGGTCATGGATGCGTACACTGGATCGCAATAATCAAAGGAAGCTTTGAGCGAGGCCACTAAATCGGCCTTTGCGGTTTTGGGCGGCGCGAACTTCGCATTGGCCGTGGTCTTCTCGCCTTTCACCACCTGGCACATCAGCAACTGCCCATCGGCGGTGTGCGCGATCATCTCGCCAAACGTACGCACTTGCGGAACGGTTCGGAAGGCGTAATCTTCCGCCGGCATTTTCTCCGCCGCCTTTAGCAGGCTGTCCTTAACCAGCGCGTAGCTCTGCCTCGCGTCGGAGCTGATCGGGTTGTTTTGTGCGCACAACACTGCCCCACCAACAATCCAAAAGATGAGTATCAGGGGATAATTGTGTCTCATACTAATTGAGCGTACCTCTTCCGCCGATCTGGAACTCAAGTGAAGAAGCGCCTCATGCACTGGTGTCCGGTCGCCTTGGGCGTCGTGTTCCTGCTCTCGCTGGGCTATCTACAACGCGAGCGGGCCCTCAAGGGACAAAACGATTTTGTCCAGTTGTACGCGGGCGCCAGGCTGGCCGGAACGCCCGATCTCTACTCCCGCAGCGCAAATCTTGCGCTGATCAAATCGATTCAGGGCTTCACGATGGACACGGTGGTGTACACACGTCCGCCATTTTACGCCGCTCTACTTCGGCCGCTGGCCGCGCTGCCCTACCACGTGGCGTACGCCATCTTTTCGTTTTTGACGCTCGGGAGTATCTTGTGGTTCGTCATTCGGTTTTCAAAGGAGTGTCCTTCGCTGCCGTTCTTCGCCGCGATGAGCATTCCACTTCTGACTGCGCTCTGCAATGGACAAGATACGCCGTTCTTGCTCGCAATCCTGGGCGGCTCAATATTGTTAACGCGGCGGAGGATGGAATTTCTCGGCGGGGCTGGTACTCTCGCTATGCGCCATCAAGTTTCACTTGTTCCTATTTCTCCCCATTCTTCTATTGGTCAAAAAGCGCTGGCGTATTTTGGGAGGAGCTTCCAGCGGCGTCGCACTTCTTGCGGGATTGGGCGGGCTTGTGAACGGGATGGATTCGACCTGGCAGTACGTGCGGGTTCTGCGGGATCCATGGATCAACCCGAGCGCGACCGGAATGCCGAATCTTCACGGTCTGGTCGCCGTCTTGCATGGCGATACACGGCTGGAAATGTTGCTCGCCGCTGGCGTTTTGCTGACATTCCTGTGGATTACCCAGCGCAGTGAAAGCTACGAATTTCTTTTGGCCGCGAGCCTGGTGTGCGGTCTGCTGGTCAGCTTTCATTCCGGAGTGGCCGATGACGTGGTGTTGATTCCAGCGTTTGTACTGGCGGCGGGAGCATCGTCCAGTGAACCGCTGCGCGCGTCGGCAGCTCTAATTCTGACTCCGATTCCTTATTTCATGGCATTGGCCGGCACACCGTACGTCGTGTTTTTACCCATCGCCCTGCTTGTGTTGCTGGGAATATTTTGGATCGCCGCGAGCGAAGGGCGAAGGTGCAATTACTTGCTGGCGGGAACCCGGGGCGTGGGCGCTGGCGTGGGCACTGAGGCGGGTGCTGCAGGCGTGGGCATCACGCGTCACTTGATTCCCCGTATTCACGTGTTCTTTGGCGGCTTTGTAGTCGATAACCAGCCGTTTCGCGATCTTGTCGGCCACGTCGGCGCTGGCGCCTAAAAACTTCCCGCCCAGACTTTCGGCCGTGGCGGACCAGATCACATCCCCGTCCTTGGCCACCAGCCGGACGGTAGCAATGGACTCGTGCTTGCGCTCTTCGGTACGGCTGCTCTCGTTTTGGCCGAGTGACAGACCGCCCGAGTGATTGCTGCTGCTGTTGGCGTAATTGCGCAGTCCCTCGCTGCTGCCGCTCGCGATCTGCGAGCGCGCATTGAGACCATCCGACGATTGGAAGGTATCGGTGAAGACGTCGTCGTCGCCCGCGCCCTTCAGCACCGCATCCGCCTTGTCTTCCTCTTCGGTAATGATGAACTGCTTGGAATTGTGAAGGCTGGTCATCAGCAGGTCGCGAATCTGAAGCGCCGCGTCGCCGCCTGTCAGCACCGCGATATAGATGCGGCGGACCTTGCTCAGCTGCTGGGCGGCCGCGTCTTCCGGCGTCTGATCCGCATACGGCGCGAAGAACAGGATGGCGCACAAAAACCAAGGCATCGCTCAGCTCTTGCCGCTTCTGCGAGCGTCCTCGTCCTGGTATTCAACCTTGCGCCCGGTGCGGGCTTCGAGCGTGACCAACACCACCCGAATGTCGTCCTTACCCACTTTGAAGATCATGGCCTGCTGGTGATCGTCGTCGTCGGCGTAACCCACCGTGAGAAAGTGCTGGCGCTTGGTTGCGAACAGGAACAGCGGCGAAATAAGTAGCGCGGCAATGTAGCGCCGATTCACCTTTTGCCCGTATTCCACCAGGTTGATCTTGTCGTAGGGAACCCGCCAGCTGGCCTTTCCGGAGTAGAAGACGAAGAACTGAGTGTCGCCGGCCTGGACGTTTCCATGACAGCCGGGCGGAATTTGCGTGATGGTGCCGCCGACGTATTCCGCGCTGCTCCCCAAATCGTGAGCCCCGAGCAGCGGCCATACCACTGCAACCAACGCGCCGAGCGCGGCGAGTTTCCTGGGTGTCATACTAGGGTTAGTCGTTCGATTCCCCAGAAACTCTCACCGATGTTTGCCCTGAACCAAAACAAGACTGGTAATGTGTTGACAGCCGCGCGATATGCGCGCAAGGCCGCGCCCGAATATTTCAGGCGTTATCGAGAAGAGCGCCGTTGCGCGATTCCCCCCGCGCCCTTCACGCCGCATCCCAAACGCTGGGCCGATACTGGATTGCACGCGGCCTGGCTGGGCCACAGCACGGTGCTGCTGAAGATAGATGGATTCACGATCCTCACCGACCCCATCCTGGGCGCGCGCTGTGGAGTGCGAATGGGTCCCGTAACTGTTGGCTTGCGCCGTCTGGTGTTACCGGCAGTATCCCGCGCGCAGTTGCCGCATATCGACTTGATCCTGCTCTCGCACGCGCACTTCGATCATTTCGATCTGGCCACGCTGCGCGGTTTGGAGCGATCGGGAACTGCCGTGGTGACGGCCAAATACACCAGCGATCTGTTACGCCCGCGGCGCTACCAAAGCGTCACCGAAGTGGGCTGGGGCGAACGCGTCCGCGTGGGGCCGCTCTCCATCCTGGGCATACCCGTAAAACATTGGGGCGCGCGCATGCGCTCGGATGTGCATCGCGGGTATAACGGCTATTTGATCGAGACCGCGCGCCATCGCGTTGTGTTCGGCGGCGACACCGCTTTTACGGATGCATTCAAATCCGTGCGCGCGAAAAAGCCCGTGGACCTGGCGATCATGCCCGTGGGCGCGTACGATCCGTGGATTAGCGTGCATTGCAATCCGGAGCAGGCCTGGCGCATGGGCGCGGATTGCGGCGCAGAACACCTGCTGCCGGTGCATCATCAAACCTTCCGCCTGAGCCGCGAGCCGTATCTTGAACCCGTCGAGCGGTTCCTGGCGGCGGCCGGCAGTCATTCCGATCGCGTCATCGCCACGCGCGTGGGGCACGAATGGTCGCTCAAGTAACAGCCAAACTTCTGCCTGTGCTGCTGGCCGTGGCCGGCGTCCTCCACGCCCAGGCGCGCCAGCAAGAAGTAGGTAATGGCCCGCGCGAGATCATCCGCAAATCTGTCGAGCTCGATCAAGCCAACTGGGCGCGCATGAAAGACTACACCTGGATAGCGCGCGAGACGGATCGCAGCCTGGATTCGCGCGGCCAGGTCAAATCGGCAAAGACCGACGAGTGGGAAACTGTGGTCCTCTATGGCGAAGCGCATCATCGCATGCTGCAGCGCGATGGCAAACCGCTCTCCGCCGACGATCAGCGCAAGGAACAGCAGAAGTTGGACCAGGCCGTGGCGAAGCTGGGGCGCGAAACTCCCGAACAGCGCGCGCGCCGAGAGGCCAAATATGAGAAAGACCGCGAGAAGGACCGCGAATTCCTGCGCGAAGTTCCGGACATGTTCGACTTCCGCATGCTGGGCGACGAAAAGATCGACGGCCGTGACGTTTGGGTGATCTCGGCTACGCCCAAGCCGGGGTATCGGCCGAAGAACAGCGACGCGAAACCACTGCTCAAGGTCAAAGCCAAGATCTGGATCGACAAAGCCGAGTATCAATGGGTGCGTTTGGAAGGCGAAACCACGGCCACCATTTCGTTCGGCCTGTTCATCGCGCGCTTGAATCCCGGCGCGAAGCTGCTCTTCGAACAAACGCGCGTCAATGACGACGTGTGGCTCCCCAAGCGCGAAGTCATCAGCGGCGCGGGTCGATTGGGATTGGTGAAGAAGCTGGCCGGCGAGCAGGAAACCACTTGGAACAACTATCGCAAGTTCCAGGTGGATTCAAAAGTGGTCGCAACCCAGTAACGCGACCCAGCAACGAAGCACCGTAACGGGGCCCAGTGACCCAGCCGATAGTATGCTTTCATGCGCCGAATCCCGCTCCAAACCTGGGCCGCCGTCGCCGGATTCTGCCTGCTCTGGATCGCCCTCGGGTCCCAGATCGCTCCCAGCGCCCGCAGACACGATTTCCTGAATCTCTACACCGGAGCGTCGCTGGCCCTGGACGGAAACTTCGCGCATCTGCACTCCCCCGAAGTCCAGCTTGAGCGCGAGCGCCGGTTCGTCCCCGGCCTGGACGCTTTAGTCCCGTTCGTCCGGCCGCCATTCTACGCGCTGATTCTCGCGCCCCTGGCGCTATTTCCTTTCGGCGCTGCCTTCTGGGTGTGGATCGGGTTGCAGACGGCGCTGCTGATCGGTTCGTGGGCTTGGGCCTTCCGGCGTTGGGGGCCCGATGCCCTGATCTTCGGCGCGCTCTTTCTTCCAACCGCGCTGGGCATCGCGTCCGGACAGGACTGCGTCGAGATGTTGGTCATCGCCATCGCCTGCTACACGCTTGCAGAGAAGGATAACCACTGGGCCAGCGGCGCGGCTCTGGGCCTGGGTCTCATCAAATTCCATCTCTTTCTTCTATGGCCGCTCGCCATCATGATTCAAAAGCGCTGGCGCATGTTATTCGGCGCTATCGCAGCCGTAGCCCTCGAAATTCTGGTGTCGTGGTGGCTGGCCGGAACCGGCGGCCTGCGCGAATATTACCGGCTGCTCCAAAAGAAAGATCTCGAGCATCTCAACCCCTCGCCCGAACTCATGATCAACGTGCACGGGCTTGCTCTGAACCTGGGCACCGATAGCCTGCTGATCCGCGGATTGCTGGTCGCGATAGTAGTTGTTTTGACAGCGGCGGCCTGTTGGCGCGCTCCGTTGTGGCGCTGGATTGCCGCGGCCTCGGCTGGCTCCCTACTGATCCCGCCCCACGTCTACGGCTACGACGCCGGACTGCTCTTGCTTGCGCTGTGGCTCGCGATTTTCATTTGCACCGATAAACCCACCCGCCTGGCTGCAACTCTGCTATGCACGCCGGTTCCGTTTTTGATGACTTTGGCCGAACGTCCCTGGGCAGCCGCCACGCCTCTGGCGCTACTGCTGTTTCTCGTCACCCTCAACCGCAAAGGCAGCGATTCTCAGAAACCTTCCCACACGTAGGCCGAAAAATTCCGCGTTTTTCGGAAACCCATCCGCTCGTATAGCGCGATCGCTTCCGTGTTCGCCGCCGTCACCGTTAGCGTCACCTTGCGGCAGCCGTGCCGCCCGAGCGATTCGAGCGACCGCCGGATCAGCTCGTACCCCACGCCCGTTCCCCGCGCCGTAGCCGACACGCATACCTGGGTCACGTGCCCTACATCCGCATGCACCAGGCTGGCCAGGCACATTCCGCTCATGCGCCCCGTTGCCGGATCCACCGCCACATACGACGCCGGCTGAAAGAACGCTCCGCATCCCGGAAACTGCACGATGTTCATCAGGAAACGCCGTGCGCCGGCGGGCGACCGGTATTGATCGTTGATCTCGCTATCCACGTGCCCGCGGTAGGCCGTTGCGATTAGCGTCGCCGCCTCGTCCTGCTTGCGCTCGGACCAGCTATCGAACCACACCGGCTGCGTAGGACGCCCTTCACGCAAACGCTCCACCACATCGCTCGAGATCTCCATGAAGTTGCGAGCGTGCGCGCGCAAAAAACGCCGCCCCGGCAGCTCCATGGCCGCGCCAGTTCGCAGCATCATCAATTGCGATTCGATCCTGCGGATGTACTGCATCTTCATCAGCCCGTCCACTACGGTCGAGAGCAGGCGCTCTTCGTTCTCCACGTTTAAGTAGTCCTTCATCACGTAGAGATCGCCGATCAGCCCTTTGCGCTCTTCGGCTACGTAGTAGCAATAGCCCACCGGGTACCCGTTGATCAGCAGCGCATACCCGTTGAGGGCCTGCATTTCGAGGAAGCGCCGGACCAGTCCAGCCGAGCCTCGAAAATCCCAGTCGAGGGTCTCGCTCCAGAGCTGAGTCTCTTCCTCCAGCAGCATGTCCAGATCGCCGGCACGCAAATGGCGCAGTTCCACGACGCGGGCTACGGGGGTGTCGGAAAGTGCCGCCACGGTTCAAGCCTACACCGAAACAGAAAGGCAATCCAGTGTCAGGGGGCGCAATGTGGTGGCGCGCGCTATCCTGAAGGAGATGCTGCGCTACCACGTAGCCTACTTTCTCCCTCGCGGCGATGACCGAATGGTTGTTGCCGAGGTTCTCGACTTTCCGGGTGTCGCCAGTCAGGGCTTCGACCTCGCCGACGCGCGCCTCATGATCGCCAGTGCGCTAGAAGACATTGCTCAGATGCATCTGGAGGAGGGCAAGCCACTCCCGGTCCCCAATCCAGACGCGACGGCCGCCGCTGCCGATTTGATCGAATTGCTTCCGCTTTCGGTCGAGTCCGGTGCACCGAAGCACTGAAGCGCCACGAACTGGTCGACCATCTTCGACGCAACGGTTGCCGTCTCGATCGCGAAGGAAGTCGCCACTCCATTTTTGTCAATCTCGCCACCAACGCCAAAGCTCCAGTGCCTCGCCATACAGAAGTAGACAACAGGTTGGCGATCAAGATCTGCCGCCAACTAGGTGTTCCGTCAATTCGCCCTTGAAGCGCAAGCTATCCAGGCCGCCCGAATCTGGCGGGCGCAACTCGGTGAGCGCGGCCATGCTGATTCCCGCCTGACGGCAAGCCGTGTTCAATCGAATATAGGAGGGGAGATCCTCCTGAGAGTCTGTCATGAATTCGGCCAGATAGAGCAGCGCGGTCAAGGCCAATGGGGAGCGCTCGGGGTGATGATGCCAGCGCACGGCTTCGACGATGTCGGCCGGAAATTTCCACTGCGCCAGTGTCTCGGACCCAACTTCGCCGTGGCAGCGCCCGGCCAGGCACATCTCTACATCCACCGGAGGACAGCCACCGCCGGTGAGGCGACGGAACCGCTCCACGAATGCGGCGGGCAGCGTGGCGAAGGCCAACCGGCCGATATCGTGAACCAGACCCGCCAGGAACGCCGCAGAAGCATCCACCCTCATGGAGCAGCGCAGGGCGAGCGTCTGGGCCGTTTGCGCCACATCCAGGCTATGGTTCCAAATGTGGTGCGACTGCGGAGACGCGAAGTTCCCGCGAAGGGCCGCTGCCAACTCCCGTAATTCATCCGGGCCTGCGCCGGGATTCATCACCTCACGCACCACCTTGCGGGCCGCGCCGGGAAGTACTGGCAGCCGTTCGATCATTTGGGAAACATCGGAATGGCTGGTCATCTGCAAGTAGGACCTCATTGTTTCGACAAACCCAGCTTCAACTTGCGAAGACGCGCATTCATCGGGAGCGCCAGTGTCATCGAACAAGGGTTGGAACTCGAAGTACTGATCGAAACCGTCGCTGATCTCCAGCACCGCGACAATCTTGCCCATGGCTGCATCGGAGATGGGCCGCCGTCCCCACAGCGCCTCCAGCACGACCCGCACATCATTAGGGACCAGCGGTGGGGGAACCAGCGGCTGCTCCCCGGCCGCCTCCAGCCGCATTTCCGCCAGCAGGCGAGCGTGCGCCTCATCGTCTACCAAAATCTCAGGAAGATGGTGGGAGATAGCGGCTTGCTCCACCAGTTTTCGTTCGGATTCGGAAAGCCCGATCGCGCCGGCCAGCTCACTAGACCAAGTGGCTACCCGCAAGCAATGCGCGCGGACGGCGATATCCGCACGATCTTCCTGGAGTCCTAAGCTCCAACCGTTCACGAGAATCTCATCGGCCAGGCAGCGCCGTGTATTTGAGGAAAACTCGCCCTAGTCACCGCTCCGAAAAGGGCTGACGAATTTCGTAAGGAATCGCCCCTGCCGCCCGATATGCTTCCAGCAGCGCTCCGATGGCCGGATCGTGAACGGGAGGAGTAACCACCCAGCCCGGCTCGCCCTCCAGCGATTCGCGGAAGAGAGCCCGCAAGGTGCGGCTTTCGAAAACTCCTCCAATGTAGGCGCACTGCGCCGATCCCTGAGGCTCGAATAGCTGGCTTCGTACCCCGCGGGCCAACAACGCCAGTTCGCGGGCGGCTTCGCTGAGGATCTCCTGAGCCATCGGATCGCCCCTTTCCGCCGCGTGATTCACCAGCACCGAAAGCGCCGCAATGCGCGGCCGAGGGAACTCGGGCGTATAACAGCGATGCATGAGGTCATTCATGTTTCGCGCGCCGGTGCTATCCAGCAACATGGCCCGCAGCGCTGTAGGCGATCCCCACCCCTCTTCCCAGCGCAGAGCCGCGCGCAAAGCTTGCCTTGCGATCCAGAATCCCCCGCCCTCGTCTCCAAATAGATAACCCCAGCCGCCGGCACGCGCGGTTCGGCCTTGCGCGTTGCGGCCAAATGCGATGGAGCCGGTCCCGGCGATGACCACAATTCCAGGCTCGCCCGCCAGAGCGCCCGATAAAGCTATGGTGGCGTCGTCGGTGACCAGCATCCGGTCCGCCGCGAGGATCTGGCCGAGAATCGCTTGTTTGTCCGCCGGACCGCCGCTCAATCCCAGACAAGCGCTGACAAAACGCACCGTGGCGGCGTCCAATCCGGCCTCCGAACAAGCCGCGCCGATAGACTTGCCGATGGCGTCTATGAACTTAGCCCGGCCCTCTGGCGCGCCCGCGTGATTCGACGGTCCGCCGCGGCCGATCCCGAGCACCCGTCCATTTTCGTCGCCAATGACCGCAGTAGTCTTCGATTGGCCGCCGTCGACGCCCAGGAAATATTGGGTCATTAGAGGCTATCTATTATGCCAATACGCAGCATCGGGATTCAGTTTGCCGATGCGCCCGTTCGGGCCTGCCGCAAAGGGGAGTGACAGCGCATTCCAGTTCTTATCGGCGTCCGGATTCTCCGCCGCGCCGGGTTTCAGCGCCCGCCAGTTGCGGCCGTCGTCGGTGGAAATGTCTGTGCCGTTCGGCCCCACCGTGATCCAAGCTTTGCCAGCCGCGTAATACGCCACGGCGCTGCGGTAGCCGTGCGGTGGCGTATCGGAACCGCGCCATCGGCCTCCCATCCGGTAAGCCGCGGTCCCGCGAGCTTGGTCCGGCGCTTTGTAATCTCCGCCAACTGCCACGAGAACCAGATCCGACCCTGCCACTCTCGACGCCAACGAGAATCCTCCCGCCGACTCGCCACTCGCCAGGTGGAGATGCGTGCGAGAAATTTTCGCCGCCGTGGTGAAGTACCCATGGATCGCGATCAGCGAAGTAGTTCCGCCGCCGGTAAGCATGTAGATCTGATCTCTGGGTGCATCCACCAACAGCGACGAATTACTCGCGGCGAAAAACGATTGATTCTTGTCCGCGGTGGCGAGCGCCTTGGGGTCGATCGGCTGCCACGTATCGCCGGCGCCCGTACTGAAAAATGCAGGGAAGTGACCGCGAACCTGATCCCCGATCAACATCCCGAAGCCAGGTCTGAATTGAATAGCATCCCAAAAACCGCTCGCGTCCGGATTCGTGAAAACAAGTTTCCAGCTCCGGCAGCCGTCGACGGTCTTGTAGAGGCGGGAGAGATCGCCGGCGCCGGAGGACATGACGACAGCAGTGTTTCGATCGAAGGCCTGAATGCCGCGAAAATCCAGTTTTTCGGCTCCCTGGGGCACGGCGCAGCTTTGCCATGTCTGGCCGTCGTCGGTGGAGTGGAGGACCGTCCCCTGGGCGCCGCTGGCCCAAACGACCCCGCCGCCAACATTGTGGACGCCCCGCAACCCGGCGGTCGTATGAGACTGCTGCAGCGTCCATTGGGCCTGCGCGGACGTTACGGCGACGATGGCAAGGACGAGGCGGCCCATGCGTCGAGGATATCTTATGGCACGCTAGCCGCAGCCGCGGCCGCCGCCTCGACGGGCGTGCGGCACTGACGGCTTTTCGTGGGAATCGGTTAAGCAGTTGCTCGCTTACGGTTCCGGTAGCGAACCGCGGCAGCCATGCCGAGCAGCCCTACGGCAAGGAGCGCCGCATTGGCTGGCTCAGGAACAGGGGAAGAGCTTCCCACAGCGAAAGTCAGCGGCAAGGTAATGGACTGTCCGGGCAGCAACGAAAGGTCCAGTGCGCCATCCACATTGATGTCCCCCAAAGCAGGCAGGCTGGCGGAGAAAATTTTCTTATCGAATCCGCCGGCGCCCGGAGCGACGCTGAACGGAATATCCTGTGCGTAAGCTGCTGGCGACGTGAGATCCAGCGTACCGCCCGCTGGGGTTGATCCGCTTAGAATCCCGGATATTTCGGCCGACAGAGGGGTGGTGGACGTGAGATCCAGCCCGAGATCGAAAGTGCCCACTTCTCCGCTACAAATGGAGGTCGAGACACACGTCACCGTTCCGGTGATCGAGGCTTCAGAACCTGTAGAGGTTACAGTCAACACAGAGGTAAAGGGCGAAGAATCTGTAGTAAAGGTGAAGTCGGTGATTGTCGATGCATACGACGGGACGGCTGCCAAGACGGCAGACGCCAGAAGCAGCGTAAAATTCTTTGCTGTAAACATGATAGAGAGCCTCCGGTACGTAGTGCGCCGATGTATTGGTCATAAATTCGGCGTGTCTCCCTAGAAGCGTAAACGGCGGCCGAATCCCGCCACGGTGGGTAATTTTTGTCGAAGGGCTAGGGCGCAAGCCTGCGCTCGCACCACGCGACTTTGAGAGCGGCCTGTTCCGGGAGACCGATCTCATCGGGGCCGAGGGCGTTTTGGTTGCGAAGTTCGGTCCAGTTCTCCAGTGCGCCGCGATAGTGGTCTCGCGCCTCACGCCAATTACCTAAGCGCATTTGAGCCTCGGCGATCCCAGTGAGAGCCCGAGCCAGCTCCGACCGGGCATAAGCTTGCCGAGGATCGTTCTGAACGATGCCCTGAGCGATGCGGGCCGCCTCGCCGTAATGCTCCAGCGCGCTGGATCCATGACTCATCTTCACTTCGGCATCCGCTGCCGCCAGATGCGCCCGGATCAATAGCCGGAGCAGATTGGAATCCGTTGAACTGGCCAGCATGCGCTGCAAGATATCGATCGCTTGGATGTCGTGTTGAAGCGCGGCTGGACCCTGGCCCAAATCTGCGAGTACTTCACCCATTTTGAAATGGCTGTTCGCGACGTCTGAAGCACTTTCAGAATCCTTCGGATTGGAGGCGCTAACCTGTTCGGCCAAGACCAAACTCTTTTGCACGTGGGAGAGGGCGCCGTGCGGGTCGCCCGCTTTCCGCATGGCGTTGGCTACGTGGATCTCGGTCACCGACAAGTTGCGGCGGTAGAGCGCATTGGTAGGGTCGGCGGCTAGCTGGCGCTCCATGATGGAAACGGCTTCGAGCGCAAACGGCACCGCCTCGCGTGGCTTGGCGCTATCCATCAGCGCCACCACAAGCCGGGCTAACGCGCCGGCAACTTCCACCCGGTTGGTGGTGTTGAGAGGATCCGCGTCCGAAATCTGCTGTGCCATCGTCAGGGCGTTTCGGCTTTCGTCCTCAGAGGCGGCGCGACGCCCGGCGGTGCGATCGATGGCCGCGATCGCGATGTAAGAATCGTACGACTCCTTGATCGCGATTTTGGATTGCGGGTCGTCTTTGAGCCAGGCGCGCGCCAAGTCAAGCGAGCGCAGGTAAGTGGCCGACGCTTCTTCCGATTTGCCGAGATTCGCCGAGCCCTCCGCGCCCAGCAGATCGCCATAATGCCGCGTGGTCGCGATCAGCAGCCGGCGTGCGTCAGAGTCGCGCGGCGAGTCCTTAACGGCTTCTTCGGATAGCGCGATGGCCCGGCGGTAATTTTCAGCGGCCGGCGTGAGCGAGTTGGCGCCATGCAAAAGTTCGGCTTGAGCGGCGTATGCCGAGGCCAGCGCCCGCAAATTCAGGCCATTTCGCTGGCGCCGAACCAGTTGCTGCCCCAGGTCGATCGCCTTTTTCGCGCTCGCGAATGCGGCAGCTGGAATCGCCCAGATTGGAATAGTAGCTGTTGCCTTGCACATTGCCGATTTTGACGTAAGCTTCCACCAATTCACGCTGCAACCCGAGATCGTCAGCTTCGCGTGAAAGCTTATCCAGATAGACCAGAGCGTCCCTGACCAGCATTTGCCGTACGGGTGTCGAGCCTGGGAGTGGCTCGATGGCGTCGTGATAATCGAAGACCACCGAGTGAGCGAGCTGGCGAATGTCTTCGAAGCGCCGTTCGGCTCGCGCCTGGGCTCGCATGGTGGCGATGATCCCTCCCGCGAAAGTGAGAACCAACAAGGCGGCAGCACCCAGCGCGAGTTTGTTCCGCCGGACGAATTTGGCGGCGACATAAGAGAAAGTCTCAGCGCCGCGCTAGCACGGGAAGATCGCGCGCGTAGCGATCCAGATCTTCGGAGAGCTGTTCGACTGACGAATATCTATCGCACGGTTCTTTTCGAAGGGCCTTCAACACGATGGTGTCCAGATCGCCCAGCAGATCGCGCGCCTGGCCACCAGGCGCCGCGGCCCCTTGCTTGGATCGCCGTTCGGCAGCCGCGCTCGGTTTTTCCGGCTGCTTCTCACAAACGGTCTGCATCATGTCTAATACCGATGTCTTAGAAGCGCCATACGGCGAAACGCCGGTTAAGATTTCATACAGCACCACGCCGAGCGAATAGACGTCGGAAGCAGTGGTAATCACCTGGCCGCGCACTTGCTCGGGGCTGGCATAGCCGGGCGTTAGCGGAAGTCCGCCGAGCGTGTTGGCAGCCGCCGATTCGCCCGGCGGAAGAAGCTTGGCTATTCCGAAATCCAAAAGCTTAGGCTCGCCTTCGGGCGTGACCAAGATGTTGCCGGGTTTGAGGTCGCGGTGAACAATCAGGTTCCGGTGAGCGTGGGCCACAGCCGAGCAGATCTTCTGAAACATCTGCAGGATCGCCGCGCGGGATGGTTTGTTGATTTGGATGAAGCGGTCGATTGGCAGACCATCCACATACTCCATAACCAGGAACGGCTGCCCGGAGGGCGTGGTACCGCCGTCCAACAGCCGGGCGATGTGGGGATGCTCCAGGCCCGCCAGGATTTGCCGCTCCTGGCTGAAACGCTCCACCAGGTTGCCGCCAGGGGTGTGCTGGACAATCTTGATCGCGACTTGCTTGGCATAGGTGTCGTCGGATCGAACAGCCCGGTAGACCACGCCCATCCCACCGGTTCCGATGCGCTCGATCAATCGATATCGATCTAATGTGGTGGAATCTTCCTCTGAGGCGATGGACTTCGCCTCGTTAACTATTGCGGGTTCGTTCCAGAAGGCCCGGCTATCGGCGCGCTCGGCTGCCGCCAGCAGTTGCTCGACAGCTATTCGCAAGGCTTGGTCGGTGCCGCAGGCGTGCGACAATCCGGCTTCGCGGGCCGCTCGATGCAAGCCGCAAACCTGGTGGAAGATTTCCTCGAGTTGCTGGGGAGACGTTTTAGGACGATCCAATCGCATTTTCCAGCCACGCTCGAGCAAAGGTCCAATCGCGCTCTACCGTACGCAGTGAGGTCTCGGTCCCGGTGGCGTTCAGAACTTCCGCGGTTTCTTCCGCTGTGAGCCCTCCAAAGAAGCGCAGCTCCACCACCCGGGATTGCCGCGGATATTGTTCGGTGAATCGCTCCAAAGCTGCGTCCACCATCAGAACGTCGACTTCCATGGCGGGGTCTTTGAATGCGCTCTCTTTTACCACGGCAGTTTCGCCGCCGCCCCGCTTGGCGGCATTGCGCTTCCGAGCATGGTCGACCAAAATGTTGCGCATCATTTTAGCGGCGACATTCAAGAACTGCGCGCGGCTCTGCCAGTCAATATGCTGAACGCCGGGCAGCTGCAGGTAGAGCTCATGAACGAGGGCAGTGGGTTGCAGCGTTCGTTCACCGCTTTCCCGCGCAAAAAGAGCGCCGGCCAAACGACGCAACTCGCGGTAGACCTCCGCTGTGAGGCGCGCCAGAGCTTCTTCATCCCCGCTTCGCCACTCTTGCAAGAACCTGGTTATATTCCCTGGGGCAGCCCCCGCGAAACCGCCTGCCGACATGGTTTTCTTTGCCTTCCGATGTTATCAAATAGGGCCAGGCTACACGGCGCCACGGGGACGAAATATGGTCACGTGACCAAGCATGGTCACCGTAAGCCTGACCGAAGAGCAGGAGGCCGCGCCCGTCTTCCAGCCTGCCTATGGATACAGGGCTTGGCAATGCAATTGCACTTTGGGTAGATCGAGGATACAACCAGCTATGCCGAAAATCCTAAAGACCTCGATTGCCGCGGCGGTTCTGACCGCCGGTTTGTGGTGTGCCAGCGTCACGCCGTCCTTCGCCAAGCCGGAGTATGCGAAAAAAGAGGGGAAAGAGTGCACCTTCTGTCACGTTACGGCGGGCAAGCCAGACCTGAATCAAGCTGGGGACTACTACGCCGCCCATGATCATTCGCTCAAAGGCTACGCGCCCGCCAAGTAATTGAGCCCTAGGGGTTCGGGCTTAGCTCCAGGGTCTTCAAAACCTCAGGCGACGCCTCGTCCATCGCCACGAGTTGGTGACACAAGCCACAGTCCTGGGAGATGCTCTTCTTGTCAGCCGTCAGGTGCGCTTCGTCGTGGCAGCGGAAGCAGCCCGGAGCATCGGTGTGGCCGAGATTGTTCTGATAAGTCCCCCAGGTGACTTTGAGGTCCGAAAATACGTTGCGCTCGTAGATTGCGGCCAGGGCTGCGCCCGCTGCGTGGATTTCAGCGCCCTGCTTTCTAGCGACCTCCGCGTAATTCATCGAATAGAAGGCGCTCAAGGCTGCCGGGATTTGTTGCGCGTCGCCCGCCTTCAAAAGCGCCACCGATTCTTTCTTGACGAAGGGCAAGCCGGCGGCAATTTCGCCGGACGCCATGGCCTGGTTAACAGCGCGGTCAGGCAGTTCGAACGTGTGCGACGCCCGGTTGTGGCAATCGACGCATTGCATTTCGAAAACGGGCAGCGATCGCACCGATTCCGTAGTCGAGCCGCTGGCCAAGTACGTTCGTAGCGCGCCGGCTTTAGCGCTCTCGTATTGGACTGCGGGGATCGTTTGGCGCTTCTTGTCGGCGCTAGAGTAACGGATGCGGACGCCCGGTCCCAGATGAGCCGCGTGAATGGTCGCGATGCGCATCAGCAGCACGGTGGTGGTGCGGGTGTTGGTTTCGTCATCTTTGTAAGACGCGATCACGCGGAGCCGCGGCGCGCTCGGCTTGTCCCTCGCGTGGCATTGTTCGCAGGTCTCGGCCGAAGAGACCAGTTTGTTGTCCTCCATTGCCGACTCGATGGGGCGCGGATAGCTGTTGAAGACAACGGCGATCAGTTGGCTGGTGCCGTTCATTTTGGCCTTCAGCCAGCCGGTAGCTCCGGGTGCGACATGGCACTCGGCGCAGGCGACTGCTTGGTGGGGTGGCATGGCGGCGTGCGCCGTAAATTCCGGCTTCATGACGTGGCAAGTCTGGCCGCAGAACTGAACGGTGTCCATGTGCACCACGGCGCGATAGCTTAGCTGGCTCGCGATCACCACGTTGGCCACGGTCATCACGCCGAAGAAAATCCCAACGCGCCGCCACGCGATTCGACGGTCCTCGATTTCGTCCAAATTCGCGGTGACCTTGCGTTTGGCGAGCGCAATTCCGATGGGGATCAAAACCAGTCCGGCGAAGAACACGATCGGAATCGCGATGAAAACCAGCAATCCGATGTAGGGATTCTCCACGCCCGATCCGCGGATGTTCAGCGGCAGCACGAACAGCCACGAAAATCCCGCCAGAGTGACCAGCGCCGCGCCCAGCATGCTGATCCAGCTACTGGTGAGAAGGACAAGGACGGGACGGTCTTTCATGGATGCACTGCCTCGGTCATGGATGCACTGCCTCGGTCATGGATGCACTGCCTCGGTCATGGATGCACTGCCCGGGTCATCGGTTAAACCTGACTCCCGTGGTCACCAGGTGCGTACGGAATCCTTGATACAGAAGGAAGGCATCGCCATAGCCGTAGTAGCGCCATTCGCTGAACCAGGTGGTGTGCTTGCCCAGCGGTAGCCAGAGCTTGGCTGTGGGCTGATAATAACTGGTCGGCTGACTTCCCGAAGAGATGAAGAACGATCCGCCGGCCGCTAGTTTGGGAGCAAAACGCTTGCCATGCGGCCACGCCAGATCAAACAGCGCTGTCGCCGTATGAGCGTCGTCACGGTAGTTTGAAATTTGCGGCGTCAGGGTCCCAGGATCGAGATACCCGATGTTGGATCGCAAAGTAGAGCGCGTATAGGAGCCTTGGATGTCGAAAATCTTGCCGTGCGGCGACCAGTAAAACGAAAGCGACTCCTGATACGACGAGTACTCGTAATTGGTCCCCGCCAACGGGTTTTGATTATCCAGCAGCGTGAAAGCGCCCGAGATGCTGAGCGACTGCAGCGGCTGATAGTGCACCTGGGCCCGCACTCTCTCATAGTTATAAAGGCTAGTGCGGAAATAAACACCGCTGCTCGCTCCTCCTTCGAACTCGCCCGTCACCGAGATCTTCTGGGTGGGGCGGAAGGTGGCCGCGCCCAGTCCTATGTTTTGCCGCAGCTGCCCCTGAGCTGAACTCGCCAGACCCTCGGGAGGCAGGAAAGCGTAGCTGGAGTCGCCCCACACGTAGCGATAGCCGCCGCGTAGTGTCAGCTTGGCGTTGGCGTCGTAGAAGATGTCGACCGCCTCCTGGCTGTAGTTGGACGCGAGCATCGTGGCAAGCAGCGAACTGAGCGGCATGGACACTCCAGATACCATGAGCGTCTGCGTGGAAGCCGACGAGCCGGCGTCATGCAGCCGGTCGGTAATCCAGGATTCGACGATGCGCATGCGCTTCAGCGGCCGGATCTCGGCGCCGAAGCTGCCCGAAGTGTGCGGCTGCTGGGATGTCGCGGTGATCACTTCCTGTTCGCTCGAATAAAACAGCACCTGGCTTTGCAGATAAAGATTGCCGGCAGAGGTTTGTTGGTAATTCACGCGGCTGTCGGGCTGGCTATAGAGAAACTGCCCATAGATATCCAGCCAAGTGGTGGGATTCGCCGTCAGCAACGCTTTGGTATAGGCGCTGGATCCGCCGATACCGTATGCGGCCAGCAAGTTGGTCAAAACCAGAGTTTGTCCCAGGATCGGCGTCGAGAAATTGCCGGTGTTCACTGAGCCTTGCGGGTTCTGATACAAGTTCTGGTCGCTCTTGAATGTCGAGCCGCCCTCCTCGAGAGTGAGGTGGAAGCGGGGCTTTTCGAATCGGACGCCGGCGCGATACAGCTCCGTGGAATCGCTGAGGGTGTTTGGAACGGGATAGTTGTTTCCATCAGTGACAAAAACTGTCGCGCCGCTGCCGGAGCTCGAATCGTGATCCCATCCGAAGTAGGGAGTCCACCAATGGCCGGGCCGAATGTCGAGTGAAAGCGCGGCAATCTTGCGCCGCGTATCGAAGGATTGCTCGTCCAAGACGATGCCTTGGCTCAGCAGCGGGTCGGCATAGGAGGGTAAAAAATCGAAGTAGGCGAAGTCGCGATAGTCGGCGTTGAAGACGTACGCACCCGTCTTCTTGGCCTCCACGTGCACCGACGACGATGGCTCGTCACCCCAGCTATCAGCCCGCACTTGAATCGTATCGAACCATTTGTGTTTGGGATCCGTCAGCGTGAAGTCAGTACCGAGAAACTTGGGTCCCGAGCCGAGATTGATGATGCTGCGATAGGTATCGAAGCTTCCGCCAACGCCGGTGCCCCAACGATAGCCGAGGTCGATCCAGCCGGTCAGCACGGGCTCTGTGGGTAGAACGGGCGGGGCCACGTCGCTGGTTGTTACTGGCGCCGCCGCGGATGTCGCAGCTGGCACTTGCGCTAAGACCGGCCATGCCACCAACATTGCAATGAGCGTCCTCATTTGAGCAGATTCCGATCCACATGGCTGCCGTGAATCTTCTGGTGACACACCGTGCAGTTTTGAAACACCGGCGAGCGCAGATCGTGAAACGAAGGCGGCACTACGCCCATGATTTTCACTGGCGAAGAGGGAAGATTGGCGTGACACTCCAGGCAGACGAATCGGACATTCGCTCGCGTCAGCATTCTTGCATTGGCCGAACCGTGCGGCTCATGACACGCCTGGCAGCCTTCGAAGCGTACCGGTGCATGTTCGAAGGTGAAGGGACCGCGCTTATCACCGTGACACTTGAAGCAACCGGGCTCGTTGCCGGCGAAGCTCTGCTGCATTGCCGGTCGAATGCTGCCGTGCGGATTGTGGCAGTCCACGCAGGTCATGTCGCTTTCGGGAAGCCTGTGATGAAAGGGCCGCTGAAATTGGGCCCACTCGTTTAGGTGACAGCTTGCGCACAGCTTATTGGTGGCCTCCGCCTTGCGAACCACCAGCGGTTCGCCCCCATGCACCTTATGGCAGGCGGTGCAGGAAATCTGGTTGTGGGCGTGGCTGCTTTCCAGGCGTCCGATCTGCGTCGGCTGATTCAGATGGCAGGTAAGACAGATTTCGTCGGTCGCCGCGGGAGTGAGGTTCGCCGGGTTGCGGATTAAAGCTGGGTTCGCCGACTCGGCGTGCTTCTGGCCGGGGCCGTGGCAGGACTCGCACGCGCGGCCCTGCCATCCTCGTTTCGCATCCACATCCACGTGGTGGTGCGCGCTGTTCGCAAAAGCCTTCGCGAGTTCGGCGTGACATCCCGCACAGGTGTCCGAGCCTACGTAGCCGGGCGGAGGCGTTTGCGCGGCTGGCTGTGAGGGCGCCACCGCCGCGATCGTCAGACCGAGCACGACTACGTGCCAGCGAGCCATTTATGGAGTGTGTTCCGCGTCAACCGCGAACTGCGCGTCCGCGGAATGGCATACGCTACAGCTCTCTCCGAGCGAGTCCGTATTCGCCAGGAAGTGAGACGCCTCGTCCTTGGATACATGACACCCGCTGCAAGCCGAGGAAATCGGCCCAACCGGATTGATCCAACCCTGCGGATCGGTCACCCGATGCAGGTTGCCCATTAGCGGAAGGTCTTTTTGCTCAGTGCTATTGACGTGACACACCGCGCAGTTTTGCATGTACGTCGCCTCTCCGGCGGGACTCATCACCGGGAAGAGTATGCCCGGGAAGTTGTGAATGCTTCCGCCATAACCCACGACAATGTAGGGATTTTTTGGGCTATCGGCCGCGGCATTCACGCCGTCGTGAATGCGGTGCACCAGTAGATTGAAATTGATGCCCTGCGCGGGCTGAGTCCGGTACGACTTGATCACCGCGCTAGGGCGCGTACTGGCATCCGTGTTCGATGGATTGTGACACAGAATGCAATACTCGTTGTTATTGCGCAGTGCGCCGTGCTCGGAAAGAAACACATGGCAGTTGTTGCAATTGCTGAGTGCGACCACTGTGCGGCGCGGCGCTACCGCCGAGCCGTCCACCGAGAAGTTGACTACCGGGTTACTGGCGCCCACCTCGAAAGTCTGGGCTGATTCCGTACCCGCCAACACCGTCACACTCTCGCGCGCCTCGCCGCCGATGGTGTATGTTCCGGTTGCGGCCTTGGGGATGGCATGCGTGAAGGTGTAGCTGCAGGCGCCGCTGGAATTACAAGTCGCCTTCAAAGCGCTCTCTGTGACATAGCCCGGAGTGCCGGCGGTGCCGCTTCCGAAACTGGTGTAGCCGTAGTCGGAGGTGGGACCGGCCATCGTGAAATTCAGAGTGTCAGGCTGCGATAAGGGGATATCGTTGCCCTGGTTGTCCTTCAGGGTGAAGTGCACGAGGGGCGTTCGTCCGGCGGAAGTGTTGGCCACACTCGTAATGACGAGGTTGATGCCGGCCAGCAGCGTATTGGGATTCTGCGGGTAACTGGCGGCAGTATCGGTAGGGACTACGTGAGCGCCCAGGATGGACGCATCGAAGAGCAACTGGCCTTGCGGAATATGGCATTGCGAGCACTGGCTGTCGTTCTCTTGAGGTCCGCCGGGGTGGTTCATCTCCGGACCATTGGAAAATCCGGTGGCGAAATCGAGGTCGTCGTGGCAGGCGCCGCAGGCGGCGCGAGAGGGCTGGCTCAAGAAAGCGGTAGCTTGCGCGGCTTTAGTAGTTTGACTGTGGCAAACTTCGCAACGCCGCGGATCGGCGGGATCGATCACCGTGGAAAAGTTGCTGATGGCATTCATGTAGCCAGCCACCTCAAACGGCACGCTGGTGTTCGTCTTGGTGCCAACCACGCTCGGCAACTGCGCGCCCATGTGAATCTTGTGAAAGAACACTTTGGCGTCCAGCGTGTTGCCGGTAACCGGATCGGCGTTTTGCGGCTGATGGCAGAGGACGCACATTGGCATGCCGTGCGCATAACCACCATGGAAAGCTAACTGATAGTGGCAAGTATTGCAGCTCTCGGTTTCGATGACATCGCGCGTGACTCGAACCGGCGAGCCATTGGGGACGAAGTTAAACGTAGTGCCGGCGTAGCTGGTGCCCAGGTCGAATGGCGTGAGATTGCGGTTGCCATCGACGGCCACCGTAGTAGTCACGGTGGGGTCGAATCCGGCAGGAGCCTTAGCGGCGTAAATGTATTTGTACTTCCCCGGCCCCACCGATGTGAGTGTGCCGCCGCTCTCTTCGAAATCCGGGCGGGTGATGGTGCCTAGCACAGCGCCGGTCGCCTGGGAAGTAGTGTAGGCCACATATTGTGCCTGACCCTTCGGGATGTAGGAAGCCACGTAGGCCAGCGAAACTACGCCCGGAGTGGTGGCGCCAGTGGCATCCAGAGGCAAGCCATTGGGATCGGTCAGCGTATAGGTAACTGTGATCGTGCCATTGGCAGCAATGGCGGCCGAGTTGATCTTGATCACCAAGCCGGAGGTCACGAAATCAAGGAATGTCGCCTTGTCGCGGAGGATACGTGCCGGTTTTCGGGTCTGGCCCGTCAGGCAGAGGGTAATGATCGCGGCAAACGCTGCGAAGCGGAACGCGAGAGAAAGCCGTCTCATGAGAATCCTCGTCGGGTCACACCACCGCGTTGTGATGCATGGCAACGCTTCGTCGGCGCACTATAATTTAACACCCAAGTTTCTACGCCGTCTGTTCAGAATTGCTCACATGGTTGCCAGGCTACACCGGCGCCACCAGCGACAATCGCGACCAGGGCCGATGCACTCGAACCTCGGCCGAGCCCAATCCCGCGCGCGTGGCGAGCGCTGACAATTCTTCCTTCTTGAACGCCGCCTGCACCGAAATCTGGCCGTCGTGGATGGTGATCGGTTGCCAGCCGAACAGCCAGCGCGTCTGCGGAAGGAAGTAATAGGCCAGCGGTCCTCGCTCCAGATCGATTGCCAGCACGGCGCGCCGCGCGATGGAACGGAAGCTCACGAACAGTTCCACCACCTGGTCGTTGGTGAAGTGATGCAGAAAGAGCGAGCTAAAAACAAAATCGAAGCTGGCGGGCCGGAACGGCAGTTGGAACGCATCGCCCACCAGCTTGGGATCCGCAGCCTGAGCCAGATGATTGCTTTTGTAATCGAGCGACGTCACCCGGGCTCTCGGAAATCCGCGAAGTATTGCCGCTCCCATGTCACCCGACGCCGCTCCTACGTCCAGAACCGAAAAGCTTTCATCGGGCTGCACCAGGCGCGAGAACATTCCCCGCAACACAAGATATCCACCCAGGTAGCGATTGACGCGCTCCAGATCGCGCAGGCTCGCGCGAGCCACATCTGGGGGCGCGTGATCCAGCATCTCGGGCACAATCACGCGCGCACTGAGGATACGGCCGGATACAGGCACGCTCCCATGATAAGATGCGGCTTCGCTACTCACGTCACTCATACATGGACATCGTCACTGGCAATCTGGGTTGGATCGAAGCGATCTGCGGCCCGATGTTTTCAGGCAAAAGCGAGGAGCTGATGCGGCGGCTCCGGCGGGCCATGATCGCTCGCAAACGAGTACAGGTCTTCAAGCCGGCCATCGACCAGCGTTATTCGAGCGACGAGATTGTTTCGCACAACGATCTGCGGATGAAGTCGCAAGTAATTCAAGAGGCCTCCGATATCCTGCCCCTGCTGGATCCGCGCACCGAGGTGGTGGGAATCGACGAGGCTAACTTTTTCGGTCCGGATCTGGCGCCGGTGGCTACCGAACTTGCCGACAGCGGCAAACAGGTGATGATTGCGGGCCTGGATACCGATTATATGGGCCGTCCCTTTCCGCCCATGCCCGAGCTGCTCAGCCTGGCGGAATCGATCACGAAAACGCTGGCCATCTGCATGCGCTGTGGCAATCCCGCCAAGCATACGCAGCGGCTGGTGGAGTCGAACGACCTGATCGTGGTGGGCGCCAGCGGGATGTACGAAGCCCGCTGCCGGCGCTGCTTCGAACCGGGCATGCCGAAACAGACCTTTCTGGAATTCACCGTACCGAAGGCCAGCTCCTAAAGCCCGCTGAAACCGGCTGCAACACTCGTCCATCCAAAGGGTTGTATAACTGGTAATCTACGAGTTAGAGGTCCCGATGTCCATTTTCCCTAATCCCAGCCCCAGTTCAGGTTCAGAGCCTCCCGCCTCTACGCCACCGGCGCCGCCGCCATCCGCACCGCCACCATACGGACCGCCTCCCGGAGCGCCGCCGCCCTATTATTCCCAGCAGCCGCCGCAATATTATGCGCCTCCTCCTCCCCCTCCACACTTAACGGAAGGGTCGGGGTTGGGCTGGAAGTTCGGCGTTCTGTTTGGCGTCGTGGCCTTGCTGATCGCCGCCAACGTTTATTGGTACATGCAGTTGGACAAAGTGAAGAAGCAATTGGCCACCGTTAGCGACGCAGCCCAGGCGCGGCTGGACAAGCTGGAAGAGTCGACGTCGGTGAGCACCCGGACCAACCGCAAGACCGTGGACCAGTTACGGGACCAGCTGGAGCGTGCCCGTAGGCAAGCCAGCCTGGCGTTGGGCGAGGCGAAGGACGAAGCGCTGAAGAAGGTGGACGAGACGCGCAGTGCGTTGGAATCGGCGCAAGAGCGGGCCAAGCAGGAGCTCTCATCGGACATTTCCAAGGTGCGGGACAATGCCGATTCGAAGATCTCCGAAGTTGGCACGCAAGTATCCGCCGTGAAGGGCGACGTGGCTTCCACCAAATCGGAACTCGAAAAAACCGTGGCCGATCTGAAGCGCGCCACCGGCGAGCTGGACGGCCACAGTGTCTTGATCGCTACCAACGGGAAAGAGCTACAGGCGCTGCAAGCGCTGGGCGAGCGAAACTATGTCCAATTCACCATCGCCAAGGCCAAGCAATCGCAAAAGGTAGGGGATGTCTCGGTGCGGCTGCTGCGTACCGATCCCAAGAAGAACCGCTACTCCATCGAGCTGACGGCCGACGACAAAACCGTGGAGAAACGGGATCGCGTGGCGAATGAGCCGTTGCAGTTCATGACCTCCAAGGCCAAGCAGCCCTACGAGATCGTCGTCAACGACGTGAAGAAGGACGCCATCGTCGGGTATTTGTCGATTCCCAAGGTGCTGAACACGCGGAACTGAGCCGCGCGCGTGAGCAAGCGGTCTACACTCTCACATACGCCAACGCGACTACTTTGTCGATGGCGGGCGAATACGCCGCCGAAGTGATTTCAGTCGCGTCTTCAAGCTTCGTCCCCGGCGCCGGCGGCGCCTTCGTATCCAGCGTGAGCGGCTTCAGCACGCGATGAATTTGTCCGCGCGATCGGACGCGTTCCACGATCTCTTGCCCTAGGTAACAACCCTTGTTGAAGTTGAGCGCCTGCGGTTGATTCGCTTCCTGGGCCAGAAAGCGCTCGCTGATGTCTTCGCCATAACGGGGCTTGCCGTGCTCCAGGCGGACCACGCGAGCTGCTTCGGCATCGGCGGCCTCGGCGCCTGCGGCTTCGAGACGCGAGACCAGTGCGGGCTTTTCGGAGGCTGGAGCGAAGATGAAAAATCCCGAGCTTCCGGTAGAATTGACCCGCGCGACCAGCGCGTTGTCCCAGTCAACGCTCGAATACTCCGCCTCCGGTACCGGCGCACCCGCGCGTTCCAGCACGCTGGCAGCCTGGGGTCCTTCAATCGCGATGGTCGCGGTAGCGTCGGTTACGTCCTCAAGCGTGACATCGTCGGCGATGATGAAGCGGTCCAGATGTTGGTACAAGGGCTCGCGCGTCTCCGGCTCCACGTCCAGCAAGAAGTAGTCCGGCCGGCACAATATATTGGCGTCGGCGAGAACGCGGCCCTTGTCATTCAGAAAAAACGCGTAGCAGCCCGAGCCTGGCGTCAGCTGCTGGATGTGGTTGGTCGTCATCGCGTGCAGCAGGCGCGCGCGATCCTCCCCGGTGAGTTTGATTTTGCCGCGAGCGGAGAGATCCAGCCAGGCGGCGCGATTTCGAAGCGCTTCGTATCCAATCATGGCAGAGACAGATGCCTCAAGTAAGCGGAAATCGCGATCACGAGCAAGCCGGAGATTACGATTCCGAGCGCCGTGCGATTGCGTTTCGCTTGCCCTGACTCGCGCACCGAATACAGGATCGCGGCGGCGGCGATGTGCAGCACCAGCAGCATCTTGATGCCGAACCACATCTGGTAGCCCGGAGGATAGCTGGCTTTCATGGCGAAGTTGTAGATCCCCGAGCCAATCGCGGTGACCAGAACCGTATACAGTAGTGCGCGAAAGCTGCGAACAACAGCGGCCCCAACGGCCTCGCCTTGAGACGGCGGGACTGTAGCCAGCGCCGGAGCGAGCGCGAATCGGGCGTAAATAAACCCGCCGATCAGCGTGACCACCGACGCGATGTGTATCCATCGCATCAACACTCCGAGCACCGCGCGGACGGCTGGGTCCATAATTCGAGTATACGATTGTGATTCCCGAGGCTCTCAAATGATTCATGAAATTCTTCCAGTCGGCATGTTGCAGTGCAACTGTTCGATCTTCGGCGATGAAGCCTCGGGCGAGGCGGTGGTGATCGATCCGGGCGACGAGATCGGGCGCATCACCGCCATCCTGGACCGGCATCGGCTGCGCGTGAAGGCCATCATCATCACGCACGCGCATATCGATCACATCGGCGGAGCCGAGAAGCTCAAAGCCGCCACTGGCGCGCCAGTGTATATGAACGCGAACGATCAGGAGCTCTACGATGACATCGATACGCAGGCCAATTGGCTGGGAATGGCCGCGCCCGGAAGGACCGGCGTGGATGTGAACGCGCAGGAAGGCGAGGTGGTGAAGCTTGGCCCGGCCGAGTTCCGAGTGCTGGAGACACCGGGGCATACGCAAGGCAGCATCAGCCTGTGGATTCCGGCCGAGAACAAGCTCGTCGCGGGCGATACGCTGTTTCTGGATAGCATCGGACGCACGGATTTGCCGGGCGGAGACTCCCGCCAGATTCTGCGGTCCATTCACGACAAACTGCTGCCGCTGGACGACGCAGTGGTGGTGATCCCCGGGCACGGCCAGATTACGACCATTGGGCGCGAACGTCGGAGGAATCCGTTCTTGCAGGGGCTATAGGTGCGAGCCATGGCGTACTATGTCACAATAGAGTGGGACATAGATTTTAACAAGGATAGCCCATGCCATCAACCAAGAGAGCCCATGTCGTCCTTCCCGAAGATCTTGTGCGCGAGATTGACAAAATCGCCGGCTCACGCGGCCGGAGCACGTTTCTCGCGGATCTGGCCAGGCGTGAAATAAAGCGTCAGCAGCTCCTGCAGCTGTTCAAACGCAAAGAGCCCGTCTGGAAGGATAAGGATCATCCTGAGCTAAAGGATGGAGCAGCGGCGTGGGTTCGCAAAATGCGCTCGTTAGACGAGGTCCGTTTCCAAAGAATTCAAAAGGGGCGCGATCGCGCGTAATGGCGATTTACCTACTCGATACTTCCGTCATCATTGACGCTCTAAACCAAAAACGCGGGCGCTGGCAGCTGATGGCGTCGTTGGTCGAAGCCGGCGACACTCTCGCTTGTTCCGTCGTGACTCTGACAGAGATCTACGCGGGCGTTCGTCCCAAGGAGTTCGCCCTTACCGAGCGTTTTGTGGACAGGCTCGAACATTACGAACTGGACTCACAGTTGGCGCGTTACGCCGGCTTGCTCAAGAATGAATGGGCCAAGAAGGGGCGAACGCTAGGCGTTCTCGATCTCATCATCGCGGCTACGGCTCTGGCTCATAATCTGGTCTTGATGACGGACAATCGTAAGGATTTCCCCATGCCACAACTCGCCCTATACGCGCTGCCGTAGGGACAGACCACCGACGTTATACTTGAATCGAAGTCATGCCCTCCGAACCAATAACCAAGAACCAACAACCAACAACTGACCCCAAACCGCCCGGCTACCAACCCTCGCTCGGACGCAAGCTCTTCATGCTCGGCCTCTGCATCGCCGGACTGATCTTCGTCTGGACCTATTACTACTTCGCGACGCGCCCGCATTAGCCGCCGCTACGCCTCACGCGCCGATTTCCGTTTCAGCTCGCCCATCACGTCGGCCACCAGCTCCTTCGCATCCGTCAGGCACTTCGAGATCATCTGTATATCCATGGCCGGCTTCCCCGGTTGCCGCGCGCTCTGGCAATAGACCCCGTGCTGGCCCACCAGCACCAGCGCATCGGTCAGAAGATCCATGGTGACCGACAGGCGCCCGCGCTCGGTCCCCATCATAAACTCTTGCTGTTCCAGCTCTTCGCGCCGCTCGTCGTAGACAGACATACTGCATCTATTGTAGATGCCGGAAGTCTAAAGTTCGCCGCGCTTTGGACGATAGTACTTAACAGGAGAGGTACTGTAACATGCTCGCAATCCGCCAAATTCTCGTCTCGACCCTCATTTTCGCGGCCGTGCCACCGGCTGTGCTCCACGCCGCGCCCTACACGGTGCAGTATGTCGGAGGCACGGTGAAGTCGATCCCGGTCAACTCGGCTGGCGCGTTCAATTTTGACGATCCCAAGGAGCTCCGCTTCCACTACAACGGATCGGTTTACCGCCTGCCTTACGATCAGATCACTGGCACCGACATCGAAAAGGCGGACGTGCAAGCATGTCATGCACGTGATCCCGGCTCAGTCGCTCATCTTCACTCATCGCAAGCGAACCCTGGTTATCAATTACACGGATGCGACCGGCGCCGCGGGAACACTGAACTTCGAGCTGCCGGCGTATCGAGCGGCGGACGCTCAGGAAACCATTGCAGCCAAGAAGACTCCTCCGCCAGCGGGCATCGTTGAACAACCCTGGTGGGGCGATAAGATCTGGAAGACGGCCCGCAATAAATCGGCCTGGGATGCACAAGCCGTGTTGAACGCGCAGGCCGCGCAAGCTGCCCAAGCCGCGCAGGCCGCACAGAGCACGCAAGCCACAGCTCAGCCGGCACAAAACGCGCCCGGCGCCAGCAAGTAACAGCGCATCGCCTTCACAACACCGGCACGGGTCCAACGCCCGCGCCGGGAAACGTATCGAAATCAGTTGCGGCTGTAACTCACGTTTTCGCCCGCCCATGCTAGTCTGTTAGTGCTGCACCCGGAGGCTAGCATGGCGACCGCAACAGTAGCGAACAGGGCGCTCCAGGAACGGTTAGATTCCGCTCGCAAACTAACCGACTATGTTTTCAGCCTTGTAAAGGCCGAGGCTATTTACGCGCGGCCGATTCCCGAACGGCATCGCCTCATCTTCTATCTCGGGCACCTGGAAGCCTTCGATTGGAACCTGATCGCGCGAAAAACGCTGGATGTTCCATCGTTTCACCCCACCTTCGACAAGCTCTTCGAGTTCGGCATCGACCCACCGGTAGGCCAGGCCGCTTCCGATGAACCGTCCGACTGGCCCCGGGTGGATGAGGTCCGAAGCTATAACCGGCGCATCCGCAGCACGCTGGACGAGTTAATCGCGCAGTCGGATCACGCAATCCCCGAACAAATCATCCAAGTCGCACTCGAACATCGTCTGATGCACGGCGAGACACTGGCGTATCTGTTGCACAACCTGCCGTATGAACAGAAGGCCCCGGGTGGGATGGCGCTGGCCTATTCCTCGCACGGTCCGCTTGCGGCCGGCATGATCGAGATCCCTCCCGGCCTTGCGACCCTCGGACAAAAGCACGGCAAGTTCGGTTGGGATAACGAATTCGCCGAGCATCAGGTGGAAGTCCCCGGCTTCAGCATCGGCAAGTACAAGGTCACCAACGGACAGTATCTGGACTTCGTGCGGGACGGCGGCGCCCCACCACACTTCTGGACACCGCGCCGCTCTCAACAGGCTGCCCGCTGGTTCTATCGCGGGATGTTTTCCGAAGTCCCGCTCCCGGTCAACTCGCCCGTATACGTCACGCAGGCCGAAGCGGCCGCCTACGCGCAATGGGCCGGAAAGCAGTTGCCCACCGAACCGCAGTTTCACCGGGCAGCGTATGGAACATCCTTGACCGGCGAAACCCCGGCCCGCGAAACAAGTGGACTCGTGGAGCGTCCCTATCCGTGGGGCCACGCTGGGCTGAGCTCAAAACGAGGCAATTTTGATTTTCATCAATGGGATCCATTGGACGTGGATGCCCATCCTGCGGGCGACAGCGCCAGCGGAGTCTCTCAACTGGTTGGAAATGGATGGGAGTGGACCGCCACGAAGTTCGGTCCGTTTGCCGGATTTGAGCCGATGCCATTTTATCCGGGCTACTCCAAAGATTTCTTCGATGAACAACACTATGTACTAAAAGGTGGGTCGCCCGTGACGGCTGCCTGCATGTTGCGGCGTTCTTACCGCAACTGGTTCCGACCCGATTACCCCTATGTCTACGCAAGTTTTCGATTGGCCGAAAACTAAAACCGGACAGAGCGCCGGGGACCCAGGCATGACGCGCGAATTCGCGTCGGACGTGCGCGTGGGCCTTGCCAAGCCTCAAAAAGAGCTCCACTCGAAGTATCTCTACGACGACTTGGGCAGCTCGCTGTTTGAGGCCATCACGCACTTACCCGAATATGGCCTCACCCGCGCCGATGAGCGCCTGCTGCGCATGCACGCTTCAGCTATCGCGGCACTGCTTCCAACCCCCATCGCCGTCATCGAACTTGGCAGCGGCGTCGGTAAGAAAACTCGGCATCTTCTGAAAGCGATTGGCGGACCAGGTCTCCGCTACTATCCCATCGACGTCTCCGCCGACGCCCTGGCGCGTTGCGAACGGGATTTGTCCGACATCGCCGAAGTGCATCCGCTGGTTCAGTCCTATCTGGATGGGATGGCGCGCGCTACCGCCGAACGTCAGACCGGTGAGGCGCTCCTGGTGCTGTTCCTCGGCAGCACCATCGGCAATTTCGAGCGCCCGTGCGCGCTGGAATTTCTGCGCGATCTGCGCCGTGCGCTGCTTCCCGGCGACGCGCTGCTGATTGGCGCCGATCTGGTGAAAGAACCTGCCCGCATGCTGGCGGCCTACGACGATCCCACCGGCGTCACGGGCGCCTTCAACCTCAATCTGCTGGGGCGAATCAATCGGGAGCTCGGCGGCGATTTTCGACTGCGCGACTTCGAGCATGAGGCGCGCTGGGACGAACAACACCGCCGCATCGAAATGCACCTCCGGTCGCGTTCGAATCAGACCGCATTCATCGCCGAGGCCGATCTCAGCCGTGACTTTTCGCGCGGGTGAAACCATTTGGACCGAGTCCTCGCACAAGTTTCAGCTTGCGGAACTGAACGCCATGGCGGAGCAGGCTGGGTTCCGCGTCGAAGATCAGTGGATCGATCCGGATTGGCCGTTCGCGGAAAATCTCTGGATGCTGCATTGACGGATGGTGCATTGACCACGGCCCTGGAATTTCGCCAGGTCTCCTACCGCATCGGCGGCAATCTAATCCTGGATAAGCTCGACCTGTGCATCGCGGAAGGCCGGACGCTGGTGCTGCTTGGCCGCAGCGGCTCGGGAAAAACCACCGCGCTAAAGATGCTCAACGGCCTCTTGTTCCCGAGCGCCGGCGACGTGCTGGTGGACCGGCGCGCAACCACCGCTTGGGATCTCATCCAGCTGCGGCGCAGCATCGGGTACGTCATCCAGGACGTCGGCCTGTTTCCGCATTTCACCATCGGCGAAAACGTCGCGCTGGTGCCGCGCTTGAAAGGCTGGGCGCCGGACCGCATCGCGGCGCGCGTGGCCGAGCTGCTCGATCAAGTCGGCTTGGAACCGGCGCAATTTCTGGATCGCTATCCGCGCCAACTCTCGGGAGGACAGCGCCAGCGCGTGGGCGTGGCGCGCGCACTGGCAGCCGAACCCAAGCTCCTGCTTTTCGACGAACCGTTCGGCGCGCTCGATCCCGTAACCCGCGTGGAATTGCAAGACCAATTCCTGGCTCTGCGCGACCGCCTGCAAAAGACCTCCATCTTCGTTACGCACGACGTGCGGGAAGCGCTGCGCCTCGGCACCGAAATCGCGCTCCTGCATCGTGGCAGACTGGAAGTGCTGGCGACACCGGATGAGTTTGTAAAATCGAGCGGCCCGGAAGCTCGCGCGTTCTTGTCCACTCTTTAATTGAGAACCCATGATCCCTCCTTATCTGCTCCAGGAGATGGCGCAGTTGACCGGCGAGCACATCGTGCTGGTCCTGGTTTCGATGGCCATCGCCGCGGCGGCCGGGCTTCCGCTCGGCATCCTTCTGACGCGCCGCGCAGCATTGCGAACGCCATTGCTCGGCTTCGCCAACGTGATGCAGACAATTCCAAGCCTCGCGCTGTTCGGATTCTTGATCCCGATTCCGTTCATCGGCGGCATCGGCAAACGGACCGCGATTGTCGCGCTGGTCCTCTACGCGCTGCTTCCCATTCTTCGCAACACGCTCGCGGGGATTCTCGGCGTGGACGCCGCAGTGCGAGAATCCGCCATCGCCATGGGGATGACCGGCCGTCAATTGCTGTGGCAAGTGGAGCTGCCGCTGGCCGCGCCCACCATCCTGGCAGGCGTGCGTATCGCCACCGTTACCACCATCGGCACTGCCACCATCGCGGCCGCGATCGGAGCCGGCGGCCTGGGCGTGTTCATCTTCCGCGGCATTGCGTCGGTGGACACCACGCAAATCCTGGCGGGCGCAATCCCCGCCGCTCTGCTCGCGCTGCTGTCAGATGGAGGATTCAGTTGGATCGAACGACGCGTCTCTGTTCCCTAGCCCTCCTCCTGCTCCTGGCCGTCCTACTCAGCGGCTGCGGCGCGCGCACCCACATCGTGGTCGGCTCCAAGAATTTCACCGAGCAATTGATCCTGGGCGAGATCATCGCGCAGCACATCGAAGCGCGGCTGCATCATCCCGTGGAGCGCAAGCTGGATCTCGGCGGCACGTTGCTCGCGCATCAAGCCCTGCTCGCGAGCGGCATCGACATGTATCCGGAATACACCGGCACCGCCTTCACCAATGTGATGAAGGGCAGCGGTGTTACCGATCCCGCCGTGGTTCTGGAGCAGGTTCGCGCCGCCTATGCCAGCGGCTTTCATGTGGACTGGCTGGATCCGCTGGGCTTCGAGAATTCTTTCGCGATGACCATCCGCGGCGAGGACGCCCGCGCGCGGCATTTGCAAACCTTGAGCGACGCCGCCGCCGATCCCATGGGATTCAAGCTCGGCGCAGGCTACGAATTTCTGACCCGTCCCGACGCGTACGGCGCGTTGAATCGGGCGTATTCCATCAAATGGACCGCGCCTCCCCGGAGCATGGATCTCGGACTGCTCTATCAAGCTCTCGAACAGAAACAGGTCAGCATGGCCGCCGCCAATACCACCGACGGGCTCCTGAACAAGCTGGATGTCACCGTGCTCGCCGACGACAAACACGTGTTTCCGCCGTATCAGGCCTGCATCGTTGTTCGAGAAGAAACACTGATGGCGTATCCAACTCTGCGCGCGATTTTGTCCGAGCTCTCTGGGAAAATCTCCGACAAGGAGATGCGCAACATGAACTACGCCGTGGACGCCCAGCATCGCCCCGCGCGCGACGTCGCCAAAGAATTCCTAGACCACGCCGGGCTGCGCTGAATTCTTCTGGCTCACTCGCGAAATCGCGCGCACCAACTTCTTATACGGCACCCGGTCCAGCGCTGGAAACCCGATCCACTCCCCATCACTCCACGTCGCGTAATGCCAGCGCGCGAGCAACGCCAGATGCTCCTGCTTCTCCGCAAGCGGCGGCGCCACCGGCTGGATCGACGCCACTAACTCTCGCAGCCGCTGATCTAAAGACACCATTGACGTCAGCGTAAATCGCACCGGCGCTTGCCATGCCCCTTGGCAAACGAACCACAGCAGAACGCTGTCGGGCGCCAGGCAAGGCGCAATAGCGACGCCGTACAACCTATCAACATCGCAAGCCAAGTCGCCGCGCAGCGCGAGCACGCCCTGGATGCGCTCCAGTTGCTTGTGCTGGCGCGCGGCTTCCTCGAAATTCATCTCGGCGCTCAAACGATCGCGCGCGGCCATTGCAATGCTGAGCAACGCGCCGCCGTTACCGGTCAGGAATTCTTCCACGCGTCCTACTTCGCTCAGATATTCCTCGCGCGTCACCACCTGTTGGCAAGGCCTGAGGCACCGATTCATCTCGCCGTAGATGCAGCCGGGATGCTGCGGACTCGTCTCCAGATTCTCCTGGCAGCGGCGCATCTGGAACAGATCCAGGAACTGGTTCTCGAAAAGCTCGGCCGCGGCTCGCGACTGGAAGGGCCCATAATGAACCGCGCGGCTGGCGCTCAGGCGCGCGCTCACCTGCGTACGCGGGAATTCATTCGACAGGATCAGCTTGACATAAGCCGGCATCCGGAGCTTGATCAGACGTAGGTAATCGTCGGGAAAATAGCGGCGCGCCAGCGCGTAGTGCAGCAGCATCGATTCAAAGCGCGACGCCGTCGGCCAATATTCCACGCGCGTCGCCACTTCGCGCAAATTCAGCGACCGTCGCGGAGAATCCACCGCCTTGAATATGCGCATCAAGCGCCGCTTCAGCATGCTGGTCTTGGCCAGATACGCCGACCGATCGCCCGCCCAAACCACAAACACCGCATCCGCGTTCGGAACTTCGGCGACGCTCGCATCCAGATTGTCGCGTTCGATAATCGTGGGATCCGGAACCTGCATCCGTACCCAGTGTAGTGCGCTGTGGGGCGGACCCCCGGGTCCGCGCGCGACCCCCTGGTCGCGCCCATGTATACTGAGCCAAAGTCATGCTTTTTGTCATAGTGCTCTTCCTCCTAGCCCTCTTGCCCCAGTTTGCCCTCGCTCATCACGGCGGCGCCGAGTACGACATGAAGACCACGGTCGTCTACCAGGGCAAGCTCACGCGCGTCGACATGATCAATCCGCACTCCTGGATCTATTTCGACGTCGCGGATAAAGACGGAAAGGTCAGCCACCATCGCTGCGAAATGAGGTCGGTTCACGTGCTGCGGCGCTCGGGCTGGACCAAAGAGAATTTCCCCGTGGGCCAGGAGGTAACTGTGGAAGCTTCGCCCAATAAGACCGATCCCGACTCCTGTTACCTGCAGACCATCGTGGCGGCCGACGGAACCCGAATGGACCGCTACGGCCAGTACGTCAAGGCGCCCCAAGGCGGGATCCAGGAAGTGCGAGGCCCCATCGCCGCGCCAAAGGCTGACCGTCCGCCGCGACGGCCTTCGGGAGAGCCGAACATCTCCGGCGACTGGGCGCCGGTGCAATTGGTGATGGCCAATGCGAAAGGCACCGGGGGCGGGTTAGTGCCGCTCGATAAATTGTCGGACTACAAGCCGGGCGATCGGCCGGCGGTTTCCTTCGCAGCTGCTCGTCCTGGGGCCGGGCCGCGGCTTTATGGCGGCAGCGAGCTCACGGAGGCCGGGGAAAAAGCGGCTGCCGATTTCAAGCGCGAAGATACTCCGCGCTTCCACTGCGAGACCACCAGCATCGTCTTCGACTGGACCTTCGACGGACCCGTCAACCGGATCACGCAGAACAAGGATACGATCGTGATCGAGTACGGGCAGTTCGGATTGAAGCGCACCGTCTACATGAACATGAAGGAACACCCTCACGCCATGAAGGAGACCCGCGCCGGGCATTCCATCGGGCATTGGGAAGGCGACACGCTGGTCGTCGATACCGTGGGATTCCTGCCCGGGTTCCTGAGCACGCCCGTGCGTAACAGCGATAGGCTGCACGTGGTGGAGCGGTTTGTTTTGGATCCGAACAAGATGGCGCTGACGCGCAGCTATGTCGCCGAAGATCCGGTGTACTTGAAGGGCAAATACACCGGGTCCGATACCATCCTGGTCGCCGATGCTCCCTACAATCCGGGCAAGTGCAAAGAGCTGAACTTCATCGACTACTCGAAGGAACAAAAACGTTAGCACACGACCTTCTTCGCCCCACAACGCACCTCCCACAACCCGCCCCCGTGTGTTACCTATAGAAGCAACAGTTTCACGTAACGCGGTTCACGACTGAAATGGATTTCGCCGAGCAAGTAAAGTCGTCCGTAGATATCGTAAAAACCATCGGCGAATATGTGCGTCTGAAACGCAGTGGCAGCACCGGCCGCTACATGGGGCTCTGCCCGTTTCACACCGAGAAAACGCCCTCCTTCAACGTCAACGCCAGCATGCAGCGCTACAAGTGCTTCGGCTGCAACCTGGGCGGCGACGTGCTCCAGTTCATCATGGAGATCGAGCGCATCAGCTTCTTTGAAGCGCTCAAGCTGGTGGCCGAGCGCAACGGCATCGCCGTCCCCCAGCGCGATTATTCGGACCCCGATTCCAAACTCCGCGGCGCGCTGATGGAGATGCACGAGATCGCGGCGCGCGTCTTTCAAAGCAACTTGAATACAGCGGCGGGCGCACAGGCTCGACAGTATCTCGCCGGACGCAACGTCACGCCGGAACAGATCGCCGAGTTCGGCCTCGGGCTTTCCGACCCTTCGGGGAATCAGCTGACGCGTCAATTTGAATCGCGCTTCACCCCCGAGCAGCTGGAACAATCCAGCCTGGTCGCCAAACGACAGGAAGGCGCCGGTTTCTACGATTATTTTCGAGGCCGTCTGATGTTCCCCATCCACAACCCTTCGGGCAAGGTGATCGGCTTCGGAGGCCGTGCCTTGCGCCCCGACGACCAGCCAAAATATTTGAACTCGCGCGAAACGCCGCTCTATCGAAAAAGCTACGTCCTGTACAACCTCCATCGCGCCAAGGACGCGATACGCAAGCAGGATTATGCGGTGCTGGTGGAAGGCTACATGGACGTCATCGGCGTCTATTCGGCCGGTGTTCACAACGTGGTGGCCAGTTGCGGCACTTCGCTGACCAACACTCAGGTGCGCGTTCTGAAAGGCCACTCCGAGCGCATCGTCGTGAATTTCGATCCCGACACCGCGGGCGCCAATGCCACTGAGAAATCCCTTCAACTGCTGCTCGACGAAAACTTGCGCGTCCGCGTGCTCGAACTCGGCGGCGATCTGGATCCCGACGAATACGTCAAAGCCTCCGGCGCCGAAGCCTATCGGGCGCGTCTCGAGCAAGCGCCGGCCTATTTCCACTGGCTAGCCGATCGCGCGCGCCGCAGATTCGACATGCGAACCGTGGATGGACGGATGCAGGCGTTTAAGTTCATCGCGCCCGCTATCCAACGCATCTCCGACCGGCTGGAGCGCTTCGCCGTCGCCAACGACGTAGCCGACTACCTGGGTGTGGATGAGAAACTGGTGCGCGAACATTTCAGCCAGGGCGTGAAGGAACCCTCCAATGTCCAGCGCCGTGCGGAGGTCCCGCCCATCGAGCGGCTGCTGCTCCACTCGTTGCTCGCGAGCGAAGCCGCCCGGTCACTCACCATCCCGGAATTACGCGATCTCGCGGCGATCGACCGCTTCGTGGCCCGTAACCTGTTTAAGGCCTTGTTTGCAATGCATTCCGACGGTGCTCCCTTCCGCTTTGCCGACCTGGAAGGCCGGCTTTCCGAGGCCGACCGGGATCTATTGTCGTCGGTCGTATTTGCCGATGAAATACTGGAGGAGGAGAAGGCCGCCGAACAGGCCATGGCGTGTTTGCGCAGCCTCAAATCACAAGACCCTCGGTCCGAGGCGGCCGCTTTGCGCGCCCGGATCAAAGCCGCCGAGCGCGAGGGAAATCATCAGGAAGCTATGCGGCTGGCCGAAGAAGTGGTGGCCCTGGATCAAAAGTCGCGAAGCGCCAGCGGTACTGCAAGATGAAGCCCCCACGGCTCGGAAACATGAAGCGCCTACGGCTCAGCAAGATGAATGACTATTACCACAATCAGACCATCGAAAACATCCTGAGAGCCACAACACGATGTTGTACACTAAATGGAATCAAAGGTATTCATCGCTGGTAAAGCGGGGCACCAGTGGCTACAGATGACAAGTACGGGCGGCTAAAGAATCTCATGGACTCGGGCAAGGAAAAGGGGTTCGTTCTGTACGACGAAGTGAACGAGTTGATCGCCGAAGATTTCCCGTCCGGCCGCGAATTCGAGGATCTGCTCACGGACCTCGATAGCGCCGGCGTCGAGATCCTGGAAGAGCCCAAACTCGATTTCGAAAAAGCCTCCAAGGATGAGCCCGACGATTTCGGCGACCTGGAACTCGCCCAGGATGTTGGCGACAAAACCAACGATCCGGTCCGCATGTATCTGCGCGAGATGGGCACCGTTCCGCTGCTCACCCGCGAGGGCGAAATCGAGCTGGCCAAGCGCAATGAACGCGGCCAATGGGCGGTTCGCAAAGCGCTCGCGCGTTCGCCGCTGGTCATCCGCGAGATCATTCAACTGGGCGACGATCTGCAGCGCGGCGTCACTTCCGTGCGCGATGTCCTGGTGCTGCCCGAGTTCGTCATTACCGACGAAGATTTCAGCACTCAACTGAACGAGTTGCTGGCGCAGGTCTCCGAGATCGAGAAGTACTACAAAAAGAGCCAGCAGTTCCGCCAGAAGCTGCAAGCCGTCTCCCGCCAAATGAAGCCGAAACAGCACCGCGGGCTGCGCTACGGCCTGGCGCGCAACATGGTCCAGATTTCCCGGATCATTCGCAAAGTCCAATTCAGCACCTCGGTCCGCCGCAGCCTGGCGGGACGGCTGCGCTGCGCGGTGGACGAGCTGAAGCCGCTGGAACGCGATATCGCCAAGCTCCAGAGGAAACTGGAAGAACCGGCCCATGGCCAGACCTCGCGCGATCTGCGCAAAGAGCTGCGCCAGTGTGGACAGCGCATCCAGCAAGTGGAAGAAGATTGCGGCGCCAGCGCCAGCGAGCTCAGGCGCACGCTGCACATCGTCGAACGCGGCGAACTGGAAGCGGAAACCGCCAAGAAACAGCTCATCGAAGCCAACCTGCGCCTGGTGGTGTCCATCGCCAAGCGTTATACCAATCGCGGTTTGCAGTTCCTCGATCTGATCCAGGAAGGCAACATCGGCCTGATGAAGGCCGTCGACAAGTTCGACTACCGGCGCGGCTACAAATTTTCCACCTATGCCACTTGGTGGGTCAGGCAAGCCATCACGCGCGCCATCGCCGACCAGGCCCGCACCATCCGCATTCCGGTGCACATGATCGAGACCATCAACAAGCTGGTGCGTACCCAGCGCCAGCTCCAGCAGGAGCTCGGACGCGAGCCCACCACCGAGGAGCTCTCCATAAAAATGGAGCTTCCCGTGGGCAAAGTCCGCAAAGTGCTGCGCATCGCCCAGGAGCCCATCTCGCTCGAGACGCCGGTGGGTGAAGAGGAAGAGTCGCACTTAGGCGATTTCATCGTCGACCGCCGCGTGGTTTCGCCGTCAGAAGCCGTCATCAATCTCAACTTGCGCGAGCAGACCGCTGAAGTCCTCAAGACCTTGAGCCCGCGCGAAGAGAAGATCATCAAGATGCGCTTCGGCCTCCAGGATGGCAGCGAGCACACGCTCGAGGAAGTGGGCCAGCATTTTGCCGTCACCCGCGAACGCATACGCCAGATCGAAGCCAAGGCCTTGCGTAAATTGCGGCATCCCAGCCGCAGCCATCGCTTGCGGGCTTTTTTAGATACCAGTCTTCACGAATAGATTTCCCGTACCCGCTCGCGAATTCCCTCCGGCACCAGATGTTCCCAAGGCTCGCCTCGTGCGATTCGCTGGCGCACTTCGGTCGACGAGACCTCTTCGTGTCCGCTCTTCACATGCAACGTGTGAATACGATCCCGATACTGGGCCGGTGGAACAAAATGCCCGCTGCGCGGTGCCACCAGCAGCTCAAATTCGCGGAGCATCTCTTCCACCACGCCCGGCCGTCCATAATCCCAAGTGAGAATCCGCTCGGCGGCATCGCGTCCGCACACGAACGACAACCGGACTTCCGGACCAAAGTGCGCGCGGCACTCCCGTGCAATGTCGATGAACAAGCCCCTTTCGCTAATGGCGATCGAGCAAGGTAACTCCACAGCCGCGGACAGCATCTCCAGGCGCTGCTCGATCTTCGCACCGAAGTACTCTTTGTGCGGAAGTACGCCCGGCACCACGCAGACCACTTCATCCACGTGGAAACCCGCTGCGTACACTAATTCCTCGTGGGCGATGGTTGGCGGGTTGAAGCTTCCGGGTAATATCCCGACCGTGCGCGGCTTTCCCGGGGTGTGGCGAACAAAGTCCAAACCCTTCCAGTATAAGAGTTACCAAGATAAGGCCCCTCTTAGAGGAAGGTAGGGTAACTCACCGACAGATTGCAAAACGCTTTGGTTCTAAAGTGGATTTATATGCTGTACTGGATCTGCCCAGAGTGCGGGCATGAATGCTCACCGGCCATCCGGGAATGCCCCACCTGCTCAGCGGCAGAGAAAGCGGCAGAGCAAGCGATAGACAAATCGCCAGAGAAGGCGCCAGAGAGACCGGCTCTGGCTCCGGCCCCCGCCCGTGAAGCCATCCTGTCACTCGCACAGAACGTCCAGCCAACGCCGCTCAGCCCAGCGCGCTCCAGGTCGGAACTGGCCAGGCCGCGGGTTCCTCAAGAGGTTTCACCCCTACAGCCTCCCCTATCCCCGCCAGCGCTGGTTGCCGCCAAGAGGCCGCCATTGGAGTTTGGTTTGAAGACGGCGGACCTGGCGCCCATCGGCGACATCCGGTTTCAGGCCGCTTTGTTGCGTCAGCCAAAGGCGCACGAGCAACCGGTTGAACCGGCGCCATCGCGCAGGCGGTCGGTGGCCTTCGTTCGTGAGGCGCTGCCGTGGGTCAACACAACCAGAGAGCTCGCGCTGGCGGGTCTCGTTCAGCCTGGCGAAGTACGTCCCACGCGGCCCCAGACGGCCAACGAGGCCGCCAACGGGACTGGCTCCGCACCCCTCGATCTGAAAACGGGGAGCCTGGCCTACATTTCTTCCCAGGTCGATCTCGCGGGCGAATCGCTCTCCGAAATGCTGCACGGCTTGGAGCATTCCGCCGCGGAACTGGAGCGCGCTGCCGTTCGCGCGATCCAAGCGTCCTTTCAAGATCACCCCGCGGAATTGCTGTTGTGCCCGGCACAGGAAATCGTCAGTGCGCCAGCGCCGCCGGCCGAGCAGTGGATGCGCTCGCCGAAGATTGTCTTTACGGCCAAAGCGCTTTCAGACGCCGCGCCCGCTACCCTCGCCGCCGGACCGCAGCCCCCCACGCTCGCCGGTCCTTGCCTTCCGCCGCAGCTTCAAAATTCCAGTCAGGGCCGAAGCCCGAACCAGCGTCTGCCGGGCAAGCGCGTGGCGGCGTCCACTTGGATGGTCAGCGTTCTGATCATCGCCTTGTTTCTAGGCGGAGGCGCCTTACTCCAATACCTCAGCGCCAATCGGGATGCCAGGGCGGCCTCCATCCCGCCCGCCCCGCAGCAGATCAATGAACCGGCTCCCGCGCCGGTATTCCCAGCCGCGGAAGAACATCCGGGCGCGAAGTTCGTCGAAGTGGCAGGCGTGCGCGTAGTGACGGCGCCGAACCGGAAGCCGCAGCTTCAATACATCGTCATCAATCACTCGGCTGCGGAGTTGACCGGCTTGAACATTCATCTGGCTCTGCACTTGGCCGATTCGCCATCCGGCGCGCCGCTCATTCGCGTCTCCAGTATCGTTCCGTCACTCGGAGCCAACCAGTCCAAGGAAATTCGGACCGATCTGGATGCCGGTCTCAACGCCACGTCTGTTCCGGACTGGCATGCTCTGCGAACCGAGATTCTGGTCGCGCGCCAATAGAAACTTGGCGTCGGTATTTGCGATCATAACGGCGTGACTCAAAAAGCAACGCCGCCCAAGCTGGTTCCCCGCCCCAAGACCGCGGCCCAACGCGCCGATCGCGTGCGCAAGATCCTCCAGTTGCTGGACGAAATGTATCCCCGGCCGACCGTGCCGCTGCTCCATCGCAATTGTTGGGAACTGCTGGTGGCCACCATTCTATCCGCGCAGTGCACAGACAAGCGCGTCAATGAAGTGACGCCCGGCCTGTTCCGGAAATATCCGCTGATGGCCGACTTCGCAGCCGCGAATCCCGCCGAGCTCGGCAACGATATCCGCTCCACCGGGTTCTTCAACAACAAAGCCAAATCGCTGATCGGCGCCGCTCGCAAAATCGTCGCGGACTTTGGCGGCAAGGTGCCCAAGACCATGGATGAGATGCTGACCATTCCAGGGGCGGCACGAAAGACCGCCAATGTCGTGCTGGGCGGTTGCTACCAGGTGCATGAAGGCGTAGTCGTGGACACGCACGTGCAACGCAACGCGCTGCGGCTGGACCTGACGAAGAACACCCAGCCGGTGAAGATCGAACAAGACCTGATGAAGATCATCCCGCGCGAGAAATGGTTCGACTTCCCCCTGCAGCTCATCTACCATGGCCGAGCACTGTGCATCGCGCGCAAGCCCAAGTGCGCCGAGTGCCGGCTGGACCCCATTTGCTACGCCAAGGACAAGAACCTTACCGAGCCGCGACCGTGAGGGAGCCGTTCCCTAGAACTTCAACACCTGCCACAAACTTGCGAAATCGTCCGTCCAGATAATTGGCGCGCGATTGCTCCATGCCGACGAACGATCGAGCTGCAGCGGCCGTTCAGAAATTAAGACCCACGTCGAGCTGCTTTCACCGGTACGGGAATCGTCGTCTGAAATAATCTGGACCGCGGGCCAGCCAAGATGCAGCGCCATGCCACGCGCCACAGGATCGAGATCCAGCACCCGGTTTGAAATGTGCAATGCGATCACGCCTCCGGGCTTGAGGCGACGCCGGTAGAGATCGGCGCTTTCGGCCGTTAACAGATGCATCGGAATCGAGTCGCCCGAAAACGCATCCAGCACAATCAGATCGAAATCCCGCGATCGTCCGGCGGCGAGTTCGCGCCCGAGTTGGACGCGCGCGTCCCCCAGAACCATCTCGGTCCGGGCTTTGGAATCCCGCAAGAACCAAAACCAGGAACGCGCGATCGGCTCCACATCCGGATTGATTTCGTAAAAACGGAACGTATCGCCCGAACGGCCCCAAGCCGCTAGCGTGCCCGTGCCGAGGCCAACCACGGCGATGTTCCTCTCGGGTTGGTCGAGTGCATTAAGGGCAAGCGCCACGCCGCTATGCGGCCCATAGTAGGATGTCGGCCAGTCCCGTTTCGAGGTTTCCAGGTATTCCATTCCGTGGCGCGTCCGCCCATGCTCCAGCTCGCGAAAGGGGCCATTAGCGTCTTTGCGCTCCATCACGCGCAGAATTCCGTAGAAATTGCGCGCGCTCGCGACCGCGCCCGCCTTGCCGCCGGTGGAGGTGGCCGCGATGGCCGCAAGGCCGCCGACCAATAAAGCCATGAGCGGCACTCGCACGGCCAGATTGCGGCTGGACCATTGAGAAAGCGCCCCGCTGCGCATCCAGCCCAGGAATCCCACCAGACACGCGCCGGCGAGACCGATTGGGTATTCGGTGAACCCGGTGAATACTCGCGGAGCCAACAATGCCACGAACGCGCCGCCCAGCGCGCCACCGGCTGCGATGGTCAAGTAGAACTGAGTGAGATAGCGCGGCGCCGGGCGCGAGCGCGCCAGCTCCCCGTGGCACAGCATGCAAACCACGAATTGCGCCGCGAGATAGAGCGCGAGTTGGAGGCGCAGCGAAAGGCCAATGGACGCCGCTTGGAGCATGCAACCCACCGGCGCGGCAATTCCGGCGGCGATGGCGAAGGCCGTCCGCCGATAAAACCGGTCGCTCTCGAATGCCAGCACGAACGTGAGCAGGTAAACCGCGAGCGCCGCAACCCACAGAAACGGGCTGACGGCTATGTCTTCCGAGATCTGATTGGTGGTGGCCACCAGCAGGATGGATCCGCAAGCGGAGAGGCCGAGCCAGAAGAGTACGCTGATTACGTCAGGCGCAGGGGCAGGATTGGCTTCGGTAATGGAAGGAGCTTCCGTAGACGGGGTGGAATGCACTCGCCACGCCGCCAATGCGCACGCCGCCGCGAATAGCACGTAGGTCGCGGACCAGATCCACCCTTGCGTCCGTAACCGCAAGAATGGCTCGATCGCGAAGGGATAGCTCAGCAGAGCCAGAAACGATCCGAAATTCGACAGCGCATACAGGCGCCAGGGTGATTTCCTGGACTCCCCCAGCGTGAACCAGCGTTGCAGCAGCGGCGCCGTCGAGGACAACAAAAGATACGGACCGCCTACTGTAACCGTGAGAAGGATCAGGATGCGGATTAGCGGATCTGCGGTTGAACCCTGGCTCCAGAGGTTTGCCCGCGGCGCGATCGGAAGAAACAGAAGCGACGCGGCCAGCAACGCCACATGCACGCGTGCTTGCCACTGGACGTTGGAACCCGATCCCAGCCAATGCGCGTACGCATAACCGGCCAGCAGACAGGTTTGGAAGAATAGCAGGCATCCGGTCCAAACTGCGGGACCGCCGCCAAACCAGGGCAGGACATAGCGCCCCATCATGGGCTGCAGTTGAAAAAGGAGGAAAGCGCTGAGGAAAATAGTGAGGGGAAAAAGAACGTGATACGTTGAGAAGTGAAGTGAACGAGCCACTCGAGCTTTCAAAGACCGAGGAACCCTTGCAGGAGCTGACCGCGGAGCTGCTGTCGGTGGAAATCCCTGTTCCGCCAGAGGCCCCTGCTCCGGATGACGCCCCTGCTCCGCAATGGAGGAGTCCAGCTTGGCTGCGTCTGGCTTATGCCGTCGAATTCCTAGTCGCATTGATAGCGATCCTGAATGTTTGGAGCGAGATCGGAGGGCAGGGTCATCTGGATTTGATGCCCTGGTACATCAAGTTAGTTTGTATACTCGGCTTGGCGTGGTGTTGCGTTCGATTCACCGCGAGCATCGTCGAACAGAGCAAGGTGTGGACTGGGCGTACCGTGGCCTGGTTCGCGGGCATTCTGCTGTTCGGGGTTGCCATGGGCGCAATCACGTATTATTATCACTTGCACGAGGAGCCGCAGGACGATGGCGAGGACACCACGGCTGCTTCCGTTCAGATAACTAAGCCAGGAGTGTTTTTTAATGATGCCCGCAAAGGCAAAGAGCTTGACGCGCACAATGGCAACCAGCGCTGAATTCCTATTCGCATCTTGGAGCGCTCCGGAGGTTGCCTGGACGGTAGAGTATCCGCTCGAAGTCATGGACGAGATCCGGGCCTATACCTGCAACGAGCTATTGCAGCTTTCTCACGGGGGCGCGGAAGTGGCCGGAGTGATGTTCGGTTCGCAGCGCCCCGGCGTGGTTCGAATTCTTACCTGGCGTCCGATATCTTCCGAATACGCGGACGGAGACACGCTGCGGCTTTCTCATCGCGATCGCATGACACTGGCCGTGCAGCTGGAAGTGGCGCGAGCGAACCCGGAATTGAAAGATCTCCGGCCGGTGGGTTGGTTTGTGTCGCATCCCAATGGCGCAGTCGCCATGACTGCGTCGGATCTTGAAGTTCACGGCGGCTTTTTTCCGGAATCGTCGCAGGTGACGCTTGTGATCCGCCCCACCGGAGGCGGCCAAGCCGAGGCCGGCTTTTTCGTTCGGGAACCAGACGGGAATGTGCGAACGGACGCGAGTTACCAAAGCTTTATCCTGTCGCGGCTGCATCCCTGTACCAGTGCAGGCTCCGCCGGCACCCGCCGTCGATAGGGAACCCGCGCCCCGGGAATTTGCGGCTTCTGAATCGCGCGGCCTGCCTCCCAACGTTCCCGCTCCGAGCGTGATGGCCCCGCGGCTTGCTCCCAGCTTGGCCGTTCCGCGGCTTGCTCCCAGCCTGGCGGTCCCGAGCCCGGCGGCTGCGAACAATAGTCCCCACACGTTCACTATCCCGGCCTTCAAAATAGACGAGCCCCTTCCCGTCCAAGAGCGCTGGCTTTGGGCAATCCCGATCGCTCTGGCCCTGGCGCTGGCTGCTTGGATGCTCTATCACCGTCAAAAGCCCGCGCCAGCTGAGACCATGGCGTTTCACATTGCCTCCAACAACGCTGGAATCGTGCAACTGGAGTGGGACGCGAATTCCCGCGCGGTTCATGACTCCGAGCGCGGCGAGATGGATATCACGGATGACGGCAAGACCTCCGAAGTGCCGATTTCAAGCGATCAACTACACGCCGGCTGGATGAGCTACGTTCCGCAGTCAAGTGACGTCGGGTTTCAACTCACCGTCTATCCGATCAAGGGAGCCGCGGTGCACGAGACCACGCGCTTGATCGCTCCCGCATCCGCGTCCAGCGGGCCGGCGCAAGCGCCTCAACTACTGCCGGGCCCCGAGGATAGCTCGCTCCAACAGCAGATCCGCCGGCTGACCGATCAACTCCAAAGGGAACGCGCGCGCACCACCGAATTGCAGAACCTGAACCGGATTCTCGAAAACCGCTTAGGCATTCAGCCCGAGCCGCAGAAACAGCCGCAACCGTAAATGCCGGGATTAGCTGATCGCCATGCCGCTGGTGATCTTGGAGAAGATAGTGCTTACGGCGGGCATAACATTTTGAGGCAGGAAGCCGGCCACGATGATTACAATGGCGGCCGCCAACAGGGAGTATTCGATAAAATCCTGGCCGCGCTGGTCGTTCCAAATCGCCAGGCAATAACGTAGCAGTATCCGGCCCATAGTCTTTTCCGCCTCCATTCCATTTTGAGGCAGAACAGGGGCTACGGACAACCCAGAAAATGCCGTAGCTCAGTGAGGAAACACCCTTACAACTCCGGCAGAATGCTGAAAAGACTGGGAAACCGCTTAGTCGCTGGTTCTGTAAGAGCAGAGCAGAATGTCGCCGGACTGAGGAACCGAGGCCGGTAGAAATGTGATCGAGGTTCCCGAAAGCGTGTAGTCCACACCGACGCTCATCAGTAGACCATTCAGAAATACGCTCAGACTCGTGCTGGGACTGGGAGTCTGGCTCAAAGTGAAAGCGGTGTTAACCCCATTCGTCGCGCCCGTTGGAATCTGCTGATCGACGAAACCAATTCCCGGGATGCTCACGCCCAGCCGATAGGATGCCCGCAGGATGTCGCCGCTTTGCGGCACGGCGCCCATTGCGAACGTGATCGTATTGGAAGCCAGGGTATAGTCCCCGCCCTGACCCTGCAGCAGCCCGTTGAGGAACAAAGTCAAACTGGCGGGTGGATTTGGAGGGTTGACCAAAGTGAACGAGCTATTGGTACCGTTGATGGCGCCCCCAGGCGTTTCGGCGTCTACGAAAGTCACTGAGCCGCCGCCAGTGCCGCAGGCCCCCGAGGTTCCATCCACGTGCATGCAGTCGGATAGATTGCCGGTGGCCCCATCGATGGCGCCGGTGGAGTCGATGATAGCGGATCGAGATGGTGTAAAAGTGGTCCCTATGAGTGGGTACAGATTCAGCGCGGCCTGTAATCCTGTGATATCGGCGATGCTGATAATTGTGGTCACTGGTGGGCCGGATCCGCTGATGGTTCCATTGGGCACCAGGACATCGCGCACGCGCAGCGCTATGTTACTCGGGGGAACCGCCCAGGTCTCGGTGAACTCAACCACGCCTTCGCTCGCGAACGTGACGGTATAAACTGCGCCAGTGTTGGCGTTGGTGGTCGGAACCAACTGGACGTACAGTACCCCATTGGTTACTTGGACCGTAATCGTACCCGCTGCAATTTGCGTTGTATCCGACGCTTCAAAGGCCGGCCACGAAATCGTGAGAACACCGTTGAAGAGAGTTCCGTCGGCGTTATAGAGCGTGTCGCTGATTGTGGTGAGGGGCGGAGTGGCCTGCAACTTCGCGCTGAACGCCAGCAGGGCGAACAGCAGCCACCATTTGAAACTCAACATGCTGCCTCCGTGAATTACACCGAAACGCGAATTCCGGCTTCAGCTTATCCGCCCCAACGTGCAGATGGACGCGGCGCGTGGAGAGCCAGGGACGGCCCGGAGGGGTCAACGTTTTGATTGCCCAAGCACTTCGGCAGCGCGGAATATTAGTGGAAGGTTTGTGACTCGGCCCGCAGGAGGTCGGCGCCTACGTAGGGGCGCAGGGCCTCGGGAACAACTACGCTCCCGTCCGCCTGCTGGTAGTTTTCGACAATCGCGACCCAGGTCCGGCCCACGGCCAGCCCGCTGCCGTTCAGAGTGTGAACGTAATCGGCCTTCCCTTGGCCCGATTTCGCGCGGATGGAGGCGCGCCGTGCCTGATAGGCTTCGTAATTCGAGCAGGAGGAGATTTCTTTGTAGCCGTTCTGGCCGGGAAGCCAAACCTCCAAGTCGTAGGTTTTGGCGGACGCCGCGCTCATGTCGCCCGTGGACAGAACCACGGTCCGGTAGGGCAGACCCAAACGCTTCAGGATGTCCTCGGCGTCGGCGGTCAATTTCTCATGTTCTTCCCAGCTTTGATCGGCCCTGGTGAATTTCACCAGTTCCACTTTCTGAAACTGGTGCTGGCGGATGATCCCGCGCACATCCCTCCCGTATGACCCGGCTTCGCTGCGAAAACAGGGCGTGTAAGCGCACAGCGAGATGGGGAGATCGTCGGCGTTTAACGTCTCGTCTCGAAACAGATTCGTCACGGGCACTTCGGCGGTGGGCGCGAGCCAGAAATCGGTGTTTTCGATTTTGAAAAGATCGTCCTTGAACTTCGGAAGCTGGCCGGTGCCGAACAAGCTGGCGGAGTTGACCAGGAATGGCGGAAGCACTTCGGTGTACCCGTGCTCGCGCGTGTGGACATCCAGAAAGAAGTTGATGAGGGCCCGCTCCAGGCGAGCGCCGATGCCCCAGTACACGGCAAACCGAGCGCCGGTGATCTTGGTGGCGCGCTCCAGGTCCAGGATCTTCAGCTCCGGGCCCAGATCCCAATGGGCTTTGGGTTCGAAATCGAACTGGCGAGGCTGGCCCCAGCGGCGGACCTCGACATTGTCTTCTGCGCTCCTGCCCACCGGTACGGATTCGTGAGGGATGTTCGGAACGCCGGCCATCAACTCACGGAAGGAAACGTCGGCGGCCTTGGCGTTTTCGTCCAGCGCGGTGATGCGATCGCCTATGGCGCGGGTTTCCTGCTGCAAATCGCTAGTGTCCTGGCCTGCTTTGCGGAGCTTTTGGATGTCTTGGCTCTTGGCGTTGCGCTGCGCTTTGAGTTGCTCGGCGTCTGTTAGAGCGGAGCGGCGGTCGGCGTCCAAAGTTCGGAACTGATCGACATCCAGTTGATATCCGCGAGTAGCCAGACGCTGGGCGATGGAGTCCAGGTTAGTTCGGAAGAAGGCCAGATCATGCATGTCGCACCGGCTCCCTTACGGTCGCGGCTCGGTTGGCCGCGGCTCGGTTAGCGTTCGTGGATCGGGATCCACTTCTCACCCACCGGCTTACCCGTGTAATCCGCCCTCGGCCGGATGAGCCGGTTGTTGCGGTACTGTTCCAGCACATGCGCGGTCCAACCCGACATCCGGCTGACGGCGAAGATGGGCGTAAACAGGTCGATTGGAATCCCCAGCGAATAATAAGTGGACGCCGAGTAGAAGTCGACATTGGCGTTCAGCTTCTTCTGCTCCTTGATGGTCTCTTCGATCTTCTTGGACGTGAGATACAGATCCAGATGACCGGTGCGGCGGCCCAATTCCTCCGATAACACGCGCAGATGCGTGGCTCGCGGATCCTCGGTGCGATAAACACGATGGCCAAAACCGGGAATCTTAATCTTCTTGGCCAGCATGTCCTGCACGTGTGCAAGAGCCGTGCGCTCGTCACCGGCATCCAGCAGCATGCGGATCACTTCTTCGTTGGCGCCGCCATGCAGCGGTCCCTTCAATGCTCCAATGCCTGCGGTTACCGCGGAGTGAATATCGGATAAAGTCGCCGCCACCACGCGCGCCGCGAAAGTGGACGCATTCAACTCGTGATCGGCGTGCAACGTCAGCGCGACGTCGAACACGTGCTCCATCACGTCGTCCGGCTTTTTGCCGGTGAGTGTGTAGAGGAAATTGGCCGCCAGCCCCAGCTTCGGATCGCCCTCCACCACCGGCTTGCCGTTGCGCAGCCGGTCGAAGGTGGTGACAATGGTCGCGGTTTGCGCCATCAGGTGGGCGGCTTTCTCCACGCTGGCCGGAATGGAGTTGTCGCCCGCTTTCGGATCGTACAGCCCCAGCATGGACACTGCGGTGCGCAGCACGTCCATCGGAGTACCCTTTGGAACCTTGCCCAGAAACTCGACGACCTCCTTAGGGATGGGCCGATAGCGCAGCAACTCCGCTTTCAGCGCGTCCAGTTCCGATTGTTTCGGCAGGCGCCCGTGCCAGAGGAGATAAATCACTTCTTCAAAAGTCGCGTGTTCGGCCAGGGTGTGGATGTTATATCCCTGGTAGCTTAGGATTCCTCGATCTCCGTCAATGAAACAGATGTTGGACTCGGCGGCAATGATTCCCTCGAGCCCCGCTTGTGTGACTGCCATTTAACTCCTCTGTAGAATGGAACGTTTTCATCGCCCTGCGATGAAGTGCGTTCGCAGCTTGAAATTTCATTTTACAGAATTCAGCGGATGCCATGACGGCATCCGATTTCGGACATCCGAATCCCGAGAGTGAACACGGTTTGCGAGGGGGGCCCAGACCGCGTCTCTCCTCCCTATTGAGGCTCCGGTCTTTGGGTCTAAAGCGCGGCTGGCGCATCAATTGCTGCCTAAAAAACGGAAGGACAACTTCGGCCAAATGTTTATGAAGGCGTTATCCGGTTTTGTATTTTTAGCCACGGCTCTTTCGGCGCTTGCCGTTCCCATGACCCAGGGTGAGCGCGAGCACCTGGTCGCGCACCTTGAGATGACCCAGGCCTGGCTCACCGACGAGGTTTCTGGCCTCTCCGCCGCGCAACTAAATTTTAGGCCGGCGCCCGATCGATGGACGGTGGCCGAGGTAGTGCAGCACCTGGTGATCTCAGAACCGAACTATTGGAAGATGCTACAGGACGCGTTGAAACAACCGCCCAAGAAGTTGGACCAGCAGGCTACCGACGCGGACGTCCTATGGTATGGAATCGATCGCACGCGACATGAGAAGACAACCCCGGACCAGAATCCCAAAGAAGAAGCCAGCGATGCGGCGCAAGCCATGAAGACGTTTCTCAGCATCCACGCGCAATTGCTCGACATGGCCCGATCGAGCAACGAAGATCTGCGGGGGCACGCCGTGCCGGACTGGGGCGTCGACGCTTACCAGTGCCTGCTCGAGATCTCGACGCACGAGCAACGCCACATTCTTCAGATCCGCGAGATCAAGGCAAGCGCGGGATTCCCGAAGAAGTAAAGCGCCGAGCTAAAATTAGTCATATGCATCGCTTCGTGCTGCACAATGGCCAGATCCTGGACGCGCATGAGAAAAGCTTGAGCGCAGGTCAAACCGGACTCTTGAACGGCTGGGGCGTGTTCAGCACCTTGCGCGTCGCCGACGGAGTGCTGTTCGCCTTTGAACGCCATTGGGAGCGCATGCAACGCGATGCCGCCAAAATTCACGTTCCGTTCCCTCGGGATCGAGCGGAATTGAAAGCGCAATTGCTTCACCTGGTGGAAGCCAACTCGGCTTGGAACGCCACTTTGCGCGTGGTGGTGGTTCGCAATCGCGGCGGAATGTTTGAAGGACCCGATCAGGAGCGCGATTTCGACGTGCTGGCGTTCACCAAAGACATGAACCCCTGGGGCTCCAGCGTACGGCTGGCCCTGAAACCCCACGCTCGCAACGCGGCTAACGAATTTTCCGGATGCAAAATCCTGTCCTGGTCGCAGAATCTCGCATGGTACGAAGAAGCGCAACAACGCGGATTTGACGAAGTGGTGTTGTTGAATGAACGCGGAGAGGTCAGCGAATGCACCTCCGCCAATATCTTCGCCGCGACTGGAGGCGAGGTGGCGACTCCGCCGCTCGATTCCGGCTGCCTGCCCGGCGTCACGCGCGAGTTGCTTTTGGATGTGGTGCGCGTTCCAGGAATTTCGGTGGTAGAGCGAACGCTCACGCCCGGCGACTTGGAGCGCGCCGATCAGGTCTTCATTACCTCCACGACGCGCGACTTGTTGCCGGTGGTTCTTATCGAGGGGCTGAACCTGCGGAATCGCGCAGGGGTGGTGGATCGATTAGTGAAGGCGCTGGAAGATTTCAGGATGGATTACGTGAAGAGCAACGCGCGCGAACTTGTTACCGAGCCGCGACCGTAAGGGAGCCGGTCCGCTTGCTGACGCGCGCGGCTCAGTAAGTCGCGGCCGATAGCAAAAAAAAGGTTCCAAGTGACCCAGTCGGCAATCCGCTCCCCAGCCGGCATGCACGGCCAGAGCATGGCATGCAGCGTAGTGGAAGCCGCGTTCTTTTGCTCCCCGCAACGGTCTTTCTTTGCCCCGCTACGGTTCAACGCTCCAGAATTCGCTTGCCTTGCTACCTGCTAGAAGCCTACGCCTCGAAACGGCCTTTTGCTCGCCCGCAACGACTGTCCTCTTTCGAGAGACCACCGCGGCGAGGTCAACGCTCCTGACCTATTTCTTCGGCGAAATTCTGAACTGTTCCTCCAGCCCGTTCGGCTTTGACCTCCCATCCTCGGATGTGTTTGCCACGTCCCCGGGGATGTTCGTCGATCAAAACCCGTTGCCGTCTCGCAAGCTCAGAACTCTCAAACGTCCACCAACTTTCGCTCCCCTTCAGGACTTGCATCCTTCAGGATCGTAGCGCTCGGCTGGCGGCGCATTCTGAGAAGCCTGCCTTTGTGCCCGGCCCGATTACCCTTCGCTCCCCGAAAGTGTTAATTAGTCTTATTAACTATCCACTCTCGGATCGATGTTCCAGATTCGCTACCGTTCACCAGGCTTACTGCTCTCTAAACCTCTTGGAACCACGTCCATCATTGCCTGAAACACCTTAAGAGTCAACTGTTAAATCACCATGACAGACCCTTTTTCCAAGACTTTTATGTGACCTGGAATCAGGCGTTTGCCGGAATTCTACTGTGGACAAAATGTGGATAAAACAAGTTGCCCCCGAATTGTCCGATACGACGGTCTCTGGTTTATTTCTCTGGCGCTTCCACCAGGCCCAAAATCGCCCCGGTGTCGGTAGCCACCCAAATGTGATGGGCGTCTGCAACCGCGAGCACCGCCGTCTGGGCCACCGCGCGATAGTCCACGTCCATCTCTTGCCATACCTTCAGATCGCGGCTTTCCAGGATCTTGAGCTTGCCGGGAATCGGAACCTGGGGCGAATTGCCGGGAGGTTCCACGGCCACTACAATCGCGCCACCGTCGTCGATCAGGGCGACATCGGTCACGGCGCGATCGCGTTCGCCGAAGATCATGTGCGAATGCGGTTGCCCGAAGGGCGCTTGAAATACCGCCGAAGCCAAAGCGGCGTGCGCGTCAGTGAATTCCAACAACGCGAGCACAAATCCTTGCTTCGGAAAGCCGCAGCCGCGCCAGGCCGGCTTCCAACGGGATGGAGTCGGTGACCCACTTTTTTCCGCCGTCCAAAGTTTCGAGGACGATCACATGCCTCCGCCGCGAATCCAGGTCGCTGGGGACCGCGGCAGGGTATGTCAACTTAGGAAGAGGCGCGGCAGGATCGATCTCGCCAACGATGATTCCGTGCTGTCCAACGAACGTGATGGAATCGTAGGTAAGCACGCGAGCGCTCACGGAAGCATTCGCGGCCTGCGGCAGTTTCGCTCCACGTTTTGCCTCCGTCTAAAGTCTCGTCCACCAAGCTGGGCGTTCCGGTGATGTAGCCGTGATTGGCATCCAGGAAATACACCTGCAGGATTCCCTTGCGATTCTCCAGCTTGGTCCAGGTTCGCCCGCTCTCCACCGTCGACCACAGCCCGTGATCGGTTACCATCCAGCCGGTTGTCTCGTCCAGGAAAAACAGTGAGACCGGCTGCTCCCGCACTTCGTACTGGGACCAATGCTGGCCGCCGTCGCTCGACACCACCACCGCGCCGCGCTGGCGATCGTTCTTGTCGGTAATAACGCCGGCCGCCACACAGCGCTGGACGCTGGGACAGGCCATATCGCGAATGTCGAAGTTGGACCCGGGCTGGTCGTAAAAGTATTGAATTTTCCAGCGTTCGGCGGCGTCGAGCGTTGGCAGGGAAACCATCGCGCGAGAGCGTACAGGAAAAGAACTAGTCCTCTAACCACCGCTCCACGTTGCGGCCCCGCGGATAAAACCAAGCCGGAGATTGTCGCTCGCGGTTTTGTCGCATTGAGACAACATCAGCAGGCAGCCCAGTTGTTCACCAACGCTCGAAAGCAATTCCATCTCGATCCCGGTATGCGCGTGCGGATCGCGATGCTGCACGTTGATGACGCCCTCCACGCCACGTCGCGAGAGCATCGGCGCCGACAGGAACGCTTCGTAGGTGTCTTCGGGAAGATCGGTGAAGAACTTAAATCGCGGATCGCGAAAGCCTCGCGCGAGATCGCCAGCAGCCGCTTCTCGCGCGCCACCCAGCCGGTTAAGTCCTTCGTTGATGCGTCAGCTTCACGTTGCCGAGCGCCGCCGACCGGCCGATTGGTGGCGCGCAGCACCAGCTCGTGGTTATCCAGTAAGTACAGCAGGCAGGAGTCGCATTCCATGAAGTCCACTACCAGCGTCACCACACCGTCGAGCGCCGCTTGTAGACTCATGTCGCGCACCATGCAGCGGCTGATCTTTTGCAGCAGACGTAACTGCTGCTCGGTCCGCTCTAGGCGCTGGTCAAGTTCATGCGCTCTTGGACACGACTTTCCATTATCCCACGCAGCCATAACAACCCAATGACACACACCCGTGGCCGTAGAATTAGGTTGCATCCCGATGGTTGCATCCAAAGGTTGCCATTCCATAAGATGCGATGTTGGTAGTCACCATGATGCATATTATATTGTCCGTTAATCGAATTAAACAAGGAGATCGTCCTAACATGTGGAATAAACGGAAAGAAGAAGAGTACCCGCCCAAGCCCGCCCCGGCGCCAGCGCCGACTTCCAACCAAGCCAAGGAGAACGTTCCCATGTCGAGCAACCCTACGCCGAGCCATTCCGCCACCGAGTCGCGAGGACCGGCTGAACATCGGAAAGGCCGTCATGATCAAGGGCCAGATTTTCAGCCGCGAGGATCTTACTATCGATGGCGAAATCGATGGTTCGGTCGAACTGCACGAACATCGTCTCACCGTGGGGCCTAACGGCAAGCTGCAGGCCGGCGTGAAAGCGCGCGAAGTGGTGGTGCTGGGAACCATCCACGGTAACGTGGAAGCATCGGACAAGATCGACATCCGCAAAGACGCGAAACTGGTGGGCGACATCAAGACCGCGCGCATCGTGATTGAAGACGGCGCGTATTTCAAAGGCAGCATCGACATCGCGCGCCCCGAAGCCGCCAAACCCGCCGCGGCGCCCGCGCGCCGAAGCCCGCCTCCACGGCCACGCCGGCTCCGCACAGCGCGACGGCCACGCCGGCTACCGCGGCAGCCGCGGATTCTTCGCGTTAAATGCTTTGAGGTTTCAGGAAGGAGGGAAGCATTGCTGAAGGACCGGTTGAGATCGGATCCGTTTTCACCCTCGCTTCACTCTCCCCCCAAGAAGTCCGGAGGCCAGCCCCAAACCCGGTCCAGCCATGGACTGGATCAATTCTTTTCGTCCCTGCAGGACCAGGAAGGCCTGTCCATCCTGGATTTCTCAGGCGCCAGCCAGGCCAATATCAGTTTCATCACCTCGCTAGGGCACCGGATTTATTCCAACGATATTTTGCGCACCATGGAAGAGACCTTCGGCTCCGGTGGGGATTTCGTCGAAAATCAGGCTGACCCACAGCGTGCCGCTACTTTTCTGCGCGAGAGTTTGGATTTCCCGGACCGCAGTTTTGACGGCGTGCTGGTGTGGGACACGCTGCAGTTCCTGTCGCCGCCGCTGTTACAGGAAACGGTCGACCGGCTCTGCCGTATTATCCGTCCGAAGTCCTCTCTGCTGGCGTTTTTCCAAGCCGAAGAAAAGGCCCAGGCCGCGCCGTTGTACACCTATCGCATCGTTGGATCCAAGATCATGTCGCTGACCCCGCGCGATCAGGCGCAGGCCGGTCCAGTATTTCAACAACCGCAGCCTGGAAAAGCTCTTTCAGAAATATAACTCGGTGAAATTCTTCCTCACTCGCGATCACCTGCGCGAAGTGATCGTGCGCCGCTAAGCAGCCTGAGTGGGGCGGACGCCCTCGTCCGCGCCGGGCCCCCTGGTCCGGCATTCTAAGTGCCTACGGCAGCGCGTACGTCGACCCAATCGGTAGCTGCACCGAATTCTTCTGAAAGCCCGGCGGAGGATTAGCATCAGATGCTGGTCCAGGGTCAGATGGGTGAACTTCCGCTTGAATGCTTCGCCGAAAACGGAGCCGACCAGATCCAGATCGGGACCGCCCGAGAACTGCTGCCGGATAAAGCTCAGGCTGGCTTTCAGGTCCAACGTCTCTTTGGCGCTCTGGATTAACGTCCAGCCGACTCCGACGCTGTAGGTCTGCTGCAGATCCAACCCTTGCGGAAGTTGTGATCCAAGGCGCCCTACGCGAACAAATAAGAATGCGGGCTGAAGTACTCGTCACGCTCCAGATCGCCGGGGAAGATAGCAGTCTTGATGGTGGGCGTCGCGGGCTCGGACACCTCGCCGTAGGCGGCGCTGAGATTCAAGCTGGTCCGGCTGGCGGGCTCAAGCCAACTCTCGGTGGGTATGGCGCGCGCCAGGCTCACGGCTCCCGTGAAGCGACAGCGCATTTTGAAAAGCTGCCAGATCGATAATCTGGCCGGCGTCCGCCACCGGGATGGATTGCCCGGTTGCCGCGGGCGCACCGCTGAGGCGCACTGGTTGATTCTGCATGGACAGCGTTCCCTGCGGGATGCTGGAAGCCTCGGCGCGTTGGCGCAGCTTTGCGTTCTTCGGAAGCGCCGCGACCTTCGCCGAGCTCTGCAGTTCCTTTACCTTGCTCTAATCCGCCGTGATTTCGCCCAGGACCTCGCTCTTGAACGTCACTGAAGACCCAGCCGACTTGACGAAATGCCCAGTCAGTCTTTCGCCATCCAGATACAGGAGGACGTCCGGATCGGGCTTCGCCTGACCAGCCGGTTGAGCCGAGATGCGCGCCATCCCGATGTCCAGACAAAGTAACGAAATAGCCATCGAGCAAGTTGGGCGCCCTATGTTATAAAGAAGTGACATGTTTTGTTACACAGCCCACTGCCAAGCAGTTTCAAGCTGTTAAGAGTATTTTAACCAATCCTGCCGGACACATTAATTGCATCGGCGGCATCTAACGTTCGAGGTGGAGAATAGCATGCTTAGAAAAATGACGTGGTTAACCGCGGGCGCCGCGATCCTGGCGACTGGCCTGTTGGCTCAAGAGGAAACTCCCGATCACCGGCTGCGATCGGCATCTGAAGTATTGAAGGAAACCCTAGGTGCTCCCGACAAGGGCATCCCGCGCGATCTGCTCCAGAAAGCGATGTGCGTCGTGGTTGTTCCGGGTTTGAAAAAGGCCGCATTTGTTGTTGGCGGGGATTATGGAAGAGGCTACGCGGTTTGCCGTCACGCGGGTGGATGGACCGGGCCAGCCGCGGTCAGGTTTAGCGGCGGCAGCTTCGGCCCGCAGATCGGAGTGGAGTCCACCGACATTATCTTGTTGGTGATGGACCGTAAGGGAATGGAAAACCTGGCGAAGGATAAATTCACTATCGGTGCGGATGCTTCCGCAGCCGTCGGTCCGGTGGGAAGGACCACTTCCGCCGATACCGATGCCTCGCTACACGCCGAGATCCTGTCGTGGTCCCGTGCGCATGGCGCATTCGCAGGCGTTGCTCTGGACGGAACCGTCGTGAGCAAGGACGGTGGTGAGGACAAGCGGTTATATGGCTCTGAGGTGAGCAACAAGGCCATAATCATGGGCGAAGTGCCTCCACCGCCAGTCGCCGGCGTTCTTACTTCGGTGCTCGAGCAGTACCCGAAGCAGCGCTAACTGACGGCATTCATTCCCGCAGGTAACGTCGCAACTCCTCGGGATGGAAGCAGTGCGCGGCGGCTGTCTCTTTGGTGATCCGGCCGCTGCGCACCAGTTCTGCCAGGGACTGTTCCATGCTGATCATGCCGTCCCCTCGGCCAGTGGAGATCGCGCTGTAAATCTGGTGATCCTCGCCCTTCCGAATCAGACTTCTCACTCCGCTCGAAGCCATCAATATTTCCACTGCTGGGTAGCGCAAGGCTTTATCGGCGGCCGGAACTAGTTGCTGGGCCACTATCGATAACAGCGCCAGGGAGAGTTGTTGGCGGATTTGCGGCTGATTGGCTGTTGGGAACGAATCCAAAATCCGCGACACCGCCTGCGAGGTATCGTTGGTGTGCAGCGTTGAAAGCACCAGGTGCCCGGTTTCGGCGGCCGTGAGAACGGTGGCGATGGTCTCCGGATCTCGCATCTCACCCGCCAGGATCACATCCGGATTCTGCCGCAAAATGCTTCGCAGGGACCCAGCGAAATCCGGAGCATCCTGGCCTACCTCAATCTGTTCCACAATCGACTGCCGGTTGGAATGCACGAACTCTACCGGATCTTCGATGGTCACTACGTGAACGTGCCGGTTCGTGTTGATCAAATCCACCAGTGCCGCGAGCGTCGAGCTCTTGCCGCAGCCGGTTGGTCCGGTCACCAATACCAACCCCTGCCGCGCTTCCGAAAGATGCCGCAGCAGGGGCGGCAAATTGAGCGATTCCAAGGTCGGAATTTTCTCCGGCAATAACCGCAAGCTGCCCGCCAGCGTGCCGCGCTGGTAGTGGAGATTGGCGCGAAAACGCCCCACGCCTTCGCGCTGAAAGCACAAATCCACCGAACGAGCGCGCGATAGTTCCTGATTTTGAGCGGGCGTCAGCAACGGCAGCAGCAGGCTGCGTGTATCTTCAGCCTCCAGCTTTGGCCCGTTGGATGGCGAAAGGCCGCCGCCGATGCGCAGCGTAATGGGTGCGCCGGCAATCAGAAGTACGTCGGAAGCGCCTTGACGAACGGCGTATTCCAATAATTTATCGAGCGATTCAAGACGCTCGAGCGTGGCCTCGGTCGACTCGCGCGGCGTGGTCGGAGCAGCGCGGTTCAGCTCCGCAACGATCTGCGCCAATTCCTTTTCGTAATACGGCACTCTACCACCACTCGTCTTTAGTCTTTTTAATGAGCCATCTAGTACCAGCCTATGAAACAGGCCGGAAGGACGGCGCGTCTGCACCTGTAACAGGTTATCAAATCGGACGGGGAGCCCTTTCAGGATTCCGAAGCGAACTCGGCTTCAGTTGACTAAAAAGTTTCCGTTTGCGATAAGATAATACGGATTGAATGCCAGCATAAATCCTATGGCTGGAGCGGTAACACCGAAAGGACGGAGACTATGAACTCCAAGAGGACAATTTCCCTGTCTCAAATTCTGCGCCAGACCCTGGCGCTTTTGCTTTCCTTGCTGCTGATTCCGGCAGCAGAATACAATATGTACGCGCAAGCGCCGGCGCCCGCGTACGTGGAGCTGGACGCGACGCAGCTGGATCAGCTGGTGGCGCCGATCGCTCTCGATCCGGACTCGCTGGTGGCTCAGGTATTGACTGGCTCCACCTATCCGGACCAGATTGCCGCGGCGGATACCTGGCTGAACCAGAACATGAATCTGCCGCCGGATAAGCGCGCGGCCGGCGCCGACGCCATGCCTTGGGATCCGGCCATCAAAGGCCTCACCGAGTTCCCGTCCGTCCTCGACCTTCTCGCGAAGAACACGGCCTGGACAGCGCAGTTAGGCAACGCCTATTACAACCAGCCCGGAGATGTCCAGAACGCGATTCAGGCTACGCGGGCTCAGGCGCAGGACAACAAAGTATTAGTGTCGACGTCGCAAGTGGCAGTGGCCGAAGCTGTACCCGGCGTGATCACGATTGCACCGGTTAATCCGGCTGTGGTGTTCGTTCCTTATTACAATCCGTGGCTCATCTGGGGCGGGCTGTTTGCCCCCTACCCGGCGTTTGTCCCGGTATATCCGGTCGGCGTCGCAGTGGGCGTCGGACTGGCGTTCGGCGTCGGAATCGGCGTCGGGGTATTCGGCGGCTACGGCTGGGGTTATGGCGGATGGGGCGCTGACTGGGGCGGTGGCGGCGTGATGTATGGCGGCGGCACTTACATTTCCAGCAGCACGACGGTCATCAATCATGGCAGTTTTGGCGGTCATGACCGGGGCGCGTTCGATCACGGTGGCCGCGGCGTTCCGAGAAACTTCCATGGCGCCGCTCATGCCGGAGCTGCTCGGGCAGCCGCTGCCAGGAACGGTGGCCGTGGTGGACCAGGCGCTCGTGGAGCTCGTGGTGGAGAGCGTGGCGGAGCTCGTGGTGGAGCAGGCGCACGTGGTGGAGCGCGTGGTGGAGCAGGAGCACGTGGTGGAGCAGGAGCACGTGGTGGAGCGTCCGCGCGTGGCGGAGCAGGTGCCAAGGGCGGTGCAGGCGCACGTGGTGGAGCAGGAGCACGCGGCGGAGCAGGTGCCAAAGGTGGTGCAGGCGCGCGTGGTGGAGCAGGCGCACGTGGCGGAGCAGGTGCTAAGGGTGGAGCAGGAGCACGTGGCGGTGCAGGCGCACGCGGCGGAGCAGGTGCTAAAGGTGGAGCGGGAGCGCGTGGCGGAGCAGGTGCCAAGGGCGGTGCAGGCGCACGCGGCGGAGCAGGTGCTAAAGGTGGAGCAGGAGCACGCGGCGGAGCAGGTGCCAAAGGTGGTGCAGGAGCACGTGGTGGAGCAGGCGCACGTGGCGGAGCAGGTGCCAAGGGTGGAGCAGGAGCTAGCCGCGGTGGCGCAGGTGCCAAGGGTGGTGCCGCGCGCGGCGGCGGTGGTGGCGCTCGCGCCGGTGGTGGTGGCGCTCGCGCCGGTGGTGGTGGAGCTCGCGGTGGCGGTGGTGCCGCGCGCGGCGGCGGTGGTGGTGGACACGCCGGCGGCGGCGGTGGTGGACACGCGGGCGGTGGTGGTGGGCACGGCGGCGGTGGCGGCGGTAAACACAAGTAACCTCGCTCAGATAGCGTAGTGCCGCAGTACAACGCGGGGGAGTAACCAAGTCCTGGGAACTCCCCCGCCCCTCAACCCCGGTCCCTGCCGTGGACCAACTAAAACGTCCCCGATCCTCCGTCTTTCTTGGTGAGCAGCTCCAGCTCTTCGGGAGTCCGCGGCCAGTCCTCGCGCAGCAGCCGCGAGAGCGCGCGATCGGCCAGCAGTTTTCCTTTGGTCTGGCAATGCGGACAATAGTTGGTTTCGTTCGCCGCATAGCGGATGCGCTGGATCTTCGCGCCGCAGCGCAAGCAGGGCTCCTTATAGCGGCCATGCACCGCCATGTTTTCACGAAACGCGGTCACCTTCTCGGGAAAGCCGTCGCCGGTTTCGCTCCTCAGCTCGGTGACCCAGCGCGCGAGCGTTGAGCGCACGGCTTCAAACAAGCGCTGAATCTCATCGCGCGAAAGCTTTTGCGTTAACGCCAGCGGCGAGAGCCGCGCTTCAAACAGAATCTCGTCGGAGTACGCATTACCGATCCCGCTGAACAGCCGTGGATCGCTGAGCGCCCGCTTCAACGTGTGATTCGCCAAAGTGAGAACGGCGGCGAACTTATCGAGATCCGTCTCCAGCACCTCCAGGCCTCCGGGATCCAGAGCGCGCAGCCCCGTTTCCCCGCGCACCACGTGCAGCGACGCCCGCTTTTGCGACCCGGCTTCGGTCCAGGTCAAAGTTCCATGCGGAAAGTCGAACGCCGCCAGACCTCGCGGACGCGATATTTTGGCGCCGCGCTTTTGCCAGTGCAAGCGTCCCGCGATCATGAGATGCAGCACCAGCCACAAATCTTCGTCTAGGTGATTCCCTAAACCGATCGCGATTCGCTTTCCTACGCGGCGCAGTTCGCGCACGCGCTTACCCAGTGCGCCCGTTAGCGGCGGATCGGCAGTGCGCAACAGGAATGGGCTGACCAGCCGGATGCCTTCCAGAGGTTGTCCGAGAATACGCTTTTCGAGCGCCTCAATATACACCACGATGTCGGGGAGCTCGGGCACGTCGAATAACCCATGGTACACAGCCCAGGCGATAATGCGTACATGTCCGGCAGCTACGCCCGGTTGTTCTGGATCCTGGCCATTCTCTCGGCCATTGTGCTGCTGGCGCCGATCCGTTCGGGCGATCTCGCGGGCTACGACGACGCGCGCTACGCGCTAGTTGCCAAGCACGTGGTTCAATCCGGGCACTGGCTGGACATCGAAAGCAACGGCGGTCCGGCGATCGAGCATCCGCCGCTGTTCTCCTGGATGCAGGCGGCGTTGTTCATCCCCTTCGGGCTTTCCGATCCGCTCGCGAAGCTTCCTTCGGCGCTGTGCGGGTTGGGCGTGATTCTTTTGGTTGCCTGGCTGGGCCGGCGCATGACGGGCGATCCTCTCACCGGCGTGCTCGCGATGTTCGTGATGGCCACCAGCATCTACTTTATAAAATACGCCGCGCGTGCCATGACCGATGTTCCGTTCACGTTCTTCTTTCTGGCCGCCGTGTGTAGCTGGGTGCTGAGCGACGAGGATCCGCGCTGGCTGCTCGCGGCGGGAGCATTCGCAGCTCTGGCGCAGCTGACGCGGGCCCTGATGGGTGTGAGCATTCCAATCTTGTTTGCGATCGACATGCTGGTGAATCGCCGCCGGCCTGCGCTGCGTTACCTGATGGCGGGGCTGCTGGTGGCTTTCGTTCCGCCCATCGCCTGGTACGCGCAGTGGATCTACCGCTACGGCGCAGATTTTTTCGTTCGGAGTTCGAGCTACATGAACCAGGAAGTGTATGGATCGCTCTCGCCTCCGTGGCGGCGCTACACCGGCGCATTCGAATATATCTGGATGGTAGTGAAATCGTATTGGCCGTGGCTGCCCGCGATGATTGCGGGAATGGTCCTGGTCATTCGCCGGCGCGATCCGAAACTGCGCTTGCTGATTCTCTGGATCGCCGTGGTGTACCTTCTTTGCGCGATCACCAAAAGCCGTGTTCTACGCTACATGCTGCCCGCCTATCCTGCGTTCGCGATTCTCTCCGCGATCGGATTGTTGTGGCTCGCGCCCGAACGCTATGTGCGCAACGGACTGCGCGTGCTAACGCCAATACTCGCGGTGGGTGTGATCGCGATCGCGATCTGGCCGCCGGTGAATATACATGCCGCCGAGACCCGGCCTATCGCGCTGGCGTCAACCCACGCGACGGCGCCCAACGAGCTGATCACTTTTTACGACGACGGCGCGCCCCGTTTTGACGAGATGAATCAGTTGCTGTGGTACGGCGATCGTTACTTCGTCGCGATCCTGGAACCCGGCAGACTGCCCGATGCGCTGAAACATCCTCAGACACACGTGTTCATCGTGGACGCGAACGCGTTTCGCGCCGATGTAGAGCCCCAGTTTCCGACCGAGATTATCGCCCGGGCCGGGCACCTGATTTGCTTTCGACTGCTTAAGACCCAGGAATCAGCTCGATCAGAAGGCCGTTAGGATCGCGAACGAAAATGCCAATGGCGGGGCCCAGCTTCACAGGCTGGCCACCGGCAGTAGCTACGGAACCGCCGCCGGCTTTGACGGCTTCGAGCGCGGCGTGGACGTCTTTGACTTGCACCGAAACGGCGGGCGATCCGATGTCGGGAACGGCCAAGTGGAACGGCGTGCGCTTGACGCCTTTGAATTCGAGAAACTCCCAATCCACCTGGCTACCGGGAATCTTCGCGGTACTAATGCGCCACTGCGCGCCCACCGCGTCGATGAGCGATGCAATGGTCTTGTCCGTTGAGTACGCGGCAGCGGCCGGCTTGGTTTCAAAGCCGAGGACATCGTGATAGAACTTCAGAGTCTGATCGAGATTTTCGACTGTGACGCCGATGCGGCCGCCTGTGACGTTGCTGTTAGCGGGGGAATCAGACGGGGGAAGCGGTTGGATGGCCGCGAGCTCGAGCATGAAGCCATCGGGATCGCGAACGAAAACGGATCGGCTCTTGCTATTCTCACCGCCGAGTTTCATGGGCTGGCCGCCGATGCTGAGCACGGAACCGCCGGTCTTGTTGACACCCGCGAGCGCGGCGTCGACATCGCGAACCACCAGCACCAATGTTGCCGCGCCGGGATCCTGCATATGCGGATGAACGTTCTTGCGCGGGGTGTCGGTGAACTCGGTCAGCTCAAGATCCAATTTCGCGCCCGGAATTTTGAACGTCGCGTTGCGAAACTTGGCGCCGTGGGTCGCGGTGAACTTGGAGAGTTCTTCATCCAGAGCCTCAGGCGCGGCTAGCGTGGTGGCGGGCTTTCCGCCGGGCCCTGACATCTGGAGACCTAGTCCGTCGCGATAGAAGCCGACGGTTTTGTCGAGGTCGGCGACTGAGTGGATGATGGCGCGGACTCCGGTGGCGGCGCCGGGCGATTCCCGCGCCCCGGTTTGCGCGAACATGGCGCCCGCGGTGAGCATCGAGAACGTTAGGCCGGCAATAAGGGCGGCTTTCATTTTCTGCATTGAGTCATCATACACGCTGGCAGGCTGTGGGTTGTGAGCGGTGGGTCTAGGGACTTTCGCTCTGATATTATCGGCGGCTCCGCCATGCCGACTAATTCGACACGTTCATGACCGGATTGTTCGACGAGAATCCCGCGATCGTGATCACCACCGGGTAAACGCCCTTGGGCAGCGTGGGCACGTTAAAATTCGCCTGATACAATCCGACCGAGCCCGGGGTCAAGCCCATATAGATCAAGTTGGCCGCGACACCGCCCACGGTGAGGGAGTTATTGCCGGTGACCGGCGACTGTCCGGGAGGCGCGGCGTCACCGGTTGTGAGTGGGCCCGAGGCTTGCACTGGTCCGCCGCCGGTGAAATACACCACCACCTCATCTCCCACCTTGGCTTGCTGGGAGGGAGAGTTCACGCTGCCATCCGCATTCACCACCGGAGCGCGATTGTTGGAAGACGAAATCCCGGGGGTTCCAGTAGCAGGGACGTAGACTGCCCCTGCGTTGCTGACCGAGCTTCCGTTCGTCACAACCACCGACGCCACCGTGTTTCCCTGAATGTCCCAGGGCATCTGAGCGTCGATCTGATTGGAACTCACGTAGAACAGGGGCGCAGTTTCGCCATTGACGGTCACCGAGGTATTCAGCAATTGGACGGGAAGAGGAAGAGTGGTCGCTCCCCTAATATCCGTGGAGAAATTCTGCCCGAACACTACAAATATGCTGCCCGGTGGCGTTGCATTATATGCATAACTGGCCACATTCGCGATGTTTGCGCTGGGAGTGGGAAAGGCCGAATGCGCGGCGCCCTCGCGGACAAAAGTGGAGCTGGCCAGGAGCAAGTTCAAGGTTTCGCCGTTCATGCCTGAAACCACTATGTTCAGCGAGGTCGCTATCCCTGAAGGATTGACCAGCGTGGCAGAAGCCAGGCAGCTTGACTTGACTGAGTACGTCCCGCTGGCGGTTCCCGTAACGGGCGCCGACCCGGCTTGCATCTGCGTATAAGCAGCTGTTACATTCCCCTGCCCGTCGAACTGATACACACCGACTTCGCCCTCTGAGCCGGTTTGCGCAGTCCCAGATAGCGTGAAGCCGGTGGCTGCGAAAGTGTATGGGCCCGATAGCGTGGGCGTTGCGCAGGCTTGTGGCGCGGTGTCAAGGCCGCTACCGGAATAGACGTAGTTCGCGTCCGAACCTTCGATGTCGAACTGGGCGCCGCTATTCCAAACCACCAGCTCAAATGTCGCCGCGCTCGTGGTTGTGATCGTCAGGTTGCCGGAACAATTGCTGGCGAGATTATACGTCCCTTTATACGAAAACGACTGCCCTTGAGCTAGATTTGTGTTGTCCGTGCCTGCCAAGGTCACGTTGCCTTGGCCGTCAAATGTGGCTGTACCGATCCCTTGGAACGCCCCTAAATAGTTCCCAGCCGAAGAAATTGAGCGTCCATTCAGGACCAACCTATAGGTGCCAGTGAGATCAGATGTACTGCAAGTTCCACCCGTGATGGCATGCGCCACCGCTTGGGAGGAGGACGGCTGTCCGTACACCGCATGCCCCCCTCCGGCGAGTTGCAGAGTCGGCGATGCCAGAATGACATGGAACGTGTTGCTGGAGGTGGCGAGGTTGTAAACGCTAAAGTTCAAAGTATAAGAGTTGGAGCTCGAATCGGTGAGGGTAGCGAATCCCACGCAATCGGACGACGAAGACGACACCGAATACGACCCTGTTAGAGTAACGGCGTTGCTGGTAGCTCCGCTGGTAGCCGTGGTCGTATTCACGGTTAGATTACCTTGACCGTCGAACTGGAATAATCCGGCTGAATTGGCGGCGCCGCTCACCGCACCCGAGGCAAGCACGAATCCGGTTCCGTTGAACGTGTAGACGCCGTCCAGCGTCGCGGTGGAACACGTGACGGACTGGGGTAGCGAGATTCCGTTGCCCGAGTAAGAGTAAGTGGCGTCGGACCCACTCAACTGAAAGTTCTGAACCGGGTTCTTCACGCCTACGCTGTAAATCGCCAGAGATAAAGTCGCGCTGCCGCCGGAGGTAATGTTCGCGGTTGCCATGCAATTGGCCAGCACGCTATAGGTTCCCGACCAGGCCAGGGGTGTGGCAACCCCTTGATTGGTGTCGTCGGCAAGAGCCAGCTTCACCACGCTCAGGCCGTCGAAGGTCGCCGTTCCATTCGCCTGGAGCACGCTGGCGAAGTTTCCTGAAGACGTGACATCCCGTCCGGTGAGAGACACCGCGTAGGTTCCACTGAGAGACGAGGAACTGCATGTTCCGCCCCCGATCTGAGTTTGCGCCAGTAAGGGCGCGGCCAGAAGACTGAGAAAGAAAAATCGAGTAGCGGTTTGCGATGGCATTGAACGCCCTAACCTCCTATAGATAGAGTGCTCTCCGCATTAGTAGGTTTCGCCGTAATCGATGGTTAGAGCGAATCTTCAGAAAATTGTAACCTAGAATTCCGTCCCAGCAATTTCCTAAATGCTGCGGCGTGGTAATTACTTGGCGATTCCCAGATTCTCGTAATACTTCACCGAATTACCGCTGATCGCGATGATGTCCGGACGGCCATCGCCGTTTATGTCGGCAATCATGACCCCCGATCCCGCCATCATGTTTTCGTCCAGCAGCTCATGGCGCCACTGCGTGCCGCTATCGTCTTCGGAGTAGAAAATATGAACGCTGGCCGGGGTGGGCCGGCCGCGATTGGTGACATCCACCGCGACGATGTCGTCGCGCCCATCGCCATTGAGATCGGCCACCGCCATCTCATGGCCCTGCACCAGGCCCTTGAAGATGACATTGCGCGTCCATGCACCGGCTTTGTTCGAGTAGACCACGATTTCGTCGCCATGCCAGGGTTCCTGGGCCGCGAGAAAGCGCTTGCCTTTGATGTGAATCGGATAAACATCGTTAGTGCCCTGCGTCATTCCGCCGGCGCCCGGCACGTTTCTTGGCTCATCGCCTTTGGCTAACACCTGGCGATCGAAGCGGAGCTTGTCGCCGCGGCCGGATGGCGTGTAGAGCACGATGCCGTCAAAACCCACGACCATCAGGTCGTCGCGTTTGCCCGGATTCCATTTGACGGCGTGCAGGTGATGGACGACGCCGTACAACTTATCGTCAACGGTCTCGCGCTTCCACGTTTGATCGGGCGTGGCGGGAACGCGCCAGAACAACAGCGGCACGTTGTCCTTGTACTTTGGATTCTCCCAACCTTTCAAGCCGACGAAGGGAGCCATGACGATCTCTTTCTTTCCGTTGCCCTCCAGATCGGCCCAGGTGACGCGATGCGCGGTGGGCACGGCGTCCACCGCATAGGACTTCCACATGGCCTTCGGATCGCCCTGGCTCTTAAGCAGCCAGATGGAGCCTTTGCTGGTCTTGGGATCCTGGCCGAAGTCGGCGAGCAACGCGAATTCGGGAATGCCGTCGCCATCGATGTCGGCGGGCGAAGCCCACAGCATCGCCTTTTTGTCGTTGATCATGACGTGGCGTTCCCAGCCGGGATTCTCGTACCACGCCAGCTCGGGCTGGCCGGCGGCCACCGGGATGATATCGAGCTTGCCATCGTGATTGACGTCGGCGATGGCTACGCTATAGCCGCCCCGCAGCTGGTCGGTGATCAGGTGCGTGCTGAACTGAACCGAAGTGGATGGCGCAGCGGCGCCGGCCATGCGGAGAGTCACAAACCCTGCAACCGATGCTGCCGCGGCGAGCGAGAAAATGAGCGTGCTACGTGAATAGATCATAGCCAGTGCATATATAATATCCGCCCAGGGTAGCGCCTGCTGACCGCTTCCTTTGGTCCCGGCTGGGTAATGGGGACTAATCGGCCCGGCGGCGCTTTTTGCCGGCCGTCACCGGCTCAACCAGTGAAAACTGCAGTTTGTGCTCCACCGGATCCACGCGGTCCAGAAGCACCCTGACTGTATCGCCGATGCTGAACTCGCGCCGGGTGCGTTGGCCGACGATCTTGCGCACCTTTTCCTGGAACATGTAACGGTCGCCAGGAAGTGTGTCGATGGGAACCAGGCCTTCGACGAACAGGTTCTCAAGCTCGACGAAAAATCCGAAACGTGTGGTGCTGGTGATCAGCCCGGTGAACTCTTCGCCCACATGGTCCTCCATAAAACGGGCTTTTTTCCATTCGACCAGCTCGCGCTCTGCGTCGGCGGCGCGGCGTTCGGTCTCGGAACAATCGTGGGCGATCGATTCCAGACGCTCCGGCGAGATCAGATCGCGCTGGGCGTTGAACGATGCATCCAGGATCCGATGCACGATCAGGTCGGGGTAGCGGCGGATGGGTGACGTAAAATGCGTGTAACTCGAAGCCGCCAGAGCGAAGTGGCCGCGATTATCGGCGCTGTAGCGCGCCTGCTTCAACGAGCGCAGCATGAGGTAGCTCAGAATGCGCTCCTCGGGCTTTCCCTCGATTTGCGCGATCAGCTTTTGATAATTCCGCGAAGAGATATTAACGCTATCGCTCGCGAGAACAATATCGCGCTGCACCATTTTGCCGTCACGCCGGCGCATGGGCGTGCGGAAGCGCTTTACCGGAATCGCGCCGATGCCCAGCGAATAACCGAAGTGCGTGGCGATTTCCTCGAACTCCATCACGCGTTTGGGATCCGGCTTTTCATGGATGCGGAAAATCGATGCGATCCCGGCCTGCTCCAAATGCGAAGCAACGGCTTCGTTGGCCGAGAGCATAAACTCCTCAATGATGCGGTGCGCGATGTTGCGAACGCTGCGCGTGACCGCGGCCATTTCACCGAACTCGTCGAATTGGATCAGAGGCTCCGGCATGTCGAAATCGATAGCCCCGCGCCGGATGCGCTTCTTGTTCAGGAGCAGCGCCAGCTCACGCATCAACTCGAACCGTTCCACTAAACGCCCGTAGCGTTCACGCAAGGCCGCGTCACCTTCCAGCAGGGCGTGAACATCGGTGTAGGTCATCCGCTCAACGCTTCGGATCACACCGCGTCCAAAGGTTTGCGCCAGGATGTCGCCGCGCCGGTCGATCTCCAGTTCGACGGAAAGTACCAGCCGGTCGACGCCTGGTTTCAACGAGCAGATCTCGGTCGAGAGCTCGAGCGGAAGCATGGGAACGGCGCGGTCGGGAAAATAGACGCTGGTGCCGCGCAGGGATGCCTCTTCGTCAATGGGGCTGCCGGGCTTGACGTAGTGGCTGACGTCGGCGATGTGAACATGCAGCGCATAGTTGCCATTCGGCAATTGTTCCACCCAGACGGCGTCGTCGAAATCGCGCGCGGTCTCGCCGTCGATGGTGACGATGTCGAGCGAGCGGTAGTCCTTGCGTCCGGTGAGTTCGTCCAATTGAATGGTGTTCGCAAAACGCTGCGCTTGTTCCAGGACTTCCGGCGGAAACTGATGCGGGATGTGATGCTTCCGGATCATGATTTCGACATCCACGCCGAAATCATCCGGGCGGCCGAGGATCTCGATCACTCGTCCAACCGCGTAGCCACCGCCTTCCGGGAACTCGAGAATTTCCGCGTTGACAACCATGCCGTCGAGATCCTCGGGGGAGTGGACTTCCACCGGCGCGACGCCGACGCGATCGCGATTCACCGATGCGGGAGGCACTTCCATGCCTGCGGGAATTTGGATCCACTGGCGAATCTTCTCGTCATGAGGCTCCACAAAATTTCCGCGCTTCCGAATCCGAAACTCGCCGACCACGGTCTGGTGCGCGCGGCGCAGGACCTTGACGATCTCGCCGTCGGCGCGGCCGTCCTTCTCAATTCTCGCGATATGCACTACCACGCGATCGCCGTGCATAGCGGCTTGCGCGGACTCGCGCGGGATGTAGACATCGCCGCGCAATCCTTCAACGGGATGATCGGGAATCAGAAACCCGTAGCCATCGCGATGCATATTCAAGCGGCCGACCGCATATTCCCGGCTGAAGCGGGCGACCACAAAATGGCCGGAGCGGACTTCGATGAGTTGGCCGCGGTCGATCAAGCGATCCAGAGCTTGCTCCAGCTCGTCGCGTGATGCAACGCGAGGCCCGAGCTCGCGGACCAACTGCTTGAACGTCGCCCGGGCATGCGGCAAGCGCGCGACGTGCTCGAGGATGGAGGCGTCGGTCACCGAGGCTGCACGAGTTCCATGCTCTAATTTTACGCCCGGGGAACTAGGTGTATACTAATTGATCTAAAAAGGCAGCGGGACCAGCGAGCGATTTCGGGGGCGCTAGATACATGATCGGAACGGAAATTGGGAACTACCGAATTCTCGAAAAGATTGGCGAAGGCGGCATGGGTATCGTCTACAAAGCCGTCGACGTCAATTTGGACCGCACCGTCGCCATCAAGGCGTTTAACACCGAACTGAGCGGCAATCCCGAATTGGAGCAACGATTCCGTACTGAAATTAAGGCGCTGGCGAATCTCAATCACACCAATCTTGCCACGCTGTACGCGCTGTTGATCGAGAACGGCCGTCCTCTGATGGTGGAGGAGTTCGTCGAAGGCGAAACTTTCGAGCAGATGGTGAAGCGCCGGGGCCCGATCCCGAGCGAAGAGGCAATTTCGCTATTCCGGCAGGCGCTCGCGGGCATCGGATATGCCCACCGGATGGGCATCGTTCATCGCGATATCAAGCCCGGCAACTTAATGCTCAACCGCCAAGGCACAGTCAAGGTGATGGATTGCGGAGTTGCGAAAGCCGTGAGTGCCCGCGGCGTGGCGAAGAGCGGAGCGCAGATAGGCGCTCCCTTGTACATGTCACCCGAGCAATTTTTGAATCGCGCCGTGGATTTCCGGTCGGACATTTATTCTCTCGGCGTAACACTGTACGAAATGCTGACCGGCAAGGTCCCGTTCAGCGCCGATAGCGACTACCAAATCATGGCAGATCACGTGAATACTCCGCCGCCGCCGCTGACCAGCGTTTTTCCCTATGTTCCGATAGGCCTGGAGAAAGCCGTTCTCAAGGCGCTCGCGAAAAATCCGGACGCTCGATATCAGAGCGTGGAGGAATTCGGCGCGGCTCTGGATCAAGCCCAAGGCGTGGCACCTCAGGCGCCCGCCGCAGTCGCGCTTCCGGAAACTGTTTTCATGGAAAGGGCGGCTCCAGCGGCTCCGAAGGCCACCGCCGTTGCGCCAGTGATTGTGGCGGTTCCACCTCAGGCGGCGAAGCCAGCGGCGGTCTCCACCCCTTCCATGACAGGGCGTAAAGCCTTGGTAGCGGGACTAGTGGGTGTTCTCGCGCTGGCCGGTTTCTTGGCCGCCGCTTTTCCGGATGCAGCCAAACGGCTCGGCGAACGGCTGAGCGGTCATACTGTCACTGCGCCAGCGCAGAGCGCCGCCAATAACGCGACCGCCACGCCAGGCGCTGCACCCGTCACTTCACCCGGAGTTCCGGGTCAGCCTGACGCCGGTGCCGTCCCCGGGCAGCCCGGCGGGCCCCTGGATGCCGGCGGCGTCCCGGCCGCTGGCGTGGGCGTCGTGCCAGGCGTGGCCGTCGTGCCTGGAGCCCCGGTGGCTGGTGTTGCCGTGGCACCCGGAGCGCCGGACGCAAACGCTCCGGACAATAACGCCGATCAGGGGCCGCTCGTAATTCCGGCTGGGACGGTGGTCGCTGTCCGCCTCTCCGACCCCGTGGATTCTTCCATGAATATGGTCGGCGACAAATTTGGCGCGAGCGTGGATGCGGCGGTTGATGTGAATGGCACCGAGGCTATCCCGGCCGGCACGGACGCAACCGTGTCGCTGATCAACCTGGCGGTGGCTCCCATTGCCCCGCGCACCGATGTTCAACTGCAACTCGTCAACCTAACCATTAACGGAACAGATTACACCCCGCGCTCCAGCGTCTTCGAAAAACAGAGCGCTGAGCGCAGCAAAAAGAAAGTGATCGGCGGAGCGGCCGTGGGCGCCGCGCTGGGCGGGATTTTCGGCCATAACGCAGCGGGTGGTGCAGCGGCCGGCGCAGCCAAGGCCTTCGTCATCGTCATTCCAGCGCAGACCAGAATCAGGTTCACTCTTCGCCGCGACATCACGCTCTCGCAGTAATCCGTGCAGCCGCGCGATTCCAGCGCCATTGGGCTTCGGCGCCCTTCAGATGAACGCCGCCCAGCCATCGATCGATGCCGTTCAGTTGGATGTGGTCCGCGCGGCCCACGACGTTCCGTCCTTCTTCCGTCATCGCAACTTCGCGAAACTGCGCCTCGGCGACCGCAAGGCGCGTGTCGACTAGCGACGCCAATTGGCTCGCCGTCAGTTCTCCCAGCCGGTGGTCGAGCCATATGACTACTTCCTCGTCCTAGGTGAATGCTCGGAGTGTCTCGTCACACGCTCTCAGGTACTCGCGGGCCTCTTCCGCCGTGGCATAGCCGGCCTCGGCCATGAAGTGTGCGCGGGTTATGCAGCATGGCGGATTTCCTAATATACGCTAGGAGTGATCATGCGACTGACCATTCCAGAAGCCCATCAGCTGGCCGCGCGCGTCATGGCAGCGCTTGGCCACAATGCCGCAGACTCTGAATTAATCGCCGACCACCTGATGGATTGCGAGCTGCGGGGGCAGGGCTATGGAGGACTGGCGCGAGCCATCAGTATCGCCGAGCGGATAGAGCGCCAGGGCGATCATCGCCGTCCGATCAGCATACTGCATCAGACGCCCGTCTCCGCGCGCATCGATGGCGGCGACCACATCGGATACATCGTCGCGCATCGCGCCACGAGCATTGCGATCGAAAAGGCAGAGGCGGCCGGGATCGCGGTGGTAGGCGCTAGCGACACCTGGTACACGGGCATGCTGTCTTATTACGCGGAAATGGCGGCCGCGCGCGGCTTGGTGAGCATGATCGCCTCAAACGCGTCGCCCTGGGTCGCGCCGCACGGAGCCACTGAGGGCCGGCTCGGAACCAATCCGATCTGTTTCGGTTTTCCGAGCGCGGACGAACCCGTCATTTTCGACGCAGGCACATCGGCGATCATCCACGCGGAGGTGACACTCGCGCGCCGCCTGGGGAACGACCTGCCTGACAACACCGCGTTCGATCGTGACGGACTGCCGACTCGCGATCCCGCAGCCGCGCTCGCCGGCGCATTTGCGACGTGGGGTGGCCACAAAGGCTCCGGCCTCGGCATCGTGGTGCAACTTCTCGGCATCCTGGCAGGCTCGCCGCCGATTCCACCCGAACTCGCCGGCTTCGGCTACATCATCATTGCCATGCGGCCGGACCTGATGGGCCCAGCCGAGACATTTCGCCAAAGCGTGTCGGCTTTCGCAGATGCGGTGCGGTCGGCGCGGCCGGTGGCGGGTGGTTCACCGGTCCGCATGCCGTTCGACCGCTCACGGCGAGAGCGCGAGAGGCGTCTCGCCGAGAATGCGATTGAGATCCCCGACGCCCTGTTGACGCAGTTGGAGCGGGTAGTTACTGGCCTACGGTAAGTCGCGTATTGGAGTTGCCCAGATCGATTGCGTGGATGTTAGTCACGCCGTTCTGATCGGTGGATTCCACAGAAGTATAATCGAACTTTTTGCCGCTGTTCTCGACCTTGACGGGGACGCTGGTGACGGACTTCGCGTCCTGCGCGTCCGTGAACACAGCCTGCGATCCTTCGACTTTGAGCTTGTATTCGCCGGCCTTCAGATCGGTGGCTCCGGCCTTTGCGGGCGCGGTTAGGGTAATGTCATAGGTCTTTGCGCTAGCGATGCCCAGACTTGCAAGAGTCATTGCGCCAACGATAAATAACGATTTTGCGGTCATATATTTTGGATCTCCTGATAATAAGACGAATCGCGAAGAACCACTGGTTACTCCAGGCAATGTAACGGTCTGTCTAATTACGACTCACTTGAGCCAGGCAAACAGCGTATACTCATCAAACATGAGACGGATGCTTCGTTGGCACGACGTAAGTAACCTTTCTCAGGAACATTCCGGCCATTTAAAATTTACGGCCGCCCAGGTGACCCAGCTCAGTCAAGAACTGGTGGGCCACATCGTCCTGCCGCAGGATCAGAGCTACGCGATGAACCGCACCACGTTCATGAACGCGTTCCAGCATTTTCCGCAGATTATCGTCTACTGCTCGGGATTCGCCGATGTGGTCCGTTGCATCCGCTTCGCCAAAGCAGTTGGATTGCAGCCGGTCTGCCGGTCGGGCGGGCACAGCACCGCGGGTTATTCGGTCAATGACCACATGGTGATCGATGTCAGCGGGATTAACTACGTGCGCGTGGATCCGGACGCGCGAATCGCTTGGGTGGGAGCGGGCGCCAATTTCGCCCAGATCAATGCCGCGCTTGAATTGTACGGGCTTCACATGCCGGGAGGGGGCTGCGAAACAGTGGGCGTAGCGGGTTACATGCAAGGCGGCGGGTATGGCTTCACCTCATTGATGTTCGGAATGAATTGCGATCATGTGCTGGGTGTCCAAATGGCGCTGGCCGATGGCAGCGTTGTGCGAGCCAATGCCAAGGAGAATCCCGACCTGTTCTGGGCCATTCGCGGCGGCACCGGCAACAACTTTGGCGTGTTGCTGGAAATCGAATATCATTTGCAGGAGCTGCGCCCGGTTTGGGGCTTCGGGTTCAAGTGGCCGCTCCAAACCGTCGAGCAGATCGCGGCTGCCAGCCAGGCTCTCCAGGTTTGGCAGGCGAATTTCACCGGCAATGCGGCCCCGCCGAATCTCGGTAACGAAGCCATGCTGGGTTATACCCTAGGACCCGATAACCAGACCCTGGCGCCTTACTTTTTAGTTCGAGGCATGTTCAACGGCTCGGAAGCCGAGTGCCAGCAGGCGCTGGAACCGCTCCTCAAGTTGATGCCGGATGTGAATCAATATCGCGACATCTGGCGCAGCGGGACCTATCGCGATTTGAATATATATCTGCTCACGTATCCCACCGTGCTTCCGCCCGAGGTGCCCTACTCGGCGCGGTCGCTTGCGAAGTCGCATATCGTGGAGCGCTACCTGACGCTAGAAGAATGCTCGGCCATTATCGAGCTCTACCGCGCGTCTCCGAACGAGGACAACTTTATCGGCTTCGAAGCCTATGGTGGCGCCGTCAACGCTATCGCACCCGACGCCACTGCCTTCTGCCATCGCACGGCTTCCATGGATGTATTCCTGTTCTCCTTCTGGCTGCGTGAAATGTCGCGCGAGTCAGCCACGGCGTACGTGGATCAATTCGACGGTGTGCTCCAGCCGCTATCGAACGGCCACTCTTACCAGAACTATCCCAACCGCCGGATCGAAGATTTCGGCAACGCCTACTTTGGCGCTAACCTCCCCAGGTTGCTGAAGGTCAAAAAAGTCTACGATCCGGACGATTTCTTCACCTTTCCTCAAGGACTGGGAGCGCCGGCGCAGGCGGCTCACTAGCACCCAACGCGTGTTGCAAGCTGGCATGATCGAGGAATGAACATGAAGCCAAAGAACACCATCTGCCTATGGTTCGACAAGGACGCGCATGAGGCGGCGCGCTTCTACGCCGCCACCTTTCCGGATAGTAAAGTGACCGCTGTTCACAAGGCTCCCGGTGACTATCCGGGCGGCAAGAAAGGCGATGTGCTGACGGTGGAGTTCACCGTTGTGGGCATTCCCTGTCTCGGTCTCAACGGCGGCCCGGCGTTCAGGCACACCGAGGCCTTTTCCTTCCAGATCGCGACGGACAATCAGGAAGAGACGGACCGTTACTGGAACGCGATCGTCGGCAATGGCGGCACGGAAAGCCAGTGCGGCTGGTGCAAGGACCGCTGGGGCCTCTCCTGGCAGATCACCCCGCGCGCGCTAACCGATGCCCTTGCGGCTGGTGGCGCCGAGGCAAAGCGTGCTTTCGCAGGCGATGATGACGATGAGGAAGATCGACGTCGCCGCCATCGAGGCAGCGCGGCGAGGCTGACGCGAACACCCGTCCGGATTCTCGCTCAGCGCCGAAAATTCGCTACTCCTTGGTGTAGCTGAACTTGTTGGGCCCGCGGCCACGGCCACCTTTTCCGTCCTGGCCGCCTGGTGCTCCGCCCGGCGGAGGAGTGCTCGACATTTCATCGGTGTAGCGCTTGCCGTCCTCCGAAAGGGTCCAGACATCGTGCCAGATCGTTCCATTCGCCTGCGTGGTGTCCACGGTGAGGACGTTCCCCTCCATCTTTCCGGTCGCCGTGGCGCCAGCCCAAAAACCTTTGTCCATCGTCGCGGTACTGCCGTCGGTAGGATATTTGCGAATCATGATGGTTTCGGGCCCGCCGTTGCGGCCGGGTATATGCTCGGTCATCACGATGACTTTGCCATCGAGTGCCAGATCACGGGTCATGGTGGGGGTCCCGGGATCGCTCTTCCACATGCCCACGAAGCCTTCCGGGCCCGCGGCCAATAAGATCCCTACAGTAGCCATCAACAAGGCTGGATAAACCACTTCCTTCATAGTGTCTCCTTCAGTCCTTCTTCTCAATTTCCCCGGCAAGGATTTCCCGCTCCTTGAGCCTGTTTACCTCGGCCTTGGAACCGGCCTCTTCAAGGCCTTCGTCTATGGCGGCATCATTGGCGCTTTCGGTGGCAAGCACCTCGACTCAATCTGGCCGGCTTCGCTCAGGTGAATCTCGTATTCGGCGACCTTGGCGCCAATCCTATCTTCATACCGCCGGATCTCTTCCCGGACGAAGTTCCATATGCTCTCTTGCAGGGGACTTGGGAGTGGTTGCGCGCTCATTACAACGTTAGATTGCACCAGCGGCTACAAGTTTCGAGATGGCGAACCACCGTCCGTTGCCCTGGACTACTGGGGCCGCCTCCGTCGCAGATCCCACAGCCCGCGCGCCGAGAGGATCACGGTGAAGCCCCCTAGCCCGCCGAGCGCCCAGAGTACCCAGACGAAAAAAAAGCCGCCGGGGGATTTGGCGATATCGCCGTAATGTGCCCCCCTCATGTGCATGACGGGCATGGCTGCTGCCATCAATCCGATGAGCAGGATGATGACGTGCCCCGATCGCCGTTCAGGGAGCACGAGTGTCCCGTACAGCAAGACCGCGAGGACGATCAGCGCAATGTTTGAGCTCTCGGCCTTCGATATCCCACGAACGATGTCGTCCGTAATGTGAAGCGTCAGCAAGAGGAGCGAGAGCAGAGATGCGACGGTCAACATGGTGTTGTGTTTCATTGGAAAGTCTCCTTATTGGATTTTATGTGTGCCTGAAACGCCGGAGCGACAGCGTATTTGAGAACCCGACCCACGCCCCATCCCGCTCAATCCCTCGTTATACTCTCTCTCGAATGGGTGCGGATTCATCGGGACGTTGAGCTGCTGCGACTGTTTCTGACGCATCGCGAAGATATCGTCGAGAGCATAGAGGCCGTTCTGAACGCCCAGCGAAAGCCGATCCGGTACCTGCAGGACCACTCTCTTTTGTCCCGCCATTTCGAGGATTGCTTCTTTGCACGCACTGCGGCCACCGCCAGCCAAAAACGTCTCAGAGGCCAACTGGAAGAAGCGCATTGGGCCGGGGGATTCAGACCTCGTCAGGTTCAGGATCTGCATAACGACCTGATCCATCCGGCGGAGATGATGATTCGCGGCTTTTATTGCTGGCAGCAGACGCGGTGGCCGGGCCGCAACGGCCGCATGCACTACGCGCACACGCTGTTCAACTTGTATGTACTCCGGTGTCTCCAGTTTCTGAGCATGCGGCATCTGGGATGAGGTAGCCGGGATGAGGGCCCGGGCAGCTCGCAAGGAGCGGCGGGCGGCTCGCGGAAATTCAAGGCGTGCTCGATGAGCTCTGGAGAAGCTCACCAGCCGATCAGCCCGTGATCGTGCGCGATGCGCGCTGGCTGATTCCATTGGCGCAGAGCCTCATTACCGATGAGTTGGCGCCCTATTTCGAGGTCGCCCGGCAGGTCACAGAGACGCTTCCGGAAGCGGACGCGCTCGAAATCCAGAAGGCCCATGTTCGAATGCTTGGCGGGCATCTGACCTCACAGATTCGTCACTACTGCACGAAGGATGGCGTCGTCTATCAACGAGCATAGCGTCGTTCTTCGCACGCGCACCTCCAATGCGCTCGATTTCGCACTGCTGGTTCAAGGTCTCGTGGCGCTGCTCAAAGCCTATGACCGCGCATTGCAGAGCGGCGATGAGCGAATGCGGCTCGACATGGCGGGAGCCATCTGTCAGGGCATATCCGCCGATCCCGAGCTGTTTCTGAATCGCGTCGACCTGTTGAGCGCTTACAGCATGATCGAGCACGTTTTCATCGACCGGCAGAGGCAAAACCGAGAAGCTGCGAGGGCCATGTCGTTTATTCGCCCCTGGGACAGCGGCATGTGCGGCTGCTAAAAGAGTACAGTGCACTAATTGACCGATTGATCAAGCCGTTGCGTGACGATTTCCCGCGTTTCAGGCCGGTTGACGGCGGCTGTTCTCCATACGGAGTTATATTCGGGTTGCCATCCCATCTCATCGAGCACATGGCGCTCAAAGCCTTGCAGCACGATGCCGAAACGCGATTCAGCCTGGAGGATGTCTTTCTGAGATCCTGGACGATGGGGACACCAGCGCGGCAAAGCTCGCCTGGGTGAACGGCTGGCGGAAATTGCCCCACATCGACCGCGAAGTACAACGGTTGTACGACTACCCGCAACAGTTCGCCGAAGACGTTTACAACCGCATCGAGAGCGAGCTCAAGCGGCGCGATTCAAATGCCGAGGCATGCGACGGTTCAAGAACCGGGCGCCTGTATATCGTGTCCGGGGACGACCCTGAGACTGATTCGAAGGCGTCGGCGATTCCGGAACTGCCGTCCGAGTATTTCGGCTCTTCGGACAGGCAGATTGTGGCGGCGCACAAGGCTGAGCCATATGATCGGGCGCAACTGCTGGCGGGGCGGCGGGAAGGGCATTTCCTTGTCAGTTACGAAACGCCAGGCGGATGGATTGCCCTCAAGAAGGACCTGCTCACGGAGGTCCTTGGTGCGGGCCGCGATGCCAGGATTGTCGGGCTGCCGCTCGACGCGGCTCAGGTGTTGCGGCTCATGTGCACCGATCTGGTGATACCGGCCACCAACAGCCAATAACCAACAACCAATCACCAATAACCAACCACCATCCTCGCGCTACACTGGTCTCCAATGCTGGCTCCAGGCGAGCAACTCGGTCCATACCGGATTGTCGCGACCATCGGCAAAGGCGGCATGGGCGAGGTTTATCGCGCCACTGACACGCGCATGGGACGCGATGTCGCCATCAAAGTGGTGGCCGAGCAGTTTATCGAGCGCTTCGATCACGAGGTACGCGCCATCGCCGCGCTCAATCATCCGAATATCTGCGCCATTTACGACGTCGGCCCGAACTATCTGGTAATGGAGTACGTGGATGGCGTTCCCCTGAAGGGTCCGCTGCCTGAATCCACGGCACTGCAATTCGCGCTGCAGATCGCGGCGGCGCTGGATGCCGCGCATACCCGCGGCATCATCCATTGCGATCTGAAGCCGGCCAATATTCTGGTGACCGGCGACCGGCTCAAGCTGCTCGATTTTGGCGTGGCCAGGCTGGCCTCGGCGCCGAGGCGGGAACGGATGGACACCAGGACCGTGCTGACGCCGGCTCCCCATGCGCGCTCCCATGCAGCTTCCCATGCGAGCGCGGCCGCATCCAAATTCGGGGACGATGTCGCCACCGTGCAGCTGACAGCGAACGACGTGAGTGGAACGCCCGCCTATATGTCGCCCGAACAAGCGGTCGGCGACATGGTGGATGCCCGGTCGGATATTTTTTCCTTCGGCGTAGTCCTTCATGAGTTGCTCAGCGGCCGGCGTCCTTTCTCCGGCGAGACCATGCAAACGGTGCTGGCGGCCATCCGAGAGAGCGAGCCCGCGCCGCTGGAAGCTTCTCCCGAGGTTGCGCGCCTGGTCGCCCGCTGTCTGCGCAAACGCCCCGCGGAACGTTTCCAGAGCATGAGCGAACTTCGCCCGGTTCTGGAAAAAGCCGCCGAGTCCCTAACCCGAAAAGAACCTTCCATCGCGGTACTTCCCTTCGTCATGACCGGCTCCGGCGACGACACCGATTACTTCAGCGAAGGCCTGGCCGAAGACATCATCAATGCGCTTTCCGGCGTCTCCGGCCTGAAGGTTGTCGCCCGCACGTCCTCGTTCGCGTTCAAAGACAAGGTGCAGGATATCCGCGGCATCGCCGAAGCGCTGGGCGTAGACCACGTGCTGGAAGGCAGCGTTCGCACCGCCGGCAACCGGATTCGCATCAATACGCAGCTCATTTCCGGCCGCGATGGCGCGCAGCTTTGGTCCAAGCGCTTCGACCGCGAGCTGATCGACGTCTTCATCATCCAAGATGAGATCTCCAACGCCATCGCGAACGAGCTCAAGGTTAGCCTGACTCCGCAGCAGCTGGTGAAAGCGCCCACGGCTCACTTCGCCGCTTACGAAGCGGTACTGCAGGGGCGGTATCATTTTCTGCGCTTCGATCCGGCGGATCAAGCCAAGGCCCTGGCCCACTTTGAAAGGGCCGTCGCCATCGACCCGGCATACGCGGCGGCGCATGTCGGCATTGCCTTGAATCATTGGGGCCAAATGGTAGTCGGCATGGCTGAACCGCGCGCAGCCATGCAGCGGTCGGTAGAGGCCGCTCGCGAAGCCTTGCGGCTGGATCCGTCCAATTCCGACGCGCATCATATCCTGGCCTCCTATTACGCCCTCAACGATTTCGATTGGGTGAAAGCCGAATTCCATTTCGATCGCGCCCTGGAACTGAATCCGCATTCGCTGTGGGCTTGCCATAGCAAAACGATCTACCTGCTCTTGCCCTTGGGCGCGTCTGCCAGAGGCCGTCGAAAGCCAGCATCGGGCGCTGGCGATTGACCCGTTAACGCCAGCCGTCCTCGCGAACCTTGCGATTGCGCTCGAGTGCTCGCACCGGGAGGAAGAAGAAGCGCAGGTCCTCGACCGCGTGAATGCACTCGATCACAACTTTGTGGGCGGCCAATGGATCCTGATACGGTTCCGCATCCGTCAAGGCCGCATCGCCGAAGCGGTGGAGTTAGCCGAACACCTGGCGCGCACCGCCGGACGCTGGGGCATGACATTGGGCGCCTTGGGCGCCGCCTACGCCGCCGCCGGCAAAGTGGAAGCGGCCCGCGAGATCATCGCCGAACTGGGGCTGGAACACAACCGCCACTCGCGCGCGTTCTATTCCTTCCTGATCGCCGCCGCCCTGGACGATCGCGACGCGGCGTTCCGCTGGGCCGAAGAAAGCATCCAACACCGCGATCCCATCATGCTGAGCTTCGTGTGGAGTACCAGCTTCGACAAACTGCGCGGCGATCCGCGCTACTAAGGACCCTAGCTGGAGGTGCTCAAGATCGATGACCGCTCCCGACCCCACCTGGCTGTTGGACGAGTTCCGGGCCTTTGAGCGCGCGCTCGCTCTGCGAACCGCCATTGAGATGGACTTGTTCACCCGGATCGCCGCCGGCGCCAATACCGTTCGAGCATTGGCCGCCGCCGTCCATGCCTCCGAGCGCGGTCTCGGTGCGCTGTGCGATTACCTGACGGTGCAAGGGCACCTGTTGAAGCGCGGCGCCCGTTACAGTCTTACGCTCAATTCGCGGCTCTATTTGACCGCCACTTCGCCCGCATATCTGGGAAGCGCCGTGAAGTTTCTGGCCGGTGATGCCACTGTGGCCGCGTTCTGCCGCCTCCGGCAGACTGTCGAGCGCGGAGCAGGTTCGGCGGATTTGGATTGGCTGGAATATGCCCGCTCCATGGCGCCGCTTGCCCAGCCGGTCGCCGAATTTGCGGCTGCCGCGCTCAAAGTGGATTCCGCCGGGCCGATTCAAGTTCTGGATCTAGCTGCCGGCCACGGCTTGTACGGAATCGCTATCGCGGCCCAAAATCCATCAGCGGAAATCTTCGCGCTCGATTCGACGCGCGTTTTGAAAGTAGCCATCGAAAACGCCCGTCAGGCAGGAGTGGCTAAGCGCTACCATCCGATTCGAGGCGACGCATTAGAAACCGGCTTCGGCGGCCCATACGACTTGGTGCTGGCCGCCAACTTCACGCACCATCTCGACCAGGCCGACAATATCCGGCTCTTTCGAGAAGATCCGGGCCGCGCTGAAACCCCGCGGCCGCATCGCGCTGATCGATTTCATCCTCAATGCGGACCGGATATCGCCTGTCCCGGATGCCGCCTTCGCGCTGACGCTGCTCGCCACCAGCGCGCACGGCACGGTCTATACGTTTAAGGAATATTCGCAAATGCTGCGCGCCGCCGGATTCCGCCACGTGCGCCATTTGAAAACTGGCGATTTCGGGCGCTGGATGATTACCGCGTCGCGCTAGCGGACATGGCCGATTCGGCCAAGCCGGACTCCAGCCCGGTTTGCTCCAGCCCGGCTTGAATGATATCTTCCATGATCCCGGTCATCATGCGGATGGTCCTGAGCGAGCTGATGCCGATCAGCTCCAATTGGGCCGTCGTCAACGGCAGCGCATCCAGCACCTCGTCCAGATCCCGCTTGTGCTGCGGATCGATCTTGGCGTGGTACAGAAAACTGCTGAAGCATTTGAGAGAAAGATTGTTTCGGGCAGCAACTTCTTTGAAGAATTCGGCCGGCGGCACACCGCCTTCCATGGTGGCGATGAAGCCCGCCAGCGCTATGGGGCTGTAGTGATGAATCCAGTAATATTGGACACCCACCAACTCGGTCGCGCTTTCCTTGGGCAGCCGTTCAAGAATCGACTGCCGGTCAAGCCCCAGCGCTTCGCCGTCATTGACGATCCATTCGTGGTGCCCGGTCTCCTCGGGAATGTGGTGCCGCAGATAGCGTCCAAAGCCCTGGAGCGCAGGGTCGCCCGAGTGTTGCGGCAACTGGCAGGCCTGTTCGGCGGCCTGCATCAGAGGCACGCTGGCACGAATGATGGAGTGGCTTTGGTAGATGTATTCCCGATAGAGCCGCGGGAATTGCGGGTGGGTCCAGAACAGGTGGGCAGTGTGTCCCAGCCGCCGGCCGAAGAGCTCGATCTTGGCCCTTATGATTTGACTATTGAGTGACGATGCGTATGCCAATTCTCGCGGGATTCCTAGTAAAACATCCCGTGCGTGGCGTGTTTAGGAAAGAACCCCGCCCCCAACTTGGTCTTGGTGGAGATAATCGTGCTCACTTCGGTCGCCGTCAGCGACTCGATCGCCTGCTTTTCAGCCGGCGAGAAGTTCTGATAGTTAGCCGGAACCACACCGGCTTTCGTCAAGGTGGCCAGATTCGTTGTCTTTGCCGCCGCTTTTTTAGCCGGCGCTTTTTTGGCCGGCGCTTTCTTTGCCATGATTGGTCCTCTTCCTTTGCGTCTATGACAGCTTGCAATCCATCACAAAGATGTTATCAAGTTCGGCAAAGTTATGCTCCAAGCCATCGAGCCATACCGGCGGTTCCTCCAGTTCCCCATAACGCGCCGCGAGTTGCCGCGCCTGCTCGACGAACTGCCTCGCGCACCACGGCGATAGAGCGCCGCTGCCGCGAGCGAATCCATCCGGTTCAGTGTAACTTGGACGATCAAATCCGCTGCCTTCAGCCCGCTGGCCAACGCCCGCGCAACTCCGCTGGATGCCGCCGGGTCCAGCACAGCCGCGGCATCGCCGCAAAGATAATACCCCGCGCCGGCACATTCCGGCACCAGTCGCCAAGTGACGTCGGCGCCGCGAAAGCGGACATCCGGAGGAAGAGAATCGCAGGGCGGCGGGGCGGCGTCAGACAGCGCCGAGCTGAACACATTGGCAGCGATCTTTGCGCACCCGGGCCAGCCAGGTCCAGCCACAAGCGTGTTCGCGGAATTCAGGGATGACCCCCAACTCTCCCTCAAAGTACGCGTAGCGCGCCACCAGCCGTGGCGAAAAATCTTGGACGGACAACTGAAGACTGCGCGCCAGCCAACGGCTAGCGCCTGAGGCGTCCACCACATGGCGCGACGTGCCAGCGCTTGCCGTCCACCTCGATCCCGGCCACACGATCGACTTTCAGAAACACCTCGTGCGCCTGCGGCCGGTTGAACCACGGTCACGCCTGCCGTGCGCGCGTGAGCCAGGAGAATGGAATCCAGTTCCGAGCGCCAGGCCTGAATCCCGAACTGCAGGCCGGATTCCCCAACGAACGGGATGAAAGCTGCGGTCGCCCGAACGCTCCAGGATCCAGCCTGGATTGCTGATGAAGCCGGCCTTTGAGACGGCCTCCGCGACACCCAATTCAGCAAATAGGCGATTGACGTCGGGATGCAGCGCTTCCCCCGGCAGATCTCGCGGGAAATGCGCTTTTTCGATAAGCGCGACGCGCAAGCCGCGAGTGGCGGCATGGATCGCAGCCGCACAGCCCGCGGGTCCGGAGCCCACGACCAGTACGTCAAAACCCATATGGTCACGCTAGCACTATCGCCGTCGGTGACGAGTATATAATCAGACTCGAATCGAAAGGCGGCCATGCATTCACGACTTCGTAGTTATGTTGTGGCGGCAGTGTTATTCTCCTCGCCCCTCGTGGCGCAATGGAAGAATCTCCCCTCCAAAGGCGTTCCAAAGGGCGCGGACGGCAAAGTCAATCTCTCGGCGCCCGCGCCGCGCGCCGCCGGATGGCCATCCCGATCTCTCGGGCATCTGGGAGCCGGACGCCAACCGCTATCTCCGCGATATCGCGGTGGACCTAAAACCTGGCGACGTGCCCTTTCAGCCGTGGGCCAAGGCCTTGTACGAGCAGCGTACTGACGGCTCGCATTCCAAGGAAGATCCCGACGCGAACTGTCTGCCGCAGGGCGTGCCCAAGATCGACGCCGCTCCCGCGCCCTGGAAAATCGTCCAGACGCCCGGATCCATCGTGATCGTCTACGAAGCATTCAACCTCTGGCGGCAGGTATTTATGGACGGCCGCGAGCTCGATCCGGACGCCAACCCCACTTGGATGGGTTATTCAACCGGCAAATGGGATGGCGACACGCTGGTGGTGGATTCGCGCGGGTTCAACGGCAAAGCGTGGCTGGATCAGTTAGGCAAGCCGTCCACCGAGGCGTTGCATGTGATCGAACGCTTCCGATCGCAAGGACTTCGGCCACATGAACCTTCAGATCACCATCGACGATCCCAAAGCGTACACGAAAGCATGGACCGTCAATCAGGAAGTGCATCTTCTGACGGACACCGAACTGCTGGAATTCATCTGCAACGAAAACAACCGGGATGTGGATCACTTGCCAGGTAAGTGAGGCGCCGTGTTAGCGGATGTTAATTATAGAAAGGAAACGGCCTGTTCAATTTTTGAATCTAACGTGCAGAGGACAACTATGAACAGACTCAAATGTCTTGCGCTAACTGCTGTTGCCGGAATATTCATGACGGTGACCGCTTTTACGGTGACCGCTCCAACAATGGATGCTCAGGTCGCCGTCGAAGTTGGGGTCGCCCCGGTATGCCCTTACGGATACTATGACGTTCCGCCTTATGCCTGTGCTCCCTACGGCTACTACGGCCCGGAATGGTTCACAGGTGGTGTTTTCATCGGAGCTGGCCCGTGGTTTCACGGCCCTGCCACCTTCCGCGGTCATGTAGATAACCGGTTTCATCCGGACCATGGCTACAAAGGTCCAATGCCTAAGGTTGGGGAACATGCTGAACCGGCGAAGCGTCTCGATAAAATTCAGCACTTCAAGGGAAGTGAAATGCGCGATGGGCGCGGTCACGTAGCAAAGCGCTAAGTTACCGTTGAACGCCCTGAGGCGGCGCATCCGAATTAGACGGGTGCGCCGCTATGAGCTTTAGCTACTTCTCAAACACCTTTTCAATCTGGCCGATCTTCTTCTGAATTTTGCCCGCCACCTTTTCGTCCGTGCCTTCATCCTGAAGGTTGGGATTATTGGTTAGCTGCCCGGCCTTCTCTTTGATCTTTCCTTTGGCTTCGTGCAGCTTGCCCTGCGCTTGATCCTTGGTGCTATCCTTCATGTTTTTGGCTCCTTACGGCTCTGAACTGCACGTGGGATACCGAATGTGGATGTAACTGAGAGATTGAGTTCTGAGCGAAACAGGTATGCACCAGTGCAAGCAAATGTTACTTGCCGATTACCGGAAATTAATGGCTTAAGGCGTGACCGGGTGCGATCCGGGTGCGTCCAGAAGAGGGACTGGAGCGCGCCCTGATGATGAAACATTTGGTTGTACTTTACACATTGGCTGGTCTGAGCTTGCCGGCCTGGGCGCAAGCTCCGCCGGACTACCAACAGCAACCAGCAGCGGCTGATCAGGCTCCGCCCGCGGTTGGCCAAGCTCCGGAAGCTCCACGTTGGTCTCCCGAAGAGCTGAGCAACATCGTGGCTCCCATCGCCCTCTATCCGGATTTATTGCTGAGCGAAGTTCTCGCGGCCAGCACTTATCCTCTGGAGCTCACCGAGGCTCAGCAGTGGATGCGACAGAATGCAAGTCTTCGCGGTCAACAACTGGTGGAAGCCGCCAAGCAACAGAACTGGGACCCCAGCGTGCAAGCCCTGGTTGCCTTCCCGGATGTCATGAACATGCTCACTCGCGACATTCAGTGGACCACCGATCTCGGCAACGCCTTCCTCTCCGAGCAAGCCGAGGTGATGGACGCCATCCAGCGGCTGCGCGCTTCAGCCCGCGATAACGGACGTTTGACGAACACGCCGCAGCAGCGCGTAACGACTGAACAAGAGAACGGCCAAAGCGCGATCGTGATTCAGCCCACCGATCCGCAGGTAGTCTATACGCCGGTTTACAATCCCGCATACGTTTGGGGCCCGCCAGTCTACGGCGCCTATCCGCCGCTTGGCTATCCATCGCCTGGCTATGGCATTTACTACGGTGTTGGCGCGTTCCTGGGCGGCTCTTTTCACCGGATTGTTAAGTTTCGGCGGATGGGGCTGGGGCCTCAGTTGGCTGAGCCACGGCCTCTTCCTGAACGGCCTGTTTTTCAGCCACTTCGGATTTCATGGTTACAGCGGCTACGGTTTTCACTCAGGCGGCAGCTACGTAACTCGCGCGCCCTGGGTACACGATCCCGGCCACCGGCTCGGCGTGCCTTACGGGAACCGGGCGGCGGCCGGTGCTCGATATGCGGGCCGCTCCTTCAACACCGGGCGTTCGGCCTATGCCGGTCCCAGCTATCACTCCGCGTATGCCGGCGGCAGTCGGTCGGCCTATGCGGGCAACAGCCGTCAGATGCAAGCCTATCGCGGTCTGTCGGCTAGTGCCGCCCGGGGCGGGAGCGATCGCGGTGGTTATCGCGGCAGTTACGCGCCCTCTGCTCACTACTCGGCCCCCAAATCGTCCGGCCACTTTGGCGGGGGCGGCGGGCACTCGGGAGGCCACGGTCACTCCGGCGGCGGACATTCCGGCGGTGGCGGACACTCCGGGGGCGGCGGGCACTCGGGAGGCCACGGGCACTCTGGCGGCGGACATTCCGGCGGTGGCGGGCACTCGCACGGAGGCGGACACTCGCACAAGAAGTAACTGAGTCTCACGTCCGCCGAACGAAACGCCGGGAGCAGCCAGCTCGTCGGAATGGGTAAGCGTCCACTTTTGCCGAAGAGAGGAATATGCTGTTGAAGTGTGTCAATTCGTGGGCCACGGCCATTATCGGCGCGATTTTTTGCGCGGCCACCGCAACGGCGCAGAGCCGCATTACGCAAACCATCGATAACACGCAGCGCACGGTCCTCGCGGGCCATCTTCATCCGAAGGCCATGGCCGCCGCCCTGGCCGGCAATGACCAGGGGCGAGTGGCGCCGTCGCTTGCCATGCCCTACATCACACTGACGCTTGCGCCATCGGCCAGCCAACAGACCGACCTCCAGAAACTCCTCGCCGAGCAACAGACGCCGGGTTCGCCCAATTATCGTCACTGGCTGACGCCGGAAGAATATGGCCAGCGCTTCGGCGTGAGCGATGCCGATCTCGGCAAGATCACCCAGTGGCTTCAGCAGCAGGGCCTGAACGTGGTTTCCGTAGCGCGCGGGCGCACCTGGCTCGTGGCCAGCGGAACAGCAGCGCAGGTGGAAACGGCGTTTCAGACCCAGATTCACAGCTATGCGGCGGGCGGTGAGACACACTACGCGAACGCATCGGAGCCATCGGTGCCCGCGGCCCTCGGCGGGGTGGTGGAAGGTATTCGAGGCCTGAACGATTTCCGGATGAAGCCCCGGCCGCACGCTTTGCGTGCCCAGCCTCACAACACTTCCGCACAAGGCAACGCGCTTGCCCCGGACGATTTCGCGACTATTTACGACGTCATGCCGTTATACAAAGCCGGAATCGATGGAACCGGGCAGAAGATCGCGATCGCCGGGCAAATCGAAGTCAATCTTTCCGATATCCTGACATTCCGCAGCATGTTCAATCTGCCCTCCAACACTCCGAAGATGCTGTTGGTGCCAGGATCCCCGAATCCGGGGAACAATCCGCAATCGGGAGATCTGACGGAATCGGACATCGATCTGGAATGGTCCGGCGCGGTGGCGCGCAACGCAAACATCATTTTTGTTTATTCCACCGACGTCATGAATTCGCTGCAGTACGCGATCGACCAGGATCTGGCACCGGTGGTCAGCGTGAGTTATGGCGAATGCGAACCGGAGACGCCGCCCTCTGAAAGCTATGCGTTCGAACAATGGGCCGACCAGGCCAACGCGCAGGGCATAACGTGGTTCGCCGCGTCGGGCGACGATGGCGCAGCGGATTGCGCCGATTCGCAAAATCCCGGGTTGGCCGTCGACCTTCCGGGCAGCCTGCCGGGAGTTACCAGTTCGGGCGGCACGGAGTTCGTTGAGGGATCGGGCACGTATTGGAGTTCCACCAACAATGGCAATGGCGCATCGGCGCTCTCTTACATTCCGGAGACCACCTGGAACGACAGTGTGGAAGACGAAGAGCCGTCCGCCAGCGGCGGCGGCGCGAGCGTTCTATTTCCGAAGCCTTCCTGGCAAACCGCTCCGGGCGTGCCGGCCGACAACGCGCGCGACGTGCCCGACATATCGCTGAACACGTCGGACGATCACGATCCCTATCTGGTCTACACCAGCGGGAGCCTCCAGGGTTGGGGAGGGACCTCGTTCGCCGCACCTGCACTGGCTGGAATGACGGTGCTTCTAAATCAAAAGCTCGCTTCGGGCGGCGTGGGCAACATCAATCCGCATCTTTATTCGCTGGCTCCATCGGCATGGGCTTCCGGCATGTTTCACGACATCACCAGCGGCAACAACATCGTCACGGTGGCTTGTTCGGGAAGAGATTTCGATTGCACCAACACCGCGGTGGGCTACTACGCGGGCGTGGGCTACGATCTGACCACCGGACTGGGGTCGGTGGATATGTACAAACTGGTGACCGGTTGGGACAGCGCAAGCACTACGCCGCCGCCGACGAATCCGACCTCAAACCTGACGCTGCTCGCCAATTTGAGTACGGTGGCCGCCAATGACGTGGTGTATTTGATGGCCACCGTCACTTCGACGAACGGAACGACTCCGTCCGGGTGGGTCTCGTTTGCAACCGGAGGGGTTTCCCTGGGATCGGCCGCACTAACCGGATCGGCGGGCACGGCGACGGCAACGCTGCAGGTTGAAAGCACGCGCTTGCCGTTGGGCAGTGGAACAATCACAGCCACGTATAGCGGCGCCAGCAGCGCATCGGTTTCGGTCAACGTGACAGCGTCCGGCTCGGGCTCAAACCAAACGCCGGCCATCACCAGCCTCAACAATGGCGCCAGCTTCAGCCAGAACATCGCTCCGGGAGCGACTGTGAGCGTGTTCGGATCCGATCTCGCGCCCACCACCAAGAGCGCGACCAGCGTGCCGCTGCCTCTATCGACCTCGGGAGTCGCAGTGCTGGTGAATGGTATCGCCGCGCCGCTGTATTATGTCTCTTCGAAGCAGTTGAACGTGCAGATTCCCTATGAGACGCCGGCCAACAGCGAGGCAGTGCTGAGCGTCAACAACAACGGAAAGGTGACTACGCAATCGTTGCAGGTGGGTGCGGCAGCCCCGGGGATTTTCACCACCTCCAGAGGCGCGCTGGTTCCCACGCCCAGCGCGGCGCGCGGCGAAGAGGTCGCGTTTTACATCACCGGCGCCGGAGCTGTTTCCCCGGCCATCGCGGACGGCGCGGCGCCCCCGTGGTCCACGGCGCTCGCCGATCTGCCGACGCCGACTCAGACGACGACAGTGACCATTGGCGGAGCCGAGGCTAAGATCGATTTCGTCGGCATTCCTTGGGCGCTGGTGGGCGTGACGCAGATCAATGTGACAGTTCCCACCGGGATCGCCACCGGTCCGCAATCGGTGGTGGTGAAGGTGGGCGGAGTTGCCAGTCCGCCGGCTACCATCACAGTCACTAACTGACCGCCCCTAGGGGCAAACCGCACGATATACCAGCTTCGTCCGGGATACAGTGAAGTGATGCCGAATATCGCGGAACGAATCGAAATTAGGGCGCCACGAGGAACCGAGCGGACCTGCAAGGGCTGGCACCAGGAAGCTGCCCTCCGCATGCTGATGAACAACCTGGATCCCGAGGTTGCCGAGAACCCGGATGCGCTCATCGTTTATGGGGGAACCGGCAAGGCCGCGAGAAACTGGGATTGCTTCCACGCCATCGTGCGCTCGCTGCGCCAGTTGGAGAACGACGAGACGCTGTTGGTGCAGTCCGGAAAACCGGTCGGCATCTTCCGCACTCATTCCGAAGCTCCGCGCGTACTGATCGCAAATTCCAATCTGGTCGGTCACTGGTCCAACTGGGCGGAATTCCATCGCTTGGAGCAGTTGGGTTTGACCATGTATGGCCAGATGACTGCGGGATCGTGGATCTACATTGCCAGCCAGGGAATCATCCAGGGCACCTATGAAACCTTCGCAGCCGCTGGACGAAAACATTTCGGGGGTACGCTCGCTGGAAGGCTGATCGTCTCGGGCGGCATGGGAGGGATGGGCGGTGCGCAGCCATTGGCGGCCACCATGGCGGGCGCATGTTTCCTGGGGATCGATGTCGACGGCGCTCGTATCGAAAAACGCCTCAAGACAAAATATTGCGATCACCTGGCGGGAACACTGGATGAAGCGCTGTCCCTTTTGGGCGCCGCGCAAAAACGGCGGGAAGCCATTTCGGTGGGATTGGTTGGCAATTGCGCGGACGTGTTGCCGGATCTGATCAAACGCGGCGTGACGCCCGATATCGTGACGGATCAAACCAGCGCTCACGATCCGCTGAACGGCTACGTGCCGAATCAAATGACTCTGGCGGAAGCGCTGCTCTTGCGCGAGCGCGATCCGGACGAGTATATTCGGCGGTCCATGGACGCGATGGCGCGTCACATGGAAGCGATCCTGGCGCTCCAAGGCGCCGGCTCGGTAGCCTTCGACTACGGAAACAATCTGCGGACCCAAGCGCAAATCGCCGGAGTAAAGCGCGCCTTCGACGTGCCTGGATTCGTTCCCGAATACATTCGTCCGATGTTCTGCGAAGGCCGCGGGCCTTTCCGATGGGTAGCGCTGTCGGGCGAACCGTCCGACATTCACCGGACCGATCGCCTGGTGCTGGAGATGTTCCCGGAAAACGCGGATCTGGCGAGATGGATTCATCTGGCGCAGGATCGCATCGCGTTCCAAGGATTGCCCGCGCGGATTTGCTGGCTGGGCTACGGCGAGCGGGCAGCCTTTGGATTGGCGATGAACGCTCTGGTGCGAAGCGGCGAACTCAAGGCGCCCATCGTTATCGGCAGGGACCATCTGGATACCGGATCGGTCGCCTCGCCGTACCGCGAGACCGAGGGAATGCAGGACGGCTCCGACGCAATCGCCGACTGGCCGTTGCTAAATGCGCTGGTGAATACAGCCGCTGGCGCGTCCTGGGTATCGATTCACAACGGCGGCGGCGTCGGCATCGGCTATTCGCAACACGCCGGGATGGTGGTGGTGGCGGACGGCTCCGAGGAAGCCGACCGGCGGCTCGAGCGCGTGCTCACATCGGATCCGGGTACGGGAATCATTCGGCATGCCGATGCCGGTTACGAAGCGGCGATCGAGGTCGCTGAATCGCGCAAATGTGCGGATTCCGATGAGGGACCGGGAAGCTCAGTGACCGCGCTGGCGGTGGTGAATTGCGGGCAGCTTGTAACGCTCGTTGGTCCGGCACGTGCGCGCGTGCGGCAGGAATTGCGGGATCTCTCGATCATCGATCACGGGGCGATGCTGGTTCGCAACGGAGCGATCGAGTGGGTGGGGCCGCAAGCCATGCTCGACCTCGCAGCTTCCATCCGACTGTGAAGTCCTGGACGCGGGCAACCATGTCGTGCTGCCTGGATTTGTCGACGCGCACACTCATCCGGTATTCGCCGGCACGCGAGTGGACGAATTCGAGCAGCGCGCAAGCGGAGCGACCTACGAGAAGATTGCCGCTGATGGCGGGGGCATCCGCTCAACTGTCAGAAGGACTCGAGCTGCTCCTGAAGACGAATTATTTCGAGTTTCCCAACGGCGGGCCGCGTGGTTTCTCCAAGATGGGACGACAACATTGAAGCGAAATCGGGCTACGGGCTTTCATTGGAGGACGAGCTCAAGATGCTGCGAGTCATCCAGCGTATGAACTCGCGTGGTCCGCTGCGCTATGTGCCCACGTTCTTGGGCGCGCATGAGGTTCCCGATGAATACCGGCGCCGGCTCCCGGGATTACGTCGATCTGGTGGTCGATCAAATGCTTCCAATAGTCGCACAGGGGCAGCTTGCGGAATACTGCGACGTGTTTTGCGAACCCACCGCTTTCGACGTGTCGCAGTTCACGCCGGATACCTCACGGCGGCGAGAAAATTGGGCTTGGGCATTCGCATTCATGCGGATCAGCTCACTCGCTCGGGCGCTTCGCAACTGGCCGCCGAACTCGGCGCCGGCACGGCGGATCATCTGGAGCAGGCTCAGGACGGGGACATTCGAGCGCTCGCGCACTGCGGGTGTCCAGCCGGTGCTGCTTCCGGCATCGGTCTACTGTCTTGGCCGCACAAATATCCTCCTGCGCGACCAATGATCGAGGCCGGTCTTGCGATCGTCCTGGCCACGGACTTCAATCCAGGCTCCTCGCCCACTCCTTCCATTCCATTCGTGTTGTCGCTCGCGTCCACTCAAATGCGGATGACGCCGGCCGAAGCCATCACCGCCACCACCATCAACGCAGCGTATAGCCTGGGCCGAGGCGACAAGATTGGTTCGCTCGAACCCGGCAAACGCGCCGATTTCGTGGTGCACGATTGCAGCGACTACCGGGAGATCAGCTATTTCGTGGGAGTTGAATCCGCGCTCGCCGTTTACATCGACGGGAAATCCGCTTATCGGAAGCACTGTGATGGCTGATGTGGCCAAAGAGACGGGCTGGCTACCGGACTTTCGTCTACCGCGATGGAGATTTGAGAGCGGGGTCGCGATGTTTGCGGATGAGAGCGGGCGGATCACTCGCTTCTCGAATCCAAGCCGACCTCGCAAGAGCCCACCGGCTTCCCGACCGCGCCCTTCTGCCCGGCCTGGTGAATGTCCACTCGCACAGCTTCCAACGCGTGATTCGCGCGCGTACCGAATACCGGACCCGGGCGTTAAAGGACACCTTCTGGACGTGGCGCGAGGCTATGTATCACGCGGCTCTGCGGCTTTCGCCGGAAGACATTTATGTCACGGCCAGAATGGCATTCCTCGAGATGGCTCTGTCAGGAATCACAGCGGTGGGCGAGTTTCACTACCTGCATAACGCCGCGGATGGAACTCCCTATGAAGATCGCAATCTCCTTGCGAAACAGATCCTCCGGGCGGCGGATGAAATCGGCATCAGGGTCGCACTGTTCGAACGGCCTACGTGCGAGCAGGGTGGCGGAAGGAACTGGATCCCGGCCAAGCCAGGTTCATCACGCCGAGGCCGCAGGACTTTATAGAAGACACGGAAGCACTGGACGCATTCGTGCGAAGGACAATTCCCCACGGGACGTGCATGGATCGGCGTCGCACCTCACAGCATCCGCGCGGTGCCATTGGACTATCTGCTCGAAGTGGCCGCGTACGCGCGAGCGCGCCGGTTCCCAATTCACATGCACGTTGCCGAGCAACCGGCCGAAGTCGAGGCGTGTCTCGCGTGAATATGGCGCGCGGCCAGTGGAGTTCCTGGATCAGAGTGGCATTCTCGGTTCTGACTTCACGGCGGTGCACGCAATTCATATCGAGAAGGCGAGATCGCTCGTTGGCGCCACCGGACCACCGTTTGCGCCTGTCCCACCACCGAACGCAATCTCGGAGATGGCATCCTGGCTGCGGGCGCACTCGAAGCCGCCGGCGTTCCAATCTCCTGGGTTCCGACAGCAATATTCAGATCGATATCTTGGAAGACGCCCGGCAACTCGAGTACAATTTGAGGCTCTTGAAGCGTGAGCGCGCCATTTTTCGCCGACGCCTGAGCGAGAAAGCCTGGCGGACGCACTTTTCACAGCAGCGACCCAAAACGGAGCAACAAGCATCGGAGCGGAGGAGGAAAGCTCGAAGTTGGCAGGCCCGCCGACTTTTTCACCGTGGATCTCAATGACATCTCGATTGCCGGAGCCGATCGCGAATCACTGCTGAGTCATATTGTTTTCGCGTAGAGCGAACGGCAATTCGTGAAGTTTTCGTCAGCGGCGAAGGGGTCATCCACGAGGGCCGCCACGCACAGCAGGAGCAGATCGTTCAGCAATTCGCGAAATTGCAGCGGGTCATATGGGAGAAATGGAAATGAGGTGGGAGAAACAGAAATGAAGACCATATCCCTGGCTTCAGGAACGGTAGCTCTGTTCGTCGCCGGCCTGCTCTTTTTCGCAAGCACGGCACGCGCGGAAGAGATTCGGGTGATGACCTCTGGCGCTTTTACCGCGGCGTATCTTCAACTCATTCCGGAATTCGAACGCACCACTCAGGACAAGATCGTGACCGCCTATGGAGCATCGATGGGGAACGCGCCGGATTCTATTCCGAGCCGGCTCGAGCGTGGTGAACCGGTGGACGTCGTCATCCTGGCCGCCGGTGCGCTCGAGGAATTGACCCAACAGGGGAAGGTGGTCCCAGGCAGCCGCGTCGATCTGGTGCGATCCAGCATCGGCATGGCCGTGCGGGCGGGAGCGCCCAAGCCGGACATCGGCACTGTCGACGCGCTCAAACGCGCGCTCCTAAAAGCGAAAATCGATCGCGTATTCGGACTCCGCCAGCGGCGTCTATCTTTCGCGAGAGCTGTTTCAGCGCCTCGGGATCGCGGACCAGGTCAGGGAGAAGTGCAAGAGAATCGCCAGCGAGCCGGTCGGTGCCGTGGTTGCGCGCGGAGATGCCGAAATCGGCTTCCAGCAGATCAGCGAGCTGCTTCCCGTGCCCGGCATCGACTACGTCGGACCTTTGCCGCCCGAGGTTCAAAAGGTCACCGTATTTTCGGCTGGCGTCGCGGCAGGGTCGAAACATGCGGACGCGGCCCGAGCGCTCATCAAATTCCTGGCGTCACCGGCCGCGGTTCCAGTCATCAAGAAAACTGGCCTGGAGCCGCTTACGCAGGCGCGCTGAACGGCCCTCCCTGTAGCGTTACCGCGTGACCGCCGATTGGATCCCTATGACCTGCGAAAACTGCGGCGCGCCCATGCGCTTGTCCCGGGATCAGGGCTTGATGCTGTGCGACTATTGCGGAAGCCAGAAAACGCCTCCGACGGATGAAGACGGCGTGGTGGTGCTGAACCCCACCTCGCACCATTGCCCGGTGTGCGCGATTCCGCTAGTAGACGCATCCATCGAAAGGCAAGAGATGCTCTACTGCACTCGCTGTCACGGGATGTTGCTCGGCATGGAGAAGTTCCTGCCGCTGCTGGATGTTCTGCGCGAATATCGCTACTGGTCCAGAAGCTCGCAGGCGCCGCGCGACTTCGACGACGGAAGAGTCCTACACTGCCCTCTGTGCAAGCACGAAATGGACCATCATCCCTACGGCGGAGGCGGCAACCTGGCGGTGGATTCGTGCGAGTCCTGCGGTGTGCTCTGGCTCGACCGCGGAGAGCTGAGCAGGATTGTAGCGGCGCCGGATCGCGATCCTCAAGAGGTTCACGAGAGTCCGCACGGCAAGACTCTACATCGATAGCGCCTGGCTTTTCGTATTTCTTACTTCAGTGCCCTGACGTCGGCCTCGAATTGAGCGGTGATGGTCTGACGCTGAGCTGTGAACTCCTGCCGCATGCTTTGGCGCTGGGTATCGTACTTCTGGCGAACGCTCTGGAGCTCGGCGTCCTCTTGCTGGCGGAGGCCTTGTAGGGCTTGCTCCTCCTTGCTAGTGACGCCTGCGAGCGACTCCTTCTTTTGATTGTAGAGAGCCAGATAACCCGGCTTGATTCGATCCATGAGCGCCGCCAACTCGTCGTTATCGTGGTTGCGGGTGTCATCATATTGATCGCGGAGCTTCTTCAACGCGCTTTGGTACGCGCTATTGAGAGAGTCCAGCTGCTGTTGCAGGCCCGCGATCTCGCTTTGGTGTTTCGCCTTCAGATCCGCCATCTGCTGATTCAGATTCTGCAAATCAGTTTTTTCCTGCTGTTCCAGAGCATGCATTTCCGGCGTGGCTTTTTGACTGCCACCCTGATCCGCGGCAGCCGCGGGTTTTCCGACGCCAATAGAAAGGACCAGGCCAAGTATTAGATAGCCGAATTGCTTCGTCATAATAAGACCTCTTTTCGGACCTCTTTTCCGATTAGTTCGACGTTTTCTTCTCGGCGGCGCGAGCGCCCGCCAGGATGTCCACCAGACCATAGTTGCCCTCATGGCAGGCGTATTCGAAGATCGGACCCTTGGTCTTTCGCATCAGAGTTTCGCCTGACCAGGGCCGGGTCCAGGTGCCGGGATCCTCGACGGTGAAGCGGTACACGATGGTGTTCTCGTCGATGCGCGTGAAGCGCTCGGTCACGTGCAGATCCGGGCTGGAGAAGATGTCCTGCCGAGCGGTGGCGGGCGGGCCGCGAAAGTTGGTCTGGTCGTTGAAATTGGTGGAGTCGATCACCAGCGTGTCGCCTTCCCAACGGCCGCGCGAGTCTCCGCCCAATTGCCGAATGGCAGCGGGCAGATGCGGACGGCCATCCAGAAGAATGGTGCGGGCGCTGTGGATCATCTCGGTGAGAATCACAAGCGAGGCGCTGTTCTGCACGATCTGGAGAATGGAGTTATAGGTTGATCCCAGCAGCGGAGGTCCATCGGCGCCCCAAGTAATGCAGCGCTCGCCCAAGCTGCGGCTCTCAGCGCTTTCGGCGGCATTGCGGTGCGGGGTTAAGGCGGCCAGTTGCGCCGCGCGCTTCTGCCCTTCTGGCGACAAGGGAGGAAGTCTTCCGTCCGGCGGATCGAAAACGATGGACGTTCGCAAGTTCGGCGCGCCTTTAGCGTACTTGTCGCCCTGCCAGATCACATTGTCATAGTGGATGTCGTTGGCGGCCTGGCTATGGTCCTCTTGTATCTTCTTTTTCTCGACGGCGGCCGCTTCGGCTTCGGTGTAAAATTCCTTGCCGCCTAGCTCCTTAGGGCGTTCCAGGGGAACAAAGGTCGCGTTGGACCAGTAGCCCCGAAAGTCCGGCTGCCCGTCGGGCGTGCGCGGGACAGTCCAGGTTTTGGCCGCTTTCGCGGTGTCCTTGGCGCCCGGTTCGGCCCCGTTGCCGGGCATCACTAGCAGAACGAAACCGAAAGCCGCTAACGCGAATGCGTGCAATCGAAGGGTCATTCGAGTTTCTCCTTCACTCGCCTTTGCTCAGATCATCTCACGTTGGTTGTCGCAGCGCCAGCCGAGCGTCAGGCGAGCCGCTGATAGGAGGCGAGCGCCTCATGCAGAGCTGTAAAAAATCCGATTCGCGCCGATAGCCTCCGTGAGATGATGGCGGTCCAGAGTCGGGCTTCAGATCCGATTGCACATGCGCGAACACCAGCTCGACGCCGCGCTTTGCCAGGTCGTTGCTGAAGTTCCCGAACCACGCGCGCGGCGGTGTAATCCACTTGAGTGATCGCTCCGGCATCCACCACCAGCCAGCGCACGGCCGAAGGCGCCGGCCCCGCCAGGAGCACGATCTCCTCCGCAAACCGGCCCGCATTGGCATAAAACAGCGGCGCCCCAAAACGGTAGATCACCAACCCCGGCTCGGTTACGGCGCCCGGAACCACGGGGTTCAACTGCCAGATGCCTGCCTTGGTCCTTGCGCTGCAGCACCGCGGTGTGCGGATGATAGCTGTGCTGCACAATGCGCAGCAGCGAGAGCACCATGGCGAGCACGATTCCCTGTTCCACGCCCACCACACACCACGACCGCGGTGGTCACGGCCAGCCGAAATTCGCCGGGGCTCTCGCGGCGAATGCGCTGCAGTCCGCGCAGGTCTCACCAGCCGGATGGCCACAATGAATACGATGGCGCCCAGCACGCATCGCGGCAGGTACTGCAACGGGTGCGTTAAGAAAGAGCAGCACCAGCGCAACCACCGCCGCCGTGGCGACGTGCGCCATCTGGCTGCGTCCACCGGAGCTTTCCACCATGGCGGTTTGCGTCGGGACTTCCGTTCACCACAAACGTGCCGCTGAGCGCCGCTGCGGCGTTCGCCGCGGAAAGGCCGGCCAGGTCCGCGTTCTCATCCAGCTGTTGATGGTTGCGTGCGGCATAGATGCGGGCGGTGGCGGCGCTCTGCGCAACGATCATCACAAAGCACGATCCCGCCACGGGAACCAGCAGCTTCGATCTCGTGCCAACTCACATCGGGCAAACCGAGATGCGGCAGGCCGCCGGCTACCGGCCCAATAATGGCGATCCCGCGCCCGGCAAAATCCCAAGCTGCGCTGGCCGCGATCGCGCCCGCCACGGCGATCAACGGACCGGGAATTCTGGGCGCCAAGCCGTGCGAGAATCAGCACGCCCGCCACCACCAGCGGCCGAGAGCGCCAGCGACGGCAGATGCACGTGGGGCAAATCGCGCAGAACCTGCGCCAGTTGTACAACCGTCCGGCGCGAGTGGACCTCCAAGCCGAGCATCTCGCCCAGCACCGCAATTCCGACCTGAAACCCCACGCCGGTGAGAAATCCCACCAGCACGGTTTGCGAGAGGAAGTCGGCAATAAAGCCGAGCTTGAGCAATCGCGCCACCAGCAGAAATCCCGCGGTGAGCAGCGCCACCATTCCCGCCAGTGCCACATACTTCGCGCTGGCCGGCGGCGCCATGCCGGAGATGCCGCCGGCGAGAATGGCGGCGGTGGCGGAGTCGGCGGCCACTACCAGGTATCGCGACGAGCCGAAAGTCGCGAAAGCCAGAAGCGGCAGCAAGCAGCGTGTAGAATCCGGTGACAGCGGGCATGCCGGCGATAGCTGGTGTAGCCCAGCGCCTGCGGGATGCTCATCGCCGCCAGTTCGATTCCGGCCACGGAATCGCGGATCGGCGGCGAGCGCCGTTGAACGGCCGAATGCCTCGAAACAGGGTGAGTCCACTGGGCTGATCATGACGGAGTGGTTACAATTGTAAGATCACACGCCAAGCCTCAGGAAGTATTCCGGCCCGCAAACGAGTAAAGTAATGCGGAGGAGGTCGCGCATGAATTCTACGCATCCCGGCCGCAATCGCTTTTTTCGCCCTTGCCTTGATCGGCGTCTCGTCAGAATGTGCCGAAGTTCGAACCGGATCCATACTGGCCGAAGCAATTGCCGAACAATTGGATGCTCGGCCAGGTGGGCGGCATCTTCGTCGATTCGCACGATCACATTTGGGTGACTAGCCGCCCCAGAACGCTGGATAACAACGATAAGTACGCTGCGCTCAATCCGCGTGAGGCGCGATTGTTGCATCCCCTCGCCTCCGATCCTGGAATTCGACTAGGCCGGCAACCTGATTCAAAGCTTGGGGCGGGCCATCGGCCGAATACGAGTGGCCCGACAACGAACACGGCATGTTCGTCGACTATAAAGACAACGTCTGGATCGGCGGCAACGGTCCGAGAAGGACACCAACATTCTGAAGTTCTCGAAATCTGGAAAGTTTCTACTCCAGATCGGTCACCATGGAAAAACCGGCGGAAGCAACGACACCGAAAATCTCAATCGGCCGGCGGGGATTTTTGTGTATCCGAAAACCAATGAGGTCTTCGTTGCGGATGGTTATGGCAACCGGCGCGTCATCGTCTTCGATGCCGACACCGGAGCTTACAAGCGCCATTGGGGAGCTTACGGGAATAAGCCCGACGACAGCGTTCCGCGGACGCGAATGTTCGACGGGCCGGGTCCACAGCAATTCAATACCGTTCACGGGATCCGGATTTCGAATGACGGGTTGGTTTATGTAGGCGATCGCGTAAATAACCGGATTCAGGTGTTCACGCCCGACGGCAAGTTCGTGAAAGAGGGATTTATCGAGCGGAAAACATCCACACCCGAAGGAACGGCGTTCGACGTCGCTTTCTCAGCGGATAAGCGCCAGCAGTTCCTCTACGTCTCGGATGGCAGCAATAAGAAGGTGCAGATCCTGAATCGGGAAACGCTCGAGGTGGTCGGCTTCTTCGGCGGCCACGGCGGGCACGGACCGGGACAGTTCTACCATCTGCACAGCATCGCCACCGACTCGAAGGGCAACGTCTACATTGGCGAATCGTTCGGCGAGCGCGCACTGCGGTGGAATCTGAAGAGTCGCTGACCGTCTACCGAACCGCGCACGTGAGTAAGCGGTGCCAGATTCGTCGGCGCGCTATTATTTAGGGAATCTATGAAAAAGCTACTTGCATTTTCTCTGGTTGCGGTAGCGCTCTGCGCCCAAGACAAGGTCGACCTCGCCGTCATCCAGCGCATCAAGACGGAGGCCTTTCAAAACTCCAAGGTAATGGATCACCTGTTCTGGATCACGGACGTGTACGGGCCGCGGTTAACGGGCTCGCCGGGCTTCACGGCGGCGGCGAACTGGACCGTCAAGCGGCTGAAGGAATATGGAATCGACGATGCGGCCACCGAACCGTGGGGAAAATTCGGGCGGAGCTGGCGGCTCACCAAATTCAGCATTTCGATTCAGGAGCCGGAGTATGCGCCGCTGATCGGATTTCCGCTGGCGTGGTCGGCCGATACCAAAGGGCCGCGTGGTAGGCGGAGCCGGTGCTCGCGCCGCTCAAGCTCACCGATCGTCTGGACCGAAGAAGACCGAAGAGGAACTGCAAAAGTATTTTCAGGAACAGAAGGGCAAGCTGCGGGGAAAGATCGTGCTGCTGGAAAAGCCGCGCGATGTGACGCCCGTTACGACGGCGCCGTCCTCGCGCTATTCCGATGCGGACTTGGCGAAGGAGGCCGAAGCTCCCACGCCGCAGGCGCTGCCGCCGTTCGATCTGGAGAAGGTGATCCTGCCGGAGAAGCCTGGCGGATCGGCGCGCTCTGTTCGATCTTTTGCCGCTCGGATGCCGAGGCCAAAATTTGGGAGTACGTGAAGATCGACATCACCGACGAGTAAATGAGTTTCTGGTGCAGCGAGGGCGCGGTAGCGGCGATCGTTCCCAGCTACACGCCGATGCCGGCACGGTTTTCGGCGAGGCGGCGGGCACTTACAAGAGCGACCAGCCCATGGCCGAACCGCGGATCGCCCTGACTGTCGAGCACTACAATCGCATCGCGCGGTTGCTGGAAAAGAAAGTTCCCGTGAAACTGGAGCTCGAAGTTCGAACCACCGGCGAAGGCGCCACCGGCGAGGGATTGAATATCATCGCCAACATTCCGGGTGCGACTAAGCCGGATGAAGTGGTCATGATCGGCGCGCATTTCGATTCATGGATTGGCGGCACGGGCGCGACCGACAACGGAGCGGGCAGCGCGGTCATGATCGAGGTGATGCGCATTCTGAAGGCTCTGCATCTCGAAGCTCGACCGGACGGTCCGGCTGGGTTTGTGGAGCGGCGAGGAACAGGGCATTTACGGATCGCGCGGCGTACGTGAAAGAGAACTTTCGGCGATCCCGGCACCATGCAGCTCAAGCCCGCGCACGCTAAGCTTTCGGGGTATTTCAATGACGATAACGGCACCGGAAAGATTCGCGGCGTGTATCTGCAGGGGAATGACGCGATGCGGCCGGTGTTCGAAGCCTGGCTCGCGCCGTTCCGCGACCTGGGCGCGACCACGATCACGATTCGCAACACCGGAGGAACCGATCATCAGTCCTTCGACCAAGTCGGCCTGCCGGGATTTCAGTTCATCCAGGACGAAGTTGGAGTATGAGCGCCTGACGCACCACTCGAATATGGACGTCTACGATCACGTGGTCCCGGCGGACCTGATGCAGGCATCGGCCGTGATCGCGTCGATTGTGTATCACGCGGCGAACCGGCCGGAGCTGCTGCCGCGCAAGGAACTGCCGCCGCCGGTGAAGTTGAAAAACTGATCAGGCTGTGCGAATCGGCGCTGGCGGTACGACGATCTCAACAAGTCCGGTCGCCACGTCATATACGAGGCCGGAGACAAGCCACCTGCCCGGCAATGCGGGAATCGCCCGGAGCGAAGCAACGTCGACAGCAACCGCCGCGCGAGGATCGGTGACGGCTTTTGCCTTGAGCCCCTCTTCCTGGGTTTGAAAATAGTGCGTCAGCATGGCTGGGTCGCCCGCAAGCCGAGTGATGCCGCAATCGGTGTGCTGAAGTACGATGAGGTGAAACTCCCCGCCGCCTCCAGGAATCTCCCCGGCAACCTCACCGATTCGCCCGAGTAGACCTAACTGCTCCAACAGCCCCGGCGTAATTCGACCGCCGATGTTGCGTATTACAACGGCCTCGCCCGGTTTAATTCCAAGTACATGGGCCGGATCCACACGCATATCAGCGCAACCGATGATGATCGCCTTTACATTTGGCAGCGCCCGCGGAAGCGAGGGCATTAGTGTGCCCGCAGCAGACTGCTGAGCGGCAAAGTTTTTGTTACGTTCTAGCATGTTGTCGAGATTGTTCATGTTGATGCTCCTGGAAGGAGTAACCGCTCGAATTGTAGCGCGATAGAAGGGGCACAAGATCTGTCCCTGCCCTTCCTGTGATAAGGTCGGATTCGTACAACATCTCGAAAGCGAGGGCACGAACGATGACCCGCAATGCGTACGTTTTTTGTTTCCTCGTACTTGCTCTCGCCGGATTGGCCGGCTGTTCCAGCGAGCCGTCCGCCAAGCCAGCTGCCGCGGCGCCGGACAAAATTCATGGGAAGGCCCAGGTGCTTCTCAACGAAACCACCCAGTTAGACGCCTCTTTGAACGCGGGTGGACCTTCCGTCTACCTTATCGATGGCCTGAATCGCTACCGCCTCTTCTTCAACAAGCCCTTTCAGGTTGAAGCCGGGGAAGGAGTACATTGCCGAGGGCGTCTATGCGCAAAAGGCCATCGATGCGATTGGCGATCCCGATCAGGGCAAAAATGGCTATCCGCTCGAAGCCAGCTGCGACACGCGTCGTGAGGACGGCCTGGCCGGACTGGCCTTTGATGCGGTGGATTCATACTCCACCAGTTTGCGCAACAAGGTGAAACGTTATCCCGCCAGACCGGTATTCCTGGTAACCCAGATCCAGCCCGCCAGCGCGGCCGATTCCGCGAAAACGAAGAAGGATGCCGAGGCCGGAGAAGGAAGCGCCCGACAGTCGCCGTTCCGGCGGACAAACAACGCGCTCTCCTGGAGGAGGGCCCGACCGTCTTGACCGCGCCCCTTTGGGAACCCACGGGCGGAACGGCTCACTGCAAAGTCGTCATCGACGAAGAAGGCAAGATTGCGGAGCTCGACAGCGGCACGGAACTCTGCGAGACCGTGCCGTGGTCTCAGTTCAGTTATCAGCCCACCGTGAAGGGCGGCCATCCGGTCAGAGTGAATACCGAGGTTGAGGTGCGCTTCGACCCGCGAAAGTAGCAGCCTCGTGCCGAGCCTTCACATCTAGCGTTTCGTCGCCGTGATCATGCAGTAAGTCATGGGTCCCAGTGGCGCGCTGACCAGCGGCAGCAGCACCGGCGCCAGCACGTTGTTCCAGCGTGCGCGGGTCATTTTCCGCTCGCCGAACACCACATCCGTCAGCAGGAATTTCAGCGTCACCCAAGGGATATGCGCCACCGAAGGCGCTACCCGCATCTGCAGGTGCTCAACCGAATGTCCGTGAAGCCAAGCTGTTCCAGCCGTGCCGTGAACGGTGAGAGCTGCGCCAAGCTCTTCGATGACCCAACACTCACACAGCTTGCGGTAAATGCGCCGCTGCAGCGCGCTGGCGAAACCGGGCTCCTGCGAGAAAGCCATCCGCAACCACCAGGCGTCCGCCGGACCGCAGCAAGCGGTGGGCCTCCGCCAAAAGTGCGCCCTTGTCCGCGCCGCGCGCATGGCAACTGCTCTCCAGCGCGTAGACGCCGTCGTAGCTGTTGCGTGGCAGAATGGTATCTTCGTAATCGCCCTGGATGACGCATACGCGGTCAGCCGCAGCCGGCTGCGTCGTTAAGCGCACGTGCCTGCTCCACCTGCCATGGCACCCGCGTCATTCCCAGCAAATGCGCATGCGGCAAACGGCGCGCAAAGCTGCGCAGCGTCGCGCCAAGGCCGCAGCCAAGGTCGAGCAACCGCGGCTCCGCGATGTCCTCCACGCGCAGCCGCGCGAGCACCTCTCGCATTCATCTGCTCCAGCATGGCTTCGCGGCGCAGCGGATTCGCACCGCCGCGGTAGATAGCCGAAGTGCATGTTGAACTCCCGGCTCCACGCCGCGTAATCCGGACCCGCCTCGCTGTAGTACTGCTCTAGGCCGATCCGCGGCGCCGTAACTCGAGCTTGGGCACTTGGCTGAGCTATGGCTTCTTCGATCGCGTTGACCTCTGCGGCAATCATTTCTCCCCCTTCGCTTTGCGCCGGCTCGGCAGCCATTTGTGACGCCTGCGCCCAGACTCACCAGACTGCGAAGCTGTGCGGGCGGCAACTTCGCCATCTGCTGATACCAGCCGTGCATCTCCTCGCAGAAAAGCGTGCATGCCGGCGATGCGTGCGGTCACCTCGGGCTGCTTCTCCGCGCGCGCTTCCGCGGCAAGCCGGCCAAGCGCGGCGATGGTGGGTTCAATCTCGCGCTCCACGCGCTGCTGGACCACGGTGAGAAAGAGCTGCCACACATCGTGCGAGGTAGACGAAGAACTCGCGGCGGTCGCCCAAACTGATGCGTCGTCTGCACCAGCTTCCAGTTCTGTAGCTCCCGCAGGCTGGTGCTCACATTGGAGCGCGCTACAGAGAGCGCCTCCGCGATGTCCTCGGCGGTGAGCGGGTCCACCGCAAGGTACAGCAGCGCGTGCACCTGCGCCACGGTGCGGTTCACGCCCCATCGGCTGCCCATCTCGCCCCAGTGAAGTATGAACTCGCGCGCCGCCTTCGATTAGTACCATAACCGTTCCCCTCTCTATTGTAATTTCAGTATATACAGAAATGACAGAAGATGCGGCTTAGGTTGGTTGCATAGCAGAAGCCGGCCAGAAGTGGCGTCAAGCTACCTAAGGTTGACAGGCGCCGAAGTCCTTAGTTACGCTGCGGGCTTCAAAAACAGGCTTTTGGCCGGAGTGTTTCCGCTTGCCCTCCAGCGTCACACGATCCCCCGGTTTGAGGCCTACCGGGTCGCCGGACAAGATGTACATCCGCTTGTCCTTTTCATCGGTCAGGGTCATGCCATTCGCTGCGGACGTGACGCAGCCCGTAATCACGCTTGTCTTGTGCTTATAGTGGAGGATTAGAACCGTTACGAGTACCCCGATCGCGGCGGACACCACCACTACTCCGGTGATGACCTGCTCGCCTGCCGTCTGAACACTTTCTGCTCGAGTGGGCACGGCGAGGGCCACACTCAGAACCACAATCAGAACTGCGCGCCAAGGATCGATCTTCACGGCCGTCCTTTCGGAATTCTGGATCAGTATACGACACGGATCGGGTTTCGTGCCCGCTGAGTTACCAGTATCCGATCATGCGGCCGGCAGACGACCGGTCACTCTTCTCGTAACGCAACCATCGGATCGATCCTCGCAGCCCGCCATGCCGGTGCCGCGGCGGCCAGGATGGCGACGCCGGCAATCGAGAGCAGAACCATTACATACGTGGAGGGGTCGGTTGGCTTGAGTCCAAAGAGCATCGAGCCGATCATTCGCGAAAGGGCCAGAGAGAGAGCCGCCCCGAGGGCGAGTCCGAAGGCCGCCAGGATAGCCGCCCGCGAAAGCACCAGCCGGATCACGTCGAGGCTAACGGCGCCGAGTGCCAGCCGCAGGCCCAGCTCGGAGGTTCGTTGGGTCACGATGTAACTCATCACCCCGTAGATCCCGGCCATCGCCAATAGAAGCGCCAGCCCCGCGAACGTGCCCGCGAGAAACGTCCGGAATCGCGGCGCGGCGATCGAATCGGAAATCATTTCGTCCAGCGTGGTGAACCTCACCGCCATCTCCGGATTGAAATCGCGCGCGGTTTTTCGAATCGACGGCATGCTGACGGCGGGCGCGGCAGCGGTCCTCACGATCACCTGCAATTCATTGGAATGATACGGATGCTGTTCCAGCGGCATATAGAGGGTCGGCTGCGGCGCGGCGCCCGGTGAATCCTGCCGCACATCGCCAACCACGCCCACAATGGTCATCGGCTTCATCGTCACTTGATCGAGCCCGCAGACGATCTGCCTCCCAATGGGGTCTTCGCCCGCGAAGACCTGGCGCGCGACGCTATCGCTGACGATGATGACCCCGGGGGCGTCGTAGCGGTCAAGCCGCGTGAAATCCCGTCCGCGCACCAACGGGATGCGCATGGCGGCGAAATAGTTGGGGCTGCTCAACGCCCAGTTGGATTCGGGCAGTCTTTTGACCCTCACCGAATATGTGCTTGCCGAGGACGGCGTAGCTGCCATTCGATCCATACTGGCCGGTTGGCAATCCCATGACGGCCGCTGTCGACTGTACACCCGGCAATCGCGCGACCGCCGGGAGAAGTTGGCTGATGATGGAATGCCCCACATCGAGATATTGATTGAGACCCTTCGCGGGCGCATGCGCGTACATCACCAGGATGTTGTCCGATTGGAAACCCATGTCCACTGCATTGAGCGCGAGGAAGCTGCGGAAGAACAATCCGGCGCCGGTGGCGAGCACAAATGACAGCGCGATCTCGGACACTACCAGAGCATTTCGCAAGGTGTGCGACCCTCCGCGCAAAACTCCACGCGAAGAGAATTTGACGCGCGAGGCCTGGAGCGCGGGCAGAACGCCGAACACGATGGCGGACAACATGGAAAGCCCCATGGCGAAAGCAAGCACCGCGTAATCGACATGGATGTCGTCAACTCGAGGCAGATTGGGCGGGGCGAAGTGTACCAGCGCGAGGGTGCCCCACCAGGCCAGCGCGACGCCCAGAGTTCCGCCCAGAACCGCGAGCGTGAGGCTCTCGACAATCAGCATCCTTACAAGCCTGGCCCGCGATGCGCCCAGCGCCGCACGAACTGCCATCTCACGCGTCCGCACCGTGGCGCGCGCCAGCAGAAGATTCGAAACATTGGCGCAGGCGATCAGCAATACCAGCAGCACCGCGCCCAGAAGCAAGTAGAGCGTGGACCGCACCGGGCCGGTAAGTTGATCGCGTAGCGGCACCGCCAGCAGCCGCCTGCCGTCATTCGATTTCGGGTATGAAGCGGCCAGCGCGGCCGCGATGTTGTCGAGATTGGCTTGCGCCTGCTCTATTGAGACGCCCGACTTGAGTCTCGCGACGGCGCGATAGTTAAACGCGGTGCGGTTCAAATTCTCGGGAACGTAAGGCGCGGGCAGCCAGATCTCGGTGTCGGCCGGAAAACGCGGTCCTTTGAGAACAGCCGCGATTTCATACACGCGGCTTTCAACCTGGATGGTTTGACCGACCGCGCGTACGGCGTCGCCAAAATACCGCGTGGCGAACGCCTCGCCCACAACCGCTCCCGAAGCGCTGAATGCGGGTACATTCTGGCCGAAGACTTTGAAGAATTCTGGATTCACCCAGCGGATGCCGGTGAACTCAGCGCGGCCGCGCAGCTGGACTCCCATCTCGCCGCCAAAATAGACGCTGACCGCATCGAAGACCTTGTTCGCCGTCCGTAGGTCCACAAAATCGCCGCCGGTTACGCGAGGGATGCTGCTGGGGCGTCCGGCGTCTTTCGTGTTCAAACTGACGATTCTGTCCGGTTGAGGGAAGGCCAACGGTTCGAGCAGGACTCCGTTCACCACGCTAAATACAGCCGTGCTGATTCCAATACCGAGCGCGAGCGTACCTATGGAGAGCAGCGCGAATCCTGGATTCCGGCGGACGCCCCGCGCGGATTGCAGCACTTCGGAGAACATATTCCTATCCTACGCATCTCGCGCCGCAAAAGGTCGCTCAAAAAGTAGCCCATGGAAACGGTAATATGAACCCGAGGATCACGTGGCCGAACCGCTGTGCGATGCTATCTTGTCCAAGATACAAGAGCAGATTGAGCGAACAGATCACCTGATCACAATTCTGTCGCCCGAGCAATTGAATTGGACGCCCGAAATATCCGGCGCGTGGCGAACGGCCATGATCCTGGGCCATCTGCTGGATTGTCTGGCCGGAATATGTGCCGTGCTGGTGGCAGTGGAGCCGGAGAAGCTCGCCTATTTTCACCGGCTGCGCGAGACACGAATCGCAACTCCGTGCACTGCCCAGGAGGCGCGTGACGGTCTCATTCTGTACCAGAAGCACATCGACGCGGGCTTCGCGGTGCTTGAGGACGCAGACCTCGCGAGACGAATACCGACCGCATTTGTCAGAAGCGGAGAATCGGTCTTGACTCTTCTATTGGGCAACCTGGAACATTTGATCAACCATAAGCACCAATTGTTCATGTATCTGAAATTGATGGGCGCGAGTGTGGCGAGTCAGGATCTTTACCACTTCCGAATAGAATCGTGACTCTTGTCCCGCCATTCCAACCGGCTGCTATTCGCTGTATAATTCACATCACCATGACCCGTTGGATATGTTTTGGATTTCTCCTCGGAATTCTCCACGTTCCGCCCCTGGCGGCGAGCACGGTGCGAATCATCCAGACCAACAGCGCTGGAGACGATGTCTCCATCATCGATCCCGCCACCAACAAAGTGGTCGGAAGCATCACTGGCATCGAGGTGAACCACGGCGCGGCGGCCGCTCCGGATGGAAGGCGTTATTACATCAGTAACGAAGGGAGAAGCACGCTGGATGTAGTGGATTGCAAAACTCTGGCGATCACGCGCAGCATACCGCTCAGCGGCCATCCCAACAACATCGCGATCAGTAAAGACGGGCGCCGCGTGTATGTCTCCATCGCGGTGAAGCCGGGTGCCGTGGACGTGATCGACACCGCTACGCTCCAAAACGTCAAGAGCATTCCGGTGAAAGGCGCTTTGCACAACACCTACGTCACGCCGGATGGAAAGTACGTGGTTACCGGCTCCATTCAAGGAAAGGTCATCACCGTGATCGATCAAAAGACCGAGACGCCGGCCTGGTCTTTGGAGATGGACCAGGGTATCCGTCCGATGGCTTTCCTGACGAACCCGGACGGCTCCACTAAGTGGATCTTCGTACAACTTACCGGCTTCAACGGATTCGCCGTCGTCGATTTCGCAACTCGCAAAGAGATCAACCGGATCAAGCTCCCCGATCTTGCCGCGGGCAAAAAGCCCATCCTGTTCGGCGGAAACGAGTCGCACGGTATGGCCGTGACTTCCGATGGAAAGACGCTCATCGTCAATAGCCGGCTGAACACCGCTATCTATTTTTATTCGCTGCCGGACTTGAATGTTCTCGGAAGCACGGCAGTGGGGCTGTCGCCTGACTGGGTGACTCTCACGCCCGACGGTAAAACCGCATACGTAGCCAACGCAGCCTCGAACTCGGTGTCCGTGGTGGACGTCAAGTCGATGAAGGAGACCACGCGGATTCCGGTCGGCGAAGTCCCCAAGCGCAACATCACCGCGGTACTGCCCTAAAGGAACATGTCCACGCTGGAAGGAGCATCGATATGACATTCGCGCGGCTGGCGCTACTCGCCGGAATAAGTTTCGTGACTCGCCTGGCGATGGGGCAGTCCCTCGACTATGAGACCTATAAGAAATCGGTTGAGCCCATCTTTACCAAAAAGCGCGCCGGCCACGCACGCTGTGTGGCTTGTCACAGCGCGTCCAATAATGCCTTCCGTCTGCAGCCGCTCGCGGAGGGAAGCCGCTGGACTGAAGAGCAATCGCGCCTCAACTTCGAGTCTGTTTCGATCCTGGTGAATCGGGCGAATCCCGCGGCGAGCAAATTGCTGATTCATCCGCTGGCGCACGAAGCGGGCGGCGACGAGTTTCACAGTGGAGGCCGTCAATTTCTTACCAAGGACGATCCCGATTGGAAGGCGCTGGCCGCCTGGGTTGGCGCAGAGTGATTGGCGCGGAATGATTGGTGCGGAGTGAACGGCGTGATGCGGAGACGATCTTTTCTTTGGCTCAGTTCTGTCGCCGTGCCTGGAATTGCAGTTGCGCTCTGGGCGCAGGAAGGACACCCGCTGACCGGCTCCTGGCATGGCGAATGGCATCCCGCCGCCGGCCAGAAAATACCAGTCCTGATTTACATGAAGTGGAATTCCAAAGCCATCGAGGGCACCATCAACCCCGGGCGGAACGGGGTTCCATTAAAGCTCGCAGACCTGGATGCCTCCAATTGGACCGTGCACTTCGAGGCCGACACCAAGGATCAGAAGCATATCGTCATCGATGGCAAGCTCGACAACATCGGATCGTATAATCGCACCATCACCGGCACCTGGACTGAAGGATCGGTGAAGGGCGATTTCAAGCTGACCAGGGATTAGACGCATGCTCCTGCCAATAGTGGCGCTCACAGCAGCGGCGGCGGTCGCGTCTCCCGTCAAGGATCACGGGCGTGAGTTGGTGGAGAACGTCTGCACTTACTGCCACAATCTCGACCGCCTGCGCGACAAGGAACTTAGCCGCGAGGAGTGGCGCGGACTGATCAAAGGCATGATTTCCGAAGGCGCGCCCGTCACTGACGAAGAATTTTCCATGATCCTCGACTATCTGGTGAAACATCACGGGAGAAAGCATTGAGCATTTTTCGCTTGTTCCTGGCATTCGTTGCGGTGGCCGCGCTGCCTCTCTTGGCGCACCACGAGCTTCGGGCGGAGTTTGATGAGACGAAGCCGGTGACTCTGCGAGGAATCGTCACGCGATTCGAGTGGAACAATCCACACGCGTACCTTTATCTCGACGTGCAAGACCCCGGGGGCGAGATCGTCAATTGGGCAGTGGAGTGGGCCAGTCCGCTCGATCTGCGCAAGGCCGGCTGGACAAGGGATGCACTCAAGGTCGGCGATTCGGTGGCCGTCGCAGGCTGGGTCGCGCGCGATGGCAGCAAACTAGCGAGCGGCAGAACCATCGTCCTGGCAAGCGGCAAGCGGTTGGCGGAAGCCCCCGAGACAGCAGCCGCAGCGAAACAGGGACAGGCGAAACCTACGCCGCGCTGGCCCGATGGCCATCCGCGCTTGGGCGTCGTGCCCGGTGAGAAGGGCTACTGGGCGAACCCGACCGCGGCCAGCCTGGTGGACACCTCCGCCGGCAACATCCGCATGGACAAAGACGGTCTTCTGGCGAACCTGGACGACGCCGGTAAGGTCGCCCCGTTTCAGCCTTGGGCGAAGGGTTTGTACGAGTATCGCCAGCGCACCCTTTTGAAGGACGATCCGATGCTCAGCTGCCTGCCCCCGGGCGGACCACGCATATTTCAGGTTGCGCATGGCGTGCAGTTTCTCGACCAGCCCGAGCGGCGCCGCATCTTCGTGATGTCAGGCGGCGGCAACCGCAACTGGCGGCTCATCAACCTGGACGGGCGCAGGCTGCCGCAGAGTGAAGACGTCACGCCGACGTATTTCGGATACACGTCGGGGCATTGGGACGGCGACACCCTGATTGTGGAATCGAATGCGTTCGTCGAGCGGTTCTGGTTCTCAAACGGCGGACTGCCGCATACCGAATCCCTGCGCCTGATCGAAAAGTTTTCGCGCCCGGATTTCAACACGCTGAGATACGAAGTGCTGGTGGACGATCCGGGGACATACACGCGCCCTTGGTCCAGCGTGTGGACGCTCGGTTGGGTGGCGGACCAGGACATTCAGGAATATTTCTGCCAGGATGATTCCAAGGACGAGCCGCATATGGTCGGGCCGGCCGCGGGACGGTGACATATAATGACTGGCAAAGGGAGGCTGCAATGAGATCCAGCGCGTTCACTCTGCTGGCCGTGGTTTTTGGTGTGTTCCTGGCGGTATCACCGCTCCCGGCGCATCACTCCTTTTCCGCCGAGTACGACAGCAAGAAACCGGTGACGCTGAAAGGGATCGTCAGCAAGGTGGAGTGGATGAATCCGCACGTCTATTTCTACCTCGACGTCACCGACGATGGCGGAACCACCACGAACTGGGCCCTGGAAATGGGGCCGCCAAACGGATTGGAGCGCAGCGGTTGGACGCGCAACACCATAAAGGTTGGCGACGAGGTGATCGTGGAGGCCACGCTCGCCAAGGACAATAGCAAACAGGCCAACGCGCGGTCGGTCACCATGGCGTCCACCGGTAAGAAGCTGGGTGCGGGGTCGAGCGAACGCGCCCCTAATTCCCAATAGCTAATCCCCAAACCCTGCCCATGCAGTTCCGACGTCGAAATTTCGGGATGGCTCGCACGAGCGCCGCTTTTGTATTTTGCGCGCTGGCACTCCCGCTCGCGGCACAGCTCGCTCCACAAGACGGACCGCCCGTCGGCCTCAACGGCGGACGTCTGGATCGCCCACGTAACCAGCCGCCGCGGCCGACGCCGCACTGGCCCGATGGCCGCGTGAACCTGGGCCCGCTTCCCGGAGAAAAGGGCGTGTGGGAAGGCAACGCCGGCTCTACGCTTGCGACCAATATCAGAGGTGGCATCGACAACCCTCGCATGAACCTGCCCACCAACCTGAAGATCAGCGAGGTTCCGTTCCAGCCGTGGGCCCGCGCTCTCTATGACTATCGGCAAGGCACCACCACCAAGGACGACCCGCATACCAGGTGCCTGCCGTCCGGCGGACCGCGGCTTTTTCATACGCCCTATGGCTTCGAGTTCATTGACGTGCCCGAAGAGAAACGCATCTACATGATCGAGGTGGGCGGGCCCCACACCTGGCGCATTATTTATATGGACGGCCAGCCGCATCCCAAGAACCTGGATCCGAGTTTCTTCGGCCATTCCGCCGGTCACTGGGAGGGCGACGCGCTGGTGGTGGACACCGTCGGCTTCAACGAACGATTTTGGCTGACGCGCGAGGGCATTCCCAGCACGGAATTTCTACACCTCACCGAGCGTTTCACTCGCACCGACTACAACACGCTGAAATATGAAGCCACCGTTGATGACCCCGGCGCGTACACCAAGCCGTGGACCGGCGGGTGGATCATTCGCTGGCAGCCGGATCAGGAGTTGTATGAGTACGTCTGCCAGGACAACAACAAAGATCCCAAGCACATGTTCGGCGGCGAGCGCTAGGTTCCCGAAGGGGCTTCCTTCCCAGGAGTTTGCTTCCCTTGCAGAAACTGTGACAGACTTCCCGCCATGTGAACAAACTCGGCGGGCATCATGATTACGGTTGTGCTGTTGTTCTCCGCGCCCACCTCGGCCACCATCTGCATGCGGCGCAATTCGAGCGCGGCGGGATTGCCGACCATCAGCTGCGCTGCTTCCGCCAGCTTTTTGGACGCCTCCAGTTCGGCATCCGCCTTGATGATGCGAGCGCGCTTCTCCCGCATCGCCTCAGCTTCCATGGCCATCACGCGCTGCATGTCTTGAGGAATCTCCACGTCCTTCATCTCCAGCAATTCGACGGCGACTCCCCAGGGAGTGATGTTGTCGACCACATTCTTGCTCAATATGCTATTGATCTGGTCACGCGCCTTCAGAACTTCGTCCAGATCATGCTGGCCGATAACATTTCGCAGGCTGGTGAGCGCCACTTGCTGAACGGCAGCGCGGAAATTCTCCACAGTTAGAACGGCCTTCTGCGGGTCGCTGACACGATACCAGAGCACGGCGTTCACCTTCACGGTAACGCTGTCGCGCGTGATGGTTTCCTGCTGCTCGATAGGAGCTGTGACCACCCGAAGGTCGATGCGGGTTTCATTTTCGATACCCAGCGGAATCAGCCAGAACAGGCCGGGGCCGCGCAGCCCGGTAAAGCGTCCCAATCGAAACACCACCGCACGCTGGTATTCGCGGGCGATCCGCAGACCTGACAGCAGGACCAATACTACGACGAACGCGGCGACGCTGGTCAGAATCATAGGAGCTAGCGTACCATGTGAATGCTATTCTATGAGTCCTATGTCGCGAGCGATCCTCGGGCTCCTATTATGCTCCGCCATCTCCTTCGCCCAGCCGAAAACAGATTCGCTCGACCAGTTGGCGTCCGACTTCTGGACGTGGCGCGCTGAGTATCGGCCCTTCACGTTTGATGACGTTCCCCGCATGGAGCACGCCTCCGGAACGCGGGATTGGTCGGCGGCGGCAATCGCAAAACAGCGCGGCGGCTCTTGCCGAATTCGAGCATCGATGGAAAGCGATACATACCGATGCCTGGCCGGTTGCACGGAGGGTCGACTACCGGCTGATGGGGTCCGCCATCGCGCGCGTCCGCTGGGAATTGGATGTAAATCCGCGCTGGCAGCGCGACCCTGCGTTTTACGTCGAACAGACCGTCGATGCGCTACAGGAGGAACTCATGCCTCCGCCGCCGTTCAGTGGCGAACGGTCGCGGGAGATTGTGGCGCGTACCGAAAACATTCCTGCGATTCTGGAACAAGCGAAGCTGAACCTAAAGGCCATTGCACCGTTCGCGCAATTGACCATCGCGATGCTCTCCGATATCGATTCGCGCCTGGCCCGCGTGGAGCGTGGCGTGTCACCGTTATTGACGGGCGATGACCAGCGCGCGCGCTTTCGTATTGCCATTGCCGCGGCCAGCAAAGCGCTCGTCGACTATCGGGAATGGCTGAAGCAGAACCTGCCCACCATGCGCCAGGATTTCGCACTTGGTGACAAGGCCTACGGATTCTTCCTGCACCAGGTTGCGCTATTGCCTTACACGCCGGAGCGGTTGCTGAGCATGGCCCGCCAGGATTTTGAGCGTATCCTCGCAATGGAGAGCTATGAACACCAGCGCGACCTCCGCGCACCAGAATTGAAACTGCCCGCGACTGCGGAAGAGGAATCCGCTCGCATGACGCGCGAAGACGCGAACATTCGCCGCTATTTGACGGAGCACCAGATCCTGACCGTTCCTCCCGATTTACCGCATTGGACCGCACGCCTGGCGCCGGACTACGTCGCGGCTCTCGATGGCTTCGGCGAGCTGGATGATTTCACGGGCCCATCGCGCCTGCATCAGAATGGAGTGCGCTGGATCCAGCCGCCCTCAAATAATCTCCCCTACTTCTGGAAAGCGTTTGCGCAGGATCCGCGTACTACGGCCGTGCATGAGGGCGTGCCTGGACATTTCTTCCAATTGTCCTTGTCCTGGCGAAATGCCGATCCGATCCGGCGTCACTACTACGATTCGGGCGCGAACGAAGGCATCGGCTTTTACGCCGAAGAGATGATGCTCGCCGCCGGACTCTATGACAACAGCCCGCGATCGCGGGAGATCATCTACAACTTTGCGCGCTTGCGGGCATTGCGCGTGGAAGTGGATGTGAAGCTCGCGCTCGGCGAGTTCACCATCGCCCAAGCGGCCGACTACCTGGCTCGCACCGTTCCCATGGACCGCAAAACGGCCGAAGGCGAAGCGGCTTCTTTCGCCACCGCTCCCGGCTTAGGCATCGCGTACGAAATAGGAAAGCTACAAATCGAGCGGAACCTGGCCGACCGGCGTCTCGAGCAGGGCGGCGAGTTTAACCTCCGCGAGTTTCACGACTACGTATGGAGCAACGGCAACGTGCCACTATCGCTGCAGCGCTTCGAAACGTTGGGGCTGGAGGATGACGTGAAAAAGGTAGACGAATTAGCCAAGTAAGCAATCCGCCCTTGCGCGTCCCCTAATTCCGCGCCGGCCCCGGCGCGGGCGCTCCACAGTTCCGTGTGCACTTGGGCGGAATCACAAACTTATCCTTGATCTTTTCGCGAAAGGCCGGGTACATCGTTTCCGCTCCGCCGAGCGAAGCCTCTCTGGGAATGTGGTAGAGCTTGTCCATTTCATCCACGAACGGATTCTTCCCCGGAAGATAATGCGGAACCCGGCCCTCCTCCACGCCTTCAAATCCGATGATGCAGGGCGGGCCCGCTACGGCCACTGGCGTGGGAGTGGAGATGTAGGACCGCGTCAGAATGTACGGTTCAGTCAAATAGACAGGATCCTCCATCACCAACGCCACCGTCAGCATATCTCCGTGACGGATAAACGTAGTCGTAATCGTGGCCTCGTCGCTGCTCGCCGCGCCATTACGGCGAATATACCCGGTCTTGATGTGCGTGGTGTAAGCGGTGAGCACGTCACCATTCCAGGTGCCGGTGGTGAATCCGGTCTGATCGTGCGGAGCGTTTTTCGAGGGATGCGGGCGCCCGTCCATCCAGATGGTCATCGGCGCGCGAGTTTCCCATCCGCCCAAAACCCACGCATTGATATTCCCCGTGAGCGGATCGGTTTCGCTCCAGATCTTCAGGCTGAACGGCCCGGCCGCGATATGCCACTGCGTCTGGAACCAGCAGGTGCGCTCCGGCATGGAGATGGTGGATTGCGAAAAACTCAGAGCCTTGGCTCGGCCTGCTTCGTTGAAGGGAAGTCCAGTCCAGTCGTCGGGGTTCGGACCTGCGCCGCGCTCCAGGTTGTCCTCGTGATTCTTGGAGGCCCAGGATCCCGACAGATCGATCTCCGCCAGCGCGGGGAAGGCCACACACAGCAACATCGCCAGGCTAAGGCTGAGTTTATTGCACTTCATTTTGACTCCTTACCATCTCGCCGAGCACGCCGTAGGATTCCATCCAGCATCGCCGTCCAGCTTCTTGAAATGTGAACTAATAATGAAAGGCTCGCGCAGATAAACCGGGTCAGTCACAACGATCGTCACTACCATCAACAAATCTCCGTTGCGCTCCTTGACCAGATCGTAGTACTCCACCAGATCCGCGTTCTCGCTATAGGGAACACCGTTCTTCCGCAGATAGCCGGCCTTCAGATGGGACGTCGTCACCTTCAACGACCCACCCACGGGTCGGAAACCCGCGCGCTGGATTTCCCACTGCGCGAGGGAATCTCCTTGCAGGGAAGCGCCACCCTCAGCGTCTTTCCAATTGCCGAAATGAAAAAGACGGGTCTGCTTGCCGGCGTCAGTATCCATCCGGAGCGTTTGGTCGTCCTGCCAGGTGATGTGCAGGTGCTCAGGCACGCGTAGGATCGCTGGCGCTCCATAGGATTTGCACTGGTCGCCCGCCGCTTCATCCTTGGCGGGATCCCAAGCATCCGCGATTTTGACCGCGGCCGCGGTCATCGGAACACTCTGGTAATCGCCCGGCGCCGGCGTGACCATTCGGTAGCGCCAGTCCTCGGTCACGATCGAAACCCAATACCCGGTTAAGTCAATGGGCGCCGCTGCCTTTGGATTTGCCGGCGGCCCGCCTCGCCCGCCGCCCGGCGGCTGTGCCAAAAGTGGAGGAGCCAGGAGAGGCAGTGCTACGGAAATGGTCAGCGCAATAAATGTCTTTAAATGTCGCATGCTTTATTTCTTTACCGTCAGGCTTTTATATATGGCCTCGACAAAAGCGCTGGTCGCGCCCTCTTGCCGGCCGTACTGCGTCTCATAGGGCTTAGCCGGAGACGCGGCTTTGATTTGATCGAGCGTCATCCCCTGCTTGATCATGTCCGCGATCACATCGCGCACGGTCACCACCATGTCGCGGTAATCCACCACCTCCATCTGTTCGCACAGCCGTCCGTGCCCTGGAATCACGTACGTCCCCACTCCCTTGTAGATGAAAGGCGTCGGCGGGATGGCCAGTTCAATCAACTTGTTCAGGGCGTCGATCTCTCCCCAGATGCTGCCGCCGTGCGCGATATCAATCACTGGAAATCGCGATTTGTCCAGAACGTCTCCGGCCACCACCACGTCAGACCCGCGGAAAAATACGAAACTGTCGGCATCGCTGTGGGCCTCCGGCTGATACAAAACTTCGATTCCCTCGTCATTCATACGCAGCGTGTATCGCTTCGTGTAGAACGCTTCCGTCGGCAGCGCGTCGTCGGGAAACGGAGCCGCCTTGCCGGTTGGAGCGCTCATCCTGTCCAGGATGCTGTTGTGCGCGAGAATCGCCGCAGCGCCACCGTTTGTCATCGCCGAGGCCAGCGCGGCATTGCCAAGTACGTTCGTGAAAATGGTTTTTCCAGCTTTAGCAAGCTTGCCGTTGCCGCCCACGAAGTCCGCTTCGGCATTGGTGTCAATGACGTACCGAATCGGCAGTTCGGTCAGTTTTCGGATGGCGGCCAATACGCGATCGGAAGCAGTCGCGGTACCCGCGTTTACCAGCACCACGCCATCCGAGCCGATCTGCACTCCGATGTTTCCGCCGGCGCCGGCGATCATGTAAAAATTCGGCCGAACGCGCACGACGTCAACCTGCTCGGCGTTCTCCGGCTCCGCGGCATGGCTCAGGACCGCCAGGGCGACGACGGCGGCCGCCCAGCATATCAATCGGATGGCAATCTGCTTCATGGTATTACTGGGATGCATATTATCACTCCGTGACGTCCAGACTTGCATGCAGATTCCCTACCGGTAGCATGCCGCGATTCGCGCCGCCGCGATATACGAAGAGCAGCACCAGCCCCAGCAGCAGGCACGCCAACGCGCCGACGGCTGCATCGACGCCAAAAGCGCCCGCCACTCCCCAGCGCCCGTATCCCCATCCATCCACAACCAGCATGTAGGCAATCGGCACATTGTAAGCGGCGGTGAAAATGGCGAAGTTGGTTGCGGCGAGTGGATTATCCTGTCCCATGATTTCGAAACAGATCGCGATGGAGCAGGCAATGGCGAGCGACTGAAAGACATTCTCACCAAGCACGGCGAGTGCGAACGACCCCGGAACCCGAGGCAACAACACAAGCAGGAGCGTGAACACCACTCCCACCGCGCCGATCGTGAGGTAGAGAGGGCGCAGGCGCATACGCTTGGCCAGGATTGGAAGCAGCAGACTCCCGCATACGCCCGCCGCCAGCGAGCCCATACCGCCCAGGAAGCCAACCGCACGCGGCGACGCGGCAAAGTCGCTTCCAAAACCGCCTAACATGTTGGTCAGTGAAAACGTTGCGCAGGGAGCGACAAACAACGCAATCCCGACCAGCACGTCACGGCGGCGAAACAGGGCGAAAACATCGACCCAAAAAGCGCGAAAGCTTTCGCCGGCCAGCCTGCGGTCCGGCCCTGGAGCCGGAATCCTGAAGAATAACAAGACCGGCAGCAGGACCAGGCAGCCGATACAAATTCCCGACAGGCGCGGCGGCAGACGTCGAATCAGCTCGCCTCCCAGAAAAGCCATCGTGCCAAAACCGGAGATATTAGAAACGGTGAGCCATGCGCCGAGTCGGTTCTCGTTGTCCTTGCCCGACACGGTGGACAACCACCCGCCGAGAGCGCTGTAGGATAGCTGAATTGCCGCGAAGGCCGCCAGCGCCGCGATCCTGAGCAATAGCAGATGATCGAACAGCTGTACGGAGGTCCCCACAAGAACCGCGGATGTTGCGATCAACGCCGTTGCATAGGTACGCCGGCTGAACCAGACGTCCAGCACTGGGCTCGCCAGAAAGCTGAAGAAGCCCGGCGAAATTGCCAGGGCCGTTATGGCTGCGACGGTCACCTCCGAGACGTGCCGAGCCGCGAGAGCCTGCGGCAGTGCGAACAAAACGAATCCGCCCACCAGGCCGAAGCTGTAGCCCCCGAACCCCATCAGCCATACCGGTGGAGTGCGGCGATTCATTAGGGTTGGCTTACGAACGCCAGCAGCACATTTCCCGGCATGGCGTTCTGTACACCGACGTAGCCCGACGGTACAAACAGCATGCCGCCGGCCACTACCGATCCCGCCGCGCCCATCGATCCGCCTTTCGCCGCCACGCCGTTGACGGTTTGAAACTCGCGCACCGTGTCGAATTGCCAGACCACTTTTCCGTCCCTTGCCGACAAGGCCCGCAGCACGCCGTCAAAGCCGCCCGAGAAGACGATGCCCGGTATTGCCGTCAGCGGTCCTGTCTCGCCGGGATGCTTCGCGCGTCCATCCGCGGGCGCGAGTGGCGTAAACCACTTTCGCTCTCCGTTGCGAATATCGACCGCTGCGATGCCGCCGGCGTCCAAGCCGAAGTACGCGGCCTGATCGTCGGCCGCTCCTCCCCACACGATCTTCCCGCCGAATTCCTTGGTGTTGTTCACCAGCGCCGTGCGCCACGCGACGGCTCCTTGATGATCGGGATCGTACGCCCACACGTTTCCGCTTTTCTGACCCGCGATTAGCAAAGTACGCCCGCCGCCAAGGTCGCGCAGAATCGGCGGCGAGCCGAAGTCCTGATCTGGGCCGAAATCCTTGGGACAGTTCTCGAGCGGCGTCGGACGCATACAGCCCACCACCCACGCGTCGTTTTCCGTGCCTTGCACCGACCACAAAATCTTGCCTGAGTCGAGATTCAGCGCGATGACGGCGTCCGTGTTTTTCGGCGCGGGCGTGGTATACGCGTCGCCGGTGCCAACGTAGAGAGCGCGGCGTTTTGGATCGATGGTGGGAGCGCTCCATATGCCGCCGCCGGCAGGAGCCCAGCGGCTGACGCCGTTTGCATTTTTGGAGACGATCTTCGGGACCTCGGCAATGGTCCAGGTTTTCCAGACTTGCTTTCCCGTCGCCGCGTCCAGCGCCACCACGCTACCCCGAAAACTGCAGCACGGATAGTCTGGGCTCGAGCTGGTTCCCTCTTCGCCGGAGGCCACCGGGACATAGACTCGATCCTCAAAGATCTGCGGGGCTCCGGTGATACGTGCCGCGGGATGTTCGTCCACGCGAACTTTCCAGATTAGCGTTCCCTGCGCGGCGTCCACTGCGTAGACGTTCGCCTTCAGATCGCCGAAGTATGCTGTCGACGACGGTTTGCCGGACCGGATGGAGACGGCGGTGCGCACGCCCGCTTCAGCCTGATAACTCCAATAGACGCAGCCGGTGTCAGCATCGAGTGAATAAACCACGCCGGTATCGGCGCTGAAGAAGACTCTTCCGCCGACCACAACCGGCTCTCCGAAAACCTGTTTTGCGCCAGCCAATCCAAAGGACCACTTCAGCTTGAGGCCGGGAACCTGGCTCGCCGTCATTTGCGCGGCTTGCGCCGTTTGGAAACGCGAATTGGAAATGCCCGCGCCCCAGCCGTTCCAGGCGGGACCGGATGCGAAGTCTGCCGAGCTCACACCGCATTGGCCCGACTGAGCAGCGAGAGGAAGCCAACCGGCGAACAATACAATTGCCCCGAGGGCAACGGATGAAGTATGCATTTCTGGTTCAGTCTATCACCGCACAGTTGGCGATTTGCGCTAGTATCGCCTACATGCCGGGCCATCCATCCGCATGTCATATCGTAAGACGCGCATAACTCGCAGGGCCGTTCTCCAAAGCACCGTTCTGCAAGCGTCGCTTTTCGCGCAGGGTATGGCGACGCGCAATATCCGCCCGCAACAGCGCGCCAACCGCTCCGGCCTGCCATTCGATGCGAAGTTCACCGACGTCGCCCATCAAGCCGGCCTCACGGCGCCCAGCATCTATGGAAGCATCGATACCAAGAAGCACATCCTCGAGGCCGTCGGCTGCGGTATCGCGTTCTTCGATTTCGACCACGATGGCTGGCTCGACATTCTGGTTCTCGGAGGCACCCGCTTCGGCGCTGCTCCTCCCGCTGGTGCCGGCAACCGGCTCTACAAAAACAATCGCGATGGAACATTCGCCGACGTTACCGCGAAATCGGGACTCGCGCGTCCCGGCTGGGTCTCCGGGGTGGCCATCGGCGATTACAACAATGACGGGTTGGACGACCTGTTCCTGACCTATTACGACCAGAACGTGCTTTTCCGCAACAACGGCGACGGCTCGTTCACCGACGTCACCCGTGAAGCCGGCTTGCTGCTGTCCAAGCCGCAATGGAGCACTGGCTGCACCTTTGTCGACTACGATCGCGACGGTCACCTCGACGTGTTCTTCAGCACCTACGTCGACCTGGACACGGGCGTAAAAATGCCGACCGGCTGCGACTGGAAAGGAATCGCCGTGCATTGCGGTCCGCGCGGGCTGCCCAAGGGACGCTGCTATTTGTTTCACAACGACGGCCGCGGGCATTTCACCGACGTCAGCAAGGAGGCTGGCGTAGACCGAGGCCGAGCCTACGGCTTAACGGCCGTAGCCGCGGATTTCGACGACGACGGCTGGCCCGATATTTACGTGGCGTGTGATTCCACGCCCAGCTTCTACTACCGCAACCGGCGCGACGGAACTTTTGCCGAAGAAGGCCTGGAGCGCGGCGTGGCTCTGAGCGAAGACGGCGCGGAGCAGGCCGGCATGGGCCTCGCGATCGGTGACTACAAGCTGGATGGCACGCTCGGTATTTTGAAAACCCACTTCGCCGACGACACCAGCGTGCTCTACGACAACAACGGAAAGGGTGAGTTCACGGACGTGACGCTGAAGTCCGGCCTGGGCGTGGAAACCCGCTTCGTCTGCTGGGGCGCGGGAATCGTGGATCTCGACAATGACGGCTTGCCGGATCTGTTTATCGCCGCGGGTCAGGTTTATCCGGAGCTCGAAAGAAAGGCGCCGCTATTTCCCTACAAGAATCCGCGCATCGTGTTTCGCAATCTGGGCGGCGGGAGGTTCGAAGAATTGTTCGACGAAGCCGGACCGGCCATCGCCGCCGCGCATTCCAGCCGCGGGTGCGCGTTTGGCGACTTCGACAACGACGGCGACATCGACATCGTGATCATGAACATGAACGAGCCGCCCTCGCTATTGCGCAACGACAATAACGGCCAAAACCATTGGCTCAAGATCCAATTGGAAGCCGTCACTTCGAATCGAAGCGCGATCGGCGCGCGCGTGACGGCGCGTTATGGCAGGCGCTTACAAGTGCAGGAGCTGCTCAGCCAGTCGAGCTTTCTGTCGGTCAACGATAAGCGGCTGCATTTTGGGCTGGGCCCGGAAACCTCCGCCGGCCTCGAAGTCCGCTGGCCAAATGGAATGAAGCAAATGTTCGCGAACGTACCTGCAAATCGTTTAGTTCTGATTCGAGAAGGCGCCGGCATCGTGGCGACCCGAAAACCCCCATTTACGATCTGAATCACCTTACTGAACCACGACCGTTAGGGAGTGGCGCTCCTCGCAGGCTTCGCCAGAGCGTGCCAGACAGTCAAGAACGCCTCGTGCAGATCCGACCCTCATAGTGGTATCGAGCCAAGCTCTTTAGCGTCGAATCGCCGTTTATCGAAACGGTGTGCTCCAGCTCTTTGAACAGTAGATAGTCAGACATGGAGTCGCCAAAAGCCACGCATCCATTCAGCTCAAACCCGAGCCGATCGCACCACCCGCGCACGATTGCAGCTTTGTCCTTGGGACTTAGAATGTGCTCGCGTTTTACTTCCTCATTGGCGCTCCTCGGAAATTGAGAGGCTCCTATGAAATCAAACCCGTATTCGTAGAACAACTTCGCATAGAAGTCAGGAGACATCGTGATCAGACAAGACTTCCCTCCGCCCCTCCTTATGAGATCAGTGACGGCTTTTATATTAGTGAGCTTAGGGGTGGCTTCGAACGCTGTTCTAACAACTTGTTCGTCAACCATTCCCCACAGCGCGCCTATATTCTGGGCGAAACAAAACGCGTCTATCTCACCGGCTGCGAACTTCTGCTCCAAGACATGAAGCTCGTCAAGAGTGCCTGAAACTTTCGCAATTTCAATACATGCGGTCGTCCCGATCAGCAGGGTACCATCCATGTCAAACACGAATAAACGGTTGGCCGTTACTGCCAGAAGTTCCTCTTTGAAAGTCACGGGGATGTGCTCATTCTACTCCGCCGAACCGCGCCCATTGGAGGCTGTGAGATTCTAAGTTGCAGGCGTTCACAATGTTCCAATTTCCAAGGCGCAGTTTCTTGATGCGGAGCCTGGTGCTGCCTTTTCTCAGCAAGCTAGGCGCTCAAGAAAAGCCGCGCGCGCAAGAAACACCGCTAGTGGATGCCGGATTCCATCTGCATCCACACTACCCCGTCCAAACTCCTCTCGATGCCACGTTGCCGAAGATCAAAGCCGGACTCGATGACTTCATCACGGAGAAATATCACGACGAAATTGCCGCAATTCTCGCGCAATGGAGCGTGAACCTGGTCGATTCCGTAGAGAAAGTTCTTGCTCCAGATTTCCTCGGGGCTTCCCCGCTGCCCGCTGAAACGCGAATCGTACGTCCCGGCCCCGCTCTCGAAGTTCACCGCGTCAATTTCTCCCAACAAGCAACTCTCAGGCACGACGCTTTTGTCCAGCAACTGCGCTCATCTCTTACGAGCTTTGCCACCATCCAGACCGCCGAGTTTCAAGTCACTCAAATCGACGTGCAGCCGGCTGGCGCGTTGCGGACTCGCGTACGCTATGAACTCGTCGGATCCGGCCCGGGATTCCACCGCGAGCAGCGCGTCGGCTGGTGGAATCTGGAATGGGAAGCCGCGCCGGATCAATATCGTTTGCGAAGCTGGCAATCCACCGAGGAAACGCGCAGTCGATCCGCCAAACCCTGGTTTGAAGACATCGCCCCTCAAGCGTTCGGCCGCGCTCCTTCGTACTCCGCGCAGATGCTGCGGGGCGTCGATTATTGGCGCGCGGTTCTCGACGGTGCATCCGACATCGACATCTACGGCCACAATGGCGTATCAGTTGGCGACATTGATGGCGACGGCTTCGACGACCTTTACGTGTGCCAGCCCGCGGGCCTTCCCAACCGGCTCTATCGCAACCGGGGCGACGGAACTTTCGATGACATTACCGAGTCTTCCGGAGTCGGGCTTCTCGAAAATACGGCTTGCGCGATTTTCGCCGACTTCTCCAACGCCGGACGCCAGGATCTGATCGTCGTGCGCGCCAGCGGGCCGCTCTTGTTTTTGAATCAGGGTGGCGGCAAATTCCGCCTCAAGCCCAACGCGTTTCAGTTCGCCAACCCGCCCCAAGGAACCTTCACCGGGGCGGCAGCCGCCGACTACGACCGCGACGGCTGGCTCGATATCTATTTTTGCCTTTACGGTTATTACCAGGGCGCGGATCAATACAAATATCCCGCGCCTTATTACGCTGCTGAGAACGGCCCTCCCAATTTCATGCTGCGCAATAATCGCGATGGCACCTTTCGCGACGTTACCGCGCAAACCGGTCTCAATCAGAACAACACGCGCTATAGTTTTTGCTGCGGTTGGGGCGACTACAATCGCGACGGATGGCCCGACCTGTACGTGGTAAACGATTTCGGGCGAAAGAATCTCTACCGCAACAATGGCGACGGGACCTTTACCGACGTGGCGCCGCAGGCGGGCGTGGAGGACGTCGGCGCGGGTATGGGCGTGTGCTGGTTCGATTACGACAACGACGGCGTCGAAGACCTCTACGTCGCCGACATGTGGACCGCCGCCGGCGAGCGCATCGCAACGCAGGAGATCTTTCAGCGGGACGCGGGCGCTGAAACCCGCTCTCTATACCGCAAACACGCCATGGGAAATTCGCTATTCCGAAATCGCGGCGACGGAACATTTCAGGATGTCACCGCGCCGAGTGGCTCCGGAATGGGGCGATGGGCGTGGTCGAGCGACGCCTGGGATTTCGATCACGACGGCTTTTCCGATCTCTATATCGCCAATGGAATGGTCTCGGGGCCAGTTCGAGAAAATCTCAACAGCTTCTTCTGGCGCGAGGTGGTTGCCAATTCACCCAGTAAAGCGAAGGCATCCGAGGATTACGAACAAGGCTGGAACGCCGTCAACGAACTGATCCGCGCCGACTACACATGGAGCGGCTACGAACGCAACGTTTTCTACGCGAACAATCGCGATGGAACATTTTCGGATGTTTCGGGGGCCGTGGATCTTGATTTCCTCGAGGACGGCCGGGCGTTCGCTTTAGCCGATTTCGATCACGACGGCCGCCAAGAAGTGTTCCTCAAAAACCGCAATGCTCCGCAGTTGCGCCTGCTGAAGAATGTCGCGGAGGAGCTACCACCCTCCATCTCGTTCCGGCTGCGCGGCATCAAAAGCAATCCCGATGCTATCGGTGCCGTTGTTACTGTCGAGAATCAAACAAAGACTCTGCAGGCCGGGTCGGGATTTCTTTCGCAGCACAGCAAGGATGTGTTCTTTGGTCTCGGGCAAGCAAAGGGGCTAGTGAACGCGTCGATCCGCTGGCCGAGCGGATTGGTGCAGCAACTCCAAGACCTGCCGATCAATCACCGCGTGTGGGTGGATGAGGGCGTCACGCCATCGCGCGTTGAAGCGTTTAGAACATTTCAGCCCGTTCCCGAGATGAAGGCGCAAGCCTCTGAAATTCTTCCGGCAACCATTGAAACATGGCTGCTCGTGCCCGTTCCTGCGCCGGATGTCTCGATTCCCAAAGGCAAGCCCGCAGTCTTCCAAATAACATTCGATCAGCAACGCCAGGCGATGTCCGTCAGCGCCGACGTCGCGGGCATCTACAATGTTCTCTATCGCTATCTGTTCGACCGGCACCGCGATCTCACTCTGCCGGTATCCTTCTTGATCGACGCGCAGGGAAACATCGTCAAGGTTTACCAGGGTCCCGTCAATCCGAAGCGTATCGAAGAAGACTTCGCGCGCATCCCACAAAGCACCGCGGATCGGCTCGGTAAGGCACTGCCCTTCCCCGGCAATGCCGAGACATATGAATTCGGCCGCAATAATCTGTCGCTTGGTTCGGGGTTCTTTCAGCGCGGATATTACGATCAGGCAGCGGCTTCATTTCAACTTGCTCTGCGCGACGATCCATCCAGCGCGGAGGCTCACTACGGCCTCGGGGGCGTCTATCTGAAGCAGGAAAAGAATGCCGACGCGCGAGCGAGTTTTGAACAATCTCTGAAGCTCACCGCGAGTTATCCCGACACGGTTCCGAATGCCTGGAACAATCTCGGACTGCTTGCCACGCGCGAGGGCCGCACCAACGACGCGATCGGATATTTTCAAGAGGCTCTGCGGTCGAGCCCGGATTATTGGATCGCCCTCGAGAACCTGGGGAATGCATATCGACAACAGAAACGGTGGGACGAAGCGCGCGCGGCTTTGGAAAGTGTGGTCGCCACCCGACCTGGAGACGCGGAGGCGAATTACAGCCTGGCCATGGTTTACGCGCAGACCGACGACACCACTCGTGCCTATCAGTATTTACAAAATGCTCTGAAATTGCGCCCGGCCTATCCCGAGGCTCTGAACAACCTTGGCGTGTTATACCTGCGAACGCGCCGCAGGGATGATGCAGTGGCTCAGTTCGAACAATGTATCCGTGTCGCCCCCGGCTTCGATCAGTCGTACTTGAACCTGGCGCGCGTGTACAGCCTGGAGGGCGATCGCGATAAGGCGCGCGCCGTGTTGCTCGACCTGCTCAAACATCATCCAGGCCATCCGCAGGCTCAGCGGGCACTAGGTGAGCTGCGTTGAAGTTCACTCCGAATTTCCATCCAAATCTTGCAATACAGCCACTCCTCCGACGGATCGGCGTCTTCCACGTGGTCGGGCATCAAAATGAGGTCTCCCGTCCCGAGAAGAATCTCGCGCACCTTCGGATTCTGTTCCAGTTTGGCTCGCATCGCGCCAATCACCAGACGGTAGTGCTCGGCCCTGGTCTTCGAACGGTATTGCATCCGCTTGCCCTCAAAGGTCACCCAGTCGATTCCCATCTTCCGCATGTTCGCCTCGCCCGCGTCTCCAGCGTCTTTGGCTTCGAACGCGGTCATTTGCGCGACTTCGGCGCGTGTGTGCTTCCACGTGATTCCCGGCGCTTTCGCGCGAGGATCGTCGGGTCCTTCCGGATAGAACATCATCTGCCAGAATCCTTCCACGCTCGCGTAGCGTTGGCCCCGGAATGTAAACGGAGTGGCCGCGAAGTTGGACAGAATGCCAAGTTCGTTGCGCTTGGAGAGAATCACTTCTCCCGGCTTGGCCGCTTGCGGAAGTATCTCCCACCACGCCTTCTGGTCTTCCGGAACCGGCGTCCACCAGTGCGCCGGATAGGGTTTCTGCGCGACGGCAGCGGTGCTGAAAACCATCATGAGCAATAATGTTGAGATCCGCATACCTCGTCCCATTATCATCGACACCGATCCCTCGCCCGACGACGCAGTCGCCTTCCTCACCGCCCTGGCGTCTCCCGAGGAATTGGAAGTGCTCGCCATAACAGCCGTCGCTGGAAATGTTCCGGTGAATCTCACGTCCAAAAACGCCCGCAAGGCTTTGGAGTTGGCCCGGAGGACCGACACGCCGGTCTACGCGGGCGCCACCGCGCCACTGTTGCGTGCGCTGGTGACGGCGGAAGTTGTGCACGGCAGGACAGGCTTCGACGGATACGATCTGCCGGACCCAGTCACGCCACTCGCCGGAGGATTTGCGCCGGACGCCATCGTGGATCTGGTGATGCGCAGGCCACCCGGCGAAGTTACCTTGTGCTGTCTGGCGCCGTTGACCAATATCGCGCTGGCGATGGCCAAGGAGCCGCGCCTGGCCGGACACTTAAGAGAAATTGTCATGATGGGCGGAGCGTTCTCCGAGGGCGGGAACATCACGCCCGCCGCGGAGTTCAACATCTACGTGGACCCGGAAGCTGCGTCGCGCGTGCTCGGATGCGGCGCACCGATTACGATGATCCCTCTGGATTGCACGCACCGGGCGCTCACTACCCCGCCCCGTTTGGAAAAGCTTCGGAGTATTGGAACCCCGGTGGCTGAGGCCTTCTACCATCTTCTGAAGTTCAACAAGCTCTTCGATGAGCGCAAATACGGATGGGTGGGAGGCCCGTTGCACGACGCGACGGTGATCGCGTATCTCCTGGCGCCCGGAGATCTTCTCGGGCAAGAAAGTCAACATCCAAGTGGAGTGCTCGAGCGCGTTAACCTTGGGTATGACGGTTGTGGATTGGTGGGGCGTGACGGGCCGGACGCCCAACGTTTTTCTGCTTCGCAACCTGGATGCGGACGCCTATTTCGATTTGGTGATCGGCCGCCTGGCCCGCTTATGACGAAACGGCTCATAATTATCGCGACATTGGCTTTGGTTGGCACCCTATATGGTCAGAGCCAGACCACTCCGGCGCCGCCTCCGTATTTCGATGAGCCTAATTTTATCGTGGCGGGCGTGGCCGATCCTTCCGCGCGGGGCGGGCATGGCTCCGACCCAGTGCTGCGTTCCGCTGAAGCGCTGACCAAGGAGACCGCCGCGCTTCGCACCGGAAGTACCGCCGATGCCAACCCCCTAGAGGCGGTCCGGCAATATCAGGAGGCCGCGAAGCTCGACCCAAGTGAAGCCAATCTTTTTAACTGGGGCACCGAGCTTCTCACGCATCACGCCGCGGATCAAGCTATCGAGGTGTTTTCGAAGGGCCATCGTTTGTTCCCCCGATCCACTCGCACCTTGCTCGGTCTTGCCGTGGCTTTGTACTCGCGAGGTTCCTACGATCAAGCCGCGCAACGCTTCTTCGAGGCGGCCGACCTGAATCCCAGCGATCCGGCGCCGTATCTGTTTCTGGGAAAGATATCCAATGGCCCGATCACGGAGTCCCCGGGCTTCGCGGAACGGCTGGAACGATTTGCCCAGCCTGCAGCCCGAAAATGCCTGGGCGAATTACTACTATGCCGCCACTCTCCCACGAACATCGCCCCAAGCCCGGGCGCTTCTCGAGAAGGCTGTCCGTCTCGATCCCAAGCTCGGCGACGCCTTTCTGCTGCTCGGAATTGTGTACGGCGAAGACGGAAATCTGACCAAAGCGATATCAGCCTACCAACGCGCGATCGAAGCCACGCAATCAATGGAAGAAGCGCACTATCGTCTGGCGCAGGCCTACCGAAAGACAGGCGAACCGGCCAAGGCCCAACGCGAGCTTGAGCTTTATCAGCAATTATCCCAGAAATCGGCTCAACAATTAGAACGCGAGCGCGCCGAAACTCAACAATTTGTGTTTGAGTTAAAATATCAATGAGCGGCGGACAGGAGATTCACGAACATTTCGTAGAATTTGTCCTTATTTAAATCCATCTGAATTACCACAGGCTGCGGCGCGTCTTTTGGCTTGTCGCTTTCGGTCCAAGTCAGCGTATTGCCATATCCGGCGCCGTGGTCGATGTCGACGCTCATGTACCTGATCTCCTGCTGGGTGATCAGCGACGGATCAATCCAGGCGGCCGCGGCCAGCTCGTCCCACATATAATCATTGCCGCCGCCCTGCTGGTAGAAGCGGGCGATGTAGTGGGCCAACGGTGTCCCACCAGCATTGATGCGCTTGATTATCTCAGGTGTAAGCCGAGTCTTGATGGAGATGTCTACCGGCGTGCTGGTGATCTTCCTCCACGGCGCCCGTAACACGATGTGCGCGGCTTCCGGATCGAACCAGAAAGTTGAACTCGTGGCGCGGATTGTTGGCGAACTCGGGATCGTTGGTCTGCGGATTCAGGCTCCCTCCCATGAAGACCAGTTCCTCGGCCAGCGCGGCGAATTGCGGATCCAGCGAAATCGCCAACGCGAGGTTGGTCATTGGGGCGCCCTCATAAATGGTGACTTCGTGCGGATACTTGTGCACCATCCGGACCAGGAAGTGCGCCGCGTCTTCGTCCGCGGGCTTGGTTTTGGGTTGGCCTTCGGGCAGCGCGGGAACCACAAACGGCTCGTGCCACCAGCGTTCGTCCCAAGCGCCCGCATAGGCCAGCTTGCCGTAGCGTTGCTGCCATTGCAGGAACTCTTCGCGAGTGTGCACCAAGGGGAAGGCCGCGCCGCTCATCACGGGAATACCGGTGCGGCCCATGATCTCGAGCAAGCGGAGCGTGTGCGCCACTTCTTCGTCGCGCCATTGGTCGCCGCTGGCCACCGTAACACCCAGCACTTCCACCTGTGGCGACTGGATCAAAAGAGCCAGCGTCTGCATGTTGCTGCCGCCAGGGCCGGAGCAATCTTCGTTGATAATGATTTTGCGGCGCGGCTGGCTCCAACCGAGCGAGCCTGCCAGCAGCAGCGCAATCGCGAGCCGCGTCATTTATTCGAGTTTAACTCAAGCCTCAGAACGCCAGCTTGAGACCGAACTGCACCAGACGCGGATTGTTCACCGTGTAGTTGACTACGGCGAACTGCGGGGTATTGAAGTCCGCGCCCGATCCCGGTATACCGCCGGGAGCGCCGAATTGCGGGTGATTGAACAGGTTGAAGAACTCAGCCCGGAAATCCACCCGCCATCCTTCGCGTGGGACAAAATGCTTGATGATCGAGAAGTCCGTGTTTGCGAAGCGCGGGCCGGCACCTGGCAGCGTTCGCGGCGCATTGCCAAGCTCACCGGCCGCCGGCTGCGAGAAACAGGATGTATTGAACCACTCGGCTAGCGTGGGATGGCTTAGTGTCGGATTGCACGTCATATTCGGACGAATCAAAGTGGCATCATTTGAGTTGAGCAAACTGATACCGGAGTGTTGCGCTATCGATGTCGAAGATCGGAAAGCCGGAAGTAGCGTGTTCAATCACGGTAGCTTCCCAGCCTCCGAGAATCGCGTTACCTGCCGCGTTCCAATTGCTTCCCCATTTGCGGCCTTTGCCGAACGGCAAGTCATAAATGATGCTGGCGGTGAAATTGTGATTCAGATTGATCTGCGAAAGTCCCCAATCGAGCTTCTGCCAATTGGGAAGGGGGAAATAGGTGGCGCCGATGACGCTTCCCAGGCCGTCGGAAAAACCGGTGTCATAAGAGCGCGAGTAGGTATATCCGACGAGCGCGTAAATCCCGTATCGCGCACTCTTCGTCTCGGCTTTAATCTGTAGCGAGTTGTAGTGCGATCGGCCGACATCAAAGATACTGTTGATATCGTCCGCACCCGGGAACGCCGGGATATGGAGCGGCAAACGCTGCCCCGCCCGGCCCGCATCCCAGGGTATATCCGGAGACCGTGCCGCAGGCTGCGGGAGATCCCACGTTGATGATTTTCCCCGATTCCAGAATGTGCGAAGCCCGCGATCCCGCATAACCGGCGGTCAACACGATGTTTCCAGGGATTTGTTGCTCGACGTTAACATTAAACTGCTGAATTCGGCCTTGCTTGAAATCCGTGGCTTGCGACCAGATGGTGCCTTGGAAATCCGCCGGATTAGGGGGGGACGTAAGGTCCACAAACCCAGCCGACATGGGGCGTTCCAAACGGCTGGTGCGTTTCGGCGTAGTAGGGCGGATTTTGCCACAGCCCTTGCGCACCCTGGTTCCAGGATGAATCGTGGAAGATGGCGTAGCCGCCGCGAAACACAGTGCTGTTGCCAAAGGGTTTCCACGCAGCGCCTACGCGCGGCTCCAGCGCGGTCCAGTCCATCTTAATGCCGGCGCGTCGATCCAGCATTTTGACCCGCGATGAGGAACTGGCCGTTCGCCGGATCAAAGTCAGCGATGCGATCGTGAGCTTCACTGATGGGCGTAACCATCGCATAAGCCAGACCGAGGTTCAAGGTCAAACTCTTGCCCACTCGCCAGGTATCCTCGACGTAAGGCCGATACATTTTCCAGCGGCGGCCCGTGTTTCCGCCGTCGAACTCCTGGTCGTGGGCCGCGTAGACCGTTTGCCCTGTCAGAAGGTCCGCCGCAGCATCGCCGGTGAGGCCCACCACCACCCAGAACCCGTTAGGAAAACCAACCGCAACCGTATTCATCTGATTCGCTCGAAAGCCAAAACCCGCTCGGATGTCGTGGCTGCCCCGGACCATGTCCACCGAATCGGAGAATGTCCAAACATTCGTGCCGCCCACGAACGGCGTATATCCGCGATCGCCGAGCGAGAAGTAGGTAGTCATGTCTACGGATGTCAGGCCGCAACTGTTGCCGCCCAAGATTCGCGCCGGGAATCCCGAGAGCGTCCGATATGCAACTGCCGGTTCCTTGCGAAGTAATGTAGTCGAAGATCCGGTTAAATCCGAAGCTCATCTGATTCACCGTATTCGGCGAAAAAAGGTGGGTCTCCGAGATGGCCGCATTGCGGGCGTGGTTGATGATGCCTTGGTTGCTGGCAAAGGCGCCTTGTTCGGCGAATCCGGGCGCTCCGCCAGGCACATACGACTCGGCCTGATCATAGCTGAAGCGAGCGAACAAAGTGTCTTTGGCCGAAATGTTTTCATCCACCCGAATGTCGAACTTGCCTTCGTTGAGCGACCTCACGGGCTCACTGGTGTAGTTGTAGTCAAGCGCCGGGTTATTGGCATTAGGCAGCGGATACAGATTAATCAGTTCCTGGCCAACCCGGTCGAAACTGCTGGGCGGGATGATGTTGGTCCGGAAGGCCTGCGAGTTGGAAAGTGCTCGTGTTCGGGTTGGCCGAAGGCGTTATCTGTAAAGTTCCCCTCTCGCATGGCCGCCGTCGGAACCAGGCCGGTGAACGGAATCCCGTGGCGCTGATATTTTTCCTCGTAATCCATGAAGAAGAAGACCTTGTCCTTCTTGATCGGTCCGCCGAACGAGGCGCCGAACTGGTTCAGATTGAATTTCTCGGTGTTGGTAGCGAAGAAGCTGCGCGCATCCAGATCGGTGTTGCGTAGGAATTCGAATAGACTTCCATGGAACTGCGTTGCTTCCCGATTTGGTGGTCACCAAAACCGTGGGACCGCCGCGGGTTCCCCATTCCGCCGAGTAGTTGTAAGTAAGGACTTTGAACTCCTGGATGGAGTCGATCGAAGAGAGAATCGAAATCGCGCCGGACGTCAGCTCATTGTTATCGTTGCCATCCAGCAGCCAGTCGGTACTGTTGGCGCGCGATCCGCCGACAGACAGAGAGAAAGATCCCCGCGCCGACGCTTCGCTGCTCGGACCGCCATTAAAAAAGCTGTACGGGTTGGTCTCCTGAGTTACGCCCGGTGTCAACGTGGCAAGCTGCACGAAATCGCGTCCATTCAGCGGCAGGTCGGCCACCTGCTGGGTGGTGATGACTTGGCCCAGAGTGGCGTCGGACGTCTGGATCGCCACCGCGGTGGCATTGACTTCAACGCTGTTTTGAACCGACGCGGGGCTAAGCTTGAAATCCAACTCGCGATGTTCGTCTACTTGCAGCCGGATGTCTTCAGCCTTGGCGGTTTGGAAACCCTGAAGTTCCACTTGGACGATGTAGTTGGCGACGCCCAGCAGAGGAACAATGTACTCGCCGCTTTCATTGGTGGTGGAGGACCGGGAGAGTCCCGTGGCGGGAGCCGTCACCGTCACCTTCGCGCCAGGCACGGCGGAACCCGAAGGATCCGTCACCGTTCCTGAAATACTTCCCGTGGCTTGTCCGTAGACGAATTGAAGCCGCTGACAATGTAAGCAAACAAACAACGGCGACGCGCAAACAGATTCTAATGAGCATTGAACCCCAATTCATGACCGCCTGCAACCCATGGTGCGTGCCCATCATGATTGTCTCCTCTAGTTTTTACTGATATCGATAGCGGCTTTTTTGGCGGCTGAACGCACAAGGTTCACTCTTCATCCAGCCAAGCGACGGACTAAGTGGATGAAGCAATTCTTGCCCGTTTTCACAACTTTGTCAAGGGAAAACGCCCTGTTACAACACCATGAACGGGCTCCCCAGCTCGCGGCCGCATGGCAACCCAATAGGCCAGCGAAGACACCAGGAATCCGACAAACCAGGCGTAGTCGTAGAGCCAGCGCAGAGGAGGAACCAGCAGGCCGATCAGCGCGACCACGATGCCGGCGGCTAGGGCGAAGATGGCACGGTAGTTCACGCCGTTGCCGTAGCGATAAATACCGGGCGGGTTGTAGAGTTCGCCAACATCGAGGTGGGTGTGGCGCAGCAGAAAATAGTCCGTGATCATGATTCCAGCGATCGGGTCCCAGCAGGCCCGAATATCCAACCAGCCATCCGAAAATATAGCTTTGAAAATCCGTCAGCAGTTTCCACGGCATCATCAGCACGCCCACTACGCCCGTGATGAGGCCGCCCCTGCGGAAAGAAATCAGGCGCGGATTCAGATTGGAAAAATCGTTGGATGGCGAGACCACGTTGGCCGCGACGTTGGTGTTCAAAGTGGCGACCAGCAGCGCGACCAAGGCAATGGAGGCGATCACCGGCTCATGAAAGCGCGCCAGCAGCGCCACCGGATCCCAGATGGCCTGGCCAAAGAGGATGACCGATGCCGATGTCACGGCGACTCCGATGAACGAATAGATGGTCATGGCGGGCGGAAGTCCCAGTGCCTGGCCGATCATCTGCGCCTTCTGCGATCGCGCGTAGCGGGTGAAGTCGGGAATATTCAGCGCCACCGTCGCCCAGAAACCCACCATGCCGGTCAGCGACGGAACGAAGAAGCGCATGAACTCGCGGGTAGTTTGGAACTTGCTCGGCGTGTGTAGCACGGGGCCGAGTCCGCCGGCTTTGCGCGCGATCCACCACAACAGAAGCAAGCCCACTGCCAGCATGAACGGCGCGCCGATGCCTTCCAGGAACTTGATGGTGTCGATGCCGCGCCAGATCACCGGCCATGGTGAGCAGCCAAAACAAATAGAAGCAGATCCAGGGCGTCCAGGCGCTCGAAGCCGCCCGAGGCCACAGCACTTGGAGCATGGTATAGATGGCTTGGCCGCCGATCCAGGATTGAATGCCGAACCATCCGCAAGCCACCAGCGCGCGCAACACGGCTGGCACGTTCGCACCGCGCACTCCGAACGAAGCCCGCACCAGGACCGGAAACGGAATGCCGTATTTGGCGCCGGCGTGCGCGTTGAGAATCATCGGAATCAGCACGATGACATTGCCCAGCAGAATGGTGCCGATGGCCTGCTTCCAGCTCATGCCGCCGGCGATCAGGCCCGAAGCCAGCATGTAGGTGGGAATGCAAACGCTCATGGCGACCCACAGCGAGGCGTAGTTGTAGATGCCCCAGGTGCGCTTGTCTGGTCGGAACCGGCGCAAGGTCTTTGTTATAGAGGCTCGATTCGCGCGTGGCTAGGTCCATGCTCCGCCTCTCGCCGCCCGGCGCAAGTATTGTCCGCGGCCAACGCGACCGATGTATCGCCCGTATTCCACAATCAGCTCGCCGCGCGAGAACACCTGGCGGGCATTTCCGACTACTTTGAAGCCTTCGAACATCGAATAGTCGACGCGCATGTGGTGTGTCTTCGCGCTGATGAGATGCTCGGCTTTGGGATCCCACACGACGATGTCGGCGTCGCTCCCCGGCGCGATCACGCCTTTCTTGGGATACATGCCGAAGATGCGCGCGGGCGCCGTCGAGACGATCTCGACAAAACGGTTTAGCGTGATCTTGCCGGTGCTCACTCCGTGATGATGCAGCAGCTGCAGGCGATTCTCGATGCCCGGACCGCCGTTGGGAATCTTGGTGAAATCGTCTTTGCCCAGCGCTTTCTGGTCTTCGAAACAGAACGGGCAATGGTCCGTGGAGACCACTTGCAGGTTGTCGGTCTGCGAGCCCGTCCCACAGCTTCGGTAGATTTTGCTTCTCGCGCAGCGGCGGCGTGAAGACATATTTCGCGCTCTCGAAGCCGGGGACGTTCATGTCATCGATCGAGAGCAGCAGATACTGCGGGCAGGTTTCGGCAAACGCGGGCAAGCCGCGGTCGCGGGCTTCGCGCACCTGATTCAGCGCGTCTTCCGACGACAGGTGCACGATGTAAATCGGAACGCCCGCCATTTCCGCCAGCGCGATGGCGCGATGCACGGCTTCGGCTTCGGCCAGCGTGGGACGGGTGAGCGCGTGATAGATGGGCGCGGTCTTGCCTTCGGCCAGCGCCTGGCGCACGATCACGTCGATCACGCTGCCGTTCTCGGCGTGCATGCAGATCAGCGCGCCGTTTTTTGAGGTCTGCTTCAGGGCGCGAAAAATAGTGGCGTCGTCCACCATCAGCACGTTCGGATATGCCATGAAGAGCTTGAAGCTGGCCACGCCTTCGCGCACCATGTCGTCCATGTCTTCGAGGCCGGCTTCGGGAAGATCGGTGACGATCATGTGCAGGCCGTAATCGATGCAGGCCTTGGATTCCGCCTTCTTCCACCAGGTGTCCAGAGCGTCGCGCATCTTGGTTCCGCGCGCCTGGATGGCGAAGTCGACTAGGGTAGTGGTGCCGCCGATGGCCGCCGCGCGCGTGCCGGTTTCGAAATCGTCGCTTGAGGTTGTGCCTCCGAACGGCATGTCGAGATGCGTGTGAGCGTCGATGCCGCCGGGCAGCAGCAGCATGCCGGCTGCGTCCAGTACGTCATGGCCCGGCTCGGCGAGAATGCCGGGACGCACTTCCTTGATGGTTTCGCCCTCGATCAACACGTCCGCCGCGAAGGTCTTATCCGCCGTCACCACGGTACCGTTCTTAATGAGGATTCCCATTGACCAAATCTTCCCAAGTTTTGCGAGGCAAGTTGTTTTCCACGCGCTCCATCGTTATACAATTCTCCACGGGACAAACCAGCGCGCAGAGATTGCATCCCACGCATTCTTCTTCATCCACGCGCGGAACGCGAGACAGCGGCGGGTCCGAGGGGACGCCACGGTCCAGCTTGGGAATGGGCGTGACGGAGATTCGCGCGCGACTGGCCGCTTCGACGTCGGGCGGCGTGGCGTGCACGAAGCTGCCCGTGCGATCCAGATGAATGCATTGATGAGCGCCGTCCCAGCAGGCGATGTAACAAAGCTCGCAGCCAATGCACTTGTCTTCGTGAATGCGAGCCACGATCTTGAAATTTAAGTTCAGATGATTCCAGTCGGTGACCTTGGGCGCGCTCAGCCCGCGAAAATCCTCGATGCTGGCATAGCCTTTTTCGCGCATCCAGTTCTGAAGACCATCGAGCATGTCTTCGATGACGCGATACCCGTAATGCATCACGGCGGTGCATACCTGCACCGTGCCGCAGCCCAGCAGAATAAATTCGGCCGCGTCGCGCCAGGTGCCAATGCCGCCAATGCCCGAAATCGGTAGCCGCGAAGCTTCGTCGTTCTGAAGTTGATGCACCATGTTCAGCGCAATCGGCTTCACCGCGGGGCCGCAGTAACCGCCGTGGGAAGAGAGCCCGTCGACATTCGGCCGGGGCTCCAGAGTATCCAGATCGATGCCGGTGATGGAATTGATGGTGTTGATGGCCGACAGCCCATCGGCCCCCGCTCGCTTCGCTGCGCGCGCGATTTGGCGAATGTCGGTGATGTTGGGCGTGAGCTTCACCAGCACGGGCGTGCGAGCCTTCTCCTTTACCCAGCCGGTGATCATCTCGGTGTACTCGGCCACCTGCCCGACGGCGCTTCCCATGCCACGCTCGCTCATACCATGCGGGCAACCGAAGTTCAGTTCCAGGCCATCGGCGCCCGAGTCTTCGGAGCGCTGCACAATGTCGTGCCAGGCTTCGCGCGTGGACTCCACCATAAGTGAAGCGATCACGGCGTGCTTCGGGTAGCGCTTTTTCACCTCGGCGATTTCGCGCAGATTGGTTTCGATGGGACGGTCCGAAATCAGTTCGATATTGTTCAGGCCCATCATGCGCTGGCCGTTCCAATCGATGGACGAGTAGCGTGAAGACACGTTCGTGATGGGCTCCCCGATGGTCTTCCACACCGCGCCTCCCCATCCGGCGTCGAAGGCGCGCATCACCTGTTCGCCGCAATTGGCAGGTGGCGCCGAGGCCAGCCAGAACGGGCTCGGGCTACGAATGCCGCCCGCGAAGGTGGTGGAAAGATCGGGCCCGGAGCCGTTAAGCATGGCTGGCCTCAAACGATTTCGCGATGGCGAGGGCGGCGCGCTTTCCATCTGCCACCGCATCCACCACCTCGCGTCCTCCGTTGACGCAATCGCCGCCGGAATAATATTTTGGACCGCGGCAGCGCTCCAGCAAAGAGAGCGGCGTTTGGCCGATGGCTAGGATCAGCATGTCGCACGGAAGTTGAAACGGTGGAATTCTGTTGCGAACATTCCAGCGAGCCGGAGTGAATCGCCACCGGCTGAGCCATCCACTCGAACATGACGCCTTCATGTTTGGCGTGCTCATACTCAAAACCGAAAGCCGAGATGTGACTTTCGGTCCGGCGGTAGACGATAGTGACTCGAGCGGCTCCCATTCGCCGCGCCGCAACGGCCGCGTCAATAGCAGTGTTGCCCGCACCAATAACGACGACGTTATTCCCGACCATGAGATCGCCGGCGGTCTTGTATCTTGCGATGAACTCCAGCGCATCGATACGTTTACGGCGACGTTTACATTGTGATCCGCGCCCGGAATTCGCAACTCGTGCGTGGCGCCCAGTCCGATTCCCAGGAAGATCGCGTCGTAGTCCCGTTCCAGGGTCGCGAGGTCGTGTTCGTCCTCGATGGAAACTCCGAAGCGGAACTCCACGCCCAAGTCGGCGATCATCGCCACTTCGCGAAGACTGTCCGGCGCGCGCAATTTGTACTCCGCCACGCCGTAGGTGTTCAAACCACCGGGCAGAGCGCGCTGCTCGAGCACGGTGACGGAGAACCCCTGCTGGGCGAGTTCAGCCGCACAAGCCAGCGATGCCGGGCCCGCGCCGATGCACACGATCTTCTGGCTGCGTTTACGATCCGACTTCTTAGGCAGTGGCGCGCCCCGCTCCCAAAAATGATCCATCGCGCGACGTTGCAGGCGTCCGATCGCGATGGGCTGCTGGTTGTAGCGCAAGAGCACGCAGGCGCCTTCGCACAGCACTTCCACGGGACAGACGCGCGAACAACTTGCGCCCAAAATGTTCGCGTCCAGGATGGTCAGCGCAGAACCCATTAAGTTTTGCGTCGCGATTTTCTGGATGAAGCGCGGCACATCGATGTGAGTGGGACAAGCCGCCGTACAGGGCGCGTCAAAGCAATTCAGGCAGCGATTGGCCTCCGTCAGCGCCTGGTTCGAATCGAAGGCGGGATGCAGGTCCGGAAATCGGCGGGCAACCTCGGCGTTGTCCTGAAAAGCGAATGGAACCGCGGCGCCCATCCTCTAGGTCTACCAAACGCAGGACCTCTAGGTCCACCAAAGAAAGCCCGCTCCGTCCATTTGGCCGGTACAATGTTCACAGCAAACATGAGTCTTGACCCACAACGAACGGTCGCCGACCTGAAAGAATTGCGCGAGTTGACCGGTGACGAGAATGGCGCGCAACGCGTGGCGTGGACCGACACCTGGCTGAAAGCGCGGGAGTGGTTTCATTCCAAGATCAAACAACTGCCCGTCGAGCACCACTACGATGCGGCGGGAAATAGCTGGACCACCCTGCCGGGCGCATCCGACAAGACGCTGCTCATCGGCGGCCATCTCGATTCCGTGCCGAACGGCGGATGGCTGGATGGATGCCTGGATTTCCTGGCTGGTCTGGAGGTGTTGCGCCGGTTCGCGGAGGAGTTCGGCGGACGCCCACCGGTTACCGTTCGTTTAGTTGACTGGGCAGACGAAGAAGGCGCACGTTTTGGCCGCAGCCTGCTGGGCTCGTCGGCCTTCGCGGGCACGTCGAGCATCCCAGCCGATCGCGTCCGGACCGACAAGGACGGCATCCGCCTGGAAGACGCAGTGAAGCGTTGTGGTTTTCCGATCGAGCGCTTTCCCGAAGCGACCCGCGAGCAGAAAAATGCGTCGGCCTACATTGAGTTGCACATCGAGCAGGGCCCTGTGCTCGAGAGCATGAATCTGCCGTTGGGCGTGGTCTTGGGAACGAAAGGCGTGGAGCGGCATGCCATAACGTTCCTGGGCCAGGAGGCTCACTCGGGATCGACGCCGATGAATGCGCGCCACGATGCCCTGGCGGCCGCGGCAAAACTGGCGCTCGAAATCCGCTCCATCGCCGGCAAACATAAGGACGCCGTTGGCACCATGGGCAGCGTCAAGACGTTCCCGGGTATTGTGACGGCGGTGGTGGGACGATGCGAAACCACACTGGATCAGCGGGACCTGGACGCGCAGATTCTGGCCGGCATGTATCGCGAGGCGCACGAAGCCAGCCACCGTTTTGCTCGCGAGGAGAAGTGTACGGTGGAGTGGTCGCGCATCTGGAACATCGAGCCGATTGCGTTTCATCCCGCGCTGCTGGGCTTTTGCGAAGAGGCCGTGCGCGAGGTCGCGGGCGTCGCGCATCGCATGCCCTCCGGTCCGCTGCATGACGCCGCGGAAGTGGCGCGCGCCGGGATCCCCTCGGTGATGATGTTTGTGCAATCCCTGCGCGGAATCAGCCACAATAAGATTGAAGACACCACCGAAGAGCACCTGGAGATGTCGGTGAAGGCTCTCGACCGGTTGGCCACGAAGGCCGCGCGCTGGATCCTCAATCCGGCAACGTAAGCGCGGCCCCCCCGCCTGGCAGTACGATCAAAGTATCAGGATTGGGAAATGAAGGCCAATAATAGTTCGCGGTCCCCGAACTTCTTACTGAATAATCGGCCTGTTTCCGTCCAAGGAATCGACCCTCAAACTACGCTTCTCGACTACATTCGCGCGCAAGGACTGACGGGCGCGAAGGAAGGTTGCGCCGAAGGCGAGTGCGGCGCGTGCACTGTGGTTCTGGTTGCGAATCGCGACGGCGGAAGCGAATATCGCGCGGTAAATAGCTGCCTGATGCTGGCGGCGATGGCCGCGGGCCACGAAATATACACCGTCGAGGCCTTGGCGTCCGATGGAAAATTGGCTGAAGTTCAACAGGCTATGGCTCGGGGAGGCGGCTCGCAATGCGGATATTGCACGCCGGGCTTCGTGATGAGCTTGTTCGCGGAGCACTACCGGCCGGGTCGCGCGGGCCCTTGCGATCCGCATGAACTGGGCGGCAATTTGTGCCGCTGCACGGGCTATCGGCCGATCCGCGATGCCGCGCTGTCACTGGGAGCGGCGCCTGCGGGAGATTTTCTCGATCGTCTGTCACGGCCGGCGCCTCGGCTGGAAGCAATCGAGTTCGAAAAGGCGGGCGCGCGATTCTCGCGTCCTGGCAGCGTCGAGAAATGCCTGTCCATACTGGCTGCCGATCCCGATGCCCGGTTGATTTCCGGTGGCACGGACCTGGTGGTGGAATCGAATCTACGGTCGCGGCGCTGGAAGCACCTGGTAAGCGTGGAGGCGATCGCGGAACTGCGCGACTTTTTCGAGAGCGCCAGCTCGATCACGATCGGCGCTGCACTTCCGCTGAATGAAATAGCTAAGCGCTGGAGCACTGCGCCACAGGTATTTTCCTCATGGATGCGGCTGTTCGCGTCGCCTCCGCTTCGTAATCGAGCCACACTCGGCGGGAATCTCGCCACTGCTTCGCCGATTGGCGATGGCGCGCCGCTGTTGCTCGCGCTGGACGCCTCGGTCGAGCTTGCGAGCGGGCGGGGGCGGCGAACGATTCCGCTGGCTTCGTTTTTCACCAGCTACCGCCGCACGGCGCTCGCGCCGGACGAACTGATCACTGCGATCGAAATCCCGAAACCGCTGCCCGAGTTCGTGCGCTTCTACAAAGTGGCAAAGAGACGCGTGGACGACATCAGCACAGTTGCCGCCGCCATGGCGATGGATTGGGACGCGTCGGGCAAGATCTCGCGGGCCCGCTTTGCATTTGGCGGTGTCGCGGCGGTTCCCATGCGCGCACTGGCGGCCGAAGAGTCCGTCATCGATCCACATGGGGGTGGGCGCTGGAACGATGCCGCTGTGGAGCGCGTGCACGCGGCGTTGGAGCGAACGATTCATCCAATCGGCGATCATCGGGGCTCGGCCGAATACCGGTTGGCGGTTGCCAAGAGCCTGGTCGCAAAGTTCCTGTGGGAGCGGCGGGAGGCGGCTGCTTGAAGATTGCCGGAAACATTACTGGACACCCGGTCCCGCATGAGAGCGCGCGTGAGCACGTAACGGGCGATGCTCTCTATACTGACGATCTGCTGCTGCGTTTTGCGCGTCCGCTGCACGCCTGGCCGGTAATTGCGCCTCACGCCCATGCGTTCGTGAAGGCTGTCGATTTTTCAGCAGCCCTTTCAGAAGCGGGCGTCGCCACCGTACTCACCGCGCGCGACGTTCCTGGCGAGGGCGATTCGGGATCCAACCGGCACGATGAACCGCTGTTTCCGACTGAGGTGATGTATCACAGCCAGCCGGTGGTCTGGGTACTCGGAGAGACGCTGGAAGCGGCGCAGCGCGGCGCCGCCCGCGTGTCGGTGGAATACGAGCCATTGCCGGCGATCCTCACCATTGAAGACGCGATCCTGGCGGATAGCTTCCACTCCGCGCCGCTGCGGCTGGCGCGCGGCGATGCCTCGGTGCTTGAGTCCAGCCCCCTGCATTTCGAAGGTGAATTAAAGATCGGCGGCCAGGAACACTTTTATCTCGAAACACAATGCGCGATCGCCTGGATGGACGAGACCGGCGGCGTGGCGGCGCATTCGTCAACGCAACATCCCACGGAAACTCAGGAAGTAATCGCGCGCGTCCTGGGAATCCCGCGCAACAAAGTCACGGTGGAATGTTTGCGCATGGGAGGCGCTTTCGGCGGCAAGGAAGTGCAAGCGAACCCTTGGGCCGCCATCGCGGCGTTGGGCGCGTGGAAGACCCGGCGGCCCGTGCGGGTGAGGCTCACGCGGGCGCTGGACTTCGCACTCACCGGCAAGCGCCACCCGTTCCTGGCGCGCTATGCGGCGGGGTTCACCAAGGACGGCCGTCTGCAAAGCGTGCGGATCTCGCTTTATTCCGACGGCGGATGGAGCCTGGACTTATCCGAGCCGGTGCTATCGCGCGCGATGTTTCATTGCGACAACGCCTACCTGCTGCGGGCGGCCGAGATCACCGGACTGATCTGCCGCACGCACAAGACATCGCAGACGGCGTTTCGCGGATTCGGCGGCCCTCAGGGGATGCTGGTTATCGAAGAGATTCTGGATGCAGCCGCGCGCCGGCTGGGCGTGCCGCCCGAGATCGTGCGCGAACGTAATTTCTATCGCGAGGGCGACACCACGCATTACGGGCAGCCCGTGAAAGACGCGGGACGCATCGAAATCATCTGGCGACGGCTCAAGGAATCGAGCAGATTCGCCCAGCGGCGCGGAGAAATCGACCACTGGAACGCGGGCCATCCGCACCTCAAGCGCGGGCTCGCCATTACGCCGGTGAAGTTCGGGATTTCGTTTACCGCTACGTTTTTCAACCAGGGCGCGGCACTGGTGTTGATTTACCGCGACGGCAGCGTGCAGGTGAATCACGGCGGCGCGGAAATGGGGCAAGGGCTGCACACCAAGATCCAGCAGATTGCGGCTGAGAGCCTGGGGCTCGACCTTGAAAGTGTGCGTGTGATGCCAACCAGCACCGGCAAGATTCCAAATACGTCCGCGACCGCAGCTTCGGCGGGGACCGATTTGAACGGAGCGGCGGTGGCTGAAGCCTGCCGCCAACTCCGCGGCCGCTTGACCGAAGTTGCCGCCGTGCTGCTGAGCTGCGAAGTTGCGGCAGTTCGTTTTTCACATGGTTCGGTTTTTCCAGACGGGGAGCAACATCGGGCCATCCCATTCGCGCGCGTTTGCGATGCGGCTTATCGCCAACGAATCCCGCTATTCGCGCAAGGCTACTACAGCACGCCGGACATCCATTACGATCCGAAGACCGGTCGGGGCGAGCCGTTTTATTACTTCGCCTACGCCGCGGCGGTCTCCGAAGTGGAAGTGGACGGCTTCACCGGCGACTGTCGTCTGTTGCGAACAGACATCCTGGAAGACGTCGGCGATTCTGTTTCGCCGCTAGTGGATCGCGGGCAAATCGAGGGCGGATTTATTCAAGGGGTCGGCTGGCTGACCCTGGAAGAGCTGGTGTGGGATTCGCACGGCCGCCTGGCTACTGCCGGAGCGTCCACTTACAAACTGCCGTCGTGGAGCGAAATCCCGGATGTTTTCGAGGTCGACTTCCTGGAGCGAGCCGGCGAGCCCGGCACCATCTTCGGCAGCAAAGCCGTGGGCGAACCTCCTTTGATGTTAGCCATCTCGGTGCGCGAAGCCATCCGCAACGCAATCGCCGCGTTCGGCGCGGGCGGACCAGTGCTGCTGGAAAGTCCCGCCACGCCCGAGCGCGTGTTCTTCGCAGTCCAACGCGCGCGAGCCGAGCGGGAAGCGCATGCAAGTCCGGTGGGTGCCCCGCGGTGATTGCCCCGCCAGGGGGCGAACTGCTGCGCGCGCCCCTTTTTCACACGCCGCGCGATCCGTTTCGAGATTCGAGTGCGCTCGAAAGCTATCCGGATGGCGGCCTGCTGATCCGCGAAGGACGCGTGGCGGGCTGCGGCGATTACGGAACTTTGCGCGACGCGCATCCGGACGTTCCGACCGTGGATCTACGGGGCGGCTTTCTTCTGCCTGGCTTCATCGACACGCACATTCATTTTCCCCAACTCCGCGTGCTCGGCGACATGGGACGGACGCTGCTGGATTGGTTGGAGCAACGCGCGCTGCCCGAAGAAGCGCGGATGGCGGAACACTCCCACGCTTGCCGAATCGCCCGCGAGTTTGTGCATGCGCTGGCGTCGCACGGAACGACGACTGCCTTGGTGTTTGGCGCACACTTTGCTCCCGCGACGGCCGCACTCTTTGAAGCCGGGGAGGCGGCGGGGCTGCGGATCGCGTCCGGCCAAGTGCTCTCCGACCGGCTGCTGCGTCCGGAGTTACATCAGACGCCGGAGCGCGCTTATCGCGAGAGTAGCTTGCTGATCCAGAGCTTCCATCGGCACGGCCGCTTACTGTATGCTGTGACTCCCCGCTTCGCGCTCTCCACTTCCGAAGCCATGCTGGAGGTTTGCGAAACGCTGCTCGCCGAGCACGCGGGGCTGCTCCTCCAAACGCATCTCAACGAAAATCTGGAGGAGATTGCTGTCGTGGCGCGACTGTTCCCCTGGGCTTCCGATTATCTGGCGGTGTACGAGCGCTTCGGACTCGTCGGAGCGAACGCGGTAATGGCGCATGATGTTCATCCCAACGATTCTGAACTGGAGCGCCTGGCTTCGAGCGGCGCCACCGTCGCGCATTGTCCGTCGAGCAATGCCGCTCTCGGCAGCGGCCTGTTTCCCTTGAAGCGCCACATAAGCGCCGGCGTGCGATGCGCGCTGGGAACTGACGTCGGCGGCGGCACCGGTTTTGGACTGCTCAAGGAAGGATTGCAGGCGTATTTATTGCAGAGAATCGCACCCGATGGAATGCTACTCAACGCCGGCCATTTACTGTACCTCTCGACGCTGGCGGGAGCCGAGGCGCTTGGATTGAATCACGAAACCGGCGACTTTCGTGCCGGCAAGTCCGCCGACTTTGTGTACCTTCTGCCGCCCACCGATAGCCCGCTGGCGGCAGTTCTCGAACGGGAACAGAGTTCGGAGCAAGTGCTGTCCGCCATCTTTACACTGGCGGGAGCGGAGAGCGTGCGCGAAGTGCGTGTGGAGGGTTCCGTTGTTTATCGCTCTGGCACGGAGGAACGGTGACGATCGGCGAGTTGAACCGGCTGGATCAAGTAGGTTTCGTCGAGGCCATCGGCTGGATTTTCGAACGTTCATCTTGGGTGGCGAATCGGGCTTTCCAGTCCCGGCCGTTCACCACTGTGGATGCTTTGCACGCGGCGATGACGGAGCAAGTGGATTTCGCGACGTTCGGCGAAAAGCTGGCTCTATTGCAGGCGCACCCAGATCTGGGCGAGCGGGCGCGCATGACTCCGGCTTCCACCGAGGAACAGGCAGGCGCAGGTTTGGACAGCTTGACACCCGACGAATTCGAGCAGCTACATCGCCTGAACGCCGCTTATCGCAGCCGATTCGGATTTCCTTTTCTGCTGGCGGTGAAAGGCAGCACAAAACATGACGTGTTGCGCGCGCTTCAGGCGAGAATAGAATCGTCGCCGGAGGATGAATTCCGCGAGGCTCTCCGGCAGGTGAATCGCATCGCGAGATTTCGGCTGGAGGATCTGATCACATCGTGATGGGACAGTTTGCGAGCGGTTGGAAGCGAAGCTATTACGGCAAGAGCGACGTGATCGTCTACCGTCTCAACCGGGACGGCAAGGCAGCCGGGGGGTTGAGCTCCGTCTTCGGCGCGAATATCACGATCCTGGTGTATGGCGATGCGTTCTGGCCGACTTATGCAACCGGTGACAACAGCGGTTTGATCGCCACGGATTCGATGAAGAACTTCGTTCAGCGGGAGGTGCTCAATTACGAAGGATCGGACCTGGAAGATTGCTGCCGCTTCCTGGGAGCGAAGTTTCTGGCTACTTATCCACAGGTGGAAGGCGTACAAATGTCGGCCGTCGAGATTCCCTACGCGGCGCTGGAGGATAGTGAGGTAGCTTTCGCGCCCGCGGGACCGGATCGAGCTTTCGCGCGCTTAGAACTGGTTCGCAGCAGAGTCGTAGAAATTGCTTCTGGCGTCCGCGGGTTCAAACTTCTGCGATTGGGCGGCAGTGCGTTTCACGGCTTCGTGCGGGATCAATACACAACGCTACCCGACATCGCCAATCGCCCCCTGCATATGTGGCTGGATCTGGAGTGGCTGTACACTGAGTCGTCAACGGGCTTTAGCTCGGGCACTGTCACTGCCGCCGTGCGGCGCATGGTGCGCGACGTCTTCCACGCCTTTGAATCGGGAAGCATTCAACAGGTGATCTATCAGATCGGCACGAAAATGCTGGCGGACATTCCAGTGATCGCCGAAGTGCATCTGGAGGCGAACAACCGGACGTGGGACACTATTGTCGAACGCGGCGAGGAGCTCGGCGTCTATACGGAAGCGCGCCCTCCCTTCGGGGTTCTTGGCTTGCGCTTGAAGAGATAATATGGCTCGCATTTCGACGCATGTGCTCGACACTTCAAGCGGAATGCCCGCACACAATGTGGTGATCGATCTGCACTTTTGCTCTAAGCTTCTAAAAACGGTAGTTACCAACGTGGATGGCCGCACGGACGAAGCGCTGGTCTCAGCAGATCGCCTTGAAACCGGGGTTTACGAGTTGACGTTTCACGCAGGCGATTATTTTCGCGCCGCTGGAGTGGAGCTGGCCGACCCGCCGTTCCTGGATCTGGTCGTCATTCGCTTTGGAGTGGCCGATCCGAACGGCAACTATCATGTGCCGCTCTTGCTGAGCCCGTACGGTTACAGCACGTATCGAGGCTCGTGATGAATGATGTCTTTGCGCGCTGCCGGCTGCTGGCGGAAGCGACCGAAGAGCCCGGTTTCATTACACGCACGTTCTTGTCGGAGCCAATGCATACGGTGCACGCGCATCTGCGGGGTTGGATGGAGCGCGCCGGCATGAGCGTCTTTACGGATCACGCGGGCAACTTGCGCGGCACCTACCCATCAGCTCGACCCGCTTCGAAACGCCTGGTCATTGGTTCGCATCTCGACACTGTGCCTCACGCGGGAGCCTTCGATGGAATCCTGGGTGTGGTGCTGGGGGTCGCCTTGATACAGCGTCTCGGTGGCCGCCGCCTGCCGTTTGAGATTGAGGTGATCGGCTTCTCGGAAGAAGAAGGCGTACGATTCGGCGTGCCATTCATCGGAAGCCGCGCGTTTATTGGAGATCTCGAAGATCAGTTGCTCACGACGATCGCCGATGCAGTTGTTGCTTTTGGTTTGGATCCGAAGCGAATCCATGAAGCGCGGGCCGATGACGATGCGCTTGGATACCTGGAGTTTCACATCGAGCAGGGTCCCGTGCTCGAGAGTCTCGACTTGCCGCTCGGCGTTGTTGAAACGATTGCGGGCCAAAGCAGGCTGGACGTGCTCTTTGAAGGCAAGGCGAACCATGCCGGGACCACGCCCATGAACCTCAGGCACGATGCGTTATCCGGCGCGGCGGAATGGATCGGCGTAGTGGAGCGTGAAGCGCGCGCCGTTCCAGGCGCGGTCGCTACCGTTGGTCGAGTGAACGTGTCTCCCGGAGCAAGCAATGTTATCCCTGCCTCGGTTAGCGCGAGCTTGGACATTCGACACGCGAGCGACGGCATTCGTCACGACCTGGTAGCGCGGCTGTTGCGATGCGCGGAGCAGACTGCGGCTTCTCGCTGCCTCACGGTTTCGTTGGAGCAACGTTTGGATCAAGCCGCTGTCGCGATGGATTCCACTCTCACACAAATGCTGGAACGCGCCGTCGCGAGCACTGGCCGTGCAGTTCATCGCATGGCAAGCGGCGCCGGACACGATGCCATGATTGTTGCTCGCCGCATGCCTGCTGCGATGCTGTTTCTACGCAGTCCCGGAGGCATCAGCCACCATCCGGATGAAACAGTCGTGGCCGCGGACGTCGACGCCGCTCTTGAAGTTGGAATGCGGTTCCTCGAAGAATTGGAGCGGTGTGATGCCTGACCTGGTGGTGCGAGGCGACCAGGAGGACATCGCGATTGAAGACGGCAAGATTGTAGCAATCGGACAGCAGCTTTCAGGAGCCGCTGAAGAAATCGACGCGCGTGGATTGCACGTGTTCCCCGGTCTGATCGACGTGCACCTGCATTTCAACGAGCCGGGTCGCACGAACTGGGAAGGCGCCGCGACGGGAAGCCGCGCACTTGCCGGGGGCGGTGGAACGCTGTTCTTCGACATGCCTCTGAACTCGACGCCCTGTACCGTTAATGCCGCCGCTTTCGATCGCAAGCAGGCAGCGCTGGCCGAATCTTCCATCACGGATTTTGCTCTTTGGGGCGGATTGATTCCCGGCAATATCGCGGAGATGGAGGAGCTGGCCGATCGAGGCGTGGTCGGCTTCAAGGCGTTCCTATGCGATTCCGGTTTGCCGGAGTTTCCGTGCGCTGACGATCAGACGTTGTTTGATGGATTGCGCGAAGGGGCACGGCTCGGCCTGCCGGTCGCAGTGCACGCCGAAAGCCAGGAGCTCACTCAGGGGGATCGCGGGAGCGTCAAGGCGTTCCTTGCGTCGCGACCCGTGATCGCCGAGCTGGAAGCCATCCAGCGAGCCACGTTGTTGGCCCGCGAGGCCGGCGCGAAACTGCATATCGTGCATGTCAGCTCGGGGCGAGGCGTGGCGCTGGCTGCCGAGGCTCGCGCGCAGGGAACGGACGTTTCTATCGAGACTTGCCCGCACTATCTTTTCTTTACCGAGGATGATGTAGAGCGCCTGGGCGCAGTTGCGAAATGCGCGCCCCCGCTGCGGGACACCATCGAGCAGGATGCTCTGTGGACGCAATTGCTCGCGGGAGCGGTCGACATCGTCGCTTCGGATCATTCACCTGCACTCCCGGAAATGAAGTCCGGCGCTTTCGCACGAGCCTGGGGCGGAATCGCCGGAGTCCAGTCGACTCTTGCCGTGCTGCTGGATCGCGGCTACCACTGTCGCCAGCTATCGCTGGAGCGGATCGCATCCCTGATCGCGGCCGAGCCCGCGCGCCGATTTCGGATTCCATATAAGGGTCGAATTGCTGTCGGCATGGACGCGGACCTGGCGCTCGTGGATCTCTCGCGATCGATCCGATTGCAGCCCGAACATCTGATGCAACGGCACCCTTTGAATAATCCTTACCTCGGCTCCGCGTTTCGTGGCGCCGTCGTGCGCACGATCCGACGGGGAGAGACAATCTTTCTATCTGGCGAAATCGCCGCACGGACCCGCGGCAGATTCGTCCGGCCACACTTATGCACCGTTTAGGACAAACTCGCAGCGCGCATCGACCCGATCATATTCTTCAGACGCCCGACACGTTTGTTCGGGCGCCGCTGCCCGGAATGCGCAAGGCAACGGCGATCATTCACACCGCGCCGGCCGCAGGCGCGCGATTCACCCAATATACGGCGGAGTTCGAGGCGGAAGGATCTCTGGAGCCTGTTGCGGTGCAGCGATTCGTCTACGTCCTGGAAGGACAATTGGAAGTCGGCGGCGCCAGCCTGGTCGTTGGTGATTACGCCTACCTTCCGCCAGGGCACGCCGCAGCCGTCTCGGCGAAGAGCGCCGCGCGCTCCGCGATCATCGAGAAGACTTATCAGGCTTTGCCCGGTATCTCGGCGCCAGTGTACTTCACCGGCCGCGAAGGTGATATCGCCGCGGCGCCCCTGATGGGAGATCCGTCGCTTGAAGTTCGCGTCCTTCTTCCGGACTATGCGTCCTTCGACTTCGCGGTAAACACCATGACCTATCTTCCCGGCGCGACGCTGCCCATGGTTGAACTTCATGTGATGGAACATGGGCTGTTAATGCTTTCCGGCGGCGGCATCTATCGCCTGGGCGATTGCTGGTATCCAGTGGCGGAAGGCGACTTCATCTGGATGGCCCCGTTCTGCCCGCAGTGGTTCGGAGCACTCGGAAAGACTCCCGCAAAATACCTTATCTACAAAGACTGGAATCGGTGAAGATCGACATCGATCGGCAGCGCTTAGCGGAAGAGCTGGACGCTCTCGGCGAGATCTCGCAGGAAGCGCCGCCGGTGGTCACTCGCGTGGTCTTCACGGAAGCCGACGTGCGTGGTCGCGAATACGTGAAGAAACTATGCCGCGAAGCCGGTCTCACCATTCGCGAGGACGCGGTGGGGAATACATTCGCGCGTTGGATAAGCGAAAGCCCGGAGCTGGAGCCTGTGGGAACCGGTTCCCACATCGATGCGATCCCCAACGCCGGCCGCTTTGATGGAACGGTTGGTGTCCTCGGGGGCCTGGAAGCGATGCGAGCACTCGCACGGGCGGGCCATCGGCCATGGCGCTCCATTGAGCTTGTGATCTTCACGTCCGAAGAGCCTACGCGATTTGGAATCGGATGCCTGGGAAGCCGGCTTCTGTCTGGCCTGCTGGACCCAAGCGCCGCCGGTCAATGCAAAGATCGCGATGGAGTCACGCTGGATGCTGCCCGATCCGCCGCCGGTTTTAAGGGCCCGTTGTCAGCGGTGCGCCTGCCGCCGGGTTACTATTCTGCGTTCGTTGAAATGCACATCGAACAAGGACCGCTGCTCGAGCAGCGCAATGTGCCGCTGGGAGTGGTGACGGCGATTGCCGCGCCGGCCAGCCTCAAAATAACCATCGAAGGCGATGGCGGACATGCGGGCGCGGTGCTGATGCCGGATCGCCACGATGCATTTCTCGCGGCCGCCGAGATAGCTTTAGCAGTCGAGCAGGGCGGACGATCCAGCGGCTCGGCAGATACGGTTGGAACTGTCGGGGTATGCGACGTTTTTCCCGGCGCCGTCAACAGCATTCCCAGCCGCGTTCGGATGGAAGTGGATGTTCGCGATATCGACGAAGCCCGCCGGGATGCCGTATTACGAAAAATCGAGCGGGCCTGCGAAGAGGTCGTGCGCCGGCGTGGCGTCAAAGCAAAAGTTGAACTCGTCAATGCCGATCCGCCAGGGCGCTGCGCTCCGCGTGTCGTGGACGCACTGATACAAGCCTCGGAAACGCACGGCCTGCGGTTCGATCGGATGATCAGCCGGGCGTATCATGACTCGCTCTTCATGTCCCGGATCGCGCCGACGGCAATGCTTTTCATTCCCTGTCGCGCGGGTGTGAGCCACCGTCCGGATGAATACGCGTCGCCCGAAGCAATCGCGCAAGGGACGCTGGTTTTAGCTGAGACTCTCGCGCGATTGGCTTCGGAATAGCAGGTCCCGCGTTTACTTGCCGGCGGTGTGCACCGCGTCTTTTTCATTTTCCTGACACACGAACTCAATTAAATCCGTGTCGAGCATAATGCGGTGATGCACTTTGACGGTCCAAGGCTTGGTATAGGCTCTCGGATCGTCGACTGTGACTTCGATTTCCATGTTCCCGTAATTCGGCCGCCGGAACCGCTCTGTCATTTTTGCGGATTCGGTGAGCGGGCTGCCCTCCACATCCAGCCACACATCATCGCGGAAGCCGCGGGTCTGGACCACCAGCGTGTCTCCGTCCCATTTTCCACTGGAGTAGCCGTACCACCACGGCTGCGCATCGTTGGCGGGCAATGGCCGCCCGTCGGTGAAGATCTGCCGGACGCCGGCGTTCGCTTCGTATAAAATCACGATCAATCCAGAAGTCTGGATGATTTTCCGCGGCTCTGGATGCGTGTGCAGCTGCATCAGGCCGATCGGCAGACAGTGGGCGTCGGGATTATCCCTGTTGTTTTCCGCGACGCGCTGGCTCCGGAGGTCCGCCGCCCACGGCTGGAAGGGCAGACCATCCTTGAGCGTGGAGCCGATGTCGAAGAACTGAAGCAGTCCGGGGACGCGTACGCCGATGCCGGAGGATCTCGTGCCTGGCAGGGGCGGGGACCCGGGCCGCGCATCGGGGCTGTCGACGAACCTCCAGATTCCGGAAAAATCCGGTTTGCCATCCGGTGTCCTTGGCACGGGCCCGGTGAGGTCCGGCTTCCCGTCAGCGGCCTTCGGAACTCCCGCAGTGGGATAAGCGGGCCACTGCGCAAAGAGTCCTGAAGACGCCGACGCCAGAAGTATCGCCGCCGCGCCGAAGGCCTTTCTAAGATTGGCTGGCCCGCTCATCAAAGGTTCCACTAAATTACTCTTGAACGCCGCTACATGCAACTCCGCATCGGCTCCGGACTCACGCTCTGCCCTATCATGAATAAAGCTCAGCGATGCCGAAATCCTTCACCGATGACTCGCCTCTGGAGCGCAGTCTGAACCTTTTCGACACCACGCTCCTGGTGATCGGCGGCATCGTCGGTACAGGCGTATTCTTCAACACAACCAATGTCGCGCAGCGGGTCCACACCCCGGGCCTGATCCTGTCCGTCTGGCTGGTGGGCGGCCTGATCGCGACCATCGGAGCGCTCAGCTTCGCGGAACTCGGAGCGATGATGCCGCTGGTGGGCGGCGAGTACGCATTCCTGCGTGAAGGCTGGCATCCGCTCATCGGATTCCTCTATGGCTGGACCTTGCTACTGGTGATCTCGCCCGGCGGAACGGCCGCGGTCACGATGAAGTTCGCGCAAACTCTGGGCACGCTGGTGCCGGGCCTGGCATCGCCGTGGGCCGTGAAGCTGGCCGGCCTGGCCGCTATCTGGGGATTGACCATCGTCAACTATTTCGGCGTCAAGCCCGGAGCCCTGGTCCAAAATATCTTCACTTCAGGCAAGCTGGTGGCGCTGGCTTTGCTCATCGGGTTCGGCTTTCTTTCGAAAGGCACCCATACGCAAACGCCGACGTCGCCATATGAAGGCAGCGTGGTCACGGCCTTCGGAGCGGCGCTGGCTCCCGTGTTGTTTTCCTATGGAGGATGGCAAAGCTCCACCTGGGCCGCCGGCGAGATCCGCAATCCGCAACGCACCCTCCCGCGCGCGCTGCTATTCGGGATCCTGGTGGTAATCGCGGTCTATGTATCCGCGGCCGCGGTGTATCTGCACGTCCTGCCCGTGGATGCCATTCGACACACCGAGACGCTTGCCACCGATGCCGCGGTGCGAGTGATGGGCGATTTTGGAGGGCGGTTCGTATCCGTGGCCATCGTCGTCTCAACCTTCGGCTTTATCGACATGACGCTGCTCACCGCGCCTCGCGTCTTCTACGCAATGGGCCGCGATGGCTACCTATTTCGCGCGGCGGCATACGTGCATCCCAAGCACAAGTCCCCGGTGACCATGCTTTTGTTCTTCGCGGCTTGGACCAGCGTCGTGTTTCTGGCGGGATCGTATGACGCACTGCTCAGCTACACTACGTTCGGCGATTGGATTTTCTTCGGGCTTTCTGTAGCGGCCGTGTTCATGCTGCGGCGTCGCTATCCCCATCTCGACCGGCCTTATCGGGTGTGGGGCTATCCCGTGGTGCCCGCGCTCTTCGTGGCCGCCGCGTTTGGCTTCGTTCTGATCAATTTCTTCGCCAATCAGCCGCAGACCAGCTATGGCCTGGGCCTGATCCTGACTGGCATTCCAGCTTTTTATCTTTTCCGGAAACTCAATGCGAAAAATCGTCTACATGGAATGGGTGAAGACTCGCCCGCGCGCACGCTATGAAATCGGAGGCAGCGGGATCATCCCGGTGCGCATTGATGAGCTGCCCGAGGCTCGCGACGCGCTGGAGATCAACGACTTCAATTTGTATGGCTATCGGCCGCTGATTCGCATGCTGGCCGATCGCTATGCGGTCTCGCCGGAGCAGGTGGTCACCGCGCCCGGCACATCGATGGCAAATTATCTGGCCATCGCGGCCACTGTTGGCGCGGGCGACGAAGTGTTGGTGGAGCACCCGGCGTACGAACCACTGCTGGATATTCCGGAGATGCTGGGAGCCAAAGTTCACCGATTCAGCCGTGGATATGACCGGCGGTTTCACATCGACATGGAAAGTCTCGCCGATCAACTGTCGCCGCGCACGAAGCTGATCATTCTGACCAATCCGCATAATCCCTCCGGCATTCTGGAGCCTCCGGAAGTCCTGCGCGAAGTCGGCCGTTTGGCCGCGCAGGTTGGAGCCTACGTGTTGGTGGACGAGGTCTATATGGACTTTCTGTTCCAAAGCCGTCCGCGCACCGCCGTGCATTTGGGTTCGAATTTTCTGATGACTTGCAGTCTGACCAAAGTCTACGGGCTCGACGGCTTACGCTGCGGGTGGGTGTTGGGTCCGCCGGATGTGGTGAAAGCCATGTGGAGGTTGCAGGATTTCTTCGGAGTCAACGGCGTGATCCCAGGCGAGACCACCTCGGTTGTGGCCTTCCAACATCTGGAGCGTTTTCAAAAACGAACCCAAGCCATAATTGCGGCGAACCGTCCGCTGGTGGATCAGTTCATGGCCGCCCATCAGGCCGCCCTCGATTGGTCGCCACCTGATGTGGGTCCCGTCTGTTTCCCACGAATGCGCTCCGGATCAGCGGACGAGTTCTGCGCCCGCCTGCGCGCCGAGCATGACGTCGGCGTGATTCCGGGCCGCTTTTTTGAGATGCCGGATCATTTTAGGATTGGCTTCGGCGGACCAACAGAAGATCTGCGAGCCGGCCTGGAACGGATGTCGAAGGCTCTGGCGTCAAATCTCTAGTTTGCCCGTGCTGTCGCCATGGTGATCGGCTTGGACGCCCAGCTTATCGAGCATCGTCAGCAGAAGATTCGACATGGGCGTGTGCTCTGCGTACTGCATGTGCCGCCCGCCTTTGAGGTGGCCGGAAGCGCCGCCCGCAAGCACCACAGGCAGCGGGTCGTGGTCGTGCTGATTGCCGTTGCTCATGCTGCTGCCATACAGCACCATCGAATGATCGAGCATATTGCCGTCGCCATCGGGCGTCGCTTTCAGTTTGTCCAGGAAATAGGCCAGCATCTGCACGTGATACTTGTTGATCAGCGCATATTTATCCATGTTGGCGCGATTGTTGGCGTGATGCGACGCGACGTGGAAGCCTTCGCGCACACCGCTTTGCGGATACACCGCGCCGCTGGTATCGCGGGCGAACATCATGCTGGCGACGCGTGTAATATTCGCCCGAAAAGCGAGCACCTGCATGTCGAACATGATCTTGAAATGTTCATCGAGAGCTTCCGGGACTCCGGTTGGCGAGTCCGGCAGTTTCACGTCGGTCCGAGCCTGCTGCTCGGCCTTTTGGATGCGGCGCTCAATCTCGCGGATGTCATCCAAATACTCGGCCAGGCGCGTCCGATCCGCCGCAGGCAGATCGCGTTGCAGGGCGGCCGCTTCCTCCATTACCGAATCCAGCAAGCTGCGGCTCAATTGTTTTCGGGCTTGCCGGTCGGCATTGTTGCTGCCGTCGCCAAACAGTTTTTCGAACACTACCTGCGGGTTGTTTTCCATGGGAAGAGGCGTGGTGGGTGTCTTCCAGGAAATGGTGTTGGAGTACGCGCAGGCGTAACCGGAGCCGCAGCTCAGAGCCACATCTTCGATGGACAGCTCGAGAGACGGAAGCGGCGTGTCCTGGCCCAGTTGCTGCGCGACGATCTGATCGATAGTTGGGCCAACGCGGATGTTCTCCCTTTCCGGATGTACTCCGCTCAGGAACACGGCGGCCGATCGCGCGTGGTCGGCGCCGGCGTCCGAACCCGCTCCACCAGCGGCCGGATGCGCCAGGTTTGAGACCACACAGATGCGATCGCGCAATTTTTCGAGGGGAGCCAGGGTTTCAGTGAACGCGAATCCGGAGCCCTCGGTGGCCGGAGTCCACTTGTACATCGTGGCGCCATGCGGCACATAGATACAGCTCAAGCGGCTGGCTGGATTGGCAGCCGTTCGCGCCAGTGGCGTTTGCGCGGGCACCATCGAATCGAGCAACGGCAAGGCCACCGTCACGCCCACGCCGCGCAGGAAAGTTCGGCGCGGCAGATGCTTTTTCGTGATGAATCTCATGGCTGTCCTCCCGGAGATGCAGACTGGGATTGCTTCATTCTCATCTGAAATGGATCGCTTTTCACGATGCCCTGAATGAGCGCCGAAAACCGATTGTCGTTCTTGGCGGCGTCGCGCGCAATAGAGCGAACCACCGGCATGTCGTAGTATTTAAGCGCGCGGCCGGTGGCATAAGTCAGCAGTTTTTCGGTGATGGTGCGGACGAATACGTCCGACCGGCTCAATAGCGCATTTCGCAGGCTGGCGGGCCCGTTGAGCTTGGTGCCATCCACAAGTTGTCCGGTTGCATCGATCGGCTCGCCGCTGTCGGAGGCGCGCCAGGTTCCAATCAGATCGAAGTTGTCGAGCGAAAATCCGATGGGATCCATAATTTTGTGGCACGCCGCGCAGGTTGGATTCTTGCGATGCTCCTCCATGCGCGCGCGCAGCGAATTGGGCTGCGGAGTGCCTTCGTCGCCTTTGAGCGGTGGCACGTTCGGCGGAGGCAGCGGCGCAGGCGAGTCAAGAATATTTTCCAGGATCCATTTGCCGCGTGCTACCGGTGACGTGCGGTTGGCCACCGAGGTCACCAGAAGAAAACTGGACTGTCCGAGCAAACCGCGACGCGCGTCGTTTTGTATTGCGACGCGGCGGAATTGGCTTCCGTGAACGCCAGGCATCCCGTAATGCGCGGCCAGGCGCTGGTTTACGAACGTGTAGTTGGCGTTGAGCAGATCTACTACATTACGATCCTCGCGGACGATGCTTTCAAACAACAATTCGGTTTCGCGGCGGAAAGCGTCGCGCAGGTTCTCGTTGAACTTGGGCGAGAGCGGCCGCTGATTCTTCAGCTCTCGCAAATAGAGCCACTGGCCGGCGAAGTTGGTCGCGAGCGTTTCCGAGCGCGGGTCGGCGAGCAATCGCCGAGTCTGGCGTTCCAGGACCGCGGGCTCATGCAGCTTGTTCTGAATCGCAAGATCCAGAAGCTCGTCGTCCGGGATGCTGCTCCAAAGGAAAAACGAAAGGCGCGACGCCAGTTCCAGATCGCTGATGCGATAAGCGGCGCCAGGGGGAACGTTCGTAGGTTCACGCTCGAAGCGGAAGACGAAGCGTGGATCGATGAGCACGCGGGCCACGCCTTGCTCGATGCCGGCATCGAAACTGGCATCGCGCCGCCCGGATTTATAAAAGCCCAGCAGCGTATCGAGATCGGAGTCGGAGAGCGGTCGCCGGTACGCCCGCCGGCCGAGCGTGGACAAGATCTTTTTCGCGCACGCGAGTTCGTCTTCTTCGGTGGGCGCAGCAGGGTGACAGACGAAAATGCGCCGGCGGCTGGGTGTATCACCCGCGCCGGTGGGATTGAAGGGGCCGGTGATGGCTACGCTCTGCACGCCGGAATTGTTAGGGAAAATCTGCCATATATCGTCGGCGCCCGGAGGGTTCTTGTTGATGAACGCGACGCCTAGCTCCTGCGGCCCGGCTTTGATCGGGAGGCGCAGATCGAGCGTCCCGGCCGCCTTCGCCAGTTTGATGCGCTCGCCGTTGAGCGTCACTTCCAGCTCGTTGTCGAGGAAGCCGGGCGAGCCTAACCCGATGTTCGCGGCCTTGGCGTGAATCTTGATCGCATATTCAGCGTCCAGAGGAAAGACGTTGCGCACCAGAATTCCGCCGCGCGTGCCCAGTGGCAGGCCTTCGATGTGGTCGCTCTGCGACAAGTCGGACGGAACGCGATAGGTGACCGTGGATGGTGTGGTGCCCGGGTCGCCGACGGCCAGCCGGCTCAGTTTTGTAGCTGTGGCGACGTAACGTTCCAGCAACGCGGGCGAGATGGCCAGCGCATCCGCGATATTGTCGAAGCCTTCGCTTGAATCGTCCGCCGGAAGCAGCGTGCTGGGATCGATTTCCAGATCGAGCAGATCGCGAATGGAATTGGCATATTCAGTGCGATTCAGGCGATGCAGGCCCGTGGTTCCTGGATTTGGCTTGGCCGCCGCTGCGCTATCCAGCGCCAGCTCCAATTTGGATGCAAAATCGTCCAGAGTGGGCCGGTCGGGACGCGGCATCCCGGCTGGCGGCATCATCCCAGCGCGGATTTTTCGAATTACTTTTTCCCAACTCTCCGCGTTGTTGCCGGGGTGCGTGAAATCCAATTTGTCGATCGCGAGATTGCCGGAGCGAGTCTTCTCGTTATGGCAGCCGATGCAATAGCGATCCAGCAGCGCGCGGTCCTGGGCCTGGCACAGAGAGCAGCCCAGCGCGGCCAAAGCGATCAGGAATGTGTGCAGCGTCTTCATTGCGACGTCAATTTTTGAATCAGCGCCATGGTGCTGGGCTTCTTCTCCGGCGGATTGGTGGCCAGGAAAACTCCTTCCGCCCACACCAGCGGCGTGCGTCCTTGCTTATCCTTGACGTCGAGCGAGGCGCCCTTCTTCACCAGCAGCTCGATGATGTCGTCCGATCCGCGATTCGCCGCACCAATCACCGCGGTGATCCCCATCGAATTCACGGCGTTTACATCCGCGCCTTTTTCGAGGCAGAGCTCCACTGCCTCCAAAAACTGCTTCGATTCGCTGTAGGTTTGTCCGCCCACATAATTGACTCCCGCAGCGGCCATCAGCGGAGTTGTTCCGGCGAAGGTCGGGATGTTGGGATCGGCGCCCTTATCCAGGAGCAGGCGCATCACGGTGAGGTCGGCCGACAGCGCCGCGCGCAGGAACGGAGTTTGACCGGTGAAATCCACCCAGGAAATATCGCTGATCGGCATGAGCCAACGGCGCAGCGGCGGCTGCTCCTTAGTTCGAGCGTTGACGTTGGCGCCGCGATCGAGCAGGGCCTGAATCAGTTGCAATGCCGCAGGCCGGTCCACTCCGTTGTCATCGGTCTTGTTCACTTCCAGATCGCGAAGATCCACCGCGGTCCACAGCGGCGTGCGGCCCCACCAGTCAGTTGCGTTCACGTCGGTGTTCGCATCGGCGCCATGATCGAGCAACAAGCGAGCGACGTCGATGTGATTGTTGGAAATCGCCATCAGCAGCGGCGAGACCCCGTTGACCTCCACTTGGTTCACATTGGCATGGGCAGCGATCAGCGTGCGCGCGATCTCGATGCGGCCGTCGCGAACAGCATAGAGGAGAGCCGTCATTTCGCCGGGCGCCGGTTCTCGATATCCGCGCTCCGGCCAGCCGCCGCGGACGATGCCAAGTCCGTGCGATCCACCGCCCGAATCCGGAGCCCTCCACGCGGGAGGCTCGCCCTTGCGGGTGCGCGCGTTGATTTCGGCGTCATGATGAATCAGGAGGTCAGCCACTTCGGGATGGTTGCTCCGCACGGCCCACATGAGCGCCGTGGATTGCACCGAGTCAACGGCGTTAACGGCAGCGCCTCGCTCCAGGAGCAGCTTCACCGCTTCGGTTCCCCCTTCGGTACGCGCGGCGATCATCAGCGCCGTAGTGCCCTGAGGGTCGGGCGAATTCGGATCGGCGCCGGCATCGAGAAGACGACGGAGGATTTGGGCGTTCGCGTTCTCGCAGGCCAGCCTGACTGGAGTGAGCCCGTATCGGTCCTGCGCTTTGGCGTCGGCGCCTGCGGCGAGCAGCGATTCCACCTTGGCGAGATCGTCCGCGTGAACCGCCCAATGAAGCGCCGTGGTGCCGTCCGCCGCGCGAGCGTTCACGTTGGGTTCGCCGCCCGTCGCCAACGGCAACCAGCCGATTGCAGCAACCGCGATAATGATTCCGCCTCGCATGGCGTCCCTTAGGCCTCGCCCTTTAATTCCATCACAATCCCGTTCGGATCGCGGAACCGGACCGATCCCTCATCGCCCAGAGTGCTCTCAATCTCGGCGCGCTTGAGCTTTTCCATCGCCGATTTCTTCTCGAAACCGGCCACACGCACACAAATATGATGAATGCCGGGTTTTTCGCCGCTGGCGGCGAGTTCCAGACCGAGCTTGGTCCGGGCTGCGCCAAACCAGACGCGCTCGGGTTTTTTGGTTCGCCTGAATTCAGGGAACAGCTTCCGGTAATGTTCCGCGGAGCGATCCAGATCGGAAACGTGCAGTATCACGTAGTCCGGCGCAATGGCCTCAAAAAGCGCGTCATCGCCGGAGAGCCGGTAGGCGGGGACGATGGTCTTCGCCAAACCGCCGGGCACGCGCAACAACTGCAGCCGCAGACCATCGGGATCCAGCGCCATGCCGAACGGCCCCGCCGACATTGTCACACCCGCGGCTTCCAGGCTCTTGCGCATTTCGGGCGGCTGATAATTCTCGATCAGCGCACAGAAGTGATCGATACTCGGAGTCGCGGTCTGATTTCCGCCGAACGCCAGATAGCCGGCGCCGAGTTTGATGTAGAACCGGGGCGGCGGATCTTTTTCTTGAAACAGCTGAGGATCGAAAATGCGCCCATAGAATTTCGCGGCGGCCTCAGGGTCGGGCACTGTGAGCCCAAAATGCTCAATCCCGGTGGTGTGAAGCGGCAGATCGTCGGCGCGTGCGACGCCGCGAGCCAACAAAGGAATGGCACATGCTCCCAGCCATTGCATGGCTTGCCGCCGGCTCGTTCGATCCTGTTGCATCCGTCACTCCTTGAGTCTCTAAAATATCACTGCTGGTATCACGAGTGCGGCGTGTCATGGCTCTGCTGAGGCGGCGATCTTGACAAAGTATCACATTAGATATAATCTAAATGCTTGATGGACGCCGAGGCGATCAAACGGTCCTTGGAAGGCAGCGGGTTGCGATGCACTCCGCAGCGCTACGCCGTGATGGCATTCCTGACGGAACACAACCGGCATCCCACGGCTGCGGAGATCTTCGAAGCCGTGAATCGCGTGGATCCGCGCTCTTCAAGGGCCACGACTTATAACAATCTGCGGGACTTGGTGCAGGCGGGTTTGGTGCGTGAAGTGGCCGTGGAGGGCCGCGCCGCGCGATTCGATGCGAAAGGCATGCGGCATCACCACTTCATCTGCGACCGCTGCGGCAACGTTGAGGATATTGAGTGGTACGCCGTGCCCAGGCCTGCCTCGCGCTCTCTCGGTAAGCGCATTCTTCGCGAATGCGAACTCATTTTCCGGGGGCTCTGCACGAAGTGCGCTCCGCGGCGCGCGCTGCCCGTCAAGTGATGAGTTCGTAGGTGGTCACAGTTTTTTAACTAATTCGAAGGAAGAGGAACATGAAGCAAGAAGAACAGAGAGAAACAATTCGAACACGCAGTGGGCGAGCCTGTCCCGTAATCAGCCAACCGAAAGCAAGTGCCCCTTTACTGACCGGCGCTCGCAAACATGCCGTGACTGGGACCCATTCAAACGCAGACTGGTGGCCCAATCAACTGAACCTGAAGATCCTGCACCAACACTCCCCGCTGTCCGACCCCATGGGCGAGGAGTTCAATTACGCCGAGGAGTTCAAGACCCTTGACTTGGATGCCGTGATCAAGGACCTGCACGCCTTGATGACCACATCGCAGGACTGGTGGCCCGCGGACTACGGCCACTATGGGCCGTTCTTCATCCGTATGGCGTGGCATAGCGCGGGCACGTACCGTATCGCCGATGGCCGAGGGGGCGCGGGCTCCGGATCGCAGCGCTTTGCGCCCCTCAACAGCTGGCCGGATAACGTGAGTCTCGACAAAGCGCGCCGGCTGCTCTGGCCGATCAAGCAAAAGTACGGCCGGAAACTCTCCTGGGCCGACCTGATGATTCTTACCGGTAACGTTGCACTGGAGTCGATGGGATTCAAGACCTTCGGCTTCGGCGGTGGGCGCGAAGACATCTGGGAGCCGGAAGAAGACATTTACTGGGGGCCTGAGACCAAGTGGCTGGGAGACGAGCGCTACCGCGGCGACCGCCAGCTCGACAATCCTCTCGGCGCTGTTCAAATGGGCCTGATCTACGTGAATCCGGAAGGGCCCAACAGCAAACCGGATCCGGTCGCCGCGGCCAAGGATATCCGGGAGACCTTCGGCCGAATGGCGATGAATGACGAGGAGACGGTGGCCCTCATCGCCGGCGGACACACGTTCGGCAAAGCCCACGGCGCTGCCGAACCGAGCACGTATGTCGGGCCGCGAACCCGAGGGCGCCAGTATCGAAGATCAAGGCTTCGGCTGGATCAATACCTTTGGCAGCGGCGAAGGCCCCCACGCGATCACCAGCGGCTTGGAAGGCGCATGGACCACCAACCCCACGAAGTGGGACAACAACTACTTCGACAACCTGTTCGGCTACGACTGGGAACTCACGAAGAGCCCCGCCGGCGCTCACCAATGGACTCCCAAGAACGGAGCGGCGGCGGGCACTGTGCCGGATGCCCACGATCCGTCGAAGAAGCACGCGCCGATCATGTTCACGACGGACCTGGCACTGAAGCTGGACCCGATCTACGCGAAGATTTCGAAGCGCTTCCACGAGAACCCGCAGGAATTCGCAGACGCGTTCGCCAAGGCTTGGTTCAAGCTGACGCACCGTGACATGGGGCCGGTTTCGCGGTACCTTGGCCCGCTCGTTCCCGACGGAACCGCTGCTGTGGCAGGACCCCGTTCCCGCCGTGGATCATGAATTGATCGGGGAGCAGGATATTGCCGCTCTGAAGGCCAAGATCCTCGCATCCGGACTTTCCATCTCCCAACTGGTCACGACGGCCTGGGCGTCGGCCGCAACATTCCGCGGCAGCTGACAAGCGCGGCGGGGCTAACGGGGCGCGCATTCGCCTCGCGCCGCAAAAGGACTGGGAAGTCAACCAGCCGGCCGAGCTGGCGAAGGTCCTTCAGAAGCTGGAAGCGATCCAGAAGGATTTCAATGGCGCGCAGTCCAATGGAAAAGGAAGAAGGTCTCGCTTGCCGACCTGATCGTTCTGGGCGGCTGCGCAGCCGTCGAGGAAGCTGCGAAGAAGGCCGGCCACGACGTGAAGGTTCCCTTCTCGCCGGGACGCACGGACGCTTCGCAGGAGCAGACCGATGTGCATTCGTTCGCCGTACTGGAGCCGGCCGCGGACGGGTTCCGCAACTATCTCCGGAAGGGACACGAGGGATCGGCGGCTGAGCTGCTGGTGGATCGGGCGAACCTGCTGACCCTGACCGCTCCCGAGATGACGGTTCTGGTCGGCGGCATGCGCGCCCTGAATGCAAACTTCGGGCAGTCCAAACACGGTGTCTTCACCAAGCGGCCCGAGACGTTGACGAACGATTTCTTCGTCAACCTGCTCGACATGAACACGAAGTGGCAGAAGTCCGCCACATCGGAAGGCGTGTTGGAGGGGCGCGATCGGGCGACGGGCGAACTCAAGTGGACGGGCACCGTCGTCGATCTCGTCTTCGGTTCCAACTCCCAGCTCCGCGCCATCGCGGAAGTCTATGCATGTAGCGACTCGAAGGAGGCGTTCGTGAAGGACTTCGTGGCAGCGTGGAGCAAGGTGATGAACCTGGATCGCTACGACCTGGCCTGAACTCGGCGGAAGCTTCAGTCAAGCTTTAGTCGCCTTGGGGCGCCGGTTCGCCGGCGCAACAAGGATAGAAGGAACGACCTCGGCAACGGTAGTTTGCCGGGTACTTTCAACACGCGAGAAAGAAATCGATCGAGGATTACCGTCTTTGCGGCGGCCATGTTAACTTCCGCCGCGGGCCAGGCGGAGGCGTATCCGTCGAGCAAACAAAGTCCGAACAGTGCCGATAGGAAATCTCCGTGCCAGTCTTCGGATCCTAGCTGGTTTCGCGCTTCCAGAGTCCGCGCCGAGGCTTGGATGGATTGTATTGCGGATGTAGCTTGACGCAGCCTAAAGGAATCGCGGAAGCGTCGCGGTTGGCGCAAAGCGATCTGGACAGGCTGTGCGCCGACTTCACGCGCCAGCTCCGGATGAAGATCCAACATCCTGCGCAACGATCGGCCGACCAGGTACTGCCGATCCAAGAAGCGGGAAAGAGTGTACGGGTGATAGTGCAGGCCGACCGAACCAGGATCGTAGTAGATGCGTATGCCCAGGGGCGACTGCTCGAAGCGGTAGGCCAACTCCATATCCTCTAGCGCGGCGCCCGCGAAACCGGCATCAAAGCCGTCACACATCCAATCGCGGACCAATGCCTTTTTCAAGGATACGTTTGACGCATAGAAAAACTGCCAGCCTACGAATGTGTTGGGGCTCAGCTTAGAAAAAGCAAACTGAGAACCATCTTCGTGCATGCGCCGCATCGTGAAGTTTATTGGAAAGTCCGCTGCCTTGGGCCAATCCAGTTTTCCAAGCACCGCAAAATTATGTTCCGGATATTCGGCGTGGCGGCTGGAGTGCGTGCGAAAAAACTCGTCGTTGGCAGGCAGAATATCATCGCCCAGAAAAAGCAGCACGTCGTGACGAGCGAGCGTCGCCGCAAGATTGCGCGCGCGGCCTGGGCCGCCGGGCGGCAGGGACTCCCAACGAAGATTGAAGGGGAAAGTGGACATTCCGCCCAGTAATTCGCGAGTATCGTCAGTGGAGCCGTCATCAACGATGACAAACTCCAGCTCGCAGCCAGAAGCATGCCGCCGGCAAGCATCCAGCATGCGGCCGAGCATCGCTCCGCGGTTCCGGGTCGGAATTATGACCGAGAGCGGAGCGGGGCCGGTTACGCTGATGCGCCGGGGTGGCAGCTTGGTGCCAGGGCGAGCCGAGGCGCCGTCCTTAAGCCCGATGGAAAGAAAGTGTTCGAGCGGATTCATGCCTGACGCCGCGATCTGGGGATACTGGCGGCAATAGTAATAAATGTCGAACCGGAGACTAGGATCCCGGCCCTCGCGGGCCCCGTATCGGACGAAGTGAACCAACGGATTGATGCCGGTTTCAGCGACGTCCGGATTGACAGAGAGGTACCACCCGGAATCGAAATAAGGATTCGGATTGAAGCCTTCGAACCCACCTTGCTTCAAGTAGTGAACCAGCGGATTGGCGTGCGCGCCGACTTCCGGATGCCATTGCCGGTACCATGCTGCGTCGAATAGCGCGCTCGGAATGCCTACGCCACAGTTGGCGATCAGTTGCGAGCGGGCGGCCAGCGTGCTGAGAAATTCCCAGAGCCAGAAGACCGGGCGGGAGAGCCAGCGTGCCGAAGATGAGGGCGGCTGCGGGGGCATTGCCTCAGACGCCGGAACAAGAGATCCAGCGCGCCAACAGAGGGCGTGTTCCCGGCGGCGGATAGCAATCGAGTCCGGGAACTCCTCGAGGAATCTTGTCCGCGCGTCGTGCTGATCGCCTCGAGCGCCCCCTTCAATTCGCTCGACGCACGCCAATGCCAGGCGCCGGCGCTCCTCCAGCAAATCCTCGAACTCGAGATTGTCCAACGCGTGGATGGCAGGTTCGGGAATGTACTTCACGACGCCCGAGCGGTCCTGGGCCAGGTTCAAATGCTCGAAGATCACATCCGGCAGAAAAATCCGACGGGTATAACCGAGCAGGTGGATCAGGTCGAAGACGTGATGGATGTGATCGTCAATCCAGTAGCGGCGGTATTCGGGACGGCATATGCCGCCGGCGAGTTCGCAAAATTCCCGGCTGAGAACCGGAAACGTGCACAGCCGGTCGCGGAAGATCAGGTCATTGACGTGGGCCAGGACGATGCCGTCGGGATGAACTTCAAAGACGCGTGCGAGTTGTGTGTCCCAGCCGGCATTGCGGACGATGACGTCGTCGTTCAGCAGCATGAGGTAGCGTCCCTCGGCCACGTGGTAGCCGGCAAGATTCAGACTACCCATGGTTTGACCGGGGGACACTACGACGCGCTTCAGCAGCAGCCCGGTATATTCGAATGCTTGTGACTCTTGATCGTCTTCGTCCATAACCGCGATGACTTCGATGGACGCGGCGTCCTGGGCGGTATGACGAAGGCTATCGAGCAAACGGCGGAGCCCGTCCGGACGTCCTCTCGTCGGTACGATCAGGGAAAAGACGATCATGCAGGTAGCACTAAGATTATCCTGTCAGAACGATCCGCATGTACGGAGAGAAAAGACCCTACGCCGAATAACTCTTCGCGCCCAGCCCGGCGGGCTCGTACATGACGATGCGGCTGCCCGGGCTCCCGACCTCGAATGAAACTTCAATCAGGCCGCGCAGCGCCTCGCGGATACGTCCATGCCTATGCGGCTCGGCGAAGATTAGCATGAATCCACCGCCGCCGGCGCCTAGCAGCTTCCCACCGAGAGCTCCGGCATCCAGCGCGGCAGTATACATGGCATCGATGGCATCGGTGCTGACGCAGTCGGCGAGCTCTTTCTTGAGGCGCCAGGACTCGTGCAACAGGGTGCCGACCTCAGTGATCGGCTGGATGGGACTCTGCAAGATGGCCATGGCGTGTTCCGCCATCTTGTGCATGCAGGCGAGCTGTGAGGGACGAGCCAACAGATTCTCGACCTTGCGGGCGGCGATGGTCTCGGCGTTGCGTGAGAAGCGCGTGAAGAACAACAGCATGTGGGTCTGCAATTCTTGACGTCGCTCCGTCGTCATGATGACAGGCGCCACATCGAACGTGCCGTCCATATGGAACCGGATCAAATTGGTGCCGCCGTATGCGGCCCAAACCTGATCTTGCGATCCAACAGCTTCTTGAATGACTTCCTGCTCTATGCGAATGGCTTCCTGGGCCAGGCATTCCGCCGAGGAGATCTGACCACGGTAGGCGCGCAGCGCGTTGAGGAGGCCGACGGTGAATGACGAACTCGATCCCATCCCGGAACGCGCCGGCAGGTCGCCGTGGTATTGAACCTCTACTCCCTCCTCAACGGCATATTCCTTCAGCACACAGCGGACGGCCGGATGCTGGATCTCATCGATATGCTTCGGCAGCTCGATTCGAGAGTAAACGATACGGTGACGGTGCTCGAAGAACGGCGGCAGAGAGCGGAAGCTGATGTAGCAATATTTATTGATCGTAGTGCCGACTACGGCTCCACCGTGCTGCCGGTACCAAGCGGGATAATCGGTGCCCCCGCCGAACAGCGAAATCCGGAACGGTGTGCGGCTCATGATCATGACATTAAGCACCAATAATGTTTAAGAGGTCGGGATCGCCATTTTGCGGCCCCGGCGGCGGGTGCGATGTCAGCAACTGGCTGGAGTTGTTGTTCTCGAGCAATGCGCGGCGCAATCGGGTGCGCGTCATGTCCTGGATGTGCTGCCTTGTTTCGGCGCCGAACTTCTGCATTACCATGTCGAGGTAGGCCGGATCCTCAAAATAGTTATGGAAGGCATCGTCGCGGAAGCGCAGCACTTGAGCCGCGGTGAGCTTTTCGGTAGGCAGCGGCTGGCAGTCGTAACTATGTTGCGAGAAACCGCTCCAGCGTTCGGGCAGCTGCCATCCGCGTTGGACGGCCATGCTATAGAGCGGCGATCCGGGGTACGCCATCGCCGAGTAAAAGTTAGCGAATTCGCAATTCAAATCTTTGGCTAACTGGAGGGTCTGCTGCATGCTGGGCAGATCGTCATCCGGCAAACCAAAGATGTAGTTTCCGATAACCTGAATGCCGGCTTCCCTGATGGAGCGCACGATTTCGACGATGTCCTCTTGATGCAGAGTCTTCTTGGCGCCATCGCGCACGTGCTCGCTACCAGATTCGATTCCTAAAGCCAGCCAGCGGATACCCGCCGAGCGCAGCAGTTCCAGGCGCTCCGGCCGGACAGTATCAACGCGCGCATAGGCCCAGAAGTTGAGCTTACTCGCGTAGGGTTTGGCAGCCAGCCCCTGGCAGATTCCGGTGACGTGAAGATCATTAAGCACAAACATTTCATCAATGATCTTGAAGGTCCTTACGCCATGGGTGTTGTATAGAAAATCCACCTCCTCTACCACTTGTTCGGGTTTGCGCATGCGATAGCGGTTGGTGCCAAACGGCGCGTTGATGCAACAGAACGTGCACTTGTAGGGACAGCCTAGCGAGGTGTAAATAGACGCATACGGTTTGCGGGAAGCCAGATCCCCAAAGCTCTGCCAATTATGCGCGCGGTAGGTGGACATTGGCAGCAAGTGCCAAACGTTGCCATGCAGGTCGCGATCCAGGTCTTTGATAAATCCGGGAGCCGGGTTCTGGCGCACACTGGCATCTTCGCGCCAGACCAGGCCTTCTACTTTGCTGAAATCAGCGGAGGCGCCTGAGTCCAGTGCTTGCAGCAACTGGTGGACCGTGATCGGCCCCTCTGAATTGCATGCGAAATCGACCGCTTCTTCATGCACCGTGCGCTCCGGAAGCGCAGCCACGTGGCCGCCTACAATGATGATCTTTTGTGAGGGGTTCAGCGCCTTGATCGCCTGGATGATCAGACTAGCGCCCGCCATTTGCTGGGTGGACGCGGAGGGCTGATGGCCGTAGACGACGATGCCGACCAGGCGCGGCATCCGATCGTTCACCTCGCGTGCGACGGATGAAGGACTCTTGTTCTCGGCCTCTGAATCAAGAATTTCGACCGCGTAACCGCGATCAAGCACGTAGCCGCCAAGCAGACGGCACCATAGCGGCGGCTCGACGGCGCTTAGCTCGGCACCCAGGTCCTGGTAAATCAATTCCCGGCCACCAGGATTAATGAGTAATAAATCCAATTTCGACATGTGGATTTTCCGCCCCTCGCGGTTCAAATGCTACGCTATTCCGTTGCTGCAATACTTTGATGGCATTTCAGGAACCAGTCGTAGGTGCATTGGAGTCCTTCCTTCAAAGAAATCGCCGGCCGCCAGCCGGTGGCGCGAATCAATGTACCGTCCAGGATCTTCCTCGGCATCCCGTCGGGTTTGGATGTGTCGAAATAGAAGTCTCCAGTATAGCCCACGATCTCGGCGATCAACGCAGCAAGATCAGCAATAGAAATGTTTTCGCCACCCGCCACATTGATGATCTGGTCGCTCGAGTAGTTCTCCATCAGATGCAGCAGCGCATCGGCGGCGTCGTCCACATACAGGAATTCGCGAACAGGCCGGCCCGTACCCCACAGTTCCACCGTGCGCGCACCGTCGACCATCGCTTCGTGGATGCGGCAAATCAGGGAGGGAATTACGTGGCCGCCGGTTGGATCGAAGTTATCGCCAGAGCCGTAGAGGTTGGTTGGAACTACCGCGATAAAATCCCGTTCGTACTGCCGCCGATATGCCTGGCAAAGCTTCACCCCGGCTACTTTGGCGACTGCGTACCATTCATTGGTCGGCTCGAATGGACCCTCCAGTAGAGTTTGCTCCCGGATAGGCTGCTCGGCTTGGCGGGGATAAAAACAGGAGGAACCGAGGAACATCAGCTTTCTCACGCCGGTGGAAGCGGCGGCATGAATGATGTTCGAGGCGATCGACAAATTGTCGTACAGGAAGTCGGCCGGCCGGGTTCGATTGGCTTCGATGCCACCCACCAACGCGGCGGCGATGAAAATCGCATCCGGGCGGTTCTCATGGACCCAAGAGTGGACGGCCGCCTGGTCCCGCAGGTCGCAGCTTGCCCGATTCACTGTCAACCATTCGATTTCTTTTCCCGCCAAGGCTCGGCCGAGGGCGCTGCCCACCATCCCGGTATGCCCGGCTACCCAGACCCGTTTCCCCTTCAGAGAAAAGAATTCATTGGTTGCCATAAACGGAATTCCGCAGCATCCGAAAGCCCTTGGTCAGCTCCCGAATCCCATCGTCCAGGGAAAATTGCGGCTGATAACCGGTGCGCTCGATTTTTTCATTGGAAACGATATAGTCGCGTTTGTCGGGGTCTTCGCCAATGGGCGCTTCCAAAAACATAAAATTCGGCAAGTGCTGCTGGATCCGCTGGCACAACTCCAGCTTGGAGAGATTGGCGTCCGACAGGCCTACGTTATAGGGCTGATCTCGCATGCTTTCGAAATTGCAGATGCCATGCAGAAACACCCGAGCCACATCGCGGACATGGATATAGTTGCGCTTGAAATGCGCCTCAAAGAGCACGACGGCGCGATCATGGACGGCTCGATAAACGAAATCGTTCACCAGCAGGTCGATGCGCATGCGCGGCGACATGCCGAAGACGGTGGCTAGCCGGAAGCTGATGCTGTTGCCGCGCTCCAGCACAGCCCGTTCGGCTTCCACCTTGGTGCGGCCGTAGAGGGAGATGGGACGGAGCGGCGTTTCCTCGGTGCAAAACTTCCCTGCTTCGCCGATGCCGTAGCCGCTGTTGGTGATCGGCGTCAGGATCCGCTGCTCACGGCTGGCGTGCTTGATCAGCGTGAGGATGGCATCGCGATTGAGAGTTTCCGCGCCAATCTTGTCGTTGTTGCACAGCGGCGCGCCAACCAGCGCAGCCAGCGGAATAATGATATCGGCGTCGCGCAGCAGCGGTTTGAGTACTTCGGGATCCCTGGCATCGCCGCGATGGACCTCGAAGCGCGGGTCGGCGCAAAGCTGATTTAAGGACGCCTGGCCGAACATAAAGCTGTCCAACACCGTAACGCGGAATCCTTCAGCCAACAGCGCCGGAACCATCGTGGAACCGAGATAACCGGCGCCGCCGGTCACGAGGATAGACTGTGGCTTGCTCATGGATTTATGCGCAGGCCCGATCTAGAACTTCGCGCAAGCGCGTCAGTTGCGGCGTCAGATCTTGTGGAGAATTGCCAACGAAAAATCCGCGATCGTGCACCAGGTCGGCATTGGGGACGCCGCCGTCCACCACATCGTAGTCGTAATAGCGGATGACGTCGTGGCGCAAGAAGCAGCCGCCGGTAATAATGCGGAAGCCGATATCGGCGTCGCGGAGAGCTTGAAAAACAGAATCGCGATCAATCCGGCGGGTCGGGTTCAGGACAATCGTGAACGAAAAACTGGAGCTCTTGCCATTTTCGCATTGCAAAATGAAACGATCGTCTCCAGTGAAGAGACTTTGGAACAGCGCCAGATTGCTGCGACGCTGCGCCGTCATAGCCGGCAGTTTCTTCAGTTGCTCCCGGCCCACGGCGCCGGCGAGTTCAAGAGGCCGAACGTTATACCCAGGCAGAATGAAGCGGTAAGCTTCGAAATGATCGTCGCCGCCGCGTTCGAAGAGCGGGGAATGCGCCGGAAGGTCGCGCGTCCAGCCGTGGGCGCGCAGCGAACGCAGCAGGTGATGAAGCTCCAGATCGTTCGTCAGAATGATGCCGCCCTCCATAGTGGAAATATGGTGCGAGAAGAAAAAACTAAACGTGTTGAGGTGACCGAAAGTCCCGGTCTTGCGCCCGCCTAATTCGGCATCCATGGACTCGCAGTTGTCTTCGATCAGGTACAGCCCGTGCTCGCGGGCGAATCGTTCCAGCACGTCCAGCGCCGCCGGATTGCCCAGAATGCTGACGGCCACAATGGCGCGGGTGCGCGGCGTAAGCGCGCGCTCGAGTTTGCTCACATCCATGTTGAGCGTGGAGAGCTGCACATCGACGAAGCGCAGCTTGAGCCCGTATTGCTGCAAGGGATGATAGGTGGTGCTCCAGGAAATGGCGGGCACGATGACTTCGTCACCGCGCTGGAGCGGCCGGTCTTTTGTGTAGAACAGCGCCGCCACCGCAATCAGATTGGCGGAGGAGCCGGAGTTCACCATCACTCCATACTGCATACCGAAATACGCGGCGAATTCCCGCTCGAACGAGGCGACTTCCTCGCTCATCGTAAAGCGTCCGCGCTGGATCGAGCGATGCACAGCCTCAAGCTCTTCAGGACCCCAGGTGGATGCGGCCAGTTCGTAAAACATAGCGCCTAAAATGGACCGCGGAACTGCATCTGGTAGGCCAGCCTGGCGCGCTCTTGGTCGGGCTCCCAAGGCACGCCGGGGCGGACCATCGCATGAATGCGCGCGGCGATGGTGGCCGGATTAGGATAGAACTCGTGTTCGAGTGCGGGGCTGGGCGGACAACTGGTGGGCGCAAAGCCCATGCGGGCGATCTCGAGACGCCGGGTAGTGCGCTCGGTTACGCGAGCCACGATCTCCGCGCTAGCTCCGCAATTGAGCCACGCGTTGTCCACCACCAACAACTTGCCGGTCCGTTCGGCCGATGCCGCGATGGTGTCCGCATCGAGGGGTGAGAGCCAGATGGGATCGATCACCTCCGCGCGAATGCCTTGGTCCGCCAACATTTCCTGTGCGCGCAGGCACTCCATCACCATATTGGAAATGCCCACCACAGTGATATCGTCGCCGCGAGTGATCACGCGGCTACGGCCCGGCTCGACCGAAAACGAACCCTCCGGTACAAAAGCTTCGCTGAAGTAAAGCAGGCGGTGCTCCACAAATATCACGGGATTGTCGTCGCGAATGGCCGCGATCATGCAACCTTTGGCATCGTGCGCATTCGAAGGAGCAACCACCTTCAATCCGGGAATATGCATGAATAGCGAGTGTAGGCCCTGCGAATGCTGCGCGCCCTGCCCCCAGCTTTTTCCGATCATGCAGCGCACCACCATGGGAACGCTCACAGCTCCACCGTACATATAATGCGCCTTGGAGGCCATGTTCACCAGCTGATTCATGCAGAGCATGACAAAGTCCATGCGGATGTGAACGTGAATCGGCCGCAGGCCGGCCATTGCGGCGCCGATAGCCACACCGGTACAGGCGTCCTCTGAAAGGGGCGTGTTGAAGACTCGCCGGGGACCGAATTTTTCCTGCAGGCCGCGAGTGGATCCCTGAATAGCCTTGTGGTCGTCGACGTCCAGGCCGAACAAGAGCACGCGAGAGTCTCGCTCCATTTCCCGGGCGACACCTTCGACCAGGGCATCCACATAGCGAAGCACGCGTTGCGGCGTCGCATCCACCACGTCGGCGGGCGCGTGGCTAGGCGTAGACATTCGTATAAAGTTCCTTCGGATCGGGAAATGGACTGGCCTCGGCGAAATCGATGGCGGCGGCGATTTCGCGCTCGATATCGCGATCGATTTCCGCTTTCATGGCCGGGTCGATCTTCTCTCCGATGATCCGTACCTGGTCGTTCTCTACCCAGGGGCGCAACTCGTCGCGGGTTCGATACCCGGCGTCGTAGTCTTCACTGGGACCCACGTGTTCTTTCCAGCGGTAGGTTTGGCACTCGATAAACACCGGGCCGGAGCCTTGGCGGATGCTCGCATAAGCCTCGGCGGCACGTTTCCAGAGAGCCAGCACGTCGGAATCGCGGACCTGGTGCGTCGGGATGCCAAAAGTCTCCACGCGCTCGCACAAACGGGTGGTGGCCCAACGCTTCGAGATCGGGGTATGGATCGCGTATCCGTTGTTTTCGCAGACGAACAGGACCGGCAGCTTGTGCAGCGCGGCAAAATTCAGGCTTTCGTAAAAAACACCTTCCTCGGTGCCGCCGTCGCCAAAGAAAGCCGCGACCACGCGACCGTTGCCTTCACGCTGGAGAGCCAAGGCGTATCCCACGGCGATCGGTATCGTCGTGCCGACCACCGCCGACGTTCCGAGTATGTACTGATCCATCGCAACCAAATGCATGGACCCACCCTTGCCGCGCGAGCAGCCGGTGTCCTTACCATAGAGTTCGGCGAACAGAGCCGGCAGGTCGCCACCCTTAGCAATATAGGCGGCGTGGCTTCGGTAGGTGCCCGAAACCACATCGTCCGCATGCAGCGGGTCACAAATCCCGACCGCGACCGACTCCTGCCCGATGGACAAATGCACCGGACTCTTAATCTTATCGGAAGGATAAATCCGGGCGATTTCTTCCTCGGCGCGGCGGATCAGCTGCAACTTGCGGTAGATCCGAGCTAGGTTCGGCTCTGCAATGTTCAACATGGTGACGTGAGCGCTGACCGACAAATGGGGGAGGCTACTATCGAAAACAGATAGAAGTTATTATACATGCTTCGTTTGCTACCTTTCGATCACGCGGCGTTGTTACGATTGAACGCGAAGACCGTCGGTGCGTATAGCATCGGTAGAGAAAGGGATTGGGCATCTCTCCTATTCCGATTGAATCAATGAGTCGCGGTAATCAACTTCTGTGCGTTGAGAACCGGGACGACGCGTTTGTCGCGGCCATCCATGATGTCATCTCCCAAGGCGGCCGCCGATTGGCGTTCTTACCGTTTAATGAGAGGGCGCAGGGTATTCTCGACACCCTCGGCCCCATGGTGTCGAACTGCGAGCTGTGGGCTTTGGATAACCCGGAGAACAGCCCGCTACCTGCCGTGGTCCGCCCGCTTCCGGCCGGAGAATGTGTAGACGCAATCCTGGTGCTGCTTGCCGACGGTGAGGCGCTCGGCGCGGCATTGCTCCAACTTCTCGATCTGGAATGCGGAACCGTTATCATTCCGCAAACCGACTGGTACTTCCAAGAACCGCCCGCTGTTTCTGATCTCCATTCCCAAGGCCGGAACGCATCTGCTCTTCGAACTGGTGCAAGCGTTCGGCTACGCCAGTGATATCGTCGCGAACGCCGCCGCTGTGCGGCCTGGACAATGGTATTGTGTGGAATATTCGAATTCCCACACCAGCGCCCCGCGCTTCTTCATCGATTCGGCCCGTCAAACTCCGTTCGGCATTCGCGACCACCCTTTCATGCGCAATCCCGCGATCTTCATCTATCGCAATCCGCGCGATGTCCTGGTCGTCGGAATCAAACTACGTCTATAAAGACGGCAAGACGGCCTTAGCTAGCTATTGGGCGAGATTCTCGGCTGAGGAGCGTTTGCTGAGACTCATCGACGATCCCTGGCTGATGGGCAATTTCCGCAATCGGATGGGCCAGTTCGTGCCGTGGCTCGAAATGCCGAACGTGATCCCTGTCTCGTTTGAGGAACTGATCGGCCCGAAGGGCGGCGGTGATGCGGCGCTGCAGCGACGGCTGATATGGTCGCTGCAATTGAAGCTGCAAATCCCCGGCAACCCGGATGCGTTCGCTGCCCGGGTGTTTAATCCTCGGAGCCTCACGTTCTTCGCCGGACAGATCGGTGCCTGGCATGGGAGCTTCTCTCCCGACGTGGAGAAATGTTACTCAGCTTTGCCGCAGGATTTTGAGGCGGAGTTCGGCTATGCGCGGTCCGCCGACGGCAGCATCCCGATCTACTCGACGCGGATCGACGAGTTTCGCCGGCGGAAACTCTCGTTCAGCAAAGCGGACTTTAGCTCTATACCTATGACGATGGAGTACGGCTTCCTCGGCTTTAACCTCGTGAGTTTCGGCGGCCGAGTGTACGCGCTGGCCCAATCTCTGGGCGCCCTGGATATGACGACCATGTCCGCCGACGAGCTCGCCGTTTTGCCGAACGCCAAGACTGTGGATGAAGTTAAGCATCTGGCAGCTCTTAGCACGCTCAAACCCGCGGAGGCCGCCAAAGTCGCTACCAGCGGGAATCCGGAGATCCCGCAATTGGTGGGCGTCCACCGCGGCTTCAATTTGGTGCGCTACGCCGGGAAGGTATACGGCTTACGCCAGTCGCTCGGCGAGATCGACCTGAGGGACGGTGCTGAGCTCCTGGAACAACGGCACGGTCCCGCGGATTTCATTATCGGAGAGTCAAACGGGGAGATCCGCGCACGCGTGGATGCGCTAGAAGAATTCCGAGGCATGCAGAACCTGCTCCTGGAGAAACTCAAATCTTTGCAAGATGAGATGCGCCAGGAATTCCAAATGCCGCAGGAGAGTGTGTCCACGCGAGCCGGAGAAAGTGAAGCCAGGGGCGCCCGCGTGGCCGCCGACCTGAAAAAGACTGCCGACGACCTGAAAAAGATCACCGAAGCCCTTAAACAGACCTCTGAAGATCTTGAACAAACCAAAGCTATCGTGCATTCCCACTCGCGAACGTTGGAACGGCTTGCGCGCAGCTGGCCGGTTAGGGTTCTACTCCACCTTTCTAAGGATAAATGAGGCGCTTTCGACTATAATGTTTCGAGCGCGAATTAAAAATACATGCGGATACTCAAGCAGAATCAGCAAACGCGTCCCCCGGCTGAGCTTGATTCTCCTGGATTGGGGAGTCCGGGAGAGCTTGCATGTCCTGCACTATTTGCAGCAGCAGACCGTTCCCCGCGATGGAATCGAAGTGGTGCTGGTGGAATATTACGACACCGTCTCGAAGCCAGCCGCCGAATTCGAGTCGAGAATCGACACCTGGGCCTTGCTGGAAATGCCGTCCGACTGTTACTACCACAAGCACTTGATGTACAACGCAGGCACCGTTCTAAGCCGGGGTGAGATCCTGATGTTCGCGGATTCAGACACAATGGTGCGACCGACTTTCGTGGAAACCGTTTTCAAAGCTTTTGATCGGGACCCCTCATCGTTTACCACATGGATGAGTTTCGTAACATACGGCGCATTTTATCCCCTTCAACTATCCTTCCTTCGAGGCGGTCGTGGGTGAGGGTTGCATCAACAATGTGGATGGCAAGACCAAGGGCATTCTGGATGAAATCGATCCCATGCACACTCGAAACTATGGCGCTTGTATGTGCGCGAAGCGCGAAGACGTCATAGGAGTCGGGGGGGCGGATGAAGATCTAACGTACCTGGGCCATATCTGCGGGCCTTATGATATGACCTTTCGTCTGATGAACTTTGGAAAGCGCCTGGCGTGGGAGGCAAATCGATATCTCTACCACATGGCATCCCGGATCCGACGGCGTCGCCAATTATCTTGGACCACACGATGGCCGCAACATGTCCACCACGGCGTTTCAGGCTTTGTGCTCGGGCCGCATTCGGCGGTTGGTTGAGAATGAGGCTATCAGGCGCCTGCGAACGGGAGTTCCCGTCGACGCAACCGGCTCCGGCTTGCGTGATCTGCTGATCGATTCCTCGTACACTGACCTCTTCAAGCGCTCCAGGCTCGATGGGACCGTCAATGGAACGGTTGCGGCTGGGAGCACTCCCAAGTCGACGTACGCCACTTATAACGGTTTTGACGTGTACCGAATCAACGGATCGTATTACGGCGTTCCGGAGGACATCGTAGTGGATCTGGGGGCGACCGCATGGCGCAGCGAGGAGCGCGTCATCGTGGGCCGCAGTTTCACCGAAATCCAGACTGAGGTCGATTTTTGGTGAGGTTCGTCTTCTGGAGACGGTCGGGGCGTGTAATATCTGTGAGGCCGGTAAACGCTTTGCGGTAGTGCCGCGCGAATTGCGTGAGGTGGATTTTCGGGTTCGCAGGCAGCGCGAGAATCCTCACATTCTGTGGGTGAACGATTTGGGTGAAGCGCGCAAGGCCGCCGCCCAATTAACACCGTCAATGCCGGCAAATGTGGTGCCCCATGCAAACCAGCATCCGGCGTTGAATCGGCAGGTTCCGTTGGAGAAAGCGCTGCAAGTGGATGTAACGCGATTGTTTAATTGGGTGTTCTCGCTTCTGGTCGCGCGGGTTGCTACCACGGAACGGAATGTGGCGGCGATTTATCAGAGCCGAACGTGGAGATTGTTCGTTACGATCGGTGAAGCTCTTCAAAACTTCGGCAAGGCGCTAGGCCGGCGGCCCAATTGACGCGCGGCGGCTCCAACTATGTCTCACTGCATGATCAGCAACCAATAAGCGTTGATGAAGCGCTTAGAGCCCAGGCCTCTTGCCGGTATGTGCGATCTCTAGTGGACCAGCGCGAACCTATCGAATCACGCGGTCTGGATCGAGACGTTTGGATGCCGGCTGCCAATTGGCACGCGGGCCAAGAGCTCTATCGGTATGCTGAAGGACTCCTGGCTGGAAACGCCGATTTAATCGACCTTCTTCGGATCTACTCTCAGCAGTTTTCCGGCAACGCGCTCTGGTCGATGACCAGCGGAGACGGCCAGACACTCCCTCCCTTAGAACGAGCCCTTATCGAGGAAAGACAACGTTCAATAGAATTAGATGACTGGGCGCTTGATATATGGGCGAAATTGCGCGATCAGCTGCCGGAATATTTGAGAATCAGCCCACCGGCAAAATTTGGCGAAGTTGGTTGGCGAGTCAATGGGACGCTCGTTAACCGCGACACCGGTTCATACTGGGAGCGCCTCTTGGTGCTTTACCGGGCAGGCTTCCTGGACCGCAATTCACCGCGACGGCTCCACAAGGGTTCTCGAGTATTAGAGATCGGCGGGGGCTATGGAGCGTTAGCCTGGTTTATTCAGGAAGCGGTGCCAGGGGTCTCCTACACGATGGTCGACCTCCCCGAGTCGCTGGTGTACTCGGCGATATACCTCGACGTTCTTCACCCAGGTTCAACGCGCTTTCATGCGAACTACGAGTTCCCGGACATCCTTCACCAAGCTGAAGCGTGCGACTTGGTGATCAATACCCTTTCCATGTCGGAAATGTCTGAGCGGCAGGTCCGCGCTTACTGTGTTGGGATAGCGAGACTCATCGGTGATACTGGCGCCTTTTTCGAACAAAACCAGAACAACACACCTGTCGGCATGCTGAATGCGCAGCAGATCATTGCTGAATACTTCAGCAAGCAGGAGACTGTTCGGTGGTCCGTCCGACCGCCAAACGCACCTGATGCAAGGTTTCGCCAACGTGTGGCGCGCGTAAATTTCCGACACGCTTACGGTTTCTGTTCAAGAAGCCGCTTACGAAGTAGGGTGTACAATGGCGCTATTCGAACCCAAGTATGCCGCACGTCGACGAGCTTCGGGTCTTCTGCAGCTACTCGCATCAGGATCGCCCGCTGCGCGACGAGCTGGTGAAACATCTGGAGCTTCTGCGCGAATCGCTGCTCATTCGAGCGTGGCACGATGGCGAGCTCACAGGCGGCCAGGACTGGCAGGCGGAGATCGAAGGCCACTTGCGCGATGCGCATGTGATTTTGCTGCTCATCAGCATCGATTTCCTCAGATCGGACTTCGTGCGGGATCACGAATTGACGATCGCTCTGGAGCGGCACAAGGCCGGCGACGCGCTCGTGATTCCGGTCATCCTGCGCCCGGTGCCCTGGAGTCAAGCGGGTCTGGACTTCCTACAGGCGCTGCCGGAAGGCCTGCGGCCAGTGGTCCTGTGGTCTCCGCAGGATCTGGCCTATGTGAACATCTGCGAAGGCCTGTTTGCCGCGGTGTTAGTCTGGCAGGGCCGCAAGAGCCCGCCGGCAATCCCGATGGTTCGGTCCACGGCGGTGCGGCGCAGAGTTGTCGATCTGGCGCTATCGCGGCGAGCGCCGGTACGCAAAGCCACCATGCTGGCAGTGATGGTGCGCCGCGTAGGGGAGGGTGGATTACGCGCGGTACTGCAGGCAGACGACAGTCTCGGCGTCACTCCAGAAGAGGTGGAATCTTCGGATTCGTTTCCTTTGGAATTCCCTCGCAAAGAAGATGGACATCTGGCGCCGTTGGACCTCACCATTGCGGTGGACTCGCGGGACTTTTCGTGCCGCGCGCCTCAGAAAGTTCTTCCGGTTCCGCCGCGCGGCGACTCCGCCGTTTGCGTGTTTTTGCTGGAAGCCAACCACCTTGGTCCGCTGGTGTTAGTGGTGGACATTTCGTATTCGGGGAAGGTGCTTCTGACACGGGTTATGAAATCGGAAGGCGTGCCGGAAGCCGCATTCCAGCCCGTAGTAGAAGAGGTCCCGGGACTTGATCTCAGTCTTGATCTCAGTGAAGAGGCGCTGCCGCCGCCGGCGCCGAGCGTGATCACTGCCTATCCGGCATCACCGGGCCACGCGGTGACCACAGCGTACGTGCCGGCTCCCGAAGCGGTTTCAGCTGGCGCTCGAAAGCCTTTCCTCTTGCGTACGGCAGGCATGGCTGCCGCGAGTGTACTGGTCCTGGCGGGCGTGTTTGGTGTCTGGCACGCGAAGAAAGCGGCGCTACAACAGACCGCTGCGGTTGCATCGCCGCGACCTAGCGTTGAACCAGTTCCACCGTCTGTTACCGCCGCGGCGCCAAGTACTGAGCCTATCCCACCGCCTGCGGCAGCGACGGCACCCGCCAATCCCGCACCGACTCCCAACTATCTGCTCTGCGCCTTCGGTAGCGGCGCCACTGTATTTGGAATCCCTCGAACGCTCACCCTCGCCCAGATCGTAAACGGCCTGCAAGCTACTTGCGGTTTTTCTGGGACCGGCGAAACCTACGACGTCACTATTCACTGGCAGTTCACCGGGGAAACCAGCGCAGAGTCGACCGCAAGCACCAACGTGGCAGTGGGAGATGCCGTGAGTGTTGCGACGTCTGGACCGCAATGGGCGTACACCGGGCCGATGGAACCGGGAATTGTGCAGGTGACCGTCGCGAGCGTCCGCCGAAGCGATGGACGGATGAACACCTGGACCGGAGCTGTCCGACTGACGCGTTGACCGCTATGCGAACCATCATCGAACCTTTCCGCATCAAGAGCGTCGAGCCCCTCCGGTACACTACGCTTGAGCAACGTGAGGGCTATCTTCAGGAAGCCGGATACAACCTGTTCGGTATCCGTGCCCGCAACATCCTCATCGATCTGCTAACGGATTCCGGCACCAGCGCCATGTCCACCGAACAATGGGCGTCGCTGATGCGCGGCGATGAGTCGTATGCCGGCAGCGACAGCTTCTATCGCCTGCGCCGCGTGGCCGACGACCTGACTGGCTTCCGGCACATGCTTCCCACCCACCAGGGCCGCGCCGCGGAGCGCATCCTCTTTACCGTCCTCTGCAAGCCGGGCCACGTGGTGCCATCCAATACCCACTTTGACACCACGCGGGCCAATATTGAGTTCACCGGCGCGAAGGCCGTCGACCTGCCCATTCCAGAGGCCGCCGACACGCAACTCCGGCTCGACTTCAAAGGCAACATGGATGTGATGGCGCTCGAAACCTTGATTGCCCGCGAAGGCGCCGCGCACATTCCGCTGGTGATGCTCACCGTCACCAATAACTCCGGCGGCGGCCAGCCGGTTTCGATGGCAAACATCGAGGCGGTAAGCCGGCTGAGCCGAAGTCATAGGATCCCGTTCTATCTCGACGCCTGCCGCTTCGCTGAGAACGCCTGGTTCATCCGCGAACGCGAGCCCGGCTACGCCGATTGGACGCCCAAACAAATTGCGCAGAAGATGTTTTCCTTGGCCGATGGCTGCACGTTTTCCGCGAAGAAAGACGCTCTCGCTAACATTGGCGGATTCCTTTCCACCAATGACGACCGTCTGGCTCAGCTCGAAAACAACCTCCTGATTCTCACCGAGGGCTTCCCCACCTACGGCGGCTTGGCGGGCCGCGATCTCGATGCCATTGCAACGGGCCTCGAAGAAGTGTTGGAGCCGGACTACTTGCGCTACCGCATCGAGTCCACCGGCTACCTGGGCCGCCACATCGCCGACCACGGAGTGCCCATCGTCGAGCCGCCCGGCGGACACGCCATCTATATTGACGCGGGCCGCATGCTGCCGCACATCCCTCCGTCGCAGTTTCCCGGGCAGGCGTTGGCCGTCGAGCTGTACCGGCACGCCGGCATTCGTAGTGTGGAGATCGGCTCATTCATGTTCGGCGCAGCGGCCCAGCACCAACTGCTGCGCCTGGCCATCCCCCGCCGCGTGTACACGCAGAGCCACATCGATTACGTAGTGGAGGCGATTCTCGAAGTGAATGCACGCAAGGGCGCGATCCGCGGCCTCGAGATTGTCGAAGAACCGCCCTTTTTGCGGCACTTCACGGCAAAGCTGCGACCGGTGGCCACGGCCGCCGGCCATTGATCCTGAAAACCTAAACCAGTTTCGCCTTCAGCATGGAATAGGAATGCGGCGGGAAGCTGTAGGTAAACTTGCGCCCTTCCGCTTTCCCGCTGCGCTTCACCGTCTTTACTGTGGTCGAGCCGAAATCGTTCTGCGATTTAATATCCGGTCCGTTCACTTCGGAAATCTCTAACGGCCCCGAGAATTGCTTGTCCTCCAGTTCCAGATCCGCTGGTATCGATTCGGACGGATGCCGATTCACCACGTTCAGAACCAGTGTGCCGTTATCCCAAGCCGCGGAAGTATCCAGATACGAAACCTGGCCGAAGCGGCGGTTCGAATACGTGGGTGAGTCCACAAAAAGCTCCAGCGCCTTGCCTTTCGAATTGCTGGCGAACAACTGCAGCGGATAGTAGATGGTCTGCAGAAAGATGCCTTGAGGGTTGGCGAAAATGGGCGCAATCACGTTTACTAACTGCGCCATGTTGGCCATCTTGATGATGTGCGCGTGGTTCACGAAGGAGTTGAGGAACGTCGCGACCACCAGCGCGTCCTCCAGGTTATAGCGCTCTTCCAGAATATTGCGGCCGCGCTGCCGCTCCCCGCGGGCGCGATACCATACGTTCCACTCGTCCCACGCGATGTAGATCTTGCGCTGCGGGGTCAGGTTGGCGAGCGCCGCGTTGATCACGCCTTCAGACGTCTTGATGCGCTCGTCGAGAGTCTTGGAGCTGGCCAGAAAATCGCCGAAGTCGTTGGCCGCGTTGCCCACGTATAAATGCAGCGACAGGTAATCGACCTGCGGCTTGAGATACTCGAGCACCGTGCGGTTCCAGCCGATCCAGTCTACGCCATTGTTGTAATTCGAAGAGCCCGCGGCGACCAGCTTGATGTCGGGGTCAGTCAGCTTCATCAGCTTGGCGGCCTCGAGAGCGAACTTGCCATAATCGTCCGCCGTGCGGTGTCCCATCTGCCAAGGGCCGTCCATCTCGTTGCCCAAGCTCCAATAGGTGACCTTCCACGGATCAGGACGGCCGTTCTGTTTGCGCAGGCGCGTCATCGCCGTGTCCTCGGAGGAGTTGCAGTACTCCACCCATTGCTGCGCTTCGGTCCAAGTTCCGGTGCCGAGGTTGAGGCAGAAATAAGGCTCCGCGCCCACCAACTCCGCGTACTTCATGAACTCATGCGTGCCGAAACGGTTGCTCTCCACCGTGCCCCACGCCATTTCGAGCCGGGGCGGCCGGTTGTCGCGCGGACCGATGCCGTCCATCCAGTGATAGTTCGAGGAGAAGTTGCCACCCGGCCAGCGCAATACCGATACGTTCAAGTCCTTGGCGGCGCCCAGCACGTCCTTGCGAAATCCGTTCGAATCGGAGAGCGGCGATTTTTCGTCAAACACGCCTCCCTCGATGCAGCGGCCCAGATGCTCGATAAAGTTTCCGTAAATCTTGGGATCGATATCGCCGATGGTACGTTCGGTATCCACCTTGATGCGCGCGCGTAAAGGAGCCTGCTGCGCGCGCAATATCCAAGGGGCGCCCGCCAACGTGGCGGCAAAGGAACGCCGCGACAACGTGTAAACGTTTCCGTTCAATATGCGCGGATTATGTCATAGCTGGAATCAACTACGCAAGATGACGAAGGCGCCACGGTAGCGATCCGCCGCCTGATCAGAATCCACTCGCCCGTATCCAGAAACTTTCGATCCACTTGCCGCCGGCCGGCACTGTCTGCAAGTCGGAATATTTGCCTTGGCGCACCAGGTTGACTCCACTGATGATGGCAGAGAGTGGCTCAATGCAGATGAACTCCCGGCTCTCGTCGGGCCCAGGCGCGGCCGGATAGGAGGGAAGATAAATTGTGGCGACCGGATATTTCGGCCCAAATAAGGTCTCCACAGTTTTACCGCGCGCTTCGATCCGGAAGTGCGCGAGGCCGTCCGCATCCCGCTCCAGGTCCGTAAAACCGTCGTCCAAAGTTTGGCCTCGCAGAGGGAGCGGGTTTGGCATATCGAGCGGCCGCATTTCGCCGGTCGGAATCTGGTGTTCGTCCGCGATGACGTGTATTCGAGCCGAAATATGCACAATCCACTCATCGCGCGGGATATCTGGAATTTGAAAGTAAGGATGAAAGCCAACTGCCACCGGCATAGGATCCGTACTCAGGTTCGTCACCGCTAGTCTTCACCTCCAGGACGCCATCCTCCAAGCGGTAGGTCATCTCGTACTCATGAGCAAATGGCCATTGCGCCATCAGGTCCGGATACTTCCAGAATTCGAGCCGGCTGGTTACGTGCGCGGAATGCTCATCTGCCGCTACTTCGATAATTTGCCAGAACGGCGAGTCCGTCAGTAGTCCGTGAATCGGCATCTCGCCGCGAACATTGCCGAGGTTCATATTGAACGCGTACCTTTTGCCGTTAGCCCAGAAGGCTTGTTCGTCTAACAGGTCCGCCCAGGGCGCGAGAAACGGAATCCCACCCAAGCTGGGGTTCTTGCAGATGCTCAGATAGGTCACCGGGCGGGTAGTACAGAATATTCTTGCCGCGCACCTTCATCTGATATGCGCGGTTGCCGAGCGAAGGCAAGATCGAAACTTCAGCACCACTTGCGGCATCGCTCAAGCGAACGATGGGAACGTCGTCCTGGTGGTAAGTTTTTTCGGCGGTGTAGTTCACCAATAATACGCGCCGATCACTTTGGGCGAACTGGGCTGTTCCGGCAATCACCTTCACGTGTAAGACGAGCTGCAGATTCTTCTTCTGCCAATCCGCCGGCGCGCCGTCGAACGGCTTCGGCGAGCAAATCCGGGTTGGTGACCAATTCGGCGGCTGCTTCCGTGCCGTACTGCGTAATGCCAGCGATCTCGACGAGCATGGCATGGGTGTCGGGATGAAAAACGCGCGAGACAATCGCGTAGTCTTCGTTGGTTCTCCGATCGGCGGGGAGACTGGCGATGGTCCAGGGAGTCGGCTTGCCGTTGTCGGTGATGCCCACCCGGGTGTTGGAAACTTCAATGAAGTAGCGCATTTCGCTCGAGATCTCTTTCCACCGCGTGTAGGAATAGCCGATCAGGATAGCGGGCGCGGAGCGTAGATCCTTGAACGAAACGTCGTTGCCGATTCTCACAATAAAAGGACGCTGCATGCGCGTCAGCATGGACGACAGGCGCGCGGTGGCCTGCAGGTCGCCGCCACCCACAAACTGATCGGTCAGCAGAACGAAATCCTCGGATCGCGTGGGATCGGCAGCGGCGCGGTTCAGACCGTAAACGGGAACATAAGCTGCGCAGAGCGAGACCGGCGCGGTCCCGTTCAACACGGGCGACCAAAATTGATCGAGTGCCGTGGTGGACGAGCGGCCACGCGCGAGCCACCATCCGATAGCAGCCAGAGCGAGGAGGACTACCACCGCAGCAGCAGTCCGCTTGAGACGACGATCGCGGGAGCGTCGCTGCCGGCGCGGGCTCTTGCGGCGGCGCTGCACCGGGAACCTCCACCCAGCGGAATTCGGGAATGTAGGTTCCCGCCGGAAGCTCGATACGAACCGGATCGGCTGCGCCCTGCCCTGCATAGTACAGACCCAGCCGTTTGCGAACTTCGCCGGCTTTCACCCGGACCGTGGCATCGTCACTGGGTTCGTAGCTGGTGGAGCGGCCGAAGACGTCGATGCCGATGGTCCGCTCTTTGAGCATGCCGGCGCGGCCGGTGAGGGTGTGCTCGACCACGTAGCGGATAAAATCCTGGCTGCGTTTGCTCGAATGGAATTCGTGGCTGGCGAGGACGCGGCTCAACTCCTGGCGAACCGAGTCTTCCGGTACACGATTGCTGTCCTGGGACGCCCCCGGAGTCGCTCCATGGGTCATCCTATACCCCCTGTTGATTCTGGATTCGATTGTATCACGCAACGAATTCAAAACACGCACGTTCGATCCGGTAGTGAACCGCGCATAACTGCGCGCACAACGGTTGCGAACTGGACAGATGGTCCAGGAGGCCCCAGGATTTGACGGTGAGGGTGATTTGTATCGGCGCGCATCCCGATGATTGCGAGATCGAGTTTGGAGGGACGGCGGCGAAACTTGCGGCTCGAGGCGATGCGGTGAAATTTGTTTCCGTGACCAACGGCGAAGCGGGACATCATCTGCATCCCGGTCCCAAGTTAGTGGCGATCCGTAAAGGAGAGGCCGAGGAAGCGGCCCGGCGGCTGGGGATTGCCGCAACCGAGGTTTTGCAAAATCCGGATGGGCAACTGGTTCCGTCGATCCAGGCGCGGAATGAGCTGGTTCGCCAGATCCGGGCCTGGGAGGCCGACGTCGTGATCACGCATCGGCCATGGGATTACCATCCGGACCATCGCTATACCGGGCAGTTGGTGCAGGATTCGGCATACCTGGTGATGGTGCCGTTTGTCTGTCCCGGATGCCAAGGCGCTGCGGCGCAATCCGGCGTTCTTTTACTTGGAGGATGCATTCCAGTCGCCAGTCCCGTTTAAAGCCGACATCGCCGTGAATATCGACGATGTATGGACGCGAAAGCTGGATGCGCTGGATGCGCATCGATCGCAGGTGTATGAATGGCTGCCTGTATCTGGACTGGCGACCAGGTTCCCGCGGATGCGGCGGCGCGCCGGGATTGGCTGGACGCTACCTGGAGCCGTGAGCTCAGCGCCGTGTTCCCGTGCGGCGCTGGGGCGAAGATACGGGACGCGAGGCTGCGGCGCAGGTGCGGCACGCAGAAGCATTCCAGCTGTCGGAATACGGGCGCAAACTATCGGCCCACGAATTGGACGAGATGTTTCCTCGGTTAACCGATATGTCAAAGATGCTCGAAGAAACCAGGGATCAGCCGGAGGCGCTAAGCCAGCACTCTGAACAGCGGAATCGCCGGAGTGGGAGAGCTGCGCGCACATCTTCGCCAAGCGGCGGCCGCGGCTGATTGTGTTGGTGGCGCGCGGGAACTTCGGACAATGCCGCGCAGTTCGGACGATACCTGATCGAGATTACAACCAGGATTCCGGTTTCGCTGGCCGCGCCTTCCATCTTGACTCTCTACCGGCGCCCGGTGGACCTCCGAGACGTGGTGGTGATCGGGATTTCGCAATCGGGGGAATCCACCGACACCAACGCGGTGCTGGAGGATGCCCGCAAACAGGGCGCCACCACCATCGGCATCACCAACGATGCGGCTAGCTCGATGGCCGGGATCGTCGAATTTCCACTCTTGATCGAGGCGGGAACGGAGATCAGCGTCGCGGCGACCAAGACCTACACCTCCCAGTTGCTGGCGCTGTACCTGGTGGCTTATGCGCTCAACGGCGGGATCGAACTCGAGCAATTGCGAAAGATTCCGGAGTGGGTGCGCGGCGTTCTCGAACTGGAGGAAGACATCGAAGCGCTGGTGGAACGGTATTTCTTCATGACGCGCGCGGTGACGGTGGGGCGCGGGTTGAATTACGCCAATGCGCTCGAGTTCGGGTTGAAGTTGATGGAAACTTGTTACGTCGTAGCCGAGCGGTTTTCGGCGGCCGATCTGATGCACGGGCCGATCGCGCTGGTGGAACGCGCGTTCCCGGTGTTCGTGTTCGCCCCTGCCGGAGTCACTTGGCCGTCGATGGCGTCGGTGTTGGACCGCCTGCAGGAGTTGAAAGCGGAAACGCTGGTGATTACCGATCCGCGAAATACTGGGGCGCACGACAAGGCGGCGCGAGTGATCGAGATTCCCGAAGCCCCGGGCCCGGGCGCAACGCCCGAGGACTTGTATACGCCGATTCCCTATATCGTGCCAGCGCAATTATTCGCAGCGCACCTGGCTGCGCTGAAGGGGTTGAATCCGGATTTGCCGAGAACTTTGAACAAGATCACCCGGACCATGTAGCGCATGGTGTCCAACTGATGGTACTCACCTGGCTCGATTGGTTTTGGATCGCGCTGTACTTCGCGCTGAATGCGGCGGTCGGATTCTATTACCGGGCACGGGCCGGTAAAAGCGTCGACGAATTTTTTCTCTCGGGACGCAACGTTCCGTGGTGGCTGGCGGGGACGTCGATGGTGGCGACCACGTTTGCCGCGGACACCCCGCTGGCCGTCACCGGGATGGTGGCGCGCGGCGGGATCGCCGGAAACTGGCTGTGGTGGAGCTTCGTCGCCGGCGGCATGCTCACGGTTTTTTTCTACGCGCGATTGTGGCGGCGCAGCGGAGTAATGACCGACATCGAGTTCGCCGAGATCCGCTATTCGGGCCGGCCGGCGGCGTTTTTGCGAGGATTTCGCGCGCTGTACCTCGGCATTCCGGTCAACTGCATCGTGCTCGGCTGGGTGAATCTGGCGATGGTGAAGATTCTGATGCTGACGCTGGGCGTAACGCGCATTTGGGCGCTCGGGATTGTGCTGGGGCTGATCGCGATCACGTCGTTGATTTCCGCGCTGTCTGGATTGTGGGGCGTGCTGGTGACGGACGTCTTGCAGTTCGTCGTAAAGATGACCATGGTGATCGTGCTGGCCGTCGCGGCAGTCCACGCGGTGGGTGGAATGGACGCTCTGAAGATGAAGCTGGCGGCCATCGATCAGGCGCGCGGGGCCCAGGCCGGATCGGTTCTCAACTTCATTCCCGACTTGACCTCGCCGTGGATGCCGATGATGACGTTTTTCGTCTACATTTCGCTCAACTGGTGGGCCAGCTGGTATCCGGGCGCGGAGCCGGGCGGCGGAGGATACATCGCGCAACGGATGTTTTCGGCCAAGGACGAAAAGAATTCGCTGCTCGCTACGCTGTGGTTCAACATCGCCAACTACGCGCTGCGGCCGTGGCCGTGGATCCTGGTGGCGCTGGTATCGCTGGTGGTTTTTCCGGGATTGCAAGATCCGGAATCGGGATATGTGCGGGTGATGATCGCCTATCTGCCGCCGTCGCTGCGCGGCGTGATGCTGGCGGCGTTTGCCGCGGCGTACATGTCCACCATCGCGACGCAGTTGAACTGGGGCGCGAGCTACATCGTGAACGATTTCTATCGCCGATTCGTGCGAAAGAACGCCGACGACCGGCATTACGTGTGGGTCTCCAGATGGGCCACGGTGCTGCTGACGGTGCTTTCGGCCGTGGTGACGTTTTATCTGGGATCGATCAGCGGGGCGTGGAAGATGTTGCTCGCCACCGGCGCAGGCACCGGATCGGTGCTGTTGCTCCGTTGGTACTGGTGGCGAATCAATGCCTGGAGCGAGATCTCGGCCATGATCGCCGCGGCGGTGACGTCGTTAGCGTTACAGATGGCATGGGGCATGGATACCGACAAGCCCATCGATTTCGCCTGGATCATGATTCTGACCGTTTCGATCACGACCGTCGTGTGGGTCGCGGTGACGTTCCTGACTCGGCCGGAAACGAAAGATACTCTGGTGAATTTTTATCGCCAGGTTCGGCCCGGACGCGCAGGCTGGAGACCGGTGAGCGAGATGGCGCCGGAGGTGGTAAGCGCGGGCGGCGGATGGTTTGACGCACTCGACTGGATTTGCGGCTGCGCTCTGATTTACGGAGCGCTCTTCGGGGTGGGCAAACTACTGCTCGGCGAGATCGGCTTGGGATTCGGGCTGCTCGGGATGGGCGCGGCGGCGGGAGCGGTGATCTGGGTGGATTTGTCGCGACGCGGATGGAGCGCGGTCAGCCAATGAGGGCTCTTCTCGGATTCCTGGCAGTTACTCCAGCGATTGCCGCGTTGATGCCCATGCCGGCTAACGTTGTTCCCGGCGCGGGCGCGCTCAAAATCGACGCGACTTTCGCGGTGGAAGCGCATGGGTATTCCGACGCGCGCCTGGATCGAGCGATGCGTAGATTAGTCGCGCGAGTTTCCGGGCAAACGGGGATCCAGATTCGCGGTGGAAAAACCGTCCTATGGATCGAGTGCCGCGCGGGCGGACCGCAGTATCCAGCGCTGGGCGAAGATGAATCGTATCGGATGGATGTGTCGGCCGAGGACGCCAGGATCAGCGCCGCCACAGTAAGCGGGGCGCTGCGGGGCATGGCAACATTTGCCCAGTGGATTGATCTGGGGCCAGATGGATTCCAGGCGGCCGCGGTTCACATTGACGACTCTCCAAGATTTCCGTGGCGCGGCTTGATGTTGGACGTCTCGCGGCACTGGATGCCGGTCGACGTGGTGCTGCGCAACCTGGACGCCATGGCGGCGGTGAAGCTCAATGTGTTTCATTGGCACCTATCCGACGATCAGGGCTTTCGCGTCGAGAGCCGGCGGTTTCCGCGCCTGCAGGGCCTCGGCTCGGATGGACACTTCTATACGCAGGCCGAGGTGCGGCGCGTAATCGAGTATGCGCGGGATCGCGGGATTCGCGTGATTCCCGAGTTCGATATGCCGGGCCACACCACCAGCTGGTTCGTCGGATATCCGGAGCTCGCAAGCGCCCCCGGCCCCTATCAGATCGAACGCAAGTGGGGAATCTTTCAACCCACCATGGATCCTTCGCGCGAGCAGATCTACGCGTTCCTCGATCAGCTCATCGGCGAGATGGCGGCCTTGTTTCCCGATCCGTTTTTCCACATCGGCGGAGACGAGGTGGATGCCACCGAGTGGAACCAGTCGACCGCGATTCAGGCGTGGGCGGCGCGCAATGGGCTAAAGGACCCTGCAGCGATTCAGGCGTACTTCAATCGCCGGGTCGCCAAAATTGTTGCCAGCCACGGCAAAGTCATGATCGGCTGGGACGAAGCGTTCGACGGATCGTTGTCCCGCAACACAGTGATTCAATCCTGGCGCGGCCAGGCATCGCTAGCGGACGTCGCGCGAGCGGGGTTTCGCGGACTGCTGTCGTTCGGATATTACCTGGATCATTTGCAGCCGGCGAGCTGGCATTATGCCGTCGATCCGCTGAGCGGAGCGGCGCGCGACTTGAGCCAGCAGCAGAAGGCGCGGATATTGGGCGGCGAGGCGTGCATGTGGTCGGAATATGTAGATGCGGAGACCATCGATTCACGAGTGTGGCCTAGCGCGGCGGCCATCGCGGAACGCTTGTGGTCCCCGTCCTCGGTGACAGACGTCGATTCAATGTACCGGCGGTTGGAAGCGGTAAGCCGGATGCTGGATTGGGCCGGGCTGAAGCATCGCGTGAATTACGAACCGATGCTGGAACGGCTGGCCGGAGAACGCCCAGCCGATTCGCTGCGCGTTTTGGCGGATGCTTCCGAGGCGCTTGGGATCGAGGGACGGCGCGATGCACGGCATTACACGAGTCTGGTGGATTTGAACCGTTTCGTGGATGCGGCCAGGCCGGAGAGTGAGAGCGTGCGCCGCATGGAGCGAGCGGCCCGAAAGCTTTCGCCGGCGGCGGATGGGTCGGCCAGTGAGATTGCGGAATTGCGATCGACCCTGACCGCGTGGGCCGAGAATGACGCGCGCCTGCAGTCTCCCGGCGAGGTTGCGGGACTGGCCAAAAATCTTTCGGTTTTGGGATCGATCGGTTTACGGGCTTTGGAATATCTTCAGCCGGGCAAGATCGCGCCGGCGGGTTGGATCGAGCAACAAATGGCGCTGCTGAAGCAGATGGAACGGCCGGAGGCCGAAGTGAATTTGGCGGCCGTCCGTCCGGTACGGATACTGCTCGAAGCAGCCGCGCGGCGGGTTACCAGTGAGGGCAACAAGTGATTGAAATCAGGAGCGTTCGATAAGGTAATGAACCTGGCTGTAACGCCGCTGCAACCGTTGTGAACTGGACATTGTGGCGGGCGAGGTTCACGATTGGCGAGAGCCAGAGCCGGAGACAGGAAAAGACGGAAGATTGAAAGGGGCACTATGAGAACAGGCGAATCGCGACGAATTTTCTGCACCGCATGGATGGTAGTGATGGCGCTGTTGATTGCGCCAGCCGCACGCGCGCAGCAGGCCACTGGAGTGATCACGGGGGCGGTGACGGACCCGTCGGGCGCGCCGGTCGCCGGAGCTTCCGTGACGGTTACAGATACGGAACGCGGCACCAGCCTGAAGGCCCAGACCAGTACGGACGGCTTTTACAATTTCCCACAGCTTCCGATCGGTCAATACAGCGTGCGCGTGGAAGCGAACGGATTCCAGACGGCCCTGCGCGGCAACGTGACGCTGCAGCTGAACCTGACCGCGACCGTCGATTTCAGACTGACACTCGGACAAATCTCGCAAACCGTCGAGGTGACCGAGACGGTGCCGCTGCTACAGAGTCAAACCACGGAAGTGGCCTCGGTGATGGAGGCTTCCGCGATCGAGAATTTGCCACTGGAGACGGGCAACTACAACCAGCTCACTCTGTTGGTGCCGGGGTCGGTGACTATTAGCCCGGCCTCCTTCAATAGCGGCCTCAGGACCTTCAACGCGGCAAGGCCGAACCTGAACGGAAATCGCGAGCAAGCGAATTACTATTTGCTGGATGGCGTGGAGAATATGGAATTTGTCGACGACAACGTCGCTTATACGCCAAGCATAGAAGCAATTCAGGAAACCCAGGTGATCACCAACAATCCGAGCACCGAGTTCGGACAGTTCCTGGGAGGCGTGATCAACGTCAACTTGAAATCGGGAACGAACCAATTTCACGGGTCGGCGTTCGAGATTCTCCGCAACGATTTCTTCAACGCCAACGAATGGTCGAACAATTTTAACGGGCTGCCCACCCCGCGCGAGCGCTGGAACGACTTCGGCGGGGCGGTTGGAGGTCCGATCAAGCGCAACAAGCTGTTCTTCTTCGCGGATTATGAGGGAACGCGCTTGGATTTTCCGGCCACCCCGCAAGCCAAGACGACTTTCACCACTGCGGAACGGACGGGCAACCTGACGGATCTTGGACTCACCTTGTATTATCCGGGCGCGGTGGATAAGAACGGGAACCGGATTCCCATGCCCTCGAATTTAAACGATGCGGCGATTTGCCAACCGGGACAGAAGATGGGAGTGGATCCTTGCATCACGGGACTCAGCCCCACTGCGCTGAAGATCGCGAACGCCTTTCCCACGCCCAATCTTGCGGGGCAGGCCGGCGGAACCGTCAATAATCTGAGCAATAGCGTGGACACTTACACGCATGGGGATCAGGGCGATATCAAGGTGGATTGGGCGCCGGGCGACAAAGACCGGATCATGGCGCGATATTCCCAGCAGCACGTCGTAAATCCGACCGTGAACAGCCAGCCCCTGCTTTACAGCGGAAGCGGCAGCAACGTTTTTCCAGCGCAGCAGGCAGCGCTCGACTATACGCACATCTTCAGCTCGACACTGGTGAACGATTTTCGCATGGGGATGAATTATTATCCGGCCGACGCCAACATTCAGCAGCTCTCCAGCACGGCGGGAGCGGGTCTCATTCCGGGACAGCCCACGCAGTACCTGCCAGGCCTGTCGTTCGCCAACAGTAACATCGGTGGAACGCTGAATGGGCCGTACGCATACGGCACCAGTGACGCGCCGGAGATTTTCCATCAGACATCCATCCAGTTCTCCGACGCCGCCACCTGGACGCACAACCGGCACAGCGTTCGCTTTGGATTTTCGGCCAACCGCTATCGCAACAATTACGTTCCGGCGACCACCAGCGACGGCGCTGCCGGGCAAGTTAGCTTCAGCGGAACATACAGCGGCAATTCGATCGCGGATTTCTTTCTGGGCTTGCCGTCATACATGGCATACGGCCAGGGATTTTCGGGGACCGTTGGACAGCGCAACGAGGCGCTGGGCGCTTTCGTTCAGGACGACTGGCGCATCACCTCGCACCTGACCATCAACTACGGATTGCGGTGGCAGCTTTTCACGCCAATTTACGAAGTTGATAATCGCATGACCAATTTCGGCGAATACAGCGGCCAGATCGAGCTCGCCGGGGTGGCCGGCAACAGCCGCGCGCTCTACAACCAATACAACGGTATCGCGAACTTCCTGCCGCGTGTCGGCCTGGCGTGGACACCCGATGAGAAGACCGTAATTCGCGCGGCGTTTGGCCGCACCAGCTTCCAGGAAGGCACCGGCGAATACAATCGCCTGGCGACCAACGCCCCTTGGAATGTCGACCTGGTGGGCCAGTTCGGCTCCACCAACACCGCCGGCGCGATTCCGGCCAATCAGATCACGCTCGATCAGGGCTTCGGCGCGCTGGGTTCGGCCACCGGTTGTACGGTCGCGAATGTGACATCGGCTCCGGCGGCATGTTTCGCCGGCGTTCGCCTTCACGCCACCGATCCGAACTATCGTCCAGCGATCTCCAATCAATGGAATGTCACCATTCAACGCGCGTTAACCCGCTCGTTGACGGCGCAAGTGGGCTATGTCGGCCAGCACAGCGATCATTTGGCGGCCATCTACGATATGGGCCAGAACGCTTTGATATCGGATCCGGCACCCGGCGGTCCGTATAGCCAGCCGGGACCCTATCTCGCCGGGAATCCCACGCTCAAGTTCGACGGCACCGGCCAACAGCGGTTGAATGTGTCCTCGGCGATTCAGAATTACGACGGTCTGCAGATTCTCGTGCGGCAGCAGTTGGCGCACGGCCTGTCCTTCCAGTTCAATTATTCGTGGGGCAAATGTTTGACCGACAATCAGGGGTATTACGGGCGCTACGGCAACGCGGCGGGATCCCAAACCACGGCCGATGTTGCGTTCCAATCCTACGTCTACAATGTGCGCGGCCTGGATTATGGCTACTGCGACGCCGACATCACCAATGCCTTCACGGCTTATGTGGACTATGCTCTGCCGTTCGGGCACGGAAGGCAATTTGGAAATACGTCCAACAAATTCGTCAACGCCGTTATCGGCGGCTGGCATTACGACACCATCGCGACGGTGCATGGCGGATTCCCGATTTCGATGATCCAGTTTGGATACGATCCCACGGGCGCCTACTTCCAGCCGCGGCCGGATTGCAATTCGCCATCCGTCGCGACTCCGTATAAGAACTTCGTCGGCGGGGGATATGTCTGGTTCGATCCGACCACTATGTCGATTCCCGGGCCGGGTCAGCTCGGAAGCTGCGGAATTTCGACCGAGCGTGGTCCGGGAATCAAGCAGGTGGACATGAGCCTCACCAAGACATTCATGATCACCGAGCGGCAGTCCGTGCAGTTCAGTTTCGAAGCCATCAATGCGTTCAACAGTCCAATCTTTGCTGTTGAACGGATACTCCACGGACGTTTTTCCCGGCGGCGGGATCAATAAAGCGGAGTACGGCACCAATCCAACGTACACGGCAAGCATACCGACGGGGGTTGTAAACACGTCGCTCGGCGCGCGGAATCTGGTGTTCGCTCTCAAGTATCGCTTCTGAACGGCGCTAGTTGTTCGGGTTTGGCAGCGGCGAGTATTCCAAGCGAAACACGCCGCTGTCATCCGCGCGTCACCTTCCCTGCCCCGAAGTCATTAACTCGGCCCGACGCAATGCCCGATTCCTTTGATTTCAATCAAATGAGGTGGCAAATGAACTGCCTAAATGGTTGCGGAACAAAGGCACTTCATGACCCTGACAGACACCGCAGGCATCACGCTGGGCGATCCGGTTCCGTGGTTTAAAGCGACCAACATCGCCGGCGGCGGGGAGGATCTGCATGTCTCCGCCGGACGCTGGATCGTGCTCGCTTTTCTAGGATCTCTGTCCGAAGCTCAAGCGCAGACCAGGCTGGCTGCGCTAGTGAAACAGGCGGCGTCCTTCTCCGACGATCACATGATCATTTATGCCTTGCTGGGCGCTCCACCGAACAATATGGAGCCGCTTCTGGCCATGAGCAGCCCGGTTCTGCGATTCCTCGCCGATTATGATGGCGCAATCGGAAGCGCATTATGGCGCCGGCGAGCTTCCCCGCACGATCGTGCTGGATCCCATGCTGCGCGCCATCGCGGACATCGCCTGCGACCATCCGGATGGCCACGACGGGATGTTAGACCGGCTGCTGCTGGACCTTCCGCCGGTGGACAACTCGGCGGGCGTGCCGCTGACGGCCCCGGTTCTGATCGTGCCGCGCGTCTTCGATTTTCCGCTGTGCGAACTGCTGGATCGGCCTCTATGAAAAGGTCGGCGGCACGGATTCCGGATTCCTTGTAGACCATGGCGGCAAGACAGCGACGGTTAACGATTCACAGCAAAAAACGCCGTCAGGATATGATCATCGCACTGCCCGAATTGCGTCAGAGGATGCGGGAGCGCATCGTGACGCGGCTGCTGCCGGCCATCGAACTCTACTTTTCGTTCAAAGCCACGCGCATGGACCGCTATACCGTCTCCTGCTACGACAGCGCAAATCGGCGGGTATTTTCTTCGCCACCGCGACAACCTGAACGCCGGAGTCGAGCATCGCCGCTTTGCCGTGTCCCTGAATCTGAATAGCGGCTACGAGGGCTGCGATTTGATCTTCCCGGAGTTCGGGCGGCGGACCTATCGCGCGCCGGCGGGCGGCGCGATCGTCTTTTCCTGCGGCGCGCTTGCATGAGGTGACTCCCATCACCAAAGGCGCGCGCTATGCCTTCCTGTCTTTTCTCTACGGCGAGGCGGAAGCGAAGAAGCGCCTGGAGAACAATGCGCGGCTGCACGAGGGAGAAGCGCATTACCAGCGCCGATCAGGACCTGCTGTATCCCGAACGCGTCGCGTAACGCAGGTCGAGCACTGAATGATCTTACGCCGCTCCCGTTTCATTCACCAGTTGCCGGTTGGCGCGGACCGTTTTCTGATCGTCCACGCGATCCGAAACATGCGCTTGCCCGTGGACCGCGAGATCAGCGTCCTGATCGATTATTTCGCCGAACCGCGGCAGCATCCCGGAAGATGTGCGAGCGATCGGCCAACTGATGCCTTATTCGCGCGACGTCGATCGCTGGATCGATCGCGGCGCTGGTCGAGCGCGAGATCCTCACCGAAAAAACGCCCGAGGAAGAGCTGGCCGCCGTCGGCGCGGAACTTTCCGCCACGCACGGGCGCGATCCCGCCGAAATGCTGGAGCGCTACCGGCGCGAGGTGAAGGAAGGCGTGGCATCCGTACTGGGCGGCGGGGCGCGCGTATAGGCTCGGCGGATCTCGGCGAGCGCCGGAAAGCGCGTCGATGTCGCTGCTGTTCGGCGATTGCGACATCCAGATGGAGGCCGATTTCCTGCGCCGGGAAGCGGCGCGGCGCGGCATCGACCTGCGCGTCTCGGCGACATTTCCCGACGACGTGCGCTTCGCCGCCGAACACAAGCACGACGCGATTTTCATCGGCGCCTTGCGCGCGCGGCACTTGATCACCGACGCGCCCGCGCCCGGCCAGCACGCGCATGCCGCCTATATCGCGCAGGCGCGGCAGCTGCTGGAGCAATTGCGCGAAAGGACGTCCGCGCCGATCCTGATCGACAATCTGCCGGAGCCGACCGTGCAGCCGCTGGGGCTGGCGGAGCGCGGCATCACGGGACACCGCACGCGATTCCGCCTGGCCAATGTCGCGCTGGCGGAGATTGCCGCGACGCATGCCGGACGTGCATGTGGTCGATATCGCGGCGGCGCTTGGGCGCGGCGGGCTCCGAACGGATGCTCGACGACGGGCAGGTCGGGTTCACCCATTTCGGCTCGCCCGGCTGGATGCTGCAGCGGCCGGAAAGCGAGAAAGCCGCCGTCCACGGCATTTTCCCCGACACGGCGCCGCTGGCGCAATGGGTCGGCGGCGATCCTTATCTGCCGCGAAGCGCGCGCTGGCGCGCACGCATATCGACGCGCTCGTCGACCGTGCTGGGCATCGGGCGCAAGAAATGCGTGATCGTCGATCTCGACGGCACGTTGTGGCCGGGCGTGCTGGCGGAAACCGGCAGCCCTTTTGCGTGGACGCCGGAAATCAGCGGCGCCTTCTCCTATGTCGGGCTTTACTTCGGTCTGCACGAGGCGCTGCTGTGTCTGAAGAAGCGCGGCATCGTGCTGGCCTGCGTCAGCAAGAACGACGAAGCGACCGTCCGCGAACTGTGGAAATATCCCGACAATTATCCGCGCAACCGGCTGCTGACGCCGGACGATTTCGTCACCTGGCGCGTCAACTGGAACGACAAGGTCGACAATATCCGCTCGATCGCCGAAGAGCTGGGTTTTGCGCTCGATGCGTTCCTGTTCATCGACGATCATCCGGTCGAGCGCGACCGCGTGCGCCAGCGGCTGCCGGAAGTGGAGGTCTGGGGCGAGGATCCCTTCAGCCTGCGCCGGATGCTGCTCAACGATCCGCGTTTGCAAGTTGCCGGTGATCACCGAGGAATCGGCCGACGCGCACGGCGCTGGTGAAAGCGCAGCTGGAGCGCCAGCAATTCCGCGCCGAGACGATGGACGAGGCGCAATATCTCGCGTCGCTTGCAAATCCAGTGCCGCGTCGAGCGCGCTGACGAACCGAGTCCAGACTGGCGCGGATTCGAGGAACTGTTCCAGCGCACCACGCAGTTCAATACCACGGGCCGAAAATTCTCGCTAGGCGAACTTGCACGCATTGCTGTCCAATCCAGCGGCGCGCTTGTTTTCGCTGGATGTGTCGGACCGCTTCGGAGATCACGGGCTAACCGGAGGCGCCGTTATTGTCGACGGCGAAATTTCGGCGCTCGCCATCAGCTGCCGCGTGTTGGGCATGGGCGTCGAGCATCAATTCCTGCAGGCACATTCTTGCAGAGGTTCATGGAACCATCACAGCACGGATTATCGAAACACCCCGCAATATTCCTGTCCGGAACATCTATCGCGATCATGGCTTCGTTGAGGTTGAACCCGGGTTAGCCGAAAGCTTATTCAGGATCTCGCGGACATAGTTCTGAGTTTCGGGGATGGGTGGGACTGCGCCGTATCGGTCCACCAGAGCGGGCCCCGCGTTGTAGGCGCCGAGCGCAAGCCTGAGATCGCCGCCATAGCGTTCGAGCAGCTGCCCCAGATAACGGACGCCTCCGCGCAGGTTGTCATCCGGGTCCATTGGATTCGAAACGCCCATCGCGGTAGCGGTTCCGGGCATCAACTGCATCAGCCCCATAGCGCCTTTGTCTGAAATCGCGCAGGGCACGAAGGCGGATTCCGTGGAGATCACGGCGCGCAGCAACTCCGGAGATACGCGCTGCTGAGCAGCCGCCGCACGAATTTGGGGATCGAAGGACCCGGGCGATATCGGATCGCAGGCGCCAAGCGTACTTAACAGCGGCCGCAGGGGTCGCGGGCCGAGCGCTGACGCGGCGGCAGCCACTGCATGCGGTAATCGAATCGATTGGACCTGCAGGGCCACCGATTCTTTTTGCTTCCGCAGAGACTCTTCCATGCGCGCTCGAATCTGGGCCGCGTTTTGTTTGGGAGCCGTTTGCGCAATTCCCATCGAAGCGAAACATAGCGCGAGAAGGAATCTACACAACGTACTGTTCCCCGACTGCGCCACGCAACGAGATAACGCCCTGCTGTTCGAGCTGGCGGACTACATTGATCACCTGCTGCTGGGCGGCCTCGACATCTTTGATCTTTACCGGACCCAGGGCCTCCAGATCTTCGATCAGCATGTCTTTGGCACGCGTCGACATGCGGTGCGTGAAATGATCTTTGAGCCGTTCGCTGGTGCCTTTCAGCGCGATAACCAGCACCTTCCGATCCACCTTTCCGATCACTTCACCCATGGCGGCCTCGTCGAGCGTCAGAATGTCCTCGAAAACGAACATGAGGTTGCGGATGGTGACTGCGACGGCTGGATCGCTCATGTCGATTTCCGCCAGAATCTGCCTGCTCATTTCGCTATCCAGGCGGTTGCAGATATCGGACACCGCGCGCACGCCTCCGTAAGCTTCCCGGCTGAAGCCTCCAATATTTTTCATTTTCTGGCTGATGACGGCCGCGATCTTCGAAATGATTTCAGGAGATATTTGGTCCATGCTGGCCATGCGCAGAACCACGTCGGGCCGCAGCTCGGCGGGCAGCGATGCCAGCAACGACGCCGCCTGCGTGGGCAGCAGATGCGACAGGATCAGCGCGATGGTCTGTGGATGTTCGTTATGAATGAATCGCGCCAGCTGTTGCGGATCGGTGCGTTGCAGAGCGTCGAAACTGGCCATGCTGTCGCCCAGGGACCGCTGCAGATGATCGATCATGCGCCGCGATTCTTCGGGGCCGAATGCGCGTGCCAGCAGCTTTTGGGCGAAGTCCACGCCACCGTGGGTCGCGTATCGGCGGGCCACCGCCATTTTGTAAAATTCCTCCAGCACCTTTTCGGTTTGCTCGCCCGGAAGCGATCCCAACCGCGCCACTTCTTGTGACAGCCTGTGAACCTCTTCCGGGGATAAAAGGCGCAACACTTCAGCGCTGGCTTCCTCGCCGAGCGTAACCAGAAAAATGGCCGCTTTGCGAAGCGAGGAAATCGTCTCAACCGCTTGGACGTTGGTGATCACGAGTTTTGCTCTCCGCTCCGCGGCTCGCGGTTGCGGCTGGAGGCCCGGGACAGGGACGCGAGAAACATTTCCGAAGCCAACGAATCCTCTTCCACGCTTGCGCCGCGCACCCATTCAGCCTTGCGACGCTGTTCCAATTCTTCCAGTACCCGCACCCGCCGGTGATGCACCCCCACTCTCCGACGCTGTTCCACCAGGCTGGCTTCCTTCCGGCTCCGTTCGGCCGCCAAACGCGCGAGATCGGCGCGGATCAGCGCCGAGTAGTTGGCTAGCCCGCGCAGGTCCTTACCCAACATCTGGTTCGCGCGATGCAGCTGTTCGTGCTCCGAATGCTGGCGGCGTTCCAGGGATTCTCTTACTCGCTCGAGCGCCTGGATCTCGCTAACGATGCGTTGCAGCGAAGCCTTCTCCGCGGCCAAGCTTTGGCGATACCAATCGAGTGCCTTCTGGAGGGGAAAGGTGAACCGTTTACTCATTCCGAATCCCTAAGGCAACTCTGATGCCAAGCTCAATGGCAGGGCACGTGCTTTGGGAAAGGGATATTTTGAAGGGAGAAAACGTGTCGCAAGCATCTGAACCTGTCTCAGAAGAAGCCATTGGCGCGGCAGACGGCGCCGATCCTGACGGTAATTTGACCAGACCGAACCCGCTGTTTGATTTTCGCCGGCCGGACCGGATTTCAAAGGCCCAATTGAGGGCCATTCACAATCTTCACGAGGTATTCGCGCGGAACATGGGCGCCAGCTTATCGGCCTACCTGCGAGCCTATCTGACGGCCTCCATCGTGAGCGTAAAACAACTCTCCTTTCAAGAATTCAGCGTCGACTTGGCATCGCCAACTTGTTTACTTTCGTTAGGCTTACAGCCCTATGAAGGCAACGCAGTGCTGGAGCTGAATCCAGCGGTCATCTTCCCCATGATTGAGCTTTTGTTAGGCAGCGGCGGCCGGCAGCCAGTGACGCTCAAGCGCGAAGTCACCGAGATCGAATTGAAGCTGCTCCAAAGCTTATTCCGGATCATCCTTCAGGATCTCCAAGGCGCCTGGAGAAGTGTCGTAAATTTGGAATTCGCAGTCGAATCAGTGGAAACGGAGACCCAATCGTTCCGAGTGCTGGCTCCGCAGGAGGCCGTGGTCGCAATCGGGATCGAAATGCGGATCGGCGAGGTGTCGGGAATGATGAACCTGGCCATTCCAAGCGTCATTCTGAAGATGATGCGTCAAAAATTTGACCAGCAGTGGATGGCGCGCAAGACAGAAACGGAGCCGGCGCAGACCCTCTCAGATCTTTAAGAAGATCCGGTCGGGTACGGTCCAGTTAGAGGCCAGTATGGGTGGGCCTTCGATTTCTATCCGCGATTTGATCTTGCTGGAGGCGGGCGATGTGTTGCTGGTGGATCATCCGGCCAAATCGTTGATGACTCTTACGGTGAACGGCGTGCGAAAGTATCAAGGACGCGTAATCAGCTCTGCCGGTAAAGCGGCATTCGCTGTCGAGAGCCTGCTACAGGAAGATTAGATGCGAGGTGAACCGGACCCGCTGGAGTTTGGGGCCGTTACATTTAGAGCTTCTCGATTCTTTGCCCGACGGCGTCTGGTTCGCCGACCGGCAAGGCATTGTCAGGTTCTGGAGCAAACGCGCCGAGGCGATTACCGGATTCAGCGCGAACGAGGTTCTGGGCGCGCCATTCGGCGAGATCTTATCTTACTGCGGCGAAACGGGAGCGCCGGCCACCAGCGTGCCATTGCGGGAGACGCTTGACGATAAGCTGGAGCGGCATGCGCACATGTTTCTCTTGCACAAGCATGGACACAGGATCGCGGTGGAGTTGCAAACCATGCCGGTGCGATCGGAAACAGGCGAAATAATAGGAGCGCGTGAAGTCCTTCGCGAGAGCAAGGACATTGCCAGTCTCGTCAGGCGCGGACGGGTGCTCAATCAGTATGGGCTGTGGGACGCGCAAATCGAGAGTGCGTCGCAGGAATATATGTCGATGCAGCTCGAATTGAGGCTCGAACATTTCCGCAAGGACGGCATCCCGGCCGGCGCGCTGTTAATCGCGATTGACAAGCTTGGGGATCGGGATCGTCAAGATGGGCCGCGAAGCGCGCGATCAACTGCTTCGCATGGTGAGCCGCACCACGCTGCTTTGTATCCGCTTCACCGACATTGCGGGACGTTGGGAAGACGATTCAGTTCTAGCGATTATGGAAGCTTCAACGATCGATAATCTTCGCATCGCGGCAGAACGGATTCGCGCCCTGAGCGCGGCATCCCGCATCCGCTGGTGGGGTGAAGAGGTCCAGGTTACGGTCACCATCGGCTGCACGATGTTCCAGACCGGAGATACGGCAGCCTTGCTGACCGAACGGTTGACGAATAGCGTGGAAGCTGGAACAAAGGCCGGCGGACATCGTGTCCTAGCGGCCTAAAGCTGGGCGTATTAGCGGCCTAAAGCTTGTGCGGCGCGGGCGCTTTTGGGTCTACCTCGGCCTGCTCCGCTGGCAGAGTCGGTTCCGCGCGCTTCACCAAAATCGATATCCGCCGATTCGACGGATCCTCTGGCGCACCCGGCTTGCGCAGATGCTGATCGGCATAGCCGCGCACCTGTGCCACTTGATCGGCACGCAGACCGTGGGCCATCATCAGACGGCGGGCAGCATTGGCGCGATCGGCGGAAAGCTCCCAGTTGGAATAATCGCGAACGCCACTGAATGGTTTGGCGTCCGTATGGCCCTCGATTACAACCAGATTCGGGAGCGCACCCACCTCTTGGGCGAGTTTCGCGAAGATCTCAGCGCCTGCCGGGGAAGGCGCCGCGCTGCCGTTGTCGAAAAACAGTCCCGAGGCGGACTCCACTAACTCAATGCGCAGGCCTTCCTCGGTGACGGTGATGTTTACGAAATCCTTGAGCCGGTTGAAATCTTTCATCTCCTGCGACATGGCTTTTTCGATCTTCTTCTTCAGATTATTCATGTCGTCAGGCTTGACTTGCATCGCTTCACCCGCACCCGAGACCGTAGTGCCGACCAGTCTGCCTTTCCCTCGCGGATCGCGAAAATAACCTCCCACTGTCTTCTGCACACGTTCACTGCTGCTGAGCAGCCACAGAACAATGAATAGGGCCATCATCGCGGTGACGAAATCGGCATAGGCCACTTTCCACGCGCCCCCGTGATGGGCGTCGTGGCCTTTCTTAACTCTCTTTACGATGATGACGGGCGCGTTAGAGCCGGAAGAGGAAGACACGGATCACTCCTTCTTCGAGTTGCGGCAGGTCTCTTCGAGATCCTTAAACGTCGGCCGCAGGTCGGAAGGCAACGATCGCCGTGCGAACTCGACCGCTAATATGGGGGAGCTGCCGCCAAGAAACGAAAGCAGCCCTTGGCGGATGCACTGGTAATATTGGTTGCGCCCCTCGTTCAGCTTCGTCATGTTGGACGAGATTGGCCCCACCAGGCCGTAGCACAACAGGATTCCGAGAAAAGTTCCCACCAGCGCCGCGGCGACTTTGTGGCCCACCTCTTCGGGAGGGCCGCCGAGCGAGCCCATGGTAACCACCACGCCCAGCACGGCCGCAACGATGCCCAGTCCTGGCAGGCTATCGCTGATGGTGGCCAGCGCCGAGACCGGCGCCCGCTCTTCGTGCTCCACCGATTCAAGATCGATTTCCATCAAATGATCGAGCGCGTGCTGGCTCATTGATCCGGAGGAATAGGTGCGGATTGTATCGCACAGGAACGCGAGTGCGCCCTTGTCCGCCAAAAACTTGGGGTATTTCGTCAGGATCGGGCTCTGGTCGGGCGCATCCACCTCGGCTTCGATGGTTTGCATCCCGACTTTGGAAACATGACTGAAGAATTCGTACATCATCTTCAGCGTGTCGAGAAATGTAGCCTTGCTATAGGGAGATCCCTTCACCGACGACATCATTCCCGCGATGATGCGCTTCATCACCGCAGGTGGGTTGGCGATCAGAGCGCTGCCGATGGCAGCACCGCCGATGGTAATCAACTCGGCCGGCTGCACCAGGACCAGCAGATTCCCCTTCTCGATCAGGTAGCCGCCGATGATCGAGCCGAAGACTACCAAAACGCCAACTAATACAAACATGACTCTGTTCTTCCTTTTCCTGACTGCACCCTCATTATTCGAACGACCCAATCCGCGTCGCGACGCGTTCGGCAAGCCCTTCCACGTGTTTGGTGAAGCGAACGCGTCCGCTTGCCGGAAGAAACGCCGCCACCTCCGCTAGCGTGATGGGTTGCTGGAGCGGAACTACCTCGTAGCCTAATGCGTCGGCCATCAACACTCCTACCTTGACGAGCTCCACCAAATTGAATTCGCCGCCGGAGGGCGTTTCATGATGCCGTAGCGCAACCTCCGCTATCGCGGGCGAGAACTTCCATACGGACGCGATCCGATGCCCCGCCGCACAGTGGTCTAAATGGAACACGCTCTGCTCGACGGTCCGAAGATCCTCGGAGTTGAGAATGGCATTACCCAGAACTTCGGCGTATTCCTGGGGATGCCCCACCATCAAGCCCAGGCTGCCGATGTCGTGCAGCAGCCCGGCGACGTAAGGCGCATCGTCGCGCCAAAATTTCTGGATTTCCGGATTGCATTCGGCCAGCAGCTCGCAAATCACCGCTGTGGCCAGCGAATGCCGCCAGACTTTCGCCAGCAGCTCCTGCTGTGCGACGCGCCCAATGTACATCCGCATGGAAACGGCAACGGCAAAGGATCGCAGTGTTTCTCTTCCCAGCACCGTGGCCGCTTGGCGCAGGCTGGTAACTTCCTTCCCCAAGCCGTACTTCGCTGAATTCGCGGCCAGTAACAACTCGGACGCAAACATCGGATCGCCGGAGGCCAGATCCACCAGCTGTTTTATCTCGTAGTCTTCGGTGGCCAGTAACCCCAGCAGACGTGAGACTACGGCTGGGAATGGGGGTAAACCCTTAAGAGCCCCATAGGATTCCTGGCCCTTGGCGAAGTCGGAAAGCTGTGCGTTTAACATACGAGTCCCGGGTGCATCTCCGACTTCAAGTATCGTCACGCTAAACGAAATCTTAGGGAAAAAAACGAAAACTACCGAGACCGGGGCTCCGTGCAATAAATTCCCTTAAGATGCAGCGCTGGGGACGATACTTTCCCCGAAGGCAGACTATGACACCAAACATCACCAACGTAAAGGACGGGCGCGAACCGATCGAATCCGATGCGTCCCTGTACCTGCTATCCAACAGCGAACTGGCGCTGATGCAGAGCATTACCCTCAATCAAATGAAGGAAGCACCAGAGCCCGCCACCCTGTTTCTGCTGGGCCGGGTATGGTATCGCCTGGAGCAGGAAAGGCGACGCCGGGGGGAAGACGTCCGCGAACTGGAAAAGCTGTATTTCGCGCGCGGCCGTTAGGGGCACCAGGCGATTGGAGACGTCTTATGGGGCTGGTTCTTACACTCAAACCACAAGAGAGGATCATCTTGGGCGGAGCTGTGGTCCGCAACAACGGGGCGTATTCCACCCAATTAATGATCGAAACTCACACCCCCATTCTCCGCTGCCCGAACATCCTGCCGGAATCCGGTATCAATTCCCCGTGCAGCCGGATCTATATGGCAATCGAGCTCATGTACATCCAGCCGGAAAAGCGGGAAGAAACCATGCAGCTGTACCTGGCCCTCACACGCGACGTGCTGGCCGCCGCTTCGAGCATGGCGCCGGGGCTCGAGGAAGTCAGCCGCTTGGTCGTCGCCGGCGAGTATTACAAGGCCCTGCAGAAGATGAAGCGTCTGCTCAAGTACGAAAAACAGCTGCTGAGTGCTTCCAGAATGCCAGCTAGTCGTCATGGAACCCAGCCCGAAGTCAGGAATCCGATCTGATTGCGGCTCCATCTCTTGCGATCTCTTCCAGGACGAAATGGTAGGCGAATTGCCTTAGTATGCGGGAACCAATGAATCCGCCGCATGCACCGCTGTTGGACGCCCGAAACCTCATCGATTCAGGCACCGTCCGGCTGCTGTCGCTCGACATCTTCGATACCACCGTCTGGCGCACCTTCCCGGCCCCCACCGATCTCTTCTTCGCCTTGGGAGCGCGGCTGATCGAACGCGGGTTGCTGTACCCTTCAACGTCGGCGGCCAGCTTTGCGATGGAGCGCAAGGAGGCTGAACAATCCGCCCGTCTCGGGCGAGTCTCCGATCGGGAAGTGACGCTCGAAGAAATTTATCAGGCGTTCCCCACGGGATTATTGCGCGCTGGACACAGCACGGCGGACCTTATTCGAACCGAGCTCGAACTGGAGCGCGAATCGACGTTTCACGATCCGGCGATTGTCGAATTGATCTATTATGCCGCTTCGAAGGGCATTTCAACGGCGTACGTCTCCGATACCTATTTTGAAGAGGACCACCTGCGCGCGATTCTTCCGCGGACGCCGCACATTATCGTCAACTCCTGCCGCTACCGGAAACCCAAGGCGCTCGGATTACACGCGGAGGTGCTGCGACGGACAGGATGGAAGGCCAACGAGGTCCTGCATATCGGGGATGATCGGCGTGCGGACTTTGAGGCGCCCCGCGAATTGGGAATTGCCGCGATCTGGCGTCCACGGACGCCGGAGGATTTTCGGAAGGGGTTGGATCTGGAGCTCTCCCCGCACCTGTCCGAACGCTCAGAATATTTCCCCAGTAGCGGCGACGCGGGCTTAAGCGCAATACGGGCCCGAGCGGTGGACAACGCTGAAAACTGGACCGATCCGCTGCGCTCCTGGGGAGCCTTATTTCTAGGGCCGGTGGTGGCGGGTTTTGGAAAATGGGTGATCGAACGCGCCGCGGCGGAGGGCATCTCGACGGTACTATGCCTGATGCGCGAGGGCCGCATCCTGAAGCGCGTGCTGGATGAATTCGGCGCCGGGATCGACACAGTTGAGTTTTTCGCGTCCCGTTACGCGCTGCTACGCGCCTGCATTTTCCGGGGCGACGCGGCGGAAATACAGAGCTTTCTGGCACGCCCGCATCCGGCGCGCGCTCGCGATTTGTGCGAGCCTCTGGGAATCGAGTGTTCGGCCCTGGGGCTGGATGGCGACGCGTTGATTTCTGCTGAAGCGGCCGGAGGGCTGGCGCTGAAGATCGCGCAAAATCCGCGGCTCAAAGCGCATGCTGTGGCAGCCTCGGGCGAGGCGCGGCGCCGGTTGATGGCTTACTTCCGAAAGACCGTGCCGGCTCGCGCGGGGCGCATCGCAGTCGTGGATTTGGGTTATTCGGGCACCATTCAGCACTGCCTGCAGAAAATTCTCGATCACGAAAAGCTGCCGGTCAAAACCCATGGATTGTACCTGGTCACCGGAAGCAGCGTGCGAAGGATCCAGGGCGCGGGCACCGCCGCCGAGGGATTCCTGGCTGAAAATGGACAGCCTCTCCGAATCGCGCATTCCTTCATGCGCTCGCCCGAGCTGGTGGAACAATGCCTGATGTGCCACCTGGGCAGCACCACCGGATACGACGCGCAGGGCGATCCCGTGTTGGGCGAGCAGCAGGTGCCGGTGCATCAGCTGGCCGAGATCGAACGGGTGCAGCAGGGGTTGCTCGATTTTGTCCAGAACTTCGCCGCTGCGCCTTCCGTCGCGGCCGTCGGCTCCGTGGTTCTGCGCCCGTTTTTGGAAGCGATTCTGATTCGCGCGCTGACTGAACCGGTGACGGCTGAGCTCGCGGCGTTCGGATCCTGGGTGCACGATGAAAACATGGGTTCCGCTCGAACCCGCGCGCTCACGGCTGCCGACATCGAGCCGGAATATCTGGAATATGCGTCCGCGCATCAACTGGCCAGCCTCAAGAGCTCCAGCGTGTATTGGATCTTTGGATTAGCGCACGGGATCAGTCCCGTAATCGGCGACGCGGTTCGCAGCATCTTCCTCAGAAAGGCGCGGCCTGAATCGTTCCAGTGTCCCGAGCACCCCAGGCGCATGCTTTTCTTCTGGAACGACGGCGCGGCGCATCGTGCGGATCAGACCTACCTGCTTTCGAGCCGGCGCACGGGCTGGGTTCGTTTCGCCATGCAGTTCCGCGATGCGAATCTTCTTGAGGCGGGCTTTTCCTTTGGCGAACCGGGCGACTTCATCTCCATCGGAGCGATCTTCATTCGTTTGATTCAACCTGGCGAGCCGGTGCGTGTCATACGAAAATCCGCGGCGGAGCTGTCATCCTTCGGCGCAAATGCGATCCCCGGAGTCCCCGGTGGCTTCCTGGTGACGGACCGGCCCGGAATCATAGCCAGGATTGATGAGATCCGCAATTTTACAGGCATCGTGCAGATCGATCTTCTGTTTACGCAAGTGGCCAATGCGGGGTCGCTAAACAGCGACATTTCGGCTGAGCTTCCACCCTTCCGGATGACGACCCTAGAGGAAGAAACCGTATGCCAGTAACCGATTTCGAGCAGACCGTCGACCGGCATTTCGCTTCGGCCAAAGAGCTGCAAGCTAAGGGCCGCCTGGCTGAAGCCGCTCAGGAGTGGGTTGCAGTTCTACAAATCGATCCGCGCAGTAAATCGGCCTATCTTTCACTGGCTGACGCGCTGCTCGAGCTGAAGCTGTTCCAGCCGGCGTCGATCGCCTGCCGTCAGGCGCTAATGGTGGCCCCGGGAGATCGCGAGATCAGTCACAAGCTCGCTGCGGCGTTGCGCGCACTGGGACAGTTGGAACCGGCGCGGGACGTGCTACAGGCCTTGTGCGATGCGAACTCCCGCGATTGGGGCAGCCGCTTCTTGCTGGCCGGCGTGCTGGCCGACATGCGCCTCGAAACGGACGCTGCTCAGCACCTCCGCACAGCGATCTCGCAGCAGCCTCGCTTTCCGGAAGCGCTGAATAATCTGGCGCTGCTGGAGCGCGCGGACGGGGAAACACAATCAGCGGAAGTTCACCTCCGCGAAGCCCTGGCAATTCGGCCGGATTACGCCGTGGCGTGGAACAACTCTCGGCAATCTATGCGTCGAGCTGTCCCGCATTGGGGAAGCCGCGGATTGCTACTCCCAGGCCATTTCGATTGATCCACAATATGCCGAAGCCCACACCAATCGCGCTTTGATTTCGCTACTCCAGGGGTCTTTCGAGCAGGGCTGGCAGGAATACGAGTGGCGCTGGAAACAGCCCGGAGCCGACCTAAGGACGCTTCTGCGGCCGCTGTGGGATGGATCGACGATCGCAGGCAAAACCATCTTGCTGCACTCTGAGCAAGGCGCCGGAGATACGATCCAGTTCATTCGCTATGCACGCCTGTTGCAGCAACAGGGGGCGAAGGTTCTGTTGCACTGCCAGGCATCCTTAAGGACTCTTCTTCAAGGGATGCCGGAGGTAGCTGCAGGTTTTCTCGGGTCCCGTGCCCGCGCCGGAGTTCGACGTACACGCCCCGTTAATGAGTCTGCCCCGATTGTTCGGCACACGCGTCGATTCCGTTCCAGGTGAGACGCCGTACCTTCGGCCGCTTCCAGATTCGAGAGCCCCCCACGAACTGGCGGGCTGCCCGGACTTTCGCGTGGGGTTGGTGTGGCGGGGCAACCCAACTCATCGCAACGACCGCAACCGTTCGCTCCCTCTGGAGCTGTTTCAAGACTTGGCCGCCCTCGAAGGCGCGCAGTTCTTCAGTCTTCAGGTGGACCCCGCTGCGGCGGAAGCGCAATGGCTGTGCGCGAATGCGGTCTTCGACCTGGGGCCGGGGCTTTCCAGCTACGCCGACACCGCCCGGTGTCTCGCGGATCTCGATCTGCTGATCACCGTCGATACGTCGGTAGCTCATCTGGCGGGCGCCCTGGGAAGGCCCGTCTGGACGCTGCTCCCGGCTTGTAACGACTGGCGGTGGCTACAGGATCGCGAGAATTCGCCATGGTATCCGTCCATGCGATTGTTCCGGCAGAACGAATTGCGCAACTGGAGACCCGTGGTCGAACGGGTGGCTGCGGATCTGCGGAAAGAAATCAGGAAGTCGCCAGACTTACGAAAGGGTAATAATGCTACCAACTAAAGTTTACGAAGACCTACAGCGAGAAACACTGGAAGGGCGCGAACTGGAAGCCGCGGTCCTTTTTCGCGCGGCACAGAAACTACGCCGCTGTGCGAGCACCTGGAAGGACAACCCAAAGCCTGAGTTGGACGACAACCTCACGGATTCGCTTCAGTTTACGCAAAGGCTCTGGTCCTTTCTCCAGACCGAGTTGAGCAATCCCGCGAACGCGCTGCCGGAAACATTGCGCCTGAATTTGCTGCGCCTCGGAAAGTTTATCGACCAGCGGATTTTCATTATGTTGGCAGGCAGAGGAACCGTGGAAGACCTGCTGTCTATCGCCCGTGTGAACGAGAGGATCGCGGAGGCCTTGCAGGCCGCGAATACGCCCTCCGAAATAGAACATGAAGAATCCACGATTTCATCGAGGGGGGTTCTCAACATCAGCGGTTAAAGCGCTCTTTTTATTTGATTTAAATCGAATTCACCATTTTCGAGGGGGACATTTCAATACCCGCCCCCTCGGGTTGGGCGATCCCCCTATCTTTGCAGACGAATCTTCCTAAACATGTCAGGGAGTTACTCCGATGGAATGCATACACTATGCGAGTTTCCGTTTGTACCGACAGCACCGTTCCCGGAGCGGCAGATTTCTGGAGTTCGACCCCGGGCGTTAGGGCTGTTGATATCCTCAGCCAAGTTTCCGACTTATCTGCCGTGATGGCGACGGCTGACCCGCCCGACGTGATCATCGCCAGACTGCCGCGCGGCGAGATGGACGATGCGGAGCTGCTGGCGAACATCCAGCGAATATCGCTGGGCAGTATCCCGGTAATTGCCTGGGTGCCCGAAACGTCCCCGTCTGAGGCCTTTCGGCTATGCTATCTGGGCGCGGACGAATTCATCACCGATCAGGCCTCGATTGAAGAGCGGGCCAGAACACTCGCAAAGGTTCGCCGTGGAGCGAAGTATGGGAGCCCTGCGGAGTCGGGCGATCCAGTAGAGCCATGGAGCCGCAGCTTGGTTGGCCGAAGCTGCTCGATGAGCGTGGTGAAGGAACTGGTTCGGCTGGTGAGCCCGCGGCGCGCCACGGTGCTGATCACGGGCGAAACTGGGACCGGTAAGGAAGTGGTCGCCCGCGCGATTCATGACGCCAGCCCTCGCGCCGGCCAAGCCATGGTGTCGATTAATTGCAATGCCATCCCGGGAGAATTGCTCGAGGCCGAACTTTTCGGCCACGTGCGCGGAGCCTATACCGGCGCTTTCCAGAGCCGCCTGGGCCGTTTCGAACAGGCGCATCGCGGCACGCTGTTGCTCGACGAGATCGGCGATATGCCTTTCTCGCTCCAGGCCAAGCTTCTGCGGGTGCTGCAGGAGCGCGAATTTCATCGCCTTGGTTCGTCCGAAACCATGCGCGTGGACGTCCGGGTGATCGCCGCCACCAACGCCAATCTGGCGAATCTTGTGGAGCAAGGCAAGTTCCGTCAGGACTTGTATTACCGTTTGAACGTCGCGCCCATTCATCTGCCGCCGCTGCGCGAGCGCTTGGAAGACATTTCGGATCTGGTGCAGCACTTCATCGAGAAAATATGCCGCAATGAGCAAATCCCGATCAAAGCTATGCCGGCCGAGATTACCACCTGGCTAACCAAATTCCCATGGCCGGGAAATATCCGTCAGCTCGAAAACACCATTGAAAGCGCCATCGCGCTCAGTGGCACCCGCTCCACGTTGAGGATGGCCGACTTCACTGCCTTGGGCGGATCTCCGAATCATCCCCGAATGTTCGCTATGCCGAGCGAGGGCATCGATTACAACCTGGTGGTGGGCCAGTTCGAGAAGACTCTCTTGTCGGAAGCGTTGCGCCTGGCGGGCGGAAGCAAGAAGCGCGCCGCCACTCTGCTGCAACTGAAGCGCACCACGTTCTATGCCAAGCTTGACGCGCTCGATATCGAAGTGGGCGACGAGTGCGGCGATGGCGCGCAAAATGAGGGAGCGGCATCGGTTGCTTGATCGGCTATGATCCGGGTCACGCGCATCAACAATCATTCGATCCTGCTCAACTCGGACTTAATCGAGCAGATTGAGACGGTGCCGGACACCACTATCGCGCTAACCACGGGTCAAAGGCTGTTTGTCCGGGAGAGCGCGGATGAAATTCTCGCGCGCATTGTAGAGTTCCGCCGGCGCATCTGCGCTGGCATCCCCAAAGGCAATACGGACGAAAATGAGTGATTCGAAGCGGACTGCTGGCAACAAGCAAGTCCCGAGCCTTTCCATCGACAAGGGGACCATCTTAGGGTTGCTCATCGCGGTGGGCGGTATTCTCGGCGGATTAGTGCTTGAAAAAGGCTCTCTGGCCGACATTGCCCAAGGAACCGCCGCTATGATCGTCCTGGGCGGCACGGTGGGCGCGGTGCTGGTGGGCACGCCTTTTGCCGATGTAATCGCCGCTATGCGTGAGTTGAAGTACGTGTTCTTCGACCCGGGCGTTTCCTCGCAGGCCATGCTCGAGCAGCTCATCGAATTTGCAACCAAGGCGCGGCGCAACGGCATCGTGTCCCTGGAAGAAGATGCGGACCGGATCGAGGATCCATTCCTGCGCAAGGCCATCAATCTCGCCATCGACGTAGCGGAACTGACCGAATTGAAGCACACCATGCAGCTCGACCAGGAGATGGAAGAGCGGCGACTTCTCAGCCGGGCCAAAGTCTTTGAAAGCGCCGGAGGGTATTCGCCCACCATCGGGATCATTGGCGCCGTGCTGGGTCTGATCCAGGTAATGAAGAACCTGGCGAATATCGATGAAGTTGGCCGCGGGATCGCCGTGGCGTTCGTGGCGACGATCTATGGCGTTGGGGCAGCGAATCTTCTGTTCCTGCCAGCCGCGAACAAGATCCGCGGGCGCGCCAAACGGCGCATCGAGCTCACGGAGTTGATGCTGGAGGGCGTGGCGGCCATCGTCGAAGGCATGAATCCGAAGATGATCCGCAGGAAGTTGGAGAGTCTGGCAGGCGAACCGGATGCGAAGCCGGCGGCGATCCAGGAACCTGCCCCTGTTCGGGCCCGCATCGAGGTATGAGCCGTTCCCGCGGAGAGCACGAATCGGAAGGGCACGAGCGCTGGCTGGTATCCTACGCCGATTTCATCACGCTACTGTTTGCTTTCTTCGTAGTTCTTTACGCCAGTTCCCAGGCGGATCGTCACAAGGCCATGCAAGCGTCCGAATCGGTGCGCCGCGCCTTTGATGGAGCGCCCAAAGTCTCGAAAGTACTGGGGGGAACGTTGGATGATGTCGGTCAGGGTAACAGCATGAAGCACGGTCCAGGGGGAGCCAAGCCCCAAACGGCTCCGCAAACGCCTGTTGATCTTGCCCCTACCGACCAGTTACTGCGAGGAAGTCTGGCGGAAGATATGCGTGCGGGCCGCATCACCATCCATTCAGAAAAACGAGGCTTGGTGGTGAGCCTGCAAGAAGCAGCTTATTTTGTATCGGGCGACGACCAGGTCTCTCCGGCCGGCATTCCGGTTCTGCGCAAGATCGCGGCCACGCTTGAAAACATTCCCAATCCGATCCGCCTGGAAGGACACACCGACTCCATACCCATTCATAATTCCCGATTCCAAAGCAATTGGGCGCTTTCGGCGGCGCGCAGCATCGCTATGCTGGAGGCTTTGAATACACAGTTCTCGATCGACAGCAGCCGGATGTCCGTGGTGGGTTATGGCGACTCTTTTCCTTTGGAAAGCAACGACACAGAGGATGGGCGTTCCAAGAACCGGCGCGTGGATATCGTCATCCTGAACGAAGCCGGTCTGGTTTCGCTACCGAATTCGCGCGCGAATTAGTCTGGCGACCGATCTCGACCCAACCGCCTGGTACGGCTACTTGGAATGCTTCTTGGCCTTCTTGGCTAGCTTCCGAGATTCCTTCTCGGCTTTCTCTTTAGCCTTTTTGTCAGCTTTCTCTCTGGCCTTGCCTGCCTTTGTTTTCGGCGCCGGGGGTTGAACGTTTGTCATCCCGCGTTGCGCCAGAGGCTTTTTCCTCGGTTGAGGTGCTGTCCTGGGAGGCGTATTGGGCACTTGGGCGACGGCCACGGCCGAAAGCGCGGCAAGAACGAGAATGGCGCGACACAGCCAGGCTGAGAAGACACTCATAAGCATTATTTCGGCAGTTTCCAGGGAGCTCTTTACGCTATGTGGATGTGTTTACGGCTGGCAGCATCTGGCCGGCCCAGAGCGTAGCTTCCACATAGGCATCCCGAATAGTTTCGTGCGGAACTTTGCATATTGCGGCGAGCTCGTCCACCGTGTCCCAATCGCCGACTTCATAGCGGCGAGTCAACCGATAGACCAGCGATAACAGGTTCTCGTCCTCCGCGGTTCCGAGTAAAGCCTGCTCGATGTCCGGTCTGAGGCTTACCGAGCGTAGCGCTTCATCCAGTGGGCAGTCGAGAAACGTATCCAACAAGGAAAACATCCCCATCAGGAACGCTTGATCCCGCAGCTCGTTCCGCGTCAGTTTGATCAGCAGCTCGCAGAAGCGCGCCCGAACAATGGAGAGAGTTGCCACTTCGCTCGGCTTGTCCGTCGCGAGTATGGATAATGTCGCGAGCGCCGCCCAGTGGTGAATTTTGTCGGTGCCCACCACCAGTAAAGCATGCTTGATCGACTGAATTTCCTCGTGGCGGCCGAGCCGCGCGGAGTTGGCGTAACGCAACAGTTTGTACGTCAGGGCCACGTCCACGCGGATAAGATCCTCCAGGTGCTTCAAATCCAGGTCCGCCTTTTGCATCTCGCTCAGCAGACGCAGACAGTTGAGCTTGGAAGTCGGCAACTGCTGGCCACGCATCACACTGGGACGGGCGAAGAAGTAGCCTTGGAAGTAGTCGTAGCCGGCGCTGCGCGCCCAATCGAACTCTGCATGGGTCTCGATTTTTTCGGCCAGCATGGCGATCCCCCGCGGCCGGTACTTTCTTAACAAACGCTCCTGTTCGGCCTTGCCGGTGGTTTGCAAATCAATCTTGATCAATTGAGCCAGACGGGTGAGCGGCTCAAATTGCGGACTGGAGACAAAATCGTCCAGCGCGAGCATGTAGCCTTCGTTACGAATGGCGCGGCACAGCGCGATCAAGTCGGCGCTCGGTTCCACTGATTCCAGGATTTCGATGACCGTGTCCTCTCGCGGCAGACTTTGATAGACTCCATCGCGCAACAGGCGCTCATTGAAGTTTACAAAGGCTTTCTTACCGCACAGGATCTTGTCCAGGCCAACCGAGAGCAGCGTGCTCGATATCAATTGTTGCGTGGCTGAGGTCGCTTCGGTGCCATCGAATTGATTGCGGGAGGGATCGGAGCGGTACAGCAACTCGTACCCATAGATCTGCAGCTGGCGATCGAAGACCGGCTGACGTGCGACAAACACTTCCACTCTCTGTTTTATCGGTCGAATGGCCTAGGAAGAGTAGATTACGGGCCATATATAACTGGGGTTTACATGCAGCTCGGGACCGCCTAGGCTAACTATTTAGCGGCCTTTGTCTTGCGGGTCTTCTCCAGGTACATAGCGGCGTCGGCGCGCGCAATCAACGCCTCGGCCGTCTCGCTTGGAACCCACGAAGCCAAGCCAACCGAAGCCTGAACTTTCACTTTGCGAGGCTCGCCGCCGACTTGAATGGTGTAGTCACCGCAGACCCACTTTCGGATTGCATCGATACGATCGCGGATCTGGTCCGCGGTGCAGTCCACAATCACGAGAAACTCGTCGCCTCCCCATCGACTCACAATATCCGACACCCGAAAGAACGATCGCAGTTCGGTAGCAAACTGTCTCAGAAGCTCGTCACCGGCGGGATGGCCATACCGATCATTGATCTCTTTGAAATTATCCAGGTCGAACATCACAATGGAATAATTGCGCGAGCCTTCGATCAGCATTTGGATTCGCTTTTCAGCCTTGTACCGGCTGGCTACGCCGGTGACGGGGTCCTGGGTGGCCGCCCGCTCTGCTTCATCGAGCCGGCTCTGATACTGGGACAATTCAGTACGAATTTGTGAAAGGGATTGCTCTCCTTCCTGCACCATTTGATCCACGCAGGACTTCAGTTGATGGGCGGTCTTACCGAGCGATTGGCGGACTTTTGTAAGGTCCGATAGATTACCGATGGCTGCCAACTGTCCAGCGAAATCATTAAACTCGCGTGCGAACCGTTGATCGCGTTCCCCAAGAGCCTGCGAAGTTTCGGCCACGGTCAGCATAATCTCTTTGATGTCGTGCGCCGTTTGCTGAAAGTATTTGGAGGCGCTTTCCCCCCATTTCGCGAGCTCCTTTTCCACCTGCTTTCCGGTTTCCGCAACCGTGTCGGGCGTAACGTCGGGGGACAACTGATCGCGAAGGTTCAACAAATCGTGTTCGACGTCTTCGCCGATGTGCGGACATATCTGGGTTGCACTGATGCCGATCACCGTCAATGACGCGCGATAGGACTCGCACATTACTTTCAGAACTTCTTCCGGGCCGGAATCGATATATTTTTTCAGTGAAATCATGACTTCACGCGACCACCTTTTGAGGGCCAGCCTTTGCGGAGCCCGCGGGCTGCGTGCGGCAAGAGAGCTCGTTGCGGAGCTTTTGATTTTCTTGTTCCAGCTCCAATGCCCAGGACACCAGGCCAAAACGCTTGATGTCCACATGTTTCCAGAACAGTCCGGGGTCGCGTTTCCATAACTCCGAATGAGCGACCGCGTTGGCGCACTGCGATCCCATATCGATCACTTCCGCGAGTTCGGTCAGGCCGAAAGGAATAGGCTGTTCCGGATTGCCGACAATGTCGTTCAGGTCGCCCTTCACGGCGGCTAGAGCCTCGGCCAAGCCTTGCGCAAAACAGGATTTGGCCTGTTCGATTTCGCCGTCAGCCAGCCGTATTCGGCCTTCAAAGAAACAGGCCGCCACAGCCTTGGTGGCAAGGACCGGTGAAAAGTCGCGCCACTTACAGCCGGCCACTGCGTGATACCAGTTCGCGGCATTCTTCCTATCGCCCATCAGCTCGCACAATCTTCCGGCTAGAAAGGTCAACGAAAGCCGCCAGCGCAGCACGTGGCGATTAGCATGTTCGTCCGCGGTGACGCGCAGATAATCTGCGATAAAAACCGCAATCTTTGGGGCCATTTTTATCTCACGCTTCGCGAGCACCTGATAGCCGAGGACGCAAATGGCCGCACCCCGGTCGGCGGAATCCGCACGCGCATTTACTATGACCCAGTGAGCCAGCGTGGCCAGCTTTAGATCGTGGCGGATACGCTCGCCCATCTGAACCATGGTCCGGTACAAATAGGGATTGTCGTAGGTACTGGCGAAATCGACGATTGCAGCGCCGCTTTTTTCAAAGGAGCCTTGAAAGGCGGGGTGCTTGAAATCATTCCGCCCCAGGCCTTCCATTGGACTCTTACAGGCCACCGCAATCAGCCATTCCGCTTCGATGTTGGCGTCCAGTTGCACCGGACGCAGCGAAGGGCCGGCACCCGTCAGTTTACCGCCGGGCGCTGTCTGGGCGTAACGCATTTCCACGAAGAAATGGCGGTTGATCCCTTTTTCAAGCGTGGCCCATTGGAAGCGGTCTGGCACGCTGGCCACCAGGCGGCCGTCGGGTTTCAGCACCCGATGAAATTCCTGCAATGCCGCATGCCAGTCGGGCACATGCTCGAACGTCTCCATGGAAACCACGATGTCGATGGAGGAATCCGGAATCTCGTGAAGATTTGAAGCATCCCCCGCACGGAAGGCGACGCCTTCACGGGCGTAATTAGCACCAGCGTATTCGACGGCGGCTTCATCCGGCTCTACTCCGATAAACTTCGAGCCGGCCGAGAGCGACGCCAGAATGGCTGTGCCGTAGCCCAGGCCGGACGAGCAATCGAGCACCGTGTCGCCGGGCCGCACGAACTGCGCCGCAAGCGAATACCGCACAATATGGGCATCGGCAGAGCAGCCGCCTTCACGCAGCATGTCCCTTTGAAGGCTGTCCGCCGACAACCCCAAAACGGGCCAGCGTGCCAGCGCTGCTTCGGGAATGCGTTCGTAAAAATTCACTTCCGGCATTACGTCATCCCTGAGCGTCTCGTATTCATGAGCGGGCAGGTCTGCCGGATGGCGGCGCCATAAGGTTCCGAAAAGGTGGCTTTCAATGGTTTTGCGATCCAGCCCCGGAGCGCGCATGGCGAGTACTTTGGGGATTCCGAAGCGCGTCAACAGATGGTCGAGTTGTCCGGGGATACGGTCCGTGGAAGGAATATCCACCAGGATGGCATCCAGTGGCACGCCCCCCGGAAGCGCGCTTTGAGGGCCATTCCAACGGGGATGAGACAGCATGGCGGAACCGAACGCATAGGCATCGCAGCCAGCCAGAAGTAAGTCCTCCAACAAGGCGGGACCGTGCGCGCCCGCGTGCAGCACGCGACAGGGACCACAAACCTGCAATAGACGGGCGGCGATATGTTTACTCATGCCGGAGTGATCACTTCGGTGATGCGAACGCCGTAGTTGGCGTCGACCACTACCACGTCGCCGCGAGCTACCAGACAGTTGTTCACGACGATATTGACGGGTTCGCTCAACAGATGATTGAACTCGACGATGGATCCAGTGGTAAGCCGAAGGACGTCGGCGAGCGCCATCTCGGCGGTTCCAAAGCTAACGCTGACCGGCAAGTCGATGTTCATCAGCGTATCCAGATTGGGCGGCAAGGAACGCCCTCCCAAAGCGGCATCCGCGCGATGGATCACGCGGCGCAGAAAGCTCAAAGCCGATTCCGAAACGGCCAGAATCACGCAGCCAAGCGAAACCGATTCCCGCCGCAGTTCGTAGTCGATGGTTTCCGGAGCTTGCACCGCCGTTTCCTCAGTCAGCGCGCCGCACGTGACCATGGAGCCGGCCACGCTGCCGAGAGCGCGGGCCATGCTTTGAAAGACGCCATCGATCAGCTCCCGCAGTTCGCCTGGTAGCGCCCCAGCAACCGTACCAGAGATTCCCGCGGATAGCTCAAAGTTCGCGGGTCCCGTAAGGACCTGCCGGAACCAGCGGGCTTCGGGGTCCAACTGAGGTTCCGCTACCGGGGTCCTGGCGAGCGCGCCGATTTCGCTAATTTTTCCGTTAAATGCCGTCAGGAACAACTCCGCTGCTGTTTCGAGGGCTGCGTCCGACTTTTTGATAGTCATGTTCTTCTCCGCTCTATTTCGCCTGGGGTCCGCCGTTGGAGGCCGCATGTGCACCCCGCATAGTCCGTCTCTGCAGCGACGCGCGCAGGCGCACAATCGACTGCGCCTTCAGCTGATAGATCCGTTTCACCGGCAGATTCATGATCTGCGCAATTTCTTGCGGGCCCATGCCTTCCTGGTAATACAAGCTCAGTACGGCCTGCTCCTCCGAATCCAGCCTTTGAATCGCCGTTGCCAAAAACTCCAGAAACTGCGCGCGCTCAAGGACCACGGAGGCCGGTTCGGATTCGGGATCTGTAATCGACTCCGCCCGATTCTGCCCGTCGCGTTCCGTTTCTTCGATACTGACCACGCGGGTTACGGGCAGCGACGCCAGCATTTCCCGGTACTCGTCGACGCTGACGCCGAGCTCCAGCGCTATCTCCTGTTCGGTGACGTGCAAGCGATAGACTTTTTTCTGCGCGTTCTCAACAGCGGTTTGTAAGCGCTTGATATGGGCACGCTGCCGGCGGGGTATCCAATCCGAAGAGCGAATGCTATCGAGCATCGCGCCTCGAATGCGGTGCGCCGCGTAGGTGCCCAGCTTGGCGTCGAAAGTGGAATCGAAATTGTCGATGGCATGGATCAAGCCGACGGTGCCGGCCGAGACCAGATCCTCGAAGGAAGCTTCCGCCGGAAGTCCGCCAACAATCCGTTTGGCGATGCTATATACCAGCGGCATGAATTCCAGAATCAGATCCTCGCGCTGCTGCGTGGTAAGAGTTCGCGGCAGCTCAACAGAGGACGATCCTACGACCGCGGAGTGCATGTTAATCGCGCTCGCCCCCGGTCTCGCGAGCGGTGTCGAACAGGCGGGCGACAATCCAACTCAGATCGGCGGCCTGTAAAGCAGTGTTGCCAACTGTTCCGTGACTGAAGAATGACAGAGGCTTTCCGGTGCGCCAGGCTTCCTGAATCAAGGGACCATAAACGGCGGCCTGATCCAGCATGGTAAACAACAGGCGCGCCGGCTGAAAGATTTCAAAACGGTCGACGGTCTGCCGGATGCTGATGCCTTGCCAGGTAGCCGGCAGCGCCAGATGAACATCGGCGTTCTCGTTGGACGCCAGTGCCGAGGCCAGCTCCATTTCGTCCTCCACCGCTGCCGAGCCGTAGCCATTTACATCCACCAGCACAAGTGTTCCCGCCGCACGAGGACGAGCCAGTGCGGATATCAGTGCCGCGCCGTCCGCCAGCGCCTCGCAGGGTAGACCCAAAATTCCGGTCATTGTCTCGAGCGTGCGATCGACGGTGGTCTTGCCCTTGGTCAAAGAGAAAAACTCGATCGGATTGCCGAGCTTTAATCCGTATTCGACCGCAAGCTTGATCAAGGCGGTAGTTTTCCCGCAGGCTGGGGGACCCATCAGGATCACCGCTTTGCCGTTCTGGGCGATCGTGGAATCGGTCCGGATCTGAGCGGCAAGCTGGCATCTGGAGAGCCTCGGCTGCCGATTTCGCGCCGGGATTGAAACCGCGTACCAGGTTGGAAGCGAATTCCGCATCGATATCGTTGCGCAGAAGCGCTTGGTAGGCTTCGGCGACAACCGGGTTGTCTTGTGGCGGCGGTGGGTTTCCGAAGGCCGATTGCCGCAGCATCTTCTGAAGATCAGCCAGTTCGCGACGCAACGATCCCAGTTGGCGGGCTACTTCCGAATCGGCTGCCGACGTGTCGACCGGGGCGGCGGGAGCGGCGGGCGTTTTCGCGATCTCGGAAGCTTTGCGAAAGGGCGGTGCGGCGTTTGGCACGACGCCGAAAGTCACTTCGAACTGTTTCGAGACGTCATTGGTGTCCCGGCGTCTGGTCTGGATCAGGATTGCATCCTCGCCCATCTCACTGCGCGCGAGCGACATCGCACGTGGGACACTTTCGGCGACATAGGTCTTGATGCGCGGACCACTGGGTTGCGGTTGCGGCCGGGCTTCGGCCGGCGTGTTTCGCAAGGGCATGCGGAGCCGCGGTGAGCTGTACGGTAACGGCTCAAGCTCCGCCACCGGTGTGAGCGGCGCGGCGCTGCTCCCTTTCCGCTTTTTCTCTTTGGCACTGAATATTGTTTGCAAATACATGATTTCTCCTCGAATAGGGCGCCTAGCGTATCAACCCCACGCTGATCACCTGCGTCGTCGGCGGAACATCGCTGTGCGACAGGAAGAACACATTCTTGAGCGCGGTTTCCGCCAGTTGCTGCAAGAAATAGCGCGCTCCAGTCGACACCAGAATCGCCACCGGGGCGGCGGGATTCCCCACCTTCTCTTCAATCTTTTTCAGGAACTCGCGGACCAGGCTCGGCGCAAGCGATAGATGACTCGTAATTTCGCCGTGCTGCACGGAATTGACCACCGCTTCATCCAGCGCGGAATCCAGCACATAGGCGCGCAGCTTCTCTTCGCGATCGAGAAACGGCTGGACAATGGATCGGCGAATCGCCTGCCGTGCGTATTCGGTGATCAGTACCACGTTCTTGGTGGTGAGCGAGGCTTCGCCGGCGGCCTCCAGAATGGTGACCGAATCGCGGATCGAAATGCGCTCCCGCAAGAGATTCTGAAACACCCGATGCACCACGGCGAGCGATAACAGCTTGGGAACCACTTCTTCCACCACCTTGGGATTTTCGGCGGCCACCAGATCCAGCAGCTTCTTCATTTCCTGCAAGGCCGAACAGCTCATGGGCGTTGGCTGCGGACCACTTCCATCAGGTGCGTGCTATCACGCTAACTTGGTCCACCACGGTATAGCCGGAATTACGCGCTTCCATCGAATTGGCTGGAAGGAGTCCAGATCGGCCGGCATGCCGAAAGCTGGGCTCCCTCGTCGGAGTTCCCGCGATTTTCGGCACATTTTCTTCGTTCGGAACAGCCAGATCGCAGCCGGCGGCCAGTCTCATAGCGGGCCACCTCATTGACCCTTGATCAAAATGGCGTATTCCCGATGGCGAAGATTGTTGCCGTCGATAAAGCGTACCGGCGGAAGGAAGAATCCGAAACCCAGCACAAGCTGCTTGCGGATTCCATTCAGCCGCTTTCAGTATCGGCGCGTCGGGCCCGGCCTGAATCATCTTGACCAGGCCAATGCCGAGCGCGATCGCGATGGGATCAACCTTAAGCAGCCCTTCCAGATTCTCTTTGACCTCGGTCGCGGTGGGTGCGGGCTTGGGGGCGTCCGCGTCCGCTTTTTCCGCTGCTCGATCCGCCATCCGATGGTCCCGACAGCGCCGCCGACAAACAAGAACGGGAATTTCGGCAGCCCGGGAATCATGGCGAGAGTGAGGATCATCCCGGACGCGAGCATCAGAGGCATCCCGTTGCCGAAAAACTGACGGGTAAAGTGGGCGCTCAAACGTTCGTCGGAGCTGGCGCGGGTGACGATCAGGCCGCCGGAGATCGAAACCATCAACGCGGGAATCACCGTAACCAGGCCGTCGCCGATGGTGAGCACGGTATAGGTCTCAAGCGCCTTCAGCAGACGGCATTCCATGCTGGAAGACGCCGATCAGGAACCCGCCGGCGATGTTGATGCCGGTGATCAGAATACTGGCGATGGCGTCACGCTGGGTGAATCGCGTCGCGCCGTCCATGGCGCCATAAAAATCGGACTCCGACGCTGAGCATCTTGCGCCGCTCCCGCGCCTCTTTTTCGTTGATGATGCCGGAGCTGAGGTCCGAATCGATGGACATCTGTTTTCCGGGCAGCGAATCGAGAGTGAAGCGTGCCGTGACTTCCGAGATGCGCACCGCGCCATGGTTGATGACGACGTACTGAATGGCAATCAGGGTGAGGAAGATGATGGCGCCGATGACGAAGCTGCCGCCGACCACAAAGTTTCCGAATGCTTCGATGATGGAGCCGGCTGCCGCGGTTCCGGTATTGCCATTGGAAAGAATCAAGCGCGTGGCCGAGATGTTGAGCGAGAGCCGAAGTAGCGTGAGCAGCAGGAGCGTGGTGGGAAACACGCTGAAATCGACGGGCCGGGTGATGTAGACGGAGACCATCATGACCACCAGAGACGTCATGATGTCCGATTACGATCAGGAGATCCAGCAGCCAGCCTGGCACGGGAACGATCAGCGCGACCAGGATCATGAGGACCGCGATCGGCACGCCGAGCTCAGCGATGTTGAAGAACTGGAAGCTACTTCGCAATCTGCCCACGAATTTCGATTCCCTCTCCAGAGACACAACTCTCCCGGGATGCTAACGGAAAGGCCCGAGCAGAACCCAATTATGTTCATGACCGGTACTGGAATGCCAAGATCTGCTCCTCCCACAGCCGTGAAGGAATATTCGCGTTAGGATTGCACTGTGGAATCAATAGTTCGAAGTTCGGGCTTATTAGCACTCGGGATTTGGCGAATGCGGACTAAGGCCGGCCGGTGTCGATAACTATCCATCAGCTTATAAATGTGTGCCAAAACTTCGGCTACGGCGCGATAAAGCTGGACCGGGATCTCCTGGCCGACCTGCACTGAATCGTATAAGCCGCGCGCCAAGAGGCGGATTTTCGACGATCGGGACCCCCGATTCGGTAGCCACGGTGCGAATCCGCAGCGCCAGGTTGTTCTTTCCCTTGGCGACCACTAGCGGAGCAGTACGCGACTCCGCTTCGTACCGGATGGCGACCGCATAGTGCGTAGGGTTGACGATCACTGCTGTCGCCGTCTTGACATCCTGCATCATCCGACGGCGCCCGCGTGCACGCATTAATCGCTTGATCCGGCCTTTCATTTCGAGGTTGCCCTCGGTTTCCTTGGTTTCTTCCTTGATTTCCTGCTTGCTCATGCGCAGATTGCGGGTGAAACGCTGGCGCTCCCAAGCCAGATCGATCAATCCGAGGATCAGGAAGGCAGCAGCCGCTTTCCACAGCAGCGATTCGATCAGCGATCCGGATTCCGACCACGGCCGCGGTAGCGCTAATGTGAGGCAAGGAAAGATACAAATCGAGGTTTTGCCAGGAGATCCGGAACGTCAGATAGAGGAACAGCGGGATCAGGATCACAGCCTGGCTGAACGTGATCAGATTCCCGGTAGCCATGTTTTTGATCTTAGAGACAGGATTGAGCTTGTTGAAGTCCGGGGTCAATTTGCTGCCGCTCAGTCCGAAGCGGGTGATCAACAACTGGCTCAAGACGACCACTGCAATCAGGCAGAGGCCGGCGATGGCCGGTCCCCCCGTGCCGCGGATCAGGGACTCGCGCGCAAGATAAATTAACTCGGATCCGTTCAATTCTCCGGTGGCTGCCCGGCGGAACATCGCGAGCATCAGCTGCGCCAGTCCCATCGCCCATTCGGCGAAGAACGTCGAAATGATCGTGACGGCAAGAAGGAACTGCACTCCGCCTAACAGGTGTCTCGATACCGGGAAATCACCCTTGTCGCGAGCTTTTTGCAGCCGCCGGGCTGTTGGTTTTTCAGTCTGATTCTGCTCCGGCACCTGGGGTTAAGCTCCGATCGCCAGCCGCAGGACGTTCAGGACGTGGGTCGCGAGTTCGCTGAACACCGACGGAATCGTGATAATGATCCAGGCCACCAGGATCAGGGAGCCCGCGAGTTTCACCGGAAACGCAAGATGAAGAAGCTGAAGATGGGAGTTCACCCGGCCAATCAAGGCCAAAGACACGTCGATCAGCACCATCGAGACGATCACCGGCAGCGCCAGACGCAATCCGGTCGAGAGCATCACCTGAAATAGGCGGATAACCGGCTCGATGATGCCGGGTCCCAGAGCCCAGCTTCCCGCGGGATGGGTCTGGAGGCTGGCCGCGAACGCCCGGATGACGGCATGATGTAGTCCCATGGTGAAAAACAACAGAGCCGCTACGGTGCGGCCCATCACTTCGAGCACCGGCGAATCGGCTTGGGTGTTGGGATCGATGGTCGAAGCAAATGTGAAGCCCGCCTGCATGCCTACAAGATGAAAGCAAAAACCCATGCATTCGGTGGAGAGCATGACGATCAGCCCCAAGCCGAGCCCAATGGTCGCCTCTTCTTAGCATTCCGCTCAGCATCACCGCGACAATCTCATGCTGGGAAGGATCGGGCTTCGGCCAGAGAACGAACAATGAGAATGTAATTCCGAGGATCAGCAGCGTTTTTGCCTGCCACGAAACTTGATCGATGCCCGGAATCGGCACGAAATAGAACGCTCCGGTTACACGCGTCGCGACAAGCGCGAATCCGAAGACGTAGGCCAGAAGCTGTGTTGTTTCAATGGGCATACCGGCCAATGTTGGTGATGAGGTCGGCGGTGTAGGAGGTGCTGCGGCTCACCATCCACGGCAGCAGCAGCAGGATTGCGGTAAGGAAGATCAGCAGGCGTGGGACCGAATTCACCGCTGTGTCTTGAATCGACGTCAGCACCTGCGTCAGGCTGATCACGATTCCGGCGACGAATCCGATCGCCAGAAGAGGCAGAGCCAGCCAGAAAGCCGACATCAGCGCCCCCCGCACGAGTTCGACTACTTGTCCGGGGGTCATGTTTGAGCCAGGCCTTTCATCAGGGAGCCGACTAGAAGCGTCCAGCCGTCGACTACCACGAATAGAAGTATTTTGAATGGCGCGGAGATCATCACCGGCGGTAATTGGACCATGCCGATTGAAAGGCTGACCGAGGCGACCACGATATCGATCACCAGGAAACGGCAGGAACAATACCGCGCCGATCTGGAAAGCGACCTTAATTTCCGAGAGAATGTAAGCCGGTCCCAGAATTGTCAGCGATAAGTCGTTTGGCGTCGCGGGAGCGGGCGTTTTGCTGATTTCCAGAAACAACTGGATGTCTTTTTCCCTCGTAAAGTGCAGCAGGAACTGCCGCAACGGACTGAACCCGCATCCATCGCCTGCTGATAGCCGATGGTGCCATCCTCGAGTGGCTGCCAAGCCGTGGTGTACATCGTCGAGAGCACTGGCTGCATGATGATCAGGCTGAGAAACAACGAAAGCCCCACCAGCACCTGATTCGAGGGAACCGTCTGGGTGCCGAGCGCCTGGCGCAGGAAGTGAAGCACAATCGAAAGGCGCAGAGAACGGCGTGAGACAAACGACAATCGCCGGCAAAAGCGTCAGCACCGTCATCAGCAGAAGGATCTGCATCGACGTGCTCAGGTTGGCCTGGCTGGGAAAATTGAGGGAGCTGGCAGCTTTTTTCGCGGCAAACAGCAGCGGGGCTGGCGGCCATCATCGGGAAACTCGGGAAGATATTTCATTGTCCGGCCCCACGCGACGCATCCTGCTCTGAAATCTCGGTGATGAGCTGGCAGGATCCCGGCGAGGAAGAAATCAGAACGCGCCTGTGGCCGATCTGAACCAGATGAACCGCGTGTTGCGCCGTGAGGGGAATCCGCTCAATGACTTTGACAATGCGATCGGGCCCGCCAAGCCCGGGCATGCCCATGAAAGCGGCCAATCCCGCGCTGTTTCAGCAGGTAGAGCGCTGCGACCAGGATGCCTCAGAACGGCAGGAACCCCCAAAACTGGCGATACATATCGTCCATTGCATTTATTCGCCCGTCAGCAGATCCGTGATCGCGGACCCCAAGGGTGTCTTCGATCACCACGATCTCCCCCGAAGCCAGCTTTACGCCGCCGACGAACAGGTCTACGTTATCCCCGGCGGAGCGTGTCAGCGTCGAGCACTGAGCCTACTTCAAGACTGGCCACCGCGCGCATGTTCATCGTCAGCCGATCCAGCAGCGCCTCCACTCTCAACGGCACATCGGCCAGGTGCGCATAGTCGCGCAGCGGATCAGTGACGGGATTCCGTCCCGGACGCGGAAGTGGTCCGTGGTTCATGTGCCGGCGGCAGCCCAGCTTGTGCCTGCGGTGCTTCCAGTTGAGCCATCATTCTTTAACTGCCCGTCGTCGGAGTAGTAGCGCCCGTGGAGCGGTGAGTGCTCCGGCACGTCGGTTACCAAGCGTATTGGTATTGTTCTGGATGCCATAAAGACTCTCTAACTGGCTGAATTGCGCCAATTGCGTGACAAACTGCATTCCGTCCATCGGCTGCATCGGATCTTGATTCTGCAATTGCGCAACCAGCAACTGCAGGAACGTGTTCTCGCCAATTTGTGGAGTGGCCGTGGAATGAGGTGGAAGAGTTTGCGTCGGAATTTGTGGTGCTCGCTGTGGGGCTTGTCAAGGGATTGACAGAGCTGGCCATATTTTTACTTTCCTTTCAGCGTTCGATTACCTGGAAACTAGTCCTCTTGCAGTTGAGATGCCAACTCACGCCAGCCTCGTTGCGGATTGCGCTGGCGCTGTTGTCGCGGCTCATTCTGCGAATGTGATAAAGCCGTTTGATTTCGCGTTGCCGTTTGTATCCGCGCCGGAACGAAACTCAGAGTGCGCCGTGGCGATGGAGACCGGCATCAAGGAGGAGAACGAAGGGGAAGACGGCATGGTCACCTTCGATTCGTAACCTTGCTGATCCAGGCGATGCACCAGTTCCGGAACGGAAATGCGCAGCTCGTTCGCGAGGTCGGTGTTGGCGGTGTTCACTCCGACTTGAACCATCTCGCCCGACTGGTTGATCTCTACCCGCACTACTTGGTCGTTCGCTCCTCGAAGCGTAAGGGCAATCCGGTCGACTACCGGGGCCGTCGGCGTTTCCGGCGCGGAAGCATTTTCAACCGTTCGTGGGGATTGCCGGTGCGGCGACGGCTTCCGTCTTCGAAGCCGATAGATGGGCCGCAAACGACAAAGGTGTTTGAAATCCGAACTGCGAAGCAATCGTTGCCTTCGTCCTGCCGGACGGTAGGCGCGGAACGGAAGGCTCGGGCTGATCCTGTTGGCTCTGGTTCTTGGCGTCGGAAGAAGTGAGCTTGTTCTTGTCTCAGTGGATCGGCGGAGATACCTCCGGTGTCAGAAAGGTAGACGTTTCCGATTGATTCGCTTTGTTTTCGGGCTCACCAGGCGCCGATTTGCGCTTTCGCCGAGTGGGTCAGACGGGTTGAGCACAGTTGAAATACGAGCGTGCCTGGATCGACTGGAGCTTGCCCATCATTTGGGTAGCGTCCGTTGGCGGAATCGCGGGTGCCGGAGTGCCCGCGAGGTAGTGGTGGGTTCCACTGGCGCAGGCGCAACGAAGGTTTCCAATACGGCGGTACAGGATGGGGCGCGGGCTGCGCCACCTGATGCTTGCGTTCTTCCGCCGCCTGCGGCGTCTTCAACACTGGCGTGGGATCACGGGTAGGGGCGTAGGATCGGCGGCCAGGATCACCGCCGCGGGATCCGGTTTTTTCGTCGCGGGATCCGAATTATTGGCGCGCGAGACAGAATTGTTGCTGTTATTGGTGCTGTTGCGGTTGCTGTTGCTTGTGCTCTTGCCTCGTTCCGGGCTTAGGTGTGGGATTTCCAGAAGGTTCGGAGTCGGACGAATCTTGTTGGCCGGCGCAGACTTCGCCGGAGGTGACCGACGTTGCTCGAGTCTGACGGGTTCGCGAGCGGATCGCATCGGTGTCCATGAAGACTGGCTGAAAGGATTCGTCGGCGTCGCTGCTCTGCTTCGCCGATTCACCGCGTGTTTGACGCGGGTGTCGCGTTGCAGTCCGACTGCTGCTGGAATCGATAAGGGCACGCTTCAGCCGATGCACGCCATGCGCCAAAAAGAAATCGTTAGTTATCGGCACACTCCGAAGATATTGCGGGACGTAATTTTGCTTCCGCATGAATTCCATGTCCGATTCTCGTCCTCAAAATCGCGACTGGTATGCTGCGATGACCCCGTAAACACAGGGTATTTCCATCGATCGGTCAATTGGCACACGGCGTGCCTCGGCTTCCAACTTCAAAGATGGACACATTATCTTTCATCGCGGCAAGCGGGATGCGCGCCCGCATGCAGGAGCTGGACATTCTCGCGAATAATCTCGCAAACACGTCGAGCCGCGGTTATAAGGCGGATCGCGGAAATATATAGTCTCTATTCCTCGCCGGATGCGACTGGCACCCGAAGACGCCGCGGCGCAAACCGAACCGTGGATCAAATCGACTTGGGTGGATTTCACGCAGGGAACCATCGCGCCCACCGGCAATCCCTTGGATCATCGCGCTGGTCGGCAAGGGATTTCTTACGGTCCGCGGCTCCTCCGGCACTCTCTACACGCGAAACGGTAGTTTGAAGGTAACCGCCACCGGCGACCTTGTCGCGGCGGAAGATCGCGCGGTGCTGGACGCTAACGGCAATCCCGTAAAACTCGATCCTTCGCGGCCTTATGTCATCGACAACACCGGCGCCGTCACACAGGATGGCAACACGGTGGCACAACTCTCCGTGGTTGAGTTTTCAGATCCGCTGGCTTGGTCAAAGCAGGACAAAGCTATTTTCGAACCAGCAGCGCGAGCATCGCGAAACCAGCCGTGGCGACGGAAGTTCATCAGGGCCAATTGGAGGAGTCGAACGCGGGACCTGCGGAAGGGGCCGTTCGCCTGGTCTCCGTCATGCGCCAGTTCGAAATGTTACAAAAAGCCATCACGCTCGGCGCCGAGATGGACAAGCAAGCCATCTCGGAAGTGGCAAGAGTGAACCCCTAGATAAAGGAAGAATGGACAAAGGAATAAATGATTCGAGCTCTCTATAGTGCCGCGAGCGGAATGAACGCTCAGCAAACCAACCTCGACAACATCGCGAACAATCTGGCCAATGCCAGCACGACAGGATACAAATCACGCCGCGCGCAGTTTCAGGACCTGATGTACCAGAACATGGTGCAGCCGGGTGCCGCTGCGGGACAGGAGACGGTGGTTCCAACAGGCCTGCAAGTGGGATTGGGAACGCGCGCCGCCTCCAACTCAATTTTGATTTCGCAGGGCAGCTTCACCGAGACCGACAATCCCCTGGATATGGTGATTCAGGGCAGTGGATTTTTCCAGGTTCAGTTGCCCAACGGCGAATTGGCGTACACGCGGGCCGGCAGCTTCCAGTTGAACGCCACGGGCAACATCGTGGACAGTAACGGCAATTTGCTGCAGCCCAACATCATGATTCCATCGAATGCGCAATCGATCACGATGGCGACGGACGGTACGGTCAGCTATCCGCGCCCGGCCAGACATCGCTGCGCAAAAGGCGGGGCAAATTCAGCTGGCGAATTTCGCCAATCCAGCCGGGTCTGAATAGCCTCGGCTCCAGCATGTATCAGCCGACTGACGCGTCGGGCGAGCCGATCGTCGGCAATCCTGGGGGCAATGAAGGCAACGGTACCATCCTCCAGGGCTATATCGAACAATCGAACGTCAGCGTCGTGGACGAGTTCGTCAACCTGATTGTCGCGCAGCGCGCGTATGAAGCCAGCTCGAAGGTGGTGAAGGCGGCCGACGAGATGTATCAAGACGTCAACAATATCGAACGATAATGTTTTATCTTCCTGTCCTTATTTTTAACCCTCGCTGCGGAGCGTTCCGGCACGCAGCGGCCACGCACCCCCTGATCGGGCGACGCCTGATGCTCGCGATGAGGAAAGCGATGGCCGCGAGCCGGACTCCCGCGATGCCAATATCGAAATCGTGGATATGAGCCATTTCCCGGTTCCCGACGGCGAAATGGAATTCGACTGGAAAGGATTGACTCCGCCGGCAACCGGACAGGCGGTGGCGCGGTGGCGCGGCATCATCCGTCACGATATTGACCACACTCTATTCGATCTGGGCCGTCGTGCGGATTACGGTTCCTTGCAAAAGGATTGTCGCCGACCGAAATCCTCCGGCCGGATGAGCCGATCGTGGCGTCCCAGATCCGTGAGGAGTTTCTACGATGGATTTCCTTCGGAAAGCTGCACGGAAAACATAGATAACGTGATCGGCAAAGTCGCGACGCGGACGGTCCTCGACGAATTCGCCAGTCGTCGGCGCAATGCTCGCTGCGCCCGCGCCGTCGTGAAAGGCGAGCAGGCGACGTGCGGAGTATCATGCCGACGCCGTCTGGCTGAGCCTTCCGGTGATCGTGGAGCGCAGCGGACGAATCGGAGAGGTGATTCGCGGTCTCAGAATCCGTCAAAGCCACAAAATCCTGCTCGCGCAGGTGACGGGCGAGGCAAAGTCTCGATCGAGAGTCGGCTTCAGGAACGCCGTCGCGTTCGACCATCCCGTTCAGAGGATAAGCAATGAAATTCTCATCACGATGGTTGTCTTGTCCAGCCTCCTGTTCGCGGGAGACGACAAAGGGAAGAAAAAGACGACCGCACCCGCCGCAGCTTCCCCGTTGGACGAAATATTCGAGGACGCGATGCTGGCAGCAGCGATCGATGAAGCCGGAAACGCCCGGCTCGTTATGGGTTGCGTCGGCGGACCTTGGGCGATCTGGCGAGCGACGTCCGGTCGCGTAACGTGAACGACTTGGTCTCGATTCAAGTAGTGGAAAGCGTTTCAGCGGTATCGGGCGGACAACTCGCCTCGAATCGGTCCTCCAGCTTGTCGGCCAATATCACTCAACTTGCGGGCATAAAATCGCCCACCGGCGCCCTCGCGAATTTACTCGGCGCAGGCTCGAGCAGCGCGCTGACCGGAGCCGGATCCACGACGCGCACATGCCACCATCACCACGACGCTCGCCGCGCGCGTGACGCACGTTCTTCCCAACGGATATCTGGTGCTCGAAGCCACTAAAGAGATTCAAGTGAACTCCGAAAAACAGGTGGTAACGGTCCGCGGCGTTGCGCGTCCGGCAGACCTTGCGAACAACACGGTCCTTTCGAGCAACCTGGCGCAACTCGAGGTTCAGGTCAACGGCAAGGGAGTGGTGGGCGACGCGGTTCGCCGTCCGTTCATTCTGTACCGGCTATTGATGAGCATTCTGCCGCTTTAAGACTCGCATGAAGAAACTTTTCTCCGATCTCGATCGCGTTGGGCGCTTGCCGATATGCAGCGCCGGTCCGCGCCGCGCGCTTGAAGGATCTGGCCAGCATTGAGGGCATCCGCGATAATCATCTGGTCGGTTATGGGCTGGTGGTGGGTCTCGCCGGCAAAGGGGATAGCCAGCAGACCGTTTTTTCGGTGCAAAGCTTGACGAACATGCTGGAGCGCATGGGCGTGACCGTTGCGCCCACCGACATTCAGGTCAGAAACACCGCCGCCGTGATGGTTACCGCCACGCTACCTCCGTTTGCGCGCCCTGGAATGAAGGTCGACGTGCTGGTTTCCGCCATTGGCGATGCCCGGACCCTTCAGGGAGGCACGCTGGTCGTCAGTCCGTTGCGCAGCCTCGACGGGCAGGTTTACGCGACCGCGCAAGGCCCGGTAGTGACCGGAGGATTCGTCCGCGGGGGGCGGGGACACTTCGAAAGTGGTGAATCATCCGACCGCGGGGCGCGTTCCGGAAGGCGCCATCGTGGAGCGCCGGCGCCATCGGTGGTGCCGACGAATCCGATGCGCTGGATGCTGCATCACGCCGACTTCACGACCGCGGAGCGCATCGCCGAGCAGATTAATCAACAATTCGCCGGCCAAGGGCGAAGGATCCATCGCGTCGGCCGAAAACAGCGGCTACGGTGCAGGTGAAAATTCCCGTCGGAGTACCAAGGGCGCAGCAGCGTCTTTATCGCCGAGATCGAGGGCCTCAAGGTCGAAGACGGACGTGGCCGCGCGCGTCGTGGTGAATGAGCGCACCGGAACCATCGTTATCGGAGGCGAGTCAGCATCTCGCCGGTCGCCATCCTGCACGGCTCACTCAGCGTCGAAATTCAGACGCATATGTGGTTTCGCAGCCCGGCGCCCTGTCGCAGGGAGGGACCACGAAAATGGTTCCGGAGGTTACCGTCAACGCGTCCGAACAAAAGGCCAAGAGCATCAATTGCAGAAAGGCGCCACCGTCGAGGACCTTGCGAAATCGCTGCTCGCGATCGGCGCGACCCCTCGCGACATTATCGCCATCTTCAGAATATTTGCGCAGTCCGGTGCATTGGATGCGGAACTTGAGGTGATTTAAATGGGCGGCTCGATATCTCCGCTCAGCGTTATATCGCCCTCCGCTGGGAAGTCTGGATGGCGGCTATTCAAATATCTCGACCGGTAGCCATGAGGATCTGGCTACGGCTGCGCAGCAGTTCGAAGCGCTCATGATGCAGCAGATGCTCCAATCGTCGCATGATCCGGACGAGAGGCTGGTTCGGCACCGGAGACGGCGACGACGACGATCAGGCCAACAAGCAGGCCATGGAGATTGCCCAACAGCAATTCGCCAGCGCGCTTGCCGCGCAAGGCGGCCTGGGGCTGGCCAAGATGGTGGTTTCGCATTTCGCGGACAATCCAGATCAAAAAGGCGAGCCCGCGGCAGAGACAGCAAATAATACGTCACAAAAGAAAGGAACTCATGCGACCTATTGACACAGCACTGTCGACTCAGCCGATTTATTCCAGCGTGACTAAGGCGTTGGCCAATAATCCTGAGAACTCGGATACTAATTTCCAGGACGTGATGGGCGCAGCGACCGATCCCACGCTAGTAGGCAGCCAAGGATCCGGCTACGCCACTACGGCCGGAGTAACATCTTCGGCATCGAGCAGTCCCGGAACAGGCACTTTCGGTGGCCCTGGCGCCACCGCCGCGCAACTGGCGATTTTGCAAGCTGGCCCTGGTGGATCCGGTTACGGCACGTATATTGAAACTCTGGATGAAGTGAATGCAGAACAGGAACCTGGATATAATCAGGCCGAATTCAACACCTATTGGTCTGCATTTACGAGTGGGCAACTCACAAGTCAGGGCGGTTCGGTACAGACACCGGCATTCATCGCTTATGAGGGATCGGATCCCGAAGTCGTCAATGCGGAGCTGGAAGCTTCGGGGCTTCCGCCGGCATTCACGAATCTAACTGACACTACAACTACAACGTCAACCTCTGGCGGATCTTCGGCTGACACGGCGAATACGGCGGCTCTACAAACCGCTTCTGCGCAGCAAAGCACTCCTACGCAACCAAGCGGTCCTGCGCGAGGCATCGATCCTACGCAAGCAGGCAGCCAAGGATCCGGTTACGTCACTGCGGGCGGAGTAACATCTTCGGCGGCGACCACTTCAGGAAGCGGCGCCTTCGGCGGCCCCGGCGCGACCGCCGCGCAATTGGCGATTTTGCAAGCCGGCGCGGCCGGATCAGGTTACAGCACCTATATTGAGACCCAGAATGAAGTAAACGCGGAACAGGAGCCCGGGTTCAATCAGACTGAATTCAACACCTATTGGTCTGCGTTAACCAGCGGCCAACTCGAAAGTGAAGGCGGTTCGGTAAAGACTCCAGCATTCGTCGCGTATGAGGGATCCAATCCCGAAGTGGTCAATGCGGAGCTCGAAGCGGCGGGACTTCCGCCGGCATTCACGAATCTGGCTGACACGACAGGATCGGCAATTAGCACGTAACTTTTAACGACCGGCGGCAAATGGACCGTCACAATGATTGAACAGTAGTAGTTATATCAAATAAGGAAGGGAACAATGGGATCTTTTGATGCAGCACTTTCGGCTTTGCAGGCTTATTCCAACGCGATGGACGTAGTAGGCAATAATCTTGCGAATATGAGCACCACCGGGTTTAAAACCTCGGAGATTAGTTTCCAGGACGTGATGGGCGCCGTCACGACCGACACCACCCAGATCGGCAACGGTGTCGAAGGGCCTACCACAGAGTCCAACTTCAGCCAGGGCGGAATCACGACCACTGGGAATCCTTTGGACGCGGCGATTCAAGGGAATGGATTCTTTCTGCTAGCCCCCGCCGGAAGCACCGGCACGCTTTCGCCTGGCAGCTATGAATACACTCGCGACGGATCCTTCCAGATTGGCTCCGACGGAACGCTCCAAACCACGGACGGGGCCAATGTACAGGGTTGGAGTCTGGATCCGGCGACCGGGCTGGTAAATACTGGCGGCACGGCCGGCAACATCACGATTCCGGCGGGAACCAGTGTCCCGGCAGTCGCCACCAGTACGATGAACATCTCGGCGAACTTGGACGCTTCGGCAGCGGACGGCGATGCGCTCTCAGTTCCGGTTACCGTTTACGATTCCGAAGGCGGAGCCCACCAGCTCACGCTCACCATGACCAAAGACGCGACTACCCCGAACCAGTGGGACCTGACGCTGAGCTCCACCGATCCGAGCATTCAGAACGGCTCCAGTCTCACCTCGCTCCTCTCGACCACGTCGCTGACCTTCACCAACGGCCAGCTAGATCCCTCGACGCCGGGGACTATCACCATCACTGGCCTCACCTACACCACGGCCAGCGGAATTCCGAATCAACCGACCATTACGTGGAGCCCTTGGACCACCGCTCCGTCCGGCACTCCGCCCGCCGGCGGCGTCTCCGGGCTGACGCAGTACAGCGAGACGTCCGCGGTTACCAACGTTACTCAGAATGGTCTCGCGGCAGGCACGCTGTCGGGTGTCCAGATCGCCAACGGCGGCGAGATCATGGCGACGTTTTCCAACGGCGTACAGACCGAAATCGGGCAGATCGCCGTGGCCGGCGTGCAGAATCCCGATTCCCTGGTGAGCATTGGCAGCAACGAATTTGCTGCCGGAGCCAACACCGTCACGCTGCCGCCGTCGGCGGCACAAACGGGCGGCGCGGGTCAGATTCTCGGTGAGTCGCTCGAATCGTCGAATGTGGACATGGCCACCGAGTTCACCAATCTAATCAACTTCCAGGCCGGCTATTCCGCCGCGTCGCGCGTCATCACCACGCAGGATCAGATGATCCAGACAGCTCTTGCAAACCATCCAGCCGTAGGCAGTTTTTTTGAGCCCAAACGTACGAAAAGGGGACGAGTACAATCCGTCCCCTTTTTTTATTTCTGCTTGCTCGCACCCGAACTGTCCGAAGGGGCGGTTGCCCCCCCGGTGTCCGGGCTGCTGCTATCCGAACTCAGTTCTTTACCCAGGTCATCATTGAAAAAGCCGCAGGATGGACTGGTTGGACTGGTTGGCGATGCTAAGAGCGCTGATGCTGAGCCCCTGCTGGGTCTGCAAGGCCAACAGGTCCGCGCTCTCCTGGTTCATGTCAGCGTTGGTCAGGTTGTTCGCGCCCGTGGTGAAGATGTTGGCGAGCTGCGTGGTGAAATTCTGACGGGTGGTGATGAGAGCGCTGTACGAACCCAGCGTCTGCGATAGGCCGTTGTAGGCTGTGACGGCGCTGGCCGCCGCGGTTTCCGATGCCTGGATGGCAGCGTTGCCGCCCGCTGACCCAAGTGCTGGCTGCCGCGGGCTGATAGGTGGCGGCGGTGGTATCCGTTGACGAGATGGTGATGGTGCTGGTCCCGTCGGCGTTGAAGTTGATAACCAGGTTGTTGCCGGTCACGGCGCTCAACAGGTTGGTGCCCTGGTAGTTGGCGTCGTTCTGCGTGAGTTCGTTCAACTGGCCTTGCAGCTGGTTGTACTGCGTCTGCAGGTTGGTGATCTGCGTGGTGTCGGTAGTGGACTCCGCCTGTTGCGCCAAGGACTGCATTTGCTGCAGGAGGCTGGTGGCGGTGGTGATGGTGGTGAGGGCCGTCTGCACAACCTGCAGTCCCTGCCCCATGGCGTTCTTGAGGTTGCCTAACTGACTGGCCTCGTTTGTAGCTGATTGCGCCTCGAAAAATGCCGTGGCGTTGTCCGCAGCCGAGTTGACCGACTTGCCGGTGGACAAGTCTTGCTGCGCTACCTGGATCTGTGAATTAATGTTGTCCAAAGAAAACAGGTTGGCCTGCATCGCGGACGTCAAAGATACTGCACTACTCATTTGGATTCTCCTTTTATGAACCGAATGCGTTCGAACGCCGCTGCCCGTTCTGGGCCCACCTGCGTTCAGTGAGTGTATCGCCGCACTTCGCAGGATTTAGAAAGTTTTTTTTGAATGGTACTCGGATTGCCAGTGATCTAGGCGCCGGCTGCTAAAAAAGCTTTTGAAAACGCGAAATATGGCCGAAGACTAGATAGGAAGTGTACTTGAACGGTGCTTAAGGGATTCGCATGAAAATTGGACCAGGGACACAGGACAACAACATCGGGCAGGCGCAGAATACCAGCCCGGCTGCGCGCATAGGCCAGGCGCCTGGCGCACTTGGGAATGTGAGTTCGAAGCAATTCGGATTGGACCGGGTAGACGTCTCCGATGTCGCGCAGACGGCCGCTGCAGTGATTGTAACTACCGGCGAGCAGCGGGCCCAGCGGGTCGGGCAGCTGACTCAGCTCTACCAATCGGGTCAATATATCGTCAATCCGGCCAAATTAAGCCAAGCCATCGTCGATGAGGATACGGATCCTAACCATGCCTCTTGAAGCGGCCGCTAACGCGCCGCGGACAGCGGTGCAAGAGCATACCGACGATTGCACCCAAGACTCTATACGGATGACCGCGGAGCGGGAAGATTCCATAAATGTTTGGCTGGATCGCATGGAAGCGTCCGTCGAGCGGGCCCACGCAGTGCTTCTGAGCCCACGGCGCAGCGGCCTGCTACAGTTCATCAGCGAGATGGAGTCGGCCTGCCGCGAACGCTCGGGCCTGGCCGTTCACCCCGCGGTGGCACCGCGCTTGGCGGCCTTGCGTGCGCGCCTGACCCTGCTTCGATCCATGCTGCGGCAGGCTGCCGCGTTTGAGCAAGCCCGCGAACAGTTGGTTTCCGAGTGCGTCCTCGGCTATACGCCGACCGGTTTAGAACGGGCGTTGTAAATCGCCATGATTTCTTTAAACGCTGCTCTTCAGATGGCCGCTGGTGCGCTCAATGCGGACTCGCAGGCCATTGGCATCACCGGTCAGAACCTTGCCAATCAGACCACACCAGGATATGCGGCCCAGGTTGTCGAGCCTCAGAGTGATATCTTCGATCTCACGGATGGATCGGCCGGCGGTGTCAGCATCGCTACCGGCGACACCCGCAGCCAGTTCGCCGAGCAGGCCGTCTGGAATCAGCAGAGCCAGACCGGGCAATACCAGGCGTTCACCGAGAACGCTTCCGCTGTGGCGCAGGTCATGGATCTGAACGACGTCTCCGGATCGTCGGGCGTTCTAGGTTCTCTTACCGAGTTGTTGCAGAGCTTTTCCGGCCTCGCTCCGTCACCCGACGCGACCGGCTCTCAAAACGCGGTGATCGAGAACGCCCAAGCTTTTGCCTCAAGTATCAATAGCGCGGCCCAAACCGTCCAGCAGACGGTGGTCAACGCGCAATCGGCGGCCGAGAATGCGGTATCGCAAATCAACCAACTGGTGGGAGAGGTGGAGCAGTATAACCAGCAGATCGGCGATGGCGTAAAGCCCGGCGCCGCCACGCAGGCGCAAGCCTATGCGGCGCTGGAATCGCTCTCCAACCTGGTTCCGATCAGCACACAGGTGAGCAACGACGGCAGCATCTCGATTCTGATGAACGGGGGTACGCCGCTGCTGGCGGGCGTTCAGCAATTCAACCTGCAAGCGAATCTTGAGGGACCGGCCTCGGGCGCAGCTTATCCGCAGGGCGACCCGACGGTCGAGATCATGGATGGACAGGGCCAGAATGTTACAAGTTCCATCACTGGAGGCCAGCTCGGCGGGCTGATCAACTTTGTGAATAACTTCGCCCCGACGCTGATCGGCAATGGGAGCCAGCAAGGCGCGCTCAATCAATTGGCCCAGGGCGTGGCGGATTCGGTGAACTCGACGCTGGGTGGCGCCACTTCGCTGTTTCAGTATGGTTCCGGAAACCCGACCAATGTCGCACTTTCGCTCCAGGTCAGTTCATCCTACACGTCTACCGATCTTTCGAATGCGCTGGAGGCAAATCCCAACGCCGCGGTGAATCTCGCGAAGATAGGTGCCGGCGCCACTCCCGCCACCCAAATCAACGGCCAAAGCTTCGGCAGCTTTCTGAGCACGGCCGAGACCAACGCCGCCAGCACTATCGACACGCAGCAGTCGAGCTTGGCGCAATCCACCTCTCTGCTGCAGCAGGCACAAGCCAATCGCACCCAAATCCAAGGCGTCTCCCTGGACACCGAATCCGTCAACCTGATCCAGTATCAGGAGGCTTTTCAGGCGTCTTCGGAGGTCATCAGCGTGATCAACCAGATGATGCAGGATGCCGAAAACATGCTCAACGTAACCGCCTGATCCAAAATCTTGGCTTCCAAACCGGCTTGCTCCGCGGGATTGCGCTTGATTTACCGGCAGTTCGGAATGGCAGGGCAATTGCTCTCCTTATCGCTTCATGGTGGACGGACTATCGAAGCTCGAGCAATATCTCGACACTCTGAGCGCACGCCAAAAGCTGGTAGCGCGGAACATCGCCAATGCCGACACTCCCGGCTATAAAACTCAGGACATCGATTTTCAGAGCGAGCTAAACCGGGCGTCAGGTTCCTCGCCTACCATCGTCGAGCCCGAGGGCCTGGCAACCAAGAATGACGGCAACAACGTCAATCTGGACCATCAAGCGCGCCTGCTGGCCGAAAACGATATCCGTTTCAACATCGGCACCCAACTACTCCGTGGAAATATTCACGAAATTCGCGAAGCCATCACTGAAGGACGCACCTCATGAGCCTGTTTGGAAGTCTGTCGGTTTCAGCCTCTGGCATGGATGCACAGCGCGCGCGCGCCGAAGTGCTCGCCGAGAATCTCGCCAACTCGGAAACCACGCGCACCGCGGGCGGTGGACCCTATCGCCGCAAGGACGTGCTATTTGAGAGCAGCACCGTCGATTCACCCTTCGCTGGCGAGTTTCAATCCGCGCTGGAGGGCCAGGGCGTGAGAGTCGCGGGACTGGTAGTCGACCAGCGCGCTCCTGAAAAACGCTACATGCCGGGACATCCCGACGCGGACGTCGATGGGTATGTCGCTTTCCCGCACATCAATCCGGCCGAAGACATGGTGGATCTGATGAACGCCTCGCGAGGTTATCAGGCGAACGTCGCAGCCATATCGGCGGTGAAGGACATGATCCAGCGCTCGCTCGACATTCTCAAGTAAACCGGAACACTTACACATGTCGGTCATCTCGCCATTTCAAGCGATCAAACACATTCCCCTGCCGGACCCCATCGCTCCGGCCACGGGCGGCGCCACGGGCTCCGACGCCTTCAGATCTATTCTTCAGCAGTCCGTTCGAAATGTCTCCCAACTACAGGGCGACGCGGAAACATCCATCAATCAGTTCATCTCCGGAGAGCAGGAGGATCCTCACACCACAATGCTGGCGGTGCAGCGCGCCAGTCTGGCCTTCGACATGTTCGTGCAGGTCCGCAACAAGGTGGTGCAGGCATATCAGGAAGTCATGAAGATGCCTGAGTAGTTTTGGGATAGAAGGGGAGAACCGGTTTGGATCAAGTGCAAAAACTCTGGAGTTCGATGTCGGCCTTTCAAAGGGTCACCATCGCGGTGGCCGTACTGGCCGCAGGAGGCGCATTCCTCGCGATCTCTAGCTGGCGCCACGACTCGAATTTCAAAGCTCTGTATCGCGGTATGGCCAGCGAAGACGCCGCGCAAGCCGTGCAGAAACTCAAAGAGGGCAATATCGAGTACCGCCTAGAAGACGACGGCAACACGATCATGGTCCCCACCAGTAAAGCTTCCGAAGCGCGCTTGCTGCTGGCTCGCGAAGGGCTTCCGAAATCGGGCCGCATCGGGTTTGAGCTGTTTGATAAAACCAATTTCGCCACTACCGACTTCGCCGAGCAGGTGAACTACCGGCGCGCCCTGGAAGGCGAACTGGAACGAACCATCGCGTCTCTGGCCGAGATCGAAAAGGCGCGCGTGCATCTCACCTTCCCCAAGGATTCCGTGTTTGTCGAATCGCGCCAGCCTGCCAAGGCCAGCGTATTGCTGAATCTGCGCCACTCGGCGTCTCTGGCTCCGGAGAATGTCGCAGCCATCGCGCATCTGGTCGCCAGCGCCGTGGAGGGGTTGTCGCCACAGCAGGTCACCATTGTGGACTCGCACGGCGATTTGCTCAACAAGCCGCGCAGCGTGGACGCATTGGGCTCGGCCTCCGACGGACAGTTCGAGTATCAAGTCAATGTCGAGCATGAGCTGGCGAAAAAGCTCAACGAGACATTGGATCCGATATTGGGCGCCGGGAATTACCGGACCGGCGTTTCAGTGGAGTGCGACTTTTCGGGCGTGGAGGAAAGTGAAGAGGTGCTGGATCCCACCAAGTCCACCATTGTTTCGTCGCAGCGCACTGACGAGTCCACCGCGGGCCGCTTGGCCGCAGGCGTTCCGGGCGTCGCCGCCAATCTTCCCGATCCCCCAGCCGCCACCCCGGCCGGCGCCACCGGCACCACTCGCCGCACCGAGAATACGAATTACCAGACCAGCCGAACAGTGCGCCATGTGGAACATCCGCGCGGCGAGGTGAAGCGGGTCACGGTCGCCGTGCTGCTGGATCAGGAAATGAAGTGGGTGAAAAAAGGCTCCGGTTATACCCGCACGTTCATCGCGCCGCCTCCGGAGAAGATTAGCGTGATCAAGAATCTGGTCACCAACGTCGCGGGAATCAATGCCGCCCGCGGCGATCAGCTCACGGTGGACACGATGCCCTTTGATGGATCCATTCGAGAGGATCGGCCCGATGACCCGAGGGCGCAGAGCGGTTCGCCTGCTGCCGGGCAGAAAGCGCCGTGGTACCAGACGCTGGATCCGAAGGTCATCGCGGGCGGCGCGGCCGGCGCAGTTCTCATCGTCTGCGTTAGCATTTGGCTCGCGCTCCGAGGTCGCGGTCGTGGTCGCCGTCTCGAGGCAACCGACACGATGCCGGCGCTGCCTCCACCCAGCGCGCGCCAGCTCGCCTCCGAAGCTCCCAGCGTGGCCTTGGACCCTGTAACGGAGGAACAAAAGCTGATCGACTCGCTAAAAGCCCCGATGCTCTCGGCGTCCAAAAACGAGGCCTTGACTAAGTACCTGCGGCAGGAAGTTAAGAAAGATCCGGCAGTCGCGACGCAGCTCCTGCGGACTTGGCTTTTGGAAGAAGAAGGTTAGGATCATGGCTGCAGGCCGAGTCATTAAACAACCGGATTCTTTTCGGACCTTCGACTGGAACGCGTCGGCCCCGCGCGAAACGCCGCCCGCTGTGGCGCTGGGGTCCGTCCCGGTACAGACGCGACAAACCGACGACGGACAGCTCCGTCTGGCTGTGCAGAGGGCGTACCTGGAGGGAGAAGCCGCAGCGCGCGCGGAGCTGGAAGAACCGGCTAAAGCGGCCAGTGCGGAACTGATGCGTGCCGTCGCCGGGCTGGCAGAAATGCGAGCGGCTATTTATAAGGAAGCGCGAGCCGATCTGCTGCGGCTGTCCATGGCGATCGCACGCCGAATCGTGCATCGTGAACTGCTGGTCTCGCCCGACATTCTCGAGAGCATCGTCTCGGTAGTGCTCGAAAAACTAGATCGCCAGGAAGTACATCGCGTGCGAGTGCATCCAGCCATGGCGGCGCGCCTGGATCAGGACTTGAAGAACCTCCCGCACCAGCGCGCGATTCTTGTCGCACCGGATGCAACGCTAACGCCGGGCGCATGCATCTTCGAAACCGGACGCGGCAACGTTGACGCCGGCATTGATTCCCAGCTCGCCGAAATTGAACGCGGCCTGGCAGATCGTCTGGGAGCATGAACCCCGCGGATAAATCTCTGCTCTCGGGCTTCGAGCACGCTCTCGACGGCATCGATCCTCTGCGCCGCACCGGAGTGGTCACCGAGGTCACGGGTCTGATCGTGCAATCCACGGGACCCTTGGCGGCAGTGGGTGAGGTGTGCGAAATCGAATCGTCGCAGGGTCGCCGCATTCTGGTGCAGGTGGTCGGATTCCGCGATGGCCAGCTGCTATCGATGCCGCTCGAAGAAACCGACGGACTGGTGGCGGGCAGCTCCATTGTGGCGCGCGCCGATGAATCCAGCATCCGAGTTGGCCCCGCTCTGCTGGGGCGCGTTTTGGACGGCTACGGGCGTCCTATCGACGGCCGGCCCGCCATCGAATCCGGCGTTCCTTACGCGCTACAAGCGCCGCCGCCCAATCCCATGGAGCGCCGTCATATTACCGAGCGCCTGGTCACGGGCGTACGTGCGATCGATGGCATGCTGCCCATCGGCAAGGGTCAGCGCGTCGGCATTTTCGGCGGTAGCGGAGTCGGCAAAAGTGTGCTCTTGGGCAGTCTGGCGAAACACAATGCCGCGGATGTCACGGTAGTTGGACTTATTGGCGAGCGCAATCGCGAGGTTCTCGAATTTATCGATCACGAGCTGGGTCCGGAAGGCTTGAAACGATCCGTCGTCGTGGTTGCAACTTCCGACCGGCCGGCGCCTCTGCGCGTGCGGGCCGCGCTCACGTGCACCGCGATCGCCGAATATTTTCGCGATCAGGGATTGGACGTTCTGCTGATCATGGACTCGGTCACGCGGCTGGCCATGGCGCAGCGCGAAATCGGGCTCGCCGCCGGTGAGCCTCCCAGCCAGAAGGGCTACACGCCGTCCGTGTTCGGTCTGCTTCCCAAAGTCTTCGAGCGCGCCGGTAACTTTCAGCGCGGCTCCATCACCGGACTCTATACGGTGCTGGTGGAAGGCGACGATTTTAACGAACCAATTTCCGACGCGGTACGTTCGATTCTCGACGGACACATCATTCTCTCGCGCAAGCTCGCTGAAAAGGGACATTATCCCGCCATCGATCTGCTTCAATCCGTGAGTAGGCTTACCTCGAAGATTTCCACGCCGGAAGAACAAGCTCTGGCGCACAAGGTGCGTGAAGCCCTGGCTCTCTATCGCAATTCCGAAGATCTCATCCAGCTCGGGGCTTATGTGGCAGGCTCGAATCCGAAGCTTGATATCAGCCTGCGCTGCATTTCCTCCATTGATCAGTTCCTGCGTCAGGAGCCCCATTTTAGGGCATCCTATGCCGACACCACAGCGCAGATTTCCGGCGTTGCGCAGGCTTTGACAGCCGGGGCAATTGCCGATCGCAAGTCCTGAGTGTGAGCAATATTGGACAGTCGGGAAGCTAACAAAGTGCTTTAATTGTGGCTCGAGCCCTTACGGGCGAAAGGGAACAATGAGACACTTGGCTTTAGTTGCGATTATGGGAGGCCTTTTCATGGCCATCGCCCCTCACGCGTCCGCGCAGATAGCGGTCAGCATTGGAGAAGCGCCCGTTTGTCCTTACGGGTACTACGAAGTTCCTCCTTACAACTGCACTCCGGACGGCTACTACGGGCCGGAATGGTTCTCAGGCGGCTTATTTATCGGGGCGGGGCCTTGGTACCACGGATCAGAACATTTCTACGGACACGTCGATCATCATCTCGATTATCGCAAGGGCTATCACGGACCGATGCCCGCGCGCGGCGAGCATGTCGCTGAACACCGTGCGGAATTTCATGGCAAAGCAATGCATGACCCACACGGTCATGAAGCCCCGCGTGGGCACAAGTAAGAATTAAGCTCTTATTTCCCCGACAACTCCCGCTGCCGCGCCACAGGCCGCGCCGCACCAGTGCCGCAGCAGTGCCGCAAAGTGATAAGTTTGCTGCATGCGTGCATCTCTCGTTTTCCTGTTGGCGTCCACTGCCCAGTTGGCACACGCCGCGGACGCCTCCTGGCCAGCTTACCTGGGCGGCCCGGGAGCCGAGCAGTACTCCTCGCTCACCCAGATCAACAAGAGCAATGTGAAGCAACTTGAGGTCGTATGGTCGTACCCTACCGGGGAAAAGGGCAATTACCTCTTTAACCCGACCATCGTCGACGGCGTCATGTACGTGCTGGCGAAGAACAACTCGATTGTCGCGCTGGACGCCGTAACGGGCAAGGAACGCTGGACGCATCCCAACACCGGCGCGGTAACACAAAGAGGCATCAACTATTGGGAGAACAAGGACCGCTCCGACCGCCGCCTGTTCTATATGAACGCGGGCTACCTGACGGCCATTGACGCGCGGACCGGCGATACGATTCAGGGCTTCGGCGACAACGGCCGCGTCGACATTCGAGTTGGCTTGGACCGCGACATCGATGCATTCCCGCTGCTCCAGCCCAGCAATCCGGGGCGCGTATTCGAAAACCTGTTCATCATTCCGCTCCCAGCGCGAGGCGATAACTATGCGGCCGTACCCGCCGACGTCCACGCTTACGACACGCGCACTGGAAAGCTCATGTGGGTGTTCCATTCGGTCCCGCATCCGGGCGAGTTCGGTTATGAAACGTTTCCCAAGGATTTTTGGAAAACCGGAGGCGGCGTGCACAACTGGAACGAGCTATCCGTGGATGAGAAACGCGGAATCCTCTACATTCCTTTTGGCACCGCGCGATTTGATTTCTACGGCGCGAATCGCCACGGGCAAAATCTCTTCGGCAACAGCCTGGTGGCGCTGGACGCGCGTACCGGCAAAAGAATCTGGCACTTTCAAACGGTGCATCACGATTTGTGGGATTACGACTTGCCCACCGCGCCTCGGCTGCTGACAGTGAAGCATGAAGGGAAAACCGTGGAGGCCGTCGCACAGCCGACGAAACAAGGATTTCTTTTCGTTTTCAACCGCCTGACGGGTGAGCCTCTCTGGCCAGTGGAGGAGCGGCCTGTGCCGAAGTCGGATGTGCCAGGCGAGGAGGCTTGGCCCACGCAGCCGTTCCCCACCAAGCCGCCCCCATTTGCGAGGCAATCGTTCACCGAAAAAGACATCGATCCGTACATCTCGGAAGAGGAACAGGCCCAGATGCGGAAGGAGTTCAAGACGTTTCGTAACGAGGGAATATTTACGCCGCCTAGCCGGCAAGGAACGGTTCAGATGCCGGGAAGCGCCGGCGGCGCCACTTGGGGCAGCTCGGCCGTCGATCCCAATCGCGGACTCATGTTCGTGGTGTCCAAGGAACGGCCCGCGATCATCAAGCTGAATCTTCCCGGCGAGAAATCGCGGGGCGCAACATTGGGTCCGCCGCCGCTGAAGGGTCCGCTGCTCACTGAGCTGGGCGAGTTTCCCCGCTACGATGCACCGTACGATTTTATGGTGATGACGAACGGGCTGACGACCATCGGGCCGCCTTGGTCGCAGATCACCGCATACGATCTCAATACGGGCACCATCAAATGGCAGGTTCCCGATGGCGGTGTAACCGCACTTGCCGCGCAGGGCCACCCCAACACCGGTTCTGAGGCGCCGCGCGGCGGCATCGTGGCCACGGCCAGCGGGCTGCTATTTATCGCAACCGCGTCCGACCGCAAATTCCGCGCTTACGATCAAGATTCCGGGCGTGTCTTGTGGGAGAAGGATCTGCCGGCCGGAGCCGAAGGCGTGCCCGCCGTGTATGAAATCGGCGGACGCGAATATATCGCCCTGTGCGCGGCACAAGGTGAAAGCAATCCGCCGATTCGCATTGATGGTGTGAAACCTGAGCCCCCAGCTAAGGGCTCATATCTCGTTTTTGCTTTGCCGCCCCGGTAGTGCTAAGGAGTCACTTCGCCGGCGCAGGCGTTGCATTGCCGGGTCCCGGTGCTGGCGGCGCCGGAGCGGGCAACGCGGGCATAGTTCCACCGCCGTCCAAGGTGAAGGTGAACAGACGATTGTTGGGGCTGCTGCGAGCCAGGATCGACAAGTATTGCTTTCCGTCCAGCATGTATGAGATCCAGCTCACCAGACGTTCGCCGAGCAGAGGCTCTTCCCAAAGCTTCTCGCCGGTGGATGCGTCGAAGGCCGAATTGCCCATGAATACCAGGCCGCCGGCTGTCGACATCGTTCCCCCGCCCGGCCCTCCGGCGCCGAAAACGACGCGCCAGCGTTCCTGCTGTTTCACGGGATCCCAGGCGACCAGAAAACGTCCGGTCACTTCGGGCTGCGTGGCCGCGTAATCCGTGTCGGGAACTCCCGCACTCCGTCGAAAGTCGACGCCCGTATTGGTCCGGCCCGGTGTGAATTTGAACTCTTCGGCGGGGGTCGGAATGTAGGTTGCAAAGCTCTCATTGCCGGGAAAATAGGCCAGGCCGGTGATCGGGCTAAATGACATCGGCTGCCAATTATGAGCGCCAGCGGCTCCCGGCCAAATTTTGATCGAATTGGTTTTGTAGTGCGCGCCGGGAGCTTCAATCGGCCGGCCATTTTTATCAAGCCCCATCGACCACGTCATGCGTTTGACGAATGGCTTCCCTGAGATGAATTTGCCCGTGATGCGGTCCAGCACGTAGAAGTATCCGTTCTTGGGAGCCTGCATGATCACCTTGCGCTCCTGGCCGTCGATATTCAGGTCTGCAAGAATCATGGGCTGCGTTGCCGTGAAGTCCCATGTCTCGCCGGGATTTTCCTGGAAGTACCAAGCCATGCGTCCGGTGTCCGGATTGACCGCAATGATGGAGGCCAGGTAGAGATTGTCGCCACCTTGAGGGCTGCGAATATTCTGGTTCCACGGTCCGCCGTTGCCCGTGCCGACGTAGAGAAGATCGGCTTCGGGATCGAAAGCCATCGCATCCCACGCGGTGCCGCCTCCGCCCCATTTGTACCACTCACCGGTCCAGGTTTTGGCGGCTGCTTCAAGCTCGGGATGTTCGAACGGTTTTGAAGGATCGCCTGGCACCGTGTAAAAGCGCCAGACGCGCTTTCCTGTGTCGGCATCATAAGCGGTGAAGTAGCCACGGACAGCCTGTTCCGCGCCGCTGGATCCAACAATGACCTTGCCTTTGACCACGCGGACCGCGGAGGTGAGAATCGCGTCGCTTCCGGGGACAGTGTCTTGCGTCGACCAGATCAGCTTGCCGGTCTCCTGGTTGAGAGCCACCACACGACCGTCCAGCAGCCCTGCATAGACGCGCCCGTTGTAAATTGCGACGCCGCGATTCACCGGTCCGCAGCACAAACCGGAGATGTGCTCGCGCGGGACATCCGGATCCCAGCGCCATTTGGTTTTTCCCGTGCGGGCGTCCACGGCAAACATTACGTCCCAGGGCAGAATGCCGTAAAGCACTCCGTTATGCATCAGCGGCGTGGCTTCCACGGTTCCTTGCGGAGCTTCTGTAGTGGCGGACCACGCTAGTGAGAGCCGCTTCACGTTCTTGGTATTGATTTGGTTCAGCGGACTGAAGTGCGTCTCAGCATAGTCATGGCCATAAGTGAGCCACTCGGTCCCGTCGCCCCCGGCATTGACCAGCTCACTTGCCGTCACCACGCGAGCGGATTCTTGTGCGGTCGCGAGCCAGGTCCCCAGGCCGGCCGAGGCAGCGGCAACGAACCAGTATGTGAGTTTTTTTGCTTTCACGGGCATGTATGGCTGCCCGTCATAGTATCAAAATGTTTTACCCGGCGACGAACTAAACTGTAGGTACATGTTTTCAGCAGCCACGCGAATGAAACTCTACATCACCCTCTCGATTACTTGCTGTTTGCTGAACGGATCTGTCGCCACCGCTCAGGCACCTGCTTTCGTTCCGGTAACGGATACGATGCTGCAGAAACCGGATCCAGCGGACTGGTTAATGTGGCGCCGGACGCTGGACAGTTGGGGCTACAGTCCGCTCAACCAGATCGACCGGACGAACGTCGGCAAATTGAAAATGGTCTGGATGCGCGGCATGGGTCCCGGCGTCCAGGAAGCCACGCCTCTGGTCTATCACGGCATGATGTACCTGCCGAATCCGAGCGACCTGGTGCAGGCCATCAACGCCGCCACCGGCGACTTGATTTGGGAGTACAAACGCAAACTGCCGGACGACGTCACCAAGCATCTTCTGGTTCCGAGCATCAACCGCAACATCGCGATTTACAATAATCTGATCATCGATACCAGCGTCGACGATTTCGTGTACGCCCTCGATGCGCAGACCGGAAAACTGGCCTACGAAAACCGCATCGTCGATTATCGCGAGGATTCCGCACAGGAGACGTCCGGGCCCATCATCGCCGACGGCAAAATCATTTCCGGCCGCGGCTGCGAGTTTAAAGCCACGCCCAACGGATGTATCATCACGGCGCATGACGCCAGGACCGGCCAGGAACTGTGGCGCACCCGCACCATTCCGAGGCCCGGTGAACCCGGCGACGAAACGTGGGGCAACGTTCCCGACAGCCAGCGGCGTCACGTTGGCACCTGGATGGTTCCCAGCTTCGATCCCGAGCTGAAGCTCATCTACATCGGCACATCCGTCACGTCACCCGCACCCAAGTTCTGGCTCGCCGGCAACGACAAAAAATATCTCTATCACAACTGCACTCTTGCACTGAGCCTCGATACGGGTAAAATCGTTTGGTATTACCAGCACATCGTCGATCATTGGGATTTCGATCACCCGTTCGAACGCCTGTTGATCGATACCAAAGTCACTCCCGATCCCGCGCAGGTGAGCTGGATCAATCCGCGGCTCAAGCCTGGAGAGCTTCGCAAAGTGGTGACGGGCATTCCCGGCAAGACTGGAATCGTGTACACCCTCGACCGCCAAACCGGAGAATTTCTGTGGGCGACTCCCACCGTTCGCCAGAACGTGGTGACCAAGATTGATGGGGCCACCGGCGCTGTAACGGTAAATCCCGAGACCGTGTTCAACAAAATCGGCGATGAACGTTTCGTCTGCCCGACTGCTAACGGGGGCAAGGATTTCCCGGCCGGAGCGTACAGCCCCCAGACCCACACCATGTATTTCCCCTTGCAAAATACTTGCGGCACAATCACCGCGCTCGGCGACCAGCCGTTCACCACAACGCCCTACGATATACGCTCCCGGAATATAATCACGCCGGGCACGGACAAGGTGGGCACTGTGCAGGCGATCAACGTAGAGACCGGACGAATCACCTGGAAGTACGAAAGGCGCGCCGGCATGATGTCTTTGGTTGCGACGGGCGGCGGCCTTATTTTCGGCGGCGACACCAACGGCCACTTCATGGCGCTCGATCAGAACAACGGCAAAGTGCTATGGGAAGTAAATCTTGGCTCGCCGGTGACTGGATATCCGATCACCTATGCGGTGAATGGAAAGCAATACGTCGCCGTGAGCACTGGCAATTCACTGGTTAGCTCGGGGCTGAATAACTTGCTACCGGAACTTCACCCCAGCGCGACCAGCAACATTGTCGTTTTTGCCTTGGGTGAGTGATAATGCGCGAGTGATAATGCGCGAGTGATAATGCCCGACCCGCTGGTTCTAGAGCGCGGTGAAACGTACGTTCGAAAAAAGTTCGGCCCGGGCACGGTCAACCGGGGCGCCGCGTTGTTCGAATGCGAATGGGACGGCGGACGCTTTGAGGCTGGGTTATTCACGGGCGGCATGTTTCGATCGGGCCAGTTCGTGGGCGGGATTTTCCTCGGCGGAATCTTCTGGGGCGGCGCCTGGGTGAGCGGGACTTGGGAAGGCGGTTTTGACCGCGCCGGCATTTACCATTCCAGAGGCGACAGCCCGCTTCTCTGACTCAAGTGCCGCGTTGAACCCATGCCGCGCCTGCTGATCGCCAGCCCGCATCGCTATCCCGATCTTGCGCGTTTGTGGCATCGAGTGGTCATGCACGAACTTGTGCCGGCCTTCGAGCGCATCGGCTTGGACGTGGAGGTAAACATCTTTTGCGACGCGAACGCCGATCAATTCCATCCGCATTGGTTTCCCCGCATTTTGTTCACGCGCGCGGGACCTGGCATGCGCGACTTCATGGAATTCTACGACACCACTCTGCACCATCCATGCGATTTCCTGCTTTTTCTCGACGCCGACACATTCGTTTTAGATGGCGGGTGGACCGCTTCATACTTTGCAGCGTTCGCCGATCCGAGCGTGGCCGCTGTCTCCTACGTCCCGCGCAAAGGAGCGCCCGCGATCTTCGCGCTGCTGTGCCGGGCCGCGGCCTATCGCTCCCTGCCGGCGCCTGCGTTCGCCTGCCGCTATGAGTTTCCCGAAGACTGGCCGCGTGGAGTGAATCTGCAACCCGGAGAATTTGCAACCAGGGAGCTGACCAATCTCGGAAAAACGGTTATCAATCTTGCCGCCGAGGAGTCATCGCGGTACACCGCCAACTTTCGTGGTACCAGCGGCCTTCGAAGCAGTCGCGAGCACATCACGCGCGCAGCCGGCGAGCAGGTTTTTTTGCAGTCCGTCGCTGAATACCCGGCGTACCTGACTGCTGCCTATGACAATGTACTGCTGGGGTGCCTGCATGATTCTCTTTTTCACCAGCCTTTCGCACTGGATGCGGCAGGCCGGCCGCTGGGTGGAAGCTTGACCGTCGACGAGTTGCGCCAAGCTCTCGAGGACGTTCGCGACGCTACCGAGCTTGCGGAATTGCACCAGAGGTTCCGGCAGTCCGAGCGCAACATTGTGCGAATGGCGGATCGAGAGGGAGTGAAGCTTTCGATCCCGTCGTTGCTGAGTCTTCCCTGAGTTCGCATTCCGAGCAAGTTTCGACGTTTGGTTTTTCAAACCTTACGTATCTTGGCGGGTCTTTCCGATGCTGCTAGACTAGACCCATGGAAGTGCCCGCGAAGGCGGTGGAGTGCGTCCAATGCCGCAAGAGCAGCCCGCCTGGATCCTCTCACTGCTCCTCGTGCGGCGCCTCGCTCGGCTCTGAGCACCCTACTGTAATCACCACGCCAAGCGGCGAGGACGAGACGATGCTCCACACCGAATCGAGCGTCAATTGGGCTCGGAGCAGCACTCGGGGCGGAGCAGCCGACTCGAATCCAGGCGTAGCCCTCGAGGTTGGAAGTATCCTCGCGGATCGTTACGAGATCCTGAAAATGCTGGGCGAAGGCGGCATGGGCGCGGTCTACAAAGCCAGAGACCAGGAGCTGGACCGATTGGTGGCCGTAAAGGTCGTACGGCGAGATTTGGCCGGCCATGCCAGCATTATGCAGCGATTCAAGCAGGAATTAATCCTGGCGCGGAAAATCACGAATCGCAACGTGGTGCGTATCTTCGATCTCGGGGTTTCCGACGGATTCCGCTTCATAACCATGGAGTACATCGACGGGCGGGATTTATCATCCTTGCTCGAAGAGCGCAAACTCACGCCCGAGGAAACGGTCAAGATTCTCCGCCAGGTTTGCGCCGCGCTCGAAGCGGCCCACGCCGAGGGGGTGGTTCACCGCGATTTGAAGCCGCAGAATATTATGCTCGAGACCGGCGGCCGGGTGGTGGTAATGGACTTCGGTCTGGCCCGCTCCTTGGAAGGCAGCGGCCTGACACAAGTTGGCGCGGTGATGGGAACGCCCGCCTACATGTCCCCCGAGCAAGCCAAAGGCATGCCGGTCGACGAACGATCCGATGTTTTTGCCCTGGGGATTATCGCTTACGAGATGCTGAGCGGCGACGTTCCGTTCAAGGCCGATTCCGCTCTCGCCAGCTTATTAATGCGGACCCAGACTCCTGCTCTCCCGCTGACCCAAATCGACCCGGCGATACCGCAGCCGTTGAGCGACATGGTCCAAAAGGCGCTGGCGACGAAGGTCGAGGATCGCTACGAAAGCGTGGCGTTGCTGGGCCAAGACCTGCACGATTGGGAGCAAGGCACGCTGCACAAGGCCATCGTCACGCCGCCCATGGCGATGATGGCGCCATCGAAAACCGGCAAATGGATCGCGATTGCGGTTGGGACCGCCGCGCTGCTCGCGGCCGGCGCCTATGGCGGGTACCGGCTGTTGAACAAAACGGCCAAGCCCGTGGCGCCCATGACCGTGCTCATCGCCGATTTCAATAACCATACCGGGGACTCGGTTTTCACCGGCACTCTGGAGTCCACCCTCAAGCGGGCTCTGGAAGGCGCTTCGTTCATCAACGCTTACGATCGCACGAAAATGCGCGACCTGGGCTTGAAAGCCGTCTCCGGTCCGCTCGACGACTCGAAGGCCCAACAAATCGCCGCCAGCCAGGGTTTGAACGTAGTTGTTTCCGGCTCCATCGACCGCCGCGGCGCCGATTACCAGCTTGCGCTGCGAGCGGTGCAGACGGTCTCCGGCAAAGTAGTTGCAAACGTCGATGAAAGCGCATCCAGCAAGGATCAAGTCCTGTTTGCCGTAACCAAGCTCGGGACCGCTGTCCGCAAGGCGCTCGGCGATTCCACGTCGGACTCCCAGCAGCGGTTCGCATTGGAAACACTGTCGGCCTCCTCTCTGGAAGCGGTTCACGAATACGCAACAGCGTTGGACGATTTGTCCAAGGGCCAGTATGAGGATGCATTAAAGCACTCCTCGCAGGCCACCGATCTGGATCCGAACTTCGGGCTAGCGTACATGGATATGGCCGCTGCATCGCATAACATCTCTCGACAGGAGGATGCCAATAAATACATCAAACTGGCTCTCAACCATATCGACCAGATGACCGAGCGGGAAAGGTTCAAAACCCGCGCTTACTCGTACTACTTAAAGGGAGATTCCCAGAAATGCGTGGACGAGTATGGAGCGTTGCTGCAAAAGTATCCGTCCGATACCGGCGCGTACAATAACATAGCGGATTGCTTGGTACTGCTGCGCAACATACCGAAGGCACTGGAGGAAATCCGGCGGGCCGTGGCTATCCTGCCGAAACGCGCTACTTACCGTGTAAACCTCGCGACTTGGTCAGCCTATGCCGGCGATTTTCCGACTGCCGCCAAGGAGGCCACGGCGACGCTGCAACTGATGCCCGGTTTCAGTTGGGCGTTCGTGGCGCAAGCCTTCGCCGACCTGGGACAGGGCCAACTCGCCCGAGTGACCCAGGATAACGAAGAGATCCGGAAGACCGATCCTTCCTACGCTCCGCTGGGGTTGGCGGACTTGGCCATCTATGAAGGCCGCTACCGGGACGCGGTGAAGATTCTGGAAAGAGGCGCGGCCGACGACTCGGTAGCAAAGAACCCGGATGCCGCCGCCGATAAGCTCTCGGCGCTGGCCTATGTTCAGCTTCTGCGGGGCGACAAAGCCGCCGCTCTTACAGCCGTTAAGAACTCGCTCGATCTTAGCAAGGCCGTGAAGACCAGATTTATCGCGGCACGGAACTATGTTGCCCTCGGAGAAATAGCACCGGCAAAGGAACTGGCCGCCGGGCTTTCCGCCGAGCTCCCGCTGGAGCCGCAGGCGTACGGTAAGCTGATCGAGGGCGAGATCGCTTTGAAGAGTGGCGATAGCCGGGCTGCCATCAGTTCGTACACGCAAGCGAATAACATACTGGATACCTGGATCGGCCGGTTCGATCTGGGCCAGGCGTACCTGGAGGCTGGTGCCTTTACGGAAGCCGATTCTGAATTCGACCGGTGCGTTAAGCGCCGAGGCGAAGCTTTGGCTTTGTTTTTGGATGAAATGCCCACGTACGGTTATTTTCCGCCGGTTTATTATTACCAAGGACGAGTGCGAGAAGGTTTAAAAAGCGCGGGATTCGCTGAACCCTACAAGCAATACTTGAGCATCCGTGGCCAGGCCGGCGAGGATCCTCTGCTTGGCGATATCCGGCGCCGTATCCATTAGTTCTCACGGGTACTCCTAGTACCACAAACACATTTTGTAACCTTCTTTTCAATAGCTGCCGGGGCCTTTTTGCTTGACGCACCCTCTCTTTTTTGGGGATACTTAGATCTCAAACCTTTAAGATGGCAAACACCCGGCGCTCTTCAGGCAGCGAGGGTTGACTCCGCTTTTGTGAGGTCTCGTGTCAAGGGACAGGCGGGACCAGAGGACTGTCGATGCATCGGATGGATTTTCTACGCGCTCGTATATCTGTTTGTTCTAAATCGGCCATTGTTTTTGGCCTCGGTTTGCTCGCACTACTCGTGCCAGCGGCGCCGGCCCAAACGGTGGTGTCCCAAGGCCCACTCAACTATTTCCAGAATTACTTCGTTACTGGAGATTACGCTGTAGGGGGCGTGGGCGGCCTGAGTACGAAGGGCCAAAACCCCACCGCCATCATTCCCGCCCTTAGCGTGCCTTGCACCACCGGACCCGGATTATCAGCGAGCGTCGTGCCATGCACTGCCAAAGGAGCCCTTCCGGCCGACATCATCGCCGCATTTCTGTACTGGCAGACCACAGAAACATCCGCGACGCCAATCGCGACAACCGGCACCTTCGACGCGAACCTCAGCAATCCCAATGCCTCCCCCTTCAATCCCAACCTTGCGAACGAACCCATGGTTGGCACTCCGCTGGGCAGTCCGCAAATCCCGGCGTGCGTCGCCGGCGGCGGCACAGAAACGAAAAACTCCTTCGTGCGGGTCTATCGCGCGGACGTTCTCCCCTATCTGTCTCTCAATTCAACCGCGAATGTACGAACTGCTAATTACACCCACACCATCGCATTTACAGGTGGCACGGGCACGACTTTCAATGGCGCCACCCTGGTTGTGGTTTATCGTCTCGTAGTCGCGGGGAGTCCGAGAATCGCGCCCCTTCGATCGGTGGTTATTTACGACGGCTCGTTTACCGGTGTTGCGTCCAGGAGCGCCAGCCTGAACCAAACCATGGGAGGATTTTACGAAGCGTCGACCAGCCCTAACGCTAGGATGACCCACATCGTGGGCGGCGGCCAAAAGGGCTTCGCCGAAACGCTCACCGTCAACGGCAGCATCCCGCAAGGAGTACCCTCGAATCCGTTCGTCGGCGCACAAGGCGCGGACTGGGACAATTACACGTTCAACTATAATCTCGGGTCCAAGGCTGCTTCGGTCGTGACGGAGGTGCAAAGTTCGAACGATTGTCTCTCGTGGGGCGCAATCATTACGAGCACCAATGTCCTGGACTCGGATTTCGACGGTCTTCTGGACGTATGGGAGACATCCGGATTGTATTTCAATCCCGGAGTCCGGAACGATGGCGTGGTGAATCAAACCACAACGGCCCCGGCCGTGTTTGGCCCATGTACTGCGTCGAATTTGTCGACTTGCCTGGATCTGCCGCTCATGGGAGCGAAGCCAACCGTTCCCGACATCTTTATCCAAGTCGACTGGATGGCATCGAGCGGGCTTAGCGTTCCAAATCACAGTCATATTCCTCAGTACGCCGCCCTCAACATGGTCGGCACCGTGTTCCAGTCGCATGGAATCAACATGCACTTCGATGTCGGTAACAACTACCAGGGGCAGTCCTTTATCGTTCCGACGGCATACGCCAAGGGCGGCAACGTTGTTCAGGAATCCTCGGTTCTGTGTATAGCTGGCAGCACTACCTGCAATTTCTGGCCTCAGTCTGAACAATACTCAGTGCTGGGCTGGAAAGCCGGCTTTGGCTCCATCAAAGACGGAGATACGGCATTCCCATCACCCCCCGGACCGGTTGGCGGCCTACAACCGCTCTTCCCCCTGAACCGAAAAGATAGTGTCCATTACGCACTTTTCGCCCATGCCATCGCGGCTAGCACCCCCTTGAGCGCTCCCGAAGCCGGCAGCATCTCGGGCGTAGGCGATCTGCCGGGTGGAGACTTCATGGTCACGCTCGGTTTGTGGCGATCGGATAATCCCGCTGTCGATCAAATCGGGACGGTATTGCAGGAAGCCGGCACCATCATGCATGAGCTGGGTCACAACCTGGATTTACATCACGGCGGCTGGAACAACACGCCCATATGCATGCCGGACTATCCCAGCGTAATGAATTACCTGTACCAGGTAGCAGGATTGACTGATTCGAAAGGCACCGAGCATATCGACTATTCGTACGGTCTAGAGCTGCCGATGTCGGAAAACTTTCTCTCCTCGCTTATCCCCATGGGTCTTCAGGGGTACAAGGTCAGATACTACGGCCCGTTCAACAGCAATCCCAGCAGCCCCCTGGTGAACACTCCGGGCCAGGCGACGAAGGTTTTTTGCAGCGGCGATTTGTTGAACACCGGAGCGATCTCTAATGAGGGGCAGTACGTCCTCTTGCAGGGAGCCAATGTTTCCACGCCCGACTGGAGCAATGGCACGGTTACCCTGGGAAAGCTCATCACGAGTGGCCTGGATATAAACTTCGACGGAACCGGGGGCCAGACCTTCACCGATTCGCCCGACTGGCTTAGTTTGAATCTCCAGCAGGTCAGTGCTCGCCCGAACGCCTTCGCGGCATCCTCGGACCTCGGCAGATCCGACGGTGGAACGAGCGACCTGGGTAGATCCGACGGCGGCACCAGTGACCTGGGCAGATCAGACGGTGGCACGTCCCAATTAGGCGCGGACGCCTCAGGCGATCTTAACTATGCTGCCTTTGTCGTATCGGGCGGCTTACTTGCTCCCACCGGCGTGACGGTGGCCGTCACCCCACCCGCCTCCACCAGCTCGGGTTACGCAGGCGGCACTGGAAACACTTTGAACTGGGTTGGTAATACGGGAGTAGCCTCGCAATATAACGTCTACCGCTGCAATGGTTCGGCCGGGGCTTGCACTCCGGCGGCGCCGCCGCTCACTGGGACCGGAGGCGTGAGCTCGGGTAGTCCGGTAATTACAACCTATACTGACGCTGTCAATGATTTTGTCCACGCCGGGTCGACTTGTCCGGCCGCTTCTACTTGCTACAACACGACCTACTACTATTACGTTACTGAAGTGAACCAGGTTAACCTGCCTCCAGGCGCCGCCTGCAGCCCCACCACATGTATTGAGACCGGCGCCTCGAGCACAGTGAATAGCCAGGTGACCCACATGACGGTCGTCGCCAATTCTCAGACGGTGACGTACGGCGCGGCGAAGTCGACGACCCCGACCCTAACCTATACCGTTTACTCTAACGCTGCAGCCGCTACATCACTGGCAGGGGTGACCTGCGCATATACCACGCCTCCCCCCGCCAACGCCAACGGTTACTATGATGCCGGCAATTACAACATCACCTGCACTGGGCTTTCCGCGGTCCCAAATACCACCGAGGGCATCACGTACTATACCGCTGCCTCGCTTCCTCTCCTTTACCCCGCGAATCTTGGCGGGACCGTCGCCGGCATTACGCAAGGCACTTTGACCGTCAACCAGCTTCCGATCACGGTGACGGCGGTATGCAGCACCAAAGTCTACAACGCTAATACCAATGCGGGCACGGTTTGCACCCCCGCCAACTCCGCCACCATAGCGGTACCCACCATCACCACGAACACACTGGTCTCCGGCGATACCGCTGGGTTCACGGAAAGCTACTCCGACAATCCGAACGTTGGCTCAACCCACGTGATGGCGCCGGCGGGAACTGTGAACGACAACAACGGCGGGGCCAACTACAAGGTGACGTTCGTCAATAGCCCAGGCACCAGCGTGATCACCCCCGCGCCGCTGACTATTAAGGCGACCACCAACACGAAGACCTACGACAGCACCACGAGTGCGGCGGCAATTCCGACTACTTCTGTACCTTGTGGCATGACCACCGTTACTGGGCCTCCAACCCTGTGCGGCAGCGATACGATCACCAGCCTGACAGAGGCGTACAGCAGCCCGAACGCCGGCAACAGCGTGCCGATCACCGTATCCACGGGCTATGTAATCGGCGATGGTAATGGTGGAAACAATTACACCGTCACGAAAATCGGTACCACCGGCGTAATCAATCAGGCGCCGGTCACCACCACGGCCGGCAGCTACAGCGGCACCTATAACGGGATGAGCCACTCGCCCTCAGGCTGCACGGTTACACCGACTACGCCCCCGAGCACCTTCGTTGGCACCGTGACGTGCACGAACAACCCCGCCTCGTTTGGCCCGAACGTGGGTTCCGGGACGGTTAATCCCGTGGCTGCCGTTGGCGCTAGCGACTTCCTGACCAACTATGTGGTCACATCGGTGAACGGTTCCTGGGCAATCACTCCGGCGCCGGTGACGGCGACGGCAGGCAGTTACAGTGGCACCTATAACGGGGCCGCACAATCGCCCTCCGCCTGCGCGGTTACGCCGAACGCGCCGAATACTTTTACCGGCAGCCTGACGTGCACGAACAGCCCGGCTTCGGTGGGCCCGAACGTGGGTTCGGGAACGGTGAGTCCCACGCCCGCCGTTGGCGCTGGCAACAGCGTGACCAACTATGCCATCACGTCCGTGAGCGGTTCCTCGAGCATCGTGAAGGCGAACGCGACTATTATGGTCACGCCGTATAACGTCACATACAACGGCAACCCGCAAACCGCGGCCGGAACAGCCATGGGCGTGGAGGCGACACCCGCCAACCTGAGCTCCGAGCTAAATCTCAGCGGTACAAACCACACGAACGCAGGCACGTACCCCAGCGACCCATGGACGTTCATCGACACAACGGGCAACTATAACAATGCCAGCGGTGCGGTCAGCGACATCATCAACCAGGCGATACCGCAGGTGAGCGACAGTGGGCCTCTGCCTTCCCCGCCTGACTACTACGGCCAGCCCGTCACGTTGACAGTTACGGTTGCGCCGCCTGCATCGGGCGAGGTACCCACCGGCACGGTGACGTTCTCCTTCGCTCTGAACTCGACCACGTACTACATCTGCTCCGATGGGAGCATCTCCACGACCCTCACGCCCCTGTGCATCATCACGGGAACGTTCAACGGTACTAACTATGTCGCGAGCGTGACCACTAGCAAACTACCTACGGCTCCGGAAAACGTGCTGGCGACGTATTCGGGCGACACGAATTTCCTGGGTGAGGCGGCAACTCAGCCCGTGTCGGTGACGGTGAGCCAGGCGAGTTCGGCCGTCACTTTGACGAAGTCGAACGATCCGACGACTTATGGCACCCCCGTAAGCCTGACGGTGAACGTGGCAGACGCCACGGGAGGCAGCAGCGGAGTGCCCACGGGGACAGTGACGCTGTCGTTCAAGCTCGACCCGACCGATCCAAACGGTCAGGTGTACAACATCTGCGTGGACGGAAGTGTCATCACAACGCCCTGCGCGAATCCGATCACACTCGGTACGGATCCGATGAATCCCACCACGGTAACCGTGCAGAACATTGCGCTGCCGGCTGGGCTTGCCACGTTCGCGAACCCCGGCACCACACCCCCCGCGCAGTACTCTTACCCGATCAATGCCACCTATTCCGGCGACACCAACTTCGCCGCGCCCAGCGCGCCCGTTGGGCTGTCGCAGACGGTCAACCCAGCGCCGGTGACGGTGACGGCAGGCAGCTATAGCGGCACCTATAACGGGACGGCGCAGTCTCTGTCCAGCTGCACGGTTATGCCCACACCGACGAATCCCCCGAGCACCTTCATCGGCACCGTAACATGCACGAACAACATTACGATGCCGGTCGGCCCGGGCGCGGGCTCGGGGACGGTGACTCCGGTGCCTGCCGTTGGCGCTGGCGACAGCCTCAACAACTATGCCATCACGTCCATGAACGGTTCCTGGACTATCGCGAAGGCGAACGCGACTATTATGGTCGTGCCATACAACAACGTCACGTACAACGGCAGTCCCTACACGGCGACAGGCTCGGCCACGGGCGTGAACAACACCAACCTTGCCTCGGAATTAAATCTCAACGGTACCGCCCACGTTAACGCAGGTACGTACAGCTCCGACCCCTGGACCTTCACCGACAATACGGGCAACTACAACAACGCCAGCGGTACGGTCGCCGACGCCATCGGCCAGTATCCATTGACAGTAACCGCAACTGGGGTCAACAAAACTTTTGACGGCACCACCAATGCTACCGTCACCCTCTCCGATAACCGAATTACCGGTGACAACTCGATTAACGACAGCTACATGAGCGCGAGCTTTGTCAATGCTGGCCCTGGGACCGGCATTACTGTGAACGTGAACGGCATCTCGATCTCTGGAGCGGGCATGGGCAACTACTCGCTCCAAAACACCACCGCCACGACCACGGCAAACATCAGCAGCAGCATCAACCTCTCTGCGCTTTCCCTGAACGGCAAGAATTATTCAACTAACAGCGCAGCTTTGCCGGTCTGGACCGGAAGCGCGCTCCAACTTACGAACGGCACTGATGAAACAGTATCGGCCTGGTTGGGGACCGCTATCCCTGTGTCCTCCGCGTTTTCCTCGACATTCGAATTCCAGATCACCCCGAAATCCACCAGCGCCACCTCGATAGGCGACGGATTCGCCTTTGTGATCCAGGCTGATCCCGCCGGCGGAGTGACCTCGTCGGATCCTGGCGGGGCCTCTGCCCTGGGATCGACCGGGTATGGAATGTACATCGGTTACGCCGGCATTCCGAATAGCATCGCCATCGAATTCGACACGTACCAGAACGCAGGGAACACAGGGAACAACGGGTACGGCGATCCGAACAGCCCGCATATCGGCATTCAGAGCCTCGGAACCTTGGCGAATACGCCGAATCACAACAATGTCACTGCAAACCTGGCCGGGCCGACGCCCGCTACCTTCGCGGATGGCGGGACCCACTACGCCACCATCGTCTACGACGGGAGCTCAACCATCCGGGTCTATCTGGACTTCGCGTCCACTGCTATCGTCGGTGCTACGTTCACGGGTGGTTTGGATACGCTCTTGGGCTTGAACGGCGGCCCCGCTTACGTCGGCTTCACCTCCGCCACTGGCGGCGCGCAAGAAAACTCGGATATTTTGTCTTGGACGTGGACTTGGAACGGCGGGGCGCCTCCGGCCCCGTAAATCCGTCGGAACGCTGATCCGCTATCGCCTTCCGGTGGGATACTTTACGTATGCCCTCCACACAACGTCGTTTCGCCAGCCTCGTCTTGATACTGGCCGCCGCCACAATGCCTGTCTTCGCCCAAGGCGATGTGAAGGCGATCGTATTGAAGCATCTGAAGGTCTCACGGGACTTTTCACTCAAAGTAGCGGCCCAGATGCCGGAATCGTCGTACGATTTCAAGCTCACGCCTCCGCAAATGAGCTTCGCCGAGCAGATGGTTCATTTGTCGGAGAGCATGGCGGTGTTTATCTCGCCATTCTCGGGTCAAGAACCGAAACCGGCCAAGCCTGCATCGCTGAACAAAAAGGACGTACTCGCATTCATGACCAAATCGTTCGACGATGCCATAGCGCAGGTGACGAAGCTGACGCCAGAGCAGCTTTCAAAGACCTACCAAAGCGAAGAGGGCAGCATGACAGGTCTCGAATTGCTCCTGGCGATGTCGGATCACAATACTCACCATCGCGCTTCGGCGGAAATGTACTTGCGCGCGAAAGGCATCACGCCCGCGGAATACCAATTCTGACTCTTCGAGTTTTTAGGGCAAGGTAAACGTAACCAGCGAATCGGTGACCACAATCGCGACATACTGCTTGCCATTCTTGCCCTGATACGTGATCGGGTTGGCGTTGGCTCGCCGATCGAGCTTGGCGACCCACAGCTGCTTGCCGGTCTTCGCCTCGATGGCACGGAAGCGGTTGTCATCGGTTGAGCCGACGAATAAGACTCCACCCGCGGTGGCGATCGCTCCTGCCAGCGCGGGCCGTCCCGTATTCTGCCTGGCTTCCGGAAGGCCTTCAGTGACGCCCAGCGGGATCTGCCATGCAAAATCCCCGGTTACCGTATTCACCGCGATCAGCCGTCCCCAAGGTGGTTTCTGGCACGGCCATGCGACGCCGGCGACGCGCACTTCGAAGTTTCCCCGCCCTGGCCCGGCGCCATCCAGCGTGGTGCGGTCATAAGGAACAGCCGAACCCTCAGACGTCTTTTCCATCCAACCAAGCGCGCCTTCGTCCTGCGACACCACGAACGCGTAGCCCGAGTTTGGGTCCCAAGCGATGCCACCCCAATTAGCGCCTCCCAGGCCGCCCGGAAACACCAGCGAACTCTTGACGGGCGTACCTTCAGCGCGATAGCCCCAGGTGGTGTAAGGGCCCGCATTATTCACGCCTCCATTTTTCGCGATCAAGTCTTTGCAAGCCTGGACGTGCTCCGCACTGGTATCGTCGGCGGTGACAAGGTCCTCGGCGCTGTAACTGTCGCGCGCGATCGGCGGAGGTTTCAACGGGAATGGCTGCGTCGGATATGCCAGCTCTCCTGGAACATCGCTCTTGGGAACCGGACGCTCCTCGACTCCAAAAACTGGCTGACCCGTTTCCCGATTGAGAATGTACATGTAGCCTGACTTGGTGGTCAAAGCCAGCGCGGGAATGGTCTTTCCGCCGCGCGTAATATCGAACAGCGTGGGAGGAGCGGGCGGATCGTGATCCCAAAGATCGTGATGAATGGTTTGAAAGTGCCACTTGTATTTGCCCGTTTGGGCATCCACGGCCACCACTGAATTCCCGTACAGGTTTGCGCCCTTGCGATCGCCTCCGTAAAAATCACTCGCGGGCGAAGCCAACGGCAGATACACTAAACCGCGCTGCTCATCCACGGTGAAATAGAACGGCCAGGCGTTCACGCCCGAGCGGTCTTTCCAACTGTCGCCGTCCCAGCTATCGTGTCCCGGCTGCCCGGGTTGCGCCACAGAACTGAACTCCCACAGCTTCGCGCCGGTTCGCGCATCGAAAGCACGCGCATTTCCGGGCGCGCCGATCGGACCGGCCGGAGTATTTGCGCCCACTACCAAAACATTCTTGTAGATCAGTGGAACCGAGTTATACGGCACCACCATGTCCAATTCGCCTTCCTTGCCGAAGCCGGGATCGACTTTGCCCGTGTTCGCGTTCAGCGCGATCAGCCTGCGCCCCACGGTAAACAGAATGCGCGGCGGATTGCTCTTATCGCCTGCCCAATACGCTACGCCGCGGCGCGACGGCGCGCCTCCCGTGACCGCATACTCCCAGATTTTTCTGCCCGATTCCGGCTCCAGAGCCACCACGCGATCGGCCGCGGGAAGATACATGACGCCATTCACCACAATTGGCGAGGCTTCCGAGTTGGGGCCGCCTGGGCCGCGACGCGGACCACTTTGGGGTGCTGGTGGTGTATTAGACTGCAGCCGGTAGCTCCAGGCCTGAGCAAGTCCGCCGACGTTCTGAACCGTGATCTGGCTGAGAGGCGAATAGCCTGTGCCGGACGTGTCGTGCCGGTAGAATGGCCAGTCGCCATTCACGGCTTTGGCCGGCTGGGCTGCAAGGGGCGGAATGAAAATGACGCCGAGTGCGGTGGCCAACAAGCCCGCTCGTACAATCATTCGCAGGCGTCGGTGATGCAAATGGATTCCAGCGTGCGGCCCATGGGCGGCGCTGGAAGCCCGGCGGCCGTCATCAATTTGCGCATGAGCAGCCCGGTCTCGGGATGCGGGATCGCCGATTGCACGCCGACGCGAACCAGACCATCGGCGTAATCCACCGGTACCCAGGTGTGGACGGCGAATTCCTTGCCGCCGCGGTTGTCGGTGTTGCCGTAATCGCGGACATCGAGCTTGGCGCCGTGGTCCACCAGAACCTGAACCACATCCGGCCGTCCCTTTGTGCGCGGCGCCGTGCAGCGCGGTGCGCCCGGTGTCGGCCTGCGCATTCGGATCGAGACCCAGGTCCAGCAGCATCTTCACGGCTTCGAGCGTGCTGGCGGGCGACCACTCGTAGGTGATGCCTTCCACCCAGCCGATTCCGGCGGCCACCTGCAGCGCCGTCACATGCAACGTCGGTGTCGATCTTCGGATCGGCGCCGTGGGCCAGCAGAAGCTTCATCAGGACGATGTCGCCGGATTGGGAGGCGCGCAGGAAAGCCGTCGCGCCGTTTTCATCCAGCCATTGATTGGTGAAAACCGTGCGGGTCTCGGTGCTGTCCTTCATCCGGGCATTCACATTGGCGCCTTTGTCCAGAAGGAGCTTGATGAAATCCAGATGATCCATGTCGCCCTTGCGGACCGGATAATCCCCGGATTCGATATTGCGGTTGTCGGTGGCAAGATAGAGCGGCGTCCACCCGCCTTTGTTGGCGAGATTCACATCGGCGCCGTGGTCCAGCAGAAACGCTCCCAGCTTGTAGTACCGATTTTGCGTCGCCACCAGCAACGGGCTCCAGCCATAGCCGGTGACCTGGTTGACGTCCGCTCCCGCCGCCAGCAGGACTTTGACGGAATCGAGATCGTTGGAGCGAACCGCATAGACCAGCGGCGTCAGACCACCACCATCTTTCGGCGGCCGGCTGTCCGCGCCGAATGCCAAACGGCGCCGCCGCCGTCATCGGCCTGATCGAGCGAGGCCCTCAGCTCCGGCTGCTCCGCCGGCGCCCTTGCCCTTACCTCGAGCCTCCCGGCCTATCACCGCCACGCTTATCTGGCACACATTGGGACCAGGCTGGCGGTTCCAGCCGCGCCTAGCTGCGGCGTCGATATGCCGGCGGCCAGCGCCGCGCCCAGCGCCGCGACCTGCTTTCTGGGATCGTTCGATTTTCCGAGCGCCGGCCCTCTTCCGCGCTCCGCCGGATCCGATTGAGCCTTGATATCCGCGCCGTGCTGGATCAGAAGCTGGATGGCGGCCGCATGGCCTTCGTCCGCGGCCCACATCAATGCGGTGGTCCCGCGCAGGGTTTCCTTCGCGTTCACGTCCGCGCCATGGTCGAGCAGCACCTTGATCGCATCGACATTGCCGGTGCGCGCCGCCACCATGAGAGGAGTCCTTCCCAGCGGGAGCTGCTCGTTGGCATCGGCTCCGCGCTTTGATCAGCGCCTCGATGATGGCGGCATCTCCGTTGATGCTCGCCAGCCACAACGGCGTGGAGCCGTCGCGGTTCGCGGCCTTGGGATTCGCGCCCGCGCGAAGCAGCAGGTCCACCATGTCTTTATCGGACCGGAAAACCGCCCAGTGCAGCGCGGTGGCCCCATCGGCCTGCGGCGCATTCACATCGGCGTGTTGCTCGCAACAGCTTTTCGACAGCCGCCCGGTCGCCGCGCATGACCGCGTCCGCAACGTCGGAGGTTCCGGCGGCGACTCAGGAGCAATCGGACAGGCACAGCGAGACAGCGCTGCATTCCGACGATGCGGCTTCATCATTTCCTCTTACAGATTCGTCAGCCGGCCCGTGCTGTCGCCGATGCTGTCCTGGTGAATGTCGTACATGTCCAGCAAGCTCAAAAGCAGATTGCCGGTGGGTACCGTCTTGGTCGGATAGGCCAGATGACGCCCGCCTTTGAGCTTCCCGTTCAATCCGCCTACCAGCACATGCGGCACATCGTAGTGGACGTGCTGATTGGAGTTCCCCATGTTGCTGCCATAGAGAACCAGCGAATGATCCAGCAGCGTGCCGGCGCCGTCGCGGGTCTTGGCGAGCTTGTCGATGAGGTGGGCCAGCATCTTGACGTGATACTGGTTGATCTTCGACAGCTCGGCGATGCGCTTGGGATCTTCGCCGTGATGCGACCCGCCATGGAAACCCACCGTGGGCGCTTCGCATTCCGGGTAAGTGCGGCCGGTGAGGTCGCGGGCAAAGAGCAGCGTGCCCACGCGGGTAATGTCCGCCTTGAAGGCCAGCGCCAGCAGATCGAACTGCAGCTTGATGTGTTCGTCGAAGGTTTGCGGCACACCCACCGGCACGCCCATGTCGGTGTGGCGCGACCGTCGAAGCCTTCATGGCGATTTGCAGCCGGCGCTCGATCTCGCGGACGTCCTCGGTGTAGTCGTCCAGGCGATTGCGGTCGTCGGAGCCGACTTCGGCGCGCAGACGGGAGAGGCTGCCGGTGAGCGAGTCCAGAATGCTGCTCGTCCCGCTTGCGCCGCGCGTTCCGCTGCTCGGCCGTGCTGCCGTCTCCGAACATGCGCTCGAACACCACCTGCGGATTCAGTTCCATCGGCAGCGGCTGGGTGGGCGAGGACCAGGAGATCGTGTTGGTGTAGGTGCAACTGTAACCTTCGCCGCAGTTGCTCGAATTCGCGCCCGGATCCTCCACGGCCAGCTGCATGGACGGCATCAGGTTATCCCGGCCGATCTTTTCCGCGATCATCTGATCGATGGTTTTGCCCGCTCGTATATCGGCGCCCGCGGTCTTCTTGGGTTTGTCCGCGCACAGGAAACATGCAGCCACCCAATGGTCGGCGCCGGTCGCGCCCGGAGGCGGTTCCGCCGAACGGGAATGCAACCCGCTCAGAATCACGGTGCGATCCCGGAACGGCTCCAGCGGTTTCCAATTGAAGGGAAGCACGGCGTCGAGGGGTCCCTCTGTGCTCGGGCACCCAATAGGTCCCGGCGCCATGCCGTGCGGCACAAAGCAGCCGACAAAGCGGGGCTTCGGCACGGCCGCCGTTGCCGCCAGCGCCGTCGAGGCCGGGATCATCGCTTCCAGAAGCGGCAGTGCCAGCGTTACGCCGCTGCCCTTGAGAACCGTCCGGCGGGAAATGTGTTTCTTGGTGATAAACATCGATTGCTCCTATTAACGGGCCGCCCGCTGCTGGTTGTCGCCAGCCTGTTTTCGTGTTCATCTGGAACGGGGCGCTCTTCACGATACCCAACACGATGGAAGAGAACTTGTAATTGCCTGGCGGCCGATTCGCGCACGATGGACCGCACCAGCGGCATGTCCTGATACTCAACGCCGCGCCCCAGCGCGTAGGTCATCATCTTCTCGGTCACCACGCGCACGAACTGATCGGATCGGCGCACCAGCGCCTCGCGCAGACTGGCGACGCCGTCCACCTTGGTGCCGTCCACCAGGACGCCGCTGGCATCGATGGGACTGTCTCCATCCTGGGTGCGCCAGGTGCCCACCGCGTCGAAGTTTTCCAGCGCCAGCCCGATCGGTTCAAAAATCTTGTGGCACGACGCGCAGACCGGATTGGTGCGATGCGCTTCCATGGTCTGGCGCATGGTGGGCGCCTTGGCGTTGCCGGTGGAATCCACCGGCTGTTCCTTGAGCGTCGGCACGTTGGGCGGCGGATCCGGCGGACTGACGCCGAGGAACGTTTGCAGGAACCACTTGCCTCGCGTGACGGGCGAAGTGCGCGCCGCGTTCGACGTCTCGGTCAGCAGCGCTCCCTTGCCCAGCAGGCCGCGGCGCATATCGAGATCCGGAGGCAGCGTCACCTCGCGGAACTGCGAGCCATAGATGTTCGGGATTCCGTATTGCTTCGCCAGCCGCTCATTGACGAAGGTGTAATTCGGCGGTCAGCAGATCCAGGATGCTGCGATCCTCGCGGACCATGCTGCCGAAGAACAGTTCTACTTCGTTCTGGTAGGCCGCCCGCAGGTTGTCGTCGAAATCCGGAAACAGATTCACCACCGGCTCGCTGGTCTTGAGCGACCGTACGCCCAGCCACTGCCCGGTGAAGTTGGTGATCAGCGCTTCCGACTTCGGATCCGCCAGCATGCGCCGCACCTGTTGCTCGAGCACGGCTGGATCCCTGAGTTTGCCTTGCGCGGCCAGGTCGATCAACTCGATCGTCGGGAACGCTGCTCCACAGGAAAAAGGACAGCCGCGAAGCCAGCGCCAGATCGCTGACGCGGTAGCTCTTGCCGGCGGCGAGCCCGGCGGGTTCCGCTTCGCTGCGATACACAAATTCCGGATCCACCAGCACGCGCTGCAGCGCCGCTTCGATGCCGTCGTCGAAGCTTCCGCCATCGCTGCGCCCGGCTGATAAAACTCCATCAATGTCGCCAGGTCCGCGGGCGTGGCGGGGCGGCGGTAGGCATGCTTCACCAGCGTTGAAAGGATGGTGCGCGCGCAGGATGCCTTCTTCGCGAGGCGTGGCCGGCCGGCACACGAAAATCTTCTCGGCGGCTGGCCGTGTCGCTAGCGCCGGCGGCATTGTACGGGCCTTCAATCCAGACCTGGCCGACGTGCGGATAGAACAGAAATCCCGGGATGGAGCCCGGCGTGTTCATGGTCCGCTCAAACGGTTTGTTCAGTTCGCTGCCCGGCACATCGTTGGTGGCCAGGAATGTCACGCCGACGGTGTGCAGGCCGGCCTTCACCGGGATGCGCTGCGTGGAGCGGCCCATTCCGGTGGTGGTCGAAATTTCTTTATCCCAATCGAATAGCTTCACCCGCTCGCCATCCACGGTGACTTCGAGCTGCTCGCCCTTGACGCCGCCCAGCACCGCCTGGAAGTACCCGGTGACGCCTTTCACCTTGAACGTATATTCGCCGTCGGCCGGGAATTGATACTTGATCAGGATGCCGCCGCGGGTTCCGAACGGCAGCCCTTCGATGTGATAGTTCTGCGCCGTGTCCGCAGGCACCTCGAAGACGGCCTGCGTCGGCGCCGACACATCGCCAATGGCCAGGCGGCTGATCTTTCCCGCAGCCGAAAGATACGCCTCCATCAGCGCCGGAGACAGCGTCAGCGCGCCCGCGATGTTGTCGAACCCGTGCGTCGAATCGTCGGGAGGCAGGAATTTCGTGGCGTCCACTTGGAGCGCCAGCACGTCGCGAATCGCATTCGTATATTCGGTGCGGTTCAGGCGATGCATGCCGGGCGGAGTCAGATTGGGGACGGCGTCGCGGTCGAGTTCCTTCTCGAAGAAAGAGATCATGGATTCCATCACCGCCGCATCCGGCCGCCGCATGCCCGAGGGAGGCATCATTCCGGCGCGCAGCTTGCGCACCACTTTTTCCCAGATCTCGGCGTGGTCGTGCAGGCTGGCGAGGTCGAGCTGATCGAGCATCAGTCCAGCGGTTTTCAAGCGCTGATTGTGGCAGGGGACGCAGTATTGGTCGAGAAGCGCGCGCTCGGAAGCGGCCCCGGTAGCGGGCGTGATGGAAGCCGACGCAGCCGGGACAAGGTGCTGCGCACGGGCGATCTTGAGATAACCCGGCGCGGCGAACATCGCCAGCGCAACCGCGAGGCTTTTGCCTTTACTCAATTGGCCTCCACATTGTGGCCCTCCGCGAGCGACTCGGGCGACTCCACCGACCTATAAGTAATGTAATCAATACTTTCGCCGGACGCAAGGCCCCCCGTATCCCCTGTTGCTGCCGGCTCGCTAGTAGCGCTGCAGGATCTTTATTTCCGAGGGCAAGTACGTCACGAAAACATGGTCCTGCTCGAAATGTTCTCCGAGCGCGCCGGCATAAAATTCCACCAGCGTCTTCCACGCGTCATCCGACATGTCCGTGGCATAAAGAGGCGATTTATCGCTGACCAGGCACAGCCCCGGTTCATGCTGGGTCTTCGGCTGGCCACCCTCGTCATACGCATAGACCAGGACCGTATCCGTGACGACGAAGGTGATAAAGTTGGCGGCTTGCTTCAACGCCTGCCGATGGAGGTTGGTAATGAAATCCAGCACCTCCTGCTTGTCCTGCATAGACCCGCTATAGCCCTTCTTCAGCCCGAGATTGATTTCGACGCGCAGGGAGGACGGGGCATGGCCGGTTAGGTCGTCGGCCGTAGCGATACGGTAGGGCATAAACCATAGTACGGCTGGCCCCGCGCCCTGGTTGCTGGCGCGCTCGCCGGCGCCCGCGGCCGCCATTCTTGTCGTCCGGCGATTCTGCCGATAAAGCATATGAGACATGGTTGGTTATGAGATGAGCAGTCGAGCATCATGCCCGGATGGTGCGAGCCATCGCAATCGGTTGTGCGCTATTTCTGATACATGCAGCGTGCATAGCCAGGTTCAGGCTTGCTGGCAACGGACAGCTCTTTTCCGCGTTGCTGTTGCTGGTTGAGGGGGCCGCTTGTGCGACTGCCTGTTTCGCCGCCAGCCGCCGTTCCGGCCCGCTCGGACGCTATTTCTGGCGGTTGGTTACTCTTTCGTTTCTATTCTGGATGCTGGCTGAAGCGGTCGATAATATCGCTCCCGAGCATGCGGTGGGCGATTTCCTCTTTCAACTTGCAACATTCCCACTGGGCATGACGCTGTTTCTGGAGCCGGATTACGAGCCGGCGCGGTTCGATCCGCTGCATTGGGCCGACGTCGTACAAACGCTGTTGTTGTGGATCACGCTGTACGTTTACTTCACTCCGTTAGGTATGGCTCCTTCGATGTACGGGCCGCTTTGGAACAGAAGCGGGTTCGTTGATTGCCTCCTGGTGCTGTCGTTCTTACTGCGCGGGGTGTTCACCAATTCACCCACCATTCGATCGCTGTTCCTGCGGACATCAATTTATTGCATAGCCTGCGGCGTGGCCGAGGTTTATGGCAGCGTGCCGCCAATTCCCCGCCCCGGGGACTGGTTCGATCTGGTGTGGGGTTCTGTGGTGATCGTTGCGCTGGTGATCGCTTCGAGCTGGAACAGGCAGGAAGAAAACGCTTCGCTCAGAATCCCCGGGGCACGGCACACCATCTTTCAGCAACTCTTTCCTCTACTTTATCCGGGCCTTATCATGGCCTGTCTGGGCGGCGTTGCGCATTACTACCCGATAGCGGCGTCGGCCATTGGCGTGGGCGCATTTGTCTGCTTTAGCTGCCGCCTTCTTGTCACCCAACATCGTCTGCGGAGGGGTGAGGCTGGGCTGCGCAAAGCAAAACACGAGGCAGAAATGGCCAACCGGGCCAAGACTGAATTTCTGGCCAACGTGAGCCACGAGATTCGGACCCCGATGAACGGCGTCATCGGTATGACCGAGCTGGTGTTGGATACCGAACTCACAGCCGAGCAGAGGGACTATCTGGAAACCGTAAAAAGTTCAGCGGAGTCGCTCCTGGTCATCATTAACGACGTTCTGGACTTCTCCAAGATCGAAGCAGGTCACCTGGAATTGTATCCGGTGCAGTTTAACTTGCGTGAAACTCTTGATGAGGCCGTTCGAGCTCTTCGCCGTGCCCGCCCATGAAAAGGGTCTCGAACTGCTCTGCGAATGGGGTCGCGACGTTCCCGACTATGTCAGTGGCGATGCAGGACGACTTCGACAAATCGTGGTGAACCTGCTGGCGAACGCTATCAAGTTTACCCACCGCGGAGAGGTTGCATTGGAAATCGGGCGAGAAACCTCAAGTGATGCCGACGTGGTACTACACTGCGTGATTCGCGATACGGGTATCGGAATCCCGGAGGAAAAACAGAAGCTGATCTTCGACGCCTTCTCGCAGGCCGATGGCAGCACGACTCGAAATTATGGCGGTACTGGACTGGGGTTAAGCATCTCCACGCGGCTAGTGGAGGCCATGGGGGGACGCATCTGGGTGGTCAGCGCTCCCGGACAAGGAAGCGCGTTTCACTTCACGGCTCGGTTCGGCGCCGTCCAGGGCTCCACTGCGATCGAGAACGGCTACCGCGACCGGGAGCCGCTCCGTTTATGATCGAGAGCGCCGCATTACGAATCTGTGGGCGACGGCCAAAGCCCCGAGTCCACAAGCCAGGAAAATCGTGGTCGACGGTTCCGGAGTGGGGCTGGTGATAACCCCCAAATCTCCAGTGACGCTGAAAATCGGCGTCAACATGGTCGCTTGCGAACGTGTTAGATGGAGGGAAAGCGGCGTTGGTGGTGGTGGCGATGAAGGCCATAACATCGGAGGCCCCGGTGCCAAACGTTTGTGTGGGCGTTCCGGCCGCGTCCCAGTCCATCGAGCCGGCCAGGTTAACGGTGGAGGGATCGATTACCAGGTAGTAGGTGCCCGGCCCGAGCGAAAGCCCCGAAAAGATGGTGGTCATGCTATCCACTCCGGGGTTCCCTTTGACGCTCACCGGGGCGGAAGCTACCTCCTCGCCCATTGCTAGTTCCAGCACCAATTTCCATCATCAGGTAGGCCGTGCCGGTGGCCTCTTCCGATGGATTTCCATTGTTGACCGCGATGTTGGCTCCGATGTTGACGTCGGTATATGAGTCGGTTTCGGTCCAGGAAACAACCAGAATGCCCCCTTCTGAACCACTAGTACCGCCGGCAAGACTGGTCACAATAGTACTCGCCCAAGCGCCTTGGGCCAATAAGAACGCCGCTAGCATCGATAAACGCATCTTTGTTTCTCCTTGTGGAATCCGATTGCAACTGCTAATGCGGAAAAGCGCGAAAGAATTCGCAAGAAAAATGCGTCAGGCCCTTGGGGAGCGGGTCATGATGCGATGCAGCCGGGCCTTGGCGTACCGCAGGTCGTGCCGGATGACATGGACCGATTCAGCGCGGGCGGCAGCCGTCTCCTCGGCGGTCATGCCGGCAAAGAAGCGCATTTCAATGAGCGCCACCAGCCGCGGATCCTCGCGCCCCAGTTCGCCGAGCGCTTCGTCAAGGTCGAGCAGGGTTTCGGCGTTCCCTGGCGAGGAGGCTAGCGCGTCAGTCAGTTCCACCTGAAACTGCATGCGTTTTTGGGCGTGGCGAGTGCGAGCGTGATCCACCAGGATCTGGCGCATCGCGCGGCTGAAGATCCCCAGAAAATGGGCGCGATCCTCAAAAGAGGGCGGTTCCTCGCCAAATATCCGAATGAAGGCCTCATTCATCAAGGCAGTGGGTTGCAAGGTATGGCCGGGGCGCTCCCGCAGCAAAGCCAAATGGGCCAAGCGATGCAACTCGCCGTAGACCAACGGCATAAGCTCGTCCATGGCAGCGGAATCACCATCGCGAGCCCGCCTCAGCAGGGCGCTGACAGGCGCATCTGGTGACATCTCTTCAGTCTAATGAATTGGGACTGCTTGCGTGACATCCGGGAGACCGAGGATGTGTGCCTGGTATCGCAACTCTTCCAGGTCGGTGACGGGATTCTTGGAACCGCTCTTGCGGGCGATCAGCATCGCGGCCAGGTCAAGCGCCTTCCGCAGAGGCACTCGCGCCTGTTCGACGCGCTTCAGATGTCGAAGGGCGATCGCCTGGTTCATCAGAATCATGGTCTTGTTGTCGACGATGTCGAGGTCCGTCGGCCAGCGGGCGAGCAGCCGGTCCGCCATTTGTTCCGCTTCCGTGTCATACCGCAGACCCGCTTGGGGATCGCCGGCATCGTTCGCCACCGCGCCCAGCAGGACACGGTTATTCATTTGGAGATACAAATTGCGACGGCTGGAAGGGTCAGTGGCGGCCAGCCGATCCGTCAGCACTCCGGCTTCGTGCAGCAGGGGCATGGATAAGTCGCGGCGATTTTCGCGCGCCAGTTGCGTCGCGTAACGGGTGGTCATCACCACGGCTTCATCCAGCGAACTCTTGTCATCGGGATTCTGGCGCGCGTTGGCGATGGCGAGCGTATAGGCATCCCGAGCGGCATCCAGAGCCTTGGGTTTCAGTGACGGGTCCTGCGCGGCGAGATAGCGATATTGATTCGAGGTGGAGGTTGCCATTCGCGCGCGCAAAGCCCGCCAGGTGGTATTGTTCGGCTCCCGCGCCAGCAGACGGTCCAGGATCACCTGCGAGGATTCCTGCACCTTGCGCGCCCCCCGGTAGTCGCCCTGCGCGCTGAGCGCAGCGGCATACCACTGCCCGGCTCGCGCACGCAAGAAGGCCGATTCATCGTCGGTCGGACGCCGCTGCAACAGTTGATCGCCTTGTTCCACGGCTTCGGCCAAAATCGGACGGGCCCCGGAGATGTTGCCGGATGTGAAGTGGACATTCCCAGCCACCGACAGCGCGGCGACTAATGCCTTTCCGGCCAGCAACTGATCCTTGGCGCCTGGATACCAGTCGCGAGCATTCGCGAGTGCCGCTTCGGACATACTCTGCGCTTCTTCGATAGACCGCGTGTCCAGGAGCGTTCGGGCCAAGTCGCTCGACCACTGGATGAAATCGGCGCGCTGGGGCTCAGGCCCGCAGCAATCGTCGTGTAGGTTCTTCAGAAGTTGAATGGCCTGACGCCGATGGGCAATAGCATCCTCGCTCTCACCAGCCTGCGTTTCTATGCGGCTGAGACGGAAATACGATTCGGCCAATTCGCGCTGCAGGTTGCGGTCTCGACCGCTGTCCTGTGCGAGGTTCGCGAGATACTCGCGCGCGGTTGCGGCCACCATGCGGCGCGCGGCAAGCGTTCCCGGGGTGTCGCGAATCGCCGCTTCGAAGTCGAACACGAACCCGTTGGCAAGGCGTCGCACCTGCGCGGTGCGTTCGGCGGCGCGATGCCATTCATAAAGCGATACGGACGTGCCCGCCACGATGGCGATACCCGTGGCTGCAGCCGCGGCACAAGCGAACCGGTGGCGCGCGATAAAACGGGTGGCGCGGTAGGTCCAGCGATCCGGCGTGGCACGCACCGGATGGTGCGAGAGAAAGCGGCCCACGTCTTCAGCGAGTTCTCGAACTCCGGGGTAGCGACGGCCGGGATCGGGATGCAGTGCCTTTAAAACGATGTTGTCGAGATCGCCCTTCAAATCGGATCGGAACGAACTCGGCTTGGCGGGCGCGGCTTCGGAAACTGCCTGAGATAATCCGCGGAGAGATCGTCCCGCATGCGGTACTCTTCCCGTGAGCAGGAAGTAAAGCACCGCGCCCAACCCGTAGACATCGGTGCGCGTGGTGGCTTCCCCACCGCAAAGCTGTTCCGGGCTCGCAAACTCGGGCGTCATGGCGACGGTTTGAGTGCGCGCTTCGGAAGAATCGCCGCTTTCGAGCGACCTGGCAATGCCGAAGTCCAGCAATTTAGGAACGCCCGCGGCGGTTACCAACACGTTCGAGGGCTTGAGGTCGCGATGAATGATCAGCTTCTGATGAGCGTAATCGACGGCGTCGCACAACGGCAGAAACAGCCGCAGTTTCTGTTCGACGGACAGGTCGTGCCGTTCCGAATACCGGTCCAATGGAAGACCGTCGACAAATTCCATCACCAGGTAAGCAACGCCATCAGATCTGGTGCCGCCATCGAGCAAGCGAGCAACATTAGGATGCTCAAGGCGCGCCAGCAGTTCGCGCTCGCGGCGGAAACGTTCTGCCGAGCGGGGGTCGAGAAACAACCGTTCAACCACCTTGATGGCAACCACCTGGCTGAGTTCACCGTCCACGCGTTCGGCGCGAAACACGGCGCCCATTCCTCCCACGCCCACGAGTTCCCGCGTTTCGAAGGGTCCGAACCGCTCGCCGGCGTGGCGGACGCGGATCTCGGCCCGGCCGACAATGCCGCTCAGAAATGTTTCCGAAGCGAGGTCTGCTTCAAGGAGAGCGTTCAACTCACGGCGCGTTTCGGGTGAAAGCTGTTCCTGATCCAGGAAGCGCTCGCGCTCGCCAGGGGCTAGAGTGAGGGCCTTCGCGAAAAGCGCGCGCAAGCCGACACTAGACGATAGCGGTTCCAAGTAGCGAGTATAACCATAAAGAAACCCGCATAAACTCCAGAACTATCGAATCCTCGATGCTCTATGCGACAATCGTAACTGGTAGAACGGAGCCCCCCAAGATGTCCAAAGTGAGCAGCGATGCTGCCCGTTTCAACAGGATGAAGAAGCGGAAAAACGTACTTCGCGCTCGGATGCGAGTGTTGCGCGCGGAGATGGCGGAACGGAAGCTAACGCCGGGCCCCGATTTGGCAAAGACAAAGACCTAAACGTTCTCTCATTGGCGTCCTCCCAAGGTGTTGGTGTCCGCCGAACGCTGGCCGTTGACAATCCGGGCAGCTAAAGTAGACTCATGCCTACTATCACGACCAAAGACGGTATCGAGATCTTCTACAAGGACTGGGGCAAAGGACAGCCAATGGTTTTCAGCCATGGTTGGCCGCTCAGCGCGGACGACTGGGACAACCAGATGTTGTTCTTCCTGCAGAAGGGCTATCGCGTGATCGCCCATGATCGTCGTGGGCACGGCCGCTCCACTCAGACCGGCGACGGCCACGACATGGACCATTATGCCGATGACTTGGCGGCTCGTTACGGCGCATCTCGACCTGAAAAACGCCATCCATGTGGGCCATTCCACCGGTGGCGGCGAGGTGACTCGCTATCTGGCTCGGCATGGCGAAAGCCGGGTGAGCAAGGCGGCGCTGATCAGCGCGGTGCCTCCGCTGATGGTGAAGACTGCTGCCAATCCGCTCGGCCTTCCCAAGGAAGTGTTCGATGGTCTGCAGGCGCAACTCGCCGCCAATCGTTCGCAATTCTATCGCGACGTGCCATCAGGGCCTTTCTATGGCTACAACCGGCCGGGCGCGAAAGCTTCAGAGGCTGTCATTGAAAATTGGTGGCGCCAGGGCATGATGGGCGGAGCCAAAGCGCATTACGACGGTATCGTGGCCTTTTCCCAAACGGATTTCACGGAAGATCTCAAGAAGATCAACGTTCCGGTCTTGGTCATGCACAGCGAGGACGATCAGATCGTGCCTTATGTCGCCGCCGGTCCGCGGTCCGCTGAATTGCTGAAGAACGGGACTTTTATCAGCTACAAAGGCTTCCCGCACGGCATGCCCACCACGGAAGCGGACACCATTAACGCCGATCTGCTGAAGTTCATCACCGCCACTGCGACAGCCAAGCCTTGAAACATTTCCAGAGGCAAGTCAGGTGCTACAATGTAGCATATGAGAACGACGTCCGTCCGCGAGTTGCACATCAACACGTCGAAGTTAGTGCGCGAGGCTGCCGAGGGCGGAGTAATCGTGATCGAGAGGCGTGGCGAACCGGTTGCGGAATTGCGCCCTGTAACCTCTCCGCGCCGCATGGTCGCATCAAAGAAGGCCAGGATCTTCGCGTCCATGCAAAGAGTCTGGGATCGGATGCCCCGAGTTAGCGACAGCACGAAGATCATCGGGGACGATCGAGGTCGATAGGCTTGTATTTCGACACGTCCTATATAGCGAAGTTCTACTTCAATGAACCGGATTCCTCCCGCGTTCGCGCGCTTGTCCGGAATGCGGATACCATCTATTCATCGCTCTGGGCCCTGGCCGAGTTTCATGCGGTGCTTCACCGCCGAGTGCGGGAAGATTCGTACTCACAGGCCAAAGTGAGTGACCTGGCCTCTCGCTTTTCCGCTCATATCGAAGACGGGCTTTGGAATCTCATACCGGTTACTGAACGCCTGCTGCGGAGGACAAGCGTAATGATCCTGTCCGCGCCACAAGATCTCTTTATCCGGACTGCCGACGCTGTGCACCTTACTACGGCCCAGGAGGCCGGTGAGGGCGAGGTGTGGACCAATGACCGCCACATGCTCGCCGCAGCCGCTTACTTTGGCTTGTCAGGACGATCCATATAAGTGAAACAACGCGGCAGACATCCGTTTTGAAACAATAGGTAACGTTCCGAGAACGCTGCTATCGTCTTAGAGTAAGGAGGAGCACGTCCTCTTGGCTTCCGAACACCCGGACGGTTCATCAGAGCATACTTGTTCCACCGGTTCTGGCCAGCAGTTAGTATGCTACTGTCCCGATCCCAGGTCTCGGGATTCGGATCAGTGGAAGCGTTGGGGTTCTGGCTCGCGCCTTCAAGACTCGGACGTTTGCGCAAAGATGGGCATAGTTCTCAGCGGGGCGGACCCCTATTCCCCGCTTGGAGATCCATCCTTTCGGGGCGGAGGTTTACACTCCACGGGGTCCGGTGGACGCCTGCTGGTACACTCCGACACTGAGCGCCATCCCTTGGGCACACCATTCTGCCAGAAGTTAAATATAATTGTTTATCTGAATCGAGACTGGCCCGACGAGTACGGGGGCCACTTGGAGCTTTGGTCGCGAGACGGTTCCCAGTGCGTGACGCGTATTGCGCCTCTTTTCAACCGGACAGTGATCTTCGAGTCCGGCACCAACACGTATCACGGTCAACCCACCCCGCTCACTTGTTCGCCAGGTCGATCTCGTTATTCTCTCGCGGCATACTATTACTGCCTCGATCGGCCAGTGGACAAAAACTATACGCAATTTCAAACCCAGGTAGGATGGATTCACGACGAAGCTTCTGAAGCGCCCGACGAAACAGAAGCCGCGAGAATTAAGCCCTGATGTCGCTAGACTCCTAATATCGCAGCATGGCCAAGGTCGCCCTTGTTTCTCACGATGTACAGACCGTGCAGGGCCGCGCCGGGGGCGTCGGAGCATTCCTAACCCACTGGGCGAGGTTACTCAAAAACAGCGGCGAAGAAGTCACCATCATTCTGACTCACGCCGAAGTCGAAACCCCTGGCTTGGATCCGCGGTGGGCCGAGAAATACCGTTCATGGGGGATCGAGTTCATCGAGCTGCATAGCGATCCGCCGAGCGCGGACCGGTGGCCCGAAGCCTGGGCCATGCGTCTTTCCGAGAAACTGCACCCGATCCTACTGCAGTTTGACGTGGTTTACTTCCAAGACTGGGCGAATCTCGCTTTCCACACCGTGCGCGTCAACAGGTTCTCTACAACCCCAGGGCCCATCTGCATCACGGTTCTGCACGGCCCATCCAATTGGGTAAGGATCGGAAACCGCAAGCATCCGCAAATTCCGATCGATCTGCATCTCGAATTTGTGGAGCGATACAGCGCTGAACACAGTGACGTGGTGATCGCGCCGAGCAATTACATTCTGGAGTGGGTCCAGAAAGACGGGTGGAAGTTCCGGACAGCACCGGTTGTGCTCGGTCTGCCTTACGACGCGCCCGCTGAGGTCGAACTCAAACCGGAAGAACCGGCGAAAAAGCGCGTGATCTTTTTTGGCCGCCTGGAGACGCGCAAAGGCGCCACGCTGTTCACGAAAGCGCTGCTGGCGCTGGCTAGCGATCATCCCGATCTCTCGCAAACCATCGAAGAGATCGTATTGCTGGGCCATGAGGACGAGCCTGGCTCGGTGGAAACCGTAAAGCGTCACCTGGCGAAAACCGGATTGCGGATCGTTCACCAAGGAAACCTGGATAGCGAACAGGCGGGCCGTTACTTACGAGAGCACGCCCGGGGTGCGGTGGCCGTGATCGCCAGCGCCTATGAGAATTTCCCCTATGCGGTAATTGAGACATCGCTGATCCCGGGCCTAAAGATGATTTGCTCGCGCGGCGGCGGGACCCCCGAAGTTCTCGGGAGCCAAGATGGGGGCACGGCTTTTCGATCCCCAGCCGCGCTCGCTGGCGGCCAAGTTACATCAGGCGCTGGTGGAGTCCGACTCCCTTCCTTCGGCCGCGCCGTATGACTACCAGGCTGCCAACGACGCATGGCTGGCCTTCCACCGCGACATACTCGAACGCGCGCGCCGCAAAAAGAACATCGCAACGGATCGCGCCAAGCCATCGGTGTGCGTCTCGATTCCGTACTTCAACAAGGCCCGTTATTTTCCCGAACTCTTGAGCTGTCTCGAGACTCAAACTCTCGCTTCATTCAGCCTTGGTTGCGGTGGACGACGGTTCAACCGAAGCGGAGGCCAAGGATGTCTTCGATGCGATGGCCCGGAAATATGAACCACGGGGGTGGATGTTTTTGCGTCAGGAGAATGCCTTCGTCGACGCGGCTCGAAACCGGGCTGCGCGGCATTCCGACAGCGAATATCTGTTCTTTATCGATGCCGACGATTTGATTCCGCCACATGCGATCGAGCGCATGCTGGAAGCCGCGGTGATTTCCGGAGTCGACTGCCTGGTGAGCGCAAGCGTCCTGTTCAGCGGCAGACCAGCCGCCCTACAGCACGATCGCGCAGTATATGCCGATCGGCGCGAATCTAGTGGCGGGTTTGATCGAGCCGATCGTTTTCGGAGGTCCGATGATCCTGATCCGGCGGAAAGTCTTCGAGGCGATCGGCGGGTACTATGAGCGGCGCGGGGCGGCCCATGAAGACTGGGAATTGCAGGCCCGGCTGGCGATTCAGGGATTCGATACCGATGTCTTGCCCGAGTACCTTCACCAATACCGGCAACTCCCGGATGGATTGGCAAAAAGCAGCGATGATTTCCTTGCGAAACGTCGCATCATCGACTGTTACGAGGAGCAGTTTTCCAAAATCGGAATGCATGGGATGGGTGGCGCAATGTTCGCCCTGTACCGGCGCTGCCAAGAACTGGAAGGCGCCGTTCGAGAAAATGTTCCGCTGGAACTGCGAATGCGCCTGCATAACCGTTTGAGTAAAATGCTGGGCCGGCCGGAGTAAATGTCCGCGGTCAGCATCATCATTCCGGTTTACAACGCGCTGGAGTATGCCCGCGAGTGCCTGGAAAGCGTTTACCGCGCGGCCACCCGAGTCGAGTTCGAAGTGATCGTGGTCGACAATGGATCGTCTCCCGACGTGGCGCGATGGCTATCCTCGGAAATACCGCGCCGGGCGGGCCTCATCGTTCTTAGCTTCGATCGCCCGCTCGGATTCGCGGGAGCGGCGAACGCGGGTGCTCGCAAGGCTCAGCACGATTTTCTTCTGCTCTTGAATAGCGATTCCGTCGTCACGGACGGATGGCTGGACGGAATGATCGAAGCTATACGGACCGATTCCAGGATCGGCATCGTGAGCCCTGTTACCAACCATTGCGGCCCTGGTCCTCAGTTGGTTGCCGGTCCGTCGGAAGCAGGCCGGCATTTGATGAGGAGCCGCAGAATTTGATTGAGGAGCCGCGGCGGTTATTCTTTTTCTGCGTAATGATTCGCCGCGAACTTTGGGAATCCCTAGGCGGTCTCGACGAGATTTACCAATTAGGCACCTATGAGGATGACGATTTCTGTTTGCGCGCCCGCATGGCGGGCTGGTCGATGGCGGTGAATCCTGGTGTTTTTGTATTCAATCACGTTAGCAAGACATTTGAGGAAAATCAGATCGATCACGACGAGTGGTTGTTTCGCAATGAAAAAGTCTTCCTGGAGAGGGCCAGCGTCTTATCCCGTTCATTCTCCCCAGGGACCCGGCAGAAAAAAGCAGTGCCTTCGACGAGTGTTATTGTCGCCGTTGGGGCCGACGCGGCTGGGAGATTAGCCGATTCGCTGGCCAGCCTCGCGAACCAGACGGTCACTGGTTTTGAGACCGTGGTTGTATCGAGGCATGAGCAGGAACTGCCCAGTCTCCCTGCCGAACTGGTTCTAAATCTGCGCATCCGCCGAGTGACCGTTCCCGGTAACCCGCAAGATGCGGATGGGTTCTTTATGGAACGCGGGGGTTGCGGCGGCGCAAGGCGAGTATCTTGCATACTTACCGGCGGGCGATATCTATTTTCCCTATCACCTCGAGATCCTGCATCAAGCGCTCGAAGCGAGCAAGTGCCAGGCAGCGTACACCGCTTGGAGCATCGCGATCCACTCATCAACCAAGGTGCCGCGCGCGGTGGTTGGGGAATTTGAAGCTAAGCCGGAGCGTCTGCTGCTCGGCGCTTGGGCTCCTCTAGCGTGCTGGATTCAGCATCGCTCGTGCCTGCCTGCAAACGGGTTTCGGGAGGACCTTCAGTCCTTCACCGAATGGGATTTTGCGCTGCGCTTAAGCCAAGCAACCAACGTGTGGTTTGAACCGGCTGTAACGTGTGAACGGAACCGATGGCCGGGAGACAGGAGCGAGAGCGCCGAGGATGCCGAGTCCGTAATGAGTGCCTTCCCGGCGCCCGCGCCAGCGGCAGTGAAAGGCCGGCTGGATTTCCTGAATGCTGTCAAAGGCGGGGTCTGGGAAGAAAGCCTCATCGCGCGGCGCCATGAAATTGAATATCGCGCGCGACGCATGCTCCGCCAAAGGCCTGGCCATCCAATGGAGGTGCGTGCGGTTGACGAGGCGCGTCGCCGGTTGGCCGCCGTAACCACCATTCAAGAGCCAGCCGCGCCAGCGTCTGGACTCGTCGACCTGGTCTTCCTCAACATCCTGCGATGGAGCGATCTGACTCAGCGGCCACACCACTTCGCCAGCGGCCTCGCAAGACGCGGATATCGTGTCTTCTGGATAGACGTGCAGCTGATTTCCGCTGAGCGTTTTACTGGAACCACAAATCCGCGCAAGCTCATGGACAACGTCTTCGAGATTCAGCTACCGGGATTCGCCGGCGACATCTATCATTTTTCCTGGTATCCCACTGTTCTGGAGCTGATGATCGGCGCCCTGGACCAATTACGCAGGGCTAGCCGGATCGGCGCGGCCGTTCAGCTGGTCAACTTTCCCGGTTGGACACCGCTGGCGCAAAGCTTGCGCCTGCATTTCGGATGGCCGATCGCCTACGATTGCCTGGACGACCAATACGCGTTTAGCGAACTTTACGGGCACGGAGGGGCGGCGTATGAAGCGGAACTCGACCCAAACCTGCGACGTGTTGGTGACGTCGGGCCACCAGCTCTACGAGACCAAGCTGATCCGCAGGCCCGACGCGATCATGATTCCGAATGCCGCCGATTTCGGCATTTTCAACGGCGCGGGTTCGCAAGGACTTCTGGATCATCTTCCCCGGCCTGTGATTGGATTCTTCGGCGCGTTGTCGGACTGGCTGGATCTGGATTGGGTGACGGAGGCGGCCCGCCGGTTTCCGTCCTGGTCGTTCGTCTATATCGGCCCCGAGGGCTTTGCGCGCGAGCAAACAAGAGAGCGGTGGCGGGCGGCAACTTCAGCTCCCAACGTTCATGTCTTGCCGCAAGCGGATCTCGCGACGCTGGCCGGTTACCTTGCTCAATTTGACGTTTGCACTATGCCGTTTCAGGATCTGCCGATTACGCGCAGCATGCACGCGGTGAAAATCTATGAATATCTGGCGGCCGGCAAGCATGTTCTTGTTCCGGCGCTGCCGGAGATGCGGCCGTTTGAGGAGCAGGGCCTGCTGGTCACTTATAACAACCGTGAACAGTCATTCGAATTGCTGGAAAAGCTTGCGAGCCAGCCTCCCACGGCAGAACAGATTCTCAAGCGCACGGCGTTCGCCGCGCGGAACGACTGGGGTGAACGGGTGGATCGTCTGATCGATGCTCTACGCGCTCCGCTGTTCCCCGTCGCGTAAGAGGCGAGCCAGTTCCGGACAGGCGCGCCGCCACGAATCGCCGAACTCGCGATCGGACTTCTCACTGAAGTAAAGAAAGTCCATGAAATGCTTCAGGGGCAACGATTCATCCAGGTAGGCCAGCGTGGTGTCAATCGTACTCAAAACATTTTGGTGTATCGACCGTTTACTGGCAAAGGCTTTCGCGCGTTCGGCCAGCAGCCTCTGGCGCGCCACCTCTTTGACATGCGCCGGCAGAATTCGGATCGACAAATACGCCGGCTCATATAACGGAACGAGCACTGGCGCCGGCACAACCTGCTTGAAACTGCCCGCCAGATAATCGAAGAGCTCGCCGAGCTGCAGAACATTGTACGCCTGCACGGTCGCGCTACATACAACCAGGCGCAGTTTCCATTCTTTAAAGTGCTGGTCGAGAAGGTGTAAATTGCGGTCGATGTCGCTCCACTGAGAAGGCCGCCGGATGTAATCGTTTACGGCCCCAAACCCGTCGACACTACAATGCACCGTTACACTGCGAAAATAAGGCCACAGCCGGGCCACCCGGTCTGGAATCACAGTAATGTTTGTGTTGTAAGAAAGGTCAAATTTGATCCGCCCGGCCCGCTTGGATACATAGATCCAGCGCCTCCAGCATTTCCGGGATGATGAGGGGTTCGCCTCCGGCGAAGTGCAGGGACTCCAAGGATGGCAGGCACTGTTCCATCAAAAAAGCCAAAGGCCGGCTCTTCACCCAATTGTGCTCGCGGAGGAAAGTGAGCTCTTGAGCCGGCACCTGATATTTCTTGGGTTGAACTTCGTTGTAGTGCTCGGCCCATAAACGCGAGGCGCTTCGGCCGCACATCCGGCAGGTGAGATTACAGACGTTACCCAATCGGATATCCGCGTATCGCACCCGTGGCCGATCCAGTGTTCCATCTTCCGCGGTGTCGGCCCGCGCCTCCGCGCTCCAATGGCCGAATCGGCGGTTCATATGCTCGCGATTGCTGATGGCGCCGGCTTCCTCGGAACGCCGGCAACGCTCACAAGCGGCCGGCCATTCCCCCCGCAACATGGCCAAGCGAACCGCTTTGACATCGGGAGAGTTTAGGAGCTCGGCATCGGTTAACTGCTGAGTCACATCGAGAGGCTGTCCGTGTTCATTCCGAAGCTGGTTTGCGGGGCCCGTGCCCGTACAGCATAGTTGGTGCAATCCCTGTTCATTGGTGAAGCGGTGCAACCAGGGAACCATGCACAAGGTCTTGGGTTGAGTCACGGTATCCCTCTGGCGGGGTCAGTTCATATGAGACCACAACGCCAGCCGATCATGCAGTCAGCCTGACCGCGGGTGGTATTCTAGGGCTTCCATGGATCTACTCGCGCCGCGCGCGGTTCAGATTGACGCGTCCTCCCATTGTCAGTTGGCCTGTCCCGTCTGCCCGACGGCCAACGGCTTAGCGCGTCCGGTGCTGGGGGCCGGCCACCTGAAGCTCGCGAATTTCGAGCGCTTGCTCGACCAAAACCCGGAAATTCGCGAGGTGGAGCTCTCCAACTACGGCGAAATGTTTCTGAATCCGCAGCTTCCGGATTTGTTGGCTTGCGCCTATGAAAGGAAAGTTGTGGTGAGCGGCAGCAATGGAGTGAATCTGAACTTCGCGAGCGAGGCCGCTCTCAACGCGGTGGTGAAATTCCGCGTCCGGGCCCTTACGTGTTCCATCGACGGCGCGACCCAGGAGACTTACTCGCGCTATCGCATCAACGGGCAGTTGGAGCGGGTACTCGAGCATGTCGACAGAATTCGGGATCTGCGCCGCCTCAGCGGCTCTGCGTTTCCACTCCTGGATTGGCAGTTCGTTGCAATGGGCCACAATGAACATGAAATCGAATCGGCCCGTGCCATGGCGCGCGCCAGGGGCATGCAGTTCATGCCCCGCCTCTCCTGGAGCCCGGATCATTCGCCGGTAGTAAACCACGATCTGGTCCGCATTCAAACCGGTTTGGGTGCGGCAACCCGCGAAGAATTCCGTGAAAAGAAAGGCGTCGAATACACTCGCGATATCTGCCATCAATTGTGGCGCGCACCGGTGATCAATTGGGATGGCAAGATGCTGGGCTGCTGCGTCAATTTTTGGGGCGACTTCGGCGGTAATGTTTTTACCGATGGGCTGGCAGCCAGCCTGCGAAACCCCAAGCTGGAATACGCGCGGCAAATGCTGATGGGAAGGGCGGAGCCGCGTCCCGAGATTCCGTGCACAAAGTGCGACCAATACCATGCTATGAGCCGGGCCGGAGGATGGCTAGGAGAAGAAGAACTGCAGTTTCCGGAGAGTGGCGAAATTTTGGTGGGCGTGGTTGTCACTTCGAATCCCAGTTCCAAGTTCGCGCGGATCTCGATTCGCCAGGGTGCTGCGGCCGTGCCGCACTTTGAGGTTTCAGGAAGACTGTTCCGCTTCGCCTCCGACACAGCGGTATATTTCCGCGCCCCATCCGCGGGACGCTACACCGTGTTTGCTCAGTGTTTAGACGCCGGTGGTTGGGGACGAGTGACCGGCCGCATCTTCGATATCCCAGAGCGGCCCATTTGCCAGCAGGTAAAGATGGACGCCGGAGCGGGCTGGGATGAAGCAGTAGACACCTTCGGCGAGGCAATCGCTGTTCCGTTTTCGATTCGTTAAGCATGCCGCAAACGTCGGTACTGGCGACTGACTGCCAGTACTAGAACTTGCTTCGTCAGCTTCTGTAAGCAAGAATGAGACATCCAATGCCGGAAACATGCTTTCGGGTCAACGCTCCGGCGGTGATCCACGAGAAATTCGATGATGAGTTAGTAGCCATCAATCTGGATACGGGCGTCTATCACAGTTTGGCGGGCGCGGCGGCTGATGCGTTTCAGCTTTTGACGCAGGAGGCCACTCAAAAGGGAGGTGGCGGAGGCGCTGGCCACCAAATATGCAGCCAGCGTGGACGAGATTCATACCGCACTGAATCCGTTTTTTCAGCAGCTGCGGAAAGAAGATTTGATTTGCCAGGTGGATGTCAGAACGCCCCGCGGCACTCTGCAATTGGCTGGTGTTGGATCCAATTTGCCTCTCGGCATCCCATCGCTCGAGGCCTATCGCGACTTGCAAAGCCTTTTCCTTTTGGACCCGGTGCATGAAGTCGGCGAAGAGGGCTGGCCTGGCCCCGCGCCTGGCTCCCCGGAAGCATGAAGGCGCTTGTTGATTTTTTCCAGGAGTACGCCGAGCAATCCGTCGCAGCACTTGGCCTGGAAGAGAGAACGTTTTCGATCGGAGGCTTCGGCGTCCGGTTATGCTTTGCCGGCGAACGCTGGGCCGGTATACTCACCAAAGCGCTAGACCACCTCGAAACCAAGGAGCCTGCCGAGCCATCCCGGCGGCAACTGACAATTTCGATTTTGGATGGTTCATTGCCTGCGCGGAACCCTTTGCTGCGCTCCTATCTGCAAACGTTGGCGGATCGTTGGTGGGAGTACACCGGGCCTCGTGGTGAGTTACTCAACTTGCATGGCGGTTCGCTTTTGGCCTTCTATCATCCAGGGCCTGACATTTTGAATATTGTCGATCTGGAAACGGATCTGGGTTTTCTTTGGAAGCGGGATTCGTCGCCGCTTCCTTACTATGAAGCCGGTTCGCCGATGCGCGCGTTGCTGCACGGGTGGATGAGAGAACAGGGCGTTCAATTCGTCCACGGCGGCGCGGTGGGAACCGAATCGGGCGGCGTGCTATTGGCCGGCAAGGGAGGCTCCGGCAAGTCCACCAGCGTTTTGGCATGCCTCGATTCCTGTCTTCAATATGCCAGCGACGACTATTGTATGGTCGGCTCTCCGGATTCGAAGCACTGGGAAGTTTATAGCCTCTACAACACAGCAAAACTCAATGGAGACAGCGATCTTGCCAAATTCAGCGGCTTGGCAAAGCATGTGTGGAATCCACACCGGAAACCGGATGAGAAGGCTGCAATTTTTTTGAACGAATCGTTTCCGCAAAAGCTGATCCCCCGATTTCCACTCAAAGCCATTTTGGTCCCCGTGATTACCGGCCAGATCGATACCCGGATTGAGCCATGCGGTGAAGGTGTTGCATTAATGGCCATCGGACCCAGCAGTTTGGCGCAACTGCCCGCCAGCGGGCCGCGGGATCTGCACGCGATCGCCCAGGTGGTTCGCGGCTCTCCCTGTTTTCGGCTGAACCTGGGGACCGACCTCACGCAAATCCCCAGCGCCATCGGCCAACTCTTGAGCAGCCTGAGCCAATGAGCGCCGATTCACTCATCAGCGTTATCGCCCCAGCCTATAACGCAACTGCTTTTTACGATACCTGGCTGGGGAATATTCAAGCTCAGGGTTATCCGAATCTGGAAGTAGTGCTGGTGGACGATGGATCTACCGACGATCTTCGGGAGCGCGCGAAAAATGGGCCATCCTTTTTACGCTACATGCGGCAGGACAATCGCGGGCCGGCGGCTGCGCGCAACGCAGGAATTGCCGCGTCCAGCGGTGAACTGATCGCGTTCCTCGATTTGGACGACCTATGGGCGCCCGGACATCTCAATCGATCGGCGGCGGCTCTCGATGCTGAGCCGGGTTTCCACATGGCACAAGGCTTGATTCGCAATTTCCTGCACGTCGGCAGCCGCGCCTTCTATTGCTCCCTACCCTACCGCTTTATCAATCTGGGAAGCTTTGTTTTTCGGCGCCGTGTCTTTGACGAGTGCGGTGGTTTCGAGGAGACCATGCGCTTCGCCGAAGACTTCGATTTCATCGTCCGCTGCTGGGAGCAAGGCATGCGCAAGCGCGAGATCGAGGAGTTATCGTTGCTTTATCACCGGCACGAAACGAACATGACATCGGGAAAGAACGTGATTGAAATGGGAGTGGTTGTCATTTACAAGCGTCACCTCGACCGGTTACGCGCCGGCAAGATTAAACCCATTCCCGAGCTTCTTCAGGTGGGATACTCGGAATATATTGGGCACAGCGTATGGCCGTTCGATGAAGGAATTCGGGAGCCACTCTGTCCCTGACTGAAAATGCAATCCAAGCCATCCATCAGCGTCGTAATTCCCGTGCGAAACGGCGAGTCTTTTGTGCCATCGGCCATGGATTCGATTCTCGCGCAGGACTACCCGGACCTGGAGGTCCTGCTGATCGACGACGGTTCCACCGACGGCTTGGCCAACCGGCTGAAACATTGTCCCGAATTCGTCAGATACATTCGCCAGGAGCAGCAAGGTCCAGCCGCCGCGCGAAACCACGGGATCCAGGAGTCAACGGGCGACTTGATCGCGTTTCTGGATATCGACGATCTTTGGACCAACCGCCACCTGAGAACTTTGATTCATTCTCTCGAAGAGCATCCGGAAGCCGGCATTGCGCAGGGCATGATGCGGCAGTTCTGGATCGCGCCCGGCGGGAGATACTATAGCACTGAGCCTTATCGCGGCCCGTACCTGGGCAGTTGCCTGTTTCGGCGGACCGTTTTTCGCCAGTGCGGACTCTTCGACGAGAGCATGCCAATTGGCGAAGATGCCGATCTGTTCTTCCGCTGTTGGGAACATGACGTCGTTAAAGCGCATGTCCAAGAGGTTTCCCTGCTCTATAGGAGGCATCCCCAGAACATAAGCCGCGGCCGCAATAACGCTGCGTACCTGCTGGTGATGAAGCGACGGATCGAACGCGTAAGAGCAGGCGTCTCCGAATCAGAGGTCGAGCGGCGTCGTACGTTTCAAAATTACATCGGCCACCACAAGCCGTTGGGCGAATTACCGTTGAAGGAGGTGAATGAGTGCGACCTTCGGTCAGCGTAATCATTCCGATTTATAACAGCGGCAAATATCTGCGCGAAGCGATCGACAGCGTCCTGGCCCAAAGATACAGCCCCTTGGAAGTGTTGGTGGTGGATGACGGATCGAGCGACAACGGCCCCGAAATCGCCTCCAGCTATGGCCCGGGAGTGCGCGTGATCGCGATTCCCCATCGCGGTCATCCGGCCGCGCGAAATGCCGGCGTCGCCGCGTCGACAGGGGACTTCCTGGCGTTCCTGGACGCCGACGATTTGTGGACCGCTAATAAAATCGAGCTACAACTCCAGGCTTTCGCGGCGGACCCGTCTCTGGACCTGGTCTTTGGCCACATGCAGAACTTTATTAGCCTGGACCTGACCGAAGAAGAGCGCGCTAAGATCAAGTGCAATTCCACTGTCCTTCCTGGCCTGTTGCAGGGCTCGATGTTAGTTCGCCGCGGTTCCTTCGAGCGCGTTGGCCCTTTTCCGGAGGAACGCAAGATGGGCGACTTTCTGGATTGGTACGGCCGCGCCACGCTTGGGAACCTCAACATGCTCATGCTGCCGGAGACTTTCGTCCGCCGGAGAATTCACCTGGCCAACTTTCAGCGCACGCACAAGCATCTCCGAAGGGAGAATTTGCTCGTGCTGAAAAAGCTGCTGGACCTGCGCCGGGCGGCGGGTTCGGCGGCCACTGGCGGCGTCCGGCATAACCCCTGAAGAGCGTGTTTCAAAGTCTTAAAGTATCGGGCGTCCCGCGTCTTTATCTGAACGACGCAAAGAATGACGTGTGGATCCGTGAATGCGTCTTTCCTGGGCTGCGGGATGGCTATTTTGTCGAGGCCGGAGCCGGAAATGGTTTCAACGACAGCAGTTGTTACATCCTTGAACGGAAATTCGGCTGGCGCGGGCTGTGCGTGGAACCTCACGATTCGCTGTTCGTGGAGTTGACGAAAAATCGTCCACGGAGTGTTCACGAGAACGTGTGTCTTACGGCGACGCCACGCACGGTCCGTTATATGGCCGGTGAGCACGGCTCGACACATCCTCATCTTTCGGGCATCCGGGAGAACCTGCTCCAGTACAAACAGGCGGGCGGCCAGGTGGTTATGCGAGGCCGCGAAATCGCCAAGACGGGAACGCCGCTGGTAGAACTCCTGCGCAAGCACGCGGCTCCATCTATCATCGACTATGCCGCGCTCGACCTCGAAGGCAGCGAGCTGGAGGTGCTATCTTCGTTTCCATTCGGGGAATATCATTTCCGCGCACTATCGACAGAGTGCGACGGCTCTATGTGGCGGCAGCTGGCTGAGATCCTCGAGCCGGCCGGGTACCGCGAGGTTCACAATCCGTTCAACATTGATTGTCCATGGGAACGATACTGGCTGCATGCCGGCACTGAGACGCCGTCGGGAACTGATTTGTAGGAATCGCGCTCCCGGTCCCCGGGATGCTTACCGCAGCAAGGTCCGGCGGTAATGGAACGCGCGTCTTGCTCCGGCCCAGGGCATCTGCCAGATCGACGGTGCGTTCCAACGCGCTTGCAGAAACTGAAGAAATCCCAGCCAACGCGGGGGTTCCCTGCGGCTGTAGCTCGCGGCGCGGTATTCGCTCCAAAACAAGCGCAACTTTCGACGCAGCAGCGAACGGCGATCCGGCGGGAACGGCGGCGCCAACAATGCATTCCATCGGTGCAACTCCGCAAGCCGTTCCAGGGCAGCGGGCGAAAACTGCAGTGCCAGTTTGCGGAATCTGGTCCAGTTCATTCGGGGAGCGCCGGTCAGTAGAACATCCGCCTGCCAGGGTAGTGAGCCGGCCTCACGGCTGCCCTGCAGAATGTGCAGCAAGGTGGCTTCCGGCGCGGTTGTCAGCAGCGGCGTGCCATTCCATTCGATCTCCTCGAGACCTGCCAGAAACGCCCTTTCACATTCGAGCGCGTCTTCGGGCTTGGTCGTGAGCACACGCCAGTAAAGATGCAACTGGAGATTGTCGCGGGCGAAGGAGACGTGGCCGCTCCAGTCCAGCCAGTCTCCGAATGGTGCCTCGGAGTAGGGCTGCCAACCGGCGCCGAGCAAGGCCTGGTACGCTATGCCGACATCCGCGCGCGAAACCAGGAACATCAAATTGTCGGGAATGGCCCGGACCGCTGGCGGCTTGGTTAGTAACGCCCAGGCCAGCGGTCCAACCACGGCGGGCTTGCGGACACCGGCTGCCTGCAACCCGCTCAGCACGTCACATGCTTCGCGCAAGCGTAGCTGGTTCTGGGTCCAAATCAATCGAATGATGCCCTGGAAAATGCCCGCGGCAGGGTCGTCCGCGAGCCAAGTGGGAAGCGAGGGATTCAGAGCCGGCAAGAAAAGCTGGCAATCGTACGGCAAAGCGGCAAGGTCTATGCCGGCACGCCAATGGTCCCAAGCTAGCCGCCGCGCCGGCGGGTCGGGCAGCAACAGTGCTTGCAGCAGTTCTTCGATATCCCCTTGTACCACGGCCATCCGTCCGGCGAAATAGAAGGCTGGGAGCCAGGTACTGGAGGGTAGTCCTGTACCCATGCGCTGTATGCAAGTCTTTTGCGAGCAGCTAGAATCGAAAGATGTTGGCGGCGCAGAGCCCAATATCGCTTCAGTTCGCTACGCCTGCGCAACTCTTGCTTTTGCGGGCCGCTCTCTTGGAAAGCCCAGCGGCGGTGGAGGCCGCTGAAGAGTGGTTCGCGTCTGTCGGGGAAGCGGCTGAGCCGGGATTTCCCGGGCTGGAACAAGGGTCCCGCCGTCTGCTTCCGCTGGTGTACCGCAACCTTAAGGAATCGCTTCCCTCGGAACTGCGCCAAACGCTGCGGCGGGTTGTTCTCCAATACTGGGCGGACAATCAGAAACTCTTCCGTCGCCTGGAGGAGCGCTTGACCTGGTTCCAGGCGAATGGCATTCCGACTTTGGTCCTCAAAGGCGCCGCCCTCTCTGTCCTCCATTATCGGGACAAGGGGATTCGGCCTATGTCTGACGTCGACATACTGGTTCCTGAAGACGTGGCTGGCGATGTTATCGACAGGCTGCAGCGCGACGGATGGTCTGCCGCCGACTACTGCTCCGAGGCGCCGCGAAACTCCTACTTCTACCGGCATATCCACGCAATCGCGCTGGTTCATCCCCATCACGGAGAGTTTGACCTCCACTGGCACGTGTTGCACGCGGCTACGTTTCCAGGCGCGGACAGCGCTTTCTGGGGCGACAGCGTTCCGCTTTCGCTAAACACGATTGCGACTCGCGCGTTGAATCCCACCGACCAGCTTTTGCATGTCTGCGTGCATAGCTTCAATCCCACGGGGGTTGCTCCCATTCGCTGGATTGCGGACGCTCTCACCATACTCCGGACCAGCCAAATGGATTGGATGCGGCTGGTCAGGTCGGCCGAGCATCTCCGCGTGAGCATACCTTTGGCCGCTACTTTGAGCTTCCTCCGGGATACATTTCCGACCTCGATCCCCGGCGACGTGCCCGGGCAACTCGCCTCCATCCGCGCGGACGCTTCGGAACGGCGCTATTTCGCAAGACTCTCGAAGTTTGACCGGACCGGTCCGGAAATATTTGCGGAAAACTGGGAACGGCATCGGCGTGCCAATCGAGACCTGTCCCCCGTTCTCCGGCTGGCCTCGCTGCCCCGCCAATTTCAGTTGCATTATAATCTGCCCCGCCTGACGGACCTCGGAGCCTTCGCGTTTTCCTTGTTAGGAAAACGGATCGCCAGGATGGTGGGACGCCGATGATTCGCGATTCAACCCAGCCTTCCTTCACACGATGACCATAATCGACCGATCCGGCATTTCGCTGTGGCAGAAAATCGCCGAGTATCGGCAGTATCGCACCTTGTTCGTTTTCCTTACGCTCCGTGATATCACGTTGCGCTACAGGCAGACCATCCTCGGGGTTCTTTGGGCGGTGTTGCAACCCATCTTACCGATGGTGATTTTCACCTTCGTCTTCTCGCGCGTGCTCGGCCGGGAAACCGGCTCCATTCCGTATCCCTTGTTCGCGTTAAGCGGTTTGGTTCCGTGGATGTTCTTTGCCAACGCCATAAACACGGCCGGCGCCACCTTCACAGCCAATCACAATCTTCTCAACAAGGTCTATTTTCCACGCGCGATTCTGCCGGGCGCGGCAGTGGCTGCAGCGGTTGTCGACTTGATAGCCGGTGAGGTTTTCCTGCTGGGCATGTTGCTGTGGCGAGGCTACCGTCCGACGGTTGAGTGGCTTTGGCTGCCCGTCATTGCCCTGGTTACGGCCGGCCTGGCGCTGGCCGTTGGACTCGCCCTGGCATCTCTCATGGCAATGTATCGCGACGTGAAGCATGTTTTGCCCTTCCTGGTGCAACTCTGGATGTACGCGACGCCGGTAGTGTACCCAGTGAATCTGCTGTCCCCGAAATTCCGCTGGGCCTTGGACCTGAATCCGATGGCTGGCGTGGTTGAAGCCGGCCGCAGTTGCTTGTTCGGAACCCCCGTCGACTGGACCATGCTCGCGATCTCGGGCCTCTCGGCGGTCTTGCTCTCTAGCGCCGCCGCCTGGCTTTTTCACCATCTGGAGACTGACCTGGCGGAGCGGGTATGAAAACGATTTCCGTCCACGGCCTGACGAAGGAGTTCAAGCTAGGCGAGCGCCGCGCCAATTACCGGACGATGCGCCAGTGGTTTTCCCGTGGCCCGCGCAAAACGGTCTCGCCGGCCGCTCCCTTCCTGGCCCTCCAGGATGTCAGCTTCGACGCATGTTCTGGAGAAGTCCTCGGAATCATCGGGCGCAACGGCGCCGGCAAGTCGACGCTGCTCAAAATCCTGGCGAGAATCCTGCGTCCAACCGCGGGGCGCGTCGAGTTGCAGGGGCGCGTGGGCAGCCTGCTGGAGGTGGGGTCCGGATTTCACGGTGAACTCACGGGCCGCGAGAATATTTTCCTCAACGCCGCCATACTCGGCATGCGGCACGGCGAGATTGTACGCAAGCTCGATGAGATCGTCGACTTTGCGGGGGTCGGCCAGTATCTCGATCAGCCCGTGAAGAATTATTCGAGCGGAATGTACATGCGTCTGGCTTTCTCGGTGGCGGCTCACATTGAGCCTGAAATTCTGCTCATCGACGAAGTTCTGGCGGTGGGCGATGCCGAATTCCAAAAGAAATGCATGCAGCGAATCGAACAAGTGGGCAAAGACGGCCAGACGGTGCTGTTCGTTTCGCACAACCTGCAAGCCGTGTTACGGCTCTGTAGCCGCGCGTTGCTTATTGAACAGGGGAAGTTGGTCGAGCAAGGTCCCGTGCATGAAGTGGCGGCGGCGTACCTGCGCGTCGGCGGGGGCAATCGAGGCGAACGGCGTTATCCTGAAGGCCCCTATGCTCCCGGTGACAGCGTCGCGAGACTGCGCAGTGTCCGGGTTCGCTCGCGCGATGGCGAGACGCTGACCGCGGTGGAGCTAAACCAGGAGTTTGGAATCGAAATGGAACTCCAGGTCGAGAACGCATCCCTGGTCTTGTTTCCGGTACTGAGCGTTCACAACGAGTGGGGCACCGAAGTGCTTTGGTCTACCGACGTCGACACCGAATGGCATGGGCGGCCGCGCCCAGTGGGCCGTTTCCGAATGATTGCGTGGGTGCCGGCGAACTTCATGTCTGCCGGGCCCATGACCGTCACCGCGTCAGTCTATTCGCTGGCCCCGCGAGTGGAGCATTTCCACGAGCCCGACGTCGTGAGTTTTCTAGCGGTGGAGAGTGACGGCAATGCGACGGCCCGGGGCAAATTTACCGGCTACATTGGTTCGGCGACACGGCCCAAGTTAGAGTGGAGCGTCGATTTCGAGGGCGCCGGCGAGAGCTCCTGATCCCAACTGCCAGGACTGCCAGCGCCACTAAAGTCGTGATTATGCACGGTCGATCTGGAAGGAGAAGCTCCAGGAGACAACATGAAGTTGCGCATAGTCTTATGGATCAGCTTGGCTCTAGTCTTATCCGCTTGCGGCTCCCGTCCTCAAAGCCTGATCGTAGGCAAGTGGAAGGTGGCGAGCGCTAGCGAAGGAGGAGCTGACGCCCCAAGCGCTACTGAGGCTGCAAAAGCCATCAAGATGACAGCGGAGTTTAACCGAGATGGCACCGCGAAGATGACTATGTTCGGACAGACGCTCCAGGGTACGTACAAGTTGAATGGCGAAGACGAATTGGAGTGGACAATGAGCGGCATAACAAGGAAAAGTAAGGTCAACGTGACCGCAACCGAACTTGCCCTGACCGATGACGACAATCGAACGATCACTTACAAGAGGGATTGAACGCGCACTCTAGCTGAAACGCGATTAGAGCGCTTGGGATCTATGAGCAGGAGAAACCGAGCCGTAATGCGAGACCCAGACCCTAAGCTACCGCCCAATGATCCCGATCCGGAACCACCGGGCCCTATTCCCGGACCGAACCCGGACGAACCTGGCCCCGATGTTGTGCCACAGATCGATCCCGACGTTCCTCAACCACAAAGACTGGCCAACTGCGCCAGCATCGCATTCATGTCCGCCTGCACGGCTACGAACTTATTCTCAAGGAACTGCACGTCGCGCTCGTCAAACGACGCTCCCTGAGGAACTGACGTAGCGGCCTGCACCGACCTCGCGAGCCCGGCCAGGTCCCGAATCGGCGTTTCCTTCCCGGCGGAATTTCGGAACTTGAACGTCGGCGCCGTCGCTATGACCGTCTCGACGATCCTGACGGTGGTGTCGATCCCACCGGCCAACTTGGCCATTCGCCACATTGTTTCGAAGCTCTGTTCCACGTGTCGAGCCTAGCATGTTGCCAGCTCGTCTCCCGCGATAACCCCGCCTGAGCAAGACGCGCGAGTGAAGGCGAGCGTCAGCGGGGAAGGATATACGAGCGTCGAGCTAAGGCCGCGATTCAAATTAGCGCCGCATAACTCGCTTGCGGATCGGGAGCAGCGCGTGAAGGCGCTCCTCACGCCCCTTGCTATGTCTTCGTCAGTCTTACGCGCGCGAAGGTCTGAATCTTGCCGCCCATCTGGTTGTCGATCGACCACTGCCAAGTGTCGGCATTCTTGTCGTAGGAGAAAGTTGTGTTGACGCCGCTGCCGTCATTGCTTCCGAACCGGAATGTGATGGCGTCGCCGTTTCGCTTCGCGCGACCGATCCCCTGGGAAGTGAAATCCCATGGGCCAGTATTGTCAAGCCACAGACAGGTGTACTGGCTCGATCGCGGATCCCAGCCGATCAAGATAATCGCTTCATACGCCGGCTGGTTCGGGCGTCTTTCTCTCGGGACACTTCCTGGATTCGTATATATTGATGACCCAGCACCCACTCCGAGACGACGTCGTGTGTCGTGTTCCTGCCGGCAATGGTCCCCTGAAGCACCCACTTTCCAATCATGTGATCGAGCAGGGGATCTTGAAATGTTGCTGGTTGCGCCAACGCGGAGAATGAAATCAGGACACCTAAGGCAAAGGCGCGACGCTTTGTTCGCAAAATTGGTAACCTCCACATGTAATGATCTATTAGACACCCAGCCAATGCCAATCGGGTTGGGGTCACGAGGGCTGATCGCGTGAAACCCCGGGCGTTCGGACGCATCCAAGGAGAAAGATGACCCTTCCCCTCAGATGCGCAAGCGCTTGTGCGCTCTCACTTTGCTTGACTGCAGCAATGCATGCCGAAAATTTGAACGATATCGAATATGGGCGTGCCGGCAAGTCGAGTCTTCTCTTCGACGCGCATATTCCCGATGGAACCGGGCCGTTCCCGGCGGTGATACTGGTCCATGGCGGCGCCTGGGTCGCGGGCGACAGGATCAATAGCGTTGAACCGCTCTTTAAGCCTTTAAACGATGCGGGGTTTGCATGGTTCTCCATCAGTTACCGGCTTGCGGCGGATGTGCTGCGGAATCCGATCGCCGCGGCGCTGCACCTGGGAGCCGCTGAGAGTGACGTTCGCCGCGCAGTGGCGTTCGTGAAAGAACACGCCTCGGAGTACCGTGTGAATCCGAACAAAATCGTGCTGATCGGGGAATCGGCGGGCGGGCAGCTTGCGGCTATGGCGGCCCTTCGACCCGATCCCGGAGGAGCCGTACAAGGCGTCGTAGCTTTCTACACGCCGAGCGATCTAGCAAGCCTGGTGCGCACCTCCGGCATGATCCCCGATAAGGTCCGGGATGCAGTGCAGGGAACTTCGTTCGACGATCTTTTGATGGCGGGGCTCAAGGAGTTCTCGCCGATCAACTATGTCAGCGCCACGTCGCCGCCTTTTCTTCTGATCCACGGCACCGACGATAATATCGTGCCGGTTGCTCAATCGGAACGATTTTGCGATAAGTTCCGGACCGCGGGCGCCGGCTGCGAGCTTTATAAGGTAGAGGGCGGAGGGCATGGCATCCGGGCCTGGCAATCGTCCCGGCTGACCGATTACAAACCATTCATGGTTCGGTGGCTCCGGCAGATTCTTGCGCGGGACTAAGGATGAGCCCGAGGTTCAACGCATACGAATCCCGCGCGTCATACTAGTGGATTGTCCGAATCACTGACCCCGCCGCTCCGGGAGGCCTGGGCAAAATGGATCTCTCCGGAAACATTGCTGTCCCAGGTTTACAACACCGCGCCTTATCTCAAAGATCTGCTGCCCGCGCCGGAGCCCGGCAGGCTGATCGAAATGGGCGGAGCGCCGGATGGTTTCCTCCGCATTCTTGCGAGTTGGGAAAATATTCGCCGTCCCAATCTCCACCACTCTGAGCAGCTGCAGGATTACTTCGCTCTTTGCGTGGCCTGTCATCATGCCACCGTCGCCACCTTCGTGCCCACCGATGTGGATACGAAAATCCGCGGTATCGCGTGGCGCGAAACACCCGACGTTGAAGTGCTGAAACCCATGCTGCGATTTGCCCTGGGGGCCCGCGGCTGGACGGAGGAGGGGATCTCAACAAGATCCATTCGCGGCGTCAGCGGCCACAACGGGGAACATTGGAGCGCAATCGCAGGAGGCTTGGGCCGCATGCTGGAGCTCGGCGACACCGCATCGGCGGAGGAAGCACAAGCCGCCATCGAAGCCGAGATCGTTCGAGAACAAGAAGTGTTCGACCAGGTAGCCGAGGAACGCGATGGCGAGCTCGACTTGCTGCGTCTGGCAATGACCCTAGCCCATAACCGCGGCGACCTCACGCAGGGCATGGGGTTTTGGAAGAAGACTCCTCGGACGCTCCCGGTGATGGAACATTTGAAGACGAGAGGCCGCTTTGCACTGGCAGTTCGCATGTACCAGGACACCGGGCTTTCGGCCGAGGGTCACCGGCACTATCCGCTCCGGCCAGTGAAGGCGCTGCGTCGCACGCCCGCCACGCTGCTGCCACTGTGCCCTTTCCTGGACGATTGGGGTGGGGTTGTTGCCAAGCTGGAGGAGAAGCACGAAGTGCTTGCCGCGCTGGTAATGGGCTGCCAAAAGCTAAAAGGACAGCAGGGTTACTACCGCGCGATTGCCGGCATGTATGCGGCATCGCCGGGCGCCGTCGATCGTGCTGCGTCGCGCATGCCTAACGCTACTCAACGCCTGCTTCGCAGCGCCGAAATGCGCAAGCTGATTGATGTTCCTCGCGTCTCATTCGAATCCATGATGCGCAAGCGGGCACGTGCCTCACTTAAGTTGCGCGAGACCTTGTAAACCCGTTTGAGCAGTCTTCAACACACGCCCCCAGCGATTGAAGCGCACGCGGAGACGGCCGAGTGTACAATGGCTCAGTGTCGGAAGTCCGAATGGAGATCCCGTCTTTCACCTTTAGGAGCCCAACATGAGGACGTTAGCGAAAATTGTAGGCGCAATCCTGGTCTGTTTAGTTTTGGCGTTGGTGGTTCTGCGGATCACCGGCTTCGACCCTATTGGGAACATACCAGGTCGCGGGAACTATCCGGGGTTATGGCTTAGTGGAACGGTTGTAAATACTCCGGTCACCGACTGGTCGTTCGTGTCCCAATATAAAACCGACAAACTGCAGACGCGAACCTGGTATATGATTCCTCATTCGGTGACGACAGGCTACATCCTTCATAACGGTCAGCTATATATAACGTCGATGTTCGGCAAGGGGGTGCCCTTTCCGGAAGGCAAGAGCTGGGTTAAGAATGTGATGCGGGATCCGCATGTCCGCCTGAAGTTCGGCGACAATTTATATGACTGTACTTTGTCCCCGGTCACCGATCCGGACGAAAGAGCGGCCGTGCTCGCACCGAGAGCAAAACAGAACCCTCAGCTTTTAGCTTCAAACTCGGCCGATGGTCCAGTGCTGCACCTGTTTCACGTGCTGCCTGAGTGACAACGTGTTTGAGATGAAATAGTTTTAGGAGCCTCAGTATGAAACTGGTAAAGATTGTTGGGTCTATAGTAATTGGCTTAGTCGCGATCCTGCTGTTACTGAGCGTGACTGGTTTCGAACCTAAGGACTGCCCGCCAACTGACAAGTCTTTGTCGTGCAAGGTGCCAGGGCTTTGGATAAAAGGAGAGCCAGTCACTACGCCGGTTACCGACTGGTCATTCACGGACAATATTCAACAGATCAAAATCCAGACCCAGACTCCGTTTCTGCTGCCTCACTCGGTGATTATTTGGTGCGCCGTATATAACGGCAATTTGTATGTGACCTCCTATCGCGGCAGACAGTGGGTTGAAAATATAGTCCGCGATCCTCACGTGCGTCTGAAAATAGCCGACAAAGTGTTTGATCGTACCTTGTCGATTGTCGAAGATCCAGCTGAAAAAGCAGCCGTGCTCCAAGCTAAGGGAAGAAAATATCCCCACTGGAAAGTACCCTCGGTCTCGGCAGCCACTGTATTTCGCGTGAACCCTGTGTAAACGCGGCCCATGCCCGGGGCCGCCCAAACATGCGAATAGTCATCACCGGCGCCAACAGCGCCGTCGGCCAAGCCATCCTGCGATGCGGATCCCAACCAGGGGCGCCCGCCAACGATCTGGTCGCCGCAGTCCGCTCCGAGCGCGCCGTGAACGAGATGGCCGCTACTTTGCAGGCGGTCGAGCGCGGTCCGAATCTCCTACGATGATCCCGCCAGTCTCGACGCGGCGTTCCTGGGGGCTTCCGCAGTCATCCACCTGGCGGGAATTCTGGTCGAGCGGCCGGGTTCGACCTATGAACAGGCGAATGTTGCGCCAACTCGCAGCAGTCGTGGAAGCGGCGAAGCGGTGCGCGGCGGAAGAAGATCGTTTTGGTCAGCGCCACGGGAGCCGATGAGACATCTTCCAACGGCTACTATCGCACCAAGGGGCAGGCAGAAGCTCTGGTGCGTGACTCGGGTCTGTGCTACACGATACTGCGCGCTCCGCTTTTGCTTGGGCCCGCAACCGAAGGCGCGGCGGCGCTGAAGCGGAATGCGAGGCGGCCGCAAAGCCAAGCTGATCGGCGGCGGCCGCAATTTTCAGCAGCCTCTCCACGTGGACGACCTGGCGCGGGCTGCCATCGCTGCCGCCCAGCCTTCGGTCGCGCGCAATCGCACTTTGGAACTGGTTGGCCCGGTTTCGCTGCCGGAGCGAGAACTCGTGGAGCGAGCCGCCCGCCTGCTCGGCCACGAAGTGCGGGTTAGCTCGATCCCCAAAGGATTGCTTTCGTTTGCTCTGGCCATTCGTCAGCGCGTCTCGCGGGCCCGGATTTTCGGCGGACGTTGTCGAAGTGATCACGGCCGACACGCGTCTCGACCCGCAACCCGCCGCGAGTGAGTTGGGAATCCGGTCTAACCGGAATCGATGAGATGATCAAGAACAGCCTGAGGCCAAGGAGCGAACAAGATGAACGCACAACCAACGACCGTGTCCCCCCGCCACGGGCGCAAAGAAAGCCCAAGCCTTGGCAGCGGCTTTTGCCGTTGCTGATCACCGTGGCCTGCTTCGCCTTTCTTTACAACCGCCTCAACCATGCGGCCGCGGCCGAAGGCAGCTCGCCTGCTCCCCTATCTGGCAAAAAGCTTTGAGAATGTGAACTGGTATCACTGGCTGGCTCTCATGATTCCATACTGTTTCTTTTATTTGATATTCGACAGCCTGGTGGTCTGGAGGGTGATCAACTGGTTCAACGCGAAAATACGCTATTCCGATATCTTGCCCATTCGCGCCAGCGCGTACATTCTCTCGCTGGTGAACGAGCAGGTCAGTAAAGGAGCCATCGCGCTCTATCTGAATCGCCGCGACGGAGTGCCGGGCTGGGAGGTTGGATCCAGCATGCTTTTTATCATGTTCTGCGAGTTTTACAGCCTGATTTTGTGGGCGACCGTGGGCGTGATGTTGCGCTGGGGTCATTTCCCGGCGGCCTTTCACGTCATTCCCTGGATCGCCCTGGGCGCGGCTGTGTTCTTCGTGCTTTTTCAATTATTCTTCAGCGGAAAAATCGGCCCCGGGAATCGCCCTGCGCGACCGCCCTATTTTCCGGGCGTTCCGGCTCGCCAAAGTGTGGCACTACGCGGTGGTGATAGCGATGCGCGCGCCGCCGGTGATGGCCGGCGTGGTCGTATATACGCTGGCCTTGAGGCTGTTTGGAGGCTCGGTAGGGTTTGGAGAAATGCTGGGCTATTTGCCGGTGATATTCTTTGGAGCGGCGATGCCTGGTCCGATGCACTCGGTGGCGATTCTTTTTTGGGTCTTGCTGTTTCCGGATAAGCCGGGCCAGATGACCGCCTTCGGCTTCGTCATGCACAATTTCTTCATCTTTTTTAACGCCGCCGTTGGCCTGCTATTTCTGCGGCGGGCGACTCGGGAGCTGTTCGGGTAGGCGTGCGCGGCTAACATCAGCCGCTGGCCCATCGATACCAGTGTGCTGAGGACCAGCAACCAGACCAGAATCGTGAGCAAGGGTTGCAAGAAAGCCAAGTCCCATCCGGATAAGGATATCCATGCAGGTCGGAACGAAGTAAAGCATGCCGTTGTAGCGGCCGAGCTTGCTCCCGCGCAGCTTGGTGTGCCGGTGAATCCAGTACGAATCGATCACGTACTGGGCAAAGGCCGCCGTGATCAGGACCGGCAAGATCCACGGAAACGCGCCGCGCAGGGCTCCGGCAAACAAACCGGAGGTGACAAACAGAAAATCGGTGGTGTGATCGAACGTTCCGCTCCAACGCGGTGACCGTTCCTCTTCGCCGCGCGATGGGCCCATCCAGAAGATCGGTGATCAACGCCACGACCCATACCACGAGAGCGAAAATCGCGGAGCGCTCGTCTCCCTGCGCCATGAAAAACGCAAACGGAAGCACCAGGAAGCAGCCGAACAGCCGTCAGTGCATTAGCCATCGCATTCCCCTGGGTTCCCGCCAGTGGTTCCATTGACGCAGCATAACGCCCAGTACACTAGCGATACACTAGGGATGTGCCGGAATGGCGATTCCCTACCGCGTGGATACCGCTCTGGAGCGTGGAATCGAGGGACCGCGGCTCTGCGCGCGAAGACGCGCTTTCGCTTGATGGAGGAAGGCCCGCTCGATGCGTTGCTCGAGACGGCGGCGCTGTCCGGGACCGTTCAAAGGCCGTTCGGTCAGCTATTCCAGGAAGGTCTTTATTCCGCTGACCCACCTTTGCCGCGACTATTGCGGCTATTGCACTTTCCGCGCCGACCCGCAAGCCGGCGTGCGGCCCTACATGCTGCCGGACGAAGTTCTCGCCGTGGCCGAAGCGGGCCGCCGCGCGGGATGCAAAGAGGCTTTGTTCAGCCTGGGCGACCAGCCTGAGCGAGTCTTCCCGGAGGCGAAAGAGTTTCTGAAGAAGCTGGGGTTTGACCGCACGCTCGAATATCTGGCGGCCATGAGCGAGCTGGTGCTTGAGAAGACCGGGCTCTTGCCGCATTCCAATCCGGGTGTGATGGGCGCGGACGATCTTCGCCGCCTGCGCGAGACCAACGTCAGCGTGGGGTTGATGCTCGAAAGCGCCAGCCCGCGGCTGCTTCGCGCCGGAGGGGCGCACTGGAAGGCGCCGGATAAAGTGCCGTCTCTGCGCATTCGAACCATCGAGAACGCCGGGCAGTTATCGATGGCTTTCACCACCGGCATTCTGATCGGAATCGGCGAAACTCCGGAAGAGCGCGTGGACGCGCTGCTGGCGATTCGCTCGGCCAACCAGAAGTACGGCCACATCCAAGAAGTAATCGTCCAACCGTTCCGCGCCAAGCCGGATATTCGCATGGCTCAGGCGCCGGAGCCTTCCACCGAGGACCTGGAGCGCACCATCGCGGTCGCCCGCTTGATTCTCGGCGGGGAGATGAATATTCAGTCTCCGCCCAATTTGCTCTCGGAAGACTATCCCGATTTGCTGAAGGCCGGCATCAACGATTGGGGCGGAATTTCTCCGGTAACCAAGGACTTCATCAATCCAGAAGCCGCTTGGCCGCAAATCTCTTCACTGGCTGCCAGGTCCGCCGGCGCGGGATTCGTTTTGCGCGAGCGGCTGGCGATTTATCCGGAATTCGGTTCGAGGCCGGAATTCGTGAGCGCCCGCCTCCAACCGCACCTGCGGAAACTCCAGTCCGAAAATGGCTATGCTCGTGAAGGAGTCTAAAACATGCTGAAACCGGCAAGTCTTGAATGGCGGGAGATTCCCTGGGAGCGAGCCCTTCGCGCGGCGCGTCCTGAGGTCTGCGGACGCTTTGGAGAAAGCGCTTGCCGGGAAGGATCTCGGACATGGAGGAGGGCCTGATCCTGGCGAAGGTCGAAGGGAACGACCTTGTGGCGCTGGTGAGGGTTGCGGACGAGATTCGCCGGCGCGTCGTCGGGGACCGCATCACCTACGTGGTGAACAGAAATTTGAACTTCACGAACGTATGCATCGTGGGCTGTGCTTTTTGCGGGTTCGGTCGAGGCGCGGATTCGCCGGACGCTTATTTTCACTCCACCGATACGCTGGTGGCCAAATCGGTCGAAGCGGTGGAGCTCGGCGCCACCGAGGTGTGCATCCAAGGCGGGCTGCCCGAAAGATCTCGACGGGTATTACTACGTCCAACTTCTTCGCGCGATCAAGACCGCTTGCCCGAACTTCATGTGCATGCCTATTCGCCCATGGAGATCACCTACGGCGTTGAAAAAACGCGCCTGCCGCTTCGCGAGTATCTGCTGATGTTGAAAGAAGCGGGCTTGGGTAGCATTCCGGGAACGGCGGCGGAAATTCTCGATGATCAGTGTCCGCAGATCTTTGAGTCCCAACAAGCTGAAAGTGCGGCAGTGGATCGAAGTCGTTCGCACGGCGCATAGCCTCGGCATCCCCACGACATCCACGATGATGTACGGCCATACCGAGCTTCCAGAACATTGGGTCAGGCATCTGCTTCTGCTGCGCGAGATTCAGAAGGAGACTCGCGGATTTACCGAGTTTGTTCCCTTGGGATTCATCCATTCGCAAACCAAGCTTTTCCAGAGGGGAGGCGCCCGGCCGGGTCGTTCGGTCCACGAGGATCTGATCGTTCATGCGCTCTCGCGCGTTCTGCTGAATGGCTACATCCCGAACATTCAAGTCTCCTGGGTCAAGCTTGGGTTTGAAGAATCCCTGGCGTGTCTGGAAGCGGGAGCCAACGATTTCGGCGGCACGTTGATGGAAGAGAGCATCTCCAAAGCGGCCGGAGCGAATTTCGGCGAGTACGTCTCTCCCGGCGAGTTCCGCGCCCTGATCCGAACGATCGGGCGCATTCCAGCGGAGCGCGCCACGTCCTATCAAATTCGCAAAGTCTTCGAACATGCGGACGCAGAGGAACGCCTGCCGGCCGCTCCGATACCAATCTTTGCTCCCGCAGCGGATCATGCCGCAGCAGATCATGCCGCCGCGAACCACGCGACGATGTCCCCGACGGGCTATTGACCGCGCAGTCCGCAGCACGGCGCCGGATCAGCCCATCGTAGCGACGCGCTCGGGTTCGATTTTATAGATCACGCGCACTTCACCGGGCCCACGATACGGATATTTATCCTGTCCGGTGTACTTCTTGGTGAGCTTGTCGATATGCTCGTCGGCGCCTTTTTCGGTGATCTCCGTGACGCGTCCGCGAATCGAAAGGTGGCGATACGGGTTGTCGGGATCGAGGATGTCGATGCCAACGCGCGGGTCACGCCGGATGTTCTTGTCTTTCACTCGCCCCTTGGCGGAATTGATCAGAATATTCTTGCCATCGTACTCGAACCAGACGGGCGCTACATGCGGGCTGCCGTCCGGCATCAGAGTTGCCAATTGAGCAAACGCCTTCTTTTGGGTTAGGTCGATGTAGTTTTCAGGAATTCCTGCCACGCTGTTTCTCCTCTTCCTTTTGAGGTTAGCATCAAGCGCGAGGTGCTTGGCGCGGGTTATTTTAGGAGTACTCGTGCAAACCATCGTCGCAGTGGTAGGCGGAACTGGAGCGGAGGGCAGCGGACTGGCGCTTCGTCTTGCTCGGGCCGGCGCGCGTGTGCGGATTGGCTCGCGCAACCCGGCAAAGGCGCAAGAAACGGCGACGCGGATCGGCGCGGAAACCACCGGCCATACCAACGCGGATGCAGTTACGGAAGCGGCCATCGTTGTTCTGACAGTTCCGCTCTCGGCGCAAGTGGAAACACTCAAATCGATTCGCGCCAGCCTTGCGCCGGGATCGATCCTTGTGGACACGACGGTTCCGCTCGAGATCGCAATCGGCGGCCGTATTTCCCGCACGTTGACCTTGTGGGATGGATCGGCCGCACAACAAGCGGCGCGGTTGGTTCCCGGCGTACCAGTGGTCGCGGCGTTTCACGCGTTGAGTGCGGAGGCGCTGGCGAATCTCGATCATCCGCTCGACTGCGACGCGCTGATCTGCGGCGACAGCGCGGAAGCGAAAGCGGCTGTCACCCGACTCGCCGAGATGATCCCCGGCGTGCGCGCCATCGATGCCGGTCCGTTGGACAATGCGCGACTGCTCGAAAGCGCAGCGGCTCTGCTTATTTCACTGAACTTGCGCCACAAGGTGAAACACTCCGGCATGAGGATCACGGGATTGTGAAGGCAAGTTCCGTAGTGGCACTCGCCGGCGGAGTGGGCGCTGCACGTTTCCTGGATGGATTAACGCGAGTAATTGAGCCGGAGCGCGTCTTCATCATCGGCAACACCGCCGATGACGCTGAGATTCAGGGTCTTCACATCTCGCCGGATCTCGATACCGTCGCCTATACGCTGGCAGGCTTGGCGAACCCGCGGCACGGTTGGGGCATTCGCGGCGACAGCTTTCGATGTCTGGAGGCACTGGAACGGTTGGGCGCCGACACCTGGTTTCAACTCGGCGATCTGGATCTGGCCACGCACCTCTACCGCACCCAACGGCTTCGGCAAGGCGCAACGCTCTCTGAAGTGACGTCCGAAATCACGGCGGCCCTCAAGGTTCGTTCCAGGCTTGTTCCGATGTCGAATGAGCGCGTGCGCACGCGCATTTGCACTCCGTCGGGCGAATTGGAGTTTCAAACCTACTTCGTGAAGCGCCGCGCGCGCGATCGAGTCACTGCCATACACTTTGAAGGCGCATCGGAGGCCGCGCCCGCACCAGGAATATTAGACGCGATCGCGAAGTCAGAGGCAATTATCCTGTGTCCCTCGAATCCGTTTATCAGCATAGGCCCCATTCTCGCGACCCCCGGCATCCGCGCGGCGCTGCAACGCGAGCGCGATAAGGTGGCCGTTATTTCGCCGATTGTGGGTGGCCGAGCACTGAAAGGTCCCGCAGCGAAGATGATGAAGAGTATGCAACTTCGATCTTCGGCCGCCGAGGTTGCGAAGCTCTACCTGGATTTCACCAACATCTTTGTCCTCGACGAACTTGATCGCAAGCAAGCCGCCCAAGTGGCAGCGCTCGGCATGCGGCCGGTGGTCACCAATACCATCATGCGCGGGCTGCGCGAGAAAAAGTCGCTGGCGCGAGTGGTTGCGCGCGAACTGGGGATCACACTGGAGAGTCGAGCTTGATCTTCGCCATCCTGCCCGTAAAGAGCCCGCAAAACGCCAAGCAGCGCTTGACGGGATTTCTCGCCGTTGAGGATCGAGAGACGCTGGCTCGCATGCTCTATCGGCAAACGCTGGCCGCGCTCTGCCAGGCCCAGGGTATCGACCGCGTGGTGGTGGCGACCAGCGACGCCGAAGTCGCCGACCACGCTCGTCGCTCAGGCGCGCTGGTCTTTGAAGAAGACCAACAGGTCAGCCACAGCGTTTCCGCCGACGCGGCTTGTTTGCGCGCAATGGAAATGGGCGCATCCACGGTTCTGTTGGTCCCCATCGATGTTCCCACCGTGACGCCCGCCGATTTCACGCGGCTCGCCGCTGCATCGAACGCCGGATTACGCCCCGCCCTGATCGTTGTACCATCCTCCGATGGCACCGGCACCAATGCGCTGGTACGCACGCCGCCCAATTGCATCGAGAGCCGCTTTGGTCCCGGCAGCTTCCGCGCACATCTCGATCAGGCGCGCTCGAAGGGCTTGGATGCGGATGTGCTCCGTCTTCCCGGACTGATGTTCGACGTCGACACGCCAGATGACGTGGCCGAACTCCTGGCCCGTTCACCTGATTGTCCAGTTTCATCCTTCCTGCGAGCCGCATGCGCGTCGAAATCGTAGCCTTATCTACGCTGCCCGAGGTGCGGCCGGGCGATGACCTCGCGGCGCTCATCCGTGAGGCCGCTGAGATTGATCAATCCGTCATCGTTGCGGTCGCGCAAAAGATCGTTTCGAAAGCGGAAGGCGCCGTCGTAGATCTCCGCGAAATTCAACCTTCATCGCTCGCGCAGTCCTGGGCCACCGAATGGAATAAAGACGCGCGCCTGATCGAGCTGATCCTTTCTCAATCGCGACGCATCGTCAAAATGGATCGCGGCGTTATCATCTCAGAAACGCAGCACGGCTTGGTCTGCGCCAACGCGGGCGTCGATCAATCGAACGTCGTTCAATCCAACAACGACGGTGACAACTTCGCAACCATCCTGCCCATTGATCCCGACGCGTCGGCGCGCCGTCTGCTCGCAAGCCTGGGGTGTGGTGCGGTGATCATCACCGATACCTTCGGAAGGCCGTGGAGGGAGGGGCTGGTGGATGTTGCCATCGGCGTCGCGGGTCTCGACCCATTGGACGATCAGCGCGGACGCACGGACCGTCACGGCCGGAAGCTCGCCAGCACCATCATTGCTGTGGCGGACCAGTTGGCCGCAGCCGCTGGACTCCTGATGCCCAAACCCGCCGGATGTCCGGTGGTGCTGATTCGCGGGTACGAGTTTCAATCCGCCGAAGGCTCCGCGCGTTCCCTGCTCCGCAAACCGGAGCAAGATTTATTTCGCTAGCACCGCGAGTTCTCGCCATTCCTTCAACGGCAGCGCCTTTGGATCCGCGGTCAGCACCTGAATACAAACGTGGTCCGCGCCAGCCGAATGATGCTCACGAATTCGATTGCGGATCGCGCTCAGATCACCCCATGCGATGATCGCGTCAATGAGCCGATTGCTTCCGCCGTCTTTGAAATCGCCTTCGTCAAAGCCGAGCCGCAGAAGATTGTTGGCGTAGTTCGGCAGCGATAGATAAAAACCGAGGAACGCTCGTCCGATGCCGCGTGCTTTCTGGGGATCGGTCTCCAGCACCACCGCTTGCTCCGGACAGAGATATGGCTGCGGCCCTAGGATCTCGCGCGCCTGTGCCGTATGTTCCGGATTTGTGTTGTAGGGATGCGCGCCGTTGGCGAGCGTACCGGAGAGTTCCAGCATCTTCGGACCCAGCGCCGCGAGAACACGCGCCGGTTTGGTCGGAGGAGCAACGGAGTTGTACGGGGCCTGATCCATGGCTTCCAAAAAAGCGCGCATGGTGGCCACTGGCTTCTCATAACGATGCCCCCGCAACTTTTCCACCAGTGGAATGTGGCTCACGCCGAGGCCCAGCAAAAATCGATTGGGATACGCCTCAGCCAGCGTCTTCTGCCCGCATGCCATCGCGACTGCGTCGCGCGCGTAGATGTTTGCGATACCGGTGGCGATGACAATTCGTTTGGTGCCGGCCAGCAGCAGGCCAGCGTTGGTGAGCACTTCACGCCCGAGTGCTTCTCCGAACCAGATGGCGCCGTAGCCGAGCTCTTCCAGCTCGCGAGCCGTCTCCTGAGCTTTCGCGGCGGGTTGATCCTCGAATTGCCGCGTCCAGATTCCGATGGGACCAAGTTGTATTGATGATTGCGCCATGTTTTATTTGATCCAAGGATAGCGTCCGGTGTCCTTGCCCGCATAGTCCGGGTCCAGATAAATAAAGCAGCGCTGGATCAGGCCGTCGCGAATCTCGAACACATCGCACCAGCGGCCTGCGCCCCAATCCGGATTGCCGGCGCGCCATGGCCCATCCACATGTTCGCCGTGGCTGGTCCCCTCGCACACGATGGTGTCACCGCCGGAGAAAATCCAGTTCAGGCCGGAATAGTGGTGAGTTATCGATTTGAGCGTGCCTCCAAGGTCGGCGAACAACTTCTCGAGTTGCTCCCTTCCCTTAGCCACACCCCACTTGGGGAAGTATACCTGGGCGTCCTGCGCGAACAGATCGAAGATCGACCCGCCGGATGACGTCACGCCACCGTTGTCCAGCGCCTTGAGGTATTCGAGCGCGATCGACTTGCGCTGTTCGTCATTCATAGACTGAGTGCTGCTTGCGGGCCAGATCGCTCTGTCGACTACGACGCTCGATCCGGTTCGCCGTCTCTCGGACGCTTCTTACGCGCGCGTTTGCGAGCCAGAGCCGCCTTGGTGCGCTTCTTCTCGCCAGGCTTCAAATAGAACGCATGCCGTTTGATGTCTTTAATGATGTCTTCGGTCATGACTTTTCGCTTGAAGCGCTTGAGCGCGTTCTCCAGGCTCTCGCCTTCGTGAACTTGAACTTCTGCCAACGAACTCACCTCGTTTCCAATCAGATTCGACTCCTCAGGGTAACAGCTTCCAGTTCATGTTTTCCCGCGCCTCACTTATACGCCGTTGACATGTCGGTCTGCTACGATCAGCCTACGATCCTCGAACATGAGAAGGAGCACAACATGCCATGCACCAAGACAACGCGAAGCCGGACAAAGTGGGCCACGCTCGCCCTCAGTGCCGTCGTTGGCGCCGCGATCCTGATGGCCGCGGTTGCGACGCCCGCCCGCGCCCAAGCGTTCGCCGACCTAAAGACATCGCTTATAGACTACTCCCAGGCCGACCTGGCGCCGCGTAAGGCTTGCGAGGCGCTCGGGAAGTTCAAGTCGAAGGAGATTGCGCAGATCGCTGCGATGGCGATACCAGCCACAGCCGAAGCGCCGGCGCAATGTCGTGTCACGGGCTTGCTCTCGCCTGAAATCGCGTTCGAGGTAAGCCTGCCGGCCAAGTGGAACGGCCGTTTTTACATGATCGGCAACGGCGGCCATGCCGGTGAGGCGATGGATGACCCCGGTCGCGTCGCGCAACGCAACGCCGCACTGCAATTAGGATTCGCCTTCGCGCAGACGAATACGGGCCACGACGCGCGCAAGGAGCCCGGGGCAACTTTCGTGCTGAGCAATCCGCAGAAGGCCATCGATTATGCTTACCGCGCCGTGCACCTCACTGCCGAAACCACCAAGGCCATCACGAAGGAGTATTACGGAAGGCCAGTCTCTCGCGCTTACTGGAATTCCTGCTCCAACGGCGGGCGCCAGGGCCTGATCGAGGCGCAGCGGTTTCCCGACGATTTCGACGGCATTGTCGCCAACGCGCCGTGGGTAGACCAGACGGGCTTTACGATAGCAGCGATGTGGAATCAGAAGGCGCTCAGCGCGGCGCCGGTCACGCCAGCCAAACTGGCGTTGGTGGGCCAAGAGGTGATGGAGAAGTGCGATGCAATCGACGGGCTCAAAGACGGCCTGATCGATGACCCGCGCAAGTGCGACTTTGACCCCGCTCGCGACGTCCCGGCCTGCAGCGCGGGAACGGATGGCGAGGACTGCCTCACGACCGCACAGGCCGCCGCGATCGCCAAGGTCTATAGCGGTCCGATGAGCAACGGCAAGCCATTCTTCCCCGGGTACATGCCGGGCAGCGAAGCAGTGATGCCGGGTCTCTTCGGCGGAGGCGGTACGGCCAGCGGATGGATGAACCTGATCGTCACCACGCAGCCAGACGGCAAGCCCGCGGACTTCAATCTGGCGGAAGGGACGATGCGGTTTCTGGTCAACAAGCCGCCAAAGCCGGAGTACGACTATACGACCTTCGATTTCGACCGCGATATTCACATGCTGGACGACTGGAGCAAGCAGGCCGATGCAAAGAACCCGGACCTTGCGAAATTCAAAAAGCACGGCGGCAAGCTGATCGTGACGTACGGGTGGGCGGACTCCATCCTGCAGCCCATGATGGGAGTAAATTATTACGAGCAGGCGGTAGCGAAAAACGGTCCCGACACGCCGGAGTTTTTCCGTCTGTTCATGATCCCCGGTATGGCTCATTGCGCCGGCGGCATCGGTCCGGATCGGAACGACTCGATGACTGCGATGATCGACTGGGTGGAAAAGGGCAAAGCCCCGGAATCCATAGTTGCGAGCCGGGTGGTGAACAACCAGGTGGTGCGCACGCGCCCGCTCTGCCCTTACCCTCAAGTGGCGCGCTACTCCGGCTCAGGCAGCATTGACGAAGCCGCAAATTTCGCATGCGTGCCTCCGAAGCCGTAAGCTGCGCCGGCATTGAAGGAGGACATATGTCAAATCAGAAAACAGGAAACGCAGGCACTGCGAGTCGAGCGCTGCAAGCCATGGAAACAAATCCTCTCGATTTTGTGCCCGACAAAATTCCTTTCGGCACTCGGTATGGCCCGCCGATAGGACTAGACAAGGCGGCATCCCACGTTTCCGAGACAAACATATAGACAAGCTTGGCGCCGGGTAGGACGCTTGTATCGCTTCGCTCGGGCGATCCGCCGCCCAGGATGGGATCAAAGCGTTGATGGCGCGCGGCTTCCACAAGCCGGGGGATGTCGAAAGTCGGCTCGGATATTACCTGGGCCAAATCCCGCGCTAGACCGGCGACAAATGCGATTCTTAGCTCCGGGACGGTCGTGATGTTACATTTGGTGCACGAAGGAGGTTCGTGTGTCTCATAAAGCCAGTGCCGTAGAGGGTGCTCAGCAAAGCGGAGTCCGTCCCCACCAACTCGGGCAAGAGGTTTTCAAATCCATCTTTCCCGAAGATGTCGATTGGAAACCGTTCCCGGCGTTCCCACCTTCCGTCCGGCTGGCGGTCGTCGTGGGTCAGCCCTTCGAGCCCGGGCCCTACACAATCAGGGTGAAAGCGCCCCACGGCGAGAAGCTGATGCCTCACAAGCACCCGGAGGATCGAGTCTATACCGTGATTTCCGGCGTCTTTTATATCGGACTGGGCGATGAATTCGACGCGAGTAAGTTGCAAGCCTATCCGCCCGGCGCCGTGATCATTCTCCCGGGCAACACGCACCATTTCCACTGGGCGAAATCCGGCGAGTACGTCACGCAAATAACCGCGATGGGACCGCTTGGTCTTGAATACCTCAGCGCGAAAGACGATCCGCGAAACAGCAAACTCGTATAATCCGACTAATCAAGAGTTAGACGCCAAGCATTTAGCTTCTTGTTAAATTCGAGGCTCGAGATGAACGATCAACAAACGAGGGATCAAGAGATCCGCGCGGCCCTGGATCAGCATTGGGCGGCGTCCGATGCCAACGATTTCGAAACCGAGCACCTGATCTATCACGAGGACGCGGTGCTGGAATACCCGCAGTCAGGCGAGCGGACCCGTGGTCGACGCAACATACAGAACCAACGCGCCAGTCAGCCGAGCAAAAAGCGGTTTGCTGTCCGGCGAATCATTGGCGCAGATGATCTTTGGGTCACCGAACTCATCCTGACATATGACGGCAAGCCGTCCTGCACCGTGAGCATCATGGAGTTCAGGGACGGCAAGGTTGCGCGGGAAACACAATATTTTGCGGATCCATTCGTGGCTCCCGCCTGGCGCGCTCAATGGGTCGAACGGATGGACACATAATCTCCGATGGAGGGATAAGAGATGGATTGGAAACGGTTGGTCCAGTTTGCGCTGCTCGGGAGCAGTGATTTGGAACAATATGCCATCCTGCTGGTACGCGTTTCGCTCGGGCTGTTCTTCGCCATCTCCGGGGCAAACAAATTGTTTGTCGCCAGCAGCACGCAAACTATGTACAAGACGCTCGTCGAGGCCAGGGTCCCGTTTCCCCGCCTGATGACTTATTTCGTGTCGGGTGTCGAGTTCGTTGGCGGATCCTTGCTGACCGTGGGGTTTCTTTCGAGCCTGGCCTGCGTGGCTCTATTGGTCGATATGCTTGTCGCCATCCTGACCGCCAAGCTTTCCGCGATGCCTAAAGGACTTTCGCCGCTCAACTGGCTCGACGAGTTCCTCTACCTTCCGGAAGTCTTGTACGTGCTCTTCTTTATCTGGCTGATCGGCTCCGGTCCGGGAAAGTTCAGTGTCGATTACTGGCTCGCCGGCAAGTTACTGAGGTGATCGATCGACGAAGCAGCCTGAACTTCGACGAGGGATGAATGCCCAGATTGCTTTCAGTAAATGTCGGTCTTCCACGCGACGTGACATGGGACGGTAAGACAGTCCGTACCGCGATCTGGAAAAGTCCAGTTGCGGGACGACTGATGGTGCGCAAGCTCAATGTTGTTGGCGACGCCCAGGGCGATCTCGCCGGCCATGGCGGGGAGCAGCGCGCCGTTTTTGTTTATCAGATGGACGCCTATCAGTACTGGGAACAATTTCTCGGACGCAAAGACTTCATCTTCGGCCAGTTCGGAGAAAACTTCACTGTTGAGCAACTTCCTGATAACGAGGTCTGCATTGGCGATCGTTACCGCATTGGCGATGCGATATTTGAAGTGACCCAGCCGCGCGTAACGTGCTACCGCGTCGGGATTCGCATGAATGAACCGCGCATGCCAGCCCTGCTGCTCGCGCATCACAGACCGGGATTCTACTTTCGCGTGTTGCAGGAAGGAGAAGTTGGGGCGGCCGACGATATCGTAAAAATTAGTGACGGTCCAGAGCGAATCAGCGTGGCCGAGGTTGACGCCCTGCTGTATTTGCCAGGGCATTCTCGCGAACAATTGGAGCGAGCGCTACGGATTCCCGCACTTAGCAAGGGTTGGCAGTCTTCCTTTCAAGCCATGCTCGCGCAAGAGTCGAGCCCGAAACCCGTCCAGGGAAATCCGGGACTCGCGAATGAGGAACAAGCACCGGCCTGGCCCGGATTCCGACAGATGCGAGTCGCGAATATTATTAAGGAAAGCAATAGCGTAACCTCGTTCATTCTTGCGCCAATCGATGGACAGCCTCTTCCTGTTTTCCAGGCGGGTCAGTTTGTGGTTTTGCGGCTGCTCGTCGATCCCGGCAAAGTGCCTGTTCTTCGCAGCTATTCGTTGTCTGATCGGCCCGCAGGCGATCATTTCCGCATCAGCGTCAAGAGCGAATTGAACGGGATTGGAAGCTCATTTCTATGCGACCGTGCGCGAGAAGGCGATCTATTGGAAGTTAGTGCGCCGCGCGGAAGCTTTACTCTGCGTCCCAGCCAGAGTCCTGTGGTTCTCCTGAGCGCTGGAGTGGGCGCAACGCCTGTGATGTCGATGCTGCACTCGCTCGCCGCCGAAAGGTCGCAACGAGAGATCTGGTGGATCTATGGAGCGCGCAATCGCGTCGAGCATCCATTTGCGGAAGAATCGCGTTCTTTACTGAAAGAGCTATCGCGCGGGCGAGAGTACATCGTCTACGGCAAGCCCGCGGCAATCGACCAGGTCGGCGCGGATTTCGACGCTCCCGGGCACATTGACGCAGCTTTGCTGGAGAGAATCGGAGTGTCGCGGAGTAGTGACTTCTATCTTTGTGGCCCATCCTCCTTCTTGCAGAACATGCGCGACGGGCTGCGAAACTGGGGTGTGCTCACTAAGAATGTGCACACGGAAATCTTCGGTTCTCTCGAAGCTATTACCCCTGGTATGGCTCAGGTTACTCACACTCCTCACCTGCCAGAAGGACCACCCGGATCTGGCCCTTCTGTCTCATTCGCGCGCAGCGGGATTACCTCTGCTTGGGATCCTAAGTTTGCCAGTTTGCTTGAACTGGCGGAAGCGTGCGACGTTCCGGTCAGATGGTCGTGCCGGACTGGAGTCTGTCATACCTGCATGACTGGTCTGATTGGCGGATCGGTTATTTATAATCCTGAGCCGTTGGAGAGGCCCGCTCCCGGGAACGTGCTGGTATGCTGCTCCCAGCCAAACGCCGGTGTCACTCTGGATCTTTGAGAGAAGCGGGATCGATCCAGAGAACAGGACGGCCGAGGATCTGCGAACATAGGGAGGAATCAAAACATGCGTTCTGATATCGTGCCCGGAGGCATTTTCCCCGACTATCAACTGCCAGATCACACAGGCCAACTGCGCAAGCTCAGCGAGCTACAGGGCGACGATCCGCTAATCCTCACGCTCGCGCGCGGCCATTATTGTCCAAAGGAGCACCAGCAGCATTTGGAACTCGCCGCGTTCTACCCGAAGATCGCGGTAGCTTACACTCAGATCGCCACGATCGCCACCGACGATCACCATACCATTCAGGAATTCCGCGCTTCAGTCGGAGCCGTGTGGACATTCCTTTCGGACGCCGACCGAACGGTTCAGAAGGATCTCGACATCCAGGAGTACACCGACCCCGAGCACAATCCGATGATCCCGCACACGCTCGTGCTCAAGCCGGGCCTCGTGATTTACAGCGTCTATAACGGCTACTGGTTCTGGGGGCGTCCATCGGTCATCGATCTTTGGCACGATCTGCGCGCCGTGACGAGTGAAATCCGCCCAGACTGGGACCTAAGCGCTCCCGGACTCCGCAAGGCATGGGACGCGGGCGACTTGTCGCGCTTCCACGGCTGGAATCAGCAGAGCGCCGCGCAGGCGCCCTCTCCAGGACCGAAAGCGCCACGATGACTGCCGGCCACGAACCCATCCCGTGCGAACCGGAACTCCTCGGACAAACTGTCGTCGTGATCGGAGGCAGCGCCGGCATCGGTCTCGAAACGGCCCGGCGAGCGCGCGCTGAGGGAGCCAAGCTGATCCTCGCGGCGCGCAATCCGGAACGCCTTGAACAAGCGTCACGCGAACTCGAAGCTCTAAGCAGCGCGGCGTTCGACGCCACCGACTTCGATCAACTCAAGAGGTTCTTCGACGGACTCCCGACACCGATCGACCACGTGCTGGTCACCGGTCCCGGTCCCTACTACTCACCGCTGGGGGAACTCGAGATCGAAAAGGCGCGCAGGGATGTCGAGGCCCATCTCCTGCTGCCCTTGCAGGTGGCCCGCTACTGCGCAAAGAAGGTTCGCCCCGGAGGCACCCTGCTCTTCATGAGCGGTACCGGTGGCCGCCGTACGGCTCCAGGGCTCGCTCTCATCTCGGCTCTCACCGCCGCGCTTCCAGCCATGGCCAAGAACCTGGCACTCGAGCTAGCGCCGGTCCGCGTCAACCTCATCGCCGCCGGATTCGTCGATACTCCGCTCTCAGCGTCTCTGCTCGGCGATCAGTTGGATGCGCGACGCGAGCAACTTCGCGCGACACTCCCTATCCGCCGCGTGGTGGGCCCAGCGGACATCGCCGCCCTAGCCGTTCACCTCATGACCAACACGGCCCTAACCGGCGCAACCTACGACATAGACGGCGGCCAGCAACTTATCGAGGGGTGAGCCGCGCGCGGGGAGTCAACGATGTTGAGCAGTGTTGAACAGACGCCACCCGAAAACTGCTCTACTATTGCATAGCAGGCCCATTCAGATGACAGAACCTCAGACAGAACCTGTGGCGCCGGTGGCGCACTGCTACAAGTGCGGCGCTGAAACTCAGCTGAGCCGCAACAACGTGCCTATTTGTCCGGCTTGTTTGGCCCTCTTGAAGGCGGAGAGTAAGTTAGGGTTGAACGAAACGTTATAGCTATTTGCGTCTCGCAACGATCTCTAATACACCGGGCGTGATCATCCTGCTCCCCGGCGCAGCCTCGAAGGCATTGAAGGCCTCCCAAATTCGCTCGGATCGCTCCGAAGTAAGGTAGCCGATTTCGGTCAGCCGCCGCCGCCCGACATCGATAAACGTTCGGAGCCACGCCCAGAGCATGGTGTCCGATTCGACGATGTCAACAATTGGACGAACCCGCCGGATTTCGAACTGCAACTCTTCGAGCCAACTGGGAAGCTGTCGAGCGATGTCGGGCTCGCCACCGGTCTTGCGCCAACTCGTCATCACGGCGCTTACAAATTCGTCTAGCTCGCGACAGGGTGGAACCGCGCGCCACGTGCCGTAGTCGAAGTATTCGTGCAACACTATGACGCCGCCTGCATCGAGCGCCAACGCCACGTTTGCCAGAATCTCTCGCGGATTTTTAACGAAGGAGAGGACCCAGCGGCACCACGCGCGTTGCGCCCGCACTTCGGGAAATTTTCCCGTTTCCAGATCGATGCAATGAGTGGAAATGTTCTCGCGCCGCGCAGAATCCAGCGCCCTCAAGAAACGTTCCGATTTATCGATTGCCATGACATGGCCGCGCGAACCTACCGTTTCGCCCAGATCCAACGCCGCATAACCGGGACCGGAGCCTACATCCAGGACCGAGTGCCCCTCTCTGATGCCCGCGGCTTGCCATGCGGCAAACACGTTAGGCCGCCACGCTCGATGCTGTAGGCCGAGCCGCTCAATTTCCTCGTCGTGCGTTCCCAGAACGTACTGTTCTTCTGCTCCTGTCGAAGCCATGTTAGGCCTACTATACGCATCGTCCGGAACAAATTCTATCCGTTTCTTGCGCTTGAATTCGCACGGGTGCGGATCAAGCGTCCGGGCGAGATCACGATCCGTTTGAACTTCTCGCGGCCCTGGGGTGAATAGGGCCGCTTGAAGCAGTTCCAGGCGGTGCGCCAGGTTCGCCGTGCGAGCAAGAACTTGACCTTCTGTTCCAACGGGATTGTGCCGCCTCCGATATGCCAACTGCTACCGCGCTCGCGGCGATCCACGATTGGCTCGCGGTCTTCGGCTACTGCGGCCATCTATAGGAGGCTAAGTGCCTTTGGAGACGGCTCCAAAGGGCTGGCAACCGGAGCCGGCGTGTCCGCATCCAACTACAGGAAGGTGTGCACCAAGTGGTGTACGAGGTGACCAAGATGAGGACTGTTGGAGTTAGTGGAATAATTACCGCGGCGCTTATGGCCGTGGTCCCTGGAATTTCGTCTTCTCTCCCGAATGCGACAGATGCTCCCACCCAGATGGTCGTCACGGTGCTTCCGGCCAAGGACGGCGGTCAACCGGCCAGCCTGGACGTCAAGGACCTGATGGTCCAGCAGGGCAAGAAGCGCGTGCCCGTAATTCGCTTCGAGCGCTTGGCGGGCGACTTTGCGGACATGCAACTTTTCATTTTGTTGGACGATTCCACGCGATCGACCAGCCTCAGCAACCATCTGGCCGAATTGAGGACGTTCATTGGATCCTCGCCTGCCACCACGCAGGTAGCGGTCGGCTACATGCGAAACGGGACCTTCGGTTCGGTACAGGCTTTCACCGCGGATCACGAAGTAGCCGCGAGCGTTTTACGCCTGCCTGAGGCGCGGGCGGGCGAAAATGGCAGCCCTTACTTTGCGCTCTCGGATCTCGCCAAGCATTGGCCGTCGAAAGATTCAACTGACCGGCGGGCAGTACTTATGTTGACGGATGGCGTAGATCGGTACGACGCCACCGGGACCATCGAAGATCCTTACGTCGACGCGGCGGTCCACGATGTGTTGAAGGATGGCATACAGGTCTATGCGATTTACCTTCGCGGCGCCGGCCATCTTGGCGGGAGCGGCGAGGTTACGAATTTCGCGCAATCCCGTCTCATGGAGGTCAGCCAGAAAACCGGCGGTCATGCTTACTTCGAGGCCTTCAGCGATCCGGTCACGATTGCGCCATTCCTGAGCGATTTCCAACATCGGCTCCAGAATCAATATCAGCTGACACTCGACCTGTCCAATGAGAAGGGCGAGCAGCAGGTGAAGGTTCGGACCGAGGTGCCCGGACTTAAAATCGAGGCTCCGACCTACGTCTACGCGCGGTAGCGGCTTTAGCGCCTTTACTCACTTTTGGGGAGTGGACCCGGCCTTCGGAAAATGCCACTCCCCGGGATCGGGCGGAGGCTTGAACTCATCGGTGCTGAACACGCGCAGTTGATTTTGGCCAGGACCGGCCACTTTCAAAGTTAGCGCCACGGACCACTTCGGTCCCTGAAAATACGAGACTCGAATGCGATGCAGACCGCCCGACAGGTCTACAAATCCGGCCTTCCAATGCGGCGCATGGATACCGTCGTTATCGATGATCACGTCATCGTCGATGTAAAGTTTGGCGCCGTCGTCGGAGAGCAAATTGAACTTGTAGGGGCCAGGATTGGCGATCCAGAATTTGCCGGTGTAGTCGATCGCGAACCATTCGGTTCGTTTTGTTACGCCGGGAAACCCCAGCCTGAAGTCCTGGGCCGGCACGTTGAGCGACGCCGTATAGATGGGGCGGCCGGCTGGCTTCATCTTTTCGAATTTGGGAAGCTCCTTTGTATTGTGGTGGATGTGATAAACCAAGCCACGCAAGCCGGAGGGGATAACCACCGTGGTTCCGAAGACCGGCATGGGTTCTTGTTGTGCCGCCGTGGGGCGGGAACAGGCCAAAAACGCCAGCAGCAGGGCCGCGCGCAACGTAGTAGCCGGCGCACTGGGCATAAGAGCATCGTAGCGGAAAAGCACCCTCAAGATAGGGCGAGAATATAGTTGACGCACCCACAGTAGAGTGCGATGCTTACTTCAGGTCGGCGATTGAAGCTTCTTTGTTAACAAGTGGGTGGATTCCTGGCCGCGTAAAGGAAGAAACTAAACCGGTGTTGCACGGCGTCTTTGACGAAAGCGGAAAGTTTAACAGGAGCGATAGGGTTTGTATCGCTGGATGGATTGCGGACATGCAAAGCTGGGGACACTTCCAACAGGATTGGAATAGATTTCTCTCGCGTCGGCGTATATCGGCTCTACATACCAGTGAGTTTATGTCCAAAAGCCGCTCCGACTATAGGGGTGTAGCTTTTACTCGTGAAGCTAAGATCGATGTGCTTGGGGAGGCGATGCAGATTGCCAATGTCAATGTGTTAGCGGCGGTCGGATTCGCAGTTGATTGTGACGCCTTCCGAAAGATGTCATTCATTGGAAGAAAGAAATGTTTCGACGACGCCCATAAGTTATGTTTTCATGAACTGATTAAGAACGTGGTGCATGGCCTGGAGCAATTGGACCAGAAAGAGGGGCTCTCTAAAGTACATCCCATTGCCTTAACCTTCGACGATAATGTCGAGTACGCAATGAAATGCTACCAACTGTTGGAAGGGGTAAAGCAGCGTAAGCCACTATGGAAGTCGCGCCTCGGTAGCATCTGTTTTTCGGATGACGAACTCTACAAGCCTATACAGATAGCCGACGTTTTTGCGTGGCTTAGCTCGCAAAAACTGAAGGGACCGAGCGATGACGATATCAATCTATCAATACCTGAAATCGATGGATTATTTAAGCTGGGTTTGAATGGACGGGTTCTGCTTCAAGGCTGGTACGATGAAGGCGCTTTACAAGAATTGGATCAAAAGCTCCAACCAACGCCAGAAGAAGGCGTATGATAGTAGGGAATGAAAGAGCCCGCCACGTCGCCCGCATACGACGCGTTCAAAACCTTACTGAATCGCATCACGTCCGTTCCACGCGGGGTGCTGCAACAACGCGAAGCGGAGTACAAAAGACAATCAGCGCTGAATCCAAGCAAGCCGGGACCAAAGCCGAAACGAAGACGGCGCACGTCTGAATAGTTGACCTCTATAACTACAACGAGGCCCAGAATGTTACGCAGGGCCAGCACCGACTGTTCGGAACCTACGCGGGGAACATCGAACTCGCCCATGTCTTTAAACTCAAACTCAGTGAAATCGGAAACGTCGAATTTTGCTCGCGCCAAATTCACGTGCTCGGTCATTACTACGTTGACAACCGTCCCCTCTATGGAGGATATTTTACCCATGACGGTGAATTTTCCAACCGGAGATTCCGCAGAAACAGAGAGCGCGCTGGATTTTTCAAACCAGCCCCGCAACATGGAAAACGCGAATTCCTTACTCACCAGCATGTTCCATTTCCTTTCGGAATGCCGAGGGGAACCGAGCGCTCGCAGGATATTCGAGGCACTCAACTGGCCTGCGCCCGTTTCCCGCGACCCTGCCGTTTAGCAGGCTTTCGTTTCTGCCTCCTTCCCGCTTCCGATCAGTGCTTCGTAAGTCAGGCGCTTTCCTGCGAGTTGAGTGAGAATCATCTTGAACCGTCCGTAGTCGTCGGTGTCCTTCCGGTTATTGAAGCGGAATGCCTGTTCGTCAACGTAGCGGAACAGGTGATAGGGTTCCACACTGATATAGGTCCCATTAATTCCACGCTTCAAGAGGCTCCAGAAATTCTCCATGCCGTTAGTGTGGACGTTCTCCCGGACGTACTCAATCGCGTGATCGACCACTTGATGCTGGTACTCTTCGCTGAGTCCGTCATAGGATTTCAGGGCATCGCTGTAGAGTTCCGAGCCTTGCTCTACGTTCTCGCGCACCAGCGATTGCAATTGAGTCTTGCGGCGACGCTCTACAACGGTCGCGCGAACCTTGCCGCCACGTTCCAGAACAGCCGCCACGATAGCCTTGCCCTCAGGACCGCGACGCCCCTGGATCTTGCGGGCCTTAACATCGGCGTGCATGTTGCGGGCTTTACCGCCGATGAAAGTTTCATCTACTTCAACTTCGCCGGAAAGCTTTCCGCCAGTGGCTTCGTCCTGCATGGCAAGGCGGATACGATGGAGCATGAACCATGCAGTCTTTTGGGTAACTCCGAGGTCGCGGGCGATTTCGTAGCTGCTGACCCCGTTCTTGCAGTTGGCAACCATCCAAACGGCAGTCAGCCATTTATCGAGAGCAATCGGAGAATCCTCAAAAACACTTTTGGTCTTGATGGAAAACTGCTTGCGGCATTTCGAGCATTTCCAGATACGGCGGGTTTTGAGAAACATTGGTTTCTCCGCGCCGCAATGTTGGCAAGTGACACCCTTGGACCATCGGCTATCCGCCATTTCGCTGAGAGCGTTGTCGGCATCGGCGTAGTGCTTGATTGCTTCCATCAGGGTCTTGGGTTTGACGCTTTCCATGAACTAAGTATGGAGCAAAAATGAGGGTGTGTCAAGTATATTCTCACTCAAGATAGCCCTAGGCTCGTTACGATATAATCTGGGCGTAAGCTAGAAGTAAAGGAGTCCCTGGATGCGCCTGGCCTGTGTTGCCCTCTTGCTTGCCGCTGGAATTGGATCGAACGCGGCGACCCCGAAAGCCGAACCGTCGAAGAGCGAGACGCCACCGGTGCTTCGGAAATCGCCCGAATTCGTCGTCAAATTCGTCGACGGCCATCAGTTGCTGCTGAGCAGCCTGAAGGGCAAAGTGGTGGCGCTGCTGATGGTCCATACCACCTGCCCGCATTGTCAGCACACCTCGCAGGTTTTCACCCAACTGTACAAGGAGTACGGACCGCAGGGGTTTCAGCCCGTGGATGCGGCCTTCAACACCAATGCCAGCTCGTTGGTGCCTGACTTCGTGAGGAACTTCAACATTGGCTATCCGGTGGGCTACAGCTCGCTTGAAGAAGTTTATGCGTATATGAACTACTCGCTCTCGCGGCTCATCACGGTGCCGCAGATTGTGTGGATCGACCGCAAGGGAAATATTCGATCGCAGACTGTCATGAATGACAGCGAGCCCGGGTATGATACGAAGCTTTATACCGAGGGCTATTGGCGCAACATGATCGAGACGCTGCTGAAGGAGCCAGCCACAACCACTACGCATCACACCGCGAGGCCGAGGCCGGTGGCGCAGAAGTAGAAGACTCTGGACTCGGCGCGACGGTATAATAGCCACAGAGCGCCCGTAGCTCAGTCTGGATAGAGCGTTTGCCTCCGGAGCAAAAGGTCGTAAGTTCGAATCTTACCGGGCGTACCAATTTTGTTGCTTTTCAATAAGTTCGCCGGAACTTCCTGACACTCTAGCTTCCCCATAAACCCTTTGCCTAGGAGGGAACACGGAGAATCTAACAGAGCAGTTTATTAGGGAGCGGATGTACTGCAAGAACGTCTCCCCCGCGACGGTAGTCTGGTACCGGCAGAGCTTCCGTGCGTTTGATGGAGCCACGGACAGCAAAACGGCAATACGAGATCGTATTGTTAACCTCCGAGGGGCCGGACTATCGGCCATATCGGTAAACACGTACCTTCGAGCCGTTAACGCATTTTTCCGGTGGAGTCACTGCGAAGGGTACACCACAGAACTTCTCCACATCCCCAAGCTAAAGGAGGAACAGAAGGTCCTTGCCACGCTCACGCCGGAGCACGTTAAGAGGATCATCGATTTCCGTCCCCGAACCACCTGCCAGCACCGTCTCCATACTCTCGGGTGTGTCCTCCTCGATACCGGGTGCGTTTGGCAACTGTATTTGGCCCATTTCGGCAGTTTAATTTGGCCCACCCTAAGTCATTGATTCTGTGAGCGAGGCTTTTTGTTGGCCTCACCTTATATAGGAACAGTCGTGAGCGGTGGGAATGTGGGAATCGCGAAGCGATTTCCAAGGGCGGTGGGAAGGGTGGAAAACCTGATGTTGGTTTTCCAGGCTTTCCACGGACCGTCATTTCCACGGCTTTCGGGTCAGTGCGGTTTGGCTCCTTTCTTCTGTTTCTCGGCCGTGCGACGGAATCGATAGGATTCCGTGCCTGTCTCCAAGATGTGCGCGCGGTCGGTGATGCGATCCAGCAGCGCTTTGCACAGCCGCGCGTTCGGTATGACCTGCGTCCATTCTGAAAACGGCAGGTTCGTAGTCAGCACTACGGCAGCTTTTTCGGCTCGCTCGGCGACCACTTGGAACAGGAACTCGGCGCCGACTTCGGCCAGCGGCACGTAGCCGACTTCATCGATAGCGATCAGGTCGTAGCGGCTCCAGCGTGCCATCACGCGCCGGAGTTGCAACTGATGTTTGGCTTCCACCAGTTCATTCACGAGGCCGGCTGCCGTGGTGAAACGGACGCGGCGCTTTTGCCGGCATGCCGCAACACAGAGCCCGGTGAGTAAGTGAGTCTTCCCGGTGCCGCATTCGCCGATGAACAGGACCGGTTCGGCGCGTTCGATGTAGCCGCCTTCGGCGAGGTCCCGCATCTTCGCCGCCGTCACATTGGGCGATTGCGTGTAATCGAACTCCTCCAGCGTTTTCACTCGTGGCAGATGAGCTTCCCGGATACGCCGCTCGATGGTGTTCCGTTCCCTCTCTTCGATCTCAGCCAGCAGTAGTGCTTCCAGATACCCGATGTGACTCTGCTTCTCGCGAATCGCTTGCTCGGCCAGTGTGCCAAACTGCGAAGCGACCATCGGCATGCGCAGCGTCTTGCACTGAGCTTTGATGGTGGCTTCCTGCAACTGCGCCATCTGGTTGCTCATCGCGCATCTCCGGCGGTGAGCAGTTGATCGTATTGGTGCATCACCGGAAGCGGCCGCGCATAACGTTCCAGCGCACCGACATCGATGGCTTCACACGATGCGTGCCGCAGCTCATCGGCATTCAGCAGATGATCGGACCGCGGCTGCATCGTAACAGCCTTCCAGCCAGCGCCGATTCGACGGCCTGCTGCAAACGCGCCTGGCCATGCTGCGCCGATAGCTTGAGCAGTTCGATCATCTGCTTGGTGCCGCTCTGCTTGCCGTGGCGCACGATCAGTGCTTGCCAGATCCGGTCGAAACTGGCCGGCCACAAACCAGCTTGCCGTCTCTGCTCCAGCGGCTTTGATCCGGCGAGCGCACCTGGCTTGCGATACAGCACATCGAGGTAGTGCTCCAGATCCAGGATCTGCTGCTGGCGCCGGTAACACCGCTCATGACGCGCCACACAGCGGCCTTCGTGCCATAGCTCGACGATGCTCGCGTAGACTTTCGCCTGCACTTGCGTGCCAGCCGGCAATGGCACCGAGTACGTATTCGTGAGCACCTTGGCGCACCCCAGGCCGTTCACCGTGGGGAAACTTGTTTGCGCCAGGTCGAAACCTTCTTGAACTAGTGGCAAGAGCTGTTCCCTCTCGATGAGCAGACCAGCGCCCACCGTCTGTGGCCGTCCAGCGATCAGCCGGCCTTCGTCCTGCTGGCAGGCTGCGATGATCTGCCGATTCCGTTCGGCGACATCCAGCGCTTCTGGTACCGGCACCCAGTGGTTGCGCCGAAAGTATCCAGCTTCTCCTTCGATGCCGCCCTTCTCGTGCGGCTCGGCCGGCGTGCAGAACTCCGCCTCGAATCGCCAGTGTGAACGGAAGGCCACGAAGCGTGCTGTCTCCTCCCGTCGATGTCCCCGCAGAATCTTCTTTACCGCTGAGGTGAGGTTGTCATAGCGGAGCTTCCGAAACACGCCACCAAAGTAAGCGAACGCCAGTTCGTGCGCCTCCAGAAAAGCCTGCTGCGTGGCATGTAAATAGGCGCAGTGGAACGCAGCTCCGCTCGCCATGCTGCGCATCGCGAACACCTGCAGCTTGATGCGTTCGCCGGCCAGATCGGCGTAGGCTTCGTACCAATCCACCTGCGCTTCCACGCCCCACGCGTAGCTTTGCGGCACGCAGGTCTCGCGCGCCAGCATTCCCAGCGCTATCTTGCGAACGTGCACGTAATGCCGAACCGTTCGTTCGCCGACCTTGCAATCGGGCAGCTCGCGCCCAATCCGCTCCCAGATCCGGTGCGCCGTGTGCCGCTGCTTCCGCGGTGCCTTCCGATCTGCTTCCAACACTGCATCCACGAACTCAATGGCCGCCTTCAGCTTCCAGCGCGGCCGTTCTGTCTTCTTCCTCGGTTTCGGCAGCGCGCTTCCGATCGCCTCCCGCACCATGCGCCGGTGCACGCCCAGCTTCTGGGCCACCCCGGCTATCGTACCTACGCCGAACTCGTACTCTCGACGGATCTGTTCGAACAACTCCACCTTGTTTCTCCAGTCCAACGAGTCTCCTCTGCTTCGGGCTTCGCCCGAATTCAGAGTACCCGTTCGTTCACAGGGTGGGCCAAAACAAAATGCCGAACTGGGCCAGATTCAGAATACCGAAATCACCGGGCTTCGGATCGATGAGGCGTTGTCGATGACCAGAAGGGATGTTGATCTCGACAACCTGCTGTTGCGGGTGTGGGGCAAGGGCGGGAAGCAACGTCTGGTGCCGATGTCGGTGGAGATGCGAAGGCTGTTGTGGCGGTGGCTGCGGAAGGGACAGGAGGCACCAGAAGCATTTGTTTTCCCTTCCCGTCAGGGGTTCAAACTCAACCAACGGAACCTTCTTCGGGATTTCAAGCTATTCGGCATCCGGCTCCAAATCACCGGAGTCAGGTTCAGTTTCCACACTCTGCGGCACACGTTTGCGGTGAACTATATTCGCAATGGCGGGGATGTGTTCCGGCTTCAGAGAATCCTCGGCCACACGACGTTGGAGATGACCCGAAGGTACGTGAACCTTCAAACCTCCGACCTCCAAGCCGTCCACAGCAAACTGTCGTTGTTGTCGAGGAGGGGATAGGACCACACACGGATTCGACGGGGTGAGAGTCACCGTGAATCGAGCAAGTGGAGTAGAGAATCGGGGGATTTCGTCGCTTCCATCAGGGCATCGAATCCAACCAAACATAGGGGCTTGTCCCTGGAGAATTGGTGGGCTTGGGCTGTGAAGGTTCCGGTGGTGACCAAACACCCGTACTGAGCTTTTGCCGCTGTCATGGCTCCGTACAGGTCCCTGAGCACAGGTTCTCCGATCATCCCATCCCATCTCTTGCACTGAACAGCAACCATCCGGGTTCGGATGGATGCCCATAGATCAACGCCGTGGTCACCACTCGCCTGTGTGATTTCGACTTGGAAACCTGCCCGTCTGAATAGCTCGGCTACCCAGTGTTCAAATTCCAAACCATCCATCGAGCGGATTTGGTCTGCGACGGCAACCAAGCCAGGGGAAAGGTCACCGGCCCCTAGAAATCGGTTAATCGCACCGAGTTTCTGTCGATCAATCCGGCCAATCGCGGCAAAGGTGAAATGAGTAGCTACTCTTTGGAGGAACACGTCAGCCTCACCCGGTTTGAGTTTGCACTGTACAGCGATATCAGAAGCGGCATCCATGTCGAGAAAGACCCCTTTAGCCTGAGCAATCCGCATTACGATTTGAGCGGCTTCCTCTTGGGTATAGGATGCAAACTGGCAGGTGATACACCAGCGGCGTAGCTTCTCATCCACCAGCCAAGGTTTGGTTGTGGTGGCGATCAGAGTGAATTGGGGAAGGGCTATTCTGTGGGTTCTCGCACCCGGACCCGTGCCAATAGTGATCTTAATTTCAAAGCCTGATAGTGCCAGGACAAGCTGATCTACAACGGAAGGACGGATCGCATCGATGTCGTTGATTGTAAGAATTTCCCGAGGGCTTACAGTTGCGAGAATACCGGTCAAATCAGGCATCTGCACCAACCTGTCGCCGGAGGTTGAAATGAACCCCACCCCTAACTCCGTCGCTATAGCGATGGCAAAGGTCGTCTTGCCGCATTCCTTGTCACCACAGAGCAGAAGGTGCGGGATCGTAAGTCCACCGGATTTTGCAAGCTGAATTTTAGGACGGATCAGATCCTTGAGAGCGGTTTGGCCCACGATATCGTTCAGTCCCGGCATCGGAGAATCTGCATTATAGCTGGTGGATTATGTTCAGCGTTTTGTGGGTGGTGAGATAGATGTTGGTTGATGGGCTTCGCGGCTGGGCCATTTCAATTTTTCATATGGTCAGTGATAAAGCCCAATGTCTTCTGGCAGTCCGCCTCTTCTTCTCCGATCTGACAGCCGTTATCGGCCCATTGCGCTATGGTTCTTCTCTCGAAGGCATCCTGCAATGCATGAACCTCTACCTTTCGAACAACTAACGGTGTGGCTCTGTCGGAACCAATCGTGTAATACCAAAGTTCGATGAAGCAGAGGTTTTCCTTCGGGCTATAATGATCGGCCCAATTGCTGCCTGGGACGGCTCCCATGGGTAATTTAAGACGTTGGTAGTCAGCCGATACCTTTTCTGCCTGTTCAGCGCACTCCTTGATTTTTTGCCAGTTATCAGTCGCATTTGTTGGTTGGGCAGGAACAGCGGTTGCTTCCGTGGGTCTCTGACAAGACGAGAGAGATATACCAACGAGAATGACCATTGTCAGGCGGCAGAACATAGAAGCGATTCTAGCGCCTCTCGCAGGCGGAGGGGAGGATTAGTAAATGAAGGTATTTTGGTGGCAAGGGGGTTTTGTGGGCAGGGTAGAATCACACCATGATTTTTGGCCGCTTGAACTATTTTCTTGGTCATCCGCCCGAGTACATCGGTCTGTGGACATTGGATCTGGCGCTGGCTACGGTTTTGTTTTCGTTCGTGACCCTCGGGGTGGTTCTGAAGCAATTGTCGTTGATGAAACGCCCCTTGTCTCAATAGTCACCAAAGACCCGACTATCCCTCTTTTGGTGGTCCACGATCTCAGAAGACGGAGCCGATCCCACGCCAGACGGTGAGATGCACCGGGTGGAACATCCGGGTCAAAGTTAGAGAATCCGTAGAGCTTCTGACCTGGCAATATTTCCAACACCGAACCTGACAGACTGGCGAAGATCGTCCGCTACTTCCCTGATAACCGACTCTTCAGCCTGTTGTACCTCCATCCCCACGGACGTACGAAATACTTCCACCGAACTCTCCACGGCAAACCCACTTTGCAAGTAAACCGCCCGAGTACCCAGGCATAATCGTATTGAATTACAGCCTGTCGGCTTAAGTCTGACACCACCAACTCCGCACGGAAGGCGCATGCGTCTTTAGTCACACCGATCTCGCGTAGGGACTTTGAGAAATCTAAACGTAGCTCCTTTTGTTCACCGGGAGCTAAAATCTCGTCATCCCAAAAACGGAGTCTGTCTTCAATCCCCTCATGCCCCGAAGGATGGCACCAGATAACAACATCAAGAAATACAACAGGACGATCACCAGGATTCTGAATCAACACGGTCGGGATCGGATCATCTAAGGTTTTCCGTAATTGACTGAGGGCTAGTACGGGCTGGAGTGCGGCACTCGCCTGTTGAGCGGTAGCTTTCATGATGCTACGGGTCACGATTACGTACCACGCAGTAATGACGGCCAGGATGATACTGGCAACGAACTGAACGGCAACTGCATTCTGACCCTGCGACAGCCAATATGTAAATCGTCCCCATTCGTGTGGCACAGGCATCCTTTGTAACGTGTCCATTCGCCCGGAGCAAGGGTGAACCGTGTTTAAGTGATGTACCCCATCGCCCCACGAATCCGTTCCACATTCCCGCCGAACCCCCTCAGACCCGTGCGACACCCGCCACAGAGGAACCCTCGAACCCTGCCATCGTCGGTGCGATCCACACGGAGGCCAGTAGCCGACCGGGAGGTGTCGGCCCCATCCACCTCCAGAGGGACGTGGCAGATCGCACAGCCGCCGCCCTGGGCCTTCAGGATCCTTTCCACCTCCTCGGCGGTGATCCCCCACTTCCGCTCCCTCCACGCGGCTCGGGAACAAGGTTTACACCAGCACGTCAGGCCATCGGGACGGCTGAAATCATCTGAAAACCAGGAGGGGTCTCGCCGGGTCCGGCAGCGGGGGCAGCGTTTGGTGGGGTGTGAGTTGGTCGTCAGTGTCATATGCAATTACTCATCTTTCTGTTGATTACGCGGTGAATGTCAGTAACCGGAGGTTGTGCGGTGGCAATAGGTTAGGGACAGGGATTAATTTTGCCCCAATATTATCAAGGGTTCCAGGAGGCCGGGGTTTGGGAATTACGATTTTCGACCCTGCGAGACACAGGAAAGTAGTGTTTCTGAGGAACCCACGTCCGTCTCATGACAAGTCATTGTCATCGGGTGACATGGGGCTTGTCATCGGGAAACAACGGAATCTAGGGATCTTCGAGATTAGATGACATGATGACATGAAATCGCAAGGAGAGAGTCACACATTTATACTCGTCCGTCGACTGTTAGTCCCATGGGTATATATCTATTTCTCTTGTCATTCATGTCATCATGTCATCAGGGGCACGAAACCCTTACGGAGCGGGGCGATCCATGATGACAAGTAATCCATCGTTCATGTCACTCATGTCACTCACCGTTCTCCGGCCCACTCGGAACAAACACCCCGATCCGCCTTCCGTCCTTAGTCCGTCGAAGTTCATCGGCATCAGAGTTCCCATCATCGAGCACCACGAACCGATGAAATCGATCCGACCGGAGGCGTTTTCCGAACCCACGTGGTTCAACCGGAAGCGATAGGCCGGGGATGGCGAGTTGTTGTAGCGCCGAGAGGAGGGTACCTGCGTCGGTTACCCACAGTGTGCCGGTCCGCTCCCCGTGAACAAACGGTTCGTGTTTCCCGACTGCTTTGAGTTGGCCGATCACCTGTAGGATCGGGGCTTCCAGCGGGTTTGCGGCATCTGACTCACCGCGATTTTTTAGCGCGTCATTCCACCCGTGGATGATCCCCATCGCCCAAGCATCCTCCCGCCCCATGACACGACCCAAAGCCACTAGTAGCCGTGCCAGTGCGGTGAAATGTTCCTCGAATCGGGGGATCGGGTTTACCCCGATGTGGACCTCAGGATCCTCGCGGACGGACAGGTATTCTTGCAGCACCAGTGCCAGAGCCGCAATGATGGTGTGACGTTCTTGGCGGATTGCGGATTCGATTTCGGCACGGCCAATGACCTTACCACGCACGGCATATTCGATGTCTACACAACGTTCATGTAGCTCCTGCCGAACCACACCCTCAATGGAGGTGAGTACTCCCACCGGGCGTGGTGCAGCACGGCGGATGGCTCCCTCCTGGGTGGACCGAATCCTCGCCGCCCCGGTAGCAAGAAACAGGCAGTAGTCGATCAGGGATGGGGAGAAGTTGTGTTGTTCTTTGTTGTCAAGAACAATCAACCCTGTTCTGGCATGTTCCCCAACGCCGGGATGGAAACATCCCCAAACACGTCGCCAAGCCCGTGGAGGATGTTAAACCGTTGGGCACCGGAAGTTTTCCCCGATCCTGACGGACCGCTGTGTACGACGATGAAGCGGTTGGCGATGGCATCCCTGACAAACGGGAATAACCCCTCGTGCATCCCCACGAACCAGCGCATCGGTTCCGAGACACAGGCTTGGGGGTTTACCAGAAGCTCCTCGAAACGGGTCAGTGCCACACGGGCTTGATCCAGCGATGGTGAACCGGTCCACTGCAAGGAATCATCGGCAGGATGTTCCAACCACACAGCGTCGGGATTCTCGCCGTTCGGGACGAGATTACATCCCCCAATGTCGATCACGAGGACCTTCCCATCTGTGGTGATCGGAATGTAGATCCTGGATTCTGGACCATCGTACATCGCAGAAAACCGCCGGAAGGTCATCTTCGAAGAAGACTTCCAGCCCTCCCGCTGTAACCGCTGGATCGTAATCCTGCCGATAGGCGTTTGAGTCGAAATGTGGCATACGTCCATCATGAGATCCGCCAAGGCCATCGACTTGTCATCGAGTTCGATCCGACGCCCGTTGAGGAGGACGTGATATTTGCCTGCCTCATCCCGAAGAAACGTACCACCTCCACGGGTGATGTGCTCCAGCATTCGTTCTGCAAATTTCCACCCGTCCATCTCGTGCGGCGGGAGGCGTTTCTTCCACCACAAAAACGATTCAAATTGTTTGATGTTTTTCTTCTGAGGTGATAAGAACTTTTCTATCCAAGTCGTATTCGATCCGTTCTTCGTGGGTGTTTTCATCAAACTCAAAGGGCGGTTCCTCTGCCGGTGCCACGAACTCGCCTCTGTAACAGGCTCCCGCCACGCTCTAGAAGTTCTTTAAGTACAGGATTATTAGGAGTGTTTTTGGTTGACATAATTCTCCGGTATATCCGACAGAAGTTCGGTTGGTTTGAGGTTCTCTTCCTTGCGGATGTGGATCAGACGGCCAGCTTCGTACTTTAGAGTCAGAGCACCGTAGAATCCTTCCCGCGAGAGCCGATCCACAAAATTGTGGACGGACGTGTTGGACTGATGATCGATACGGGGGTTAGGCATTACTGGCACCTCCCTGGGTGTTGCCTGCGACAAACACCCGAATATCCGCCGGGGAATACCGAACCGCCCTTCCCATCTTGATCCACACCGGCTGTTGCCGGAGCAAACGCCTGCGACGGAGACAAGCTACCGAAAGATGGAGAAGTTCAGCAGCTTCGTGTTCATCGAGAAGCCGAGAGGGTGGGGTACCCGGAAAAAGGTTGGGTACCGAATCGCCCGAAGGCGAAGAGAGTTGGAACATGGTTGTTCCTCCTTAAGTGAGTTTGTAATTGACATCAAGCGGGATGGCTGGTAATCTGAGGTTGGTTCCCGCCTGATGTGGCGTGAATAGCGATCACGAGTAAGTGATCACATTTACGATCCTACCATTATAACAGAAATCTCTCCGAAGTGCTATGTCTTTAACGATCTTTAACGTTAATTCAGATTAACGATATCGCGCCGTACTCATCATTCGAGAGGTGCTGATTTGCTGGTTCTCACCTGAGCCATCGGCCCACATAGTATTAGATGCTTCAGGAGCGGTATGGGTTAAGACAACAAATCCATTGGCGGATTGTTGTATATAACAATTCCCCAAAGGTGGAACTATTGGGGGGCAACAATTTGATCCGTTGGAATTATTGCCGTGGTTTGGAACCTGTCCGGCTCAAAAGTGCAGCGACACGGTTGGCATGTTTCGGGTCACCATACACCCTCAGGGCAATCTCGCCGAGAGTCAGATTTTGTTCCCGCAGTTCAGCGACGTACTCGTGTTTGTACTTCCCAGTGGCGGGGTTGGGTTTTGGTCCAGGTTTAGCACGGGCGGGGATTTCAACGGCGTTGGGCTGTGAAGAGGACTTGGTGCGCCTGGACACGTATTCGCTCAGAGATTCCAACACCCCCTGATCTCGGTTGGTCAGTGCTACTACAAGCCCTTTCGTAGCCCACCGATCCTTCAGAAGATACTCAAGTCCACCAAACTCCAAACACAACCGGAGGAACGATGGATCTTCAACCTCTCGCCGAGCCTCTTCCTCGGATTGGCCGTCCTCCAAAAACACCCGTGTGAGGTAGTCGTCACCGTCGTAGTCTTTGAAATCCTGATTCGCTTCTTCTGCGAGTTCAACAACCCGTTCTTCACAGACGGGACATGCTATTGCATCTGGCGGGATTTCGGTGTGGCATTGCTCACACGTCGGCATAATTCGAGTCTACTGCGGCGAGATTCGCTTTTGTTAATCTTCAACCTCCGTTCTCAAACAAATCCCTCAACCCCACCCGGAAGGCATTCGCCGGGTTCAACATCGTGTTCGTTAATACTTGCTAGTTTCCTTCTCCCAGAGAAAACCACAGTAGCGTATAAGGGCCTGATCCACGCGCCGCACATCCTCAGTTTTGCAAGTAGCGGTGATTATCTTGAACACCGGACAAAACTTCTCCAGGTAAGAAGGAATATCATCTCGAACCCTGGTTCCTTTCGGGAGGATGCCATGATGTGACCTGAAGCCGTTGAATGCTTTCATGACCCAAGAGTCCAGAATTGGATATTCCCCGGCGCTGATGAAATGCAATAAGGTCGTAGCGCGAGGAAGTCCAAATCGCTTTTTGGCAGTTCCATTTCCATAGCTGTATGTACACAATGTTTCGGACCAATCTCCGAGAAACTTGGCGATCTCATCAGGACCTGGACAGCACGGTGGCTTGTCAATTATGGTTTTCCAAGTGTCATAGGCCACCCTTGCAGCGCGGGAGTTCCATCTGCCGTCCGTCCAAGCAGAGTCTTTCCATCGGCCAATGAGTTCAAAATCCTCATCCGTCAATCGGCCTTCTTTCGCGGCAAGAATCAATCGGCGATAGACTCGCTCGTCTCTCCCCGGCTCCACAAATCCCCAAATGTCAAACCACTCTTTGCCTGAAATCTCCGCGCCGTCTGGAGAGAGGAATGTCAATCGAAGTTCACCAATGTTTTCGTGCATCTGGGTTTGTGGCGTCATATCGGGTTCGACTACGCTAAAACCACCCACTCCTATAGCCACCACCAACTAAAAGCAAAAATCGGGACCGTTGCTCCCAGTGCCCACCACAAGGGCAGAACGAAATCGGCTGCTAGCCCGAGGAATGCGAAAGTGAGCCAGAGGAGTTTGTTGGCTACTTCGCAGCCTTCCTCTTCTTGGCCCAGTAAGCCTTCATCCTTTTGGACTGTGCCTTCCGCGAGGCGGCGGTCATTCCGCCCCTCCGTCCGTTCGGTGTGGGAGCCGGTGCCGAAGCCGAGGAGAATACCGCCAACGGAATCTTCGGTGGCCTTCCCGTGCGTCTGGTTCCCTGGAGTGCTTCGATAGCTCGGTTAAGTTTATCCCGCTCGGCGAGGAGGAGGGCGACGATTTGGTCGGTGGGCATCGTTAAGAGAGTATCATCTTCCGCTATCATCAGAGAGCACGAATGCCAACAGATGCAACCCTGACAAAGGGAGAGAAGAATCTCATTTTTGAGATGATTCAACGCCGTGGTTTTGATCCTGCTGATTTTGATTGGCGGGAGATGAAGTCAGAGGAATGGTCTGGACTCTTCATAGACCACTTCACAGTTTCACAATTGATTCATAGTGCGACAGGCTATTACTTTACATTTGGGGGGCACACCGTCACCGCCTGTCCCGGTAAGCTACGCAAAATAGAAAGTGAAGTCCACAAGGATGACTGGACCATAAAAAGTGGCGCGTTTGACTCGTGGCTTACGAGACTTAAGGCGGAGGTAGAAGCCCCCGACCTGTGGGTAACAATTGGGCAAGAGAAAGTCCTGATGGCTGCGGCATCAGCGCCGAATTTGAATAATTCACCGTTCAATCACAACGAGCAGGCCCTGGTAACCGCAAGGTTAGACGAAATCAAACGATACTTGCTCGACGGGCAACAGTTCGACACAGAACAAGCCGAGTTGATCGACCGAGTGTTCGATTACTTAAGAGAATCATCCATCCGAATGGGCCGGAAGGATTGGTTGAACATTCTCCTGGGTGGTCTGATGGGTCTGGCTTTCAGTTTGGTTCTTGATCCCGAGAAAGCACGGGGGCTGTTGGCGTTGGCTGGGACAGCCTTTCAGTCGTTGTGGGGCGTGGCACAAGCGTATTTGCAATAGTTCGACTCACCGGAACACCGTAACCTATTTCTTCCCAACCGCATCAAACAAACGTGGGTCATTACGTTTCGACGAATGACCCTCCGTGGGGGAGCCGAGAACTGTATGATTCGGGTGGAAGCATTCCCTGACTAACACCCCGGCCCCCCCATCCTACCTCTCGCAACCAACCCTACGACCGGAACCTGCCGCCGAGACACTCTTCTCCGGATGGGGGATGAGCGGAAAGGAGGTCCGCACCTACTGAAGTTTGAGTAAAAGGCCAGTTGTTTATCGCAAAGTGTTGGTAAAATGTGCAAATAGCACTCCACTGGGAGTCGGCTCGCTCTAATGGAAAAGTGGATTAAGACCAAACTTAAACGGGTATGGCTCGTGTTCGGAGGAGGTGTCCTCGCAGCCGCTTTCATGCTGATCATTACGTACGCGCGGACTCAGCGGAATTCCGGACTTATCAATCTGCCACTGTTCAACGCTCTTCCAGATCTTGCGGGAGCTTTGCTGGTAGTGGTAAGCGTGGGGGCTTTGGTGCCCGAATTTCAGCAAAGGATAACAGGCAAGATTCGTGTATGGTTATTCGTCATGCTTGCGGCGATAGGAATACTCGGTGTAATCTCTGGTGCTATACAGAGAGATAGAGATAAACGGTACGCACAGGAACAAACGGAGGCAATTAGGGCTTTGGCCCAGTGGAACCTGGATGAGCAAACCGGAGGAAGCAGTTACCCTCTGGCTATCGTGGGGTTCGGCTCAATTGACGCACCCAACCAGTTTCCGTTAATAATCTCCATCCAGGGAGAACATGCACTGACCGATCTTCAGTACAGTGTGATGGTGGGCTTCCCACCGTACATCCCAACACCCGATCAAATCCGAGATATGCTTTCTGGACGTAAGCCTCAGTACGTATATCTTGGAACGTTAAGCAAAACTCTTGCCCGCTTAGTGACCTCGGTAACACCATCTCCAGTCGCAGTGACGCATTACCTGATCCAGACATTCACAAAGTATAAGGCGTTTCACGAGGAACTCGAAGTGCGATTTAATGTCCACAACCGTTGGGAGCAAAGATGGAAAGTGCTCACCGATAAAGACGCAGTCGTGGATGGCAAAAATTGGACGTGGCCTCAATAAAGTGACCATCCATCACGGGAATCCTTCGCCATCCAAGTAGGACTTCTGACCGATCTAGAGGTTGCTACCACTCGGCCAGCTTGCTGCTCGGATAGTTCTTACTCCCCTTCGGCCTTCCCCGCCGTTTCACCTCGGTCAGCCCATTTCGGTGGACGGTTCCGGCCCCGCTTTCAGACTGGGCATCCCAGCACAGCGATGGGTTCGACTTACCTGATCCCGTTGCCGACGTATATGTCCGTCCACGTTACGCCTTCGGCTGCTGGCAAGCATGCACAAAATCACGGCCAAGTTGCGTGAAGGTATAGTCGGGGGTTCTCTCCTGTATTGGACTGATACTCACTTTTTGATCTCTCACGAAAATTCCTTTGAGTTCAAGGATCCCCAGCATTCTGTAAAACTCACTGCCGTTCGCCGTTCCCAATATGTTGTCCGCCTTTAGGGAATGTGGCGATTGGGGAGGTGCGGGAACGTTATGCTGTGCCAAGCCTGCATGTTGGTAGACTCTTGCTAGTCCTCCCTCGGAAAAGTCTAGATCCGCAATCTTGTTTGCATCTCTTGTAAGAACATCAAGGAACCGAACCTCGCGCCAAGACAACCCTTTTAACATCTCAACGAACACTGGTTCGACGGTGATGAGGCGCCTGGGGTCAGCCGCATTCGCCAAGAGGTTGGCCCACAGTTCTTGTAGTGTGGGTACTTCCTCTACCGAAGCGGCTTCTAATAGCGGATGAATGATTTTCAGTGGAACATCGGATTCTGTAAGGCCTAGATCCGTCAGGAGGCGTTTCGCTTCAACGACTGTGTGGGCAAGGTTTTTGAACCGACGGAAGTTGATCTTGTCACTAACGAGTCCTCCTATTGCAGTTCCAGGCTCTTGTAGTACATTCTGGAGAAACACCTCGACTTGTTCCACCGCCGCTTGGCCCAGATCGCTATTTGCAAGCGACGCGATTAGTTCGTTCATACTTCGCAGCTTTCCAGACTGGGAACTGACTTATTCCGCCAGCATTGTAGCATCAACGGGAAACCACCCATGTGAATCCCGTGAAACAGTTTCGCCATTGAGTCTGTACTGGTGATTATTTCAGGCAGAGTCATCTCCCGATGTGGCCGTTCGTCACCGCGAATCTGGCGAGGGAGGACGAAATTTCTCACCTCTTTCATGTTTTTTATACACCCCCAACTACCGCCCACGCCTGCGTACCTTCGATTCCTGTTCTGATTTGACCCGCCCCCGGTCGAAACTTAAAGGTACCTAAACACGTTTCTGTTAGGTTGGTTTGAGCTTCGTAAAAGATCTTCGGAAGTACCGGTTTCATTGGGTGAAAATAGATCCAAAATGAACCTTGTCAGACGCAACGATGTCGCTTATTATTTTTACGGGAACGTAGGAGGTGTCAGCCTTCCACGTCCCCTAACTCCACACTTGAGGTGAGTCAAATGGGAAGCTACAACAAATCTACCGTACCTTGCTGGTCGGATTTGCTCCGGTCAGCAGTCAACGAACCTGGCATCTTGTCCTCTGCATTCACGAGGTTCCACTCGTACTCCGTAAGAAACCAACTCCTGGCAATGATGCAATGTTCAGAACGTGGCATCGATCCTGGACCACTTGCGACGTATCCGAGATGGAAGGAACTTGGGCGATATGTGACGAAGGGTCAGAAGGCCCTCACACTCTGTATGCCGGTGAAGTGCAAAGGATCGAAGGTGACCGACACCGAGGAAGGCTCCGAACAATCCGACTTCGCCTATACCTGTTTCGTCTACTGTCCGCATTGGTTTGTTCTGTCACAAACGGATGGGACGGAGTATGTGGCGGAGCCGGTACCGGGATGGGATTCGACCACCGCACTGTCGAGTCTCAACATTGAACGTGTTCCGTTCAGCATGTTCGATGGGAATGTCCAGGGATACGCCAAGGCTCGGAGCGTGGCGATCAACCCCGTGGCGGAACAGCCCGAATCAACCATGTTTCATGAACTCGCCCACATTGTTCTCGGACACACTTCAGAGGGTTCCCTGAACTCCGACTCCAAGGACAGGACACCACGAGATATCCGAGAACTGGAAGCGGAGTGTGTTGCCCTGTTGTGCTGTGCTTCGTTGGACCTTCCAGGAGCGGCAGAATCACGGGGTTATATTCAGTCCTGGTTCAACGGTCATGAGGTGCCGGAGCGATCCGCCCAACGTATCTTTGGTGCCACGGATGCAATTCTAAAGGCAGGACGGAAGGTATGAACCGGCAGACTGGGGAAGGGTGGGGATTCGTCCCCATCCTCCACCATTCGAGTGGTGATCTATGCTCGGGTTTCCACCACCGATCAAGACTGCGAGATGCAGGTGCGGGAACTTCGGGAATACGCACAGCGTCGGGGATGGGACATCTCCGGCGAATACGTGGACACCGGATGGAGTGGAGCTAAAGCCAACCGACCCGAACTAGACCGGCTGATGCAGGATGCTTCCCTCCATCGATTCGATGCCGTTCTGGTTTGGAAGCTGGATCGGTTTGGTAGGTCGGTACGAAATTGTTTGGATGGGATTGAATCCCTTCGATCCTACGGTGTGAGGTTCCTAGCAGTCAGCCAATCGATTGACACAGACGAATCGAACCCAACCTCCCGCCTACTCCTCCACATCCTCGCATCCGTGGCCGAGTTTGAACGGGAGATAATCCGTGAGCGGGTTTGTGCCGGTGTCCGCAACGCCAAACGGAAGGGTGTCCGGTTGGGCCGGAAGCGGGTGGTGTTTGATAGATCCAGGGCCACTCGGTTGCACGAAGGTGGAGCGTCGGTTCGGGAGATCGCATCGGCCTTACAGGTGGGAAGGGGCACAGTCCATCGATTTCTGTTGTCCCAAAAACCTACCGATTCAGCCCTCACCTAACCGGCTGAGAACCCATGGGACGGGAATGCTGGATAGTCCGTCCCTCATTCTTCAGTTTGTGGGACAAGGTCATGAATACGATTCTACTCCGGGAATGAATTGTGGATCGCTCGGCGGGTAGTGCCTGAAAGGTGCGTTCATGCTATTTCTTAGTTGGCCACTCAAAAGAAGACAAGCCCATCGCCTTCCGCTCTGACTCGTTTTCCAGCGTGGCCTCCGAAGATGAGTATTTAGAACTTTTGGCCGCAGACCGGGCAGGTATATGTAGCTTCTATTCCCCACCCTTCGTCGTCATGCACCGTATCCTGATGCCGCGTACTTATGAAGGGGAAGAACTTGCCGCAGGATTTGCAGAGGTATCCGATCTTTGGAATGAGATCTCCGACGGCCATGCACTTTCAACTTAGCAGTTCCCCAAGGTCCCAAACGTGGGTGGTGTCTGAAATCTGCGTTGAACGGAAGATCACTGCTTCTGTCGGCGAATTTTCACTTCTAGCACGTGTTCACGGCTCCAACGGGATGCCCTTCGTTCCTTCGAGGTAGCGTAGCGGCAGTTCTGACATTCGTCTCCTAGGTATTCTGTAATTGGCGTTGCTTTGCATTTGGCGTTATATCTGTCGCAAAGAGTGAAGTACTCGCTACCGCTGGCAGGTTGCCAAGCAATATGGTACCTGTCGTGGCCGAAGATTCTGAAGTATTGGCGTTGTGGTCTTTCAGGAATCTCTCGCATGGTGCAAGCGTATGACGAACCCATGCACCAATCAATACCCCATCGGATGGACCGTTCGAAATCGACACGGTTTGGCACGTTCTGCGGGTGGCCCTCTGAGCTATCTTCGGAGTGCTCTCAATTTGTTGCAGACTATTTTTCGGGCACCCCCCCACCCTTTTGTTACCGATCCCGGAAGGTCAGGTGTGGCGATTTCTGGTGGTGGGCTAGTTTCCGCTGTCATCAGGCACGTACAGACCTTGACACCCGTGCTCGGCGCGGTGTGCCTGGAATGCATCCCAGAGTAAACTGATCTCATCTTCGGAAACCATGGATTTTTCGATCATCGCTTCGAGTTCTTTTTGGCGTAATGGTGGGCTACTTCTATACTCTATGAGCAGCTCCACAACATGGAGGTGGCGGATCGATATTTTCTCCAACTGAGCCAAGAACTCGATCTCGGCTGGACACTGGTTTGCGGATTGCTGTTTGTCCTCGGCTGGTGGCATTTTCGAGACCTGCCATCCATGTTAAGACAAGCCTTGCAACCCCGCTCCCTCGGCTTCGAGCTATGCTACCAAATCGGACACTTCCGAATAGCGATCCCCATCAGCAAACAATCGTATCGCCAGGTGCCGAGTTAACCCTTTGCTCAGTACAGTTCTCTCTTGACAACATCACTCCAAACGCCGTAAATTCAATGTTGCAAGGGGTCGGCAACAAAGTGTGACTCCGGAGCAAAAGGTCGTAAGTTCGAATCTTACCGGGCGTACCAATTTTTTCACCCATTGACACGCGGTAAGCGCGGGAAGATAATCAAGACGCGATAAGGCGGTGGAAATTACTAGCGGCCAATCGTGGTCGTAACTTCATCCTAAGGAGGTGCCTTATAGAACCGGACAACTCAGGGGGCGGCGAAGTCCTGATAATCCAGGAGGCGGGGACCTCACACGACCGGCCAGAACACGTGAAAGACGTGTCGCGTTAATACGCAATCCGATGGCGTGATCGCAGGTCTCTAGGGACGCTCAGGGCGACGCCGCCCCTTGTTCCACTTGGTATCCACGTTGAGACGCGACGAAAGCAGAAGATGCTACTTCGCGCGTCCGGTATAACCCTGCGCAAGCGTCGGAATTGCGATGATTTCGTTTCGCGCGCTGGGCGTTCCCCATCCGCCGTAAAACACGATGCCGAAGAGCGTCTTCTTGTCGCGGCCGCCAAAGAACGTGCCGTGCAGGCCTTGCGGGCCTGGGATGCTGCCGACGAACTTGCCATCCGGCGCGAACACATCCACCGACTTGCCCGTAGCAATATAGACGCGGCCCTGCTGATCGACGGCGGAACCATCGCCTCCCTCACCGCCCTGCAGTTTGCCGAACTCACGCTGATTGGTTAGCGAGCCGTCAGGCTTCACGTCGAACGCGTAGACTACCGCGCCGTTGGTAACGTAGAGCGTCTTTTCATCGGGACTCAAGATAATTCCGTTGGCGAGCGGAACGTCCTTCCCATACTGCGAGACCACGCCTTTCGGATCGACGTAGAACACTCCGCTGCCCGCGGCGCCCGTAACCGAGACGTACACGCCACCGCGCGAATCGGCAGACAAATCGTTGACCACGCCGCCGATGCATTCGAGCGGCTCGCCATGGAACGAATTCGCCAGCACCTTTCGTTTCGGCTCCAGCTCTTCGATGGCCGAGCCGAGTCCACGTTCAGCGACGAACAATTCGCCGTTCTTGCCGCGCGAGACCGCGCCGCCGGTGTTGGTGTCGCGGTAGACGATCTTGGCGAGGCCGGTCGACGGGTCGAGTTGCATTACGTTGCTCGCGTCGTTGTTCGCGAACAACACCGTGCCGTTCTCGCCGGCGATGGGGCCGTCAACGTTATTCCCTTCCCATGACCAGACGACCTTCCATGACTGCCCCGCCCCGAGAACGCCGGGAATTGCGCCCGTGGATGGAAGCGCTGGAGCCGGCGGCGCTGCGTTTGCGCTGGCGGACTGGCTGATGGGAATGCCGAACGCCTTGGGAGGATTCTTGCATTTCGCAAGTACGTCCTTAATCCCGGGGTTCTGCCAGCTCTGCAGGCTGCTGCCGCGCGGAAACGCAGATGAAGGAGACAAAGACGAAGGGCTCTGGGCGGAAACAACCGCTGCAGCGCAGCCGACGAATAGCGCGAGAGCGATTTGCAGCTTCACTCCTTGATCCCTTTCGATTTCACGTCCCAGTTCGAATTCGTGCAGAGGCCGCAGTTCTTGCCGACGAACATGGCGCCGGCTTTCTTGTCACCTTTGAAGGTCCACAAGAGCCAGTTCGACGCGACATTGGCGAACTCGCCGCCCCCAGGATGAAAGACGGTCGCGGTGTGGCCGGCGTTGTGCCGGGAGCCGTAGAACGCCGGTTCGTTGTTGATCAGATCGAACGTCGCTAAAGACGTCGCCAGCATGAAGTCGGGTTCGCCGCCATTAATCAGCAGCACGGGCCCGTGTAATTTGGTAAGGTCGTCGGCAGTAGCAAAGGGCGAAGGCGCTTTCTGTACGCCTGAATTGAACACGCCAATGGTCTTGACGCGGGGGTCGGCGCCGAGCGCGATGGAGAGAAATCCTCCGCAGGACTGACCCATGACCGCGACTTTATCCGTGGCGATTTTACCTTCGAGCTGCGAGCCGGCGCGCGCGTTTTCTTTCACGGCCCAGTCGATGGCGCCGCGCAAATCATCGGCGTTCGCTTGTCGTCGAGCTGCGCTTTCCTGAGGGAGCGTGCCGATTACCAGGAACCCGTGCGAGCTGATCGTCGTCAGAAAGCCCGAGTAGCGCGTGCTGTCAATCGCACAACCGCCGTTGCCCCACACTATCACGGGCAATGTGTCCTTCTTCGGAAAAGCGTCCAGCGCCGCCGGGTGAAACACGAGATAGCCAGTCACGGTTTCGGATATGACCTTGTATGGTCCAGGCTCTGCGAGCGGCGCGCCTTCGAGCGGCAGCGAACGCTCGATCATCTCGCGAGTGATGCCAGGCGGTTGCGCGAGACTCGCGGTGACACCTGTAAGAAGCACTGCGGCAGCAGCAACGATAGTCTTATGCATAGTTCGTATTCTCCGTGACTGGGATTCGCTTGTTAATTATGACACCACCGCAGGGCTTTGGAGGGTGGTTGAATGGAATCTACTGGCGTGTTGCTGTGAGAGGAGAAATAGCCTGATGCCGCGTGCGGTGAGATTCGATAAATATGGCGGGCTCGATGTGCTGCAAGTGGTGGAAGTCCCCCGCCCAACTCCGGGGCCCGGGAAGGTTCTTGTCCGAGTTAAAGCTGCCGGCATTAATCCGGGGGAAGCCTCCATCCGTAAAGGGCTATTTGCCGACCGCTGGCCTTCAACCTTTCCTTCAGGGCAAGGCAGCGATTTCGCCGGCATCGTGGAGGACGTCGGCCCGGGAGTGGGGAATGTTGCAGTGGGTGATGAGGTTATTGGATTCACCAACGACAGATCAAGCCAGGCGGAATTGGTGCTCGTCGACGCCGGCAACCTCGTGCCCCGTCCCGCAAACGTGTCGTGGGAACAGGCCGGCGCCCTTTTTGTGGCCGGGACAACGGCATACGCCGCGGTGCGGAGCGTCGCTCTGAGCGCGGGGGACACGGTCGTGGTCTCCGGTGCTGTGGGTGGCGTGGGCTCCATCGCCGTGCAGTTGGCCAAGAATGCGGGGGCCAAGGTTATCGGCTTAGCCGGCGACGCGAATCACAAGTGGCTCACCGATCACGGCATAATTCCTGTTACCTATGGTGACGGAGTTGAGGATCGGATCCGCATTGTATCCGGTGGGAAAGTCGACGCCTTTATTGACACATTCGGTGGCGGGTACGTCGAACTTGCGCTCAAGCTGGGCGTCGCTCCGAATCGAATCGACACCATCATCGACTTCGCCGCGGCGGCTAAATATGGTGTGAAGACGGAAGGTAATTACGAAGTCGCGTCTGCGGACGTGCTCGCGCAACTTGCGGGACTGCTGGCCGCAGGCCGCCTTGAGATCCCGATCGCTAAGGTCTATCCTCTGGCCGACGTTCGTGACGCCTATCGAGAACTCGAACAGCGTCACACGCGTGGCAAGATCGTTCTGGAACCTTGACTCAAAGCGTCCAAACGCAATGACCCTTCTGATAGAACGAGAGCTGGCCGCCTTCGCTCACCATCAATACATTTCCAAATTGCGAGGCGCCGATGGCCGCCGCGGTACGTCCCCCTTCGCCGATCTCCTCATCCTCATCCACCTGCTGGCGCTGCCGAAGAATCGCTCCGAACGCGAGCAATCTCGAATCGGGATCGAGCACGACGCTCCCATCGATCTGCGCGATGCTTTCAAGCACAGCCGATGAAAGGTCGGTGGCGCGCGTTTTTTGCAACAGGTAATGGAGCCGATTCTTCGCGCCTGCTCTCTTCCCCCGGTCGGTTTCCAGCAGATCCACTGCGCTCACAATCTGGCGGGCGTGCCGCGCGTCTTCGAGCACGACAAACATTCCACCGCGTCGGTGTTCAGCGAGGTTGAGTCCGGCAGAAAATAGCCGCGCAGCCAGATCTTTGCGGCCGATCGCGGCCTCCCACGCTTCATACTTCGAGACCGAGTCCGTAAGATGCCAGCGCCCGTCGAAGAAATTGAATAACTGAACGCCCTCGCCGAAGATCTTGATCTCGCCGTTCGGTGTCAGGACAAGGCAAATGTGTCCGCCGCACAGGGTGGCTTGGCTGTGGGTTCGATAACGTCGCGCACTGGGAACCGGAAGCTCCAGTGCGCTGAAGGGTTGTGCCCATTCCTGGACGTCGACCAGTTCCACCATGAAACCCTTCTCGTCCACTAATGCGATGGTCCGTTAGTCCGTCGCAGATGCGATGAAAACTGTGAATTGCGGTCAAATCGCTCGAATATGGGAGTGCGTCGGCGGGCTGCGACGGCACCGAGTGACAAGCATCCGGCCACGCCCCGAAGAGCAAGGCGCCGGTCGAGATTCGTTTGTCCTCGTAAGAGCTGAGCGCGCTGATTCGAAGAACCTCGATAGCCTCAGAAACGCGATCGGGAAGTGTAGCCACGCTTACGGCGTCATCGAAGACCCGTCCCTCGAGAAATGTAGAAACATAGCGATCCTCCGTCAGACCGCCGAAGATCGGCATATTTTGCGCCGTCGACGTCGCGATTGAACAGCAGCTCGTGGCGAGTGGAAAGGAACTTTGCAATGCTTCGAACCATCTTCTGTTCGTGATCGCTGAATTCCCTATGATTGGTGAGCGCATACCTGCTTCCCAGCCAATCAAAACTCAAGCCACCGTTGGACGGCGAATGGAAAACAATTTGCGGAGTCCAGTCCGGAACATCCCCAACAATCTCGAGTTGACTGGCAGGAAGGAAATATTGGACCCCTCGTCTCAGGAGCTGTTGATACAGCCCATTCAGAACTGGTTTGCGACTTTCCTTGAGTGCGGATGAAACCATGCCTTTTGGATGCTTCGAGGAGGCAAGACGGTTCTTGGTTTTGCCTACCTATCGCATGAGCGTCTGCTCGATAAACGCCAGTGCGCGCGGATCGCCCGACTGGCCCAGCCAGAAGAAAGCCTGCTTACGGACCTCTCTGTTCCGCTGGTTACTCGCAACCTCGATCAGCTTCGGAACCGCCTGGTCCTTCGGGAGCTGCGAGAGCGCGAAAACGGCTTTCTTCTTCACTTCCGTATCGGGATCGTTCTCGATGGCGCCGACAATGGTTGCCGCGGCGCGCTCTCCCGCCTTCTGCCCCAGCCAGAAAAGTGCCCGAGCACGCACGTGCGGTGATGAATCGTTGTGCGCCGCACGGATTATCGGGTCGAGCGCATCCGGTTGCTTGCTGATGGAAAGCGCGAAAACCGCCTTGTCGCGAATCTGCTCGCTCGCGTCGGTCTCTAGGATGTTTTTCAGAACCGCGCCGCCGCGCGCTCCGCGATTGGCCCCCAGCCAGAAGATCGCTTTCTCGCGGATCTTTTGCGCCTCCGGTGGGCGCGCCAGTTGTTCCAGAATGGCGTCGGCCTGGGAGTCTGCATGCACCGAGATCGCGAGAACGGCGGAATCCAACGTGCGATCCGCGCCCGACGCCGAGACAAGTGTCTGCAGGTAGGCGAGGCTCGCCTTGGCCGGTACATCCTTGATCCAGACGAAAGGAAGTCCGCCGGCGTCGAAAGAGCAATCCGTCGAATAGATCGCCACCTTCTGCACCATGTTGTTCTCCACCCGAAAGAGAACGTCCACGGTTGGCGGCGCCTCGAGATGCACCGTGGTTGGGTACGATCCGCCGGAGACCATCCCCGCGTCACAGTTCGGCCCTTCGTGTCCGGACCCAACAAATGGGTTCGTCTTGACGGCGTAGCCGAACCAGGTCGCCGACCCGGCCCTAATTTGCGCGGCGAGATCGCCCGAAAAGGGCCGAGTCTCGGAACGCGCGTTGGTTACAACCGGCCCCGAATCCTGAGCGAATGCTCCAGCGGATACCGCGAAAAGCAGGGCAAGCGTCTTCATTTCAGAATCTCCAGCATGTAGTCCGTACTCTCTTTGGAGTGGACCATGGCGAGTTTGTTGATGATCTCCTTCTTCATCTGGGGATCTTGCTCGTTGCGGGCCAGGTCCACCAGAGCCTTGCCGTTCTGCTGGATGAACAGCGCGTTCAGTATCGCCTTCCGTACGGTGCGGTCCTGGCCGGAATGGTAGATCGAGACAAGAATGTCACCAAAGCTGTGGTCGCCCATCATGCCCAGCGATTTGATCGCGGCGAGGCGCAGGCGCGGATCTTTCTCCGAACGGGCCACTTCAACCAAATGCGCCGAGCTCCCGCCCACGAACATGGCCTTCAGGATTTCTTCCTTCCCTTCGACGGAACCCTCGCTCTGATAAAGCTGCCAGAGTTCGTCCTGGCCGCCGCTGACGCCGAGATTGTGAATCGCCGCTCTGCGCAGATCGATGTCCTTTTCGGTCTTGGCGGCATTGAGCAGAAATTCGCGTGAACCCGACAGCATGAAGGCCTGCAGGATGGCGAGCCTAATGTCCTTGTCCGTCGAAGAGGCATAGATGGAGGCCAGCTCGCGCCTCACGTCGTCGCTGCCCATCATCCCCATATACCGGATGGCCGCTCGCTGGAGATCGGGGTTGGAGCCCCCCCGCGCGATGTCGCTTAGAACCTTTCGCGCCTCAGGCGACCCGCTTTGGGTGAGCACGAAGAGCGCTCTATATTTGAGTTTCGGCGAGCTATTGCTCTTGAGGAGCTTTTCCAGAATGGGCAGGGCCTGATTCGGGTCGGATTGCATCAGGCTGTTGATGGCAACGAGCTTGAGATCCTCATCCGGCTCGGCTGCGGGATTGACCGGGGCGCCGGCGCGAGCGTGAATCTCCACTTCCAGCGCCTGAGCGTCGTTCAACCAGTGGCTGGAAGGGTATTGCTGGCGCAATGCGGCCACGGTTGCGAGAGCGGCATCGCGCTGCCCCGCACGATTTTGCGCATACGCCTTCCAGTAGAGCGCTCCATCGGCCGCGGCTCCTTTGCGTGCGGCTGAATCGCTGAATGCGGCGATGGCATCATCCCAGCGGCCAGCGTCCAGCGCCGTGCGGCCTCGGCGATAATCCTTGTCTTCACCAGCGCTCGGCTGGGCTTGAAAACCGAGACCAGCGAGCCCGCTGAGTTCCTGCGCGGGCAAGGTTGCGGCCAGAGCGGCCAGAAGGAATATGCTGCGGATCATAATTGCTGTCCTTTGTGATGAATATTCGAGCTGATAATGCGCACTTTAAATAACAGTCCCTCATTTTCGATGCGCTTCTGCAAGGATTCTAATTCTGAGGCGGAAATCTCGGAGGGGCTGTTCGCAATATCGAGCAACGCACGTTCTAGTTCGTCCAGCACGGCGGCATGCGAGGCGTCGCCCACACGCGCCGAGGTCTCGCGGAGCAAACGGTTTTCGCCCAGCAGATCCCGGGCGCTGGAACGCTCGTCGCCGAAATCGGCGGCTCCCGGCGTGGCGTTCACCAGTTCGGCCAGGAGAATTTCGGACCGGTCGAGATGGTTGCCCAGCGTGATGAGCAGGATCCTCTGGCGGGCCTCCGGCGCGATGCCGGCTGTGAATCGGGGTTGCGTGAAACGTCCGGCCAGGAAAGCCACGGCCAATAGGCCTGCCAGCACTGGAACAGCAATCCACCAGCGGAGCCAGACCCGCCGCGGTTTTTCGAGCGGCAGCCGTGGAAGTAGGCGATTCCAGACCTCGGCGCCATAACCAGGCCCACGTTCGGGAACGGTCTCCGAGAGCAGTTCGTCCAGCATCGCCTTCAGGTGCTGGAATGCGACTTGGCACTCCGCGCAATCGGCCAAATGACGGCGCGAATCACCATACCTGCGAGCCTCGGGATACCTGAGAGCCTCGGGATACCTGCGAGCCTCGGGCTCTTCGTCGCCGTAATAGGCTTGCGTAAGTTCTTCTTCGCTGAGGTGATTCATTTTGCCCCTCCCCAGGCCGGTTCCAGCGCGTAACGGAGCTTTTGCACGGCTCGAAAAACACTGTGCTTTGCGGCGCTGTTCCCGACTCCCAATTCCTTTGCGATTTCCTCGATATTGCAGCCTTCGTAATGGCGGAGCACAAACGCGGTCCGCTCCGTTTCGGTGAGCTGCTCGAGAGCATGATCCAACAGCCCTGCAAGTTGTTTGCTGCGAGTGACGCGCTCGGGAGAAGGGTCGGGCGATGCAGTGGTGTCGGTGTCCAACCCAGGCTGCCTTTCCCCGCGATTGCGCCGCGCCCGAATCAGGTCCAGTGAGCAATTTGCGGCAATCCGGTACACCCAGGTTCCAAAAGAGGCGCGCCCGTCAAAGCGATCGAGTTGTTTGAAAGCGCGAAGGAAGGTTTCCTGCACCATGTCCTCTGCGTCCTGTTCGTTGCCAGTCATACGAAATGCGAGACGGAAGACCGAGCGGCTGTGGCGTTCCACGAGGACACGAAAGGCGAGTTGATTCCCTTTGCGCGCTTCTTCGGCAGCCCCTTGATCGGTCCAATCCATCCCGGCTGCTCCTTAGACTAATCTACTGGCACGCGGTTAGCTGTCAGCGAAGGAATAAGACCGAAGGAGCGTAGAGACACCAATTTGCTAGAACTTAGCGGCTTGAGGCGTGCGCAGGAACCGCGCAGTTCAGAGAGCGACTACAGAAGATCCCGATACTGTTCCAGAGCTACCCGAACGAGTTGAGCGCGGGTGCGGACATTAGTCTTGGCGAAAAGTTGCTGCAGCGTGTTCTTGATGGTACTTTCCGAGACTTCCATGCGTGTAGCTATTTCCTTGTTCGCCAAACCCTGAACCAGGGAGCGAAGCACGTCCATTTCCCGATCCGTCAACGCCGCTCGCTCCTGATGTTCGGAAGGAGATAAATTGGCGCCGTCCGCGGTTGTCTCCTCAGTGACGTCCGCGATGATCGCGGCCAGCTTCGGCCTGGTTCCCTCTTTAAACGTTGAGAACCAGATGTCGGCCGTAAACGATTCGCCATTTCCGCGATGGCCCCGGCACTGCATCGATGCCCGGAACTGGGGAGCCTCTTCCCAACGCAGAGCGTGGTGGAGTTCTGGCAGGAACGCCGAGACGGGATTGCCAATCAAATTTCCATCCCGTGGCGCCATTAGTTCCACCGCGGCCTGGTTGGCGAGTTCGATGAAGCCGCGATCATCGATGGTCAGAATTGCGGCCGGACTGGTTTCGACCAGCGCCTCCAATTTTTCCCGCCCTTCCAAGGTCAATCGGCGGTTGCGCACGAGTTCCGCAACGAATAGTCCGCAGCCGGCTAGCGCCAATGTCTCAAAACCAAAACGAACGATTGACGGACTCAGGTAATTGAAAACCTCACTGAGCACTGCACAGCCGACACCAAGCAGGACGATGACCCATCGAGGAAGGAATCCCGCTGCAAGCATGATCGGGAACAGATAGAGAACGCCGAACGCCACGAACGGCTTGGTCCACCAATCCGCGAGGGCGACGATCAAGATGATTGCGCAGCTCACCAGCAAGACCGGCGTTCGGTTGCGTTCTTCCCAGACTCGCTCTAAGCGCCACATGGGGTTCGGGTTCGGGTTCGGGTTCGGATTCGGAGCAGTCAAATGATAAGCCAGCAGGCTCGGGCCAGAGGCCGGTAGGGGCATTCTGACGATCGGTTGGCTCCGATTGGGCTGCATTCTTCAGAGCAAGTATCGTGTTGGCGGCGTAAGAAACCCATGAACGCCGTGATCGGAAAACCCTTGGGAGCCCGTTCACGTTTCCCAACTGAGATTACCCGGTTTGCAGGTCGCCTAATTGTTCCGCTCACGTACCCCCCTTCCCCGTGGGATTGGTACATATTGTTTAGCGTAGGAGAAAATGGCTCAGAAAGACATAAGGGCGCCGATATCTTTTGGCTAGCCGTGGAGTATCGAAAGGATGAGCGCGGGTGCGGACGCCTCTCAGTGCGCTTCGTCCAAGTGGGCCTCAGGCGCCCGGAAGCGGTTCAGCTTCGCTTGCCCAGTATCCCGACTTCCTTCTTCGGCAGGCGGTCGATCTGGCCCTGGTTGATCCCGAAATTGCTGGTCAGCAGCGAATTCGGATTGCCACCCAGCCAGTTCGTCAGCGAGATCTCTTGATACAAGCCGCTATTGAACAGGATCAGGATTTGAGTGGGCTCGTCGCCCACGTGCTCGATAAAGTGCCCGTAGCCCTGCTTGATGAAGGCTACATGACCGGGCCCGAATTCTTCTGTCTTCACTCTTCCATGTGATCCGAAGATAGTGACTCGCCCGCGGCCCTTCACGTAGAATTGCCACTCGTCGGCGTGCGGATGCCAGTGCAATTCGCGCAACGCCCCCGGCTTTAGATCCATGCGGACCGCGGTGAGCGTGGTCTGGATGGGAAATTCATTCTGCGTGACGATCCGCTCCTCGCCACCTTCGAATGTCCTGGGCGGCATCTTCCCAATGCGGAACTTGTGAGCGGATTGGCTGGGCTGCAGTTCCGAATTTCGAATGTCTTCCACGGCCGGCGGAACTTTTCCCGGACCGATATACAGTTCCTTTTGCGGGAACTGGGCAAACGCCGCTTCGGGAAGATTCAGATTGCGCGCCAGAACGTTGCGGGGCGTGCGCGCGATCCAGTCGGTGATGCTAAACGTTCCGAATTCGGAGAAGTGCCCGTTGTCAAATCCCAGCAGGAAGTGGCACTCCCCGGGACCGAGCGCCTGGATGGCGTGCCCGTGGCCTCGCGGAAAATACCACGTGTCGCCTACCTCGAAATCATCCACCTCGGCCTGGCCATTCGGTGTGATGACCGTGGTGCGGCAGCGTCCCGAGATCACGTAGGCCCATTCGGCGGCCAAGGCGTGCCAGTGCAATTCGCGAATGGCGCCGGGTTCCAGCCGCATGGAGACGCCGGCGATGCTCTGGGAGACGGGCAGTTGTTTCACCGTCGCCTCTTTGGCGGAGCCGCCGGGCCCGACCCATCCGGTCTCGCTCTCGATATCGTATTTGAAGGGCTCCAGCTCCTCGGCTTTGGTTTCTTCCGACGGCGCCGCCTTCACTTGTTCGGCAATGACCGCGGTGGCTGCCAGGCCGAGCGAAACGTTGGATATGGCGCCAAACAGGGCTCGCCGGTCGATCTTATCGGACATGGGTTTCTCCCTCCGCGTACAATGCTATCAAATGTCCATCCGATACCTGCTGCTGTTCTGGTTTTGCGCCTTCACGCTGTTCTCGCAACAGAGCACGGACCTGGCGCAAGCGCTCGAACCGTCCCGCCAGCGCATCAATTCGATTGACGACCAAATCGTGAAGCTGCTCAACGAGCGGGCACAGGTGGTGCGCGAAGTCGGCGTCGTCAAGAAGCAGTTCCACGCGCCCGCGAGCGCCCCTGGGCGGGAGGAGCAGGTGCTGCGCCGCGTAGCCGGTCAAGCCGTCGCGCCGCTGACGGGCCCCACCATCGAAGCGATCTACAAGGTCATTCTCCGTGAAATGTCGGCGATGGAACAGGCCGAGATGGAAAAATCAGCGAGGCCTCAGTAGTCCCTTGAGCCAAGCAAGAAACGTATCACAATAGAACTGAGCGGTCGTCCACTGATCCGCCATTGGAAGGAACCCTGTGAATCCTGAACTTGAAAATCGATGCATCAACACTCTCCGCATTCTGTCGGCGGATGCCGTTCAAAACGCCAATTCCGGGCATCCGGGCATGCCGATGGGCGCCGCCGCCATGGCTTACGTCTTGTGGACGCGCTTCATGCGGCACAATCCGCGCAACCCGCAGTGGTTCGATCGCGACCGGTTCGTACTTTCGGCCGGGCACGGCTCCATGCTGTTGTACAGCTTGCTGCATCTGACCGGTTACGACCTTCCGCTCGACCAGCTCAAGCGCTTCCGTAAATGGGGCAGCGAAACCCCCGGGCATCCCGAGCGCGGCGATACACCGGGCGTCGAAGTAACCACCGGCCCGCTGGGACAGGGCTTCGCAAACGGCGTCGGCATGGCGATTGCCGAGGCGTGGCTGGCGGCCCGTTATAACCGCCCCGGCCATCGCATCGTGGATCACTACACGTATTCGATTTGCGGCGACGGCGATCTGATGGAAGGAGTCTCGCAGGAAGCCGCATCGCTGGCGGGACATCTCCAGTTGGGCAAGCTGATCTATTTTTACGATCAGAATCACATCTCTCTTGCGGGCGCGACCCAGATCGATTTCACCGAGGATGTCGCCAAGCGGTTCGAAGCTGACGGATGGCATACTCGGTCGGTACTCGATGGAAACGATACCGAAGATATCGCCGTAGCGATTCAGGAAGCCCAAGCCGAGCACCGCAGGCCTTCGTTGATTCTGGTCCGCACGCATATCGGCTATGGCAGCCCGCATAAGCAAGACAATTTTTCTTCGCACGGCAGTCCGTTGGGTGAAGAAGAACTCGCGGCGACCAAGAAGGCGCTGGGTTGGCCCACTATGGACAAATTTTATTTGCCCACCGATGCCGTCGATTATTTTCGCCAGGCCGTCCCGGAAGGAAAGAAACTCGAAGACCAGTGGGGCAGCGCATTTAGTGCCTATCGCAAGGAATTTCCGAAGGAAGCCGCTGAGTTTGAGCAAATCCTGAGCGGCGCGCTTCCGGAGAACTGGTCGGCCGATCTTCCGCACTGGAACCCCACCGATAAGCCCATCGCCACTCGATCGGCCGGCGGAGCGGCTCTCAACGCGCTGGCCAAGAATATACCCAACATCCTGGGCGGGTCCGCGGATTTGAATCCGTCCACCGATACCGCTTTGAAAGGCTTGGGCGATTTCCAGCCACCGGAATCCGGCGGCGCGGGCACGCTGGGCGCGGTCGGCGGCGAGTGGAGCTACGCCGGACGGAACATTGCATTCGGAGTACGCGAGCATGGCATGGGCGCCGCCGTGAACGGAATGGCCGCGCATGGCGGCGTGCTGCCGTTTAGCGCGACGTTTTTCAATTTCTCCGATTACATGAAGCCCGCCATGCGCCTGGGCGCGTTGAGCCGCTTGAAGGTGGTCTACGTATTCACGCACGACAGCATCGGGCTGGGCGAAGACGGTCCCACGCATGAGCCGGTGGAACAACTCGCCGGACTGCGCGCCATGCCGAACCTGACCGTTATTCGGCCCGCCGATCCGAACGAGACTGCGGAAGCCTGGGCGTTTGCTGTGCAGCACTCGGGGCCAACCACGCTGGTGCTGACGCGGCAAGCGGTCCCGCATCTGGATCGCAGCCGCGCCATCGAGCCTGGCGTTAAGCGAGGCGCTTATATCCTGGCGGACGCCGAGGGCGGCTCAGCAGACGTGATCCTGATCGGGACCGGCTCGGAAGTGGGCTTGTGCGTGAAAGCGCAAGAGGAGCTGAAGAAGCAGGGCGTCAAAGCCCGTGTTGTCAGCATGCCGAGCTGGGACTTGTTCGCTGCTCAAGACCAGCCGTACCGGGACAGCGTATTGCCGAAACAAATCAAGAAGCGTGTCGCAGTGGAGGCCGCGTCGCCGCTCGGGTGGCATCGCTGGACCGGCGACGAAGGCGCCATCATCGGCGTCGAGCGTTTCGGTGCATCCGCGCCCGGTGAGGAGGTTCTCGAGCACCTGGGCTTCACGGTGCAGAATGTCGTGGCTACCGCACTTCGCATTTTGAACCGGCAGCCCGGCTAGGACACCGGTTCCACCACCGCCGCGCCGGATTCAATTACGAAGCGATGCAGCGCGTCCAACTGTTGGGCGACGCGATCCACGTCCGCCTCCGCCGCGGCTTTTTCGATTTGCCGCCCCAACTCCTCGATGGCTGGGAATCCGTAACCGCGGCCGGTGCCTTTCAGGTTGTGGCCAAAGCGGCGGATAGGCCCAAAATCGCGCGAGATCAGGGATTCGCGTGCCTCTTCGATTTGCTTGTGCTTGGAGGCTAGATAATGGGGAACCAGCCCCAGCACTTGTTCAGATACGGGTACGGTAGTGCTGGAGGGCTGGAAGGAACGCGCGCCGTTGGAATTGGCATAGCGCTGAATGGTCTTGAGAAGCGAGCTGCGTTCCACCGGCTTAGCCACGTGCGCCACGCATCCCGCTTCCAGACTGTCACGCACCGCTTCGCGCATGGCGTCGGCCGACAGCGCGACAATCGGTGTGGACACGCCCTGCGTGGTCTCCCATGCCCGTATGGCCCGGGCCGCATCATAGCCATTCAGCACGGGCATATCGATGTCCATGAGAATCAGGTCGAAGCTTTCGCCCTGGCGCACCGCGTCCAAAGCCTCCTGGCCCGTGCGGGCGAACTTGAGCTCCACGGGTTCGGAGCGCAGATAGTGCTCGATCAACAGCCGGTTATCTTCGGTGTCTTCCGCCACCAGCACCCGGATGGGATCACCCGATGCGGGGAGTTTGCCGGCGGCAGCCGCGGCACAGTTAGCTTCTGGAACGGCCACGTCCCCGGGTGGCACTGCCACCAGCGGCAGACTGAAGTGGAAATTGCTTCCGCCGCCGGTTTGGCTGGACACACCGATTTCGCCGCCCATCAGCTCCACCAGATCGCGGCAAATCGTCAGCCCCAGCCCTGCGCCTCGCGTGCCGGCGCTTTGATTGGGCAACTGGACGAACTTCATGAAAATCTTGCCTTGATTCTCCGGGGCAATGCCCGGACCGGTGTCCATGACTTCGTAGCGCAGCCGCCGGGCGTTTGATCCCGCGTCGGCTTCCGCGGGTTCCAGCACCTGCACTCTTACGTCCACGCGTCCCGCGGCGGTAAATTTCAGGGCATTGCTTATGAGATTTACCAGCACCTGCTGGATGCGCAGGGAATCTCCCATCTGCCACTCCGGCGCCCGGGGATCGACGTCCACTCCGAGCGGGATGCCCTTGCGAGCGGCGGCATCGCGGAAGGTGGCAGCGGCGTCGCCGACGATCTCGCGAATTCGAAAAGGCGCCAACTCCACATGAACTGCGCCAGCCTCGATTCGCGAGAAATCCAGGAAGTCGTTGATCAGCGCCAGCAGACGGCTGCAATTGCGTTGGAACATGTGGACATAATCGCTTTGATCGAAGCTCAGCGGGGTCTGCGACAACAGATCCGCCGCGCCCAGAATCGCATTCAGTGGAGTGCGAATGTCGTGGCTGATCCTGGCCAGAAAATCGGTCTTGGCGCGATTGGAGGCCTCCGCTGCGTCTTTGGCCCGGATGAGGTCGCTGTCGGCTTCCCGGCCGGGCCCGATCTCCCGCAGGAAGACATAGAAGCCCGCGTCGAGCTGCCCATGTATCTGCAGGAACGTCATCTCCACTTCGGCGGCCGGTCCGCCGGGTGAAGTAAGCCGCGCGCCCACTGCAGCCCTGCCGCCGAGATGCATGACCCGAATCGCTTCTTCAATCTTGGGCCGGTCCTCCACCTGCACGGTGGCCTGGAGGGTGGGGGGAGGAACTGCCTCGGTGAGCCCCGCGATCTCAGCATAGGCTTTGTTTAACCAGCGGTAGCGCCCCTGGCCGTCCACCTCCGCGATGCCATCGAGCGCGCTCTCGAGTGCCTCGCGCTGCTGGCTTATAACGCGCGCGATCTGGAGCAAGCCTTCACTCAAGGTCCCGATTTCATCCCGCCCGGGCAGCGCATCAATGCGGCTTCCGGTGGCCAGTTGTGCGATGTTCCGCTGCAACCGCCCAATCCGGCTGGTGATGCCGCGCGCGAACAGCATCGTCATGGCTGCGCCTCCCGCGATTCCCAGGAAGAGGCTCACAGCCAGGATGGCATTCTGCCGGGAGCGCAGCTCATTGGCGCGGGCGAGGTAAGCTTCCATGGCCCGTGCGTTACCGGCTTCGATGCTCTTGAGAATGCGCTCTATCTCCGATCGCTCGGCTTCGGCCCCGCGCAGGGCCGCCGCAAGCTGGCCCCATGGCCGTGCGTGGGATTGGAAGTGGGGCGTGTCCTCGAAAATACGCTCTACACGCGAGCGTTCCAGCGCGGCGACCTGAGCCAGGCGCTGCTTCTGAAAAGAATCGTCGGGCGTGAGATCCGAAAAGATTTTGCCAGGCAGAATCAAAGGCGGCCATGGCCTCTCGCGTCTTTCCCGCAAAGGATTCGTCGCCAGTGATCAGGTAGGCGCGAGACTGCGCGCTCATCTCGATTTCAGTGGCCCCCAGCCGTTCCACGGCGTTGCCGATTCGTAAACGTGCGTTGAGTTGCTCGCCGGCGGCCACGGTTCCGGTTCCCGCCAGGTAGGCCGCAGCGGCCATCGCGACGGTGACCGCGGCCGGAAGTGAAATCAGCAGCAGGCACTTGCTCCCGAGCGATAGATCCAGCCATCTCCGGAGCCAGCGCATCCTAACGATCCAAGACCACGAGCAAGAGCGGGCACAGTGCGCCGATCTTCGACTTTTCGAGCGAAGCGTCGGCGCCCAAATGGGCTGAGACCGTCAGATAGAGCGCGGAATCGGCGGCGCCGGAAACCGCGACCACCCGGATTTCGGGGAACAGCTCCTTCATTTCCCGCAAAGCTTCGAATCCGTCGCGTTCCGGCATAACCATGTCGAGTATCACCGCATCAATGGCCTGTTCGCGTAGCTGCATAAAGCAATGCGGGACATCTTGCGATTCGAGCACCTCGAAGCCGGCCGGTTCCAGGATGGCGCGCGCCAGCGCCCGAAAGCTCGCATCGTCGTCCAGGACCAACACTTTCGCGGTCAGGCATGCGGCCGCCGCGGTCAGTTTCAGTTGATTTTCGGAGGCCTCGGTAGCCATGCCCTAGCGTATCGGCACCGCCCGGAAAAGTTTGAGCAGCCGCCCGCTCTTGTCTCTCCGCCCCCAGCCGATAAGGGCTTCGTGCGTAGAAGTTACATGGGGAGGCATCGGTGATATTAGCCACGGTCTCATCGGACCCGGATTTTCACAAGGATGTGCGGGCTTCACTCGATGGGCATGTGCGTTTTGACGCCGCCTGGGATCTCGGTTATGAGGACGCCGCCCGCTTGCGTGGCGTCAGCGTAGAGGAAAAATGCATCCTGATCCTCGATTTTTCGGATGTATCGGGGGCCCTTCCAATCGCCCGCGCCGTGGACGGACGCCCGCAGGTTTCGAGCATCGCAGTCAAGGGCGGCGCTACGCGCGACGACTTGCTCCAACTTATGCAGGTGGGAGTCAGGGAGGTGCTGGCGAACTTCACCGAGCGCGAACTGCGGCAAGCTGCTGCTCGCGCCTCCGCCAAGCTGGCGTGCGCGGACGACATCTTGGGGGACCTTTTTGCCTTCATGCCCGCCAAGCCGGGTTGCGGTGCAACCACGGTCGCCACTTATGCCACCGCTATTGCCTCGCAGCTGACCGCGGAGCCGACCTTGCTGCTGGACTTCGACATTCGTCTGGGGGTGACATCTTTTCTTCTGAAGGCGGAAGGAATCCACACCATCGTCGACGCTTTGCTGCAGACCGAACAGCTCGATCAGGATTTGTGGACTAGCTTGGTCGCCCAGTTGGGCAACCTGCATCTGCTGGGGTCGGGACCCGTGGATTTCTCGCGCCAGGTCCCGGTGGATAGTTATGCCGCATTGCTGGATTTCGCGCTCCGCCGTTATTCCCTGGTCACCGTCGATCTGCCCGGCACCATGGAAGACTTCGAGAGCGAGACGCTGATGCGATCGAAACGCATTTTTCTGGTGTGCACGCCGGACATCGGCGCACTCCACGTGGCGCGCCGCAAAGCCAGCTGGCTGCAGGATCTTCGGTTGGCCGATAAGGTTGCGGTGGTGCTGAACTGCGCAGAGCGGCGTTCGACTTTGTCGGTGGACGACATTCAGCGCATTATTCAATTGCCGGTTCGCCATATCCTGCCGGCCAATACCGGCGACATCTCGCGCGCCGTGCAGAAAGGCGCGATTCTAGACAGTTCCTCCGGGCTAGGCAAACACATCGCCCGGATCTCGAGCGAACTCATCGCCGGCCGCCCGGCGTCCGAGAAGCCCAACGTGGTGCGGCGCTTTGTGGAGTATTTCTCCATCAGCGCGGCGCGGGACTTAACCTAGCAGCTCGGAAAATCGTATGACAAACCAAACCATCCTCAGTCTCCTGGATTACCTGTGCAACGAAGCCAGGAATTCCGTGCACGCCACCTTCGGTCTTATGGCATTGTCGGATTTGGCCGGCGATCCGAATTGGCAAAACTGTCTGAACGCCAGTAAAAGCAGCGCCGACCGGCTGCTTGGCTCCATCGACGACATTCGCGAATTGTTCTCCACCGAAGCGCCCCTGGCGGATCTAGCCGAGGAGTTCGACGTCACGCTTTGCCTGGGAGAGACCATTGACGTTCTGAACCTGGCCTCGGGCGATCACGCCAGCCGCCTGATTCTCCAGCGGCCTCCCACTCCATTCGTAGGACGCCAAGATCGCCGGGCCGTGGAACAGACGCTCACCCGGGTGTTGGCGGCCGTTTCAAAACTGAGCCCGAAGGGTGAGGTTCGCGTGGCGGTCACCGCGCTGCCCGCGGCTGGGTTAGCCCCGAGTGGCGGCGTGCGATTCGAGATCGTCCCGCCCAATTCCAACATCGCCCTGCGCGTGGCCGATTGGTTGAACGCCGAGCTGGATGAGGTGCATTTCAAGGACGCCGACGACGTGCTGTTTGGTGTCGCCACCCTGGTGGCTGGAAAACGGATCCGGGCGCTGGGCGGCACGGCTGAGTTTCAAAGCGACGCGCGGTCGCCCATGGGGCTGGCAATCTCGCTTCCCTGGCGGATGGATGCGTATCCCGACAGCGGCGTCGACCCGGGCCAGCACGACTACCCGGCCTTGAACATCCTGGTAGCCGAGGATTCCGACGAGAGTTTCGTCCTGACCCGAATCCTGCTCGAGCGCGAATCCGTTTGGCGCGCGCACAATGGCATCGAAGCCGTCGATTTGGTGAAGAAGCGGCGTTTTGACGTGGTGTTCATGGACGTGCACATGCCGGGCATGGATGGCTACAAAGCCATTCGCTCCATCCGCGATTGGGAAACGCAAACCGGCAACGCCCGCACACCCATTGTGGTCCTGTCTTCCGACCATCTGGATACGCAGATGCGATCGGCGGCGCAGTCGGGCTGCTCCGGCTTTCTTCGCAAGCCGCTCGACAATCACGACCTGCCGGATTTGCTGGAGCGTCTCAAGGACATGCGAACACTCTCGGCCTAGACGAGCGTTCGTGTGGCCCGGCCGGCCATCTACTGCAGCCTAACTCGCGTGACGACGGCGCGTTCTGCGCTGGGCTATTTGTCTTGCTTGTCATCGGGCGGCGCCGCGCCTTGCCCCGCGGAGCCGACAAACAGCTTGCGGCCGTCCGGGAGCGTGATGTCGCGGCCGTTCATCTTGTTGGTGGCGTCCTTGGCTTGATAGCCATCCACTACGATCTCGGTGCCCACCGGCAGCGACGCTTTCGTAAAACCATTCCGCAGCAAAGTGTTCGGGCTTCCCCCCTCCACCATCCAGTTGGTGACGGTGCCATCGGCGGTCTTAACGTCGATGTGGATCCAAGCGTGGGGATTGATCCATTCCATTTTGGTCACCACGCCATGCAGCTTGATGGGCTTGGTGGAATCGAACTCGGCCGCAAACGCGTGGTGCGCCCAGGCTGGCGCAACACTGACAAGCAAACTCACAAGGGCCATCGTAATCGCTAGCTTTCGCATCGAGTTTCTCCTTTTACTTCGGGTTTTTCTTCTCCGCCACCCGCGCGCCTGCAAGAATATCCGTCATGGCGTAGTTCCCTTCGTGACAAGCGTACTCGAAGATGGGCCCCTTTGTCCTGGTCACCGGAATCTGCGCGGTCCAAGGCCTGGTAAACGCCGTCGGATCGTTCACGGTGAACTCGTAGAGCAGCGTGTCCGGCGAAACGCGGGTGAAGCGTTCGGTCAAATGCAGATTCTCATCGGAGCCGCGAACGGAGAACTTGCCCGAGAAGTTGGTGGTGTCCACCACCAAAGTCTTGCCCTCCCAATGCCCGCGCGAATCGCCCATCAATTGCCGGATGTTGCTCGCCAGGTGCGGCCGCCCATCCAGGGGAATCACCCGCGCGTCATGAATCATTTCGTTCAGAATGACCACCTGATCCCGCGTCTCGAAGATCTGGAAATTATTGTTATATGGTCCGGGCAGCATGGGGGGACCAGCCGTGTTCCACAGGATGCAGCGCTCACCGAGCGAGCGGCCCTCCGGCCCATCGGTTGCGTGCTCTTGCGCCCATGCCCGCGTATCCTGCACGCCTTTTTGCGCTTCCGGCGTCAACGGAGGCACCCGGCCATCACTGGGATCCACGATCAGCGAGGTGTGCCGAGTACCCACGGCCTTGGTTCCGCGGTCATACCAGAACTGGTTATACGCACTAGCTACGTCCGTTTCGGCGTTCCCGGTGCGGTGATCCACATTGCTGCGCTCCACCGCCTGTTTCTCATAGGCCGCGGCTTCCTCCGGAGTGAACGTTGCTTTGCCGGCGAGATCGGCCGGGCGTTCCAGCGGGGTGACGGTGGCGTTGCTCCAGATGCCTTCCAGATCGCGCGCCGTTTGCCCGAAGAGAACTGGCCCCGCGAACAAAATCAGCAACAGCCGGCAGGCATTGGCGCTCCCACGGGAACTACTTGCTGGGCTGTTTGCGAAGGTGTCCATAGATCAGCTCTTCCACAAACTCCACACACTTGAATTCCAACAATTGAGCGTTCTTCTCCAAGTGCCGGTACAGAGGCATGCTGATTTTCCAGGGCCGCGAAAATACCTTGGGTCTTCGATGGTGGCTTCGTAATTCAAAACATCCGGGCCGACGCGGTGTATAGCGCTCCACCACGTGCAACGCGTCGCTGTGGAAGTCGCCGGCGCGGTCGAACCAGGTCTTGTCGTTCTAGCGCCGGTCACATCCACCACCAGCGTGTCGCCCTCCCAATGGCCGGCCGACCATCCCATCCAGCTATCCACCGGCGCCGGCCCCGGGTTTTCCATGTAAATGGTGCGCACCGCGCTCGGCGTATTCGTACGAGATCAGAATGTACTTGCGCGGTCTGCACGATCTGAAACGGATAGGGCATATAGGTCGCGCGCGGCACGCCCGGCAGGTAGCATTTGATTTCCGGATCCAGCGTCAGGCGGTTGGCGAAGTTCTTCTTCTTTTCTTCGCGCGCCTCCGGCAGGTAGGGAATCTCGCCGCCTTCCACCACGCCGATTCCGGGCGGAATCGCTCCAGTCGCACCCAGCGCCACCACCTGCCCGGCTGCCGCCGAGTGCGCCCTCCAGGTCCCAATTGGCCGTATTCATGGCCTGCCAGATGCCGTTGAGATTCGGTTTGCCATCAGCGGTTCGCGGCGGTTTGTAGGCCTGATTCTGCGCGTTCGCCGGCACCAGCGTCGCTAACATGACAACGGCGCTAAATATGGAGAGTTGAACGTGATTTGGCAGGCGCATGTATGGAGATCGTATATTCTCCCGCCGCCGGTGTCAAATGAGCTTGCCGAGAGTTTGCCGGGTTTGCTGCGAGCAGGCTAACGGCTCGATCGCTTGGTTCGCGTTTTGCCCTTCTTCGGCGGCGGCCCCAACTTTACTCCCGCGCGACGCGCCTTGGAAGTCGATCCGATGGCCTGAGCATCAGGCGGACTTGGTTTCGCCAGCAGCGACCGCAGCCGTGCGAATTCCATCACTTGTCTCACCATGACCAACATCTGGCGCGTTGTGTGATCCTGCAGCCCCACGCCATCTTCATCGAAGCGCTCCACTAGCCCGGAGACCGACCCGTGATAGCAGGGCGTCGAAAGAATCACGCCGTTCGCGCGGCGCAACGCAGCCACCATGCGCTGGGCGCCTTCGGATCGTTCGGCCGATTCCGGCGCGTACATCGGCAAATTGATGCTCGCGCCGTCAAATAGCTCAACGTCCGCGCCATCGGCCGCCGCCAACGCGAGTGCATGGCGCAGAGCTTTTTCCGAAGACGACCCCGGGCGCGTGGTCCCGCCGATCCCGACTATGAGTGGACGTGAGTTGGCCATTCGTGGCCTTGGATGAAAGCTCAGATACAATAGTAACTTTGAAAATGGAATAGGTTACGTACCTTCATGAAATTTGGCGGCTTCTACGAACATCAACTCCCGCGGCCCTGGGTCCGCGATTCCGAGCACACGCTACTCAAGAATGCTCTTGAGCAAGCCGTTCTTTCCGATCAGTGCGGATACGATTATGTGTGGGCCACCGAGCATCACTTCCTGGAAGAATATGCCCATTCGTCCGCCCCGGAGGTTTTTCTGGCCGCGGTCAGCCAGCGCACCAAGAACATCCGCATCGGCCATGGCATCGTCCAAACGCCGGCTCACATCAATCATCCCGCGCGCGTAGCCGAGCGCATCGCGACGCTCGATCTCATCAGCGATGGCCGCGTCGAGTTTGGCACCGGCGCGGGCGCCACTGAAACCGAGCTGGGCGGATTTCTGGTGTCCCAGTCCGAGAAGAAGAACATGCAGTTGGAAGGCATGCGCATCGCCGTGCGGATGCTGGTGGAAGACCCTTTCACCGGGTACGATGGCCCGCTCCTAAAAATTCCGCCGCGCAATGTCATTCCCAAGCCGTATCAGAAACCGCATCCGCCCCTATGGATGGCCTGCTCGCGGCGTGAATCGATTATCCAGGCCGCCAAACTCGGTCTTGGCGCGCTGACGTTTTCCTTCGTTAGTCCCGAAGAAGCGCATCAGTGGGTGAAGGATTATTACCAGGTCATCGAAGACGAATGCGAACCGTTAGGCTACGCAGTGAACCCGAATTTCGCGGTGGCCGCGCCCTTCCTGTGCGATCGCGATCGGGCGCGCGTGGAACAGATCGGCGCTGAAAGCTATGGTTTCTTCCTCTATGGACTCGGGCATTATAGCTTCTTCGGCGAACATCGTCCGGGAAAGACCGATATCTGGGACGAATATAAGAATAATCCCAAGGAATTTGCGCCGCCCGAAGGCCGCACTCAGGATTGCGTCGGCACACCCGAACAATTGCGCGAGCGTTTACGCGATTTCGAACAAGCCGGTATCGATCAAGTCCTCTGCATTGCGCAAGCCGGAAAAATCCCGCACGATCTGCTGTGTTCTTCCATCCAGCTGTTCTCAAAAGAAGTGCTGCCCGAATTCAAGGATCGCGACCTCGCGGGGAGCGCCAAACAAGCCGAGCGCCGCGCCCGCATCAACGAAAAGGCCATGGCTCGTAAACCTAAGGTGGAAGCGCCCCGGGCGGAAATCGTCATCAGCGCCGCCGGCCATCATTGATCCGTTAGCTCAGGGAGGCCTGCGTGCACCTCAAATATCGGGTCGCTTGGCTGGCCGCGTTGCTCAGCGTGGGCGCTCTTTATTTCTGGGTCATCGGCATCGGCGCCGAATCGCGCCGATTTGCCTGGAATAGCGACTTAGACAAAGTCTATGGCTTGCCCAGCCCGGCCATCGCAAAAGGAGGCTATGGGGTATATGGATATTACGACCTGCTCGCGCGCGCATTCGTAGCCGGACAACTCTATTTACCCGTAAAGCCGCAGCCGGAACTGCTGGCTCTGCCTAATCCGTGGCAAGATCCGATCAACGGGCCGTACAGACTCCTGGATACCGTGCTTTACAAGCAACGCTACTACCTTTATCATGGACCCGCGCCCGTGCTGCTGTTGTTCGCGCCCTGGTACCGGCTCACGGCGCACGACCTGCCGGAAAACTTCGCCGCGTTTCTGTTCGCGCTCGGCGGCTATTTCTTCCTGTCGCTATTATTCATAGAAGTACTCCCGCATCTTTCCAGCCGCGTCTCCGTTGCGCTCTTGACGCTTTGCCTGCTGGCGATCGGCATCGGCCAGTCGGTGCCCTATATGTTGCACCGGGCTTTACTCTATGAAGTTGCGATCGCGTGCGGATTTTGCTGCGTGAGCGCCGGCTTTTACTTTCTCTTCCGCTGGCTGACTGTCCCCGGCACGCGGGTCCTGTCGGCCTGCCTTTCGGGATTGTCTTTTGGTTTGGCCATCGGCTGCCGTCCGCATTTAGGTCTTGCAGCCATAGCTGCATTCCTGTTCATGATCCTGCTGCCAGAACCTGGCACACGCTTCCTGCAGCGGCTCGCGCGAAAGGATCTGTTGGCCCTGTGTCTCCCTGTCATTCTTTGTGGCCTGGGAATCGCCGCCTATAACTACGTAAGATTTGGCAATCCACTGGAATTCGGGCTGCGCTATCAACTCGGGGAGAATTCCTATCTGAACGTCCACTTGGCGATGGAAAACGTAGTGCCGGGCCTCTATTACCTGCTGCTCTGCCCGCCGAATCTTGTCGCGGAGTTTCCTTTCTTTCGGCTCGCCTTGCGGCAGCCTTTCGACGCGATGATGAACGTGCTGCCGGCACGCTACTTCCTGGAACTTACCGGCGGCCTTTTTGCGCTCAGCCCAATCGCATTGATTGCGCTGCTGGCGCCGCTCTGCCGGAAACGGCTGGCAGTCAGCCGGGGCGTCTTTGCATTCGTCTTAACCATGCTTGGGTTCACCGCGGGTTGCATTTTGTTCATGGCCGCCACCGGATTGACGTCGCAGCGTTACGAAGTGGATTTCGCGCCGTTCCTGGTCTTCGTAGCGTGCGTGGCCGCATGCGAGCTTCTCGGATACCTCGGAAAGTGGACCCATAGGTTCGCCGCCGCGGCGCTGGTTGGTCTTCTGCTGTACACCATCTCGGCGAATCTGGCGCTCGCCATCCAGGGGCCGTACGATCAGTTCGTCCAGGCCACCCCGCACACCTACGTGAAGCTGGCGCGATGGTTCAGCCCCGTTGAGCGCTTTCGACCGTTAGAGAATCCAGCTCTCCGCATTCAAGCGTCGTTCGAATTTCCCATGCCATGCGCACCTGGAAGAAAGGAGCCGATGATAACCACGGGCGAGTTCGGCACTAGGTATCTGCTGTCGGCTTGGTGTCTGGGCGATGGTCGTATCCATTTGCTTTCCGAAACTTCCTACCGGTCGCCCGATTGGCAATGGGTCGACGTTCCCTACGTTGCCGGATTGAACCGCGTGGAACTCAACTTCACCCCGGCGGATCGCATCATGACGATCAGCTGGAATGGCAATGTCGTACTGCGGCACCCTCTGCGTTTCCTGATTACGTCGCCGTCTCAGATCCTCTTTGGCTGGGACCCCACCTGGGGAAATAAGGATAGATTTCCCTGGCCGATCCAGGTATCCCAGGTACAACTATCGCCCACCGATCTGAGCGCGACTCGATAATCAGTTGCTCCCTATGAACAGGTACAGCTTCTGTGCGACTGGGGTTCCGCCCAACGTCACAACCAAAGGAGTCGTATCGCTAGCCGGGACATCCGGCACCACGATGTTGAACTGATAAACGCCCACCAGCTGCGGCGCCAATCCGTCGTAGCCTACCTCCGCGGACTTCCCGCCAATGGTCGCGGTCAGGGACTCGGTTAGCTTATTGTCATCCTGAACAATCACGCCCGCAGGACTGTCCGGAGTCACCGCGCCAAATCCGACGCCGTAGAGGACAATCGTATCCCCGGCGACGGCGCGCTTGGATTGTATGCCCGGAAATTTTCCCGGGGGCAGAACAAAGATATTGTTCGGGAAAAGAGCGACTACGTACTGCTTGCCATTGAATTTGAAATTCGGCGGCGCCAGCAATCCCGGCTCTGCCACGTTCACGGGGATGGAATAGGAATTACTGGACCCGCCCACTGCGGTGGTGAGGATCACCTGCTGCGACCCCAACGGCACATCGGATGGCACATTCACATTCACCTGTGTTGGACTCACGTAAGAGACAAACGCTGCTTTCCCGCCAACCGTAACCGACGTTCCAGCCACCTTGGTGGGCGCGTTGTTGCCGACGAAGCCGTCGGCCCAGCCGTCTTTAGTGAGCGCTAAATTCAACCCATAGATCTCCATGAATGTTCCGGGCGCGATCGGAGTGAAGCCGCCCCCATAATCCCCAGCCGTGATTGCGTCCTGGATCTGCGGATTTGGGTTGAAAGTTCCAGTTACGGGACCGGTGATGGAGGCGCCTGGCGTCTGTCCTACTCCTGACACACTACAGCCCGGCGGGTTCCCGGTGCAGGTGATCAATGACTGCACGAAATTTAGCTGGTCGGTTACATTGGGAAATGTAATCGTTGTTCCATTGCTCTCATTGAAAGTAAAGCGAGCTGAACCGCTCTGAAGTGAAAGGGTGAATTCGTCGCTCCCAGGAGGTATGGTGGCCATCACCGGCGAAGGTCCGTTGCCGGGATAGATCAACTGAAAATTCCAGGTGCCACCAGGCCCAAGCCCAGTAAAAGGCCCCGTAAGATTGCAGGTCGTCTGGGTTCCGTCATAGGAGCAGTCGCTCCAGGTCAAGGTCCCGGTTCCGTTCCCGTTTATGTCCGTCCCGGTGGCGGTGAGTGTAAGAGTCTGCTTGCTCTGCCCTAGGGTTATGATCCCCTGACCGGCTTGCATGCATGTTCCTAAGAAAAGACAAGAAAGTCCTGCGATAACTGCACGTGTCAAATGAATTCCCCCGGCGAGTAGTCTAGTTACTACCGGATTGTAGCATCGCTTACACGTGCTTAATTGATTTAAATTCGTTCGTAACCGTTAACTGTAAGCTCGCTTTCTACATCGCCGGTGTGCTTGATCTGGGCCGACTCGAAGAGCATCACTTCCACTTCCTGCTCGGCCACCGGCCGGTGCTCCACGCCGCGCGGAACAATGATGAACTCGCCTTCGTTCAGCGTCACGCTGCGGTCTCGAAAATCCATGCGGAAACTTCCGCGCACCACCAGGAACAGTTCGTCTTCGGCGGCATGATCGTGCCACACGAACTCGCCTTGAAACTTCACCAGCTTTACGTGCTGGGCATTCAGCTCGCCCACCACGCGCGGATTCCAGTGGTCTGAGAACAGCGCCAGCTTTTCGCGGACGTTCACCTTTTCCATGCGCCGAGATTAGCACGGCGACAGACTTGAGCACGGCGACAGACTTGAGCACGGCTCCGGGTGCTGCCTATATAATGGCCCACGTAATGTCTACATCCGGAATCACGCGGCGCGAGTTAGCCGCCATCATCACCGCGGCTGCTCCCCTTCTTGCGCCCGCCCAAACCGCGCCTGCTGCTCCCGGCGCTCCCGGCCCGGTTCTCGACATCGCCGAGTGGAGCTACTTCTGGTTTGGCGTCGAGCACGCCACGCTCGCACGCGGGACCATGTGCAACGGAATGCAGATGTACGTCGAGCACTGGATTCCGCGCGACGTGCGTCACCCCTTTCCCGTGGTCCTGATTCACGGCGGCTATGGACAAGGCTCCGATTGGATCAGCACTCCCGACGGCCGCCGCGGCTGGGCCACGCAGCTCCTGGAGCAAGGCTACAAGGTCTATGTGCTCGATCGCCCGGGCCAGGGCCGCAATCCGTATCATCCCTTTGTGCACGGCTATTTCGACAAAGAAGCGCCCACGTTTGAGGGAGTCGCAAAAACGATACGTGTCGGCACAAACGATCCAGCCGTTGCCCAAGTTGTCGCGTCCATGGGGCAGCCGATGTCCCCCAACAATCCCCTCACGCAAAATATCTGGCGCACGCGCGGCGCGAAGCTCCTCGACGAGATCGGCCCCGCCATCCTGATCACGCAAGGCGATGGCGAGATATTCGCGCGAGTCACCGCGCAAGAACGGCCGAAGCTGGTGAAGGGAATCGTTGCGATCGAGCAATCACCCGAATCGGTGCGCACCCAACTCGCGAGCCTACTCTGAGACGCCGCGCCGCCGGTCGCGGCCCCAGCCGTCGACCCCAAACCCAATCGCGAATCCACCGCGCTCAAGCTCGCCGATCAAGGCTGCTTCTGGGTCGGCGTACAGCGCAAATCCATGCCCTACGGGACCATTGCGCAAGGCCAGATGTACGTACAGTACATGATCCCCGCCGAGAAGCGCTACCAGTACCCGGTGGTGATGGTGCACGGCGGCGGCGGACAGGGCACTCACATGATGGGCATCGGCGGGCGGCCCGGTTGGGTGCATTACTTCGTGCAAGCGGGCTACAGCGTGTATTGGCTGGATCGCCCCAGTTACGGCCGTTCGCCTTATCATCCCGACGCGCTCGGCCCCAGCCATTTGCCCAACGTCCCGCCTTACGAAGGTCTGGTGCAGACGCCCGTAGTGTTCAACACCGCCCAGTGGCCGGGGCCAGGAGGGATGTCCGATCCGGTCATCGATCAGTTCATGGCCTGCGAATCGGGCAACGTGATGGACGAAGCCTTCCACAGCGATCTGGTGTGGCAGGGCGGCGTGGAGCTGGTGGATCGCATCGGTCCGTGCATTTTGCTCACGCACGCTTTCGGAGGATTTTTCGCGTGGGGCGTGGCCGATCGCCGTCCCAACCTCGTCAAGGGGATTTTCGCCATGGAGATCAACGGCAATCCATTCGCCGCGCAACTTCGTTGGGGATTAACGGCCAGCCCGATCGCTTACGATCCGCCCGTCAGCGACCCCACGCAGTTCAAGTTGGTGGACCGCACCGCGCCGCCCGATTCACCGCGCCCCGTGGTGTCGCCCTTCAAGCTGCAAGCCGAGCCCGCGCACAAGTGGAAAAACTTGCAGGGCATTCCGATTGGATGGCTCACCACCGAATTCGGCGGCGGCGGATCGCCGGTGGCTAATGTGGAGTTCTTGAAGCAAGCAGGCTGCTCAGCCGAGATGGTGCGCTTGCGCGATCACGGCATTGTGGGCAACGGCAACCTGATGTTGCTGGAGAAAAACAATCACGAAGTCTTCGGAGTGGTGCGCGATTGGCTGGATCGCAAAGTCGCCCCGCCGAATTCGTAGTGTATTCCTTGTCTCCCTCGTATTCCCTGTATTCCCGTTCGTCTTACTTGCTGTCCGGCTTGTCCGTGGGAGCGCCCGTTCCCTGCGATCCGATAAACAGCTTCTTTCCATCCGGGTAAGTGATATTGCTCCCGTTGGCGCGATTGGTACCGTCCTTGGCCTGCCAGCCTTCCACCACGATATCGGTCCCCGGCGGCAGCGAAGCCTTGTTGAAGCCGCGGCGCAGCAGCCCATTGGGAGCGCCCGCCTCGATCATCCAACTGGTCGTCGTGCCATCCTGATTTTTCACGTCCAGGTGAATCCAGGCGTGCGGGTTGATCCACTCCATCTTGGTCACCGTGCCTTTCAACAGCAGCGGCTTGGTGACGTCGAACTCAGCGGCGAAGGCGTGATGCGCCCAAGCGGGCACGGCGGCCAGCATCAGCCCGAGAGCGGCGGCCAGAACAAATAACTTGGTTTTCATATAGACTTATCTCCTGATTATGAGGCCACGGACTATTTACTTTTGCGATCCTGCGCCGGCCTTAGCGGCCTTCGCGTCTTCCATACGCGCCGTGACCAGCATATTGTGCATCGCCATATTGCCTTCGTGGCAAGCATACTCGAAGAGTTGATAGCCCGGTTCGTGCGTGATCGGGAATGCAACTTTCCAGGTAGCGGTGTAGGTCTTTGGATCGTCCACGGTCATCTCGTAATTCACCGTGTTCGGGCTCACGCGAGTGAACCGTTCGGTGAGCTTCAAGTCGTCGCTATAAGGCGGTCCGCCATCGCCGTTCACGCCTACCGCCATGCGGTCACCCAGGAAATTCGTGGTCTCCACCACCAGCGTCTTGCCTTCCCAATGACCCACGGCGTCGCCCATGAAGGAGCGAATGTTAGAGCTCAGATGCGCCCGGCCGTCGGTAGGAATGATTCGCACATCGTGGACCATCTCGTAGCGAATCGCCACGTAACCCGGCGTCTGCACGATCTCTAGCCCATTGCCATAAATCACCGGCAAAATGGATCCGGCTACGCCTCGGCTGATGCAGCGGTCATACCAGCTCCAATTTTCGTAGGATGCCGGGACCGGATCGCGCCGCAGCTTATTCTTCGCATCCATCTTGGCCTGCGCCTCGGGCGTCAGCGGAGGAATCCGCCCATCCGGCGGATCCACGACCTGCGAAGTTTGATGCGTAGCTCTGCGCGCGAACTCGCCCCAGTGTCCCGGAACGGGAGCAGAGTCTACCCCGCGGCCGAAGCGGCCTTGCGGCGCGGCAGGTGCAGCTTCGCCCTTCGTAGCTGCGTCGAGCTGTGCCTTAGCCGGCGAATGGTTCGTTCCCCCAGTCTCAATGAATTGCTCGGAATTTGCGATAGTCTTCGCGCGCGCCGCTAATTCGTCTTCGGTCAGCGTGGCTCGCGTCCCGAAATTCTTCGGCCGCTCGAAAGGCACGCCCCAGGTATCGTCGCTGGTCCAGGTTCCCTGAATATCGGGATCGCCCCAAGGAGTCTTGGGAGCAGCAAATGGCACGTCGGCTTTGGTCTTGGTGGGCGCCTTGGCTTCCGATTTTTCGGTGCCTTTGCGCCAGGCTTGGCCACCACCACGGAGGTCTGAGCTGCCAGAGGCCCCACGGCAGTCGTTGCCGCGATGGTCGCCGCCAGGGCGCTCATACACAGGAAAATTCGTTGCTTCATGGAAATCTCCTTACTAACTGGGCGATTTCAACCCTTTTGAGGTTACTCGCTTATTTGCTGTTCGTCTTGGCGTCCTTGCGGACCAAATCCCCGTATAGCAACTGCTCGGCATACTCCACGCACTTGAACTCCATCAATCGCGCGTTCTTCTCCCGATTGCGGTACAAAAACAGGCTGATCTTCCACGGCTTCGAGAATGTGGCGGGGTCCGTCGATGGTGGCTTCGTAACTGATGGTGTTCGCGTCCACCGGCGTGTAGCGCTCCACGACGTGTAGCATGTCGCTGGCGATAATCGCCCGCGCGATCGAACCAGGCCAGCCCGTTGAATCCCGTCACATCCACCACTAAGGTGTCCTTTTCCCAATGCCCGTTCGAGGTGCCCATCCAGGTATCGGTCGCGGCCTCCTGCGGCTTGCCCATGTTGATCAGCCGGTTGGTGGTGGCGTATTCATAAGCGAACAAAATATCTTTTTGCGATTGGACAATCTGGAACGGATACGGCAGATACGCCGCGCGCGGCACACCCGGCATGTAGCATTTCACTTCCGGATCCTGCTTCCAGCGGTTCGCTTCGTTCTTCTTTTTTTCTTGGCGAGCGCTGCCGGAAGATACGGGATCTCGCCACCTTCTACCACGCCTTGGCCGGGAGGAATCGCGCCAATCGCGCCGAGCTGATAGAACTCCCCGGGTGCGGAGCTGTGGTCTTCCAGATCCCAATCGGCGGTGCCCATCGCTTGCCACAACCCGGTCAGATTCGGCTTGCCGTCACCCATGCGCGGTATTCGCGCAGCCGCTGTTTGGCCGGGGCTCGGCATCGCAGACATCAACAAAGCGGCGCACGCGGCCGCAGTAATCATCCAAGATTTGCTCATAAGATTTATTCTACAAACCACCTGAACTCAATTTTGCGTAATACGAATCGTAGAACGCCAGCATGGCCGGATCGATGCTCGAACCCGCCGTCACCGTGTCGCCGAGTACCATGGCTTGTCTCCGCGCTCTTCGCTTTGTACGCCGGCCACTCGGGCAGCCCTTTGCCATTCGGATCTCCCGTCGCGGCGAAGTTCACCCAATAGGACGACATCGTCTCGGCGAGCTGTTTATCTGTGTCGGTCCACGTCACATTTGGCGCAGGATTGTCGAACATATAAGCCAGATCCGCGGTGTGCGTGGCGCCGCGCGAAGGCTGACCAGGCGCCGATGGCGGTACGTGCGTGAAGAAATAAAGGTACGCTTTGCCTTTTCCGCGCGCCGACTGCAATTGCGCCCAGGTCCGCATGTGCCAACCCATTTCGTCGCGGAAACTCGCCAGCTGCGACGTGCCCGCTTCCGTATCCGAGCTGGCCGGATACAGCTTCAAATAAGCATCCGCCATCACCTGTAAAACGCTTCTTGGCCGCGCCCGAAAACTGCTCGGCGTTGCCTCCTCCTGGCCGCGAGAAGAACGTCCCTTCGTCGCGATTAGAGCCCACCAGGATATCCACGTCATTCTCTTTGTGATGGGCATAAGTCAGCGACAAATCTTCGGGAACATACCAGCCGTCCACGATAATCGCAAAAGGTCCACGGCCGTTCTTCAGCAGTTCGTCGGCTGGCTTGGCCCGCAAATCGGCGAGCGACGCCGCGCCCAGTCCTTGCGCCAGCTTCTGTCCCGCCTCCTCAGCCGCCGCGAGCGTGGTCATATGAGCGATGCTGATGCCCATCCATGCTCCGCTCTGCGCGATCGCACGCTGGAACAGACCCTTGCCTTCGGGTGAGCCTACCATCGCCGACACCAACATCGCACCGGCAGACTCGCCGTCGATGGTCACCCGCTTCGGATCGCCGCCGAAATTCGCGATGTTCTTTTGCACCCACTTGCAGCACCGCCGCCATGTCCATCATCGCGTAGTTGCCGGATGCATTATGGCCGGATTCCTTGGTCAATTCCGGATGCGCCAAAAAACCAAATACGCCCAGCCGGTAGTTATACGTCACCACCACTGCGCCTTTTTTCGCCAGCGCTTCTCCGTTGTACATGGCGAGCGAACCAGCGCCGCCCGTAAAGCCGCCGCCATAGGTCCACACGATCACCGGCCGCCGCTCGCCCGGCGCTTTCGCGCTCGTCCAGATGTTCAGATACAAACAGTCTTCGCTCGGCGCTGGCCCGGATGCCGCGGCTGGCCCGCGCGTTTGCTGCATGCACAACGGGCTGAATTGATCGGCCTTTCGGACGCCTTCCCAGTGCGCGGGAGGCTGCGGCGCGCGCCATCGCAAATCGCCCACCGGCGGCGCAGCAAACGGAATGCCCTTGTACACGCGGACTTCATCGCTGGAACCAGGGGTGCCTGAAACTTGGCCGGAATCGGTGCGGACAGGATCGGTGATCGCAGCCGATAAAATCGAGGCGCCGACTAAGATTGTTCCGAATACGAGGCGGAATAAGCTGCGCATGGATAGCTAGTATGTCAGCTTTCTCGGCAGCAGGTCAAGACTGCAACATCAGTATGCAAAGATGTAGCCACACTTGGCCATAAACACAACTCGATCCCCAGCCTCCAGCCCCCGTGGCGCCGGCTCATGTATCCTTATCTAAGGCTTCCCAAATGCCAGCCCCGCAGCCACACCGGCTCCTGATCGTGGATGACGATCCGTCCATTCACGAACTCGTCGCAGGCCATGCTGGCGGGCGCGGCTGGGAAGCCGACAGCGCCTCCAGCGGCGAAGAAGCGCTGGCGCATCTGGAAACCCATTCCTACGACCTTTTGCTCGTCGACATCCTCATGCCTGGCATGGACGGCCTGGCGCTTCTCGGCCGACTCCGCGCCCGCCATCCGGCAATTCCGGTGGTCATGATGACCGTCAAGAACACGCCGGACCACGTCCTGGGATCGCTCCGGCGCGAAGCCGCGGCCTACATCAGCAAGCCCTTTTCGCGCGACACGCTGCTCGCCACGCTGCAAAAGCGCATTGTCGACGCCGTGCGCGAGCGACGACATCAAGATCCTTTCGGACAAGCCGCAATTGGATTTCGCTGCAGATCCGCTGCCGCATCGCGACGGCCGACCGTCTGACTCAATTCGTGCGCGAATTGCCCAGCGATCTGGAGCCCGACCAGCGCGAACAGATCGCCACCGCTTTCCGTGAACTGCTCATGAACGCCGTCGAGCACGGCGGCCACCTGGATCCCGAGAAGACCGTGGACCTGAGCTACATCCGCACCGCGCGCAGCATCGTCTATTACATCCGCGATCCGGGCGAAGGTTTCTCCATGGACACGCTGGCCCACGCGGCCGTCGCCAACACCCCCGAGGAGCCGTTCCGGCACGTGGAATTGCGGCGCCAAATGGGCATCCGGCCGGGCGGATTCGGACTGCTGATGACCAAAAGCTTCGCCGACGAGCTGATCTACAGCGCCAAGGGCAACGAAGTGATTCTCATAAAGTATCTGTAAAGCTGACAACGGAGGAATATCTATGAACGCAGTGCTCTCGAATGGTGGCGCGGAGGACAACCAGAACCTCCCGCCGGACCCGCCTTCCAACCGCGGAATCCCAGCCGCAGTACCCCGCCCGCAGCTCACGATGCCGTGAACCACCGGAAACATCGACAAGATTCGCGACATTCTCTTCGGCTCCAACATGCGCGACTACGAGCAGCGCTTCGCGCGGCTGGAAGAAGCATTGAGGAAGGAATCGTCGGATCTGCGCGAGACCACGCGCCGCCACCTGGAAGTCGCTGGAGGCGTTCGTCCACAAAGAACTCGCGGCGCTGGAAGCGCGTCTGAACACCGAGCGCGACGAGCGTTCCGAGAGCCATGCGCGTCGGCGATCTGTCGCCACTCCGTCGATCTTCAAAAAGATCGGCGAAATCGAAAATCACGAAGCGCAAGCCAAGCGCGAAATCCGCAACGATCTTCTCCAGCAATCCAAGGAGCTGACCGACGCCATCCGCAACAAGGGTGAGGAGCTGATCGCGCTGCTGGAACGCCGGGCGCAGGAGCTGCAGCATGCCAAGACGGATCGCGCCGCGCTGGCCGGCCTGTTCAATGAAGTGGCGCTGCGGCTCACCGATCAGTTCAAGGTAACGGGCGCCGACTAATACCGCGGTCCACGCGACACCATGCCCACCGACGGTGCTGGAGACACAGCCGCTCGCCGAGCTGCGCGCCATCCTTCTAGGTCCCGGATCGCGCCGCCTGGGAATCCATGCGCCAGCGCCTGGACAATCCATCGCGCCGCGCCGAAGATGTCGCCGGCGTGCTGGCCGAAGCCGTCCGGCTGCGGTCGCAGCCGGGCACTCCGACGTCAAGCTCCGCCGCGCCCTGCAGCCGCTGCTCGAAGAGGCGCTCCAGCTTTCCGTGCAGTCCAATCCGCGCATGCTGGCGGACGCGCTGTTCCCCATCTTCGGCAAAGCCATCCGCAAGGCCATCACGTCCGAGCTGGACGGAATGCTCCAATCGCTGAGCCAGACACTGGAGCAAAGCTTTTCCTGGCGCAGCTTGCAGTGGCGTTGGGAGTCGTTCGCGGACCGGCAAGCCGTACGCCGAAATTGTCGTATTGCGCAGCCTGCTGTATCGCGTCGAGCAGGTGTTTCTGATTCATCGCAATTCCGGTCTGCTATTGCAGCATGTGGCGACCCCGCCGGGCGCCGCCGGCAGCCGCCGAAACAAAAGACCCGGAAATGGTTTCAGGCATGCTCACCGCGATCCAGGATTTCGTTCACGATTCGGTCAGCGGCGCCGAAAGCGAAAATCTCGAAACTGTTCGCATGGGCGAGATCGAAGTGGTGCTGGCTTACGGCCCGGACGCGATCCTGGCCGGTTTCGTTCGCGGCGTCGCCCCGCGCAAGCTGAGCCGCGTGTTTCAGGACACTCTCGACGCCATCGAACAGAAGAAGGCCGAAGCGCTCCACACGTTCTCGGGCGATACTTCGCGATTCGATAGCTGCCGCCCGCAACTCGAAGCCTGCCTGCTGGGGCAGGGCCGGCCGGACGAGCGCCGTCCAGCTCCTGGGCCGCGCGCGCGCTCCTCTTCGGATTGCCGGCTGTTGTTGCTGTTGGTTCTCGCCGGCTGGTGGATTTATTCGGCCGCCATCGAGCGCCGCTTGGACGGATTTCGCGCATCGCCTGGAAAGCGAACCCGGCATCGTGCTCACTCACGCCGAAAAGCGCGGCTCGAAATTCTACATTGCCGGACTGCGCGATCCACTGGCGCCAGATCCCGCGTCGCTCTTGCCGGCGGACTGCCTTCCGACAAAGTCGAATTCCACTGGGAGGAATATCATTCGCTCGTTCCCCGCTTTGCCGCCCAGCGCCGGCTCGCCGACTTGAAGGATGCAACTGGAAAAGCGCGCCTTCCGTTTCCCGACCGGCAGCGCCGAGATTCCGCCCGAACAGCGCTTTCTTCTCGAAGACGTCGGTTCGCAAATGATCTCGCTCATCCAGGCCGCCGCTGCTTTGGGCAAGACCATCCAGATCGAAGTGCGCGGCAATCACGACCCGGTCGGGACCGAAGCGTTCAATTCCGCGCTGTCCCGCTCCCGCGCCGAAAATGTTCGCGCCGCGCTGGTCACGTTGGGCGTTCCCGCCGCCCGTTTGATCGCCGTGCCGGAGGATCTCGAGAAAGAAACTTGCTCGGCCGTCAAGGAAGAAGAACGGATGTTTTGCCGCAGCGCGTCGTTTCGCGTGATTGGTCTCCCCTAGCGCGAATCATGCCGACTGAAGAAGAAAATCTGCATGGTGGGGCAATTCGGTGTCGGCAAAACCAGCCTGGTGCGCCGCTTCGTCGATAGCATTTTCGACGAGCGCTATCTCACCACGATCGGCGTCAAGATCGATCGCAAGGACGTCACCGTCGGATCCGAATCCGTCACGCTGATGCTCTGGGATCTGGCGGGCGAAGACGATCTCGCCCAGCTCAACGTCTCGCATCTTCGCGGCGCTTCCGGGTACATCCTGGTCGCGGACGGCTGCCGCGCGGCGTCGCTCGCCAAGGCGGTCGAGTTGCAGCAGCGCATCGCCGATCAGCTCGGCCCGTTGCCGTTCGTCCTGGTGTTGAACAAGGCGGACCTGCGCGATCAGTGGGAAGTCCAGGACAGCGGCCGTCGCCGAACACGGCTGGCCTACTTTTGAAACCAGCGCCAAGGCCGGCAGCGGCGTCGAGGAAATGTTTCTGGCGCTGGCGGGGAAGCTGTCGCGAGTCCGAATGAACCTGCTCGCGGCCCTCGGCTATGCGGTGTTTGAAGCGCATCGGCGAAGGATCGTTTCAGCTTGCAGGACCGGCGCCCGATTGGCTTCCGCGCCGGTCCGCTCGCGGAAGTTTTTCCATTTCTCGAAGTCTTTCTTCCGGACGCCGAGGAATTCTGGGCCAATGCCGACGGCCGCTCGGCGCTTTATTCGGACTTGTGGACTCAAGACGAGCTTCACTTCTGCGCCATCGCCATCGCCGGCGAACAAAAGTTTCTACTCGATCGAATGCGCCGGAGCAGAGGTTCCAGCAGGCGCAGAGCTTCGTGCAATACGCGCACGAAGCCTCGCTCGCGCGCGACAAGATCAGCCAAACTCACGGAAGCCAAGAGCGAGTTTCTGGCCCGCATGAGTCACGAGATCCGCACCCCCATGAACGCTCTGCTCGGAATGGCGGAGTTGTTATCGGAAACGCCGCTCAACGACGAACAGCGCGAAGTACGTACGGATGTTCCGCCGCGCCGGCGACAATCTTCTGAACGTCATCAACGATATTCTCGACTTCTCAAAGGTCGAAGCCGGCGCAGATCGAGCTGGAGAACATCGAGTTCGATCTCGCGGAGGTTGCTCGCGGAAGCCGTCGAAATCGCCGGCCGTCCGCGCTCGCGCCAAGGGTCTCGAAATCAGCAGCCGGATTCAGCCGGACGTGCCCATGCGTCTGATCGGCGATCCCGGCCGCCTGCGGCAAATACTCTTGAACCTGCTCGGCAACGCCACGAAGTTCACCGAACGCGGGGAACTCACGCGTGCGCGTGGAAATGGACTCCGCTCCGCGGCCGACGCTGCACTTTTCGGTCTCCGATACCGGCATCGGAATTCCGGCCGATCGTCTTTCGACGATCTTCGAAAGTTTCTCGCAAGCCGATGCTTCCACCACGCGCAAGTACGGCGGCACCGGCTTGGGCTTGGCCATCTCGAAGCGCTTCGTTGAATTGATGGGCGGGAGAATCTGGGCTGAAAGCACGCTCGGCTCGGGCACCACGATGCATTTCACGGCGCGATTCTCGATCGCGTGCAGGCGGAGGCCGAAGCCGGCCCAAGAAGCCTGTCGTGCTCGTACGCTCGGGCTTTGCGGATTCTGCTGGCCGACGATTCGGAGGAGAATCGCTTTCTCATCCGCGGCTACCTCAAGGATTCCGGCTAGCATCATCGATGAAGTGGAAAACGGCGCGCAGGCGGTGGAGCAATTCAAGCAACGTCGCCTACGACATCGTTCTCATGGACGCCGAGATGCCTGTTCTGGATGGATATTCCGCCACGCGCGAAATCCGCGCGCTTGGCTCGACGCCCATTTTCCTGCTCACCGCGCACGCTTTCCGAGAAGCCAGGGAACGCAGTTTCGCTGCCGGCTGCACGGAGCACCTGACGAAGCCGATCAAGAAAGCCACGTTGCTCGACGGCCATCAACAAGTTTGTTCCAATTAGGCGATCGAGTTCAGGTTTCGGTGGAATCTTGGCTCAAGCCGGTGGTGGGCGGTTATCTCGAAAAGCGGCGCGGCGATGTTGCAAAGCTGCGCGAAGCGCTCGATCGCGGCGACTTTGAAGCCATCCGCACGCTGGGCCACCAGATGGCCGGCACCGGCGGCGGCATACGGTTTCGAGCCCGATCACCGAAATTGGCAGCGCGCTGGAAGAGTCCGCGCTGGCGAGCGACTCTGCGCGCATCCGGGCAAGCATCGAAGATCTGGATCATTACCTGGGCGCCGTTCGGGTGGAGTAAGGTATAAAATCAAACGCGATGAAGCATCTCACGCTGGTTCTGGTTTTGATTGGCGCCGAGTGCGGGCCACGCGGCGCGCCGCCGATTGCGATCGCGAATGCCTGCGCGGATTCATCACGCAATATCTGGACGCTCTTGTCGCGCACAATCCCGACGCTCTGCCGCTCGCCGCCAAAGTGCGCTTCACCGAAGACAGCGTGGAAATGCATTTGGGCGACGGCCTGTGGAAAGACGCTTCGCGCGCTGCGGGCCTTATCGGCAGGATGTTTTGGATGTGCGGCAAGGCGTCGCCGCTTCGCAAGTGATCGTTGAGGAAGCGGGCTCGCCGGTTCTGCTTACGCTGCGCTTGAAAGTTGCTCGACAAGAAGATCACGGAGATCGAGACCATGGTCACCAGCAACCAGAAAGAGGGCGCGCTGTTCAAGCTCGACGCTCTTCAGACCGCCGACAAGAAGATGGCATTGGTCCCGGACAAATCGCAACTCGCGTCGCGCGAGGACGCCATCCGGATCGCCAAGTTCTATCCAGCGGGCCTCAAAATCGGCAGCTTCGTCACTGTCGACGCTCCTTTCGCCCCCGACGCCTATCGCATCGAGAACGGCTTCATCACGGCAGGTCCGGGCTGCTCGCGCCCGGGCTGCGAAAACATCAAGACGCAGAAAATCATGGAGCATCCCTTCATCACCACGCGCGTCGCTGCCGTCGACGAAGAGCTTGGCATCGTCCTGCTGCGCATGAATTTTGGCCAAACCAGCGCATACGGCCAGGGCAACGCGCTCATCGTTTGGGAGGAGTTCAAGGTATACGGCGGCCAGATCCATGCGGTGGAAGCGTTCATGAAAATCATGCCGGCGGCCATGGGCTCGGGCTGGGATTAGGTCTCTTCAGCCTAGGTGTAAATTCCCGGCGCTTCGTGCCCGGTCTTCTGCACATACTCGACGTACGAACCAAGATACACGTGCGGATTGCGATCCCGTCCGCTCTCGCCGCCCAGCTCCAGCACGCGCGAGCTCAGGCCGCGCAGGAACGTGCGATCGTGCGACACGAAAATCATGGTGCCTTCGAATTCCTTCAGCGCCTCCACCAGCATTTCCTTGGTGGCCAGGTCCAGATGATTGGTCGGCTCATCCAGCACCAGAAAATTCGGCGGATTGTAGAGCATTCGCGCCATCGCCAGCCGCGATTTCTCGCCGCCCGATAGCGCCCGGATGCTTTTGTCGACGTCGTCGCCCGAGAATTGAAACGCGCCCGCCAGCGAGCGCAGCGAGCCGAGGCCATCCTGCGGAAAATCGTTTTGAAGCTGCTCGATGACGGTCAGCTCGGGATCCAGCACATCCAGCGATTGCTGCGCGAAGTATCCCATGCTCAAGCTGGCGCCAAGACGGACGCTGCCCGCGTCGGGCTCGATGGCGCCCGCGATCATTTTGAGCAGCGTGGTTTTGCCCGCGCCGTTCTTGCCCATCACGGCCCAGCGCTCGCCCCGGCGCACCGTGAGATTGAATCCGTCATAAATCACGCGCGGGCCAAAACGTTTGTGAAGGTCTTCGATCACCGCCACCTGATCGCCCGAACGCGGCGGCACGCGGAACTCGAACTTCACCACGTTGCGCTTCTTCGGCAGCTCGATCTTTTCGATCTTGTCCAGCGCCTTGATGCGGCTCTGCACCTGCGCGGCCTTGGCGGCATGCGTCCGAAAGCGATCGATGAAGCGCTGCTCCTTGGCGAGCATGGCTTGCTGGCGCGCGAAGGCGGCCTGCTGATTGGTCTCGCGAATGGCGCGCTCGCGCTCGTAGAAATCGTAATCGCCCGAGTACGTGACGATCTCGCCCGAATCGATCTCGGCGATCTTCGACACGATGCGGTTCATGAACTCGCGGTCGTGCGAAGTCATCAGCAGCGCGCCTTGGAACGACTTGAGGAACTGCTCCAGCCAGATGATGGATTCGAGATCCAGGTGATTGGTGGGCTCGTCCATCAGCAGCACATCCGGCCGGCCCAGCAGCACGCGCGCCAAGCGCCACGCGCATCTTCCAGCCGCCGGAGAGCGCGCCGACGTCGCCATCGATTTGGTCATCTTCGAAGCCCAGGCCATGCAGCACCTCGCGCGCCTGCGCCTCCAGCGCGTAGCCATCCAGATGCTCGTACTCTTCCTGCACTTCGCCGAAGCGCTCCAGGATCGCGATCCATTTCATCCGCGCGCTCGGGATCTTCCATGGCGTGCTGCAACGCTTCGAGCTCATGATGCAGATCGCCCGCGCGTCCGCTGCCCGCGATGGCTTCGTCCAGCACCGAGCGGCCCTGCATCTCCTCCACGTCCTGCCGAAAGTAGCCGATGTGGAGGCGCTTGGGAACCGTGACGTCGCCTTCGTCCGGCTTCTTCTTCGCCCACGATCATGCGGAACAGCGTCGTCTTGCCCGAGCCGTTGGGGCCCACCAGCCCGACCTTCTCGCCGGGATTCAACTGGAACGAAGCGTCGACGAAGATCAACTGCTTGCCGTATTGTTTATTGATATTGGAAAACGAGATCACGCACCACTAAGCTAGCATCCGTGCCGTTACTCATTCCGCAGCGCGTCGAGTGGATCGGCCGTAGCAGCGCGCCACGCCGGGCGGACGCTCGCGACGAGTCCGAGAGCCGACAGCAAAGCCGCCGCGATCAAATAAGCAACCGAATCGGTGTGACTGGTCTCATAGAGGAGGCTCGACAGAAAGCGGCTCAGGATCAACGCACCCACGAAGCCCGCGAGCAGGCCCATAGTCAAAGGCGCCATCGAGCCGCGGACGACAACAGCGGCGATGTTTTGCCGGCTGGCGCCTAAGGCAACCCGAATGCCGACCTCTTTCGTCCGGAGAGCCGTAGTGTGTGCGACGACGCTGTAGATTCCGGCCGATGTCAGAAGCAACGCGAGGGCTCCCAGCGCGGCGAAAATCCAAGCGGAGAAGCGCGGACGCCAAATGGAGGCGGCGATGATGTCGTCCATAGTTTGAATCTTGAGTACCGGTTCATTCGGATCCACGTCCCAGATTTGCTTGCGCAGAATACCGGCCAGCGCGAGAGGATCTCCCGATGTTCGCGCGACAATTGTCGATAAAAATGCTCCGAAAATATATTTGCGGTAATAGATGTATATTTCGCCCGCGACGGGTTCATCGTACCTTCTTCGCCAGGCGTTCACGACGACTCCGATAACCATAGCTTTCGCCGGACGGTCGGACGGCAGAACCTGTCCGATCGGGTTTCTATCCGGGAAGAAGAGATGCGCCAGGTATTCGTTGATGACGACGCCGTCCTGATAGTCCTCGGAAAAAACGCGGCCCTGCAGCAAACGTATTCCCATCACGGCGAAATACTGCTCGCTGACGGTCCGCGTCATCACACCCAGCGCGCCGCCATCGGGCCCTCGATAGACCGTCGTGGTGTTGGCTTCGGACAATGGCAGATTGTTGACCACGCCAACCGCACGAACGCCCGGAACAATCGCAAGCCGATCGAGGACTTGCCGATAGAACTCAATTTGCCGAGCGCGCGTATCATATTTCCCGGCTGGGTTGGACTGCATTTGCGTGCCTATGGGAACCCGCATGGTGAGCACATGATCGGAGTGAAAACCCGTATCGGCGCTCTGCAATCGGATGAGGCTGCGAATCAGAAGGCCGGAGCCAACCAAGAGCAGGAAGGCGAAGGCGGCTTCGGAGGCGATGAGGGAGGAAAACAGCCGGGTGGACCGTCTTCCGGTATCTGCCTGGCCACCGCGCAGAACAGTTTGGACGTCTGTGCGAGACGCGAAAACCAACGGCGCCAGCGAGCAAATACACGCCAGAATGAGGCACACCGCGGCGTTGAAGAGCAGGACGCGCCCGTTCAGCGCCACACGCTGGAGGTGGGGAAGCGCGATGGGAAGCGCGTCCAATTGCCGCAACATGAGTCGCAACAGAACACGCCCAATGGCTAAACCCACGACACTTCCCATGACAGCCAGGATCAGGCTTTCAGCAAGCAACTGCCGCGCAACGCGCCAAAAACCGGCGCCCAACGAGGCGCGGATGGCCAACTCTCGCCGCCGTTGAACGGCTCGGCTCAGCAGAAGACTGCTCACATTCGCGCAGGCAATAAGCAGCACCAGCCCTGCCGCCACCAGGATCAACGCGGCGGATAATTCATAGTTCCTGCTCAGCTCCTCCCGCCACGGGGAGACCGAAATGCGCAACCCGGCTTTCTCCCGTGGATCGAGCTGCTCGAGCTGCCGCGCCACGATCTGCATTGCGCTTTGAGCCTGAGCGGCGGCGACGCCTGGCTTCAACCGCGCCACCACTTCCAACGCTCCAGTGGAACCGGCATTCAGGCGCAGCGGAATCCACATCTCCTCTTGCGATAAAGGAAACTCAAAATCCGGCGGCATAACGCCGACGATGGTGAAGGCTTCATCGGAGAACGTGACGGTGCGGCCGAGCACGCGGGGATCGGCGTCGAACGTGCGCCTCCACAGCCGGTCGCTGATCACGGCCGAATTGGCCGAATTCGGACGATCGTCGGCGTCCGCCAGCGTTCGGCCCAGGCTGGGGCGCACTCCGAGCAGCGAGAACAATTGAGCCGAAGTGCGCACGGCGAAGACCTGATCCGGCACGCCCGCGTAGGTTAACGTCGCTATGTCCCTGCGATAAGGCACGGTCTTGTCGAAAAGATCGGACCTATTTTGCCAAAAGCGGAAGTCATCTGTTGATATGACGCTAAACTCCCACTTCGGAGTGTTCTCTTCGATGCGGACCAGGCGCGCGGAAGCCCGATACGGTGGCGGGCGGAGAATGACAGCGTCGGCAATGCTGAAGATCGCGGTGTTTGCTCCAATTCCGAGGGCGAGAATGGCAATGACGGCAATCAGGAACCAGGGATGCTTCGACAGCCATCGCAGCGCATGTAAAAGATCTCGGGTCATTAGCAACTTTGACACCCTCCGGCGCTCGTTTGTTCCCTCCGATTGCCTATTTTGCTCGTGTCATCTCCGACAGCTTGAGCACCGTGGCCCAGTTTCTCGCCGTGCAGATGGTGGAGAGCTTCGAATCGAAGTAAGCATTGGTCAATTTGCTTTGCCCCATGCCGTTGGGAAGATGCAGATAGATCTCCTGGCCGCGCACGTGAAATGCGTCGGGCGCGGAGCGGGCGGGATCGAGCGTGGCAATCGCGCTGGCCGTCGGCGTAGCGGCGAGGAAACACACGTACAGTGCTTTTTCGAGCGCTCCCGCCTTAAGAAATGGATTCTCGCGGATGGTCTTGAGCAGTTGCTGCCGAAGTCCGCACCAGCACAGGGATGCGGTAGCCAAAGCGTTGCTCTATTTTGGCGGTGATCGCCTCAGACACCTTAACTCCTGCGGGCGCCTCGAAAATCACGTTGCCGCTCTGAATATATGTGCGGACGTTAGCGCAGCCGAAGGCCGAGAACATTTGGGCGAGCTCCTTCATCGGCAGCGGATTATTTCCGCCGACATTGATCCCGCGCAGCAGCGCGACGTGTGTCATCTTTTATGTATATATGAATTCGATGCTGCAGGACTTCCGCTACGCTCTGCGCATGCTGCGCAAGAATCTCGGCCTGAGCACGGCCGTGGTGCTTTCGCTGGCCATCGGAATCGGCGCGAACACCGCCATCTTCAGCGTTGTCGACGCTCTGCTGCTGCGCCCGCTGCCCTACCCGCAACCCGAGCGCCTGGCCAACATCTGGCTGCATTCGCCCGGCATCGGCATCTTTCGCGACTGGCCGTCGCCCGGCGAATATCTCGACGTCCGTAACGAAAATCATTCCTTCGAAGAGATGGCGATCGCGCAGCCGGGACCGCATTACGTTGACTGGTCTGCGATCAGCCTGAGCGAATCGACGGGATCAGAACCTCGTCCGGCCCTGTTTCGCATGCTGGGCGCCAAGCCGCTGTTGGGACGTCTGCTGCTTCCCGAAGAGGACCAGCCCGGCAAACCGCCCGTGGTGATTCTCAGCTATCGATTCTGGCGCCGGCTGTTCGGATCCGATCCGCAACTCGTCGGCAAGAGCGTCACTCTGAACGGTAAGCAATACGCCGTGGCGGGAGTGCTGCGACCGGAGTTCAAGCTCAACTCCGAAGTGATGCCCGCTGAGCAGCCGACGGATAAGCTGGACGTCTTTCTTCCCCTGCCGCTCGCTAACGATCCCTCGCAGCGCCGCGGCGACGAGAACTTCAACATCATGGTGCGGCTGAAGCCGCGGCGTTTCGATCCAGCAAGCGCAGGCGGATGTCGATGTTATCGCCGGCCGCATCCGAGAGAAAGACAAGCGCGACCGCACCTTCGGGATGACGCGTGATCGGTCTTCAGGAACAAGTGGTGGGCGACGTGCGCCGCGCTTTGCTGGTGATGCTGGGCGCGGTGGCGCCGGTGCTTCTGATCGCCTGCGCCAACGTGGCCAACCTGCTGCTCACGCGCGCCGCGGGGCGCCAAAAGGAAATCGCCATCCGCACGGCGTTGGGAGTGGGTGCGCGGCGGATCGTCCGCCAATTGCTGACCGAAAGCCTGCTGCTGGCGCTGATCGGCGGCGCGGCGGGACTGGTGATCGCTGAGTTGGCCCTGTACGTGGTGCGCAATATGAATCCGGGAAACATTCCGCGCCTGGAAGATATCAAATCAACGGCGCGGTGCTGGCCTTCACGTTCGCCATTTCGATCGCTGACCGGCCTGTTGTTTGGCCTTGCGCCGGCTTGGCGGGCACTGCAAGTGGACCTGAACACGTCGCTCAAAGCTGGCGGGCGCAGCGGGCAGAGCGATGGCGGTATGCGACTGGCGCGGAACCGGCTGCGCGGGCTGCTGGTGGTTTCCGAACTGGCGCTTTCTCTGATGCTGCTGATCGGCGCAGGGCTTCTGATCCGCAGCTTCGTGCGCCTGCAAAGCGTGCCGCCGGGGTTCGCCACCGGCCATATTCTTTCGATGCAAGTGGTGGCGAATAGCGCGCAATCCAGGTTGCAAGTACCGGTCTTCGGAAGAGGCTCGCGCAGATTCCATCAGGAGATCGGAGACCGCATCGGCCACCTGCCGGGCGTGAAGACTGCGGGCGTTGGTTTCCGTGCTGCCGTTGACCGGCAACGGTAGGGTGGGGCGGCATTAATGTGGAAGGTTATACGCCGCCTCCCGGGCAGGAACTCCAGGTGGACATCCGCGCGGCGAGCACCGATTATTTCCGCGCCATGGAGATCCCGCTGGTGAAGGGGCGGTTCTTCTCGGAGCATGACACCAGCGACAGCCAGCAGGTGGTGATCATCGACGAAAAATTCGCCCAGCGCTTCTGGCCGCACGACAATCCCATCGGAAAGCATCTGTGGTTCGACGATCCCAAGAAGCCGCTCACGATCAGTGGGCGTGGTAGGGAGTGGTCAAACAGTACGGTCTCGATACCGACGGCAAGATCGCGGTCTATCTTCGCAGATCAGCAGGAAGACCGTACAGCCATGTGTACCTGGTGGCGCGCACCTCTTCCGATCCGGAGGCGCTTACGGGCGCGATTGTTCGCGAGATTCACGCGGTGGATCCGAAGCGCGGTGATCTACGACATTCGCACCATGCAGGGCCGGCTGCACGATTCGCTGGCGCGGCAGCGTTTCTCCACGCTCATGCTGGGCGCCTTCGCGGGCTTTGCCCTGCTGCTGGCAGCGGTGGGAGTTTACGGCGTGATGTCCTAGCTGGTCTCGCAGAGCACCCACGATATCGGCGTGCGAATCGCCCTGGGGGCGCAGCCGGGCGAACATTCTCGGCTTGGTGGTGCGGCAGGGAATGGAACTGGCGGCGATCGGCATTGCAGCGGGGCTCATCGGCGCGTTGGCACTGACTCGCGCCATGGCCAGCCTGCTGTTCGGGGTGACAGCCAACGACCCGCTGACTTTCAGCGCGGTGGCTTTGATTCTGGGAATTGTGGCGTTCGCCGCAACCGTGATTCCGGCGCGGCGGGCTATCGGCGTCGATCCGATGGTGGCGCTGCGGGAGGAGTAGTTCTATCCGATCAGTGCGCGAATCTTCGCTCGCACCTCGGCCAGTTCTGAAGCTGACACCCTTCCCTTTCGAACCGCTTTTCGCGAGCGCCAATCGAGACTCTTGACCTGGTCCGCGAGCACGACACTTGGGCGATCTCCCTTAACCGGGACTTCAAACGGGTAGCTCTTGATTCGCGTCGTCAAGGGACAGCAGATCATCAGACCGGTTTTATCGTTATAGGCCGCGGGACTCAGAACCAACGCCGGTCGATGACCGGCCTGCTCGTGTCCCGCATGGGGCGTGAAGTTCAGCCACACAATATCGCCTGCGTCCGGCGCCAAGGCGCGAGCCACTACCAGACCTCTTTGCCTTCGGGCCTGCCGAAATCGAGCTCCTCGTGAATGTTGTCGTTGGTGATCCCATTCAAGAGAACATCCAGCTTATAGGACTTCTCACGCACTGGCTCGATGACGATCCTTCCAGCCTCCTCGTGGATGTCCACTTCCTCATCCAGTTGGACCTTTGTGGCCTCCAGCAGGGCTGCAGGGATGCGCACCGCCGCGCTATTTCCCCATTTCTTGACCGAGGTTCTCATAGATCTCGCTCCTGTATACACTCTGTATCTACAGTATGACCGCGGCTGGGCGTCTGCGTCAACTAAGACGCGGTTAAGATCGAATCGAAGAAAGACCTGCTCGAATTTTGATGGCCACCGAACGCTTCACGGTTAAATCAAATGACGGCGTCGCGATATCTGTGCAGAGAGCCGGCGCTGGTCCGGCTCTGCTGCTGATTCACGGTTCTCTGCTCAATGGTTCAATCTCGTGGGGAGCCGTCCTGCCGAAACTGGCGGAGCGCTTCACGGTCTACGCGATGGACCGGCGCGGGCGCGCACCATCGGGCGATGCGAAGCAATATTCGATCACAAACGAAGTCGACGATATTGTGCGCGTGATCGAGGCGATCCGCGTGCCCGTCATCGTGCTAGCCCATTCCTATGGGGCGCTTGTTTCACTCGACGCTTTGGACCAGTTGAAGACAGTTTCTCATCTGATCCTCTATGAGCCGCCGGTCCTGTTGCATCGGGTCGAGAGCGAGGTGATCGCGAACCTGGAGCGAGCATTAGAAGCCGGCGATCGCGAAAAGGTTGTCACCATTTTCCTGCGCGACCAGGTTCGAGTTCCTCCAGAAAACATTGCCCGGATGAAGTCATCGCCCATCTGGCCCATAGTGCTCCAAATCGCTCCTACCCTGCCGCGTGAATCTCGCGCCGCGAATTCCTATTCCCCTTCGGCCGAGCGCTTCACAAATTGGAAGGCTCCCACGACAATGCTATTGGGAAGCAACACCACCGGTCGTCTCCGGGATGCTGCGTTTTTTGTCCGCGATGCCATTCCAGGTTGCCGGATGATCGTTCTAGAAGGCCAAGGCCATGGCGCGATGCTGGACGCCCCCGATTTCTTCGCCAACAAGATTATCGAGATCGCTGCGTAGCGATTTACTCCCAACCGCTCTTGGTTCCGTAAGGCAGGCTGGTTCCCACCGTTTCGATCTCGTGAATCTTCCCGCCCCCGGATCTTGAAAATCTCGCCCATCTGCATGTTCGAAGTTCCGCCGTTCATGTGCAGCACGTCCACACCGGGCACGCCTTTGATCTTGATGTCATGGACCGCGCCTCGATGCTGGAACATCGGAAATGAATAAACCAGCCTCTTCGTCCACCAGCCCCAGCCTCCTCGGCCATAGCCGGGTGATGAAGCTCATGACCTGACTGTTCAGTTGCGCGGAGCAACTCAAGGTCCCGATGATCGCCATGGCGTGATCGGCTTCGGGCGATCCCATCGGCACCGGCCAAGGAACCGATGCAGCGTTGTGCGTGGTCTGTGCGCCGTTTTCGTGACGCTCGCAATCCTCGGCGAAGGGAGCGATTTCGCCGTCGCCGTGTTCGATGGCCTCAAAATACGAATTGGCGGCGTTGATCATGTCTTCACGCGAAGTGCGCTCCGCAGGCGGCACGTCGGCCAGGAACGCCGCGCGCGGCGTGATCAGGTTCTGCATCCGGTCGGCGCGCATGTTACGAGCCAGAATGTGCTCGATCTCGGTGATCTCGCCATCGATGACTTTCAGACGCAGTGCGATGATGAGCGGGCGGTCATTTTCCTTCATGACGCCGTAAAAGCCGACCTGGTTGGACGCGGGATCGACGGCGTAGAGTTTGAAGGTGGTGGGGGCTTCGGAAGCGCCCACCCACAGGCCGTCGCCGATGCGGATTTCAGCGGTGTTCTCGGTGAATCGCACCCCGCGCGACAGTGGCAGACCAGAAGCCTCGTGCTTCACCAGCGCGGCCAAATATTGATCGGTGAGCGCAATCATGCAGGCGCGATCGCAATGTTTCGACGCCCCGAAACAGCCAGACGCAAGCACCGTGATGATCCAAAGCTTAGTCAAATTTCGCATGTCGGGGATTGATTATATACTGATCCCCTCAGGCGTTTGTTAAAGGAAAGGATGAGACAGTGATGGGGAAATGGATACTACTGATGGCGGCGCTTACGCCCGTATATGCGCAAGTGAAGAAGCCCGCGACATTGACACCTCTCGATTACATCCAGATTCAGCAGTTGGTGAATGCCTACGGGCAGGACATCGATACCTGCACCAATAATGGATACGACTACGCGGATCTTTACACCACCGATGGCGTCTTCATCGACAAGTATTCGGATGACGGGTTCCAAAAGGGAGGCGTCCAGCGGGCCAAGGGGCGCGACGACCTGGCGGCTGCGTCTTGGGGCGGATCGAAAGGCTGCAAGGACATGCCGTGGAATGGCTGGACCCATTTGATGGGCAACCTGGTGATCACGCCCACGGCGGAAGGCGCGAAGGGCCGATGCTATTTGATCATGCTGGGCGAGAAAGGGCCGGGCAGCGTGGATCGCGACGGCGGCTACGAGGATATTTACGTGAAGACAGCCAAGGGCTGGCGGATCAAATCGCGGACGCATGTGCGTAGCAAGGAATGGAGCAATCCTCTGTTGCAGAGCGCGGATCGAAAATGATGCTGCAGCGCCTTCTTGCCTATCTCGGCTTCGCGTGCTTGCTCGGCGCCCAGCCGCCGGCCGAGCGGCCGTTCAAGATAATCAAGCTGGATCCGGCTCTGGATGAAATCATTTCGCCTGACGCCAAGCTCGAAACACTCGGCGATCACTTTGGTTTGACCGAAGGCCCGGTGTGGGTGCAGCACGGCGATGAAGGATACCTGTTGTTCAGCGATAACGCGGGCAACGAGATTTACAAGTGGTCGGCCCACGCGCCGCTTTCAGTGTTTCTGCAAAAGAGCGGGTATACGGGGAACGACGTAATGAATGCCGGCGCGCAAACAGTCACGGGCGGCGGAGTTGCGATCCTGCTGATCGGCTCGAACGGACTGACGCTTGATCCTCAAGGCCGGCTGATCATTACGGCCATGACCGATCGCGCCGTGGTGCGCCTGGAGAATAATGGCACACGAACCATGCTCGCGGATCGGTATCAAGGGAAGCGCTTCAATGGCCCGAACGATATCGTGACGAAATCCGATGGCGCGATTTACTTCACCGACACTGTTTGGGGCATGCGCGGCGCGGACAAAAGCCCCGACCGGGAATTGCCGTACAGCGGATTCTTTCTGATCAAGGACGGCCAGGTGACGCTGCTCGGGGGCGAGAAGGACAGCGACACACCCAATGGGATCGCGCTATCGCCGGATGAAAAGCATCTTTATGTAACCGCAGGCCTGTCGAAAACGATGCGTTATGACGTGCTGCCCGACGATACGGTGGCGAACCCCGTCAAGTTTCTGGATGCCGGCATCGACGGGATCAAGGTGGATCGGAACGGTAACGTGTATTCGACCGTGCGGGGTAACGAAATTTGGATCACGACGCCCGCCGGCAAGCACTTAGGCACGCTGCAAATGCCGCAGATCGCAACCGAACCGAGGCCGCGGATCGTCACTACGAATCTCGCGTTCGGCGATGCCGACAGTCAGACGCTCTACATCACCGCGTGCACGCATCTGTTTCGGATTCGGATGAAGGTCCCCGGTGTGAGGCCGGGCCCGCAGCGGTAGCGCCCGGCTCCTTCGTCACCCTGGAACGATCGCGGCGCAGTCCTGCTTCCGCGCCAGGCCGAGGAGCGCTTTATCGAAGGTCACCAGCGTTGCTCCGCTTTCCGTCGCGAAGGCTGAGCAGGTAACAGTCTCCAATCCATTTGGAGGCGCGTTGCGCAGCGAACGGCTGTGTGGCTCGGCGAAACGCTGTATCTACCTGCCGCGGCTCGGGATGAAACTCAACCCGCGGGTCTTTAATCCAGCGATCATATGTGGTCCACGCTTCGTCTAGCGTTAAAGCGTCGACTCCCATCACCGCGCTATTGGTCAAAAGACGCAATAATCCTAGTTGAGTGTAGCGGCAAAGCAGAAGTGCGCAGTCTAGAGGCAACCCGTCCAGCCAGTTCCATGCCTCAAAGCGGTGAGAGTGTTTGGCATAAGACAATGCCAGCCACACATTTAAATCAGGAAAAAACGAGATCATGTGGGTTCTCGTCTTTAGGGAACAATGGCCCAAGTTTTGCGCCTGGCTTACCTTTGATCAGAGGACGGGTGACGTACTTTCCTTTGCAACTCTTGCTGTATTTCTCCTCGAGCGCCCCGATGATCAAAGCCCGCATCGACGTGCCCGATTGAGCGGCGAGGAACAGGAGTGCGAAACGACGCGTAATCATGGGGAGTCAGCGCAGCGGCTTCAGCTCCGGCTGCGCGCCCTCCGGCAACGGGTAGCGATCGACATTCAACAGCATCGAAACGAACTGGTAGTAGCCCACCACGCCCAACATGTCGACCACGCCGCGTTCCCCGAATTTCTCCACGGCGGCTTGGAAGGTGGCGTCGCTGGCTTGCTTGGTCGAGAGCACCTCGCTGCAGAAATTGTAAACAGCTTCTTCGTCGGGTTGCATGGGCGCGGGACGCTTTCCAGCGGCCAGCGCGTCGATGATGGCGGGGCTCAAACCAGCGGCCAGCGCGGCTTTGTGATGCGCCTGCCATTCGAACTGCACGGTCCAAAATCGCGCTGTGATCAGGATGGCGAATTCGTTCAGCCGCGGCGGTAGCGAGGAGTGGTAGCGCATCTGCGCGCCGAACTTTTGCGCGAGATCTCCCATCTCTGGGCTGCGCAGCATGACGTTGAACGGGCCGTCGAGCGAGGTGCGCGGGCCGGCGAGGATACTCGCGACGAGAGCCTTCTGCTCAGGCGTCATACTGTCGTAGACCAGCGGTTTGAAACGGCCGCCGCGCAGGTGCAGATCGCGAGTGGTGGGAGCTTGGGCGTTCATAGTTCCCAGGATAGCCAGAGCAATGGCGAAGGTGCGCATGGAAGTTCCTTTCGTGAGGTGATTGATTCGCTGCACCAAACTGGTAAGATGATGCGTCTCATGTGTCTGATGAAGTATATCTGCCTTCTCCTCGCCCTGGCGGCGTGCACCTGGGCGCAATCGCAGCCCGGCGCATCCAAGCCCAAGCCTGGGCCGGGCAAAGAGATCGGCAGTGGCGCGGCCAACATCGGAACTGGCGCGGCCAAGGGCGCAGGGAATCTGGCGAAAGGGACCGGCCAGGGCGCCTTGGATTTGGTCACGCTGCATCCCATCAACGCCGCGACAGCGGTGGGCAAAGGTGCTGCGGCGGGAGGCAAGGACGTTGCCGTGGGCACGTTGAAAGGCACGGGCAAAATCGGCCAGGGCATCGGCAGAGCGATTAAGAAGCTATTCTAGTATTCGATCGGAGAACATGATGAAGACAACCAACAACCAGCCTTTTCTTACTGACGTCAAAGAGCTGCGCAAACGAGCCCGCGCCAACCTCGATAAAGGGCCAATCACACCCGACTACCAAGGGGACGTCAAACAGACGATCGACATCCTGCAATCGGTCCTCGCTACTGAAATCGTATGCGTGCTGCGTTACACCATGAACGCCATCGCCGCCACCGGCATTTCGAGCGACGGTGTGAAGGAAGAATTCGAGCAGCACGCCAAGGAAGAGCAAGGGCACATGCGGGAGGTGGCTGAACGGATCAACCAACTGGGCGGAACGCCGAACTTCAATCCTGAGGGTCTTCTATCGCGCTCGGCTTCCGAGTACTCGGTGGGCGCGAACCTGGTGGAGATGATCAAGGAGAACCTGGTGGCAGAGCGGATCGCATGCCAACATTATCGCGAGTTGATTCGATACTTCGCCGACAAGGACCCCACCACGCGCGTGATGCTGGAAGGCATCCTCACCAACGAAGAGGAACACGCCAACGACATGCACGACCTGCTGGTGTCGCATGAAGGCAAACCGATGCTGCCGAAGTCCTAAGCAACGCTAAAATAGTGGCGGATGCGTGTTGCGCTGGTTTGTGGCCTGACTGCGCTGGCAGCGGGCGTCGTGCTTCTGGCCGAGCGATTGGAAGATACCTTCTATGTTCCGCTCGACGATCCCGCCATTCAATACGCGCGGCCGGTATCGGACTCCATCGCGCACCTCGAAACGCAACTCGAGAACGGCAAGGCCAAACTCGAGTACGCGCCCAACGGCTGGGGCTATCTCCCCTCCATTCTGAAGCAGCTTGATATCAACGTCGATTCGCAGGTGTTGGTTTTTTCGCGGACCAGCATCCAGAACGAGCGAATCTCGCCGCGCACCCCGCGAGCGATTTACTTCAACGACGATACGGCGGTGGGCTTCGTTCAGAATGGCGAAGTGCTGGAGCTATCTGCAATTGATCCAAGGCAGGGCGCGGTGTTCTATAGCATGGAAACCGAGAAGAGCGATCGGCCTGAGTTTGCGCGCCGCGACGATTGCCTGCGATGCCACCAGGGCGCGCCGACCATGGGCATCCCGGGAATTCTGGTCAGCTCCGTGCATCCGGTGACCGACGCCGAAGCGCGCGAGTCGCACGGAAGCGCGTTCATCACCGACGATCGCACCAGCTTCGACGAACGTTGGGGCGGGTGGTACGTCACCGGGACGCACGGGTCACAGGTGCATCTGGGAAACAACCCGCAGTTGGCAGATCCGCTGAATCCCGGCCGGGTAATGAAGGAAGGCACGCAGAACGTGACCAGCCTGGCGGGCTTCTTCGATACCTCGCGCTATCTGGCGCCGACCAGCGACATCGTCGCGCTGATGACGCTGGAGCATCAGACGCGGATGACGAACCTGATGACGCGCATCGGCTGGGACGCGCGCATTGCGCTGCGCGAGAGTAATGGCAAGCTGGACGCTGCGGCTCGCGACCGGATCAACACCGAGATCGAAGAGATGGTTGGCTACATGCTTTTCGCGGACGAAGAGCCGCTCAAACAGCCGGTGGCCGGGGTCTCGACATTCACCAAGACGTTCGCCGGGCGTGGGCCTCGGGATGCCAAAGGCCGGTCATTGCGGGATTTTGATCTGCAAAAGCGCCTATTCCGCTACCCGCTGTCGTACATGATCTATAGCGCGGCGTTCGACGGGATGCCCGAGGTGGTTCGGGAACGCGTTTACCAGCGCCTCTTCGACATCCTGACCGACAAAGACAAGAGCCAGACCTTCGCCGGCCTTTCGCCCGCCGATCGCCAGGCTGTCCTCGAGATCGTCCGCGCCACCAAGCCTAAACTGCCTGCATACTGGACGAAGGCTCCTTAGAATCAGGCAGTAACAATAGAATGAATCGGTTCGTCTTAGCAAACGGCCCTGAAAATCGGTTGAACCAGGGTTTTAGTCCGAAACAATCGCAATATCAGCAAGATAGGCGGTAACCTTGTTACAGGGTCCGCCACGGCCTGGGTGGCGCCGAAAGATCCATGAAGATTAGACCAGCTGTTGTTTGCGTGGCGGCCATGACTGTCGTGCTGGCTGTTCAGACAGCCAGTTCACAGGCGCCCAAACTCCCCACGCAAGTAACCGACGCATCCGCCGAGCGCGCCCTTCTCAACCAATATTGCGTGACTTGTCACAATGAAAAGCTGAAAACCGGGGGGCTGGAGCTCGACAAACTGGACACCGCTCACGTCGCCGACCACGCCGAAAAGTGGGAGCTGGTGGTGCGCAAGCTGCGATCCGGAATGATGCCGCCTTCGGGGCTGCCGCGGCCGGCTTGGGAAACCTACGAGTCTATGGTGACGTGGCTCGAGAATCAGCTGGATCACACCGCGCCAGCGCACTTCCCGCCGCCGGGCCTGCACCGGATGAATCGCACCGAGTACGCGACTGTGATTCACGATCTGCTGGCGCTGGAGATCGATCCGGCGAAATACTTGCCGTCCGACGACTCGACCAGGGGATTCGATAACATCGCCGGCGCATTAGCACTGTCGCCCGCGCTGCTGGAAGGCTACACCTCGGCCGCTGCCAAAATCAGCCGGATCGCCATGGGTGATGTGAGTGAGCCGGCGCTTGCCACCTACCGCGTGGCGTCCGATACGACGCAGGATTATCACATCGAAGGCCTTCCGTTCGGCACTCGTGGCGGACTGATGGTGCAACACGAGTTCCCCGCGGATGGCGACTACGTGTTCAAAATCTTTCCCATCAACAAAGGCCTGATGGACAACAACACCGCGTTCGGCGACATGACGGGCGAGAAACTGGAGCTGCTGGTGGATGGCCAGCGGGTCCATTTATACGATTGGGACAAGGACGTGGCGCGCGGCAAACCTGTGCATGGCGGCACGGCCGACGTTCATTTTCAGGCCAAGGCCGGGCTGCACACGGTAGGCGTAACGTTCCTCGCGACGCAGTTGGCTCCCAGCCAGGATTTGGATCAGCATTTCTTGAGGAGCACCATCGAGACCGGCGGCCTGCCGGGTTTCAAGTTCTATCCACACGTTGGCAAGATGGAGATTCTGGGACCGTTCCAGCCCACCGGCGCCAATGAGTCGGCCAGCCATCAGAAGATCTTCGTGTGTCATCCGGCGGATGCATCCGAAGAGACGGCGTGTGCCAAGCGGATTGTCGACACGTTGGCGCGTCACGCTTTCCGGCGTCCGGTGACAGCGCAGGATACCGAGACCCTGATGAGCTTTTATCAGCAGGGTCGCAACCAGGGGAACTTCGATACGGGCATCGAGCGGGCGCTGCAGCGCGTCCTGGCGGATCCGGAGTTTGTGTTCCGCAAGGAATCCGAACCCGAGAATATCGCGCCCGGCCAAAACTATCACATCAGCGATCTGGAACTGGCATCGCGGCTATCGTTCTTCTTGTGGAGCAGCATTCCCGACGACGAGCTAATCGATCTTGCGGGCCAGAACAAGCTGCACGAGCCGGCAGTGCTGGAACAGCAAGTGCGGCGTATGCTGGCGGATGCGCGGGCCGACCGGCTGGTGATCAACTTCACCGGGCAATGGCTGAACCTGCGGGCGTTGCAAACCTGGGCGCCGACGGTTTCGCTATTCCCCGATTTCGACGACAATCTGCGTCTCGCCATGCGCAAGGAGACCGAGCTGTTTGTTTCGAGCGTGGTGCACGAAGACCGCAGCGTAATCGATCTTCTGGATGCGAATTACACCTTCTTGAACGAGCGGCTGGCTAAGCATTACGGCATTCCGGGCGTGTACGGCAGCGATTTCCGGCGCGTGGAGCTGACGCCGGAGTTCGATATGCGCCGAGGACTGCTGGGCAAAGCCAGCACAGAAACGCTTTCATCGTATCCACAGCGCACCACGCCCACGGTCCGCGGCAAAACGCTCATGCTGATTTTCCTGGGAGTTGGCCCGCCCGATCCGCCGCCCAACATTCCGCAGTTGAAGGATCAAGGCGCCGCAGTCCACGGTGGAACCAAGCCGACGCCTCGGCAGCAGTTGGAAATGCATCGCAAGAATCCGCCTTGTTCCACCTGCCACAGGATCATGGACCCGATCGGCTTAGCGATGGAGAATTTCGATGCCGTGGGGACCTGGCGGACCACGGACAACGGCAATCCCATCGATCCGTCGGGAGTGCTGGTGGACGGAACCAAGCTGGATGGTGTGAAGGGCGTGCGCGAGGCGCTGTTGAGATACTCGCCTCAATTCGTTCGGGTGGTGACGGAGAAGTTGTTCATCTACGCGCTGGGCCGTGGGACCGAGTATTACGATATGCCGCTGATCCGGTCCATCGTGCGCGATGCGGACGCGAAGAATGATAGGTTTTCAGCCTTGATCCTGGGCATTGTGAAGAGCGAGCCGTTTCAGGTGAATCAGAAGCAGGAGAATGCTTCGACACGCCCGAGCCAAGTCAGGGCATCTACCGAGCCGCGGTCTACCGAGCCGCGACCGTGAGGGAGTCGGTCAGAGGGAATTAAAGGGGCTTTGTAATCATGTTTATTACTAAGAAGCATATGTCACGGCGCACGATTCTTCGCGGCGCCGGCATTGCGCTCGCGTTGCCGCTGCTGGATTCGATGATCCCGGCGCAGACTTTGCTGAAAAAGACCGTGGCCAATCCCAAGACTCGCTTTACCGGCATCTTCGTTCCGCACGGCGCTGCGCCAGGATGGTGGGTGCCAGAAGCCGGCGGCCCCGGCGAGCCGAAGCGGGAGCCAGGCGCCAAGGATTTCAAATACCCGATGATCTTCCAGCCGCTGGAGCCGTTGCGTGAGCACGTGGTGATCACCAGCGGCCTCTGGTCGAAATCGGCCGAGCCTCCTCCGGGACAGACCGGAGCGGATCACTGGGTGGCTGCGGCGTTTCTGTGTGCCAATAAGCCCAAGAAGACTACCGGCGCGGACATTTACGACGGCACCACCATCGATCAGATCATCGCGCAGCACGTGGGGCAGGGATCGCTGCTGCCGTCGCTGCAATTGGCGCTGGAAGATCCGGGCGCGAATTCCAGCAACTGTGGCGAAGGCTATAGCTGCAGCTATTCGAACACCATTTCCTGGTCCACTCCGACGCAGCCGCTGCCGATGGAATTGGACCCCCAAGTGGCCTTCGAGCGCCTGTTCGGCGCGGGCGGCAACACGGCTGATCGCGCGGCGCGGCGCGAGCAGGATCGCAGCATTCTGGATTCGATCACCGCCAAGCTCGCGAGCTTCAAACGGGACCTGGACCCGAGCGATCGCTCAAAGTTAGACGAGTATGAGACCGACATCCGCGAGTTGGAGCGCCGCCTGGCGATTGCCAAGAAGGCCACCGGCGAGGTATCCACCGATGGCGTCGTGATTCCGGCGGGCGTTCCCGAATCGTTCGACGAGCACGTGAAACTGCATTTCGATCTGCAACGGCTTGCGTTCCAGGCCGACATTACGCGGGTTTCGACCGTTCTCTACGCGCGCGATCTCACTTCACGCTCCTATCCTGACAGCGGAGTAGTCGACGGCTTCCACGGCATCTCGCATCACGCGGAGAATCCGGAGACCATTGCGCGCTATGCGCGGCTGAATCAGTACCACGTTAAATGTCTGGCGTATTTTGTCGACAAGATGAAGAATACTCCGGACGGCGATGGCACGCTGCTGGATCATTCGCTGATCCTCTACGGCAGCAACATGGGCGATTCCAATCAGCACCTGCACTACGATGTCCCGCACCTGCTGATTGGCGGAGCATCCGGGCAGCTGCAGGGGAATCGCCATCTGGCGTACCCATCCAAGACGGTTCCGACCGGGAATTTGCTCGCGAGCATCCTGGATATGTACGGCGTTCACGAAGAGACTATCGGCGACAGCACCGGCCGCTTGCCCGGTTTGGTATAGATCAATGATCGCCGCACGGATCCTATCGACCTGGACCGGTGCGGGGATCTTGTGCCTAAGTGCCCTGTGTTTAAACGCGCTCGCCGCGAGCAACAGTCCTATCGCCGACGCCGCTATGGATGCTGACACGGCCACGGTGCGGGCGCTGCTGCAACAAAAAGCTGATGTCAATGCGGCGCAAACCGACGGTGCCACGGCCATCCAGTGGGCTGCCTACCGTGATGATCTGGAGATGGCCGACGTGCTGATCGCGGCTGGGGCCAACATCAAACTGGCCAATCGCGAGGGCGCCACGCCTTTGTATCTCGCGTCCCTGAACGGAAGCGCGGCGATGATCGACAAGCTCTTGAAAAACGGCGCCGACGCCAACGATTCTGGACCCCAGGGTGAAACACCCCTGATGCTGGTGGCACGCACCGGCAATTTGGACGCCATCCGATTGCTGTTGGATCATCACGCCGACGTGAACGCGAAGGACAAGCTGCGCGGAACCACGGCGCTGATGTGGGCTATCGACCAGTCGCATCCGGAGGCCGTGAAGTTCTTGATCGAGCACGGAGCCGAGGTCAGCGCCGCAACCTTTATCGATACCCGCAATTCGCGCAACAACCTGGCGAACACCGTGACGCAGCGCCTGCGATCGAGCTTTGGCGTGCTGGGAAAACGGGGTCCTGGAAACGACGGCACTCCGCCTCCGCCCGAGGGTGCGGCTGCGCCGAAGGCCCCCGCTCCGCCGACTCAACCGAATGGCGAGGATGAAGTCGTGTCCTTCTTTCGTCGTCCGGCCAAGAAGGACGGCGGTGGGCTGACGCCGCTGGTTTACGCCGCGCGTGAAAATTGTATGGAATGCGCCAGGATTCTGGTGGAAGCGGGCGCGGACGTGAATCAGCGAACCTTCTACGGCTGGACGCCGCTGCTGGTGGCCACGCAGAATCGGCATTACAAGCTGGGCGCGTACTTCCTTGAGCACGGCGCGAATCCAAACACTCCGAATAATGGCGGCTGGTCGCCGCTCTATCTGGCCACCGACAATCGCAATATCGAAGGCGGCGATTATCCGGTGCGCGCGCCCGACATGGACCATCTGGACTTCATCAAGCTGCTGATCGCGAAAGGAGCGAATGTGAACGCCCGCGTCTGCGGCGTGGAATCGAAGCCCGACAAATGCACCGGCGACAGCACCGAGACGCGGACCAACTTCACCATGCAGTGGCTGTTCGAGGATGGCGCCACGCCGTTTCTGCGTGCGGCGCAATCGGGTGATGTCACGCTGATGAAGCTGCTGCTGGAGCACGGCGCGGATCCGAAAATCGTCACCGCGCACAACGTGACGGCGCTGGCGGTCGCGTCCGGTATCGGCTGGGTGGAAGGCGTGACGTTCGAATGGTCGCCCGAGGAGAATCTGGAAGCAGTGAAGATGTGCCTGGACTTGGGGCTGGATCCAAAGACCGCCGATGACGAAGGCCGGACGGCATTGCACGGCGCGGCACACAAAGGCCGGTTGGAAGTGATTCAAATGCTGGTGGATCGCGGGGCCGACTTGAACGCGCATGACGGTGGAAGCCGCGATAGCGTGAACGGCGCGCTGCTTGGCAAAACCTGGATACCCATCGATTGGGCGCGCGGGCTGGTGCGTGTGGGAGTGCAATCGGCCATTCCGCATCCGGATGCCGCGGCGCTGCTCGCCAAGCTGATGACCGAGCACGGCATTCCGATTCCGCCGCCACCGTCGTCATCCATTTGTTTGACGAAGGGCCTCAACGGCTGCGAGTAAGCGCTACTGGCCGCCCTTCCGTACCGCTCGGAAATCGCCCTCCACCTGGCGCAGCACCAGATGCGTGACCACTCCCTGGTCGTTTTTCACGAACTCGACTGGCTGGCCTGCGACGGAGAAAGTGGTCTCCGACTCGGTCTGCATAGGAATCTTTCCGGCATCGGGGAGCTCGATCACCAGATGGTCCTCAGTCAGCCCGACAGTGAAAGTCATCGATTTGCCGCCCTGCTGCACCACCTTGCCCTGGCGGTCGACGGGCCTGCCGTCATGATCCACCATTTCATAAACACCGGCGTATTTAGCCAGTATTTCGGGCGCCACTGTCACCTTGGTCCGGCTTTTCTTCCGGTCCGCTTCGGTAACCACGATGTGCTGGACGTCCCGCTCGTTCTCGTTGCAGACGTATTCCAGCAGTTCGGTGTCCGGCGCCAGCTCCGCGTTGAATGAAATGGTCCAAGGACGCGCGTAAGCTTTCGGATCGTCGAAGGTCATCTTCAGCTCCAGGTGTCCGAAGTCCTTGCGGCGGTAGCGTTCGGTGACGCGCAACTCCAGTGAGTGCGGGTGGCCTTCAAAATCGAGCCAAGTCTGGTCGTTGAATCCGGCGCTCTCCACCACCAGCGTGTCCCCTTCCCAATGTCCGACCGAGTAGCCCTGCCAGGTGGGTTGCGGATCCGCAGGCAACGGCCGCCCATCGGTGAGTACCTGGCGGAAGCTACCGGTCTCGCTGAGAAATCCTATGACGCCGGGGGTTTGAAGGATTTTGTACATCCCGAAGCTAACTTCCGGGCCGATCTCCGGCAAGCATCGAATGCCAGGATAGTCCTTGCTCAAGTTTTCCTTGCGCTGTTGGTAGAGCGCCTCGGCCCAAGGTTTGAGGTCTCCAGCTTTCAGGTCGGAGGCAATGTTCACGCTGTATCCGCCGGCATTGGGCCGCCAGATTCCAGACAGGTCAGGCTTGCCGTCAGGCGTTTTTGGCGCGGGCGCTGCCAGGTCCGGCTTGCCGTCGGAGGTCCGCGGAATTCCCGGAGCCTTGTAATTCAACCACTGTCCGTGGGTGGTGGCTGGCAGAATGAATGCAGCGAAAACCACGGCCAGTGTGGCCGATGTGGCTGAGGACCGGCAGACTCGCATGGTGCCTCCGTCTATTTCTGTGATTATAGCCGGATCGCTGTCAGAGGGTCAGGGTCAGAGGTTCAGGCGGTTGTCGGAAACGAAGGCCGGGTTCCAAGTAACTTTGGCAGGCTCCCGAAATTCCGGATTCTCTTCCTTCAGCAGCGCGACGGTTGCTTCCACGGCGGCGTCTTTGGCCTCCTCTTCGCCATTGGCCGTGATTTCGGCTTCATGGTGCGAGTCGCCCAGCAGTTGCAGGCGCCAAGTGGATTTACCCGAAGCTTCCAGAAGAAGCCAATACGGCCCCAAGCGAGTTGTAAGTTTATGAGCCAAAATAAAATGCCTTTGATACCAGCAGAAAATAGGATGCAAAAAGCGCTCGAATGGTTACCAGCGCGGGCCCTTGCCGCGTCCGCCGCCGCCACCACCCTTGAATCCGCCGCGTCCGCCGCCACCGCCGGGCCGGCCACCGGAGCGCTCTTCGCGCGGGCGCGCTTCGTTAACACTGAGGTCACGGCCGTGCAGATTACGCCCATTGAGCGCGGCGATGGCGCTGGATGCTTCATTTCTATTGGTCATCTCGACAAAGGCAAAACCGCGGGGCTGCCCGGTATCGCGGTCGCGCACGATGTTGACTTTTTCCACGGCTCCGAATTCGTTGAACGCGGCCTCCAGGTCTTCCTGGGATGTTTCATACGAAAGATTCCCAACATAGATATTGGTCATGGTGGAACACTCCTTGCTGCGGGCAGCTGGGCAGCATGATTCACGGTTACAGGCGAGCTGGCGTACGCCGTGACGCGAGGCGAAGTCGCGAGCAAATCGGGCTGGTTTTTATGGTAGCACGAGCGCCAGCGGCAGCTAGCTTGCGACCCGTACCAGCACCTTGCCCATCGGGCCTTCGGCCAGCCTGGCGAAGGCGGGCTTCACGTCTTCAAAGGCGAAGATTTTGTCGATCACGGGCTTCTGCCGGGTCGTATTCAGGCGCTCGGTAATCAGCATCCAAGCTGCCTGGGCCGCTTCCGGGGAGTAGTCGGACACGGCCACGCCGCCGATCCGGTTGCGCCGGAAGAACAGCGTCGCTGTGTTAAAGTCGGGCACCTCGCCGCCGCTTCTTCCCACCACGCTGATCCGCCCGCCGTGACCAAGCATCGCGATCACCTGGTTAAACAATGCCGCGCCGACGTTGTCAACGGCGATGTCTACTTTCTGCGGCGCGATCGCGGCCAGCACGAGCTTGCGCAGGTTGCGATCCGCCGGGTCGAAAACGAAATCCGCTCCTAATTCCTTCAAGCGAGCGCCTTTTTCGGCGCTGCGCGACAGTGCCACGACTTTGAAACCCATGGATTTGCCAAGCTGAACCGACGCCGTGCCTACGCCCCCGGAAGCGCCGGTAACCAGCAGCACCGCGCCCGGGGCCAACGGCGCCGGCGGATCGTGCCATTGCGTGAGAGCCTGCCAGGCCGTCAGATAAACCAGCGGAGCTGCCGCCATCTGTTCCACCGACCAGCCTTGCGGCGGCCGAACCACGGAGTCCGCACCGACCACGACTTTCTCCGCGAGTGTGCCCCAAGTTTCCACGCCGACGTCGCAGCGAAGTATGCCCACCGTATCGCCCGGGCGGACGTTCGTCACGCCGGGCCCAACCGCCGCCACCTCGCCAACGCCATCGCGTCCAAGAATGTGAGGCAGCGCCGGTTTGGCCGGATACATGGCTTGCGCCAGGAAAGCGTCCGCCGGATTCAGCGCCGCGAATCGCAGGCGAAGCAAGATTTGGTTCGGGCCTGGCGCCGGATCTTGCGTCTCGCCCAATCGGAGGTGCTCCACGCCATCGTAACCATCCATGAACCATGCGCGCATTTCCGTATTGTCTCGCAGTGCAGGCGCGAGCAGCGGTATGGCAGCATCAGCGCCACGCGCCTAGAATCGCGCCCATGGCAGCGAACAGCACAGTCTGATAGCCCGCGTTGATTGCGAAAAGACTGAATGGACGGGATTCGAACAAATACGTCACGCCCAAAGCGACGCTGATGAAGGTCAAGCCGGTGAGCAATCCCGCGATGAGTCCAAATTGCCACGTGCCGGTGGGCCCGATAAACATGGCCAGACTGGCGGATGCGATGAGGTTGAGCACGAAGACGCCGCCGAAGGTCTTGACTACATCCCGCGAGCGGGCGTGTGCTTCGGTGACACCGCTGGCGCGCATCCAAGCCTTGCCGAACAGCGGTCCGTACCAGATGCCGCCGATCACAAAGCCGGCCAGCGGAGCAACCAGGATCGCGAGCCAGTTGAGATGAGATGCAGCTTGAGAAAAGTCCATGGTTAATTCCCCTCCGCCCGATTCCAGTTCATCGGCCCGCTGACGAACCGGTCGCGTAACTGCGCGAGAAGTTGTGCATTGCCGTCGGCAAGATAGGCATAAGCGTCGTCCCACTCCTTGCCTTGCTTCCAGCCGGATTGCGTCAGCGTGACGCGTGTCTCGGCTCCGGCCGGCTCAAAATCGAACACCGCGAGGGTTCGTTCGCGGCGCACTTCTGGAAACTGTTCCGGGGCCATCGCGCGCATCACGATTTGGCGCCCGGAAATGAAGCTCAGGATGGTGCCGCCGCCTGCTTTTCCGCCGGGGAAGTGCACCGTCCATTCGCCGCCTTCCCGCAGGTCGACGCTGACGTCCGACCAGAGCCAGGTGATCAACCCTTCGCGCGTGGTGAAGGCGGTCCAAACATCCTCGGCCTTGGCGGGCACCATTACTTCGAATTTAAGCTGTTTTTCCGGTGCAGCGAGCATCGTTACCTTGACCGGACCTTTCTGCGCGACGGTCTGTGCACTGAGCGCGGCGACGGCGCCGAACAGCAGGATGAGCGGGGTTATCGTTCTCATTTTAAATTTCCTTTCTTCTGAGTTGAGGATCTTCGGCGCCGGTGTATTTTCCCGCGCGCGGGTTTCGTGAGGAGGTAAGCGAAGTAGCTTCGCAATTGCGCCACCGATTGATCGAATGGCTGGACGCTCCGATAGGACCGCGATTGCATAACACCGCCTTCCATGGTCGTCAGAACGAAGGTGGCCAGAGCGTCCAGGTCGAGGTTAGAGGCGAGTCGCCCTTGTTCCCGCGCTTGTTGGAGGCACTTTCGAACGGCCTTGGTCCAGCCGCTGAAATTGTCGGCTATGCGCTCGTGCGCGGGGAGATTTTCCGCCTCGATTTCAAGCGCCAGACGGCCCAAAGGACAGCCGAATCGGCACCCGGTTCCTAAAATGCGCTCTCGATAGCCTTCCAGGAGCGCGAAAATGCGAAGGATAGGGTCTCGGTGGCGGGCAAAGGCCGGCCGTAACACTATAGGTTCCAGCCCTTCGATGTGGCTGTCGAGCACGGCCAGGAGCAGCGCTTCCTTGCTGGCGAAGAAGTGGTAAAAGCTGCCGCTATTGGCGTGGCCTCGCTCCAGTATCTCGGCCATTCCGGTGGCGGCATAGCCTTTCTCCCAAAAGAGGCTCCGCGCGGCTTCGAGTAATCGGGCGCGGGTCTGGTTGGTGTTCTTTTCCACTTGATTGATCGTTCAAGTAAATCACGAACCAGGGGAACAAAGCAAGGTGTTTTGTCACTGAACTCAAGCGAGGCAGCAACAAATCGTGATAAAATCTTCAGCCGAGCGGGAAAACAAAGAAGGGAATCATCATGGCTGTTCTACGAAAGATCTTTGGGACAAGCATCGCGATCGCAGTCGCCCTGACGGTCAGCGCGCCGTCCTCGGCTTTTGCGCAAACAGGAGGAGCTGCCCCTGCAGCGCCGGCTCAGGATGGCCCGGGGGGCCCGGGAGGGCTTGGCCCCGGAGGACCAGGTGGTGGACCGGGTGGCGGTCGGGGAGGTCGAGGCGGCGGGCCCCGGTACACTCCCGCAGCTGGTGCAAAGGACCTGAAAGCGGTCCTCTTCAACTGGGCCTGGTATATGGGCATGCTCCGAAGCAGCGAGGAACGAGACCTGATGATGACGCTCGAATACCAGGGCAAGGGCACCATTCAAGTGGACGGACAGCCCTGCACTGTAACGAAGTATCGAACCAGCATCAGCTACCAGACGTCAGGCGAGCGGATTCAGTACACGGGCACTCGGCCCAATGGCCAAGCGTGCTCCAATGTCGAAGTCCTCAGTGGGGCGTATGCCTGGAACGAAGACATTCCCGGCGCCGAACTCGTCCCGGGTAAAGGCAAGGCGACGCCGATGCCCGCAACTGTAGAGGAACGGATGATTCGCCTGTGGGCAGGTCCTCAGGGTGCGTTTAAGGGCGCGATGGCGGGGACAAGCGATCCGCCGGAAATGGCGCCCCGGCCGCAAAAGGTACCTGCCGACGTCTCGATGGCCGGGAAAACCTCCGTCGTGTGGGAAGGCAATAAGCCCGTCGTGACGTTCCCGATTCCGGGCGTTCCCAACGCGATCGCAAGCGCGACGCTAAACGAGAAATTCATGGCGGAGCGCGTGGTCGTGAAGCAGGGAGCGAAGACTTACGAGTTCACCTACAGCAACTATAAAGACTGGAACAATCCGCTGAATCCGGCGGAAGCGTTCTACGCGGGCAGGATGATCGAGAAACATGACGGCGCCGTCGTCCGCGACATTACGACGACGCTGACGGAAACGGGACAGATGTATGTGGTGATGCCGGTTCCGGCAAGCGTCAAGGCCGCGATCACGCCAACGAATCAGCCTCCCAATTGGACCCTGAATGCAGACGCACCACCGAGGCCGGCTGCAGCCGCCGCCGTAACTCCGCGGCTGGCCGACGGACATCCGGATCTGACAGGAAACTGGAGTCCCCCGCCGCTTGCAATTACGGGTAGCGGCAACCGTCGATGTGGTCCAACGCAAGTGCCGGGTGGGGGAATCAACGTCGGCGTCGGCTGCACAACCGCGCAAGACAACTTCTGGGTGGATTATGAGTGGATCTCGCCTTCGCGGTTTGGGCCGAGCCATCCCATGTACAAACCCGAATTTTGGGACAAGACTCAGGAACTCGATCAGTGGACCAACAAGTACGATCCGGTGATGACCTGTCAGCCGCTGGGACTCCCGCGGCAGGGTACCCCGAACCGCATTATCCAGACGCCAACTGACGTCATCTTCTTCTATGGAGGTAGTAGCGATTACGGTGGCGGAAACTTCGAATACCGCGACATCCCGACCGACGGCCGAGCACGCCAAAAGACGGTCGAAGACTTTTACTACGGGCTTCCGATCGGTAAATGGGAGGGCGACACGCTGGTGATCGATTCCACCAACTTCAACGATGCCACCTGGTACGGACGCGGCGGTCTGCTTCATTCCGCCGACCTGCACATCGTTGAGAAGCTGACTCGGAAGGGCGATGAAATTGTTTACCAGATGACCATCGAGGACCCGGACGACCTCATCGAGCCATGGGTGATGCCGGACAGGATTCTGCGGGCGCGTCCGGGCCTACCACAAATCATCCATGAGCGGGCGAATTGCGAGGTCTACGAGACCAAGGACATCACGAGTCAGTTTCGCCACTAACGGTTCTTTTAGTTACCAGACACGCAGCCCGTTTCGGAGTCCACTCCGGGACGGGCTGTTTTTTTGTCCGGCGAGATGTAAGAGAAAGCAGGATAGGTGGTGGGCCCGACAGAACTCGAATCTGTGACCTCTACCGTGTCAAGGTAGCGCTCTAACCAACTGAGCTACGGGCCCGGAGTACAGCGAGGAAAGCACCCCCAATATAACATTCCTTGTATTCCTCGTCTCCTTCGTATTCCTCTGCACCGGGCGCCCGATTCTGCCGATAGAGACTTATAGCTATGCCACGTCTTCACGCGACTCTCGCCTGCGCTCTCCTGCTCGCGCCAGCCGTCGCCCAGTGCCAGTCCGACGCCGCTCCGTGGCGCTTCGTTCCTCCCAACGCCAAGGCGCTGATCAACATCAATTGGCAGCGCATCCGGCAGTCGCCCGCGGTTGCGATGATTCGCGATAAGTGGCTCAATGTGGGCCCCAAGGCTGCCATTCCAGGTATCGAATTCCTGGATGAAATTGACCGCGTAGTGATCTCCTCGCCGGGCAACGAAACCAGCAAGGACGCGGACGCCGGCGCGGATGTCGAACCACGCCCAGCCCCATTTCTGTTCGCGGTGGATGGACACTTTGACGCAGCCAAGGTGCGGAAGTTCTTTACGAAGCTCGGCGCCAAGCCGCAGGCCTACAATTCGTTCCAAGTCTATCGGCCGCAGGCCAGGAACGCCAAGAACATGGCCTACGTTTTGTTCGACGCCGACACCATTCTTTTTGGGGATGCGCCGTCAGTTTTCGCCGCGCTCGACCGGAACCAGTTCGGGGCGCCGACGCCCGAACCCGGATCGATTGTCGCGCGAGCAGCCGAGATGGACCGAGCCTACGAATTGTGGCTGGTCATAACTTCGCCCGACGTTCTGTCGGACGACCGGCTGGAGGGGCTGTTCCGGGCAGGCGAATGGGCGCCGGACGCGCAAGAATTTGAGGTAGGCGTCAACCTCCGCGCGGGCCTGACGGCGGACGTTACGGTGCGCTTTGTGTCGGCAGAGGCCGCTAAACACGTGGTCACGGAAATGACCCGGCTGGTCGCCATCGCTGCTAAAGATAAGGACGACCCACAAATGCAGGACATCGTGAGGAAGCTGAAGTTCAGCGCCGACGGCTCGGCCGCCAAGATCAACCTGCGCCTGACTCCACAGGAGCTGGGAAAGAGCACACAGGCGTTAATGGCGGCTCATCCGCCGGCGGGCGAGGAGCCGGCAGCAGCCCCAGCGCCAGGGGTCACACCGAGGCGCACGACCACGACGGCGCCTGCTCCAGAAAAGCCCGGGGTGATCCGCATCGAGGGACTGGACGATGGACCGCGCGTGATCCCCTTCCCGGATCACCAGAACTAACAGGTACACTGGAATCTGCGGTATGCCCAAAGACAATCGTCAGCTCATCGAAGTACGTTGCCCGTGCTGCGAGGCGAAGCTGCAAATCGATCCCGAACTCAAGGCTGTAATCAGCTATGAAGAGCACCAGAAGCCGCGGACCATTGAGGACATCGGCGCTGCCGTCCAGAAGATGAAGGGCGAAGAGGCGCGCCGCGGCGAGACTTTCCAGAAGTCGTTTGACCAGCATAAGGGGCACCACAAAGTGCTCGAGCGGAAATTCGACGAGCTTCTTAAGCAGGCTAAGGAAAATCCTGACGCGCCAAAGCCTAAGAGGCCATTCGACTTCGATTAATCCAGCGGCTCCCGGCCGCCCCGTATAGAACTATCGCCCTTAGAAGTACTCAGGCGAAACATTACGCCGCCTCAGGTGAGACCCTCGCAACCCTTAGAGCGACTCCCCCTAGCATCCATCCCGTGTTGCCACGCATACTGGCTATGGTTATCTATTAAAGGCGGTGAGCAGATGAGGAAACGATTACTGGTAGCCGCGGTTTTCGCAGCCGTGGGACTTGCGGTTGCTATCCCGCTGGGGGACCTGTTTGGACTCGGCCACATTCAAGCACTGATTAGCGGCGGCGCGGCTGGCGCATTTCTCGGCTACATAATCAGCATTTTCCTCGACATCTTCCTCACTACCAATCACTCCACCGAAACAGAAAACCCATAAGCATTCGCTCCGCCGGGCTGCGATACACTTAGAAACTGCAAGCACTGAGTTTCAGGAGGATCGCGCTTGGCTGAATGGACGTACGCGCAGGAAAAGCCCACCGAGCGGCTTTGCAAGATCGAACACTACGCCATCACGAAACAGCAGGCCTCGGGCGATGTGGAGTTCATGATTACGGTTCGGGAATACGTGAATCCGCCCGATCCAGCCATGCGCTTCCTGGCCCAAGCCGATAAACAGACCAATCAAAAGACCGCGCCCTACACACCCGTGGGCTGGGGGTCTTCGCTGTTGGAGGCACTTGCGGAATGCACCAAGGGGATCAGGAAGTTTCCTTATGAGCCGTGAGAAGAGCACGGCGGGTTTTCGCTGCGCCGCGGTACTGGCGATTCTCGCGCTGGCCTGCTGGGGCCAGGAAACCTCCGACCCGTGGGCTCCGGGCGAGCTGTTGCAACCGGCAGCGCTCGCGCTCATGGTGCAATCGGGAAAAACTCCGATCATCTTGTCCGTCGCGTTTCCGGTGCTGTATCGCGGCCGGCACATCGCGCATGCCATCAACGCTGGACCGGCGTCGAAGCCGGAGGGGATTGAGGCGCTGAAGAAGGCGGTCGCTGGCCTGGCAAAGGACGCCGACCTGGTGATCTACTGCGGCTGTTGTCCCATGGTGAAATGCCCAAACATCCGGCCCGCGTATCGTACGCTCAACGAGCTTGGCTTCACGCACGTTCGCGTGCTCAGCTTGCCGACGAATTTGCACACCGACTGGGTCAGTAAGGATTATCCCTCCGATCCGCCGGCAGCAGCCCCCTAACAAACTTTATGCGCTGGCGCCGAACACCGTGCCCTTGCGCTCCTTGCCGAAGCCGGTCATGATGGCCGCCAGCGTGAACACTGTGACGGCCGTGAGCGCCATCGCAGTGGCGTAACTCAGCCGTTTGGCAAAAACCGCTTCGATGTAAACCACGGAGCTGGCCACCAGCACGCCGCACTGATATGCGAACCCGGGCATAAATCCACGCACTGAGTCCGGCGACAATTCGGACAAATGCGCCGGGATCACGCCCCACGCGCCCTGAACCATGAACTGGATCAGAAACGCGCCCACCACCAGCAGCGCGGTGGAAGGCGCAAAAGCCCACAGCGGGACCAGCAGGATCCCGCCCACCAGCGCGGCGATCATGGCCCGCCGGCGGCCGATACGGTCCGACCATAATCCGAACACGATGCCGCCCAGGATCGCGCCGATCATCGAAATGCCGGTGATCACGGAGCGCTGCGCCGGTCCGAAATGCCATTGGCGCTCGAGGAACGTGGGGTACATGTCCTGCGTTCCATGCGAGGTGAAGTTCATCATGGTCATCAGCAGCATTAGATAGATAAACAGTTTCCAATGCGACGTGATGGCCTTCCCCAATCCACTCCAGCTTTCTGCGCGGCTCTTCTGCCAGACTTCGGACTCCTTCACGCGGAATCGGACGAACAAAGCCAGCAAAGCCGGAATTCCACCCAGGAAAAACAGCGGCCGCCAGCCCCAACGCTCGAACAGGAAGAAATAGCAGATAGCGGCCAGCAGGTTGCCGACGGCATAACCCTCCTGCAGCAGCCCTGACAGCAGGCCACGCAGCCGCGGCGGAACTTTCTCCATGGCGAGCGATGCGCCCACGCCCCATTCGCCGCCCATGCCGATCCCGAACAGCGCGCGCAACACCAGGAAGGTGGTGTAATTGGGCGCGAGCCCGGTGAGTACCTCGATCACCGAGTAAAAGACCAGGTCGATCATCAGCGGAAGCCTGCGGCCGTAGCGGTCGGCGAGCAACCCAAATATGAACGCCCCCACGGGACGAAATGCGAGCGTCGCGGTGATGGACAGCGCGATCGCGGAATCCGATTTGTGGAACTCCTTGCCGATCGCGGTGAGGCAAAACGTGACCAGGAAGAAATCGAAAGCGTCCAGTGTCCAGCCGAGAAAACCGGCGGTGAGCGCCGAGCGGTGATCGGGGGCCTGAGTCACAGCCGCGGACTTGTTCACGGACGCAGTATATCAGCCGCGAACCTGGAGTCCGGCAGTTTGCACTGACTGCTCGAATGCTATTCTCTGGATAGGGCAACGGATGAATGTGCGAAAAGCATCGTGCTGGTTCGGATGCGCTTTCGTTTTCATCGGCGCGCTCTACGCCTTCCAACGCCCTTTCAAACAGTACCCCGGCGTCGAATATTTCAGCTTCGAGCTGCCGCCCGACTGGCAGGACAAGGGCGAGTGGGCATTCGCGCGGCTGATGTATCCGCCCGGGCCGAATGACGGTTATGGCGGACGTTTCGATGGCGACTTCCGGCAGGGTTTGTCGCTCTGGACGCAGGATTACCCACGGGCCGACCGGCATTTCTCGCAGGCCGTCCGGCGTCTGACCCGCATTCAGGTGCGGCCCGTCGAGCAGTCCGTCATGCTGGAGGACGGAGACGAGGCGTACAACTGGCCGTGGCTCTACGCCGTGCAGGTGGGCGAGTGGGGGTTGACCGAACAGGAAGCCAAAGTGATGCGCGAATATCTGTTGCGCGGCGGCTTCTTCATGGCGGACGATTTTCATGGCGACTACGAATGGGATATGTTCCTGAAGCGCATCCGCCTGGTATTTCCGGACCGGCCGATTGTCGACATCCCGGAAAGCGATCCAATCCTGCACACCGTCTTCGAGTTGACCGACCGTTTCCAGATTCCAGGCGCAGAGCATCTCTATGAAGGTTGCAAGAACTGCCGCGCGGGCGGACAAGGCGCGCACTGGCGCGGGATCTACGACGACAAAGGCCGCATCATGGTGGCCATCTCATACAACTCCGACGTGGGCGACGCCTGGGAATACGCGGACGACCCGCGGTATCCGGAAAAGTTCTCGGGCTTGGCGATCCGGGTGGGCGTCAACTATCTGACTTACGCCATGACGCATTAAGCTCGTCAGCTCTTGGCCATTTCGTCCTGCCGGGCGCGTATCTCGGCTTGCGCATCGCGCTGCAGATCGCCCATCTTCGAGCCGGAAGCCACCAGCGCAATAAAGCCGGCGATCAGCAAAGGCACCGTTACCACGGCCCACAAAATCAGCGTGAAGCGCCGCGCCATCGCGCCTGGGACGCCGAACAGCGTCAGACCCAGCGTAGACAAAACTTGAAACAGCCCGACGTTTCCGGGTGCTTGCGGCACCACCGAGCCGAGCCGCAGCAAAACCATGAGCGCACCGGCCTGCGCCCAGGAGACGCCGTCGAAGCCATACGCCTGCATGACGGCGTAGACCGGAACGATCTGCACCAGCAGGTAAGGAACGCTGACCGCCGCGGAAAGATAGAGAAAGCGCGAATGCCCGATTCGATGCAGATCCTGGATAAACGCGTGCGCCCACGAAAACATGGGCGCGCCCAGCAGGGCGTCCAGAGCCTGCTCTCGCCAATACATCGCGACGGCCAGCAGCAGGGCGCAGATGAGGAGGAGTATCGCCAGGAAGACGCTTCCGGTGGTGATGATTTGGATGGCCCGAGCCTGGCCCTTGCTAAGCGGAAAGTGGCGCACGTAGCGCAGCGAGATAAACAGACCCGCGATGAGGAACCCGCCGTCGAAAATCCGCTCGATCAGCGCCGAAGCCATGGTCACCGAGATTGGAATCTTACTCCAGCGGGCCATCAAAAAACAGCGGATGAGTTCGCCGGCGCGCAGCGGCAACACTTCATTGGCGAACAGACCCACATAGATGGCGCCCACCGATGCCCAGCTAGACACCGGGGCGACGGGGAGCAGCAGGAGACTCCAACGCCAGCCTTGAATGACATAGACCAACAGGTCGGCGATGGCGCCGACGGCGACCCAGCGCCAGTCGAGCTCGCGAATCTCTTCCCACAGGTCCGTCCAGCTTACGCCGTGCACTGCCCAAGCCAGACAGGCCACCGAAAGCACCAGCATGACAGCCGTGAAAATGTGCGATGTGCGCTTGGATTGCGGCGGAGAAGGGGACATGTTACTCAATCACCATGATACCCGGGGAGTCATCGGAGATAGAACAGGCTGAGGCGCGGCAGACCAGCGGATTCCAGCAACTGGCGCTCCAAATATTGCTTTTCGAGCATGGCGAGCTGCGGCGCGGTCATTTTGCCGCGATAGGGCCGCAGTTGGAGATCGAGTTCGCGGCGGACTTGGAAAAGCTGCTCGTCGGTCTGGCGCGAGCGCACCAGAGCGATCATCTTGTCCTCGAGCGCGGTCAAGCGGCGCTCCAGATTTTCGAGATCGCCATACAGCGGCGCTGCGCCGGACGCGAGTTGCTCCACCGCGGCAGCGACTTCTGCCAAACCTTCTTGGACGCGGATCTGTTCCGCATTAGCCCTCAGATAGGCCTCGAGCGCTTCCAGAGTGAAGGGCGCAGCAGATTCCTTGGCCGCACGCGGAGGCGCAACTCCGGCCAAGGCCTGGGCCTCGATCATCACGGCCTGCGTGCAGTACGCCACCGAATTTACGTTTTGGCCGCGCTTCTTTTTCGCGCGCCATTTTTCAAAAGCCGCATCGATCCCGCGCAGTACGGCTTCCAGCGGCACACCCGCGTTTTTCCAGGCTTCCACCAACGCCCAATCCAGCGGCGACATGAGGAACAGCCCGGTGCCGCGCGCCTTTTGAAAACGCTCTTCCACTTCGGTGAAATAGTTGAAGTAATTGGATGGCCAGCCGGCGTCTATGTCCGAATTTTGGGGCGCTACTTCTTCCGGTTGCGGCGCCATATGATTTCCAGGCCCTCGAGCGTCAAGTCTTCGTTGATTTCTTGAACGGAACGTGCCGCGCGCGCGATCAAACTCGCCTGGCCGCCGGTGGCGATGACTTTGGTATTGCCGCCGAGCTCGGCCACCAGCCGGCCGACGATTCCGTCGATCAATCCGGCGAATCCATAATAGAGGCCCGACTGAATACTGTTCACGGTGTTGTTGCCGATGAGCCGCTCGGGTTCGCGAAGATCCACCATGGGAAGGCGCGCGGTCTTCGCAAACAGGCCGCTGATCGACATGCCGATGCCGGGGCAAATCATGCCGCCCAGATATTCGGCGTTGGCTGAAACAACATCAAAGTTGATGGTTGTTCCGAGATCCACAACCACGGAGGGTCCGCCATAGCGATGAAACGCCGCGACGCCGTTGACCACGCGGTCCGCGCCCACTTCGCGCGGGTTGTCATAGAGCACCTTCAGGCCGATGTCGGTGTCGGGTGTTACGAAGAGCGGCGTGGCATGAAAATAACGCTGCGACATCGCGAGCAGCGGGGCGTCCAGGGTGGGCACCACGCTGGCGATGATGATTCCATCCACGCGCGCCAGATCCAGCGACGCCAGCGCGAACAGGTTACGCATCAACACGCCCCATTCATCGGCGGTCTGCTCATGGATGGTGCGCAGGCGCCAGCGTCCAATCAGCGTGGTCTCCTCGAAAGCGCCGATGGTGATATTGCTATTGCCCGCATCGAGAGCTAAGAGCATGGACGCAGTCCTCCCGCAACGATTAGATTCTGGCGGCCGTCGTCGCCACGGAGAATCAAGAAGCCGGAATCCGCCAGGCCCCCGGTCGTGCCGCGCAGCGTAGAGCCATCTTGATCGACACATACGCGGCGGCCGGTTACGTAGCTGGAAGCGCGGGAAAACATTTCAAGGATAGGTCCGGGTCCCTCTGTTTCCAGTAGCGCGCAGTAACGGTCGATCCTCGGCAGCAGCTCCAGCAACAACCGCTCGCGCGAATGGACGCGTCCGCTCATCAGCCGTAACGATGTCGCGATGCCACCGAGTTCAACCGGGAACCGGGGATGATTCACATTAATACCGATGCCTGCAATGATAGCTGAGCCTTCGAGCTGGGTCAGGATGCCGGCGCATTTTCCCTCGGACTTCCCGGACGGGATCAGAACGTCATTGGGCCAGCGCAGGTCGCACACCTGGTTCGCGGCTTGGAGGATCGCGTCCCTCACAGCCAGGCCGAGAGCTAGTGTCACCACGGGCAAAGTGGATGGTGCGAATTGGTATCGCAGGATGACTGAGACATACAGGCCGGAGCCGGGTTCGGAGTGCCATGTTCGTCCGCGGCGGCCCAGGCCCGCGGTTTGTTCTTCGGCGCCGACGACAGTGCCGGATGGCGCGCCCGATGAGGCCAATCGACTGGCTTCGATCATGGTGGAATCGAGGACGGCGTGCCACTCGACGCGGCGATCGGGCATTTCGGCCCGCAGGAGATCACAGTCCATCGAGTGTATCGCGATTCTTCTGGACCGTTGCAACGTAATCCGCGAGCTTCGCACGCATGGATTCGACGATATGAGGCGGAGCGCTGTTGAGGAACTTTTCATTTCCGAGCTGCGTGTTGGTGCTTACGATCACTTTTTCGAGCTTCTCGTTTTCTTTCTGTAGCCGCTGACGGACTGCGTCGCGATCGACCTCCGGAAGCTGCAGCGCCAGATCGAAATGTTGCGTGGAGCGAACCGCTCCCGTCAGCGCGGGCGCCGAGCCCATTCGCACTTCGAGCTTCACTTTGCCGAGGTGTTCCAGCACCGGCAATTCGACGTTTGCAGACCCGTTGCGGCAATAGAGCACGCCCGCCAGCTCCAATTTGTCGTCCAGCCCGTTGTCGGCTTTCAGCCTTCGCGCCGCGGTGACCATGTCCTGCAACAATCCCATTTCGCGCTCAGCGGCCTCGTCAGTTCGCTCGCCCCGCGGGTATGGGGCCAACGCGATGGACGTATTCTGGCCGAATCGATGCCACAATTCCTCCGTGATGAATGGCAGGATGGGATGCTGCAATCGCAGATACGCGCTGAAGACGCTGAGCAGATTGCGCCAGTCGTTGGTGAGGCCCGACCCGGCAACCAGACGAAGTTTCTTGATTTCCAGATACCAATCGCAAAAATCGTGCCAGAAGAATTGCCACAGCTCTTCGGCCACTTCATGATAACGATGCTGTTCAAGCTCGCGGTTCACAGACTCGGCGGTGCGGCTGAGGCGGCTGAAAATCCAGCGGTCCTCCAGAGATTCCAACTGGCCCGGATCGGGCAGCGAAGGCTCGATACCCGCGCTCTCCACGTTCATGAGCAGCAGCCGCGCGGCGTTCCATAGCTTGTTGCAGAACTGCCGCGACGAATTCAACTTGTCTTCGTTGTACGTGATGTCTGTGCCGGGCGCCGCGGCCATCAGCAGCCACAGCCGGCAGGCGTCGGTGCCGTATTTGTCGTTGATGTCGAGCGGATCGACCACGTTGCCCTTGGTCTTCGACATCTTCTTGCGATAGGGATCGCGGACCAGCCCGTGCATATGCACCTGGCGAAACGGAACGTCCCCGGTGAGCTCGATGCCCATCATCATCATGCGCGCCACCCAGAAGAACAGGATGTCGAAGCCGGTGATCATGAGGCTGGTCGGATAATAGGCGCGAAAATCTTCCGTGTCGGCGGGCCAGCCAAGCGTGGAGAAGGGCCACAGGCTCGAGCTAAACCAGGTATCCAGCACATCCGGATCCTGCTCAATCGCCGCCGATTGGCAATGCGAACAGGCCTGGGGTGTTTCGCGAGCGACGGTGATCTGCTTGCAATCGGCGCAATGCCAGGCCGGGATCCGATGGCCCCACCAAAGTTGGCGCGAAATGCACCAGTCGCGAATGTTCTCCATCCAATTGAAGAACGTTTTGTTCCAATTGTCGGGCACGAACTGAATGCGGCCTTCGTTCACCGCAGCCATGGCTTGGTCGGCCAGCGGCTTGGTTTTCACGAACCACTGCGTGGAGATCAACGGCTCCACAATCGTTCCGCAGCGATCGCACTTGCTGAGCGCGAGCGTGTACGACTCTACTTTTTCGAGCAGCCCTTGTGCTTCGAGATCGGCAACGATGCGCTTGCGAGCTTCGAAGCGGTCCAGGCCGGCGTACGGGCCCGCCTCGGCGGTCATGCGCGCGTCTTCGCCGATGACTTTGATTTGCGCCAGGTCGTGCCGCTTGCCGGCTTCGAGATCGTTCGGATCGTGAGCCGGAGTGACTTTGACGACGCCGGTGCCGAACTGCGGGTCGGCGATCTCGTCGAAGATGACCGGGATCGGGCGATTCATCAACGGCAGGGTCACCGTTTGTCCCGCGAGATCCTGGTAGCGCGGATCGGCTGGATTCACAGCCACGGCCGTATCGCCCAGCATGGTTTCCGGGCGTGTAGTGGCTACGATCAGATAGCGCGAGCTGTCGTTTACCGGAGATTGGTTCACCGGATAGCGAATGTGCCATAAGCTGCCCTGCGTGTCGTCGTGCTTCACTTCGAGATCGGAAAGCGCGGTGGCGCAACGCGGGCACCAGTTCACCATATAGGTGCCGCGGTAAATCAGACCGCGTTCGTACAGGCGCACGAAGGCTTCCAGCACGGCGTGCGAAAGCTCGGGGCTGAGTGTGAACTGTTCGCGGCTCCAATCGCAGCTGTCGCCGATGCGTTTCATCTGCGAAGTGATGCGATCGCCGTATTTCTCTTTCCACTCCCACACGCGGCGCACGAATTCCTCGCGTCCGAGCTGCTGCCGCGTGATTCCTTCGGCGGCGAGCGAGCGCTCCACCAGCATTTGCGTGGCGATTCCCGCGTGGTCGGTGCCGGGAAGGAACAGGGTGTTAAACCCGCGCATGCGATGCCAGCGCGTGGCCGTGTCGATCACGGTGTGATCGAGCATGTGGCCGATGTGCAGCGATCCGGTGACGTTGGGCGGTGGAACGGCGAGCGAAAAACGCGGGCCGGGCGCGTGCGGATCGGCGTGAAAGATGCCCGTGGCGACCCAGCGCTGCGCCCAATGCGGCTCGAAGCGTTGCGGCTCGTATGCTTTTTCCAATTCCATGAGGAGACTACCAGTTTAGCAAGCGGTCAAAATTTGGCTCGCGCGCTCGATTCACTTGTGGGCTGTTCGACGAGCAGGCGTCACGTGCCACTCGGCCGAAAATTGGTAGTGTCCTAAAAGTGCGCGTCACGCACTTTTAGGACACTACCCCAAAATTTGACAGCGCGGAAGGGGGATGTTTTAATGAATGGGAAGAAACCTGCCTGCCTTGTTCCTCAGTAGCTCAATGGTAGAGCATTCGGCTGTTAACCGAAGGGTTGTAGGTTCGAGTCCTACCTGAGGAGCCAAACTCCCAATTGTCCGACCCGGACACATAGGTAACAGAATGTACCTAAGACATAGGTAACACTCTTGGCCCGAAGGGGTTGTGTAAGGGCTGCAACATCCGCCCAATCCCCGAACAAGGGCCTGAACTGCCTCTCGACGAACAAGAGTCAATGAGGAACAATCAGCGATGGTGGCAGGATTGGCTCGCCAGTCGCGGATGGCATTCCCACGGTCCGTGATCCAGTCAATTAAAGATAGAGTGGCGTGGCTTCCCGCTTCCGCAATGTCTTCATGACTCGGCTTTCATCCGCTACCGCGCGGTTCCCCAAATTAGCGCAAACGCTAAGGAGTGCTAGACTCACGGCATGCACCGCAATGCGGGAGATCGGTCGTGTCACTGAAAGCAATTGGATTTGGCCCTGGGCGTACCGGTTGCACTTCTCTTGCAGCGGCTCTCGAACAGCTCGGCTTCGGCCCTTGCTAAACCGCTGCGCGGCTGGCGAATCCAAGTTCGATACCACTGTTGGAACCACGCGCTCGATGGCACGCCCGACTGGGAAGCGATTTTCCAAGTCTGCAATGCCGCGTGCGATCATCCGACTGCCTTCTTCTACAGAGAGTTGACCTCTCAGTATCCCCAAGCAAAGTTCATCCTCACCACGAGAGCCCCCGAGCGGTGGTACGTCTCGGCGTCTGCGACAATCCTGTCTGATAAGGTCCAGCAGGACCTTGAGCGCAGCCCAATCGCGCCTATGATTCGAAAGATGCATGCGAGATTACCAGGGCTCTATTCGAGGGATAAGGATCAGGTTCTCGACGCCTTCCGCACTCACGACGCCTACGTTCGCCGATACGTTTCTGCTGACCGCCTGCTGATCTTTCAAGCTGGAGACGGCTGGGAGCCGCTGTGCAATTTCCTCGGTGTGGCCTGTCCAAGCACGGAATATCCACATGCCAACGAGGGAAAAGACTTCCAGGACGAGTGGAAGAGCCGCTTTAAGGGCTGATCCATGTAAAAGGCATGCCGCTCCAACCTTATGTTGACCAACTGGAACCGGCCGCCGGATGCCGTCATTTGGCGCTACATGAATATGGACAGCAGTTTGTTGGCCCGGCTCAGCCGCATCGACGTTCTTGTGATCGATGACTGGGTGATGGCTCCGCTATCGGAACCCGAACGGCGCGACTTCTGGGAGATCTGCGAGGATCGTTACCAGGTCCGCTCCACTATCCTGACATCACAGCTGCCTGTGTCCCGGTGGCATGAACAGGTTGGCGATCCCACCCTGGCCGACGGCATCCTGGATCGGCTGGTGCACAATGCGCATCGCACTGAGATGCGGGGCGATTCGATGCGCAAGAATCGGGGCGAGCCAAGCGTGTAGGGCCAAAAAAGGAAGATTTGGTTAGCGTTTGAGATGCCGACCGGTGTCCAATGGATAGGGACCTTTCTAGGAAATGCGTGGAGATCTTACATCTAAGCTGGCGATCACGACCCTGCTTATGCTGGCCGCACTTAGCTTCGCAGGCGGTTTTCTCCTATCTCCGAGCGGTCTTTGGGGTGCTGTTACCGGCAACCCGCTGGTCGATATAGCCGCTTATGGAACTCCGCTCGTGTTCATGTGCGCCGGTATCCTGGTCTTCTTCAGGCCTCGCTTAGGCTACGTGTTGGGGGTCCTCAGCGGACTGATCGCCCTTCTCTGGTTCATTTGGACCGAGTCATCGGTCGCCGAGAGTCCTTGGGTTTTTCTGAACGCGACTTTCGATCTCATGCCAGGCGAAAGTGAGTTCGCATTCGCGAAACTAAGCGCGACGCTAAGAATCGCATCCGCTGTACTTATCACCACAGGTGCCGTGGCTTCCTTATTGCGGCTGCTTCCGGCTCGATGGTCGTTGGGTAGGTTGCCATTGTCTCAGCGCACATGGCCCGCACTCGCCGTTGGCCTTCTTTTGATGGCGATGTGGTTCATGCATGCGGTGATGCCGTACAGAGTTCCTCTCATCGTGGATACTGCGCCGGCGGAACTGCGGATACTGCACATCGAAAAACGCGCGCTGCACTTCGAGGAAACCGCAGAGAGCTTATATCGAGATGGAAGATTCTTCGTTGATAGGAGTCAAAGACAGGTCTTCCACTTCGGATGGCAAACGCAGGGTGTCTCGGGCGTGATGGCGACACTCCTCCACGATCGTGCGACGGCGTTGGTAAATTCGCCGGAACTTAGAAACTTGCATGCCGCACCGACAGGGCAGTTGTGGTCTTGGAACGCAGAAGGTTGGTATGTTGTTCTCAAAGATAGACGGCTCTTCGCCTTTACGAGCGAGTATCAAACGACGCCGCCCCGCGAGATTACGGACCTGTTCAATGAGATTCAGGGACTGCCCGAAAGCGAACGCCGGTCTTGGGCCGTGCGCGATGTCTGCCTGGGATTTTGCTATGGCCCTGTCGCGGCCCTGGGGTTTCAATATTCAAACCAACCGTGTTTCGTGTTAGCGCGCGGAGCTACTCAATGCCGATGAGCAGTAGCGCCAGGATCTCCGTCCGACGCTAATTCACCAACCGGAGCGCAAATCACGCTCCGGGGATTCTGTGTGCTGATGCGGGGACAAGGGCTGACGCCCCTTTCGCCACGCCCCTTTCTCCGCTAGCGGCATCCTTCCTTCGCTGCGCTTCGGACAAGGTTTTCCTTGACGAAGCCGAACACTTCTTGCACAATCGAGTTGCCAGCGTCGCTACGCTCCGAGAGTGTTCGGGTTCATCCCGGAATGCCGTTCGGTTTCCCTCCGGAATCAGCGTTCGGCTTCGCCGGAATCCTCACTATGGCGACGACAACGACACCAACAGGCTGAGATCGCTTCCTCGCATGAGCGGCGCGCGCGCGCTCCGCACACTCGTGTAGATGTCTGAACCTGATGCCCGTCCAGTGGTTTTCGATTCGAAGTAAGAAGTCGCGGTCGGCACGGGAAAGGTCAGGACGTTCGAGAAGATCGGAGCCCTATTGCCAGACGAGAGCTTCAACCTCGACATCAAATCCGAGGTCCTGGTAGTTGATTAAGAGCAAAAGATGATCTCCATCCTCTGGCACCGTGAAGCGTAGAGTAGACTTGCGAGCATCTTCAATCCCCTCGTATTCCCTGAGGTCTCTGCCGCGTAACCAGCGTTTGTAGTCGGCCTCTGTGCAGATCGACGCATCGATGTGCCGATCTGCGGAGACGGTTACTTCGATCTCATCACCCTCCTCCATCTCGGTGAGATCGTACGCCACATGCTCGTCAGGGCCGATGAGCAGGGCTTCGGAAAGGATCGGGAGAGGCTCTTCCGACTCGTCGGTATCATCATCTGGCTCGATGTGCGAACACTGGAACTCCCACTGCTTCTTGTATTCTCTTAGCTCGGCCGTCGTGAACCGGCGTCCCAAACCCTCGTCGCCTTCAACTCGACTGTGGCAATCGTGGCAGAGAACGGCGAGGTTGGCCGGGTCGTTGTTCGCCCGATTGTGATCCGTATGGTGAAAGATAACGTGCTTACCGTCCACACGACAGAAGCAGCAGGCGTGGCGGTTCGCGACCATCACTAAGAGAGCCACAGGCTCCGGGATAGCCGGACGGCGATTGGGCTGTCTTTCCATGGGCTGAGTCCTAGATGTTACCGCTACGAAGAGCCGCTGTCCGCATACTTGCTCTATCATCGGTCGTCGGAGCGGCGAGATGCTTGTCGCTCTTCGTGGTCGTCGAGCGCGATGAGCATCTTTTCGTCCTTCCACCAGAGCAGGGACAGGACGTCGCCGTACCCAGTGCGAATCGAACTTTGGTGAACGTAGTATCGCTCGGCTAGTTCGTGGTCGAACCACGCCGCGGCCGATACATCACCTTCGGCCGTTGATTCTGCAGAGCCGTGCAGCATGTCATAGGCGTACGTATCGCGGTTTGGAGCGGAGGTTGGCCACAGTTGCTTAGAAAGGTAGAGATTCCTCACGAACCATTCCCGTCCCGTTGAGCTGTAGCAGACGAGCATCGCGGGCAATGGGCCATGCTCTACCAGCCGGAGGGCCGTAGCCGTCAAACTCATCAGGAACTTCTTTGCGAGCTCGCTGGCGACGGACATGTTGATGATGCGGAGATTGGCCGTCAGTGGTTTGAACATCTGAATCGGAAGAAGCAGGTCACTGGCGTAGCTGTTAGCCCGAGCTTCGGGATTGTTCTTAGACCACTGTTGGACGAGCTGTTTTTCCTCGCACGAAAACGAGGCTTTTCCCCTATCGTGCATCCAATGGGCCAATTCGTGACCCGCAGAGAATCGCTGCCTTCCTCGCGGCGAAGTGGCATCGATCGTAATAATCGCGCTGTGCCCATTGCCGACAATGCGAGCTGCGCATCCGCTGAGGGAGCGATATTTGATTGAGGCACCGCAGTGGAAAGCAATTGCCTCAATGTCGATCTCTTCCGGGCTCGTTATATCCGTCCAACACGTGTGTGCCGATCACGGTACCTACCGATAATGAAAAGCATTCTATCGGGGGTGCTCACGTGCGAAACTCTCAAGGCGCAGGAGCGGTCGGCGTGAGCACTGCCGATAGAATTCATTGAACTGAGCCGGGACGAATCTATGGGGATTGAATGCCGTTTTCTTGCCGGTGTTGGCGAATCGCTGGAAGGAACCGGTGGAATGGAGGATGTGTTTCGGAGGTTCTCGGATGCAATCTGCAGATGGAATGCAGACAGCCGCAGGTTTGCCGTGCGGAGTTTCGATCGCCAGACAGACCACTGGCATGCTCCTGATCAGGACCGTGGCGTTCGACGAAGACAGAATGCTTCGCTGGCTTCATGAGGTGTCCTGTGCTGGGATCGGTTGAGTGATGAGAAGTTCGATGACGATCAGTCGCCCGAGCGCGCAGACCGGGCAGCGCTGCGGGCCGTCGGTCTTCACTTCGGGCCTGTCCTGCCAATCGGTGAGCGGTTGGGGTACGGCGAGCAGAGCGCGGCACTGATCCAGTTTTTGTTTGCGGACACGATTGGCGAGCAGGCCGAACTGGCGGATGCGCACAAATCCTGACGGCAGCACGTGCAGCAGGAAGCGGCGGATGAACTCGACCGCATCGAGCGTCATGTCTTTGGTCTGGTTGCCGTGAGCATAGTCCTTCCATGTAAAGCTGACGTTGCCGTTTTCAATCGATCGAAGCCGGTGATTGGAGATGGCGACCCGGTGGGTGTAGCGAGCCAGATACTTTAGAACGCGCTCGGGGCCGCCGAAGGGTGGCTTAGCATACACGACCCATTCGCGGGGTGCGAGTTTATGACACAGAGATTGGAAAGCCGGCGGCGCGGCGAGATACCGAAGATCGCCGGCGAAGCGAAGCTCGCCTCGGCGGAACGCTGATCGCAGAGCCTTCAGGAACTTGTTGCGAAACAGGCGGCTCAACACACGCACGGGCAGGAAGAAGTTTTTCCGGCAGGTGATCCAGCGCGAGCCATCGGGCGAGATTCCACCGCCGGGAACCACGCAATGCAAGTGCGGATGAAGATGCAGATTCTGGCCCCAAGTGTGAAGCACCGCCAGAAAACCGATGGATGCTCCCAGATGCTGGGGATCGGCTGCAATGGTGAGCAGCGATTCGGAAGCAGCGCGGAACAGGAGGTTGTAAATCTGTTTGGGATTCTGAACAGCTAGATGAGCAAGTTCCTGCGGGAGCGTAAACACAACGTGGAAGTAAGGGACCGGCAAAAGCTCGGCCTGCCGCTGCGCGAGCCACTTGGTGCGCGCCGAAGCCTGGCACTTAGGACAGTGCCGGTTGCGGCACGAGTTATATAAGATGACGCGATGCCCGCACCGGTCGCACTGCTGAAGGTGGCCGCCCAGGGCCGCGGTCCGGCAGTCGCGAAGATTGCGCAACGCTCGTCTCTGGTCGCTCGAAAGCACGGAGTTCCAGCGATCCAGAAAGTCGCGTTGGTGAGTGCGGAAGACATCGGCCAGTTCCAGCCGATGCCCGGGCATCACTCGATCGGAACGAGATGGAGATCGAGCGATTCGAGCGGACTGGTAGTGGCACGAACAGCCGTGTCGGCGACTTGCAGATAGCGCGCCGTGGTTGTGAGATTGGCGTGGCCGAGCAGAGTCTGGATGGTGCGAAGATCCACGCCGGCTTCCAGTAAGTGCGTGGCGAAGGCGTGCCGCAGTGAATGTGGGTGAACCGATTTTGCGATGCCGGCGAGGTGCGCGGCGTTGCGGCAGGCGAGGAAAACGGCTTTCGGCGAGATGGGCTGGTGCGGATCGGAGCCGGGGAACAGCCAGCCGGTCGGGCGCTTACTTCGCCAATAGCAGCGCAGCAGATCCCGCAGTTTGGGAGGCAACAGCGCTTGACGATCCTTGCGTCCTTTTCCGCTGCGAACCCAGAGCACATTGCGAGTGCGATCGATATCGGCGACTTTGAGACGTGCAACTTCGCTCACGCGGAGTCCGGAAGCATACAGGATCGCGAGCATCGTGCGGTGGCGAAGGCTGCGCGGCGCTTCCAGCAAAGCCCGCACTTCATCGCGGCTCAAAATCAGCGGCAGCTTCCGTTCGCGCCGTGGAAACGGGATGCGATCGATGGCGATTTTCCGATTGAGCGTGTGGGTGTAGAAGAAGCGCAGAGCGCAGACCACCTGAACGAAGGTCGACTGCGACACCTTTTTCTCCTTGATGAGGAAGATCTGATACTGGCGAATATGCTCGGCGTTGAGCTGATCGGGCGGCTTGCCGAAATGTCGAGCAAACTCGGTGACGGCGTGCATGTAAATCCGGACCGTGGTTGGCGAGTAGTTGCGGAGCTGAAGATCCTCCAGCATCCGTTGTCGTAATGGGGTCATGACGAAACCTCCTTAGGTTTCTGACACCATCACGAAATATCGAGCGAGGAAAGGGGCAGGAGTGGATCACTGAAGTGTCTAAAAGGCAGCGAGCGAAGACGCCGCTTCGCAAATGCCGCGCAGCGGCTTAGTTCAATACGTGATAACGGGTCTTCTCCTGGAACACGGTTGGCACTTCTACGCATAGCCGACTACACGACCAAGTGGGGTCGTTTCCATGCGCCCAACTTCCCTCGAAAAATGATCCTCCCCGGCTTAAGATGCGTCGCGTCAGCTGATCGGATCGTGCAGCGCCGCTCCCAGCACCTTGCCGGGGCCGCCCTCCTGCACAAAAATAACCAACCGGGTGTTTTTGGGATCCGTGCCGGGTTTCAGCTTGAGGTCGATGTCCCGGCTGAAAGTTTTCCCATTCTCCATTTTTCCGATCTTCGAAAGCTGCTGCACCACGGCTACGTGGCTCAGATGTTTTCCGCCGTTTTCGCCGCGCAGCACCTGAGACTCCACATGATCGAGGGCCACCGCTCCGTAAATGTCGGCGTTGTGTCCCGCTGAGCTACCGTCCACCTCCACATGCGCATGCAGGATGGCCGGATTGGCGGGATCAATTGTAACCCCAGTAATGGTCACCGGGAGGGTCCTAGCCTTCGCAGCCTGCTCAAACGTTTGGCGGACTTGCTTGGAGTCACTGAGCTTCACGTTGACAGTCCCGTTGATGACCACTTGCGGTGTGTAGGGGCTGTCGATCCGAAAGCCCGCGCGTAATCGGCCTGGCGGTCGGTGACCAGAGGGGACGAATACGGATCTTTCCAACCGTCGTGGTCCCAATAAGTCACGTGCTCACTGAGCACAATCAACTGGGCTCCAGCCAGGGGTTGAGCCTTATCCAATTGCAGCAGCCACTCATCGGCAGGCGGGCAGCTGGAACAGCCTTCCGCCGTGAACAGCTCCACCAGCACGGGAACCGCAGCCGTTTTTGCGTCATCGCCCCACACAGTGGCGGCCAAGCATGCCGCAAGAGAAAAGAAGGAAATCGTTCTCTTCATGATTGTGATCCCGATGATCAGGAATCAGAATATGAGCTTGGCGCCCAGCTGAATATTCCGATTCTCGTACTGTTGCGGATCGGTGTTGGGCAGGTTCCCGTAACTGGCAGTGATGTTGCCGGCGCCGCCGACGACATAGGCCGAACCCCAATTCACGTACAGATTGGAGTGATTGAAAAGGTTGTAGGCTTCCAGGCGAAGCTGCAACGTAACGCGCTCCGTGATCCTGGTGACTTGTACATCCCCAGGTCGAGATTCCAGGTGCCCGGCGTGTGGAAATAATCGCGGCCCGTGAAATCGCCCGGCCACGGTCCAAAATCGGCCGAGCCCGATTTCGGGTTGAGGTAGCTCGGACACTTGATCGTGCTGAAGTCGTAGATGCCGAACTCGTTCGCGCCGGCCGTACCGATTCGGTTGCCGTTCACCGGGATCACCTGGGTCGCGGCCACGCGCGTGGCGATGTAATTGGTCGTTCGTCAGGTCGTAGATCGTGTACGGAGCGCCGGTTCGCGCTGTCAGCACTGGCGCAAGCTCCCAACCGTCCAAGGCCCTCTTGGCGAAGCCATGAAGCCCGCGCGCGAACGGAATATTGTAAATCGCGGCCAAGGCGATGCGGTGCCGGTTGTCGAATTGCGCGTTGCTGTAATCCACGCTCGGCAGAAACGCATTCGTATAACCGAGATTGAACTGGTTTCCCGAGGAACTGAACGTGTCGCTCAATTCGTCGAACGCGTGGCTCCAGGTATAGTTCACGCTGCAGCGTGAGATCCGCTGTGTTTAATGTCCTGGATGTCGTAGCGAACGTTTAGGGCATTG
>CAVYFI010000009.1:0-108757 GCA_963767775.1 Bryobacterales bacterium
CGCGATCATCACCAACACGCCGCACAACACGGATGAGGCGTGCGCCATCGTCGGAAATCTGATTGCTCTTGTGGAGGAGCAACACGTCAATTTGCCGCCGCCCTGTTCAGGTCAATCTGGGGTGCTGAGCCAGGACGATTGCCTTATTTCAACCGGCCATCCTTCTTCGGGGAAATCCTTTGCTGTTGGCGCCCTCGGTGGATTCCTGGGACTAAGAAAAGTCCGATGCATGCCTACGCATGGTACGTCTGGCGGAACACGCCCCGGAGCCGTCCTTGAAGGTTCGCGTCGGCAAGTCCGAAACAATCATGGCGCTGTCAGCAGTGAACCCGCCAACGCGCGGCTGACGGCGGAGACAGGTCGCAAAACCCGGCTGAGCGGTATTTCGTGGCCCGACACAGTCGTCCCGGAGTGTCATCGCAAACGGCGCCCAGGGCCGATGCCCGACACGTCGCGAATTGAGGCACCCCATCGCACATCTCAGTCTCGCGTTCCAATCTCGACATCGGTCGGCAGGTTCAGCTCGATGAGGCGCGCCTGCAGCAACGACACGGTCAGGTCGTCGTGCAGTTCAACCCAGGTGTAGGAGTTGCCTGGAGACCCCCCGAACTCCTCGAAGATGATCTGGCCGGCCTGCCTAAGCGCTGATCCTGAGTGACCCAAATCGAGGCCCTTGAGCAGGTGGAACGCCTTGGCCTGGGGTCCGGCGAAGTTGTCCCATCTGTCCTCCCATCCGAAGCCGTTAAGGCGGGTGTCGAGATCATCGACGGGGAATACCCATCGTGGCCTGGGGAAAGCCGGACGCCTTCTCGTCGGCAGCAAACAAAATATGGATCTTCCCCCGAGCGGTATGCATCGTCCTCTTCGCATATGCCAGAACCAACCACCCCTCTGCCCGTATACCGGGTAACGGTCTCCATGACAGTTGTTGTTCGCCACGGTTCTCGTGAACGGATGTTGTCTCTCGCTCCCGGTAAAATCCTCATTGCCCAATCTAAAGTAGATGCGGCGGGCATGATCGACGCAACCTGTAATGGACACCGCATGCGGTTGTTTCACCGGGATCTGATCGAGAAGGCCGAGCGGATCTATAACCGGAGCCAGAACCGGATCAGCTCCAATAACACCTCGCTGCGAGCCACGGGTGACGTGCCTTAGCGGATCCGCCGGCGCGCGGGAGGGTAGTCAGCGCCGCGCAACCTGCATTTCAAAATGACAATTGCCCACAGAGTCCAGCATTCATGGGACTACAGAGGAGCGGCTGCGTGAAAATTAGCAGCTGATTGCTTGAACTCAGCATGTGTTCCGCGCCTTGCCCACTACGCGGTCAAGGACTCAAATACCGCGTGTATAGGCCAAGCATCCATATTTCGTCTTGTGCGTAAGTGTGCTGAATCCTCGACGTCCGCAGTACTTCTTTAGCCGCGCTCGCAACTCAGCCCGGGCTCGCCCCAACCTCGACTTCGCCGCCGGGACGGAGACACCAAGCCGAGCAGCCACATCTGGCATGGGCAATCGTTCCACATCACTGAGGAACATGACGTTTCTCAACAACGGCGGTATCCGCGAAATCTCTTTTTGGAGTATACCCTCCAGCTCCTCATCGCCGAGCTTATCTTCCGGCCCAAGCACCTGAGCGACCAGCTCGACGCGAACATTCGCTTCCGTAGATTGATCCAGGTACAGGAAGTGGGCTTGCCGGTCTTCACGAATACGCATGAGACACTGATTTTCTACAATGCGGCTTAACCAAGCAGCGAACGATCCTTCACCACGAAACTGCGCCAATCGTTGAAAGGCCTTCCAGCATGCATTCTGAACTTCGTCTTCCGCGTCAGTCGGGCAACGAACCAGAGACGACGCGCGCTTAAGGCACATTTTGTAGTGACGCTTGATGAGTTCATCGAACGCAGCACTATTGCCTTGGCGCGCCTCCTCGATCAGTTCTCGGTCGGTGGTGGAGTTGTTCGCGACGTCCACCTTAGATACTGCGAACACAATCGGCGCCCGAAACGTGACTGTGCTCTCCTGTTCCTTGCGCTCAAAACCCGTTACTTCGTTCTGGGCCAAGTTCCCGTCGGCTGGCTGTAACATGCCTGACCAAAAGGCACGCGTAAGGCCAATTAGACCGGCGCATCATGGCTCCGCAGAATCACGCACTTATGTGAGGATCAATTAGTTTGCGACAGGTTGTTGCACATTTTGGTAAAGGGCTACTGAACGCACAGTACGTTTTCGAACAATTACTGTTGATTCCGCCAGAACTCATTGGCTTCGCGACGGCGGCTCCATTCGCAATCTCTTTGTTAGACAGTAGTGGCCATCGAAGAGAGGTGATTGACGGATGACTTTGCCGAACTGCCGCTCGGCCACCCCCAACTGCGCGCCGCGCTGGAATTCACCGACTCTCTCTCGCTCCTGGCAGAAAAGTGCCGCCACGCGCATAAGCAATGGCTGGAGGGCAGGAAAGCGGGAGAGGATCGCCATCTTATCATTTCCGGGCACTGGCACGTCCCCCTGCGCCCGGCGGATGGCCCGCGCTCTAGCCGGCCCAGCCGTGATGGCAATCCGTGGTTCTTGCCGAAAGTTGTCCCCACTCGGCTTGTATGATGACGCCGCTTCCAAACAGGATTTCGGTCCTTCTCGATAGCGGCTGCGGCCTGTTGAGTCCTTCGTGAACCGCCCGGGGTAATCAGACGGTCACCTCAAGAAATGAGTCCGAAACATCCAAACCTCATCTACCGGACCAGCGAAGTAGGGCCGCTTGGGTGAGGGACTTCCGGGGGATGAAAACGGTGTTGGAAGGAACCAGGAATGAGAATTTGTTTTTATGTGCTGTTGTCAATCGCGCCTGCCGTGGTCGGACTTGCTCAGGTGCCCGGAGACCGGCCGTTGCGCTCGGAACAAATCCCTGGCATGGGATCGGACCTTGGAGACAGAAGTGGTTCTGTCTACGGGCAGGTCAGTTCCGAGAATGTCATCGTGGGAGCCCTGACGGTCGAACTATCTATTCCCAACAGGCAAGGCGTCACCAAGACGTCTGTCGAAGGCGGATCTTTTGAGTTTCGTGGGCTCACACCCGGCCAATACGAATTACAGCTCTCCGGCGCTGCTGGGCAGATCGTGCATGAGGAGTCGATCCTGGTAACGGGGGGCCGCCAGTATCTTACGATCGATATACCCGCCAAGACTAACGTTGGCAAGTCCGACGGCGCAACGGTTTCGATTCGCCAACTGCAGCACAAAGTGCCCTCAGAAGCTCAAAAGGAATTCGCCAAAGGCAAGACAGCTTCCAACAAGGGCCAACCCGCCCTTGCTTTGGACCATTTCCGGAAAGCCACTGAAGTAGACCCGGAGTTTTCACAGGCGTTCAACAGCGCCGGCGTGTCGCATCTAGAACTCGGCCATTTCGAGCAGGCGGCGGATCAGTTCCAGAAAGCGATCGACCTCGTTCCTGACTATCCGGCGGCTCTTGCGAATTTGAGTGTCGCTCTTTGTAGATTGGAGCATTATCGTGAGGCTGCGGATGTGGCGCGGAGGGCGTTGAAGATGAATCCTGACCTTATGAAGATCCGTTATGTCCTTGGGTTTAGCCTGGTCAGCGTAGGAGGTAATCAAGCCGAGGCGCTCGACAACCTGCAACGTGCGGCGACGGAGATGCCCTCGGCGCGCCTGTTGGCGGCGAAAATTCTTGTTGAGACTGATCGGCGAGCAGATGCAGCGAAACAGTTGGAGGATTACCTTCACTCGTCGGCTGCGGATAGCCTGGACAGACAAAAGATTGAAGCGTGGCTCGAACAACTCCGAGGTAAGATCGCTTCCCAATAGCGCAGTGCGCCAGGTTAACTTCGGACTCGTTTGTGTACGCACTGCTTCGTGATTTGAAAACAGTTAGGGATTCGGACGTCTTCGAAATGACCCCTGGAGCTATTCTAATCGTCGAGGATGATGAGAGCCTACGGCTCGTCATGCAATTACAGCTCAAGAAGCTGGGCTACGAGACGTCGGTGACAGCCGACGCCGAACACGCGATCGAAATCTTAAAACAATCCCATCACGCCCTGGTCGTAGCGAATCTCCAGTTGCCGGGTATGTCGGGGCTGGAAATGTTAAAGAGAATGCAAGTCGATTCTCCTGACACCCCAGTGATCGTTATCACCGCAGTTGGGACGGTTGAGAGCGCAGTGGATGCCATGAAGGCTGGAGCCTATGATTACCTAATCAAGCCCATGCATCTGTCCGACTTCGATGCATCGGTGCAGTGCGCGCTCAACCGCCACTCGCGCATCGACCACACGCACCAGCCACATAGCCAGATAGATCAAGATGAGTTTGAGCAAGTGATCGGGTCATCCGATTCCTTGCGACGCGCTCTGGAAACAGCGGCGCGCGTGGCTCCGACAGACGCCACCGTGTTAATTCTGGGCGAAACTGGTACGGGAAAAGAGTTGGTCGCTAGGGCGATTCATCACCGGAGCTCTCGCCGGGACAGGGCATTCGTCACTGTGAGTTGCGGCTCGATCCCAAAAGAATTGTTGGAGTCGGAGTTGTTCGGGTACACGAAGGGCTCCTTCACCGGAGCCATGGGACATAAGAAGGGGAAGGTAGAAATAGCGGATAAAGGAACCCTGTTTCTTGACGAGATAGGTGAGATGCCCCTGGCTTTGCAGGTTGGAATACTTCGCTTGCTTCAGGAGCGCGAAATCGAAAAGATCGGCGCTACAAAGCCAATTAAGGTGGACGTGCGCATCATTGCCGCCACGCATAGATACCTCGAAGCCATGGTGCGAGAAGGGTCCTTCCGAGAGGATCTCTATTACCGGTTGCTCGTCGTGCCGATTCAGCTCCCGCCCCTACGCGAGCGCGCAGGAGACATCCCGCGCCTGGTCCACCATTTCCTTGACAAATACAAATTGAAGTATGGACGGAGCGACTTGGAGCTCCAGCCGGAGCTGCTCGCATACTTCTCGAATTACCAGTGGCCTGGCAATGTCCGGCAGTTGGAGAACGCCATCGAACGCGTCGTGTTGCTGAGCGGAAACTCCGAAGTCACTCCCGACGTGCTGCCTGAGTACCTGAAACAAAGTTATCTCAGCCGCGAGTATCTACCCGTGGACCTTCCCGATGCCGGCTTGGACGTGGAAGCCGTCGAGAAGCAACTAGTCATTCGGGCGCTGCAAAAGTTCGGCGGTAACCAGACGCGCGCCGCCCAGTTTCTCAATATGAGCCGTAGAGCCTTTTCATACCGCTTGAAAAAGCACGGCCTAAACACGAAGGTACCGCAGATGTCCGCGCGGGTGGCGGGATCATTCGGAGGAACTCTCATCGTTCCCTAGGTGAACACGGCCGTTGCCGGTGTGACGTTGATCGTAATCTGATCGTCTTCCAAGCTATTACTAAAAAAATCAGTCTTCGCACTCCGTATCGAATCCCAAATTCCTGAAGGCCGGATTACACTGCTGAAGGTTCGGCGGGCGACAGGTAGCATACGCCACGCGTCGGGTGTTGAAGCAGGGAATCCATCTAATACAAAGGAGTTCACATGATTCGTTTAGGTGTCCTAATGGCGGGTATAGGTCTTGCAATTAGCACGTTTGCACCGTTCGTACGAGCCGATGATTGGAACAAGTACACCATAATCACAGCTAAGCAGCCGATTCAGATTCCTGACCGTGTGCTGCCGGCGGGGAAGTACGTCCTAAAACTGCTGCATCCTTCTGCATCGCAGCGCAACTTTGTGGGAGTCTATGACGGAAATGGGCAGCACCTGATTACGACCGTGATTACCAGGAACGATTACAGGAAGGAACGGAGCGGTCGAACAGTGCTCACGTTCTGGGAGACGCCTGCTGGGACACCGCCGGTTTTGAGAGCTTGGTTTTGGCCCGGGGACTTTTGGGGGCAGGAATTTGTGTATCCTGAGGCACTTGCAGCACAAATAGCCAAAACGTCGCACCAGCAGGTGCCAACCTTAGAAGCTCAAAAGCTCCCGTAAGTTCAGTCTGCCGGGAGTCGAGCTTTGAAGTATTGTTTCACTTTGGTCATGGTCATAACTCAGTGTGGAGGTATCGAATTATGAGTAAGGTTCTTTTAATATCGTTCTTGGCGGGTTGGTCTCTCTTCGGTCACGACTACGCCACGGTGAATCGGCTTTCAACAACCGACAGAGAGGCCGTTCGCACACAGTATCCTAGCGTAAAGACTCAAGGTATGAAGAAGCACGCCAAGGATAACAAGAAAAGCGTTCTCCCCGGATATCGGGTGGTCAGCGACAAGAACACGATTGACGCATTTGTACCGGTTGGCAAGTAAGCCGCAGGTAAGCGAAGCGGACTGCCCTGAGAGGGCGCGCCGTTCGCAGTCCGCTCGCTCTACGCAGCTACGCTCGATACGATCGTCTCGAGCGTGGGCGTGGGCCGTAAGACCCTAGATAGCGGTGCCAGCGCGGCATTGAAAGAGACGGCGATCCGCGGTGTCTGACCCGTGTAGGGATGGACCCAGTGATATAGCCAGCTGGGGAAAACTATCAGCAGACCGGCTTCGGGGCGAACCCGAAGAGGTTCACCATAGGGATCCCCTGGCGCGGTCACCGCGTCCACGCCCGCACGCGGATCGAGGAACTCGAGTACACCGCTCAGCGGCTGATCAGGCGTGCTGCTTCCGGCGTCCACGTAATATACTCCAGACCACGCGCTATCCGGATGAGAGTGCGGCGCGTGGTACGTTCCCGCCCGGCACAGGGTAGCCCAAGCAGAGACACAGAGCGTACCCTCCAAAGCTTTCGATCCCGCGCTGGCCTCGATCATCCGGCGCAAGGTCCAGTTGAGCCAGCTAGTCAGGGCTGCCACCGCAGGATCCCGCCAGCTCAGGAAGTCGGGACGCGAGTGCCACCCTCCGATGTTGCTGCGGCCGAGGCTCGGATACTTCATCTCCTCCGCTAGAATGAGCGTTTGCAAATCCCGATTCATCGCGCCGGCGTCCGGTATCAGCAGCCGGCCGATGAGAGTCGGAAATCCCGGGATTACGTCGAGTTCCATAAAGAAGACAAATCTCGATCAGCAGAGAGTCACGGAAAGTGCGAGTCCGGCCTGACTGGTTTCCTTGTACTTACTGTTCATGTCTTTCGCCGTCTGCGCCATCGCCGTGATCGTCGCGTCCAAATCCACCCGGTGCCTGGATTCGATTTCGTTGCTTGCGATGGCCCACGCCGTCCAGGCCTTGACAGCGCCGAATGCGCATCGCTCGATGCAAGGGACCTGAACGTATCCCGCGACCGGATCGCAAGTCATGCCCAGATGATGCTCCAGCGCCGATTCCGCGGCATTCTCGATAATTCGTGGGCTCGCGTCGTATGCCGCAGCGATCAATGCGGCCGCCATCGCCGACGCCACGCCGATCTCGGCCTGGCATCCGCCCTCGGCGGCAGACAGCGTCGCATTGTGCTTGCACAGATACCCGATCGCCGCTGCGGCAAGCATGCCCTTGCGGATCTGATCCTGCGAAAGCTTGCGGCCGCCTTCGCCCATGCCGTACACGAGGGCCGGAAGGACTCCCGCCGAACCTCCCGTCGGCGCGGTGACGACAAGGTGGCCCCGCGCGTTTTCCTCCGAGCCGGCCAAAGCGTATGCCGCCAGAGTGCCGATCCCGCGGTCGGACTCGAACTGGTCATCCTGGGCGCGTTTGTAAACAGTAGCGGCCTTGGATTGCAATTTGATCGGCCCGGGCAACACGCCTGTCCTTCACGCTGAGACCCGACTTCACAATGGCGACCATCGCGCCGGTGATCTTGTCGATAAAAGCGTACACTTCCTCCTGGCTCCTGCCCGGGATCGACATTTCGTTTGCCAAGATGACATCGGCAATCGACATATTGTTTTGCTCGGCGTGCTGCCGCAGTTCCTTCATGGTGGCGAAAGGATACTTCGGCGGGTTTTTCTTGGGAGGCTTGTAGCCCTTCCACTCTATGAATCCGCCGCCCACCGAGTAATACTCCTGCTCGAGAATCGGCGTGCTGCCGGCCATCAGCTTGACGGTCATCGTATTGGGATGCGGGAAGTTGCCGTCTACGCTATCGAAGACGACGTCCTTAAGCGTGACATTCACCGTCTTTAGAGCCGAGCTTCACAGGGAACGACTGATTCGGGTCATCGCGCAAGCTATCAAGGAAGGCGGGATCGACAGTCGCGGGCTCTTTTCCGACCAATCCAGCGAGCGAAGCGCGCTCCGTGCCATGTCCCTTGCCTGTAGCGCTGAGGCTGCCGTAGAGGTGAACCTCGAATGCTGTAGCCTTGGCATGCTGGTCCGGCGGCAACTTCGTACAGCGCTGGTAGAAATCGTAGGTGATACGCATCGGGCCGATCGTATGCGAGCTAGACGGGCCCGGTCCCACCTTGTAGAACTCGTCCAGAATGGTCATCACCGGACCTTTTTGCTCCTTCACCACATACAGGCTGGGAGAAAGCTGCGGCACGGGCGGCGTTCCCGCGAGCCTGGCGGCTCTGAGTTGAGGGGAAATTGGACGGTCCAAGATGATTGCGGTCGCGCCGATTAGCGCGCTTCGCATCAAAAACGCTCGCCGATCCACGCCTTCGGGGACCGTCTGCGAAACCATATGGTCGACAGACCCAAGCGGATCGCCCGGATCCTTTGGAGCCGGTTGTTCAAGAGGCTTAAGATGATTCTTAGACATTTTGTATTCTCCTTTTCGGTTCAGCTCGACCTTGCCCTGCTATTTCCTCGCAGCGGTGGTAATATCGATACTTATTTATTCGGGTATTTGTTGATGTAGTAAGTGATGCTCGCCTGTATCCTCGGTGCAACCCACTCGAAGCCATCTTTTCGCTCCAATGAGCCATAAATGTATTCCGCACCAAATAAGTAACGGACACTTGGTTGAACGATGAAATTCACCGTAGCGTAATTGCTGACCTTATAGGTCGTTCCAGGGTCGCCGGCCGGACTATTGATCCTTAGGTACCCGTAACTCACAGTGCTGCGAAGAACCTTCGTCCAATTGTGTGTGTATCCGAATTGTCCCGAGCCTGTCGGGGTTGCTACCAGGTGTCCGTTCGCGTCAAAGCCGACATCGGTGCCCAAACCGAAGTTGTCGTTGTAATAGTTCGAAATTCCCTTTCCGAAGACTAATTGAAACACCACGTTGTCGTTTTTGAAAAAGGGAAGACCCCATGCACCGGAAAGCGATTCGCCGAATGCACCTGTGTGCCGTGACAGGTTGAGGACCTCTTCGTTTGGTACCATCCCGCCGACATTCCGGAAGAGAGTGGCCGCATGAATGTGGCCGTGATTGTTCTCATAGCGATAGAAAGCGATAAGATCTGGAAACTTCGAGGTGCCGATCGGCACACCGAACTGCGTGCTGAACGGAGTATCCACGCCGGATTTCTCAATCGAAATACCGACGGAATTGTGGGCGTTCAGTGGGTGTGTATATCGGAGCTGGGGAAACCGCGCCGCGATCATGCCGGGCGGACCTTCAAACTCCAGGGTGTCGGGAAAAGCATCCGGATCGGAGAAGGCGCTCCATGCCTGACCAGCCGTGAAATTCTTATATTGTGCATAAAACTGCCGCAGCCGTATCGAGTTGCGGTCATAATTGCTCAAGAAGTCAAACTCGAAATAGGCTTTCACTTCGTTTTCGCTGTTATCGAGAGTTCCCTCTCGGGTTTCCCAAGTGAATCTGGTCGGCCGCATCGAAACCGTCGCGTTCTGCGAATGCGGCGTGGTCGACGACGGGAAGCTCGAGGGAACATACGCGCCATAGTACGTCCCCGCATAATTCACGTCGTATAAGAGGTCGGTCTTTACAAAGCCTCCGAACTTCATGTAAGTGCTGGTGCCTGGAAGGTGAAAGAACCCACGCAGTTCAGGATCCAGTGGTTCGTTGTCGATACGGGGAGCACCTAACTCGTTGTCGCTCGCTGTTAGTCTGGTCCGGGTTTCGGTGCCATAAAAGTCTTTTGGAGTATGTACCACTGGAACTTCCGACGTCTGGGGCGCAGGTGTCGAAGATGGTGCAGGATTAGGGGGCCTTTGTCCCTGTTGCAGAGCAGCAATCTGGGCCTTTAGCTCTGCAATCGTTTTCCGGGACTCCTCCTCGAATTCCAGGAGCTTAGTCTGCAGATCCTGAACAGTGGGAGTCTGGGCTCGAGCCGCAGCCACGCTGACCATGCATGCGAGTGCCAATTTCCTTGTCGCGCTAACCATTACTCCGCAGCTCCATTAACCAATAAGGGTTCCGAATTCTTAACCTGACCGAATGGCCAGCTGTTCGCCGGGCTGTTGATGCTTTACCCGCGCAGGAAGGTTTAATAAAAACCACCACGCTCGCTGTCATCTAAAGATTTCTCCGACGAGGCGAAAAAATGACCCAGTTTGTCCTTAGCGCGCATCAAGGCCCCAACCAGGTGATGCGACGATTAGAGATACCAGTCGGCGTCTTTTGCTCGCTTCTGTCCTGCGTTGCCGCTCGTTGCTCTGCGCAAGAAACGCCCCCATTAACTTCTTCAGCTTCCGCGGCCACTCCTACTTCGGACCCAGAAACTCCGAACCAGGCCGGCGGGGCGGGGGACTTACAGAAGGCCGTGCAGAACCCGGTGGCCAGCATGATCAGCGTCCCCATTCAGAACAACAGCAACTTTGGGATCGGCCCCTTTGCTCGCACTCAGGACGTGCTGAACATCCAGCCTGTGATTCCGGTTCAAGCGAACGCGAATTGGAATCTTATCATTCGCTGGATCGCTCCCATCATCTGGCAGCCCGCGCCGGGAACGGCGAACCTGGAAGTATACGGTATCGAAGAAAACACACCTGCCTACTTCGCGGCGCAGGCTCTACAAAAGAGCGCGGGTGTGTACGGCTTCGGTGACATGTCACCCACGTTCTTTTTGTCACCAGCCAAGCCGGGCAAACTCATCTGGGGCGTCGGCCCGTACTTTGTTTTGCCGACCGCGACGAGCAAGGTTCTCGGTCAGGGAAAACTCAGCATCGGCCCTTCGATTGTCGTTCTGTTGCAGCCCGGTCCGTGGACCATAGGTGTACTGGTCAATAACGCGTGGTCGGTAGCCGGCTCGGGTGCCCGCCGGCCCGTGAACCAGATGACCTTGCAGTATTTCCTCAACTACAACCTGAAGAAGGGTTGGTATCTCTCTCTTTCACCGATCATCACCGCGAATTGGAAAGCCTCCAACGGAAGTGTGTGGACGGTGCCCGTCGGCGGCGGCGTGGGACGTGTGATGCGATTGGGAACCCAACCGGTGAATATTAGCGCGCAGTTCTACGAAAATGCGGACCGGCCGTCCAATGGTTCAACCTGGAGCATGCGGCTACAAATCGCATTTCTCTTCCCAACAAAACCCTCGCAAAGGTGACTCGCGATGAAACTTTTTGAACCAACACTGCCACTCAGGACATCTTGACTGCGGAACATGGGTGCCCGCCATTCTGGGCAAAAGCTGTGTTGCACGCGTGTAAGAAATCAACGCCGTCATCGGACTCGTTACAGTTTGCAGTTACTAAGGGCTGTCTGCAACGAGGCGATCATAGGCGCCACAAATAACAAATTCGACAAAGGAGATTGAACATGACCCCACACGTAAAAAGCAGAATCGAAGACGAAGTACGACGGATCGCAACCGACCTGAACTTGTCTGACGCACAGAAAGCGCAGATGAGGGCGGCCTTGGAAAATGCTGAAGCCAAGCTGGAAACCGACTCGCCAGGGAGAGTTCGCGACTCGATTCGCGAGCAGGTAACTAAGATCCTGACACCGCAGCAACTTACGAAATGGGACGCCGAAATGGCCAAGGCCAAGACGTTTCTTGGCCGCGAACTAAGACCGTAGGATTCCCAAAAAATCCCAGCCTCGGCAGCGCGCTGCCATTGTTCGGCTCTACATTAACGGCATCGCCAACGCAATTGATCATACATCCGCGCATGTGGAACCGAAGCGGCTCGCTGCGGAGGGCGAAGAGCTAGTTGTTTACCGATTCGGTGGAAGCTCGGGGGGTGCCATCACCCTCCGAGCCTCAGTCACATCCCCAGGCGCAAAACCAAGTCGCCGAAGCGAGCATCAGTTCGAAGCCGATCGAATGCAGGATCAAGCTTCATAAAGAAAGCAAAGGGGACTCGCTCGTCTAGGGATTTGGCCGCCGATGTAATCGCTGAATCCAAGTCATTCAGCGCTATCTGTACCTGTGCTATCGAAATGGGATCGACATATCCGGCCTCGGCCAGGCGGGCCAGCTGAGCGAGAATCTCCAAGGCTTCCTCGCGGTGATTCAGCAATGCCAGGCAGGCACCGAGCAGACCCAGGCTTAGCGGATCCGGGGGGTCGGTTTGGCACAGCCGTGCCTGCTCTAGAGCCGCCTCAAAGCGGAGTTCGCTCAGATAGACTTGCGCCAGAAGATAACGGGTCTCCCCCGGCTCGCGATCCAGCGCCAATGCTGCTTGAATCCATTTTTCGGCGTTCGGTTGCCGCCGGAGAATATGCAGCGTCCATCCGAGCGTGCGGTGTGCTCGCACCGAAAGAGGATCCAGCGCGACGGAGCGCTCAAAACACGCGACGGCTTGGTCCGATTCCCCACGCGCGAGCAGACACCAACCGTGGATCTGTTGTCCGAACGAGTAGGAGGGCTCGAGTTCGACAGCCTTCCGCGCTAGGCGCTCACCCTCTTCCCACTTCCATTCATAAAAGGCACTAGCGGCCGCGAGAGCGGAGTAAGCGTGTGGCAGAGAGGAATCGAGGTTCAGCGCCTGGAGCGCTGACCTTTGTGCCTTGGGGAAGACTTCGCTGGGACGCTCATGTCCCCATAAGGCGAGATATAAATAAGTGTCCGCGAGACCCGCGTATGGCGGTGCGTATTCCGGGAATAAAGAGATGGCGCGTTCGAATATTTCGACCGCGTTCCGGTACCCATCGGCACTCATGCGATTCCACGCATACCGGCCCTGAAGGTTCAGCAGGTATGCTTCCATATTGGGAGCGCCGCGAATCACCCAGTTCGATGCCGGCGAGGCCAGTGTGGTGTGCAAGGCCCGTGCAACTGCCTGCGCAATCTCCTCTTCTATGGCGAAAAGACCGTCCAGCGTCCGTGCATAGCTTTCAGCCCAGCGGACCTCTCCACTTACCACATCGAGGATCTCGGCGAAAATCTTCAGTCGGTTGCCCGATTTGCGAATACTCCCATCGACGATTGTTCCCGCCCCAAGGCGGGTGCCGATCTCGCGTACATCCTGTGCGGCGCCTTTTAGCGCGAACACGCTTGTGTGGCCAATCACATTCAGACCAGGAATACGGCTAAGGGCGTAAATGATGTCATCCGTGATTCCATCGCAGAAATACTGCTGCTCCGGATCGGCGCTCAGGTTGGACAAAGGGAGAACGGCTACCGTTTGGCGGTTCGGCAGCCGCGTCTCGGGCTTCTTACTCGTCGTCTGATGACCGTGATCGAAGACGGAAGTGAGATGAGCAAATGTCGGAACGTAGCTTCCCGCTTTGAAGACGATAGCCACCGGGTCGGCTCGCCCTTCGACTTCGTAATATTCGCGGAGCTTCTTTCGCAGGCGTTGCGATTCCACTCGGACGATCGAATCTGTACGTGGGTCATAGCTGGACCCGCGATCGAAGACAAGGCGGCCGAGCAATGATTCCTTAAGCCGATCGACGGTTCCTTCCAAGGCGCATTCCACGGCAAATTTGAGGAACCGCTGGAGACGTTCTGAGTTCCGTAACGCGTGGCTTCGCAGAATGCGATCGAGCTGGGCGCGGATATCCTGGTCGGCGACATCGCCGGTGTCTACGGTACTGCGGCCCGGGAAGTCGGGGCGGCTCACAGTTACGAAGACAACGCCAGACGGTCTCTGGGCTTAAATTATCCATTTGGAAACTAGCGGCTAGCTAGCGGGTAGCTAGCTTCCCCGGGTTTGACAGCCCCCAATATGATTGAAAACACATTATTTGCCTCACATGCTGAAGGGTCGGCATGCGTTGCCTCAGGGATCCCTCCGAGAGGAAATGCGATTGGTGCCATCCAGAACTGTCGGAACAGTATTGATAATCGACGAGAGCGAGGTGCTGTGCAATGTCGTTTCAATAGCCCTGAGGGCACAGGGATTTCGCGTTTTCGAAGCCCACGATGGCCCGTCCGGAGTGGATTTGTTTCAGGACCATGTGGCAGCGATCGAAGTGATCGTGATGGACGTGACTCTGCCGCGCTTATCGGGCCTGGAAGTACTTCGCCAACTGCAACAGATACGGCCGGGCGTGAAGGTTATTCTAACCACCTCGTTCAGCAGGGACAGCGCCTTGCGGGCACTTGGCGGTTTGCATCCCTGGGGATTCCTTCAAAAACCCTACCTGTCAGGCGAATTGGCCGACTTGTTGCGCGAGGCATGCAAACCGAAGAGTGAGTAGTCGGCTTAAGACGCCTTCTTACTACTCGATATTGATTGTTACTCCGGGTTGGCTCAAGGCCGAACCGACCTGCAACACGATAGGCACTGCCCCCGAAGCTATGCCATCCGGGACCTGAACATTAACCTGTATGACTCCAGCCACTAAACCGAGCGCCCCACCCGCGTAAAGCACATCCGCGGACCTGCCGGCGATGCGGGCAGAAATGGGAAGCAGTAGTGTGGAAAATGGAGATGTTGCGAGTAGACCGTCTGTGCCGGCGGGGCTTGTTTCGCCTCCGCCGGTGGCGTAAAGCACGATTGTTGAACCACGTCCTGCTGGATTTAAATCACCGTTCACCGATCCATCCTGATTGAGGACGGCTGCCTGGCCCTGACCAGTCGAATCCATCGTGAACAATCCGGGAGCACTGTTTGTCACGGCAAGATCTAGCGCCAACGACGTCTGTCCGGAGTTTGTGATCACGACCTCTGTATGGTCGCGTCCTGCGACAGCGAAAGGGACCACAGCATTCACTTGACCCGAACTCGCGTAAAGAAGCGGCGCCGGCTTATCGTCAAACAATACCTGCGTATTTGCTAGCGCTGTGGACAGGAAACCCGATGGGCTCACCTGCGCGCCTAGAGCTTGGTCGGGTCCCAGCTTCGACCCGAAAATGGTGACCACTTCACCTGGCGCGACCGCACCGCTTTGAAGAGCGGCGGCAGAGACAACCGAGGTGACGAGTGGTGGGCCGACTCCCACGGTGTAGTTAATCAGTATGGATACGGTATTCGATTTGCTGTTGGCAACCAGCAGATCGGGCCTTCCGTCCGCGTTCAGGTCTACAACGCTGATCCACTCCGGAGCGCTCCCCGTGACGAAATTTATCGGTGGCAAAAAGAAACCGTTTCCGACGCCGAGAAATATTGAGATGGTGTCCGAAGCTGTGTTGGCTACTGCCAGGTCGGGTTTTCCATCCAGGTTAAAATCACCTGTCACTAAGAAGGAGGGATTACTGCCCGCTGCGAACGTTATTGGGGATGTAAACCCTCCATTTCCAAACCCGAGCAGCAACGAGATTGACCCCACCGAAAAGCCCGTGGCGTTTGCAACCGCAATGTCGATGGTGCCGTTGCCATCGAAATCCGCTAGTGCGATGTAGGCGGGGAGTTCGCCGGCCGAAAAGTTTCGCGGAGCGAGGAATATCCCAACACCCGTCCCCAGCAGGATGGAGACAGTATTCGAGGCCATGTTTGCTACGGCCAAATCCAATCGGCCGTCTCCATTGAAATCGGCGGTGGCAATGGATACGGGGCGATCTCCAACCGTTGAAGTGAAGAATGGCAGGAAGCCTCCGTTGCCGTTCCCAAGAAAAATGCTCACGCTATTGGAATTCGTAGCGACAACAGCCAGGTCGAGCCTTCCATCGCCATTAAAATCAGCTACGGCGATGGCAGACGGACCAGCGGCTGCCAAACTCCCAAACAAACGGAAGTTTCCATTCCCATATCCAAGGAAGATGTCCACATTATTGGAAGCGAAATTTGCGACAGCTAGATCCAACCTTCCGTCCTGGTTGAAATCTCCAACCGCGATGGCATGCGGGCTGATGCCCGTGTCTTCTGTTATGAGGGGCTGGAAGAATCCATTGCCCAACCCGCGCAGGATGCTGAGCGATGCGGCCCCCTGATTCGCCACTATCAAGTCTGGCTCGCCATCGCCGGTGATATCGGCAACGGCAAGTGCGGATGGGTTTTGGCCCGTGGGTACTTGGTTACGTTGAATGAACGCGACAGTCTGAGCGGGTAAACGCCCACTAACAAGCAGTGCCCAGATCAGGACAGATCCCAGTAGCGCGCGGGAAATGAGTTTGCCATACCAACTGTCAGCGTCAAACACAAGGAATGACTACTTAACCAGTGAACTGGATCTATTTTTTTAACCCGGGTACTTGCCGCATATGTAGCCTTCCAATTGCCCGATCATCTCTTCTTGAGCTGTAACAATCCAGTTGACTAAATCCCCGATAGAGACGATTCCTACAACGCGATCCCCCTCAAGAACCGGCAAATGACGGATGCGATGTTCCGTCATCAGTAGCATGCATTTCCCAACGGTGTCTTTAGGAGTTACGGTCAGGACGGGGCTAGTCATGATCTCCCGAACTTGCGTCATCTTCGATGACCTGTCCAGGAGGATTACCTTTCGCGCGTAGTCCCGTTCGGATACGATGCCATAGAGCCTGCCCTCCGACATCACTAGCAACGCTCCCACACTCTTGTCCGACATCGCTCGGATCGCCTCGTAAACGACGGCAGTAGGAGCCACTGACCACACTTGGCGGCCCTTTAGCTCTAACACCGAATTGATGGTGTCGAGCGATGTCATGGGATGCCCTTCCAGCAGCCTACAGGAACTTAGCAACATATCGAGGCGCCTAATGTTATAGATCAAACAAGCAAATCGATCGATCCTTTTTCTTCGATGCGCAGGCGATGGAGATCGATGATTATGTCGGGTCTAAAGACAAGACGAAGGGCACGGCATCAAACAAGCAGGATCCTGGCTATTGCCGGGGCCCTTTGTATTCATCGAGAATCTGTTGCCGACGCTGATTCGCTTTTGCCGCATCAGCTTTCGCCTCACGCGCGGCCAAGCGGACGTCGAGATCTAAGGCGAACTGCTTCCGGAATTGCTCGGTTCGCCGCTCGACCTCATCAGAGGAAATGAGTTTAAGATCCTGCAACAGAGTCTGCAGCGCAAAAACGCGAGCCAAAACGTCGTCATGGAGTCGGATCAACTCGGCGATTGATTGACTGAGCTCATTGTCATCCTTCATGCCTGAACTGCCTTTACTGCTCTGAAAGTGGCTCTTTGTCCATGGTTTTTCGGCCCGTTACGTCTGTGGGTGATACATCTGAACTTATACGGAATATCGGCTCTTGCACCGGAATCTTTAGGTGCGGCGACCTGTTAGATGGGTTTTGGGTCCAAATTGAACACCTATTGGCCTCTGTTCCGGTCAGTTCTGCGTCCGGCTAGGCCTCTTCCTGCTAACCCTGACGCAATTCCCTATCGTGCTGGCTGCCTTTTTTGGCATATACGCCTCGTTTGCAACCGCGCATGCGCTTAGAATTCTACGCCGCCATGGACGCCGAAACATCTTAGTTACTAGGGGGAGTCTGACCTCCGATGCCCGGTCTTAGGGCGTTCTCCTTACTAGGGCCGGGCATATCTTTAATTTTGAACAGTTGACGAACCGCCCAGGTTCCGGCGTCAATCATTAGTGAGGGATATAGCCGAGACACCATCGAGCTTTCAGTTTTTAAGGATCGCGATGAAGTCACGGGCAATGCTTAGTGCTTCGCATTGAGGCGGCGCTTGAGATAAAGAGCCGTTCGGCTTTGCGCGCAAGCCGCTATCTCCGCGGGCGTCCCGGAGGCGACCACGGCACCGCCTTCTTCTCCGGCGCCTGGGCCCATATCAATGACATAATCGCCGGCTGCGATGACATCAACGTCATGCTCCACTACGATCACCGTGTTGCCGAGCTCGACCAAGCCATCCAGCTGAGCTACCAGTCTTTGAACATCGGACGGATGCAGTCCGGTGGTCGGTTCGTCGAGAACATACAACGTGTTTCCAAGCTGGTTGCGCTGCAATTCCGTCGCCAGCTTGATACGCTGCGCTTCGCCGCCCGACAATTCAGTCGCCGGTTGCCCCAGCCGCAGGTATCCCAAGCCGACCTCTTGCAGCACAGTCAGGGCGTGACTCACTTGCGGTTGTTCCGCAAAGAACCGGCCCGCGGTGTCCACTGTCATCGCCAGCACCTCTGCGATGTTCTTGTCTCGATACTGTATTTCGAGGGTCTTGGCGTTGTAGCGGGCTCCGTGGCATGTCGAGCACGGCGCGTATACGCTCGGCATGAACAATAGTTCAACGCAAACAAAGCCTTCTCCCTCGCAGGTTTCACACCGGCCCTGGGCGACGTTGAAGGAGAATCGGCCCGCGGTGTAATGCCGGGCGTGCGCGGCTTTCGTTTCGGCAAAGACCCTGCGAACGTAATCGAACAGACCGGTGTAGGTGGCAAGGTTCGATCGCGGCGTACGGCCAATCGGTTTCTGATCAACCTGTACCAGCCGCTTGATGGCGTCGAGGCCCTCGACGATTCGGCCTTCGGAAGGAACGGGGACGTCTCCGCTGAGAGGGTCCGCATCTTCTTCGTCGGAGCGATGTGAATGCCCCAGATGTTCGCCGATCAGCTCCACCAACGCCTGGCTCACCAGGCTCGACTTCCCGGAGCCGGAAACGCCAGTCACGACGATCAGTGTTCCCAGGGGAAATGCCACCGCCAGGTTCTTAAGGTTGTTGCGCGTCACGCCTTCCATGCGAAGCCATCCACGCGCAGTTCGCGGCGCGCGCTGGCGGGGCTTTTCCTGTCCGAACAGATAGGGCCGCGTTCTCGATTCTCGAACCGATTCCAGTCCATTCGGCGGACCGCTGTAAACTATCTGCCCGCCATGCTCTCCGGCCGCGGGTCCGACATCCACAATCCAATCCGCGTGACGGATCACATCCAGTTCATGTTCCACCACAAACAAAGAATTTCCCGCGGCCTTGAGGCGATCCAGGGCCACCAGCAACGCTTCCGTATCGGCCGGATGCAATCCCGCCGACGGTTCATCCAGTATATAGACGACGCCGAACAGATTCGAGCGGATCTGCGTGGCCAAACGCAAGCGCTGCAACTCGCCTGGCGATAGCGTAGGCGTGCTTCGTTCGAGCGATAGATAGCCAAGTCCGAGATCGAGCATCACGGCGATTCTCTCCACCAGATCGTCGGTGATCCGTTGCGCGACCATCGCACGCTCGGGATGATCTGTGTTTTTCTTACTCGACCCGCTCGAGGCTCGAGAACGGAGCAGGTCGCTTAAACGGGTCAGAGGGAGTGCTGAGATTTCCGCGATATCCAGCCCGGCGAATGTTACAGACAGCGACTCGGGCCGCAGCCGCTTTCCATGGCATACCGGACATTCAGTGCCGACCAGGAATTGCAGGACCCGTTTGCGAGTCAAAGCGCTTTCGGTATGCGCGAGGGTGTGAAGCAGATAGCGGCGCACACCGGTGAACGTTCCTTGATAGCTCGGCTCCTCTTTTCGCTTGAGCGCCCGGCGTGTTTCTTCGGGAGTGTATCCCGCATAAACCGGAACGGTGGGCTGTTCTTCGGTGAACAGAATCCAGTTGCGGTCTTTCCGGGAAGCTCACGCCACGGACGGTCGACGTCGTAGCCGAGCGTCACCAGAATGTCGCGTTGATTCTGACCGCCCCAAGCCGGTGGCCAAGCGGCTATTGCGCGTTCTCGAATGGTCAAAGAATCGTCGGGGACCATGGTCTGCTCGGTCGCGTCATAAATGCGCCCGATGCCATGACAGTGCGGACAAGCGCCCTCCGGGCTGTTGGTTGAGAATGCCTCACCGTGGAGTTCGGGTTGGCCGGCAGGATAGGAACCAGCGCGCGAATACAGCATCCGAAGTAGATTGGACAGCGTTGTTACGCTTCCGACCGACGACCGGGTAGTCGGCGATCCACGCTGCTGCTGCAGAGCGACCGCGGGTGGAAGACCATCGATGCTGTCGACTTCCGGAATACCCATCTGGTCGAAGAGCCGCCTGGCGTAAGGTGCGACGGATTCCAGATAACGGCGTTGAGCTTCGGCATACAGCGTCCCGAAGGCGAGCGAGGATTTTCCCGATCCGGAAACGCCGGTGAAGACGACCAGCGCGTCACGCGGGATCTGGACATCGATGTTCTTGAGATTGTGCTGCCGCGCTCCCTTTACTGAAACGAAGCCCGCGAACTTGCCATGCGTAGTCATGGTTTGTTGGATGAGCGCCGCAAACGGCGGTTCAAGAGATCATCCGGATATACGTGCAGCAACGGCCTTTTACCTAGAGCAATTTCAGTGCCGCAACGTGGAGCACTTCCGGCGGAATGCCTGAGGCCCTGTGCTCCTCCAGTTCCGGCGGAGATCGCTATCGCCTCAGCTTCCTTACCACGCGGATCCAATGGTACCTAGACTCGATTGACGCCACCGAAGAAAGTTAATACTATGTTAACGTTCATCGTTGAAGGCAGGTTGCCGGCGCGAACCGCAAGAGTCCGTGTACGAAATGGCGATTAGCCCCGATTACCTGTAAAACTCAGATCCTTAGGGAAGGGCGGAGAACCATGTCCAGCGCAGTAGTGCCGCAAGAATTGCCTGCAAACGTGGTAATGATGCAGATGCTCACGGCGAAGTGGGTCTCGGCTTCCATCTCCGTCGTCGCCGAGTTGGGAATCGCCGACCTCCTCGCCAAAGGTGACAAGACCGCTGACGAATTGGCGGACGCGGTATCGGCGCACGGGCCTTCGCTCTATCGGGTGCTGCGCGCCCTGGCGAGCGTTGGCGTGTTTGCCGAGATCGAAGGCCGGCGCTTCACGTTAACGCCACTCGCGGAATGCCTCCGTAGCGATGTTCCGAACTCTACCCGTGAATTCGCCCGCTTTGTCGCCATTCCCGCCGCGTCCGGTTCCTGGGACCACCTGATGCATTCCGTTAAGACCGGCGAGACCGGACTGCGGAAAGCCTTCGGCGCGAAGAACGCGTTCGATTATCTTCGCGCGCATCCTGAAGAAGCCGCGATCTTCGACGGCGCCATGACGGACAACAGCCGCCGGACCGCTCCCGCGGTAGCGGAGGCTTACGACTTTGGAAGATTCCAGCAATTGGTGGATGTGGCCGGCGGGCACGGTCTGTTGCTAACGACAATTCTCCGACGCTTTCCGAGTCTGAAGGGTGTGCTCTTCGATCTGCCGGAGGTTATCGCAGGCGCGAAGAACACCGGGCTGGAAGACCGCTTAAAAATGCTCGGCGGCAGTTTTTTTGAGGCTGTCCCGGCGGGTGCCGATGCCTACGTGCTCAAGCACATCATCCATGACTGGGATGATGAGCACGCCCTGGCTATCCTCAAAAACATTCGGAAAGTGATTCAACCGTCGGGGCGGCTTCTGATTGTAGAAGTCGTCATTGCTCCAGGTAATGAACCCTCTTTCGGTAAGCTGCTCGATCTGGAAATGCTGGTAATTCCCGGCGGCCGCGAACGCACCAGCGCTGATTTTCGCGATCTGTTGGCCGGCGCCGGATTCAGGCTGGCGAAGATTCACGAGACTGCCGCGCACACCAGCATCATCGAAGGCGCGCCCGTTTAGGGCGCTGGTGCCGGTATTATGCTGCCGTGGTGGCGCGTCCAGCAAGTCACGTGCTGCTTGCCGTCCTGGAAACTGGCGTTGATGTTCGCACCATGAGGATCATGTGGCGGGCGGTCCCGCTCGGTGCAGGTACGACGACCGCCTAAAGGCCGTATTGGCATTCGTTCGGCCTATGATACTTCCATGCGAAAGCTGTCGACTGCCGCCGCATGCCTTGTGCTCAGTACACTTCTTGTTCAAGCCCAGCGCAGCGCGGCCCAATTACCTTCATTCGCTATTGGCTATTCGCTATTCGCGAATCGCGAATGTAGAATGGGATCATGGCGTTGAAGCCTCAGGACGTTTACGTGGTGCTGAAGCTTGTCGCGGCAGGGTCGCGGCGGGCTCCCTATTCTTACCTCGCACTTGATTTAGTGATGAGTCCGTCAGAAGTGCACGCCAGCGTGAAACGCGCGCGAGCCAGCGGTTTACTTCACGGGCCAGATTTGGGGAGTCGTCCAAACATAGCGGCGTTGGAAGAGTTTCTTACTCACGGGTTGAAGTACGTATTTCCGGCGGAGCGTGGGGAGCTTTCGCGCGGAGTTGCCACTTCCTATGGGGCAGCACCATTGCGCGCCCTAATCGCGCCGACTGATGACCCAATTCCCGTTTGGCCGTATGAGGAAGGCAAGCAACGCGGTGTATCGCTCGCGCCCTTGTACAAGACCGCCCCAATGGCGGCGCTGCGTGACGAGTCCTTCTACGGGCTGTTAGTGCTTGCCGACGCACTGCGTGACGGACGTGTTCGAGAGCGTAAGATTGCCGAGGCTGAACTACACCGGCGCTTGCGGGCGGTAAATGGCAAACTCAAATCTTGAGCAGCTTATTGCCACCGCAGCGCTACTGCGTCCCATGCTGGGAGACCTTGTGTTTGTGGGAGGAGCCGTCACAAGCCTGCTCGTTACGGATGAGGGTGCAGGCCCACCGCGCACGACGCTGGATGTGGACGCAATCGCTGAAATCGGCTCCTACGCCGAATACACTGCGTTTGGCGAACGCCTTCGCGCCCTCGGATTCACCGAAGACACCAGTGAAGGGGCGCCCCTGTGCCGGTGGGTTCATTCGGGAACGGTCCTGGACGTTATGCCGCTGGATGAGACGATTCTGGGATTCTCTAATCGCGGGTATCGTGCCGCTATGGATGCTGCAACTTTGCATCGGTTGGCTCGAGATTGCAGCGGCGGGTTGTAACCGCCCCATACTTCCTTGCAACGAAGATAGAAGCGTTCAGGGGTCGCGGGCGGGGCGACTTCTTGGGTAGCCATGATCTGGAAGATTTGATCTCCGTTGTCGACGGTCGCTCCACGATTGTTGATGAAATCCAAATAGAAACCACTTTGCTTCGCGAGTACCTCCGTACAGCTATCACCGGACTGCTAACGGCGCCCGGGTTTATTGACGCCCTGCCTGGCTACTTGCTACCCGACGCTGCGAGTCAGGCAAGAATCGGGACAGTCCTGAGACGATTGAAGGCTGTCGCGTCCAAACCGTAGTCAGAAGCATCCGTCATAATTAGAAACACTCACTGAATCAGGCGGAGCAACCCGTGGTGCTTCTTTATCTCGACGATTTGCAGGTAGGCCAGCGCTTCACTTCCGGGACCTATCGCATGGAAACAAGCGCCATTAAGACATTTGCGGCCGAGTTCGATCCGCAGCCGTTTCATCTGGACGAAGCGGCCGCCCAGGCCAGCGTCTTCCAAGGACTCGCCGCCAGCGGCTGGCACACCGCGGCCGTATCCATGCGCTTATTGGTCGACGGCCTGCCTTTCGCCAACGGGATCATTGGTGTCGGCGGCGAAATCGCATGGCCCAAACCGACCCGGCCAGGAGATACACTGCGAGTAGAAAGCGAGATCGTCGACATTGTGCCCTCGCGCTCGAAACCGAATCAGGCTTTGGTTACCGTGAAAAACACGACCGTGGACCAGAACGGGGAAGCGGTGTTCGTGTTCACGGTGAAGCTGCTGGTATTCAAGCGCGCGGCTTGAAAGGTCGAATTAGGAAAACAACATGGGAAAGCTGGAAGGAAAAATCGCAGTCATCACCGGAGGCAGCAGCGGCATCGGCCTCGCGACCGCCCAGCAGTTCGTCGCCGAAGGGGCGTATGTCTTTATCACTGGCCGCCGGCAGAGCGAACTGGATGCGGCGGTAGCCGAAATCGGCAAGAACGTAACAGCCGTGCAGGGCGATGTCTCGAACCTGGCCGATCTCGACCGCTTGTATGAAACGGTGAAGCGTGAGAAAGGTCGCGTTGATGTTCTATTCGCCAACGCCGGAATCTCCACGCCGCGTGCTCCGTTGGGTGAGATTCGTGAACAAGACTTCGACAAAATATTCAACATCAATGTCAAAGCTCTGCTCTTCACGGTCCAGAAAGCATTGCCTCTGTTCACCGACGGCGGATCGATTCTATTGAACGCGTCCGTGGTCGGATCGAAGGGACTCCCCACCACCAGCGTTTATAGCGCGAGCAAAGCCGCCGTCCGCTCGTTCGCCCGTACCTGGACCATGGACTTGAAAGCGCGCAAGATTCGCGTCAATGCCATCAGCCCTGGCCCCACCGATACCCCGCTGCTCAGTCCTGTCAGCCAGACCGAGGAGCAGAGCAGGCAGCGCCGGGAGGGTTTTGCCGCCAGCGTTCCCATGGGACGTCTCGGCCATGCCGGCGAAATCGCCCACGCCGCTGTGTTCCTGGCTTCCGACGACAGCAGCTTCATTACAGGAGCGGAGCTCTTCGTCGATGGCGGGATGGCGCAAGTTTGACGGTATTCTGCCAAGTCTGACGGTACTCTAAGATGAAGCATGTCCGAAACTTCTGAACAACTCGACGCCATGTTCCCCGCGCTGGACGACGGGCAGATTGCGCGCCTGCGGGCCTTTGGCGAAGAGCGGCACGTGGAGGCCGGCGAAATTGTCTTCGAACAAGGCGACTCGAGCCACGGTGTTTTTTTGGTGCTCGACGGCAGCATCGAAATCGTCACTGTTTCGAAACCATGCCGACGCGCAGCTCCGGGTTCTCAAGCGCGGGGCCTTCACTGGTGAGGTTTATTTGCTCTCCGGACGCCGCACTCTGGTCCGCTGCCGGGCCATCGAGGCGAGTTCGCTCCTGGAAATCGGACGAGCGAATCTGCGTCGTATTTTCGAGACCGATTCCGCGCTCGGCGAGATTTTCCTGCGTGCTTTCCTGCTGCGCCGCTCTTATCTCATCGGCCACCAATTTGGCGATGCGGTCCTGATCGGATCCAACCATTCCAGCGACACCCTGCGCCTGCGCGAGTTTCTGTCCCGCAACGGCCATCCTTACACCTATCTGGATGTAGAGCGCGATCCGGACGTTCAAGCCGTTCTCGATCAATTCAACGTTAAGGTCACCGAAATTCCGGTCGTGATCTGCCGCGGCACGCTGGTTTTGCGCAACCCCAGCAACGCCGAAGCGGCTGAATGCTTCGGGTTGAACGCCGGAATCGACGAGGGCGAAGTGTACGACCTGATCGTGGTCGGCGCGGGACCCAGCGGCCTGGCAGCGGCTGTTTACGGTGCTTCCGAAGGGCTGAACGTGCTCGTAATCGAGAGCAATGCGCCAGGCGGGCAAGCCGGGTCGAGTTCCAGAATAGAAAATTACCTCGGTTTCCCAACGGGCATTTCCGGACAGGAATCTGGCGGGCCGTGCGTTCGTCCAAGCCGAGAAGTTCGGAGCGCATATCGCCATCGCCCGAACCGCGCGCGCGTTGAAGTGCGCCCGTGCGCCGTACGCCATCCAGCTCGACGATGGCGCGAACGTTCAAGCCCGCAGCATCATCATTGCGGCCGGCGCGCAATACCGCAAACTGGGTCTGCCCAATGTCGCTCATTTTGAAGGCGTCGGCATTTACTACGGCGCCACACAGGTGGAGGCTCAGCTCTGCGCCGACGATGAGGTGGCCGTTGTCGGAGGTGGGAACTCGGCTGGCCAGGCCGCCATGTTCTTATCGGCGCACGCCAAACACGTCCATCTTCTAGTGCGCGGACCCGGCCTCTCGGCAACTATGTCGCGCTATCTGATTTCGCGTATTGAAGCCTCGCCCGACATCACACTGAGGGCGCATACTGAGGTCGAAGCGCTGGAGGGAAATGCCCAACTCGAGCGCGATTCGTTGGCGGCAAACGGAATCCGGCGCTACCGAGACTCGACGAGATCCAGCATCTGTTTCTAATGACCGGCGCCTGCCCGAACACGTCGTGGCTCCAGGGATGCCTGGCTCTGGACGGCAAACAGTTCATCAAGACCGGCGTGGATCTCGGCCCGGAGTGGACTGCCGCGCGCGCTCCTCATCTGCTTGAAACCAGCCGTCCCGGAGTATTCGCGGTGGGCGATGTCCGGGCCGGCAGCGTGAAGCGCGTGGCTTCGGCAGTCGGCGAAGGATCAATGGCCGTTCAGTTCGTACACCAGGTGCTGGCCGAATAGTTGATTGCGTTCGAAATCGATCAGCCAGCGCTTGTTGTCCAGACCGCCGCCGTAACCAGTGAGCTTGCCGTTGCTCCCAATCACGCGGTGGCACGGAATAACAATGGCGATCGGATTGGAACCGTTGGCCAACCCGACGGCGCGCGATGCCGCTGGGTTGCCGGCGCGGCGCGCCAGTTCGCCGTAGGAAATCGTCTCGCCAAAAGGAATCTCGCACAGCAGCTTCCACACGCGCTGTTGGAACGGGGTTCCCCGCGGCTTCAACGGCAGATCGAAATCGCGCAGTTCGCCGCCGAAGAAAGCGTCAATCTGGCGGACCGGTTCACGCAATAGTGCGCCATCGCACGTCCCCGACACATCAATCCATGACGGATCAACGATTGGTATCGTTCGTCCTTCGGCAAACGCAACCTCGATGAGCCCCGCCTCATCGGCCACCAGCAATAACTTTCCCACCGGGCTTTTCATCCAGATGTAACAAGTTTCCATGCTTCATTTGAATATACATCCCTTGAAACTTCGCTCAGACTAGGTGACTCTAAGAAGAAGGAGTTTTAAAAATGCCAACGACTCAAGAAAAACCTCACACGCGCCAAGGCGCTTCCCTGGCGACGCCCAGTGATCTCGGCGCGGAAGCCGTCAAGAACATTACGGGCGCTCTCAACGCCCTGCTGGCCGACGTATTTGCTGTCTACATGAAGACCAAGAATTTTCACTGGCACATGAGCGGGCCGCACTTTCGCGATTACCACCTACTGCTCGATGAGCATGCCGACCAGCTTTTTGCGATGACCGACGACATCGCAGAGCGCGTGCGCAAGATCGGCGGCATCACCATTCGATCCATCGGGCACGTTGCCCGCCTGCAACGCATCGCCGATAACGACGCCGAGTATGTAGATCCGCTCGATATGCTCGCCGAATTACGCGAAGATAATCAGGCGATTCTGGCCAGCATGCGCGAAGCGCATGACCTCACCAGCGAAGAGAACGACGTCGCCACCACGAGTCTGTTGGAGGTTTGGATCGACCAGACCGAACGCCGCATCTGGTTCCTCTTCGAAACCGGCCGGACCAGATAGACTTACGCTGGGCTCTTACCCAGCAGCTGTTTCGCGATGGTCATCTTTTGCATGTTGCTGGTGCCCTCGTAGATGCGCCCGATCTTGGCGTCGCGATATAGCTTTTCCACCGGATAGTCCTTCGTGAATCCGACGCCGCCTAAAATCTCCACCGCCCGCGAAGCCACGCGCTCCGCTACCTGCGATGCGAAATACTTGCACATGGCTGCTTCGGTGAGAAACGGGCGGCCCGCGTCATGCAGCCGCGCGGCGTTGTAAACCATCAGCCGGGTGGCCTCGACATCCACGGCCATCTCGGCCAGCTCGAACTGGACGCCCTGAAAATCCGCGATGGGTTTTCCGAACTGCTTGCGTTGCTGGGCATAGCCCAGCGCGTGATCCAGTGCGCCTTGCGCCAACCCCAGCATCTGCGCGCCAATGCCGATGCGTCCTTCGTTCAGCGTCTCGATCGCAATCTTGTAGCCCTTGCCCACTTCGCCCACAATGTTGTCCTTGGGCACGCGGCAGCCATCAAGGATCAACTCGCAGGTGGAGGAAGCGCGGATCCCCAGCTTGTCCTCCTTCTTGCCGACTTGAAATCCGGCGAAGTCGCGCTCCACGAGAAACGCCGTGATGCCTTTGTAGCCCTGCGCGGGATTCACGTTGGCGAACAGAAGAAAGAAACCCGCTTCGGCGGCGTTGGTGATCCACAGCTTGCGACCGGTCAGCCGATATCCGTCGCCATCTTCAACCGCGTGCGTGGCCAGAGCGAACGCGTCAGAGCCGGAGCCGGCTTCGGAAAGCGCGTAACTTGCCACCGTGTCTTTGGCGGCGCGCGGCAGCCAACGGCGCTTCTGTTCGGCCGTGCCCCAGCGCAGAATCGCGTTGAGGAATAGCGTGTTGTGAACGTCCACGATCACCGAGGCCGACGGATCCACGCGCGCCAATTCCTCGATCGCCAGAATGGATTGAAAGAAAGCGCCGCCCTGGCCTCCGTATTCTTCGGGGACTTCCACCGCCATCAAGCCCAGTTCGAAAAACTCCCGCAATAGATCCTGGCGAAAGACGCCCGCATCGTCCATGGCGCGCACGTGCGGAGCCAGACGCTCTAAGGCAAAACGTCGCACGGACGCCTGGAACAGAGTCTCCTCTTCACTTAATTGGGTGAGCGGCGAAGGAATGGCGCTTGGGGCCACCAATTGATCGTTTGCCATATGCCGTTGTCATTATAAAGCCTGATACAGCATAAAGCCCGACACAGTTGGAGCTACCGCCTGATTTCGGCCAGCGCGCGATTCAGGGTACTGAGCACCGATTGAGTTTCGCGGACCGCGATTGCCGCTGGCTTGATGAACGGCATAACATCTTCGGGCAAGGGCTTCGCGTTTTCGAGAAAGTCCATGCCGTCAACAGTGATCTGGAGGCTGCTCTTGTCGTCGCTCGCCGCCAAGCCTCGCTGTTTCAGGTACCACAGCGCGGAATTCAAGCGCACAGCCGTCGCTTCCACAATCAGTTCGAGATGCCGTATCGAAAGGCTCGGAGTGGATGGCGCGGTGAGCCGCCGGTCATAGAGTACGCACAGAATGGCCGCCCGCAGGAGCGCTTCGCGTCCCAGCGTGTCAAAAAAGTCGACGCCGGTGAACTTGGGAGTGGTCGCTTGTTGGTTCACCCCTTTCACTTTGTCGAAGACGCTGCGTTGTTCCGGATCGCAGAGAATCTCATAGGCCAGATTTACGGCATCGAACATTTCCAGACTACCCGTCGCGAGATTATTCGGATGATATTTCTGGGCGAGTTCCGCGTACGCCCGCTGGATGGTTTCCGGGTCCGATTTTGGGTCGATCCCGAGAACTGCGTAGTGATCCTGGAACTTACCGGCGGGTGGGGCTGACATGATCTATCACAGAGATCGGCTGGAAACACCAAAAACTACGCAGGCTTATTGTTCCAGCGAACGGGCCCGCCGCGCCATTGTCAGATATCCGCGCGCCGCGGCTTGATCGGCAACCTCGCGGGCTAGCCGTTGGGTGCCGGGAGTTCGGGTCCGTTTCGCTCGCAGGGCGCGATCGAACTCTTTCTCCAGCGAAAGCTCCGGATTCCTCAAACTGGCGACTTTGGCTTCGAGATCCGCGGGCACGCTCGATCCGCCGTCGCCGCTCAGCCGCCAGGCAGCCATGCGAACTCGCGTAACAGCCAGTGGATAGGGACTTCGGGCAGCTCTGCTTTCAGCTTCCTGGCACATTACGAGCGCGTCCGAGGTCCGCCCCAGCATTTCGAGCGCGTTGGCTTCGGTAACCAGCGCCATGGCCGCGTTTTCATCGAGGTGGGCATTGCCGAAATCGACGGCCGAGCGTTTGGCCTCTTCGGCCCCCTGTTGAAACTGCCCCTTGGCAAGCAGCAACTCGGCGCGAGCGAGTTCAATTCTTCCCTGACCCTCAAGATAGTCCGATGCGTTCGCCCCCACCAGGAGCTTTTCGGCGTTCTGCAAATCGCCGCGCGCGGTGAGCGTGGAACTCACGGCGGCCAGCGCCAGTGTCAGGCCGGCCGTGCTGTTCGAAGCGCGTAGCTCGGCGATGGCCTTCTCGCCCAGTTTCTGGGCAATATCCAAACGGCCATTTAAACGTGCCAAATTCGACTGCACCAGGTACAACTCGCCGATGTCTTCGCGAGCGTTGGTTTTATGCGCTTCCGACAATGCTTCTTCCGCTGTTCGGGCAGCATCGGAAAGCCTTCCCAGCCGCAAGTAGAGTTCGGCCAGTTGCTCCTGCACCTGACTGGGATTGTAGCCGGTCTCTTTCTTAAGAGAGAGAGCATCCAGCAGATTCTGTTCGGCCTGCTCCCATTCCAGGTTCGATTCGGCCACGATGCTTAGCCCCTGCAGAAGATTCGCCATCTCCGCCCGGTCGCCCAACTCGCGAGCCACACTGAGACCTCGCTGGTAGGCTTCTTGAGCCTCAGCGAAATGCCCCGTGGAAAATCGTTCGTTACCTCGAATGCGCCATGCCATGCTGACACATTGCCGATCGCCTATGCTCTCGCAGACTTTCCGTCCTTCGGTCTGAACTGCGTAGTAATTCTGGTCGCCCATGCTTTGCATCGCTCCGCCCTCCAGCAGACGGGCCCGTGCAAACATGAACTGCGCGCCGCGCGCCTTGGCTTCCTCCGCGGACCGGCGAGCATAATCGCGAGTCTTGGCGTAATCGCGCGTCAGCCCGGCATTCTGGGCTTCGAGCGCATCGATGCGCGGATCGTTCCCCGCAGGTTTGGGAAGCTTGCGGAGGATATTCAAAGTTGCGCTCACGTCCGCAACCTTCATGGCTCGCAATTGAGCGCGCGCCAGGTTCAGGCCATCTTCCAAGCTGTCGGGAAAGAGTCGAAAGATGCTTTGATAAATTTCAATCGCGCGGTCCCATTCGTGCGCGCTCAACCGGTAGCGCGCCTCGATTCCAAGCTGATCCAGACGTCCTAAGGAACTGGAAAGCTCATAAGCTCGACGGCTCTCGTCGTTAGCGCGCAAGCCGTAGCCCAGCGCGGTCCACGCTTCGGACAGCGCCGAGTGGGTCAGCGCATTCCCTGGATCCGCGTCCACCGCGGCCTGCAAATGGTCTTTGGCGGCAATCGGATCGATGCGTCGTAGCGCGTTCAATCCCTCCGTGTATTCCCGCGCCGCGCCCAGCGCCGGCCATGCAAGCGGACCTGTGGGCGTTCCGCCAACACCCATTCCGGCGCGCAGCTTGCCTCCCAATCGTGTCGTGAGATCCAGAAGATCTTGCTCCGAGCCCTCATCGATAATGGTTGCCAGCCGGTCGCCCGTGCCCGCGTCGAATAATCCGAGGTCCACCCGAACCCGGCAGTCGGGGCATGTGCCCGCAATCACATACGACCCGATAACAAACGTGTCGGCGCCGAAACTGCTGCGCGCTTTGTGTAACAAGTCGGCATAGCGCGGGCTTTCCGAAGCCGTCCCTAGATCGGATCGCCAGCGGACCACGTCTTCGGCCGGTATCGCGTGCAGCTTTCCGCCACTGGCCAGCTCCGACGTCAACATCTCGGGCAAAGCGGTCTGAAGCCACGCCTCGGACGAGCCCTTTGATAGATTGCGGATGCGCAAAACGGCAACCGATCTTCGCTTTGTAACTTGGCTGTGTGACTGACGCGTCCAGAGCCAGGCACCCGCCGCCAGACCCAGCAGCACCAAAGCTGCGGAGGCGAACAGGACCATCTTGCGCGAGCCGGAGTTCGAATGGCGGACAATCCCATTGGGAACAATGGAGATGACGGTTTGGGGAGCCCCGGCGGGCGAATCCTCCATCTTAGTAACCGCAGCCACGAAACGATAGCCGTTGCCAGGATCGGTAACGATGAAGCGGTTGTCCCCGCGCTTCTCTCCCAGCACCTTGCGAAGCACCGAGATGCTCTGGGTCAGATTGTTCTCTTCAACCGCTGTTCCGGACCAGACCTCGGACAACAGGTCGTCTTTCGACACTGTTTCGCCGGCGTGCTCCACCAACACCAAAAGTGTCGCCAAAGGCTTGGGCATCAGCGGGACTCGGACGCCCGCCCGCCACAGAATCCCCTGACTGGGGGAGAGTTCGAACTCGCCGAAACGATACTTTGCCGTCCGCCGCTCGAGTCTTGTGACTCCCGAAGTCATTGAAAACAAACCTTTCAGAAAATTTCAGAACAGCTCTAAGGATATTTTAGACCTTTCCGGGTATAAGTGAAGCTGCCGTTTAGGCTTTTTGAACTACCTTATGAGCAAAAATAGTACTACGCGTTTCGAGACGGGCCCCGCGCCCACCATCACCCGAGTGTTAGTTTTGGTCACGATTCTCCAGGGAATCTCCTTTGGCCAAACGCCCGTTACTGTCTGCACGTTGAGCAATGGAGTTGCGACCGGCTTTTTTGGCGGAGTCAATATATCCGGGTCGTATACTTCCAACACATCCAATATCAGCGCCATCGAATTTCCTGGCACTAACCAACAAGAGAGCTACACTTTTACGGGACAACTCGATGGCCCAACTTATACACAGACCAGCAAGATTCCGCCGGTTCCATGTATCCTCGAGTTCTGTACCCCGGGTACTTTCGTCGGCCCCGGTACCGCGACGCTTAGTGTGTTCCCAAACGACACTAACACTGCTGCTAGTCTCGGCTTTGAGGATACGGGAGAACTCTTCAGCGGGTACGGAACTCTAAGCTGCGTCACTAAGGGCACGCCCCCGCCGCCGCCTCCCCCTCCTCCGCCATGCGGCCCGTTCGAGGTAACCATAGCGGGGAATGGCACACCAACGATGAGCGCGACCTATACGCCTGCTAACGGGCTGGGTCTTGCAGCGGCTGCAAGCGCCTGCGGCTACACGGGGTTCGATTGGCAACAGCAAGTTACCAATGTTCCGTGCCCCAGCGGAATGTACGCGCAGGTTCCCGGCAACCTGGCCACCTCTAATTTTTGTCCGCACCTCTCTCTCACTGCGGGACTCCAACCCAACGGAGTAGTGGCCCCGCCGATTTACGATATTCCGGAGGGCGGGTTCCAAGGTTTTGTCGTCAACGGTAGCATTTACAATCCGTATCCGTTCTATTACGATCCAGTCACCGCGAGAACGCCGGGGCAACCTTGGGCGCCCGGGAGTGAAATCATCGACGACAGCGATGCAATGCTCAAGTTCTACGACGGCCCTACCGATCCGTGCCTGCCGACCGGCCCTCTTACTGCCACAGAGCTAATGGATCTGACTGCTATTCGCGCCAAAGAGTGCGATGGAACGATAGCGCCCGCGGGAAGCTACCTAAGCTTCAGCACTGCTCTGGTTGGCGTTTACCCGGCCTCGGCGACCTACCCCAATGGCGCGCCATCCGCCCCTCTGGTTCCTTTTAGCTGGAACGACAACTACAACGGCACGGCCGGCGGTATCGCCGCGTGGAGTTCGCTGAACCCAATCGATCCGGGCAGCGGAGTCGGCTATATCACAATCACCAGCATCAATGGAGTTGCGGTGCCTCCGATCATTCCTCCGACTCAGGTCTCGACGACCGCTTCCGGACTCGCCTACAGCCGCGTGTCGAAGAACTTCGTTGGAACGGTGACGATTAAAAATATCGGCAGCACCACCATCACCACGCCCACCAACTTTCAAGTCGTCCTTACCGCGCTGCCATCCGGTGTGACCCTCGCCAACTCCGCGGGCACGTTTAACGGAAGTCCATATATCACAGTTCCTACTGTGAAAAGCCTGGCGGCGGGAGGGTCCGTGACTGTCGCCGTGCAGTTCTCGAATCCGTCAAACGCGATCATAAACTTCACACCCGAATTCTACGCAGGGAGCTTCTAATGAGTACGCGCTTCTGGTTCCTGTTTGTCTTATGCGCGGCCACCGCGATGGCCGATGCGATTACTTACGATGTGACGGTCGATACTTCCTCGATCGTCGGCACAACAGGATCGTTCGATTTTAACTTCAACCCCGGCTCGTTGGTGACCCAATCGGCGTCGCTTCAGATCCTAAGTTTCACATCGGACGGTACGCTGGCAGGAAGCCCTGAGTTGACGGGCGATGCGAGCGGAGCGCTGCCAGGAACTCTGACCTTCGATAACGGCTCCGGCTTCAACGACTACTTCGAGGGGTTCACGTTCGGTTCGACCCTTTCGTTCGACGTGAGTCTTTATGGGCCGGCATTGAGTTCGCCAGACGGAACCTCCACTTCGGGCAGCACGTTTGCCTTCAGCATGTTTTCCGATGCAGCGGGTACGACCCCGACTCTGACGGGCGACACAACGGACGGGTTTGCCTTCACCGTGGATGTGAACCTGGACGGATCAACAACGGTAACCAATTACTCCTCGGAGACCGGCGTCGTTGCTGCAACCGGTCCTGTCAGTGCGGTCCCGGAGCCTGGAAATCTGGCGCTGATTGGGCTCGGCGTGGGCTCGATTGGTCTGTTCCGGCGGCGGTACAATCGGGCTTGGCACTGAATGGAGTCGCATTCGCATGCGCTCTGGGATTCGCCGTTCTGTCGGTGAACGCGCAGAGCTACGATCCAGCCCTCTTCCAAAAACCGATTCCAGCCGATCAGCTCGCATTTCTGAATCAATTCGCGGGCGCGGCGTCAGGCGATCTTTTTCGAGACAAACAATTCCGCAAGTTGATGCACAGCGCGATTCCCGACTGCGAGTTCCATTACGGCCGGGACATGCCGCTTACCGACGCGCTCGAAATGGTGCTCAAAGGTTCGCCTCAGCCGGTCCAGATTCGCGATGGTCGCTACCTGATGCTCTCCGGCCGTAGTGGGCCGTACCTCGCGGGCCGCGGATTTATGTGGATCGATTTGCAGGATGGCGTCGCCCTGGGCGGCTTCTATTTCCATCCGACCAATGGCGAACCCACGCCGACGGTCAACATTTTCTCCAAACAGGTGAAAGACGAAGATTCCCTCAAGTTGAGCCAGCTTCCCCCGCCGTTCGCTGAGGACTTGAGCCAGTGGTCCGCGGACTTCCGAGTTCCGCCCGTTACGACGCGCTACTTCATCACGGGCTCCAACAAGAAGGTTCTGCTGGAGCACGACGAAGACTATTGCGCGCCAGTGGCCGGTGCTGCCGCGCCGCCACAAAACGATTGCCAGCAGATGAACGCCGACGCCGCCGATATCGATCTCACCGCAGCTTATTATCTGGAGCAAGTCAACTACGCAACCAATGCGACGGCGTGGATGATCACCGGCGACGATCAGGTGACATGGCTCCAGGTTCGCGAGAACACCTGCCGCGTTGGTCTTGACCCGCTGCGATGCCGCATCCGCATGACGCGCGAACGCACGCACCAGATCATCAAGCGGCGTCCCGCGCTGCACACGCAGATTACGCGCTGAGCGCTACTTGGCGGGCGCCTTGACGACTTCGCCGCCCTTCATCACAAACGCCACGGACTGAATCGGTGCGACATCGGCAAGCGGATCGCCGGCCACGCCAATGAGATCGCCGTAGCGGCCCACCGCAATGGCGCCGACATCTTTGGTGCGGCCCAGCGCCTCGGCCGCGTTGACGGTGGCGGCCTGGATCGCCTGCACCGGCGTCATGCCCCAGGTGACCATGGTCACGAACTGCTTGGCGTTGTAGCCGTTCGGGTAAACCCCGGCATCGGTGCCGAAGATCATTTTCACGCCGGCCTTGACCGCTGCCTGGAAGGTCTCGCGCTGTTTCGGCCGATGGCGCGCTCCTTCTCCAGCGATTCTTTGAAGACCCCGTTCTTCTCGCCTTCGGCCAGTATGTAGTCGTCGTCATATATATCCATCGAGAACTAGGTGCCGTGCTGCTTCGCCAGGGCGAAGGCCTCTTCGTCGGCGAGGCTGGCGTGCTCGATGGTGTCCACGCCCGCGCGAATGGCGTCCTTGATGCCGGCGGTGCCGTGCGCGTGCACGGCAACCCGCAAGCCCAGCATGTGCGCCTCATCCACCAGCGCTTTCATTTCCACCAGGCCGTATTGCTGCGCGCCCGACGGTGTCGGTTTTCGACAGTACACCGCCCGTGCCGCAGAATTTGATGACCTCGGCGCCATACTTGCGAAGCTTGCGCACGGTGGCCCGGATCTCTCCGGGCCGTTCGCGACGGCCGGGCTCGGCGCGGTGATCGAGGGCGGGAATTCGGTGTAGTCGCAATGGCCGCCGGTGGCTCCGATCGCGTAGGTCGCCGGCACGATGCGCGGGCCGGGGATGTAGCCGCTGCTCGATCCCCTGCTTGAGGGCGACGTCATCGTAGTTGTCGCGAGCCCACATTGCGGACGGTGGTAAAGCCCGCCTCGAGGGTGCGCTTGGCGTTGGCCACGCCCACCACCGTCCAGAAGTTGTCGGTGAACTCCAGCGCGCCGGTAGCCGCTGTAGTGCGGATCGCAGGTGATATGCACGTGCATGTCGATCAGGCCCGGCAGCAGCGTCATGCCGGGGAGATCGATCCGGCGCGCAGCCGCCGGTATCTCACCGCCTTGCGCGCCCACGGAAGTGATTCTGCCATCGGTGATGACAATCTGCGGGTGATCCACCATGCGGCCGGCGATCACGTCCAGCATGCGATCGGCGGTGACAACTACAGTGCCCTTTTCTTGTGCATACGAAAGCTGAATCGTAGCGGCTGCAAGCCAAGCCAATGCCAATCCGGCTGATCTCATCATATTCATAGCCATGCCGTGCAATATAGCCCAAAACACTCCAATTGACTAGTCGTCGGCATTCTGCTATAACTCAGTAGAGATAGTCGACTGTGAACCGCCCGATCTCAACCTGGCTTCGTTTTAGCTTGACCTGCCTGACGCTCCCCGCGCTCGCGCAAATCGCCGTTCGAAATCAAGGCTATGTGCCATTTAGCGATCAGCCGATCAACTATCGCAGTCAGGAAGTGACCGACCCCGTTGCAAAGCTTCAGAAGCTGCTCGATCACGGTGAAGTCAAGCTGGACTATGAACCCACGCACGGCTATTTGAAGTCGGTGCTGGAGAAGCTCGAAATTCCGTTGGACACGCAGACGCTGGTATTCTCCAAGACCAGCTTCCAGTACAAGAAAATTTCGCCGCAGGCTCCGCGCGCGCTGTACTTCAACGACGACGTCTATGTCGGCCAGGTGCACGACGGAAAAGTGCTGGAGTTCGTTTCGTTCGACCCCATGCAGGGCGCCATCTTCTATATATTGGACGAACACCAGAGCGACCATCCGGTCTTCCAGCGCGCCGAGCTCGATTGCACCCAATGCCATATCGCGGCCGGCACGCGCGGCATTCCCGGTGTCTTGCTGCGCTCGATATTTACGACGCCTACGGGAACGCAAGCCGTCCAGACCGAGTCGTTCATCACCGGCCAGCAAAGCCCGTTGAAAGAACGCTGGGGCGGATGGTATGTCACTGGCACGCACGGCAGCCAGAAGCACATGGGAAACGTGGTCGTTCAAGACAAGGACCATCCCGAGCAACTGGATCGAGCCGCCGGCGCCAACATCACCGACCTTTCGAAGCACATCAACACCGCGGCCTATCTTACGGGCTCGAGCGATATCGTCGCGCATCTCGTGCTGGGTCATCAAACGCAGATGCACAATCTGATCACCCTGACGAACTACCAAACCCGGATCGCTCTGTTCTCCGCGGCGAAGCCCGCCAGCGCGCTCTCCGACGATCAACGCAAGCAATACGAGAAACCCGCCGAAGAGCTGCTTCGCTATCTGCTCTTCGCCAACGAAGCGCCGCTGGAAAGTCCCGTCAAAGGCGATTCCACCTTCGCGCAGGAATTCTCCGCGCGAGGCCCGCGCGATCCCCAAGGACGTTCGCTGCGCGACTTCGATCTGCGCACGCGCATCTTCAAATATCCCTGCAGTTATCTCATCTATTCCGAGGCGTTCGACGCCTTGCCCGAGCCGGCCAAGGGCTACATCTATCATCGTTTACTGGAAGTTTTGACCGGTCGCGAACAAAGCCCCGACTTCGCGAAGCTCACTGGGGAGGATCGACGAGCGATCCTGGAAATCCTGCTGGCCACGAAGCCAGGACTGCCCGACGAGTGGAACAAATATCGGAAAGGAACTACATCATGAAGGTTCTCTCAAAGAATATTCTCGGCATCTCGGCCGCGATCGCAGCTTTCGGCGCCACCGCCCTCTGGGCCGACGCAGCGACGTCGCTCGACGGCCGTTGGGACGCCACTCTCACCGTCAACGGCGCCGTTATCCCCTTCCGCCTCGACATCTCGGGCGACGGAGCAACTCTTAAGGGCACGCTGTATAACGGCGACGACAAAGAATTCACTACGCAGGCTTCGTATGAAAACGGCACGCTGGTGTTGAACCAGGAACACTACCTCACCAAGATCACCGCTACGCTCAAAGACGGTGAGCTCCAGGGCAAGATCCAGATGCGAAACGATCAAAAGCCCGAGGGCAGCGCATTCTCAGCCAAGCGCTATGTTGCGGATCCTGCGCCGGCCGCGGACGCGCCGTCCATCGCCGGCAATTGGATTGTTCCCTTCGAAAGCCAAAAGGGTGAGAAGGCCTGGCGGTTCATCGTGAAGCAGACCGGCGCGAATGTCACCGCCGCGATTCTGCGCGTGGACGGCGACACCGGCGCGCTGACCGGAAGGTTCCACGATGGCAAGTGGCAGTTAAGCCATTTCGACGGATCGCGTCCCTATCTTCTGGAGGTCACCCCGGCCAAGGACGGATCGCTCGCGCTGTCGCAGAAGGGTGGAGGCCCGCGTCAGGGCAACCTGACCGCGTATCGCGAAGACGTCGCGCAAGCCAAGGGACTGCCCGCGCCGGCTGACTACACCACGCACACCACCATGAAGGATCCCAACGAGGTTTTCGCGTATAGCTTCCCCGATGTCAGCGGCAAGGTTCTTTCGAACGAAGACCCCAAGTTCAAAGGCAAAGTGGTGCTCGCCATCGTGACCGGAACCTGGTGCCCGAACTGCCACGACGAAGCGCAATACCTGGTGCAGCTCTACAAGAAATATCGCGCTCAAGGATTGGAGATTGTCGCTCTGGATTTCGAAGAGCCCGAGCAGCAGGACGATCTCGATCGCGTTCGTGCATTCATCAAGCAGTATGGCGTCGAGTACACCTATCTGATCGCCGGCGCGCCGGCCGAGATGTGGGAGAAAGTCCCGCAGGCCGTGAATCTGAACACCTGGCCAGCCACGTTCTTCGTCGGACGTGACGGTCGCGTGAAACACATTCATGCCGGTTTCGCGGCGCCCGCCAGCGGCGAGTTTAACGATGAATTGAAGCAGGAATTCACCTCGACCATCGAGCGGCTGCTGGCAGAGAATGACACGAAGCTAATCTCCGAAGCGCGCTAACCGCGGGTAATGCGGGGCTATTTCAACCGGATGATATAATCTCTTTCCAAGAGGTTTTCATGCGACTACTTAGCCTCGCTGGCCTGGCCGTAGCTTGCGCCGCCACATTGGCCGCGGCCCCGTCCATCAATGGAGTGATTAACGCCGCCAGTTGGCTGCCTCCTTCGTTGCCTAATTCCGGTATCGCGCAAGGCGCTATGTTCATCGTGAGCGGGAGCGGGCTCGGTCCTTCTACTTTGCAGTCGGCGCCAAACTCGTTTCCATTGCCCACTACGGAGGGGCTGGCGGGCACCATCGTAAAGGCAACGGTAGGCGGCGTGACCGAGACTTGCATCATGCTCTACACCTACACTGGGCAGGTCGCCGCGATTCTTCCGTCGGCTACGCCCAAAGGCACTGGAACGCTCACGCTTTCCTACCAGGGCGATTCGAACACTTTCCCAATCCAGGTTGTGGCCGCCAGCTTCGGCACGTTCGCACTTAACTCCGACGGCACGGGTCCCGGCGTCGTCACCGATCTCAACTACAAAGCGATCACGCTGGTCAACGCCGCGCACCCTGGCCAGGTTTTGATTATATGGGGCAGCGGCCTGGGCGCAGTCACTGGCGATGAAGCCGACGGACCGCCGAAGACGCTCAACTTGGACGTGGGAGAAGTTAAGGTCCTTATTGGAAACGAACTGGTCACCCCGCTCTATGCCGGGCGGAGCAATTCGCCATCCATCGATCAGATCGCCTTCACGGTCCCGGACGGAATCACCACGGGATGCAAGACCACCCTCGCAGTCGTCGTCAAGGGCGTCACCAGCAATGTCACTACGACGTCTATCTCTCCAGACGGCCAAACCACTTGCGGCGACACGTTCAATGCGTTGACGGAGGCCAATCTCAAAACGGCGGTCTCCACCGGCTTACTGAATCTCGCGGGCGTCGAACTCTCCCACGTCGCCGGCCATGACGATGAGTTGGGCGCGGCATTCGTAAGCTTCCCGCTCAACAGCCTCATTCGATCCTTCGGTGGCACCACCAGCCCATCCGTTGGCAATTGCATCGCCTATGAGACCTATGCTCCCACCTTGAACGTCACGGATCCGATTGTGCCCACCGGTCTGCACACCGGCTCGGAGTTGACGCTGAATGGACCGGCCGGTAAGAAAGACGTCTCCCAGATTTCCACCGGCGTTTACGGGGATGTCCTCGCCAGCGCCGCGCCATTTTATCTTTCGCCCGGAGATTACACGGTCACTAACGGCTCCGGCGGCTCCAACGTGGATTCATTCACCTGGGACTTGACGTTGCCGGCGTCCGTGGTCCCTACCAATCTCCCAACCAGCATCAATCGTTCGAAGAATCTTACGCTGACTTGGACCGGCAGCTCGGCATTCTCGGTCGTGACCATCTTCGGCTACACCGCTGTGCCTGTCACTGCCTCGGATTTTTCCTGGGTCGAATTCATTTGCACCGCGGATGCGTCGAGGGAATCGTTCACCATTCCATCCGCGATTCTAGAATTGCTTCCCACCGACGGTTATGGAGCGCTAGGCGTGCACGGCGTCAGTCTTCAGATCGCGGGAGTTGCTGAGAACCACTTCACAGCAGCCGGCTCACCCGGACTCAACGAAGGCTTCTTTAGCGCGTTTATCGCCAACGGCGCGGTTGCGAGACTTGAGTAATCGCGCCGAGTGATCGCGTTACTGCCCGGTCACCGGTAGCAGCCCCGCGAAAGAGGCCGAATCCGGTCCACCGATTTCGAGCCACGCGTTGCCGGCAACCAAGCCCGAGGGAATCGTGCAATTGATTTGATACAAACCGGCGAAGCCCGGAGCCAGGCCGGAGAACCCGACCGTGGCTTGTAAGTAGTGGCCGGCCGAATCGAGCAGGAACACCAGCGGCAGCGCCGTCGTAACGCTGGGTGGATTGCTCGGCGCTGCCGTTCCGTCCTTTACCGGCAGGTTTACGGCGCCCATCCCCGCAAGATACAAAGAGACCTTCTCGCCACTTTTCGCCGGGCTCGAGTTGGTGATCACCGAAAAGTCGGAATGACGCGCGGCTGCATACCCCAGGCCGCCCTCCGGATTGTTGGTAAAGGCGCCCACGGCAGTCAAGCCCTCCAGCACCGTCACGATGTTGGAACTATTGTTGCCATTGATCACCTGAATGTGCGCGATCGATCCGGCGCCATTGTAGGGCACCACCACGTTGATCTGGGTAGGGCTCACATAGTTGATTGGCGCGGCCACCTGGTTAATCATTACTTGCACGCCGTTCAATTTATCCTGCAGCGGAAGCGAAGGTGCGGACATGCCGCTGGGCGCGAGACCGGAACCGTACAACGTGAGAAATTCTCCGGGAGCCACCTGGGCCGTAAAAGGCGCGGAGCTCGCCGCGTTCACCACGCCCACCGGACTCAGATATATGCCTGAACCTTTGAAGGTGGGCGCTTTTAGCGCCACGTTCAGCGACAGGTGTGGGCCGACGCCATATCCGACGCGAATTAACCCGTTCGCGCTACTCGCATAATGCTGGCTGAAGGCGGCGTCGTCGGAGCTGCCGTCGTTATTCAGCGTGTAGGAGTCGGAATATGTGAAATTGTTCGAGCCGCCGAAGATCAGCAGTTCGCTCAAGCTCCGGTAGTTCATCAACGTTACGCCACTTAACGCCTGGTGCCCGATGATATTCCCGGAGAATGCCAGGAGCGACCCGTAGTAGGTGTTCAACAGAGGGTAACCGCTGGTGCTGCCAGCCGTGGATTCATTCAGGTTCACTCCGGCCTGGTAGTAGAGGCCGTCGTAATTGGACGGCGGGCTGGTTGCCGCGCGCACGCCAACGAACATACCGTAACCGTTGTAGGAGCCTCCGAAGATGAAATTGCCGTCCGGCGAAATATACAGCAGCTGAGTGCCGGCGAGCAAGCTGGAACCGTCCTTGCCCCCGAACTTGAACTGCGCGGCGCCGTTGCTGAAAGCGTACGTCACTCCGGAAAGCGATAGAGAGGTCGAGGTGGTGTTGGTTCCGGTATAACTGGTCGCACTAATGTTCCCGATATTACCGTTCCCGTCGGCGGACATGTTGAAGAACGCGTCGCCGCCCGGAAGCGCGCTGGCGCTGGGCAGAAACAGGGGATCGAAGTACGCCACCGTGTAAGAGCCGTTCAGCGTGGAGTTGGTGGCTTGCGTCGGGCCCACTGGCGCGGCGATAAACAACGAATTACAGCCGACGGTCCCCGGGATGCTGCCGATGAAAATCCCCTGGGATACCAGTCCGACGATGCTGCCGTTCAGAACGGTCTGATAGATGGGGCTGATGTAGCCCTCGCCGCTGGCCGAGATCACATAGCTGCCGGTCGTGCTGAAGAGTTGCGGCTTGGTGCCGACCGCGGTGTCGAGGACCGATCCGCTAAAGTCGTAGTTTCCGTCGCCGCTGAAAGCAATGTTTCCCTGGACGTTGACGGTTTCGGCGACCGTGCCCTGGGTGGACAAGAAATAGAAAACCTGCCGCATATAGTAAGTTCCGCCCAACAACGCGTCGCCGTCCGGATTAAAAGCGGGTTGAGCGGCACACTCGACCGCGCACGCGGTGAGGAGAAGCACAAGAAGAGTAATGTTTTTTTTAGTTTTCATTGAATCGGGAGCGGCAAACCCGGCAAACCTGGGTGAACCGCCAGCTAACTGAAATTCGGTCGATCGGCCCCTCACCAGATTACAACACGAAAGACGGAGGCGGGACATGGCGACAGGCTGTAAATGTTTGTCTTGTCTCAGCAGGTTTACTGAATCAACAAAACACGTCTTTTTGTAAATAACACTTGACACCATCCCGGGACCGGGATACACTTCGATTGTCAACTAGACTTTACACAAAGACAACGATTGGAGACATTATGAATCAACTGAAACCACCCGCGAATCGCTATCAGTCGCGGATCTGGAAGAACACCATACGGCTCTCCTGCTGGGACGTCGCGTGGGTGGCGGCCACGGCGCTGATGGGGTTCGGGCCGAAATTTCTTTGGAATAAGGCAGTGGTGTTCACCCTGCTGGCGGTCGGTCTAAACGTCGCCGTAGGCGTCGGCATGATCCTGGCCAACAAAAGGTACATCGCGGACCTGGATGAGCTCCAGCAGAAGGTTTATCTCAACGCCCTGGCGATCACTGTGGGCGTCGCCGTGATCGCCGGCGTCCCGTTTTCGGTGCTGGACGCAGTACCACGTGATTCCCTTCAAGGCGGACATCTCGTCACTGGTGGATCTCATGAGTCCTGACGTATATGGTGTGCGTCCTGTACGGCAACTGGCGGTACCGATGAAGAACCGGCTGAAGGTGCTGCGCGCCGAGCGCGACTGGACTCAGGCCCAGTTGGCCGACGCTCTCGACGTATCGCGGCAGACCGTCAACGCCATCGAGACGGGCAAGTTTGATCCCAGCCTGCCGCTGGCCTTCCGTGCCGCCCGGCTCTTCGGAATGCGCATCGAAGAGATTTTTCATGACGAGGATCGGACGAGTAGTCTTGCGACGGAAAGTTAAATAGGATATTTATGTACAAATTCATCGCGACCTTATGCGTCGCCGCGCTGGCGGTCGTGGATCATGACAGAGACGATGCTGACCCAGGAAATCCAAATCCACGTCGCCATGGGCACGAACCGCGCCTTCTTGGAGATTGCCGCGAGCGTCAAACCGAGCCCCGATTTCAGCCATGACCTCATGGACGTGCCGCTGGCCTTCCGGGCCGCCCGGCTCTTCGGACTGCGCATCGAAGAGATTTTTCATGACCAGGACCCGGCGCCGCTGTAAGAATTCGGAGCCTGGCGCGCCGACGAGCGCTGGAGTCGATGCGCGCGGCTCTGGACGAAGATACGATAGTCTTACCGCGCGGAAATAGAAAGGATACTTAAACGAGATGCGACCAATATTGAGCAAAATCACGATCGGCCTGGCGCTTGCCGCCACTGCAGCCTTCGCCCAAACCAAGCCCGCTTTCGAAGTGGCCACCATCAAACCGTCTCCGCCGATGGACGTCAGCCAAAATCGCAGCCGCACTGCAGGCTGGTGGGAAGATGCCCATCGGAGCAAATGTCGACTCTGTCCGCGCGGAATACCGGTACCTCGATCTGAGGTCGCTGATGAGCTACGCCTACGGCGTGAAGCCCTACCAGATCACCGGACCCGACTGGATGACTACTACGCATTTCGACATCGTCGCCAAGATGCCCGAGGGATCGAAAAAAGAAGACGCGCCCAAAATGCTGCAAACGCTTCTCGAAGAGCGGTTCCAGCTGACGACGCATCGCGCCAGTGCTGAACACCCGGTGCTGGCGCTGGTGGTCGGCAAGGGTGGGCCGAAGTTGAAGGCTTCGGCCGAGCAAGCCAGTAGCCATCGACGAGAGCGCGCCCCTGAAGCCAGGCGAATTGAAAATGGATGGTTCCGACGGTCCCGTGCGCGTCAAGATCGACATGACTACTGGAGGTTCGGTCATCGATATGGGACTGAAAGGCAAAATGTCGTACAGGCTGGACCCGGCCACGCGGACGCTTCACGTAGATTTCAGCATGACGACGATGACCGGCTTTGCGGATATGATCACGCAGTTGTTTACGCAACTGGGTGGAACCGGGGGGAAGCAGGTTGTAGACATGACCGGGATCCAGGGCAACTACGATGCAACGGTGGACCTCGGGCTGGCTGAGATCATCGCCATGGCCAGGGCCGCAGGCGTGGATATTCCCGGCGCACCTGCCGGCACAGCGGGCGGAGCCGGGGGGCCGGGCAACGTACCGGTGGCGTCGGATCCCGGCGGGGGGGAGGCACCTCTCTAGCGGATGCGGTGCAATCGATGGGATTGAAGCTGGAGTCTCGCAAGGCGATGGTAGATCAGCTGATCGTCGACCACGTTGAGAAGACGCCGACCGAAAACTAAAACAGCCCGATCACACCCCGGCTGACTCCCCTTGACATTCTACCTAAGTGCCGCTACACTCAGGCAGAATGTCTACCGAACGCGAACAAAACCGCATCGATCTGCTGCAAGGCACCCTGGATATGCTCATCCTGCGGACTCTGCTGTTCGGTCCAGCGCACGGCCACTCCATCGCGCACGCCATCGAGCTGGGATCGGAGGAAGTGCTGCAGGTGGAGCACGGCTCGCTCTATCCTGCGCTGCATCGTCTGGTGCGTCAGGGGTTGCTGGCGGCTAAGGACGGCGTTTCCGAGAACAACCGCAAGGCCAAGTTTTACAGTCTGACGGCCAAGGGCCGCAAACATCTGACCGCGGAGTCCTCCAAGTGGGAGCGTTTGACGCAGGCCATCGGCCGCATTATGCAGCCTGCCGAAGAGGAGGGGAAATCATGAGTTTCTGGCGCCGCCGCGAGGAAAGTCTCGATCGCGAGATCGAAGATTATCTGGATCGTCAAATGGAGGAGAATATCGCCCGAGGCATGCCGCCGGACGAAGCCCGGATTGCCGCGCGACGCAAACTCGGGCCGGTGCTGCGAGTGAAAGAGGACACTCGGGCGGCATGGGGCTGGCTGTGGCTGGAACGGCTGTGGCAGGATCTGCGCCACAGTTGCCGGATGCTCGTCAAGAATCCCGGATTCACGCTGGTGGCCGTGCTTTCACTCGCCATCGGAGTAGGCGCGAATTGCGCGATGTTCAGCATGGCCGACATGATGCTCTTTCGGCCTTTGCCGGTTCCACAGCCTCGCGAGGTCCTCACCCTGGGTTCGACGAATTTCCAGATCTCGGCATCCCAATACGATTTCCTCCGCGCGTCCTATCCGGATTACGTCGATGTTCGCGATCACAGCCAGAGCTTTGCCGGTTTGGCGGCATTCGATTTTGACCAGGTGCGATTCAAAACCACCCCGAATGCGTCGCCCAGCGTGAAGATGGGAGTGGTGGCGAGTGGCAACTTCTTCTCCGTCATGGGAATCCAACCGGAGCTGGGGCGCGCTTTCCGGCCCGATGAGGGGCAGGTCCCCGGACGCGACGCAGTGGTGGTCCTGACGCATAACTTTTGGGAGCAGGAGTTCGCTTCCGACCCCGCGGTTTTGGGGCGAACCGTCCAGATGAACGGAATCCCCTTCACCGTGATCGGCGTCCTCCCCGTCGAGTTCACCGGACTGGACCAATGGGTTCAGCCGGCGTTCTACGCTCCGCTGATGATGTTGCCTCGGCTCGACGGTGGCTCAGCAAGCGGCGCCTCGACCAGCCCCTTGGAGCGTCGCGATCACCGTTATCTCTCCGTCAAGGGCCGTTTGAAGCCCGGCGTGAGCATCGCCCAGGCTCAGTCCGAAATATCGAGCATCGCTGCCGCTCTTGAAAAACAATACCCCGAAACCAATCGGAATCAGAACATGGCAGTGCGCACCGAAGTTCAAGCCAGAATCAAAGGCATACCGCAAATGCTTGCCATGGCGATCATGCTCATGACCCTGGCAGGGGCGGTTCTGCTGGTGGCCTGCGCGAATGTCGCGGTGTTATTGACCAGCCGTGCGCCAGTACGCGCGAGGGAGATCGCTTTGCGCCTCGCCATCGGCGCCGGACGTGTCCGGTTGATCCGCCAATTGATCACCGAGAGCCTGATGCTGGCGGTGGCGGGAGCACTGGTGGGAATAGCGTTGGGCTATGGAGGAGTGGTTTTGCTACGAGGGATTACCTATCCGTCCGACGTGCCAGTTGTATTCGTCTTTCAAATCGATCAGAGAGCCCTGGCCTTCAGCCTGGCGGTGGCGCTGGCCAGCGTACTCCTGTTCGGCCTAGGTCCCGCGCTTCAAACCACGCGCACGGACCTGACCGGAGCTCTCAAGAACAGCGATGCCGCACCAGTTGGACGGCGACGCCTGTGGGGGCGCAACTTCCTGGTGTCTTCGCAGGTCGCTATATCTTTTGTGTTGCTCGCGGTGGCAACGTTCATGTATGTCGGCTTCCGGCGCGATCTGGTGAGCGGTCCAGGCTTCCGGACCGACCATCTGCTGATGATGACCTTCGATACCAGCCTGGTGCACTATAGCAACGATCAAACGAAACAGTTCTTCAAGCAGCTTCTGGACCGGTCGCGATCGGTCACCGGGGTAAACTCGGCGGCGCTCTCCTCCTTTATGCCGTTGACGGTGGAAGCTGAGGGGACTGGGTTGGTGCCGGAGGGTTATGAGCTTCCGCGAGCCAAGCAAAACATCCAAGCGATGGGCAGCCGCGTCAGCGACGGCTATTTCGAGACGATGCAGACTCCGATCATCGAAGGACGCGGCTTTCGCGCGACTGATACGGCGAGTTCTCCGCGCGTGGCGGTGGTGAATGAAACCTTCGCCCAGCATTATTGGCCGGCGCAGAATCCAGTCGGCAAGCGCTTCCGCTTGAACGATCGGAACGGCCGATTGGTTGAGATCGTGGGTGTCGCCAGGAATGGCAAGTACATTAGTCTGCAGGAATCGCCCACCGAATTTATTTACCTGCCGCACTTGCAAAATCCTTCGTCGCGAATGGTATTGATGGTGGAGACCGCTGCCGGGGCCGCGGACCTCACTGTGCCCTTGCGCAAAATAGTCGGCGGACTGGACACCGACATGCCGGTTCTAGCGGCCCGGACCATGCAGGATTTTTACCAGGCGCGCGGCATCCAGACCACCGAGGTGATTGTCAAACTGGTAGCTGCGATGGGCCTGATGGGGATGCTGCTGGCGTTGATCGGTCTCTATGGATTGGTTTCCTACGCTGTCAGCACGCGGACCCGGGAGATAGGGATCCGGATGGCGATCGGCGCCGCACAGGGTGAAGTTTTGTGGATGGTATTGAAGCAAGGCTTCGTGCTGGCTGCTTGCGGCCTGGGCGTGGGGCTGATTTTTAGCTTCGCCGCTCTGCGAGCTCTGGGGGCGGCGTTCCTTGGCGGGAATAACACTACTCTAAACCTAATCGCGTATCCGCTGCTGATGGTGGCCGCCTTGCTTGTCACCATGCTGGCGGCTTATGTTCCGGCGCGACGCGCGGCTCGAGTGGATCCGCTGCTAGCCCTGCGCCACGAGTAGAAAGAAGAAACGGAATCCAGAATTCTAAGCTTCTGAATTCTGAATTCCGCGTTTTGAATTCCGGCTGCTCTTAGGCTTGCCGGCGTCGCCGAATAAACAGGAGCGAACCAAGCATGCCGAGCCCGAGCAGGGCCACGGTGTAGCGCGGTTCCGGAGCGGCCGCGGTCTCAGCAGTCAGGCTGGCTGAGAGATAGTACTGCACACCAGAGCCACCTGCTCCAATGCCCAATCCGCCGAACTCTCCGCTGGGGTTGTCCAAGTAAATCCAGGAGTCGGCTGCCAGGGAACCACCGGTATAACCGGCGAGGCTGGTGCCCAGGTCCAGGAGGCCGTATTCGTTGAATGCGGTGTTAAAGGTGTATGTGCAATCCGAGCTGCAAGCCAGGACGTTGATGAACTCGTTGGGATCGGTTTCCACGGTGAGGTCGATGCCGTCCACTGCACCGCTAGTTGTGTCGATGGTGATTGTGCCCGTTGCCGTTAAGTTGGTATATCCAAAATCTGAAGGCGTGGAAGTGCCATAGATATCCCCGACAGTGCCGTTGATGTCGAAAACGGTGTCCGCGTTGGCCGCGGCGCAGGTAAGGCTAGCAGCCGCGAAAATAATCAAGAAAGCTTTCATTCAGTCCTCCAAAGAACCTGCCGAAGCCCACAGTAAAGACTCTGGACTCGGCTTGCGGTTAGAAGCCAGTATAAGAGAAGCATTCTGGATTACAGATACCGTACCTTCCCATTACCAGAGCGATTTTGTACTGGTACCCTGGAGCCACAATGGAACGCCCAGTTGAGATCGTGGTCGCGGACCGCTTTCCCGCATTGCGGCGAGAGTTGCTCGGTCTCCTCGAGGGTCTGTCCGACGCGGATTGGGAGCGCCCCACCGCGGCCCCATTGTGGTCCGTAAGAGACATAGCCGCACACCTGCTCGGCGGCGATGTTTGGATTCTCGCGAGCAAGCGCGATCGGTTTCATCCGTCCGACTCAGAAATACTGGAATACCGCCAACTCGTCGACCTGGTGAACCGTCTAAATGCTGAATGGGTCCTGGCAGCGCGCCGGATGAGCCCGCGCCTGCTGATAGAGTTTCTAGCCTTTACGGGACCTGAAGTAGACGCGTGCTTTGCCGCTCTTGACCCGATGGCGATGGGCGGTCCAGTCAGTTGGGCAGGTCCGCAACCGGCTCCGCGATGGTTGGATATCGCCCGCGAATTCACGGAGCGGTGGCACCACCAGCAGCAGATTCGGGATGCCACGGGTCGTCCACCACTTTACGATCCATACTTCCTGGCGCCGGTGCTGGATGCCTTCGTGCGAGCACTGCCCTATAACTTTCGGCACACCATAGCGCCGCCCGGGACTGCCGTGCGGTTCGAAATTTCAGGCGAGGCGGGGGGAGTGTGGTTCGTCCACAAAGAAGAGCAGTGGACACTAGTTCTTAACTCGCGCACTGAGCCGGCAGCTGAGGTTGTTCTCCCACAGGACATCGCATGGCGGGTCTTCACCAAAGGAATGGACCGCGAGAAGGCTCTGGCTCAAGCCGTGATTCGCGGGGATGCGGCGCTTGTGTCGCCGATCTTCGCAACTACTGCCATCATTGGTTGAAGGCCTGCTGCTACAGCCCACCACCCACGACCCAATGTGTCGTAAGCTTTTGCAGTTGTCCGGTTTTATTAACAAGTGAGTTGTCCGGTCTGGTTTTCATGCTATCCTCTTCGCCTTTGATTTGGGAGAGAGAGGAGAAACCGTCGTCGAGGCGGTGGGAAAGTGGGAATCGCCGGAGGCGATTTCCAAGGGGCGGTGGGAGTTGCGGGAAACCTGGGGTTGGTTTTCCGCAACTTCCAGGGCCCCGTCTTTTCCACGGCCTTCCGGGTCACGTCCGACGACGTGGGGGCCGTATCGAATCGACACGGATTGATCCAGCTGTTCATGGATGGTGACGGTTTGGCCCGCCAGTGTGTGCCGCCAGCGGCACTTGTCGATCTGCCACCAGCGGTCTTTGATAGCCACCGTGTTGTCTTTGCTCACGACGCGCTCGGTCTGGATGGAAAAGATCCAGTCCAGATCGCTGCGCCCCGAGCGGCGAAACGCGGTGCCCTTCTGGGCAGGCTGGATGGTGAACTTGCGGTTGAATTCGGCAATGTAGTGTTCGATCAGAAACCGGTTGGCCTCTTCCAAAGTCTTCATCGAAGCCAGCCGCAGTTCTTGCGGCAAGCGCCCCTGCCAGGTCCCGAAGCTGCGCTCGCTACGTCCCCGCGCCTGGGGCGAATAAGCTGCGATCATCTGAATTCCCAACTCCTTCAACGCCCGGCCCAGTTGCGTCGGGCGGTTCTTGTCCACTGGTTCACCGGCTTTGGGCGTGTAGAAGAAATGGCTGCCCCGGTCACTATAAAGCAAGCAGAACAGTCCTTTGCGCTCGATCACCTCGCGCACTCCTTGCATCACCGTGCGGGTCGACTCCTCGTCCACCAACTGCGCGTAATAGATCTCGCTGGTGGCGTCATCCAGAATCACGATCAGGTCGTAGTCGCGGTCATCCTGGAACCAGCGATGCTTGCTGCCGTCAATATGCAATAGCATTCCGGGCATCGGGCGCCGCGGCCGCCGACGGCGATGCGGCCCGCGTTTGCGCCGCCTAGCTACCAGTCCCGCGCCTTGCAGAGCCTGCTTCACCCAGCTGTAGCTCAGGTGGATGTTCTCCGATTCGGTCAGCTTTTCGTGAAAGTGCCGCACGTTGAAGTCTGGGTACTTGTCCCGGTACAGCGCCAGCACCTTCTCGGCGGTCTCCATCGGAACTCGATGGACGCTGCGCTTGCCCCGGCGCTGATCGAACAAACCGTTGTAGCCGTAGTCTTGATAGCTTTGCCGCTTGCGCTGCATGTTGCGAACGCTCATGCCCGCGATCTCGGCTGCCTGGATCCAGGTGATCTTCTTGGCCATCGCCTTTAGAATTACGTCCTGTAGTTTCATCATCCGCTCCGTTTCTCGGGCGGGTATCATCTGACTCGGTTCCACCTCGCCAGATTCGCCTGCCCGGCCTGGACCGGACAACTCACGTACTAATTACACCGGACAACTAACGTGCTAACGACACACCCACGACCCAATGTTGCGTTGACGCGGCCAGGAGAATAGAATGGGCGAAGCAAAAGAGAGGGGCATTCGATGAAAGTTTTGCATGCATTCCGGACCAAGCTGGGCATCGCCTCGCTGAGCATGGCGATGATAGCCGCGGGCCTGCTCGCCCTCGCCGCGCCGGTCTGGGCGCATCACTCCTTCACTATGTTCGACATGACGAAGCGCATCACGCTCACTGGCACGATCACTTCGTTTGAATGGACCAACCCGCACGCCTACATCGAAATCGATGTTCCGGATGAAAAGGGCGTCAAGCACTATAGCATCGAATTGGGCAGTCCCAGCATCCTTATGCAGAGCGGATGGAAATTCAGCACCATCAAAGCCGGCGACAAACTCACACTCATCATCAATCCGTTGAAGAGTGGGCAGAATGGCGGATTCCTTTCACAAGTTACTTTGGCGGATGGGAAGGTGCTGTTCAACGGACCGCGCCAGGAACCGCCGCCTGCGCCCACACAAAAATGAACCTGAAGATTTGTACCGCCACGCTGCTCGCCTTCGCTCCCGGCGATTCCTATGCCCAATCGGCCGCGAGTCCACCCGATCTCACGGGCGTTTGGGGCATATATAGAGGCGGCCCGGGTCCGATCCGAAGTTCCGGCCGCCCGCGCCCAGCCCGTTGGTCTTGAAGCCGGAGTACGACAAGCCCTACCAGGAGCGGCGCGCCAAGGAGGCCGCGGCGGCAAAGCGCGGCGAGCAACTGGACAGCTCAGGAGTGCGCTGCATCCCGTATGGCGTGCCGACCATGATGTCGATTGCCATTTACCCCGTGGAGATCATTCAAAGCCCGAAGCAGGTGACCATTATTTCGGAGGCGTTCAGCGAAGTGCGCCGAGTTTATATGGACCGGCCGCAATTGAAAATCGAGGACGTCGCGCCAGGCTACTACGGCCGCTCAGTGGGCCATTGGGACGGTGACACGCTGGTGATCGACACGGTGGGTATAAAGCCTGCGGTCTCCGGCTATCGCGGAATGCCGCACAGCCCCCAGATGCGCGTCACGGACCGGATCAGGCTGATCGCTCCAGACATTTTGCACGACCAGATCACGATCGACGACCCCGTTGTGCTGGAGAAGCCGGTGGTTTACACGGTGGCCTTCAAGAAGATGCCCGCGGATTATGAGATGGTCGAATTTGTGTGCGACAACAATCGTGAATACGTCGACGAAAATGGCGTGGTGAGACTGAAGCTGCACGATAAATAGGGCGAACAGGAGAATTACATGCAAAGCGATTTCTAGTAACAGCGTCGGCCCTGCTGACAATGGCCGCGGCAGCCTGGGCGCCAAGCGCCTTCCGCGCCGGCCCCTCCGACACCTGCGCCGCCACCCGCCCAACTGGGCGCGCTCGCCCCGGCGAACATCGCCAAGCCTCGTCCCGCCCCTCCATTCGACATTACGGGAACCTGGTTACACGCCTTCGCGCGCGACAATCCGTTCACTTTCACTCCTCCGCCGGACGTTAAGCTGACGCCCGCGGCGCAAGCGCAAGTAGACGCGGCCAAGAAAGCCCGTGCGGAGGGCAAGGCGTATCATGACGACATCGGCCAATGCTGGCCCGCCGGGTTGCCGGTGATCATGACGCGCGTGTGGCCGATCGCCATGATCCAGAAGCCCACCGTGATTTTCATGGTCAGCGGATTCATGAACAGCACGCGCATCATCTATCTGGACGGCCGCAAACACACCGATCCCGATGTCATCATCCCGAGCTTCAATGGCGAATCCATCGGGCATTGGGACGGCGACTACTTGGTGGTGGACACGCGTCGGCTTCGTGGACGATCATCACTGGATCGACAACGGAATTCCGGCGAGCGATCAGCTTCACATCATCGAACGTATGCGCCTGATCGGTGACGGAGCTACGCTCGAGATCGAGTACACTTTCATCGACCCCAAGAACTGGGTGGGCGAGTGGAAGATGACCAAGCGCTGGCGGCGGGTGGACGATACCGACATCACGGAAGCCTCGTGCCTGCCGGATTTGAACGCGCATATGCCGAGCGTAACTTCGAAATCCGTGAATATTCATTAGGAGAGAAATATGAGACGATTACTCCTCGCGTGTACCTTTGCAATGGGGCTTATGTTGGCCGGCTCGGCCTTCGCCCACCACTCCATGGAAGGTTTCGATCGCGCCAAGAACGTGACATTGGTGGGGACCGTCAAGCAATTCAAATGGGCCAATCCGCATTCCTGGATCGAGCTGGAAGTTACCAATGATAAAGGCGCCGTTGAGACCTGGAACATCGAGATGACGGCTCCGTTCGTGTTGGTTCGCGCGGGCTGGAAGTCAACGTCCCTCAAGCCGGGCGACAAGGTGACGGTGGTCGGCCATCCGACAAAAAGCGGTGAGCCCGGAGCGCTATTTGTTTCCGTAACCACGGCCGAGGGACAGACGCTCACGGATCGGCCGCCCGGAGCGCCGGCTCCTCCTGGTGCACCGCCCGCACCTGCCAAATGAGACTGCGCTTTATCCTCGGCCTCGTGCTGATGGCTGGTGCAGCGCGTCCGGAGAATGTCACGTGCGATCGTGATTGCCTGCGCGGCATCACCACTCAATATTTGAACGCGCTGGTAGCTCACAATCCGAATGCGGTTCCCGTGGCAGCCAATGTTCGATTCACGGAAGACACCGTGGAGTGAAGCTGGGCGAGAGTCCGCTATGGAAGAACGCCACGAAGCTTCGTCCGTACCGCTTCGACATCTTGGATGTACGGCAGGGAGTTGCTGCTTCTCAAGACATCGTTGAGGAGTCGGGCTCGCCGGTGATGCTGATGCTGCGGCTGAAAGTTGTCGGACCGGAAGATCGCGGAAGTCGAAACGCAGGTAACCCGAAGCAAGGCCGAAGGGTCCATCTTCGACGTCGAAGCGTTGCAAGTCCCCTACCAAAGCCATGCTGATGATGCCGGAACCATCCCAGCGCAACACGCGCGAAGAAGCCGTCAAGATAGCCGAGCATTATCCGGCCGGTCTCAAAACCGGCAGCTTCGTCACGGTCGATGCTCCCTTCGCCGCCGATGCCTATCGCTTCGAGAACGGACGCCTGATGGCCGGCCCGGGCTGCACTTTCATGCCGGGCTGCGTGGAGATTAAATGGCAGAAGATTCCGACGCTGTCCGAAATCAAGTATCGTGTCGCGGCCGTGGACGAAGATCTCGGCATCGTTTTGCTCCGCATGGATTTCGGAAAAGGATCGAGCCGCGTCCCCGGCGATACGTTGATGGTCTGGGAAGCGTTCAAAGTCTATGGCGGCCAGATCCACGCGGTGGAAGCGTTCATGAAGAACATGCCGATGGGCACGCCATCGGGCTGGGATTCTCCGCGCGGGAACTAAAGCTCAATGCGGGTGCCGAGCACCTGCAAGAAACTGCGAGAGCCAAGCCGGATGCGCCGGCCAGGCGGGCGCGGTGACGAGTTTCCCGCAGGTGTGAGCCTCAGTCATTTGCAGGTCGACGAAGGTTCCGCCCGCTCGCGTGACATCGGGCGCAACGGCCGGATAACAGCTGCAGGATTTGCCCTCCAGCACGTCGGCGGCGGCCAGCAATTGCGCCGCGTGGCAGATCGCGGCGATCGGTTTATCGGCGGTGGCGAAGTGGCGCACGATATCGAGCACGCGCGGATTCAGGCGGATGTACTCGGGAGCCCGCCCGCCGGGAATCACAAGCGCGTCGTAAGTTCTCGGGCTTGACATCGTCGAATGTGGCGTTCAGAGTGAAATTGTGGCCGCGCTTCTCGCTGTAGGTCTGATCGCCCTCAAAATCGTGGATGGCGGTGCGCACCGAATCGCCCGCGCGCTTGTTCGGGCACACCGCGTGGACCGCGTGCCCCACCATCGCGAGCGCCTGAAACGGCACCATCACTTCGTAATCCTCGACGTAATCGCCGACCAGCATGAGCAGCTTCTTTGCGAGCCATCGAATCTCCTGGTTAATCCCGGGAATTATGTTCGCACGCGGCGCGCGCGTTCCTGCATGTACAGCTTGACCGCGGTTTCGAGCGGCGGCAGGGGCTCTATGCCGCAGCGTTCCATTTTGGCGTTGGACAGCGCCGAATATTTCGGGCGGCGCGCGGCGGTGCGGAACTCGCGCTCGTTGGTCGGCTTGAGCTCGGGATGCAGGCCGGCGATACGCGAAAAATCATAGCCGCGTAATCGAACCAGGAAATCGGCTTGGCCTCCGCCGACGTGAAAAACTGCCGGTGAGATCGCGATCCACCAGGTCGGCCGTGCGGGCGGCCAGAAACGGCGAATAGGTGGGCGAGGCGACGTGATCGTTCAGCACGCGGATCGGCTGAGTGCCGCGCCGCCAGCCGCAGCATGGTCTCGATGAAATTGCCGCGCGCGGTGTCGAGCCCACCCGGACCGAACACGCCCGAGGTCCGAATGATCAGCGGATGGTCCAGATAGGCCTGCGCGTAGAGCTCGCCGGCGAGTTTCGAGACACGGCATAGGCACCCAGAGGCTGCGGAGCGTCTTCTTCGACGTACGCCCGTCCAAGCAGTCCCGTCGAAAACATAATCGGTGGAGAAGTGAACCAGGCGCGCGTCATGCTGGCGGCAAGCCATGGCGAGATTGCGGACCGCGAGCCCGTTGGCCTGCATCGCGGGCAGCGGTTCCTTTTCGGCGACATCCACCTGATTGTAGGCGGCGGCGTTGATGACGATGGCGGGATCTTCGGTGGCGAAGACCTGCTCCACTTGCGCGGCGTCGGTGATGTCGACTTTAGCGCGGTCGAATCCGGCGACGTCGATAGCCACGGGCTTGAAGACAGTGACCAGCTCGACGCCGAGTTGTCCCCGGCATCCGAATATCACGAAGTTTCTTGGATTCCACTGATGGCTAGGATAGCGGAAAAGCGAGTCCCCAGGAACGAATTACAGACGATCGTGTTCCTCAGGCTCAACGTCCGGGATTTCGTTCAGCGCCCGCTCGAAATCTTCCCGGTTGAAGAGCTTGGCTCGGGACTCGATGTACTCACGGCTGGCAAGCCGATTTGCCAGAATGCCGGACACAAACTCTTCCACGGACACGTGGTCTCTGGCTGCAAGCTCAGCCGCGCGGTTGTACAAATCCTCCTGTACGGCGATAGTCTTGCTCATGTCCCCTCTACCTCTATTGTCTCCATAACGTAAGCATGGTTAAGCGCATGCGGTAGCACCTTTGGAAAAACCGACTCCCTCACGGTCGCGGCTCGGTAGAAGGTCCGACTCCCTTACGATCGTGGCTCGGTAAGGCGCGGCCGCTACATCTGCCAGCGCCACAGATTCGCGCCTACGGTGTACCCTGCGCCGACGGCGGCGAAGAGCACCAGGTCGCCTTTTTTGAGCTTGCCGCATTGCAACGCGTCGCGCGTGGCCAGCGGAATGGTGGCGCCGGTGGTGTTGCCGTATTGATCGATGTTGATCATCACGCGATCGCAATTGATTCCCAGCCGCTCGGCCGCGGCGGCAATGATCCTGCGATTGGCCTGATGCGGAATCATGACTGCCGACGTCGGCGACGGTCAGGCCATTGCGCTCGAGAAGATCGACCGGGCGCATTCTTCCATTTTGCGGACGGCGTACTTGAAAACCTGCTGGCCGTCTTGCTTCACGAAGTGCATACGGCTGGCGACGGTTTCGGCACTAGCGGGCATGCGGCTGCCGCCGGCGGGCTGTTTCAGGTAGTCGCCGCCCGAGCCATCGATCTGGTTCACGAAATCGATGAAGCCGGTCTCGCCGTCTTCGGCCGGTTCCACGAGCATGGCGCCCGCGCCGTCGCCGAACAGGATGCAGGTGGAGCGATCGGTGTAGTCGATGATGCGCGACATGGTGTCGGCGCCGATCACCAGCACCTTCTTGTGCGATCCGGCCGACACCAGGTGCGCGGCGGTGGTGAGTCCGTAGATGAAGCCGGAGCAGGCGGCCATCAGATCGAAGCCCCAGGCGTGCGTGGCGCCCAGGCGGTCCTGCACCAGGCAGGCGGTGGCGGGGAACATCATGTCGGGCGTGACGGTGCAGACCAGGATCGCGTCCAGCTCGGATGCCGTCGATGCCGCGCTGCTCGAGCGCGATCTTGGCGGCCTCGACGGCCATGTCCGAAGTGGCGACGCCGGCGGGGGCGATGTGGCGCTGCGAAATTCCGACGCGCTGCATAATCCACTCGTTGGTGGTGTCGACCATCTTTTCGAGATCCTGATTGGTCAGCACGTCGGGCGGAGTGTAGCAGCCCAGCGCGGTTATTTTTGCGTTATACAATCGGTCTCCCGATCCAGAATACAACACGCGGGGAAGGATTCAGAATTCAGAATCCAGAATGGCGGAGGCGGCGTTCAAGGCTTGAAGCGCAGGGCCAGTCTGCCCGCGGGCCCCTTATAGTGAAACTCCAGGTCCTTAGGCTTCAGCTTGCCCACCATTTGAAAATACAACAGGCCTGAGACGGTGTCGGTGAGCTCCTTTTCAGGCAGGATCTTCGCGTTCAGCACCGCCAGCACGGGATTCACCTGATCATCGTGCGAGGCTTGCGTTTTTAAGTTGGGGGTCTGGCTCGCTTGGCCGGTGCCGATTCCTCCGCCGAACCCGCCAATCGTGAGCCCGGGTTTCCGAGTGGCGCTCTGTTTCGCGCCGTCTTGTGTGACCGTGAGGCTGTCGGCCCCCGCGAGCTGACCGGGCTCGTAAGGCTCTGAGCGCGCGCCGTCCTTGGATGAGACCAGCAGGAAATCATCGTGGCTGACTTGAACGGGCTTGTCGCTGACGGTGTGGAGGGTGACGCGGACCACGACGATGTCGGGACCCAGGTCGTAGCCGAGCTCCTGTTTGATTTGGTCGCGATCCATAATGACCGTGGCGGAGATCTTCAGCAGGTCGTTGGTGGTTTCCTCGATGGGGAGCTTCTTGTCTGCTGCGGCAGGAAGGAGGGTGGTGGAGAGGAGCGCGAGGGTGAAGATTTTCGTGGCGGAACGCACGGTGGTACTGATTGGATTATACGGCAGCGGGCTTGGATCAGCATGGCGTAACTGTTACCGACCGCAGTTGTGGCATCGACGCCGCTTTGTGAGCCGTCTATTAAGTTAGAGCCCCTCGAAACCGAGGTGGCCGCGGAATGCTTTATGGCGAAGCGAAGAGCCGTACGAACTGCATTCGTATTTGTAGTGGTGACCGCGGTAATTGTAACCAGCATAGTGATTTACAGCCTTGTGGCTGCCCTTACCAGCTGGGAAAGTCTGGTGTTGCTGATGGGTACCCTGGTTGTGGTCTGGGCAATCGTCTTTACGATTCTGGAAATGTACCGGTTGGCGAGGCTGCCGAAGGACGGGCAAGCAGTTATTGAAAATGAAGACGATCTGGAGTTTCCACGCACGGTTGTCGTCCAATCGCCCACCGGCGAACCATACCCGCACCACGAGCATTATCCTGAGAGCCCGGGATTGGATCAGGGCCAGCTTACGTCGCAACTTCCCGATTCAAGGCCGTGGATTGGTGAACTGATAGAGATTTGGCGTCGCAAAAAGCTTCGGTCTTGAGGATCTGGTGCCGGGCAGGTAGGATTCACAGCCTGCGATGCCAGTCTTCACTGTTGGACTCTGTACACCGTCAGCTTCCCGTTACCCGCCTCGGCGATAAGTTGACCGTCCGGCGAGATCGCGAACTTCGACGGTTGAACGATCTTCTTTGGCGGCTGTAAGCCCAGCTCCATCCACGATTGAGTCCTCGGACGCCACGAGGCGAGCTTTTTACCTGTGGCGTAATCCCAAACCACCGCGCCCCTATAAGGATGAGAGTCCAAGTCGGGGATAAGGCCAGCGTCGCCCCGACCGCCCGGGCCAGCCGAGAAAGCCCGGTTCTAGGGGATTTGGACTGCCACCTAAAGCCTCCTCGTACTAAGGCCGATGTAGTTAATGGTGTCGTCTATGAATCGGTTTTCCTCATTACTACTTCTGACCTTCGGCGCGATGTGCTTGCAGGCGCAAGTCAACAGCACGATTACGATCTCCACGAATCCAACGGGCGCCCGCTTCATCGTGGACGGTACGCTTTACTCCTCGCCCGCAGTCTTGAACTGGCCGGAAGGAAGCGAGCACCAGGTGTCATTCGTCTTGGATCCTCCGGAGACGGGACAGGTCGTCGAGAACATTCAGACCTCCATCGATGGTGGAACCAAGTATGCCTTCAGCGGCTGGATAGACAACCTGGGGCTGATTCAGCCCGCCTCAGATCCGATTATAGTGGTAACGGCCAATCCCGCCGTCACGACGCTGACCGCGCAAGTGACAATCTCCTACAGGGTCAACCTGCTTTACGGCTCCGCCAGCACCAGTGTCAGCGCCTTCCCCCCTACCTGCGGCGCGCCTGGCGCTATCCCTCCGGGGGAATCGCGGGCGGGAGTGGTGTATATTGACTCCCAATGCTTTTGGTCGTCGGTGGAGTTGTATGAACCGGCGGGCAGTGTCATCACCCTGAACGCCTATCCTTACCCGGGTTATGCATTTACCGGATGGGCGGTGAATTCCGCCGGGCCCAGCGCTTTTCTGACACAGTTCACACTGAATGGGCCGGTCGGCATTACGCCGCTGTTTGTGTCTGCCGAGTTGGTCTCGTTCCTAACCTCTCCGCTGGGACTGAACCTGTTGATCGATCACACACCGGTCCCCACCAGGACAGCCAACGATGTTCCCAATTGTCCCAACAACGAGACCCAGCCACAGGTGGCGCCGGTTGGTTTTCCAGCGGTATGCTTTGGGGATTTTTATTTTGCGCCCGGGTCGGTCCACGATATCAGCGGCATCACTCCCCAGAGGGACCAAAGTGGTAACTGGTGGGTCTTTAGCGGGTGGAGCAATGGACTCGGTCAGGACGCAGCCCTTCAGGTGGGCAGCAACGTCTCGACGCCCTTGGTCCTGACGGCCGACTATGTGGCCGGGGCGCAAGTAGCGTTTCTAACTTCGCCGAGCGGCTTGCAATTGACCGTGGATGGGAGCTCCAATCTGGCTTCGTATGTCTTCATTTGGGGGCTGGGGACCACGCACCAGGTGTCGGCAGCGGCGACCCAAACGGACTCCAACGGACGGGTATACACATTCCAGAACTGGTCCAACGGGGCCAGCGGCACCACTCAGACCTATACCGTCAATCAGCGGCCGCGACCGGCGGATACCGGCTGACAGCGAACTACAGCGAATTGAACCGCATGGTGATCCAGAGCTCGCCTTCCGGATTAACCTTGCAAGTGGATGGGACGAATTGCGTGACACCCTGCAACATGGATCGGCCGAACGGCGCGACAGTGTCAAGTAACGCGCGCCGACCCAGATTCCGATGGGGCAGGTTCGCGTCTTGATTTCGCATCCTGGTCCGACGGCGGAGCTTCCGGCCACACCGTGACCGTTAGCGAGAACTATACAACTCTCACCGCCAACTATGCAACTTCTACCAATTCAGCGCGAAATCGAATCCGGGCAACGGTTCGGCGTTCAAGTTCTCGCCCAGCTCGAGCGACATGTTCTATGCGCAAGGGACGAACGTGACATGACAGCGATGCCGAATCAACGGCTTCCAAGTTCGGACATTGGATCGGGAGCGCTTTCGGGAACATTTCCCTCGGGCACGGTTACGCTGGGCGGCTCCGCAGGCGGTAGTGGCGCAGATGATCACGGTTCCTTACATCACTCCGGCGGGTATTCTCGAATGGCGTCGGCCAAACGCCTAGTTCGGCAGTGGCGCCCGGCTCCATCGTTTCGATCTTCGGCCAGAATCTGGCGTCCTCAGTCGAGGTGGGCCCGGTGAATCCGTTGTCGCAAGCCTGGAGGGAGTGACGGTGACCGTGAACGATTTGATCCTGCCGCTGATGTTTGTGTCGCCCGGACAGATCAATGCCCAGCTTCCCTTCCAGCCTCACGCCCGGCAACTATACGCTGGAAATCGAGAACGACTGGGGAGACCCAATATCTCAGGAACTTTCACGGTGGCCCGCAATGCGCCAGGGCTGTTCTTCCAGACCATCAGTTCGGTGAATTATGCCATGGCGCTGCATGCGGACGGCTCGATGGTGACGACGGCCAGTCCGGCTGCGGCGGGCGAAACGATCTCGCTCCTGGGAACCGGCTTTGGGCCGTACCAGAAGCGGTGCTGGACGGGCTTCTATCCGCCTAATCCGGCGCCGGCTGTCGACGATTCGGTGCTCGCTGTCGGTTGGCGGCGCGAAACCAACGTCCACCTCCACGGCAGCCCCCGGCTTCGTCGGGGATGGATTTAACGAAATTTGAGGTACCTTCGGGCTTGGCCAGCGGCACGTCCGTGCCAGTGCTGGTCACTATCAACGGGGTGGAAAGCAACACCGTGATGTTGCCGGTGAAGTAAGCCGCCTGAGCTCAGGGGTGAACGCTTTGCTCAGGGGTGGACGCTTCGGATGATCAGCGCCACGAGGTTCCACGCAATCAGGAGCGCGAACAAGACGTTGATGCGAAACAATAGCTGCCGGCGTCCCGGTACCAGCAATAGATCCCGAGCAGGATGGCGAGCAGCTTGACCACCAGCAGGCTGACCAGCGGATTGGTGCCCGCTCCCAAGGCCAATCGCACGAGCGGGTTGCCTTCCCGCACGCCATGCAACAGAAAAGCGACCGTCGTCAGAAAATCGAGGACTGCAGGTAGGAAAACTGCCAGAGGAGTTGAGTCAGGCGGTCTAGATCTGCGGCTCCTGGACAGCGAGGCTCGGACGACTCAGTCCATCCGCCTAAGAGAATACCCCAAAAGACCTTAGCGTCGAAAGAGTACTTAAACCCTAGTACCACCCCGGCATTCACCTTAGTACACGCTTATAAATCAAAGCTTTGGCCACGCTCCGGGCGCGATCACCTCGATCTGATAGCGCTCCCGAATCGCCGCCGCGAACGCGGTCTGTTGTTCGGGCTCGCCATGGACCAGGAACACCTTTTTCAGTCCGGTGGCGATGGGTTTCATCCACGCCAGCATTTCCTCGCGGTCGGCATGGCCGCTCAAGGCATCCAGCTTCTGGACTTCGGCGCGCAAGGGCATGGGCTCCCCGAAAATGGGCACTTCGTCCCAATGCTCCTCGATTTTCCTGCCGAGCGTGTACTCGGCCTGGTAGCCAGTGAGCAGAATGGTATTGCGAGGATCGCCGATATTGTTCTTCAGGTGATGCAGAACGCGGCCGCCCTCGCACATTCCCGACGCCGAGATGATCATGAAGGGCCGCGCTAGATCGTTGAGCGCCTTGGATTGATCCACGTCGCGCACATAGGTGAGCAGCTGGAATCCAAACGGATCGCCGTGGTTTTCGAGAAACGCCGCGGCTTCGGCGTCATAAGAGCTCGGGATGCTTGCGAAACACGTCAGTGACGTTAACCGCCAGCGGGCTATCGACGAAGATCGGAAAACTCGGGATGGTTTTGGCGTCGATCAGCTCATGCAGCAGCAGCACCAATTGCTGCGTGCGGCCCACGGCAAAGGCCGGCACGATCAATCTTGCCGCCGCGCTGATACGTTCGGTTGACAATGTCCGCCAGCTTGGCCGACACCGACTGAATGGGCTCATGCACGCGGTTGCCGTAGGTGCTCTCCATGATCAGGTAGTCGCAGGGCGGCAGCGGCTCGGGATCGCGAATGATCGGCAGGCCGGGCCGGCCCAGGTCGCCCGTAAAGCCCAGCCGGGTCTTTCGTCCGTTCGGACTCGAGCTCCAGCAACATGCACGTCGATCCCAAGATGTGGCCGGCTTCGAACGATTGGTAGACCACGCCCGTGCCGACGCTAGTGGGCGTGTGCAGAGCCACCGGGTGAAAGAGCGGAAAGGTGGCTTCGGCGTCTTCGGTGGTGTAGAGCGGCTCCACGGGTTCGTCGGTGGGGATGCCGGGGACATTCAGCGATCGCCGCCGCATGATTCCGCTTATTCAAGAACTCGGCGTCCCGTTCCTGCAGCGAGCCGAATCTTCCAGCATCGGCCGGCACAGATCCGCGGTGGCGGCGCTGGTGTAAATCGGCCCGCGAAAACCGTTCTTCACCAGCAGCGGGAGGTTGCCGCTGTGATCGATATGCGCGTGCGACAAAAGCACCGCCGAAATGTCACGCAGGGGAACGGGAAAGTTGCGGTTGCGCTCGGCAGCTTCCTTTCGGCGGCCCTGGTACTCGCCGCAATCCAGAAGATAGTTCTTTCCGCTCACTTCGAGGTGATGCATCGAGCCGGTGACGACTTGGGCCGCGCCCCAGAAGGTCAGTTTCATCCTCTCAAGAATACTCGCTGTACACGTCAGTTAGGCGCGGCGTCTCAGGTGAATCCCCGATTGGTTGGCGAGCATACTTACTGTTAAATTCAGGGTGGATGCTTGGGGAAGTTAGAGGCTGACCGTTTTCGGTGTATTGGGGGCCGCGTTGGCGCTGTCGGCTTACCTGGCCTGGACGCCTGCGGACCATGCCGCACCTGGGCTTCTATCATGACGACAGCATCTACTGGGTATCGGCGCAGAGCCTGGCGATGGGCGACGGATACCGGATCGAGAGCCTGCCCGGCCAGCCCTATCAGACCAAATATCCGCCGCTCTATTGCGCGCTGCTGGCTGGGATCTGGAAGCTTGACCCGCAGTTCCCGTCCAATCTTCGGCTTGCTACGCTGTTCGCCTGGCTGTTGCTTGCCGCTGTTCTTGTGGGCGTTATGGCGGCTGCTCGCGCGAATACGGATTCAGCGCGCGCGCGCGTTGTGTGATGGTGCTGGTGGCCGCGCTGAGTCCGGTGACCGTGGTGTTCGGCTTCTCGCTGATGCCGGAGCTGCTGTTCACCGCGCTTGCTGCTCGGCCGCCGTGATTCTTGCCGAACGCGCCATGCAGCCGGAGACATCGGTGTGGCTGGCGGTGCTGGCGGGAGTGCTTGCGCGGCGCTTGCGTATCTCACCAAATCGATCGCCGCGCCTCTGCTGGTTACGGTTCCGCTGTGCTTCGCACTGCGAAAGCATTACAGGAAAGCCGGGCTGTTCTTCGCCACCATGCTGCCCGCGGTGGCGGCGTGGCAGTGGTGGGTGGCGCGGCACCTGACGCAATCCTGGGATCTGGTGACGCTGTATTACACCAACTACGTCGGCTTCGAGAAGTACAATGTGCCGCTGCACGATCTGCCGCTGGTGATCTGGTACAACCTGGACGGCTTCGTCACGGGCGCGGGCAAGCTGCTGATTTTCGACCTGCCTTACGGAGCCAAGGCTTTGGAGCGCGTAGTCGCCATCGCCGCCATCGCGGGCTGCATTCGGCTGGCCGCGCGCACACGAAGGCTGCAATATCCGCTGGCCGCGCTGGGCATGTCGGCGGTGCTGTTGGTTTGGCATTTTCCGCCGGATCAGCGCTTCGTTTTTCCGCTGTATCCACTTTTGTTGATGGGAGTGGCCACCGAGATCGGAAACATTGGCCGGCGTGCTGCGGCTCACGTGGGAGAAGCCGGCGTTCGCGGATCGCTTCGCCGCGGCCAGTGTGGGCGCGTTGCTCGCCGGGATCGCGGCCTTTGCCGTATTCTGCACCGTATTCGGGCTCAGCTATTTTATTCCCGATTTGTTCGCATTCCTATCGCGGGGATTTCGAAGCGCGCCGGCCAGCTTATGTATGGATCGCGGGCCACACGCCGGCCGGATGCCAACGTTTACGCCTACGACGATCCGCTGGTGTTTCTTTATACCGGGCGCAGGGCCTGCCAGCCTCCCGATTCCTCCCAAGTTTTTCTATCATCGCGACAACGCGGGCGTCGAAAAGCTGATGGGCTCGATGGCGGATTTCGCCCGCGGCTACGGGCTGGGTTATCTCCTGCTCACGCCCGACGACTATCATCGCGACCTGCATGAGATGGGCACGCGCGGGCTGACGGAAGCCATGCGGTCGCCGAGCTTCCGCGAAGTTTACGCCTCCAAGGGCGCCGCGATTTACAAGCTGAATCCGGCGTCCGGCGTTCAGCCTGGGGGCGGCTCTTTAGCGTACAATCACAGCAAGTGACATCCCGCGCGATTTTTCTCTGCGGCGTTCTGGCAGCTTCCCTTTTTGCGCAGAAGAAGCCGGTTACCATCGACACGCTGATGGAGCAGCACGGCGAGGCTGGAGCTCCTTCTCCCGTTTGGGCTCCGGACGGAAAGCATTTCGCTTTTTTCCAGGGCGGGGAAGTGCGGCTTTATGACGTGGCCTCAAAATCCGAGAAGACCCTCCTCTCGCTTGCGCCGCTCGAAAAAGCCGCGGTTCCAGTTCCCGAGCCGGCGCGATTCGACTGGCAAAATCGCCGCGTCAGCGAAGATAGCCTGGAATGGTCGCAGTCCGGCCGGCAGTTGCTGCTGAGCGTGAAAGGCGACCTGTTTCTGTTCTCGCTCGCGACCGGCGCCTGGGAACAGCTCACCGCCACGCCTGAGGCCGAGCGCGATCCGAAGCTTTCCCCCGATGGCGCGCGCGTGGCGTTCCGTCGCGGCCACGATTTATATTCACTCGAGATCGCAATCGAAGCAGGTGACGCGGCTCACCGACGATGGCAGCGCGACGCTGCTGAACGGCGAACTCGACTGGGTATATCCGGAAGAACTGGATCTCAGCACCGCCTATTGGTGGGCGCCCGATTCCAAGCGCATCGCCTATCTGCAGTTCGACACCGCTCGCGAGTTCACCTACCCGCAGGTGGCTCTGGGCGGGTTGCGCGCCGTAGCCGAGCCGGAGCGGTATCCGCAAGCCGGCACCGCCAACCCCGAGGTGCGGGTGGGAGTGGTTCCAACCGCCGGCGGCGCTACGCGCTGGATAGATCTGGGAGACACGCGCGGGTTTCTGATCTCGCGAGTATATTGGACGCCCGATTCCACGGGTCTGGCCATTGAGCGACTGAACCGGGTGCAGAACCGGCTGGATCTGTTGCTCGGGGACGCGACATCCGGCGGGGCGCGCTCGATCTTGAGCGAATCGGATCCCTATTGGATCAACCAAAACGATTTGTTCCGTTTTCTTGGGGACGGCCAATTTATCTGGGGCAGCGAGCGAGACGGTTTTCTTCATCTGTATCTGTACTCACTGGATGGCAAGCAGCGCAAGCGTATCACCGAAGGCAATTGGGAGGTGACCGAGATCGCGGGAGTGGATGAAGCCGGGAAAAAGATTTACTACGTTTCCACCGAAGGCAGTCCACTGGAGCGGCAGCTCTATTCGATCAAATTTAACGGCAAGGATCGCATGCGCGTCAGCCAGGGTGCTGGTACGCACGAAATCTCAATGAGCCCGACGTCCGAATATTATCTGGACGATTTCTCCAGTCTCACCCAGCCGCCGCGCAGCACCGTGCATGCCATCGGCGGAGAGGAGTGGGCGGTGTTTCGCGACGCCAGCCGCAAGCTGATCGACAACTACGCGCTTCAGCCGGCCGAGGTATCCATCTTCAAAACGCACGATGGAACCGAGCTGTACGGCCGCATCATCAAGCCCGCCAATTTCCACGCGGGCGAGAAATACCCGGCGGTGGTGATGGTGTACGGCGGCCCGGGCGCGCAGACCGTCCGCAACGCATGGGCGGGCGCCGATTGGGCGCAGGTGCTGGCCGCACGCGGATTCGCCGTCTGGGAGATGGACAATCGTGGATCGTCCGGCCGCGGCCACGCGTTTGAAACGCCGCTGTACCGCCGTTTCGGCAAGACCGAGCTGGCCGATCAATTGGAAGGCGTCCGCTATCTGCTCGCGCAGGGCTTTGTGGATCCCGCTCGCCTGGGCATTTACGGCTGGAGCTACGGCGGTTTCATGACGCTCTACTCGCTGCTGAACGCGCCGGACGTGTTCCGGGCTGGAATCGCAGGAGCGCCAGTGACCAATTGGCGCAACTACGACACCATTTATACCGAACGCTATTTGGGGCTGCCCGCGGAAAACGCCGAAGGATACCGCGCCAGCTCAGCCGTGGAATACGCCGCCAAGCTCAAAGCCAAGCTTCTGATCGTTCATAATTTCGAAGACGACAATGTGCTCTTTCAGAACACGCTGCAGATGGCCAACGCGCTGGAAGAAGCCGGCAAGATCTTCCATATGGTGATTTATCCGCAGAAGAGCCACGGCGTCAGCGGGCCAATCCGCAGGCAACTGCTGGAAGAGACGACGGACTTCTTCGAGAACAATTTGAAATGACGAGGCGCGCTGAGGGCCGCTGAGTTATTTTCCGTGGCCGCCGCCGGCGTGACCGCCGCCAATGCTGCCGACGCTGGCGTGGGTAACGCTGCTGCCACGTCCCGCCGCTGAAAGAGCCGAACCACGGTTTGCGGCTGCCACACTCGCCATCCGGCTGGCGCCCGTTATTGCGCTAACGCGTCCGTGCACCGGCCCTCCGGTGTATGCGCTACCGCGTTCCGGCGCGTAAGCCACGGTGGACGGGCTGTAGTAGGTATATCCAAAAGGACTGTAGCCGAAACCCGAGTACGGCATATAGGTGTACATTCCAAACATCGGATTGAACATCCAGTCGCCCTGAAACGCTGGACCGTAGCCGAGTCCGTTGTATCCGCCGTACAAGCCGTTTCCAAACAGGCCGTTGCCGTATCCATAGCCGCCGGACCCGCTACCGCTCACGGCGTTGGCGGAGGCGATGTTGGCCTGGGACACATAAGCCGCCCGTCGATCGCTCCAGCTATACAGCGAGTCCTGGTCTTTGCGGTCGAAACTCTCAGCCACCAGGACGCCAGCGAGACTGGTTTCCTTGCCTCGTCTCAGGGTGAGCTGGCCGGCGGAATCCGTCACCACGGCCTCGCCCTCATAGACTTTTAGCCGGGCCGGCTCGCTCTCAATGCGGTACAGGCCCTGCTTTTCGAAACGGATCGCGTTTCCTTTATATATGGCTTGAATCGAGTTGTCCTTAGGGACGTCGTTGCACTCGATCATGGCCGAACCCGAGAGCACCTCTACCTTGGTATCGGTCAGATGGGTGGAGAGCATCCGAATGGAGCTATTTTCTCCCAAACGCATGAAGACACCGGGCGTCAGCAGAACTTCCGCGCGGCCTTCTTCGGTGCGGAACTCCTGGTTCTCCTTGATATCCGGGAATTGCCCGAACTTCGGCTCGACCAACTGGTCATTAAGATACGCACGGCCTTCCACATATTGGACGACGCCGGCGTGAGCCGAAATTACGTACTGGGCGCAGGCCGATCCTGCAACCAGGACACCGAGGGAGAAACCAACCACCAGGAAGCGCATTGCAAAAGCTCCTTAGCTTATGCTGCGCCTGTTTGTCACGCTTTGTCAACCCCTATCCGGTGACGAAAACCTTCTGGTTTTGAAGGATGTAGGCGGCCACCGGATCGAATTTGCGTTTGCCCGCCAGGCGCACCATCAGGGAAAGCAGCGCAGCCCGCCGTAGATCGTCGAGTTCCAGGGCTAGAAGAGCGCAAACATGTTGCGCGGCGACGGCGACATCGTCATTTTGCACAGACCGGATGAAGTCATCCAAGGACTGTTCAATACGGGGCACCAGCATCGGGTTCGCGGACAGGCCGTCCAGGATTTCCGCGATCTTGCGGTTCAGCACCGCGCGATCGAGCAACCCGGATTCGGTGATCTCGGCGCCCACCAGCGACTCGCTCTTGCGCTTGCCGCTATCGGTGACCTTCCGTTGCAGATTTGCAATCTTGCCGGAACGCATTTTACTAAGAACAATTCTCCATCAAAATGGTTTTTCGTTCAAGATGATACCATCAGGCTAGACCTGCCGGCAACCGCCGCCGGCCTCGATCCATGCACAGACGCAACGTCCTTATTGTAGTCTTCCTTACTGGGTTTTGGGCTTTTGGCCAAACCACCTCCCGCGATCTGCCGCCGGATCTTCAAGGGGCCCTCGCCAGAGTCCGCGCGGCGTCCCTGCGCGGCAATTTGTCGTTCCTCGCGTCGGATTTGCTGGAAGGGCGCGACACGCCCTCCAGAGGCCTGGATATCGCGGCCGAATATATCGCGGCGCAGTTTCGAATCGCGGGTCTGGAGCCAATCGGAGCCGTGGATCCAGTTGTTAACGGGGATTATTTCCAAAGCGCCGGCATGACTGTGGTCGAGCCGAACTTGGCCAACTTTGCGGTGAAATTGTCCCAAGGCGGGCGGGAATTTTCAGCCGGCCCAAATGACGCCGTCTTGCGCCTCCACGCCGCGCTGGATATTAAGAACGCGCCGCTTTTCAAATTGGACTTGGCGGATGCTGAGCTGATAGGCAAGCTTGCCGCCGGCCAAGTGGAAGGCAAAGTGGTGATCACCGAGTTCGACCCCAAGTTCGGGCCACGGCTGCGTGAGGTTAACCGGATTCTGCGGCGCGCGAAACCAATGCTCACGATACTGGTGGACCCCAAGGGTGTGAGGGCGCACCAGGAGCCGGGGCATAGGTTGGAGGAGCCAGAGCATCCGGACGAGGCAGGCATCCCCGAAACTCCGCGAATCACGTTGACCGGCGAAGCCGCAGCGCGATTCTATGCGGTCTTGAAGCCGGGTACCAGCGATGCGTCCATCACCGCGCACGCCGATGCCCCCATTCGTAAACCAGTGACACTCCGCAACGTCGTCGGAATACTGCGCGGTTCCGATCCCGTGCTGCGCGATACGTGTGTGATGCTGACAGCGCATTACGATCACCTGGGTGAACGTCCGGGCGGCAGCGGCGATCGTATATACAACGGCGCCAATGATGACGGCAGCGGCACGGTTTCCGTAATCGAAGTCGCGCGTGCCCTGGCGGGCCTGAAACAACGCCCCAAGCGCAGCATCGTGTTCATGACGTTCTTCGGTGAAGAGGAGGGTTTGATTGGTTCCGAGTACTACGCGCACCATCCTGTTTGGCCGCTTGAGAAGACCATCGCTCAACTGAATCTGGAGCAAGTGGGGCGCACCGATTCCACCGAAGGCCGGCAGCTCTCCAACGCCACGCTAACGGGTTTCGATTATTCCGACCTCACCAGCTATGTCCAGCGCGCCGCCGCAAGCACGGGCATCCGGATCTACAAACACGCGCGGAATAGCGACGCCTATTTCGGCTCCAGCGACAATTTTTCGCTGGCCCAGGTGGGCGTGCCGGCCGAGACTCTGGCCGTGGCTTTCGATTTTCCGGATTATCACGCGGTTGGCGACGAATGGCAGAAGATCGACTACAACAACATGGCCAAGGTGGACCGGGCGGTGGCGCTGGCGTTGTATCTGATGGCGGAGAGCGATCAGCCGGTGCGCTGGAACGAAGCCAATCCGAAAACGGCGCCTTACGTCAAGGCTTGGAAGCAGCGCCAGTGAGTATGCCATCTTCCATGGGTTCGACGCTGCGAATGCCATGCTCGGGGATGGCCACGGTGATGCGGCACTCCACGCCCGGACATCCAGGATTCGATACTTCGATGGCCGTGGATGCAAGCCCGAAGAAAGACGTCTGGCCGTGCTCCGGCGTAGCAGTTCCGAAGCGGACCATGTCGCGGATCGCCGCGGGATCGTAGTTGTTCACGGCCCCCCAGCGCGCGGCCTGGCTCGCGCGATCGGCCAGCGTTTGCCGCACGAAGATGAGCTCACCGACGCCCGTCATCCCGAGCAGCAATCCCATGAACGCAGTTAAGATGAGCGCGGTCTCGATGAGCGACTGGCCGGCTTGCTTGCGCGCCACCCGTCCGGTTTTCTTCGAGTCGATGTTCTCCAGTGCACGACTTCCAGTCGTCTCCGGGTGTGCTGCTGGCGCTCGCGTCATTGAGCACCTCCGGCAGTGACGGGACCCGAGGCCGTGACGGGAAAGGTCACCGTCGGACGCCCATCCAGTTTCAATTTCGCGAACAGCGCGTCCACCTGGAACCCACGGAGCGAGACGGTGCTGGTATCGGGACCGTTCACGATCTCGACGTTCTCGGTGGTCAGGCCTTGCACCACGGGCTTGGAATGCTCGGCGGGCGCCGGGTCGCCGTAGACCACCAGGTTCCGTATGGCCTTCGCGGTTTCAGGATCCGCAGCCGCTCCGTGCTGGCGCAGGGAGGAGTAACGGGCGCCGGCCCGCACCGCGTTCACCAGCGTTCCGTAAGTGAGGAACGAATATCCGATCTGAAAGACGCCCACAAAGGCCAGCGCCAACACGATCAGCGATCCAGCGAATTCGATGAGCGCGCTGCCGCGTCGATTCACCCGCTCGTTCAATGGATGAGCCTCGCGTTGTTTTCCGTCTTGGCGGCTACGCTCGCGGCGGCTACCGTGGATGAACCCAGACCCATGGGCTGAAATACCCGCAGGAAAATCACAGGCGCGGGCTCGGTGGCCACCACGCGGACAAAACGGTAATCGCCCGCCTGCTTGGGTTGCTCCTGCCAGGTTTTGTTCTCAGCGGAGAAGCTCGTGGCGATATTCGTGATCGGCCGCGTGCCCAGGTCCCACTGCATGGCGTGCGGACCCGCCGCTAATCGTCCGGCTCCAGCGCGGGCCTTCGCGAGCCCCTGGTCCGTCCCATTCAGCTCGATTGCGGCGCTGAGGGCCGCGGCGTCGGTGAACGACTGCAGTTCCGCGCGAATCACATACATGCGCCCGATGTCGATGCCCAAGGCCGCCAGCACCAGCAGGATGGTGAGCGCGATGCTGGTGACGATGAGGACAAAGCCTTCTTGGGACCGACGGGTTCCGGCCCTGCGGATTCTAGATGGACAAACTCCCACGATCTCTTCATCGGCAATCCAGCGGGTTTTCCTTAGCCTGGGCAGCACACTGGCGACGTGCGGGCGCCAACGGTTCACGACACATGTAAAGCCGGAGCGTTGTTTTTGCCCCGGTGCGGCTTCACGATGATCTGGACATCCTGATCGAGCGCCACCAGGAAGCGCAGCAGGCGCTCAACCGAAAACTGCCGGAACTCGCCGCGTAGCAGCTTGGAGACGTCGGGTTGTTTTATGCCGAAAAGATCGGCAGCCTCCAACTGTTTCAGGCCGCGATGTTTCATGATCGTGTCGATTTTGAAAACGAGCTGCGCCTTGACCAGGTGCTCTTCGGCATTCGGAAGGCCGATGTCCTTAAATACATTTCGGCTCCCGATTTCGTATCCCTTCTTCCTCACGGTTCTCTCTCCTTTGCAATCCGCTCCGCTTCGCGCAGACGTCGATTGATCAACTCAATGTCCAGGCGCGGCGTTTCCCGTCCGCTCTTCGATTTCTTCTGGAAGGCATGAAGGACATACACTGCCTCGGCGAATCGGACGGTGTACACAGTCCGAAATGTATCGCCGCGATAATCCTTGATTACTTCCACGATCGCTGCCCCGCGAAAGCCAGCCAGCGTTTTCGTGTCGCGGTGTTTGCCGCCGCGCTGCGCAACGTACAGCGCGTAGCCCACGTGGTTGTACGGGTTCGGGGAATTCACGCAATCAGCCAGGCTCGACCCGACCCAGATCACCGGCTTAAGAGGGGGATCGTCGTTCATAGCGCCCATCAATATAGTGATTTCACTATATCACGTCGACCCACACGCTTGGAATGTTAAAGTACCGGCAGTGCCTCTTGCAAAAAACACTCTCCTGCTTTGTCTTCTCGCATTAACTGCACCAGCGGCCTACGCTCAGACTCCGGCCCAGCAGGTCGCAGCCGTACTCGATGACTGGCATCAGGCCGCGTCTGTTGCGGACGAGGCCCGTTACTTCGGCCACTTCGCGCCGAACGGCGTTTTCATGGGAACGGATGCCACCGAGCGCTGGACCGTCACGGAATTTCGGGCGTGGGCGAAACCGCGGTTCCAACGGAAGTCGGCCTGGAGCTTCAAGCCGCGCGACCGGCACATCGACTTTTCAGCCGATCGCAAGACCGCCTGGTTCGATGAGATGCTGGATACGCCGAACCTCGGTGTGTGCCGCGGATCGGGTGTGCTCGTACGCCTGGGCGGCAAGTGGAAGATCGCGCAGTACGATCTTTCGGTGCCGATTCCGAATGCTTTGGTGGACGGAATCGTCAAGCAGATTGGCGCGCGCTGACGCGGAACATCCCACAACCCACCTCACACAACCCACCACCGCCTTCCCGCCCGCCTGATAACCTGAATCTTACATGTCTGATCACAGGCTTCAATTGATCCCGCTGGGCGGTTTGGGCGAGTTCGGCATGAACTCGATGGCCATCCGCTACGGGGACGAAATCATCGTCGTGGACGCCGGCATGATGTTTCCGGATGCCGAACTGCTCGGCGTCGACATCGTTACGCCCGACTTCACGTATCTCGAGCAGAATCGCGACAAGGTTCTCGCCCTGATCCTCACTCACGGCCATGAAGATCACATCGGAGCGGTTCCGTTCCTGCTCAGCGAAATCAACGTGCCGGTCTACAGCGCGGCGTTTACGCTGGCTTTGGTGGAGCGGCGCTTGGAGGAGCACGGACTTTTGGATGGCGCCAAGCTGCACAAGGTGAAGCCCGGCTCCAAGGTGTCCATCGGCGCGTTCACCATCGAGTTCATTCACGTCACGCACTCCATCGTCAGCTCCATGGCGCTGGCCATCACCACGCCGCTCGGCGTCATCATCCACACCGGCGATTTCAAAGTGGATCCCACGCCCACCGACAACGAGCCTTTCGATCTGCACACCTTCGCCGAATACGGCAAACGTGGAGTGCTGCTGCTGATGTCGGACTCCACCAATGTCGACCGGCCCGGCTACACCGAAAGCGAGCGCGCCGTGCGTCCGCGCTTGGACGAAATCTTCTATCGCGCCGAGCGGCGTCTGGTGATCTCGTGCTTCAGTTCCTCCATTCACCGTCTGCAACAAATTTTGGATGTGGCTGCCGAGTATGGCCGCAAAGTAGCGTTTCTCGGCCGCAGCGTAAATAATGTCACTGAAATCGCGCATTCGCTGGGCTTGTTGCATTTGCCGGATGGAATTCTGCTGCGCCCGCAGGACATCATGCAGGCGGCTCCGGACAAAGTGGTGGTGGTTGCTTCCGGCACGCAAGGCGAGCCCATGTCTGCGCTGTCGCGGATCGCGGTCGATAATCACAAAAACCTGTCAGTGGACCGCGGCGACACCGTGGTCCTGAGCGCGCGCATTATTCCGGGCAATGAGAAGGGCATTTACCGGATGATAAACCACTTCGCCAAACGCGGCGCCGACGTGATCTACGGCAGCATGAATCCGCCTGTGCATGTGTCGGGGCATGGAAGCGTCGAAGAGCTGCGCTTGATACTGAACTTGCTGCGGCCGCGCTATTTTCTTCCGATCCACGGCGAATATCGGCAGATGGCGAAACACGCCGCGCTGGCTTCACACCTGCGGGGCGCGGGCCTGGAGGAAACCTTCACGCTCGAAACCGGCGAGACGTTGGAAATCGACCGCACCGGCGCGCGCCGCGGCGAAAAAGTCGCGGTAGGCCGCGTATGCATCGACTCCGGAACCATCGACGAAGTGGTGGAAGACATTGTGATTCGCGACCGCCGGCATCTTTCCGAAGACGGCTTCGTGCTGCCGATCATCGCCATCAATAAACATTCCGGCAAGAGCGAAACGCTGCCGGAAATCGTGAGCCGCGGCTTCATGTCGTTCGAGGATGGTTCGGACCTTTTGCAGCAGGCGCGCCAGGTGGTGGCCAGGACGCTTGAATCGTCCAGCCGGGAAGAGCTGACGGACTGGGGCGTGATGCAGGAGAAAATCCGCGCGGATTTGAAGCGCTTCCTGAACAAAGAAACGCAGCGCAGGCCGTTGATCATGCCGGTGATTTTAGAGGTCTAGAATTCAGAATTCAGAATTCAGAATTGAAGACGCGTCGGGATATCGGGGTGAGAGCGAGCGTCTGATCGTGCCGGCATCGGAGGCGGAATTGCTCGATGCGATCACCGCTGGCATTCGCATAACAGTAATGGGCGCTCGCACCGGCCTTACGGGAGGGTGCGTTCCCCAAGGCGGTTGGGCGATTTCGCTCGAGAAATTCCGGCGCCTGGAAATCCTTCCGGGACGCGCCATCGCCGGCGCCGGCGTATCGCTTGAAGCGCTGCAAGCCGCTGCGTCCCGTACCGGCCAGTTCTACGCGCCCGATCCCACCGAACGCACGGCCAGCATCGGCGGCACCATCGCAACTAACGCCAGCGGCTCGCGCAGCTTTCGTTATGGCAGCACTCGCCGGCATGTTCTTGGGCTGCGGGTCGCACTCATGGATGGCCGCGTTCTCGACATTCATCGCGGCGACAAAATCGATTTTGCGGTACCCGCGCTTCCGCTGCCTGACACTACCAAGAACACGGCTGGATATCAGCTCGCGCCAGGGATGGATTGGATCGACCTGTTCACGGGCAGCGAGGGCACGCTCGGTATCGTGATGGAAGCCGAGCTGCAACTTTTGCCAGCCCCGGCCGACGTTCTAGCGGGCATTGTTTTCTTCGGGACCGACAGCGCAGCTCTCGATGCGGTGGACGCCTGGCGCAATATCGAAGAGCTTCGCATGATCGAGTACTTCGATGCCCGGTCGCTCGATTTTCTGCGTCCGCATTACTCGGAGATCCCAGCCGACGCCGCCGCGGCGTTGCTGATCGAGCAGGAGAACGGCGACGTCGATTTCTGGGCCGAGCACGCGGCATCGGACCGCGCGGCAGGTAGCAGCTGGTTCGCCGCCGGCCCTCAGGACCGCGAGCGCTTTCGCCGCTTCCGCCACGCGCTGCCCGAGTTAGTCAACGATACGATGCGCCGCCGCGGGTTCCTGAAACTTGGGTCCGACTACGCCGTCCCGCTCGCGCGCAACCGCGAAATGCTCGCGTTCTATCACGCGGAGCTGATCAATCACGCGCTCGACTACGTGATCTTCGGCCACATCGGCGATGCTCACGTGCACGTCAACATCCTGCCGAAATCACAGGCTGAATTCGAAACTGGCCAGCGGCTGATGCTCCACTTCGCGCGGCACGCGGTCAAGCTCGGCGGCACGGTTTCGGCCGAGCACGGCCTGGGCAAACGCAAAGCACCTCTGCTTGAACTGCAGTACAAGCCCGAGCAGATCGAAGCGATGAAGGCCGTTAAAACGCGCCTGGATCCGCACTGGCTACTCAACCGCGGAAATCTGTTCGCGCCGCCGTCATAATCAGCTTCAGGCGATCGCCTATTCCGGGCTTCTGTGCAGCTTGATCAGGAGCTCCTGCACCTGCGGATCGGGATGGAGCCGCTGTGCCGCTTCCAATTCGGCAATCGCGCCGGGGACTTGGTTGAGCTGCGCCAGCGCCCTCCCTAAATTGACATGCGCTTGCGTCAGATTCGGTTGTATCTGAAGTGCGGCCCGCCACTCCTGAATGGCATCCGGCAGCCGGCCGGGCGTTCGCGCCAGGGCGTTCGCCAGATTGTTGTGCGCTTGCGCGAAGCGCGGCTGGCTGTGCAGCGCGGCTTGATATTCGGCGATCGCGTCGGCCATTCGGCCCATGTCCTCGTACGCATTGCCGAGATTGTACTGCGCTTCGGCGAGGTCGGGATTGCTGCGCACCGCTGCCTGCCACTCGGCCATCGCGTCCGCCATGTGCCCAGGCATTTTCTCGTACGCATTGCCAAGGTTGTTATGCGCCTCCGCAAGATCGGGTTCGGTGCGGAGCGCCGCCTGAAACTCGGTGATCGCGTCCGGCAGCCTGCCCGGCATTCGCGCCAGTACGAAGCCCAGGTTGTAGTGCACACTCGCATCGTTCGGCTGAGTGCGCAGGGCCGCTTGGAATTCGGCGATCGCATCCGGGGCGCGGCCGGGCATTTGCGCCAGCACGCGTCCCAGGTTGTAATGCGCTTTCGTGTTATTTGGCGAGATCCGTAACGCCGTTTGAAGCTCGGACATCGCGTCGGGCAGCCGCCCCGGCGCTTTCGCCAAAGCCTGTCCCAGATTCGTGTGAGCGATAGCGTTCTCGGGAAGCACATTGACCGCGCTCGACCACAGGCTCAGCTCATCGTGCCAATCGGAATTGCGGGCGTAGGTGCGCATCGCGAGTGCCAGGCACACGACGCCCAGCGCGACGCGGGCAACCTGGGGGCTGGCCGGCCAACTGGGCGAAAGCCGGCGCGCCAGCGCGAAAACCGACGCAACCACGCATCCAACCAAGCCAATCGAGGGCAGATAAAGGAAGCGCTCAGCCATCACCGGCACTGTCAGGGCGGTGGGCGCAAGAGCTAAAAAGAAGAAGAAGATGAAGAAGAACATCGCCTTCCAGGTGCGGCGCCAATGGATCGCCAGCGCGATGGCGCATAGGCAGGCGACCAGCACGAGCAGCACGCGGCCATCTTCCCAGGTGGAAAACCTCCAGGCGAACCTGGGAATGGAATTGTAAGCGTAGTTGGGCGCGAGATGGTCCGGCCAGACAAACAGGCGTATGGATTTGGCGATGATCTTCCAGACGTTCATGCGCCCTGTCCAGAACCCGAAGCGGGTATGTAGATTCTTGGTGACGGCCCTCAATATCGGCGTGTGCGATTGCCTCCGCAGAAATAAAAAGGCGGCAAACGGCAATGCCAGGGCAGCGTAGGCAGGGACGCGGGCGCGCCAAGTTGCCCACTGGGACCACGTAACATCGTAGAGCAGCAGGATGGCCGGCAAAGCCGCGGCGTTCTCTTTGGAGAGCAGTCCGATGGTCTGCGCGGCGACCATGGCCGCCAGCCACCAGTGCTTGCGCCGTCCCGTTGCGGAAGTCCACCGTACATAGCACAACAAGCCCGCCAGTACGCCGAACGCCGCCAGCAGGTCGGCGCGGCCCACGATGTTGGTGACTGATTCGGTGAGCAGCGGATGCATTCCCCAAATCGCAGCCAACGCCAAAGCCAACGGTGCTTCCGCAAAAATCAAAATGCCCAGGGCGTACACCAGAGACACGTTCACAACTTGCAGCACGAAATTAACCCAGTGATAACCTGCTGGATTCACGCCGTTGTCGAGCACCGCATAATTCACCAGATACGATAAGGTGGTGACCGGCCGATAGAGTCCCGATGTAGGCGTGATGTGCCAATACCCTTCGGTCAGAATGGCGCCAATGTTGTGCGGCGTTACCGCCCGGATGCGGGGGTCTTCGAGGAGCGCCGCGGTGTTGTCATAAAAAATGCCGCCTTGGAAGGAATTGGAATACGCCGCCAGAGTCAATGCCCAAAGTAGCAACAGACGGCGCCCGTGCTGGCTCCAGACCAAGCTGACAACCTTGCGTGTGAAGGACTGCCTGGCGACCGGCGGCGGCGCCTCGCGGGACCTTCGAGGCTTTTGAGTCTTCCTCACTTCACGAGCAGTATAACTCGCTGACCGATCCCGGCCTTCAGCCGCGCCCGAGTTTCGTCGCGCGAAAAATCGTTCCGAACCTGCTATACTGTTCCTTCATGTTCTCCGCCCATCACCACCATCATCGACACTCCTGGCGATCGGCGGCCTTCTAACGAATTTCTGAAGTGAACAACCGCCCGCCGATCACTTGGCGGGCTTTTTTATTGGTATGGACACATGAATCCGGATTCCCGCAAACTCGATTTCAGTAAACTCGACTTTAGTAAGCTCAACGGACTGATCACGGCCGTTATTCAGGATCACGCGACGGGCCGCGTCCTGATGGTGGGCTTCATGAACGAAGAGGCGTTTCGCAGGACCGTCGAAACAGGTTACGCCACTTTCTTCAGCCGCTCCCGGAACAAGCTTTGGCTCAAGGGCGAATCGTCGGGCCACAAACTGGTGGTGAAGAATATCGCGACCGATTGCGACCTGGATGCCTTGCTCATCCAAGTGGAGGCGCTCGGTCCCGGCGTGTGCCACGAAGGCTACCAGAGCTGCTTCTTTCGGACACTCGAGCAGGGTGAGTGGAAAGAAGCGGAGCCGCGGGCTTACGATCCCGACACAGTCTACGGGAGCAAATCGTGAAACTCAAGCTCGGTATTCCCAAGGGCAGCCTCGAAAACGCGACCATCGATTTGTTTCGCCGCGCGGGCTTCAACATCACCACCAGCTCGCGTTCCTATTTCCCCGCCATCGACGATCCGGAGATCGAGTGCATGATGATCCGCGCTCAGGAAATGGCCCGCTACGTCGAGGATGGAGTGCTGGACGCCGGACTCACCGGCCTGGACTGGATCGAAGAAAGTGAAGCCAAGGTTCACGCCGTGGCCGACTTGATCTACGCCAAACAGAGCTTCGGGAAAGTGCGCTGGGTGTTGGCGGTTCCGGAGACTTCTCCGTTTCAGAGCGTGAAGGATCTGGAGGGAAAAATTATCGCGACCGAGCTGGTGGCCACCACGCGCCGCTATCTTAAGAGGAACGGTGTGACGGCCAAGGTGGAGTTTAGCTGGGGCGCAACGGAAGTAAAACCGCCGGTGCTGGCCGACGCCATCGTAGAAGTGACTGAGACCGGGTCATCGCTACGCGCCAACAAGCTGCGCATTGTCGAGACCGTGCTCGAATCCAACACGCAGCTCATCGCCAATATCGATTCTTGGAACGACGCCGGGAAGCGCCGCAAGATCGAGGATATTCGCCTGCTGCTGGACGGCGCCATCAATGCGCTGGGCCGGGTGGGCCTGATGCTCAACGTGCGCAAGGAGTGCCTTCCGGCGATTCTGGGTATTCTTCCCGCGCTGAAGAATCCGACCATCTCCAATCTCAGCGACAACGAGTGGGTGGCGGTTCACACTATTCTGGAAGAGATCACCGTACGCAATCTCATTCCGCGGCTGAAGGAAGCCGGCGGGCAGGGAATCGTCGAGTATCCATTGAACAAGATCGTGATGTGATGCTTCGAATCATTCCACTCAGCGAAGCACAAGGCTTCGTCACACGGAAGGCGGTGCGCTTGGCCCAGGCAGAGCGAACGGTAGCGCCGATCCTGGACGCGGTGCGCGCCCGTGGCGATGAAGCCGTGCTCGAATACGCGCGTAAGTTTGACGGCTTCGAAGGCGCGACCCTAACCGTTTCCACTTCTGAATCGCGTGTTTCACCTGAATTCCTTGCGGCGCTCGAAACCGCGGCGAAGAACATCCGTGAGTATGCGGAGCTGCAGCTTCCACGCGAAACCTGGGTCGAGTTCGAGGATGGCCGCCGTTTGGGATATGTAGTGCGCCCGCTCGAATCCATGGGCGCCTATATTCCAGCGGGACGTTATCCGCTGCCGTCCACGCTGCTGATGACGGTGATTCCCGCGCAGGTCGCCGGAGTTCCAACCATTTGCATTACGTCGCCGCATCCCAGCGCCGAGATTTTGGCTGCGGCGCGGTTTCTCGGGGTCGAAAATGTCTTCCGGCTGGGCGGCGCGCAGGCCATCGCCGCGCTGGCGTTCGGCACCGCGACCATTCCCAAAGTGGATCGCATCGTCGGTCCGGGCAATATTTACGTCGCCGCCGCCAAGAAACTACTCGCGGGTGAAGTGGGAATCGACTTTGTCGCCGGACCCACCGAGATCGTGATCATCGCCGACGACGCCGATCCGCGCCACATCGCCGCCGACATGCTGGCGCAGGCCGAGCACGACGTGGAAGCGTCCGCGATTCTCCTGACTACCTCCCGAACCTTGGCCGAACGCGTGGCGCTGGAAGTGTCGCGGCAACTTGAAACGCTGCCGACTGCCTCGGTGGCTTGCGAAGCGATTCGCAACAACAGCGCAGCGATCTTGTGCCCGTCTGTGGATGCCGCCGCTCGAAGCATCGAATCGGCTTGCTCCGGAGCATCTCGCAGTCTATGACGCGGCCTGCTGCCAAGGATTCAACACGCGGGCAGCGTTTTCGTGGGTCCGAACAGTCCCGAAGCCGCGGGCGACTACGCCTCCGGTCCCAATCATGTGCTGCCCACGTCGGGTGCGGCGCGGATTCGCGGCGGTCTTTCTTCCGCCGATTTCGTGAAAGTGATTTCGGTGCAGGAGCTGACGTCGAGCGGTCTTCGGCACCTCGCGCCTGCCATCACGACGCTGGCTCGCGCCGAAGGTTTGGAAGCGCACGCGCGATCGGTGGAGGTGCGTCTGAGTAATGAGGTGCAGCTTGGCAAATAGGCGAGTCGATCTGCCCCCCGGCGTGTTGCAGCCACGCGAGGCCGTGCTCAGAATGGCGCCGTACTCTCCGCCCACCGGCGGCCGTGCCGGCAAACTGCGTCTCGATTTCAACGAGAACACCGTGGGCGCATCTGCGAAGGTGATCGAATATCTTCGCGAGCATTTGAGCGCGGACGGACTGGCCGTTTATCCAGAATATGGCGAGATCAAACGCGAACTGGCGGAGTTCTTCGCTGTCGAGCCGGACGATTTCATCCTCACCAACGGCACTGACGAAGCAATACAGGTGCTGGTCAACACGTATATCGACGATGGCGGCGAGGTGCTTCTGCTCAGGCCCTCCTACGCCATGTATCGATTTTATTCCGAAGTCGCCGGCGCGAGCATCCGCGAGATTCCATACCGCGCACAAAAACTGGCTTTTCCGCTGGACGAGCTGCTGGAAGCGATCCGGCCGTCCACGCGCGCCATCCTGATCGCGAATCCAAACAATCCGACTGGCACCGGAACATCGCGCGCGGGCATCGAACGGATTCTCGAAAAGGCCACCAACGCGGCGGTCTTGATCGATGAAGCATATTACGAATTCTCAGGCATCACCGCGCTGCCGTTGCTGAACGATTATCCGAACCTGTTTGTAAGCCGCACATTTTCGAAAGTCTATGGAATGGCGGCCATGCGGCTGGGGTGCCTGTTCTCGCAATCCGGCAATGTCGAGTTCCTTCACAAGGCGCAATCGCCCTACAGCGTGAACACGCTCGCGACGCTGGCGGCTCACGCGGCCATCCAGGACAAAACGTATATCGAACGCTACGTCACTGAGGTTTTGGCCGCGCGCGAGCTGCTCTATGTCGGCCTGGAAAAGCTCAACATCCCGTACTACGAAAGCAACGCAAACTTCGTGTTGTTCGAAGCGGGCAAGCGCGCCGTCCCGGTTCGCGACGAGCTGCGCCGCCGCGGCGTGCTGGTCCGCGACCGCAGCTACGAGATTCCCGGCTGCGTCCGTGTGACGGTCGGCACGCGCGATCAGATCCGGCGATTCCTCGCCGAATTGGAGCAAATCTGGTGAGTGAGGCAGGTCAATGAGCGATTCGTCGCAGATGCTGGTGTTCGACATGGACGGGGTGCTGGTGGAGGTCGGCGAATCGTATCGTGAAACTCTCGTGCTGACCGTGAAACATTTCACTCAGCAAACCATTACGCGCGATTCGATTCAAGAGTACAAGAACCAGGGCGGCTGGAATAACGACTGGTCATTGTCGCAAAAGATTTGCCGCGACTTCGGCTTCGAGATTCCGTACGCGACGATCGTGGAATATTTCAATTACTTGTTTCTGGATCAAGGGATGATCCATCGCGAGCGCTGGATACCGCGCGATGGGCTGCTGGCCCGCCTGGCGGAGAAATTCGAATTCGCCATCTTCACCGGTCGCACCACTCAGGAAGCCGAGATCACGCTCGCGCGCGAGGGCCTGCGCGACCGCTTCCTGCTGGTTACGGCCAACGATGTCGAGCGCGAAAAACCGGCTCCCGACGGTCTGTTGAAGATCGCCGCGATGCATCCTTCGAAGAAACTGCTTTACATCGGCGACACTGTGGACGACGCGCGCTGTGCCAAGGCCGCATATGTCCCCTTCATTGGGGTCGCCGCGCGCCACAGTCCGCGCCGCGATGACCTGGTCAAGTTGCTGAACATGGAAGGCGCCATCCAAGTGATCGAGGATATCAATGAGATCGGCTAGCGTCGAGCGGGTCACGAAGGAGACGCAAATCAGCGGGTCGCTCAAGATCGAAGGCCGCGGCCGCTACGAGATCTCGACTGGAATTCGATTCTTCGATCACATGCTGGAGCTGTTCACCAAGCACGGCGGCTTCGATCTGAAATTGAAAGCGACCGGCGATCTGGATGTCGACCAGCATCACTCCGTGGAAGACGTCGGCATCGTACTCGGCCAACTGGTATCCAAGGCGCTCGGCGATCGCAAGGGTATCAATCGCGCGGGCTATTTTGTGATGACGATGGACGAGACTTTGGCGGTGGTAGCGCTCGATCTCGGTGGCCGGCCGGCGCTGGTTTACGAGGACAAGGTGAAGGTGCGCCTGGTGGGTGATTTGCAGACCGAGCTGGTGGAGGACTTTTTCGGCGGCTTCGTCAATCACGCGGGTGCGAACTTGCACGCGATGGTTTTGTACGGACGCTCGAATCACCACAAGATTGAAGCCATCTTCAAGTGCTTCGCACGAGCGCTGCGCTACGCGTGTTCGAAGGATGCGCGGCTGAAGGAGCAATTGCCGTCGACGAAGGGGCTGTTGTGATTTCGATTCTCGACTACGGCGCGGGTAATCTACGCTCGGTCCAGAACACGCTGGGTGAAATTGGCGCAGAGTATGAACTGGTTCGCGATGCAGCGGCGCTGGGCAATGCCGCGAAAATCATTCTCCCCGGAGTTGGTCACTTTGGACAAATGATGCGCGCACTCGACCAAATGCAAGTCCGTCGACGCGCTGCTCGATCGCATTCACGCCGGCGTTCCGTTTTTGGGGATTTGCCTGGGATTGCAAGCCCTGTTCGAATCGAGCGAAGAAGCACCCGAAGAGCGAGGGCTTGGCATGTTTCACGGACAGATCCGGCGCTTTTCAGCCAACGCGCGCGTGCCGCACATGGGGTGGAATCTGATTGAACCAGGCGCCGGGCCGCGAAACGGTGCGAAGCTGTTGCGGAACCTCGCGCCCCATCCGTATCTCTATTTCGCCCACAGCTACTATGCGCCGTTGAACGAGGCCACGGCTGCGACGTGCACCTACACACTGCCGTACACGGCGGTGCTGGAAACCAAAAACATTTTCGGCGTGCAGTTCCATCCTGAGAAATCGGGGCCGATTGGGTTGAAGATCGTTCGGAATTTTGTCGAACTATAACGATGCTCGCCAAGCGGATCATTCCGTGTCTGGATGTCACCGGCGGCCGAGTGGTCAAGGGCGTGAACTTCGTCGGACTGCGCGATGCGGGCGACCCGGTGGAGCTCGCCGACCGCTATAACGGCCAGGGCGCCGACGAACTGGTGTTTCTCGACATCACCGCTTCGAGCGATGCCCGCGACATCATGGCCGATGTGGTGGCACGCACCGCGCGCAAGGTGTTTATCCCGCTCACGGTGGGCGGCGGCATTCGATCCGTGGCCGATGCGCGCAAGATCCTGATGGCGGGCGCCGAAAAAGTCAGCGTCAACACCGCCGCCGTCCGCCGTCCCGAGCTGATCACCGAGCTGAGCGAGGAGTTCGGCGCGCAGGCAGTCGTGCTGGCGATTGATGCTCGCAGAACTGCCGCCAGACGAAACGCGCAGGGCGGCTGGAATGTTTTTACGCGCGGCGGCCGCGACGACGAGGGCATCGATGCGGTCGAATGGGCGCTGCAGGGCGAGCTGCTGGGCGCGGGCGAGATCCTGCTGACGTCCATGGATACCGACGGCGTGCAGACCGGGTTCGATTGCGAGCTTGACGCACGCCGTCTCCGAAAACCACCCACATTCCAGTGATCGCTTCGGGCGGGGCGGGGAAGCCCGAGGATTTCGAGCGCGTCCTGACCGCAGGCCGGGCCGACGCTGCGCTGGCGGCCTCCATCTTCCACTACGGCACTTATACGGTGAGGGATTTCAAGGAATATTTGCATCTGCACAATGTGCCTGTAAGGCCGGCGCCATGAGGGTAAAGTCGTGATCATCCCCTGCATCGATCTGATGGATGGCAAGGTGGTGCAGCTGGTCCAGGGCCGCGAGAAGGCGCTGGAAGGCGGCTCGCCGCTCGAGATGCTGGGGAAGTTCGCGCGCGTTCCCGCAGATTCAGGTGATCGATCTCGACGCGGCCTTGGGAAAGGCTCGAATGACGCGTTGGTGGAGCTGGTGGCTTCTCGCGCCGTCGCGCGCGTGGGTGGCGGAGTTCGATCGCCGGATCGCGCACGCGCATTGATCCAACAAGGGGCGCATCGCGTGATTGTCGGAACCGCGGCGTTCGATCGGGAAAAGCTTGCCGAAATCGCCGACGCCACTGGTCCCGAACGACTCATCATCGCGCTTGATTCCAAGGCCGGCAAGGTGGTCGCCCACGGCTGGCAGGAGTCCACCAATTTCTCGGCGGAGGAAGTGATTCAAAATCTGGAACCCTACTGCTCGGGTTTTCTGTGCACCTACGTGGATAAAGAAGGCATGCTGCAAGGCACCGACCTGGATTGGTTCCGGCGTCTCCGCGCGGCGACTCAGCACGAACTCACAGCCGCCGGCGGCATCAGCAGCATGGAAGAGATTCAGGAGCTGCACAAACTCGGCATTCACGCCGCGCTGGGGATGGCAATTTACACCGGCCGGTTGAACCTCGCCGAATTGGCCCTCTTAAACGCGTAGTTCGCTCGGATGTTCCGCCCAGTAATCGGGCTCCCAGCGCGCCATATCTTCCCGCCGCCCGTAGCCCCACAGCACGGCGCAGGTCTTCACGCCCGCGCGACGGCCGGCTTCCATGTCGGTGGGTGAGTCGCCGATGAACAGGCAATCCTCCGGCTTAGCGCCAAAAATCTTGAGCGATGCCAGGATCACATCCGGTTCCGGCTTGGCCGGAAATCCGTCGGTGCCTTGGACGTGATGGAAGTAGGGAAGCAGCCCAAATTTTTCCAGCACCGCTCGTGTGGTGGGCGTTCCCTTGGTAGTGGCGGTGGATTTCCTGCCGGGCAGCGCGGCTAAAGCTTCCGCTATACCGGGAAAGGCCTTCGTCGACGAGTGGCTGCGCGCCAGGTACTGCGTGCGATAATCCGCGATCATCTCGTCCATCTCGACGCGCGTCGCCCGGGAAACAGATCCTGAAACAAGATCGTAGAGATGGCGGCCGATATACAGCCGCAGCGATTCGTCGCTCACATTGCATTGCGGAGTATTCGCGAGGACGCCTTGTATCGCGCCGCAAATGTCGGCTGCGAATCGAGCAAAGTCCCGTCCACATCGAAGATGTAGACGGGAAATCGGTAGAGTCTTTACGCAGGCTGCGGCCGCTCGCCGCCTAGCAGTCCGGGCAAGGGCTTGCCGCCCTCCGGGCGAATCACCTGCTGCTTTTCGCCATCGTTGGGAGGCATGGTCTTCGGCCGTGAAGATGCGGGAGAGTTTCGCCGTCGATCAGCAACTTCACTTCGGCGCCGTCCAGCACTTCGCGCTCGAGCAACGCTTCCGCAATGCGCTCCAGCGCGTCGGCCGTTCCCTTCGATAATCTTGCGCGCGCGGTCATAGCCCTGATCCACCAGCTTGCGAACCTGCTCGTCGATCTTGATCGCGGTGGCTTCGCTGTAGTCGCGGTGCTGGGCGATTTCGCGGCCCAGGAAGATCTGCTCTTCCTTCTTGCCGAAGCTCATCGGTCCCAGCTCGCTCATGCCCCACTCGCAGACCATTTTGCGAGCCATATCGGTGGCGCGTTCGATGTCGTTGCCGGCGCCGGTGGTGATGTGATGCATGAAGATCTCTTCGGCGATGCGGCCGGCCATCAGGATCGCGAGCTGCGCCTCCAGATAGCCCTTGTTGTAGGAGTGCTTGTCGTCGATCGGCAGCTGCATGGTAAGACCCAGCGCCATGCCGCGCGGGATGATGGTTACCTTGTGCAGCGGATCGGCCTCGGGAATCATGGCCGCCACCAGCGCGTGGCCGGCTTCGTGATACGCGGTGTTGCGCTTTTCTTCGTCGCTGATGATGAGCGACTTGCGTTCCACGCCCATCATGACCTTGTCCTTGGCCAGCTCGAAATCGAACTGCGTGACCACCTTGCGATTCTGGCGGGCGGCCACCAGCGCGGCTTCGTTCACCAGGTTGGCCAGATCGGCGCCCGCAAATCCAGGCGTGCCGCGCGCGACCACCGACAGATCCACGTCGTCGGCCAGCGGCGACTTCTTGGTGTGAACCCGCAGAATCATCTCGCGGCCCCGAACATCCGGACGGCCCACCACCACGCGCCGGTCGAAACGGCCCGGCCGCAGCAGCGCCGGATCTAGCACGTCCGGCCGGTTGGTGGCGGCCACCAGGATCACGCCTTCGTTGGATTCAAACCCATCCATCTCCACCAGCAACTGGTTGAGCGTCTGCTCGCGTTCATCGTGTCCGCCGCCGAGGCCCGCGCCGCGATGCCGTCCCACGGCGTCGATTTCGTCGATGAAGATGATGCACGGCGCATTCTTCTTGCCCTGCTCGAACAAATCGCGCACGCGGCTGGCGCCTACGCCCACGAACATCTCGACGAAATCCGATCCCGAGATGGAGAAGAACGGAACGTTGGCTTCGCCCGCGATGGCGCGCGCCAGCAGCGTCTTGCCCGTTCCCGGAGGGCCGATCAGCAGCACGCCTTTCGGAATGCGGCCGCCCAGCTTCTGGAACTTCTGCGGCTCGCGCAGAAACTCGATGATCTCCTGCAACTCTTCCTTGGCTTCCTCCACGCCCGCGACATCCTTGAACGTCACCTTCTTCTGCTGCGAGGAATGCAGCCTGCGCGCGGCTCTTGCCGAAACTGAGCGCCTTGTTGCCGCCGCTCTGCATCTGCCGCATCATGAAAATCCAGAATGCCAGCAACAGCACGAACGGGATCGCGTTGATCAGGATTGAAACCCAGCCGCCGCCCGCTTCTTTGTTGTAGTGGATGTCCACGCCGTGCGCCAGCATGGCGTCGTCCAGATTCTGGTGGTTGTTGGGTATGACGGCGTGCAGCTCTTGATTGTCGTCCTTATATTTCCCATGCAGATCATTACCGGTGATGGTCACCGATTTGATCTTGCCCGCGTTCACATCGTTCATCAGTTGCGTGAACGAGAGCTGGGCGTCCGGCCGCGACTTGGTGTTATGCACCACCGTCCAAAACAACACCACCGCCATGATGATGACCACCCAAAAAACCGCGGTCTTGATATTAGAATTATTCATGCATTCTCCCTGAACACGTGGGGCGATAATACACTCATCAGTTGAACGTTCCGGGCGGGATCGATTCGAAGTTCCGAGGTTTCCGTCACTTGAAGCACGGAGCGGGTATCCGGGCCGGTCGCAAATTCGGCGGCGGCTCCGAAGCGCCTAGCCCAAACAATTTTCCCTCATAGGTGATAATCGGCCAGTCCTGGCGCTCCCACAAGGGTACCCGGGCTTCCTGGAAGAAAAATTTGATCTTTTCCGCTTTGGTTTGCCCCACTCTTCGGTACTGGTCACCAGGTCTCCAGTTACGCAACTCTAAACCCCGGCCGCCATCGCCCCCGCGCAAACGCTGCCAGTCCAACTCATCCACTACTTTAGCATAGGGCACTTCAACGAGCAGTCTTTCTCCAGCACCTGCAATACAATACGAGTGCCTGAACCGGGCAGTTCCACCGATCCGGGAATTTGAAGCGGAACGGAAAAATCCCGCGTGCCGAGGGCGTCGGGGCAGGCAGGCGCGATTCGGATCCATTCGAACGACCGGCAAATGTCCAACCCGGGCGCCTGCGTACGGTGGTGGCCTTCCGGGGAGCGCGCCATCTTCAGTACACGTTCCACGTGGGCGAAGTCAATCCCGTGAAGATCCCCCTTGACGATTTCCACAGCCCGGCGGACCAGACGGCGGGCCAGCGCAGGGGGGGCTGCGGCAAGTTGAGTGACGGGGAGGACCAGGGGTTGGGGATGGGGGGTTAGGGATGGGGGAGGAGTCCTTGGGATTTCCAATAGGCCTCTTCGTCCCGAGCAAGAGTTGCAAGATTCGAAAGCGCCTCGTCGAGTTGCGGGTTGAAACTATCCCGCAGCAGCGGGAGGATTTCGTGGCGGAGCCGGTTGCGGGCATAGGTAGGGTCGCGGTTGGTCTCGTCTTCGCGCCAGGCGATCCGGCGTTGGCGGAGCCAGGCTTCTATTTCGCTGCGGTCAATTTCGAGCAGCGGACGGACCAGGCTTTCGCCGGTCACAGGCAGGATCCCCGCAGAGACCCGTGAGCCCGGACCCGCGCAGGATGCGGAACAGCACGGTCTCGGCCTGGTCGGAGCGGGTATGACCGGTGGCCACGCGGTGAACAGTTCGGGAGGCGATCAAATCCGCATAAAACGCGAGCCGGACATTGCGGGCGGCCTGTTCCAGGTTGCCCTCCAGGGCTGGAACATCGGCGTGGCGGATGTGGAACGTGAGCCCGAGATCGCCGGCCAGGCGCCCGACGAATTCGGCATCCGCGACCGAAGCGGCGCCCCGAATCCCATGCTCGACGTGGATCACGCTCAGCAGCAGGTTCCAACTCGGAGCCAGTTCTCGCAGTGCATGCAACAGGAACACCGAATCGGCGCCGCCGGACACGGCCACGCCCACCCAGTGCCCCGACGCGAACATGCGATGTTGCGCGATGAACTCGGCTACGCGGTCCAGCATTCGTCCGCATGATACCGCGCTGGCTCACTGAGGCATAATTGATTGACATGGCGACCGAGGATTCCCCAGCGAACGCTGACAACCTCGAACCCGCATTCGCCACTCGCACCATCGGCACAGCGGAGTCCGCCGGGACCGTGATCGGCCGCTATCACCTATTGCAGAAAATCGGCGAGGGCGGCATGGGTGAAGTCTGGTTAGCCGAGCAGAAGGAGCCGGTCCGCCGCCGCGTCGCGCTCAAGCTGGTCAAGGCCGGCATGGATACGCGCGAGGTGGTGGCGCGGTTTGAATCCGAGCGCCAGGCTTTGGCCCTGATGGATCACCCTGCCATCGCCAAAGTGCTGGATGCCGGCTCCACGCCGCAAGGCGCGCCGTACTTCGTGATGGAGTACGTCGCAGGCGTTCCGATCACAACGTACTGCGATAATCACCGGCTCAGTACCCGTGAACGGCTGGAGCTCTTCACGCGCGTCTGCGAAGGAGTGCAGCACGCGCACCAGAAAGCGATCATCCATCGCGATTTGAAGCCCTCGAACATTCTGGTCACCGAAGTCGACGGCCGTCCGGCGCCCAAGATTATCGATTTTGGAGTGGCCAAGGCGCTTACGCAGAAGCTGACTGCCGATACGATGTTCACGCGCGTAGGAGCGCTTGTCGGAACTCCGGAATACATGAGCCCGGAGCAAGCGCTTTCTTCCGGCGAAGACATCGACACGCGCACGGATGTCTACTCGCTCGGCATCATCTTTTACGAATTGCTGGCGGGCGTCCATCCCATCGATCTGCGCAAGGTTGCCTTCGAGGAGTTCCTGCGCAGGTTGCGCGAGGACGATCCGCCCAAGCTGAGCTCCAAGTTCCGCACGCAGGACCCTGCCACGTCGACCGAACTCGCTCGCAAGCGTCACACCGAGCCGCCGGCGCTGATCAAACAGATGCGCGGCGATCTGGACTCGATCGCGCTAAAAGCTCTTGAAAAAGATAGAGCCCGCCGCTACGGTTCACCCTCCGATTTCGCTTTGGACATTGCTCGCTATCTGAACAACGAGCCGGTACTCGCGGTCCCACCGTCCATAGCTTACCGCGCGAGCAAGTTCGCGCGGCGTTACCGCGTGGCGCTGGTCACCGCGGGTGCTTTCGCTCTGGTGCTTATCGTGGCGGCCGCCGTCAGCATCCGGCAGAGCATACGCGCGAATCGGGAATCCGCCGTGGCGCAGGCCGTGAACGATTTTCTGCAGAACGATATGCTGGCGCAAGCCAGCGCCGCCAATCAGTCTGGCCCAAGCGCTAAGCCCAATCCGCACCTGGAAGTGCGCACGGCTTTGGATCGAGCCGCGCAGCGCATCGCGGGGAAGTTCAATCGGGATCCCCAGGTAGAGGCTGCCATTCGGGAAACCATGGGGAACACCTACACCAGCCTCGGGATTTACCCGGAGGCGCGGAAGCAACTCGAGGAAGCGCTGCGTTTGCGCACCGGAACGCTTGGCGCGGAGAATCCGCGGACCCTGAGAAGCGCTAGCGATCTTGCGTGGCTCGCCCTCCTGCAAGGCAAGCGCGCGGACGCCGAGGCACTCGCGAGCCGGACCTTGGAATTGCAGCGCCGCGTTGTCGGCCCGGAACGTCCCGAAACTCTGGTCACTATGAACATTCTGGCCTCCGCCTATCAAGATGAGGGCAAGTATGCCCAAGCCGAAACGCTCTTCAAGCGGATCCTGGAGACACGGCGTCGCGTGCTGGGACCCGAGAATCCCGAGACGTTATTCAGTTTGAATAATCTCGCCAGCGTTTATAATTCCCAGCGGAAGACCGCGCAGGCCGAGACGCTTTTCAGCCAGACCGTCGACTTGGAGCGCCGCGTGCTGGGCCCGGAGGATCCGCACACACTGATGGCCATGAACAATCTGGCCCTTACCTATATGTCCCAGGGCAAGTATTCGCAGGCCGAGGAGCTCAACAGCCAGGACTTGGAGGTCCACCGCCGCGTTCTCGGCCCGGAGCACCCCGATACCCTGGAACTCCTCACAAATCTGGGTGAGATCGCCGCACTGCAAGGGAAGTACGCGCAAGCCGAAACTTTCTACAGCCAGGCCCTGGAGGGCCAACGCAAGGTGCTGGGACCGGAACATCCCGCCACATTGAGATGCATGGCTAACCTGGGATTTATCTACCTGAGTGAGGGGAAATACGCGCAGGCCGAGCCGCTTCTCACACAGTCCCTGGAGATCGCGCGCCGCGTCTCGGGTCCCGAAAATCCTGACACCATCCCCGCCATGGACAGCCTGGCCGAGCTTTACAGAGCTGAAGGAAAGTACCCTCAGGCGCAGACGCTTTACAAACAAACTATGGCACTGGAGCGCAGCGCATTTGGTCCCAAGGATCCCAACACGCTGACAAGCACGGGTGGTTTGGCCCTCACGTATTACTTACAGGGAAAATACGCTCAAGCCGAGGATCTGTACGCCCAAACCCTGGCCGAACGAAAGCAGAGGCCGGGCCCGGATAGTCCCGAGACCCTGGATAACATGGCCGATGTGGCTCTAACCTACCAGGCGCAAGGGAAGTTCGCATCGAGCGAAGCTTTGGCCCGCGAGGCCGTCGAGACTGATCGCAAGAAACGAGCGGAGGACTGGCAGCGCTTCTTCGCCCAGAGCCTGCTCGGCGCGAGCTTGGCTGGACAGAAGAAATACGACGAAGCCGAGCCGCTTCTTCTGGATGGATATCAAGGCATGGAAACGCGCAAGGAAAGCATGACGGTGCCGGACTGGTATCACCTGGATCGCGCCCGCGAATGGATTGTCCAGTTGTATCAGGCGTGGGGCAAGCCGGGGAAGGCGGCCGAGTGGAAAAAGAAGTGAACGGGCACCAGAAGGCGTCGAAGGTCGGGCCAGCCGGCATCGACATCGCCTATCAGCATTTCGGAAACCCCGATGCGCCCTTGGCGCTGCTGATCATGGGAGTCGCCGCGCAATCCATTGCTTGGCCGGACGCGCTTTGCAATGCGCTCGTCGACCGCAGCCTGCAAGTCATCCGTTTCGACAATCGTGACGTCGGGCTCTCTACCCACCTGGCTGACGCCCCGCCTCCAGACCTGCCCGCGGTGCTCGCCGGCGACTTGTCGTCGGTATCTTACACGCTGTCGGATATGGCTGCCGACACGGTGGGGTTGCTGGACGCGCTCGGCTTCGAAAAGGCGCATCTGGTCGGCGCGTCCATGGGAGGCGCGATTGCGCAAACCGTGGCAATCGAGCATCCGAGCCGGGTCCGCTCTCTCACCTCCATGATGTCGACAACCGGCGACATGTCAGTGGGGCAGCCATCGCCGGAGGTGTTCCGCGAAGTGTTCTCCGGCCCGCGCGCAGTCACCCGCGACGAAGTTATCCAGCAGATGGTCCGCGCTTTCCGCGTCGTCGGCTCGCCTGGGTATCCGAACGACGAGAAGGAAGTCGCCGCGCGAGCAGGCCGCTCCTACGACCGCTGCTTCGATCCGACCGGAGTCGCTCGTCAGGCGATCGCGACCGTTGCCTCCGGTGATCGGACCAAGCTCCTGCGGCATCTCGACGTACCCACTCTGGTGATCCACGGCTTGGCCGACGGCATGTGCGACGTCAGCGGCGGACGGGCGACGGCTGAAGCCATTCCTGGCGCGGAACTGGTCCTGATCGAGGGAATGGGACATGACCTGCCGCCCGGATTGCGGACCCAACTCGCAGAGCGAATCGCCGAGTTCGTGTGGCGCGTAGAGGGCCGTTGAACAGGCGCTCCGCGTGATCCTGCGCCTGGACTGACGCCTCCGATGGACTCTGGCTCGGCGCCTGTTTGTTAACATGACTTCCATGCGTTTTAACCAGCGGCGCGCTCTTATCCCGACTCTGTTTTGCGCCACCGCTCTGGCCCAGACGCCGCCCGCGAAACCGCCCCTCACCCTGGACGAGTTCTTCAATTCCGTGGATATTCCAACGGTGCGTATTGCGCCGGACGGCCGCGCCGTCGCCATCGAGACTTCACGCGCCGATTGGGAGGCGAATCGTTTCCGAAACGACCTGTGGCTGTATCGCGAGGAGCCAGGCGGCGCCGGGTCGCTGGTGCAACTCACCCAATCCGGCCACGACCGGCATCCGGAATTTTCACCCGACGGCCGCTGGATCGCGTTCCTCTCCGATCGGGGCGGGGCATCGGAATCCTCGGGGGAGTTTTCCGCTGAAACGGCGACCGCGCCGGCCGCGAAATCTGAAAAATCAGCCCAGGTCTATATCATTTCATTGAGCGGCGGCGAGCCGTTTCCCGTAACTCAAAGCGACGAGGAAGTGCATGCCTTCGCCTGGTCGGCCGATTCGCGCCAGATTTATTTCGGCGCCCATCAGTGGACCAAGGCCCAGGAGGAGGCCTACAAGAAAGACTGGAAAGACATCGTTCAATTCCGCGAATCGGAGCACGGCGACGCCATTCACCGCATCGAAATCTCAGAAGCCCAAAGCTGCCTCGCCGAAAGCCCCGCCAAAGCTTGCGACCTTTCCAAGCGCGCCAAGCAGTTAGCGTCCACACCGTGGCGCGTCAAGCAACTGGAGGCATCGCCGGACGGCCAACGCATCGCCTTGCTCACCGACTCGCGAACGGAGCGCTGGGAATCGCTGGACGCTTATGGAATTTATCTCATTGATGCCGCCGCTACTGCTGCCTCGGCCGGCGGCGAGCCGCGCAAGCTCCTGCAACGCGAAGCGATTCTGGATGTGTTGCACTGGTCGCCCGACAGCCGGCATATTTTCTTCTCGTTCCTGAACGGTTCGGTCGAGGGAAAATATCAGGACGCCCAGTCACGAGTTTATTCGGTGCTCGCGCAAGGCGACGCCGCGCCGGTTCTGGCCCGCTGGGCTCCCCGATTCCAGGGCGCAATCGACGGTTTCGCGTTGCTGCCTTCAGGTGGCCTGGTGGCCGAGGGCCGCCTGGGAACCGAAGTCCAGCTCTACACCTCGGAAAAACCCGACGGCGATTTTGTAGCCCGGCCCGGCTCGCCCGGAACTTACGATAAGCTGTCCGCCGCCACGCACGCTCCTCGCCTGGCATTTGTACACTCAGCTTTCGGAGAGCCGCCCGAAGTCTGGCTGGCGAACGATCCGAACGATCTCTCGCACGCCCGGCCCATCACCTCCTTCAACCACTTATTCACCGAGCGCGCCCTCCCGGAAGGCAAACCTTATCGCTGGACCACCGACGACGGCGTCACCGCGGAAGGCGTACTGCTCTACCCACCCGGACAACTCGGCGCCCAACACCTGAAAATGCTGACGATGATTCACGGCGGACCGGCCGATGCCGACGGCAACGAGTTCGGCGCCGACTGGTATCGATGGGCAGGCCTGGCCGCCACACAAGGCTGGCTGGTCTTCGAGCCCAATTACCGCGGCTCCATCGGCTACGGCGACGAATTCACTCTCGGCATCATTCCCAAGATCGTTTCCAGGCCCGGCCGCGACATTCTGGAAGGCGTTGACGCGCTGGTGAAGGACGGCATCGCCGACGCGGATCACCTGGCTGTCGGCGGTTATAGCTACGGCGGCTACCTGACCAACTGGCTCATCACGCAAACCACGCGCTTCAAGGCCGCTGTCACCGGCGCGGGCGCGGTGGAAAACGTCGCCAATTGGGGCAACGACGACACCACGTTCGACGACGCGTACTTTCTGGGCGGCCTTCCCTGGGAGACCAAACAGAATTACGAAGATGAAGCCGCCATATGGCAAATCAATAAGGTGAAGACTCCAACTCACATCGTCTCCGGCGCCGAAGATATTCGGGTCTACGTTGGCGAAGCCTATCTTCTGGAGCGCGCCCTGCATACCCAAGGTGTTCCGTCGAAGCTGCTGATCTTTCCCGGCGAGGGTCACGAATTGGACAAGAACCCCTGGCACGGCAAAATCAAGGTCCGTGAAGAACTGAAATGGCTTGAAAAAGCGGCGCAGTAGTGCCTAGTTTGCGAGCCGGCTCGATGAGATAGACTAATTCAGTTATCATTTCCTATGCTGAAAGGAAACCCTGTGTCGAAGAATTTCCGAAATATTCTCTTCTTACGAAATCTCGCGTGCTGCTGCGCGCTCACGCTTGGCTTGACGACTGCCCTGGTCTCTCAGAGCGCCGCTCAAAGCGCCGACTATGCGGCGGCCCGGGTTCTCATTACCGAGCCCATCGATGCCGGCAGGTTGCACACGCTAGCCGGCAACACGCGCGGTGAAGCCAACCCGCAGAACGACCGCGGGAAGGTGGCCGATACGTTTGTGATGGATCACATGCTGCTGCAACTGCAGCGCAGTCCGGAGCGGGAACAGGCCTTGACGAATTTTATCGATCAGCAACACGATTCCGCCTCGCCTAATTTCCATCGCTGGCTGACGGCGGAAAAATTCGGCGAATTATATGGGCCGGCGCCGGAGGATATCGAGACAGTTTCCGGTTGGCTGCGCTCCAACGGCTTCACGGTGAACACGGTTTATCCAAGCGGTATGTCGATTGATTTCTCCGGAACGGCGGGCCAGGTGTCGGAGGCATTCGGTACGGAAATTCACAAGCTTTCGGTAAAAGGGGCGGATCATATTGCGAATATGCGCGATCCCCGTATCCCGGAAGCGCTTGCGCCGGTGGTAGCCGGGATCGTGTCGTTGCACGATTTCAGGCCGCACTCGCTGGCCAAGAAGCCTCGCCCTTACTACAGCCTTGCGGAGCAGCCGGTGGTGCCGGCCGATCTAGCCACCATTTACAATATCAATCCGGCTTTTGCAGCGGGATACACCGGCAAAGGCCAGCGGATCGCGCTGGTGGAGGACACCGATGTTTACAATACCGCCGATTGGTACACTTTCCGGCAAGTATTCGGATTATCCACTTATACTTCGGGATCCTTCACCATTATCAATCCCGCGCCGCTGAAGGGAAAAAACAATTGTTCGGATCCGGGAGTTAATGGAGACGATGTCGAAGCGATACTGGACGCCGAATGGTCCAGCGCGGCCGCGCCCGACGCAGCTATCGAGATGGCTACCTGCTCGGACACGACCACCACATTCGGAGGCTTGATTGCAGAACAGAATTTAGTCAACTCCAAGGCTCCGCCTCAGATCATAAGCATGAGCTACCTCTTCTGCGAAACGGCGAACGGAGTAACGTCTAATGCCGCCTACAACTCGGTTCACCAGCAGGCGGTGACGGAAGGCGTGTCGGTGTTCGTCGCGGCGGGAGACTCAGGGGCAGCAACCTGCGATGATGGAGCCTTCGCCGCAACCCACGGCATCGGCGTCAGCGGCTTTGCCTCCACGCCCTATAACGTCGCCGTGGGAGGAACGGATTTCGGGGATACCTACCAGGGCACGAATAGTACGTATTGGGGGCCCACCAACAGCAAAACCTACGGGTCGGCGCTGTCCTACATTCCGGAGATTCCCTGGAATGACTCATGCGCGGGATCCATCCTGGCGGTCTTTTCGGGCTATCAGACTGGCTATGGCCCCAGTGGTTTTTGTGCGACCAGTATGGCTGACTTCTTCGAAGAACTGGAAGTGGTCGCAGGCGGCGGAGGGCCAAGCGGGTGTGCGACCGGCGTTCCGGCGCAAAATCTGGTGGTCGGAGGCAGTTGCAAGGGACATCCCAAACCTGCGTGGCAAAAAGGGGTGCCGGGAATCCCGAACGATGGCGTCCGGGATCTACCCGATGTATCGCTGTTCGCCTCCAACGGTCAATGGGGCCATTTGTACGTGTTCTGTTTTTCAGATCCTTCGAATGATGGCACGCCGTGTGAGGGCCCGCCGGAATTTTGGTCCGGCGCCGGCGGAACTTCGTTTGGGTCCCCAATCATGGCCGGGATTCAGGCGCTGGTAAATCAGAAGATGGGGAGCGCCCAGGGAAACCCCAATCCGGTTTACTACAAACTCGCGGCCAGTTCCGCGGCCTCATCGGTATTTCATAGCATCACGGCGGGTGACATTGCGGTCAACTGCTCGGGCGAGATAGATTGCTTCGGAGCCGGGTTCGTGGGAAGAGGCCGCAGCACGCCGATCACCGATTTCGTCGGAAACGGCGGACTGTCCAGCACCCGGGGAACCTTCACTCCGGCTTTTGCCGCCCATGATGGATGGAACTTCGCCACCGGGCTTGGCAGCGTGGATGTCTACAACCTGATTTTGAATTGGAGCAAAGGCCAATGAGGATGATGCCGATGTACCGAACAATTTTCCTCCTGAGCAGCGCTCTTACGATGGCGGTCGCACCGGGGACGCTCCACGCTCAGACTTTCGATACCAGCGGGACGGCGGGCCTCAAAGGGCAATACCTATTCCGCTACGTCAATTTCTTCAACGACGAGAGTGGCAATCTGACGGAGTCCTGCAGCCTGACCGGCGCGATCACTTTCGACGGCCTGGGAAGCTACACGCTTTCGCATACGCAACTGTTTGATTCGGCCGGCGGGAACGGCATGGGCTACTGCGCCTCGCTGGGCGGGGGATCGTACGGAGTGCAATCCAACGGCATCGCCCAACTGGACAATCCACTCTACCCGGCGACTCTGTTCGGCACCTTCAGCAAGCCGGTGGTCATAGCAAGTGCAACCGAGGACGACTACTTCGATCTCTTTATCGCGGTTCAAGCGCCGTCGACTTCGGTTTCCGACAAAAGTTTCTCGGGAGCCTTCACCGTCGGGACACTGGATTTCCTGAATTCTGATGCCTCATTCGCACGGCAGGGCTACTTCACCCTGAACGCCGACGGTAGCGGCAACATCGCTGGATTCACCGTAAATGGCTCGTTGGCGAATGTGAGTTCCGACGATACAGTATCGCAGGACGTTGCTGCCTCCACGTATTCGCTCTCCGGCACCACCGGTGGAACCTTGACGTTTCCGGGCAGCTCGGACAATAAGACCGAGATCGTCAGCGGCAAAAAGGTTCTGTTTGTGTCGGCCGACGGCAACTGGTTCGTGGGAGGCTCGGCAACCGGATCGGACATGTTCTTCGGTTTTCGCGCACCCTCCGGCAAGATCTCGAATTCGACCTTGAGCGGGAACTACTTTGTGGCGGGAATGGAAGACTACGTGGGCTCCGGCGCGCCATATTTTCTGGATGCCTTTTATGGTTCCATCAACACCGGCGCGGGCGGAACTCTGATCTATCATGAACGGTTTGACGATGTTGTCGACCTGGACACCTACGACAACACGTTCGCCTCCGGGGTAGACATAGGGGCAGACGGCTACATATTTCGACGGCGTCTACACGTCCCTGGTCGGCGCCAATGGAAAAGCGCTGATGGAGATCGGATCCAACGGGCAGTTCTCGCTCATCGTCGGTATTGCTCCGTCGTTCGAACCGACTCCTACGCTGTGGATCAATCCGCTCGGAATCGTCAACGCAGCCAATTACACTCCCATCACCAACGCTTACGCTCCAGGCGAGTTGGTGAACATCTATGGAACCTTCGACGGCGTCTCTGCTCAATCGAACAAAGTCCTCCCCATTCCCACCACGCTGGGAGGCGTGCAGGTTTTCGTCAATGGGCTGGCGGCTCCCGTCCAGCTGGTGAGCGAGACTCAGATCAGCGCTGTAATTCCCTTCGAGATTTCGGGGCAGTATTTTGCCACCTTCCAGGTGGAAGTGAACGGGTCGAAGTCCAACCAGGTGACAGTCTATGCCGACGCCACGGCGCCTGGAATTTACACGCTCTCAGAGAACGGGATTGGCGAGGGGGCGATCCTGCACGGCGATTACACGGCTGTAACGGACAGCCACCCTGCCCAACCGGGCGAGTCGGTCTTCGGGTACATGGTTGGTCTGGGAGCGGTGACCCCGCAGGTGAAGGATGGCGCGCCTGGTCCTAGCAGCCCATTGAGTAACAGCGTTGAAACCGCGGACATCGGCGTGTTTCTCCTCGACGGAGAGGATGTGGCAGAGGCCAACGTCTCATTCGCCGGTCTGGCGCCTGGATTCGCTGGGTTATATCAGGTCAATTTCACCCTGCCGACGGATGGCTTGGAAAACGGCGAAGTCGTTGTTGCTTTTGTCACCACCGAGGCGCTGAATGAGATGGCGACCATCAACGTGTCGGGCTTCCCGAAAGGGGAGGCGCGGACCGTTCCCAGCCACCGGAGTTTCAGGCTACGGCGCCCGACCGTGGCCGGCGCCACTCACGTGAAGCACGCGCAGAAGTTCCGCCGGGCGTTGCCGGAGAGGTCCAAGGAGAACTCCGGGTTGAATCTCGATCAGTGAGCGTCAGCCGCCCTGCGGCGGCGTCCGCTGATCAAATAGACCGCGGCGCGCAATTCGAGTAGGGGATCGTCAGAAGGCTCGATTCCATCGACGCGCGGCAGGGGATCGAAGATGGTCCACTGCTGTTCGTGAGCGTCGTTTGCGACCGGCGCGGTCAGCGCAATCGTGCCGAGTTCGAACAGAGTCCGGTCCTCGGGCCAATTCTTGGTTGCGTCGTTCACGACATCGCCGTCATTGGCCAGTTGCGCCACGACGCGCAACTTGATCGGGCCTTTTGCGATTCTCTCGGCGAGTTCATCGAACAGGAAGTTCGCGCTCTTGGCCGCGACGGCCGCAGCGGTCAGATAATCGACGCCTGCTTCCGGCATGATCCGGTACCGCACATAACGGCTGGCGCCATCTTTGTTCGTGAAGCGCATGGCCGTGATTCCGAAGTACGCTTCCCTGGCGAAACTGGCAGGTACAGGTTTGGGCGCCTGCACGAATGCGAGCGCAGCGGGATGGCTGCCCAAGAAAGCCTCCAGGGGAGATCCTGAAAGGTTTTTCGGATCGCTGGACGCGAGTGCGCGCAGGAACTCCAAAAATTCCTGGCCGGTCCGGGTAGGAAACGCATTCGTCGAATGCGCGATGATATCCGTGTGAACGCGATCGGCTAGATGGAAACGAATCGCACATCCGCGTGGACTGGTATTCGGATCGGCGTCGGGTATCATCGGAATGCCGGTGTTGTCTGAGAACCGAACGGTAACCGGGGTCGATTCCCGATTGAGGTGAGGCGCGCGTGTGAGGGAAGCTGCGCCGGAGGAAGGTGTGAACATTCCCGTCAGCAGGGCGCCCTTGGCGTGGACCGGTCGAAATCCGGGATGCAATCCGAAGATGGCATCGAACTGCTGAACTAGATCCTGAGCCAGCGCGATAATCTTTTCGTCAGTGGGTAGCGGCATGGCTGCTATTTTCCCACGACGCCCCGCAGTTGATCCGCCGAAAGCCGAATTTCACCTCCCATGACGAGCCACAACCGGCCCGCGCCTCCGTCTGCGAATTGAACCGTCTGGATGGTTGCCGCGTCTTCAATAGCGGCCGGCAGGGCTAGCTTCAGATCCGCCGATTTCTGAATGGCGTCTTCGATGCTGTCCCCGATTTGCTCTCGAAGCGAATCACCGAGAGAGTCGGAACGCAACAGGTCGCCGAGCGCACCGTCAGCGTCGATCTTCCGCACCTCGGCCGTAAGCATAATGTCGTTCTCGTCTACCGACGGAGTCAGTTTCACTTCGATCACGCCATGCCCGCCCACCAGCCGCTTGACGATCTCCTTGCCCAAAAGCTTGACGCAGGCGTAACGCTCGAAGTTGACGTTCGCGGTGAGCACGCCCGCGGGAGCCTCCGGCGCGAGCGTGGCTTTTTCCACCGTGAGCCGCTCGCCGCAACGGTCCGACCGATTGAGCTCGGCGGCCAGCATCGGCGTGAGATTGGTCTGAAGCCCGCCTAAATCCACAGTGAGGGCCAGGGCGAAAATCCCCGTAGCCGCAGGCGACAAAGTTCCCCAGACGCTGATTTCGACAGTTTGGTGATCGAGGTCGAGGGACGTTTTGACCGGCGGGATCTTCAAAGTTGCCGGCTGCGCCTGCGCGATCGAAGCCAGAGCTAGTGCCGCACCGAAGACAGTGAAAGGTATATTTCGCATCTTCCAATAACGCGATGCCGGTGTTCACAAACGAACATCGCACCTCGCTTCGAGAACTGTCAAGTAGTTGAAACCGCACACCACCGCACGGCGCTCGGGCTGGCAGGGCGATTGCATCAGGTGAGTGCATATAGGATGAATTGAGCCGTTAAATATGACTCTCGAAGCGGTCGACAAGCAGGCCGCGTTACAAAAGGTGCTGGTGGTGGATGATCAGCCGGACGTTCGAGAAGCGCTGCGATTGTTGCTGAAGGGCGCAGGGTATGCCATCGAAACAGTTGATTCGCCCGACGATGCAGTGGCTGCGGCGGCGAATCGCGATCACGATTTGATTGTCGTGGACATGAACTTCACGCGCGACACCACGTCCGGCGAAGAAGGCTTGAGACTGGTGGATCATCTGCATGCGCAGCGGCGCGAAGTGCCCATCATCGCGATGACAGGCTGGAGCACCATCGAGCTCGCCGTGGAGGCGATGCAGCGCGGAGCTTGCGACTTCGTTCCGAAGCCCTGGGACAATAATCACTTCCTCTCAGTAGTCCGGAAACATTTGGACGCCGCGCCCGACCCGCTAGCCGTGGAGCTTGCAATCGCGCGCAAGGTGCAGAGAAAGCTATTGCCGCAACCCCACTTCAGCGCGTATGGATTGAACTGCGAATTCGCATCGCTGCCAGCAGGTGAGATCGGCGGTGATTTGTACGATTTCTTCGAGATCGACGGAGGATCGATGGCCTTTCTGCTGGGAGATATCAGCGGGAAGGGAATCGGCGCGGCTCTGTTGATGGCAAATTTGCAGGCGACCATCCGAGGCCAGCAGGACTTGGCCCGCTATCCGTCAAGATTGATGCAGCGCGTGAATGAACTGTTCTTTGAATCCACGCGGCCCGAGCATTTCGCCACCCTGTTCTATGGCGTTTACGAGGCGGGCGCGCGCACCATCCGGTACGTGAACTGCGGGCATCCCTCGGCGGTGCTGGTGCGGGCAAATGGCGACTTCGAGCTGCTGGACGCGAGCGCGACGGTGCTGGGAGCTTTCAAGGACCGCGGGTTTGAAGAGCGCGACGTGGCGCTCGGAAGCGGTGACCGCCTGGTGCTGTTTTCGGATGGCTTCTCGGAGGCGAACATGGAGGAAAATGGCGACGACGGTGCCACCGAAACCATCCTGTCGCTCAACAAATCGCACGAAAACGGCTTGGCGGGCGCGCTTGCGTCCACTGCGGCTTCCGGCGAAAGGCAGGCGGACGACATAACAGTGATGGACCTGCGCGTGCTTTAGGAAATCACGCCTTTTCTCACCGCATACAGGATCAGCTCGGCGACGCTATGCAGGTTGAGTTTCTCCTGCAAGTTTCTGCGATGGGTTTCAACCGTATAGAGGCTGAGATTAAGTAACTGCGCGATCTCTTTATTGGACTTGAGCTCAGCCAGAAGCTGTAAGATTTCGCGTTCGCGCGAGGTCAGCAGGTCGTAGCTATCCTCAGCGCCGCGAGTCCGGATTTCGCGCACATAATCTTCCATCAGCATCCTGGTGATTTCGGGACTGAAGAAGGTCTTGCCTTCATGTACCGATTTGATCGCGTCGATGAGATCCCCCTCCGCGGAGTCTTTCAATAGGTAGCCTTTGGCTCCAGCCTTCAGCGCTCGTAAGACGTAGCCTTCGTCCGAGTGCATGCTCAGAATCACGATCCCGACCTGCGGCAGAGCGGCGTTAATACGCTTCGCGGCTTCGACCCCGCTCAAGTTGGGCATGGCGATATCGAGGACCGCGACATCAGGCTCGGTAGCTTCCGCTTGTTCCACGGCCTGCCTGCCGTCCGAAGCCTCGGCGACCACGCCGAATTCGGGACGGCTCTCCAGCAGAAGCCGGAGACCCCGACGCATCACCGTATGATCGTCAGCCAACAGGATGCGAATTTGTTTCACGAGTGCGCACGCTCCGCAATTCCACTGTAAAGGGCAATGACACCGATAGTACGGTCCCACTTCCTGGCTGAGAGTGAACATGGCATGTTCCTCCGAGCCGGGTAATACGCTCCTGAATTCCGAGCAGCCCCAGCCCCTTGGTCTGGCGAGCATCAAAGCCCTGGCCATCGTCCTGAATGTCCAGCAGCAAGCGATCCCGCTCCTCTTCCACGCTGATACGGACCGTGCTCGCGCGGGCATGCTTCGCGCAGTTATGCAGCGCTTCTTGGACCACGCGATAGATGCAAGTTTTGTAGTCGTCCGGCAACTCATCGGACGCGAGCTCCGCTCGGGCGCTGACGTCCACGGTGACATTCATGGGCGTGCTCTTGGACGCTTCCCGGGCTTGCCACTTCAGTGCCGGAATCAAACCCAGATCGTCCAGCATCGACGGCCGCAGCAAAAGCGCCATGTTGCGAACCACGCGGACCGTGCCTTCCAGCAGACCTTTGATGGTTTCAACATGCCGGCGCGATTGCTCTTCGGACCGGACCGCGATACCCGTCGAGAGATTACGCAGTTCCACCAGCACCGCCGACAGCGCCTGGCCCACTTCGTCATGCAATTCGCGCGAGAGCGAGCGCCGTTCTTCTTCCTGCGCCTGAACCAAACGCGCCGACAGTTCCTTGAGCTGAGTACGCGCTTCGGCCACCTCCACATACCGTGAGCGGGCCTGGTCTTCCAGGTTGAAGATCTTGCGCATGGTGAACAGCGCCAGACCCAGACCCAGCGTAAGCGCTGCCAGCAAAGTCAGCAGCAGCCTGGTCTGGAAGCTCAGCAGCAGCGAAACTACCTGATGGTTCCCGGCATCCAACTGCTGTTCGTTGAGGTCGTCGATGCGGCCGGCGAGAGCGAGCATAGTCTGCCGGCGCGGGAACACTTCATCTCGCAGAAAGGAGTATCCGGAGCGGCGGCGTTCGGCGGCGTCCCAGTGGAAGATCGGGGCCAAAATCTCCCAATAGTCGGCCAGTTCGGTCCGCAGCGCGGTATAGTGTTGGAGCTCGGCCGGAGCTACCTGGCGGCCATAGGAATCCAGAGCCGCCTGCATGTGCTTGCGAACTTGTTCGAGATTGCCCCTGAAGACATCGGCGCGCTGCGGCTCGGGTTCCAGCAGGTAGTCCCGGACGTAGGTGCCCGAAACATAAACGTCCGACCGAATGTCGTTTAAGACATGATTTTCCGAAAGATAGCGGCGCCGGATTTGATCGTCGCTGCGGCGGAACTGCTGGAGTACGCGCAGGGCATCGATTCCGGCCAGCCCCATGATCGCCAGGAGCCCGCCAAACCCAAACGCAAGTGCGATACGCGAGCGGAAAAACACACTATCAGACCGAGTTTGTTCCGAACCCATGGTATCAGGAGCCGGCGGGTGCATCCGTGCTCAATGCTAATGCCATCCGTAATGCGCCGAACCAAACTACTCATGCTTTTGTTGAAAAATACCAGCCGCCTGGTATGGGTTTAGCGGTTCGAGCGTCCTATCGTAGAAGCTGGCGTTCAACGAAATGACCCATCCGACCGCGGTTTCGGCTTCCGAGCTGGAAAAGCTCAGAGCGTTCGATAGCTGTACGATTTCGAACGCCATCGAGCGCCTGAACGTGCGCCCGCGCAACGAAGGCTTTATGTCGGGTGACATACGCTGCCGGTTTCCGACGCTTCCTCCCATGGTTGGCTACGCAGCCACTGCGCGAATCCGAACGGCGTCCCCGCCGATGAGCCATCGCTGCTACTACGACCGCATGGACTGGTGGAATTATGTGGCTTCGCTGCCCGAGCCCAGGGTGATGGTTTTACAAGATGCCGACCACGAGCCCGGCGTGGGAGCATTCGTGGGCGAGATTCATGCCGCCATCGGACTCGCCCTCCACTGCATAGGTTGCGTGACGAGCGGAGCGGTCCGCGATCTGCCGGCCGTGGAAGCGCTAGGGTTTCAGGTGTACGCGCGCCACACTTCCGTATCTCACTCCTACGCGCACATCATCGACTTTGGCGAGCCGGTGCAGATCGATGGCCTGAAGATTGTTTCGGGCGACTTGTTGCATGGCGATCGCCATGGAGTGATCACCATTCCGCCAGCGATAGCTTCCCAGATACCCGACACGGCGTCCAAAATACAACGAGAAGAACGCGATCTGATTGACTTCTGCCGCTCGCCTCGTTTCTCGCTGCGGGAGTTGTCCGAGCACTTGCGGGGTATGAGTCCAAACTGCGCTCTGCCCTGGGAGCCGCGCTCAGAAGCATGAGTTCGAAAGCTCATCCGTTCATGCTGTTCGGTCTCATCGCTGCAGTGTGGGGCGTTTCGGTCGCTTGTGGCCGGGCGGACAAAGGCCATGCGAAAGATCCCAGGGAATTGGCGTCGGGCGAGGTCTCGGTCGGCGTCGTGAAAGTTCAGCGAAAACCCTTGGGGCGGACCTTGACGTTATCTTCCGAGCTGGTTCCATTTCAGGAGATCGACGTGTATGCCAAGGAATCCGGCTACGTAAAGCAGATCAACGTCGACTATGGAACGCGCGTGCAGGCGGATCAGGTCCTGGCGACTTTGGAAATCCCCGAGTTGCAATTGCAGGTGAAGGAGGACGAAGCCGCCATCAAGAATGCCAGCGCCCAAATCCCGCACGCCCAGGACGAATTGAATCGTATGGAGGCGCAGCACAATGTGCTCCAGCTCCAGTTTGAACGGCTGGACAGTGTCGCCAAATCCAAGCCAGGTCTGGTGGCGCAGCAGGAGGTGGACGATTCCCAAGGCAGGGCTTTGTCTTCGGCGGCGCAAGTGGAAGCCGCTAAGTCGAATTTGCAATCGGCGCAGAGCCAGCTCGAAGCCGCGCAAGCCAAACGGGACCGCGATCAGGTTTTATTCGATTACTCCAAAATCACCGCGCCGTTTGCGGGAGTGGTGACGCAGCGCTTCGCCAATCTCGGCATGTTAATGCAAGCGGGCACCAGCTCCAGCACGCAGGCCACGCCGCTGGTCCGGCTGTCCCAGGACGATCGTTTCCGGCTGGTGATTCCCGTGCCTGAGTCATACGTTCACTTCATTCATATCGGCGATCCAGTAAGCGTCAATGTTCCATCACTGAACCGGACCTTCCCCGGCAAGGTCGCCCGCTTCTCGGTGGATGTACGCGAAGACACGCGCACCATGCACACCGAAGTGGACGTGCTGAATCCGGGCCGCGTCCTGCTTCCGGGCCTCTACGCGGAAGCGACCATCACGCTCGAAAAGAAGGACAACGCGATCGCGGTGCCCCTGCAAGCATTGGATCAGGAGAATGGCCAGGCGACGGTGGACGTCGTGGATGCATCCGGCAAAATCGAAAACCGCAAAGTTGTGCTGGGCATTCAAACGGCGACCGACGCCGAAGTCATCTCCGGATTGCAGGCGGGCGAGATGGTAGTCGTCGGCGATCGCAGTGGCCTGAAGGCCGGCCAACAAGTCCAACCCAAGACGATCGACTTGATGCAATATCGGAGCACTGAAGAACAGCGCTAGAGCGCGAGAAACGGCCCCATGGCACGCTTTTCCATTCGCAACCCCTATTTCATTGTTGTGGTTTGCCTGGCGCTGGCTGTCATCGGCGTTAATGCCCTGCTTCGCATGCCAGTAGATCTGTTTCCCCCCATCAACTTGCCGGAAGTAGTGGTGGCGACCTTTTACAATGGCATGTCTCCGCAAGACATCGAAGTGGACATCACCAATCCGCTCGAGCGTTTCTTCACCCAGGCTAGCGGCATCGATCACATGGAGTCGCGCTCCCTGCTCGGTGTCAGCATCATCAAGGCCTATTTTCAACCGGGGACGTCCGCCGACGCCGACGTAACTCAGTTGTCGAACCTCGCTCTGGCAGATCTGAAACGCCTGCCGCCTGGAACGCTTCCGCCGCTGGTGCTGAAGTTCGACGCCTCCAGCCTTCCGGTGTGTTTGGTTACCGTCAAGGGCGAAGGTCTTAACGAAACGCAGCTTCACGATCTCGCCCAATTCCAGATTCGCAATCAAATCGCGGTGGTGAAGGGCGCGGAAATCCCGGCGGTGTTCGGCGGCAAGTACCGGCAGGCCATGATTTACGTTGACCCCTACAAGCTGCTCTCGCGGCAACTGAGCGTGATGGACGTGGTGGATGCGGTGAACGACAGTAATTTGATCCTGCCGGCGGGCGACGTCAAGATTGGCGCCAGCGACTACTACGTTTATTCCAACAGCCTGGTACAGAAGATTCCCGACTTGGACAGCGTCCCGATAAAAACGGTCGGCACTCGGTGGGTTTCGGTCGGAGACGTCGGCGAAGCCAAGGACGCCAGCCAGCTGCAATACAACATCGTGCGAATCGATGGCCAGAAGTCCGCTTACATTCCGATCATGAAATCGGGTGGTGACAGCAATACCGTTCAGGTGGTCGACGACATCCGCAGGCTGGTCCAGCATTTGTTCGACCTTCCGAAGCAATTGAGGACCGCTATTGTTTTCGATCAATCGGTTTTTGTTAAACAAGCCTTGAACACGGTTCTGCATGAAGGCCTGATCGGGTTGGTGCTGACCAGCCTCATGATCCTGCTGTTTCTGGGGAGCATGCGCGCTACCGGCGCCGTACTGCTGTCGATTCCGATTTCCGCGCTCGCGACTTTTGTGATTCTCTACACCATGGGAAGCACCATCAACACCATGATCCTGGGGGGGCTCGCACTAGCCTTCTCTCGCGTCATCGACAACTCGGTGATCTCGCTCGAAAATATTTACCGGCATTTGGAAATGGGATCGGAGCGGACTATTGCGGCTATGGAGGGCGGAGCGGAAGTGAGCTTGGCCGTACTGGCCGCGACGCTGGTGGATGTGGTGGACTTTTTCCCCGTAGTCTTTCTATACGGCGTCAGCAAGTTTCTTTTTTCCGCGCTCGCTCTGGCGTTTTCTTTGGCACTGCTGGCGTCGTTCGTGGTAGCGATGACGGTCATTCCGCTGTTCTGCTCCCGTTTTCTGAAGGCGGTGCCCGGCGGTCACGCGCATGGGGAAGTGGGCGAAGGAACTGAGGTCCATTCCTGGGGCAGCCGTTTCAATGCCTGGTTCAATCGAAGGTTCAATCGCCTGCTCGATTTTTATGAACGCTGGGTCCGCCGCGCACTGAAGCGTCCCGCTCTAACGCTGGCTCTGCTACTGGGAATATTTGTGGCCAGTCTCGGTATCTATCCTTTTCTGGGCCTGGCGTTCTTTCCTCGGACCGATGCCGGACAGTTCACCGTGAACGTGAAGGTTCCCACTGGAACCCGCATTGAAGTCACCAACGACTATGTCGCGAAGATCGAGGACCTGATCCGCCACGTTGTAGCTCCCAATGACTTGCGTATGGTCCTCTCGAATATCGGTGTGGTTAACGATATCTCATCCCTAT
>CAVYFI010000010.1:0-166935 GCA_963767775.1 Bryobacterales bacterium
AACCGGGAAGCGTGAAGCCGAGGCCGCCAGCGCCGCCAGCACCAATCACACTCATAGTCTGATAGTGCTGGTCAATTTTCCACAGGCTCGCGATTCGACTCTGTCCGACATCGATGGAAGGTTGGCCCCCCACCAGCGCCCAATCTTTGTCCCTGATCAGGTTCCACACTTCTGCCAGTAGGCGGGCCGTGCTGATCGGCTCGCATCCCAGGCGTATGTGGACCAATGCGGACCTGCTCCTGTGCTTGCTGATGTGCTTGGCGAGCCTCCGCCCTCGCTCGTCCATCGCCCTTCTACGATCGGGGGTGATGAGGCGCTTGCAGGCTTCAATCAGGAACGGCAGGGTTGCCTCAGTTTCGGCTGGGATCGCGATCTCTAGTTCCGCGTAGCGCTGGAAATTCTGATAGTTGCTCTTAATGTAAAGGTCGTTTGGGGAAATGCTAATCACTTTGGCTTCGGCTTTAGCGATGCGTCGATAGGATCCATTCAGTTGATCGCGGTAGGTGTTGATGGTTCCGAAGAGATCATAGACCTCTAGACCTAGAATCACGTCCGCATCTCCGATTGGTCTGCCATCCGGGTGACTCAGCGGATGCTGTGGGGAATTTCCCCGATGTCACCGGAGCCTGGAGAGTCTCAGCAAGTTCGACGAGCAGGCTCATTCCACGTGCTGAACGGACTGCGCGATCGGCCACCAGCACGGGATGCTCCGCGGCGACCAGGAGACGCGCGACCTCTGCGACCGCTTCTGGCTCGCCCACGAGTGGAGACTCCAAAGTAAGTTTTGGGATGACCAACCTGGCGTTGTCGGAAACCGGGTTCTCTTGAATCCGCTGTCTGCTACCAATACGACCGGCCCCATGGTGGCGTTACAGAAATGCGATAAGCGCGGCACGCGGATTCCGCAAAGCCAGTCAGCGAACTCGGCAGATCATCCCACTTCGTATAATCGCGGACCATCGCTGCCGCATCCTGGGCACTGTGATCCCAGTCCCCGATATTTCTGCGCGGTGCTATGTCGACGGTATTACCAAGAATCACGAACACCGGTACGCGGCCAGCATAGGCGTTATAGATCGCCATTGACGCGTGCTGCAGTCCCACGGTGCTGTGCGCCATCACCGCCATGGGTTTGCCTTCGATCTTCGCGTACCCTTCGGCCATGGCTACTGACGACTCTTCATGGCAGCAAGTGAGCAACTCAGGACTCTTGTTCCCGCCGAAGTTGATGATTGATTCGTGCAATGCGCGGAAACTCGAGCCTGGATTGGCCGCTATATATTCGAGGCCCAAGGACTTCAGGACGCTCACCATGAAGTCGGATCCCGGATGGTCCGTTGTGAGCACCTCAGTGGTGGGGGTGGGGCCCGCAGTTTCAGCGTGTAACTGAGCCGCGGAGGGGACCGGTGCACTCCCACGCGGAATAACCTCTTGCGCCGTTCCAATCTGGGGCATGGCCGCCACGCTCGCGGCTCCTGCAGCCGCAGTTTTCAAAAAGCCACGACGATCGACTGGATACTGTTTCATTTTCTCCACCGACTAAACCATCACTGAACCTACAATTGGATAAGTCCATAACATTGGTGATAGTGGAACCCGGTAATTAGCCCGTCAGCACAAAAGAATCTTTTCTCTGCTTGGAATCTATGGGGCCGCTTTCGGCGAAAGTGGCGTCACCGGCTCATCGATTAACTTCGATCGATCAGCTCCTTGCTTGGGCCGGAACTTCTGCATTCGCCCGCTAAATGATTCAGCGACATAAACGTTTCCGTCGGTATCGACGGAAAATTGGTGCGGTCCCCACAAGCCGCCCGGAAAGAACCCGTAGGTGCCCCAGGAGTTTAATAACTTTCCATTCAGATCGTATTCCAGGAACTTGTTAGTAGCTGAGTCGACGACCCACGCACGGTCGTCGCGAGTGATCATAATATGCATTGGCGACCGGATGTCAGGCCACTGGTCGAGATATTTACCATTTTCATCGAAGACTTGTATGCGGCTATTGTTTCGATCCGCGACGTAAATGCGGCGGTTGCGGTCAATGTCGATGGAATGCGGAAGGTTGAACTGGCCCGGGCCAGTACCCTTCGTGCCCCACGCCATCAGAAATTTGCCATTCTTGTCGAACTTGACGATGCGCGTATTAACATAACCATCGCTAACGAAGAACGTGCCGTCCGGGAGCCAAGCTATGTCTGTAGGCCGCGCGAAGTGCTTCTCGTCGTTGCCGGCAACGCCTGGTTCGCCGAGGCTCATCACGAGGTCTTTGCCATCGTTGGTGAACTCGAAGATCTGTTGGCCCCCATCGTCGACAATCCACACGTGCCGCTCGGGATCGAATGGGTTGATCTTCACCTTGTGCGGTCCTAGGCTGCCCGTGCCCTGGAAAAGGCGATCGTGTTGCGTCCAAGACTCGAGCAGCTTCCCGCTCCCATCGAAGACGAGGATGAAATTACGCGGTTCCGCCTTGGGGTTTTTCGCCTGCTCCCCGAGGGAGCCCCACGAGCCATTGAATGTGTCCGGCAGTTTCGCGGGAAGCTTGATTTCGCCGCGATTCAACACGAAGATTCTGTTGGGGGTTTCTGCGAACACTCCGGTTTGCACACCTTGGATGTATCCAGGGCGGGCGAAGGGTTGCGGCCAATTGGTTACCACGTCATAAGCGCCCGTTTCTTCTTCACCCCCTTTCTGCTGGCAGATTGCAGCTGAGGACAAGAACACCAGGGTTAACACCGAGGATAGTGTCAGGGTAGACGAGCGCATAATAAATCTCCAAACATGACAGTGGTTGGTAGCGGCACCGGTCGCGAGAACATGAGCATCACGCGGCTTTCGGCACTAGGATGCGGCAGCCCCAGTAGTAATGCCCTTTCCCGCCGGTTTATTAGAATGCTCGGTGCCAGTTCTTGCATTTCCGATTGTGCTCATAGACTCAAGTACGCCCTCGATGATGCGTCCTTCTCGTAGAAGCCGCTACCGCTAAATGGATTATTGACATTCTCTTTCATTGGCCGTCTACTGACTGATGGTGGATTGCCCACGAGTCGATCTCACTAGATTTCATTCCCCGAATAATCGCACGCAAGGATATAACGAATGGCAATTGCAACCATCAATCCGGCCACTGGACAACTAATACGAAGCTTCGTGCCGCTCGCCACTCTCGAGATTGAATCCAAACTTCAATTGGCGTGGACGGCGTTTCCTAAGTTCCGGAAACTGTCCTTTGCCGACCGGGGTCGGATGATGCGCAAGGCGGCAGATATTCTCGAGAGCGAAAGAGAAGAACTGGCATGCTTGATGACCACCGAGATGGGAAAAACCGTCCGCTCCGCTGTGGACGAAGCCACCAAATGCGCAGTGGGCTTGCCGCTTTTACGCTGAAAATGCAGAACGCTTTCTGGCGGATGAAGTGATCCAGACGAGCGCCGCCCGCAGCTTTATCCGTTACCAGCCCTTGGGAGTGATCCTGGCAGTGATGCCATGGAATTTTCCCTTCTGGCAGGTGTTCCGTTTCATCGCACCAAGCTTGATGGCAGGTAACGTAGGCCTGCTCAAGCATGCCTCGAACGTCCCGCAGTGCGCGCTAAGATCGAAGAGATCATGCTGCGCGCGGGATTTCCTGAAGGTGCGTTTCAAACTCTGCTGATCGGCTCGCGAGCAGTGGACGCAGATTCTGAGCGACCCCCGCGTAGCCGCAGCGACCTTGACGGGCAGCGAGGGCGCCGGGCATTGAGGTGGGCGTCGGGCGCCGCCAAGCGAATCAAGAAGGTCGTATTGGAACTGGGCGGGAGCGATCCGTTTATGGTGATGCCGAGCGCCAATCTGGACGATGCCGTGACGTGGGCAGTCAAGGCGCGCTGCATCAATAACGGGCAATCCTGCATCGCCGCCAAGCGCTTCATCGTTCATCAGGATGTTGCGGATGTGTTCGAGAGGTGCTTTGCACAGGAGATGGAGGCCTTAAGGTTAGGCGATCCTATGGACGCGACGACGGAGCTCGGTCCGCTGGCCAATGCCGAGGCAGTGTCTTCGCTGCATCGGGACGTGCAAAAAACGATTGAGGCGGGAGCAAGAGTACTAGCGGGCGGCAAGCCCCGTGAACCGCCCCGGATATTTTTACGAGCCCACAGTCCTGGCCGACATTCCGAACGATTCGCCCGGTTATCGCGAAGAGCTGTTTGGCCCGGTCGCGTGCGTGTTTCGAGCGAAGGACCTGGACGACGCTATTCGCATCGCGAATGACACGCGGTTCGGCCTGGGCGCGAGCGCATGGACGAACGACCACATGGAACGCGAGCGGCTGACGAATGAACTTGACGCCGGGATGGTCTTTATCAATAAGATCGTGGCTTCCGACGCTCGCATGCCGTTTGGAGGCGTAAAAGCGTCTGGGATCGGACGCGAGCTGGGCGTACACGGAATACACGAGTTCACCAACATCAAGACGGTGTGGATCGAGGGCAAGCTATAGATGGCGAACGTCGGATACGTCGGTTTGGGCGTGATGGGCGGTCAGATGGTGGATCGTTTACTCGCCAAGGGCCACGTGGTGACGGGTTATAATCGCACGCCCGCCAAGGCGCAATGGCTGATCGATAAAGGGATGAAGTGGGCGGATTCGCCGGCTGCGGTATGTGCCGCTTGTGACGTGGTCATCTCAATGGTCACGAACTCGGCGGCGCTCGGCGAAGTGGCGGAAGGCACGAATGGCGTTCTGTCGGGACTGAAGCCCGGTCAAGATCTGGATTGATATCAGTACGGTGGCGCCCGCTATGGCGCGCAGTTTGGCAGCCAAAGTCAGAGCCAAGGGCGCGGATATGGTGGACGCGCCGGTTTCCGGAAGCGTCATCACGCTGCAGCAAGGAAAACTATCGATCATGGTGGGCGGGCGCGCCGAGACGTTTGAGAAGATCAAACCGTTGCTGCAGGACATCGGCCCAAAGTCACGCACGTCGGCGAAAACGGCCTGGCTCTGGTGATGAAGATCGCGATTAACCTGAGCCTTGCGGTGCAGATGCTGGCGTTTTCCGAAGGCGCACTGCTGGCCGAAAAAAGCGGCATTGCTCGCCAGGTGGTGGTGGATGTGATGACCCAGAGCGTTATTGCTTCGCCTATGGTGCAGTACCGCGGGCCGATGGTGCTCAAAATGCCGGAAGAGGCATGGTTCAACGTCAACATGATGCAGAAAGACATGCTGCTGGCGCTCGAACTGGGTCGCCAGTTGGATGTTCCGTTGCCCAGTACGGCAGTTACCAACGAGATGCTGACGACCGCCCGTCGCATGGGCTTCGCGACACAAGAGTTTGCAGTTTTGTTCGAGACCCTTGCTCGGATGTCAGGCGTCTCCAGCAGTTAATTTATTTGGGAGGAATAGGTTGGCAATCAAACACTTCGGATCGATGGCAGTAGATTGGGAGCAGCGGATCGACTTCGATCGCTTGCGCAAGGAAAGACTGGCGCGGGCCAAGATGATGCTGCAGGAGTCCGAAATGGGTGCGCTCCTGTGCTTCGATATGAATAATGTGCGCTACTTGACTGCGACGCATATCGGAACCTGGGCGCAAGACAAGATTAGCCGCTTCACGCTGTTACCGCAGAATGACGAGCCCATCTTATGGGACTTCGGTTCGGCCGCTCGTCACCATCAGCAGAACTGCCCGTGGCTGGGTGAGCGCGCTCGCTCGGGTATCCCATTGTTGCGGGGTGCGATGTCTCCCGAGATGGGTCGTGCCGAAGACGTGGCGCGCAAGATCAAAATCGAGCTCGAAATGCGTGGTTTACACAGGGATCCAGTCGGCGTCGATATCGTGGAGCCGCCCATTCTATTCGCGTTGATGAAGGAAGGCATCGCGGTGGTGGATGGACAGCAGCTGATGTCCGACGTAAGAGAGATCAAGACCCAGGACGAGATCCTGCTGTTGAATCACTCGGCCATGCTGGTGGACGGCGCCTACCATGAGCTGTATCACGCGATGCGCCCTGGCTTAAAGGAAAACGAAGCTGTAGGACTAGTGAACAAGTACCTGTACGACAATGGCTCGGAATACGTCGAAGGCGTCAATGCTATTTCGGGCGAGCGTTGCAACCCGCACCCGCACTTGTTCTCGGATCGCGCGCTGCGGCCCGGCGATCCCGTCTACTACGACATCCTCCATTCCTACATGGGATATCGGACCTGCTATTACAGGACTTTCACGGTCGGCTACGCTCCGCAGGGAATGATCGACGCGTATACGCGTTGCCGCGAATATCTGGATGCGGCGATCGCTCTGGTGAAACCAGGACGGACTACGGCCGAAATCGCTTCAGTATGGCCGAAGGCCCAGGAATTCGGTTTCCCGAACGAAGAGGCGGCGTTCGCGCTCCAGTTCGGCCACGGCATCGGCTTGGCGATCTGGGAGAAGCCGGTCATCAGCCGGTTGGTTTCGATCGAACATGCGCATGTAATCAAACCAGGCATGGTGTTTGCGCTCGAAACCTTCTGGCCGTCCAATGACGGCTGGCGTGCCGCGCGCATCGAAGAAGAAATTGTGGTCACCGCTTCGGGAGCCGAAGTGATTACGCGCTTCCCCGCCGAGGAACTGCTGGTGGTGGGCAAGAAGTATTTCACGGTCGACGGGCCTCTGAAAACGGTCCGCGAGGACAACCCAGCGCCCAGCCCGCGTGTCCAGGAAATGATCGATGCAAGTGTCAGCGAACTTGCCGTGCTCGAGTAAGCCGGGCGCGCGAACGAGAAGTTGGTGGGGAACCAAGAAAACGTCCTTGCAACACTGCGGGGCCCGACATGTGCATCGCCGTCAACACGGGTGACGCCACGAAAGATTCCACCTGCCTCTAGTAAGACTACCCCCCCAAACGGATTACGAAAAATGCATTTTCCGTCAGTTTCCTAATCCGAATGGAACATTGTATCGGCGGGATGAAGGTGTGATACTAGCAAACTGCAGAGGCCGAGAAGCCGTTCAATGATACGATCAATCCTCGTCGTGATCGGGGTTATCGCTCTAGTGGGCGCCGCCGCCAATATCGTGGTTTCGGCTGAGCCGCAAAAATCTTCTGATTCCAAACCACTTGTAGTTTCGACTTCACCCGAGGCATCTCAGCGCGCGCTTCTCAATCGCTACTGCGTTACTTGCCACAACGAAAAGTTGAAGACGGCTGGTTTGATGCTGGACAAGTTGGATGTTGGAAAGGTCGGCGAGGCGCCGGAGGTGTGGGAAAAGGTGGTGCGGAAACTTCGGACGGGAGCAATGCCTCCGGCTGGTCTGCCACGACCGGATAGAGCCACCAACGACTCTTTCGCAGCGTATCTGGAGACAGCGCTAGACAGTGCAGCCGCGGCTCATCCGAATCCGGGGAGGCCGGCCGTACACCGGCTGAACCGCGCCGAATACACCAACGCGATCCGAGATTTACTGGCTGTCGATATTGATGGCGAGTCGCTTCTGCCGGCCGATGATTCAGGCTATGGGTTCGACAACATTGGGGATGTACTGTCGGTGTCGCCGATGCTGGTGGAAAGATACGTGTCGGTGGCACGGCAAATCAGCAGGCTGGCGGTTGGAGATCCCACGATTCGTCCGGCCGTCAAGACATACGATGGTCCAAAGTTGAGTCTGCAAGACGAGCGGGCGAGCGAAGCTCTTCCATTCTGGTCGCGTGGGGGCATGGCGATTCAGCATAACTTTCCACTCGATGGCGAATACCTGCTCAGAATCAGCCTTCAAAAAAATAGACGCTACTCTATCATCGGCTTGGCTGAACAGCACGAGCTGGACGTACGGCTGGATGGTGCAAGACTGAAGCTATTCACGGTTGGCGGCAAGAGGAGTACGCCGGAGGAGGTCACGCCCGAGAAGGTCGAAGCGGGCTTGGAGGTGCGCTTCCAGGCAAAGGCCGGCAAGCATCAGGTAGGAGTCGATTTTCTAGACGAGGGCTCCGTTCCTGAAGGAATGTTGAAGCCGCCACTTGTGAGATTGCAGCTCTATGATCGAGGCCCAACGAAGGGCGATCCGGGCGTGGAAAGCGTCCAAATCAGCGGGCCATACGATGCAAAGGGAGCGGGAGAAACGGCCAGCCGCCACAAGATCTTTATTTGCCGTCCCACCGGCGAGAAGGACGAAGATCAGTGCGCCAGGAAGATTCTCTCCGTGTTGGCCCGCCGGGCGTATCGCCGGCCGGTGACGGATGACGACATCCAGACCTTGCTCAGCTTCTACAAGATCGGTCGAAGTGAGAAGGGCTTTGAAGGCGGGATCGAATTGGCGCTTCAAGGAATGCTGGTTAGTCCGCACTTTTTGTTCCGCATCGAACGAGATCCACGGGATTTGACCGAGGCGTCCGCCTATCGTATCAGCGACCTGGAGTTGGCGTCCCGATTGTCATTCTTTCTTTGGAGCAGCCTGCCTGACGACCAGCTTCTGGACTTGGCCGAACGGGGCAAGTTGAAAGATGGTGAGGTGCTCGCACAGCAGGTAGCGCGTATGCTCCGCGATCCGCGGTCAAAAAGCTTGGTGGACAACTTTGCTGGACAGTGGCTAAACCTTCGAAGCATGCGCTCGGCCTCGCCGGATCCGGATACATTTCTCGATTTCGACGAGACCCTGCGGGGGGCATTCACTAAGGAGATGGAGCTTTTCTTTGACAGCATGCTGCGCGAAGATCACAGCGTGCTGGACTTGTTGGATGCCAACTATACATTCGTCAACGAGCGGCTGGCTCGGCACTATGGGATCCCAGATATTTACGGCAGCCGTTTTCGGCGGGTGACATTAACCGATGAGGCGCGAATGGGTTTGTTGGGCAAGGGCAGTATCCTCACCGTGACCGCGCAGCCGAATAGAACCTCTCCGGTTTTGCGCGGCAAGTGGGTGTTGGAAAACATTCTGGGGACGCCACCGCCGCCCCCTCCGCCCAACGTTCCGGCGCTCCAGGAGACCAAGGAAACCCAGCGCCTCACGATGCGCCAGCGGATGGAGCAGCACCGGGCGAATCCGGTGTGCGCCAGTTGTCACTCGAGGATGGATCCGCTGGGCTTCGCGCTCGACAGCTTTGATGCGATAGGCAAATGGCGAACCACCGAAACCGCAGCTAAAATTCCGATCGATGTATCTGGAGTGCTCCCCGATGGGACCAAGTTTCAGGGACCGGTGGAGCTTCGGAAGATCCTGGTGAGCCGTCCCGAGCAATTCGTGACGGTCGTTACGGAAAAATTACTGACCTACGCCCTGGGGCGAGGAATCGAGTATTACGATGAGCCGGCTGTCCGCAAGATCATGAGGGAGTCCGCTTCGAGCAATTATCGCTGGTCGGCGCTCATTCTGGGTATCGTCAACAGCGCTCCATTTCAGATGAGGGCGGCGGCGGAGCGGACGACCACCGCTGGTCTTCACTGACTGCTTATTGGGTATGAGCCGACCATTTTCAGACAGGGAGCTAACATGATGATCTTCGGGAAAGCTATCCCGCGCCGGATGTTCCTGCGTGCCGTGGGCACTACATTAGCTTTGCCGCTGTTGGATGCGATGATTCCGGCAATGGCAGCTCCGGCTGCGAAAGCTGGTAAATCGCCAATCCGCCTGGGCATCGTTTATGTTCCGAACGGGATGTGGCCGATGGACAGGTGGACGCCGAAAACGGAGGGCGCCGGGTTTGCGCTGACGCCCACTCTGGAGCCGCTCGCCCCGTTTCGAGATCAACTTCTCGTGCTGACCGGGCTCGCCCAGAAGGAAGCGTTACCAGCGCCGGGTGATGCCGGGGCGGACCACCCTCGTGCCTTTGCGACGTTTCTGACGGGCGTTCGCCCAAAGCACACGGCAGGCAAGGATATCCGTGCGGGAATTTCGATGGATCAGATCGCCGCCAAAACGCTCGGCAAAGAAACCCAACTCGCGTCGCTTGAGGTGAGCCTGATCCTGCGCGAACTGGTTGGCACCTGCGAACCGGGATACGCATGCGCCTATACTAATACGCTATCCTGGCGCACTCCCGACGACGCCGCTGCCGATGGAGCATAACCCCCGCGCCGTATTCGAGCGCATGTTCGGCGACAGTGACAGCACGGACCGGGCGGGGCGGTTAGCGGTAATGCGGGAGAACAACAGCATACTCGACTCGGTGGCAAAGCGTGTCACTAGCTTTGTGAATGAGGTGGGGCCGAGCGACCGGGCTAAGCTCAGTCAGTATCTTGACGCAATTCGCGATGTAGAGCGGCGCATTCAGATTGCCGAGGATCAGGCGAATCGCGAAGTGCCAACTTTGGAGCGGCCGGCTGGCGTCCCGGCTTCATTTGAAGAATATGCCAAGTTAATGGTTGACCTGCAGGTGTTGGCTTACCAGGCCGATCTGACCCGCGTCATTAGCTTCGTGATGGGCCGCGAGGGTCCTTACGGCGGCAGGGCTTACCCCGAGATTGGCATTCCCGACATACACCATACGCTCTCGCACCACCAAAACAACGCCGCTGCGATAGAGAAGCTCTTCCGCATCAACGTTTACCATACGAAGCTGTTCGCGTATTTCCTGGAAAGGATGCGCTCGACGCCTGATGGGGACGGTAGCCTGCTGGATCATTCGATCATGCTTTATGGCAGCAGCCTGAGCAACGGCAATACACATGAGCACGATAACCTGCCGCTATTGTTGGCGGGCGGCGGAAGGGGACAGATCAAAGGCGGCCGTCATATTCGTTATCCAGATGGGACACCGATGACGAACCTGCACGTAGCCATGCTGGATAAGTTAGGACTACCGGTGGAGAAGTTTGGAGACAGCACCGGAAAGCTCGATCTGCTGTCTTTGTAGGTCCGGTCTTTGCGGCGGCTTAGAGCCTCGCCAGGCAGCTAGAACAATGCCTGGCTCGTAGGCCAAGCCTTGATTTTGCTAACGATTTTCAGTTGGGGATTCGGAAGTCGAAGTAAGGGATGAAGATGGGCATCAAATTGAAACGCCTGAATGTCTTAGTGTCGCTGCTCGCGGTCTCCATTCTCGCCCAGGGCAATGATCTTCGCCTGGTGGAAGCGACGAAGAACGGGGATCAGGAGGCCGTGCGTTCCCTCCTGAAGCAGCGGATAGACGTGAATGCACGCCAAGCGGATGGTGCGACAGCGCTGGCGTGGGCGGCTTATCGGGATGATTTGGAAACGGCTGGACTTCTGATTGGGGCAGGTGCAAACGTGAACGCGGCGAATGACTATGGCGCCACTCCCCTTTTGCTGGCTTGTGACAACGGAAGCGCGGCAATGGTGGACCGGCTATTGAAGAGCGGGGCAAATCCGAAAGCTGCTGGATGGACAGGCGACACGGCGCTCATGGGATGTGCGCGCACGGGTAATGTGGAGGCGGTAAAGTCGCTGCTGGCTCGGGGAGCGGACGTCAATGCCAAGGATAACCGCCAGATGCACACGGCCTTGTTGTTGGCGGTAGCGGAAAAACACCCGGAAGTTGCGCGGATGCTGATCGAACATGGAGCGGACGTCCATGCCAGAAGTAAAGGCGGTTTCACAGCGTTGATGTTCGCCGCCCAGCAGGGCGATCAGGAATCGGCCCAGGTCTTACTGAACGCGGGGGCCGACGTGAATGCGGCCACGCCGGACGGAGATACGCCGTTGCTGGTGGCGAGCCTCAGCGGATACGAGGAGCTGTCGATATATTTGTTGAACCAGGGCGCGAATCCGAACGCGGTGGAACGTAACGGAATTACCGCTTTGCACTATGCGCTGCTCAGTGGGCTGGTAGCAATCACGGGTATCTCCAAAATCAGCACCGGTAAAATCGCACCTTATTTAACCCGGCCCAACATGAGGGAATTGACGAAAGCGCTCCTCGCGCATGGAGCTAATCCGAACGCTCGACTTGTTTCGCCCTCGGTATCCAATGACGGTACCCTACGCTACGGCAAAATTATCAGAGTCGACACTGTTAACGGGGGCGGCGGGAGCGTAAGCCCAGTCGGCGCGACGCCGTTCTTGATGGCCGCGCTAACCTACGATACCAGCCTCATGCGAACCCTTGTAGCCTCCGGTGCAGATCCGCGATTGGCGACTGTGGAAAATGTAACGCCGTTGATGGCGGCAGCGGGATTAACACGGCCAAGAGATATCGGTGACCCCCTTCCCGAAGAGGAGGAGGCCAGAGCACTGGAAACGGTCAAACTAGCCGCGGAATTGGGAGGCGACGTTAATGCCGTCAATAATCTTGGCTTGACCGCGTTGCACGGTGCCGCATTCTGTGGGTCGAACGCGATCGTTCGATTCCTGGTGGAGAAGGGCGCGAATTTGAACGCCAAGGACCAAGCCGGCCAGACTCCATTGGATAAAGCATTAAACATCAGACCGGCAGGTGTTGTGCCAATTAACCTGCTCCCTGCCGTGGTCCGCAGGAGCACTGCGGATCTGCTTCTAAAATTGGGCGCCACCGCGGTAAGCGCGGCAATAGCGCAAGGCTCAGAGGTGAGTTCAGTACAGCCGGTGAATTGAGGAAATTGGGAACCACGAAGGCCGCAGCAACATTTCTCTGTAGAAAGGCACGTTTCATGGAAAAACGCAAAGCATTACTTCGATTGCTGGGACTGTTGGTCTTGTCCGGCACAACCATCATGGCGCAAACCACAGCTGCAATCTCGGGCACGGTCACAGACAGTTCGGGAGCGGTGGTGGCGGGAGCGAACGTTGTCGTCGTGAATAACGAGACTGGGGTATCCCGGGTAGTTGAGACCAGTGCCGACGGGCACTATTCGGTGTTGTCGCTGGGCCTCGGTACCTATCGGGTAACGGCGACCCATCCAGGATTCCAAACCGAAGTTCGCGATGGGATCGTGTTGACCGAGGGGCGGGAGGCCGTGGTTGACTTGACGGCGGCCGTTGGGGCGGTGTCACAGACGGCGACGGTGACCGCCGAAGCTCCTCTGGTGGATACCACCAACGCAAGTCTGGGTTCCCTGGTGGACGAGCGCACCATGCGCGCCCTACCACTGAATGGTAGAAGTTATGACCAAATGGTACTCATCCAGCCGGGTGTCAACAAAATCGATACAGGACCGCTCAACGGCGCGACATTTAATTTCGGCAGCGGCGTACGCTTCAGCGTAGCGGGGTCGCGTGACATTGGGAACTACTTTTTGCTGGATGGAACGAATATCAACGATAATGCCAACGGCACTCCAGGAGGTGCTGCCGGGGTGAACCTCGGCGTGGACACCATTCTAGAAGTGAAGATATTCACAAGCGATGCCCCGGCGGAGTATGGGCATTCTGAGGGGGCAGTGGTATCGTCGATCACTCGATCCGGGACCAACGCCTTCCACGGAACTGGGTTTGAATATCTTCGGAACAGCGATTTGGATGCCAGGAACTTCTTCGATGTCGGTAGCTCTCCGCCGCCTTTCAGAAGAAATCAGTTTGGAGGCGTGCTTGGAGGCCCTATCAAGAAGGACAAGCTATTCTTTTTTGGGGGGTATGAGGGTTTTCGGCAAGGCCAGGCGTCGACGCAAATCTCCACTGTGCCCACGGTGCAGGCCAAGGAAGGGATTCTTCCGACCGGAACGGTGCAGGTGAATCCTGCCATGGTCCCGTATCTTAACTTGTACCCAAATCCTAATGGACCTGCCTTTGGAGATGGCACGGCGGAATTTATATTCGCTCCCCTCGTCGTCACCAACGAAGATAATCTGATGGGCCGCGTAGATTATTACCTGAACGAGAAGAACAGCATCTTCGCCCGAGTTGTCAATGACTGGGACAACCTGAACGATCCGACGAGCATCCCAAATTTCTTCACTCTACTTCAGGGCCGGAGACAATACTACACCACTCAGTGGAATACCATACTTGGGCCCCAGGCTGTGAATAATGCTCGCATAGCCTTCAATCGCACGAACAACTATTTCAACCAATTGTTTACGCCTGATCCCGGAGGCGACTTCGTCCCTGGCCAGGGATTGGGATCAATTACTTTGGGCGGAATTAGTGGCGGTGGTTCAAGGCAGATTGTCACATTGGGCCAATCCGGTGGAACCGGGTATGTTCAATATGTATTTAACACAATTCAATTTAGCGATGATTTCACCTACATCCTCGGGAAGCATACTCTAAAAATGGGTGGAGATCTGCAGCGGATGCGGGATAATTATGCCGTTACAGCGACGATTAGGGGCTCTTATGCCTTCACGTCGCTGGCAACCATGCTAGAGGGGATACCGTCACAGTTTCAGACGTCCGTTCCAGTGGGTCTCCCTCCCTCGTGGGGGGCTCGACAGACTCTGGGTGGTCTCTATTTGCAGGACGAATACAGGGTCACCACCCGTCTTACATTGAATCTTGGCCTGCGGTGGGAAGCCGTTTCCGACCCGACGGATGCAAAAGGCCAGATGGCAATCCTCCCTTCCCCGTTGGCTACGAGCACAGTGAAAGCTCCCTATTTCTTCCAGACCACCAAAAAAGATTTTGGACCGCGTTTTGGCTTAGCATGGAAGCTCACTAACAGCGGAAAGACCGTTCTGCGAGTTGGTGGTGGAATTTTTTATAACCAGATTCTCCCGTGGGCCTACTATCAACAGCTGAGTCTACCTCCCTATTACGCGAAATATAGCGTGACAAGCAATGTAGTCTTTCCGAATGAAGCTGCGCTTGTGGGTGTTGGGATCCCAGATGTATCTGGGAAGTACCTTATAAAATCGGTGAGCCCGGTTATGAAAACTCCCGTCGCTGATCAATATAATGTTTCCCTTCAACAGCAGCTTTGGAAGGATACGGTGCTTCAGGTGGCTTATTCGGGGAACCATACTAATCATCAGATTATCATCAGCGAATTAGATCCTAGCGTTCCTGTCTTTGGCCTCCTTCCCAACAATCAACCGTATTACCCTGCAGGCGACCCTCGGATAAATCCCCAATGGGCCGGTGAGCCCACCAGTCAATCGGTTGGCAATTCCGATTACAATGCGGGAACCGTAACCGTAAGGCACGTGAGTCCCCAAGGGTTTGAAGGCGATATCCACTATACCTGGTCGAAGGCCATGGACCAGCAGTCTAGTTTGGCTCCCGGTGACTCCGTTCGTTCTCCCGCGGATTTGCTAAATCCATTTAACAGAGCCCAAGACTGGGGTCTCTCTGATTACAATCAGACAAGCGTCCTCGGTTTTAATTTTGGTTACCATTTGCCATTTCAAACTAGCCAGAAAGCCTTGGGTTTCGTCGTAAACGGTTGGACGCTTAACGGCATCGGTACATTCGCATCGGGTGAGCCATTCACAGCGCGTCTTGCCGCAGCCGTTTCAAGGGATCAGGACAGCCAGCTGTCCGAGCGCCCGAACTTGAATCCAGGGTTTAGCCCCGACCCGACTAGTGGGGTCTCGGCGGGGTGTACCGGGTTCGCCGCGGGAACGCCGGTTGGGACGCCCCGCCATTGGTACAATCCATGCGCCTTCTCGTTACCGCTGGCTGGAACCTATGGCAACGTGGGGAGAAATACGATTATAGGACCTGGGATTATGGACGTTGATTTGGCATTGGAGAAAAACTTTAAACACACTGAACGACTCAATACAACGTTTAGAGCGGAGATGTTCAATATCGCCAATCATGCGAATTTTGGGCTTCCGAATACGTCGCCGCTCACATCAGCCGGCATTGCGAATGCTGCTGCGGGCCAGATTACATATACGACCACGAGTTCACGGCAGATTGAGTTTGCGGTGAGGCTTAGTTTCTAGAAGTGGCGGGGCGTGGTCAACGACAACAACGATATGTTGGCTGGTCGATTTGAGGCAATCAACGCCGAAGAAAAGGGCGTTTAAGGTCGGACCGGAAGTCCAGGCTCGCATTTTATGACGATCACTGACCGCAAGGCGAGCAGGAAACCGTTTTACGCGAGTCTTTCTACTCAGGTCATGGTTGCCATTGCGGGTGCCATCCTGTTGGGATACTTGAGTCCGGCGAGAGCGGTCGAGATGAAGCCGCTTGGCGACGGATTCATCCGGCTGATCTCGATGGTCATCGCCGTAATCATTTTTTGCACAGTGTTTTCCGGCATTGCTGGAATGCAGGACATGAAGAAGGTGGGTCGTGTCGGCGGGAAGGCGCTGCTGTATTTTGAAGTCGTGTCGTCACTGGCTCTCATCACTGGGTTGGTCGTTGGCAACGTGATGCAACCGGGCCGCGGATTGAACATTAATGCCGCCACTTTAGACGCCAAGGCCGTCGCGGCATACGCTGGACAGGCCAAGGCGCAGAGCATCACGGATTTCGTGTTGCACATTATTCCGACCACCGTGTTCGACGCCTTCGCCAAAGGCGATATCCTACAAGTCCTGCTGGTAGCAGTGCTTTTCGGGTTTGCGTTTTCCTTGGCGGGCCAGCGGTGCAAGCCCGTGGTGGACCTGGTCAAGGCATTCACCCACGGCGTGTTCGGCGTGGTTAACATTCTCATGCGATTGGCTCCGATTGGAGCCTTCGGCGCCATGGCGTACACGGTGGGCCGGTTCGGGATAGGGTCACTCGGACCGCTCTTGAAACTGATTGCAACTTTTTATCTCACCTCGATGCTTTTCGTGTTCGTCGTGCTGGGCGTGATCTGCCGCGTCGCCGGATTCAGCCTCTGGAAGTTCCTGCGCTACATTAAGGAGGAGATTTTGCTGGTTCTGGCGGTGAGCTCCTCTGAGCCAGCTTTGCCAACGCTGATGGAAAAGCTCGAGAGACTCGGATGTTCAGCGGCTATAGTAGGCTTGGTAGTACCCACCGGCTACACGTTCAACACCGATGGCACCAGCATATACATGACGCTGGCGGCGCTCTTCGTTGCTCAAGCGACAAATACTCCGCTTACACTGGCACAAGAGCTAAGCATTCTCGGGGTGGCACTGCTAACCTCGAAAGGCGCGAGCGGCGTACAAGGTGCGGCCTTCATTGCCCTAGTCGGCACGATGTCGGTAATCCCCACCATTCCTGTAGCTGGGATGGCGCTGATTTTGGGAATCGACCGCTTCATGAGCATGTTCCGCGCGGCGGTGAACATGTTGGGCAATGGGGTGGCTACCTTGGTGGTGAGCCGTTGGGAAAAAGAGCTGGATCCGGTTCAGCTCCGCAGAAATCTGGACCGGACCGGTGAATTGGCACTCGTCGCTGAGGTCTGATCGCCGCTTCTCCTCTGGGTCCTTTGGCAGAGGTAAAAGTGACAACTGGCTCTAAACTCGGAATTCCCAAGTTAGGTCGATTTACTATGACAACTCGTCTTACCTTTTCTTTTGCGCTGATAGTCACGGGTCTTGCGGTGGTTTCGCCCGCCTGGTCCGAACTGGCCACTCCCAACCGGGCCGGTGTGTCGATGGGACACATTCACTTGGCCGTTAAAGACGTTGAGGCGGAGCGGAAGTTCTTTATCATGCTGGGCGGAAGCCCGGTAGCAAACGGCACCCTGATGATGATCGAGTTTCCCGGAGTGTTCATCAATATCCGGGAGGACAAGCCATCGGGCGGCACGGTGGGCTCCAATGTGGATCATTTTGGTTTCCGCGTGCAGAGCGTGGCCGCGACACTCGAAAAACTTAAATCGCTTGGTCTAAAGGTAGAGCGGAACAATCCGCAGCAAGCCTTCATCACGGCGCCCGAGGATGTGAAGGTGGAGCTGCTCGAAGACAAGACCATTTCTTCACCAATCGAGATGCATCACTTACACATGTTTGTAACGGAGCCTCTCGAAGTTCAACGCTGGTACGTCAAATGCTTCGGCGCGACAGTCGGCAAACGTGGCGCATTCGATACCGCGAATATCCCTGGAGTGGAGATTACGCTCTCTAAGCAGGACATGGCACAGGCGCCCACCAAGGGCCGAGCCCTCGATCACATTGGATTCGAGGTCACGAGCCTAGCCGATACAGTGAAGCGGCTGGAGGCCCTCGGAATCAAGATGGACAGAGCTCCTCAGTTAGCTGGGAACGGGACCACCAGGATCGCGTTTCTGACTGACCCCTGGGGCACGTACATCGAGCTAACCGAAGGACTGGCGCCGGCCAAGAAGTAGTCTCTTCAGCACAGCCTCGGGCAAGTCCGTCGCACTGTGCCTGAAACGTCTTAGAGAGTCTTCAGGTACGCGATGACGTCCTTTATTTCGTTATCGGTCAGCATACCTGCGAAGGACGGCATCCCCCCGCCCCCCTCGTTTATCAGCGCCTGGACGTTATCTTCCGTTACCTTCTTACCGTTGTGCAGCGTCTCGCGCTTGAACAGACCTTTTAGCCCAGGACCCACCTTCGTCTCCTCGCTGTCGGCATTGTGACAACCCGAACAATTTGCCTCGAATTTGTCCTTACCCTTGGCAGTGTCTCCTTCATTCTTCTGGCCGAAGACGCTCGGTCCAGCCGCCAGCAACAACAGGACGCCGGCACCAATCAGGCTGCCTTTTGTGGAAATGCCGACTAAGCGATTCATGCTGTCCCTTTCGTAATCTACAACCTCATCTAATACGAGAATTGCCACTTGGTTAGGACCGCCGCGGATAACCGTCGCAAGGATCGCTCTCCGCTATGGGCCGGTATCGGCGATACCAGAAATCACTTATCTTTGTGTTTTGTAATGATCGGTCAGCGTCCGGTTGGCTACTGTTTGGAGGTGCACTTTGCGGTTTGCACCCACGCAGCCAACGTTTTCCAATCCGGATCATCGCGGGATTCGAATTGCCGACCTCCCGGGTGGACCCGGGAGTCTTCCATTACAGCGAAGCCGCCGACTTCCGGCGCCAGCGGGTGCAGCAGGAGCCAGCTCTTCATCGGGTCGCACAGGTTGACGAGTTTCGAAACCTTTGCGAAGATTTCATGAGCCTGCTCGTCGTTCCAAGAGGTACTCCCGGGTGAAAGCCTCATTAAGAAAGCCGGGGGAGCCCCTGTTTCGCCAACTCTCGAATGACAAGCATAGCAACGGGCATGATCCGGTGATCGTCTTTTCAGGAAGATGGGTAGTACTTGGGTCTTGAAGACCTCAAAATCGAGAGACGGCTGCGACGAAGAGGCGTCTGGCGCGACCGACTGCGCTTCCATGAAGCTCGCGGAGGCAAAAAGGGCAACTGCTATAACTGCTAATCGAGAAAACATTCCCATCGGATGAACAACAGAACTCATAACTCTCCCTATAAACATAAATTTAGTACTCATTAACGCTACTGTCTTGATTACAAGCTAATTGCCGCAGTCGGATACGCTGGAGTGGCTATGGAAACACTTCCATATTCAACCTGGCTGCCATTTCCCCGACTGGAATGCGGGCCACTTCCTTCATCGTCTTCACGTCAATCGCGGTCACATCTTTAACCGAGACGTTGCAAATATAGGCCGTCTTGCTATCAGGGGTGAAAACGATCCAGTGCCCCGTCGATCCAATGGGATGAAGCCCGGGTATCTTCAGTTCAGGCAAGGGAACGTGCCCTAATAGCTTGATGTCGGGAAGTGAATAGACGAAATAGGCATTGGATCGCATGCTGCTAACCCAGAGGGTTTTGCCATCGGGGGCCACACCAATTCCGTGGTTGGGAGCTGGGCCTCCCTGTCCGAATCCGCCGGGTTCGTCGGGGAGGGTAACCCTTGTTACCTCCGCGCCTTTCTTGAAGTCCACTACGCCGAACGTGTGAACCTGGCCAAGATTGAAAAAGATGCGGTGACCCGAGCCGTCGGGATTATTCTCAATGGAAATAGGCATGATTTCGTGATCGAGCTGCCATTCCCATGCAATTTCCATTTTATCGAGGTCAACGACAGTCAGTCTCCGTGACTCTTGTGAGCCGAGCACCGCGTACTTGCCGTCCAGGGTCATTGCGATGTCGTGGATGCCACCTTTGGTCTTGCTCCCTGGGTGGGGAAGTTCGTCACCAACCATCGGGATGGTCTTAATTTTCTTTAGCGTCGCTATGTCAAATATGTCCAGAGCCCCGGGTTGCGTGCGGATGCAAACCAAGAGTCGCTTGCCGTCCGGAGTCACCAGCATCTGGTTGCCGTGGCCGCTGATCGGCACCCGCTGGATTAGCTTTCCGCTCTTCCGATCCACGACCATGAAATCGTTGTTCTCGGTATTGGTGATGTAGACTTTACTCCGATCTGGAGAAACCACAGCCGAATCGGGGGAGTCGATATTTCCGATGGTCTGCACCACCTTGTTTGTCGCGGGGTCAATCACCTGGACGGTGGTGCCACCTTCATTGGATACGTAGAGACGAAGCGAGCTCGCCGCCAAAGGCACCGCAAGCAAAGCTCCCAGAAACGTCCGACAGAGATATGTTGTTTTATTAATAGCTAGGCTCATTGATCGTTTACTCCTCCGGAAATCTATCAGCTTACCCCCTGCCCCGCAACACCCATTTGGACTATTCAGACGCAAGCCGAATGGAGAGATGATGGCTTAGACGTTCGGCCATGAATAGTCGTGTTCTACTTGTTGAAGACGAAGAGGCACTTCGTCTCTTCGTTGGCGACAGCTTGCGGAACGAGGGTTACGCAGTTGAGTACGCCTGCGATGGCCATGAGGGCCTTGAAAAAGCGTCAGACCTTCCAGTCGACCTGATTATTTTGGACATAATGTTGCCGCGCAAGAACGGATTCGAAGTCTGTAAGGCTATCCGCGCATCGGGGCGTGTCGCGCCTATTCTTATGCTTACGGCCCGTAGCCATATTGAGGACACCGTCTACGGATTGAAGATCGGCGCAGATGATTATGTTACGAAGCCTTTTACCATGGGAGAATTGATGGCCCGAGTCGGGGCGCTGCTCCGGCGCGCTCCAGTGAATTCCGGATCGCAGCCGAATGTCCACGAGTTTGGATCGGTTCGGGTCGATCTGCGGGGCACAGAAGTGACGCGGGAGGGACGAGTTGTGAATCTATCCGCGCGTGAGTTCCAACTTCTTCGCTTTCTTATCGAGCACCGCGGCGAGACACTTTCGCGAGACGTGCTGCTAAGGGACGTTTGGGGGTACAGTGCAAAGATCTATACGCGCACGGTAGACGTGCGGATTGCAAATCTTCGTCAACAGCTGGAGGACGACCCGAAGGAGCCTAAATTTATCCTCACCGTACAGGGACTCGGTTACAAGTTCAGGCCCGAGGGGCCGGAAGCAAACAAGGAATAATTCTTCTTCGATGAAAGTACCATTCAAGGAGAGGGCCATCTCTACCGCGGTAGTAATCCCAAGCGCGATCATCATAGCTGCGCTTGCGATTTTACAGTACCGATGGAGCACACGAGTCAGCGAAGCTACCGCAGTGAGGCTCGCCGACAGTCTCCAGATGTCGATGATGAATTGGCAGAAGGATTTCTTCGGCTACTTTACTGAAATCGGTGTGGCTATGCGAGTCGATCCCGTCGGAGACGAACCGGCCGATGCAAGCCGATACGTCCGGCGATTTGCCGAGTGGCGGGAGGTGGCGAAGTATCCGAGGTTGGTGTCGAACATCCACCTCTTGAAATCCGCCGCCGCCGCCGCGCGTCCTCGTGCACTGCTGCTAGATTCGCGGGCCCGGCACTTTGAGTCGGAAGACTGGCCCATCGAATTTAAGCCTCTAAACCAGGACCTGCGGCGGGCCTCGGTGGAGTTTTTGCGCCAACTGAAGCAGCAAGAAACACGTTCCAGGAATTCCGGGTCCAGTCCAGCCGATGCAATCTTCGACATGGATAACTCGTCCGCTGGCTGGCGTTTCGAACCAGGGATCCCCGCTTTGCTTCATCCAGTCGTTCTTGGTTCTGCCCGGTCAAATGAGACGCAGCCCAGCATCGAATCCGTGGACTGGATTGCAATCGAGTTGAACAAACATGAGATCGAGGCGAAAGTCCTTCCAGACTTATCGCGAACATATTTTCAAGGTACAGATGGACTCGATTATTTGGTCGCGGTTATCTCCGGCAACAAGTCTGGCCATGTGATTTATTCGTCTGACCCCGGCTTCGGCGATCCGGAACCTGGAGACGCCGACGCGACGATCGATCTATTCGGGCGCGTCCAGGACAAATCCCTGCGTTCGCCTGTGCACGTATTTCATGCGCCTTCAACAGACAAGGGACCGGACCCGTTGGCAAAGATTTCCTGGTTTCCCTTTCTTCGCGAAGCTCCAGAGCCCTTGGATTGGCGATTGGTCGTAAGGCACCGGCGAGGAGGCGCACTAGGGGCCTTCGTTGGCGAGATGCGCCGGCGCGATCTCACTATTGGCTTTGGTGTGCTGCTAGTACTGGTGATTAACATGGCAATGCTGATTGTGACAAGTCATCGTGCCCAGCGGCTGGCCCAGCTTCAGTTGGATTTCGTTACCGCTGTTTCCCATGAGCTTCGGACCCCGCTGACCGTGATCATATCGGGGGCGGATAACATATGTAACGGCGTTGTCGAAACCGGTCAGCAAATGGTGCAATACGGATCGGTAATCGGCAATCAGGCCAGGCAGCTATTTGGCCTTGTTGAGAGGATCCTGCTGTTTGCTGCGACGCGCCAAGGCCCTCTCCGCTACAACTTGTGCCCGGTGCAGGTTCATGAAGTCATAGACTCGGCCCTTGCGAGCACTGCGGGATTGATCGAGGCGGGCTCCTTCACGGTGGAGTGCGACATTGCAGACAACTTGCCCCAAATAGTAGGAGATGTTTCAGCCCTTTCCCGGTGCCTCCAGAATCTGATCACGAACGCCTTGAAATATGGCAGTGAACAACGCTGGATCCAGATTCGAGCACGAATGCATTCAGATGAATCGGCCATCGAAGAGGTCGAGATTAGCGTCTCGGACCGAGGAATCGGGATCAGCGAAGCGGACTTGCCTCACATCTTTGAACCGTTCTATCGGAGCCCCTCAGTTGAGGCTGTACAAATTCACGGCACCGGGCTTGGCCTACCCTTATCGCACAGCATCGCCGAAGCGATGAAAGGCCGACTAGCCGTTAATAGCGTCCTGGGACAAGGCAGCACGTTTAGCCTATACATGCCTTGCCTGGAGAGACCCACTCAACAGGATGAACACGAGGTTGCGGACGCAGTGAGTAGTTGAAGACTGCACCAGCAGTGGAACCCGGCGGCAGCCCACAATCTTTACGGTCTATCCTTGGCTCTGAGCAATCCGAGGGTATAGTTCGCAGCATTTACAACATCGTTACACCACGCGTGGCTGAACCGACTGTAGTGTTGTAAATGACCGGCCTGAATAAATCGTATGTCGACTCGAACATTGACTTCCAGATCCACTCTCTTCGTGCTGGCTCTGAGTATGCTGTTGGAACTCACCAAGCTGATTTATGCGGCCGCCGGGGGTAGTATCTCGGGAACTGTCAAGGACCACACGGGCGCCGTAGTTCCGAAAGCCGCGGTAATCGCAACCAACAGGGACACGGGTGTCCGGCAGATGGTCACGACCAACAATACAGGAGCATATTCCTTCCCGGGCTTGCCCGTAGGGCATTACGACCTTGATGTCACCGCACAAGGTTTCAGACTTTATCGGCGCGAGAGTATAACCGTCGACGTCAACGGTGCACTTCTGGTTGATGCGGTGCTCGAGTTGGGCGAAAACTCCGAGACCATTACCGTAAGAGAATCACCCGTGCAGGTTGAGACAGCGAGCACGCAACTGGGGGACGTGATTCCAGGGGCCAACATATCGGCTGTTCCACTCAATGGACGCAGCTATACCGATTTGCTTGCGCTACAGCCCGGCGTAGTGCCCATCACGACCATCACGTCCCTCACGGTCCAGGGGCTGGGCCAGAGCGTATTTTCTCCATCCGGCGATTTGAACCCGGGAACACTTTCCATACATGGCCAGAGGGAGTCCGCCAACGGCTTCACCATCAATGGGGCCGGTGCCGAAGAGACCGGCAGCCTGGCTGCGGCTATCGTTCCCAATCTCGATTCCATAGCTGAATTCCGAATCTTATCTTCCAACTTTGACGCGGAGTATGGAAGATATACCGGAGGCCAAATCAACGTCATCACCAAATCCGGAGCCAACCAGTTCCACGGGGATATCTTTGAATTCCTTCGGAACACCGATCTCGACGCACGCAACTATTTTTCTCCTACCCGAGGTACATTCATTCAAAATCAGTTCGGCGGTACCGTTGGCGGCCCAATAGTCCGAAACAAGGTCTTCTTCTTTTCCGATTACCAAGGGACGCGGCAGATCCAGGGGGCGGACACCGGGCTCATACCCGTCCCCTCGCTGCAGGACCGCATGGGTAATTTGTCCGACCAGGCGAGTTCTCTGACCGGGACAGTGAGCGGCTCATACTGGGCTAGCCTGTTGTCGCAGAAACTCGGCTATCCGGTTACCGCGGGCGAGCCATACTATACCCCCGGCTGTAGCAACTCCTCACAGTGCGTTCTTCCACACGCCACCATCCCACAGTCTGCATGGTCCGTTCCCGCGCTGAATTTGCTGAAATACATCCCCGCGCCAAATTTCGCAGGAAATATCTTCTCTACTTCGGCGTACAACCAGATTCTTGACGACAACAAGATTGGTGAGCGCGTCGACGCCAGTACACGTTGGGGCGCCGTCTTTGGCTACTATTCAATGGATAACTATACGGAAGACAATCCGTACCCCACAGCCCAGGGCGGAGCCAACGTGCCCGGCTTTAATGGCCTATACACGGGCCGTGCGCAGTTGGCTGTTCTAGGCGACACCAAAACGCTTGGGCCAAGCGCGGTCAATGAGTTTCGCCTCAGCTACACGCGGGACGCTAACGATCTGGGCCAGCCCTCTGGTGGGCTAGGTGTCACCTTGGCTTCGCAAGGCTTCGTGACGGGAGCAGGGAGCTTGGGCATTGTTCCGCTGGCGCCGCAAAACCAAGGTGTGGAGAATGTCTTCTTCAATAATTTCACGATTGGGACTGATCCCGATCGATTTTATCAGATTAACAATGACTTCGAGCTGAGTGATAACGTCTCTAAAATAGTGAGAACTCACACCTTCAAGTTCGGCGTCCTCTCGGACTATTCCCAGATCAACACACATCCTTACGCCGATTTAAATGGCAGCTTCAACTTCTACGGAACCGAGACGGGCCTCGATTTTGCGGATTTCCTATTAGGCATTCCAAGCCAGTACACACAGAACGATCTTCGACCTTTCTACGGACGCAACAAGTACCTTGGTCTCTATGCGCAAGACAGCTGGCGCGTCAACAATAAACTCACGCTTAATTATGGTCTGCGATGGGACAGGATCGAGGCATGGTATGAAAAGTACAATAACAACATCACCTTCGTGCCAGGTGAACAGTCCGTGGTGTTTCCAACCGCACCCACCGGAATTGTCTATCCTGGCGATCCTGGAATTTCGCGTACACTCGCGCCTCCGGGAAACCTGGACTTCGCGCCGCGGGTCGGTCTGGCTTATATCGCCCGACATGAAAACGAGCATTCGGGCAGGCTTCGGCATGTTTTACGCGGCTATTCAGGGTGAGACTTTGGGGCTCATTAGTGACAATGCACCATACGGCTTCACCTACACGAGCCCGGCGCCGCCCCTCTTCGCTACGCCATTTGTGGATGCTGCCACTGGCAACGTAGAAGGCCAGCGTTTTCCCGCCCAGCTAGCCCCGCTGAATGTATCGAGAAGCAATCCAGACACCAGCCTGGACTTCTCTCAATTCGAGCCGATTGGCGCGATTCCAGGATATAAGACCACCAACAGGATTCCCTATACGGAGTCGTACAACCTGACGGTGCAGCGGGAGATTGGGAACAATACCGTGCTCAGCATCGGCTACGTTGGAAACCAGGCCCATCATCTTCTGGTGTTGGAGGCAGCTAATCCTGGCAACCCGGCGCTGTGCCTGAGCCTGAGCCAGCCCAGCCAAGTCGCTCCTGGTTCCGCCACGTGCGGTCCGTTTGGCGAGAGCACCGAATATACTAGTGTCTCCGGGCAGATCATTGATGCAACCCGCGGACCTCTGGGGCCTGCTTTTGGCAGTGTCAGTTACCAATCCAGCATCGGAAATTCCAATTACAACGCCTTCGAAGCTAGCCTGCACCACACCAGCGGTCCACTGCAGTTGTTTGTCAGTTACACCTACAGCAAATCCATCGACCAAGCTTCGAACTTGGGCGACCAGATAGACCCTTTTGACCCGAACCTCACCCGAGGACTTTCGTCCTTCGATATGCGGCACAACTTTGTTGCTAGTTACAGTTACCAGTTGCCATTCGACAAACTCGTTAGCGGCCACGATCTTTGGACGAAGCAATGGTCAATTTCAGGAATCACACGATTCAGCACTGGCCTTCCCGTGACCTTTTACAATTATGAGGACACCTCCTTGCTGGGAACGCAGGGGAATGGCATCAATAATTTGGCGGTCGATGGACTACAATACGGTCCCGGTCCGCTCGATCTGAATCACAACCCACGCAATGCTAACCCGTACTTCAACACTTCGCTCTTCAGTTTGCCGCCGCTTGGCTCGGTCGGTAACAGCGGTCGCCGGTTCTTCTCCGGGCCGGGCATAGAAAATTTCGATGTTACTATGCAAAAAAGCTTCAGGTTCGCCGAATCCAAATCCCTTGATCTGCGCCTCGAAGCGTTTAATGTTTTCAACCACGCGCAGTTTTACGGTCCCAGCTCCGTGGATGGCAATATCAGCAGTGCGACCTTTGGGCATGTCGTCAGCGCCGCCCCCCCAAGACTGCTTCAAATCGCCTTAAAGATATCGTTTTAATGTCCAGGAGAGTTCCCGGTCGTAACTTCCTGGCGGATACCACGGCAGCATCCGTTTGGAGAAACTCGCCGCCCGTGAGCAGGCCACCTTCGCGACTTGGCGGACGGAAGGCGCGGCGGGTCGGCGAGTCGCCATCAATGGGTCGAAGAACGATACTGAAATGGGGCTGGCTGCGCTATGCCGAAACAGGCGCGATGACACCCAGCAGAAGCACTACCGGTCGCCAGATCAATCTAACAAGCGCCCCGATTTGTGTTTGTTGGTGCAAAGATATCTCTCACTCGATTCATGCGGCGCGACGATGCAAGGAATACGCTCCGCGACTTGAATGCCCGCGCGCTCGAGCGCCGCGATCTTGTCAGGATTGTTCGACAACAACCGCACCGTCTTTACCTGGAAGTAACAGATAATGTCGACCGGCATCTGATAGTCGCAACAATCGGCTTTAAAGTTCAACCGCTCATTTGCCTTGACGTCATCTGCGGCGTGGTCGGGCAGGTCGTACGCGCGCGGCTTGATCAAACGGCCGATGCTGCGGTCTTCCTGATGCTCGTAAATCAATAATCCTCCCCCTTCTTTCACGATCAGGCTGAGTGAGAGTTCGAGCTGCGAACGGCAGTCGCAAACCAGGCTGTGAAAAACGTCGCCAGTCAGGCATTGCGTGTGGATGCGAACGAGCGGGGGATCGCCGGCCGACGCCAGATCGCCTGTCGTAAGCGCGACGCACTCCTCCGGTTCGTCCCCATACATTCCGAGGAATCCATAGATGCGGAAATGGCCAAAACGGCTGGGGAAGTCCGCTTCCGCAACCTTCGTGAGCGAGCATTGTCTCATTGAAGACTGAGCCTGGAACTGGGAAGTGAAGCGATCCGCCACGAAGTCTCCTTTCTTGTTTGGCGTCCTGAATGTCGACGTCGGCTGGGTATCGGATTCCGGGAGCCAGAAGACCCCTTGCGATTCAGTAGCGGGTCGCGGGGATCGGAGCGTGGTTTGCGGGGGCAAACATGGGTAGTGTTCCGAGCGGTAGGCGTTCGTCTGCGTCCGGATGTTCGAAGACTCTGCGAATTGCATAGGACGTTGCACGCTCGGCTGGGATGCGCCCGATGGTTCGAATCAAGGCCCGGAATTCGCCGGGCGAGACGTACTCGCCGAAATTCGCTCCCGCCGCTTTGGAAATGCTCTCTTCCATCAAAGTGCCACCGAAATCGTTGGCTCCTGCTTCCAGACAGGCCAGCGAATCCTTAAATCCAAGCTTGACCCAGGAGACTTGGATATTGCCTATGTAGCCATTCAGCAAAATGCGCGAGAGCGCATGCACGATAAGATCCTCGTGGATCGAATGACCCGAGCGGGCTCGTCCGCTCTGGAAGAGCTTCGTTTGCGAATGGATGAATCCGAGGGGAACGAACTCGGTAAACCCGCCGGTATCCTTCTGAATGTCACGGAGCAGTAAGAGGTGATTTACCCAGTGCTCCGGAAGCTCAGTATGGCCGTACATCATGGTGGATGTCGTCGGGATGCCAAGGCCATGAGCCGTTCGTACGACTTCGATCCATTGCCGCACTTTCAGCTTGTTGGGACTTAATGACCTGCGGACCTGATCGTCCAGAATTTCTGCCGCGGTCCCAGGGCTACTATTCAAACCCGCGTCCTTCAACATAAGCAGGTAGTCTCGAAGGGGCAAACGGGTTTTTTCAACCCCATATACAATCTCCATGGGGGAATAGGCGTGTATGTGAAGATCGGGCAAGCGTTTCTTGATGGCGCGGAGAAGCTGGACGTAGTAATAGCCGTCGAAATCTTTCGGCAGGCCGCCTTGGATGCACACCTCGGTGGCGCCGCGTTCCACCGCCTCTACCGATTTCGCCACTAGCGTATCAGTTGAGTGAAAATAGGCATCTGGTGCATCCGCGCTGCGACCGAATCCGCAAAAAGCACAGCCAACAATACAGACGTTGGTGAAGTTCAAGTTTCTGTTGACCACGTAAGTGATGCGGTCGCCGACTACGCGACGCCGGATCTCATCCGCGACTCTCACGAGCGCCACCAAGTCATCTCCGTCGGCCTTTGCCAATGTCAGGCCTTCTTCCGAACTGACATCGATTCCAGCGAGCGCCTTCTCCAGAGGATCCGCCACGCTTGGATGCGCCGCACGAAGCGCCCGCTCCCAGGGAATCTCGCACCAGTCACGACTTGCCGGCTTCAACATGTTTCCACCCCTTCACGTGCATAACCATCTTCGGCCTGGAGTTTTCGAACTCGCGGTTGGAGGCGCCCGTGTACAAATTCAGGCCGGCAGGCGAATTCCGGATAGATCGCCAGCCGCTCGCGCAAGACGAATCCCGCGCTGGCCGATCTCGCAGCTAACGCCGAAATTTGCGGCCAAGCGGCTTCCGGATTAATGAAGTCCTTGGTAACCGGAGAGATTCCGCCCCAATCGTTGATGCCGGCCTTCAGCAAATCAGGATAGTCTTCGGCGAGCAGATTGGGCGGAGACTGAATATTCATCTCTGCTCCGAGAATCAATCGGGCGACTGCGATGGTGCGTTCTAAGTCCTCGGTCGACGGCTCCGGCGAATCAGCCATGCGAATGTCTGATTTGGCGCGGAACGGTTGCACGATTACTTCTTGGATATGGCCGTACTTCTGGTTGGCAGAGTGAATGGCCAGGAGTGCGTCCACGCGTTCTTCCGTCGTCTCGCCGATTCCTATCAGAACCCCTGTGGTGAAGGCCATGGACAACTGCCCGGCGGTCTCAATGGTCCGCATCCGAAGAGAGGGTACTTTATCGGGTGCCTTCCAATGTGCTCCCCCGATACGGAGCAGCCGCGGACTGGCACTTTCGAGCATCAACCCTACGCTGACGTTGGTCTCTCGCAGGCGGCGAAGATCGTCTGCTCCCATCACACCCGGATTGGAATGCGGCAGGAGCCCGGTCTTCTCAAGTACCAGTTCACTCATCGCAGCCAAGTATTCAAGCGTGCGCTTAAAACCCAACTTCTTTAAAAACTCTTTCGCTTCTGGAAAGATTCGCTCGGGCTGGTCGCCCAGGCTGAACAGAGCTTCTTTGCATCCCACACGGCGGCCCGCTTCGGCCACGGCGAGAACTTCGTCCGGCAGCATATAGGCTCGCATGCCAGGTTGAGGGTCAGACCGGAAAGTACAATAGCCGCAATAGTCGCGGCAAAGGTGGGTGAGCGGGATGAAAACCTTCTTGGAAAAGGAGACGGAACGGCCTTTAAGGCGGTCCCGGACAGCGGCGGCCGTCTTGAGCAACGCCTCGATGGGGCCTTCACCCATCAACGAAACCGCATCTTCGCGCGACAAGCCGCGGCCTTCGAGTCCACGCTCAAGAGCGGCATCCACTTCGTAAGAGATTGCCCCGTCGGGCACGCTGCAGTGTATGATTGACGTTATGTGGTTGTCAATAGAACATGTCATAAGTTGATGGCTAATGCACTGACCTCTCTACCGCTCAACGACTCATGTTCAGGAGTCTACCCGAAAAGCTCCCGAGTCGCCCGGCGGAGAAATAGCAGGCCCACCGCAGCGTTAAAGAAGATGAAGAAATTGTGCATAACGAAACCGAAAGCGGTCATTTGGCCCGGTTTGTCCGGAAAGAGCAAAACCCAAAAAAGGATTGCTACCGAGTGCATCGGCCCGGGTGCTGCCGCGCCAAAGAATATGACGGGCAAATAGCCCAGCATCTCTCCAAAGCTGACCGATCCTCCAAAGAGCCGCAAGGCCAGCGTGTATACGACGACACCCGCAAGTACGAGCGGCGCGCGCAACGCTATTATCACGGCGTAGTGCCAAACTTTAGCCAGCCGGAACGCCCGAAATATCGGACGGTTGCGCAGGGCGATCGCGGAACCAATTCTTCCGCTGAAAAATAAATGAAAAAACATAAATACAGCGGCCGCGCCCAAAGCAATCCACGGAATGCTGTGAAAGGCCGCCGGAAAACTACTCCAGCGCAACAGCACGCCGACAGTCGCCCACAGTATCAGGCTGTAGATCTCGCAGAACATGACGAGCAGCATGCTGGATCCGACTTCCCAGCCCGGCACTCCGTCTCGCCGATTCATATAGAGCGCGATGGCTCCCTTACTGACCTGCTCGTTCACCAGCGAGAGGATGTACGCGCTGGCGCGAATGGGCAAGATATCCGCATAGCGTATTTTCGCATTGAACCAGTTGATAACGCGCCAGACAACCAGACTGTCTAAAAGCAGATAAAGGAAACAGTATGGAATCATTAGCGCGAGCCAGTAATACCAGTTCACATGCTCGAAATTCTTTGCCAGGTAAGCGAACAGCGATTTGCCTTCGGCAGCGGCGGCGTGGTTGAGACGGTTATAGAGATAGGCGAAACAGATCAACGTGACCAGCAAGGGCAAAAGTCGCTGCCAAGGCTTTGTTTTTTGGCGTCCGCGGCGGACGGAATGGCGGCCGATTGCTCGGTCTGGTTCATCTTTGTAACCCTAATCCTAAGCTGTTCTGGATCATCTGATCGATGCCGGTGAGGTGGATCCCTAATTCACTCACGACAGGTAGTGGGTCTAGCCGTGTGTCGGCGGTGATTACTTCGACGGCGTCTGCGGAGAATCCGGGGCCGGAGACGCGCTGACGAATAGCCAGCGCAAATGAAAGCAATCCTTTTGGGATCGAGCTAACCTGCACCTGGTGACCCAGAAATCGAGCCGCGCGCTCCACTAGCTCGCGCTCCGGCAGCGAGACAGGGCCAACCAAGTCCAACGTGCGATTGCTTGCAACCGAAGGTAGCGTGGCGGCAAGCGCAGCCCGCGCGAGGTCATCCACATAGAGAGGTTGTTGAAAATTACGTCCGCCGCCGATGAGCCTGGCTTTCGTGCCGCCCGCATTTCGCGCAAGCGCCACCGCTCCTTCCGTTGCAGGCCCAAGCAACAGGGGAGCGCGGAGTATCGTAAAACATAGGCCGGAGCCACGCACCAGGGCTTCTGCTTGTCCCTTGCTGCGATAGTAGCCGTTGGAAGATTCTTCGTCGGCCCCGATGGCGCTGACCAAAACGAACTTGTCTAATGCCGTGCCGTTCATCGACGGCACGAGCGCGCACCGTTTCGCGGCTTCCACGACGGTTTGCGTCGGCATTACGTTGGCTTGGGGATAAGTCGAGCCCGGTCCCTCGACTAGTATTCCGGCCAAATGGATAATCGCAGATGCCCCTCGGAACGCCGCGTCCAGGCTGTCAGAATTGTCGTAGGAGATTTGGACCACACTGCTCCTGTCGCCAAGGAGTGGCCGGATCCCATCGGCGGCGCGTTCGGACCGAACCGCACCGACCAGGACGTTGGGCGCCGTTCCGGCCTCCGATCCGCATCGCAGAATGGCCTGTCCGGTAGCGCTATTGGCGCCCGTGATGACGATTTTCATGCTTCTAGCCGCTGGCGAAGCGACCGGTCGGTCACTGGAGTGGCTACAAGAGTCCCCTTGAGCCATGAATCAAGTTTCGAGAGCGTCTTCATGCTAGCTCCCCACGCGCTGCGGAATGAACGCGCGGACGAGGACCGGTTTGAAAAACAACCGAGCGAGAGTGGGAACTTGATTGTTTTTGCGCAAACGATGTTTCCAGACTAGTTAGGCATTACGCGTAACGCCTCATAGTTATAGCTGAACGACGGATCGAGGCCAACGTGAGGGAAGCGCTTGTATCTTTCCGTCCTGGCCCGGAGAAAAACTTCCTTTTCGGCAGGATCAGTGATATGGGTTAAGGTGCGATCAAACAATTGATTTCCGATCTTCAGACGCACGTGGGGATCGCGTGCCACTTCTTCATTCCAGCGTCGGCCGTGGGGCCACTGAACTCCTTTTGCATAGCCAGACATCACATAAAGCTGGCCGTTAATTACTACAAAACCAACTGTTACCGAGTGAGGAAGCAGATACGAGGTTCGGGTCTGAATCTCGAGAGTTTCACCATATTGCTCAGCGATTGACCAATCCGTAACCGGAGTGGTAACGAAATCCCCTTTCAGCCACAAACCGGGCGTATGATCCCCCGGCTCAAAGCCGGTAATGCGCAACACCAGCAGCACTAAGGCCAAGCAAGCTAATAGGCTGCCAATAATTGTCCCGGCGGTCTTCATCACTACAAGAAAGCTCTGTGCTATTCCCGCATCCTCTGGCGCCAGATACTTTTCGCCCCGAAAGGCTCTCACCATAAACAGGATCCAAAGTACGAGCCCTACAAAGTTGACCAGGCAAAACAGTGCCCACCCCAGCCAGAAAATGCCCCATCTTCCCATCATTTGGCCATGGGCATTCATTAGAAAACGTGCGCCAAATAGCATCCAAACGACAATGTCGAAGATAACCAGCCCGCCGAAAACGACGATGGACCGCACGGCATGAAACCGTACGAAGGGCCGCTTGTCGGTCAGGAGGAAAATGATCCCTGTGAGGCATCCCAGCACGTAGCATAAGAACCCGGCAACATTTTCGGATATGCCCGCCTGTGCACTCTTTGAAGTTTGCAGCACTTTTCCTCCTGTCTGCGCTTGCCCGCACTTCGGACTGAACGCCACGCCACGTTGAACATCACTACTCAAATGCGGCAGGCCATTGTCTTTTTCAATCTGACAAGTCGGATCTGACCAGTCGGAAGCATAAGCGAAAATAGAGCCACGAAGCAATAACCCAAATGGGTATGGTCTGTGGGAGATGCCGATGATAGTGTGACAGGGGATGTAGGTGAGTTGATGCTGCGATCACTCCCATCCGCTTCTACAAGGTGGAGCAATAATAAACCACAAAGCGCCGGGTGACCCAGTTCCAGAACATTAGAGGCTGCGACTCCGGCCTGACACGCGAGACCATCCGGAAGACGCTGCAGTTTTGGCTGCCGCCCGGCTACGAGCGCAAGAAGCCGGTTGAGCGTCCGAAGCCTATCGTTCACTAGCGCGTAGTGCGATTAGCTCAGGACGTCAGCGTCCGTATTGCGCGCCTTGCACGTTCGCCTTGATGCCATGGCGCTAGCGGGAGCCCTTGTGCATCTCGCGCTGTACCGCGAGGCGGTACTGATAACCCGTGCGCTGGCGATCCAGTTCCGCGGCACGCAGCTCTGCGAAGCGATCCGACGTGAGTGCGCTAAGGAAGTTCACCAGATCGTCAACCTCACTGCCGGTAAGCCCCAGCGGCTTCATCTCAGCGTCGAGGAACGGATTTCGCTCACCTCCTTTGTTGAAGAATTCGATGACGTCCCAAAGAGTCTCAAGGCTTCCGTCGTGCATGTAAGGCCCGGTCAGAAGTACGTCCCGCAGAAATGGTGTCTTGAAGGCGCCGATATCTTCCCTCTTCTGAGTCACCAGAAAACGACCCAATTCCGAGTAATCTGTTTCCAGCGCCAGCTTGTCGATCTCGGTCTTGCTGACTACCACGGCACTCTCTGCCACGCGCTTCGCGAGTTGATTGAAATCCTGTTTGCTGGCGGCGACACCAGTGTTGTGGAAACGGTTGTCGCCAAAGAGCGGGAGCGCCGGATCGTACGGGTGGCAGCTTCCGCAACGTGCCTTGCCCATGAACAGAGCCCATCCCCGCCGCTGCGAAGCGTTCAATGCTTTCTCGTCGCCATGTAGAAAACGGTCGAAAGGCGCCTCGGTGGAAAGCCGGGTTCGCTCAAAAGCGGCAAGTGCCTTGCCCATGTCATCCCAGTTCGGGGGGTGGCCGAACACCTTCTGGAACGCCTCGACAAACTCTGGAATTAAGGCCAGCTTCGCCACAACGTCTTTTGGGTCCTTTTGGCCCATTTCAACGGGGTTCAGAATCGGAAGCATCGCCTGCTCTTCAAGTGTCGCGGCCCGCCCATCCCAGAACATTGACTTATAGAACATGGCGTTAAGGATCGAAGGAGCGTTGCGCTTCCCGATCTGGTCGCCGGCGCCCCGCGCGGTCGGAGTATGTGTAGTAAAACCGTTGCGGGGTGAGTGGCAGGTATTGCACGCAACGGAGTCATCGACCGAGACGCGTTTCTCGTCGAAGATCATGTCGCCCAATTTCGCCTTGGCATCCGTTATCGGACTCTCCCGCGGCGTGAACGACTGGATCACCTCCGCAGAAAAAAGAGGGACTGGGGGAGGCGCGCCCGGAGTCGGCGGCTGCGCCGACACGGAAACTGCGGCTGCGAGGAGGAGCGCTCCTGGGATCGCGGCACGGTTCATTCTGCCTCCAATGATCACATCTAGCACATTACCAGAGGCTCATGCGAACGGATGTAATTATGTTGTAAAGACAAGTTGTTGCTTCCCGCAGGACCTCGGTTAACTGACGGTTTATTCGAGCGCTCTCGACGGGCTGGATAAGTCGAAGCGGTTTTGATTCCGCCGCTTGCATTTACAACATCGTTACATCGCGTTCGCCTGGGCCATTGTAGGATTAGAGGCTGAATATTGTGACCCCCCTTCAAAGCAAAACAAAAGTGAAATCGCTCTATCCCGGATTCTTGACAGCGGTTCTTGCTATATCCGCGGCTCTGTCCTTTGCCCAAATGAATGTTGTGGAGATCAGCGGTATCGTGACCGATCCGGCGGGCGAGGTGGTTCGAGGCGCCGCGATAGCCGCTACCAATACGGCGACCGGACTGAAGTTCAATGCGGTTACGAATGATTCTGGCCAGTATTTGCTCACGCAGCTTTCGCCAGGCATCTATTCGGTCGGCGTCAGCGCAACTGGTTTCAAGCAGATCTCTCAAGAAAACGTGGTTCTATACGCCGGTCGATCAAATGGCGCTGGCGTTTTCAATGGTCATCGGCGAAAGAGCCGAGACTGTGGTCGTGGTGGAAGGTCCCGGAGTGCTTCAGACGGAATCGGCGCAGATCAAGGACGTAATCGAAAATCAACAGGTGGTCGATCTGCCCGGTGAAGGACCGCGAGTTTCTTGAACTCGCCCTTCTTGGCCCGGGAGTAGTCAACCCGCCTGGCGGAACCCGTGGAGATTCCCTGCAGCAGACGGGCAAGCTGATTAACATTCTGGGCCAACGCACGGGTCACAACCTGTTTCTGGTAGACGGGGTCAGCATCACGGATGAGTACTACAACAACGTTGTCCTGAATCCGTCGCCAGACGCGACTCGGGAGTTCAACATCTCCAAGACCGACTACGATGCCGAGTTTGGCGGGAAATCGGGTGGCGTGATTAACGTCATTACGCAATCCGGAACGAACACTTTCCACGGGAGTGTTTACGAATTTCTAAGGAACAATGTGTTCGACGCGCGGAACTTCTTCGCTCCGCCCTATCAGGCCACGCCGTTCCGGGAGAACCAGTTCGGCGCGGCCACAGGCGGCCCTATCGCGAGGAACAAGACATTTTTCTTCCTGAACTACGATGGGCAGACGGATCGTGGATTCGGTGTCGCAGCTTTTCAGTGTTCCCACAGCGGCGCAGCGCACCGGCGTATTTACAACTCCCATCGTGAATCCGGCCGGCGGAACGCCCTTTCCGAACAACACGATCAATGTGCCGCTCGACCCCGCGGCGGTGGCGCTGCTTGCCAAAGTTCCATTACCCAACCGTCCCGGTACGGCTAATAATCTTCTCGCCATCAACAAGCAGACAAACGAGAACAATCAATACAACGCACGGATCGATCACCGGTTCTCGTTGCGAGACATTGCTTATGCGCGCGCTTCCGTGTTTACAGCGAATGAATTCGATCCCTTCGGTTCGAGCGTGCTCAATGAAGCGCTCCTGCCGGGCTTCGGACGCAACCTGACCACCCACTCCGTGAACGCTGCGGCCGGGGAAACTCATGCTTTTTCGGGCCGCCTGCTGAACGAATCCGGTTTGGCTTCCTTCGCGTGTCGGGCGGACAGAGCGATCCGAATGCAGGAACTCCCTTCGCCGCGCAGTACGGCCTCCTGGGCACGACGGTAAATCCGAGTGATATGGGCTACCCTCAGGTCTCGTTGAGTAACACCTTCACGACCATAGGATCGGCAACTGGCTTCACTCGCCGGGTTGATCGCAACTTCGAGCTTTACGACAATGTCACGCTCCAGAGCGGGGCGCATACCATCAAGTTCGGCGGGTACTTCTTTCATCTCAATTTCAACCCCTCTTATCCGAACGATGCCCGCGGCATTTATACCTACAGCGGCGCCTACAGCGGAAACGCCTTGGCCGACTTTTTGTTAGGCTATCCGTCTCAGGCACAAGTTGGAATTGGCGAAGGAGCCGAAAACGCTCACACTAATTGGGCCCATTTCTACTTAGAGGACGGCTGGAAAGTCACGCGGAGCCTTACGCTGGACGCTGGCCTCCGCTACGAATTCAACCAGAATCTTTACGCTCAGTCCAATCAGACTTCGGATATTGACCTCGCCGCTACCGGCGGGCCCGCATTTGTCGTGGCCGGCAATCCGGCGAGCCTTCCTCCTGCGGCCGCCGCGCTTGCGGCGCTGAGCCCGATTCGGGTGATTTCCGCCACTGCCGCTGGCTGGAATAACAGCCTGCTTACGCCTAAGAGCGTGCGGCTTTCGCCCCGGCTTGGTCTGGCGTGGAAGCTTCCGCATGTCCGGGACACAGTCTTCCGGGCCGGTTTCGGAATCTACACGAATCAAGCCGCCTACAGCATCCTTCAGAACCTCGCGGAAAACGCAGCCTTTCTTCCTCGTGAAGACCGTTGCGAACGCCGCCAAACCTGTGTATACGACAGAAAATATTCTGAACGCCAATCCGACGGGCGCCATCGGCGCAAACAGCGTCAATCATAACTTTGCGATTGAGTGCAACGAGGTGTGGAACGCCGCCATCCAGAAGCAACTTGGAGGAAGCACTTCTTTCGAAGCCAGCTACGTCGGATCTCGAACGGTGCACGCCGACAGTTCCACGGTGCTCAATGTTCCATCTATGTTCGGAGGCCCTCGCCCGTATCCGCAATTGGCCGCCTTCTCAACGATCCGCTGGGACGGTTGGGCGACATTCAATGCAATGACCATCCGGGTGGCACGCAGGTTCAATCACGGGCTGTCATTCGACTCGAACTATACGTGGTCCAAATCCATGGACGATGCTTCCGACACCGGCACCACAAATGCCGAATACAACCTGCCGCAGGATCCTTTCGCCATGGGCCAAGAGAAGGCGCTTTCAAGCTTCGATCACCGCCAGCGGTTGACGGCCAATGGAGTGTACGATTTGCCCTTCGCAAGGAACACGTCCGGCTGGCTGCACCAAGCGCTGGGTGGTTGGCGCGCGGCAGTGATTTTGACAGTACAAAGCGGGGCTCCGTTTACGGTGAATCTTTCGTCGGCGGCGAGCGAGAACGTTTCTCCGATAGGCCTGGTGAGCGGCAATAATCTGGAACGTCCCAACCTGATCGGGAGTCCCAAATCTGGCCCTCAGACGGCGGCGGAGTGGTTCAATACGGCTGCGTTCGCGCTGCCAGCGCGGAACACGTTTGGCTCCGCCGGACGAAACGTCGTCACCGGACCAGGACTGGCCGCACTCGACCTGTCGCTTCAGAAGGAGGCAATTCTGCATGAGCGCCTGAAGCTGCAATTTCGCTTTGATGCCTATAATTCGCTCAATCACGCCAACTTTAACCTTCCCGGCCGGATTTTTGGAGCGTCGAACTTTGGAGTCATCTCAAGCGCGGGGGATCCGAGGGAAATACAAATGGCAGTGAAAGTGTTGTTTTGACGAAGAGTCTCGCGTCATTCGTCAGTAGGAAGCGGCAACCCAGGCGCGCCCGGCACTCATCCTGACGTAGACGGCTCACGCTGCCGGAGATGGAGCCGGACGGAGCCTGGCAGCGGGGTGTACGGAGTACCTTACCAAACCCATCAAGAAGGCCACTCCTCTAGAGGGCATCGCGCGGAACGTCAGCGGAAAAACCCGCATCACTCCGCCGGAGGGTATTGAAGATTTGGTTCCCAGCTACCTGGCAAAGATGTGGGTTGCAATCCGGGATCCCAAGTGGCTCCCTTGGAAGCTTCTAAGCGGGTGAATTAAGGGAGTAAGTACTTTAGATTTTATGGTGCGCCCGGCATGACTCGAACATGCGACCTTCTGGTTCGTAGCCAGACGCTCTATCCAACTGAGCTACGGGCGCGCGATGTCTATTATAGCAAGCGCGTCTTGGAAACGATCTTTCCTTCGCCGTCCAGCTCCAATTTCTGATCGCGCCACACCACGCTGCGGCCCACCAGGCCCGCGCCCCACACCGCCACACCCCACAGATCGCGCAGCGGAATCGCGTAGCAGTATTTCCAGACGTCGCTTGCACCGAGCAGGAACCAGCCGCAGGCGATCGACATGGCGAAGCGGATCGCGAGCAGCGGCAGGGCAATCCACCAGAGTCCGAAAAGCGCCGCGATGAGGACCCACAGGCTGGCACAGGTAATTGGCAGCCCCATGTAGCCGGGACCCTGTGACAGTCGAATGGTCCTCGACCAACGAACCTGATGACGCCACGCGCCGACCCACGAGCCGGAGGCCAGGCGCGTGCTTACGACGATTTCCGAGATTACGTTCCGCATCCCGAGGGAGTGCAGCTTGTGGCCCAGTTGATAATCGTCGGCGATGTAATCCGCGATGGCCTGGAAACCGCCGATGCGATCCAGATCAGTGGCGCGAAAAGCCAGCGTTGACCCCAGTCCGAAGTCCGACACGCCGAACATGCGTGCCACCAGCGTGCTCGGCGCGAACTCGGTCGCGATAGCCAAGGCTTCGAACCGGCTGGGCCAGTCATGCACTTCGGCGCGGTACAAACACGTGACCAGCCCAATGTTTCTGTCAGCGAGAGGAGCCGTCACGTCGCGAATGTAATCCCCAGGCACGCTGATGTCGCTGTCATTGACGATCAGGATCGGATGCCGGGCTTCGCGCGCCAGATCGATCAACGAACCCACCTTCAAATTCGGCGCCGGCGTGCTGCACAGCACCATGCGCATGGCAACGCCAGGGAATTCGCGCATCAACCGTTCCAGGTCGCCAACGGCCGGATCGTCCTCGCGCCGGATTCCAAACAGTATTTCGAACTCGGGATAGTGCTGGAGCGCGTGGGTCTGAATGGCCTGGTAGAAACCGGGATCGCGGCCATACACCGGTTTAAGTATAGAAACGGGAAGCGGTTGGGGGTTGGAAGTAGGGGGTTGGCGCCGATGGCGCAGAGCCGCAATAATCGCGAGCAATTGATATAGCGCAGCGGCGCTTGCAATGACGAAGATTGCGACGGTCACATCGCCAGCAGCGCGACCCCGCAAGCCACTGAGAGTGCGCCGGCCCAGCGTAGCGCCGTTACTTTTTCCTTGAGGATCACTCGCGCCAGAACGGTTTCCAACGCGACGCTGGCCGCCGTCACGGGAACCGCAAAGCTCAAATCAGCCACCGACAGCAGCTTCATGAAGGCAAAGAAGGAGACCGCCATGAAGAACACGGCCACCACTAGAGGACCGCGCCGCGCGAGGCCAGCCAGCATTCCCGCCAGACGTCCGGGGCGCAAGTCTTCCACCGCAACAGTGTGCCGCTTCATCTCGAAGCTCTGCAGCAGGTCGGCCAGCACCGTGGAGCCGACAATGATCGCCACCATCAGCCACCTCATCGCACCGGCTCCTGTCTTGTCGTATTAGCCGCTGTGAGTCCGACGAAAATGATTCCAACCACGATAAACGAAGTTCCGAGCCAGCGCTGCCAGGTCACCAGCTCGCCGAAAAACACTTTCCCCAAGACAGCGCTGAGCACGTAGCCGATGGAAGTCATGGGCAGCACATAACTCAGATCCGCCCAGCCGAGCAGAGTCATGCGCGATAGCAGCCAAAGTATCAAGAGGCTTGTTCCCAGCAAAACCCAGGGAGTGAAAATCAAGCGGATATAGCCGAGCGGCGCCCAGCCGAGATCCGTGGCCTGGTGCTTCATGCCCCAGGACATCGAGAAGTTGCCGAGCACATTCGTGACAACCACAAAAGCCGTCAGGAGCTTGGTCTTGAGGTCAATTCTGGCTCGGCCAGGCGCCATGCTACGAAGCGCCGCCCTCGGCCCCCCGAAGCGCCGCGCTGGCTTCCTTCTGCTCTTTAACGAACTTCTTGCGCCCTCTGCTGACGAACAGATACTCCCGGGCTTCTTTGTAGAGCCGCGGAATATCGTTGTTGCGAACGGCGCTACTCACTACGCGCCACACAGCCTTGGGACGGAAATAGTATTCAGAATAGAAGCGGTCCACCCATTCGACCAGCTCGCCGCGATCGAATCCCGGATACACGGCATTGGGAAGCTGGTGACCTCCCGAGTCTGTCATACCCGCGATCGATACCAATCCGTTTTGCTTGGCGTGTTCATAAAACTCGGTCCCTGGAAACGCGTGGCCCAGCGACACCTGGATGGTCTCGACGTCCAGTTTCTTTGCGAACTCGATGGTCTTGCGCAACGTCTGGCGGGTTTCGCCCGGCAAACCCACGATGAAATCGCCGTGAATCGTCAAGCCCAGCTTGTGGCAGTTATCGGTGAAGCGCTGCGCCATGTCGATGGTCGCGCCCTTCTTGATATTCTTCAGAATTTGCTCGTCGCCCGATTCATAGCCCACGATCAACAGCCGGCATCCGGCTTCTTTCATTGCCTTCAACGTATCGTAATCGGTGGTGACGCGCGAGGTACAGCTCCAGGTGAAGTTCAGCGGACCAAGTTTGTTCGAAAGCTCGATGGCGCGCGCTTTCCTGTAGTTGAAGGTGTCGTCGTCAAAGAAGATTTCCTTGAGGCCGGGGAAGTTTTCGAGCGTGTACTTGCACTCCGCCGCCACGTCATCGGACGATCTGAGACGCCAGCGGTGCCCGGAATGCGTTTGCGGCCACAGACAGAATGTGCACATGGCCGGACAGCCGCGCGTGGTGTAAAACGAAATGAACGGGTTCAGCAAAAACGGAACGTTGTACTTGCGGAAATCGAGATCGCGCTTGTAGACTTTTGTCACCCACGGCAGCTCATCCAGATTCTCGATAACGCCGCCTTCGGGATTGTTTACGATGTCGCCGTCCTTCCAGTAACTCACGCCCGGAAGCTCGGAAAGCGGAGTGCCCTTGGCGTATTGCGCGATCTGATGATCGAACTCGCGGCGCACCACGAAGTCGATGGCCTTGGACGCGCGCAGCGACTTTTCAGGCTCGATGGTTACCGGAGGCCCGACGAACCCTACCTTCATCTTCGGGTTGACGTCCTTCATCATTTCGGCGATCCGTACATCGACGTCGAAGCCGGGGCTGGAGGTAAACAAAACCAGCAGCTCAAAGTCTTTCGCCATGGCAACGGTCTGCTCGATGCTGACCTTGTGCGGCGGCCCATCGATCAACTTGCTGTCTTCCAGCATCCCCGCGGGATAAGCCAGCCATACCGGATACCAATACGACTCGATCTCGCGCGAAGCCGGCCAGCGTGAACCTGCGCCGCCGTCGAAGCCTTCGAAAGAAGGGGGGTTGAGGAACAAGGTTCTCATGGTTTAGTGCTCTCTCCGCATACCCTTCAGGATACGTTGTTTATAGTCTAAGAGCAACAAACAAAAACCCTTGGGCGGATTATTCGGTGTCAGTTGCCAGTTTATCAGGTTGAGACGTCAGTTCCTGCTGTTCGACGGCGCTACTGCTGCTCGGCGTTGGTTTCGGCCACGGCTTCCGCGTCGTCCGAGCCGCCTCGTGCGGTGTCTTTGGAAAACGTCAGATAGTTGATATTGAGCTCCACCTTGCCAAAGAAGCGCGTCTCCACCTGGCTTTCGGTGCGCTGCGGAATGGAAACGCCGTTCTGGAGTTCGTAGTCGCGCACGAACTGCATTTTCTTCAACATGAACGAAGGCGACTTCACGAACGAACCCTGCTCACGGACCGGCATATAGGTCTCAGAGTCCAGCCACAGCTCGCCCTTGAACAGTCCGACCTTCTTTGCGCGTGGATTTAAATGCAAAACGTACACCTGCCGCCCATTCCAGTCCTGCGTGCCTTTGTACTTGAATTTGTAGTTTTCCGGCGTTATCGACAGCTTGGATTGGCCTTGAGCGGCTTCCACTTCCGCCTTTAAGTAGTTGGCGATTACCTCGGTTTTCACAATGCTGTCACCGCTAAAACCAAGAGCGCGATAGGTGACTTTTCCAAGCTTGGAGACGTTCTTCAGTGCGTGCAGCTTGCCTCGCTTCTTGAACTTGGGAACCGCTGCGTCGATATCCACCTCTTCGGTTCCTCCCCGCAAAGCGCTTTGCTGAGCCTGGGTGGCTTCGACGTACCGGCTCACTAACTCCTGTTCCGGTATGGGGGGACCCTTGGGATTCGGAGCACAAAAGGCGGCAGAAGCACCAATGCTTGCAACGAAAACGACCGTGAGAAGTGACTTCAAAACGCTCCTATAACCTGTAGAAGTAGTACGCCTGGCACTATTTAAGACCTGTTTCCTTAGGGTACCAGTTACGATTCGTTAACACAACCTCCCCCTTCTGCTCTTTTGGATTCCCCGGCTCAGGGTTTGGATACTCCTAATTGTGCCCTGTAACCGTGCTTTTCCAAGCTCAGAACTGGACAGGCTGCTGGAGCACGAAGTTCAGGCGGGTCTCGGACGGGATCTTGACCTGCTGCCCCTTGGTTATGACCTGGGCGCCGGTACCCACTGCAGCTCCGGAAGCTAGACCAATAGCTGCGCCCGCGCCACCCCCGGCCAGCGCCCCAATGATCGCTCCGAGCGCAGCGCCGCCACCCACCACACTCGCCGTTCGCGCGCCGCGCGATTTGCTGGCTTTGGAGACATCGCCTGTCGTGGTGTCAATGATCTGGCCGTTGATGGTAATGCCCACCAAGGCGAGTGTGAGGACGGTTTTCCCTTCGAACTTGCCGGATTGCTGGTCGGCCACCAGTTTCACCAGCGCATCGGCTCCCCGAGGAATTACAATTTGCCCGTTCACGGCGACGGGTTCATCCACGCTGGCGCGAAAGGTCTGGCCCAGGTGCGATTGTTTGGAATCCACGCTATCGATCATGCGGACGGTGACCGGGGTTTCGGCCGGAACTTGGATTCCCACTGCGGGCGGTGGTTCGGGAGCCGGCGGAGGTAGTTGCGCTTGAGGTGGTCCGGCCGGCGTGCCTTGGCGCGCTTCAGCACCGAACTGGAGGTCCTCAACGTCTTCTACGTTAAACGTGTCCACGCGATCGCTCACCGCCATCCGGATGTGGCGTGCATCGCCGCCCAGGTATTGGCCTGTTATCACCCGCCCGCTACGCAGCGTGAGCGTATCGGCGGAGCAGAGGATTACCAGCGCCAACGTAGCCGTTGTCAGACGAAGCAGCATAGATCTTCAGGAACCAATATAGAGTATCAGCGGTCACTAGCGATCGACGCCGAAACAAAACGCGTCGTCCGAGTTTTTGGGACTGAAAGCGTATTCACCGGCGGCCAGATCCTGGCTGGGCGTCAGGCTATACGTCGACTCGCCGATCTTGCTGACATCGAATCGCAGCGTCATGGGAGCGGTTTTGTTTCTAGGATCGGATCCGGTGCGCCGGCTGTCGTTCTTGCTTTCGAGAGGAAACAGGCTGAAAGTTGTGGGGTCGATTCCGTCCGCCAGTCGTATAACGAACAACATCTTTTGTCCGCTCTTCAAGCGCACCGGAGAACTGGCGCCGGCCATCTCCCAGTAAGTCTGTTGTGAATTACCGCTGATGCGCCTGCGGGGGATGCCGCGATTCTGCTCGAGCGATTGAAGTGTTCCGAACTGGTTCTGAAAAAATAACACGCCGATCAGGTCGGGTTCAGCAACCGGGTTGATCGCCTCGGTCACGGGCGCGGGCGGAGTGACCGGTGGGACACTTGGGGGAACGCTCGGTGGCGGATCCGCGTCGGCAACCGGCTGTGGAGCGGGCGCGGGTGCGCGCTGAAGCCGGGGGCGAGAATCTGTTGTTTCATTAGAAGCGACCACGACAGAGTCGACCACAACCTCCTGCGTCAGCCTGTAAGTGAACCTGGTTTCGGGCGCAATCTCGACGGCCTTTCCAAATATCTTGCCGGCCACGGCGCCTCCGGCAGCTCCGACTCCTGCTCCTATTCCGGCGCCTGCGCCACCGCCGACAGCGCCTCCAATTGCAGCGCCCGTGCCGGCGCCAACCGCGGCTCCAGTCGCCGTGCGTTTGACCTGTGAGCCGCTTTTGGAGTCGATTTTGTCGGTGTTAACCTCGACGCGTTGCCCGTTGATGATCACGGCAACCAGGGAAGTGGCAAGCGATGCGCGGCGCGAAAATCCCGCGTCCTGTACGTCCGATATGCGCAAAAAGGCGCTCGCCTTAGCCGGAATTACGGTGACGCCGTCGACAATAACGGGATCGTCTATACTCGCGGCGTACTCTTTTCGCGCATCGGCTTTCTTTGAATTGATGCGGTCAACGGTGCTGATGGCGATCTCGGTGCCAACCGGGAGCGTAATGCTCTGCTTCTGCTGAGCAGGCGCGCCTGGAACTAGCAAGCAGAACAGCGCGAATATGAGCGGCACAGTTCTTTTCACAAGCGTCCTCCTGTCATTATGGCTCTGATTATGGCTCGATTACGGACCGATTTAGGGAATGACACTCCAATGCACTACACAGTGCTTCTGCGGACCGGAGCTTTTGTTTCGGAGAATCACCCGTTGCGTCTCGCCTTCGCCGGGCGCCAGGCGCGCGTCCCAGATTTTTGTGTCGTAGTCGAGCTGCATTTTCACCGGGGGCAAATTACGGAAAACGTATTCGGCATTCTGTGGGATGGGATTGCCCGTGCATTGGAGAGTGCCAGACCTAGCTCCGTTGTAGGCGAGTGGCGCCGCAGAGACGGCCGCTCGCGGAAGTGGCGGCGGTGCGGGCTCGGGCGTCCGGGCGCTGTCTCCCAAAGGAGTGCTGTCATCCACCGCGGCTCGGGGCAGCGTGGGCCGGGTGCGTGGGCTTGGCCGCTGGCTCGCGCTAGTGGGCGGGTCGGTTTTCAGATCGGCCGGCTTAAGTTCAGCAAGCCAGCGTTGAGCCTGAAAGCTCTTTTCGCGGTCGCTGCCATGCAGGTCCTCAGCCAGAAGGCCTTCGGCAACTCGCCGGTAATGAGGCAGGATCTGAAGGGCATCCTGTCGCCACGCCCCTACATCCGGCATGTCTAACAGTATCCGGCAGACCGTCTCCGCCTCCGGCTGCGAGAGATCGGGCGTCTGGCGGCTTCTGAGGAGATCGTCCAGGAACGGTTGAGCGCTTTCCGGAAAGCGCGTCATGAGGTTGCCGAACATCGGCGCGTAAGCGGGTTCAAATGCCGCTGCACGATGTTCCCGCCACGAGAATTGGATAATCGCCGTAGCCACGCGCGAATCGGCCAAGGCTTCCACCACCTCAGGCAAATTCGCCCGGGTGTCTTTCTGCCAGCCTGCGATCAGTTCGTCATCGATGGCGTCGCGGTACCAGGAAAGCAGGCCTGAAAGCGTTTCGATGGTCTGCTTGCGATGAGCGGGATCGACATCTTCGAGCAGAGCCTTGATCTTTTGGTGTGCGACCGCGGGCGGATACGGAGCGGGCCCGACCACCTTGAACTGCGCATGGGCGGTCGCCGCAAGGAACGCGAAGCACCAGACGCAAAGCCCGATGAAGAGGAAATGCTTTAGCGTTTGCGTTGCTGAAACCCCTCGACGAGTCCAGTCACCAGATGCCGGCCGCGCTCCAGAGCCTCTTCGTAGGCCAGACGGCGCTCGGCGCGGGTGTACGCCTTGCCCAGCCGATAGTAACGCTCCAGCGACATTCCAGCCACGCGCGTGCCGGCGTAAGCGATGGCGGCTTTCGGAATCAGTCCGCCGCCCCAGGGGATCTTGCCCACCAACTCGCGCGCCAGGGCCCGCCACCCGAAGGCGCCCAGCATGATAGTCGCAATCTCGGTTTGCTGTTCGCGATAGCCCACGTCGCGATCGTTGGCCGCCGCCAGCAAGAAGGCCAGGCGGATCTGGTTGGCCGTCAGGAACGCCGTGTCGGAGGCGAATTCGCCCATGGCCCAGGGCAAGGAAATGAAGGGAACAATGTCGGGAATCGCCGTGGCCAGCGCAAAGAGAGCGTTCTCTTTGGCGACCTTCTTTACCATGCGCCGCGATACTTCTTCCCGAAAAGGCAGAACGTGCAGCCCGAGCGGCACGGCCAGGTCCGGCCTTTGGCCCAGCATCTGATGAATCATCGCCCTTGGATTCGCGGGATTGAAAGTAAATTGCTCCGCGGAGCCGCCGGCCAGGTAGCCGGAATCGTCGAAGTAGACTTGCAAATCGTTCGCGGCGGTCGGGACCGCGCCTTCCGAGGCCCGATAGACCAGGCGCAGGACTTCGGCGCGTTTGGCGCGCGACAGATTCCCTGGAACCAGAAACTCTTCCATCGCCCGATAGTCCGGCTCGCGCTCCGCGTACAGGACGAATCGCAGCGGGCGTTCGGTATGCCGCCGTATATCCGCCGGATCCAGATTGCGGATGGCGTCCTTGATGTGTTGGAAAACTTGGATGGACATGCTTAAACCCGGATAGCTGCCGGGAAGCTACGCCCGGTACATCACTTTCAGCTCCCTACGCCATTGTAATCCTACGCCCAACCGTTCGACGGGGATGGCGGGAGAAAAGTAACGCAATACGCGCTCGTTGGAGGAGTGAAAATCGAGCGCGGGCGAGACCAGGAGCAGCCGGGGAGGCTCACTACGCAGTTCCTGGCCGGGGAAATAGCCGTTCCGTTGAAAATCCCGATGTTCAACGTGCCATCTGACGCGCATCCAGTAATCCAGAGCCTGGAGCGGGAGATGCACGTCCTCGGAAGCTTTCAGCTCGATCACCGCCAGCCGTCCGCTGGTGTCGATGGCGAGCAAGTCCAGCACGCCGCGATCGGCGGCCGCAAAGGCTGGAACCTGGCCATATATGGGCGTGGGCGCCAGATTCGCATCGATCTCCTGGATGTGAGCCCGGACCTGGGATTCGAGCCAGGCTTCCGGGTTTCTGAGATAGAGCGGATCGCGGCGGTTGGCCGCATCGGGACAACGCAGCCGGGAAAGTTCACGGGCGCGTTTCGAGCTGAGCCCCGACAAGCGTTCGGAACCCGCTCTAGTTCGAGCGAACTCCAGCCCATGTACGCGAAAGCTCAATTCGCCATCGCCGCGGTCAATTGTTTCTATGCCGGTTTCGATGCCGGTTTCGATGCCGGGCACTGCCTCCATCGGCCGCGCCAACGAACGGCGGTAGGGTTCCAGATGCGTGTCGAGATTGCCGCAGTCGCGCAGGTCGATCTTGGTCTCGAGACCGTCCTCGGCGTGGACGAACACCGAATATTGCGCGGCGGCCGGGTCCAGAAAAAACAGCCGAAGACAGGTGGTCTTCTCGGCGCCCGCCGGAAGATAAAGAATCAAGCCATGGATCGCGAGCCCGGGCTCGCGGCGCCGCAGATAGTCCAGCCAGATGAGACCGAAGGTGAGAACGCCGTCGGGATGCACGGCGTCGGCGGCGACACCGATAGCGGCCCAGGCCGAAGCACCTTGCTTGAGCAACGCGCGCGGATAGGCGGGCGAGAGGCTGTGTTCCAGGTCGGCCGCGGTGGTTAGCTCGGCTAGCTTGTAGGCGGGAAACTGGCGGCGCAAAAAGAGCCCAAATTGTTCGCGGAATCCGAGGCGGGCGGTACGGAGGGGCAGGTTGTCGCTTGTGATATGGCGGCGATCGATCAGCTCCAATATGCCAGCCAGCTTGCCGAATCGCGCTACGCGCAGAACCAGTTTCCCGCGCGAGGAGCGCTCGATGGCACTGATGCGGCGCACCAGATTGCGCTTCTGATCCCAGGCCTGCAGCTGGGCGCACGCGCCGTGTACTTCCACCACGAAGTTCTCCGGACCGATCGCCAGCGACTCCTCACCCGGTTCGCATAACACCGGATCTTGGCTGGACTCGAGGAAGCGCTCGATGGCTCGCTGGATGTCAATCTGGATGTCGATCACGGGCTGGATTTCGAGAACCGGAAGGATTTCAGTCAGCTGCTTGTCTTATCGTCCGCCGATCCCTCGAATATTAGCAAAACGAATAAACTAAAGCTCCACTAGTACTGAAGCCCCACTTTTCAGTGGGGCCTCATGAAACACCTGCGGAGCAGCTGGAGTCCATCAACCGAAGTATGGCCCAAGACCAGAAAACAAAGGGGAAATCGGATGTTTACTTGCTTACTGAACCGCAGTTTCAAAAATGTCCAAGCGCTGGCGGGTGTAGCGCTTCTCTTGAAGAATTCGCGCAAAACGGATCGCGGCTCGGGTCGTTTCCTGATTCGGCTAGTCGCGCTCGCCGCGCCCTTTGCGCTCTTCTTTTGCGTTTCGCCAAATGCCAGCGCTGAAAGTTGGGCGTCCACGGCTACCAAGGCTTTCCCAGTCCAATACTTGAAGAATGCGAAGTTGGCCGGCCCACTCGCCCCTTCCACCTCTATCCATGTTGTTCTGGGTCTGCAGGCACAAAGCGCCAGCCAGATCCAACCAACCCTACGGGCTATGCTGACGCCGGGCAACGCTCTCAACGGAACGTCGTACACGGTTCAGCAATTTGTGACACAATTCGGAGCGACCTCGGCGCAGGTGCAGGCGGTGACGACTTACCTCGAAGGCATGGGATTCACCGACATAACAGTAGCGGATAATCGGCTTCTCATCGATGCCTATGCGCCGGCCCGCGACGTGGAAGCGGCGTTCAATACGTCGCTCGCGGAATATGCGGTAAACGGCGCGAGCGTGTTTCTCAACACCTCGGCCGCGCAAGTGCCCGCTTCGCTCTCGGGCGTCGTGATCGCGGTGCTGGGGCTGAATAATGTTGCGAAGCTACACACAGACATCGCACGGTTAAGCGTCGGCCCGATGACCGTGCCGTGCTCGGCGCCTAGCTGTCCGACGCCGGATCTCAGCAACGAAAGCTATGGTCCCGAGCAATACCAGATTGCCTACGATGCCGCCTGCCCGTCGGACAATCCCAACTGCCCCGCTAAGAAATTCCCGACCGGCTCGCAGACTGTGGTCGGCATCATCGCGGAAGGCGATCTTACGCAAGTGGTGACGGATTTGCGGACCTATGAGAAGACCAACAATATCCCGGAAGTGCCGGTTACCGTCGTGAACGCCGGCATCGCGAGCGCGGACGTCAGCGGGGAAGACGAGTGGGATCTGGATTCGCAGACTTCCACCGGAATCGCGCAGCAGGTGTCGCATCTCTACTTCTATGTGGCCACATCCATGACCGATTCCGACCTTGCGCTGGCCATCAGCAAAGCCGTATCTCAGAACAAAGTAAAAGCCTTCAACATGTCCTTTGGCGAATGCGAATTTTTTCCGTACGTCGACGGCTCCATGCTGGTGGACGATCAGGTGTTCGCCGAAGCCGCTTTACAGGGCATCACTCCGTTTGCTTCATCCGACGATAACGGCTCGGCTTGCCCGGCCGGACCAACCAATGGCGTGCCCCTTTCCGGGGCGCCTGACACTTCCTACCCGGCTTCGTCGCCCTATGTGATCGCCGTGGGCGGGACGAATCTTTTCACCAACGCGGACTTCACGTATGATTTCGAGGTGGCATGGGAAGCCAGCGGCGGCGGCATCAGTTTGTTTGAAACGGCGCCGTTCTGGCAGAGCTACACAGGTGGCGGAACACTTCCGATCGTTCCCAGCGCCGAGGCCGGCGACCGGGGCGTGCCGGACGTTTCCATGTGCGCTGGTGGAACCGGACTGGCTATCTGTTCTGCGAACATTATCGTGGATGGCGCCTCGGAACTAGTCGGCGGGACGAGCTTGTCTTCGCCGCTGGCGATGGGCTCATGGGCGCGGATTGAAAGCGCGCATAAGAACAAACTCGGTTTTGCCGGACCGTTGATTTATCAGCTTGCGGCGAGCGGTCCGCCTGCCACCAGTCCGGATTTCAACGATGTGACGCTCGGGACGAACGGGTTGTTCACCGCTCTTCCTGGATATGATTACGTCACGGGACTGGGATCGTTTGACATCTACAAGATCAGTGAGCTGATTCCGTCGACGTATCCGAAGTAAGGGAACAAGAAGGAATACGAGGGATTCAGAATTCAGAATTCAGAATTCAGAATGAGCACGAGCGTTCTTCGGTCATTCTGGATTCTGACTTCTGCGGTAATCTGAAAGCGGTCTGCTCAAGGAAAGATTAGACAACGTCGAGTCCCGTATTACGCGCGCGGCGGCGCGCGCTCAACGCAACCGCTCCGATATTCAATTGATCGCGGTTACTAAGAAATTTCCGGCCGCCGTGATTCGCGAAGCCTTTGAACTCGGCCTGCGCGATTTCGGCGAAAACTACGTCCAGGAATTTGAAGGCAAGCGCCTGGAACTGCCCGACTGCCCCGGCGCGCGCTACCATTTCATCGGCCATCTGCAGTCCAATAAAACGAAAATCGCGGCCGAAATCTTCGATGTAATCCAGACGGTGGACTCGGCGAAAATTGCACGGCGTCTGGATGCCGACGCTCGATCTTCCCTGGATGTCCTCATTGAAGTAAAACTATCCGACGAGCCAGCCAAAGCCGGCGCCGCGCCTGGCGATGTTGCGGCCCTGGTGGATGCGATTCGAGCCTGCCCGCATCTGCGATTGTTGGGGTTGATGACCATGCCACCGTGGTCGGACGACGCGGAAACATCGCGTCCGTATTTTGCGCGCTTGCGGGAGCTGGCCGCCCAGAACGGCCTGCCGCAATTGTCGATGGGGATGTCGCACGATCTTGAGGTGGCGATCGAGGAGGGCGCGACCATGGTGCGCGTGGGGACCGCCTTATTCGGTCCGCGCAGGAAAACATAGACTTAGGAAAACAAAGATCAGCGTGACTGTCGGCCTCTTTTCCCCTCTGCCCCCCGCACGCTCCGGCGTAGCCGATTATTCGGCCGCACTGCTGCGGGCGCTCCGGCCGCTCGGTTCGGTGAAAATCAACGCGCAGGATGCCGACATCCCGCTCTACCATCTCGGTAACAATGGGTTGCATCGCGAAATCTACAGCCGCGCGCTCGCGACGCCCGGCGTGGCGGTGCTCCACGATGCCGTCCTGCAGCATTTTTTCCTGGGTGCTGGAGACGAACAGCAATACGTCGCCGAGTTCGTCTATAACTACGGCCCTTGGAGCGAAGACTTGGCGCGCGAGCTATGGCGGCGGCGGTCGCGTTCAGCCGCCGACCCCGAGTACTTCCGCTATCCCATGCTCAAGCGTGTGGTGGAGCGGTCTCACGCCATGATCGTCCACAATCCTCGCGCAGTGGAACTGGTGGAGGAACACGTCCGGGGAGCCACGGTGCACGAGATCCCGCTGCTGTTCGAACTGCCCGCGGATCTTCCCGCCGCTTCCGAAGTAATTCGATGGCGCGCCGCTCGAGGCGTTGCGCCGCATACTTTCCTGGTAGGAGTTTTCGGCCATTTGCGCGAATCGAAACGGCTGATGGCGTTGCTCCGGGCATTTCAGCGCGCGCGGCTGTCAGCAGACGTCGCGTTGCTCGTCGCGGGCGATTTCGTTTCGACCGACCTGGCTCGCTCCGCCGAACCGCTCTTACACAACGACGCCGGTATTCTGCGGATGGGCTATCTCGATGAGCGCGATTTCTGGCTCGCCGCCTCGGCCGTGGACGCTTGCGTCAACCTGCGCTATCCCATGGCGGGCGAAACATCCATGATTGCGATCCGCCTGATGGGCCTCGGAAAGCCAGTGCTGATGTCCGCCGGCCAGGAGACCTCGCGCTTCCCTGAATCCGCCTGCGTGCGGGTGGATACCGGCCAGGCGGAAGAGGAGATGCTGGTCGAATACCTGGTGTGGCTGGCGCGGAATCCCGATGATTCACAGGCCATCGGCCAGCGCGCCGCCGCTCATATTCGCCAGCACCACGCACCGGCTTGCGTGGCCAAACTCTACTGGAAAGCCCTAGAGGACTGCTACCAAAAAGTACAGCGGCAGTGAGGGCGCTAAGTCGAAGACCCTAAAGCTTCGTCGCTAATCTTCCGTCGCTAATCTTTCAATGACATGCGACCGATGATCGGGGATGCAGAGAGTCTGGAAACTCCCGTTCTTGATCGGGCCCTGGTTCGCCGCCACGGTGCTCACTGGGCAGACGGTGCATCCGCTGGCGCAGCCCCGTTACGATCAAGGGCCGGTCGAAGCGACATTCCGGCTCGGTCACATCCAAATGATGTTTCAGCAGACCGCGGCGCAGCGCGCGAGTCTCGACCAGTTACTGGCAGCGCAGCGCGATCCGGCATCGCCGGATTATCACAAGTGGCTCACGCCGGAACAATACGCCGACCGATTCAGCTTAAGCCAGGCGGACCTCGCACGGGCCACGGCGTGGCTGACATCCGCCGGGTTCAGCATCGACTACACGGCTCGTGCGCGGGATTGGATCGCTTTCAGCGGCACGGCGGCGCAAGTTCAAGCGGCCTTTCACACATCTGTCCATCGCTACTCCCTCCGGGGCGAAACACATTTCGCGGTTGCAACGGAACCTCTCATCCCGGCGGATTTGAAGCCGCTGGTGGCAACACTTTTCGGCTTGAACGATTTCTATCCGAAGCCGATGCTGAAGGCCGCGAACACGTCGGGGTTGGGGTACACGCTGGCGCCGGGGGATCTTGCGGCAATCTACGATATCAACCCGCTGTACCAACAGGGGCTCCATGGAGAGGGTGAAAAGATCGTAATTGTGGGGCAGGCCGCCGGGAATGTTGCCCTGCTTTCCGACGTCCAACAGTTCCGCAACGCTTACGGGCTGGGGCCGGAGCACGTCGAACTCTTTCCGGATGGAACAGCTCCGTCGAACGTTCCCGGCGACCAGGCGGAGGCGGATCTGGATCTGGAGTGGGCCGGCGCGATCGCGCGCAATGCCACGCTAATCTACGTGTACGGCTCCGACGCCGACGGCTCGGCGTTCTTCGCGATCGATCAGGATTTGGCTCCGATTGTGAGCGAGAGCTTCGGTATTTGCGAAGTACAGGCGCAGTCCGCGGCATCCCAATTTGAGGCTGAAGCAAAGAAAGCAAACGCGCTGGGGATCACTTGGATCGTGGCCAGCGGCGATTCCGGCGCGGCGGACTGCGACTACGACGCGACGATGGCATCCAACGGGCTAGCGGTGAATTTTCCGGCGAGCGTGCCGGAAATCACCGCGGTGGGCGGCACGGAGTTCAACGAACCGAGCGGAAATTCCTGGAGCTCGGCCAACGGCGCCAATGGCGGTTCGGCGCTGAGCTACATTCCGGAGATAGCGTGGAACGACACGGCGTTAAACGGTGGTCTGGCCGCGACCGGCGGCGGCGTCAGCAGCCTTTATCCGAAGCCGGCTTGGCAAATCGGTCCGGGCGTCCCGGCCGACGGCCAGCGAGACGTGCCGGATATTGCGCTTGCAGGATCGAACGACCACGACCCATACAACATCATCAGCTCGGGGCAATCGCTTCTGGTTGGAGGCACATCGGCGGCGACGCCAGTGTTCGCGGGTATCTTAGCGCTGCTGAATCAGCATTTGCACGAAAACGGCGCCGGCAACATTAATGCCAGTTTGTACCGATTGGCAGTAAGCTCCCCGGCCATGTTTCATGACGTCATGGATAACAACAACGTCGTGCCGTGCCAATCCGGGACGCCGAACTGCGCAACCGGCGAATTCGGATATAACGCAGGGGTCGGATATGACCTGACTACCGGTCTGGGATCGGTGGATGCATACAACCTGGTGATGGGCTGGAACGGCGCGGGGGCCAGCGGCGCGGCTCCGGTGATTCGATCGGTGGTCAACGCGGCCAGCTATCGTGCGGGCGTCGTGTCGCCCGGCGAAATGGTGGTGATTTACGGAACGGAACTGGCGCCCGCGCAGCTGGGCGGGATGGTGCTGAATAGCTCGGGATTAGTAAGCACGCAGTATTCCGCAAACACAGAGCTCAGCGTGCAGTTCAACGGATTCGCGGCACCCCTGGTGTACACTTCCTCTACCGCGATCGCGGTCATGGTGCCTTACGAGGTCACTGGATCTACCGCACAGGTCACCGTGACCTACCAAGGAAAGACCTCGGCGCCAGTGACGTTGAACGTCGCCGCATCGGTTCCGGGTGTTTTCACGGCGAACTCAAAGGGCGTGGGTCAGGCAGTGGTGATCAACAATTACGAGGTCGGCACCCTGAATTCCGTTACTCAGCCGGCGGCACAAGGTAGCGCCATCATCCTGTACGCGACTGGCGAGGGGCAGACGTGGCCCGAGGGAGTGGACGGCCAACTCGGGGCGGCTCCTCTTCCGGAGGCGATGCTTCCGGTGAGAGTGACGATCGGTGGCGTGCAGGCTGCGGTCGAATACGCGGGCGGAGTCAATGGTGAGGTGGCTGGGATGATGCAGCTGATCGTCGAGGTTCCGGCCGGGGTCTCCGGGAGCGCCGTCCCGGTAGTGGTCGAGATCGGCAATGCATCGAGCCAACGTGGAGTCACAATCGCAGTGGCGCCATGACCTTCGCCTGTTGTTGACGGTGCGACACGGGCCAGCCCTAGAGGACTGCTATCATAAAAATACATCGGCTATAAGCTCAATTTAGGGTTGTTTTTGGTGTGTCTCGGGCTGGCCCGCGCCACGGCGCCGGCGCTCGTGCCTTACGCCAGGCTGCACGTGCGTGTTCCCATGCGCGATAAGGTGCGCCTTGACACCAACGTCTTCCGTCCGGAGGGCGGCGGCCGATTTCCCACGGTTCTGATCCGCACTCCCTATGGCAAAGGTCCCGACCTTCCCATCGGCTACCAATCGTTCATCAAGCACGGCTACGCCGTGGTCATGCAGGATGTGCGCGGGCGTTATGCCTCGGCCGGGGTGTTCGATGCTCTGAATCAGGAAGGCCCGGACGGCTACGATGCCCTCAATTGGATCGCCGCGCAGCCCTGGTCCGACGGCCAGATCGGCATGATCGGCGGCTCCTACCTCGGGATTGCGCAATGGCGCGTGGCGCTGCTGAACAACCCGCATCTCAAAGCTATTTTTCCGGTGGTGTCGGGATCGGACGAATACCTGGACCGCTATTATTCCACTGGCGGAGCTTTGAAGCTGGGCCATCGGCTGCTCTGGCTCTCCCAGAATTTGACGGCCCCCGGCGCGGCCAAACCGAAATTCAACGACTACATCAACCATCTGCCGCTGCGGACCATCGATCGCGCCGCCACCCGCCAGACGCTGGGGTTTTATCAGACCGATTTTGAATCATCCGGCGTACGATTCGTTCTGGAAGGGGCAGAGCGTTCTCGAAAACATCGGCGAAGTGCGCGTGCCGGTATTTTCGGTAGGCGGCTGGTACGACAACTATCGTCGAAAGCGACTTGGACGCGTTCGCCGCGCTGCACAAGCTGCATGGGCAGCTGGATGACAGATACCGCATCATGATCGGTCCCTGGGCGCACAATATGTCGACACCTTTTCCGGGCGTGACCTATGGCGACGATTCCTCCTCGCCCATCCGCAGCTACCAGATCGATTGGTTCGATCATTGGCTCAAGGGCGAGCCACTGAAGTACGGCACAGTAGACGCTCGGCACTTTTCTCCCGCGACCTGGCACGCGATGCGCGCCGAGGTGGATGAAGCGCCGGTGCACATTTTCGTGATGGGTGTGAATCGCTGGCGCGATGAGCAGGCTTGGCCGCTGGCGCGAGCGCGGATGACTTCGTTCTACCTGGCGAGCGACGGCGAGGCAAATTCGCTCAGCGGCGATGGCGTCCTGCAGCCGAAACAGGAGCGCGCGAATATGCCGGATTTGTTCACCTACGATCCGCGCAATCCTGTTCCGACCCACGGTGGCGCGGTGTGCTGCGATCCGAAAATTTTCCCCTGGGGCCCCATGGACCAGCGGCCTGTCGAAAAGCGCAAGGATGTTCTGGTGTACACGAGCGCTCCCTTGAAACAGGACCTGGAAGTCACCGGGCCCATTCGCGTGGTGCTGTACGCGTCCACGTCGGCCGCAGACACCGATTTCACGGCCAAGCTGGTGGATGTGTTTCCCGATGGCGACGCGCGCAATCTCACGGATGGCATCCTGCGCGTCAGGTATCGGCAGGGTTTAGACAAGCCGGAGTTGGCCCAGCCGGGAGAGGTCTATCCGCTGACCATCGATGCCGGAGTGACGAGCAACGTCTTCCTGGCCGGCCATTCGATTCGCCTGGAGATTTCAAGCAGCAATTTCCCGCGCTTCGATCGCAATCCGAATACCGGGCGCCCGTTCGCCGACGAGACCGCGCTGAAGAAGGCCCAGCAAGTGGTCTATCATTCGCGCCAGTATCCATCGCACATTTTGTTGCCTGTGGTTCCCGCCGCCGACCCATCTTCAGATAAGGCCGCGCGCCGGCATGCTCCGCAAGTGACTTCGGCGAGCGCCGCGCGGTATGGCGCGAAGAGAAGTCCGGCGGTGGACGCCAAGCCCGCATTGATTCCGGCGCGGTAGAAAAAGATAAAAAGATCAGGCAGGCTGTCGAGCCGAGGGTGTTTTGAAAAGCCAGCGGCGCAGCAGCACAATGCCGAGCAGGCCGGCGCCGCAGATGCTAAGATCAGCCGGCTCCGGAACTGGAGTCACTGAAGTAATGACGTCGGTCTCATAGAAAATTATCGGGGGATAATCCCCGCCGTTGGTTCCGGTTAGAGTTGCGGTTTCAAGATCGACGCCGGACAACGTATCGGAATCTGAAAAGCCAGTTTCGAACGAGCCCAACGTTACGGGCGGTTCGCCAGTCAACGTTACACCAACCACCCCATCCAAGTTCGGTGGACCAGCCACACCCTGGTCTTCGAAGTATCCGGTGATGGTACAAACGAAGCCAGTCGCGCAGGATGTGATGGTCGCGGTGTAACCGATTGTCCAATCTTCTTCCGGGAAGGTATTAATGTAGACCAAACCGAAATCAAAGCCGGCCAGTCCGGGAATGTCGCCCCCGCCGCTCGCCGGTGCAGTCGCGTTCAGATCCACTGCTGAGCTTGTTATCTCGGCGCTCATAGTGAAATCGCTCAATGTGACCGTTTCATCTGCGCCAGCTATGCCGCCCACGTTGGTCAACGATTCGGTGCATGAGGGCCCTCCCGTTACAAACGACGTTGAGGTGCAAGTGCTGGCATGCGCGCCGGCAGCAGCGCCCATGAGTACAAAAGTTGCCAATACGGAGACGTGCTTCATGCGAATCTCCTTCGTTTTTCGGGTGCGAAGCTTAAGTTTATACTCAACAGCCTACTTCTACGTATTTTTATTTCTGGTTATAACGGTTACGTTACGTCGTACTATTCGTACTATATTGACGCGTTGTTTCCTTATGTTCCGCGATATTTTAAAGAAAGGGGCGCTGAACAACCAGGAAGAGCAGGTATTTAGCGCTGGCCACAGGTGTTCGTGTCGGCGTGACATAGCGTCAACAGCCGGTGCAGCCACTCGAGCGAGGGCGCGGCGCCGCTCACCGGCGAAGTCGTGCTCTGCAAACAAAGCCGCGCGCCGGCATGCTCGGCAATTGACTTCGGCGAGCCCGGCGCGGTATGGTGCGAAGAGAAGTCCGGCGGTGGACGCCAAGCCCGTAGTGAATCCGGCGCGGTAGCCAAGTGGTAAGGCAGAGGTCTGCAAAACCTTTATTCGTGAGTTCGATTCTCACCCGCGCCTCCAATACAATCGCGGCTTGACATGGCTGCGGCAAACTGACACGATCACGAAATGTACAGCATGTCTGTTCCACCGAGGTGGCGGTCCGTGGCCAACCTGCTGCTCGCGTCACTTGTGTTCACATCAGTCACAGCAAATCTCCTGACTGCTCGGACCGTCTGGGACGGTGTGTACACGGAGGCTCAAGCTGCCCGTGGCGTAACGGCCTTCGGCCAAAGCTGCGCGGGCTGTCATGCGCTCGCGGCAGAAGGCAAGGCGCCGCTGGTGGGCGATCCATTCTGGAAGAGTTTCGCGCAAAAAAGCGTCGGCGATCTGCTGGAGTTCGTAAGCGCCAACATGCCGAACGGCACGCCCGGCTCCCTCGACGAATCCACTTACCGGGATATCGTCGCGCTCATGTTGAAATCCAATGGCTTTCCCGCGGGGACCAGCTGAGCTTCGACGCGACACCATTGCCAACGTGCAGATTGTGCAGAAGGACGGACGCACCGAACTCCCGGCCGAATGCGCTGGCTCGCGTGGTCGGCTGTTTGGCTCGGAGCGGGACCGAATGGGTGGTCACGCAGGGCGACAACCCCCGAGCGGGCGGAAAACGCTCCGGCGGGGAAGACGCCACACAGGCCGCTCGGCAGCCGAACAATCCCGCTCAAGTTCGTGGTGACGCGCCTGGAGCCGCTGGCCGGTTCGCGGGTCGCCGTCAGCGGCCTCCTGATCGGCGCCGATGGCGCGGACGGCATCAACGTGACGACGGTGAACCGCGTCGCCGAAAGTGCCCTAACGATCGTGTCCTTAGAGGTCGACCTCTAAAGATCGATCCTGCCGTTGCTCGCTCCGAGCTTGTCGATCTCCGCGCCGCCCAAGTGCGCCATCGCCAGCAGCAGGTTCGCGGTTGGCGTATCCTCGTGCGACGATATGCCGGTTGCCTTTGAGCCGGCCCTGTGCGCCGCCGACGATCACCGCGGGTGGACTGTTCCGATCGTGCGCGTTGCCGTTGCTCATGCCGCTGCCCCAGTACAGAAGCGAGTGATCGAGCAGAGTTCCGTCGGCCTCTTTGGTCGCCTTCAGCTTGTCGAGGAAATCGGCGAACTTCTGGATTTGGTACGTGGCAATCTTGGCGTACTTGGCGAGCTTCTCCGGATCGCCGCCATGATGCGAAATGGTGTGGTGTTGCTCGGGAATGCCGATGTGCGCGTACGCGCGGTCGCTGGCTTCATGACCGGTCATGAAAGTGAAAACGCGGCTGATGTCGCCCTGATACGCCAGGTGCATCAGGTTATAGGTAATGGTCATGTGATCGTCGAACGCTTCCGGCAAGCCCACCGGCGCTTCCGGATTGCCGGTGATGGTGCCGAGACGGCTTTCCATGCGTTCGAGCTGCTTTTCCACGTTCGCGAATGTTGCCGAGATACTCGTCGAGGATGGCGCGATCGGGGCGCTCCAGCGAGCGTTTCAGTTTCGCGGTTTCCTCGGTCACCGAGTCGAGCAGGCTCTGCTTTTCTTTCAGGCGCGCAAAGCGCCGCTCGGTGGAATCCGTCTCGCCGAACATCCGCTCGAAGGTAACGCGCGGATTGATGCCCACCGGCAGCGGGCTCGCATCGTCGCGCCAGGAGAGCGTATTGAAGAACGTGCAGGCGAAACCGTCGCAGGCCCCCACCGCGGTGCCCATGTCCTCGGTGCCGACTTCGATGGATCGCAGCGGCGTATCGCCCGCCACTTGATCGGCAATGAACTGGTCGACGGTCTTCTTCGATTGGATCTTTCCGAAAGCAGTCGCGTTGCCGTCGCGCTGCACCACCGGCCCAACGCCATTCAGAAACGCGGAACTGGCGCCCAGGTGGACCGACGAGCCCCACGGCGCCTTCATCTTGCTGACCGTGACAAGCTGATTCCGGAACGGCTCCAGCGGCTGCATCACCGGCTTGAAGACGAAGTCGCTTCCCTCCGCATCGGGATGCCAGGTAGTGGGAAACACGCCACAAGGGAAGTAGACCGCGCCGAAGCGGAACGGCGATTTCGGCGCGGCGGAGAGCGCCGGAATCATGGCGTCCAGGAAGGGCAGTGCGATCGTTGCGCCCAAGGTACCACGCATGAACGTGCGGCGCGAAAGATGCTTTTTCGTAATGAACATAGCTACTCCTTATTTGATCTTGCGACCTTGTCTGATCGTGCAACTTATAACTCTATCGCTCGGCCCTCCGGCGGTTTCGGCCGGTTCCAACTTGGTGCGCATCTGAAACGGTGCGCTTTCCACAATTCCCATGACGATCGAGGAAAGCCGGTAATCGTTCTGCGCGGCCTTCTTCACGATCCGGCGAACCACCGGCATGTCGCTGGGCTCCAGCCCGCGGCCCAGTGCATACGTCAGCATCTTTTCGGTGACGACGGTCACAAAGGCGTCGGGCCGGCTCAGAATGGCCTCCCGCAGCGCCACCGGACCGCTTGACCTGCTATCCGTCCGCGAGCGTGCCCGCGACGTCGAGCGGCGCGCCATCCGGACCTTTATCGCGCCACTGCCCCACCGAATCGAAGTTCTCGAGCGCAAACCCGGGCGGATCGATCACGCGATGGCAGCCCGCACAGGGCTGGTTCTTGCGGTGCAATTCCAGTTGGGCGCGCACCGTCTTGGGAATTTTCGAGTCCTTGTTGCTTTCGTCGAGCGTAGGGACATTCGGCGGCGCAGGAGGCGGCGGCGTGTTCAGGAAAGTGCTCAGCACGTACTTGCCGCGGTAAACCGGTGAGGTTCTGGTGGCGACGGAAGTCATCGACAGGATGCTGCCTTGCCCCAGCAGACCGCGGCGATTGGGATCGGTAAGCTTCACGCGGCGGAATTGCGGGCCGTACACGCCCTTGATTCCGTAATGCTTGGCCAGCCGCTCGTCGACGAAGGTGTAGTCCGCGCTCAAAAGCTCCAGGGCGCTGCGATCCTGGCGCAGAATGTAGCCGAAGAACATCTCGGTCTCGGTGCGGAATCCTTTGCGCATGTTGTCGTCGAAATCCGGGAACATCAATAGGTCCGGAACCACCTTCGCCTCCAGATTCCGGAGCTGCAACCACTGGCCGGTGAAATTGTCCACCAGGGCGTCGGAGCGGTCGTCGGAGAGCATGCGATGCACCTGCGCGGTGAGCACTTCTGGCTCCCGCAGCCGGCCCGCTGCCGCCAGGTCCAGCAGTTTTTCATCGGGGATGCTGCTCCACAAGAAGAACGACAAGCGCGAGGCCAGCTCGACGTCCGCTGACCGGATGCGCGACGCCGGCGCGGGCGCCAGGCGGGTCGCTCTCGATTCGATACAAAAAGTACGGGCTGGAAAGAACGCGCGCGACGCCGGCGCGAATCCCATCGTCGAAACTGCCGCCGTTCTGCCGCGCCCGCTTGTAAAACGACAGCGGCGCCTCGACGTCTCCCGGGGTAACAGGACGGCGATACGCGTGGCGCGCGAGATTGGTGAGGATCTTGGCCGCGCAGGTGTTCTCGTCCAGGTTCGTTGCCGGCGCGCTCTTCGCCAGAACACGGTTGCCCGACCCACTGGCCGAGCCGGGATGGCACACAAACAGCCGTTCGCGGCTGGGTCCCTCGCTCAGGCCGATGTACTTTGTACGGGCCGTCGATCGAAACGGTCCTCAGCTTCGGCATGCCGGCCACCATGTGAACTTCCTGGCTGTCGCGCGGCGACGGCTCCCAGACGTCCTGCAACTGGGCCGGCCGCTCTCTCCAGGTGAAGCCGACGTCGTGAGGACCGGCGGTCATCCGCACGCGTCCCGTCATCCTTTTATCGATAATGGGCTGCGCCGCGGCCAAATCGGCGGCCTGAATCTCGTCGTCTTTGGGACCGCCAATCGGCGCCGAATACACTTCAGCTCCATCCACGGTGATGACGAAGGTGTACGGCGTGTCGTTTCCTTCCACGCCGGCGTAGCCTTCCTGAACACCGCGGACCAGCCGGCCCGACAGTTTATACTCGGCGTCAGCCGGAAAAACGTGATGGACAACCGTGCCGCCGACTGTTCCGAGCGGCAGTCCGTCGATGTATCCGTTCTGGCTGAATTCGCGGCTGATGGAATGCTCGGTGGTCCCGGGCCTCACCTGCGGATCGCCCACGGCCATGGCGCTGACGCGCTCGGCCGCGTTCACGTATCCCTCCAGCAGCAGCGGCGACGTTTTCAGCGCCGTCGCAATGTTGTCGAACCCGAATTCCGCGCCGTCGGTGGGCAGCAGGTCGGTCACGTCAATGTCGACCGCCAGCAGGTCGCGGATTGCGTTGGCATATTCGGCGCGATTCAGACGATGCACGACGTAGCGGCCCGGCGTGCTGTGGCCTTCCCAGGCACGATCGAGCGATGCAGCCAGCCAGCTCGTAAAGCCCGCGTACTCGGCTTCGGACGGACGGGGCACGCCCGGAGGCGGCATGGCCCGCACACTCAGCTTGCGCAGGACTCGTTCCCAAGTCTCCGCGTGGCCCAAAAGATCGTCGAAGCCCGCCGACTCCAGATTGACCGGGCCCTCCGTCGGATTCGCCGCGCGATTGCTGTGACACGCGACGCAATATTTGTCCACGAACGCGCGGTATTTGACCGCTTCCGCGGTTGTGCCGGCCTTGGACGGTGCTCCGGTCTGCGCCAGCAAGGGTGCGTATTCCGAGCAAGGCCAACGCCGTATAGTGATTACGATCTTCCTCATTGCGCGCTGGTGACTGCCCGCTGTACAGCGAGCTTGTCTTCTTTTCCTTGTCGTCGGTCTTTCTTGTCCGTTGCGGTCGGCAGCGGCGGAGGCTGAGGCGCCGGATCGTTGGGACCAAGGTGCATCAGCTCCCGCAGGGCCGCGACCACTTCCTCGCTGCGAATCTGTGCTTCGGATTATACACGTCCGGATTGCCCCATGTCGGCGGGGTCCGGTTTCTTGGGCTTTTCGGCCAGAAGCAGGGGTGTCAGATTGTCCTTGTTGACTGCGTCCAGCTTTGCGCCGCCCGCGACGAGCGCACGAATCATCGCCACTTGCTGCTCTTGCACGGCCTGGTGCAGCGGCGTGGTGCCATCGGGCGCCTTGGCATTCGGATCGGCTCCGGCGGCCAGCAACAGCTTGAGCGCCTCCAGCGGATCGCGGCTGCCGGGCTCACGGAACGGCGGCGGCCCCATGCCGGTGAACCCGGGCCCCCCTGCAAACGATGCGCCCAGGCCGCCTTTCATGGCGGCCATCACGGGTGTCTTGCCGACGTTCGGGTTCGGACGGCCAGGACCGGCTTGCCGTCCTTCGGCTTGACTTCGCTCGGGCTCCATTCGATCTTCGCGCCTTTGGCCAGCATCAGCTTCAGGACCTCAACGTCGGCCGCCGTGGCAGCGCGGTAAAACGGCGAGCTGTTGATCGACGCGCCGCAGCACAGCGTGGTGGAGTGTAACGCGCCGACGAACGGCTTGTTCACGTCCGCGCCGAGGTCGAGCAGCACCTTCACCAGCCCCAAGGCTGTCAGATTGTTCGGATGGGTGGGTTGCAGCCGCGAGCCGTCGTGCGCGCGCATGTCGGTGGTGGCGTCGTGCATGTCGACGGCGAAGTACAAGGATCCGTCGTTGGGATCGGCGCCCAGGTCAAGCAGCTCTTTGGCCAGATCGAACCGGTCGTTGACGATAGCGACGATGGTCGCGGTGGCGCCATCGGCGTTGGTCAGCTTCGGATCGGCGCCGCCCTTGATCAGCGCCTCGACAACATCCGCGTGTCCATTGCGAGTGGCGAACATCAATGCCGTAAAGCCGCCGGAAGGATGGTCCGCGTCCTTGCGGTCGGTGAGCGTGGAGACGTGCGCCTTGAGGTTTGGATCCGCGCCCGCGGCCAGCAGCGTCTTCACCACTTCCACTTGACCTTCGGCGGACGCCCACATCAGCGCGGTCTCTTCCTGAAACGGATCGGCGGCGTTGACCAACGAGCCACGAGAAAGCAGTAACTGAACGGCGTCCACGCTGCCCGTGCGCGACGCGGCCATCAGCGGCGTCTCGCCCTCAGGATGCCAACGCGTCGGGTCCGCTCCGGCCTCGAGCAAGGCCCGCATAACTTCGACGTCGCCGTTGCGGCTAGCTTGCAGAAGCGGAGTCACGCCGTAATGGTTCGGTGTGTCGACCCAGGCTCCGGCCGCAAGCAGCGCCTTAGTCATTTCCGCGTCCGAGTGGAAGGCCGCCCACAAGAGCGCGGAAGAGCCGTCATTGGCGGGCGCATTCACATCCACGTGCTCCTTGATCAGCTTGCGGACTTCAGGCAGATCATCGGTCCTAGCGGCGTCGGCAACGGCTGGAATGTTGGGAGCAGCTTGCAGAACGCCATTGCTTTGTACCGCCGCGAACCCAAGCACGAGCAGTGGACACCACCATATACGCTGCACGAGCCTTGCTGTCGCTCTTTTTGCCGATTGCATCGCTACGCCTCCCCCGGGTGCTTTTACATGCAACAGACGACTTGCATGCAACAAAGATATACCGCTCGGACGCCAACTGCAAGGCCCTCCCTTGAGGAGTCCACGTGCTTGGGTATGTCGAACAGCCGAGCGGAGTTAACTTTACCGGCGCGTTCGAGCGATCCGCAGATCTCGTATAAGCTGGGATGATTCTGACGCTCGTCGGCGTCGACGTAACCGCTCGCTCTCCGTGAGTATCAATACTGCAGCGGGAATAGGGAGAAAGTGAAAATGCAGAAGCGCAAACTTGGAAAAAGCGGCCTGGAAGTCTCGGCTCTCGGGCTCGGTTGCATGGGTATGAGCTTTTCTTACGGGCCGCCCAAAGACAAGCAGGAGATGACCGCTGTTCTCCGGGCAGCCGTCGAACGCGGCATCACATTCTTCGACACCGCCGAGGTCTACGGCCCGTTCTTGAATGAAGAACTGGTGGGCGAAGCCCTGGCTCCTTTCCGCAAGCAAGTGGTGATCGCCACCAAATTCGGGTTCGATCTGAGCGGCAGCGATCATCGTCCTGGGGCGCTCAGTCTGAACAGCCGGCCGGAGCACATCAAGGAAGCCGTCGAGGGCTCGCTCAAGCGGCTCAAGGTGGATGTCATCGATCTGCTCTATCAGCACCGCGTTGACCCGAACGTGCCAATCGAAGACGTAGCGGGAGCGGTGAAGGATCTGATTCAGGCGGGCAAGGTAAAACACTTCGGCCTGTCCGAAGCTGGCGTGCAAACCATCCGTCGCGCACACGCAGTCCAACCGGTGGCGGCGCTTCAGAGCGAATACTCACTGTGGTTCAGACGCCCGGAAGCTGAAGTGATCCCGACCTTGGAAGAACTCGGAATCGGCTTTGTGCCGTACAGCCCGCTGGGCAAGGGCTTCCTCACGGGCAAGATCGACGAGAACGCGAAGTTCGACAGTTCCGACTTCCGCAGCACCCTGCCTCGCTTTACCCCGGATGCTCTCAAGGCGAATCAGGCCTTGATCGATCTGCTGGCTAGCATCGCGGCGCGCAAGAAGGCGACGCCGGCCCAGATTGCTCTGGCGTGGCTGCTGGCCCAGAAGCGTCCCCCAACCGTGGATGGCGCCCATCCCAGGCACCACCAAGCTCGAGCGATTGGACGAAAACATTGGAGCGCTTTCAGTCGAACTCACGCCCGACGATCTCGCGGATATCGATAGCGCGGCTTCGAAGATCACGGTGCAAGGGGCTCGCTATCCCGAACGGTTGGAGCAAATGACCGGACGGTAGAACACGGAGGGGACTTCCGAATGGACATCAAGACAGTTGGCTCCCAACCTTCCGCGAAAGGGCCGGCAGAGTGGTTCACCGGCACGGTGCGGATCGATCCGCTTTTTCAGGCGCCCGATCCGGCGCTGGTTCAAGGCGCGAGCGTCACCTTCGAGCCCGGCGCTCGGACGGCATGGCACACCCATCCGCTCGGTCAGACCTTGATTGTGACGGCTGGTTGCGGCCGGGCACAGCGCTGGGGAGGCCCGATCGAGGAAATTCGGCCGGGTGATGTGGTCTGGATTCCGCCTGGTGAGAAGCATTGGCACGGCGCGGCGCCGACTACGGCGATGACCCATATCGCGATTCAGGAGAAACTTGATGGCAGGGTTGTCGACTGGATGGAACAAGTCAGCGACGAACAATACCAGGGAGCATAATTCATGTACAAAACCAAGGCATTACGCCGCTGCCGGAGAGACATCGCCGCTAGCGCGAACGACGATCACGCGCCGCGATCCGGGCGAACACGACGTGCAGATCGAAATTCTCTTCTGCGGCATCTGCCACTCCGATCTCCACCAGGTGCGCAATGAGTGGAAGAGCGTCATGCCGACGGTCTACCCATGCGTTCCAGGCCACGAGATCGTCGGCCGTGTCAGCAAGGTCGGCTCGGGAGTAAAGAAATTCAAGCCAGGCGACCTGGGCGCGGTCGGCTGCATGGTGGATTCCGATCGCACCTGCCCGGAATGCCAGGCTGGCTTCGAGCAGTTCTGCTCGAACGGCACTCTCACCTACAATGCCCCGGACAAGCACCTGGGAGGCGTCACCTATGGCGGCTATTCCGATAGCATTGTCGTCGATGAGCGTTTTGTCCTGAAGGTCCCTTCCAACCTCGATCTCGCCGGAACCGCGCCGCTGCTCTGCGCCGGAATCACCACCTACTCACCCATGCGGCACTGGGGCGTCACTAAGGGCAAGAAGGTCGGCGTGGTCGGTCTCGGCGGGCTGGGCCACATGGCCGTGAAGTTTGCTCATGCGCTGGGAGCCCAGGTTGTTGTCTTCACCACCTCACCGGGCAAGAAGGAAGACGCGCGCCGCCTGGGAGCCGATGAAGTTGTCGTCTCACGCAATGCCGCCGAGATGCAGAAGCATGCAGGCAGTTTCGATTTCATCCTCGACGCCGTGGCCGCCGATCACGACATCGACGCCTTCATTCAACTTCTCCGCCGCGACGGCAATATCACCATGGTTGGTGCGCCGGACAAACCTCTCGCCGTCCCTGTTTTCGGACTTATTTTCAAACGCCGCAGCCTCTCGGGCTCGCCCATCGGCGGCATCCCCGAAACCCAGGAGATGCTCGACTTTTGCGGCGAACACAACATCACTTCCGATGTCGAAGTGATCCCGATTCAAAAGGTCAACGAGGCTTACGAGAGACTGCACAAGGGGGATGTGAAGTACCGCTTCTCCATCGATATGGCTTCTTTGAAAGCTGAGTAGCGTTCGCCCCTTAGAGCCAGTCGAATAAGTTATAGTGATTGAGCGCCTTTGACTACTCAAGCCGTCCGATAGTTCTTCTTCGCAGCCCACAACCAATAACTATTCGTGTGTCTGTTCGAAGGGGAATTATGCAATCCAATTGGCAAGAGACTTTTTTCCGCGGCGTCGCTCTGGACGCGTGGCGGCGCATCCTCAATCCTGAAATGACCCGCACCGAGGTGGACTTCCTCGAACGAGCGCTCAGCGTCGACTCCGGCTCTCAAATTCTAGATATTCCGTGTGGAAACGGGCGCCACGCCATCGAGCTGGCCGGCCGCGGGTACAACATGACCGGGCTCGACCTCAGCGACGAGTTCATCGCCGAGGCGCGCCATGCGACACCCCTCCCGGTTCGCTCGTGGGTCTCCGAGTTTGACGGAGCGTACTGCTTCGGAAACAGCTTCAACTACCTGACGTGGGAAGAAACCCGGCAATTTCTGGCTGCGATGGCGCGCTCTTTAAAGCCCGGCGCGCGATTCGTCGTGGATACCGGGATGGCGGCGGAGTCGCTTCTGCCATCGCTCTTGCGAACGCGCTAGTACCGGCTGGGCGATAGCTCATGCTGAGCGAGAATCGCTATCACGCCGCCGACAGCCGGCTGGATATCGACTACACGTTCGTACATAACGGCCAGGTGGAAACGCGGCCGACCACCAGCTACATCTTTACGGTGGTTGAGCTCTGCCGCATGCACGCAGAAGCGGGTCTCGCGCCGGTGGACCTCTTTGGTTCCATGAACGCGGAGCCGTATCAGATCGGGTCGCCCAGGCTGATTCTGGTTTCCAGCAAGATGGCATAGCGGCGTGTTACCAAGTGGTATCGCGATGCGCATCGCAATCGTATCCGATATCCACGGCAATCGGACCGCGTTGGAGGCCGTCGTGGCGGATCTCGGGCAAACTTCTCCCGACTTGATCCTCCATGGCGGCGATCTGCCTCAAGGCGGAGCGAGTCCCGCGGAGATTGTGGATCGCATTCGCGAACTAGGCTGGCAAGGCGTGGTCGGCAACACCGATGAAATGCTTTTCAGGCCCGAGTCGCTGACCGAGTTTGCGAGTCAGGTGCCTCAACTGCAATCCCTTTGGGCTGCCATCGAGGAGATGGCCCGGGCCACCCGTGAAGCGTTGGGAGAAGAGCGGCTGACCTGGCTGAGCGCCCTGCCGCTTGTTCAGATCCATGGCTCCATGGCGCTGGTGCATGCCAGTCCCGAGAGTCTTTGGCGCGCACCCGCGCCGGAAGCGAGTGATGACGAATTGCAATCGGTTTACTCGCCGCTCGGCCAGCCGATGGCCGTTTATGGGCACATTCATCGGGCTTACATTCGCAACGTTCCGGGCTCAAGTGGCGCAGAAATGACGGTCGCCAACACCGGCAGCGTTAGTCTCTCTTACGACGGCGATCGCCGCGCTGCATATCTGTTGCTGGATGACTTCAACCCGCAAATTCGACGCGTGGAGTATGACGTGGATCGGGAACTTAAGGCTCTCGCCGGTTGTGGCCTCCCGCATTCCGATTGGGTGGCGAAGATTCTCGAAAGCGCCAGTCCCCAAATGCCATAGGCCTTAGCCGCCCAGCACCTGCTTCACCTTCTGCAACAGCTCCGCGCCCGTGAACGGCTTGGGGAAAATTTCCACTTGCTCCAGCACCGCCCGGTTTTGCAAACGATCGTCGGCCAGCAGACCCGCCACCATCAGAATGCGCATGCCCGGACAGCGTCCCTGGAGATATTTCCCCGCTTCGTGCCCGGTGATCGTTTCAATGTACGGCGAGATCATCAACAGGTCCGCCTTGCATTCCCTCAAGCGATCCACTGCCGTACCCAAATCGCCGGTCGCCATTACTACGTAACCGCCGCGTTCGAGGACTTCTCGCGTGACCTGGCGCACAAGCGGCTCCGAGATCAGAAGCAGGATGGTGGTTTCCATGGGCGGCTTGGCTGGCATTCCTCCATTATGCAGGCCTGGCCCGTTGCGATGCCGGCTCTCTTGCATGCAGCCCAGCCTGAGGTACTCCGACCCCCTTGCATGCAACGCGTTTTTTTGACATTATTGTAAAGCACCGCTCTGGCGGTGGGCGGAGGGTTCAATTGTCAGCGAAAGACATCGTTTGTCTTGCAGGTTGTGCTCTTCTCTCGGCGTTCTGCATACAGGCCGCGCCTCCCCAGCAACAGTCGGCTAGTCCCGCGTCCGTCACGACGGAAAGGGCTTTGGTGGACCAGTATTGCGTCGTCTGCCATAGCGACAAATTGAAAACCGGCGGGCTCTCGCTGCAATCGGCCGACCTGACCAACATCCCGGCCGGCGCCGAAACCTGGGAAAAGGTAATCCACAAAGTCAGCCTCGGCGCCATGCCCCCGCAAGGAATGCCTCGCCCAGACGCAGCCGCCATGGATCGTTTCGCGTCCTGGCTTGAAACTTCGATCGACAAAGCGGCGGCGACCCATCCAAACCCGGGACGCGCGACGCTGCACCGCTTGAATCGCACTGAGTACGCCAACGCCGTCCACGATTTGCTGGGCCTGGAAGTCGATCCGGCGCCGCTGCTCCCGGCCGATGACGAAAGCTACGGCTTCGACGACATCGCCGATGTGCTCCGAACTTCGCCGTCGCTGCTGGAGCGCTACATGTCGGCATCGTGGAATCTAAGCCGCCTCGCAGTGGGCGATCCCAACATGGGCGCCGACACGACCACCTATCGCGCCAAGCCCGATCTTTCGCAGAATGGCCACATGGAAGGCTTGCCGCTGGGGACGCGCGGCGGATTGTCGATGCGCCACTATTTCCCGCTGGACGGCGAATACATGATTCGAGTGCGCTTGTGGCGCGCCACCGCCGACGCCATCAAGGGCCTGGAAGAGGTGCACCAGGTGGAAATCAGCGTCGACGGCCAACGCGTGAAGCTGGCGACGATCGGCGGCAAGGACGAAGCCGAGCTCAGCTACACGAACTCGGGAAAATCGGCGCTTGAAATCGACGCGCGCCTCACGGTTCACGTTCCAGTGAAGGCCGGGCCGCGCACCGTGGTAGCCACGTTCATGGCCGAAGGCGAGTCGCAGGACGACAACATCCTTGCAGCCGTTCGAACGCGCCAATCTCGATCCGCTGGATTTCCGCGGCCTTCCGGCGGTGGACCGCGTCAGCATCACCGGACCGCTGAATCCCACCGGCCCCGGCGATACGCCCAGCCGCAAGTTGATTTTCGTTTGCCATCCCACCGGTCACGTGGACGAACTGCCTTGTGCCAAGAAAATTATCAGCACGCTGGCGCGCAGGGCTTATCGCAGGCCAGTTTCCGACAACGATCTCGAAACGCTGTTCAGCTTCTACCAAAAAGGCCGCAACGAAGGCGGTACCTTCGACTCCGGCATTGAAGCGGCCATCCAGCTTGTCCTGGCGAGCCCCGAATTTCTGTTCCGTTTCGAGCCCGATCCGCCCGCGCTAGCCGCCGGCGCCGTTTACCACATCAGCGATCTGGAACTGGCTTCGCGGCTTTCGTTCTTCCTGTGGAGCACCGGCCCGGACGATCAACTGTTGAACCTGGCAGCGCTCGGCAAGCTGAAGGATCCCGCGGTTCTCGAAAGCCAAGTGAAGCGCATGCTGGCCGATCCGAAATCCAAGGCTCTCGGTGGACAATTTCGCCGACCAGTGGCTGTATCTGCGGAACCTCAAGAACATCAATCCCGATTTTGAAACCTTCCCGGACTTCGACGACAACCTGCGGCAGGCCATGCGGCATGAGACGGATCTGTTCTTCACCAACATCATCCACGAAGACCACAGCATGCTCGACCTCCTGAATGCGAATTACACCTTCATCAACGAACGGCTGGCGCGGCATTACGGCATTCCGAATATCTATGGAACCGACTTCCGCCGCGTGCCCGTCACCGACGAACGCCGCCGTGGGCTGTTGGGACAGGCCAGCATTCTGACCATTACGTCGTACGCAACTCGCACTTCACCGGTGCAGCGCGGCAAGTGGATACTGACGAATCTGATCGGCATGCCGCCCGATCCGCCGCCGCCCAATGTTCCGGCGTTGAAGGAGCATGCCGATCCAGGCACAGCTGACTTCGCTGCGCCAGCGCATGGAAGAGCATCGCAAGAATCCGGCCTGCGCCGGTTGCCATAAACTGATGGACCCGATCGGCTTTTCGCTCGAGAACTTCGACGCCGTCGGCCAATGGCGGACCACCGACGAAGGCGCCAAGATCGATCCGGCGGGCGTTATGTTCAACGGCGCGAAGATCGACGGACCGGTTTCTCTGCGCGAAATTCTGATGGCCAAGCCGGAGATCTTCGCTAGCGTGTTCACGGAGAAGCTTATGATCTACGCGCTGGGCCGCGGGGTGCAGTATTACGACATGCCGGCCGTGCGCGCCATCGTCCGCGACGCCGCGCACAACGACTACCGTTTTTCTTCGATCGTGATTGGGAATTGTGAAGAGCACGCCGTTTCAAATGAAAGTGAAAGGCACGGAAGGCGAGAACCGCACCGTGACCGCCAGTATTGCAGTAATAAGTGTTAGATTGAGGAGACTGTGGCATGATTATCACAAGAAGCATCTTCCCCGCCGCACGTTCTTGCGCGGCATGGGCGTCGCCCTGGCCCTGCCATTTCTCGACGCCATGGTGCCGGCGCAAACGCCTGCTTTCGAAAACCGCCGCGAATCCTCGCATTCGCCTGGGCTATTGCTACATCCCGCATGGCGGCGTGATGAGCCAACTGGACTCCCGCGGCCGAAGGCGCGGATTTCCAGTTTTCGCGCACCTTGATGCCGCTGCAGCCGTTCCGCGACCAGGTGGTGGTGGTCAGCAACCTCGCGCATAAGCTGGCTGGCCCGTACGGCCCCGGCGATAGCGGCGGCGACCACGGACGATCCCCCTCCGTCTTCTTGAACGGCGTCCATCCCAAGCGCACCGAAGGCGAGGACGTTCGCGCGGGCACCACGGTGGATCAGATTGCCGCCCAGCATATCGGCCAGGACACGCCGCTGCCTTCGCTCGAACTGGCCACCGAAGACATGACCGGCCTGATCGGCGCCTGCGACGTCGGCTTCAGCTGCACCTACACCAACACCATCTCGTGGCGCACGCCCACCACGCCGCTCCCCATGGAAATCAACCCGCGCGTGGTGTTCGATCGCCTGTTTGGCGACGGCTCCAGCGCGGCCGACCGCGTGGCCCGCATCCAGCGCGAGCACAGCATCCTGGACGCCGTGACCGCGCAGGTGAACCATCTGCAGCGCGGCCTGGGCGCGAACGACCGCAACCGCGTCTCCGAGTATCTGGATAACGTGCGCGAGATCGAGCGCCGCATCCAGCTCACCGAGGCCAAGAACAGCCAGAGCATCCAGGTGCCGGCCACGCCCATCGGCATCCCCGACGATCACGTGGTGCATTCCAAGATGATGATGGACCTGATGGCGCTGGCCTTCCAGGCCGACATCACGCGCGTTTCCAGCTTCATGATGGCGCGCGAGGTGAGTTACCGCACGTTCCCGCAAATCGGCGTGCCCGATCCGTTCCACGCCACTTCGCATCACCAGGACAATCCGGAGAAACTCGAAAAGCTGACCAAGATCAACACCTATCACGTCAGCCTGATCGCCTACCTGATGGACAAGCTGAAAAACATTCAGGACGGCGATGGAACGCTGCTGGATCATTCGCTGATTCTGTTCGGCAGCTCCATGAGCAACAGCAACCTGCACAATCATTCGCCGCTGCCGGTGTTCGTGGCCGGCGGCGCTTGCGGACGCATGAAGGGCGGCCGTCACATCAAATATCCGGAAGACACGCCCATGGCGAACCTGCTGGCGACCACGCTGGTGAAGGCCGGTTTGACTGAGGACCACATCGGCGACAGCACCGGCATCTTGTCGGAAGTCTAAGGAGACGACCATGCGAATCGAACGCCTCATGCAGTGCTCGCTCGCGGCGGTTTTGTCGGTCGCCGCTTTTGCCGCCACCAACGGCAACAACCGCTCTGGTGGACGCCGCCAAGAACCAGGACTCCGAGTCCGTCCGCGCTCTTCTGAAACAGCACGTCGATGTGAACGCTCCCGAAGCCGACGGCACCACGGCGTTGCATTGGGCCGCGCACTGGGGCGATCTGGAGACCGTGGACGCACTGCTGCGCGAAGGCGCGAACGCGACTGCGCTGAACCGTTACGGAGCCACGCCGCTGTCGGAAGCGGTGCGCATCGGCAGCGGCGCGCTGATCGAGAGGCTTGCTCAAGGCCGGCGCGGACCCGAATACGTTTACCACCGCGCAGGCCGAGACCGTGCTGATGAAAGCATCGCGCGACGGCAACGTGGAAGCGGTGAAAGTTCTGCTGGAGCATGGCGCCGAAGTGAACGCCAAGGAAAACTTCCGCGGGCAGACCGCGCTGATGTGGGCGGCGGCCGAGGGCCATGCGGATATCGTCAGCATGCTGGCCACGCACGGCGCGGAGCTCAATGTTCGCTCCTACGATCGCGACACCAGTCTTCCCAAGATGGCGGCGGGCACTCCGGCTGCGCCCATCGCGCGCGGCGGCCTGACCGCGCTTTTGTTTGCGGCTCGTCAAGGCGAGATGGAATCGGCGAAGGCGCTGCTGGACGCCAAGGCCGATATCAACGCGGTGGATTCGGATGGCAACAACGCGCTGACGATTGGCGATTTTGAACAGCCACTATGACCTGACGCAGTTGCTGATCGACCGAGGCGCCGATCCCAATATCGCCGCCAAGAACGGACGGACCGCTCTCTACAGCGCCGTCGAAATGCATGACGTCGATTGGTCGCCGCGCCCGGCTCACAAGGAAACCGACAAGACCACCAGCATGGACATCATTCACGCGCTGGTGGATCACAAGGCCAACGTGAACGCGCAGCTCACCGCTCCCGCGCCGATCGAGAAGCACGCGCAGGACATGGGTGACAAGACCATGGGCGCCGGAACCACGCCTTTACGCGCGCCGCTCGCAGCGCCGATCGTCGAGCTGATGCATTACCTGCTCGACAAGGGCGCCGATCCCAAGCTGGTGGGCAAGGACAATCAGACGGCGCTCATGGTGGCTGCTGGAGTCGCCTGGAACGATCATATTAAGGGCACCGAAGCCGAAGCGCTGGAAGCCGTGAAGCTGTGCGTTTCGCTCGGCCTGGATGTGAACGCCGCCACTGACAAGGGCGAAACGGCATTGCACGGCGCGGCACATCGCGGCGCCGATTCCATCGCGAAGTATCTGATCGAGAAGGGCGCCAACGTCAACGCGCGCAACAAGCGCGGATTCACGGCGCTCGATCTCGCCATGGGCAAGGGCGGCTACAACGGCGGCCCCGGCCCGGTGCATGAGACCACCGCGGCCATCATCCGTCAGGCGGGCGGCGAGCCCGGCCAGGAAGATCAAAGAGACCGCCAAGGCCGAATAACAACCCGTGGGGCGGACGCCCTCGTCCGCGCCGGACCGCCTGGTCCGGCTTTCGGGAAACGGAGGCCGACATGGGCGTCGGCCGCGGTCACTGCGCCTAGCAGCCAGGGGACCGCCCACATTACACTAGCGGCGGTGCGGGTAGATATATTCCAGCGCGGCGATATAACCCTGCACGAGTTCGGGAAAGCTCTGAAAACCATTCAGGAAGCGTGACGTGTTGAATAGTCCGCCCGCTTTGCCGCGCGAGCGTGATCATTTCGATCTCGACATACACGCCGTTGTCCGCTTGCTTCCATTCGCAAATAGAAGTTCAATCGCCACAAATAGCCGGCGGCCTCTTCCGGCGCGCGCTCCTCATCTAGGTCTTCTTGTTCCTGGGATGCTCCGCCTCGCCGATGTGCGTGGACCGGCAGGCAATGACCGCGCGCGATCGGATCCACGCAGCGTGTATTTCGCGCTCTCGTTCACATTCAATACGACCGCGCTTACTTGTTTCTTGTAGAGCCGCAAAAACGCGTCGTACTGGTCGCCTTCGTGCTTCGTGAGCTTTCGATTCGATGATTTGAAGCGGGATCATGTGGTGGTATTCGTTGAAATTCAGCAGAATAGCGCTCATCTTGTCGAGCGTGGACTTTTCCAAAAATGCCAAGCCGAGCCAATGCTGGATCTCACCATCCGGCACCTGGATCTCCTGGCCGTGATCGAGCGTTGTCAGCGGCACGATCGTGCTTTGGCCGAGCCAGACTAGCGACTTTTGCTTCGGATCTGACGATCCAGCCACAAGAAGTCCCGAAAACCCTTGTGCTGGTCCATCTCGTCTTCAGCCGCTTTGACGTAGCGATCGAAAGCCGCGGCGGTATCGGGCTTGAGCTCTGCCGCGCGTACGGTTACGCTGACCAGAATCGCCGTCAGAGTCAGGCGACGGAAGCCTCTCATGCAATGACCCGAGGCGCGGTCTCCAGTTTCCGCCCGAGCGTGAGGAAGTTCAGCCCAGTGGACGCGATGGCCGATCCGGCGATTACCAGGGCCATCGGCAGCGCCGGATTGTCGATGAACCCCAGGAACGTCGTCATGATGGCCGCGATCAGGAATTGGTTGGTGCCCAGCAGCGCCGAAGCCGTGCCCGCAATGTCGCCGTGCCGCATCATGGCGATGGCGGAGCCGTTCGGAAACACAAACCCCTGCGCGGACACATAGACGAACACGCCCGCGTAAACGCCCCACATTCCGCCCACGCCGGTGAGCACACTTGCCAGAGCAGCAACAGTCCCGCCACCAGCTGCACCAGATTGGCGGTGCGCAGCACGCGCCACAGCGCTATGCGGCGCGGCATCCTTCCGTTGATCTGCGCGGCTGCCACCATGCCGATGGCCACCGATCCGAACAGCCAGCCGAAGTGCTCGGTGGAGACTTTATAGAGCGTGATGAAGACGAACGGCGCGCTGGCGATGTAGGCGAACGTGCCTGAGGAACTGAATCCGCACACCACCGAAGCGCCGATAAATGTCCGGTCCTTGAACAGCCGCGCGTAGGTGGCCCGGATCTGGTTTAGGTTTAGCGGGCGCCGCGCGTCGTGCGCCAGCGATTCGGGCAAACGGAAATGCATTCCCACGATGCAAAGTACTCCCATTGAGGCTTGCACGACAAACGCCGCCCGCCAATCGAACCACACCAGCAGATAGCTGCCGATCAGCGGCGCGATCACCGGCGAGACGCCCAACACCAGCACCAGCATCGAAAAAATACGCCGTAATTCGCTGGCCGGAAACAGATCGCTGACCATTGCGCGCGACATCACCGCTCCGCCGCAAGCGCCCACCGCCTGCAGCAGCCGGAAAAAGGACATCACGTAAATGGAGGGCGAGACGGCGCAGGCCGCCGACGAGAAAATGAAGAGCAGCAGGCTGGCGTACAGCGGCGGTTTGCGTCCGAAACGGTCGGTGATCGGCCCGTACAGCGGCTGGCCCAGCGCGTATCCCACCAAAAACGTGACCAGCGTGAATTGAACCGCCGCGCTCGAGGTGTGAAACACTTTCTCCATCACCGGCATGGCCGGCAGATACATGTCGATGGAGAGGGGCGCGAAGGCTTGCAGCGCTCCCAGAAGAGTCAAGAGCTCCAGATGGCGCAGGCGCGAGACCGGGCTGGATTGTTGTGCGATCACATGTGAATAAACGAGTGTATCATTCGACTCGTGAGAGGCCCGCGCTCACACTGCGAGTTTGCGCCAGGCCCGCTGATTGCCCTGCTGATCGCCTCGAATCAACGCGTCCGCTTCCGCCGGACCATCGCTGCCGGCGGCGTAATTCGGAAACGCGGGAGCGGGCAACTTCGTCCAGGCTTCTTCAATGGGCGTGATGATCTTCCACTCCGCTTCCACCTCGTCGCGGCGGGTGAACAGAGTCGGATCTCCGCGCATGGAATCGAGCAGGAGGGTTTCATAAGCCGGCGGCCCTTTAGTGCCGAACGCGGATTCATAGGAGAAGTTGGCGTCCACAGTCAGAGCGCGCATCTGATTGCCTGGGCGCTTCACGTCGAATGCGATGCTAATGCCGTCGTCGGGTTGGATGCGCAGAGTAATGATGTTCGGTTCCAATTGTTGGCTAGACGTGCTGGTGAAGAGGGCCTCGGGCGTGCGTTTGAAATGCACGCGGATTTCCGAGACCTGGCGCGGCAATCGCTTGCCGGTGCGGATGAAGAACGGCACGCCGGCCCAGCGCCAGTTGTGGACCTGGAATTCGACCGCCACGTAAGTCTCTGTTGAGGACGTCGCTTTGACCTCCGGCTCCTGACGGTATCCGGGAACTGGTTTCCCCGCAACCTGGCCGGGTCCGTATTGGCCTCGCACGGTTCGCTTGGCAACTTCGTCGACGGTCATCGGCCGGATGGAGCGAAAGACCTGGACCTTTTGCTCGCGCACCGAATCGGCGTCGAAGGCGATGGGCGGTTCCATGGCCGTCAATGCCAGCAGCTGAAGCAGGTGATTGGCCACCATGTCGCGCAGCGCGCCAGTCTCTTCATAGAAGTGGGCGCGGCCTTCTACGCCGACTGCCTCGGCCGCCGTGATTTCCACGTGATCGATGTAGTTCCGGTTCCAGACGGGCTCAAACAAAGAGTTGCCGAAGCGAAAAACCAAAATGTTTTGGACGGTCTCTTTTCCTAGGTAATGGTCGATGCGGTAGACATCCTTTTCATCGAAGACTTTGTGGATTGCCTGGTTCAATTGCAGTGCGGAATCCAGATCGTGGCCGAAGGGTTTCTCGAGGATGATTCGAGTCCAGCCCTGGTCGGTCCGGTTCAATCCGGCGCGCGCCAGGCCTTCGACGATGGGTCCTGCGACCGAAGCGGGAGTGGAAACATAGAACAGCCGGTTGGGGCTGGATCCGCCGCTCTGCATTTTTTCGATTTGATCCCGCAGTCGTCCGTAAAACTGCTGGTCGTTGATGTCGCCGGCGAAGTAGTGCAGGCGGCTCTCGAATCCGCGCCATTGCTTGTCGTTGAAGCCACGCGTATCGCCGGCTTTGGAAGTGGATTCGCGCAGCTTGGAGCGGAACTCTTCGGACGTCATCGGAGTTCGCCCCACGCCCAGCACTTCAAACTGCGGGTTCATGCAACCTTCGCACGCCAGATTATAAAGGCCGGGAATTAATTTGCGGCTCGTGAGATCTCCGGAAGCGCCGAAGATGATCAGCAGACAGGAATCGCCGGGAGCGGTCGCCTCTGGGGAAAATTGCTCCAGTGGATTTACTTCGATGACAGCAGACAAGCTAGCCCTCCTATGCGGAACACTCCACCAGTGTAGAATCTATTTCCCGTCGGAGGACGCCGGGGGAATCGCGATGGAATACCGCGCGTGACGACGTTCTCCAATACGTATGAGCGCGCCCTTGTCGACCAGATCCATAAGATCGCGCGTGGTCGTCGCCGGTGACGCGCCCGTGATGACAGCGTAGTTGCCGGCACTGAGACCACCCTTGAACCCATCCGGGCCTTCGCGCAACATCCGGAGTAACGCCTTTTCCTGGCGATCGTTGAGCTGGCCGCGCAGACGGTCGAGGAGCCTGGTCTTGTCGATGAGGAACTCCACGTTCGCGATCGTTCGCCGCTGGGCTTCAATTGCGGTTGCAGCGAACCAGGAAAGCCACGCTGTGATTTCGTTATTCTTGTTCGCCGCTTCCAGCGTGTCGTAGTAGGCTTTGCGTTTGTCGAGGATGGTCGCGGCCAGAGCGATAAGGGTGGGCTGGCCGATGCTTTCTGACAGCGCCTTTTCGGCAACCGCCCGTCCGATGCGGCCATTGCCATCCTCGAACGGATGAATGGATACGAAATAGAGATGCGCGATGCCGGCCCTTGTGAGGGTTGGCAATGTCTCACTGCCCGGCGCTGTGTGATTGAACCACGCGACGAAATTTTTCATCTCCCGCCGCATTGTCGCCGAAGGCGGAGCCTCAAAGTGCACCCTCGGACCGTACGTCGCACCCGACACCACTTGCATCGGCTCGTCGCCAGTGCGATAGCGGCCGATATCTCTCAAATCGTCCCGGCCGCCAACCAACATGTGATGCCACCGGAACAGCACCTCGTCCGACAGCGGCTCGGAAAATCGCCGATACGAATCGACCATCATCTGGGCGATGCCTTGCTCCGACGGCTTCGGTCGCCGCTTGTCCGCAGCCAAACCAAGCTCCTTGCGGATGGAAGACTGCACGCTCGCCCGGTCCAGAATCTCGCCCTCGATTTCCGAAGTCGTTAGCGCTTCCGTACTCATTGCAGCCACCGTGAGCTGTTCGCGATCCTCTGGCTCCAGATGTTTGACCACGCCGGCGAACATGCCGGTTTTCAGAAGGAACTGCTCCTCGGACTTGGCTAAACGCTTCTTATCCCATGAGAAATGAGGCCAGTCGTCTTTTTGCCAGTTCCAGGTCATGAGCGATAGACCTCCTTTCTATCAATCATAATACCATGATATTGTGAGCGATAGAAACGCCTCCTATCGCTCAGCCGGTTGATCCGCCCCACGTCGCCTGCCGCACGGTAACATTGGCTTAGGAGCCCATATTGCCAGTTGAAGACGAGTTATATAGCCAGCGCATCCAACGTATCGCCGAAATCGAAGCCCTCGGCTTCCAACCCTATGGCCATCGATTCGATTTCACGCACACCATCCCGCAGATCCTGGCCGAGTATGCTGACAAAACCTCTGAACAGTTAGACCCGCGCGTCCAAGTCCGCGTCTCCGGCCGCGTGATGACCGTCCGGCGCATGGGTAAGGCCGGCTTCGCCCATCTGCTCCAGAATGGCGAACAGCTCCAGATATACATCCGCAAGGACGGCGTCAGCGAGAAGGAATTTGGGCTTTATCAACTTCTCGATTTGGGCGACCTGGTCGGCGTCGAAGGTTATCTGTTCCGCACCAAAACCAACGAACTCAGCATCCACGTCGAGCGCCTCGATTTCCTGGCCAAGACCATGCTCTCGATGCCCGAGAAGTGGCATGGCCTGGAGGACGTGGAGACGCGCTACCGCCAGCGCTATCTGGATCTGATCGCGAATCCGGAAGTCCGCAAAGTCTTCCTCACGCGCGCGAAAATCGTCTCCTCGCTCCGCCGCCAGCTCGAATCCCGTGGCTTTGTGGAGGTGGAGACGCCCATGCTCCAGCCCATCTACGGCGGCGCCGCCGCGCGGCCGTTCACCACTCATCACAACACGCTGGATATTGATCTGTACCTGCGCATCGCGCCCGAGCTGTACTTGAAGCGCCTGGTGGTCGGCGGCTTGGAGCGCGTCTATGAGATCAACCGCAACTTCCGCAACGAAGGCATCTCCACGCACCACAACCCCGAATTCACCATGCTCGAGTTTTATCAAGCCTACACCGACTACCACGGCCTGATGGATCTTTCCGCGGAGCTCCTGCGCCAGATTGCAATCGACGCTACCGGCGGCACTGAGGTGGAGTATCAGGGAAATCGCCTCGACTTTGGCAATATTCCCCGAGTGTCCATGCGGGAAGCCGTGGGCGATTCCACTCTGAAGGGCCATGCCCTGGTGGAAGCGTTCGAGCGCAACGTTGAGCCGACGCTCATACAACCCACTTTCATCTACGATTTTCCCGTCGAGGTCTCGCCCTTGTCCAAAAGCAAGCCGGATGATCCGGACTTTGTCGAGCGCTTCGAGATCTTCGCCGCCGGCATGGAAATTGGCAACGCCTTTACGGAATTGAACGATCCCAGAGAGCAGCGGCACCGTTTTGAAATGCAGCTCGCCATGCGCGAACAAGGCGACGTCGAGGCGCATCAAATGGATGAAGATTACGTGCGAGCGCTGTCCTACGGACTGCCGCCCACCGGCGGCGAAGGCATCGGCATCGATCGCTTGACGATGATCCTGACCAACTCGCGCTCCATTCGCGACGTCATTCTGTTTCCGCTTCTTCGCCCCCTATGAGCTCGCGCACCTTCGAATTCTTCATCGCCAGCCGCTACCTGCGCGCCAAACGCAAGCAGGCTGTCATTTCGATAATCACGGTGATTTCCATCGCGGGCGTCGCGGCCGGGGTGATGGCACTGGTGATCGGCATCGCCATCAACAATGGATTTCGTGACACCCTCCAGCGCAGCCTGCTCGGCGCTACTGCCCACGTGGATGTTCTGGCGAAGGACCCCGAAGAAGGCATCGCCAACTGGCGCGAGCTCGATCCCAAATTCCGCCAGCTTCCACACGTCATCAGCGTGGCTCCCAATCTTTACGGCGGGATCTATCTGGTAGGGCCGCTTACGTCTGGAGGCGCGGAGATCAAGGGCATCCCGGTCGACAATCCGCCGGACATGCTGAAGCATCTCAAGCAGGGCTCGTTTGAAAAACTCAAGGACACCAGCGGCCTGCCAGGCATCATTCTCGGCTCAGGCTTGGCCCAAAAGACCGGCATGCTGCTCGGTAGCGTGGTGAATGTCTTTTCCCCCAGGGCCCGAAATGACGCCGCTCAATCCGATGCACTTTCCCGCGCCATTCAAATTCCGGGTGATTGGTATTTTCGAATCCGGCTTTTATGACCTCGACTCGACTTTCGCGTTCACATCCCTCAGCTCCGCTCAGATGGTCTTCAATGTCGGCGACGTTGTGAATTCCATCGAGCTGCGCCTCGACGATATTTACAAAGCTCCGGATGTCGCTAAGCTGGCCGATACGATCGCTAGTCCCAAACTGAACGCCACCACCTGGATGGAACAGTACCATCCGATTCTGGACGCGCTCAGCATGGAACGTACCGTGACCGCCGTCACCATCGGCCTGATCGAAATCGTGGCCGCGCTGAATATCCTCATCACGCTCATCATGATGGTGATGGAGAAGAACCGCGAGATCGCCGTGCTCATGTCCATGGGCGCTACGCGTCGCCAGATCCGCAAAATCTTCATGCTGCAAGGCGCGCTGATCGGCGTGGTCGGAACCGCCATCGGTCTCGCCGTCGGCTTCACGCTGTCCATCCTGGCCGATCATTACCGGTGGCTGCGATTGAACGAGGACGTTTACTCGTTGGCCTATGTTCCCTTCAACCCGCGCTGGCAGGACGCTATTTGGATCGCCGCCGCCGCGATTTTCGTGAGCTTGATAGCTACGCTTTATCCCGCCCGGGCCGCCACTGCGATCGCGCCCGTGGAAGCTCTGCGCTACGAATAACGCCGCCTCCGCGCTACAATTCATACACTTTCATGGCTTGGCCGGTGTTGCTGCTGGCCCGCGAGTTGGATCTCGGGGGCAGCGAGCGCCAGATGACCGAGATCGCGAAGACGTTGGATCGTTCGCGATTTGAGCCGCACGTCGGATGTTTTCATCCTCGCGGTATGCGCAATGCCGAACTCGCCGCCGCCGGTGTGCCCATTGCGCATTTTCCGGTGGATTCGTTTCTGTCGAGCGGGGCCCTTTCGGAAGCCTGGAATCTGCGGAGCTACATCCGGCGGCACGGAATCCGGCTGGTGCACGCCTTCGATTATCCGCTCACTCTGTTCGCAGTTCCGGTAGCGCGCTGTTCGACGCGGGCGGTAGTGGCCTCCAGCCAGCGCTCCCATCGCGAGTTGATTCCCTCACGCTATCGCCCGCTGATGCGAATCACGGATCGCATGGCGCACGCAGTGGTGGTGAATTGCGAATTCGTCCGGCGGCATTTGGAGATCGATGAAGGCGTGCCTTCCCAGCGCATCCGGCTCTGCTATAACGGCGTGGATCTGGAGGAATTTCGGCCGATCGCCAATTCTCGCGAAGGCGTGACCATCGGCGTGGTGTGCGCCTTGCGGCCGGAGAAGGATTTGGGGACTTTGATCGAAGCCTTCGCCCGTCTGAAGCGCTCGGGATTGAGGCTGTCGATCGTCGGAAGCGGTTCCATGCTGCAACAACTGCGTTCCCAGGCCCAGGCGCGGGGGCTCGTGCCCGATTGCATCTTCGCTCCGGCGACGGCGAATGCGGCCGAGTGCCTGCGTGCGATCGATATTTTTGTGCTGCCGTCGCGCTCGGAGGCCTTATCGAATTCGCTGCTCGAAGCGATGGCCTGCGGCTGCTGTCCGGTGGCGTCCCGGGTCGGCGGAAATTTCGAATTGATTCGCCACGGCCAGAATGGAATGCTCTTCGAGGCCGGCAACGTCGACCAACTGTGCCATGTTCTGGAATCACTCATCGAACATCCGGTGCTGCGCCAGCAGCTGGCCGAGAAGGCGCGCGGCGTCGCGGAGCGTTTCTCGATCGGCGCTTCGGCACGCCGGATGGAAGCCATCTACACGGAATTGATTCGAGTAAAGCGCGAGCCATTGCGGCCCGACCTGCCGCCACGCATATTTCTCGCACTCGGCTCGGGCATTTCTGGCCAGCCGCGACCGCCAGTCCTGGTTCTTCCAGCAAGCGCAGCGCGCAGGCGGCCATGGCTTGATGATCGTTCGGTGGGAACAGCAAACCGGTCTGTTGATCCTCCACAATATTGGGAATGCCGCCGGCGCTGCTCGAGACAATAGGCAACCCGGCGGCGAAACACTCCAGCAGCGAGAGCGGCATGTTGTCGGCGTTTGGGCTCATCAGATAAATGTCCGCCGAATCGTACAGGCGGCCCATTCGTTCTGGCGAGACAGAACCGATGAATTGCGTTTGTCGCAATCCGAGCGATTGGGCGAGCGCTTCCAGTTGTTCCCGCAGCGGTCCCGAGTGCGCGACGATCAAGCCGCGCTTCGGGATAGCGCCGTTGAACGATGGCGAACGCGTGCAGGGTGCAAGCCGGATTGTACTCGGGCGCGAGTCCGCGATTGTGAAGAAAAATGGGCCTGGGGTGAGGGCGGTGCTGAGGCGCTCCCGGTAGGGCAGGGAATCCGTTCCGGCGACATTGTGGATGCGCGTGGCGGAGAATCCGAAGCGCGCGAAAACATCCACCAGATAGTCCGAGGGCACGACGATCACGCTCGCGAGGCGCATCCAGCCGGCGCGCTATGGGCCAGTGCGTCAGATGATCTTCGGCGCGGCCGTCGTGATAGTTGAGGATGGTCCGTTTCCCAAGCAGGCGCCCGAGCAGCAGAGCCGGCGCGGGAGCGAGGTAGAACGAAAAGTATCCGGGTGTGAAAATGTGCAGCACGTCCGCCCGGCCGATCTCCGTTGCAAGCCGCGCCGAGATAAAGAACGAGAGTAATTAGCGTTCGCACATACTTCATGCTCAGCGCGGAATGCAGCCGGGGATTGACCGCGAGAAATCGAACTTGCACGGAGGGCTCATTTGCCAGGCATCGCAGTAGCTGGCTGGCTTGGATGGACTGGCCGCCAATGATGTCGACCGAGGGCGCGATCAGGAGAACGCTGACGTGGCGAGTTTCGTGGCTCACCTTCGCCAAAACAGCGGGCTTCGTGTTCAGCATCGCGCTACCGCTGCTGCTGGTCCGCCGCTTGGACCGCGAGCAGTACGGGCTGTACAAGCAGGTCTTTCTGGTGGTGACGACGGCCATGGTTGTGTTGCCCATGGGCGTCCCCATGAGCGCGTTTTATTTCCTGCCGCGTGAAACAACGCGCCGCCGCGAAACTGTTTTGAACATTGTTCTGTTCCATGTTGTGGTGGGCGCGCTGGCCTGCGCCGCGCTGGCTCTCAAACCCTCCATTCTCACTGCGATCTTCCATGGCCCCCAGCTCGCCCCGTATTCGGCTTGGATCGGCGTCACGATTCTGTTTTGGATCACTGGAGCTTTTCTCGACATGGCCCCGGTGGCGAACGACGAGGTTCGGCTGGCAGCGGCGTTCATCATTGGAATTCAGGTCTCGCGCGCGCTGCTCTTCGTGGGAGCGATCCTGCTCTTTGGAACGCTGCGATCGCTGCTTGCGGCCGCGATTCTGCACGGCGTAATCCAGACCATCGTGCTGGTCTGTTACCTGGAATCGCGCTTCGCGGGATTCTGGCGCGCATTTGACTGGCAAATGTTGCGCGAGCAGTTGTCTTACGCGATTCCGCTCGGCGCCGCGGGCTTTCTGATGATCGTCCAGACGGACTCTCCATAACTATTTCGTGTCGAATCATTTTGGGCCGGCACTGTTTGCGGTCTATTCGCTTGGAACCCTGCAATTGCCGCTGATGGGGCTGCTTCAGGAGGCGGCCAATTCGGTCCTTATCACGCGCGTGAGCAGCTTGCAAAAACGCGGCGACCATCGCGAAATCGTGTTGCTGTTGGCGCGCGCGGCGCGGAAGCTCGCGGCAGTCTACTTCCCGGTCTACGTCTTCCTCATGGTGGCCGGGCGCGAGTTCATCCGGGTTTTGTTCACCGCGCGCTTCGCCGATAGCTGGCCGATCTTCGCGCTGAATCTCACGCTGCTGCCGTTGGGCATCGTATTGCTGGATCCGCTGTACCGGGCCTACCAGCGCGAACGGTATTTCCTGTTGCGGCTTCGTCTGGCTTTGGCCGCGATATTGATTGCGACGCTCTGGTTGTTCACCGCGCGGCTGGGATTGTTGGGCGTGATCGCCGTAGTGGTCCTGATTGCGGTCTTCGAAAGGGCGGTGATGGCCATGCATTTCGCGCGTCTGCTGGGCGTCACCGCGCGTGACGTGGTTTTGCTGCGCGATATCGGCAAGCTGGCTGTCGCGGCGCTGGCTGCCGGCGTGGTGGCGTGGCTGATCCGAGTGTCTTCTTTTGCCGGAAGGCGCTCTGGCCGTGCTGGCGGGATGCGGCGCGGCGTTCGCGCTCGTTTATTTGCCGTTCGCGAGCAGAGCTATCTCGGCGGGCGTCAGCTCGCGATAATGGCCGATGGGAAGATCGCCGATCCGCAAACTGCCGATGGCGATGCGAACCAGCTTGAGGACCTTGCTTCCAATCGCCTCGATCATCCGGCGGACCTGCCGGTTGCGCCCCTCGTGAATGGTGATCTCGACGAAGGAGTACTTGGCCGAATCGCGGACGCGTTTCACTTGGGCCGGTGCGGTGGGGCCATCGTGCAGCATTACTCCATCGCGCAATTGTTGAAGCTGTTCGTCGCTGAGCAGAGTGGACGACTTTGACGAGATACGTCTTGGGGATCTTGTGATCGGGATTGGTGACGTCGCTCGGCGAAACCCGTGTCGCTGGTTAGCAGCAGCAGTCCGCTGGTGTCCTGATCGAGCCGGCCCACGGGCACCACCCAGCGTCCGGCGTCTTGGATCAAATCGTAAACCGTCGGCCGTCCCCTCGGGATCCTTGAAGGTGGTGATGTAGCCGGTGGGCTTGTAGAGCAGCAGGTAGATTTTCTCGCGCGCCTTGACAGGCTGATCGTCCAAACTGACTTTGTCGCGCCCGAGATCCACCCAGTGATCCGGCGTCTGGATCAGCTTGCCGTTCACTTTGACGCGTCCGGCGCCGATCCACTTGCGCGCTTCGGTGCGGGAACCCAGGCCGGCTTTCGAGAGCACCCGCTCCAATGTCTTGAGCGGCCTTTGGCCCGCGGTTTTGAGCGGTCGCTGGCTCGCAGTTTTCAGTGGTGGCTTGCCGCGCCCCTGCTTCTTCACGCCAATACACTAGCATGCGGTTGTAGTTGAGAATCGGCGCGGTTTCTCTCGCAGTGGTGTAGTCTTAAGGGGCGGCATCTCCTGGAATGCGGAAAGTTACGTTGGTCCGGGGCGCGCGGCAGTTGTTGACATTGCGCGGGCCGAGCGGTCCCCGGCGCGGGACCGACCTCCGAAACCTGGGAATCATTCAAGACGGCGCGGTACTGATCGCTGACGGGCTAATCCGCGAGGTGGGACCCAGCCGTCGGCTGGAGAATCTCGCTCTGGCGCGCGGAGCCGAAGAGATCGACGCCAGCGGACGCGTGGTGATGCCGGGCTTCGTGGATAGCCACGCGCATCTGGCGGGTGGACCCGCGCGCGTTTCCGACTACGAGATGCGCATGGGCGGCGCCACCGAGGAGCAGATCGCTCACGCCGGCGGCGGCTCGCTGGCGGCTGCGCGGGCCATTCACGAACTTTCGCCGCGGACGCTGGAGGCGCTGGCATTGCGCGCCCTGGAGGAAGCAGTGCGGCATGGAACGACGGCGCTGGAAGCCAAATCCGGCCTGGGTCTCACAGATGCCGGCGAAATGAAGATTCTGCGGGTACACGCGGGGCTGCGGGAGCTTCCGGTGACTGTGGTGTCGACGTTTCTCGCGACCACCGCGTTCCAAAGGAGTTTGGCGAGCGGTTATTGCCGATGCTGCGGCGGCGCAAGCTGGCGGAGTTCGCCGAGATTCAGTACGACGGTGGATTCGAGGAAGGGGGTTTCACGCCGGAACAAGCCTGCCGTTATTCGAGCACTGGCCCGCGCGCTGGGCTTTGGATTGAAATTGAGCGCGGGGCCGCGCTCGGATCCGGGCACGATCGAGATGGCGGTCGAGATCGGAGCAGCCAGTGTGGGTCACGTGGCGGACGTGACCGAGCACGAAGCCATGCTTCTTTCGCGATCGGCGACTATCGCGACGCTGATGCCGGGCGCCGTGTTTCAGCCGGAAGCGCAGCGGTCTGCCGACAGCGCGAACGCTGATCGATCATGGCGCGGCGGTGGCGCTCGCCAGCGGCTATCATCCCTGCGATTGTCCGTCGCAGAATATGCAGATGACCATCGCATTGGCGTGCCGGACTCTGCAAATGACCGCGGCCGAGGCGATTGCCGCGTCCACCATCAATGCGGCGCACGCGCTGCGGCGGGATGCTAGCCATCGGCTCCATCGAGGCCGGCAAGAGCGCCGATCTGCTGATGCTGAGCGTGCCGGATTACCGGGAGTTGCCGTATCATTTTGGAGTGAACCTGGTGGATTTGGTGACAAGCCGCGGGACGGTGCTGGTGGAAAGGTCCGAGGTGAAGTGGCCGGTCCGTTGATGGCCACTAAGATGATCGAGTGCGTGGCCAATTTTTCCGAAGGACGGGATCGCGGCAGATAGTGGCGGCGATCGAGAACGCCGTTCGATCAGCTGCCGGCGTTCAGGGTTCTGCGATCGGAAATGGACACCGATCACAACCGCTCCGTGATTACATTCGCCGGGCCGCCGGATGCGGTTGCCGAGGGCGCGGCTTGCGGGGAATCGGGATCGCCGTCGAGCGTATCGATCTTCGAAAGCACGCGGGCGTTCATCCCCGGATGGGCGCGGCGGACGTGGTGCCGTTCGTGCCGCTGGAAGGCGCGACATTGGCCGATTGCGTGGCCATCGCGCGGCGGACGGGCCAGGAAGTCTGGCAAGCGTTTTAACGTCCCGGTCTATTTTTACGAGGCCGCGGCTTTAAGCCCCGATCGCCGGCTGCTCGAGAATTGCCGGCGCGGCGGGTTCGAGAGTCCCAGAATCGCGCCGGATGTCGGAGGTCCGGCGCTGCATCCGTCGGCGGGCGCGTGCATCATCGGAGCGCGAAAGCTGCTGATCGCATTCAACGTGAACCTGAAGACCGACGATGTGCGTGTGGCGCGCGAGATTGCCCGCAAGATTCGGACGTCGTCGGGCGGGATGCCGTTCGTGAAGGCGCTGGGGCTCACTTTGGCGGGGCGCGGGCTGGTGCAGGTCTCCATGAACCTGACAGATTTCGAGCAGACGCCATTGCATGTCGTGTTCGACGCGGTGGTGCGCGAGGCGGCTGCGCGCGGGGTTGAGATCGCCGGCAGCGAGATCATCGGTCTGGTGCCGAAGAATGCGCTGGAGGACGCGGCGGCGCATTATTTGCAGTGCGAGAATTTCGAGAGCGGCTTGGTGCTGGAGAATCGGCTAGCGGAAGATTGATCTGCAACCGAGCGCTGGAATGGACCCAGTACAACATAATGTCAGTATACTGACGGAACGTAGAGCATATAAGCATAAGCAGACTGCCAAGGCTCAATGATACTAATCTGCGTCACTTCAACAAGGCGCCCGTATTCAGGACAACGATACGTCGCTTGCGGTGCCTCTCAGTTATGATCAATTCTTACTTATTCCAGGCCGTGACCAACACCCTGGAGGTCGTCGCTGACCACGAGGAACGTTCTGCATTAGCCGAAGGTCTGCGGGCCGTGTCCGAAGGGAACACCAAGCCCCTGTCCGAAATCCGCGCGGCGTTGAAGAAAGGGGAAATAGAAATTCAACCTTGGAGACAAAATACGTCATCGGGCTGAGTGACGTTGCGGCCACTTTTACCCCATTTACTCAGACGCACAGGCGTGTATCAAGCGCGGCGATGAACGCAACTCCAAGGTTAAACAGCTCAGGATCGTGGACGAGGTCCTGGACAAGCTGATTCCGCATGATCCATTCGTGCCCGAAAGGGGTCTGGCGGGTTTCCTTTCGGGCATTTATCGCATCAAGAAGGGCCGCCTTCGCATCTGCTACATCGGAGATTCCAAGACTCGCAAAATCACGGTGCTCTACATTTCTGACTCTCCAAGAAAACAAGGAGATGCGAACGATCCGTACCGGGTACTAACCAAGCTCGTTAAGTCGGGGAAGTTTGACGACCTGTTTGGGCCGAGACGCTAGAATAGAGTCAGTGCTGGTTTCCATCAATCCCCAACCGCAGCGGCCCCCATGGCTGCGCGCGCCCGCGCCATCCGGCGACAACTATCACGAGCTGAAAAAACTGGTGAGGCAACTGAACCTGCACACGGTGTGCGAGAGCGCGGCGTGTCCGAACGTGGGTGAATGCTGGAACCATCGCACGGCGACGTTCATGATTCTGGGAAACGTCTGCACGCGGCGCTGCGGGTTTTGCGCGGTGCAGAAGGGTCCGCCGATGACGGTGGATTATGACGAACCTCGTCGAGTCGCCGAGGCGGTTGCGGCGCTGGGATTGAAGTACGCGGTAGTGACCAGCGTGAACCGCGACGATCGCAAGGACGGCGGGGCCGAGCTGTTCGCTCTGACCATCGGAGCGATCCGCGAACGGATCCCGGGCTGCAAAGTGGAAGTGCTCACGCCGGATTTTCAAGGCTCGCACGCTGCCATGGACATGGTGATGAACGCGCGTCCGGATGTGTTGAACCACAACACTGAAACAGTGCCGCGCTTGTACCGGCAGGTGCGATTGGGGGCGCGATATGAGCGGTCGCTCGACATGCTGGCGTACGCCAAGAAGACGCAGCCGTCCGTGCCCACCAAATCGGGCTTGATGCTGGGGCTCGGCGAAACCGGCGACGAAGTCCGGCAGGTGATGCGGGATCTGCGCGCGCATCAGGTGGACATTCTGACGCTGGGGCAATACTTGCGGCCGTCGCTGAAGCATCTGCCGATCATCCGCTATATTCCGCTGGATGAGTTCGCCGAATTCAAGCGGTTCGGATACGAGCTAGGCTTTTCGCACGTGGAATCGGGCCCGCTGGTGCGCAGCTCGTATCACGCCAGCGACGCGCTCTAGCACCGAATGCCGCGCGCCACCTGCCCCGGTCAGGCGTTGCGGCTAAGCAGCGACTCGGCGAGCGTTTCAATACGGTCTTCAAACGCAGAGCGGTGGAAGCGCGCACTTGAGGCCACGGCCCGCTGGCTGAGCCGCTGGAGCAGAGCTGGCTCCGACGCCAGGAGCTTGGTGTACTGTTCCAATTCATCCAGGGTGTTCCAAAGGAATCCGGAAACCTGATGCTGCACGGTCTCGCGCGGACCGCCCGAGTTCAGCGCGAGCGGTACCGCGCCGGCTGACATGGCTTCGACGACGGTCATTCCAAAATGTTCTTGCTTGCCTGGATACTCTTCGGGCGAAGACCCGTAGCCGGTAGCGTGCCAGTAGATGGAAGCGCGGCGATAGAGGCTGCGCAGCACATCGAAACTCACACTGGGATGGAACTGAATAGGCAAACCGTTGGCCGCTCGTGTGAGCTTCGCGAGATGACGATGGCCCGTAATTCCAGGGTGAAGCGTACCCGCAAAATGCAACTGCCAGCCTTGCTGGTGCAGCGCCGGCATGCGGCGATAAAGCTCAAGAAGCGTTCCCTGGTGCTTGTAGTCGCTACGCCAAGCCGGCGAGAAGCGGCCCACATGGAGAATAATTTTCTCCTTGGGCGCGGGCGGCCCCATGTCTTCGCACGAGGAGTAAATCACCGTGGATTCGCGCCGCCACATGCGGGCGATCCATTCGGCGGTGAAACTGGAATTGGCTGCGATGACTTGGTAGGAATCGAGCACCTCGTTGGTCATTCCGGCCACGCGGTTCCCCACGGCGGACGACGCCCGATAGAACAGGCTGCGGGTTGGATCGGGACGCAGTTCGCCCCGCATGTCGCGAGGAAACATGCACAGATACATACCGCGCGGCGCGGGGCACGGCAGCACGCTGCAGGGATGTTTGTTGATGAGCAGGTCGAGTCCCAGGGCATGGATCTGGCTGCTGTACAGGCGTTCGAGCGTGCCGCGCAGCGCGGTAGGTGCATTCGCTCGCGCAGACCAACGGCGGAAAACCTTTTCCGTCGGTAAATGCAGGGGCACGATACGCACGCGCGAAAGGTCAACTCCGAAGTAGGATTCCAATTGCGATGCGGGGCATGGCTCACCCACCATCAGCGACACGTCGTGAGTGCGGCTGAGGCGCTCCGCCATGACCGCGGAGGACTTTCCCGCGCCCCCGCGTCCAGAGGAGAGGCAATAGACGCCGATGCGTTTGCGCACTACTTCGTTTCGGCGGGCGTGGACGTTGCCGGACCCATACCTACGATTTCGAGTGTCACATCCCCGTCCTTCGCGCCGTCGTAGTGGATCTGCTTTCCGTAGTGTGTGACAAAGCTGCCGGCGGGGATCGGAGTGGTGCTGTCGGGATCGTACTTGGAGCCGGTGCCGACCCACCAAGTCCCCGAGATCACCGTAATAAAGCGGTCGTTGGGATGGAAGTGGGGATGGCTCATGTGGTGCGCATGCCACTTGGTGAGCACGATATAGAGGCCCGGCTTGGATGGATCGCCGGCGACTATCGCCTGGCTGGCGCCTCCGGCATTGTCGGTCCAGGGGATCTTGTCGGGAAGTGTGAACGAGAGGACCTTGGGATCGGGCGCGGCGGCGTTTACCGAAACGAGTCCGAATAGGATGGTTGCTGTCGCGAGCAAACGGTAGTTGAGCATGCCATTCTCCTTCGATAATCTTATCTCTATTGTCAACATCAAATGATTTGATAGTATGGCCGCATGGCATCCCCCGAGATTCACCGTCTGCAGTGGCAAGCGCCCGCGGGCGAATTCAATTTGAGCCGTCTGGAGCGCGTGATCTACGGGCCCGGCAAGATCGCTGCGCTGAAAGACGAGATGGAGCGGCGAGGCCTCAAGCGCGCCGTGGTGGTGACCACTGACGTAGTGGCCAAGCTGCCGATTTTGCAAGAGGTCACGGGCGCTTTGGGCTCGCGCCTGGCTTCCGTATTCTCCGGGATCATCCAGCACGTTCCGCGCGGCACGGTGAACGATCTTGAAAAAGAAATTCTCCGCGTGGACGCCGACAGCCTGGTGAGCCTGGGCGGCGGCAGTCCCATCGATTCCAGTAAGGTTGCGATTTACGGCTTGCTCGAGACTCGCGAATTGGTGCATATCGCGGTGCCCACCACGTTGTCGGCGGCGGAATATACGCACGCCGGCGGCGTGACGGACGAAAAGACGCGAGTTAAGAGCGGCGTCTACGATACGCGCGTGCTGCCGCGCACCGTAATAGCCGATCCCGCGCTGACGCTTTCGACCCCGGACTGGCTGTGGGTGTCGACCGGCATCCGGGCGCTGGATCACGCCATCGAGTGCGCCTACGCGATCCGGCATCAGCCCATCAGCGACGCGCTGGCCGCCAAATCGATCGCGCTGTTCGTGGAGCATCTGCACCCTTCCATCTCGACCACGGGCGAGGAGCAGCTGGCGCATCGCGGGCATTGCCAATTCGCGTCGTGGTACTCGATTTTCGGCGCCATGAATACGCGCTTCGGCCTGTCGCATTTGCTGGGACACCAGATCGGGCCGCGCTGGGATGTGCCGCACGGCGTCACGTCCTGCATCACGCTGCCGCACGCAATGCGCTTTATGGCGGAGATTGCAGCGGAGCGGTTCGGACCGGTGGCCGAAGGCTACGGGATTCCGTTCGATCGATCGAATCCGAAACCTGCCGCGCTCAAGTGCGCGGACCGGACGGCGGAGTTCATCGGGCAGTTTGATGTTCCAAAAAGGCTGCGCGACGCCGGCGTTCCGCGCGAAGAGATCGGCTCAATCGTGGGTCCGATCACGCACGAACTGGAGCACAATGGCGTAGTGGACCGGCCGATGACGGAGCAAGAAGTGCTGGCTCTCTTGGAAGCCGCATATTGAAAAGGTTGACCGGCGCCGGCGCGATCGTGCTGGCCCTTGCGGCAGCGAAGCTGCTGGTGTACTTCTACACGGGCCGGCACTATGGCCATTTTGTCGACGAACTGTATTATCTGGCCTGCAGCCGGCATTTGGACTGGGGCTATGTCGACCAGCCGCCGCTGATTGCGCTCGTTACGTGGTTGTGGCGATCCATGTTTGGCCAATCGCTGGCTGCGATTCGCTTGCTGCCCGCGCTGGCCGGAGTGGCGGAGGTGGTGCTCACCGCGCTGATCGCTCGCGAGTTGGGCGGAAATCGCTTTGCGCAAGCGCTGGCGGCCTTGGCGACGCTAGTGGCGCCGGGAATATTGGGCGCCGACGGACTGCTGACCATGAACGCCTTCGAGCCGCTGTTCTGGATGGGCTGCGCATATCTGTTGATTCGCCTGATCAAAACGCAAAACGAAAAGCTCTGGATATGGTTCGGCGTTCTGGCAGGCTTCGGCCTGGAAAACAAATACTCGATGCTGATCTTCGGCGCGGGCCTTGTGCTGGGGCTGTTGCTGACTCCGCAGCGCCGATTACTGGCCAGCCGATGGCTGTGGGTGGGCGGCGCAATCGCGTTTCTGATCTTCCTGCCCAACTTGCTTTGGAACATCCAGCATCACTTTCCGTTCCTGGAGTTGCAAGCTAATATTCGCGCGAGCGGACGCGACGTTCCACTGGGCCCCGTCGCGTTTTTCATGCAGGAGACCCTGCTGATGCTTCCGCTGACGTTGCCCATCTGGCTGGGCGGAATTTGGTTTTACTTTTTCACACAGGCGGGGAGGCCTTTTCGCGCGATCGGATGGGCGTGGATTTTCACCGCGGCGGTGATCGTCGGGATGAGCCCGAGAGTTTACTACTTGTTTCCCGCGTTCCCCGTTTTATTCGCTGGCGGCGGCGTGCTCTGGGAGCAGTGGCTGGCGCGGACGAAATGGACCTGGCTCAAGTTTGCGTATCCGGTCTTGATGCTTTTGGGAGGCGCGGTACTCGCGCCGCTCGCGATTCCAGTGCTGCCGCCGGAGACGTACGTTCGATACACGAAGGCTCTGGGTCTAAATCAGCCGGCGATCGAGACTCACGAACTGGGACCTCTTCCACAGATTTTCGCGGATCAATTCGGATGGGACGAGATGGCGGCGTCGGTGGCGAGTGTCTACAACGCCCTGCCGCCGGATGTTCGCGCGCGCACTGCGATCTTCGCGCAAAGCTACGGGCAGGCCGGAGCCATCGATCTGTTTGGTCCAAAGTACGGTTTGCCGCCGGCCATCAGCACGCACCAGAGCTATTTTCTTTGGGGCCCTCGCGAATACACCGGCGAGAGCATGATCGTGATGGACGATCGGCAGGAGGATCTGGAAAAGCTCTTCACCAACGTGCGAAAGGCTGGGCGCGTGTATCATCCCTATTCGATGCCATACCAGCATTTCGATGTCTTCTACTGCCAGGGAATACACGCGCCGCTGCAGGAGATATGGCCGCGGCTCAAGAAGTGGAATTGAACCGGACTGAGCTAGCGCTGCTCGGAGACGGATTTCTCGGCCAGATCGCCCAGGATGGGCAGCTTGTAGGTCTCGTCTTGCGAAGTCTTGATGATCATGAAAATCCACGCGCCGAAAATGAGAGCTTTGAAGAGCGCCGGAAAGACATGATGAAACGGACCCCAAAACACGAACATCGGGCTCAGCACCCAATCGACGATCAGCCACGCGACGAAGAGATAAAGACCTTGGAAGGCGTGGAAGCGGACGCGGACGTTATCGCGAAAGCGCGCTGAGGCCAGCACCACGATGGCGACGATCCACCCCAGAATCGGGACGTAGCACAGCAGCGAAGCGGTGCGCGGGCTGATGCCTTGCATGTATTCCACAGCGGGCGGCGCGGACGAAGGCTGACGCGCTCCACACGTGGCGCAATAAACGTCGCGAGTACTGACGGATTGTCCGCACTGGCAGCAAAATGGCATGAGCTCTTTTTCCCGATCGGGTTCCTACTCCTTATTACGTTACGATTTCGCCTGCTGTTCCGGCAATGTGACACCGGCAACGGACAATCGGCGATACAAGCTGGGTGTGATACGATGCGGCACATGCGAGCAGGCATGGTTCTGGCGGCGTTTCTAACAGCGGCGTGTCTTCCTCCGATGGCGGCGGGGCCGCTCGGGATCGGTAGCAGGCCGTTCGAAATCTACTTCGTGGACGTGGAGGGCGGCCAGTCGACGCTGATCGTCAGTCCGTCGGGCCAATCGCTGCTCATCGACACCGGCTGGCGTGGATTTGAGGGGCGCGATGCGGACCGGATCGTGCAGGCGGCCAAGGCGGCCAGGATCAAGCAGATCGATTATTTGCTAATCACCCATTACCATCGCGACCACGTGGGCGGCGTGCCGCAGCTGGCGGATCGCATCAAGATCCTGAACTTCCTGGATCATGGGCCCAACACCGAGGATTCCAAGGTGACCAAGGAAGACTACAGCGATTACGTGAAAACCCTGCAGCGCGGCGAACATAAGGTGTTGAAGCCGGGTGACGTGGTACCGATCAAGGGGATATCGGTGAAGGTGTTGACGGGCGACGGCGACCATATCCAGACGCCGCTCGAAGGAGCCGGCCAGCCGAATCCCTACTGCGCAACCACCCCCAAACGCGACCCCGATCCCACCGAGAACGCCCATTCGCTCGGAGTGCTGGTGACGTTCGAGAAATTCCGGTTCCTCGATCTGGGTGATTTGACGTGGAACAAAGAGCTGGAGCTGATGTGCCCTAACAATCCGATCGGCACGGTGGACGTGCTGCTGGTGTCGCATCACGGGCTGAATCAGTCGAACTCCCCGGCGCTGGTGGACGCGGTGCATCCGCGCGTGGCCATCATGAACAACGGCGCGCGCAAGGGCGCCAGCCCGGATGCCTGGCAGATCGTGAAGAATTCACCGGGTCTGGAGGACCTGTGGCAACTGCACTACGCCTTGGAGGGCGGCAAGGAGCACAACGTCCCGGATTCGTTCATCGCCAACGTGGACGAACAGGGGCCGGGGCAATACCTGAAGCTGACGGCCGAGGGAAACGGGTCGTTCACGATTTCGAACGAGCGCAATAAGTTCGTGAAAATCTATAAGGCTGCCGAGCGGCCGACGGGGAAGTGAGTACATGAGCCACGATCCTGGCATCCACGATGCTGCAGCCCATGATGCTGTAACCCACGATGCGAAGCGGGGACACGAGCTGACGCGCGTGATGCGCCCCATGTACGCTCGGAAATGGCTGCTGGGGCCGGCGCCGCGCCATGCCGTTCCCGACGAAGGCATGCCACCCAGCACGGCCTACCATTTGATCCACGACGAGCTGATCTTTGACGGCAGTTCGCGTTTTAATCTCGCAACCTTCTGTAGTACGTGGATGGAGCCGGAAGCCCAGCGCCTGATGACCGACACGTTCGACAAGAACATGATCGACAAGGACGAGTATCCGCAGACGGCCGAGCTGGAGATGCGTTGCGTGCACATGCTGGCGGATTTGTGGCATGCTCCCGATCCGGCCAACACCATAGGCACCTCCACCATCGGATCCAGTGAAGCGTGCATGCTGGGCGGCCTGGCGCTGAAATGGCGCTGGCGCGAGAAGATGAAGAAGCTGGGAAAGCCGGTGGATCGGCCGAACCTGGTGCTGGGCACGAACACGCAGGTGTGCTGGCACAAGTTTCTGCGCTATTGGGACGTGGAGGAGCGGCCGGTGCCGCTGGAAGGCAGCCAGTATGTCACCGATCCCGAGCGCGCCGCGGCGGCCTGCGACGAGAACACCGTCGGCGTGGTCGCTGTGCTGGGCAGCACTTTCACCGGCGACTACGAAAACGTCAGTGCGTTGAGCGCCGCGCTTGACCAGTTGCAGGAGAGAACTGGGCTGGACATTCCCATCCACGTCGACGGCGCGAGCGGCGGTTTCGTGGCGCCCTTTATCCAGCCCGAGCTGCGCTGGGATTTTCAATTGCCGCGCGTGAAATCCATCAACACCTCCGGGCACAAATATGGGCTGGTCTACCCGGGCGTAGGCTGGATCGTCTGGCGCGAGATGTCGGATCTGCATCCGGACCTGATCTTCAATGTGGATTACCTGGGGGAAGCATGCCTACGCTAGCTATCAACTTCTCGCGCCCGGCCAGCCAGGTAGTGGCGCAGTATTACAATTTGATCCGGCTCGGCAGGTCGGGCTATCGTTCCATCCACCAGGCTTGTCAGGACGTGGCCGTCAATCTGGCCAGACAGCTTGGTGAAATGGGTCCGTTCGAACTACTCAGCGATGGACGCGACCTGCCGGTCATAGCGTGGACGCTCAAGCCAACCGAGCCGGCGCACTGGTCGCTGTACGACATGGCGGACCGGCTCCGCGATCGCGGCTGGCAGGTGCCCGCCTACCGGATGCCGGCCAACCGGCAGGATCTGGTGGTGCAACGTGTGGTGGTGCGCAACGGGTTCACAAACGATCTGGCCGACATGCTGCTGCGGGATATTCGCCGGCATCTGGACTGGTTCTCTGGCCAGCCCGGTCTCAAGCCGACGGTGGACGGCGCGGGCTTCCATCACTAGGCAGGCCGCAGGCGGCCGTATTCTTTGGGGGAACCCGTTAAAGGTCTCATGCGTCCCTCTCTTGACCGATTCTCGCTTAGGGCCTAGAATGATAACAGCTTGGATTCTCATCTGGCGGTGAATTGTATGAAAAGAAAGCACTTTGTTGCTTGGTTGGGCACGGCTGCCATGGGTTTGGCGGGTGCTTGGCTGTGCGCCGCGCCTCAAACCACCTCTCAGGCAGCGGCACCAGCGGCGGCGGATGCTCCCGCGCCACGCGACACGGTCGCCAAGCCGATGACCGAGAAGCAGAGGAAAAAGCAGGAAGATAAACTCCGCAAAGAGCTGGAGGGGCCTTACAAGAAGTGGTTGAACGAAGATGTGACGTACATCATCACCGACGAAGAACGTAAGGCGTTTAAGAGGCTCAGCACCAACGACGAAAAGGAAGAGTTCATCGAGCAGTTCTGGCTCAGGCGCGATCCGACCCCCGACACCGAGGAGAACGAGTACAAGGAAGAGCATTACCGGCGCATTGCGTACGCCAACGATCACTTCCCGTCGGGTATTCCGGGATGGAAGACGGACCGGGGCCGCATGTACATCATGTATGGCCCGCCCGATGAGATCGACGATCATTCTTCGGGCGGCTCGTATGACCGGCCGATTGAAGAAGGCGGCGGCACTACGTCATCGTTCCCCTTTATCGACTGGACCTACCGCTACATCGAGGGAGTGGGAACCAACGTAAAAATCGAATTCGTGGACACCACTATGTCGGGCGAGTTCCGCATGACCATGGACCCGTCGGAGAAAGACGCCCTGACCTACGTTCCGGGCGCCGGTCTGACGCTGGCAGAGCAGATGGGCACGGCGGACAAGTCGCAGCGCTTCACCCGCACCGACGGCACGACGCTGGGAACCGGAGCCAACCCGCTGCCGGAGAGCATGAACGAGTTCACGCGGCTAGGGCAATTTGCGAACCTGCAAAAGCCTCCCGAGGTAAAGTTCAAGGATTTGCAGGCGGTGGTCAGCTCCAGCATCCGCTACAACAATCTGCCGTTCAAGGCGCGGGCGGACTACATCAAGATCACGGATTCAACTATCCTCACCACCGTGACCATCGAGCTCCAACGCAAGGATCTGCAGTTCACTCAGAAGGACAACATCGCAAAAGCGACGGTGAACATCTTCGGGCGCATCACGTCCATTACCGGGCGGGTGGTGAATACCTTTGAAGATCCGGTTACGGTGGAAGTGCCGGCCAACATGCTGTCCAAGGCTGTCGATGGCGCGTCCATCTATCAGAAAGAGATTCCGCTGGCGCCCGGGACGTACCGCCTGAACATCGTTTGCAAGGACGTTACCGGCGGAAACATGACCACCTATCCAATGGCGCTCAACGTACCGCATTTTGACGATGAAAAACTGTCTGCGAGCAGCCTTATTCTGGCGGACCTGATCGAGAAGGTTTCAACTCATAGCATTGGCGCCGGCCAGTTCGTGATCGGCGACACCAAAGTCCGGCCGCGGCTAACCGACATCTTCGATCGCGGCGAAAAGCTCGGAATCTACACCCAGTTCTACAATTTCTCGCCGACTGAAAAGACCAATAAGCCGAACGCAACCATCGAATACGAAATCACCAAAACCGGCGCGTCGGCGCCCGTGCTGCACTATACCGAGGAAGTAACCGCCATCCCGGGGGCGTCCTCGCAGCAGGTGACGGTGGAGAAGCTCCTGCCGCTCCAATCGCTGGAGCCTGGTCAGTACACGTTGAATATGAAGGTCGTGGATAGGAACAGTAATCAAACGTTAACCCCGACCGCGAATTTTACGGTAAAGTAGGTTTGAGGCGCGCGGGCGTACCTGGCCCGTCCGCGGCAGAGTCCGGATGCAGACCGTTCGACCCAAACTCGCAGCTAGCGTGATTGCGGTGCTTTTCTTGTGCGCGCCGGCGGCCTTCCCGGCAACTGGCGTCCCGCTTGCGGGCAGCATCGCTGGAGTGGTGCGGAATTCCGGCGGCGTTCCGCAGATGGGCGCTTCCGTGTTGCTCTTCAATCGCTCCGAGCGCGTACTCAATCGCGCGATGACAAACGAGCGCGGAATGTTCGGCTTCGCCCTGCTCACACCGGATGTTTATTCGGTGCGGGTGTCGCTCGCGAGTTTTATTCCAGCGGTGAAACAGAAGATCGCGGTGCAACCGGGCATGCAGAGCTTGCTGTACGTCAATATGGCCAGCGTATTAAGCTCCATCGAACTGGTGTATGCCAAGCCCGGCGAGGGCGCTCTGATGAGCGACGACTGGAAGTGGGTGCTGAAGGAGTCCGCATCGACACGGCCGGTGTTGCGGATGCTGCCCGGCTTCGATGGCTCCGATGCGGATCAGTCGGCTCGAAAACCGAGCGAATCTTCGTCCGCCAGCGTATTTTCCGACACTCGGGGAGTCTTGAATCTCTCGGCCGGCGATGCGGGATCGCTGGGCAGTTCGTCCGCCCAGTCGGATTTGGGCACGGCGTTCGCACTCGCCACCTCGGTGTTCGGCCACAATCAGGTTCTACTGAGCGGCAATCTCGGCTATAGCGCGCATACGGGACTCCCGGCGTCCGGCTTCCGCACCAGCTACAGCCACGATGGAATGGGTCCGGTAGTCTCGGTGACGGTCCAGCAGGTTTATCTGACAGGACAGACGGACGGTTCGCCCGCGCTGCGCAACATGTCGGTGTCTCTGCATGACAGCATGAAGTTGACCGAAAACCTGCGGCTGGATTATGGCGGCTCACTCGACTCAGTGACCTATATGGATCACGTGAACTTGCTAAGCAGATACGGGCGGCTCACCTACGACCTCGGGACGGCGGGTACCCTGAAGCTAGCTTTCAGCTCGGGCGGCCCTCCCATCGAATTGCTGATGGATTCATCCGGCCCCCAGGAGCCCGCTCGCGGCGACAGCGAAGCGCTGGCTCAGGATCTGGCGGCGCTTTCGGTCCTCCCCCGTCTGTCGCTGCTGGATGGACGCGCGGCCATCCAACGGACCGAGGATTTTGAGATCGGGTACGAGAAGAGGATTCGCGATACCACGCTGAACTTAACTGGCTATAGCGAGCGAGTGAACAATGCGGCCATGACCGTGGTTGCGCCAGCGGGCGCCTTCGCGGCGGGTGATCTGCTGCCCGATATTTCTTCGCAGAACAGCGTTCTGGATGCCGGCAGCTACCAGCGGATGGGTTTCGCCGCATCGGTATCGCGGGCCTTGGGCAACCGGGTGCAAGTAGGAACCTCATTCGGCAGCAGCGGCGCACTGGCGGCCGACGGTCAGGATATGTTCGCTAACACCGCCGATGCATTGCGCGACCGGCTGCATACTTCACAGCGGTTCTGGGCCAGCGCGCGTGCTTCCGCCAGGCTTCCAGTGACTGGCACCGTGATCACCGGCAGCTACGAGTGGATGGATTACGACGACACCATCACGCCGGATCATGCCTACCTGACTCAGAACCTATACGCTGCAACCGGCTTGAACTTGCGCGTCCGCCAGCCGCTCCCCATGGTGCTGGGCATTCCCGGCCGTATGGAGGCAACCGCGGAGTTGCAGAACGGGCTGGCGCAAGGCTACCTACCCATCAGCCAAGGCGGCCAGCAGGTGATGCTGGTGCAGTCGCCACGCGCGCTGCGCGGCGGTCTGAGCTTCATTTTCTAGTTTCCGCTCCCTCACGGTCGCGGTTCTGAACCGCGCGCGTCAAGCGGCATGTATTGTTTAGCCGATGCCGATGCTCATGTTGAGTAACAGATCGTTGATGGCTTTGTCGAAGGGCGGCGTGGAAGCCAGCTCATAAAGTTGACCGCCTTCCTCGATGTCCCCCGCCAGCCGTTCCTCCAAAGCTCTGAACTGATGCTCGAAGGCCCCGGTTAGCGCAGGCATGGCGCGCGCGAAATCGTGCGAGGCGGCGAATTGGCAGGCCAGCTCGTAATGGATCTCGGAAGCCAGCGGCGATCTGGGAGGGGCCAGGCGCAGCGCCCGATCGAGATAAAACCGTGAGCGGGCGGAATCCGATCCAGCGTAGATGCGCGAAAAACCGAGATACAACTCAGGGAGCGCGGCAAGCTTGGAACCCGCGATCGCGTCCAGATGCGCCGCCGTGGTCTCGTCGCGGAGTATCCCAAGTGTCGATTCCTCGTTGAGCGGACCAGCCTGCCAAGCGGCCACCCGCGCGGCGATCTCGGCGATTTGCCGGTCATAGCTGGGGTCTGCTACTGGATCGTCGCTTGCTCTGGGATCGGGGCTTGCTCCGAGTTGGGGGCTTGCTTCGAGAGTGACGGGTGCTTCGGGTATTGCAGGGATTGCGGTGGTGGCCGGGGTTGCGGGCGCGGGAATCGCGGGCGTCAGCATTTCCTTCAGCTTTTGCTCGGTCTGTTCCTGTAGCTCGCGCAGATCGCCCATGGCGAGGCCAATTTGATCCTGGATCTGGCTGACGGTCTGGCCGGCTTGCCGCGAAAAGCTGGCGGCGCTGAAGTAGGAAGAGGCGACGAACACGATGGCGTACAGTCCGGAGGTCCCGAGCAGAATCAGAACCAGCAGTTCCATATCGCCGACGCGCTTGGTGAGAAAGTCCATGCGGTCCTGCAGGATGCGCGCGCGACCATCCTGGTTGGACGCAGGCTCGCGAATGGGCAGGTAGGCCCACTGCCGGTAATTCCAGAGTTCAAGAGCCGCCAGGAGCAGGACGGCCGCCGACGCCGCAAGCAAGAGGCCCAGCGCGACTTTGCGAAGGACTGCCATTTCGCCTGCTATATTCTAGCGCCCCGCGGATGGATTCTCAGGACCAAGAGGTACCGGAACTCGCCCACGCCAGGACTGTGCCAAGGTGCCAGACAGGCGCCCGAGTACCAGGTACTACTTGCGCGCGCCCCGCTGCGGCTTCTTCAATCTCGACTGGCGGAGCTTGCCGGACTTCCGCTTGGGCTTGCTGATGATGAACGTCCCGCTTCCGCGCGCTTCAGATGAATACTGTTTCTCGTCTACCATTAAGGTTCATTGTCTCATGAAACGTTTGTTCTCAGTCATTGCTTCACTGATAGCCGCTGTGGTGTTGATCGCGGCGGCGCCCGCGCAGGAGCTGTTCACACAGATCGGCGCTATCAAGGAAGGCTTGTCGGCGATTACCGGCTTGGCGTTCACGCGCGATGTTCCCTACGCCTTGATCACCAAGGACCAGCTCCGCAAGTACCTGGAGCAGCGGCTGCGCGAAACCATGAAGCCCGACGATGTGCGGGCCGAGGAGCTGACGCTGAAGATGCTCGGCCTGGTTCCGAAGGATTTCGATCTGCGCCGCAATACGCTGGAGCTGCTGACCGAACAGGCGGCGGCGTTTTACGACTACAACCAGAAACGGTTGTTCGTCCTCAAGGGCGCGGGTGAAGGAGACGAAGAACGTGTGGCGCTGATTCACGAAATGGCGCATGCTCTGGCGGATCAGCATTTCCACCTGGCGAAATTCATCCATGAAGGGATGAAGAGCGATGACGACGCCACTGCCCGGCAAGCCGTGATGGAGGGGCAGGCCACCTGGCTGATGGTGGCTTATCTCGCTAGGGAAGCGCACAGCCCGACGGAGGTTCCGGCGTCCATGATCGAGATGATGAAGAAGAGCGTGGAGAGTTCCGCGGTCCAGCAGTATCCGGTGTTCTCGCAGGCGCCGCTGTACATCCGCGAGTCGCTGGTGTTTCCGTATGCCGAAGGGCTGGCGTTTCAAGACGCCGTGTTCCGCAAGCTCGGCAAAGACGCGTTTGCCGAAGTGTTCGTGCGCCCGCCGGCATCCAGCGGCCAGATTCTGCATCCCAAGCGTTACCTCGAGCACGCCGGAGTGGCGATCCCCAAGCCGCCCGCTGCGCCTGGTGCGCGCGAGTTCCGCAAACTGGCCGATGGCACGTTAGGTGAGTTCGACCTGCGGGTGCTGCTGGAGCAATATACCAGCGCGGACGAAGGCGTTGCGGCGGCGGAGCATCTGGTGGGCGCGTCGTACGAATTGCTGGAGCACAAGCGCGAGAAGTTCCCGGTGTTGGAGATGGCGTCGGCGTGGGACTCGCCGGAATCGGCGCGGACGTTTTTCGAACTCTACCGAAAGGTGATGCACGGGAAATGGAAGAAGCCGGAGATCGCCACTGAAACTCCGGAGCGGGTGGAAGGGCGCGGCGACTCGGGATATTTTCGGGTATGGGTGGATGGGGTGACGGTCAATCAGATCGAGGGCTGGAAAACGCCGGTGCCCTAGCGTTGGGAGATAATACTGTCGTACGAGAAAAGAATCTATTCCCGCCGAACTCGTGCGGAGATTGCGGAGGGCAGATGCCTACTCAGACACTGGACCCGGCTTTCCAAGAACTGCTACAAGGGCGCTACATTGCGACACTTGGAACCGAGAATCCAGATGGGACCATCCACTTGACTGCAGTCTGGTACCTTTTCGAGGATGGCTGCCTCTTCGTCGCGACGTCTTCCAAAACCCAAAAAGCTCGCAATTTGCTGGCGCGACCGAAGGCTTCGCTGATGATCGACGCGCGCAAGCCTGGGACGGAGCGTGGTGTAACGGCTGCGGGAAGCGTGGAAGTGATTTCAGATTCCCGGTCCCAAGAAATAAATCGGCGCATACACGGCCGATATTTGAGTCTGGCAGCCATTTCCGATCCTCACATTGGACCGGTGTTTGCATCGTTTGACGATGTCGCGATACGAATCTCGCCCCATTCTTGGATCTCGTGGGACATGGCAGCGTTAGATGCTCAGGCCTTTGGCGGCCGTTTGGGCAAAACACCGGGCTACATGCTGCCGCTCGATTGAGGTTCCACAGCTCTGTTCAACGAAGAGTTCAAGGCACCAGCAAGATCTTTCCGATACCACCCTTTTCCGCGGCTGCTTGCGCCTGGGCCGCTTCACTGAGCGGCAGTTTCCGGCCAATCGGGATTACTAGCTTGCCATCCCGCACCGCTTCGGCCATGAACTCGAGCGTCTTCCTGTCGAATTTCGAGAATACTGGCGCCACCTTTACCGATGGGAACTTCGCTGCGTTTTGCGGCGCCCCTTCAACCGAAGCAAACACTCCTCCCGGCTTGACCTTGGCGATCAGCTCCTCGGCGGTTCTTCGGCCGACCGTATCCGCCACCGCATCGAGCGGCGAAAGATTCCGACTCGCGGTGTCGTCGTCGGTTGCGACCACCTGATCCGCGCCCAGAGTCTTCGCCTCATCCATCTGCCTCTTCAAAACCCCCGCGATCACAGTCGCCCCGCGTTCCTTCGCGGTGAATACCGCCGAACGCCCAACATTTCCTAGAGCACCTACGACCATGACCGTCTGGCCCGGTTTGATTCCCGTAGCTGAAAGGAGCTGGTTGCCGGTCGTCGTCACCAGGGGTAGCGCCGCCGCCTGGATCAAATCGAGCCCTTTGGGGATCTTCGCCAAGACGTCCGCATTCACGACACAAAGTTCGGCGTAGGTATTGTCCGCCATAGCGAAGACCTGGTCGCCCGCGGAAAAGTCTTCCACTCCCGGCCCGATTTTGACCACAGTCCCCGCCATATCGACTCCTATGAGGCCGGGGAAATGGATGGGATAAAAATCCTTCGTTAACCCGGCACGTCGTTTGTAGTCGATCGGATTCACGCTCGCGGCCGCGACCCGCACCAGCACCTGGCCCGGACCCGCCACTGGATCAGGGTACTCCTCGAACTTGAGTACTTCAGGACCGCCATATTGGTGAACTACAATTGCTTTCATATTTCCTCTCTTGCAGCCCTCCCAACCAACGCGCTGGCCATGCAGATGCGGCATTTGCCGCTCCCAGTGTATGCCATCACCGAGCCATGGACTAGTGAAAGATTTTGCACCGCGCACCGTATGGTTGCTCTCAAACAGTTTTGCGAGGGCCTTCAGACGCTCGATCCAATCCCGCAATTCGAGGCCACCGCGAAACTCGGCGCTTTTCTCGAGGACTATGAGGAGGTCAGTATGCTACGCAATGGAAAGACTGTATGCAACGTCTGTAATCTGCTTATCGACACGCCCTACCAGAAGTATGTCCGTATTCAGCGGCCAGAAACGGCTGGCGACAATCCCAATGACTTTGCCCACGTCCACAACCGGGACGCCAACGACTGCTGGTCAAGAGTCCGTAAGACGGCGCAGAAACACGCGGCGTCGAAAAAGCTGACGCAGACCGACTTTACTACCTATGAGAAATGGCAAGCCCAACAGCAAGCCAAACGAGCGATAGGCCGTGTGTAATGCAGGCAAGCGAGAAACTGGCACTACGGCAATTTTCCCAACAGTTCTCCGCTATTACGAAGGTCGTCGGAATGCATGAGGAGCACTCTGCCTCGATAGCGAATCTCGACAAATGGGTCTTCGTCGAGGTTTCCCCCCACAACAACGACCGTGGCCCTGGCCGGAATGGGGATTACCGTCCGGTGATCCTCCTCAGACAAAGTGGCTCTACGCTGATTTCTTAACTTGAAGATTTTTCCCACAAATCGTCTGGCTCCTTTCAAGGCGAAGGGGGAAGATGCAGCCTAGATAAAGCTGGATGCAATAAATTTTCAACGCTGAAAAACAAGCTTAGGTACTTCCATTCCTTCTAGAACTGGCGTATCATTCCTTGTGCTGCGAGGTAGCATGAGGGACCAGTGGTCAGTGGTGCTGCACCGGGTTCGCCCACCTTCGTTGCGTCCCCATCAATACCCCACAGAATCAAATCTGAGATCTCCGAACAAATTGCGGTGGTTCGTGACGTGGTTCGTGACGTGGCTTGGGGCTAGTGTGTTGTCCTTGCTGGTGCTGGGTCTGCTCCTGGAGATGCACTGTTAGGACCGAGGCTGGCATCGCGGGTGTAAGCCTCGGCGTTTTCTTTCAATTCCGAATCGATGCACATGGCAGAAATGATGTACGGCAAACCGGTTGCCGACCGGATTGAACAAGGCGTCCGGGCCGCGATCGAGGAACTGCTAAGAAACCACAATGTCATCCCGCGCTTGGACGTGGTGCTGGTAGGCAAGAGCGCGGCCTCGCTGCGTTATGTCGGAAAGAAAATGGAATCGTGCCGGCACCTGGGCATGGGTGCCGAGTTGCATAACCTGGATGACGACATCAGCGCTCTGGCGCTGCGCGACTATGTGCGCCGTCTGGGCGACGAACCCGCCGTCCACGCGATTCTTGTGCAACTGCCGTTGCCCCGCCACATTGAAGAGCCGCCCGCAGGCCTCAACAAGTTTGACGTATTTGACGCTATCCCTGGTGAAAAAGACGTTGACGGGATCTCTCGCGCTACCGTTCCTGAACTATATCGCGCACAGACTGAAAAGATGCTTCATCTCCCGGCCACGGCATTGGCTGTCCGGCGCATGATCGCCTTCTATGGAATCGAAACCGAAGGCAAAGTCGCGGTCATTGTTGGACGCAACGACATTACTGCTAAACCTATTCATCACATGCTTGGCGGGCGCATGTGCAACGCAACCGCAGTATGGTGCCATCGTTACACGCGGCGCACAGACCATGACTTCTTCCTGCGGTCCGCGGATATCATCATCAGCTCAGTCGGTAGTGAGCGCTACTTGATTACAGGGGACCTGGTCAAGCCGGGGGCGGCGGTCTTCGACGTCGCCACCCGTGTGGGCACGGACGGTAAGTTGCACGGCGATGTTGACTTTGAACGCGTGAAGGACATTGCATCGTTCATCACTCCGGTGCCCAAGGGAGTGGGCCCAGTGACCGTAGCCGCCTTGATGGAGAACGTAGTCCGGGCAGCCCAGTTCGCCGCCGGCTTACGCTCGCCGGGATATGACTTCCAGGAACCCCAACGATAGCGAAGACGAGATAACTCCCGAATGCAATCCGCTATCCGATCCTCGAGTGAGATTCTGCTGGCCGGTGCGTTTTCCATAGTACGCGGAATGGTGAAGGGATTAACGCGGGGATTATTGTTGCGATACAAATCAACAAAGCCGTCATCTACGGTGGTTTGGCCTCCGGTGCAAGCGCCGGTAATAATTGCGGTCGACTCACGCAACTGGGTGGTCCACTGGATGCCCGCGGCGGCGATCGCTTCGCGCGCCGCAATGGCGCCGAATTGAGCAAAGCGGTCTAGGAGCCCCAGCTCCTTTCATCGAAGTATTGCCCAGGCGCGTAATTGCGAACCTCGGCGCCGTTGGAGAAACGGAGCAAGGTGCGGTCGACAAGTTCGATAGGAGCTATGCCAGAGCGTCCGGCCTGCAGCGCTAGCCAGAACTCGCGGGCGTTGCCGCCGAGCGCCGAGATGACCCCCACGCCAGTGACGGCGACGCGGCGGGGGCTCAAGCGCCGACCGCCGGTTGGCTCCCTTTGCCGCTGTCAAGCAGTTTGGCGATGCCGTCGACCACGTCCCGAACGGATTGCAAGGTTTGCACGCCCTCGTCCGGAATATTGATGTTGAATTCGCTTTCGAGGGCGAACAGGATATTGATTCCATCCAGCGAATCGATGCCGAGCTCCTGGAAGGTACTGTCAGCGGTGACCTTGCCCTGAGGAAGATGTTGGGTCGCAGTAATGACGCTAACCACTCGCGCCGTCAGTTCTTCGTTGGACATAGTATGTCGGTCATCTCTTGGAATCAGAGCCTGATTCCATCAATTTTGGCAGAGTGCAACCGCGAATGCGTAGCGCATGGATCAAGCTCCGAGGATCGAGTCTATCACGCCACATCATCAGCGCTGCGATCTGCTGAACTATCCTCGAATCGGAGTTGGCCGAGCAGCGAGGACCGGTTCTGCATGAGGCTCGAAGATCGGCGCACTGGGCGGGCTATTGCACGTGTTATTTCCGAGGACGCTGCGCTGCGGGCACGGCTCGAGACCGTCATTCGTCAGTGGGAAGCGGCAACCCGCGTGCACCCGATACCCATCCTGGCGTTGACGGCTCACGCTGCCGGAGATGGAGCCGGACGGAGCCTGGCAGCGGGTTGTACGGAGCACCTTACCAAACCGATCAAGAAGGCGACTCTTCTAGAGGCCATCGCGCGGAACGTCAGCGGAAAAACTCGCATCACTCCGCCGGAGGGGTACTGAAGATTTGGTTCCCAGCTACCTGGCAAAGGTCCGCAGCGACATGAACGAAATTCTAGCGGACGGCGATTCGAAAGATTGCCAACTTGCCCGCCGGGTAGGGCACCGGTTCAAAGGCGAGGGTGAAGGTTACGGCTTCCCCGAAATCACGCGGACTGGCGCGGCGGTGGCGTTGGCCGCCCTGGCGGACAATGGGGTGAAATTCGAAGTCAGATTCTGGCGCTGTCCACTTACCTCGACCGTGTGGAGATTGTCGCTTAGTATTCCCAACAAACCCAAGCCACGTTGACTTTACCGCTTCCGCCAACGTCTCGGCGCAAAAAGGCCGTCGGCGCCAGTATCACAAAGCTCCTCAACGTAGATACGATGATCAATGGCCGGCTCCTCGTGTGCGCGCGGCCAAGAGTCTCGCCAGAAGGGAAAAGCCATGGCCGTTCGAGATCACAAACTTCTTCTGAATGCCGCTTTGGCATCGATCCTCGTCTCCGCATTCACTCCTGCTTTCGGGCAGTGGATCCATTACGAAAAGAAAAATGTTCCACGTTTGCCGAATGGCAAGGTGAACATGACGGCCCCGGCTCCCAAGCAGGCCGACGGCAAGCCCGATCTTTCTGGCATTTGGCTGGGCGACAACTGGGGGCCCCCGGGAGCCAGACCCAATCCACCTTCGCGCACCGTGAAAACTTCGAAGATGCTGCCCGCCGCGCAAAAGGAATTCGATGCGCGCATGGAAAACAATATGCTGAACGATCCGAAGGTTCGCTGCCTGCCCAACGGGGTGCCGCACGCGAACACCGAGCCGTATCCGTTCGAAATCGTCCACACGCCGGATAAGACTCTGATCCTGTATGAAATGTACTCGCTCCGACGCCAAATCTTCACCGATGGACGGAAACTTCCGCAAGATATCAAGCAATTCAACCCCACTTGGATGGGATACTCGGTGGGACATTGGGAAGACGATGAGTTCGTGGTTGAGACCACGGGTTTCAACGACCGGGTTTGGCCGATCGATATGGGGGCGCACCCTTCCTCAGATGCGCTGTTTGTTACTGAACGTTTCAAACGCGTCGATTTCGGCCACATGGATTTGAACGTTACCATTGATGACCCCAAGACCTACGAGTCCAAATGGACGCAGCCCTACCGTTACACGTTGCTTCCGGACACCGATCTTCTGGAGTTCATTTGTGAGTCCAACCCAGCCCCATTTCATATGGTGCGTAAATAGAGCTCTGGTGCGGAACGCGACCTAATAAGGCTTGGGGACGGACAGGATTTCGAGCACTCGAAAATCGTCATCGTCGGGTCTTCGGATGAAGGTGACTTTGGCCTTGACGCGGACCGTCGGTGAGAAATGTTCGAGCTTTTCTCTGGGAACGCGAGCGATATAGGCTACCAGTTCGTTCCAGCCCTGCATTATCGTAGGCGGAATTAGGGCAATGCTCATCATGCGCCTAGGACGCATGTCCGCGGGGTAGGCTGGCAGATGCGCCAAATCCACGGCCAAGTTCCGGCATGTGGAGACGTTTTTGGTCGTGGTGCGAATGCAAAAATCCATGGAGGCGCATTGCTCGTGCGTCTTTCCAAGGCAGTATTTTTCGAGTGGCTCTGGAATCCAGACCAGTTGGACGGCACCGGGCATGCTTTGTCCTCCCGGAAGTTGTACGAAGAGAGAGGTCTCAAGTTCGAAACTACTCTCGCGAGGGGGCTGGGCCACGGCGACCGCGCAGAGCATGGTGGCAGCCGCCGTTATCCGCGGCCAATAAAGAGCATTCATGGTTGATTATCGTCAAATGCGCGCCGGCCCATTACCTTTTGGGAACGGCAGCGATTTGGATGAATTCGCGGGAAGGATTCGGCGAGACTAACATGGATTCATGAGCGGCCTTTTCCTGGAGGAATGTTTCGCCGTACTGACGCGGACTCCTGCGACGCTCGATGCCATGCTGCGCGGCCTCCCGGAGCAGTGGACCACGGCCACCGAAGGGCCCGGCACGTGGAGTCCACACGTGGTTATCGGTCATCTGATTCACGGGGAGAAAACGGATTGGGTGGCGCGCGTGATGATCATCCTGGAGCATGGCCCCCATCAACCCTTTGAGCCCTTCGATCGAGACGCGCAGTTCCGCGATAGCCAAGGCATACCGATCGCTGCATTGCTGGACGAATTTGCCGAGCGGCGCGCCGACAATCTCGTGCAGCTTCGAGCTCTGGATTTGCAGCCAGCCCAATTGGATTTGATGGGTACCCATCCCGCGTTGGGTCGAGTAACGCTGCGGCAACTGGTGGCGACATGGACCGCGCACGATCTTGGGCATATCCTGCAGGTCAGCCGGGTTATGGCGAAGCGTTACAAGCAGGAAGTGGGTCCCTGGGCGGAGTATCTTTCTGTAATGAGATAAGCGGCGGCGCCTGGGACTCAGATTTCGTTTACGTGTGTTTCCGACGATCCGCTCGGAGCAGTCGTTAACCTTCGTCAGGTGGATTGGCTTCGGCGAGGGATCCCTTTGCAGAGGCCTCGGAGCCAGGTGGTTCACGGAACGGCTCCACAGAAATGCGCTCGTAACGCACGTCCAGAACGGTCAGGTATTCTGTACCGCGCGGCGCTTGGAGAACTACGCTATCGCCCGCTGCCGACTTCAGCAACGCGCGTCCCAAGGGCGACAGCCAACTGATGTGGTTGCGGTTGAGATCGACCTCGTCGGTGCCCACGATGCTCACCACTCGCTCCGCTCCCGCGTCATTGGCATAGCGCACGGTCGCTCCGAAGAATGCCCTCGTCGCCGCTTGCCCCGCTCTCGGAGTTTCCGGGTCCACCACTTCCGCGGCTTCGATTCGCTTGGTGAGAAAGCGAATCCGCCCATCGATCTGCCGCAGCCGCCGTTTGCCGTACTGATAGTCGGCGTTGTCACTGCGATCGCCATTACTGGCAGCCCACGCCACCACCTCCGTCACGGCGGGGCGTTCCCTGGTGAGCAGAAACCGGTGCTCATCTTTGAGCCGCTGTAGCCCGCTCGGCGTTATGTAGTTCTTGGTTCGTGTCGCGGGCTCGTCCGCTTGTGGTTTTCTCGTAAACCCTTTTCGCATCTCGTAGCCCTAGGCGCTACTCCCAGCCCCCGTTGCGCTTCTCCACCGGAAAGATTTTCATGAACGCTTCAACAGCGTGGATTTGGCCATCGTAGACCTTAAACGCTTCCCAGACCGTGAGCTGGTCCCCGCCGCGCTCGCGCGCACCCCAAGCCATGCGCAGCCAGACGATGCCCATACGTTCATCGACGGCGACGACGCGCGTTTGTACGTTACCCAGGCGATTGAAAATCGCGAGCGATTGCGTCGAGATGTTCTGACAGCCGGGGGCAAACCTGCAGTCGGGACCGGCCATCACCTGGCCGTTTTCGTAGCGATAAGCATCCGCAGCAAAGGGCGCGTTCACATCGGCGAAAGTCTTGGCGGCGTTGAGCCCAGCCGGATAGTGCAGCGCCGCCTTGATGGCCTCGTCGCGGGTGGAAAGCTGCTCGGGGCGCGGCGCGTAGTTCATCTTTTCGCTCGGCGCGCTCAAGCCGTCGATGTTGAAGATAAGCCCTTCTGCCGCGCTGCGCGTGGCCACGAGTTCGACCTCAGTCAACTTATCCTCGACGACCTTCAGGCGTACCACCAGCAGCACCGGCGCTCCGCTCTCCTCCACCACAACGTCGGCGCCCGCCACGCCGTCGCGCTCGTCGATGAAATCCTGGCGAAAGCCGCGCAGACGCGTCACTGTCCTGACCAGACCGACTTTCCCGAGCGGCTTCTCGATGGCGTCTTCGGTTACTCGCAGCGTGTCGGAGACGGGCAGTTTGCTGACGTCGTGCTTCACGAAGGCATAGAGCAGCTGCGTGACCTTGCCGCGCAGACATTCGCGGTCGCAGGTGATGGCGGATTGCGCGTTCGCGGTGGCGCCCCACATGCTAATCGCCAGCAGTAATCCAGGTATCGTCTTGTTCTTCATCGTTTTCCCTTAGGTGAAAGATTTCCAGTTCTTCACGAGATACGCTGCGGTCCGCCAGGCAAGTGCTTGCGCCGTCAGCGTCGGATTGCGGGCGCCACTGGTCCCCATCACAGAAGCGCCGAGGATACCCAGATTGTGAATCTCGTGCGAAAAGCCCCAGCGGTTCACAACGTTCGCGTCCGGATCGTCGCCCATGCGAGTGCCCCCGTAGGCGTGAGTGGTAAGGGCAGGGATGCCGGGTTGGCCGGCTTCAACGGCGATGGCCCCCGCCTCGCGAAACCACTGCTCCATTTTTTGATGGGCGTAGCGAACCGCGTTGACCTCGTTCTCCTTGGGCCCACCTGTGGTTATTCGGCATACGGGATCGCCCAGCGGGTCACTCACCTCGGGATCGAGGTCCAGGTAACACGTCTCATAGGGGAATGTGGACGTCTGCAGGTAGGTATTCGCTACCCTGGCGGCGTTCTCATGGACAAATTTCTTCCAGGCTGCGCCCCATTTGGGAGCTTTACCATACGTCGTCATCTCCGCTCCTTCGATGGCGTGGCGCTCGGTGCGCACGTGCAGAGTCGTTCCACCGATGAAATTGACGCCGGTGTGGTCGTAGGCGTCGTCGGCAAAATCGTCCACGGTCACTCCCTGGGCGGGTAACCCGTACCAGATGTTCACGTCAAAAGGAAATAGTGCTGTTACTGCTGTTTGATAATGCGCAAAAAAGTGTTTTCCAACCTGGCCGTGACGGTTCCCAAGACCGCTCGGATTAGCACCCGACTTAGATAGCAGTAGGAGCCGCGTATTTTCGTAAGTGTATCCCGCAAGGAGCACAACTTTCGCAGGCTGGAAATACTCTTGTCGGTTTCGGATGTAGCTCACGCCGGTAACTTGTCCGTTCGCATCTGCTCCGATTCGTGTCACGTGCGCGCGATCGAAGATCGTCAGGTTCCCGGTTTTGAGCGCCGCAGGAATGGTTGTGACGGCGGTGGAGCACTTCGCATTGACGTGACAGCCGCCTGTTGCGCAAAAGCCGTGGTAGGCGCAGCCGGGACGATTATCGCGGCGCTGTGTGTTGATCGCCGCGGGTGGGTGAAATGGATGCAGGCCGAGGCGTTTGGCCGCATCGGCCATATGATCGATGAAGTCTGTACTCCGCAGGGGCGGCATTGGATAGTCGCGCTGACGAGGGCCCTCAAAGATGTTGCCGCGCGGATCGATTTTGCCTTGTATGTTGCCGGCTTTGCCCGAGACACCGACCTCCCACTCGATGGTGTCGTAGTACGGCTCCAACTCATCGTAGGTGACCGGCCAATCTTCCAGAGTCGAGCCCTTGGGGATGGAACTGGGGCCGTATCTCCGGACGGATTCCGAACGCGTCTTAAAATCCCAGGGCTTCAAGCGCCAGCTCTGCGCCCAGTAGTGTATCGACGTTCCACCCACGGCGTTCATCATGGGATGCTGTGCCGCCTGGCGTGCTTTCTCGTTGGGATACGATCGGGCCGTTGGAATCTCTCGCTGAGCTTTGGGAACCGAAGTCACCAGGCGGCGTACATTATTGTGTATTTCGTCCGCCCTGTAATCCCGTGGGCCCATCCAAGTGCCTGCTTCGATGCCGGCGATCTTCAGCCCAGCCCGTGCCAAAGGAAGAACGGCGACGCCGCCCGCCGCGCCCAGCCCGATCACCGCAACATCGACGGATTTCAATTGAATAGGCATCGGTCCAGTTTTAGCGATTCTATCCCACCCGGCAACGAGTCGCGGTGCTTTACCCCAGGGTCGCCTCAAGGCGGCGCGTGATTTATATATCATAAGTTCTACTTCGCTATTCGGAGTCGGAGGAAGAATCAGCATGAAACGGCAGTTCCACTTTTCAAAATTCGTCTGCCTGATGTTCGCGGCGATTGCGGCCCTGTCGGCTCAGGACCTCACGATCAAGAATGCTCGCATTGTGGCCGCCAACGGCGCCGTGATAGAGCGCGGCTCCATCGTAGTGCGCGCCGGAAAAATCGTTTCTGTGGCCTCGGGTGAGCCGGCGGCCGCGAGTGGCCGGGAAACCAATATTAAAACCATCGATGCCAAAGGCATGACGGCCATGCCCGGTTTTATCGACGCGCACAAGCACATCAATACCGGCTCCGACGAAAAGGCGCAAATGCAAGCGCTGCTTGAAGCTGGTTACACCACCATCTTGTCGGGAGGCGGCCCGGCGGAAGGAAACATAACGCTCCGGGATCACATCGAGAAGGGCCTTATCAATGGACCGCGCATCATTCCTTCCGGGTCCTTGCGGCTGAATCAAAACACTCCGGAAACGGCTCGCGCCGAGATACGGAAGATGGCCAATTTGGGAATCAAGTTTACCGGCGAGATCGCTCTTACTCCCGAACCCGGGCCGACCGAAAAGGAAATGGAAGTTCTCAGGGCCGTGGTGGACGAGGCGAAGAAAGTTGGCGTCATGGTTCAGGTCCATGCGGTGAGTTCACCCGCGATGGTGGCCGCGGTCGAAGCCGGTGTGCCACTGCTGGTTCACCTTCCGAATAAAGACTGGGTGAGCAGGGAGGACGCGAAGAAATTGGCTGACGCGGGCACGAAGATATTGGCGACCATCGGCTTCGGCGCGCCGGTGTTCGGAGTGTTTGCGGATGACAACAAACCGCGCTTCCGAAACGGAAAGCCGTGGCCCGAATCGATCGACGGCGGAGTCCGTCTGGGCGAAGAGGCTGGATATATGCCGGTGAATGCGCGTACCGTCTGGGATGCAGGCGTGACCCTGGGCTACTGCACTGACACCACATATGACGCTAAGGCTGGCCTCGAACATGAGCTGAAAAGCTTTAATCTGATGTTCTCTATGCGGGACCTGATTAAGCTGATGGGGCCGAATACGGCATCCTACATTCAGATGAGTGACCAACTGGGAACGCTGGAGCCAGGCAAACTTGCCGACCTGATTCTTTTGGATGGCGATCCATTGGAAGGCTATTGGAATTGGCTCAAAACCAAAGTGGTGGTCAAGGGTGGCGTGATTGTTGTGGATAAACGCTAGTCTTGCCGGTTCGTACGGCCAGACTTCTGGGGGAGCGTCGTGTAGGGTAAGCTAAAAAATCATCCCTCTCATATAAGTCGGGCGGAGGTGGCATGCGTACACTGCACGTGACCGTGATCGTGTGGGCTTATTTGTGCGGTGAGTTGCTAGCGGCTCAGAGCACCAAGAAGGTTGATTTTGGTCGCGATGTTCAGCCCATCCTGCGCGAGTATTGCTTCGGTTGTCATGGGCCTTCACAACAGATGCGCGGCCTTCGTCTTGACCAGCGGCGCGTCGCAATGCCCAATCGAGTGGGCGCGAACGGAGCAAGCATCATACCGGGAGACAGCGCGGCAAGCCCGCTCTATCTTAAATTGACGATGCCGCGGCAGGGCCTTCAGATGCCCCCAGCCGGTGCTCTGAACGCAGTGCAAATCGACACGATCCGGAACTGGATCGACGAAGGAGCCGATTGGCCCGATGCGCTGGCGGGAGAAGGTATGGCTCCAGCACAGGACCCCCAGGCCACCCGCATTATGGAAGCTCTGCGCAACGGGGAGCATCAGGTTTTCACCAAGCTACTGCGAGAGCATCCGGAAGCCGTGAATCGCAGCGGGACCGGGGGCTCCACGCCCCTGATGTACGCGGTGCTCTACGGAGACGCGATTTCTGTCCGGTTGCTTTTGGATGCGGGAGCCGATCCCAATCTGCGCAACCTTGGAAACGCCAGCGCACTCATGTACGCTAGCGACGATCCCAACAAGACTCGGCTTCTGCTCGATCGCGGCGCAGACGCCAATGCACGCTCGGACGAGGGCCAGACACCGCTATTGATTGCGGCAGCAGGCCATGCCAATGCGAGTGCCGTGGTTCAACTGCTGCTTGACCACGGAGCGGATATCAAGACGACCAGTCCGGCCGGCGGTGGCGTGCTGACCGCGGCTGGATTTTCCGGCAGTAAGCAACTCCTGGAACTCCTTTTGGAACGGGGAGCCGACAACACGCCTCTTCCCCTCGCCCGCGCCGCCCAAACCGCTTGCTTACCCTGTGTTGACCTCCTGATGAAGTTCGCTGGGCAAGAGGACCTGAATGCAGCGCTCACCAGTGCAGTCCGTTTCGGAGATGTGCCACTCGCCAGAATGTTGCTCGATCATGGCGCCAGGGCCTCGGCCAACATGGTCTCTATTTTAGCGCTGGTGCCGGAATTGCCTCCGCTGGACCTGGTGAAGGTTCTTTTGGAGCGGGGAGCGGATATTCGCGCCAGCACCGACGCGGGTGGGACCGTGCTCGATCTGGCACGGCGACAGGGGAAAACCAAACTGGTTGAAATCCTCGAAGAGGCCGGCGCGAAATCCGGGCCCGATTCCGTGCCGCCGAAATTTGAACCAAGCCCTGCCAGTTCTCCACGCGCGGCGATTGAGCGGAGCCTTCCTGCATTGCAGCGCGCAGATGCTGCCTTCCTGAGCAAAGCAGGTTGCGTCTCGTGCCATAACAACTCCCTGACCGCAATGGCGATGGCGGCGGCGCGAAAGAGCAAGCTCCCCGTGAACGAAGAGATCGCCCAGGCGCAATTACGACAGATCGCTGCTTTTCTCAATAGCAATCGCGAACGCGCACTGCAGGGGCTGGGAGTGCCCGGTGCAACCGATACCGCCGGATACACGCTGCTGGGCATGGTTGCGGAGAATTATCGGGCGGATGCTACCACGGACGTTTGGGCCCTTTACTTGAAGAACTCGCAGGAGAGCGACGGACACTGGAGGGTTCGGGCCCTTCGCCCTCCCATCGAGAGTAGCGACATCCAGGCAACGGCTACGGCCTTGCGGGCGATCCAGGTCTACGGCCCTAAGAGTAAGCGGGATGAATATGATAAATCGGTCCAACGAGCAGCGCGTTGGATCGAACTGGCTCAGCCCTTAACCACCGAAGATCGCGCCTTCCGGATTCTCGGGTTGCAATGGGCAGGTGGAAGGCGGGAGACGATCAAGAAGGCCGCGGCCGATTTGCTGGCGGCGCAGCGCCCGGACGGCGGATGGGGGCAGTTATCGACTCTTGCGAGCGACGCTTATGCTACAGGTCAGGCCTTGGTGGCGCTTAACGCGTCCGGGATCCTGGAGCCTGCTAGCCCGGTTTATCACAATGGGATCGCGTTCCTGATGAAATCCCAGCTCAGGGACGGCTCCTGGTATGTTCGAAGCCGAACATTGCCTGCCCAGCGGTATTTCGATAGTGAGTTTCCGCATGGGGGCGATCAGTTCATTTCCGCCGCGGCCACAAATTGGGCTGTCATGGCTCTCGCACCCGCCGCCAGGTAGCTTCCAATGGCCGGAAACGGCCGCGTAATCCACGCCTCACTTCGATAAGAGCCTACTTGCGGGAAACCGAATCCCGAAGAAGTACGCGAATCTCGTTCAGATTTGCCGACCGTGTTGCGGAGTTTCCACCTGCCGGGCCACCGCGAGCTCCCGAGCCGGGTGTTGAGGGATCCGTAGCTGGAGCAACTGCACCAGGCGTGGCGCCGCCTCTGCCCGCTGAGGGGCCGACACCAACGAGATCGATCGGTTTGCGGCCACTACTGTCGACGACCTCGGCATTCGCTCCCTTGTCGAGGAGGTAGCGCACAACATCGGCCCTGCCCGCCTGAGCCGCGACATGCAGGGCCGACATGCCCTCGTTTGTGGATGGAGCGCGAGCAATCCGCATGGAATAGGTCTTTGTCCCGGTGACCTGAGCATTCACATCCGCGCCATGCTGAAGCAGCAGGTCCATCAGCGCTATATTCGCGACGCCACTGGCGCCCGCCTGTCCGCCAAAGCCGCGACCGCCTCCCAGGCCCGCTGCCACCAGGAACGCTGTCATACCCATGTCGTTAATGTTGGGCGACGCACCCTTCGCCGAAAGGGCTTGCACCACTTCCATATCGTTGCCCATCGTGGCCCGCATCAATGGGGTGCATCCGGTACCGAGAAGAGGATCGCCGAATCGTCCGCTGTTTCCTCCGCGGCTGGGACGATGCATATTGAGCTGAGCATTCGGGTCGACGCCCGCAGTCAACAGGCTGTTGATAATCTCCATGCTCGAATCGAGGGGATGCTTCGAAGCGCGCGCAGTCTCTCGCCTGTCGATGACAATGAACAACGCGGTGCGGCCCCACCAATCCCACACCTGCGGATTGGCGCCCCGATCGAGCAACAGCTTCGCGACATCGTTGTGTTGATTATCCAGCGCCAGCATCAGCGGGGTTACGCCCTCAGGGGTTGGCACATTCACATCGGCGCCGGCTCCGATGAGCGCCTCGACGCACTCATAACAACCATCACGCGCCGCATACAGCAGCGCGGTCAGTCCGCCTACTGGGCGATACTGCGCCCTGGGCTCGGACGTGATCTGGTTGGGCCAGTCGGTGTAGAGCGCGCGAGGCCTGACATCGGCGCCTTTCGCAAGTAGCAGCTTCACCATTTCACCTGCATTCCTGGGCGCTGTGGCGGCCCACATCAGTGGCGTCTGCTTGCGAAATTCTTCGATCCTGTTTACGTTGGCACCGGCCTTGATCAGCATTTCGAGCACAGCAAGTTCGCCGGTGTTGATCCCTAGCATCAGGGCCGTCTGGCCATCTGTATTTGCACCCTCGGGTTCGGCGCCGGCATCGAGCAGCATCTTCACCATGCGGGTGTCGCCGAGTTTAGCTGCTTCGGCGATCGGCGTGGAGCCGAAATCGTTCGTGACGTTTACCTTCGCTTTCTTCCCCAGTAGCGCGCCCAGCAATTCGTAATCGACGTGGTAGACGGCCCAGTGTATAGGGCGGGTACCGTCGGGCTGCGCCTCATTCACATCCGCTCCCGCGCGAATCCGGGCCAGAGCCTCCTTTTGATTTCCTGCCTGGATGAGACTGGCGAGCGATTCCTTCGGAGCCTCTCCAAAGACCGGCGCAGCGACGGCGATGACACAGCAGATGGTGAGAATGAAACGTTTCATGCGTGCCTAGACGTCCGCGATCACCCCGGTGCTGTCGCCGAACTTGTCGTGCTCCAGTCCCACCTTCTGCAGGATTGTTAAGTGCAGGTTCGCAATCGGCGTGCGCTCCGGTAACACGATATGCCGGCCGCCGAGCTTCATCCTGCCATTGCCGCCACCCACAAGAATGTTCGGTTCCGGATAGTTGTCGTGCCGGTCGCTGTTGCTCATGTTCGAGCCATACAGGAAAATCGAGTGATCGAGCAGCGTTCCCTCGCCTTCCGGCGTCTCCGCCAGCTTCTTCACAAAAGCCGCGAACTGCTGCATGTGCCAGGTCTGGATCTTGACCAGCTTATTAATTCGTTCCAGATCGTTGGCGTGATGTGAAACGGGGTGGAACGAGTCCGGAATTCCAATGTGGTTGTAAGTCCGGTTCGTTCCTTCCGCGGCCATGATATAGGAAGCCACGCGCGTGAGATCGGCCTGGTAGGCCAGTGCGATCAGATCGAACATTAACTTCACCTGCTCAGGGAAAGAGTCGAGTTCTCCGGCGGGAGCATCGGGAAGCTTGAGGGCGGAGACATCCTTCGCCGCCGCCTTCTGGGTACGGCGCTCGATCTCGCGTACGCTTTCAAGATAACTGTCGAAAGCCGCCTTGTCATGGTTTCCCAGATCGCTCCGCAGACTTTTCGTACCATCCAGAATCAGGTCGAGCAGGCTCGCGGTCTCGCGGTTGATCGACGCGCGCTCTTCGGGCGTATCGCCCTCGCCGAACAACTGCAGGAAGACCTTCCGCGGATTGGGCTCCATCGGCAGCGGTGATTCTACGTCGCGAAAAGACAAAGTGGAATAATTGCCGCCGCCTCCCGCCGCCGACTGAACGGTAGTTTCCGAAGCGACCTCGAGCGAGGGCAGAGGCGTTTCCTGCCCAATCATTTTCGCGATTACCTGATCCAGGGTAGTAGCCATGTGCGCGCGGACTTTGCCGAGGTCCGGGCGGGTAGCGCTGAGCCAGGTAGCCGGAGTGAAGGCATGCACCGAGCCCGCTGTGGCGGCGTTCTCCAGATTGCCGAATGACGAAACGTACTTCTTATATGGCTCGAGCGAAGCCATAATGACGTTGAGTTTGAAATCCGCGCCCGCGCCACTGGGTGTCCACCGGTCCATGGCCGGACCATGCGCGGTGTTCGACATGATCGCGCCGTGCGGAAGGTAGAAAAACCCCGTCCGCAGCTTTGGCATCGCGGCCGTCTGCGCCAAAGCTGTACCGGCAGGTATCATCGCATCAAGAAACGGTAGCCCCAGAGTCACTCCGGCAGCCTTCAGCACGGCACGCCGGGGAATGTGTTTCTTCGTGATGAACATGTGCTCTCCTATCGCTTTATTTCCGCCGCCGTCAGTTCCGCGCCGTTTGACTTTGGATTCGCATCGGATGATGGGTCCTGCCTGCGGAATGCGTTGGAATTCACGATTCCCAGAATCAGGGAAGATAGCTTGTAATTTTCTTTCGCGGCGCCGCGAACGATGGCGCGAACCTGAGGCATATCGAAATACTCGAGCCGGCGATTGACAGCGTAAGTCATCAATCTCTCGGTTACATTTCGCGCAAACAGTTCGGGACGATCCATAAGCTGGGCCCTGAGTTCCACCACGCCATTGATCGGCACTCCACTCGGCAGCACCGTGCTGGCATCGATCGGAGCCTTGGCCTGGCGATCCGTCGTACGCCATTCACCGGTTGCATCGAAATTTTCAAGAGCTAACCCGATCGGATCGATCACCCCGTGGCACATCTTACAACTCGCTTTGTTGCGATGTTCCTCCAGCCTCGCCCGCACGGTCTTGGGCTGCTCACCGGCCTTTTGCGAGAGGTCGGTTGCCGTATCGGGCGGAGGAGGTGTCGCCGGACTACCAATGATCTTATCCAGCACCCACGCCCCGCGCAGAACTGGAGAAGTGCGGTCGCCATAGGAAGTCCGCAGCAGCATGGCGCCTTTGCCCAGCAGGCCCCAGCGTTCCTTCTGGTCCAGCGTGACTTCGCGCAACTGGGGGCCGAAAACGCCGGAAACGCCATAATGACGGGCCAGCCGTTCATTCAGGAACGTGTAGTTGGCGGTCAGGAGTTCCAGGACACTCCGGTCGTTGGAAAAGACACTGCCGATGAAGGCTTCCGTCTCCGCCAAAAAATCCTGCCGCAGTTGATCGTTGAAATGGGGGAACAGTACGGGATCGGGGACTACTTGATCGAGATCGGTCAGGTTCAGCCATTTCATCGCGAAGCTGGTTACCAGGCTGGATGCCTTGGGATCCGCCAGCATGCGCCTCACTTGCTTCTCCAGCATTCCGGCACCTGTCAGCTTGTTGCTCTCGGCGAGCGCCAGCAGTTCCTTGTCCGGGCCGGTGTTCCATAGGAAGAAGGAAAGCCGGGAAGCCAGCTCTAGATCGGTGAGCGCGAACTCGGTGTCAGGTCTGGTGCCCTTCGGCCCCTTGATGATCCGATATAGGAATTGCGGGCTGGCCAGAACGGCGGCCACCACCTGCTCGATTCCCTGGTCAAATGATCCGCCGTCCCGGCGTGCCCTTTCATAAAACGGCATCAGGCGGTTCATATCCGCCGCCGTGATCGGCCGCCGGAACGCCCGTTGCGCCAGATTTTCCGCGATTCGGCGAGCGCAGAGGGACCCCTCTCCGGCCCGTCCTCCTGGCTGCGGCTCGCATAGGAAGATCAGGGACCGGCTGCCGGTTTCCGAAATGCCTGTGGGGTGGAAGGGTCCGACAATCTCCACGGCATCGCGGAGTTCCGACCTACGGCCGAGGGCCGCGGCCCCCCCTGTCAAACCGCCGTATGGTTCCAGGAATTGGAAATTCTCGTCCGACGCTACATGCGAACGGTCGATGAATGCCACCACGACATCCCGGCGTCCCGCCTCCACATGCACGGGAATTTTCGAGAAACGCTCCATGATTCGGGAGCGTCCGGTGCCGGCTTGGCGATCGGCGAGAACCAGATCTGCCCGCCCGCCAATCGGCTGCCGAAACACCATCCTGCCATCGATCATGATCACCAGCGTGCTCTGGGTTTCCAGCGCGTTGGAGTAAGGGCCCACAGCAAGATCCTTGATATTGATTTGATAATCGCCGTCGACCGGGAAGTTGTGTTGAAAGGCTATGCCGCCACGCGTGCCGGGCGGCAGCGGATTCGGCGGATTCTGGTTGGCTGCAACAGCATACTTCACACCCGTAACCCGAGGATTCGGATTACCGACCGCGATCCGTGCAACCTGCCGCGCCGCGGTGATGTACTGGTCGAGGAACGCGGGGGACACGCTCAGCGCGTCCGCGATGTTATCGAAGCCCTCCACCCGGATATCCTGCGGCAGTACTTCCTTCGCGTTGACTTCCACACCCAGGAGCATCTTTACCGAGGCCGCGTACTCGGTGCGGTTCAGCCGCTGAATGGGCACGTAGCCCGCCGTGGGACCTTTCGTGTGAGTGTCAAGCGTAATCTCCATCCAGCCGACAACCGAATCCACGTCCTTCTGCGCCGGCTGCGGACTGCCTGGCGGCGGCATCTGACGTCCCCGCAGCTTGCGCAAGGCCTTTTCCCAGATCTCTGCATTATCCGCTGGGGCCTCGAGGTCCAGGCCGTCCAGCGCGAGGCCACCGCTCTTCACGCGCGTGCTATGGCACGTGAAGCAATACGTGGTCACCATCGCGCGAAATTGCGCCGATCCTTCTGCGGCCGAGGCAGAAGCACAGCCGATCCCAAGTAGAACACCCACGCAAATGAGGCGGTTCATAGAATTACTGAACACACGATCGACGATCTCGACCGGATATCTATCATATTAGAACGCTCCCGTTCTCACACCAACCCCGAGATGTACATTCTTCACGTATCCGGCATACAGCGACTCTTCACCCGAAGCATCGACGCACAAAAGGACCAACGGGTAATGCATTCGCTCCATGATCCCCATCATGTCGAACGGTATCTTGTCATCCAGATCATTCATGAGGTCGCTCAAGTAGAAAGGGTCATCCTGATCGGCTGGCATTGGGAGATTATATCGCCCGATGGCGTAAAAGCACACTACTATACTGCGTTGTCATTGTGGTCCTGAATGGGTTCGAGAAGATCCCAGAGGAAACGTAAAAAAGGGCGGTTGAGTCCTCTTGTCGGAGATGAGGGCTTCACTCTTCGCGGCGACTGGCTGGGGCTGGCAGCTTTCTCCGAGTCGCCGACGACTCACCCGCAGAGAGCTCTTCGACACGAGTCGTTGGTGCCTCCGTGCTTCGTTAACCAGCTGTTAGACCGGTTCGCTTGGAGTGGATCGAACGTTTCATCGTATGATGGCCGCCACGTCCGAATACCTCGGAGAGATTAGTATTTGATCTTCGGAGGATCAACTCGTTCCACGTTGGTCCCTGATTCGGAAGCAAGTAACTGACTCGTCGTTCCGCGCGCGATCCACGAATTGCAAGAAATGGCGGAAGCCGAAGGAGCCTTCGCGGACCTGCCAAAGACGTTCGGTGGTGAGGGTTGCAAAGGTAATTGAACTCGGTTTACGATCAGAGCGCACAGAGTAGCGAGCTTTGCCCTACCTCCGGAGACGTCCACGGAGTTCGTGGTGTTCGACGCGAGGTCCAACAATCCTCGCGGCAGTGTAGGGATGCACGTAGTGTTCACGGTTTGCCCAAGTTCGCACCCACGGCCGGTGGTCGATAAGGATCGTGTGCGAGGGCCATACGAACGCGGGTTCACCCCACCACCAACCCCACGGCTCGAATGCCGCACTGATCGTGATCCCGGGCCCGAACCGGATGGCTCCTCCGATTACCGGCCCGTGCGCCGGACGGGCGAATACAACCAGGGGATCGTATTGAGGCACGTAGACCACGCCCGGAATCACAGGAAGGATCTCGATGTAGCTTCCGTCGTCAACCACATTGTCGTAGGAGTTGGGCTGCAAGTAACCGAATTCCTTTGCTTTATGGCGCAGGCGCTGAACCGCGTCCATCAGCGCGTCGCGCTCGGTCAGTACCGCATTGCCGAGTTGTTGGGTCCAAGCCGGATCGCTGGCCATCATGTCGAGCACCGAAGGAAACGGCAGCAACGCGAGGATGCTCGGATCCCACGTCAGATGATCCTCCTGAATGGCGGCAGCCAACGCATCTCCCATCAGATACCTATGTTGATCGGCCCAGGTTGCGGCCTCGGGGATCTCATCCCAATAAGTAGAAGCCGTCAACACTTGCGCCAACAATGGATCGGGATATAGTGCAACGCGCGACACCAACTGATCCAGTTGAGGGGGCGGGAGCGGAGCCGGCTGGGCAACGGCAAGCAGTGTGAAAGTCGTCCCTAGCGCCGCCAACAGAAATGCTCGCTTGAGCGCGCGTGAAATCACGGGTGTGAACTTGGGATTCATGGAATTGACCCTTTCTGAAACTGGGAACGTCAAAAGCAGACCGCGAGCCGCGTGGCCAGTCTTGTTAACCCGCCAACCGTGGCTCGCGAACTATCCACTTCTGGGTATCAGTTCTCCGGTTTGTCCGCTATCACCACCAGCAGCTCCACCCGACCACCCTGCGGATTCACCCCCGAGACCTCGGTATTCTCCATGGCCTTAACGCTCGGATCGTCACCGGTTTTTGGGCCCGCCGCCATGTTCTTCGACATGTCGTCCGACATGGAAAGTACATTTTGGTTGTTTTCCTTGGCCAGCTCGACTGCGCGTTTATGGGGATACACGAACTGCAGCCCGAAGCTGTCGTCGGGATAGAAAAACGCTTCGATAGCTGGTGGGGCGCCAGGCGCGCGTTCCGCAAACCGAAGCACCGGCTTGTCGGTTGGCTTCAGACGGTGGTCGGGAACGGCCAGAATGGTTGCAAAAAGCTTCTTCTGATCGGCATCGTAGATTTGTACAATTTGCCGGTCCGATGGAGAGTCTAACAGCTTGAAGACGTAGGTTCCGGCTGGCAGAACCTTGCCCGGGACTTCTACTGGCGCACTGAACGTCACCGTGGTCTTCTTATCCCATTGGTCCGCATTGGCGCGGGCTGCGCTCAGCCCGAAACCCAGGACGGCGGTCGACAACATCGCCAAACACCGTCCACGAAATAACTGCCTGGAGGTCATCTCAAACATAGTCAATCGTCCTTTCTTTTCTTAAATCTTCAACGCTGATTAACGAGCCGGCAGAGGGAAAGTTTGGCCGGCGTGGGGCGTTCTGGTCCAGCTTCTTAGCCGGAATCCTAAACCGATGAGCAGTACGCCGAACACCAGAGCGTAGATGCCAACACCCAGAGCAATCGCCACCGCGCCTGCGAGCGGCAGGAGCAGCGCGAGAATACCAAACAGCAGGGATGCAACGCCGCTCAGTGCGAGGAGCCATTCGTGGGAGACGAATTGACGCAAGCGAACGGCAGCGATAATTTCAAGCACTCCGGTCACCAGAGCCCATGCGGCGACGAGGTATACCAACACGATCGCAGTGAGCCCGGGGATGATGGCCGTGACCGCCGCAGCTGCAATACCGACGATTCCTTCGAAGATAAGCGCCCCCCAGCGCTCATGCGTCCGCGCGGCCTTCCACGCACCCACGATGCTGACGACACCATCGATCAGAGCGTACGCTCCGAACAACAATACGAGTGCTCCGATAGTGATCCCCGGCCAAGCGAAGGTCACTATCCCGAGAGCAATCGCGACAAACCCGCGAATCACGAGCGACCACCAATTTCGTGCAAGTGCGACTTCCATAGTTATCTCCTTTCGGTTGGGTTTCCGCGGCGCTCAGGCCGCCTTTGGCGAAGTCTCCGCTGAAGGTGCGGTGCTGGATTCCACTTGGATGCGGCGCGGTTTGGCCTCTTCCGCCAAAGGCAGTGTCACTTGGAGAACGCCGTTTTCAAACTTGGCTTTTGCCTGATTGACGTTTGCGCCCGCGGGAAGCGGGACGACGCGATAGAAGCGCCCGTAGCGAATCTCCGTGCGATGAACGCCGCCCTTCTCCAAATCACGCTCGAAAGCGCGCTCGCCGGATAACACCAGCCCATCTTCAGTGACTTCGATCTGCACTTCCTCCGGCTTCAACCCCGGAAGTTCCGCGCGAACCACGTATTGGCTGTCGGTCTGCGATACTTCCACGGCCGGCGCCCAAAAAGCTGAGCCGCCGCTGGCGGCATTGGAGGTTTGAAACGCACGGTCCAGCTCTTCGGTCACACGCCTCATCACTGAAAATGGGTTCATGAAGATCAGGTCGAACGGCATAACAGAGAGTGCCTGCTTTTGATCCGTTTTTTTTACTTCCATGTTTTGGTTTGCCACAATACTTGTCCTTTCTCGGCCCATAAGTCGGCCGCGAATGATAATGCAGCTTCAGTGCCGCGCCTAAGTTGTTTAGGGTTGAACAGGGCTCCGGAACGGGCGTCGAGGAATGGAACGCCGCTATCGACTGGTCGACTGATCCTGCTGAAGGGCCGTTTCGAGTCGGCCGACGATTTCACTCTTGGGCTGCGCGCCTACGATGCGGTCGATCTCTTGTCCCGATCTCAAGATCAGGAGTGCAGGAATGCTGCGAATATGGAAGCGCTCCGCTGTCACGGGATTTTCATCTACGTTCAGTTTCGCCACGCGAATCCGCCCGGCCATCTCTTTCGCAAGTTGCTCGACGACCGGTGCGATCATCTGGCAGGGACCGCACCAGGCGGCCCACAGATCCAGCAATACGGGCAGAGGCGAGCGCTCAACGTCAGCGGAGAACGTCGCATCCGTGACCGTGATGGGATGAATGGAAATAGGCAATGCATTCTTGCAACGCCCGCAAACAGGCGCCAGACCCTGTTCGATCTTTTCCAACGGCACTCGATTGGTAGCGCCGCAAACGGGACACTGAATGAGTTGCGCCTCAGGCATTCCGGTTTGCTCCCAATAATTCGCGCGGATCAAACTTCGATTCGGCCGCGAGCTTCTCGAACAGAGACGTTTCTCGTGCGGTTAGCTTGGGCGGAATCACTATTTTGATTTTCACGTATTGATCGCCCCGGCCGCCACGCCGCCTATTCAGCCCCTGTCCCCGCAGCCTCAGTCGCGTCCCGCCTTGCGTAGCCGGTGGAACTTTCATCTCCACCGGCCCATCCAGAGTAGGCACGTTCACTCGGGCTCCCAGCGCGACTTCCCACGACGCGACAGGAAACTCGATCTGCACGTCGGCGTCACCGACGATCTCAAACAAAGGGTGCGGCTCGATTCGCACATGCAGATAAAGATCGCCCGGCGGCCCTCCGCTCGCCCCTGGTTCGCCTTGCCCGGCCAGCCGGATCACCGTGCCGTCGCGCACACCCGAAGGGATGGTTACTTCCAAGTACTTCATGCGATCAGTCCCAGAGGTTTGCAAGGTGAGGTTCCGCTTGCCCCCGCGATGTGCCTCTTCGAGCGTCAATGAGATTTCGGCCTCAATATCCTGCGCGGGCATCCGGAAATCGGCGCTGCTCCGTGTGCCACGTCGGCCGAACAAACTTTCGAAGAAATCGCTGAAATCTCGCGCCCCTCTCGCACCGCCAAAAGCGTCCCCGAACCCGGTAAAATCCACGCGGCCGTTCTGGGCGCCGGGCGGAGGCGTAAAATCGGCTCCCGCCTTCCAATTCTCGCCCAGTGCGTCATAGCGCTTGCGCTTGTCGGCGTCGGAGAGAACTTCGTAAGCTTCGTTGATCTCTTTGAATTTCTCTTCCGCGGATTTATCGTTGGGATTTACGTCGGGATGATATTTGCGCGCGAGCTTGACGGTAAGTCTTGCGGATCTCATCCTCTGAAGCGCTCCGCGGGGAACGCCGAGGACCTCATAGTAGTCTTTGAACTTGACGGCCATTTGAGCCGCCCGCTCACTGCGCCACCCGTACTCGAGCCGGCCGCAGGACTTCTTCGCCCCAGCGATAGCCTCGTTGTATGTCCTCGGCGATGGTCCGGAGGGATGGCCGTTGGCTGCTACCGCCGCGATGGCTTCGTGCAGCGCTGGATCGAACTTCTGGCCGACGCTTTCGAAGGGTGCGATGCCTTGTGCCTGCAAAACAGCCAGCAGCTTGCGATGTATGGCCTGCACTCCCTCCCACAGTGCCGAGTGATTCTTTTCCGCGTTTTGAAACGCTCGATCGAACCCGTCCAGCACTTCCAGCAGCGAGAGGATGATCTCACGTTTGCCATTGCGCGCGGTATGTTTGCTTTCTCGTTCAACCCGGCGGCGATAGTTGTCAAAATCGGCCAGAGCGCGCAAGTACATTTCATGCTCAGTGCGCAATTGTTCTTGCAAGCGCTCCAGTTCGGTGGTTTCCGCAGGCATCATTTCGTTTGTTTAAACTCCGCATCGATCACGTCGTCAGTAGCCCTTCCGTTCCCAGGCGGCCCGGCAGCCGTTTGGCTAGCCTGGCTGTAGGCGGCCGACGAAAGAGCGTGAGCTAACTGCTGCAGATCGCTCCCCAATTGCCGCAACCGGGCGACGTCAGTGGAGTTGTTCTTCACCAACTCTCGAATCTCGCCGATGAGCTGCTCGGCGCGCGCTTTTTCGTTTACTGGCACGCGATCGCCCAGCTCCCGAATCTGCCGGTCCACCTGATAGGCGACCGAATCGGCTTGGTTCCGCGCTTCCACTTCTTCCTTACGGCGCTTGTCCTCATCGGCGTGGGACTGCGCATCCTTGACCATCCGATCGATTTCGTCCTTGGAAAGCTGCGTGGATCCGGATACCGTGATTTTTTGCTCTTTGCCAGTGTCCTGATCCTTGGCCGTCACAGTCAAGATGCCGTTGGCATCAATGTCGAAGGTGACTTCGATCTGCGGTGTCCCACGCGGAGCCGGCCGTATGCCTTCTAGCCGGAAGTGGCCAAGCGTCCGATTGTCGCGTGCCAGTTCGCGTTCCCCCTGCAGCACATGGACATCAACCGCGGTCTGATTGTCGTCGGCGGTCGAGAAGGTTTCCGATTTGCGCGCAGGAATGGTGGTGTTGCGTTCAATCAGCTTGGTCATTACGCCGCCCAGCGTCTCCAAGCCGAGCGACAGGGGCGTTACGTCCAGTAAAACGACGCCCTTCACCTCGCCCGCCAGCACGCCCGCCTGAATCGCGGCGCCAATCGCCACCACTTCGTCCGGATTGACGGACTGGTTCGGTTCTTTTCCACCCGTCAACCGGCGAACCAGAGCCTGCACCGCCGGGATTCGCGTCGCGCCCCCCACCAGAATCACTTCGTCCAAATCCTTCTCGGCGATTTTGGCGTCCGCCAACGCCTGCTTCACCGGCCCAACGCAGCGCTCCACAAGATCGGCCGTGAGCTGGTCGAACTTCGCGCGTGTCAGTTTCATTTCCAGATGCTTCGGCCCGGAGGCGTCCGCGGTGACGAACGGTAAGCTGATGGTGGTTTCAAGCGCGGTCGACAGTTCAATCTTGGCCTTTTCCGCGGCTTCGGTGAGGCGCTGGAGGGACTGGCGGTCTTTGCGCAAATCGATGCCTTGATCGCGCATGAATTCTTCGGCAATCCAGTCCACCAGGCGTTTGTCGAAATCATCTCCGCCCAGATGCGTGTCGCCGGCCGTGGCATGAACTTCGAACACACCGTCGCCGACATCCAGTATGGAAACGTCAAACGTGCCGCCGCCCAGATCGAACACCAGAATGGTCTCGTTGGTCTTTTTGTCCAGCCCGTAAGCCAGGGCCGCGGCCGTCGGCTCGTTGATAATGCGCAAGACGTTCAGGCCGGCAATCTTACCGGCGTCTTTGGTGGCCTGCCGCTGCGCATCATTGAAATAGGCGGGCACCGTGATCACCACGTCGGTGACCTTTTCGCCCAGGTACTTGGTTGCATCGTCGGCCAGCCGGCGCAGGATCATCGAGGAGATCTCTTCCGGTGAGTATTGCTTGCCGGAGATCAAGAAGCGCACCGCGTCGTTCGGACCCGGCACCACTTTGTAAGGCACGTTCTTGATCTCGGACTGCACCTCCGGGAATCGGCGTCCGATAAAACGTTTCGCCGAATAGATGGTGTTTTCCGGGTTGAGTACCGCCTGGCGCTTGGCCAGCTGGCCCACCAACCGTTCGCCCGCGTTCGTAAAACCGACCACGGAGGGAGTCAGCCGGCTTCCCTCACTGTTGATGATCACGGTGGGCTTACCGCCCTCCATTACCGCGACTACCGAATTCGTGGTTCCCAAGTCAATCCCAATTGCCTTTGCCATAACGATCACCTCATTTTGGGAGCGAATAAAAATGCACGGTCCAGATGCCGCTGTTGCTGGGAAGAAATTACTAGACCGTGCCGAGAAGGCAAAGCTCACCACTCTAGGGCGTTATATAAATGTAGTTCTCTACTTTCGTCACTCCCGGCGCTGACCATGCTGCGCGCTCCGCCTCCTCCTTCTCAGCCCAGGAGCGGACGCTGCCGTGCAGCCTGATAGTGGTACCTTCCACATCCACCGTCACCCGGCGGGCATCGATTTCGGCGCTACGCTTCAGAGCATCTTCGATCTTGTGTTGTACCTCGGTCGGAGTGACCTTCGGCTTGACTTGGATATTGTTGGTGATCCCGATCACGCCTTTGAGTTTCTTGATGGACGATTCAGCCAGGTTCTTCTGATATTGCCAATCGACGGCGCCTTCCAGCGTCACCCAGCCGTTCCGTACCGTCACTTTGATCTTCTCGTCGGGGATCAGCACGTGGCTCTCCAGCTCATGGACGGCGTCTCGCGCAACCTCTGGATCGGTTCGTGCGGACGACAGCTTGAGTTGAATGTCGTTCGCGACACCCCGCACGCCATACACGCGCTTGGCCGCTTTTTCGGCTGCGTCCTTTTCCATGTAGCTGGAGGCGAATCCGGACAACGTGACCACGCCGTCCTTGACCGCCACGGCGATGTCGTTCGAGGTAATTTTGGGATCCCATTTCAACTCGAGCATCACGTCCTGATTAATTGCGCTATCACTTCTAGTTGTTACGTCAGCAATCGCTGCCATAATGCGGTGTCTCCTTTAGCTGGTTTTGATGCAGCTCCGGTGCCACAACATGGCGTGACCGCGGGCCATAGATTGTCGATTGTTATGAACGATCAGGCATCGTTGAGCGGCCAACTAGACGCGGCGCCGCCGTCGATTATTGGCGCGCAGCCGTCTACAGATAGACTGCACGTTCTAAGAAGGCTCAGCCTTGGGAGAGATAACGGTGTGCGAAGGTTACGGCCATCGCCCCTTCGCCGACGGCCGATGCGAAGCGCTTCACGGAGCCGTGGCGTACGTCGCCGGCGGCAAAGACACCGGGAACGTTGGTCTCCAAATAATAAGGATTGCGCTCCAACGGCCAGTTCTTGGGCGCTCCCCTGACCAGCAAGTCCGGCCCTGTGACCAGATAGCCAGATTCATCGCGTTGAATGCCCACTTCGGCGGCCCAGTCCGTATGCGGCATCCCCCCGATGCAGACAAACAGCCAGCGCGTTGCGAATGTCTGCTGTTGGCCTGTATTGCAATTGGTAAGTGTGATCTCGCGGAAAATCTCGTCTCCGTGAAGCGCCGCCACTTTGGTATGAGTGAAGACACGAATGTTGGGCGTCGCCTGGATGCGGTCAATCAGGTAATGCGACATCGACTGAGGGAGCGTTTCTTCCAGCGCTACAATCGTTACAGTTTCGGCGAATCGCGAGAAGTGCAGCGCGGCTTGTCCGGCGGAGTTACCCCCGCCCACCACGAAAACGTCTTCATTGCCGCATAGCGAGGCCTCGCTCGCGCCGGCCCCATAGTAAACTCCTGCTCCCAAAAACTTCTCCTCCCCAGGGAGATTCAACCGGCGATATTGGACGCCCGTGGCACAGATCGTGCAGCGCGCGACAATTTTTACGCCGTCGGCCAGATAACCGACGCCTTTCCCGGGAACAAACTCGCCGCGAACCCCCTCGCGCCCCAGAAGAAGCTCGGCTCCAAAACGCAAGGCCTGCTCGCGCGCTCGCTCCGCTAGTTCAGCGCCACTAATTCCCTGGGGAAAGCCGAGGTAATTTTCGATTTTTGAACTGCTGCTCGCCTGCCCCCCAACCGCCAACCTCTCCACCAGGATGGTAGCCAGTCCTTCGGAAGCGCCATAGACGGCGGCGCTCAATCCGGCCGGCCCCGCGCCATAGATAGCGAGGTCGTACTGCGACCGGGACGGGTCGTGGAACCAGCCCAGCTTTTCTGTGATTTGCCGGACAGTGGGGCATTCCATTCGCGTGCCATCGGCGAACACGCAAATGGGCAGCCGGCTGTCGTTGAGGGAGCCAACTCCCGCTAATTTTCGAGCGTCCTCGTCTGTGTTAATTTCGACCCACTCGAAAGGGACATCACTGCGATGCAGGAAATCGCGGATCATGTAGCCGACCGCGGATCCCCTTCTTCCGTAGATCCGTATTTTCGAAACTTGAACGGGCTCAGCTTCTTCCATGTTGCTCCTTCTATAGGGTCTTCCACTCGCATCTTTTAGGCCAACTCGGTCCGTTGCAATTGCATTGCAACCCTATCTTTTGGCTACTCGAAACGGAGTTCTTGCATTCTGCCGGGGACGCGCTTAGTATTACTCAGCCGGATTTAGATCCTATGTGTCTAAGCTCAACCGACCGTCCTCCTTAGCTGTTGCCAGTCAATTGAAGAAGTTGACGTCGAAACAACTGAAGGAGCAACGACAATGAAGCGCTTCTTGGACAAGATTTCGTCTTTGGGTTTCATGCCCGGCGGCTACGGCTATCTCCGGAGGTATGGATGTTGATCCATGCCCGGGATTCCAGCAACACCGAGCTGGAGCGCTCGTGTTTGCCCGCCAGAGCTGAAGTCAAGTTGCTCCTGGATGAAGTCTTGGCTGCCACCGTCGAACTTCAGAAGGCGGACATAGGCTGCGTTCACTTGTGCAATCCGGCCACTCAACGGCCTGAAATGATGGCCTATAGGGCGCTCCGCTCAGAGTTGATTGACCGCTTCCGGGATGGCTATAACGAACAAACAATCTGGAACCATGCTCTTTTGCAGGGAAGGCGCATATTGGTGGAAGATATTTGGGCCGATGGGAGATTCGCTTCTTACCCTGCCGCTGACGATGCAGCATGTCGCGCGCTGCAAGCCACACCACTGATCGGCCGCGGCGGCAAACGGCTGGGCGTCATCTCAACATTCTTTCGAGAGCCGCACCGTTGGACAGATCAGGAGCTACGCTTCAGCGATCTTCACGCCCGGCTTGCCGTAGAGCTGATTGAGCGTCAGCGCGCCGAGGAAGCGCTACGTGACAGCGAGGCTCGCTACCGTGTGGTACTTCGAAACCTGCCGGCGGCCGTCTACACTTGCGACGCGACAGGCCGTGTCACGCTCTTCAATGATGCCGCCGTGGCGTTGTGGGGGCGCACACCCGACCTTGAAAGAGACAAATGGTGCGGATCGTACAAGTTGTACCATCCCGACGGTAGACCGTTGCCCCTGGATATGTGCCCGATGGCGATTTCGCTGAAAGAGAGACGCGCGCTGTCCGGCGAAGCAATCGTTGAGCGGCCTGATGGAACCCGACGTCGGGTGAGAGCTTATCCGCAACCTATCCAGGACACGTCTGGATCTCTTGCCGGCGCCATCAATATGGTGTTGGACATTACAGATTACAAGAACACGCAAGAGGCGCTTCGGGAAAGTGAGGATCGCTTCCGCCGGTACTTCGAATTAGGGTTGATCGGTATGGCTACAACGTCTCCCGACAAAGTCGTTCTCGAGGTGAACGACGAGTTGTGCCGTATCCTGGGCTACGAGCGTGCCGAGTTGCTCCAGAAGACTTGGGCGGAATTGACGCACCAGGACGATCTGGCCGCCGACGTAGCCCAATTCAATCGTGTTATGGCCGGCGAGTTTGACGGCTACGCTTTGGACAAGCGTTGGATTCGTAAGGATGGCCAGGTGATCGATTCGATCATGGCCGCGAAATGCCAGCGCCGCCCGGATGGTTCCGTGGATTATGTCGTCGGCTTGGTTCAGGACATCACCGCGCGTAAGCGGGCTGAAACCGAAACTGCGGCGCTCAAGAACGCCTTGGCCGCGGACCTTCATGTCATGACCCGGCTGCATGAGTTCAGCACGCGGCTGCTGGCCAACACGGAAGTCCAGCCTCTCCTCGAAGAAGTCCTCTCGGCGGTGACAGCGATTCAGAACGCCGACTTCGGCATTCTACAGTTGTACAACCCGGAACATTCTCTGGAAATCGTCGCGCAGCAGGGGTTTCAGCAGGATGTTCTCATGTACTTCGCGGACGTGCACGACGAGACAACGGCTTGTGGCCGGGCCATGAAACAGCGCCGGCGAGTCATCATTGAGGATGTTGAAAGGGACGCAGATTTTGAACCCCACCGCGCGAGTGCCGCATCGGCCGGATTTCGAGCGGTACAAGCGACACCTTTATTTGGCCGAAGCGGCGAACAGCTCGGCGCGATCTCAACGCAATTCGGTACGCCGCGCCGTCCCACTGAAGATGAGTTACGGTTGACCGATCTTTACGCCGTTCACGCGGCGCAAATCATCGAGCGCGAAAGAAACCGGGCAGTCTTGCTCCACTACCAGCAGGAATTGCGAGCGTTGACTGCCCGGCTGATTGACCTTCAGGAGACCCAGAACCGGTACCTGGCTCGCGAGCTCCACGATACTTTCAGCCAAAAACTCGCAGTGTTGGGGATCGAAATGGCCGCCCTCGCACAGGGACCACCGGAATCCTTTGAGACGATTAGCGCCTGCCTGAGGCGTTTCACCGAACAGATCGGCGACCTCTCGAAAGACATTCACCAGATCTCGCGGCAACTGCACCCCGCTATTCTAGACGACCTTGGCCTCGAAGCAGCACTCAAGAACGAATGTCTGATCTTCGCCAAGCAGCACGGTATTCCAACGGAATTCGATCCAGCCGGCATTCCGTGCAATATCCCGGATGATGTTGCTTTGTGCCTTTATCGAGTGGCACAGGAATGTCTGCGAAATGTGGCCAGGCACGCCAACGCAGCTTCAGTACGGGTCACGTTAAAGGCCGGCCACAATGAGATCGCCTTGGAGATAGTCGATAACGGCGATGGATTCGATCCCGAAAAGGTCAAAAGCAGGGGACGTTTGGGACTGATCAGTGTGGACGAACGCTGCCGGCTGGTGAATGGCAAGTTCTCGGTTCACTCAGAGCCCGGAAAGGGCACGCGGGTGAACGTTCGCGTCGCCTTGGAAGAGAGCTAGGATGGCGACGGTTCCGAGTGAACTCGTCATTTGGGAGCTGTGTTTCTGCCTGAATACTGTTAGTGACGGGAAGAACCACACCCGCATCGCGAAAACCCGGAAGGATAAAGAACGCGTCGCCTCGGAAGATAGGGCGGTAAATGACAAAAGACCTACCGTATTGCTGGCCGATGATCACGACATCGTGGTCCAAGGATTACGGCGCGTGCTGGAAACCGATTTCCATGTGATCGGGATCGTCGCCGATGGACTGGCGTTGGTCACGGATTCCAAGCGACTTGAGCCCGCTGTGATCGTCGTGGATGTCTCTATGCCTCTGCTGAACGGGATCGAGGCAGCCCGCCAGATCCAGAAGGTCGGGCTGAGCGCCAAGATCGTGTTCCTTAGCATGCATCCCGACATAGTCTATGTCTCAGAAGCGTTTCGGGCCGGGGGATTGGCGTATGTGCTGAAGAGTTCCGCTGGCATCGAGATCGCGAACGCGATTCGGGAGGTGCTGCAGGGGAGAACCTACGTCTCCCCTTCGATCGACAAGTCATTGCTCGAGGCCCAGATCAAACGAGACGATAGCTCGCGAGACAAACTGCGAGGCCTGTCGCCACGGCTCAGGCAGGTGCTCCAAATGACCGCCGAGGGAAAGAGCACCAAGAAGATCGCCGGGCTTCTAAAGATTTCTCCGCGGACCGTAGAATTCCATCGCTACCGTGCCATGGAGGCCCTGGATCTGCACACCATCGCTGAGTTGGTACAGTATGCCATCAAACATCGCTTGATTGACCCCGACTGACAGCAGTCGCTTCATACCGTAGTTTTTCGAGCTAGTTGGTACCAGGGCGATTCGGTACGATCTTAAATGCCTCCCCCCGACGGCTCGCACTATTCCGGGCTCCGGGGAAACAACGGAGATGCTTTCGTCGGAGGAACGACGAATCCGTTCACTTAGCGGGCCAGTCACCCACAGGATCGAATATTACAAACGGCTCTCAACGAGACACTTGTTTGTAACTAGTGTTGTAACAGGGGGTTGGAGCTCTTTTTGCAATGTTCCATCGCGTTTATCGATGGAAACAAATCACGATCCGAACTAGGAGGGTTGAGCCCATGAACGAATTTTTCCGGAAGCTGTTTTCCTCCGATTTCATGCCCCACGGCTATTGTTATCTCTGGAAGCCGCAAATCGTTTGGCTGCATGCAGCATCGGACGGGGCCATCTCTCTGTCTTACCTCTTCATTCCGCTAGCTCTGGTGTATTTTGTGCGGAAGCGCCGGGACTTGCCATTCCACTGGGTGTTCTTCATGTTCGGAGTGTTTATCCTCGGCTGCGGCGCCACGCACGGCATGGAGATCTGGACGCTGTGGCACGGGACATACCGGCTGGCGGGCGTTATCAAGGCGATTACGGCGGTGGCCTCCATCGCGACTGCAGCCGCGATGGTCCCCATGATTCCACGCGCTTTGCTGCTTCCCAGCCCGTCGCAACTGCGGGCCGCCAACCTCGGGCTGGAACGAGAGAACGCCGAGCGCCGTCGTGTGGAAGAAGCGTTGCGGCTCGCGCATGACGAGCTGGATTTGCGAATTCAGGCGCGAACGCAGGAGCTCGCCAGCGCCAATTTGCTACTGCGCGCCGAGATCAGCGAGCGACTGCGCACCGAGGAGGATCTGCGCAAGCAAGCCGAACTGCTGGAACTCGCCCACGATGCCATCATCGTGCGGGATCTCAGCGACAGGATCACCTACTGGAACTCGGGCGCCGAAGAACTGTACGGATGGCGACGCCAAGAGGCGCTAGGCGAGAGTGCGCCCAAACTTTTGCATTCCGTATATCCTTCCAACACTCAGTCGCCCAAGCAGGAGGTTCTTCGTGTAGGCCGCTGGGAAGGAGAGTTGACCCAAACCCGGCGCGACGGTGGAAGAATCGTCGTGTCCAGCCGCTGGGCTCTCCAGCGGGATGACGGTGGGCAACCGGTGGCCATGCTGCAAATCAATACGGATATCACCGAGCGGAAGCAGGCCGAGGAGAATCTGAGCTCGACGCAGAGTCAATTGGCGCACATGTCTCGCGTGACAACGATGGGAGAGCTTTCCGCCTCCATCGCTCATGAGGTAAATCAGCCGCTCTCCGCCGTGATCACCAATGGGAATGCCTGCCTCCGCTGGATGGCCTTGGCCGAACCCAACCTGGACGAGGCGCGGGCTGCGGTAACCGCGATCGTTCAACAGGGAAAGCGCGCCAGCGACATTATCGCGAGAATCCGCGCGTTCATGACGAAGAGTCCACCCCAGATGTCGCAGCTCGAAATCAACGGGCTGGTTCGTGAGGTGCTAAACCTAATCGATCACGAAATTCAGCGGAACAAAGTCGTGCTGCGCGCCGAGTTGGCAGGCGATGTGGCGGCCGTGGTGGGAGACCGAGTCCAGTTACAGCAGGTGGTCTTAAATCTGGTAATGAACGCCGTCGAAGCCACTTGCGTGGCTGCGGAGAGCCCAAAGGAAGTGTTGGTGACCTCACGAAACGAGGCCAGCCAGGTGATTGTTGCCATCCAAGACTCGGGCGTGGGAATCGATCCTGAAAATCTCGACCAGCTCTTCAATCCCTTCTTCACCACCAAACCGCACGGCATGGGGATGGGGCTTGCGATCAGCCGCTCCACCATCCAATCGCACGGTGGCCGGCTTTGGGCCTCGAGGAACCCGAGCCGTGGCGCGACATTTCAGTTCACACTTCCTGCCCAGGTCTCAGTCCCGGCCGCCTGAACCAGCATGGCGGAAAATCCAATCGTTTATGTCGTGGATGATGACGAGGGGATTCGAAAATCGCTCGAGAGCCTCATCCGATCGGTCGGGCTGAACGCTGAGACTTTCGCGTCGGCGCAGGATTTTCTCGCGGCCAAGCGACAGACCGCACCGGGTTGCCTGGTGCTGGATGTCCGTCTGCCGGGCCTGAGTGGACTGGACCTGCAAAGCGAGCTCGCCCGGGCGGAAATCCAGACGCCCATTGTCTTCATCACTGGACACGGCGACATCCCGATGTCGGTTCGCGCGATGAAGGCCGGGGCAGTGGAATTCCTTACTAAGCCCTTCCGCGATCAGGATTTGCTGGACGCGATCCGGCAAGCCATTCAACGGGACCAGGAGCTTCAGCGGGAGCGTGCCGAGACAACGGATCTTCGAAAACGTGTTCGCTCGCTGACTCCGCGGGAAAAGGAAGTAATGAAACGGGTGGTGTCGGGTCTACTGAACAAGCAGATTGCGGCAGAACTCGGTACCAGCGAGGTAACCGTGAAACTACAACGCGGGCAGGTGATGCGCAAGATGATGGCTAACTCGTTGGCGGAATTGGTTCGGATGGTCGAAAAATCGGGCGAACTGGAACCACCGGGGAAGGGGAAGTAAACGAATAATACTAAGGTGTGGTAGTACCCTGAAATAGGGAGTGATATTGTCTGTTCATGATGACTGACTCAGCCATTAGTCAATTGGAGGCCAAAAGACCATGAACAAGGCAGTGACAGTCGCGCTAGTCGGGATAGTGGACGACGACGAGTCGGTTCGTAATTCCCTCAGCAGCCTTCTCCGTTCCGCCGGTTACCGGACCCTGATGTTCGAATGCGCGGAAGCGTTTTTGGAGTCGGAGCGCATTGGCGACGCCGATGGTCTGGTCCTCGACGTCAAAATGCCGGGCCTAAGTGGTATTGAGCTTCAACGCCGCCTCCGAGAGATGGACTGCTCGGTCCCGATCATATTCGTAACGGCTCATGCCGACGACGAGGTACGACGAGCCGCACTGGCACAGGGCGCTGTGGCATTTTTCGGCAAGCCTTTCAACGATGAGGCTTTGCTCGGAGTGCTTAGTTCGGCCGTCGATTTGAGGAAGCAATAGACTTCCAAATATAATCAGTTCCCGGAAAAACTTGGCATAACGAAAGCGAGGAAGTATGAATACGCTTGTCAGTACGAATGCGTCGGAACGGTTCTCAGCCAGCCGGGCTTCCCTCGGACATGGCGAACAGGAGATTATTGCGGAAAGTCGTAAGTTGAAGGAGGTGCTCAGCCAGGCTGAGATGGTTGCAGCCACGAACTGCACCGTCATTATCCAAGGCGATACGGGGACCGGCAAGGAACTCATCGCGGGTTTCATACACAACCACAGCCCACGGCGGCAACAGGCTCTTATAAAGGTAAATTGCGCCGCCATTCCACTGGGTTTACTCGAGAGCGAACTTTTCGGTCACGAGCGAGGGGCTTTCACCGGCGCCATGGCGCAACGCTTAGGCCGCTTCGAACTGGCGGATAAAGGGTCGTTGTTCCTGGACGAGGTTGGGGACATTCCCATGGAACTGCAGCCCAAGCTGCTTCGGGTGCTCCAGGAGCAGGAATTCGAGCGCCTGGGCGGGACTCGGACGATCCAAACCAATGTGCGGCTAATTGCCGCCACACATCGTAATCTCGCTCAAATGGTCGTGGAAGGGACATTCCGGCCGGATCTATTTTACAGGCTGAGCGTCTTTCCTATCACCGTTCCGGCGTTGCGCGACCGGCCCGAAGACATTCCTCATTTGGTCTGGCACTACACCAACGCGTACGCGCGGCAGTTTAACCGGAAAATCGAAAGCATTCCAGTAGCGGCCATGGAAAGCATGGTGAACTACTCATGGCCCGGCAATATCCGGGAACTGCAGAACTTCATTGAGCGCGCCGTGATTCTTTCGCGGGGGTCAGCACTTGACCCCCCGGTCAGAGAGTTGATTCGCTTGAAACACCAGGTACCCGTCGAACCGATCACCCTCAGAGACGTGGAACGCGCCCACATCCTACGCACGCTCGAAAAAACCAACGGGCAACTGGCCGGTGCCGCGGTCTTGCTCGGCATCCCGAGGTCTACTCTCTTCTATAGACTTCGCAGACTCGGCATCGTTCTGCCGAGCCACAAGTCGGGCAAAGCAATAGCCTAGCGGACAGAGGCGCGGATGGACATCGGGCAGAGAAATAAGCTTGTCCGCGACTGCGTGGTGGGCGACTCCTCAGAGTTGGAAAGCGCCCGGTTGGAAATGTGAGAAATCGAGCATCACCTGGTCCGCATAGCACCAGCCCCAATCCTCTCCGGGCTCGAAGGATCGCATGATGGGGTGCTGGGTGCGATGAAAGTGCTTGGTGGCGTGTTTATTTATCGATGTATCGCAGCAGCCCACGTGGCCGCAGGTGAGGCAGAGCCGAAGATGCACCCAGGTGTCGCCCAATTTGAGGCACTCCTCACAGCCCCGGGTGCGGGGGCGTGCGTTCCGAATCATTCCGAGATGTGAACACTCAGTCATGCAAAATCCTCCGGTATAAGGGCGTGCAGGTCTCTTGCCATCCGCGCTGTATGTTCGATCGGCCGCGGCATCTGGCGTGCTTCGGTGGTTTTGGCAGGAAGAGCGAAATGACGCAAGAAGACACCGTTGTATATGTCGTCGATGACGACGCCTCTCTGCGAGGAGCCATCGACAGTCTTCTCCGCTCAGCCGGATGGCGCGTCCAGACCTTCGTCTCAGCACAGGATTTCCTGGATTCAAAGCCGGAAGCGCGGCAGCGTGCCTGTCTGATTTTAGACGTGGGTTTGCCCGGCGTGAGCGGCCTGGACCTGCAGAGCGAACTAATAAAAAGCAAGATCCAGTTTCCCGTCATTTTCATCACAGGCCACGCCGACGTACCGACGTCCGTACGCGCGATGAAGGCCGGCGCCGTGGAGTTCCTCACCAAGCCGTTTGATGATGGCGAACTGCTGGAAGCGATCCGCCAAGCGATTGAGAACGATGGCGCAATCCGCGAGAAGCAAAGCGATCGTCAAGAGGAACTCGCGGCCGCGGCCCGCATTCAGCAGGGCCTGATGGCTGTGACGAATTTCCAACCCCCGTTCGCCGAGGCGATGGGAAGAAATCAGCCCTGCAAGGAAATCGGCGGGGACTTCTTCAGCGTCCTTACCGTGCGGGACTGCGTGGTGGCGGCCATCGCGGATGTGTCGGGCAAGGGCGTCCCGGCGGCCGTGATGGCGTCTCTGCTGCAAGGTATGATTCACGAAGGCCTCTTATCCAATGTGCCGCTGTCCGAGATCGCGCGTAATGCCAACGAGTTCTTCTGCGTACGGGATCTGGGAGCCAAGTACGCCACGCTTGTCATCGTCTGCGTGAAGCCCGACGGCCAAGGAGAGTATCTCAACTGCGGCCATATTCCACCCTTTGTCTCGAACGCCAGGGGAGAAGTGATCCGCCTGCGCGAATCCAATCTGCCGGTCGGCCTGATGCAAAATGCGGAATATCGCCACGCGGGCTTTCATTTGAATTCCGGAGACCGGATCATTCTGGTGACTGACGGGGTGACCGAGGCAGAGAGCCCAGAGGGAGATTTCTTCGGCGATGAGCGGCTGGAAAGGTTCGTTTCTTTAGGAATGTCTTTGGATGAGATCTTCGCCTCGGCGTGCCTGTTCCAGAATGGCCGCCCCCTGAGCGACGATTGCACTATCGTCGGACTGGATTATATCGGCGCCGGGGAGCGGTTTTGAAGCAAGGGCGCTAGTGAGTGGGCCATCTTGAGGCGGGCGCGCCGATGCCGGGTCTTCACCGCGGGAACGGTGATCCCGAGCAGCCGGGCAGCGTCCGTAGTACTGACGCCCTGCATGTCGCGCAGCATGATAAGCGCCTGGTATTTCTCGGGCAGCTCGGCAATGGCTTTTCGCAGTAAATTATTGGTCTCCATCCGCTCCAGTTGTTTGTAGGGCGACGCGGTTTCCCCGGAACCCTGGAGCTTACAGAGTGCAGGTGGATCCAAATACACCACATGCGACGACCACCGCAGGCGGTGCCGCTGCAGGATCTCACGAAGGGCAATCCGAATCAGCCATGTGCTGAATCGAGCCTCATTCCGAAACTGTTCCAGATGCTGGTAGGCTTTCAGTAGCGTTTGTTGAACCACGTCTTCGGCGTCTGTGTCGGTTCCCATTTTGGCTTGCACTACTCGCCACAGCGGCGCCAGGTGCGGTTTGAGCAATTCATCGAATAGGTCTTTTCGCCCCGCGAGAATTCTGCCGATCAACGCGGCCTCTTCGCTGCCGGATCGTGTCGGGCACTCTTGCTCCGAGAATAACTGCATCGTCCTCCTCCTACGGGAGCGCGTACCGGCATTTCATTGGCCAACCACCCTGGCGTATGGTTGCGATCGAGTCCCGCAATTTGCGGCGACGTGAAGTCTATGCGTAGACGGCGCGTTTCCATCCGTAGACGGAGCCAGCCCGCTGCACACTGATCTGGCGAGACGGACGGATTGGACTCCTAGCTGCACTGTCTTTGATTGCCAAAGGAGGCAGTATGAAGAAGCATGCAAAACCCGTTTTGATCCTGATGTTGCTGGGCGCACTCGTCGCGCTTGCCAAGGAGGTTGTGACGGACTATGATCACTCGGCCGATTTCCAGCAGTACAAAACGTACTCATGGATGAGAGTCAAAGCCGGCGATCCACTCTGGGTGGATCGGATCACCCGAGCTGTCGACGCCCAACTCGTCGCAAAGGGCTGGTCCAAAGTGGATGCGAATGGCGACGTCGCCGTGACGGCATTCGGTGCCACGCGCGAACAACCCACACTCACGACATTCTATGACGGCTTTGGGGGCCGTTGGTTCTGGCGCGGGTTCGGCGGAATCGCGACCACTACGGTGGAGGAAACGCCGATAGGGACCCTGGTGGTCGATCTCTTCGATCAGCACAGCGGAAAACTGATTTGGCGTGGAGTAGGCTCGCGACGCAATGTCGGGAAAACCGGACAAAGATGAGAAGAAACTCGAGAAGGTTGTGGACAACATGTTCAAACACTTCCCGCCACCACCACGTGGCTCGAAGTAAGACCATGATCAAACGGCCATTTGGTTGGACCAACGTGGAAGTCCCTGTGATCGGACAGGGCACTTGGATGATCGAAGGCAACCCCGACCGGGAGAAGCGCGCGGTGGAGACGTTGCGTCGGGGACTGGATCTCGGCCTCACGCATATCGACACGGCCGAGATGTACGGCGATGGCCGCGTGGAGCAATTGGTGGCCGAAGCCATCGCCGGCCGGCGCGACGAAGTGTTTCTGGCAAGTAAAGTGCTGCCTTCGAACGCCTCTTATGAGGGCACCTTGAAAGCTTGCGAAAGCAGCCTGAGACGCCTTCGGACGGATCGGCTCGACCTTTACATGTTGCACTGGGCGGGTCGGCATCCGATCGAAGAAACTATGCGAGCCATGGAGAAGCTGATCGAACGGGGCCTGATCCGCTTTGCGGGAGTCAGCAACTTCGATGTGGAGGAATTGCAAGGCGCGGCTGACTCGCTGGAAGACCAGCGCCTGGCGTGCGACCAAGTGCTCTATCATCTCGAAGACCGGGGCATCGAGGTACGGCTGCTCCCGCAATGCACGCAAGAACGGATTGCGATCGTGTCTTATTCTCCGTTCGGGCACGGGAAGTTCCCTGGCGTTCACAGTGTCGGCGGCCGTTTGTTGGCGGAGATCGCTGAGCGGCATGACCGCACTCCGCGTCAGGTGGCGCTGAATTTTCTGACCCGTCATCCCAATGTATTCGCGATCCCGAAGACCACCCATCCCGACCGCGTAGAGGAAAATGCCGGCGCCGTGGGTTGGAAGCTGAGCGCGCAGGAGATTGATGCAATCGATCGCGCATTCCCCGCACCCGCGTTTGTCACGGCACTAGGGACGCTATGAGGGGGTTGATGAAAGCGGCCGCGATCGACGGCTTCGGCCCTCCTTCCGTCTTGGGGCTGCACCAGCTGCCGATTCCGGAACCGGGGCCGGACGAAATATTGATCGCGCTCACTGCGGCAGGCGTGGGTGTGTGGGATGCCGAAGTCCGCGATGGCTCATGGCAGCCCGCCGGCAAGCCGAAGTTTCCTTTCGTCCTAGGCACGGACGGGGCGGGAGTGGTCGCGGCCAAGGGTTCGCGGGTGCGTCGCTTCAATGTAGGCGAGCGCGTATGGGCTTACAGCTATGCGAATCCGAAAGGCGGATTCTACGCCGAATTCGTGGCCGTGAAGGCGCGTGATGCCGGGCGGGTTCCGAAGCATCTGGATCTGCTCCAGGCGGGCGCGGCGCCAACCACCGGGTTGACCGCCCTGCAAGGAATCGACGACAAACTATGTTTGCGCGACGGCGACACACTGCTGGTCTACGGAGCATCCGGCGCGGTAGGCACGCTCGCTGTGCAGTTCGCCAAACGTCGCGGCGCTCGTGTGATCGGGACAGCCACCGGCCGCGATGCAATGGGTTTGGTTCGCAAACTCGGAGCTGACGAGGTGTTCGATGCGCGCAGCGCCAAAGCGTCGAGAGCATCTCGGCGAATTGGCGTCCAAGGGCGTCGATGCGGCGCTCGTACTCGCTTCCGGTGAGTCGCTCGAAAAATGCCTGGCTCTGGTGCGAAAAGGCGGCTGCATTGCTTTCCCGCACGGCGTGGAGCCGGAACCAAAACGACGGCGCGGTGTCCGCGTGTCGGCATACGATGCCGTGGCTGGGCCACGCGAGTTTGAACAAATGGAACGCGCCGCGGCCGAAGTCCGGCTTCGCGTGCCAATTGCCGGCGTCTTTTCGCTGGCGCTGTCGGCGAAGGCGCACGCACGCCTGGAACGCGGGCATGTGTTGGGACGAATTGTGCTGCAAATCCGCAGTGCAATTGCAAGAAACCAATCTAACCCAAGGAAGTCAATCTAACAAAGGAGAGAACACATGCGAAGAATCATTCAATCGCTCAGCGTCACCGTGTTACCGGTGGCGTTTCTGATCACTTTGTCGCCGGCTTTTCAACAGAATGTGTCGGCTGCGACATCGGACCGCACCAAAGTGGCTATCGCCAAAGAAGTTCGTCATGAGCTGGTCACGTTGCCCTACTACGGCGTGTTCGACAACCTGGCTTTTCGCGTGGATGACGATGGAACCGTGACGCTACTTGGGCAAGTTACACGCCCGGTTCTCAAAGATGATGCCGAGCGCGCGGTGAAGCACGTCGAAGGCGTTACGCGGGTCAAGAATGAAATCGAGGTCCTGCCTCTGTCGCCTGACGATGATCGCATCCGAAGAGCCGCGTATACCGCCATCTACGGCGACCCCGCGCTCAGCACGCGTTATGCTTATCAGGCCGTGCCGCCGATTCACATAATCGTCAAGAACGGCAACATCACATTAGTAGGGGTAGTTGCCAATCAAATGGACAAAACCATCGCGGGCATCCGCGCTAACGCACTCCCCGGCGTGTTCTCGGTGACCAACGATCTGCGAGTGGAAGAATAGATCTAATAACGCAGAATAGCCACAGCGTCAGTCTCCGGGGGCAGGATCGACTTCTTTACAGCGAAGGCCTGCCCCCGATGCTGTAAGGTCTTGAGGACCGCTAGATTCGACAAATCTGCCTGCGGCCCCGACTCCTCACCAAGCAGAAGATCCGCCACGCGTCCTTCGTCGGCACGCTGAACGATCTCGTCCATATTAGACAGCGCGAGCTTCGTCCCGAAAACTTCTTTCAACTGATCCAGCGCCTTTTGCAATGGCGGCGGTGGGATTTCGCGAGCGATCTGCATGGCGCGATCATGCAATTCGTTCGGCTCGAACGCATCCGGTGAGCCCAGAACAGCTTGTTCTATCAAGCGAGGATAACTGTTCACATGGCGATATAGCGCAACCTCCTCTTCCACACCCGCGAGGATCAACGGAGCAGTTTGGTCGAGCAAAATGTGATGCACGCCTCTGTCGATTTCCTTGAAGAAGTGCCTGAGATATTCCTCGTGCCGCTCCCGATCGGTGTTGGTTCCGAACAACACTCCCTTCATCTTTCCAACCGAAGGGCCACCGGCGGATCGATTGTCGAGGACTTGGTTCGGTTCCCGTTCATTCATCCAAATCTGGAGACTTTGTGGCGCTGATCGCCGCAATTGCAGCTCCTGCTGGCTCTGGTAGGGGTAGATAAGAAGCCGCGTGTGCCGTTGGCTTAAGGCTAGGACATAGAACTTTTGCTCTCTGCTCACCACTGAAAGCAGCGGCCGAATTTGGAATGTCTGGGACACCGTCACGAAATCCTTGATCGTGTCGCGCAGCCAGAAGTGGCGAAACTGATCCGGCGACCGGTAAAGGATCAGGCCGATGGACCAGTCGTCCTCCTCCTCAATGGCGTTCGCTAACGTCCGAATGGGCTGGACGAGCATGAACTGCTCTTCAGAGTTGACGCCTGCATCCTTGAGATGCCTTTCAATTCCGCGCATGAGGTTTTGGATGCTTGCGTGGAGCTGGAGCGGGTCTGGGATTGCGATGCTAGCCGTTATACAAGGGGCTCTCGCCGCTGCCAGCGATCTCAGATCATCAAACGACACCACCTCCAGGGCCTCCCGCGGCGTCATCGCGAGGCCGCCGTAGCGGGTGGAAGCTCGTAATCCTCCGGGCGGCTCAACTCCAGCAATGTCTTGGTTCCATCCCGTGCCTCTACCAGCACAGCCGCTCCGTGAACAGCGGAGGCCAGGCGGACCCGAATGGCTGTGACACCGTAGACGCCATGTGTGAGATGCTGGTCCGGCGTCGAACCAAAGATAATCCAAACCGCATCTTCGCCATCCTTGACATCGGGCACGATGCCGTCGAAAGGCCGATTTTCGGTCTCCACTTGATAGCCCACATCCGGTCCGAGCACCTCCAGTCGGGCATGTGCGCCGCGGTTCTTGCGAGTGAAATCGGCCAGAAACGGGATTCGTAGACCTGCGCGCGACAGTGATGGTGTCGGCCGCCCCTGCGGAGGGGATGGTGGCGGGATTTGTCATTGTTTTACCTCGCCGTATCCTCAGCAGATTTCTTGCCATGCCTCTTCTGAGACTCGCTGCAGAAGCTTCGGGCGAATCTGGGGAAGCCCAGTCGTCTAAGCGTCGACGCGTAACTTCAAAGGTTCGGCGGTAGCTGGAAGACTTCTCATTGCTTTTGCATGAGATTGCAATTGGACTATCGGGTGCATCCAGGAATCATGGAGACCATTTATGAAACTCGACAAGACACTGTTTGCAGTCGCAGCACTTCTGATTGCGCCGGCATTCGCCCCCGCGGCGCACGTAGACTTGGGCATCGCCGTCGGCACGCCACCTCCACCTCCGCCGGCCGCATATGTAGCAGGTCCGGTCGGTGTCGCCCCTGGACCCGGCTATGTCTGGGTGGACGGATATTGGAACTGGGTGGGTGGACGCTGGGTTTGGGTACCCGGAGCCTGGGTATTGCCGCCTCATGGGCATAGAGTCTGGGTAGCGCCGTCCGTTGAATTTCGGTGGCATGGTGGGCGCTGGCGCTAACGCCAACATGCAATGGCATGACATCCAGGATCCCGCTGACAAAACGCTCGATGAGCTGGCGGCACGTTATTCGCTTACATCCTCTGCATGTGGAGGACTGCCGCCAGAATGCGCAGCGCACCAAGCTGGAAACCAGCGAAAGCTATCTGTTCATTTCGCTGAAACAGATGGTATGGAACGACTCCGGCGCGCTTAGCGCCGACGATCTGGCCTTGTTCGTCGGCGCCGACTTTCTCGTAACAGTACATCGCGCGCCGGTAACGCTGCTCGAATCCTTGCGGAACTCGCGGGAGGAACTGCGTCCGGACCAGGTCCTTTACCGTGTGATCGACCGCGTCGTCGAATCTTACATTCCGCTCGCAGACCGGCTGGAAACGAACATCGAACGACTGGAAGATGAGGTGGTCAATGCTCCTCGGCCGGCCGTGCTGGCGAACATCGGTGAGGCTCGTGCCACGTTACTCGAACTACGACGTGTCCTGAACGCGACGCGTCACATTGTCGTTCAGTTGCGGCACGTTCCCGGCCCGCTGATCAACCAGGAACTGTCCCCCTTTCTGCGCGACGTCCACGACGATCTGGCAATTATCCTGGACAACATCGCCGCCGACCGTGACCGGTTGGCGGGCGCCCTTGATCTCTATATGTCGAGCATCGCTAACCGCAACGCTGAGGCCACCAAGACCTTGACTCTTCTCGGCACCGCCGCTCTGCCGGGGCTCGTCATCACCAGCATCTTCGGGATGAACATCGAGTATCCCTCCTGGGTTAAGTCGCATTCCATGTTCGCGATCGTCATGATTACTTCGCTGGCCGTTACTCTGTTTCTTCTGTGGTACCTCAGACGGAAAGACTACTTGCCCGGGGGCACAACCTCCGGATCGACGAACAACTGATTACTTCGACAGGCCCGATGTTTCGGCCGACGCAAGAAAGGAACATATGCGCGGACCTATCTTCTTTTTGCCGCTCCTCGTCGTCTTTGCCAACGGCCAGAGTCAGCGCCCAGCGCGCACGTCGAACGACCCACCGCCGCATGCGGCAACGAATGGACAGATCCAGATCCCGGATCGCCCGTCGAACTCGTTGTTCATCGGCCAGCAGGGCAAACAACGAACGGAGATCCATTTCGATCCGGCCACGGGGTTGGTAACGTCTGAAGCTGTTGGTGCAGGATCGTCAGCGGCTACTTTATTCCGAATTTGCGGCGCGATAACTTCGTCGTCTACGAGAATGACGTCCGGCAGACCAATGCCACCGTGGAGATCGAACATGCGCCTGTTTCGCTGGCGTTGGCGCTTGAATTTGGCGGCCGGTATCCAAGTTTGAACAAGATTCTCGCGAACCAGGTTTTCCGAGGGAGGACGCCAACTGATCGAAGCGGTCGGCCGGGAGGATCGCATCGCGATTTGGAAATATGCGGACCGTCCCGAACTAATAACCGATTTCTCACAAGACCACGAAACGCTCAATACTCTTCTCAGTTCCCCTCAGCCCCCCAGTGTGTCGGAAGCGAATTTGTATGATGCTCTCGTCGCGATATTGGGGCGTATGCGGGAAGTGGATGGGCGTAAGGCCGTCGTCCTGCTCTCCTCAGGCGTCGACACGTTTAGCAAGACGCCATTTGACGAAGCACTAAAGGTGGCGGCGATCTCGAACACGCCGGTCTACGCCATTAGTTTAGGAGAGATGCTGCAACGGGCCGCCGACGTTTTCGGAACCGCCGCGCCGTCCGCCCGCATCGACTGGAAGCGCGCCAAACATGAGTTAGGAGAGATCGCAAGCGCTTCCGGTGGAAGGCTCTATTCTCCGAGCATTTCAATCGATCTGTCGGTCATTTACGACGACATTATGGAGAATCTCAAGGTGCGCTACGTGATCACCTATAAATCTTCCGCTTCCGGCAATCTGGACTCTCCTCGCAAGGTGCGCGTGGAGCTCGTGAATCCCAAGACCGGCGGGCCGATCCAGATCGTGGATGCGAGCGGCAAGACCATTCATGCCCATGTGGTTTTGGAAGACAGCTATGTACCAGGCAAAGCAGCGGGAGCCCAGCCATGAGACAACGCCCCATCTTCAGAATCGGAGTTCCGTCGACAGGTGGAATTGATTCGTCGCTGGGCAGACGGCGTAAGGAGGCCAACGGCCACAAGCAAAAGGATCGGCAGAATGTCCAGCATGGCACCAGAGCTGCACTCTCCCCAGCCGAAGGAGAAACGTTCATGACAAATCGAGATTTGAGAACGGTAGCTTGGATGGCGATTGGGGTGGGCTTCATGTTCGCTTCGGGATGCTCACGGTCCGAACAAGGCAAATCGACCTCCGTAGAAGCTTCGAGCACCGCGCCTTCGAGTTCCGCCACAGCTGGCCAGAAGGCAGAGCCGAAGAGCCCGGAGGCCCAGTCGGTTGAACCCCAAGTTCAATCGGAAATTGAAAACATGGAAGCGCAAAAGCGTGCTAGCTTGCTGGGGGACGCCAAGGCTGCGCTCGACCAGACGCGCGCTGGCGCTCGCGGCGTTGGACAAAGGCGACAAGCAGGCTGCGTTATCGGCATTGGAACAAGCCAGCGGGAAACTAGACTTAGTCGTCTCGCGAGACCCCAAGCTGGCATTTGCTCCTATTGACGTGACCACATCGATTTTCGATCTGTACACTACCCCAGATACTGTGAAGAGCGTCGTGAAGGAAGCCCGAGACGATCTGTCGAACAGCCAGGTTCAGCAGGCACGGCTATTGGTGACTCCGTTGGCGAGCGAGGCTGACACGCACGTGGCACAGATTCCGCTGGCCACCTATCCGGCTGCGATCAAAGCCGTGGCTCCCCTAATTGATGCCGGCAAAACGGAAGAAGCCAAAGCGGCACTCGAGGCGGCGCTCAATACAGTTGTGATTGAAACCTACGTTATACCCCTTCCGAGGGTTCGCGCCCAGGCAATGCTCCGTCAAGCCGAGCAGCTAACCGCAAAGGCAAACCGCACAGCAGGACGATAACCAAAGAGTGCATAGCCTCCTTGAAGCAACTCGTACCCAGATCCAACTCGCCGAAGCGCTTGGATATGGGACCAAAGAAGACTATAAGCCCCTCTACGCTCAGCTGGATGATGTGCAGAAGAAGGCCGAAAGTGGACAGTCCAGTAAAGGGCTCTTTGACAGAATCGAGCAGTCGCTCAAGCGCTTTAAGTTTTCCAGTTGATCATGCGTAGCAACGAAGGAAAATGGCAGGATTCCCTCGACTTCGAGACAGTCTTCCACGAGGGCAGCCGTACGAACGTGCCATCTTGAGTTATGCCCCGTCTCAGGAGGAGCAATGACGGACCAGACGTTGCTCGGTTCTTATGCGTATGGCCCGATTGTATTGTCGGTCCTGATAGCAATCCTGGCCTCCTACACCTCGCTCGATCTTGCCGGACGCGTGACCGCTTCTCGCGGCCGAGCGAGGCTGGTCTGGCTGGTCGCCGGCTCTACCTCGATGGGAATCGGCATTTGGTCCATGCATTTCGTCGGGATGCTGGCCTTCAGCCTGCCGGTTTCGATTCAGTACGATTGGCGGACCGTTCTGCTGTCTCTCCTGGCAGGCGTTTTTGCCTCTGTAGTCTCCCTCTTTGTCGTCAGCAGGCCAAGGATGGGACCGATTGCGTGCCCTTTCGGGCAGCGTCTTTATGGGTGGGGCGATCGTGGCTCTGCATTACATTGCCATGGATGCGATGCGCCTCGCGGCGATGTGCCACTATTCTCCGGTGCTGGTGGCTGTTTCGGTTCTGTTGGCGATCGCGGGTTCGTGGACTGGCTTAGCGGCTTGCGTTCTTCTTCAGGGACGAAGCACCAGGCCGAGTGGAAGCGAAAGATCTCCAGTGCATTGCTGATGGGAGCCGCCATCGTCAGCATGCATTACACGGCTATGGCCGCTGCCAGTTTCACGCCCTCTGCAATGCCGCGCGACCTCTCCCACGCCGTAAGCGTCTCCACTTTGGCGATCGCCGGAATCGGCGGCGTTCCAGCGATGGTTCTGGTAATTACTCTGCTGACTACGATGGTGGATCGGCTTCAGGAGCAGAAGACTCTGCTGGATGAGTTGTTCGAACAGGCTCCGACCGCCATCGCTTTGGTGAACGGCAGGAGCGGGTCGTCCGCATAAACCGCGAGTTCACTCGGATTTTTGGCTACACTCCGCGGAGGTGCTCGGTCACCGGCTCAGGGAGCTGATCAACGCGAGTGTCCCAATATCAGCCGTACTGGGATTTGGTGAAGAGCGGACAACGGGTAGAGACGGAGGACTGTTCGCCTCCGCAAGGATGGCAGCCGCTTAGATGTCTTAGCGGTGGTGGCGCCGTTTGCCGTTCGCGGGCGGAGAAACCGCGATGTATGCGATCTACCGTGACATCACGAAACGCAAGCGAGCCGACGATGCGATGCGCGAGCTTTCCGGACAACTGCTCCGATTGCAGGACGATGAGCGCCGCCGTCTGGCTCGGGAGCTTCACGACAGTACCGGACAAAAGCTGGCCGCGCTGGCCATGAATCTTTCCGTGGCCTATAAATCGATGGCCGAAGCCGATGCGCGCGCCCAGCGCGCTCTGGCCGAGAGCATGGCTTTGACCAAGCAATGCTTGCGCGAGATCAGAACGTTAGCTTACCTGTTGCACCCGCCAGAGCTGGAGGAACTCGGACTAGCCGACGCCGCGCGCAATTATGTCTAGCGGCTTTGCCCAAAGAAGCAGGGTTCCCGTCGAGTTGGAGCTATGCCGCCCGACCTCGGCCGGCTGCCGCCCGAAGTGGAGACCGCGTTATTTCGAATCCTGCAGGAGAGCCTGAACAATATCCATCGGCACTCCGGCAGCCCCAAGGCTCGCGTTCAAATTTACCGGGAGCCAGGCCGAGCGTAACAATGGAAGTCGAAGACGAAGGTCAAGGGATGCAGCACGGCGAGTTGAAGCGCGACGAGCAACCGGCCTCCGCGCACGGGCGTCGGCATTGCAGGCATGCGAGAGCGGGTCAGGCAGCTCGGCGGCCAGTTGGAAATCCGACTCCAGAGCAGCGGTACCACTTTGAAGGCGGCGCTTCCGCTGAACTCAGCTTCCTTATGGGCAAACTGCGCATATTGGTTGCCGACGATCACGAAGTAGTCCGCAGAGGAATTCGAGCCCTGCTCGAGACCCGTTCGGAGTGGGAGATTTGCGGCGAAGCCTCCACCGGCCGCGACGCCATTGCGAAAACCGCGCGCCTGAAGCCAGACGTTGTTTTATTGGATATCACCATGCCCGATATGAGCGGGTTGGACGCCATTCCGGAGATCCTCAAAGCCTGTCCCGAGACGAAGATTCTTGTTCTGACCATGCACGATTCGGGACGATGGCGTCCAGGGTCTTGGCCGCCGGCGCCCGCGGCCTGGTGTTGAAATCCGATGCTGGCCGGGATCTGATTCTGGCCTTGGAAGCGATAGGCAAGGACAAGATGTTCCTTTCGCCTGCAGGTGACAAGATCTCCTTGTGAATGAGATCCGGCAGAATCAGGCCGAGCCATCGCCGGAGGTCCTGACATCGCGAGAGACGGAAGTGCTCAAAGGCCTGGCGGAAGGCGAAGAGCAACAAAGAGATCGCTGGCGGGCTGGGGATCAGTCCCCGGACCATTGACGCCCACAGGGCGCACATTATGGACAAGCTGCATGTTCGCACTTTAAGCGACCTGGTTCACTTCGCAATTCGTCACAAAATCGTCGAAATATAGACGGCGCTAGGCCCACCTTCAGATGCAGTCCGTTGGCTACGAGAACTCCCTAGGTAGTCTTACGAATCGCGCGCAACCCCTCCGGCGCGCTATCGGTTCACCTGGGAACAAGCCTGCCCCATGCGATCACCGGCATGGCTTCCCAATGTATAGGCAGACGACCAGAGAATGAGCGAGTTACATATCCTGCTGGTGGACGATCACCCGATCATTCGGCACGGGCTGCGTGCACTCCTGGAAGCGCAGCCGGATGGAAAATCTGTAGCGAGGCGGCAACCGGACAGGCGGCTTTGCACAAGGTGAAGAGGCTGAAGCCCAACATTGTCCTGTTGGACCTCGGTTTGCCGGACATCCACGGCGCACGAAATCATTCCGAGGATCATCGAGCTTCATCCGCAGCACAGGCATTCTTGCTCTGAGCGAGCACGAGTCCCGCGAGATCGTCAGCCAAGCGCTCGCCTTGGGTGCACGTGGCCTGGTGCTCAAGTCCGATGCACTGCGCGACGTGATTCATGGCGTCCGAGCCGTAGCGCGCGGAAAGCCCTTCCACTCACGTCGAGCCGGTGCGCTGCTGGCCGTGGACAGTCCAGGTGGAGCCGCGCTGAACCTTCGAGCCACGCTTACCTCTCGAGAGCTGCAAGTCCTGGAGCTGCTGGCGGAAGGCAAGACCAACAAGCAGGCTGCCGCGGCTCTAGGGGTCAGCGTTCGGACGGTGGAAGCTCATCGAGCCAGCCTAATGAAAAAGCTGGATCTCCACTCTCTGAGAGACCTGATCTACTTTGCCATTCGTCACCGGATTGAGGGATCTGAGAGTGCACGTTTCGAGTTGAATGCGGAAGTCGAAGCGAAACTCCTACGTAATTCTACGAATACTGCTCCGCACATGGATCGCGATATTAATCCCAAAGCAGGAAGACTCGACGCCATCCCGTCAGTGGCAGACGTCGGTTTTGGAATCTCACCAGGCTCGCGTTTTCATGGCAGAACAGAAACCCTTCGACAAGTTGACGCCTCGGATTTCGTGAACTTAGCTCTTACGCCAATTCCATCAAAGTTGGGAAGATTGGTGTTACTTGCGGATCATGCGGGATCATGTCACCGATCCGCTGGCGGAAATGGGCTATATGGAAAAGAACAAATCGACGAGGCTCTCCGGCAGAAACATCACGAGGTATTCTTCGCCTGGCTCGGTCTCAGTTTAACGGCGCAAATGGAGGATGTTGCCGAATATCTCGCGAATGAGGGCGGCAATAACGACACGACGGTTGCGAAGTTGATTCACCAATGGGTTCAAGAGAAATCGTACGAGCGGTTGCGGCCCACGGCAGCGGGGGAATCAGAATGGCGGCTCTTCTCCGGCGACCTGCAAGCCATCCTGCGGCTTCTTCTCAGACGCGGCTTTTCCGAGGAGAGTCATCGTGCCTGATCGCAGGCGCCTGAAAAGATTGAGGGACGCCATTAAGAAGAATCGATTGGGCCGAATGAGTTTGCTCACGATTGCAACTATCGACGAACTGAGGAAGGAACTAAGCCTGATAGAAAAAACCATCGAGGCACTCATAAAGCTCTCCAGGACTCGCCAGCCCAGCCGAGGCGGGAGAGGACGACGCTTTTGTTGAGAAATTCGGCCCCCGGCTCCTTGCCTATGAACGAGTCGCAACATTGTCGCAAATCCCGCCGATTAGCTGGGAAACATTAGGTGCGTCTGGAATTCAGCTGGCTAAACAGAACTTGGGAGGAATCACAAGTCGTATGAAGGCGCAGACCATCGACGTCAAGCAAGCAACCGGAAGAATTCTTTGCTGCACCATATTTCGGGCCGGCGGGAAGAAATTGCTCGCCAAGGGCCACATGATCAGCGAGGAAGATGCCCGCATGCTCGAGACCGAAGGCATGAACGAAGTCTGGGTCACCGAGCTGGAGGATGGGGAAGTCGGAGAGGACGACGCTGTTATGCAGGTCGCGAGCGAAATTGGCTGTGGAACGCTCGAAATCCGTCTCGCTGCGGGAGGAAGAGCTAATTTATTCGCCACTGAGTCGAGTTGCGTCCTGGTGGACGATGAGCTGCTAAAGCAAATCAACTGTACGGTTAGCATGGCCATCGCCACCGCTCCCAATTTTTCTTATGCGCGTGCCGGCAATCGCGTAGCTACGGTGAAGAGCGCTCCGTTCGCGGTGGCCCAACCAGAGCTTGAGGCGGTTGTGTCGATCGTCAAGGAACGCGGGCCGATTTTGCAGGCCCGGCCCATTCGCAGCCCCGCTGTTGCGGTGCTTTACACGGACCCCGCGAATGGAGAGCGCGCGCGCCAGCTTTTTGAAAACATCATGCGCCAGCGCCTGGAGCGGTTGGGAGCCGCCGCCAGCTTCGTGCTTTCCTCCATCGAAGAGGAAGGCGCGGTCGCCCGGAGCCTACAGCATCTGCTGCGCGCCAAGCCGACCGTGGCCCTGATCGCTTCCACCACAGCCCCGGCGGGTCCGGAAGACGTGATCGGCCGCGCCATGATACGCGCCGGCTGCCAGATTGAACGCTTTCTTGCGCCAGTGGAGCCTGGCAATCTGTTCCTGCTGAGCTACAAAGACGACGTCCCCGTCATGTCCGCGCCCGGTTGCTTTCGCTCCGCCAAGCCCAATGTTGTCGATTTGATGCTGCCTCCCATGCTGGCCCGCTACCGTGTCTCGGGTTGGGAAATCGCTTGTCTGGGGCATGGCGGCTTGCTGGTTTAGCCGAGCCGACGGTGCGCCCGATCGGCGTCCATTAGCCTGGCCACCTTACGAAGAGCGGGCACTCCGAGGTGAGAAGTTTCAACACCTCATTCCCACGGCCTCGACAGTTGCAGGCGATCTCATCGTAGATCGAACACGACAGCGGGATCTTGTCGGAAGCAGCGGAATATCTCGACAACGACAACCTACGCGATGGAGTTCAACCGCAAGTTCCCCGTGAACGGCGCGCGACCGGTGGGCTTCCTCACGAGCGAACTCGGGTCCGACACGCGGCTCGAAGTCCTCAAGCTCAGCTTCGCGAACGTCCACGAGGACTTCGACAAGATGAACAGCTTCGCCGTCCTGCCGAAGAGCCGGTGGTGTTGCGTTCGTTCTTAGCATGCCACTCACGGCGTGCCCGACAGGCAACATTGTCGGTAGCTATACGAACTTGGAAGCTTCCACCTTGGCTGTGATGGGAAGAAGGGCCTTTTTTCTTGGTGTTCTTTGTTCGGTTTGGGGCTCGCCACCGAGTAGCCGGTTCGCCAGCTGTCAGCGGCTAACACCGTTATAAAGATGTGCCGCCTAGCGATCCATTGGTCAAAACAGTTTGACGGTGGTAAGTGAATTGCTAAACAGGCTGCATGATTGAACGCTGCGTGCTTATTTTCCTTGCACTTGCCTTGGTTGGCAGCATAGGCAGTTTTTTCCTCTATGTGCCGATGTTACCTAATCTTGCGGTCACCGCCGTGCTCGCTGGTTTGTGCGTGATGTTCTGGTTGGGTGTTCGCGTCGGCAGACGGCCACAAGAATCTTCGGACTTAGTCCGAGAAGCTTGAGTGGGAGTCCCGGAGATCGCTTATGGAACGAATGCGACACATCTTCGTGATCGAGGACAACGCAGGAGATGTTCTCCTGATTCGGCAAATTCTTCAACAACAAGACATCCCCGTTCGAATACACGTCGCACGGGATGGAGCGCAAGCTTTGTTCATGCTGGCCGAGGAACGATTTCAGCCTGATCTGATCCTCCTGGATCTCAATCTTCCGAAGGTCTCAGGACATTGGTTCTTGGAACGATCAAAACACAAAGTTCCCGTAGTGGTCTTCAGCTCCTCATCGAATCCGGCGGACATCCAGGGTTCCGTGGAGCTCGGTGCGAAGGAATTCGTTCAAAAACCTACAGACTTGCAAGAATACGCTGACCGTGTCTCCCGGATTGCTAAGGACTGGTTGCAGGCTGCCTGACGCTAGGCACCGCGTAAGACTTTTCATACAAGCAGTAGCCGATTACCTCCTCATGACCGCGCGCCTAACCGAGCTTTGTGCGGCTTGAGACAAACTCCTGCTTGCCTACCGGGAAGTCCCGATATCGCCTCCCCAGATTGCACGCACCAAGGTGGCTTCGTCAGGCGGCTATCATGGCTTTGCGTTTCCAACACCAAAGTATCCAAGCGTGTGCTCTGGATAACTTTTCCCTACTTGCAAATCTGGCTTGATGCCAACACGCCGACGTCGGGCTTCTGAAATCAGGGTTCGAGTAATCAACGTCAGCCGTCGAGTGGAGGACGAAGTATACTCCGGGACGCGGCTGACCAGGAGTCACTCGGTCCATAATTTGACTAGCTAATGGCCAACCAGCGATTCCGAAGATACTTATGACGCCCTGCGTGAGCAGTCAAGTTCATCATTAGGGACACATGAGCTGCACAGGCTCAAGATTCTGTTCAGACTTCAAATCGGAAATAAACCGGGCACGCTCTTTTTCGCTCGGTATCTGAAGGCCGGATTCTGGCCAGACATTCGCCCCGAATGACACGACGGCAGCAGTGCCACAAACGAAGCTGATGATTAGAAGTTTAATTGCGGAGTTCTTTCCGGTAGACAAGTGTTGGCTCTCAAATGTCCGTTAGTGAACTCGACGCCCGCAGCTCAGCCGTTTCGACGATGTCCGCCGGGTGCAGTGCACATCCGCGATGAGGCCGTTATACGGCAAAGTGCGATAACTTCCGAGTGCGTAATCCAACCACCAAACCGCTCCTTCAAGCCGCATCGCTCCGAGATGGCGCCACTCGTCCGGCGCGGAATACTTCTTGAAAAACACCTCCACGCCTCGCGGATCGGTCTGAATTGTCAGGATTCGGGACATCTGCGGCCACAACGCCGCGAGCCTGACGTTGTTGGGAATCCGCTTTTCCGCTTCCCGGGCGAGATCGACGGCTGCCAGATAGTTGTCGGCGATGAACCGCTCGATCACCACGCTCATTTTAGATACTCGCGGTCCACGGCGCGCAAGGCTTCCGCCAGAGCCAATATTCCTTTTTTAATGGCGGCTTCGTCAACAGCCGCAAATCCAATCTGCAGGCCCTCTTCAAGGCGTGTGGCGTGGCAGTATCTGCTGAGAGGCACTACGTCAATTTTTCTTTTCGCGGCTGCCAGGGCAGCATCCTCGCCGAGAATCCCGATCTTCAGCCATCCGATGGTTTGCAGGCCAGCTTCAATGTCCGACAGTCTAAGAAGGCCCGAAAGGTGTTCAGTCGCGTGATGCGACAGCGTGCACCAGCGTTCCGCGTACACCTTGCGCATACGCCTGAGATGGCGGCCGAAGTGCCCCTGCTCGATAAAGTCGCAAACCACGGCTTGATCCAGAACCGAGTGATACCGGCTGATCATGGCCTTGGTCTTGACGAAGTTCTCGATCAGAGCGGGCGGAAAAACGATATATCCCATCCGAAGGGAAGGAAACAGCACTTTGTTAAATCCGCCCGTGAAGATGACGATGTTATCTCTGTCGATGCCCTGCATGGCCGGCATGGGATGTCCCGCATAGCGGTATTCGCTATCGTAATCGTCTTCCAGAATAATCGTTCCCGATTCGCGCGCTTGCTGAAGAATTTCGACGCGCCTGGCATGAGTCATGGTAATTCCTGTTGGGAACTGATGGCCCGGCGTGACATACATCAATCGCGCATTACGAAAGTCGGATGGGCTGGGCGCCGCGCCTTCCGAATCGATGGGAACGGACACGAGATCGGCTCCCGCCGCTTCCAGCGCCACATAGGCCCCTTGAAAGCCGGGGTCTTCCAGCAGCACCCGGTCCCCTGGATCCAAGAGCAATCTGGCTACCAGGTCCAAAGCTTCCTGAATTCCCGAGACTATTACGATCTGCTCTGCTTCGCATTGCACTCCGCGTTCGGCTCGAAGATACTGTGCCAACACTTGCCGTAACGGTCCGTAGCCTTGGGTGCGGCAGCCCAGGAGGTCACTGGTTGAGACGCGACGCAGCCGGCGTGAAGCCACTTGGGCCCACAGGCTGGTCGGGAAAAGATCGAGGGCCGGTAAATTTGTACGAAAAGCAAGACTTGCGGGGTTCGCAAAATAAGGGACCGGCTTCACTCGCCTCGCATAGTTGGAAAGTCGAGGGAACCCGGCCGCGGGCACTTCCTTCTGGAGTATCGCCGGCGCTCCGTTGTGCATGAGCTCCTCCGGCAGCAGATCGCAGACGAACGTGCCGGAGCCCGGCACGCCGCGAATGTATCCCTCGGCTTTGAGGTCATCGATCGCGGTAAGCACGGTCCCGCGAGAGAGGCCGTAGTGCCGAGCAATCTCGCGCGTCGCGGGCATGCGCTGACCGCGACCGAGCATTCCGGATACGATGCCGGACCGCAAGGCCTCGCGCAGCCAGTGAGACGGCGGCACGCGCGAGGTTCTAGGCGGCAACACCAGCTGATACGGCGTGGTTCGGCGGTTCATGTTCAAATGTACGACCCAGAATTTGCAGCCAAGGGCGGAACGCGGGGCCAAGCAAATTCAAAACTATGTTACGAATATACTCTCACGATCCCGCGGCGATGCCAACGGTTTCCCGATGGCGTAAGTGGCCCAACCAGAAATCGAAAAGTGGCTCTGTGCGGCTTCATGTCCCTGGGTTAGGCTTTGAGCAGAAGCAGAGCGAAAGCCCCAGGGTCTGTAGAGGAATCGGTCACCGTTCTTGCCGGCCAGCAGTGCCCGCATTTTGCTTGACATCCATACTTTGATGGCTGGCGAACTGTTGTTGTACGTAAACCGGCATACTGCCGAAGTGCACCGCCGACCCAGGAGGAACAAAATGAAGCCTTTCAGCTTAGGATTTGCTGCTGTATTGTTTGCGCTGCTGACTTTCGGCGCATTCCGTGCCTTCCCGCAGGCGGAAACCGGCCAGATCGTTGGAACAGTCACGGACCCATCCGGAGCTCTCATTCCCGGGGCCAACGTGATTGTGAGATCGGTTGCCACCGGCGCCGCGCGTACCGGAACAACCACCGACTCAGGTTCATTCACGTTCACGAATTTGCAGCCTGACGTCTACGAGGTTAGCGCCACAGCGCCAGGATTTAATACCCTCCGGCAACAAATTACGATCACCGTCGGTTCCAAACTGGGTTTGGACCTCAAACTGGAGGTCGGCAAGGCCGAGACCGTCGTGGAAGTGACCGGCGTCAGTGCGGCAATCTCGGTCAATACCGAGACCCAGACCATCGGTTCGGTGATCAGTACGGAACAACTGCTTGAACTCCCAACCCTCACGCGGAACCCTTATGCATTGGTCGTCACCTCGGGAAATGTGAGCGAGGACGATCCTAGCGGACGCGGCGCCGGCGTGGCTATCAACGGCTTGCGCTCGGCCTCAACCAATATCCTGCTGGATGGCGTGGCGAATAATAATGAATTCACCGCGTCCATGGGCCAGACTACTCCTCTGGATTCGGTGCAGGAGCTTGGCATCATCACCAACAACTTCACCGCTGAATACGGCCGCGCCTCGGCCGGTATTATCAACGTCACCACCAAATCTGGAAGCAACCAGTTTCACGGCAGCGTGTATGAGTTCAACCGGGTTTCCGATCTGGCCTCTAATAGCTTCAACAACAATGCCTATGGCATAGACAAACCTATCTTCGTGCGCAACCAGTTCGGCTACTCGGTCGGCGGACCGATCAAGAGAAACAAACTGTTCTTCTTCAGCAGCACGGAATGGACTCGGGTTCGCAGTGCGGCCAACTTTACCACCATTACTCCCGACCCTGAGCTCATCGCCGCGGCCCCGCCCAACGTTCAATCCATTTTCTCCACCTACGGCAAACTGGGCCCGGGAGCATCCGTCCTGGGGACCTTCAGCCGCAACCAGTTGACGGCTCTCGGCTCGGATCCTTGCGGTGGTGGCTCGGCAACCGGGGGATGCATGGCGTACAATCCCAACGCGCCCATGTTTGACCTGGTGGGTTACACGCTACCGGCGAACTCTGCGCCGGCGTTCCACAAAACGCCTGGTCCAACGTGAATCGAGTGGATTACAACATGACCGACAAGACTTCGATTTACATGCGCTACGCTGTACAAGCCGAGACGGATCTGCCCGGAAGCGTCACAGGCGCCCCGTATGCCGGTTATGACATCGGCCAAACGAGTTTCAACAATAGCTTGATCGTATCTTTGACGCACACCTTCTCGCCGCGCTTTGTATCGCAATCCAAACTCGATTTCAATCGGTTTAACACCCTCCAGCCGACATCGCCGAATGGTGTCGTGCCTTCCTATATCTTGGGAACGCGAATACCAGCACCGCGATCGGTCCTTATCAAGTGGCGCTACCGGGCGATGAACCTTTTAGCCCAGGCGCCGGCGGATATCCTTTCGGAGGTCCGCAAAACTTCGGCGAGGCCTACCAGGACTTCAACTACACAGTGGGCAAACACCAGTTACGCTTTGGTGGTTCCGTCGAATATTTGCGCGATAATCGCAGTTACGGCGCTTACAATGAAGCGAGCGAGGTTTTCGGCAATTCGGTCGGTTCGGGTATCGACAACTTCCTGGCGGGCAATCTCTACGAATACGAAGCCTCGATCTATCCCCAAGGCAAATTCCCTTGTGTAAACGGTGTCCAGACTCCGGCTTGCACCGTCACCCTGCCGGTGGGTCCGCCGGACTTTGAACGCAGCAATCGTTATCATGAGGCTGCAACTTACTTCCAGGATTCCTGGAAGATCACCAAGCGCCTGACGCTGAACCTCGGCCTCCGCTGGGAATACTTTGGAGTGCAGCACAACATCAATCCGAGTCTCGACTCTAACTTCTATCCGGCTGGCGGCGCTGCCGGTGACTTTGGTCCCGGTGAGTTTGTTGGCATAGAAAACGGCAAAGTCGACACTACTCCCAATAGTCCAATCGGCGAGCTGTGGAAGCCGAGCTGGCATAATTTCGCTCCTCGCGTCGGCTTCGCGTGGGATGTATTCGGCGACGGTAAAACCGCCTTCCGCGGCGGTTATGGCATCGGCTACGAGCGCAATTTCGGAAACGTGACCTACAACGTGCTCTTCAACCCACCGAACTTCGAGGTGGTGGACTGTATTCAAACCTGCGGCGTCGGCAACATCTCCGCTACCGCAGCCAACGCAGGACCACTGGCCGGGGCAAACGGATCCATCGCGCTTCCTCCCGCCGAACTCCGTTACGTCCAAAACAACATCCCGCAGGCTTATGCGCACTTGATCAGCGCCTCGCTGGAGCATCAGTTCGGCAATAGCATGCACCTGGAGCTCGACTACTCGGCTTCCATCGGCGAAAACCTGTACGACATCGCTTACATGAATTTCCCCGGGCAGGGCAACGCCTATCTGGGAATTCCCTGCACTCCAGGCGACTGCGAGGACGTCCTCAATACGCAGTACAGTCTCATCAATCGACGTGGCGCCAACGGCTATTCCACTTACAATGCCCTAAACGTTCGCTACGACATCCGGAATATCAAGAACAGTGGATTGACGGTGCAGATGAACTATACCTGGAGCCACTCGCTGGATGATTTGAGCGACACGTTCAGCAGCTCCTTCAATCAGTTCAACCTCGGCTATACCGATCTCGTGCACCCCATGGTGGACTACGGCAACTCCGAGTTTGACAACCGGCACCGCGTTACCTTCAGCGCGATCTACGCGCCTCCCTACGCACATGGTCTGAAGGGTCCCGCCAAGTACCTCTTGGATGGCTGGGAGTTCGCTCCGGTCTTCACCGCGCGCACCGGCGCTCCTTACAGCATCTACGACCTTACAAACACCAACTTCATCTACACTCGCGTTGCGGCGAATGAAAAGATCCCGGTGAACGGGACCGAATTCCAGAACGCCGCGCCAACACCTACAACATTTATGACTTCAGCCAGATCCCGGTGTCCGAGTACGTGAATCCCAAATTCGGAGACTCCGACTTCGGTCCCTTCCCGGCCAATATGACGGGCCGCGATTATTTCCACACTCCGGGCAGCTACAATCTCGACCTGGGAGTCTACAAGTCCCTGCGGTTCACTGAACGCATGTCGCTGCAGCTTCGCTTCGAAGCATATAACCTTTTCAATCACTCCAATCTGTACGTGAATTGGGGTTCGGCCTATGTCGTCGGCGGCGCCGGCAACATCACTGCCAGTTACGGGAACCTGCCCAACACCGATCCGCAACAGTACGAGAATCGGAATATTCAGCTGGGCGCCAAGCTCATATTCTGATTCCTGATCATCGGGATCACAATCATGAAGAGAACGATTTCCTTCTTTTCTCTTGCGGCATGCTTGGCCGCCACTGTGTGGGGCGATGACGCAAAAACGGCTGCGGTTCCCGTGCTGGTGGAGCTGTTCACGGCGGAAGGCTGTTCCAGCTGCCCGCCTGCCGATGAGTGGCTGCTGCAATTGGATAAGGCTCAACCCCTGGCTGGAGCCCAGTTGATCGTGCTCAGTGAGCACGTGACTTATTGGGACCACGACGGTTGGAAAGATCCGTATTCGTCCCCTCTGGTCACCGACCGCCAGGCCGATTACGCGCGCGGCTTTCGGATCGACAGCCCCTACACACCGCAAGTGGTCATCAACGGGACTGTCAACGTGAAGCTCAGTGACTCCAAGCAAGTCCGCCAAACGTTTGAGCAGGCTGCGAAGGCTAGGACCCTCCCGGTGACCATTACTGGGGTTACAATTGATCCCGCCAATCCGGCCATCCTGCATGCGCATGTGGAGGTGGACGGTAGCTCAGCGGGACACAACGCCGACATTTACGGAGCGGTGGCCCTCGATCATGTGGAGTCTCAGGTGCTGCGCGGCGAAAACGGCGGAAAACATCTGAGCCACGTAGCCGTGGTGCAGCAGCTTTCGAAGATCGGAAAAATGGAGAATGGGAAAACTTTCAGCCGGGACATCGACCTCAAGCTGAAACCCGGCACGGATCCCAAAAACACCCGGTTGGTTATTTTTGTGCAGGAGGGCGGCCCCGGCAAGGTGCTGGGAGCGGCGCTGCACGATCCGATCAGCTGACGCGACGCAATACTTAAGCCGGGGAGGATCATTTTTCGAGGGAAGTTGGGCGCATGGAAACGACCCCACTTGTCGTGTAGTCGGCTATGCGTAGAAGTGCCAACCGTGTTCCAGGAGAAGACCCGTTATCACGTATTGAACTAAGCCGCTGCGCGGCATTTGCGAAGCGGCGTCTTCGCTCGCTGCCTTTTAGACACTTCAGTGATCCACTCCTGCCCCTTTCCTCGCTCGATATTTCGTGATGGTGTCAGAAACCTAAGGAGGTTTCGTCATGACCCCATTACGACAACGGATGCTGGAGGATCTTCAGCTCCGCAACTACTCGCCAACCACGGTCCGGATTTACATGCACGCCGTCACCGAGTTTGCTCGACATTTCGGCAAGCCGGCCGATCAGCTCAACGCCGAGCATATTCGCCAGTATCAGATCTTCCTCATCAAGGAGAAAAAGGTGTCGCAGTCGACCTTCGTTCAGGTGGTCTGCGCTCTGCGCTTCTTCTACACCCACACGCTCAATCGGAAAATCGCCATCGATCGCATCCCGTTTCCACGGCGCGAACGGAAGCTGCCGCTGATTTTGAGCCGCGATGAAGTGCGGGCTTTGCTGGAAGCGCCGCGCAGCCTTCGCCACCGCACGATGCTCGCGATCCTGTATGCTTCCGGACTCCGCGTGAGCGAAGTTGCACGCTCCAAAGTCGCCGATATCGATCGCACTCGCAATGTGCTCTGGGTTCGCAGCGGAAAAGGACGAGGATCGTCAAGCGCTGTTGCCTCCCAAACTGCGGGATCTGCTGCGCTGCTATTGGCGAAGAAGCGCCCGACCGGCTGGCCGTTCCCCGGCTCCGATCCGCACCAGCCCATCTCGCCGAAAGCCGTTTTCCTCGCCTGCCGCAACGCCGCGCACCTCGCCGGCATCGCAAAATCGGTTCACCCACATTCACTGCGGCACGCCTTCGCCACGCACTTACTGGAAGCCGGCGTGGATCTTCGCACCATCCAGACTCTGCTCGGCCACGCCAATCTACAACCACGGCGCGCTATCTGCAAGTCGCCGACACGGCGTTCGTGCCACTACCAGTCCGCTCGAATCGCCCGATCTCCATCTCGTTCCGATCGAGCGATGCCCGGGGATCGGCTGGAACTCGCCGAAGTCCTCCGCACCCACCAACGCGACTTTCTGGATCGCTGGAACTCCGTGCTTTCGAGTGACCAGAGACGAGCGTTGCGCAATCTTCGCGACTGCCGGACCGCGGCCCTGGGCGGCCACCTTCAGCAGTGCGACCGGTGCGGGCATCGCGTCATCTTATATAACTCGTG
>CAVYFI010000011.1:0-519528 GCA_963767775.1 Bryobacterales bacterium
GTGAACGAACTTCGTGTAGAAGGCAACCCGCCGAACCAGCCCAACCAAGACGATACGCAGCGGATTCTTCAGAGCATCCGCACTGCCAGCAAGCAAGCCGATCTCGTCATCGTGTATGAACACAATCACGTTTTCGACAAGCCTTTCGGAACCATCATGTCGGAGGAGTCCGGAGCGGCTCGCGCCCCCTGATTGGCTCAAGAAATGGACGCACGCGGAAGTGGATGCGGGCGCGGATATCATCGTGATGCATGGCGCGCCTCTGCTGCACGGTGTCGAGATTTATCACGGCCGGCCGATTTTTTACGATCTGGGCAATTTCATTTTCCAGGCGCCGCCACGACGTGATCGTGCTGGATGAACCGATCAACTGGGAAAGCGTGGTCGCCTATGTCGAATTCCAGGGAAAGAATCTGCGATCCGTCAAGTTCCGGCCGATCGCTCAGAATAAGATTGGCCAGGGTCAAGCCGACACTCAGGACGAGCACACCAATAACCTCTTCCTCCAGACGCGCGGCTTGCCGACTGCGGCCACTGGCGACCAGGCGCACTATATCCTGGAGCGGCTGGCTGGCTTGTCACGGCCCTTCGGAACAACCGTTGAGGTGAAGGGCGACACAGCCGAGATCAAGCTGAATGGGAAATAAGCTGCATCGCTCCGCCCGGTGAGATAATCAAACCAAAGCAGCATGTTTCGAGCCGTCCGGGAACAGATCGAGACTGTATTTCGCGGCGATCCGGCCGCCAAGAGCGCCGTCGAGATCTTTTTCTGTTACCCCGGCTTCCATGCCATCCTGTTGCACCGAGCGGCGCATAGCTCTACACGGCGGGTTTTCAGTTGCTGGCCCGAATCGTTTCGCAGTTCAACCGGACTGCTGACCGGCATCGAGATTCATCCCGGCGCAAAAATCGGACGGCGCTGCTTCATCGATCACGGCATGGGCGTGGTGATCGGCGAGACCACCGAGATCGGCGACGACGTTCTGCTGTACCAGGGCGTGACGCTGGGCGGAACCGGCAAGGAGAGAGGCAAGCGGCATCCGACCATCGGCAACAACGTGGTGATCGGCACCGGCGCGAAGATCCTCGGCAATATTACGATCGGCAACCATACCAAGATCGGCGCGGGCTCGGTGGTGATTCGCTCGGTGCCGGATAATTCCACCGTGGTCGGCGTGCCCGGCCGCGTGGTGCGCTCGCGCGTGGAACGGGCGACTATCTTGAGCATGGCACGCTGCCCGATCCCGAGGGCCAATTGATCGACGATCTCAGCAAGCGGATCGAGCAACTGGAAGCGCAGCTCAAGTTGCTGGCCGAAGATCGGCTGGCCGAACGAAGATGAGAGAGAGCCGGCGGTGGCTGCTTGGCCTGTTGGCCGCTGGCCTTCCGCCGGCGCCCATCAAATACACCTACTGGGTGGAGCCGTGCACCGATCCTGCGTCGATGTGCCAGCCCGACGATCCGCAATTGGCCGTGTGGGCGTTTGAAGCGTGGCAGAAGGCGTCGGGCGGGGAACTCGAATTCACGCGCGTGAAGGATCGCGAGCATGCGCGCATTCGCTTGTATTGGGCATCGGCGGAGCAGGGCATGTACGGCGAGACGACGCCGATGGTTTTCGAAGGGCACTCGGGCGCGGAGGTTTACGTGCGGCCATCCCCGCTGCCGCGTGAATGGCGACCGGTTGCTGCGCGACGCCATCGTGTATTTGACCTGCCTGCACGAATCGGGGCACGCGCTGGGGCTATCGCACACGGAGGTGTTCGAGGACATCATGTACAGCTTCCAGTACGGCGGCGACATCGAGGAGTATTTCGGGCGTTATCGGAGGAAGCTCGCAACGCGCGCCGAATCGCGAAGAACTCGGGAATGTCGGCGGCGGACCGGGCGCGGCTGATCGAGATGTTCAAGAAACCGAACGGCCGTGGTCGTAGCCGCGGTGCTAATGCCCGGACGGCGCTTCTTCGGTTCGGCCTTCAGCGGGAAATGCGCGCCTTGCGGGATGGGCGCCAGCATGTTCTCTTTGCGATAAATCAGCGTGGAAACATTGTAGCTGGCGATCTCAAAGCCGTGCCCGTGCGTGATGGCGTCGGTGGGACAAGCTTCCACGCAATAGCCGCAGAAGATGCAGCGCGAATAATCGATGTTGTAGACCTTGGCGTAGCGCTCGCCGCCGCTGATGCGCAGCGTGTCGGTGTTTTCCGCGGCTTCGATGTAGATGCAATCGGCCGGGCAGGCCGCGGCGCACAGGAAACAGGCCACGCATTTTTCGAGTCCGTTTTCGTCGCGCTGCAGCACGTGCACGCCGCGAAAGCGCTCCTGGAACTTCGGAGGCGCGTCGGGATAATCTTCGGTGATGGTGGGATTCAGCATCTCGCCGAAGGTGACTGGACATGCCTTTGGCGATGGCTGCGGCGGATCCGAACGCTTCAGAGATTTTGGGCCATTTGGAATTTCTATTATCGCAGGTTCACGTCAGAGGCCCGGACCGGGCCTAGTTCTTGGAGCCTCAACCGGCTTTCCATTCGGGCACGTGATCGTCGGGGCCAAACGGCGCGACGCCCGCGCGCACGCCGAACTCTTCCAAATCGCGCTTGGAAAATCCGGCAAAAGATCGCGACTGACGATCGCCGTCCCGCTCCACCAGAAACAGCGACGGAACCGAGATGATGCCGTAGGCGTTGCTGGCCGGATAGTCGTCCTCGGACGGATCCAGCAGCGTGGGAAACGTGAGGCCGAAGCGGTCGCAGAAACCGCGCGTGGCGGCGGCGTCGTCCTGCGAGATCCCGATAACCTGGAGCGCGCTGATTCGCGGCCAGCCGCTCCAAGTACGGGGCGGTGAGCTGGCAAACCGGGCAACTGATTTTGAAAAACGCCAGCAGCGCCGGGCCGCCGGCCAGAATATCCTCCAGCGATCGCTGCTGAGCCGTCTAAGCCGGCGAGCCGGAAATCCGGCGCCTTGGCGCCCGCCGCCACCAGCGCTTTCGTGCGACGCCCAAACATGCGGACGGCTTAAGCGCCTTCCTTGTTCTGTTGCACGAAGCTCAGAATATCGAAGTGCTTGATCTCGCGATCGGGGAAGAAGCTGTTGATGGCTTCCTGCTCCTCGTTGAAAATCTGAAAGACGGTGGACAACTTGGTGAGCAGCACCAGCTCCAGGTTGCGGCGGTTGAGGTGCACAATTTCAGCGCTCCGCCGGCTTTTTGCAGCGACATAAAGCAAATCACCATGGTGCCGAGGCCGGTACTATCGATGTACTCGACGTCCTTCAGATTCAGAATCTGCTGCAGGTGCCGGCGGCCACGTGTTCGTTGACTTTCTCGCGCAGATCGGATGCGTCCGCCGACGGTCAGCTTCCCGTTCAGGTCCAGAATCTTGATGCCTTCTTTTCGCGGGAAGTGAATTTCGAGTTTGGGCCATGGTGTGTTCTCTTAGTGTACCCGCTCGGCGGACGGGCACAGCCGGAGTCTCCGGCGAGAACCGGGATGGGATGCCGACCGGCCCACCGGCAGCAGCACCGTGAAGCGCGTGCCTTCCTTCGGAGCTTGCTTTCCACCGTCACCGAGCCGCCGTGCGCTTTCGCGATCCATGCCACGAAGCTGAGACCGAGACCGAGGCCTTTGTCCGGGTCGGCCGACGGGACACGATAGAAACGATCGAAGATGTGCGGCAGATGCTCCGCGGAGATGCCCACGCCGGTGTCCTCAACGATCAGCTTCACGTGATCGAACTGCGGGACCAGGCTGACTTTCACTTCTCCGCCGGCGGGCGTGTATTTGATGGCGTTGCCCAGAAGATTGGATACCAGCCGCTCGATCTGGATGCGGTCGGCATTCAGCATGCAGCCATCCGGCAGATCGGCGCTCAGACGCACGCCCTGCGCTTCGGCCGGAATCTGGTGCTGGTCCACCAGATCGCGGACCAGGCCGCTCAAATCCATTTCGTTCTTCTGCAGCACCAACTGGCCGGATTCGGCTTGCGAGAGCATCAGCAGGGCTCGCACGATATTGGACAGTCGCTCGACGCCCTCCAGCGCGTCGGCCATGGCTTCGCGATATTGCTCGACGGTCTGCGCGGTGAACATGGCGACTTCCAACTGGCCGCGCACCACCGTCAGCGGCGTGCGCAATTCATGCGACACGTCGGTAGAGAATTGGCGGATCTGCTCGAAGGAGTGATTCAGCCGCGTCATCATGTGGTTGAACGCTTCGATCAAGCGATCCAGTTCATCGCCCGTGTTGCGATCCGGGATCTGCACGTCGAGATTGGAATGCGTGATGCGTTGCGCGGCGTCGGCCACCGAGTTCACCGGGTCGCAGCGCGCGGCCGGCCAGGAACCAGCCAAGCAGTCCGCTGAGCACAATCACCATGGGGATCAGGGCGAAGTAGTTCCGGGTGAAATTCCCGATCACTTTGTCGTTGTAATCCAGCGCGCGGCCGATGGCCAGGTAATACTTGTGGCCATCGTGATCCACCCACAGGCCGGAGCGGATCATATAGGGAACGCCGCTCGGGTCGTTACGCACGCGAATGGCCGGTTGGCCGGACTCGCAGAATGGCGCGAATCTCAGACGGAGGATCGACGCCCAGCGAATCGTAGATCTCGGAGTGTTGCAGCGGATGGCCTTGGGTATCGGCCAGCATATAGACGCGCTGCACTCTTCGGACGGCGAAGCTCTCGTCCGGGTCCTTTTCGTCGAAGACCCAATCGGGTCCTTCCGGGCCGGTGCGCAAATAACCTTTGGCCGCTCCCCATTCCTCGTCCAGCACGTTTTCCATCTGGCTCTGAAACGTACCGCTCAAGATTTGGCGGAACAGGATTCCCAGCAGCACCAGCAGAACAGTGAAGAATAAAACATAGCTCAAGGCCAGGCGGAAGCGGAGCCCGCGCGTCCAACCGAGAGCTTTGCCGGCCGTGATCATATGGCGTCTAATCATGTGACTTGTTCCACCCGCGTTTCCACGGCCTTTTCAGGAGTGTCCAGCATGTAGCCGATGCCGCGCACGGTATGGATCATCTTGACCGGGTATTTGTCGTCGATCTTGCTGCGCAAGTGCCGGATGTAGACATCCACGATGTTGGTGAGCCCATCGTAGTCCATGTCCCAAACGTGCTCGACGATCATGGTGCGGCTGAGCGGGCGGCCGCGGTTGCGCATCAGATATTCCAGGATGCTGAATTCCTTGGGAGCCAGCTCGACATTTTCGTTGGAGCGCGTGACCTTGCGCCGGATGCAATCGAGCAGCAGATCGCCCACCTGCAATCGCTCGGGCATGGGCTGGCCGCGCCGGAGGCGGGCTCGCACGCGGGCCAAAAGTTCAACGAACGCGAAGGGCTTCACCAGGTAGTCGTCAGCGCCGAGTTCCAGGCCTTTAACGCGATCGTCCACGGCGTCGCGCGCGCTCAGGATCAGGACCGGGGGGCTGGACTTGCGGTTGCGAATCTTCTGCAGCACCGCGAGCCCGTCCATATCGGGAAGCATCAGGTCCAAAATGATGAGGTCGTACTCGGCGCCATGCACCAGTTCGACGGCGGTGTTGCCGTTGCCGGCTACGTCCACTGCGTAGCCCGCGCTTTCCAAGCCGCGAGACAAGAAGTCCTGAATCCGTTTTTCGTCTTCGACCACTAGTATTCTCATAAGCTTGGGCTACGCCGCCCTATCCTTATTAGACCGCGTCGGCGTCGGGACGATCAAGGCGAAGTAGAGGTGGGTTCGTTTTCGTCTTTTGCAAAATAGCCGGTTTTCGCGTGAACCGTGTAGCCGGGTTGCCTGGTGCGGATCACCAGTTTGTGAAAAGTGCCATCGGCGGCGCCATTCGCGTGGTAGGCGAGCTCATAGGACCAGCGCAGTTGTTCGCCGATCTCGCGAAACGAAGCGCGGAGATCATCCGCCTGCGCGTCGAAATCGGCGCCTCCGCTATCGCGCGAGATGCGAGCCATCACGGAAGCACCGTATTTATTGCGGGCCGTCCACTCGCCCTTGCGCGTCTCGGTATAGCGAATCCCGAAGACTGTGACGTTTTCCGTTTGAGCGGCCTCAATAGTATCCAGCATGGTATGGGCGCTGGAATTGTCTTCGCCGTCGCTAAAGATGATGAGCGCCTTGCGCCCCTGGCCGGCGTTGGCGAGCTTCAAAGTGGTGGCGTAGTACAGCGCGTCGTAAAAGGCCGTGCCGCCAGAACGATATTCGCGCGGGCCGATCTCAGGGACGTCCCGATTCTCAAACTGTTTGAGGCCGTCGATCAATTCCGAGCCGGATGCGGAAAAATCGGCGGCCAGGCGCAGGTGATTGCCGAAGCAGATCAGGAACGCGCGGTCGCGTGCGCTGAGGACGTCGTTGAGGAAGACGCCGAGGTCGCGTTGATGCGGCTTCACGAAATGGTCCTGACTATCGCTGACATCCATGATGAGGCCCAGCGATAGCGGCAGATCCTCGCCACGGGCAAAGAAGGAAATGGGCTGAGATTGGCCGTCGTCTAGCACCTCGAAGTCGTCTTTCGTCAGATTCGTTACAAGTTTGCCGTGGGCGTCGCGAACCGTGAACGCGACGTTGACCAGGCGGACGTCCACGCGAATCGGAGGCGCCTGCTGGGCCAGGCAGACGGGCAGAATCGCGAGAAACACGATGGCAGTGTGCATGCGAAATCCTCACACGAATGAATACGTGGCGGAACCCATTCGGGTAGGCAAAAATTAACCGGAGGCCAGGACCCTATCGCCGCTGATAGATAACCGTTCCGTCCAAAATGGTCATCTCCACGCGCGTCTTCGCGATCTCTGCCGGATCGATGTGGAATATATCCTCGGAGAGCACAACTAGGTCAGCCAGCTTACCCGGCGCGAGCGATCCTTTGATGGACTCCTGGTGTTCAGCAAAGGCCGAACCGATCGTGTAGGCGTGAACCGCTTCAGCCACCGTAATCTTTTGCTCGGGAACCCAACCGCCAGGATTCTTGCCGTCGAGAGTACGGCGAGTGACGGCGGCATAGATGCCCAGCAGCGGGACCATGGGAGCAACCGGCCAGTCCGACCCGAACGCCAGAGTCGCACCGGAATCGAGCAGTGAGCGGAACGCGTAGGTGGTTTGAATGCGCTCGGGATCGATCCGCTTGCCGGCCCAGCGGCCGTCATCAATCGCGTGATAGGGCTGCATGGAGGCGATGACGTGCAAGGCCGCGAAGCGTGGAATGTCGCTCTTCAACAGATGCTGCGCGTGTTCGATGCGGAAGCGGCGGTCAGCCGGCCCATTTTCCTTCTCAGCGCGTTCGTAGAAATTCAGGATGGTGTTGATGGCGCGGTCGCCGATCGCATGAATTGCAATCTGCAGGCCGGCCTTATCCGCGCCGGCGATGTCAGCGTACATTTGATCGGGCTTGGACAGCTCATCGCTCGGGATTCCGCTCGAATCGGGAGCGTCGAGGTAAGGTTTGAAGAACCAGGCGGTGGTTGAACCAAGTGAGCCGTCGGCAAAACCCTTCAGCCCTCCAATGCGCAACATTTCGCCGCCGAAATCCGCCAGGATGCCCGGATCGGCCAGTTGCTTCCACGCCGGCAGGTGCATATTGGCGGACATGCGGGTCCGCAGCTTGCCCTCCTGCAGGAGCTGCTCATAGACGCGTAATGCAGCGGCCTCGGTGGAGATATCCACCGTCATCTCCTGAACGCTGGTCACACCGTTTTCAGCGGCATAGCTTTCAGCCGCTTCCACCGCCGTTCTCAGTTGCTGACCGCTTAAGGGCGGGATCGCGCGCCGGATCAGCGCCATGGCAGCGTCTTTGAATATGCCGGTTGGATTGCCTTGTGCATCCCGCACGATGACGCCGCCGGCAACATCCGCGGTCTCCCTGGTGATTCCCGCCAATTTCATCGCCAGCGCATTGGCGAGCGCCATGTGCCCGTCCAGGCGCTCCACAAGAACCGGATTCTCGGGCGTGGAATCGTCGATCAGCCGGTGAGTGGGAAGCTGAGCCGGCGTCCAGCGTTCGTGGTCCCACCAGCCGTTCAAGATCCAGGCTTGCTTGGGCTGCGTCCGGGCAAAAGCGGAAATACGGTCTCGAAATTCCTCCTGGCTATTGGCATCGCGCAATTGCACGCTTGCCAAGCCGGCGCCGCCATCGACGAAATGGACATGCGCGTCGTTGAACCCGGGCACCACACGCTTTCCGCCGAGTTCGATGACTTTAGTCGCCGGTCCCGCCAGTTTTCGGATTTCAACGGAGGATCCTACCTGGACAATGCGGTTGCCTAAAATAGCGACTGCTTCGGCTTCGGGTTGTTGCGGATTCTCGGTCCATACCTTTCCGTCGACCAGGATCGTGTCCGCGAATATCTCTGCGCTCAAATGCGCGGCTGAAACGGCCAGGCCCAGAGAGAGAGCGAGAGAGAGAGCAATGCTGGCGCGCAAGTTCATAGAGATTCGCCATCCAGTATGGCATGCGTGCGAACGATTAAAATTGAACAGCTGTGTACTCGACGGAGGAACTGGCGAACGACTTTCGCATGCTGTGCTCGAGGTGGCGGCCCTTACTTTCCGATAGTGTAAAGCGATGGCTCAAGTGACTGTTTCTTCCAAGAACCAGATCGTGATTCCGCAAGAGGCTCGCAAGGCGCTGGGTGTGAAGGCCGCCGATCAGCTCCTGGTTGTGGTTCGTGGCGAGAGGGTCATGGTACTTAAGAAGCCCAAGTTGTTCCATAAAGCGATTCGCGGATTAGGCGCGTATTTACTCCGCCGGCTACCTTGCCAAAGAACGCAAGAGTTGGGATTGACACTGCGCTAGGTCCGTAACTGGAATATTCTGTTCCGAGTTCGGTACTTTTTGCGACCCTTACCGTATAAGTCTTCGTATCTCCCTAAGGGGCTCGAATACAGAATATGCTCGGCACTCTTCGCTACGCCTTGCGGCAATTCCGGCAGTCGCCGGTCTTTACTACCGCCGCCATCCTGACGCTGGCCTTGGGAATCGGCGGCACCACCGCGATCTTCACCTTGATCCATGCGGTGATGCTGCGATCGTTGCCGGTTTCCGATCCGGCCCTTCTCTATCGCGTCGGCGATGGCGACGATTGTTGCGTGGAAGGCGGTCCGCAAGAACGCTGGGGGATGTTTTCCTTCCCGCTGTACGAGCGCTTGAAAGCGCAGACCCCGGAATTCGAAGAGGTGGCCGCGTTTCAGGCCGGCGGCGACCGGGTAAGCGTGCGGCGTCAAGGCGACGCTAGTGCCGCACAACCTCTGCGGTCCGAGTTTGTCACGGGCAACTATTTCTCGACGCTGGGCGTAAGGGCGTTTGGAGGCCGTCTTCTCACCTCGGGGGACGATCAGCCGTCCTCGCCGCCAGTGGCCGTAATCAGCCATCAAAGCTGGCAGACGGAATATGGGGCCGATCCTTCGGTGGTGGGTTCCACCTTTGTCATCGAGGGGCATCCCTTCACCATCATCGGCGTGACTCCGCCGGGATTTTTCGGCGACACGTTGCGGAGCAATCCGCCCGAAATCTGGATACCGGTTCAACAGGAGCCTCTGATCGATGGCGACAGCGCGCTGCTGCATCAATCCGTATCGGCATGGCTGCGCATGATCGGCCGCCTGCGTCCGGGCGACTTCCACTGTCGGCATGGCGCCGCGGTTAACCGGAGTCCTGCGGCAGTGGATGCAATATGACTCGGGTTATCCCGCTAACTGGATGGCGGGCATCATCCAAATGCTTCCCAAGCAAGCGATCAACGTGGTTCCCGCGGGCGCCGGTGTGGCGGAGATGAAGGAAGAGTACGGACGCAGCCTGCAGATCTTGCTGGCTGTCTGCGGCATGGTCCTGCTGATTGCCTGCGCCAACGTGGCGAACCTGCTGCTGGCGCGGGCGGTGGCGCGTCGAACACAAACCGCTCTACGGATCGCGGTCGGCGCCAGCAGGCGGCAGATCGTTGTGCAGGCGCTGCTCGAAAGCGTCCTGTTGGCAGTCGCGGGCGGTATTGCCGGCCTTTTCGTCGCAGTGGCGGCCGCGCGGCTGCTGCTAGTCCTGGCATTCCGCAGCTCGCACTTTCTTCCCATCAGCGTGCTTCCATCGCCGCTGGTGTTGGCGTTCGCCTTTGGCGTGGCTCTTTTGACGGGGATCATTTTCGGCGCCGCTCCAGCCTGGTTCGCTACCCGGACCGATCCGGTGGAGGCTCTGCGCGGTTCAGGCCGCAGCACTACCGATCACTCCGGATTCGCCCGCAAGGCGCTGCTGATCGTGCAGGCGGCCTTATCTGTCGTATTGGTAGCCGGAGCAACCATGCTGGCGCGCAGTCTCGACAAACTGGAGCATCAGAACCTCGGGTATCGGACTGACGGGCGCGTAGTGGTTTCGCTGAATACGCCGACCGCTACTTACACGCTGCCAAAGTTGCAAGCCCTGTATCGGCAGCTGGAGGAAGGCTTGAACGCGCTGCCTGGAGTGACGGGATCGGGTCTCGCCTTATACAACCCGCTGACTAACAACTGGGGCGAAATGATTCTGGTGTCCGGCCATCCTGCCCCAAGTATGAGCGAGAGCGAGGATTCCGGCGCCTCCTGGGATCGCGTGAGCGCCGATTATCTTCAGAATTTCGGTGTGACGGCGTTTCGCGGCCGAAACTTTACGGCTGCCGACAACGAAGCGGCGGCGCCGGTCGCGATCGTCAATGAAGCCTTCGTGAAACGCTTTTTCAAGAGCGGGGAAGATCCACTGGGCCAGCATTTCGGCCTCGATCTACCACAGAACGCTGGAACGTTCCGTATCGTCGGCATCGTGCGGGATGCGAAATTTGCGGGCTTTGGCCTGAGACGCCCGGCTCGGGCTATGTTTTACGTTCCACTGGCGCAGAACGTCGATTATAAAGACACGCTCATGAAGAGAGTGGAAGTGGAGTCCCATTTCATCGAAGGGGTGATGCTGGTGACCAATGTCCCGCCCGGCGTACTTGAGCCGGCGATCAAGCGCATTTTATCGGGGCTCGATCCCAATCTGACGTTCAGCAGCGTGAGGACCATGGAGCAGCAAGTCTCGCTGACCTTCGATGAGGAGCGCGCCGTCGCCAGCCTGGCCGAGCTGTTTGGAGCCGTTGCTCTGCTCTTAGCCGCCGTCGGACTTTATGGAGTTACTGCCTATACAGTTGCGCAGAGAACCAATGAGATCGGGATTCGCATGGCGCTGGGCGCCGACCGCGCGAGCGTGATTGGATACGTGTTGCGTGGAGCTTTTGCTCGCGTGGCGGTCGGGCTCGGGCTGGGCGTACCGTTGGCAATCGGCGCCGGACGCCTGATCTCGAGCCAGTTGTACGGTGTGTCCTTCTGGGATCCGCTTGCCCTGACATTAGCCGCGGCCGCTCTCGCCATTTGCTCTTTAATTGCCGCGCTGATTCCAGCCTCCGTCGCCGCGTCCATCTCGCCCATGACCGCGCTCCGAGCCGAGTAGCGCGTTCGGCGGCAACCAAATATATCTGGTAACGTCTTACATGCGGAGGCGCGCATGAAGAGGTGGATCGGAGTCGGCAGCGTTGCGATCGCGCTGGTGGCGTTTTCGGCGTGTAACCGCCGCGACGAGGATCGGGCCAGATCCGAGAGCCATGAGGCGCAGGAGAAAGCGCGCAGGCAGTTGGATGAAGCCAGCCGGAAATTGAAGGAAGGCTTGAAGCGCGCGGACCAACAAACGCGCGAGGACCTCGACAAGGCGCGCGATCAATTGCGGCATGCGCTGACCGAGTCCCAGAAGGACGCCGAGAAAGCGCGGGACCGGCTGCGCGATCGCGAGAAGCGCGATGGCGATAAGAACGACGACGGCCGCCAGTAAAGGGGCTGTAGATTATTTCTTCAACCCGGCGGCCCAGTTGAGCACCACGCTATCGTAGATTTACTGCCGCTCTGAGGTGGTGGTCCAAGTGACGGTTATGCCACCGGGGCCGGCGATTTGCCAGTGTCCCGTCTGCGTCCGGCCGTCGGCGGAATAGGTGGAGCGAGTGCTTCCCACATCCACCCCGCCCTTTCGCATCTTGGCTTCTAACGAACCATGCTCCAGGTTCCGGATGCTGAGCGAATCCGCCAGCATACTGCCCGTAATCGGGCACCAGGTGCCGTCTGTTTGAAGGAGAGCGCTAACATTTGACTTCCTCCCATCCGACCAGACTGTATCGGCGCTGTAATGAATAGCGTCCTTCTCTGAAGCAAAGGTCGTGATTCCCGACGTGGGGTGGGGAAGGTTCGGATGTGAGGATTCACATTTCGTGAGTTTCCACGTGCCCAAGAACGGGAGTGGGGCTTTCGAAGGCGTCATTAGTTTGCTCCTTTCTGAGCGTGCCGAATATCGCAGGTTTCGACCTTAGAGTAGAGCGGTGTCCCGCCGGGTCCAGGCCTTGCCCTTCTCTTTCGAGACTGCTTCCACGTCTTTGACGTAAGCTCCGGCCTGTGTGAGGACGTGATGCAAGTCGTTCCCGACGCTGATCAAGGGGAATCCCTTCTCCAGAAACTCGCCGACGCGCGAAGTTCCAAACAGGAACAGGCCCAGGATGACGTTGTTCTTCTTGGCTGCGGCGCGCAGTTTGTCGGTGGCGGCCTGCAGCTCCGGCGAAAAATACATGTCGGGGAATTTGTATTTTTCAAAGAGCCCCATCGACATGCACAGATCGTTTTGGCCGAGGAACAGCAGATCGACACCCGGGACGGCCGCGATTTCGTCTATGTTCTTGATGCAATCCGCGGTTTCCACCTGGAGGGCGACGATGATGTTCTCACCGGCGGCGCCCGCATAGCCGAGCAATCCGAGTTTGTTCATGCTGCGCTGCGGAAAATAAACCGAACGCGTTCCCGCCGTGGGGTAACGGGTGCAACTCACGGCCTGGCGCGCTTCCTCGGCGGTATTGATGTATGGCACCAGAACTCCGTCGGCGCCCATGTCGAGAGATTGCTGGATGCCGGCTCGATCATGATAGCCGGCCACGCGCACCAGCGATTTCGCGCCGCCGCTGGAGATTCCGGCCAGCATGCCGGACAACTCTAAATAGCCCATCGGTCCGTGTTGCGTGTCCACCAGCAGCCAGTCGTAGCCGCTATGGGCTAATTGCTCGGCGACCGTCGGACTGGCCGAATTCAGGAACAGGCCCAGCTTGGTCTTTCCTTCGCGCAGTTGCTTCTTAAACTCAGCTCCACTGAGAACTTCGCTCATTCGTTCATTTCTCCTGGGTTCCGGACGGGCTCGAAGCCAGCCGGAAGTGCATTTTTCTCCGGTCGCCGATTTAGGCGTCGGGGTCTCCAAGAAGTATACACTGTGCGGCCGGGATCGGTTCGGCCCAGGTCTGGGGCAACAAGCCTAACCGTAAGCAAGAGGACAGCTTATGCGTACCCCGGCCAGGCACGTCAAAGTGCCGTCCAAGTATGCGCGCAAGTGCCGTCCTAAGAAAGAGCTAGCCAAGAGCCGATAGATTATTGATGTCTCTGCTGTTCGAAATGGGAGCGTTGTTCCTCGCGGTTTTGGCGTCCGCGGCGGCCTGGCTCCAGACGCGGCGGTTGGCCGAACGGCAGCGGGTTCAGGAAAAGCTGGAACGATCCTCGCGCGTGATCGAGGAAGAGCGGCACGTTCTCGAGCTGATCGCCAAGGGCTGTTCGCTCAAAGAAGTTTTGAACGCGCTCACGGCGGCCATTGAGCGAATGGCGCCGGATTGCTATTGCACCGTCCTGCTGCTCGACGACGAGGGGAAGCAGCTATGGGAGGGATCGGGAGGCAGTCTGCCGCCCGCCTATATGCAAGCCGTGAACGGGCTGGAAATCGGGCCCGAAGTCGGTGCTTGCGGCTCGGCGGCCTATCGCAACGAAACCACCATCATCGAAGATATCGCCAACGATCATCGCTTTGGCGCCGCCAAGGACTTCGTAATGAGCTTCGGCTTGCGAGCTTGCTGGAGCGTCCCCATCCGCGATTCCAAGCACAAGGTCCTGGGTACTTTCGCCATGTACCACAAGCACCCAGCCACGCCGCACGACCGCGACTTGCGGGTGGTGGAAGCGGGCGCTCACTTGGCCGGGAACGCCATCGAGCGGTTGCGCGCCGAGGAGAAGCTGCGGGAGAACGCCGAACGCATCGCCATGGCGGAGAAAGCCGCCGCCTTCGGCATCTGGCAGACCGACCTTCCCACCGGTATGGTGACGTTCTCGGAAGGATTCGCGGCGTTAACCGGGTTGACCGGACGGCCATTACGCCTTCACGTGGACCAATGGCGAGAGATGATTCACGCCGATGATCGGGAGGCCCTGAATGTCGCGGCGGAACAGGCCATTGCGGTGAGCGGATCGCTAAACGCCGAATTCCGTGTCGTGACCACCGACGGATCGCTCCGCTGGATGCGCTGCCAGGCCCGGGTGCAGCTCGAGGATGGCCAGCCCAAACTGCTAAGCGGCGCGTTGATCGACATCACGCAGGAAAAGGAAATGTTGCTGCGGCTGGAACAGGCCCGCGCGTCCGCCGATGCCGCCAATCGAGCCAAGTCCGAATTCCTGGCCAACATGAGCCACGAGATCCGCACGCCCATGAACGGGATCATCGGCATGACCGAGCTGGCGCTGGAGACCGAGCTGGACCTGACGCAGCGCGAATATCTGGACGCGGTGAAATATTCGGCCGACGCGCTGCTGAGCGTGATCAACGAAATCCTGGACTTCTCGAAAATCGAGGTGGGCCTGCTGAGTCTGGATCCTATCGAATTCAACCTGCGGGATCATTTGGGGCAGGCCATGAAGTCGCTGGCCGTGGGAGCGCATCAGAAAGAGCTTGAACTGGCTTGTTTCGTTCCGCCCGAACTGCCGGAGTTCGTGATCGGCGATCCGGTGCGTTTGCGTCAGGTGGTGCTCAACCTGGCCGGGAATGCCATTAAGTTCACCGACCACGGAGAGGTGGTCTTGCGCGTGGAAGCGGAACCTGACGACGCGGAAAATCTGAATTTGCACTTTACCGTGACTGACACCGGCATCGGCATTCCACGGGATAAGCAGAAACTCATCTTCGAGCCGTTTACGCAGGCCGATACATCCACCACCCGGCGCTACGGCGGCACCGGACTGGGCCTCTCGATTTCCCTGCGCTTAATCGAAATGATGGGCGGCCGGATTTGGCTCGAGAGCGAAGTGGGCCAGGGCTCAACCTTCCACTTCACGGTCCGCTTCGGAGTGGTGAAGAACGCGCCGTTGCGGGGCGTGCTGACAGATCCAGCGGTGCTCCACAACGTGCGTGTCCTGGTGGTGGACGACAATGCCACCAATCGCCAGATCCTTGAAAGGACGCTCATCTACTGGCGCATGCGGCCAACGGTGGTGTCGAGTGCGATCGCCGCGCTCGCGATGCTCGGGGAAGCCCAGGCGGCGGGCGAACCGTTCAGCTTGATGCTGGCGGACTGCCATATGCCCGACATGGACGGATTCATGCTGGTGGAGCAGGTCCAAAAGTCGGCGGAATTGGCCGGGCTGGTTACCGTGATGTTGACCTCGGGGGGACAGCGCGGCGATGGCCAGCGCTGCAAGGAACTCGGTATCGCCGCTTATTTGATCAAGCCCGTGCTGCAAGCCGATTTGTTCGAGGCCATGCTCAAGGTTCTGTCGGCCCACGAGGGCCTGGAGAAACCCGCCGCTGTCATCACGCGCCACACGCTACGCGAGGGCCACTTGCCGCTGAGAATCCTGCTGGCCGAGGACAACCTGGTCAATCAGAAGCTGGCATGCCGGTTGCTTGAAAACCACGGCGACATCGTGGTCGTAGCGGGCAATGGTGTGCAGTTGCTGGAAACCTTGGAGCGGCAGACCTTCGACTTGATTCTGATGGACGCCCAGATGCCTCATATGGATGGGTTCGAGGCCACCGCGGCAATACGGCGGCTGGAAGAGGCCACCGGCGCTCACATTCCCATCATCGCCATGACCGCGCATGCCATGGTGGGCGATCGCCAACGGTGTCTGGAGGCCGGCATGGACGGCTACATCGCCAAGCCCGTTCATCCGCATGAACTCTTCGAGACCATCGAGACCGTGCTGGCCCACGCCGAGCAACGCCCGCTCCCGATCCATAACTGAGCCGCGACCGTGAGGGAGTCGGTCCACCCTGGCTCCCCCACTAAACTAAAATACGAATGCCTCGCGCGCCCGTGCTGTCCCACGTTCTCGTCAATGGCACTGAGATAGCCCTGTGGGAGTGGCCTGGCGACGGTCCGCCCGTCCTGTTTTGCCACGCCAGCCGGATTCCACGCGCGAATTTGGGACCAGGTGATCGACCGGCTCCCCGCAACGCGGCGCTGTTTCGCTTTCGATGCCCGCGGCCATGGCCGCAGCAGCAAGCCGCCGCCGCCCTATCGCCTGGAGGGACTTCGGCGCGGATGCTGCCGCAGTGGCCAGAGCGCTCGGGTTATCCGGCGCGCTCGGCGTCGGACATTCGCTCGGCGGGCACGCGGTGACGCTTGCAGCAGCGCTTGCGTCCCGGCGCGTTTGCGGGGCTGCTCTTGCTGGATCCCGTGATCCAATCAAAGATAAGTACGTTGGACCCTGGACGCAGGCCGGGTTCGTCCGCAAGCGCCGCAACCGGTGGACTTCGCCACGAGAAATGTTCGAAAACTTCGCGAGCCGTTCGCCATTCGATGCGTGGGACCTCCGCGTGCTCCGCGATTATTGCGAATATGGGCTCGCTGCCGGACGGCCCGGATTACATACTGGCGTGCCCTCCCGAGATCGAGGCATCCATTTATGAAGACGAGCCCGGCCGTGAATCGAACATTTATCCCGAGATCGCAACCATCGCGATCCCCGTTCACGTAGTCCGCGCCGGCGCGATTTCAGGATCCTCGAATGTGATGGGCTCCTCGCCCACTGCGCCGGATCTGGCGGCGAGCTTCGCGCACGGCGCCGATACGCTTGCTTGCCGAGCATTCGCATTTCATTCCCATGGAATCGCCCGAGCTGGCGGCGAAACTGATTGCGGACAGTCTGACCCTGCTTAATAAAGAGAGTGTCCATTGAAGAGCAGCTGGCGTACCTGAAGAAAGGCCTCGCGGATCTGATCCGGGAAGAGGAATTGCGCGAGCGCCTGGTCCAGGCGGAAAAGACGGGCCGGCCGTTGCGGGTGAAAGCGGGCTTCGATCCCACCGCGCCCGATCTGCACCTGGGCCACACGGTGCTGCTTCGCAAGATGAAGCATTTCCAGGATCTCGGGCACCCCGTGATTTTTCTGATCGGCGACATCACCGGGCTCATCGGCGATCCCACCGGCCGCAACACCACCCGTCCGCCCATGACGCGCGACGAGATCAACCAGAACGCCGAGACTTACAAGACGCAGGTGTTCAAGATCCTGGACCCCGCGAAGACCGAGGTGCGGTTCAACAGCGAATGGCTAGCGCCGCTGCAATTTGTTGACGTCATCCGGTTGTGCTCAGAAATACACCGTGGCGCGTATCATGGAGCGCGACGATTTCACCAAGCGATTCAAGGAAGGTTCGCCCATTTCCATGCACGAATTGTTGTATCCGCTGGCTCAAGGCTACGATTCGGTGAAGCTGGAATGCGACGTCGAGATGGGAGGCACCGATCAACGATTTAATCTTCTGGTGGGGCGCGAGTTGCAGCGCGACGAAGGCCAGCCGCCGCAGGTCGTTGCCACAGTTCCGCTGCTCGAAGGCACCGACGGCGTCGACAAAATGTCGAAATCGAAGGGGAACTACATCGGCATCACCGAGCCGCCGAAAGTGATCTTTCGCAAAGTGATGGGGATCAGCGACACGCTGATGTGGCGCTACTGGGAGTTGCTCACCGATAAGAGCATGGCCGAGATCGCAGCCATGAAGACTGAAGATCCCATGCCGGTGAAGATGCGCGCTGGCGCGGCAAATCGTGGCCGATTTTCATTCGACGGCGGCGGCCGATCAGGCGCAAGCCGACTTTCGATCGCGAGGTGCGCGAGGGCGCAGCCCCGGCCGACATGGAGACTGTCACCTTTGCAAGCGGATAGCTTGCCTAAGATTTTGCTCGGCACGAACCTGGCTGAATCACGGACCGACGCCGAGCGCAAGATCAAGGCCGGAGCAGTCGAGATCAACGGCGTCAGGTATACCGACCTAAAGTTCGTGAATCCGCCCGAAGGCTCTGTTTTCCGCGTCGGCAAAAAGTGGAAGCGGATCATCCCATGATCTTTACGCCACGCCGCCATTATGTCTGGAAGCTGGCCGGTCGCGAGCTGCTGCTCGGCGAGCGAACACTGCTGATGGGCGTGCTGAACGTCACGCCCGATTCGTTTTCCGACGGCGGCAAGTATTTAGATCCGGACCGCGCATTCGCTCGCGCCGTGGAACTGGAAGAGCAGGGCGCCGACATCATCGACATCGGCGCTGAATCCACCAAGCCGGGCTCCGCGCGCATCTCGGAAGCCGAAGAGCTGCGGCGTCTGGTCCCGGTACTGAAGCGGCTGCGCGGAAAATTGAATACGCCCATTTCGGTGGACACCTACAAATCGGCGGTGGCGGAGAAAGCGCTGGAGTACGGGGCCGCGCTCATTAACGATCCGTCCGGCCTGACCTTCGATGCGCAACTCGCGCGCGTCGCGGCCAAGCATGACGCCGGGCTCATCATCAATCACATGCGCGGCACGCCCGAAACCTGGGCCAAGCTCGCGCCGCTCAAGGATGCGCTGGGGACCATACTGAAGGATCTGGATGCGTCCACGCATCGCGCTGTGCGGTCGGGCGTCGATCGTGCGCGGATTGCAATCGACCCGGGGCTCGGCTTCGGCAAACGCAAGGAACAGAATGCGGAGATTCTGGCGCGGCTGAGCGAGTTGGCGGCGCTCGAGTTTCCGCTGCTAGTGGGCCCGTCGCGCAAGTCGTTTCTGCCGCAGCTAGAAAAGCCTTCCGAGGGCTTTGTGCAATGCGCCACCGCCGCTGCCGTGACGGCATCCATTTTGGGCGGCGCGCACGTGGTTCGCGTCCACGAAGTCGCCGAGATGAAGGCCGCGGCGCTGCTGGCCGACCAGATTCTCAACTCCGCTGGCACTTTGGACAGTAGTGCGTTCCGCGCTGCCCCACCACGATCCGGCGGATCGGCGTTCCGCAAGTAGGGCAGGGGTCGCCGGCGCGTCCGTAGACCTGGTGTTGTTGCTGAAAACTGCCGCGTTGGCCATCCGCGTCCACGTAATCGGAGATCGACGAGCCCTTCAACCGAATCGCCGTAGCCAGAATATCCACCATCGCGGCATGCAGCCGGCCGGCGCGCTCCTTGCTCAAGTCTGCGGCGATGGCGCGGGGGTGAATGCGGGCTTCGAACAAAGCTTCGTCGGTATAGATGTTGCCCATGCCGCGCAGGAAGCGCTGATTGAGCAGCAGCGGTTTGATTCCAGAACGGCGCGTTTTTAGCAGCTTGCGGAAATCGTCGTAAGAAATGCCCAGCGCGTCCGGGCCCAGCGCGGCGGCGCGTTCCGGAAGTTGCGCGCTCCATTCGATGCGCCCAAAATGGCGGACGTCGTCGTAAACCAGCAGGCCCTGGTCGAGTTCGAAAATGGCGCGGGCATAGGGGCCCGGCTCGGCGTCGAGCAGTAGCTTTCCGGTCATACCCAAGTGAATCACTAGCACGCCCTCATCGAGCGTGAGAACGATGAACTTGCCGTGCCGTTCCACGGATTTTACCAGCTGGTTGCGGACTCGCCGGCGCAGAAACGGAAATTTCTGCCGCACTACGTGGCGCGAGGAAAAGCGCGCGTCCAGGATGCGTCGGCCGGTGAGTTTTGGCGCGAGCGTGCGAACGACGGTTTCGACTTCGGGCAACTCAGGCACGCGGCGCTTAGCTCAAAGCTTGCGGGTCAAGGAGGATATCGTCGCCCTCGACTTTTACCGGGTAGCGATCCAGTTTGACGGCGGGATCGAAATCGTTTTCCCCGGTGCGGCAGTCGTAAGCCCATTCATGCCAGGGACAGACCACCATGTTGTCCTGCATATTGCCTTGCCCGATCGGCCCTCCGGCGTGGGGGCAGACGCCGGCCAGCGCGTGCAGCTCGCCGTTCAGGTTACAGACCGCGTAAGAATCGTCTCCAAGAGTCACTTCAGTTACCGAGCCGGGCGGCAGAGCAGAGAGCGAACCGACTTTTATGAATGCCATAACAAATGTTCTACCATGCCCCGTAGCTCCGCCAATGTGCGATCCGCCGCGCGAGCCGCGTGCTGAACGTATAAAATGATGTGAGGGCCACCCTAGCTCAGCTGGTAGAGCGGCTGATTCGTAATCAGCAGGTCGCCGGTTCGATCCCGGCGGGTGGCTCCAGTATCTTAGTGCCTTAGCACCGCTTCAACTTCGGAGCGACATGGCGGAGCCCTCTTTCCATTCCTGCAGCATCCTTTGTCCCAGCTCCTTAAATTCCGGATGGTGCTTGATATAGGAGCGGACTTCCTTGCCCGTCTCCTGAATCGCTTCGTCGATGCGTTCCAAAATCGCTCTGACCCTCGCGGGCGCGGCGCCTGTGCGCGTTTCGCCGATCTTCCGCAGCTCTTTCGCACTTGGCCATTTGGTGCTGCCGTTGAGTGTCAGAGCTAAGCTGTCCTTGGGCAGATAAATGGACGTGGTCACGAGATCGTAGACGGGCGCAAGCCGTGCTTCGCCCTGCACGTCGTCATAGACGATTCCGAAATTCTTCAGATGCGCGTCACCATTGCGAAGCGCGCAGTTAAGCGCAATCAGGGTAAACAGCTTCTCCATATCCTCGGTGACATGGGTCGAGTTCGCGAACTGTCCGAAGCGCTTCATGACGGAGGTCTCGTAGCTGCCACGATATTTTTCGTCGGTCCTGCGGGCGTTCAGCACGCAGAAATCCTCGAATCCGCGATAAGTGCCATCCATGCGCAGATCGAAGCGGTCGATAACCAGCGCCATGCCGTCTTCGGCCAGGCGGTAGGGTGGCACATCGAGTCCGCATTTACGCGCGACCCTAAGGCAGAAATATTCATTCGCGGCGAGCTGCGGATACTCGTTCGGCTCCCACAGTTTCACGATGTGGGTCGCGCCCTTGTAGCTCTGCGAGAGCCGAGATCCCGTATGCTCCATTTCAGCGAAGGCTTTTTCGTCGCGCACCAGGATTTTCGGCTGCACGCCGCTGATGCCGGAGAATGATGCGAATTTCTCAAGCAGGTAGCGAAACAGGTCGCCGCCGCGCCTGCGTTCCAGAATCTCGTCGACCGACTGAAAGGGCACCTCCTCGTGCAGCTGCTCCTGATCGCCGGTATAGCGGATGCGGCCGACCTGCGAACGGCCGACGATGGAGAGCAGGTCGAATTCGTCAAACGTGCCGGTGGCTTTCGCGAAGGCCAGGCGGAGCCGCTCGCGCAAAACACCTTCCGGCAGATTCATCTCGAAAATTGGAGGCAGGCCAAAGGGCACACTCCACGATTCAAGCCGCACGGGCATCGTCACCGAGACCGCCCGCGCGGCGGACATGCCGGGCAGGTAGGCGAACGTGCTGCCGCGCTCGCCGTGACGGTCGAGAAGTCCCGCCTCAGCGGCGTCGGTCCAGACTTTGATCATCGCGATCCTCTTCCAGGAGTTCGTCCAGAGTGGGCCGCTGCGAGCTCGCGGCCTGCAGCTTCAGCTCAAGACCGAGCGCGGCAAGTAGCTTGGTGAGTTTTGCGAAGCCCAGCTCTCCGGCTCGTCCGTTTTCGAGCGCATCGATCGTAGCCCGGCTGATGCCTGCCTTGCGCGCGAGCGCGGCCTGGCTAAGCTTGAGCTTCTTGCGGTGCTCGGCGATCTGAGCGCCTATGGAGTCGAGATTGAGCACAATGCCTATTATATTAGGCATCCATCCAAAACACAAGCATTATGCCTAAGAGTTTAGGCATTCAAAGCCCGAACGGCTCGATCCCCCCGCAGATTCGCAAATCCGGCCCAAGGCAAATCCGGCCCAGGATGGATATCCTGCAATTATGGACATCAATCAAATGCTGGCCGATCTCCGACTCGAACGAGAGCGACTCGTCGAATCCATCGCCGTGCTGGAACGCCTGGCGGTTGGACGCGGAAAGCGCCGGGGGCGGCCGCCCAAGTGGATGGCGGTGACGAAGCGCCGAGGCAGACCACCGGGCAGCAAGAACAAGAGGTCTTAGGGTCAATAATCGACTTGCTGGATGGCGTGGCGCGCCAGATACCAGCAGGGCGCCAGCCCGAACTGCGGAAATAGCGAATGAACACATTGCTGCGCTTGCGGCGGGTCTGCGATATATTCCGTTTTGTGATCTTTCTGTGGGACCGCGAGCAATTTCTGCACCTGAACCGAGCCGAATTGTTCGCGTCCCTTTGGAATTCGGTATAGGATCGAAACGTAATCGCCAAGGTAGAGAAGCAACAGCAATGCTCCGGCCGCGATCGCGGAAGTGACAAGCAAGCGGGGCCAAGGCAGCTTCATTCACTCCCATTATCCCCGGCCAGGTTCGATGTAGCCTAGGTGGGTTCGATAGAATGAAAAGCCGTGATGGCATTCACTCGGCGAGTTGCGGTTGCGGTAATGGGAATCGGGTTCGGCGCCTTTGGGCTTTCGCTCGCCGCGCAAAGTGGTGAAACGTTCAGGGCGCATCTCTCGGCACTGCCGGCCGACGCCAAGACGCGCGCCGATCTCGCGGGTTCAGGCTCCATCTCGGCAGTTCTGGCCGGCACAAAGCTCGCGATCACCGGTTCCTTCGATGGATTGCGCACAGCTGCAACGGCAGCCAGCCTGCACAGCGCAGCAGCCGCCGGCGTGCGCGGACCTGCCATCGGCGACCTCACAATTTCCAAAGCCACCAGCGGAACCATCAGCGGATCCATCGAGCTAACGCCCCAGCAGTTGGCCAGCCTTCGCAAAGGCGGCCTGTATGTCCAGATTCATAGCGAGAAGGCCCCCGACGGCGTTCTGTGGGGCTGGCTGTTGCGATAGGAGTGCGAAACATGTGGTGCAAGATTTTTTGTGCGTGTTCGATAAGCGTGCTTTGTTACGCGCAGCAGAGCGTGGGTCCCTACACGGCGGCTCAGGCCGCTGCCGGGCGCGCCACCTATCAGGCCAACTGTTCCAGCTGCCACGGAGCCGATCTCGGCGGACTCAACAGCGCCGCTGCATTAGCGGGCGGACTTTTCATGAGCAGTTGGGGTGATCGCACCCCCAGCGATCTCGTGACGTTTCTCAAGGGCGCCATGCCTCCTTCGAACCCCGGCAGCCTGGGCGAGCCCGCGTATGTTAACGTCACTGCCTTCATCCTCGACTTCAACGGCGCGCGCCCCGGCAACCAAGCCTTGACGGCATCCAGCACGGTCGCCATCCGATCGGTGGCCACCGGGCAAGTGAAAGCCCAGGCCGCCGGCGAACCCCTGGGTGGCCGGGCTGAAGCGGCCGTTCCGCCGACGCCCCGAGGTCTTGTTGTCCCTGGCGAAGTAAAGAATTACACACCGGTTACCGACGCGATGCTGCGCAATCCCGATCCCAGCGATTGGCTGATGATCCGGCGCGATTATCACGCCAACAATTACAGCCCGCTGAATCAGATCACCACTCAAAACGTGAAAGATCTCCAACTGCAGTGGGTGTGGGCCATGAATGAGGGCACCAATCAACCGGCGCCAGTGGTGCACAACGGCGTCATGTTCATCAACAATCCGGGCAACATCGTGCAGGCGCTGGACGCGCGCAAAGGCGAGCTCATCTGGGAGAATCGCATCGGCCCCACAGCTACCGGCAGCTCCCAGAGGGGCCTCGCCATTTATGAGGACAAGGTGTATGTCACCACCAGCAACGCGCACATCTATGCACTCGACGCGCGCACCGGCAAGAATATCTGGGACACCGTGATCGGCGATCGTAAGCAAAGCAATTACTCCACCAGCAGCGGTCCCATCGTCATCAAGGGCAAAGTGGTGCAAGGCCTGGGTGGATGCGCGAAGTATCAGGACGAAAAGTGTTTCATCAGCGCCTACGATGCCGATACCGGCAAAGAAGTCTGGAGGTTTTACACCATCGCCAAGGAAGGCGAGCCTGGAGGCGATACCTGGGGCAAGCTTCCGAATCTGTTCCGCGCGGGCGGCGAAACCTGGATCACCGGCAGCTATGATCCCGATCTCAATTTGACCTACTGGGGCGTCGCGCAATCCAAGCCCTGGATGCGGGCCAGCCGCCAGTCGGGCAACGGAGCGACGTTGTTTGCCAACTCCACCGTGGCGCTCAACGCCGACACCGGCAAATTGGCCTGGTATTTTTCTCACGCTCCCGGCGAATCGCTGGATCTCGACGAAGTGTTCGAGCGCGTTCTGGTCGACGATGGCGGCCAAAAACTGGTCTTCAGCGCCGGCAAGGCGGGTATCTTGTGGAAGAACGATCGCGAGACCGGCAAATATCTGGGGCACAAAGAGACTGTTTTTCAGAACATCTACGATTCGTTCGATCCCGAAACCGGCGAGCCGCACTACCGCAACGACATCGTGGAGAATCAGATCGGCACGTGGGTCCAGAGCTGCCCGACTTCGGAAGGCGGCCACAACTGGCATGCCATGAGCTATCATCCGGGAACTAACCAGCTCATCATTCCAGTTGCGCAAAGCTGCCAGGAAATGCTCGCGCAAAAGATCGAGCTGAAGGAAGGCGGAGGGAGCGCGGGCGGTGCCAATCGGAAGTTTTATGAGTCGCCAGGTTCTAACGGCAACGTCGGCAAGCTGGCGGCCTACGACGTCAAGACGCTGAAGGAAATGTGGAAGATCGAGCAGCGTTCTCCGTTCATGACGGCCGTATTATCGACGGCCGGCGGCGTAGCTTTTGTCGGCGACATGGACCGGGTCTTCCGAGCTATCGACGTAAAAACCGGTAAGGTCCTGTGGGAGACGCGCCTGGGAACTTCGGTGCAGGGTTTCCCGCTGACCTTCAGCATCGCAGGCCGGCAGTACATCGCGGTCTCGAGCGGTCTGGGCGGCGGCAGCCCGCGCATGGTCCCTACCGTGCTCGCTCCGGAAGTCCACTACCCGTCGTACGGGAATGCGCTGTACGTGTTTGCTCTGCCGGAGAAGAAATGATGTGGGGCGGACCCCAGGTCCGCGGCCGACGCCCTCGTCGGCCTAGTATTGAATTCCTAATGGTCACTATCTCGGTGCCGGTTTCGGCGGTGGCGTGGGAGGCGGCGGGGCCTTTGGAAGCGGCTTTGGCAACGGCGGCCAATCGCTCCGCTTGGTCAGATCGTCGTTGTGCATCCAATCATGTTTGGGGTTGAAGCCTTTGCGCGAGAACGTGATTTTCCCACTTCAGCATGGCTTGTTCGTCGTTGGGAAACGACGTTGCAGATTTGGAAAGCTCCACGCCATGATCTGTTAGGGTGTCCAGAATGTGGATTGCGTTATCAACTGAAACGTCTTCCCAAAGCTTCTCGTATTCGCAGGAGAGTTTGTTCCATCGCGCGTGAAGATCAGCCGCATCAACCGCAAGCTTGTTGTTTTGGCGAACTACCGAATACAAACTCAGCGCCGTCGCTATTGCAGCGAAGACCGCGCGGATCCAAGCCCATTCGGTCGGCAATTGGATAAGAATCGTGGCTAACGCGCCAGAGGACATGAAAAGCGTGCCCCAAGTCGCCCACCGTTGACGCCGGTTGTACCGTTCGGTAAGGTCGGCAAAGTAATTCGCGCGGATCTCGGCGCCCAGCATACCTTGCCAAACTCGCTCGATCTGGGCTTCGCTGAGCATGGATTCCCTCCGCCTCAATGATAGCGCGGTGATCGGCGCCTACTTCAGCGCGAATGTAAACAGCGCATTCCCAGCGCACACCGCCACGTATTGCTTCCCATTCACCGAATACGACATCGGCCCGCTGTTCACTTGCCCGCCCAGCGCCGCCTTCCACAGCAGCTCGCCGGTGCGGTCGTTCAGCGCAAAGAAGTATCCCTCGCGCCCGCCGCTGAACAGCAGATCCGATGCCGTGGTCAGCACGCCGGCCCAGGTGATGTCGTTCATCTTGTACTCCCACTTCCGCTCGCCGGTTTTGGGATCGAAGGCCCGTACCGCGCCGTAGCCTTCTTCTTCGGTCTTGAGATTGGGGCCCAGAGTGGCAGCGGCCATGGGCGTGTTGCCCGTGGCTTTCGGCCTTCCCCCTTCGGTTGCGACGGTTCCTGTGTTCTCCCACGACGACACGTAGAACAGGCCGGTCCGCGGACTATATGATGGCGGATACCAGTTCGTCCCTCCCAGCACTGTAGGTTTAACCAGCGCCCCTTCGGGCGTGGGAACCTTGCCTGGAACACGCATGGGACGGCCCTTTTCGTCGAAGCCGCTCATCCAGTTCACATCCACGAACGGCTTGCCGAACAGAAACTGGCCGGTGACGCGATCCAGCACATACATCAGGCCGTTGCGATTGGCCCATAGCATCACCTTTCGCGGCTGGCCCTTCCAATCCATGTCCGCCAGCACGGCCACCTGCGTCGAATCGTAATCCATTTCGTCGTGCGGCGTGAATTGATAAAACCATTTCAGCTTGCCGGTGTCGGCGTCCAATGCCACAACGGAGTCGCTGTATAGATTGTCGCCAGGGCGATTGCGGCCGTCCCAATCGGGCTGCGGATTGCCGGTGCCCCAGAACGTCAGATTTGTTGCGGCGTCGTAGGAGCCGGTGTTCCAGATGGCTGCGCCACCCTTCTTCCAGGATTCGTCTTTCCACGTTTCGTGACCCGGCTCGCCAGGCCCGGGAATCGTGTGGAAGCGCCAAACCTCTTTGCCCGTGGCGGCGTCGAAGGCTGCTATGAACCCGCGAATCCCAATGTCGCCGCCCGCCGCGCCTAGGATCACCTTGTCCTTCACAACCAGGGGCGCGTGCGTGATGGAATAATTCTCGCCCGCGTTCGCTACCTTCACGTTCCAGATCGGGCGGCCGGTCTTGGCGTCCAGCGCGATCAAGTGCGCATCCAGCGTGCCCATGTAGAGCGTATCGCCCAGGATCGCGAGTCCGCGATTCACGTTGCCGCAACAAGCACGCGCTTCCTTAGCATTATTGTAGGGATAGGTCCAGAAAATCCGCCCGGTCACCGCGTCGAGGGCGATCACGTCGTTAGGCGCCTGCACCGTGTACAGCACGCCATCCACCACCAGCGGCGTGGCTTCGAATTTCTCGAGCGAGCGCGCTTGGAACACCCACTGCAGCTCCAGGTTCTTCACATTCGCCGGGGTGATTTGCGCGAGCGGGCTGTAGCGCTGGCCCAACACCGTTCCCGAATAGGTCAGCCAGTTCTGCGGTTCCTCGCGGGCGTGCAGGATGCGGTCGAAAGTTACGTCTTGGCCGAGCAGAGATCCCGCCGCGACAAACAGCAAAAGCCACCGTCCGTTCATTTGGTCCCCGTACCTTTCAATGACGCCATGTAGCTGACCACGTCGGCCAACTCCTGGGTGTTCAGTTTGTCTTTATACGACGGCATGCCCGAGTTGGTGATCACCGAGACCTCGCGTAGCTCGGTTTTGGAGAACGATCGCAGCCGCTCGCCGGAGTCTAACATTTGTACGGTGAACGTATCCAAATTGAGAAGCCGGCCTTTGTATTCCTTGCCGTCTTTGGTGACCACACGCACTGACCGATATTCGGGCGATGGGGCTCTGGCGGCATCCAAAAGCGCTCGTTCCAACTGCACCGTGCGGCGTAGCCCGCCGATATCGCTGAGGTCAGGTCCCAGCCGCGAACCGCGCGCGCCCACGCGATGACAGTTAAGGCACTCGCCCTTGCCTTCGAACACCAGCTTGCCGCGCACCGCGTCGCCATCGGGCAGCGTGCGTTGTCCAGGCGCGGACATCGACCGCACGTACGCCATCACGGGAAATCCCATGAACTGAGGAAAAGTCGCCGCCGGCATCGGCGTGCCGGGAATGCCTTTGAGGATGACGTTCTGCAAATCTTCGTCCGACTTCACGCTTAGGAACTTCCCTCGCGAGAAATTTACGCCGGGCACCTGATCGCCCTCCGGACCATGACAACCGAAGCAATTCTGCTGATACAGGCGGGCGCCGTCCTCCACGTCCTCCGCCGTATAGCTGTGCTGTGCGAGGAGCGCGCTGGCACTGAGCAGCAGCACGCAGACCGGGACCGAGCTCATTTTCTTGTTCCGCACTCGATCATCATACAGAAAGACAGTGTGGATTGGTGAAGACCGGCGGGACAATCGTGTGGGCTATTCGTTCCGCAGGGCCCGCAGCGGATCCAGCCCCGCGGCTCGCCGTGCCGGCACATAGCTTGCGACTGCGCTGACCAGCAATAGCGCCAGCGGAACAAGAGCGTAGACCGCGGGGGAAGAAACGCCGAGTCCGGGAAAGCCCGCTGCAAGCAGGGGTGCTGCTACCGCGGTGAGCACTCCGCCGGCCGCGATTCCAACGCCAGCGAGAATCAGCCCGCGGCGCTCCACCAGCCACACCACATCGCGTTGGCTCGCGCCGATGGCGACGCGAATGCCGAACTCCTTCACGCGGCGGCTCACCGTGTAGGCGACCAGTCCATAGAGCCCGGTGGTGGCGAGCGCCAGACCGATGAATCCCATGGTCCCCACCATTTCGAAAAACTGCAGCCACGTATCGGTCACGCGGCTTTCGTAGAGCGTCGCTACGGTCCGCAGGTTGAACACCGGCACGTTGCCGTCGATCGATCGAACCGCGTCGCGCAAGGGCTTTGCGAGCGCGTCCGGGTCGCCCACCGATTGCACGATTAACGTCATCCGCGAACGCGGGTTCTGCTCGTAGGGCACGATACACGTACGGAGCCGGCGCCTCGTTCACCGCCAGATAGTGCCCGGTCTTCGCCACTCCCACCACTTCGGCAGCCGGGCCGTCTCGCGCTATCCAGCCAGATCCGCTTTCCGATGGGATCCTGGCCCGGCCAATAGGTCTTGGCGAACTGCTGGTTCACAATCGCCACCGGGCGCGATCCGGCGCGGTCGTGGTCCGTGAATGCGCGCCCGCGTTTGATCTCGACATTCAGCGTGCTGAAATAACCGGCGTCCACGGCGGCGCCGAACTCGATCGTTTTTTCGCGGCCCTTCGGGAACTGGAAGCCCTCGGGCACTACAGTGATCGCGGTCTGAGAGGGGGACAAGCGGCAGCGACTCGGTCATCGCCACCCCCGCCACTCCGGCCATGGCGCGAACGCGATCCACCAGCCGGCGGTAGAAGGCCCTGGTCTGTTCGGGCGAGTAGTGCAGCACGGCGGGCGCGGTATCCAGGCTGATCAGGTGGTCCGTGCGAAATTCGGGCGGCATCACCAGCATGTTCCGGAAGCCCGCGAGAAACATGCCGGCGGCGATCAGCACCACCATCGCGAGCGCGATCTGGCCGGCCACCAGAACATCGCGGCCGAACGTGCGCGCGTTTGCCGGATACGCCGTCGCCGCCGGCCTTCAGTGCGCTCACGAAGTCCGTCCGCGCGGTCTGCCAGGCCGGAGCCAGGCCGAAGAAGATACAACTCCCGAGCGCCGCCAGCAGGCTGAACTCGACGACACGCCAATCCAGTTGTACGCCCAGCACATTCGGCGGATCGCTAGGCACGCTTAGCGTTTGAGCAGCAGAATACCGCCGTAGGCCACCAACAATCCCAGCGGCGCCGCCGGCGATCGCCACGATGAGACTCTCGGTCATCAGTTGGCGCACCACGCGGCCGCGTCCCGCTCCGATGGACAGCCGGATTGCGATTTCGCGGCTGCGGGCGCGCGCCCGGGCCAGCAACAGGTTCGCGACGTTCGAGCACGCAATGATCAGGATCAGCGCCACCAGCCCCATCAGCATCTTGGCCAGCGCCAACAATTGCGGAGACTGCAGGATGCGCCTCTTCAGTTCCGTGCGGACCGCCATGTGCCGGTTGCGATTCGTCTTTACATACTCGCGCTCGAAGGCGGCCCCGATGGTGGCAAGTTCCGCCTGCGCCGATTCCTGCGAAGCGCCGGCGCTCAATCTACCCTTGACCACCAGATCGTGGCGTCCGCGATCCTCCAGCGGATCCGACGGCGCGCCGCCCAGGCGCTGGGCCATCGCAAGGGGAACGAAGATGCTGGGGCGAATGAAACGGTCCAGGCCGGTGAAGGACTCCGGCGTCACGCCGACGATGGTGAAAACGATTCCATTGAGGCGCAAGCTGCTGCCGAGCACTGAAACGTCGCCCGCGTAATTCTGCTGCCAGAACTCGTAGCTGATCATCGCGACGGGCTGCGCCGGATGGAGTCGCTTCGTCAGGGCAGAAACGCGCGGCCGGCTGCAGGCGTCACGCCCATGGTCGGAAAAGAAATTGTCGCTCACCAGGTTCGCAAAGCGAATCTGCGCGGGCGCCGCGGGATTTGTGGCCACCGCCGGACTGGTGAGGCGATACGCGGCCAGGTCGCTGAAGGAGCGGCTTTTTTCGCGCAGATCGCGGTAATCGGGGAACGACATGCCTTCCAGGGGATCGTCGGCGGTGGCGCTGCTGACATCCAAAAGCCCCGCTGGATTCTTTACCGGCAGAGGCCGCAGCAGCAGCGCGTCGGCGAAGCTGAAGATCGCGCTGTTGGCGCCGATGGCGAGAGCGAGCGAAAGCACCGCTACCCCAACAAATGCGGGCTGCGTGCGCGAGCGCGCGGAATGAATAGCGGATGTCCGCGAAGATGCTTTCGAGCCACGTCCAACCCCAGGTTGCACGCGCGTCCTCCATCGCCAGCGTCAGGTTGCCGAGTTCCCGGCGGCCCGCAATCGCGGTGAGTGCTCCCAACTCCTCGTGCATCTCGCGCTCCTGGCGGCGGCGCCACGCCGGCCACAGATATTTCAGGCGATTCCAGAGCGTCATCCTTTCACCTCCGGCAGCGGCGCCCATAATCCGTCCGACGGCGCTCACGAAGTCGGCCCACTTGGAGTGTTCCCGCAGCAATTGCTTGCGCCCCGCGGCGGTGAGTTTGTAAAACTTGGCGCGGCGATTGTGCTCGGAGGTCTCCCATCCGGACGCGATCCAGCCTTGCGCTTCCAGACGCTTCAATGCCGGATAGAGCGAGCCGAACTCGATAGCGAGGGCCTGGTTGGAAGTGCTGCGAATGCTCTTGGCGATTCCATAGCCGTGCAGGGAGCCGGCGCGGAGCGTCCGGAGCACCAGCATGTCGAGCGTTCCTTGCAGCAGGTCCATATAGAGATAGGCTATATGAAGAGCATCTATACGTCAACGGGCGCGCCTGATCTTCGTTCGGGCGAGAATGGATGAGCATCTAATGGCCTCTCCGGAAACGATGGCGCGCCTAAAGAGAGTCTTCGTGGATTCGTTACATTCCGACGTCCGCGATGAAGAATTGCCTTACGAGCAGATGCTGGAAGAGGCCGCCGTCCTCGATTCCGTTGCCGTGCTCGAATTCGTAACGGCCGTCGAAAAGGAATTCGGAATCACCCTGGAAACGGAATTGCTCGAGTTCGACTTTCTGAGAGACTTATCGGTACTCGCCTTGTACATCGAACAGCGCATGGAGGCGCATCCCGGCGCCGAATCCCGGGGCGTGGTACCCGAGTGACCGATCGTTTCATCCCGGACAACTCTGAAGATTTCCTCCAGCTGAAACAACGCGCCGAGAATGCTCCGGCGGCCATCGCTCTGACTTCTCCCGGAGGCGATGCACTGACCTATCTGGAGCTGGATCGACGCCTCCACTCCATGCGGCGCGAAGCGGCCGGCGCGGGCCTGGGCCCCGGCGAGATTGCTGCTCTGGTGCTGCCCAATGGACCGGATCTGATCACGGCGTTCCTGGCAGTGGCCGGCATCGGAGCGGCTGCACCTCTCGACCCGTCCTCCACGGAAAGCGAGCTGCGCTATTATCTGAGCCGCCTGGGCGCCCGAATAGTGATTGCTCCCGATGGCGTGACTTCGCCGGCCATTGCCGCAGCCGGCGCACTGCGCATTCCCGTGCTAAGAATTTGTTCGTCTGGAGCCTTCTTAGGTACTGTTCCGGACAACCTGCGAGGCCGCGCTGTCCGTTCGCACCACGGATGCGGCGCTTCTGATGTTCACCTCGGCAACCACCGGTACTCCAAAACTGGTTCCGCACACCTGGGCGAATCTCCGCGCAATGGCAACTCGCGAAATCGATGCCTTGCAACTGAGCGCTACCGACCGCCTCTTGAGCTTGATGCCGCTGTTTCACATGCACGGCCTCGCCGCTGTGCTTGCGCAGCTATTCTGCGGTGGCGCCATTATCAGCACCCCGGGATTCAACCCCGCGACTTTCCTCGATTGGCTTGACCGCTTCCAACCCACCTGGTTCACATCGAACCCTCCGTTGAACCGCGCCATCCTCGCGCTGGCGCATCGGCACCCGGAAGTTTTCCGTCGCGCCTCCTTGCGTTTCATTCGTACCACCGGCGCGGCGCCCCAGCCGGAAGTGATCAAGTCGTTGGAAGAATCCGTCGGCGTTCCCGTGCTCACCGGCTACGGACTGACGGAAGCCGGCGGCGTAACCCGCGACGCGGCGAATGCCCGAAAGCCTGGATCGGTCGGCCGGAGCAGCGGCCTGGACGTGGCCATTATGGATCCCTTCGGGAATCTCATCGGGGACGGCCGTGCGGGAGAAATCGTGGTTCGTGGGGCGTCGGTAACCTCCGGCTACGTCGATGACCCGGAAGCCAATCAATCCGCCTTTCGCGACGGCTGGTTCCACACCGGGGACGTTGGCAGTCTCGACAGCGAGAAGTTTCTGTTCATCACCGGCCGTCTGAAAGAGATGATCGATCGCGGGGGCGAGAAAATCATTCCGCAAGGAGTGGAGGATGTGTTGGCGGCACATCCCGCGGTCGCGGAAGCCGCGGTATTCGCTGTCGCGCATCCAACGCTCGGAGAAGATGTAGTCGCCGCGGTTGTACTGCATGATGGCGCCGCCCTAACCGCGCTGGAACTGCGAAGGTTCGCGGCCACTCGGCTGGCTCCTTTCAAAGTGCCTCGCCGCATCGAGTTCCTCGACAGGATTCCGCGAACCTCCACGGGAAAGCCGCAGCGATCGCTCCTGGCCGAGCAGTTTCGGAATCGTGCCTGATGACAAGCCCGACCAAGGCTTCAGAGCGCTCTGTCTTCCGAACCCGGATTGGTCCCTTGCTCTGCGTTGCGGTCCCGGCTGCTGTTTGGTTAGCTCCCATCGGTGCCGATTCGATCGCCCGGCGTGCGCTTGCCGTCGCTGCGTTCATGATCATCCTCTGGATCACCGAGACATGGCCACTCGCGCTCGCGGGCCTGGTGGGATGTTACTTGTTCTGGGTGCTCGGAGTGGCGCCGTTTCGCACAGCCTTCGGCGGCTTCGCCGACCCGACGCCCTGGTTTGTGTTTGGAGCGGGCCTGCTCGGAGCGATGGCGACCAAATCCGGCATTGCGCGGCGCCTGGCTTACTTGGTGATCCGGCGCACCGGCACCAGCTATTCCCGCATTCTGCTCGGGTTGATTCTGACGTCGTTCCTGCTGACCTTTCTTGTCCCATCGGGGCTGGCCTGCGTCGCCATCATGGCTTCGGTCGCGCTGGGACTCACGGAAGTCCTGGGGATTCGCCGGGGCAGTAACTTCGGACGGGGAATCTTCATCACCTTGACCTACACGGCCGGCGTTTTCGACAAGATGGTCCTGGCCGGCCCCGCCTCAATTCTAGGCCGCGGACTGATCGAAAAAGCCACCCGCACTCCGGTCTATTGGAGTCTCTGGCTGTTCGCATTCCTGCCGTGCGCGCTCGCGACCATCTTCTTCACCTGGCGCATCATCTTGAAGCTGTACCCTCCGGAACAAGCGGCCCCGGAACGTGCGCTCGCATTTATTCAGGAGGAGTTGAGCAAGATGGGCGCGCTCTCCCGCCTCGAGAAGAAGACTCTGTTCTTGCTGCTTCTGGCGGTGGCTCTTTGGATGACCGATCTCATTCACCATATCCCTCCAGCCGTGATCGGTATCGGCGCCGGTCTCCTGGCTGTTGCGCCGGGCCTGGGAATTCTCGATCAGACGGATTTGAAGCGCGTGAATTACCAGGCCGTTTTCTTTGTCGCCGCCGCCATCGGCATGAGCGATGTCTTGGTAGAGACCAAAGCTCTCTCCACGCTGACAACCGGCATGTTCGGATGGATGGCGCCTTTGATTACCAACCCCTACGCTCTCGCAACGGTTCCCTATTGGACTGCTTTCGCCTATCACATCTTCTTGGGGAACGAGATCTCCATGCTTGCGGCCACCCTGCCGGCATTGCTGCGGCTGGCCACTTCCCACGGCATCTCTCCCCTGCAACTCGGCTTGATCTGGTCCTTCGCCGCGGGCGGGAAAATCTTCGTCTACCAGTCCGGCGTCATGGTCATGGGTTATTCCTATGGATACTTCGAAGCGCGGGATTTGTTTCGGGTGGGCTTGTTCTTGACGATACTGGAGTCGCTATTACTGGCGGTGCTGGTGCCGTTCTATTGGCCGCTCATCGGAATTCGTTAATTCCAGCGCTTTAGCGCCTGCGTCCCAACAGCCGCAGCAGGCTGAGGAACAGGTTGATGAAATCGAGATACAGCATCAGCGCGCCGATGATGGCCTGCTTGCGTCCGGCGTCGGTTCCCTCGTAGCCCGGGGCGTTCATGCGCTTGATCTTCTGGGTGTCGTAGGCGGTGAGTCCGGCGAACACGATGATGCCGACGATGGAGAACACGAAGCTGGCGCCCGCAGTCATCAGCCGGGGGAAGATCATGGATATCAGACCAAAGCCGATCAATCCGAATAAGCCCATCATGCAGAATGAGCCCACCGGACCGAGGTCCCGCTTGGTCACGAAGCCAAAGCCGCTGAGGCCCGCAAAGCCGAAAGCCGTGACGGCGAAAACTTCCGCGATGCTGGAGTTGGTGTAGATCAGAAAGATGCTGGACAGCGTGAGGCCGGTTAATCCCGCGTATAGAAAATAGATGAGGGTCGCGACCGCGCCGCTGATCCGGTTGATGGCCCACGAAAGCCCGATCACCGCGCCTAGTTGGGCGATGATCAAACCCCACAACAGCGGAGGGTTGCCGAAAATCGTTTGAACCAGCTGTGGGTTGCCGGATACGTCCCAAGCGACCAGGCCGGTGAGACAAAGTCCAGCCGTCATCCAGCCGTACACACGGCTCATGAATCGGGCGTTCTCTACTGAGATAGAAGCGGTTCCGAAGACCTGATTGCCGACTGATTGATTCCCGAACGGTGATGTTCCCACGCCCCAACTTTAATCCGGGGCTCAGTGGGTGTCAAATGTGGCGATCGAGAACACGCGCCCCCGATGCGCTCCCGACAGGATTTGTACGTTAATGTGAACGTCCTTTGTCATTCGCTAATTGGGTGGGCAACGGGCAACATAATTGAGTGCCCTATTTGACTTCCAACCGCATTGCGTCGAAGTCCAACTGGAATCCGCCCCTCAAGGCATCCATTCCGATGACTCCGTCGCGATAACGACCATTGCCAATCGGCGCCGCCGATAGCAGGCTCAGTTTTTTCAAATCGACCGCTTTTCCGAGAACCTCAATGCGGAGCAAAGGAACCACTTCGGTCTTACGTTGGATTACCCCGCCCGCGCCGGCCACCTTTTCCCGTTTGGTTCGCAGCCGTAATTTTTCCTGGCGCCCCAGAGCCTCTCGGAAAGAAGGATAAAGAACCGTGTCATTCGCTCCCGTGTCCAGAAACATCTGCAGGTGATGTTGGTCGTGATCCACCTCCACGATGGGCGATGCATCATCGAAGAACAGGTTGGCCGCTCCCAGCGGAAGGGTCTGATGGGGGTGCACCCGAAAGATGCCGGCGTCCGAAATCTCCACTCGATTGAGGGCGCGGAGCGCGGGTATCCCCAGAATCCCCGTGATTTGATAGTGGACCGGCGCAATATAGAGCGCCCGATCGGAAAGCACCAGAAAAACCACATTGTGGATGTGTGCCGCTCCCAATCGCACATCGCTCGCGACCGCCAATTTAAGCGTATTTCTTTTCTCGGTCGATCCGTTAACGTGGGCCGTCGTTTCGCGGATCGAAAGGCCCATCCGCTTCGCTTCCGTTTCTGTCACAGTCGAAAAGTCCGCGCCGGTGTCGAAAATCCATTGACCATCTACGCCGTTCACCTGCACAGGAGCATCCCAGGAACCGAGCCCGTTGGGGGTGGCCTTCAAAGGTGCATCTCCTCCCAACTCCGCGGTCTCGGGAGCGACCTCGCTCAACGCAGTCATCAGCACCCGCGTGTTTTCGTTCCCCTCCCGCTCAGGGTCGGTTCCAGGCGTCAGCAGAAGAGCCTCGCCCCATGCTTGCGCTGCCTCTTTATAGCGGCCCAGTCGGGCAAACGCCGCCGCCATTTCCTCATGCGTCTTCCGAGCGATTGCCGGATTTGGATTGGTCGCCACCACTTTCTGAAGCAGTTCGATGCCCTCTGCTTCATGCCCAAAACGGCTCGCGACTAGAGCTCGGTAGAAGAGGGTCTCGGCGGCAGTCCAACCCGGCTGCTCTAGATCCCGCCGCAGTTCAAAGAATCGCTTGTCGTCAGCGAGCTGTTGCAGCTGTCCGATGTCGCCCGCTACCAAACTCGAGCACCATAGGAGTGCCAACGCGATCCGCATTTCCTTCAATTATGGCAAAGACATTACGCGCCCCGAGATAGCCGGCCCGGGTAACCACATGCCCGAGGGCGTCACCATTTCGAACAAGCGCCCCAAGACATCCTTCTTCCCTCCGAGTAGACGCCTTGGGATTGCCGATGAAGCCCCTCGACTCCAGTTGCAACGCATTTGCTGATTTGCGTTGACTTCGAGTGTCTCTTTCCCTAATATGGACCAAAGAGGTCGTATATGCTGTTTGCTTCTTTCATGCGACACGTTCGCATCTCATTCGCGCATCAACGGAGCTTACTTCCCTTCAGTTGCGACAGAGTCGCAACTTTATAGAAACAAAGCGTCATGACGGCGACTATGCAGCGGCGACAACTTCTCGACGAGCTTCTCTCGAAGGGTGTTAGGCTCACGTCTCAACGGCGCGCCGTGGTCTCCGTCATCCAGGAGGCGACATCCCATCTTGACGTCGGATCGCTGCTGGAGTTGGCACGAAAGCGTGAACCTTCCATTGACCGAGCCACAGTCTACCGCACGATAGAACTACTGAAAAAGTTGCGCCTGATCGACGAACTCGACCTCATGCACCTCCAAGGCGAGAAGCACTATTACGAGGTAAGAACTGAGGGCGAACACATTCACCTTGCCTGCTTCGACTGCGGACTGATTGAGGAGTTTACGAGCCCATTGTTTGATCGCCTCAAGGAAGAGGCCACTAGCAGGATCGAATTTGAAATACGTGTGGCGCGGTTGGAATTCGGCGGACTTTGCCGGAGGTGTTCGTCACGCCGCCAAGGACAGGAGGAGGCAAGATTGCAGCTCCCCTGAAGCATTAAGCGGATCTCCACGGACCTTTTGGCGAAGCAACGCAGAGACCCGCGCATCGACAACCCGGAAGCTGGCGACTCCCTCATTATACGGCTGTCTCCAGCCCTTCGAATTCCCGGCGATAACGCGGTCATGCTGACGATCGGTGTAACCGTTGAAATCTATTGAGGAGAAGAATGGAATGAAGTTCAAAAGCAGGACCGCAGGCAAGAAGGAAACCAACAGGAATAGCCAGAATAGTTGGCCGATCACCTATCGATGGACGGCGATCGGAACTGTCGTTGCATGTTCCGCAATAGGCAGTACGACGATTAATATGGCTTATGCGCAAAACGTGCCGCAGTCAAGCGGCGCGAAATCTGCGACGCAGGTTCAGCGCTTTGACATCGCGTCTGGGCCGCTTTCGGAAGTTCTTCCGCAGCTCGCGCGTGTCGCCGGCATCACCTTTACGCTGTCCCCCGATTCGATCGGCATGATCATATCGCCCGGTGTCTCCGGGACGTTTACGACTCAAGATGCGCTCCAGCATCTACTCGAAGGGACCAGCGTGACGTTCCGCTTCACGGCGCCAACCGTTTTGACCTTCGAACTTCGTCCGCAACACGAGTCTGTCACTGTGCAGGGCGCGTGCTCCCGCTGCAGACCCGTATGCCGATCCGGATGCGCCCTACAAGGCTGATCGCCTGTCCTCGGACAAATTTGCCGAGCCAGTCCTTAACACGGCGAGGACGGAGACAATTCTTACTCAGGAGGCGCTCGAAGATAAAAACGCGACTACCCTCCGTGAAGTGTTGCGGTCGACTGCCGGTATCACCTTGGGATCGGGTGAAGGCGGCAACGCCTTCGGTGACCGCTTCTTCATCCGCGGTTTTGATGCACGCAACGACGTCTTCGTCGACGGCGTTCGTGACCCCGGCGTCAGCATCCGAGAGAACTTCGACGACGAGCAGGTCGAAATCCTGCGCGGGCCAGCCTCCTCCTTCGCCGGCCGGGGCACGACGGGCGGCGCTCTGAACATCGTCACCAAGGAAGCCCAGAACCTCGACTTTTATGACTTCGGCGTGGAGGGCGGCTTGGGCGACTCAACCAGGCGCGGCACCTTCGACATCAATAAGGCCATCAGCCCGGTGCTCGACGTGCGCCTTAACGGCATGGTCCAATACGCCGACATCGCCGGCCGTAAGGATACCACCGACAATCGCTGGGGCCTCGCCGGCAACGTGCTCTATCACCCGACGGAGAACTTCAAGGTGACGGCGAACTATTCCCATAGCTATCTTTGGGGCATTCCGGATTTTGGCGTGCCAACCGACCAGGTGACACGCGAGCCGGCCACATCGAGTGATTTAGGACTACCACGCAACACCTTCTACGGCGCCGCCAATCGGGACTTCACTAAAGCGGCCCAGGATATCGGCACGCTCGACGCCGAGTGGAAGCTCAACGAGCATGTCACGCTCGAGAACAAGTTCCGGGCCAGCCACTCACTTCTAAACTACATTGGCACCATCCCCGAAAACCCGAGCGCCAGCGGTGCTACCGCCCCTTATTCCTCGACGTTGACGTTCTTCTCGGGCTACGTCCAGCTCAACGCCCAAAGCCGTTACGAGCCGGTGAGTGTCATCAACGAACAGCCTGAGATCGTGTTCAAATTCGACACGGGCGAAATCCATCACACGGCGATCCTCGGCGGAGAGTTCTCCAACGAGCGGATAAGCATCCAAGGCTATAGCGGCTTGACGTCCGAACTGACGACGGGGCCTGTCGCCTTCACGTCCACCGGGGCGCCGATCGTCAGCATCTATGATCCGCCGAATGATGTATACGGGTCGAACCCCATTACCCTAGCCGGAAATCCCCTGAAATATAAGGTGGACACTAACGCCGGCTACCTGATGGATACGGCGAACTACCACGACTTCCTCATCCTGAACGCCGGAATCCGCTACGACGACTACCACATCAGCGCCGCCAACAATACCAGTTCACAGTCGGCTCACGACGGCATCCCGGGCTGGAACGCCAACCTGGTGGTCAAGCCGGTGAAGATTGGCAGCCTCTACTTCGCCTACGCCACCGCGGCCGATCCCGTCGGCGACGAGCTGGACGCGGCGTCCAGTAGCTATGGCGGCCTTGCGGCCACCCAAAAGGCAACGCAAATCTTCGGGCCTCAGAAGAGCAGATCCTTTGAGGTCGGCACCAAGTGGGAGCTGTTCCACCAGCACTTGTTAGCGACCGCCGCCGCGTTCAAGACCGACGTGACCAACGCTCGGGAAACGGCGCCGGCCAACCTGCCCGGCTACACTAGCGGTCAGATCGTCGCCGGGGCAGCCTATCGCGTCAACGGAGTGGACTTCGAGCTGGCCGGCAACATCACCCGCAAGTGGAGCGTCCTGGGCGGCCTTGTGCTGATGGACCCTAACGTGACCAGGTCGATCGTTCCCAGCAATGTGGGCCTGCAATTGGCCAACATCGCGCCCCAATCGTTCAACCTTCTGACCAGCTACCAGCTAACGCGACGGCTGGAGCTCGGCGGGCAGAGCGTCTACGCCTCGAAGATCGAGGGCGGCTCGCTGCTCGCTGCGAACGGAGGTATCGCCTACCCCGGCCCCCCGAACCCGACCTTCATACCGTCATATTGGCGGTTCGACGCCTTCGCCGAATTCAAGATCAATTCGCTCGCGAGTCTGAAACTCTATGGGCAGAACCTCACAGACAAGCTCTACTACGACTCGCTGTACCAGAGCTCGCAGCCGTTCGTCAAAGTCGCTCCGGGCAGGGTGGTTTACCTGAGCCTGGCCTTTCACTTTCATAGGCGGTAGGTGATCCACGCATGCTGATCTCGATCCCCGATGTCCTGAGCAAAGATGATGTGGCGGATTTCCGCCGCATCATGGACGCCGAACGGTGGGAGGATGGCCGCTCGACGGCGGGGGCGCAATCGTCGGAGGTGAAGAAGAACGAACAGCTGCCGCCCGACGGTAAGACGTCCCGCCAACTCGGCGAGCGCATTGTCCGTGCGCTTGCCGCGAACCCCCTGTTTGTTTCGGCGGCGGTACCGTTGCACATCTTCCCACCGCTGTTTAACCGGTACGTTCCGGGGCAGTCTTTCGGCCAGCACGTCGATAACTCGATCCGCGGCGACAACCTTACCGGTCTGCGAATCCGCACCGATCTTTCGGTCACCCTGTTCTTGTCGGCGCCTGAGGAGTACGATGGCGGCGAACTGGAGATCGACGATTACTACGGCTCCCACCGGGTCAAGCTGCCCGCCGGCCATCTCGTCCTCTACCCGTCGACTAGCTTGCATCTGGTCACTCCGGTCACCAGGGGCGCGCGCATCAGCTCCTTCTTCTGGCTGCAGAGCATGATTAAGGACCCACTTGCGCGACGGATAACTTTCGACATGGACAATGCGATCCAGGGACTGGTCCACCGACTCGGCCGCAACGATCCAGAGGTCCGAAAATTCACTAACATCTACCACAACATCATCCGATACTGGGCGGAGGTTTGAAAGGAGCCGGCCGATTGAACCCTCGGGAGATCGAAGCCACCGACGCACGGGCGTCTTTGTTCATGCAGGAAGGCATCCGTCTTGCGCAGTCCGGCAACAATGTGGATGCGCTTCCCTATTTCGATCGCGCGCTCGAATTGCGACGCCGGCTACCGGCGGATGTACCTATTCATGCCTACGGCTTGGCGGCCTGCTGGCTCAATCGCGCTGAGGCCCTCACGCGGCTCGGCCCCGAACACCATGCGCTGGCGCTTGGCGCCTACGACGAAGCTTTGGCACTCCTGCGTCCGCTACCGCTCGCCGATGACGCGCGTTTTTCCAAACGTTTGGCGATTGCTCTTCAGAACCGGGCGTTGGTCCTTGCCGCACAGAACCCCCCGGCGACAACGGATGCCATCGCGGCCCTGGTCGAAGCGATTGCGGTCCTGGACCACGCTGAGTCAATGGACCCGCTTGAGCGCGACTATCTCCTCGCGGTCGTCTGGATGAACCTCGCAAACACTCAAGCGTCGGAGGCCACGAGTGTGTCGGACCTCGCAGCGTGGGAGGCGGCGCGGCGAGCACTGGCGTTGGTGAAGACCCGCGAACATGAGGATGCTGCGGTAGCGGAGGCCGGGCTTAAAGCGCGCCACGTGCTATGTCAAATCGCAGGACGCCGGTTGGCAGCCCAGGCGGAAAGCGAGGCGGTCATGGCAGACGTCGTCATGGCAGACGTTCACGATGCGACAGATCTCGCCGACGAGGGATTGGGACTCGTGCGCGAATGGGAACGACGCGGCGTTGACCGCTTTCGGAACTTGGCATCCGATCTATTTCGGTTCGGCGCGCGGGTTTATGCGTACTATCAGCCGCACTTTCTGCACGAATTCCTCAGCGAGCAGCGGATCGCTACACTGGGGCAGGAGGCACGGTAATGATTTTTCACGCATCGATTCCGGCGGATGACCCGGAGCGTGTTGCGCGCGTTCTCGGAGAACTTTGGCAGCGGGACTATTTCCCCTTCGTTCTTGAGGGTACGTTCGTGGTCTTCGGAAATGACGGCGTCGGCACGCAACTCGAGGTTGTGCCTCGGCGGGAAGAGATTATTCCAGCGCCGGAGCACCTGGATCTGCAGACCAACTCCGCCGCCTCGCCCTACAACGCCGTGCACATCAACATCGATACGCCGCTTGCCTTCGAACAAGTCCGGGCTATTGCCGATCGGGAGGGCTGGACGGCACGCGTCTGCGACCGTGGAGGCGCGTTCAAGGTGATCGAGTTCTGGTTGGAGAACAAGTTCCTGATCGAGCTTATGACGGCACACGAGGCGGAGCGTTACCGCAACGTTGCCAAAGAGTCGGTCTGGAGAGAAATGCTCGCCGGGGGATTTCGGCCCATGCGACGGTCTTGACTCGATGGCGATCACAAACATGGGAAGAAAAAATGAGCCAACGGAGGCGGTTGGGTAATCGATGGGCTAATAACATTGCTCAGTGGGGCGAGAAAGGCGAATGCTCCTATGAATGTGAAAAGCTCATTTCGTCTCGTTTTATTACCAGCGGTCGTATCGTTGGTGCTGTCGGCCCAAGTAGGAAGACAACCCGACCGGCAAGCCGTCGTCGCTACCACTGCGGACGCAACAGGTTTCTCCGCACCACTTGTCTTTATAGCGATGTCGCCTTGCCGCGTTGTTGACACCCGAGCGGGCGATGGATTTACAGGAGCCTTCGGGCCGCCGTCTCTTGTTGGCGGCGTCAGCCGAACCTTTCCGATTCTTTCTAACACCGCTTGCACGATCCCCACCGAAGCGCAGGCATACTCGGTCGACATAATCGTGGTGCCACCAGGACCACTCGCTTACGTGACGGCTTACGCCACTGGGCAGCCCACGCCGGTCGCTGCTATCGCAGTCGAGTCGCCGCAGGGTGCCTTGGCCAGCAACACGGGAATTGTTTCAGCTGGATCGAATGGTTCGATCGACGTTTACGCCAGCGATCCCACAGATCTCGTCGTCGATATTAGTGGATATTATGTGTCGTTCGCTTTTGCTTTTCCCAACCTGAACGCTATGGAGAGCAACGACGTCGCGAACTCCAGCTTGCCCGATTCCATGCTCTTGAACGAATTGCAGAAGGAACATAAGCAGGTCGAGGAGCAGGCGGAAACGATTCGGGTGCTGGAAGCGCGACTTGCCGTACTGGAGAAAGCTCTCCTTTCAGGTAGATGAACCAAGGGGCTCTTAGATGGTTGCGGGTCGATTAATTTAGATCGAGTCACCGCAAATGTTCATCTATGCGCCGCGAGCCCCAACGACCGCTGGTCCCCCTGAAGGAAAAAGTGCCTATGCTTATCCAACCACTTATATTTCGAAGAGTCTCAACCGCATTAGCAGTGACGTCATTGCTATTCCCTGTGACTCCTCTCACGAGACAACCCCCCATGGCTACGCAGAGTCGCGTACAGATGGAAATCGTGCAGATCCGAGCCGAGAATGCAGCCATCCGGGACGAGCTTCGGAAGCTTGAGAACCGCCAAAGGGTGCTATTGCTGCGTGTGCAGATGCTACAGCGAGAATATGATGGGTCATCTGTTCCCGTCGCCGATGGAGCAACGAACCATGCGGATTCGGCACCTATCCTGTAGATCGTCAGTCGCGCTGGTGTTCACGTCCATGACGTTGTTCGTGAGCGCCGCTCACGCCCAGGGGTTGTCGCCGACTGGCGCTGAGAGCGTAGCGCCGCAGGTCGAGGATGGAGCTGTCCGCGAGCTGCTCCGAAAAATCCAGCAGCAGCAAAAAAGTTTAGATGAACAGCAAAAGCGTATCGATGAAAAGCAAAAGAGTATCGATCAACAACAAAAGGACTTAGCGGTACTCATCGGACAGCTCCAGCGACTGCTTAACGGGGGCACGGCAACGAATGCGTCGATCGCCGGCCAGCCGGCAGACGCCTCAGCGCCCACAGGCAATGCCGCGTTGAACAGCCAACCGGTGACTGGTTCAGCAAGTGCTCCCAAAACGCCGGGATCCGCTGTGGCATCTCTGATCGAAGATCGTTACAGAGATGGAATGGTAATCTATGAAACCCGCGAAAACGCTAAGGTGCCTTTTCTGCTGAAATTCAACGTCAATACCCAATTCCGATATATCAATACGCTCGATAGCAACGGGACTTTTACCGACCACCTGGGAAATGTCAGCGAGGTTAATACGCGCAACGATATCACCGTAAATCGCTCAATGTTCATCTTAGGCGGCTACGTTTTTGACAAGAGGCTGCGATATAGCGTGACCGTCTGGACCTCCGCCGGGGCCGCTTCGATCGTGGTAGCCGGCAACATTGGCTGGCAATTCAACAACGCCCTCACGCTCACTGGAGGTTACACTGGCGTTCCAGGCAGCCGATCACTGGTTAACACGTTCCCGTTTTTTACGGCAAGCGATAGGAGCATGGCTGACAACTTCTTCCGCCCAGGGTTCACTCAGGGAGTCTGGGCGAGCGGAGAACCCTGGAAGGGGCTTAATTATTTAGCGTTCCTCGGCAACGGTCTCAATACCCTGAATATCTCGGCAACCAAGATCGATACTCATCTGGCGGTTTCCGGCAGCGTCTGGTGGGAACCGCTCGGGCCCTACGGTCCACCCGGCAAAGATCGCAACATGTACGATGATTATTTCGCCTCCAAAAAGGTTCGCATTCGAATTGGTACCGCGTTTACAAGATCCCGAGAGGACCGTTTTTCAAATCTTGAGCAATCAAATCCCGACAACACTTCACTGTACAATTCCGACGGCGTGCTTACCTTCTCCACCGGAGCGTTTGCGCCGGGTGTAACGCTCAATCTGGCCACGTATAAGATGTGGGCGGCTGACGCCGGCATCAAATGGAACGGGCTTGCGGTCAACGGGCAATACTTCGCGCGTTTGCTAAACGATTTCGTGGCCGACGGACCGCTTCCGCTCAAATCCACATTCGACCATGGCGGCGAGCTCTCGGCGAGCTTTTTCGTCAAGCCGAAAAAGTTGATGCCATATATCCGCGCATCGTGGGTGATCGGGCAGTTCGGCAACTCTTATGAGTATGGCGCTGGGGCAAAGTGGTTTCCTGTTCGGACCGACAGATTCTGGGTCAACACCGAGTTGTTCCGAGTCGACAAATCCCCTTATAGCGGGGCATTTACTCCGTATACCGTAGGTCTGACCGGCTGGGTACCGATGTTGCAGGCGTACCTCGCTTTTTGACCATCGTCAGTTTCGGCCACAGTGGCGCTACGCGATGGAGAACACGCGGCCCTGGTGAGCGCCCCATAGGATTTGCACCAGCCGGTGCGCGATCAATTCGTGCAGCGTCAGGAGTTCACGATGCGCCGCCGTAATCGCCTGCGCATCTCGAGGATCGCCGGAATACTCGGCTCCCGCCTTGAGCGCATCGGTGGCCTCTTTGATCACCGGATCGGCGATCGCCTCGCCCGCCATTTCCCATAGAGTGATGAAGCGATCCACGGCCGAAGGGAAGCTGACTTCGAACACGCCGAACTGGCTGGTGGTCCGCGGAGGCTTGTAATCGAGGTTGAAGGGCCCCGTGTAGTTGTGGCTGCGCAGCAGAACCAGGACGTTCAGCCAGTCGAGCGGATTCACCAGACCGATTCCGATATCGACGTCGTGCTTGAGCCGGTAGCCGTCATTGATATCGAAGTGGAAGAGCTTGCCCGCCACCAGAGCACGCGCCAGCGCCGCCCGAGGCGCTGCGCCCCACATGAGTTCGTGCAGATACTCGGGATTCAATCCCACCATCTCGGCGTGGGTCAGAAGCCCGGAAGAAATAAACGCGAGCATGGCATCACTGGTGGGAAGAAGGATTTCAGCCTGGGGCTCGAACGGTTTGGCCTCCAGGCAGTGCTTCAGTGGGGAGCGGCCCCGCTGGGTTGATACTTGAAGGTCGTGTTCACAGGCGGCATTCAGAGCTTCGGCATACCAGCGCAATGTATCGGTTTCTTCCACCGCGCCTTGCACATAGTATCCGAGCGAACCGGGCCAGTAAACCGCGAAACTCGCGCCCAGCTGGTGGCCAATGTCTACGTTATTTCGCACTCTGAATTTCGCGTACTCGCGCACGTGCGGCGATTCGGCGGCCGGACTCGCAGCCCATACCGCATGGTGGAAAGTCTCGGCGGTCACCATCGAACATCCGACCCCATGTCTCGCGAGCGTTGCTTTGATGCGTTCGAGAATCTCCGCCTGCTTGGGTGTGCCCAAAGCATCCGTGGGAATGACATCGGTATCATGCGTGCACCAATGTCCGATGCCGATGTCGCCGTAATGCCGGATTACATCTTCGAATCCAAGCGGTGGCCTGGTAGGAGCATGAAACAGGGCGCTGCCGTCATAAGCGGCGGCCCATTGCGGGCCGGAGATGAAATATTTGCGCCGGACCTCCGGGCTATAGGAGCCCCCGCAGGCCTTCATTAATCGCGATACGAGAGATTGTTGTTGTTCAATCGGAATCGGTTTCATGCAGTCTATCGTTGTACCATGAGCACGTGACGCGAGGCTGCCGACTTGGGTTACTGTGCGCGTGCATGACCGCGTTTAGTCTGCACGCCGAAAGCGGTCGTGATGCCTGGCTGCGGTATCAAGCCCTGCCGGCGCACGTGGCCGAAGCTGATTTTCAAGCGCTGGGCGATTCAGTAAGGCTGCTTGGTGGTCCCGACGTCCTGCCCGCCGCACGTGACGAACTTTCGCGAGGCTTCCGGGGAATGCTCGGCCGCGTCCCCAGGATCGAGATCGCGGAAGGGGCTGGCGAGGCGAACATACCCGGTGACGGTTTCCGGATCAAGACGGTGCGAGAAGGATCTGCCCGTTACACGGTGATCGCCGGCGGAACGGATCGCGGCGTCCTGTATGGCGTCTTTGCGCTGTTGCGGAAAATCGCTCTCGGGCAGCCGGTCGAATCGTTGGACGAAACGGAAGTTCCCTATGCGCCCATTCGCTGGGTGAACCATTGGGACAATCTGGACGGGTCCATTGAGCGCGGTTACGGAGGCCGCTCCATCTTCTGGGAGAACCGGCATGCGCGTTCCGACTCGTCGCGAGTTTCCGATTACGGCCGCCTTTTGGCATCGATCGGCATTAACGCTTGCTCCATAAACAACGTCAACGCCGATCCCCAGATTCTCGCTCAAGAAATGACGCCCGAGATCGCTCGTATCGCTGCGGCATTCCGTCCGTGGGGCGTGCGAATCGCGATTTCAGCCGATTTTGCGAGTCCCAAAACATTGGGAAAATTGGATACCTTCGATCCTCTGGATCCGCGCGTCGCCGCGTGGTGGAGCGCCAAGATGGATGAACTGTATGGCGCGATTCCAGACCTGGCCGGCATTATTATCAAAGCCGATTCGGAGGGGCGCGCTGGACCTTCAGCCTATGGGCGGACGCACGCGGATGCGGCGAACGTGGTGGCCCGCGCGCTGAAGCCTCACGGCGGCCTGCTCTTCTACCGGGGCTTCGTTTACGACCATCACATGGACTGGCGAAATCCGAAGAACGACCGGGCTCGCGCCGCCGCCGACAACTTCCGGCCGCTGGATGGAAAGTTCGAACCGAACGCCGTCGTGCAAATCAAGAACGGCCCCATCGATTTTCAGGTGCGCGAACCGGCGTCGCCTTTGTTCGGAACTCTGGAAAAAACCAGGCAGGCGATCGAGCTTCAGATTACGCAGGAGTATCTCGGGCAGGCGCGTCACACGGTATTTCTTGCGCCGATGTGGAAAGAGGTTTTGGATTTCGATATGCCCACGCCAGTAAAGGCGCTGGTTAAGGGATTCGTCGGAGTTTCGAACGTCGGCCTGAGCGACAACTGGTTCGGGAATCACCTCTCGCAGGCGAATCTCTACGCTTTCGGCCGCCTGGCATGGAATCCCGATTTGAGCGCGCGCGAGATCTCGGAGGAATGGACGCGGCTTACGTTTGGGCCTAATCCGACAGTAAATTCGGTGGTCAACGAGATTCAGCTCAGTTCATGGAAAACTTACGAAAACTATACTGGGCCGTTAGGATTGCAAACCTTGACCGACATCACCGGCAATCACTATGGCGTCAACGTGGAGGCATCCGAGAGAAACGGCTGGGGTCAATGGCACAATGCCGATGCGCAAGGCGTCGGAATGGATCGCAGCGTGAAGTCCGGAACCGGTTTCGCGGGCCAGTATCGTGCCGAAGTGGCGAAGGTTTACGAATCGCCAGCCAGCACTCCAGATGAACTGCTGCTCTTCTTCCATCACGTCGCCTACACGTACCGGCTGCATTCCGGCAAGACGGTGATTCAATCTTTATATGACGCGCATTATGACGGCGCCGATGCCGCCGCGAACTACGTCCGGCAGTGGCGAAAGCTTCAGGGCTTGATCGACGAGCAGCGCTATCAGGAAGTGCTGGCGCAACTGGAGTATCAGGCCGGCCAAGCCGAAGTGTGGCGCGACGCAGTAGTGAACTGGTTTCTGAAAACCTCCAGCGTCCCCGATGAAAAAGGCCGTGCGGGAAAACATCCAGGCCGCACGGAGGCGGAAGCCATGCGGCTGGAAGGCTACATGCCGGTTCCGGTGAATCCGTGGGAAGCGGCGTCTGGCGGAACGGCGGTCTCGTGCCCGATTGCGCGGTGCGCCGCGCACTTCGTCGTTGAAGGCAGTGCAGGCCGGCATGAGGTTCGCATCCGCTATTTCGACCAGAACAACGGAGCCGCGCGGTTCCGTTTTCTTGTGAACGGCGAAGTTCTCGATGAATGGGTTGCTTCGGATCGCTTGCCCACGCAGAAGATTGACGGCACTTCTTCTTCGCTAAGAATAGTTCCTGGAGTTGCGCTCCACCCGGGCGACGAGATCCGGATCGAAGTGTCGCCCGATGGGGGAGAATCCGCGGCTTTGGACTATATCGAAATCCAATGAGCAGTTACTGGCTCGGGGTCGACGTCGGAACCGGCGGTTCACGGGCGATCCTGCTCGACGCACAGGGAAGGGACGCTGCCGCAGTCTCCGTTGCTCACGAAGAGATGGTGATGGAGCAGCCGCTGTGGGCTGAGCAGCGTCCGGAAAACTGGGCCGACGCGGCATTCCAGGCGATTCGCGGCGCGCTGGCTGCCGCCGGAATCACGGGCGATCAAGTGCGAGGCGTCGGACTTTCCGGGCAGATGCACGGCCTCGTGATTCTCGACGGCGAACACCAGGTGATCCGTCCCGCGCTCATATGGTGCGACCAGCGCAGCCAACCACAGGTGGATTGGATCAATCAACATCTTGGCGCGGCGAAGGTGCTGGAGCACACCGCGAATCCGGTGCTGACTGGATTTACCCTGCCGAAACTTTTGTGGGTGCGCGATCACGAACCGCGAAGATTCGCGAGCGTGCGGCATGTTCTGCTTCCCAAGGACTACGTTCGTTATCGCCTCACGGGCGAACTCGCGACCGATGTTTCTGACGCTTCCGGAACTGCGATGTACGATGTCGTTCACCGCCGCTGGTCGTTGGAGATGATGGATGGTTTAGGCCTGGATCGTTCCATTCTTCCGCGCGCGTATGGGTCCGTGGATGTCACGGGAACGATCTCGGAACATGCCGCGGCGTTGACGGGTCTGGCGCCCGGCACTCCTGTGGCCGGCGGTGGTGGAGATCAGGCCGCGAGCGCGGTGGGCAATGGCGTTGTGAAACCGGGCACGGTGTCGTGCACGCTGGGAACTTCCGGCGTCATCTTCGCGCATATGGACAACGTAGCGTACGATCCCGAGGGACGTGTGCATACCTTCTGTCACGCGGTGCGGGACAAGTGGCACGTGATGGGTGTGACACAAGGGGCCGGGCTGAGTTTGCAATGGTTCCGGAATCAATTCGCGCCGGGAATGTCTTATGACGAATTGCTCGCCGAAGCCGCGCAGTCGCCTCCCGGGGCGCGGGGATTGTACTGGCTTCCCTACCTGATGGGCGAACGCACTCCACACCTTGACGCCACAGCGCGGGGCGGGTGGATCGGCCTGACGGCGAAACATACTCGCGCGGATTTGATTCGAGCGTTGATCGAAGGCGTCGCCTACAGCCAGAAGGATGGTTTGGATTTGGTGGCGGCGCTGGGCGTGAACGTCCGGTCGATTCGGGCTTCGGGCGGTGGCGCGCGCAGCCGGTTGTGGCGTCAGATCCTGGCTGATGTTTTTGGTACGCCGGTGGTCATGATGGCTTCGCAGGAAGGCTCCGCGTTAGGCGCTGCGATCTTGGCGATGGTAGCGACGGGGGAATATTCGTCTGTTGAGGAAGCCTGCGGGGCGATCGTACGCGAGCAGGATGTCATCGAGCCTCGCCCAGAGGAAGGGAAGATTTATTCCGCGGGCCACGCCGTTTACCGTTCGATATATCCGGCGCTGAGGCCGTTGTTCCCCGCGGTCGGGTCGCCGGTGGGCGGCGGCGCGTGATCTTCTGAAGCCGGCGGCCCAAGAAGTTCCAGCAGTATCGGTTTCAAAGCATCCGCCCACACCTGATAGCCCTGGAGTGAAGGATGCAGCAAGTCCGGATTCATCATCCCGGGAAATAGTTTGCCGTTCTCTGAGGCCAGCTTCCGGTTGATGTCCAGGTAACGAATCCTATTGCCGTCGGCGAGGTGCATGAGATTTGCGTTGACCTGGTCGATCACCGGCATCACCTTCATGTTGTCATTGCGAGGAAAAATCGCGGTGAGGATAATGGTGGCGCCGGGAGCCTTGGATTGCATCAGCCGCAGCACGGTTTCTAAGCCTCTTGTGATTCCTTCCGGCGGCTCGTGGTTACCGACATTGTTCGTTCCGGCCAGCAGGACGATCACTTTCGGATTCACTCCATCGAGTTCGCCGTTTTCCAAACGCCACAGGATGTTCTCGACTTTGTCCGCGCCCCATCCGAAATCGGCGGCATTCCATCCGAAGAAGTTTTGTTTCCAATTCGCGAGCAGGTAGGGATAATCGGTAGCTCCCCAGCGGCGCGTGATGGAGTCGCCTTCGAAATAGACATCGATGCGGCCCTGCTTGCTCTTGGCGAGCAGTAGCTCGTGAGCGAGGATCGAGTTCTGGTCGCTGCGCGCCGCGGAAGTCGCCGCTACTCCGCCTACGGTAGTCGATCCGGTCCCACTGCATCCGGTGGCGCCGAATCGGAGAAACTTCTGGATTCGTTTCGCGGTGTCGACCTCGCCCGTATAGATGTTGCCCTTGCTGTCCACGCTCACCTGATGCAGATAGTGAAATTCTCCAGCGCCTCGTCCATGCCGCCCCAGCTGGCCGAGCTCCTGCAAATTGCTTCGGTTCAGAATGTAGATGGTCATGTTGGCGTTGTCGCCCACATACAGGCAGGTCTGGGCCTTGTCGGTGGAGAAATTCATGGAGACTGCTGTTCCAATGATGTTGGTGTGGTCGCTGACAAATTGCTCGGCGAGGAAACCGCATGTGCCGGCCTTGCCGGAGGGATTGCTGCACGGCTTACCGAGCGTGGTGTCGTTCTTATCGAAAACCTGGATGCGATCATTTCCGCGATCGCAGACATAAAGCTTTCCGTCATTGGCGATCTTCACGCAATGCACCGGGTTCCGAAAGAAGGCCGGTTTCCGGTTGCCTTTGGAGGAGTCCGCGATCCAGGATCCCGGCGGCTTCAGCGGACTTGTCGTCCACAGGATTGTTTCCGTAGGCGCCAAAGTGCCCGATATATTTTCCGGTGTTGGCGTCGACAATCAGAACGCGGCGGTTTCCGTAGCCGTCGGCGATGTAGAGGTGATCGTTTGCGGGGTCGACCACCATGTCCGCCGCCAGATACAGCGTGGGCGTGCCATTAACGCCGCTGTTTGTATCGTTGCTATTTGGCCCGCCTGGTGTTCCGCCGATCCTCATTTTGAAATTACCGTTCATGTCGAACTTCAGTACAAAGCCGTCGCCGCCCTCTTTGTGAGAGGTCCAGGGCGGAGCTTGCCGTGATTGCGCGCCGCCGCTGGGCGCGGCCTGATTTCCGGAAATCCAGACGTTGTCGTCGTGGTCGACGTAAATGCCGTGCTCGTTGTTTGGCCAGATGCAGCCAGCCTCGGCCTTACATTTGCCGCCGATGAAGCCGGGGTCGGCAGGACCTCCCCAGGCGCGCAGGAGCTTGCCGTCGGAATCAAACTCGAGCACCGAGGGAGCAGCCTTGCAGCAATCCGACACCGGGCCGAAGGAGCGCTCCTGGCCGAGGCCGTTGATGGGATGGCCCTTGTCGTCGGTGGCGCCCGAGACCGGTCCTTCGAGACCCGCTTCGTCTGTCGACATGGTGCGCGGCCGGTTGTAGACCCAGATGTGATCGTGCTGGTCGACATAGAGTCCGCCGATTTGGCCCAGCAGCCAATGGTTCGGGAGCGGCTGCGGCCAAGATGGATCGACGACGAAACCCGGTGTTTTGCCGGTGCTGGAGGCGTTGTAGACGCCGGTTTTCTTGAGCAGGCGATCGAGAGAGCCGCTGTTCTTGAGGGCGTCGCCGGCGGGGTCGGCGGCAGTGAGGAGGCCGGTGAGGGTCAAGATGATCGCGGGGAGAATGGCGGAGATGCGGTGCATAGGAGCCCGAGCAAGTATATAACGACCGACTCCCTTGCGGCGAGCCGAAACACGGTCGCGGCTCAGTAAGGGGCGGCTCAGTTGCCGCTGATGGTGGTCTCCGCCGCCAGGACATCGTGATTCACGTTGAGCAAGACCCGCTTCGGTTTCTTCGGAAGCAGCACCTTGAATTCCTTCGACGTGTGGCTTCCTCGCAGCGCATCCGACCCGATCATTTGCGGCCAGGCATCGAACTCGACATACACCGGGACCGCCATCACGAAGTTATCCGAGACGCCGCTCTGAGTGATCTTGCCAGTGAGCAGCATTTTCCCCTGATCAGTTGGCGTCAGCGAATAATCCAAATGATAGGTGGGGATTTCGTTGCTATAGACCCAGTCGCGGAAAAACCAATCGGCGCGTCCGTTGTGATCCAGATCCATCGATTTTTTCATATGCCGATTCACCGCCGCCAGAAAATCTTCGGTGGACGCGTTGCGATCGGTGTTGGTTTTCACGAAATCGTGCATCAGAGCAATAAAATCGCCGTCGTGTGTCTGGGGATCATACATCAGCATGCGCAGCATGTGCAAAATGTAGCCGCCTTTCGGATAAACGAGTTTCCGATAAGCGCTTCCGGTTTTGTAGGTGTCCAGCCGAATTCCCATCCATAGCGGCCCGGCGTCGTTAGCCGATCGGCCATACTCGTTCTTCTCGGTAATCATCTTGCGACCGCGCTCCCAGAATTGTTGGGCTGTATCCCGTTTCTTCTCGGTAACGTCCAGGAACAGGCCGGCGGAGAAATCGGCGAATCCCTCCGAGAGCCACTGGTCATGATAGGTCGCCCAGCCAACCAGGTGGCCCCACCACTGGTGCGCTACCTCGTGCGGCGTCACCTCCTGGATAAAATCGGCAAAGCGGAACGCGCCACGGCCCAGCAGAGCCCAGCGCTGCGTGCTGTCGAGAAAAGCACTCACCGGCAGATAGACCAGCGTGGGCCAGGATTGGCCGAAGTTGAATTGCGGCTGTTGTGTGATGGCGATTCTTCCGTAGGGCAGTTCGCCGAAGTAGTGCGTGTAGACGCGAATCGAATTTTCAGCGTCAACCAGGGCACTGTCGGCCATGGCCGAGGGCGCCATCGCTCCGAAACCGTGGCCGTGAAGATAATCGGGGACTTCGCTGGTGGCGTATGCTTCCAGATCGTAGTGCGTGTCCGCGTCGCTGCGCTGCTTCTTCTTGAAGTTGCCATAGTTGAATCCGGCCACCGCGAGCGGAGTCTCGGAAACCCATTGCGACGCAGCGTAATCGTCCTCGCGCCATTCCTTCACCAGTTTTCCCACGCCGATCAGAGTAAATTGCTTGGGGACTTTGAATGTCAGGTCGTAGGTGGCGCGGTCCAGGAAGGTGTTCAGGCTGGGATACCAACTGGTCCGGGCGCCCACGGCGTAGTTACCTTGTCCGGCGTCGGCGATCACCTTGTTACCTTCGTACGCAATGCGCAAGGTGTAAGACTGGCCTTTCACGGTGGGTTGCGGCAGCAGCGCATAGAAAGATCCGTCCTGTTTGCGATCTTCCTGGATGAAGGACGCGTCTTTGCCATCCGCGGCGGCCACACTGGTAACGCGCAAGGAGGGGAGCAATCCGAAATCGATAACCCGGTCGCCGTCGCGCAGTGCTTCGAAGGTCACCTCAGCGGTGGCGGTGAGCCGCCCGTTTTTGGCGATGGCGGTTTCGATGCGGTAATGCTTGGCGGACACGATGCGCTTGTCTTCCTGCGAGCTGGCGGTTTTAGCTTGAAGCTCCGCGTTGGTGTGGTCCAGATAAAGAATCGCGTCGCGCCGATCCCCTGGATCGATGTTGATGAGTCCCACCTCCTCGGGCGAGGGCATGTGACGCATCGCGCCGCGTGGCGCAATCAAGAACCGAAGATCGTGATAACGGCGTCCATGTAGGTAGGCGGCGAAGGACGGCGCACTGTGCGGGTTGTATAGCTCGGCTGCCAGTTCGGCTTCGACATTCGGAATGTCTTCGTTGAGAAGCATAGCCTGGAGCATGCTCTCCGGGTGTTCGATGCGCTGCCGCATGTGGTTGCGGAAGGCGCGCAGGGCTTCCTCGACGCCAGTCTTCTCGGGAGTGCCAAATCCGGCGCTCTTCAGCTCCTGGTAGGTACCGTCGGTGAAATAGAACACGGCTGTGTCGAATTCTTCGTCCATCGTGGTTTCGTCGGTCAGCATCCTGAAATACGATGCATCCAGGGGGAGGGTCGGCGCGAAGTGCAGCGATCCCTGGCCGACGAATACACCCATGGCTACGCGACCTAAAACCGGCGGAAGGAACGCCACGACGCCCGATTTCAGGCGCAGCTCGCCGAGGTCGCGATGGAGCACCGCGTTCTCGACATTGAAAACCTCGGCCAGCCCGGAGTCTCGAAGCGCGCGATAGGCAGGGTCGGAGTTCGCCAGCGACGAGCGTTTACCCGCCACCTCCGCGCTGGCTTCCTGGGCCTGGATGGTGAGCTGAATATTGAACTCGACGGCCGGCTGCTGGCTGATGGTGACGGAATTCTGAAATTGTTCAAAGCCGGGAGCGCGCGCGCCGACCTGATAGTCGCCGGGCGCGAGACCATCGATGGAGAAGCGGCCTTGAGCGTCCGTTTGCGCCACTCGCGGAGCGCTGAGCGCCGCTCCAGACACAGTGACTTCGGCCTTGGGGACCACGGCTCCGCTGGGATCGCGAACCACGCCCTGGATGGTGGCAGCCGCGGCGCCGGCAACGAATGCCAACATAAATACAAAAGCAGCTGGCTTTACAAGTTTGAACATCAAATGGCCGCCGTCTATTGGAGTCGGATCGTCAGAATGTTAACACATGCCAGCGGATTCGAGACAAATGGCGGCAGATTAATGACGGCTATCTCAAATGGGTAGCGGCATTATCGCGCGGGGGCTGCATATGAAACAGGACATGTTCGATGTGGCGCGACTCGTTGAGGCGTATGAGGCGCTGGGAGAATGCTTCGACTTGCTCCTTTGAAAAAACGAACCCATCTTCTGAGAAAAGCACGGCGGGGTCGTAGGGGATTCCTTTGTGTTTGCAGTGTTCGAGGAGGGCGGCGGCGTCTTTGAGATCGCGGCGCTGGCGATCGGCGCGGTCGGCTTGGATCTCGCGGAGTTGGTCAAGCGACTTTTGGAACTGGCGGGAGAGCCGCTGGGAGTGCATGCCGAGGGTGGAGAGCTGCGGGATTAGGGATTGGGGGTCGGGGTTTTGGGAGAACACGTCGGCTTCGAGGAGCGGGATGCGGTTGAGGCGCCAGGCGGTGTCGGCGAGTTCCTGAGTGAGGTGCGATTCGGTGGGGGTGGCGGGGTGGTATTCGTCGAGGAACTGGCGGCAGTGGAGCTGGTAGGCAGCGGGGTCCTCGGAGGGGAGGATCGGGGAAGCGGCGGTCAAGCCGTGGCGGAGGGCGTTGAGCGAGGACCGCTGTTTGCCCTCGGAGGTGCGGGGGCCGGTGGAGGGCGCCGCATTCGCGCGGTTCGCGCGAGTGCGTGGCGCGGGGATTGGGGATTGGGGGGTAGGGATTGGGGTCGCGATCGGGTTTGTCATTTTTGGGAATCTCCGCTGCGGTTTTACCATGGGCGGATGGCGTCTGCGGGCGCGGAGTGGCGGATGTTGTTGGGTGGGAGGGGGAGATTGATGCGGGAGTGGCGTGAATGGTTGTTGGTTGCTTGGTGTTGGTTCTTGACGGAGGCGGCGGGACAATGGAAGGCCAGGCGCGAGGGCGAGTGGCATACAGCGGTTAGGCCGGGCCATTCGGCGGGTGGGGACTCTTCCGCGCATGTGACTTCCGTGGACTGCGCTCAATGGGATCGACTGGGATGCTCAACCTATCGGAACGATGGTTCCGGGAGGTTGGTCAGCCGCGTAGCGCGCCATTCGGCGCCTCGGGGAATCATTTCTAGGAATTATCGGCGATAAAGCAACAATGGCGAAGTGCCTTTCCGGTGTTTGGGCAATGCGCAGGGAGGTCCTACTCGGGTAAACTCATCCTGATGGCCAAACACTTCTCGGTCGATGCTCGCGCGATGTTGACCTGGGGGCGGGAGAGCATCAAGGACCACACGACCGCCGTTCTGGAGTTGGTCAAAAACAGCTACGACGCGGGAGCAACTATTGTTGAAGTTCAGATTTGGACTGGACTATTCGCAGAGGATGGCGCAAATATTCGTGTTGCCGACGACGGCGCAGGTATGTCGTCCGAGGATGTGCAGAACCATTGGCTCCGACTCGGCTATAGCGCTAAGCGCGAAGACAAGTTCACTCCCCGGGGAAGGCGAAGGACGGGCGAGAAGGGTGTCGGCCGAATCTCTGCCGATCGCCTTGGCGCGGTGTTGGAATTGCGCTCCCAAGCCCACTCGCATGGGCCCGTTGGTCTGAGGGTAAATTGGAATGATTTTGAGCAACCGGGCCACGATCTGGAAACGATCAACGTGGAGGAACTTGACGACCTCAAATTCCTCGTTCCTCAGCCTTCAGTCTGGGACGAAGAAGGCCAAGCGTTCGGAGGTGCGCCGGAGCCAGTTCCGAATTCGCCGAACCGTCCGGGGACGGAATTGGTTATTCGGGAACTCCGGCAGAACTGGGACCAACAGGACGTACAAGAGCTTCGCCGGCTGTTGTCGTTACTGACTTCTCCTTTTGAGGGCATCAAAGACTTTCAAGTGCGGATCGACAATGATGTAGACTCTGCGTGCAACGGCGTTGTTCCGTCTCCTCTGTGGGAGTCGGCCGCGATCGAGGGCGATTTCTCGCTCGATCCGAACGGAAACGTAAGAGGAAGTATCATCCATCGAGCTCCGGAGTCGAGACGGCGTATCAGGACTCCTGTATCAGTGGCATTCGAACAACTCGTTCACCCGAAGCCTCGCGAGGGAGCGCAGGCCTCGCCCGGCGACCTTGTCAAACGCCTCGGCTCAGTAACCGCGCGCTTACTGTTTTACCCACAGAGGGCCGAGACTGTTCGCGGTCTGGACCTAGACCTATCGGATCTGAGAGAGTTCTTGAGGTCGAATGCAGGTGTGCGCGTCTATAGAGACGGTATCCGGGTTCCTCCCTACGGTGATCAAGGTCGCCCTGAGGGGGATTGGCTCGCCCTTGGCGACCGTAAAGCCCGAAACCCCGCGGGGCCCGCCCGCCCAGACTTCCGTGTTTCACCTTATCAACTGGTTGGTGCTGTATTTATCGGTCGTGACACTAACCCCGAGCTGATCGACACATCTGGCCGCGAGGGGTTGGTTGCCGGGGCGGCCCTTGGGCTCCTGAGAAGTTTTCTGATTGGTTGCCTGACCCGTCTCGAAGCGCAATACCACAAAATCTTTGTTTCGCGCCCAGTAGTAGCTGCTGGACGAGCTCCCAGTCCGCGCGACACTGTCGATGAATTACGGGTTCAGCTCTCCGAGCTCGCGACCACCATAAAGCGGGCCGAGGAGACCCTGCCAGGGCTCGCTACCGATCAGTCGAAGGAGGTCGTTGAGCAACTGGCTTCTACGACCGAACGGCTCAGGAATGCCGAAAAGGCCTTTGAGGAACTGAGCTCCCAAGCCGGTGTCAGCAGGACCCTGGCTACAATTGGCATCGCATCGGCCACGTTTGGCCACGAAACACAAAGCGGTTTGGACAGTATGCGAGCGACGCTCGAGGCGGCAAAACTCCTTTTAGACAACAATGAGAATCGAAAGGTGGTTCTGAGCGAGCTGCAAAAAGCTATCCGGGAATCGGAAAAGGTATCCGCTTGGGGCGGTTTCGCTTTAGGACGTGTGCGGAGGGATCGGCGCGTGCGTCGAACCACGGATATAGCTGCGCTCGTCGGCGGAGTCCTTGATGAACTAGAACCCGCTTTAGAAGCCAGCTCGATTGCGCTCTCTCGCTCCCTAGGTCCTGTCAAGGCGCGCGTGTTTGCGATGGATGTCGAATGCGTCGTCATCAATTTGCTCACAAATGCTTATTATTTTTCTAAACAGCTGGCCAGGAAGAGACGCGTGGTCGTTAGCCTGCGGCCAAGAAAGTCCGAGGGCCGATCCGGCTTCGAACTTGTGGTTTCAGATTCGGGGCCTGGAGTCGCCAAGTCTATCAGGGAGCGGATCGGGATCCTCTGTTTACTACGAAGACCGATGACACCGGCAAGGAGGTTGGTACGGGCCTGGGTCTGGCTCTTGTGAATGCGGTGGTACAGGATGCTGAGGGAACGCGGACGATAGACGTCGACCCAGAGTTAGGAGGAGCCAGATTTGCAATCTGGCTCCCGGATGCGGGAGCCTGACATGCCATCAATCGCAATCGTAGACGATCGTAAGGAAAAGCGCGAAACCCTGTGTCGGGTTGTGGCCTCGTCAATTAGGAAACTCAAGGCAAACGCTCAATGGCATGTTGTTTCTGCGGAGCCACCGGCGGACGAACGAGACGTTCTGCATTGGCTGGACGAGAACGATGCTACCGTGCTTGTGACCGACTGGAGGTTGAATGAGGGGGCCAAGAGCAAGCGTGTCGTCAACTATGAAGCGGACAGCTTGATCCGCGAGATACGGCAAGGCGGCCATCTTTTCCCATCTTCGTTGTAACCGGCTTCGAGCCAGAGGCACGTGCACACCTAAGGGACGTCGAAAACGTGTTTAGCCGCGATCACTTCACCAAGAACCTCAAAGACATTCTTCCGCAGATACTTCGAGCAGGACTCCGGCGCACGAAGAGCAGCGAAAGTTGCTCAAGCGCATGGATGGCCTCGCACGTCGAGTTGCAACGGGTAGTTCGTCGCCCAGGACCGGGCGAGTCTGAAGAGCTTGCAGGGGTACTTTCAGGTGGACTTGCCAGCGACTATCAGGCTAGATGCGGTGCTGACCGAGTTCGAGACCACAAGGAAAAAAGCTGAGGCACTGAGGCGGCGTGTCGAGGCTCGAATTAGTCGCGAGAAGGGAACCAAATAGGTCAATGCAGTGGGCGATCCTTGTTGGCAAGCCTCGAAGCCAGCCTGCCACGGGAAGGTGGAACCAATGGAAACAGGTCGTTGCGGACTATTGCGATGGCAAGTGCGTATACTGCGCCATTCCCGAGAGCCGATTTGGCGGAATCAGGAATTTTCATATCGAGCACTTCCGGCCTAAAGTCAGGTTCCCATTATTGGAGAACGAGATCGGAAATCTCTACCTGTCATGCGGGATCTGCAGCGTGCTTAAATGTGACGACTGGCCGGCCGAACCAGTACCAGACCATTCCCGACCGGCCTACCCCGACCCATCGTCCACAGACTATAACGCGCTGTTTACGATTTCGCCTGTTACACATGAAGTGGACTCGCCGACCGTCGCCGGAAGATACTTGGTGGAGCGAGTTTTACTCAATCGTGCCCAGTTGATCTTAGAGCGCCGCCTCCACGCGATGCTCAGCTCTATCGATGATTTCGACGATTGGGTAGGCGCATCCTTACCAATGATGACGCCCCAAGAAATGAGGGCGACGGTAACGGTCCTAAGAAAGATAAGCAGGGTCAAGACCGGGGCATTAATAGCGCGCCCGTACAACGATCCTGACACCAGAAAGGCCGTTAAGTCCAAGGGAGCGAGGAAACGCTCCCAGTCGTGAGATGACGGCATCGCATGTTTAGATCGAACCAGGCATCCGTATCTGGGGAGCGAAGGATCCGCATGAGCGCGCGGCAGATTTCGACGGAGCCTCGTTTTGGAAGGACCGCTATAAGGTGATTTTCAACGGCGACCCTGCGTTTCCCAAGCACTAAGGTCGCAATTGCACGGTGAGTGTCGCCAGGGCGCGATGTTCGCCGGACCAAGACAAACGGCGGAGTGAATGTTCGGCCTTTGAACATTCGAGTTTCGCTGATTCGGCATATCTCACCCCAGGGGATCGCGTTCCGCGCATGGAGATAGGCAAATTCGGGGCCAGCAGGCGGGTGTCTATGCGGGATGACGGCACCGACAGCAACAAGGAAGTGGTCCGCTACTGTTTCTGGTGATTTCTTTCGTGGAGCCGCAGCGGAAGGGATGAGGGCGCCGCGTTTTCTAAAGTATTGTATGAAGACGTCTACATCCGCATGATTTGAAAATAGTCCGATGGACTGAGATCTCCCGCGCGCTGCAAATTTACCTATGTGAGTTCGCCACTGCTTGTAACTAGAACCGGTACGTAGCACCTCTGGTAGCAGGGCGGCGATCTGCGTTTCGGGAGCACAGAGCTCCGCAGCTCGCTCAACGAATAGCGCTGCGGAAGTTACAGAGCCCTCCCGCCATCGCTTTACACTTGACACGACTCTTCCATATGGCGGATTCATCACGACGCAAGAACTCTTGAGGTATTCTTCCGTGACTGAAAGACCGTTCGCCACGGCGAGATTGGTCAAGAGTCCCGCCAAATTTGAAGGAGAATCGTCGATGCTGGCTCCCCGGTGTGCCGCCAACAAGACGAGACGAAGTTGGCCGCTTCAACGAACTCAGGACTCACGTCGCACCCCAGAATTCGTTCGTTCCAGAATTGCAGCGTTGAAGATACTGTTGCTTTGATTGGAAGTCTCCTGGCGACGGGAAGTAGGAGATCGCCCGCACCGCAGGCAGGATCGAACACGGTTTCGTCGGCCCAAGCCCTCACCGACATCTGGTTCACGATTCGTTCGGCGATGCTTAGCGGCGTGAAATGGGCCCCTAGGCTGCGGATCGAGTCAGGCGGCAGGAGGTCTAAACAACGTTCACCTGCCAACCCATCAAGCAGACGTACGACGTCGGTCGGGATGGGCGCCAGTAACGCGACTTTGAGCTCGCTTACAAACTTTGCGTAGGAGCGCGTCGCGAAACCCATTACCGCGCGACGCGCGCGGGTCATGTCAGTATTCAAGGCACGTCCTCAATTCCCACGCATCTTCGAGACCAATTCTAACTTGACCGCTAGGGTCGTTGCTGTTCGCAACTTGCCGTAGCGATGAACGAGATTGACTTCTGTGAAGGCGCATCGTCGCGCTAGCCGGGTCCAGGTCGCTATCGCGCGGGGGACGCGTCCAACGGATTCAGGCCACGCTTATAGCCTGGGTCCATGGCGGCGAGGCCCGTCCGATAACTGACCGAGTCGGCGGTTGGAAAATCTGACGGGGACTTTCTGCGTCACCTTGCCGGTTGCGGCCCATTCCGTTCCGCGCTGAAAAGTCACGACGAAATCCACAGAGCTGAGCGCGTTGATATCGTGCCCCAGCGTGGTATGGAACACACGTCCGCTGCCGTAGCTGAGGGCCATCAACATCGGCTCATCGCGGCCGGTGCCGTTGTTGGCGGGGTCGGAATACGCGGTCGCGAGAATCGACATATTCTTCCCGGGGCCACGGAGCCTGGCGTAAAGTTCGTCGCCCTGATGCATCCAGACCTTGGGCAGACCATTCGTGATGGGATGATACTCGACGCACCACAATCTGAAATGGCGTACGATGGCCGTGGCTGCCGGCAGCGCCCGGAGCCGCATCGGAAACCAGCTTGCCATCTTTGTAAAACCAGAACGGCCCGTCTTTCTCGGTTCGGCCGCGCCAGCCTCCGACGCCGATCATCTCGTTAAACGCCGGCCATCCGGGGAACGCGTTATCGGCGGCATGCACACTGACGAGGCCTCCGCCGCCACGTACGTAATTCTCGAACGACGCCTTTAATTCCGCCGGCCAGCGCTCATCGGGCGCGTCGTAGTTCCACACCACGGCCGCGTACTTGCCGAAGTCGGGATGGAACGCGCTGAAATCGCCGCCAGCGGGAGGCGCCGTTACGACATCCACCTGGAAGAGACCGGTCTCCTCCAGTTCTTTCTTGAGCACCGGCGTTGTGAGCTGCCATTCGTGATAAGGGCCGCCGCTTTCGCCATCGAGCAGCATCACTGGGGCGAATCCGGGCGGATCTTCGCCGTGGGTGCCGGCAGGGCAAACGCGTACAGCGAGCTGCCTCCGCCTATGACCAGATACTGTCTGCCACCCAGCTGATAAGTGATGGGGCCGTTTCCGATTCTGGCATTTCCAGGTTCCCCGAGGGCCTGCTGCCATAGGGTCGAGCCGTCGCTGGTTCGCAGCGCCATCACATTGCCGGGAACGTCGCCGCTGAATGTCACTCCGGTTTCGGTAGTGAGTACGCCGGCCGTGCCTGGGCCACCGCCGATGGGATGATTCCATACGATCTTTCCGGTCTTGTAATCGATGGCCCGGAGGAAAGCTCTTCCCGCGATGCCATAGTCAGCGCCGGCCCACCCGTATGCTCCGTGCTCGGGTTTGAAGAAATAGATTCCGTAGCCGTCCTGAGCGCTCACGATAAAGAGGCCGGTCCGCGGGTCGAAGCTCGGCGGGCGGAAGTTCGTGGCGCCGCTCTCGTTGGGCGCTACCAGGACGCCGCTCTGCGATGGAAACTTGGCCGGATCGGGAATGGGGCGTCCCTGCGCATCGATTCCCTTGGCCCAGTTCACGGTGGCAAACGGGGTGGTCAGCAAACTCTTGCCATTGGTGCGGTCGAGCACGAAGAAATAGCCGTTGCGCGATGCCTGCATCACCAGTTTGCGGGCTCCCCGTTGAAATCGGCATCCACCAGGACGGGAACTTCGTTGGCGTCCCAATCGTGCGTATCGTGCGGCGAGACCTGGAAGCCCCAGAGCGAGTTTCCCAGTGTCCGGGATTGAGCGCGACGATGCTGCAGGTCCAGGGATTATCGCCGGGCCGCACGTATCCATTGAGTACCGGCGTGGGATTCGCGGTGCCGACGTAGACCAGATTGAGATCGGGATCGTAAGTGCCGGTGGTCCACATCTGGCCGCCGGTTGCGCCGCCGCTGATGGATCCTTGGTGCCGGGCGGAGGCGTGCTGTAGAAAGTCCACTGTATCGCGCCGGTATCGGCGTCGATCGATTTCAACTGACCCGGCAGGTTATCGAAATCGCCGGAGAGGCCGACCAGGACGTGATTCCGCACGACGAGCGGCGCGTTGGTGGCCCAGTAACCCTTGTTGGAATCGGCCAGCACGACGTCCCATTTGACCTTGCCGTCTTTGGCATTCAGCGCGACCAGGTGACAGTCCGGGGTCGTGAGATAAACGGTGTCCTTGTAAATCGCCGCGCCGCGGTGGCCGATGTGGAACGCGTCGTTGGGAGGATTCTGATAATGCCAGAGCTCGGCGGCGGTGCGGGCGTCAAGAGCCCAGATGTTGTCCGGCGTGGTGATGTAGAGGACGCCGCCCGCGACAATCGGCGAAGCCTTGATCTGTTGATTCTGGCGGGTCTCGAATCGCCACACCTGCTGAAGCTTCGCGACGTTGTCCGGGGTGATCTCGGTAAGGTTGGTATGACGTTGGCCGGAGTAGTCGCCGTGAAAGGTGAGCCAGCTATCGGTTTGCGCGTAGGCCAGCGCAGTGAGGCAGATTCGGAGAAGGAGGCGCTTCATTTAAGGTGACCAAATAGGCGTAGACGTTGTGCATGTCATCGTCGGTGTATTTCGCGAGTTGATCGAAGTGGGCCGCTAGCGCTTCTGGCGGCGCCGGAGCGGGCTGCCCGCCGGGATACAGCATGCGCATCAACAGAGCCAAGTCCTTATATCGGGACGCGACTCCGGCCAGATCGCCCTGACGGGAATGGCACGCGGAGCAGCCGCCAGCGCCGTTAAAGTATCGACGCCCGGCCGCGGCGTCTCCGGTTGCCAGGTCTGCGTCGTCGACGGAGCGGCGCCCGCCTTCGAGCGTTTCGGACTTGGTCTTCTGGTCGTGGATGAAAGCGACGATCGCGACCAACTCCGCATCGCTCAGAGTAAAGGCCGGCATGCCCTGGTCGGGGCGTCCAGCGCGAACCAGAGGCCCGATCTTGTCGCCCTTATGATCTTCCGCGACCAGCTTTGAGCGAGTGAGGTCCGGCCCGGTTTCTCCGCCCGCGGCGTCACGGCCATGGCAGAAGCCGCACTGCGAGGTAAACCGCAATTCGCCGGCTTGAATTTGCTCGGCGGAATAAGTCTGTGACGTAACCGTTTCAGGCGGACGCTGCGAAGCCGGACTTTGCGCGGGATCACGCTGCCCCGCTGGTGCCTGCGCGATCGCGAGGCCCGCGCCAATTACGGCCATCACCGAGATCGAGAGAATTCGCAGCATCCTTAAGGCCGTTGGATCAAGGCCTCTGGATTAATTCAATGTGATTGCCCGCTGGATCGATCGCGATGCCTATGACGATGCCAGTGGTTCCGAAGGGCCGCGGATCGCCGGCCATGGAGCCCCCGGCGGCCTTGATGGCGGCCACTGTCGCCGCCATGTCCTTCACGTCGAGGATCACGTGGGCGATGGGATCCTTGACGTCGTCTGAATCGCGATGCATGATCACGATCGGTTCGCTCTTGTTGGCTTTCGCGGCCTCGGCCGTGGCACCGAAGTTCACAAAGACTTCTGGTCCGGTGGGTGCACCGATCCGATTGACCTCCTGCATGCCGAACGCGGCTTGATAGAATTTCGCCAAAGCAACGGAGTCCTTGGCGCCGACTCGCACCGAGTTCAGCTTTACTTGGGCAGGTGCGACTTGGGCAAGTGCGACTTGGGCAAGTGCGGCACTCGCGAGCAGCAGCGTGGCAGACAACGTTATGGCAGTTGTGTAGGGGCGTTTCATCGTATTCTCCAGTAGAGCTTCTGATGTTCGGGAGTTTGTTTACCACGATTCTACACCTATAGACCGCCTCCTCAGTTCCCCGACACGCTCACCAGCGGCGCGTTGCTTTTTACGCCATCGACGGTGATCACCACCGGATAGTCACCGGCGCTCAAGGAAGGGACCTTCACGTCGGCTTGGGCGACGCCGACGAAGTACGGCGCCATACCCAGAAACAGAATGTCGGCCGTCTTGCCGCCGATCGTTGCGCTGGCGTGCCCCGTCGCCGACGACACCGGCGAGACTGGGCTCGCGGAGCCGGTCGGAATCGCATTGTTTACCGCGCCTGGCCCCGTCATATATACGATGACGAACCCGCCCACTTTTTCCCCACTGCCGGTCTCATTCGTCGTGTAGTTTGAGCTCTGCGCCACGGCGTGGTTTGTGTCGTACACGAAGATTCCGGGACCAGCCTTGCCGATGGTGAGCTGAAAAGGAGCCGACGCTACACCACCGGATGTCACGATGGCTGTCGCCGGCCCGGGCACGAGGTCCCACGGCACCTGCAGGTTGATTTGCGTCGCATTGACGAAGTTCAGCGGCGCTGACTCATTATTAATCGTCACGGACACGTTGCCCAAGGAATCTGGAAGAGGTAAGCCGGTTGGGGACGCAGTGGTCGCTCCAGGATAGGTCCCAAAAATTGTAATCAGCGAGCCTGCCGCTACCGGTGCATTAGCGAAGCTCGCACCGTTGGCTACCTCGGAGATGGCTGTCGTGGGCGCCGGCTTGGTGTAGGCCGCGGCGGCGAGTTTGGCGAAATCCAGCGAACCGAGCCCGGTACATAGGTCGTAACCGGGGCCCGCTGTGTATCCCATTGTTCCCGACGGGCAGTCCGCAGAACCAACCTCGCAGGGAACAATATTATTTCCTGAAGTGATGTCGTGAAACGCCTCTGGATTGCTCTGCGCAATCCGATATAACAGGACGTTCAAATTGCCGACGCCAGGTTGGGCTTGCGCGCCGTTTGACACCAGATATTGGTTCAGCAAGACCACCATTCCGCTGAAGAGGGGCGCCGACGCCGAACTGCCGCCGGTAATAACCTGCGAACCGTTCAGAACGATGAGATAGCCGTCATGCTGCGCCGACGCCGCTACCGCAACATCCGGTATATCGCGCTGCCCGTCACTGGGAACCCCAGGTCCGGTTTGCCAGGTCGGCTTCGCAAAGAAAGTACTCACGCCGCCCGTGCTGGCCGCGATCCCGCCTGGCGAGCTATCGTTCCAGACCACTTCCGGGATATAAGACAAAGCCGAGCCGCCAAAGGCGCCATTGGCCGTTGCCCAGTAATCGCCGCTCTGCTCGTTGAATGTGGTTCCACCGACGGCGGTGACTTCGGGGATGTCTGCGGGAAAGCGGGCTGCCAGTCCCTTACTGGCTCTGGCCTCACCATTGTTGTCGCATCCAGCCGCGCCAATATCGCCGCTCGAATTCACCCAGGTGATCCCCTCGGTATTTCCCTGTTGCGCGATTCCTTGGTAGCTGGAGAGCTCGGACGTGGGTACGGACGCGTCGCAGCCGATGTGATAGCTGGCATTGATCACGGGCGCCAGATTCTGATCGACGGCGTAGCTGACGGCATTATAAGGGTTCCCCGAATAGAGGTAGAGGATGTTGGCTTTTGGTGCAGTCGCTCCCGACACTTCCAGATCGAGAGTACCTTCTCCAGCAGCGCCGGTCTGGCCCGGATCCGGAAACCCCGGCACAACCATGGGCTGAACGTTCGGAGTGGGTGTCCCGAATAGTGCGCTGTATTTTTGAATGTCCGTCAACTGGACGCTGGATGCTCCCACCACCACCAGCTTTTGACCCGTTCCATCGATCCCGCTTGCGTTCAAGCTTGCGAAGTCGTATATCGTGGCGAGATCTCCGGGACCCAGATAATGCGTGCCGCCCGAGTTGTAAGCGGGTCTGGTAGCCAGGTCCGGCTCGGGCAGAAAATCGTTTAGTCCCCCGATCGCCCTAACAACATCTCGCAGAGCTCCCGGCACAGAAGGATTTTGCGCATTGGCATAGTGGACCGTTACTCCCGACCGATAACGGTGAATCTCCGTGTGGAACGCCGCTGCGACCGCGCCTGCCGCGCCATTGAAGGCGATGACCGAACGTCCGCGCCCAATCCAGCCGACCTGAAAACCTTGTGATTCGAGCCACTCCGCAATCTTTCCGGCATCCGAGGAGCTGACTCCGAACTGGTCCGCATACTGTTCCGGCGTCAGCCACTGGTGATAGCGCCCAGAGCCTGGATCCTGCAAATCATACAGCAATTGATCGAGTGCCCTCTGCTGCGCCGCCGATGGCTTGAGAAAAAGCAGCATGCCATCCATATTTCGGGATGGCTCCACTGACCCTTCATCGATGTAAGAGCTTTCGAGCGTTCGTAAGTGGCCCGGGAGGGTCACCAAACGGCTGGTGTTAATCGGGGTTGTGATCCGATCCGCTTCCCTGGATTGGGCAGCAGCAGCCCCGGCCACAATAGCAAGCAACACAATTCCTCGAAGGACCTTCGATGGCATGCAGTGTCTCCTTTTCTAAGGGAGGAAGGCGCGAACGAAGCGTAAACACCCTCACCGATTCCGCGCGCTCGCCGGCAATCGATGAAACTGGGCGAAATTGTTGTCCACTAAACTTTCGTAGGGCTTACGGAAGGCTGGGTGTCCGGAGTGATCGCACGATTGGAAAACGTGGTGGCCAGGGACGGAATCGAACCGCCGACGCCAGCCTTTTCAGGGCTGCGCTCTACCAGCTGAGCTACCTGGCCCGAGACAAAGCTTATTCTAACAAACGGTCGGTCGGAGTGCAGTGTCGGGTAGCAAATACGCTGAATATCGTCGTGCCCTTGAGTTGTGGATCCTGCTCGGCGATCGTTTCAAAACCGTGCTTTGCCAGCATGTCACGAACCTCATCGAGAGCGCCCTGCTCATCGTGCACTTCGACAACAACCTGCCCGATCAGGCCCCAGTGCTCCTCGCGGATGCCTGCCAGAACTTCTCTCTCACTCTTCTCGACATCCACTTTCAACAGATCGATTCGCGCCACGCCTTCCTCATCAACGATCTCCGAAAGGGTTCGCAAGCGGCACGGAAACGTCGTTTTCTTGAATTTGGAGCCGAGAAACAGCTCGGCATGGCGTGGCTCGAAGCCGGAGTTGACCATGAACGTCTTGGTCGACGCGCGATCTTGTGCCAAATCGGCGTGGAATCCCGACATCACAGAGTTGTTGGGATAAAAAGTAAATTCCGCGGTACCGGGCTCACGAGACAATCCGCACTCGAAGGTCCGGGTATGGGCGCCGTAGAGTTGCCCATGCAGTTCAATATTGGCTTTCAGACACTCGTAGGCCGCGGGACTGGGCTCGAACGCGAAGATGCGAATGTTGCGGCGCTCCTTGCAAAAGAAAATCGAGGCCATCCCGATATTGGCGCCCACATCGAAGATGCAATCTCCGTCGCGCAACTCAATGCCGTGCCGCAGGTAACAGCGCGCGCCGAAGACTTCGGCGTGGACGAAGCGCGTCTCATCCGCGTTCAACGAAAATACTTCCAGACCATCGGGAAGACTGAGGCGTCGCATCATAGCGGATTATCAAACCGCTACGGGAGGGAACTCGGCCATGCTTGCGGCGCCGTCCGCCGCCTGATCGAGCATGGCTTTGAGCGCCGCGCGATCGATTTTTCCCTGCTCGGTGAGCGGAATTCGTTCGAGATACTGCACTTGTTGCGGGACCATGTAACGCGGGATTCGGAGCGCGATTTTGTCACGGACCTCTTGGGCGGACAGGCCTTCGGCGCAGTGAAATGCCGCGATTCCCCGAGCGGAGCCATGTTGCACCGGCCAGGCCACGGCTGCCACGGCGTCGGTGCCGCAGACCGCGGCGAGGTGCGATTCCACTTCGCCAAGTTCGATGCGATGCCCCAGCACTTTGACTTGGTTGTCGATCCGGCCCAGGTGGTGCAAGCTTCCCAACTCGTCCACCACCACCAGGTCTCCGGTGCGATACCAGACCCTGCCGTCGATGGAGGGGAAACGCGCGGCAGTGCGTTCCGGGTCCTGGAAGTAACCCTGCGCCACCTGCGGTCCCGCCAGCGCGAGTTCGCCTTCCTGGCCGGGCGGCAGCGGCTTGCAGTCTTGATCGAACACCGCGGCTTCGAAGCCTGGCAACGGCTTGCCGACCGCCACCAGCCCCAGCTTGGGCGTGACGTTGGGCGGATCCGACAGGCGCTCCAGAGTACTGAAGCAGCAACACTCCGTATGGCCGCAAATATTATCGACGACGCTGTTCGGCGCCGCTTGCTGCCAGGCTAGGGCCGAGCGTACGGGAAGCGGCTCGCCTGAAAAAATGGTGTAGCGCAACGAAGGGAACGCTCCAGGCTGAAGCATTTTCATTCGCTCGAGAAAGACCGCGGTGGACGGCACGGAAGTCCACATCGTGAGCTGCTTTTCCTGAATGAACTTTGCGGGCGCCATAAGTTGACGGGCCGGCACCGGGTGGAGCGATGCGCCGGCGTTCCAGCACGTGAACATGTCGTGTACGGAGCCGTCGAAGCTCAAGTTGTAAGCTTTCGAAAAGCGATCGTGCGGCGCGAATCCGTAGACTTCCTGCATTCCTGTGACGAGGGCATGTATCGCTCGAAGGGGAACCACAACTCCCTTGGGCACGCCCGTGCTGCCGGACGTGAAAATCATGTAGGCACGATCCTCGGCTTCCATCTGACGCGGCCGGTCCTCGGGATCGTGTGCGGGAAGATCGTCGAAACTATTCAGCACCTTGGCCGGCGCGGCTTGGAGGGCGCGGCCTGTCAGGGCCTTCCTTCCGCCCTCGTCGGTGATTAACGCGACCGGCTGGATGATCTCGAGCAAGGTGGCGATGCGATCTGCCGGGAGTTTGGGGTTAATCGGGACGTAGGCGTCACCGGCCCACCCCGTTCCGAGCACACCCACGTAGGCTTCCACGCTGCGCGACGCAAGAATGGCGACAAAACCTCGGGGCCGGCCTGGATCCCGATTGAGCCACGCCGCCAGTCGCTGCGCCAGGACCGCTAGCCCGGAGTAAGAAACATTCCGGTCGCCAACCGATAGCGCGAGTCGGGCGCCATCGGACTGTGCGTGGCGGAACATCGGCTCACTGAAGTTGTAGTTCATCACTTAATCTTTCGCTGTCTTTCTTACGCCCGCGGAGTTCCGGCGGCGGGCGCCCGGAGCTCGATCAGCCCCAGGATCTTGGCGATCGAATCGAAGTCCTCCTGATCGAACTCCTGATCGGCGAAATCGATCCGGTAGTGGCTTTCAAGGAACACGACGATTTGAAGGATGTCCACCGAATCGAGCCTTCCCGACAACACCAGCGAATCGGCTTCGCCCAGGGGCTCCCGATCGCCCTTGTCGGCGAGGAGCTGTTGAATGTACGCGCGTAATTCGTTTCGAGTATTCATGGAGCCGCCTTATACACCAAAAAGTCTGAAGAGAAATGCAAAATGTGCGCCGAGCGATACCGTGCGGCGCTCGTCGTTGAAGATGTGAACCAGACAAAAGAACAGAACGATCGTCACCCGCGAAAGTACCTCTGTTCGAAACCATGACGCCTCTCGCCGCTTGCCGCGTAATTGCGAGATCGAGATGCCTGTCGCCAGCAAGAACGCGTAAAACAGATACACCTGGAAGCCCGTTAGCGCGCGCCAAAGCCCGAGCTGGGCCACGTAGTTCACATCCCGGCCGAAGTGATAGAACGCGTTTCCGAAGAAGGCTGCGGCGAAGGTCGCGAACACGATTCGCAGGCGGGGTGAGCGCTTGAAGTAGCGCAGGTAGGCAGGGTAATAGAAGTGGTCGACCAGCAGTTCCTTGAAGTAGAAATAGAATCGATTCCAGAACTCGGCGATGGTTCGGGCGCGAAATGGCGCATACGTGTTTCGAAGTGCCTTGAAACCCAATAGCCGCAATCCGCCGACGATGGTGTGTCCGTAGATCGTGATCTGGAGCACCACAAGAATGAAGCTGCCCGCCAGGCTTCCCCAACAGAGCCATATAGGTATGGAGCCGGTCAAATTCCGATCGATGGCGTCTTCCAGAGTGGGGATGTCGGCCTTCAGGAGTGCGTACTGGATTGCGACGTAAATCACAACGAGCACCATGGTCCACGTCAGCAGCTTTACTCCCTTGAGTTGCGCGACGGCAAATTCCCGTGCGTCCACCGCCTCCACTTTGAGCGCATGCGAGGGCCCTTTCAGCATGGGGGTGGGACTGGAGGTGCCGGTCCAAATGGTCGCCAACATGGACCCGATTCCATGGGGGCTGACGGATTTCCGCTGGCAATCGCGCAGAGCGTAAGCGAGCATCCAGAAGAAACCGCTGAGCGGAGCGACTATAGCCCAAAAGACAATGCGGACTCCGGCCGGAACAGCCGAAGTACTGGCGATAGCGAGCGCCAGACAAAAGAGGATGCCCAGACACAAAACGGGACGCCGGCCTATGATCCCGCCAGCTTGACCGCGGATCCAGAGGTTCCCAAAACCAAACACCAAGGATACGCAAGCTAGTCCGGAGAGGATCCAAATTGCGGGATGGGGCACGTGGATGCCGGCTTTGACTGCCAGCCGGCCGATCACGTCCTGATTCAGGAGCCCGCTTGCCAAGACCCAATACAAACTCGCGGCGGCGAGCACCACGCGGCGATACGCAGGCAAAAAACTAACCAGGGCGACAGCGACCAGAGAAACGATCGGCCTGGGCCTTCTCCAGCCGATCAAGCAGACGGCCATCGCTATCACCGCTATTTTGCCCGCGGCGGTTTGCGCCTGGGAGACCAGCTTCGGATTCTCATCCAGCCGCGGAATGATCGTAAACTTCCGGCGGGCAGGTATGGTGCCGGTATGTAGCGGCGTCGTGAGTGTGGCAGCGCTCATGGAGAGTCCACTGGCGTCAGATGGCCGTGAGCACCGCGAGCATGGCCGCGAGTATGGCTAAGAGCCCCACCCTTCAACTATCGGCTGCAAACCCTCAGAACATAAGGGCTCAGTGTAATCGCTAGAGCCGCGGTCTCACGCCTGTTGAAGTTCGGCGAGCTTGGCTCCCGTGGCGCGCTCGACTTCTGCGTGCAGGCTTGCGCCGTGCGAATCCATGGTGACGATGGCAACGAATTTATTGACGCGCAGATGCCACATCGCTTCGGGAATTCCGAACTCGATGAGATTCACGCCCAGAACCTTCTCCACCGTGCGCGCGTAGAACTGCGCCGCGCCGCCGATGGCGTTGAGGTAAACCGCGCCCGATTCTTGGAGGGCTGCGAGCGTCTTTGGACCCATGCCTCCCTTGCCGATCACGGCTCGCACGCCGTACTTCTCGATGATGGTGGCCTGATACGGCTCCTCGCGGATGCTGGTGGTGGGGCCCGCGGCTTTCACCACCCAGCCGTCGCCTTGCTTGAGCATCACGGGGCCGCAGTGGTAAAGAATGGAGCCGCGCATGTCCACCGGCGGCGCGTGCTTCATCAAGTGGGCATGGACGGCGTCGCGTCCCGTGTATACTTCACCCGAAATGAGCACGACATCGCCGACGCGCAGTGACCGGATTTGCTCTTCGGAAACGGGCGCCGTGAGCACGACCTCACGGCCGGTGAGCGGAAATCCCTCCGAGCGCGCCATGCGCTCGACTGCGCGATCGGGATCGCGATACAGCCAGTGTGTAATCGCGCCGCTCGAAGCGTCCAAGCGAACGCCCAGGCGGCGGAACGCCCAGCAATCGTAAGCCACCGAAACAAAGAAGCTCGCGGGTAGGCGATTGGCCGCGCACACCTTGCATCCGATCAGCGACGCTTTTCCGCCGAAGCCCATGGCGCCGACGCCGATGCGATTGGCTTCCTCCATAATTTCAGCCTCGAGCTTGGCCAGCTCGGGCACCGGGTTGACATCGTCCAAGGTGCGGAAGAGCTGGTTCTTTGCGAGCTCATAGCCGTGGGCGCGATCGCTGCCGATGCACACGCCCACCGCGCCGGGCGCGCAGCCTTGTCCTTGCGCCTGCCACACGGCATGCAAAATGGCCTTACGCACGCCCTCCAGATTCCGGTCCGCACGGCCCAAATGTTCCAGTTCGCTGGGCAGCGAATATTGGATGTTCTTGTTCTCGCAACCGCCGCCCTTCAAGATCAGCTTCACTTCGATTTCGTCCTGCTCCCATTGCTCGAAGTGAATCACGGGCGTCTCTTCGCCTAAGTTGTCGCCGCTGTTCTTTCCGGTGAGCGAATCCACGGAATTGGGCCGCAGCTTGCCGCGGCGGGTGGCTTCCGCGACGGCTTCGTGAATCGCGCGCTTGACGTGGATTTGATTCACGCCGACCGGTGTGTGGACGATAAACGTCGGCATGCCGGTGTCCTGGCAAATGGGGCCGGCGTCCTGCTGCGCCATGTCGATATTGCTGGCGATAATCCCCAGCGCCTGCGCGGCTTGCGTGCCGGCTACCTCTTCTTCCAAAGCCACGCCCATGGCGGCGCGCACGTCGGGAGGAAGATTGGTGGAAGTTTGCGTGATCAGTTCGATCAGGCTGTCTTTGAGAAACGTCATTCGTTGTTTATTCCTGCGTTATTTATTCCTGGCACACAAAACTGTTCGCGTCATTGGTGTCACCATGCCCAGTGTACTCGGCATGCTGCGGATACGGGCATAGCGGACGGCTGCGGCCGGGGAAGGCTGTACCGGTGGCGACCACGCGGTCCGGAGCCACGCCCTTCTCCACCCAATCCACCACCGCGCTTAACATGTCGAAGCGATCCAGCGTCGCGCTGCCGCCTTGACAATGGCCCATGCCGGGGACTAAGTAGAGGCGGCTCCAAGAAGCAACCGATGATGTCGCCGAACCGTTGCTTGTTTCCTTGGACATCTTCTCGTAATAGCCGAGGGTGTCGAGCGGCGAAAACCAGGGATCGCTCAGGCCGTGAAAGAACAGCAGCTTTCCACCGTGGCCGGCGAAGCTGGTCAGGTTCGTCCAGGTGGTATCGCCAAGCTCGGCGGTTTTGTCGGACTCCACGCGAGCGGCTTCCCGATCGGCATCAAAGTGAGCGAAATCGGCGCCGGTGGCAACGGGGATAACAGGTCCGCGCAACAGCCCTGGGATGAAGCCGCCATCCGCGATGCCGGCATCGTAAGGGACTCCGGGATAAATCGCATCTCCGCGCGCCGACTTCGGACCGGCGAAAGCTTTCTTCAGAGCGTCCGCTTGGGCCCGGGTCAAACAGCTATCGGTCTTGGAACCTGAACACACCAGCGTCGCGGGATCGAAGTCGCACGCGCGCGAATTGAAAATCATTCCGTCCTTCAGGCCATCTTTGGCGTCGCAGACCTGGAGCACGGAATTGACAATCAGCTTGCGATCGGAATCGGAGAAGAATTTCTTGGGATCGGGTTGCATCTCGGCGGTCATGAACCCCAGCGCGAGATTGGAGTGCCCGGTGCGGATGGCGGGATCGCCGGAAACGATACCGTCGAAATATTCCGGATAGCGCTGCGACATGATCATCGCCTCGCGGCCGCCGGTGGAGCAGCCGGCGAAATACGAATGCTCCGCCGCGCGACCGTAATACGACGCGATCGCCTCTTTCGCCAGTTGAGCAACGCGCCCGATTGCCACGTAGTAAAAATCGAGGCTGGCCTGCTGGTCGCGGAAAAAGCTGCCATCAAAGCCGCCACCCTTGTGGCCGCTATCGGTCGAGACCACCGCGAATCCGCGAGCGAGCGCTGGCGTCTCACCGGCTGCCGAGGCACCCAAAGGCGGAGCGACGTTGCCGTTCAGTCCACCGCCGCCTTGAAACAAGAAGCGACCGTTCCATTGATCGGGCAGCGCGAGGGCGAAGCCGATGCCGTACGATTTTCCGTCCGCGCGCTTGCGCTGATTGATCACGCCGTCCACGCGGCAGAACGCAGGAAGCGCGGCGCGCGTTGTGCTCGGGGCCGAAGCCGGTATCGGTTCCGCTTTGGTGATCGCGAGCGGCACGCCATGCACCTGGAACTTGAGCATGTCTGGGCAGCGAGTTTGAGCCGGCGCAAACGGCGCGAAGATGGTAACCAGAGCCGAAAGCAAAATGCCAAAAAACGTTAGTTTTTTCATTGCTGAGTCATTGTATACTCGATGCTGCATGCAACGCCAGACGCTCGCCGTTAGTCTACTCGCCTTGGTCTCCATGGCCTCGCGCGCTCCCGCGCAGACTCCGCCTCCGGCCCCGCCTCCCGCAGTCACGTCGCCTGAACTTGCGCCGGACCGGCACGTCACATTTCGGATCTTCGCCCCTAAGGCACAGGCGGTTCGGCTGTCCAGCAGCGACATCTTCGGGTTCACGCCGAAAGGCGAGATGACCAAGGCCGACAACGGCGTTTGGGAAGTCACGATCGGGCCGGTCGATCCGGGCGCATACCGCTACAACTTCAACGTCGACGGAGTGGCGGTGATGGACCCTCGCAATCCGTCCGTCAGCGAATCGAATGGCAACGCCTGGAGTTTGGTTTACCTGCCGGGAGCCGATTTCATGGACACCAGGGAGGTGCCGCATGGAGCCGTCGCGAGCGTGACGTATTACTCGAAGAGCCTCGGCAAATTCCGCCGTATGCACGTTTACACGCCGCCCGGCTATGACATTGGCACGCAGAAGTACCCCATCTTCTATCTTTTGCATGGCGCCGGCGATTCGGACGATTCGTGGACGTCGGCGGGCCGGGCGGGCTTCATTATCGACAACCTGATCGCGGCCAACAAAGCCAAGCCGATGGTGATCGTGATGCCGGCCGGACATACGGGCCCGTTTGAGTTTGCGCGACCCGCATCGGCATCTGGCGGGCCCGGCGCCCCTCGCGCGCCGAATTTCAACGACGACTTCGTGAAGGACTTCGTCAGCGACATCATGCCCTACGCGGAAACGCACTATCGCGTGTTGCGAGATCGGAAGAACCGGGCTATCGCGGGACTTTCGATGGGCGGCGCACATACGCTCAACATCGCAATCCCGCACCTCGACGAATTCGCCTACGTCGGGGTTTTCAGTTCGGGCATTTTCGGCATCGCGGGCGGGACGGCCGGCGCCGCCGAGGGTCCCACGTGGGAGCAGCAGCATCTAGCCGAGCTCGACGATCCTTCGGCCAAGAAGAGTCTCAAGTTGTTCTGGTTTGCGACCGGACGAGACGACATGCTGTTGAGCACCACCAAGGCGACCGTGGAACTGTTCAAAAAGCATGGCTTCGAACCAGTTTTCCAGGAAAGCGCCGGGGCTCACACCTGGATCAACTGGCGAGAGTATCTGAATCAGTTCGCTCCGCGCCTGTTCCAATAGACGACTCTGATACAATCCTTGTTTATGTTTCAAGGACTGGAGCACACCGCCATTGCGACGCCCGATCCCAAACGGCTGGCGGAATGGTACGTGCAGAAGCTCGATTTTCGCCTCAATTACCATTACGGCGGCAATTATTTCGTGCGCGGCAGCAACGGTACGCTGATAGAATTCATTCCTTCGGAGGGCGATCGCACGCCGCAACAGATGAAAGATCCGGGCATCCGTCATATGGCCATCACCGTGGACGACTTCGACACGGCCATGGAGGAGTTGAAGAAGCGAGGCATCGAGTTTCTTACTCAACCCACCGAGATGCTAGGCAACCGGCTGATCTTTTTCAGCGATGCCGACGGGAACTTTCTGCACCTGATTCAGCGCCCCCAGCCCCTGCCCTAGCTGGTTATTCCATTGCTGAGCAGGATCTTCAAGGCTTTTGCATATCGCGACTTCCGCATCATGTGGTTTGGTGCGTGTACATCCAGCATCGGCACCTTGATGCAGACGTTCGCGCAAGCCTGGCTGGTTTTGCAGCTGTCGGGGTCGTCGTTCCTGCTGGGATTGGATTCCTTTCTGGGCAGTATTCCAATCGTTCTGTTTTCGCTGGTGGGCGGCGTGTTCGCCGATCGCACGGAACGGCAAAAGCTGTTGCTTGGATCGCAATTTATCCAGATGGCGTGCGCGTTCCTTTTGGCCGGGCTGTTTGCAACCGGCGTGGTGCGCATCTGGCACATCCTGACGCTGTCGTTCGTGGTCGGCACGGCGCAGTCCTTCGGCGGACCGGCCTACTCGGCGCTGATCCCAACGCTGGTAAAGACCGAAGATCTGCCAAACGCCATTGCGCTGAACTCGATTCAATTTAACGTGGCGCGAGTCCTGGGACCCACGCTGGGCGGCGTTGCCCTGGTGCTTGGCGCGTCCTGGTGTTTCTCCCTCAACGGGATTTCCTTTGTCGCGGTGATTATTTCGCTGCTGATCATCCATCCTCATTTCGTGCCCAGCAAAAGCCGCGAATCCGTTTTCACCAGCATGAAGGAAGGCATTCACTTCATACGCCAGCAAAGCGCCATGGAAGGGCTGATCGTGCTGGCATTTTCGATGACCTTGCTGGCGTTCCCTTTGATTGTCTTTCTGCCCGTTTTCGCGAAGGATGTCTTTCACGGCGGCCCGAATCTTTACACTGTCTTTCTGGTCTGTTCCGGCGTCGGGTCCATCTGCGGCGCGCTAACCGTGGCGGGCCTGGGCAAACACAAGCACATGGGACTTTTGGTGCTTCTAATGCTTCTGGGCCTGGGCGTGCTGATCAGCGGCTTCGCTCTATCTCGAAATTTTGTGCTGAGCTGCATTCTGATATTCCTGGCCGGCGCGATGCTGCTGGCGGTTTTTACCAGCATCGGCTCGCTGGTTCAGATGATCGCGCCGGACAATATGCGAGGCCGGGTGCTGAGCGTCTATAACGTAGCTTTCAGAGGAGGCATGCCGGTCGGAAGTCTGGTGGTGGGAGCTCTGGTCAAGGAGTTCAGCGCGCCCGTAGTACTGAAATGGAACGGGATATTATTGGCGATCCTGGGACTCTATTTCCTGTTTGTGCAGCGAAAAGTTGCAACGTTGTAGCTCGGGACGCGTCCGATGAGAGAGATGAAGCTTTTCGTCTTAATTCTGACCGTGATCGCCGCCAACGCTGCGCTGGACGATGCCGATCTGATCAAGGCGCGGGATCACCAGGACCGCGCGGCGCTGGAAAAGCTGGCGGTCGATGCTCGCGCCGCAGCCGACAAGCAACCCAACGATGCAGCCACGCAGTACCGTGTCGCATTGGCGCAATCCTACGCGGCGGAAGTCGCGATTGAACAGCACGATAAGACGGCCGCCAAAAACGCCGCGCAAGCCGGCATGGACGCCGCCGACAAGGCAGTGAGCCTGAAGCCGGACTCCGCCGAATACCAGCGCGTCCTGGGGACGCTATGCGGCCAGATGATTTCCAGCAGTTCCCTGGCGGGGCTGAAGTATGGCAAGTGCGCGCTGGACTCGGTGAACAAGGCCATCGAACTGGATCCCAAGTCGTCCATGGCCTACGTGAGCCACGGCGTTGGGAATTATTATCTACCGCAGGCTCTGGGCGGCGGAATGGACCTTGCGATCAAGGATTTCCGCAAAGCCATCGAGCTGAATCCGAAGAACGCCGACGCGTGGCTCTGGCTGGGGATTGCGCTGCGCCGTTCGAACCAGGCTGGGGAAGCGCAAAAGGCGTTGGAGCGGTCCTTGGAGCTGAATCCGAACCGCGTTTGGACCAAGCAGCAGCTCGAGAAAACGCCGACTTCCTAAAAGCGTTCCCAGAGCGCCCAGCGGAAACCATCGCGGCCGCGGGTAGTCTAACCAGCGGGAGTCAACTGCGATGCCCGGCACTTTACAAGACTATGCTCAGGCCGTTCATGATGTGATCAGCGTCTGCCGTGACGGGGAACAAGGTTTTCGCGGAGCGGCACAAGCGGTGAATGCACCCGCAGTGAAGGAGATGTTCGAGCAATACTCCGCACAGCGCGCCCAGTTTGCCGTCGAATTACAGGGAGCGGTAAAGGCGCTCGGGTTTGACGCCATCGATCCGCAGGGGCTGGGCGGAATGCTGTTCGCAAGCTGGATAAGTCTCAAAGGGCTTGCGACCGGGCATGACGTTCACGCGATTCTGGTGGAAGCCGAGCGCGGCGAAGATTGGTCTCTCAAGACTTATCGCATCGCGCTGGGAAAGACGCTGCCGGCCGAGATCGAAGCCATCATCCGGAAACAATTCGAGCAAGTGCAGGAGGCCCACGATCGCATCCGCAATTTGCGCGATGCCAGTGCGCCGCCGGCGCCGGCGCCGTCGAGCGACGCTCCTGCGGCTCCGTCGGGTCCGGGTCAGCAAAGCAGCTAAGCGCATTAGCATGAAGAGGTGAGCTATCTGTTGCCGGTCTTGATATGGCTCCGCCGACTTCTCCAGCCGTCATTGCGACGAGGCAAGGGCCACGGAGACTCCGGACGTCGATGACGATGCGGCACGCAGGAGTGCGTGCGCAATGTCATTTAGTTTTTCCCGGTGCCGCGGAGTTCGCACTCGGAGTGGGGCGGTCCCCCCGGACCGCAGCCGACGCCCCCGTCGGCTTGGCTAGCCCGAATGTAGAGGATTCCTTAGCAACCAGCGGGTCCAGGGGACCCGCGCAGACCAGGGGGTCTGCCCCACAATTCCGGTACGTTGCCAGGAGTTAGCGGGCCAGGTCGATGCCGAATTTCTTCAATTCTTCGGCGTAGTAGCGGCGGTGCAGCAGATCCCATTCCTCGGTGCCTTCCGGAATGTCCTTTTTCTGCGAGCGGATCTTGGTGCGGGCGGCGCGGTCCACCTTTTCCTCGACACCCAAAAGTTCGGTCATGGCCTGGACCACCGCCAGCCGCACGTCATTGGGATCCTTCTTCAGCCGGAACTCCCGCGACTTGCGGAACGCCGCCACCATCTTATGGGAAATGTCGTTGATCTTATCGCGCGACAGCTTCATGTTGTCGCCGGTGTCGCGGCCGGAAGCGCGGATAACCTTGCGCTGCGAAATCAGGGTGTTTTTGATGCGCCGGAACATCTCCTGATAGCTGACGCCTTCGCGCCGCATATATTCGCTGTACTGGCTGAGCAGGTCGCGCACCTCGTCGTTGAGGCGATCCTCCACCTGCAGTTCTTCTTCGATCAACTGGCTGATCATCTCGGCGGACGATTCGGCCCCACTGGTCTCAATGATCAGTGGCGTCATCCGCTTCACCAGTTGCCGTGATAAATAACTAATGAATTCTCTACTCAGAAGCATGCGTATTTACGAGGCAGCGAGCAACTTAGCTCCCCGGTGGCAGTTCCCCCAATTCTCGCACATCAATTAGTCAGCTCGCCTCGATGCTGTTCCAGGAACTCCCGATCGATCTCCTTGCGGCCCCGGAATCCTTCAGTAACGCCGTGCCAGAATTGGATGCCGCTCTCACCCAGTTTCCAGCAGAGGCAGACTTCCTGGCCGTTGAACCGCGAGGGGAAATCGATGAGACCGATGTCGAGGTCCTTCACCACACATCCGAGTTCGTGGACGCGCTGGATGGAGTCCTGGACACCGCGCGCGGCCGACTCGCGGCGGCTCTTTTGCTCGAGCAGGCGCGGCCGATCCACATGCATGCCGCCGGTGGTCATGAGGCGCTCGGAAACGCTCTGCCATTCGGCTTCGGCCTGATCATATTCCGCCTTCCGGGTGATGGCCTCACGAATGGCAGATTCCACTTGCGGAAGCAGCTTCTCGGCCTGGGCCAGGGTGAAGAACCGCGGCATGCTAGGGTTGATACTCCAGCACCAGCGTAGTGATGTCGTCATCCTCGTGCTCGGCGCCATCGCTGAAGTCTTCCACCGCCTCCACCAGCTTGGCGTGCAGCTCCGCGCATCCGGCCGACGCGTGGGCGCGAAGCACTTCGTTCAATCGGCGCTTGTCGAAGCACTCGCCTTTGGTGTTGGCCGCTTCCGAGACCCCGTCGCTGAACATCACGATCTTGTCGCCGGGCTGCAGTTGGATGGTCTTCACAGCATACGAGGCGATATCCATCATTCCGATTGGAATGCCGGTGCTCTCGAGCGGCTGCGGTTCCGTGTTGGGACGCACCAGCAGAGGCTTGGGATGGCCGGCGTTGGACCAGTGCAGTTCTCCGCTCCGGCTCACGGTGCAGAAGACCACGGTGGCGTATTTTTCGCCGCGCGCGCGCTCGTACAAAAAGCGGTTGACGCGCGACATCACGTCGTCGATCCTGACGGCGGCTTCGGAGGCGAACACAAAGGCGCCTTGCAACAGGGCGGCCAGCAACGCCGCGCTGACGCCTTTGCCAGAGACGTCGGTAATCACGCAGGCAAACAGGTCGGGGCTTACCTGCCGGACATCGAAGTAGTCGCCGCCTACTTGGCGGGAAGCGATGCTCGATCCGGCCGCACGAAACCAGCCCTGGGTAGGCAGCTCGCGGGGAAGCAATCCGGTCTGGATGGTTCGCGCCACGTTCAGCTCTTCTTCCATGTGCTGTTTGGCGCGTTCTTCGTCCAGCAAGCGGGCGTTTTCGAGGATGGTAGAAGCTTCCAGGGCCAGCGTCTGCAAAATCTCGCGATTTCCAGACGACAGGTCGGCCGCGGACAGGCGCGAATCCATATACAGCACGCCGACGGTTTCGTTCATGGTACCGGCGACCGTCTCCTGGAGCGAACCGGTGCGGACCTGAATCAGCGGAACGCAGACCACGCTGCGCAGCTCCAGGCTGGCGACCGACATGTCGGGCCTTACGCCGCCGGTGCCGGATGGATCGAAGGTCATCGAGAGCAGGTCGCGCCGCGAGCGCAAAGCCCGATTGATGAGCGAGCGCGGAACGGTCAAATCCGAAGTGTCGAGCGGAGCGCCGCGCCGGTCGCGGGCCACGCTCACTTCCAGTTGGTCGTCTTTGCCCAGGAGCAGGAAGCCGCGCTCGGCGCCGGTCACCGACAGCGCCGCATCCACCACGGCCGCCAGGACGTCGTTGGTCGAAAGGGAGCTTTGCAAGGCGCGGGCAACTTCGACCAGCGATCGGAGCTTGGAAAGATTGCTTGCGCCGGCAGCGGCCGCGGCCGAAATCTGACCCAGGAACCGGTTCAGCTCGTCTTCTTCGAGGGTAAACACCAGCCGGTAGGAATCCTGGAATCCAAAGTCGATGCGATCGCCCTCATGCAGCTTGCCGCGCTTGGTGCGCTGGCCGTTGAGGTACACACCGTGCCTGCTTTCCATATCTTCGACGAAATACTCGCCGTTCTCGGCCACGATGCGCGCGTGGGTTCGCGAAATGCGATTGTCGCGGAGCACCAGATGATTGTCGCCCTGCCGCCCGATCAAGAACGGAGAAATATCGATGATGATGCGGCTCCGATTCCCCGAAGGATTGGTTACCGCCAGCGCCGGCGCCCGAACTACGTTTGCCGATGGGGGGGATGACACGACACCGGAGGGGGTCATCAGCGGCTCCGGCCGGAAGTATGGTGCGGCTCGGGAGCAGCCACCGCCGTGAGTTCCTTCGCGCGCAGTGCCTGACAGTGCGAGCAATAGCCACCCACCTCGGTGCGCGCCAGGACGATCTCAAATCCGAAATGGCTTTGGATCTGTTCCCGCATGGTCTGCAGGAGATCGCCAAAAAACTCCTCGATCTTTCCGCAGCGGAGGCAAATTACGTGAGCATGTTCCTGCTTCAAGCGCGTTTCGTAGTAGTGCTGATCGCCATCGTGATGCATCAGGTCCAGCTCGTCCACCAGGCCGCCTGCCTTCAGCAGCTTGAGCGTCCGGTAGACCGTTACCCGGTTTAGCTTGGGGTCTTTCTCGCGCGCCAGTTTGAACAATTGCTCGGCATCCAGGTGCTGGCCGGATTGATCGATCAAATCGAGCAGGATTTGCCGCTGCCGCGTTAACCGGACGCCACGTTGCTTGAGAGAATCACGGATGCCGGAGGTTGCCACGGAGGATCTCGAATGACCAGAGTAGCAAAAGCGCCGGTTGTTGGTGGCTAGTTGTTGGTGGCTGGTGGTCGGCGGCCAACAACTAACAACCAAAAACCAACAACTAGTTGGCGGCCTTGGTAGCGCGATTGATACTACGAATCACCAGGCGGCGCGGATCGAGCAGATGCTGGGGTTTGAAGTGGCGGGCGGACCATCGGCAGCCGGCGTCGAATTCGATGCCAAGAAAATAGCCGATTTCCCGATATACACAGTAGCGGACTTTGCCGGCTAACTCGCCTTTGGGGTAGCTGATGCTTAAATCAGTCTGTAAAGGAATAGCTTGGTCGAACTGGAGACAGGCTCCGGAGAGCGAAATGTCTTCCAGGTTGGCAACGCCTTTGCGAATGCGCCCCGACTTGTCCTTCCACTGGACATCCACCATATCCGCACACAACATCCGGGGCTCAATACGCCTGTCGAACATACACTATCTTATCGGCGAGCAAAACCGTAAGGATTACGACAGGGAGGGTCCAAAAATCGCCCTACCGTAACCGTAAGGCCCTAACCGCAGCGAGTACGGTAAGAGTACCACGGCGAGCCGGTTGAGTACCAGCGTCATGCGTCGCGATTACACCTGTTAGTCTTTCTTCGCGAGACTCGCGGTCTCGACGTGCTTAGGACTGCCCCAAGCGATCGAACGTATCGCTGCCGTTGTGGAATAGCTTCGGGTATCCCAGCGCCATCTTTCCACCCTTGCCTACTTCGACCACTGGACCGGCAACACCGGCCGAAGTCACGCGACGAACCAGCACCTTCGCGCCTCCAGGACTCTGCTCCAGCCAGGAAACGATCGCGCCGCCATCTTCGTCCAACGCCAGCGCCGTGTAGCCGAATGCATGGCCGACGCTGAGGATCACTGGCTTATTGAAGCTGGAACCACTGTCGTTTGAAAACGCCATCTGCACGCGATGCGAATCTTGAGCGTCCGTATACCAGGCGAGGGCCACGTGATCGCCCTTGGCCGCCACTGCCGCGGCGTTGGTGGGGCACGCTTCTATTTCCCAATTGTCGGCATGCACAATCTTGCCGGGGGACCATTTGCCGTTCTCCAGGCGAGTGACCGCGATGTCGCGAATGTTGTCCTTGGTGTGGGCGCGGTAAGCCACCAGCAGTCCCTTGGCAGTCTTCGTGACGGCCGTGGGGCAGCAGCCGCAAACGTCGCCGTCGATCGCTTCTTCTTTGACCTCTTTGCCGGAGGCGTCCACGATGGTGCGCTTCAACGATACGGGATTATCCTCGCCTTTGAGCGCCTCCAGCCAGAAGATGGACCCGCCGCCGTCCAGGTTAGCGATCATGGAAGCCAAGCCATGCTGCACGGCGCTGTGGTCGTGATGGGCCTGTAACGGCATGCTCCAGTGGGCGCCGTCGGTAGATGAAGAAACGAAGACATACTCCGCATCGCTATCGCCACCCGGCGATTCCACCCAGTGAGCGAACCAGTGGCCGCCCGGAAGCGCAAGTACCTCCGGCATTTCAGCCGGATGATGGAAGAAATGTCGATTGGCCGCGATGGTGGTGGCGGGCGACCATGTTGCGCCGTGCCGCACCGCATATCGCAACGCGAAGGAGCCACCTTGTGAAGGTTCGATCCAACTGAAGACTGCCGATCCATCTGGAGCGACTGACCAATTGGGTTGCAGGCTGCTAGGTCCGGATGGATTCGGAAGCGGCGTCGAGGTAAAAGTCTGGCTGAATGCCGGCAGCGCCAACGAGGCGACAAGCAAAAGTGACCGTATCATTGCGTGGGTGACTCCTCCTCTAGGTTACACGTGAATCACATCGTTAGTCAGCGTGCCGATTTTCTCGATCGTTACCGACACCGGGCCGCCGAGTTTGTTCAAATCGATATTCTGGACCGCGCCGCCTTGCGCGGATTTCTTCAGCGCCGTTCCCATCGACACGATGTCACCCGGCAGGAGCGTCAAGTGGCTGGATAGGAATGCCAGGACTTCGGGAATCTTGTAGAACAGATTTTCCGTGTTGTCTTCGGTGACGAGCTGCCCTTGGTGGCTGCACGATACAGCCAGGTTGTGCGGCTCTGCGATTTCGTCTTTGGTAACCAGCCAGGGTCCCATGCATGCGAACGTATCGCAGCATTTATAGCGGCCCGGATAGCTGACCCAGGTATCCACGTATTCGATGGCCTTGGGATCGCCGGCCTTGGGATGGATGGCGCGATAGTGAAACGTATCTTCAGCGCGCATGGTCGGCGACGTGATGTCGTTGTGAATCGTATAGCCGAACACATAATCGTAGGCGTCGCGAGCGGCGATGTTTTTGGCGGTCTTGCCGATCACCACCGCCAGCTCTGGCTCGGGATGCACGCGTCCATAATGCGGTTTGCACTCGATGGCGCCGCCGTGGCCCACCAGCGAACTCGCGGGCTTGATGAACATGGCGGGATGCTTCGGGCCTTGGAGTATGCGATCGCTGTTCGCGCTGTTGTTCAAAGCCAGGCAGCAGATCTTCGAGGGTCGCCGCAGCGGCGCGTACCAGGTGACGTCAGACGCCGAATGCTTTCCGGCGCCGGCCACCACCTCCGAGCCCGCTTCGATGAGTTCGAGTATGTTGCGCGGCCCCGAGATCTCGACTAAAGTTTCGCCGTCCAAGGTAAATCCGATGTGGTCCGCGCCACGCGCATGGAAGCTCGCCAGTTTCACTTCTTGTCCGGAATCACGGCCATGATCTCACACTCGACCAGCAAGGGAGCACGCAGATCCGGGGTCGCAAAAGTATGCCGGGCCGGGCGCGAATGCGGATCGGGAAACATCTCGACCCAATATTTGTTGACCACCGGCCGGTTCGCCATATCTCTTAGCCACACATTCAACTTGATGACGTCTTCCGGCGCCGCGCCGCCGGCCTCCAGAACTTTTCGCACGTTAGCGAACATTTGCTCGCACTGCGCGTCCACTCCCTCCGGGACCTTGCCTGTGCTCGGATCTTTTCCGAAGATACCTCCGCTGGCGAGGAAAGGGCCGATCCGGCTTGCGTTGGGAATCGGATTCACATGCTCCAACCCGGGCACTTCAATACTTCTCCGATTGCTCATGCTGGATAGTCTATCGTGTGTCGCGCGGAAATCGGCGAAAGATTTCGGCGGCGGCTTGATGAAACTCCGGTGGCAGTCCGGCGCTTTCAAACGTAGCTGCGATTTCACGCATCTCGGCGACGAATCGCCAGGCCTTGGGAACGGCGCGCGAAATCTCGCGCTCTAACTCCGGAAGCGAAGGACCGCTTCTATTCCATTGGCGTTTGAGATCCTCCAGAACGTCCAGCCGCTCCGCCGCCGCCAGCACCGCAACCGCGAGTGCGATGGAACCTTTCGAATAGGCCGCGAAGCACATCTTCAATGCGGACGCGCGTCCGACGCCTCCGATGAGCACCTCGGTTTCGATCGGCCCGGCGGAAAAATACTGCGCGATGCCGGCCGCGCCTTCTCCCGCGAGATACAACCAGGTGCGATTGCGCGTTGTGGTGGGAGGGCCGATGATTCCGCCGTCCACGAACTGCGCACCCTGCTCTTCCAAGCGGCGAGCAATACGCTCGGCATGCTCGGGAGCGATGGCGTTCGCCTCAACATAAGTGCCTTGATACGAACACCCGGCGACTTGTTCGGCGATCTCCTCCGCGAATTCGGGCGGGCAGACGCTGACGATCACCGGGCATAGCTCGCAGAGCTTCTTGACTGTGCCGGCGTCGCGCAATCCGGCTTGTGAGGCGCGTTCCCGCGTGGCTGAGCTCCGAGCCTCCGACGCCCAGAGCACTTCGTTTCCACTGTTCTGAGCGGAAACGGCCACCACGATTCCCATTTGTCCGGGATGCAGGATGCCGATGCGCTGGCTCGCCATGTCCCTTCAGTTTGGCAGAAACGTCCGCCACAAACGTTGATATACTCGCGACATAAATGAAACCTTCGTGGATCGTAGTCGCAAGCCTTTTTGTTTTGGGAGCCAACGCGCAGACCGCGGCGGATTGGCCGACGTACAATCGCGACCTTGCGTCTACGCGCTACTCGGCACTGAAACAAATCAACGCGGCGAATGTCTCCAAGCTCGCGCAAGCCTGGTCTTACCGGCTTCGTCCGGACGCCACGAGCCCGTTGGCAGGCACCATGAGCGAGGTCACGCCCATCGTCGTGAATGGCGTGATGTATCTTCCTGCGGGCAATCGTGTGCTGGCTCTCGATCCTGAAACCGGCGCCGAAGTCTGGCGGTACGAGCTGAAGACCGGCGCGGCGTCGCAGCGCGGCGTCGCTTATTGGCCGGGCGACAAGACCAATCCCGCACGCATTCTGTTCACCGCTGGACACAAGATGGTGGCGCTAAACGCAAAGACGGGCAAGCTCGATCCAGGGTTTGGGAATGAAGGCGAGCTGACCATGGACGTTCCGTTCGCCGGCGTCCCGACCATTTACAAGAACGTGATTCTGGTTGGCATGAACATGTTCGGCCCCGGCGAAGAGCACCTTCATCAGCAGGACGAAGAACCGGGCGGCATGCCGGGCGACTCGCGCGCCTATGACGCGCGCACGGGCAAGAAGCTCTGGGATTTCCATGCCGTGCCACTGCCTGGCGAAGTGGGTCATGACGATTGGAAGGAAGGTAATTGGAAGCGATCCGGCAACAATATGTGGTCGTACGCCATTACCGTGGACGAGAAGCGCGGCGTCGTGTATATGCCGATGGGCGGTCCGGCGGCCAATTACTGGGGCGGCGACCGCAAAGGCAACAACCTGTTTGCGAATTCCGTGGTCGCGGTGGATTACTCGACCGGCAAGCTCAAATGGTATTTCCAAACGGTGCATCACGAGCTTTGGGACTATGATCTTCCGCCCGATCCGGTGCTGATCGATATCGTCAAGGACGGCAAGAAAATCCCGGCTTTGGTGCAGACCGGCAAGTCCGGCTACATGTTTATCCTGGATCGCATCACGGGCAAGCCGGTGTTTGGCGTGGAAGAACGGCCGGTGGCACAAGGCAGCGCGCCCGGCGAATGGTATGCGGCCACCCAGCCGTTTCCGTTGAAGCCGCCTCCACTTGCGCGCGTCAGCGTCAAGCGCGAGGATCTCGTGAGTGCCGATGACACGTCGGCCGAGCATGCCAAAGCGTGCCAGGAAGTTTGGGACAAACACGGCTTTCAGGATGCGGGCCCCTTTACGCCGTGGACTTATCAGGGCGAAGGCACGCCACAGCACGAGACCATCAGTCTTCCTGGGCCGACCGGCGGCACCAATTGGGGTGGCGCGACGGCGGATCCCGAAACCGGCTATGTCTTCGTGAACTCGCAAGACAGTCCGGGCACAGGCTGGCTGCGGGACAATCCCAAGGCGAAAGAGCCTGGAATGCTTCCCTATGTTATGCGCCCGGGCTTCTTCAGCTTCAGCGCGCCCTATAAAGACGCGGACGGCAAAACTCTGGGGAGCCTGCCTTGTATCAAACCGCCTTGGGAGCGATTGTTTGCGGTGAATGCGAATACCGGCGACATCGCGTGGCAGGTGGCGCTCGGCGTTACGGATTTTTTGCCCGCGGAGAAGCGAAACACGGGACGCGCCGGGGCATTCGCTGGTCCCATCGCAACCGCCGGAGGGTTGGTCTTCATTGGCGCAACCAGCGACGCCCGCTTCCGCGCCTTCGATTCGAAAACCGGCAAGGAGCTTTGGACCACGAAGCTCGATTACGCAGCCACGGCGAACCCCATCACCTATCAAGGCAAAAGCGGCAAGCAATATGTGGCGATCGTCGCGGCGGGACCGGGCAAGGGCGACAATCAGGCGCTGCTTGCGTTTGCTCTGCCGTAAAGTCTCGACGTGGGGCGGTCCCCTGGCTGCTCGGCGCAGTGACCGCGGCCGACGCCCGCGTCGGTCTCCGTCTTGAGCGCGGTGGAAGAGTCGGACCAGGGGGTCCGGCGCGGACGTGGGCGTCCGCCCCACTAGGGACGCTCGATCTGTCCGCCCGCGAGCCATCTCTTTCCGCGTGCGTACAACGCTTCCACCTCCGGCCCCTTCAGCCCCGGCATATCGGTCTTCACCTTATAGCCGATGTTGCTCTGCAAATAAGCCAAGTGGCGATAGCCCTCCGGGAACCGCTTGAGCAATTCCTGATCGAGCGGCAGCAGCTTGCCGGGATCCACTGGGTCCATCCGATCTTTCTCGTAAATCGGTTGCCTCAGCACAATGCCCCAGCGATTGTTGCGCTTCTCGAAGAAGTCGTAGAAGCGTCCGGTGCACACCACGTCGCACAGAACGTCATGCACCAAAGCCCGCTGATTGATGGTCATCTTGGTTTGCGAGATGGCCCGCGTGCCCGCAATATCAGCCATGAATGCGCCCTGAAAATGGAGAATATTGACGCCGCGGTTGAAGCCTTCCTTGCTCACTCGAATGAATTCGTCGGCCGTGCCCTGGAACCAGGTGGCCATCATGTAGCCGTCGTCATGCCACACCGTGCGAAAACGTTCCCAATCGCCGGCGTCGCGCCAGAGCACCCAGTTGTCCACCACGGTTCGAATCGCCAATGATTCCAAGAGTTCTTCATTCATGAGTTTTTCAGTCATAGATCCACCCAACATATATGATGAACACAATGCCCGGTCCCGCCCTATTGGCTTTCAACCACGTCTCGGTCATGCTCGGCGAAAAGACCGTCTTGCATGACATCACTCTGAGCATCGGAGCCGGCGAGCACGTAGCCATTCTGGGTCCGAACGGTTGCGGTAAATCCACGCTGATCAAAACCATCACGCGAGACTGCTATCCGTTGGCGCTGCCCGATTCCTCGCTCACCATTCTCGGCCGCGATACCTGGAACGTCTTCGAGCTCCGCCCACTGCTGGGCATCGTGTCGAATGAACTCATGCGCCGCTGCACCCGGGACATTACGGGCCACGAGCTGGTGCTCTCGGGTTTCTTCAGCAGCATCGGCGTGCAGCCCTATCATCACGTCACTCCGGCCATGCTCGATAAAACGGAGCAGGTCCTGCAGCTCCTGGAAATCCCGCATCTCGCGCAGCGCGAAATCACCGAGTTGTCGTCCGGCGAGGCGCACCGCTTACTCATCGGCCGGGCCCTGGTGCACGATCCGCTGGCGCTTCTGTTGGATGAACCGAGCAACAGTCTGGACTTTCGAGCTGCCATTGAGCTGCGCGATATGCTGCGCAAGCTCGCACTGGCCGGCACGGGAATCTTGATGGTGACGCATCATCTTCCCGACATCATCCCGGAGATGGAACGAGTGATCCTGTTGCGCCAGGGCCGCGTGTTCGCCGATGGCCCGAAGAGCGAGCTGCTTACGTCCGAGCGCCTCACGGAACTATTCGACCTGCCGGTGGAACTCGCGCGCCGCGACGGCTATTATCATCTCTGGTGAGCGGGCTTGGTGAGCCGGGCTCAGAAATCAAGTGCTTCAATCAACCTGTTCAGCTCCGATTCCTGCGCCGCTTTCTGCTTCTTGAGATCGCCTAACCGATCCCGCAGACCGGCGAGATCGCTTTCCTGGGTGGCCAATTGCTTCGCGTATTTTTGTACCTGATCCTGCTGGCCGCTCACCTGATTCAGGCTTTGGATGTTTTGCCGGACGCGGTTCTGATCGCTCACAATCGTATTGACATTGGCGTCGAGCTGGCGGATTTGGTTGTCGAAGTCGGCGATCTGCCGCTTCACGCTCGCGATCTGCTGCAATTGGCGGCGTCCCGTGTCCGAGAGCGCCTTATTCTGCACGTAGGCCAGCAAGTCGTCCGGAGTAAGACTGGAAACGGCCATCGTGGTGTCGTACACGCGCTCTTCAGCCACCGGAAACTTCTCGGTGCCGCCGGCGCTGAGCTTCACTTCAAAGCGATAGGCGTTGGTGGTGGTTTCGGACGGTTTCTGCCCGATTAGCTTGTAATCGGGCCGCTGCGCTCTGTTCGATGATCAACGTCTTGGGCTTCTGATCGACATTGCGGATGGTGTAGGTCTTGGTCTCGTCAATGGCCGCGCGCGCAGTCAGAATGCCGCGATTCACGTGGATCTCGCGCACCATCTCGCGGCTGGAATCAAACTGCGTTGTCACGCGCGTTCCCAGGTCGACGGCGTAGCTGATCAATCGTTTGTCGCCGGCCTTCAGGGTGGTGACCAGCGCCTCGCCCGCGTAACTCGCGGCGTCGAAAACGGTGATCGGGCCTCCGTCCAACGTCTTGCCCGTGGAATTGGCGAGTTCGGCCGCGTTCATCGGATGCTCGCCGTAACTTTCGGAATAGATCAGCAGCTTGCGCGCGCCGACCGGCTGTTGCAGGAAAGGGAACATGGCGGATTCGTCTTTCTTGACGGTGACGGGCGTAGCAAAGCGATATTCGAAAAGATCGCCCAGGTCCTCGGCGGCTACATTCACCGCGACCGCGCTCTCAGCAGCCGGCCGGCCGTTGATCGCGAAGAGTCCGCCAGCGGAGCCCGTTCCCAACCTGGCCATCGACTTCGCCGCGGCCGGTGGCGCAGGTGCGAATTGCGCGACCGCAGCCTGTTTCAACTCGTCAACGGCTCCTCCGTACAGAACCGGCGCGGCCGCGCGATCCTCCGGCAATTCCACAATCTGCCGAGCCACGTACTTCGGCTCGTATAAATTGCTGATGAACGACACCGGCCGTCCCGAGACTACGGCCAGACGCACGTGGTTCCAATCCTCGCCAGTTGTATTGTCGACAATGGCCCAGCCCTCCAGCGTGGGCTCGGACTTCTCATTGAAGATCAAACGGTAACTCGACTTCCAGACCGGCGTGGGAATCATGTAACCAGCGGCGATCTGGCGCTCCTTGGCATCCGAGGAATCGATGTAGATGCTGCGCTTGTCGGTGGACCGGGATTGGTTTACAACAGCCAGATAATCGCGCAGCTGCAGTTGCAGTTTCGGATCGGCGAAGCGAATCGAGCTGGCCGCCGCCAGGTCCAACGTCCGAAGCTCGCCGGAATCGAGCAGCGCCACCAATTGCTCGCGTTCGGGCTGCTTATCGTCGCCCTTCACCACGCGTCCGCTGACTACCGTGCCGCTGATGATCTCGGCGCCGTATTTCAGCTCCACCCTGGCGCCGCGCATTTGATCCAGAAATAGCGCCAACGACGCCTGACCGCCGATCTTGAACGGAAAATCGGCCAGCTTCTTATCCAACGGCTCGCTGGAATCGTAGCGCAGGCCAGTGACTTTGCCGCCATTCTGTTCGGAAATTGTGAGCGACTTCAGGACGTCGTTCATGTCGGAGGCCTTGAAATCCAGGCGGACGGATTCTCCCGCTCCCAGCAAGCCGCCGCGCTCGAAATAGCCCACGCCGCTCTTGTACAAAATTACTTCGCGGACGGGAATGTCGGCCGCCAAAGCCGTCGCCACGCACGCGATCATCAGAGAGAGAAATCGTCGCATAAAGCTCCTATGGCACTAATGCCCGAAGGGCGGCGATCCTTTCAATACGGTTCACTCGCCCATTACTTTAATGATGACGCGCTTGGAGCGCTGTCCGTCGAACTCGGCGTAAAAGACCTGCTGCCAGGGTCCGAAGTCGAGCTTCCCGTCCGTCACCGGCACGATCACCTGGTGATGAACCAACAGACTCTTCAGATGCGAATCGCCGTTGGTTTCGCCCGTGCGGTGATGGCGGTAATTGTCGCGGTAGGGTGCCAGCTTCTCCAGCCATTCGTCGATGTCGGCCAGCAATCCGTCTTCGGCGTCATTCACCCAAACACCGGCCGTGATATGCATCGCCGACACCAGAATCATCCCTTCGCGAATGCCGCTTTTCTTCAGCGCGGCGGTCACTTCACCAGTTATGTTGATGTATTCGCGGTGCTGCTTGGTTTGAAATTTCAGATATTCCGTGTGAAATCGCATACTTGTCGATCATAGCGAGCTTGACATCCGGAGATGCGAGGGTCAGACTTGAGTCTGCAATCGGAAATTAGGGACGATAGCGCGAGTCTGGATAATCTTCCTGGCTTTGCTGACGGCCGGCTTCGCTCCGGCGCAAGACCAGCCTGATACCAGCGCCCGGGATCAGCAGGAACCAACCTTCGAAGGCCCTTCAATTCTAAGCCGGGACTCCGCCTTGACGGACTCCACCGGCAAGCCGCTGGAGTTCGGCATGTTCGCCAAATTTAGCGGCGTCTACGATTCCGGCCTTACGCCCGTCTTTGCTCCCAGCTTCGAAACGCCCTTTGCGTCTCAGGCAGGCTTTGGAGTCGAGACTAGCTTCGGGGCGGCCGTCTCTCGCCTATGGCGCCGCTCCAAACTCACCGTCGAGTACCGGGGCGCGTACCGGCGATACTCCACCGCCAGCTTGTTGAACGGGATGGATCAATTCTTCCAGCTCACCTACAGCCGCGTGCTTCAGCAACATCTCGTTTTGGATCTGAAGACCACGCTCGGAGTGACCACGCTCGCCAATGGCGCGTTTACCTACGTGCCGCTCTCAACGCTCGACCTGCTCGGTCTGCCTACTCAACGAGTTATTCGACAATCGCACAGACTATTTGCAATCGCGAGTGGATTTGACCTGGCAAAAAACCGCGCGGCTTTCATTTGGTTTCGGCGGCGACGGATTCGTAGTCCGCCGGCAGTCTCTCTTGCTCGCTGGCTTGAACGGCTACAGCGCGCGAGCGAGCTTGGCTTATCGGTTGACGGCTCGCCAGACAATTTCAGCCAGCTACAACAACACCTACTTCGATTATCAACGCGCCTTCGGGAATGCCCGGCTGCAGATTCCAGCGATCGGCTACTCGGCGAGCTTCGCGCGCCATTGGGATCTGAGCACGCAGGCGGGAGTGGCTCGCGTGGCATCGCTCGGCCTCACCGAGGTTACGCTCGATCCGTCGCTAGCGGCTCTGATCGGCCAAAGCTTCGCGCTCGTAACATTCGCCCGCGTTTCGTATCTCCCGGTCGCCGAGGCGCGCCTGGTCCGCAGATTCAAAACGTCCTCGCTCACGTTCGACTATGCGATGGGCGTAACGCCCGGCAATGGCTACTATCTCACTTCTCGCCAGACTTCAGCAGCCATCGGTTATTCATACATCGCCGGGAGGAACTGGGAGGTTCGCGGCAACGCGGCCTTCAATGAGCTCTCCGCGCTGGGACAGGCTCTCGGCAGGTACACCAACGTGCAGGGAAGCGCTGAACTGTTCTACAACTTGACGCGCGCCGCTCACCTGGATGTACGCTATGATTATCGCCACTACACCACGGAGAATTCGATTTTGCAGAAGGACTCCAATCGCGTGAGCCTGGGCCTGGCGTTTAGCTTGGGCGATCTTTTTGAGTCGGTGCGCTGATCGTGCCGGCGACCAGGATACTGCTGGTGGAAGATGAGCCGCCGCTGCTGCAGCTCATCGAGAAGTATCTCCAGCGGCTCGGCTTTGAAGTGGAAACCCACCTGAAATCGTTTGAGGCGCTGCGTAGCTTTGAAGCCGCTCCCGATCGTTACGGCATGGTAATCGCCGATCTTGGCATGCCCGACATGCCCGGAGACACGCTGCTGACGCGGATGCTGGAAATACGGCCGAACCTTCGCGTACTGGTTTGCAGCGGGTCGCCCTTCTTCATCGAGAATCTGCCAAAGTCGCTGCAGCGCCAGGTAGCCTTCCTGCAAAAACCCTTCATGCCGAAGATGCTGGCCGACGCAGTGCAGAGTCTGATGGGGACCGAGCCGCGACCTACTGAACCGCGACCTCCTACCGAGCCGCGACCGTGAGGGAGCGGGCCTTACTCCACCGCCGTAAGCGCCTGATGCAGCTTCTCGGCGAAATTCTCGCCTGACTCCGACCACAGCAAGCGCGTTTCCACCGGCAACGCATCATCCAAATCGTGTACCAGCTTGAGCAAACTCTTGATGTTCGATTGGACCATCCGCGGGCTATCCGGCAGCTCCGGTTGAGGAAGAAAATTAGCGTCGATGCCGAACTCAATCTCGAGCGCGCAGCTCGCCGCGGCGCCCTCCGCCCCTGGAAATTCAGTCACGCCGACTGGTTGGGCGGGGTGAATGCCGGCGTTTCCCTGATCGAATTCCGGTCCAAAACAGCACAGCGCGACGCGCGTGGGCTCGAGCTTCCATTCATCCGTGAAATGCCACAAGTCCCACCACGTTTCCAACCGGTAGCAGGAATCCTCGTTCTGAAAATCCTTGGCCGCGGACAGAATAGAATCGATCGGCACCGGCGGAGGATAAGGAATCTCGACTACGATCGGTTCGCTGTAATCCACCGCGAGCACCCGGAAGGTTGAAGGTTGCGTGCCGAGCCGCGAAAACGGAAACAGCCGCAGCAGCTTTTCATAGTGCCGCAGCATTGTCGGCTCACTGAAGTTTCGAAGCCAGTAGGAAAGATAGAGTTGATCGGCCATAGGCGCGATGCCGCGCCGCTGTAGACGCAAGCATCTGTTACTATCGTACTTTCTTCTCTTGCGTAAATCTCCCCTTCTTCCGATATTTCTGATCGTCTCCGTCGATGTCCTGGGCCTCACCATTATTCTTCCGTTGCTCCCCTTCTATGCGGAGCACTACGGCGCATCGCCGGCGGTGGTAGGGCTGCTGGTCTCACTTTATGCGTTTTGCCAGTTGATAGCGGGGCCCATGCTAGGCCGGCTGTCGGATCGCATGGGGCGTCGGCCGCTGCTACTGGTCAGCCAATTGGGCACCTTCATCGGTTTCCTGATTTTGGCGTATGCTCACGCGCTCTGGGTCATCTTTCTCTCGCGTGCCATCGACGGAATCACCGCCGGCAATTTATCACTGGCGCAGGCTTATATCTCGGATGTCACCAAACCCGAGGACCGAGCAAAATCGTTCGGGCTGATCGGAATCGCGTTCGGCATGGGCTTCTTGATCGGGCCGGGCCTGTCGGGCTTTCTTTCGAAATATAGCTATCAATATCCGATTTTCGTGGCTGCGGGGCTTTCCGCCACAAGCATTCTGGCCACTTACTTCCTGTTGCCCGCCGTAACTCCATCAGCGGGCGATAACTTGACTCCGCGTAAGTTCACCCTGCTCGATTGGGGTAACTATGTGCGCTACTTCCGTGAGCCCGGGTTGGCGCCATTGTTGTGGCAGTTCTTCGCATTTACTTTCGCATTCTCCATGTTCATGTCCGGGTTTGCACTGTTTGCCGAACGGCGCTACACCTGGCATGGTCAGGCGTTCGGAGCGCAACAGGTCGGCTACGTCTACGCGTTTCTCGGGTTGTTGGGCGTGATTTTGCAGGGTGGTTTAATCGGCCGCTTGGTCAAGTGGGTAGGAGAGGTGAACTTGGCGCGGGCCGGATTTCTTTTTGGGTTAGTCGGGTTAGTCGCGCTCGGCTTCACTTACTCGATTCCGCTGCTGCTCGATCGCGGCGGCAGTAGCATCCTCGGGCACGGGAATCATTCGGCCGACGGTGACTAGCCTGATCACGCAAAAGGCCGGCCGGTCCGAGCAAGGAGTAATCCTGGGGTTGACGCAATCGCTCAACTCTATCTCGGCAATCGCGGCGCCGGCGCTGGCTGGTTTCTTAATCGACCATTCGCTATTAGCGACTTGGGCTGTGACGGCCGGCGTCGTATGTGGAATTGCCTTATTCTTCTAGCGCGGAGTTCCTCGCAGTCACTTATCAGGCAACGCCGCGACGCCGGGTAACTCGATTCCCGCCAGGAATTCCATCGACGCACCGCCACCGGTCGATATGTGCGAGATCTTATCGGCGACACCGGCCGATTTGATCGCCTTCTCCGAATCGCCGCCGCCCACAACTGAGACTGCGCCTGAGGCTGCAACAGCTTTCGCCAGCGCAACCGTCCCGCGATCGAAGGGCGGCTTTTCAAACACGCCCATGGGGCCGTTCCAGATGATCGTCTTCGCTCTTCGCAATTACCGCGGAGTAAGCCTCCACCGTCGCCGGACCGATGTCCACGCCCATCTTTCCTTCGGGCACATTCGCCACCACTTCAAACGGTGCGCCCTCCTTCAGTTCATCCACCACAACATGATCGGAGCGGGAGCAGGATCTTATTGCCGGAACGCGCGAGCAGTTCCTTCGCAAGATCGAGCTTGTCATCCTCCACAAGCGACTTACCCACTGAGCTTACCCTGCGACTTATCAAGAATGTGTAAGCCATCGCGCCGCCAATGAGTAACTCATCGACGACCTTCATCAGATTTTCGATAACCTCGATTTTGTCGGAGACCTTCGCGCCGCCTAAGATCGCGACGCATGGACGATCCGGGTTCTTAGTGGCCTTGGTGAGATACTCCAGTTCCTTGTCCATCAGCAGCCCGGAAGCGGCCTCTCTGAACGAACTGGAATCATCCCCACCGTGGATGCATGCGCGCGATGCGCCGATCCGAAGGCGTCGTTCACATACACGTCGCGCAGCGCCGCCAGTTGTTTCGAAAATCCCGGATCGTTCTTCTCTTCCTCGGCGTGAAAACGCAGGTTCTCAAGCAGCAGAACCTGCCCTGGCGCGGGCCGCATCTTCTCCACCTCCGGGCCAACGCAATCGGGCGCCATCGCAACCGGGACGCGCCAGCAACTGCGCCAGCCGCACAGCCGCAGGTTTCAGACTCATCTCCGGATTAGCCTTCCCCTTGGGACGCCCCAGATGGCTCGCCAAGAATCACCCCGCGCCCTGATCGAGCGCATATTGGATGGTCGGGAGCGACGCCCGAATTCGCTTGTCGCTGGTAATCTCCTGCCCTCCCGGCGCTAGCGGGACATTGAAGTCCACCCGGATGAAGACAGTCTTACCTTTCAGATCCAGATCTCTGATCGAACGTTTCGGCATGTTTAGATGTCGTAGTACAGCGCGAACTCGTACGGGATGCGGCCGCAAACGAATCGCATCTGCTTCGTTCTTGCGTTTGTAGTCGATGAATGTCTCGATCAGGTCTTCGCTGAAGACGTCGCCCTTGAGCAGGAACTCGTGATCCTCCTCCAGACAATCCAGCGCCTCTTCGAGCGACGCCGGCATGGAAGGAACGCTCTCCATTTCCTCCGGCGAGAGATCGTAGATGTCCTTGTCGAGCGGTTCGCCCGGATCCAGTTTGTTCAGCACGCCATCCAGTCCCGCCATCAGCATCGCCGCGAACGCCAGATACGGATTCGCCGACGGATCCGGCGGCCGGAACTCCACGCGCTTGGCTTTCGGACTGGCCGAGTACATCGGAATGCGGCACGCCGCCGACCGGTTGCGCCGCGAATACGCCAGATTCACCGGCGCTTCATAGCCCGGCACCAGCCGCTTGTAGCTGTTGGTGGTGGGCGCGATGATCGCCGACAGTGCGCGCGCGTGCTTCAACAATCCGCCGATGTAATGCAGTCCCAGCGGACTCAAGCCCGCATATCCGTCGCCGGCGAAGAGCGGCTTGCCTGCGTTCCAAATGCTCTGATGCGTGTGCATTCCGCTGCCGTTGTCGGCGAACAATGGCTTGGGCATGAACGTCACGGTCTTGCCGTGAAGATACGCCGTGTTGCGGATCACGTACTTGTAAACCAGCATGTTGTCGGCCGACTTCACCAGCGTGTCGAAGCGCTGATCGATTTCGCACTGCCCGCCCGTGGCCACTTCGTGGTGATGGCATTCGATGTTCAAGCCGCACTGGATCATCGTCTCCACCATCTGGCTGCGCAGCATTTGATAATGATCCGTCGGCGGTACCGGGAAATAGCCTTCCTTGTAGCGCGGCCGGTAGCCCAGATTGTTCTCCATCGCGCCCCGCTGTTCCAGCGGCCCTCTTCGGCATCGATGAAGTAAAATCCCGAGTGCTGATTCTGATCGAAGCGAACGTTGTCGAAAATGAAAAACTCGGCTTCGGCTCCGAAATACGCCGTGTCGCCGATGCCGGTGTTCTTCATGATACATCTCGGCTTTGCGCGCGATCCAGCGCGGATCGCGATTGTAGCTTTGCCGCGTGATCGGATCGATCACGTCGCAGGTCATCACCAGCGTCGGAACTTCATAGAACGGATCGGTGAACGCGGTGCTTGGATCGGGAATCAGCAGCATGTCGCTTTCGTTGATCGCCGCCCAGCCCCGGATGCTCGATCCGTCCATCCCAAAGCCTTCCTGGAAAGAATCTTCGGAAAGCTCGGTGATCGGGTAGGACACGTGATGCTGCAAACCGGGAATGTCGCAGAACCGCAAATCGAGTTGCTTCAGTCCATTCTTCTTCGCGTACTCGAGGACTTCTTGAGGGGTCATGCAATCTCCTGAAGTATGGATTTGGCGAACCTTTTAACATATCGCACTTGGGCGGCTTGCATTTTGATCGCCTCGCATGACGATTCCATGAACTTGGTGTCGGCTCTGGCTCGGCTGCGATAATAGGCAGCGTGCCGGAGCCGCTGATTGAAGCACGACAAGTCGAAAAGTTTTACGACCAGCCGAGTGACTAATCGAATCCAAGTCATCGCTCCGCTGGACCTGGCCATCTATCCGGGCGAGATTCTCACGCTGCTCGGACCTTCGGGCTCGGGCAAATCCACGCTGCTGCGAATGCTCACCGGGCCTTTCTCCGGCGTCGGCCGGCCAGGTGCTGTGGCACGGATCACCAGTCAACGGTCCATGCGAAAACGTATCCATCGTCTTTCAGAGCTTCGCGCTATTTCCCTGGCTCACGGTTCTTGGAAAACGTCGAGGCGCCGTTGAAAGCCCGCGGCGTCTCACCGGGAGGGCCGAGTCGCGAGAAGCCTCAGGATGCTGGACTCGGTAGGCCTGGACGGGTTCGAGAACGCATATCCGAAAGAGCTGTCCGGCGGCATGAAACAACGCGTCGGCTTTGCCCGCGCGCTGGTGGTGGAGCCCGAAGTGCTGTTCATGGATGAACCATTCTCGGCGCTGGATGTTTTGACCGCCGAGAACCTCCGCAGCGAACTGCTGGAGCTGTGGGAGGACAAGAAAATGCCCACGCGCGCGGTGTTCATCGTGACGCACAACATCGAGGAAGCCGTTCTGCTGGGCGATCGCATCGTGGTTCTGGGCAAGAATCCGGGACGCATCCGCACCGATTTTCATGTCGATCTTCCGCGCCCGCGCGACCGCAAGCATCCCCGCTTCACTCGCATCGTCGATTACATTTATCAGGTGCTCACCCAAGCCGGACAGCGAGCCCGCGCTTGCCTGGCACGGGCCCGCCGCATCCGACTGGTCGGCCGCCAAATATCCGATGCTCCCGCACGCCCGCACCGGCGGCATCGCCGGATTCCTCGAGATCCTGGCCGATCACAACGGCCGCGAGGATGTCTACCGCCTGGCCGACCTGCTGTCGTTCGAGATCGACGATCTGCTGCCGATCGTCGAAGGGCGCCGCTCTGCTGGGATTCGTGAAGGTGACCGAAGGCGACGTCGAGATCACTCCCGCGGGCCTGGAGTTCGCCAACGCCGACATTCTGCGCCAGAAGGAGCTGTTCCGCAACGCCGCGCTCGAACACGTCGCGCTCTTGAAGCAGATCAAGAGCGCGCTGGAATCCAAGTCCGACCACACGCTGCCCGACGAATTCTTCCACGACATTCTGGACGAGCACTTCAGCGAAGAGGAAACGTGCGCCAGCTCGAAACCGCCATCAACTGGGGCCGCTACGCCGAAATGTTCGATCACGACGCGGAGCGCAAGCGTTTCTTCATTCCTGAAGAAACGCCGAGCTCGCCGCAGGACAGTGGAAGTCGGAACCGAAACATGACCGCCTCCACCGGCCTCTCGCGCTCGCTGATCCGGGACCGAACCTGGAACTTTTTCATGGACGCGATCGTGTTCGCGGTCCTGTTCGCCGTCCTGCTACGCGATGGTTGCCGTGGCGCGCTATTGGTTCAGCGCACCCGTGGCCGCGGTGGAGATCTCGCTCTCGCCCGCCGCGATTCCGCGCTATGCGTTCTATTCGCTGGTGCGCATGATCGTCGCCTATTTGCTGAGCCTGGTGTTCGCGATCGGCTATGGATACTTCGCCGCCTACAACAAACGCGTGGAAGCGCCCATGCTCGCCGTGCTCGACATTCTGCAATCCATTCCGGTTCTTGAGCTTCCTGCCGGGCGTGATGCTGGCGATGGTTTCGCTGTTTCCGTCGCGCCAGTTGGGCGTCGAGTTCGGATCCATCGTGCTGATTTTCACCGGGCAGGTCTGGAACATGGCGTTCAGTTTTTATGCGTCGCTGAAGGCGCTGCCGCGCGAATTGGTGGAAGCTTCGCGCGTGTACCGGTTCGGCGAATCTGCAGCGATTTCTGCAACTGGAATTGCCGCAAGGCGCCATCGGATTGGTGTGGAACTCCATGGTCTCGGTGGCCGGCGGCTGGTTCTTCCTGATGGCTTGCGAAATGTTCGTGCTCGGCAAGCGCGACTTCCGCCTGCCGGGACTCGGATCGTATCTGCAATCGGCCGCCAGCGCCGGCGACACCGCGGCGATCATCTGGGGCATTGCCGCCATGATCGGCGTCATCGTGTTGATCGATCAATTGGTCTGGCGGCCCGCCATCGCGTGGTCCGACAAGTTCAAGCTCGAACAAGTGGAGAGTTCCGGCGCGCATTCCTCGCCGGTGCTGAACCTGCTCCGCAAGTCGCCTTTGCTGACTCGTTTGCGCGAGGGCGTCACCACGCCTCTCATGGAGCGCGTCTATTCATCCGCCGCGCGCCAGCCGCGCGGAAGCCGAACGCCGAGCGTCACGAACTGGCAAAAGAGGCATTCGTCGTTCTGGCCGGAATCATTGCGCTGCTGCTGATTCTGCTACGGCGTGTTTCAAGGCCTGCTCGTTGCTGAAGGGCATCACGGCGCGCCGAATTTTTGACGACGCATCGAAAGCGCGGGCGCGACGTTCTTGCGCGTGCATCGGCGGCGCTGGTGATCGCATCGGCCTGGACCATCCCCGCCGGCGTCGCCATCGGCTTCAACCCGCGCCTGGCGCGAATCGCGCAGCCGTTGGCGCAGATTGCGGCGTCGGTTCCCGCCACCGCGCTCTTCCCGGTTTTGCTGCTGGGCTTGATCAGTCTCGGCGGCGGCCTGAACACCGGATCGATTCTGCTGATGCTGCTCGGCACGCAATGGTACATCTTGTTCAACGTGATCGCGGGCGCCATCGCGATTCCTTCCGAGTTCCGCGAAGTCGCCGACATTTTCCGCTTCAGCCGGCTGGACCGCTGGCGCACCGTGATTCTTCCCGCCATTTTTCCGTACCTGGTCACCGGCCTGGTTACCGCTTCCGGCGGCGCCTGGAACGCGAGCATCGTGGCCGAGTATTTCCATTTCAAGGGACAAGTGCTTTCCACCTTCGGGCTCGGCGCCCAGATCAGCTCCGCCACCGACGCGGGAAATTTCGCTCTGCTTCTTGCTGTCCACCATCGTCATGGCGACGCTGGTGGTATCGGTGAATCGACTGCTGTGGCGTCCGCTGTACCGGCGCGCCGAGACGCGCTATCGTCTGGAAGCCTGATTCCGCAGTGTGCGTCACGGTGGTCGTATCACGACGCCTTAGATAGAATTCCACCAGCCTACCTGTACATCACAGCAATGGGCTCTATGCGTCCGGGTGGATTACTTGGGAGTGGCACGTGATCCAGGCACGCCAGCCCCGTACCGACAAATGAAAGCGCCGCGGTAATATTCGAAGATATGCGCCCAAAGACGGTCGGATTCCTGGGGTCCTCACTCTACGTGGACAATACGGTAGAACCCTGCAGACCGGGGAGATCTTCGGGCTTCGGGTCATCAGTGACTTCGGCGGGGCATTGTGGCTAACGGCGCGCCGGGTAAGTGACGCGATTGTCTCGAAGTTAAACCGGCACCGGTCCGAATGGGACTCGCCGATTCGGCAGTGTGATCACTTGGTCGCGGACGGCACGATTGACGGCGCTGGTGATGGCGTTGAGCGAGGCGGTAAGAATATTGCGATGCATGCCGACGCCAATTACGGGGTCGCTTTCGCCGGCGCGCAATTCCACGCAGCAAACGGCCGCGGCATCGGCGCCGCTTCCCACCGCATGCTCGTCGTAATCCAGAATTCGAATTGCCAGCTCGAACTCTTTGTTTAGCGCCTGCACGAACGCGTCGATGGGCCCATTGCCCTCCCCGAAGACACAGTGTTGCGTCGCGCCATCGGTCACGGTGGCCGTTAACTCACCGCTTTCGCCGGCAGCATGCTCTGAGTGGTCGCGAATGGCGAGCGGCACTTGCTGTTCGATATATTCTGCCCTGAATGCCTGCCAGATTTCGCCGGACGTAATCTCACGGCCAGTGGTATCAGTAATCCGCTGGATCACCCGGCTGAATTCGATTTGCAGCTTGCGCGGCAGCTTGATCCCGTGGTCGCGCTCTAGAAGGAAGGATACGCCTCCTTTGCCAGACTGGCTGTTGACTCGAATGATAGGCTCGTAGCTGCGGCCGAGGTCTTTCGGGTCGATTGGCAAGTAGGGGATCGCCCATGCCTCGCCCTCCTTTTGGGCCGCGAAACCTTTTTTGATCGCGTCCTGATGCGAACCGGAAAACGCGGTAAACACCAGATCGCCCGCGTAGGGATGACGAGGATGGATCGGCAACTGAGTGCAGAATTCGGCGCACTCGATCGCATCGCTGATGCGCGAAAAATCCAGACCGGGATGTGTCCCTTGTGAGTACAAGTTGAGCGATAGAGTGACGATGTCCACGTTCCCAGTGCGCTCTCCGTTTCCGAACAGCGTTCCTTCGACGCGGTCGGCTCCAGCCAGCATCGCCAGCTCCGTGGCGGCTACGGCAGTTCCGCGGTCATTGTGCGGGTGAACGCTCAGAATCATGGCTTCGCGCTTCCTGGTGTTACGGCTGAACCATTCGATCTGATCGGCGTAAATATTCGGCGTAGACATCTCGACAGTGGCGGGAAGGTTGACGATGACCCTGCGTTGAGGCGAAGCTTCCCAGGCATCCATCACGGCTTCGCAAACGTCCACTGCGTAATCCAGCTCCGTGCCCGTGAAACTTTCGGGCGAGTATTGAAACACCCACTCCGTGTCGGGGAACTGCGCCGCGCAATGGAGTACCGTACGGGCGCCGTTGACGGCGATGTCCTTTACGCCAGCTCGATCCAAACCGAACACTACTAGGCGTTGCAGCGTGGAGGTGGAGTTGTACAGATGGACGATGGCGCGGCGAGCACCTTTGACAGCCTCAAACGTGCGCTCGATCAACGGATCTCGCGCTTGCACCAGCACCTGGACCGTAACATCGTGTGGGATCAGGTCGCTCTCGATGAGAGCGCGGCAAAAGTCGAAGTCAGTTTGGGAAGCGGCGGGAAAACCGATCTCGATTTCCTTAAATCCGATGTCGACGAGTTTTCTAAACATGCGCATCTTGCGAGGCGCATCCATTGGTTCGATCAACGCTTGGTTCCCATCGCGCAGATCGACGCTGCACCAGATCGGCGGCTTGAGAATCGTTCGCGAGGGCCACTGCCGGTCCGCTAGGGCTATACGTTGGAAGGGCCGATATTTTTGGGAAGGGTCACGCAGCATTCTGTCCCCAGGATCTCGATCTGGATATTTCTTAGTATAGTCAGCGTGTCCAGGGTTCCGCTCCGTTGGTCCATCTGCATTGTAAAGCTGTGCGAGATGGAGATCCCATGCGTCGCGGCAATTGCTTCAATTAGCGTGCGTTACCGGGCGCCGTGCATACGAAACTTGTGGCGTCGTTGGTATCGCCGGTCCCCATGTATCGCGCCACTTGCGGATACGGGCAAAGCGGCCGCGTCATTTTCTTGGAAGGATCGCTCGCAACCGTTCCACTTCCGATCAGACGATCCGGTGCAACACCGTTCTCCACCCAGCGTTCGAGCGCCGACAAAATGTCACGCTCGGGATCGGTGCTCACGGGTGCCGGCGTTATTCCGCCGTTCCCAAAGCTGTTTGGGCCCAAGCCGCCGCCGCAATGCCCCATTCCAGGAACCATGAACAGCCTGTAGAAGTCACGCTCCGCCTTGGAGGAGTCACTCCTCGGGTCTGGGTACTTAGCGAGAAACGCGCCTACGCTCTCGTAGTATTCGATGGAATTGATCGGCGAGATGGCAGCGTCGCCCCAACCGTGATACTGAATGAGCTTTCCGCCGTGCGCTCGGAACGACCGAAGGTCGGGACTGATGGCGTTGAGAATAGGACCAGACTTTTCATCGCCGAGCATTACATCGCTATCAAAGTTCAGCGATCGAAAATCCCAGCCGGGCTTTTCGAACACCGCTTGACCATAATACGAGTTGCCGAAACCGGCCTGGATGGACCCCTGCGGTGAACTTGGGATGATCCAGGCTCCCCAAGCGCCTGCCACGCCCTCTGTTCCAGGAGGATATCCGGGAAATATCTGCTGGCCGGTGCGTGGGTTCTTGGGCCCCTCATAGATCTTCTTCAGAGTCTGGATTTGAGGAGCCGTCAGACAATCATTGCTATCCGCGCCCTTGCACAACAAGTCACGAGGATTGAAATGGCATGTGCGGGGGTCGTCGATGAGTCCGTCCTTGACGCCGTCCAGGCTATCGCACTGGGCAAGTACAGCTTTCTGAATTGCCGGCAGCTTGCTTTGCGGAATGCCACTTGCAGCATCCGTCATGAGCGCCTGCTCATTCCATACAAATCCGGTGAACAAATGAGACCAGTAGTTCGCAGGAGCTCCCGCGATGATCCCAGTGAAGTCTTCCGGGTAGCGCTGCGCTTCCATCAGCGCCTCCCGGCCGCCATCCGAACAGCCCACGAAGTAGTTGAGTGAAGCATCCTTTCCGTAGAAAGCCCGAATGAGAGCCTTTGCCTGTAAATCCGTCTCGTGAACCGCCCGATATCCGAAATCGACTAACTTCTCGGGATGTCCCACTGCCCAATCGGCACCTCCGCCTCCTGCGTGACCATCGTCAGTTCCAGCAGTCGCGTACCCGCGCCGGAGGGGGTCGATCATTGCCGAAGTCGGAATGGCTCCCGCCCACCCCCCATTTCCTACTTGTTCATACTTACCATTCCAACCCGCTGGGAGCCAGACTTCGAACTTAATTTCGGAATCGCTCGTGGGACGCGTTATGGCTTTGATGACGCAGCGCGCAGGCACATTGACGGGCGGGAGGTTTCCGAACCCACTCGATGCAGAAAATGGGCCTTCGGCAACGAGAACAGAAGAAATGATATTGGTGTGAGCGAGTTTCAGACTCGCGAGGCTTTCACAAGATTGTTGAGCGGAAAGCGTCTGGACAAACAGCCCTGCCATCAAGACAGGAACTGCGCTGAGGAACCGATTCGGCATCATGTGTGCTGCTGACGTCTGTCCATTCTACATCGTCTCAAAGACCAGACTTGACGATGGAATATCGCCATGAAACGGCGTCGGTGATCAACCCCCTGCTGCTTGCCCTGAACGCCGGTCCACCAACAACCAACCGCCAAGAACTAACAAGCAGCCCCCATTCACGCCACTCCCTCATCAATCTCTCGCTCCCACCCAATAACATCCGCGATTCTGCGCGCAAAAACGCCCGCCGCCCGTGCTAGAACCGCATCAGAGGCCTTCTTATGTCAAACCCGACTCCTGACCCTGTGTCCCGCTATCTCGCCAACCGCGCGAATGCGCTTCTCTCCAACGGACCACGCAGCGATTCCGGCAAGCAGCGTTCCTCGCTAAATGCGCTGCGCCATGGCTTGAAGGCCGCATCCGCCGTCCTCTCTGGATCCCGTAGCTGGTCACCGGCCTGATTACGGCCTCCGGCGGCGCCTGGAACGCCAGCATCGTGGACGAGTATTTCCACTTCAAGGGACAAGTGCTTTCCACCTTCGGACTCGGCGCCCAGATCAGCTCCGCCACCGACGCTGGAAATTTCGCTTTGCTTTTGTTGTCCACCATCGTTATGGCGATGCTGGTAGTCTCGGTGAATCGACTGTTGTGGCGTCCGCTGTACCGCCGCGCCGAGACGCACTATCGTCTGGAAGCCTGACGATGGACAATAGGAGACGACAATAGGAGATAGTGATGCGCCTGCTTGCGGCCGCGCTCTTAAGCGCTCTTACTCTTTTCTCCCAGACTTATGATCTGGTCCTTGCGAATGGCCGCGTAATGGATCCCGAAACAAACCTGGATGCCATCCGCAATGTGGCCATCCGGGGAGGACGTATTGCCGCAATCTCAGCTTCACCGCTCGAAGCCGCTATGGTAGTGGATGTGAAGGGCTTGGTGGTAGCCCCGGGTTTCATCGACCTGCATTCCCACGGTCAGACGCCTGAAAATTACGCCTTCAAGGCACGTGATGGTGTCACCACCGCGCTCGAGCTGGAAGTCGGCGTGAATCCTGTCTCCACCTGGTACGCGGCCCGGGAGGGTCACGCGTTGATCAACTTCGGCGCTTCTTCCGGCCATATCGCGGCACTCAAAATTGCCATGCATGACTCGAGCACCGGACTCCTCCCACGCGAAGCCGGCGTGAACCGGGTTCCAACGGAGGCAGAGCGGGCTCTCACCCTGGAGTTGGTTCGGCAAGGGCTGGATGAAGGGGCGCTCGGCATCGGGTTAGGCATAGCGTACACGCCGAAAGTTCCCCGCGATCAGATCCTGGAACTGTTCGAGCTAGCCGCCGAGAGGCGCGTGCCGATATATGTTCATGTGCGTCAGGCTGGTCCGGTTGAGCCCGGCGTAGTCGATGCGTTGCAGGAGGTGCTTGCCGACGCGCTCGCGACCGGGGCGTCGTTGCATGTCGTCCACATAACCAGCATGGGGCTGCGCCAAACGCCTGTGCTGTTGCGAATGATCGAGGGCTCCCGCCGCAGGGACCTCGATGTCACCACGGAAGCTTATCCCTATACCGCGGCGATGACGGACCTCTCATCGGCGGTATTCGCCGACGGCTGGCAAGCCAATCTTGGGGGCATTGACTACCACGACCTTCAGTGGGCGGCCACCGGCGAGCGGCTGGACGGGGATTCGTTCGCCCGCTATCGAAAACAGGGCGGCATGGTGATTATTCACGGCATACCCGAAGAAATCGCGCGGCTCGCAATGGCGGATCCGACAGTCATGGTTGCGAGCGACGGCTCCATTGAGAACGGAAAGGGTCATCCCCGCGGGGCCGGGACCTTTGCTCGCGTGTTAGGCAAGTATGTTCGCGAAGAGCAAGTGCTGGGATTAATGGATGCCTTGCGAAAGATGACACTCCTGCCCGCGCAAAGGCTCGGCATCCAATCCAAGGGCCGATTGCAGGTTGGCGGCGACGCCGACATCACGGTCTTCGATCCGGCGCGTGTAATCGATCGCGCTACTTTTGAGAATCCAGCGCAATACTCCGACGGAATTCCTTTCGTTCTGGTTGGTGGAAGTTTTGTTGTTCGCAAAGGTGAGCTGGTGGCAGGTGCTGCTCCGGGGCGTGCTGTCCGCCGCTAATCGCGGGTTAGAAGGAGAAGTAAAGCAATGTCGACGAATCGGCCCATCAAAGTTGGTCTGCTCAAACAGAGCGAACTCGAAGAGGCGGGCCGTATTGTCCGGCTGGCGTTCGGAACGTTTCTGGGATTGCCCAATCCGCTCGACTTCATGGGCGACCGCGATTTGATGACGCCGCGCTGGCGCTCGACCCACGTCAAGGTGATCGCGGCGCGCGAAGGTGGCCGCCTGATCGGATCGAACGTAGCCACGCGCTGGGGATCGTTCGGGTTCTTCGGACCCCTGACTGTGCTGCCGGAATACTGGGATCGCGGCGTGGCGCAGCGGCTGCTCGAAGCCACCATGACGATTTTCGACAGATGGGGCGTGCGGCACACCGGGCTGTTCACGTTCCCGCAAAGCGCCAAGCACGTGGGCTTGTACCAGAAGTTCGGCTACTGGCCGCGCTATCTCACCGCGATCATGACGCGCACGCCGGAGGCTAACCCGCGACGCCTGCGCCAGCGTTGCTATCGGCCTTCACCAAAAGCCAGCGCGAACAGGCCATCCAGGCATGCGGGAAGCTCACCCACAAGATCGATAAGGGACTCGATCTGACTGGTGAAATCCGGGCCGTACTTGCGCAGCGCACCGGCGACGTCGTGTTGACATACACGCGCGGTGTTCTCGATGCTTTCGCAGTGTGCCTGAACGGACCCGGATCGGAGGGCGGCGAGAAGACGTGTTACGTCAAGTTCGGCGCGGCCCGTGGCGGCGCCGGAGCCGGTGAACGTTTCGACAAGTTGCTGGATGCTTGCGAAGCGTTTGCATCCTCGCGCGGAGCGACTGTAGAGGCTGGCGTGAACCTGGCTCGCGAAGATGCCTACCGGCGCATGCGCTCCCACGGATATCGAGTGACCATGCAGGGTGTCGCCATGCAACGTCCGCATGCGGACGGGTTCAATCGCGCCGATGCCTACGTGATCGACGACTGGCGTTAAGAGTCCAGCCAACAACCAAGAACTAACAACCAAGAACTAACAACCAGCCCCTACTCACACTCTTGTGATCTACAAATAGGATATAGTTTCAGAGCAATGTCCTCGAAAAAGATCTTCGCCATCATCGCCCTCGCCGCGGCTCCCCTAGCAGCTCAAAGCACGCCCGCGCATCACGCTCCCAAGCCGCCAAAATCTCTGCGACTTTACGTATTCGATTGCGGCGTCCTAAAACCCGCCGACGCGAAGTCGTTCGGTTTCGACCACGTCAGCGAGTTGAAGATGTCGGTGCCGTGTTTCCTGGTGGCGCATCCGAAAGGCACTCTGATGTGGGACGTCGGCGTAGTTCCCGACAGCGATTTCAAAGGCGATGGAAGCCCGGTCAGCCAAGGCTTCATCGAAGTCTCCAGGCCCCTGAAGCCGCAACTGGAAGCGCTGGGCTACGAGCCCGAAGACATCAAGTACCTGGCGATGTCGCATTACCACATCGACCACAGCGCGAACGCCAACATGTTCGCCGGTTCCACGTGGCTGGTCGAGCAGCCCGAGCGCGACATCATGTTTTCCGATAAGCCGGCGCCCGTCAGAACTGAAAAGAATTTCAGCGCGCTCAAGGACGCCAAAACTAAGATCCTTCCGGCAACGTCCGACTACGATGTCTTCGGCGACGGAACCGTGATCATCAAGCCCGCTCCGGGACACACGCCCGGCCACCAGGTACTGTTTCTGAAGCTCCCCAAGACCGGCCCGGTGCTCGTCGCGGGCGACCTCTATCATTACAACGAAGAACGCAATACGGATCACGTGCCATCGTTCGAGTTCAATAAAGAACAATCGCTCGCCAGCCGCGCCAAAGTTGAGGATTTTCTCAAGAAGTCCGGCGCTCAACTCTGGATCGAACATGATTACGCGGCCAACGCAAAGCTGAAAAAATCGCCGGCCTACTACCAGTAATCCGGATTCGTCCATGCCCAAACTCCAGCTCACACTGGCTTGCTGGAATTACGATCGAACGCGCGCCCTGCTCGAAGGCCGCGTCACCGTCGACGGCGTCGATCTGAACTATCTCAATCTGCCCGTCGAAGAAACATTCTTCCGCATGCTGCGGCACGCCGAGTTCGACGTGGCCGAGATGTCGCTGTCGTCGTACACGCTGTCGCTGTTCCGCGAAAACCCGCCCTTTATCGCGATTCCCGTCTTTCCCTCGCGAATGTTCCGGCACTCCTGCATCTACATCCACGCCAACAGCGGCATTCGCGAGCCGAAGGACTTGATCAGCAAGCGCGTGGGCAGCCCCGAATATCAGATGACCGCGCCGGTCTGGATTCGCGGTATTTTGAGCGACGAATACGGCGTGCCTGTCACCAGTCCGTCCTACTTCACCGGAGGCGAAGAGCAGCCCGGGCGCCCCGAGAAAATCGCGCTGTCCCTGCCGCCTCACGTCCGCGTGGAACCGATTCCCGCCGCCAAGACTCTTTCGCAAATGATCGACCGCGGCGAAATCGACGCGCTCTACACGGCCCGCGCTCCTTCGACATTCGCTTCAGGCTCGGGAAACGTTCGCCGCTTGTTTCCTGATTACCAGTCCGTCGAACGCGACTATTATCTGAAGACCAAAATCTTCCCGATCATGCACGTTGTGGTGATTCGCCGCGATCTGTACGAAAAGCATCGCTGGCTGGCACAGTCGTTGTGCAAAGCGTTCACGCTCGCGCAACGCGACACCTATGAGGATCTGCATGAAATGGGAGCGCTGAAGTCCATGCTGCCCTGGCTGGTGCAACACGTCGAAGACACCGAAAAGCTGATGGGCCGCGATTTCTGGCCGTATGGTTTAGAGCCCAACGTGCACGTGCTCGAAACCTTCCTCCGTTATTCCCACGAGCAGGGTCTGGCGAAGCGGCTCCTCACGCCGGCCGAACTCTTCGCGCCCGAATCGCTCGAGTCGTTTAAGATTTGAACGCATGACACCGGCCTCAATGAACCATCCCCGGTGGTGGGCGTTCAGCCGAGGCGATCTCGACACCACCATCGCGCAGGTCGGTTTCAATCTCGCGCAGATGGTGATCCCGGTATTCCTTTTACTCCCGGTTGGTATTTCCGCCAGCTTCAGCGTCACGCATTTGCTGCCGGGCTACGCCTTGGGCTTTCTGATCGGATCGCTTGGTTTAGTTCTTATGGCCGCCCGTCTGGCCAAGCGCGAAAAACGCAGCGACGTCACCGCGCACGTTTACGGCAACAATGTGCCCGCCGTCATCGGGTACACGCTGTCGATCATGCTTCCGGTCTATCTCGAAAACCACAACATCGGCCGCGCTTGGGAGATCGGCGCGGCGGCGGTGGTTTGGACCGGAATCATCAAGCTCGCGGCGGCGCCCTTTGCGGGTCTCTTTCGCAGGTTCATCCCGCAGCCGGCCTCGATGACGGTCTTCGGCGCGGCGATGTATAGCTACCTGGCGCTGGTCCTGCTGCAGCGGGTATTCGATCAGCCGCTGGTCGGGCTGATCGCGCTGGCGATTGTCGCCACCGGCATTCTCGCTAATATTCCGATCACACGTTGGCGCATTCCTCCGTTCATCGCTGCCTGGATCGTACCGCTTTCCGTCGCGCTGGTAATCGGATATGTTCATCCGGCATGGACCGGCCCATCGCTCCAGCTTCCTTTCGCCATCACACGCGAACCCTTGCGCGGCATGGCTCTCGCGCTCCCGTATCTTTCCGTGATTGCACCCATCGCGATTTATCAAGTGCTCCAGGACATCGCCTCGGTGGCCGGAGCCGCAGCGGCCGGTGACGACTACGATGTGCGCGCCGTGCTGGCGTGTGATGGCCTCGGCACGCTGGTCTCAGGTCTGGCTGGAAGCGTGATTACTCCCGTGATCTACGCCATGCATCCGCCGTATAAAGCCGTGGGCGCCCGCATCAGCTTCGCGCTTTGGACGCCCATCGCCGTTCTGGCGATCGTCATGAGCGGGCTCACGCTCTTTGTCGCGCAACTATTTCCGTGGCCGATTCTCGCGGCCATCATCGCTTACGTCTCCATCGGCGTCGGCATGGCGACCTTGCGGCGTGTCGATCCGAAGTATCTGGGCGCGGTGTTGCTCGGCTTCGTTCTTCCCGCTGGCGCAGTCGTAGCCACCGCGGTCAACTCGGCGCTACCGGCGCTGAAATTGTCGGCAGCCAATCCAGTAGTCCAGGCCGAGCTGAACCGCTCCATCTATTGGTCCTCGGTGCTTGGACTGGGCAACGGATTTCTCTTCCTGGTTTTGGTCGTTGCTTCTGTGATCTCCGAATTGATCGACCGGCGCTTCGATCGCGCGGCGGTTTGGTGCCTGGTCGCCGCCGCGTTTTCCTGGTTCGGCTTGATGCACTCCGCAAGCATGCGATGGGCAGCGCAGCCGGACTATGCGGCGGGCTGGCTGGCTGCGGCGGTCATCGTCTACTCAGCACGGTGGTGGAGAGGCGATCTCCCGAGAGATTCGCCGCGAGAACCTTAGCCTGCTCCGCTTCGTTGCTTTGAGCACACCCGCCCAAGGCGAAGATGTATGGATCGGAAGTCTCCATTTGATCGTTCACCACAATTCCGCGGTCTACTTCCAGGCCTGCGTCCATCGCCAACTGGATATTCGGCCGGAAGCCCATGGCGATCACTACAAGATCAGCCGCCGCTTCTTCACCGTTTGTGAAACGCACGGCTTCCACGCGCCCATCGCCCAGCACAGCTTCGATCTCGGCAACCGTCACATCGCAGCCGCGTTTTCGCAATCCGTGCCCGGCTTCCGCCGCCAGCCAACCGCCAATCACCACCGCGCGCTTTCCTTTGGACGCTGCGTCGATAATCCCCCGGGTGTCATCGAGCGTGCCGAAGAAGAACACGCCGGCTTTGTCCAAACCGTACGCGGCAGGAACCGTGGGCATGGATCCGGTGGCCAAAATCAATTTGTCGTAGCTGGTCCAATCGCCATCGCTGCTGCGCACTGCGCGGGCCGCGCGATCAATCTCCTCCACGCGGATTCCCAGGCGCGTTCGGATCCCATGCTCCTGATACCACTCGATGTCATTCAAAATGATACTGTCGAAATCGCGCTCGCCGGCGAGCACACTGGGCAGCAGTGCGCGGTCATAGTTAGTGTGCGGTTCATCGCCAAAAATGGTGATGTCGAAAGACTGTCCGATCTTGAGAAGTTCTTCCGTGCAGGCTACAGCGGACATTCCATTGCCCGCGAATACGAAACTGGTTGTCATTTAATGCGCCTTGCTTTCGAAGGCTGGTGAATGTGCTCGCTGCCGATGAGCACGTCTTCGGAGGCAAGCGGACTCCGCTGTTGTGACGAACTCCCATCCAACTGCTGCCGACGGGGACGAGGTCACCTCTAGTATATTTGCGGCCCGAATGTGCGTAAAGAAGAAATTTTCTATGACTTGCATTCAATAACCTTGCAGAACTTTTGCAGTCTGTTACATTGAGCTTGGGAACCGGCATGTCATGACCGTGAGTACTATTGGACATTCCACTCACCCGATCGACGAATTCGTCCGGATGCTGGCAGCTCACGGCATCCGTCAGCTTGTGGATGTGCGAACCATCCCGCGTTCCAGGCGCAATCCCCAGTTCAATCGCGAAAACCTGCCCGCATCCCTCCTGGAAGCGGCGGGCATCGGATACCGTCACTTGCCGGGCCTGGGCGGCCTCCGGCATCCGCGCAAGGATTCCATAAATACCGGATGGCGCAATGCATCGTTTCGCGGCTACGCCGATTACATGCAGACGCCCGAGTTCGACCAAAACCTGAACGATTTAATGCAACTCGCCTCGCAAGCACCCAGCGCGATCATGTGCGCCGAGGCGGTTCCGTGGCGATGTCACCGTTCCCTAATTGCGGACGCTCTGCTCGCTCGGGGCGTCCCGGTATTGGAAATCCTGAGCGTCACCAAGATCCAGCCGCACGCCATGACGCCGTTTGCAAGAGTGGAGGGCCAGCAGGTGACCTATCCATCCCAAACAACCCCCTTCTTGATCGACATGGGGGTGGAAGAGATTTCTATTAAGTGACGGACTCGGGGACCTGAATCCTCGCCGCGGTCGGCGCTTGCGACTTTAACACCCAGTGCATCCCCAGCATCACAAAAGCCGAAACAAAGGCCGGCGCCGCGGCCGCGAGGAACAGCTTGTTGGTGGGCCAATGCAGGCCCATCAAAACGCCGCCAACCACCGGGCCGATGATGGCCCCAATGCGGCCGATGCCCAACCCAGCGCCGATTCCCGTGGCTCGCATATCGGTCGGATAATAAGTGGCGGACAACGCATTGATGGCGGTCTGTCCTCCCACGATTCCGAATCCAGCCAGGAACACCACCGTAATTAATAGAGGCAGCGTCAGGCCCGGCTGGCCGATGAGCGCGACGTTGATACATCCGAGCGCGAAGCAGGAGGTCAGCACGGGAACGAAGCCGAGGCGCCGTACGAACCATCCCAAGGTGAAGCCGCCGATCATTCCCGCCAGCTGCTCCATCGTTCCCACCAGAACGGATGTTCCCATGGCGTGTCCGGCCTGCTTGGCCACCGTCGGCAGCCAGCTCGCCAGAAAGTAGACGTTTAGCAGATTCATGAAATTGACGATCCAAAGCAGGATTGTTCCAACGGCGCGGCCCTCCTGAAACAGCCGAATCCACGGAACACCTTTTCTCTCCTGCTCGTCGATGAAGTATCGGCTGGGTTGGGCCGGCGCGCTCGGGTCGATCCGTCCTAACCAATTCATGGCCTGCTTCAAGTGTTTGCGATGCAGCACCAGGAACTGCAGCGATTCAGGAAGGGCGACGATCATAATCGCGGCGATCACCAGAGGGGCGGCCGCGCCGAAATAGAAAACCGAGCGCCAGCCGTAATGCGGAATCAGCCACGCCGCGATGAAGCCTCCGAAGGCGGCCCCGGCAGTGAATCCGTTGCCCACGGCCATCATGATCGTCACGCGCAGGCGGCGCGGACTGTATTCGCCAACTAGCGCGACTGCGTTCGGCATAATGGCGCCCAACACCGACCCCGCGAAGAAGCGGATCACAAGCATCTGATTGACGTTCGCCGCATGGGCCGTCAGAAACGTCAGGACGCTGAAGCACAGCGTTGCGCCGATCAACACGGGCCGCCGGCCGATCTTGTCCGCCAGCATGCTGAAGAGCAGCGAGCCGACTAAAATACCAAACAGTCCGGCGCCAAATACCGGACCGAACTGCGAGTTCGGGATGTGCCACTCCTGCAGGATGGCCGGCGCGACATAACCCATGGCCTGAACGTCGAAGCCGTCCATGATCAGGCACAGCCCGCACAGGATGCACAGGCCAACTTGGAAGCTTCCGAACTTGCTGTTGTCGATGGCGTCGGAAATATTCAGCGGCGGGGGTGTACTCATTGCGGTTCGGGCGCGAAATCCAGTATATCGTGGGCGCGCGCGATGGCTGAGTTGACTGAGTTTGACCGATTGAACAGCCTGCGTTAGAATCTAACTGCGGGGTGGAGCAGTCTGGTAGCTCGTTGGGCTCATAACCCAAAGGTCGGTGGTTCAAATCCATCCCCCGCAACCAATCCATTCATAATGGCCTCGGGCAGACGGTAGCTGATACTTACCTCCAAGTCCTGCGGCATCAGCTTCACTTCCCCAACCAGAGTACGCAAGAGTTTCTTACGCTCAGCTTGGCCACCTTGTCGGAGTAGTTTGTCCGCCTGACGTCGATACTCCATTGCAGTCGCGACGTCAAGCTGGGGCGGTCCGCTTGCCTTTCGGGGAGCTGTAACCAGTAACTCCCTCTCGGTATGTAGTTCCCGCAGCCGTGTGTTTGCCCAGCTCGCGTCGTTCAGTCCTTCCTCGACAGCACGGCGGATGTTCTCGACCTTCCGGTCGATGGCGGCGATTCGCTCGCCCGCGTCCGGCTTGAAGTCACTGGAAGCCTCCCAGATTTGTCGCAGTTCCTTGTTGACCGCGCGCGTGAACTTGTGCGGATCGGCGCATAGATCGAGTACGTCACCCAATCCGCTTAGGACTTCAGATTCGACTTGCGCTTGGGGCACGTACACCCCCGGACCGCATCCCATCCCACTCCGATAGGGCTGACTTCCGCAAACGTAGTAGAACCGGCCATCGGTGTGGAAGCCGATCATGTTGGCACCGCAGCGACCACAACGGAACAAACCACCGCTTAGGAGGTAGCGCGAGGCGCGGCTCCGGGTGGTTCCCGCATTGAATTGCTTCTTGCCACCGACCGACCGTCGAGCTTCAGCAATCCTCCTCGCTTCCTCTTCGGTGATAAGCGCCTCGTGGCCGCGCTCTGCTATGACCCATTCCTCCTTTGGTCGCTCTCGCCCGGCCTTCGTGTGGACGTTCCACACTGCGTAACCGCAGTACTGCAAGAGCACATGCGGCTGCAGTAGGGCGTACCACGTCGAGATTCCCCAATATTGCTTCCGCCGACCAGGAATCCCGGTCTTCTCGCAGAACGCCCGGAGTTCTTCGAGCGATGCACCATTGCCCGCCAATTCCACGAGGCAGTGTCGCGCCCATTCGCGCATCGGGCGCCCCGCAACGACTGTGTCATCCGGCACCCAGATGCTCTTGATAAGAGGCCGTCCTCGCTTCACCTCGCCCCGATGGAGCCTCTCCGCACCATAGCCGAAAAGAGGCTGGCCGCCGTTCTTGAAGCACCAGCCAGTTTCGACGTCGCGGGTCTGGACGTTCGCCCGGCAGCCCTTGCGGGTGTGGAACGCTACCTCCTTGCTGTAAGCCTCATTCTTGGCGAAAGTGATCGCCTGCATGAAGACGCCGGCCGGGGTGTCTTCGTCCACCTTAGGATCGCTAACAGATACCACCTCCACGCCAGCGCGACGAAGTTCTTGGATCTCACTCTTGGCAGTACTACTGTCGCGACCGAAACGCGAGAAATCATGAACGATGATCATGGAGATGCCCGGATCGCTACGGGCGCGGTCGATCATTCGATGAAACTCGTGACGCCGAGACTGGTGGCGGTAAGCGCTGGCCGCCTCCTGAAACTCATCCACAATTTCGATCCCGTGCGCCTGTGCATAACGGCGGATTGCACGGAGCTGTTCGGGCATCGAAAGCCCGCGCTCCTCTTGTTGCCCGGTGGAAACCCGCGCCCAGGCGAAAGCGCTGTCGGGCGTTTTATTAGCAGGCCGCCTGGCGGGTTCCTGCGCGCCAATCAGCGCGTTCAACAGCGGCTCTAAATGGTTCATATTACTCGACTTCTGCTCGATCAGCGCTCTATGCTTATTATAGCGGAAGTGGTCGGCGAGTCAGTAGCGCAGTCATTATCATCTTCATCTTGATCGATGAGATTTCGATGGTCGCTGGCATACGCAAGGGCAACAAGTCGCGCCAAGGTACGCTCCGCACATGCCAATTCGGAATGGTCTATCGGTTTGGGGGCAATGGCCTTCCGCACGGAGAGTTTGGATCTGCCGCGACGGTTTGACATTTGACGTTGAGGCGTACGACTGCTGTGGTCGTGCTGCTTAACGACCAGGACGGAGGGTAGGTAAGCAGTTGTCTTCGTTCGTGACGATGTGGCTCGCCAGAACTTTCTTAAGAAGTTCTGGCCTCTGATTGCATGTGCCCAAGAAACGCTGCAAGGTTAGCAATGGCGAGGACAGCGCGTCTATTTACGCGGCGGGTGCCTCGTATAGGTCGCTAGAAACGATCTACGTGAACCGAGCCAGATTGTGCAGTGAAGAAGTTTGAATCCTGGAACGCCGACGGATATCAATGCCGAGAACTAAGGAGCGAGTCGGGAATCCTGATGGCTCTACTAATCATACGTGCGAGCCGAGAGTTGTTTTTGGGACATTTGTTGTCTATGTTCCTGATTGGAAATTTGTAAAAGCAAGCGTTTCATCGCAAATCGGTCCTGTATGGCGTCCCATCGATGACGCCGTAGCGATCGCGCTTCCAAATTTCAGTTCCGGGCTGCAGGATCGTGAAGCGACGCAAGTCATGCTGGTCCTGTTTGATGCTCGGTGAACCGATCGGGTTGATTCGTTCACGCGCAACTGCCCGCTTTATCGCTTCTCCAGCCGAAATCCTAGGGAGGTGAGCGTTAGTCCGTTCAGTAATCTTCGGTGCGGACTCCATCTTAAACAGTGGCGCAATTCGTGTTTCGAAGTTCCGATCAATCCATTTCCAGGCCGCTGCCACTTTTTTGCTATAGACCCTGTTTCTGCCTCTGCGAATGGCTTCTTCGCGCGTCAGATGCTCGCCGAAACGCAATGAGAGGACGAAAGCCAGGGAGCGAACCATGCTGGGTTTCAGAGCGGAATAAGTCGCCACCTTGTTCCAATCGGTCGTTTCGTATTCCACAGGATTCCGCAGCCACTGCGGAATCCTGGGCAGGTTGACACGATCCCAGCCATTTGGATTTGCACCCTGGTAAGAGCTGTATTCAGCCCTGTCCTCAGCTGAGAGCGGAACATCACCATCTGGGCCTGGAAGGCCTACTTGCGATCCATTGTTTTTGTTATGTACGCTTGGCGTTTCGATTCGCCTAAAGCCATGGTCGGTAAGATCCGGAAGAAGTTTCATGGACTGCGCCTGGCGGTATGCTGCGGTCGCAATATACGCCTTAGGGTTCCCTCTCGTCCGCCATCGTTCCTCCCGCAAGACGATGGCAATGACAGGTTGATAGTCCAAAGGAAGATTGAGTAGCTCCAAGACGGGGTCCCAAACGTTTTCATTCCCGTCATAGACGGGTTTTTTCAGAGCAGCTTCAAAAAGTGAGACGGCGCAAGGCAGGAGTTCTTTTTGCTCACGGCTCGTCGACCATGCAGCTGAAACCCCTGTTCGCCTAATTGGGATACGTTTCTGATATCTGGACATAGGCTTGTTTTGTGGATGACAGCACCGACCACTTCGGGAGGTGACTCTAGGGGTGCCAGCCCGCGCCCCTAGGTGTAGAGGTAGAGTTCTGTCCCTGGATAAAACGTCTACCAAATCAAGCATACACGTTTTTTGAGTGGATTAGGAACATTTTAACCGTCGGATGTTCTGGCCCGATCTGCATCCGGGTGAGCAAGTCCTTCGGCCACGTCAACCCGGACCTCACGGGTAGGGTCTACGCACACGCGCGCCCTACCCGCGATGACCTCGCAGCGGCGGCATCTGAGAAGTCGCAGGAAGGATGCCGATCCCGCAAGAGGCCCTAAACGCGCGGCGCGAGTTTAGATTAGAACGCGAATTGTTTTGAATTCTTTCTTGATCCCGCGAACCGTGTACTCCTTCAGGGAAGGACCGAGAAGGTAGTAAAGGTCCGACGCGACTAATACGAACATGCTTGCCCCGTCGGCCAGCCTTCGAACCGAAGAGGGGATCTCCTCCGTGGTGATCAGTGCAATGGCGGTCGGCGCGCACCGGCGAAGCCGCATTTCCCTATACCACTCGTCGACCGTTGAGAAAACTTTTGCGACCAACAACTCCTTCGAACCGACTAACTCCCGCACATCCCGGGTCGTCACGTCCATCTGGCGATAGTGTTTTCGCCTGCGCGATCCACGTCAGCCCGTGCGTGACGCCGCAGAGTGTTTCAGCGACAAGTTCCATATATCCACCCATGATGAATAGCCGCGTATGGGTCCGGTCAATCAGCTGCTGCTTGCTAAAACCGGGGTAACGGTGCCGCTTCGTCCGTATCACGCGTCACTCGTACGAAGGTCGGCGTGACAGCGGTCGCCAGAGGATCTCGCCCTAAAACTCATTGTGAGTCCACCCGTCTGAGACTTTGCACCACACCTTCGTCTCCAATGTGGAACGTATAGGCGATTTCCAGCGGTTCACAATTGTCGCCCGCGATAGTGCCTCTTATCGTCCAGTCGCCATACTTCGAAATCTTTCCTGGGCCGATGCTAACCCGCATGTTCCCCTCGACCTTGATGGTTTGGGCTTCACCTTTTTCGTTAGCGCTCAATAATATTAGCTTTTGCATTTCACCAGAAGCTAGGTCGATTCCTGTAGAACAAGACCTTCGCTGCTCCCCGCCGCTGATAATCCATCCACCAGGATTAATCTTGAATGTGTCAATACCGTCGGCGTGCTCGTATTCAAGACGCGCCCGCACATTGTGAGCAGTCACCTTCACTGCTAGTTGGCTATTCTCATTCCAACAATGTATGTTCGTTTGAACCCAGGCAGCACTGGGTCCGTATTACCGGGTCCTCTATCGACAAGTGTTGGTTTGAATCTGCCACGGGTTGCCGGTTGCGATGGTCGTACTTCTTTGGCGAGCTCATCTTGACAATTTGTGATACGAAACGGGGCGCTTCCTCTCACAAGGACATCACGTTCAAGAGAACACACTGCCCGAAATTCATTGCTCTCGAAATCCTTATAGAAGATGTGTATCGGCAAGCGTTCAATTAGACCGGGCCTCTGTGCATCACGCCACGCGTAGTCAAGACTATCGATAGTATCGATGTGCTTGGCGTTTTCAAGATGCGTGATCTTCTGTATTGATGCGACAGCCAAATGGCCTTCGTTCTTGAGTAACGAAAGTTCGTCGAACTTAACAACCCACTCCCCGAGCTTCAGATCATCTGCGCGAACAGCGTGGGCAACGTCTCCCTCGTTGTGCAAATGCAAAGCTTCTTTGCCGTTTGGCAGGTTGCCATACTTAGTGGCAACGACTTTCGGTCGTTTACCGATGTTCGTTCGTTTAGATTTGCCCGGAGCTCGCTCACGGTTTGCTTTGGCTCGTGCCCTTTTGGAATGAGCAAGGTGCTCGCCAGAAGCAATGGCTCCATACAACTTGTCTCTAGCTTTTTTCACTTCGGCGATCGTGTAGTTTTTATGCTGTTTGGTCTTCGAATCGTACAGACTGTGGTGCTCCAGGCACATCCAAGCGAGATTAACTTCCGCTCGGTTGCTAGGATCATCATCAAGATGGGCAATCTGGCCGAGCTTTTCCTTCAAATCGCCTGTGAGGTGGAAACAGAGAGTGCAGCGCCGGGCGCTCCTGGCAAGGACGGCGGTTTCCACATCTGGGAGGGTTTTTTGTCGGGGCGGCTTCGTCTTGCCCATTAGTGGATACTAGCAGCTACAGGATACGTCCGACGATTGGAGCGACCAACAGAAATTCGGCGAAAATGGCATCTTCGACCAGATCTGCAGGCCTGGGGTGAGGTGAGGAGACCGCGAGCCCGGGCGGGCTGCTGTTCAGCCAGCGACCTGTGCTCGGCGATTAAGGGGTTTGCCAGGACAGCGGCACGAGTTTTTGACCCTTGCGCCAGCGCTCCACGACAGCATTCTGGAACCAGTCGCATTTGAGGTCGGCGTGATCCATGACGATGATCTGCAGGTCCGGCGCAAGTTCCGCTGCCGCGTCGGCAATCAGCTTAAACAACTGGAGGACCGCCGTCTGGTCCTCATCCGCGAGAACTTCGATTGAGCCTTCTGCGTCCCGGTCGGGGGGATAGTGGGCCTGCGATGGCTGATCGAACATGATGAAGCCCGGAACCGGCCTGTTTTTCTGTCTGAACCATTTATGCAGGGCAAGGTGCGCCAGCACATGGTAGCCGACCCAGTTTTCGGCGCTCCCCATTCGAAAGAGCGAGACCGGGCCATCGAGGGTGTCAGCCACGACGGTCAGGTTACGAATGTCTAGGCGAAGCTGGCTTCCGCGGTGCTCAAGGTCTAGCTTGTCTGAGTATTCGTTCATGTAACGGCCGATGATATTCGTGAACGCGCTCAGCTTCTCGCGGATCGCCTCTGGATCGAGCTCGCTTTCAAGAACCGCGACGCGCGAGCGTGCAACCGCAATCTGCTTGCGTAGGCCGGAACCCGCATCGCCAGTGCTGGCCGTCTCGATGTACTGGCTGATCTTGCCGATCGCACGGGCCTGGAGAATGAAAGTTCTCCTGCTGTACCCGGAGGATTTCGTTCTCCCGCATGCGCGCGCTGATTCGATGCTGATTATCCCGCAGACGGTCCTGGAGAGCCGCTTCTTCCGCCAGCAAGGAGGCAAGCCGAACCTGCAGGCGGGGATTCTCGGCTTCGACCGCTTCCAGTTGCTCACTGAGATCCCGGAGCGACTGCTCGATTTGTACTACTGTCGGCGCCGGTGTCTCCAGACGGCTCTCGCATACGGGGCAAACGTCGGGATCGTGTCCGTCCGGCCTGATCAGGCCGACAGCACTCAGTCTCGCGCGCTGCTCCTTGGCTTCGCGTTCGTACCCGCTCGATTCAAGGGTGAAGGTTCTCGTGGAGCGGATTTCCGCGTTGACCCGTTCGAGCTCGTTGCGCAGGCCCTGCCGCTCGGCCCGCAGCGATGCCAGCAGATCCTCACCATCGCCCATGACGGCCTCGCCCTGAATCTGATCTTCCCGCGTTATGCGCCGCAGGACCGCCATGACCGACTCGTATGTCGTCGCGGCGGTTCGCTCATCGACCAGTCCGACCTGTTTGGCCTCGTCCAAAAGCGCCTGTGCTCGCGGGTAGCTGGTGCTGTCGATGGCCTCGGCCTCGCGCAACTGCCGCTCAAGCTGGCGCAGCTGGCGGCGAGCCTGCTCGAGTTGTGCCTGCTTTAGGAGGCGGTCTTCGTCAATGGCACCGAGGAAATAGGGCAGGGTGTCCTTGATGGCCTGACTGATGAAATCCTCGCCCTGCCGGTGGAACAGACGCTGTTTGCTGTCGATGTCATTCTGGTCCTGAAACGAGAACAACAGCGCGTGGCGGAAGTTTGCCTCCAGCGGATCTCGCGTCGGCATCGGTGGACGATGTTCGCTTTCGCTGATTCCGATGGCCGCGCCGAGAAACTTTTCGAGCGCGTCGACCGTGGTGTTCTTGGTCAGGATGAATGCGGGCGGCGCCGCTATAACGGTGCCGCGGTCCATGTAGACATCGGGACTCGTGCGCTCTCCGACCGGCGGGTTGCGACGGGCGACAAGGATTTGTGAGCCGTTGAGCTGAAAGAGAATCGCGTACCAGCCCACATAGCGGCGGATGACGCCATCCGCGACGTTGCACTCGCTGCGGCCCGTGCAGTAATCCACGATATCGATGATGGCGGATTTCCCGGTCTTGGAGGCGCCGGTCAGGACATTGAGCCGTCCTGGGTTGAATTCGAGCTCACGCACCTCGCCCTTGCGGCTGTAGAGGATAAGCTTGGCGATCTGAAGGCTCATGGCGCGATCCCCCACGCTGAATAGATCGTCGCCGGTGTGCCGGCGGCGGCAAACCAGCGTCCGAGAAAACCGGCGCGCTCTACGCATTCGCGCGCCTCAGCCGTAAAAAGACCAGTTCGTCTTTCGGTGGCGGACTGTCTGCGGGCGCCGACGGCAACGCCGCCGGAATCCGTAACCGCGAGTGTTTCGTTCTGTGTGCCGAACAGGACCGCCTCCCGGACGGAGGCGCGCCCTGCGAAGTTAACGAGTTGCTCGCGATGATCCTGTATCCACGGCAGGAGTGAGGTGATGGTCGAGCTGGGAAGGGTTGTCCGCGTGCCGTGATGGAGAACGACCGGCAGCACGAGAAATGCGACCGCGAAAGGGAGCGGCTGTTGAGTCTTCTTTGTGAATTCCTCGGCGGCTTTGGCAAGGAGAACTGCGCAGAACGCGGGATTAAATAGGTTCGCCTCCTCGACGACGCGTTTTGACCATACCTGCATGCTACTTCTCCCCGCTTTCCGGCTGACCCGCGTCGTCCCTGAAATCCGGGTGCCACCCTACCGCAAACCGGTTTGCCAGAATGTGATAGCTGCCATGGGTGAGGAAGCGCTCGCGGACCGTGCGGAGAGGGAAATTCGCGTCTTGCTCGACCCACCTGAAAATGGTCTGGCCAAGCGCAACCTTCTTATCCAGCGCGCAGGAGTCGGATTCCTCGACGATGGCCGCATGGCGCGGTTCCCAGGCCTCCGTCAAGTCACGCTCATAATGCTCCAGTTCTCCGTCGATCAGGAGCTCCTGCCGCGCCCATCGCGACCGCTGTTCGGATGCGCGATAGTAATCTCGAATGGCGTACTCGATCCGCTTCGGCCCGATCTCGATCCTGCGCAACTGGCGAACGAAAGGGCGCTTGTCCAACTCGGCGACAATGGTCTCGGACGGGGCGGCCCCCTTTAAGTCGACGGGCAGCGCATCGCGCTTGAACTCCTCCCGGAGCTCGTCGACGCGCTGCTCGATCGCCAACACAGGAATGGCGGCTGGTCCTGCCCCGCTCAGCGACCGAATCACCGCAGCGAACCACCAGCCTTCAAGGCGTTCGACGAGATTTCCGATCTGATCGCGTGGCGCCGCATGATGCAATTCGCGTTCGATGTCTTCGCGGACATCGATGATGTTCGGTGAGGCATCGAGAATGATGACCGCGCGCAGCAGGCTCAGACGGACGTCTTCGGGAAGGCCCGCATAAATCCCGCAGGCGCTCGCAATTTCCTTGTTCCGGGATCGCTTTGCGGCGGCCATCAGTAGCTTGTCGGCGGCTTCTTCATTCCTGTCGCGCGCGCGCAGGAACGAGGTGGCGGAGTCTTCAGGGGCGTGTGCCGTAGTCAGCAGGACGAACTTCATCCGGAACGGCGCTTCAACATCTCCGGCAACGCGCTTGAGCCAGATGCCAATTGTTTTCCAGAGATCGACGCTGACGTCCGTCAGGTCTCCGGTCTTGCCGATGTGGTGCTTCGTTTGGATGAGATCGGTCGGCTCGCCATTCACCTCGAACGCGACGTCGTCGAACTTCTCGATCGAGATCAGCAGTTGGGGATTGTCCTGCACCGCACGCAGCCCCTCCATCAGCGCGCAGCGGCACTGGAAGAGATACCCCATAGCCGACGCAGCGGCTTCATGCGGGTTTTCCGGCGTTCCCATCGATATCCCTTTATGAATCGGTAAAGGCGGCTGATTTCGTCAGCCAACCCTCTCTAATTTATAGGCTTTAGCGGTTCTTTGCATACTATCGGGGTGCGGCTGGCTTTGCAAGTGTTGAAACGGAGCCTGTCGTTAGCACGTTGGTTGTCCGGTTTTATAGATAAGCGAGTTGTCCGGTCCAGGCCGGGCAGGCGAATCTGGCGAAGTGGAACCGAGCCAGATGATACCCGCCCGAGAAACGGAGCAGATGATGAAACTACAGGACGTAATCTTGAAGGCGATCGCTGAGAAATCACTTGGATCCAGGCTGCCGAGATCGCGGGCATGAGCGCTCGCAACATGCAACGCAAACGGCAGGCCCGCCCCACTCTTGCGTTAATGTCATGAGGGTTCTTAAGCTGACGGATGCGACAGGCGCAGCTTACGGGAGCAAGTTAGGGCTGCGGCCAACTTCACAGAAGCCAAGGAACTTGCGAGGAAACATGTCGTTGCGTGTCAAACTGAACCATTATCACCGTCGTGCTTTGTTCGTAGCGAATTGACGAATCGTGTCTACCCGAACACTTCTCTACCGTTTGCCTTTCGTTTCATCTCGTCGAGGCCTTTTGGGAACGAACGCAAGAAATCGGCGAGGGTTGTCGATCGTGATGTGGCGGAGCACCTCATCGGTTGCGCCCGCCGCCTTCAACTTCGGCAGAAAAACCGTGATCGTCTTCGCGTAGCCGCTCGATGCATCGGCTGAAAACATGAGGTGATCCGCGAAGCCAGCCTCAAGGAGCGCCATGACTAGCGGCACCTGCTGCGCGTCGTTGTTGCTTCCCTGCCGATCAAAACCCACGAAAGCGCCACGCCTGCAAATTTGTTTCTGCACGTACACATTTGGGTCGACAAGATTTCCCATGTGGCCGATGACAACGCGTTCGGGTTTCACTCCGGCATCTTCGAGAATATCGAGCTGCTCCAGCGCCGATTTCCCCGGAATTCCGGTGTGAGTGAAGATCGGGATGTTCGTCGCGACGTGAGCTCTGCCGACAGCGCGGAACACCTTTCTTTCATCGGCGGTAATCTCGTCCCACGATCCAATCTCGCCAAACGCGCCGACGACGTCGTCATCAGCCTGCTTGATGAGCGCGCGGAAAATCTGGTCCTCACTCATCGTCGAGATCTCCTTCGGGTAAAAGGGCTGCGAGTAGAACCCGCCGCCCACTACGATCGGCACGCCCGATTTCATCGCCACCTGGCGCAGGAAGTTGATGTCCCGGCCCATCTCCTTATGCCCACCGTCCACGATACAGGCAATGTTGCCTTCACGTGCAGCCTTGGTGACTTCAGCGGACATCAGGTCCACGTCGTGCATGATGTCGGGACCAGGAGGTGTTGTTGCGCCTCCAGGTCTGGCAGGAGTCGGCGGCAATCCGTTCGCGGCACGTGCCGCCGCGGCGGCTGCGGCGAACCGCGCTAAGAAGTCCGGGGCAAGCTGCAAGTGCTCGTGAAAGAGCGTGGCGCCACCCGACAACTCGTCCGGGGCGTAGTCCTTGAGGATCGTCCGTATGATCGCGCCCTTCGGAAATTGGGGCTTTTGAGCGAATAAACCGCTCGGGATCACAGCGGCTGCGGCGCCGGCTCCCAACGCTTCCAGGGCCTGGCGGCGAGTCACGCGTGGCTGAAGGAACTTTGACATGGTGGGGTTATTGTACATTTCTACGAATGAATGTTGCCACGATGTTCTGGCGATTTCCAGCTACTTCCCATCGACCGAAAACGCGAGCAGGACGTTGCCGTCCAATTGGCGGCCCGAGCCATAGCCGGAATTGGTGAACACCATGCCGTTCGCGATAGCGGGGCCTGCGCCGTTAATCGATCCGCCCTTACCGGGAACCCTATTGACCGTATCGAAAGGCCGCGCAGTGTCGAAATCCCAAATGATCTCGCCGGTTTTAGTCGAGTAGGCGCGGAAATGGCCGTTCAGCGCGCCCGAAAAGACTGCGCCTGGAATTACCGACACGGCCGCCGATTGGGACGGTGAGCATTCAGACTGCGTCGCACAAGTTACCTTAGGCGCGGGCGTACTCCATATCTTCTCGCCCGTCGCGAGCTTCAGTGCCGAGATGCCCGGCTGCGCGTCTGCACCAGCCCTGACGTCCGAGACAGCGGCGTAAGTGTTCTCGCCATCGGCACTGTGCCCCCATTCCACCCCGCCCTGTACACTACCGGCGCCGATTTTCGTATTCCAGAGGACCTTTCCTTTTTGGTCCGGATCCAGGCCCCAAACAACACCCGATTTCTGGGCGGCAACGATGATCTGCTTACCGCCTGCAAGGGTGCGTAGAATCGGAGAAGTGCCGAAATCATAATCGGGACCCAAAACCTCGGGACAATTCGGCGATCTGTCGGGGCAGGCAACGATGAAATTGTCGTGGGCGGTTACCTGGCTGACCCATACCAAGGTTCCGTTATCGATCGTGAATGCTAGTATTGCGTCGCTGGTATTGATTTCAACGTCAGTGTAAGAATCTCCCGTGGCCACATAAACAAGCTTGCGCTTGGCGTCGATGGTAGGCGCCGACCAGACCCCCGCACCCGCGGGACCGTACATTTGCCCGCCGTTTTTGTTCTTCTTAAAGGCCTTGGGGGGGTCGAGCACGGTGTATGATTTCCAAAGCTGGCGCCCGGTCTCGGCATCGAGCGAAGCCAAGCTCCCACGGAACGTGCAGCATTCATACCCGGGCGCGATCCCCGATGCTTCTTCGAAGGACGCCATGGGCACCAATAATCGGCCCTCATAAAAAATCGGTGAGCCAGTAATGCGCGCGTAAGGATGGTTGTCCACATTCACCTTCCAGATCAGAGCGCCACTACTGGCATCGACTGCGTACGCCGTTCCACGCAGATCGCCGAAATATGCGATGTAACGGCCGCCGGTTTTCGATCGGGCGATGGTGATGGCGGTACGAACCGCACCGTCAGCCTTGAAACTCCAATACGTGCACCCGGTAGATGCATCCAGTGAGTACACCTTCCCGCCGGCGCTGCCCACGAATACGCGCCCGCCCACAACAGCAGGTTGGGCGAATGCCCGGCTGTCTCCGGGGAAGCCGAAGGCCCATTTGACCTTGAGCCTGGGAACATCGGCCACGCTCAGCCCGGGCTTGGCCTGATAACGGGAATTGTCAGGTCCGACACTCCATCCGTTCCAATCGCCCGGCGCGAATGAAATCTTTTTCGCCGGCGCCTCGCACTTTCCCATGGAAACGTCGGACGCCGCGGAAAACTCTTTCCCGGTAATAAATCGAGCGATGGCGCGTCCCTCGTCCAGGGTTAACCCGGATGCCTGGGCGATCATGGCGCCGTCGAACATCGCGCCCACAATTGCTTCAGGCTTGCGCTCAGCGATCTGCTCCCGTTTCGGTGCGCGTTCTTCCGCGCTGTTGTTGTCGTGACACGCAGAGCAGCGTGCTTGATAGAGCGCGGCGCCGTCAGGGTCAGCGGCCCAGAGCGAACCAAGAAGAAAGGCACATGCGATCCCAGACGCATTCGAAGTCTCATATCTCTTTCGCGCTACTTTCCGTCAACCGAAAATGCGAGCAGGACGTTGCCGTCCGCTTGGCCGACAAAGCCGTAACCGGAATTCGTGAACACCATGCCGTTCGCGATGGCGGGGCCTGCGCCGTTAATCGATCCACCTTTGGCTGCAACCTGATTGACCGTATCGAAAGGTTTTGCTGTGTCGAAGTCCCAAAGGATCTCACCGGTTTGCGTGGAATAAGCTCGGAAATGGCCGTTTACCGCCCCTGAGAAAACCGCGCCTGGAATCACCGATACGGCCGCTCCTTGCGCCGGAGAGCATCCGTTCTGAGTCGCACAGGTCACTTTGGGAGCAGGCGTATTCCACACTTTCTCGCCGGTGGCGAGCTTCAGCGCCGAGATGCCAGGCTGCGCGCCCTCACGAGCGGCGACGTCGGAGATAGCGACGTAGGTGTTCTCGCTATCGGCGCCGTGCCCCCATTCGACGCCCCCCATTACGCTGCCTGCGCCGAGTTTCGTATTCCAGAGGACCCTGCCTTTCTGATCCGGATCGAGGCCCCAAACGACACCCGATTTCTGGCCGGCGATGATGATCTGCTTACCGCCCTGGAGCGTTCGCAGAATCGGAGAGCTGCCGAAATCATAATCGGGACCCACTTCATCGGGGCAAGTCGGCGACGCGGGACAGCCAACGATGTAATTGTCCTTGGCGGTAACCTGGCTGACCCATACCAAGCTTCCGTTGTCGATGTTGTACGCCATTATGGCGTCGCTGGTATTGATTTCAACGTCGGTGTAAGAATCGCCCGTGGCCACATAAACAAGCTTGCGCTTGGCGTCGATGGTAGGCGCCGACCAGACTCCCGCGCCCGCAGGGCCGTACTTTTGCCCGCCCTCTTTATTCTTCTTGTAGGCCTTGGGAGGGTCGAGCACGGTGTACGATTTCCAAAGCTGGCGCCCAGTCTCGCCATCCAGGGCAGCCGAGGCTGCCCGCGGAACGTGCAGCAATCGTATCCGCGCGTCATTCCCGATGCTTCTTCCATGGACGCCATGGGGACGAGTAAACGGCCGTCATAAAAAATGGGTGACCCAGTGATGCGCGCGTAGGGATGGTCGTCCACCTTCATTTTCCAGATCAGAGCGCCAGTGCTCGCATCGACTGCGTAAGCCGTCGCCATGCAGATCGCCGAAATACGCAATGTAACGGCCGCCGGTTTTCGACCGGGCGATGCTGATGGCGGTGCGAACCGGGCCATCCGCTTTGAAACTCCAATACGTGCATCCAGTGGCCGCATCGAGCGAATACACCTTCCCGCCGGCGCTACCCACGAATAAGCGGCCGCCCACAACGGCAGGTTGGGCGTATGCTTGGCTATCCCCAGGGAAGCCGAAGGCCCATTTCAATTTGAGCCTGGGAATATCGGCGGCGCTCAGCCCGGGCTTGGCCTGATAACGGGAATTATCGAGTTCGAGGCTCCATCCCTTCCAATCGCCCGGCGCGAGTGAAAGCTTTTTCCCGGGCGCCTCACACTTTCCCATGGAAACTTCGGAAACCGCGGAAAACTCTTTCGCGGTGATAAATCGCGCGATGGCGCGTGCTTCTTCCAGGGTCAACCCGGACGCCTGGACGATCATGGCGCCGTCGAACATCGCAGCCACGACTGATTCGGGCTTGCGCGCGGCGATCTGCTCGCGTTTCGGTGCGTGCGATTCCGCGTTGGCGTTTTCGTGACAGGTGGCGCAGTGTGCTTGATAGAGCGCGGCGCCATCGGGGTCAGCGGCCCAAAGCGAACCAACAAGAAATGCGCATGCGATCAGGCGGGATCCCGACATGGTCCTGACGAATCTAAAGTGGTTCATATCTTGTCTGGGTCCTGCAGGCCAATGGAGTTTATCATCCATATTTCGGGCGAACAATGATCCATTCGGATCATGATCGGGATGTCATAGATGGATGATTCCGCGTTGAATGGCCGCCGTGGCCGCGTGCGTCCGATCGTGCACGCCAAGTTTGTGCAGAATGTTCTTCACATGGTTCTTGGCGGTGGTTTCCGCGATATTTAAGACATAGGCGATCTGCTTGTTCGCGAGTCCGCTCGCCACCAGTTCCAACACTTCGATTTCGCGTTCACTCAACGTTGGGGCGTCGCTCTGTGCCTCCAATGCGGCTGCAAGCGCCTCTGGAATGTATCTTCGCCCTGCGTTCACCGTCCGAATGGTATCGAGCAACTCCTTCCTGAGTACGTCCTTGGTGAGATAGGCATTCACGCCTGCAGCCAGTGCTCGCCTCACGTCTTCATCTCCGCCATACGAAGTGAGCGCAATCAACCGGGCGTTGGGGAACTCGCCGCGGATGGCAATAGCCGCTTCCACACCCGACATCAACGGCATGCGCATGTCCAGCAGCGTGACGTCCGGAAGGTGTTTGCGGAAGCGTTCCACGGCTTGCTTCCCATTGGTTGCCTCAGCCACGACCACCATGTCGGTTTGCCGGTTAATAATGGCGCTCACTCCCACCCGCGCCACGAGGTGGTCTTCAGCCACAAGAATGCGGATTTTCGAGCTCATGACAGCGGTACCGAAACTTCTACCTGAGTTCCACGACCGGGTTGGCTTTCCAGCCGTAATTCGCCGCCTATGCGCTCCGCGCGTTCGCGAATCCCTATCAAACCGAAATGGCCTCCCATCCCCACAAAGGCGTCCTCCGGCTCGAAACCACAGCCGTTGTCGCTCACTCGCAGGGTCAAATTGCGATCGTTCCCAAGAAGCCTCACCGTGATTTTGCTGGGGTGGGCATGCTTCAGGGCATTCGTGACCGCCTCCTGTGCGATGCGCAACAGATTGTGTTCCACATCCTCCGACAACGTCCGCACATCTCCTCTGACGTCCACCTCCACGTCCACGGCTGATCCCTGGGTCCAGTTCCGCGCTCCGCATTGGAGCGCCGCGGAGAGATCTTGATTATTCAACGCCGCCGAACGCAGATCCATCACGGAACGCCGTGCTTCTGTCAGGCTATGCTGCGACATGCGGCGGGCCAGCTCCAGATATATATGGGCTGGACGCAAGTTTTCCGGAAGGCAGGTTTCGAGTGCGTCGAGTTGCGCGGAAATGCCCACGAAGGCCTGGGCCAGGGTGTCGTGAATTTCCCGAGCCAGCTTCAAGCGCTCTTGGAGGACAGCCGCCAAATGGGAACGCACATGCCGCATCCGGAGTTGATACATCATCCAGGCGATCATGGCGGCTAATGCTGCGCAGAGCGAACGAAACCAGCTCGATTCGTAGTAGTGCGGGAGGAGTTCGAATTCGTAGGATGCCTCATTGGAGATCCCGTCCGGCGCCTGCGCTCGTACACGAAAGCGGTAATTCCCCCGGCCCAGGTTATTGTAGGTAACCGTGCGCCGGCCTCTCGGCACCGATCCACTCCGAATCCAGCCCCTCGAGCTTATAAAAGTAACGCACACGCTCGGGGGCGCTCAGAAAAATGGCCGCATAGCGAATCTCCACGCGTCCGTGGCCAGGCGGGATGCGCGGGTGAGCGGCGCAGTCAAAATGACGGTCATCCGCAGTCATGTCCACGATGTAGGTGGGGGGCGCGAACCTCGCTCGAGCCGGCCATTTCGGATGGTAGACGGCAATGCCCCGCGCGGTAGCAAACCACAGGCTGCCGTCCGAGTGCCGGCTTGCTCCCGACCCAATTTCCGGCGAGGACTGGGCGCTGCGCAGGCCATCCGCCGCGCCATAATTCAGTGGCTCCAAGCGCGTGATCCGGCCATCGGCAAAATCGCGCAATTGCTGTTTCGAGATCCGGCAGATGCCGCGCGTTGTACTCAGCCACAGCGCTTCACCGTCGTCCAGGATGTTCGAGATGTTATCGCTTAGCAGCCCGTCTCTAGCGGTGAATCTGACGAATTTTCCGTCATGGAATGCGTGCAAGCCGCCACCCAGCGTACCCACCCACAACATGCCATTGGGATCCTGATATAAGGAGCGGATTTGATCGCTGCCTAAACCGTCGGCAGTGGTGTACAACCGGCGTCCGTTGGGAGTCAAGTGCCACAGGCCGCCACGCATGGCGCCGGCCCACAGAGAGCCTTCGCGCCCCTCCGCCAAGGTGACAAACGAGTTCTCCATCAGGGGTCCGGCCGCCGGAATCACAATTCGCATTACTTCCCCTTGCAATTCCGCTAAGCCATTGGGAAGCGCCAGCCAGAGCCGTCCATGTGAGTCTTCCATAGCATCGAACACCCGCTTCCGCCCCATCGGATCCGTTGGCACAAACATCCGGACAGCGCCGTCCTTCACCCGCAGCAGACCATCGCGTGTGGCCACGAGCAACTCACCGCTGTGCGTTTCCCGAATAGAGAAGACGCGGCCCTTGGCAGACGATGGCGACCTCCAGGCAGAGCGACCCGAGCACGACGATAACCGCCACAAACCAGCGTCCAGGAAACCGGCCCAGGTGGTCCCCAGGCGGTCTTGAAAAATGGTATTCGGTTCATCGCTCGGCAGTCCCTCTTCTTTGCCATAAACTCGAAACACGTCATCGCGCAGGCGCATCAAGCCCGGGCTGCCGCCCATCCATAGATTGCGCTCTCGATCCTCTAACAGGCAGCGGACTTCGGATTGCTCACCGCTAGCTTCCACGCGGGTGTGAAATTGCCCGTGTTCGAATCGGGCCAACCCACCATCCGTGCCCACCCAAATACTGCCACCGCGATCTTCCAGAATCGTGTTCAGCCCAAAAGAATCCGAAAGGCCCTCGCGAGCGCCGTAGCGCATAATGCTTCCGTCCGGTGAACGGCGAATGAGTCCCCGCACGCCGAGAATCCAGAGATTGCCGGCGTGATCCGCCAAAATCTTGCCCGGGAAGTCCGCTGTGCAAGGCAGCCGCCGGAATTAGTTCGACAAACTTTCCGTTCACATACTGGGCAACAGAGTTGGTACCACTCACATACAGAATGTGCCGCGCGTCCTCGGTCACGGCACGGACCACATTGATCGGGATGTCACGCTCCCGCAGGTAATTGGTGAAGCTGCTCCCATCGAAGCGGCTGAGATTCCCGCCGGCGACGATCCACAGAATTCCGGCATGATCCACGAATAGGCTCGAGACTGAGTTTCCCGGCAATCCCTCTTTTTGGGTGTAGGTGCGGAACGTCCGGTTGCGATACTCGGTCAACCCACTGGGTGTGCCAATCCACAAGGTGCCGTCGGGGCCCGCAACCAAGGCGAGGATCGAATTCGAGGGCAGCTTGCCCGTATCGCGGCTGAAAACCACGAACTCATAGCCGTCGAAACGGGCTAATCCTTCATCCGTGCCTAACCACAGATAGCCATCCGCGGTTTGGGCGATGGCGCTAATGGTGTTCTGCGGAAGTCCCTGTTCCTGAGTCCAGTGGCTGATTGAATATTGGGTGAGCGCTTTGCTGGGATTTAACGCCGCAACGCGACAAAACTCGCCAAGTACCAGCGAATAGAACACAGACCGCTCGCGCCATTTCATCCCTCTAACGGCGCGCGCGAGCACTACGCGGTCTGCCATTTGGACATTCACTTTACTGCGGGTTTCGGGGCATGCGAAGAATAGTCCAATTCACCGTCGCAGTTATGCTCAATCATTTCGAGGCTCGGATCTCTCTTGAAGTACATAGTTTGCGTCAACGGTTGCGTATAGGCTTTGGGATCTTCCTGCGTTACTTCGATCTCCAAAACGTTTCCGTCCCGAATGCGTCTCATGCGCTCCACCAGATGCAATTCATCGCTGTGGGGGATTAGCTGGACCGGGCTATCGTTAAACCCCACCGTGTCCACCACCAGGGTCTCTCCTTCCCAGTGGCCGATCGAATGGCCGATGGCATTCGGGTCGGGGTTTCCCTTGGGGTGCTCGCGGCCATCCATGTAAATCCTGCGGACCACATGGTAGTACTCCATGAGCATATTGAGCCGGCCGGGGCTCGGGATAACTTCAAAAGCATAAGGAGCAGCGTATGCTTGGGGCCCTGGAGAGTTACACGTGAGGACTGGATCAGTGTACATCGAGTACTTGGCGACGATGGCTTTCGCCCAGGGAGTAAAAAGGCTTGGCACCGGCGCTTCCGGGTCCTTTACGCCGTGCATCTGGGGCTGCTGGGTCGGAAGGCTTCCGCGCGGACCCATGTTCAGGACGGTGTACCACATCGAGGTCATCCACGGGCCGGACAGATCCCGCGCTTGCTCCAGAGGCAGTTTGGCGGATGGTTCCTTCGCAGGCGGAGCGCCGTCCACTCCCTCTTCCGCGGCCTCTTCAGCAGTCGGCATCCTGCTTAGGTTCGCATTCAAGTAGCCGAGAATTGCCGCGAAGTCTTCATTGGACCCAGTGGCGCCATAAGCCCTCATTAGCGCGACAACCCCCCGCCATTGGCCAGGGGTCCGGCGACCTTTCTCCGTAACCTTGTCCAGTGCCATGACAGGCAGTACAAACGGTCTGCAATTGCGCTTTTCCGGGGCCGTCCGGAAGGCTCTGGGCCGAAACCCCGGAGACCCAAATCAGCCCCAAGCCGAAAAGCAGGCTCAGAGCGGCATGGGTGCGAAGATTCATGGTCTTGAGAGTCATCTCGTTGGCTCGTTTTCGGTTGCAATTCGGTTTACTTCTCGGTCGGTGGGGGCGTGGTCCCGGGGGCAAAGTCATCGCCGTAAAACTTAGTGCCATCCGGCTTGTTGCCCCTGAGGAGGCGCATCATATGCGTGCCGTCCTTCATCTGCCCGCCGACCACCGTGACCTTATCCCCCGCCTTGAAATAGTCCTTTGTATAGCCGCGCCGGAGCATAATGGCCGGGCTATGGATTTCAACCATCCATTCCTCGGGTTTGCCCTCCGCATTCACCACGTCCAGGTACAGGTAAACGTGCGGATTCTTCCACTCAAAGCTCTTGACAGTACCTTCCAGGGTGGTTGGCTGGCCCATGTTGAACATGGTGGTCGAGTGATGCCCGAAGGCAGGCACCGCCAATCCCACGATCAAAAGACAACCAACAAGAAGCACGCCTTGCGTTTTCATTCACATCTCCTTCAGATCAATGGGGCCCGCCGCGCAAACTACGGACAGCAGGAGAGAGCCGAAGTTGAATTCTTGCTCTCCGGTCAACCGTGCGCAAGGTTAAAGCTGTTAGCGGGGTTCCCGGCGGCAAGCCGAAAAATGGGGTAACTAAGAACGAGGGACGGTTACGAGTTGTTAACGGTTAATGGCAGATCATCGGTCTGATCGATGACTTCCAGCGCATTGATGAACGCGTAATTTGGATTCGGCACAAGAGACAGGACCAGTTTTCCCTGGTAATTCGGTTCGAGCCCGTCAAAGCTCAGGACAATACCCCGGCTCAACTTTCCAGAGTTCTTGAGAATGCTAAATCTTCGCTCGAGTGCCACTCCATTGCACAGGATGTCGAACTGCGTCCCGTTCTCACGCACTTCCCACCTCTCGGAGAGATAAAGTCTCAAGCCGTAACGGCCAGGCGGAACCGGGATCACGTACGTTAAATTGCCAAATCGGCCCCCGGTATAGATTCCCGGATCCGGAACCTCCGTCGCTTCGTCGGTGGGTTTGACCAGTTGGCCGCCAAACCCATAATGGTCGGGCTCCCAATAGTGACCGCTCTTGTCTATATACCCGTGACTTTGGGCGACCATGCGAATGCGCTGCATCTTCCCGGGTATGCCCGGCGAGATTTCCAGCGCGTTCAGGAAGGGAATGTAGGAGTGGGACGAGAAACTCAAATGGAGCGCACCATCCGAAGCGGGCGCAATGTCTTTGAACATCTTGATGTTTGCGGTGCTTGCGCCGGCTTCGGCCACAACATCGAGGAAGTTGACGAGAGGTTTTCCGTTGATCAAGACGTCGAAAATTCGCGAGGATTCGCCACCAAACCCGGCACGGCTGGTCTCGCCAAAAGTAGTTTCAGCGAAGTGCAAACGGAGCTCGTACACTCCAGGTCCAAGGGGAATGTGGTAACTGAAATCCCCCTCCCGGCCGCTGCGGTAAAGCCGCTGGTCGCGGGTTCCGAAGATCAAATGATTCGGAAAGAAAAAAGGCGTCCCCCCCTGCCAGAATTGGTCTCTCTGCCAGAGACGTCCACTGTTGTCGATGTAATCCCCTTCCATAAGGCCAGCGAGAATCCGAATGGAATCCACTGATATGCCGGTGGTGGCAGGGAGCGACAATCGAGCTTCGGGGCTGCTCAGAACGGAGCGACCTTAGTCGTTGGTTAAAGCGCGGTAAAGCGCTGCGTTCGCATACTCGGGAGGCGCCACCGGAATGGTTGCGGCATCGGGCGCCGCGAATCGAAATTTGGGAGTGTACCGGCCGTTTGGAATCTCGATTTGGACGGGATGGGATCGGCCTTCCGACAAATAGTATTCAGCCAGGCGTTCCCGCAGCCGGTGAGCTTGGACCCGAACGATTGAGTCCCGGCTTTGATCGAAGTCCGCGCCTCGGCCAAATGCCTCGACCGCGATATTGTATTCCTTTATGTCGTCGGCGGAACCCTCAAGAAACTTGGAGGTTATATAAATGAACAACTGCTCTAGCCCGGGAGCTCGATCGAAAATCCCAGACCTGAGGACCGCCTCAACTTCCATCCGCTCTTCAGTTAAGCTCCCGAGAGCCGGCAGACTTTGCCCCCTCATCGTGCACTTGAGTATACGCCTGCCGCCTGGGGTGCGCAACTGCAATTGGATGAACCTCGCAGGAGACCAAACGTCTGAGCCAGAGCGGGTTGCGCGGCTGTCGCACACCGCTCGGTAACGTGGCGTTTCTCGGCCGCTAACCGCTTTAACGTTGCGTCGCTGACTGAGGTCCGCCAAACTTGCATATCGATGTCCATCTTAAGCGCGTGCCAGTGGCTGCAGGACACCTACATCGGCACGTCTATCCGCGAGTCCATCTGGGTATTTCCCAATCATTGAAACCATCCATGTCCTGGCCCTCTCTATCTCCGTCGGCTTGCTGCTCGTCTCGGATCTGCGGCTGATGGGTTACATCATGAAGCGCCGCCCGGTCTCGGAAGTCTACGAACAAATCAAGCCCTGGATGTTCACGGGTTTCGCCATCATGACCATCACCGGGATCTTTCTTTTCTGGTGCCAGGCGGTGAAGGCTTACAACAGCATTTTCTTCAAGACCAAGGTGATTCTCCTCATCGTCGCGGCCATCAACGCCATCGCGTTCGAACGCGGCATTTATCGCAAAGTGGACAAATGGGATAACGCGCTTGTTCCGCCCATGGAAGCCCGCATCGCAGGTTGGGCATCCCTGATCATGTGGGCGGCAATTATCACTTGTGGCCGCACCATGGCATACACTTTCTAACTCCGATGGCCATCCATGGTCCCTTTCTTTCAATGGTGCGACGACACGATGATCTGCGCTGGCCATTCGCAACTCGCGAGTGGCGTTTCCGGTCATCGAGAACTTCCACCTCTTCGCGCTGACTGTTTTGCTTGGTTCGCTGTATTCCTGGCGCTGCGGCAGTTCGGCCTGGTGTGAAGACACAGCCCATTTCGGAAGTCGCAGACGCGTTGCGTCCCTGGAACCGTTGGGGTCTGGCCGTGATGCTGTCCTCCGGCATCTTGCTCTTTTTGTCCGAAGCCATGAAATGCTACGGCAACACTTCGTTTCGGGTCAAAATGTTGTTCTTGTTCGCCGCGCTGTTGTTTCAGTTCACAATTTACAACCGCACCGTGGCGTCGGAAGGTTAACGGTCGCGCCCACGGGCGGAAAGATCGCCGCTGCCGCCGCGCTGTGCCTGTGGTTTGGCGTCGGCCTTGCAGGCCGCGCCATTGGTTTTCTCGGCTAGACGCGGTCATACTAACGCACGCGCTCTCGTCTGCTAACTGCTTTAACCTTGACGTTCCGGGTCCGCCGCTCCAGACTTACTGGAACAACATCTTGGCGATACAGCCCGGCGTGGCGTGGCTTGTCTCTCACGGCGATGGCGGCCTTCGTCGCATGGGGGAGGACACAAAAGGCGCAGATCTCGGCGGGAATGGGAAAGGCGAGGATGGTACATTTTGGGGTTGGTCGTTTCCTGCGAGACCTGATCTGGATGTAGGCTATGGCGCAAGACCAAACCCGCACCCGCTAACCGCGCCGCAAGCGTGAGGAAACAGATGCTGAGAACATCCGAGGAATATTGGGATCGGCTCCAACGCGAATACCGGCGATCCGTTGCGGCCGAGTATCCGAATCCAGGACGAAAAGACTGCCCCGGCACGGACGCTCTTCGGGAGCTTGCGGAGCGCATCGTGCGCCCTCAGGATCTTCGAACAGACCGCTGCTGGAAGCACGCCATGCAATGCGGGCCGTGCTTTCAGGAGTACTTCGCTCTAAGAGGTCTCTGCGGTGAAGGATCGAACACCAGGGTGCCGGCGCCGAATACGAGATCCGCGAAGACACGGAGTGATCTCCATGCCTAATCGCCGAGAATTTCTTCAGGGTGGGATTGCGGTTTCGTTACTTCCGTTGCTTCCCCGAAAGGGGGTTAGCGCTGCTGCGGCGCCGAGAGCCTTTGATATGGTCGTCTTCGACCAGCGGTTCCCCAAGGCGCGGGACTTCGCTCTGCAGGCCCGGGAAGCAGGGCTGGATTGCGTCGCCATTGAGGGTGACATCACTCATCTTTACTTTCACGACCTCTCGCTGCGCTGGAATCGCGGCCCGACCACGATTGCCGGGCTTTCGACAAAAGCATCCCTGTTCTGTTTGGAAATGCTGGCGCGTGACCGCGGCATGCGGCTGGCCTACATGGCGGATGTCCTCGACTCGGAGCCGGTACCAGACATTCCGATCGATATAGGCAATCGCAAAACAACTGCGATTTCATCATCGTGCATCATCGGTGAGGAGCGTGAGCGACTCGTTGTTTGGGTTATCGCGCCTCGCGAAGCCTATGCTCGCGAAGAAGGAGAAATTTGATGCCCAAGCTTCCACCGGGCCTAAGCTCGAAGGATTTCCAGGAGGCAATCAGACAGTTTGAAGCTGCCGTCGGCAAGCAATGGGTGTTTACCAGCGACGAGGATGTGGCGCTGTATCGAGATTCCTACTCCGTCTTCTTAGGCGAACCGGAGGAGATTGTGGCCTCCGCCGCTGTCGCGCCGGACACGGTCGAGCAGGTCCAGAAGGTGATGAAAATCGCGAACACCTTCAAAGTTCCGATGTTTCCGATTTCCACGGGCAAGAACCTGGGATATGGAGGTTCGGCGCCTAATCTGTCTGGAAGTGTGGTTCTCGACCTCAAACGCATGAACCGCGTCCTGGAGGTGGACGACAAACGTCACTTCGCGCTTGGTCGAGCCGGGCGTTTCGTACTTTGATTTGTACCGCTACGTTCAAGAGCGCGGCCTGAAGGTGTTGCTGGATCTCCCCGATCCGGGCTGGGGGAGTCCGGTGGGCAATTCATTGGACCACGGGGTTGGCTACTCCACCGGCGAAATGCGCGATCACTTCGGCTCCCATTGCGGGATGGAGGTGGTTCTCCCGAACGGAGAACTCATCCGGACCGGCATGGGCGCCGCTCCTAATGCAAAAACCTGGCAGGATTATCGGTACGGCGCCGGTCCGTACGTCGATGGCATGTTCTCGCAATCGAACTTCGGCGTCGTTACGAAGATGGGGTTTTGGCTGAATCCGTTGCCCGACGCGTACCTTATGGGAACCGTCACGGTTCCCAAGCACCAGGACATGATCCCCCTGGTGGACATCCTGAACTACCTCGAAAACTCCGGTATTACTAACGGAATGCCACAATTGGGCAGCCCGGTGTACGGTCGACAATTCGCTCCTCCTGATCCTGAACTTGGCCCTATGATGAGCAAGCCAGGTGGCGCCACCCCAGCCGAGTTAGAAGAATATGCGGCTCGGAAAGGCCGCGGATACTGGAGTTGCGGGCTGCAATTTTACGGACCCGAGAAGGTGATTGCAGCGCAATGGGAGTACGCACGAGAAAAGTTCTCGTCGATCCCCGGCGCGAAAGTTTGAAGAAGGTCCATCCTACAAGTTCCCCTTGACGCCGGAGCAAATTGAAAAATCCCATAAGGTGACAGTGGGTGTACCGGATCTCTCAATCTTTGCAATTGGCGCGCGCTCCCCATTTAACCCCAATCCCAGCCACGGCCACGTTTGGTTTTCACCGATCGTCCCGCGTACAGGCCAGGCGATTCTGGATGCCCAGAAAGTCTTCACTGATGCTTCGCGAGAGACTGGCTTGCCGCTGCTCGCTGGTCCTGCGCCGTTGCCGGCCACGTATTACAAGAGGGCCTTCATCTTCATTTTTGGGATCATGGTCTCAACTGATCCGGCTGTGAACAAAAGGAATCGTGAAGCGTTCAGGAATGTGATCAAGATCGCCGCCGAAAAGGGATTTGTCGAGTACCGTACGCCGCCCGCGTTTCAGGACGACGTGGTTGCGACGTACTCGTTCAATAATCACTCGCTCTTGCGCTTCCACGAAACCATTAAGGATGCAATAGATCCGAACGGGATTCTGGCTGCGGGGCGGTACGGGATTTGGCCGAAGGCGATGCGGGCAAAGAGGGCTTAGCACATGGGCACAAGCATGCAACGTGCGGCTCTAGTCGGCTTAGTGGCATTCGCCTCCGCGGCATTCGGACAGAACCCAACTCACGCGCAGCTTAAGAAAGGGCAGGAGGTATATCAAGATTGGTGCTGGAACTGTCACGGCAGCGGAGCGGGAAAACCTGGGACCGAAGCCCTGCGGGCGAAATATAAGGATGCGCGTCCCGCCGATCTGGAGCTGCGCACGGACCTGGCGCCAGTGGTGATCAAGACGTTCGTACGCAAGGGCGTCTCGATCATGCCCATATTTCGCAAGACAGAGATCAGTGATTCGGACTTGGACGCATTGGCGGCCTATTTAGCTCGTAATACCAAGGCCAAGTCCGCTAACTAGGACTATGGCAGGGCAAACGCGATCACAACATCGCTCGGTGGAATAGGGGATTCCCGCAAATGGCCCGGACCGCCCGCAACAATTACTACGTATTGCTTGCCGTTGCGCCCCCGGTACGTGATGGGGGTGGCGTTGCCAACTGAATCAAGCTTCGTGAGCCACAGTTCCTTGCCGGTGCGCGACTCGAACGCGCGGAATTTGGCGTCCGCGGTGGCCGCAATGAACAGCACTCCGCCTCCTGTCGCGATGCTGCCGCCCAGGTTAATCGCGCCCAGATTCTTGAGTCCCTTGGCCTCCATCTCGTCATACGATCCGAGCGGAATGCGCCACACCACGTCGCCGGTATGCGTGTCGACGGCGGAAAATTCTCCCCATGGTGGCTGATTGCAAGGGTAACCCTGCTTGTCCACAAAACGGGCGTACGCTCCCTGGTTGCGGAAGGGCATTGGCGAATCGGGAGGGCTGGAGGCCATTCGTCCGGTCTGGCCCAAATTGGAGGCATTCGCGAAGATATAACCCAGCTTGGGGTCGTATGACACGCCAGCCCAGTCGGCGCCTCCCATGCTGCTGGGGAACGTGAGGCGTGGCTCATTGATGCTGAATGGAGTGAAAGGTCCCAGAGTCTTGAATTTCTCGAACTGCTCCAGACAATAGGCGTGAGCTTCCGGCGAGATGTTTGAGACCTCGTCTTTGGTCATGCTGATCCGCGTCAAAGGCGGAGGCTTGAGCGGGAACGGCTGCGTGGGCCATGACTCCTCGCCGGGCACATCACTCGCCGGAACAGGACGTTCCTCCACACCCCAGACGGGCTTCCCAGTGAGACGGTCCAGTACGTAGAGAAGGCCATTTTTGGAAAATTCGACTACGGCGGGAACCCGTTTGCCGTTCTCGGTTGCTTCAATCAAAGACGGCGGCGCCGCCACATCGAAGTCGAACAGATCGTGGTGGACGATTTGAAAATACCACCGCAAATTCCCCGTCGCAGCGTCGAGGGCCACCACGCTGTTGGCATACAGATTCATGCCCTTTCGATCTGCACCATAGAAACTGTCCGCCGGATTTCCGAGCGGCATGAAGACTAGGCCGCGCTCGGCGTCGATGGTCATCGCACCCCAAGCGCTGGGACCCGCCCGATCCTTCCAGCCATCCGGTCCCCAGGTTTCGTTTCCAGGCTCGCCGGGACGCGGCACGGCATGGAAACGCCAGACCAGTTTGCCGGTCTGCGCGTCGAAAGCGCGGGGATCACCGCTGGCGCCCTTGCTAGGCCCTTCTTGCGTTGAAGGCCCGAGAATAATCAGCCGCTTGTAGACGGCCGGCGGCGACGTGATGGCGTAGTGGGCTTTCGGATAATCGTCCGCGACTCCAATTCTCAGGTCGACTTCGCCGTTGTCTCCAAAATCCAGTGCCGGCTTCCCTGTCTTGGCGTCCAATTCAATCAGGCGGGCTTCGGTGGCCAGAATGATTCGGGGCTTCGTATGGGAGTCTCCGGGCCAATAGGAGACCCCGCGATGCTCCGACACGCGAGTGCTCTTCGGGTCATAAACCCAGAGCTCCTTGCCGGTCTCCGGTTCCAATGCAACCACGCGATTCTTCCGGGTAGCGAAATACATGACGTCGCCCACCACGATCGGAGTGTTCTCCCAGATTCCACCAGGCTCGCCGGTGTGATAACTCCAGGCGCGCACTAGGGCGCCGACATTCTTTGCGTTGATCTGGTCAAGCGGAGAGTATTTGGTCCCGCCCGGATCTCGTCCATAGGTGGGCCATTCCGCGGCATCCTGGGCAAACAGAAAGGCGGAACCCAGGGCGAAGAAAGCGAGGAAACAGGGGCTTGGCGCTGAGTTGATCACTTTCCCCCGGGCGTTTCTTGCCGCTTCACCCAGACGGTGCCCAGATTGACGAAGGGGTCGTCGCCCTCCGCGATCTGGGTCCGCTCACGATAGTTGCCCGGCGAGGCCATGAACGTACTCCCCTTCAAGCTGACCTTCTTGCCATGGATCGTGAACGGAACAGCCTCCCAATGATGCGTGTAAAACCCGCCTGAGTCTCCGCCGACTCGTCCGTACTTGAGGACGTCGAACCCGCGACCGTCGTGCTCCTGGATGACCATGTAGTGGGCGGACGGGTCGTAGACCATCGTCGACTTGGTCGTGAACGCGCCGTTCGGACCGTTGGCCTGGGTGGTGCTTTCGTATAGGCATCCATCAACATGCACAACCGTCTCCGTGCCCGAGATCTGACCTCCGGGCCCCAGAGCGGACTCGGGTATATCATATTCGAACGTCCAACGGCCGACCATATAGTCCGGGTCGAAAGGCGCCTCCGCGTCGTTGTTCAGGGTGGTGCGCTTGAGGGCGCGGCGAGCCGCGATCAGATCGAGATCTTCTTTGAAAACGCACTTCCCGGGAACAGGCGTCTCGCCAGTCGCCCGCACCAAAAGCGGTTGGTTCGATTCTGCCGGCGCACCCTGACCGAGGAGCGCCGCGATTGGCGCGGCCGTCAATAGTGCCACAACGAAAAACCACTTGCCTATTTTGCGCATGTCTCGGAGAGCATCTGAAACGAAGTGAGGTTGATGCGTGGGTCACTGCCGTTTTTGATCAAAAGACCTTTGACCACCATCTTGTGCCCTTTGTGGCGCTCGGGACTGAACGGGCTGGCGCCAATCAGCCGATATTGCTGAGTGCCGAGCGGTTTCTCCGCTGCCGCCTTCACTTCTTCCGGCGTAGTGAATGACGTCGACGCAACGGCGGGCTCGCTTGCCTTCGCGAGGATCCAGTCGGCGCCCGTTTGCGAGAGGCATCCAACGACCTCCACAACCGGCGCTTGATCCGACTTTGGCTCAGGCGGGCGGCTTTGCGCGTACGCGCCGCCGACTGCACAGACAACGAGCCACAAAACACCACTAAACCGCTGCATGAGAAGACATCCTTACGTTTCTGGAAATCCTAGCGCACCGACGACACTTCCACTGGCGCGATTGGCATGATGGGCTCCTTTAGCTTCACCACGGCGCGCATGATCGGGCTAAACATCTCGTCCCAGCTCTGTTCGCCCCAGTACACGTCTTGATCCGGCCTCGGGTTGTACTTGTTGTTGGCCGAATTGTCCCACCTCGCATCGACGCGAACTATGGTTCCCGCGGGCAGCGTGATGGGCTTTGCGAACTCGTAGACGATTTGCCAATTGAAGTCGTAGTGGGGCAAGTTCATCAGTTCTTCTTCCCGTCCATCCGGATAGATAGCCGTGTATTTCATCGATCGCCCGCGCAGGTGCATGTGCGGCTGGATGCTGTACAACACCATCTCTTGCCGCATCGGCAGGAGGGCGGTCATGTGGTAATTGTCGTCTCCCGCGGGTATATTCGGCACGGTCTGGATGCCCGGCGGCAGAATGTCGGTGGTCACTTGGGCCGTATATCGTCCCGTGAGCTCCTTCCCGTTGACGATGAAGGTTTCGCTACCCAAGCCGACACCGGCGCCGACGCTCGAGTACGCGACAGGGCCCTTTTGAAGCCATAGGCCGACGCGGGTTTTGTCGGTGGTCGCGTGCCCGTTCGCCTGATAGTGCAGATTGAACATGAGATGCGTGCCGTGGATACGCTCCGCCACGCCCGGTCCGTAGCTCAAGGCTGTATCAATCCCTGGCTCCCACCCGGCCTGGAATCCCCCCAAGCCGCCAGGAATGGCATCGCCCGACGGCTGAGGTGCGCGCGCGCCCGCTGGGCTTCCTGCGCTTGTCGGAGGCGGACTCCCTGCCCTTGCCGGAGGTGGACTCCCTGCGCTTGCCGGAGGTGGACTCCCTGCATTTCCCGGAGTGGGTGATTCGCCCAACTTCATGCGCCCTTCTGCATCGAGCTGTGCGTTTGGCGGCAACGTCGTGGCCAGGACGAGAACGTGATGGACAGCCGCGCGGTTACCAGGTACAACCTGCGAAGCCGCCACCCAAACGTCACCTTGGAACGGAAGCTTCACGAAAACAAACTGCCACGGACTCTCGCCTTCCGCCGGCACTTTCATCTCAGGCGCTTCGATGATCACATCTGGCGGACGCCCGCCTGGACCATTCCAGCCTTGCGCAAACTGAGGGGGAGCGGGCATGTCGCTGTCATCGCCACGCGGAGCGCCTGCATCAACCCACGCCACAATCTTGTCGATCTCCGCCTGACTCAGGCGGCGATCGTTACGCCATTTGCCAGGCTCTCCCTCGGCGTGCCAAGGTGGCATCGTGCGAGTGGCGACCTGAACCTTGATCGCGCGAGCCCACGGCCGCGCCTCGTTGTACGACATAAGCGACATTGGCGCCACCTCGCCAGGCCTGTGGCACGTGGCACATCGAGCGTAGAAGATTGGGGCAATGTCTTTCGCGAACGTAGGCTTCGGGGTTTCGGCAAAAACCGCAGTTGGGACCAAAGCCGCACTGATGATGCACCCGATCAGGACGTTGGATTGCATTGTGCTATTCCTCCTCATGTGGCAGCGAAGGCCGTGCGGTGGATTCTCTCGGGAGCCAAGCCTACACAACCGCACCCGGGACCTTGACCTCCCGCCGACCAAGTGTGTCCATTTTCCAGAGCCGTGTCAATGATCCGAAATGATCATGCTTAGCGCTCATTTACACACGAGTAATTGCTCGCTTCTTCCGTACTACCCACGCCTTTGTAGCGAGCGACAGCTGGGTAAGGACAAATGGGTCTGGTGCCGGCGGCCACGCTGTCTTGCCTGCCACCCGGCTTGTACTTGGTGGCGATGATTTCTTCGGGCGCACTGCCGTTCTCTACCCAGCGCTCCAGTACTGCTTGTAAGCCGTTTCGGCTATCGGCGCCGGAACTTGGAACCGACCCGAGTACCGTGGCGCCAGCACCGCCTCCGCAATGTTGCATTCCCGGCACCATGTACAGCCGCACGAACTGCTGGGTGCTTCGAGCGCTCATTGTTGACGTGACGCTCTCGTAGTAATTGATGCTGCTGAGCGGTGCGATATCGGGATCGCTCCAGCCGTGATACAGGATCAGCTTACCGCCCGAGTCCTTGAACTTTTTGAGATTTGTATTCGTGGCATTGCGTACCGGTCCGAGCTTATCGTCCAGGAATTGGACATCGCGGTCGAAACTAAAACGACGGAAATCCCATGAGGGATCTTGATAAACGATCTTGGCCAGGCCGCCAACACCGAAGGCATAGTCTAAGCTTCTTCCGGGCTGAGCACCAAGGATCCACAGGCCCCATCCTCCTGGCCCGGCTTCGCCGCCTGGAAGGATTCCTGGAAATATCTGCTTACCGGTGGCGTTCGTCGGACCAGCATAAATCATTTTCAGTGCCTCTACCTGGGGTCCAGTGAGACAAGTATCCGAATCGCCGCCTTTGCAAAGCAGCACAGCTGGGTCGAAATGACATTTCTTCGGATCATCGATCACGCCGTCCTTCACACCATCGAGTGCGTCGCATTTGTCGAGTACGGCAGCTGCGATCGCTGGAATTTTGCCGGCAGGAACATAGCTATCCTGATTCGCCATTATTGCTTGTTGGTTCCATATTTGTGCGGCGGCGAGATGGGTCGCATACCAAGCGGGGTCACCGGCAACGATGCCAGCATAGTCGTCCGGGTAACGTTGGGCCTCCATGAGAGCTTGGCGGCCACCGTTCGAGCAACTGCTGAAATACGACGTTGGTTGCTTACTGTAAAAGGCGGCAATAATCTTCTTCGCGTCAACCGCAGTGGCATGAACAGCGCGATAGCCGTAATCAATGACCTTCTCCGGATGCCCGACAGCCCAGTCTGCATCGGTGATGGCTGCCTTGTGTCCGGTGTCGGTCGACGAAGCCGCATAGCCGGCGGCGAGCGCCTGCGCCATACTAGGCGCATTCCCGTTTGCGGAGAAATAATTAATTGAACCCGCAAAACCGCCATTGCCGACGCCGAGATATCTGCCATTCCAACCTGAAATCGGCAACCAGACTTCGAAGTCGATGTTCGAATCGCTCGAAGGATGGATTACACCTTGCACGCGGCAGAAGGCTGGCAGCTTCCTGAACTCCGCCTCCTCGGTGGCAGTTGCGTTGCTCTCGGGGCCTGAGAATTCACCAGCCGGAACGATCCGGGCGATCGTGATCGTAGTGTCGGGAAGTTTCAAGCGAGCGATGCCTTCGCAAGTGACGGCCGATAAATTGCCCGTTAGTAAAGTCGCTGCGAAGAGCAAGGCCGGAAGTTCGGACCTGCGTGTCACTTATGCTCTGACTTGGCCGCGGCTGCTTCGGACTCGGCCACTCGTGCGCCACGCAGGATCCCACCCAAGGCGTAGTTGTTCTCGTGACAGGCGTACTCAAACATCCGCTCGTTGCTGGCCGACCAGGTATATTCGCCAGTCCACGGCCGCGCCCAAGTATGCGGGTCCTCGACGGTGAAGTGGTACAGAATCGTGTTGGCGTCGAGCCGCGTGAACCGCTCGGTGACCTTGAGGTTCTCGCTCGACCCACGGAACCGCGTCTTGTCCGTGAAGTTGGTCGTCTCTACCACGAGGGTATCGCCTTCCCAATGGCCGACCGAGTCGCCGAGCCACTTGCGGACGCTCGACGGCAGGTGTTTACCGCCGATACGGACGATGCGCGCGTCATGGATCATCTCGGTCACGATCATCACTTCAGTCGGCGTTTGAACGATCTGCTTCAGGTTGTTGTACAAATAATTCGGCAGTATCGGCGTGCCCGAGGTCCATCCGAAGCCGAGCAGACAGCGCTCGGAGCTGGCACTCGCCTCCGGGTCGTCGAAGGCGTCCGGCCTCTGGCCCCGGCGTTCGAGCACATCGAACCGCCCGGCCAAGCCTCCGTACTTGTCGTCGCGCGCATTTCCCTCTTCCGTCATCGGTGGAATCTTTCCGTCGGGAGGATCGATGATGATCGAACTGCGTTTCTCTCCTCCGATGGTGACCACGCGGTTGCCAAAGCTCTTCCAGAAGTCGTCGTAGCTCTTCCCAGCGAGGGTGTTGCCGGCCTTTGGCGCCTTCCGATTCGGGTCGCTCGGCTTGTCAGCCTCCTCATCCCGGTTCGCTTGAGCGCGCAAGAGCTCAGACGCTTCCTGATCGGTCAGGGCTTCCCGGCCGTCATACTTCGCCGGCCGCTCAATCTGTGTGAGGGTGTTGGCGTCGTAGATGCCGGTCAGATCCGGCCGGCCGTCAGGCGTGTGCGGAATCCCGCCACCTTGCTGGCTGGCGGCAGGGAGCCCCATCATCAGGATCAGCCCCGCGAACGCGGATAGTTGGACACGCATAGAGTTTCTCCTCCGCAGCGCTTTCAGTGAGCGCTGCCACGCATTACTTTTGGGGCTCGCTCGGAGGCTCGGCTTCGCCTGGGGCGCCGGTGCCGTGTGATGATCCCAAATTGAGCTTCCGGCCATCGGGCAACGTGATGTCGCTGCCGTTGGCGCGGTTCGTGTGGTCCTTGGCCTGGTAGCCGTCGACGACCACCTCGATGCCGATGGGCAGACGTGGCCTTCGTGACGCCTTTGCGCAGCAGCGTGTTCGGCGAGCCGCCCTCGACCATCCACTCTTCCGTACTACCGTCCGGCTTCGTAACCGCGATATGAATCCAGGCGTGTGGGTTAACCAGTTCGACCTTCACGATCTTGCCTTTGAGGAGCACCGGACGGTTTGCGTCGAACTCAGCGGGGAAGGCGTGGTGCGCAGCCGCGGGCGGAGCCAGGGCGACTGTCAGTACAGCGCACGCGCCCAGAATCATTAGTTTGCTTCCTATCAACATCGTTTTCTTGCCTCCACGGCTAGCGCGGCAGCGGGTGCTTGCGCCATTGCCCGTACATCAGTTCCTCTACAAACTCTACGCACCGGAACTCCATCAACTGCGCGTCTTGCTCGATCAGCCGGTAGAGCGGCATAATTATCTTCCACGGCCGAGTGAACGTGTCCTTGTCGTCGATGGTTGCTTCGTAAAGCAGGTGATCCGGCGAGCTCCGCGTAAACCGCTCTGTGACCTTCACGTTCTCGCTGGTAAAGTTCCCCGAACGGTCGAGCCACGCCATCCCGTTGAGCCCCGTGGTCTCGATCACGAACGCCTCGCCCTCCCAGCGCCCCACCGACTGCCCCATCCAGGAGTCGGCTGGTGCGGTCCCGGGGTCCTTCAGAAGGATATTGCGGACCGCCCCGGCGTACTCGTATGCGATAGCGAATGCGCTGCGGTTCTGAAGGATCCGGAACGGGTACGGCATGTACGTGGCGCGCGGCACTCCTGGCAGGTAGCACTTAATTTCCGGGTCGCGCTCCAGCCACTTCTCGCGGTTCTCGTTACGAATCTTCAACGCCTCGGGCTTGTATGGAATCACGCCGCCTTCAACGACGCCCATACCGCCGGGCACTGCGCCCACCGCCCCGAGGTACAGCACCTCTTTAGCGGGCACCGGGCCGTGCGGCCCAGGCCGGAGCGCCATAGCGTGTCGCGCGGAGTGAGGCTCGAGGTCGTAGTTGGCCGTGTTCAGCGCCTGCCAGATCCCGTTCAAATCCGGGTGGCCGTCGGCCGCGAGCGCTGACCGATTTGCCTGTTTCTGAACCTGGGCCTGACTGCTGGCTGGCACAATAAGCAACCAGCGCCAGGACTCCGAAGACTAGACTCAGCGCGGTCGTCCCGCCGTTTTTCGACATGTGTAAGGATTGCTCTCCCAAGTTACGCTACTGGCTCGCCCGCTCGGCCGGTTTGTTGGGCAGCTTGAAGACAGCCGTGGAAATCATCATCTCGTCCGACGACTGTTCTCCCCAACGCACGGCCTTTGTCGGGTCGGGGTTAAAGAGGTTGTTCGCCGAATTGTCATACCACGCTGTAACAAATATCTTGGTGCCTTTAGGCATGGGTTTTGGCTTATCGAGAAAATACGTGAGCTGCCAATTGAAGTTATAGGTAGCACTTGAGCAGTGTCTCTTCCTCTCCGGTGGGATACACGGCGCGGAATTCATAAGCCTTCCCGCGCAGGTGCGCGTGGGGATATATGCTTACGAGTCGCCGTCGAAATTCACCGTGGTCGAAGCTTCGATTTTGTAGTTGTCAGCACCGGGAGGGATGACGAAGGTCGGATTGATCGCGGTTAACGTTGACATACTTCATGTCCGGCGGCCTGTCGCTGAAAATGAAGCCGATCTTAGTGCGATCCGTGGTCGCCTTCCCGTTAGGGGTATAGTGAATCTGAAAAACGATATCGGAACCTGCTTTCAGAAGAGTCGCAACATGAGGATCGGCCGGTGTGACAACCGAGCCGGGCTCGTACTGGGCAAAGTACCCGCCCATGGTTTCGGGGCTGCCGGCGAGCTTGGGCCCCGCTCGATGGCAAGGGTGCCCCTGCGAAATATTCACCGGGCTTTTTGTCAGCCATCCAGTTGATTGCCCGGCTCGCGAATGGAAACTACGATGTGATGAATTACCGAACGATCGCCGGGCCTGACTTCGGCGGAAGTCACCCACTTGTCTTCTTTCAGATTGGTTGGAACGATCACCCACTGGTAGGGAATCTCTCCCTTGGCCGGCACATTGTAGGCGACGGGCGCTTCCACAATGAGATCCGGCTTACCAGCATCCCATCCGTCCACCCACTTGCGAGGAGCAGGCGCATCCTTCGGATTGCCTTCTGGCGCACCGGCATCCACCCAAGCTACGAGGGTATCGATATCAGCCTGGGTGATGAGAGCGGTCGTTGGAGAACTTCCCGAAGTGCGGATCGGCGAACCAAGGCGGCATCTTCTTCGTGAGTACCGCCTGACGGATCGATTTTGCCCACGGGCGCGCTTGTTGGTAGTGTCAGCAGCGACATGGGGGCAACCTCGCCCGGACGATGACATTCCTGGCAGTGGTTCTGCAAAATTGGCTGGACGTCCTTGTGGAACGTAACCGACGGTGTCGCTGCGGTACCAACAACAGCCATGGCGGATATCGCCGCGCTTGCAACACACAAACGCATCATGAGAAAATCTCCCTCGTCGACTCTCTGGGCTGTTGAACGGTAATCGAGCAAGCCCGCACACCCGTTCGAAACTCTATATCAGTCGCTGCCCACAGGCAATGATCAAATCGGATTAGGAATCTGCGGTCGGCCCTTTTTAAAAAAGGCGGTGTGGCCCGACGTGTCTTGTCCGCCATCGCGGATCATCACAGTGAATCCATCGTAATCCGAATTGATCATTGTTCGCCCATACCACTGGTGATAACATCCCCTACCGTTGCCCTGCACGATAGTTGCAATTGGCAAAGTGGCGAGGGGTTCAAAAGTTTTCGGCCAAGGCGGATCGACAAATGGCGCAGGCCTTGCGCCCGCGAACTGTACGTCCTGCTCGTGTATGCGGGATTTGGGGAAATGAGATTTATCTCAGGAGGGTGTATGCGTAACGTAATCTGGCGCCTTATGGCAAGTGCGTCGGCAATGATCATCTTTCCGGCGCTGGGTCTTGCCCAGTTCGGCTCGATTGCAGGCGTTGTGAAGGATAACAGCGGTGCCATCCTCCCGAACGTCACGGTTGAAGCCTCAAGTCCTGTTCTGATCGAGAAGAGCCGCACGGCTGTTAGCGACGCATCTGGTCAATACCGGATTGACCAGTTGCGTCCCGGGACGTACACCGTCACCTTTACGCGCCCGGCTTCAGTACGTTCCGGCAAGAAGGCGTCGAAATTTCCGAAGGCTTCACGGCGCCGATCAACGCCACTTTAAACGTCGGGGCCGTCAAAGATACGATTACTGTTGAGGCGCAGGCGCCAGTGGTGGACGTGCAGGACGTCTCCGAACACAGGACGCTCGTCACGCAAGAACTGGATGCGCTTCCGACGGGCCAGTCGTTCGCGACGCTCGGGACCACGTTGCCGAGCGTGGCGGCCAACCAGAACGATGTTGGTGGCTCGCAAGGCGAAAAGGGGAACGTTTTATCGGCCCACGGCGGTAATGGATTTGACATGACGCTCAACGTCGACGGGATAGCGATCTCCAACATGGGTACCACTACCAATTCAGGCGCGGCATGGTCGACGTTTTCACTCAACCCGGCGTCCGTCCAGGAAATGTCATTCGAAACAGATGCGAATTCCGCGGAGTCGGCCAGTGGCGGCGTCCGGGTGAACGTGATTCCGCGGGAGGGCGGCAACGCGTTCCACGGAACCTTCTTTGCCAATGGCGCTAACGCTGCCATGGCGAGGAGCAATTACGACTCTAACCTGAAGGCGCAAGGGCTGGCCTCGCCTACGGGGTTCGACAGGCTCGTGGATGAGAGCGCCGGGTTCGGCGGCCCGATCCTAAAGGACCGTCTGTGGTTCTACTACGCGGAGCGTTATCGCGACAACGACAGCAGCACCGGAGTTGATTTTTACTCCATAAACCCACTCCAAACCACGTACAATCCCAACTTGTCGAAGGCGCTGCATCAGGGTGGCTTTGACCATGACGAACAGATTCGCCTGACGTCGCAATTGACGCCGCGCAACAAGGTGTCGATTTTCTATGACCATGTCAACAAATGCAACTGTCCCTCGATTGCGGCTATTCCGCTCTTCACCGCCGAGTCATTCACCCGGTTGATTTATCCCCGCGTCTGGTTGGCGTCCGCGAGTTGGCAGGCAACTATCACCCCGAAGCTGGTCTGGGAATCCTCCATAGCCTTCAACCGCCAAGACGACTTGTTTTCGCCCATCGTTTCTGGGATTACCGCAGACGTCACCTATTTCCATATTCGATTTTGCGACAGCCCGGATCTTGAGAGCGCCGTTTCCCGGTGGTTTTGGCGGGCTGGCTGCTCTCGGCCCTGTTTTCCTTGGCGGCGTGGTCTCGCATCAGACCCAACTCCGTGGGGCGCTCGACTATACGACCGGAGCTCATGACCTCAGGTTCGGGATCAACTTCCACAACGGGGCCAGCGCCAACCCCACGCAAGAAACCAGCAGTGACGTTCAATACAACACGTTTAACGGCGTTCCGCTGTCGGTCAATTTGAGCACCGCTCCTTACACGCAGTATCAGAACGTAAACGCCGATATGGGTATTTTCGCCCAGGACAAGTGGACGCTACACCGCCTGACGATTACTGGAGGAATACGATTCGATTACTTCAATGCCTCAATTCCCGCCCAGTCAGAGCCCGCGTCGGCTTTTATTCCCGCGCACACGTACGCGGCCGTGAACAACGTTCCGGACTGGAAAGACATCGACCCGCGAATTGGAGTGGCATACGACCTGTTTGGGAACGGTAAAACGGCGATCAGGGCGAGCGTCAGCCGCTACGTGACCCAGCAGGGCTATTACTTTAGCGGACTTGTCAATCCGGTCACGGCCAGCGTCAACTCGACCACCCGCAACGTACTCCCCACCACCAACCTTAACGCCCCTCCTGTAGGGAATCCGCTGGACCCGCAACCCAACGGCGACTATACGGGCGCGATCAACCCCAACTTCGGCCAGTCGATCTCCACGCTCTCGTACGCCCCGGATGTGAATACGGGCTGGCAGCATCGGCCGTTCAATTGGGAGTACACCGCAGTGGTGCAGCACCAGTTGGCGTCCCACATCTCACTCGAGGCGGGATATTTCCGCCGGACTTTCGGCAACCAAACCGTCACGGACAACGAGAGCGTCACACCCGCCGACTTCACCCCGTTCTGTTTCAACCTGCCGGCCGCCCCGCAACTGGGCGTCACCACTGCAGTAGGCCTCGCTTCACTGGGCAGCCTCCCCGGCAGCCAGATTTGCGGCGCCTACGATATCATTCCCTCGTTGGCCGGTGTCGCGAGCCACCAGGTCATCCAGTTCGCGAATAAGTTTCCCGGAACAACGAGCGAGACTTACAATGGTTTCGATTTCAACGTGAACGTACACCCCACTGGGAAGTTTTTCGTCCTGGCCGGGGTCAGCGTGGGGAAGATCGACACCAAGAACTGCGCTCAGGTAGACAATCCGATGACGCTTCTCTACTGCGTAAACGACCAGCCGTTCCTGGCGTCATACCGTGTCTCGGGCGGCTACACACTCCCATGGAAGATCCAGGTGAGCGGTGTTTATCAAAGCATCCCTCCCACGGAGCTTGCGGGGGCGACCCCTGGTTGGGCTTATTCCAACGGTACGTATACGTCTAATTTTGGGGCCAATTACACCATAACGAACCCCGGTCCCACCTCGCCTGGCGTTACCACCACGCTTGGCCGGCCGATTGCGACGCCGGGAGGCATCACTTTTCCGTTGCTTTCGCCGACCGCTCAGGGTGAGTGGAGCAACCGCGTCAACCAGGTGGACCTCCGAGTGACCAAGATTATCCAAATCAAAGAACATGCCCGCTTGGAGCTCATGGTCGACTTGTACAACCTCTTCAACGTTAATCCGGTCCTGACCCGGGCCGTGACGGTCGCGGCGGGTTATTACGCCCCGTCAACTATCCTGCAGGCCGACTTCGTGAAGCTCGGTGCGCGATTCACGTTCTAGTACGGCACCAGGGCGTCAATTAGAAAGGCGTAAATTTCGAACATAAATGAGTGCACATCTGCTACGCACGTTGTCCGGCAGCTTGCTGATAATCCTGTGGCTGGGCAATAGCCCGGCCACTGGTCAAGCTGCCGCGCCGAAAATCCCAAGGATGGCCGGCGGAAAGCCGGATTTCAATGGCATTTGGGAATCTTTGAGCACGGCGAATTGGGATCTGCAGGATCACTCGGCGTATGCCGGACCGATGTGGGAAATGGGTGCGATTGCCGCCGTGCCTGCCGGGCAGGGCGTCGTGGAAGGCGGGTCGATCCCGTACCTGCCCGCGGCGGCCGAGAAACGAAAGCAGAACTTTGCGAATCGAAGGACGGCCGATCCGGAAGCGAAGTGCTATCTCCCGGGCATTCCGCGAGCTGCTTATCTGCCTTACCCTTTTCAGATCGTCCAATCCAAAAGGACATTCTGTTCGTCTACCAATATGCAACCGCAAGTCGACAGGTGAACATGGGAAAGGCACGCGAGGTCGGCGCCGATAGCTGGATGGGGATGTCGAATGGGCATTGGGAAGGCGACACGTTGGTGGTGGACGTCACAGGCCTAAACGGCAAAGCGTGGTTGGATCGAGCCGGGGATTTCTCGAGCGACGGCCTTCACGTTGTGGAGCGCTATACGCTGACGGACCAGGACCATATCGCTTACGAGGCGACAATGGAAGATCCCAAGATTTTCGCGCGACCCTGGAAAATCCATTTGACGCTCTACCGGCGTGTCGAAAAAGGTTTCCAGTTGCTGGAATTCAAATGCATACCGTTCGCTGAGGAACTGCTTTACGGCGAGTTCCGCAAGCAGACCGAAAAGTAACCATTTTCTTTTCTAATTCAGGCCGGCACTCGGTGATCATTTCGGATCATTGACACGCCAGTAAGGGAAAACACATGCTGGACGAGTGGAGCGGCCAATGAGATACCGGGGAGGTCGAATGAGATATCGATATCGCCTGATGGCGCTAACTGTGTTTGCAGCGACGGCAATGGCGGTTTCCGCGCAACCCGTCGCCAAAACAGCAACGGCATCCAAGGCCTGGAAACAGCCCATGACTCCTTGGGGCGATCCGGATCTGCAGGGCGTGTGGCCCAGCACCAGCATGCTCCAGACTCCCATGGAGCGCGACCCCAAGCTGGGTACGCGGGCCGTTCTCAACGATCAGGAAGTTGCCCAGAAAGCGGCTCGAGATAAGCAATTCCACCAGCTCGAAACAGGGAACGCCAGTGGGTTCGTGCCTCTGGCGGCCGGCTGGTTCGATTATGGGAAGGCGAATCGCCAGGCGTCTCTGGTGGTCGATCCCCCCGATGGCCGGATTCCGGTACTCACGGCGGAGGCGCAAGCGCGCGAGGCCGCGCGTAAGAAAAACTGGAACGAAAAGAAAGACTCGCCGGATACCTGGCTGGACCTCACCACTTGGGACCGTTGCATCACCCTGGGCCCCGTCGGTTCGGTGATGCCGTTCGCGTATAACAATGGGCAGCAGATTTCACAGGGTCCGGGATACGTGGTCTTTCGCAATGAGATGATTCACGAGACGCGCGTGATCCCATTAGATGGCCGGCCTCACGCGAGCCCAGAGATTCGGACCTGGATGGGCGATTCGCGTGGGCATTGGGAAGGCAACACATTGGTAGTGGACACGACCAATTTCAACGGCCAGGTCTTCATCGGGTCGCAAGGTGGTGGCTTTGGCGATTCGGGGGCAGTCGCGACGGACCAATTGCATCTGGTGGAGCGTTTTACGCGAGTTGACGCGGACACAATCAATTACCAGGTCACCATCGAGGACCCGCAAACGTGGACCAAGCCGTGGACGATCGCGTTGCCGCTGCGGCGCGAGGCCGATTACGACTACATCTACGAGTACGCATGCCACGAAGGCAATATCTTTATGCACGACGCACTGGCTGGCGCGCGTGCAACTGAAAAGAAGGCCGCCGAGGCCGCGGCGCAAAAGGGAGCGAATTAGTCAATGACAAAAAAACTCGCCGGATTTTTTTTTGTCGGTCTGTGCATGTTGATGCCGGCATGGGCGCACCATTCATTTACCGCTCAGTTCGATGCCAAGAAACCAATCACTCTGAAGGGGACCGTAACCGATATGGAGTGGATCAACCCGCACGCTTGGATCCACATGGACGTGAAAGGGGACGATGGCAAGGTGGTGAACTGGATGGTGGAAACCGGCAGTCCAAACATTCTCTTGCGCCGCGGGTTTACCAAGAAATCCTTAGAAGCGGGCACCGAAATTGTGGTCCAGGGCTACATGGCGAAAGACGGCGAAAACAAGATCAATGGCGGCGCCGTTACATTTTCGGATGGCAAGCGGCTATTTCTCGGTGGTTCTAACCCGGACCAACCGGCGCCCACTCAATAGGTCGCTCCGAGCGAATAACTGCGGCCAAGCGCGCGTGATCCGAACTGATCATTGCATGCAGACTATGGCGGGCATACAATTAATCCGGTCATGGTCCCACGTTCGGACGGCGTGCCCGGTCTGCTAAGGCGGCAGAACAACGCTTCCTTTATGCCAATCTACGAATACCAATGCAAGCAGTGCCGGCACAGCTTTGAGTACCTGGTTCTGCGAGCATCCACGCCTGCTGAGTGTCCTCGTTGCAAATCCCCGGAATTAGAGCAGCTGATTTCCAGGTGCGCGGTCAGTTCTGAGAGTACGCAACAGGCGAATCTCAGCGCGGCGCATCGCAAAGTAGCCGCCGCCCGCGGGGATCGGCTGCGCGACCAGCATCAACACCTTCACGAGCACTTCGAAGACGGCGCTGGTTCTGGGGAGGCGCACGCGAATTACGAGGTGAAGGGGGATGCTTAAAAAGATCGGCGCCATTGGTCTGCTCCTGGTGCCCGCACTCCTTTCGGCCCCCAAAGCCGAGGTGAGCCCTACGGCGGAGCGCGCGTTGCTGAACCAATATTGCGTGGTATGTCACAACGACAAGCTGAAAACCGCCAACTTATCGCTCCAATCAGCGGATATCAATTCGGTTGGCGACCATCCGGAGACGTGGGAACCGGTCATCCGGAAAATGCGCGCCGGGATGATGCCGCCACCCGGCATGCCACGGCCCCCCCTTGCGAAATACGAGCAGCTTCGGGACTGGTTGGAGGCCGAGATCGATCACAAGGCCGCCGCACATCCTAATCCCGGCTCCGTCGTGTTGCATCGCCTCAATCGCACCGAATACAGCAAATGCCATTCGAGACCTGCTCGATCTCCAGATGGACGTCAGCACGCTTCTCCCGGCAGACGATTCGGCGCGAGGCTTCGATAACGTCGCGGGTTCATTGACCATTTCGCCGACTCTCTTGGAGGCCTATACTAATGCCGCAACGCGCATAGCGCGGACGGCGATCGGATTTTGGAAATCACCCACAGCCGCCGCCTACATTGCGCCCACGGACTCCTCTCAGAACCAGCACATCGAAGGACTACCCTTTGGGACACGCGGAGGGATGGCGGTGCGTCATACTTTCCCGTCGGACGGCGAATACCGATTCTCGGTCCAAAACCTCGGTATTGGCAAATTCATCCCCGACGAAAAACTGGAATTCCTTATCGACAACGACTTGGTTGCCATGCGCGACTACAAGGGCGTGGGCTTGAGTGCGAATAACTCATCGGACCGCGATGGCTCCATCGATGTTTCGTTGCCGGTGAAAGCCGGCTCCCATCTGGTGGGAGTCACGTTTCTGGCCGCAAACTACGGTCCGACCCTCGATTTCATCCGGCAATACGGGCGCAAGTCGCTAGAAGATAATCCGATTCCGCAGTTGGAATACTATCCGGCGGTCGGAATTCTGAGAATCCAGGGGCCGTTTAAGCCAACCCGGCCGGGAGACTCGCCCTCGCTTCGCAAAGTATTTACGTGCCATCCATCGAATGAGACCCAGGAAAACGCGTGTGCCAAAGAAATCCTCACCAGTCTGATGCGGCGTGCTTACCGGCGGCCACTCACTCCCGCTGATTGGGAGTGGGTACAGGCCTTCTATCTGGAAGGTCGGCGGGAAGGTACTTTTCGGGATGGCATCGAGCTGGGCCTACGCCGTATCCTGGCCAGCCCGCCATTCCTGGTCCGCGCGGAGCGGGAGCCGGCGAATATAACGGCGGGCCAACCCTATCGCATTACAGATCTGGAACTGGCCTCTCGCTTGTCGTTCCTGATGTGGAGCAGCATCCCGGACGACGAACTCATTGAAGTTGCCAGCCAGAACAAACTCCATCTCGCGCCGGTGCTCGAGCGGCAGGTGCACCGGATGCTTGCCGATCCGAAGGCCGATGCCCTGGTGAGCAATTTCGGCGACCAGTTGCTCTATCTCCGGAATCTGCCGGCTACTTCTCCGGATGGAGTTTTCTATCCGGATTGGGATGACGAACTGCGGAATGGTTTCCGCCGGGAAACTGAATTGCTATTCCAGAGCATCATCAACGAAAACCGCAGCGTGGTCGACCTGCTTACGGCGGACTACACATTCCTGAATGAGAGACTCGCGAAGCATTACGGCATCCCGAATATCTACGGCTCGCAATTTCGACGTGTGACGCTTGGGCCGGACCTCGCCTATCGCCGGGGTCTGCTGGGTCAGGGGAGCGTTCTCGCGCTCACCTGGGTGCAGAACTTCCGAACTTCGCCGGTGAAGCGCGGCGTCTGGGTGCTCGAAAACATCCTGGGCACGCCGCCGCCCGAACCGCCACCCAACGTGCCGCCCTTAGAGGATTCGAAAGGCGACAACAAGATCATGACCTTGCGCGAGCAAATGACACTGCACCGGAAGAATGAGCCGTGCGCGAGCTGCCACAAGCTCATGGATCCGATTGGTTTCGCGCTGGAAAACTTCGACGCGGATGCCAAATGGCGGACCAAGGAAGGTGGCGACGGCGGAGTCCCCCTCGATACCTCCGGCGTATTGTGGGACGGAACGAAAGTGAACGGCCCGATCGAGCTGCGGCAGGCGCTTCTGCACTATTCGCCGCAATTCGTGAGAATGATCACCGAGAAACTGATGACGTTCGCTCTTGGACGGGGCGTCGAATACCAGGATATGCCCGTGATCCGTTCCATCGTGCGCGATGCGGACCGCGATGACGACCGGTTTGTATCGATTCTGATGGGCATTGTGAAGAGCGCACCCTTCCAGATGCGCACGAAAGAGATCGGCGAAGAAGTGGCTGCAGCCGCGCCAGTTGCGAAGGAGGCCAAATGAACTTTATCGAAAAGAAATTCATCCCGCGCCGCACGTTCATCCGGGGGGCAGGTATCATTCTGGGTCTGCCAATCCTTGACTCAATGATCCCCGCGCAGACGCCCCTGAAGGACACGGCTGCCGTGCCGGCCCGGCGGTTTATGGGCATTTGGCATCCGCACGGCGCGGCGCCAGGCTATTGGAGCCCGCTGCAGGAAGGGCCGGGTTTCGAGTTTTCCTTCATTACTAAGCCTCTGGAACCGTTTCGCAGGTATGTGACGCTAATCAGCGGCATGGATATGCCGGAGGCGATGGCAACTACCGAGGAGCCTGGGGGCGACCACGCCCGCGGGGCGGTCCTGCTTTCGAGCATGCGGCCGCGCCGAAATGCCGTTAGCCCCTATTTGGGTGTGACCGTCGATCAGCTCATCGCGAAGAAATACGGCCGCGATACCATCCTGGAATCCATTCAGCTTGCGGTCGAAGAAGATGGCAATTACGGTAATTGCAACTGGGGCTATAGTTGCGCGTACACAAATTCCATTTCCTGGACTTCGCCGGTTCAGCCGCTGCCTACGGAGGTGAATCCGCGCGTGGCTTTCGAGCGCCTGTTTGGCGATGGAACCAGCCCCGCGGAACGCAAGACGGGCCGCAAGCAGGATGCGAGCATCCTAGATTCGGTGGCGCAGCAGATTTCTTATTTCAAAAAGCCGCTCGGTGCGGTGGACCGGGCGCGCCTGGATACTTACCTGGAGAACATCCGCGAAATCGAGCGCCGCATCCGAATCTCGATGGAGAGATCGATCAAAGAACCTTCTGAAGAAATACCCTTCGGTATGCCCGAAAACAAGACTGCGCATTACCGGCTTGATGTACGATCTGCTGGCGCTAGCTTTCGAGGGCGACCTCACTCGGTCCGCTACTTTCATGCTCGGCAAAGATCTTTCGGGAGCCAGTTTCGCTGACTCAGGTTTCAATGGCGGCTGGCATGGCTCTTCCCATCACGGAGATAAGCCCGACAACGTGGCCAACTACGCCAAAATCAATCGGTACCACGTCCAGAATCTTGCTTATTTCGCAGAGAAGCTGAGCAAGACACCTGACGGCGATGGCACACTGCTCGATCACATGTTGATCTACAAGGGGAGCAACATGGGCAACTCGCATCGCCACGCGCATGTCAAGGTGCCTGTGATCCTGCTCGGTGGTTTGGACGGAAACTTCAAGGGGAATCGCCACATCGTCTTCCCCGACAATACAGAGCGCACATCGAATATGTTACTCGCGGTCCTGCATAAGTACGACATCGAAAAATATCCGAAATACGATGTCGCCGGCCGGCAGGTGGGCGAGACGGAAAGCTTCGGCTCCAGCACCACGCCTTTATTGTTATGAGAAACCGCCGGGCCGCACAGGCCGTCATTCGGACGGCCACGATGCTGCTTCTGCTGGCAGCCCCGGCGATGCCGCAGATCGGCGGCCGCGCGGCAAGGCCCAAAGTGCAGAGGCCTGACGGGCCGGTATGGGAAGTCATTCGCAAGAATTGTACCGGCTGCCATGGAATCGACGACTTCGCTTTCTACGCTCAAGATAGGGCGGCGTGGCGGAAACTGATTGCGGACAAACATAAGGCAGGAGAAGCCGATCTTTCCGATCCAGACCGCGATCTCCTGCTCGATTGGCTGGTTTCCAAATTCGGCCCCGGCACGAAGCCATTTCCGCGAACCTACGTTCCTCGAGAGGTCACGACGTTCTTTTCCGATCCCGAAGCCATCCGGCTTCTCAATCGGGCGTGCGCAAAATGTCATGGGCTGGAGCAAGTGCGAGCGGCGCGGAAGGCCGAGGAGGCCTGGCGGGTCACGCTTGTGGATATGAGGGAACGGGGCGCACAGATCTCGGATCAGGAGCTGGAGCAACTCGTCGAGTGGCTCACGCGGGTTTGGGGAACCAACGAGGACAAGTGAGAAACGACAAATGACAATCGAAGAATGCCTAGAGCCATGAACCGTAAAACTGCGAGTGTTGCGATCATCTTATTAATAGCCTGGGGGCTGTCCGCAGCCGGCCCGAGCGAAGTGGCGGATGCCGTCATGCATGGGGACAAGTCGGCCCTGAGGACACTGCTTCAACAAAAGGCCGACGTGAATGCACCACAAGCCGACGGAACAACTGCCTTGCACTGGGCAGTTCGCGCGAACGACTTGGAAATGACGGAGATGCTGCTTCGCGCCGGTGCCCACCCATCGGCGGCGAATAAATCCGGCGCAACGCCAATGCTTCTCGCTGCAATGAACGGAGATGCCGCCATCCTCGATCGGCTCATTCAGGCCGGCGCCGACCCGAACGCCCCAGTCTCGAAGACCGGAGACACAGCCCTCATGATGGCTGCCCGCACCGGAAAGCTGGATGCGACAAAGGCGCTCCTCGATCACGGAGCGGAGGTGAATGCGAAGGAGACCTGGGGCGGCACCACAGCCCTGATGTGGGCGGTTGCCGAGCGCCATCCGGAGGTGGTCCAACTGCTGGTGGAGCATGCCGCGGAAGTAAACGCTAAATCGAACTTCGTGCCCTCGGCCTCCGGAAGAGGATTTGAAGGAACGGCTCCGGTTGCACCTAAGCCGAATCAGACCATCGAAGAATTTGCCAGTGGCTGGATGACTCCCCTCATGTTTGCGGCGCGGGAGGACGACATCGAGTCCGCGCAAATTCTCATCCAGAAGGGCGCGGATGTCAATGCGGTCGGGGGCGACGGCAAAGACGCGCTGGAACTCGCTCTTTTCAACGGGAGCTACGACGTGGCCTCGCTGCTCATCGACAGTCACGCGAACGTGAACCATGCCGACGCCCAGCGGTTTACGCCGTTGTTCTGGGCTGTGGATCGCCGCAACATGGAGACTGCGCCGAACTTTCCCTGGATGGTAACCACCGATCCGCTTCCTCTCATCAAGAAACTTTTGGATGCGGGAGCGAACCCGAATGCCGTGGTGAACAACACGCCCCGCGCCCGCATGCGCGAGGGTTCGCCCCGCATCGTCTTTGCCACTGCCATCATGCGGGCCGCATTCGCAGGCGATCTTGAGCTGGTAAAGCTGTTGCTCGCTCATGGTGCGGACTACAGTATCCAGTCCAGTGACCGCGAGACTACCTTGGCGGCTGCCTGCGGCCTGGCATTTATCAACGGCTATCACCGGCAGAAGCCACCGGCCGAAAGGCTGGAGGTAGTGAAACTGCTGGTGGATCTGGGCGGCGACGTGAATCACGCCGACAGCTATGGCATCACGCCCCTGATGGCGGCTGCGAACCTCGGCAACATCAACATTGTTCGCTACCTGATCGACAAAGGCGCGGACCTCAATGCGCACGATCTTGGAAAGAAGAACGATGGAGCTTTCGGTTCCAGCGTGGAGCCGTTAATGCCTATCGATTATGCCATCGGTGTGGGGACGTTCGTCCCGAACAACGCGGTGATCATGCATGCGGATGTGGTGAAGCTAATGAGCGACGAAATGAAGCAACGGGGGATTAAGCATACGACTTCCGAATGCACTTTGAGAGGCTTCACCTGCAGCATCGCCAATGTGGATCCCAAGACGGCCACACCTGCAGAGATCGCCAAAATCAGAAAGATCCAAACCGGGTATCAGGTAGATGGCATCACCGGAGGCCTTGCTGTAAAGGCTCAGGATAAGCCCGTGTCCAAGCCAAAGCCTCAGCCGGAGCCTAAGCCGCAGCAGTAGTAGAAACGTCCATTTAGTCTATATGACTGCGCCCATTCCTCTTCGCGGATTGCCGAAATTTCTGTGTTTCCTGGCCGTCGCTGGCGCGGTAACCATTCCTTCAACCGCTGAATCGCCGTCGGCCGCCTCGGCAAAGAGTGGAACTACCGCAGCCGTCAAGGCCTGGACTCCGCCCAAGACCAGTTGGGGCGATCCAGACCTCCAGGGGATGTGGCCTGGCACGGACCTGCTTGGGACGCCGCTCCAACGCGATCCGAAGCTGGGCACGCGCGCGCTCCTGAACGATAAGGAGTATGCGCAAAAAGAGGCGCGGGCCAAACTGGTTGGGGAAGATGCGCAGGATTTACCGGGCGTCAACATCGGCTCTCCCATATGGTGGCTAGAGCACGGCAAACCAACCCGGCAAGCGTCGCTGATTGTGGAACCGCCTGAAGGCAGGATTCCTCCCTTGACTCCGGAAGCGATCAAACTGGGCGAGGATCGAGACGCTAAGTTTCATCTCACTTACGGCGTCGAAAGAAAGGTGCATGGCTCTAACGTCTCCTGGATTGACGATGTGTTGGCGCTTGTTGAGCCTTACGAAAGCAACCTGTATGACCGCTGCATCTCACGCGGCGTAATCGGATCGATTTTGCCGGGCGAGCCGGGTGGGTATAACCTTGGCAATCAAATCATGCAGGCACCGGGCTTGGTCGTGATTCGCTACGAGATGATCCACGAGACCCGTGTGATTCCGGTCGATGGCCGGCCGCACGTCAGCTCGGGCGTTCGCTCATATATGGGCGATCCCGTAGGCCACTGGGAGGGGAACACCCTGGTGGTAAAAACCACGAACTTCCTGGGCGGTAAGCTCGGTTTGCTGAGCCACGGCGGGGGCACTCCTTACAGCGACGACTTGGTTCTTACCGAACGCTTCGTGCGCGTTGCCGAAAATACCCTTAATTACGAGGCGATCATTAACGACCCTAAAACCTATACGAAGCCCTGGAAAATCGCCTTCCCGTTGCATCTGAACCCCAATTACCAGATGGTCGAGTACGCCTGTCACGAAGGGAACTACGCACTGGAAGACATTCTTCGCGGATCCTATGCGGAGCGGAAAGCTGCGCAGGACGCCCGGAAAGCAGATCAATGAAACTCATCCAGCGGAGTCACCCGATGTCGATCGCGGCCGTTTGCGCCGCCATTTTTCTTGGGCCGCTACCGGTCGGAGCGCATCACTCTTTTGCCGCTGAGTTCGACGGTAACAAGCCAGTGCGGCTTCAGGGCAAGGTGACCGAGATGGAGTGGATCAATCCCCACGCCTGGATTCATATCGATGTGGTGGGCCCGGATGGTCAAGTGACGAACTGGATGGTCGAATGTGGTCCGCCGGGAATCTTGATTCGTAGAGGGTTCACGAAGAAATCCCTTGAGGTTGGAACCGAAGTGATCGCGCAGGGTTATCAGGCCAAGAGCGGTTCCTTCAGGGCGAACGCCAGCAGTATCACGTTCAAGGACGGGCGAAGGTTGTTTGTCGGGGGATCGAATCCGGATCTGCAGGAAAATCAGGGGAAGCATTAAGACCCCGCACTGATCGATTGGCCGCGGGGATCTCAAGGGGAGGAAAGAGGCATCATGAAACTCATCGCGTTTGTCCTTGTAGCGACAGCTCTGCTGTTTGCAGAAACGAAACCGCAGCCGAAGGGAACCGTTCAGCGCATTAAGGTCCACGGCAAATCTCTTGAGGGAAACCTCGAAGGAGATTCGCCGGACCGGGACGTTACCATCTACCTGCCGCCGGGCTACGATGCAAATCGCAATCAGCGCTATCCCGTCGTGTACCTGCTGCACGGCTACCTCTTCACGGACCAATATTGGACTGGCAAGGGAGTCTCCATTCCGGGCGCCGACATGCCTGGCGCGAACGTGCCCGCCGCCATGGACAATCTGACCGCGCGCGGCGAGGCGAAACCGATGATCGTCGTGATGCCGAACGCCTATACTACATACGGCGGCAGCATGTATTCCAGCTCCGTCACCACCGGCGATTGGGAAACGTATATCGCCGAGGACCTGGTAGCGTACATGGACACCCACTACCGGACAATTCCCGATCGGTTGAGCCGCGGGCTAGCAGGCCACTCCATGGGCGGCTACGGAACGATTCGAATCGGCATGAAGCGGCCGGACGTGTTTTCGAGCCTGTACATCATGAGCGCCTGCTGCTTGATAAATAATCCTCTTCCCGCGCCGCCGGCGACTGCCAAACAGAACGATACAACAGACACTGGCGGAGCCTCCCAAATGAACTTCGCGTGGTCGGCGGCGTTTTCACCCAATCCGAAGAATCTGCCGCGTTATTTCGACGAGCCGACAAGCGACGGTCATTTGCAGCCGCTGGTGGTTGCAAGATGGCATGCCGCTTCGCCGCTGGCCATGATCGATCAGTACGTCACGAATCTCAGGAAATACCACGCCATCATGAGCGACGTAGGACTTCAGGATCAATACGGGTTAACCGGCCAGAACAAACAGCTAGAACAAATGATGACCGATTTAGGAATCATGCACACGTTCGAAACTTACGAAGGCGACCACACCAACAAGATTCCCGAGAGGGTTGAGTCGAAAGTTCTGCCGTTTTTCTCCAGGAATCTTAGCCGCTGAAGGCAGCTACCCGATCACTCCATAATTATGGGAAATCGTCACAATCTGCGAACGGCTAGCTTTGTCTTTTTCCTGTTAGCGCTGCTCATCTTTCTGGGCGCTCCTAGGTTCTTGTCGGCACAAGACAACGTCTTCGTCTGCCCGATGGATCCCGACGTTCGCTCCAACCAGCCCGGCACTTGCCGGCGCTGCGGGATGAAGCTGCGCGAGGGCATCCCGGAGCCGGTGGAATTCCACATGGACCTGACGCTGACCCCGCGAGCGGTGAAACCGAATCAGCCTGAGCAGCTCAAGTTCGCAGTACACGATCCGTGGAAGGACCGGCAGGTGACCACGTTCCAGATTGTCCACGAAAAGCTGTTTCACATGTTCGTGGTCAGCCAGGATCTGCAGTTTTTCGTCCACGATCATCCGGTGTTGCAGGCGAATGGCGATTTTCTGTATAGCCTGGCGTTTCCTAAACCCGGCATGTATCGGGTGCTCGGCGACTTCTATCCGGACGGCGCCACGCCGCAATTGATCGCAAAGACGGTAATCGTTCCGGGAATACCGCCGGCAGCGGCGGCGCTGCCGCGAGACTATTCCACCAAGCAAGCCGAGAACATGCGAGTAGAGATGACCACCGATCCGCCGCAGCCCGTCGCCACGCAGAAAACTCTGATTTATTTTCGACTAACGCCGGCCGACGGCCTGGAAAAATATATCGGCGCTTGGGCGCACATGCTGGCAGCGAGCGACGACCTTATCGAGCTGATCCACACGCATCCCTTCATCGCCGATGGCGGCCCCCAGGTTGAATTCAGCTTGGATTTCCCGCGAGCCCGGACCTATCGGGTGTGGGTACAGTTCCAGCGCAAGGGCGTCGTTAACACGGCGCATTTCGACATTCCGGTGAAAGAACTGGAATAGGCTGGCGAAAAACATGGAGGCAGGGCGCTGTGTGCTCAAGAGATGTTCGCCCCAGTCAAATCGGGGACGGATTTAGACTTGACCAGAAATTCATGCGATACGAGACTTAACTTAATTCAAAGTACAATTAGCTAAATCAGAGCCTATCCAGTGTCGAGACCACTCAGCGAAAGGAGCAGCTACCGCGCGATTCATCGACGCAAGTGGCTCGCGCGAGCAACCAACCTCGCCATCGGTTCCTTGCTCGCCTCTCGCAGCTCCGCTCAACATAGGCTGCTGCCCCTGCAAAGCTCCGGCCTGGATCATTTGTCTTTAACTGTTCCCGATTCGCTCGAAGCGGCGAAGTTCTATGGCCGCATCTTCGACCCACAAGTTTTCCATGAGCGCACCGGCGTCCAGCGTTACTACGTCCGTCTGGGTGCCGCCTATATGGCGTTCGGCCCACAAGCCAACGTGACCCCCTACATCGACCACATCGCCGCTGGAGTGATCGGCTTTGTTGAGGCCGATTTCGGCAATGTCGAGACCAGAGCTGAGATCACGGCCGCCGGGCTTACGGCTCCTGCTGGGCCGCTTCCTATGTTGTCTGACCCGGATAACCTCCGGCTACAGCTTGTCAATACGACCCATGGCTTGTTCGACACCATCATGCCCGGTGGGCGGTTCACTCCGGAGCCTGCGGCGCTGATCCCCATCGGGCTCGATCACATCATGCTGTCGGTGACTGATGTCGACAGATCCGTGGCATACTACCGCAAGCTGTTCGGCGTCGAGGAGCCACGCGACCGCAATCCACGGCGTGTGTGGTTCAAACTTGCTGACACCAAGCTCGGCTTGGAAGCCGTGGCCACCGGGCAAAAGCCCAGTTTCTCGCATTTCGCCGTTAAGGTTGCTGGTTTTCATCGCAACTTGGTCACGGCTCGGCTTGGAAAACTCGGTGTTAGTGTTGAGTCGGGCAGTGAAAAAGGCAGCCTTCGATTTCGCGACCCGTATAACCTTCCAGTCGAAGTCGTTGCTGGCTGATGGATAATCATTTCGGATCATTGACAGAGCGCTAGAGAATGACCATACTCGCGAGAGGAGAATTTTAATGGAGCGTTTGTGTGTTGTAGTCGCGGCGTTATGCGCACTGGCCGTTGCCGGTTCCGCTGAGACACCATCGGTAACGTTCCATAAGGACGTCCTGCCAATCTTGCAGCAAAATTGTCAGACCTGCCATCGTGCCGGGGAAGTCGCACCGTTCTCCCTAATGAGCTACGCTGAAGCGCGGCCCTGGGCTAAGGCCATCAAGGTCGCGGTCGTAAGCCAGCAGATGCCACCCTGGTTCGCCGATCCAAAGGTGGGTCATTTTTCCAACGAACGTCGTCTCACCGAAGCGCAAATCGCCACCCTGGTCTCCTGGGCCAATAATGGCGCTCCGGAAGGCGATCCTAAGGATGCTCCAGCCCCTTTGAATTTCGTTGACGGCTGGAATATCAAGCCCGATCTGGAAATCGAGATGCCCGCCGAGTTCCATGTGGCCGCCACCGGCACGATCGATTATCAATACATGCTCGTGAAGACAAACTTTCCTGAGGACATGTGGGTGACTGCAGCGGAAATGCGCCCGGGCAACTCGAAAGTCGTGCACCACGGAGAGGCTTGGATTCGTCCTCCGGGCGCGAAGTGGATGGCCGATGCTACTCCCGGAGTTTCCTATCCGTCGCAAGAAATGAAAAGGGGGCCCGGGGACGGTCTCGAGATACTAGGCAAGTTCAATCCGGGTTTGGGTGACCAAACTTTCGATTTTGGCGGCTCCGCGAAATTCGTCCCCAAGGGCTCCGACATTGTGTTTGAGATTCACTACACCGCCGTAGGGACGCCGCAGACCAGCAAATCTGTTGTAGGACTCGTGCTGGCGAAAAACCCTCCTAAACTCCGGTATATCACCAGCTATGGACCCATTGGTAACAATTTGGTGATTGAGCCCAACGATAACAACGGTGAAGTGGTGTCCGAGATGACTGCCCAGTTCGATTCCAAGCTGGTCTATATTCAACCGCACATGCATGTGCGCGGCAAAGATTACGAAGTGCGCCTGGTATATCCTACTGGGGAAACGCAGACGGTTTTCCGCGGCCGCTTTGATTTCAACTGGCAGTTGGGCTACGATCTTGAAAAACAGCTGACGATTCCGAAGGGCACTAAGGTCCAGGGCATCGCGCATTACGACAATTCCGCCAACAACAAATGGAATCCGGACCCGGCCAAAGAAGTTGTCTGGGGACTTCAGAATTGGGAAGAGATGCAGAATTGTTTCATGGGCTTTCTCATCGATTCTGGAGTGGACCCCGATAAGCTATTCAAGGCCTCAGGTCCCAGCGTGCTGAAACGCGTGACCGGCAGTGGAGGACCCACCCAGGCGACCCTCCAATAGCGCGGCTCCTCTCTGGCAGATTCATCCCATGCTTGATGAACACGATTTCACGCGCCGCGACCTTCTGTTCGCTGCCACGTTCGTTCCGCTGGCCGCGCTCACGGCCGCCGCGCAGACCGGACCCGTTGCGCTAACCCCCGGACAAATGAAAACGCTCGAAGCGTTCATCGATCGGCTCATCCCCAGCGATGAACTTGGGCCAGGGGCCGTGGAAGCCCGTGCGCAGGTTTATATCGATCGTTTGCTGGCGGGTCCGAATGCAAACGAAAAGGCGCAGTTCTTGGAAGGGCTGGAGGCGGTGAATGCCTATGCTCAGCTCACCCAAGGCGCTCCGCTGGCCGACCTTCCAGCGGAGAAGCGCGATCTGGTTTTAAAAGCAATTGATGAAAACACCGCGGAAGGATTGCCGCAGGGCCGGCGGTTCTTCGACCGCGCGCGGCGTTTGACCCTGGAAGGCATGTTCGGCGACCCCTACTACGGAGGCAATGGAGCCTTTGCCGGATGGGATTTGATCCGCTATCCCGGCCCGCGCCCCGCCGTCGACGCAGAAATGCAACGCATGGATGCGGCGCCCGCTGCTTACCACCACTCTGCTTGGGGAACGCAGTATAAATAATGGCAACCTCACTCAAACCGGTCGATGTTGCGGTGATTGGACTCGGCGCCACAGGCGGAGTCGCCGTATTGCCACTGGCCCGCGCGGGTCTGAAAATCGCGGGAATCGAAGCCGGGACCTGGATGGATCCGCATCGCGATTTTCACGCCGACGAAATCTTCAACAACGTTCGCCGCCAGGTGACCACATCGCCGAAAGCCCAGCGCGAGATTCCCACCGTGCGCACGGGGCCGGGAGAAAAAGCTCGCCCACCTGCAGCGCATCCCATGATGAACGCTATCGGCGGGACATCCATCCACTACTGGGCCCAAAGCTGGCGGCTCAAGGCGTGGGATTTCAAGACACGCTCGGAGACACTCCAGAGATACGGAGCCGCTGCGATTCCGGCCGGCACAACCCTTGAAGACTGGCCGTTGACCTACGACGAACTGGCGCCGTTCTACGACCTTGTCGAAGATGAGGTCGGGGTTTCGGGCGCGGCCGGAAATATCGGCGGCAAGCTCACGGGCCGTGGGAATCCATTTGAATCTCAGCGCGCGAAGGAATACCCCATGCCGCCGCTGCGGGGTTCGGGCTTCACCGATCACATGGCGGAGACGGCTAGGAAACTAGGATGGAACCCCTTTGCGCCGCCTGCTGCAATTAACTCCCAACCGCGAAAGGGGCGAAGTAGTTGTGTGTACCACGGTTACTGCGGTTCGGGCGGTTGCCATGTGAGCGCGAAAGGCTCGACCGCGGTCACCACGATTCCCGAGGCGCAGAAGACGAAAAACCTCACGATCTTCGACAACGCGCACGTGACGCGCATCGAGACGGATGCAAATGGACGTGTGACGGGCGTCCGTTACATCCGCAATCGCGAGGAGTTTTTCCAACCCGCCAAGGTCGTATTGCTGGCTGGATATACCTACGAGAACTCTCGTTTGCTGCTCCTTTCGAAATCGAAGCCATTTCCCAAAGGATTGTCGAACAACCACGGACAGGTAGGCCGGCATTATTTCGGGCATTGGAACAGCTTTGTCACGGCATTGTTCCCGTACGACATCAACACTTGGTACGGATTGCCCGCACAGGGCACGACGTGCGACGAGTGGGCGGACGATAGCTTCGATCACAGCGGTATGGGCTTTATTGGCGGGAGCAGCCTGCATGTAATGACCGAGCGTCATCCGATCGATGCCGCGGCTATGAACACTTTTGGGCGCGCTCCGGGCTGGGGCTCGGCTTGGAAGAAGTTCATCCACGACAATGCTGGCCGGCAGTCCAATACCTATATACAGACCAACACGTTTCCATACGAAACGATGTATCTCGATCTGGACGACGAAATCGCAGACCCGCTTAGTGATCCGGTCTGCCGCATCAACACCGGGGGGATGCGGGAGAATGAACGGCGCGCGACCCAGAACGCGAACAATAAGATGGAGCAGTGGTTCCGGGCCGCCGGTGCGATCGAAGTCGTCAAGACTCCGCCGTTTGTTCCGGGTGTTTCGACCCACGCCTACGGCGGCACACGCATGGGCGACAATGCCGAAACCAACGTCGTCAATCGCTGGGGATTTTCCCACGGGGCGCCGAACCTCGGCGTTCTAGGCGCTTCGGTCATGGGTACAAGTGGGGCGCGTAATCCTACACTCACCGCACAAGCACTCGCTTGGCGCACCGCCGACTATTTAGTTAAGAATTGGAAGTCCCTGAGCAGCTAAGTATTCCAAAAGGATTGAATTCCCGAGGATGCCTATTCGTGATGATCGCGAAGCGATGTGCTCTACGTCTCCGATTCGGATTGGCATGATAACGAGGCGATTTTCAAGTCGACAAATCCGACGACAGCTCACTCGATATTGAGGCGGAAGGATCGCTGCTGGGCTCGGCTCGACTGTCGATCTCACCTGTGGGCGAGCGGTCTCTTGTATTCGGAGATGCTCGTTCCCAGCAGTGTTATTGAGGCGAATCGATGAGTCAAGCTGCTGTCCAACGAAAGAAAAGCGTGACAGCCATCAATGCACATGACGACAGACTCAGTCGGAATCACTATTCCGGAGATCGTTAGAATAGTTCGCCTGAGAGCCTGAGGGCCGCGGGTAGGTTTCATTTCGCGAGCATGGCGGGAAACGTCGTGAACGTGTAATCCAGAAGATTGGAGTGACCGCGACAAGCCGGTGAAGCCAGAGTCTGGAAGTGCGCCGCTAAACTCACGGCGGCACATCACTCAATCGTGCATTTCAGGATCGGCACGATCAGGTTGACGGGGTACTTATTATTAGGGGATTCCCCGAGACGCGAAAATCTAACCGGGATCGGTCATGGGTGCCCAGAGGGGCCAAGGATTTTACCCGCCCCCCGGATCGCTCAACACAGCGATAGTTTGGATCCCGCCATGGGCCTACGCCCATGACGTCGCCGGCGACGCGTCCCGTCAGCGCTAGTCTAATTCTTGGATCAGTTTCGAACCGATGACGGGGATATGGTGCGCGGATTCGCGAAATTGCGAGCGTATCGCATCCTAGCCCGGCCTGTCAGCCTAATTGGCGCGCGCCCATCGTCGGCCGCGCCACAGACACCGTTATCCTCACTTCGAGAAAGTGGAGCACGAAAGACGCGTCTCCATTCTTCACGAAACGGACCGATGCTCTTTACCGATTTCGACCGTATGGCGTTTTCTATCAGGACGTAAGTCTCTCACGAGAGGGCGGGATTGCGCGGCAGAAATTGCGCTTATACAACCGTGAACACGCTTTCTGGAGGTCCCTATCTAGGTGGCCTTTCATCTGCTTTTGCGCGGACGAAATCGCCAAGCTGATATCCCTCACTGTGGACATGACGACCGGCCGCATGCCTTGGTGTAACGCTTTGGTGTCCCACCCATTTCGATCCTGGACACGTGGAAGAAAGCGCGGGCCGGCAAGGACGCCTCAACATACGGGCGCGAACTAACGGCGGGGGCCTCGCACACGCGGAGCTGCAGCCATGACCCGAGCCAGATGGCGGATGAACGCCGGATCGTTGCGGAGCAGCGCGCGTAGTTCACTCACGCGCCGCGCGGCGATGACGCAGCCGGGTGCATCCACGCCGCCCATGCAGCGTTTTTGCTCCGCTAGGGCGGCCTCCAATTCAGCGGTCAATTCCGTGCGCTCCATGGTGCTCGCAGTGTAAGCCGGAACGGTCGCCAAATCGAGCAAAAAGAGAGCCCGCAATAATCTGGCAGGACCTGATTCGCGCGCGCACTTGATTGCGTCACCTTCAACCGCCGTTGAGATGACCTGCTTGGGTACAACTCGCCGAGGTGCCGGAAGTGTCATCGCTTTTGGCGTCGTATCGGTGTGACGGTGTGACAGCGTGCGACAAGAAAACCAGCTATGAAATACTTCGCGGGAACGGCAATCCAAAATGTTCCCGGATTCGCTGTCCCACGCCGTCTCACCGGCCGTCTTTGTCACACTGGGCCCGCTACTCGTCCTCTTCGGTCTTGAACCGAATTCCAAGCCAAACACGAATTAGCTTGTCGTTTCGTCCCCCGTTGGGTCTCACCCGATTCTTCTTCCGGCCCAGCTTCTGAAGCTGGTCATCAAAGGAGTTTTTTGACACAGGGTATTTCTCTCCCGTTGTTGCCGACCACGCTGAGTAAGCCGGGTACAGCTCCGCTACTGGAACCCAGCATCGCTCCTCTTTCCAGGAAATATGATCGCCGGTGGGTGCCATGACGCACCGGTCCTCGAAGAATTCCTTAAGGCGATCCGATTCCTGGCGGTATTCTTCCGTGGCGGCTACTACCTCCGGCGGATCACTAATACCTTCACGGTAGTAAAGAACGGATCCTTCGGCTATCCAGCGCAAAATCCCCGGCAACTCAGTTCGCAACTTGTCTGGCAAGTCCTTGTCGATCTCACTTTTGGGTATTTCGACATTGAACGGAATACACTTTACGCGGTTCCAGATCGCATCATTGGGATCTGTGATTACCGGACGATCATTACAATCCAAGAACAATTTATAGGTCGGTGAGAACGTGAACATGTCCTCACGCATCCGACGGCCCTTAATCTTCCCCCGTCCAGTTAAGTACTTCACTCGATTCAGAGAAAGGCGCTGACCGAATTCCGGTTCACTCGACGAAACGAATCTGCAGCCCACCAGATCCGCAATGTCCGTGTTGATGGCGTTGCTTGAAAGCGCCTCCTTGGCGCGGGCCATGAGGCTGTCGATTTGAACCTGTCCGGCGTATTCTTGGTCTACCAGCACGTCTCGGATGATTTCAAGCAAAGTAGTTTTGCCGGTGTCGCCCTTTCCATAGAACACGAAGAGAGCTTTCTCGGGATTTCCGGTAGCCGCACAGCCGAAGACTTTCTGGAGGTAGGTAACCCGTTGTTCGGCATTGGCATTCTCGGATTCCGAAGCATCAGGATGGCTGCCCATGATTCGGTACAGGAATTTCATGAATTGCGGGCACTCGGCACGCGGGTCGTAGCGGATCGGAATCAACTTACTCAAGAGATCTTCTGGCCGATGCGGTCGCTGCAGGCCCGTTCGGAGGTCCAGAGTTCCGCTCTCGACGTTCAGCGCCCACGGGTCCCGATCAAAAGTTTGCGCGCTGACTTGCCGCACCTTCTTCTTGGCCAGGTGGATCATGTTCGTAAGCGAGGGGCGAGACAGCGAGTTATTCACGAATTTCAAAAAAGTTTTTCGTCTTTCGCTCTCCGTGATGTGCTTTGCTTCTACGAAGGCTTCAAGTGTGGCTTTCTCGGCTCGCTTTTCGACCTTTACAAATGCATCGAACTGCCAACGTTGCCCAGTCCAAACGTAATAGCCCCGCCGGTCTGTGCAGTACACCAATTCGTGCCCGTACCAATCCGCCAGGCGATCGGCGTTGCCGGTATCGTTCCAAAGATAGGCACGGTGTTGCTTTCGATCAATCCCTAGCCACCGAAACGCAACATCGATGATCTTCTTGTCAATAAACTCATTGAGCGTCGGCACGCCGGTGATCTCGCTACCGGCTGAGTACCTCCGGAACGTCGACTGCACTTCCGCGTCCGCGGCCCCAAAGTCAGGATCAGCCTGCCAAAGGCATCTGTAGAGGGCCCGGTGTAACGGCTTGGCGTCGTCCAGCTTCCATTGGGCACGGGCAAGCACGCCAGCAAGCGCCAAGAAGGCGTGATGCCTCGATCCCGTCACCGGCCAATGGCGGGCGAGGAGTGCAACAGCTGCCACTTTACGAACCGCCGATATAAGCACGTCGGCGTCCAGGTTTGCCGGAGTGCCCTCGAAGCCTTTCTCGAATCGAATTATCTCGCCGCTTACATGGGTACTGGGGGGAACGATGGTTTGCAGGCCGACGTCCCCGTCGGACGATAGGCCGCGCAGCTCGATCAGAGTTGAGTGGTCTAAGGGATCCTGAAACTGCTCAGTTCGGACCGGCGGAGCTGATCGATACATGTAGTGCGAGAAGGGCGTGGATTGTCGCCCAAACACCAGGCCTGTTTCTGGGAGCAACTCGCGCGCGGCCGCGATGGCTTCGGGGCAATCGCAGTCTACATCCGCGCTTCCGAACTTGTCTCCTAAGAGCACGCCAATATTCAGCGCGGGGGCGCCGAAATATCCTGGTGCTGTCTCGACCGTTATCTCTAGCTGCTGCCAGGCATCGAGTACGGGCTTCTTGGATCGGTAGGGAACAGGTACGGGGGAGAAGCCCTTCCGAATCCACGCGAGTGCGGCGTCAAGCGGCGTCATATGATCCTTTCTGGGTAAAAAAAAGAGCGCTGCCGGGCGGGCCGGTGCGCTCTTATAAACGGTTATTGCTATCGGTTATTTTTGGTTTAGTTCACCGGCGGGAACGGCTTCTAGTGTTCGACAGGAAGCCGGCTCAAACCGTGCCAGGACTCTGATTCGGCGAGGTTTGGAGTGTATCCTGAGTAGGAATCTCTGAATGGAACTCACGGCCGCAGTTAAGGTCGATAATCCTGACGCCAATAGGCTTTCCTAACTTCGATCAGAGCGCCAGTTGGACCGCATGGTTCAAAACGTGTCCGGACTGGGACCGTTCCGACAAACGTCCTGGAGCGACTGACGGGGATCGCTGCGGGTTGCAGGACGGACAACTCGTCTGCCCGACATTCAGGGTCGAATCGGCCATCATCTGTCTCTTCAGGTCGTTTGAGTTAACCGGATCTGTTGAGAGGATTCGGTAAAGGAACGAGGCTATCTGCTGCAGGCTACGGTGGGCGTTAGCTCTGTAAAGCACAGGCACTGATGTTCTTCAGGATTGGCGCGGTCGTCTGCCGTTCTTGGGGAGCGCCCAACGGCGCACTAGCCAGGCTCCAAGGGCGTTATGAATGGCTTCAAAACAGGCCCCCGCAACCATCCAAACGCGCATTTCCTCACTACGTTGCGACTGTCTCCACCGGGCGTTGCTTTTCAAGGCTCTCAAATGCGGCAAACCGGCCTTTTTCCAACACGCTGGCTGCATCGATTCGCCCGAACAGTCGGATGAGTGAAGCAACCAGTCCTGTCCAGCCGGTTTGATGGCTAGCGCCAAGTCCTGCACCATTGTCACCGTGGAAGTACTCGTAGAAAAGCACGTGGTCGCGCCAGTTTGCGTCACGTTGGAACTTCTCGGTGCCCCCGTAGACGGGTCTTTGTCCACTTCGATCGCGGACGAAAATGCTTGTGAGCCGGCGCACGATTTCCTCTGCGACTTCAAATAAGTTCATCATGCGTCCTGACCCGGTCGGGCATTCGATCCTGAAGGAATCGCCGTAGTACGGATAGTAGTTAAGCAACGCGCGTATCAACAGCACATTGACCGGCATCCAGATGGGTCCTCGCCAGTTCGAATTGCCTCCAAACATGGCAGTGTCCGACTCCGCGGGCAAGTAAGAAACGCGGTACTCCTTCCCTTGCTCGTCGAAAACGTAAGGGTGATCAAGATGATAGCGCGAGACCGCGCGGATGCCATATGGGCTCAGAAATTCATTCTCGTCCAGCATTCGACTGAGAATTCGGCGCAGGCGGCCGTCGTTCACGATAGCGAGAATCCCGCGTTTACCGTAGCCCAAGTGGCGCGGTCCGGTAGGATGAATACCATCCAGCAATTGAGGTGAGCGGTGCAAGAGGTCCAAAGCGTAATCCATGAGCCGAGGCATGCGCTCGCAAGTCCCGGGTTCGACCAGAGTCGTCGCGCAAAGCGGGAGCAAACCCACGATGGAGCGGACCTTTAGGCGCATGGCGCTCCCATCCGGTTTCCTCAACACGTCGTAGTAGAAGCCATCTTCTTCATCCCACATACCTCCCGCTCCGACGCGGTTGAGGGCATTTGAAATTAAGAAAAAGTGGTCCACGAACTTTCTCGCCAAATCCTCATACGACCGGTCATGCTCCGCGATCTCGACCGCGATTTCAAGCATGTTCTGACAGAACAGTGACATCCACGCGGTGGCATCCGCCTGTTCGAGATATCCTCCGGTGGGCAGCGGCGCTGACCTGTCGAATACGCCGATGTTATCGAGTCCGAGGAATCCTCCTTCGAAGACGTTGTCGCCAAGGCGGTCTTTCCTGTTCACCCACCAAGTAAACGTTGCGATCAGTTTCCCGAACGACCGTTTCAGGAAATCCACATCGCCTTCGCCGCGGAATGCCTGCTCCATCCGGTAAAGGACGATGGTTGCCCAGGCGTGTACGGGCGGATTTACATCACTGAAATTCCACTCGTACGCCGGAAGCTGGCCGGTCGGATGGAGGTATGTCTCGCGAAGGACGAGCTCCAATTGGTTTTTGGCAAAATCCGTGTCCACCGTGCCGAGCACGAGCGCCTGAAAAGCGAGGTCCCAGGTCGCGAACCATGGATATTCCCACTTGTCAGGCATCGAGATCACGTGATCGTTGAACATGTGAGACCAGTGGCAATTCCTAACCTCGTGCCGGGACTGCGAAAACTGAGTGGCCCCATGCTCCTTCAGCCAACGTTCGGCGTCGAGGAAATAGTATTGTTTGTTCCATAACATCCCAGCAAATGCCTGGCGCATCACATTCGCGATGTCTCGCGTGGTGGATTTCGGCGTCAGAGAACCGTAAAAGTCGTCTGCTTCTTCCACTCTCTTGGCAAAGATTCTGTCGGCAGTTTCGAACGGAGATCGTATTGTTTCCGGCCGCAAATCAGTAAGTCGAAGATGGACGCTTCTTGATTCACCCGATTTTAATGTCAGTTGATAGCGGGCTGCAACCTTGGTCCCTTCGCTCGAGCAGCGCGCCGCATTTTTGTTGCCGCGAACAATGTAGTCATTAATCCCGTCCTTGACGTAATCCGAGATATTGTGACCTTGAAATAGCCGTTGATTGTTCGTCTCGTTGTCGGTGAATAGGAACGGCGCTGGGTCTGATAGATAAAGCCAGCGCTCGCCTAACTCCCAGTGAGAGGCGTGGATTGCGCGGCCACCTCCCAGGGCGACGATTTCGTTCAGATTAGGCTTAGCAGAGACAGGCCACCAAGCCCACTCATTCCGAAACCAAAGAGTGGGAAGGAGGTCCAGGCTTGCAGTGTCAGGTCCCCGGTTGATTATGGTGATCCGGATGAAAATGTCTTCGGGCGCAGCTTTCGCATATTCCACAAACACGTCGAAGTACCGGTCGTCATCAAAAATGCCGGTGTCTAACAGTTCATATTCCGACTGGGTTCTGGTTCTCTTGCGATTGGTTTCAATCAAGTCGGTGTACGGATAGGCGAGCTGCGGGTATTTGTACAGCCATTTCATGTAGGAGTGAGTCGGAGTGGAATCGAGATAGAAGTAATACTCCTTCACGTCTTCGCCATGGTTGCCTTCCTCGTTTGTCAGACCGAATAACCGCTCTTTCAGGATCGGATCCTTCCCGTTCCACAGTGCGATCGCGAAGCACAAACGCTGCTTGTCGTCGGAGAATCCGGCCAGGCCATCCTCACCCCAATGGTAGGCGCGTGATCGAGCCTGATCGTGGCTGAAATAGCTCCACGGTTCCCCGTTGTCGCTGTAGTCTTCGCGAACAGTGCCCCACTGGCGCTCGCTGAGATACGGGCCCCACTTCCGCCAGGGGACCCCCGAGCGCGCTTCTTCCAGCCGCCGCAATTCCTCGCCTATCGCTGTATCGGACACAAGTCTCTCCTGGTTTGCAACTCGGATTGGAGATGCGCGAGCCGACACGGTGATTCACAACTTGGGGTAGCGCGAGGCAGCGAATCAAAGACGCGTCAAAAAAACAGATTCAACTTGAATCCGACGGCGTTTATGTTAGCCGGGGTCGAGTGGCTCCCGGTTTGCCGCAGGTAGTAAGGCTCTAATACGACGTGCAGACGGACCGGAAATTGTGCACCAACGGCCAACAGGTTGGGAGTCAACTGGTTGTACCGGGTGTCGTAAAAAATCTCGTCGTAGACGTAGGGCGTGCAGTTCAGGCCGCGGTAGTGAACATCGCGTTCCAGGCGTAGCCGGTTGCGATATCGGGTCGAAAATGGCTGCCCCTGGATGAACCGGAAGTCTCCGCGGTTGCGGTCGGAAATCACCAGTTGCCAGGGAAGCCTGTAGCGGGGTGTAAGCTCTAGCATGCCGCGGTTTTCGGGAGCGGAAATCGCCTTCGTAAGAGTGGTCTGGTAGCGATAACCGGCCCGGAACACAAGATACTTATTGCGAAACACGTCAGGCTCGTCGCGGAGTTCTTGCCGAAAGACGGGCTTCAGAGCGACTGCGATATAAAAAGCGAATTCTCCCTGCCAGTCTTGTGAAGTCTGAGGTCCACGAAACGAATCCACGAGCTCGAAGCGGACCAGCGGTCCTTGCTGGATGTAGAAGCCAAGCTCGGGACGAACTTCCTCTCCTGTGCTCTGGGCAGCTACCGGAATTATCACTTGGGCGGCAGCTAGCAAACAGAGGATCGCCCCGGAGACACTCATCTCTGGTGAGAAGACGCACGGGCCCGGCGAGGCGGCTTATAAAATAAACCCAATCGCGCCGCGTGGGATCTAAAAACTTGCAGTTACATCAGAGGACATCTTTCTAAACCAGGAACAGAACATGAACATCACATTGAAGCGCTGCTGTCCGCAACTCTTGCTTCTCACTACGATCCTCATCGCGCAGGTCCCGCAAATTCTCGCGCAAGGGCCAGGGAAACCAAACATCCTTGTCATCATGGGAGACGACATTGGTTGGTATAACGCGAGCATCTACAATCGTGGCGATATGGGTTATTCGACGCCTAACATCGACCGCATCGGGCGCGAAGGTGCGATGTTCACAGCCTGGTACGGGCAGCAAAGCTGCACAGCGGGACGAGCAGCGTTCCTCACCGGGCAGTCACCTATCCGTACCGGACTGACAAAAGTTGGCGTGCCGGGAGCAGACATCGGATTGTCGGCGAAGGACCCGACCATCGCAGAGGTGCTCAAACCGTTGGGATACACAACCGGCCAGTTTGGCAAGAACCATGTCGGTGACCGAAACGAATTCCTGCCCTGCGTGCATGGATTCGACGAGTTCTTCGGCAATCTCTACCACCTGAATGCTGAAGAAGAGCCGGAGAACCCGGATTATCCCAAGGATCCCAGGTTCCGCCAACACTTCGGTCCGCGAGGTGTCTTGCATTGTTGGGCCAGTGCCACAGATGATTCCACTGTTGATCCCAGTTTTGGAAAGATCGGGTTTCAAAGGATCGAGAACACCGGACCGCTGACGGTGAAGCGCATGGAAACGATCGACGATGAATTTACCGATGCCGCGACCACCTGGATGGAAAAGCAGGCGAAGGCCGGAAAACCGTTCTTCCTCTATTACAATTCCACGCGGATGCACGTTTACACTCACCTCAAACCGGAGTCGCAAGGCAAGACAGGGCTGGGGCTGGAGGCGGATGGGATGGTCGAGCACGACGGCCACGTGGGTCAGTTGCTGAAGAAGCTCGATGACCTTGGAATTACCAACAACACGATCGTGGTTTACACTTCTGACAACGGAGCAGAAGTAATGACCTGGCCGGATGGCGGCAGCACGCCGTTCCGTGGTGAAAAGGCAACCAACTGGGAAGGTGGCTACCGAGTGCCCACGCTGATCCGCTGGCCTGGTGTGATCAAACCGGGCACAATGTACAACCAATTCTTCGCACACGAGGATTTCCTTCCTACCTTCGCAGCGGCTGCCGGCAACGACAACATTGTCGCGCAGGTTAAGAACGGGTGCCAGCTAGGAAACAAATCGTTCCACGTCCACTTAGACGGGTACAATCTGATGCCTTTCTTCAAAGGCGAAGTAAATGCATCTCCGCGCAAGGATTTCCTTTATTGGAGCGACGATGGGGATCTGTTTGCGCTGCGCTATAGCGATTGGAAAATCGTCTTCATCGAGCAGAACCAGGAGGGAATTAACATCTGGATGCAGGAGTTTAACAAGTTCGCCTGCCGAAAATCTTCAACCTTCGCGCCGACCCGTTCGAGCGAGGGGACTCGTCATTCCTGTACAACAACTGGATGGTACATCGGGTTTACATCGACTTACGGCGCTCAGGCCTTGTTGCAAACTGGCTTAAAAGTTTCAAAGAGTTCCCAATCCGCCAGAAGCCCGCGAGCTTCAATCTTGATGAGGTGATGCGGAAACTCTCGCCCCCCGAGTAACGCCGGCGGGGTGCCCGTCTGTCAGATGGGCTCGTGGCACCCAGCCGTACGGATCTGGCTCCGGCTAGCGGATTATACTCTCGCTGGCTCGAATCCATCGCACTTACTGATTGCGGTTACCTTCAAATGCAAAGGTGCATGTTTCGGATGGCCGCAATCCTCTGTCGCGTCCTCCTTCGCCTCGTGAGAAGACCGAATTCTCATCACGAGTGAGTCCGCGTGGCCTTCGGCAAAATGAACGCATAGACCGCATTGGCCTTCTTGGACTTGTAGCATGAAATCCTCCTTACTTCTTCGAGAGATGAGACATGATGAATGCCAGCGAGCCTGCCCCGAGTGCCTGCACGAGTTGAGGATGTTGCGAATAGAATTGACCTGCATGATCGATAATGGAAGGATTTTGTTGCTCGGCATGCGCGGCTAGTAGTTGCACGTCCTCCGGAGGGACCTGGTTCGCTTGCTCTGGGCTTACATTAGCGTTCGTTGCTCGTAGCAGCCCGCCCAGATCCCCGAACGCGAGAGGACCCAAAGCACGGGGACCAACGGCGCCCAGCAAGTGGTTGAGTATGCCGGCCCGTTGCTCAGGATTTGAATTGGCAAACAGATTACTAATCATCTGGCTAAAAGGTGGTGTCTCCCCCGATCGGAATGCCTCACTCAGCGCATCTGCTAAGTGGGAGGGCGGAACCGCTTCCGCTGCTCGCTGATAATCCTGTTGCACGTTTTGGGGCGGATTGGCCACCGAAGCATTGCGATATTGCTCAAAAATTCCAACTAGATCGGCAATTTGCATTTGAGTCTCCTTCTTCACCTGGGATTCCGATTTTGGATTCCCGACTCACTAATTTTAGGAGCACATGCCCTGGCTAGAGCCAGAAGCGCCGAGCGTCAAATTCGCAGTGCCCTACTTTGATTTTGCGGCCCGATACCCAGCCTGCTTGGCCTCCTGCTCGGTCATGAATTTTCCCTGCTTGGTTGCTCCGTACCATTCGCCGCCTTTGTGATAGACGCCACTCGCAGTATTGACCCAGACTTTTCCGTCCGCCTTGGCCGCCGAGATTTCCGATTGTGAAACGGCTTTTACCGGCGCAGACTTAGTCTTTTCGACCGGTTTGTTGGTCGTGTTTGTGTCGGTGGTCGCGGCGGTGCTGGTGGCATCTTTGGCGGACTTCTTCGCCCGCTTGGTCACTGTCTTGGTGGCGTCCTCGTCCTGGGCCGCGCGCAAAGGCGGTACAACCACAAGACCTATCAGCGTCATCACGGTGGATGCAACCCTACTCAGCTTCCTTATTGTCAAGGTCATAAGTTACTCCTTGGATTGAAAGAAAAAGAACTCGGAATTCGAGAATTCAGAAGTCAGAATCGCCGGTTGGTGGGCATCCTGACTCCTGGATTCCGGCTTCTCGCGACCGAACGGAACGAATTATTTCTTTCCCGCGCCGACCGGGAGATGGTCGACCTCAACCTGCTGGCTCCGAACCGTGTCGTGGACCGTTCGCGTGCTATCCGAACCCTGCTTTCGGATCACGATCTCCTCGGTAAAGCGGACGGTTTTGTTCACCACAGGCTCCTCGGCCGTTTCGGTGACGTCGATCGTCTTCTCCGACCAGTCGATGTCCTTCACGAACGCTGGATCGGAAATCGCGCGGCGTATCACCTCAGCGTGCTCTTCGTGAAGTGTGATCCTGGCTTCTACCGGCTTGTCGACGACAAAACGCCGGACACGTGTGTGCCCAGCCTCGACCATCCGTTTCCCAACGTTTATTTGTTCTTCGGCCACTCGTAACATTTCCTCGCCTGGCAGCTTGGCGGCTGCCGGCATCGTGGCCATCCCGGCTGTCGCCGCTATCCCGGCTGTCGCCCCTTTGAAGTCGTAAGCTTTTGCCCGGTCCACGATATCGACCGGCTGATGGGTATCCAAAAGGCTTAAGACTTTGGGAGCTTCTGATTCGGGGACGCGAACCGAGACTATAACGGATCCTTCCTTCAACGACCGGCCAAGCACAGCTGCTTCGTGGTGCTCGAGGTCGCGTCCGAAAAGACGCTGCCATATGCCGGGCTCGTACAGTCCCGCTTTCTCAGCATCACGTTCGTTACGGATTACACTGATGTCATCCGTTAGGTAGCCAGCGGATATCAGACTTTTCAAGGCCGCGTTCGCGCCGGCTTCGGTATCGTATACTGCAACAACTTTTTCGTATGACATATTTACCTCCACTCATAACTGAGTTCCTATCAGAGGGCGCCGCCCGCAAATCGGAGGGCGCCCGCAAATCTCAACAACCTCAGATGGCTGAAGCCAAAGTACGGAAACTACTTCTGCGTCACTCTCACCGAGACTCGCCGATTTGCGGCGCGACCTGCCTCGGTGGAATTATCCGCCACAGGAAATTGCTCACCATAACCCTGCGCTTCCAAACGATCCGGTGAAATACCCAGCGCGACCAGCCGGTCCTTGACCCCATTTGCCCGATCTTGGGAAAGGGTCTGATTGTGTTGGGCATCACCGTTGTTGTCGGTGTAGCCGCCAATCTTAATGTTCACGTTCGGATAAGCTTTGAGAATGGCGGCGATGTTCCCCAATTGCTCTTGGGATTCTGGACGCAAAGTAGCTGAGTCGGTATTGAACACCAGCCGGTCAAAGTCGAACCAGGTCGCCGGCTCAACAGCTTTAGTAGGGTCGTGAATGAACACGAGCAACCTCGACTCAATTCCGTTCGGAGGAACGTTTAAGGAGACGTTGCCTGGAAGCATCCGAACGACAAAGCCCTGCACTGAGGGGACCACAACTTGACGCGCCCGAGTGGCCCAGTAAAAGAACATAGGAACGAGAAGGAGCAGCGGAATAAGCCACCACCACACCCGCGAAGGTCGGCTCTCCTCCTGAACTGTTCCTAGAGCGACCGGGCGTGTGCTTGGAGTTACTGTAGGCACCGGTGGCGCATTGAGCAAGGTCGAGACCCCGGCTGGCAGGTGGTCGCGTACGCCTTCGGCTTCATTCACCAAGAGCCGACCGAGCCCTGCTGAGTTCATGTGATCGTCACGGACCAATCGTCCTAGCGCACTCATCATCAACGGCGCAGCCATGCTCATTAAGCTGGATACGACCCCGGATCGCAAGCCGCTGGATTTTCCCACGGCATCGAAGATGGATGGCTGATTGCCTCCGAAAGCGAGAGAGAGCAATTGCTTTCCCGAATCCAGGAGGGATGCTGTTGCAGACGAGGCGCGTCCCGGATCAGCGACAGCATTCGTTAAATCCGAAACGTTCACATTCGAGGGAGCGTTCGAGACCAACTTGAATAACTGGCTCATCCCTGTCGAATCGCCAGCTTTGTTGGCCAGCCCTGACAGGAGACATGCAGTGGATGACCCCAGGCCCTGGGATACGGCTTCTCTGGGTTCACCGAAACGAGACGCGATTTCACCGATAGCCCGAGAATCAATACTACTGAATAGCGAACTTATGATGGAGCTTGCCATGACACAAATACCTCTCTTTTCTTTGTGGGCGCTGAAGGCTCCCTCCTTTTTTGAGGCCTCTCGGAAGCCGCTCACAACACTATGACTTCTACTTTTGAAGATCCGCCGCCTTAACTGGGGGGTTCATATCTCTGGGTTATGGCTTATCGTATTTTGCGCCTGTACTCTCGCGCTATACATCAGTTGTTATGTGAACGAGTTGAAACTGTTTTGGATCTTGGCGATCGGCAGACTCGACTCGCACAGAACGTAGGAGGTATTGTTATGTCATTCCTCGTTTGGATCGTGTTAGGGCTTGTGGCAGGTTTCATTGCGAGCAAGATTGTGAATAAGCAAGGGGAGGGAATGCTTCTCGATACCGTGCTAGGTGTCGTTGGCGCGGTTGTCGGCGGGTGGCTCTTTGGACTCCTAGGCGCGCACGGCGCGACCGGTTTGAATTTACACAGTTTGCTTGTGGCTGTAATAGGCGCCATCGTCGTTCTATTCACATACCACGCGATCCGCCGGACGGTCTGAGTTCCGAGAACTTCGTCGCCTGATTGTCCGACGGGACCTGGAGCATATTATGAGGTGGACGCCAGGAGGAATGAGTGACGATATTGAGGATCGCCGCGCCGAAGGGAGTGGCGGCTTTCGAACAAGTCACATCGGAGTGGGTGGCCTGCTGTTGTTGCTGCTACTCAGCCTGATCTTCAAACGTGACTTTGTTTCGTCATTCTTGGGGCCTTCCGGCGTTAGTCAGGCTGTGAATCAACCGGCGCCTGCTCTTGTCCAAGCGCCGGGCGAAGAGAGCTTGGTGCAATTCGTATCTTTCGTGCTCGATGACACACAAAAGACATGGGAGCGCCTGTTGCCCGAGTACGGAACACCGTATCGCCACGCTAAGCTGGTGCTGTTCCGGGATGAGACCTCCTCGTCCTGCGGTCTTGCACAGTCCGCGACCGGACCTTTCTATTGCCCAGCCGATGAAAAAGTGTATATCGATCTGGGCTTCTATGACGAACTGAGAGCCAAGTTCGGCGCTCCCGGCGAGTTTGCACAAGCGTACGTACTGGCGCATGAGATCGGACATCATGTCCAGAAACTCCTGGGCATTTCGGATCAAGTACGCGGCCTGCAACAAAGCAACCCCGCTCGGGCAAATCCGCTCTCCGTCGATTTAGAATTACAAGCCGATTGTTTCGCCGGGATCTGGGCACATACGACGGCACAACGGAATCTCATCGAACGGAGCGACGTGCAATCGGGAATCCAAGCGGCTGCCGCGGTGGGTGACGATCGCCTCCAGCGCATGACTCGCGGGTATGTAAGCCCGGACTCCTTCACTCACGGTTCGTCGGCGCAACGGGTGGAATGGTTCGACCGCGGACTTGAAAATGGTGAGATTTCGACATGCAACACTTTTGCCGGTAAAGGACGCTAGCGTAAATCAGACAATCGGACTGCGGCTTGCAATCAAATTCCCAGGTGCCAGTCTTGCACACTCGAAATCCCTGCGCGGCATCGCCACTTGATCAAGAACGGGTAAAGTCGCGACGCTGGCTGAGACCACGCGTTCCCAAGGAACGCCTCAATCTGGTGGCTCCAGCACGCCCGAAGCTGAGGCGACTCGGCGTAAACAATCTTTGGGATATTGCACGCGCACTGATCCTGTCGTGGTGGGTCTGGCTGGGAGCTGCATTGCTTTGTGGCTGGGCGGGATCCTGGCTTGGAGCAATTTTGTTCGGCGCGCTATCGTTTGCTTTTTATCATGCATTCCCCCGCCCACACCCTGCCCTGTACGCACTTGAGCCAGACTTCGATTCGGACTCGCTGGAATTCCGAGCCACCATGGCCGGCACAACTGGAATGCCGCCGATCGGCGGAAACCGCGTCGAGATCTATAACAACGGCGACGAATTCTATCCAGCCATGATGGAAGCAATCGAATCCGCTCAGTACTCGGTTACGATCGAGCTGTTCATTTTCTGGGATGGCCAAGTCGGCCGGCGTTTCGCGGAGGCCTTCGCGGAGAAAGCGCGCGAGGGAGTGGCTGTGAAGCTTCTGGTAGATGCCATCGGCTCGCCGCTCGGCGACGAGATCGTCCGAATTCTCGAAGCGGGCGGCTGCCAGCTGGCTTGGTTTCACCCGGTTCGCTGGTATGCTCTGGACCGCGTAAATCTGCGCACACACCGCAAGTCAATCATTATCGATGGACGCGTTGCCTTCACGGGAGGCGCGGGATTGGCTGACCACTGGCTGGGCGCCGCTGCGAACGAATCCGAGTGGCGCGACATTCAGGTTCGGGTGGAGGGCCCCGCGGTGGCGGTTCAACAAAGCGGCTTCGCACAAAACTGGCTGCATTCCACCGGAGAACTGCTCAGCGGGCATGCGTTCTTTCCGAAGCCTCACTCGTCAGGCGACGTCGAGATTCAGACTATTCTCAGCTCTCCGGCCTCGGGCGCTTGTGCGGCTGCCACCATGCATATGATCGCCATCGAGTGCGCCAGGCGCAACCTCTATATCGCCAACTCCTACTTCATCCCCGACTCCCGTTTCATCGACATGCTCGTGCGAGCCCGCGGCCGCGGCGTTGACGTAAGGGTGATGGTTGCAGGCAAGCACAGTGACACCTGGTGGGCAAGACAGAATAGCCTGCGGCTCTATGGCGATTTGTTGCGCGCCGGTGTTGAGATCTACGAGTATCAGCCCACCATGCTGCATCAGAAGATCATGGTCGTGGATGGTGTTTGGGCCACGATCGGCACTGCGAATTTCGACAGCCGTTCTTTTGCCCTGAGCGAGGAAACCAATATCTGCTTTCATGACCGCGCCTTGGTGAATCATCTGCGATCCGTCTTTTTGGCGGACCTCGAGCATTGCCAAAGAGTGGATCTCGCGGATTGGGGCAAGCGCGGTTTGTGGCAGAGAAGCAAGGAATGGCTCGCTTCACTCATCCAAGAGCAGGTGTAGCCAGTGCTCGGGGCCGGATTCCGCATCGCAACCTACAACATTCACAAAGCTCGGGGGCTCGATGGCCGCACCAACGTAGGGCGCATTGCGCGCGTGCTGGCTGAGTTGGACGCTGACATCGTTGCGCTCCAGGAAGTAGTGAACCACGAGGGTAAATCGGTTGTGGATCATCAGGCGGGCTATCTGGCGACGACGCTCGGATACGTTTACACTATTGGCGAAACGCGCAAACATCATGGCGGGATCTATGGCAATGTGACGCTCAGCCGATTCGATTTTCGATTGGTCCGCCAGATTGACCTGACCGTTTCGGGCCGCGAAGAACGCGGCGTCTTGCGCACCGACATTCGGATTGGGCAACATCTGGTACATATCTTCAACGTTCACCTCGGCACGTCGCATCGCGAGCGCAAGAAGCAAGCTGTCCGTTTGATGGATGAAGATCTGCTGCGAGCCATCGACATATCCGGCCCGCGCGTCGTGCTGGGCGACTTCAACGAGTGGACCCACGGCCTGGTCACCAGGACGCTGTCGGCCGAGTTTCACCTCACCGACCTGCGCGCCCATCTCGCACGAACGCGAACCTATCCGGCCATTCTGCCGCTTTTACACCTGGACCACATGTACGTGGATCACCACTTGAAAGTGAACCATGCAGGCTTCCATCGGAACCGCCGATCGTTGGTGGCCTCGGACCATTTGCCCATGTTTGCGGACCTTACGCTGATGTTGTAGCTACGCTGCGATTGGTGCATCCCTTGGCTGTCTTTCCAAAGCGCGCAGCGCAGCAACCCGTTTCTCAGTGGAGGGGTGCGTCGAGAACAACCTGAGGAACGCCGCTCCGGAGAACGGCTGCATGATGTACATGTGGGACATCGAAGGTGAGGCTTCCAGCGGGATCTGCTTTCCAACCGAGTCCAGTTTCTCGAGCGCTCGGATCATTGGCTCTGCGGTGCCCAGTGTGCGCGCAGATGTCGCGTCAGCACTGAATTCGCGTGTCCTGGAAATCGCCATTCGAATCAACCCTGCTGCCAGCGGCGCCAGAAAAATCATCAACAGTCCGCCGATTGGGCTCCGGCGCTGACGTCCGGACTCATCGCGCCCGCCGCCAAACCACATAGCCATCCGTGCCAGATAAGTAATGGCGGAAGCGAGGGTTGCCGCAATCGAACTGATCAGAATATCCCTGTTCTTGACATGCCCCAGTTCGTGCGCCAGCACCGCGGCTAGTTCGTCGTCCGTCATCAGTTGCAGTATCCCCGATGTTACTGCCACCGAAGCGTGTGTCGGATTCCGCCCAGTGGCGAACGCGTTGGGCGACGGGTCCGGAGTCACCCAAAGCTTCGGCATCGGAATTCCCATCCTCTGCGCCAAGGTTCCGACGATGGGCTGCAGCCGTGCGTAAATCTCAGGATACTGAGTCTCGCTGACGCGCTGTGCCCGGGCCGACATCAGAGCCATCTTCTCCGAAAAGAAGTAGCTAAAGAAGTTCATCGCCACTGCCATAACCAAGCCCCAAGCCAGCCCCCGGTCTCCGGCAATCGCGCCTCCACCGATAATCAAAAGTCCGCTCAGTAATCCCAGCAGCAAAGTCGTCTTCATCGCATTCATATCAAGGCTCCTTTACCCCTCTCGAATCGAGCGTCGCCGAATGCGCACAATTGCTTCCACATAAGTAAAGATTCCTCTATTGGCTACCTGATTCATTAAGCGGCCAATGTTCTCCTTATACTGATTACATGAACCGTGAATCGTCGGAAGCCCACCTCGAAGAAATCAAGAAGATACTAAAAGAGTTTGTTGAGCGTTACGACATTCTCGGAGAGGCCGAACGGAAATACCTCACCGAGCGCGCACAGAAAGAATTGGACCATATCGATTCGGTGATAAGTTACGTTCACAAGTCCGAGAACGAATAAAGCGCGGTCAACCAAACATCCGTAAACTGCTCGAATGCCAGCATTGAGCTAACATTGTTCTGATACTTAGCGCAATGGGGCCCGAACGCTGGCAGCTAATCGAGAAGCTATATCACTCGGCTTCTGAACGGGACCCGAGCCAGCGCAGAGCGTTTCTGGATGCGGAATGTGGCGGCGACCAGGAACTGCGCGCCGAGCTGGAGCGGATGCTGGCAAAGAATAACTTGTCGCAAGCATTGTTGGATCGGCCGGTCTGGGAAGCGGCTGGCTACTCTTCGGCTTCAATCTCCATCGGCACGCAACTGGGCGTGTACCGCATTGAGAGCGCTCTTGGCCAAGGCGGAATGGGCGTGGTGTTTCGGGCTTACGATACCAAGCTCCACCGGCCGGTAGCGATCAAGTTCCTCTCGGACGAGCTCGCCGACGCTGCAGCTCGCCGGCGTTTTCAGCGCGAGGCGCAGATGGCATCGTCGCTGAACCATCCGCACATCCTGACCGTTTATGACATAGGCGAGTTCGATGGACGGCAATATCTGGCAACCGAGTTCGTCGACGGCGGCACGCTCAAGAATTGGGCGCAGCAGCAGCCGCGCACTTGGGAAGATGTAGCGGAGCTGCTGACCGGAGTGGCGGATGGTCTGGCCACTGCGCATCAAGCCGGGATCCTGCACCGCGATATCAAGCCCGATAACATCCTGGTTACCACGAGCGGTTATGCCAAGCTGGCGGATTTCGGTTTAGCCAAACTCGCCGATACATCCCAGCCCACCGATGTCACAAGGACAATCGCCGAAGAGCAAACGCAAAAAGGAATTATCGTCGGCACCATCGCCTACATGTCGCCGGAGCAGGCCTCCGGCAAGACGCTGGACGCGCGCAGCGACATCTTTTCGTTCGGCGTAGTGCTCTATGAAATGCTGGCCGGCCACCGGCCATTCCAAGCAGCCACGAATCTGGAATTGCTCCAGCAGGTGATTCACGGGGCAGCGCCGCCGCTGAGCGCCGATGTCCCGGAGCCGCTGCGAGTGTTGGTCGCCAAGGCGCTCGAAAAAGATCCGGCGAAACGATATTCGTCGATGCGCGAATTCGTAACGGCTCTGCGCGCGGCCCAACGCCCCAGCCGGCAGAGTCCCGCTGCGCCCGTCCAGCGCAGCAACAAATGGCTGATCGCGGCCGTGCTCGCAGCCATCGTACTCGCCACTGCGGCCGGCGGGCTGGTGTTCTGGTCGCGGCATACGTCGACCACGGCGCGCTTGGAGTACACACCGCTTACCAACTTTACCGATTCCGCCGTATCTCCTATGCTTTCGCCCGATGGCCGGATGCTCGCGTTCCTACGGGGATCGAACACCTTCCAGGGCCCCGCCGATGTTTATGTGAAATTGCTCCCCGATGGCGAGCCAGTCCGCTTGACCCACGACGGAGCCTCCAAGGTAGGCCCCATCAACTTCTCCCCCGATGGTTCACGAATCGCTTACCCGATTTTGCAGAATGGCGACACTACCTGGTCCGTTCCGGTTCTGGGAGGCGACCCGGCGCCTATGTTGGCCAACGCGGAAGGTCTGAGCTGGATCGATACCGGCGCACAATCCCCTCACGTAATGTACTCGGCACACACCGGCGAAGGCATTCACATGGGAATCTTCACCGCTACCGCCAGTCGGGCGGAACAGCGAACCGTATACCTGCCGGCGGACTTGGACGGGATGGTTCACCGGTCGTTTCGATCGCCGGATGGCAAGTCGGTCCTGGTGGTGGAGATGAACGCGAGCGGCTGGTTGCCCTGCCGGATGGTGCCCTTCGATGGAAGCTCAGCCGGGCGCCGTGTCGGGCCCTCACCCGCCGCAGTGTACCGATGCAGCCTGGTCGCCGGACGGAAAATGGATGTATTTCGCGGCGAATACGGGCGGCGGATATCACATCTGGCGGCAACGTTTCCCCAATGGCACACCGGAACAGGTGACTTCGGGCGCGACGGAGGAGCAGGGGCTCTCGTTCGCCCCCGACGGAATGTCGTTTGTGACTTCAGTCGGCGAAAGCCAGAGCACTTTGTGGGTTCACGAATCCGAGCGCGAGACCCAAATTACGTTTGAAGGATATTCCTACCTTCCTTCTTTCTCCGCCGATATGAAGCGGCTCTATTATCTTCAGCGCTCCAAGGCCAACAGCCGGTTCGTGAGCGGCGAATTATGGGAAACGGACCTGGAATCCGGCAAGAGGCAGCGGCTGCTGCCGGATTTTCTCATGGAGCACTACGATGTGTCGCCGGATGGCAAGCAGGTAATATTCATCACCGCGGACGCTTCCGGAGGCGCGCCGCTGTGGATCGGCGCAGCCGATGGCAGTTCTTCGCCGCGCCGGCTTTCGGATCAGGATTGTATTCGAGCTCTTTTCGCTTCGGATGGCGACGTCTTCTTCGTCGGAGGCCATTCCGGAGATATGTTTCTACAGGCCATCAAGACAGATGGCACTGGCTTGCACAAAATCACTCCGGATCGAGCAATTTTTCTCTACGCTATTTCGCCGGACGGTCAATGGGTGGCAACGTGGGTAGGGTCGGATGTAAATCTATATCCCTCCGCAGGCGGGGCGGCGACTCGGGTTTGTACCAGTTGCGCATCCGGTGGTGCAGAGAACCGTGGAGTGACACCGCCATTGATTAATTGGTCGCGGGATGGGAAGACGCTCTACTTGTTTTCCGGAAAGACCTCTCATTCCTACCTGGTCCCCCTGCAAGATGGGCAGATACTTCCAAGTCTTCCGCCCGAGGGCCTGAAATTGGGCAGCGTAGAAAAATTCTTTTCAGATGCCCGCGTGATAGCGCACGACAGGGCCTTCATGAGTTCCGATCCATCGGTGTACGCCTACCCGATTATCACCACACATCGGAATATCTATCGCATTCCAGTCCCGTAACAGCCGCCACTCCGGTTGAGTTAAGCTGGGATCGCAAAACAAATGCTACGAACCACCACATCAATCACCCTCGCTTTTCTGGCTGCCGCCGTATTTGCGCAGGCTCAGCAACCGCCCGCTCCAACGGCTGGAGGACGTGGCGCTCCACAGCCGCAGGCCATCCAGCAGGTCAAGCCCGGGGTTGTACATGATCACCGGCGCCGGCGGCAATAGCACTGTCCGCGTGACCAGCCAGGGATTGATCGTCGTCGACGGGAAACTCCCCGGCCAGGCGAACTATGATGCATTGATGGCGCTGATCAAGAGGTGTCTCGGATCAGCCGATCAAGTACCTCATCGTGACTCACCACCATGCCGATCACACCGGCAACAACCAGAGATTTCTGGACGCGGGCGTGCAGGTTGTCGCGCATGAGGGTCTCAAGAAGTATTTGGCCACCTACGCGGTCGATCCTAAACCCGCGGCGCCCAGCATCACTTATCCTGGCGCGGAGTACACGCTCAGTCTCGGCGACGTTAAGGTGGAATTACATCACTTCGGCCGCGCTCACACGGGTGGCGACACGGTGGTTTATTTCCCCGATCTAAAAGTGGTGTCCGTGAGCGACGTTGTCACGACCGGCAAGACCGGCCCGCTGATCGATTACGCGGGCGGCGGAAGCGCCACCGATTGGACCAAGGTGCTGGCCGGCATCCTGACGTTGGATTTCGACGCGGCCATCCCGGGCAATGGAGACGTGCTCACGAAAGCCGACGTTCAGGCGTACAAGACGAAATTCGATACCGTGATAGCGAGAGCGCGGGAGTTGGTGCGCATGGGCGTGCCTCAGGATCAATTACTCTCCCAGATCAAGACCGACGACATAGGATGGGCGCCGCGGGTTCCGAAGGTGGACGCGTTTTACACAGAGCTGTCGGAGTCGAAGTAGACACATGATACGGCGAGTGCTCCCTCTCCTGTTGATTAGCGCGGCCGCTTTGTTCGCGCAGGGTAATCCGGATTGGCACGCCGAATTTCCAGCGTTTCAGATCGCCGGAAATCTCTATTACGTCGGCACCGGCGATCTGGCCGTCTATCTGATCCACACGCCGCGCGGCAACATCCTGATCAACTCCGATTTCAAACAGGATCTGCCCGTCATCAAGAAGAGCATCGAGCAGCTCGGGTTCAAATACAGCGACACGAAAATTATCCTCATCAGCCACGCCCACGGCGATCATGACGAGGGTACGGGTGTGATCCAGAAAGAAACTGGCGCGAAGTTGATGGTGATGGATGCCGACGTTCCCGACGAGCAGAGCACCGCGCCGGGGCGGCCGGGAGCGCATGTGGATCGCGTTCTGCACGATGGCGCAACAGTAGAACTCGGAGGTTCGAAACTGGTGGCGCACCTGACGCCGGGCCATACCAGGGGCTGCACGACCTGGACCATGCAGGAACGCGATGGAGCGCGCACGTTGAACGTGGTGATTGTCGGAAGCCCGAACGTGAATCCCGGCTATGTTCTGGTTGGCAACAAGAATTATCCGCAGATCGCCGACGATTACGTGAAGACTTTCGCCGTTCTGAAGAGTCTCCCGTGCGATGTTTTTCTGGGAGCGCACGGCGGCTACTTCGGCCTGAAGGCGAAGTACGAAAAGATGAAGGCCGGCGCGAAGGATGCGTTCATCGATCCCGCCGGGTACAAAGCCTACGTCGCCGAGCGTGACGACGCTTTCCGCAAAGAGTGGGAACGGCAGAAGCAGAACCCGGGCTCCGGCGCGCCTTAGACTCCCTTTATTGCCTGCGTAGCCGCTGCTTCTCGGAGATGGAACGAATGATCAGCTTGCCACGGCCTTCCTTGGGGAACGGCTGCTTGGCCTGCGCCTCGGCAGCGTCGAGCAATTTCTGAACCTCCGGCCTTCCGAGAGTAGCCACGCTGTCGAGCCTTACAAATCGGTTCTGGCTCCCACTTCCCTCTAATATCCGATGCGGATCCGGCAGCGTCGCGCCGTGGTAGAAGCTTAGACCGATGCCCTTGGCATTCGCCGCCAACGACACCACACAATCGGACGGGCGCTCTGTTGTGCAATAGCCGACCACGAAGAAATTATAGTTGTCATACACCAATTCATTCGCGGTTGGAAAGCGCTTGCGCATCGCGGACCTGCACTCGCGAATCAGCTTGCCCATCGCCGGATCGAACTTCGCGATAAAGCTCTTTAGCTGCTGGTCGGCGGTCTCAGGCATGCATTTCATATTAGCGAGACCGCGGTCCGGCCGCATATTGGTCCGCTAAATTTCACCGCGCGATATACTGCGGGGATGTCGTCCACAATCCTTTGGAAGGTTTCCATCGCCGCGAGCCTGCTGGCTGTTTGTGCGTTTCCCCAAACAACCCCGGTAGTCCGGTTGCAAAACCTGGCGCATACCACCGAGAGTCTCGACAAGACTGTGCCGTTTTACCGCGATGTGCTGGGCTTGCCGCTGAACGGTACTCGCGATCCGCTGGCACAGAAGCCGCAGAAGCTGGATCAGGAGATGTCCAAATTCACGGCGACCAAGGGCATGAGCTTTCGAGCCGCGTCGTTCCGCATTCCCAACGCGGGCTTCGGATTTGAGTTGACGGAATTTACGGGCGGGTCACGCAAGCCTGTGCGGCCGAACATCCAAGACGTCGGCGCGGCGACTCTGGCTCTCCAGGTGCGCGATATCAAAAAGGTTCTGGCGATGGTCAAGGCCTCGGGTGCGCCCATAGTGACTATCGGCGGCGCGCCCGTCAATCCCACTGGGAATCCGAATAGCAAGCTGCGCGAGATCGTGGTCCGCGATCCCGATGGCTTCTTTGTGGAATTGCAGCAGCCCGATCCGCTGCCCGCCTCCGCCGCGAATACCCCCGGCGATATTCTTGGCGCCTCCGTGCAGTTTTCCATTGAGGATTCCGCGAAGACCGTCGCCTTCTTACGCGACGCGATCGGATTCAACGCGCGTCCCACGGGTTCGTTAGGAACCAATCCCGTAGTAACCAACCTGATCGGCCTGCCCGCGGCGCAATGGCGCATCACGCATGGGAACATCCCCGGCACCACTCTCGACTTTGGCCTGATCGAGTATTCCGGTGTAGCGCGCGCGAAACTGGTGGCAGGCGCCGAAGATCCGGGATCACCCGCGTTTACGATGGTGGTGCGCGACATCCAGGCCGCCGTCGATCGGTGGACCAAGGCAGGCGGTACGGTGGCCACTACGGGCGGCGCACCCATCGTGCGCGCTAACGGCGCGGGGAACGTGTTCGTTCGCGATGTCAACGGCTTGATGTGGGAGTTGATCCAGAGCGCCGCGCAGCCTGCAACACCATCGGCTCCCTGACGGCCACAATCATCGCGTCAGACTTCGAGCTTGCCGGTGCTGTCGCCGAAGCTGTCCTGGTGGACGCCCAGTTTGTCGAGTAACGACAGCATCAAATTCGACATCGGCGTGTGAGCGGGAAACGTCACGTGGCGCCCGCCTTTCATAGTGCCGGAAGCGCCGCCGGCCACAATGATGGGCAGCGGATCGTGATCGTGCTGATTGCCGTTGCTCATGCTGCTGCCATAGAGGACGGCCGAGTGATCCAACAGATTGCCGTCGCCATCGGGCGTCGCCTTCAGCTTTTCCAGGAAATAGCCGAGCATCTGCACGTGATACTTGTTGATCAGAGCGAAGCGGTCCATGTTGGCGCGCACATTCGAGTGATGGGAGGCCCCGTGGAACCCGTCGCGCACGCCGCTGGCCGGGTAGGTGGCGCCGCTGGTATCGCGCGCGTACATCATGGTCGAGATACGGGTGATCTCGGCGCGATAGGCCAGCACCAGTAAATCGAACATCAGCTTGATGTGATCCTCGAAGGCCTCGGGGATTCCCACCGGGGCGTCCGGAAGGTTGACATTGCTCGAAGCCTGCTCCGTGGCCTTCTGAATGCGCCGCTCGATTTCACGGATGTCGTCCAGATACTCGCTGAGCCGGGCCCGGTCGCTCGGATCGAGGGAGCCCTGCAGCCGCGCCACTTTGTCGGTGACGGAGTCGAGGATGCTGCGGTCCTGAAGTTTCCGCGAAAGGCGCTGCTCCGAATTAGTTCCGTCGCCGAACAGCCGCTCGAAGACTACCTGCGGGCTATTCTCCATGGGAAGCGGAAGCGTCGGCGTGCGCCAGGAGATGGTGTTGAAATAAGCGCAACCGTAGCCCGATCCGCAATTCAAGCCGACTTCTTCGATGCCCAGTTCGAGCGATGGCAGCGGCGTGTCCTGACCGATGTGCTGGGCCAGCACCTGGTCGATCGTCATGCCGGCGTGCACGGAACCCTTCTCCGGGTGCGCGCCGCTCAGGAAGACCGCGGCGGAACGGGCGTGATCCGCTCCGGCATCGGAGCCGACGCCGCTGGCCGACGGATGCGCCAGATTGCTCACCACACAAATGCGGTCGCGCAGTTTTTCGAGCGGCTTGAGGCTTTCCGAGAGCTCGAACGCGGAACCTTCCTGCGCGGGAGTCCATTTGTCCATGGTGGCGCCGTGCGGGACGTAGATGCCGCAGAACCTGGTCTTCGAAACCGCGGCAGTCTTGCTCAGCGGCGTTTGCGCGGGAACCATAGAGTCCAACAGCGGCAACGCGAGCGTCACACCTACACCGCGCAAAAACGTCCGCCGCGGCAAATGTTTTTTAGTAATGAACATCTTCCCTCGCTTCCTTCACTCGCATTTGAAACGGAGCACTCTTTACAATACCTAACACCAGCTCGGAGAACCGGTAGGGCTGGCTGGCTGCGTCTCGTGTGGTGTCCTTCATAATGGCGCGAACCACCGGCATATCGTAATATTTCGTTTCGCGTCCTATTCCATACATCAGCAACTTCTCCGTCATCGCTCCGACGAAGGCTTCCGGACGATCGAGCAGGGCCTGGCGCAAGCTGGCCGGCCCGTCCACTCGAGTGCCATCCACCAGTTGACCGGCGCTGTCTATCTTAATTCCGGAATCCACCGTGCGCCATTGGCCGACTCCATCGAAATTCTCGAGCGCCAGCCCGATGGGGTCCATGATTTTGTGGCATCCGGCGCAGGCGGGATTCGAGCGGTGCTGCTCCATGCGCTCGCGGACGGACATGGGCTTGGCTGCTTCCGAGCTTTCCTTGAGCGGCGGAACATTGGGCGGCGGCAAGGGCGGCGGGCTGGCGAGCAGGTTTTGCAGGATCCACTTGCCGCGTTGCACCGGAGAGGTGCGATTGGCGTTGGAGGTGACCAACAACATGCTGCCTTGTCCCAGCAGGCCGCGGCGGGCATCGTTGGGAACGGGAACGCGCCGGAAGTCGGGACCGTAGACATTGGGAATACCGTAGTGCTTGGCCAGGCGTTCGTTCACGAAAGTATAGTCGGCATTCAGGAGATCCAGCACGGAGCGGTCCTCATGCAGGATGCTTTCGAACAGCATTTCGGTTTCCCGCTGGAACGCTTGACGCAAGTTATCGTCGAAGTCGGGAAACTCGCGCCCATCCGGAGTGGAGCTTTTCAAATCCCGAAGGTAGAGCCACTGGCCGGCGAAGTTGGCTGCCAGCGCGTCCGACCGCTCATCCGCCAGCATGCGCCGTGTCTCGCGCTCGAGGACGGCCGGTTCGTGCAGCTTGCCTTGAATCGCCAGGCTCAACAACTCGTCGTCGGGAATGCTGGACCACAGGAAAAACGACAGGCGCGAGGCCAGCTCGGTATCGCTGATTCGATACGGCTCGCCGGGCGCGGCATTGGCGGGCGGCGGTTCGAAGCGGAAGACAAATTCAGGGTCGGCCAGGACGCGGCGCAGGGCGATTTCGATGCCCGCCTCAAAACTCCCCGTTTTATTACGTTCCTGTTGATAGAAGCTGAGCAAAGCCTCGATGTCATTGTCCGAAGGAGCTCTTCGAAACGCGCGACGGACCAGATTAGACAAAATCTTGCGGGCGCACGGAATCTCGTCGGCAGCCCCGTTGGGGTGGCACACGAAGATACGCCGGCGGCTGGGCGTATCGCCGGGGCCGGTGGCATGATAGGGGCCCGTGATATCCACCCGCGCGAGATGCGGCACGGTGTCGTATCCGTACTGCATGCCGATATTCGAATCGAAGGTGCTGGCGCCGGGCCGATGAACCAGATCCTCGTTGGCCGCGTAGCTCTTCTCGAGGAACGCGACGCCGATGGTCCGCGGGCCGGCCGGGACGTTTATCTTAAACTCGAGGTGAATGTTGGGCGTCATCTTCACGCGTTCGGCGGCCGGATCGATCAGCGGCTCTTCGGCGGGCGGCGCTCGCTCTTCCTTAGGCGCCGGACTGGGCTTCGCTCGCATGAAGAACATCGGGACAGGGTCCAACTGGTACAACTTCACGCGCTGGCCATTCAGGGTCACCTCGATCGCCTGGCCCTCGGCGCCCTCCCCGAAAACCTGGCCGAAGCTGAGCTTCGTCAGCGACAGCTTGAAGAGATATTCGCCGTCCAGGGGGAAGTTGTGCCGGATTACGGTGCCGCCGCGCGTTCCGAGCGGCAGTCCATCCAGCGTTTCGGTTTGGCTGAGATCGCCGCGCACCGTGTAAGTGACGTCAAGGGGAGCAGTCTCTGGATCTCCAACCGCGAGCCGGCTGATTTTCGCCGCCGCCGCAACGTAACGTTCGAGCAGCGCGGGCGATACGCCCAGGACGTCGGCGATGTTGTCGAAGCCATTCGAGGAATCGTCGGGGGGCAGGAGCGTCGAAGCATCCACGTCCACCGCCAGCAGATCCCGGATTGCATTGGCGTATTCGCCGCGATTCATGCGATGCAACGGCGTGCGGCCGGGGTTGGGATTCGCGGAAGCGGCGTGATCCAGCGCGTCCTCCACTGCGCCGGCCAATGTGTCCAGCGTGTGACGATCCGGCCGGGGCGCGCCAGCCGGCGGCATCATGCCGGCCCGAAGCTTCCGAGCAACCTTCTCCCAGGTTTCGGCATTCGCACCGGCGCGAGCGAGGTCCAGCTTGTCGAGCGCCAGGCCGCCGGTCTGCAACTTTGTGTTGTGGCAGACGACGCAGTACTGGTTCAGCACGGCCTGTGGCTGCTGCGCGCTTGCCGCGATCGCCATCACCCCGACGGTGATGATTCCCAATGTTAAGACTCTCGTCATTGTTTGGACAATTTCTCCAGCAGCGCTATGGCTTCGGGCTTCGCCACCGGAGGCCGCACGGCGAGGAAGATTCCCTTCGCAAAGACCATGGGAGTGCGTCCTTCTTTGTCCTTCGGGTCGACGACGGCGCCATGATCGACGAGAATCTGCATGATCGAAGTCCACCCACGATTGGCCGCCCCATGCATGGCCGTCAGACCCAGCGAATTAGCAGCGTTCACGGGAGCGCCGCGCTCCAGGCAGAGCTTCACCGCCTCCACATAGTCTGCTTCGCTGCGGGTGTAGGTTTGACCGGGGATCCAGTTGATTCCGGCCGCCGCCATCAGCGCGGTGGAACCTTGCACGGTGGCGATATTCGGATCGGCGCCGTTTTCGAGCAACAGCCGCATCACCTCGATATCGCCCGAAAGCGCGGCGCGCACAAAGGGCGTCTCGCCATCGAAGTTCACCCAGGACGCGTCGAATTGCATTAGGCCATGGACTGGAACCGTATCGGTTTTAAGGTTGGGATTGGCGTCCTTCTTGAGCAGCGCTTTGATTAGATTCAAGGGATCGATCCCGTCGGTGGGTAGATCGCCGTATTTTTCGTGGTTGAAATTGCGCAGGTCGATGGCCCCGAATAGGGCCGCGCGGTGATAGTCGTCGGCCGCGTTCGGGTCGGCGCCTCGATTGAGCAGCTCGGTTGCGATCCCGACTTGGCCGTTCAGCAGAGCGATCAGCAACGGCGAAGTGTGGTTGCCGGTAGACTCGCTAAGACTCGCTCCGCGATCCAGCAGCAGCCGCATCATAGGAACATTGCCGTCTCGAATCGCGAACAGCAGCGGCGTCATTCCTCCATTTGGAGTCGGTAATGCCCGCTGCCGTATGATCCCGGCACCGGACGCCCCAGCGGCGCGGGCAGGCACGTACTCGCCCTTCGTGATGGTGACGTTGGTATGCGCGTTGATATCGGCGCCGCGCCTAAGCAGCAGGTCGACTACGTCGGCGTGATTTTCGAGCACGGCCCACATGAGCGCGGTCTGCCCGTGCTCCGTATCCTTCGCATTCACGGCCGCTCCCCGATCCAGTAGCAGCGTGACCGCATCCATCCTACCGACTCGAGCCGCGGTCATGAGAGCGGTTTCGCCGCCCGGATTGGCGCTGTTCGGATCGACGCCCGCGTCCAGCAGTTTGCGGATCATGGGCGCGCTTCCATTGGTGGCCGCGAGATTGATCGGCGTGACGCCATACCGGTTCGCGGCCTTCACATCCGCGCCGGCTTTGATCAACGCTTCGGCGCTCTTGAGGTCATCGTGCCGAACGGCCCAATGCAACGGTGTTGTGCCATCCGGGTCCACGACGCGCCCATCGCCTGCGGACAAAGAAACCGCGCTCATGCCACACACGAACCCGATCAACAGCGTCTTCCAGCCCATCTACTTGCCTCCCAGACGACTTTCGACTACGCTAACTTATTGTATTCCATGACACGGAAGCTTGTTGCGGGTTTTCTGATGGCGGCGGTTGGGGCATTATTTGCTCAGCCACCCGCCGCGCCGGCGCCGGAACGCGCGGCTCCTCGCGGCGCCATCGACGGACGCCTCACGTGGTTTGACCGGCAGGGCAAAACGGTCGGCACAATCGGGGAGCCGGGCGTGTACCGCACCCTCACAATTTCGCCCAACGGAAAGCGCGTGGCCGTTGAGCGGACCGACCCGCAGACGCAGAACAAAGACATCTGGCTGGTGGATTCTACAAGCGGCGCCACCACGCGATTCACCTCCGATCCCGGCTGGGACGCGTTTCCCCTCTGGTCTCCCGATGGCCGCCGCATTATATTCACGTCCAACCGAAGCGGCGTTTACAACCTGTATGAGAAGGCTTCGAGTGGCGCGGGCAACGAGGAGCTGTTCTACCGGTCGACCGAAGGCAAGGGCCCGAACAGTTGGTCGCCGGATGGGAAGTTTCTGATTTATTACAGCCTCGGGCAGCCGACCCACTTGCGGCTGCTGGCCGCCGATGGACCCGCGGATCGCAAGCCGGTGCCGTTGATTGATCCTCAGTTTTCCAGCGTGACCGGAAGATTCTCACCGGACGGGCGCTGGATCGCGTATAGCTCGAATGAGTCGGGAAAGAATGAGATTTCGGTGCGCTCCTTCGATCCGGCTACCGGAACCACGGGCGTCCCGACTGTCGTGACTCAGGGTGGCGGCACCACTCCCCTTTGGCGCGGAGACGGCAAAGAACTGTTCTACATTGCTCGTGATGGAATGGCGACGGCTATCGAAGTAAAAGCGGGAGCCACGTTCCAGGTTGGCGCTCCAAAACCGTTGTTCAAGGTGCCCGCAGGCCTGTTGTTCTGGGATGTCGCGCCCAACACTTCCGGTGACGCGACGCGTTTCCTCATGCCAGTCCCTGGCGCGTAGGATCTGGCAATCGCCGGAGCAACTGTTTTAGACTACGACACTGGAGGATGAACATGTTCCTGAGAAACTCTCTTACTGTTTTGGCAATCGTGGCGGCAGTCGGCGTCGGATTCCAACTGGGCCGATCAGCTACGGCACGCGCTGCAGGCAGCAGTCACGTCTTTGAAGTCCGCACCTACACCGCGGCACCCGGGAAGCTGGAAGCCTTACACGCGCGCTTTCGCGATCACACGGTTCAAATTTTCAACAAACACGGGATGACAAGCGTAGGTTACTTCGCACCCACCGACGAGCCTCTCTCGAAAAACACACTGATTTATATTCTGGAGTTCCCAAGCCGGGACGCGGCCAAGAAGTCCTGGGCCGAATTCCGGAGCGATCCCGAGTGGCAGAAGGTCCAGAAGGAGTCGGAAGCAGACGGAAAGCTGACCACGAACATAGAGTCGGTTTTCACGGAGCCGACCGACTTCTCGCCGCTGAAATAATTTATTGGCCCGCGTCCGGTATCGGCGTGCCGTCCAACACGAACGTCAACAGCTTGGGCAATCCCGGCGGCGTCGCAGACGGCGGAGCGGGAGGGAATCCCACGGACGGTGTAACTTTGCCCGTACCGCCCATCAAAGAGACGTACTGCTTGCCGTCGATCATGTATGTGATGGGCGGGCCCATGCCGCCGTGCAGGCCAGTCTTGACATCCAAAAGCTTCTCTCCAGTGTCGGCGCGATAGGCGACCAGCCGCCCGTCCGGAATCACCTGCAACACCAGATTTCCCGCGGTGGTGACTGTTCCGCCACCCAGAGATCCGCCGCCGGACGCATGCCAGCGCTCCTTTTGAGTCACCGGATCCCACGCGACTAGAAGATTGCGCTGTCCTTCCGGCGGCGCCGGCCCGATAGTGGGCGGAGTTTTAGGAGTCACCGCTGGCGCAGTAGGAGCGCCTGCCGTATCCGGAGTTGCGGCCTGCGACTTCGGCCGGATGATACCCAGATTCTTTTCGCCGGGCTTAAAGACAAAGTCCTCATCCGCCGTGTATCCGTTGACGCCGCCGTTGGAGCTGGGAACATAGACCAGGCCGGTGCTCGGGTTGAAGGACATGGGCGACCAGTTATGTCCGCCGCCGGGTCCAGGCGTCAGCATCACTGTCTCGCGCCCGTAGTGCGCTTCTTCGTTGACGATTGGCCGCCCGGTCACCTCGTCCAGACCCTTGGCCCAACTCACCTGCACCCATGGCTGACCCGAGATGAACTGTCCGGTGACGCGATCGAGCACATAATAGAAGCCGTCCTTATTGGCCTGCATCAGTACTTTGCGTGGCTGTCCTTTGATGGTGAGATCGACAAGCATCAACTGCTGCACACTGTCGTAATCCCACGAATCGCCAGGAACCGGCTGGAAATACCATTTCAATTCGCCGGTATCCGGCCGCACCGCGAGGATCGAGCAGGCATACAGATTGTCCTTGCCTTTAGATTTACGAAGCTGCTCGGGCCACGGTCCGGCGTTCCCAGTGCCGATATAAATCAAATCCGACTCGGGATCATAAGCCATCCCGTCCCAGACCGTGCCGCCGCCGCCCATCTTCCAGGCCTCGGGCGACCACGTCTCGGCGGCCTTTTTCATGGCCGCACTCTCGAAGGGCTTGGATGGATCGCCGGGCACGGTATAAAACTTCCAGGCGAAATGGCCAGTGGCCGCATCGAAGGCGGAGAAAAATCCACGCACGGGATATTCCGATCCGCTCACGCCGATAATCACTTTTCCCTTCGCGATTCGCGGAGCCATGGTGATGCTGTAGTTCTCCTGCGGATAAGCGACGCGCGCTTCCCACACGGGCTTGCCCGTCTCCGCATCCAGCGCCTGAAGTCTTCCGTCGATGATGGGCGCGATGATCAGGTTCTGATAGATCGCTAGGCCGCGATTCACAACGCCGCAGCAGATACTCGGGAACGTGGCCGTCTGGTTCACTTGCGGATCCCAGCGCCAGCGCTCCTTGCCGGTGCGCGCATCCAGGGCGAAAACTACGCTCCAATTCGTGATGCTATAGAGCGTGCCGTTCCACACCAACGGAGTCGCCTCCTGATTGCCGCCGCCTTGGCCGACGTCGTACGACCAAGCCAATCCCAGCCGTTTCACATTCGTGGCGTCGATCTGCGAGAGCGGGCTGTAACGGGTTTCCCCAGGATTCTGGCCGTAGGTCAGCCATTCGCTGCCGTTCTTGGATGTGTTCTTCAGAACGCCGTCGTCCACACGCTGGGCTTGCTGGCCCGTCAGGATCACGGCCATCGAAGCCGCCAACAGGATCATTTTGCGCATATGCATATCTTACTAACGTGCATCATACTAACGCGCAATTGACACGCGTGCGCGAGCGACGTATTTTGGGAAGCGCCTATGTCCATTCCGCTCCGTTGGCTTCGTTGTTTTTTCGTAGTCGTTCTAGGGGCCACTGTGCCCGCGGCACTGTTCGCTCAGTGGCCATCCTATCCCAGCCCTGGCGTTCCCAAAACTCCCGATGGGAAACCGAACCTGATCGGCCCCGCTCCCAAGACCGCCGATGGCAAGCCGGATCTTACCGGCATCTGGCAAAACGACCGAACGGTCGGCGGTACGGTGGCCGCGCGGACGGGCCCGAACCCGCCGTCGACCAACGAAGATTTGGTCGCGATCGCCCGGCGGAGCCCCTTCTGGAATCTCGGCTCTCAGTTCAAAGACGGCCTGCCGTTCACGGCCTGGGGCGCGGAAGTGCACCGCCAACGTGTCGCCGACAACAGCAAGGACAACCCGGATGCGCACTGCCTGCCGATGGGGCTCTTGCAGTTTCACTACCATGGGGAACCTCGCAAGATGATCCAGACTCCGCAGCTGATCGTGATCCTCTACGAAGCCAATGCCGGCATCCGGCAGATCTTCACCGATGGACGGCCCCTGCCCAAGGACGCGGACCCGTGGTGGTACGGCTACTCGACGGGCCGCTGGGAGGGCGACACGCTGGTGGTCCAAACCGCTGGCTTCCGCGATCTGGGATGGCTGGACGTCGAAGGCAGCCCGTTGACGGAGGGTGGCCACATTACCGAGCGCTTCCGCCGCCCCGACTTCGGGCACTTGAACATCGAGGTCACCATTGACGATCCCAAAGCCTACACCAAGCCGTGGACCGTCTCGGTCCACCAGCACATTCTGGTGGATACTGACATCATCGAGTTCGTTTGCCAGGAGAACGAGCAGGACGCTCCGCATCTGAGCGCCAAGTGAGGCCGGCTCGCTTGCGCAATTACACAGTTACACATATACTGTGTTCATGAGGAACATAACTCTCAGCGTCGACGATAAGGTGCTGATTGCCGTTCGCAGGCATGCCGCGGAACACAATTCCACCGTGAATGCCTTGGTTCGGGAATATCTAACCAATCTCGCCGAATACGGCGACCGCGCAAAGCGTGCCCGGGCGCGACTGCGGCAACTGAGCAAACAATCCCAGGGGCGTCTCGGCCCAAAAACGTGGTCTCGGGATGAGCTGCATGACCGCTAGCGTCTTCATCGACACGAATGTTCTGGTCTACGCGGCGTTAGGAAGCGGCCCCGACGAAGGCAAGCGAGAGCGCGCCCTCGAGCTAGTTGAAGCGGAGGAGTTTGGCACCTCCGCTCAAGTTCTGCAAGAGTTCTTTGTGACCGTGGCGAAGAAGGCAGCCCGGCCGCTGTCTGCCGCCCAAGCGATGGAATGGATCGAGCAATGGACGGCGTTCCCTTGCGTGGCTATTGACCATCAACTGGTGCGCATCGCGATCGAGAAGTCCGCGCGATACGCGATTTCCTATTGGGACGCGGCCATTCTCGCGGCCGCCGAGGCTCTGGGCGCTCACACGGTTTACTCCGAAGACCTGAATGATGGACAGCAATATGGTCGGGTCCGAGTGGTAAATCCCTTCTCTCGATCCTTTCCGCGCGAAAGTAGACACTGACGCTTAAGGATGATTGGGCGGCGGCTGCGCTGGTGTATCGTCGGTGCCCGGCCCTGCGATTGGCGAGCCGTCTTCATTGACCGCGACGCGGCGGCGGTGCACGGCGCCAGTGTCCGGGTCTGTGGCCGAAGCGGATGGAGTCCGATAGCCGTCGTCAGCGGGCGCGCGGGTGATTTTGGTCGGCGCAGTATCGCCACCATTTGCCGCCATGGACGAGCGGCGGTAGCGGATTTCGGCATCGGAGTAACGGTGGCGGGCATCCGGCGCGAGATCCACCACGATGTTGCCCGGCTGCGCGCCTTCGGGAAGATTGAAATATAACGTATAGCGCTGGCGAAGGCGAGCCAGCGTTTCCTCGAGCGCCGAAGCGTCGTTGACGGACATGCTGTCGCCGCCGGAATCGCGCGCGATCTCCGACGTGCCGGCCGATGTGGTGTTCCCTCCAGCTCCGCCGCCTGGGTAGCGATTGCCGCCGCCGCGCGGGCCGAAGATGATGCCGCCCAGCCCTCCACCCAGACCACCACCGCCGAGACCACCGCCGCCGGGAGGCCCTCCACCGCCGCGACGGCCATATTGCCCGGCATCCGGAGCGATCAGTGCGCACATCACCGCATCGGCGCGCTCCAAGGCCCGGCCCACGCCGGCATCGTCACGGTCGAATTCAGTCTGATCGTCGGTCAGGATGACGATGGCTCGTCGGGCGTCGCGGCGGCCCTCGCGCCGAATATAATCCGCGGCATCCAGCATGGCGCGCGTGATATCGGTTCCGCCATTGAAGCGCTCCTGGCGAAGCAGCCGGTCGAATTCGCGCTGCACGTCTTGTTTGCTGCCGTTCAAAGGCAACCGCACGCGCGTGGAGCGATCGAAAACCATGATGCCCATGCGGTCCTCTTTGCCGAGCTGCGTTAGCGCTTGGCCGGACGCATCGGCGATGCGCTGCACGTGCGGCCGCATGCTTGCGCTGACGTCCAGCAGAAAGAGCACATCCAGCGGCATGTTTTCGCTGGCGAAATTGCGAATGGGCACTACCTTGCCACCCTCGCGAAGGACGAAATCGCCGGCCTGTAGGTGTGTGATGGCGCGATTGCCTGAATCGACTACCTGGGCGTCAATGCGGACCAGAGACACATCGCTGTGGAAGGTGAGATCGTCGTCGTCTCCAGCAAGTAGCCCGGTTACCAGGGCACAGGCAAGCAGAAGGAGTGATGCGGGTCGGAACATGCTTCGGTGAAGCCTACTTAAATGTTAACGTGCGGCGCGTTGAAGGCGTTTCAGGAGACTGACCCGGCGAGGCGGCTTTATTTCCAGATAAACCGCGCAAGCTCGCGATCTTTGCGCACCTGGTCGACGGGAAACACCTGGTTGTGCATCACCACATAAACGGCCGGCGCCAGTACGCGCGCGGCAAACAAGCTTTCGGTCAGGTTCTGCAATCCGTCGCTGCCTTCGAATCCCAACGGTGTCATCGCGCCGGTCAACACGATGGGATACCGCAGGCCAGTCAGGTTCTTCTGGAGAAGCAGTCCGGTTTCGACCATGGTGTCGGTCCCATGTGTGATCACCACCGGAGCCGGATCCTGAGCCAGCCTTTCACGCACCGTTCCGAGCACCCGTTCACGATCGGCATCCGTCATCTCCAGGCTGTCCTTGTTCATCAGGTGCGTGACCGCGATCTCGGCATCCGGCAAGCGCAGCAATCGAAAATACCGGTCGATCTTACTGTCCAGGTTCTGAACGTTGCCGGTTTGTTCGGAGTACACCTTCTCGATGGTCCCTCCGGTGGCGATCAAATAAATCCGCTGCATTTCTACACGGACTGCCGCATGAGCTGCTTGAGAGGAATTCGATGCTCCAAAATCAGTTTTCTCACTTCGCGTGGCGAGAGCTTTCGAAAGCGCTCAATCCCGCGGCGCTTCCCGAGCATGCGCGGAATCAGCGGCAGCGCTGCCAGGTCGCCCTTCAGCATCGCCAGCGCCGCTTGCAGCTTCCCTCGCACTCCAGGAAATTTTCCGACTTCCCCTTGCCCCGTCAGCGCGGCCCAAGCGCCGGCGCGTAATCGCATCGCGTAATAGAAGCCGTTCAACCAAAGTAGACTCCAGGGGAACAATTTCACGGCCAGCAATACGCGATTTCGTTCGATCAGTTCCAGACGGCGCGACGACCGCAGACCCAACGTGGCGCCGCGATGATGGCGCACCACTGCTTGCGGCATGTACAGGCATTTCCACCCGGCAATTCTCGCGCGCAGTCCCAGTTCGGCGTCATCGGCATATGCAAACAAATCTTCGTCGAAGCCACCGATCAGATCTAACATCGAGCGACGATACATGGCCGCGCATCCATCCGGCCATAAGACTTCCTCGACGCGATCGTATTGGCCGTGATCCAACTCACCCGTGCCTCGCCCGCGGTTCTGCCCATCCGGATAGATCAGGTGCCCAACTTTGTCGATGCGCCGCGGATCCTCATGCACCAGGATTTTCGATGCGGCCATCCCCACGTCCGGGCGTCCCTCGAAAGCGCTTGCCAATGCTGCCAACCAGCCCGGATCGGCCTCGGCATCGTTGTTGAGAAGTGCGACAAACTCCGCGTCGGACGCGGCGAACCCTTGGTTGTTGGCTGCGCAAAACCCGCGGTTCTCGCGATTTCGCAGGAGTACTACGTGGACTAGTGGGTCGCCCCCCCATTCGCGCGACACCATTTCAGCCGAACCGTCGCTCGAACCGTTGTCTACAACCACCACTTCAAACGGCTGGCTTATATGCTGGCGCGTAAGTGATTGCAAGCACGCCTTCAAAAAATCTCGGCTATTCCAGTTGACCACTACTACCGAAATAGCCCCTAAGCGGTATCTTGACACCGACTGTAGTATTATAACCGTAAGCTAGCAGGCCATTTGCATGTTTTCCGTAGGTGAAACACTTAGACGAGCGCGCCTGGAACAGAGCCTCGATCTCTGTGCACTGGCCGCGCGAACCAAAATCAACATCAAATATTTGGAAGCGATCGAGGCAGATAATCGACAAAGTCTGCCGAGTAGCTTTTTCTACAGAAGCTTCGTTCATCAGTACGCTCGCGCGTTGTCATTGGACACGCAGCAGATCGATGTGGAAATCGATCGCGTGTTAAGCGCGGACGCTCCTCTTCCGTTACCTGGATACGAAAGCGTTGTGTCCCGCAATGTTTCGCCGATGAAGTCGGCCCGTTTTCATTCGTGGCGCACGTATGGTACGGCGGCCGCTCTGGTGTTGGTCGTGACGGGTTGCGCGGGAGTCTATACGCTGTGGCGCGATTCGCGATCGATGTTCAGCGCGCAAGCAGTGATCGCAAAGGTGCGGTCCCTTGGAAAAACGACAATCGCTCAGGCGAATTCGTCCGCCAAGAAGCCAGTTCAGAAACGAATGGAACGCGCGCTCCCGGCTCCTCCCCCGGTTGCTTGGTACGTAAAAGCGGCGGCATCCGAGACACCCGCGTCTGTATCACCTGCATTCGTACCCGCCCTGCCCAACAACAAGGTGACGCTCGATCTGTTGGCGCATGAAGCCACCTGGGTGTCGGTGTCTTCGGACGGCAAACCGGTTTTTTCGGGCATTATGCAGCCCAATCAGAGCAAGACCGTCGGCGGCAAAGAGACCGCCAAGATGCGCGTGGGCAACGCTGCCGGCATTGAAGTGCGATTGAACGGCAAATTACTCGGGCCCTTGGGCGCGCGCGGACAGGTGCTGATCGTGCTATTCACGCCCGATAATTTCCAAATTGTCGCCCCGCCCAAAGAGAGCGACTGAGCTCCACCAATTACTGCGCTTGGCCCATCTTCTCGGTGCCGGCCTGCGCTTGGGAACGCAACATGCGTTTGCGTTGCCGCTCGATGCGCAATAGCTGCTGACGCCGGCGATGCTTGATGGAGGAGTCCACCATCCTCCAGAACTTGCGGAAGTATTGGACGGCCGACGCGATACCGAAAATCACCACTCCCCACATCCAGAGCATCGCGAATCCGCTCAGCGCCTCCCAGCGGATGCTCACCAGAATCATGGAAATGGCCACCACTTGCGTGATCATTTTGGTTTTGCCAAGATCGCTGGCCTGGATGGTATAGCCTTCCGATGCCGCAATGCTCCGCAGTCCGGACACCGCGAACTCGCGGCCGATGATCAGCACCACCATCCAGGCCGGAACCCGGCGAATCTGCACCAGCGAAATCAGCGCGGCCGAAATCAGAAGTTTGTCGGCAATGGGATCCAGCAGCGTCCCCACTGTCGTGATCTGCTTCCAGCGCCGTGCCAGATACCCATCCAGCAGATCGGTGGCGGCGGCGATCAGGAAGATGCCCAGCGCCAGGAACGCGTTGGTGACCAAGACCGCGCCGCGCCATTCAATCCGCAAATTCTGTTCCACCATCACGGCCACCAGAAATGGAACGAAAAAGATGCGGAGAATGGTGAGCGTATTGGGCAGATTCATGTCGAGGGCCGCGTCTTCAGATATTGGGAATCCTGATGCCAGAATATCACTCGACAAGGTAGCTGGAGAGCCGCCGCTTGACGGACTCAGGGACTTCGGCTTCCAGCTCGCACACTTCGTCGCGATACCGGCTGGAGAGCACCTTCGCGCGTTCGTGCAGCAGATGAATCAGAGAGCCTTCGCCGGCCGGGATGCGAAACATCCGGCGCGACACCGGATCCAGCGGTAGCGCGTTGTCGATGGCGTGGAGCAGTGCGTCAAAACCCACGCCGGTAGTGGCCGATACCGGAATCGCTTCGGTGCGGGCGCCGGCCTTCACTTCGCCCATAATTCGTTGTGCCAAGCTTTCAAGATCGCTCGCGCTGCTCTCCATCTGGTCCATTTTATTGAGCACCAGAATTTGCTTGGTTTGATCCGCGCCAATATCGGCCAGCACCTCGAACACATGCGCTGTTTGCTGAGGCGCGCTGGGCGAGGAAGCATCCACCACGTGCAACAACAAAGCGGCCTCGGTCACCTCTTCCAGCGTGGCGCGGAAAGCCTTCACCAGCGTGGTGGGAAGATTTCGGATGAAGCCTACAGTATCGCTCGCCAGCACCTTGCGCCGCGATGGCAGCGTGAGATGGCGAACCGTGGGATCGAGCGTCGCGAACATGCGCGCGTCGGCCACCACTTCGGCGCCGGTCAGCCGGTTAAATAGCGTCGACTTTCCGGCATTCGTATAGCCCACCAATGCGATAGTGGCGAGCGGAACGGACTGCCTTTGGCGCCGCTGGGTGCCCCGTCCGCCACGCACGCTCTCGAGTTGATCGTTCAGCTTCTTAATGCGGCGGTAAATCCCTCGCCGGTCTGTTTCCAGCTGCGTTTCACCGGGGCCGCGGGTGCCGATGCCGCCGCCTTGACGAGTCATCTCTGTGCCCCGTCCCGCCAGACGCGGCAACAGATAATTCAGTTGCGCGAGTTCCACCTGCAATTGCCCTTCGCGCGTACGGGCGCGGCGAGCGAAAATGTCGAGGATCAACTGCGTCCGGTCCAGAATTTTGCAGTCCAGCGCACGCTCCAGATTCCTGAGCTGCGTGGGAGTGAGCTCGGCGTCGAACAAAACCATGTCGGCGTCGTGGACAGTCACCAGGCGGCGCAACTCCTCCAGTTTCCCGGAGCCGATGAGCGTGGCTGAATCGGGCGCCTGTCGGGCTTGAACGATGGTTTCCTCGACGTGCGCGCCGGCGGTATCCGCAAGCGACTTCATCTCGTCGAGCGATTCCTCGACGTCGTTGGCGCTTGGATCGGCGCTGCGCTGGTTCGAGCCGCGGTGCGAGCGGGATTTCAAATCCAGCCCGACTAGAATTGCGCGCTCTTCGGCCACACGTGTTTGGTTAGACACCGGCAAACCGGCTGTTATTCCTCGACGGGCTCGGAAGGCGCGGCATGGCCCGCAGCCGCGGTTCCACCTAGGGCAGGGCGAGGGTCCGGAGGGTCCGGAGGAATGTCCGCCCGCCGATGCATGGAAGGGTTTCGAGACCACCACGGTAGAGATGGCGTGCTTAAAAATGAGCTGCTCCTGATTGTTGGTCTCGAGCACGACCGAATACTTGTCGAAGCTTTTGATGCGGCCGGAAAGCTTGACGCCGCTCATCAGATAGATGGTAAGGAAGGTTTTGTCCTTCCGCGCGTTGTTTAGAAAAGCTTCCTGGATATTTTGCGCCAGCTTTTCCATGGGCGTCCTTTGGCCGGTTTTGGGCTCGTTATCGTGAATGGTAGTGCCTCCCACCTTGATACGGTGCTCCAGCTTCATCATAGCGCAGTAAGCGCTAAAAGACGGATCGCAGATGCTCCCGGGCTTTGCTTTGGAGCGCAAACCGCGGCTCTACGGGTGCCCGCCCTTCGATGAGCGCACAAGCGTGCTCGGCCACCGCGGGACCGTGCTTGAACCCGTGGCCGGAACCGCCCCCCACTAGCCAGACGTTATCGAAATCGGGATGGCGGTCGATCAAGAAATCGCCCGTGGACGTATTTTCGTATTGGCACACGCGGCTTTCGAGCAGCGGTGCCGTGGCCAGGGCCGGAAATCGCTCGGCTAAGAACGCCCGCGCGCCGTGCACCCCGAGTGCGACGCGATCGCCGGAGTCGGGATCGAATTCAGGGCCGTGCCGGTCGAACGCCAGCTTGAAGCCGCGGTTTTCCAGATCGGGAATGGTGTACGCGCCGTGCTCGTCGGTGATGTCGGTCCAAGCCGGCATGCGAGGCGGGGCGAAGCTGCGGTCGCCAACGGGGGTCCCAAAGAAAAATACTTCCTGACGCGTCACTCGAATGCGGCCGCCCAGGAGCTCCGGGAAAATCTTGGGCAGCCAGGGGCCGCAGCAGTAGACGAACAAGTCCGCCGATAGAACACGCCCTGACTCAGTCTTCAGCTCCGAGCCCGAGGACGGGAGCGCGGCGTCCAGCGAATATTCGACGCCGCTGCGGACGGCTTCCTCTACCACGGCCCGCACCGCTCTTCGCGCCAGCAACACTCCGGCGTTCGTCTCGTACAAACCGATGCGTTCCTCACGGAAGCGGAGCTGCGGGTAAGAGCGCTCGAGTTCGGAAGCGGTCAACCGTTGGAACGCCACGCCGCAGTTCTCAAAGGCGGCTTGCATGCTGGCCGCGCGCGAATGGCCGGGAGGAGGGGTCCACAGAACGCCAGTGTCTTGGAACAGCTCTGGCCGCCCGACCTGATCGAACAAGGCGGTCCAAAGCTCTCGCGATCGCATGGCCCATTCCGTATAGATCTCGTCGGCGCCGTACCCCATGCGCAGAATGCGCGACTCGCCCCCGGAACTTGATCGGCTATTGCCAGCGCCATAGGCGTCCAGCAGCGCGACAGTGCGGCCCAAACTTCGCAGCCAGAGAGCTGTCCAGGCGCCGAATGCGCCCGCTCCAATTACGACCGCGTCAAATTTCTTGTTCATGAGGCGGACTTCATGAACTGGCGCGCATATCGTTCAACACTGTCATCGGGATGTTCAGATTTCCATGATAACCAGTGCCCAGCGAAATCTGCGGCTTGATATCGCCGTGGAAGTCGGACCCGCCCGTCATCAGAAGATTGTACTTTTGTGCCATCGCAGCATAGCGCTGCATATCCGGCGGCCGATGATCGGAATGAAACACCTCGATGCCGCGCAGTCCCGCGTCCCGCAACTGGCGGATGAAGGTTTCCTCGGCTGTGAGATCGCGCATGCCGAGGCGAATGGGGTGCGCGAGCACGGGCAAGCCGCCGGCGTCCAGCACGCGCTTGATCGCCACCGGAACATCGGGCGCGTGGCGTTCCACAAAAGTGGGCGCCGTTTCACCCAGGTAGCGGCGAAATGCGTCTTCGTAATTGGCCGCGTAGCCTTTGTCCATCAAGATGCGCGCAAAGTGCGGACGTCCCGTCAAAGTGCGGCCTAGACGCTCCACTTCGGGCAACTCGATCTCCACGCCCTTCTCGCGTAAACTCGCAATCAGCCGCCGATTACGATCTCGGCGTCCCTCGATCAACTCGGCGAGCCAGTCGCGGAACTCCGCCGGTGGAGGCTGTCGCAGGAAGTAGGCAAGCAGATGAATAGCGCGTGCTTTTGCGCCCGGACCGCGCGTGCTCAGCTCGATTCCGCAAACCAAATCCAAGCCGCGCGCTTGGAGCCTCGGGCAGCGCCTGGTCGTATCCGGCGAAGGTGTCGTGATCGGAAATGGCGAGCGCTTCCACACCACGCTCCACCGCCAGTTCCACCAGCTCCAAAGGAGTGAAGGTGCCGTCGGATTCGTTGGTATGACTATGCAGATCGATCACAGCGCGAGCTTTCTCAGCCGCAGCGCGTTGGCGATCACGGAGACCGAACTGAAAGTCATAGCGGCGCTGGCGATGATAGGGCTGAGCAGCAGTCCGAAAAAAGGATACAGGACGCCGGCGGCCACGCGGAACTCCGATCACGTTATAGACGAAAGCAAAAAACAGATTCTGCCGGATATTGCGCATGGTAGCTTTGCTCAGCGCGCGGGCGCGAACGATCCCACGCAAATCCCCCTTTACCAGTGTAATGGCGGCGCTCTCCATGGCGACATCGGTCCCCGAACCCATCGCGATTCCAACGTCGGCGCGCGCCAGAGCCGGAGCGTCGTTGATGCCGTCGCCGGCCATGGCAACGATACGTCCCTGCGCTTGCAATTGCGCGATCACGGCGGCTTTGCCGTCGGGAAGCACTTGGGCGTGCACCTCATCGATCGCGAGCGTCTGTGCCACAGCATCCGCCGCTGACTGATTGTCGCCGGTGAGCATGACGATCCGAAGGCCGTCGCGATGCAGCGTATCGATGGCTTCGCGCGCCGAGAGCTTGATCGGATCTGCCAGGGCGAGCAGGCCCGCAGGCCGATCGTCGATTGTAACCGCAACCACCGTTTGCCCGGGCTGCCCAGCGCCATTTTCCGCCCGTCCCACGAAGATTCGCCGGCCGTCTACCACAGCTCCCACTCCGCGCCCGGTCTCCGATTGAAAGTTCTCCGCTTTCGCCAACACCAGGTTTCGATCGGCAGCGCCCGCCACAATGGCCGCCGCCAAGGGATGCTCGCTGAGCCGTTCCACACTGGCCGCCAGGCGCAGGACTTCATCGTTCGTGGCCGAGACCAGCTTCGGCTTTCCCTCCGTTAGCGTTCCCGTTTTGTCGACCACCAGGGAATCTACTTTTTCGAGGCTCTCGAGCGCCTCGGCATTTCGGATCAGCACGCCGGCTGTGGCTCCGCGCCCGGTCCCGACCATGATTGACATCGGCGTGGCTAAGCCCAGTGCGCACGGACACGCAATGATCAGAACGGCGACCGCGTTGACCAGCGCATGGGCCAAACGCGGCTGTGGACCAAAGAATAGCCACACCACGAATGTCAGGATGGCTACGCCGATCACTACGGGCACAAACCACGCCGACACTTTATCGGCCAGCCGCTGGATGGGCGCGCGCGATCGCTGCGCTTCGCTCACCATCTGGACGATGCGTGCCAGCATGGTTTCGGCGCCGACGCGCTCGGCCCGCATGGTGAACGCGCCCGTCCCATTGATGGTCCCGCCGGTTACGCGAGCGCCCGCGGCTTTCTCCACCGCGATCGGCTCACCGGTAAGCATGGATTCGTCGACAGAACTCAAGCCCTCGATGACGACACCGTCCACCGGAACGCGCTCTCCTGGCCGGACCCTCAGAATGTCACCGCGCCGCACGCGATCGAGTGCGATATCTTCCTCCACGCCGCCTGTGCGGATGATCCGCGCGGTCTTCGGCGCCAGGCCGAGCAAAGCTTTTATCGCGCTGCTGGTCTGGCTTCGAGCGCGCAGCTCCAGCACTTGTCCCAGCAGCACCAGGCACACGATCACGGCCGCCGGCTCAAAGTACAACGCAACTTCGACCAGTCCGTGAACGCGCATCTCCACCGGGAAAATCCCCGGAGCCATCGCCGCGATGAAGCTATAAACATAGGCCACGCCTGCACCCGCGCCGATCAGCGTGAACATATTGGGGCTGCGATTCACGATCGAGTCCCACGCACGATTGAAGATCGGCCGCCCCGCCCATGGCACCACCAGACTCGCCAGCACGAATTCAACGAACGGCGAGTGGATGCCGAAAAACATCATTCCGAGCAACGCGGCCGATGGCGGCACGCTGAACCAGAACCGGCGCAGCATGTCCTTATATTCGGGATTGACCTCGTCCACCGAGTCGAGAGTGACGTTGACGGGTTCCAGCGCCATGCCGCACTTGGGGCAAGAGCCCGGCCCCGTCTGACGGATCTCGGGGTGCATCGGGCAGGTGTATTCGACGCCCACGGCGGGCGGCCCCATCGGCTCAGGTTCAGATCGTGGGTCTAGATACTTTGCCGGGTCGGCCTGAAACTTAGCCGCGCAACCCTTCGAACAGAAGTAGTAAGTCTCGCCTCGATATTCCGCCGAACCCGCCGCCCGCTGCGGATCGACAGCCATCCCGCAAACGGGATCGCGCGCCAGGGTGGACTGAAGAATAGGAAGCATCGCTGCCAATACTAGGAACGGTTCTCGCGGACCGGCACGCGCTCGTATCTCCGGTGCAGGCTCTGGAATTGGCGCTGATGCAGACCGGCCCGGTGCAGCATGTAGCGCGCCAGCAGCTGCAGGATCGACAACCCGTACACGGAGCTTTGCAGGAACGACGCCGAGGAGGCCTCCACGAAATACCGCGCGGGCACCGGCACCTCGCAAATACGCATGCCGGAATCGATAAATTGCGCGACTATTTCCTGATCGAATAGGAAGTTATCGGAATTTGTTTCGAGATTCACCGCCTCCAAAGCCTCGCGCCGGTAAGCCCGGTATCCGGTGTGATATTCGCTCAAATGCAGGCCGAAGGTCCAATTTTCGAGCACCGTGAGCGCGCGATTGGCGACATATTTCCACCACGGCATGCCCTGCCGCATGGGGTTGCCCAGCAGCAGGCGCGATCCCAAAACAACGTCCGCTTCGTCGCGGTCAATCGGGTCGATGATCTCCGGCAGCAGCTTGGGGTCGTATTGATAGTCCGGGTGAACCATCACGATGATGTCCGCGCCCGCCTTGAGCGCCTCGCGATAACACGTCTTCTGGTTCGCGCCGTAGCCGTAGTTGCGATTGTGAACGAAAAGTTCCAGGCCCAGCTCACGGGCGATTTTGACAGTATCGTCGGAACTTCCGTCATCCACCAGAATCACCTGATCTACAAGCGCGGGCGGCAGGTCCGCATAGGTGATGCGCAACGTCTTGGCGGCGTTGTAGGCCGGCATCACGACCACGATCTTGCGGTTCTGCGGCATGCTTTCGAAGGAGAGCTAAACCTCAGTTTACGTCAATTACGCCACGACGGATTATGGTTTCAGCCGGAGCCGCAAATAGACATTGACCGCGAGCGGATGATTTCCATAATAGGGTTTGATGGCATCCGGCATGGAATATGTGCTGAAATTCGCGCCGATGCCAGTCTCGATCTTTTGAAACGTGCCGATGTCGCGCGTGTAGCCGGCCGTGTAGGCGCCAATGCGAAATGTGCTGCCGGCCGTGCGGTCAAGTTGCGCTTGCAGATCGGGCTCATTGACGAACAGGTCGTCTTTGTCCACCAGCTCAATGCGGCCCGTGAAGAAGTTCTTCCTCCGCCACGGCGCCACGGATTCGAGCAAGTACGGAATTGAGGTTGTGCCGGGTGACGCTGTCGTGATTGCGTCCCCAGATCAAGCTGGTGGCCCAGTCCGACCCCTGCATGGGCCGCGCATATTGGATGGACGCTGTTGCGCGGACCACATCGCCGGGCTACTCTCGCTCCGGCTTCGTCAATCTTCCGGCTGAAACTTGCGCCGACCAATTACTGCTGGGAAAGTACGACAGGCGCGTGGCCCACGAGTTAATCGGACCGTACTGGATGATCCAGCGATTTTCGCCGGGCTCAGTGCCGTAGAATCCGCTGGCTTCCAGGCGCACTTCTTTGTACTTGATCCCCGCCGTCACCACTTCGTCGGCGATGTGCGTCGAATCCTGCCAATGGTGCGAGAGCGGCGCTTGCGGAATCTTCGTCGGCCGACGCACGATGCGGAAACGCCACCGGACCGAGCGCCGGATCGCCCACGGGCGCGAAATACAGCTCCAGCATCGCATGTTCGCTCAGCGGGTGCGCATAGTGAACGCCCAAGGCCATGATGAAATTGTGCGGATGCTGCGCGTCCACCAGCGGCTTGCCATAAGCCGTCTCGCCTGTTTGAAACAGTTCCGGGTAACTGCGATTCGTGATGGTCGCCGGCTCCAGGCTGAGCATCAAGTCGAATTGAAAGCTGCCGCCCGCGAGCTGTGCCCGGCGTCGAACATTCCCCAGTTGGGCGAGTAAAACTTGTCGTGACCTCGCGGCCCACTTTGCTGCGTGTCGACACGTAAGCTTGGCCCATGAACATGAAATTCCACCGCGGCATGGCTCGCCATCAGCATCGGAAGCGAGCCGGATTCAGGGTTTTCGCTGGTTCCCGAGGCCAGATCCATCAAGTCGCTGGCGGCGGGGTCCTGGACGCCCATCTGCATGTGCGACATGTCGTGCTCACGAAAGATGCAGAGGCAAAAAACACAAGAAAATTCGAAACACACTTTTTCCCCTTCGGTCGATCGTTGCGAGTGAAGGTTGCGGGCGGGGAATTAGATCCGAAGAGGAAGCGGACCAGATCGAAGTGGACTGCGGCGGATCGCCGGGTGACGACCGGCAACCGCTCGCCCAGCTCAAACCACCGTGAAAAGTCGACGCCGCCGATAACGTACGGGAGCCAGCCGCGTGCAAGCTGGCCGATGGCTGTGCGTCGTGATTGTCGCTGCTGCGTTACCTGGTGCGTTTTGCTGTGCGAGTGGCAGGAGGGCGCGGCATGGCTCTGGCGGCTTGCGCCAGACAGCGCGCGAAACATTCGGCATTTGCGAGCGTTAGCGCGAGCGAGAGCAAAACAGCGACTCTGGCTAGCGCGCACCGCATCACGCCTTCAGCTTAACATGTGTTCGCTACAATGAATCTTCACCTCCTCTCCGATGATTCAAACTTTATTCGGCGCCACAGAACAAGAACCGAACCTGCTGGAGCGCCTAAAAGCCGGCATCCAAAAAACTCGCGCGGGCTTGATCGATCGGCTGGAAGATGCCGTCGCCGGCCGCAAGGAAATCGATGCCGACCTGCTGGACGAACTGGAATACGCACTCATCACCGCCGACATCGGCGTGAACACGGCCACCGAAATTCTCGAAAATATCCGCCAGCGCGCGGACCGTAAACAATTGGCCAACCCCGCCGAAATCAAGCAGCTTATCGCGCAGCATTTGCTTGAAGTATTGGAAGCGGCCGATCGCCCGGTGCCACACGTGGCGGAGCCGCCCGCCGTCGTGATCGTGGTGGGCGTCAATGGCGCGGGCAAAACCACCACCATCGGAAAGCTCGCCAGCCGCTATAAATCGGAGGGCCGCAGCGTGTTGCTGTGCGCCGCCGACACTTTTCGCGCCGCCGCCATCGACCAGTTGCAGGTGTGGGGCACGCGCGCCTCCGTCGATGTGATCCGGCAAGCTCCCGGCGCCGATCCCAGCGCCGTGGTTTTCGACGCGCTGCAAGCCGCCAAGGCTCGCAAAGTGGACTATGTGATCATCGACACGGCCGGCCGCCTGCACACTAAAACAAACTTGATGTCGGAGCTCGAGAAAATGCGCCGCACCGCCGCCAAAGTGATCCCGTCCGCGCCGCATGAAGTGTTGTTGGTGCTGGACGCAACCACTGGGCAGAATGGTCTGGAACAGGCGCGAAAATTCACCGAGTCCAGCGGCGTCACGGGGCTGGTGCTCACCAAACTCGACGGAACGGCCAAGGGTGGAGTGATAGTGGCCATCGCACGCGAATTGAATCTTCCCATCCGCTACGTCGGCATCGGCGAACAGGCGGCCGATTTGCTGCCCTTCGAACCCGACAAATTCATCGCATCACTTTTCTCGTCGTGATAAGCAAATGATGCGAGATCCTCTCATGGATGAAGCCCTGGAACTTGCGCGCCAGGGCCTTGGGCGCACCAGTCCGAATCCTGCTGTCGGCGCAGTGCTGGTGAAGGACGGCCAGATTGTCGGCCGCGGTTTTCACATTATGCGCAGTCGAAACACGCTGAAGTGGTCGCGCTCGAAGATGCAGCCGATCAAGCGCGCGGGGCAACACTGTACGTCACGCTTGAACCCTGCTCGCATCACGGCCGCACGCCGCCCTGCGCGGATGCATTGGTGCGCGCGGGTATTGCGCAGTGATCGCCGCCATGGAAGATCCCAATCCGCAGGTCGCGGGCCAGGGATTTCGCCGTCTGCACGACGCGGGCATCGAGGTGGAGGTTGCTTCCGAATATTCCGACGAAGCCGCGCGCCTGAACGAAGCCTTCATCCACTCCATGCGCACCGGCCTGCCGCTGGTCACTTTGAAGGCGGCGCTGACGCTCGACGGCAAGATCTCGGCGCCCGAAGACAACACCGGATGGATCACCAGCGACCGCGCCCGCACGCACGTCCAGCAAATCCGCCACAACGCCGACGCAATTCTCACCGGCATCGGAACCGTGCTGGCCGATGACCCCTTGCTCACCGATCGTACCGGCGAGGAGCGCAGCCGCCCGCTGCTGCGCATTGTCGCCGACTCCACGCTGCGCATTCCGCTCGATTCCCGCATGGTCACGAGCGCCAATGGCGACCTCGCCGTCATCACCACTTCCGCTGCGTCCGATGAACGCCGCCGCGCGCTGGAATATCGCGGCGTGCGTGTTCTTGTGTTCGATGGTCCGGGAGGCCGCGCCGATCTCACCAGGCTGCCCGCTTTTCTGGCTGGTGAAAACTATCGATCGCTGATGATCGAATCGGGCAGCAAGTTGAATTGGGCGGTGCTGGAATCGCGCATTGCGGATAAAATTTTCTTTTACTACGCACCGAAAATCCTGGGCGGTCTGCGATCTCTGCCGGTGGCCGGCGGAGCTGGTCGATTGCGGCGCACCGACGCTATTCAGTTTCATAATGTGCGGCTGCATTCCATCCCGCCCGACGAGTTCGTAGTGGAGGCATGGGTTGTTAAATGGTCAGTAAATAAGTGTTCACGGGAATCATTGAGGAAGTTGGAAGCGTGGCATCGGCGGGCGCGCGCATGCGCATTGAATGCCGCAAAGTACTCGAAGACGCGATCGAAGGCAGCAGTATAGCGGTGAATGGCGTCTGCCTGACTGCCGTGGACATTCGATCCTAACGGCTTCTGGTGCGACCTGTCGCCGGAAACCCTGGCGCGCACTAACCTCGGCGCGTTGCACGAAGGTTCGCTCGTGAATCTGGAGCGGCCGGCAGCGGTCGGCGACCGCTTGAGCGGCCATATCGTCCAAGGTCACGTGGATGCCACGGCGGAGTTTTTGGCGCTTGCGCCGCTGGCGGACGGAAATTGGTGGCTGACGGTGCGGATTCCGAGCGAGCTCGACCGCTACCTGATCCACAAAGGGTCGGTAACGCTCGACGGCGTCAGCCTGACCATCGCTTCGCTCAAGACGCCTCGTCATCGGCGTCGCGATCATCCCCCACACCTATGAAAACACGGTAATGCGGGAGTATCGCTCCGGCGCTGCCGTTAATGTGGAAGTCGACGTGATCGGCAAGTACGTTGAAAAGCTTCTCGGCATCGCGATAGAATTCAGTATCCGAGGTGGGCCATCCGCGTCCAACAGTCGGGACAGAGATTTAGAGGAGCTCCCTATGCGCGCCTTGCAAATCGCATTCTTATCGCTTGTTTTTGCCCTTGGTGTTAGCTTTGCCCAACGAGGCGGAGGCGGACACGGTGGCGGCGGTGGTGGCGGCCGCGCCATGGGCGGCGGCGGTGGACGTGCCGTAGGCGGCGGTGGATTCCGTGGCGGCGCGGTAGGCGGTGGATTCCGAGGCGGTTCAGTTGGCGGCTATCGCGGTCGGAGGATACGGTCGCGGTGGATACGGTGGCTATACGGCGGATATCGAGGCGGCAGGATACGGTTATGGCCGCGGCTACGGCGGATTTGGATTCGGCTTGGTCTTTGGTTATCCGTAGTACGGCGGCTATTACGGCTATCCGTATTATCCGTACACGTATGCATACCCGTATTACGATCCCTATTATTCGGACCCCTCTTACGGCGATCCGAATGCCTACGGCGCCTCGCCCCGCAACAGCAGCAGTATGGCGCTCCGCAATACGGCGATCAGCAATACGGATCCGCCCCGCAGCAGCAACAGCAGTACCACTCGCCTTACGGTCCTCCGCAGCAGCAAAACAATCCCAGCAGAGTACCTCCTTCGCCCTATGCACCCCGTCTGCGCAGAACTCGCCGCAGCAGAACTCGGCTCCGCCGGCGCCTCCGCAGTCCAGCAATACCGCTGCCCCGACTGGCCAGTGGCAGCGCTTCGGCACAGTCAGCTCCCAGTAAGAGCGAGAATATCCCCTGACACCTTGCACGTATAGGACGTGCAACCCCAAGCAATAAACGCTCTGCGCGGCATGCTGTGCTGCGCACTGGCCTTCGCTGTTTCCGCTAACGCTACGGTAATCGTGCAGTTGAAGGTGGTGGATGGCGACGGCGCCGTGTATCGAACCGGCACGCGCGCCACGCACGGCCTCACCGTCCTGGTGACCGACGAAACCGGCAAACCCGTTGATATGGCGGCAGTTAGCTTTCGGCTTCCGGACCAAGGCGCAAGCGGCACATTCAACTCCGGCCTACGCACCGAAATAGTCACTACCGGACCAGACGGGCGCGCCACGGTCTGGGGAATGCAATGGAACAAGACGCCCGGGCCGGTGGAAATCCACGTCACCGCCCTCAAGGAACAGGCCCGGGCGGGCATCATCAGCACGCAATACCTAAGTGAAACTTCGGCCGCTACAGCCGGCGGCGAAGGCGTTTTCACCGCGTCGCACGGAGGGCACAAGTGGCTGTGGGTGACCGGCGTGATCGCGGTTGGAGCAATCGGTGCTGGCGCCGCATTTTTCCTTTTGAATAAATCATCACCCAAGACCACCAGTGCGACGGGGGTTACGGTGGGCGGCCCGACGGTCATCGTAGGGCAATAATGAAATTCCTTGCCACGCTCTTGATCTGGTCCGCGGTCGTGGCTCCGAGAGTGGCGGCGCAGTCGGGGATCCGTCCTCCCCAGGTTGGTTTCGCGGGCAACGCCGACGGCACGCTCCGGCCAGTGTACGGCGTGGCAGGCAATTTCATCCTGGGCCCGTCGATCGCCGCGCGAGTCATCTCCCAAGCCTTTTCCGGGTCGATGGGGCTTCTGAAGACCGAGTCAGCATTGTCCGCCTTCAACGGACACGGGCAAATCCTCGCGACCACGGATGCAGCGGAAGGCCCGGCGTTGTTCGCATTTTCGCCCGACGGCCTCACAGCGCTTGCCTACGTCCCGAACAGCAACACGCTGGTGGAATGGACAGCCGGCAGCTTCTCGACCGAGCCGTTACGTCCGGAGCCGGATGTCGTGCTGGCCATCGCAGTGTCGAATTCGTTGGAAGTATCGCTGATCGTTCAACGGGAAGACGGAATCTGGGAGCTCCAATCCGCCTCACAGACAGCTCTGCCGGCGGTGACCGCTCCCGTGCTCGCGCTTGCGTCGGGAGGCTTGGTCTTTAGCGATACAAATGGGTTCGTTTTGCGAAATCCGAATGGCGCCGAAGTTCACATCGCCGCACCAGTGCCCGCCAAGTTTTCATTGCAGCAAATGGCCGGCAACTGGCTGCAAGTAAATGATTTAGACACCGGCAGGCGTTTCGCGATCCGGGTCGCTCCCGGCCGCGAAGGGTTCTATCGATTGCCGCAGCCCGAGGCGCCCAAGGTGGCCCGTTGATCCCGCGCGTCGTTTTGCTGGCTGGGTTGCTGGCTGTATTGCTGCCCGTCTCGGCCCTGGCGCAGCTCCAGGTTCTCGACTTTAACGGGACAACGGACACGCCGGTAGTGGGCACGCTGGACGTTGGCACAACCTCCGCTGGCACTACGATTAATACGCGATTCCACGTACGTAACACCGGCAGCGGGCCTGCCGTGCTCGATACGGTTCTGCTTGCCGGCGCGGGCTTTACGATCACAGCGTCCCCGTCCTTACCCTACATTCTTGCGCCTTATACTGCCGGGTCAGCGGAACCTGAAATCGACGTCGCCTTCAGCCCGACCATCGTCGCTTCATACAGCGCGACCTTTGTCGTCAACACCATCAACATGATCCTCGAAGGCGCGGCTGTGCCGTCAGTAACCATCACGGTTGGCAGCAGCACTACGCCGCTCAGCCCCGGTGACATAGTGAATTTCGGATCAGTGGACGTGGGATCTGCCCAAACGCTGGACTTTGTTCTATCAAATTTAAGCACCACCAGCCTCACCGTCCCGACGTTGACCGTGTCTGGCGCGGATTTCGCGGGGCCCATCGGTCTTGCCACTCCGGTTCAACTGATCCCCGGGCAAACGGCTTCGTTTCAGATAACGTTCACGCCCCAATCCGGCACGATCGCGCAGGGCGTGTTGACGGTAGGCCAGCAGAGGTTCAATCTCACAGGCCAAGGCGTGGGTTCGCCGTTGGAGCAGCTTCAGCTGTTTCTGTTCAACGGGACAAGTGACAGCCCGGCCGGCGCGCTGGTGAACGTGGGCGTGGTCGCGCCTGGCGATGCGATTACGACGCGGTTCCACGTTCGCAATGTCGGCCAGGGGCCCGCCACACTCGGAAACCCCTCACTATCGAGCGGGAACGGAGGTTTCGCCATTACCTCCGGACCCTCCCCCGGGTACATTCTCGCGCCTTACACTGCCGGGTCAGCGGAACCCGAAATCGATGTCGCCTTTAGCGCCACGATTGTCGACTCTTACAAGGCGACCCTGGCCATCAACGGCGTCAGCGTCATCCTCACTGGCACGGCCGTGGCATCGGCAGTGGTGACGGTGGGGAGCAGCAGCACGCCGCTCGCCGCCGGCGCGACGGTGAATTTCGGATCGGTCAACGTGGGATCCCCCAAGACTGAGACCTTCGTTCTCACCAATTCAGGTGCTGCCAACATCAACCTAGCGACGCTGGCGGTAACCGGGGCTGGCTTTCAAGGGCCCATCGGTCTATCCGCGCCACTTCAACTCACCCCCGGGCAAATGGCTTCGTTTCAAGTATCGTTCACACCTACGTCCGGCACGCTTGCGAAAGGCGTGCTTACGGTAGACACCCGCACGTTCAATCTCACGGCCCAAGGCTTGGATCTGCCACTGCCGAGCGCCTCCATCGTCTTGCTACCCACCGCGGGCGCCAGCGGTCAACAGGACCAGGTCTCGATCTCACTTGCCTCGCCTTCCCAATCGAGCGCCACCGGCACGCTAACGATGGCATTCCAATCCAGCGTCGCGGGCGTCAGCGACGACCCTGCGATTCAGTTTCTCTCGGGCCCGCACCGGATCGCTTCGGTCAGCATTTCGCCTGGGGACGCCTCGGCCAAGATCGGCGGCGAACCGAGCATGACGTTCCAGACCGGAACCACCGCCGGGACCATTACCTTCACACTCGCGCTGACGAATGAGGCAACCCAGCAAGCGACGTTGACCATTCCTCACTCTGCGGTCAATCTCGACGAAGATACCTTCTCGGCCGTTCGCTTGTTCGGTTCGCTTAACGTCTCCTTCGGCGGATTCGACAACACCTACTCGGCCTCGCAACTTGCGTTCACGTTCTATGACACCTCGGGCAAGCCGCTGCCGCAAGGCGCCATCGACGTAGATGCCGCCAGCGCTTTTCACACGTATTTCGGCACCACACAGGCCGGCGGAACGTTCCAAGTGCTTGCGGAGTTTCCCGTCACCGGAAACACTGCGTTGATCGGATCGGTGACCGCCCAGATTACCAATTCCCTGGGCACATCCACCGCGGTACAGATTCCGTTTGGGAACTAGCTGCCGGCTCCGGTATGCTGCAAGCATGCTGCTGGCCGAGGTGGTGGAGATTTCGCGGCGGGTCGCCGATACCAGCAAACGCCTGGAAAAGATCGGGCTGCTCGCTGAGCTGATCCGCCAGCTCAGCGCCGAGGAAATCGAAATCGCAGTCCAATTCCTGGCGGGACAAACCCGGCAAGGGCGCATCGGCATTGGTTACGCCGCGCTGCGCGACGCCCGCAACTCCCCGGCTGACAGCCCAACTTTAGAAATACTGGATGTCGACCGCACCCTGGAATCCATCACCGAAGTCAGCGGCAGCGGGTCGCAAGGGCGGCGTCTGGAGCTGCTGCAAACCATGTTCGCGCGCGCGACTGAAGCCGAGCAGCAGTTCCTCACCGGCCTGCTGATGGGCGAGCTTCGCCAAGGTGCGCTGGAAGGAATCATGCTGGAGGCGATAGCGAAAGCTTCCGGAATTTCGTCGGAACGCGTTCGTCGGGCCGCGATGATGGCGGGCGACATCGCGCGTGTGGCACGGGCAGCGCTCGAAACAGGCGAAGCCGGATTGTCACAATACGAGGTCCAGTTATTCCGGCCAATTCAGCCCATGCTCGCGCAATCGGCGGACGACATCCCCGAAGCCCTGGCCTGCATCGGAGAAGCGGCTCTGGAATACAAGATGGATGGGGCGCGCGTGCAGGTCCACAAATCGGGCGACGACGTAATGGTGTACTCGCGCAGTTTGAAGGACGTCACGCCGGCGGTCCCGGAAGTGGTGGAGTTGGTGCGGGCGCTCCCCGCCAAGGACCTGATCCTGGACGGCGAAGTGATCAGCTTGCTGCCGGGCGGGCGGCCGCAGCCATTTCAAATCACGATGCGGCGTTTCGGCCGCAAGCTGGATGTCGAACGCCTGCGTCAGGAGCTGCCCATGACGCCGTTCTGGTTCGACCTGCTCTACTTGAATGGCGGCCCTCTCTTGGACGAGACGCAAGCGCGCCGCTTTACGGCGCTCGCGGAGCTGGCGCCGGGCTCCCTGATCCCGCACATGGTCACTGGCGACTCCGCGGCTGGCGATGAATTCCTGGAGCAGGCGCTCGCGCGCGGGCACGAAGGGATCATGGCCAAAGCGATCGATGCGAAATACGCCGCCGGAGCCCGCGGCCAAAGCTGGGTGAAAGTGAAACGGGCACGCACGCTGGATCTGGTGATTCTGGCGGCCGAATGGGGACACGGCCGGCGCAAGGGCTGGCTCAGCAACCTGCATCTGGGAGCGCGCGACACTGAAAAAGGCGGCTTCGCGATGCTCGGCAAGACCTTCAAGGGGCTCACGGACGAAATGCTGGCATGGCAGACGCAGGAACTGCTCAAGCTCGAGATCGGCCGCGACAGTTATACCGTGCATGTCGAGCCGAAGCTGGTGGTGGAGATCGCCTTCAACGAAATCCAGGTCAGCCAGCGCTATGCCAGCGGCCTGGCGTTGCGTTTTGCCCGCGTGAAGCGTTATCGCACGGACAAGACCGCCGCCGAAGCCGACACGTTCGAAATGGTACAACGTCTATCGGGGATCACAGATGGCGCTAGCTAAGGCGGTTGCCTTGACGATCGCGGGATCGGATCCGAGCGGCGGAGCTGGCATCCAGGCGGACCTCAAAACCTTTCATCAATTCGGCGTGTATGGCGAGGCGGTGATCACGCTGATCACCGTGCAGAATACGCGCGGCGTCGATCGAGTGGAGTTTCTCGCGCCGGATTTAATTGCCGATCAGATTCGCGCGGTCCTGGACGACATCCCGCCCGCAGCGGCAAAGACCGGCGCATTGGGCAATTGCGGCATCATCCAGGCAGTGGCCGGACTCGCCGCCGGCTTTCCATTTCCGCTGGTGGTGGATCCAGTGATTTTGAGCAAACATGGCGCCGCGTTACTGGAGCCCGATGCCGTTGATGCGCTGAAGACCCGCCTGCTGCCTCTCGCGTTTTTGTTGACCCCAAATCTGGAAGAAGCCGCGCTGCTGACCGGCGTGGAAGTTCGTAACATCTCCGAGATGCGTAAAGCCGCCGAGAAGCTGGCCGCGCTGGGCCCGCGAGCCGTACTGGTGAAGGGCGGGCATCTTGGTGACGGAGATGCCACCGACGTTTTGTTGTACCAGGGCGAATTCCGGGAATTCACTTCGCCGCGCATCGCAACACGCAACACGCATGGGACGGGCTGCACACTGTCGGCGGCGATTACCGCGGAGCTCGCTTCCGGACGCGAACTTCCGGACGCGGTGGAGCGGGCCAAACGCTACGTCACCGCGGCGATCCGGAGCAACCCCCAGTTGGGCGGCGGCGCGGGGCCTTTAGATCATCACGCGTTATTTTAGGTCGGACGATTTTGAATCCGGCTGCTGGGGCTGGGGCGGCAATATGAACGAGGTCTCGCCGGGCCGCAGCAGTTTCAGCTTCTTGCGAATCTCCAGCTCCTGCTCGGATGCGCTGCTTTCCAGCTTCTTGATGCGGTCACGGCGGTAGTTGTTCTCGCGCTGCAGATTGGCGTTGTCTTCTTCCAGCTTGCGAATCTCGGTCCAGCGCTCTCTGAGAGCCGGAATGCCTTGGGGGCTGCGCAGCTCCATCAGCCCGTACGCGCCAATTAATGCGAAGACGATCAAAAGGATGGCGCGGCGTACTGAGTTGTTCATTCGTTCCTTACATTTGTTTATAATCCTCTTTTGCCAAAAGATCCAGAGCAACAGCGAAAAAATCTGCGATGACCGACAAAATTGTTGTACTCAGCACGTGCGGGTCGCCCGATGAGGGGCAGCGACTGGCTCGTGCGTTGGTCGAGAAAAGGCTGGCGGCTTGCGTAAACATAATTCCCGGGGTGCGCAGTGTCTATCGTTGGAAGGAAGCCATCGAACAAGAGGAGGAAGTGCTCCTGGTGATCAAGACCAGCCGGCCGCTGCTGGAGGATCTGCGAAGCGAGATCGAGCGATTGCATTCCTACGAGGTGCCGGAAGTTATCGCCATGCAAGTGGTGGATGGCTCGGAACGTTATCTGGCGTGGCTCGATCGCGAGCTGGCTCACAAGCCCAGTCTGTAGCCGGCCGCGCTACTCCCAGCTGCGTCCGCTGGACGCAGTGGACGCCTTCAGGCGCGCAGAAATTGTTGTATTTCGGCAAGCGTTTCTTTGGGAGCGCTTTCCTGCAGAGAGTGGTTTCCTGGCAGGCCTTTGCCGCTGACATTCACGCCCTCGTCCTTCCAGATCGCGAGCACGTCATACAACCTTCCCATGGCGCCGTTCGCCGCCCACAGTGTAAGCAACGGGCACTGGATCTTTTTGCCGGCCTTGATATCCGCCGCGTCAATCTCCAGGTCGGTGGAGGCCGAAGCGCGATAATCCTCGCACATGGCGTGAATAGTTTGCAGGTTGGTGTTGTTGCGCAGGTATTCGCGCTGCACGTCGTTGGTGGTTCGGGCGAGCGCGGCATCGTTGGCCGCCTTGAGCTCGTTCTCCGGGCCGGGCGCCGGCCGCAGGTAATTGAACCAGTGAAAATAGGCCTGCACGAAATCGATGGTGACGTGCGAATAGAGATAATGCGCCGGCACGATATCCATCACGATGAGTTTCCGAACGCGGTCCGGATGGTCCAGCGCCATGCGGCGTCCGACGCGCCCGCCACGGTCGTGGCCGACCATCAGGAATTGCCGGAAGCCGAGATGTTCCATCACTTCCACGCCATCGAGCGCCATCGGCCGCTTGGACTGGCTGGTGTGCTTCGGCTGGTCCTCAGGCTTGCTGGAATCGCCGTAGCCGCGCAAATCGCACATCACGATGGTGAAATCCTTGGCGAGATCGGGTGCGATCAAGCGCCATGTGATGACCGACTGCGGCGCGCCGTGAAACAGCAGCACGGGCGGACCGGATCCGCCAATCACCGTGTTGATTTCGGCCCCGGAGGTTTTGATTCTTTCATTGCGAAAGCCGGGCGGGAAAAAGTGCATGCAGGGTGGCTGCTCGCTGGCGGCGGCCGAGTTCTGCGCACCAGCTTTCGAGCGGGCGAGCGCGACCGCACCGGCGGCCCAGGCGGTCTGCTGCAGCAAATGACGCCGCGTCTGCGTAGTAATACAGTCAGGCATGTTCAGAACCTCACTCCGCTATCTTAGTGCAGTCCGAGGGCTTCAGTTTGCGAGGTATTATGCGCGCTTGGGCAATTGCAGCAGATATTTGCAGATAGCGTCCAAATCCGGCGCCGTGAACTTGTAGGGCGGCATAATAGTGCCTTTGGTGACGCCGGCGGGATCGGCGAAATGCTTTTCGAGCCAGGCGCGATCGTGGCGCAGCCCGACGCCATCCAGGGCCGGCGCCAAAGCGGAGCCGACACCGTTGATTTGATGACACGCATTGCAATGGTTGGCCTGATAGACCGTGGCGCCTTGAGTCGCGAAATCCGGCGCCGCTTCGATGGCCTGCTCATTTCGCGGCGTGAGCGTGAGGACGAAAAGGGCGAGCGCATTCAAGTCCGCGTTGGGCAAATCCACCGGCGGCATCACGCTGCCCGGCACAATTTGCGACGGATTCTTGAAGTGCGGCACCAGCCATGCGACGTTGCGTTGACTGGGCGGAATCCGCGTGAGGTCCGGGCCGATACCTTTTTGGCCCGCGCCTGGATGGCAGCCCATGCAGCCTTGTTTCTTGAAGATTCCGAGGCCGGCCAATTCTTCGGGGATCAAGCGCTGCCAGGCGGCTAGAGTGGGCGCGGGCGCAGCTGGGATTGGCAATTCGGGATTAGCGGTTGGCGCCGATGCCGCTTCCGGAGTTTCGGTGGCGGGTGTCTCGGTAACGTCCGCCGATTCTTGATTCTTGGGGGTGGTCACGATGGCGGCGGTGGTCAGCCCGGTCCAGGCGATGGCCGCGAGAATGACAAACGAGATGGCAAATGTTCTTTTCCCGAGCCGGATCATCGGCCCGCGGTCAATGAAAGGAACCAGAAACAGCGTGAGAACCGCGAGTCCCGGCAGGACCACGCTCCCGACGGTTTCCAAAGGCCCTTTGAAAAACTTCAGCATCTGGAACAGGAACAAAAAATACCATTCCGGACGCGGGATGTAGGCGGTGTCGGTGGGATCGGCCAGCCGCTCCAGAGGAACCTTCGCGACGACGGCCATAACGAACAGGATGATGAATGCGATGGCTACACCGACCGTGTCTTTGAAAACCTGCTCGGGGAAAAACTTGCGCTTGGGGGCGGTATCGCCCGGTGCGGCGGCGACTCCGTGCTTGCGCACCAGATAGATGTGAATGCCGATCAGAATGATGGTCAACGGTGGCAACAGGACGGTGTGAAGCGCGTAGAATCGCGAAAAGGTGACATTGCCGACGCTGCCCTGGCTGCCGAGCAATCGCAAAAGATACGGCCCCGCGATGGGGGCTTGCGATGCGATTTGGGTGGTGACCACGGTGCCGAAGTACGCGCGGTTGTCCCAGGGCAGCAGATAGCCGGTGAGACCGAACGCGAGCGTGATCAGCAGCAAAGTGACGCCGACCATCCAGGTGGCCTCGCGCGGTTTCTTGTACGCGCCGTATATGAAGACCTGGATCATGTGCAGCACCACGATGATCAGCATCATGCTGGCGCCCCAATGATGCAGGCCGCGGATCAACGGGCCGCCGGTGAGCTCCGTCATAATGTACTTCACACTGTTATATGCTTCGCCCGGCGTCGGAGCGTAATTGAATGCCAGCAGGCTGCCGGTGAAAACCTGAATTACGAAGAAAAACACGGCCATGCTGCCGATGATCTGGTGCCAGCCGGCGGAGGCAGGGATGTCCTCGTAGAGAAAATTCTTGACGGCGCTTTCCAGGCCAGTGCGGTGTTCGAGCCAGTCAATTATGGTGCGCATGCTGGGTTAGGCGTGAGGTTCCACGGGCCCGATCTCGAGTTTGCCGCTCTCGATCCTGGTCATGAAGCGATCCAGCGGGCGCGGCGCGGGACCACCCAACACGGTTCCGTCGATGGAAAAGACTGAGTTGTGGCAGGGACACATGAAGGTGTGGCTGGGATCGTCCCAGTGGTAAGCGCAGGCCAAGTGAGTGCACTGCGGCGAAAAAGCCACCACATCGTTGTTGGGCTTCTTGACCACCCACGCTGTGGCCTTCACATTAGTAACCTTCCAGCCGTCGACGCTTGTGCGCTGGAAAAAGATCTCGGTGGGAGTGCCCACGGGAATCGCGGAAAGATCCGACGTTTGAACCCACTGCTGGCCTTTGCGCAGTTTGGGGGGAAAGAGCAGGTAGATGGCTGCCGGAACAGCGAGGGCCAAGCCGATCAAACCCATCGCGCCATTGATAAATCCGATGTAAAAAGCGCGGCGCGTGGGTGACACTTGTACGGCCGCGTGTTTTGCTGCGTTAGGCTGGCGCATTTGGCGTAACAGACATTCTACAAGACGCGGGCCTGGTTACGGACGTTACCGAGCGCTGGCGCGCGGTTCAGAGGGCGCCGTCGCCGCGATCATCGTTGCGGATGCGGATGGCTTCCGCGACGTCATAAACGAAGACCTTGCCGTCGCCGATCTTGCCGGTACGCGCGCTGGCGACCACGGTCCGGATCACTTCCGAGGAACGATCATCGGAGACCACCATCTCGACTTTGACCTTGGGCAGCAAATCGACCTGGTATTCCATGCCCCGATAGACTTCTTTGTGGCCTTTCTGACGCCCGTGGCCGCGAACTTCCGAGATGGTCATGCCGTCGATGCCGATCCCTTTCAGCGCTTCCTTCACGTCTTCGAGTTTATGCGGCTGGATAATCGCTTCGATTTTTTTCATGGCTGCCTCACGCTTGGAGATTATAACCTTCTTCGCCACATGGCACACCCGCTGCGCCTGACACGACGCGACTGGCAAAGCGGTATAACATCAGCATGTCCTCCGCAACCAAGCTTCTGCTCGTATCCGTTCTCTCGTTGAGCCCGCTGCTAGCGCAACCGAGAACCTTCCCGCAGCCTGCACCGCCCAAAGAGGTGACGATCACGGCCATTCCCGGAGTGATTGCGGCGGGGGCGAAGTGGACGCTGGTTTGGCAAGGCAACGAGAACGCCGACGGCATCGTGGGCTTCGACGGCGGCTTGCTGTTCGCGCAGGAGCAGACCAATCACGTCAACCGGCTCGACAAAAACGATAAATTTTCGGTTTACCTCGCGAACGGTCACGGCCCCGGCGCGGTCGCAATCGGTCCGAAGAATCGCATTCTGGTAGTGGAGCGAACCTGCACCGATCCCGGCGGGCATCAAGGAACTAAGCCGGCGGATTGCAAAGAACCCACAGACGTAGCGGTCCTGAAGCCCGAGCGGAAGGTTTTGGCGGACAGCTTCGAGGGCAACGGACTGGGGCGCGTCAACGATCTGGTGGCCGACAAGAAGGGCGGCGTCTACTTCACCACCGGCACCGGGAGCGGAGTTTTCTACGTGAGCCCCGGCGGCCAAATCATCGGCATCGGCGAGAAAATACGCAGCAACGGGATCAACCTCAGCCCGGACGAGAAGACGCTCTACGTCACCAACGGTCCGATGATCATGGCCTTGGATGTGCAGCCGGATGGATCGGTCAAGAATCAACGGGAGTTCGGCAAGCTGGAAGGCGGCGGGAACGGCGACGGCATGGCGATCGACGCGGCCGGCCGAATCTTTGACACCGCCAATGGCATTCAGGTGCTCGGCCCCGATGGAAAATATCTGGGGATGATGCCGACGCCCCGCACCGTGATCAGCGTGGCGTTTTCGGGTCCAGGCAAGAAAACGCTGTATGCCGCTTGCCTGGGCGCGCTGGACGCGAGTGGTAAAGAGATCAGCACTGCGGCAGGCGTGCGGAACACCGCCATGAGCATTTACAAGATTCAGACTCTGACGCAGGGGTTCAAAGGGCGCGCGAAGTAGTCGGGCGGGGATGCTGACCGACTCCCTCACGGTCGCGGCTCGGTTACGGTCGCGGCTTGGTCACGGTCGCGGCTCGGACGACCGCGGGTCTTGTTAGCTCTTCGGCTTCCATTTCATGCCTCCGCTGAACTCCAGGCCCACGACATATTTCATGCCTTTGCGCGCGCAGCTCTTTACGGAGGCCGAACCGTGCAATCCCAAGCTTACCGACTGTAGCGTCACGTAAGTTTGCTTCTCCAGCGGCTCGCGCAGCTCCACACGTACACCGGATTCGGAGATATCAAGGATGGCGCCATTGATAAACCGGTCGAGCCCCTGACGGTCTTTCCAGATCAGCTGGAGCGGCGCGGACTTCTCGGAACGATCGTGCCGGCGGAGTTCACCCTTGGTGGCCATCTGTGATTTGTATAACACTCCCGGCGGCGGGCTGGCAAATCGCAGTGGCTGCGCGCGAGATTTATATCGTGTTACGATATAAGTGATGAAGGATCTCTCTCTGGAGGAGTATCGCGCTCTGGCCGAGTTCCGGTACCAGATCCGGCGCTTTCTCGGCTTCAGCGAAGAACAAGTTGCGTGCGCCGGGATGGAGCCGCAGCAGCACCAGCTGCTTCTGGCCATCAAGGGCCTGCCGGACGGCGCCAATCGCAACCATCGGCGAACTGGCGGAACGTTTGCAGCTCAAGCATCACAGCACGGTGGAACTGGTGAACCGGCTGGAGAAGCTGGGACGTGGCGCGCGAGTGGCCGGCAAGCAAGATCGCCGCCAGGTGATCGTGCAGCTGACGCTTCCGGCGCCGGCCATCTTGCGCAAGCTTTCGCTGGCGCATCACCAGGAACTGGAGATCGCGGGACCGCGGCTGGCCAAGGCGCTGCGCTCCATCGGCCGCCAGCATCGGTCCAAACGGAGGACGACCGCGGCATGAAGCACACACATTCGCGCGCGCAGAGATCTAGGCGACTTCACCACCGACTGGCGAGTGATCCCGATTTCGCTGCTGGCCATCGCCATCGGACTGATCAGCACCGTGGTGGCCTGGGCGCTGCTCCGGCTGATCGGGCTATTCACCAATCTGTTTTATTACCACCGCTGGAACACGGCGCTGGTCTCGCCGGCCGGGAATCCGCTGGGAGTGTGGGCGATCCTGGTGCCCAGTCGGCGGATCGCTGGTCATCGGTCTGATGGCGCGTTACGGCTCGGAGACGAATTCGCGGGCATGGCATTCCAGAGGCCCTGGAATCGATCCTGATCAACGGCAGCCGCGTGGAGCCCGAGCTGGCGATCCTGAAGCCCATTTCGTCGGCCATTTCCATCGGCAGCGGCGGCCCATTCGGCGCCGAGGGGCCGATCATCATGACGGGCGGCGCGTTCGGATCGTTGATCGCGCAATTTTTCCACCTGACCAGCGTGGAGCGCAAGACGTTGCTGGTGGCGGGCGCCGCGGCGGGAATGTCCGCGACGTTTGCTTCACCCATCGCGGCGGTCTTGCTGGCCGTGGAGCTGCTGCTGTTTGAGTGGAAGCCTCGCAGCCTGGTTCCCGTGGCACTGGCCAGCGCGACTGCCGGGGCAGCGCGGCGCTACATTCTGGGCGTGGGTCCGCTGTTCCCGGTTCCGGCTCATCCGGTATTCATCGGGCCCGTGGGGATTGCTGGGCTGCGTGGTTTGCGGGTTGCTGGCGGGTGCGCTGTCGGCTTTGCTGACGGGCGCCGTGTATGCGGCCGAGGATGCGTTTCTCGAAGCTGCCCATCCATTGGATGTGGTGGCCGGCGATCGGCGGTTTGGTGGTGGGCGCTGGGCGGGCTGATTTTCCCGCAGGCGCTGGGAGTGGGCTACGACACCATCGGCGCTCTGCTGCAAGGGCGACGTTGCGCGCAACGTGATTCTGGGCGTGTTGCTGGTGAAGTCCATCATCTGGGCGGTCTCGCTGGGATCGGGAACGTCGGGCGGCGTGCTGGCGCCGTTGCTCATGATGGGCGGAGCGCTGGGCGGCATAGAGGCGATGTTTCTGCCGAACGAAGGCGCGGGTTTCTGGCCGCTGATCGGGATGGGCGCGATTTTGGGCGGCACCATGCGATCGCCGCTGACCGGCATCATTTTCGCTTTGGAGCTGACGCACGACATCAACGTGCTGCTGCCGCTGCTGGTGGCGAGCGTTATTGCGCACGCATTTACCGTGTTGGTGCTGAAGCGATCGATTCTGACCGAAAAGGTCGCGCGCCGCGGCTATCACTTGAGCCGCGAATACGCCGTGGATCCGCTCGAAATCCTTTTCGCGCGCGACGCCATGCGAACCAACCTGGTGGCGTTTCGCTGCCGACAGCACGTTGGAAGAGGTGCGCGCCGATTTTGAGCGCCAATCACCGGCCGCGCGGCCAGCACCTTTATCCAGTGGTGGATGAGAACGAGCGAGCTGCGAGGCGTTATCACCAGGAACGACCTGCAGAAATGGGTGGAGGAGCCACATCCCGCTGGAGCGAATCGGCAACGCTGGCCGAGACTGGTGGCGGATCCGGTGGTGGCGCATCCCGACGAACCGTTGCGGGTGGTGGTCTACCGCATGGCGGAAACCGGATTCGACGCGTTTTCCGGTGGTGGATCGGGGCGACGACCGCAAGCTGGTCGGCATGATCGGACTGCAGGATCTGTTGTCGGCGCGCACCCGCAATCTCGCCGAAGAACGCGACCGCGAGCGCGTGCTGCACATTAAGCTGCCGGTTCTCAAAGCCGAGCGGCGCAGTCCTACGCCGACCTGACGAGTTAGCGCGGCTTGGCCGGCTTGACGAACCTCGTGGCTTCGATTGGAACGTTCGGCTGGATCTCGCTGAACTGGGTGGTGGACTTTCCGTCCAACCACGTGACCGTCATGCGATAGGGCATCCGCACGCCGGCGACCTCGCGATAATCGGCGTAATCGATTTGCGTGGGGTTGAGGCCCACGGGCGACTCGGTGTAGCGGACCAACCGCGCCAGCAGCCCTGACTTGCTATCGAAGTACAGATTCACGGGGTATCGGCCGTCGCCGGTTCCCTGAATCATCTGCACGTCGCGGCCGTCGATGGTGGCTGAGAAAGCTCCGCGCCATTGAGTGAGTGCCGCTTTGATTTGAGCCGGAAACCACAGAGCGGCGTCCAGCTTTGCACCGGCCAGCTCGCCGTCCGTCAAATCGAGCAAGGCCACTGGTCTCTCTGTTGGCGGTCCGCCGATCCAACCCTCGCTGCCGTTATAGGTGGTGATGCTGTCTCCTGCGGCGGTGTGAACAACGCTGCTGAGCTGATTCGGCGCTTTCGCAAACACATCGATGGGATACTTCTCGTCCTGGTAACCCTGGTAAATTCCCTTAGCCGCGAAGCTCGTGATGGTGGCCAGATGGTCGGCGCCTCCGATGGCCTGGAGGTACCGGTCGAGAATTTGATCGGCGGAGGGCCCTTTGGTAGCGGGCTCGCGCAGTTCATCGGGCTCTTTCAATGCCGGGGGGCCGTACAGATCCGCGAGACTGGGAGTGACGTCGGGACGCTCGACTCCACGATGGCAGGAGTAGCATGTGATCTCGCGCCTTCCACCGAAGTAGCTCTTGTTGATGGCGTTCATCATGCCGATCATGCGCCGCGCGGTCTCCTTGCGGGGGTTGTCGTCGGCGTATTTCTCCCAGCTTCCGCCGCTCTCGGCGCTATGGCAATCCGTGCAGGTTTCGCCCAGAGAAGCGGAAAAGAATCCCATGGTGGCCATGAACTGGTCCACTGGAATGCCCTTGAGCACCCGGACGTTCTTGAAGGCTTGATCGGCCAGCATGGGCTTTTGTTGGGCGTTGGCGACTGCAACCAGGAACACGCTCGCAACGATCGTTAACAGTTTCATTTGGCCTCCCGGTCCTGCAAGGGATCGCACCACCGAAACCACCGCCGCCGTATCCTGCAGGCCCATCCCCTGCGCGGCGGCTGCCGTGAAGAACGGAACGGCCGTATTAAACAAAGGCACTGGACACTTGGATTGACTGGCGAAACTCGCGATGATGTCCAGATCCTTTCGAAACACGTCGACCTTCATCATAGGCGTCGCGTAAGCGCCGGCCGCCATGCTGGGCCCGCGCACCTCCAGCATGCGCGAGCTAGCCGCGCTATCGGCGAGCACGTCGACCAACATGGAAGGATCGAGACCGGCCTGCTCTCCCAACACGATGGCTTCCGCGGCGCCCACGATGTGGATGGCCACCAGCAGGTTCGCGATGAATTTCAACTTTGAGCCCGTGCCGAAAGGTCCTACATATCGAACCGAGCGCGCCAAGTGGGCGAGGGTGTCGCGCGCGCGTTCGAACTCGCTCGACTCGCCGCTTGCAAAAATCGTAATGTCCTTGGCCTGAGCCTGCGGGCCGGTGCCGCTGATGGGGGCGTCCAACATGCTAATGCCAGCGCTGGCAAGCCTGGCGCGAGCGCGCTCCTTGTCATCGAGCGCAAGCGTGCTGGTCTCGACAATAAGAAGACCGGGTCGCCCGGCGGAAAGGACTCCCTGTTCTCCGAAGAGCGCGTTTTCGAGCGCCGCGGAATGGGGGAGCGACGTGATCACGATATCGGCCTCCGCAGCAACCGCGCGCGCCGACGAACAGCCGTGCCCACCTTGGGCGGTGAATGCGTCCACATTCGGGGAGAGCAAGTCATAGCCGAAGGTGCGAACTCCCGCCGACGCGAGATGTCGGGCGAACGCGCCTCCCATGATTCCCAGCCCGATTACTCCAGCTGGAGTCGCGGGTGCACCTACGTCGTTCGTGCCCATGGACTAGAATCTTCTCATGCCACGTCGATGTAGCAAAGCTGTCTTGATTTTTGGCTGTGGGCTTTTGTGGATAGGAGCGGTAGCGGCGCAAGCGCCGGATCCCCTGGCCGCGGATCCGCAACACACGCACCTGGAACTGGAGAACCAGTGGGTCCGCGTTTTTCAGGAACACCTGGGACCGCACGAGACCATGCCCATGCATCAGCATCCCGCTCCGGGCGCGGTGATTGTCTTTCTCACGGACCGAAACAACCAGTTGGCTTATTTCGATGGCACCGTCAAAACCTTCCAAAACCACGCCGGAGAGGCGATCTGGGCTGCGCCCACGGTGCACAAATCGGTGAATCTTACGGGGGCGAAGTTCGCGGCCATTCAAATCGAACCCAAGCCAGCGGCCAATCCCAAGCCGTTCCCCAAGGAAAGCATGGACGCGGTTACCGTGGATCCAACGCATTATCAGGTGGTGCTCGAAAACGAATGGATCCGGGCCATCCGGCTGACGGTTGGTCCGCACGAGAAGCTGAAAATGCACAAGCACCCGGCTACCAGCGCCGTAGTAGTGTTGTTGACGGATCAGGACATGCGCCAATATCATGCTGATGGTACATCGCGCGAGAGCCACTACAAAGCCGGGACGGTCCGTTGGGCGGAGCCGGACGCTGCTCATCAGGATGAAAATCTTGGCGACAAACCTTTCCGGTTAATTCGGATAGAGCTGAAGCAGGCGCAATAGCAGAGGGACGATGAACAAACATGCAAGCATCGCAATACTAACGGCGTGCCTTCCAGTTGTCTTTCTGGTGGTGGCTGAATCCGCGGCGGCCCAGGACACGGAAATCCGCTTCTTGTGCTCCAACGGCATCCGCGGGGCGGTAGAGAAGCTGCTGCCGGAATATGAGCGCAGCATGGGACGCTCGATCAAAGTCCAGTACGGCACCTCCGCGGGATTGAAGCGCTCCATCGAGGGTGGCGAGCCGTTTGATCTGGCGGTGCTGTCGCAGCCGGTCATTGCGGACTTGATCAAGGAAGGTAAGATCGCGGCTGGGACAGGCGTGGATCTCGCCAGCAGTGGTATCGGCATCGCCGTCCGCGCGGGGGACCGAAGCCGGACGTCTCTTCGGCAGATGCGATCAAGCAAACGCTGCTGCGATCGAAATCAATCGGGTACGTTAAGGAAGGCGCGGGCACTCCCGCCGTAATCAACCTGCTCAATAGTCTCGGCATCAGCGAGGATGTTCGGGAAAAGACGGTCTTGCAAGCGGGAGCGGAGCAGTCCATGGCAAGCGTCGCCGCGGGACAGGTGGACGTGACATTCGGGTTGATCAGTGAAATACTGCCCGCTCCTGGCGTGCAGTTAGCTGGTCCCATTCCGCCCGAATTTCAGAAGCGGATTATTATGTCGGCGGGAATCGGAAGCTCGACTAAAAACCGCGAGGCGGCGAGCTCGATCATCAAGTCGTTGTCGAGCGCAGCATCCGCGGCAACGATCAAGGCAACCGGATTGGATCCGATTACAAAAGAAAAATAAGGAGGACTGATTTTGGCAAACGTCGGTGCGGTGGGGTTGGATTGGCAGGAGCGCATAAATTGGGACCGGTTGCGCAAATACCGGCTGGAGCGCGCGCGCGAGCGAATGAAGGCGCATGGCCTGGGCGCGTTGCTTTTGATGTACGACGAAAACGTCCGCTACGTCACCAGCACCTTGACTCCCGGCTGGAACCGCCTGAAGCCGGGCCTGCGCTACGCGCTACTGTGCGGCGACGATGCACCCGTGTTGTTCGAACAGGGCGATATCGGCATGCACATCGCGAAGCATTCGCCGTGGATTCCGAAAGACAACATTCGCTATTCCTATGCCTGGATCAAGGGCGCGGCGGGGCCGGCCTCCACGCAGCAGGTAGGAAAGTTTACCAACGCCATCAAGCAGGAGATGAAGAAGCGCGGCGTGGACGGCTTGAAACTGGGTGTCGATTTCATCGACATCAACATGATCAAGATTTTCCAGGACTCCAAGATCGATTGGGCGGACGGCATGACGGCCATGATGGAGGCGCGCGCCGTCAAGAATCAGGACGAGCACGAATGCATGCGCATTGTGGGAGCGATCGGCGATGCCGCGCACTGGGAGTTCATGAAATTCCTGAAGCCGGGTCTGACCGAGAATCAGCTCACGGCGCACATCATGCAATTCCTCTACAACATTCCGGGCATGGAGGACGTGGAGGACGTGATCGTATCGTCAGGCCTCAACACTTGGCCCAACTGGCGCAATTTTTCGGACCGCATTATCAAGCCGGGCGATATGGTGTTCATGGATCTGGCCGCGCTCACCTGGAACGGCTACAAATCGTGCTACTACCGCACGTACATGGTGGGCCGCGAGCCGAATCAGGAACAAAAGGATTATTACGCGACCGCGCTGAAGTGGCTGTATGACTCGATCAAGGCGGTGAAGGTGGGCGCGACCACGCGGGATATCGCGTCGAAGTGGCCTTCGGCCAAGGAAGCCTGGGGCTACGAGGAAGAAGATCAGGCGGCGGCGAATCTGTGGGGCCATGGTCTGGGGTTGGCGCAATACGATCAGCCGGTGATCTCGCGCATCTGGTCGCTCGATCACCCGATCGAGATTAAGGAAGGCATGGTATTCGCGCTGGAGACGCAGCACGGGAAGCCGTTTGAATGGGGCGTGCGCATTGAGGAAATGCTGATTGTCCATAAGGACAGCGTGGAGATTGTCTCGAACTTCCCGGTGGAGCAAATCACCGTAGTGGATCCGATGCCGGGCTATTCAGATTACGGCAAACGGCCCGGCGGGTAAGCATGATCGTTCCACTCACATCGCCCGAGGCCACCGATGCAGGCCGTTTCGGACCCAAGGCGGCGAACCTCGCGCGCTTGGCCCAAGCAGGCTTGCCAACTCCCGGCGGCTTCTGCGTAGATGCGGAAGCTTATTGCGCGCAGGTACGGGCGCTGGGTTTGGAGGCTGACGCGCGCGGCGTCTTCTCGGCTGTGGAAAGCGCGCAGGCGCGGCAGCATGCGCTTCGGATGAAGCTCGGGCTGCTCGATCAGCCGATCACGCCCGAAGTCCTCGATCCGTTGCTGAATGTGTGGCGCCAGATGAAAGGACCCGGTCGTGGTGCGATCGTCGGCGCTGGTGGAAGATCGTTTTGGATCCAGTTTTGCGGGCCAGTTCGAAAGCTTCCTGGGGCTGGAGAGCGAGGCGGATTTCATCACTGCGATTCGCTCCTGTTGGGGCGCGTTGTGGGCCACGCGCGCGTTGCGATACATGGCCACGCACGATATCGATCCCGCCGATACGGCCATGGGTATTCTGGTTCAGCCGCTGGTTTCGGCGCGGGCTTCGGGCGGAGGATTGAGCGCATCTGCGGACGCTGGAATGATCCTGAGCGCGACCTGGGGGCTTGGCTCGGCGATCGCGCAGGGTGAGGTGACGCCCGATCGTTATGAGTTGTCGCGCGATGGTGCGCTGGTGAGCATTACGCCGGGCCGCAAGGATCATCAGGTTGGATGTATCCATACCCGGGCGGTTCCGGCCGCAATGGTGTCCGAGCCTTGTCTCAGCGAACGACAGGCCATCGAACTTGGGCAGTTGTTGCGAAAAGTAGAAGACTTGATGGGCATGCCGGTAGAAATCGAATGGGCCATGGACGATACCGGATTTAAGTTGCTCCAGGCCAGGCCGCTGCACACGCAGGCGACCACTACGCCAGATGCGATCTGGCTGCATCGTCCGCGATTAAACGGCCATGCCGCGGGCGTGGGCTGGGGCGAAGGCCGCGCGTGCGTGGTTCAATGCGAGTGCGAACTCTCGCGCGTGGCGCCCGGAGATGTTTTGGTGACCAGGGTCGCGGGCCCGGCGTTGAGCCACATTCTGACTCGAGTGGCTGGCGTGGTGGCGGAGCGGGGCGGAAGTACGTCGCACATGGCTTCGCTGGCGCGCGAGCGCGGGATTCCGATGGTGCTGGGAGTTCTGGATGCGACCTCGCGGATTCCGGATGGTTCTACTGTCGCCGTGGATGGCGTCGCGGGCGTCGTGAGGTGGATGCACTCATGAGCGCCAAGCTGGTTGCTGTCACCGACTCCGTGTTTCCGAATCTCGATCCGGCTCGCGCGGTGCTGGAGAAGATTGGCGCCGAAGTGCGCCTCGCACGGGAGCCCACCCCCGAAGCCATTTTGGAAGTGGCGCGGGACGCGGATGCGGTGCTCGCCACATTTGCGAAAGTGACCGCCGAGATCATTCGGCAACTGACGCGCTGCCGCGTGATCGCGCGCTTCGGGATTGGTGTCGACAATGTCGACACTGCGGCGGCCACGAGCGCGGGCATTGTCGTCACCAGGGTTCCCGATTACTGCCTGGATGAAGTTTCCGATCACACCATGGCTCTGCTGCTGGCGCTGGTGCGCAAGATTCCATCGTCCAATGCGCGCACGCAGGCCGGGCATTGGGAAATGCGCGCGGTGGTGCCCATTCATCGGCTGCGAGGAACCGTTCTGGGGCTGGTGGCCTTCGGGCAGATCGCGCACCTGGTGGCGGCCAAAGCTCAGGCATTCGGCATCCGGGTTGTGACGCACGATCCTTTCGTTTCCAAGCAAGTTGTGGAGCGCGCGGGCGTGGAGCAGGTGGAGTTCGACGAATTGCTGAAGATCTCCGACTATATCTCGATCCACACGCCGCTGGTGCCCGCCACGCATCACTTGTTTAACGCCGATGTTTTTCGGCGAATGAAGCCGACGGCTTACCTGATCAATACGGCGCGCGGGCCCATTGTGGATGAAGCGGCACTCGCCGATGCGTTGGATCAGGGGCACCTGGCGGGAGCGGCTCTGGACGTGATGGAACAAGAGCCGCCGTCCGGATCGCGGCTTTTTAGACGGGACAACGTGATCGTCACACCCCATACCGGTTACTATTCGGAAGAATCGCTGGTCGATTTGCAAACCAAGGCCGCCGAAGAGGTGGTTCGAGTGCTGAGCGGGCAGGCGCCGCGAAATCCGGTGAATCCGGAAGTGTTGAAGACCTCTGACGCGATCAAAATCTAATTCGGTGAAAGAGTTTTCGCTTACAACGACGGAAGGTTGAGCGCCGCCGTTTCCCAGATGTCTACCTTCATGTCGAGGTGATCACCGGGCTCGATATGGACCGGCTTGGCGGCCTTCGTCAGTATCGCGGCCACCTTGGGATCACGGTAGGCAACCTCCGCACCGTCACTGAGAGCGATCAGGAAATAGTCGCCGGCCGGGATCGTCGCGAGACGATAGGATCCGTCGCTATCGGTTTGATCGACGCGATAGGCCCAGCGCTGCGATGGGTTTTTCGGCATCAAAAGTACAAAGGCTCCGACCTGCGGCGCTTCAGTTTTTTCCACCGTGCCCTCGATCACTGATACTGCCTTCGTCAGAGTCAAATCACGGCGGACAGGCTCGCCCGAGGTGATTTCCACGGTCAACGGCAAGCGCTCGCCAGATGGCCCGGCAAAATAAGCCGCGACATAGTCGGCGGAGGCAGCGGTTACCTCATACCGGCCGGCAGGGAGACGGTCGAACGAAAAATTCCCCGCCGAATCGACCTCCACTCGACGCTGGTTGCCTTCATCATTGCGGAGCGACACGCGCAGGGTGGCCGTCGATGCCGGGCGTTCACCCTCGAAACGCACATGGCCTGAGACTGAGCCCAAGGACTGCGGCCGCAGCGTTACGTCCATGTCGGACGTCCCAATAGCTACTTCCTGGCGGACGTTCCAGCTGGATGCGCCGGACGACGATTCGGAGGTTGCCACGATCTCGTAAGATCCGGGCGGAACGTTCTTGAACTGGAATGTTCCATCCTTGGCAACCACTTCTTGCAGGAACAAAACGTACTGGTCATAAGCTTTCTTCAGTAAATTGGCGCGGCCTACGCTATCCGCTGGAAGGTTGACGATTCCCTTCACTGTGACCGCCTTGGCGAGCGGGAGCGCGATGGAGATTTGCGTTTCGCCGCCCGCGTCTAGCCTGACCAGGGACGCCTCTTCAATCGTCGGAGCGCGGGGATAGAACGTCGTCGCAAACGCCGAGCCTCGGAAACTGGGGTCTGGCGAATATTGCGGCACGATTTGCGCTGGTTCGCCATCCTGGAGGGGTTGCGTAGCGGTTCTTCTGGAAAACTCCTGAATCTGTTGGAGCTGCAGCAGCGAATCGGCAAACCAGGGACGACCCATGGCGCAAATATAGTAGTTACCTCGCGGGAGACTGGATAATCGGAACTCTCCGGCGGCGTTGGCGCGCATCTGCCCGCGCAGTCTGATCTTGCGCTCGCCACCGACGATTGACGACTGAAAAATGGATACCAGAGCGTTGCCCACGGGCTCGGAGTCTTCGTCCTTGATGAGGCCGGTGATAGCAGCGCCCCGGCTGGCCTCAAACACGATATGACTGGTGTCCTGATCGTCACGCACGACAATCGCGCTCGACAGCCCGCCAATCCAGTATTGTTTGTAGGACTGCAGCAGATACCCAGGCTTGTTCATCTCAAGCGCGTATTTGCCCGCTTGGGTCACGGCGAACGAAAATCGGCCATCCTGTTTCGTGATCTGGTCCAGCTTTTGGCCGCGCGCGGCCGTCGGCGCGAGCGAAACGTGCGCATTGGCGAGCGGTTTTTGGGACTGCGAATCCACTACGACTCCGCTGACGACGTAGTTTGCGGCAGAACAGAGCGAGAATGCGCAGGCGAAGCACAACGCCACAAATAATCGGCTGAGTGTTGTCATTTGTGCTCCGGCGCCGTCGCTTCGAGAGCTATAGTGCGCTGCTCGCTTGCCTGGAGGGTCAGCGTCTCGCCGGATCCAGACAAGATTTCTTTCATCGTCGGCGCGCCTGTCCAGGCCTGGATTCGATAGTCTCCCGGCGGAACGCCTCTGATCTCATAGTGTCCGTCGGGGCCGACGAAACCCGGCCTCACTCGGGCTCCGCCATCCGTTGTAGGAATGAGATATACCCGCGCGCCTAAGGCCGCCTCACCCTGAAACGTCACTTGCCCTTGGACGGTAGCGCTGTCGCCTCGGATTGTAAGATGCAGTTCGCCCGCCGCGCTTCCAATCGGAAATTCGCCATGCAGAACGTCCAAGTCGCCGAGCTTTGCGGATGCAACGTACCCCGCGTTTCCATTTGCGCTCACGGACAGTTTGTATTTGTCCGGGATAACATTCGTAAACGCCTTCGGGGCCGGCGGCTGGGGATCGGCTTTGGGCCTCGCGAACTTACCAAGCAACAACTGCCGCAAGTTCTCACGGGAGTGTTGCGGCAGCAGCATCAGTTGAATTGGTCCATCTTCCTGTGCTCCCGCTTCGAAGGAAACCGACACAGGAATGTCCACGGCGCCCGACAACTGAACGACGAAATCCCGAATGGGCTCCGCTGCAATGGTCAGCGGCTCCTCCGCGGCAAACCACAGCGGTGGATCGGCTTGATATTGCAGCACGCGCAACGTGTAGCTTCCAGGCGGAACATCGGTCACGCGAAACTGCCCGCTGGATATATTCACAAAAGCCCGGGCCACGGGGATTCGATCGCCATCTCGGTACAAGCGCAATCGTGTCCAGGCCTGCGGGATGAAACCGGAGAGCTGTCCATTGATATCGAAGGCCGATTCAGTCGCGTGCCGGAAGTCTGCGTTAGTTTGAGTGCCCGGCGCCAGATGCAAAACCAGGGCCGAGGACAGCGAGTCCACGTTGAAATAATAGACAGGCTGCATCCCGCGATGATCGCCGTTCGAGTTCGGAGTGTTGCCTGAAGAAGTAGTGGGTGGAAGCAGACTCGCCAGCCAGCCGCACGACGTAGTCGCCCGGGGTGAGATCCAGAAGTTCATAATGGCCGCGGTCGTCGGTGTGGGCCGTCTTGGTAGGAACATAGTCGGTGCCCGACGACGAGGCCTTCACGGCAATGCCTTGCACCACCACTCCTCCGAGTGGTTCGCTGTTTTCGTCGAGAACCGTTCCAGCGATCGACGCAACCGGGATAAGCGCGATTCGTGCCGGCTCCGAGTCCGGCTTGAGATCCTGGGGAAAGTTTGCCGGGCTCGGTGGCGCTCCAGGCTGATCCAATTGGTTCTCCAGCGCCTCTCGCAATATCGGGTTCAACAGAGCGCCGGGGCCGCGGGAATCGTCTTGACCGGAGACAAAACCCGGCTTCGAAACGTCCAGGAAATATTCGGCACACGGCACGTTCGCCACCTGAATATTGCCTCCGGTATCCGTAAACCGAAAACCCTGGGCGGCTCCATTATAGGTAACCAATGCGTGTGGGATGCCCGCGTTCGTCGCTGAATTGACAACGGTGCCTGCCAGCGTGCAATGTTGAGGCGGTGTTTGGGCGAAAGCAAGTCCGCCAAGCAGGATTGCCGCGAATCTCCAGCCACCCCAAATTGCCATTCCTCACATTATAGGTCTAATATCAGGCGGTTTTCCGGGTCATTAACCTACTTGCCCACCAAATGCTCACGTATGATCCAGGATAATCTTCAGACGCCGTTCCGCGCCATCTTCCACCATGTCGAGCGCGGTCTCGAGTTCCTCCAACGCCATGCGATGGGTGATCAGCGGTTCCAGGCGAAGCACGCCGCGATCCACCAAGTCGATGGTCACCGGAAAATCCTGAGACGTGGCCGCGCGGTTGTTAATCAGCGTCAGTTCCTTGAAGTAGAGATCGTAGAACGGCAACTCGCCACTGGTTGCGTTGGTGATGCCGAACAGCACGATGCGGCCGCCGAAACGCACCATCCGAATGGCGTCGGCGATGGACGTCATCACGCCGGTGCACTCAATCACCAGGTCGGCGCCGCGGCCCTCCGTCTCTTCCAGTACGCGGGCCACCGCTCCCGGGCCGGATTCGATCGCGATGTCTGCGCCCATCTGCCTCGCGAGATCGTTCTTGAAGCGGCTGCGGCTGATCCCAATCACTTTCCCGCGCCATGTGCTTTGGCCAGTTGCACGTGCAATTGTCCGGAGACGCCGACGCCGATCACCGCAACCGATTCGCCCGACGACAGATGCGCCAGCCGTTGCGCGTGCAGGCAAGTGGTGGCCACCTGGATCAGCGGCGCGCTTCGACTATCGATGGAATCGGGCAGAGGGAAGACTTGCCCGGCGGGGACGGCCGCATATTCGGCGAATCCGCCGTTGCTCTCGCGCCCGATCAGGCCGCCGGAAGGACAGAGATTGGTCTGGCCGATGCGGCAATGGAAGCAGCTTCCGCAAGAGAGAACCGGATCGACAATGACGCGCCCTCCGCCGGCCACTTCGCCCACCATTTCGTGCCCCATGATGAGCGGATATTCAGCCGGGATCGCGCCTTTATAGATCTTCAGGTCGGTGCCGCAAAGGCCGCTGTGCGTGACGCGCACCAGAACATGACCGGCGGGAACGGGCGGCGGCGCGACATCGGCGAGTGCGAGGTCGTTGGGCGCTCGCGAGGAGCATGGCTTTCATGCCGGCGATCTCATGCCGGAAGCGATTTCCCTCGCGTCTCGGCCCCAAAGGGCAAAAGCAGGAGTCCAACCACAAAAGCGAGCGACGTCAGCGCGACCGGAGTGCCCAGACGTTCCATAATGCCGGATCAGAGCGCCGACCAAAAAGGTGAGACCCGCTCCCGCAAATCGTCCGACATTGGTGGTGAAAGCGAACGCGCTCACGCGGCATTCGGTGGCGTATTGTTCCGGGCAGCCAGAACGAGTACACGACGAAGTTCGCGCCGCCCACGCCCAGGAAGAACGTGCAAACCAGGAACCACATGATGGCGTTGCCCGGCATGTAGAACACATAACCGAAGGCGAGCCAGAGGAAGATCAGCATCAACGCGAAAAATATGCCGAGAACCACTCGACGATCCAGCCGCTTGGCGAGGATCGGCGTCAACACTGCTCCAATCACCGTCCCGATGCCGAGAATAGCGGTCGAATAAGACGCCAGGCGAGCGCCGGTGAGCGCCGATTGATGCGCGCGCTCCGATAAATACGTGATGGCCGACGGCACGTAAACCGAGCCGGCCCACAAACCGACAATGGATGCTACGAGGTACAGAGAATTCAGAATGGTTCGCCCGCGATATTGCGGCGTGAAGAGCTTGAGAAAGGCGTGGTGCATGGCGACGATGCCGGCTTCTTCGCGCCGGTTCTTCCAGCGAGCAGGTTCATGGAGCCGATTATAAAAGAAGGCCACGAGTATGGCCGGCGCTCCGCCCATGACGAACATCCATCTCCAGCCATATTGGCTGCCGACGAAATAATTGGCCATCGCCGCGATCACGAAGCCGATGTAGTAGCCGGTGTGCATCAAGCAAACACCCCAGGTGCGCCGCCGCTCCGGCCATTCCTCCGATACCAGCGATGCGCCGATGGACCATTCGCCTCCGATCCCCACGCCAGCCAGAAATCGGACAATTGCTAGCGACCAGACGTTATGGCACAAAGCCGCCAGCAAAGTGAACAAACGAAAACCAGAGGATGGAAAACATCAGCGTGCGCGCGCGCCCGAACCGGTCGGCGATGGGACCCCAGACCAGCGCCACGCCCCAGCCGACCATGAATAGGGCGAACAGCAGACCGCTGTAATAGCCCACGTTGGCCGTAGTGGCGGCGAATGCCGGAGTTGGGCAAGCACGTCACGCAGTGCGGGCACCAGCACCAGGGAGAAGATGAACGAATCCATCCCGTCCATGGTCCAACCTCCCCAGGCCGCCCAGAACGCCCGCTTCTGGCTGGATGTCAGCGGAACGGCGGCCGCGGCGGATTCCGCCGCAGGTTTAATCATGCAAGAGATTCCACTGGTAAAAGATTAGATCACCTGTGCGCTCAGAAAAGCAAGGTATGCCTGTCGCAGTCGTTGTCCGCGTTGCACCTTCACGACGGCGATGATATAGTCTCCCCCAAATGCCTTCTAACATCGCGCGAAATGCGACAAAGTTCGATCGCGCGTGGCTGCCGGGTTGCTGCTTGCTTCGGTTTCTCTTTCGGCGCACCACGGCCAAGCCGGATACAACACCACGGAAACCGTCACCGTGAGCGGAGCGGTCACAGAATTCCAATTTGTGAATCCGCACTCCATCGTTAGTCTCGATGTCAAGGACGACAAGGGTGAAACGCAAGCTTGGCAGGGCGAACTCACCAGTCCCAATCATTTGATCCGGGCCGGCTGGACCGCGACTACGCTCAAGCCGCGGCGACCAGGTGACGATGACCGGCTATCGCGCCAAGAGCGGCGCCAATTCGATGTGGATTACCAAGATCTCCGTCAATGGCGAAGGATCTAAGAATGGGCGCGGGGAACTAGAATGCGACTGCACTTGCATCGCGCCGCTCTTCTCGCTGGTAGCCGCGTTCGCGCAGGCGCCTCTCCGCCAAGCCCGCCGCACGACGCCGGATTTGTCCGGCGTTTGGAGTGTCAAGGGCTCTCCCAGCCACGCGCTACTTGTCCTGGGGCTTTAGCAAAGAGGAACCGCCCATGACGCCGTGGGCCGAAGAAAAATTCAAGGCCACCAAGCCGTCCTTCGGGCCTCGCGCGGTGGAGGATTCCAACGATCCGGTGAACCCCACCACGCTGAGCGCCGTCGGCTGCTTTCCGCCAGGCATGCCGCGGCTCTATCTGCAGCCCTTTCCGATGGAAATCATTCAAACGCCGGGCCGCGTGATCATGCTGTTCGAGTTCTCGCACTTTATCCGGCAAATTTTTACCGACGGCCGAAAGCACAATACCGATCTCGGCCCCACCTGGATGGGCGACTCGATCGGGCATTGGGACGGCGACACGCTGGTGGTGGACACCATCGGGTTCAACGACAAAACCTGGCTGGATCGCGCGGGCCATCCGCACAGCACCGATCTGCATCTGGTGGAGCGCATCCGGCGGGTAGATGAGAAGACTCTGACAGACGACATCACCATCGAGGACCCCAAGGCATACACCAAGCCTTGGGGCGGACAGATCACGTTCCAGTTGCGGCCGACGTGGAACATCACCGAGATGGTCTGCGAGGACAACGTCAACTTCGATCAGTTTTTGAAGAACGAAGCCAATCCGAAGAAGTAGGCGAAGCCGCCCGCTGTCTTGGCGGAGGGAGATTTCGATGCGCAAATTTGTAGGCCAAATATCTAGATGTCGCTGATGTGGCTGTGGTTTTCGCGGCGGGTTTTCTGGCGGGCACCAAGCTGTCGCCGGTGCAGGCCAAGGACAAGCCTGGCACTGGGTTCGCGGCGGCGCCGGGCGAAATGGGCGTCCAGGATATCTTCGGTCCCTACGAAGTGGTGAAGGACTGGCCCAAGAACATCAGCACCCTGCCTGGGAATGAGAAGTGGACCTGGGGCGCGGGGCAGAGCGTGTACGCCGAAAACCCGGACCGCATCTTTCTGCTGTTCCGCGGCGAGCTGCCGAACATTCCGCGGCCCGCAGACGAAATTGATTCCCGAGTTCGGCCCGAGTCTGTCATTTCCCGATCGGCCGTCTGCCCGTGGCGTGACGCAACCGTGGCGGCGCTTCCGGGAGGCGGGCGGCAGCGGCCAGGATCCCGACGATGGTCCGAAGCTGTGGAGGGGCACCGTGGGCGTGGACGCCAAGTGGGAACATTGCCTCACCGTGGTGGATCGCAACGGCAACATCGTGGAGCAGTGGACCCAGTGGGACAAGATCTTCAAGCGTCCGCACTTCATCGCCATCAATCCCTACGATCCGGAGAAACATGTGTGGGTGGTGGACGATCACATGCACGCCATCTACAAGTTCACCCACGATGGCAAGACGCTGGTGCAGACCATCGGCACGCCCACGGTGAAGGGCGCGGATGGAACGCATTTCAACCGGCCGACGTTCATCGCCTGGCTGCCCGACAGCACGCTGTTCGTCTCCGACGGCTACAACGGCACGCGCGTCGCGAAGTTCGATAAGGACGGAAAGTTTCTGCTGGACTGGGGCATGAAGGGCACGCCTCCGAACGACAAACGCGGCCCGGCTACATGAATAACGTGCACGGCATCGCGGTTGACCCGCAGACGCGGCACGTGTTCGTGAACGACCGCGCCAATCATCGCATTCAGGTTTTCGACGAGAACGGAAAGTATCTCTACGAATTCAGCATGGGCCGCGGAGCCATCCGATATTCATTTGATCTACATCGGAGCCGATCGCAATCTGTGGGCCTTCGATCGCGGAACATCCAAGATGCTGAAGTACGACTTGGAAGGACATTTTCTCTATTCGTTCGGCACGTGGGGCGATTTCCCGGGCGGCTTCTGGGGAGTTCACGGATTTAGCGTGGACCAGGAAGGCAACTTCTACGTCGCGGAAGTGGACAACGGGCGGGTGCAGAAATTCCAGCCCAGGCAGGGCGTGAACACGGCGTTCCTGGTGAGCCAAGCCAGTCTACTCGGCTTGGAAATAGGATGGCGACTGCTACTCCCGAAATAAGCGCACAGTTCCGGAAAAAGCCACTCTACAAAAGCCTTTCGGCACAGGTGTTGTTTGCCGTCGCGATCGCGATCGTCCTCGGTTATATCAGCCCGGCGAAAGCGGTGGCCATGAAGCCGCTCGGCGACGCGTTCATCCGACTGATCACCATGATCATCGCTCTTGTGATCTTCTGCACTGTGGTTTCCGGCATCGCTGGGATGGAGGACCTGAAGAAGGTCGGGCGCGTTGGCGGCAAAGCGCTGCTGTACTTTGAAGTGATATCTACCATCGCTCTCGCGATCGGTCTGGTGGTTGGCAATGTGGTGCGGCCTGGCAGCGGATTCAACATCAATCCCGCCACGCTTGACCCGAAAGCCGTGGCCGAATATGCGGGCCAAGCCAAAGCGCAAAGCGTGACCGATTTTCTGCTGCACATCATTCCGAACACCGTGATTGACGCTTTCGCCAAAGGCGATATTTTGCAAGTGCTGCTGCTTGCGATCCTGTTCGGCTTCGCGCTGTCTATCGTGGGTCAGCGTTCCAGGCTTATTGTCGATCTGTTCGCGGCTCTGACCCACGCGGTGTTTGGCGTTATCAATATCCTGATGCGCCTGGCGCCTATTGGAGCTTTCGGCGCAATGGCCTTCACTATTGGCCGCTATGGGCTGGCGTCGCTCGGGCCTCTGGCGAAATTGATCGCCACTTTCTACATCACCTGCACTCTGTTCGTCCTCATTGTGTTGGGCGCGGTCGCGTGGCTGGCGGGCTTCAACATCATCAAGTTCCTGTTCTACATCAAGGAAGAGATCCTGCTGGTTCTGGCGGTTAGTTCTTCCGAACCCGCGCTGCCGACGCTGATGCAGAAGATGGAGAAACTCGGCTGCTCCAAGGCGCTGGTGGGCCTGGTGGTTCCTACCGGCTATACATTCAACACGGATGGCACCAGTATTTACATGACGCTGGCTGCGCTCTTCGTCGCGCAAGCCACCAACACGCATCTCACCCTGGAGCAGCAACTGACCATCTTCGCGGTAGCCGTGCTCACATCGAAAGGCGCAAGCGGCGTGCAGGGCGCCGCTTTCATTGCGTTGGTGGGCACGATGATGGTAATTCCCACGATTCCGGTGGCTGGGATGGCGTTGATCCTGGGAATCGATCGCTTCATGAGCATGTTCCGCGCGCTTATCAATATGGTGGGCAACGGAGTGGCCACGGTGGTGGTGGCGCGTTGGGAAAATGAGTTGGATCGGGAATCGTTGCAGAAGCAGCTAACCTGATCTCGGAGCGGCGGTTGCGATATGCTCGACAGTGGCCAGGATTTCACCATCGCAGAGGTTAAACAGAAATGAACAGCCGAAGAGAGTTCCTCCAAGCCGGGATCGCGGCGTCGATGTTGCCGCTGGCGGCCGCAGGCAGTAACCTGACGCCCAGACAGAGGGATGAGCGCGCCAATTTCTACAAGGTGATTTTCGACGAGAGATTCCCAGCCAGCGTGGATTTTGGCGTGGAGTGGATCGCGCGCGGCGCGGCAGTTCACCCCATCCGCGGCGACATCACCGACCTTTGGTTCCACGATCTCGATCACCAGTGGAAGAAGCGACCGGTGCCGATCGCGGGATTGACGGCTCACGGCCCGCTATTCTGTCTGGAGCGATTGGCGTGGGATCACGGGATGCGAGTGGTTTCTCGAGTGGAGCAAGATGCCCGCGACGGCGACGGCGAACCGCTGATCTCCTGGGTAATTGCTCCCAGGCAACGAACACAAGGAAGCTAAATGACACCACCTGGAGTAAACGCAAAGGATTTCTCGGACGCGCTGAAGCAGTTCGAAGAAACCGTCGGCAAGGAATGGGTCTTCACCAGCGACGAAGACGTGGCGCTCTATCGCGACGCCTATTCGCCGTTCTGGGGCGAGCCTGAAGAGCGCATGGCATCGGCCGCGGTGGCGCCCTACACGGTGGAGCAAGTGCAGGCGGTGATGAAGGCCGCCAATGAATACAAGATTCCGGTGTATCCGATTTCGACCGGAAAGAATCTCGGCTATGGCGGCTCCGCGCCGAATCTTTCGGGCAGCGTCGTCCTCGACCTCAAGCGGATGAACCGCATTCTGGACGTGAGCGAGCGGAACCACTCCGCCTTGGTGGAGCCGGGCGTCAGCTACTTCGACCTGTACCGCCATATCCAGGAACGCAAGCTGAAGCTTTGGGTTGACGTTCCCGATCCGGGCTGGGGTAGTCCGGTCGGCAACTCGCTGGATCACGGCGGCGGATATCTGCAGCCAATGTATCGCAATCATTTCGATTCGCACTGCGGAATGGAAGTGGTGCTCGCGAATGGCGACCTGCTGCGCACCGGTATGGGCGCCATGCCGGGCGCGCAAAGCTGGCAGCAATACAAATTCGGATACGGCCCGTGGATCGATGGAATGTTTTCACAATCCAACTTTGGCGTCGTCACCAAGATGGGATTCTGGCTCATGCCGGAACCGGACGCCTATCTCACCGGCACTGTAACGGTCCCGAAATACGAAGACCTGGTCCCGATGATCGACATCCTGACGCTGCTCGAGAATTCGGGCATATCGAACGGCATGCCCGGTCTGGGAAGCCCGATACTCGGGGGTTTCATGATGCCGCAGAGGGCGCCCGAGGTCACCGCGATGCTCGAGAAAGATGGCGTCGAGTCGGCCGGGCTGCATAAATACGCGCAGGACAAAGGCATTCCGTTTTGGAGTTGCACCGTCAAGTTTTATGGCCCGGAGAAAGCCATTCGCGCGCAGTGGGAATACGCCCAGGAGAAATTTTCGGCGATTGCCGGAGCCAAGTTTAAGGACGACGAATTCTATAAGTTCCCGCTCACACCCGATCAGTTCAACAAAGTTCACAAACCGGAGATGGGGATTCCTAGCCTGGAAATGTTTTCGATCGGCGCTCGATCGCCCTACAATCCGACGCCCGGCCAAGGGCACATCTGGTTTTCGCCGATCATTCCCAGGACTGGCGAAGCGGTGCTGGAAGCGAACAAGGTGTTCGCCAAAGCGGCCAAGGATTTCGGCTTGCCGCTGCTTTCGTTCAGCCTTCCGACTACCTATTGGATGCGATCCTTCATCTTCCTGTTTGGTTTTCCGATCACTCACGATGTCGCAACCAACAAGAAGAATCGCGAGACGTTTAAACAAGTGATTCGCGTTGCCGCCGATCACGGCTGGGGTGAATATCGAACCGCTCCGGCATATCAGGATGCCGTAATGGATACTTATTCCTTCAACAATCACGCGTTGCGGCGTTTCCATGAGACGGTGAAAGACGCCGTCGATCCCAACGGAATTATCTCGGCGGGCCGTTACGGGATCTGGCCCAAGCATCTGCGAGGGAACAAGGCATGAAGGCGCTCATGATTGTCGCTCTGGCCGGTTGCGCGTTCGGTGCCGATGAAGCCACCATCCAAAAGGGCGAGAAGGTTTTCGATTATTGGTGCGCCACCTGTCACGGCCCGGGGAACTTGCCTGGCACAGTCGCCTTAGAGGCCAAGTACAAAGGAGCCAAACCCGCCCTGCTGAGTGAGCGCACGGACTTGATTCCGGCGGTGACAAAAACATTCGTGCGAAAAGGCGTCTCAATCATGCCGTTTTTCCGCAAGACGGAAATAAGCGATGTTGATTTAGACGCGCTGGCCGCGTACATTGCACGAAACAATAAAGCGCCAGGCCGGTAAGGTGTTCTTCAGATCTGATGAATTCGCTGCAGGCGCGGCCAGCGATCGAAATCACCGTCGAAGCTCAGAATTGATCGAATACCGTGATGCTCCATAACGGCAATATGGACAGCATCGCGGGCTGACATCATGGCAGGATTCTGTATGATTTCGGCGGCTCGCAAAACCTCTGCCTTTCCGATAGGGATGACTTCGTCGACCATTTCCAACGTGACCTGAAGGGTGGGGCCAATGGCCTCGCGCTTACCAATAGCCGTGTAACGGTGGAGTATTTCTTGCAATACTTCAGCGTCGGTGACGAGACGCTGTCCCGCCGCAATCAAGCGCTCCAGGATGACCTGTGCTTCTGCCTTGTGCGGATGGGAGGCTCCGACCAAGTACATCGGAATATTGGAGTCTACGAAGATCAACTCTCGTATCCCCGTTCAATTTCACTCAGCATCTGCTGAACGTCGGCAGTGGGGAATGAGTATTTCGCGGCGTTCCGGACTGCCTTCAATTTCGTTTCAGGATCAGCCGCAGGCCGGTTGGCACGCGCTTCCCGAAGTACTCGCCGGACCCATTCACCCACTGTCAGACGGTCGCGTTTGGCGAGGCGCTGGATGTCGGACATTTCCCGGTCGGGAAGAAGGACTTGAAGGCGCTTACTCATACAGTGAGTATAACCTAATCATAGTACGAGCAACAGACTGCGGGCCGGTTCGCCGGGAAACCACGCTCTCGGTAAAGCCTGTGAAACAATATCGACTGACACCTGTTGAAGAAAGAAGGTCTCCCATGCGAACCCTGATGTTCCTTGCTCGTCTTTGCGCTGCCGTGTGCGGCGCCGTCTGCCTCACATTTGCCGAGACGCCTTGCGATCATTTGAAATCGCTCTCGCTCCCCGGCACGACCTTCACGGCCGTCGAGACTGTTGCGTCCGGGCCGTTTCAATCTCCCCCTCGCGCCGGAGCAGGCGCTGGGGCCGCCGTGGCTCCTCAGATCCTTCCCGCCCATTGCCGAGTCGCCGCGACGCTCGCGCCGTCAACAGATTCCGATATCAAGATGGAATTGTGGCTGCCGGTCGAGAACTGGAACGGAAAATTCCAGATGGTGGGCAACGGCGGCTGGGCCGGCATCATCAGTTTTCCCCAGATGGCCGCGGCGCTGCGGGAAGGCTACGCCACCGCTTCCACCGATACGGGCCATGTGGGCGGCGACGGAATGTTCGCTCTCGGGCATCCCGAGAAGATCGTCGACTTCGGCTGGCGCGCGGTGCATGAAACTGTCGTCAAATCCAAGGCTCTCATTCAGGCTTATTACGGCCAAAGCTCCAAGTACTCGTACTGGAACGGCTGCTCCACGGGCGGCCGGCAAGCTCTGGTGGAAGTCACCAAATTCCCGGACGACTTCGACGGTGTGCTGGCTGGAGCGCCCGCGAATCCGCATATCCATCTGCACGCGGCCGGAGTGGAGCGATCCATCGAGATGATGAAGAATCCCACCGGAGCGTTGTCGCAAGCCAATGTCGAGACGCTGCACAAAGCGGTGCTCGCGAAGTGCGATGCTCTGGATGGCGTCAAGGACGGACTGATCGGCGATCCAAGCAAGTGCCATTTCGATCCCGCTTCACTGCTCTGCAAGGGCGAGGAAACCGAAGGCTGCCTCTCGGCGGCGCAGGTGGAAACAGTGAAGATCGTGTTCGCCGACGTCAAGACTAAAAAAGGCGAGATCATCTGGACCGGATTCGAGCCCGGCGGCGAGCTGCAGTATGGCGCGCTGAAGAGCGTCCCCAAGCAGCCTGGCGGAGGCTGGGACAGCATCCGGATTTTGGGCCACCAGGATGCCGACTACGATTTTCACAAGTTCGATCTGGATAGCGATGTTGAGCTGGCGGACAAGTCCGGCATCGACGCGCATACCTACGATCTTTCGCCTTTCAAGCAGCACGGTGGAAAGCTGCTGCTGTACCACGGGTGGGCGGATCAAGCCATCCCGCCCGGAAACACGGTCAACTTCTACAGCGCGGTGCTCGCAAAGATGGGGCCGGATCAAAGCGATTGGCTCAAGCTATATATGATCCCGGGAATGCAGCATTGCGCCGGCGGCCAGGGCACCGATCAGTTCAACAAGATGGCGGTGATGGAGCGCTGGCGCGAAGATGGGAAAGCTCCCGATCAAATTGTCGCTTCGCATGTTACGAACGGACAGGTGGCCATGACTCGCCCGCTGTGCCCCTATCCGCAGGTGGCCGTATATGAGGGTTCCGGCTCGACCAACGACGCCGGGAACTTCACTTGCCGGGTGCAGTAAGCAGGGGAATCTGCGCGGGCTTCGCGCCCGATATTGCTTCGAGGATTTCGTCACAGCGCTCGGCTGGAACTACGGCGCCCGCTAAGGAGCGGAACTTCGCCGTCATTTCGCCCCACGTCAGCGGATTTTCGGGATCGCCTTTGGGATAGCGAACGAACTTTTCGTAGCGCTCGTCGCTTGCGAGCGCGATTACGACTCGAGCCGGCCATTCCTTGGGGAATGTCTCTTCGATGCGCGGATCTTTGACGAGCACCACTTTGTTCATCAGTTCGCGGACCTTGGGCGAGCGGGTTTTCTCAAGCGTGAATTGATCCAGGCCGGCTGCGCCATCCAGCGCCGCGATGGCCGCTCCGAAGGGCATCGAAAACTGCGCGTCGACTACGGACTGAGGATTATATTTCTTGGCCAGCGGGTCGGCTACGATCCCCCAGCCGGCTTCGAGCACGGCGATCTCGATCCGATGGATTTGCCCGGCTTGAAGATCATGTTCGCGCATGATGGCGAGAATCGCGTCAATCGGGCCTTGCATGTAGCGGCAGCAGGCGTGCGGTTTCACCGCGGTGTGCAGGATCTCGAACGACCTGCCGAGTTCGGCTGTCAGGCGCTCTGGAACCGGATTTCGAGAGTATCCGTGCAGAAAACCATCGCGGCCTTCCAGGATGTGTAGAGGCCCTGAGAATCCTTCAGCCGCCAGAAGCGCCGCGTGAATGCCGTTCTGAGCAGCGAGGCCGGGATGAATCCGCTTGGTCCAGGCGCCTTCGGCTAGAAATTCCATCGACCCGGCGGCCATGCTTCCCGCGATCCCGACTGCGGCCAGCGTCTGTTCCGCCGTCAGCCCCAGCAGCTTCGCGGACGCGATCGCAGCTCCGAAGACGCCGCAGGTTGGCGTGGGGTGAAAACCGAGCGCGTAATGTTCCTTGGGCTGCACCGCCATCGCAATGCGCGCGGTAGCTTCGTATCCGGCCACTACTGCCGCTAGAAAAGCATCCAACGGCGTGTCAGGCATGGTCTCCGCGAGAGCCAGCGCGGCCGAATACATCGTGGCGCCAAGATGGATGGAGCCGCCACTGTGCGTGTCATCCTGCTCGATGCCATGCGCCGCCGCGCCATTCGCCATTGCTGCTAGCCCCGTAATCGTGCGCATGCGCGTGCCGATCACGGTCGCACAGCCCGGGGCGCCCATGCGTTGGACCATGCGTTGTACAGCCTGTGCCGATTCTTCGCGAGACCCGCGAATTGTGACCGCCAGATAATCAACCAGGAAGTAGCGCGCGCGATCGAGAACCTCGGCGGGCAGATCCTGGACACGCAGGCCATGCAGAAATTCGACCAGCTCGCGTGTGTATTCTTTCATGATGTAGTTTTCTTGGGCGTCAGGTATCGGCGGCGGAGCACGATCACCCGTTCCTTGTTCTGATTGTAGCCGCGTGTTTCGATGGCCACGATGCCGCGATCCGGCTTGCTGGCGGATTCACGTTTCTCCAGCACCTCGGACTCGGCGTACAACGAGTCGCCCGCAAACATCGGCTGTTCGAAGACTACGCTCTCGTAGCCGAGATTCGCGATAGTCTTGCCGCTGGTGTCCGAGACGCTCATGCCGACCGTGAGGCTGAAGATCAGCGAATCGAGCACGAGCCTGCGTCCCAGCGGCTGCGTGCGCGCATAATGCTCATCGATGAACAGCGGATTCTGATTCATCGAAAGCAGCGCGAAGAGCGTATTGTCGTATTCGGTGATGGTGCGCCCAGGCCAGTGCTTGTACACCGCGCCTACTTCGAACTCCTCGTAGTAACGGCCAAACTCCATCGTCTAGGCGTCCTCTTTATACTTCTTGAGCAGGTTGCGCGCGATAATCAGCCGCTGCAATTCATTGGTGCCGCCGCCGATCACCACCAGCGGCGCATCGCGATAGTAGCGCTCCACCGGAAAGTCCTTGGAATATCCATTGGCGCCCATGATGCGCATGGCTTCGAGCGAAACTTCGGCCGCGGTCTCAGTGGCGAACAGCTTGGCCATGCCGGCCTCCAGATCGCAGCGCTCGCCGCGATCGCGCTTCTCGCAGGCTGAGTAAATCAGCAGCCGCGAGGCTTCGATGTGAGTGGCCATATCGGCCAGTTTGTTTTGGATGGTCTGATACTCGGCGATGGGTTTGCCGAACGTGGTGCGGCGCTGAGCATAGCGTATAGCCTCTTCAAAAGCGGCACGGGCGATGCCAAGGCCGCGGGCAGCGACGTTCAGACGCTCGGCTTCCAGGCCGGTCATCACCTGCTTGAACCCTTGCCCCTCGACATTACCGATCAGATTCGCCACTGGTACGGGGAAGCTTGAGAAATGCAGCTCGCAAGTTTCCACGCCCTTATATCCGAGTTTGTCGATGTCGCGGCCCACCGTCACGCCGGGCTCGCCTTTCTCGATCACGAAAGCGCTCATGCCGCGATGAGGGGGATGAGCCGTTGGATCGGTCTTCGCCAACAGCAGAAAGGTGTTCCCGTGCCGCGCGTTGGTGATCCACATCTTGGAGCCATTCACGCGATACACATCGCCCGACCGCGTCGCCGTTGTCGTGATGGCTTGCAGATCAGTGCCCGCATTGGATTCGGTCAGGCAGATTCCGCCACGCTTTTCTCCCGTCGCCATGCCTGGCAGGAAGCGCCGCTTTTGTTCCTCGGTACCGAATCGAGCCACGACATCGCACATCACCGAATTGCTTCCGATGACGCCCGCCAATCCCAGCCAGCCTCTCGAGATCTCTTCGAAGATCATGGCGAAGGTGGTGGAGTCCACGCCGGCGCCGCCGTATTCTTCCGGGATGTTCAGCCCGAACAGTCCCATCTCCTTCATCTGGGCGACCAGCGCGTGCGGATATTCGTCGCGATGCTCCATCGCGGAAGCCACCGGAATCACTTCCTTGTCGACGAATTTCCGGACGGTTCGAAGGATCAGCTCTTGCTCTTCAGTGAGCGCTTTCATGAGCAGACTCCGGCGCGAAACAAGTCTTCGATTTCGGCGCCGCTATAGCCGGCCTCTTCCAGGATGACCCGGCTATGTTCACCGACACCGGGCGGCGGTCCTTGCGGAACAGGTGGAGTCAGCGAAAGGCCGATCGGCAAGCGAGGCAGCACGATGGGCTGCTCGCCTGTAAGGTCGATGTCGGCGAACAGGCCCAGCGCCGCTGCCTGCGGATCGTTCAACACTTGGCCCGGAGTTTGAATGGGGTCGTTCGCAATGTCGTGTTCGTCGAAGAGCGCCACCCAATGTGAAGTGGGCTGCGTTCTCAGCACTCCTGCAATCAGGCCTTCCAGCTCGCCGACGTTGGCCACGCGATCCTGATTCGCGCGAAAGCGCGGATCGGTGGCCCATTCCGCATGGCCGAGCGCCGAGCACAAACGATGAAACTGGCGATCGCTAGAAATGCCCAGCATGATCTGCCCGTCGCCGGTGGGAAGCGATCCATAGGGAGCGAACGCCTTGTGTCGCGCGCCCTGCGGCTGAGGATCCAACCCCAGGAATTGCCGGTAGACGAGATGGTACGACATAAACAGGATGCCGGTTCCAAACAGCGACGCGTCCACGCGCTGACCTTTGCCCGAACGCTGGCGCTCCAGCAGAGCGGCTAAAATGCCGAGCGCCATCCAAGTGCCGGTGGTCACGTCGAGGATGGATACGCCGGTGCGCATGGGATGGCCTTCGCCTGTGCCGGTGACGCTCATGATACCAGTGCGCGCCTGCAGAACCGCGTCGTAACCTGGCTTGGTGTAATCCGGTCCACTGGGGCCATAGGCGGACAGCGACGCGTAGATGATGTCAGGCTTGCGCGCGCGAACAGCAGGTTCATCCAGTCCCAGCGCCGCAGCCTTGCCACCGCGAAAGTTTTCGAGGAAGACATCGCAGCCCGACGCGAGCCTGAGCACCACTTCGCGTCCCTCGGGTTTCCCGAGATCCAGCGTGATGGATCGCTTACCGCGATTCAGAGCCACGAAGTATGCGCCCCACTCGCCGCGAAATGGTCCCATGGCGCGCCCGTCTTCACCCGAGCCAATGCGTTCCACTTTGATCACGTCCGCGCCCAGGTCGCTCAGGATCATGCTAGCCGTGGGCCCGGCGACGATAGTGCTCAGGTCAAGTACGCGAACGCCTTTTAATAGGGGAGCCAAAGAAGCCGCGTTACTTAATCTTCTTGATCCAAGCCAGAACCGGCCCTGAAACGGTCTTGTCCGGAGTATCAATGGAAAACACTTCCGACATATGGCTCTCGCCCTTGAAGTAGAGCAGCGTCGGGCAATGCGCCGGACCTTCTTTGCACAGCTCGTCGTGCAAGATCTGGTTGAACGGCATGATGCCGTTGGCGCCGACTCCAGGATCCAGCTCGGCGTTGGCCAGGATAATTTTCACCGAGGTCTTCTTGAGCTCGGGAAGGCTGGATCGAGCCAGCCGCGTAGCAGCATCCACGGGAGGTCCACCGAAACCCGCCGGAGGTCCGCCGGCCGGACGTCCACCCGCGCCACCTGGAGGCGGCCCGCCTGGAGGAGGACCTCCCGGAGCCGCATCGGGTCCACCGGGCTGTCCCGCGGTTTTCCCAGGCAGCGCGCCAGAGGACGAGAAAGCTCCGCCTTCGACGCCGCACGTTTTTCCTGCGTTAGCCAGAGCCGCGAACGGATTCCCCGCACCTGGGGGCGGCGGTGGCACCTCGAGTGGCGCGATATCGAAAGCCGCGGGAGACATGAAGATCACTCCCTTCACTCCGACGCCTTTCGGTCCGTACAATTCCGGGCGGCCGATATAAGTCCCCAGCGGATTGTTGCCAGCCGAGTGAGCCCAGATGATCATGTGGTCCGGATTGCCATGGTATTTCGCAATGTTCGCCTCGACCCACTGGAGCATGCTCGAAATGTCCTTTGCACCGGCATCCCAACCTTGCCCGCCATGCCGCTGCACGTTGACACCGACCATGCCGTTCTTGGTCGCCCAACGCATGATGTTGTCGTAGAAGGCGTTCGCTTCTTTGTCCTGAAGCTCGAGCTTGTTGCCGGGGCCGCCAGCAACATAAATCAAAACCGGACGCGATGCCGGGCCCTTGTCCGCGCTGAAAATATCCACGACGTCTTTTGGATTGGGGCCGAAGGAGGCGTCGCGCACCACGGTGATGCCTGGATACAGCGGCGTGGCGCTGCTCGTGATGTCGTTGGCCGGCATCAGCGGCCGGTAGAGCTTCGCGGTACACGGAGGATCTACAATGTGCCCCATCGCCACCAATCCCGCTTCGATGTTGGCGGGGACTTGGGCCTCAGCGGCTATCACCAAGAACGACATCATCGAAACGAACGACATCGCCAAAAACGCGCTCAGCAATTGCTTGCTAGGTTCAGACTTCACTTTTCCTCCTGGTCGGCTCAGCTCATGCCTGCCGAATTCATATCATATAGGATGTGGTAGAAAGTAATCGTGGCTAGAGTGTGCGTTTTCTTCTGTGCCGCGATCATGGCGTTCGCGCAATCGGTCAGCGTCGACGATCTGGTCAAGTTCATCAAGTCGTCCATCCAATTGAAGGAAAATGATTCCGTAGTCGCTAAGTATTTGGCTCACATGAAGCTCACCGGTCATTTGGATGATAGGACCGTAGAGGAGTTGCAAAGTCTGGGCGCCGGCCCCAAGACCGTTGCGGCGCTGCGCGAAATGGTGGATGCCTCCGCCAAGCTTCCCGAGGCCGCGCCTCCGCCGAAAGCCCTGCCGCCTCCGCCGCCCGCTCCTCCGCCGGATTTAATAGAGCAGGGCAAGATCATCGCCGCCGCGCGCGAATACGCGTTGAATTATTCCAAGCAGCTGCCCAACTACTTGTGCCTGGAGGTGGTTCGCCGCGCGATTGATGAGCACGTCAACGATGCGGCTGGAAGCGAGCAATGGCGCAGCGACGACACGGTGGTTATGCGGCTCAGCTACTTCGAGCAGAAGGAGAGCTACAAAATCGTCACAGTCAACAACAGCACGGCAGAGAACAAGTCCGTGGACGACTTGGGCGGTGTCACCTCCACGGGCGAGTTTGGCAGCATGTTGAGAGAGATCTTCCTGCCCGAATCGGAGGCTCGCTTCGAGTGGGACCATTGGGCGAAGCTGCGCGGACGTAAAATGTACGCGTTCTCTTACGATGTCGATCAAGCGCACTCGCGAAGTAGTATCACCTGGGAAAAGACCGATAAGATCGTGCCGGCTTACCGCGGCTTAGTGTACATCGACGTCGACACGAACCAGATCATGCACATTACGCACGAACCGTATGATATCCCCAGTACGTTTCCCGTGCGTGCTTCGAAGGAAGTGCTGGATTACGATTTCCAGAGAATCGGCGACAGCGAGTTCCTGGTGCCGCTGAAGGTAGTGCTAACGTCGCGCACCACCAAGTATCTCTCCAAGAACGAGATCGAATTCCGCCTGTACCAAAAGTTCGGCACCGACACCATCATCAAATTCGACGAAACGCCGCCTCCGCTGTCCGAAGACAAGGTCAAAGAAAAATGATCACGACGCGCCGCGACTTCTTGAAACACACCTCGGCCTTCGCGGCTGCCGGCGGTGTTTTGCTCGGTGAGTTACACGGACAAGATACCAAGTATGTCATCGCTGAAACGACGTACGGCAAAATTCGCGGTGTCGATAACAGTGGAATCAAGGTCTTCAAAGGGGTTCCGTACGGGGCGAATACGGCGGGCGGAAATCGCTTCATGGCGCCAGCGGAACCGGCGAAATGGGCCGGCGTACGGGATGCTTTGGAATACGGACATAGCGCTCCGCAGAGGGACCCGGCTGCTCCGCCGCCACCGGCGGGCGCCCTTACGATCTCGGGCCAGGGCCTACCAGCCGAGGGTGAGGATTGCCTGGTACTCAATATTTGGACGCCCTCCGTCGGGTCCGGCGCCGCTAGCGGCCGCAAGCGCCCCGTGATGTTCTGGTGCCACGGCGGAGGATTTGCCTCGGGTTCCGGATCGTCTCCCGATAACGACGGAACCAATCTCGCGCACCGCGGCGACGTGGTCGTCGTCACCATCAATCATCGCCTCAACGTTCTCGGGTTTGCGAACTTGAGCGAGTTCAGCCGGGATTTTGCCGCGTCCGGCGACGCCGGCATGATGGACATCGTTCAGGCCCTGAACTGGGTGCGTGCGAACATCTCCGAATTCGGGGGCGATCCAAACACGGTGATGATCTTCGGACAATCCGGCGGCGGCCGCAAGGTTGAGACGCTGTTGGCGATGCCATCGGCCAAGGGGCTTTTCCATCGCGCGATCATCGAAAGCGGCGCGGCCATCAAAGTGGTCGATCGCGATGCGGCGGTGCGGAATTCGGAGCTGCTGCTGGCCAAACTCGGAATCGAGAAATCGAATGTCCGGGAATTGCAAAAACTTCCGGTGGAAAAAATCATGGCAGCGCACTTTGCGGTGATGAAGGAAAACCCGGGCATCGACCAAATGACGGCTGGATACTCGCCCACGGTGGACGGCAAGATCCTTCCGCAACATCCATTCCACCCCAAGGCCTCGCCGGTCTCCGCCGACGTGCCCGTGATGATCGGCTGCACACGCACGGAGATGACGCTGTTCTCTCTGAATGACACTGCTGCGTTTTCCCTCAGCGATGATCAGATGCGCGGACGGGTGAAGGATCTGCTGGGCAGTGCAGCGCCGGGGATCGTCGACATCTACAAGAGACTGAATCCCGGCGCGTCGCCATCCGACATTTACTTCTTGATCGCGAGTGACCATCGCTACGGCGCCCCGACCATGAAGATTGCCGAACGTCGCGCCGCGCTCGGCACAGCTCCGGTGTATCTGTATTATTTCACTTGGGAGACTCCGGTACAGGGTGGACGCCTCAAGTCGCCCCACACGATGGAGATTCCATTCGCGTTTGACAACGTGAAGATTTCGGCGCGGATGACGGGCGGCGGAGCGGATGCAATGGCCCTGGCCGATAAAGTCAGCGATGCCTGGATCGCCTTCGCGCGCACCGGGAATCCGAACACGGGGAAGCTGCCGGAGTGGCCGGTGTTCAACGCGAAGGACCGCGCGACCATGGTCATCGACAACGTCAGCAAGGTGGTCAACGATCCACTGCGGGAGCAGCGCATCGCGATGTTCCAGGCGCTGAATTTGGCGTAAGAAGACTTCCTATTTACCCGTTGCGTCCTACTTACTCATTGCTCCGATAAACTGAGCGGCCTCTCGGATCGCTTGACGGCCGCCTGAGAGCACGCCCAGCATGGAAACGAAGCCGTGAATCATGCCGGGATAGCGGGTGACGGTGACTGGCACGCCGGCCTGCTGGAGGCGCTTGGCGTAGGCTTCGCCCTCGTCCCGCAGCGGGTCGAACTCGGCGGTAATCACCAGCGCGGGCGGCAGACCGCTGAGGTTTGGCGCGAGCAGAGGCGAGGCTTCCGGATGGCGCGTTTGATCGGCGGATGCCAGGTAGTGGCCGGTAAACCACTCCATCGCCGCGCGTGTGAGGAAGTAGCCTTCGCCCAATTCGCGATGCGATCCGGTGTCGAAAGTACTGACGTCGGTCACCGGATAGATCAATACCTGCGCCGCTAGCTTGGGGCCGCCCGCATCACGGCAGCGCATGGCGACTACGATGGCCAAGTTGCCGCCAGCGCTATCCCCGCACACGGTGATGCGCTGCGCGTCGATGCCCAGGCGCTCGGCATTAGCCGCGATCCAGACGGTGGCCGCGTACGAATCATCCACAGCCGCTGGGAACTTGTGCTCGGGCGCGAGCCGGTAATCCACCGCGATGACGATGGCGCCGGATTCCTTCGCAAGCGCGCGGCACACCGCATCGTGCGTATCCAGATTGCCGAACACGAAGCCGCCGCCGTGGAAGTAAACCAGCGCTGAACGGAGTCCGCCATGGTCGTTCGCGTAGAGGCGCAACGGGATGTCTCCGGCGGGCCCGGGAGCGAACAGGTTCTCCACGCGACCCAGCTCGACGGGCTGGCCGCCGAGTAGCTTCATGCCGTCAAAGCGAGAGCTACGCGCTTCCACAGGATCCTGTGTTTCGAGCGGCGGCGCGCCCTGTGCGTCCATCATCTCCAGCAACGCGCGCGCTTGCGGGTCCAGCCGTTCACTTCGCGTAATGAGTTGGGGCATGAGATCCTCCGCGAACTATGATACAGAATCGCGGGGATATAGCGGAGGCTATTGACTATGCTTCTTGAACTTCCGGCTCACATCGGGCCAGAATTCTTTGAGGATGTCGGATGCCATATCGAAGCCCAGCTGTATGCCAAGTTTTGTTCCCGAATCGAGGGCGCTTCGGTTGGCCGCGTAATATGAGTTTGAAATCGCGACTGCGGTTGAATTGCCAAGAATTTCCGAGTAGTTAAACTGAGTGCGATCGGAATCGGTGTGGGTCCAGAAGATTTGACCCATGGAGTACCCCAGCCGCGACCAGGTGCTTCCAACGCCGCGCCGAAAGTAGCGCGGGTCCTGATGGAGCAACGCTGGGTAAATCGCCTCGCTCATGTAGTTGCCAATGACCAAGTTGCCGTAGGACGCGCCAAAGTAGCGGGCGTATCCCTTTCCGCCTTGCCCGTACGAAGGATTGGCATTGGTCAACTGACCCTCACCCGCGAGCGCTGCAGCCAGAAGCACCGTGCCTCGATCGAACGAGTCTTCCTGGGCAAGCTTGAATTTTTGCTTGGCTGTGAGAGGCTTGTAGTCGGTGAGACTTGGCCAGGTGCGATTGTTCGGAATGACGCCGAAAATGTGCTTGTTTCCTATGGGCGGCGGTTGCGGGCCGGCATTCACCGATGGCGTGTCAACTTCAAAAGACTGCGCGCACGACCACGATGGCAGGCCCGCCGAAGCCAAGAGGAGGATGATGAGAGGGATGGTGTTCTTCACGAAATATCCTTATGTACTGGTCAGGCAACTATGCCTCCAATCCGGACGCAATTCCTGACGTAGAATCTAAACACTCCACATCGCGAATCAACACGGGCCAGTGACCACATGCGGTCACCTAACCAAATAGGGTCACCGCCGCCAGTCCGCGTTTGCCAACGCCGGATGCTTTACTTGCGCTCAAAGACTAAGGTGATCGGCTTGTGCTCCGGCGTCACCACGCTGGCTAGCATCATGCCGTCCGTGGCCAGTGAGTAGCTTTCGACAGTAACCGCGCTGGATTGCGTGGTGGTCACTTTCAGGGTGTCGTGATCCCACTTGGTCTTGCTCTTCAGGTCTTTGCTGCTGTGAATGGTGGCGTTGTTCTGGGCATCCGTCATGTCCTTGTAGAAGAATGTCTCAGTAGCGCCTTCATACGCGAAACTGCGAGTGACGATGATGACGTCGCCCTCACCGCTGATGGTCACGGTGCCGGTTTGAATGACGGGCTGTCCGGCAAACTCGCTCTTGGTGGGTACCAGCGTCCAGGTACCGTTGAAGGCGCTGTGGTCGCGCGCAAAAGCGGAGAGACCGCAGAGAAGAGTCGCCAGGACGACGGCGCCGATTGTAGTAGTTGAATTTGTCCTCATGATCGAAGGTAAGAGCACGCGCAGCACCGTTCAGACGAAAGCGTTCTATAGTGAATGCGTGGTTCAGCCTCGTCACTGGATGCTGGCGTTGATTCTTGGCTTTTGCCTGGCGATCGGCGTTACATTCTTCTTCGGCTACCGGGCGGGCAGAACCGCGCGCCACATCCGCTGGCAGGACGAACCCATCCAATCCTGGATGAGCGTGCCCTACATCGCTCACACCCATCACACCCGTTCCGAGCTGTTGTTCGAGGCGATTCACGTTGCGCCAAACCCGCGCGACCGCAGGCCCATTCGTGAAATTGCGCGATCCGAAAGGTTACCGGTTACCGATCTGATTCGCGATCTGCGCAAGGCCATCGCGAGTGCCAACCCTCCCGGTTCGGAAGGCATTCCCCTCTTTGGCAAGGAGCCCGGCAAGGCGCCCTGATGCTCGAACAGTTCCTGGCCGCTCTTACGCAGTACGGTTCTCCCGCGCTGTTCGTTGTCGTCGCGATCGCGGCCATCGGCGTTCCAGTGCCCGTAACGCTGCTTCTGATCGTCACCGGCTCGCTCGCGGCACAAGGCTCGATCAACGTCTGGTCGGCAATCACGATCGCCTCCGTGGGTTCCGTGGCCGGCGACCAGATTGGTTTTGCAGTAGGCCGCTGGGGCGGGAAGAAGCTGATTGCAAGATTCAAGGGAATCCTCGGTAACGCCGAACGCATAAGGAAACTCGATGCGAAGACGAAACGCTGGGGCGGCGCCGGAGTCTTCTTCAGCCGCTGGCTGGTTACTCCCTTGGGACCGTGGATCAACCTCGCGAGCGGCGCCACCAATTACTCCTGGCTTCGGTTTACCTTATGGGATGTTCTGGGCGAATCGTTTGGAGCGTTCCTCTTCATCTGGCTGGGCCATGTTTTCAGCGATCGTGTTCAGGCGGTTGGCACAGTTTTCGGTGACCTGACATGGGCGATCCTCGGAGTTCTGGCGACCGCGTTTCTGGGCTGGAAGCTGTTCGTCGGACTGCGGGCCACGAGGAAACAGAAACACGCGTGAAGCGCGGTGGATACGCCCTCACAGCGCGTTGACCCAAAACCGCACGCGTGTTGCGTCGGCGCCCAATTCATATAGACTCGAATGAAATGGTCCTCAGGAGGATGCCATGTCGCGAAAACTCTTCTTGCTGTTTGGAATAACAGGCTTGCTATTGGCCCAACCACCGCGCCCGCCCATCCGACCGGCGCCCAAAGCCGGAGTGTGCCCTCTCCCGATCCTGCCTGCGCTGCCTACTCTCACGGATGCTGCTTTTTTTGCGAAGGCCGATGTTCCGCATGGGAAAGTGGAAGAGGCCACTTACAAAAACTACGCCGGCGCTGAAAAGCGAATGCACGTATACCTGCCGCCTGGCTATGCCGGCAACGCTCGCTATCCGGTCCTGTACTTGAACCACGGCGGAGGCGGCGACGACACTAGCTGGACATCCGACGATCCGAAACGCGCCGGCAGCGCACAGTTCATCCTCGATAATCTGATCGCCGCGGGCAAAGCCAAGCCGATGCTCGTCGTGATGCCCGACACTCACGTATGCGCCAGCTATGAGCCTTCGGCTCCTGGGAAAGACGATGCGTGCACCCAGGAATATTTGAAGGACATCATTCCTTACGTGGACAGCCACTACCGAACCAAGGCGACCCGCGATTCTCGCGCGCTGGCCGGATTATCCATGGGTGGCTTCGTCGTGATGCACACCGGCCTGCCGCATCTGGATACCTTCAGCGAGCTGTTCGTTTACAGTTCGGGCCACATCAGTCCGGAAAGTCTGAAGCAGTTTGATGAAAGTTTCGCGCCCCTGCTGAAGGACCCGAAAACCAACGACCTGTTCCGCGTGCCGTTTTATATGGCTGCGGGCGAGACCGATATCGCATTGAACAACGGCCAGAAGGATCTCGCGCTGCTGAACCAATACGGCGTTCGCAATTTTTGGGTTTTGAGCACTGGCGGCCACGAATGGGCTAACTGGCGGCGATACTTGTATCAAACGGCGCAGATCATGTTTCCGGACTGCGGAGGCAATTAATGCGGACCATCCAGCTCATCGTCATTGTGTCCCTCGCCATGGGATCGCTCGCCGCCTCTAGCAACCGCCCGGTGAAGACTGTCGGTGGACTCGTTTCGGGTGTGCCCGGCAAAGATCCGTCCATCATGGCGTTCAAAGGAATCCCGTTTGCCGCACCGCCGGTGGGCGATTTGCGCTGGCGCGCTCCCGAGCAGGTGGCGCCTTGGCAGGGAGTTCGTCGCGCGGACAAATTCTCGGCCAGTTGCATCCAGCACATTGTCGCGGAACGCAAACCGTGGACCTACGAGTTCATGGCGCATGGCGAAATCAGCGAGGATTGCCTCTATCTCAACGTGTGGACCGGCGCGAAATCCGCCTCGGAAAAACGGCCGGTGTTCGTGTATCTCTACGGAGGGGGTTTCTCCGAAGGATCGGCAGCGGTACCGGTCTACGACGGCGAGGGCCTGGCGAAAAAAGGCCTGGTCGTGGTCACGATCAACTACCGTGTGGGCGTGTTGGGATTTTTGGCTCATCCCGAGTTAACCAGCGAGTCGGCTCACCGGAGCTCGGGAAATTATGGCCTGCTCGATCAGATTGCCGCGCTCCAGTGGGTGCATGACAACATCGCCGGTTTTGGCGGCGACGCGAACCGCGTGACTGTCGCCGGGCAGTCCGCCGGAGGAATGTCAGTGCACGACCTCACCGCGTCCCCACTTGCGAAGGGTTTGCTTCAACGCGCGATTGTCGAGAGCGGCGGCTCCAACATCGACCGCGATGGCATGCCGGGCGCTCGGACGTTGGCTGAAGCCGAAGGCGACGGACAGAAATTCGCGCAATCGAAGGGAGCCAAGTCGATCGCCGAGCTGCGTGCCATGAGCTGGCAGGAGCTGACGGAAGCGGGTACAGGTGGTGGCCCGGCCGGTCCCGGTCTGCGTTTCGCTCCGATTGTAGACGGCAACTCGCTGCCCGCGCCGGTCCGCGAAATCATCGCTCAAGGAAAACAGAACGACGTTGTTACGTTGACCGGCGCCAACACCGGGGAACTCGCAGGATTCGGGCCGTCGCAAGGGCCGCCCAGCCAGGACGTCCGCGATCGGGCGCTGGTCTCCATGTATCTTTGGGCCAGGGAGCGGTCGAAGACAGCCCATACCAAGGTGTACGAATATTTGTGGGATCACACGCTGCCCGGGCCCGACGCCGGACGCTTTGGGGCGTTCCACAGTTCAGAGGTTCCCTACGTCTTGAACACCTTATATATGTCGGACCGTCCCTTCACCGAGGCCGACCATAAAATCGCCGCCATGATGTCGTCCTATTGGGCGAATTTCGCCGCCAACGGCGATCCCAATGGAAAGGGTCTAGCGGAATGGGAGCCAGTAGGCGAGAAACCAGAAATCATGGAACTGGGCGATAAGACCGGGCCAATCCCGGTCGCAAGCAGTCCCGCGAAGTTTCAGTTTTTCGAGAAGCTTCTCAAGGAGCCAATCTCTTCTCCCCAAGAACAAGCTCGCTGGATCGAACCAGGCCAGGGCGCCACGCTCGCTGCCGAGCTTCAATTTGACGACGCGCTGGGCCGGCTTGGTGTCGTGAACGCCTCCGGCCCGGTCAACACGAAAGGGCATCCGTTCTTTGAACCTCTGGGCGCCAACGGCCGCGCCTGTGTCACGTGCCATCAGCCTGCTTACGCCATGACGATTTCCGCTGCCGCGATTCGCGAGCGATGGAGCGCGACGCAAGGCAAGGACCCGCTGTTTGCCGCCGTCGACGGCTCCAACTGTCCCGATCTTCCCCAGGACAAGGAAAGTTCGCACTCCCTGCTGCTCAATCGCGGGTTGATCCGGCTCGCGATTCCCTGGCCGCCGTCATCGCCGAAAGCCCGGCCGCAGTTTTCCATCGAAGTCGTGAGCGATCCCACCGGTTGCAATGCCAGCGCTAGCTATGGGCTTCACAGCGCTCACCCCACGGTGTCCGTCTTCCGCCGCCCGCGCATGGCGGCGAATTTGAAGTACGTCACCAATCCAAATCCTCAGTTCGCTCTGAAGCTCGGTGGCCTGGCCGATGTCGATCCAGAAACTGGAAAACCGGTCAGCATGAATTTCATGGCCGACGCGCGCGAGCCCAGTCTCCGCTCGCAAGCCCGCAATGCCGGACTTCAGCACGGCGAGAGTCACGGCCCGCTGGCAGACGCGCTTGTCCAGCGCATTGTCGATTTCGAAAGCCAGATTTACGTCGCACAGATTTTCGATCGCGGCGCAGGCAACCTGGCGGAGACGGGCGGTCCACCGGCGCTCGGCCCGCGCGCGATGGAGGAGCATAAACCCGGAGTCCTGGGCGACAACGACTACGATCCGGTCTTCCAGTTGTTCGATGCTTGGAAACAACCACCAACCGCGCCATCGCGTCAGGCCGAGTTCCGTGCGTCGATTGCCCGCGGCAACGACATCTTCATGTTCAGGCAATTCTGGCTTCGGGACGCGACGCACATTAACTCCATTGGCTTGGGAAATCCTCTTAAGAGAACTTGCGCCACGTGCCACAATGCGCAAATGACGGGGCAGGATCTTGCGGCTGGGTGGGTGGATCTCGGCACCACGAACTATCCCACTTGGACTGAGCCGCCGCTTTATAGTGAATCCCGCGAACTGCCAGTCTTCAAGATTACGTGTGACAAGGATGCTCCGCCGCACCCTTACCTGGGCCGCGTGATTTACACCTCCGATCCCGGGCGCGCCCTGATTTCGGGCCGATGCGTGGATGTGGGATCCATCGTCATGCAGCAATTTCGCGGGCTCGCCGCGCGTGCACCTTACTTTTCAAATGGCTCCATGAAGTCGCTTCGCGAACTGGTGGATTTCTACGATCGCCGCTTCGACATGAAGATGACGGAGTTGGAAAAGCAGGACCTGGTGAATTTTCTGGGGGTTCTCTAATGCGCCGTTTCCTGGCCCAGCCTCTTCTGATCCTGCTGGCGATCGCCCTGCCCGCTCTCGCTCAGCAGACGAATTTTATTGCCTGCCCAGTTGTCCGTGACACCAAAACCGTTCCCTGCTTTCTGGCCGACTACCAGGGCGAAACATACTTCCTCGGAATTCAGCAAGACATCACTGCCGAGTTTTATCCTCCGCAGTTGTTGCATCAGGTGCTGGTGGAAGGCGCCGTGGTCCCGGGACCGCGCGTGTGCGGCGGCATTCCGTTAAAGCCCCTGCGTGTCTCGGTGCTTCCCGAAGTGGATCACGCGTGCAACACTATCTTGCCGGCCGAACCTGGAATCGACGCCCCGCCTGCCAAGCGCCCCGCTGGGCCATCTACGCGTCTGGCTCCCGTATCCACTGCTGCCGTCCCGCCCAAGAAACCCGAGCCGCCGTTTCTCGAGCGCGAATTTGTGATTGAATACGATTTCGACAGCGACTTTCTGTTCGCCCGCAATACTCGCCAGCTCACCGACATCGCCGAGTATGCCCGCGTTTCCAAGGCGCAAACCGTCGAAGTGATCGGCTACCGCGCTTCGACGCGGCTTTCGAACGGAGACTTGTTGACCGAAAAACCCAACGTCTCGCGTCTGCGTGCGGAACGCGTCGCCGAAGTTTTGAAGGGACTGGGCGCGCCGGCATCCGCGGTTCGCTGGATTTCCGAATCGGCCGCCGCCAACGGCGCAACCGACTACCAGAATCGCCGCGTCACCGTGCGGGTCTCACCGTGAACCTGCGGTATGCCGTTCGCGCTCTAAGCTCCAGTCCCGGATTCGCCGCCGTGGCCGTACTCTCGCTGGCACTGGGAATCGGGGCCAACACCGCGATCTTCAGCCTGATCGATTCGGTGATCCTCAAGACGCTGCCGGTCAGCCATCCCGAGTACTTGCTCCAGGTGACGATGACCGAGACTCCATTTTTCACCAATCCGATCTGGGAGCAGCTTCGCGATCGCCAGGATGTGTTTTCGGGAATTCTTGCCTACGGCGTCCACCGTTTTAACCTGTCCGCCAGAGGTGAGGCGCACTACGCAATGGGGAATTTTGTGTCGGGTCAGTTTTTCGACACGCTGGGACTGCACGCCATCATCGGCCGGACGATTACCGTGGCCGACGATCGTCGCGGCTGCACTGGAGCGTCGGTGCTCAGCTACGATTTCTGGCGTCGGGAATTCGGAGGCCGTAAAGACGTTATCGGCCGGAGCATCTCAGTAGACAATCGCCCCTTCCAAGTTGTGGGTGTGCTGCAGCCTGGATTCACGGGCGTCGACGTCGGCATCGATAGCGATCTCTACATCCCAATCTGCGCGGACAAGATCATCAGGGGCGAGAACTCCATCCTCGATGAACGCGGGGCGAGGTGGCTCCGTGTCGTTGGCCGCCCGAAATCGGGTATTCCACCGAGCGGGGTCCGGGCGCGTCTGAAGACATTAGCAAGCCCGATCTTTGAAGCCACGATACCGCCGAAGTGGAAGGGGGAGGAACAGGAAAGCTATCGCAAGCAGACGTTCGAAACGCAGATGGCGGCCAACGGACTTTCCCTGATGCGCGACGACTACCGTCAGTCGCTGATGGTGCTGATGACGATCGTTGCAATGGTGCTACTCATCGCATGCGCCAACGTGGCGAATCTTCTGCTGGCGCGCAACGCGGCACGGCAGAGAGAGATCGCGATTCGTATGGCGCTCGGAGCGGGTCGCGGTCGCTTGGTGCGCCAGTTACTCACCGAGAGTCTGCTTTTGTCGTTAAGCGGTGCCGCACTCGGAATTTTATTCGCGCACTGGGGCGCGCGGCTGCTGGTCGGATTTCTTTCGACAGGTCACAACAGAGTGTTTCTCGATCTCAGCATCGATTATCGCGTCCTGGCATTTACGGCTGGAGTGGCCATTCTCACCGGCCTGTTGTTCGGCCTTGCGCCGGCCTGGAGAGGAACGCGCGTGGATCCGCAGTCGGCCATGAAAGCCAATGCGCGCGGCGTAATCGAAGGCTCGAAGTTCGGGCTCGGCAAGGCGTTGGTCGTCGTTCAGGTGGCGTTGTCGTTGGCCCTGGTGGCCGGTGCGGGATTGATGCTCGCGACGTTCCTCCGGCTCGAAACGCTTGATCCCGGTTTTGAACGCGAGCGTGTTCTGCTGGTCGATGTGAATCTGCGCAACGGCCAGGATTCGCCGGCGCGCCGTGGCCATATTTTCGCGGAAATGCTGGAGCGTCTGCGCGCTCTCTCCGGCGTTCGATCGGCCAGTAGTTCTTATATGACGCCGATCGACGGAAGCATATCCGCCTACGTGCTGCAGATTGATGGTTACACTTCGAAAGGCAAAGACGACACGCTCGTTTACCTCAACGAAGTGAGCGATCGATTCTTTGAAACTCTGGGCACGAATCTTCTGGCTGGACGCGATTTCACTTCGCACGATACGACGGCGTCGCCTAAGGTAGCCATTGTGAACCAGACTCTGGTGAAAAAGTTCTTTGCAGGACAAGATTCAATTGGCAAGTATTATAGGCCGGAGGAAGGCAACAAACTGGGCGATCCGGTCCAAATAATCGGTGTCGTCAAGGACGCAAAATACACCACGCTGCGGGACGATGTTCCCTCTACCGTTTACCTCGCCGCCAGTCAGGAAATAAACCCGGAACAATACATTATGTTCGAACTGCGTGGCGCGGCCGGTTCGCCCGCCAGCCTGATCTCCGCGGTGAAATCCTCTATCGCCGATGTCAATCGCGACGCTTCCTTAAACTTCACAACGCTCGCGCTTCAGGTGGATCAATCGCTGTCGCGCGAACGGCTGCTCGCTACGCTCTCCGGATTTTTTGGAGGACTCGCACTGCTCCTCGCGATGATCGGGCTGTATGGCGTGATGTCGTACAACGTGACGCGGCGGCGCAATGAAATCGGGATTCGCATAGCGCTGGGCGCCGAACCCGGTCGCGTGCTTCGCATGGTAATGGGCGAAGTGGGACTTTTAATCGGCGTTGGTCTCGGGCTCGGGCTTGCTGTGTCCCTTGCGACTACGCGGCTGGTGGCGAGTTTCCTCTACGGCCTGACGCCACGCGATCCGCTCACGCTGTCACTCGCAGCCGTGCTACTGGCAGTAGTCGCCTCCCTGGCCGGCTATCTTCAAGCGCGCCGAGCCTCGCGCCTGGAGCCGCTGATCGCTCTTCGGGAGGAATGAAGCCGCCTCGCCGATCACTCCCGCGAGCCATGCGCTGCCGGACTTTCGCCCTTCAGTGCGGCCAAGCCGGACGCCAGATCCGTTGCCATGGGGATGATGGTGCTCAGGTGCGTAAGATCGAGGACCGCGAGCACGCGCTGGGTGGCGCCCACCAAGATGAAACGTCCTCCGCCGGATCGCTTGGTGATGTAAACGTAAACGCCGGCCAGGAAACCCATTCCCATCGATCCGAGGGTTTGCAACTCGCGCAGGTCCACCAGCACGTTCTTACACTCATGGCTCCTGATCTCTTCCGCCTTCTCTTGCACGTACACCGGGTCGTCGCCGGAGCGGAGGTGGCCACTGAGGCGGAGCATGCAAACCTCGCCTCCGTGCTCGATCTCGATGCTCATCGGATCTCCCCTCAGTAGCAAACAGCGCAGCCGGCTACCGCTAGAACGCCTCGCGCACCAGTTTCGTAATTCGTTTGGCCAGATCGTCGGTCACGCCCAGGTTTTCGCCGAAGAACCGAACTCGGCCCGTGATCTTCTGGTCCATGAGTGCATGGCCGTCGCGACCCGTCACCGATGCGGTAACATCCACCTTCGTGGCGCCGAATACGGTGGTGAGTTCGCGCTTGGTTTGGCTGCCTTCCTTGAAGCCCTCCACCTTGGTGTGCAGCGTGACCAGGTCCGTGATGCCATCGGCGGCGTGATCGCCGGAGCGGTAGACCTTTTGGAACGCGCCGGATGCGCTCATGCGCTGCACCAGCCGCTCATACACAGCGAAACGGAACTCCGCGGGAATCTGAATGTCGCCTGCGTCGACCATTGCGATCTGAATGGCTGACGCGGAAAGTTTCGGCTTGGCTGCGGTTTGAGCCGAGAAAACGGTGGGCATCGCGAGCATCGAAAGGCAGGCAATGAGGACGCAAATCCCGCGGCGTTTCACTGCTTGCTCCCTTCGCTGGCCTTTTCCTCGGCCGGGCTTGCGTGTGCGCCCGCCTGAATCAGTTGCGCGCGCATTTGTTCGGCCTGGCCGATTGGAAGCGCGAAAATAGCGCCGTGCAGCGCGCCTCCGGGATCGTGAAACGAAACTGTGAGTATGTCCACCTTGGTACGCATCATGATGGTGAGCGCTTTTCCACTCCCATATGGTGCGGCGATAGCCGCCGTCTTCACCGCGGTTCCGGCCTTGCCGCCACTTTGCGTGGTTTCCGTGCCGATGAAGATGTCGTCGATGGAAGCGATCGCCACCTTGTTCTCGCCATTTCCATTCTTGAAATCGAGAGCGTCGCCCTGAACAGACAGCGTACCGGTGGCATTCCGCTTGACGGTGTCAAGGCCGACAACATGGCGGACATTGACGTTCGCAGGGGCTGTTGGGCCCGGGGTGTTTGATGTGGTCGTCTGCGCCGGCGCAAAACCCGCTGCGCTCAAGGTAACGATTAAGGTAGTGATGAATTTCACAAAATCCTTTCCGCCCATCCCTTGCTTGGTAAGAACCCAAGATTATCATAACCGCGCGATACGTCACCGCTCCCTGTGTGGGCTGGCATCGTCGCAGGTGCGGTAAGTCAAGATTCGCTTTTCTTACTTTCCCACTAGGTGCTCGTAATCCTTTTCGTTCTCGTTACAGACGTACTCAATCAGCTCCGTGTCTATCATCGTCAATTGAAGATTCACGTTCCATGGTTTGGTGTAAGCCTTGGGGTCGTCAATGGTGAGCTGAAGGTCGATATGGCCAAAATCGCGGCGGCGAAATCGTTCCGTCAGACGCATGGCTTCGGTCCCTGGATGGCCGCCGTTATCGAGCCAGTTATTCTCTTCAAAGCCCGCCGAGTCCACCACCAGCGTGTCGCCGTCCCAATGGCCAATCGAGTATCCCATCCAAGCTGGATTGGGATCTTTGGGCAGCGCGCGCCCGTCCATGAAGATCTGCCGATAACTGTGCAGCGCCTCGTAGAGAATCACGATCATTCCGTTGCTGTTGAGTATCTTGAACGGATACGGCACCACATCTTCGCGGGGCACGCCCGACAGGACGCAACGGCCCTGTGGATCCTCTTTGCCCTCGTTAGACAGCCGGTGCTTGTACAATGCTTCAGCCCAAGGTTGGAAAGAGAGCTCGCCGGGCTTCAGGTCCTTCGCTATATTTACCGTGTAGCCGCCACGTGTCATCCAGGTTCCCGAGAGATCCGGCTTGCCGTCCGGCGTCTTGGGAGCCGGCGCGGCGAGATTCGGCTTGCCGTCCGGCAACCGGGGAATGCCCGGGGTCGGATACTTCAGCCACTGTGCCGAAAGATGCCCTGCAAGAGGCGCGCATATCAAACACACAATGATCGCGTTGCGCATAGTTCACCCCTTCTAGCGTGCCGCCGTCCGCGCGGCCACGGTGGCATCATATACGATCCTGCCCCCCAGCATCGTCATCACCGGTCGGATGTTCCTGATCTGGTCCGCCGGAACGGTTAGGTAGTCGCTGTCCAGCACCAGCAGGTCCGCCAGCTTGCCCGGCTGAATCGAACCCAAATTGTTTTCCTGGAAAACCAAGTATGCATTCTTGCGGGTGTGCGCGATCAACGCGTCCTCCCTGCCGATACTCTGCCGATTGACCTTGGCGCCGCCCGCCATCTTGCCGGTAACCGCAAAATACAAGGTCGTGAATGGCAGCGTTTGATTGGCCGCTGTCCCGTCCGTCCCCAATCCCCACTGGATGCCGCTGTTTTGAATGGTAGCGAGCGGAGGCATGTCATAAGCGCCGTCTCCGAAACCTTCGTGCATAATCGCCCCGTTGATGACGGCCCAGGGATGCACGGCGGCATACATCCCCAGATTCTTCATGCGCTCCAACTGTGCCGCGTTGATCTGATTCACGTGAGCCAGAGTCCAGCGCAGTCCCTTGATGGGATGTTCCTTATTGACCGCTTCGATCTGGTCGAGAAACGCATCAATAGTGTTGTGCAGCTCGGCGTGCACGTGCAAAGGCAGGCCGGCCTTGGCAATCTCCATGGCCATGCGGCGCCACTGCTCCAGCTGATCGGGGGTTGGATTGGATTTGAGCGCGAACATCGGATCATGCAGCGGCTGGTAGACGCTTTCTCCAAAAAAGATATTGTCGATATAGCTGTCACCCTGAAACAGCTTGATGCGGGGAATTTGCAGCAGGGCCTTGTCCACCTGTTCCGGAGTTCCGGCCCCGACGCCGTCGATACAAAAGATTCGGACATTGAGCTGACCCTGCGCCTTCCATTTTTGAAAAATCTCCAGCACATCGGCGTTGCAACCAGGCACGCCGATGGAAGTAAGTCCCGCTCGATTCATGTCTTCAACCAAGGCCCGGCTGCTGGCCTCCAGTTGTTCCGGCGCTACTTTGGGAAGTCGGTTGGCAACCGCACGAGTGGCTGGGATGTCACCCCGGATCACTCCGGTAGGCTTTCCGCTCGCATCGCGCAGAATCGAACCTGGGACGAAGCCCTGCGGGTCGGGCGAGTTCGCTTCGATCCCCAAAGCCTGCAAGGCCCGGCTGTTCAAGAAGACCTGATAGTACGACTCCTGAAGCGCTACCGGATTCTCCGGCGCGATCTGATCCAGCTCCTCGCGCGTAAACGGTTTTGGATCGTCGGTGAATTGTTGATGGGCCCAGCCGCCGATGTTATAGACCCATTCGCCCGGCCCGGCCGCTTTGGCCCGCGCGCGCAGCATCTCGATGGCCTGCTTTCGCGAGTCCACGCCATCGAAACGGAGCTCTCGCAGCCACGTCGTACCCGCGCGCAGAAGATGCATATGGTTGTCGATCAACCCTGGAATGACGGCCCTACCCATGAGGTCGATCCTGCGGGTGCTCGTACCAGCCAGCCGAGCCATCTCCTGGTTGGTTCCCACCGCCACGATGCGGTCGCCTTTGATCGCCACCGCCTGTGCGATCGTGAATCGCTCGTCGACGGTGATGATTTTCCCATTCGTGAGGATCAGATCCGGCGCAGGCTGCTGCTGCGCACGCAGCATTCCCGCGATCGCAACCAGCATGACCGTCGCGACGGCGCCGGACGGGGTGAAGATTTTGTGGATTCGCATTTGCGTATCAGGCTACCGGGCCGAGCAGGGGCGCGGCTTCCAGCCTGCCGGGTCCGATTGCTTTTTGAAATTGGAGCTGGTGACGAAGGGCTCCTGCAAGTATTTCGGATCTTCCACGATCGTGGTCACCACAAACCACGGCTGGCCGGTGCGCTCCGTGAACAGGTCGAAATCTTCCTTGACTACGGCGTTGCCGCTGACCGGGAACCCGTTTTTGCGAAGGTAGCCTGGCAGCAAATGAGTAGTGACCACTTCCAGCGCCCGGCCTTTTGTTCCCTCGCGCGTGGCCCCGAATCCAGGGCGTGGCTGGCCAATCCCGCGCTCCGGCTGCTCCCACTGTGCCGCTGAGTATCCTTGGCGGGAAGGAGCCAGATTCTCCGGAGGCTTGCCGCCGAAATGCAGAACGCGCGTCTGCATACCGGTATCGGTCTCGATCTTCAGAGTGGAATCGTCCTGCCACGTAATGTGCAAGCGGCCTGGCAGGCGCATGATCGCCGCCATTCCATAAGCGTTGCAGACGTCGCCGGAGGCTTCGTCCCGCGCGGGATCCCAAGCCTCGCCGACCCGCCGCCCCTCGGGCGTGAAGGGGATGCTGGCGAAATCGCCCCTTGGCAGGCGTGACCATGCGCCAGCGCCAATCCTCGGAAATGACGGAGACCCAGTATCCAGTCAAGTCGATCGGCGCAGCCTCCTTGCGGAGTTTTGGGTGGTCGGAGGGGTTCCGCGGCCCTTGTGGGGTCGCCGGTGCTCCTATCGCCAACATGAGTAGTGCCGCTGCACGCGATTCGCATGGTCATTTCTTGCCGGTCAGACTTTTGTAGATGGCCTCCACGAACGCGTCGGCGGACCTCGCGTCGTATTGGGTGTCGTAATCTCGCGTGGGTCGGGCCGCCTTCACTTGCTCCAGTGTTTTGTCTTTGCCGATCAAGGTCGCGCACGCGGTCCCGGACGATGGTAACCATGTTGCGGAACTCCACCACGTCGGCCTCATCGCACAGCCGCCCGCGCCCGGGAATTACGTAGGTACCGCCTTCCTCATATTTCAAGGGAACAGTAATCCTGCAGGATCTGATTCAGGGCATCCAGCAAGCCTTGGATGCTACCACCGCGCTCCAAATGAATCACGGGGTATAGGCCTGGCGTGAACACAGCGCCGGTGGCCAGCACGTCGGAGCGGCGGAAGTGGACCAGGCTGTCACCGTCGGTCGTCGCATTTGGAACGTGATATACCTCGATGGCTTCGCCATTGAAGGAGAAATCCTTGGTGGCCATGAAGTACTCGTCGTTGGGCCACAACGCCTCCGGCAATCGCGATTGATTGCGTGGCTGGCGGGGCGCTCAGGCGGTTGAGCACGTTCTCATGCGCGACGATGCGGGGCTGCCGTCCGGGGGCCAGACCACTGAGAGTGGGCAGTGCCTGGTTGCCGCCGATGTGGTCCGGATCGGCGTCCGTGTTCACCACCCACTCATCGGCTTGTCGGAAAGTTTTCGCAGCGCCGCGGCCATCTTGGGCGCCATGGCTTCGGTGCCGGTGTTCACCACCAGGATTCCGTCATCGCCCACTTGAGCCGCGATGTTGCCGGCGCCGCTCACCAGCATGTAGACGTTGCCCTGCACCTTCAGTATCCCGATGTCATCCGGTTGCGCGGGCTCGACTGAGAATATCCGCAAGCGGCCACAAGGGCGGCCATCAGTATCAGCGCGGGTTCACGTTGCATTCGAAAAGTCCCAGGCAGCGGCAATAACGCTCACACTTGGCTTTGCGGCTTGTAATCTTTCAGCTTTTCTTGGTACTCGGGGTACAGCGTTTCCTTGCCGCCGCGCGTCGCTTCAAACGGCAGGCCATAGAAGTCGGCGAATTCGTGCAGGAACGGATTCTGACCGGGCAGGAAGTTCGGCACCGTGCCTTCGGGCTTAGGCACTTCCGGTTCGTATTCGCAGCCATAAGGCTCCAGGTGCTGCCCCGGATCCAGATACCAGTTGGTGCTGCGCACTAGCGGCTCTTCAAGAAAGACGGGATCTTCCGTGATGGTGACCACCGTCAAGACATCGCCATGCCGGATCCAGTGTTCGGTTATGATCGCGCGATCGCTACGCGGCAGAGCGTTCCGCCGCAGGTAGTTCGTTTTCAGGTGCGTGGTCGTGACGGTCAGCATGTTCCCAGTCCATTTGGCCGTGGAGAAGCCTTGCCAGGTATGGGCCGCGTAGTCGGGAGGATGGGGCCGGTCGTCAATGAAGATGGTTCGTTCGTTATCGTAGGCCAGCGTGTGGCTGTGGAACGCTACCGTGCGCTGCGTGCGCGGATCGATCTCGCGCCAGATGCGCAGATTACCGAGGCTCCGAAATCCATAGTCGGGCGAATGCGGACGGCATTGGTACTCTTCAACCACCGAAATGCGATCGGCATCGTAGCTATCAGCCTGCAAGCGAGCGGCGTCGTTGATTGGCAGCTCGGTATAGTCGCCCAGTTCGGCGCCCGGACCGCGCTCGATTGCGTCTTCGTGGTAAAAAGGAGCCCACTCGCCGCGTGAAGTCGACCTGCCCCCACGCCGGCGCACCCATAAACAAAATCGGCATTAGCCAGGCGAGTATTCGGAGTTTTCCAGCAAAGCTGCGCATACGTTTCGGCTTCTTGCCGTCACCGATTATACATCCAACCGCCGCGCGTACTCTGGCGCGGCCCCGATTCTGGTGCGGTACCGTGTAAAGAAGCTCTCTGAGCGTATGAACATGGAGATCGACATGCGCCAGCTCCAGAATTCGATCAAACGCGAGGTGATCGGCGCCACGCTGATCCTGCTGCTGGCAACACTGATCGCCACTATCGGTTGCTCCCATCAGAGCAGCGGAGCCGCGGCTGCCGCTCCGGTGGATGTGGAAGTCGCCAAGGTGGAGCAGCGCGACGTCCCCATCTATAGCGAATGGATCGGCACCTTGGATGGATTGGTCAACGCGGACATCAAGGCGCAAGTGACCGGCTATCTTCTGGAGCAGGCCTACCAGGAGGGTTCGTTCGTCAAGAAGGGCCAGCTGCTTTTTCAAATCGACCCGCGCCCGTTTCAAGCGGCTTTGGATCATGGCGCAAGGCCAGCTAGCCCAAGCCGAAGGACAACTAGCTCAAGCGCGAGCTGAGTTGGCGCAGGCCGAGGCGCAGGTCTCGGTAGCGCAAGCGAATCAGCGCCGCACTCAATTGGATGTGGATCGCTACACGCCGCTGGCGCAGCAGCAGGCCATCACGCAACAGGATCTCGACAACGCCACTCAGAATAATCTCGCAGCGAAGGCGCAGGTGCAGTCCGCTCAGGCGCAAGTGGCCACAGCGCGGGCGCAGATCATCGCCGCCAACGCCGCGGTTCAGTCGGCCAAGGCCACCGCCGATACGGCCCAGATCAACCTGGGATTTACGCGGCTCACGTCGCCCATCGACGGTATCCCGGGCATCGCGCAGCAGCAAGTGGGTTCACTGGTCAGTCCGGCCAGCCCGACCATCACTACCGTTTCGACGCTCGATCCGATCAGGGTCTATTTCACCGTCGCCGAGCAGGAATATCTCGACTTTCACCGGCGCTACTCGACACCGGCTACCCTGGACGCCGAGAGGAAGGAGTTGCGGCTGGAGCTGATTTTGGCGGACGGGACTGTTTATCCGCAAAGCGGGACCTTCTATTTCGCGGATCGCCAGGTGGACGTCAGGACCGGCGCCATCCGCGTGGCGGGACTGTTCGCGAATCCGGGAAACACCTTGCGGCCCGGCCAATACGGCAGGGTTCGCACTGCGCTGAGAGTGCAGCCCGGCGCGCTTCTGGTTCCTCAGCGCGCGGTCAACGAGCTTCAGGGAAGCTATCAAATTGCGGTCGTGGATGCCGACAACAGAGTGAATATTCGATCCGTCAAAGTGGGCGATCGCATCGGGAATGAATGGATCATTAGCGACGGCCTCAAGCCAGGCGAACGCGTCGTGGCCGAAGGCATACAGAAGGTTCGTCAGGGAATGCAAGTGAATCCCAAACCGTTCGCGGCGAAATAAGATCCGCATGTCGAAATTTTTCATCAACCGGCCGATCGTCGCGATCGTCATCGCCATCCTGACTGTGATCGTGGGCGCGGTCGTAATCGCTGAGCCTGCCCGTCGCGCAGTTCCCCGCCATCGCGCCGCCGGAGGTTCAGGTCTCGGCGATCTATGTCGGCGCGGACGCGCAGACCATCGAGCAATCCGTGGCGACGCCCATCGAAGAGCAGATGAGCGGCGTCGACAACATGAACTACATGTATTCGCTGAACGCCACCGCCAACGGCCAGATGAGAATGATTGTCGATTTCGACGTGAATACGGATCCGAATACGGATCTGATCCTGGCGCAGAGCCGCGAAACGCAGGCCGCGCCGCAGCTGCCGGTGGACGTCACCAACTACGGCGTTACCGTGCAGAAAGTCGACGCTCGCGCCGTTGATGCTGGTGGCCCTATATTCGCCCAAGGGCACCTACGACGCGCGCTTCCTGGCCAACTACGCGTACATCAATTTGAACGACCCGCTGACCCGCGTGAAAGGCGTCGGCACCATTCAGATATTTGGCGCGGGTCAATACGCGATGCGCCTGTGGGTAAGGCCGGACCAATTGGCCAAGCTGCAGATCACGGTGCCCGAAATCGTCTCGGCGCTCCAGACGCAAAATACCGTGAATCCGGCCGGACAAGTGGGCAGCGAACCCGCTCCGAAGGGGCAGGAATTCACTTACTCGGTGCGCGCCCAGGGCCGGCTCACTTCGCCCGAGGAGTTCGAGAACATCGTGGTTCGCGAGACGCCCGACACGGGGATCGTCCGCGTGAAGGACGTGGCGCGAGTGGAATTGGGCTCGCAAGACTACAGCGTGGAAGGGCACCTGAACGGCAAGCCAAGCGCGGTGATCGCGGTCTACCAGTTGCCGGGATCGAACGCCGTCGAGACAGCGGCCGCGGTAAGAAAGATGATGACGGAAGCGAAGACGCCGGTTTCCGGATGACGTGGATTACGTGGTCCCGGTCGACACCACGCTGGCCGTGACCGCGGGCATGAAGGAAATCGTCGAGACGCTGGTCATCGCCCTCGTTCTGGTGATCGCGGTGGTCTACCTGTTTCTGCAGGGCTGGCGAGCGACGCTGATTCCGCTGCTGGCGGTGCCGGTGTCGCTGGTGGGCACTTTCCTGGTCTTCCCGTTGTTCGGCTTCAGCATCAACACGCTGTCCTTGTTCGGCCTGGTTCTGGCGATCGGCCTGGTAGTGGACGACGCCATCGTGGTAGTGGAATCGGTGGAGCGTCACATCGAAGATGGCATGGCTCCGAAGGAGGCCGCGCTGAAAGCGATGGAGGAGATTTCGGGCCCCGTGATCGGCATCGCGCTGGTCCTCTCCGCTGTTTTCGTTCCCACCGCCTTCATCCCCGGGATCACCGGCAAGCTGTATCAACAGTTCGCGGTCACCATCGCCATCTCCGTGATTTTGTCCGCCTTCAATGCGCTGTCGTTGAGCCCCGCGCTGGCGGCTCTCATCTTGAAACCCAAGGTAGAGAGCAAGGGCTTGCTGGCGAGATTTTTTGCCTGGTTCAACCGGATGTTCGGACACGCCACGGAGCGCTATGTCCGGCTGTCGGGCGCGCTCATCCGAAAGAGCGTCGTCGCCGTGCATTATCCTGGTTGGTTGCGGCGTGGCCAGCTATTTCGTCAGCAGCAAACTGCCGACCAGCTTCGTTCCCGACGAGGACCAAGGTTATTTCTACCTGAACATCCAGCTTCCCAACGCCGCCTCGCTGCAGCGAACCGAGCTGGTCACGGCGAAGGTGGAAGATATTCTGGCGAAGACGCCAGGCGTCCGATACTCCACCGGCATTCTGGGCTTCAGCCTGCTCAGCCTGGTGCGAACCAGCTACAACGCATTCATCTTCGTGACCATGAACGACTGGGACGATCGCAAAACCCGAGCCGAACAGTTCCAGGCCATCAAAGCGCGTCTCAACCGGGAGCTGAGCGCACTGCCGGAAGGAGTGGCGTTCAGCTTTCTCTCCGCCGGCGATTCCCGGAGTCGGGACCTCGGGCGGATTCACTTTCGTCCTGGAAGACCGGGCCGGCAAGGACGTCCAGTTTTTGTCCGACAACCTGAACAAGTTTATGGCCGCGGCGCGCAAGCGCCCGGAGATCGGAACCCTTACCACCACTTTCCTGCCGAGCGTGCCGCAGCAATTCGTGCGACGTGGATCGCGACAAAGTGATCAAGCAGGGAGTCCAGATCAACGACGTTTACCGGACCATCCAGGCCTTCATGGGCGGGCTGTTCGTCAATTACTTCAATCGGTTCGGCCGCCAGTGGCAGGTCTACGTCGAAGCCGAGAACGAGTACCGCACTAAATCCGAGAACGTCGGCCAATTCTATGTGCGCAATGCAGCCGGCGAAATGGTGCCGCTGTCCGCATTGACCAGATTCAAGCCGGGCACCGGCCCTGAATTCACCATGCGCTTCAATGAATATCGATCCGCGCAATTGAACGGGGCAGCCGCGCCCGGTTACAGCACCAACCAGGCGATGAAGGCGCTGGAAGAAGTTTTCGCCCAAACCATGCCGCCCGAGATGGGTTACGACTATTCGGGCATGTCGTTCCAGGAAAAGAGGGCGCAGGAAGGCGTATCGCCGTCCGTGATCTTCGGATTCTCGCTACTGTTTGTCTTTCTGATTCTCGCGGCGCTTTACGAAAGCTGGACCCTGCCATTCAGCGTCCTGCTCAGCACGCCGGTCGCGGTGTTTGGAGCCTTGGGCGTGTTGTGGCTGCGCCGGACTGTGCTGGGCTACTTTTTCCCGCCCTACATGGTCCAGATCGAAAGCGACGTGTACTCGCAAATCGGCCTGGTGATGCTGATCGGGCTGGCGGCGAAAAACGCGATTCTGATCGTGGAATTCGCCAAGGACGAACTCGAGAAGGGGAAACCATTGATGGATGCGGCGCTGGAAGGCGCGCGCCTTCGTCTGCGCCCGATTCTCATGACGTCGTTCGCCTTCATCCTGGGATGCGTTCCACTGTGGATCGCCACGGGCGCCGGCGCAGTATCGCGCCAGATCATGGGCACCACCGTCATCGGCGGGATGCTGGCCGCCAGCTTCATCGGCATCTTCATCATTCCGGCCGCGTTTTATATTGTCGAAAAGCTCTCGGGCGCCAGCCGCTCCTCGAGATCTCGCGCCGGGAAAGCTACCGTTGACCCGCCACCGTCGCCTGCGCAGGGTGATTGATTCCATGCCTCGGAAAACAGCCATCTGCCGCGATCTCACTATTGGTCCTCTGCGGCTGCACGGTCGGCCCCAATTATCAGCGTCCCAAGCTGGCGACACCCGCGCAGTTTCGCGCGCCGGATCCCCTTCCGCCGCAAGACGCCTTTTCCATCGCGGATCTGAAATGGTTCGAGCTTTTCCACGACGAGCAATTGCAAGCATTGATCCGCAGGGCGTTGGTGCAGAACTACGACCTTCGCGACGCGGTGGCGCGACGTGGAAGCGGCCCGCGCGAATTTGGGGATTACCCGATCGGATCAGTTTCCGCAATTCGGCGCCAGCGGCGGCGTCGAACTCAACCGTCTCTCCCGAACGGCGCCGACGCCAATCCCCCCGGTTCTTCTGCCCTCGCAGAATCGCAACTTCGGAGAGGTCGTCACTGAACCTGCTCTCGTTCGAAGTGGATCTGTGGGGCAAGCTTCGCCGCGCCACCGAAGCCGCCCGCGCCAATCTTTTGAGCGCGGAGGAAAATCGCAAGGCCGTGATCACCACTTTGGTCAGCGATGTCGCCACTGCTTATCTGACGCTGCGAGAGCTCGATTACGAACTCGAAATCTCAAACGAAACTCTGGAGACGCGCGCAGCAGTCGCTCGAGCTGACTAAGTCGCGCCAGGCCGGCGGCGTAGGCACTCTGCTGGATCTGCGCCAGGCCGAGCAACTGGTGGATACAGCGGCCGAAACCATTCCGGTGATCGAGCAGCAGATCGAACAGACTGAAAATCAAATTCACTTGCTGCTGGGCGAGCCGCCAGGTACCGGTCCCGCGAGGGCAGAGCCTCACCGCGCAGGAAATGCCACCCGACGTTCCAGCCGGTCTGACATCGGCGCTGCTGGAGCGCCGCCCGGATATTCGAGCGGCGGAGCAGGACTTGATCGCCGCCAACGCCGAAATCGGCGTCGCGCGCGCTGCAGTATTTCCCGCAACTGACCATGAGTGGATTCCTGGGCGGACAAAGCACTCAGCTAGCGAACCTGTTCAGCGGGCCGACCGCGCCTGGAGCTCTGGCGCCACAGCTTGCGCAGCCCATCTTCACCGCCGGACGTTTGAAATCGAACGTCAGGCTGACGGAGGCCGAGCGCGAGCACGCTCTGGTGCAATACGAGAAGACCATTCAGACCGCTTTCAGCGAGGTGTCGAACGCCCTGATCGCCCATCAGACGAGTGCGCGAAAGCCGGGTGGAGCAGGAGGACCTGGTCTACGCTTTGCAAGATCGGCTTCGGCTCGCCTATTTGCGCTACCGCGGCGGCGTGGATACGCAGCTGATGCCCTGGACGCCGATCGCGATCTCTTCTCGGCCGAATTGTCCCTATCGCAGATCCAGCTCAGTGAAGTGCTTACCGTGGTGCAACTCTACAAAGCGCTCGGCGGCGGGTGGCAATGAATTCACTCTTGGGCATTGCAGCACTGCCGCTTTTTCGGACTCACGATATCATGGTGTAAATGAAAACCGCTTGGATCGTCCTCCCGGCGTTTGCCATCCTGTCGTTCGCTCAAAAACCGGCGAAGCCCAATCCTCCGGCGCGCGCCAAGCCCGATACCTGGGAAAGAAGTAAGGAATGCGCCGACCAAGCCGAGAAGATGGTGTCCGCATGGTCACAACGCGCGGGTTCTGCCCCTACTGACTGGAACAACCACTACAGCCCCAAATACGATAAGTGTTTCGTCTCCATTTCATCGGTTCAAGTTTCGACCGACGAAAAGACTTTTCCGACGGTGCACTCCACTCACATGTTCAACGCCTTCGAACGGTCGCCATCGCTCGCGGCTTACTGCACCATCCTTGGCCATGACGATTGCGTGCAATACCTGAATACCGTTGAACGGGACGCGTCCTTGGACACAATCTCTAAAAAGCTAGTCGGAAAAGCTTTCGCCGATGACGATGCAACCGAGCAGGAGACTGTTCGCAACGCCCAGAGCAGAATCGACGGCACGCTGAGAGCGCCCAAATTCCCCTACTGTGAGATCGATGGAAAGCCCGCGGAGTGCGCCAAAGCGGAGGCTTTCATCGCCGAGCACATGAAGGACTGAAGCTGGTGAACGTGAAGAAGAGCCAGCCGCCCGCCTACTGTTCGTGTAGGTGATCCTTCTCGTTTTCGCAATAGGTCTCAATCAGATCGGTATCCGCCAGCAGATGGAACGGCACGGTAGCCCGCCAAGGCTTGGCGTAGGCGCCGGGGTCGTCAATGGCGATGTCGATGTCCATATGTCCGAAGTCGCGCCGCGTCAGGCGCTCAGTGACATGCGCCGATTCGGTTTGCGGATGGCCCTTTGCGGTATCCACCCACGCGTGGCCGTTGAACCCGCGAGTGTCCACCACCAGCGTGCTGCCTTCCCAACGGCCGATCGAATAGCCCAGCCAAGTGGGTTGCGGATCTTTTGGGAAAGTGCGGCCATCCAGAAACACTTGACGGAAAGTGGAATTAGCCGAGGTCTCATACAGCAGAACCACCAGCGCCGGCGTCTGCACAATCTTCAGTGGATGGGGCGAGTTGGTGGTGGTCATGTTGATTCGCGGCACGCCCGGAGGCATGCATCTGTTCATGGGATCGTCCCGGTGCTCCCGCCCCTCGCGCTCAACCTGCAGGTCCTTCGCCCAGGGCAGCATCACCAGGTCACCGGGCTTCAGATCCTTTGCCAGATCGTTGAAGTATTGAGGTCCGCTCTCCCACACACCGGATAGATCGGGCCTGCCGCCGGGTGCTTTGGGCGCGGGTGCGGAGAGATTCACCTTGCCATCGCCGGTGCGGGGAACTCCCGGCGTCGGATAATTTATCCACTGGGCATGTAGGACGGCCAGCGCGGGGGCGGCGAGCATCATGGTCAGAACTCGCGACATATTCAGTTACCGGCCGCTCGGCAGCGCAGTCGCTGGGGCGGGCGAAGGTTCAATCCGCATAAGCGCGCCGTCGTTTTCAGCCGTCAACACGTACAAGAACCCATCGGGACCCTGGCGCACGTCCCGAATACGCTGTTGCAATTCGCGGAGCATCGATTCGCGGTGCAGCTCCTCCCACTTGTCATTGAAATCGATTCGCTCCAGATGGCCCGATCGCGGAACTTCGCCCTCGCGCATCCCGCCAACGAAGACGTTATTTTTCCAGTTCGGAAACTTGTCGCCGCTGTAAAAGGTCATGCCTGAGACGGCGATCGCCGGCACCCAAAAGACCAGCGGCGGTTCCATTCCCTCCCGCCAGGGGCTCTCCGACACGCGCGGTCCGAGATAGAACCGGCCATAGCTCACGATCGGCCATCCGTAATTCTTGCCCGGCTCGAGGACGTTGATCTCGTCGCCGCCGTTGGGTCCGTTCTCGCATTCCCAGATGGCGCCGGTGTCCGGGTGAACGGCCAGCCCCAATGCATTGCGATGGCCAAGTGTATAGATCTCCGGCCGGTATCCGGCACGTCCAACGAACGGATTGTCTGGGGGAACGGTTCCGTCGTCGCGCAGCCGCAGCACTTTGCCGGAGAGGTCGTTCGGATCCTGCGCGCGCGCCGCAGTCGGCGGGTCGCCAGTGCCGACGGTCATGTACAGCATGCCGTCTTTGCCGAAGACAATCCGCGAGGCGAAGGCGCTGGGAAACTCGGAAGAAAAGATGTCGTGGACATCGGCCAGCGCCGCCCCATCCCAACGTCCGCGTGCCAGCGTGATGATCCCGGCGTTGTTACCATTCTCGGCGCTATTGCTCGGGGCCGGCTTGTGGTAGGTGAAGTAGACCAGCTTGTTTTCGCTGAAGCGCGGATGCAAAGCCAGGTCCATCAGACCGGCCAAGCCTCGCGCTTGCACCTGCGGTAAGCCTGCGATTGGATTCGGATCGAGCACGCCGTTACGGACGATGCGCAAGCGTCCCGGGCGCTCGGTAATAAGGATGCCGCCATCCGGGAGAAAGGCCATGCTCCAGGGCTGATTGAGTCCTTTGGTGACGATCAGACGGATCTGATGTTGGATGCCGGTATCCAGAGTGAGGGGGCCGTCAGGAAGAGATGGCGAGGGCCACCTGATGGGCGGTGGCGCGGTGGGCGTGCGTGCTGCGCCGCCTGATCCCGCAGCCTGTTGGGCGCGGCCTCTCCCTCCGCCCAGGACAAGCACTGCAATCATCCCGAAGAAACCGATCCAATATCGCCGCTTCATCGAATTCTCCTTCTAGGCGCTCCGATTCCGCGGAGCTCGCCCAGCAAGCATAATATACAAGAGGCCAGGATCTTGCTTGGCCAACCGGAGAGCGATGAGGCGAGCCATGCCGAGAGCGATGCGTAATCGAAACATCTGGGTCCTGATCGCTCTGGTAGCAGCGCCCGTGGTCGTGCACGCGCAATGGTTAAATCATCCCACTCCAGGTATTCCCAGAACCGCGGATGGCAAGCCGAACCTTTCCGCGCCCACACCTCGCGCAGCCGATGGAAAACCCGACCTCTCCGGTCTCTGGCAGACCGAGAGCGCCCCACCGGACGTCTTGGAACGCTTGATCCCCGGATCTACGAACGGCGCGGGTGAAGAGCCTCTCTCGCAATACTTCATCAACATCTTTTCCGATTTCAAACCCGAAGAGGAGCCGCTTCTTCCCGCCGCCGCCGTTTTATTCCGACAACGCGCGCAGAACTTCAGCAAGGAATCTCCGCTGCCGCACTGTCTTCCGGAAGGCATGCCCTTGGTGGAAATGGCGCCTGCTCCCTACAAGATCATCCAGACGCCCCGACTGACGGCGATGCTCTATGAGCGAGACACAACTTACCGCCAGGTGTTTACCGACGGCCGAAAGTTGCCCGACGATCCGCAACCGTCGTGGCTGGGGTACTCGGCCGGCAAATGGGACGGCGATTCGCTGGTGGTCGACACGATCGGCTTCAATGACCGTGGATGGTTGGATGCGCGTGGCCACACGCACAGCGAGGCGCTCCGCCTCACCGAACGATTTCACCGCCTGGACTTCGGCCATATGGAACTGCGGCTCACGATTGACGATCCTATGACTTACACCAAGCCATTCACCATCAATCTGAAGCAGCGCCTGCTTCCAGACACCGACCTGCTGGAATCCTTCTGCGCCGAAAATGAGAAAGATGCGACTCACATCGAAAAGAAGCAATAATGCTGACCGATCAACAAATCTCGGAATTGAGATCGCACTTCCCGATTCTCCGCGAGAAAACGTATTTATATAACTGTTCCCAAGGCGCCCTATGCGACGCCGTTGAGGCGGGCATGCAAAAATATGCTGCCAGTTGGCGAACCTCGGCAGCGCCCTGGGATGAATGGATGGAAACTTACGAAGCGCTGCGCGGGGCTTTTGCGCGCTTCATCAACGCCCAACCGGACGAGGTCGCCATCGTCACCAGCGCTTCGGCGGGAATCAACCCGATCGCCAACGCGCTGCAGTTCGATGGACGCGATGGACGCAACAAAGTAGTTATGAGCGAGTACGAATTTCCCACCATGGGACAAATCTGGCTCGCGCAGCGCCCGCGTGGCGCCGAGGTCCACTTTCTGGACGGCGTCAACAACACGGTTCCCGCCGAATGCTACGAACGCGCCATCGATAAGAAGACGCGAATCGTGCCGCTGACGCATGTCTCCTTCGTCAACGGGTTCCGGTCGGACGTGGCGGCCATCGCGAAGATCGCCCACGCCCAAGGCGCTCTTCTTTTTCTCGATGGCTATCAGGATTGCGGCACCCGCCCGCTCGACGTGAAAGCGCTGGACGTCGATTTTTTCGTTACCGGCACGCTCAAGTATCTGCTGGGACCGCCCGGCCTCGGTTTCCTCTACGTGCGTCGCGAGCTTATTCAGACACTCACGCCCACCATGACGAGCTGGATGGCCCAGCGCGAGCCCTTCATGTTCAATACCAAGTGCCTCGATCCCTCGCCCGATGCCCGGCGCTTCGAAGGCGGCTCGCCTCCCATCCCGAACATTTATCTCGCGCGTCCGGCCCTCGATCTGTTGGCCGGCATCGGAATGGACAATGTCGCGGCGCAGATCGAGCGGTTGACCGGGGCATTCCTGAACGGCGTTCGCGATTTGGGTATCGATTCCAAAACCCCGTCATCCAGCGTAGGGCCGCTGGTGGTGCTCCGCGCCAAGGACGCTGCCGCCGTGCTCGCCAAGCTCAGCGCGCGCGAAATCGCCGTTTCCACGCGTCGCGACGGAGTGCGCTTTGCGTTCCACGTATACAATACGCTGGAGGACGTCAACATTGCGCTGACGGCTCTCGAAGATAATTTGGATTTAATGGTGCGCAGCATGAAAATTCTTACTGGCGGTTGCAGAGTGTATTCCGCCGCAGACGGGCAGTTTTCCACCCGCGGCAACTGGACGGCCCGCACCGTCATCTCCCAAAGCACCGGCGCCCAGCGCATCACCCAAACCGTAAGCGATTACAGCCCGGGAGTGTCGCCGGCGGTGGTGAATCCTGGGGCCGAAGAGGTGCTCTACGTCGCCGCTGGCGTTGGCAAATGCCGCGTGAACGGATTCGAATACGCCCTCCTCGCAGGGACCGCGATTTTTGTTCCCCCTGGCGCGGTCTACAGCATCGAAAACACCGGTGCCGAGACAATGCGTCTGGTCAGCTCGTGTTGCCCCGAGGACCCTCGGTCGTCACATCGTCGACGATCCGCCACCGGCGCAGTCCGGCCAGCCGCCGCGCTGGCTGGTGCATGAAGATCTTCGCGAAGACATTCGCGCCGGCCAGGATCGTCTGTTCCGCTACCTGGTCTACACCGATCTCGGCTGCAAACAGATCACTCAGTTCGCGGGATGGATTCCGCCGAGCAAAGCTCCGGTCCACCACCACACCTATGAGGAAGGCATTTTCATCCTGGAAGGTCGCGGGATCGTCCACACCGACGACGAATCGTGTGAATTCGCGGCTGGCAGCAGTATTTACTTCCCCATAGGCGTGCGGCATTGCGTGGAGAATCCGGGGACTTCCACGATCAAGCTGCTGGGCGCGTTCTATCCGTCGGGTAGTCCAGGCGAAGCCTATGAATCGGCCGAGCTGACCTGGCTCCCGGCATCGAAAAGCGCGAGCAGCTATCGCGCCAGCTCTCCTCCGCGCCAGCTCGGGATGATCGCCATCGGCGGCGCGATCGGTACCGGGCTCTTCCTGGGCAGTTCGCTCGCGGTACGGATCGCGGGGCCAGGCGTCATCATTAGCTATCTGATCGGTGCGACAATCGCCCTGCTCTTCATGAGCGCGCTCTCGGAAATGGCGGTCGCCCATCCCACCGCGGGTTCTTTCGGAGTGTATGCCGAGATTTATGTGAACGCCTGGGCGGGCTTCACGGTCCGCTACACCTATTGGGCCGCGCAATCCATTGCCATCGGCGGCGAAGCGATGGCCATCGCCGATCTATTGCCAGTGGTGGTTCCCGAATACTCCGAAATGGCTGTGGATTCTCGGATTCTCGGCCGCTCTGCTGTACGTCAACGCCCGCAGCGTCGCCAGCTTCGGCAGCTTTGAATATTGGTTCGCGATGATCAAGGTGGTGGCCATCGTTCTGTTCATCGGTTTCGGTCTGGCGCTGCTTTCCGGGCTCGGCCCCGCGCCCGCCATCGGCTTCTCGAACTTCACCGCGCATGGAGGATTTCTCCCATCGGGCTGGCGCGGCGTGTGGATGGCGATGGCGTTCGTGATCTTCAGTTACATCGGAACCGAGGTGGTTGCGGTCACCGCCGGCGAGGCGAAGGATCCCAAAACAGCCGTGCCGCGCGCGATGCGATCGATGGTCGGCCGTCTGATTCTGTTTTATGTGGGGGCGATCGTCGTTCTGATCGGGATAGTTCCGTGGAACCAGATTCAACCTGGCTCGGATGTCACCGCCAGTCCTTTCGTGAAAGTGTTTCAGTTGATCGGCGTGCCGGCCGCGGCGCACATCGTGAACTTCGTGGTGATCACCGCCGCGGCGTCCAGCATGAACTGCAATCTCTATCTGGTCAGCCGCATGATGTTTTCGCTCGCGCGCGGCGGGTATGCTCCTGCGTCGTTTGGCCGCGTTTCGCGCGCGCGGGACTCCGGTACCCGCGTTGTTCGTCTCAGCCGTGGGGTTGGCGCTCGCACTGGTGGTCGCACTGCTCTATCCCGAGGAGCGCTTACGTTTACTTGTTCGGAATCTCCCTCTTCGGCGGATTGTTTGTGTGGCTGATGATCTTCATCACGCATCTTTATTTCCGTCCCAAGTGGGACGCCTCGGGCCGCCCGCGCTTACCCGTTAGAATGATCGGGTTACCCATACACCTCTGCTGCTCGGAGTGGCCGCAATCGTCGCCATCATCGTCACCACCTGGTGGATCGAGGGAATGCGTGTCACCATCATTGCCGGATTGCCGTGGCTGGGATTGCTGACGATCGTTTATTTTCTGGTGAAACGGCGCCCACGAAGCGATCGCGTATAATCGGTGAGCGCCTTTTCCTTAAGGAGGAAAACCATATGCGAATGTTGCTGCGAGTATCGATTCCCGTGGAAGCCGGAAATGCCGCCGTCAAGGCGGGAACCCTGGGTAGTACCATCGAACAGCTCCTGGCCGACCTCAAACCGGAAGCTGCCTTTTTCTTCGCGGACGACGACGGCCAACGCTCGGGCTCCGTGGTGTTCGACATGAAGGACCCATCGCAGATCCCAGGGATCGCTGAGCCTTGGTTTCTCGCGTTCAATGCAAAAATCTCGTTGCGGCCCGTCATGACGCCGCAAGATCTAGCCAAGGCCGGTCCATCCTTCGCCAAGGTTGTCAAGCAGCACGCAAAGTAGCTCGTTCCAACTTCCGCTCACGCGCCAGCCGCTACTTTTCGAGCGGATTCGACGCCGCACACCGGCAGCGACGGATCGGTAAGCAAGCCGATTTGCTTGAGCACGGACGCCTGATCCCAATAGATGTGTTCGTGCTCCAGCTTGCCGTCCCGAAAGCGCACGATAGCCACCAGCGCCACTTCCACGCGGCGGTGCGTAGGGGCAACGCCAGGCAGCATCCAGGGCATCTCCTGGGTGTGTGTGAACGAGAAGATCATCTCGTCCACAAGTTGCTCTTGGCCCGCCGTCCGTGAGATCGGCGTGAGCTGCGTATCGGGCGGCATGCTGGGGATGAAGTGTCGCGAATAAAACTCGCGCAGAGCTGCTTTGCCCGCGCCGCCCGTCATTACCGGCACGTGATTGACGTACGCATCCTCAACCATGGTGGCCAGAGTAGCTTCCGTGTCGCGCGTCACGAATTCGTGATTGGTGTGCTCTTCCCACAACTTTGAGAGATCTTCGTTTCGCATGCGAATTTCATCAAGTTTAGCGCGACCGGCCCTTCAGCGGTGAGTGAGCGAGCTGCTGGGCGCTGCGTTCGAGCAGACGCGGACTAACCTGGGCAAGAGATCGCGAGCCTGCTACGGCGCGCCACCCGAAGTCAGTTCTTGCCGTAATGCGGTTGCGGCGTGGCGTCCTTGAAACCCCGGATGTCGTCATCCGAACAAGCCAGCTGGATGATTTGATCGAAGGGCGCCAACACCAAAGTCTGTTTGGGAACCACCCACGGCTTGGTCAGCACCTTGGGATCCTCGACGGTCGCCTCGATCTCGAGTGTCTTGGCGTCCACCCGGTGGTAGCGTTCCACGGTATGTAGGGCGTCTGAATGAAAGGATACCCGGCCTTCCGCGGAGAGCCAGGTGTCATCCGTAAAGTTAGTCTTATCGACCACGAAAGTATCGCCATCCCAGCGGCCCACCGCGTCTCCGCGGTAAGAAGGAGGCACGTCGTCGCGATGCGGCCTTCCGTCGAACGGAATTATTTGAAATCCGTGAAAGGTCTCCGACAGCATCACAACGAACTTCGGAGTTTGGATGATCTGTCCCACGCCTCCAACATCGAAGAGGCTCACATTCAAAGTGCCGAACGCGGTTGGAAGGCAATGCACCGTCGGGTCGTTCTTGTCGGCCAGCGTCTTGGCATGGGCCGCGGCCCATGGCTGATATAAACTGGAAAAAGTCACTGGCGGCTGCGCCGGAGGTCCTCCTCCGCCCGGCCCTCCTGCTCGTCCTCCCGGAGGCCCAGCACCACGCCCCCCGATATCGGCGCCGCGCCACCATACTCCCGACAGGTCAGGATGTCCGTCGGGCATCCGTGGCGCAGGTTTTACAGCAGCCGGATCAGGGCTTGGGGCCTGTGCCGAGAGATGGAACGCGGTCCCGGTGGACCACACCAGCGCGCTGGCAATTGCCGCCGTCATCATCGAGTGCTTCATGGTTGCTTGTTTTCCTGCGGACCGAACAGGCCGTACACTTTTCCTTCCGCGGTGGTAAGCTCTCTCAACATTCCCTTCACTTCGGAATCCTTGGATTGAAAGCCTTTGATGGTAACCTCGTCGCCCGCCTTGATGGCTCCCGGCCGATAGCCGTTGCGAATCATTCCGCTGGGCGTCCCGGCCTCGAAAGACCATCGATCCACTTTGCCCGTGGTTGGGTCCTTCACATCCAGTACGAACCACGAATGCGGATTCTCAATCCGCACCTGTACGATCACGCCGTGGACCGTTATCGGCTTTTTCATGTCATATTCCGCGGCAAACGAATGATGCGCCCAGGCCTGCACTCCCGTGCCGAGGGCAATCAAAACCGACGCGAAAACGGGAAAAAATCTTGCTTTCATTCGACCTCCGGTGGCTTCAGTATACACCCCGTTCTGACCCCGAATTTTCATTGCCCCCCCGGCCCCCGCGCCGGGCCTTCGAGTAGCGGCAGGTCCTGGTTGTTCTCCTGACAGATGTACTCCAGCAGTTCGGTCCCGGGCATGAGCGTCGCCTTGCCCACCGTAGTAAATGGCTTAGCGTAAGCACCCGGATCGTCAATCGTAACCTCGATCGACATGTGCCCTAAGTCCGTGCGTGTGTAGCGTTCGATGGTGTGAAGCTTTTCGGTGTGCGGGTGACCCTTATAGTCAAACCAGAACTTGTCGTTGAACCCAACCGTATCCACCACCAGCGTGTTTCCCTCCCAGTGGCCAACCGAATGGCCGAACCAGGTGGGATCGGGATCATCGGGATGCTTGGCGTTCATGAAGATCTGCCGGTAGCTATGGATGTTGCCTTCGTAAAGAATGAAGTAGTGGGTCGGGGTCTGAACGATCCTCCACGGATACGGCGATCCACGCGGAATTCCGGCCGGCAGACAGTTCGCCTCGGGATCCTCCTTGGATTGGCGGTGCTTCACAATCTCCTCGGCCCACGGCAGCATGACAACCTGTTCGCCCGCCTTCAGTGATTTGGGGTTAGCGATATCGGCATCGCTAGCGCCGCCGCCCAGCCAGACTCCGGACAGATCCGGCGTTCCATCGGCCAGCTTGCCCGCAGGGCCGGTTGGCGCCACCTGCTGATTTCGATATAGCCCCACCGCTCCAGTCTTCGGCGCTGCCTGCTGGGCCGCAAGCGATAAGACTGTCAACAGCGCTCCGCTCACCACGCCAATCGCGACTCGCCCGCTCAGGTTTCGATTCATTTTGCAGGTTCCTCTCCCGCTAAGAACGTCAATTTATGTCCGTCCGGAAAGGTGATTACCCCCGCACTTCCGAAATCTGGACGATCCTTGGCTCGGATCCCAGTGACGCTGACCGTATCGCCGGGCTTGATGGAGTTCCTGTGCCAACCATTCCGAATCAAAACGTTCGGGCTGGCCAGCTCCAGATTCCAATTAGTCACCGTGCCGCTCGAGTCTTTCACGTCCATATAAAAGTGCGCGTGCGGATTGGTCCACTCCACTTTCGTCACCACACCGGTCAGGTCGATCTTCTTGGTGGAGTCAAACTCCGCGGCGCCTGAATGATGCGCAGCCACCGGCAATCCCGAAGCCAACCATAGCGCGCACGCCAGAACTCGTCTCATCAGTATGCCTCCGTGTGCGATTTTGTCACATCGTCACGTTCGGCACAATGCTCGGTATCAATGACTGCTCCGTATCAATGACAATCAAGCTTTGCGCGGCCGCTTACTCTCGGTCTTTGCGGCATCCAATCTCGCGGCGAGTATTTCGAACCCAGGCGTCGGTCCGTTCCATCGCAGTTGCTCGACATCGTCGAACAGCGCAATGTCGGTCCGCAGCGTAGCCAGCTTGCGGAACAGCAACGCCCGGTCGCGCTCGTTCTGAGAGGGTGTGTGCCAGTGCGCTGGCGTTAGTGGCGTTCACGTGCCACTCGCGCCAGTCCGCTGGTATCGATTCCAGATGCCCAAACTTGGCGAGAACCGCGGCTGTCGATTTCGCTCCCCAACCGGCCAGGCCCGGATAGCCGTCCGCCGTGTCGCCGACCAGCGCAAGGTAATCCGGGATGCGACGCCGGTGGGACGCCGAATTTTTGGACTCACACCAGCCTCGTCGAACGTTACGCGCGTCCGGCGATTTAACTGGACCACGCGCGTCCCGCTCACGCATTGGCCGAGGTCTTTGTCCGGCGTGCAGATGATTACTCGATCGACCCGCGTGTCTCGAGCCGCGGCCGCCGCCCCCGCCGCCAGCGCATCGTCCGCCTCGAACTCCACCATCGGCCAGACGACAATGCCGGCCGCCGAGAGCGTCTCTTCGAGCAACGGAAACTGCGCCCACAGGTCGGGTTCGATGCCTTCGCCAGTTTTGTAGCCCGGCCACAGATCGTTGCGGAACGATTCAATGATCACGATCGGTCGCGACGGCGATGTGCGTGGCCCCGCCCTTGATCATGCCCAGCATCGATGCCAGTACTCCGCGGACGGCTGCCGACCTCAAGGCCCTCCCGGTCGCGCGCGGATGGCACCGCGTAGTAGTGCCGGAACAACTCGTAGGTGCCGTCGACTGAGATAAATTTCCAGAGCTTGCCTCCAGGCATAACACTAGTGTCTCAAGACGAACGGCCTCCGTCCTTCGTTTGGGCTAGAATCGGTGAACTGTATGTCGTCGAAGCTGGCAAGGGAAAGGAGGGCTGAAAATGCCCAAGTATTTGATCCAGGCTTCCTACACCACCGTAGGAATTCAAGGCCTCGTCGGAGACTCCGCGTCGGGCCGGCGGGCCGATGTGCAAGCGGCGGTCAGCGCCGTTGGGGGAAGAGTCGAGGCGTTTTACTACGCATTTGGCCCCGACGATGTAATCATCATTTTGGATCTTCCCAACAACGTCACTGCCGCAGCGGTGGGTTTGAATACCGCGGGAAGTGGCGCGGTCCGGGTTCGAACCACCCCTCTACTGACGGTCGAGGAAGTCGACAAAGCGCTCGAAGTGAAAATGAAATACCGCGCACCGGGCCAGTAGGGCTTGAAGTGTTCCGGTGTTGAAAATTGCCACGTATTGCGTCTATCTCGCGTCTTGGTTGGTGTTCGCCATAGCAGCAGTGGCGGGCGCATTGCCTCGGCTACGCAGGCCGGCCGTCGTGGCGACGGCGATACCGGCGCCGGTGCTCATCGGCACTCTGCTGCAGGTCCTCGCTGCACTCGCGGTTACCCTGTCCATGGGCAGTGGACCGCTGCGCCCTCGGACGTTTGAATTGGCCGGTGCGTTGGTGCTTGCACCACTCGGCGCGGCTCTGTTTGTATGGGCGCTTCGCTCCGTGCCTCGGGATGCCGATGGCGATACGTTGGTCACCGCGGGCGCTTACGCCTGGCTGCGCAATCCCATCTATCTGGCTTTTCTCGCGATGCTGATAGCCACCGGCTTCCTCATTTCGGACGGCATCAAATTGATCGCCCCCGTGATCCTGTATCTGGCTGGGTCGGAGCTGCGGATCGCTTCCGAAGAACGCGAACTCGCCGAAAAGTTTCCCCAGAGCTATGCGAATTACCGAAGCCAGACACGGTGGCGATATCTGCCAGGGGTCCGATAAGCAGGGTTACGATAAGAATGAACGGGCGACCGGTTTTGACCATACGAACTCCCACATTCCGCCTGCTGGCCGGTCTGGCGATCACGCTTCTCGCGGTCGGAGTTTATTCCGGCTACACGATTGTTCAGCTGCGCAGCCTGCGAGAGTTGCAGACGCGCACCATCGACCGCAACCGCACCGATACGCTTGCTGCTGCTGCGCATTCAAAACGGCCTGAATTCTCTGGCCCTGACCATGCGCGACATGGTGCGATTCCGACGAGCCCTATCCTCTCACCGCCTGGCAACCTCAATTCCGCCGCATTCGCGCGCGATCTGGAAGACGCCCTGTCTCGCGAGGAGAAGTTTTCGCCGGTGGACCAGTCGCCCGGACCAGCGCCGTTATCTGACTGATTCGTTCCGCCAGTTCTGGGATGCGCTCGACAGGATTTTCGATCTCGCCCGCGACTGGCCAGGACGGAGGAAGCGCGCACCAGGATTCGAATGTCTTTGCAGGCGCGGCAGGCGGCTCTGAGCACCGCTGTCTCGCGCTTGCTGATCGCGAACAATGCAGAGCGAACAGACGGCCGCGGCGCGCACGCAGGAACTTTATGCCGGCGTCGAGCGCAATGTCTATATTTTTCTCGCCGCCATGCTGGTGGTGATTGTGCTCACCAGCCTGTATCTGGTCCAATACAATCGCCGTTTGTTCAAGCAGGTGGCGGCGCTGTCGGAGAAGCGCAGCGAATTGGCGCAGCAGCTGATCTCGATGCAGGAAAATACGTTCCGCTCGATCTCGCTGGAGCTGCATGACGATTTCGGCCAGATTCTTACGGCCATCGGCGCCATGTTGCAGCGCGCGGATCGCGAATGCCGGCGATCTGCTTGAGGTCCGCGAGATTGTGCAGACGACGCTCGAAAAGGTGCGGTCGCTGTCGCATGCGCTGCATCCCGTGGTGCTCGACGAGGCGGGCCTCGAAAGCGCGCTGGACGTCTATTTGCCTGCGTTCGAGAAGCAGACCGGAATTGAAGTAGGGTATGAGAAGACGGGCGAGGGCCGCGAGCTGGACCGGGAGCTTTCCATCCATCTTTATCGCGTCATGCAGGAAGCGTTGAACAATGTCGCGAGGCATTCCAATTCGAAGAGCGCGGCGGTGCGGCTGCGCTTCCTGCCGGCAGCCGTGGTGCTCGAAGTGCAAGATGAAGGCATCGGATTTCAGGAGCAACATGACGCACGGGCTGGGACTGGTTTCCATGCGCGAGCGCGCGGAGTTGATGAATGGCACCATCGAGTTCGCCAGTGGCGAGAACGGTGGCGTGCTGGTTCGCGTGACGGTGCCCTTGACGTCGCAGGCGTGCATGCCGAACCTGATGCCTGAACCTGAGATTTCGGTGCTGCTGGTGGACGATCATAGTCTGGTGCGCAAAGGATTCCGGCGCATGCTGGAAGACGAGCCCGGCATTCGCGTGGTGGGCGAGGCCAGCGACGGACACGAGGCGGTGGAAGCCGTTGCCGCCCTGAAGCCGCAGGTGGTGGTGATGGATTTCGCGCTGCCCAGCATGAACGGCGCGGTGGCCACGCGGCGCATTCGCGAGTCGCACCCTGAAACCGAGGTGCTGATTCTCAGCATGCACGCGGAGCCGAGCTACGTGCGCACGTGTCTGGAAGCGGGCGCGCGCGGTTATCTGCTGAAGAACGCCATGGACCTGGAACTGGTGTCGGCGGTCCGCAAGGTGGCCGCGGGCGAGCAGGTGCTGGACCCGCGGCTCGGCAAGCTGGCGGAAGCCGACGGATGCACCGCCCAAACTCTCCACGCGCGAACTCGAGGTGCTGCAGTTGATCGTGCACGGGAAATCGAACAAAGAGATTGCCATCGTGCTGGAGCTCAGCGTGAATACCGTGTCCGTGCATCGCGCCAATATCATGCAGGCGCTCGAGATTCACAACACGGCCGAGCTGGTGGTTTACGCGATTCGCACGGGCTGGTGAGCATCGCGTGACCCGCAGGACTTTTGTTCTCGGGGCGCGTTCCGCTGGTCGGGACTCGCGTCCGCGTGCGCCGGATCCCGGTTTTCGGTTGGCGGACGTCACCGCCCAGGCCGGCATCAACTTCCATCACAACAGCGGCGCTTTCGGAGCCAAGTATCTGCCCGAAACCCTGGGCCCGGGCTGCGCGTTTCTCGATTATGATGGCGACGGCTGGCTGGATATTCTGCTGGTGAACGGCGCTGATTGGGCCGGGCCACAAGCGCGAGCGCACCACGCTGCAGCTTTACCGCAACAATCGCAACGGCACCTTCACCGATGTCACCGAGCGCGCCGGGCTGGCGGTCGAAATGTACGGCATGGGCGTGGCCGTTGCGGACTACAATAACGACGGCTTTCCCGATATCCTGATCACCGCCGTCGGCCAGAATCGCTTGTTTCAGAACACCGGCCGGGGCACGTTCGTCGACGTAACGCGAGAAGTCCGGCCTGGGCGGCCGAAGCGGCTTCAGCACGTCCGCGCTCTGGTTCGATTACGACCGCGACGGTCTGCTCGATCTGTTCGTCTGCAATTACGTGCAGTGGTCGCCCGAGCACGATGTCTTCTGCAGCGTGGACGGCAAGAACAAATCGTACTGCACGCCGGAGGCTTATCACGGGTCCACCTGCTGGCTGTTCCGCAATCGCGGCAACGGCACGTTTGAGGACGTGACGGCGAAGAGCGGAATCTTCGATACCACGTCGAAGTCGCTGGGCGTGGCGATGCTCGATTACGATCACGACGGCTGGCCGGACCTGTTTGTCGCCAACGATACTCAGCCCAACAAGCTCTATCGCAATCGGCGCAACGGCACGTTCGAAGACGTGGCGGTATCGCGCGGGGGTGGCTTTCAGCGAGGATGGCAGGGCGCGCGCCGGCATGGGCGTGGATGCGGCCGATTTCGACAACTCCGGCGTGGCCGGCATCGCGATCACCAACTTCGACGACGAGATGATCGCGCTCTACCGCCCGCGGGCGCGGCGGCGTTTACGAGGATGCCGCGATGCAAGGCCGGAGTGGGGCAGGCTTCGCGCATGCGGCTCGGCTTCGGATGCGCGTTCCTGGATGCCAATCTGGATGGACATCTCGATCTGGCCGCGGTGAACGGACACATCGATGAGACGGTTCGCAACATCGCCGGCAATCATGGCTACGCGCAGCCGCCGCATCTGTTCCTGAACGACGGAAAGGGCGGGTTTCACGATGTCGCGGCGCAGCTTGGCGGCGGCTTCGCCGCGCCCAAAGTGGCGCGCGGACTGGCCTATGGCGATTTCGATCGCGACGGCGACCTCGATCTGCTCCTCACCACCAATCAGGGCCCGGCATATCTTTATCGCAACGATGTGACGTCGGGCAATCGATCCCTGCGCTTTCGCCTGCAGGGAACCAAATCGAATCGCGATGGCATCGGCGCGATGGTGCGCGTCACGACGCCGGACGGGACGCAATCGCGCATGGTGAAGACGGGGTCGAGCTACCTGTCGCAATCGGAGCTCGCGGTGACGTTCGGCCTCGGCAAGCGCGACAGGGCGGACCGCGTGGTGATCGAATGGCCCAGCGGCCAGGTGCAGGAGTTCAGGAACTTGAGCGCCGGCGAGTATCAATGCACGGAAGGAAAGAACCCGGTCAGATGAGTCTAGTATGTTTCTACTATTGTTGCCGCCCGCCTCCGGGACCTAGACTGGGGCGGGGTAGCGCCTGGTGGACCGCTTGCTTACGCGCGCGGCTCGGTCGATGATCGCTTTACAGGGCCGCGACCGTAGTTCGGCTTGCCGCAAGGGAGTCGGTTTTGATCGGCCCGAAGGATTCGCGAATGAAGACCAGAAGTCTTGAGTTCTGGATAGCCGTACTGTTTCTCGTGCTGCTGGTGAACACGGGCTACGTTGCGGCGTTCTCCTCAGCCACCATCTTCTACATGACGAACGTGCTTGGGCATGTCGTCCTGGGAGCGGTCCTCACCATCGCCCTGCTGTTCGTTCTGCGCAGGAGCGGGCTGCTCGCGGGTGCGCCGGCGGCGGTGGGATTTCTGCTGCTCGCGTTCGTCTTTGGCGCCATTCTGACCTACGCCGGCAACGTTCGCGGGAACGCGTGGATACTCTGGTCCCATATCGCGGCGGCGGCGCTCGGAGTGGCGGCGCTGATTCCGTTCGTTTGGAAAAAAGCCTCGCAGGAAGGCGGCGGATGGTTAAGCTTCAAAAAAGGCTTCGAAGTCGCGCTGATCGTACTCGTCGCGCTGCCCGTCATCGGGCATGGCTACAAGAGACTTTTTCCCAATCCTCAATAATCGCATCGTGAATCCGGCCAGTCCTCCGCTCGCGATGGAAGGCGAAGGCGGCGGCCCGAAATCGCCGTTCTTCCCCGCTTCGGCCCAGACCAATGTCGGCGGCATCATTCCGTCGAACTTTTTCATGGATTCCGAAACCTGCGGAGAGTGCCACAAGCAGATTTACGACGAATGGAACGCGTCGTCCCATCATTTCGGCTTCGTTCAACAATCAGTTTTACCGGAAGGCCATCGAATACATGCAGGACACGCAGGGGTCGCCGCAACCGCAGCAAGTGGTGCGCCGGCTGTCATGACCATGCGGTCTTCTTCAATGGCCGTTTCGACAAGCCGATCGAGCCGCAGATCGATACGGCGGAGGCTCACGCCGGCCTGGCCTGCACCAGCTGCCATGCCATCGTCCACGTGGACAGCACCATGGGTAATAACGGATTCACCATCGAGTACCCGCCGTTGCATCAGTTGATGACCAGCAAGAACAAAGTCGATCCGCACCATGGTCGACTTCATGACCTATCTGAATCCGGAACCCCACCGCGAGACCTTTCTGAAGCCGTTCATGACGCAGCAGGCGTCCGAGTTCTGCTCGACGTGCCACAAAGTTCACCTCGATATTCCGGTCAACAACTATCGCTGGTTCCGAGGCTTCAACGACTACGATAACTGGCAGGCTTCCGGATTTGGCGAGGGCGCTCGCTCGTTCTACTATCCGCCCAAAGGCCAGAATTGTTCGGATTGCCACATGCCGCTGGAACCTTCGAGAGAAGCCGGGCAATCGGGACGGCCAGATCCACTCGCACCGGTTCCCGGCGGCGAATACTGCGCTCGCCAACGCGAACAAAGACGCCGAGCAGCTTGCGATCGAGCAAAAGTTCCTCACGTCCGGTTTCATCTCGGTGGATATCTTCGCCGCCTCGCCGGTCGAGAATGCCGGCAAACAAACTGCCATGATCCGCCGCGCCGCAACCGGCCCGAAACTGAGTTCAGGTTCTGCCGTGGGAGAAGAAGCCGAGCAGCAGGGCGATACGTTCATACGCGAAGTGGGCAACGTCGCGGCGCCCCTCGATCAGGCGCAGCCGAAGTTCCAGCCCGGCTCGACGGCTCGTGTGGACGTAGTGGTCAGAACGCGCAAGATCGGGCACTTCTTCCCGGGCGGCACGCTGGATTCCTTCGATATCTGGCTGGAGCTTCAAGCCACCGACGCCACTGGAAAAGTGATCTTCTGGAGCGGGCAGGTGGAAGACGGCGGCAAGGGCCCGGTGGAGCCCGGGGCGCATTTTTACAAGGCGTATCAGCTGGATGCCGACGGGAATGAGATCAACAAGCGCAATGCCTGGCAGGCGCGCAGCGTGCTTTACGTGCATGCCATTCACACCCGGCGCGGCCGATACGGTCCACTACCTGCTTGAATATTCCGAAAGACGCGAAGGGGCCGATTCATCTGACCGCGAAACTGAATCATCGCAAGTTCTCCTGGTATTACACGCAGTTCGCTTATGCCGGAAAACCGAAGCCGGGTGAAGAGTCGAAGATCGACATCAGTCACAATGCCGCCGAATACAGCTTCGACAAAGCCAACATTCCGGCCAACGTCTCGGGCGAAGTGAAGGGCGAAGTTCCAGTGACTCCCATCACCGTTCTGGCAAAGGCCGAATCCAGCATCGATCTGACGAACAATGCGGCCGAAACAAAGTGGCGGCAGGTCACCAATCAAGAAGACGCGCGAGCGCTGGAACGATTGGGGCATCGGGCTGCTGCTGCAGGGCGACGTCAAAGGCGCCGAATATGCTTTCACGAAAGTCACCGAGGCCGAGCCGGGTTACGCCGACGGCTGGTTAAATGTCGCGCGGGCGCTGATTCAGGAAGGCGAAACGGAACGCGCCAAGCCATTTATTCAAAAATCGCTGGCCGTGAATCCAGATCTGGGCCGCACCTACTATTTCCGCGCGCTGATCGAGAAGGCGGATGGCGATTACGATGCCGCATTGAAGGATCTCGCGATCGTGGATGCCAAGTATCCGCGCGATCGCGTGGTCTGGAACCAGGTGGCGCGGCTCCAATTCCTGAAGCGAAATTATAAAGAGTCCATCGAAGCTCTGAAGAAGGTCGCGGCAGGTCGATCCGGAGGATCTGCAGATGCACTACACCGCGATGCTGGCCTATCGCGGCATCGGCGACATCGCGTCCGCCGAGCGGGAGCAGAAGCTCTTCCAGCGTTTCAAAGCCGACGAATCCTCGCAGGCCATCACCGCCAAGCCGCGCATGCTCAGTCCGGAGGACAATAATGAACGCCAGGCCATTCACGACCATGAGAGCATCGACCTTAAGGCCTGCGGACCGGCGCTCACCGGGTCGGGGCGCCGGGAAGTGAGCCGGCAATCGGCTGTTGCGGCGTTGCGGCAGCCGGCAATTAGCGGCTACACTTGCGACGTCGCCCGCGAATAACGTAAATTTACCGATGTCACGGCTCAAGCCGGAATCAAGTTCGTCCATAATGCCGGTAAAGCGGGCAAGAAATATCTTCCTGAGACCCTCGGCTCCGGCGCCGCGTTTTTCGATGCCGATGGCGACGGCTGGATCGATATCCTTCTGGTGAATGGAAAGGACTGGACTCCGCGCGGCCGGCACACCACCGCGGCTCTTTACCGCAACAATCACAACGGAACGTTCACCGATATTACGCGGGGCAGCGGCCTGGATGTGGAAATGTACGGCATCGGCGTGGCCGTAGCCGACTACGACAACGACGGACGCGACGACGTCTATATCACCGCTCTCGAAGGCGATCACCTCTTTCACAACGAAGGCAACGGCAAGTTCAAAGACGTCACCGCGGCATCCGGAATCAGGAACGCCAGCTTCGGCACCAGCGCGGCGTGGCTGGATTACGATCGCGACGGCAAGCTGGACCTGTTTGTCGCCAACTATGTTCAATGGACGCAAAAGGGCGATCTGTGGTGCTCGCTGGATGGCAACGTGAAGTCTTACTGCACGCCCGAATCGTACAAAGGAACTTCGAGCAAGCTGTTTCACAACCTCGGCGGCGGCCGCTTCGAAGATGTAACCAACAAGGCCGGGCTGGGCGATCCAACCAGCAAGTCTCTGGGCGTCACGGTCATCGATTTCGATAACGACGGGTGGCCCGATATCTTCGTCTCCAACGATACGCAGCCGAACAAGCTTTACCACAACAATAAGAACGGCACGTTCAGCGAACAGGGCATGTCGGCCGGAGTGGCTTACGGCGAAGATGGCGTGGCGCGCGGGGCCATGGGTGTCGACTGGTCCGATTACGATCGTACCGGCCGTGCGCGATCTCCTGGTCGGCAACTTTTCGAATCAGATGCTGGGGCTTGTATCACAACGAAGGCAACGGCTTGTTTGTGGACGAAGCTCCCCGGTCGAGCGTGGGACGCGAAAGCCTGCTATCGCTGAGCTTTCGGCGTGTTCTTCTTCGATTACGATCTGGACGGCTACCCCGACATCCTCACTGCGAACGGACATATCGAGGAAGAGATCGGGCGCGTTCAGCCGAAGATCAAATACCAGGAGCCGCCTCTGCTGTTTCGCAATCTTGGCTCGAAGAAATTCGAGAACGTGTCCAACGCGGTGGGCGCGGACTTCACCAAACCGCTGGTTGGGCGCGGCGCGATCTACGGCGACTTCGATCACGACGGCGATCTCGACGTTTTGCTCACTTCCAACAACGGCCCCGCGCACCTTTACCGCAACGATGGCGGAAATAAGAACAAGTGGATTTCGATCCGCACCATCGGGACGAAATCCAATCGAGATGGAATCGGCGCTTCCGTCGCCATCGCCTCCGCTTCCGGCAAACAATGGAATGTGGTGCGCAGCGGTTCCAGTTACGCTTCGCAAAGCGATCTGGCACTGGTATTCGGTCTGGGTCAGGATCCGGTCGTTACTTCGATCGAGGTCACCTGGCCGAGCGGCACCAAGCAGAAGTTTGCCAACGTGGCCGCGAATCAATTCATCACCATCGACGAAACTCGCGGCATTCTGAAATAGCCACGACCGCGACCGCTTACCGAGCCGCGACCGTTAGGGCGTCGGGCTTCTCATCCACCGCGAGCATCGGATAACGCGGTAACGATGCGAGTACCGCTGCGCCGCTGAACATCGCCGCCGCGAGACACAGCAGCACCGTTGTATAAGAGTGAAAGCGATCGAAGCTCCAACCCATCAGCAGCGGCCCCAGCGCTCCGGCCAGCGCGTAGGCGGTGAACGCGTAGCCGTAGATTTCTGAAAACGAAGCCAGTCCGAAATAACGAGAGACCAGATACGGCATCACGTCCGCCTCGGCGCCCATACCCAATCCGATCAGCGCCGCGCCGAGGAACGCCGTCCCGATCTCGTGCGCCTGGCTTAGGATCGCCACTCCCACTGCCGCGATTCCGAAGAAAATCCCCGCCACGCGCGAACCGAAGAAGCGATCCAGCAGCACGCCCGTCAGCAGCCGTCCGCCCAGCGTCAGCACACCCAGAGTGCTGGCTGCCAGAGCCGCCGTATCGCTCGCGATCCCGCGATCGGTAAGGATCGGTATCAAATGCGCGACCGAGCCGTTAACGCTCACCGAAAACAGAAAGAAGCCGGTCAGTAGAAACCAAAACACCGGCATGCGCAGGGCTTCTGCTCCCCGCATTCCCGCCACAGCCTGAGGTTTCTCCTGATTCACCAACTCCGCGTTTGGCGGCGTCTCCCGCAACCATAGCGCCGCCGGGATCATCCCCAGCACGAAGACGCTTGCACCCAGCAGCAGATATGCCTCGCGCCATCCGTACGCTTCGATCAGCCAGGTCCCCAGCGGTGGAATGCCGATCGCGCCCGCGCCCACTCCCGCCATCATGGTTGCCAGCGCCAGGCCGCGCCTCCGATCGAACCATGCCGAGATCACTCGCGCGTAGCAGAGCTGCGTGGTTCCGTTCCCAACCACTCCCAACAATATGTAGATGGTGTAGAGCCCGGCCAGCGTCTTCACCAGCGACAGGCAGCAGAAAGCTAAGCCGTACACCGCCACGCACGGCAACAGGACCTTGCGCGCGCCCACGCGGTCTACCAGCCGGCCGATGAACGGTGAGAAAACCGCCACCATCAGCGCCGTCAGAGTGAACGCCAGCGAGATCTCAGCTCGGCTCCAGCCGAACTGGCCGCTCAGAGGCTTCAGGAACACGCCGAACGTGAAAATCACCAGCGAGCCGAAACTCACCGTGATCCCGAGCACCGAGGTCAGCACGATCACCCACCCACGCGTAACTCGATCGGCGATCATTTGTCCCCTAGACTATCCTGCCTCGGCATCTCCTGGGCCGCCATAGTATGTTTCAATTATGCGTTATCGGCGCTGCGCAAGCTCTCCGACCTCCAAGGACCACATCCCATGCTTCTCGTCCTCAGCCGTGGGGGTTTCTGCCCCAAAGCTCGCCGGCAGCCTGAAGGGCTGGTGGCACTCCATCGCGAGCTCGAAGTTGCCTATTGCCGCTTGGTCACCATCAGCACCGACAACATCACTCTGACCAATGAATATCGCAGCGGAGTCGGCGCCCACTGGCCTTTCCTTTCCGACGCGGGCCGCATCATCCAAAAGGATCTCGACATCGCCGAATACACGGATCCTCTAAACAATCCCATGATCCCCCACGTGATTGTTCTCGAGCCAGGTCTTGTCATTTATAAGGTCTACAACGGCTACTGGTTCTTCGGCCGGCCCACGCTGGAAGACCTTCGCCAGGACCTGCGCGCTGTTACCAGGAAATGCCGGCCGGACTGGGACATCACCACGCCCGAACTCAGAGCGGCGTGGCAGCAAGGTCGCAAGGAGCTCTTCTACCCTTACGGCAAAACCTACGTCCAAACTCTCGGTGAACAGGATTAAACCCGCCAACTAATTGATTTCGACTATTGCCCACTGAGCGCACTGCGGTCTAACATCACTCAACACTCGTAACGGCTTCATGACTGACAAAACCGCAACAGCAATTCTCTTGCTGTTTGCATCGCTGTGCGCGATTGCAAACGCGCAGGACCCGACCGGAACCCTGGAAGGACGGATCACCGACCCCTCCTCCTCCTTGGTCACCGGCGCAGACGTCAACGTCACCAATCCCCAGACCGGGCTCACCCGCAGCGTCAAATCCTCGGGCGACGGCGCATTCCATTTCTCTAATCTTCCCGTCGGCGAGTACACGCTCACCGTGAATGCGGCTGGCTTCGCAGCGTTCTCGGCCTCTTCCATTCGCCTCGACATCGGTCAGATCGTCACCTATCCGATCACCCTCCAGCTATCGGGCGCGCACGCCGAAGTCGTTGTGGTGGCCCAGACCATCATGGTCGACACCAGCCAGACCATCGGCAATGTTGTTTCCTCGGCCGAGGCGGAGGATCTTCCATTGAACGGCCGCGACCTCACGCAGCTCGGCCTCCTTCAGCCCGGCGTGGCCCCCATGACCACCGGTCTCGCCGAAGCCGGCGGCATTGCGCGTGCCGGACAGGCTTTCGCCGTCAATGGCCTTGCGCCGGAATCGAATAACTATCTGCTCGACGGCGCCACCAACGTTGACAGCGTCAATGGCGGTTACGCCATCCGCATCCCGGTCGACGCCGTCGGCGAGTTCCGCATTCTCACCCTCAACGCTCCCCCCGAATACGGCCAAACCAGCGGCGCTACCACATCCGTGGTTACGAAGTCCGGCGGCAACGCCTTCCACGGCGATGTCTACGAGTTCTTCCGCAATAATGCCTTCGATGCCAGAAACTTTTTTGCCGCCACAACTGAACCGCTGCACCGCAACCAATACGGCGCAACGCTCGGCGGACCGCTCCGCAAAGACAAGGACTTCTTCTTTCTCTATTACGAAGGCCAGCGCGACTCCTCGGGCACCACGCAAGGCGGCATCGTCCCCACTGCCGCCGAACACCGCGGCGATTTCTCCGGCCAGCCGCCGCTCATTAATGAATTCACCGGACAGCAGTTTCCCAACAACATGATTCCTCCGGGCCTGATCAGCCCCATCGCTCTCAAGGCGGAACAACTCTACCCGCTCCCCAATGCGCCCAACCAGGTTTATGAATCCACCCAGATCGGCATCAACAATTACGATCAGGGCGGCTTCCGCTTCGATCACTACTTCGGCGATAAAGACCAGCTCTTCCTGCGCTATTCCACATCGCGCCTGCACGAGTTCGATCCGCTGCCCATCGCCGGCGCCGGCGTGCCCGGATTCCCGGTCACCGACGACCTCTCCACCAACTCCGTCACCCTCTCGGAGGTTCATCTCACCTCGTCACAGACTGTGCAAACCTTCCGCGCGTCATTTTTCAGGAATGTCTTTTTAAACGGGCAAGCCCTCAATCACACCCCCGGCAGCAGCCTCGGTTTCGATTACCAACCCACTCTGGGACTCAACGAAGGTGTGCCCTATCTGATCGTCAGCGGCTACGCCTCGCTCGGGAATCCGATTACCGGCCCTCAGAATACTTACCAGAACGATTATCAGGGCTCTTACTCCATCGCCATGACCCGCGGCCGCCACAATCTCAAATTCGGCGCCGAGCTCGACCGGCAGCAGATCAATGCCCTCTTCGGAATTGCCACCAACGGCTTCTTTGTATTCGCTCCCTTCCCGGCCAGCGATTCCTTTGCCAGCTTCCTGCTCGGCCAATCTGTGCAGTTCTTCCAGGGCGGCGGCCAGTTCGATCGCGGCCTTCGCAAGTGGATCACCGGCACCTATGCGCAGGACGAGTGGCGCGTTACCCCGCATCTCACTTTGAACTTCGGTCTGCGCTATGAGGTCAACACTCCCTACACCGAAATTCGCAACCGGCTGAACGCTTGGGATCCCGGCCATCAATCTACCGTTTATCCCAGCGCGCCGGAGGGCCTGCTGTTCCCCGGCGATCCTGGCGTTCCTTCCGGTATCGCTCCCATCGATTGGAAGGAGTTCATGCCGCGCGTCGGTTTCGCGTGGGACCCCTTCGGAGACGCCAAGACCACCGTGCGCGCCGGCTACGGCATCTTCTACGACGGCTTCACCAATGGCACCGGAGGCCCACTACAGGCCGCCGTCAGCGCGCTGCCGTGGACTCAGGCTTACCAGCTCCCGGGGCCTGGATTCAACATTGCCAATCCCTATGGCGCCGGCCCCTCGCCGTTCGGTCTGAACAACTTTGTCGCTCCCGCCACCGTGCTCACCGTCGCCATGGGTATGCGCCCGCCCTATTCGCAGAACTGGAATTTCTCCATAGAGCGCGTGATCGCGAAACACTACCTCCTCGACATCCGCTATGTCGGAGACAAAGGCACGCACCTGCCGCGTTTCATCGAGGCCAACCCCACCATCTTCGCTAACAACAACCAGCGCCAATACTCTACCTGCAACGCCAGCGGCCTGTGCAACTATGGTTCGGTTGGACTTCTTAGCGACATCGCCAACTCCACCTACAACGCGCTCCAAGTGTCTTTCTCGCGCCAATATGCGAACGGTCTCCGCTTCACGGCTTCTTATTGGTATTCGAAAACTCTCGACGATATCTCCACGCTGAACGTGGCCGGCTCGGCGCCCACGCTGGTTGCCGGCGAGAACGATCTCGCGCAGAATCCCTTCGATCTCGCCGCCGAGCACGGGCCTTCGCTGTTCGATGCCAGACAGCGCTTCGTATTCAGCGGCAGCTATGCGCTGCCCTTGTGGAAAGATGCCTCGCCGGCCGCGGCCATGATCCTCAACGGGTGGCAAGTGAATACCATCGCCAGCCTCTCCACCGGCACTCCGTTCACCGTTTATGACAGTGCCGACGTTTCTCAGCAGGGCAGCGCGCCCGAGATCACCGGCTTTTATTCCAGCAAGCCCGATCTCATCTCCAATCCAAACGCCGGTCAGCCGCACACGCCCAACGAATGGATCAGCCGCGCGCCGTTCCTGCAACTCAATCCGGTAACTCAGGCCGGCGAGTTCGGCAACGAGGGCCGCAACGTCGTGCGGGGGCCGGGAATCGAAGATGTCGACTTTTCGCTTTTCAAATATTTCAATATCAGCGAGAACATGCGTCTTCAGTTCCGCGCCGAGTGGTTCAATCTGCTCAACCACCCCGATTTCGGCCTGCCGGAGAACGATCTCGAATCGCCGGCCTTCGGCCAGATCCTCCAAGCAGGCTCGCCGCGCTTGCTGCAACTGGCCTTGAAGCTTATGTTTTGAGTGGAGCTACACCATGCCTCACATAAATTTGCCTGAAGGCCTGCCGGGAATCACCAGCGCTTTCGCTTTTCGACCCGAGACCGCCAAGCCCCTGCGCGCCCTGGCCGAGGTGCTGCTTCGCGGCCCCAGTTCCTTGACGAGCGGCGAGCGCGAAATGATTGCCACATTCGTCTCGAACAGAAACGATTGTTACTTCTGCAAGACCAGCCATCGGGCCGCGGCGGCTCATCACCTCAGCGGGAATTACGATCTCGTCGACGCCGTACGCGACGACTACCAGAACGCGCCAGTCAGCGGAAAGCTCAAGGCCCTGCTCACCATCGCGGGCGGCGTTCAGCAGAGCGGCAGAAACGTGACGACGGAAGATATCGCGCAGGCGCGCAAGGAAGGCGCCACTGACCTGGAGATTCACGATACAGTTCTAATTGCGGCCGCATTCTCTATGTACAATCGCTACGTGGATGGACTCGCCACGTTCACGCCCGTCGACTCTCGCCAGTATGACGAAATGGGCGCGCGCATGGCAGCGCAGGGCTACACGGTCGGAAGCGCCGACGCAGCCGCCCGATAGCGGGCCAACGAAAGGAGCATTATGTCAGCCACTACCCTGGCCTTTCCTAAGAATGACAGCGAGCAGTTGTATCTCCCGGGCATCGTGTCCCAGCCCGAGGCTGGAGTCTATTCCGAGGCTGGAGTCTATCCCGAGGCTGGCGTATATAGAGACCTGATCGATTCTGCGCGCAGCCGCGACCAGCCATACTCCAAGATTTGGGACCTGTTTGCGTTTCGCGAATCGTTCACCGTTCATCTGGCGCGCTTCAGCGAAGGCGTGCTGCGGTCTCCGGCCTCCATTAGCAACGCGCTCCGCGAATTGATTGCCGCATCGACGTCGTATCAAAACGAATGCCGCTTCTGCACCCAAGCGCACGCCGCCGCGGCCGTTGATTTATTCGGCAGCGAAACACTGGTATGGAGCGCTCTTACCGACCTTGAGACATCCCCGTTGGAAGAAAAAGAAAAAGCCCTGCTCCGTTTCACTTCGAAGATTACGAAAAACCTTCCGGCCATAACCGCGGAGGACGTGGAACAGGTCCGCGCCGCCGGCTGGGACGACGAGGCAATCTACTACGCCATCACAACCTGCGCGCTCTTCAATTTCTACAATCGCTGGATCACCGCCACCGGAGTGCCCGAAATGTCTCCGGAGGCGCATCGGCTTCAGGGCCAGAACATCGCCAGGCGCGGATATATCCGCGACGAAAAGAAATAACTATGGCACACATTAACCTTCCCGAAGGATTTCCCGGCATCCGCGGACCCATGAAGTTCCGGCCGGAAACGGCCCAGCCAATGAACGAGCTGGTCGACGTGCTGCTTCGCGGACCGCACACGCTCACCCAAGCGGAGCGCGAACTGATCGCCACGCACGTTTCGGCGCGCAACGACTGTTTTTACTGCCAGACCATCCATGGCGCCATCGCCGCCCATCAACTGGGTGGCAATGAAGAATTGGTAGAGCAGGTGAAGCTCGATTTCGAAAACGCCGACATCTCCGAAAAGTTGAAAGCGCTGCTCGCCATCGCGGGCAAAGTTCAACTCGGAGGCAAGCACGTCACCAGCGCCGACGTCGATCGCGCCCGCAAGCTGGGTGCCACCGATCTGGAGATTCACGACACCGTCCTGATCGCCGCATTTTTTTGCTTGTGCAACCGCTACGTCGACGGACTCGCTACCTGGACGCCGGAAGATCCGGACTTCTACAGGCAGCGCGCCGCAATTGTCGCAAAAAATGGTTATGTCGCAGCCACATTGACGCCCGGCGTAACCGAGCCGTCGTTGAAGTAATTGGCCGCCTAAGTGCCCCAGCGTTACTTCTGGCGTTCGTACTTGTAGTCGCCCGACACGTGTCCCTCGATAAGGTGGGTTGCGATGCCCTGCTCATCCCGGATGAACCGGTACGTCAGTCCTGTGCCGGAAAAGTTGGTTTCCGACTGCGGAAAAACGCGCTGCTTCGGCCCTCCATTCACGCTGATCAACAGTGCGCCGCCTGAGAAACTAACTTCCACCGTGCGGGGACCCTGGATATACGGCCCCTTGTAAACGCCCACATATTTCGCCAGGATTTCGGGCGCGACTTTCACCGCCGACCGCTCGTCATCGGTGAGCTTGCCCACCCAGTGCTCTTGTCCTGCTATCGCCATTTTCATTGCAGACGGTTTCCAGCATCTCCGTGTCAACAGCCAACTGCGCGCGAGCCGGCACCGTCCAAGCCTTCGAGTAAGCTCCCGGATCTTGGAACGTCACGGTGATTTCCAGGTGGCCGAAATCGGTGCGCCGGTAACGCTCCGTCATGCGCAATTTTTCCGTATGCGGATAGCCGTCCAGCAGCCAGGTCCGGTCATTGAATCCCGCAGCTCTCCACCACCAGCGTATCCCCGTCAAAGTGGCCCACCGCGTATCCCATCCAGCTCGGGTTGGGATTGGTCTCGAGCGCGCGGCCGTCCATGAAAATCTGCCGGTACGTGAGATCTTCGTTCAGGATGACAATCATCGCCGGAGTCTGGATGATCCTCTTCATGCCTCCCGCGCCGGTGCTGTAGCCCGGACCCTCGGGCAGACAGTGGTATCGCGGGTTGTCCTTTGAGAAGCTCTCGGCGCGCTGCCGAACCAACGCTTGCGCCCACGGCTGGACGTCGGCGGGCTTCAGGTCCCCGGTATTGCGGACCGCGATATTGCCGATCGCCGTATCAAGTGGCATGCTCCACAGACCCGTGAAGTCGGGCTTGCCATCCGATGTTCGGGGCGCGGGAGCCGTCAGGTTCGGCTTGCCGTCGGCGGTCCGCGGAACCCCCGGCGTGCGGTAGTCCAGCCACTGCGCGCACAGTGCAGCCGGGAGCAGCGCCATGGCTGCCGCAATCGCGATTCTTTTCCTCATAACTTCTTCCTATACTCCGGATAAAGCGTCTCGGGTTTTCCGATGGCGGCGTCGCGCGGGACGCCGTACTTCGTGGTCATCTCATCGACAAACGGATTCTTCTCCGGCAAGTAATGCGGAGCCGTCGCCCCAACACTTCCTTCATAGGCGCTGACGCACGGCGGCCCGATGGCAGGCTGAGGCGTCGCGCTCAGTTGAAAACTTCTCGACAGGATCCACGGTTCCGCCAGATAGATCGGATCCTCGATGATCTCGAGAATCGTCAGGATATCGCCGTGGCGGTAAAAGCGCATGGTCGTCGTCGCTCGATCGCTCGATGGCGCGCCGGTCTTTCGCAGGAACCCGGCCTTCATGTGCGTGGTGTAGGTGACCAGCGTGTTGCCTTCCCACGTGCCGGTGGTGAAACCCGAGCGCGTGTGCAAAGCGTATTCGGACGGATGCGGCCGGCCGTCCATCCAAATCGTCATCGGCGCCCGGTCCTCCCACCCGCCGATGGTATAAGAGATCACGTTGCCTTTAACCGGATCCGTTTCGCTCCAGATCTTCAAACCAAATGGTCCCTGCACCAGATAAAAGGCCGGCCATCCCTGGCATTGGTGTTCCACCATCTCGAGTTGCGACTCGGAATAACTCAGCGCGCGAATCCGCCCTTCCTCGCTCAGCGGGATTCCCGTGAAGTCCACCGGCAGCCCGTCGCCCGTAAGGAACTCGTGGTTTCTTGGCGTCCACGAGCCGGTAAGCTCCACCTGTGCGAGCGCGGTCCGGCACAGCGAACAAAGCCAGGACGTACGGCGAGTATTATTTTGCGGTGCACGGCTGTGGATCCCATTTCGATCCGTCCGCCTCCTTCTTGAATTGCGAACTCGTGGTAAACGGCTGCCGAAGGTATCTGCGGATCGTCAACGATCGCCGTCACCAGCAGCACTTGCCCGCCACTCGGGAATCGGCGCAATATCGAAATATTCCGTTACCGTCGCGTTCTCGCTATACGGAACGCCGTTCTTTCGCAGATATCCTGCGCGGAGGTTGCTTGTCGCTACCTTCAGCGATGCCGGTCGTTCCCACTGTGCGCTTGAATAGCCCTGCCATGTGCGCTCGCCCAGCGATGATGGTGGCCGCGTTGAAATGTAATAGCCGCGTCTGCATGCCGTAATCGCTCTCCACCTTCAGCGTATTATCGTCCTGCCACGTAATGTGAAATCGCGCAGCCAGCCGCATGATCGCCGCGCCGCCATACGATTTGCATTGATTGCCCGCCGCTTCGTCGGCCGCGGGATCCCAGGCATCCGCGATCTTGCGCGCCTCTGGAGTCAGGGGCACCGGTTGGTAATCGCCTTTGCGCGGCGTGATCATCCGGAATCGCCAGTCTTCCGTCACAAAAGCGACCCAATAGCCCGTAATGTCGATCGGCGCGGAGGCTTTTGCCGTGGTGACCGCCGGCGGCTGCGCTTCACAGACGGACAGCGTGACGAATGCCGCGATAAGGCAGGCCTTCACTTCTCACCCATGCCGCACCCATAGTGTGATAAATTGCTTCGACGAAATCGTTCGTCGTCCACGAGCCCGTGTCGGACCCGTACCGCCGCGTGTAGCCCCGGGCGGGCGAAGCTGCTTTGATCTGTTCCAGCGTGAGGCCCTGTTTCATCAAATCGTGAACGCGGTCGCGGATGATGGTGACCATGTCGCGATAATCAACCACGTCCAGCTGGTCGCAGATGCGGCCATGGCCTGGAATGATCAGCGTGCCCTCTTCGCGGGATACGATCGGCACCGAAGGAATGGCCGTTTCCACCAGCTTCTGCAAGGCTGCGATTTCGCCATTGATGCCGCCGCCCTCCGCGACATCGATCACCGGGAACCGCCTGGTGTCAAATACATCGCCCGCCACCACAACATCGGAACGCCGAAAGAAGACTATCGCATCGCCATCCGTGTGCGCCGCAGGCTGATGAAAAACTTCAATGCCCTCGCCGTTGAGGTACATGTATTTCCGCGGCTGATTGAACGTCTCAGTTGGCCACGCGTCAATTGGAAACGGCGAAGGCTTCCCACTCGGCCCGCTCATTCGCGTCAGAACCTGTTCCACGGAAAGTATCGACGCTCCGCCTCCCAGAAAATTGCTGGCGAGCCCCGCCCCGCCGTTCCCCGTGAACAGCGTCTGCCCGGCTTTTGCGACTTTGACGTTCCCGCCCACATGATCGGGATCGGCGCTGGTGTTGATCACGTAACGGATGGGTTGCGGCGTAATCTTCTTAATGGCGGCCACCACGGCATCGCGCGCTCGCGGCGGCTCCTGAGTCGACCACCACCACGCCATCCACTCCCACTTGAACGCCGATGTTCCCGCCCGCCCCCGCAATCATGTAGAAGTTCGGCCGCAGTTGAAGCACCTCGAGATCCGCGGCCAAAGCAGGGATGAAGACTAAGACGCCAGCCGCCATCGCGAACAATCTGCTCCAGAGGGGCATAGGTCTCCGAACAATTCTACTCCCGTAACCGCGAGCCGCGTTCCCTGGTATAACGTTGAAAAAGGAATCCGCTTATGACTCAAATCGACATGAAGCTCGAAGCGCTCGTCATCCCGGTCTCGGATGTCGACCGCGCCAAGCAGTTCTACACGAGCCTGGGGTGGAGGCTCGATGCCGACTTCCCCTTCGATAACGGCTTCCGCATCGTCCAGTTCACGCCTCCCGGCTCTGGCTGCTCGGTTCAGTTCGGCGCGAACATCACACCGGCTGCGCCCGGATCGGTCCACGGCCTTTACCTCATCGTCAGCGACATCCAGGCTGCGCGCGCCGAACTCGCCGCTCGCGGTGTCAATATCAGCGAGGTGTTCCACGCTGCAACGCCAGGCGCCCAGTTCCAGCCTGAGGGATCGTCCGGCCGCCTCAGGGGGCCTGCACCGGAGCATGCCAGCTACAACTCCTTCGCTCGGTTCGCCGACCCGGACGGCAACACCTGGCTCTTGCAGGAGGTCACCACCCGGCTGCCTGGGCGCATCGATCCCGGCGTGGCTTCGTTTGCTTCGGTGAACGATCTGGCCAGCGCGATGCGGCGCGCGGAGGCCGCCCACGGCGAACACGAGAAGCGCACCGGGCAGCGTGACGAGAACTGGCCCGAGTGGTACGCTGCGTACATGCTGGCGGAGCAGGCCGGCCAGGAGCTTCCGCAATGAAATTGTTGATGGCCTGCATAAAAGGCAACTTGCTGCCGACCCAGCGCTTCGATCTTCAATAACGACGGATGCTGCCGCGGACGAATGCCTCTTTTCAGTAACAAACGTGGTACGTCAGGCGAAGACCTCCGGCGAGGTCGCTGGTTGTCCCTTTAGAAGAGGCTCGCTCTTCATCCTTGGGCTGGGAAGCGCGAGCATAGGCGCAACGAATCGTGACCTCGTCTTTCTCAGCCAGAGTTGGAGCCCCTGTCCCGCCGAAAAGTGGGTGCCTGCGCTATTGGAAGGCGTGTGGACGCGTGTCCAAGCCACGGAGCATGTGTCTTAAGACGCCGCAGCTCTTTTCAGAAGAGGTTCGCGTGAAACGCGCCTTTTCCTGGGAGGTTTTATGCGCACGGTCTTAATCTTTAGCATGGCAGCGAGCTCCTGGGCAGCCGACGGCGTAGACGTAAAGATCACGCCGGCCATTCAGGAGTACTGCCACGTCGTCGGATTCCCGCAGGGTTGGAGCATTCAGCCATACATCCAACATGACGACGTGCTCCATTCCATTACACCGTTGGAGTATACCTACTCGTCCGACTACGAATTTAGGGTTCCGGGTGTGCTTGGAACGCGTTTCCTGATCCGTGGATTTGAAAAGCTTGGCAGGAAATACTACACAAAAAACGTATACGAGCTCGATCTCTCGGATCCAAAAAACGTTCCTCGTCCCGCGACTGAAACGGAGTGGGAAGCCGGGACAGTAATACCGGACTACCGATATAGCGACTGGAAGATATTCGCTAACCTCGATCAACTTTTCTTAACGAAGGCGCAACCGTTACCATTTCACGGCTTCCAGTTCCTAAAAAGCGGGGACATCTGGCCAGGCGAGCGGGCGCGATTATCACCTGACCAGAGTTGGATCGTGCTTCTGAGTTCGAGCGGCAGTGTCCACGTCACTCCGGATAGCCAGATCGCGCTGGGCTTCGGACGCGATAGAGGCAAGCTCTTCATGGACGTGTACAACGCGGACACGGGGAAAAAGCAAATCACGATTGTAGGCACCTACCTGGGCATCAATCCGCAAGCGCTGAATCAAGCCCGTTGGGTCACTGAGCGATACTTCATTCTTCCTCTCGGCGAGCAGCGACAACGCTGCCTGGTGTGTGATTTCGGCCGAGCAGACCGTGAGCGAGGCCTCAAGCCATGAAACCAAGAGGTGCGCGCTTCAAACATCCAGCCTGTGGAGCTCCCGGCGCATAATCTTGCCGGTACTGGTTTTCGGAAGGTCGGCCACGAACTGGACCCGTCGCGGGCATTTGTAGGCGGCCAGCGACTGACGGCAGAAGTCGATCAGGCCCTGCTCGGTCAAGGTTGCGCCTCGTTTGAGGACCACGTAGGCCTTGGCGATCTCTCCCTTCATCGCGTCGGGCTGACGGCCCACCGCGGCGAGCGCCACGTCGGGATGAGTGGCCAGGACCCGCTCGATTTCGGCGGGATAGACGTTGAAGCCGCCCGTCAGGATCATGTCCTTCTTGCGGTCGACGATGAAGACGCAGCCATCCTCGTCCATCGTGCCGAGATCGCCCGTATGGAGCCAGCCGTCGGGCTCCAGCGTCTCACGCGTTTTCGCCTCGTCTCCGAAATAGCCCATCATCACGATAGGACCCCGCACCATCAGTTCGCCCACCTCGCCGCGCGGCATGCTTCGGGAGGCATTGTCCACATCGGCGATGCGGAGTTCGCAGTAGGGCATCGCGCAGCCGATCGAGCCATGCTTGTTCTTGCCGTAGAGCGGGTGGGTTGAGCCAAGCCCGGCGATCTCCGTCATGCCCCACAGCTCATAGAGCGGAACCTTGAACCCCTTTTCCACCGCCTCCATCGTTGCCACCGGCATGGTCTGGCCCCCGACATAGCAGCGCTTCAGGCTGCTGAGATCGGCCGACGCGAAGGACGGACTGTTCAGCATGAACATGTACATGGTCGGCACGCCGTCGAAGATCGTTGCCTTGTGGAGGGCGATGTCCGCCAACACTGCGGCGGGATCGAAGAGTTTGTGCAGCACCAGTTTGGTGCCGAACATCATCATGCTGGTCATCAGCACATTGCCGTAAACATGCGGGCACGGCAGCGCGCTGACCACCACATCGTCCGGGCCGCGCATATGGAACTGGGCGGCCATGGCGCCGTTGAAGATGACGGCCTTGTGCGATTGCATTGCACCCTTTGGGTGGCCGGTGGTGCCTGATGTGTAACAGATGGTGGACATTGCTTCCGGTGCAACCTCGACCGCAGGCGGCGGCGCCAGGCTCCGGGCGATCAGATCGTCGAACGACACCGCGCCCTCGGGTGCTTCACCGAACGAGATGATTGCCCCGACCTTCGACGTGGCCTTCACCCGCATGATCGGCGGCGCCTTGTCGGCGGAGGTGATAATGGCCCGGGCGCCGCAATCCCTGACCACGTACTCGATTTCTGGCGGCGTCAGCATCGTGTTCACCGGGTTGATGACCGCGCCGATGCGGGCGATGGCGAAGTAGCTGACCACCCATTCCCATGAGTTCGAGGCGTAGAGGGTAACTACCTCGCGCTGGGCGATTCCGAGGCTGTGAAGACCGCCGGCGAGCTTCTCGATCAACGCGTTGAGGTCGTTGAAGCTGAACGACCGGCCCTCGAATACCAGTGCCTCCCTGTCCTGAAACGACCGTGCCGCATGCGCCGGAATCTGGCCGATGTGATCAAGCATGATTTACCTGAATATCTGACTGAGGTCCTATCCTATCTCGTCTTATCCGTGTTGATCGGTGTTTATCGGCGGCTGGGTTGCCTTTTTCAGCAGTCTGCTATAGCCTCAAGGAGGTCACGTCTGGAGGTAGCTACATGAAAGCTATTTTCGGTATTCCCGGCCTCATCGCCATCGCGGCGATCTCCCAGGCCCAAGTCACCTTTACCAAAGATGTCGCGCCCATCCTCCAGAACCGCTGCCAGTCCTGCCATCGGCCCGACACCTTCGCTCCCATGTCGCTGCTTACTTATGAAGAAACGCGGCCGTGGGCCAAGTCGATCAAGCAGAAAGTTCTGGCGCGCGAGATGCCGCCCTGGTACATCGACAAGAACGTCGGCGTCCAGCATTTCAAGAACGATGTGTCGCTGTCCGACGAAGAGATCGCGACCATCGTCAAGTGGGTGGATGGCGGCTCGCCCAAGGGAAATCCCGCCGACATGCCCAGGCCGCGCACCTTCGACGATTCGGATCGGTGGCACTTCGACCAGCCGGATCTCATCGTAACTTTGCCCAAGGACCAGTTGGTTCCCGCCGAAGCATCCGACCGCTGGATAGACGTTCTGGTCGACACCGGCCTCACCGAGGATCGCTACATCAAGGCCATCGAAGTCAAACCCATCAAGGGTTTCAGGGCCGTTCACCACGTAACCACGTCCATGAAGCACGACGACGATCCGGACGACGGCGACAATGTCCAGGGAACATTTCTCAACGAGTACGCTCTCGGAAAAAACGCCGACGTATTTCCGGAAGGCGCGGGCCGTTTGATGAAGGCCGGGACGAAGATCAACTTCAACCTCCATCTGCACCCGATGGGCCAAGAGACTCTGGCGAACGTGGCGCTCGCCCTTAAGTTTTATCCCAAGGGATACACGCCCAAGTACATCGAAACTACCGAAAAGATCGGCGATCCGAAGGAGCTCGACATTCCGCCCAACGCGGACAACGTCCGCTTCGATGCCTATAACACGCTCGCGAAACCGGCCCGGCTCTTATCGTTCCAACCGCACTTGCACAATCGCGGGAAGGCCTCGTGCATGGAGGCCATTTACCCGGGCGGGCACAAGGTGGAGATGCTGAGCTGCGTCAGCAAATACCAGTTTGCCTGGCATCTGGTGTATCTCTACGCTGAAGACGAGCAGCCGCTGCTGCCGGCCGGGACCGTCCTGCACATGATCTCCTGGTACGACAACTCTCCCGGGAACAAGTTCAATCCCGATCCCGACAACCTGATCACCTACGGGCAGCGCACCGTCGATGAAATGGGCGGCGCGTGGGTCAGCTACTACTATCTCTCCGACGAAGAGTTCAAGCAGCAGGTGGAAGCGCGAAAAGGGAAGCAGACTCTGGCGAAGGCGGAGTAACGAGTGCGCTGGGTTTTGCTGGTGTCGGCCGCATTGTTTGCGGTGAGCGCGGGGCGCGCCCAAGTTCAGTATTCGCGCGGCCAGGACGTCGCTCCGGTGTTTGAGGGCTGGGAGCGCAATCCCGACGGCACCTTCAGCATGGTCTTCGGATACCTCAACCGGAATTACGAAGAGGAGGTCGACATACCCGTCGGCCCCGACAACATTGTCGACAGCAGGCGCCGGCACATCCGGCGATCGCGGACAGCCGACGCATTTCTATCCGCGCCGCCAGCGCTTCCTGTTTCGAGTGGTGGTGCCCGCCAATTGGGACAAGCAACAGAAGGTGATTTGGACCCTGACGTCGCGCGGGCACACCAATCAGGCCAAGGGATGGCTTCAGCCGGTGTGGGAACTAAGCGAGGATGTCATCGTCGAAAATATGGGCGGCGGCGTCCCTGATCCCAACAACAAACCTCCGTCGCTCACCCTCGGCGATGTTTCAACCATCACGTTGCCGAACGCCGCGACCTTGACTGCCTCTGCCACTGACGACGGTCTTCCGAAACCGTACCGGCGCACGCCTTCCAATCCGGATCGCGATTCCAAGCCTCGCCGGCCGCGCGGCGTCGAGATCAAATGGATTCTATATCGCGGACCGGGCAAAGTTACCTTCGATCCCCAGGCCTCCGCCGTGCTGTACGGAGAGCCCGTGTCGCTGACTTCGAAAGCGAGTTTCGGCGCGCCCGGCACTTATGTTTTGCGCGCCACGGCCAACGACGGGCAATTGTTCACCTCCCGCGATATCACCGTGACCGTGCGCTGAACCAGCCTGGTTTCACATCAGCGATCGTACAACTGTGCCAACTCGCGGAGACGCTGGGTGATTGCCGGCGTCAACGCCCCCCTGCCATATCGCCAGCGCCAGTTTCCGCCCATCGTAGCCGGCAGATTCATGCGGGCTTCCGTTCCCAGCCCCAGCACGTCCTGCAGCGGAAAAAGAACCGTATCCGCCACCGAAGCCATCAGCGTGCGGATCAGTACCCAATGAATCTCACGGCCGTCAGTGTTGAGGTACCGCATCGCGAAATCGCGTTCGCGCCGAATGTCCTCTTCCGATCGCGTGCTCTCTCCGCGCCCTTTGCTCGACCACCAGCCCACCGTCGTATCGGTATCATGGGTGCCCGTGTAAGCCACCACTTCACGCGGATAATTGTGCGGGCGGAAGGTCGGCGCTTGTGAATCGGTGCCGAATGCGAACTGCAGCACGGCCATCCCCGGGAACCCGCATTCGTGACGAATCGCTTCCACTTCAGGCGTGATCACGCCCAGATTCTCCGCCACCAGCGGCAACTCGCCTAGCTCCGCTTGCGCCGCATGAAAGAGCGCCGCGCCAGGTCCCTTCACCCAGCGCCCATGCTCGGCGGTCGGCTCCGACGCCGGAATCTCCCAATAGGCCTCGAAGCCCCGAAAATGATCCAGCCGGATCATGTCGACCATTTCAAACGCCGCGCGAAATCGATCCAGCCACCAGCCATAACCGTCGGCGGCCAGCGCGTCCCAGCGATAAATCGGATTGCCCCACAACTGGCCGGTCTCGCTGAAGTAATCCGGCGGCACGCCGGAGACCACCGTGGGATTGCCCTGCTGGTCCAACTCAAAATACTCGGGATGGGCCCAAACGTCGGCGCTATCGTGCGAGACATAAATCGGCAGGTCGCCCATGATCCGCACGTTCCGCGCTCGCGCGTACTCGCGCAGCTCACGCCACTGCTCGAAGAATGCAAACTGCAGAAATTTCTGGGTAGCTACCGGAGCAGCCAATCGTTCGCGCCACTCAGCCAAGGTTTTTGGGTCGCGATCACGCGCCCCCGGCTCCCACTTGTTCCATGCCACGCCGCCGTGCTGCTCCTTCAGCGCTACGAACAGAGCGAAATCGTCGAGCCAATCTGCGTTTGCCTCGCAAAATCCCGCGAAGTCCGATGACGGCGGTTTGGCCGACTGGAGCACCGCGGTCTTCCACGGAACCAGCTGCTCGAAATCCACGCGGTCTTCTGGAAACGCGGGCGTGCCATCCAGCGCGGAAGCATCCAGCCAGGACTTTTCCACCAGGCTCTCCAGACTGATCAGCAACGGATTACCGGCCTGTGCGGAAAAACATTGGTAGGGCGAATCGCCGTAACCAGTGGGACCGAGCGGCAGCACTTGCCACAGCGTCTGCCCGGCGGCAGCCAGAAAGTCGACAAAGCGCCCCGCCTCAGCGCCTAAGTCGCCGATGCCGTATCGCCCGGGCAGCGAAGTTGGATGCAGCAGGATGCCGCTCGAACGGGGAAATCGCATGTCTTCTATAGATTAGACGCCCGCGTTCAGGACGCCCGCCAAGTGGCCTGTCTGCCCTCCTATTATCGACGCTTCGGCGACTGCGTTATTTCAACCGATGAAGTGCCGATTGCACTGCTCACTTGGTACCATGACAGCCGCGGAGGTGTTCTTTGGCCAGCGCGCCGGAGTCTTTCGAACGGATCCAATGCCAGTGGTGCCAGGGCATGAACGAGAAAGCGGCGCTCACCTGCCGCACCTGCGGCGCGCCGCTGGATATCCGCAATCTGGTCAGCGAATCGGGCTGGCGCGAAGCTCCGCGCCTGCGCGACATGACCGAGTTTCAATTCAGCTCCAGCACCTGCCAGGTGGAAGGCGAGATCGTTCCGGTGGCCGAAATTCACCTGGGCCCGCGCGATTCGGTGTTCTTCGAGCATCACATCATGCTGTGGAAGGACGACAACGTTCCGCTCACCGTGCTGCAGTTGCCGGGCGGCCTGAAACGCGCGTTTGCAGGCATGCCGTTCATCATCAGCGTCGCTACCGGCCCGGGGCGCATCGCATTCTCGCGCGACGCCACCGGTGAATTGGTGGTGCTGCCGCTGCATCCCGGGATGGAGTTAGATGTTCGCGAGCATGCCTTCCTGCTGGCCTCGCACCAGATCGATTATTCCTTCGTGCGGGTGAAAGGGCTGACCAACATTTTGTTCGGCGGCCAGGGCATGTTCATGGACCGTTTTGTCACCACCGGCACTCCGGGATTGGTCCTGCTGCATGGCTACGGCAATGTCTTCGAGCGCAAACTGAAAGCCGGCGAGAGCATCATGGTGGAGCCGGGGGCGTTTCTGTACAAGGATTCCAGCGTGACTATGGAAGTGGAGTTTCAACGCTTGGGCGGGCTGTTCGGCGGCGCGAACATGAGCCTGGCGCGGATGACAGGACCGGGGCGCATTGGCATCCAGTCCATGTACGTGCATCATCACACGGAATAAGACTCATGTTCTGCACCAACTGCGGTAGTTCCGTCCAAGACAGCGCGAATTTCTGCACCGCCTGCGGCAGCGCCGTCCAACACGCACCCGCGCCGCCTCCGCCACGCACGCCCGAACCGCCGCCGCGCGCCCCTGAGCAGACGACAACTCCCGCAGGTGTCCCAGCCGTTTGCCCCTGGTGCGCTGCCCAAATCGATGCTTCGCACTTGAGCTGCCCGCGTTGCGGCGCCACGCTCAAAGCACCGCCCATCCAGAGCGCATCCGGCTGGACCGAGCTGCCGGGCCGCAAGGACATGGCCAAGCTCCAGTTCGGCGATTCCTTCTGTCAGATCGAGGGCCTTTACGTGCCGGTGGCCGACGTAAATCTCGCGGGCTCCGACAGCATCTACTTCACGCATCACATTCTGCTGTGGAAAGATCCGCAGGTCAATATCACCACCATGCCGCTCGCTTCGGGATGGAAGCGCGTGTTTGCCGGATTGCCGCTGATCATGACGCAGGCGCACGGCCCCGGCCACATCGCATTCTCGCGCGACGCGCCCGGCGAAATGATTGCCCTTCCGTTGCAGCCCGGTGAAGAAGTGGACGTGCGCGAGCACCTGTTTATGCTGGCCACCAACAACGTCGCCTACGATTGGTTCACCACCAACGTCTGGTACACCACGCAATCGGGCGACGACCGGGAAACGCATTACCCGGTCGGCATGTTTATGGACCGCTTTTCGGCGCCGCAAGCGCCCGGCCTGCTGTTGTTGCACGCCGCCGGCAACGTGTTCGTCCGCAATCTCGCGCCCGGCCAGACCATCCTGGTAAAACCGACCGCGCTCATTTTCAAGGACCCGACCGTCGAGATGCAATTGCATTTCGAACATCCCAGCTCCGGTTTCAGCATGTGGGGCAATTGGACCAATCGTTATTACTGGCTGCGATTGTGGGGGCCGGGGCGCGTCGCTATCCAGTCGGTCTTCGATCGCATGGAAGGCGAGAACCGCTATTTGTCGAGCTGTTCTTCGGCCACAGAGCAGCATTGGTAAGGAGGAATTCGCCATGCTCGATCCAGCTAAACTTCGCGCCTGGTACGCACATCGCCAAGGACTGGATGGCTCCTTGGAAGGTAAGTCCGCAACTGACGTATTGCAGCGTGCGGGCTGGGCCCGCTCGGTCGGCGGAGTGTCGCCCTATCTGGCATTGTTCGCGCGCGCCGGAATCAACCGCGAGCAAGCCGATGCGGCCGCGAAGAAACTCCAGATTTACGAGTTGCCGAGCGCGCGTGGCTGCACTTACGTGCTCCCGGCGTCCGATTTCACACTGGGGCTCGCGGCCGGACAAGCTTTCGCCGGCGAGAGAAAGACCGCCATCAAGCTGGGAGTAAGCGAGAAAGAAATCGACGAGCTCTGCGATGCCGTGGTGTCTGCTCTCGAGAAAGGCCCGCTCGATCCCGACGGGTTGCGCGAAGTCACCGGCAAAGCTGTCCGCAACCTCGGCGCCGAAGGCAAGAAGAAGGGACTTACCACCACCCTCCCGGTGGCGCTTGAACAGCTACAGGCGTCGGGCGACATCCGGCGTGTTCCCGTAAACGGCCGCTTCGATCAGCAGCGTTATCAATACGCGCTGTGGCGGCCGAACCCGCTGCGTGGATTCAAACTGTCGCCCGAGGAGGTCTACACCGAACTGGCCCGAAAGTACTTCGCCTGGTTCGGACCCGCATCGGCTGCGGAATTTCAGCGCTTCTCTGGGCTGGGCGTCAAAGCCGCGAAGGCCGCGCTCGAGCCCCTGAAACTGGGGCCCCTCGAAGCGATGCCCAGTGACCAGCTCTTCTTTCTACCTGGAGACCGCTCTGACTTTGACGCCTTCAAACCCCCGAAGGAGCCGCGCTACTCGCTGCTGGGTAGCATCGATTCGATGTTTGAACATCGATCCCTGTTCGACGACTTCGAAAACCTCGCCATCGTCGATCGCGGTCGCCTGGTTGGCCTCTGGGAATACGATCAGCCCACCGAATCAATCGCTTGGGTGTCCTTCGTCAAGAAGGACAAAGCACTCCAGAACGCGGTCACACGCACTGAGGATTTTGTACGGGACCAACTCGGCGACGCCCGATCCTTTGGCCTGGACAGTCCCAAAAGCCGGGCCCCCCGCATCGCGTCGCTGAGGGAGGCCGCGGCCGGCGCTTGACGCGAATTTGACTTCTCTTTGATTCCCATGGTAAAAAAGAAACACTTTTTGCAAGGGCGTAACCAAGAAAACCTGTAGCCCCTGGCTGGCGCAGTCCCAAGCGTAGCTGCTGCTTCGCATCCCTGTTGATCCGAGCTTTGATTTACTCCGGTGGGGCCGAATTTCCCATTCTTCCGCCACATCACCGGGAACGATACATTTTTCGGACGAAAGGAAAGCCACATGGATTTGAGAAGAAGCCTGGTTGTAGCATTCACCGTCCTCTGCCTGATGACTGGTGTGTTAGTAGGCCAAACCTTCCGCGGCGGCATTTCGGGAACGGTCGCCGATCCCTCCGGTTCAGCCGTTGCCGGCGCAGCCGTTAAGCTGGTGAGTCCAGATACGGGCTTGACGCGCGAAGGCACTACTACTTCCTCGGGTGAGTTCGTTTTTCCGGATCTCCCGCTCGGCAAGTATGACATCACCGTCACCCAGTCGGGCTTTGACACGGTTCACGTGCACGACGTCCTGGTGGATGCGGGCAAGATCGCCACCGTCGGCCTGAAGCTGGAGGTGGCCAAACAGGCGGCCACCATAGAGGTTGCGGCCGAGGCTGTGGCAATTGAGACTTCTTCGTCGGCGGAGACCAGCATCATCAACACCCAGCAGCTCTTGGACATTCCCTTGAATGGCCGCGACTTCACGCAGTTGCTGAAGTTCAACCCGGGCGCCAACGCCGCCGGCTCCCTCAACGGGTCGCGGCCTAATGGGGGTATTGACTGGAAGATCGACGGCGCGGACAACAACGACCTTTGGCACAACGTCAATGCCGTCAACCAAGGCGGCGTGTCGGGCATTGCCGGCACCTTGCTTCCGATCGATGCCATCGCCGAGTTCTCGCTGCAGAGCAGCAACAGCGCTGAAGAGGGCCGCAACTCGGGTGGCGCGCTGAACGTGGTGATCAAGTCGGGAACTAACAGCTTCCATGGCTCCGCGTACTACTTCAACCGAAACGAGTTTCTGGCGGCGGCCGATTGGTTCACCCCTCCTGGTTCGCCCAGTACTGAGCTGCGAAACAGCCAATGGGGTGGTTCGCTTGGCGGCCCCATCGTGAAGAACCACACCTTCTTCTTCATGAACTATGAGCAGCAAAACTACCGGGAGGTTCTCACTGCCATAGGAACTACTCCTTCGGCCGCATGGGTTTCCGCAGCCTCGGCGCAAATGGCGGCGGATGGGGTAGCGGTGAACCCGCTGATGCTGCGCACCATCGCCTACCTCTGGCCGGGTAACAGCCTCACCGGGCCCGCCACTTTCAACAATTTCAACGGGGGTGGCATCAACCTCTCGAACAGTTACAACGGCGTGATCAAGCTGGATCATCAGTTCAATGAGAAGAACAATATCGCCTTCCGCTACTTCGGTGGCACCGGCAATCAGGTGGAATACGTCGGCTCGTCCGTACCCTACTACTTCCAGCTGGCCCCCAGCCGCATGCACAACTTTTCGTTGGTTTACAACGCTGTCATTTCGCCCCGCTTTGTCGCGCAAACGCTGGTTGGGGTGAACTACTTCAAACAGGTCTTCGATGACAACAATCACGGCTTCAACATGCCCTCCATCGGATTTAACACCGGCGTAACGAATCCCCAGGATTTTGGCTCCCCGGACATCACAATCTCCGGGTTCGACTCAATCGGCTTAACGCCTCCGCTCGGGCGCATCGACACCACCGGTCACATCGATCAGACCTTCACCTACACCACGGGATCCCATGAAATCCGTTTCGGCGGTGAGTACCGCTATGCGCGCTTGGATGTGTTTTATGACGCCGGTGCGCCCGGGGCGTTCACCTTCGATGGCTCGCAGGGGCCGCTTGCCACTGCGAATCCGACGAACAGCTGGGGATTCCCCAACTCTTCCAGCCAGGCATCGCTGAACGCGCTTGCGGATTTCCTCTCCGGCCGCCTCGATTCTGATCGCGCCAGCATCACCTACGGCAACCAGCAGCGCATTTACAATCTCCCGGGAGGTTCTTTTTTCGGTCAAGACTCATGGAAGGTGACCTCGAAGCTGACCCTCAATTTCGGCTTGAATTGGATGTACCAGAGCCCGATGACCAATCCGAAGGATTTAATTTCGACCTTCATTCCCGCTGACGGCGGCATCACCTATGTCGGGACGCATGGCCTGGGTAGCACCCTATGGCCTCGCGATCTGCACGACTTTGCTCCGCGCGTAGGATTTGCTTACCAACCCCACGCCGGCGGAAGGCTGGTGATTCGCGGCGGCTGGGGCATGTTCTATGTGGCCCCCAACATCTCCTTCCTCGGCGATAGCGGCACAGACAACGGCGCCGCGTCCGGAGTTAACGACAACATCGGCGGACCCAAGCCGGTTTTGGCGCTATCGAATCCAGCGCCCATCACTCTCGAGTCAGGCGTTCCAATCTTTGCGACAAATTCGGCCACCGGTCCTTTCGGCGCGTTCTCCGTCAGCCGACACTTCACCGACGGCTACAGCCTGAATACCCATCTGAACATTCAGTATCAGTTGGCGAAGGATGTGGTGGGTGAGGTTGGTTATTCGGGCAGTTTGGGCCGCCACTTGGCGGACATGTTGGATATCAATCAGATCCCGATCGGTTCGCCCGAAGTAAATTCGTCGCGGCCCTACGCCAGCCAGTTTCCCAACCTGGCCGCCATCAATGAAGTTCAGTCCGTCGGCAACTCCAATTACAACAGCCTGATCGCGTCGCTGCGGACCACCAATTTTCACGGCTTCACCTCAAAGGTCGCCTACACATATGGGCACTCCCTGGACGACCTGTCCTATGCGCGCCACATCGTTCCTCAGGACAGCTATTGCTTGGAGTGCGAATACGGCAATTCGGATTTCGACATTCGTCAATCCTTTTCCATGTTCTTGAGTTATGCGCCGCCTGAGCCGGGTAGCCACAAGCTGCTCTTAGGCGGCTGGCAGTTCACCACTCTGTTCTCGTTCTTCACCGGCCAACCGTTTACGGTGTTGTCCGGTAACGATTCCAGCGGCACCGCCGAGTTTAATGATCGTGCTGAGGTGGTTGGCAATCCCTTCGCGGACGTGCCTGCTTCCGATCGAGCCGCTAGCACCTATTACTACTTCAATCCGGCGGCGTTCGCGTCGCCGGCCCAGGGCACCTATTCGAATCAGGGCCGCAATGAGTTTTACGGGCCCGGCACTAAGCAGATCGACTTCTCTGTGTTTAAGAACTTCGGAATCACCGAACACGTGAAAGCTCAGTTTCGGGTTGAGATCTACAACCTCTTCAATTTTGTAAACTATGGCACCGGCCAAGATTATCTAATAGCCAACAACGTTTCCGGTAGCAATCTGGGAACGATAGCCTCGACGTACGACGTCGGCTTCGGCGCTCCGGGCATCGGCCCTGGCGCTCCCCGTAACGTGCAGTTAGCTCTGAAGATCCTGTGGTAGGGTAACACTGATAAGGTAAGGCTCTCGAAGGAGGGACTTATGAATCGCCGCGCCTTCTTTCAAATTGCTTCAGGCTCGGCCGCCCTGGTTGCGTTTCAAGACAACGCTATCGAGAAAGCTTGGGCGGCCGGACAATCCGTGGCTGGCCGCAAACCTGAGGATGTCGCCCGCGATGAGGATTACTGGGCCGAGATCCGCGACGCCTTCACCGTTGATCGCAATGTGATCAATCTGAACAACGGCCACGTCAGTCCCGCTCCTCGCCCGGTGCAGGACGCCCTGCGGCGCTATATCGAATTCAGCGACATGGGACCCTGGCACACCATGATCGACAATCTCGAAAAACAGATCGAACCGGTGCGGCGCCGCCTGGCCGCTGCCGCCGGCTGCGACCCCGAGGAGATGGCCATCACCCGCAACGCCAGTGAATCGCTCGAAATCGCACAGTGCGGTATCGATCTGAAGCCGGGCGACGAGGTGCTCACTACCAACCAGGATTATCCTCGCATGCTCACTACCTTCCGCCAGCGGGAGCGCCGCGAAGGGATCGTGCTGAAGGCGATCTCATTCCCGGTGCCTCCGCCCAGCGTGGACGATCTTTACCAGCGCTTCGAGCGCGCTGTCACGCCGAAAACCAAGCTCATTCACGTGTGTCACATTACTAATCGCACGGGCGTGATTTTTCCCATCAAGCGCATCTGCGAGATGGCGCATGCGCGCAATATCCCGGTGATCGTGGATGGCGCCCATGCTTTCAGCCACTTCCCGTTTTCGATTGCCGATCTGGATTGCGACTATTACGGAACCAGCCTCCACAAATGGGCCTGCGCTCCCATCGGCACGGGGTTCCTGTACGTGCGGAAATCACGCATCCCGAGCACCTGGGCCCTGATGGCGTCCGAGGCGCGCCAGGATAACGATATCCGGAAATTCGAGGAGATCGGGACGCACCCGGCCGCGAACCACAACGCCATCAGCCAGGCGCTGGTCTTCAGCGAGAACATTGGGATCGACCGCAAGGCCGCGCGCCTGCGCTACTTGCGCGACCGCTGGGCACATCGCCTGGCCGAGAATCCGAAGGTGAAGATTCTGCATAGCCCCGATCCAAGCATGTCTTGCGGCATCGGCTTTCTGGCTTTCAACAATGCCGATCCAGGGAAGATCCACGACGCGCTCCTCAGCAGTTACAACATCGTTACGGCGCGAGTGGCTCACGATGAATACGACGGGCTCCGGATCACGCCGCACATCTACAGCACGGTGTCTGACATCGACGTTTTCGCCAGCGCGGTCGAGAGGGAGCTGAAGAGCGCCTAGGGCCGGGTCTAGCCCGAATTGGCCGTTGCACTTGACCCCGAGGTGTAAAGTCCTTTACAATCAAATCAGTACGAGTTTGTTGTCGAGTCTGGCTTCGTTTTTTCGAAAAGTCTTCAAAATGACCCATCGCGAACAGGATGTGCTGCATTCCATCGTCGAGGCCTACATCCAGACCGGCGAACCTGTAGCCTCGCGTACTATCGCCATGGAAGGCAGGGATCATCTGAGCCCCGCAACCATCCGCAACGTGATGGCCGACCTTTACGAGGGTGGGTAACTTTCGCAGCCCCACACTTCGGCCGGACGCGTTCCAACTGAAAAGGCTTTTCGCAGCTACGTGCAGTCGCTTACACGCGGCCGCGTGCTGGTAACTGAGTTACAACGCCTGCGGACGGAGTTGAGCCGGCTGAGCACCATGGAGGCGCGCGTGGAGCGGTCCTCGCACATGCTCACCGAAATGACTAGCAGCGTGGGGATCACGGCGGCCATTCCGGCTTCCAGCCAGACACTGCACCAGATCGAATTGATCGCCCTGGCGGATCAACGCGTCCTGATGATCGTGGTGACGCGCGATCGCATGGTGCGCAACCGGGTGGTGACTGTGGATGAAAGCGTTTCGCAGGGCGAGCTCGAGTCCATCCGCAATTACATCAATCACAACTTCACCGGGTGGATGCTTTCTGAAATCCACGCGCGAGCTGGAGCGGCGCCTGGAGCAGCAGAGCGCGGCCTACGATGCGATTCTCAAACGCTTGAATGAGCTGTACGCCAAGGGTCTGCTGGATATTGAAGTTGCGCCGGAGATTCACCTGGAAGGCGCCAGCAATCTGGTAGGGCTGGATCTGCACCTGACGCGCGAAAAGCTGCGGGAGCTGTTCCACACGCTGGAAGAAAAGAAGCGCATTTTGCAGTTGCTGGATCGTTTCCTCGAACCACCGGCGGGCGAGCTGGCCGTGCAGGTGGGCCTGGGCGACGTGCATCCCAGCATGCGCGAGCTTTCGCTCATCGGAATCTCGATTTCGCTCGCGGGCGGCTTATCCGCCAAAATCGCGGTGCTGGGACCCATGCGCATGAACTACGGAAAAGCGATGTCGGCTGTGTATCATGTTGGGCAGGCCTTCGGAAGCCTGCCGGTCTGACATTTTCCTCAGCTGCGTTTTGAGCGACCTTATACACTGGAACTATATACACTGCGAACTATATACACTGAAAGTATGGATAAGGAATCTACTGTCGACACCGGTGACAGCGCCGCTACCGCGGATTCGCCGGACAGCGTTCCCAATGCTGGGTCCGGGTCTCTGGAATCGGTCACCGCAGACCGCGACCGCCTGCTCGAAGAGAAAAACCAGTTGCTGGACCGCTTGCTGCGCCGCCAGGCCGAATTCGACAACTTCCGCAGGCGCGCCGAGCGCGAAAAGTCGGATGTCATGGAATATGCCAACGCCGAAAGCGTCCGGGCTGTTTTGCCGATTCTGGACGATTTCGAGCGGGCTCTGAAGACCCATACCAACGACAAAGTCTACGCGCGCGGCATGGAGCTGATTTACCAGCGCCTGGTGGACTCGTTAAAGAAGCTGGGATTAGAGCCGATTACAGCGAAGGGGCAGAAATTCGATCCTCACCTCCATCACGCCGTCGACATGGTGGAGACCGGCGACGTGGAGGAACAAACCATCCTCGATGAATACCAGCCAGGATATAATTTTCGCGGGCGCCCGCTGCGCCCGGCCATGGTGAAAGTGGCGGTAACCAAGAAGTAAGATGAATGCCACGAAGCGCGACTATTACGAAGTCCTGGGCGTGGGCCGCGACTGTGACGATCCGTCGCTGAAAAGCGCCTACCGCAAGCTGGCGCTTCAATATCATCCCGACCGCAATCCCAACGATCAGGAAGCCGAGGAGAAGTTCAAAGAAGCCGCCGAGGCGTACAGCGTCCTGAGCGATCCGCAAAAGCGCGCCGCTTATGACCGCTACGGCCACCAGGGTCTGCAGGGCTTCGGCGCCAGTCAAGGCTTCGATCCCGACGCAGTTCAACGATTTCGGCGACATCCTAGGCGATCTGTTCGGGTTCGGCGATCTGTTCGGTGGAGGAGCGCGCCGCGGGCGCGGGACGCAATCGCGCGCAGCGCGGCGAAGATCTCCGCTATGATCTCGAAATCACGCTCGAAGACGCCATTCGCGGGCTGAGCGTCGAGATCCAGGTGCCCCGCATGGACTTTTGCTCGCGCTGCCAGGGAAGCGGAGCCGAAAAGAACGACGGTTTGGTGAGCTGTCCCATGTGCCACGGCCGCGGCGAAGTGGTCTATCAGCAAAGCTTCTTGCAGATCCGGCGTACTTGCTCGCAATGCGATGGGACGCGGCCAGATTATTCGACGTCCGTGCACCCAATGCCGCGGCGAGCGGCAGGTGCGCACCGAACGGAAGCTCAAGGTCACCATTCCCGCCGGCGTGGACACCGGCACCCATCTGAAAGCTCGCGCATGAAGGCCAGTCCGGGTTCAATAGCGGCCCGTCCGGCGACCTGTATGTGGTGGTCAAGGTGAAGGAGCATCCCATCTTCGAGCGCCAGGGCGACGATCTGTTCTGCACGGTTCCGATCAATCTCGCGCAAGCCGCGCTGGGAACCGAAATCAACCTGCTGACGTTTGACGGGCTGGAGTCGGTCAAAATCCCCGAAGGCGTCCAGACCGGCTCGCGCGTCCGGTTAAAGAATCTCGGCGTGCCGCGTTTGCAGGGCAGCGGCCGGGGCGATCTGTACGTTCAGGTGGACGTCAAAGTCCCCAGCAAGCTTACACGCGAGCAGCGCAAGCTCTTCGAGCAACTTCGCGAAACTCTCCCTGAGGAAAACGAGCCTCACGAGAAGGGCCTGCTCGATAAAGTGAAGGACTATTTCGCGTAACCGGCCTCCTAGGTGAAGCCGCGCTCTCCAGTCCGCTCCAGCCACGAACGGAACATCAACGCGAAATCTCGGATCTCGCCCGACGTCCACAGCTCCTCGACGGTGCACTTCATTTTTCTGCGCCAATTCGGGTATTCCATCGTGCTGCCCGGTAGGTTTTGCTGCTCGGCCTGCTTCAGCAGGTCCTCTTGATTCAACACCATCAGTTTGGACGGCGTGGATGCCAGAAACCCGACGATGGCGTTGTGCAGCTCGCCAACCAGCTCGGGAACTCTGCGCTGCGTCCCGCGAAAACCAGTCCGGCAGCAGCTTCAGTTCCCATAGCAGATCCAGCAGCTTCTGTTTTTCGCGCGCCCGGTCGGCACGCATGTTCTGATAAGCCGCTTCATCCGGTAGCAGCCCTGCTTCGCGGCGCGCGTCAATGTCGCGTCCCAGCCAGAAACCCGCCAGCGTCGGCAGATCGTGCGTGGTGGCCGACACCAATGCGTCGCGCGGGTATTCCTGCGGCGCGCGGAACCGGCCGTTGTCTTGCTCGAAATACAGCAAGCGATAGCTCAGGACTCCAAATCGATGCAAGACCTCGCGCGCCTGATCGGGCACCGTGCCCAAGTCCTCGCCGATCGACGAGCACCTGATTGCGCACGCTCTCCAGCGCGAGAATCGAAAGCAGCGCCTGATAGCGGTCGCGCACGTAGGTTCCGTCGGTGGCTTCCATGCCGTCCGGAATCCAGTAGAGCCGGAAGAAGCGCATCACGTGATCGATGCGCAGCGCTCCGCCGTGCCGGCAGTTCTTGCGGATCGATTCCGCGAAAAGCCGATAGCCATCCTCATCGTGCCGCTCGGAAGTGGGCGGAGGGAATCCCCAGTCCTGGCCTTTGGGAGAAAAGCCGTCGGGCGGCGCGCCGACGCGGCAGCCCGAGACGAAGAATTCACGATGCGCCCACAGATCCGATCCGAAACGGTCAGTGGCCAAGCGCCAGGTCATGATAGAGTCCGATGGCGAGCCCGCGCTCGAGGGCATGCTGCTGCGCCGCTTGCAAGCTGCACGTCGAGCTGCCACTGCAAGTATTTATGAAATAAAATACTGCGCCAATGCTTTCGGGCGAACTGGCGAGTCTCGGCCGATTCGGGATCTTGATATGGTTCCGGCCACGACTTCCAATTCCAAACGTCCGGGCACTCTTTATGGATCGCCTGGTCGAGCGCTGAATGAACGGCGAAACGGTGCAGCAGCTGGCCCTCCCGTTCGATATATTGCTTCAACTCCGTAGCGCGCGCGGTGCCGTGCCGCCACTCGTTGTTAAGAGAAGCTTGAAACAGCAGTCTTAAAAAGCGAACTTTGAGCGCGTACACGCGCGTCGTATTCCACCAGCTCGGCGTCGCGCAGCACAGCGATTTCCTTTTGGACCGACTGCGATCGAATGAGGGCCACCGCCCGGGCCGAAGAGCCGAAGTCCGGGATAGCCTGGACATCGAGATAAATCGGATTCCGGTAGAAGATCGAGTTGGGCAGATACGGGACTGGTGTTGTAGGGTTGCCGGTTCGTGATGGCATGCAGCGGGTTCAGGGCAATGAAGCTGGTTCCGTCCGTTCCGCCACCCAATCGATGAGGGCGCAAAGATCGGTGGTGTCGCCGCAGCCCCAATTGCGTTGGCTGCGCAAGCCGTAGAGACTGATGGCAAGGCCGGCGGCGCGCCCATCCTTTAATCCGGCTGGCTCAAACGCGCGATCCGGGCAAACGATCAGCCGCGAGGCGGCCAGGACTTGCCAGCCGATCTCGAGCGACAGCTCGTGGTAGCCCAAGGGAAGATCGCCCGGGAGACGGATGTGGTGCGTGCCTGGAGGCGCGACTGCAACCTCCAAATCAAGCCGTGCTCCTATCTTCCAAGCGCAGGTGCAGCAAGGCGCGGTGAATCGGCATGCTCTGCCGGCAGCGAGATACCGGGATTTCGTGCGGAGCTCGCGGGAATTTCCCGCGGCGAGAAAGATGGTTGGAGCGAGAGGCGAACGAAACCGGTGCTGGTTATGGTGCTCGACAGCCTGGCGAAGTGCGGCGCTGGAACTTGTGTCGACGCCGAGCGAGCGGAGTATGGCCGTCTCCAGTTGCCGTGGAAGCGTGATGCTGCTGGCCCCAAATGTCCCAGTAATCGGTCTCCACGCCCCAGGCGCGGGCGGCGTTTTCGATCTCGGCCGGATCGGGGCGCGGTGTTGCAGGGAAATGTCGTCCGCCGGTCCAGCCATGTGATAATAGGATCGTGGATCGTGAGCCAAAGTTTCAACCCAGTCTTCCGAGCGAGCTGTTTGCGCGCATCGACAACGAGGACGCTACGGCCGTTCCCGAGGGCATAATCACCACTACTATCGGCAAAGCCATCAATTGGGGCCGCAAGAATTCCATCTGGCCGATGTCGTTTGGACTGGCATGCTGCGCCATCGAAATGATGTCGATGATCGGTTCGCGATTCGATATTTCCCGCTTTGGCGCCGAAGTGATGCGTGGATCGCCCCGCCAATCGGACCTGATGATCATCGCGGGCCGGGTTTCCAATAAAATGGCTCCGGTCATCCGCCGGTTATATGAGCAGATGCCCGAGCCGAAATGGGTGATCTCGATGGGTGCGTGCGCCACCTCGACCGGCGTCTTCAGCAACTATGCGCTGATTCCGGTGAACCAGGTGATTCCCGTGGATGTGTACGTGCCCGGATGCCCGCCGCGGCCGGAGCAATTGATCTACGCGATCATGTTGCTGCAGAAGAAAATCGAAAACGAAAAAGGGACCACCATGCGGGTCCTGAATCTCGCCTGAAGATTACACTGACGGTTCTACTCGGCGGCGTCATTCTCTTCGCAGGGATAATGTTCTCTCGAGCCTGCCGCCCGGGCCAGGATTTGAATGTCGATCCCCACGCCAGGGAAGAAATCGAAAAAGCCCAGAAGCGTTAGGGACGCGGCGGTGAGGCCCGAAGGCAAGAATCTGCCATAACACCGCCGGCGCCAATTTCCTATCAGCGCGCTTTCTCTCAACCCCATGAACCTGCACGGCGCGCCATTGGCCCCCCATCTGCCTTTTCCCGGGTGTGGATGCATCAAGAGGCACGGCTAAAACTCCCGCCGGGACGCGGAAACAATACCAGGCGCGCGAGCACGCCAGCGAAGAACGGGAACGTCTGATTCTCGAACATCTGCCGCAAGTCCGGCTGATTGCGCGGCGAATCCATGAACGCCTTCCGGAAAGCGTCAACTTGGACGATCTTATTTCCGCCGGCACCATCGGGCTGATCGCGGCCATTGACCGCTTCGACCCGGGACACAACGTCAAGCTGAAAACGTACGCGGAATACAAGATTCGGGGCGCGATACTCGATAGTCTGCGAAGTCTCGATTGGGCGCCGCGCCAACAGCGCCGGCGTTCCAAGCAGGTGGAAGCGGCTGTCTCGGCGGTAGAGCAACGCCTGCACCGCGCGCCCACCGAGGACGAAATCGCCCGCCAGTTGGATTTATCGCTGGAGGAATACCACGAGTGGCTGGTGGATATTCGCGGCGTGAATCTGGGCAGCCTGGAAGCGGCGGCGCCGGACGACGACAGCCGCAATCTTCTCAAATTCATCTCAGACGATCAGGAATCCTGGCCTTCGCGTTTGCTGGAACGATCCGAAGAGCAGCGCCTGCTAGCTGCGGCGATCGAAAAGATGCCGCGGACCGAGCGTATCGTGATCAGCCTGTATTATCACGAGGAGCTCACGCTACGGGAAATCGCCAAGGTCGTGAATCTGCACGAGTCTCGTGTCTCGCAACTGAAATCACAGGCCATCCTGCGTCTGCGCGCCAGCTTGGAGAAACGCTGGCCGGCCGCTTTGCACGCAGGGTGAGGGGACCGCTTGCTAACGCGCGCGGCTCTGAAAGGAGCGGTGTCGGGAGCTAATTCGTGAAATTGTGGACGTCGCGGCTGCGCGGGGATCGTTCCGGGCCTTCTTCCACCATCACAGTAACGTACTGCGCTTTGCGGTCGCGCATCAACTCCATGCTATAGGTCTTCTTGGCGCTGGCGGATCCGCACCGCGCCCGACAATTCGCTGGGTGATGTCACAGGATGCCATCCACCTTGGTGATCACATCGCCGGCCTTGATGCCGGCCTTTTGCGCGGCCGTATTCTCCATCACCGAACGAACCAGCACGCCTTCCTTCACTCCGAAAAACTCGCCCAACTGCGGCCCCAGCGATTCGGCCTCGACGCCCAGCCTGCGCGGTCCGCAGTCGAGGTGTAGATCTGGGGAATGTCGGGAATGCGAATCTCAGGCATATCGAAGCCTTGCGGAAAATTGTCCCACGCCCGGCCCTTGCGCGATGTAGCGTTGCGGTCAGCGTCTGCGGGAGCGCCGTCGCGGCTGACGGTCAACTTCACTTCGCGCCCGGCCGGCGTCTCTCGCACCATTCGCCCAAACTGCTCCATGCCCTCCACGCGCTGCCCGTTGTATTCCTGCACCACATCGCCCGGCTTCACTCCCGCCTTCTCCGCCGGACTTCCGTCCTCCACGCGCGTGATCTCAGCGCCATAGTCTTCCTTGAGCTTCAGCTCCTTCGCGCGATTGGCGTCGATCTCGGCCAGACTCACGCCCAGATACGTACCGCCCGGGAACGGCATCAGCGTTCACTTCGCGCACCTGCGCTAGCGGACTCCATTCAGTTGTTCGCGCAACTGCGCTTCCGGCGCCCGGAAAAATATCCTGGCCCTGCGCCATTACCCCGGCGCCCAGCAGCGCCAAGCCCAGCCGCAACATCACGTAACTCAAGCAAGCGTATTCATGGAAATCACCCCAAAAAATCTATTTCTCGCGGCGCAGGTAAATCGTGCCGCCCATCGCGTTGACCCTCAGAACCGGCCCGCCTCCGTTCAGCGCGCCCTCAGCCACCGCCGGCCCCACCGGCTGCGCGCCCGTTTGCGTACGAACCTGCGCGAAGTCGGAAATGATGCGGCCGGAACCGCCGGATTCATTGGTGGCTTGAATCGTCAACGCAAGGTTGGACGGAATGAAAACCGTTATGTCACCAGCATTCGTGCTGAGCAGCGAATCGGCGAACGGATGGCCCGCGATAAGCTGCGCCAAAATGTTTCCCGAATTCGCGGACGACGTGCAAAGCGCCGCCCACATTGCGCAAGCCGGATGGCTCCGCCGGCCGATTCGCAGCGCACGCCGTTGGCGTGCATCCACTTGAATGGCGCCGCCGGAGCTCTCCGCAGTCACGGCCCCATCGGCCTGCTGTACCTGAATAAGGCCCCCGCCCGTTCGCGCCAAACACTGTGCTTGCCGCGCGATCGATGCGGATGTTGCCGCCTCCCGTTGCGCGCATGCACCGGCCCAGCGACTTGACGCACCATGATTTCGCCGCCCCCGGTTTCAAGATCCACCGTTGAGCCTGCGCATTCTCTACGCGAATCTCACCGCCGCCCGATGAGCATCGCAGCGGTCCGCCCACGGTGCCGACTCGAACGTCGCCGCCAGCCGTCCGAACTTCACGTGTCCTCGAACGCCATCCGCGGCGATCTCGCCCTCCGCCCGATCGAGCTTCTAGGCCCCCGTCGAAGTCGGACGCGTGCACATCTCCGCCGTGCGTTTCCACCCAGACGTCTTTCAAAGTTCGCGGCGCGGTGACGGTCAAATCCAACATTGCGGAAACCTGGCGGGGCGGAGTGGCCTTGAGATAGGTCCTACCGCCCTCGGTCCCGGTCTTCACGATAAACTCCACTCAGCAGCGCTCGCGCTTCGCGCGCATCCGACGCCTTCACTCGCAACTTCATGGTATAGCTGGCCTGTTGAATCGCCCATGCCGCGCACATGCAACGTTGCCGGTTGTCTCCACGCGCAGGCGATCCATGCCGGAAGCGTTGAGCGCGCCCTGCACCGTGCGAGTCCAATAGCATGCCTCGCGGACCGGGGCCGGCTCGTTCTGCGCGCCGAGCAAGGCGGCGCCCGCTATCGCGAAAATCGAAATGCGATGAAAACTTCCCCATACTTCAGTACGTGTGCGTTAGTAGGTTTCTGCCGACGCGTTCATCTCCTGCAAAACTTTTTGACATCGCATCCGGATGTAGCTGTTATCTTCCTTTTCCATGAGCTCCTGCAGCACTCCGACCATTGCATCGGGTGTGGCGCTGCACCAGCAGATCGATCACCTGGGTCCGCACTCCGGGGTTGTCATCGCTTGAGCAGCACGCTGGGTCAGGGCCTGGCGAGTATCCGGATCCTCCGCGAATTGCTTCAGCCCATCCAGCGCTTTCAATCGCACGCCCGCGTTCGGATCGTGCTCCAGCGCATACACCAGCGCTTTGCGAATCTCCGCCGATTGCGAATTATTCTTCAGCAGGTCCACCGATTCCACGCGCAAGCCCGGCATCGGACTGATCTTTCGCCGCTGTGAGTAGCAAGCCGCTGAATGTTTTGATCGTCCACATTGCCCGAGAGCACGCGCTGCCGCGTTTCATCCAGAACGATCTGCACGCGTCCGCTCGACTATGGGTTCCACGTAGCGCACGCGCGATGTGGCGGGATTCCCCAGCACACCGGCTGAATGAAAGTTGCCGAGAAACGAGTTGGGCGCCACCGCGCGGTCAGGAAACCCAGCACCAGCATCGCCGCCGCGCCAGCCACTTGCGCCAGGCCGGGCGCAAAGTGAAAGCGAACAGTGAATCCCTCGCGCAATTTGTCCCACATACCGGGAGCGCGCATCATACCAGGAGCCGCATCGGCGTCGCCGCGCAGTGCGTCTCAAGCGGCGCCGCAATTCAGCTCGCGACTCTTCCAGCAGCTCCGGAGGGGGAACCATCTCGGCCGCATCCAGCGCGGCAAACATCGCCTTTTCCCGAGTCAGCGCAACCGGCAGGCGGCGCACTCATCCACGTGAATCTTCCACCTGCTCTTCCTCATCAAAGGAAAGCTCGCCATAGAGGAACAGCGGCAGATTCTTTCTTGCTTCCTCGCATGTCATACGAAATCTCCCAAAGCCGCGCGCATTTTTTGCGTCGCGCGGAACAGACAATTCTTAGCGGCTTCTTCCGACGTGCCCATGACTTCGCCGATCGTTCGCAGCCGCATGCCCTGATAATGCCTCATCTCAAAAACCGCGCGCTCCCGCGGCGTCAATCCGCCCAAAACCTGCCGAATTCGTCTGCTTCAGCTCCTGGCTTTCCATGCGCCGCTCGGGATCGCTGTCGGCCCGCCGTTCCTCAACCGTGTCCATGCGGTCCAGCAAGGCCCTCGCTGGTCTCCACCACGGAACTTTCTTCGCGCCGCACTTTGCGTTTCCGCAGCGCATCCAAACACAAATTGCTCACGATCCTGATACAGCCAGGTGTGGAAGCTACAGTCGAAGCGAAACGTGTGCAGGTTTTTATATACCCGCAGGAACGCTTCCTGGTAAATGTCGTTGGCTTCCTCGGGCGAACGCAGCAAATTCGTCGCCAGCCTCAAGACACTCTGATCGTATGAGCGCACCAATTGCTCAAAGGCGCGCTGATCGCCTTGTTGAGCCGCCCGAATCAGCTCCGGTTCGTCCATTCTGACGGCTGCCTGCACTGCGGTAGCCTGTTGCAACAATGTGATAGACGGAGGAAAACTAAAAAGGTCACGCCGCGGGAGCTGCCAGCGATCAGGGCGCCAATTCGACTTCGATTTTCTTGTTCGGCTGGTCCAGCTTCAAGATGCGGAAGGTACGGATCTGTCCGGCGCGCGGAGCTTCGGTTCTGCGAGGCCGCGGCTGCCGGGACCTTGCTTCCATTTCGCTGATAACATTGCGGTTAGCGACGCCAAGTCGGCCTTCGAGCGCAGGTTCGGGCACGCTCGACCCATTCGCTTTTCTTCGCGCATCTGGTCTTCTCGCATGCGGCACTCCGCGAAAACGCCCTCGCCCAGCTCCACTTTGGCGCGACCCTGCGGCAGCTTCCACAATCCGGCCGGTAACCGATTCGCCCACCTGGTGCTCGGCCATGTATTCGTCGGCGGTGGTGGGCTCCAATTGCTTGATGCCGAGCTTGATGCGGCGCCGCTCGCGATCCACTTCCAGCACCACCGCGCGCACCGTTTGCCCAGCCGTAAGCGCCTCGCGCGGATGATTCAAACGCTTCTCGCCCGTGATGTCGGAGATGTGAATCATGCCGTCGATCCCGCCGCCCAGATCGATGAAGCAGCCGAAATTGGTCAGGCTGGTCACGGGCCCTTCGGCTATCGCGCCGATCGGATATTTCTTCACCGCGTCTTCCCAGGGATCGCCCAGCGCTTGCTTCAGGCCCAGCGAAATTCGGCGGTCGGCGGCATTCACTCCCAGTACCATGGCCTCCACCATTTCGCCGGTCTTGAGCAGATCGCTGGGCTTGCGGACCTTCTTCGCCCAGGACATCTCGGAGATGTGGATCAAGCCGTCGACGCCCGGCAGCAGCTCGATGAACGCGCCGAAATCAGCCAGCCGCGAAACTTTGCCCTGCACGCGATCGCCGGTGTGGAAGCGCTCCGCGGCCGTCGACCACGGATCGGCGGCGAGCTGTTTCAAGCCCAGCGAAATGCGCCGGCCTTCCGGGGTGATCTTGAGAATCTTGACTTCGATGGAATCGCCCTGGCGATACGATGTCGGAGGGTTTCGCCACGCGATGCCAAGCCATGTCGGCCACGTGCAGCAGTCCGTCCACGCCGCCCAGATCGACGAACGCGCCGAAATCGGTCAAGCTGCGCACGGTTCCGCGCACCACCGCGCCCTTCTTGCAGCTCGGCGAACTTCTTCTCGCGCGACTTGCGCCTCTTCTTCTTCCAGCACCACGCGGCGATCCACCACCACATCTTCGCTGGCCGTATCGAGCTTGATGATGCGGCACTGGATTTCCTGGCCCACCAGCTTCTCGAGCTCGGCCTGATCCTTGGCGCCGCTGCGCGAAGCGGGCATGAAGGCGCTGCAATCCCACATCCACGCGCAGGCCGCCCTTCACCAGTTCCGTCACCACGCCGCCGATGGCCGCTGTTCGGCGAAGGCGCGTTCCAGCGCGCTCCAGTCCTTGGGCCGCTCCACTTTGACCGTCGAAAGCGTGTACGAGCCTTCCGGTCGCGCCCCGTCACGGTGACGCGCAGTTTATCTCCTGGCTTGACTGTGAGCGACGCCGGCCGCGTCGCGAAACATCTCCACCGGCAGCACTCCCTCCATCTTTCGTCCGATGTCCACGAACACCGATTCGGGCGAAATGGAAACCACCGTGCCTTCCAGCGCTTCGTTGTTTGATCAGCGCGACGGCTGTGCTGTTGCTCGAATTCGGAAAGAATATCGGCGAACGAATTTTCATCCGGTAGGCGCGGCGGGAGCGTCGTCAGACAAGGCGGACGCCTCGGGAATTGCGGGGGAAGTCGGATTTTCCATGGAGCTTTAGTGCAAAACCATTTTGTCACAAACTCCCGCGGGAAAGTGAGAGCGATAAGATGACAGCGTGGAGGAGCGCGCCGCTTCCGGCAGATTGTTCGACTGCAAGACATCGTCTGGATCGCGCTATTCGCGGTGCTGGCGGTTTATGGGCCCGACCTCACGCCCGCGTCACCACGGTTCTGATCGGGCTCGGACTGATGCAGATCATCGAGCCCAAGATTCCGTTTTTCGACTCGCGAGCCGGCAGCATTATTTCGTTTCTGATCAAGCTGGCGCTGTGGTACATCTTGATGGGTTGGACGGACGGCATGCCGAGCAACTACTACTGGCTGATGCTGCTTCCGGTGATGTCGGCGGCCACGTCCTTGGGGTTGATCGGACTGGTGGCGGCAGTGGTCCTGGCTTGCGGCGGATACCTGTCGCTGTTCTTGTTCCTTCCGCCCGGCATTATTTCCGCGCGAAGACTGGCCGTGTTCATGATGTTCGAGGCGATCCTTTCCGATCGCCGGCTTTCTCTACTATGAGTTGCTGGAAGCGAATCGAGCGGCCACCCGCAAAGCCCAGATCGCCGCGGAACAGTTGGCGGAAGCGAACCGGAATTTGCGGGAGGCCGAAGCCACCGTGCGCCGCACGGAACGTCTGGCGGCGCTGGGCCAGCTTTCGGCTGGGCTGGCGCACGAGATCCGGAATCCGTTGAGCACCATCAAAACGTCGGCCGAAATGCTTGCAAAAAACGTGGATGCCGACAGCGCCGTGGCGCATGAGTTGGCGGGTTTCATATCGAGCGAGGTGGACCGCACCAATGCGCTGGTCACGCGCTTCCTGGATTTTGCGCGGCCGCTGGCAGCTGCGCCTCGAAAAGACCGAGATCGCGGAGGTGATCGACGAAGCCGTGGCCGAGGTTGAAAAGCATACCCCGCCATTGGACGTCAGCATCTACAAGAATTACTCGCCCGACATTCCGCCGTTTCTCCTGGATCGCCAACTGATGGAGCGGGTGCTGTACAATTTGCTGTCTGAACGCCGCGCAAGCCAGCCCGCCGCGAGCGAAGCGTCACGGTGAAGACGCGTCAGCTCGGCGATAACTGGCGATACAGTAGAAATCAGCGTGATCGATCGCGGCGCCGGCATCGCCGCCAAAGACCGGGAAAGCATTTTCAATCCGTTCTTCACTACCAAGTCGAACGGCGTCGGGCTTGGCTTGGCGATCGTGTCTAAGATCGTCGATGAGCATGGCGGCCAGATCGCCGTGGAAAGCGAGCCGGGCGCGGGCAGCGTGTTCCGCGTGTTCCTTCCTGCTCGGGAAGAATGGCCAATGAAGGCGACAGTTCTGGTCGTCGAGGATGAAGAGAAACTGCGGCGCGTGATCGAGCTGCAATTGAAAACCGCCGGCTATGAAGTGGAGCAGGCCGGAACCGCGGAAGACGCGCTCAAGCTGGCGGATCGCGCCGACGTGATCATCACGGATCTGCGTTTGCCCGGACTGAGCGGGCTCGAGATGCTCCAGCAGCTGCGCGGCCAGGATTCGCAAACGCCGGTGATCGTCATGACCGCGTTCGGCAGCATTGAAACCGCCGTGGAAGCCATGAAAGCGGGCGCGGTCGATTTTCTCCCCAAGCCGTTTTCGCTCGATCACCTGATGACGGTGGTGAACAAGGCGCTGGAAGTCCGCACGCTGCGCGACGAAAATCGCGAGCTGCGCGCCGAACTGAGCCAGCGCTACCAGTTCGACAACATCATCGGACGAAGCGCGCGCCATGCGCGAGATCTTCGCCACCATCGAGCGCGTCGCGCCAACGCGCGCCACCGTGCTGCTGTGCGGGCGAGAGCGGCGTCGGCAAGGACATGATCGCGCGCGCCATTCATCATCATTCGCCGCGCGACAACAAGCCCTTCGTCAAAATCAACTGCACCGCGCTCCCCGAAAACCTGATGGAGAGCGAGCTGTTCGGCTACGAAAAGGGCGCGTTCACCGGCGCGAACATCAGCAAACCCGGCAAATTCGAACAGGCCGACACGGGAACCGTTTTCATGGACGAGATCGGCGACGTGCCGCCCGCGATTCAAGTGAAGCTGCTGCGCGTTTTGCAGGATCGCGAGTTCGAGCGGCTGGGCAGCAACAAGGTGCGGCATGTGGACGTGCGGGTGATCGCCGCCACCAACGTGGATCTGCGCGCGGCGCTTGGAGCAGGGCGACATTTCGCGAGGATCTGTACTACCGGCTGAACGTGCTGCCGCTGAACATTCCTCCGCTGCGCGATCGCAAGGAAGACATCCCCTATTTGGCTCGATATTTCGTGCGGAAGCTCAGCAAGGATTCGGGCAGCCACGTGGAATCCATCTCCGACGGCGCGATGGAGCGGCTGATGGAATATCATTGGCCGGGCAACGTGCGCGAACTCGAGAACGCCATCGAGCGCAGCCTGGTGCTGGCCTCGGGCGACGTCCTGGAAGCGGCCGATATCCGCATCGATATGGCGCCGAAAGCAGCGGCGTCGGCTTCCGCGGACGGGTTTCTGCCGGAGGGCATGACGCTCGATAGCTACGAGCAATCCATCATTCGCGAGGCGCTCAATCGCGCCAACGGCAACAAGAGCCAGGCCGCGCGGCTGCTGGGCCTAACGCGCAATGCGCTGCGTTATCGTTTGTCGCAGATGGGGATCGAATCGTAACCACCATGAACATTTTGTGGCATTTCGAGAACCGGCACTCGATACACTGCCTCGATCTGATAAACTGCCACCTTGAGACAGAAACCCGCCACCGTCGTGGCCATCTACCCCGGCTCCTTCGATCCAATTACGAACGGCCACTTGGATTTGATCCAGCGCGGCTCGGCCCTCTTCGACCGCCTGATCGTCGCCATTCTCCGCAACGACGAGAAGCGCCCGCTTGTTCAGCGTCGAAGAGCGCATCGAAATGCTTCAGCGAAGTGATCGGCGATCTTCCCAACGTGCGAGGTGGGTTCGTTCCGACGGGCTGCTGGTGGATTATGCCGCCGAGTGCGGCGCAAGCGTCATCCTGCGCGGCATTCGCGCCGTCTCCGACTATGAGTACGAGCTGCAGATGGCGCTGATGAATCGCCGCCTGCGTCCCGAGATCGAGACCGTGTTCCTGATGGCGAGCGAGGCGCACTCCTTCATCAGCTCGCGCCTGGTGAAAGAAGTGATCCGGCTGGGAGGAAACATCGCGGATCTCGTTCCGCCGTCGATCGAAGGTAGACTAAAAAGAAGACTCCTCGAAGAAAACGGAGAAGAGTAAACTTTCCATGCAAGCTACGCAAGCTAATTTGGCATTAGCCGACCGGATCTCGCTCATCAGCGAGTCCTCCACGATGAAAGTCGCCGCCGATGCCGACCGGCTTCGCCGCGAAGGCGTCGACGTGGTGGATTTTGGCGCTGGAGAGCCCGACTTCCCGACGCCCGACAACATCAAGAAAGCCGCCATTGCGGCCATCGACGCCAACTTCACCAAGTACACGCCCACCGGCGGCACGGTGGAGCTGAAGCAGGCGATTTGCGCCCGGCATCATGACGATTACGGAACTTCGTACACGCCGGCCGAGTGCCTGGTCACGGTCGGCGGCAAGCACGCGATCTTCAATTTGATGCAGGCGCTGATCCAAGCCCGGCGACGAAGTCGTCATCCCCGTGCCGTATTGGGTGACCTACAAAGACGTCGTCAACTACGCGGGCGGCAAGTGCGTGTTCGTCGAAAGCGACGAGGCCAGCGGTTTCACGTTCACCGCCGACGACATCGCGCCCAAGATCACCGGCCAAGACCAAGCTGCTGATCATCAACTCGCCGTACAATCCCAGCGGCGCCGTCCTGAGCCGCGAAGAGTTCGAGAAGATTTACCATCTGGCGGTGAAGCGCGGCATTCAATTGATGACCGACGAATGCTACTGCCGCTTTCTGTATGACGAGCGAGCCTTTCTCCATCGCGTCCATGCCGGGCGCCAAGGAGAACGTCCTGGTTGCGGGATCGCTCTCGAAGACCTATGCGATGACCGGCTGGCGCATCGGGTTCGCGCTCGCGCCCAAGCCGCTGATCGACGCCATGCTGAAGCTGCAGAGCCACACCACGTCGAACCCGACCTCGATCGCGCAGAAAGCCGCGATCGAAGCGTTGCGCGGGCCGCAGGATTCCATTCCGATCATGCTGGCCGAATATCGCAAGCGGCGCGACTACGTGGTCGAACGGCTGCGCGCCATTCCCGGCGTCAAAATCGCCGAGCCGCGCGGCGCGTTCTACGCCTATCCGAACATCTCCGTGGGTTTCCGCAACGGCATCACGTCGGCCATGCAATTCTCGGAGCAAGCTGCTTGTCCGAGGCGCACGTCGCTGTGGTGCCGGGCGAGGCTTTCGGAACCAGCGAGCACGTCCGCATCTCCTACGCCACTTCGATGAAGGAACTGGAGCGCGGCCTCGATCGCATCGAGCGCTTCATTCGGGCGTGAGCGATAGCGCAACCGGTCCGCCTCCCTGCGCGGCTTTCTCGAGAAGGTATGGGGCGCGACGGATCTCTTGCCGTGGTATCTGAACTCCGCGCAGAAGAAGATCGGTGAAGTCTGGTTTGAGGCCGATCTTCCGCTGCTGGTGAAGTTCGTCTTCACTTCCGAGCGCTTGTCGGTGCAGGTTCATCCCAACGACGAGTTCGCGGCCGCGCACGAAAATTCTCGCGGAAAAACCGAGATGTGGTACGTGCTGCGAGCCGATCCCGGCGCGCGGCTCGCGATCGGATTTCGAGAAGCCATCAGCCGCGAGCGGCTGCGCGAATCCGCGCTGAGCGGAGAAATCGAACAATTGCTCAATTGGATCGAAGTACAGGCCGGCGATGCATTTTTCGTTCCCGCCGGCACGGTTCATGCCATCGGCGGTGGACTTGCTCTCTGCGAAATCCAGCAGCACTCCGACATCACATATCGGCTCTACGATTACGGCCGTCCGCGCGAACTGCATCTGGACAAGGCTATGCAGGTGGCCTTCACCGACGCCAGCGATGCCGAAATCCGTGATGCTGCCGATCGATTGCCAGTATTTCCACACGGAGCTTGCACGGACGTCTTCCAGTCTTGTTGTACAAGCCGGAGCCCGACCGCTTTCACATCCTGATTTTCGTGAGCGGCATGGGGACCATCGCGGGCCGCGAGTTTCGCGAAGGTGAGGCTTGGCTGATTCCCGCCGGGGGCCAGCCGTTTGAGATTGAGCCCGGCGAATACCGTGAAATTTCTGCGGACCTGGGTCCTGCCTCTAGCCGATCCCCAGTTCGTCGACTCGCTCAGCGGCGTGCCGCAGATCCGGCAGATGATGGCCGAGCAATCGCCGCACACCAACGGATCGGTCACGGCCGTGTGACATCGCGGGCAATAGAATTCGACTTGCGAAGGGGTTATTTCATCGGGCATTACTGATACACTAGCAACAGAAGCCGCGCTCGTGACATTGACTCGCGCTGTACCTTTGTCTCCCGTTCGCTCTTTCTTCGTTTCTTGCACGATCAACCGCCCCGGTTCACTCGCTCGGCGATGCTTACGTCGGCCCCAGCACGCTCAGTCTGCGCCAGGAACTCGCGCCGAAGTCGCCCGTCGCCGCGACGGTCAAGCACGGAGACAAACTTGCGGTGATCGAATACCGGCATCGAATGGTGAAGGTTCGAACGCGAGCAAGGCGCCGAAGGGTGGACCGACGCGCGCCAGCTTCTCACTCCCGAACAAATGGATGGACTTCGCGGCATGGCCGAAAGCGCGTCGCGCTTTCCATCGCAAGGATCGGCGACGGTTTTCGAGTCGCTCAATTTGCATACCGAGCCCAGCCGCACTTCGCCGAGCTTTGGCAGATTCCGGAGAACGGCAAAGCGGATGTAATCGGCCACAAACTGATGCCGCGAGTCCAGAGCGCCGAGGGCTTCCATGCCAGACGCCGGTCAAGCCTCCGCCGCCACCGCGCAAGAAGGCCAAGACAAAATCTTCGCAGACCAGGATCGGCCCGCCGCCGCGCCCGCCGGCGCCCAAGCCTCCCGACAACTGGGTGGCGCTTTCCGTTCCGAAAACGCACCGCGCCGCCACCTGCTCCGCCGCCCACGGCCGCCGGTTCCAGGTTCCGATGGACGACTGGAACCTGGTCCGCACGCCAGACGGCAAAGTGGGATGGGTGCTGACGCGCCCGCTCAGACATGGCGATTCCCGATGAAGTGGCGCAGTATGCCGAAGGACATCGCATCACGTCTTATTTTGCATTGGGCAAGTGCACGATCGCGACGCGGTGAAAAACAATTGGCTGTGGACCACCATCACCAAGGGCGGCGAAGCCGTACGAGTTCGATAGCTTCCGTGTGTTTGTGTGGAGCCTGAAACATCATCGTTATGAGACCGCCTACATTGAACGCAACATCGTCGGACATTATCCGGTGCAAGTGAGCGGCGGCCGATTCGTCGCCGAGCTTTTCTGTCGTGCTGGAGGGCGACGACGGACAACGCTACCGCAAGACGTATTCGTTCGAAGGCTTTCGAGTGCGGATGGTCAGCCAGTGAGCCTGTAGAATGCCGCGCCGCAAGTGGACACGCCGAAATCAGTGGCCGGCGCGCCGCTTCGCCTGAGGCCGCGGCGAAGCGCTCTTGGTACGCCAGGCTGAAGGATCGGGTTCACCGGCTGTTGCGATGAGAGCTTGGAACCACTTTGATCTCGAAGAGCTTGGGCCACAGCTTGCCGGTGACAAACAGCCGATTGCCCAAAACATCGTAGGCGATTCCGTTTAAAACATCCTCCTGGCCCGCCGCGATCGGCCGCCGCGCTCAAGATACCCGCGAGATCGATCCATCCCAACACGCGGCCATCGGCCGGCGAGATGCGCGCGATGCGGTCTGGTCTGCCAGATATTGGCATAGATTTCTCCGCGCACCCATTCGAGCTCATTCAGATTTAGTGACCGGCTGGCCGCGATCATGCACCGTGATTCGGCGCTTCTCTTGGAGCGTCACCGGATCCCAAACGCGAATCTGCGCCGATCCGTCGCTCATGTAGATATTTTGGCCGTCGTTGGCGAGCCCCAGCCTTCGCCGAGATAGTTGAAGGTTCGCTTCACGCGGAAAGTGGATTGGTCATACACAAATCCGGTTTCGATAGTGCCACGTCAGTTGCACGATCTGTTGATTCAAAACCGTGATGCCTTCGCCGAAATACTGGGGATCGAGATCGATCTGTTGCAGCACCTTCCCGGTTTCGAGCTTTTCTTTCCGCAGCGACGAATGGCCTTTCAGCCCGGTGCTTTCGTAAAGAAATCCGGCGCGAAATTCCAGCCCTTCGGTGAAAGCATTGGGATCGTGCGGGTACGCGTGGACCACTTGATAGCCGTACTCCGGCGTCTGCGCGTGTAGAGATAGAAACGGCTGCCGCATCGCAGCAGGCAATTCTAAGCATGCAACAGCACCTTCAATACTGCCCGGTTTCGCGGCTTCTCGAAAAGCCCGCCGGGCATCTTTCAACGGCAGCACTTCCGATATCATGCGCATCCACCGGACCTTGCCGCTCTTCAGCAAACGCAGCGCCGGCTCGAATCGGCCGCAGCGCGATCCAACCAGCGTGATCTCATTGACGATCACCGGCGCCGTGTCGATCGCAACCAGCCCGTGCACCGTGGACTTCATCACGACCGTTCCCCGCGGCTGCGTCATTTGGACGGCTTGCCGCGAGCCCTCGCTCGATCCCAGTGGCTTCCACCACAAACTCGTATTTTGCCACCGGCAGTTTTTTCGCGATCTCCGTACTGACGCCCGCTTGCCCAGCGATTCGCAGCTTCTCTTCGTGCCGGCCGTATTGATGAACCTCCGCGCCGTGCGCTTTAAGAACCTGGCTGGCAAGCAGCCCCAGCTTTCCATCGCCCAGCACGGCCACGGGCGTGCCCGCGCGGGATGCGAACTTGATCCAGGATCTCGCAGGCCGCGGCCAGACGGCTCGACAAACACGGCTTGCTCAGATGGAATCTCGCGCGGCACTCTGCTGCAGATTGCGCTCGGGCAACGTCAGGAATTCGCGGAACGCGCCGGGCTGTTTGACAATTCCGAGCACCGTGCGCTTCGGGCAGTGGCGTCCCAACCCGCGAGCGCACCATTCGCATTTTCCGCAGGCTAGATTGATTTCGCCCACCACGCGCTGGCCGATCCAGCCGCTGGTCGTCCGCCTCCACAACTTCGCCGACGAACTCGTGGCCCGGCGTGCCGCGAAACCCATAATAGCCGCGCTGCAGCTCGAGATCGGTGTTGCAGATTCCGCCGTAGAGCAAGCGGATTAGAGCGAATCCTTCCGGGGCGGCGAGGCACGGGTTGGCTTGACGCACCGAGAACGGCGCCGTTCTCGAGACAAACGGAGAGCATATTGTGGATACTTTAATCATGCTAGCTGAGTTGGCGTGTTTCGAGCAGCACTGCCGCGCGCGTTTTCCAATCGACGAGGCGATCTACAATTGCCCGGTTTGTGGAACCGGTCTGCTGGAAGTGGTTTTCAAGGACGGGCACGTGGATGCGCACGTCGTGGAAGCAGGCCTGGCGATCGCGGCGCACGTCGAACGACGCGCTCGAACAAAGCGGCGTTTGGCGCTATCGCGAATTGCTGCCCTTCGACGGCCATCATCATCAAGTGGTGACGCTGCGCGAAGGCAACACGCCGATGCTGGATGCGCCGCGGGCGGCTCGCTACGGCGGGCTGGATCGTCTCACGTTCAAGCATCAGGGCTTCAATCCGACGGGGTCGTTCAAGGACAACGGCATGACGTGCGGCGTAACGCAGGCTATCCGGCTGGACCGGCAGCGCGTGGCGTGCGTCTCCACCGGCAACACTTCGGCATCCATGGCGGCCTACGCGAGCGCGGCGGGACTGGACGCGATCGTCCTGATTCCGCACGGCAATATTTCGTACGGCAAACTCGCGCAGGCTTTGGAATATGGGGCCCGCACTCTGCAAGTGGAAGCGAACTTCGATCAGATCCTGGCGCTGGTGCGCGTGCTGGCCGAGCGCCTCGGAATTTACCTGCTCAATTCGATCAATCCGTTTCGCATCGAAGGCCAGAAGGCGATCATTTTCGAAATGCTGGACCAGCGCGATTGGAATCCGCCGGATTGGATCGTGCTGCCCGGCGGCAATCTCGGCAACACGTCCGCGTTCGGAAAGGCGCTGCGCGAGCTGTGCCAGTTCGGTTTCATCCGCAAATTGCCGCGGCTGGCGGTGATACAGGCCGAAGGCGCGGCGCCGTTCTACGATTTCATCCAGAAGAAAGGCGAATTCCGCAGCATTCCCGATCCGCGCACGCTGGCCACCGCCATCCGCATCGGCGATCCAGTGTCCTGGCCCAAGGCGCTGCATGAGATCACGGTCACCAACGGAATCGTGGAAAAAGTGAGCGAACAGGAGATCGCCGACGCGAAAGCGATCATCGGGCAATGCGGCATTGGATCGGAACCGGCCTCGGCGGCGACGCTGGCGGGAATTCGAAAGCTGACGCAGGCGGGCGTGATGCGGGCCGACGAAGACGTGGTTGCGGTTCTCACCGGAAACGTCCTGAAGGATCCGGATTACATTTACAAGTATCACACCGGGCAATTGCAGGATCCCGATGGCCGTGCGATTGACGCGCGGCTAGGAAATCGTCCGGTAGTCGTTCCGAACGACGCGGACGCCATCGCGAAAATATCTGGAAGGGGTAAGCTGGAGCTCTAGCGTCCGGGCCGGCCACCGCGGCGCTCACGTCCGCCGCCACCACCGGGACCACGGCCACCACCGCCACCTTCGCGCGGAACCATGGGACGGGCTTCGTTCACCACTAGCGCGCGGCCCAGTAGGTCGCGGCCATTGCAAGCTTCAATCGCACGATTAGCAGCAGTGTCGTCGTTGATTTCAACGAACCCAAAGCCGCGAGCCTCACCGGTAAAACGATCGCGCATTACATTCACGCTATCCACGGCGACACCCGCTTGCGAGAAGAAATCCGTTAAGTCGGCTTCCGTGGCCGCATAAGGGAGATTTCCTACAAATAGTTTCATTGAGAAGGCTCCTTGACTTTCTGAAGAGGCAGGTTCACCGCGGACTCGATATCACCAGCAGGGCCGAAACCGGGAGGAAGGGCTGACTCCCAAAACACCTCTATAGTTTGCCAAAAGTCAACTGGCATGTCAAAGCAAATAGGGCGCGGGACGTTAGCGGGGCGTTATAAGGCCGCCCAGTTTGTCGTGCTCAGAGAGATTACTTTGGGGAAATCGCGTGGAAAATGCCTCCAAGTATTTCAATCCAGTGGCGGTGTTGTAAAGTACGATACGCTCATCCGGTTTAAGGAAGCCATTTGCCAGGAGCTTCTTCAGACCTGCCAGGCATGCGCCGCCTTCGGGCGCGGCGAAAATGCCGGTTGTTTCGGCCATTTCCAGGCTCGCGTCCAGTAGTTCTTCGTCGCTGACGGCGATGGCGGTGCCTCCGCTTTCGCGAATTGCGGCGAGCGTCAAAACATCGCCCAACGGCTTCGGGACGCGGAGCCCGGCGGCCACCGTATGCGCGTCCTCCCAATATGTGGTCTTCGATTCGCCTTGCTGGAATGCCCGCACCACAGGCTGGCAACCGGTAGTCTGCACGGCGATCATTTTGGGACGCGCGCCCGAAATCCATCCCAACGCTTCCAACTCGGCGAAAGCCTTCCACATTCCGATCAGGCCGACTCCACCGCCTGTGGGATAGAGGATCGCGGAGGGCAAGCTCCAGCCGAACTGCTCGGCGATCTCGTAGCCCATGGTCTTTTTTCCCTCGATGCGATACGGCTCCTTGAGCCCGCTGATATCGAACCACCCTTCGGCCTGCTTGCGTTCGCCGATGATGCGTCCGCAGTCGCTGATCAATCCGTTGACTAGCGTTACGTGCGCTCCGTAGGCTCGGTACTCGATATAGTTCGAGCGCGGCACATCGCGCGGCACGAAGATATGCGCTTCCAATCGAGAAGCAGCGGCGTAGGCGGCCAGAGCGCTGCCGGCGTTACCCGCGGACGCGACGGCGATTTTGGACAGGCCCAGTTCCACGCACATAGACACCGCGCACGACATGCCGCGATCTTTGAACGAACCGGTCGGGTTCCTGCCATCGTCCTTCACCCAGAGATCGCTCGCTCCCAGGCGCGCTGCCAGACGGTCCGCCTTCATGAGTGGCGTCAGACCCTCGCCCAGCGACACGATATGCTTCGAATCCTTGACAGGTAGCAGCGGCGCATAGCGCCACATGTTCGGCGGCGCTTTTGCGAGCGAGTCGCGACTCCATGCCGCCTTGGCTTTCTCGAGATCGTATCGAACCAGCAGCGGCCCACCGCATTCGCAGAGGGTTTGTACCTGGCCCGCTTCGTAGCGACGGGCGCAAACGCTACACTCCAGATGAGAGACGTGGGACATAACCGAAGTTCGATGATAGCGCGCAAGCTGGTCCTTGGTTGTTTGTTATTCGTTGTTGGACTGTACGCTCTGTGCGCCACTGGAATCTTCTTGCTGCGTTGGATCAACCCCTGGACCACCACGGTGCAGATGGAGCGGCGCTGGCAGGCGTTTGTGGCACACCAGTCCTACCAGAAACGCTACGAATTTGTTTCACTCCCGAACATCTCCACCGACTTGCAGCATGCCGTAGTGGCGGCCGAGGATGGCCGGTTTCGGTGGCATCACGGGTTCGATTGGCTCGCGCTGCATCGAGCTTTAGGGGGCGCCATGAGGTTGCATATGCTGGGGGGCGGCGGTTCCACCATAACGCAACAATTAGTGAAGAATCTGTTTCTGATCACGGAGCGGTCGTTTGTCCGCAAAGGCGCCGAGTTCGCGCTGGTGCCGCCGGCCGAGGCCTTTCTGACGAAGGATAGAATTCTGGAGTTGTACTTGAACGTGATCGAATGGGGTCCCGGGATTTATGGGGCCGAAGCGGCGTCCGAATACTACTATCACGTGCACGCTTCCAGCCTGAGCCGTGAGCAGGCCGCGCGACTGGCGGCGATTATTCCCGCGCCGCTGAAGCGAGAGCCCGAGCAGATGAACGAATCCAGCGCCGAGATTTTGTACCGCATGAAGCAGGGCGACTTACTGGACATGGCGGAAAATCTGCTCCAACAAGGGCACAAAGACACAGCGGCGGAGACTGTCGGCTCCGTCCTTGCAGAGCATCTTCGTCGGCTGGCCCTTAAGCACGGTCCGGTGGCGACGGTCTATTCGGAGCTGGATCGGAAAAGCGCAGCGGATTGCCTTGACCTGCGCGACAAAGCAACGCGCGGCAAGTCCACCGAGTACACGCAGGAGCAGGTGGCGGCAAGTTTGCAATGGCTGCGGGACTTTGTTGTGCGCCATCCTGGGTGACTCAACGCGTCGGTGCAGGATAGCGGCCTAAGCGGGGCGGATGCGCGTCCGGCTCCAGCAGCCATGCGGTCCGCTGAGGATAGTAGCGCAGCAGTTTTTGATCCTCGTCCGGTCCGAGATCACGAGCCCAGATGATGCGCGCGCGATCGATGTCGGCCGCATTGTGAACCCACTCCTGAAATTGGTGCTGGGGCCAATAGCGGACGAACACTAACTGCTGGCCCGGGGATGCAGCCAGCGCTCGATTGACGGCTATGCGGCCTTGGGGATCGCCGTGATTGATGTTGTCCCAGGTTTCGTAGGGCGTCATCGCGGCGAGCAAGTCTTCATCGCGCGAGAAGCGCAGTCCGTACCAAAAGATGAAATGCGCCGCACAGAGAAAGATCAGGATGCGAGCGCATTGTTCGCCCACGGCGCTGCCGCGAATCACCCATCGGCTTAGCCGTTCCAGGCCCACCACCGGAATCAGGACGAATAAACAGGTCAGCGCGGCGATGTAGTGCGAATAGAAATACGGATAGAAGTTGGCACCCAAGCTGAATATGAGGATCGTCACCACGGCCCACGCGAAGCGATACTCTCCGAGCGCCAGGAGAAACGCGGGCAGCGCCAGAAACAGAGGCGCAAGCAGGAAGAAGCGATAGAAGGAGATCCGGCTCACCCAGCGCGCGGCGTAGGTTTCCAAGGTGTCGGTGCCCGGGCCATGAGCTTCCGATTGCGCGTGGTAGTCCAGCTGCTGCTCGCGCGTGAGCGATCGATGCGGCGTCGGGAGCGGCTGCACCGTGAAGCTGGTGGGCACGCCGTACTGGTAGCGGCTGAGCATATAAGGGAGCGTTGTCCAACTACCGGTGGCCTGCTTGTTCTGGAACAGCATGAGCCCGATGGCGGGCGCGACCACCAGCGTTGCAATCGCCGCCGGCCGCGCGAGACGCCGCAAGTCCGGCAGAAAAAACAACGGCACACTGATGAGCAGAAAGATCGCTTCAAACGGGCGAGTGAGCAACTGAAGAGCGAGGCCGAGTCCCAACAACGCGGCGTCTCGGCGCCTGCCCGATTCGCGCAGACGCGGCAGCGCTCCGAAGACCAGGCACCCCGCGCAGGCCGACACGGCACCGCCCCAGTAGCTGTTCATCCATTGATTGAGCGGGCCGAACTCGATGACCGCCAGCAAGCCGCCGATGAGCGCCCAGCCAGGGGAGATCCAGGCCCGCAGCATCCAGTAGCACAGCGCGCAGAGTGCGCCGATGCTCAGTGCGACGCCGGCCCACGGATGACCGAACAGCGTCCAGCCGAGGGCGATCACCAGGCCTTGGCCCATGGGAAATATCGAACCGTACGCGGGCTCCTGCAACACAAAGTAAGTTTCGAAGAACTGGTGCAGCGGATGCGGCGGGTTCGCGAAACGGAAATGCCGGAGCGTGTCGGCGCTCAAGATGTAGCTGAAATCATCGGAAACACTCGGCGTCGGAATTGGATATTGCGGAAGGAGCGCGAGCCGAAACGCGATGGGCAACATGAAGAGAAGCAGCATGCACCAACCGGTGTGTTCGGCGAGCCGGGGCTTCCGTGGAAGGGCGATCGCGAATAAGACCAATATCAGTGTGACGAACAGTTCGATGAAATCGGCCGCCGTAAAACCGATGGGATTGAGGTTTGGGAGGAAGGATCGAAACAGGTGAAAGATATACATCGCTTAGTGGACCTGTTCGAAGCGTAAGGGCGGTGGGGGGTGGGGAGTGGGGGGTGGAGGAGCGGGAGGCGGCGCGGGTTTCTGTTGCTCCTCGACATTATAAGGGCTGAGCTTGGGCGGCATCGCGTCCGGCTCCAAAAGCCAAGCGGTGCGATCCGGGTAGTGATGCAGAAGCTTCTGATCTTCGACGGGGCCGAGGTCGCGCGCCCACACGATCGTTGCGTGGTCGATGTCGGCTTGGTTGTAAACCCATTCCTCCTGAAAGATGTGTTGCGGCCAATATCGAACGAACACTAGTTGTTTGCCGGGCGCTTGCATGAGTTGTCGATCGATTGCCACGCGGCGTTCGGGTTCGCGGTGATCGGTGAAGCTCCTGGCGTACCAAAAGACAAAATATGCCAAGCACAAGAAAATGACGATGTGGCCGGCGTCGTGCCACTTGTTGAGCTGCTGAAGTCCCGTGACGCTCACCAACACAAACAGAGGCGTCAGCGCGGCGAGGTAATGAACCTCAAAGAATGGATAAAAGTTGACGCCCAAAGCAAAGAGCAAGAGCGTAAGCGCAACCCACGTGAACCGCCACTCGCGCACGCGAGCGAAGAAAAATGGGAGCGCTACGTACAAAGGCGGAAGAAAGAAGAAACGGTAGAAACGGACGCGATATTCGAGCCGCCGGAAATAGCTCTGCGGGGTCTCCGGTCCGCTCGCCCGACCGCTCTCCCTAAACGACGTCTGCATCTTGTATTGGAGCTGTTGCTCGCGTGTGAGTTCGAGATGGGGGACGGCATTCGATTGCCAGGTGAATGAAGCCGGCACTCCGTACTGAAAGCGGCTCAGCGTGTAGGGCAGCGTGGTCCAACTTCCGGTGACTTGCTTGTTTTGCAGCAGTGTAAGACCGATGGCCGGAATAAGCACCAGCGTCGCGGCCAGAGCCGGTTTCGCAAGCGGGCGCAACGGTTGGAATCGCACGAAAAAAAGCAGCACCGCGACTGCCAGAAATATCGTTTCGTATGGCCGAGTGAGCCAATGTATCCCGATGCCCAGTCCTAACAATGCACCGTCACGGACTCGGTTGGATGTGCGCAGCGTGCTGGATTCACGCAGCCGGGGCAGAGCGCCGAAGACCAGGCACCCGGCGGTTGCGCCCAGCGATCCGCCCCAATAACTGTTCATCCATTGGTTGAGAGGTCCAAATTCTAGAACGGCGAGCACGCCACCGAGCAATGCCCACCCGGGAGTCGTCCACCCGCGCAGCATCCAGTAGCACAGCGCGCACAAGGCGGCGGACGAAAGCAGCACGCCAGCCCAGGGCAGACCGAAGATCGCGCGGCCAAGAGCCAGCACGATACCTTGTCCCAGCGGATAAATCGACGCATACGCGGGGGTCTGCAATACAAAGAAAGTCTCGAAGAACTGGCGCAGCGGATGCGCCGGATTCGCAAGGCGGAACTGTAGTAGCGTGTCTGCCACTAATAAATGCCCGAACTCGTCGTACACGACGGGCGCAGGTACGGGATGATTCGCCAGCATCGCTAACCGGAGCGCGACCGGAAGGACGGCGAGAATCAGCATGCACCAGCCGGTCTTCGGCGCCAGCTTTCGCGCGTATGGTTCGACGAACGGGCGCGCAATAATGGCCATTGCCAACAAAAGCGCTGCCAGGCAAAGTTCGACGAGGTCGCTCGGGCTGAATATGGACACTGCTCGTTGCTACGATAGCTAATTCATGACCATTGCTCCGGGCAGCGCCGAAGAGCTAGCCGCGTGTCTGGCAGACGCAGCCGCTCACAATCGCCGGATCACGGTTTCTGGGAACTCCACCAAGGATCGCATGGGCGGCCCGATTTCGCCGTCCGATGTCACCATATCCACTCGCGCGTTGAACCAGGTGTTCGAGTACAATCCGCGCGACCTCACCATCAGCGTGGGCGCCGGCATCTCCTATTGCGAGCTGAGCGGCATTTTGGCGGAGCACCGGCAAATGATCCCGCTGGATCCGCCGTTCTCCGAGGGGGCCAGCACTTCAGAGCGAGCCACCATCGGTGGCATCGTGGCGGCCAATACCTGCGGTCCGCGCCGCAGGCTGTATGGGAGTGCGCGCGACATGGTGATCGGCATGACCTTCGCGACGCTGGAAGGCAAGCTGATTCGCGCCGGCGGGATGGTGGTGAAGAACGTCGCGGGTCTCGACATGGGCAAGTTAATGATCGGATCGTTTGGCACGCTGGCTGTGATGACGAGCCTGAATTTCCGGCTGCACCCCATGCCCGCGCAGACTCGAACGTTCGTGCAGGACTTTGAGCAAATCACGGAAGTGATGGCCGCGCGCGACCAGGTATTGAAGGGCAGATTGCAACCCGCGGCGATCGACATCCTTAAAATGGTTGGCGGGTATCGGCTCGCCATCCAAGCCGGGGGCAGTCCCGCGGTTCTGGATCGCTATACCCGCGAGCTGGTTCGCGCAAGGGTGCGGGAGGGCGCGGAGGAAGATGTACTGTGGCGCGAGATTCGCGAGGCCACGCCGCAATTTCTCCGCGAGCATGACAACGGCGCGGTGGTGCGTGTTTCGTGCGTACTCTCCGACGTCGGCCGGGTGCTGGACGCGTTGCCGGTTCAGGCTTTGGCTCGCGCGGGCTCGGGCGTTTGCTATGGATATTTCGAAAGCTCCGCCGAACTGCGTTTTCCCGCCTTAGGCACAAGCGTAGTGGAGCTCGCCCCGCAAACTTTTCGCGAGTCCGCCGTGCTTTGGCCGCGGCCAGGTAACGATTTTGCGATGATGAAGAAGATCAAGCGAATGTTCGATCCGCAGGGTCTGCTCAACCGCGGCAGGCTTTATGGCCGCATCTGACCTCACAGCATTCGACAAACCCCAGCAAGCCGACCTGGATCGGTGCGTGCACTGCGGCTTGTGTCTGAACGCTTGCCCCACCTATCGCGAGCTGCGGGTCGAAATGGATTCGCCGCGGGGCCGCATCTACCAGATGGTGCAGGTGGCGGGCGGCGCGCCGATCAGTCCTTCTTATCTGGAGCACATCGAGCTTTGCCTGGCCTGCCGCGGGTGCGAGACAGCCTGTCCGTCGGGCGTGCAATATGGGCGATTAGTAGAGGCCGCGCGCGCCGACATCGAAAACAGGATACGGCGTCCGTGGCGCGAGCGAGCGCTGCGGTGGCTCGTGTTCCGCGGCTTGTTGCCGTCCAGGCTGAATCTCGAAATCGCCGGAGCGCTGCTCTACCTCTATCAAGCCAGCGGCCTCAAGAGGCTAACCGGCATGCTGGGCTTTTTGCCAGCGCGGCTGCGGGAAGTGGAAAGTCTGGCACCGGAAATCGAAACGCCGTTCTTCTTTGCCTATTACGGAGAGACGCTGCCGGCCGAGGGCGCGCGCCGGTATCGCGTGGCGTTGCTCGGCGGATGCATCGCCAACATCAGCTTCGCACGTCTGAACGAAGCCACGGTGCGGGTATTGCGCAAGAACGGCTGTGAAGTCTCGATTCCAGCGAATCAGAACTGCTGCGGCGCGTTGCATGTCCATGCGGGAATTCGCGACGAAGCGCGTAAGCTGGCCCGTCGCAACATCGATGCTCTTCTGGAGGGCGGGTACGATGCGATCGTTACCAATGCGGGTGGCTGCGGTTCCACGCTGAAGGAATATTGGGAGCTGCTGGAACATGATCCCGAGTACGCGGAGAAAGCCCGGCGTTTTTCGGCTCTGGTGAAGGATGTGAACGAATTCCTTGCGTCTATGGAGCTCAATCCCCAAATGCGTCCGCTGGCGCTGACGGTGACCTATCAGGACTCCTGCCATTTGGCGCACGGCCAAAAAATTCGCTCGGCTCCGAGAAAGCTGCTGGAGTCGGTACCCGGACTCGATTTGCGCGAGATGCAGTTATCGGATCTGTGCTGCGGGAGCGCCGGCGTCTACAACGTGGTGCATACCGGCATGGCGATGGCGCTACTCAAGAAGAAAATGGAGCACGTCAATGCCACCGAGGCGGGCGTCATCGCGGCCTCCAATCCGGGATGCATGCTGCAATTACGGGCTGGCGTGAAGAAGTTCGGGCGAGGCCAGCGGGTCGCGCACGTGGTGGAGATTCTGGATGAGGCCTATCGGAGTGGGGAAGAGAGTTAGATACCCATGGTGAAAACCGCGCCGCCGTTCGGGCCATTGGCGGCCGTCACCAGGCCGCCGTTTTGTTCGACAATCGATTGCACGACGTACAGCCCTAGCCCCGAAATAATGGACTTCGTCGAAACGCGCGGCTGAAAGATTCTGGGCAGCAGTTCGAGCGCGATGCCCGGGCCGTCGTCGCTCACCACGATCTCCGATTCCTTGCGCGCGCAGACGTATGGTCTTGGCCCCGGCCTGCGCGGAGTTCAGGAACAAATTAACGAAGACGCGTTCCCAACCGGCCGCATCGCCCTTCAGGCGAAAATCCGTATCGATCTCAGACGAGAATTCCAACTTCGGCCGGTTGGCGCATTCCAGATAGTCCTGGCAGAACTGAGACGCGTTTTCGATGATGGGAGCCAGCTCGATGGGCGAGCGATTAGTTTCCAGAATACTGTGCGCGATGCGGTGGCCGCGGTCGGCGCTGCGTCGCAACGTATGCGCCAATTTCTCCCACTTAGGATCGTCTTCCAACAGCTCCGCACTCTCCGAGATGGTCTGAAACACGTTGTTCAAATCGTGCACCAAACCTTCCAGCGTCAGGTCTGCCACCGCCATATCCATTCACCCCGCGACTCGCTGTAGTGTATCGAAAAATTCAGGGAAAGACACGGAGGCCGCGCCTGCGTCGAGGATGGTGCACGGTCCATCGGCGACCAGCGCCGCCACCGAAAACGCCATGGCGATGCGATGATCGCCGAACGAGTCCAGTTCCGCGGCGTGAAAGCTCTGGCGTCCGGGAATCTCAAAGCCGTCTTCCCGAACGGTGATGGCGAGACCCATGCGCTTGAAATTTTCGGCGATGGTCGCGATCCGATCGGTTTCCTTCACACGCAATTCCGAGGCGTCGCGGACCACCAGGCCCTCGTCGCTAGCCGCTCCCAGCACGGCCAACACGGGAATCTCGTCGATTAAGGCGGCCGCGCGCTCCTTCTCAAGCACTCCTCCGCCGATGCGCGAGTTGCGAACCAGTACGTCGCCTATGAGCTCGCCGCCGGTGGACGTAACACCCAGGATCTGGATTTGCGCGCCCATTTCCGCGAGGAAATCGAGCAACGACGAGCGCGTCGGATTGAGTCCCACGCCGTGTATGGTGAGGCTGGATTCGGGAACGATCAGAGCTGCTACCAGGAAGAACGCGGCGGCCGAGAGATCGCCGGGCACGCGCAGCTCGCGGCCTTGGAGACGCGGCCGTCCGGTGACGGTGATGGATCGCTTCACCACTTCCACGTCGGCGCCGAATTCACGCAGCGCCAGCTCGGTGTGGTCGCGAGTGCGCACCGGCTCGTGCACCGTGGTGCGGCCTTCGGCGAATAGCCCGGCCAGCAATATGCAGCTTTTCACCTGGGCGCTCGCCATGGGCGGCGTGTACTCCATGGGATGAAGTTTGCCGCCATGAATCGTCAGCGGCGGAAATCGGTTCTCATGTGCCTCGATGCGCCCGCCCATCTGCGCGAGGGGCTTCATGATGCGTTCCATCGGGCGGCGCGAAAGAGATTCATCGCCGCCGATTCTGGTCACAAACGGCTGCGCGGCTAAGATGCCCGAAAGCATCCGAATGGTGGAGCCGGAGTTGCCCGCGTCCAGCATGGCGTCAGGCGCGCGCAAGCCTTCCAGGCCGCGGCCTTCGATAAGAACGGAGCCATCGTTTCTTTCCACCCCCGCTCCCAGCGCCCCCACGCACTCGAGTGTGGATTGGCAGTCCGCGCCGCCCGAATAATTCGCAATCTTGCTGGTACCTTCGGCGATCGCCGCCAGCATCGCGTAACGGTGTGAGATGGATTTGTCGCCCGGAAGCAGCACCGCACCACTGAGAGTACGGGCCGGAGAGATTTGCTGGTGCATGGAAATAAGAGTGTAGCGTACCGCAATTCGAACGCGTGCTTACGATTGCGCCAGTTTGTTGAGGCCGTTGAACGCGGCCGCCTTGTAGCACTCGGCTAAGGTCGGGTAATTGAAAACGGTATCGATGAAATACTCCACCGTGCCGCCCAGGATCATCACTGCCTGGCCGATGTGCAGCAGCTCGGACGCTCCTTCGCCGATCACGTGCACTCCCAGCACCTGCTTGGTTTCGCGATGAAATATCAATTTCAGCCGGCCCGTGGTGTCGCCCCGAATCTGGCCGCGCGCGATTTCGCGATAATACGCCACGCCTACTTCGTAGGGAACGTCTTCGTCGGTGAGCTGCTCTTCGGTCTTTCCCGTAAAAGATATTTCGGGGATGGTATAAATGCCGTACGGATAATTCGCCGGATTCGAGACCACCAGCTTGCCGAAAGCTCCGGCGGCCGCGATCCGGCCCTGCTCCATGGACACCGACGCCAGACTCGGGAAGCCGATCACGTCTCCGACGGCGTAAATGTGCGGCTGCACGGTGCGATATTGAGCGTCCACTTTGATACGGCCACGGGAGTCGGCTGCGACGCCGGCCGCGTCCAGATTCAGCTCGGTCACGTTGCCCTGCCGGCCCACGGCATAGAGCAGAGCGTCGCCGGAGAGCTTCTTCTTGCTTTCGAGATAGGCCGTCACTTTGCCATCCGGCGCTTCTTCGACGCTATCTACTTCTTCGTTCAGACGCATGGTGACGCGATGATCGCGCAAATTGTAGGACAGCGCCTCCACCATTTCGGAATCCGCGAATTCGAGCAAACGCGGCCGCTTTTCCACCAGAATGACGCGCACGCCCAAGGCCGCGAACATACAGGTGTACTCGACGCCGATCACGCCGCCGCCCACTACGATCAAGCTCTTCGGAATCTCAGGCATGTCCAGCACCTGGTCGCTGTCGATGATGTTGCGGCCATTCACCGGCACTTTGGCTGAGTCCGCCGGCTTGGTGCCGGTCGCGATGACGAAAAACTCCGCGCAATAGGTCTGTTGGCCGCGCGAACTGGCGACTCGCATGGTGTGCGGATCGGTAAAGCTCGCGACCCCCACAATGAGATCGACGTTATTGCGCGCCAATTGCGCATGGATCACGGCCACTTCGGTCTTGATCACGTGCTGGACGCGAAACGCCAGATCCGACATCGTGATCTTTTCCTTGACGCGATAGTTCACGCCGTAGATGTTCTGATAGTGATAGCCGGATAAATGCAGGACGGCCTCGCGAAAGGTCTTGCTGGGGATCGTTCCGGTATTGACGCAAACTCCGCCAACCACTTCGAGCCGCTCCACCAGCGCCACACGCTTGCCCATCTTGGAGCCTTGGATGGCCGCGCGCTGCCCCGCCGGACCGGAACCGATGACAATGAGATCGTAAGTTTGCACGTTGAACTAATTTAGCGCACGGCGCCTAAAAGTCGCACTAAAGTGTTGCCGAACCCATTTTTGCGCGGCTAAACCAATACAGCGTCACACCCGGATGTCAATCCGGTCAAAAGGGGATGGGGCCTAGGAAAGTTTTACCGAAGAATGGGCCGCGTCTAATGCGGCGGAAGGGGAATCACCGGGGCAAACACCTGAGGGACTGTTGCAGTACCAGTGCCAGAACGGTAGATCTAGTAAAAAAGTACTATTAGTTTGCTTTTGGCTGAAGACGTGCTATGTTATACGGAGAAGGAGATCGCTAATGTCACTTCGTAACATTCCTGTGGTTTTAGGGGCTCTGGGAATCATGACGATCGGAAGCGTGGGCTGCGCTACTAAAAAGCACGTCCGCGAAGCTATCGCGCCGGTTCAAAACCAGGCCAATCAGACTCAAGCCCAATTGGGCACGTTGCAAACACAGACTGAAGCTCACAACAAGCAGACTGACCAGTCCATCGGTGATTTGGACCGCCAAGTGGCGACAGCCGATGAAAAGGCCGTGGACGCCGGCAAGAAGGCCGCCGAAGCCGCTGCTGCAGCCGCACAGGCCAATAGCGCCGCCGCGGCAGCCGCGCAGCAAGCTCTGGCTGCGAACAGTCTTGCTCAACAGACCGGGGCCAAACTGGATACAACCATCCAGAACCTGGACAACTATAAGCTGATCAGCACCTCGCCGGTCTACTTTGGTTTTGGCAAGAGCGTTATTGCCAAGGACGAGCAGGCCAAATTGGACGATACCGCCCAGAAGCTTCAAGGCATGAAGGGCTACATCGTAGAGGTGGAAGGCTTTGCTGACCGGACCGGCAACCTGGCGTACAACCGCGAACTGGCCCGCAAGCGTGCCGACGCCGTTGTCCACTATCTGGCGGTCGAGCGCAACATCCCGCTGCGATCGATTCGTGAACTGGGTGTCGGCAGCGACTTCCCGGACGCGAACAACAAGACCCGCGACGATCGCAAGGGGAACCGCCGAGTGGATGTGAAGATCTACAGCTTGGACGTAGCCGGTAGTGGCGCACAAGCTTCCAACGCCTCCGGTGTCAGCGCAGCTCAGTAATTTCCTTAGTTAGCGGATCGTGTCAACGGAAGCGCGGGTGAACGGACACATTTTGTGGCTGTTCATCCGCGTTTTCTTTTCAGGAGCACAAATGACAGCCAGGATGTCGGGGATATTCATCGTGGGCGCGCTGGTGCTGACACCAATCCTGCTTACTCAAGTCTCGGCGGCGGCCCAGGACACTTTCGCCCCGCTCGAGGCCTGGAAAGCCGCCATCGTGAGCGCGGATCAGGCGGCTCTGGCGAAACTCTATAGCGCCAACGCTCGGGTCTCTACCGGCCCGGAGAAGTCGCCCATAACGCTGCATGACGAATTGACCTTTTGGACGGCCCTGAAGGCGCGGGGACTTACGGACTTCAATCCCCGGCTGCTGGAAGTCATCACAGTGGGCGATAAGAAGCAGCTTCGAGTGCGGTTGTCGGCCACGTCGGGCGATGTTCGCCAGTTCGCGAGCCTGCGGCAGGAATGGGCGCATCAGGCGGACGGCTGGAAGATCGTGACGTTGAGACGCAGTTCGTTCGAGAGCGAACCCACCCGCACTCTGCCTCAGCCTGCCGCGCCAAACGTAAAACTGTATTCGGAACCGCGCGAGGCCGAAGGGGAATTAAAAGCGGCTTTGGCGAAGGCCGGCAAAGAACACAAGCGGGTACTAGTGGTTTTCGGCGGCAACTGGTGCTATGACTGCCATGTGCTGGACGCGACATTTCATTCCAAAGCCTTCGCGCCCCTAGTGGACGCGAACTATGTTGTGGTCCACATCAATGTCGGCGAGGAAGGCAAAGACAACAACCAGCTGGCGGCTCGGCTCGGGGTGGCGCTCGATAAAGGCGTCCCCAGCCTGGGCGTGCTGGAGCCGGATGGAACGGTAGTGTACGCGCAGAAGAACGGAGAATTCGAAGCCACGGAAAAGATCGGTCCCGCAGATATCCGCGCGTTCCTTGAAAAATGGAAGCCCGCGTAGCCGCTGAGACCCCTTAGCGGAAGCTTTCGACCAGATCCTTTGCCAGCACTTCCGCTCTGCCTGCCAGGCTCTTGGCCCCCGGCAGATCGGAGCTTCGCGCGGCTTGCGCCTGCTGCATGATGTTCCGGATCTGTGCCACCAGCCCCTGTTGATCCTTGGTCAGCTGCCGGTTCGCGATGGCGGCTAGGCTGGTTTGGGCGCGCGAAAGGCTTTGGTCGATGGCCGCGTTGAACTGCCGCTGCTGATCCGGCGTCACCACCTCTCCCAACTGCGGCGGCGGGACTGGCGCGGGCGTCGGAGCTGGCGCGGGCGTCGGAACCGGCGGAGATGGAGGCGTTGGCGGAGTGGCTGCCGAACGAGATGATTTACAGGAGCCGGCGGCGGCGGTGCCGGTTTGTTCACTTGATATGGGGTGCTTGGAGAATTGTTGGTTGTCGCGGCGCCGGCTGCGGCGTCGGGCGTATCTGGCGCGGGCGTCGTTGTGGCTGCCCCAGTGACCCCTGGTTGCTGCGAGTAGCTGGAACCGGCGGGGCGGGACCGGAATCGCAACCTGCCGCTTGCTGCACGCCAACTCCAGCATCAGCACGAAGCAGCAAGAACGATGGAATCTCCAGTTCGGTTAGGAAGTGGTCGTGGCCGAAGTGAATACCTCACGTTCGTTGTCGATCATCCTTGGAAAACGCAGCCGGAATATGGTGCCCTTTCCCGGCTCACTGGTAAAGTCGATTGTACCATTGTGCAGTTGAACCACCCGAAAAGTGGTGGCCAGCCCGATTCCGGAGCCGTTCTCTTTGGTAGTGAAGTACAGTTGAAACACGCGGTTTTGAATCTCCAAAGGGATTCCGGGACCACCGTCGCGCACGGTGAGTAAACACTCGTCGCCCTCAGATGCGGTGCGGGTGATCAGCGTTCCTCCGGCTTGCATGGCTTCCAGGCCGTTGTTGACGACGTTGAGAATCGCTTGTTTCAGCAGATCCGGGTCTCCGTTGATCCAAAGTTTTTCTTCCAAAGCGGATTCGAGCCGGACTTGTTTCGCGCTGGCGTCGACGGAGACCAGCGCCAGGATCTGCTGGACCAGTTCGTTGAATCGAGGGGCTTGTATTGCAGGTCCACCGGCCGGTTGAAGTTCAAGAACGTCTTCACCACCGTATCCAAGCGCTTAATTTCCCGGCCGATCACATCGATCTCCGGCTGCTGCCCGGCCAGCTTGCTCTTGAGCACTTCCAGATGCAGCGCCATCGCGTTAAGCGGGTTCTTGATCTCGTGCGCCACGCCTCCGGAGAGCCGGCTGATGGCGGCCAGCCGCGTGGAGAAATCCAGCTGGCGCTCGATCTGCCGCCTGCTTTCTATGTCGCGCAGCGTAACCAGGGCTCCCATGGTTTCCTGGAGCGAATTTCTTCGCAGAATCTGAACCCCCACCGCGACACGCTGCGATGCTCCATCGGCGCGCACCACCACCACCTTCGCTCCGTCTATGGATTCTCTTTTTCGAACCGCGTTTGCGATGATTTCGCCCAAGGCCGAGGAGGGAGGAAACAGTTCGTCCACCGCGCGGCCGGCCATTTCATCGCGCGTTTTACCAAGCATTCGTTCAGCCGCTCGCCCGCCATCAGGAGATGCCCGGTGTGGTCGAAGAGAAGCACGCTCTCTTCCAGGCGTTCGATTAAATGTTCGATATTGGTGCGCAGCTCGCTGGCGTCCTGCTTGGCGCCCCGGTATTGCTCGTCCAACAAACTAAGTTTCGACTGGACGTCGGCGAATTCGCGAGGCTCCCTTGGGCCCGGGGTGGAAGGGCCGAACTGGCCCGTGCGGATGAGATCGATGTTCTGGCTCACGCGCTGCAGAGGATCGATGATCAAATTCGGCAGCACGGCTCCCAGGAAGATCGCGACGCACAGCGCCAGCACGAAAGCCAGCATCAAGCTCTTCAAGGCCGGTTCTACTTCATGCTTCAAGAGAACCGATCGGATCACAATCGTGATGTTGAACTGCGCTTGCCTGGTGCCCTTGAACCCGATGGGCTGCGTCACCAGATAGTTCTCGCGGCGAGTCATCAGGTCCCACAGATTCACAGCCCACCAGCGGCGTTGGATATCGTGGATATCGTCGGCGGCGGCCAGGACGCTCTTCTGCGTTTTCGCGGGCGATGCTGCCAGGACATTGCCATGTCTTATCGGTCACCAGGATGGCCAGCGCCAAATCCGCCTTCGCCATCGTGCGGTTGAGCATTTCGGAAATATCGGGATCGCTGCGGATAATCGCCGCCACGGCGTTCTCCGGGTCGGTGTCGGAGCTGGCCTCGGTGCGTCTGTTCAGCTCCAGGTTGAGATGATTCTCCAGGTACAGCTTGAACTGCTGGGCCACCAGATCAGCGCGATCCGATGCTCCTGCAAACGACACCCGCGTGAAATCCGAAAGATACAGCAACGACATCACGACCACTACCAGCGCGACCAGCGCTACGATGGGACGCCGAAGCCGGGACTTTAAGGACATCTAGGCAGTCGTGCCAGCCTCCGCTTCGGCGGAGCCATACTCCTTGAGCTTGTTAAAGAGAGTCTTCAAACTGATGCCCAGGATTTCAGCCGCGCGCGTCTTGTTGTTGCGGGTGTGCTGCAGCGTCATTTGGATGAGAGCCTTCTCCGCCTCTCCCACCGTGGTGCCCACCGGCAATCGCACCACGTCCGGTTCCACTTCCTGCAGCTGCGGACGCGCCCCCGCGGGCACCCCAAAGTCGCGCGGAAGATGATGCTTGGTGATGGTCCCTTCGGCCGCCAAAATGACGGCGCGTTCCAATACATTGCGCAGCTCGCGCACGTTGCCGGGCCAGGAATATCGCCTAAGCTGCTCTCGCACGTCGGCGCTGACGTCCACCACGCGCGTCTCGTGCTTGCGGTTGAGCATTTGGATCAGCGCTTCGGTGAGCACCCCAAGATCGCCCTCGCGCTGGCGCAGCGGCGGCAGCGGAATCTGAAACACGTTCAAGCGGTAGTACAGATCTTCGCGCAGCTCATTTTTGCGTAACGCCTCCTCCAGCACCTTGTTGGTGGCCGCGATCACTCGTACATCGACGGCCATCTCGGTTTTTCCGCCCAGCCGCCGCACGCAGGAATCCTCCAGCACTCGGAGCAGCTTGGCTTGCGTGGCCACCGGCATCTCGGCGATCTCGTCCAGCAACAGCGTCCCGTGCTGCGCCAGCTCGAAGCAGCCCGCCCGCCGCTCCACCGCGCCGGTGAAGGCTCCCTTTTCATGGCCGAACAGCTCACTCTCCATCAGCGTTTCCGGCAGCGCGGCGCAATTGATGGCCACAAAGGGACCGTCGCGCCGCGGACTCAGATGATGAATCGCCCGCGCCACTAATTCCTTGCCCGTGCCGCTCTCGCCTGTCACCAGCACCGCCGCCCGCGACGGCGCCACCTGGCGGATCAGTGAAAATACCTGCTGCATGGCCGGACAAGTCCCCACCAGGTCCACCAGCACGCCCTGATAGAGCAGTTGCCGTTGCAGGCGCTCGGCTTCCTCGGCCAAGCGGCTCTGCGTGGCCGCGCGTTCCAGCAAAACCTTCAAGGCGCTGGGCTGGATGGGCTTTTCCAGGAACCAAAACGCGCCCAGATCGTGCATGGTCTGGACGGCGGTCTCAATATTGCCGAACGCGGTGAGCACGATGGTGGTGGGCAGGACGTTCATCGATCCCAAGCGCTTGAGGAGCTCGAATCCATCCATGCGGGGCATCATCAGATCCGTTACCAGAACGTGAGGCGGCGCCTGGTTGAACTTCTCCAATGCGTCCTGGCCGTCGAAGGCGGTGTCTACCACAAATCCCCAGGACTGAATCATCTTGGCGAGCCCAGCCCGCTGGTTTTCTTCATCGTCGGCAACGAGGACGCGAATGTGGGTGGGCGAAGCGGGTGTTGGCATTCACCTCAATTGTATCGATGTTATATCGATCTAGTTCTAGCCCTGTACAGAACCATGGAAATCGCCAATAGAATCGCGGTCGCCAGAGAGATGCCCAGCGAGACCGGGAGGATTGTTGGGTGGAACTCCATGCGAAGCTGGTGGGCGCCGGCCGGCACCACTACGCCCCGCATCGCAATGTCCACGGAGTGAATGGCGGTGGGCTGTTCGTCGATCCAAGCCTTCCATCCTGGATAGTAGGTCTCCGAAAGAACCAGCAGAGAGGCGCGAGAAGTCCGCACCGACAATTCGATCCGGGATGGCTCGTACTTCATAACAGTCACGTCACTGGGTGTCGCGGCGTCATCGCTCGGCCCGAGATCAATCGGCTGGTCCGTAAGCGCGGTCTCATGAAGATCGATCTTGCGCTGCTCAATCAACTCATGCGCTTCAGCGATCGAGCTTACTTGTCTCCACCGGCGTACGAAGTAGAAGCGCGGCAGAACGGCCGTATTTTCGAAAACCTCGGTCCCTGGCAGGCTCGTGACGTGGCGAAATTTCGGAAGGGATGTAAAGCGCGGAATATCCTCGGGGCGCGTCAGCACATAACGCACGTTCATCAGATCCAGCACCGGCGAATCGAGTTTCTCCAGCGGATAATACCAGCCTGCGCGATTCCCGTCGTGCAAAAGCAGGCGAAGTTGGATGCTGTTTTCTAGTGCCAGCGGACTGATTCCGCTCGCGATGGGAACTTGGAGAATCGGCGCGCCGTAGGTCCACGCGATGGTCGAGTCAAACATGTCGATCCGCCATGGAGGGACGCTTTGATTAACGTAACGCCGTACTTCTGTGAGCAATCGCGCATCGCCGTCGAAAGCGTCCCGTGTCACGTCCGGATAATTCTGGAGCGATGAGCTGTTCATCGGGCGTCCCGATCCAACCAGGAAAAGATCCGCGGCGATGATCACGCCGATCGCCCAGCGAGCCGGATCGCCAATCCGGATGGAATCCAGGCCCATCGCGGCCAGCCCGGCGATGGCCAGGCTGAAGATCGAGTAAGTGTACTCGGGATGAATTCCGATGCGGATCTTCTCCGGCAAAAGTGGATAGAAAGTCCGCCACAGGATGGTCTTATCGCCCAGCATCCACAGCATCCCAAACGCGAGCAGAAGAGCGAACAGTGCAGTGGAGCGTTTGCGCCGAGTCACTAGGGCCACAATCGCCAGCAGTAATCCTCCGATGCTGCTGTATAGATAAAGAAAGCTCGGGTCGCCCGGGCCTTTGAAACGACTGAGATCGAATATGTTGTAGTGATTCGGCGAGATCAGCGACACCAGGCTTTGCCAAAAAAGTCCGCCGCCGGTTCCGAGCCAGTCCGCGCGATATTTCGCGACGCTCAATTCGGTGAGCTGGGTGGTGGGAATAAAAGGGGCCGCGGCTAGCAAAATGCCGAGAACGCAGCCGCAACAGGTCCAAACCAGCACGCGGATCTGGCCCAGACGCAAGATGCCGAGCAGCAAGCGCGAACATTACGGTTGATCCGAAAACCGCGACGGTCGCCTGCGGGAATCCGCCCCAAACCGATAACCCCAGCGCCAGGGCCAGTACGGCGAGCCAATCCAAGCCGCGACTTCTCTCTTAACTTCCAGACCGCCAGCCAGGCCAGCGGCATCCAGGCGGCGGCCATCATCGAATCGATGTGCTCGGCTCGCGATGCAAAGTAGCTGCCGGTTTCGAACATTACCGCGCCGGTCCAGGCGGGCGCCGATCTGCAGGTCAAACGCGCGGAATAAATAATACGCCGCGACGCCGCCCATCCACACCTGTAAAACCACCGCCCACTCAAGGAGGATTTGCAAGCTCAACCACGACAGCCGGCTGCTGATCAATGCGCTTGCGAACACCAGGGGATGAAAGAAGCAAGCCTGTATGTTTGCGAAAATCGGATAGCCGCAATAGCTGTACGGATTCCAGAGAGCGAAATGGTTTTCCCGCAGCTGGTCGCGAAGAACCGAGATGAGGGGAAGCTGCACGCCGCGAAAATCCCACGGGAAAGTATATGCGGCACTGAACAGCGGCTTGTGAAAGAACAGAACCACCACCGCAAGCAGCGACAGGCAGACATAAACGGAGCTGCGCCACGCCGCCGCCATCCCCAATCCCCAACCCCCTTGCCGGTCCCGTATCATAATCGTTTGGCCCTTACGCGCACGTCCATCCTAGCCGTTCTCATCGGCGCGTGTCTTACTCCGGCCTTTGCGCAGCGCGAGGTGTCGGGATCGGCCGAAGCCCGTCTTGCGCTCGACCGTCTGAACGTGGTGGGGAGCGTGCTGATGATCGCGGCCCACCCGGACGACGAGAACACCGCGCTGCTCGCCTATTTGTCGCGTGGGCGCAAAGTGCGGACCGGATATCTGTCGCTCACCCGCGGCGAAGGCGGGCAAAATCTGATCGGCGCCGAGCAAGGCGACGCATTGGGCATCATCCGGACCCAGGAGCTGCTGGCTGCCCGGCGCATTGACGGAGCCGAGCAATTCTTTACCCGCGCCATCGACTTCGGATTCACCAAAACTCCCGAAGAGACCTTCCAGAAGTGGGGCCGCGAGAAAATCCTGAGCGACGTGGTTTGGGTGGTCCGCCGCTTTCGTCCCGACGTGATCATCCTTCGATTCAGCGGCACACCGCGCGATGGCCATGGCCAACATCAGGTCTCCGCGATCCTCGGCAGGGAAGCGTTCACCGCTGCCGCCGATCCCAAGAGATTTCCGGAACAGTTGCAATGGGTGCAGCCCTGGCAGGCCAAGCGTCTGATGTGGAATCCCGGCGCGTTTACCAAGGAACAGCGTGAAGAGGTGGAGAAGATGCCTAACCGCATCGTGGTCGACCCGGGCGATTATGATCCCATCCTTGGCCATTCCTACGCGGAGATCGCCGGCATGTCGCGCAGTCATGCACCGCAGCCAGGGCATGGGCGCGGCGGAGCGCAAAGGATCGGCCAAGGACTTCCTCGTGACGCAGGCCGGCCCCATCGCCACACACGATATTTTCGACGGCATCGATATCACCTGGAGTCGCGTTCCCGGCGGAGCGCCAGTGGGCGTTATCCTCGCAAACGCCGCCAAGAATTTCGATCCGGAAAATCCCGATCGAGTGGTGCCGCTGCTGCTCAACGCGCAAAAGGCCATGGCGTCGCTGCCGAAGCCGTTGCCGGAGGAAAAGCAAAAACAGTTGAGCGAAGCCATCGCGCTCTGTTCCGGCTTATGGCTGGATGCGACGGCCGACAAGTACGCCGTAACTCCTGGCGGCGGGCTCAAGTTCAACGCGACGGCGCTGAGTCGCGATCACCTGGCGGTCCAGGTGAAATCCATCGACATCGAAGGCATCGCGCCGGCTACGACGAAAGACAAGTTCGGGGGTGTGCTTCCATTCAACGAGCCCCAGGTGTTCACGCTGTCGGCGACGGTTGGGGAGCATCAAGCATTGTCACAACCTTATTGGCTGGTCGAGCCGAAACAAGGCGACACGTACAGCATCCCGAACCAGCTCGAAGTCGGGCTGCCTGAGAATCCGCCGTTATTCGATGCGCATTTCCATTTGCGGATTGAATCCGAGGACGTCGAAGTGGTTCGCCCAGTGGAATATCGCTACATCGAGCGAGCACAGGGCGAACTGACGCGTCCGGTTATCGTTGAGCCGCCGGTGGCGTTGCAGTGGTCCGAAGCGGCCATGTTGTTTCCGCAAGGGGCGGCGAAAACGGCCGACTTGCAAGTGAGGGCGAACATCGCGAAAGCTTCGGGCGAGATCCGCATACAACTGCCCGCGGGCTGGAGAATCTCGGCGAATTCGGAACATTTCGAGCTCGCTGATGCCGGCGAGCAAAGAGCGCTTTCGTTCCAGCTCACCCCGCCTTCGGGCGACGCGCAGGGCGTTCTCGCGGCCAGCGCGCAAGTGGGCGATCAAACCGTCTCCACCGAGATGGAGACCATCAACTATCCGCACATTCCACCGCAGGTTTTGTTTCCGCAGGCCACCGCCAAGCTGGTGCGCGCCGACGTTCGCTTGCTGCCGAAGACCATCGGCTATGTGATGGGCGCGGGTGATGAAGTGCCGCGAGCATTGCAGCAACTGGGCGCGGACGTGATGCTGCTGGGGCCGGACGACCTGGCGGGCGGCAACCTCGGCCGCTTCGACGCCATCGTGACGGGTGTCCGCGCGTACAATGTCCGGCCGGATCTGCGCGCCAATCAAAACCGCCTCATGGATTACGTCAAGAACGGCGGCACGCTGGTGGTCCAGTACAACGTGGCTGACGGCCAGAATCCTTTCGGCGGAGTCACAACGCTTGCGAGCATTGGCCCCTATCCGTTGACCACCGGCGGGGAACGCGTGACCGTGGAAGAAGCCCCCGTTGAATTTCCAAATCCGGCCAGCCCGTTGCTGCACCAGCCGAATGAGATTACAGCGCGCGATTTCGACGGATGGATTCAGGAGCGCGGCCTCTACTTCGCCACGAAATGGGACGATCGCTACCAGCCGCTGTTTGAGACCCATGATCCCGGGCAAAAACCGCAAACCGGCAGCACACTGTACACCCGTTACGGCAAGGGCGCCTACGTGTTCACGTCGCTCTCCTGGTTCCGCGAACTGCCGGCGGGAGTTCCGGGAGCATTCCGCATCTTTGCGAATTTGTTGAGCGCCGGAAAGACGCTGTGAGCGGCGCGCCCGATCACGCATCCCGCGTCACCGACGACGAACCGCCTCCTATCCTCGGCAGCTGGCGCCGCATCTACATCGTCATTCTCTGTTACCTCGCGTTTCTCATCGTTCTGTTTTACGTCTTCACGCGAGTCTTCGATTCATGAGAACCCTCGATTGGGTGGTGATGTTTTGCTGGCTGATTTTCATCGTCAGCTACGGCCTCTATCGCGGCCGCGGCAGCAGCACCATGAACAAGTACCTGTTGGCCGGCAAATCGATGCCCTGGTACGCGATGGGGCTCTCGATTATGGCCACTCAGGCCAGCGCCATTACCTTCATTTCAACCACCGGTCAAAGCTACACCGACGGCATGCGCTTCGTGCAGTTCTATTTCGGGCTTCCAATCGCGATGGTGATTCTCTGCGCCACCGCCGTCCCTATTTTTCATCGTGCCAACGTATACACCGCCTACGAGTATCTGGAACAGCGCTTCGACGCCAAGACGCGCTCGCTGGTGAGCATGATTTTCCTGATTCAGCGCGGGCTCGCAGCGGGCCTGTCATTGTACGCGCCGGCCGTCGTGCTCTCTATCATCCTGGGCTGGTCGGATCGCGCGACCACCATTGTGATGGGCGTCCTGGTCATGAGTTACATTTCGTTCGGCGGCATCAAGGCCGTCACATGGGCCGACGTTCAACAGATGTCGCTGATTTTCTGCGGACTGGTGCTGGCTCTGGTCCTCGCCGTCCATCTTCTTCCGCCTACCGTCTCCTTCAGAGACGCTGTGTCGCTCGCCGGAGCCGCCGGCAAGCTGAACCCGGTAACCTTCAACTTCGACTGGGACGATCGCTACAACATCTGGAGCGGCCTGATAGGCGGCACGTTCCTGGCGCTGGCCTATTTTGGCTGCGACCAGTCGCAGGTGCAGCGTTACCTCACCGGGAAATCCATCGCGGCCAGCCGTCTCAGCCTGCTCTTCAACGCCATGGCCAAAATCCCGATGCAGTTTTTCATTCTGTTCATCGGCGCGATGGTGTACGTTTTCTTTATTTATGAGCGGCCGCCGCTGTTGTTTCAGCCTGTGGAGCTGAAAAACGTTCAGCATGACGCGCGCTTTCCCGCCGTCGAGCGGCGCTACCAGCAGGCCTTCGCCGATCGCAAACAGGCGGCCGAGGAATATGTCCAGGCGAACCGAGCCGGAGACAGCTCTCGCCGCCAAGCCGGCATCCAACACTATCGCGCCGCGCAGCAGGAGCTCAACGATGCCCATACCGCGGGCGAGCACCTGGTGGGAAAAGAATTCGACGACACCAACTACATCTTCCTGTCGTTTGTGACGCGCTATCTTCCCGCCGGCGTCGTCGGTCTGATTGTGGCCGTGATTTTTTCAGCGGCCATGTCCTCCGCGTCCGGAGAGGTCAACTCTCTCGCCACGGTTACGGTGATCGACATCTACCGCCGGCACTTCCGGCGCGAAGCTTCCGATCGGCACTATCTCATCGCCTCTCGTTTCGCCACCGTGTTTTGGGGCTGCTTTGCGATGGGTTTCGCGCAATATGGCAGGAATTTTGGAGCTTTGATCCAGGCTGTGAACGTGATCGGATCGCTGTTCTATGGCGGCCTGCTGGGCGTGTTCGTGCTGGCGTTCTTCTTCCGCAGCGTGGGCGCGAACGGCGCATTCTTCGGCGTGCTGGCGGGCGAAGCGGCCATTTTCGCCGCAAACCTGTTCACCAAGATTTCGTTCCTGTGGTACAACGTGATCGGCTGCGTGGTGGTGGTTCTGGTGGCGCTGGCTATTACACGCACCTTTGACCGCCCAGCTCCTACCCTCGGGGACGCTTTACAGTAACTCCGCCATAGTAAAGAAAAACGGAATCTCAATCGCCGCGGTTTCCGGCGCATCCGACCCGTGTACCGCGTTCCGCTCGATGTTGTGCGCGAACTTCTTCCGGATGGTGCCTTCCTCCGCTTTCTCCGGATTGGTCGCGCCCATCAGTTCGCGCCACCGTTTGATGGCTTGCTCGCGCTCCAGCACCAGGACCACCACCGGCCCTTCGGTCATGAACGTCACCAGCCCGCTGAAAAACGGCCGCTCGCGGTGGACGTCGTAAAAGCCTTCCGCCTGCTGTTTGGAAAGCCGGGTCATCTTCAATCCGCGAATACGGAATCCGGCTTTTTCGATCATCGCGAGAATCTGACCCGCATGACCCGCCGCCACTGCATCCGGCTTGATGATTGCAAATGTTTGTTCGATTGCCATATTGATTGTCGCGTCCGCAGCAGCCGAGTCTTATAGAAACAGCGCCGGCTACAGGCGGCTCTGAACCTTTTCTCCGATTTCGGCGGGAGTCGCGCACACGGTGATGCCGGCCGCGTTCATCGCCTTCATTTTGTCTTCTGCTTTTCCCGACCCGCCCGAGATGATCGCCCCGGCGTGCCCCATACGGCGTCCCGGCGGCGCGGTCTGTCCGGCAATGAAACCCACCACCGGCTTCTTGACGTTCGCCTGGATGTACTCCGCGGCCGTCTCCTCCGCGTTGCCGCCAATCTCGCCGATCATGACGATGGCATGCGTATCCGGGTCGGCATTGAAAAGCTGAATGGCGTCCACGAACGACGTGCCAATGATAGGATCTCCGCCGATCCCGATGCAGGTCGACTGGCCGATCCCGAGCTTGGTCAGTTGTCCCACTGCCTCGTACGTCAGCGTGCCCGAGCGCGACACCACACCCACGTTGCCCGGCTTATGAATGTGCCCCGGCATGATCCCGATTTTGCACTTGCCAGGCGAGATGATGCCCGGACAATTCGGGCCGATCAAGCGCGAAGGCCCGCCCCGCATGAATTCGCGCGCCCGCACCATATCTTCGGTCGGGATTCCTTCCGTGATGCACACCACCAGCGGAACCCCCGCGTCCACGGCCTCCATGATCGCGTCCGCGGCATAGGGAGGCGGGACGAAAATCACCGAAGCGTTGGCGCCGGTATGCATCACGGCGTCCGCCACGGTGTTGAACACCGGCAATCCCAGATGCATCAGACCGCCCTTGCCCGGCGTTACACCGCCCACCACCTTGGTCCCGTAATCGATGGCCGCTTGCGCGTGGAAACTGGCCTCGCGTCCCGTGAAGCCCTGAAACAGGACGCGCGTGTTTTGATCCACCAGGACGCTCATGCCTTCACTCTCCGCGCCGCTTGTACCACCTTCTCGGCGGCATCGCGCATCCCATCGGCGACTGTGAAGTTGAAGCCCGATGTCCTCAAAATCTCTTGACCCTGCTCGACATTAGTCCCTTCCATGCGAACAACGGTGGGCACCTTTACATTTAACTCGCGCGCCGCGTTTACTACGCCGGTGGCCAGCACGTCGCAGCGCAAGATGCCGCCGAAGATATTAATCAGCACCGCTTTTACCCCCGCGTCCGATAGCAAAATGCGGAACGCGTTCTTGATCTGCTCAGCGTTCGCGCCGCCGCCCACATCCAGAAAATTCGCGGGGCTGCCCCCGGCGTACTTCACGATGTCCATGGTCGCCATCGCCAGGCCGGCGCCGTTCACCATGCACGCGATATCGCCATCCAGCTTGATGTAATTCAGGCTGAAGCGCGACGCTTCCACCTCCAGCGGGTCCTCTTCGTTCAAATCGCGCAGGTCGAGAAGATCCTTGTGCCGGTACAGCGCGTTGTCGTCCAAAGTGAACTTCGCATCCAACGCGTACACCTTGCCGTCCTCGCTGATAATGAACGGATTGATCTCGGCCAGCGACGCATCAACCGCGTCGTATGCCTTAGCGAGTCCGGTCATGGCCGCAACCGCGCTGCTAGCGCTTTCCGATTCCACCCCCATCCCGAACGCCATGCTGCGCGCTTGAAATGGCGCGAGGCCGTAGCCCGGCTCCAGCGCTTCCTTCAAGATCGACTCGGGCGACTTCGCCGCCACCTCTTCGATGTCCATCCCGCCCGCCGCCGACGCCATGAAGATCGGCTTGCCTAGCGCGCGATCCAGCACGATGCCAAGATACAACTCGCGCGCGATCGGAAGCGTCTCCTCCACCAACAAACGATGCACGATGCGTCCTTCGGGGCCGGTTTGGTGCGTCACCAGCCGCATGCCCAGCATCTTCTTGGCGATCTCGGCCGCTTCCAGCGCATCCTTGGCGACTTTGACGCCGCCGCCCTTGCCGCGGCCGCCCGCATGAATCTGCGCTTTGACGACTACGCTGCCGCCGATCTTCTTGGCCGCTGCTTCCGCCTCATCCACCGTGAATGCAACCTCGCCCCGAGGCACAGGGACTCCGTATTTGGCCAGGATCGCCTTGGCCTGATATTCATGAATTTTCATGGGGTCAAAAGCTAGTTTACCCCAGCCGTCGTTGGCAATGTCACGCTCTGACCAGCGCGTAATTCTCGGCGTCACCATGCTCGACGATTTTCTTTTGACCGCTTTTCAAATGGTTGAACCAATCGCGTTCTTGGATCTAGACCTCCCTAACTTATGATCGAGGCATCCAAGAGTAATTGATGCAAAGACTCGTCCTCGCCTATAAGAATTTCGCCGCCCAACAAAATATCAGCCACATCGGACTCGGCGTCTCGGCACTGAATACTTGCAAAGTGCTGCGGCGCGCCGGAATCATCACCGACGTTTGGCCAGTGGTAAGCGCCAAAGACTTGTCCACTCGCTTACAGCGCGATCCAGCCACCCACGTGGTCATCTCCGCGCCCTGGATGCCTTCGTTGGATACACAGGCTCTGGTGCTCGCGAATTCCTCCACGCGCTTCGCCGTCAATTGCCACTCCAATGTCGGGTTTCTGCAGGCTGACACCAACGGGGTGAAACTGGTTCGCGAGGCGATGGATGTGGAAATGGCGTCCCACAATTTCCATCTGGGCGGGAACAGCCAGAGGTTTTGCAATTGGATCCGCACCGCTTACACGCGCCCATGCATCTATCTGCCCAACCTCTACTATCTCGAAGCCGCGTCCCTTCCATACCATCCTCTGTTTAACGGCGGCACTCTGCGCATCGGCGCTTTCGGAGCTACACGGCCGCTGAAGAATCTGATGAGCGCGGCGGGCGCGGCGCTCGAAATCACGCACTACTACAAAGCCAACCTCGAGTTTTGGCTTTCGGCTGGGCGCAGTGAAGGCGGCGGCGACGTTATCCTTCGCTCGGTGCACGCCATGCTCGACGGACTCCCCAATGTCAAGGTGATCGAGAACGGCTGGCAGTGCTGGCCCAAGTTCCGCCAGAGCGTCGCGCACATGCATCTATTGCTGCAACCGAGCTACACCGAATCGTTCAATATGGTGACCGCCGATGGAGTGGCGGAAGGCGTGCCCTCCGTGGTTTCAGGGGCCATCGACTGGGCGCCCGATCATTGGAAGGCCATGACGGACGATGTGCTCGACATGGCCCGCGTGGGCCGCTATCTGCTCACCGACCCGCACGCGCCTCAGGACGGCCTGGATGCTCTGGTGTCCCACAACAGCGAAGGCCTGAGGGCGTGGCAGTCTTTCTTGAGTCTCTAAGTAGGTGCAACTTCGAACCCAAAAACAATCCGCTTCCATTCGACTTTGGGCTTCTGGAAATTAACTAGAAGGCAGAGAGTCCGGCCCGAGGCTCGGAGATAGTTGAGACACTGCGCAGGTGTGCCCGTTCGCAAGACTCTCGACACATTTCAACTCAACGACCAGCACGTCTTCGACGAGGATGTCAGCAAAGTATTCTCCAACGCACCGGCCCTTATAGCTAACATTGAATGAAGCTTGGGTCGTAGCCCGGATACCGCGAAGGCTGAGCTCCATGAGCAGAGCGCGCTCGTAGACCTTCTCCAGGAATCCGGAGCCAAGGTGTTTGATACCTCAAAGACGGCGGCGAGCACCTGTTCCGTCAGCGAATCGAATCCGTGTTCATCAGTGTTCATCTGTGGCTAGATAATCAGCATGCAGTCGCCATACGAATAGAATCGGTACCCCTCCCGCACCGCATGTTCATACGCCGGCAGCACGAGATCGCTCCCCGCGAACGCGCACACCAGCATCAACAGGCTGGACTCGGGCAAATGAAAATTGGTCAGCATCGCATTGGTTCGCTCAAATGCAAATCCCGGCTTGATAAACAAGTCCGTCTCTCCGTGTTTGCCCAGGTACAAGCTCTCCACCGCGCGAACGCTGGTGGTTCCGGCCGCGATCACGCGATGCGCCGCGCGAATCGTCGCCGCGCTCTGCTCTGAAATATGAAAGCGTTCCGCGTGCAGTTTGTCTCCTCGAATCGGTTGAAATGTTCCCAGTCCAACATGCAGCGTGACGTACGCGATCTCAGCGCCGGCCTTCCGGCACTCCTCCAGAATCTCGGGAGTGAAGTGCAATCCCGCCGTGGGCGCCGCCACCGATCCCGTTTCCCGCGCGAACACCGTCTGGTAACGCTCCCGATCGTCGGCCGTATCGGCGCGCTTGATGTACGGCGGCAAGGGCACGTGACCGATCTTGCGCAGCAATTCGTAAAGATCGCCGTGATAATCAAACCGCACCGTCCGCTCACCGTATTCTCCGCGTGCGATGACTTCGGCCTCGACGCCGTCAAACACAACCCGCTCTCGTGAGCGCATTTTCCGCCCCGGATGCACCAGCGCGGTCCAGGTCTTCGCGTCCTCGCTCACGGGATGCACCAGCAGCACTTCCACGGCCCCGGAAAAGCCGACCCGGCGCCCGTACAGCCGCGACGGAAACACTTTCGAATCGTTCAGCACCAGGCAATCGCCCCGCTGCAGGAACTGCGGAAACTCCCGGAAACTCCGGTCTTCCCAACGCTGCTCCGCGCGATTGAGCACCAGCATGCGCGACCCCGCGCGATCGGGCAGCGGCGCCTGCGCGATTGACGATTCAGGCAAGTGATAATGAAATTGCGAAAGGTCCAAACCACACCATAGCAATGTGGGTTAGCAAGGCGAGTCATCCGTGAAGATTCTGGGAATTGAAACCTCGTGCGATGAAACCGCGGCGGCCGTCGTGGAAGATGGAGCCGCAGTGCGCTCGTCCGTGGTTGCCTCGCAATTGGCCACGCACGGCAAATACGGCGGCGTGGTCCCAGAGCTGGCTTCGCGCGAACACTTGCGTGCCATCGTCACCGTGGTTCGCCTCGGTCTCGAAGAAGCCGGCGTGGGCTTCGACGATCTCGCCGCCATCGCGGTCACCGAAGGTCCGGGCTTGGTAGGCTCGCTGCTGGTCGGCATCACTTATGCGAAGTCCCTCTGCATGGCCCGCGATCTGCCTCTCATCGGAGTGAACCATATCGAAGGCCATATCCACGCCGTGATTCTGGAAGCCGGCGCGAGCATCGAATATCCCGCGCTGGCGTTAGTGGTCAGCGGAGGCCACACCCACCTGTTCGAAGTCCGCGAGGGTTTCAGCTATCGATTGCTCGGAAAAACGCGCGACGACGCCGCCGGCGAAGCTTACGACAAGGTCGCGAAACTCCTGGGCTTCGGCTATCCTGGCGGCCCCATCATCGATCAGCTTGCGCCCCACGGCGATCCACACGCCGTAAAGTTCACGCTCGCGCGCATGAAGGGCAACCCGCTGGATTTCAGTTTCAGCGGTCTCAAAACCGCCGTCCTTCGCTGGGTGGAAGGGCATGATCTGACCGCCGAAATCGACGCCCGCCGCCGCTCCCAGGCCGCCTCGGCGACTGATTTTATGCGGCTCACTCCCCAACCCACGCTTGACCTGCTGGCTTCGTTCCAACACACCGTGATCGAAGAGCTGCTCCGCCGCGCGGTTGTGTCTATCGAGGAAATCGGCGCGCGATCGCTCATCATTTCCGGCGGCGTGGCCTCCAATGCCGGTCTGCGGACTGCCGCGCGCGAAGCCGGACTCGCGTGCCCGGTCTATTTCCCCACTCCGGCGCTTTCCACCGACAACGCGGCCATGATCGCCGCCGCCGCGTTTCCGAAACTTCGGGCTGGACAATTTCGACGACTTCTCGCTCCGCGCCCAGGCCAACCTCGCGCTGGCGTAACGCTACAATGTCCACGTATGCTGTATCGCCTCTCTGCCACGACCTTTTTGATTGCCTGCACTTCCTGGGCAGCCGTCACTAGCGTCGACGTCACTGAACGAGCCGACGACGGCGGCTACGAGCGCATCGTCGCCAAGGTCCACTGCGCCGTTGATCCTCAGATCCCGCAAAATCGATACATTGGCGACATCGACTTTGCCCCGCGCAATGCTCAAAGCAAAGTGGAATTCTCGGCGGACCTCTACATACTCCGCCCGCGCGATGCGTCCAAGCGCAATGGAACGCTGCTGGTGGAAATCCCCAACCGCGGCGGCAAAGGCCTGGCTGGGATGTTCAATCGCGGCGACGATTTCTTGCTGGAACAGGGCTTCACCCTGGTGTGGGTCGGCTGGGAAATGGATCTGCCGCCGACGCCGGGCCTGCTCCGCGCCGAAGCGCCTATCGCGACCAACAAGGGCAACCCGATCACGGCATTCGTGCGCTCCGAATGGGAAGGCGGCGATGGCACTGGAAGCGGCCCCTCCACGGACCGCGTGACCACTATTTCGCTGGGCGATCGCGGACAGATCGGGTACCCCGTGTCCGACCCTAAAACTCCCACCAACAGGATCTTCGTTCGCGACACCATCGAAGGCAAGCGCCGCCTCATTCCCCGCGACGAGTGGAGCTTTTCCGATCCCACTCATGTCACCATGGCCGCCGGCTTCGAGCCCGGCAAGATTTACGAAGTCGTCTACCGGGCCAAAGATCCCGTGGTGGTCGGTCTCGGCCCCACCGCGGTTCGCGATATCGTGTCATATCTCAAGTACGGCGGCGTGGACTCCCCGCTCGGCGACTTCAACAAAGATGTATTTCGGACCATCGGCTTCGGCATCTCGCAAAGCGGCCGATTCCTGCGCACCTTTCTGTACGACGGCTTCAACCAGGACGAAAGAACCCGGCGCGTTTTCGACGCCGTCTGGGCTGACATCGCCGGCGCCGGCCGCGGCGGCTTCAATGCACGCTTCGCTCAGCCCTCCCGCGACGGCCATCCCTTCTTTAACATCCTCTATCCGGTTGACATTCCGCCGTTCACCGACGAGGACGGCCTGCTGACGAAGACCAAGCTGACCGACACCGTGCCGAAGATCTTTTACACTAACGGCTCGTACGAATACTGGGGCCGCGCCGCGTCGCTCATCCACACCACACCCGATGGCGCAAAGGACGCGCCGCTCGCCAAGAACACGCGCATCTATTTTTTCCCCGGCTCGCGCCATGGAACGGGTGCTCTTCCGCCGCGCCACTTGGAAGCCCAGAACCTCGACAGCACCAACGACTATACGCCGTCGATGCGCGCTCTACTGGTGGCGATGCAGGACTGGCTCGCCAAAGGCAAGCAGCCCCCGGCTTCGGTCTTCCCGTTGATCGCTCCGCCGTCCGGGAAAACCCAGTTGGTCGCCGTCAGCGCCTATGCGTTTCCGACTATCCCCGGCGTTGCTATTCCGCACTCTAACCGCCAGGCCTTCCGGCTCGACTTCTCAGCCGAGCCTCCCCAAATCGGCCCGCCTTTCCCCACCTTGGTGCCGCAAGTGAATGCCGATGGCAACGAAATTTCGGGTATTCTGATGCCAGAGATCCAGGTCCCGCTCGCTTCCTACACCGGCTGGAATCTGCGCAGCCCCAAGATCGGCGCTCCAGATCAGTTGTACAGTATGGCCGGATCGTGGATTCCGTTCCCCGTCAACAAGGCCGAGCGCAGGAAACGCAAAGATCCGCGCCCGTCCATCGAAGAGCGTTATCGCAGCAAGGACGACTATCTGGAAAAAATCGCCGCTGCCGCCCAGCAATTGGTTAAGGACGGTTTCTTGCTGGATCGCGATGTCACCTACCTGGGCGATCGCGCCGCGAAGGAATGGGACTACGTTACAGAGGCGCGACAAACCGAGCCGCGACCGTGAGGGAGTGGAAACTCGCCCGCTACACCCGATGATCTAACATCAATGTGATGGGTCCCAACACAGCGCAAGCCGAACAGCCGAAAGTTCCGATCGCCGGCGTCCAGAATTTGATCGCCGTAGGTTCCGGCAAAGGCGGCGTCGGAAAGACCACCGTCTCCGTGAATCTGGCCGTCGCGCTGTCGCGCCTGGGCCACAAAGTAGGCCTGCTCGACGCGGATGTTTACGGTCCCAACGTGCCTCTCATGATGGGCGTCCGCGCCCAGCCGCACGCAGTCGGCGAGCGCATCCAGCCGCTCGAGAAGAACGGCCTGCGCATCATGTCCATGGGCTTCTTGAATCCCGGCGACAAGCCGCTGGTCTGGCGCGGTCCCATGTTGCACAGCGTCATTCAGCAGTTTCTGCGCGGGGTCGATTGGGGCGAGCTCGATTATTTGATTGTCGACCTGCCGCCCGGCACCGGCGACGTGCAGCTCTCGCTCATTCAAACCGCGCCGCTTACTGGCGCCGTGGTGGTCACGACGCCATCGGAGGTCTCGCTCGAAGACGCGCGCAAAGCCATCCACATGTTCCAGCAGGTGCGCGTGCCGATCCTCGGCCTGGTGGAGAACATGAGCTACCTGGAGTGCCCGCACTGCCGCGAGCGTATCGATGTCTTCAGCCACGGCGGCGGCAAGAAAACCGCCGAGAACATGAACGTTCCGTTCCTGGGTGAGTTGCCCCTGGATCCGGCGGTTCGTATCGGTGGCGACACCGGCCAGCCCATCACGTTAGGCGACGCCGGCGCGCCGTTCGTGGCAATCGCGCGCGAGGTTCAGCGCCGCGCCGCAGAGGAAAGCGCCAAAAAAGGCCCGTCGATTCAGATCGAAGAGTAACTCAAAGTGACGGACGCTTCCGGCCAAGCAGATACAGCATCACCCCATACGCAACGATTAAAACGCCTGCAACGATAGAAGCGTTTTTCAGGTTGTGCTCCACCACCCCGAGAATCTGTTCCCAGCGCGGGCCGAAATGATAGCCGAGGAAGAGAAACGTGCTGACCCACAGCAGGGCGCCGGTATAAGCGAACACCGCGAACCCGCGGTATTCCAGCTTCGACGTGCCCGCCACAATCGCAGTGAAGTGCCGCACGCCGGGCACGAAGTAACCGATCATCAGGGCCCAATGCCCCATGCGGTTGAACCAGTCGTGCACCCACCTGATCTGGTAGTCGCGAATATGCAGCCATCGCCCCGCGCGGGAATGCAGGAACTTCCAGCCCAGCGTGCGCCCGACGGCGTAGCTGCACGTGATGCCGCACATGCTGCCTGCCAGCGCGCTCACAAAAGTTGGAATAGGATGCAACTGTCCGCGATAGATCAGGAAACCGCAGCCTGTCAGCAGGAACTCATCGGGTACCGGAAGGCCGACGATGCCGAGCACCAGCAGCCCGAAGATGGCGAAATAGCCATAGGTCGCGACCCACTGGAGGACGGCGCTTTCCAACAGAAGATGATATCGAAGTCCCTATAGCGCACGCTTTAGTTGCTTGGTACACCCTTCAGTGTGCCGGGTTCACACTATCCGGCCGACTTGCGCACCGGAGCGACGGCCTTACCAGGCACCACCGAGAAGAACTCGATGAAGCGCTTCTTCGGCTCGGGCGCGACGGTGGTCTTGGTTTCCAGCATGGCTTGGGCGAGCGATGTGAATTGCCGGCCCAGTTCGCTGCCCGATTCCACCCAGCGTCCCGAAGTCATGGCGCGCTGCACACCCTGATAGTCGTTGGGGAACGTCATGTAGATCGGCACGCCCAGGAGCTGTTCAATCTGCTGCGGCGTGATCAGCGAGCGTTTCGGGTAACGATTCAGCAATACGGCCACCCGGTCCCCAAGATCCAGCTGCTTCAGATAGAGATACTTCTCGCGCGCCAGGTGCAGCGAGGGAATCTCGGGCGTGCACACCAGGAAAATGCGCTTGGATTCGTGCATGATCTCGAGCGAATACCGTTCCAGGTTGCCCGACATATCGAAACACAGCGAGCTATAGTTCCGGCGCATGAACTCCATCAGGTGGCGGATCTGCGTAGGCTCGATGCGGAAATCCGGGTTCAGTTTTCCGGCGTGCAAAACGTCCAGCTTGTCGATGCTGGTCACCATGGTGGGCCACAGGCTCTCGTCCATCTCGAGCGCATGTTCGGCTGCGTCGGTCACGCAGTACGTGCAATCCAGCTTCAGCATGAAACGCACCATGCCCGAGTTCAGGTCGAAATCCGACAGCAGGACCGAGGAGTCCGGCACGCGCGACATCGCAACAGCGGTATTCAACGCCACCGTGGATGTTCCCACGCCTGCCTTGGACGGCAGAAAACTGAAAACCTGGTTGGTGGCTTCAATGGCTGGGGGACGCGCTTGCACCGTGTCCTTCATCCGTCCTAATGCGTCCGTCAGCGCCTGGCGATCGAACGGCAGCGACGCAAACTCGCGAATTCCCGCCCGCATCACTTCCAGCAGGATCTGCGGATCCACGAAGCGGCTGATCGCGACGATCTGAACGCCCGGCGTGTTCTTCTCTACCTCGCGCGCCACTTCCATCGCTTTGGCGGTCGACTCGGTGCTGACGAATATCACTTGCGGCGCATGCGCGCGCAAAAATCGCAGCAGTTCCAGCCCACTTGGATACCGATCGAGTGTCCGAGTGATGCTCACGATCCCGATTTCCGTCAGTATCGCCTCTAGACGTTCATTCAGGTCAGCATCCGGACAAATAATTATGCCTCTAAGCATCTCTTTTGACACTCCTGAATCTAGACTAAGGCTGAAGTACGGTATCAACAATTAGTTCTTAGTACTAGATCTCGCCAGAGGTCACCTTAGAACGGAAGGGCTCGAAGGACTGCTCCTCGGGGGAACACCTTAGACCGCAGCGACGCATAGCGCAAGGTCTCTAGTCGTCTGACTTCTGAATTTGACTTCTGAATTCCGCAGGGCAATCATGGTCAAATCGTAGCAGGGTCTCAGGAGTTTATTCTTTATGCGAACGATAATGCTCACCATTATCGCGGGCGCGATTGGGTTCGCTCAGGCACCCCCGGAGCAGTTGAGGTTTGAGGTCGCCTCCGTCCGTCCGTCAGCGGCGGCTCGCATGATAAGCCACAGTGTCCGAATGAGCGGCGGGCCTGGCACCCGTGATCCTAAGCGCTTCAGATGTCAGGGTTGCAGCCTTTCTAAATTACTGGTTGAAGCATTCGGAATCCGCAGATATTTTCTCTCGGGTCCATCCTGGATAAACTCCGAAGAATTTGACGTGGCGGCGGTGGTTCCGGAAGGAACCACGAGATCGCAGTTTAGGCTGATGTTGCAAAACCTCCTTGTAGAACGCTTCAAGATGAAGTCTCACCTGGATAAAAAGGAAATGGAGGTCTACCAATTGGTGGTTGGGAAGGGTGGCCCGAAGTTTCTGGAATCCAATCAAGATGCCAATCTGGAACCTTCCTCGCCGCCAGGTCCGACATCGGCAGTTAAGCCCAAGTTCACGCTTGCCAAAGATGGATATCCCGAGCTTCCACCAGGCCGCTCCAACGCGTCCATCGGAATAGGGCGCCGGATTCGCGCGCGAATGCTGAACGCTTCAACGCGGGAGCTTGTAGGGATGTTGCAAGGGCAAGTCGATAAACCTGTTATCGACGCCACAGAATTGCAGGGAAAATACGACTTTGTACTCGCGTGGTCGGCGGACAGTGTTAGCGCAACGGAGCTCAGCACTGGGGAGAATATATCGGACGTGGACGTTTATGACGATTCGGGCCCGGACATTTTCGCTGCGCTCCAGGAGCAGCTCGGACTTAAGCTGGGAAAAACCAAGGGATCTGTCGAGATGCTTGCTATAGATCATATGGAGAAGGTCCCGAGCGAGAACTAGGTAGGCGGAGGCACTCAACTCCGCAGGCCCCGCTTCTGAATTCTGACTTCTGAATTCTGTCTTATTCCCCGCTACATCCGGCAGATCAGCAGCTCGCGCTCGTAGATCATCTCCGGCGGCAGATGGTCGTGCAGCAGCAGGAACAGCTCCTCGTGCTCCATCACTTCCTTCCGCCACGCCGCGCGGTCGAAGGCCTGCAGCTCCTCGAACTTCTCGCGCGAAAAGTCCAGCCCGTTCCAGTCGATGTCGTCGTAGCGCGGCATCCAGCCGATGGGCGTCTCCCGGCCCAGCGCCCGCCCGTGCGCCCGGTCCACGATCCATTTCAGCACGCGCATGTTCTCGCTGAAGCCCGGCCACAGGAACTTGCCGTCGGCGTCCTTGCGGAACCAGTTCACGTGAAAGATGCGCGGCGTCTCGCGTCAAGCGAGCGCTGCATCTTGATCCAGTGGCGGAAATAATCGCCCATGTGATAGCCGCAGAACGGCAGCATGGCCATCGGATCGCGCCGCACCTTGCCGACGGCGCCGGCCGCGGCCGCGGTCGTCTCCGAGCCCATGGTGGCGCCCGATGTAAACGCCCGCGCTCCAGTTGAACGCCTGGTACACCAGCGGCATGGTGGTCGCGCGGCGGCCGCCGAAAATGAGCGCGCTGATCGGCACGCCGTTCGGGATCTTCCCAGGCCGGATCGATGGTGGGGCATTGCGACGCCGGCGCGGTGAAGCGCGAGTTGGGATGCGCCGCCTTCGCGCCGGTCTCCTTGGCGATCTCCGGCGTCCACGAGTTGCCCTGCCAGTCCAGGCACTCGGCCGGCGGCTCGTCCGTCATGCCCTCCCACCACACGCCGCCTTCCGGCGTCAGCGCGACGTTGGTGAAGATCGTGTTCCGCGCCAGCGTGGCCATGGCGTTCGGATTGGTCTTGACCGAAGTGCCCGGCGCGACGCCGAAGAATCCCGCTTCCGGATTGATCGCGCGCAGCCGCCCGTTCTGCGTCCGGCTTGATCCAGGCGATGTCGTCGCCCACCGTCCACACCTTCCAGCCCTCGAAGCCCGTCGGGCGGAATCAGCATGGCGAAGTTGGTCTTGCCGCAGGCGCTGGGGAAGGCCGCGGCGACGTAGGTCTTCTCGCCCTGCGGGTCTCTCGACGCCCAGGATCAGCATGTGCTCCGCCATCCAGCCTTCGTCGCGCGCGATGTTGGAGGCGATGCGCAGCGCGAAGCATTTCTTGCCCAGCAGCGCGTTGCCGCCGTAGCCCGAGCCGTACGACCAGATCTCGCGCGTCTCCGGAAAATGGACGATGTACTTCTCCTGGTTGCAGGGCCACGGCACGTCGCGCTGCGCCGGGCGCGAGCGGCATGCCCGACGCTGTGCATGCACGGCACCACGCGCTTCTCGTCCTTGTCGATCTCCTGCGAACACCGGCAGGCCGATGCGCGCCATGATGCGCATGTTCACCACCACATACGGCGAATCGGTGAGCTGCACGCCGATCTGCGACATGGGCGACCCCACCGGCCCCATGCTGAACGGCAGCACGTACATGGTGCGCCCGCGCATGCAGCCGTTGAACAGCTCCTTCAGCTTCTGGCGCATCTCGTACGGGTTTACCCAGTTGTTGGTGGGCCCGGCGTTGTCTTTCGAAAGCGAGCAGATGAAGGTGCGGTCCTCCACGCGCGCCACATCGCTCGCGTCGCGAGCGGGCGTAATAGCAGCCCGGCCACAGATCCTGGTTCAGCTTGATGAAGGTGCCCGCTCGCCACCATCTGGGCGCACAGCGCGTCGTTTTCTTCCTGGGAGCCGTCCACCCAGTGGATGGCCGCGGGCTTGGTCAGCTCCGCCATCTTCTCCACCCAGCGCAGAAGATGCTTGTTCGAGGCAAGGGGCCGAGCCACGTCCCGGGTTGTTCTTGTGGTAACCGTCGACATAAATTCCATTATGACGAATCTCGGAATGGTCTCCAACTCGCGGTCGTTATCGGTGCAGTTTGCGTTGCCATCGCCGCTTACTCCGGGTTTGTCTCAAAGATTAGTGCCCTTTGAGATCACCCGGTTCTATCATAGGAGCATGAGATCAATTGCGCTGCTTAGTCTCGGGTGTGGCCTGGCCTGCGCCCTGCTCTCCGCGCAAATCATCCCCTTCGAATCCAACGGCCTCCTGTACAAGACCCTCACCAAGGGCGGCGTCACCGTCATGTTCGCCTACCTGCCGGCGCATTTGAAGGAATATTCCATCATCCAGGTTTCCATGTCCAACGGATCGCCCGATCTCCTGGACCATCAAGCCCGAGGATTTCAGCTACCACGAGCTGAATGGAGCCGAGTGGCAAGCCTCCACCGCGCTCAGCGTCGTAAACACCATGCTGGCCAAAGCCGGCCGTCACGATGTGATTAAACTGATCACCACCTATGAACGCGGCGTCTACGGAAACGAGCACATGCAGAGCACCAACGGCTACGAATCCCGCCGCCAGGCCGCGCTGGCCTATGGTGTTTCATCGCGGCTGAAGGCCGGCGCCGCTGCGTCAGCTCTCGCTCTGGTGACCACCAAGCTCGCGTCCGGAGAATCCACCGACGGCGCCGTGTTTTTCCCCAGCAATGGACGCCTGATCGGCCCCGGCACGCTCATCGTGCACACCGGCGGCGAGACCTTCGAATTTCCCTCCGACGGCGAACCAGCCGGCAAGTAGCCGACCTTATAAATCTTCCAGGTCCCGCCGCGCCCGGTCCAGAATCTCTTCCACCCGCTTTCGCAACTGCCGGATCCCGCGTCGCGTGCTTCATCGCGCGAAACGTAGCCTTCATCAGTGGGCCCAGCGGGCTGCCCACGATCCACTCGCCCCAGTCCCCCCAGTCCGAAGTCCGGCGCCAGATGTCTTCCGCCGTCGTGCTCTCGCGCTGCAATTCCTGCCTGGCCCAACTCGGTGAGCTGGTAAACCCGCTTGCCGTCTTTGGTCTCGGAGACGATCATCCCCTCGTCTTCCATTTGCTGCAGCGCCGGATACATCGTGCCCGCGCTCACGCGATAGCTTCCGCCCGATCGCGTCTCCAGCTCCTTCATCAAGTCGTAGCCATGCCGCGGCTTCTCCGACAGCAGCGACAAGATCGCAATCCGCACCTCGCCCGCTCCGAAAAACCGCCCGCGCCGGCTCCATGGCGGGGCAGAAGCCCGACCTCCCCAATCCCCAGATCCGTACCGCATTTTAGTCGTCTCCTTCCATTCGATACAGTCGAACGTAATATATCGATAAAGCTATCGTACGATATATCTGGCGATAGCGCAAGCTCCAGTTTGCTACAATGAGAATATTGGAATACTGCTAGTTATAAAGGGCCAGTAACGAGCGTATGATGTACCAGCGCCTAGTCTTACGGAGCTTTCTGCCAATTGTGGATCGTTAGAGTCGCGATAAACCGCCCGTATACCTTCATCGTACTGGCGCTTTTGTTGCTGATCATCAGCCCGCTTGTCATCCTGCGCACCCCCAGCGACATCTTCCCCAACGTCGACATCCCGGTGATCGCGGCGCTGTGGAATTACCAAGGCCTGAGCGCCGAAGAAATGGAGGTGCGCATCGCGTCGCCCTTCGAGCGCTCCCTGACCACCGTGGTCACCGACATCGATCACTTGGAATCGCAAACCGTCAACGGCCGCAGCATCACCAAGGTCTATTTCCATCCCGGCACCCGCGTCGATCTGGCGATGGCCCAGATGACCGCCGTCGCGCAGAACGCGATCCATCAAATGCCGCCTGGGTCGCAGTCGCCCTACATGATCGTGTACAGCGCCTCCAGCGTCCCCATCCTCCAACTGGCGATGTCGGGTCAAGGCCTCTCCGAGCAGCAACTGTTCGATTACGCCGCCAATTTCATTCGGACGCAGCTGGCCACCGTAAAAGGCGCCGCCGTTCCTTGGCCCTATGGCGGAAAGCAGCGCCAGGTGATGATCGATCTTCAGCCCGCGCTGCTCCAATCCAAAGGACTTTCACCCGCCGATGTGGTGAATGCGGTGAACACCCAGAATCTGGTCCTGCCCACCGGCACGTCGAAGATCGGCCAGTTCGAATATGACGTCGCACTCAACGCCAGCCCGGAAACCATTCAGGAGCTAAACGATCTTCCGGTGAAGGCCGCCGGAAACAGCACCATCTATGTGCACGACGTCGCGCACGTGCGCGACGGCTTCTCGCCCGCAGACCAATATCGTCCGCCGCAACGGACAGCGCAGCGCTCTGCTCAGCATCTTGAAAATCGGCGACACCTCCACGCTCGATATCGTCAAGCAAGTGCGCGAGCATGCTGCCCAAGATCGCCGCTACGCTTCCACCCCAGCTCAAGATCGAGCCGATCGCCGATCAATCGCTTTTCGTGCGCGCCGCCATCAACGGAGTAGTGCGCGAAGCGATTATTGCCGCCTGCCTGACCGCCATCATGATTCTGCTCTTTATCGGGAGCTGGCGCAGCACACTCATCATCGCGATCTCGATTCCTCTTTCCATCCTCTGTTCCATCTGCGTCCTGAGCGCGCTCGGGGAAACCATCAACATCATGACGCTGGGCGGTTTGGCGCTCGCGGTCGGCATCCTGGTGGACGACGCCACCGTCGAAATCGAAAATACGACGCGGAACCTGCACATGGATAAGCCCATCAAGCAAGCGGTCTTGGATGGCGCGCAACAGATCGCGGTTCCGGCGCTGGTTTCCACCCTCTGCATTTGCATCGTCTTCATCCCCATGTTCTTCCTCACCGGCGTGGCGCGCTATCTTTTCGTTCCGCTCGCCGAAGCGGTGGTGTTCGCAATGCTTGCCTCTTACCTTTTGTCGCGAACGCTCGTGCCGACGCTCGCCATGTACCTGCTGCGGCCCCACCAGGACGACACGCGGAGCCGCAAACCGTGGAACCTTGCCGGGCGATTCCAGCGGGCTTTCGAGCGCGGATTTGAAGTCATGCGCTTGGGCTATCTGCGGATGCTGGAAACCTGCATTCGCCGCCGCGGAGTCTTTGTTCCGGCGTTCCTGGCTCTCTGTGCCGCGGCCTTTCTCCTGATCCCCTGGCTCGGCCGCGACTTCTTTCCCGTCACCGACGCCGGCCAGTTCAATCTGCATTTCCGCGCCAAAACCGGAACGCGCATCGAAGAGACCGCGCGTCTGGGCGACTTGATCGAAACCTCGATCCGGGAGGCGATTCCCGAATCCGACCTCGCCAGCATCATCGATAATATCGGCCTTCCGTACAGCTCCATCAACATGGCCTACAGCAACTCGGCGCCCATCGGCACCATGGACGCCGATGTGATGGTCACGCTGAAGCCTGGCCATCGGCCCACCGATGTCTACGTTCACGAGCTTCGCCGCAAACTGCCGCGCGAGTTTCCCGGAGTTTCGTTCTACTTCCTGCCGGCCGATATCGTCAGCCAGATTCTGAACTTCGGCCTGCCGGCGCCCATCGATATCCAGGTATCCGGGCCTGAACCTGAACGCCAACCACGCTTTTGCCACCAATCTTCTCAGCCAACTCCGCACCGTTCCCGGCGCGGTGGACCTGCGGGTCCATCAGCTCTTCGATCTTCCACGAATTCAAGTCAACGTCGACCGCACCAAGGCCATCGAGAGCGGCTATTCTCCGCTGGACGTCGCCAATAGCCTGCTGATCTCCCTGAGCGGAAGCGCTCAAACCAACCCCACCTATTGGCTCGATCCCAAGAACGGGGTCGAGTATAGTCTGGTGGCGCAGACTCCGCAGTACGATATCTCTTCGGTCGGCGATCTGAATAACGTCTCCATCAGCAGCGGGAGCGCGCACCGGCCCGAAATTATGGGCGATGTCGTTAATACCAGCCGCCGCGCCGAGATGGCCGTCGTCTCGCACTACAACATCCAGCGCGCCATCGACATCTTCGGCAATGTGCAGGATCGCGATTTGGGCGCGGTCGCCACCGACATCAATCGCATCGTCGAAAAGGCGCGTGCGAAACTGCCGCGCGGGTCTCAATTGATCGTTCGCGGCCAGATCGATACCATGCAATCTTCGTTTCGCGGCTTGCTGGCCGGCCTGGTTCTTTCCATCGTCCTGGTTTACTTTCTCATCGTGATCAACTTTCAATCCTGGCTCGATCCGTTCATCATCATCACCGCGCTTCCCGCCGCCATGGCCGGCATCGTCATCTTTCTCTTTGTCTCGCGCACTACCCTCAGCGTTCCCGCATTGATGGGCGCCATCATGAGCGTCGGCGTGGCCACGGCCAATAGCATTCTGGTGGTCAGCTTTTGCCAAGGAGCATTTGCTCGACGAGGGCGATCCTACGCGCGCCGCGCTCGAAGCCGGCTTCACTCGCTTTCGGCCCGTGCTGATGACCGCGCTCGCCATGATTATCGGGATGGTCCCCATGGCGATGGGCCTGGGCGAAGGCGGCGAGCAAAACGCCCCGCTCGGCCGCGCCGTGATCGGTGGATTGATTTGCGCCACCATCGCTACGCTGTTTTTCGTGCCCACCGTGTTCAGCATGTTGCATCGGAGGCGGGTGAATGCACATGCTAGGTAGTGAGCCCATGCTCGAAACCCCGGTCAAGACCAAGCCGCACGCGTCCGCGAACGCTGCGGGTCGTGGTGTTGCTTGTGCTCGCCGTGCTGATTGTGGCCGGAGTCGTTTTCTGGGGCATCAACGCGCGCATCCAGACCGCCGCCGCGGTGAAAGAAACCACCCAGGAACTCGCGATTCCGAGCGTCTCGGTCATTCATCCGAAACCGGGCGCCATGAAGAACGAAGTGGTGCTCCCGGGCAACATTCAGGCGTTCACCGACTCGCCCATCTACGCCCGCTCCAGTGGCTACCTGAAGCAATGGAACGTCGACATCGGCGGCCACGTGAAGGCCGGGCAAGTGCTGGCGACCATCGAAGCGCCCGAGGTGGATCAGCAGGTCACGCCAGGCCAAAGCCACCCTGCAACAGACGCAGGCATCCTTGGATCAGGCCATCGCCAATCAACAGCAAGGCAAGGCCAACGAAGACATCGCTCGCGTAACCGCGGAGCGCTGGCAGAATCTGGTGAAGAAGGGCGCGGTCTCGCGTCAGGAGAACGATCAGTATCAGGCGCAGTATCAGGCGCAAGTGGCTAATCTCAATGCGCTCGAACAGGCCATTGCGGCTGCGCGCAGCAACATCGCCGTGGCCGAAGCCAATCTTGGCCGGCTGCAGGAGATGCAGAACTATGAAACGGTGAAAGCGCCGTTCGATGGCATCGTAACGGCCCGCAACATCGATGTCGGCGCGCTCATCAATGCCGGCAACGGTGGCGCGGCCCAGGAACTGTTCCACCTGGCCGCCACCGCGAAGCTCCGCGTCTACGTGAGCGTTCCGCAAGCGGATTCGCGCGCCGCCGTTCCGGGCCTCAAGTCCTATGTGACGTTGGCGGAATTTCCCGGCCGACGTTTTCCCGGCGAACTGGTCCGCACTGCCGGCGCCATCGATCCCACCACGCGAACGCTGCTCACCGAAGTGGACGTCGACAATGCTTCGGGCGAGCTTCGGCCAGGCGCCTACGCCGAAGTCCATCTCCTGATTCCGGAAGGGTCGCGGTCGCTCATTTTGCCAGTCAGCGCGCTGATGTTCCGCAGCGAGGGCTTGCGCGTGGGCGTGGTTCGCGGCGGCAACAAGGCCGAGCTGGTCCCGGTGGTGCTGGGCAAGGATTACGGCAACGAAGTCGAGGTGGTCTCTGGCATCGATGAAAACGATTTGGTGATCGCCAATCCGCCCGATTCGCTCGCCAGCGGCGCGAGGGTTCAGGTGGTCAATTCCTCCGACGTCCGATGACAACACGCCGCCGGCATACCCGAGTTCGCCGTGATCCTGTCGGGACTGACCGAGCCGCGACCGTGAGGGAGTCGGTCTCCCCCAAAACTCTCGCCGCAATTGACCGTGGGATTAAAGACGCTGACGAGGGCCGTACCGTCTCCCTCGACAGGTGCGGAAACTGATCCTCAATGGATTTCCAAGTTCGAATCGCAGAAGCCGCGCTAGCGCGCTCCAGAGTTACAGCCGCAGCCGAAAAAGTTCCGTCAGAAGACGACCGCTTGCTAACGCGCCACCCGTCCGGTACTCCTTTGAATCGATGTTCTCCAGTGCATGACGCCCGGTAGTACTCCGGGTGTGATGCTGGCGCGCGAGCTCAGCCAGATCGCAGCACCGAGCCGCGACCGTCAGCGAGCCGGTGCTCGCGCCGTTCTAATAAAGTATCGAAGGCAGGAACGCGCCCTTCGGTTCGTTGTACAGGCCGAGCGACATCAGCGTCATGGGCTCCACCACGCGCAGCCCGTTCGCCAGACACCAGCGAAACAGCTCCGAATTGCGCGACGGCACCAGGATTCCAGGGCCGCCGAAACCATCGGCCGCTGCGATGATCGCCTGCAGATCCGGATTGGTCTCCGCCACCGCATGCCCGAAAAACGCCAGCGAACTGGCATATCCGGTGATGCGGCCGTCACGCTCGCACAACGCTCGCCGTGCCTTGCCGAATGGCGTCGGCGAGCTCTCCGCCGCGATGATGCCCATGCACTCGGAGCGCGACTTCGTTGCACGCTTCCAGATCCGAAGGCTGCGCCGGGCGCACCGCAAATCCGTCGAAAGTCTTCTTGATGGCCGGCCCTTGGAACACGGACAGGGGCTCGCGAACATCGAAGCCCAGCGTGGTATAAAGCGAAAGCGAACGATTGTGGAACGCGGCCTGCACCAGGCGGACTCCGGCGAAGTTGCGTTCGCGCGCGCGATCCAGCACGGCCTCCATCAGCTTGCGCCCGACGCCGCGATTCTGCACCTTCGGATCGATCGTGATGGGTCCCACGCCCGCGATGGCGTCGCGTTCGTCCAGGCAATTGCTTCCGGCGATGCGGCCGTCCGCTTCGGCCACTACGCAGTAGAAGCCGGGGTGCGAGAACATCTGGGTCAACATCCCCACGCCCGCTTCCGGCTCGGGAACGTCGGGCGGAAAATTGTGATCGGTATTGATTTTGTGAAACGCTTCGTAGCAGATTTGCCCGCAGGCGGGCGCGTCTTCAGGCTTCGCGCGGCGAATGGTTACCGCGGCGCGACTGGGAGCTGCAGTAGACATAGGTTTTCGAACGTTCAGAGTTTCAACAGCGCGCGCAACCGCTTGGTTTGCACGCGGCTCACGGGCACTTCGGTTTGCTTCTTGTCGTCCATGCGGAGCTGGAAGCTGGACTTGAACCACGGAATCACTTCCTTGATGCGATGAATGTTCACCAGAAACGAGCGGTGAACGCGCCAGAAAGTGTCGGGATCGAGATTGGATTGCAGCTCTTCAATGGTGCGGTAGTTCGATTCGCCTTCCACGTTGGTGGCCACCACGGTGATGAGCCCGTCGTCGATGGTGGCGTAGACCACGTCCTGCGCGTCGACGATGAAGTTGCGATTGTTGTTCTTCACCAGCAGCTTGGTGCGCTGCGGGCGTCGATCTTCAGCGGCGTGATCTCCGGCTGCGGCGCCGCTTTGGCTTTCTCGGTAACGGCCTTGCGCGCGCGCTCCACGGCCACCGCCAGGCGGTCCTTCTCGATGGGCTTCAGCAGATAATCCAGCGCTTCCCAGCGAAACGCCTGGATGGCGTACTGATCGTAGGCCGTGGCCAGAATGAAATGCGGCAGCGGGATGTTCTTTTCGCGCAGGTTCTGGATCACGCCGAAGCCGTCCAGGCCGGGCATCTGGACGTCCAGGAAGACCACGTCGGGCTCCAGATTTTCGATCAGCTTCACGGCCTCCAGACCGTTGCGGCCGGTGGCCAGGATCTCGACGTCCGGAAATTCCTTCAACAGATAGGAAAGCTCCTCGCGCGCCAGCTGTTCATCATCGACCAGAATTGCCGAGATGTGCCGGTGGAGATGCTGTTGGCGGAGATGGTGCTGGTCGCACGCTCAGTCATCAGACATTAGTTTAGCCCAATTTCTTTAACGCCAGCATAAAATGTTACAATGCCGGAGGATAGGCGTCGCAAGCCCGTTTCGAGGGCACATTGGAGCAGCCTCGCGCCACCCAAGGAGATTCGCAGTTGTCCACCACAGGAAATACCAGGATTGCGCCCGCCGAAGGTAAGCTGGGGGTCCTGATTCCCGGCATTGGAGCGGTCAGCACGACGTTCATGGCGGGAGTTGAAGCGGTGAAGCGCGGCCTCGGCCAGCCCATCGGATCGCTCACGCAGCTCGGCACCGTGCGCCTCGGGAAACGCACCGAAGGCCGCAGCCCGAACATCAAAGATTTCGTTCCGCTGGCCGGCTTGGACGACCTGGTTTTCGGCGGCTGGGATATTTTCAACGACACGGCGTACGAATCGGCCGTGCACGCCGCGGTGTTGGATGCGCCGCTGCTTGAGAAAGTGCGCGAGCCGCTGAGCGCCATCAAGCCCATGCAGGCGGTCTTCGATCCGGATTATGTCCGGCGCTTGAATGGACCGAACGTCAAGCAGGCCGGCTCGAAGATGGATAAGGCGGAAATGCTGATGGAGGACATCCGGCAATTTCGCGCAATCCAGCGGCGCCGAGCGCCTGGTGATGATCTGGTGCGGGTCCACCGAAGTGTTTCACAAGCCCGGAGCCGTGCATCAGAACTCTGAAGGATTTCGAGTGCGGATTGCAGAAGAACGATCCGGACATCGCGCCCAGCCAGATTTACGCCTATGCCGCGCTGAAGAGCGGAGTGCCCGTACGCCAACGGCGCGCCGAATCTGACCACCGACATGCCGGCTTTGCAGGAACTGGCTCGCGATCGCCAGATTCCGATCTGCGGCAAGGATTTCAAGACCGGCCAGACGTTCATGAAGACGCTGGTGGCGCCGGGATTGAAGGCGCGCATGCTCGGGATGTCGGGCTGGTTCTCAACCAACATTCTCGGCAATCGCGACGGCGAAGTGCTGGAAGACCCGGGTTCGTTCAAGTCCAAGGAAGAGACCAAGCTCAGCGTGCTCCAGCAGATTCTGCAGCCCGAGCTTTACCCGCAGCTTTATAAGGATCTTTATCACGCGGTTCGCATCAATTACTATCCGCCGCGCGGCGACGCCAAGGAAGGCTGGGACAACATCGACATCTTCGGATGGCTGGGTTATCCCATGCAGATCAAAATCAACTTCCTGTGCCGCGATTCCATTCTGGCCGCTCCTCTGGTGCTGGATCTCGTGCTGTTCATGGATCTGGCGCAACGAGCGGGCATGAAAGGCATTCAAGAGTGGCTTTCCTTCTACTTCAAAGCTCCCATGACGGCTCCGGGATTGTATCCCGAGCACGACGTTTTTATTCAGTTGATGAAGTTGAAGAATACGCTGCGCTGGATGCGCGGTGAGGACTTGATTACACACCTTGGGCTCGAGTACTACGACTAACGGATCCAAACGTCAGGAACCCGGCGAAGCGGAAAGTGCTGGTGATTGGCGGAACTCTGTTCATCGGCCAGGCGCTGGTGAAGGAGTTGGTTCATGCCGGGCACGACGTCACCGTTCTGCATCGCAAGCCGCGCCACAAACTGGGGAAAAAGGTCGCGAAATATCGTCGCGGACCGCAACGATCCGGATGCGGTGAAGCGCGCGTTGGCGGGCAAGAACTTCGACGTCGTCTACGACAACGTGTACGACTGGGAGCACGGCACCACGGCCGCGCAGGTGGAAGCCACGGCGCGGGCCTGCGGAAACAATCTGCACCGCTATGTTTTCATGTCGAGCGTGGGCGCGTATGGCGACGGGCTGAATCACCACGAAGGCGACGCGCTGGCGCCGGACGATCATTCCGACTGCCTACGTGCGCAACAAGGCCATGAGCGAGCGCGCGCTGTTCCGCATGCGGCAGCGCAACGGATTTCCGGTGGTGACGCTGCGTCCGCCGTTTGTGTATGGTCCGGGAAATCCGTTTTATCGCGAGGCGTTTTTCTGGGATCGTTTACGGGACGGGCGTCCGTTGATCTTGCCGGGTGACGGCCGCCGCCTGATGCAGTTCGTGCATATCGACGATCTGGTTGGCGCGTGCATCAAGGTGATGGATACTTCCGATATCGAAGGGCACGCGTTCAACATCGCGAATCCCCGGCCACTGACGCAGGTGGAAGCGGTGGAGGCGTTCGCGCGCGCTGCTGGAAAAGAGCCCACCTTCGTGCGTTTGCCGCGCGAGCGGATTTTGCGCGCCGGCGGGCATCCGATGGGTCCCAAGCTGTATTTCGGAGTTTATTTCGATTTGCCCGCGATCACGGTGGTGGTGAATAAGGCGCAGCGCATTTTGAAATTCAAGCCGGTGGAATTCAATGCCGGGTTGAAGGGGACTTACCGCTGGTATATGCGGCACAAGTTTCCCAAGCCGGATTATTCCTTCGAGGACGGTTTGATCGCGTCCGCGCCGGCGTCGGCTTATTCGGCGCCGGTGGACTGATGGTAAGCGTCCGAAGAATATCTCACGACGAGTTACGAGGCGGATCGGGAGTACGTGGATGGCGAGCTCCTGGAGCGCCACTCCGGCGAGCAGCCCCACAGTTATGCCCACGGTGCCGTGGGATTCTTGCTTTTCCGGCAGCAAACTCGGTGGGGTGTCCGCGTGCTGATGTCACAGCGAGTGCAGGTCAGTCCGACGCGCTTTCGCGTGCCGGACGTATGCGTAGTATTGGCATCCGATCCACGAGATCCCATCGTTCATCACCCGCCGTTCTCTGCGTCGAGGTTTTATCCTGGGTAGACACGGTCACGCGCTTCAATGAGAAACTGGCGGACTATTTCCAAATGGGCGTGCGTTACGTTTGGGTGATCGATCCGCTGACGCATCGGGCCTACTGCTACACGCCGGGCGAGATGCACGAAGTCCTGGATGGGATCTTGCGCACCAAGAACCCGGATATCGCGGTTCCGCTCGCAGAAGCTTTCGAGGAGTAGTCAGGCGCCGCGTTCTTCGGCTCGCACTTTCTCCAAGCGATCGCGCAGCGGCTCCGATAGTCCCGCTTCGATTTCGGGCGTGATCAACCCGACCGAGTCCATGTCGATGATGTGGGTTTTATCTCTCTGCCGAAAACTGATCAGCTTCATGCGCACCAGTTCTGCGGGCGACACCAACAAAATCCCGCCGTCGTTCGACGGTGGGCTCGGAGAAACCAGGCACCGGTTCCAAATCGCTCGGACGAACTTTTTCGCCAGCAAACAGCAGGTGAACGCCGCTGCGCGCTTTGGGGGCTTTCGCGTCCACTAGCATGTCGACGCCGGCAACGTGACGATATTCCAAACCAAGACTACGGACCGCCTCGGCGATGCGCGGCAGGTCCGCGCGATCCACCGCCAAATCCACATCTTTGGTCAGGCGAGCGGCCAGCGGGATCACGAGATCCGACATGGAACAGAACTGCCAGTCCTCCCACAACACGATATTCAATTCCGGCCTCGCGAAGAACTCGGCAGACTCGCTCAGCCACCGCGGTCAGTTGCTCCAAGTGATTATCGTAGGCCCGGAACAGCAATACTCTCACTCTAGCGCGTACTTGCCGGTGGCTCGCCGGTATTCCTGCACGGCTAGATTATGTTCCTGCATCGTCCTTGAAAACTGGTGGCCGCCCGAGCCGTCGCCCTTAGCGACAAAGAAGAGATAATCTGTTGCGGCGGGCGCGAGCGCCGCTTGAAGCGAAGCCATGCCGGGATTCGCGATGGGGCCGGGTGGAAGGCCAGTGTGACGGTAGGTGTTATAGGGGTTGTCGCTGTTCAAGTCCGATCGATGAATGGCGCCGCGATACCGATCCTCGAGCAGCGCTGCGTAGATGGTGGTGGGATCGCAATCCAAGGTGGTTCCATTGCGCAGGCGATTGCTCATACACCGAGGCCACGATGCGCCGCTCCTCGGGAACCGCGGTCTCCTTCTCCACCAGCGAGGCCATCGTCACGACGTCATTCACGGGGACGCCAGGGGGCGCGGAACTTTGCAGCTCGCGCCAATGTTTGCGGAAGACACCGGTCATCATCACGCACAACTGCTGCACGGTTGTGGCGCGCGTGATGCGATAGGTGGATGGGAACAAGTAGCCTTCGAGCGTTGGAGCGTCGGGTGCGAGATCGCGAATCAGCGATGGACTGCGGGCGGCGCGCAGGAAATCGGCGGGCTTCAGAAAATTGAAGCGGGCCAGGCTGGCGGCGATGTCGAACATGTTGCTGCCCTCGGGCACCGACCAGTTCATAGAAGAAGACGTCGCCGCGCTGGATGCGGCTGAAAATGTTCTGGGGCGTGTCGGCGCGCGAGAACAGGTATTCGCCGGCCTGCAATCGCTTGCCGGGAATGGAGGGCGCGGGCCAGCAGGAATTGCCAGGAATAGCGGATGACGCCGGATCGGGCCAGCTCGTCCGCCATGGTTTGCGTGCTGGTGCCCTTCGGAAATTCGAGGATCACGGGCGCGCCAAAGCCTTGGTAGGCAGTCCCCAGCGACACGTATGCCAGGCCCGCGGCGATGGCTGCCAGGAGAACGAGAGCGAGCAGCAGACGCTTCATGATGGGCGGGAGTCGAGATAACTTTCGAGAAGAATGACGGCGGCCAGGCGGTCCACCGCTTTGGCGCGCTTTTCAATGCTGATGCCGCTCTCGCGAAGCACGCGCTGGGCCTGAACCGTGGTAAGGCGTTCGTCCCAAAGTTGGATCGGAATGCCCGTGACGGCTTCCAGGCGCGCGCCGAATTCGCGAGCGTGGGCCGCGCCGCGCCCTTCCTGACCGCTCATGTGCAGGGGATTGCCCATCAATATGAGTGAGACGTTGTGGCCGGAGGCGAGTTTCGCCAGGCGCGCCAGGTCTTCGCGGAGGTTGGTGCGCTGGAGGGTTTCCAGGCCTTGAGCAGTGACGCCGAGTTCGTCGCTCAGCGCCAGTCCGATGCGCCTTTTGCCCAAATCCAGGGCCAGGATCCTGCCTTGCGTCATTTAAAGTGCCGAAACCGGCTGATTGGCTGTAATTTCGTTTGCCGTTCTACCGATTTCATTTCATCATAGAAGAGGACTTAAGGTTTCCGATGTCCACGCTTACTCCTCCGCCCACCTCCGCGCCCACGCTGTCGGCCCACACCCCGATACACGGCAGGCGTCACGCTTCTGGCCATCGCGGCGAGCGTGGCTCTGTTGTATTTCGGGCGGGTCTTCTTCATCACCATGGTAGTGGCGATTACCATCGCGTTCCTGCTGGACCCGGTGGTGACCGCTTTTGTGAAGCTGCGGCTGCCGCGCGCGGTGGCGAGCTTCATCGTTTGCAGCATCGGCCTGTTGACTTTGTATCTGCTCGGGCTCGGGCTGTACACGCAATTCTCCGGGTTCGTGGAAGAGCTGCCGGCCTATAGCCAGCGCATGAACGACATGGTGGACAACATCGCCACGCGCGTGGATGAAGTGGAGAAGCGAACCTATCAAGTCGTGATTCCCAAGCGATTCCAGGAAGCGCCGCCACCGCCTGGGAATCCAGCGCCGGAGACCGGCCGCAGGCGGCGCGGAAGCAAGCCGGTGCCGAAACGCGGCCGCTCCGCCTCCGATTCCCGAAGTCCGCATCCATGCCGAGCCGACGCCGCTGCTGACATATGTCTACGGGTACATACGCTCGTTTTACGACGTGCTGCTGATGGCGAGCTTCGTTCCGTTTCTGGTGTATTTCATGCTGAGCTGGCGCGATCACATGCGGCGCAGCTTTCTGTATCTGTTCAAGGGCTCCGAGCGGCAGGTGGTGGGAAAAAGCTGGGAGGGCGTGGCCGACATGGTGCGGGCCTACGTCATCGGCAATTTCATTCTGGGCTTGCTGCTCGCTACCATCAGCAGCGCATTCTTTTTCGCGATCCGGCTTCCCTACTGGCCGCTGATCGGGCCGTTAAGCGGGTTTCTCAGCCTGGTGCCGTATGTCGGGCTGCCGATGGCGATGTTCCCGGCGTTGGCGGCGGGACTGATCGTCTTACACCGAGCCGCGATTTACGTAATGATCGCCGTGGTGGTGGCGGTGCTGCACCTGATCGCCATGAATCTGCTGTATCCCAAAGTGGTGGGGTCGCGCGTGCATCTGAATCCGCTGGTGGTTACGGTGGCGTTGATGTTTTGGGGCACGCTGTGGGGCGGCATCGGACTGCTGCTGGCGATTCCGATCACGGCTGGCATCAAGGCGGTCTGCGACAACGTGACGCGCTTGCATGGATACGGCAAGCTGTTGGGGGATTAACATGCGAGTTGGCCAATGAGCAAGCGACTTCTGATCTTTGTCGGAATCGGCATAGTGGCGGTAGGGGTCGCGGTGTTCCTGGCGGTGACCGGCAACGAGGGATCGCATCTCGAGTTGAAGGGGAAAATCCTCAAGGTGCGGACCGGAGCGCTGGGCGATGGCAATAGCATCGCGGTACTGGATTTTCGGGTGGAGAATCCCTCGGACATTCCGTTCGTGGTGGGAAACGTGGAAGTGTCGCTCGAAAAGAAAAACGGCGAGATGGCTGGATGGCGTGACCACCTCCAAGAGCGATTTGAAGCAGCTGTTCGAATACAACCGTTTTCTGGGCGATCAGTACAACGACGGGCTGGGGATGAAGGATACGATTGCGCCGCACAGCATGGTGGATCGCATGGTGGCCGCGCATTTCGAAGTGAGCAATCAGGCCCTCGATTCCGCCAAGGCCGTGCATCTCAGCTTGCATGACGTGGATGGTCCATCCTGGGAGACCAGCCATGCGATTCAGTAGCGCGTGTCAGTAGCGCGGCGTGCGTAGGCTCATCATTCGGCCGGGCGGGATCGGCGACTGCATCCTTTCGCTCCCCGCGATGGAGCACCTTCGAGCTGACTACACCGAGGTCTGGGTGCCTTCGGCGGTGGTTTGTCTGATTCGTTTCGCTGAAGCGCGCGCGATTGCATCCACGGGAATCGATTTGCTGGGACTGCCCGGAGTGGAGCCGCCGGCGGCCTTGATCGCGCGGCTGGCGCAGTTCGACTCCATTGTTTCGTGGTACGGATCGAATCGCGAGGAGTTTCGCGGGGCAGTACGCGAGCTGGGTTTGCCGTTCCAATTTTTCGATGCTTTGCCCGAGCGCGGCGCAAAGATTCACGCGGCGGATTTCTTTTTGAAGCAAGCCGGCGGGGCTGGTTTCGCGGGTGCCGAGGATCGAGTGCGAGCAACGCGGGCGCGGAGATTTCGCGGTGATTCATCCGTTTTCGGGAAGTGCGCGGAAGAATTGGCCGCTGGAGCAGTTTCGCGAGGTCGCCCGGAAATTAGCGATGCCGGTTCGATGGTGCGCCGGGCCCCAGGAGCCGCTACCTCCGGAGCTAACGAGTGACGCTATGCGCTTCGAGAATCTTTATGAACTGGGGTGCTGGCTCGGGGGCGCGCGAGTCTATATCGGCAACGATTCGGGAATCACGCACCTGGCTGCGGCGGTGGGAACGCCCGTGGTCGCGGTGTTTGGGCCGACCGATCCGGTGGTGTGGGCGCCGCGCGGAGAACGAGTGCGGGTGGTGAGCGGCGGAAGTCTGGACCAGATCGCGGTCGATGACGTGTTGGAGACCGCGCGTCAAATCATGGCAGACTGAACGCGTCACGGCAGAGCAAAGGCCACCAGTGCATCGCCCAGTGGATCTTCGGGGATTTTTGGGTGACCACCCGCTGCGATCACTACATACTGTTTGCCCGTGGAACTCACGTAAGTCATCGGCGTGGCGTTACCGCTGGCCGGCAAACGGGCTTTCCAGAGTTCTTTTCCGCTCTCAAGGTCGAAGGCGCGGATGTATGGATCCGTAGTGCCGGCAATAAAGATCAGGCCGCCGGCTGTCACGATCGGCCCGCCGAGACTGATGGACCCTGGCGGGAGGGGATCATGCGCCTCGCCAAAGTTTTGCATGGAGCCAAGGGGAGTTTGCCAGCGAATCTTGCCTTCGGTCATATCCACCGCGGTCAGCATGCCCCAGGGCGGCGGGAAGCACGGCAAGTCGGATGGCGACTGCAGGAAGCGGCGAATCACTGCGTAGGGCGATCCCGTCTGAGGCCCAAGATCGCCGTCTTCCTTGTTGAATCTGACTTTATTGCGCGGGATGAGCTTCACCTTGTTGGGGAAGTTGTTGGTGTTGACGATCAGCAGGCTGTTCTGGGGATCGAAAGCGTACCCACTCCAGGTCATGCCGCCCAAATTTCCGGGGACCTCCAGAGTGCCCTTGATGCTGGGGGGAGTGAAGATGCCCTGGTTACGAAGCCGGACAACCTCCATGCGGCACCATTCGCTATCCATGGCAGTGGGACCCCAGGCAGTATCCGCGGAAAGCTCTTGTGGCACGAGCGGAGGCGGGGCCACGGGGAACGGCTGCGTGGGTGAGCTCACTTCGCCCGGGACGTCGCTCTGAGGTACGGGGCGTTCTTCCACTGGGAACACCGGCAAGCCGGTGTCGCGGTGAAGCACGTAGAGCAGGCCGGTTTTATTGCCTTGGATGACGACCGGGATCATTTTACCCGCGTGGCTCAGCGTGGTAAGCAGCGGTGGCGATGCGGTGTCGTAGTCCCAAAGATCGTGATGCACGAGTTGGAATCCCCAAGCGAATCGGCCAGTCTTAGCGTGCAGGGCCACCACCGAGTTGGCCCACTTGTTGTCGCCGGGCCGCAACCCGCCGTAATAATCGGGGCTCGCGCTTCCGGTGGGAACGAAGATCAGGTCACGAACGGGATCGGTCGTCATGATGGACCATGCATTGCCTGCTCCACTGCGCCAGGTCTTTGGCGACGCGGCCGTCTTGGCCGTAGTATTGCGCGGAAGAGGGTCCCAACTCCAGCGCAGCGCGCCGGTGCGTACGTCGAAGGCGCGCACAACGCCCGACGGCATGTCCACGCTCTGGTTGTCATCGATGGCCGATCCCACCACGACCAGGTCGTCAATGACCACGGGCGGCGAAGTCATGTGATAGCGGCCGGGGAGGTACCCGCGAACGTTGCGCAGGCTCACTTGACCGTTTTCACCGAAGTCGGCGCAAGGGTTGCCGGTGGCGCCGTCGAGAGCGATGAGACGGGCATCGAGCGTCGACTCAAAAATGCGCCGGCGGCATGGCCGTCGGTTGGCGCGCGAAGGGTCGAGCCACGTGGCCACACCGCGATTGACCAATCCATCGCCGTACTCCCAAGTCGGATCGATTTGGGGATCGTAAGCCCAACGCTGCTCTCCTCCATCGGGAGTAAGCGCAATCACGCGATTAAAACCGGTGGTGATGTAGAGGGTGCCGTCCACCAGGATCGGCGTCGTTTCAAATCCGCTGCGCTTCTTTCCGTCGCCGCCATACGACATATCTCGGGTGTGGTATACCCAAACGAGCTTTAGTTCCGACACATTCTCGCGATTGATCTGGGTGAGGTGGGAAAATCGCATTCCACCCGGGTCATTGCCGTAGTTCGGCCACTCCTTGTTCACGGGAACTTGCGCGGTCGCAGCCAAACTCGCGAGGGTCGCGCAGAGGATGACGATGAGCCGGTACTTTTTTTCGTTCCGCGCCATCGGCCTGCCTCCCGCTCCTCCACTATAGCCAAAGTGGTCCGCGCCAGAAGTTGTTGGTGGCTGGTTGTCGGTGGCTCCCGAAAGGAGGCACCGGTAGGCATACCATACATGATGGTATTCTAATACCATGAATAGTACCATTGATCGCGCGGGGCGAGTCGTCATACCGAAGCCGATCCGCGAGGCGGCTGGCCTCAAGCCAGGATCGCCGTTGAAGATTGAGTATCGGGACGGAAGAGTTGAGATCGAGCGTAAATCGCCGCAGGTGCGGTTAGTAAGGAAGGGGACCGTGTTGGTCGCGAGTATCCCGGGCGCGCCAAAGGTGTCGGTGGAAGAAACGAACGAGTGGATTCGAAAAGCTCGCGACCGCGAAATTTAGCCGATGGCAGCCAAGCAAGTTCGAATCGCGCTGGATTCGAGCTATTTGATTGCGCTGCTCTGCGATTGGCATGCCCATCATCACAGGACGCTGCGATCATATCAACACTGGCATGATCGCGAGGCGCAGATCGTCCTTCCGGTCCATGCAATTTTGGAATGCTACTCGGTCCTGACGCGGATGCCGCCGCCTTATCGGCTGCCCCCGGATATTGCCAGGCAGACCATCGTTGAGAATTTCGCGAGGAGCGCTGTCGTAGTCGGAGTGAAATCCGGGAGCATATGGGAGCAGATCGAGAGTTGGGCGCGCTTTGGGATTGGAGGCGGACAGGTGTACGACGCATTGATCGCGTGGTGCGCCGCGGACGCTGGGGCGGTACTTCTGTTGACCTGGAACTTGAAGCACTTTGGAACAACTGCGCCCCGAGATTTTGAGGTGCGAGAGCCCTAGGGTGGTTAGCGGCTTAGTGTGTAGTTGACCTCAATGGTGGTCACGACTTCCACCGGCTGTCCATTCAGTAAGGTAGGCCGATAGGTCCACTGCAGCACGGCATCGTGAGCCGATTTGTAAAGCGGAAGCGGACCGCTAACCAAACTCAGATTTTGAACGCTGCCGTCTTTTCCGATAACAGTCGTGAATCTGACGATGCCTTGAATGCCGCGAGACTTAGCATCGGGCGGATATTCTGGCGTGATTTTCTTTATTAGGTTAGCTTGTTGAACGTTGCCGCCGACCCGAATTCTCTGAGGAGGGCCTGTTTGCAGAGGCGCAATTTCGGAAGCTGCTATGGTCGGGTCGCAGGAAGTAGCAGTGCTGGGGTAGGCCTCTTTGACTCTTGCCAGAAGTTGCTGGCAGAGCGGCGCGTAGCCGTCGGGCAGAGCCGACGCGCGGGCTAGCGATCGCCCATGAGCGGTCAGGGTGTTCAGCGCGGACAACAGAATCTTCAGGTCCGTTGTGCCGGCCATCAAGCCTGAGCGAGCTTTCTTAGCGAACGGGGTGTCGGGCAACGAAGGACCGGCCGAAGCTGCCAGGCCAGTTTTGAGATCGAGTCCATTGACGCCCAGGATCGCTAGACCATAGAGGTCGCCCAGCCAAATTGGTGCGTCTGGGACCATGCTGAAGGCGGGAAGAAGCAACTGCTCGGTTTGCTCGGGATCGGAGACTCGAAGAAAGTAAGTGGCGTGTTCTAGAATGATAGGATTATCGGGCTTGGACGAAAGCTGCTGGAGCCAAAGATCTCGGATCCGACGGTAGGTTGCCGGATCGGGCAGTGGGCCGGCGCTGGTATTAATAGCAACCAAAGGGTTCGCCAAAACGCGTTCTTCCGGCACGTTTTGCACCAGAAATTCAATTTGCCGCGCACGCAGTTCGGCGGCGCCTTTCGAATTGGTTGCCGCGGTCTCCGTGCTGTAGATCAAAAGCTTCGAGCGCGCTTCGATGCTTTTCGGATCGGACGCCAGGTTCTGTTCCAGCATTTCCGCCGCGCCCGAATCGAGCCCCGTCCCTGATTCCATCGCCTTTGCCAGATCTTTGGTCAGGTAATTTGGTCGCCGTTGCAGCGTGCGCTCGCGCGCTGCGTCGAGCAAGGTGCGGACTGGGTATATCAACCTGATGGAAAAGGGAACATTGGCTCCATCCTTCCGGCCGGGGCGATAGCGCCACTGGGAGATCGCGGAGATGACATTGTCGGCCAGACCGGATGAGGGGTCCAACGAGAACGGAATTCCGTGATCGTCGATGACGAGCGTTAAACGGGTGGGAGTCTGGAGATAGTATTTACTGAGTTCTGGGCCATACACCGGTTCGGGCTGGCTGAGGAGAACCGGTGGTGCGTCATCTTTATCGGCGAACATCGGGAGGGCGGCGAGCATCGCCAGCAGGAATAGCCTCCGTAAGGTTTTCATTTTCGGCCAGTTTATCACGGAAAGACGCGCGGAATTACCGTGAATGTGTGCGGGTTAATCCGGGCGCTCGCGGAAACGCAGCCAACTCTATTCTTCGCGAAGCGCTCGCATCGGGTCGAGACGCGAGGCGCGGATGGCAGGAATCAGGCTGGCTGGCAGCGCAACCAGCGCCAGCAGCAGCACCGAGAGGACGATGGTCGCTGGATCGGTTGGGCTGAGTCCGTAGAGCAGCTTGCCGACGGCTTGGGATGCGGCCAGCGCGAAACCGATCCCCAGCAACAAACCAGCGAGCAGGAGCTTGCCGCATTCGCTTCCGATCAGTTTGAGCACGTTGGCGCGATCGGCGCCCAGCGCGATACGAATGCCGATTTCACTGCGTCGGCGCGCGACGATGTACGCCATTACGCCATACAATCCGATGGAGGCGAGCAGCGCGGCCAGAAATCCGAAGAAGCCGGACAGTGTTGCCATCAGGCGCTCGCGTAAGAGAGAATCGGCGATCTGCGACTGGAATGTGTAAAAGTTGAGGGACATGGCAGGACTGATGGCGGCCATTTCGCGTTTGATCGCGGCCAGCTGGGAGGCCAGAGCTAGGTGCGAGCGGCTCAAGACTACCGCGCCGGCTCTGAACTTCGGCGTCTGATCCAGCGCCGCGAATACGGTGGAACTGAACGGATCGCTGAGACGGACGTATTTCGCGTCTTTCGTAACGCCAACCACTTCGTAAATAGTCTCCGGCTCGCCGGGACCGGTTTCCATGCGGATCCGGCGGCCGATGGGATTGGCTCCATTCAGGAATTTCTTGATGAACGACTCATTGACGATCGCAACCTTGGGAGAATTCGGCGTGTCGCGTTCATTGAAGTCGCGGCCTGCGAGCAGCGGAGTGCGAAGCGTACGGAAATAGCCCGGAGTTACGCCGCTGAAGTTCGATATAAACATGACGGATGGATTGGCGCCGACAAAACGGAAGTGATCATTCCACCGGTCGCCGCTGATAGGAACGATGTTGGCTGCGGCGGCTTGTTCGACGCCTGGAAGCGCGCGAACGCGACGGAGGATTTCGCTCTGCACCTCATTCCAGCGCGGTGGCGGGTAGTTCAGAATTGAGAAGTTGACTTCCGTTACCAGTACTCCGCTCTCCTGAAATCCAGCATTCAGGGTCAGCAGCTTGTGGAGGCTGCGAACGAACAGCAGCGCGCCGACCAGGAGGACCAAGGAAAGCGCGACTTGCGCGACCACCAGAATGCGGCGCAGGCCGAAGCGCTCGCGAGCATCCGTGAGCCCGCGGCCGGAAGCTTTCATCAGCGTGCCTGGATTGGCGCGAGTGGCGCGGATGGCGGGCATCAATCCGAAGAGCAGGCAGGTGAGGACGGCCAGGGCGGCGGTGAAGCCGAAGATTCGCCAATCGGTGCCGAGGTCGACATACAGCGGGTTATCGGTGGTGGTGAGAAAGCGGACCAGATAGCTGCTGAGGAATTGGGCCAGGAAAGCGCCGCAGGCGGCTCCGATGGCGGCCAGCAGCAGGCTCTCGGCGAGCATCTGGCGAATGAGGCGCGGGCGGGATGCTCCGATGGCGAGGCGGACGGCCAGTTCGCGTTCGCGGGCGCTGGCGCGGGCCAGCATGAGATTGGCGAGGTTGGCGCAGGCAATCACCAGCACCAGAGCGGCGATGCCCAGCAGGATCAGCAGGGGATCCTGGTAATTGGACCGCAAGTCCGACACGCCGGATCCAGCGGGAATGGCGATCAGCTTATAGGCCAGATACTTCTTGGCGATTTCCGGAATGTAGCTCGGCGGAAGCGTTGCCTCAAACAGACCGGGCGAGATGGCCTGCACGTGCGCGCGCGTCTGCGTGAGGGTCCAACCGGGCTTCAACCGCCCGATGACCGCGAGCCACCAATGGTCTCGCTTCGGAGTATTTGCGCTCTCTCCGTTGAGAAGGGTCTCGGCGCATACGGGAATCACGACATCGAAACGCCTTGCCAACTTCGACGCCGAAGAAGCCGGCCTGCGCGACGCCGATAATCTCGAAAGGTTTGCCTTCGAGCAGGATTTTGCGGCCGATCGCCGACGCCTGGCCGCCGTATTCGCGCTGCCAGTACGAATAGCCGAGCACAGCGCCGGGCGAGCCGCAACCGGGGCGGTCATCCTCGGTGGAAAAGACGCCGGCCGAGAGCGGGGACGACGCCGAGCGTGCTGAAGAAATCGCCGCTGGCGTAGAGCCCCTCGACATAGCGCACCTCGCCGCCCGTAGCGGTGTTGAAACGGCGCGCGGACCAGGCAAACAGTCCGGAGAACGCCTGCTGGTGGGTTCGAAGCTGGTCCCAAAGGGCATAAGTGAAGTTTGAGCGATGGCTGGTGCAGTTGCCGCTGCAGCAAGGCTGATTCGGATCAATTTCCACTTCGGCCAATTGCTGCGGGTTCGCTACAGGCAGGGTGCGCAGACGCACCGCATCGAGCAGATGGAAGATGGCAGTGTTGGCGCCGATGCCGAGCGCGAGACAAAGAATAGCGACCGTGAAGAAACCCGGTTCGAGCCGGATGAGGCGAAGTGCGTAGCGCAGGTCCTGCCCGATGGTTTCCAGAAAGCCGATGGTATTCATGCGGTGTGTAATCTCCTTGGCCGTGGTGACATTGCCGAATTTGCGTTGCGCCGCGAAGGCCGCTTCCCGGGGAGTCATGCCGCGGGCGATGTTGTCGTCGATTTCGTGCTGGAGATGGGCCTCGATTTCGAGGGCGAAGTCGCGATCGCGCTGCGGACGCCGGAGGTACTTAAGCCAGCTCATTTGTCACTTCGATCCGGATCACTCCGTCGCTGGGCCGAGCACGCGGGCGATGGCGTTCACAAGTTGGTCCCAACGGCTGCGCTCGCTGGCCAGATGTTTTCGTCCGGCGGGCGTAATGCGGTAATACTTGGCTTTGCGGTTGTTCTCGGAAGTGCCCCAAAAGGAGGCGATGAGGCCGCGCTCCTCCAGGCGGTGCAGGGCGGGGTAGAGGGAGCCGTGCTCTACCTGAAGGACGTCTTCTGAAGTACGTTCAATGGCATAGGCGATGGTATGACCGTGCGCGGGGGCCAGCAGGAGGGTGCGTAAAATCAGCATGGCAAGAGTGCCTTGCATCATCTCGCCACGGTCGTCGGTCGCTTTGCTTCTGGCCATGCCCCCAGTGTACCAGAAGGCAATCTAGTGGAGGAGTCAAGTTGGTCGAGGTGGTCAGAGCTCGGACGGATCTTCTTCGGTTTCGCCGAGATCGGGCTTGCGGCCTCCGATCTGGCGATCCTCTCGCGCATAGTCAGCCGGGAGGTCTTCGATCGGCTCCGGGATGTTTCCGTCTTCTATGTCTTCGTCGATTTTCTTGTCGATTGGCTTCATAACTTCAGTCTCCCACCTTCTAGACGCTACTTGAACCCGACTTCGCTCAAAATAATGCCAAGCCGACGGCTATCGCCAGAGGGCGAAAAGCTTTTGTCGACTGTGATGACGACTTTGGCGCTGTCGCCATCGGGTTTCAGCGGCGGGCTGGAGAGCACATACGTGCCGGGACCCGGGTAGGTTTGGGAGGCGATGGGCTGGTCATTGAGCGCGAGCGAGACTTGGCGGGCGGGCGAGCCGTCGGAGATGTAGAAGAGGACGACGAGAGGTGTTGGTTGTTCGGGCGGTTTCAGCAGGATGGTCGCGGCTTGCCCCATCCAGCGCCATTGTCCGCTTTCGAGTAGATAGACGCCGCTAACGATTTGCTGGCTGGCTTCGGGCGCGTTCATGGGCAAATCGGTGAGGGTGGGTTTGCGCTCGATCATCTGTTCGGCGCTGAGCTGGTCGATTGGCGCAAGCGAGATATCGAAGGGGCGCAGGCCGAGCATGGTGGTGGAATAGGCCGCGCGGCCCTGCAGCGCGACCAGGCGCAGCGGGATGGCGGATGTGATGGTGCGTTGGGTGATGGGCGCGAGCATGCCGCCTCCAGTGGTGAAGACGATGGGGTAGCCGAGCTTGCTGGAAACCACGATTTCGCCCGGATGAATCACTTGGCCTTCACGCAAGGGAAGGCCGCCTTCAGATTCCAGGTAATAGCGCAGGCCCCACTCGCCATTGATCCAAACACGTTTTGAGTGGGTGTCACCTTCGAACGTGCGCGCGAACTGGCGGTAGCCATCTGAGTGCTGGTAGTTGACGACAGCGAGTGTGAGGCTAAGAGCGAACCCGCACGCGAGACTGATTTGGAGCAGGCGCGGCCGGGCGCGTTGGGTGGCGAGAATGGCGACGGGCAGTGCGATGGGGAGCAGGTAGCGCGCAGAGCCAGCGAAGAAGATGGCGAGCGCTCCAGCGAAGAAGATGAGTACCCATTGCGCGAGAAAGTCGCGCCAGCGCTGGGCGCAGCGGATGAGAATGCCGACGCCGATGGCGATGGATCCCCAGAAGAGGGGGTTGAGATCGTAGAACGCGGCGCCGACGGCGAAGGGGATGGTCAGGAGAGAAGGTATCGAAAGAGCAGGGAAGACGAGCCAAGCTAAATGACCGGTGAGCGCGACGCCGCTCTTCAATTTCTGAGCGAGCGCCTGGAATCCATAGGTGGTCATGTAATTCGCCAGGACGCCGGCGGGGAACGCGCCGGTGGAGAGGCGCTCGAAGATTTGCCAAGCGAGCAGGATCGCCAAAGGCGTGAAGGCCGCGATGCGTGCGGGGCGCGATTTTCGCCCGTACAGAAACAGGATGGGGACCAGCAGGATGGACTGATAAGCGGTGAGAGCCGCTAATGCCATGGCGCATGACGAGGCCACGAGCAGGGGCGCGGAGCCGCGATCGACCGCCGTGATGTAGAGAGCCGTTGCCAGCAGCCAGAGCGCGACGAAGGGCACATCCGATTCAAGCGAAGTTCCGTTGATGACGAAGGCGGGCGTCGCAAGAAATAGCAGCGTGGCGAGCAACGGGTAGGGGCTGAAGCGGCGCGCGAGCGCAAGCGCGCTGAAGGCGGCGATCAGAGAAAAGAGAATGTAAGCGGCATGGAAGGGAAGTTCCGAAACGCCTTTGTTGGCGGCGATCAACAGGGCGAGGAACCAGGCGTCGAGCGGCGGATGGGACTGCCCGCGCATATCGATTTCACGGCCCATGAACACGTACTCAGTGTGTTTGGGATGAAGCGGTTCGATTTGCGCGTGAGCGGCCTCGGTGAGATAGAGGACGTCGTCGCCCTGAATCGCCTGGTTGAGAAAGGGCAGGCGCAGGGCGAATACGACTAGCGCGATGATGAGGAGCTGGCGACGCAAAAGCTAGGCGCCCATATTCTAGCTGGCTATATTCAACACGACGCGGAAGCGCGCCTTGCCGCTCAGCATGTGTTCATAAGCTTCGGCCGCGCGATCGAGCGGGAAGGCTTCGTTCATGGGTCGGACACCGGAGAGAACGCTGAAGTTGAGCGTATCCTCGGAATCGATGGACGTGCCGGAGTAAAAGCCTTGGACGGACTGATCGAAGAAGATCATTTGCAGCGTATTCACTTCCAGTGATGGAACCGCGCCGATGACCATGAGCTTGCCGCGCACGCCGAGGCCGCCCAGGACCGCCTTCATCGCGTCGGCGCTGGTGACAGTGGCGAGGATGACCTTCGCGCCGCCTAGCTTTTGCAGTTCAGCCGCCGGGTCTTGCGTTTTATTATCGATGTGATAATGCGCGCCGAGTTGGCGGGCCAGCGGCTCTTCGTCCTTGCCACGCGCGATCGCGACGGTCTTGCAGCCCATCTTGGCGGCGAACTGAATGGCGAGATGGCCGAGTCCGCCGATGCCGACTACGGCGACCAGATCGCCGGGGCCCGCGCCGCTGTTACGAAGACAGTTGAATGTTGTGACGCCGGCGCACATTAATGGCGCTGCGTCTACGGACGAAAGCTCAGCTGGCACCAGCGCCAGGGCGCTGATGGGGGCGAGCATGTACTCGGCGTAGCCACCGTCGCGTGAGATGCCGGTGACTTCGGTGGAAGTTTGGCAGGCGAAGAAATCGCCTCGGCGGCAGTTATCGCAGTATCCGCAGAATCCGCCGTTCCAGCCTACTCCCACTCGTTGTCCGGTCTTCCATCGCGGGACGCCCGAGCCGACCGCATCGATCACACCGATGACTTCGTGTCCGGGAACGCGCGGATATTGGATGCCGGGAAAGAGACCGTCCTTCGTCACGGTGTCGCTATGGCAGACTCCACAGGCCTGGACCTTTATACGCACGAAGCCGGGGCCGGGATCGGGAATCTCGCGTTCGACAATTTCCAAAGGACCGCCGGCGCGGGGGACTTGCACTGCACGCATCTTTGGCATGAGTTTGCTCCACTAACGATCTTGGCACGGGCCGTCGCAAAATTGTCGTACCCTAATCTTAGGAAGAATTACGAGATGCCAACAGCAACCACCGTTCTAACTCCCGTGCGATTCGAGCAGGGGTTGACGTACGCCGATTTCCTGGCCCAAGCGGCCGTGAATGTCGACAAATTTGAGCAGAACTATAAGAGCGCGCCGCTCACGCCGGAGGACCTGGCGTTCTTTCAGAGAGCCGCTTCGCTGCCTCAGGGGCCCGGCGAAAATCGTAGCCATCGCGGAGGCTTGGTGCGGCGACGTATATCGCGAGCTGCCAACCGTGGCGAGCATTGCGGTTGCGACGGGCATGACGCTGCGCGTGTTTTTGCGCGACGAGAATCCGGACATTATGGATGAGTTTGTGAGCAACGACGGAAAGTCGCGCGCGATACCGGTGTTTGTGTTTTATACGGCCGACATGCAGTACATCGCGCATTTCACCGAGCGCTCGGCGGGCGCGCATCGTGAGCTGGCCGAGATCATGGATCAAGTGAAAGCGCAGATGGGTCTTCCCAAGGAAACGACGTTTGCGACCGCGCCCGAGGACCGCAAACAGGAGCTGCTGCGCGAAGTGATCGCCAGGCTGCTGCCGCGCTCCGACGATTGGCGCAAGGAAGCCGTCAAGGAGCTGCGCCTGCTATTGTCGACGGCGCTGCGCTTGCCCGATCGCGCACTGTAGCGCGCGCCCTTGGAGCGAGGCGGCGATGCAAACACCAGTTGTCTACACGATTCGCGGCTGTGACGCCTGCGTCAAGCTTCTCAAGAAGTGGGAAGCCGACGGTGTCGAGTACGAAGAGCGCCGCGTGGAGCTGAGCCAGGCGGTGTTGGACGAGGCGCGCAAGCACGGGGACATGGTGCCGATCGTGGTATGGCCGGACGGCCGGGTAGAGCAGGGGTTCGAGGGCAGCCTCGGCTGTTTTATTTAAGCGGGTTTCCAGCGTAGGATCGGCTTGCGGGCGGCGGTCACTTCATCCACGCGGCTGGTGCGGGTGTCGTGCGGCGCGGTTAGCACCAAATCGGGAGTCTCTTCGATTTCCTTCGCGATGGAGATGAGCGCATCGACGAACAAATCGAGCTCGGCTTTGCCTTCGGTTTCGGTGGGTTCGATCATCATCGCGCCGGGGACTATGAGCGGGAAGCTCACGGTATACGGATGGAATCCATAATCGATCAGACGCTTGGCGATGTCGCCGGTGCGGACGCCGCGCTGGGCCTGGCGCGCGTCGCTGAAGACACATTCGTGCAGCGTGGGCGCCTGGTGCGGCAGTTCGTAATAAGGCTCCAATAGAACTCGCAGATAATTGGCGTTGAGAACGGCGTCCAGCGTGGCGTTACGCAGGCCGTCGCCGCCGTGCGCCATGATATAGGCCAGCGCGCGAATGTGCATTCCAATGTTGCCGTAAAAGGCGCGGACGCGGCCGATGGATTGCGGCAGATCGTAGTTCCAAGTCCAGGAATCATTGCCGCCGCCTTTCACCCGAGCGAGACGCGGCTTCGGCAGGAATGGGGCGAGATGCTGTTTCACCGCCACGGGTCCGGAGCCGGGACCGCCGCCTCCGTGGGGCGTCGAAAATGTTTTATGCAGGTTGAGATGCATGACATCGGCGCCGAAGTCGCCCGGGCGCGCGATACCGACCAGCGCGTTCATGTTGGCGCCGTCCATGTAAAGCTGCGCGCCTTTGGCGTGCAGAATTTCAGCGATGCGGGTGATGTTCTCTTCGAAGACCCCGAGCGTGTTGGGATTGGTGAGCATCAATGCCGCGACGTCCTGGTCGACCGCGCGGGCCAGCTGGTCGACGTCCACCATACCGAGGGCGTTGGATTTGATGTTCTGGACAGCGTAGCCGGCCATGCTGGCGGTGGCGGGGTTGGTGCCATGCGCCGAATCCGGAATGAGCAGCTTCTTGCGAGGATTGCCTTGCGATTCGAGCAGCGCGCGGACCATTAGGATTCCGGTGAATTCGCCGTGCGCGCCGGCGGCGGGCTGCAGGGTGACCGCATCCATGCCGGTGATTTCGGCCAGCGCCTGTTCGAGCGCCGCCATCACTTCGAGGATTCCCTGCGCGAGCGATTCGGGCTGATAGGGATGCGCCCAGGCGAGTCCCTCGGTGCGCGCGACTTGCTCGTTGACGCGCGGGTTGTACTTCATGGTGCAAGAACCGAGCGGATACAGGCCGAGGTCGATGGCGTAATTCTGGGTGGAGAGGCGCGTGAAGTGACGGATGGCTTCCACCTCGCTGACTTCCGGGAAATCGGCAATCTCGGTCCGCGTGTTTTCGGCGCCGAGTACGGATGCTGCGTCGATGGCCGGCACGTCCAATGGCGGCAACTGGTAACCGAGTTTTCCGGGTGAGCTGCGCTCAAACAGCAGCGCTTCGTTTTGATTTATGTGCGGGCGGACCTTCTTGATCATCCCGCGAAAGCCTCAACTACGGCGTCCATGTCTTCCCGGCGCGACATTTCGTTAGCACACAAAAGCATCGCGTGATCCAGTTCCGGATAAAACCTTCTGAGCGGCAGTCCGCCGATGATTTTGCGTTCCAGTAGGGCCCCATTAACGGCTTCCGGGATGCGCGAGTTGGTAGAGACGACGAATTCGTTGAAAAACGCGCCGCTGAATCGCAAAGGAAGCTTGCCGGCTAAATAGTGGGCCTTCGCCAAGTTCTGGGACGCCAACTCGCGTAGGCCTTGCTTGCCGTAGACCGTCATAAAAACCGTGGCCATGAGAGCGACCAGCGCTTGGTTGGTGCAGATGTTGGAAGTGGCCTTTTCGCGGCGGATGTGCTGCTCGCGAGCGGCCAGCGTCAGGCAAAAAGCCCGATTACCGCGGGTGTCCTTGGTTTCGCCAACGATTCGGCCGGGCATCTGGCGCATGTACTTTTCCTTGGTAGCGATGATGCCGGCGAACGGGCCGCCATAGCTGGGCGAGATGGCGAACGATTGCAGCTCTCCAGCCACGATGTCGGCATCGCGCGGAGGCTCCAGCAGCCCCAGTGAAACGGCTTCGGCGAAAACAAACACCAGCAACGCGCCATGGCGGTGCGCGATTTCGGCCGCGCGGCGCACATCCTCGACGATGCCGAAGAAGTTGGGCGATTGAATGATGACAGCGGCGGTCTGAGAGTCGATCTTTTGTTCCAGCTGGTCAAGATCGAGCGCGCCTGTTTCGCGCACATAGTCCAGCTCAGCCACCGGCATGCCTTGATGCCGCGCGTAGGTGGCGAGCACTTCGCGATATTCCGGATGCACGCTACGGGCGGTGAGGATGCGATCGCGGCCGGTCAGGCGCACCGCCATCATGGCTGCTTCCGGCACGGCGGTGGAACCGTCGTACATGGACGCGTTAGCTACATCCATGCCCGTGAGCTGGCAAATCATGGTTTGGAATTCGAAGATAGTGGTCAGCGTGCCTTGCGATATCTCGGCCTGGTAGGGCGTGTAGGAAGTGAGGAATTCGGAGCGCGAGACCACTGTATCCACCAGCACCGGGCGGTAGTGATGGTAGACACCCGCGCCGAGGAAGGATGCGTAGCCGTTCGCGCATTCGCCGCCGCGAGCGCGAAAGTAATCCACGATTTCGTATTCCGATTTTCCGGCGGGAATGTTCAGCGGCCGATTGAGCCGGACTTCCTGGGGAAGCTGGGCGAACAGGCTTTCGAGAGTTTCGGCGCCCAAAGCCGACAGCATCTCACGGCGCTCGGTGTCGGATTTCGGGAGATATCGCAAGAACGGGATCGACCGGGAACGCTAATGCCCGGTTTCCTCCTCCGCGACGTATTTTTGATAGTCCTGCGCGGAGAGCAGCGTCGAGATTTCGCCGGGAGCCGACAAGCGGATTTTGATCAGCCAGCCGTCGCCGTGCGGGCTCTCGTTCAGCTTCTCGGGCGCCGTCGAGAGCGCGTCATTGATTTCGGTGACCTCGCCTGAGACTGGCGCATAGATGTCCGAAACGGCCTTCACGGATTCAACCGACCCCATGACTTTGCCCTTTTCAAGGATGGCGCCCACGCGGGGAGGATCGACATACACAATGTCGCCGAGCTGCTTCTGAGCGTAATCGGTGATTCCAACCACGCCGACGTCGTCTGAAAGGCGCACCCATTCGTGTTGCTTGGTGTAGTGCAGGTCTTCGGGATACATTCCTATTTGATCCGTTTGTAGAATGGCGCCTGAATCGTGACGGCGTCGACCAGTTGATTGCGGATGACAATTTGGATCCGCTGGCCGGGCTTCGAGTGCCCAGTCGGAAGGTAACACATTCCGATGTTCTTGTTAAGCGTGGGCGACGGGCCGCCGCTGGTAACCCAGCCGGCCGGCGATCCATCTCTGCCTGGCTCCGCGGCGAGAAAGACCTCGTAATCGTCACGGCCGATGCCACGGCCGGTCATCTCGAATCCAATGAGCTTGCGCGTGACGCCCTGCTCTTTTTGGCGCAGCAGCGCGGCGCGGCCGATGAAGTCACCTTTGTCCAGCTTGACGATCCATGCCAGGCCAGCTTCCAAAGGCGTGATGGTGGAGTGAATCTCGTGGCCATAGAGAGCCATCCCTGCTTCCAGACGCAAGGTGTTCCGCGCGCCGAGCCCGCAAGGTTTGATTCCGAATTCCCGGCCGGCGTCGAGGACATCGTCCCAGATGCGTTCGGATTGCTGGGGCGCGAAATAAATCTCAAAGCCGTCTTCGCCGGTGTAGCCGGTGCGGGCGATGCGTGCGGGAGTTCCCGCAACAACGCCGTCAATGAAGTGATAGTAGCCGATGGCCGCCAGCGGGGACGTGGTCAGTTTTTGGAGCGTATCGAGCGCGCGAGGGCCTTGGATGGCGAGCTGCGTGTAACGCTGGCTGGCGAATTCCACCTTCGCTTGGAATCGTTTGGCGTCGGCGATGTGCTGGTAATCTTTCTCCTGATTGGACGCGTTGACGCACAGGAAATAGTGATCGCCGGCGACTTTGTGCACCAGGATATCGTCCACGAATCCGCCGTGCTCGTAGAGCAGACCCGCATACTGCACTTGTCCAGTCTCAAGCTTGGCGGCCGCGTTGGTCGTGACATAGTCGGTGAGCGCGCCGCCGTCCAGACCATGGATTTCGATCTCGCCCATGTGACTCACGTCGAAGACGCCGACGTTCGCGCGGACGGCGCGGTGCTCCTCCAGGATGCCGGAATACTGCAGAGGCATGTCCCAGCCGCCAAAATCGACCATCTTGGCGCCCATCCTGCGATGAATGGAGTGCAGCGCGGTGGTTTTGATCATCGCTCAAACGGCGAAGCTTTGAACGGCGGAATCCTCGTCGGGAAACACGTCGAAAACCTGGTAAAGCTTAGTGAGCTGGACTACATCCTGCACCTTGGGCGTGAGCTTCATGAATTTCAGCTTGGCGCCCAGGCGCTGAGCGCTGGTGCAGGCGGCGACGAGCTCGCCCAGGCCGCTGCTGTCGATGTAGTAGACCTCGGCCATGTTGAGAAGAATCTTTTTTCTTCCGGCGGCGACCGTGTCGTTTATCAACTCGCGCAGCTTCTGCGTGCCCTGGCCGAGTGTGATGGGGCCTTGCAGGTGTAAGACGAAAACGTCGCCCACCTCCCAATCGAAATATTCCAGGGCCATGCAGCGACGGTATCGCGCTTGGGGGCGGGTGTCAAATCAGGGTGTGGACGCCAACAACCAACTTAATGGACTAGCTTGTCCAGATGCCAGCCATCTTCGCTCTTGCGGAACAGAAAAGAAACTGGCGTGTCCTCTCGGAATTCGCCGTGTTTTACTCCCATGAGAGGCAAGGGATTCGGGAAACAAGCGTGCTGCAGTTTGATGGCGGCCTGGGCGTCCACCAGCTTGGTACCGGCTGTTTCCCCGTCGCGAATGCCCGACACCCCGTCCACTTCCAGTGAGAAGGCGCCTCGGACCTGCGCGTAGGGCTGATGAAATTGGGGCTCAATGGCGGGATTGTCGCCGAAGTTAAGGTCGCGACCCTTGGAAGTCAGGCGGGCAGTGGTGCGGTCCTGCGACACTTGCGTGGGAGCCTCCCATAATTCCGATTGCACGCCACATTCCAGCTGTCCCGTGGTAAGGGTGACCTGCTCTCCATCCAGATTGACGGCATTGGCCTGCAGGATGTCCTTGGCGGCATCTTCGTCGAATTGGTCTTTGTCTCCACAGGCTAGGGAAACCAGGCAGAGGCCGACGACTGCGGTCAGGAGCCCGCTCCGGAGCCAATGATGAGTGGTAGTCGCCATGGATGCTTCTCTCTGCTCATCGACCGGGCCGGGAATTGACTTTAGATAGACCGCGCTGCCCGCCGTAGTCGGAGCATACTAAAGTAGCGACAGCGGCTTCGATTCCGGACGATGATGTGCCCGATGAGGTCACCGACGCCATGGATGCGGTCTGCGCGCAATTGGGGCTCCCGGGCAATAGGAGCGACGGGTTTGTTGCGTCCGCCGCTCGGCGGGTTTTGGAGAGAACGGAGTGGTGATCTCGCAAGCTGAGATTTGGTGGGCCGACATGCCAGCTCTAACCGGGTCGGCGCCGGTTTTCGGCGGCCCGTGGTGGTTGCGCAGGGAGACGCGTTGAACCGCAGCCGGATCACTACCGTGCTACATCTGGTATATCACCTCCGAACCTGCCTGAAACAAAAATGCAAACGGCCCGAAAATAGGCTTGGGAGAGGGCGAAATCACTCCGGCGTACGCTGGCGCGCCTTGCGGCGCGGGGCCGCTTTGCGCCAATCGCTCTGCTACTACAGCTTGTTGGCGGTTAAGGTGGCGGGAAGACCGAGGAGCGTTTGCTGCATGCCAATTTGTGGCGTGTGGGCATTGTAGTCCTTGCAAGATCCATCTTTTGGATCTATGGCCCCGAGGCCCGTTCCCGCGAAACAAAAGGACCAGGACGATAGCAGTCCAGAGGGAACGATCCCGGTTGGCGTGGCGGTCACGATCGCTGAAGGATAGGACCAGGACGATGGCAGTCCAGCCGAAGCAATGGCAGATTGCGTGATGCTAAGCGGTTGGCTACTCGTGACCATAGCCAGCAGATCGTTAGCAGAGGAACCATACGGCAACGGCGTCGTGCTGAGTATCGGATGGCCGTTTAAATCCAGACCAGGATAGGACCAGGACACTGGCAGTCCAGCCGGAGCAATGGCAGATTGCGTGATGCTGAGCGACTGGCTACTCGTGACCATAGCCAGCAGATCGTTAGCAGAGGAACCATACGGCAACGGCGTCGTGCTGAGTATCGGATGGCCGTTTAAATCCAGACCAGGATAGGACCAGGACGATAGCAGTCCAGCCGGAGCAATGGCAGATTGCGTGATGCTGAGCGACTGGCTACTCGTGACCATCGCCAGCAGATCGTTAGCAGAGGAACCATACGGCAACGGCGTCGTGCTGAGTATCGAATGGCCGTTTAAATCCAGACCAGGTATGGCCCACGGCGATAACAACCCAGATGCGCTAGAAATCGGCGATGGGCTGTTGGCAGGCGGAGATATTTCCACGACACAGGGGTAGTTAATCGTCACGTTGCCGCGGACATGGCTTATGTTTGGACTGTTGTTGCCGTGCGAGATTTGTTTGGTGGAAGGCGCTTTCTGACCCTGCGCCAAACATGCACAAATAGAAAACACGGCTAGAAAGACGACCTTCATCGTTTCCTCTCCGCTGCGCCGTCCGCACTCTGTCCAGTCGCAGCGGCACCATAGGTGACATCAACATCTCCAGTCACGCCGCTTATATTCGGGCTCCGAGCACCAAGCGAAACTTGAATGGTCGAATTGGGGGCTGGCGCCGCAGCCGTGTTGCGCTTCTTCGACTGGGGCGCTGTTCCAATCCGTGGAGAATCGTAAGAAATCCCAACGCTTCCGCCAACTGAGCTGACGTTTGGGCTCTGTATACCTTTAGCGACTTGAGTAGTCTCCCGCAAACGACCTACGGAGAGCTTCTGCTTGGACGTGAAAGCTGACGGCGCGTTGCTGGCGACCTGAGACGGTTGCGTTCGGATCACGTAACCGTTGCGGTGGAAAATCGACGTGAGCCACCAGCAACCGCTTATAAGCGACACGGCGGCGCTGAGCAAGAAGAGCGCCTTAGCGAGAGGCGAGTCGTACCAGGTGTGCAGAAAAGTGAACCGCGATCGTTGCCGACGTACGGATTGCCCGCCTACTTGTGTCTGGTTCGCGCTGTCCTTCTGATGGACATCAGTTAGCCCATTTTTATTCTACTACGCCAACAAAGTCAGGCTTCAAATCCGCGCGGATCTCACTGGACCAGTGCTCGCGTTGGCGTAGACTTGGCTTACCGACGTTTTAGCTGCAGGCGATTTTGATGAATTCTCCCGCTCATCGAAAGTTACCCACAAATCGCTAATTCCACTAGATGTGCGGCCTGAGACATAGGTAACAGAACGTACCGGAGACATGGGTTACACTTTTTCGCCTGGAAGGGGGCGGGAGTGGGATGCCATGGAAGGAAAGTTCTGTTATGGACGAACGCATACGATTCGTGATTCGGCTCAAAGACGGCGAAAGCATGGCCGCTTTGTGCCGCGAGTTTCAGATCTCCCGCAAGACCGGCTACAAGATCTTCGAGCGCTATGAGGAATGCGGGCTGGAGGGGCTCACGGATCGTGCCAGGCGCCCCCACCGATACGCCAACCAACTGCCCGAACAAATCGAAGCGGCCATCGTAGCGGCCAAGCGCGAGAAACCGAACTGGGGCGCCCGCAAGATCCGGGAGCGCCTCCTCAGACGATTGCCGAGCGAAGTGAAGGTCCCGGCTCGCAGTACCATTCATGCCATCCTCGATCGTCATGGACTTAGTGACCCGCACCAGGCGATCGCGGACTCACACCGAAGGAACTCCGCTCTCAGAGGGCCGGCAGCCCGAACTCGCTGTGGTGCGCCGACTACAAAGGCGAGTTCATGCTCGGCGATCGCCGCTACTGTTATCCGCTCACCGTCACCGATCATGCTTCGCGCTATCTGCTGCTGTGCGAGGCCATGGAATCGAACGCCGAGAAGACCGCTTTTACGGCCTTTGAGCGCCTTTTCAAGGAGCGTGGTTTGCCGCAAGCGATCCGCTCCGACAACGGCGTTCCCTTTGCTTCGCCCAACGGCTTGTTCAATCTCTCCAGGCTCTCGGTCTGGTGGTTGCGCCTGGGCATCAGCATCGAACGCATCCGTCCGGGTCATCCGCAGCAGAACGGCCGGCACGAGCGCATGCATCTGACCCTGAAAAAAGAAGCCACTCGGCCCGCCGGCGCCAATCTGCTACAGCAGCAAGCCAAGTTCGACGCCTTCATCGAGGAGTTTAATAACGAGCGCCCGCACGAAGCGCTGGACATGAAGTGTCCGGCGGAGGTCTATACTTCTTCCTGCCGCCCCTATCAAGGCATTCGGCGAACCGCACTACCCGTTTCACGACAAAACGGTCGTCGTCACCAACTGCGGCCGGCTGTGTCTGTATCGCAAGAAAATCAATCTAAGCACTTGTCTGGCTGGTCAGGCCGTGGGCATCAAGGAAGTCGACGACGGCATCTGGCTCGTCAGCTTCATGGATTATGATCTTGGGTTATATCGATCTGGAGGAAAAAACTTTGCAGCCCCTCAACAACCCCTTCGGGCCAAAAGTGTTACCTATGTCTTAGGTACATTCTGTTACCCATGTGTCCGGGTCGGACAGGAGATAGACTGGCGCGCCCGGAGGGACTCGAACCCCCGGCCTATTGGTTCGAAGCCAATCGCTCTATCCAGCTGAGCTACGGGCGCGTTTCAGGTGATCGCGATCTCATGGTATCACTGCGCGAAGAGCGCGAAAGGCCAAGACCGCGGGGCCTTGTAACTGTGCAGACACCGGACGTGGATTGAATTGAAACACACCTGCTGTCTTCAGGCCGAGTTTCGTTCGAATTTGGGTTCGAGTATCTGCGCCTCGTTCAAGGGCAGGTTCAGGTTGCTGCCCGTAGCTTACTCCCTTACCTCGGGAAATACATTTCTTGTCACGAATGTTTTTTCCACAATTCACCCCCTTGTAACGGCAAGCGGGTTAAAAAGGGCCATGCGATGCGACTTGCACGTCCATACGCGCCACTCGGGCATGTGCAACATTCCCGGATTCCATCGGTTTTGCCGGGAAAGCTACAACGAACCGGAAGCCGTGTATCAGACATTGAAACGGCGCGGCATGGACCTGGTCACCGTCACCGATCATGATTCCATCGATGCCGCCGAATACCTTCGCCATTATCCCGACTTCTTCCTGAGCGAAGAAGTGACTTGCACAACGCCTTCGGCGGACCGAGATTCACGTGGGCGTGTACGGCATCGAAGAGCGGCATCACATCGAACTTGCAGCGCCGACGCAACGACGTGCCGGCGCTCGCGGCCTTCTTGCGCGAACAGCAGATCCTGTTCAGCGTCAATCATGTTTTCTCCAGCCTTACCGGTCGCCGCACGGAGCTCGACTTCGAAATGTTCGAAGATTTGTTCCCGGCGCTCGAGACCCTGAACGGGCACATTCCGGCGGCGAATAATCGTTCCGCCGCGCGACTAGCCGAAGATTGGCAAAAGGCTCCGGTGGGCGGTAGCGACGCGCACACGCTGGGGACGCTGGCGCTGACTTATACCGAGGTCCCAGACGCGCAAAGCATACGTTCATACCTCGATGCGGTGCGGCACGGTCGCGGGTAAGTGATGGGAGCCTCAGGCAACTTCGCCAAGCTGACGCAGGCCGTGCTTGGCATAGGATCGAGCCTGGTTCGCGAGCGGCCGTGGACGATTGTTCTGACGCCGCTGATGCTGGCCGTACCCGCGGTAACGCTGGTCAACTATTTCTGTGAAGTGAGCTTTCACGCGCGCTGGTCGCGTGCGCTGTGGCCCACTGCTTTGCCTGAGGCGAGTTGCACGGAACCCGCTGAAAGCTAGTACTTTCCGTGTCTTGCATGCAACAGGCGCTATTGATATATTGAGACCACGCGCGCGGGTCTTGATGACACGTCATACTTGATATAATCGCGCCGGAGGTAAAGCAACATGTCCCTGGTATCGGGCTTCCACCACGTCACCGTTTGTGCATCTGGAGCCCAAGAAGACGTAGATTTCTTGACGCAGGTCTTTGGGCAGCGACTGATTAAGCAGACCGTCCTTTTTGACGGACGTTACGCCCATTACCACTTGTATTATTCAAATGCAGGCGCGGAGCCGGGTTCCGTTTACACCACGTTCCCCTATAAGCGGGTTCCGGGCCGTCCAGGATCGGGCCAGATCCAATCCACCGCTTACACGGTGAAGAAGGGCGCCACCAAATTCTGGGATGAGCACCTGACGCACCACAAAGTGAAGCATAGCGGCATTCAGGAGCGGTTCGGGCAGAAATTCATCCGGTTCAACCATCCCTCCGGTTTGCAACTGGAAGTGATCGAGGATTCCACCGACGAGCGCAAGCCCTGGACGGTAGGCGAAGTGACCGCGGACGTGGCGACGCACGGGTTCCATGGGCCGGTGCTTTCGGTTCGCGAGATTCCCGAGACCGAGCGGTTTTTCATCGAAGCGCTGGGTTTCAAGAAGACCGGCGTGGAGGGCAATTATCCACCGCCTGGAACTGAACGGCGGCGGGGCGAACAAGACCATCATTCTGCTGCATGAACCAGACCGTCCTTCGGGAAGCTGGGGATTCGGCGCGGGATGCGGCCATCACGTGGCGCTGGATGCCGGTACCGACGAAGGCCTGGCCGAGCAGAAGGGCATTTACGAAGAGCTGGGCTATACCGATTGCTCGGAAATCAAGGACCGTAACTACTTCCATTCTATTTATTGCCGCTGCCCGGGCGGGATTCTGGTGGAGTGCGCGGCGACGGCGGAAGGTGGATTCGCTCGCGACGAGCCGTACGATGCTTTGGGGCACCAGATGCTGTTGCCGCCGTGGTTCGAAGAGCGCCGCGACGAGATCATGGCGATGCTGGAACCGATCACAATTCCGGAAAATAACTTTCCGGTGCACACGGAAGCGATTGCCGTGAATACTGCTACACCTGGTGGAACGCCTTCCGCGGCAGATGCCGTCGGCATCGGGCCATCCCGCCGCCAAGCGGTATTCATTGGTGGCGACTGCGTTCAGAAGAAATAGGTTCCGAGCCGCGACCGTAAGGGAGCGGTAGTAAATTAGTAGTGTGAGCACTGGAGTAACGCTGCCCCGCGTTCGTGCGGTCGGTTCGGCGCGGGGCGCGTCACAATTTGCTGGAGTTCTGCTGCACGGCCGCGGCAAAACACCGGAAGAGAAAATTGATTTAGCTGCGCGGTTCGGCAACATCGAGGGAATCCGTTGGGTGGTTCCCGAGGCCGAAACTCCCGGCAGCTGGTATCCAGGCCGTTTTTTCGATCCGCGCGAGACCAACGAACCCTACCTCACCGAAGCCGTCGAGCGGTGTCATGAAGCGGTGCTCGAGGCAGGCGAATACGGGCGGCTCGCACCGGACCGTCTGGTCATCGTCGGTTTTTCCCAAGGCGCATCCCTGGCGCTCGAATACGCACTGCGCCATCCCGCACGCGTGGGGTCCCTCATTGTGCTTACGGGCGGCCTGATGGGCGTGCCAGGATCCGATTGGAAGGCCGCCGCGCCGCAAATCCCTTGCCGGTTTGCGGATGCTAATCACTGGCAGCGACGTTGATGATTGGATTCCGGAGTCATCCACCCACGAAGCAGCAAATCTTTTTCGTGACCTGGGCGCGGACGTGCAAATGCGCATCTACAAGGGCCGGCCGCACATCGTCAGCGAGGAAGAGATCGACGAGGCCCGGGCTTTTCTGAGTTGGATTCAAATGACAGCCGGCGTGCGATAAAGTAGTTGGACATGAAACTGCTGCTTGTCGCGCTCGCGATTTCCTGCGTCTCTGCGCAAACACCCGAGCATTGGGTGAGCACCTGGGCTACGTCACCGATGCAGCCACGGGCGTTTCCAGCGCCACGTCCTGCTACGCGGGCACAGCCACGCCCGCGCCGCCGCGGCCGGCGCGATTACGAGCTTCCACAACCAGACGGTGCGAATGATCGCGCACACCAGCATTGCAGGGCGGCGCGTGCGCGTGGAGCTCTCAAATGCCTTCGGGAGCGCCCCACTGATGATTGGCGCGGCGCACATCGCGCTTCGCGGCCAGGAATCGAGCATCGCTTCCCCCATCGGATCGCGCGCTGCTCTTTAGCGGCAAACCGTCGTGCTGGATTCCGCCGGGCGCCACCGAGATCAGCGACGCGGTGAATCTGGACGTGCCGGCCGCGAGCGATCTTGCGGTAAGCGTCTTCATTCCGGACACCGCTGCGGCGGACACGATGCATCAGGTTGGATTGCATACGACGTATATCTCCAAGGAAGGCGACGCCACGGCCGCGCCCATGATCGCGGATGCAACCACCACGCAATCGTATTACTTCCTGACGAACGTCGATGTCGTCGCTCCCCCGGACGCGGCGGCCGATCGTGACATTTGGCGATTCGATCACCGATGGGGCGGTGTCGACACCCAACACCGATCGCAGTTGGCCGAGTTTTCTGGCTCGCCGTCTCGCCGCCGCGGGCGGCGCGAACATCGCGGTGTTGAATCAGGGTATCTCCGGCAATCGGTTGCTGCGCGATGGCGCGGGAGTGAACGCGCTGGCTCGCTTCGATCGCGACGTGCTGGCGCAGCCGGGCGTGAAGTGGCTCATGATCCTGGAGGGCATCAACGACATCGGGATCGGCCTGCGGGCCGGGCGCGCCGGCGAGCGATGTCGTGAGCTCGGACGATTTGATCGCTGCGCTGAAGCAGCTGATCGAGCGGGCACACGAGCATGGGATCAAAGTGATCGGCTGTACCCTGACTCCGTTCGAAGGCGCAGCCTATTACAGCGAAGCGGGCGAAGGCGTTCGCGAGGCGGTGAACCAATGGATCCGGTCGGGCGGCTCGTTTGACGCTGTGGTGGATTTCGACGCCGCCACGCGCGATCCTGAACATCCCAAGCAGTTTCGCGCGGGCTTCAACAACGGCGATCACCTGCATCCCAACGACACCGGTACCAGGCCATGGCCGACGCGATCGATTTGTCGGTGTTTGGATTGAAGGAGGCGCCGCGACGAACTCGCGCTAGACTCGTTCCAGCAGCGTGGCCATCCCTTGGCCCACGCCGATGCACATGGACGCGATCGCATACCGCGCGCCGGTCTTCTGCAATTGATGCGTCGCGGTGAGAATCAGCCGCGCGCCGCTCATTCCCAGCGGATGTCCGAGCGCGATGGCTCCGCCGTTCGGATTCACTTTTTCAGAATCGTCGGGTAGGCCGAAGGCGCGTGTGACGGCCACCGCTTGCGCAGCGAAAGCTTCGTTGAGTTCCAGGATGTCGATCTCGTCCATCGTCATCTTGACGCGCGCCAGCAGCTTTTGAATCGGCGGGAATCGGGCCGACGCCCATCACCCGCGGCTCGACGCCCGCAGCCGCTGCGCCCACCACGCGCGCCAGCGGAGTGAGACCAAATTTCGCCGCGGCCTCTTCAGAAGCCACGAACAGCGCACACGCGCCATCGTTGATGCCGGACGCATTGCCGGCAGTAACCGTGCCGCCCTTTCGAAACGGCGTCGGCAGCTTCGCTAGGCCTTCGAGCGTGGTGTCGGGACGCATGTGCTCGTCCTCGCAAACGGTCTTTGACGTGCCCTTCGGCCCGGGAATTATGACCGGCGCGATCTCTTCGGCAAAGAATCCGGCCTTCTGCGCGGCGGCCGCCTTTTGCTGTGACCGCAGCGCGAATTTGTCCTGCGTTTCGCGATCGATTTTGTAATCCTCCGCGACGTTCTCGCCGGTTTCGGCCATCGAGTCCGTGCCGTAATGTCTTTTGCAGCACCGGATTGATGAAGCGCCAGCCCAGCGTGGTGTCGAAGATCTCGGCATTGCGCGCGAACGGCGCGTTGGCCTTGCCCATCACGAAGGGCGCGCGGCTCATGCTTTCCACTCCGCCGGCAATGGCGAGCGACATCTCCCCCGCGGCAATGGCCCGGGACGCGACCGCCACTGCTTCCATTCCAGAAGCGCACAAACGATTCACCGTCACGCCCGGCACCGTGTATGGAATGCCGGAAAGCAGCAGCGCCATGCGCGCCACATTGCGATTGTCTTCGCCGGATTGATTGGCGCAACCCAGCACCACTTCGTCGATGGTCGCCAAGTCGCTCTTGGGGAATTTGGCGCGTAAGGTGGCCAGCGTGTGGGCGGCGAGATCGTCCGCGCGGACTGGGGAAAGCGCTCCGGCGTAGCGGCCGATGGGTGTCCGGACGCCTTGGCAGATGTAGGCAGTTGACATAGCTTGCTTGTAATACAATACCTCAATGAATCGTCTCGGCCTCGCAAGTGTTCTCGCGTTCGCTAGCGCCTATGGCACGGCTTTTGGAGCAACCTGCGACCGCGCCTGTTTGAAGACCGCGCTGGATCAGTATCTCGCCGCGGTGTTGGCGCACAATCCGGCGGCAGCGCCTCTTTCAGTCGGTTACCGTGAAACCGAAGACGCGATGGTGCGGCGCCCAGGAACGGGGCTGTGGCAAACCGCCAAGGCTCTCGGCAAACTCGAGCGCAGGTATTTCGATACCGAGAGCGGGCAGGCCGGCTATTTTGGAACGCTCGAAGAGGCGGGTGGCACCGCGATCGCCACCCTCCGGCTGAAGGTGGAGGATCGTAAAATCACGGAAGCTGAGTGGATTTTATCGCGCAAGGGCGATGCCGGCATCGGTCCGCAGGCCGGGCGTCAGGCTGCTGCCTCCTTCAACGATTCGGATTATCTGGTCGCGCATGCTCCCCCCGAGCGCGTGGTTCCGAAAAGCGAGCGGCTTTCACGCGCGGATTTGGCCGCGATCACCAATAGTTACTTCGATGGGTTGTCGGTGCATGACGGGTCGATAATCATGGCGCATCCCGGATGTTCGCGGCTCGAAAACGGAGTGCTTACCACGCAGCGGCCGGTTGAGGGCGGCAGTCCGACCGACTGCACGGGAACCGGCGCCATGGTCAACATCTTCGCAGTCGTCGCGCGCCGCTATCCGATTGTCGACGAAGAGGCTGGCGCCGTTCTTGCCCTCGGAGTCTTCCTGCGAAAGCCGGGCGTTGCCATGCGCCGCAATATGTTCAGCGAGTGGTTTTTCATCGAGCAGGGGAAGATCCGCTCAATCTACTCTTCGATGTTTTATCCCGAGCAGGAAGCGATCATCCCCAACTGGCCGCCGTTCGACGGCAACTGGCCGATTGCACCGCCCACAGCGATCGCTAAGTAGAGTCCGATTTCTAATATGATGGGACACTATGCGACTTCTGCTGGTGTTGCTCGCGATGGCGGCCGCCTTCGCGCAAGACGGCGCGACTCGCGCTGACTGGCCGCATTACGGCGGCACGCAGCTCTCCTGGCGGTACAGCGCGCTCGATCAGGTGAACACCGGCAACGTCCAGAATCTCAAGCCGGCCTGGATTTTTCAGACCGGCGATTACGCCGAGAACCTGCAGGCCACGCCGATCGTGCTGGATGGTGTGATGTACCTGATCACGCCGCGCCTGCAGGTATTCGCGTTGGACGCGGCCACCGGCCGGCTGCTGTGGCAGTACAAATATCCGACGCCGAGGCCGGGCCGGCCGGGCGGCATGACTTTCGTGCAAAATCGCGGCGTGGCGGTGGGTGACGGCAAAGTGTTTTTCGGCACCACGGATAACTATCTGGTCGCGTTGGATCAGAAAACCGGCGCCGAACAGTGGCGGGTCAGCGTCGACGATCCGCGCCAATGCGGCTGCGACATTACGGCCGCGCCACTGGTGGTGAAGGACAAGGTGATCGTGGGAGGCAACGGTGGCGACGCCGCGCATCGCGGTTACCTAACGGCGTTCTCCACCAAGACCGGGCGCTTCGCGTGGCGCTGGTATGTCATTCCAGGACCCGGCGAAAAGGGTCACGAGACCTGGAAGGGCGATAGCTGGAAGTTGGGCGGCGGCGCGCCGTGGATGACCGGCTCGTTCGATCCCGAGCTGAACCTGGTCTATTGGGGCACGGGTAACGCGGGCGGCGATTTCAACGACGAGGATCGGCTGGTTCCCGGCGCGAAAGGCAAGGAAGCGAATCTGTATACGGCCAGCGTAGTGGCACTCGACGCCGATACCGGCAAGCTGCGTTGGTATCACCAGGAAGTCCCCGACGATTTGTGGGATTTCGATTCGGCGTATGAATGCGTGCTGATCGATCGCGCCATCAACGGCCAGATGCGAAAGCTGCTGGTGCACATGAACAAGAGCGGCGTGACGTTTGTCCTGGACCGCGTCACCGGCGAATTTATTGGCGCATTCTCCATGCCGGAAGTGCAGACCTGGATTTCGGGCATCACCGAAGACGGCAAGCTGGTGGGGCGCAGAGAGCCGGAAGCAGGCAAGGTGGTGAATACTTGTCCCAGCGCCGCGGGAGCGAAAAGCTGGAACTCGATGGCGTACTCGCCGCGCACCGGTTATATCTACGCGCCGATTAACGAAGTCTGCAACGACCTGACGTCCACGTCCAGCGAAGCGATGGAAGGCCGCTTTCACGCCAACGGCGGATTCACGTTCAAGCTGCCGCCGAATCGAACGACGTATAGTCATCTGGACGCGTGGGATCCCGATTACGCGGAAGCGCATTTGGAGCATGCCGTATCGATATGTTCTGCTGGCGTCGGTGCTGGCCACCGCGGGCGATCTGGTGTTCACCGGCGATCCCGAGGGCAACTTCTTTGCATTGGATGCTCGCACCGGGAACAAGCTCTGGAGTTATCAAACCGGCGCGGGCAATCGCGGATCGCCGGTTGCGTATTCGATCGGCGGGCGGCAATACATCGCGAACCCGACGGGATGGCAGCAGGCCATCACCGGGGCGCAGCTCGCTTCGGTCTTTCCCGATCAGAACTGGCGCACAGGTTCCACATTGATCGTATTCGCACTGCCCGCCGTATCCGAGGCCCCAGTAAAGTGACGCGAGCGCTCCTGCTCCTGATGATTCCGGCACTGGCGTGGTCGGAGACTTCGGGCGAAAAGGTTTTCGCACAATCCTGCGCGACTGGATACTGTCACGGCGCGCGGGGTACGCCTGCAGGTGCGCCACGCTTGGCTGGCCGAGGCTTCGATCAGAGCTACATCACGAGCACCGTCATGCGCGGACTGCCGGGCACGGCGATGCCGGCGTTTGGGACAACATTGTCCCGCGCCGATTTGGGTGCGGTGATCGCTACGTCGCGGGCCTGAACGGGATCGCGAATCCGACCATCAACTTGGGACCGGGGGCACCAGGGGGACCAGGCGCTACCAGTCCTGCGGAGCCGGCGCTTTCCCCCGAGGCCGAGCGCGGACGCGCACTGTTCTTCGACGCGCTGCGCGGATTCGGGCGCTGCTCGACGTGTCACGAGGTGAATGGAATCGGGATCCCGGTGACGACGCCCATCGGCAAGATTCCCGCTGATCCTGCGGTGTTGCGCGCGCTTCAGACGCCGGACGTCCGGACAGCCACCGTTGGTGGCGAAGCTATGCCCGCGCTGATCGTAAGCCAGGCCAAGACGCGCGCGTTGTTCTACGATCTGACATCCGCGCCGCCGGTGCTGCGGACCGTGGATCCGGGTGCGCTGAAGACCACTGAGGGGAGTGCGTGGCGGCACGCTTCGGTGATCGGCGCCTACAATGACGCCGAACTTGCGTCGCTACTCGTGTACCTCCGGGAAGTGATCAAGCCCTAGAATGTAGGCATGGCGCTGCAGTTCACCACATCCTACGTGGAGGATTCCACCGCGATCTTCCGTTACTACAAAAAACTTGCCGAGCGGGCGATCGAACAGGTGAGCGACGATCAGCTCTTGGCCGTGCTGGATGAAGAAATGAACTCGATTGCCGTGATCGTGAAGCATATGTCCGGGAACATGCTCTCGCGCTGGACCGATTTTCTGACCAGCGACGGGGAGAAGCCGGGCCGCGATCGCGATGCCGAGTTTTCCGATCCGCCGGCCACTCGCGCAGCGCTGCTGGAACTATGGGAGGACGGCTGGCAGCGCGTGCTCGGGACCATGGAATCTCTCTCGGACGCCGATCTCGGCCGCACAATCACGATTCGCGGCGAAGCCCACTCGGTGATGCAAGCCATCAACCGGCAGGTGGCGCATTATTCCTATCATTGCGGTCAGATCCTGTTTCTGGCGAAGCATCTTTCGCATGATCGCTGGAAGAACTTGAGCGTGCCGCGCGGCTCGTCCAGCGAATTCAATCGCCGTGTTCGCGCGGGCGACGCCAGCCAACGCTGATTTCGAAAACTGTGTCCCAGGAACTCTCGCTACCCAATCGAAGCGCATGGCTCGCCAGAAATGGCGCTGCCCTCGCCGGCTTGATTTTCCTGCTGGCCATCTACTGGCGGGGACTGGGCGCTTGGTTTTATCAAGATGATTTTGGCTGGCTGCATCTGGGACCGGTCACCGGTTTTAACAACCTCCTTTGGACGCTGTTCGCCCCCAAGGCGCATGGAAACATCCGGCCCTGGAGCGAGGATCTTTTCTTCTTCGGCCTCAAGGCGCTGTTCGGCATAAACCCGCTGCCGTTCCGCATCGTCGTGTTTGCCACCGTCGCCGCGGACGTTGTGCTTCTTGCTACGGTAGTCCGCAGGCTCACCGGCTCCGCTCTTGCGGCCGCCAGCGCACCCATCCTTTGGCTCGCGAACCCGAACGTCGCACCGGCTCTGTGTTGGACGTCGATTTACAACCAAAGCCAATATCTGGTTTTCGTACTGCTTGCCTTCCTGCTATTTCTCAGAGGCAAGTACTGGCAACAGATTTTGGTATTCGTCCTGGGGCTCGGGTCGCTCGAGACGGCGGTGATGTATCCGGTGATCGTGCTGGCCTACGTGCTGCTCTATGATCGCGCAAAACTGCGGCGAACGGCGCCCTTGTTCGTTATTTCCGCGGCCTACACGGCGCTGCATTTCTGGGCGGCGCCGGCGGCGAAGTCGGGACCGTATGCGATTCAAATCGATGGGCGGATGTTTCAGACGCTCGGGTCCTACGTCAAGCTGGCGCTCGGTTTCGAGGACCTTTCACACTTTCAAGCGGACTGGCCCGGCTGGCTCACAATGCTGGGGACGGCGGTAATCGGCGCTGGTTTAATCGCCGCCGTCATCGTGGCTGGACGTGTGGGCTGGATGGGCCTCGCCTGGTTCCTGGCCCTGCTGGTTCCGATGCTTCCGCTGCCGAACCACATTGAGGAATACACGCTCACGGGCCCCGCCATGGGCATCGCCATTATCTTGGCCGCTGCGTTGGGCCGCCGGCCTCGCGTGATAGCGGGTGTAGGCCGCGCTGTATCTAGCGGTCTGTTTGCCCGCGGCGTGGGACGTCACTAGCTGGCACGTCGCGCGCAGCCGTCTGAGCCGCGACTTAGTACAAGGAATCGTGGCGTACGACCGCGCTCATCCAAACCAGACGCTGCTAGTCACTGGCCTGAGTACGGATCAGTTCTATGCGGGATTCGTGGATCTTCCGTTTGAGACATTCGGCATGAAGAATGTCTTTATTGCTCCGGGCGGCGGCCGGAATGTCAACGATACGCGTGGCTTTGTTCCGCTGCTCGAATTGCCGCCCAAAACAGTGCAGGCGCGTTTGCTCGCCGGGAAGGCCGCGGTCTTGGATGTATCAGACGGTCAAGTCCGCGATGTTACCGGAGAGTACACTGTCCCCACGGCTTTGAACTAACGCTACGAATTGATCGCCACACCCGCCGGTCTGTGGATTTCTTGCAGGCTCCAGACGCGGATGGGATCACGCTTGCGCGAAACGATCGCTTGAGCCGCGGCCTTGGCGCCACTCAGCGTTGTAATGCACGGGATTCGGTAGGCCACCGCAGTGCGGCGAATATCGCGCTCATCCTTGAAGGTGTGGCCACCCGTGGTGGTGTAGATCACCAGCTTCAAGGAACCAGCTTTCATGATGTCGACGGCGTTGGGCCGTCCTTCGTTCACCTTAAAGACCGTTTTCACTTGCAGCCCGGCGGCTTTTAATACTGCCGCGGTTCCGCGCGTGGCCGCGAGCTGAAATCCGTATTCAGCGAACTTGGCCGCCACTTCTACCACGGCCGCTTTATCGCGATCGTTCACGCTGATGAACACCGTGCCGCTCTCGGGAAGAGGAGTGCCGGCGCTCAATTGGGCCTTTCCGAATGCTTCGCCGAAGTTTTCGCCCACGCCCATTACTTCGCCGGTAGAGCGCATCTCAGGACCCAGCGCCGGATCGACGCCCGGAAATTTGCCGAAAGGGAAGACCGGCGATTTCACGAAGCACTGCGGGACCGCAAGAACGCCGGAGGTCCGGCCGCCGGTCAGGTGCTCGAAGTCGCGGAGCTTTTTCCCAAGCATCAGGCCAACAGCCAATTTCGGCAGCGGCACGCCGGTGGCCTTGCTGACGTAGGGAACGGTGCGCGACGCCCGCGGATTCACTTCCAGCACATACACGACGCCGTCCTTGATGGCGTACTGCACGTTCATCAGGCCGATCACATGCAGCGCGCGCGCCAGTCGCTCGGTGTAATCCTGAATGGTTTTGAGCACGGCATCGGAAAGCCCTTGCGGCGGAAGAACGCAGGAGCTGTCGCCCGAATGCACGCCCGCCTCTTCGATGTGCTCCATGATGCCCAGCGATCAGCACGCCGCCGTCTTGATCGGCGAGAGCATCCACGTCCACTTCGGTGGCGTCCTCCAGGAACCGGTCAATCAGCACGGGCCGCTCTTGCGAGAAGACCACGGCTTCGTGCATGTAGCGTTTGACCATCTCCTCGTCGTAGGCGATCACCATGGCGCGCCCGCCCAGCACATAACTTGGACGCACCAGCACCGGATAGCCCAGCCGTCGAGCCACCGCGCAGGCTTCTTCGGCGCTAGTTGCGGTGCCGTTCTCGGGCGAGGGAATGCCGAGATCGTCCAGCAGCTTTCCGAACAGCTTGCGATCTTCCGCGCGGTCTATATCGGCCGGGTCGGTGCCGATAATCGAAACACCCGCGTCTTTGAGGGCAAGCTGCAGCGGTAATGCGAGGTTCAGTGGGGTTTGCCCGCCGAATTGAACGATTATCCCATCCGGCTTTTCGACGTCGCGAATGTTGAGCACTTCTTCCAGCGTCAGGGGCTCAAAGTACAACCGGTCGCTGGTGTCGTAGTCGGTGGAAACGGTTTCCGGGTTGCAATTGACCATGATTGATTCATAGTCGAAGTCCGCCAGTGCGTAGGCGGCATGGCAGCAGCAGTAGTCGAACTCGATGCCCTTGGCCGATGCGGTTGGGACCGCTGCCGAGGATCATGACTTTCTTGCGATCGCCGGGATCGGATTCGTTTTCCGATTCATAGCTGGAATAAAGATACGGCGTGAAGCTCTCGAATTCGGCCGCGCAAGTGTCCACGCGATTGAACACCGCGGTGATGCCAAGTTCCTTGCGCCGCTCCCGCACCGTGCGTCGCGTCGGTGCCCAGCAAGCGTCGCGAGGCGCGGGTCGGACAGCCCATCGCGCTTGGCTCCCAGCATCCGATCGCGCGAGAGCGAGCCCAGGTTTGTCCAGACGAAACCGCGCTCGAGATCCGCCAGTTCGCGAAGTTGTTTCAAGAACCACGGATCGATCGAGGTGATTTCGTGAATCTGCTCCACGCTCCAGCCTTGTTCGAGAGCAAAGCGAATATAACCCAAACGTTCGGGATTGGGCGTGATCAGGCGCTGCCGGATGAGCGCTTTGTCGTAGCTCTCGGAGGTGACCGCCTTGCCCGTTTCCAGGCTTCGAAGACCCTTGCCAAGCGCTTGTTTGAAGGTGCGGCCGATGGCCATCACTTCGCCGACTGATTTCATTTGCGTTCCGAGAACCGGCTCGGCGCCGGGGAATTTCTCGAATTGCCAGCGCGGGATCTTCACGACTACATAGTCGAGAGTCGGCTCGAAGCAAGCAGGCGTCACTTCCGTGATGTCGTTCTTGATTTCGTCCAGACGATACCCTACCGCCAGCTTCGCCGCAATCTTCGCGATCGGAAATCCAGTGGCCTTGGAGGCCAGCGCGGAGCTGCGCGAGACGCGCGGGTTCATCTCCACGATCACCATGCGGCCATTTTCCGGATTGATCGCGAACTGCACATTCGATCCGCCCGTGTCGACGCCGATTTCGCGCAGGCAAGCGAAGCGAGGCGTCGCGCATCATCTGGTATTCGCGATCGGTGAGAGTTTGCGCCGGCGCTACGGTAATGGAATCGCCTGTGTGCACGCCCATCGGATCGAAGTTTTCGATGGAGCACACGATGATGGCGTTGTCGGCCAGATCGCGCATCACCTCCAGCTCGAATTCCTTCCATCCGAGGACGCTCTCTTCGATCAGGACTTCGTGCACCGGCGAAAGATCCAGACCGCGCTGCATAATTTCCGCCAGCTCTTCGCGATTGTAGGCGATGCCGCCGCCCGAGCCGCCCATAGTGAAGCTCGGCCGCAGGATCACGGGATATCCGCCCGGAACACGCTCGGCGAAGGCCAGCCCGTCCTCGATGTTGTTCACCAGTTGCGATTGCGGCGTCTCCAGGCCGATCTTCCGCATCGCATCTTTGAACAGCAAGCGGTCTTCGGCTTTCTTGATGGATTCGATCTTGGCGCCGATGAGCTCCACGCCGTATTTGTCGAGCACGCCGGCTTCCGCCAGGTCGACGGACAAGATTGAGACCAGTCTGACCGCCGACGGTCGAGAGCAATGCATCCGGACGTTCGCGCCGGATCACTTCCTCGGCATAACCAACGCTCAGCGGCTCGACATAGGTGCGGTCGGCCAGGTCGGGATCGGTCATGATAGTCGCCGGATTCGAATTGATCAGCACCACTTCATAGCCGTCGGCCTTGAGCGCCTTGCAGGCCTGCGCGCCGGAATAATCGAATTCACAAGCCTGTCCGATGATGATGGGCCCGGAGCCGATGATCAGGATGCGATGTATGTCGTTACGCCGCGGCATTAGTCACCCCAAAGCCCGCTTGCTGACGCGCGGTCGTTCTTACCGAGCCGCGACCGTGAGGGAGTGGTTTCATTTCCCGCTGTAATCCTTGATCAGTGTCATGAAATCGTCAAACAGATAATGTGAATCGTGCGGGCCGGGCGCCGCCTCAGGATGGTACTGCACGCAGAACACCGGCTCGTTGCGATGACGGAAGCCCTCCAGCGTTTGGTCGTTCAGATTGACATGGGTGAGATCCACTTCGTTCAGGTTGAGAGAATCGGGATCCACCGCGAATCCGTGATTATGAGATGTGATCTCCACCTTCTGAGTCACCTGGTTCAACACCGGATGGTTCGCTCCGCGGTGTCCGAACTTGAGCTTGTAGGTCTTGGCGCCCAGCGCGAGGCCCAGAATCTGGTGGCCCAGGCAGATGCCGAAGATGGGTTTCTTGCCGATCAGTTTACGCACTTGCGCCGCCTGGAATTCCAGCGGCTCGGGATCGCCCGGGCCATTCGATAGAAACACGCCATCGGGATTCAACGCCAGCACGTCTTCGCCCGATGTGCCAGCCGGAACCACGGTAACGCGCGCGCCCACCTGAACCAGGCGCCGCAGGATATTGCGCTTGATCCCGTAATCGAACGCCACCACGTGGCAAAATTGCTCGGCTGGCTTCGCGAGTTGGTCGGAAGGAGAGCATGCCGTCACCGGCTGATCCCACGCGTAGCTGGAAGAAGTGGAGACCCGCGTCGCCAGGTCAAGACCCGCCATCGATGGCGCTTTTCTAGCGCGCCCGATCAGCTCGTCCCGGCTTCCTGTTCCCATCGAAAGCACTCCCCGCATCACGCCGCGCGTTCTCAGGTGGCGCACCAGCGCGCGTGTATCGATCTCGGCTGCTACCGGAATTCCGTTGGCGGCGAGAAACTGCTCAGCGTTTTCTTCCGATCGCCAGTTGCTGGCCAGGCTCGAGAATTCCCGCACCACCAGCCCTTCGATATATGGACGCGCCGCTTCCTGATCGTACGCGTTGGCGCCATAGTTGCCGATCTGCGGATTCGTCAAGACGACGATTTGGCCGGCATAGGACGGGTCCGTGAAAATCTCCTGATAGCCCGTGATGGCGGTGTTGAACACAACTTCGCCCAGGCTGTCTTTCGGCGCACCAAAACTCTTGCCCTCGAAGACCGTCCCGTCTTCCAGGGCGAGGATAGCAGCATTCAATTCGGATTGTCCTCCAGTGTTATCGGGAAGGAGTGTCTCTCATATTGAAGCATGTCGCGGCGCGACGTTCAACAGGCGGCGGCGTATAATTGGCCTGTGTGGAGTGGTGACTATCTTTTCTTAATTCGTAACCTGGTGGAGAAGGACTTCAAGATCCGCTATCGGAACATGTCGCTGGGCGTGCTTTGGTCGTTGTTGAATCCCTTGATCATGATGGCGGTGCTCACCTTCATCTTCACTAAGATCTTCGCCCGGCCCGATACCAGGAATTTTCCTCTGTTTATTTTGTGCGGTCTGGTTCCGTACAATTTCTTTTCGGTTGCTTGGGTCACCGGCACCACCTCGGTGATGGATAACGCGCCGCTCATCAAACGGGTTCCAGTGCCTCGGCAGGTGTTCCCCATCGCGAGCGTTCTGTCCAATGTCCTGCATCTGCTCATACAGATCGGGCTGCTTCTCGCCGCCGTCCTGATATTTGGAACCGGCGTGAACATCCACTGGCTGTGGCTGCCGCTGATCTGGGGGCTGGAGATTCTGTTCGTGATGGGCTTGGCCTTCGCGTTTTCGGCCGTGAATGTTTACGTGCGTGACACGCGCTACGTGGTCGAGTCGACCAATACCGTGCTGTTCTGGCTGGTTCCCATCTTCTATTCGTTCGCGCTCATTCCCGACCGCTTCCGGGGACTGTATCAATTCAATCCAGTGGCCGCATTGGTTCTGATGATGCGCAACGTTTTGCTGGAAAACCATGCTCCGCTCGGCTCCACGTTGATCCGTCTGGTGATCGCGTCGGTTGTCATGTTCGGGGCAGGGCTATTCATTTTCGGGAAGCTGAAGGACGGCTTCTATACTCGCTTGTAGGCCGGCATGCCGCGGATTGAATTTCAGAACGTCTCCAAATGGTTTCCCCACAGCACGGGACGGCAGTTGCTGCGGACGCATATTACGCGCTGGTTCGGCAGAGCGCACCACCAGCCGTTTCAAGCTTTGCGGAATGTCTCCTTCCGGCTGGAGGAAGGCGAGAGTCTGGCGATCGTGGGTTCGAACGGAGCCGGCAAAAGCACGCTCCTGAGCCTGGCGGCGGGGCTCACCTTGCCGGACCAAGGCAACGTTCGGGTGGACGGCCGGATCGCGGCGCTGCTCGAATTGGGTTCCGGATTCCATCCGGAGTTAACCGGCGCCGAGAATCTGGTTCTCAACGCCGCGCTGCTGGGGCTCTCCAGGCGCAAGACCAAGCAGCTTTTCGACAGCATGGTGGAGTTTTCCGGCATCGGCGAATTCATCGACGATCCGCTGCGCACCTACTCCAGCGGCATGGTCATGCGGCTAGCCTTCTCGGTCGCGATACAATGCGAGCCGGATATTCTGCTCATCGACGAAGTTCTGGCCGTCGGGGACGCTGCCTTTCAGGAGAAAAGCAAGGAGGCTCTGTTATCCTTCCGGCGGGCCGGCAAATCGCTGCTGTTCGTATCGCACTCGGCCACCTCGGTTCGGGAGATGTGCGATCGCGCACTGTGGATCGATCACGGCTCGGTGATGATGGAAGGGCATGTCAAGCAGGTTCTGGAAGCCTACCAGGGGCGCTCCGTGATGAAGCAGGAGCAATGATTGCTAAACTGAGAGCTTTATGCCGCAGATCAGAGTCTTGGCAGGGCTGATAGCGGTTGCGATCGGCGCCGTGCTCGCCTCGTTAGATTCGCTTCAACTTGCGTCGCAACTGCAGCCGGACCCGTTCAGCGTCGAAGCCGCGATGCAGCGCTTTGCGGGCGCATCCGCAAGTCTGCCGCCTAGCGGTGAAATCGGTTACATCAGTGATTTGCCGCTGCACGGTGACGCCGGCACGGCTGCGTTTCTCGTCACACAATATGCGCTCGCTCCGCGCCTTCTCACTCCAGTTGGCCGAACAAGCCCGCAACAAGCGGTCGGGAATTTTTCGCGGCCCACCGACTACGCAGGGAAGGGCGCCAAGGCTGGATACGTCCTGCAGGCGGATTTGGGCAACGGCGTGGTGTTATACGCGAAAGCGAAGTGATGCTTAAGTGATGTTTATTGGACTGCTGCTTTTCGCGCCAGCCATCTTAATTGGCTGGTCGGTGGTTCGAATGCTCGGCGCGCGGGTGGGCGCAGTTCCACGGCGAGTGGGCTGGATGGGCGCCCTGCTCGAGATCTCCCTTGGCACGGGAGTGGGCATTGGCATCGTTTCGATCGTGTATTTCGCGCTGCTGTGGACCGGAGCCACAGGACGAGCGGTGTTGCTCTCAGCGGAGGCCTTCATGGCCGCGGGGGGCGTTTGGTTCGCGGTTCGCCGGCCGGCCGTGAAATCGGAGGCGGGACCGGCCGCCCAGTCGTCATGGATCTGGCTGGTGCGAGCGGCAGCCGTCTTGGCCTTGTTGTTTTTCGCCTTGGACGCCGCGAAGTCGATCGAAGCGAATCCAAACGGTGGCTGGGATGCATTCACAATCTGGAACGTGAAGGCGAAGTTTCTGGCCGGCGGTCGCGGAACTTGGCGAAATGCATTGTCGCCGGTCGGAGGTCCGGGAGATACGCTGTTCGGAGCGAACCATCCGGGCTATCCGCTTCTGCTTCCCTCGGCGGTGGCGAGCGCCTGGACTATACAGGGAGACACCGCGAGTACCACCCCGGCTGCGTTGGATCTGCTGTTCACGCTCGCAACCGCGGCGCTTCTATGCGGTGCAGTAGCCTGGTTGCGGGGCGAGGCGGCCGGCCTGATCGCGCTGCTTCTGCTATTGGCGAGCGAGGGATTCGCGTCGCAAGCGGGTTCCCAGAACGCTGACATCCCCATCAGCTTGTTTCTGCTGGCAACTCTGGCGTTGATGGCGATGGCCGGCGACCAGGGATGGCCACGCGGAACGCTTTTGCTGGCGGGGCTGTGCTGCGGCTTGGCGGCGTGGACGAAGAACGAGGGATTGCCGTTCTCGATTCTGGCCGTGGCCGCGGTCGCCTGGCAGGGAGGAAGGAAGGCTGCCGGCTGGATGGCATTGGGCGCCGCTCCGGCAGTCGCGCTGCTTGCCGCGTTCAAGATCCTGCTGGTCCCCGATGTGGAAGGGCTGGTCCCAAAAACATTACGCGAGGTGCTTGCCCAGGCGGCGGATGCGTCCCGCTGGATTCAAATCGCGGGCTCGTTCCTGAAGAGCATTTGGCAGATGGGCACGCCCTGGGCGCACCCGGTGCTGCTGGCCGCGATATTGGCCGCCGCGCTCGGGCTGGCGCCGCGCAGTCGCGTGCGTCAGCAAATTTGGCTCGTGGTTCCGCTGGTTGGGTTACTGGCGGCGGATTTCCTCGCCTACCTGATTACAACCGCCGATCTAACCTGGCAGTTGGGCACGTCCAATTTGCGTCTCCTGGTGCAGATATGGCCGGCTCTGCTATTGTTGGCGTTTTTGGTTATCGCGCCACCCGCGCTTCCGGAACGCCGCGTGGTAGAAGTGCCAAAGCCTGGGCGCGGCAAAGCCGAGGGGAAACGAAACAAAGGCTCGAGAGTTCTCAATGCCAAGTAAGAGCGTGGCCAAGACCCGCAAGAAGAGCGCGCCGCCGCAAGCCGCGGTGGCGGTCCAGTCCTCTCCCCCGCTTTACGAGCGCCTGGAATCGTTTCTCAATCGTCGTGCCACCGTGATCACCTGGGCCCTGATTCTGCTCGGCACCCTCCGGATCGTCTCCACGTACACAGTGTTCAATCACACTTCCGATGAGCCTGCTCACATCGCTTGCGGCATTCAGTGGCTGGACCAGGGAATCTACACCTACGAGCATCAGCATCCTCCGCTGACTCGCGTCATGGTGGCGCTGGGACCCTACCTGGCCGGAGCACGCACCAACCGCCAGGACGACATGACGGTGGAAGGCGCCACCATCTTGTACGGAGGCGGCCACTATGATCTTCGCCTAGCCTTGTCACGCGCCGGCAACCTGCCTTTCTTCTGGCTGGGATGCTGGATGGTGTTTCTCTGGGGACGGCGGCTCCTGGGTCCGGCCGGCGCAGCGCTCAGCGTGTTGATCTTCAGCATGACGCCCTCGGTCCTGGCCCACGCGGGAGTTTCCACCACCGACATGGGCCTCACAGCTTGCTTTGCCGCCGCAACCTACGCGTCCCTGAGATTTCTGGAGGAGCCCGGGCTCAAGTGGACGGCATGGCTCGGCGTCGCAATGGGCTTGATGGTGCTCAGCAAGTTCTCGGCTTTGGTGTTCTATCCCGCCGCAGCCATCGTGGTGCTGGCCTGTTGGCTGTATTCCGCACGGCCGGCGATCCCCAAGGCCGCGCGCTTGTTCGCAGTGCGCCTGCCCTGGATCGGATTGGCGGCGGCGCTCAGTCTGCTGATCATCTGGGCAGGCTATCGTTTTTCTTTTGGGAGGACCGTCTGGATTCCATTTCGCGTGCCATTCCCCGAATTGTATTCGGGCGTCAAGACCGTCATGGATCACAACCGCAACGGCCACCTTGCCTACTTGCTGGGCGAAGTGCGAATGGAAGGCTGGTGGGCCTTCTTCCCGGTATTGATTGGAGTAAAGCTGCCGTTGGGCATGCTGATCCTGGCAGCGGTCGGTTTATGGCGGAGGCCCGTGCGTCCGGCCGGCGCGTGGCCCTTCGCGTTCGCAATTGCGATTCCGGCAGCGATCCTCGCCATTGCGATGTCCTCCCGCATCAATATCGGCATCCGCCACATCCTGCCCGCATTTCCGTTCTTCGCGATCATCGCCGCGGCGGGGACGCTCTGGTTGATCCAACAGAGCGTTCGCTGGAACTGGGCTCTTTGGGCGGCTGCCGCGGCTTCCGGGTGGCTCGTGATCAGTTCCCTGGCGGTTCACCCAGACTATCTGGCGTACTTCAATGCCTTGGCCGGCGACGAGCCCGAGCGCATCGTGGTGGATTCGGATCTGGATTGGGGTCAGGACATCAAGCGCCTGGGCCAGCGGCTGCGCGAGCTTAACGCGCCCTCGGTTACGTTCACGCCAACCATCACCGTCAGCCTGGCATCGCACGGATTCCCGCCCCACCAGGAAAGCCAACCCGGCGCTCCCGAGCCTGGCTGGAACGCGGTGGAAGTGACGCAGTGGAAGCTCTATCGCATGGACTATCGTCTCACCAGCCCCGGCGAACCCACATGGCCCGATTTCGTCAAACCCGTCGAACGGGTGGGGCGCTCCATTCTCCTGTACTACTACGTCCCGCCGCAATCGCCCAATCGCCGCTGATAATGGCGTTAGTTCACGACTCGGAAAGCTTGCCGCCGAGCGGTAGCGGCAGTTCGCTGCCCCAGCGCTCCGCCAGATCCGTGTGGATTCCAAACTGATCCAGTACGCGCATGACAATGTGATCCACCACTTCTTCGAGCGACCGCGGGTGATTGTAAAACGCCGGCACCGGCGGGAGAATCACTGCGCCCATGCGCGAGAGCTTTAACATGTTCTCCAGATGGATGTCGTTCAGCGGCGTTTCGCGCACCACCAACACCAGCTTGCGGCGCTCCTTGAGAACCACATCGGCGGCCCGGTGTACCAGATGCTCGCCTTGGGCGCTCGCGATGGCTCCCAGACTCCGCACGCTGCACGGCGCGATGACCATGCCGGCCGTTAGGAATGAACCGCTGGAGACCGCCGCGCCCTGATCGCCGGCCGCGTAGGAATACGACGCCATTTGCCGAACACGATCAAGAGTGTAGGGGGTCTCTTGCGCCAGCGTGTGAGCGCCCCACTTGCTGACGATTAAATGCGTTTCTACGCTCGATCCCTGCAATGCTTCCAGTAGCCGGATCCCGAAAATCGCACCGGTGGCGCCGGTGATGCCGACGATTAAGCGTTGAGGATGGCTATCGGTCATTTGAAACGCGCCCCGAATCCGATCCTATCAGGACAGCCTGGGCTATACAAACGCTGGTTTATTCGGCGGGCTAATTGTGTTTTTCCGGCGTCCACTGCAGACCGGCCGTAAATTCGGCGCCCACCGCAAACTTAGACGCGGTTGTGCGGACACAATGCCGGACCGAGGCGTTTCCCAGCAGTCCCAGCTTGGTCGCCCGCAGCATCACGTAGGTGTGTAGCGGCGGCGGCTCGGGCATCTGCAGCCGTATGCCGGACTCGGAAATATCGAGCGCTCTTGCAATCGCAAATTTGTTGTCGCCGCGAGCATCATGCCAGGTCACCGTGACGTTGTGTTGGCACGGCCGCCGTTCCTGGCGGCGCAGATCATGACGGGTTCCCATAATGTGATTCCAGTCCCCACTGCAACCTTAGGCTCAAATCAGGGATTCACCACAGAACCTTGGTTCCATGACGCGATCTATTACCGTACTACGAAGACACCCGCCCAAATGCCCGCAAATGATTGCTGCAGAATGGCTTGTGTCTGATTGAGACCCGGGCTTTCGTGAACGGTTCTCTACGCTAAGTGGTCCCATAGAACCATTGGTACCCGAAGTGCCCTATAAAGTGCCGGGTGGTCGCTATGGACGTGGATGCTATCAGGTGCAAGTTTATCCGGGACAACTTGCGGCTGGCGGTAGGGGAGCGCGACCGGGAACGTAGACGGGAGATCCTCGAAGCTTTCCGCGCTTATTTTGAATGGTTTGGCGGGCAGCTCCCGGAGCAAGAGAGGCTTGGAATCAAGTCCCAGCTTGCAACACTGGAGAGTTTAGAGGCATCCAACCTCCCTAATGTACGCTAACTGAGTACGGCATCACCTTCAGGAAACCTCGCTGGGATAGGACTTGCCAGGGCATTTTCCCGAGTATTTTACCGATTCGCCCCTCCACGCTGTGCGTCTCAAGCGCGGATAAGGCGTCTACCCGGTTTCGAAAGAGCAAATCGAAAACGCTTCGCTGGCCGGGATAGGGCACCAGCGTCACTCGCTCGGAAGGCGACATGTGCGCTTGTTGCTTCAGAACTTCGATGGCGCGATCCAGACCGCCCAGTTGATCGACCAACCCGTTCTGCTTGGCCTGCGCTCCCAGCCAGACTCGTCCTTGTGCCAGCGGCTCGATCTGATCGAACGGCCGCTTGCGGCCATCCGCCACGTGGCTAACGAAGGCCCGGTAAAACGCATCGATCTGGCCCGTAATCTTTTCCCGCTCGTCCGCGCTCAGTGGGGCGTAGGGGGAATCGATTTCGGCATATCGTCCCCTGCGATAGAATTTGATCGTTCACGCCGAGTTTGTCGTACAGGCCATGCAGGTTGAACCGCGCGAAAATCACGCCGATGGACCCGGTGAGGGTGTTCGGATAAGCGACGATCGGGTCGCCAGTCACGGCCACATAGTAGCCGCCCGACGCGGCTTCGTCGCTCATCGAGATCACCAGCGGCTTCTTCTTGCTGAGGTTCTTGGCCTCGTGCAGCATTTCATCGGACGCCACGGCATCGCCGCCAGGAGAATCGATGCGCATGATCACGCCCTGAATAGATGGATCGTTCTCCACTTGCTTCAGCAGTTTGATGAATCCGGTTGCGGTGAAACTTTCGTCGTCCGCGGTCTCATTCCCTGAGCCCTGCGTGATGGTACCGTCTCCTACCACCAGCGCGATCCTGCGTCCACCGCCAACGGCGAGCGCCGCCTTGACGTAGGCCTTGCTCGAAACCTTCTTCAGCTCGGGCTGTTTCAGGCGGGTCTGCATCTCCGCGACCGCCTGGTCTTCATAGCCCAGCACGTCGATCAGACCGTCGGCGGCTGCATCGCGCGCCAGGAACGGACCCTGATCCAGCAGCGCGCGCACCGCATCCGGCTGCTTCTTGCGGCCTTCGGCGATGGTGGCGATCAGGTCTCCGTAATACTGGTCGAGAATAGCGTTCAAAACCTCGCGCGTTTCCGGCGACATGGACGTTTGAGTAAGTATGTCGCCGGCGTCTTTGTATTTGCCCGCATGCACCACGTCGGCTTTGACGCCGAGTTTGTCGAGGGTGTCCTTGAAGTACATGGACTCGGCGCGCAGCCCTTTCAGGTCGATCGAATCCTCAGGGGAAACGATGATCTTGTCCGTGGCGGAGGCCAGATAATACTCGCGCGCGGTCGGACCGTGCAAATACGTGATGATCGGCTTGCCGGATTTCTTGAACTGAACAATCTCGTCGTGGATTTCCTCCATCTTGCCCCAGCCGATATCCAGCCCGTGCGGCTCAAACAGGATTCCTCGAATGCGCGGGTCGGCCGCGGCCCTGCGGAACGTGTCCCAGACTTGTTCCACCGACAGCGGCGTCTGATTTTGGAGAATCGGAATCGGGATATCGGCCGGCAAACGCTCCGGTACATCGCCTTCCAGATCCAGCACCAGCGTGGAGCCGTCGGCGACACTGACGGGCCGGTTGGCGAACGAGCCGGCGAATCGCACCATGGCGAAAACCAGAATCAGCAGCGTGAGGCCGCACAGCAGAATGCCGATTACCAAGCCGATCAGGAAGTTTTTCATAACGCGTCAAACCATGGGCAACTCATTTTACACTGAGTCCCGGCCATCTCCTGGCGAGGGCGCGCTGGACGCCGCCGAGAGATACTGAACGTCGTCCCCGGATAGCGTCGAAGGAGCGGCGAACGTACGCCCGGAGTATTTGTGCACAGCCGCGAGCGCGCGAAATGGACGCTCCGCCGGCGGGCTCATTTTGGCTCCCATCTTTATCGCCGCAGGTTACCACACCCCGATGGTTTAGCACAGAACGATATGCTATGGAGAGCCATGTCATCGAACGCCATCGACTCCGTCCTCAACGAACAACGCGTCTTCGAACCACCCGACGAGTTTCGCGCCGGGGCCCAAATCAAGAGCCGGGCCGACTATGAGCGGCTATATAAGGAAGCCAAGGACGACCCGGAAGGTTTCTGGGCCAGGATCGCGCGCGAACTGCATTGGTTCAAGCCTTGGGATCGGGTGCTCGAGTGGAAGCTGCCATTCGCCAAATGGTTCATCGGCGGCGAGCTGAACATTTCCTACAACTGCCTGGACCGCCACGTCGCCACCTGGCGCAAGAACAAAGCCGCGATCCTGTGGGAAGGCGAGCCGGGCGATTCGCGAACGCTCACCTATCAGCAACTGCTGCGCGAGGTCTCCAAATGCGCGAACGTGCTGAAGTCGCTGGGCGTTTCCAAAGGCGATCGCGTGGCCATCTACATGGGCATGGTTCCCGAGCTGCCCATCGCAATGCTGGCATGCGCGCGCATCGGGGCGGCGCACACCGTGGTCTTCGGCGGATTTTCCGCGCAGGCGCTCATCGATCGCATCAACGATTGCGGAGCTGTCGCCGTGATCACCCAGGACGGAGCTTTTCGAAGAGGCACGGAAGTAAAGCTGAAGGAAGCCGTGGACCAGGCGCTGCCGCAATGCTCCACGGTGAAAAACGTTTTGGTTTACCGGCGCACCGGAAGCAATGTCACCATGCAGGCCGGCCGCGACCACTGGTGGCACGAGCTGATGGAGACGGCCTCCGACGAATGCCCGGCCGAGTCCCTGGACGCCGAGCATCCTCTTTACCTGCTCTACACCTCCGGCACCACCGGGAAGCCCAAAGGCATTCTGCACACCACCGGCGGCTATTCGGTCGGTTCCTATATCACGGCCAAATGGGTCTTCGACCTGCGCGATGAAGATACGTTCTGGTGTTCGGCCGATATCGGCTGGGTCACCGGCCACACCTACGTCGTTTATGGCCTGCTGCAGAACGCCGCCAGCGTGGTGATCTATGAAGGCGGGCCCACCTGGCCCGAGCCCGACCGATTCTGGCGCATCATCGACAAATACAAAGTGAGCATCTTCTACACCGCGCCTACTGCGATTCGCGCGTTCATGCGCTTGGGCGAGCAATGGCCGCGCAAGCACGAGCCTCAGCTCGTTGCGGCTGCTGGGAAGCGTGGGCGAGCCCATCAATCCCGAAGCCTGGATGTGGTATCGCGAAGTGATCGGCCACGGCCGCTGCCCCATCGTCGACACCTGGTGGCAGACCGAGACCGGGCGCCGCCATGATCTCGCCGCTTCCTGGCGCGATCCCGACCAAGCCTGGTTCGGCGACGCTGCCTTTGCCGGGCGTCATCGCCGACGTGGTCGACTCGCGAAGGCGTCAGCGTGCCGCCGGGCGCGGGCGGATTTCTGGTGATCAAACAGCCCTGGCCCTCCATGTTGCGGACCATTTATGGCGATCCGGAGCGCTACCAGGAGCATACTGGTCGCAGATTCCGGGCATGTACTTCGCCGGCGACGGCGCGCGCATCGATTCGGACGGCTATTTCTGGCTGATGGGCCGCGTGGACGACGTCCTGAATGTGGCCGGCCACCGGCTGAGCACCATGGAGATCGAGTCGGCGCTGGTGGCGAATCCCATGGTGGCCGAAGCCGCGGTGGTGGGGCGTCCGGACGAGGTGAAGGGGCAGGCCGTGTCCGCATTCGTCACGCTAAAGGCCGGACATGCACCCAGTGAGGAACGTAAGAATCAGTTGCGCCAGTGGGTGGCCAAAGAGATCGGGCCGATCGCCAAGCCCGACGACATCCGGTTCACCGATTCACTTCCCAAGACGCGCAGCGGCAAGATCATGCGCCGCCTGCTTCGCGAGTTGGCAACCAATGGAGAAGTGAAAGGCGACACTACCACGCTCGAAGACTTTTCAGTGTTGGCTAAGTTATCGGGCGACGAGGACTGAACCGCGCGCGTGAGCAAGCGGCTGCTAGCTGGCCTTCTTCAACCGCGCCACCGCCGCGCCGATCCCGAGCGACGCATCCAGGATATGCCGGGCCCCGGCATTCTCGTTCGTGATCCAATGCAGCGCGGAGCTAATCGCGCAGCCGCATTCCGAGCAGTCCGGATCGCCACCGAACACGCAGGGCGTCACGCGCGTGCGAAGATCGGCCGTGTAGTTCGCCGACACGCGGGAGAAGGTGCACTCCGCGGGGCTGGCCGGAGGCTGCATGATCGCCCGCGCGATCCCTGGCTTAATAAGAAACTTCGGATACTTCGCGGCCAGCCAAGGAATCCCGTCCGTCAGCCTTCTGCGATCTTCAGACCTCAGCCGCTCCGCGCTTTGCTCGCCGCGCTGTGGCGTATACACGCTCATCCAGATGCGATGGACTTCCTCGCGCGCGCTCCAGAACTCCAGATAGCGCTCGGCATAATCCAGATCCTGGACATGCGCCCGCACGGCCGTCCAATGAATGTAAACTCGCTGGCCGGCAATATTGCGGAGAATGCGTTCGTAGGTGGCCGGCTTGCGGCGTTCGTCGTGATGCTCGGGCAATCCATCCACCGAAATCGCAATCGTCACCCGGGGGAGCGATGTCCATTCGGAGGGAATCGGAATTACGCCGCTGGTGACCACCATCGTATGGATGCCGCGCTCGCTCAGGATCGGCAGCAGCCGGCTCAGCTCGCGATGGCGCATCATCGGCTCGCCGCCAACCAGACTCAGTTGCATGGGATCGTGCTGGTCCACCAGCCTCAAAATGCCCTGCACCAGAGTCTCGCCGCGCGCATCGGATAGCTGCGTCAGCGTTACTCCTCCGCCCAGATGCCGGTCGCCGTAAGCGTAACAACCCGGACAACTGAGTGGGCACTCGCTCGTGATCTCAATCGATAGTAGCGGCAGTTTGCCGCGCAGAATCTTGCCCCAGCCTGAAATGAAGTCTCCTCCGCGCATGCCAGTGTGACGCCGCGGGCAGCAAGGAGGTGTACAGTAACCGTTAACTCTTAGTAGGTGGCCGCGAGACTTAGTAAGTCGCCTTGTTCACACTAGCCCCCGATCGCGTACATCGGACGCGGCGGAGCAACGAATTTGGCGGAATTGATCTCGTGCCCCAGCCACTTCTTGTGCACCGTTTCGCGAATGGTCGCGGCGATCTCGGCATCCGGCGCGCCGTCGCGGAGCAAGGCCCGGACGTCGGTCTCCTCGATCGCGAACAGGCAATACCGCAGCTTGCCGTCGCTGGTGAGCCGGACGCGATTGCAGTTCAAGCAGAACGGGCGGGTGATGGAAGCGATAAATCCCACGGTCCCGATCCCGTCGGCAAAACGGTATTCAGTGGCTGGCGCCCGCGCATCGCGGTCCGCTATTTCCACGAGCGGCGAGATTTCGCGCGACAGCGTCTCGATGATTTCGTCCGCCGACAGCACGTTGTCGCGCGCCCACAGTCCTTGGGAATCCAGCGGCATGAACTCGATGAAGCGGATTTCGATGCCGTGCTCACGCCCATACCGCACCAGTGGAACGATGTCGGGTTCCACCAGATGCTTAACCGCCACCGCGTTGATCTTGATTGGATCGAATCCAATCCTCTGCGCGGTCTCGATGCCCGCCAGCACTTTGCCCAAATCGTCGCGGCGAGTGATCTTGAGGAACCGCTCGCGATCCACAGTGTCCAGATGCACGTTGAGCCGGCGCAACCCCGCATCGTACAGCGCTTGCGCGTGCCGCGCCAGCAGCACGCCATTGGTAGTGAGCGCGACGTCGCGGACTCCCGGAATCGCGCACAGTTTTCCGATCAACACCGGGAGATCCTTGCGTACCAGCGGTTCGCCGCCGGTCACCCGAATCTTTGTGACGCCCAGCGATACGGCTATGCGCGCAAAGCGTTCGATCTCCTCGAATGAGAGCAGTTCCTCGCGCGGAACATAGTTCAGGTTGTCTTCCGGCATGCAGTAAAAACAACGAATGTTGCAGCGATCCGTCACGCTGATCCGGAGATTGTCGTGTAGCCGGCCGAACGTATCCATCAAAGGCAGCTCTCCCTTCAGAGAAACGTTCTGCGCAATGGACGTTAAAGCGGTCATAGCTAGGAGGAGAGACGACCCTGCCTCAATTGTAACAAGGCAGGTGTATGTGTATAATGAAAAAACCGCGCCCGCTATTTTCCGAGAGGTTACACCCCATGTTTCGCCCGCTTTTCGCCTTTTTTTCTCTCTTGATGGCGTCTGCTTTGGTTCCCGCTGCGCGCGCTGGAAACTTAACTTGCACCCCGTCGGCCACGCCTGTCGTGGTGCATGGAGAAGGTATAACGGAAAGGACCAGCGACATCGTTTTTAACTGTTCCGGAGGCACCCCCAGCGCCACCATGACGGTCAATTTCACCTTTTTTCTAAACGTCAACGTCACCAATCGCCTGGCGTCCCGGTCTTCGGACGATTTACTGGACGTTTCGCTCACAGCCGATATCGGGTCCGGGCCGGAAGTGATCGGGACGCCCACACTGATCGGGCAAACTTCGCTGGTGTTCAATGGCGCCACCTTCACGACATCGCCAACCGGTTCGGTCATTTTGCGATTGTCCGGTCTTCGAGGCGCTGCGGCGCAATTGAATTTCGCGGCGAACAGCACACTGCAAGTATTGATCGGTACCAGCGCCAATGCCTCACTCGCGCTTACCACTAGCCAAGTCACCGTGGGAATTCCGGAGCATGGCCTTTACGATGCGTTTTCCAACAAGATCATCTGCAGCCAAGCGGGATCGCCGCTGCCGGTCGAACCCGGCCAGCTTCGCCAGTTTCCGTGCGGCCGGCTCTGCTTTCACCTCCACTCGCGTTACGGAAGGTTTCGCCGATTCGTTCGCTCCGCTTAGCGATTGGCCAAACCAGGGGGCCGATACCGGCACGCGCATCATCGTGCAGTATTCGGGATTTCCCTCCGGCGCCCAGCTCTTTGTTCCCACCGTGGTTGCGGGATCGGATGCTGCACAGCCGACGGCGGGAGGCGATCTCGGTTTAAGCGCCTCTGGCGGCAAGTACACAGCCGGCAGTTCAACTCTGCTGCTCTCTCTGGTTCAGAATACGGACCCGAACGGCGCCGGTGGAACGCCCCTCTACACGCTTGGAGCGCCCGGCACCGTGAGCTTCGATTCGATGAGTCCGGTTACGCTGACCGGCGGCGCGGGAATTGCGGTTTACCAAGTGATGGATGCGAATCCGTCGATTCAGGAAAGCGCCCAATTCCCCACGTTTCTCGCGCTCGCGCCCTTCAGCGGCGCTGCTGTTCAAACCGGGGAGAATGTCTCGCTCGCGCCCGTTTCCACGGTCCAGACGGCCACCGCTACCGATCCTATCCCCCGCTTCCAGCAAGTCCCAATTCCCGATGACTGCACGATCGTCGGCGATTGCGGTGCAGGCTATTTTCCCCGATTGTCGGTTGGGGCAACTTCTTTGAACTACAGTGTTGCGGCCGGTAGTTCAGGCGAGACGGAGAACTTGGCGGTGTGGAATCCGACCGGCGGCATAATAGAGTGGACGACATCCGTCACCTACGCCAACGGCAGCGGCTGGCTGAATGTGTCGCCGACGCAAGGGGTAGAGAGTGCGAACCTTCGCATCGAAGCGATTCCTGGCACGCTAGCGCCCGGTACGTACAATGCCACGTTGACGATTAACGCCGGACCTATCGTCGGATCGGCCAGCGTTGCAATCACGATGGTAGTCACTTCGGCTTCGGCTCCCGCGATTCAGCCGCCTGCCATTCATACGCTGGTCAATGGTGCCACGTTTGCGACCGGCGCGGTTGCTCCCGGCTCCATGGTGACGCTCGGTGGAACTCAGCTCTCCGGCAAGGTTGTCAGCGTGGCGTTCGACGGCCTGGACGCCAAAGTGCTCTTCGCTAACGATACGCAGATCAATGTGATCGTGCCGGCGGGCTTGGGACTCCAAGACGTCGGCGCAGGTGGTTGCCACGATCGACGGCGCCGCCAGCGCGCCATCTCACCGCCCATCTGACGCCTTTTTCACCCGGCATTTTCTCCAACGGCATCGAGAATCAGGACTACACTTTGAACAGTTCCAAACATCCGGCGCCGCTTGGCAGCATCATTCAAATCTACGCTACCGGTTTGTCGGGAGCCAAGGCGATCACTGCCAAGATCGGGACCCAGACGGTCGAGCATCCTTACTATGCAGGCCCGGCGCCCGGAACCCCCGGAATGCAGCAGATCGATCTCATCTTGCCGTCGGGCCTGACGGGGACCAGCGTCAAGGTGTCGTGTGCGGCGGATCGTCGTCAGCGAAAGTGGTGTGCAGCCCGGCGGTCTCCGTGGTGATTAAGTAAATGAATCGCTGCTAACGTTAGCAGACGTTCATGCATCGGAAACGCATCGCACGGTGTCTCCTCATCCAAGTGGGTGAGGAGAATTACTGCGATGAAATCAGCGGTTCTTACTGGCATTCTTTTAGCGTCGTCCGCCATAGTGGCTTGCGGACCTCCGCGTGTAGCGGTAGTGGCGCCTCCGCCGCCAGCGCCGTATGTCGTCGGCGCGGTAGGATATGCGCCCGGCCCGGGGTATGTGTGGGTGGATGGCTTCTGGAATTTGAATGGCGGCCGCTGGGTCTGGTCGAATGGCCGATGGGCTGTGCCTCCGCGTGGACATGCGGCCTGGGTCGCCGACCGGTGGGAGCGGCATGGCAACGGCTGGCGTTACCGTCGCGGACATTGGCGCTAAGCGGCGCGCTACCGAGCCGCGCGCGTCAGCAAGCGGTCTTTTCCGCTTTCTGCACTTACAATAGTTATGCATGCCCGCGCCCGCTTTTGACGCCCTTCTGGTGCTCTCCTTCGGAGGACCGGAGAAACCGGACGACGTCATTCCGTTTCTCGAGAACGTGCTGCGCGGCCGCAATGTTCCTCGCGAGCGGATGCTGGCGGTTGCCGAGCATTATTACCACTTCGGCGGCAAGAGCCCGATCAACGATCAAGCTCGCGCATTAATCGCCGGACTCGAAGGCGAGTCGGCGACTCATGGCCCGCGGCTGCCCATTTACTGGGGCAATCGCAATTGGCATCCCTTGCTCGCCGACACCCTCCGCCAGATGAAGGCTGACGGCGTGCGCCGAGCGCTCGCGTTCGCAACTTCGATTTTCAGTTCGTATTCCGGATGCCGCCAGTATCTGGAAGACATCGAGCGTGCGCGAGCCGAGGTTCCCGGCGCGCCTGAAATTCAGAAGCTACGATCGTTCTATAACCATCCATTGTTCATCGAAGCGCAGGCCGATCGAGTTCGCGACGTGCTCAACGGCCGTCAGGCCAGCATCATCTTCACCGCGCATAGCATTCCAATGTCGATGGCTGAAACTAGCGATTATCAACGCCAGCTTGAGGAATCGTGCCGGTTGGTCGCCGAGCGTCTGGATAACAGCGACTGGCGGTTGGTCTATCAAAGCCGCAGCGGGCCGCCCTCACAGCCCTGGCTCGAGCCCGACATCGCGGACGTATTGCGCGGGCTGGAGCGCGGAGCCGAGGTAGTCGTAGTGCCCATCGGCTTCATCTCCGATCACATGGAAGTGATCTACGATCTCGACGTCGAAGCGCAGGCCATCGCCCACGAACGTGGCATGAACATGCTGCGGGCCGGCACGGTGGGCGTTCATCCCAAGTTTGTGCGGATGATTCGCGAACTGATCGCCGACCCGCGCAATCACGAGGCCTGCCCAGCGCGATTGTTGTCCCGCGCCCGCGCGCCGCCCCGCATCGCTCATTACCGCTCGTTGAGTTTCTGATAAACCTCGCGCTTCGACAAGCCCCGCTCGCGCGCCACCGTCTTCATCGCCTCCATGCGCGGCACCCCGCTTCCAACAGCTTATCGAATGCCGTTTCAATCGGCGTCGCGTCCACGGCCGGCGCTTCTGCCTTCCCGATCATGAGCGTGATCTCGCCCTTGATCGACGGGCGCTTCGCGAGCGCCTCCCGCAGCTCCGCGGGCTCGCCCACCAGAAATTCTTCGTGAATCTTGGTCAGCTCGCGCCCGATCGCGACCCGCCGCGGCCCCAGGACTTCCGCAATATCGTCCAGGGCTTCCAGAATTCGGTGCGGCGCTTCATAGAAAACCAACGTCGCCGGATAGCGCTTCATCTCTTCCAGAATTTTCCTGCGCTGGGTTTTCTTCGCCGGTAGAAAGCCGCCAAAGAAGAACGCATCGGTCGGCAATCCGGACGCGCTTAACGCCGTCAACACCGCCGATGGTCCGGGTATCGGAGTAACGGCGATACCCTGCGCTCGCGCCTGCGCCACCAAACGGTAGCCGGGATCGGCAATCAACGGCGTGCCAGCGTCCGATACCAGCGCGATATTGGCGCCCGCCGCGAGATCCCGCAGCAATTCTTCGCGCACGCGATTGTTCGTTGTGCTCGTGATAGCTGACCAGCGGCTTCGCGATGCCGTAAGTGATCCAGAAGCTTGCGCGTCTGCCGCGTGTCTTCGCACGCGATCCGGTCCACTTCCCGCAAGATCCGAATGGCGCGCAGCAGTGATATCATCCAGGTTGCCAATGGGGGTCGCGACGACGTACAGTGTTCCGCTCACGGACTACGATCATAGCGAACGCGAACCCGCTGTTTGCCGTATCCTATTCTTAAATGCGCCCAGGCAAACCAAGCCGAACGGCTGGATTTGTAGCGTTGAGTCGCGCGCTGGGCAATCTTGCGCCCTCGAGTGCCGGGCTTCTCCGACCCCGTTGCCGTGCACTTTCTTCCCGAGAGATGGCGCAAGAGAGTGGAACGAACCCGGCGCTCGCTCGCTAGCGGCGCACGCACCTCGCCCTATCCGTTTTGGCAGGGCCCCATGGGCGCTACCATCGAGTTCCGCACCGTGATCCTGGACCGGGCGCTGGCCGCGTCGCCGCCGGTAGAACAAGTGGTGATTCTGGGCGCCGGCCTCGATAGCCGGGCCTGGCGTTTGGATTCTCTCAAGGACACCGTCGTCTTTGAGGTCGACTTTCCGGCCAGCCAGGCTTGGAAGCGCGCAGCGCGCCGCAGTCCGTGGGTCCGTATTTAGCAAAGGACGTGCGTTTTGTCGCCATCGATTTCGAGCGCGACCAACTCGCTCCGCTATTCGGACAGCTGGATTCGATAACCGAAGCTTCAGAGCTTCTGGCTGTGGGAGGGCGTCACGATGTACCTCCGCCCGAAGCAGTATCGGCAAATTCGGCGCTTTCGCCGCCTTGTCGGCGCCCGGCAGCCGCATCGCGCTCACCTATCTCCGCAAGAAAGAATGGGCGGGTTCCGCGCAATCTTTTCCTGGCTTTGTTGGGCGAGCCGCTGCGCTCGGCGTTCGCACCCGACGAGATCACGAACCTGGCCACATCGCATGGCTGGAGGCGCATCCAGGACTCCAACGTCCAGGATTGGCTCAAGGAAACTCCCGGATTAAATCTCACACGCCGCCAGATTGGCCTGCAATGGCTGGAGTCGATCTGGGTTGGCGAAATCGCGTGATCACGAAGCGCCCAAGTTTATGTCTTGCGCGATGAGAGTCACTTAGCCTTATCGGCTGGTCTGTTTGCCTGCGCCCAGCCGTACTCTGGCGATGAAGGGGAACCGCATGAAACCTGAAGCGCTCCACAAGATCGCCGAAACTCTCCAGAAGTCGCATCACCAGCATCTGGGCATCACCGCCCAGCCGCCCAAGCCGCCGCACGCACCCGCGGCGCGGCGCCTGGAACGGCCCGACCTTCTTTCTTTCACCAATGCTCTCGACAGCGCGCGGGGACAATGGCCGGACAACGAGCTCTGTCTGATCGGAGCGGACGGCGCGCTGGCGTCCACCAATGTCGACGATCCCAGCGATACGCTGCCGCCGGGTTTCTTGCAGTTTCTGGATCCGGAAATGTTGATGAACATCCCGCATCGGCGATCCGGAAGACTAGCATGGCGGACGATCAGATGCGATTACGACGCGCGCACGTGTGTGACTGCCGTGTGTAAATATGGAGGTGTCTATGACGCCTTCCCAACCCGCGCCGAAGTTCCAGCTGGTCAACACGCCTGAGTACCGCGAATCCTACGCCAACAGCGTACAAATTCGCGTGAATCTGTGGGACTTCTTCCTGATGTTCGGCATCGTGAACCAAACCGCGCCCGACAGCGTGACCATCCATAATTTTCAAGGCGTGTACGTGAGCCCGCAGCAGGCCAAGGCCCTGTTGAACGTGCTGACGCAGAACGTTTCCCAGTATGAAGCGACTTTCGGCGAAATCAAGTTGGAGCCTCACCCCGGCAAGCCCGGCGCCATTCAGTAAGGCCTTCTAGTGCAGGCCTCCATCCGGCCCTTTAGAACATTCCTGCCGGCGGCCGTGTTCGCGCTGAATCGTATTCGCCGCCCATCTTCCTTACCTCGGCTTGCCTTACTTTTGGGATGAGCTCGGCCAATTCGTTCCTGCGGCGTTGGACATCTATCACGATGGCGCGTGGATTCCGCATTCCGCCGTCCCCAACGCGCACCCGCCGGCCGTGATGGCGTACCTGGCGATGGTTTGGCGAACGTTCGGCTATTCCATCGCCGCCACGCGATCGGCCATGCTGGCGCTCGCGAGCCTGGCTTTGTTTTTCACGTTCCTGCTGGCGCGCGAGATCAGCTGGGATCGCACCGTCGCGCGTGTTGGCGGCTTTGTTCTTGCTGCTCGATCCGCTCTTTTACACCCAGGGGATGATGGCGCAGTTGGACATGCCGGCCATGCTGTTCACCGTCCTCGCGCTGGCTTTGTTTTTCGAAGACCGTCACGCCGCCGCGGCCGCTGCCTGCACCGCGCTCGTGCTGGCAAAAGAAACGGGCGCTCATCCTGCCGCTGATCTTCATTTTGGTTCTCTACCTGCGTCCGCCCCGGTCCAAGTACGCCGCGTTTTATCTCGCGCCCTTTGCCGCTCTCGCCATCTGGTTCTTCGCGCTCTGGCACACCACGGGCCATGTGTTCGGCGATCCGGGCTTCACGCAATACAACACGCTCTACTCGCTGAATCCGGTGCGCGCGTCGCTGACTTTGCTGCGCCGCTTCTATTACCTGTTCGTGGATGATTTCCGCTGGGTGGGAACGCTTGCGATCTTGTTCGTCTGGAGGCGTGAGCCGATCTTCGCCACGCGCGCCTGGAAAATCGTTTGGTGCTTCATCGCGGCGCATGTGCTTCTGGTCAGCCTGTTGGGAGGCGCCGGACTCGAGCGCTATCTGCTGCCCGTTCTTCCGCTGGTCTACATCGCGATGGCCGCCGCGTTTGCGGCGCTCCATCCGCCATGGCGCATCATCGGCGCCACCGTCATGGCAATGGGACTTCTTGCGGGATTATTCCTAAACCCGCCGTTTCCAATGCCCTTCGAGAACAATCTTGCGATGGCCGATTTCGTCGAGCTGCATCGCGATGCCGCGCAGTTCCTCGAAAAATCGTATCCGGAGAAAACCGTCTATACTGCCTGGCCTCTCACGCAGGCGCTGCGCGATCCCGCGTTCGGCTACGTGGACCGGAAGCTCTCGGCGGCAGAAACATCGGATCTGCGCGTCTCCACGCTGAACGCTCTCGATCCCAAGGGTGTGGATGTTCTGGTGCTCTATTCGCGAACCTGGGAGCCGAGCTGGGGCGTGTTGCAATGGGCGCCGGCCCGCGATTTCCTGCAGCGCTTCTATGAATATGAGCGCCAGATGACGCCCGCCGAAGTCAGCCGGCATTTCGGACTGGTCTCCGGTGCATCGCTGGACCCGGCGCGGGCAATGGATCGAGGTCTACGCCCGGCCTTGACTCGCGCCGCCCTGACTCTGGTTCGCGACCTCAGCGTACATTGCGTCCGGCGCCAGATCGATCTCGCCCGGCCAAGCTACAGCCCCGCAGTCAATGAAAACTTGCTCAAAAAACTGCGCGTCCAGAAGGGGCGCAAGCGCACCCGTCAGCTCTTCTCGGCGCAACTGCACACACCCCGCTAGCCCGTCCTTGAATCGGACGAAGAGGCGATATTCGGGCTCAGGCTTTACTTCAACTACGTCCCAATACATAAAAATACTTCGCTCAAGGCAACGGCTCGATCTTCGCCGGCAGGCTATTCTCGCGGCAGAGCCGTCAATCTTCCAGCAACTCCTCTCTATGTGTCATCGCCCATTCCTGGATCAGGCTCAATGCCCGGCGCGGCAACTTACCCTGGATAACATCGAGTGTGCTGAGGTTGATCGTTGCCTCGAACTCGCCATATCGGGCGTGGAAGTGTGGGGGCTCGTGATCGTTGAAAACATTCGGATCATGATCCCATAGAATGTACAGATCGTCGGCATTCCGCGTCGCTGATTGTACCAATCCGCGCCGAGGATTTACGCGCGCTCGTGACGCGCGGCACCCGCCTCAGGGAAACGCAAATCCGCCCGGCGCGGCTTCGAGTCAACCCGTAGCCTCTGCTAGAATTTTCGGTAACTATGACCCGGGGCAACCTTCCATTGCTGGTCTTCTTGGCAATTTCGCTCGCTGGCCAGACGCCTCAGAGTCCGCTGCCGAATTCGGACCTGAAGGATCCGGACGGCCAAAAAGTTCAGTTCAAGTTCCAGACCCTCCCCAACAGCGTCCAGATCTATACCTGCAAACAAGCCGATCAGGGCTTCGCTTGGTCGGGGCCCGACCCCGATGCGATCCTGACGAACTCCGATCACACGCTGACGGTCCACCATTACAAAGGCCCGGCCTGGGAAACGACCGATGGCAGCCTGGTGCGAAGCGATGCCAAGCTGGCGAAGCATTTTCTGCCGAATCATAAAGACGCGGTTCATTGGCTGGAATTACCCGCCAAAGACGTCGCCAAGCAGTTTGCGAAAGTCACATTGATTGATAGAATCGATACCTCCGGCGGACTTCCACCTTCTGAAAAGCCCTGTGATGCACAACACTCCGGCGACCAGGAGCGCGTGAATTACTCCGCAACCTACTTGTTCTACGTTCCGAAATAGCCGGGTCTTTCCCACAACCCACCTCCCACAACCCACCTCCCACAACCCAGCCCCCGCCACCTCCTTAGACCAAAACTAAGGTCTTTTCCGTCTGGTCTTGCTCTCTGGAAGCCCCTAGCATGGGAACAGGGAGATAATATCCATGCGCTCGCTCGCGCTTATCGCGCTCGGAACCTTTGTTGCATCCGCCGGCCTGACAGCTCAAACCCTGGCCGAACACGCCGCCGCAGCCGCAGGCGCCACTGTCGGCACTGCCGCGGGAAAGCCGCTTGGCACCGCGCTCGGCAAAATCTTTGGCAGCATGGACAATAGCACTTCAAAAGCTGCTGGCGCAAAAGTGGTCAAGCCCGTCGAGCCGAAAGCCGAGATCACGACAAGCGCCACAACCCTAGCGCCCGCCCCACCCCTGCTCTCTGCCGGATCGGGAGAGTCCGCGGGATCGGGAGGCGGCTCGGGCACAGCACGGACTGCCTCTGCTTCCAGCCGACGCGCTGCTCGCAGGCGCGAACAGCGGGCCGACGCCGCCGAACTGCCGGACTCCGCTCCGGTCAGCCAGGCTCCCATCACCCCAATCGTCGTCGAGCCGGTGGTCAAGGAACCTTCGGTTGAGGAAATCGCCGCCGTAAAAGTCGGCGCCACAGCCAAGGAGCTCGAAGCCAGCTTAGGTCCACCCGAATCGCGTGTCAGCATCCCCGATGACGACGGTCACCTGCTCGAGATCTGCCAGTATTGGTCCAAGGGGCAGGCGCTCGGAACAGTTCGCTTGGACAATGGCCGCGTGGTGAGCGTCCAAACCCGCGCCTACTAGGACCGCAGCGGTCCATCCGCCTTTTACTGATCGGGCTTTTACGATCGGGCATTTGCTCGCTTACACTGGAAATGTGCGTGTCCTGGCAGCACTCTTTCTGTTTGCGGCAATTCCACGCTGCGGCTTTGCGGCCACCGCAGCCGACGTGGGGAATCAGGTGGAGCACATCTCGCTTGACGCCAATGAGTGCTACCACGTTCTCGATCTCAACTTCGCCAAGGAAGATCTCAAAATCTACCTGGCTTCCGGTTACCTGATCTTCGCCAAGCCCATCGGCGGGGCCCATCTCGGCGCTATTTTTGTCAGCAGCGCGGACGCCGGCGACGCCGATCTGCTGCTGCTGCCGCCCACCCGCAGTGAGCGGTCCTCGCTGGCGAAGTTCACCAACTCGCCCACGCTGGAAGAGCATTTCACCGCCGCGGCTCTCATCTTCACCGATGGCACCGGCGACCAGCTGCTCGCGCAGCTTAAGAACCCAGCCGCTCCGGCGCAGAAAAGTCCGGATATGGGCGGCCTCATTGTGGAGCGCTGGACCTCGGTCCTGGCGAATCTCGTCGCGAGTTTCGAAACCCGCGTGGTATACGACATCCTCTCGGATCGACGCGACAACGGTCTCTTTTACATGGCCGTCTCGGGCAACAAGCTCGATAACTTCGATGTTTTGTACGACCCCACGGCCCAGGACCAGATCATGGTAGGTAAGCTAACGAACCGCGGCGCTCACACGTATTTCGATATCTGGACCAGTTTTCAGGCGCGCTCCTTTCGCAGCGCTGCGGCATCGGGCAAGGCCTCGCCACCGCACGGCACGCACTACCGTTGGGAAAATATTCGCATCGAGACCACCATTGCGCCGGATCTCGCGATGCAGGCCGTTACGCGCGGAACCCTGAGGTTTCAAGATGACGATCAGCGCTCCGCGCTCCGTGGTTCCTTTTAGCCTCTCGCCCGACATGCAGATTACCGGTGCCAGCGTCGACGGCCATCCAGTGGAAGTTTTCGACCGTGAGTCCATGCGCTTCGATCTCATCTCCAACCGCGACGATCGGGAATTTCTGCTGATCGCGGAAGCCGTGCTGGATCCTGCCATGCCGCACGAGGTCGAAATCCACTATGCAGGCGCGGTTATCAGCAACGCGGGAAACGACGTTTACTACGTGGGCTCGCGCGGCACCTGGTACCCCCGGACCGGCGCCGATCTGGCCAGCTACGACTTGACCTTCCGTTATCCGAAAACGTTGACCGTCGCGGCCACCGGAAAGCCGGTGGAGGATCGTACCGATGGCGACTGGCGCGTTACCCGGTTGAAGACGGACACCACCGTCCGCTTTGCCGGATTTAATCTCGGGTATTTCCAGTCCGCCGTGGTGGAGCGGAACGGATACATCATCAGTCTGTATGCCAACCGGCGTTTGGAGAGCGCGCTCGCTGCCCAAGGCATCGCCAGCGGCCTTGACTGACCCACTGAGTCCTCCCCATCAGCGGCAACGCAACCCGGCGGACGCCTTTGTGCCGCGGACCGAAGCGCCCGATCCCACTCCTCGCATCGAAAACCTGTCCAGGGACGTGATCGAGACGCTCAATTTCCTTACAGAGGAGTTCGGCCCCACGCCCATCCGCAACATCGCCATCACGCCCATTCCCGGCGGGTTCGGCCAAGGCTTCCCGGGCCTGGTTTATCTTTCGACTCTGGCCTATCTGGATCCGGGCCAGTTCCCTCCGCAGATCCGCGAGCGTGGCCAGGAGACCTTCTTTTCCGAGCTTCTGGAGGCGCACGAAGTGGCGCACCAATGGTGGGGCAACATGGTGGTCCCGGTGAGCTATCACGATGAATGGCTCATTGAATCCTTAGCCAACTATTCGGCTCTGCTGCTGCTGGAGCGCAAGAAGGGGAGCAAAGCCATGGACGCGGTGTTGGACGAATACCGCGGGCACCTGCTCGGGAAGGCCGCAAGCGGCGGCTCGATCGAGTCCCAGGGGCCGATTGTGTGGGGCTATCGCCTGGAATCCTCGTTGGCGCCGGATGCCTGGCGCACCGTGACCTATCAGAAGGGTACCTGGATCATCCACATGCTGCGCCGCCGGCTGGGCGACGAGAAATTCCTGAGCCTGCTGCGCGATATTTGCAGCAACCATCATTCCATCAGCACCGATCAGTTTCGCGAGCTGGCCAGCCACTATGCGCCGGCCTCGTCCGATCCGGATCTCAAAATCTTCTTCGACAATTGGGTTTACGGAACCGGCATTCCAACCGTCAAGTTGTCCTACTCCTGGCGCGCCACGAAATTATCCGGAACGTTGTCGGGAACTTTGGCTCAGCGCGACGTTGACACCGCGTTCACTGCATTCGTGCCCGTGGAAGTGCAAACCCGAAGTAAGAGCAATGTTTATTGGCTCGCTACCGGAACCGACCCGGCGTCGTTTTCCATTCCCCTGAAATCGCCGCCCACCAAAGTGAGCCTCGTGGCCGCCGACTGCCTGATGACAATTTCGAAGTGAGACCCGTTCCGAAGCCATGCCCATTTCCAGCAAACGCAGAGTAGAAGCTCACAAGGCCGCACCGGTCATCGCCGCCGAGCCCGAGCCGCGGCTCGAGGAGATCGATCTTCCCCCCGCTATTCGCGTTACGGCCCTGATATTTTCCTATGACAGCGCGCCCGCGCTGCGCCGCTGCCTAGCCGCGCTGGAAGGTTCCAACGACCGCGCTTCCATCGAGATCCTGGTGGTGGACTGCGGCTCGCACGATGAAAGCGCGCAGCTGGATTCCGAATTCTCGGGCATCACCATGCTCCGCTTGCCGCGCTACTTCGGCCGTACCAAGGCGCTCAACATCGGAACTCGCACCGCCTCCGGGGAATATTTGTTCTTCATGACGCCGGAAGTGGAAGTGCTCCCCACCACCATTCCGTCCCTGCTGGCTCAACTGGAAGCGGACCCTGAAGCCGTCGCCGTATGCCCCTTGCTGCTGGACACCGAAACGCAGCTGGCGGCGCAGTTCTTCCGCTTGCCCACGCCCGCCACTGGCCTGGATCTCACGCCGGTGACTGTGGATAAATCTGCCCAGGTTTTTCCCGTCGAGTATGCGACTTTTCAGGCCTTCCTGGTCCGCAAGTTCTTTGTGAAGGGCCTGAACTACCTGGATGAACGCTATGGCGATTCCTGGGCCGACGCCGAGCTCTGCTATCAGATCAAGCGCGTATCGCGCAAGACGCTGGCGCTGCCTCAGGTTACGGCGCTTTACACCCCAGGGACGGCCTACGCCGAGTCCGCCCGCACCATTCTTGCTGCCGATCGGATCCACGGCGCCGCCGTCTTCTTCGGCAAACACTACGGTTTTATGACCGGTCTCTTCTTTCGGATCAAGGCTATCCTCAAGGCGCTCTTTACTTTCCGGCTCCCTCTGTTCGCTACCTTGCTCTCCGGCGGCAAGATCGATGGGTCCCAATCCACGATTTTGTAGGCCGCGAGCTCTCCCCATCCCCAGTACCTAACGTTTCGGCAGCCTACTGCCGATAGAGGGCAAGGTATGCAGATAGACGCCGTGTTGTGGATTCTATTGCCCGTCTTCATTGCCGGGGGTTCCGCCTTGCTGTCGTTCTACATCATGCAAGCGCGCATGGAGGTGGCTGTCTCCAAGGAGCGCGAGGTGATCGCCGAAGCCCGTGCCGAAGTACGGTTGCAAAAGAACACCATGGAAGAACGCGTTCGCGCTACCGAGCAGGAAGCGCGACGCCGGGCGCTGGACGAATTCATGCAGGATTTCCGTGTGGAAGAGCGCCACTATTTCCGCGAAAACAAGTCCCTAGCCGAGCGTCAGAAGTCAATGATCTTGCAGGAGCGGTTGTATTTCCGCAATATCCCGTTGTCCAGTTGGGTGGAACACGAGATGGTGGTGGAACAAGACATGGCGGATGTCCAGCACATCGCCAAAGGCTGCTCCATTTTCAGCACCAAGTCGCTGTCGGAAGACAGTAAATCGGCCGTCTCCCGGCTGCTCGAACAAGCCGCGGCGACCAGCGGCACGGCCCAGCTTGCCAACGTGCTCCAAAACGGCCACGGCAACGAACTCGCTACGCCGCGCGGCTAACACGCGCAATCTGCTGAACCGCGCACGAGAGTAAGCGGGAAAGTTCGCCCGCCATTGTACACTGGCACTTGCAGCCGCGCATTTCGAGGTTAGATACTTCCACCCCGCTCAAGTACGTCAAAGGCGTCGGACCGGCCCGCGCCGAGATGCTGGAAACCAAAGGCCTGGTCACGGTGGAGGATCTGCTCTCGTACGCTCCCTTCCGCTACGAGGACCGCACCAACATCAAGACCATCGCGCAGCTCGCGCCGGGAGAGATGGCGACCGTGGTGGCGGACGTGCAGTCCGCGCATCTGCGTGGCTTTCGCCGCCGGAACATCGGGCTCTTCGAGACGATTTTCAAGGACGCTTCGAAAGACCGCCTGCTCGCCAAATGGTTTCACGGCGGCTATCTGGTGGATCGTTTTCTGCCCGGAGTGCGCGTCGCGCTTTACGGCAAGATCGAGCTCGACAATTACACCGGCGATCTGCTGATGATGCACCCGGAATTCGAGATTCTCACCGCCGACGATTCCGATGGCGATGCCGCGCTGCACACCGGTCGCATCGTGCCGGTCTACGAAGCGGCGGGCAAGGTGACGACGCGCGCGTTCCGGTCGCTGGTTCATCGCGTGCTGGAATCCATCGCGCCTCTTGAGGACGACATGCCGGCTGCGCTACGCGAGCGGCTAAAGCTGCCCGATCGCTGGAGCGCCACCCGCTCGCTGCACTTCCCTTCGCCCGGAACGGACATGCGGCTGCTCAACGCCTACCGCACGCCTGCGCAATGGCGGCTGATCTTCGAAGAATTCTTCTGGCTCGAGTGCGGCCTGTCGCTCAAGCGCGCGAAGGCGCGGCTGCAGCCGGGAATTTCGTTCCAGCTCCATGAACGCGTGCGCGAAAAAATCAAGACCATGCTGCCGTTTAAACCCACTGGCGCGCAGAAGCGTGCGCTGGGGGAGATTGCGCGCGATATGGAGGCTCCGCATCCCATGAGCCGTCTGCTGCAAGGCGATGTGGGCAGCGGCAAAACGCTGGTGGCCGCCGAAGCCGCGGTCATTGCCATCGAGAACGGCTATCAAGCCGCGGTGCTCGCGCCCACCGAAATCCTGGCCGGCCAGCACTATTTATATTTCAAGAATCTGTTTCAGAAAATGGGCTACGTGCCCGCGCTGCTCACCGGCTCGAATACGCAGCGCGAGAAATCGCAGCTGAAGAAATTGCTGGCGCAAGGGCTTATCCACATCGGCATCGGAACGCACGCGCTAATCGAAGAAGACGTGGAATGGAAGAACCTCGGCCTCGCCATCGTCGACGAGCAGCATCGCTTCGGCGTGATGCAGCGGCTGCGTCTGGTCTCGAAGGCCAAGCATCCGGATGTTCTCGTGATGACCGCCACGCCCATCCCGCGCACGCTCGCGCTCACCATTTACGGCGACCTCGACATTTCGATCATCGACGAGCTGCCACCCGGCCGCCGGCCCATCGAGACCAGGAACGTCACCGACGATCACGTCGAAAGCGTGTACAGCTTCATGAAACAGCAGATCGTGAAAGGCCGGCAGGCATACGTTGTGTACCCGGTGATCGAAGAATCGGAGGCCATGAAAGCCGCCCAGAAAATGTACCAGCACCTGTCCGAGAAGGTGTTTCCGGATATTCGCGTGGGGCTGCTGCATGGCAAGCTGAAAACGGAAGAGAAGGAAACGGTGATGGATCAGTTTCGCCGGGGCGAAGTGAAGATCCTGGTGTCGACCACCGTCATCGAGGTCGGCGTGGACGTTCCAAACGCTACCGTGATGGTCATCGAACAAGCGGAGCGTTTCGGCTTGGCCCAACTGCATCAACTTCGCGGCCGCGTGGGGCGGGGAGCGGAACAAAGCCACTGCATTCTGGTGACGGGCAAGCTCGGCGACGCCGCTCGAGAGCGCATTCGAACCCTGGTGGATTCAAGCGACGGCTTCTACATCGCCGAGATGGATCTGAAGCTGCGCGGGCCAGGCGAGTTTTTTGGGACCAAGCAATCCGGCCTGCCGGCCCTGCGCATCGCCAACATTATTCGCGACCAGGACATACTCGAGTTGGCGCGTGGAGAAGCCCAGGCATTCATTTCGAATCCGCCATCGCAGGACGAATTGCGGCGCGCCGTGACCTATCTGAAGGAACACTGGCAGCGGCGTTACGGTTTAGTTCAGGTGGGCTGAGCAAAGCGAGTGAACATTTGCGGGTAATCGCGGGAGAGTTTCGCAGCCGAAGGTTGAAGAGTCTGCCTGGTTTGGAGATTCGCCCCACCCCCGATCGTCTGCGCGAAACGTTATTCAACGTGCTGGCCGGGAGTATAGACGATGCGGTCTTCATGGATATCTACGCGGGAACCGGCGCCGTCGGCATCGAAGCGCTGAGCCGGGGGGCGCGCCGCTGCTTCTTCATCGAAAAGAACCGCCGCGCCGTGGAAGTGATTCGCGAAAACCTCGCGACGCTGGGCCTGCAGAGCCGCGCCGAAGTGTTCACCAGCAAGGCTGCGACAGTGCTTGAGCGTACACGCGCCGAAATCGCGTTTCTTGATCCGCCCTACGAAATGTCCAAGGAATATGAGAGCTCGCTGAGCGCTCTGGGTCAATCCGCAACGCCTCTGGTGATCGTCCAGCATTCATCGCGCTTCACGCCGCAAGAAGACTATGGACGTTTGCGTCGCTACCGCAGCATCAAACAAGGCGACAACTGCCTGAGCTTTTATAAGCGATAGCGCTTTTACAGGCTATAGCGCAGCGCCAGATTCACCGCGACCATCACCAGCGACATTCCCGGCAACAGGAGCAATGCTTTTCTCAGACGCCCAGGATCGCCCTCGGCGATCAAGCCGATCACTCGCGAGCTGACTGCCAGACCGATCCACCCGGACGTGATCGCGATGCCGATTGCGGTCCCCGTCATGCGAGGAAACACATCGCCAACCAGCGCGACAGTAGTGGGGAACACCGGCCCCATGGACATTCCCGCCAGAAACGTGAGAACCCATGCCACGGTTGAGTTGCGCGTTCGAAGCATCGCGAAGGTGGTTATCGCCATCAGGATGGATGCGGCCAGCGTGACGTTGAGCCCGCGCACCGAGATCAATATTTCGGACGCGCCCAGGCGGCCGAACAGCAATCCCAGCGCAAAGCCGAACGAAAGAACGTTCAGCGCTCGGACTTCCGGCACGCCTTGTGCGATCAGGTGTTGCACCAGCCAGTTCCAGACGCCCACTTCGCATGCCACGTAGAGGAACAACAGCAGCGCGCAGAGCCACAGCACCGGACGGTCGAGCACGCTGCCAACCTGGGAGAACACGAAGCTTTGAGCGCTGGTAGGCCCGGGTATGGGCGCGGCGAAACTGACGGCGGCGGCCGCCACCGCGAGCACCGCAATCACATGGCAGAGTCGTGTGGAGTTTTTGCCCAGCAGGTTGGCGGAGACGAACGGAGTGGCAAAACCGCCGAGCCCGAAGAAGATATTGATAAGATTTAGCGCCGTCGCGCGATGGTCCGGCGTCACGTCGCTGCCCAAAGCGTTGGCCGCGGTAACGATAACGCCGCCGCCGGTTCCGAGCAAAAACAGATAGGATGCGATGGCCCGAAAACCGTTGGATCGCGGAAGAAGTGCCACGGCCAGCGCGCTCAGAGCCAGTCCCAGAACCAACCCGGTTTTCTTGCCTTCGTAGTCGATGAGCGGACCCACGCCGATGGATGCCAGGATTAAGCCCAACGCCTGGCAAAACGCAATGGTGCCGTTCTGTTTTGGGGTTAAATGGAAACGGGTGGAGAGATCGGGCAGGATGGTGCCGAGCGTCGCGGCGGTCATGCCATAAACGAAGATCGCCAGACTGGCGGCGAGAATAAGCATCAGCAATCAGGTATAGCAGAGCGGCGGACCGGGCGTGGCGTCAGGGTGCGATAGAATAGGTGGTCCGTTAGAATGAAATCATCGGGCTGTGGCGCAGCCTGGCTAGCGCGCCTGCTTGGGGTGCAGGAGGTCCCGGGTTCAAATCCCGGCAGCCCGACCAAATAACCCCGCCGGAGTGTAGCGGCACAGATCTCGCCCTGCGCCGCCAGAGACGACCATGATGATCAAAATTGGTCTAGCCGCAATTGCCGCCATGCAGGCCCGTCTCCAGCCAGCCGCGATATTCCAGTCGCGTTTCGCATGTTCGTGACACCCATTGTGCGCCGCGTGTCGAGAGATTCGTTGGCCACATCTCTTCGCCAGACCAAGGTCGCCGTCGAGGCCGGCAAGGCGCAACACGCCGGGCAGGGACCGGTTCAATAAGCTGATACGCTGGAGTCCGAGACCTCAATCGGTTCCCGAGGAGGCTGGGCCTGATGGCCAGTGAACTCAAAATCAAAGTCAACGAGCGCGAGTGGAGTGTTTCCGCGACGCCCGATACGCCGCTGTTATACGTGCTTTCGAATGAGCTGATGCTGCAAGGCCCGCGGTTTGGCTGTGGCCTGGCCCAGTGCGGATCGTGCTCGGTGCTGGTGAATGGCGTGGAAACGCGCTCCTGCGTGACGCCGGTTTCGGCGGTGGCAGGGAAATCGGTTACGACCCTGGAAGGGCTGCCGGCCTGGTACGCCGCGCAAAAGAAGTTGGCCGACACGCCCGCGCTGCATCCGGTGCAGCAAGCCATGATCGACGAGCAAGCGGTGCAATGCGGTTATTGCTACAACGGCATGATCGTGAAAGCTTCCGAGTTCCTTTCGAAGACGCCACGGCCCACCGAAGCACAAATCCGCACGGCGATGAACGGCCATCTGTGCCGCTGCGGGACTTATCCTCGCATCATTCAAGCCGTGCAACGGGCCGCGCGCGTGATGTCGGAGGCCAAGGCATGACCGCGCTGCGTCGCGATTTCTTGAAGGCCGGGGGCGGGCTTATCGTTGGGTTTCATTTGCGAGACGCGCTGCTTGGACAAGAGGCCCCAGTAGCTCGCGGCGCCGTCGCCGGTCCGCCCGATGCGAAGCAGGTGGATACATGGCTGGCCATCCACGCGGACAACACGGCCACGGTTTACATCGGATTCGCGGAACTGGGACAGGGCAACTCCACCGCGCTGCTGCAAGTTGCCGCCGAGGAATTGGATTTTGACATGAGCCAGCTCAAGACCGTGCGGCTGGATACCAACGTCACTCCCAACCAAGGTGGAACGTATTCGAGCGCGTCCATCCAACGGGGCGGACCGCAGGTTCGCACGGCCGCGGCCGAGGCTCGGCAAGCCTTGCTGCAACTGGCGTCGAAGAAGTTGGATGCGCCGGTGAATCGCCTGGCCGTTTCGAAGGGCGTGGTCGCGGTGATAGGCGAGGCAGCGCGCACGGTTAGCTATGGTGAGCTGGTTGGCGATCAGCCATTCCATCTGGCCTTCACTGGATCGGCTCCCATGAAGGCGCCCGCCGACTATAAGATCGTAGCCACCGCTGTGCCGCGCAACGATATGCCGGACAAGGTCAGCGGCAAGTACGTCTACATGCAGCACGTGCGGGTGCCGGGTATGCTGCACGGCCGCGTGGTTCGTCCTCGAGGACAGGGCGCATATGGCGCGGGCGCGAAGGTGCTGGCGCTGGATGAAAGCTCCATTCGAGGTATTCCCGGCGCACGCGTGCTGCGCAGGGGCGATTTCATCGGCGTGGTGGCCCAAAGCGAATGGGATGCGGTTCGCGCCGCACAGCAATTGAAAATCACGTGGGACGCCACGCCATCACTTTCGGGCAGCGATGGCCTTTATGACGCGATGCGCGCCGTGAAAACGGACGACCGGATTGTTTTGCAGCGTGGCAACGCGGCGGATGCGATCGGTGCGGCTCCGTACAAAGTCGCTTACAGTTGTCGCGCGCCCTATCAAGCGCATGCCCCCTTCGGACCCAACTGCGCGCTCGCGGACGTTAGGCCGGATTCGGCGCTGGTGATGTGCTCCACCCAAGACGTCTATGGCACACGAGGTACGCTGGCGCGAGTCCTGTCGCTCCCGGTCGGGAAGGTACGCGTGCAGTATTACGAAGGATCGGGCACCTACGGGCACAGTTGCTACGACGATGTCGCGCAGGCGGCGGCGCTGCTGTCGCAACTAGCCGGTAAGCCCGTGCGCCTGCAATTCATGCGATGGGACGAGCATGGCTGGGACAATTACGGGCCTTCGCATCTGGGCGAGGTTCGCGCCGCCGCCGGCGCCGATGGAAAGCTCCTCGGCTACGAGTACGAGGGCTGGCAACACCATTGGAGCAACGTAGAAACATCCGAGCAGCTGGCGCTCGGAAGGCCTGCTGAGGAATGGCAGGCCAACCCCGCCATGCAAGTGAATCCGCTATGTTGCGGAGGGATGTACGACATTCCGAATCTGCGCTTGGTGAATCATCATGTGCCGGGTCTCGGATATTTGAAAGGCGCATGGCTTCGATCACCGCTCGATCTGTCATTTTCGTTTACCTCCGAACAGGCCATCGATCAACTGGCGTTCCTGTTGAAGTTGGATCCGTATGAGTTTCGCCAGCGCAACATCAAGGACGCCCGCTGGCTGGGAGTGCTGGATGCCGCGGCGAAGGCGGCCAACTGGGCTCCACGGCAAGCGGCTTCGAATCTTGCGAAGGCCAATGTGGTGACGGGGCGGGGAATTGGAATGGGAACGCATCTGGCGTCTTATGGCGCGGCCGTGGCCGAGATCGAAATCGATCGGGAAACCGGCCGGGTGGTTGCAAAGCATCTGTACGGTGCCGTCGATGCTGGTTTGGTTGTCAATCCCGGCAATGTCGAAAGCCAGATCAGCGGGCAGTTGGTGCAAACCGCGAGCCGCATGTTCAAAGAGGAAGTGACGTTCTCGCGAACCAACGTCACCAGCCTGGATTGGGCCAGCTATCCCATTCTGCGCTTCGAGGAATGCCCGCAGGTGACGCCGGTGGTGGTTCAACGCTTGAATGAGCGCTCGACCGGCGCGGGCGAAGAGGTGATGGCAGCGGCCGCGGGCGCCATCGCGAATGCCTTCTTCGACGCTACTGGCGTGCGGATGACCGAATTCCCATTTACGCCCAAGCGCGTTTTGGCGGCTCTGAAGCGCGGATAATTAGGTAGGGAGGAAATCCTAATGTCTCGGTTGACGAAAGTCGACCACGTCACCTTCGTGGTCGCGCCTGAAACCATCCGCAAGTGGGCTTGGTTTTATATCCAGGTGATGGGCGGCAAAATGATCCTGCGGAAGGATGACACCAATCCCGGGGAGAAATCCAGCATGATGCTGTGGTGCATCGATTTTGGCGAGTTTGGCATCGCGCTCGCGGCCGGAATCGACCGCGAAGAAAAATCGCACGTGACGGCGTTTCTCGAAAAGCATGGCGACCATGCCGTGCAGCACGTGGCTTTTCTGGTGCAGGATTTGTCGGGATTTCGCACCCAGGTGATGGAGTTCGGAGTGAATCTGTTGGGGCCGATTCTGCAGCGTCACGACGGGTTTGGATACGTGCGGCAGGTTTTTGCGCGCGGGTACAACGACGACGCGAATCCGGCTGAAGTCGGATTTCCAGAATTTGTCGAGCGGCCGTTGCATAAGGGCGCGGCCTTCCCCGAAGTTTCGTTCTCCGCCGAGGCCGGCACTAGCCTTTACCGGCAGGCGCAGGACGCCATGGACCGGGACGAGCGGCAGCCGCTGATGGATTTTTCCAAAATGCCCGCGGATTGGAAACCGCCGCTGGATTGAACATACGCCGCCAGTTTTGTTGCGCGGGCCGGGGTATAATCTAACACAAGTCTCCCCCTAGTCCGCGGATACTGATGGCGCCGTTGCCCATCAATCTTTTTTGAACCCACTATGCCCATCCGCGTCGCGCTGCATCACCGGACCATTTATCATTACGACCGGCTCGTCGGATTGTCTCCCCAAACTATCCGGCTGCGGCCCGCGCCTCATTGCCGCACGCCCATTACGGCGTATTCGCTGAAGATCGAACCCAAGCCTCATTTCGTAAACTGGCAGCAGGATCCGCAGAGTAACTTCCTGGCGCGCGTGGTGTTTCCGCAGCCGGTGCGGAACTTTTCCGTGGAGGTTGACTTGATCGCGGAAATGACCGTGATCAATCCCTTCGACTTCTTTTTGGAGCCGTACGCTGAAAAGTACCCATTTTGTTATGAGGCCGCGCTGGAGCGCGAACTGGCGCCCTTCCGCGAAGTCCGCCCGGCCGGGCCGAAGCTGGCGGCATATCTGAAAACAGTAAATCTGTCCGAGCGGCGTACGATCGATTTTCTGGTCGATCTGAATCTGCAGTTGCAGCAAAAGGTCGGCTACCTGATTCGCATGGAGCCGGGCGTGCAGCCGAGCGAGCAGACCCTGACGCTTGGCTGCGGTTCGTGTCGGGATACTGCGTGGCTGCTGGTTGAAATCCTGCGTCATCTGGGGCTCGCGGCGCGCTTCGTTTCCGGCTACCTGATCCAGTTGAAGCCCGACCTGAAACCGTTGGACGGCCAGCCGGGACCTGGACAGGATTTCACCGACCTGCATGCGTGGACCGAAGTGTATCTCCCCGGTGCGGGCTGGATCGGGTTGGATCCAACGTCCGGTTTGCTTGCGGGCGAGGGTCATATTCCGCTGGCAGCCACGCCCGAGCCTTCCTCCGCCGCGCCCATTTCAGGCGCCGTCGACGAGTGCCAGGTAACGTTCACGCACGAGATGTCCGTGACGCGCATACACCAAGATCCACGCGTCACGCTGCCCTACACCGATGCCCAATGGCAAGGTATCCAGGCGCTGGGTTGCCGCATCGATCAAGACTTGTGCGCCGGTGACGTGCGCCTCACCATGGGCGGCGAGCCGACCTTCGTCTCCATCGATAACATGGACGGCGCCGAGTGGAACATCGCCGCGCTCGGTCCGGAAAAGCGAGCGCTGGCCGAGAGCCTGCTGGATCGCCTGCGAAAACGCTTCGGTCCCGGCGGCCTGCTGCACTATGGACAGGGCAAGTGGTATCCCGGCGAACCGCTGCCACGCTGGGCGCTTACTTGCTACTGGCGCGCCGACGGCGTTCCGCTGTGGCAGGATCGCGCGCTGCTTGCCCGGGAACAGTTCAGCAGCGACTTTGGCGCGCTTGAGGCGCGGCACTTCGCGGAGACGCTCGCGATGCGGTTGGGACTCGATGCAGAGTACGTGCAACCCGCTTTCGAAGATCCTTTTTACTATTTGCAGAAAGAGCGCCAACTGCCAGTCAACGTCGATCCGGGGGACAACCGGTTGAGTGATGCAGGCGAACGCGAGCGTCTACGCCGGGTCTTCGAGCATGGCCTCGATACACCGGCCGGATTCGTGCTTCCGGTGCAGCGCATCGCCGGTGCGAATGGCCCCGAGTGGGAGACCGGCATGTGGATGGTGCGCGGCCAGCATTTGTTTTTGATGCCCGGCGATTCTCCGGTGGGCCTGCGCCTTCCGCTTCCGAGCTTGCCCTGGGTGGCGCCGGAGGAAGCTCCGGTGTCCCTTCCCGTAGATCCGATGGTGAGTCGCGGGCCGCTGCCGGTTCCGCCGCGATTTGCTCTGAGGGCTGGACCGCGCTTGCAATCGCAAAAGCCTGCATCGCGAGATAAGTCGCGCGATCGGAAACCGGCGGTGGGCGAATCCGCGCCATGGGTGGTGCGCACGGCGTTGTGCGTTGAAGCGCGCGAGGGCCGCTTGCATGTGTTCATGCCGCCATTGCCGGTGGCCGAAGACTACGTGGACCTGTTGGCTGCCATCGAAGATACCGCCGCCCAGCTTGAACTGCCGGTGGTCATCGAAGGCTATTCTCCGCCCGAAGATCCGCGATTGCTCCAGATCAAAGTCACGCCGGACCCGGGCGTCATCGAAGTGAACGTGCATCCGGTGGCCAACTGGCAGGAGCTGGTCGCGAACACCAGCTCGCTTTATGAAGACGCGCGCCAGACGCGCCTGGGCGCCGAGAAGTTCATGTTGGACGGCCGTCACACCGGTACCGGCGGAGGCAATCATTTCGTGCTGGGTGGAGCGACGGCGGCCGACAGTCCTTTCCTTCGCCGGCCCGATCTGCTGCGCAGCATGATCGCGTATTGGTTGAATCATCCTTCGCTCTCGTATGCTTTTTCGACCATCTTCATCGGGCCCACCAGCCAAGCTCCGCGCGTGGACGAAACGCGTGCGGACAGTTTATACGAATTGGAGATCGCGTTCAGCCTGATTCCGGGACCGGAACAAGGCCCGGTTGCCCCCTGGCTGGTGGATCGCATCTTACGGCATCTCCTGGTGGACGTCACGGGCAACACGCACCGCACCGAGTTTTGCATCGACAAGCTGTACTCGCCGGATTCGGCGACCGGCCGCCTGGGCCTGCTGGAGCTGCGCGGCTTCGAGATGCCGCCGCACGCGCGCATGAGCCTCGCGCAGCAGTTGCTGGTCCGCGGACTTATTTCCTGGTTTTGGAAAGAGCCGTACATGGAAAGCCCCATTCATTGGGGAACGCGGCTGCACGATCAATTCATGCTGCCGCACTTCGTGGCACAGGATTTCCGCGGCGTGCTGCGCAACCTGAACCGTGCCGGCTATCAATTCGAAGCCGAATGGTTCGCACCGCATTTCGAGTTTCGTTACCCGGTCTTCGGTCAGGCGCATCACGCCGGCATCGATCTTGAAGTGCGGCAAGCCACCGAGCCGTGGTACGTCTTGGGGGAGGAGGGCGGCGCGGGCGGTACGGCGCGTTATGTCGATTCGTCGGTCGACCGCTTGCAGATCAAGGCCGAGGGCCTGGTGGAGGGCCGCTACGTGATCGCCTGCAACGGCCGGCGTCTGCCGCTGCATTCGACTGGCAAGCAGGGCGAGTGGGTGGCTGGCGTCCGGTATCGCGCGTGGCAGCCGGCGTCGTGCCTGCATCCGACCATTCCCGTGCATACGCCGTTGACTTTCGATGTCGTGGATACGTGGACCGGGCGATCCATCGGCGGCTGCGCGTATCATGTGTCGCATCCCGGAGGGCGGAGCTTCGACACGTTTCCGGTGAATGCGAACGAAGCGGAAGCGCGCCGCGCCTCGCGGTTTTTCCCCTTCGGACACACGGCCGGCCCGATGCGCGTGCCGCTTGTGGAGGAGAATCCCGAGTTTCCGCTGACGCTCGATTTGCGGAGGCCGCCGCCCAGCGCCTCGGACGGCGTATTGTGATGTGGCCCCGCATGTCACTTACACGTGCGCGCCTGCTACCGACTCGCGCTCGCACGCTCAAGACATGGGCCCGCACGTTACTGAGCCGCGACCGTGAGGGAGCGGTTTGCCTACGCCACAAAAACCGCCATCGGCTCCCCCTGCTCCTCAACCACATATCGGATGGCTGCCCCAACGTCATCCCGATTCCACAACCAGCGCGTACTTCCGTGTCGCGCCCATCGTCTTCGATTCGCTTCGTCCGCGCTAGTATTGTTCAATCGCCTGCTCGCATAGGATCTAAGGTCATTCATCACCTTCTCGGGTCTCGCTTCAGCCTCCACAACGGCGTGAACGTGATTGGTCCTTACGTGGGCTGCCAGAAGCGACCACTGCCGGTGCAAGCAAACCTCGCGTATTGCGTCCAGCACTGCGCGACGGCCGTACGCGTTCAACAAGTAGGGCACTTGGTCCATCAAGTTGCGCTCACGCGATGCACGCGCCTCATCGGCCTCAACCGCGCGATGTCCAGGAACGTTGTGGTTCCGATCCACGGAACCGGATTCGTCGCCGTGCAGATGGGAGCCATAGCACGCGAACGTAATCAGGTACGTCACGTAAGTTTATTTTATACCGCTCCCTCACGGTCGCGGCTCAGTAAGGCGCGGTCGCGGCTCAGTAAGGCGCGGTTGCGGCTCAGTAACGTGCGAGCGCGAGTTCGGTCGCGGCTCGGTAAAGTGGGTTGCCCGGGATGACACGCAAGCTCACAGCGGCGCAGAGCCCCTTGGATACAGTGTGGAGTTATGAGGCGAACCCTGGCTTCTTTGACGAAGTGCTGGCTTCCGGCCAGGAGCTCCGCCCGCACTGGCGCGCGCTCGCCGAATCCCTGACTTCGATGGGGAACGAGGGTCTCACGCGCCGCTGGCGCGAAGGCCAACGGCTGATCCACGACAACGGTATCACCTACAACGTCTACAGCGATCCCGAGGCCACCACGCGTCCCTGGCCGCTGGATCCGGTTCCGCTCATGATGGACCCCGCCGAATGGAAAACCATCGAAGCCGCCGTCATCCAGCGCGCCACTTTGTTCAACTCCGTTCTGGCGGATCTCTACGGGCCGCAGCGTTTGCTGCGCGAAAAGATGCTTCCGGCCGAGCTGGTTTTTCCAAACCCCGCGTTCTTGCGGCCATGCTGGGGCATCGAACCGCCGGGCGGCGTGTTCCTGCACATGTACGCCGCGGACCTGGCACGATCGCCCGATGGCCAATGGTGGGTGCTGGCCGATCGCACGCAAGCGCCGTCTGGCGCGGGCTACGCGCTTGAGAATCGGCTGGTGACCACGCGCGTATTGCCGGATGTTTTCCGTGCCTCGCATGTGCGCCGGCTCGCCAATTTCTTTCAAACGTACCGCGATGCGCTGCAGCGTCTGGTGCCCGCCAATCGCGAAAATCCGCGCATCGTGCTGCTGACACCGGGCCCTTACAACGAGACGTATTTCGAACACGCCTTCCTGGCCCGCTATCTCGGTTACACGTTAGTGGAAGGCGGCGACCTGACGGTGCGCGACAATCGCGTCTACCTGAAGACGCTGGGCGGGCTGCTCCAAGTGGACGTCATCGTGCGCCGTCAAGATGACCAGTTTTGCGATCCGCTCGAGCTGCGCGGCGATTCCATGCTGGGCGTTCCCGGCCTGGTGCAAGCGCTGCGCTCAGGCAATGTCGCGATCGCCAACGCCCTGGGCTCCGGGCTCGCTGAATCGCCCGCCTATGCCGCCTTCCTTCCGGGACTGAGCCGCCTGCTGCTGAATGAAGATCTGAAAATTCCCACCGTGGCCACTTGGTGGTGCGGCCAGGAAGAGCCACTGCAATATGTGCTGGACCATTTAGGCGACCTGGTAATAAAGCCCACCTTCCCCGGCATGCGCGGCGATCCCATCTTCGGCGCGGCTCTCGGCAACAAGGAGCGCGCCAAGCTGCTTGACAAGGTGCGAGCCGAACCTGGCCGTTACGTGGCGCAGGAGCGCGTCGCGCTTTCCACGGTGCCGGTCTGGGAAGATGGTCCGCTCAATCCGCGCCACATGGTGGTTCGCGTATATGCGGTACCCTCGGGCGGAAGCTACGCCGTGATGCCCGGAGGCCTGACGCGAGTCTCCACTTCGCTCGACAGCATGGTGGTGTCCATCCAGCGCGGCGGCGGCAGCAAGGATACCTGGGTGTTGGGCGATGGCCCGGCGCCTCCGTTCACTCTGTTGCGCCCGGCCACGCATCCGCTGGATGTCAGTCGCGCAACTTTCGATCTTTCCAGCCGCATTGCCGACAATCTGTTCTGGCTGGGCCGGTACACCGAACGCGTGGAGGCCGCGCTCCGGATTACGCGAGCGATCTTGTCTCGCTTTTTCCAGGAGGAAGACGGCGCGCGCTCCGCGGGCCTGAATGCCGGGCTGGGGATATTGACGGCTCTCGGATATATCTCGGGAGAGCGGCCGGCCGCCGCCGAAAAGGAAGTGCTCGCGCTGGTGTACAAGCCGGCTGCCTCCAATGGCCTGGTCTGGAACATTCATCAAGTGCGCCGCGTTGCGTGGTTGCTGCGCGACCGCATTTCGGTGGACGCCTGGCTGATCTTGAATCAGCTCGACCAGCAATTCTCCAAGCAGCCGCCGTCGGATGAATTTCGGGTCAGCGCGGCGCAGGACCGACTGAATCATGCCGTCATCACGCTCTCGGCCTTCGGCGGCCTGGTGATGGAGAGCATGACGCGCGGTGATGGCTGGCGCTTTCTCGACATCGGCCGACGCTTGGAGCGGGCGATTCAAATGGTGGAGCTGCTGCGCAATGGTTTGCCCAAGGAGGACTCGGGCAGCGCGGGTGTGCTGGAAGCAATTCTCGAGATGGCGGATAGCTCGATCACCTATCGCTCGCGCTATTTGACGTCCGTGCAAGTGGATCTCGTGCTGGACCTGCTGCTGGTGGACGAAGCCAATCCACGCTCCATCGCCTTCCAACTGGCGCGCTTGCGCGAGCATATCGGCGAGCTTCCCGGCAGCAAGACTTCCATCCGGCGGCCCGCGGAAGAACGCATGGCGCTGTCCCTGCTCAACACCGTTCAACTCATCGACGTGCGCGAACTGGGCCGCTCCAACGGGAACACGCCGGCGGAGGCTCGGGAGGCTCTGCTCGCCAAACTGGTTGCGGACTTGCGAGTGCTTTCGGAAACACTGACGCGCGCCTACTTCAGCCATGCTGCGCCGTCACGGCGCCTGTAAATATGAGGCGTTTGTAAATATGAAACTGCTGGCCACGCACATCACTCGCTACTGGTACTCGGGTCCGGTCTCCATGTGCCATACCGAGGTGCACCTTCAGCCGCGCCCGCGCAAGAGCCAAACCATCCTGGAATTTGCGCTCGAAGTCAGCCGCACGCCCGATTCCTTGCTTTCGCGCGAGGACTATTTTGGCAACCAGGTAACATCCTTCTCAATCGCCGAACCGCACCGGGAGCTGATCATTACGTCAAAATGCCTGGCGAATTTGGATGCGGCAGCTGCGCCCGCGCTCGAATTATCGCCGGCCTGGGAACAGGTGCGAGAGGAAGCGGCCAAGCGCGACACGCCCGAGACGTTTGAGGCCGGACAGTTTGTTTTCGAGTCGCCCTCCATTCGGCTTGGCGCGCCGTTCGCACAATACGCGTCCGCCTCTTTCACCCCAGGCCGTCCGTTCCTGAGCGCCGTCGCGGATCTCTCCAGCCGCATCTTCGCTGAGTTCCACTACGATCGCCGCGCCACCACGATCGGAACTCCGGTGGAAGACGTGCTGGAATCGCGCCGCGGCGTGTGCCAGGACTTTGCACACTTGATGATCGCGTGCCTGCGATCGCTCAAATTACCCGCGCGGTACGTGAGCGGCTACCTGCGTACCGGTGGAGACTTCGTGGGAAAGGGCGCTTCACACGCGTGGGTTTCGGCCTGGTGCCCGGTGTTCGGTTGGCAGGATTTCGATCCCACCAACAACGTGATGCCGCGCGGCGACCATTTCACGGTGGCGTGGGGCCGCGATTATTCCGATGTCACTCCGGTGAAAGGCGTAGCGCTGGGCGGCGGCGAGCAAGTGATCAGCGTTTCGGTGGATGTGTCGCCGCAGCCGGATTGAAATCCAGCGGGCCCTGGCGCATCTAACCAACGCAAGGGAGCAGTGCCATGCAGCCTCTGTTCGATAAGTTCGCCCCGAAGCGCAAACGCAAACCGGTAGCGGGCGGCCGCGCCTATTTTTGCCGCTGCGGGAGACCCGTCTTCTTTCGCAACAGTATTTGTCTGGCCTGCAGGACCCCACTCGGATACGAGCCTCACCTGCGCCGCGTGTATCCGTTGGCGCCCGACTCCGAGCCCGAGTTCTGGCGAATCGAGACCGAGGACGCCAACGCGGGGAAATACCGGCGCTGCGCCAATCTGGAAACAGCGGCCGGGTGCAATTGGCTGGTCGCTGAGCGAGAGCTAGAGGGCAACCCGCGTCTGATGTGCATAGCCTGCCGGCTCAACCGGACTATTCCGGATCTTTCGGTGCCAGACAACGGAGTGTGGTGGGGACGCCTGGAAGGAGCTAAACGCCGGCTAGTGTCGTCGTTGATCTCGCTGAATCTTCCCGTCGTGTCGCGCGTGGATCAGGACACCGAGCGCGGACTGGCCTTCGACTTTCTCAGTTCGCCACCCGAGGGTCCACGCGTGTTGACGGGCCATGCCGATGGCATTATCACGATCAACATCGAAGAGGCCAACGATTCGGCACGCGAGCGCATTCGCGAGCAATTGCGCGAGCCTTATCGCACTCTGCTCGGCCATCTGCGGCACGAAGCCGGACACTATTATTGGGATCGTCTGGTCGCGGAGTCAACCTGGCTGGACGATTTCCGTGCGCTGTTCGGCGATGAGCGGGAGGATTACGCTGCCGCGCTCCAACGCAACTATCAGCAAGGCCCGATGCCAGGTTGGGCTCAACAATACGTCAGCGCTTACGCCAGCGTGCATCCGTGGGAGGATTGGGCGGAAACCTGGGCGCACTATCTGCACATCGTGGATGTCTTAGATACCGCTCTGAGCTTCGGCCTGGATATTCGCAAGCTTGAAATGGAGATCGAACCGTATAGCCGCGAGGCGTTGTTTCGACCACACGACCCCGGCGCGAAGCGCTTTCTCGCGGTCCTGAACGCTTGGATCGAACTCACCGCAGTGCTGAACGAGCTGTCGCGTAGCATGGGCCAGGCCGATCTTTATCCATTCGTGCTGCCACGTCCGGCGGTGGCCAAACTGCACTTCATTCACTTAGTGATCGCGCCGTCTATTGATTAGCCACTAAGTCTGCAGGTGAAATGGATCGGCTCCGATGGTGCCCTCCAGCTCGCGCAAGTACGCGGGCGCGCTCACTCGCGCCAGTTCGAAACGCGCCGCCTCACTATCCACGCGCGCGGCCTCAAGTGACGACACGTGCCGAGTCCACAGCGCCACGTCGCGCTCCTGCTTCACGGCCAAGCGTTCGCGATACCAATCGCTCTGGAGCATAGCCTCGCGCGAGAACAGCCCGCGGATTTCGGGAGCATCCACGCCAAAGCCCTGGTACGAGCCATGCGCCATAATGTGCAGCAGCGCGCGCAGCGGCGGGCAGGCGGCATCCACGCTGCCGTCCTCGAAATACTGGCAAGCTACGCGAGTCTGAGTTTCCACGATCGCGTCGACTCCGGCCGCGAATTGCGCCAGATCCTGTTTCTCGGGCTGCAACATTTCCTCCGGGAACACCGCATCCGGCGTCTCGAATATGCGGCCCAGGAAGTGATCGGCGAACAGCTCGGTGATGCGGTACCCCAGACGGCTGGCCAGCACAGTGCGGCCGTCGAGCGGGAAGTCGCGGACCTTTTCCAGATACCCGTGGGCCTTCAAGAACTCGGGATCGCGCTCGTGCACGCGCATGCGGCACCAGATTTCGGGAACCAACAAGCTGACGTCGTGATCCACTCGAAAATTTGGGCCCACAAAACCCGCCGAAGTGGTGAAGCCGGCGTAACCGGTCACGATCGCGGAAACCAGCGCGTTGTTGAGATCCACCACCGGCCACAACGCGTTGAACGGGCTCTTGGTCAACGCTCCTTCGCTGCCGAATCCGGTGGTGGCGGGCGATTTCCCGGTGAGGCTGGAGACGAAGTCCATGAACAGCTCGGGCAGTTCCTGGTAGTGAATCGGCCCGTAGACTGCCAGCGGTGGCAGCCCGGCTTTCAGATCCGCGGGGCTGTTCCTGCGGCCCGCCAGGACCGCATTCACGGGCTGATAAACCGGGCGCTCGGAAGGGATCTCGCGCTCCAGGCGCGCTGCGATTTCCGCCAGGTACGAATCGCGCGGATTCACCAGATCGGGCCGCGGCTGCAGATAGCGGGGGTTTGTGGAAGGCGCTCCATTCACTACGCGCGGATGCGCCGAGGAGACCACATACGACGGGGCATGCTCGGCCGGCAACTGCTGCAAAAAACTTTCCAGCCGTTGCTTCATTGGCTCGGTGTAGCGATCGAACTCCGCCACGTGATCCACCAATGCGCGCGCCTGCTCGGCGTCGAACGGTTCATAATTTGAAAAGAAATTGCCCAAGCTGGCTATGTCGGCCTCGGCTTGGCGATCGGCCCCGCGGCGGATCGCGTCATCCGGCCTTTGAAAGAGGCGCCGTTCGCAGTTGGCCACCAACTTCACGCTGGGGTTTGGATGTTCGGGATCGAGATCGCTCAAGCTCTCGCGCGGCAACACCACCGAAGCGGTGATGTCGTCTTCCACCGGGACTTTGTCCGCCGGGTGAAAATCCGGCCGCAGCTTGTAAATGCGCCAGGCGCCGCCGGGATCGAAACCCACCCGCAGATAATTACTCACCAGCGGCTGGTTGTCGAACTTGAGCTCATGCCCGAGGAACCCGTTGATGCGATCCACCGTGAAGTGCTCGCGCCAGTTGTCTCCCCATTCCGGCTGGTAGTAGCGCTTCACCGTGAACAGAAGCTGCCGGATGGTTTGCGGAAGCTCGCGCACCCAGGCGTTATGTTCGGCGGTGTGCTCGCGCGACGGGGTCATCAATTGAATCACTGAACCCAGCGTGCGCTCCGGGCTCAGGATGGGGCGGCGAGTGCGCGCATCGGGAGTGCGCTGCCGGTAGACCGAAGAGAAATCGCGCGCGAAAATCTCGGCCACCTGGTCCATGTCGCGCTGGTAATCCTTGACGAACACCGGGCCCTTGAGCAGCGCGTTCGCGATCGATTTGGAGATCTCGGATTTGCCGCCGCCCGAAACCGTGCATGGCTTGTGGCACAGCGTTCCACGCGGCCGCGCGCCGACCAATCTCCAAGCCGTTCCACCGTGCTGCTTCTCCAATCGGATGCGGAAGCCGGACGGCAGGAAGTACGTGGCATCGTGGCGCAGGGTGAGGATCCGATCTTGATCGCCTTGCCGCCACCGGATGGTTCCCTCCAAAACGTTGAAGACCGAATCCTCCGGCACGTAATAAATGTCGGAGAAACGCTTGTCCTTGGCGTAACCCTCCGGCCGCAGCTCCGCGAGATCGCCCAGTAAACAAAGCGCGTCGGAGTATTTCGCTTTCTTCAAGCTGACGGTTCGGCCGGCATAAAACTCCTGGCCCAATACGTAAGTGGCGAAGGCGATGGCGCCGCCGGCGTGCTCCTCCTCGCACAGCCCGAACAGGTTCGCGGCGAAGCTGATCTGCGTCTTCACTTCCTTCTTGCAATAGCCGTAGTAATTGTCGGCGAGGATGGTGACCATCACGCCGCGCCGATCCCGGCACGTGATCTTGAAGGCCGAGCCGCCGTTGTACGGCTCGTCTTCGGTCTCCCAGCACATCCGATCGCGGCGCTGGCGCTCGGTAGCCTCGCTGATATGGGGCAGCCCGATGTCTTTCTTTCTGATCCCGGCCAGGTGCGGCGCCAGGACCACGCATCCCGTGTGACCGGTCCAATGCAATGCATCCAGAGCCGCGTCATTCTCGGGCAGATACGGATCGCCGCCATTGCCGAAAATGCTTTCGACAAAATCGAGATTGCTCACCAGACTGCCCGGCGCGATGAAACGGATCTCCATGGACTTTTCGGGATCGCGGCCGGTGGCCGGGCACACCAGCGGCCGCAGCAATAACGATACGAAGCAGCGCACTAGCTCGTCCTGATCGGCGGTGAACGGAAGCACCATCATACTAGCCGGCGGATTGAGCGCGGCTGCCCACAGTGCCGCGAACGCCCGTTTCGGAACCGCGATCTTGTCGGCCGGAACCGGGAGGCCGCCTTCGGCGATGTGAAAGATGCCCTGCGTTGTCCGCTTGTCGCTCTTGGGATTGTGCAGCACCCCTTGTGCGACGCGATACGACTGGAGGCAGGGTGAAGTAAAAACGTCGGCGCTGGCGGGCAGCGACATGATACGCGCCATGCCTTCGCGATCCAGCACGAAAGTGCCCACCGGCAGCCGCGCGGTGCCGTTGGGGGAGACGTCGCCGAGGTAGCTATCGAGGAACGATTGAATGCGCGTGTCCGCCGGGCAGAGTCGATTGCCCAGCAGTTGATCCTTCTGAAGATAGTTGCGCAGCAACGGTCCGGCGATTTCAAGAAACGCGGGGTCCGCCGTGCTGCGGCTGATCGGTTGCCCCAGCGCCGCGAGCTTCAGATTGATATAGCGGATAAGTTCCAGGCTGCGGTCAGTAGACGGTTTTGTCAAAGTGGCCTTGGCGGCTGCAGCAGACATCGTTTCGACTCCGGTCGGGAAATTCGGGGACGAAGACGTGGTCCGCGGATCGCTCACAAGGCGCGGCAGGAAAGTACCCTACAAGCTTAGTATATCCCTCGTGACTTGAATTCCTCGATCTGGACATCCGATCTGGGCATCCGCGGCGCCGGCCGGAGAAACGCTTCGCGGCCAGCGACACGGGTGGGCCGCCTGGCTGTTATTGCGGAATTGCGTAGCCCCAGCCGGCTACCTCGGAGGTGGTAAAGCTCAGGTTGAGATCGGGGGGCCCGGAAAAGCCGTTGGGATTCGTGCTCCCCGCTGACGCGATAATCGTCGGCGGAGAAATCACGAAGTCGATCGAGATCGCGCTCGTATTGCTCGCGCTGGTAGCCGCTAAGCTGGACGAATTGCCGATCATCATCGTCCCGGAGCAGTCCGCATTTACGGTATAGGTTCCGGTGAAAGCCAGGGTTGAGAATGTAGTCGGTGAGGTTGACATGTTAGCCCAGGCGGCCTGCGGCACGATGTGGCCTGCGCTATCGAAATTGAGGTATCCAATCACCTTCGAAGGCTGAGCGGCGACGGTGCCGGCCGTCGACGCCTGAATCGCAATCGGGTTCAGTACAAAACCATACAACCCGTTCAGACTTGCGACAGAGCACCCATTCCGGTTAAGAACTGGGACTAGCTTGATTGTTAATCCTGATCCGGCAGCGGCGCTGCCGGCCGTCGTTGGTACCGACACACTCGGCGGTTGGACGTTCGACACGGAGGTAAGATCGATCTCAGAGCCGGTTCCAAGAATGACGCCCGCCAACTGGATTGCGGGTGTGGTCGCGCCGAAGGCGTCCTTGAGCGACACGCTGATGGAACAGTCGGAATTCACGCCATAGGTTCCAACCACCAGCTCTGTTCCGGCCGAAGTCGCGTCTATGTTGCCCACTCCATCGAAATTCAAAACACCGCTGAGGGTGAACTGGTTTCCCGCCGAGATTCCACCCAGCAGGGTTCCAAGCTCGGTGGTGCTGTACGGGCTCGTGACCGGGCTAACCGTGCCTGGCGTGGAAGTGGTCGCCACTACTGTACCGGCCTCGCTTGCGACGAAGCCGAACTGACCATTCAAACGTGAATTCGTGGCGTGGCAGACTTGCGCCAAGGCCACTTGGCCTGGCAGAAGGACGATGCAGCCAAGGCAAATTATCGTTATCCAACGTGAATTCATTAAGGTCTCCTGATTGATGTATTAGCGCACGGTCACCCCGCGCGTTCACGTTCCATATCGATCGGGTTCCATCGCTTGTTAAATAAATGTCGCCGTACAACTCAGGGAAGTAGTACGGCGCCCGATCGCGGTAACGTATCCGATTTGCCGCGCGCCGGCAATCCGCATAGACTAAATAGGTAGCCAATCGCCCTCCGCTGCCAGGACGCAGTGGAGCCCAAGTTCTGGCCATTGGCCGTGCATGTCATAACTCCGTCGTTTGACGATTCGCGCTCGAGTAGTCTCACGAGGGAGTTTCGACTATGACCCAAACGGCCAGCGCCCGTGCTGCCAGTTACGTACTGACCTTGGAAGAGATCGGCCATCTCGCGGCCGAGGGAGGCAAGCCCGCCGAGACGCTGATGAACGTGGTCGCATTGATCGCTGGGCGCTTTCAGACCGACGTCTGCTCGGCGTACTTGCTGGAGCCGGATCGCGCGAATCTGGTGCTGGCCGCTACCCTTGGACTTCGCCAGAAATGCATCGGCACTCTTCGCATGGCGCTGAACGAAGGGCTGGCGGGTCTGGTGGCCGAGCAGGTGCGGCCGGTGGCCGTGGAACATGCTACCAGTCATCATCGGTTCAAATATTTCAGCGAAGCCGGCGAGGAATCCTACCAGTCGTTTTGCGGTGTTCCGCTGATCGACCAGGGCGTCTTGCAGGGCGTGTTGGTGGTTCAAACTATCGAAGCCCGCACCTTCACCGACGACGAAGTGCAGATGCTGGTGGAAGCCGCCGCGCAGGTAGCGCCGGTGGTCAGTGAAGCGCGCGCGCTGGATCGATTCATCGCGCCGGTGCAGGAGCGCCTCTGGTCGCTCGCCCGCAATCTCTGGTGGAGCTGGGATAACGATTCCACCAGCCTGTTCCGCGACCTGGACCCGCTGCGTTTTCGGCAGCTCAATCACAATCCCATCGCGCTACTCTCCGAAATCCCTTTGGCCAAACTCGAGCGCCGCGCCGGCGAGCTGGTGCTGCACGGCCGCATCAATTATGCTTATCGCCGCCAGCAAGAGTACTTGCGCGCGGATCGCACTTGGGGCGCCACGCATGCCGGCGTATTGCGGCCGCGGCCGGTGGCCTACTTTTCCGCCGAGTTCGGGCTGCACGAGTCTTTACCTATTTACTCGGGCGGCCTGGGCGTGCTGGCGGGCGATCACGTGAAGAGCGCGTCCGACCTCGATATTCCCCTGGTCGCAATCGGCCTCTTCTACAGTCAAGGCTACTTCCGCCAGAATCTCGACCGCCATGGCTGGCAACAGGAACAATACCTGCAAACCGACGTGAATCAGCTTCCCATGGAGCCCGCCATCGGAAAGAATGGCGAGCCGGTGGTAGTGGAGCTGGAGACTCGCAGCGGTGTGATCAGCGCGAAGGTGTGGCGCGTGAAAGTAGGCAGGATCGATCTGCTGCTCCTGGATTCCAATGTGGAAGGCAATGCTCCCGAGGATCGGGAACTGACCTCGCGGCTTTATGGCGGCGATGGCCGCATACGCGTGCGACAAGAGCTGCTGCTGGGCGTGGGCGGGTTCCGCGCTCTTAAGGCCATGGGCATCAAGCCTTCGGTGCTGCACCTGAACGAGGGGCACAGCGGATTCGCCGTGCTGGAAGCCATCGCCAGCCGGATGCAAGAGGAGGGGCTGACCTTCGAGCAGGCCGTGCCGCGCGTTTCCCGCGAGGTGGTTTTCACCACGCACACGCCCGTGCCCGCCGGTCATGATCGATTCAATTCTGGACTTATCGAGGAGCATCTCGGCCCGTTGCGCGAGCGCCTGGGCCTTTCCGATCGCCAGCTGATGGACCTGGGCCGCGAGATCCCAGGCAACGAATTCGAAGAGTTCTGTATGACTGTCCTGGGTCTGAAGCTGTCGCGGCGCGCCAATGCCGTCTCGGCCCTGCATGGCGAAGTTTCCCGCGCCATGTGGACCAGCCTCTACCCCGGCAAACTCGAAGATGAAGTTCCGATTGGGCACATCACCAACGGCGTGCACGTGCCCACCTGGCTTGCGCCGCAAATGTTCCGGCTCTACGATCGCCACCTTGGCAACGGATGGCACGAGCACAGCGGCGAAGCCCGGATCTGGGAAGGAATCGAAAACGTCGACGATGGCGAGCTGTGGGAGACGCACGGAGCCCTGAAACAGCGCCTGCTCGAGTTCGTGCGCCGCCGCGCGGTGGAACAGGCCGAACGACGCAGCGAATCGCCTGAAATAAAGCAAAGGCTCAGCCGAGTGTTTAGCCCGGACGCGCTCACCATCGGATTTGCTCGGCGTTTCGCCACCTACAAGCGCGCCAACCTGATTCTGGCCGACATCGAAAAGTTGGCTTTGATGGTCAACGATCCCAAGCGCCCGGTGCAGTTTGTGTTTGCCGGCAAGGCGCACCCGCGCGATGAGCCCGGCAAGCGGGTGTTACAGCAAATTGCAGAATTGATGCGCGATCCGCAGTTCTCCGACAAATTTGTTTTCGTCGAGGATTACGATATCAACGTCGGCCGGCTCTTCGTGCAGGGTGTCGACGTATGGCTCAACAATCCCAGGCGTCCGCTGGAGGCTTCGGGCACCAGCGGCCAAAAGGTGGTGTTGAACGGAGGCCTCAACCTTTCGGTGTTGGACGGCTGGTGGGCCGAGGCGTACGACGGCCTCAATGGATTCGCCATCGGCGCCGGAAGAACGCATTCCAACATGAATGTTCACGACACGCGCGACGGCGACGACCTGTACCGCGTACTGCGCGAAGAAGTGATTCCGCTGTACTACCAGCGCGACCGGGACGGCTTGCCCCGCGGCTGGATCAAGCGCATGAAACGCACCATCCGCACGCTGGGCTGGCGCTTCAACGCCAATCGCATGGTGATGGATTACACGCTAAAATGCTATGTCCCGGCCGCCGGCGGCACGTCGAGTGAGATGAACTCGCACGGCTAAGGCCCCCGGTTTGTCACTTTGTTCGCGCCCCTGCGTCTATCACGTGGAGCAAGGAGCCCACGTATGGCAACGCCAACTCAAGTTAGCGATCGCGACGGCAAGTCCAAGACCGCTTCGGCCGTGGACGCCGAACATTATCCGGAACAAAACGAGGTTCCAGAGGAGCATCCGCTGGTTTCCGATGGCCCGGACATTGAAGAGATCAAGGCGCGGGCCTACGAGCTGTGGTGCGAGCGGGGCTGCCCGCATGGTTCCTCCGACGAGGATTGGCATCGGGCTGAACGCGAGCTGCGGGCCAAGAACGGCTCCGGTCGAATCTCCGATGAGCTCCACGAAAGCTCTGGGTCGGTGCAGCGCTAACCCGCAGCTTTCCTGGAGCGCTTCTTAATCCACCATCCGGTCAGAAGCACGCCAATGGCGCCGGCCGCTTCCGCCGAGTAGCGTACCGCCTCACTGGGGGCGAATCTCTGCGCAATAAAGGCATCGGTGGTGATCATTTGCCCGGCCACTCTTCCGAGCAGAGCGGCGCCGATGTAGACGATGACATGATATCTGTCCATCAAGGCTGCCAGCAGGCCACTGGCGAAGACCACCAGCGGGATGCTGATGCCCAGTCCGAATAACAGGAGTGCGAAATTGCCCTGCGCGAGTGCGGCGATGGCCAGTATATTGTCGGTGGACATTGTGACGTCGGCGACGATAATGAACCACATCGCCTTCCAAAGGCCCGTCAGGTTCCCTGCTGAAGACTGAAGCGGCGGATCTTCGCGAAATAAGTTGAGTGCGATCCAAAGAATCGCGATGCCACCGATTACTTGCAGAAATTTGACGTGCAGCAAACGCGATGCGAAAAAGGTTGCGGTCACCAGCGCAATCACTGCGCACGCTGCGCCGGCGATCAAAGCGCTTTTCCGCAGGTCCGCCGGGAGTGACTTGGCGGCCGCCGCGATCACCACCGCGTTGTCTCCGCTCAACGTCAAGTCCACCACTACGATCGAAACCAGACTCGCGATGAAGTGCCAATGCTGATGGAGTAAACTCAAACGCCAATTCTAGCGTGCCGCAGCCTCCCCGCTACAGCTTCAGCAACTTCACCAGGTTCCCGCCCAACACCGCTTCCTTGTGCGCGTCGGGGATCTCGGCCTCCAGAATCGCGTCGATGGTGTCCGGCCAGACGTACGGCATGTCGGTCCCGTACACCACCTGGGTCGGGCCCATTTCGGCCACCAGGTGCCGCACGCCCTCCGCTGAGAAGACCATCGAATCGGCCATGATCTGATCGTGCATATATTCCCGCGGATGCCTCTTGTTCACGCACTTGGCGTTTGGGCGCACGTCGCAAGCCACGTCCGTGCGTCCCAAATAGGAGGGCAGAAAGCCGCCCGCGTGCGCGCCGCAGATTTTGAGGCCGGGGAAGCGGTCCAGCATCCCGTCGAAGATCAGGTGCGTCAAGAAGAGGTCAGTCTCCAGCGGATTTCCGATGACGTTGCCCAGATCGCCCGCTCCCGCGAGAGCATCGGTCTTAGCCACGTTCTCCGCGTTGTTGGGATGCATGAAGACCATCACACCCAGCTCCTGCACTTTGGCCCAGAACGGATCGTACTTCGGCATCGACAGCGGCTCGCCTGCCACGTGGCCGCCGATCGCGATTCCGCGCATTCCCAACTTCTTCACCGCGTGCTCGGCCTGCTGCGCCGCCAAATCCGGAAATTGCAGCGCGGGCGAAGTGAACGCCACGAAGCGGTCCGGATGCGCCGCGCACCATTTCGCGAGACCTTCGTCCTGGACCTGGACGATCTTTGTCGCAAGGTCGCGATCCGCCGCGTACCACCAGAAGGTATTGATGTCCACCACCTGCACGTCGATGCCGCGCTTGTCCAGCTCTTGGATCCGGTCCGGTCCGAGCGCCCGGATCCCAGGGCGCCCGTAACGCTCCAGTGGCGTACCTTTCACCACATCAGCAGTCTCGGCGATCACGGCGTGCGCGTGTATGTCGACTACCTTGACGCGCTTCCCGCCCACGCGCACTTCTCGCCGCTTTGCCGCAGTGTCAGCTTGTGGCGCGCCCAACAGCCCACGGCCTGTAAGAACGGTGCCGGCGGCGACCCCGGCGGTCTGGATGAATTCTCTACGAAGCATTCTCACCAAGTCTACCGAGTTTCGAAGCGCCCACGACCCACGTCCCACGACCATCTAGTACGATGAAAGTATCCCCATGGGCGCCGCAAGCGTGGACCTGAAGAAAACTGTCAATCTACCCCGGACCGATTTCCCAATGAAGGCGAATCTGGCTCAGATGGAGCCAAAGACGCTGCTTCGCTGGGATGCGGAAGATCTGTACGGGAAGATTCGCGGCGCGCGCGGCGGACGTCCCATGTACGTGCTGCACGACGGGCCGCCTTACGCCAACGGCAACATTCATCTGGGCCACGCGCTCAACAAGCTCCTCAAGGATTTTATCGTCAAGCTCAAGACCATGGAGGGCTACGATTCGCCCTACGTTCCCGGCTGGGATTGCCACGGCTTGCCCATCGAGATCAAGGTCGACAGCGAATTGGGTCCGCGCAAAGCGCAAATGACCACGGCGCAGATCCGCGCCGAGTGCCGAAAGTACGCCGCGAAGTACGTCGATCTGCAACGCGCCGATTTCATCCGGCTCGGAATTCTGGGGCGCTGGCAGGATCCGTATCTCACCATGAGCCCGCAGTATGAGGCTGTGATTGCGGGCGCGTTCGTCGAATTCCTGGACCGCGGCTACGTGTACAAAGGTCTGAAGACCGTGAACTGGTGCATCCACGATCGCACCGCGCTGGCAGAAGCTGAAATCGAATATGAGGAGCACAGCAGCCCGTCCATTTGGGTGCGGTTTGCGCTGACATCCGAGCCTGCATCGATCGATCCGGCGCTGGCCGGACGCAACGTCTACGGCCTGATCTGGACCACGACGCCTTGGACCATCCCGGCGAATGTCGGCATTGCCTATCATCCGAAGTTCGAGTATGTTGCTGCCGAAGTTGGCGATGCAGTCTACATCGTCGCGCTCGAATTGTTAAAGGTGACCTCGGAAAAACTTGGTTGGGACAATCCGAAAGTCCTCGCCGCTTTTCCAGGCGCGAAGCTCGAAGGCGCCATCTTCCGCCATCCCTTTCTCGATCGCGATTCGCTCGGGATTCTGGCCGATCACGTAACGCTGGAGCAGGGCACCGGCGCTGTCCACACCGCGCCCGGACACGGCCAGGAGGACTTCGAGGTCGGCGTTAAGTACGGCCTTCCGATCTACTGCCCGGTTGATCCCGCCGGACGCTTCTACCACGCGGAAGGCGCGGCGGGCCGGCTTCCCGAAGAGATAATCGGCAAGACGGTCTGGCAAGCGAACCCCATCGTTAGCGAGATTTTGAAATCGCACGGAGCGCTTCTCGGCGAGGAGAAGATCAAGCACAGCTATCCGCATTGCTGGCGCTGCCACAACTCGACGATTTTTCGCGCCACTGAACAGTGGTTCGTCGGCATGGAGCGCAATGATCTGCGCGAGCGGACGCTGAAAGCCATTAAGGACGTCAAGTGGATACCTGCGTGGGGCGAGGAGCGCATGTCTAACATGATCGCCACGCGGCCCGACTGGTGCATCTCGCGCCAGCGCGTGTGGGGCGTTCCGATCATCGCGTTCTATTGCGAGAACTGCCAGGAACCGATGACGGACCGCAAGGTTCTCGATCGCGTCGTGGAGCTTTTCCGCCAGCAGTCGGCCGACGCCTGGTATGAGCATTCGGCCGCCGAGCTGATTGCTTCAGAAGTTAGCTGCGCGCGTTGCGGCAGACGTGAATTCCGCAAAGAGTCGGACATTCTCGATGTCTGGTTCGATTCGGGGTCCAGCCACCTGGCGGTGTTAACGCCGGAGAATGGCCTGCCCTGGCCATCCAACATGTACATCGAGGGCGGCGATCAATACCGCGGCTGGTTTCACAGCTCTCTGCTGATCGGAGTCGCTCTCAAGGGCGCCGCGCCGTATCGGGAATGCGCCACTAACGGCTGGACACTCGACGATCAAGGCCGCGCGATGTCCAAATCGCTGGGCATCGGTATCGAGCCCGAGGAAGTAATCTCGAAGTTTGGCGCGGATGTTCTGCGGCTGTGGGTGTCTTCAGTCGATTTCGTCGAAGACGTCCGCCTCTCGGACGCCATCCTTAAGAGTCTCGGCAAGGCCTACGTGGACTTTCGTAATAAGATATTCCGCAACCTGCTGGGGAACTTATATGACTTTAATCCGGGCGCGGACGCCATTCCCGGCGATCAGCTGGTGGAAATCGATCAATGGATTCTTCTAAAGACAGAAGAATTAGTGGCGAAATGCCGTGCCTGGTATGACGAATATGCCTTCCATAAAGTCTACCGCGCGGTTTACGATTTCGCGACCACGGAATTGAGTGCCGTCTGGGTTGATATCGCCAAAGACCGCCTGTACACTGCCGCACCCGGCTCGCGCGCCCGCCGTTCCGCTCAAACCGCTGCGTATCGAATGGTGTATGCGTTGGTTCGTCTACTCGCGCCGTTGCTGTCCTTCACCTGCGAGGAAGCGTGGGGCTACCTTTCCAAGCCCGCCAACAGCCCGGAGAGCGTACATCTCGCGCTTTTGCCGGAAGCGGATGAGCTGACGAAAGGCATCACCGAAAAGAACCTGGCAAAGTGGGACGCAGTGATGGCGGTTCGCGACGACGTACTAAAGAAGATTGAGATTGAACGAGCGGAGAAACGTGTCGGCAAGTCACTGGAAGCGAAAGCGATCGTGACGGCGCCGGATCCTCTCTATCCATTGCTTCAGGCATCTGCGGCAGATCTGCCGGCCGTCTTCATTGTGTCTCAAGTCGAACTACGGGAAGGACCCTATTCCATCGAAATCCAGACCGCTGACGGAATTAAATGCGAGCGCTGCTGGAAATACACGCTGGATGTGGGAAGTAATCCGGAATTCCCGACGCTTTGCGCGGCCTGCAGCGACGCGATTAAGTAAATGCGCCGACGGCTGTTCCCTTTTCTTGTCGCAGCTGCAGTGGTTGTGCTGGATCGCGTCACCAAAAGCGCAATCAAGACGCATGTATCCGGCGCCGATTCGCTAACCGTCATACCCGGATTCTTCAACATTGTGCATAGCGAAAACCCGGGGATCGCCTTTGGCATGCTATCGAATGCGTCGGGCGTATGGCGCGATGTTCTGCTGATCGGATTCTCGGCAGCCGTGTTGGTCGCGATCTCCACCGTTCTTCTGCGTGGCCAGATGGACGCGGTTCTGCGCACCGGGCTCGGGTTCATCTTGGGCGGAGCATTCGGAAACCTGTATGATCGAATTGTCAACGGCACCGTGACCGATTTCCTGGAAGCGCACGCCGGCCAGCATTACTTCCCGGCCTTCAATGTGGCCGATAGCGCGATTACCATTGGCGCATGCCTGCTGCTGTTGGACATGTGGCGCGGGAGGGAGCGGAAAGTCAGCCATGTTTCCGAAGTTAATATCGATCGGTAACTTCTTCATTCCAACTTACGGCACTCTGGTCGCCATTGGGTTCCTGGCGGCCTTGTGGATCATCACCCGTCTGGCGAAACGAGCCAAGCTTCCCGTCGAGCGCGTCACTAATCTTGCCATCTACTGCGCGCTCGCCGGGCTGGCCGGCGCGAAGCTGTTCATGATCCTGTTCGATTTCAAGAGCTACTGGAACGATCCGGGTTCACTCTTCTCTCTGAGCACTCTGCAAGCCGCGGGTGTGTACCAGGGTGGATTCGTGGTGGCTTTCGCGGTCGCCGTTCTGTATATGCGCCGCCAGCGCTTGCCGATCCTTGCAACTTGCGACGTTTTCGCGCCTGGCATCGCGCTGGGCCAAGCCATCGGCCGCCTGGGTTGCTTCTCCGCAGGCTGCTGCTATGGCATTGCGACGCATGCTCCTTGGGCAGTGACCTTCCACAACCCGCAGGCCGCCGAACTTACGGGAGTTCCTCTGGGCGTTCCGCTGCATCCCACGCAGCTCTACGAATCGGCCGCTGACTTCCTGATCTTTCTTTTCCTCTATTGGCAGATCGCCAGGGCGCACACCGCCGGTACGATCCTGGGCTGGTATCTCACGCTCTACTCGGCCGCGCGCTTCGTCATCGAGTTCTACCGTTTCCACGAGCAGGGCCTGCACTTGGGTCTTTCTTACACGCAGTGGATTTCACTCGCGACCCTCGGGGCCGGCGTTATTTTACTGGGCTCGTCCATTTTTCGATCGCAGCCAGCAGCCTTCGCGAGGGGCAGGGCTTCGTAAGGAACTCATCAACGGGCAGCGTTGAATCCACTTCCCCACCGGAGAGCACGATGATCCGCGCGGCGCCGGCGATTGCCCGGATTAACCGCAAGCCATCTTCTGGTTCTGGAATGCGCAGGTCCATGAGGACCACCGGACAGCCCGTCCAGCGCTCCAACGCTTCGGAGGCATTTTGCGCGGCCACCACCTGGTGACCCGCGTGCTCCAAAATCTGCTGGCGCATTTCCAATTGGATCGCGTCGTCTTCGACAACCAGAATGCGCGCCATCAGGTGAACTCGATGCGTGCGATCACTAACTGGGGCATCTGGTTGTTCCAGCCTCCGGGGATGTCATCAAAAGGCAACCGGAACGCTCGTGTCTCGCCGGGCTTCAGGTTGGTTACCACGATGGGGACGCGCTCCCGCAAAATCACCTCGCCGTACAAGTTGTAGAACACGCAGTAAACATCGGCATGCCGCACGATGCGGCCGCCGGAGTTGCTGATTTTGCCCTCGATCTCAGTCACCGTCTGCTTCACGTAACTCTCGGTAGCCTTCATGGTGACTTCGGTGAGCTGCAGATTGCGCACGTACGCTTTGGCGTCGGCCGACAACGGCGCATTTGCAGCCGCGGGCTTGGGACGATTGACGAACCAGAGCAATGCGCCGGTCAAAACCGCCGCGATGGCGAGCACAAAGATGGCGGCTCTACTGCCCACTGATGGTCATCTCCCGGATCAGCAGGGTCGGCGACGCCACCGAGCCTCGAAATTCCAGATCGGAGCCCGCGGCTTCCACGTCCATCAGCATCTGCTGCAGCGTTGCCGCGATGGTGATCTCGGACACAGGATAGGCGAACTCGCCATTCTCAATCCACAAACCGGCCGCGCCTCGCGAATAATCGCCGGTTACGACATTAACGCCTTGGCCGATCAGCTCGGTAACATAGAGTCCCCTGCGGATTCCGCGGATGATCTCCTCGGGCGGCCGCTGGCCTTTCTCCAGGAAAAAATTCCCGTGTCCGACGCCCGCATTCCCAGTGACGCCGCGCGCCGCGTTGCCGGTGGTGCGCATGCCCAGCTTCCTGGCCGTGTAGGTATTCAACAAGTAACTTCGCAGCACTCCGTGATCGATCACCACCGTCCGCCGCGATGGAACTCCCTCGTCGTCGAAGGGCGAAGTGCCAAACAACCCCGCGAGCCCCCCGTCGTCAATGACGGTCACATTCTCCGACGCCACACGCTCGCCCAGCTTGCCTTCCAGGAACGAAGCTTTGCGATAAATTCCATCGCCTTCCACTGCCTCGAAGATGTTGCCGATTAGCGATCGGGCCGTCACCGAGTCGAAAATCACGGGCGCCTTTTGCGTGGGGACTTTGCGCGCGCCCAAGCGCCGCACGGTCCGCTCAGCGGCGCGGCGGCCCACGTTAGCGGGAGTGTCAAGATTGGAGTAGCTGCGCGCGGAGGAATACCAAAAATCGCGCTCCATGGAGTCGCCCTGCCGCGCCACCGGCATGGCGCTTAACGAGCAACTGCTGGTGCGATAGCTGCCCACAAAACCTCGCGAGTTTGCGAATACGCGCCGGCCCTCATAGGCGTTGAACGATGCTCCTTCGGAATTCGTGATGCGCGGGTCCCAGGACAGCGCGGCTTCCTCGGTGTCGATGGCAGCTTGAATCCGCGCGGCGGTGTCGAATTTGTGAATGTCGTCTGAGTAAAGCCGCAAATCGCCGGGGAGGGATCCCAGTTCGGAGGATTCCGGCAAGTCTGCGTACGGATCTGCGGTGGAGATGGCGGCTAGTGCGAGCGCGGACTCCACCATCTGCCGCATTCCTTCGCTCGAAAGATCGGAAGTGTGCGCCGAGCCCACGCGTTTGCCAATCAAGACACGCAATCCGGCGCGCCGCGATCCGGCATCCTTCAGTGTTTCGAGCTCGCGCATGCGCACTTGCGCGGAAAATTCTTCGCCTTCCGCGAGAGTGCATTCGGCGTCGGTAGCACCGCGCTCCAGCGCGTGACGAACTGCTTGACTGGCCAGCTCGGGGTCGATCATGTGGATCCAATCAGCCCGTGCCGCCCACCGTCATGCGATCGATCTTGACAGTTGGAATCCCGACGCCTACCGGCACGCTCTGCCCTTCCTTGCCGCAGATGCCTATGCCTTCATCCAGCTTCAGATCGTGTCCCACCATGCTCACGTACTTCAGCGCCTCCGGTCCGTTGCCGGTCAAGGTCGCGCCCCGCACCGGCCGGGTGATGTGGCCGTCCTCGATCAGATAACTTTCCGAGGCGCTGAACACGAAATTGCCGCTGGTGATGTCCACTTGGCCGCCGCCGAAATTCGCGCAATACAATCCGCGCGGTGTGGAACGGATAATCTCTTCCGGATCGCTCTCGCCCGCCAGCATGAATGTGTTGGTCATGCGCGGCATGGGAACGTGCTGATAACTTTCGCGGCGGCCGCTGCCGGTGGTCCGCGAGCGCAGCAACCGGCTGGAAAGCTTGTCGTACAAATAGCCGCGCAGCACGCCTTTTTCGATCAGCACATTTTCCTGCGTGGGCGCGCCTTCGTCGTCCACGTTGAGCGATCCGCGGCGGTTTCGAATGGTGCCGTCGTCAACCACGGTGCACAGCGGGCTGGCCACCTGCTGGCCGATCCGGTCGCTGAACGCCGAGACTTTCTTGCGGTTGAAGTCCGCTTCCAGGCCGTGCCCCACCGCTTCATGCAGCAGTACGCCCGGCCATCCCGGTCCCAGCACTACGGTCATCTCGCCCGCCGGCGCCGGCACTGCATTCAGTTGCACAATGGCCTGCCGCACTGCTTCGCGCGCGAAATGTTCCGGCGAGTGTTCGAGCTCGAAAAACTCCAGCCCCACACGTCCGCCGCCGCCCGAGTAGCCTCGCTGCGGAACACTATTTGGGTGGCCTTCGCTCTCGCGCGCCAGCACCGACACACCCAGACGCGCCAGCGGCTGACGGTCTGCGCTCAGCACGCCATCGCTGGTCGCCACCAGCACGTGGCGCAGGCTGTCGAGATAGCTGGCCTGCACTTGAAACACACGCGGGTCCACCGCCCGTGCTGCTCGATCGGCGCGCTTCACCAACTCCACGCGCTCATCTAAACTAGCTTCATTTGGCGACGTCACCAGCGGATAGAGATCGCGCCGGCGAACCTCTTGGAACCCCGTTTTGTCGACCTTGGAAGGTCCGCTCGCGATACAGGCCGCCACGCGTGCCGCTTTGCGGATCTTCTCCGGGTTCAGATCGTCGCTATAGGCGTAGCCGGTTCGCTCGCCCCAAATCACGCGCACACCCACGCCCAGGGAGACACCCTGCACCGCGCTCTTCACAATGGATTCGTCGATGCTGAGCTGGCTGGTGGCCAGGTATTCGAAGTACAGATCCGCGTAGTCGCCGCCCGCCCCCAGGGCTTCTGAAAGATAGGACTCGAGATCGTGCTCGGTGATGCCAAACTTCTGGCCAAAGAACGAATCGGAAAGGGGCATGCGTGTAATTCCAGGTTAACATCCAAGCGCAAGTAGACGCGGCCGGGAACGTAGGAATACGAGGAATTCAAGGAATACGAGGGCGATCGCGGCTAGGATTGGCGGACGATGGGGTGTTCCAGGTGGTCGAGGCGCTCATCGAGGCGCTTCACCTCGGATTTAAGCAAGTCATGTAGACCGTCGAAGCGCTTGTTTATGGAGTCACGGAGATCGTCGAAGCGCCGGTTCATGGAGTCGCGCAAATCGTCGATGCGCCGGTTCTGGAAATAAATCCCGAGCAAATAGCCGCCAACAATGACGGCGACCGGCCCCCACTGGCTGATGGCGGGATTCATAAGCTTAGTTTACCGCGAATCGTTTTGAACATTCTTGCTAACTTGAGTGCGCGGACGGCGGGGAAACTCTCGGATGCGAAATGCGGCGCCTCGATTGCGCCAACTTCACGAGTCTGTCAAACTCTAGCTGAATGACCGGACGTCTTCCCCCGCGTCTGATCGGCGCGTGTTTGGCCCTGTTGCTGATCCCGTCCGATTCCAGGCCTCAACCAGCGGCCCTGGCCGGCACCATTCCGTACAAGGGTTTTGAAGGCGCCTCCGCCCCCTTCCCCTCCGCCGAAAAACTGTCCTACGACATCGAGTGGCGCTTGATTTACGCGGGCAGCGCCCACATAAGCCTGGAACCTAAGCCGGGCGAACCCCGCGGATGGGATGGGCAACTGCGCATCGAATCCGGGGGTCTGGTCTCCAAGCTTTATAGGCTCGAAGACACCTACAAGACCGACATGCACGATGGTTTTTGCACCTCCTTGACCAACCTGGACGCAATCGAGGGGAAGCGCCATCGCGAAACCAAGGTGGTCTACGACAAGACGCGCGGTAAAGCCAGTTATGTGGAGCGCGATCTGGACAAGAACATCGTCGTCAAAACATCCGAAGTCGATATTCCCGCTTGCACCATGGATGCCCTGGCCGGCCTTTATAAGCTTCGCATCGACAAGCTGGAGCCCGGCCAAAGCAAGGATGTTCCCATGAGTGACGGAAAAAAGACCGCCTATGCGCGCGTGGAGGCGCAGGCTCGCGAACAAGTCAGGATCAAAGCCGGAACCTTCGATACGATCCGCTATGAAGTTTTCCTATTCAACGGAGTGCTGTACGCGCGCAAGGCCGACCTGTTTGTGTGGCTGACGGACGACGCGCATCGCCTGCCGGTGGAGATTCGCGCGCGCATGAGTTTTCCGGTGGGAACGATCACGTTTGAGTTGACGAAGGACGAGCACCCGTAACGGAGCCGACGAGGGCGTCGGCCGCGGGCGAGGGCGCCCGCCCCACAAACAAGTCAGTTTGAGCGCAAGATTCGGATAGTTTCAAACTAGTAATTCGGATTAGCATTGGGCATGTCAAAGATGATGATCGACGCGATGGCCGCGCGCGACCGCTCCATGGATGGAGTCTTCTACTACGCCGTGCTCTCCACCGGGATCTATTGCCGTCCGTCGTGCCCCTCCAAGCGGCCTCGCCGAGAAAATGTAGTCTTCTTTCGCGCGCGCGATGCAGCCGAACGCGCCGGATTCCGCCCCTGCAAGCGGTGCAAGCCGGAAGCCGCGGCCACATCCGATCCCAATGGGCAATTGGTCGAGAAAGTTTGCCGTCACATTGACGCGTATCCTGGCGAGCCGGTCACGCTTGAAGCTCTGAGCCGAGCGCTCGGGATGAGTCCTTTCCACTTGCAGCGGACGTTCAAAGCGAGAACCGGCATCACGCCGCGCGCCTACTCCGATTCTCGCCGCCTGCATTCGCTTAAAGCCGGGCTTCGCGAAGGACACTCTGTTACACGCTCGCTCTATGATGCCGGCTACGGGTCATCCAGCAGGCTTTACGAGCGGGCTTCCGCACAACTGGGAATGACGCCCTCACGCTATCGCAAGCATGGCTCCGGCGTGACGATTCGATACGCCATCGCGTCCACGCCCATCGGCAAAATGCTGCTCGCGGCCACCGAGCGCGGAGTTTGCTCCGTGCAATTTGGAGATTCGCCCTCGATATTAGAGGACGAATTGCGTGCCGAGTTTCCCAAGGCGGAAATCACACGCTCCGATCGCAAGCTCACCGAGGAAGTCCGAGCGATGCGCGCAATTATTCGAGGCAATTCCACTGGGTCTCTTCCGCTGGACATTCAAGCCACCGCTTTTCAGCGCCGCGTTTGGGAAGCGCTTCAAGCGATTCCGCGCGGAGCCACGAAATCGTACAGCAAGATCGCCGCCGATATCGGACTTCCGAAAGCGGCTCGCGCAGTCGCACGAGCTTGCGCGGCCAATCCGGTGGCGATTGCGATTCCGTGTCATCGCGTGGTGCGCGAGGATGGCGCGATGGGAGGCTATCGCTGGGGCGTGGATCGCAAGAAAAAGCTGCTCGCGCTGGAAGCCCGGCAAAACGTTGCAAAGTGAATTTGTTTGATTCCAGAGCGCCTAAGGGATGTCTCCGAGCAATTACTAAAATCTCCCGTAAACATCACAAACTAAAGTACTAAGTCGCTAAAAATCGGCGCGGTTGCTTCACTTTTTCCACATTGCCGTGCGATACTTGTGTCCAGAGAGCCACGAGAAGCCAATGAACCAGTTGAGCGAGGCCGTCACTCGCTATCACAAAATCCTGGAAGGCGACCACTTCAAAAATCTTTCCTGGGCACACGAACTCCAGGAACGCATGAAGGCGCACAATTTGGTCGCCGGTGGGAAGCCCGTGTCTCCAGTTCTGCGTCCGCATTTTATCACGCGCCGACAGTACACTGGATTGGTCAAGGCTGTGGAGTCGTTCTCCAGTTCGCTGCAGCGGGTTCAAGCCAAGGCGCTGAACAGCCCGGCGCTGCTGGCGCGCATGGAATTGTTGCCCGCCGAGAAGATGCTCGCGGCCGTCGATCCCGGTTATTCATTCCCGGCCGTCACGTCGCTACTGGACACGCACCTGAATAACGGCACGCTGCGCTTCTCGCGCTACATTCCCGATACGCCGACGGGTGTCGCGTATGGCGAGGCGTTGTCCGATATCTTTTACGACGCTGCGCCGGTGAAGGAATTCCGCAAACGCTATCGCCTGGAGAAATTGCCCGGCACCAAGTATCTGCTGAACGCCATTCTCAAGGCCTATAAGGAATGGGGCGGCAAGAGCAAACAGCCCAACATCGCGATTCTCGAATTGCGCCAGCCGTTCCAGGCCACCGAGTCCGGTGAAAGCGCGATCCTCGCCGAGTTCCTGCGCCGCGATGGTTGCACGGTGGAAGTTGTTACGCCCGAGCAACTGGAATATCGCGACGGCGTTCTGCGCCGCGGCGATTTCCCCATCGACTTGATTTTCCGCCGCGTGAAAGTCCAGGAATTCCTGGTGCGGTTCGACCTATCGCATCCCCTGCTGCGCGCCTATCGCGACCGTGCCTTCTGCATGGTGAACAGCTTCCGCTCCGAGCTGGCGCAAAAGAAAGCCATTTTCGATCTGCTCACCGACGAAGAAATTACCGCCGATTTTCCCGCGGCGGAGCGCAGAGCCATCAAGGAATTCGTGCCGTGGACTCGCGTGGTTCAGGAAGCCAAGACCAAATACCACAACCGGACTGTCAATCTTCCGGATTTCATCCTGCACAATCGCAACAAGCTTGTTCTGCGCCCCAACGACGAAGGAGCCGATCAGCAATCCTTCCGTGGCTCGGAAGTCGACGAAGCCGGCTGGGAAAAAGCTCTACGCTCCGCGCTGCGGAATCCGTACGTGGTGCAGGAAGCCATGGATCCGGTGGTGGATGTGTTCCCGGTTCTGCAATACGGCCACCTGGAGATGCAGAAAATGCGGGTGGACGTGCATCCGCATTCCTATCTCGGCAAGGTGCAGGGTTGCTCGAGTTGGCTGACCGCGGTTGGCCCGGCGGGCTTCTCCACGCTCTCGGGCGTGGCGCCGACGTTTATTTTGGAACAGAAGTAGGGTCGGCAAGCAACTTCACTTTGGCCCGTAGATTCGCAACGCCTGCGGTGTAGCGCGAATCGGCCACCGCGAACGCCACCGCGTCATCCACCCAATCGTGGGTTGTGCCGTCCGCGTCGTGCGACGCCGCCGTAATGGTGTATTCGCCCGGGCACAAATCGCAGCGGAACCCGAACTCGATCCGCATGCGGTCGCCGGCGGCATAGGTTCCCGTGGCCAGCTTTTCCAACTCCGTATTCGTCCCGTAAACTTCCAGGCCAACGCGGGTGCGAATCAGGATGCCGATTACGGGCTGGTCCACTCGATCGTGATAACGCACCGCGACGCGCACTGTCGCATCCTCGCCGCTGCGCCAAACGGCAGTGAGATTTCCGGCGGCATCCAGGGTCTCGATGGACAAGATCTCCGCGCGTCCATCGCCTCGCCGCATGGCGGGCCGCAGCGGGCTCAGCATTTGACTCGTGAGGGTGGCGCCCCAGGCCCGAACTTTCTCCGCGATGCTCTCGCGGTACGCACCCAGAACCTCGCGCGGGTCGCCGCGCTGCACCAGCTCTCCCCGGTCCAGCCACCAAACTTCGTCACACAGCGATTGCAGCAGATCGAGCTCATGCGAAACGATCAGCACCGTCGTGCCCGCGCTGCGCAGCCGATCGATTCCAGCCAGGGCGCGCGCTCTCACCAGCGCGTCATGTTGTGCGAGCGAATGTTCTATTAGCAAAATATTCACGGGCGAAAGTTGCAGCGGGTCCAGCGGTCCCAGGTAACGCCGCTCGCCGTCGGCGATCACTTCCCCAGCTTCCGGCATGGCCTGACCGGAAGCCAGCCGCAGCAGCGCGGCCTTGCCGGCGCCCTTTTCTCCGACTACGCCGATCACCGCGCCATTGGGAGCGGAAATCGTCAGATCGCGCAACGGCCCGAGGCGCGCGCCGCGAAACTCAATCGCCATGTTAGTAGAATAACGCTTGATCCTCGCCCTACTGATGGTGCTGCCGCATACGGGCGTGGTTCATTTGCCCGCAGGCGTCACCGAGGTTTCGTCGGAAATGAAGCTACCGGATGGCGCGCACGACGTTAGCATCGCTGGCGACGGCCATAGCATTTTACACGCCGCTTCCAACTTTCACGGCCGGGCCATCTTCAGTTGCAAAGGCTGCCAGCGCATCCACTTCACCAATTTTTCCATCGATGGAAATCGCCAAGCGCTCGAACGGCCGATGTCTCTGGCCCCTACCGACAAGAGCTTCGCGAGCGTGTTTTCCAACAACGGCATTCTGATCGAAGACAGCGACGGCCTCTCCGTGGAGCATGTCGATTTCACAAACATCACCAATTTCGCCGTGATAATCAGTGGTTCCAAGAATGTCTTTGTCGACCATGTTTCGGTGAAAGACAGCGGATCGCTGAATGCCAAGGGCCGAAACAACACCACCGGCGGCATTCTTCTGGAAGAAGGAACGGGCCAGTTTACCGTAACCGATTCGGTATTCCGCAACATCCGCGGCAACGCGGTCTGGACCCACTCGCGCTACATGTCGCCGCGCAATAACCGAGGCAAGATCGCCGACAACCAGTTCTTCGATATCGGACGCGACGCTATTCAAGTGGGACATGCCACTCAAGTCGGCGTGGCCGGCAATCGAGGCAGCCGCATCGGACTAGACGTTGAGCTGGTGGACGTCGAAAACGGTGGAACTCCGGTGGGCATCGATACGGCGGGGAACGTCGATCAGTCCGTGTATGAGCACAACACGTTCGACGAGATCGACGGCAAATGCATCGACCTGGACGGCTTCCATGACGGCTTCGTGCGGGGCAATACGTGCACCAATCGCCGGCCGCCCGAGGATTATCCGTTCGGCCACTTCGGGATCGTGTTCAATAACGCCAGTATCGAAATGCGATCGCAGAATATCGTGGTGGAGGATAACGAACTGGACGGCATGAAATTTGGCGGCATCTTTCTGATCGGTACCGGGCACAAGATTCTGCGCAATCGATTGCTCCACCTCAATACGGCTCACTGCAATGAAAATCGCCAGAAGTTCGGCTGCTCGGTATTGGGCGAAGCAGAAGTGTTGGAAACCGGAATCTACCTGGGAAGCCACGCGGAACATCCCGATCCGGCGCGCGGCAATTTGATTGAGGGCAACACCATTTCAGGCTGGAAGATGAAGACGCGCTGTATCCAAGGCGCACCCGGCGTCAAGTTGTCGGAGAACACGATTCGCAAAAATACGTGCTCCGATGAATGATCCGAAAGGACGAGTGACTACTTCGCCAGTTCGACATCCACCGGCGGGGAAATAGTCCCGGCACACTCCAGCCGCAGCTTGACCTTACCAGGCGGCAATCCGGCAGGCAGCGTTGCATTCACCTGTCGCAGCCCCTGGGCATCGGGTTCCGAGAGATAGATGGCGGGAAGATTCAGCCCATTCAGCAAAACCAACACCCGCTTCATCTCGCAGCCGTCAGGAATTCCTGCTGCCCAAACTGACAAAGAACTGTCCGCTCCAACCTTGACGCGCCATCGATCCCAAGTCTTGCCGTCGGTAACGAGGTTGACATGAAGTTGCGAGGAACCGTCGCCGCCTGCATCTTCGACGGGCACATCTTCTACGGGCACGTCTACCGGGATGCGAAGGGAATTGCTCCATTGGCTTTTTCGTACGCGCAGGCGAACGGTGTGCCACTGCGCATCGAGCCCGGGTGGAAGTTTCAGGACCGCCAGCCAGCCGTCTCCTCCGGCGTCTACGATTTCGCCGGGACGCGCCGCATAGGGACCGATCTCTGCGAAGACATCGTCGCACTGGATTCCGGGCGTCGCGCTTCGAAAATAAATCGAGATGTAGTCGTCGCGGTTGGTCGAGAAGTTGTGATCCCGTGAGATGCTGTTTTCCACGCAGAGGATTTCGGGCGCTGCCTCGTTTCCTGGCGCCGACGACCATTTGCGGCGGCAAGTGACATGGCCTCGGTTGGAAAGCACGCTTTCAAATCGAACTTCGGCGAAGCCCGCCGTCCGAGCCATCGCCATCAGGCAAGTCACGTTCGGCCCCACCCAGTTATCGTATTGGCCTCGTAACTCGGTGTGCTCGTAGAACTCCACGATGGGTATGGCATTCAAATCGGCTGGGTCGTCGATGACGTACGACTCCACATACGCCGTATCGATGGTCATCGAGCACACGTTCTCCAGCGCCATGACGGGATGTTTTACGTGGTACAGAACGCCGAAGAAAAGAACAATATCAAAACGTCCCAGATCCTTCGACGACAAGCGGCAAATGTCGCCCACCACGTACTCCGCTTTGGATTTCACCAGGTCGCGTGCGAGCAGAAACTTTTCGTTGCGAAAAAGGTCGAGAGCCACCACGTGGGCGCCGCGGCGCTCCATTTCGAAAGTGTAGAAGCCATCCCACGCGCCGATATCGAGCACGCGTTTGCCGCGCAGGTCGGCCGGGATGTCATATTGGGTGAGTCGATTTCTTAAACGCTCGACACTCAGCAGACCGGGGATAACCCCTCCGTCCGGTAATTCAATGGTGTGGTAGAAACCCAGGGCTTGTAGTTGGGCAATCTGCTGTTTAGTCTCCTGAGTTATGGCCTCATTTCTCGCCTGGGACATCGCCTCATGCTACCGCGTCGAGACCATGAACGCATTTCCAATGCAGCCATTCAGCTCCACGCTGACGGGGGCGGAAGCCGGTGCGTCGGCCGGCCAGCGGAGGTCGATCAGGTGGGAGCTCTGAAACTCGACGGGGGTAGGATGATCGCCGATCCAGACACGCACGGTATCACCCGGCCCGCCGAAGTTCGATCCATAGATGGAAACTTGCTGGCCGCGCTGGAAGGGCGGCTGCTGCGAGGTCCCGTTATCGACGATTCCCCCCAAGTTGATCATGGGCGGCTGAAGACGCTCGAACGCGTCCTCGGCCAGTTTCGCCGTTGGAGGCGCCATGGAAACCAACATCGCCCACGCGGCAATCGCCGGAATCACGGCTACCGCGGCGATCCAAATCTCGCTCACGCCCGCCAATAGCAAGATAATCGTAGCCAGCGTGATGGCGCGTCCCAGCCAGGTGTCCCATGATGCGCCGAATCGAAGCGTCACATGCCGCTGCCCGGATGAGGCGCGGATCAACTGAAATCCGATGGGATCGCTATCGACTGTTGCTCCAGCTGCCCGCCAGCCTGAATCGTTGTTGACCTTCAACAGCACGGCCTCGTCCGGGCCCAAGTTAACGTCGAAGGCAGCTTCTCCGGACGAAGCCCAATGCACCGCGACCGGACGCTTGCCGGCGGCCCACCGCACGTACTCGCTCAGAAATTGGCCGGCGGCCGTCGAAGCAATCCGGGGCAGCCTGGTGAGCGCGCCAAGATCCACCACCACTGCCTCGTGAGGCTCGAAATTCGGAAGACGGTAGATCCTGTCGCCCGCTCCGTTATCCCAGGCCACCGGCAGCGCGTCGAATCTGTTGGGCCGCGCGTACCAGTGAAAATATTCACGCGATGCGGCCCCGTGGACAACCAACAAAGGAGCATTCAGCGCGCGCAGCCACAATTCGGCGATGCGTTCGGAATCCGCGTCGCATCCAAACGCGATCTGGCGTTCGGCGGCGAACATGAGGAAGTTGGCCGGATCTTGTCCCGGTCCACCCACCTGCGCGACATCGGTCCAGAGGCTCAGCGTGCTGTCGAGTTCGCCGGATGCGAGAACGCGCGCGCGGCCGGCGTGATCCTTGAGCCACATGGCAACCTGATATCCAACCTGCGTGCGCGGATCTTCCGCCTTTGGTTCAAACTTCCAGGCGTGGGTGACGAAGCGAAATGAAAGGGCGGCGCCCACGGCGATCAGTACGACCGCGGCGATGGTGCGAGTGGGAGGCGGCGCGAGCGATAGCAGGGTCGCGAGCAGCAGGGCCGTTCCCGCGCTAAACTCCAGCAGGTAACGATGAGGCAGAGGCAGAAGGTAATTTCCGGCCACCAGGTAGCTCACCACCACCAGGCCGGATAGCGCGGTCCAGACCGCGACCAGCGCGAGTTGGGAGGGGACCCTTGTCCAGGTGGCCGCAACCAGCACAGCCAGCGCGATGGCAAGAATGATCCACGTGGTGCGATTCCAAGGCGCCGTGAGCATGGTGTGCCGGAACACGACGCGGTTGTAGATCCGGGAAGAGACAAAATATGCGGGCGTCATCCAGAAAGCCGCGAGCCCGTACGCGGCGCCCGCCACCGCAGCTACACAAGTGAGCGCGCGGACGATGCCGAAGTCGCGCCAGCGTGCCGCCGCGAGGCCGGCCAACGGGAAGCCTAGCCCGATTAGCCCAGGCCAGCTAGTCAGGAAGACCGCGGCAGCGAACAACGACGCCAGCGTCCAACGATTGCGCCATGCGGCGGCCACCGCCAGCAGCATGAACGGAAGCGCAAAGGCGTGCGGCGCTTCGTCATATGCAACCAGCGCTACGTAGCTCCACGGCGCGTTGGCGTACGGATGGCCCAACACGCGCAGTTGCGGCAGCGCATAGAACAGCGATGGAAACACGGCGAATGCCAGAGCGGCGAAGACGGCCGGGAGGCGCGAGCGGAACAACTGCCGCCCGAGAATGTACAAACATACCGGCGCAAGCGCATATCCGATCCCGCTCACCAGATGAAACGCGCGGCCGATGGAGAGAAACCGCATCAGACCGGCCAGGGTCGGAAGCATCGGGGGGTAGAGAAAATGGAAGGGCGCGCCGCCGTATTGCAACGCGTTCCACAGGGAGGAACGATCGCGAAACATGCGAGCGATGGCGATGTAGATGTAGCCGTTGTTCCAGGGCTGGTCGGAAAGATCGGTTGTCAGCCAAGGGCCCAGCAGTAGCAGATCGCCAATGAACAGGGCTGCCGCGATGCAGATGTCGGGGACCACTCCCTCACGGTCGTGGCTCGGTAAGGCACGGTCGCGGCTCGGTAAGGCACGGTCGTGGTTCAGTAAGGCACGTGGCATGAGATCTTAGATTGATGCCTGAGAGAGTTGAACGGAGGACGAAGCTTCTTCTCGTGGCGGTTTGGCTCTGCTTTGTGTTGCGAGGGGCCTTTTACTGCACGGCATTTCCGCTGTGGGAAGGGTTTGACGAGTACGGGCACGTTGCGCTTATCCAGCATATCTATTTTCATCATGACCTCCCGGATCCTCGAATCGCCGACACCCCGCGTGATATTGCGGAGTCCAGGCAGCTGGTTGCGGCTCCATGGTCGTTGCGTAAAGACGGTCCGGGACTTCTGACCCAGGAAGAATACTGGCGGCTATCCGCGCAAGATCGCTCCCAGCGTGAGGCGCAACTCAGAAGCCTGCCGCTTGCGTGGTCCGCCGAAGACGCCGAGCCGAAGATGCCGCTTTATGAAGCACAACAACCGCCGCTGTACTATTGGCTCATCATGCCCATCTATTGGAGCGTGAAATCGCTCGACCTGCCGAGCCGCGTTTGGGTACTGCGCATGGTGACGATGCTTCTGGCCTCCCTTGCCGTTCCCATCGCATTTGTAACAGCACGGCGCTTTTTCCAGGACCAGAGAGCCGCTCTGGGGGTGGCCGTGATTGTCGCTTCCCTGCCGCAGCTTGCGATCAATGCCTTCCGCACAGGCAACGAAGGCTTTTCCATCGCGCTCGGCAGCCTGGCAGTGCTGGCAGTGGTCAGCTTATGGGACTCGCCGCCCAGCCCTGCCCGCGGCGCGGTGGTTGGATTGAGCATCGGTGCGGCGCTGCTCACGAAGACGT
>CAVYFI010000012.1:0-57677 GCA_963767775.1 Bryobacterales bacterium
TCCGACCCGGACACATAGGTAACAGAATGTACCTAAGACATAGGTAACACTTTTGGCCCGAAGGGGTTGTTGAGGGGCTGCAAAGTTTTCTCCTCCAGATCGATATAACCCAAGTCATAATCCATGAAGGTGACGAGCCAGATGCCGTCGTCGACTTCCTTGATTCCCACCGCCTGACCAGCCAGGCAAGTGCTGAGATTGATTTTCTTGCGATACAGACACAGGCGGCCGCAGCTGGTGATGACGACAGTTTTGTCGTGGAACGGATAGTGCGGTTCGCCGATGCCTTGATAGGGGCGGCAGGAAGAAGTATAGACCTCCGCCGGACACTTCATTTTCAGCGCTTCGTGCGGGCGCTCGTTATTAAACTCTTCCAGAAAGGCGTCAAACTTGGCTTGCTGCTGTAGCAGATTGGCGCCGGCGGGCCGAGTGGCTTCCTTTTTCAGGGTCAGGTGCATGCGCTCATGCCGGCCGTTCTGCTGCGGATGACCCGGACGGATGCGTTCGATGCTGATGCCCAGGCGTAACCACCAAACCGATAGCCTGGAGAGATTGAACAAGCCGTTGGGCGAGGCAAAGGGAACGCCGTTGTCGGAACGGATCGCTTGCGGCAAACCACGCTCCTTGAAAAGGCGCTCAAAGGCCGTAAAAGCGGTCTTTTCGGCGTTCGATTCCATGGCCTCGCACAGCAGCAGATAGCGCGAAGCATGATCGGTCACCGTCAGCGGATAACAGTAGCGGCGATCGCCGAGCATGAACTCGCCTTTGTAGTCGGTGCACCACAGCGTGTTCGGCTGCAGGCCCTCTGAAAGAGGCGTTCCTTCGGTGTGAGTCCGCGATCGCCTGGTGCGGGTCACTAACCCATGACGATCGAGGATGGCATGAATGGTACTGCGCGCCGGGACCTTTACTTCGCTCGGCAATCGTCTGAGGAGGCGCTCCCGGATCTTGCGGGCGCCCCAGTTCGGTTTCTCGCGCTTGGCCGCTACGATGGCCGCTTCGATTTGTTCGGGCAGTTGGTTGGCGTAGCGTTGGGGGCGCCTGGCACGATCCGTGAGCCCCTCCAACCCACATTCCTCATAGCGCTCGAAGATCTTGTAGCCGGTCTTGCGAGAGATCTGAAACTCGCGGCACAAAGCGGCCATACTTTCGCCGTCTTTGAGCCGAATCACGAATCGTATGCGTTCGTCCATAACAGAACTTTCCTTCCATGGCATCCCACTTCCCGCCCCCTTCCAGGCGAAAAAGTGTAACCCATGTCTCCGGAACGTTCTGTTACCGATGTCTCAGGCCGCACACAATTATCCGGCCGCTGTTCTCCCGGAACAGACTGCCGTCCTTATCCACCCATGCTGTGGGCGACAAGACTTGGCGCGGACGAAGTAGCGCCTGTGAGTTGAGGCACCCCGTTCTCAAGTCACGGTTGGCCCAATGATGCAATAGTCGGTTCGGACGGAGCCTACGCCGCTTGGCTAATTGTGCAACACGCCATAGGAGATCCGAGCCTTCAAAGGCAGGTTCTCCCATTGCTACAAAACGAGGCTTCACAAGGCCGTGTTCCAGCGCGGCATGCTGCCTATCTGGCGGGATCGCATCGCGATGTACGAACAGCGTCCCCAGCGGTATGGCACAACTGTGGCTGGATGATCCTCAGCGTCGTCTTTGTAGCTCAGCAGGAACAGATTGCCAGGCTCCACTGGCGCAAGAAAGCGTTCAACCTGGCAGCCGGCGCGTATCATGGCACGGCCGATCACGTCTTCCGGCCCCGCCGGGGCTGTGGTGGAGGCGATCAGCACCACGGTCGGCTTGGCGCGCAGCAGATGATGCAGACTCCGTGCGACCGCGCCTTCCTCTTCGATAGAGGAAGGCACGAAGCTGGCGGCGGCTCCCAACCGCTCCAGGCGCTGGCGCATGATGTTTTCAAAAAGCTGGCGCGCCCGCTCTCCATTCGCGGGATCCATGTAAAGCACCGCAATGGCGGGGCTGCGAATGGGCCGGGCCTGCAAAATCGGCCCGCGTTCCTTGACGATCAACACAACCGCCTCAAGCTCTGGCTGGGCCACCGCGAAAGGAGCGCTCTTCACCGTAGCCACGCGATTGCCGGCACGCGCATAAGAAAAATTGGGAGCAGTGGCGGGCACGCAAGGTGCGCAGCTCCGCTGTTGTTCGAATTCAGCAAAGCCGTCGCTGCAGCCCTGTGAGCGGTACCGGTATCGGTTGACTGACCAGGAGCCACGGCGCTCAGGAAAACCGCGAGTGGAACCAAATACGCAATCTGCATCGTGCGATAGCCTATCGCGAATTTGCCTGCCGCGTGCTGCTCCGGTCACCGCTCCGTCCCCTGAGAGCGCCGAAATCGGATAACATTTAGAGCGCATGCGGGGTGTGGACAAAATCAACAGGCACAAGCGGAACGGGTGCCTCAACGTGCTTGCGTTCCTCATTATCGCGGTCTCAGGGGCGCCAGCTCCCGGCCTTGGACAATGGCTGCACTACCCCACGGCCGACGTGCCGAGAAAAGCCGACGGCACTCCCAATTTGACCGCCCCAGCACCGCGACTCTCCGACGGGAAGCCTGACTTCTCCGGCATATGGCACGCTGCCACGATCAATCAGTGCAATCCGGCGACAGGACAATTCTGCGGCATCGAAATCGGGGGCTCCCCACTCGCACTTAACATCGGTAAAGACCTTCCTGGTGGTGGTCTCCCGTATCAGCCCTGGGCGGCCGAACTCGTGAAGGAGAGGTTCAGCAAAGACGATCCACACGTGCGCTGCCTGCCCGACAATCCTCCGCGCACATGGGTAATGCCTCACCTTACGAAGATCCTGCACACGCCGCGGCTGCTTGTGATGCTCTATGAGGTGAACGCGATGTATCGGCAGATTTTCATTGACGGACGTCCGCTGCCCGACGATCCGAACCCGTCGTGGAACGGGTACTCGACCGCAAAATGGGAGCGCGACACGCTGGTGATCCAGACGACTGGTTTTCGAGACGATCTGTGGATCGACATGGCCGGCGCCCCGCTGACCAGCAGCGGGAAAATGACAGAACGGTTGCGCCGCCCGAACTTTGGAACGCTCGAGGTGGAAATCACCGTGGACGATCCTAAAGTGTACACCCACCCATGGACTGCTTCCCTAAAGGAGGCGCTTCAGATCGACATAGAGTTGATCGACGAGGTCTGCCTCGAAAACGAAAAGTCGTTGCAGCACATGCTGACGGTTCCACCTACAAAGTAGGGTTCGGTTGCGCCATGAACGATATCGCCGGGACGAAAGGAATTCAAATGACGCTTCGAACGGGTTTCTTGTTCATTCTGGCCTCCGCTCCGCTGCTGGCCAACCTGACCGGACGCTGGTCCGCGGGTGGCGAGAGTGTCTTCGTACTTCGTCAGGATGGGAACGCGGTTACGGGCTTGATCGAGGGACGGCCGGGCGAACCGACCTGGAAGATCGTCGATGGCGTGATTCGCGGAAATCAAATCCACTTCTTCGTCCTTCATGAGGATGAGAATGACCCTGAGGTGAAGGCCAACGGCGGCAATCCGTTTCACAATCTGGCGAAAGGGACGTTTACGGAGAACGAGATCGTGGTTTCCGGGTCTCGGGAGAATACCAGGATTCGCGAGTATCATCTCGTGCTGAAACGGATCGGGAACCAGGGGCAACCGTAATGGACTCCTCGACCACTGACTGTTAATCAGGAAGAAAGGATGACCGATGAAAACCACTCGACAATTGGGCATACTGGCTTGCATCCTGTACCTGGGAGGAGCCTTGATCCCAGCGAACTCCGCGGAGACGCCCGAAAACGTCGCGGGCACGAATCCCATCGTCACGATCAGCACTGGCCAGCTTCGCGGCAACCTCACGTCAGATGGTGGAGCGGTTTTCAAGAACATCCCGTTTGCACGACCGCCGGTCGGCGAACTGCGCTGGCGGGAGCCACCTCCGGCGAAAGCCTGGACCGGTGTGCGGGATGCAACTGCTTTTGGGCCGATGTGTAATCAAAACGACAACCATCAGTTGCCTCACAGCGAAGATTGCCTGCAGTTGAACGTGTGGATGCCGAAATCGCCCATGACATCGGCGGTGCCCGTTATGGTGTGGGTCCACGGTGGCGGCAACACTGCGGGATCGGGAGTAGAAGCCCTGTTCAACGGTGAAGCCCTCGCACGCCATGGCGTGGTGGTGGTGACTGTCAACTACCGGCTGGGCGTTCTGGGCTTCTTCGCGCATCCCGGGCTTACGAAAGAGTCGCAACATCATGCCGCTGGAAACTATGGGCTGGCCGATCAGATTCTGGCCTTGCGGTGGGTGCGGGAGAACATCGCAAAGTTCGGGGGCAACCCCGCGAATGTCACGATCTTCGGTGAATCGGCCGGCGCTAGCGACGTGAACGCTCTGATAGCCTCGCCCCTGACCAAAGGCTTATTCGTGAGGGTAATCGCGCAGAGCGGGCCGGTGGGCGCGCAAGCGTCGCTGGCAGATTCGGAGAAGCGAGGAGTGGACTTCGCCGCCAAGTTAGGTTTCACTGCCAACGACGCCCTGACGAATCTGCGCGCACTCTCCGACGCTGAGTTGATGGAAAAGGGTGCACAAGCAGCAATGGGAATTACAGTGGACGGCTGGGTGCTTCCAGAGCCGGCTGCGAAGATCTATTCCGAAGGCCGCCAGCAAAAGGTAGCCTTGCTGATCGGCAACGATTCCCAGGAGATGCAGCCGCGCGGCGCGGCGAGCGATATCCGCGAGCTGATTTCACAGCGCTACGGACCCCTTGCCGATCGTGCCAAGGCGCTCTACGGAGTGAGCGGCGCAAGTGAACCCCAACCCGATCCTGAGAATGGAACCGCGCTGATGCAGTTTACGACCGACAATTCATTCCGCTGCGGCACGGTTCAGGAACTGATCTGGCACGTTGCGGCAGGAAATTCAGGCTATCAATATCAGTTCTCGCGCACGGTGCACGGGAAGGAAGCGCTGGGTGCCCCGCACGCCTCTGAGATTCCGTTCATCTTCGGCACGCTATCGGTCTGGCAGCGGATGCGGAATTACAACGGCTCAGACCAGCAATACGCGCCACAGATGCAGGAGTACTGGACCAACTTTGCCAAGACCGGCGATCCCAACGGCGGAAAGCTGGTGAACTGGCCGAAGTTCGATGCGAGCAAACGCGCCTATATGGATTTCACCGACGCGGGTCCGTTGGTTAAAGAAGGACTTCGGCGTGAAGTCTAGCGACTTGTTTATGGAGAACCAAAAGCGGCCAGCGCAGTAGGCACGGGTAGGGTGGGCCGCCTGTGTCGCTCCCAGAAACACGGTACTGGCGGGATGTTTGATCCGATAAACTATGTTGACCGATGAAGCTGGCTACACTTCCAGACGGCAGTCCGGATGGAAAACTAATCGTCGTCTCTTCCGACGGCAATCGCTTCCTGTCTGGAGAAACCGTCGCACCTACCGTTCAGGCGGCACCGGATCGCTGGGCTCTTGCCGAGTCCGCGCTGCGCGACCTTGCCGCGAAGTTGGAAAATGGTGAGGGCGAGCCGCTTCAAGATTGCATATTGGCCGCTCCGTTGCCGCGCGCATGGCAGTGGCTGGACGGCTTCGCCTTCGATTCACACGGGCGGCTTATGGCAAGGCTGTTTGGCATTCAGGCGAAACATTCGCCGCTCCCGCTGATGTATCAAGGCATGTCGCATTCGATTCCTCGGTCCACGTGACGATGTTCCGCTGCCGCTTGAGGCGCATGGGATCGACTTCGAGGGCGAATTCGGAGTGATCACTGACGAAGTGCCCATGGGCGTGACGTCCCAGGCCGCAGCCGCACATATCAAGCTCGTGGTGATGGTAAACGAGTGGTCGCTTCGAGCGCTCGCTGGCGCGGAGATGAAGACTGGCTTCGGCTGGATCCAGGCCAAGCCCGCCTGTTCCATGGCCCCGTTTGCGGTAACGCCGGACGAACTCGGAACTGGCTGGGCACACGAGCGAGTACAAATGCGCCTGCGCGTGGAGAAAAATGCCAAATGGTTCGGAGAGCCGCACGGAGGGGAAATGGGCGTTAGCTTCGCCGACCTGATTGCTCACGCGGCTGCAACGCGCACCCGCAAGCTCCCCAGCCCGCTGGGATGACTTCGATCTTACTATCGGTGGTTTATAGCCAGGGACTCCCCGGAATCCGATAACCGAGCTGTTTGCCTGAAATCGGGTAGTCCTTCCACACATATTCGAGCGCTTGCGGCAGAGTCTGACGGATAACTTTCGCGTCGACGTGACCCGCATTCCTGGCGTACACGAACTGGTAGTGATAGCCCTTGGCTTTCAGCACGCCTGCCAGCCGCTGATTCGCGATCACCCAATTGCGCCGATCGGCCGAGGCGCTTTTTGCGCCCAGATCGTTTTCCGAAGCATGCACCCAGATGCGGAGCGGCTTCACCGGATTATCGGGAAAGAAATGTTCCGGGTACTCGTAAGCTCCGTGCGGGGCCTCTGGACTCTCGCGCAGATCGACGAAGGTGCCGGAATAGGACAGGACGCGATGGTTACGCTCCGTACGGTACCAGGCCATGGTGAGCGCCATCGCTCCGCCGGAGCTGCCGCCGTAGGTCATGCGGCCTTCAGGATCTTTGGTCAACGTAACGCCGGTTTCTTTCTCGACACGCGGCAACATTTCGGTTTCGACAAAATCGGCGAAGACCGGCGACACCGTGTCATATTCAAAGCTGCGCTCGGGGCCGCCGTTGGCGGCCATCACCGCCACCATCATAGGCAGACGGCGATCAGCAATCATGTTGTCGAGGATGTTCGCGAGTTGGCGGTCGCGCAGGCCGTAGGAGTCCGCGCTGAAAATGAAGGGAGCAGGTCTGCCCGGAACATACTGGGCCGGAATATAGACGGAGACCAGCCGCTCAAACGGGGCGTTGACGCCGGGAAACACCTTGCTGCTGGCTGAGTTCATAAAGAACTCGATCAACTTACCGTGCGGAATCCCGACGCGTTGCGTTTCTTCGGGCGCAGGCGTGAAGTCGGGCCCCGTCGAAAAATCTCCGTCGCCGGCGCCCTTGACCAAAGCCGGCAAATGACCTTCGACGCGACGGGGCGTGGCGAGTCCGTCCAGAATCTCGTATGGCGCTACAGGGATCTTGAGACTTGTTTCCCGGAAGAACTGCGAGGGGAATCGCTCCCGTACTTCGTCGACTGGCTCCTAGAGAACGTCCACCTGGTCGAGATCACTGCTTACTCGGACGACGATGTTAGACTCGGGCGATGGCAAGCGCTCCCATTGTGGGAGAAGTCGCACGCAAATTCGAACTGCATAACTTCCAAGTCCGCCTAAGCAGTGGGATCGCCCTCTGCGTCCGCGCCACGCTGTTTGGTCGTCACCTTCTTCTGTCGGCTGGTGCTCTGATAGTGCAGGCTGTATTCCAATCCGTATGGCGTCTTCATCTTCATCCTGGCCTTTTCGTCGTAGAACGCCTGAGCGGATTGGTATCGTGCCGCGATCTCCTCCTCCGTGCCATCGCGAAAGGTGATTTCCTCTCGTGGCACAAAGATCACCTGCCCGATCGGCATGCTATGTGACGCAGAAATCGTTTCGCCCGGCTGGAGGACGTAGCGGAACTCGGAGTCGTGAACGTACCAATCGGTCTCGACGCGGATCACCAGCATTGGGGCGAAGGGCCGCTCGATCATGTTGAAGACCGGAGTGTAGACCGTGTCCCAGCCCTGCGGCGTCTGGAAGTTCCATGCTCCCCGCAGCGTCACGGCCCCTGCCGGTGTCCCCATGTCATCCTCCGAGATGAACATAGCAGACATCAAGTGGGCGATCTCACGCGTTTGCGGCGTGTCCTCGATGTGCATCTTGATTTCTCGTTTCGTGGCGCCGATCCCGCCCATCGGCAGCATATACGTCATGGTAAAAATCGGCGCCCACTTGTTTCCTTTGGCGTTCACCGAGTAAACCAACTGATACCGGCCCTCTCCCTCATACCCGATTTGAAAGGTCTCTTTTTCAGCGAGCGGAGGATGGACAAGGAAGCCTACGGTGCTTCCGGCCTCGAGCACGGGACAGTGGCGGGCGTGCTGTGGCAGAAGGGGGCGCTGGGCTTCGCGGCGCGGTCGCAGGCCAATTCCGGGCCTGAGCGGGTTGGGAAAGAGCCCTACTTCCATCTCCGAAGTATCGCACCGTCGAAAACACGCGATGTTCCGCGGACTGCAATCACCGCCACTGCGGCTTAAGTTCCCGGCGGCCAAACGGGCTCTGAGTCGTCACTTGGACGAGGCGGGCAATGTGATTCGTCTACAGCCGTATCTGGCAATCGGTGGGTTCCCGAGCTTGGAAGAAGCCGTTGAGGAGGCCGGTGACGTTCCCGTGAACACCGGATGAAGCGGCGGATGGCGCCCACCACTCGGGACAACTGTTACTTCAATGGGCTCAGCAAAACAATTATAGAATCATCTCAATAGCGGGAGCCAATCAATAGATATGTCCAATGTGCGCACAGCGCCGTGGGCCGCGATGACGCCGCTCCTGTGGACGGCGCTCTCGCATCCTTCTGCGGATTAAAACGAACTCTGGAGATGTCAGCTATGGCTCATGTTAGCTCGACCTGCGGGCCAGATCACGAATATCGTCGTACGGCGCGGCAGTTCAGGTTTCTTTGAGCGCCATAGAAAAGGACGGTGACCATAATGAACTACCAGGCGAAATGCACGGCTATTCTGACCATCTTGATCGCCCGAGGGGCGTGCGCTCAGGCGCCCGGGTTCGCCTCATTGCCTGGCGAGGCCGAACCTGCGGCGGTGACAGGCCTGTACCACTGGATTCACTCGACGGCGGATCTCGACCGGGGATGGCAATTTTACCATTCTGTTTTCGGGATGGAATTGGAGAGTTCGCCCTTCGGGGGGAATACGGGGGCCACGCCGAGGCCGCCCAGGCTGAGGTCTGAAGCATCGGCGGACCCGATCATTTGGGACCTGACCAATACTCACGGTTCCCGCTTCCGCAATGTCTTCATGACGGTACCCGGAGTCTCCTTTGGCCACGAGCTTTCGGAATTTTCGGACATTGAGCAAAAGGCTATTCGAGCGAACTTGTGGGATCCGGGCGCGACGATGCTGATACTGAATGTCGATCATCTCGATGCCTCGCTTAACGCACTGAAGAAAGCGGGCGGCGAGATCGTCAGTGGGGAAGGCAAGCCGGTCAGCCTGGATGGCACACGAGCTGTGATTGCGCGCGATCCCGACGGATATCTGCTGGAGCTGATTGAGTCGCCCAAACCTGGAGCGGCGATCGGCGTAACGGTGGCGAATGTCGAACAAACACGCCCATTTTATGAAGATCTCCTCGGCTTCAAAATTCATTCGCCTGCGCGATTCGAAAACAAAGCACTGAAACTCGTGGGGTTGAGCGGCGGTGAATATCGCGTCAGCAGCGCGTTGATTCCCGGCACTTCGATTCGAATCGAGTTCTACGAGCTCCGAAAAGTCGCCGGGCCAGCGGGCGAACGGATCACCCCACACTCGGTTCGCTACGGTATTCAGGATCCCGGTGCGCCGCAGTTTCAATTCCGCGTGCGCGATCTGGATCATCTTCTCGAAGAAAGCAAGCGGCGCGGAGTTCCGTTCGTCAGCGTTGATCAGAAACCAATCGAGCGAGCTTTCGGCCGCTTTGTGTTCGTAACCGACCCGGATGGCGTTCTAGTGGAATTTGTGCATCCGAAAAGATGACGGGGCGTTTGAGGCACGGGGCACGCATTATGGTCACGTACTTAAGTGGGTGACGGAGATCGGGCGACCTCGTCGGGAGGAAGACGCTTCGGTCGCAGACACCGACGTTGTTCCGAGTGACGGTGTGCGAACTCTAACGATGTCGCTCTCCCACGGGTTTGTCTTCCGGCGGAAAAGGCGTTCTTGGAGTCTACGAGGACCCTGGCCATTCGTCCGGGCGACCTAAGAAAATCGATCCACATACTATCCAGTTACTCCTTTAGGCCCAGAGGCAGTATTGAGTCGCTGTTAGGTTTGGAAAGCACCGTGAATTGCCCACCTTCGATGAGTGGTTCACACAGCATCTAACACACGATCGAAGAATTGAGGTGGTTACCACAGCCTTCAATCTCGTTCCCCAGTTGCTCATCGGCACCTCACGAATCGCTACAGTTCACCGGCGTCTAGCGATGTTCTATCAGCGATTTTTGCCGTTGCGCATTGTCGCGCCGCCCCTGAAGATTCCGAAATTCGAGCAGTTCCTACAGTGGCACAGGTCGCGCGGACCGCGATCCCGGATCCATCTGGCTGCGTTCTGTGCCAAAGAGCGCAATTGGAGAGTCACCCTGAATAAGGAAGTCGCGTCTCTGACAAGTGCCCGACACGATGAACATACCTCGAATGGTACGGCCGATAGGAAGGCTTCTTCGCGTCGAGATTTGCGCCAGAGGTTTCGGAAGGGTTCGTAGAATGAGTTTATCGCCGGATGATTTTCGTCGGTGCTATTAGGAGAGAAATCCGCTCAATCAATTGCAGATCTTGAGCGCGCAACTGCTGTGGGATTGGCGCTTACTGTCCGGCTTCAATAGCCGATGAGAAAGAAAACTTCGCCGAAAGCTTAGTCTAGCGCGGGGTGCCTACGATTGAAGGCGATGAAGGCATCGGCCCGGAAACACACCTTCACGCGCTCGGAAATGGAACCATCCCTTGCGGGACAAGATCAATCTACGATATGCCCGAAGCGCGAAAACCATTGCGGTGAGGTTGCCGACGAGACACCCGCCACATAGTTCGGCCGCTCTTCACCGCTGGTTGGAGGCCGGCAGGCGCAGTATCCTGGTACCGCTATTTGCAATCGAAATTGGCGGAGTCGTCCTGCGGAACCCGTCCCACGATAATGCGGATACGCAGGATATGCGCACACCGGCCTGCTTACGCCCGGAAACGATTTACCCTTCGCCACCATGTGCTCGGGAGCATGATCTTTCTCCGTCCACTCCACCAGCGCGGTCAGCGGATCGAAATCCTCAAGCGCCGGGCCGCCTCCACAATGGTTCATTCCGGGCACCTCGAAGTAGCGTACCCACGGCATGGTCTTGTCCAGCCCACCGTTGTCACGCACAACGCGCTCGTAATAGCGCGCCGTATCGTAGGCTGAAAAGAACGGATCGCTCATCCCGTGAATGAGCATCAGTTTGCTGCCACGGGCGGAAAACGTCGAAAGGAATGTCAACAACGAATCCTGCAGAACGCTGGTGTCGTTCAGGCGCTCCGGGTCCGTATCGAAGTTGAACTTCATCGGATCGAACTCCGGATCAGGTGGCGTGAAGAAGAAGCCCTTGAGACCGCTGAACATCAAAGTTACGTCAGCGGAATTGGGCGTTGCGGTTTCCGAAGTCCCCAACTTCAGCGCGCGCCAGCCTGGCGCCGCAATACCGGTGTCATAGGGCCAGTCCGAATACAGCGCTTCGCCGCGCGAATTCTTCGGACCCGCAAACACTTTTTTCAGAACAGCCACCTGCTTTGCCGAAAGACATGCGTCGGTCTTGTTCCCCTTACAGGTCAGTTCCGCCGGATCGAAGTGACATTCCTTCGTATTGAAGATGAGGCCGTCCTGAACGCCATCCTTCGCATCGCAAACCCGAACCACCGCGTTGCCCACCAGTGTTAGGTCCGCATTGGAGAACGCCTTGGAAAGAATTGGCCGGCCCGCGTCGTCCTTAGGGGCTATTTCTGAGAACGCGATCGTATCCCACACGGAGCTGATCGTGGCCGTGCCCACCCGAGCGGCCGGGGCTATCGACATTACGCCATCGAACTCGAGCGGGAAACGCTGCGCTGCGAGCAGGGCTTGCCGACCACCGTTGGAACAACCCATGAAATAGGACTTCTTCCACGGCTCGCCATAGTAGCTGACGATCATCTGTCGTGCCAGTTCGGTCACCGCGATAAAGCCGCCGTAGGCTTGATCCACCCGGGCTTGCTGATCGATACCGAAGGAGGCATCGGCCGCTGCACCCATTAATCCGCCCTGCCCTTGATGCCCTGAGTCCGTGGTCGCTACCGCAAAACCGCGCGCCAACGCAGGCACGGCAGTAGATCCTGAAATCGGAATCGCGCCCGTTGCGGGCCGCACCACGCCATCCATACCGCCGCCGCCCTGGAATAGAAAACGATCTGTCCAAGCGTCGGGCAACCTCAGTTCGAAGCCGATACCAAACTGCTTCCCTCCAGCCCCAATCCGTTTATTGATCGTGCCCTGCACCAAACAATACGGCGGTGATGCGTTCGTGGACGGGACCGGCTCATCCTTGGAAAGCTCGACGCCCGGAGCGCTGAATTGGAGCAACTGCGCGCAGGGATGTTTGGGCGAAACAGTTTGCGCCTGGCAGAGCCTGGCAGAGAACAGCAGAACCACGGCTATAATCTCACCACGCGGTTTTGATTTCACCGCGCTCAGCATCATCGTCGAGGGATGGCAGCATTTACTGCGCACAGAGGTATGATCCGGCATCATTCGGTTGACCTCCTACGTATTTCGGATACGACGGATAGTTACACAGTGGCAGGCTCCGCCCTCTCCCAGTGACGGTCAATTGCTTCGGTGGCGTCACCTTCTTCTCTACCCAATCCATGAGTATTGGCAGCCGATCATATGTATTTGGAATGGGAGCGGCGTCGATCGTTTTTCCGTCGCCGTCCGTTGCATAGTTCATGCCGCTCAAACCGTGGTTGGTCTGGGGAATGACGAACAAGCGGGTGAACTGGTCGACCTTTTCGCGCCCCATCTGTTTGATGACCGATTGATAGTAGTCCATCTGCGCTCCCGGGGAAGCCAGGGTGTCATTTGTCCCGATGGTCACGATCATCTTCCCGCCTCTTGCAGCGAATTTGCCGAGATCCGGGTTGGTGGCATCCAGCCATTCCGATAATTCGATCCGGCGCGTGATTCCAACGCCCCCTTCGACGTAGTCGAGAGGGTTCGCGTTAGGATCCTGCATGAGAAAACCAGTGACGCCGATCACTCCCAGATGACGATGCATCGGCGCGTCAGCCGCGGCGCCTTCCTGGCCGCGAAAACGCGCGGGCAAGATCAGTCCGGATCCGCTGGGATCGGTATTCGGGACCCACATTCCAAACTGTTTCACGCCATTGGCCAGCGGCGTGGCAAACATATAGGGACTGTAAACGATCTCCAGGGTCGAGATCTGGCCGTCGGTCAAACATGCCTTCGCGCTTGTATCTGCGGGATCGGGATCGCGGTTGCCCGGGCAGCGTTTTGCGGCCCAGGGATCGCGTCCTTTCTTGCCTTGTTTGATATCGAAAAGTGCGCGGCAGGCCATGTAATTATTGATGATCCCGTCGACGAGTCCATCCAGTTTGTCGCACTGCCGCATGAATTCGCCGCGGATGGCGTTCACTTTGGCGGGAGTAACCCAATTCGCCAGCGGTTTTTCCTGAATTCGAATCAGCTCCGGCGCCAGCATCAGCGAAGAGAAGCTCACGATCGGCACGTTCGCGATGATGCCGTCGTAATCGGCGGGATACCGCTGAGCAACGGTGAGGGCCTCGCGGCCTCCTTGCGAGGTTCCGAAGAAGTAATTGAACCGAGGCTTTGCTCCGTAAGCGCGCTGGATCAGCACTATCGCGGCGTCGTGAGTCTTTTTGAGTTGCATGTACCCAAGGTTCTTGATGGATTCGTCGCTCAGCGCCCAGTCGGTGGCCGCCATCCCGTGACCCGAGTCGCTTCCGTAAGTGGCAAAACCGCGCTCCAGCAGGCCAGGCCCGGTGGTCACACCGAAGGCCGTTGTGAGATTAGGTATCATCCCGTTCATCCCACCGCCGCCCAGTTGAGCGGCTCGCTCGCTCCACTCCGATGGCAACAAGACTCGGAAGAGAATCGGCTTCGCCTTTCCGCTGGTCTCGACCGGCGCCATCGAGCCGTCGATGCTGCAATACGCAGGCAGTGGCCCCGCCGCGGTTTTCCAAACCGGGCTATTCAAAGTCACCGCCGCAACCGGCTCGCCGATCTGTTCTACCGCAATTGAAGCGCCCAATCTTTCCGCTGTGCAATCGGCCTCGGCGAGCTTTTTTCGCCGGTCTGCGCGCATAAGAATCCGGTGGCAGAGCAAAACGCCCATATCAACTGCAGGTTCATGGGTTCTCCTAACCTCGCTTTCCGAGATGGTGATCGAAGAACTTTACGATCACGTCGTAACAGTCGCGAGATTCCGGCACATCGGGATTATAGAAGAATCCGTGAAAGAGCGCTTCCCAGACGTGCAGCTCCGCGTCGACTCCCAACTTCACCAATTGAGTGTGGGTATAAAGGGCGCCGCTCATCTCGAATCCGCGAGTGGCTGTGATGATCAGCGTTGGAGGAAACTTCGCCATGATTTCCGGCGAGTTGATAGGGGCTACCAGAGGATCCTTCGGATCGGTGCCATCCAGGTAGCCCAGTCCGCCGGACGCTTGTTTCGTCCGCGTGTTCTGCTTTGGCGGCGTCGCCATGATGCGCGCCTCACCCAGAGGTCCGGCCGTGTAGGCCGCGTCGCCACCGAAGCCCGCGCCAGTGGGAGAACCCGCTCCGGCGCAAAAAATACCAGCGGCGCCGGGCCTGGGCAGGTTGTGTTTCTCGAACCAAGCTACCGACATGGCCGTCAACATCCCTCCCGCGGAGCAGCCGTAAATGCCGATGTTCTGCGGGGTGTGGTCTTTCAGGAGTTGCTGATACACGGCGGCAACATCTTCGCTCGCGGCGGGAAACTTGTACGTGGGCCCCTCGCGATAGTCCAGGCTGATGACGCGAATCTTGCCCAGGGCGGCGATCGGAATGGACTCCAGTTCGGCGCAGGCCGGCCAGCATCCGGAAAAGCCCCCGCCGTGGAGATCGATCAGGACGCGATCGCGGTTCGCCGCTGAGATCCCCGCCTTCGGCGTATACACGTATGCGTGTACGCCTGCAATCTTGGCGTCGTCCCGATCCACGGGATAAAGAGCCTTCTGCCGCTCCAGATAGCCCTTCATAAAGCGCGGCACACCGTTGTCCTGCGCCAACATGTGCGGGTTCTGCATGTCCTTGAGATGTTGCGTGACGTAGGCCTTAGCTTCCGGGCTGAGGAAGCCGGACATCGGCACGACTTGAGCTGGGACGTGAACCGTGCCATCGTCGTCGATCACCACGGTATTCTTGGCAGCGTGGTCCTGGGCTGCGAGCGGCAGCAGGCTCAGACTCAGGAACATCGAACCTAACCGGATTTTGCATCTCAGTAACATTCCCGTGCTCCTATTTGAGAAAAGTGGAAAGATCGATTACGTCCGCCATGGCCTGATTCCCGGCGTCGTTCGGATGCACATCGTCGCCCGAATCGAATTCCGCGCGCAGCCTCTTGGGATTTGCCGGATCGCGCGTGAGGGCGTCAAAATCGATAACCGCGTCAAACGCCCCGCCGGTCCGGATCCATTGGTTCACCGCTTGGCGGACCGTCTCCCCGCTCTCGGTATAGGTAGGCACGCCTTCCACTGGCATGATAGTCGCACCTGCCACCTTGATACTGTGCAGGTGCGCTCTCTCGATGATTTGCCGGTATCCCCAGATCAAGTCCTGGGCTGTCACGCCTTGGCCGGGCGGAATTCCCGGTATGGCCGAAAAGGTAATGTCGTTGATTCCCTCCAGCAGAATCATCCAGTGCACGCCGGGGCGCGCGAGCACGTCGCGGTCGAAGCGAGAAAGCGCGTTTGTGCCGGCCACGTCACGCAGCACCCGATTTCCGGAAATTCCCGAATTGAGCACGCCCAGCATCGCAGTGGACTTGCTGGATGCCAATCTGGTGGCCAGCAACATTGGCCACGCCTGATCTTGATTGGCCGTGGTCGCAAAGCCGTCCGTAATGGAGTCCCCGAAGGCCACGATTGCCGAAGCCCTGGAAGGCGCCAAGACGTCGATGCCCGAGAGCCAGAAATAGGCGGTTGTGATTGCAGACGCGTTCAACGTCGCATGTGCGGTAGCGTCCCCGCTCACAATATAGGTCGAGTGGAGGCCCAAGGGATGAACCGTGGGAGGGCCGGTATCTTTGGGGAGGTATAGCGAGACGGCCAAGTCCGTGAGCTTGGGAACGTCCAGATCCACCGGATCGCTCACAACCAAGGCTCCCGGAGGAATGGAGAGCGACGCTCTACCGCCGAACGTGAGGGCGCGATCAGATGCGGGAACGATAGCAGCGTCTTTCTGGCGAAGGGCGACGTGCGCAGCTCCAATGCCAAGAGCCGGATTGCCGAACGCATTCGAAAGTTGCACTCGAAGCCGACGCCCGCCGATACTGGTCCGGACAACCATCCGCACCGTTTCGTTTTCGAATGTCTCTGGAATTTGTCCGATCGGTGAGGGGCGCGCGGGCGCTGCCGCGGGACGCGGAGGAGGAGCGCCAAGCGGTGGAACGGGAGCAACAGCCTGAGCGGTCGCCCAAGTGGCGACCCAATGTTCGTTCGCATTGAGGGCCGCCTTTTGCTGAGCAGCAGAGAGGCATAGAGAAAAACTCAATAACCAGACAGTGCTTTTCATGGTCCTATTTGCCGAAGCGCCGGTCGAAAAAGCGCGCGATCACATCGTAGACCTCGCGGGATTCGGGCAGGTCGGAGTTGTACCAAAACGCGTGCGGCAGTCCATCCCACACGTGTAGCTCGGCGTCGACTCCGGCGCTCACCAAAGCGTTGTGCGAATTGATCGCAGAGCTGTACTCCATTCCCCGGGTGCTAGTCACCAGCAGCGTGGGTGGAAATTGCGCGACTAGCGCGGGCGAATTGATCGGATAGGCCAATGGGTCTTTCGGATCGACGTTGCTCAAATATGCCGGACGAAACTGCGCCGGACCCTCAGACCCTGCGCGGCCGGCCGGAGTCGCGAACCCATTGAGTGGCCCAGCAATGAAGCTTGCATCGCCCCCTGTTAGCTCGCCGATCGATGCGCACAGAACGCCGATCGCCGCCGGATTCGGGAGGTGGTTTTTCTGGAACCACGCGATGGACATGCCCGCTAGCATTCCGCCTGCCGAGCAACCGTACAAGCCGATGTGCTGAGGCGAGTACTCCTTGAGCACCTCTCTATAGACCGCCGCGACGTCCTCACTGGCTGCGGGAAATTTGTATTCCGGCCCCATCCGGTAATCGATCGTGATGACCTTGATCTTCTCAACGGACGCGACCGGAATGGCCTCCACGAGCGCCGCTGTGCGAGCGCCCGACACGAACCCGCCGCCGTGCATATTCAAGAGAATTCGACTTCGGTTCCTCGCAGAAACGCCGTCCTTAGGCGTGACGACATCCGTGTAAATCCCCGCGATCGTCTTGTGCTCTACATTCACGGGGTAGCGGTCGCGAATCGGCTTGAGGAACCAATTCATGATCTCGTCCTGTCGCGCGCGGTACCCCTCAATATCCTGTGCGGGACTCGGCCCTCCCGAAAAGGGCTTGTCTCGGAGCAAATGGAGCATGTAAGAACGCGCTGCCGGACTCAGGAAGCTCGAGGGCGGAACTGAGAGTTCGCTGATGTGCAAGGTTCCGTCCGGATCGGACGCCTCACTTTTCAAGTTGTCGGCGGATTGCGCGTTTGCACCGTTGATAACCAAGAACACGGAAATCACGAAGGGGAAAACGCATAGCTTCATAGCGTAGGGTGGCCTGTACTTGACAGATATCTAAAGCTACGGCTGCAAAACAATGGCAGATGGAAATATATCGCCACCCGGCGGCACCTGTCAAGATTCTTTTACAAGGGCGACCCTCAACCTGTATTATCAGGTCGTGAATCATCCATCTTCGCTTCCAAAGCACGAAAGGGTTCGGCAAACGCTCGCGCAAGCAATCGCGTCCGGCCAGTACGAAGCGGGTCAGCGCCTGCCCAGTGAATCAGCGCTAGTAACGACTTTTGGGGCATCGAGGCCCACGGTGAACCGTGCGCTACGCGAACTTCAGTTAGCCGGCGTTATCGAGAGACGCGCGGGGTCGGGCAGCTTTGTTCGTGCTGATACGGCAGCGCGCGGCTACACGTTCGGGCTGTTGATCCCAGAATTGGGCCGGACAGAAATCTTCGAGCCGATATGCCGCGGAATGGCCGAGGCTCAGCACGGCGGCCAACACGTCCTGCTATGGGGAAGCTCTTTGGGCGATACAGCGGACGTTGAGAGGCAGGCGTCGCAAGCCTGCCAGCAGCTGGTGGCCAAGAAGGTGTCCGGGGTTTTCTTTGCGCCCTTGGAACTGACACCTCAGAAGGACGCCATCAATCGGAAGATCGCCAGGATATTCGACAAAGCGGGACTCCCGATCGTGCTATTGGATCGGGACCTGGTGGCCTATCCGGCACGAAGCCAGTACGACCTCGTCGGTATCGATAATCGCCGGGCCGGATATACCATCACCGCTCATCTGCTCCGATGTGGGTGCCGGCGAGTCATGTTTGTTGGCCGTCCCGGGTCGGCGCCAACGGTAGACGCACGCATCGCCGGGTTCCGCGAGGCACTCGCAAAAGCGCTCGCAAATCTGGAGCCCAGCGTCTGCCGCATTGATCCTCAAGATAAGGACCAGGTCAAATCGGCAATCTCTAAATCCCGCCCCGACGGCATTGTATGCGCCAACGATTTCACGGCGGCACACCTGATGAAGACCCTTACCGACCTGGGAGTGAATGTGCCGGGGAAAGTGCGCCTGGCAGGAATCGACGACGTAAAGTACGCGGGCCTGCTATCCGTCCCATTGACGACGATCCATCAGCCCTGTGCCGATATGGGCGCGATTGCCGTGAGCACCATGCTGGAACGTCTGCGACTTCCGAAACTCCCGGCACGCGATATTCTGCTCGACTTCCGATTGGTCATTCGCGACTCTTGCGGCGCTCGAAAAAGAAGTTGACAGCTATTTTGCGACCAACCATACTGGCTTTTGCCCAATGGGCGAGCTGACAAATGGCCATAAGCTGTCTTTACAGGATAGGGGCGGAGCGCATTCGATTCTTGTGGAATGGAGCACCACTTGTGAAGGCGTTTCATCGCCGACGGCCATGAAGAACCAGGTCCAACTCGTCGCTTATGTCGATCGCGTTTCGGGCGGTGGGTTTCGCGAGCTCCAGTCGTTGCTCAGTGAGGGGCCATTGGCTGGATTGTTCGGTGGCGTTCATCTGCTGCCCTTCTTTTACCCGATCGATGGCGCCGATGCGGGCTTCGATCCAATTGATCACACTCAGGTCGATCCACGGTTGGGCTCGTGGGACGAGGTGCGCGCGCTGGCGGAGCGTACGGACCTGATGGCCGATCTGATCGTGAATCATATTTCGAGCCGATCTCCCCAATTCACTGACTTTAGAAAGCGAGGCGCCGCGTCGTCCTATGCTTTCATGTTCCTCACTTACGGCCGCGTTTTCGAGGATGGCGCAACCGAAGCGGAGCTATTGCGGATCTATCGCCCGCGGCCAGGGCTTCCCTTCACGAAAGTGCGCCTGGACGATGGAACCGAGCGACTCTTGTGGACCACGTTCACCTCCGAGCAAGTGGATATCGACGTCCGCTCCCCGCAGGGCAGAAGGTATCTGGATGAAATCCTGAATCGGTTTCAGGAGGCCGGCATCCAGTCGATCCGCCTCGATGCCGCCGGTTACGCTATCAAGAAGCGCGGCACGAGTTGCTTCATGATTCCCGAGACGGTTGAATTTATCGGCGAACTCGCGCGTCGGGCGCACGAGCGTGGAATCGAAGTGTTGGTCGAAATCCACAGCCACTATCTCGAGCAGATCCAAATCGCCAAGCAGGTGGATTGGGTATATGATTTTGCGCTCCCGCCACTCGTTTTACATGCGCTTTATACGGGCGACGCGCGCCGCCTGAAAGAGTGGCTTGAAATTAGTCCTCGCAATGCAGTCACCGTGCTCGACACTCACGACGGAATCGGAGTAATCGACGTTGGAGGAGATCGAAAAGACCCGGACAGCCCGCCCGGTTTGCTGACGCCCGAGGAAATCGACAGTTTGGTCGAAACGATTCACCAGCGGAGCAACGGCGAAAGCCGCCGGGCCACCGGAGCATCCGCAAGCAACCTGGATCTGTATCAAGTGAATTGCACCTTCTACGACGCTCTTGGCCGACGGGATGATGAGTACTTGATCGCCCGCGCCATTCAGTTCTTTGCTCCGGGCGTGCCCCAGGTCTATTACGTTGGGCTTTTGGCCGGGACGAATGACCTGGATCTGCTGCGAAGAACCGGCATGGGCCGCGATATCAATCGTCATCACTATGCACGCGCCGAGTTGAACGAGCGGCTCGAAGCTCCCGTTGTGCGCTCTCTCCTGGATCTGATCCGTTTCCGGAATGAACATCCCGCGTTCGCGGGCGATTTTCAGATCCACGACTCCGACCACAGCGCGCTGGCAATGGAGTGGCAGAGGCATTCCGATTGGGCTCGGCTTGATATCGATCTTGCCGCTCGCCGTGCAGTAATTTTGCATTCGGATCCCAGGGGCAATCAGACGAAGGCGCTAGTTACATGACTGGTATCAAGGCACTCACCTTCGTCATATTCATGGTGTTTGCCATGACGACGGACTCGGTTGGAATCATCATTCCGGAGATCATCAAGACATTTCACCTGAGCCTGACGGCCGCGGGCACGTTTCAGTACGCGACTATGGCGGGAATCGCTATCGCCGGATTCTTCCTGGGTCACCTGGCCGATACGTTCGGACGGAAGCCCGCCATCGTGGTGGGCCTCACATTGTTTGCAATTGCCTCGCTACCTGTTTGCGGCGGGGAATTCGTTTTTGTACTTCTCAATTCTGCTAGCGCTATCCGGAATCGGTATTGGCGTTTTCAAAACAGGCGCTCTCGCATTGATCGGAGATCTCTCCAAATCCACGACCGAGCACACCTCATTGATGAACACCGTGGAGGGATTCTTCGGAGTAGGGTCCATCATCGGGCCGGCGATTCTTGCCCGTCTATTGGCGACAGGAGCATCATGGAAGGGCCTTTACATTCTCGCGGGCACCATTTGCGTAGTTCTGATCTTGACCGCACTGCGAGCCCAATATCCGCACCGCACGAAGGCCGCCAGCCCGGATGGCATGGACCTGGGACACACGATCGCGGCCATGAAGAATCGCGACGCGCTCGCATTTTCGCTTGGCGCGTTCCTTTATGTGGCGACCGAAGCGGCAGTGTACGTTTGGATGCCGACCTTGCTGCTTGGCTATAAGGGCTCGGCGGCCGCTTTCGTCGCCTACAGCATCTCGATTTTCTTTATCCTGCGCGCGGCTGGGCGCTTTATTGGCGCCTGGCTGCTCGAACGCTTTTACTGGACGAAGGTCTTGGCGCTTTTCAGTGGCGTCATCCTGATCTGCTTTATCGGCGCGGTGATCGGCGGCGCCGGCGCGGCGCTTTATCTGTTGCCCGCTTCCGGCCTTTTCATGTCCGTTATTTATCCCAGCATCAATTCCAAGGGAATCAGCTGCTTCCCGAAATCGGAGCATGGCGCCGTCGCTGGAGTGATTCTCTTCTTCACCTGTCTTTCCGCCGTTGTAGGGCCGTTGGCCATGGGTGCGGTCAGCGATGCGATGGGCCATCCGAAATACGGATTTGTTCTCGCCACCGGGTTCGCAGGGTTGCTTTTCGCTCGGATTGCTGCTGAACTGGATGTTCGATCCGACGCGCGAGTTGCTGAGCCGGTTAGATAAGACAGAATACCGCTAGCCCAAAGGAGAAATATTGCAACAGTCTTCTGCCGTCGCCACGATCTCCTGGGCGCTGTACAGCGCCTGGGCGACTTCTAGATTCCGGCTTGGACTTCGATATAGTTGATGGCACCAATTCTTAGAGAAAGGATCTTACGATGACACCAATCCATTGGCGGCACAGAGGAATCAGCTCTGTTGTTCTGATCGCGCTGATTTTGTGCTGGCAAAGTGCGGCTCAAAATCCCGGAGGCTCTCAGCCGCCCGGGACCACCCCAGGATCTGGCCCTTATAAGGCCGTCATGGAAATGGACGCGGGCTTGCCGGATCACACAATCTACCGCCCGGAGGATCTGTCGGCGCTGAACGGCGCGAAATTGCCGATAGTCGTTTGGGGCAATGGCGCCTGCGTCAATGCCGGAAACGCTTTCAGCAGCTTCCTTACGGACATTTCGTCCTACGGGTATCTTGTGATCGCGCTCGGCCCGATTGTCCAACGCGATCCGTTTGGGCCCGCGCAACCTCCTCCCCAGGCTGCCGCCGCTCCCGCCGCAGGGCGCTGACTCTACGCGAACCTCCTCGCGGTTTGCCGCCGGCGGCAACTCATCCATCCCAGATGATCGATGCAATCCAATGGGCGACTGCAGAGAACGATCGTGCCGCCAGCAAGTATTACAAGCGCCTCGATAGCAGCAAAATCGCGGTGATGGGCCAATCTTGCGGCGGGGTGCAGGCGATTGAAGTTGCCGCGGATCGTCGCGTCACGCACCGCCGTGATTTGGAACAGCGGGCTCTTCGGCAAGCCTACCAACCTCGGCGGCGGAAAAACTCTGAGTAAGCAAGACCTGGAATCGATTCACGTTCCCGTGGCTTACATCAGTGGCGATCCGCGGGATATCGCGTTCAAAAATGCGGAGGCCGATTTCGATTACCTGACAAAGATCCCGGCGTTTCGTGCTTACGAACGAGGAGTGGGGCACGGCGGCACCTATCGGGAGCCGAATGGCGGAGAATTCAGCGGCATCGCAGTGGCTTGGCTGAACTGGCAGCTCAAGGGCGATCAGCGTGCGGCGCTGATGTTTCGGGGTCCGGATTGCGGCCTGTGTGTCAACCCGAAATGGGTTGTGCGGACCAAAAACATAAAATAGCTAAGCTGATGCAGGTTTCGACATGAGATTCTTCCTGCTTCTAATTTCGATTGCAGCGTTTGGACAGTCCGCGAAGTTCGAGCCGCCTCGGCAAGCCGACGGGCACCCGGACTTGCAGGGAGTTTGGCGCAACGCCGTCCATCGTCGCCGCATTCAACGTCGAAGGGCAGAAGGCATACTATAACGAGCCGGGCGGAGCATCGGTCATCGTGGACCCGCCCGATGGGAAACTGCCCTATCTGGCGGCCGCACTCCAGCAGGCAAATGACAATCATGTCCATCGCGAACGCGATCCCACCGGACATTGCCATATGCATGGAGTGCCGCGTTCGCTGGTGCCTCCGTTTCCGATTGAAATCGTGCAAGACAGCAACTACGTGGTCCTGCTTTCAGAGACCGAGCACAGCGTCCGGATCATTCCGCTGGACGGGCGGCCGCACCTGAAGAACTATCACGCCTGGGCCGGCGACTCGCGGGGCCGCTGGGAGGGCGACACGCTGGTCGTGGATGTAACTGGTTTTAACGGCAGAACCTGGCTGGATCAGTCGGGAAATTTCGTGGATGAAAACGAACACGTCGTGGAGCGGTTCACGATGACGGCGCCCGACACGATCGTCTATGAGGCGCGGGTGGAGGATCCCACCGTGTATTCCCGGCCCTGGACCCTGCGCGTTTCGCTGCGGCGTCAGCCCAAAGGCACCGAGTTGATCGAATACGACTGTATCGAGGGAGAGCGTGACGAGATTCATTTTCCCGGCGCCGCGAGTCAGAAACATTAGGTGCGGTTTTGTTCTGGCGGTTGTGTTCACCGCCGCGAGCGGCCGCGCCTGGCCCCAAAGCGCGGGAGCGGATCTCCGTGGCATCTGGATGGCTGAGAACAATGCGGACGCCAACCTCGAGCGCGCGCACGTGATTGTCGATCCGCCGGACGGCAAGATCCCGTATCGGCCCGAGGCGGCCGCCCAACAGAAGCAGAATTTCGCAAATCGGGCGACGGCCGATCCGGAGAAAAAGATGCTTCCAACCCGGAGTGCCGCGCGCCGCGTATCTGCGATCGCCTTTTCAGATTTTCCAGAACGACCGCGCCGTGTACATCGTCTATCAGGACGTCATTCCTACCGCATCATCTACTGAACGGAAGCCCGCATAATGAGGGGCTTCGGCTATGCCATGGGCGATTCGCGCGGCCACTGGGAGGGCAATACGCTGGTGGCGGACGTCACAAGCTTCAGCGACTCCACTTGGCTGGACGCCGCCGGGAACTACCATAGCGACGAATTGCATGTCGTGGAGCGCTACACGCGCATGAATCCCGACACCTTGATGTACGAGGCCACCATCGAAGATCCGAAGGTGTTCACGCGGCCTTGGAAAATTCGGATGCCCCTTCGCCTGCAGAAGGGAATTCAGATCTTAGAGGATGAATGCGAAGAAGGCGAGAATGGCCGGCGGCATCACTGCCCGTTCAGCCTATGGAAAGAAGCTGCGGTAGGAGCAACGGATGAAATCACGAATCGTTAGCCACACTGTCAGCAACCATTATCTTGGCGATTGGCGGAATCGCGCAGGCTCAGACGCCTCCCCCGACCGTGGACGGTTACATCACGGCCGCGAAGGTTGCCGCCGGGACCGATTGGGCCGGAACATTTGTCCGCATGTGCATTCCGCCGCCCCCCGGCACCGGCGGCCCTCCTCCTCCAAGCCGAACCATCCCTGCGCGCGAAACATGGTACGCGGAACCGGCGAAGGTCGCCGATAACTTCTATTTTCTGGGAACCAAGATCCACAGCGCGTGGGCTCTGGTCGGAAGCCAGGGCATCATCATTATCGAGGCATTGTTCGACTACGCCGCACAAAGATGAGATCCTGGATGGACTCAAGAAGCTGGGGTTGGATGCCGAACAAGGTGAAGTACGTGATCCTTTCGCATGCTCACGGCGATCATGACGGCGGCGCCAAACTGTTGCAGGATACGATTCCCGGGGTGCATCTCGTCTACGGCGCGGAGGATTGGGACGCGATCGACAAGGCGGCCACGCACATGGGCGGAAAACCCAAGCGCGACGTCACCGGCGACGATGGGATGACAATCTCGGTTGGCGATGCTTCCTTGCGCATTGTCACTATGCCCGGCCACACGCCCGGAACGCTTTCTTACTTGTTTGAAATTCGTGACAACGGCAAGCCGCTCCGAGTCGCCTATGTGGGCGGCACGGCGATCCCCTTTAATGCCGACGCACAATACTATGACCGCTACATCGCGTCTTCGAAGAAAATGGCGAAGGCCGCTGCCGATTATGGCGCCACCGCGCTGATCACCAATCACACGGAGTTCGACAATGCCTTCTACAAGGCCCACACCGCCGCTGACCGCAGGAACGGCGAAGCGAATCCGTTCGATGTAGGCGCCGATGCTGTGGCCCGCTATTTTGCCGTGGTCCAGGACTGTACGGCTGCCGACAAGTTGCGGGCGACGGGAAAATAGGAGCAAATATGAACCTCAGGAACGTTTTGGGCGCCGCTCTTGCGGCCGTGTGCACTGTCCTGTTGCTGCTTCCTGAAAGCAGAGCGCAGAACGGAAGTGAGACAAAGAAGGGCTCGTGGGAGAAGATCAAAGTCCACGGCAAGTCCCTCGAAGGGAATCTGGAAGGCGACTCTCCAGATCGCGACGTCTTCGTTTATCTTCCTCCGAGTTACGCGACGAGTCCAAATCGGCGCTACCCGGTTGTTTACTTCCTTCACGGCTACGCCGCTCACGCCGAGAACTACTGGAACATGTTATCGGTTCCCACCGCCGCTGACGCCGCCATCTCGAACGGATCGTCGCGTGAAATGATCGTCGTGCTTCCAGATGCGTTTACGGTCTATAACGGCAGCATGTTTTCGAATTCGCCCACCACAGGCGATTGGGAGGCATACGTCGCGGAGGACCTCGTCACCTATATTGATGCCCACTATCGCACGATTGCGGATCGCAGCGCCAGAGGGCTCGCCGGACATTCGATGGGCGGATATGGAACGGTGCGGATCGGCATGAAACATCCGGAGGCCTTCTCGGTGCTCTATGCGATGAGTTCCTGCTGTCTGATGAACGATCCCCAACGGCTGCTTCCGGGGGCGGCAGCGAATCAGGCCCCCGAGCGGCGCACTGGCCAAGGCGCTCTCCGCCCAAGCCGCCGCGTGGGCGCCGAACCCAATGAACCCGCCGCAGTTCTTCGATCTTCCGACCAAGGATGGAGAGATCCAGCCTCTGATCGCGGCCAAATGGGTCACGAACTCGCCTTTGGTGATGGTCGACCAGTATGTGCCGAGCCTCAAGAGATATCGCGCAATCGCCATGGACGTCGGTACCAAGGATCCTTTCCTGACCACAAACACGCAACTGGACCAGGCACTCACGCGCCTGGGAGTCACTCACAAGTTCGAGACCTATGAAGGCGACCATGGAAACCGGATCACGGCCCGTTTCGCGGCGAAAGTGCTGCCCTTCTTTTCCGAGAATCTCACCGCGGCGAGGTGAGAAAGCCAGCCATGAAACCCGCCGTTCTGCTCGTTATTGTCGCTAGCGCGCTGGCCGCCCAGCAGACTGGACCCATCCCGTTCGGTTCGGCTCTGGATGCCGATCGGCAGATCGCCGAATCGCAGCAGCTTGCAAAAGAGACTACGGCACCCCAGCATCGCGCCAAGGGAGATCAGCACCGAACGTATCACTTTGCAGCGGCGAAAACGGACATGCCGTATCGGTTGTACGTTCCGACTGACTTGGGATGGCCAGTCCAAGTTGCCTCTGATCGTGATGCTCCACGGTGCGGGCGCCGATGAGAATCGGTACATGGACATGAACAATCGGCAGATGATTCGCTTGGCCGAGCAGCACGGATACGTTGTTGTCTCCCCGCTCGGCTATAGCCCGCTAGGCGCCTATGGCACGCCTCTCAGGCTGCCCGCAGTCTTTGGACAACCGGAGATCGCCGCGAAGCAGAGAGCGCAGGTAACGCCCGAAGCGGAGCACACTCTCGAACTCAGTGAAAAGGATGTGATCAACGTCCTGGAAATCGTGTTGAATGAATATCCCATCAACCGGTCTTCGATTTTCCTGGCGGGCCATTCCATGGGCGCCGGTGGGACGTGGTACCTGGGTGCGAAGTATTCGAAATATTGGCGCGCCATAGCCCCCATGTCAGGGCCATTCGTCGACCAGGCGAATTATCCCTGGGACCGAATTCGTTCCATGCCGGTGATGATGAGTGAGGGCACTCTGGCCCTTCCATCAGTCCAAGGCAGCCGCCTGATGCGAGACTGGATGTTTCAGCAGGACTTTCATTTCGAATACTACGAGGTGAAAGCCGATCACCCCGGCATGGTGCCATTAGTACTGCCCGCAGTGTTTGATTTCTTTGACCGATATCGGGATAAGTAGCTGCTTAACGCATGATCCGGTTCGTCGGCTCAGTTGAAACTCAACTTCCATACTGTTAAATCCTCACCTAATGCATTTGCCCGGCTGAACATTCCGCGCGGGGCGGCGCACACACTATTTCGTCAAGGTATGCGCGGTCCGATGTCCCATCATGTAATCGAACAATTCCCCAATGGTCGATGAGGAACTCCCAAAGGCCGGCACCAGCGGAGGTGGTCGGATGTATAGTCACTCGGTACGGAAAGCCAAGAAGGAAATTCCGCCTATAACGGCTACTGGTTGTTCGTACTGCAGGTGCTCGGTTAAAATCGCACGATGCCGCGCGAAGTGAAGCAACCCGGCCAAGCTGCCGACGGATGTTTCCCATCCGCTCGGGCGAGTGGCTATGGCATCGAATGGTGGCGACCTGGAGGATGAACTATGCGCATCGGCGAGACCCCGCACATTGAGGCGTGGAGTCCTAAAGAATTGTCAAAGGCGGAGGCAGATCCCATTTCGGCGGCTCTTCAAGCCGGCGCGGAAGACGAGCACGCCGAGCTGGCCGAAGTTGCGAAGCGCGCGCTGAAAGCACAAGGGATCGAGGAGCCGGATCAGGCCAGCGTTGACGCTTACGTTCGCTGGGTGAATCGCCGGCGGGAAGAAGCCATGGCGTGGACTGGGACGAACGAAGGACCGAGCGCGCTTAAGCAAATTGTGGAGACGGTCAGCAGCACACCGGGAGTTCCGCCCGTCGCCACGCTTGGCGCCGCCGTCTTAGAACTCTTTCGGTCCCTCGAAGAAGGAAGAGAGCGCGGCGACACGGCTGAGGCGATCAAGCGGGAATTCAATGTCAATTGTATGCGTGTAGCGGGTGAATTGAGTAAGGTGCTGGTGCAGGCTCCCGGTCTTGAGGGTCATTTGCGGGGTTTCGAGCCAGTTGCGGAGATCGTGTCGATGGGAATCGCAGAGATAACCAAACCAGACGTGCGACCACACCTGGGGGACCGTGACGCCGGCCGCCTGAGCCGAAGCGGTGACGTGCGCCGTCGGTCGGTTCAAGCGATCCCCAGGGGCCGGGCGTTTATCGAGGAAATCATGCGTCAGGCGCGAAACGCTGACGTAGAGGATGTGGTCGTCAGATCAAGCAAGCGTTTGAAGGTATCGGGCTCTTGCAGGATCTCGTAGTAGCGTTCGCGCTTCTCATCGAGTTCCATCTTCCTTGCGGCCAGCTCGGAACGTTCCTTTTCCAAGTCCGCAAGCCATTAAAAACGCCATGACCTTCTGCGGATAAAGCTGAAACGTCTTCTTGCCATCCGCGACCGGCACATAGACGAAGATCCTATCGAACATGCCAACGGCGCTTCCGATCTTCGCAGCTGCTGCCCTGACAACCTCTTCATACCCGAAATCGATCCCCTGAACCGGTGTGTTATAGAAAAACGCCTTGTCATAATGCACGAGCAGATAGAATTCCGAGACGCCCGGTGGCTCGGCCGAATACTTCGTGGTTTTCTTCGTGATGCATTCCACGAGCGCATCGACCATCCAGTCGGGAGAATACAACCTGAAGGGGAAGATCGAGGCGATGATCCAAACCGTCATCATGGCCCAACAGCTTTTCGCGAAGGCCGCGCTCGTGGATCATCAAGGATGCGTTCGCAACCGACGTGCGTCCGGGCATCCAGGAATGGCGCGGGCAAGAAACCTTCCGGCAGACCCTATGGAAGCTTTTCGGCAGAGCGGCTACCTGGAGCGGATCACCGCAGAACGTGCGGCCAGAAATGCGCAAGGGAACACGTCGGCTTACGCTTGATGGCGGTCCTGATGGACCTGGCCAAATCCGGTCACTTGTAGTGCATGCCGGACCGGCCCTCAACGTAACCGATATATCTTCCCGCGCACAGAATGCCGAGCCATAGAAAAAGAGACAGGCTGGCAGCCAGCTTGCGCAATGCCTGCGGATGCTACGCTCTCGATCCAGTGCGGCGGGATCGGCATAGACGCTCTGATGAAACACCAGCGCGTGGCAGCACCAGAACGAGAGCCAACAAAATCAGCTTGGTCCGAAAGAACACGTTGTAGTAATACTCTTCGGCTTTGGAAGAGAAAAGCAGGAACCCGCAGGTTGCCGCAAGCAGGAAACCGATTCGTTTTGGCCAGCGCAAGCGGCCGATCACGTCTGCGATGGAGGCGTCCCGCAAGGCCCATCCGAGCAATCGTAGATCGGTGGCAACAATCATCGCGCCAAACAGGGAAATTGCGGAGAGATGGAGCGCCAATACAACCGGATAAACGTACGCGGAACTGCGCAGATCGGAGAAGGGCTCCAGATTCTGCAGCCAGATCAGAAAGGAAATGAGCATGGAGACTCAGGTGAGGCCAGGGCGGACGACGGCGATGAAAATGCCTCCAAAGACAACCGAGACCCAAAGCGCCAGCGAAATACAGGCTACCAGGCGGCCCGCCGCAGGCGATAGGCGCGGAGTGATCGCTCGTCTGATGGATTGTGTAATTGAAAGCAATGGCCAGCACCAGACATGCCATCTTGATCAGAAAAGACCAGTTCAGATAATACATGTCGGGGTCCGTGGAAAATATCAGCAGTCCGGAAAACACCGCGACAATCAGACCGCCGAGCATCCACCATTCAAAGGCCCGCGCGATTTCGGCCGGGGTCTGCTTTTGCAAGCCGAAGCCCGAGGAGACGGAAATCGACGAGTGCAGTCATTCCGATCGAAAGCGCGAAACCCGCGATATGGAAGCATTCAAGAATCGGAAATGCCGTCGGGCGAAGATGGCAAGCGGGTTTTCAATCCACATGGGCCGGGTTAGTGAACCACACCGCCCGCTGGATCCCGAATTCTCTTATTGAAGAATTCGACATCGTCAGCCGGTGCGCAGATGTCTTCCATCAACCCAGACCAACCTTCCACGGTCTTAATGCCCTCTTTGGATAACTTGCGGAATTTCTTGGTCTCGCTCTTCCAGGGAGCAGTGTAGACCTTGGGATCCGTGATGGTCATATTTAGCTCCAGAACGTCGTAAGAAATCCGGCGGTACCGCTCCTCTAGAAGCATGTCTGCGCTGTGCGGATAGCCATAATGATCCACCCAGGTTCGTTCGTCCACTCCGGTTGTGGTCACTACGAAAGTGTCCCCATCCCACTTGCCGACTGAGTATCCCCACCACCTCGCGATGTCTGGATCTTTGGGAAGTTCGCGGCCGTCGGTCCAAATGGTGCGAACGCCGTTTCCCCACTCGAACTGTTGCAGAATCTTGTCGGAGAGGACATTCATCTCGAGAGGGTCGGGATATATAAGCGCGCGGGAAGGCCCCATGGGATTGCAGGTTTGATAAGGGTCCGACCCACTGGCGGGAGGGACTGCCCTGCGCCGTCCGATGGCTTCTTCCGGGTGCGCGGCGGCGTCGGCACTGCCAAGGTTGCGCCCGTAGGACGGCTTGTTCGCATCAAACATTTTCTGGCCGAGTGGCGTGAAGGCAGGAACAGCGTTGGCGTAGCCGCGATCTCCGCAGTCCCGGCACGTTCCGCCGCCGCCGTATCCACCCGGCGAGCCGTTGCGGCTCCAGATTCCGGAGATATCGTGTTTGTCGTAAGGGCGGTCGGCATTTTTCGGATCGGCAGCCAATATGCCTCGGCCACCCTGCGCGAAAGCGCTGGACGAACACAACAGATAAGCGCCCAGTAAAACGCTGAAGTTTGCCAGGGTAATCCTCATCATCGGGGATGCTCACTTCTGTTCGGGCTGCTTCTGTTGCCCGTCTGGAGGCGCCGGTTGTGGCGGAGCCTGCCCGGAACGCCACCCGCCACGCCCATCACCACCTCGCCCTGGTCATTTAAGAGTTTGAGAATAGCGCCCACCGGCGTTCCGGCTCTGGAAGGCGACACTGTAATCGTGATATGCATTCCAACCGGTAGGGCAGCTTCGGAGCGCCTCTTGCCCCAGCCGCCTTGGATCAACTGGGCTGGATTTGGATAGAACTCGCCACCCCAATGCACCACGTTGCCTTTGTCGTCCGTTACGTCGAAATATAGTTGGGGATGCGGGTTAGCATAGTGGAACTCCGTGACTACGCCCTTCATCGTGACGGGGTGGCTGGCGTCATAAGAAACACCCGTGCCGTGATGCGCGGAAGCGGGAACCAGCATCGCGATGACACCTAATAGCAAGGCCGTAAAACAAGACGGTCTAATGTTTTTCATTATTAATTCTCTCCGTTCGGGAGACCCCTCGATTCTATCCCGACACGTGCTGAACTCTATTATCGCAATCGTAAAGATATGTTAAGGCGCGAACACCGCGACTTCGGACTGTAGGATCATCTCAAGCATGAAGGCCGTAGCGAGGCAGGCGAAGGGAATTGCAGCAGCGTACTTGATGTGCGCCGCGATAGCGAGCAGTCAGCAGGCGCCCGCGGAGAAACCGCTAATGGCGGAGCAGGTCTTCAAAAATGTAAAGGTGCTCAAGGGAATTCCCGTCGGCGAATTCATGGACACAATGGGCTTCTTTGCCGCATCGCTGGGATTGAATTGTGTTTATTGCCACGTTGCTGAGAGCATGGAAAACTGGGATAAATTCGCCGAGGACGTGCCTCGCAAAGAGACTGCGCGCGCGATGATTCTGATGGTGAACGCCATTAATAAGGGCAGCTTCGGAGGGCGGCGCGCTTTGACGTGCTACTCGTGCCACCGCGGCGCCGAACATCCCAAAGTGGTTCCCAGCCTCGCGGAGCAATACACCGTTCCCCAGGAAGATCCCAACGAAATCGAGATCGTCAAAGACGCTCCAGCGGGACCTTCCGCCGATCAGATTCTGGATAAATATGTCCAGGGGCTCGGTGGGGCACAGCGGTTAGCTAGCCTCACCAGCTTCACCGGCAAGGGGACTTACGAAGGCTACGACACGTATCACGAAAAAGTGCCACTGGAGATCTATGCGGAGGCTCCCGGACGGCGCACCATAATCGCGCATACGCAAAACGGAGATAGCACTACGACGTTTGACGGCCGCGCGGGATGGGTGGCGGCGGTGGACAAACCGGTGCACTTGCTGCCGCTGCTTCCTGGAGCCGAGCTGGACGGCGCAAAACTGGACGCGGATCTATGTTTTCCCGCAGGTATCAAACAGGCCCTCGCCCAGTGGCGCAATGGTTTCCCGGTCACCACCATCGAGGATCGTGAGGTGCATGTCATCCAAGGAATTGCGGGTGGGGGATCTCGCGTGAAGTTATACTTTGACAGCACGACCGGGCTGCTGGTGCGGCAGTTGCGCTATACCAACACCATTGTCGGGCACGATTCCGATCCAGATTGACTACTCCGATTATCGTGAGGTGGCCGGCGTCAAGATGCCTTTTCACTGGGTTGTGACCTGGACCGGCGGGCAGTCGATTATGGAGCTAAGCGACGTACAGCCAAACGTGCCGATCGAGGCTACGAAGTTATCCAAGCCGGCTCCGGCTGTGGTAACCAAGGCCGTAGCCCGGTAGAGTTCTATTTAGCCGATTGCTTGAGACTGGTATAAACGGCTTCAACGAACATATCCGTGGTCCACGGACCGCTGTTCGCTCCGTAGCGAGTGTCATAGTCGGCGGTGACTCTCGCCGCCTTGACCTGTTCCAGAGTGGCGCCGCTTTTGATCATCGACCGAACACGGTCCCGCACGATAACAACCATGTCCCGGTACTCCACCAATTCGTGCTCATCGGACAGATAACCATGGCCTGGAACGATTAGCGTGCCACCCTGTCCTTCGTGCAGGAAAACCGTCCGGTTGAGGATATCATTCAAGCGCTTTGATCTCACCCTGAACGCTGCCTCCGTCTTTGATGTCGATAAACGGAAACTGAGTTGTGTTGAAGATATCACCCGTGGCGATAACGTCGGCCTGACGGAACTGAACAATACTGTCGCCATCGGTGATCGCGTTCGGCTCGTGAAAAATCTCAATCGCATTTCCGTTATGGTATTTACGCCTGCGATCGTCGAGAAAGGTGTCCACGGGCCAGCGGGACTCGGGTAGTTTCTGTTCCACCATGCGGGTCTCCACATTTTGTTGGGCGATGATTGTTGCGCCCAGACCGGCGCCCCTGAACTGCATGGAGAAGAAGGAACCCACCAGGCTGGGATCTTGACCGGCGGCGCGCAGCTTCGGATTGCCGCCAGTGCGGTCGGGAAGGAAGCTGGTGTTGGCGATAAACTGAATTGGCTTGTCGCTGAGCTTGTGAATCGCCTCGATCACTTTGTCGGTAAGCTGGCCGGATCCGCTGTCAACGACGAACGGTCCTTGATCGCCCGTCTCCACCACAATGTTCCCGCCATCTCCCAGTAGCATGTAGACGCCGCCGGAAACCGGAAATACGTGTATCTCGCCATCGTGCGGTTCCGGATCCACAGCTTGGCTGACAGGCGAGGGACCCGGCGCGGGCTTGAGCAATGCGACAGCTTCAGCATCGGTTGCGGTTTTAAGCCTGGCGGCAAATTCCGGATAGATGGACGTTGCTCCTGCAATACCGGACAACAGGGGGATTTTATATTTTTGCGAGTATTCTTTAGCGAAGGGCTGCGCACCGAAGGGATAATTTGGTACCACGTCCGGCGCCCGTCCAATAATCTGCTCGCCATCGTCGCAGGCGTACAGCCAGGCGCCATGATCGGTGGGCTGGCGGAAAAAGTCGTCGCTCCGGACTTCCTCTTCGGTCAGAAACACGGGATCCGTCACGATCGTGGTATCAACCAGGTGGTCGCCATGACGGACGAAGAATTCCACCATGGTGGCCTGATCGCTCTCCGGGAGTCCATTGCGCCGTAGCCAACCCTGCTTGAGGTGCGTGGTGTTGACCATGAGCGCATCTCCCACGAACTGCCGGTCGAGAATCCCTGATATGTATGCGGGGCATAGGCGGGCGGATGCGGACGGCCGTCCATCCAGATGGTCCGAAAACCCTCGGTGGTCTGCGCCCAAATGTGGATGGCGATCAGTTGCATGGTGTGCGGGTCCCGGTCTTCCCAGATGCGGAAGTTCCCGACCGCGCGCATCTGATAAGGCGCGACGTAGCCATCGCATTGATGCTGCTTGAGAGTCAAACGAGAGGGGTCGTAGGAGAGGGCCCAGAGACGTCCCGCTTCATTGACAGCGAACCCAGCATAATCTCCAATCTCAGAGCCTGCTCCCCGCTCCAGCCCATCCTCGTTGACCGCGGGCGACCAATAGCCCGAAAGATCAATGGCCGCGGACGGGAGGGCGGGTGCATGCGCCGGAGGCGCGGTTTGTCCGAAAAGGCCGATCTGCGTCAACAGACGCCGCCGAGGCGAGAACGATCTCCAAATTGTTTTTCATCAAATTCGCTTTCATTTTTCGTTCCCTCTATTTGACTGAACAGGAAGATGGATTCCAGCCTGCCGAATCGTTCTGCTTCTTGAAATGGGTACTTGTCCAGAAGGGCGCGAGGAGATACATCGGATCGTTTACTTCAGTAGACACCAGCAGCAAAGAATCGCCGTTCGGTATGTCGAACCGGTCGTAGTACTCGGTAATGACGGCGTTTTCACTGTAGGGGATTCCGTTCGTTCGCAAGTATCCGGCCTTCATTTTGGTGGTCACCACCTTCAACGCGCCGCCTCTGTCCGGACCGGCGCCCGCCCCAAGTCCGAAACTTCCTCGCGTCATTATCGTGCCGGGCACGTCCCAACTTGCGATCGAAACTCCCTGCCAATCTCCCCCCTGACCCTGTGGCGCATCGAAGTGGAAAATCCTGGTCTGGGTCCCTGCATCGAACTCGGCTTTTAGAGTGTGATCGTCCTGCCAAGTGATATGTATCCTGCCGGGCCGACGCACGATCCCGCCCACGCCATATGCTTTACACTGCTGGCCTGACGACTCGTCCTTGGCCGGATCCCATGCCTGGGCGGCTTTCCTGCCCTCAGCGTTCAGTGGGACGGATTCAGCATCACCTTTGGGCGGCAGTGTCATTCGCGAACGCCAATCTTCAGTCACGAGCGAAACCCAGTATCCGGTGAGATCCACGGGAGCGCCTGCTCGGGGTAGAGGAGGCGGCCCGGGTGGTGGTGGTCCGAATTGCGCGGAGACGATTGCGGAGGCGGCGGCGCTCAATAGCATGAGGCGCACCGCACCCTTTGCGCTTCTAGCACGCATTTTGAAGAACATCCCTCCTTGTGCGCCGAAAAAATGATCGGATTGATTATAGCCAGCCATGTACTCAAGTATCAATTCAGAAAGTGACTCGTCGGATGGGCCTTAACATATCTTTACGATTACCATTGGCGGAAAAGCCAGCCGTGGAGATAAGATTCCTACGACGCGCTGGAACTCTATGAACACCAAGTGGGCCCCCTACTTGCTCAGCATCCTGCGAATTGCCGCCGGGTTGCTCTTCATGCAGCACGGAGGCGAGAAACTGTGGGGCTTTGCGGGGGGCAGGATCGACCACAATTTCCCGCAGCTTCACGCTCTCGCCGGACCGATCGAGCTGATTGGTGGTCTGCTGATGGTGATGGGCCTGTTTACGCGAACCACCGCCTTTATCCTGTGCGGAGAGATGGCGGTGGCGTATTTCCGATCGTGGGCGCCGCGGGGCTTCTTCCCGGTCAATAATGGCGGCGAGGAAGCGGTGCTTTTTTGCTACTTATATCTGTGGCTGGTTACCAGGGGAGGCGGCCCATGGAGCATCGATGCGCTCCTCGAAAAACACGCCAAAGTGAGTGCCGATCACGGGATGACGGGCGCCCCTTTGAGAACCTAGCCGGTGAAACAGACTCTCAGCTCCTGGGAACCGTACGCGCGCTCGATCATGCGCATCGTTCTTGCGTTTGTTTTTTCCCTGCACGGATATCGCCTGGTATACGGCATGTTTCCCCAGCTGGCCAGGCGCGGGGGCGTAGGCCGGATGCCCCTGGATGGTTTGCCGCAGTTCACCGGCTATATCGCGATCGTTGGAGGCGCGCTCTTGTTCCTTGGACTGCTGACTCAGGTCGCGGCCCTGGTGCTAGCGCTTCAATCACTGGCGGCGTATTTCATGGTCGCCGCTTCGCGTTCGCCTGTTCCACTGCGGGCCGGCGCCAATGAAGTGCTGCTCTATTTCTTAATCTTCCTGTACCTGGCAGCCGTGGGTGGCGGAATCTGGAGTCTCGATTTCGCGATCCAGAAGTGGCGCGGCCCTATGGGGTTTCAGCGTAGACACTTTTAACGAATCCCGCGGCGTTGGTGTTGGGCCAATCGGGATGCAGCTTCTTGAGATCGGCGCTGACAGCTTTGCCCGCGTCATCGGCCGACATACCCTGGCGCTTGAGCGCGATTGCTCGTGTGCGTATTTCCGAGATTAGATCGTGTTCCTGGGCCACCAGCGAACCATCGCCGGGAGCGCTGTGGTCGGGTAAGACGTGCGCGGCGTTGAGGCCGGCGACTTTGTCGACTACGGCCAGCCATGAGGATGGAGTGCCGCCATCGCCGAAGATCATCGGCATGGTTTTGTTCTGCACTACATCGCCCGAGATCAGGGTGCGATCCGGTTCGACAAAAGTTAACTCATCGCCTTTGGTATGGGCTTCGCCGAACCAGATCAGCCGCGCGGTGACGCCGCCCAAATCGATGCTCGCTTCTTCTGGGAACGTCACGTCCGGAGCCCGCAACACGACGCCCGCGAGCAACTCCTTGTTCTGTGGCGACATGTTGCTGAACATGTCGATCATCTCCTGTCCGTGCTTCTCCATTTCCCCTTGCTGCCTGGTATTGCGGATAAGGAGGGTGCCGGGTGGAAAGCCGGGCTCGCCTGCGGCGTGCTCGGGATGGAAATGCGTGGTGGTGAGGAAGAGCGTGTGGTTATTGGGTGCGAGTTTGGCGGCGACGCGTGCCGCAGTGGCTCCATTTTTCGTGCCGAGGCCGGTATCGACGACCAGCGTTGCGCGGCTACCGACCACGATCGCGATATTGGGAAAGCCCATGATGGCCCAGACATGGTCCGATATCTGCGTCGTATTCTCGTTGACCAGGGGCATCTGCGCAAATGCGACGACACCAGTCAAAGCGGCCAGCGCCACCAGCTTCGAGTGTGACTTCATGATGTATTCCTTGTACCACGCCGACAGTGGAACCGGCGCCAAGGGATTGGAGCGTCAAAAGATTAGCTTGAGCGCGAACTGAATCTGCCTCGGCTTGCCTGCTTCGGAGGTGATTTGACCGGCCAGGAGGTTCGGAGCACCACCCCCGAGGTACAGAGTATTGTTCGGGAGACCGTAGTTGTTGATATTGAAAATATTGAAGAACTCTGCGCGGAACTGGAGATTCATGTTCTCGCGCAGCTTGGTGTCCTTCAGTAATGCGAAGTCGATATCGGTGAATCCCGGACCTCGTACCGAATTCCTGCCAAGATTGCCGAGTGTGCCTGGGGCCTCCAAAGAATAGCAATCCGGGTTGAACCATTCATTGATTTTCCCGACCACCTGTTGGCATCCGGAAACATAGTTTGGACGCGGCGTCAAGGCAACTGTGCTGCCGCCGGTGGCCTCATCATAGCCGTCTGAGATATTTACCGGCAAACCCGTGTTGGCCGTTACAATTCCACTGAGCTGCCAGCCTTCGACGAACCGATTGCCGTGGAAGGGCAATGCAAGCAGCCCGTTCAGCTTGAACACGTGCGTTTGATCGAAACTACAAACCGCCTTATCGATGTTGGTGTTGTAAGGATCGGTAAACTCGGCGGTGCTGGCGGCGTCGAAGCTGCCCAGATATCCGCCATTATCGATACAACGCGACCAGTTATAAGACGCGGTGACCATGAAGTTGTCGGAAAACCTGCGATTCACACTCACGAGCATGGCGTTATATCGGGACCAAGCCTCAGGATTAAGGTTCGGGAACGTGCCGAGTCCATTGTTGAGGTCCGGATTGGAAGTTACGTTGCCCGGGGTGCCGAATCCGAAGTATCCGCCCGCCGGGCCGTTGGCGGCGCTTGGATTGGAGCAGCCCGGACCCTGTGCGAAACTGCACACCAGCGGAGGATTGGCCTCCTGCTGGGTTAGCAGGTGCAGCCCGCGCGAACCTACAAAGCCCACCGTTAGAATGAGGCCTCGGGTAAGTTCGCGCTGGATGTTCAAGTTGTACTGCATCACGTAAGGAGTGGAATTCGCGTAGTAATCCCAGCCCGGAGTCGAGCTCGGTTTCGCTACGTTAATGGCGCCGGGCGCCGGAATTTCGGGGTAGCGAGCGCCGACGAACGGAATTGCACCGGGAAGAGCGTTGATGGCCCAGGGATACGCGGCCCAGAACCCCGGCGCGATATCGGGAATGGAAATGGGCGAGTGGAAAATCCCGAACCCGCCACGAATCGAGGTCTTATGATCCGCGAATGGATCGTAGGCAAATCCAAAGCGCGGGTCGAAATTCCTCCACGAGCGGATTGCTCGCCATGGCGCCGGATAGATGCGTATAGTATGGCGGATTGGTCGCCGGCGAGGCCGTAGCCACATTGGTAACGTAGTACAGATCGTTGCGCGCATCGGTGGGAATGGTAACGAATTCCCAACGCAGTCCCAAATTCAGCGTGAGTTTTGAAGACACCTTCCAGTCATCCTGGACATAGGGCGTCACCTCGGTGTCCCTGAAGTCGCGGTTGGGGTAGGACCCCAGTGGAACGTACAGGAGCACAGCCGGAATGCCCCCCAGCAGCGGGAAAGGACCACCCGATAGACCGGTGAACACCCACATCGATCCATCGAAGAAGGGCATGTAGGTATTGCTCTGCAGCCTGGATACGGAAGCGCCCATGCGGATGGTGTGGGCTCCATGCGTCCAGTTCAGATCGTCGCCTTCGGTGAAGCGGTTCTGAGTGGTGTTGAACGGAAGCTGGAGGGCGCCGCCGATGCCGGCTAATCCGCCCACGTTCACGATGCCGTCTTGCCGGCCCGCCGAAGGCGCGAAATACTGGAGGGGATCCGTACCGTCGGCCGCAATCCCGCCCGGCGCCGTCTTGCCCGTGAACTCGTTGGTGCCCGGGCGTGAATAGCTGACAGCGGGCCACGTTGACCATGGTCGGAGAGAGAATCCGCCTCCATTCGATCGTGCCGAACTGAGTATGAGAGTAATCTTGTTCCGGCCAAAAAGGCACCGGGCCACCACCGAAACCACCGCCGCCGTAGGGCTCGAGATAGAATGCTTTGTCGGAGATATACCGTGCAAGGATAGAATCGGTACTCGAAATGTTGTAGTCGAAGCGGCCCAGGAAATAGTTTTCGTGCGCGTTCTCGTTTGCGACGCTCAACGCTTCAGGTTGACCATTAACGACTGTGGTCGCATTGGGCCAGGCTTGCAGAGTGTTGACAATCGCTTGGGCGGCCACTGGGTTGGTGGTAGTCGGAACACAGTTGGCGGGATTCAAATTGCATCCGGGAACCTGCGCTATTCTGGTTTCTCCCTGCACTAAGCGTATACCCTCATAATTGAAAAAAAAGAACATCTTGTCCTTTTTGATCGGGCCTCCCAGCGTGCCTCCGAACTGGTTCTGCCGGAGCGCCGGTATCGTCGCTGGATCGATGAACTGCCGCGCATCGAGGTCGCTGTTCCTGAAGAACTCATAGAGAGAACCGTGAAAGCTATTGCTGCCCGTCTTGCTGACCGCGTTGATAACTCCTCCATTGCCACCGAACTGCGCACTATAGGTGTTGGTCAAGGTTTGGAATTCTCCGATGGCCTCCACCCCAAGCGATGTGCCCACTACCGAGCCCATGCCCTTATTCCAGAAATTCTGAAGGTTTTCGTCATCCAGCAGGATCGCCTGTCCTTCGGGTCTGGATCCCGAGATTGAGTATTCCGGGGCTCTCCCCTGGAAGCCAGACGCAATGAAAGAGTTCCCTTGAAGCGTATTCACGCCGGCGGAGAGTTGGATCAGTTGTTCAAAGTTCCGGCCATTCAACGGCAACTCACTCATCTGCTTTTCGTCGGTCAGCGTACCCACGGTGGAGTTCGCCGTGTCCACTTGGGAAGCCTGGGCTTCCACCGTAATGGTCTCCGCCTGCTGTCCCACCTGGAGTGAAAAATCGACTACGCTCTGGGCGCCCACAGTGAGAGTGACGCCCGTGCGAACCATGTTGGAGAATCCCGCCTTCGAAACACGGAGGTCGTAATCGCCAACCAGCAGGTCCGCTAAGCGTGTATCGCCCCTGTTCATCGGTTACCGCTGCCTGAATGGCGCCCGTTCCAGTGTTCTTTACCTGAATCTCCGCGCCAGCCACTGCCGCGCCGGACGCATCCGTGACTCTGCCTGATATGGTAGCGGTCGTTCCTTGACCGTTGAGGTGCGCTAGATCTACTCCGGAAATCACGATAATCAGGATCGCGCCCAGGATCGTGATCCAGCGTCCGTGAACATTTCTGCCCCTAATCGACATACTCGGTCGCCCCCATTTCATGCACTTCCAAGGTGCGTTAAGACCGCTGCGTTCTAATTTCGCTCTCAGCCCCTGTGCTACCTAAGCGGAGTGCAGACTTCAAAGACAAAATCGCCTTCTGGAGTCTCATCCAGAAACGTCCTAAAGACAACGCTTAAATTGTTAAGTAATGTAAACGGCCAAAAGTGGTTGGAAAAGCGGTATGCCTGGTGACAGCTGTAGGAGGCCTGATAGAGCGGTTCGCAGGCCACAAACTTTCAGGCGCCCCGGGGTCAGAATCAGGTTTCCGACTTCGGCCAGGACCGCGGCGTCGGTTTGCACTGCGACCCATGCCATATTGTCTTTCGGTGCGCGTTTCGTGACGTCAAACACAGCATAACGGGAGAGTTTCGTCAAACATCATCGTAAAGTTATGTTAATCGCGCTTTACACCTGCAATGGCAAAGTGTAGTCTGAGGCGCGATGCGTCTCGTAAAACTACGTTCGCTGGCATTGGCGACCGCGGCGGTGGCAACGGTCGTGGCGGGTACCTGGCTGACAAAGCTGACGTCCCGCGACAGCACCGGGTCATCGCCAGACGTTCACTCTACTTTACCGGCGGAGAGTGCGGCAAAAACAATTCTGAACACCACCCGGCGGCATCGCGAATGGGTGAATCTGCGCCTCGGCCCGGCCATCATCCGAGCGTTTCTCGTTTACCCGCAGCGGTCGGGCAAAGCTCCTGTAGTGATCGTCACCGGGAAAGATCAAGGCGCGAGTGACTGGGTACGCGCGGCCGCCGACCAGCTTGCAGGCGACGGCTTTCTTGCCGCGGTGCCGGACGTTTTGTCGGGCCTGGGGCCGCATGGCGGGGACACCGAGTCATTTCCCAACGCGGGCGCGGTTGCCTCTGCGATCCGCCGCATGAGCCCGGACGAGATCGCGCGTAGAATCGCTGTCGTCCGCAACTACGCCATCGCGCTTCCGGCTGTGGACGGGCAAAGCGCTACCCTTGAGCTCTCGCCGGGCGATGGGCGAATCCAGGCTCGCTTCGAGAAGAACTTCGCCGATTTCAAGCTCAGCGGCGAATCCTGGCGCCAGGCGATTTCTTTCCTTTCAAAGCAGACTGGCAACCGAATGGTTGCATCGGATCGGGGTGACCAAACCCCTCCCGTGGCCATGGAGGGCATGTCGGCCGAAGATCATTCCGCTCACATCATGATGGCGATGGCGCAGCAGCCAGCTGGCGCCCAACTTGCAGCCGGCGGGCCGCGCGGTTATCCGATGGGAAAACTACCGGACCTTCCTGCCGGTGTTTTCAGCGCTAAATCCACGCTGCTCCATTCGACGCTGCGCAAGGAATTTGTCGATCTCCCGGTCGGCGACGTCAAGCTTCACACGTGGGTCGAATATCCCGCGGGCAGCGGCAACGCGCCCGTCGTTATCGTGATGCAGCATGGCCCGGGAATGGACGATTGGCAGCGCGCACTCGCAGACCAATTGGCGCTCCAGGGTTTCATCGCCGTCGCAGCTGATCTCTATTCGGGGCTGGGACCGAATGGCGGCAACTGGGATTCCTTCGAAGGTGTCGATGCTGCCTTAAGGGCCTCTGCTAAGCTGACCCCCGAGGAGGCCATTCGGCGTTATAAAGCGGCCTATGAATACGGCATGAAGCTGCCGAGAGCGAGCGGCAAAGTGGCCAGCCTGGGATTCTGCGCGGGTGGCACTTACAGTTTTCGCTTCGCGGGCGAGGTACCGGAAATTAACGCCGCAGTGGTCTTCTATGGCACTCAGCCGAGCTCCGATATCATGGCCAAAATCAAGGCTCCGGTGCTGGGCTTCTACGGCGAAGACGATGCTCGTGTCACAAGCACGGTTGAACCCACCAGATCCGCTATGAAGCAGCAGGGGAAATCCTACGAACCACACATCTACCCACACGCCACGCACGGTTTTCTAGAATTCCAGGACTTGGCCGGCAACCCCGCCGCCACCGTGGATTCCTGGACGCGTACAATCGCATTCTTAAATGGGCGCCTGAAGTAGCGCAACGACGTGCACTCTATTGCCGCGCTCTAGCGTCGCACTCGGGCTTGGTCTTGCAAGGCGTCCATGCTGCTGCCAGCGCCCGTGATTGTTCCATCTCCTGGGGTGACATCCGCGCAGCCAGCCGTTCTTTGGCTCTCACGGAATCCTGATCGCCTTGATTTGCCGCGATCTGGAACCATTTGTTCAGCTTGCACCAGATCTCGAGCGACTCCCAACCCATTTGCGTACAGAACCCCCAAGTTAAACTCAGCGTCTCGATGACTCTGTTCGGCGGCCAGCCGGTACCAGCGGGCAGCTTCACTATTGTCGCGAGAAACTCCTTGGCCACTGGCGTACAGGACACCCAGGTTGTATTCGGCTTCCACCTGGCCTTGCTCGGCGGCCAGCTTCAACCAATGAGCGGACTCCTGGTAATCCTGCGGCACGCCCTCACCGTTGAGGTACAGCGCCGCCAAGTTGAACTGTGCGTCTGCGTGGCCTTGTTTAGCAGCCAGCTGGTACCACTCCGCCGCCTGCTTGTAATCTTGAGTCACTCCCTGCCCGCGGTCATACAGTACGCCTAAATCGTACTGGGCTTCCGCCAGGTTTCGATGGTTAGCGGCGCGCCGATACCAGCGTGCGGCTTCCGCGTAGTCTTGAGTGACTCCTTTGCCATTGGCATACATCAGTCCGAGATTGTACTCGGCGTCGGCCATGTTTTCATCCGCCAGGAGCTGGTACAAACGCACTGCTTCTTTGTAATCCTGCGCGACTCCTTGGCCGTTGTCATACATCACTCCCAGGGCGAACTGTGCCTCGGGCAAGTCTATGCTCAGCCGCCAATTTATACCAGCGCACGGCTTGTTGATAATCCGGAGTTCCTCCTTCTCCGAAGCGATACATTTCCGCCAGGTCGAACTCGGCCCGGGGGTCGCCTTGGGCGGCAGCCAGTTTGTAGAAACGCAGAGCCTCAGCGTAATTCTGTTCTACGCCTAGACCCAGGCGGTATTTTTCAGCCAGCGAGACTTGAGCGTTCGTGTCGCCGTTCAGGGCCTTCTTGGACAGATCGTTGACGGCTTGCGCAAGGATGAGAGACACGCAAGAAGCGCTAATCCAACGATCAGAACGAAACGCCTGAGCATCGCTCACTCACACTTTGAATCGCCAAAAACGAGCGTTCGGCATTGCCGCGTTCAATGGTCCGCGGTTCGGGGTTCCAGCTCATAAATCGCCGCGCGGGGTTCAGCGTCGCCAGCACCGCTACGAGCGTGAATCGCGCCGGGCGTCCGCCGACTCTTCACCGAGAAACGGTCCAGCGGAAGGTCGACGCAGACCAGCAACCCAGGCTCTGCATTCTCCGCCCAAACATGACCGTGGTGCATATGGATGGCGCGTTGCGTGATGGCCAAGCCCAGACCAACGCCGCCAGTGTCCGCGTTGCGCGAATTGTCCACGCGAAAGAAGGGTTTGAAAATTTGCGTGAGGGCTTCCGCTGGAACACCCGGACCATAATCGCGAACAGTAATGGAGGCGTTCGCCTCTGTGGCGTCCAAGCGCGACTTCGACCGTGCTTCCGGGCGGAGCGTGCCATATGGCGTTTCGAAGAACGTTCTCAATGGCGCGGCGCAGCAGCACCGGATCGGCCAGCAGCTCCACGTGACTCAGATCCGTGGGAGACCAGGCGGCAATCGCGGGCCGCGGCCTCGATTTCGCAATCCTGTACGAGTTCGTTCAGCAGAGTATCGAGCGCCACGAACTCCAGCTTACAGGGCACTCAGATCGCCTTCCTCCCGAGTTACCTGCAGGAGGCTCTGGGCCAAATCGGTAAGCTGATCAATCTCCTTATTCACTCGCATGGCCGCCGCTTCGCGATCGGGCGAGGTGCGCGCCAACTCGGCCGCAAAACTTAGTCGCGCTAAAGGAGAACGCAGCTCGTGGGAAATGTCCTGCAGCAGCCGCCGCTCGGCTGTAAGGAGCTTCTCCATCCGGTCCGCCATCTGATCGAAAGCCCGGGCCACATCGCCGATGCCGTCGTGGCGCCTCGAGCGAACTCTTGCCGACAGATCGCCTACTCCAAAACGCCGCACGATTTCGGCCAGCTGATTCAGGGGAGAGGCAAACTGGATCGCCAGTCCCCAACAAAGGATCGTGATCGCGCCCAAGAGGAGCAGGTAATAATCGGCAAATAGAACATCACATTATCGGGCGGAGCATCGACAATGAAGGCGTCCGGGCTGTCCGCGGAAAGGAACCGCGATGATAATCGGACTTGTCACCGCCAGGAAAGCCCACCTCGATCTGAGCCATCTTCAAGAGTTGCGAGCGATCTTCGCCGCTCACCAGATCGCGGCCCTTCCTGGACGAAGTAGAAGTGCAGCTGAGGATAGAACGAGTGCTGCCAGCCGAGGTAGGACGCAAGGGCCTTTGCGCCGCCATTTTCATACTCCAGGCTGGCTTCCTCGAATTGCGTGGCTGCATTCCGGCGCGATGGGGGTTCCCTTGGCGAACAGCCGGTAGGTCATGGTTCTGGAGATCACGAGAAATCCCGCTAGAGAGAAGACCAGGATTCCAATCGACAACAGCAGCGCTTTGATGTAAGCGGATCTCATTTTTCGCTCTCCTCCGCCGTGACGAATTGATATCCCACTCCGCGAACAGTTCGGATCAGCGTGCCGCCGCCAGTCTCCAGCTTTCTTCTCAAATGGCTAATGTGCACGTCGATCGACCGCTCATACGGCGTGGCCTCCCGGTGATACAGAACCGCCGCAAGTTCATCGCGCGAAACCACTCGTCCCGCCATCCGCATGAGAACGTCGAGAATATCAAATTCGAAGGATGTCATCTCGATCGGGGCGCCGTTCATCCAGACCTCGCGAGTGTGCGGCTTCAACTCGATGCCGCCCACTGCGATCACCGACTCCATGGCCACGGGCCGCTGGGCAGTTCGCCGCAACGACGGCCCGCATCCTCGCCAGAAGTTCATGCGGCCGCAAAGGCTTCGCAATGTAGTCGTCCGCGCCCGCGTCCAGGCCGGCTATCCGGTCGGGTTCATCATTACGCGCCGTCAGCATAATCACCGGTACCGCGGTTCGCTGGCGAAGCCGTTGCAGAACGTGAAAGCCATCCAGGACCGGAAGCATCACGTCCAGCAGCACCAAATCGTATGCGCCCCCGATGGCGCTGGCTAAACCGCGAGGTCCCGTGTGAACGCTGTCCACGTGGAATTCTTGTGTCGACAGGAAATCCGTGATCAGGGTACACAACGATACGTCGTCATCGATCAGGAGGATCGATCGAGGATGCTCCTTCGCACATGCGCTCTCGTACTTCAGAAAGAACCTAGTCGAACTATTTTGACGCAGTTCCTAGCCGCGTGCATCCCCGGGCGTGGCGGAAAGGGGAGGGGCTTAACGAAACTTTACAAATTTCCTATCCGAAGAAACCAATGGACCGACCGGCAGCCCCGACGCCAAACCACAGGAACAACGCTCCGCAAGCGGCTAACCTGGGAGAATTCCCGGAGCGAAGCGCTTGCTGGAATAAAGTTCCCTAGGGAGCAAACTCAAACGCGTCGGCGGATGGCGTCGAGACCATCACCCCGTACCGGAAGACTGCACGTCGCCGCTGATCGCGTAGAAGCGATTTCCGATCACGCCGCCGGCCACGCCATGACGGCCAATGGCCATGGGCGTAAGAATGCTCCAGGTGTTGGTCGCCGGATCGTACGCTTCAAACGCATGATAGGCGGTGTGCTGGAAGAAGTCCTGATTCTCTCCGCCTGCGACATAAATCCGGCCTTTGTAGACGCCCGACATCCAAACCGCTGCGCGCGGTTGGCATTTTGGCCAGTGGGCGGCCCCAGGTATCGGTGGCGGGATCGTAGGCTTCGACGTTCGCGAGATCGGAAGACGCTGCGATAAATGCCGCTCCGATCCGTCCGCCGATCACATAAATCTTTCCGTCCACAACGCCGGCGGCTGTGTGGTTGCGCGGAGTGGGCATGGGGGAGCGCGGTGCGCCAGGTGTTGGTCTCCGGGATCGTATTCCTCGACCGTGCTCAGCACGCGCTGCGCGACGGTCGGATGGATGGCCGGATTGGTTGCGCCGGGCGCCGTGGTGGCGCCGCCGATCACGTACATCTTGCCGCCCACCGTGGCTGCAACGGCTGCGCCGCGTTTGGTCGGCATGGGAGCCAAAGCTTTCCACGAGTCGTTCACAGGGTCGTATTCAAACGCGTTATCGATCGGGGTCCATGCCGCAAGGTTTCCGATTTTCCCGGCCGTGAACCCCCCGAACACGTAGATCTTGCCGTTCAATTCAGTTGAGGCCAGGTGGTGCGCGGGCAGAGCCATGGGCTTCTTCTTCGTCCACTTGCTGGCGGGTGGATCATATTCATACACCATGCCGACGGGCAGCCAGACCGGCGCGGAAACCAGCCCCGCAAAGACGTACATCTTGCCGTTCGCGCCTTGCCCGATGACTTCTTCGTGCGGCTCGGGGAACGGCGGGAGGTTCACCCACTGTCCCCTGGGCATGAGCATCGGGCGCACAGATCGCAGGTCGACTGACAGCACGCCGAGCCACAACCACATCCAGTTCTTTCGCATCTACTGTCCTCCAGATCGTGGTTTAATGCATGGCTCGACCACCGATCGCTCCGGATCAATCAGGAAATATCCAGATCAACGCGCCGAGCAGCATCACGCCGGCCGAGACGAAGAACGGAGCGATCCAGAATCCTCTGTCAAAAAGGCCGCCATAAACGATGCGCGGTCAGCGACGCGGCCAAAGCGCCGGCCATGTTCATAATGCCCGTGACCGTGCCGCTGAACTGGCCGCCCACATCCATGGGAACGGCCCAGGCGGGCCCAATGACGAACTCCAGAAAGAAAAACGAGATGGCGAGAAACAGCACCGAGGCCAAAGCGTTGTGCGTCATCGCCGCCGGAATCACGAAAACACCAGCCAGTAGAAAGCCCGGTGCGGCGACGATGCGGCGCGCAAACCTGGCGTCGCCGGTCCGCTTGAAGAAAAGGTCACTCAGCGAGCCGCCGGTTACATCGCCCGAGCATGCCCGCGAATAGCGGGAGCGAGCCGATCAATCCCAGGGCCTGCAGCGTGAGATGGCGATGTTCCCGCAGATACGTCGGGTACCACGTCAGATAAAAATTGGTCCCAAAAAAGAAACAACTGTAGCCGACGCGAGATGTACCACATGTTGGGCGAACCGAAGATTCGTCCTCCACGGAGCGGACTGCCGTGTTGTAATTGGCGCCCGCACTGTACCATCGGGGTTCAAGCCGCGGATCTGAGCAAGCTCCGCGCGATTCACGCTCTTGTGCTCTTCCGGAAGATTGCGGTAGAAGAAGGAAAAAGCGATGGCCCAGATTACGCCCAGCGATCCGAAAATGTAGAAGATGGCCCGCCATCCGAAAGCGAGCATGATACTGCCCGCGACGAACGGCGTCACGGCCACAGCGAACCGGCTGAAGAAATGCGTGGTGCCTTGGATGCGGCCGCGTTCCGATCGGGGAAACCAAAGCTGCATGCCCCGGCTGGCCACGGGGAAGGCGCCGGCTTCGCCTAAGCCGAGAAGAAAGCGCGCGCTGAAGAGCGAATATAAACCCACAGCGGCGCCAGTCATGGCAGCCGCGATCGCCCACCACGACATGATCACGGCGAGAACCTTTCTCGGCCCGAAGCGATCTCCCAGCCACCCAGCTGGGATTTGGCCCAACGCATAGGCCCACGTAAAGGCCGCCAGGACCAGCCCCATCGCGGTTTTGCTCAGCCCAAATTCCTTTGCGATTTCCGGCTGGGCCACCGAAATGTTGCTGCGATCCATGTAGCAATCAGGTACATCAGGCTGATCAGAAACAGAATCCACCAGCGGGTTTTTGTCGGCTTGGAGGTTACGTGCTCTGCAACGGCAGCAAGTTCGGTCACGTCCGCGCGATGAGTATCCACGTTCCCCCTGGCAGGTCAGTCCGGACCTAGGCGAACGACGGTTCCAGCCTCGGCGTCGCGTGGCTGGCCAGCTCGACCGGTTGTCCCGTTTCCGCCGAAAGGTCCGCGGCCTGGTACACCTGCATCACCAGCCTGGCCTGTTCCCCGGTCACCAACGGTTGCTTGCCCAGCGCCACGCATTCGAGGAAATGCAGCGTTTCCGCTTCCATCGGGCCCGCGTACACATGGTTCACTTTTTCTCCGGGCATGGACGAGATGGGAACTGAATGCCCTTCTGCAACGTGGTGGTGTACACGTCGCGATGCGTGTCATCCACCATCACCGCGCCTTCCGTGCCGACGAATTCGATCCAGGTGGACGAGAAGTTCGGATAGGCGGGAGGCAGCACCCAGCCGGCGCCGATGGTGAACGCCGTCCCGTCATCCATGGTCACCACGATCCAGACGCAGTCCGGCACGTTGTATTGGCCCTTCATGATCTTGCGAACTTCCTGCGCGTACACGCGGACAGGCTTTCTGGGAGCCAGGCACCACAGGACGAAATCGATATCATGCGTGGCTTCCATGGCGGCCGGAGAAAGCTTCACGCGGCCGCCGATCTTCTTGCCGAGGTTCCGCGTGATGTGCCGGCTGACTAGCGCGCTGCAAGGCTCGCCGATGGTGCCGTCTTCAATCGACCGCTTCACGTACGCGAACTTGGGATTGAAGCGCTGCGAATATCCGATGGTAAACGCCAGCTTCTTCGACGCTGCCAGCGCGATCAGCTCGTCCGCTTCGGCAAGTTCCAGGGCGATCGGCTTTTCGAGAAAAACGTGCTTGCCGGCCAGCAGGCTTTCCTTGGCGATTGGGTAGTGCGTCGGCTCGGGCGTGGTCGAAATCATGACGGCGCCGATGGAGGGATTTTCGATCAGCTTCCGGTAATCCGTCGTGGCGGTAACCGGCTTGGCCAGCGCTGCGACTTCCTTGAGCCGTTCTTCTCTGATCTCGGCGATGTGCAGTTCTTTGACCCAGGGGCTCGCCGCGGCAGCCACGGCACGGATGCCTCCGCACCAACCAGTGCCAATAATGCCGAGGTTAATCTGCTTCATATCCGCTTGCCTTAGTTTAAACCTGCCCTGGAGTTTAAGGCTGGGGACGTGGAGGAGTCAAGGCAGGAGCCCGCATGATTACAAGTCTTAACAATCCGGAAGGCGGCGTTGGAGTTAAAATCGAATCCCTCTAGGCGCGGTCGGCCGCAGGCTGATATGATCGGCCCGATCGACTCGATTGGCCCGATCGACCCGATTGGCCCGATCGCAGGACCTAGAGAGATGAGAGGAAATGACATGTTCAAGATGAACCGCTATATTCTTCCGTGCTGCGTGTTTTTCGCAGTTCTCTTGCAGGCGCAGCCACCGGCAGCTGCACCAGCTAAACCGGACTCGGATACGGTGAAGGCGCTGGTCGACAAAGCGAAGAAAACCGCGGGTGAGGAATGGGCTGGAGAGGCCCACTTTTTCTGCGAAGCGCCACGTCCCAACAGCCCGACCGATCCCCCCATCGAGCCGACTAAGATTTTCGACAACGTGTATGCCATTGGCAACCAGGGAACGGTTGCATATGTTATTCAGACCTCCGCCGGGTTGATGATGATCGATTCCTTGGGCGCTAATCAGGTGGATACCCAGCTTCTACCCGGATTTCAGAAACTCGGATTGGATCCCACCACAATCAAGACCGTTATCATCGCCCACGGTCACGCCGACCATTTTGGCGGATCGTTTTATCTCCAAGAGCACTACAATGCGCACATCTATGTGTCGGCTGCGGATTGGGATCTGATGGCGCATCCCCCGGCGCCGCCTCCGGGGGCAAACCAGAACAAAGGCCCCGCAGGTCCGCCCGTGACGCCGCCCAGAAAAGATATGGTCATTGCCGAAGGCCAGCCCATCGTGCTCGGAGATGAGAAAGTGATGCCGTTCGCCATCCCCGGACATACGCCGGGTTCCATGGGATTTATTTTCCCGGTGAAGGACCAGGGGAAGACGCACATGGCTGCGCTCTACGGCGGGACCGTGCTCCTGGTCGGGATGATTTCCGATCAAGGCCTGCAACAGTATCTGACGTCGATCGCCCATTTCAAGGAAGAGACGAAGAAGGCCAAAGTTGATGTCGAACTTCAGAATCATCCGCTCATGGATGGCTTCCCCGAGAGGCTGGAAAAGCTCAAGACGCGGAACAACCGAGAACCGAATCCATTCATCGTGGGTCAGGCCAATTACGGGAAGTTTCTGGATGTAATGTCTGAGTGCATGGACGCCCAGATCGCCCGGCGCAAAGAGCAGCAACACTAAACGAAAGGAAGAAATATGCTGAAGACGCATTGCACTGCGTGGGTCGCCGCAACTGCGCTGGTTATCTCGGGAGCATCCCTGGCGCGCTCCGAACAAGGACTCATCGTCCATAAAGCGCTCTCCCTCGATATGGCGATGGCGATGACTCAAGGCTCTCTTGCAAAATGCCGGGAGCTGCACTACAAGTGCGCCATAACGGTGCTCGACGCTACCGGCCGGACCATCATTGCGCTTCAAGATGACGGAGCCAATCTGCACAGGTTCGATGTCGCCCGCAAGAAGGCCTATACAGCGCTGGTCTACCGGCGCCCCTCCAAGGAGGTGGTGGAGGGATGGTCGAAGAAGACCGCCGAGCCTGTGCCGCTGCAGGAAGGCACCATGCCGAATCCACCGATCGAAGGCACGATCGATATGGGCGGTGGGATTCCGATCATTGTCGATCAGGAAACCATTGGCGCGATAGCGGTGAGCGGAGCCCCCGGGTGGGAGATGGACGAGGCGTGTGCGAAGGCCGGATTGGCGAAAGTCGCCGACAAACTAAAGTAGCGCGCTTGCTGTGGAGGACAAATGAAGTCACCTGCGTCGAAAACAACAATTCGCGGCGTATGCATTCTCGCCGCCCTCTTGGCTTCGGTACTTGCCCAGCCCCCTGGGAACCGGCCTCCCGATAAACCGGCCTCTCCAGCCAGCCTTCCGGGTGACACCTTGCCGCCCTTCGGCATGCTGGACAACAACGGGAAATTCACGCCTCCACCGCAAAGGCCGCCTGGAGGAGCCGCTCGCCCTACTCCTCGCCCGGCCGTATCGATTCGCGGGCCTGCTCTCGACCTTGCTATCGAGGCGGCTCGTGCGGCGGTTGACTCTTGCGCCGCCGGTGGCTTTTATATCGGCGCCAGCGTCATCGACACTTCCGGTCAGCCACGGGCAGCGGTGGAGGCCGAGGGATCTGATGGCGGCCACGTCTATGTCGCCGTGCGAAAGGCCTTAGTAGCACTCACCTTTAAGATGCCCAGCTCCAAAGCGTCTACGGCGGTGCAAAACGACAAAGCTTTGCTCGCCCGGGTTACTCCGAACATGTTCGTAATGGAGGGCGCGGTACCCATAATGGCCGGAAGCGAGATCATCGGCGCAATCGGTGCGAGCGGAGCGGCGGGCGGCGATCAGGACGAAGTGTGCGCCATCGCTGGCCTCAACAAGATCAAGGACCGCGTCAAGTAGGCGCGATCTGACGGGTCGGCAAGTTGTAAAAATATGTTAATTGCGCTTTACACCTCCTCGGATAAAGCGATAGAGTCGATGGGAATTCGGCTTCCGAGAGGATTTCAGGAATGCGAAAGAAACTCGTGAACTACCTTGCCTTGGGTGTTATCAGCGGCGCGCCACTCCTTGCCCACCACGGAACTTCGGTGACGTACCAAACCGACAAGACCATCACCATGACGGGGACCGTGACTGAGTTCTCGTTCTCCTACCCGCATCCCCAACTCTACTTCGACGTGAAGGACCCCGACGGAAACGTTCAGCACTGGGGTTCGGAATTCGCGCCGACTCCTTTGATGATGAAAAACATGAATGTCGGTTGGAGCAGGGATTCGATCAAAGCTGGCGATACAGTGACAATAACCTGCAACCCGCACAGAGTTCCAGGTTCGACAGCCTGCCTTGCTAAGGAATTGATAGTTAACGGAAAGAAGCTCACGGTGGGTCCTGCAAGGCCGCCGACACCGACACCAGGGAAAGAATAGAATGGGTCCCAGCCGATGCGACAGCGCTTGACGGTATTCGTAATTTCAACGGGTGTCTTCTTTTCGCCCCTGGCGATCGCGCAAACGGATTCGAAACAGAAAACTGCGAAGCCGGAGAAAACAGCAAAGGCTAAGACAGCGGCGGCTTTCGATCCCCATGATCTCTCCGGCAAGTGGAACCGCGTAAGCCCTTTCCAAACCTACAGCAATGTGCCTGGGGGCGCGAATGAGCTACAGGCATATATATTGGGGCAAGCTTCTGCTCCCACCAAACTGGATGTTGAAACAGCCGAGGCTCCTTTTACGCCAGAGGGGAAGGCAAAGTTCGACAAGAATATCCCCTCCTATGGACGGCGAATCACAGCCCCCATGCTGGGGAACGACCCGCAGGGAATGTGCGATCCGTGGGGTGTGCCGCGCATGCTGAACGGGCAGGTGGCAGGACCGCACGCTACCATTGAAATGGTTCAACTTCCCGACAGAACGTTTACTTTTTCCCAGTGGCATCACGATTACCGCGTGGTTTGGACGGACGGGCGGCAGCTCCCCAAGTTGGAGGAAGTTGAGCCCAGATGGAACGGATATTCGGTGGGCCAGTGGGAAGGAAATACCTTCGTAGTGAACTCCCTTGGGTTCGACGAAAGAACCTGGCTGGATCATAACGGATATCCGCACACCGACCAGATGCGTCTGGAAGAGCGTTACCGCCGTCTGGATGCGGATACGCTCGAGTTGGTCGAGACCATCACAGACCCTCAATACTATTCGAAACCGTTCCGCAGTGACACCAAAATCTGGAAGCTGGATCGGGAAGGCGGCAAAGCCTGGGACGAGCAGATTTATTGCGTGCCGTCTGAAGAATTCAAGTTTAATAAACTGATCCGGGATGGCGGCGTCGGCAAATAGCAATGGCAGCGAGTTTTTGGGCACGTTCGCTGTTATTTTCCGTGCAGATTCTAGCGTTCGCTCGATGGCCTGGCGGGTATGATCCTGGGAGCGAGCAAGGATTGGACGTGTCCGGCAACTGGGGACCTCTGTTTCATGAGGATTCCACGGAGCGTGTTCGTGGCCCGGAGTTGGTGAACTACCACGGGATCCCCATTACGGAGAGGGCCCGTTTAGCCGGGCTAAGTTACGACGCATCTCGTTTCACAGTTCCCGAACGTCAGTGCGAAGTCCACGTCGTGTCCTATATTTATCGTGGCCCTCTGAACCTAAGGATTTGGGAAGAGAGAGACCCCATTTCGCAGCAATTGATCGTCATCAAGAACTACACCGACAACTACGAACAAACGCGAACCATTTGGATGGACGGACGTCCCCATCCGTCCCCGAGCGCGCCCCACACTTGGATGGGTTTGTCTACCGGCAAGTGGGGAGGCAACATTCTCACTGTCCAGATCACGCACATCAAGCGCGGCTGGCTGCGCCGTAATGGACTGCGAGCCAGCGACCAGGCGACCCTGACGGAGCCTTTCATTAGAACTGAGGATTTTGTTCCCAGGTCGCTGAATGGAGAAGCGTGGCTGTACCCCTGTGACGATGTGGTTGAGATTGAGCGTCCCCGGGGCGCCGTGCCAAACTATCTTCCCGGGCAAAATCCATTTGTGAGCGAGTTCGCGAATCGTTACAAGATCCCGGTGGAGGCAGCATTATTCGTATCCTCCATTTTCCGCTTCTCGCGGGCAGGTCTCGTTCGATCCCGAGGACCGGCGGTCCTTATAGTGGATAGCGGAGTTGAGGAGGAGATTTAGCGAAAAGCGAATGAAAATGTCGGCGGGAAAGTACTAATGGTCCGTTACAGTACTGCCGCAGGATATCCGGGTGGAGGGCTTCGATAACATCGCGGACGCGCTGAGCGTGTCCCCGCGTTCCTCGACCAGTACATCACGGCCAGAGGATCGAGGTTTCCGGCGGTATGAACTCTGAGGCAGTAGGGCGCGCGAAATGTCTGTAGCACGCTTCATAGGATTGAGCGCACAGTTCATGTCGTCACCGCACACGTGTATGCTGGTTGTCAGTTCCGGAAGATGGAGCACAACATGACGACTATTACTCGACGCGATTGCGCGAAAGGTCTTCTCAGTCTCGCAGCGTTGTCATCCAGCCCCGGGCAATTGGGCGCTGCGCAAGATACTGCAATTCCACCGCAAGGCATCGGGCAAAACTTCCGTCATTTGTCCTACAGCGACATTGGCGGACGACCGGACAGTGTTCAGGTCATGCTCAACCGTCGCCATCTTTATGTCGGGCACATGTTCAGCAACGGAGTAACGATCCTGGATGCGGCGGATCCACGGAAGCTAAAACCCGTCGGCTTTTTCACTGGCGGAGATTTTACCCGGACACATCACCTGCAGGTTGCTGACGACCTGCTTTTGCTCGCCAACGGGGCGAATATAGTGGCCATGCAGTCTTACGATAACATCCGGGGGTATTTCGAGAATGCGTTGGCCGACAGCATCACCAGCCGTAAGAAATTTCGCTCAGGCCTGAGCATCCACGATATATCTCGTCCGGGCGAGATGAGAGAAATCGCCTTTCTCGAAATGCCAGGCCTGGGCATCAACCGCCTGTGGTGGGTTGGGGGACGTTATGCTGCCATCGCGGCTCATCTCGACGGTTTCACCGATCACTTTCTGTGCATGGTCGATTTGCAAAACATCACGAAGCCGGAAATTGTCGGGCGATGGTGGATGCCCGGGATGAATCGATCGGCAGGGGAACCATCGACATTGGCACCAGGGCGCCGTGTTGCCCTGCACCACATGATTACAGCCGGCAATCGTGGGTACGGAGCTTGGCGCGACGGAGGCCTCACAGTCCACGATCTCAGCGACCCAACGAAGCCGAAGCTGATTTCACATATCAACTGGTGTCCCCCGTTTCCAGGTGGCACACACACTCCGCTTCCCCTGCCTGGCCGCAAACTGGCAGTCGTGGCCGACGAAGCAAATGCGGAAAAATGTGCGAAGGGCATGTTTTGCACTTTCATCGTGGATTTGCGGGCCGAGGAGAACCCCGTACCGATTTCCACTTTGCCCACACCAAAGGAGAGGGACTTCTGTGGGTTCGGGACTTTCGGCCCGCATAACCTGCACGAAAACCGCCCGACTACGTTTCGCAGCGAGGAGACCATTTTCTCGACCTATAACGTTGCTGGCGTCCGTGTATTCGATATCAAGGACGCATTCGCGCCAAAAGAGATTGCCTACTGGGTACCTCCAAGTCCCAAGAAGCTGATCGATCCCCGCCCCAATGTCGCACTGGCAGCGAAAGCCGCCGATATCCTGGTCACCACTGACGGGATCGTGTACGTCACGGATTGGAACGCCGGCCTGAACGTGCTGCAATACCAAGGCTGACGGAACATCGCATCCCATTAATGCGCTCAGCTATGGTCCCGGTGGGATGGATTGTCGGTTGCCCCCTGCTCGGCATGCTCTCGGATCGGATCGGCCGCAGGAAGCCAGTGATCGACGAGAAGTCGCCATCTTGTGATAACGGTTCCGTCCTGGCTGCGGCGCCTGCGTGCCCCGTGCCTCAAACGCGCGTCATCTTTTCGGATGCACAAATTCCACTAGAACGCCATCCGGATCGGTTACGAACACAAAGCGGCCGAAAGCTCGCTCGATTGGTTTCTGATCAACGCTGACGAACGGAACTCCGCGCCTTCAGCAAGGGCTTGGTGGAGTTGATGGGCGGCAGGATCGGATGTACCAGCGAGGTCGGCAAGGGAAGCACCTTCATTGTTATGGTGCCATTTGGCATCCGCAAGGAAGTGGAAACAGCGGAGCCCGTCCAACCGGCTGCGCTCGCATCGCCGCCCGCGGAATCGCCCCAACAAAAGGCAGCCACTCGCATTCTCATTGCGGAAGACTCCGAATACAATCTCGTTTTGTTAAGAGCTTATCTGAAGGGTGGCGTCTTCGAACTCGATTTCGCCGCCAACGGTCAGATCGCCGTCGATAAAGTGATCTCCGGCCGCTCCCATCTTGTGCTCATGGATCTACAAATGCCCGTGATGGACGGGCTGGAGGCTACTCGCGTCATTCGTCAGTGGGAAGCGGCAACCCAGGCGCGCCCGGTACCCATCCTGGCGTTGACGGCTCACGCTGCCGGGGACGGAGCCGGACGGAGCCTGGCAGCGGGTTGTACGGAGCACCTTACCAAACCCATCAAGAAGGCGACTCTTCTAGAGGCCATCGCGCGGAACGTCGGCGGAAAAATCCGCATCACTCCGCCGGAGGGCATTGAGGACTTGAGAGCGGCTACCTTTGGACCTTTCCGCACTATGTCTTAGCCGCCTCTTTGGTCGTAGCTGTCGAGGCGCTCAGGAGCGCGATGGGCATTCAAGCCGAGTTGCTTCTGGCTCCGGTCGTTTACCTCGTGTATCACAGCTTTCAAATGCACGTTGCAGGACTGCGGCAAACCATCGAACGTACTGAGATGGAACGGCGGCATGCCGAAGCCACGGCTGGGCTGCATTTGCGCACCATCCGCGCTCTTGCTCTCGCTATCGAAGCCAAGGACCAGACGACGGCCGAACACCTGCATCGCGTGCAAACATATGCCGTCGAGTTAGGCAAAGATTTCGAACTTGCTTCGGACGAGATGGAGGCCCTACGCGCCGCTGCTATCCTCCATGACATCGGCAAAATCGCGGTTCCAGAACATATCATTTCCAAACCCGCGAAGCTCACCCCTGAAGAATTCGGTGAAATGAAAATTCACCCTATCGTTGGCGCGGACATCATCGAAAGCATAAAGTTTCCATTTCCGGTGGGGCGACTCGTTCGTGCCCACCACGAAAAGTGGGATGGCAGCGGATATCCTGACGGTCTAACAGGAAAAGAGATCCCGCTTGGCGCTCGAATTCTCTCGGCCGTCGATTGCCTCGATGCGCTCGCTAGCGATCGGCAATACCGCAAAGCAATGGCCCTGGACAAA
>CAVYFI010000013.1:0-12007 GCA_963767775.1 Bryobacterales bacterium
ACTACCTATCCCGAACGATTACAGCAGGCCGGCGTGAGTTGGAAAGTTTACGAGCAGCGGGACAACTATGGTTGCAACATGCTGAAGTATTTCAAAGTCTTCCAGCAGGCCAACGCCGGTTCGGTACTTCACTCCAGAGGGGTACAGTCCAACCGGGAGGCCGCTTCGAATATGACGCGAAGCACGACAAGTTGCCAGCCGTCTCCTGGATCATCCCGACCAGTTTTCAGTCTGAACATCCAGACTATATGCCCGCCAATGGAGCGGCGTTTGTCGCGAGCAAGATCGATGCTATCGCGGCCAACCCCGACGTGTGGGCGAAAACCGTGTTCATTCTCAACTACGACGAGAACGACGGGCTTTTCGACCACGTTCCACCGCCGGTTGCTCCAAGCGGGACACCGCGCGAATTCGTGGACATCCTCCCGATCGGCGCCGGATTCAGGGTTCCGTGCATTCTGGTGTCACCCTGGACGGCGGGAGGCTGGGTATCGAGTGAGCCGTTCGACCACACCTCCGTGCTTCAGTTTCTGGAGGCGTTCACTGGGGTCCGCGAACCCAATATCAGCGACTGGCGCCGGCGCACGTTTGGAAATTTGACGTCGGCCTTTCGTTTCCGTGAAGCATACCTCAAGCCTCCGGTTCTGCCGGGCACAACCGGCCCTCTCGCCGCTGCCCTACTACGTGCGCGGATCTTGCCGAAACCGGTTCTTCCGGGCGGCCAGCAGACGGCGCCCCAGCAGGAGAAAGGCAAGCGCAATCGCGTATCGGCCGTCTCGTCGGATTAGTTTCCAGATGCCTTGAGATGTTTTTCCAATTTGATATGTTTCTCTAGCATTTTCCTGCGGACTACTCCGCCGTATACGTTGCCCTGAGCGTCCACTCCAACGCCTTCGGCGCCGCTGTGTTCCTGGGTGGTGGATTCCATGTCTTCGATGAAAGCCTGCACCGATCCGTCCTTGGCGCTGCCGATGCGGATGCCCTTCTTCACGCCCGGTTGATCGGGGCCATACGATTCCGAATCGGCGACATACATGGTGTCGTCTTTGGCGATATAGATTCCGCTGGGCCGTCCCCATTGCATCCAGGTATCGAGATAGCGGCCGTCCTGATCGAAGATCTGGATTCGATTATTGGACCGGTCGCCCACGAAAAGCCGGCCCTGGGAATCGATCGCGATGGTGTGCGGCGCGAAGAATTCGCCGGGGCCCGATCCTTTCTTTCCCCAAAACTTGATGAACTTCCCGTCTTTCGAGAACTTCGAGACGCGGTTGTTCCCTTGCAGGTGGCCTTCGGTGACGAAGATATCGCCGTTGGCCGCGACTGCAACATCGGTGGGCTGATCGAAAAGCCCGGGCGCATCGCCCGCAACTCCCGCCTTGCCCAGCGTCATCAGGACCTTTCCATCCGGGCTGAACTTGAAAACCTGCTGGCCTTTTCCATTGCCGCCCTGTTCGTCGGTGACCCAAAGGTTTCCATCCGCGTCAATGGTGGCGCCATGAGGAAAGTTAAACATTCCCTCGCCCCAGCTCTTCAAGAGCTTGCCCGACGAATCGAACTTGAGGATGGGCGGCTCGGTGCGGCCGACGCATGAATTGTCGTGACAGCGGTGAATCACATAGACGTCGCCGTTGGCGGCAACCTCAACGGCCGTCACGGCGGCCCACTGCGAATCCACGGGGGGCTGCGCCCAGTCCCGGATGGTGCGATACCCGTTGGGAAGATCGTTGGTAGGCTGGGCGGTTGCCGAGTAAGCTAATCGCGGAAGCAAAGCGATCGCGGCGAATGTGATCGACAGGCGCGCGTTCATGATCCTGATCCTCTCACACGTCGTCCCGGCCAATGTTGACGATGAAATATTGTGCGCGGACCGTTCCCACATTCCTGGCATTGTGTATTTCGTTGGAACCGATGTAACCCACGTCGCCCGGACCCAGCTTCATGGGGCGGCCGGAGATGGTCAGCTCCATGGTTCCTTCGCGAATCAGCATCATCTCTTCGCGCAGATGTTGATGCGGCGGATGATTCGCTTCGCCGGGCGCGATATCGCTTTCATGACTCTCCAGTTTGAATCCGGTGTGGGTCTTGCCGGTGAAGAGCCTGCGCTGCTTGTTTGGCCCGTTGGTGGTTAGCGGGAGTTCGTTGAAGAGGTAGGCTTTGGTTCCCAGGCGCGGCAGGTTCTCGACCGAGGTGTCTTGAGCGGAAGCTCGCGCCGCTGTAAGAACGGGAAGCAACAGACCTAAGTCTCTGCGCGAGTATTTTGGCATGAACTTTCTCCTTCGACGGCGCTTAATCGATCAACTTTCGCGATGAGGGCGGGTGCGGTACATAATTGTTTTTGAATTTAGCTTGCGTCGCGTCTCGATCCACCACCGCCTGCTTAAACTTTGCCCCGAGCGCCTCGCGGTCGAGCTTGGCGCCATACAGGTAGACACTGTCGATCTCGCGGGTGTTGCGGATGTTCTCCAGCGGATTGGCGTTGAGCACGATAAAATCGGCGCGCTTACCCTTGGCGAGCGTCCCGGTATCCTTGATCCGCAGCACCTCGACCGGCCTGGACGTGGAAGCCACCATCGCTTCCGCCGGCGTCATCCCCAGCCTTACGTACATTCCGAGCTCGTGGTGGTCCGCAAAGCCGTACGAGTATTTGGCCGAAACTCCCGCGTCGGTGCCCAGCACAATGCGAGCGCCGGCCGCGATGTACTTCGGGAAATTGTATTTAAGGTTCTCTTCGCGCTGTGCAAACTGCGGACTGGCCGGTGCCGAGCAAGGCGCCGAGGGTAGCCAGGTCTTTCCAGCCTTGATATCCGCGATCACACTATCCGGCAGCGCCTGTTCGATGAACGGATTGTCGCCGTCGCAAAGCTCGGAGCGATCACCGAGGCCCATTACCGGCGCCCAGTACGGCCGCTTGGCCTTGAGGATAGCGACGAATTCGTCGTCGACCTTTTCGGCTAGCAGCGTGTGCACCAGCACGTCGACGCCGGCTTTCACCACGCCTTTTTGATCCTGCAGGTTGGTAGCGTGAGCATGCACGATCATGCCGTGCTTGTGCGCCTCCTGGATGAGCGCCGTGTAAACTTCGGGCGGCATTTTCTTCCTGCTGCCGCGCGCGTTGTCTCGATTGTCCACCCAGAACTTGAGCTCCTTGATCTTGCTGGCCGCAAGTTTCCGGACGGCAGCCACGGCTTCATCCGCGGTTGAGACTTCATGCACCGCTTGCAGAGGGCCAGTGCCCTGGATCAAGAGCGCATCGGGACCGCCTCCTGGCGGCGCCATGCCAGCCGCGAAGAAAAACCGGGCGGCGGGCGGAAATTTGCCGGTCAGTTGGTCCTGTTGGAATTTCATCGCGAACTCAACCGGCTGGTCGCCCATTGACATGGCTGTGCCGACACCATAAAACGCCTCGCGCTCCAGATGGTCCAACACATTCTCGGGCGAGTGGTTTTCAACGCTCCAACTTACGTAGCCCTCGTATCCAATATGGATGTGCACGTTGTTCATCGCGGGCATGACGGTCTTGCCGGTGAGATCGACATGAGTAGCTCCCGCCCGCGATTTGACGGAACCTTTGCGGCCAATGGCAGTGATGTGTCCGTTGCGGACCACGAATGCGCCGTTCTCGATGGGAGCGCTGGTGTCGCCGATGATCAAACGGGCGCCTTCATAGATCACGTCGGGGATCGCGTCGGGCGACTGAGCATAGATTGAGGGCGCTCCTCCGATCACGGTTCCGACCACTGCGCCGATCAATCCGATCACGAGTCGTGACGCGCGCACAATGCGGTCAGTATATCGCTGATATACTCACTCGTCGAGGGGAAAGACCACGATGATCCGCCGCCAGTTTCTTCGCACCACTGCCCTCGCGCCCGTTATTTTGGCACAGCCCGGACGCCTGTTAGCGGCCGAATACGACTTGGTCATTCGAGGCGGCCGGGTGTTGGATGCGGCGCAGGGCCTGGATCAGATGGCGGATGTCGCGATTCGAGACGGCCGCATCTCGGCGATCCGGCCGAACATCCCGCCTTCCGCGGCCAAGGAGGTGCTGGATGCGACCGGAAAGCTCGTGACGCCGGGTCTGATCGACATTCACACGCATCTCGCCGACAAGCTCCTGCCTCCGGCAACTTGCCTGGCGGACGGCGTGACGACGCTGCTGGACGCGGGCTCGCGCGGTTCCGACAACGCGGACGACTTACTGGCGATCGCGAAAAGCGCGCCGAATCGTGTGCGGATCCTTCTGAACATTGGACATCTTGGAGTTTTGCCGGAAGGCGAACTGCTCGATATCGAGAACGCCGACGTGGCTCGGACCCGCCAGGTCATCGAACGCAATCGCCAGTGGATCGTCGGAATCAAGGCCCGGCTTTCGCGCACAGTCGCCGGCGAACACGATTTGGAAGCTGTGCGCCGCGCGCGCCAGGCGGCCGACCCGCTGAAGGTGCCCATCATGGTGCATGTGGGCCAAACCGTATCGCCTCTGCCCGAGATCCTCGCGCTGCTCAGACCGGGCGACATCGTCACGCACCTGTATTCGCCGGCGCCGAACGGCATCCTGGATGAAAACGGGCGGGTGCTGCCGCAGGTCCGCGAGGCCCGACAGCGCGGAATTCTGTTCGATGTCGGCAACGGCCGCATTGGACACATCACGTGGGAAGTGGCGGAACGCGCCATGCAGCAGGACTTTCTGCCGGACACCATCTCCTCCGATATGACAGCGGCCGGGCGAACGTACCAGGTGTTCAGCCTGCCGAATGTCATGTCGAAATTCATGATGCTTGGCATGCCGGTGGAACAGGTGATCGCGCGAGTGACGGCCAACGCGGCGCGCGCTATTCCCGAATTCAAGGCTTATGGATCGCTGAGAACCGGCGCGGTGGCGGATGTAGCTGTGCTCGACCTTAAGGAAGGAGATTTCGAATTCGTCGATAACGCGGACACCAAGCGGATCGGCCACCGGAAACTCTTCCCCTACGCCGTGGTTGTCGGCGGCAAACGGCTACCAGCGTGACCCCGCGCCTGATAGGATAACGAGATGAAATTTCGATTTCCAGCACTGGCGTTGACGGCAGCGTTCGGATTAGCGATGTTCCAGGCAGCCGCACAAACACCTCCGCCAACGGCAGATCCTTACGCGAATAACGCGGATGCGGGAAAGATGCAGTTCCCGCTCGCGGCGCCCGCCGGCAAGGACTCCGGCGCAATTACGAAACCGCCCGCCGGCGCGGTCAATCAAGGGATGCTCGATCCGGCCAAATGGAAATACGGGCCTGCGTTCGATGCACCGCCGAACTCCAAGATCTGGAATCCGGTGATGATCAAGATGATGAAGGGCGAGAAAGTGACCGGCGGGCACGGTGTTCAGTACCGACAGCCCGGAAACTTATTGCGCCATGGCCAACGCCGGCTACGACTTCATCTGGACCGAGATGCAGCACGATTCGCGCGACTGGGAAGCGGTGGGCCGCATGTGGAAGGCCTGTCCGCACGCCAAAGCCGTCCCCGGCGTGCGCGTGGCCTACACCGATGAACGCGAGATCCAGCACGCCATGGATCTGGGCGCGCTGGTGATCGTGATTCCCACGGTCCGCTCGGTGGAAGAGGGCAAAGCCGCGAGAGACTGGACCATGTTCCCGCCGCTCGGGAAGCGCAGCCAGGGCGGCGGCCAGGCCTTCGATCCCGAGATGTGGGGCAGCGTTCCGGGCGGGTATCGCAACACGATCAACAAGAACGTCGTGCTGATCGAGATGATCGAGACGCTGGATGGCGCCGAGGCGGCGCGCGAAATCGCCGCGATTCCGGGCGTGACCGCGATCTTTGCGGCCAGCGGAGATCTGGGCAATTTCTCGGGCTACAAGCAGGGCACACCCGATTACGAGCGGCTGATCAACATCGTGCACGACGCGGCGATTGGCGCGGGCAAGCGGCTGTGCGGCCCGTTCGCATGGCGCGACCGGCCGGATTTCACGTGCTTCCAGAATGCCAGCGAGACGGCCGCGATTGCGCGTGGCGTGGCCGCCGAACTTGGGCACGCTGAAGGACACGCAAGGGCAAGCCGGAAGTGGGACCGTACGCTCCGAAGAAGTAGGTTCTATGGCTGGCCTGGCACGGCGCCGGGAGCCAGGTCTTGCTCTATCAGCGTCTGTCCGGGAGACACCCGGTCCGCACAGATCTCCCCGGCTTCACAGGGAAACAGGCGGTACACGGTGACATCCGTGCGGCTGAAAACCAATTGCTTGTTTTCGAGATTGCTGACATCGGCGTAGTCGGAGAGCACGAAGGAGTTGCCAGGTTGCGCCCGCAGCCGAAACTTCGCGGTAGACGGCTCGTAGTCGGCAAAATCAAAGCAGCGGCCTATGCACGGGCGGTCGACGACATGCTGTAGCGCTTGAATGTAGAGCCGCGAATCTTTCACTGTGGAAATCACGCGCGAACCCGGCGGCAGCGTCGCTACCGCGCGAGCCATTTTCTGTTCCACCAGGTTGAGCGCGCGCTCATCCGTATAGGAGAAGGCAAAGAACGCAGCCATCAACACGATTTGGCCGATTCTTTCAAACGCCTTCAGGGGAACCCTCGCAACCGCTGCGCATAACAAAATGGCGGAAAACAACGAAAACCTAAGCGTGAGATAGGTACGGCCGCTGTACGGCGGCAGAAAGATGGAGTCCGGCAACGATACGGCGGCAACAGCCATCAGCAGCCACAGGTGCAGCACAATGTCCTCGAGAGGCGGCGTATGCAATTCGAACCGGCGGGCCAGGAGCAGTATGAACCAGCAAAGGAGAACGGCTACGATGATGTAGTATCTTGCGCCGAAAGTAAGGACCTGATCGGCGCCAAAAAACGATGCGGCCCGAAGACCTGGCGCCCAAGAGGCCGGCGTCCGGATGGCAAGATAACCGGCCAGTCCGGCAATGCCGATGATTCCGGCGGCCAGCAATCGCCAGCGGTGCGAAGGTCGCATCCAGCGGGCAGCCAGGATATATCCGATCACGGCCATGGCCCACAGACACGGCATGAGATGGGCAATCCAGGCTACTGGCAGCAGCGCCAGGGCGAGCCAGCGCGCCCGTGAATGGTTCCACCAAACCAGCGCGATCGCTGCGCAGCAGATCCCGACGGAGCTGTAGAAATTGAAGAAGCCCATCCGGAAGACTGCGCCATAGGTCAGCAACGCCAGTAAAGGCGCGCATTGCCAGGCTGGCCTGCGGCCCGTCGCAGATACGAGAGCGAAGCAGCCCCAGAAGAAAATCTGGACTGCCGCGATCACTGCGATTCGTTCGGTCGAAACCACGCTGAAGCTCTTGAGCAGCCAGCTCAGCGCAAAATCGAAGAGTACGTTGCTGTATTGCGGGACGACGTAGAGCCCCTTCGTGGCGCCGGCCGCTGCCTGATTTGTGAGCCACGCGTTATAGAGGTGGCTCGACAGATCACTCGCCTGAACGTGTGGTTGCCATACACAAGGCACTGCCAGCAGGAGAGCGGCCGCGACATAGAGCGCGACCCTTCCGGCCGACCGAACCTGCGGAGGAACCTTGCGATCAAGCGGGAGCTGGGCTTCCGCAACTGTCATAAATTGTGACGCTTCACTGAGCTAACGCCCGTCGAGTGAAGCCGGCGCATACCGACTCCCTTACGGTCGCGGCTCTGTAACGCGCTGACTCTACCGAGCCGCGCACGTCAGTAAGCGGTTTAGCGGAGCGACCGCCGCTTCCGGCGCCTCATGAGATAAAGCACCAAAACGGCCGCAGCTGCGATCCAGAGGACCGCGTCGAGTGTTGTGTTATTCATAAACAATAGTTTCCTTTCCTTAAAGACTTAACCTTTAAATTGACGCATTAACGGGAACAAATACTTGAAGACCTGCAATAGGCCTGGGCCGGCCGCGACTAAAAGCATCGACGGCAAAATAAAGAAGAAGATCGGGAACACCAGCTTCACGCCGACTTTGCCCGCCCGCTCTTCGGCTTCCTGGCGGCGGCGCACGCGCATGAAATCGGAATGCGTACGCAGTGAATCGGCCATGCTGGTGCCGAATTTGTCGGTCTGGATCAGAATCGCGACCAACTTTCGAAGCTCGCTCTCGCCGGTGCGGTCGGCCAGATTCCGCAACGAGTCGGCTCGACGTTTGCCCGCCCGGATCTCAAGGTTCAGAAGTCCGAGTTCTTCGGCCAACACCGGGTGCGTTATGCCCAACTCCCGAGCGACGTATTGAATGGCTTGATCCAGGCCCAGGCCGGCTTCCACGCTGATCACCATGAGATCCAGCGCGTCTGGAAGAGACATACGTAAACTTTCACGCCGTTGATCCACCAGGTGGTCGAGGTAAAAGTTCGGTCCGAAGTATCCCAGGAAGCCGGCGGTTGCTACCAGGACAATTCCCAGGATCGTATTGGAAATGTTGCCGCGAAACATGAGTGCCAGCACCACCAGAGCGGCGCAGAAAACTATCTTCAGACCATAGAATATCGGCAGCGCGCTGTCGTTCCTGTACCCGGCGGCGATCAATTCCCGTCGGGATAATGCGGCATCCTCAGGCGAAATCGGCACATTTTTACCGATCTCCTCGATGACGGTTACGGTGAGCCCGGGCTCATCTTCGGATATCTTATCGAGGACGGGGTTGGAAATCGCCGCGGGTCCGCCTAACTGCTCATAGACACGGCCTGGCTTCGCGTACCGGCGATAGCCATAGATGGAGATGGCCCCCATCAGAATGGCGAATAATGCGAATGAGATGAAAGCAGCCATAGTGTCGTCCTAAACCTTGATTCGGATGATCCGGCGAATGAAATAATAGCCCACAATCTGACAAATAATGGCCGCCACAATGAGCCATTTACCGTCCTTTTCCGCCGCCATTCCTTGCAGATAACCGGGCGCGACGAATAGGAGCCCCAACATGAGCGCCAAAGGCATCAGAGTCAGGATGGTGGCGGTCAATCTCCCGTGGGCGCTGGCCGCTTTTACCTGGCCCCTTAGCCGGAACCGCTCGCGGATCACGTGCGCCAGACGAGTCAGAATCTCGCTCAGATTGCCGCCGGTCTGCTTCTGCAGCATGATGGACGAGATGAAGAAGCGCACGTCCACCAAAGGAACGCGCCGCTCCAAATTCGCCAGGGCCGCCTCCATGGGCGCGCCGAGGTTCTGTTCATTGAACATGGTGCGAAACTCGATCCCCAGTGGATCCGGCGATTCCTCGCCAATCATCTCCAGGCTGATCGAAAAGGCGTGCCCCGCGCGCATCGAGCGAGCCAGAAAATCGAGCGCTTCCGGAAACTGTTCTTCGAACTCCGCAAAACGCTTGCGGCGCTTGTAGCGGACGTATAGATAAGGAAGGGAGGCGCAAGCGGCCGCGGCAGCCAGCAGGCTAAAGGAGTAGTAGACCAGAAAATTGAACTTCCAGCCCAATATCAAACCGATCATTGCGGCGCCCGCCGTAAGAGCGAGCAGACGTCCAATAGACCAATTCAGTCCGGACTGCTGCAGAACGGTTTCAACTCCTCGCGCCCAGGCAAACTGCGAGACCGTGCGCCCCACAAAATCGTCCTGGTCCTCGGGCTCAAACAGGATGCTGGTAGTCGCCTGCTCGGCAGGCTTTCCATCCACCGTACGGAGCATGCTCTTGACCTGCTTCTTGCGCTGGGATTCCAGGAAATTGAATCCGAACGCCGTCGCAAGCAGAACAACGGCTAGTATGCAGAAGAAGAGAAAGAAGAATGCCGTCGACATAGCTCCTCAGGAAATCTCCACGATGGTCTGGAAGACCGACGGGGGAATGTTCACTCCGGCGGCCTGGAGCTTCTCGTAGAACTTGGGGCGAATGCCGGTGGCGCGGAAGCGGCCCGTGACCCGGCCGCTTCTCGGTCACGCCGGTCTTTTCGAACAGGAAGATATCCTGCAGGGTGATGATGTCGCCTTCCATGCCGACGCACTTCGGTGATGTGCGGTGATGCGGCGGGTGCCGTCGCTGAAGCGCGCTGATCTGCACGAACAGGTCGACCGCCGAAGCGATCTGCTGGCGGATGGAGCGGATGCCCATGTTGGCGTTGGCCATGCCGACCATCACCTCCAGGCGGCCGACGGCGTCGCGCGGAGTATTGGCGTGGAGCGTGGTCAGCGAGCCGTCGTGACCGGTGTTCATGGCCTGCAACATGTCCAGCGCCTCTTCGCCGCGGACCTCGCCCACGATGATGCGGTCGGGACGCATACGGAGGGCGTTGATGACCAGCTGGCGGATGCTGGATGGCGCCGGCGCCTTCCACGTTGGGCGGGCGGGTTTCCATGCGCGCCACGTGCGTCTGCTGCAGCTGCAGTTCGGCGGCGTCTTCGATGGTCACGATGCGCTCGTCTTCCGGAATGAAGCTGGAGAGCGACGTTGAGCAGGGTGGTTTTGCCGGCGCCGGTGCCGCCCGCAGATCAGGATGTTCAGCCGCGCCTTGACGCAAGCCTTGCAGCAGTTCCAGCATGCCTTCGGTCATCGGCGAGGTTGCGCGACCAGGTCCTCGCCCTGTGAGGCGCGTGCGCGGCCGAAACGGCGGATGGAGAGCAGCGGTCCGTCCACGGCCACCGGCGGAATGGCCGCGTTGACGCGCGATCCGTCGGGCAGGCGGGCATCCACCAGCGGCGAGGATTCGTCCACGCGGCGGCCCACGCGCGAGACGATCTTTTCAATGATGCGCAGCAGGTGGGCGTTGTCTTTGAACTCCACCGGCGTGCGGTAGAGTTTGCCGGCGCGCTCGACGTACACCAGCTTGGGCGTGGTCACCAGGATGTCGCGAGATGGTGGGATCCTGCAGCAGCGGCTCGAGCGGCCCCAGGCCGAAGACTTCATCGAGGACCTCTTCGATGACGCGGTCTTTCTCCACCAGGCTGAGGGGCGTCTTCTCTTCGTCCACCAGCTTGGCGACCGCCGCGCGGATCTCGGTGCGCACGCGGTCGCCGGCCATGGAGGAGAGCGCCTCCAGGTTGATGCGGTCCAGCAGCTTGCGGTGCAGCGTGAACTTCAGCTCCTGGTATTCCGGCGAATAAGAGGGCGCATTAAAAAGCCGGCCCACCCAGCCCGCGTCTTGTTTGACCGATTGTGTTGCTGAAGCCATGGTTACGCACCTGCCCAAAGAGAGAATTTCTTTTTCTTGGCAGGCTCCACGCCCGCCACCTTCATCGCGAAGCTCGCGAAATGCCTGTTCAGAGCGCTGCTCTCAGGGAGCAGCTTGCCGTCCGCGTAGCACTCATGCAGCGCCAGATAATCGTTCGGAACAACGGCGAATACTGGAGTCCCGAGCATGACCGCGAGCTCCTCCATAGTGATCTCGTAGCGCTTGGGCGCCCGGTTGAGCACCAGGTGTAAGCGGCTCGGCTGAACTCCGCTTTCGAGCAGCCGTCGAACCATGGTCTTCGCCTGGTGAAGCGCCGGCACTTCTAAAGTCGTCACGATAAACAGGTCATCGATTTCGTCCAGAGCCGTCATGGAGGATGTGCTTAGACCGCTGCCGAGATCCAGCACGACCCAGTCATACTGTGTGCGAATAAAGCTCAGCACGATCCGCAACTGCTCCGGTCCGAGGGCCGCACGAGACGAGGAGCCGGCGCGGCGATGACCTCAAGTCCAGGGATCCCGTTGGTAACCAGCGCCTTCCAATAGTCTTTATCCAGCCGCTGCGTATTTGAGACGGCATCGCCGATGCTGTATTTGCTGCCGGTCTTCATCAGAAAGGCCACCATCCCGGAATCGAAGTCGAGGTCCGCGAGTAAGACGTGGGAGTGCGTGAATTTCGGAAGCTCAACCGCCGCATGGCACGCGATTGTCGTTGCGCCGCAGCCGCCCTTGGCTGACAGGAACCCAATGGTGCGGCCTCCTCGTCGGACGGACTGATTCGCGTTCTTGCATTGGGTCCCGATTCGCTCGAGCGCCGCTCGTACCTGCTCCAGCATGGGCGGATAAGGGTACTCTGCCGCACCTGAGTGCATGGCATCCAGGATCGCGCCAGGCTCCGCGCTGGTG
>CAVYFI010000014.1:0-13072 GCA_963767775.1 Bryobacterales bacterium
GCTCAAATGTAAGCCGACGCCCAAGTAGCCAAGAATGTCATCCGGCTCCTTTCGCCACACCCGCCCGCTCGAGCGACGAGTCTTTTCTCCGGCAAGTGAACCAGAAATTTACCTCCGCGGTTGCCAAGGCAGATAGTGAATGATAAAGGACGTTGTCATTCACAACGCGCCTCTGAGAGTCGCCACTGGAATCTTCTCTGTATGGTCAGACACTGGGAGAAGGCTCCGCCGAGCTGGCTTTCTTGGACATCGGTCCTGGTAAGTCGGCGCCACGTCACTTGGTCGCAAAACGGCCGACAAGTAGACTTGCGCCGCCCATTCGAGGAGTCGAATCACAGCGGCGTTGCCAAGTCAGCGCAGCGCTTGCAGATCGCCAATTGTTGGATGAAGAGAGAAACCGAGAACCTGACAGTTGGCGCCAGGCGAGCACGCAGAAGCGAAAAATACTAGGACCGCTTCAGCGGCAATCGCACCTGAAAACTTGTTCGCCCTGGTTGGGACTCAAACGAGACCTCTCCGTGATGCGCGCGCACGATCCGGTATACGGTGTCCAAGCCTATTCCGGTGCCTTCGCCGACGCCCTTGGTGGTGAAGAATGGCTCAAACAGATGAGGCTTCACCGCGTCGGGAATGCCGGGTCCATTGTCGATAATCTCAACCAGAACAAAATCGAGCTCTCTCGACGTTCGAACGATCAGTTCGCCTTTGCCGCCCATGGCATCGACGGCATTGTCGATCAGATTCGTCCAGACCTGGTTCAACTCACTTCCTCGCGCGAATATCCTGGGAAGGTTGGGGTCAAACTCGCGCCTTACTTCCACGCCGCGTTTCAGGCGGAATTTCAGCATCGTAAGGGTGCTTTCCAAACCGCGGTGAACGTCGATTTCCTGCTCCGGCGCCTGGTCCATGTAGGTGTATTCTTTGATCGCCCGGACCAGTTCGGAAATTCGGCCTGTGCTGGCCTCGATTTCACGTGTCAGTCTTTCAGCGCCGACGGACGAAACCAGGCGCGCGAGAACATGAGCCAGAACGCCGCCTTGAAAACGTCCGCCAAGTTTCTCCAGCGCGGCACTGATCCACGCCGGCTTCCACCAGGCCTGAAGCAAGCCGAGACGCGTTCGGGATTTTCTGGCGGTTCAGCCAGGCGGCAAGCTCCTCTTCGATATCGCTCTGTTCCAGCGCGTCCAGCGGAGGCTTGGATGCCAAGTGGTCCATCAAATTCTCCTCAAAGGAAGCCAGCTCCGCACGTTCTGAGCAGGAAAGCGAATCGTCATCCAGCGTCTTGTTGATTTTCCGAAGCTCCTGCATGCACTCGCGCAAACCCTGCGCCGCCCGGACGGCCGCCGCGGCTGGATTGTTCAATTCGTGAGCCAATCCGGCGGAGAGCTTGCCAAGCGCGCTTAACTTGTCGCGTTGCTGTTCCGCACGGCTGTACTCGCGAATTCGATCGGCCAGCACGCCAATCAAACGCGGCAGCAGTTCCGGAATGCGCTGGAGCATTTCCTCAAAATGATCCTTGTGCAGACGGAGACCCCAGGTGGGCGTGGTAGCACGGGCAGTCATCCCGAAGTGCGTCATGCGGGAGAACGGCAGCATGCCCGTCACTTGCCCGGCCTGCGCCACAAAGCCTGGGGCGTCGCCTCCTCCGTTTTCGCGCCGTCCGCGCACTTCACCTTCGAGCAAAACGAACAGCGCATCCGCCGGATCGCCTTCGCGTATGACAACGTCCCCGGCAGAGAGCTTGATTTCGTTCGCGCTGGATACAAACCAATGCAGCTGGTCGTCGCTGAGATCGGAGAAAATATCGATTTTCCGCAGCGCGGCTTCGGGAGTCTCTTGGAAAGATGAAAGCGGATTGGTCACGATACGTTGCTCAAGTATTGATGAACGAACTGGATTGCCACGGAGCCTTCGCCGACCCCGGAGGCCACGCGCTTCACCGAACCATATCGCACGTCGCCCACCGCGAAGACGCCCGGGATGTTCGTCTCGAGCAGGCTAGGATCACGCTCAAACGTCCAGCCCTTGGGCCGTTTACCGGGTTTGAGCAGATCCGGACCCGTTAGTATAAACCCTCGCTCATCGCGCTCGATTGCTCCTTCCAACCAGGCGGTGCGAGGCTCCGCGCCGATGAATACGAACAGCGAATTTGCCGGCACACGGCTTACATCGCCGGTGCGATCGCACATAAAGATACAGCTTCCAAATGATCGTCGCCGTGCACCTCTACGACGCGCGTGCGATATTCCACGTGAATGTTCGCTGTATTTTGGACCTGCTCCACCAGGTATTGCGACATGGTGGCGCCCAGCGAATCGCCGCGAACCAACATAACCACACGCCGCGCATACTGAGAGTAAGACATCGCCGCTTGTCCCGCGGAGTTTGCGCCGCCGACGATGTACACGTCCTCATCCTTGCATGAAGCCGCTTCCGTCATGCTGCCGCCGTAGTAAACGCCCGCGCCTTGCAAACGATCCATTCCGGGAATGTCCAGTTTGCGCCACTGAACGCCCGTAGCCAACAACATGGCATGGCAGGACAACTCGGTGCCATCGTTCAAGCGCAGAAAGCGATAGGGACCGTCTACCCGTAACGCTGTGACCTCCTGAGGCGAAACGATCTCCACGCCAAAACGACGCGCTTGAGCCACGGCGCGCCGCGCGAGGTCGCCGCCGGTGAGGCCCGAAGGAAAGCCGAGGTAGTTTTCAATTCGCCCACTCAGTCCCGCTTGGCCTCCGGGCGCCTCTCGTTCCACCATGATGGTCTTCAAGCCTTCCGATGCGCCATACACCGCAGCCGCAAGTCCGGCAGGGCCGCCACCCACAATCGCCAGGTCGTAGAACTCGAGTCCAGCCCGGGTTCGCAAGCCAAGTCTCTCGGCAAGATCCTGCGTACTCGGTTCGGATACGCACTTTCCGTCTGGAAACATAACGAGAGGCAACTTGAGCTCGTCGGGAACGAAGCTCTTCAATAGACGGTCCACTTCTTCGTCTCGGTTAGCTGCGTCTGCATCCAGCCACTGATAGGGAACTTGGTTTCTCGCGAGAAAATTGCGAATGTCGTAGGACTTGGAGGACCAGCGGGTCCCGAGCACGCGAATTCCTTCGAAGGGCGGATGGAAGTTCGCGGACCAATCATTAAGCAAATCGTCCAGAACGGGGAACAACTCCTGCTCCGGCGGGTCCCATGGTTTAAGCAGGTAGTGATTTAGTTGAACGTCGTTGATGGCTTTGATCGCGGCATCGGTATCCGCGTACGCAGTGAGCAGCGTCCGCTTGGCGTTGGGATAAAGTTTAATAGCCTCCTGGAGCAATTCCACGCCGTTCATTTCCGGCATGCGATGATCCACCAGAAGCAATGCCACGGCGTCATTCCGCTGCTTTAGCCGGCGCAAGAGGTCGAGCGCGGCGTGGCCGGATTCAGCACGCAGCACACGATAGTGCTCCTCATAGTGCTTCTTCAGGTCGCGTTCCACGGCCCGGAGAACTTCCGGATCGTCATCCACTGTCAATATGACTGGCTTCTGCATGCTTAGGTCAACCTTTATCTATTATTGCTTGCTACTCGCGGCGGTTTGGGACGACGGCGAAGGCAGGTCATCATCTTACTTGGTGACACGGAAAGGTCGGCGGCGGAGCTTAGGACCGTCCATCGCAACCGCTAGGGTAAGTCCGGGTGGCGGGCCAGGAAATCCCGGACAGCCTGGGCCGCCGCGGGCGAGCGAGTCCCGCGAGGGCAGATTACATTCAGCGCTGCGGAAAAAAGATATCGCCGGTGCGCTGGATCTCGGTCAGCAGTTCCAGCCTCGGCGCAACGAATCGTACAGCGTGCTGCTCTCGCAGCGGGTGATTCAAGTAATGCAGCGATCGGAGCACCCGCGGCTCGCGGCGCCGGGACGGTCGCCACACGTTTTCGGGGCACGCACGCTTTGAGGCTTCAGATGTACTCACAGCCAAACTGGTGCCCTGGAGAACCCCGTTTCAAAAACGTCGGCCAGCACTAAGAGCTTCCGAATCTTGAGAGAAAAAGTTGCAAAACCGCATTCTTGGGGAGCCAGCGTTGCGGCGACGTGTCTCTATTTCACCGGACCTAAATAACGGTCCAGCCAGTCGAGTGTTTCCTTGATCAGCTCATCGCGGGGAATAGGTGGCAACTGGGCAAGCGGGCGACTGCGGCTGGTAGGTTCCGACACTAACCCGAGAGCAATGCAAAGCGCTGAGTGTGGAGGCTCGCTAAGACCGGCACCATAACGAGCAAAGACGCAGGAAAATGACTGATTTAACGCAAAACATAACGCGGCGATAACGCGGCAATCCTGTCTATCCCGGATCTAGAAATGAGGACCGCGCGCCCAGAGACTGGTCGTCCTGCAAGACTTTGGCCCGGGAGCGCCCTCGACGGATGGACCGCTCCTTCCCTGAAATTAGCGTTTAATTAACGCGAAGGCTGGTTCGCCGTCTCCGGAGACGGGTTTGTCGAAACTGGCTGCCGAGCCAAACTTTTCAAAATTGCAACCGGTTAGTTGCATTAGAAATCTGCGCTTCGGTCAGACGTACTCCGCCGAAGATGATCCCGCATCTTCCGATTCTCGTGGTGCGACCTTCGTGCTCCCAACGCCCGCGCAATTGCAATCGCGCCAATGGTGCGCCGATTCGCCGTCGATGTCTATCAGAAGGTAATGGGTATGCACAGCAGCCCTTCCTCACCGGGCCGTCTTGCCGCCATCGACCAGGTACGACGCACCCGTGATGAACGACGCCTTGTCGGACGCGAGAAACTTGATGGTCTCCGCGATCTCTTCGGGTCTTCCGACTCGATTGAGTGGCACGGTCGCCGCCAGGCTCGCCTTTCTCTCGGCAGTACCGGTGAAGCGGTTCAGCATCTCCGTATCGATTGGACCCGGGGCGACCATGTTGATCCGTACCCCCGATGCGGCGGCTTCGAGCGCAGCCGACTTCGTCAGCCCTTCAACTGCATGCTTGCTCGCCGCGTATACGGACGCGCCGGCAGCCCCAGTATGGCCGTACGTAGACGACACGTTGACGATGTTGCCGCTTCGCTGGGCCAGCATCAAGCGCATCTCATGTTTCATGCTGAGCAGCGTGCCTAGGACGTTGGTGTCGAACGTCGCCGCGTAGGTTGCCGCAGTCTGTTCCGTCACCGGGCCAGGTTTGCCCTCAGTGCCAGCGCAATTGACGGCTACATCCAGACGGCCAAAACGCGCGATGGTCTTATCCACCAAATCACGGACATTATCTTCCTTGCGGACATCACTAGGAACAAAAATGGCCTCCGCTCCGAGCGCTTGCAGTTCCGCAGCCAACTCTTGTCCTTCTTTATCTCGACGACCGGACACAGCAATATGTGCTCCGGCTTGCGCAAAGGCGATTGCGGCAGCGCGACCGATGCCTGTCAGTGCGCCCGTGATCAAAACAACTTGCGTATTCATCGAAGGTCTCCTTCTTTGCTTGATGGCTCCCGCTTCATCGTCGATTAACTTTGCGCTCAGGCATTCATTCCGCCATCAACGGTCAGATTCGCCCCTGTAATGTAGGAGGACTCCGGACCGGCGACGAAAGCCACCATCGCGGCGATCTCTTCAACACGTCCCATAGCGGTCGAGCGCCGTGGCGGCTCTCTGAGGCACCGCCCAATCGCCCGACGCGGGATTCAGATCCGTATCGATCGGTCCCGGCTGGACGTTGTTAACCGTAATACCCCGGCTCCCGAGCTCTCTGGACAAGGCCTGAGTAAAGATCTTCACGGCTCCCTTCGTCGCCGAGTAGGCGACCAGTCCGGGCGTTTGGACACGCTCGCCCACCGCCGATCCAATCGAGATGATCCGGCCGCCGCTCTTCATGTGCTTCAGCGCGGCTTGCGTGGCGGCCAATATGCCGCGGATGTTGATGTCGATCACGCGATCCATCTCCTCCAGCGTGGTCTCCTCGAACGTTTTCGGAATGGCCGTGCCGGCATTGTTCACAAGTACATCCAGCCGGCCGAAGGTCTCGACGGTCTTTTCGACCGCGCTCTTGACCGCTTCGACATCGGCGGCGTCCGCTTGAATCGCGACTGCCTTTCCGCCCTCGCTTTCGATCGCTTTCACCACGACGGAAGCCGCGTTGGCGTCCTTCGCGTAAGTGATGGCCACGCTTCGCTCCATCCGCGGCCAGCCGTTTCGCGATCGCTGCGCCGATGCCCCGCGAACCGCCGGTAACGAGCGCAACTTTTTCGGTTAATGTTCGACATAGATCTCCCTTGGTTTTCTGTTCCGATCTCGCTGGCCTTTTTTGACGCGGCATTGCAAACAGATATGCATGATGAGGAATACCAGCCATTCCGAACAGGAATACATCGACACGCTTGAGAAGGAAGCTTTCTTGCCGCGCTCTTCGAATGACAACTAGTGGGAGAATGGTAACCATTTCATAGGGGAACTGAGAGGTGCCTGTGGACAAATTCGACGCAATGCAGATATTCGTCCGGGTGGTGGAAAAGAGGGAGCTTCTCCGCGGTTGCAAAGGAACGTGGAATCGGTCAACCTGCGGTCAGCAAACAGATTTCCGCTCTTGAAGATGAGCTCGGCACCGAGCTGATTCACCGCACTTCCCGTTCCGTTGCACTGACTGAGCCAGGCCGCGACTTTTACGAGTCTGCTTTGCGCATTCTCGACGACTTTGAAAACGCGACTTCACGAATCGGCAGAGGCCAAACTGCGCCAAAAGGCCTCATTCGCGTGACCGTTCCTCCCACGTTTGCCCGCCTCCATATGGTGTCAAAGCTCCCCGCATTTTTTGCCGCCTACCCCGACATGGCGGTTGAGATGGCGGCATCGGAAAGCCCGACAACGATCATCGAAGACGGCTTCGATTTAGCTATCCATTCAGGTGATCTTCCGGACTCCAACTCTGGTTGCCCGAAGATTCGCGCAGACGATGATCATTCTGGTCGCCACTCCTCAGTACCTCACGCGATACGGCGCGCCGGAATCGCCGGACGATCTCAGCCGCTTTCGATCTGTCGTTTTTATCGAGCGTGGCTCCGTGCAGCCGTGGAGCTTTGGCTCCGGACAAGACGCTAAGCGTGTTATCCCAACAGGAGTCTTTCGTACCAGCGATATTGAACAGATGCGGATGGGTGTCCTCGAACATCTCGGGATTGCCCAGGCGCCGGCATGGCTGTTCGCCGCAGAACTACGAGAAGGTACTGTTCTTCGTCTTTTGACTCCATTCGAACGAACCGTGCCGATCCTTGCCGTTCGACCGGCAAGCCGCCGGCTGTCCGACCAAAGTACGCATCTTCATCGAGCACCTGGAGAAGACTTTCGCGCTCTGTTCCCAGTTCAATCCGCGGCCCAGGTGAACTGGACCTCTCTGGTTCGGAATAGACGGGAAAGGATGAGCCAAACATCGGCGCCTTGCTCTTCGATTGCTTTTTAGTCGCCTCGTCCTGAATGACGTCCCAATGCTCAACGAGAATGCCGTTCTCGATACGCAGTATGTCGGCCGCAATCCAGTTCACAGGGAGGCCAAAGCCGCTGAAGCGCCCATGCACGATTACAAAGTCGCCGTCGGCAACGATCAGTCCGGGTTCGTACTTCAGCGTCGCCGGAATGCTCTTTACAAGGTTGAATAGTCCCTCGCGCCCGGGCTCGATGTGCGCGCTGTGCTGAATGTACTTCGGCGACCAGAACGTTTCGGCCCTCGCGTAGTCACGCTTATTGAACAACGTATCGAACGCTTCGAGCACCAGGTCTTTGTTGTTCTGTTGAATTGTTTTTTTCATATTGAGCCTCCTTCTCGACAATCATCGTGCTCTGAAAGTGGACCAGACGGATTGCGCTGCCCTCCTGGCCGTAGACGGCAACGAGTCGAACATGCGCTTGAGATTCCTTCCCGTTGCGCGACGATACGGTCTTGCTCGCTGCCGTCAGGATTGCAGCTGAACCAACAACCCGGACGACCGCGTCTTCGAGTTCAATCGAGTGGATCCTCAATCCCTGTTCTCGCAGGTCCTTCAGAACCTGTTGTTTGTTCAACACGGAGCCGTCAGGCCGAACCAGCATATACATCGTCGGAATAGATCCCCTCCAATGCGCCGTAGTCCTGTTGTATCAGCGCCCGATTGAAGCCTTCCGAATGAAGCTGAAGTACCTGTTCCGCTGTCATTTCTCCCCCTTGTACTGCAATGAACCGTTCATACTTCGCTTAAGGCCTCCCCATGACGTGCAGGTGTGCGTAGGGCGAACCCGCCCACATGATGTACGCTCCGGTATCGCGATGGGTCACCGGCAGTCCGGTGGCCTTAGGATCGAAGGGCCACATGATCATCCAATGCGGAGGAACGGTGATCGGCGGACTGGTCTTGTCGTAGGGATTGGAATCGCTGCGCTGCGTCGCGCCGGCCAGCATGTAGGTGATTCCGGGAACCGTGTTCGTCGGCTTCGGTTTATGAGCCTTGAAATCCGCCGACCATTGCATGGACGCGGCATCCGCGCACATCGCCGGATCGCCGATGACTTTCGGATTGCCCGGCATGCACGTGAAGCCGTTGTTCCCCTCGCGCAGCACGACCGTTTTCCCGTTCGAATCCGTGTCGACAATGCGTGCCGACTTGGCGATCTCCGGTGGACCCGCGGACATGGCGCGGGCGATCCTGGCCTGAACCGACTCGGTATCGTCAGCCGAGGAGGAAACCAGCAGTACACCGAAAAAGCAGATCATCAGTCTCATGGCTTCACATCCTTTCTCACTTATTCGAAAATGACCGGGCCACTTCTTTGTCCAGATATTCATTCAGATGCGCTTGGACGCGCCGCAGCGGTTCTTCACTGCGCTGGATCCTGCTCATCATTAGAGCCCCTTCAAGAGAGGCTACGATCAGCGTTGCAACGTCTTTGGGGTCGACTTCCCGTCGCGCGCCGCGCTGCTTCTGAGCTTCTTTCACGTAGGCCTGCAGCCGGCCGCTCCATGACCGTAGCGCCTTTGCGACTCGCGCACGGAGGACAGGATTGCCGTCGTCGGCGTCCACCGCAGTGTTCAGAACGGGACATCCACCAGGGACGGGTGACCGGCGCTCTATGAAATTCGCGATGAGCTGCCTAAGTTTCTCGATGCCGTTCGCCTTCTCATCGATATGCAATAGTCTCGCCTCCCAGGCAGCTTCCCATGTGTAATCGAAAGCCTCCGCGGCCAGTTCCTGCTTGCTGGCGAAGTGCCGATAGATGCCACCCTTCTTCAGACCCGTGGCTTCCATGAGGGCGTTCAGGGAACTCCCCTCGTAGCCGTGCTGGTTGAATATCGGCGCGGCCGCTTCGACGATTCTTTTCCGGGTTAGTTCACCTTTGGTCATAAACTTGTGTTCCGAGACCGGTCGGTCGCTTCCAGCATAGCGCCCTGCCTCCTTCGATGCTCGTTGGGACCAAATGGTCTCAGTATCAAGAGCGGGGCCCGTCGCCCACGCGGATGCCACCGGTCAAATATGAGATGGGTTGCGGTCTTGTGGGCCACGTGGCTCCATTCTTTTGTTGCGCTACTTGCGCTTCAAGTCCTGTCTGTCTGTTGAATCGGTCCTATTATTGGATAAGGAGGGTTTCGATGACTCAAACACTCAGTTCGACAATGAAGGCTGTGGCGATTGATCGGTTTGGTGGACTTGAAACGTTAAAAACTCAGGAGCTTCCTATCCCGGCAGTTGGCGCCGATGAAGTGTTGGTTCATGTGGAAGCCGCTGGCGTCGGCGTTTGGGATCCATTTGAAAGGGAAGGCGGATTTGCGAAAGAGTTCAATATCAAGCCCGTGTTTCCACTTGTATTGGGATCCGATGGCGCCGGCACTGTTGAAGCCGTGGGCGCCCAAGTGAAGCGGTTTAAAAACGGGGACCGCGTTTACGGAATTTCCTTTCTGAATCCGAAGGGCGGATTTTATGCGCAGTATGCTGTTGTGAAAGAAACCAGTTTAGCGCTCATCCCGGGAAAACTCACCATGCCACAAGCCGCTGCCATGGCCGTCGATGCTGTCACGGCTCTTGCGGGTCTTGAAACAACGCTGGGCTTAAAAAACGGGGAATCCCTATTGATCTTTGGCGCCAGCGGCGGCATTGGTCACTTGGCGGTGCAATTCGCTAAACGCATGGGCGCGCGCGTACTGGCTGTGGCCTCGGGCGATGATGGTGTTACCTTTGTGCGCGGTCTTGGCGCGGACAAGATTGTGGATGGATATAAGGAAGACGTGCTCGCTGCCGCACGCCAGTTCGCGCCCAACGGTCTTGATGCCGTGCTTCTAACGACGGGTGGTGAAGCAGCTGAAAAATCTCTAGCCGCTCTACGAACGGGTGGACGCGTCGCCTATCCTAACGGTGTCCAACCCGTTCCCAAAGAACGTGCTGGCATTAAACTCCAAAGCTACGACGGCGAATACAACCCGCCACCCTTAGACAAGGTCAACCGCCTTATCGACGCCGGTCCGTTCGAAGTCAAAGTCGCCAGAACATTCACCCTGGATCAAGTCGCCGACGCTCAACGTGCGCTCAATGATCACTACCTAGGCAAGCTCGCATTGATCACGAAGTAATCGATAGAAAAAACAGGTACTGCTCCTCGACTCGCTGACACAACGCTGAGCGATCCGGCGGAAAATGGACGAATGGCCACTATCGCGAGGCCTCCCTGCGACGAAGCCGCGATTCGCAGTAATCGATGCTCTCAGCCGGCCGCTGCGAACGGACCATGGATTTTGGCCGCGACCATCCTGGGTTCGAGCATGGCGTTCATTGACGGAACAGTCGTAAACGTGGCACTGCCAGCTTTGCAATCTGCACTTCACGCCACGCTGTCGGACGTTCAATGGGTGGTGGAATCGTACGCGCTGTTCCTGGCGGCGCTGCTGCTGATCGGCGGCGTTTTAGGGGACTTGTACGGGCGCCGCAAGGTTTTCGCTGTTGGTGTTGCGCTCTTTTCCGCTGCCTCCGCCTTGTGCGGCTGCTCGCCCGATATTCGATGGCTGATTATTGCCAGAGGCGTACAGGGGGTTGGTGGAGCATTGCTCGTCCCCGGTAGTCTGGCGCTGATTAGCGCTAATTTTTCTGAGGATGACCGCGGCCGCGCGATCGGAACCTGGTCCGGGTTCACCTCCATAACAGCAGCCATCGGTCCGGTGCTGGGAGGATGGTTTACCCAGCACGGTTCATGGCGATGGGTGTTCTTCATCAATGTGCCGCGTAGGGCTCGCGGTACTGTTGCTGACGGTTTGGAAAGTTCCAGAGAGCTCTGCAGCCGATCAACGCGGTCGATTCGACTGGGCTGGGGGCCTTTTGGCCGTGCTCGCATTGGGTGCAATCGTCTTTGCCTTCATCGATTCGATGCCAGCAGTCGGCCTCGCGGGTGCAATCTTCTTGATCGGACTTTTGTACTGGGAGACGCGCTCATCGTCGCCGATGCTCCCTCTCAGTCTGTTCCGCTCCCGCAGTTTCAGTGGCGCGAATTTGTTGACCCTCTTGCTCTACTCCGCCTTGAGCGGCATGTTGTTCTTCTTCCCACTAGATTTGATACAGGTGCAAGGGTACACTCCAACTCAGGCCGGCGCCGCTCTTCTGCCGTTCATCCTGCTGATGTTTCTGTTGTCGCGCTGGTCGGGTGGACTTCTCGATCGATATGGCGCAAAAGCTCCCTTGGTGATCGGCCCTTTGATCGCCGCGACGGGATTTGCGCTATTCACCCGGCCCGGCATCGGCGGGTCCTACTGGACGATGTTCTTCCCGGCGCTCGTCGTACTTGGGCTTGGCATGGCGATCAGCGTGGCGCCGCTGACCACGACGGTGATGAACTCGGTGGATCAAAACCATGCGGGGACCGCGTCGGGAGTTAATAATGCCGTTTCGCGCATCGCCGCCTTGTTGGCGGTCGCGGCGTTTGGCGCACTGCTCGCGGATGTTTTTCAGAGAGCATTGGATCGCAATCTGAATCATTTAGGTGTTTCACCCGCGGCGGTGGCTCACGTTGAGGCACAGCGTTCAAGACTTGCTGCCGCCGAAACAGATGACGCGTTGGCGCGCCAGGCGATTGACGAGGCATTTGTTGCCGGCTATCGCATCGTCTTGTGGGTTGCGTCTGGACTTGCGGTCGCCAGTTCCTTGACCGCCGTCATGCTGATAACGACTAAGACAAAATCTCCAGGGAAAGCACAATAGCGGTTCCCGCGGCAAACATGCTTCCAGGCCTGAAAAACCTCGTCATGGTCAGCAATTAAGGAATTCAGTCGGACCATCCGGCAACTGGAAACCATTTTGTCGGGTGCATAAAAAAGGACTCGTAAGCGCCAATTGCCCGGATGCCTGTTTGGTGTAGCCATCCAAACTCAATCACTGAAGATTTGCCTTGATGTCTTTCCCGACCGGAGTGATGAATGGTCACGACCGCAACCCGGTCAGGAGAAATGAAATGAGCAACACGATTGAACCCGGGGACAACGCTGGCATCGAAGCGCCACAGGCGAAGCGCAAGCGCACCACCGCCATGAAGTCCAAGGGCGCGAAGAAGGCGTCACGGGCCAAGAAGCCGCCAGCAAACCGCAGGCGGATCGAAGCAACAAGAAAGCCGAAGTAATCGCGCTGATGAAGCGCGCCAAGGGTGGCACATTAGCCGAGATCATGAAAGCCACCGGCTGGCAGGCCCACACGGTCCGCGGTTTCGTCAGTATCTTGGGCAGCAAGGGAGGTGAGAAGATCGAGTCCGTGAAGAACGAGGCCGGGGAACGCAGCTACCGCATTGCGAAGTAGCCGCCGCACCAAAGTCCTTCCAACGCCGCTTCCGGTTCCGGCCGGGGCGGCGTTTTCTAATTGTGTAGCCCACATTGCTCGTCCAGTGACGTGACGGACCCGTGACGTCACTGACCACGGGGCATTTAGCGCAGGAGCCGATGTTCAGGCTCCTCGGCACTCCGAACCAGGACAAGCGCCGTGTGGTCTACGAAACGGGCCACAATATTCCCCGCGATGAGCTGATCAAGGAAACACTCGACTGGCTGGACCGTTATCTAGGTCCGGTGAAATAGAGACACGTCGCCGCAACGCT
>CAVYFI010000015.1:0-15489 GCA_963767775.1 Bryobacterales bacterium
TCCGCCGCGGCTGCCTTCAACAATTGCTTCATGCTCAGATTGCGGATCAGCCGGTGCAGGTAGTTGGGATGCAGCCCCAGCAGGCGCGCGGCTTCGGTGTAGTTGCCTTGCGCTTGTTCGAAGGCGTTCAAGATGAGCTGCTTTTTGGACTCGCGCAGCGCGTCATGAAAGGCGGTCATGCTGGCGCCGGCCGATTCGGCCTTTTCGAGAACGGCTTCGGGCAGGTCTTCGGGAAGGATCAGATCGGAGGAGCCCAGCACGACGGCGCGCTCGATGGCGTTCTCAAGCTCGCGCACGTTGCCCGGCCAATCGTAGGCGCATCAAGCAGGCGCGCGCCTGCGGTGAGACGCCCAGGACGGGCCGGTTGGATCGCTGCGAGAACTTGGCGGCGAAATAGCTGGCCAGCAGCGGGATGTCTTCGCGGCGCTCGCGCAGGGCGGGCATGCGGAGCGGCAACCACGTTCAGGCGGTAGAACAGATCCTCGCGGAAGCGGCCGCGCTTGACCTCTTCCTCCAGGTCGCGATTGGTGGCCGCGACGAGGCGCACGTCCAGCTTGATGGTGCGCGTGCCGCCGACACGCTCGAATTCGCGTTCCTGGAGCACGCGCAGCAATTTGGCTTGCAGCAGCGGGGCAAGCTCGCCGATTTCGTCGAGGAAGACCGTGCCGCCCTCGGCCACTTCGAGCTTGCCTTTCTTCTGCGCGATGGCGCCGGTGAACGCGCCTTTCTCGTGCCCGAACAGCTCGCTTTCGAGCAGCGTCTCGGCCAGCGCGGCGCAATTGATGGCCACGCAAGGCTTGTCGGCGCGGCTGCTGTTGCGATGGATGGCGCGCGCCACCAGTTCCTTGCCGGTTCCGCTCTCGCCGAAGATCAGGACGGTGACGTCGCGGGGCGCCACGCGCGCGATGAACTGATACACGTCGCGCATGCGCGGGCTATCGCCCACCATGTTGTGCTCCAGGCTGATCTCGGCTTGCAGGCGGCTGATTTTCCTGTTCGAGCGATTCCATGCGGCGCGCGTTGTCCAGCGCGGCGGCGGCGATGCCGCCGATGGCGGTCAGAAGCTGGAGATGATTTTCATCGAAGTGCGCTTTGGGATTCGGAGGCGTCCAGGTAGATCACTCCCATGGTGCGGTCGAACACTTCGAGCGGTACCGCGAGCACGCTATGGATGCGGCGTTCCAGGATGCTGGCCGTGTCGGAGAACGATTCGGTGGCCGGCAAGTCGTTACACAAAACCGCGACGCCCTCGGAAAGAACCTGGGCGACGATGGTGCGGCTGACTTGCACCGCCTGGTTGGGCCCGGATCACGCGATCCCAGCCGAATACCGAGGTCCATTCGTCCAGGCCATGCTCGGACAGCAGAATGGCCGCGCGATCGGCCGGCGCGACTTCGAAAATGCGTTCGAGCACCTGTTTTTCGAGCGCCTCCAGACCCGCGCACCGAATTCACCGCTTTACTGATGCGGAGCAGGGCGTTCAAATCGCCCACGGTTCGGCTATTGGCTTGCATATCTTCCAGGTGCTGGAGGTAGCGGGCGTCCTTTTTCCGCAGGATGATGGTGGACCCGCCGTGCGCCTCGGACTTGTCGAACTCCACCGAAGTAGAAGCGCTCTTGGCGCGCTCGGTCTCCGGCACCACGAAGACGAAGAGCGAGCTTCCGATCTTGATCTGGTCGCCGGAGGCCAGGACGCGTTCGGTAATGGGCACGTCATTCACGAAAGTGCTGTTGCGGCTTTTCAGGTCTTGGATGTTGAATTGCCCGTCGTTGTGGCGGATGAGGCAATGCTGCCGGGAGACTCCCGCGTCCAGCAAGGAGATGTGATTGGATGGCTCACGCCCGATCGAGACTTCGGGTTCCGAAAGGGGAATGCTGCTGCCTTTTAATGGGCCAGCAATGGCCTCGAGCTCGGCCGCAATGTCCGGCATGCTAGGCGTAAGTATAACGGATAAAAGTGGGAATGAGGGTGGAGTTTGCGGTGTTATTAGATCACGGTGGTCGACTAAGGTGAACACCCTATCCAGTTGGATAGGGTCTCTATCCGAGTAGATAGCGTAAACGCGTGTTCGGACCTAAGGCGAACCGATCGAGAGGGGAGGGCGGCAATCTATTTCTGCCCTGCATTCAGTGGATTACATTACTTAGTACGTTCGTTTCCTTTGGTATGGTACCTTTGGTGTTCGGCTTGCATACTTAGTGGGCGTAAGTAAGTAAATCGTGCTAAGAAGGAGGACCACCACAATGAGGACCAAGACGAATATCAAAGCGGGCTCCACGGTTTGGGGCGACTAACGCTCTCCCAAATTTAGGAAGAACGCCGCGGCTGGGAACCACCTGGCCGCGGTTCTTTGAAGGGCTCGGCGGACAGTTGCTCTTTAAAGGAGATTATCAGGCGGGCAGGAGATGAGCGCAATTAAGCAAGACTTGCGTTACGCCCTGCGTACGTTCCTTAAGAGTCCGGGCTCGACGGCAGTTGCAATTGTTGTACTCAGCTTAGGGATCGGCGCCAACGCCGCTATTTTCAGCGTTACCAGCGCTATCCTGTTTCGAACTCTCCCCTACAAAGACGCCGATCATTTGGTGTTCGTGTGGGAGAACAACCTATCCAAGGGCACCCGGCAATGGCGGCTATCCCCGGCCGACTACCGCGAGTTTCGAAGCGGCAACCAGGCCTTGGATCGGATGGGGGCTTTCCTCTCGCAATCCTCGGTGCTGACTGGAAAAGAGACGCCCGAGCGGATCGAGACCGCCGCTGTCTCCCCTAGCGCCTTCGAGATTCTGGGAATGGAGCCGGCGCTGGGACGCGCCTTCGCCGCCGACGAGGACCAACCGGACCGAAACCGCGTTGCTATCCTGAGTGCCGGTCTGTGGCAACGCCGCTTTGGCCGTGATCCCAACATCCTCGGCAAACAGCTATCGCTGGACTCCGGCTCGTTCACCATCATCGGCGTCGCGCCGCCTCAGTTTCGGCTTCCTGGAAGCCAGTCGGAGCTGTGGATTCCCTACACGCCGGACCCCAAGGATTTTCTGCCGACCAACCGCGGCATTCGTGTGTTGAATGTCGTGGCGCGTCTGAAGCCGGGGATTTCACGGGAGCGCGCACAAAGCGAATTGCGAAGCGTCGCGGATCGGATCGCGCGGGAGTATCCGGATTCGAACGCGGGTTTCAGTGTAGATCTCGCGCCGCTGCGGGAGCAGCTCATCGGCGACGTCCGTCCGACTCTTTGGATGCTGATGGCGGCCGTGGTGGCGGTCCTGTTGATTGCCTGCGTGAATGTAGCCCACCTGCTGCTGGCTCGTGCCAGCGTGCGTGAAAAAGAGATCGCGGTACGGACGGCGCTGGGTGCTAGCGCCGGCCGGCTGATGCGCCAGTTGCTGACTGAAAGCGTTCTTCTGGCCGTGATCGCGGGAGCGGTGGGCCTGCTGCTGGCCTATTGGGGCACCTGGATCCTAGCGAAGCTGGCGCCGGCGGGCCTTCCAGTGGCGGGGGACATCCCGCTGGATTGGCGTGTTCTCAGCTTCACGCTGGGGGTGTCGATTATCACCGGTCTCGCGTTTGGACTGGCGCCCGCCTTGGCCAGCGCGCGAGCCAATCTCAACCTGGTGCTGCGCAGCGGAGGCCGTGGCGGGACGGGGCCGCGAGCTCGAACTCGTCTGCGGGATGTGCTGATGGTGTGCGAGGTGGCATCCAGCGCGGCGCTGCTGATCGGCGCCGGGCTATTGATTCGCAGCCTGGTCCGTTTGCAGCAAGTGAATCCGGGTTTTCGGACCGATCACGTGCTCAGCATGCAGCTCTCGCTGCCCCCGGCCCGTTATCCGGGTCTCAAAGTCGGTTTGTTCTACGAGCAACTGCTAGGCCGCGTGGCTCAACTGCCGGGCGTCGAAGCGGCTGGAGTTTGCAGGTTTCTGCCACTGAGCGGGAGCGACGCCAGCGCAAATTTCCAGATCGAAGGACAGCCGCGTCTGGGCGCCGCCGACCAACCGCGCGCCAAGTTTCGGGCGGCCAGCGGCGACTACTTCGTGGCGCTGCGCATTCCTTTGCTCGGAGGCCGGCTCTTTGACAGCCGCGACAATCAGCACACGCCCAAAGTGGTGATCATCAATCAAACGGCGGCGCGGCGCTACTGGCCCAATGACAATCCCATCGGAAAGCGCATTCTCTCGAACTTCGACGACGAGCAGTGGTCGACTATTATCGGCGTGGTGGGCGACGTGAAGCATACCGGGCTGGACGCCGAGACCAATCCGGAAAACTACTACCACTATCTGCAGATTCCACCGGAGGCGATGAATTTCGCCGAGGCCACCATGGCGCTCGTGATTCGCACCAGCGCCGATCCGGCCACGATGACATCCGCAGTGCGCGGGCAGCTGCGGACGCTGGATCCCAGCCAGCCGGTCTTCGACGTACATACTATGCAGGATCGATTGTACGGCTCGGTTGCGCAGCCGCGCTTTCGGACCATCCTGATCAGTGGCTTTGCAGGCTTGGCACTGGTGCTGGCCGCGCTCGGTCTGTATGGTGTGGTGGCGTACTCGGTGTCGCAGCGGACCGCCGAGCTGGGTATTCGGGTGGCGCTGGGAGCGGAGCCCGGCAGCATTTTGAAACTTGTGGTTTTCCGCGCAGTCGGCCTCGCGGCGATTGGTTTGGCGATCGGCGTGGCGGTCACCTTGGCAGGCAGCCGGATGATCTCGCGCTTCCTGTTCGGGGTAAGCGCAGCCGATCCGATCACGCTGGCAAGCACCTGCATAATCATTTTGCTGGTAGCTCTGACGGCCAGCCTGGTTCCGGCTTTCCGGGCCGCCAAGGTCGATCCCGCCATTGCATTACGCGCTGAATAAGCAGCCACTTCCCGAATACCCTACAACACTCATCTCCTTAAAGTTTCGTCAGTCGCTTGCCGATGAATAAACGGAAGACTAGGAGCTAAGGCTCCGAACCTTCTAGAGCTTTGGGAGCAGTGCGGCGGTTGAGCCGGCGTCGAAAGTCGCTAAGGCGAAGCCCTTAAGGAAATTGGACGTGGAACACGCAAAGCCTGAGCGAATACCGGTCCCAGCGAGACTCTTCATCGCTGTGATCGGGCTGGCAGGTCTTGTGGGAATGGCCGTCACTTTCCACGGCTGGATTCCCCAACTGCAGCCGCGTTTCATCGTCTACCTGGTTCTCGCCCTGGCTACCTCCGGCATGAAAGTGGCTTTTCCCGGCGTGCGGGGCACGATCTCGTTGAACTTCGTCATCATCATGCTCAGCCTGGTGGAGCTGATTCCGGCCGAGACGATGTTTCTGACGGTAGCCAGCGCGGCCGCACAAATCTGTTGGAATGCGAAGACCCGGGTAAAACCGGTGCGTCTGTTCTTCAGTACCACCTGCGTGGCCTTGGCGGTTCTGGCCGCCTCGTGGGTGTACCACCAGCCTTGGTTCACGCATGTGTCGGAGGGCGAATTGTTGCGCCTGACGCTGGCTGGGGTGGTGTACTTCATCGTGAACAACGTTCCCATTGCGGTGGTGATCGCGCTCACCGAAGGGCACAGCATCCAGACCGTGATCCGAAGCGTGTTCGATTGGTTGTTCTTTTTCTCCCTGGTGGGCACCTCCGTCGCGGAGCTTGTGCACACCGCCACCGCTCGGTTAGGTTGGGCCTTCAGCCTGGCGCTGCTGCCGCCGCTGGGCCTCATCTATCGTTCCGTCCGGTTGTATTTCGGCAAGATGGAGCAGGACAAGGCGCACGCCGAGAGCATGGCATCGCTGCATCTGCGGACCATTGAAGCGCTGGCAACGGCCATCGAAGCCAAAGACGAATGCACGGGTGACCATCTGCGGCGCGTGCAGGTGTACTCGTTGGAAGTGGCCAAGCACCTGGGTCTGTCGTCGGACGAGGTGGATGCGCTGCAGGCGGCGTCGATCCTGCATGACATCGGGAAATTGGCGGTGCCGGACTACATCATCTCCAAACCCGGCAAACTGACGCCCGACGAATTCGACAAGATGAAGGTCCACACCGTGGTGGGCGCCGAGATCCTGGAGCAGGTGGCGTTTCCTTATCCGGTGGCGCCGATTGTGCGCTCGCATCACGAAAAATGGGACGGCAGCGGATATCCGGATGGGTTGAAGGCCGAGAGCATTCCGATCGGCGCGCGCATTTTGTCAGCCGTGGATTGTCTGGATGCGCTGGCAAGCGACCGGCAATATCGCCGCGCGCTTCCACTGGATGAAGCCATGGACTATGTGGCCGGGCTCTCGGCGCGCAGCTTCGATCCGCAGGTGGTGGAAATTCTGAAGGCCAACTATCGCGAGTTCGAGCGCCTGGCTCAAGCCACGCCGCTGCGCAACCACAAGTTGAGCAAGGATCTGCTGGTGGTCCGCGGGGATGCACCCGACGCCGGGTTCGAGAAGAGCGCGCCTGCCACTGCAGTTTCCGATGGCACGGCCGCGGGCGTTATTGGAATTGCCGCGGCCGCTAGCGGAAATGCCGCGGGCGATCGCGCGCAGACTTCGGCGGACGCCGTGGCATCCGCGCGCCAACAAGTAAAAGCCATTGTCGATCTGGCCATGGACCTCAGCAAGTCGCTGCGCATGGAGGACATCCTTGCCACCCTGGCCGAGCGCTTGAAGCAGCTGGTGCCCTACGATTGTATGGCCATTTATGTTCGGGAGCGATCCGTACTCAAGGCACGCTACACCAGCGGATTGAACAGCCAGAGCTTTGCATCGCTCGAGATTCCGATGGGCCAAGGCCTCTCCGGATGGGTAGTGGAGAACGGCAAAGCGATCATCAACGGCAACCCGGCCGTGGAACCGGGTTACGTGCCTATGTCCAGCCCGTTGGGCGCGCTGAACTCCGCGCTCTCCATTCCTCTGGGCGACGGAGTGGATCAGTTGAGCGGCGCGCTGACACTGTACCGCGCCGAGAAGGACGCCTACAGCGCGGACCATCTGCGAATTTTGCTGGCAATCAAGGGGGACATCGCTAGGGCGGTGGAGGGCGCGCTCCGGTTCCAGAAGGTGCAACCGGGAGCCGGCACCGACCAACTGACCGGGTTGCCCACCCGGGGCGCGCTGATCGGATACCTGCAGGATGGGTTCGTGGCGCAACGCAAGCCGGTGACGGTTCTGTTTTGCGACGTCGATGGATTTGGCCGGATCAACGATCTGTTTGGGCGTCCCACAGGGGATGAGCTGCTGAAGCTGGTCAGCAACATTCTGCGAACCAACTCGCGCGGCGTGGACTACCTGGCGCGGGTGGGCGGCGACGAGTTTGTGCTGCTGCTCGCGGCGGCGCGTCCGGAAGAACTGGCCGGCAAGATAGAGGCGCTGGATCGGCTGGTGGCCGGCGCATGCCGCGGCCTGTGTGGAGAGGAAAGCTCGGGGCTGACGGTGGGCGTAGCGTGCTTCCCGGAAAACGGCGCCGACGCCGACAACCTGTTGGCATTTGCCGAGCTGGCGCTGGCTCGCGCCAAGGAATCAAGAGACGCCGGCCGCAGCGTCATGCTCCAACTCGAGCAGTCCATCCGGCGACCGGCGTAAGCGCCCCGAAAGTTAACGGCCGCCCGCGGCTTTCCAGGCCTTCACCTCCACGCCGCCGTTGATCATGCCTTGAATCATTCCGCTGAAGAACACGTAGGGATGCACAGGTTCGAGCGCGCTGGCGTCGTCCAAACGTTTCCGCAGTTCGGCCGGGATGGTGAATTCGAGCGACGCGAGGTTGTCATCGAGCTGGGCCAGGCTGCTGGCGCCGAGAATGGTGGAAGTGATGCCAGGCTGCGACACCACCCACTGTAGAGACACTTGCGCGGGCGATCGCGCGAGCTGCTTGCTGACATCCAGCAAAACTTCCAACATCCGCCAGTTGCTGTCGGTGAATTTGTTGAATGGACTTCCTTTGGTGAGGCGTCCATCGCCGGTTCCGGTGTCGCCCTCGCGTTTGTACTTGCCGGTGAGGAAGCCGCCGCCGAGCGGACTCCACGGACAAATGCCGATGCCGAGCTCTTGAGCCGCCGGGATATGTTCGCGCTCGATATTTCGCTCGATCAGCGAGTACTCCAGTTGCAGCGCCGCGACGCGTTCCTTGCCTTCGAGCTCGGCCAGGGTTTGGGCGCGCGCCACATACCAGGCGGGAGTGTCGGAAAAGCCGTAATGGCGGATCTTGCCAGCGCGCACCAGGTCGGTAAGAGTGTTGACCACTTCCTCCACCGGCGTGACGGTGTCCCAGGCGTGCAGCCAGTAGAGATCGATAAAATCCGTTGCGAGCCGGCGCAGCGAGGCGTCGATGGCGCGGTAAATGTTCTTGCGGCCGTTGCCGCCGGAATTCGGATTGCCGGGCGAGCCGTTGAAGGTGAACTTGGTGGCGAGCACGATCTGATCGCGCAGCTTGCGGTCGTTGATGAACTTGCCGCACATCTGTTCGCTTTGGCCGAGCTGGTAGCCGTCGGCGGTGTCCACGAAGTTTCCGCCCGCATCGACGTAGCGGTCGAAGATGGATCGCGAAACGGTTTCGTCGGCGCCCCAGCCCCATTGCGTTCCAAAGGTCATCGCGCCTAGGCACAGCGGGCTGACGCGCAGGCCGGTGCGGCCCAATGTAGTGTAATTTTTGAGGTCCATATGCTCCTGTTGAGATGATAGCGTTAGCGGGTTTGATCCAGGAGTTTTTGGGTGTTGACCAGCAGCTGGTAGTGGCCCTCGGCGAGCTTGTCGATCTTTTCGTGCAGGTAAGCGATCTTGGTTTCGGTGTTGATGCTGGTTTCAAACTCGATGTCGGAGCGGATGCGGTCGCGGGCCCGCTGGCGGTTCTGGCTGCTGAGCACGAACAGGGTCAGGAAAATCGCTTCAAGCGATACGATCACCGAGAGGAACTGGAAGGGATAGGGGTCGAAGGTTCGCAGCCTCGCGATCAGGCTGAGATTCACCGCAATCCAGGCGCCCAGGAAGAGAGCATGCAAGGCCACCGAAGCCAGGCTCCCGGTGAACGCGGGAACGGCGTCGGCCAGCCGCGTTAACAGAGTCTGCTGCTCCACCGCGACATCGTTGACGTTGCGCGTGACGGTGCGCCGGATCACCTCGTCGCTTTTGCGCAGCCTTCGGGCGGCGACGCTCAGCAGGTTCAGAGCGGCCGGCGTGCACTGGCGAAGGTAATCTTCAAAATGCTCGCGGTCCAGCCGCAACAGCTCCGCGTCGCCGAGAGCCGCCACCCAAGCCGTGCGCGCACCGCCGTCGAGGAGCGCGACTTCCCCGAAAATATCGCCCGGCCGGGAAATTTCGAGCACGATTTTCTCGCCGCCATCGTTCTTGACGTATACCTCGAACTCGCCACTGCGAACAATGTAGAGGGCGTGCCCGGGGTCGCCATAGTTGAAGACCGTTTGACCCGGCGAATAACGGAGCAGGTCCATCTTTTCGGCTAGCGCGGCTTGTTCGGACGGGCTCAACTCGCGCAGGTGCTCGATTTCATTGAGGATCAACGCATCAATGGGCATAGTGGTATCAGGCTATCACCGCATTAGCCCCTCCCAGCTACCACCCACGGAATAGTACAGTTTGCTCGAAACAATGAGAGATAAGCAGAGAAGTTTGGATGTTTCCATTAAATAGTGAGCGCATAATCAGCTTGTCCCAAAAAGTTATTCGAGGTGTTCCAGTGAAAGTGCTATTTTTCCTGCTGTTATTTGCCGCGGCGGCTTTCGGCGATCCGGTTTATACCATCGCCAGCTTGGGTGGACTGGGTGGGTCGTCATCCACTGGCTACGCCATTAACAATTCGGGGACCGTGGCAGGCTGGGGTGAGAACTCATCGGGCGTGACTCAGGCGTTCGTTTCGACTCCGGGAGGTTTGAAGGGTCTGCCGTTTGCCTCCGGAACCGAATCGTATGCGTATGGGATCAACGATGCGGGAACGGTAGTTGGCGACACGTATATCAACGGACAATCGCACGCGACCATTTGGAGCAGTTCCGGCGAGACGGTTCTGGGCGCGAACACGTACGCGATGGCGATCAACGGCTCGGGAGAAGTGGCGGGGAGCAACGGCGCAGCCTTCGTGGTGGTCGACGGCGAGGTGCAGAGTCTGGCGACGCTGGCCGGTATCGAATGGAGCGCGGCTTACGGGATCAATAATGCGGGCGAGGTAGTGGGTGATGGCGAGCTGGCGAACGGAACCTTTCGGGGCTTGGTCTGGAGCCCGGGCGGCAGCGTCGTGTTACTGGGAACTCTGGGAGGAACCAGCAGCGAAGCCACCGACGTCAACGGCAGCGGCGAGGTAGTGGGATTCGCCAGCCTGGCGAATGGTTATGAGAATGCGTTTTCGATAACCAGCGGCGTCATGAAGGATCTGGGGACGCTGGGCGGAAGCAGCTATGCCTACGGAATCAACGCCAGCGGCGAGATTGTGGGTTACAGCTATCTGGACGACGGCGATCAGCACGCGTTTCTCTACGATGACGGAAAAATGTTGGATTTGAACTCGCTGCTTCCCGCGAATTCGGGTTGGGTTTTGGAAGAGGCGTTCGGGATCAACAACGTGGGCCAGATCACCGGCATGGGGCTTTATGACGGCGAAGAGACTGCGTTCCTGATGACGGATCCGGCCGATATCGCGGCGGTTCCCGAGCCGAGCGCAGGCTTGGTAATGGCGGCAGGCGCCGGTTTGATCGCGCTGCTGCGGCCGCGCGCCGAATAATTGTTACTTTGGGACTGATGCGGTTCGGGGCCATCACCAAGCGAGTGGGGCGCAAGTTTCGAGAGACCCGGATGTTTGCGCGGGCCATGCAATCGGATGCGCATCCGATTCTGGCTCAAGTGGTGCCCACCCGGCGCTGCAATCTGGACTGCGGGTATTGCAACGAGTACGACAAGACCTCGGATCCGGTGCCGCTCGCGGTCATGCTCGCGAGAATTGACCGGCTGGCGGAGCTGGGCACCACCATCATCACGTTGAGCGGAGGCGAGCCCACGCTGCATCCGGATCTGGACGCGATTATCGCGCGTATTCGCGAGCGCGGCGCCATGGCAACGCTGATCACCAATGGCCTGTTATTGACGCCCGAGCGAATCCAGGGGCTCAACCGCGCGGGTCTGGATTATTTGCAGATCAGCATCGACAACGCGCGTCCGGACGAAATTTCAAAGAAGAGCCTGCAGGTGCTGGATCGCAAGCTGGAGTGGCTGGCCGAGCACGCCGAATTTGGAGTTACGATCAACTCGGTGCTGGGCAGCGGGATCCGGCAACCGGAAGATGCGCTGGCAGTGGCCGGGCGCGCCCGGTCGCTCGGATTCACCAGCACGGTGGGCATTCTGCATGACCACTCGGGCCAATTGCAACCGCTGGGCGATGCGCAGCGCAGCGTCTACGAGCAATTCATGCGGCACAAGGAAGGGCTGTTTTCTTTTGCGCATTTCGACAGCTTCCAGCAGAACATCAGCCGCGGCTTGCCGAACCACTGGCACTGTCGCGCGGGCGGGCGCTTCCTGTACATCTGCGAGGACGGGTTGGTGCATTACTGTTCGCAACAACGCGGGAGACCCGGGATTCCGCTGGAAGACTATACCGCGGAAGACTTGCGGCGCGAGGCGGCGCGGCCCAAGGGATGCGCTCCGTTTTGCACGATTTCGTGCGTGCATCAGACCGCGATGCTGGACGATTTTCGCGAGCGGCCGCGGGAGACCCTAGCAGGGATCCTGGAGCGCCGCCGTGAAGCCGATCCCGACTTTGAAGCTCCGGCGGCGGTGCGTGCGCTGGCCTGGATGTTTCTCGACCCCAAGCGGCGCGGGTTCTTTGGCAAGTTAATGCTGGTTGCGCTGGGGATTAAAAATTGCGCTCGGTCTGGCTCCCGTTGACGGTACGGGCTGCCGCGCCCGCCGGTGGCGGCGCTTAACCGCGTGCTGCCCGAATTTGGCGCGAGCCGCGGGCGTGGCGTCGGAGCTGGCGGTTCCGATTTGGAGTATGGATTCGACGGTATCGGAATCCGGCTCGCCGTTGGAATTCGCTCCTGCCAGAATCTCTAGGTCGCTGGTTCCGGAGGCCACGCCGGTGGGCACCCCGAAGTTGACCTGATAGAGTCCGGCGTACCCAGGTGCAAGGCCGGAAAAGTATACCGAGGCCTGATTCAAGTTGCCGGCCGGATCATCGAGATAGACCGCGGAAGGGTTGACCGTGTTGGCGTATGGAGAGGTGCTAGGCCCAGCCGAGCCAGCTTGGGTGGACCCAGTCACGGCGCCCAATCCCGAGAGATACACAGCAACCGTGTCGCCAATTTGCGCGGGATTGGAGGGCCCTATCACCGAGTAATGGTTGGTGATGTCCAGTGCGTCCGCGTTGCCGATGCCGCCGGACGGGTCGTAAGTGAAAACGCCGGCCGAAGAGCTCCCCACGAATTGAGTAACCGTATTCGACGGGGTCCCGTTGTTGATCACCTGGATTTGCGCGACGGATTGGGTAATAACGAAAGGCACCACCACGGAGATCTGGGTGGGGCTCACATAGTTAAGGGGCGCCGCCACGCCGTTGATCATCACCTCCACTTTATTCAAGGTAGTCGGGAGTGGGAGCTTGGGAGCGGATGCGGGGCTGGGCGCCAGATTAGAGCCATACAGCGTGAGATATTCGCCGGGCGCCAGATGTCCCGTGAAGGGCGCCGAGGTTGCGGCGTTCACCATGCCGTTGGGGCTCAGGTATACGCCGGGACCACTATTGAGGGCGGGCGACTGCAGTGCGACGTTGATGCTCAACGGGAATCCCTGACCGGCACTGTTGCCATATCCAATGCGGATGCTCCCGTCCGAGCTGCTCCAGTATTGCTGGCCGAAAAGGTTATCGGTGGAGCTGCCGTCGCCGTTGAGCGTGTATCCGTCATAGTAGGTGTAATCCGCCGCGCCCGCGTACTCCACTTGCGAGTTCAAGCTCTGGTGGCCGATGATGTTGCCTGAGAACACGCTGAGGGCTCCGTAGTAGCTGTCGAGGAACACAAGATCGTCCGTCCCGGCATAAGAATTTTCTAGGTCGAGCCCAGCCTGGTAGTACAGCGCATCGTAGGTAGTGGGATTCTTGGTTGCATTGCGAACTCCAACGAACATGTCGAATCCGTTGGCCGCGCCGCCGAATACGAAATTGCCGTCGGGCGAGATATAGAGCAGTTCCGTACCTTCGACCAGCGCCGTGTCCTTTCCGCCAAAGTTGATCTGTGCCGCACCGTTGGTGAAGGCGTAAGTTACTCCAGTGAGGGTTTGGGTGCTGGCCGAGGTATTGTCCGAGACGTAGCCGGTTACATTGGCGGTACCGATGCCGCCTTTCCCGTCGGCCGTAAAGCTGATCAGCGCATCGCCGCCGGGAAGCGCACTCGTGGCGGGGAAAAAAGTGGGATCCATGTAGGCGAGCTTGTAGGAGCCGCTCAGAGTAGCGTTGGTAGCCTGGGTGGAGGAGACTGGTGCGGCGATTACGAGGTCGTTATAGCCGATCGATTGACCTCCTTGCGTGTTCTGGGTGCTGCTGCCAATAAAAATGCCTTTCGGCGAGACCAGGCCGATGATCAAGTCGGTGGGGGTCAATTCCGGATTGATGGCGGTGATGTAGCCCATGCCGCTGGCCGAAATCACGTAAGTGCCGCTGCCGGTGAATTGGGTGGGCGAATTCGAGCCGCTGCTGGAATCCAGGTACCATCCGCTGAACGTGTAATTCCCGTTGCCATCGAAGGTGATGTTGCCGTAAGTGTTGAGGGCACCGCTCACGGTACCTTGCGGGTCTTCGCTATATTGGACCAGATAGACGACTTGCCGGATATAGTAAACGCCGTTCAGCATCGAGTCGCCGCTCGAGTCATAAGAAAATTGAGCGGACGAGAGCCACGGGAACGCGGCGAGAGCTAGCAAGAGAAGTGTCGTTGTTTTGATGGATCGCATATTCTTCGTGAGGCCCGCGATGGTATTCTTCCATCTCCAAGCGCGTCGCGCGCAGCGCGCTCTTAACCGTTGACGCAGGAGCGAGCCACCTGGTTAACCGCCACTCTAAGAATTCCCAGGTGAGTTCAAAGTGAGGCCTGCCGGGAGTGCTCACCAAGACCTTACCATACCGATCGGGTTCGGTTCCGCCTGTGCCCTTGTAAATGTTTGTCGTATGGGAGCGGCCCGAGGGCCGCGAAAGGGCCTATTGCCGGGAAGGCGGCTAGCCGATTTGATAGTGAGGAATTGGGATGAAACTCCTATACCCGATTGCTGGTGTACTTTTGTTGGCGCTGAAGGCCGTCGCGGGCGATGTTAGCGGACACGCGCTTGTCACCAAGCGTCTGACCAAGAAGGTTTTGTCCCCGATTGTCTATAACTTGCGTGGAACTGCCGCACCCGCTGCGGCGCCCGATAGCGCGGCTGTAAATGAATACGACCGGATGGTGGTGATCCTGGAGGGCGGAAAGCTGCCGGCTCGGCCGCCGATTTCGGTGGTCCTGAACCAGCAGGGCGCACGCTTTGATCCGGAGCTGGTGGTGGTACCCACGGGGTCGACCGTCCAGTTTCCGAACCTTGATCCGATTTTCCACAACGTGTTTTCGCTTTCAAAAGCGCGGAAGTTCGATCTCGGCTACTATCCCGAGGGCCAAAGCCGTAGCGTGACATTCAATGAAGCCGGTGTGGTGCAGGTGTACTGTCACATTCACGCCAACATGTATGCGGCGATTGTGGTGACCGACAGTCCCTGGTATGCCAAACCCGGGACCAGCGGCAGTTTTTCATTTTCGAACGTGCCGGCGGGGCGCTACCGCCTGACCGTGTGGCACAAGATTGCCGGTTATCGCAGGCAGGACGTGGTGGTGCCGGAAACCGGCAGCGTGGAAGTGAATATCAGCGTCCCGGTAGACATGGAGCAATAGCGGTGTTTGCACGGATGTCACTAACCACGCGGGCGTTTCTTTTTTCATTTCTGCCCGTGTGCGCGGTGCTGGCGGTGAGCTTTGTGGCGCTCAATGCGCTGGTACAGCAGCATGTCAAGAGCGGATTGCGCGACTCTTTGCAGAAATCGCAAGATCTGCTGGCTCGCGCCAACGAGGATTACTCGCGGCGCATCAGCCAATTCGTATCGGTGCTGGCCTCGAGCCCCGGACTGGAAGCCGCGATGGGGCTCATGCACGAAGCGCCGTCGACACCTGAAACCGCGGCCGAGGTGCGGCGCACCATCGAGGCACAATTGCGCGAGATGCACGGATTGGTCGGCTACGATCTTTTGGCCGTGACGGACTGGAAAGGGCGGACGCTGGCGGCGGTCGAGTTTGGCAAGGGGAATACCGACGTCCCGCCTGAGACTACGTTTACCGGTAGCGGTGTGGCGCAGAGCGGCGGGGTGATTTATGAAATGACGTCCGCGCCCATCGCCATCGCCGGCGAGCAAATCGGTGAACTGAAGCTCGGCGCCAGGTTCGACTTGAGCCGCTACCATTTGGGCGGCGAGACAGCGTTACTCGAAGACGGCCGGATCCTGGAGGCCAGCATCCCGCGCGCCGGTTGGGGGACCC
>CAVYFI010000016.1:0-27218 GCA_963767775.1 Bryobacterales bacterium
AGCTGACGTGAGCTGAGCACGCCGGCGACGGGCGGGAGTTCGAACCCGTCGAACCAGATGCCCGCCGTGCCGTCGCTGGTCGTTCCGCCGCCGTCTGGTGTGAAGCCGTGCGGGAGGTGCCCGCTCACCCAGGCGAGCACCTGCTTCGGGCTTCCCGCCGCCCGCCACCAGGTCGCCTTGTCCGCCACAGCTGGTGTGACCGGCGTCTGGGCCCGCCCTATTGAGCACTCCCCCGGACACGCTGGGCGCGGCGTTGAGTCGCTGCGCGCCGGGCGGTGCCGTAAACGCGGCCAGGATAGCGGCGGCATCCTGCTCGGCGCGCTGCTCGTTCGTCGGCGCCGCGTTTGCCGACAGGAGGTTTGCGGGCTCGGATGTACGAGGCTGGAGCGACCGCGAGTCGCCGCCGTCTGGGCGGGCGACTGGCCCGCGGGGACCGAGGCGCAGGCGGCCAGCGTGAGTAGGGCTATACCGGATAGGGCGGCAACGGCACGGTTACGCGTCATGTCAGTTGGACGGCGGATTGAGCGACCGGTTCCGCAAGACAGGATTCCGCGCGGCCGGGGCCCCGCGGCAGGGGGCCGCACGGGCGAAAAGCGGTGGGCCGGACGCTGGGCACGCGGTCCCGTTCGGACTGACTGGTCTTTTGCCTTAGCCTTTGATCTTGTGTGGCGGGTGAACGGGAGTCGATCGGTTGGCGGGGCGCGGGATGTGGTGCCCGACTGGCTCAGCGGCGTGGTGCCGGAGTGGCTGGCCGAGGTCATGCGGCCGAAGAAGGCGCCGGCGCCGTGGGGGACGATGGCGCGGGCGGTGCTCGCGCTGTGGGTGCCGCTGGCGGTGGCGTTCGCGACCGGGCGGCGCGAGCTGGCACTGCTGCCGGCCATGGGCGCGCTGCTGTCGGTCACGATCGACAACGGCGGGCCGTACTGGCCGCGGGTGGAGCGGATCGGGGCGGCGGCGGTCTTCGGCGGCGCCCCGGGGCTGCTGATCGGGACGCTGATCCACGGGCGCGGCTGGGTCGCGGTGGTCGCGGTCGTCGCGGTCGCGGGGGTGTCAGCCGTCCTGGCGCGGCTCGGCGGGGTCGGGTCGGTGACCGGGCTGCAGCTGTTCGTCTACAGCGCGCTCGGGCTGGGGCCGCTGGGGCGCTGCGGCCCTGGTGGCACACGGCGCTGGAGTTCCTCGCCGGGGTGGCGTGGGCGCTGCTGCTGATCACGCCGGGTTACCTGCTGTCGCCCCGGTCGGCGGAGCGGAAGGCGGTCGCCGAGGTCTACTACGCGCTCGCGCGGGGGCTGCGGTCGTCGGCACGCCGGGGATGGCCGGCGCCCGGGTCGCCCTGGCGGCCGCGCTGAACGCCGCGTACGACGCGATGCTGACCGGGCGGGCCTCGGCGAGCGGGCGCTCCGCGGGACAATTGCACCTGATGGCCGTGCTCAACGTGAGCCACCAGTTCGCCGAGGCGGCCGCGGCGCTGCGGGCGACCGGGGAGCGGGTGCCGCCGCTGGTCGCCGAGACGATCGAACGGCTCGGCGACGCGGTACTCGACGAGCGCGGGCCCGGGTCCGGCGTGCTCGGGCTCGGCGGGCGGCGGTGCCGCGCGCCGGGCCGCAACTGCCGGCCGTACCCGCCGCCGTGGTCGTCCTCGCCGGGCGCGCTGGCGCTGCGCGAGGCCATGGTGACCCTGGTCCGGGTGCTGTCGGGGAACTGGACGCCCGCCGCGGCCGGCCGCCCCGCCGCGCGGTCACGGGCTGCCGATCACGGGCTGCCTTTCGCGGACTGCAGGTGCGGTGCGCGCCTCGGCCGATGCGTCGCCGAGCAGCTGGTGGGCGGGCGGATCGCCTGGGAGTTCACCATCCGGCGATGCTCTGCACCGGGGTCGCGGCGGTGGCCAGTGAGGTGCTGCCGCTGGCGCGGTCGTACTGGCTGGTGCTCACCGTGGGGATCATACTCAAGCCCGACTACGGCTCGGTGTTCGCCCGGGCGGTGCAGCGCGGCGTCGGGACCGTGGTCGGGGCGGTGCTCGGCGCGGTGATCCTCGCGGTGGTGCCGTACGGGCCGTGGCTGCTGCTGCCGTTCGGGGTGCTCGCGGCGCTGCTGCCGTACGGACAGGCGCGGAACTTCGGGCTGGCGGCGACCTTCCTGACGCCGCTGGTGGTGCTGCTCATCGACCTGCTCGACGCCGGCGGCTGGCACCTGGCCGAGGCGCGGCTGGTGGACACCGTGCTCGCCTCGCTGTGGTGCTGCTCGTCGGGTACGCGCCGTGGCCGTCCGCCTGGCAGGCGCACCTGCCGGGGCAGTTCGCCGAGACGGTGCGGGCGGTGTGCGCGTACATGGACGAGGCGCTGGTGGCGATGCCTGCCGCGCGGATCGCGGCGACGGGGACGGCCCGGCGCGGAGCGCGCCGGGCGAGGCGCCCGCCCGCGGTCGCGGCTGCGGCGGCGGGCGTACCGCGCGCTGTCCAACCTGCGCGCGGAGTTCCAGCGGACGATGTCCGAGCCGGCCGCGGTGAGCCGGCGGGCGTCCGCCTGGTGGCCCGCCGTGGTGGCGCTCGAGGAGGTCGTGGACGCGGTGACCGCGACCGTGGTGGCGATCGGGCGCGGGGCGCCGGCGCCCCCCGCCGCCTCGGTGCACGCGCTGACCGGGGCGCTGCGCGCGGTCGCGGACGCGATCGAGACCGGACGCCGCCGCGGCTGGCCCGCCCGCTGCCCGCGGATCCGGAACTCGAGGCGGTGACGGCGGCGGTGCGCTCGGTGCTGTCGGTGCTGATCAAGAGCGGGGACGACCTGACGGCGGCCGGACTGCGCGCTGAGGCGTTACGCGGTGCCACCCACGGCTTGAGCATCGGTGATCATCCGCTGGAGCATGCCAGATAGCGCGCAAGACTCCGGGTGAAGTGTCCTTCAAGGCCGAAGGAGCGGTTGCTGACCAGGTAGAACGTGTTCTTGTTTTCGGCTACCCGGACCGCTATGCTCATTTTGCCCCATATTCCGACATAACAGTCAGCGAGATCACGGCCGATCCGACGCCCCTGCCCCACGCTCGCCGGCTGTGATCGGGACTTACCCTGCCTGACTGATCTCCTGTACCCGAGCCCAGCCGCAGCACTGGACCCGAGCCGTGCAGCGGCTCCGCGCCCGCGGGCCAAGTACGCCGGATGGTCCGGATGCGACCCCTCCGCATGTGCGTCGTAGAGCAAGGAGCAGTTGTCCGAATGCCGAAGGTAACCTTCTCCCGAAGACGGCGCGCCCGGCGCGTCGCGCTGCACCTCATTTCGATCTCACCCATCCTGCTGGCGCTCGTCGGCACGGGCTTCACGGCCGAGGCGGCGACCGCACTGCCGCAGGCGGCCGCCGCGGCGGACCACACAGCTAGCCAGGACCAGCAGCCCACCCCGGCGGGCTCGAACCTCAAAAGTGATACCTGAGCAGCATCGGGCCGCAGGCGGCTCGGCCAGCTTGCACTGCGCCGCCTAAGCCTGTCGCTGTTCCGTCCGGTAGGGGAAAGTACTACGTCTCGTTCGGCTGCCAATCATCGACCAACCCGCGCCCGGCCAGCCGCCCAGACGCGTCCCGAGCAGTATCTTCAAACAGCTGCCGGGATAGACCGGTTCGGCGGACTCCAGCGCCGAACCCGTCTACTGTCCACCGGATTTCGAGGTCGGAGTTTACGAGACTCGTTTCGATGTCTGCGGGGTCTTTCAGGAAAGTCAGCCTGTCTCAGTGACACTCACTAGCGACAGTGCGCCACCACAGACTGCCATCATCACTTTCGCGTGGAATGTTGTGATGGTCGCTAACCTAAGCGCCACATCAAGAGAATGGACGATGGGTGCAACGATACAAGGCACAAAGCCTATTTCCCTGCCTGCCGATTTCCCGACTCTTGCTGTCCCGATAAGCGCATCCTTCGGATGCACGAACGATAGCTGGTGCGATAGCACTTAATCCTCCCCCGCCAAACAATCTGGGCGACTACACCGGCGATAGCACAGAATCGGTGACGGAGCAATTCACTGACTCGTCAACCACCACTACGCAAAACACCGATATATGGTTCTGAGCGTAAGCCTGGGTACCGCCGCGGCGCCATATCAGACCCTCAACTTTGGATCTCCGATTCAATTTTCCTTCGGGACCAGCACCCCGCCGCTGCCTATCCGGTGCGATAACCAGCTCAATCAGAATGGCTCACACGGCCTGCGGCTGCGTTGACCCTTATTACACTCCAACATGGTCCGTCAGCGACAACCAGTATCCGGCGATGGCAACCTGGTCGCCAAGCACATGGCGGTAGCGAGCTGCAACCTGCCCGGCTACCAGGGACTGCCAGGCTGCCCTGGAACGGCAACACCGCTCACCTACGAGCCATCGCTGCAGAGCGCGAACAACACGGCCGCCTGCGGAAACGCGAACCCCCCGGCGGGTTTTAACTGCGACGAGTACCCGTTCGCCACGACAGCGCAGGGAGGTGCCTGCGCCAGCACGTGCATCGTGCCTAGCGCGGCCAATAGCTCGCAGGGCGGGGCTTACAGGCGTTCCTCGCCCAGAATCGCGTCCTGCCAGGCCATAACTTTTACGTTAACGCTACCTACTACGGAAATACTCCTGGATGCGGCACCCCGATATCGACGGGAGGCGGCACCGCGACCCCTGACAATGGACTGGACAGCATGTTCGCCAGCTACGGCGACAACGCGACCTGCGGGGATTGGAGCGGCGGAGACGCGACCAACTCGACGGTGCTCCCGGACGGGGACCGCGCCTGGTTCTTCTCCGACACGTTCCTGAACTCGCCGGAGCAGCGGGAGGGGATATGGTTTGCCAGCTCCATTCACAACTCGATCGTCATGCAGTCCGGCAGCCTGCTCACCGAGACGATCACCGGCGGAACACCTGTCAGGAAGACAACACGAGCCTCGGCTTCTGGAGCCGCTACGCGGACACCCCGGCCACTGACGGCACGAACGCCTTCGACTGGACCGGCGACCAGATGGTGTCGGGGTCGAACCTGATCAGGTTCGATTACGGCGGCAACTCCCTCGCCGGGCCGTTCAGCCCCGGCGTCGCCACCATCCCGCTCAGCCAGTTGGAAAGCCCCGCGACGGACTCGGCCGGCAATCCGGAGATCTCGATCCCGGTCAACCTGTACAGCTGCGCAGGCGGACCGAACGTGGTCTGGGGCACCTCCCTGCTCGTCCAGGGAAGCACGATCTACGTCTACGGCTGGCTGAACCATCAGATCTACCTCGCGCAGACCTCACTGGCCGATCTCGGCACCCCGTTCAACGGCTGGTCGTTGACGACGGCCAAGGAGCCGCGTTCAGCAACTCGTGCGCCCAGGCGACGCCCGTCAACTCGATCGCGAACTACGACGACGACGCCGACTTCAGCGTCGACGTGATCAACGGCGACTACTGGCTGATTCAGGACTACCAAGGTTCCATAAACGCCTACCCCGCAACCACCCCGTGGGGGTTCACCGCCAGCATGGTGACCTTGTACACGCCGCCCGAGGACAGCAACGACGACTACCCGTACTGGGAGAACAACTACGGCGCCCGGCTCCAGCCCGGACTCGGCGCATCGGGCGAAGAGGTGATCTCCGACAACGTCAACACCGCCTCCGTCGACACCGGATGCGAGAGCGCGAACATCCACGACGCCACCATCTACCGGCCACGGTTCATCGACGTACCGGACTCGGCGTTCGTCCTCGCGACGGCACAGGCAGCGCCCGCGCGCACAGCGAACGCCGCGAACAAAATAGGAGCCGGGACTCGCTGCCCGAATACGGCATCCAGCACAGCGGCCCGCCCTTCCCGGCGGCGAACCCGTCAGCCCTCACCGCGCAGCCGGACGCCAGCTCACCGGCCGCATCCGCAGCGTCCAGCGCATCCGCCACACCCGCGGCGGCAGCGACCGGGATCGACGGCTCAACGGACTGGTTCGACATGCCGTTCGGCGGCAGCTGTCCCACCATTCCCGACCCCGCCGCGCCGACCGCCACCGTGGAGTCAAGCGGAACTGTCGACACCACCTGGCCGAGCGCGGGTACCGACGTGTGGTATTACCCCTACATCTGCGACGCGACACTGAACAACTGCGCCACCGAGGGCACAAGCCTGCCGTGGGTAAACGCCTGGGAGACCAGTCTCGGGGCCCTGTGGGACCCAGACACCGAGGCTGACCTGGCCCCAGTCGCCGCAGTACTCGTGTCAGGAGGGAACAGTACGACTGGTGATACCTTCGACATATACATTCGTCCATTTGGCGCCGGGAACGCCAACGGAGGCGGCGACTCGCCGGAAACGTCAGTTCAGCTAGATACCTAACTTCGTCGCAGCCCCAGCGGGGCAATGTCCCGGCGCCGGTGAGCTGAAGCGCCGTCCGGCGGGCAACCCGCAATCAGCCTGGAAAACGCCGCTCAAGGTCCGCGGCGTTTCCCAGGTAATACAAGGCGGAAATAGAGATATCGTGCCACACTATGCCTTCAAGATCGAAAGCACCTGTAACGGCTCCAGTCAATCCGAGGACCATCTGACACCCCATGCTTTTGCCGGGTCAGCGGATGAATTCGCAAGGGCCGTCCTGCATGATCTCATTAGCAGAGAACCGTCTCTAGCGGAGAAGTTCACGCTCATCAGCGTCTGGGATGCAGCGGCAGAGGGCCCGAACCCGGACACAGAGCGGCACTGGTCACTACTCACGACCTCGACCAGGGCCCATCCCCGGACAACCTGCTGGAAATTGATTACCATACGTATTATGTGGCATCGTTCAATTACAACATCCACGACGATGGCATCCTCGGCGGCCAGGGCAGGGACGTGACGCACGGAGTCCCCTACGGCTTGATCGTCCCGGGTTCTGGACCTGCCCTGAAAATCAGGACGGGTCACCGATGGGGATACATCACGCTCGGCGTGAGCCTGCTTGATTCCGAACCGGCGGCCGAGCTCGCCGCGTGGGAAGCCGTCGAGCAGGCCACAATCAGGCCGCAGGCCGAGGTCCGCATATGCGACTGGAATACGTCCTTGCAAGATAATTTCCCGGACCTGACCGGGGGTCGGCGCAGCGGCTATCTCACCATCCGGGTCAATGCGCGGGGAAGAGACGCGGAAATCACCAGAACCCTGCGGTGAACCCGCGGCGAGTGCCCATGGAGCATCACCTGATCGAGGCATGGCCAGCCAGCGCACCGGCTCCACGACGGGTCTTCAAGCGGGACGGGACAACCCAGTACTGGGAGAGCACAGCGCCTGGGAGTGCGGCCCGCTAAGGCGGTTTGTTACACCGCGGCGGCCACGGTACCCAGCTTGGGCATCCGGAGCAGGCGCGGGAGGCGCTAGACTCTTGGCGATACGGGCTGTAGCGCAGCTTGGCTAGCGCGCGTGCTTTGGGTGCACGAGGCCGCGGGTTCGAGTCCCGCCAACCCACCGAGGCGGGCCGCCTGTTCGCTGACCTACGGTCAGCTTCCCGGCGGCCCGCATACTACCGGGGGGGCGACCCCCGGACCCCCGGGCGGGCTACGCCCGCAACCACCCAGCAGCCCTGTTCCACGGCCGTCGGCCACCTTTACCACGGCCAACAGCACCCACCCGGAGAGACCACTCCCCGGACCCCCGGGGCGGGCTACGCCCGCGACCGCACAGGCAGCCCTGTTCCATGGCCGCCGCTCGGCTGGTCGCCCGGCACAGGACGCCTTCCTTCCGCTGCGCCGGCCTGAACGCGCGTTTTTGTCAACCCCCGGCTACATCAAACGCACATCCACGCGGGCTGAGCGGGCGGTTTAGGCCCGGTGGGCTGTCTCCTCGGCGGCGGCGGCCGGGTCGGACGCGTCGCCCCAGGTGGCGGCGGAGCTGATCACCCCGGGGCGGGTGAACTTGACGACGAGGTACCAGATCAGGCCGAGGGCGGTCCAGCCGAGAAAGACGTAGGGCAGGGACGCGTAGCTGCCGCTCAGCGGCGGGAAGATGTCGTTCGGTATCGCGGTCGGTATCCAGTTGACGTAGAAGATGAACAGCATCGCGACCGCGCCGAGGACGCCGAGGATCCAGGCGAGCGCCTTGCCCTCGTTCAGCTTGGGCCAGGTAGATCGGCGCGGACAAGCGCCACCAGGCCGTAGGCCAGCATGAAACCGTAGGTCGCGAGCGTGCCTTCCACGCCGGTGAGCACCGTGTCGACCGATCCCGCGGCGATGTAGGCGACCGGGATGACGGTCATCGGGAGCGGCCACCGTCCAGATCGTCGACTCGACGGCGCCTTGGGTGTGCTTCGACGTGTGCGTGAAGACCTTGGGCAGCAGCTCGTCGTGGCCGAGGGACAGCAGCATCCGCGAGGTCGGCGGCTCAGGCAGGCCAGCGGAGCAGGCGAACATCGAGCAGGTGATGCCGATCGCGATGAAGTGCCCGAGCCAGCCGAGGCCGACGACCGAGGCGAGCTGCGGCAGCGGGGCGGTCGCCTTGCCGAAGCCCGCGCCGAACCCGTAGACCTGGGCGTAGGAGGAGGATCAGGTAGAAGACACCGACGATGCCGCAGGACCAGAGGATCGCGGCGCGCGGCACGCTCTTCGCCGGGCCTTCGCCTCCTGGCCGAGCGAGCCGGCCGACTCGAAGCCCACGAAGGCGAAGATCGCCAGCACCATGCCGACGACGATGCCGCCCGTGCCGCCGCCCTTGAGCGAGAGCTGGGCATGATCGAACACGCCGCCGTTGTGTACGTACACCGCGATGCACAGGACCAGGATGATCGTCACCGAGACGGACTCGAGGATGAACGCCAGGCGCTGCGAGATCTTGATGTCGGAGACCGCCATGATCGCCGGGAGCAGTACTCGTGGCGATGTACAGGACCGCGCGGACGACGTGGTTGTCCGGCGATGAGATACCCAGCCCGGTGAGCAAGTTGTCGCCGTAGATCTCGAAGCCGATCACGCACGCGACACCGGTGAACAGGTAACCGAGGACGAGCCCCCAGCCCGCCGTGCTGCCCGCGCCGGGACCGATGGGCCCGGGTGACCCAGACGTAGAACGACCCGGCGCTGTTGATGCGGGTCGGCGAACAGCGACGCGCAGTAGGCGACGACAAGCAGGACCACCAGGCTCAGCCCAAAGGACAGCCAGGTGCCGTTGCCCGCGGAGAGGAAGACCAGAAACGGGAGCAGCGCCATCGCCGCGCTCGGGGCCGATGCTTCGGCCACCGACTGCGCGAGGACCTCCGGGGAGGAGAGAACCCTCGGCCTGCAAGCTTATGCCGGAATCAACGGGGCAGTTCTGTCTGGGCAGTGGCCATGGCTTCCGTTCCTCTAATTTTATAGCTTTTACCGGGGTTGACTTTGATTTTTGTTTGATAATGATGGTTATGGTTAGTGATGGCAGTGGTCGCCGCCGGGCTGCGGATTGTCGAGCGACGGGTTGCCGACGAAGAAGCCGGACGGGAGCAGCCGGAAGCCGATCGGGTGGACCGGCATGACCGGCCAGTCTTCGGGGCGCACGACATGGTTGGTGCCGAAGGTGAACCAGACCACCACGTCGGTGTCGGTGAGGTGGCGCTCCCGCGCGGCGAAGGCGGGCAGGCCTGCGCCGCCGGTCGCCTGGTTCGGGTAGTCGCCGGTGGCGAAGAGTTCGTCCTGGTCGTAGGCGGTGACCCAGACCGGGTGGAACATGAACGGCGCGCGCCTGGCGACCGCGGAGCCGGGGTGCGCGAACGGCCTGATCACGTGGTTCGGTATCAGCTTGTAGGCGACGGGCTGGCCGAGCTCGTTCTTGACGGTGTGGTTGGTGATCTTCCAGTAGCGGCCCGCGAGGGGATCGGCCTCGCGCCTGGCCATGGTCTCGTCCGCGATGAGGACTTCCTTCGCCCGCCAGGCGTTGCCGAGCGACGTTCCTCCGGGCCCTCCGGGTCCGGCGGTCGGGGTGACCGTACATACGACTAACGCCGGCATGTACACCGCGACGATACAGGTGGCTTTAAATCCCGGGCACGAGGTTGGCAGCTTTGATTACATGGATCGGGTGAAAGCCGCGATGGTTGCGAAATTCCCCGATGTGCGCACGTTTTTCCAGAGCGGATCCATGCAGGACGCGATCCTCAATCAGGGGCAGCCGGCTCCGATCGATGTCCAGGTCAACACCCGCGATTTGGGATTGACTTACAGCACTGCGCAGGATTTGGCCGAGCGCATTCGAAAACTTCCCGGTGTCGGCCAGATCTATATCCCTCAGGACATGAACTATCCGTCCATTCGAATGGACATCGATCGCGTGCACGCCGGGGAGCTGGGGCTTTCGCAGAAAGACGTGGTCGACAATGTGATCACGGCGCTGAACTCAAATCTCATGATCGCGCCCAACTACTGGGTGGACTATAAAACCGGGAACGATTACTTTCTGAGCGTGCAATATGCCGAGCACGGCAAGCCCGCCATCCACAACCTGGTTGACCTGAAGCAGATCCCTCTTCGCGCTCCCAATATGAAAAGTCCCACCACTCTCGACTCGGTGGTGAAACTGGTTAATCTTCAATCCCCGACCGAAGTCGACCATTATCAGATTCAGCGTGTTGTGGATGTGTACGTCACTCCCTCCGGTGAGGATTTAGGCAAACTTCGCACTGGAATTCTCCGGGCCATCCAGGAGGCGAACCTCCCTTCGAACATTCGCGTCACTCTGCGGGGCATGGTCAATAGTATGGATGAGTCCTTCAAGAGCTTCGGGATCGGTTTCACCCTTTCATTCATGCTTCTGTTTCTCATTTTGGTGGCGCAGTTCAAGTCTTTCATCGATCCTTTGCTGATTATGCTCGCGATTCCCATGGGATTCGTCGGCGTGCTGATCATTCTCCCGCTCACGCACACCACTCTCAACGTGATGTCGCTGATGGGCGTGCTTATGCTGATCGGCATCGCCGACTCCAATAGCATCCTGATTGTGGATTTCGCGCACAAGCTCGAAGAGCAGGGACTGTCCGTGGCCGACGCCGTGGTCACCGCCTGCCGGGTTCGCTTGCGGCCTATCCTGATGACGTCGCTGGCAACCATCATCGGCATGATCCCGATGGCGATGAAGCTCGGCGAGGGCGGCGAGCAGTACACTCCCATGGCGCGCGCCATCATAGGCGGCCTGACTTCGTCGGTGCTTCTCACGGTGTTCATCGTTCCGGCCGCGTATCTTCTGGTTTATAGGAGGAAGCAAACGAATGTCCCCAGGACTTAATCAAGCGGTCCTGTTATTCGGCGTTTCTGTAGCGGCGTTCGCCCAAACTTTGCCGGTTCTGACGCTCCAGCAAGCCGAAGAGATGGCCGTCAAGAACCATCCTCAAGTTCAGGCGGCGCAGAACGAGGTGAACTACGCCAATCAGCAGATTGTGATCAACCGGGCCGCTTATTATCCAGACGTGACCGGGAATATTACCGGATCGCAAGGCAACGATCTTTCACGAATCGGGGCCGGAGATCTGACGGTCTCGCGCTTGTTCGATCGTGAGAGCCAAGGCGTGATTGTTCGCCAGTTGGTCACGGATTCTGGCCGCACTTCCAACTTGGTCGCCAGCGCGCGTCTTCAGGCCCAGGCCGCGGCGCAGAACTCACAAGCCACTCGATATACGGTGCTCCTGGACGTAAATCGCGCCTACTTTGACGTGCTGCGCGCGCAGGCCGAAGTTAAAGTCGCCGAGCAAACCGTGTCCGCGCGTCAGCTTTTGGATAATCAGGTAACTGAACTGGCCAGGAATAAGCTTCGCTCGCAGCTGGATGTGAGTTTCGCCGATGTAAACGTCTCGGAAGCCAAGCTTCTTCTGTTGCGCGCGCAGGATAGCGTGCAAGTGGCGCTGGCTGGGTTGGGCCGAGCCCTGGGCTCCGATCAGCCGGCCAACTATCAGCTCTCCGATGTGCCGCTTCCCCCCTCGCCGTCCGCCACCGCCGACGCACTGGTGACGCAGGCGATCGACAACCGGCCCGAGCTTGCGGCGTTGCGCGCGTCTCGGGATGCCGCTCACAAATTCGAAGACGCCGAAAAGGACTTGTCGCGTCCAACCGTCAGCGCGATTGCGGTGGGAGGCTACACTCCCTACATCAACACCGCGCCCATTCCGGCCGAATACGAAGGCATCGGCGCCAACGTCAGCATTCCTATCTTCAACGGCCATCTGTTCTCCGCCCGCCGCGAAGCCGCCTATCAACGCGCTTTGGAAGCCGAACAACGGCTCAGAGATCAGCAACAACAGATCAGCCGGGATGTGCGTGTCGCTTGGGCGAGTGCGAACGACGCCTACCAGCGCATCGATGTCACCGCGCAGTTTCTGCGCCAAGCCACGCTGGCTCTGCAATTGGCGCAGGGGCGATACGATTTGAGCCTGGCGTCGATCGTCGAGCTGACGCAAGCGCAATTGAACGTTACCGAAGCCGCGATTGAGAATCTCAGCGCCAAGTACGACTATCAGACTCAGTATTCGGCGCTCCAATACAGCCTCGGCCTTCTCCGATAGATCCAGACCGGGGTGCGCAATATTGAGGTAGGAGCCGGTGGTCTCTCAAGGACGAATGGCCCGCCAAGCCGACCGGCGCTCGCACCTGGATCTTCAAGTCGGCATGCTAGAAGACAACTCCCCGGCGAGTAATGGCTCACCGAATCGCGAGCCAATTCACACCCCAAATTGCCGCAAGTGATGATCCACGTGCCGATAGCCCCAAATGAGCCAATCACGCTCGCTCATTTTCCCGAACGTCGGATGGACGCCGAATGTTTGCTTTTCAGCAAAAGCATCCATCAACTTGAACAACTCCGCGCGATCGGCGTCCCACTCCCCCGGCGGCGTACCTCCGCGACCCTGCTCGATCTCCGGACGCGTCGGCACTCCCGGCGGCCACCGCAGGGGCGTCCGCAACGCGATCCACTTCACCAGCGTTCTTTGCAGCAAGCTAGTCGCCGGGCTGGCATATTTTTCTCCCATACCCACGCGGAACGAATCGTTGAGATGGCACACCATCTGGGGCGCCGTCATGCGTCCCCACTTCGGGCCGGCGTTCGCGTCCAGCCGCTGGATGCGCGCCCGGCAAGCGGCGCGGACCATCGGATCGGCGAGCGTGCTCATTACTTGCTATTTTGGCTCAGAGCGAGCGCGCGATGCGATTCTGGATCACCAAGAACAGCGAACTGCCGGTACGCGAACAAGTGGTGCGCCAGGTTTTACTCGGCATCTTGAGCGAAGATTTGCCGGCCGGCCACAAGCTGCCGAGTGTTCGCGCGGTCGCCCGGCGTCACCAGATCCACTCCAATACCGTCAGCGCCGCCTATCACGATCTCCTGGAGCAAGGCTGGCTGGAGTTGCGCCGCGGCAGTGGTCTCTACGTCCGCCCGCTGCAGTCTTCCTCGGATGATGCCCAGTTAGATCAGCTACTGGCCGCACTGCTACAATCTGCCCGGCGTCAGAATTACGAACCCGAGGAAGTGCTTCACCGCCTGGAACACATGGTTCATCCGGTTCCCTACCAGCGCATTCTAATCGCGGAGACGGAGCCGGCCATGAGCGAAATTCTTCAGGCGGAGCTCGCGGAATCCGTGAGCACATCCATTGCATTCGCCAACCTGGAATCGTCCGAGCTCGCGAAACAGATCGAGCAACCGGGCCGTGCGCTGGTGGTAGCCCTCCCCACGCGGGCCGCGAAAATTCGACGGAAATTGGCTCGCGGTATTCCGTGCATCACCCTCCGCCTGCGCTCTGTGCGCGCGTCCATCGAAGGCCAGACCAAGCCGCCAGATACGGTGGTCTCGATTGCTTCGCGCTCGGCCGAAATTCGCCTCTGGTCGCGAGCCATGCTGATCGCCGTCGGACTCCATCCCGACTCGTTATCCGAGGTCGACGCAACCCTCCACGGCTGGCAGGATCGCCTGGGTCACGGGACACTTGTGGTGGCCGATATCGTTACCGCCCGCGAGCTGCCCGCAGGCTGCCAGACCCGTGTTTTTCGGGTCATCGCCGATTCCTCCATCGCCGAACTGAAGCAATTCTGCGGTTTGTGACGCCTCGCGAAAGTGCCACAAGCGCGGCGCCGCGCCGGCTGTCGCGGCCTTACTCTGGTCTCACTATGAAACACACCAGCTTCTCTCAATTTCGCTTTTTGATTCTTTCGGCCGCACTGGCTTGGGCATTTCCACTCCACGCGGCCCCTATAAACGATCCTGTTATTGAGGCTCGATGGGGCGACCTGTGCCACGTCGCCGGCGGCCAGCAGCTCTCGCTGACGACCAACGATGGCCAAACCGTCAAAGGTACTTGCGCCTCCACCAGCGATGGCCAAATCGCACTCACCAGCAATCAGCGCGTCGTGAAAATCGCGCGCTCCACCCTTATCCGTATCCAAATGTACAAGCCCGGCAGCGGCCATCATCTGGAGGAACTCGGCAAGGGTATGTCCAAGAGCTTTAAGACCAGCTTCGGGTGGCTGTTCTCGCCGGCGGCTCCATTGGGATTGGTCGCCATCCCAGCCACGGTCGCCTGGGGCGCGATCGCTGCTCCGTTCTGCATCCTCGGCGACTTGGGCGAAGACGGACCCAGCACGCACGACATCAAGATAAGCGACTGAGCGGGAACTTTCGGGCCGGGGTTCGAACTGCGGTGATAATGTGTTGTGATAGCATCTCAGTTCGAACCTAAAACCTGGAGGTTTCCATGCGTTCAATTGTAATCCGCCCGATTTTGTCCATTGTGCTTTTGATAATCGCCGTCGGCGCGGTCTGGGCCCAGCAGCCGGCCCCGCCCACCAGGACTTACTCCTCCTCCGCCGACGTCGCCGCGCTTCTCGCCAAAGCCAAGGCCGATCACAAGGACGGCCAGCCGACCGTTATCGAAAACATTTTGCGACTGGCTCCGTATAGCGCGAATCTCGAATACCGAACCGCAGTCGGTCCGGCCGCGGTTCACGAACGTGAAGCTGAGATGTTCTACGTATTGGATGGCTCGGCCACGCTAGTCACGGGCGGCAAGCTGGCGAACGAAAAGCGGACCAACGCCGAGAACCTTACTGGCACGGGTATCGAAGGCGGAACCGCCCGAGCCGTCGCCAAGGGTGATGTGATCATCGTTCCTGAAAACACGCCGCACTGGTTCACCGCGATCGCGGGCTCTGTGGTCCTGATGTCGCTACATGTGCCGAGAACCGGCGCGTCGAATCCTTAACGAACTGGCCCTACGATAGGCGGTTCATTGCCGCCTCGATCTTGCATGCTGGCACGCCTTCGCCCCTACGTTCTTTTATTCCTGGCGCTCAGCGTTGTGTATCATGCGAATCTGCGGCCGGTGGATTCCGGTGATACGCTGCCGACCTCTCTCCTGCCATTCGCCATCTTCCTGGATCATACAGTCGCGCTCGATCGTTTCGGACCCTGGATCGACAGGCATGTTCTTCACGCCGGCGGGGTCGTGCACGCATCTCGCGGCCATTACTACAGCCTCTATCCCATTGGCGGTGGGTTGCTCGTCTCTCCGCTCTATTTTCCGCTGGCCTTCTTCGGCCGCTTGCGCGAGTGGGATCCCGGATCGCTGGTGATGCTGGCAAGAATCGCGGAAAAATTCGCCGCCGCGGCGATAGCGGCTCTTTCAGCCGTGATCCTTCTGCTGCTGTTGAAGCGAATCACCACCGCGCCGTGGGCCTGGTGCCTGACTTTGGTGTATGCTCTCGGAACTGAAACCTGGTCCATCGCGAGCCAAGGGTTGTGGCAGCACGGCCCGGGTGAATTAGCGATCATTGGCTGCTTTTATTTTCTGCAGTACTGGTCGGAGGATCGCCGGCGCAATGGAGCACTGTGGCTGTGCGGAGCATGCGCGGCCGCTGCGTTCATCATTCGGCCCACCAGCGTCGTCCTGCTGCCGGCTCTATTCGCGGCGCTCTTAATCGCCAGGGCCACAACCGCGCAACATCTTCGTATCTGGAGTGTGGCTCTGCTAGGAGGCTTGATGATCGCGAGTTACAACTTCTACGTGTTTCAGAATGTGTCCGGCGGATATGATGTCGCCAGCCTCGATGGATCCATTCCCTCGGGTCTCGCCGGACTCATCCTAAGTCCTGGCCGCGGCCTCCTGATCTACACTCCCATTCTGGTTTTCGCAGTGTTCCCTTTCCTGACTCCTATCGGCGCTCGCTTGCGCAACCCGCTTTTGGTTGCGGCGGTCGTCTTCGTCATCTTCGATGCCATCGTCATGGCCCGGTGGCAGGTTTGGTGGGGCGGCTTCTGCTGGGGACCGCGCTTGCTCACCGAGTTGGTCCCGCCGCTGATCGTGATGATGGCGCTGGGCGTCTCCGCGACGGATCGCTCCCGCCTTTGGAGTTGGCCCAGCCCCTGGCCCCGCCGCGCATTCGCAGTGCTGGCGCTGTACTCGGTCCTGATCCAAGGCGTCGGCGTTTTCTTCTACCCCAAAGGACACTGGGACGCGACGCCGCAGAGGGTTGACAAAGCGCCCTCCCGGCTGTGGGATTGGCGCGATAATCCCATCGCTCGAACCGTCCGCGGCGGATTCTATTGGGAACCCTATGCCATTGTCGGCGCCGCGTTTACTGGCGGCTTTCAGGCCGCCCAACGCCGCATACGCGAATTGAATGTGAATCCCGATCTTGAATTTGCGCCGGCCGGCGTCCCCTCCGATGGCCGTGAGTTACCATGAAGAACATGTCTTCGATCAACGGGCCCGCGGTCAACGAAATCGCAGCCAACATTCGCATGCTCCTTATGGATGTCGATGGCGTGCTCACCGACGGCAAGGTATTCGGTGTGCCCGATCCCTCGGGCGCCACGATCGAAACCAAGGGATTCGATACACAGGATGGCATCGCGCTGCAGTGGCTTTCGTGGAAGGGGCTCGTCACGGGCGTCATCAGCGGCCGCGTTTCTCCCGCCACTGAACTTCGCGCCAAGCAGTGCAATATGACCTACGTGTATCAGGGCCACATCGAAAAAATTCCCATTCTCGAAGAGATTCTGACGCGCTCCGGTATCGCGGCTTCGCAAGTCGCCTACATCGGCGACGATCTGACCGACGTGGTGGTGATGAATCGGGTTGGTCTGAGCATTGCGCCGGCCAATGCCCGGCCGGAGGTGAAGCGTTCGGTGCAGCACGTAACCGAAAGCGCCGGCGGACAAGGCGCGGTCCGCGAAGTGTGCGAGCTGCTGCTCAAGGCGCAAGGCCACTGGGACGATCTGCTGCGGAAATACGAAATCGGAAAAGCGCCCGAAATAAAGAAATGAGCGTAAACATCGGCATGGTGGTGGTGGCCCGCTCGGGCCCTGGAGTGCTTCACGAACTGACCGGCGTGATCGCGCATCACAACGGAGATATCGCCTCGGTCTCCATCATTCAGGAGCAGCCCGAATCGCGCGTGTATTTCGAGATCAATCTTCCGGAAGCGCCCGAGATCTTGCAGGCGGACCTCCAAACGCTACCCATCGTTCGCGAGGTGAGCATCGTCAAGACCATGCAAACCGTTTATGGCAAGCGCATCATCATCGTGGGCGGCGGCGCGCAAGTAGGTCAGGTCGCCATCGGCGCCATCTCGGAAGCCGATCGCCACAATATCCGCGGCGAACACATCTCGGTGGACACCATTCCGCTGGTGGGTGAGCAGGTGCTGGCCGACGCCGTACGCGCGGTCGGACGATTGTCGCGCGCCCGGGCGTTGGTGCTGGCCGGCGCGCTGATGGGCGGCGATATCGAGAAGGCCGTTCGCGAAGTGCGAGCGCAGGGTTTGCTGGTGATCAGCCTGAACATGGCCGGGAGCGTTCCCGATGCCTCCGACCTGGTGGTCTCAGATCCGGTACAGGCGGGAGTGATGGCCGTCATGGCGATCGCCGACACCGCCAAGTTCACCATCGCGCGCCTGCATCGCCGAGTGTTTTAACCACCTAAGAAAATCCAACACACCCGCTAGACGGTGAGCGCCGGCTGTTGACTGCTGTTCGCAGAAGTGCGAACATTGATTTGTGCCTCAATCGGAGGTGATCTTCTACAGGGAAGGCGAAGCCGTTCTATTCGATCAATGGTTGAGCACCCTCCCGGTTAAGGTGCAAGCAAAGTGCCTTTCGCAGGTCAGTCTTTTGAGATCGCAGGGACATGAGCTGCGGCGTCCTATTGCCGACTTTCTGCGCGATGGAATCTACGAGTTACGCCCGACCTATCAAGGCGTCAACTATAGGATTTTGTATTTCTTCAGGGGCAAAGACATCATGGTCATTTCGCACGGCATCACGAAGGAGTCGGAAGTTCCGGCAACAGAGATCGACCGGGCCGTTGAACGCAAGAAAAAGTATGAAGCGAATCCGAAGGCGCACGGATGGAAGGGGTAATCGTGGGCACCAAAAAGAAAGATGCTTTAGATCAGCTCATTGACAAATTCGTTGGTGATGATCCCGAACGCAAGGCGATGTTGGATGAGGAAATCGTCAACGTTGAGGCCGCACAGTTGGTTTACGATCTTCGCAATAGGGCGGGGCTCAGCCAACGCGAACTCGCAAAGAAGGTGGGCACAACCGCCAGCGTGATCTGCCGCATGGAGCAAGCGGACTATGCAGGATCGTTGCCGATGTTGCGACGAATCGCCGGCGCCTTGAATCGACGACTGGAGCTTCGTGCGGTTCCGATTCGTCTTCGCACTCGGAAGACCGCTAGGCGTGGGTGACGGCCACCAGCATTGGCTTCGCCAGACTCCGGCGATTTTCGCCTGATGGCGCATTGAAAACCGTGGCGGCCGCGCTCTTCATCACGCCCACGTATTCATCTGTTTCCGCCACCCGGTCCTGGCATTGCGCGCACATCAGCAGGTGTTCTTCCCAGCGAGCGCAATCCTCGTCGGAAAGCATCTCCATGACAAACTCATCCAGCATGTCTTCCGGGATATGACGATGAAAGCTAGCGCTCACGGCCCGCACCTCCCCTTCATACAGAGGCTGTAGTGCGGCTACCTCGCCGAAATTCTCGAAAAATATGGAACCAGGGGCTTTTGCTGGAGCCGCCGGCGACCCAACTCACCAAAACGGGCCTTGGCACGCGACTTCAACAGCCGGAACTGCGTTTCCGTCAGGCTCATGTCCGCGCAGATCTCTTCCTGCGTGTCTTCATGGAGATAGAAGCGGGTCAGGATCTCGCGATCGCGTTCCGAAAGCTGCCGCAGGATATCGCGCATGAAATCGCCTTTTTGTTGATGAGCCATGTTCTGCTCCGGATTTCGCCGCCGGTCGGCCACCCGCACCCCCACATCCAGATGCATCTCGTCGCGCCGGCTGTGGACCACCTGGTCGATGTGTGCCGCCACTTGCCGCCGCACCACCGTCCGTACGAATCCCATCAGCCGGTCGGGCTCTCGCAGGTCTCCGCGCCGGATGGCCTGCACCACAATCAGAAAGGTGTCGTGAACCTTGTCGTCCAGTTCTTGCATGCCCAACTGGCGGCACAAGTAGAAGCGGATCCCGCGTGCAAACAGACGGTACAATTCCTCCATCCCCGAGTCGTCGCCTGTTTGAATCCGCGCCACCAGGTCCGGCCAATCCACGGCGGTGCTACTGGGCTCCGGCCGCGCGACTGTTTCCAACTCGTCGTCCTCGAGGGTGTCCACAAAGGCCGCCGCGTCCACCTCGCGTAGCGAATCACTCGCTTCCAAATCGGTTCTGGGCGGTGCGGGCGCACTTCGATCCACTCTTCCGAGAGAGATAGCCATGGCGTGCTTGTCCTTTCGAGACTTGAACTAGGGGCTAGCTCAGGATTAAAGCGATATCGCGCGTCTTCCGCCGCGTTCGCTCGAAGAGTGCGCCGATGATCCCAATTGGCGCTGAACCCTGGAGGTAGTGCTCTGCCACTCAGCACACGTAGGACCAAAGCTTAAAGTAGTAGGGCCCTACCTGATTGGACGCTATTCCAGCCTAGACTTTGGCTTCAAGTAAGAAGTTGGATTGATGCGCTAAGACTAAGTAAAGGAAAGTTGTTTTAGTTTGCGATTCGGACGGCGACGATCACTATTTTGAGATCACGCTTCGGCCGTGGGAACCGCGCTGAATTACTTCAGCTGAAGTTCTCACTCATTTTTCGCGTAGTTCTGCCCCAAACGAGCGTTTAAACCGCGCCGGAGTGCCGCTTCAGGATCTGCTGCAAATTCTGCGAAGACGCCGATCGCGCTCGTAGGATAATGGCCAAGATAACGTCGCCGATTATGAAATGCCTGAACAGCGCCGCCGGGGTCGCACTTTCCTGCGGAATCGTGCTCGCATCCTCAGCATCGGCTCAGACAAAGAAGCCGGACCCACCCACCATCACCATATGCGACCTGTTCAAGGATCTTCCAGCTCATGCAGGAGAAATGATCTCGGTTAGGGGATTGCTCTACCAGGGACGTGAGATCTTTGCCTTGGGCGCACGCTGCGACAGCAAGTTTGTGACTAAGTATACCTGGGCCCCGGTTCTCAAGGGCCTTCCAGAGATGCCACCGACAGGAGAGTTCGTCTGGCCGACTGCTGTCGATCTCAAGCCTGCTTCCTTCGTAGAGGAAGGCGAACGCCCCGTTGATTTCAAAACAGATGAGGCAGCCGTTCATGATGTCCTTGCCACCGTGACCAACCAGCAAGCCAAGCTAAACTTCACCCCGGGACTGAAACCAGAGGTCAGGGTCACGGTCATGGGCCGGTTACGCCTTAAGGCTCATTATGAGATTGCCAAAGGAGCCGACGGCGCGCCGATCGGAGGAGGCTACGGTCATCTCGATGTTTATCCGGCTCAATTGGTCGTCAAGACGATGTATGATCCCGTCGTCCAGCCGAAATGACTTGGTTTAGACCGCGCCAGAGTGTCGCTTCAGGATCTGCTGCAGATTCTGAGAAAACGCCGACCGCGCCATCACCATGTTGGCGCCGGCTTCCTGGGCTTGCTGCTTGAGTTCACCTTGTACGTGAGATAAGTACCCGATGACGCTGATTTGCTTCATCTCTCCGTCACTCTTGATTTGCGAAATCAGCTTCAGCGGCTGCACCGCATCGAAATTGAGATCAAGAATTACCAGCAGCGGCTTTTCCTCGGTCGCCTTCTCAATTACGTCTCGCTCGGACTTCACGAATTCCACTTCGAGACCGGCGCGCTTGGCCGCATCGGCGATCTTTACCGTGAACATCAGGTCTTCCACTACCGCCAGGATCTTCTTTTTGCCTTGCTTATGCATGAAGTTCTACACGCCTGCTGTTGCCGCCTGCTCCTCTTGAATGTGCTTAGCCTCAACCTGGAAACTACAACTTAGAAACGCAAGTTGTGTGGAAGGTAAGATCTATTTTAGCATGACGAGGTGCGCGCTCCTCGCGCCAGCGAGGTTCCAGGATGTCCGTACAGTCGTTTGTCTATGAAAGTGCCGATGCGGCTTCGGCGGCCTGTGCAAGCAAAGTGCTGGAGCTGCTCGGACACGCCCTGTCCACCCAGCCCCGCGCCAGCATCGCCGTCTCGGGTGGCACCACGCCCAAGCGCATGTTCGCCGACATGGCCAAGTCTGGCTTCGATTGGACCAATGTCCATCTCTTTTGGGTGGATGAGCGGTGTGTTCCGCCCACGGACTCGGAAAGCAATTACAAATTGGCCAAGGATCATTTCATCGACGCTGCCCATTTCCCTGCGGCCAACGTCCATCGCATCCAGGGCGAACGCGCACCCGCCGACGCCGCCAACCTCTACGCCGCCGATATCCGTTCCTTCTTTGAGCTTTCCCCTGGTGCCGCTATGCCCCGCTTCGATGTCATCCACCGCGGCCTCGGCCCCGACGCCCACACCGCCAGCCTTTTTCCCGGCGAGCCGCTGATTGACGATCACAAGAATCTTGCTGCCGCGGTGTACGTCGAAAAATTTCATCAATGGCGAGTAACTCTGCTGCCCGGCGTACTGGAAGCCGCGCGCCACACCCTGATGCTCGCCGCCGGCGCCGATAAAGCCGAGCCCTTGCATTCCGTACTGAGCCAGCCTTACGATCCCAAGAAATATCCGGCGCAAATCGCCACCTACCATGGTGCGGGCGCCATCTGGTTCCTGGACAAGGCCGCAGCCGGCGTCGCGGTCGGGAGCTGAGCGGTTGAAACCGGCGCGCCGTGCATTCGTTCTGCTTCCGGCCGTCGGACTCCTTGCCAGGCGCGTCTCAAGATCGGCCGACACGCCGGTGGCTCCTACCACGCGTATTCTCTGCGGGGGCGACGTCATGCTTTCCCGCTATGTCGGTACTCGCGCGCGCCGCTTGTCCGACCCCGCGTCTCCGCTGCGCGATCTCGCCCCCTTGCTCTCCTCAGCCGACATCGCCTTCGTGAATTTGGAAGCGCCTTTTTCCGATCATGGCCGTCCGGTTGAAAAGGGGATGATATTTAAAGCCGAGCCTGACATGATCGAAGCCCTGCGCGTCGCCGGAATCGATGTTGTGTCCACCGCCAACAATCATGCGCGCGACTGCGGCCGCTACGGCGTCGACTTCACGCTCGATTGGCTCGCCAAGAACAGCATCGCCGCAGCCGGCACCGGCCATACTGCCGAAGAGGCGCACCAGGGCGCGGTCATCGAGCGCAATGGACACCGGTACGGATTTCTCGCTTATACCTACGACCAATCCAACGGCAACCACCCCGATCAAGACGATCGTATCGCCATGATGTGGACCAAGCCGTCGGATCCCGCCCGCATGGCCGCCGACGTCACAAGCCTGCGCTCTCGCGCCGACGCCATTATCGTTTCCATGCACGCCGGAGTCGAATATCAGAAGCAGCCCAGCGCCGATCAGCGCCGCTTTGCCCACGCGGCCATCGATGCCGGATCGAGCGTCGTGGTGGGCGCCCATCCCCACGTCACCCAGCCGGTTGAGAGCTACCGCGAGGGCGTGATCTTTTATTCGCTCGGGAATTTGGTCTTCGATCAGTCGCAGCTTCAGGAAACCCAGCACGGTTTGATCGCCGACCTGCGTTTTACGGGCGCGAAATTGACGTCCTACGGCACCATCCCGGTGGACATCGTCAGCACTGTCCCACGTGTGGCGCCCAATTAATGACGGCGCTGGTCTTATCGGCGGGCGGAATCTACGGCGCATATCAAGCCGGAGCCTGGAAAGCCATCGCCGATGTATTTCAACCCGATCTCGTGGTCGGCGCTTCCATCGGCGCTGTCAACGGCTGGGCCATCGCAGGCGGCTGTGATCCCGATGCATTGATCGAGCGTTGGCTGAATCTGGACGCCGCCGCGCACTATCGCTGGAAGTTTCCGCGCAGTCCGTTCCACGGTGTCCTTGACACCGCGCCGCTGCAGGGCGCGATCCGCGATGTCTACGAAACCAGTCAGCCGCGCATCCCATTCGCGTTGGTGCTCACCGACCTGATGAAGCTGCGCCCGGTCATTTTTCGCGGCAATGAAATAACCTGGCAGCATCTGGTGGCCACCACCGCGATCGTCGGTCTCTTCGACCAGGTGCGCTTGGGCGGCCGTATCTATTCCGACGGCGGCCTGCTCTCTGCCGTTCCGCTCTGGGCCGCCGCTGAACTGGGCGCCACGCGAGCCCTGGTCATCGACGTGCTGCCCGTGCCGCCCGGAAAAATCGCCCGCACCTTCGTCGGCGCCATACGAATGCTCTCGCCGTTTCGCGCGCAAGTTCCGACCGGCATCAAAGTTATCCGCCTGGCTCCGCCCGCGCTGCTCGGCTCACCGCTGGAATGCATCTATTGGACGCGGGCGAACGCTCAAGCCTGGATCCGCGCCGGCCACGACCAGGCCTCGGCAATAAAACATTCCATTGCGAATTGTTTTGAGAGAGAATAGATGCTGATATGCCTGCTTACCAGATCTACCGTTTGAAGGAAATTCCGCGCCAGCAGTTTCGCTGGACGCCGCACACGCCGGGCGTGGCCATCGTCAAGGTGAAGGATTACGAACCTGGACCCGTGACCCATGCCGCCAGTCCCTATGCGCTTTGGTTGGATTTGCGCGGCACTGAACAAGCCATCGCTGTCGGCGACGTGATCGAAGTCGTCGACGACCCAATCGAGCAACGCGGCCAACTCCGCATTTTCAAATACATAGGTTTCGAAGAGGCGCAATGGTACGTACCGGAACCAGCCGCGAGCGCCACGCCAGAGCCAGTGGAGGTAGCATAATAGTAAAGATATGTATAACGATCCCGCCGCGTGGGATCGGATCAACTCCTTCGCGCTAGTCAGCTACATTCCAGAACCCTTGGCGGGCTTCTTGGACAAGCTGCGCCAGGAGTTGGTTCCGAACTGTTTCTTGCGTGCCCACGTGACAATTCTGCCGCCCCGTCCGATTTGTTCCTCGCCCGAGGCTGCCTGGAAAACCGTCCGCACCATCGTCCCGCTCTTTCAATCCTTCGAAGTGGAATTGGCTCAGGTGGAAGTTTTCCCGGTTTCGGATGTCATTTACATTGAAGTGGGCCGCGGCCGCGATGAAATGCGGAACATGCACGAAGCGCTCAACGCCGACGGCTTCCTCTGTCACGAACATTATGAGTACCATCCGCACGTGACGCTGGCGCAGGATCTCAAGGGCGACGAAGTGGACGAGCTAGCCCGGGTGGCCCGCACGCGCTGGGCGGAATGCACGCTCCCGAAAACTTTCCGCGTCGACCAGGTGGTATTCGTGCAAAACACCCGGCGCAATCAATGGCTGGATTTGGGCGAGAGCGCGCTTGGGCACCCGGATTCCCGGTTGGTTGGCGAGCTGTTGGATTTGATGGCGGGCTGACTGGCGGTTTTCGCTACTTCCCTTCAGAAACGACGCTTCGAGCCATTTGAATAGCGGGGGGCTTCCACGAGCCGTTGAGCACGGTCTCCTTCGGCCAGTAGATCCGCATGGTGACATCGAAGCTGCCCTGCGCCGCCGGGAGCCAATTCGATTCCTTCTGCCTACCAGGCGAATCTCGCTGGATATAAATGTCCAGCGACCCATCCGAGTTGTATTTGAGCGGCATCCACGCGGCGATGTTGTACCGGTTGATGGGGTTTGCAACCAAAAAGCTCTGCTCGTTATACATCGTCACCGACCAGAAGGCGTTGGCCGGAGGCATTTCGTCCCGGTTGAAATGCAGGATGTAACGGTGATCGCCGTTCAGCGTTTGCCATTACCGTCAACGAACGCTATAGGATAAAACGCATCCTTCGGGACATTCGCACCCAACCCGATCATGGCAACGACGGCCCTAAACCCATAATCGGTGCCAAAGTCCGCCAAGTTCATGGGAAGCGCGCTCCAGCCGTTGACGATTGTTCCGGTTTGCTTGGCGGCGGCTTGTATCTTCCGGACAGCCATCTGGACTGACTCTTCCAGGCCTTCGGCAACAGCCGGGTCGAGCCTGCTCATGTTGAAGTCTTGTCCTGGCACAATGCCGATCTTGGCGAGCTTCGCCAGCATGGGAGCGTCCGCCGGGGCAGGAGGGTTCTCCTTCATCAACGCTGCAAGGGCCTTGAAGAAAACTGGAGCGCTCATTCGGTTGACCTGGTCAACTGGCGGAGTCTTTGTGTCGATCCTGGGATGGACAACACCCCTAGGCGGAGCGTATGGCTTTCCCCAGGCGCTCAGCGGAGTGAGCTTGTATTGCTTCTGAATGGCGTTCACAGCCGCATAATCCGCAGGTCCGTTCGCCTGAGTACGGCGGGCGATCATGGCGGTGTTCGTTGGTGATTTCACCTCCGTGATCCCGTCGGGCAGCCTACCGCTCCAATTCGGGCCTACAATAGCGAAGTTCCCCGCCTTAGTCCCGGTCGTGCGCTTACCTGGCGAAGCGATCACATTCGTCCAGGCGTCAAGGATTGGCATGAGATAGTAGCGGCCGTGGGTATCGGGAACCGATAGGATAATGGGCTCCTTGGAGAGGTCAAGCCAAGCGAAGGAATAGAGGGTATCCACGTTGATGCGGACGACATCCTTGTAAGCAGCCGTAGGGTAAACCAGGAAATTACTGAACTGGTTAACAGGCGCATGGCCATTGTGCCGCGGCTCGACTACGTTCGTCTGAACGCGCTGCGTCAAATTGACGATGACCAGTGGATACCCGTAGACGACGGCCTCGATGCCTAATTCACGAGCCTCTTCTTTCGATATTCTTGGCCTGATGTCGGCGGGGCTCTGCACGATTCCCAGTAACGCAAGAGCAGCAACGGCAAATCCTGATAAGTTCCTCATATCGTCGTCCTTTGGGAGGTCCTCAGAGTCATCAGTTCACAATCGCCTCCCATCTACCTTGATGTAAGAAGACCCGAAGCGGTGGAGGAAATACAAGTGGAGCCGTTATACACTTGGGGAATGGCGCAACAGAGTGCGGACCAGGCGGTGCATGAGGCGGCGCGAGCAGGGCTGACCGATAAGCTGGCGGAGATGTTGGCTATGGACCCTTCGCTGATCGACGCGAAGGGGATGGACGCGCGGACTCCCCTGCATTGCGCGGGGACGGTGGCGGTGGCGGCGTTGCTCTTGGATCATGGGGCTCGAATTGACGCCCGCGACGAGGATCACGATTCGACGCCGGCGCAGTGGCGTATCGGCGAGTCGCCGGACGTGGCGCGATTCCTGTTGGAGCGCGGCGCGAAAGCGGACATCTTCCTGGCAGCTGCGCTAGGCGATGTGGCGCTGGCGGAGAGGTTGGTCACGGAGGATCGGGGCTGCCTGGCGCACCGGATCGGCAAACTGCCGGAGTTTCCACCGGTTGGCCATCAGGGGCGTGGCGGCACGATCTACCAGTGGACGCTGCGCTTCAATTCTTATCCCACCAAATCGCTCTGATGAACGGGCACCAGGCGATGTTCGATTTCCTGTACGCGGAGAGCGATTCGGCGACCCGGTTGTTGGTGAACTGCGTGTTGGCGAGGCGTGCGGAGGCGGAGGCGATCGCGAAGGAGCATCCGGAGATCGTGCCGGGACTGCCGGATGTGGATCGCGAGCTGGTGGCGAAGTATTGCTGGGAGACGAACACGAATTACGACGCGGTGAAGCTAATGCTCGACCTGGGATTTCCGGTCGCGCATCCGGAGACGAAGCCATGGTTACACGCCGCTGCACAATGCTGCGTGGGCGGGCTCGGGTGACCTCGTGGAGCTGCTGATTGCGCGCGGGCATCCAGTGGATATTCGCGATCCCGGCCATGATGCGACGCCTCTTGGGTGGGCGCTGTACGACTGCCTGGTGGAGAAGCGTCATCCGGAGGGCGAGTTCGCGCGAGTGGTCAAGGCGCTGCTGGAG